>NZ_CP162778.1:0-4800000 GCF_054668565.1 Pseudomonas sp. S1_G07 | reverse complement strand
ATCAAGTCCAAGGTCAAGAACCAGGTCATGGACGGTCTGCTGGCCGCCAACCCGATCGAAGTGCCTAAGGCCCTGCTGTCCAACGAAGTGGATCGCCTGCGCGTTCAAGCGGTCCAGCAGTTCGGTGGCAACATCAAGCCTGACCAATTGCCGGCCGAGCTGTTCGAAGAACAGGCCAAGCGTCGCGTTGTGCTGGGCCTGATCGTGGCCGAAGTGGTCAAGCAGTTCGACCTCAAGCCTGACGAAGACCGCGTTCGTGAAATGATCCAGGAGATGGCTTCGGCCTACCAGGAGCCTGAGCAGGTCGTGGCTTGGTACTACAAGAATGACCAGCAACTGAACGAAGTACGTTCGGTTGTGCTGGAAGAACAAGTTGTGGATACTGTTCTGCAGAAGGCTAAGGTGACCGATAAAGCGGTCTCTTACGAAGAAGCAGTCAAGCCGGCGGAAGCAGCACAAGCCGACTGATTGTCCAACTCGTTGGAAATTCAACCATAAGCCAGCCTCGCGCTGGCTTATGCGTTTTCAAGACATGACTATTTGGGAGTAACTGCAGAGCATGTTCCGTAATTCCTATATTCAGCAGAACTCTGATATCCAGGCCGCAGGCGGCCTGGTCCCGATGGTTGTCGAGCAATCCGCTCGAGGCGAACGCGCCTACGACATCTACTCGCGCCTGCTCAAGGAGCGAGTGATCTTTCTGGTGGGTCCTGTAGAGGACTACATGGCCAACCTGATCTGTGCGCAATTGCTGTTCCTTGAGGCGGAAAACCCGGACAAGGACATCCATCTCTACATCAACTCCCCAGGCGGTTCGGTGACGGCGGGCATGTCGATCTACGACACCATGCAGTTCATCAAGCCGAACGTATCGACGACCTGTATTGGCCAGGCGTGCAGCATGGGTGCATTCCTGCTGACGGCCGGCGCCGAGGGTAAGCGTTACTGCCTGCCGAACTCGCGCGTGATGATTCACCAGCCACTGGGCGGTTTCCAGGGGCAGGCGTCGGACATCGAAATCCACGCCAAGGAAATCCTCTTCATCCGCGAACGCCTCAATACGCTGATGGCCAAGCACAGCGGGCACACCCTGGAAGAAATCGAGCGTGATACCAACCGTGACAATTTCATGAGCGCCGAAGCCGCACGTGAATACGGATTGATCGACGCGGTGATCGAAAAGCGCCCCGCTTAATATAAGCAGCTCAAAATAGGGCTGGTCGGCGTGTCCGATCACCGGCGGGCTTGAAAAAGCCCGCATAAGCCTTCATCTTGTGTTGCAAGCCTATCGGATTTGGATCGAACGAATGACTGACACCCGCAACGGCGAGGACAACGGCAAGCTGCTCTATTGCTCCTTCTGTGGCAAAAGCCAGCATGAAGTACGCAAATTGATTGCCGGCCCCTCGGTCTTTATCTGCGACGAGTGCGTCGACCTGTGCAATGACATCATCCGCGAGGAGGTGCAGGAAGCCCAGGCCGAAAGCAACGCGCATAAATTGCCTTCGCCTAAAGAAATCAGCGGCATCCTTGATCAATACGTGATTGGTCAAGAGCGTGCAAAGAAGGTTTTGGCCGTAGCGGTATACAACCACTACAAGCGCTTGAACCAGCGTGACAAGAAAGGCGACGAAGTCGAACTCGGCAAGAGCAACATCTTGCTGATCGGCCCCACGGGCTCGGGTAAAACCTTGCTTGCGGAAACTCTCGCTCGCCTGTTGAACGTTCCCTTCACCATCGCCGACGCCACCACCCTCACCGAGGCTGGCTACGTGGGTGAGGACGTCGAGAACATCATTCAGAAACTGCTGCAGAAATGCGACTACGATGTAGAGAAGGCCCAGATGGGTATTGTCTACATCGACGAAATCGACAAGATTTCGCGCAAGTCCGACAACCCGTCGATCACCCGGGACGTTTCCGGTGAAGGCGTGCAGCAGGCCCTGTTGAAACTGATCGAAGGCACGGTTGCTTCCGTACCGCCACAAGGCGGCCGCAAGCATCCGCAGCAGGAATTCCTTCAGGTTGATACGCGTAACATCCTGTTCATCTGTGGCGGTGCGTTCTCCGGGCTGGAAAAGGTTATTCAGCAACGTTCCACCCGTGGCGGCATTGGTTTCAGTGCAGAAGTGCGCAGCAAGGAAGAAGGCAAGAAGGTGGGCGAGTCCCTGCGTGAAGTCGAGCCTGACGATCTGGTCAAGTTCGGTCTGATCCCGGAATTCGTTGGTCGTCTGCCAGTCCTGGCGACGTTGGACGAGCTGGATGAGGCTGCCCTGATTCAGATCCTCACCGAGCCGAAAAACGCCCTGACCAAGCAATACGCCAAGTTGTTCGAGATGGAAGGTGTAGACCTCGAGTTCCGTACCGACGCACTCAAGTCGGTGGCCAAGCGGGCGCTCGAGCGCAAGACCGGTGCGCGTGGTCTGCGTTCGATTCTCGAGGGCGTATTGCTCGACACCATGTACGAAATCCCCTCGCAGTCCGAGGTGAGTAAGGTGGTGATCGACGAAAGCGTTATTGAAGGTAAGTCCAAGCCACTGTACATCTACGAAAACAGTGAGCCGGCGGCCAAGGCTGCGCCAGACGCGTAAGCGTTTCGCAGTTTCGGTACAAACAAGGGGCCTTTAGGGGCCCTTTGTTTTTCATAAGGTTTTTTACTACGTGTAACAACAGGCTATTGAGCTTGTTTTTTTTACACGCAGCCCCCATCTTGGTTTCAAGCTTATTTTTGAACTGTCATAGAGGCGAAATCATGAAGACAACCATCGAATTGCCTCTCCTGCCGTTGCGTGATGTCGTCGTCTATCCGCACATGGTTATCCCGCTGTTCGTGGGGCGCGAGAAGTCTATCGAAGCCCTCGAGGCTGCGATGACGGGCGACAAGCAGATCCTGCTGTTGGCCCAGAGAAACCCGGCTGATGATGATCCAGGCGAAGATGCCTTGTATCGCGTCGGCACTATTGCGACGGTACTGCAATTGCTCAAGTTGCCTGATGGCACCGTCAAGGTGCTGGTGGAAGGCGAGCAGCGCGGCGCGGTCGAGCGTTTCATGGAGGTGGACGGTCACCTGCGTGCCGAAGTGGTGCTGATCGACGAAGTCGAGGCCCCTGAGCGCGAGTCCGAAGTGTTTGTCCGCAGCCTGCTTTCGCAATTCGAGCAGTATGTGCAGTTGGGCAAGAAAGTCCCGGCTGAAGTCCTTTCTTCGCTCAACAGCATCGATGAGCCGAGCCGCCTGGTCGATACCATGGCCGCGCACATGGCGCTGAAAATCGAGCAGAAGCAGGATATCCTCGAAATTATCGACCTGCCGGCCCGTGTCGAGCACGTGCTCGCGTTGCTGGATGCCGAAATCGACCTCCTGCAGGTCGAGAAGCGCATCCGTGGTCGCGTGAAGAAACAAATGGAGCGCAGCCAGCGCGAGTACTACCTGAATGAGCAGATGAAGGCCATTCAGAAAGAACTTGGCGACAGCGAGGAAGGCCACAACGAAATCGAAGAGCTGAAAAAGCGCATCGATGCCGCCGGTCTGCCGAAAGATGCCCTGACCAAAGCCACCGCCGAGCTGAACAAACTCAAGCAAATGTCGCCGATGTCGGCCGAAGCCACCGTGGTGCGCTCGTACATCGACTGGCTGGTGCAAGTGCCGTGGAAGGCTCAGACCAAAGTGCGTCTTGACCTGGCGCGCGCCGAAGACATTCTCGACGCCGATCACTATGGCCTCGAAGAGGTCAAGGAACGCATTCTCGAATACCTCGCCGTGCAAAAGCGCGTGAAGAAGATTCGTGGCCCGGTGTTGTGCCTGGTTGGCCCGCCTGGCGTGGGCAAAACCTCGCTGGCCGAGTCGATCGCCAATGCCACCAACCGTAAATTCGTGCGAATGGCCCTGGGCGGCGTGCGCGATGAAGCGGAAATTCGTGGCCATCGCCGGACTTACATCGGTTCGATGCCGGGAAGATTGATTCAAAAAATGACAAAAGTGGGCGTGCGCAACCCACTGTTCCTGCTCGATGAAATCGACAAAATGGGCAGCGACATGCGTGGCGATCCGGCATCGGCTTTGCTGGAAGTGCTCGACCCGGAGCAGAACCACAATTTCAACGACCATTATCTGGAAGTCGACTACGACCTGTCCGACGTCATGTTCCTGTGCACCTCCAACTCCATGAACATTCCGCCAGCCTTGCTGGACCGGATGGAGGTGATTCGTCTGCCGGGTTATACCGAAGACGAAAAGATCAACATCGCCGTCAAATACCTCGCGCCCAAGCAGATTTCGGCCAACGGCCTGAAGAAGGGCGAGATCGAATTCGAGGTCGAGGCGATCCGCGATATCGTGCGTTACTACACCCGCGAGGCCGGTGTGCGGGGCCTTGAGCGTCAGATTGCGAAGATCTGCCGCAAGGCGGTCAAGGAACATGCACTGGAAAAACGCTTCTCGGTGAAGGTCACGGCCGACTCCCTGGAACACTTCCTCGGCGTGCGTAAATTCCGTTACGGCCTGGCTGAGCAGCAGGATCAGGTAGGGCAGGTGACTGGCCTGGCGTGGACTCAGGTGGGCGGCGAATTGCTGACTATCGAGGCTGCGGTGATCCCGGGCAAAGGCCAGTTGATCAAGACCGGTTCCCTGGGTGACGTAATGGTCGAATCGATCACCGCCGCGCAGACCGTGGTGCGCAGCCGTGCGCGAAGCCTGGGGATTCCCCTGGACTTCCACGAGAAGCACGACACCCACATCCATATGCCGGAAGGGGCGACGCCCAAGGACGGCCCCAGCGCTGGTGTAGGCATGTGCACGGCGCTGGTTTCGGCATTGACCGGCATTCCGGTGCGCGCCGATGTGGCGATGACGGGGGAAATCACCCTGCGTGGTCAGGTATTGGCTATCGGTGGGCTGAAAGAGAAATTGCTTGCCGCACACCGGGGTGGAATCAAGACCGTGATCATTCCTGAAGAGAATGTTCGCGACTTGAAGGAAATTCCTGACAATATCAAGCAGGATCTTCAGATTAAACCGGTTAAATGGATTGACGAAGTCCTGCAAATTGCGCTGCAATACGCGCCGGAGCCCTTGCCGGATGTGGCTCCGGAGATAGTTGCAAAGGACGAAAAACGTGAGTCTGATTCCAAGGAAAGAATTAGCACGCATTAATGCGAATAAGCCTGGGGTCTTCCTTGACAGCTTTTTAGAGCCCTTGTTATAAAGCGGCTCTTAAGTGTCTGTAGGCCATTCAGCACTGGTTTTTGCTTTTACCAAAAAAACTTAGAATCATACTCAATAGATATATAAGGGGACTTAGAGTGAACAAGTCGGAACTGATTGATGCTATCGCTGCATCCGCTGATATCCCGAAAGCTGCTGCTGGCCGTGCGCTGGATGCAGTAATCGAATCCGTCACTGGCGCTCTGAAGGCCGGCGACTCCGTGGTACTGGTAGGCTTCGGTACTTTCTCTGTGACTGACCGCCCAGCTCGCACTGGCCGTAACCCACAGACTGGTAAAGCACTGCAAATCGCTGCTGCCAAGAAACCAGGTTTCAAAGCCGGTAAAGCCCTGAAAGAAGCCGTTAACTAAGCTTCGATCAAGCCTTTGCTTACCCGGGTCCGACGCAGGTCTGGCCTGGCAGCGGAGCGGAAGCCGACCCATGTATCCATCGGGTCGCCACGCCGGGGGTGTGGGTTCGAACCCCCGTCCGCTCCGCCAGTTACGAGAAGGCGCATCCTCGGATGCGCCTTTCTTCTATCCGGACTCTACCCACGCTCCACGGTTGCCAATTTTTGAAGTTCAACCGTTTCTGGGGGACGCATGCTGCAAAATATCAGGGACAATTCACAAGGCTGGATTGCCAAGACCATTATCGGGATCATCGTCGCATTGATGGCGTTCACCGGTATCGAGGCCATTTTTCAGGCTTCAGGTAATAACAAGCAGGACGTGGCCAAGGTCAACGGTGAAGCGATCACCCAAACCGAACTGAGCCAGGCCGTCGATATGCAACGTCGCCAGCTGATGCAACAGCTGGGCAAGGATTTCGATGCTTCGCTGCTGGACGAAAAACTGCTGCGCGAATCGGCCCTCAAGGGCCTGATCGATCGCAAGCTGCTGTTGCAAGGCGCCGCCGATTCCAAGTTTGGCTTCTCTGAAGCCGCACTGGACCAGGTGATCCTGCAAACGCCGGAATTCCAGGTGGACGGCAAGTTCAACGCCGAGCGCTTTGACCAGGTGATTCGCCAACTGGGCTACAACCGTATGCAGTTCCGTCAGATGCTGACCCAGGAAATGCTGATCGGCCAGGTTCGCGCAGGCATTGCCGGCAGCGGTTTCGTGACGGATGCCGAGGTGCTGGCATTTGCCCGTCTGGAAAAACAGACCCGCGATTTCGCCACTGTCAATATCAAGTCCAACCCTGCGGCGGTGAAACTCACCGACGATGAGGTCAAGGCTTACTACGACCAGCACGCCAAGGAGTTCATGACCCCGGACCAGGTGGTCATCGACTATCTGGAACTGAAGAAGTCGTCTTTCTTCGATCAGGTCAGCGTCAAGGACGATGAGCTGCAGGCGGCCTACGAGAAAGAAACCGCCAACCTCGCCGAACAGCGTCGTGCCGCGCACATCCTGATTGAAACCAATGACAAGGTCACTGACGCGCAAGCCAAGGCCAAGATCGAAGAGATCCAGGCACGCCTGGCCAAAGGTGAAAAGTTCGAAGCCCTGGCCAAGGAGTTTTCCCAGGATCCAGGTTCGGCCAACAATGGCGGCGACTTAGGTTTTGCCGGCCCTGGGGTGTACGACCCGGACTTCGAAACCGCCTTGTACGCCTTGAAACAGGACCAGGTATCGGCGCCGGTGCGCACTTCCTTCGGTTGGCACCTGATCAAGCTGTTGGGCGTGGAAGCACCGCAAGTGCCGACGTTCGCCAGCCTGAAAGACAAGCTGACCCGCGAGCTCAAAGCCCAGCAAGTCGAGCAGCGTTTTGTCGAAGCGACCAAGCAATTGGAAGATGCGGCATTCGAGGCCTCCGACCTGGCTCAGCCAGCGTCCGACCTGAAGCTGACCGTGCACACCTCCGCGCCGTTTGGCCGTGAAGGTGGCGAAGGTATTGCGGCCAACCGTGCCGTGGTCACTGCTGCGTTCAGCCCGGAAGTACTGGATGAGGGCGCCAACAGCAGCGCCATCGAGCTGGACCCGGAAACCGTCATCGTGCTGCGTGCCAAAGAGCACCGCAAACCGGCGCAACTGCCGCTGGAAAGCGTTGCCACGGCGATCCGCACCCAGATGGCCAAGGAGCGCGCCAGCGCGGCCGCCAAGGCTCACGCTGAGGAGTTGATCGCCAGCCTGCGTGATGGCAAGACCCCGCTGAACCAGCCCGTTGATGGTCAAGCCTGGAAAGTCACTGAAGCGGCCACCCGTAACGCGGAAGCGATCGACCCGGCCGTGCTGCAAGCCTTGTTCCGCATGCCCAAGCCTGCGGCCAAGGACAAGCCGACCTTCACCACCGTGACCCTGGCCGACGGTAGCCTGGTGATCGTACGCTTGAACGGTGTGAACGAAGCAGCCGCCCCATCGGACGAAGAAAAGGCGCAGTACCGCCGCTTCCTCGCTTCCCGTGTTGGCCAGCAGGACTTCGCGGCGTACCGCAAGGAGCTGGAAAGCAAGGCTGACATCAAGAAGTACTGATGGCGGCTTGAATGAAAAAGCCCCCGGCCTGAAAAGACCGGGGGCTTTTTCATGGGAACGCCATTGTGTGGGCCTGTGACGTTTTACCGACAGGAATGCGCGCGCCAAGGCCTCGTTCTGTTGCACAATACCGGCCAGACCGTTTTCCTCAGGATTTTAAATGTCCACATCATTTCATTTGCGTTGCCTCGGGCTGGCGCTGGTGTTGGCGGGCGCCGCGGGCTGCTCGTCACCCAAGACCGCTATTTACGAACACGAGAATTTCGACGACTCCGGTACGTTTTCCCGGGATTACCCGGTCAGTGATACGGCGGCGTGCGAAGCCGCCAGGCGTGCCTTGTTGAGCCAGGGTTACATCATCACCAGCAGCGATCCGAAACTGGTGGTGGGTAACAAGAGCTTCCAGCAGACTGGCGAAACTCACCTGCAGATCAGCTTTAACGTGGTGTGCGCCGCTGACGGCAAAGGCGCCAACCACTCGACGATGTTCGCCAATGCCCTGCAGGATCGTTATGCGCTGAAGAAGGTCAACAACTCGGCGAGCCTGGGTGTGGGAGTGCTGGGCTCGGTGTCGATGCCGATCGGTTCCACCGACGACTCAATGGTTAAGGTCGCCAGCGAGACTGTCTCGGCGCCGAAATTCTACGAGCGCTACTTTGCGCTGGTGGACGTGTTCCTGCCCCAGGAAGTGAAAAAGGCCAAGGATACCCCCGAGCAGCCCAAGGCTGAGCTGGGTGTGCCGGAACCCAAGGTTGCGCCCGATGCCGAGAAGGTCGAGGCACCGAAGGAAGAACCGGCCGGCGCGCAACCCGTGGCGCCACCTGCCGAGCTCGCGCCGATCACGCCGATCACGCCTCAGGAAACGCCGGCCCCCGCACCGACACCTGCACCAGCCCCCGCACCTGCACCGACCCACTCGGACCTGCCTGCGCCGACGGAAGCCATTCCACCGCTGCCGACGCCAGCGCAGTAAATCAGCGCGCTACGGGATCGAGGTTGATCCCGTAGCGACAACGATTGCGGCGTATCTCACCCCCTCGCTGCTAAATCCACGCAACATTGCTACGTCTATTCTGAGTGTGCAGGAACGTCATGACGCCGACATTTTTTCGTCATCACGGCACTTTAGGCTGGCTGTGCAGGTCATTAATTGTGCAGCCGCTTTTAACTCAACAAGGAGTCCACCATGGACGATTACCAGGAAGAACTGCTGGAGTACCAGGCCTTTGAATGGGATCCGTTGGATCCGGCCGACGACGCCACCGAGCTGTAGGATCGACTTCAGGCGGAATGCCGCTGACTGCGGCGAAATTCCCCTGGAGTCTGGTTGTTCCATCGCCTGAACGCCCGTTGGAAGGCTTGGGCGGAGGCAAAACCGAGCAAGTAGGCGATTTCGCCGAAGGCCAGTTCCGTGTCGCGGATGTAGGTCATGGCCAGGTCGCGGCGGGTATCGTTGAGAATCGCGCGGAACTGAGTGCCTTCTTCGGCCAGTTTGCGGCGCAGTGTCCAGGTGGGCAGCTTCAAGCGTGCCGCCACTTCTTCCAGGTCGGGTTCCCGGCCGCCATTGAGCATTGGCCCCAGTAACCGAATAATGCGCTCGCGCAGGCTGCGTGTGCGGGTCAACTGCTCCAATTCCCGCTCGCATAATTGCAACAACAGCTGCCAGGTACTCGGGCAATGCTGGGGGTTGCGCAGTGCCAGGGTGTGCTGGTTCAGGCGCAGTTGATTGGCGTCGGCGCCGAAGTGTACCGGGCTGTCACCCAGCACGCGGTATTGCTCGCTGTAGTCCGGCGCCTCGAACTCGATCTCGATCCGCTGCGCCTGCACCGGTTGTTGCGCCAGGCTGGACAGTTGATGCAGCCAGCCAGCGATGATCGAGTCCACTACAAAACGGTTGTAGGCGTTATAGGGGCTGATGGAATAGAAGCGCAGCCAGGCGCCGTTGGCATCTTCTTCAAAACTCGACTGCCCACGATAGTTGGCGCCATACAGCGGTTCGAAGCGGGTCAGCGTGCGTGCGGCCTCGCGTACGTTGGGCGCCTGGGCAGCCGTGACGCCGGCCAGCCCCGCCTGGCTCAAGCGGCTGAGCTGGCCCATGCGCAAGCCCAGGGCGGGATCGCCGGTGAGTTGGATGGCCGCATGGCCCAGGCGCATATAGCGCGGTATCGACAAACGCGCACCGGCTTCGCCGAGGCGTGCCGGGTCCAGGCCGTATTGCAACAGCAGGGGTTGTGGGTCCAGGCCGTGGCTGAGGATCGCGTCGGCCAGGGTGTGCACGAAGCTTACCGACAGATCCCCCAGGCGCACCGGCTTCACGGCGTTACAGCCAGATATTCAGCAGGCGCGCGCCATGGGCTTCGCGGTCGGCGCTGATCTGCCCGGCATGGCTCACAAAGCTCTGCCCGGCGGTGCCCAGGTCCCAGAACTGCCCACGCAGAAACACGCTCATACCGGCGGTTGCCAGGCTGATCGGTGGCTGGCTGATGAGCGTGAGGCGGCGCCACGCCTCGCCCTCGCTGAGCTCCTCGGGCTTGAGGCTGACTTCCGGCGGAGTGAGGGCGCTTTTGAAGCCCGGCCACGGGCGGTCCCAGGTATCGCGTCCGAGGACAAACGCCGGTACGGCGATCAGTTGCGCGCCTTTTTCATTGAGTTTGCGGTAGTTGTCCGGGTACCAGCTGTCGCTGCCCACCAGTACGCCCAAGCGCCCGGCCGGGGTATCAAGCACGTTGACGAGGTTTTCATCGCCCGGCTGGATAAAGCCGCGTTCATCGTAGATCGGGTAGAGCTGGCGTTGTGGCTCGCCAATGGTCAGGCCGTCGGCGGCAAACACAACGCTGACGTTGTACAGGGCGCCGTGGCCGACCTGCAACTGGCCCTGGCTGACACTCGGGTTGGGCAGGGCGATGGAGCCGGCCACCAGCGTGACCCCGAACTCCTTGGCCAGGCCACCGAACAGCACCTGGTAGTCACGCGCCATGTCCGGGGCTTTCATGCGCAGGTAGGCGTCGTCCATGCGGTTTTCGCCAGTGGCGCTGATCCAGCCGCGCAGGAACAGCACCGGGTTGCTGAGCGACAGCCAGTTCATCGCGTCCTTGACGTTGAGCGCCTGGTACACCTCGTTTTTCTCGCCCTTGAGCATCAGCCAGGTGCCGATATGCTCCGGCAGCACCACGATGGTCTTGGCATTGATCAGGCCTTGGTCGCGAGCCTTTTGCAGGTAGGCCGCGAGTTTCAGGTGCAGGCGTTCCAGGCTCTGGTAGTCGGCGGGGAACAGCTCCGGCTGGATGCCCAGCAGGTTGCCACGATCGGCAGGCTGGCCTTCGTTGACGGCGAGGGTGATGCGCAGGTCCGACAGGTAATGCGCCACGGGGCGCTCCTGGGTCCAGACCAGATAAGAGGCGATGGCGGCAACCAGGGCCAGGGTGATGGTGAACGCTAGAAGTTTACGCATGGAGGAACAGACAACAGACCGTTTGCGGGGTTCGCCGACTAGGGTAGGGCCCATGCACCGGCTTGCCAAGGGGCGCTGTGCATTTGGATCAATAAGTTGTGAGTTTAGGTCATTGAGCCGTAGGGGATCGCCTCTTAGTCTGTGGAACATAAACCGATGGGGCATCGTTCGAATGCCCCACGTCCCGTGATGATCCGTTGTGGAGCTGTACCATGACCGCTGCTGCGTACCCGCACCTGCTGGCCCCGTTGGACCTGGGTTTTACCACCTTGCGCAACCGTACCCTGATGGGCTCGATGCACACCGGTCTGGAAGAAAAGCCCGGCGGTTTCGAGCGCATGGCGGCCTACTTTGCCGAGCGCGCCCGTGGCGGCGTGGGCCTGATGGTCACTGGCGGCATTGGCCCCAATGACGAAGGCGGCGTGTATGCCGGCGCGGCCAAGTTGACCACCGACGAAGAAGCGCTCAAGCACAAGATCGTCACCCAGGCCGTGCATGCCGCGGGTGGCAAGATCTGCATGCAGATCCTCCACGCCGGTCGTTATGCCTACAGCCCCAAGCAGGTGGCGCCGAGCGCGATCCAGGCGCCGATCAACCCGTTCAAGCCCAAGGAGCTGGACGAGGAGGGCATCGAAAAGCAGATTCAGGACTTCGTCACCTGCTCGTTGCTGGCCCAGGTGGCCGAGTACGACGGCGTGGAGATCATGGGGTCCGAGGGCTACTTCATTAACCAGTTCCTCGCCGCCCACACCAACCACCGCACCGACCGCTGGGGGGGCAGCTACGAAAACCGCATGCGCCTGGCGGTAGAGATCGTGCGCCGTGTGCGTGAAGCGGTAGGCCCTAACTTCATCATCATCTTCCGTCTGTCGATGCTCGACCTGGTCGAAGGCGGCAGCACCTGGGAGGAAATCGTGCAGTTGGCCAAGGCCATCGAGCAGGCCGGTGCAACCCTCATCAACACTGGCATCGGCTGGCACGAAGCGCGTATCCCGACCATCGCCACCAAGGTGCCCCGTGGCGCGTTCAGCAAAGTCACGGCCAAATTGCGCGGCGCGGTGCGGATCCCGCTGATCACCACCAACCGTATCAATACCCCGGAAATCGCCGAGCAGATCCTTGCCGAAGGCGATGCGGATATGGTCTCGATGGCGCGGCCGTTCCTTGCCGACCCGGAGTTCGTCAACAAGGCCGCGGCCGGCCGCGCCGATGAAATCAACACCTGCATCGGCTGCAACCAGGCGTGCCTGGACCATACCTTTGGCGGCAAGCTGACCACCTGTCTGGTCAACCCGCGCGCGTGCTACGAGACCGAACTCAATTACCTGCCGGCCCGGCAGATCAAGAAAATTGCCGTGGTCGGCGCCGGTCCCGCGGGGCTGGCCGCGGCCACGGTTGCCGCCGAACGCGGCCACCAGGTGACCCTGTTCGACTCGGCCAGCGACATCGGCGGCCAGTTCAACATCGCCAAGCGTGTGCCGGGCAAGGAAGAGTTTTTTGAAACCCTGCGTTATTTCAAGCGCAAGCTGCAGACCACCCACGTCGAGCTGTGCCTCAACACTCGTGTGGATGTTGCGCAACTGGCGGCCGGCGGTTATGACGAGATCATCCTCGCCACCGGCATTGTGCCGCGCACCCCGGCGATTCCGGGCGTTGAGAATGCCAAGGTGCTGAGCTACCTGGATGTGATCCTCGAGCGCAAGCCGGTGGGCAAGCGTGTCGCGGTAATCGGCGCCGGTGGTATCGGCTTTGACGTGTCGGAATTCCTTGTGCAGCAGGGCGTATCGACCAGCCTGGACCGCGCAGCGTTCTGGAGGGAGTGGGGGATCGACACCCAACTGCAAGCCCGTGGCGGTGTGGCCGGGATCACGCCCCAGGTGCATGCGCCTGCGCGCGACGTGTTTTTGCTGCAACGCAAGGCTTCCAAGGTCGGCGACGGTCTGGGCAAGACCACGGGTTGGATTCACCGTACGGGCCTGAAGAACAAGCAGGTGCAGATGCTCAACAATGTTGAATACCTGAAGATCGATGATGACGGCCTGCATATCCGCATCGGCGCCGAGGGCGAGCCGCAGCTGTTGGCGGTGGACACTATCGTCATTTGCGCAGGCCAGGACCCACTGCGTGAATTACAGGACGGCCTGGTCACGGCAGGCCAGACTGTGCACCTGATCGGCGGCGCCGATGTAGCGGCCGAACTGGATGCCAAGCGCGCCATCAACCAGGGCTCGCGATTGGCGGCCGAGCTGTAAACCCCGAGAAGGGGCGGTGTTAGACTACCGCCCCTTTTTTCATGCAGATCTGCCCGATGGGTCCCTTTGCTTGGCTGCCCCACGCTCCCCTTGAACCCCTGCTGCTGGACTGGCTGAAGGGGGTCGAGCTGGCAGTGCTGCGCCTGGACCGTATCGACCCGCTGATCAGCGGCAACAAGTGGTTCAAGCTCATCGGCCATCTGGCCCAGGCGCAACAGGCGGGGGCCAGCGGGATCATCAGCCTCGGCGGCGCTTACTCCAACCACCTGCACGCCCTGGCGGCGGCGGGCAAGCGCTTTGGTTTTCCCACCGTCGGCCTGCTGCGCGGGCAGCCCCAGGACACCCCCACCGTCCAAGAGTTGAAAGCGTTCGGCATGCAGCTGCATTGGCTGGGTTACGGCGGCTATCGCGCGCGCCATGCAGCAGGTTTCTGGGGGCCGTGGCGTGAGCAATATCCGCACCTTCATCCCGTGCCTGAAGGGGGCGGCGGATTGGCCGGCGCGTCGGGTTGCAGGGGGCTGGTCGAACAGGCCCGCGCGCAGTTGAGCAACCTGGGCTGGGCCGACTACGACGCCTGGTGGTTGGCCGCAGGTACCGGCACCACACTGGCCGGGGTGGTGCTGGCCGAGGCGGGCGCGCATCCGGTGTACGGCGCAATGGCCGTGCCGGATGACCATGGGGTGGCGCAGAACGTGAGTGCGCTGGTGCAAGGCGGCTATGAATTGTTCGACGCCAGCCGGGGCGGCTTTGCCAAGGTCGATCCGTTGCTGCTCGACTTCATTGACGTCACGGAACAGGCCTGTGGCGTGCCGTTGGAACCGCTCTACACCGGCAAGGCCTTGCTGGCGTTGAAGCAGCAGATCGAGGCCGGGCGCATCAGGCCCGGCACTCGCCTGATTTTTATGCACACCGGCGGCCTGCAGGGCCGCCGAGGGTTTACAGCCTAGCGCGCTTGCCAGGCATCATGCGCAACGCGGTGTTATCGCGCATCACGTAGTGATGAAAGATCCCCGCCAATGCGTGCAGCCCGATCAGCCAATACCCGATCTGGCCGAACAGCACGTGCCAACCCTCAATCTGCTTGGCCAGCGCCTTGTTTTCGCCAATCAACGGCGGCAACTCCATGCCGTAGAACAGCACGGAATGCCCTTCGGCGCTGACGATCAGCCAGCCCGCAATCGGCATGCCGATCATCAAGGCGTACAGCGCGAAGTGCATCAGCGTGGCCAGCAGGCTTTGCCATTGCGGCGGTGCCGGTACGATCTTTGGCGCAACGCCCAGGCTGCGCGCAAACAGCCGCAACCACACCAGCACGAACACGGTAAGGCCGAGCATAAAGTGCATCTCGACGATCAGCGTGCGTGCGCCGCTGCCCTTGGGGAACTGGCCGCGTAACTCAATGCAGGCGTAAACCACCGCCAGCAGCAGCACCATCAACCAGTGCAACGCAATCGACATGGTGCTGTAGCGCGTATCGGAATTTTTCCATGGCATCGCTGGGTTTCCTCATTCATCAGGGCAAGCCTCCGTTCTTTGGCGACGGAGTCCTTTTACTGTAAGCCTGTTTTGAACGCTTTGTCCGGCGTGAATGCCGTTATCTTGACCTTTATCAGTGGCTTTGCGGCATTTCGCCACGGGCCAGGCGCGCGTTGATATCCGTGATCACCGTCGGCAGCTCGGTGATGGTGTCGATCAGGTAGTGCGGGCGCGAGCCTTGGAACATCGTTTCGATACGCGAGCGCTCGTTGGCCAGTGTGGTGCTGTCGAGGGCGCGGAATTGCGCGTAGGTCAGGCCCAGGGCATTGCCGGAGCAGGTCAGGGCCACGGTCCACATCCCGGCGCGACGGCCTTCGAGGATCCCGGGCACGGTGTCGTCGACCTTCACGCACGCCGCCACATCATCAATGCCCAGCGCGATCACGTTGGCCAGGGCCTGGGCCGGCCAGGGGCGGCCGTTGGGCACCTCGTCGGTGGCCACCACATGATCGGCGACATAGCCGTTGCTGCAGGCCAATGCGACGACCTTGTCCATCACTTGTCTGGGGTAGCCGGAGCAGGAACCGATCTTGATTCCTTGCGCACGCAGCACCGCAATGGTCTCCAGGGCGCCGGGGATCAGCGCCGAATGTTCGGCGATCTTCTCGATCTGCAACGGCATGAAGCGTTGGTAGATGGCGGTGACGTCGTCATCGGTAGGGAGGCGGCCGAAGGCCTGGCGGTAGCGCTCGGCCACCTGCGGCTGATCGCAGAGGGTGCGGATATGGTCCCACTTGCCCATGCCCATCGGGCCACGGGCTTCTTCGATGGAGACTTGCACGTCGAACTCGGCGAAGGCCTCGACAAAGATCTGCGTGGGTGCGAACGAGCCGAAGTCGACCACGGTGCCGGCCCAGTCGAGGATGACGGCCTGGAGGGTGTTGGGGGTTTGATAGTTCATGCATGCAATCCAGACGTAGAGTGGGTGATGCCCATCGCGTTCAGCGCTTGGGCGATAGCGGCGACGGCGGCGCGCATATCAGCCGCATCGACATGGCCAATGCAGCCCACGCGAAAGGTGTCCACTTGGGTCAATTTGCCGGGGTACAGGATGAAACCCTTGGCCTTGACCCGTTCGTAGAAGTCCTTGAATTGGTAGCGTGGGTGTTGCGGGGCGTGGAAGGTGACGATGATCGGCGCCTGGATCGCCGCCGGCAGAAAGCTGCGCAGGCCCAGTTCGGCCATGCCATCGAGCAATACCTGGCAGTTGTTGATATAGCGCCGATGGCGCGCGGGCAGGCCGCCTTCTTCCTGGTATTGCACCAGGGCTTCGTGCAGGGCGGCGACCACGTGGGTGGGCGGGGTGAAGCGCCACTGGCCGGTCCTGGCCATGTAGGCCTGCTGGTCGAACAGGTCCAGCGCCAGGGAGTGGCAGTTGCCTTGGGCGCCGGCCAACGCTTGTTTCTCGGCGAACACAAAGCCCATGCCAGGTACACCTTCCAGGCATTTGCCGGAGGCGGCGATCAGCGCGTCGAACGGCACTTCGCGGGCATCGATCGGCAACGCGCCAAAGGCGCTCATCGCGTCGATGATCAGGCGTTTGCCATGGGTTTTAACCACCTGGGCGATCGGCCGCAGCGGGTTGAGAATACCGGTGCTGGTTTCGCAGTGGATCAACGCGACGTGGGTGATGGTCGGGTCGGCGTGCAGCAGGCGGTCGACATCGGCGGCGGCGGTGGGTTGGTCTTCGGCGGTTTCGAAGGTGCTGAATGGACGGCCCAGCACTGCGCAGATCTTTGCCAGGCGTTGGCCGTAAGCGCCGTTGATCAGCACCAGCACCTTGCCGTCACGCGGGACCAGGGTGCCGATGGCGGCTTCGACGGCAAAGGTACCGCTGCCTTGCAAGGGGATGCAGTGGTGGCTGTCGGCGCCATGAAGGATGGCCAGCAGTTGCTCGCAGACGCTGGCGGTGAGTCTGTTGAAGCGCTCATCCCAGGAGCCCCAGTCGACCAGCATCGCCTGGCGGGTGCGGGCAGAGGTGGTCAGGGGGCCTGGGGTCAGCAGGGTCGGCGCGGCGGTGCTCATCTCAAGTCCTCGCGAGGCATCGGGGTTGACGCTACGGCGCCTAAATTGCAGTTTGACTTGTTATCAATCAAATTGTTTGTTGTTATGCAAGCTATCAGTGAGGCCGATAACGATGAACCTGTTCCAATTGCGCGCATTCGATGCCGTGGCCCGCGAGGGCAGTTTTACCCGTGCGGCGGCACGGTTGTTTATCAGCCAGCCGGCGGTGACCGGGCATATCAAGGCCCTGGAAGAGCACTACCAGATCCCGCTGCTGCGCCGTACGGCGCGGCGGGTGGAGGTGACCGAGGAGGGCGCGCGCCTGGCGGCGATCACCCGCGCGATCTTCGGGCTGGTGGACGAGGCCCAGGCCATGCTTGAGGCCAATCGCCAATTGCTCAGCGGGCGCCTGGAGGTGGCGGCGGACGGCCCGCACCTGGTGATGCCGATGATCGCCAGCCTGCGTGCGCGTTACCCGGGCATCACCGTTAACCTGCGCCTGGGCAATGCCCAGGAAACCCTGGTGGCGTTGGTGTCCGAGCATGTGGATGTGGCCGTGCTCACCGAAGTGGAACCGCGCAACGGCCTGTACTTGCAACCCTTGGTCGAATCACGGATTTGCGCGTTGGTACCGGCCGGGCATGCCTGGGCGGACCAGGCCGAGGGTATTGGCCTGGAGCAGTTGAACGAGGTGATCATGGTGCTGCGCGAGCCCGGTTCGATTACCCGGCGCACCTTTGACGAGGCGTGCCAGACGGCAGGCGTGCAGCCCAGGGTGCTGCTGGAACTGGACAGCCGCGAGGCGGTGGCCGAAGCTGTCGCCGCGCGATTGGGCGTGGGGATCGTGTCATCGGTGGAGGTCAGCCAGGACCCTCGGTTGCAGGCGGTGCCGATCCGCGGCGATGGGCTGCTGAACCGGCATATGCTCGGCTGCATGGAGCGGCGCCGTTCATTGCGCCTGATCCAGGCATTTTTCGAGTGGATGCCCTGAGGGGTTTTTGGTGGAACGATGCGTTCTCGCGCTATAAACTCTGCCCCCAAAGCGCCGGCCAGTAGACGTTTCGGCGCGATGGACGAGAAGAGAGTGAGTCATGGGCGCACAGTGGAAAGTCAAACATAAAGAAGCGGCAGCCAATGCCAAGGGCAAAATTTTCGGCAAGCTGGTGAAAGAAATCACCATCGCCGCCCGCAACGGTGCCGACACCGCGACCAACGCCCACCTGCGTCTGGTGGTGGAGCAGGCCAAAAAGGCCTCGATGCCCAAGGAAACCCTGGACCGCGCGATCAAGAAGGGCGCCGGTCTGCTCGGTGAAACCGTGCAGTATCACCGCGTGACCTACGAAGGGTTCGCGCCGCATCAGGTGCCGTTGATCGTTGAATGCGTGACCGACAATATCAACCGCACCGTGGCGGAAATTCGCGTGGCCTTCCGCAAGGGCCAACTGGGTGCTTCCGGTTCGGTGGCCTGGGACTTCAACCATGTCGGCCTGATTGAAGCCTCGCCGGACACCCCGGACGCCGACCCGGAAATGGCCGCTATCGAAGCCGGCGCCCAGGATTTCGAAGACGGTGAAGAAGAGGGCACCACCCTGTTCATCACCGAGACCACCGACCTGGACGCCGTTCAGAAAGCGCTGCCGGAGCAGGGGTTCACCGTGCTGTCGGCCAAGCTGGGCTATATCTCGAAAAACCCGGTGAGCGGTTTGACTGACGAGCAGATGGCTGAAGTCGAGGCGTTCCTGGAAGGCCTGGACAACCATGATGATGTGCAGGATATGTTCGTCGGCCTGGCAGGCTGATTTAGAACTGAATAAACACCGTTCAAAAAGGTGGGAGCTGACTTGCCTGCGATGAGGGCTAAACATCCAACGTTGACGTTGGCTGTTAAATTGCTATCGCAGGTAAGTCAGCTTCCACATGTGCATCGGGTTTCAGCTTGATTCGAGCAACGCCTCGACTTCCTCAAAAGCAGGGCGTTGCAGCACATCAGGCTGGCAGCAGCGTTCGCGCAAGTCTTCCAGCCGCTGGCGCGTGCCTGTATCCAGCCCCGCCTCGATCCGCTCCAGCAACTCCCCCAGCAACACCCCGAACGCTCGCACTTCAATGCGCTGCAAGGCGCGTGTTTCCAAGGTGTCCACGGTGGCATGGAACGACGCCGCGCCGAAGTCACCGAGCAGGCAATCCCCGGCTTCATTCCACAGAATGTTATGGCCGTACAGGTCGCCGTGGGTGATGCCGTGCCGATGCAGGTGCGTGGCCACCGAGGCGATGCCGCGGGCCATGCGCAATGCCACATCAGCGCTGAAGCGGGTCGTGGGTTCGTAGATGTCGCGGGTGCATGAGGCCAGGCTCGGCAGGGCCGCGAGGTTGCGGTAGCTCGGGTCGATCAGGTCCATCACCAGGGCGGCTTGAGCGTCGGGGTGGCCAACGACGCGGCCCTCTATTTTGATCAGGTTGGGGTGCAGCCCGGCGGCGATGCAGGCCTGCATTTCGTGCAGCGGCGAGCCGTCGCTGGTGATGCTGCCTTTGTAGAGCTTGACGGCGACGGGCAGGGCCTGCGGTACCCACAGGGCTTTGCGAATCACCCCCGAAGCGCCTTCGCCCAGCACGTCGGCCAATTCCAATTCGGCCCAGGGAATGTCCGGCGTGGCATCGTCCGCCGCCAGGTCCACGGCCATTTCCACCGGGTTGCCGGCATAGGCCAGCCACGTCAGGCTCGGCAGCCTCAGCAGCCACTCCGGCAGACAGGTGAGGCGATTGGAGGCGATACGCAGCAGTTCCAGGTTTTTGCAGTTGGCCAGGCTTGCTGGCAACCCGGCCAGTTGATTGCCGGCCAGCATCAGTTTTTGCAAGCGTGGTCGCTCGCCGAGTTCGTCGGGCAAGTGGCTGATGCAGTTATCGGTAAGGATCAACCAGCGCAGCAGGGGCGGCAGGGCGGCGGCCGGCACATGGCTGATGCGGTTGGCCTTGAAAGCGATCATGCTCAGTTGTGCGCACTGGCCCAGGCATTCCGGCAGTTCGGTAAAGGCGTTGTCCGAGCAGAACAGCACACGCAGGTGGGGCAGGCGGTGCAGGTCGTCTGGCAGTCGGCTCAGGGCGTTACCGCTGAGGTTGAGGATTTCCAGGGAGTCGGCCAGTTCGAAGATTTCCCGGGGGAATTCGGTAAGCCCGCAGGACAGGTCCAGGCGCGTGATACCGGCCAATTGGCCGGCCTTGAGTTGGGCGAGGGTATGCATGAACGGCGCGGTCACTCGGCTAGGGGGCGTAAAGGGCGCTCATGATACCGGGTCGGGCAGGTGTTGCGGGCTGGCCTGTTGCAATTGGTTCAATCGGCTGGCGGTACGGGCAAGGTCGATGGCCTGGCCGCCCAGAGCCTGTGACAGCGGTTGTTCGCCGATCAGGACCAAGTGCTTGTCCTTGTCGTAGAGCACATCCACCAGGTTGATAAAGCGCTGCTGCACGGCGATTGGGCACTGCGCCAGCTCGGGCAGGCCGTCGATGATCCAATGGTCGAAGTCCTGGCACAGCTGCAGATAGTCCATCACGGCCGTCAGCTGTTCGCACAGGTCATTGAAGGTGACGGCGAGGGTACGTGCCTGGTGGTAACGGCAGATCAATTGCCGGTTGCCCACCGTCAGCGCCCGCGCCGGGCCATGGGTGTCGGGCAGGCCGAGCGCCGCACGCTGGGCCGCTGTGCCGGGCCACAGGTAGTGGCCGGTGGTAAAGCGCTGTGTGGCATGGGCCTGGGGCAGGCTGCGAAAATCCTCGGGCGCACTGACCTCCAGCACATCCATGCGCGCCGCAATCAGGTCGATGACCGGCTTGAAACGCTGGTGGTAGAGCGGGTTGGGCAACAGCGCTTGCGGTGCATAGTTGGAAGTGACCAGCACCAGGACGCCGCGCTGGAACAGGGCCTTGAACAGCCGGCTGATCAGCATGGCATCGCCGATGTCGTGGACGTGGAACTCGTCGAAACACAGCACACGGCAGCCGTCGAGCAGCTCATCAAGGGCCAGGCCAAGGGCATCGTCCGCCGCCTGGTGCGTAAATATGCCCCGGTGCAGCCGGGCAAAAAACTCATGGAAATGCACGCGCTGTTTCTCGGCGACAGGCAGGGCCTGGAAAAAACCGTCCAGCAGCCAGCTTTTGCCGCGGCCTACCGGCCCATGCAAATACAGGCTGCGAGTGGGTTGGCCGGCGAGAAAACGCGCCGTTTCACGCGCCATGGCGGCGATCGCCCGGGCCTGGCCGGCGCTGAGGGTGTAGCCCTGTTGGCGGGCCTTGTTCTCAAAGAACGCCTGGATAGGCGAGTCTTGGTGACGCTCGGGTTGTTTACCGAGCAAGCGACGGATCAGGGGAAGCACGGCCAATGCGAGTCACTCTGTCATGCGGTGGTCGCTCACTTTAGGCGGCGCGCGACGATTTGACCAATAGTGAAGGGCGCCGCCAGCGATCTCGAACAGGCCTGGGGCGCCGCTCGTCGACGCCAGTGGTTAGAACTTGACCAGCGGCGCTGGCGCCTGGTCTGCCGGGCTGACCATCGCATAGTTGTAGCCGGCGCCGGACCAGTATTGCGCCTGCAAGCCGTCCGCCGTGCGGTTGCCGGGGGGCAGGAAGCCGTTGTTCGGGCCCGGCGGGCGGATGTAGAAACTGATGCGCCGACCTAGCGGGTCTTCGTACAGCACCATGGCGGCGGCGCCTTGCTCGGTGGTGAGCAGGCGCCCGCTGACGGGCGTGAAGCCCGATTGGCTCAAGTCCGGCAGACGGTGGGCATGGTTGAAGTAGCGGTCGAGCCAGGCTTGCATCGTGCCGCTGTCCTGGGCGCTGTAGTCGGCGGGCATGATGCCGTCCTGGGCAAACAGGCGGAATGCTTGCATCGCGTCGGCCATCGGCAACAGGGCCGGCTGGGTCGCCTCGCGGGCGTGCCAGCCGCCGACGCCACCCAGGCTGACAGCAACCAGCAGTACCGCCGCCGTTGCGAAGTGGCGGCGCGATTGGTACCTGACGCGTTGGCGAATCAGCGCCGGGTCCAGCGCCGGGTTGGCCGGTTGTTGCAGAGTGCCACTCAATGACGCGCGCAGCCGTTGCGCGTCCTGTTGCCAGGCGTGGACCTGGGCCGCGACATCCGGGTGGGCCGCCAGCCAAGTCTCGAGGAGGCGCCGATCGCTCTCCAGGAGTTGGTGATCGACGTAGGCATGCAAGTCGTGTTCGCTGGGAGGCAGGCTGATCATTTGAGTATCCGCAAGGAAGGGCTGGCAATTTCGCCGTCGCTGAGTTGCCGCAGGGCCTGGCGCGCCCGTGACAGGCGCGACATCACGGTGCCGAGCGGCACGTCGAGTATTTGCGCGACTTCCTTGTAGCTCAGGCCCTCGACCGATACCCACAGCAGCAAAGCGCGCTGTTCGGCGTTGAGTTGATCGAAGGCCTGCAGGGTCGATTCGGCCATCACGGTTCGCTCGACCGACGGCTGCGCATCATCGCGGCCGGTGAAGAACTCCAGCATGCGGGCATAACGGCGCCCGCGGCGGTGGGCATCGAGAAACTGGCGGTAGAGGATCGAGAACAGCCAGGCGCGCAAATCGCCTTCGAGGCGTTTATCGGCCCAGCGGCTGAGCGCGCGTTCCAGGCTCGACTGCACCAGGTCGTCGGCGCTGCTGGCGTTACGGGTCAGGGACACGGCAAAACGCCGCAACCTGGGGATGAGTTCACGTAACTGTTCGTCGAGTTCATGCATGGGGATCTGGCTGGTCACTACGCTGGGACTAGAGAGACGTGCGGCGTTGAGCGTTATTCCATACGCCGAAAAATAAATCCTGGGGTGAGGAATAGAGCACGTTGGCGTTCGTCTCAATGCTCCGACCTTGTGTTTCCCCCTAAGGCCTTTGGCCCTGGAGTCTGTTCATGGTAGATCACTCATCACCGCCCCGTCCTGCGTTAAGTACCGCGAGTCTGATCGCGCGCCTGGCCGGTATCGGCGCCGTGGTTGCGGTTGTGGCCGGGGCATTTGCCTACGTCAACGGTACGCTCGACCCACAACGCCTGCGCCCGAAAACCCTGGTCAATGCCCTGGAAACCAACAACGGCGTGCATCCCGGCTTTCGCCGCAACCATGCCAAGGGCGTCTGCGTGGCCGGGTATTTCGAGAGCAGCGCCGAGGCTCGCGCGTATTCCAGCGCCCAGGTGTTCAGCGAAGCCAAAACGCCGGTGATCGGCCGCTTTGCCTTGCCCAGCGGCAACCCCTATGCGCCGGACAGCAGTGTGCCGATCCGCAGCTTTGCCGTGCAATTCACTCAGGCTAACGGTCAGCAATGGCGCACCGGGATGAACAGCATGCCGGTGTTCCCGGTGGGCACGCCCGAGGCGTTCTATCAATTGCTCAAGGCCGGTGCGCCTGACCCTGCCACCGGCAAACCGAACCCGGCGAATATGCCGGCGTTTTTTGCCGCGCATCCCGAGACCGCGCCGTTCCTGGCGTGGGTCAAGACCGCCAAACCATCAGCCAGCTATGCCACCGAGACTTATAACGGTATCAATGCGTTTTACCTGGTGGGCGCCGATGGCAAGCGCCAGGCCGTGCGTTGGGAGGTGATACCGCAGCATCAGGATGCGGCGGGCGATGTCGCGCCAGACGGCGCCGACTATCTGGAAAAAGACCTGGTGCAGCGCCTGGCGTCCGGGCCGCTGCGCTGGCAGTTGCACATGACCCTGGCCAACCCTGGCGACCCGCTGGATGACGCCAGCAAGCCCTGGACCGGCGAGCATAAGGTCTTGAACGCCGGCACGCTGGTGTTGCAAAGCAGCCAGCCCCAGGCCGACGGTGATTGCCGCGACATCAACTTCGATCCGCTGATTTTGCCCAGTGGTATCCAAGCCTCCAACGATCCGCTGCTGGCCGCGCGTTCGGCCGCGTATGCCAGTTCCTACCTGCGCCGCGCCGGCGAAGTCAGCCCCTTGCACAGTGCCCCTCAGGAGTCGAAGCCATGAATGCTCAACCGCGCTTTTTCGCGCCACTGGCGCGCCTGCTGCACTGGCTGATGGCGCTGATGGTGATCGCCATGCTGTTTATCGGCGCGGGCCTGGCAGCGTCGGTTTCAGAACGGCATGAGTGGTTGATCCACCTGCACAAGCCGTTGGGGATCGCCATTCTGGCGCTGGTGATTGTGCGTTTGGTGGTGCGTTTTTCCACCCGTCAGCCGCCGCTGCCGGCGGACTTGCCTGGGTGGCAAGTGCTCGCGGCCAAGGCGTCTCACGTGCTGCTGTATGCCTTGATGCTGGTGTTGCCGCTGTTGGGCTGGGCGATGATTTCGGCGGCGGGCGATCCGGTGATGCTCAGCAGTTCAGTGCAATTGCCCGCGCTGGTGGCGGCCAACGCACCGCTGTTCGCGTTGCTGCGCAAGGCCCATGGTTACTTGGCTTACCTGCTGTTCCTGACGGTGCTGTTGCACCTGGCGGCGGCGTTGTTCCACGGGCTGATTCGGCGCGACGGTGTGTTGCAAAGCATGACCGGCACCAAGGACTGATGCCGGGGGGCAGGGGCGGTCAGCGCAGGATGTTGACCATATCGGCGACGGTACTCAACACGTCCTTGCCCAATTGTTTGGAACGTTCACCCGACCAACCGGTTTTGGGGTTGGGCGCGTCGTTGTTGTCCTTGAATGGCATTTCCAGGGTCAGGGACAGGCAGTCGTAGCGTTCGCCGACGGCATTGCAGGCCAGGGTCATATTGGCTTCGCCCGGCAGGTCGCGGGTGTAGCCATGGGTGGTCTGGAAGTCGCGGGTCAACGCGCTCAAGTGGCGACGGAAGTGTTTTTCCAGCGCTTCGATGCGTGGTGTGTAACCGGGGTTGCCTTCACACGCGGCGGTGAACACGTAGGGGATTTCTTCGTCGCCGTGGATATCGAGGAACAGGTCGACGCCGTAGTGTGCCATTTGCTCCTGCACGAACAGCACTTCCGGGCTGGTCTGCGGGTTGGCGGTCTGCCAGGCACGGTTGAGGTCCTGGCCCGCGGCGTTGGTGCGCAGGTGGCCGTGGAACGCGCCGTCGGGGTTCATGTTCGGCACCAGGTACAGGTCGGCCACCGCCAGGAGTTTTTTCATCTCGGCATCGCCGTCCTGTTGCAGGCGCTCGATGATGCCTTCCATGAACCATTCGGCCATGTGCTCGCCGGGGTGTTGCTGCGCGATGATCCACACGTTGCGTCGGCCATCGCCACCTTTGCCACGGCGCAACAGCTGGATATCACGGCCTTCGACACTTTTGCCGGTGGCCAGCAATTGGGTGCCGGCGTATTTCAGTGCCTGGTCGATCAGCCAGTCGTGGCGTGCGCGGCTGTAAGGTTCGAAGTAGGCAAACCAGGCGTGCTTCTCGCGGGTTTCGAGGCTGATGTGCAGGATCTCGCCGTCAAAACGCGTGGGTACGCGAAACCAGTTGATATGGTCATAGGACGCCACGGCGTTGTAACCGCTCCACGCGTGCTTGTAGGAAGACTTGCCGGCGTTGCTCAGTCGGAAGGTGTGGGTGTGGCCCACGTGCATGCCTTCGGCCTTGAAGTGGAACCATTGGAAATGTTGGCTGCGAGTGTCGGGTTTGATTGCCAGCAGTAACTGGTAGGCATCGCTGGCGTCGAGTACCTGGATATTGCCACTGTCGAAGTCGGTGCTGATCTTGATGGAGGTCAAGGCCACGGTCATAGTCTGCTTGCCCGAATAGAATGTTGTGGCGGCTATATTACACAGGACTCCAGCAATGGCTGGATGCAAAATTGTTGCGGGGAGGAGGGGGGCGTCGTCCATGACGCCGCCGCAGCTTAGAATCTATGAGATTGATTCTCAAGCGCTATTTCGTAGAGAGGTGGGCTAGAGCGCTCGCCAGGGTTTCTTTTGACGATGGTCTTTTGCTACCATGCGCGCCATCAAGCAACACACAGTCTTCATTAGCCTGAAGCCACGCCAGTAAACTGGCAAAAAAAAGACCCGGCCAAAGAGCCGGGTCAAAAACCGTGATTAGCCTGATGAGGAGATATTCCAAGAGTCCGACCTAAGGTCCCTTGGTCTATCGACTGATCTCGCGATCAGCTGGGTCCAATAATAATCATTATCATTTGCAAGTCAAATGTTTTTATCCGTGGGATAGAAATATTTTTTCTTCGTGCCTGTCACACATTCGCCTGAGCCTCCGGCGCCTGCAACGACCGCTCCACCATCGCCTTCGCCATATCGATCAGATACACCACTGAAAACGCCAGGTCCCGGTGATTCCCGTCATGGCTGTTCGCTGATTCATAGGCCGTGGCCGCGGCGCTGCGCAGCAGGTCCGAAGCGTGTACCAGTGCTTCCTCCTGGCTGATGCCCGGCTTGATGGCAAACAGGGTGTGATCCGCAGTTGGCATCGACATGGATTGTTTCAAGTAAAAGTCCAATGCGCGCTGGGCAGCACCGCTGCTGCGCAGCTCTTGCAGGTCATCGGCTTCAGGTCGTTCAGGCAGGGCGTACGGGCTCGTCGTCATAAGGGGCGGTACTCTGGGTGGGTGTCGAAAACCTTATGCCTGATAATAGTACGTATCGTATTTATGTCGTTTTATGGATTACTACAAACTGTTTATTGCCCTGGAAAATACCTGACGTATCGTCAGGCCCCATGGATAACTGGATAGCGTTGGTCAAGACCAACATGAAAGACCGCAAGGTCACGCAGGGTGAGTTGGCTGAACGCTTGGGCATGTCCCAGGGCGGTGTGGGCCATTGGCTCAAGAAGCGTCGTGTGCCTAGCCTGGCGGACATGAACCGGGTGCTGGAGGCATTGGGCCTGGATTACCTGGAAGTGGTGCAGGAAATTCGCGAGAAAACCGCCACTGCGTTGCCTTCGGCAAAACACTACAACGCGTATTTCCGCTACCCGGTGAGTGACTGGAAAAGCCTCTGCCAGGTCCGCGAGGGGCGCCCGGCCTACGGTGCCGCGCACTTCGAACTGACCGATTACCCTGCCAGGGGCGACGCCTTCTGGCTGCGGGTCAACGGTGACGCAATGACCGCGCCCAGTGGCCCGAGCATCGCGGCAGGCATGATGATCCTGGTTGACCCGGCCATCGCCGCCGAGCATGGCAGACTCGTTGTGGCCCACTGCGCCGACAGCCCCCAGGCGACCTTCCGCCAGTTGCTGGAAGAGAGCGGCCAGCTTTACCTGGTGCCGCTCAACCCCACCTACCCGAAGCGGTTGTTCACTGACGATTGCCGCATCCTGGGCGTTGTCGTGCAGGCGACGGCGAAGTTCTAGTGCGCCGTTTCGAGCTCCACCAGTGCGCAACCTTCGGCAACCATTTCGCCCTCCTGGCAGAACAGTGCCTTGACCACCCCGGCGTGGGGCGCGCGGATGCTGTGTTCCATTTTCATCGCTTCGAGCACCACCAGTGGGGTGCCGGCCTCAACCGTCTGGCCGACGTCCACCAGCAGCCGTACGATGCTGCCGTTCATCGGCGCCGTGAGGCCGCCCTGATGAGATGGGTTGGCCTCAACCGCGGCGATCGGGTCGAACAGGCTCACGCCGTGCATCTCGCCGTCCCAACGCAGGAACAGCGTGCCCTCGCGACGTACCGCCAGGTGTGAGCGACGTACGCCCTGATGCTCGATCAGCAACTGTTCGCCGTTAAGTCGTGCCGTCTCTTCTCCCAGCATCACCAGCCGATCCTGCCCGTTGCAGCTCAAATGCAGCGATACCTCGGCTGGCAGCCCGGCGCGAAAACCGCGCTTGTCGGCCCATGGCCCGTCACCCGCCGGCAAGCTCTGCATGAAGGCCGCACCGGCGGCCTGCCAGAACCCGTCGCTCAACGCTGCGGCCACTGGCAGCAGCTCGTCCTGGTAACGTGGGATAAACCCGGTGTCCAGTTCTGCCGCCGCAAACGCCGGATGGCCGATAATGCGCCTCAGGAAACCCAGGTTGGTCTTCAGCCCGCCCACCGCAAACTCATCGAGCATGTTCAGCAAGCGCAGGCGCGCCTGTTCACGGTCTTCGCCCCAGGCAATCAGCTTGCCGAGCATCGGGTCGTAGAACGGCGAGACGTTGTCTGCCTGCTCGACGCCGCTGTCCACACGGCGTCCCGCGCCCGGCGCGGATTCGCGGTACAGCGCCAGGTGCCCGGTGGCCGGCAGGAAATCATTGGCCGGGTCTTCGGCATACAAGCGTACTTCGATCGCATGCCCGATCAGGGGCACCTGCGCCTGGGTGATCGGCAGCGCCTCGCCCTGGGCCACGCGGATCTGCCAGGCCACCAGGTCGAGGCCGGTAATCGCCTCGGTCACTGGGTGCTCGACCTGCAGCCGCGTGTTCATTTCCATGAAGAAAAACTCGCCACGTGCATCCAGCAGGAACTCCACGGTGCCCGCGCCGACATAACCGATGGCCTGGGCCGCGCGCACCGCCGCTTCGCCCATGGCCCGGCGCTGCTCAACACTCAACCCTGGCGCCGGGGCTTCCTCGACGACCTTCTGGTGCCGCCGTTGGATCGAGCAATCGCGTTCATTGAGGTACAGGCAATGCCCTTGCTGGTCGGCAAATACCTGGATCTCCACATGGCGCGGCTTGAGCAGGTATTTCTCCACCAGCATCTGCCCGTTGCCAAAGGACGACAAGGCTTCACGTTGGGCGGAGGCCAGGGCTTCGGCCAACTGCTCGACATGCTCGACCACCTTCATGCCCTTGCCGCCACCCCCCGCCGTGGCCTTGAGCAACACCGGATAGCCGATGCGCGCGCAGGCCTCGCGGAAGGTCTCCAGGTCCTGGGCTTCCCCGTGATAGCCCGGCACCAATGGCACACCGGCGTTTTCCATCAGCGCCTTGGCGGCGGATTTGCTGCCCATGGCGTCGATGGCCGAGGCGGGCGGGCCGAGGAAGATCAGGTCTGCGGCTTCAATCGCACGGGCAAAGGCGGCGTTTTCCGACAGGAAACCGTAGCCTGGATGAATCGCCTGAGCGCCGCTGGCCTGGGCGGCGGCAATGATTTTGTCGATTTGCAGGTAGCTCTCAGTGGCCTTGCTGCCGCCCAGGTCGACGCAGATATCCGCCTCGCGGCTGTGCCGCGCATCGCGGTCGATGGCGCTGTGCACGGCGACCGTGGTCAAGCCCATGGCCTTGGCGGTGCGCATCACCCGGCAGGCGATTTCGCCACGGTTCGCCACCAGTACGCGGGTCAATGTACTCATGAACGCGGCTCCTGGGGTTGCCAGTTGGGCGCACGTTTTTGCAGGAAGGCTCTTAATCCCTCCTGGCCTTCGGCGCTGACGCGAATCCGCGCGATGGCATTTTCGCAATAGCGGCGCAGGGCTGGCGTGAGGGCGCCGTTGCCCACCTCGCGCAACAGGTCTTTGCTGGCGCGCATCGCTGCCGGGCTGTTGTGCAACAGGTTGGCGATCCAGTGTTCCACGTGTGTATCCAGCTCGTCCGCCGGGTAGCTTTCCGCCAGCAGGCCGATATCCCGCGCCCGCTGGCCGTCAAAACGCTCGGCGGTGAGGGCATAGCGGCGTGCCGCGCGTTCGCCGATGGCTTGTACCACGAAGGGGCTGATCACCGCCGGCGCCAGGCCGATGCGCACTTCCGACAGGCAGAACTGCGCGTCATCGGCGCCAATCGCCATGTCGCAGCAACTGATCAACCCCAGTGCGCCACCGTACGCTGCGCCTTGCACCACGGCCAGGGTCGGGATTTTCAGCTTGGCCAGGTTGTACATCAGCTCGGCCAGTTCGCGGGCGTCGTCGAGGTTGGTGTGGTAGTCCAGCTCGGCCGATTGCTGCATCCAGGCCAGGTCGGCACCGGCACTGAAGTGCCTGCCACGCCCGCGCAGTACCAGGAAACGCAGGGAGGCATCGCCTTGCACCTGGTCGAGGGCGATGATCAGTTCGCGGATCATTTCGGCGTTGAATGCGTTGTTCTTGGCTTCACGACTGAGCCATAGCGTGGCAAAGCCACGGCTGTCGGTGATCAGTTCGAGGGTGTTGAAATCGCTCATGGGGTACAGCTCCATTTACATGCGGAACACGCCGAAGCGGCTCGGCTCGATGGGGGCGTTCAGCGCGGCGGACAAGGCCAGGGCCAGCACATCACGGGTTTGCAACGGGTCGATCACGCCGTCGTCCCACAGCCGTGCACTGGAGTAGTAGGGGTGGCCTTGGGTTTCATACTGGTCGAGGATCGGCTGCTTGATCGCGGCCTCTTCCTCGGCGCTGAAGCCGTTGCCGGCACGCTCGGCCTGCTCGCGCTTGACCTGCACCAGCACGCCGGCGGCCTGCTCGGCACCCATCACGCCGATGCGCGCGTTGGGCCACATCCACAAAAAACGCGGGTCGTAGGCGCGGCCGCACATGCCGTAGTTGCCGGCGCCAAAGCTGCCGCCGATGATCACGGTGAACTTCGGCACCTTGGCGCAGGCCACGGCGGTGACCAGCTTGGCACCGTGCTTGGCGATGCCGCCGGCTTCGTATTTCTGACCGACCATAAAACCGGTGATGTTCTGCAGGAACAGCAGCGGAATCCCGCGTTGGCAGGCCAACTCAATAAAGTGCGCACCTTTCTGCGCCGCTTCGGCAAACAGAATGCCGTTGTTGGCCAGGATCGCAATCGGGTAGCCGTGCAGGTGCGCAAAGCCGCACACCAGCGTGGTGCCGAACAGCGCCTTGAATTCATCGAACACTGAACCGTCCACCAGGCGCGCAATCACCTCGCGTACATCGAAGGGCTGCTTGGCATCGGCCGGAATCACGCCGTACAGCTCCTCGCTGTTGTACAACGGTGCCACCGGCGTGCGTTGCAGCAACTGCCCCTGTTTGCGCCAGTTGAGGTTGGCCACGCTGCGTCGCGCCAAGGCCAGGGCGTGTTCGTCGCTGTCGGCATAATGGTCAGCCACGCCGGAGACCTTGCAGTGCACATCGGCACCGCCGAGTTCTTCGGCGCTGACCACTTCACCGGTTGCCGCTTTCACCAACGGCGGGCCGGCGAGGAAGATGGTGGCTTGCCGGCGCACCATGATCGCTTCGTCGGCCATGGCCGGTACATAGGCGCCACCGGCGGTGCACGAGCCCATCACCACGGCGATCTGTGGGATGCCCTGGGCGCTCATGTTGGCCTGGTTGAAGAAGATCCGCCCGAAGTGCTCACGGTCGGGGAACACCTCGTCCTGGCGCGGCAGGTTGGCGCCGCCGGAGTCCACCAGGTAGATGCACGGCAGGCGGTTCTGCTCGGCGATGGTCTGGGCGCGCAGGTGTTTTTTTACGGTGAGTGGGTAGTACGAGCCGCCTTTTACCGTGGCATCGTTGGCCACGATCATGCATTCGACACCTTCCACGCGACCGATCCCGGCGATCACCCCGGCGGCGGGCACGTCTTCGCCATACACCTGGTGGGCGGCCAACTGGCTGAGTTCAAGAAACGGCGAGCCTGGGTCGAGCAGGCGATTGATGCGCTCACGCGGCAATAGTTTGCCGCGTGCGGTATGCCGTTCCTGAGCCTTGGTGCCGCCGCCTTGTTGTACATGGGCGAGCAGGGTGTGCAGGGCATCGACCTGTTGGCGCATTGCCGCGCTGTTGGCGGCAAACTCCGCCGAGCGCGGGTTGAGCTGGGTGTGTAAAGGCATGGCTTACTCCGTAAGCGCTACAAGCTTCAAGCCTTTAGCTGCAAGTGAGCACGTCGCTCTGACTTGCAGCTTGCAGCTGATAACTGGCAGCTGCGAAATTCATTTCGTTTCATTGAACAGTTCGCGACCGATCAGCATCCGCCGAATCTCACTGGTGCCCGCACCGATTTCATACAGCTTGGCATCCCGCAGCAGGCGTCCGGCGGGGAATTCGTTGATATAGCCATTGCCGCCGAGAATCTGGATGGCGTCGAGGGCCATTTGCGTGGCGCGTTCGGCGCTGTAGAGGATCACCCCGGCGGCGTCCTTGCGCGTGGTTTCGCCGCGCTCGCAGGCCTGGGCCACCGCGTAGAGGTAGGCGCGGCTGGCGTTGAGCTGGGTGTACATGTCGGCGACCTTGCCCTGGATCAACTGGAATTCGCCGATGCTCTGGCCGAACTGTTTGCGGTCGTGGATGTACGGCACGATCAGGTCCATGCAGGCCTGCATGATGCCGGTCGGGCCACCCGAGAGCACCACGCGCTCGTAGTCCAGGCCGCTCATCAGCACTTTCACACCGCCGTTGAGCATGCCGAGGATGTTTTCTTCGGGCACCTCCACGTCATCGAAGAACAGCTCGCAGGTGTTGGAGCCGCGCATGCCCAATTTGTCGAACTTGTTGCTGCGGCTGAAGCCTTTCCAGTCGCGTTCGACGATAAATGCGGTAATGCCGTGGGGGCCCTTTTCCAGGTCGGTCTTGGCGTAGATCACGTAGGTGTTGGCGTCGGGGCCGTTGGTGATCCAGGTCTTGCTGCCATTGAGCACATAGCGGTCGCCGCGTTTGTCGGCGCGCAATTTCATCGAGACCACATCGGAGCCCGCATTCGGCTCGCTCATGGCCAGGGCGCCGATGTGTTCGCCGCTGATCAGCTGGGGCAGGTAGTTGAGTTTCTGTTCATGGTTGCCGTTGCGGTTGATCTGGTTCACACACAGGTTGGAGTGGGCGCCGTAGGACAACGCCACCGAGGCCGAACCGCGGCTGATCTCTTCCATGGCCACCACGTGGGCCAGGTAACCCAGGCCGGCGCCGCCATATTCTTCCGCCACGGTGATACCCAGCAGGCCCATGTCGCCGAACTTGCGCCACAGGTCGGCGGGGAACAGGTTGTCGATGTCGATCTGCGCCGCGCGGGGGGCAATTTCCTTGGCCACGAAGGACTGCACCTGGTCGCGCAGCATGTCGATGGTTTCACCGAGGGCGAAGTTCAGGGACGGGTAACTCATGACTGGCACCTTAATGTGAGCGTTGTTGTTGTGTGGGTGATGGGCCAGGAGAGGGCGCTCACCTTTACGTTAACGTAAGCTTGCGTTGCGGCACTGTCAATCGTAGTTTACGTTTACGTCAACCTACAAAAAAGACAACAGGGGTCGTTATGGAACAGTCGGACCAGAGCTACAGCCGTGGCTCCCAGGATAAGCCCTTATTGGCCATGACCATTGGCCAGGCTTTCGATCAAACCGTCGCGCAACATCCCGATGGCGAAGCCTTGGTGGTGCGTCATCAGCAACGCCGCTACACCTGGCAGCAACTGGCCGAGACGGTTGAGCTGCACGCCCGTGCCTTCCTGGCCCTGGGCATGCAGGCCGGCGACCGCCTGGGCATCTGGGCGCCCAATTGCGCGCAGTGGCTGATCAGCCAGATCGCCAGCGCCAAGCTCGGGGTTATCCTGGTGAATATCAACCCGGCCTATCGCAGCAGCGAACTGGACTACGTGCTCAAGCAATCCGGTTGCCAGTGGCTGGTGTGCGCCGGCTCGTTCAAGACCTCTGACTACCACGCCATGCTGCAGGAACTGAAGCCGGACCTGCAGGGCATCATCAGCCTCGACCCCAGCCCGCCGCCGGGTTTTATGCCCTGGTCGCAGCTGGCGATCCTCGGCGCAGGTGTCTCGCCCGAGCAATTGCATGACCGCCAACGCAGCCTGCACTTCGACCAACCCGTCAATATCCAATACACCTCCGGTACCACCGGCTTCCCCAAGGGTGCCACCCTCAGTCACCACAACATCCTCAACAACGGCTACATGGTCGGCGAAAGCCTGGGCCTGGGCGCGCAGGACCGCCTGGTGATCCCTGTGCCGCTGTATCACTGCTTCGCCATGGTGATGGGCAACCTGGGCTGCATTACCCACGGCTCCACCATCATCTACCCCAGTGACGGCTTCGACCCGCTGCTGACCCTCGGTGCCATTGCCGAAGAGCGCGCCACTGGCCTGTACGGTGTACCGACCATGTTTATCGCCTTGCTCGATCACCCACGCCGGGGCGAGTTCGAATTATCCACCCTGCGCACCGGCATCATGGCCGGCGCAACGTGCCCCATCGAAGTGATGCGGCGGGTCATCAGCGAGCTGCACATGGGGGAGGTGCAGATTGCCTACGGCATGACCGAGACCAGCCCGGTGTCGTTGCAGACCGGTGCAAATGATGACCTGGAGCGCCGGGTGACGACTGTCGGCCGCACCCAGCCGCAACTGGAAAACAAGATCATCGACGACGCCGGCAACACGGTGGCGCGCGGCCAGATCGGCGAACTGTGCACCCGTGGCTACAGCGTGATGCTCGGCTACTGGAACAACCCGCAGGGCACCCGCGAGGCCATCGACGACGCGGGCTGGATGCACACCGGCGACCTGGCGACCATGGATGAACACGGCTATGTGTGCATCGCCGGGCGTAACAAGGACATGATCATCCGGGGTGGCGAGAACGTGTACCCGCGGGAGCTGGAAGAGTTTTTCTTCACCCACCCGGCGGTGGCCGATGTGCAGGTCATCGGCATTCCCGATGAGCGTTACGGCGAAGAGATCGTCGCCTGGGTCAAGCTCCATCCTGACCATGTGGCCAGCGAACTGGATTTGCACACCTGGTGCAAGGGCCGTATTGCGCACTTCAAGACACCCAAGCATTTCAAATTCGTGGATGAGTTTCCGATGACGGTGACGGGCAAGATCCAGAAGTTTCGGATGCGCGAGATCACCCTGGAAGAGATCAGCCGCGGCTGACACACGTCGCCATACGCAAGGTGATATTTGTGTGCCGCTTGTGTGCCCATGCCACAACCTAGGGTAGCGAACCTATTTCGTTCCCCAGGGTTACGCACGTGCCAGAGACCACTTCAGACCAGAATGAACAAGATGTTCACCTTCACACCCTCAGAGACAACACACCCGGCTGGTACACCGATTCGCTGGCCAAACACAAAACACAACTGGCCCTGCAGCCACTGAACATTCCGGATTGGTTCAAGCATGCGTCGGGTCCAAGCAGGGACGCGCTCAAGGCGATCCATGTACGTAGCCGGCGTTCGTTGAATCAGTTGGACCAACTGCTGATCGGGTTGAACAGTGCCGCGGATTTTGCCGAACCCTTGCTGGTCGAGGCCATCAAGAAAACCTTCGGCCTTCAATTGGATGTCAGGCGGGTTTTTTATGCCCGCAAGATGGAACAAAAGGAATGTGATCGCGTGCCCTATGAAGCTTCCCAAAGCAGTAAGTCGGCACGGACATCAAGGTTCTATTTCTATAAAGGGGTGAGCCTGCTTGAAGCGGCACTGAGCAACTTCAACGAAGATGAAACCAGGGTGCCCGTTTGCCAGGACTGCCACCTGATTACCCGATACGATTTTCATCGGCCTTTACTGCCGCATTCCGGCGATCTCAGGTCTATGCCGGCCGGAATCAAGGCACATGAGTTTGCCCGCATGTGCAGGACACTGGACCTCGGGGCGCGGTACTACGAGCATGTCCGTGCCACCCTCAATACGCAGATCACCTCGACAATTGCGGGGGTAGCCTCCGGTAAGCTTTACAGCTCGATGATCACCGCGCATCGCAACCAATTGGAACTGGCCGCGCAGGTCGCGGTGATGAAGCGGGACATCCAGAATGATGGCCATGCGTTGATAAGGGATATCCTCGTCAACCAAAGCGGCAGGCAGCTGGACGGGGAGGATATTAAGTTCTCCAGGTTTTCGCTGTGCGCATTGACGCTGGAAAATATTCTGATCATCGGGCCTGTGGCGGTAAAACCCCACTTAAGGAATGCTTCGACTCAGCCACGTCGATGCCTGGTTTATATCCCGGGCGATCCAGAATGTGTCTTGAAGGAATACTCCAATCTAGGCTGGTTTGCCGATGAGTTGACCACGCGTTTGTGCAAGGCCGAGTACCGTGCGTTCTTCAGCCAATTCGTGCCGCTTTCCGAACAGGAGGTTTTTTTCACCAAACTCAAGACGCTGCTTGACCCTACGGGAAAGTTCACTCAGTTCCAGGACTTCGACCCGGCTCGTAAAAGCAGGATCCGTAGTCCAGCCGACTTCGGCTACGGCCTGTCATTAAAGGATGTGTGGCTGGACAGCGCGTTGCAGAGCATCCGCGTGATCATGGCCAACAGTCGCGCCGCAGCTGTTTCGACTGCGGACATGGATAACCGTGTCGCAAGCGCCAGGCTGTCGTTGTGGGGAAACAGGCTGCTGGACATTCTGAACGTGGCAGGGCTTGTGGTGCCTGGTCTTGGCGAAGTCATGCTGGCCGTGGGGGCTCTGCAAATGGCCTACGAGCTTTTCGAAGGAATCGAGTCGTGGTCCGGCGGGCACGCTCAAGAGGCCTGGGCGCATTTCTCGACGGTATTGCTGAGTGTGGCGGGGTTGGCGATTCCCAAGGCACTGCTGTTGGCCAAGGAGTCGGCGTTCGTTAAGCGCCTGGTCCGTGTCGAATTTGCGGACGCAAGAGTCCGCTTGCTTGACTCCGATCTGGGGGCTTTCAGGCACTCGATTACGTTGCCTGCTGAGCTCAAACCTGATGCCAGGGGGCTTTACGTTCATGACGGCGAGAGTTACCTACCGGTGGAGGGCGGGCACTATAAAGTCGCCGGCACCCACAACGATACCCGGCTGATTCATCCAGACGACGCTTCGCAGTATTCACCGCGCATTCGGCATAACGGCGGCGGTGCCTGGGTGCATGAGTTCGAACAGCCCCTGACCTGGGACCGCAGGACGTTGTTACGCCGTATAGGGCACACTGTCGATGCCCTGAGCGATACAGACTTGGAGCGGCTCAGGGTCATGAGCGGGGTGACGGATGAAGAGCTGCGCGCCATCTACATCGACCAGCAGTTGCCCCCACCGCTGTTCATGGAGGCCCTGGGACATTTCGAGGCGAACGCCAGGTACCAGACGTTGCTCGAAAATTTGCGCAGTACGGAGCCTGAAGCGCTTATGCGTGTAGACGGGTATCAGCAGCTCAAGCTGATCACGCGCGAGGGTGTGTGGCCTGCTACGAAGACGGTCGCAGTCATTGACGATAGCGGCAACGTCGTATGGCAATCGGCTGATGCAAACACGCAAAAGCCAGTGATTCGTCTGGACGAAGGCGATGTTCATGCAGGGCGTATCTTGCCGTCTCTGTTGGCGCAGATGGACCTGGTCGAAGCGCGTCAGTTACTGGACGAGGGCATTGTGCGCGATACCGTTACGCTCGATCTTATGTTCGGCCCGACCGAAGTCGAATTGCCAGAACACTTGCAACGCCCGCTCCAGAGGCGGGCGCTTGACGTGCCGTCTGATGCCAAAAGGGCTGCGAATTACCAGCGGCGTTTGCTGCAATTGGCAACCGACCATCGCATTGAAATCATCGAGCACAACATTGCGTCCAGTAACCTGTCCGGTGACAGCAATGTGCAGTTGGTCCAGCGCTCCTTTCCTGGCCTGCCCAAACGGGTCATCGAAGAAATCCTGGCTCACGCCAACAGCGCCGAACTGGAACAAATGGCACAACACTCGCGCCTGCCGTTGCGTTTGGCAGAAGAGGCACGCTGTTATTTGCCCCGTGTGCGTATCATGCGCGCAAACGTTGCCATCAACTTTGACACTCGACTGACGATGGACAGCGCGCGGCTTGCCTTGCACAAGCTGGCAGCGATCCCCGGTAAGTTGGATGGTACAGGCATCGAATTGCGCGCCGGCAGCTCCACGGGCACAGTGCTCGACCGCGTTGGCAGCGCAGATGCGCCCCGGCACTTTAAACTGGTACGTGCCAGCATGGAGCATTGGGAAGTCCTCGATGCATCGGGTAGCACCCTGTACTCACGTGCAGACAAAGATGCTTTCTACAGCGCGCTTTGGTACACCACGGGCGGGCAATTCACAGACTGGGAAGCGCTCAATATCGCGACCGAAGATCTGAAATCCGAGCTTGTGCGCCAGCCATTGAGTGAGTCAGTGGCCAGACGTGCGTTGGGTGTGCAGCCCATCAATCCCGCTTACAAATCACCCCTGCGCCTTGCCGATGGGCGTTTCGGTTATCCATTGAGCCCTGTGGGGGGAGCCGCGAAACGTCCTTTCTCTTGTAGCCTTGCCGCAGCCAAGGTCTATCCATCCAAGACACTTGAAGAGGTGGAAGCCTTTCTGGACCTTGAGGGACGTAGCGATGCTGACCTCCTGGCAAGATTGACCGCGCTTGGGCATGAATTCGAGCAGCTTGATACCGTACTGGCCACATGGAGCGAGGAGGCGGGCTCAGCCTATGCCCGTGCCAGGCGCAGGGTTGCCCATTCGATCAAATACGCTTGGCAGCGAGCCTCTGCCCCAAGCTTCGCGGCGGATGGGACGCCCATCGGCTGCAGCCTGGATTTGTCTGAGGAGTCCATCGGGCAACTTCCGATGATCACCGCCAATATGGATCATGTGGGCAGTCTTAATTTGAGCCGTATGAGCCTGACCGACGACTCAATGGCGTTCTTGAGGTGTTTTGGCAGATTGCGCTGGTTGAAGCTCCATGGAAACTATCTGACCCAATTGCCGGATTTTGCCAATGACGGTATGTGGTTGACCAAGCTGGACGTGAGTACAAATGATATTGAGCTGACCGCAGAGGCGAACGCGCGGCTGGAAGGGATGCACCGTTTGAAGATCCTCAATCTGTCCGGCAACCTCCGTTTGGGATGGACCGCCAACCTGAGCGGAATGCGCAGCCTCAATCGGCTTGACTTGAGCGACACAGCCACAACGACCTTTCCCTCTGGCGCGGAACATCTGACGCAGCTTGCCTGGATCGATCTGCATTCGAACCAGATCAGCACGCTGCCCGAGTATGCGTATGAGCATCCTCAACGAATCAATCTGCACGACAATCCGTTATCAGCACAGACGCTCCAGCGGCTTGGTCTCCAGGCCCCTGTGGTTCAGCCAGGCTGGGAGCATGTTACGGCTGCCGAAGGGCGCGAGGCATGGCTGCGTGACCTGGAGCAAACCGAGCGATCCCGCTGTGAAACCATCTGGGACTCGCTCACGGCCAATCCGCAATCAAGCACATTGCTTACAGTCGTGGCCGATACCACACGGTCCGCCGAATACCTCACCGCAGCCACCCGACCGCAATTGAGGGCGCGTGTTTGGGAGATGCTCAAGGCGGTCAGCGAAAGCGAGAGTATCCGCAATGGATTGTTCGAGATTGCCGACGACAGGGTCACTTGTGGTGATGGCAGCACGCTTGAGTTCATGAACCTGGAGCGTGAACTGTTTGTGCTGAACGTTACTGATCTGGCAGATGGACCGGATCTTGAGAATCAGTTGTTGAGCGCATCGAAAAAACTGTTTCGACTGAAGTTGGTCGATGAGATTGCGCAACGAGAGGTGATTTCCAGAGGCGCTGCGTTTACAGAGCAGAGTGAAGTGATTCTGGCGTATCGAATTGGGTTGGCAGACAAGCTGGCTTTACCGGTCAAGTCGCGGGAGATGCTGTTTTCTCAGGTGGCCAACGTGAGCCAAGCGGCCATCAATGACGCCTACGCTCAAATACTCACAGCCGAAGCGGTCAGCAGCGATCAGGAAACGTTTCTGGTTCAACAAGCCTTCTGGGACAGATACCTGCGTACGCACTATGGCGCTGAGTTCAAAGCGCTGATAGCCGGCGAAATCGAGCGTATAGATGAAAAGACCGACGCTTTGTATGAGTTGTCGAGGTCGCAGGAAGCGCCGGGTGCTCAAGTGGATCAAGCGACAAGGGATGCCTGGCAAACAACACGAGACCAGGCGGTCGAGAGGGTGGCAAGTGCGCTGGGCATGAGCCGGGAACAGATTCTGGTGGATGGCTCGATGCAAAGTGACTTCTATGTAAAACAGATGGACGCGCTCAGCACCGCACGAAGGGAACAGGAAAACCTGGGGCTAGCGTTGTTGACGCGAAAAATACTCAATAATCACGCGGCGGAGCAGGGTACGCAGCTCTGAAACATCAACGGGAGAAAGCACAAAGGGGACCCGAAGGTCCCCTTTAATGTGTCGTTGCGTGCTCTTTTTTTATTATTGAGGGGCGGTCTATTGTTGTTTTTGGCAACCGTTACCCTTTACCGCTATTTTTGGCGACCCCCATTCGGGGTCAAGAGCAAACGTATTTTTTTGAGCGCTGATCTGCTTCTTCGTTATCGATCCAACCAGTGGGCAGCTACCTGAGGTAGTTTTATTTTTCTCTAACCGGTTGCGGGTTTCGGCGAGCCTGACCCTGCGAAGCACATCTTCTCCAAAAAAATCTGTTAGCTGCGTCTCTGCCGTGTTGTTTTTGTTATGTCAGAGTCGTTTCGTCTTATTTTTATTAGGTTTGGCGCTTTTTATTCTTGTTATGCCAAAGAGATAGCAGAAGGCGTGCCAACTTTTAAAAGTCTTTTAAAATCAGCGTGTTGTATTTTTTGTGGGAAATGACCTGCGGTAAACCGGGCGAGAAATGTTCCCGTGTTACTCGCTTTGTCAGCGTGCGGTAACACATTGTCACAGCCGCGCTACTCAACCGGCGTTACGTGCCTTGGCGACCCGCGATCCGCTGGGGCGTCCGAGGACGTTGCTGATTTGCCGCCCCGCGCGAATCAACGCCTCCAGGTCAATTCCGGTGTCGATCCCTAACCCATTGAGCAGGTACACCACATCTTCGGTGGCGACGTTACCGCTGGCGCCTTTGGCATAAGGGCAGCCGCCAAGGCCTGCGATAGAGCTGTCGAAGACGTGGATACCTTCCAGCAGGCTGGCGTAGACATTGGCAATCGCCTGGCCATAGGTGTCATGGAAGTGACCGGCCAGCTTGTCCCGTGGCACCTGCGCACCCACCACCTCAAACAGCCGCCGCGTGGCCCCCGCCGTGCCGGTGCCGATGGTGTCGCCCAGGGACACCTCATAACAGCCCATGGAAAACAGTTCGCGCGCGACCGTCGCCACCTGTTCCGGGGCGACCGTGCCTTCGTACGGGCAGCCCAGCACGCAGGACACATAACCGCGCACACTCACCCCATGCTGCTTGGCGGCAGCCATGATCGGTATAAAGCGCTCCAGGCTCTCGCGGATGGAGCAGTTGATATTGCGTTGGGAAAACGCCTCGGACGCCGCCGCAAATACCGCAACCTCTTTGACGCCAGCCGCCAGCGCGTCTTCAAAACCACGCAGGTTCGGCGCCAGCGCGCCGTAGGTCACGCCGGGCTTGCGTTGTATCTGCGCAAACACCTCGGCGGAGCCGGCCATCTGCGGCACCCACTTGGGCGACACAAAGCTGCCGACTTCGATATAGCTCAAGCCGGCGGCGCTGAGGGCGTCCACCAACTGCACTTTGTCGGCCACGCTGATGGGCTGGGCTTCGTTCTGCAAACCGTCGCGCGGGCCGACTTCCACCAGGCGTACGTGTGAGGGTAGGGACATGGCAGTTACCTTCTGATCAATGGCCGGCCTGGCTCATGGTGTGCGCAAGGGCTTGGGTGCAGCGCTCTTCGGCGGTGTCCAGCTCCAGTTTCATCTGTTCGATATCCAACAGTTGCTGTTCCAGCTGCTCGCGGCGCTCGGCGATTTTCGCCAGCATGCTGTTGAGCTGGATATGGTTGCCGCTGGACGGGTCGTAGAGTTCGATCAGCTCGCGGCACTCGGCCAGGGAAAAACCGATACGCTTGCCGCGCAGGATCAGCTTGAGGCTGACCTTGTCCCGTGCCGAATAGATACGCTCCTGGCCCCGGCGCTCCGGGGCCAGCAGGCCCTGTTCTTCGTAGAAGCGAATGGCGCGGGTGGTGATGTCGAGTTCGCGGGCAAGGTCGGAGATGCTGTAGGTCGTGCTCATGGAGGCGCTCAAGAAGGTCTTGGCGCTAAGCTAATGGCAGGTTGACGTAAACGTCAAGCCTGCCGGCTGTTCTCGCTCCTACACGGAATGGGCTTGCAGTTTGTCCAGCTTCTTCTCATGGGCCGTGACCTGCTGGCACAACTCGATCATCTGCTCACGCATCCAGCGGTTCGCCGGGTCCTGGTCGGTGCTTTCGTGCCAGTACAGATGGGTTTCCACCGATGGCACGTCATTGATCGGCAAATAGAACCAGTGCAGTTCATGGCGCCGAGCGAAGCGCTCCGGCACGGTCATCACCATGTCGGTTTGCTGCAGCACTTGGGAGGCCATCAGGTAATGCTGGGAACGCAAGGCGATCTTGCGCTGCAGGCCCATCTTGCCCAGGGCCAGGTCGACATGGCCCAGGCCGTTGCGACGGCTGGAGATATGGATATGGGTCAGCCCCAGGTAATCGTCCAGGCTCAGCTTGTCCTTGCCCGCCAGCGGGTGGCCCTTGCGCATGGCGCACACGTAACGGTCTTCCATCAACTTGACATGGCGCACCTGCGGGTCGGTGTTGAGCGGCGCATCCACGGCAAAGTCCAGGCGCCCGGCGGCCAGTTCCTTGGTGGTTTCGCGGCGTTTGGACAGGAAACTCTCGATGACCACGGTCGGCGCCAGGCGACGCAGACGCTGGAACAGCGGTGGCAGGATCACCGCCTCGGTGAGGTCGGTCATGCTGATGCGATAGGTCTTGGCCGCCTGCTGCGGGTTGAAGATGCGGCTTTCCTGCACCGACACCCGCAGCAGCGACAGCGCATTGCGCACCGGGCCGATGATGTTCTGCGCCATCGGCGTGGGCACCATGCCTTGAGCGGTACGTACGAACAGCGGGTCGTTGAAGGTCTCGCGCAGACGCGCCAGGGCGTTGGACACCGCCGGCTGGGTGATCCCGACAATCTGCCCGGCGCGGGTCAGGTTGGCTTCGGTGTAGATCGCGTCAAAGACGATAAACAGGTTGAGGTCGACCTTGCTCAGATTCATGGGGTTGCGCTCTTATTGTTAGATGGCGATTGGTTGCGTGCTGAGGCGCCGATCATATATCGGTGATGAATGTTAATACACGCCGAGAATAGGCTAGGTAAATTATCAACGCTGTTCTAGCATCGAATGCATGACCTAAACAACCTCTCAAAGAAGGGAGCTGCCCATGGATTTCGCCTATTCGCCCAAGGTTCAGGAACTGCGTGAACGCGTCACCGCGTTCATGGACGCCTACGTCTACCCGGCCGAGCCGGTGTTTGAACGGCAAGTCAGCGAAGGCGACCGCTGGCAGCCCACAGCCATCATGGAAACGTTGAAAGCCAAGGCCAAAGCCGAGGGCCTGTGGAACCTGTTTCTGCCCGAGTCCGAACTGGGCGCCGGCCTGACCAATCTTGAATACGCACCGCTGGCGGAGATCATGGGCCGCTCGCTGTTGGGCCCGGAACCGTTCAACTGCTCCGCCCCCGACACCGGCAATATGGAAGTGCTGGTGCGCTATGCCAATGAAGAACAGAAACAGCGCTGGCTCGAACCGTTGTTGCGCGGCGAGATCCGCTCGGCATTCGCCATGACCGAACCGGACGTTGCTTCTTCCGATGCCACCAACATGGCCGCCCGCGCCGAACGCCAGGGCGACGAATGGGTGATCAACGGCAAGAAATGGTGGACCTCCGGTGCCTGCGACCCGCGCTGCAAGATCCTGATCTTCATGGGCTTGAGCAATCCCGACGCACCGCGCCACCAACAGCACTCGATGATTTTGGTTCCGGTGGATGCGCCGGGGGTGAAAATTGTGCGTCCGCTGCCGGTATTCGGCTATGACGACGCACCCCACGGCCACGCCGAAGTGCTGTTCGACAACGTGCGGGTGCCCTATGAAAACGTCCTGCTCGGCGAAGGTCGCGGCTTTGAAATCGCCCAGGGCCGCCTTGGCCCGGGCCGTATCCACCACTGCATGCGCTCCATCGGCATGGCCGAGCGGGCGCTGGAATTGATGTGCAAACGCTCCGTCAGCCGCACCGCGTTCGGCAAGCCGCTGGCACGGTTGGGCGGCAATATCGACAAGATCGCCGACTCGCGCATGGAAATCGACATGGCACGGCTGCTGACATTGAAAGCGGCGTACATGATGGACACCGTGGGTAACAAAGTGGCGAAGAGCGAAATCGCGCAGATCAAGGTGGTGGCACCGAACGTGGCCTTGAAAGTGATCGACCGCGCCATCCAGATCCACGGCGGTGCCGGTGTATCCAACGACTTTCCGCTGGCCTACATGTACGCCATGCAGCGCACCCTGCGCCTGGCCGACGGCCCGGACGAAGTGCACCGGGCGGCGATCGGCAAGTTCGAGATCGGCAAGTACGTGCCCAAAGAGCTGATGCGCGGCGGGCAGTAAGACCGCCGCGCCCGATGAGCATGGGTATCTACACATTTTCAGAACCTGACAAATCTCCCTGTGGCGAGCGGGGCAAGCCCGCTCGCCACAGCGCGTCACATCCTTAACTGACCAGCATTGGGACAAGCCCGGCTCCCACAACAGCCCTATCTGCCGGGCGTTCAGCGTTGAGCCAACGTTGTGTAGATACCTATGCCGCGATGAGGCCGGCGTCAACAACACAAAACCCAGGGCTCAATACACCCAAACCTCCACCCGCCGATTCTTGATCCGCCCTTCATCCGCCGTATTCGTCGCCACCGGCATCTGCGCGCCAAACCCGCGAATATCGCGCAGCACCACGCGGTGTTTGACCAACTCCCGACGCACCGCCATCGCGCGCAGTTTCGACAGCAACGCCGCGCGTTGCGGGTCGTTCTTGGCATCGCCAAACCCCACCAGCGTGACCTGCTTGTCGAGTTTTTCGTGGTCTTTGAGATACGCCACCACGCGCTGCAGGTCCTGGCGCGCCTTGTTATCCAGGCTGGCGCTGCCTTCCTCAAAGCGAAAATTCACCGTCAGCCGCTGGGCGTCGCGAGCGATGGCCTGATAGTCCTCGGGCATCGACGGGCGTGGCTCCACGGCCATCGCCTGCACCTGCTGCGCGATAAACCCGTTGGCCGCCACGATCGCCTGGCCTTGGCTGCTCTGGGTAAATCTCACCAGTGCCTTGGCCCACGGGTTATGGCCCGATGGCGGCAGGTAAAAGAACAACCGCCGTGACAGCGGGTAATCCTCGGTGGCAATCAAGCTGTTCAACGGCAACATGGGGTGCGAGTCGCCGTCGACAATCGCCACGGCCTTGGCCTTGCGCACGTACGGCAAGCCGATAAAACCGATGCCTTGGGGGTCCTGGCTGACCGCATCGGACAGCTGCTCGCTGGACTCGAAACGCTTGGCCGACGACACAAGGGGTTTGTCGCGCAGGCGCAGCACCAGTTCCTTGAACGTGTCGTAGGTGCCGGATTGGTCATCCCGCGCATACACATGAATGGCACCACCGACGCCCCCCAATGCTTCCCAGGTGCTGGTCTGGCCGTTAAAAATCTGCGCCAGTTGCTCAGTGTTCAGGCTGGTCAACGGGTTGCTTGGGTTGACGATGATCGCCAGGCCGTCGATGGCGATCACTTGTTCGGCCTCGGGGCTTTTCAGGTCGCCGAGGGGTTCCAGGTCCACCAGTTCACCGTCTTTGATCGGGCGCGAAGAGGCGGCGAGGTCGGCGCTGGCTTTTTTCAATGCGGCGAACCCGGTGCTTGAACCGTGGGCCGCGACTTCCACGGTGACCGTCTTGCCCTGGCGCGTCTTGCCAACCATGCGCTGCTCATTGGCACCCTCGACGGGTTCGCTGTGCACGCTGCGCAGCCCCTGATGCTCCATCAACCCTTTGACCAACGCCGGCCCCAGCGCGGCGCCAATGGTGTTGGAACCCTGGATGCGCAATGCGGGACCCTGGTCGGGAACGGGTAGGGGAGCGGCCACAGCGGAAAAGGAAAATACGCCACACAACAGAAACAGAACGCGCAGCGTCATGCCGGCACCTTCTTAAGCCAAAGGGAGTGCCGGGAGATTAAGTCAGTTGCATTTCAATCATGTGACTGATGCGTTATCAATCCAACTGCAGGGGCAGGCCTGCATTGAATGGACTCAGCTCAATTCCAACCAGATCGGCGCATGGTCCGAGGGCTTTTCCAGGCCCCGCAAATCGTAATCGACGCCGGCATCTTTCACGCGCGGCACCAGGCCCGTGGACGCCATGATCACATCGATGCGCAGCCCGCGCTTAGGCTCGTCTTCAAAGCCACGACTGCGGTAGTCGAACCAGCTGAAACGGTCGGTCACGTCCGGGTTCAGGTGCCGGAAGCTGTCCACCAGGCCCCAGTTCTTCAGGCGAGCCATCCACTCGCGCTCCTCCGGCAGGAAGCTGCACTTGCCGGTTTTCAGCCAGCGCTTGGCGTTATCGGCGCCAATGCCGATGTCGCAGTCTTGCGGGGAAATATTCACATCGCCCATCACCACCAGCGCCTGCTCATTGCTGAATTGGCTTTCCAGTAATTGCTGCAAATCTTCGTAGAAACGTTGCTTGGCCGGGAACTTGGTCGGGTGGTCGCGGCTTTCGCCTTGTGGGAAATAGCCGTTCATGATGGTCACCGGATGGCCGTTTTCGTCCGCGAACGTGCCCCAGATAAAACGGCGCTGGGCGTCTTCGTCATCGCTGGCGAAGCCTTTCTGTACGCTCAGGGCTTCCTGGCGCGAGAGCATGGCCACGCCGTAATGGCCCTTTTGCCCGTGGTAGTACACGTGATAGCCCAAGGCTTGTATTTCGGCCAGCGGGAACTGGTCATCGTGCACTTTGGTTTCCTGCAGGCCGATGACGTCCGGCTGGTGCTTTTCAATCAGCGCCGCCAGCTGATGAGGGCGAGCGCGCAGCCCGTTGATATTGAAGGAGACGATTTTCATGGTCGGCAGTCCAGTCCTGGCAAAAGGGCGATGCTAGCCGACAAGTCGGATGGGGGCCAGCATGGCGGTAGGACAGATGCGCTGCTAATGTCTGGGAACGACTGCCGCCGTGCAGGTTCGTACCCATAAGAACGCCATCCTTTGAGTGGCGCCCAGGGAGATTCACCGTATGCCTGATACAGACACCGCCCTTGCCGAGATACGCCTGCTCAACAGCGGTTATTCCCGCGAAGCCCGTTCCCTGTTGTACCAGGCCTATCGGCATGAGCCGACATTCGCTTACATCTTTGAAGCGGAACGCGCCGGCTATGAACAGCGCGTACGCGCCACGGTACGTGAACTGGTCAAGCAGCATTTCTTTCAGAAACTGCCGGCGATTGGTCTGTTTGTGAATGACCGGTTGATCGGCATTGCCTTGATCGCGCCACCGCAACGGCGGCTGGGGATTACCGAGAGCTGGGCCTGGCAATTGCGCATGTGGCTGAGCACCGGTGTGCGCGGTACCCGGCGTTATCTGGAATACCACCAGGCGGTGCTGGCCTGCCTGCCCAGCGAGTCGGTGCATGTGCTGCCGCTGCTGGGCATCCACCCGCAACTGCAGGGCAAACATTACGGTGAGCAGTTGTTGCAGGCCGTGCATAACTGGTGCGCCGAAGACCCTCACTCCTCCGGCGTGGTATTGGATACGGGCAATTCACGCTATCTGGATTTCTATAAACGTCAGGGCTACGAGGAAATCGGTGAAGTCGCTGTAGGCCCTATCCTGGAACACGTGTTTTTCCACCCCAATCCGCAGCCGTTACATGCTGCAACGGCTTAACACAGAATTATTCAGACAATTCTCGGTTCAAACAGCCTCCCCAGCTCGTGTAGCATCCGCGCCTATGAAGTTTCCAGGAAGATTTACCAGCGGCTTGGTTCTGCTGTTCACAAGCTGCGGCGCGTTTGCGCAAAGCGAATTGGACGTGCGGATCAAGCCCTCAAACGACGCGTTGAAAGCCAATATCGAAGGCTACATCGGCGGGGTGGGCGACCGTGATGAAGAGGCTTTGCTGCGCTTCAGCCGTGGCGCCGAGGAGCAGGCGCGCAAGGCCGCCCAGGCCTTGGGCTTTTATCAGCCACGGATCGAAAGCGATGTGAAGGGCGGCAAGAACCCGCGCCTGATCCTCACCATCGACCCCGGCGAACCGGTGCATTTGCGCAATGTGACCCTACGGGTCGACGGCCCTGCCTCGAACCTCAAGGCGTTTCGCGTGCCCGTCAGCGACGACCTCAAACCCGGTGCCGTGCTCAACCACGGCCATTACGAAGACGCCAAGCGTCTGATCCAGAACCAGGCCTCGCGCTACGGCTTTTTCAGTGGGCGCTTTACCCACCAGCAACTCTCGGTAGACCCCCAGGCCGGCGTTGCCGACATTGACCTTGTGTATGACAGCGGCCCGCGCTACACCCTGGGTAAGGTCAACTTTGCCGGCGACACGCCGTTCGACGAAGCGCTGTTGCAACGCATGGTGCCGTTCAAGGCGGGTGCCCCTTACGATTCCGAGCTGATCGCGCAGCTCAATCAGAACCTGCAAGCCAGCGGCTTTTTCGAAGGCGTGCGCGTGGACGCCGCGCCCGCTGCGTCGGCCAATGACGTGATCCCGGTCGACGTGCGCCTGGAAACCCGCAAGCCCCGCACCATGGGCCTCGGCCTGGGGTTCTCCACCGACGTCGGCCCGCGTGGCAAGGCCAACTGGACGCGCCACTGGGTCAACCCTCAGGGCCATAGCTACGGCTGGGAAGCCGAACTGTCGGCGCCGCGCCAGAACGTAGGGCTGTGGTACGACATTCCGCTGGACCCACCGCTCACCGACAAACTGCGCTTCGCCGGCGGCTACCAGAACGAAGAACTGGCCGGCACCGATACCCTGAGTAAATTGCTCACCCTCGGCCCCGAATGGCACAGCAAGTTGCCCAGCGGCTGGACCCGGGTGATCTCGCTCAAATATCAGCGCGAAGAATATCGCCTGGGCAACGACTCGGGGCTCAGTAACCTGGTGATGCCGGGTGTCAGTTATTCCTACCTGCGCAGCGACAACCGCATCGACCCCCACCATGGCTACCGCCTGCAATTTGATACCAAGGTGGCCAAGGAGGGGTTGGGTTCCGACACCAACCTGCTTTACGGCACGGCCATGGTCAAGGGCCTCACCACTCTGTGGGACAACCACCGCTTCCTGGCGCGGGCGCAGGTTGGCGGCAGCGCCACCAATGGCTACAAGTCGGTACCGCCGTCGCTGCGTTTTTTTGCCGGTGGCGACCAGAGTGTGCGTGGCTATGAGTACCAGACCTTATCGCCCGAGAACGACCGTGGCGACCGGATCGGTGGCCGCTACATGGTGGCGCTGAGCGCCGAGTATCAATATTCCATCGCCGAGAAATGGCGGATAGCGACCTTTATCGACCAGGGCAATGCCTTCAATACCCTGGACTTGCCCAGCCTGAAAACCGGCGTCGGCGTCGGCATCCGTTGGGTCTCGCCGGTCGGTCCGATCCGCCTCGATCTGGCCCATGCCCTGGACGACCCGGGTGGCGTTCGTTTGCACTTTTCCATGGGGCCTGAGTTGTGATGCGTGGTTTGAAAATAGCAGGGCTGGTGTTTATCGCGGTCCTCGCCGTGGGGTTGCTGGCGTTGTGGACGGTGCTTGGTACCCAGGCGGGCAGTCGCTGGGCCTTGGGCCAAGTGCCGGGTTTGACGGTGGAGAATTTCCAGGGCCGCCTCGGTGGCCAATGGCGCGCCGATCATCTGGTGTGGCAGCAAGACGATAGCCGCGTGGAACTCGATGCGCCGATGTTCGATTGGTCACCGGCCTGCCTGTTGCGCATGACCCTGTGCATCAATCAGCTGGATGTGGAACAGGTCAGCCTGCAATTTCCCCCGAGTACCGAAGACAGCAGTGGCCCCATTACGCTGCCGGATTTGAAGTTGCCGGTTGCCCTCCAGTTGGGCGACATTCGCATCGGTAGCCTGCTGTTCAACGGCAGCGAGGAACTCAAGGGCCTGCAACTGGCGGCACATTGGACCGCCGCCGGCATGCGGATCGACTCGGTGCACCTGCAGCGCGACGACCTGGTGCTGGACCTGGCCGGTCTGCTGCAACCCAGCGGCGATTGGCCATTGAGCGCCACCGGCAACCTGAGCCTGCCCTATGCCCCAGACGGTGCGCCGTGGATGGTGGCCCTCAAGGTCGATGGCAACCTGCTCAAAACCCTCACGCTCGACGCCGACAGCACTGGCTACCTGCCCGCCAAGCTCACCGGCGAACTGCAACCGCTGGTAGAAAACCTGCCGGCAACCCTGCACATCAGCGCCGATGGCTTCAAGCCCAGCGCCGATTTGCCCGATACCCTGCAACTCAATCAGCTTGACCTCAGCGCCACAGGTGACCTGAAAAACGGCTATCAACTGCTGGGCAAGGCCATACTCCCGGCAGAAAGAGGCCCGGTGGACGTGCTGTTGCAAGGCAAGGTCGATGCCAAGGGCGCGCAGATCGCCGGGCTGGACCTGACGGCCGGTGACCGGCAAAGCCTCACGCTCAGCGCCCAGTTGGATTGGCAACAAGGCTTCAGCGCGGAGGCCAAGCTCGATTGGCTCGACTTCCCGTGGCATCGCCTCTATCCGGTGATCGATGAGCCGCAGGTGACCTTGCGTACATTCAATGGCGAGATTTCATACAAAGACGGCAACTACCTGGGCAACTTCAAGGCCGACCTCGACGGCCCGGCAGGCAAGTTCAATCTGGTCACGCCGTTCAGTGGCGACCTCAAGCAAGTCTTCCTGCCCGAGTTGAAGCTGACGGCCGGCCAAGGCAAGGCTGAAGGCCACCTGAACCTGCAATTCGCCGATGGCATCGCCTGGGACACGGCGCTCGACCTGTCGGCGCTGAACCCGGCGTACTGGGTTGCCGAACTGCCCGGCACCCTGGCCGGGCCGCTGCGCAGCCAGGGCGAATTCAAACACGAGCAGCTCAAGCTCAATGCCGACCTCGACCTCAAGGGTCGCCTGCGTGGCCAAACCGCAGTGCTGGCGGCCAAGGCTGAAGGCGCCGGAGAACAATGGACCCTGGCCAACTTGAATATTCGCCTGGGTGACAACCGCATCAACGGCAGCGCCAGCCTGCAACAACGCCTGGCCGGGCAGATCGATATCAAGCTCGCGCGCCTGGCACAGCTGTGGCCACAGCTACGCGGGCAGATCAATGGGCGCCTGGACGTGGCCGGCAGCCTGAAAGCACCCCAGGGCAAACTCGATCTCAAAGGCCAGCAACTGGCGTATGCCGATAATCGCCTGCAAAGCCTTACTCTCGGCGCCACCCTCGACAGCGCCCAGCGCGCGAAGATCGACCTCAAGGGCAGCGGCATCCAGAGTGGCGACACCCAGCTCGGCACCCTGACCGCCAGCGCCCAGGGCGATATCAAGCGCCAGGCGGTCCAGTTGGACCTGGTCGGTCCCTTGCTCAAGCTGGCCCTGGCCCTGGACGGCAACCTCGACCAAGGCAACTGGCGCGGGCGCCTGGCCAGCGGTGACGTACAGGCCGGCGGCCAGGACTGGAAGCTGCAAGCCCCGGCGAAAATCGAACGCCTGGCCGACGGCAAGCTGACCTTTGCCGCGCACTGTTGGGTCTCCGGCCCTGCCAGCTTTTGCGGTGAAGACCAACGGCTGATGCCCGAACCCAAGTTGCGCTACCACCTCAAGCTATTCCCCATCGACAGCCTGGCGGCCTTTTTGCCCAAGGACTTCGCCTGGCAAGGCACGCTCAATGCCGACCTGCAACTGGACCTGCCCGCCAGCGGCCCCAAAGGCGTGATCGCCGTGGATGCCAGTGGCGGCACCTTGCGCGTGAAAGACAAGGAGCAATGGCTGGATTTCCCCTACGACACCCTCAAGCTGGAAACCACCCTCAACCCCAGGCGCATCGACACCCAGTTGAATTTCCAGGGCGGCAAACTTGGCGAACTGCTGCTGCAAGCGCAGATCAACCCGCTGCCGAAGAACAAGCCGATCACCGGCACCTTCAATCTCAGCGGGCTCGACCTTGCCGTGGCGCGGCCGTTTGTGCCGATGGTGGAAACCCTCAACGGCAAGCTCAATGGCAGCGGCCGCATTGCCGGCGGGCTGCTGGCGCCGCAGGTCAACGGCAATGTGAACCTGGTGGGCGGGGAAATCTCGGGGCCGGCACTGCCCATCAGCCTCGAAGGCCTCAACGTGCAGGCGCTGATTGCCGGTGAAAGTGTGCAACTCGACGGCGGCTGGCGCAGTGGCAAGGCCGGGCAGGGCAGCGTCAAGGGCCGGATCGACTGGGGCCAGGCGCTGGTGGTGGACCTGCGCCTGCAAGGCTCGCAACTGCCGGTGACGGTGGAGCCGTACGCCGTGCTGGAAGTGGCGCCTGACCTGAAGATCAGCCTTAAGAACGACAAACTGGCCATTGCCGGCAAGGTGCAGATCCCGCGCGGTGATATCACCGTGCGTGAACTGCCGCCGTCGACGGTCAAGGTCTCGGATGACACGGTGATCGTCGGCAGCCAGACCGAGGAGGGCAAGCCGCCGATGGCCATGGCCATGGATATCGACGTTGCGGTCGGCGAAGACCAGCTCAACTTCTCCGGCTTCGGCCTGACCGCCAAGGTGCAGGGCCATGTGCATATCGGCGACAACCTCGACACCCGTGGCGAGCTGTGGCTCAACGATGGCCGCTACCGCGCCTACGGCCAGAGACTCGAGGTGCGCCGCGCGCGCCTGCTGTTCGCCGGGCCGCTCGACCAGCCGTATCTGGACATCGAGGCGATCCGCAAGACCAACGATGTGGTGGCCGGCATCCGCCTCAGCGGCAGCGCCGAACAGCCAACCACGCAAATTTTCTCGGAACCGGCCATGAGCCAGGAACAGGCGCTGTCCTACCTGGTGCTGGGGCGTCCGCTGAGCACCACCGGCGAAGACAACAACATGCTCGCCCAGGCCGCCCTGGGCCTGGGCTTGATGGGCAGCGCCGGCGTCACGTCGGACATTGCCACCAAGCTGGGCATCCGTGATTTCGACCTCGACACCCAAGGCAGCGGCAATAACACCGCCGTGGTGGCCAGCGGCAAGATCACCGAAAAACTCAGCCTGCGTTACGGCGTAGGGGTGTTTGAACCGGCCAGCACCATCGCCTTGCGCTACCTGTTGAGCAAGAAGGTGTACCTGGAGGTGGCCAGTGGCGTGGCCAGTTCGTTGGATATTTTCTATAAGCGGGATTTCTGATCCTGACGCGGTAAAAAATGTGGGAGCAGGCAAGCCAGCTCCCACATTTGTATGCATTCCAGCCCATCTGTCGCGAAGTTACCAAGCAAGCTAATTATTCCATTTGACTTTCGCTGCCTAGGCAGTAATATCTCGTCATACTTTCGCTGCCTAGGCAGTAATAAGGTGACTCTCAATGCCGCACTTCACCCCTGAAAACTTCCACAAGTGCCACCTCGGCCTGTTGCTGGGGCGCGCCGCCATCCTCAAGGACCGCATCATCGACACCCATATGGAACCCCACGGCATCACCGCCGCGCAGTTCAAGGTGTTGATCATCATGGCCCAGTTCGGCGTCGACACCCCGGCGGAGCTGTGCCGCCACCTGTCCCTGGATAGCGGCTCGATGACTCGCATGCTCGATCGGCTGGAGCAAAAAGACTTGCTCGGGCGCAAGCGTTCCGAGCTGGACCGGCGCCAGGTGCAGTTGGTGCTGACCGCCGGTGGTCAGCGCCTGGCGGACATGCTGCCGCAGATCGGCGCCCAGGCGTTGAACCAGCTGGCCGGGGCCCTCGAGCCCGGCGAGCTGGAAACCCTGGAACGGATCCTCAAGAAAATTCTGATAGCTGCCGGTGATCCCATCACCCTCCAGCGGGTAGGTGATAAATGAACACACGTGCCCTTTGCCTGGTGCTCGTGGCCATGAGCATGGCCGGTTGCGCCAACTTCAGTGGCCTCGACACTCAGGGTAAGCGCCTCGACGCCAACACCCTGCAAACCGGTCGGTCCCTGAGTGGTGTGACCTTGTCCAGTGCAGCCTGGCCTAGCGCTGACTGGTGGAAAAGCCTCGGCGACCCACAGCTCGACGGCCTGATCCAGGAAGCCCTGCGCAACAGCCCCGATATGCAAGTGGCCAGCGCCCGTGCCCACCAGGCCGAGGCCGCCGCTTACGCCGCCGACGCATCGCGCATGCCGACCCTGGATGCCAGCGCCGGTATCAGCCGCTCGCGGCTGGCCAAGGACCAGGACCCGCGAGGCGAGGGCGATGCCTATTCGACCGTGCGCAAGATCGGCGCCAGTTTCAACTATAACTTCGACCTTTGGGGTGGCCAGCGCGCCGCCTGGGAAGCCGCATTGGGCCAGGCCCGCGCCGCCGAAGTCGACCAGCAGGCCGCGCGCCTGACGCTCGCCGCCGATGTGGCCAAGGCCTACAGCGACCTGGGTCAGGCCCATATCGTGCGTGACTTGGCCGCCGACGACCTCAAGCGCACCCGGCAAATGCTCGACTTGAGCAAGCGCCGCCTGAGTGCGGGTATCGACAGCCAGTACCAATACCAGCAGACCGAGAGCCTGGAAGCCAGCTCCCAGTCACAACTGATCGACGCGGATAAACAGCTGCAGAGTGCCAGGATCGCCCTGGCGGTGTTGCTCGGCAAAGGCCCGGATCGTGGCAATGAGCTGGCACGCCCCACGGTGCTCAAACCCGCTGCCGTCGCCGTACCGTCGGTGCTGCCCGCCGAACTGCTGGGCCGTCGCCCGGACCTGATCGCTGCGCGTTGGCGGGTCGAGGCCGCCAGTAAAGACATCGCGGCCAGCAAGACGCGCTTCTACCCCAACCTCAACCTGAGCGCGAGCGCAGGCGCGGAATCGTTGCTGGGAGACGCAATGTTCGGCTCGCCCAGCCGTTTCTTCAATATCGCGCCGACCATTTCCCTGCCGATCTTCGACGGCGGCCGCCTGCGCGCCGACCTCGATGCCCGCGACGCCGACTACGACCTGGCCGTGGCCCAGTACAACAAAACCCTGGTGCAAGCCTTGGGCGATATCGGCAACACGCTGTCGCAACTGCGCGAAACCGGCCGGCAAATCCAGGCTCAGCAACACGCCACGGACATTGCCCAGCAGTCCTACGACACTGTGGTTCAGCGTTACGGCTCCGGGATCGGTAACTACCTGGACGTGCTCAGCATCGAGCAGCAATTGCTGCAGGCCCAGCGTCAGCTGGCGACCTTGAATGCCGGGCAAATCGCTCTGTCGATTCAATTGATGCAGGCCCTGGGCGGCGGCTTCAACGCCGACAACGTGGCGTCGACCACCCCAGCCACACGCACGGAATAATTCGAGGTATTTGTTATGGCGACTGCCGACAGCAACAACGCAACACAAACAAACGACAGCAACCCGCGCAAACGCAAAGTCATGCTCATCGGCCTGACGCTGCTCGTCATCCTCTGCGTCGCAGGCGTATGGGGCTGGCATGAGCTCTACGGGCGCTTCAGCGAAAGCACCGACGACGCCTATGTAAACGGCAACGTGGTGGAAATCACCCCGCTGGTCACCGGCACCGTGGTCAGCATTGGCGCCGACGATGGCGACCTGGTCCACGAGGGCCAGGTGCTGATCAACTTCGACCCGAATGACGCTGCGGTCGGCCTGCAAAGTGCCCAGGCCAACCTGGCACGTACCGTGCGCCAAGTGCGCGGCTTGTACAGCAACGTCGACGGCATGAAAGCCCAGGTCAATGCGCAGAAAGCCGATGTGCAAACCGCCCAGGATAACTACAACCGTCGCAAGACCCTGGCCCAGGGCGGGGCGATTTCCCAGGAAGAACTGTCCCACGCCCGTGACAGCCTGACGGCGGCCAAGAACGCGCTGACCAATCTTGAGCAGCAACTGAAGACCAGCAACGCCCTGGTGGATGACACGGTGATTTCGTCCCACCCCGACGTGCAAGCCGCCGCCGCGCAATTGCGCCAGGCTTACCTGGCCAATGCACGCAGCACCCTGATCGCCCCGGTGACCGGCTATGTGGCCAAGCGCACCGTGCAACTGGGCCAACGTGTGCAGCCGGGCACGGCGCTGATGGCGGTGATCCCGCTGAACCAGCTGTGGATCGACGCCAACTTCAAGGAAACCCAACTGCGTGACATGCGCATCGGCCAGCCAGTGGACATCGAATCGGACATCTATGGCAGCGATGTGAAGTACAGCGGCACCGTCGACAGCCTCGGCGCCGGTACCGGCAGCGCGTTTGCCCTGCTGCCGGCGCAGAACGCTACCGGCAACTGGATCAAGATCGTGCAACGGGTACCGGTGCGTATCCATATCAATCCCGAAGAACTGGCCAAACACCCGTTGCGCGTGGGCTTGAGCACCGTGGTCAATGTCGACCTGCATGACCAGAGTGGCCCGGTACTGGCGCAACAGCCGCCGCAGAAGGCCTCGTTCACCACCAACGTGTATGACCGCCAACTGGCCGAAGCCGACGCTATGATCACTCAGTTGATCCATGACAACAGCCTCGCCGCGCCGAAGGCTGTGCAACGCTGATGAGCCAGAACGCCTCCTTCACGCCGCCCAGCCTGCTGATGGCCACCATTGGCCTGTCGCTGGCGACCTTTATGCAGGTGCTCGACACCACCATCGCCAACGTGGCGCTGCCGACCATCTCCGGCAACCTCGGCGTGAGTTCGGAGCAGGGCACCTGGGTGATCACCTCGTTTGCGGTGAGCAACGCCATTGCCTTGCCGCTCACCGGCTGGCTGAGCCGGCGCTTTGGCGAAGTGAAGCTGTTTTTATGGGCGACCCTGCTGTTTGTGCTGGCCTCGTTCCTGTGCGGTATTTCCACCTCGATGCCCGAGCTGATCGGCTTTCGGGTATTGCAAGGCCTGGTCGCGGGGCCGTTGTACCCGATGACCCAGACGCTGTTGATCGCGGTCTACCCGCCGGCGAGGCGCGGCATGGCCCTGGCGCTGCTGGCGATGGTCACGGTGGTGGCGCCGATTGCCGGGCCCATCCTGGGTGGCTGGATCACCGACAGCTACAGCTGGCCGTGGATCTTCTTTATCAACGTGCCCATCGGCATCTTTGCCGTGATGGTGGTGCGTTCGCAGCTGCGTAAACGCCCGGTAGAGACCAGCTATCAACCCATGGATTATGTGGGGCTGTTGAGCCTGATCGTCGGGGTCGGTGCATTGCAGATCATCCTCGACAAGGGCAATGACCTGGACTGGTTCGAATCCAACTTCATCATTATGGGGGCGGCGATTTCGCTGATTGCCCTGGCGGTGTTTGTGATCTGGGAAATGACCGACAAGCATCCGGTGGTCAACCTGCGCTTGTTTGCCTACCGTAACTTCCGTATTGGCACCATTGTGTTGATCGGCGGCTATGCGGGTTTCTTCGGCATCAACCTGATCCTGCCGCAGTGGCTGCAGACCCAGATGGGCTACACCGCTACCTGGGCGGGCCTGGCGGTGGCGCCGATCGGTATTCTGCCGGTGGTGATGTCGCCGTTCGTGGGCAAGTACGCGCATAAGTTTGACCTGCGCCTGCTGGCGGGGCTGTCGTTCCTGGCGATGGGCTTGAGCTGTTTCATGCGTGCGAGCTTCACCAACGAGGTGGATTTCCAGCACATCGCCCTGGTGCAGTTGTTCATGGGCATTGGCGTGGCGCTGTTCTTCATGCCGACCTTGAGCATCCTGATGTCCGACCTTCCACCGCACCAGATCGCCGACGGCGCCGGGCTCGCGACCTTCCTGCGCACGTTGGGCGGCAGCTTCGCGGCGTCGCTCACCACCTGGATCTGGATTCGCCGCGCCGACCAGCACCATGCCTACATGAGCGAGAACATGACCGTCTATGACTCGGCCACGCGCGATGCCCTGCAGGCGCTGGGTGGGGCAGGGCAGAAGGCATATACCCAACTGGACCAGATTCTCACCAGCCAGGCGTACATGATGTCCACCGTGGATTACTTCACGTTGATGGGGTGGATCTTCGCGGGGTTGATGCTGCTGGTGTGGTTGGCCAAGCCGCCGTTTGGTGCCAAGGCAGGGCCAGAAGCCTCAGGCCACTGATCAGAGGGTGTACGCGGTCAAAAAATGTGGGAGCGGGCTTGCTCGCGAAAGCGGTCGTTCAGTCGATACATAAGGTGACTGACACACCGTCTTCGCGAGCAAGCCCGCTCCCACATTGGTGTCTCCCTTACTGGGAATCGGTGGTGTGCTTGATCAGGCGCCGGGCAGCGCCAACTGCGGATTGACGAAGTCAAACGCCGCCAGTTGAAACCCTTGCTCATCCACCTGCAACGCCCAACCCTGCTTGTCCCAATCCCCCAGCACAATGCGCTTGGCCGCCTGCTCACCCATCTGCAACTTATGGATGGCCGGGCGGTGCGTGTGGCCGTGGACCAGGGTGCGCACGCCGAACTGCTGCATCACCCGCGGGACTTCCTCGGGGGTCACATCGACAATATCGTTGGCCTTCATGCGCGTCTGCGCACGGCTTTCGCTGCGCAGCTTGCGCGCCAGCTTGTGGCGGGTGCGCAAGGGCAGGTGGCGCAGGATGAACAGCACCAGCGGGTTACGCAGGATGCGCCGCAGCTTCATGTAGCCGAGGTCGCGGGTGCAGAGGCTGTCGCCGTGCATCAGCAGCACGGGCTCGCCATAGAGTTGCACGACACTCGGATCCTTGAGCAAGGTAGCGCCTGCGGCTTTGCAGAACGCCTTGCCGATCAGGAAATCGCGGTTGCCGTGCATGATGAAAATCGGGGTGCCACTGTCGCTCAGCTCGCGCAGAGCCTCGCAGATGGAACGCTGGAAGGGTGTCATCCCATCGTCGCCAATCCAGGCTTCAAAGAAGTCCCCCAGAATGTACAACGCCTGGGCGCCACGGGCGCGGCCGTGGAGCAGATCCAGAAACGCCCGGGTGATGTCCGGGCGTTCCTCTTCCAGATGCAAATCTGAAATCAGCAATATCACGCTTCGATGATCTCGGCTTTCTCGATGATCACGTCTTCTGCGGGTACGTCCTGGTGGCCGGCCTTGCTGGTGGTGGAGACACCTTTGATCTTGTCGACAATCTCAGTGCCTGCGGTGACTTTACCGAACACTGCGTAGCCCCAACCCTGCACGTTCTTGCCGCTGTGGTTCAGGAAGGTGTTGTCGGCCACGTTGATGAAGAACTGCGCGGAGGCCGAATGCGGTTCCATGGTGCGGGCCATGGCGACGGTGTACTTGTCGTTGGAAAGACCGTTGTCGGCTTCGTTCTGGATGCTTGGACGCTTGTCTTTCTTTTCTTTCATGCCAGGCTCGAAACCGCCGCCCTGGATCATGAAGTTGCCGATGACACGGTGGAAAACAGTGTTTTCGTAGTGGCCGGCTTTCACGTATTCGATGAAGTTGGCGACGGTGATCGGCGCTTTCTCGGCGTTCAGCTCGATGACGATCTCGCCGTGGTTGGTGGTCAGTTTGACTTGAGTCATGTTCATTACTCTTTTCAGGGAATTCGTGGGTGTGAGCGCCTGGGGCGCCTTACCGGTTTGGCTAAAGTGCGGCCAAGGCGCGCAGTTTAGCCTGCCTTGCAGGAATTTCGAGGTGGTTTTTTACCGCGCTTGTCATTAAAGCAGCAATTAAAGCAGCAGTTTTTGGCCGTGCTCTGTCAGGTGGTTGACAGCATCGGCTATGATAAGCCCTTTGTTTTATCTGGCCTGACCCGGCCACGTACTCGTCTGTTCAAGGATCCTATGAGCAAGCCCACTGTCGACCCTACCTCGAATTCCAAGGCCGGACCTGCCGTCCCGGTCAACTTCCTGCGCCCGATCATCCAGGCGGACCTGGAATCGGGCAAGCATACGCAGATCGTCACCCGCTTCCCGCCAGAGCCCAATGGCTACCTGCACATCGGTCACGCCAAGTCGATCTGTGTGAACTTCGGCCTGGCCCAGGAGTTCGGTGGCGTCACGCACCTGCGTTTCGACGACACCAACCCGGCCAAGGAAGACCAGGAATACATCGACGCCATCGAAAGCGACGTGAAGTGGCTGGGTTTCGAGTGGTCCGGTGAAGTGCGCTATGCCTCGCACTACTTCGACCAGTTGCACGACTGGGCCGTGGAGCTGATCAAGGCCGGCAAGGCCTACGTCGACGACCTGAGCCCGGAGCAGGCCAAGGAATACCGCGGCACGCTGACCGAGCCTGGCAAGAACAGCCCGTTCCGCGACCGTTCGGTAGAAGAGAACCTCGACTGGTTCGCGCGCATGCGCGCCGGCGAGTTCCCCGACGGCGCCCGCGTCCTGCGCGCCAAGATCGACATGGCCTCGCCGAACATGAACCTGCGCGACCCGATCATGTACCGCATCCGCCATGCCCACCACCACCAGACCGGCGACAAGTGGTGCATCTACCCCAACTACGACTTCACCCACGGGCAGTCGGACGCCATCGAAGGCATCACCCACTCCATCTGCACCCTGGAGTTCGAAAGCCATCGCCCGCTGTACGAATGGTTCCTGGACAACCTGCCGGTGCCTGCGCATCCGCGTCAGTACGAGTTCAGCCGCCTGAACCTGAACTACACCATCACCAGCAAGCGCAAGCTCAAGCAACTGGTGGATGAAAAGCACGTGCATGGCTGGGACGACCCACGCATGTCGACGCTGTCGGGCTTCCGCCGCCGTGGCTACACCCCGACGTCGATCCGCAACTTCTGCGAGATGGTCGGCACCAACCGCTCCGACGGCGTGGTCGACTACGGCATGCTCGAGTTCAGCATCCGCCAGGACCTCGACGCGAACGCCCCGCGCGCCATGTGCGTGCTGCGCCCGTTGAAAGTCGTGATCACCAACTACCCGGAAGGCCAGGTCGAAAACCTCGAACTGCCGCGTCATCCGCAGAAAGAAGAGCTCGGCGTGCGCAAGCTGCCATTCGCCCGTGAAATCTACATCGATCGCGATGACTTCATGGAAGAACCGCCAAAAGGTTACAAGCGCCTGGAGCCGAACGGCGAAGTGCGCCTGCGTGGCAGCTACGTGATCCGCGCCGATGAAGCGATCAAGGACGCCGATGGCAACATCGTCGAACTGCGCTGCTCCTACGACCCGGACACCCTGGGCAAGAACCCTGAAGGCCGCAAGGTCAAGGGCGTGGTCCACTGGGTGCCGGCCGCTGCCAGCATCGAGTGCGAAGTGCGCCTGTACGATCGTCTGTTCCGCTCGCCCAACCCCGAGAAGGCCGAAGACAGCGCGAGCTTCCTCGACAACATCAACCCTGACTCCCTGCAAGTTCTCACGGGTTGTCGTGCCGAGCCATCGCTTGGCGACGCACAGCCGGAAGACCGTTTCCAGTTCGAGCGCGAAGGTTACTTCTGCGCGGATATCAAGGACTCCAAACCTGGTGCTCCGGTATTCAACCGTACCGTGACCTTGCGTGATTCGTGGGGTCAGTGATTTAAGGGAGTTGTCGTGTTAACGATCTACAACACACTCAGCAAGACCAAAGAAGTCTTCAAGCCGCTCGATGGCAACAAAGTGCGCATGTACGTGTGCGGCATGACCGTGTACGACTACTGCCACATCGGCCACGGCCGCAGCATGGTCGCCTTCGACCTGGTGACCCGCTGGCTGCGTTTCAGCGGCTATGACTTGACCTATGTGCGCAACATCACCGACATCGACGACAAGATCATCAACCGCGCCAATGAAAACGGCGAGGCGTTCGACGCGCTGACCGAGCGCATGATCGCCGCGATGCATGAGGATGAGGCGCGCCTCAATATCCTCAAGCCGGACATGGAACCGCGTGCCACGGATCACATTCCCGGCATGCACACGATGATCCAGACCCTGATCGACAAGGGCTATGCCTACGCCCCGGGCAACGGTGACGTGTACTACCGCGTCGCCAAGTTCATGGGCTACGGCAAGCTGTCGCGCAAGAAGATCGAAGACCTGCGCATCGGTGCGCGCATTGAAGTCGACGAAGCCAAACAGGACCCGCTCGACTTCGTGCTGTGGAAAGGCACCAAGCCCGGCGAGCCGAGCTGGGAGTCGCCGTGGGGCCCAGGCCGTCCAGGCTGGCACATTGAGTGCTCGGTGATGTCCACCTGCTGCCTGGGCGAGACCTTCGACATACATGGCGGCGGCAGCGACCTGGAGTTCCCGCACCACGAAAACGAAATCGCCCAGAGCGAAGCCGCCACTGGCAAGACCTACGCCAACGCCTGGATGCATTGCGGCATGATCCGCATCAATGGCGAGAAGATGTCCAAGTCCTTGAACAACTTCTTCACCATCCGCGACGTGCTGGAAAAGTACCACCCGGAAGTGGTGCGTTACCTGCTGGTGTCGAGCCACTACCGCAGCGCCATCAACTACTCGGAAGACAACCTCAAGGACGCCAAGGGCGCCCTGGAGCGTTTCTACCACGCATTGAAAGGCCTGCCCGTGGTGGCGCCGGCCGGCGGCGAAGCCTTCGTTGCACGCTTTACCGAAGTCATGAACGACGACTTCGGCACCCCGGAAGCCTGCGCGGTGCTGTTCGAAATGGTGCGCGAGATCAACCGCCTGCGTGAGAGCGACCTCGACGCGGCGGCTGGTTTGGCGGCACGCCTGAAAGAACTGGCGAGCGTGCTGGGCGTGCTGCAGATGGAAGCCGACGACTTCCTGCAAGCCGGCGCCGAAGGCCGGGTGGACGCGGCTGAGGTGGATGCGCTGATCCAGGCGCGTCTGGCTGCTCGTACCAATAAAGACTGGGCGGAATCCGACCGTATCCGCGACCAACTGACCGCAATGGGTGTGGTGTTGGAAGACGGGAAGGGTGGGACGACGTGGCGGTTGGCTGACTGACGGTTGGTTGCTGCTCGCTGGAAAAAAAACGCCCCGACTGGTTTGGGGCGTTTTTTTGGGGCACGTTTTAGCCGCTCACTTGATCCAGTGTGGGAGCGGGCTCGCGAATGCGCTATGTCATTCAACATATTCATTGGCTGATACACCGCATTCGCGAGCAAGCCCGCTCCCACATTTTTACCGTGCCCACTCTGCGCACTCTTCTGTTTCAGATTTATCGCTGAGCTGCGTTGTCATTCAGGTTGAGTGTTTTCTCCACTGACAACTGAATCCCCTCCAGCATCCGGCAGATTCCCAGGGCCAAGCTCCTAGAGTATTGGAGCCACCACCCCACTTCCTTGCAGCCCCCTGAAACCCCACCCTTACTTTTCTGTTAGCCCATTACCTTTACGTGCGTTCTTGTGGCTTGTTTCGACTGTTTCTATCTTGAGGGTCTCTCGATTCTCAGGAGTACCTTCCATGACCCTTGCGCTTCCCACTGCCATCGCCCGTTACTTTGCCGCCGACGCCGCCAAGGCAGGCGATTTCAGCGAATGTTTCACCGCCGACGCCGTGGTGAAAGACGAAGGCCACACCTATGTCGGCTTGTCGGCTATCCAGGCCTGGAAGGCCGGTACTGTCAGCAAGTACACCTACACCAGCGAGCCTTTCGCCTGTGAAGAGCAGGGCGGTAAAACCGTCGTGACCAGCCATCTGGTGGGTAATTTCCCTGGAAGCCCACTGGATCTGCGGTATTGCTTCAGTCTGGAAGGTGCCAAGATTGCTGCACTGGAGATCGGGGTATGAGTTTCGATCTGGGCCTCAAAGGCCTCCGCGCGCTGGTCACCGGCGGCACCAAAGGGATCGGCGCCGCCGTGGTCGCCGTGCTGCATGAACAAGGCGCCCAAGTGGTGTCGGTCGCGCGTGCGGCGGGGGATTCGACACCTGAAGGCGTGCACTTCATCGCCGCCGACCTGGGCACTGCCGCCGGTTGTACGAGCGCTACCGAGGCAGTGAAAGAGCGGTTTGGCGGCGTCGATATCATCGTCAATGTACTCGGCGGCTCCAGCGCGCCAGGCGGTGGTTTTGCGGCGCTGGATGATGAGCAGTGGTCGAGCGCGCTGGGCCGGAACCTGATGGCGGCGGTGCGGGTGGATCGGGCGCTGTTGCCGGGGATGATCGAGCGTGGGGCAGGGGTGATTATTCATGTCACGTCGATCCAGCGTGAGTTGCCGTTGCCGGAGTCGACCACGGCGTATGCCGCTGCGAAGGCGGCGTTGGCGACGTACAGCAAGAGCCTGTCCAAGGAAGTCACCCCCAAGGGCGTGCGGGTGGTGCGGGTGTCGCCGGGCTGGGTGGAGACGGATGCGGCGGTGGCGCTGGCGCTGGCGGAGCGTTTGGCGGACGAGGCCGGGACCGATTATGAGGGCGGCAAGCAGATCATCATGCAAGCGCTGGGTGGCATTCCGCTTGGGCGGCCGGCCAAGCCCCAGGAAGTGGCCGACTTGATCGCCTTTCTAGTCTCGCCCCGCGCCGCTTCGATCAGCGGCACCGAGTATGTGATCGACGGTGGTACCGTCCCCACGGTTTAAGTCGTCGGCTTGGCGGCCTGCCACTTGAGCAGGCCGTCCAGCACCGGGCACAGGCTCTGGCCCCACTCGGTCATGCGGTATTCCACCTTGGGTGGCACCACCGGGTAGACCGTGCGCTGCACCAGGCCGTCGGCTTCGAGCTGGCGCAATTGCTGGGCGAGCATCTTCTGCGAGATATCCGGGATCAGCCGCTCAAGGTCTGAATAACGCTGCACCTGGCCGCCGAAGAGGTGGAACAGGATGATCAGCTTCCAGCGCCCGCCGAGCCAGGCGAGGGTGGTTTCGACGTCGGCTGCGGCGGTGGCGGGGGTGTAGGTTTTGCTCATTGTGCGGTTCCTGGGCGTTGGCTGTGCAAGCCCGATTTTTTGCCTGGCATCAATCTTACTGCGTTCGCCTGATGAATCAGCGGCGGCTGCTGACTTCGGCCGGTACGTCATCGCCGGCCATACGCTTGCGGAACAGCGCCGTTCGCGCCAGCAGCAGCGTTGTGACCGGCACGGTGATCGCCAACAAAATCGGAATCAACCAGCCGTGCAGCACCGGCCCGGACTTGAGCACCGAAAAATAGATGATCGAGGCCAGCGCCACGCACCACGCGCCCAACGTCGAGGCCAGTGCCGGTGGGTGCATGCGCTGGAAGAAGTCTTTCATACGCAGCAAGCCAATCGCGCCAATCAACGCAAACACGCTGCTCAGCACCAGCAGCACCGCGACGACGATTTCTATCCATAACGGCATCATTCAATCACCTCCCCACGCAGCAGGAATTTGGCCAGGGCAAACGAGCCGACGAAGCCGAACAGCGCGATCAGCAGCGCTGCTTCGAAGTAGGTATCACTGGCATACCGAATGCCGAGCACCAGCATCATCAGCATGGCCAGGATGTACAGGTAGTCCAGCGCCAGCACCCGGTCTTGCGCGGACGGGCCTTTGAACAGGCGCACCAGGGTCAGCACCATCGCCAGGGAGAACAGGAACAGGCTGAGCAGGATCGCATTGGAGAGCAGGGCGCTCATTCGAAGATCTCCATCAGGGGCCGTTCGTAGGTGGTTTTGAAGTGTTCGATAAATGCCGCTTCATCGTCCAGGTCGAACACGTGCAGCAGCAGGACGCTGCGGTCCAGCGCCAGTTCCGACCAGATGGTGCCGGGGATCACCGTGGTGATCATCGACAGCGCGGCGAGGCCGTTGGGGCTGCACAGGTCCATGGGGATCTTGACGAAGCGAGCACGCGGCGGGCGCGAGCCGCACATCAGCACGCCCCAGGCCACTTGCAGGTTGGAGACGATCACGTCGCGGCCCACCAGCAGGACCAGGCGCAGGATCACGCCGGGACGGCGCAGGCTAATGGGTTGCGGGCGCAGCGGCGCCATCAGCAGTGGGGCGAGAACGCCCAGCAAGGCGCCGAGCAGCAGGTTGCCGGGGCTCACGGACAGGTTCAGTACCAGCCACAGCATCCACAATGCCAGCGACAGCCACGGGGCAGGGAGCAGGCGCTTCATGGTTGCACCTCCAGTGCGGCGGTCTTGGCTTCAGGGCTTGGCACCGGGCGCGTGGCCATCACCGCCATTACATAGTGTTCCGGGTTGTTCAGGCTCTGGGCGGTGGCCTGGGTGTAGCGCATCAGCGGCTCGGCCTTGAAGGTCAGCAGGATACTCAGGCCCAGCAGGAAGAAGATGGGTATGCACTCATAGCGACGCAGCAGCGGCGATGGGCGCTCTTCCGGGGTCCAGAAGCGCTGGATGCCCAAGCGTGCGAAGGCGATCAGCGAGGCCAGGCCGGATAGGATCAGCAATGCCATCAGGCCCCATGCGGCAGGGCGGATCGGGCCTTCCAGGCCGCTGCCCAGGCCCAGGGGATTAACCAGCGCACTCAACAAACTCAGCTTGCCGATAAACCCGGACAGCGGCGGCATGCCGATGATCAGCAGGGCGCAGGCGACGAAGCTCAGGCCGAGGAAAGCCATGGTCCAGGGAATCACCTGGCCGACCACGGCTTTCTGCTCGTCGTCGAGGTTGACGCCAGGGCGCGGATGCAATGACTCCATGGCCTTGGGCAGTGCATCGATCTCTTCATCCAACGGCAGGTCGTTGGCCGAGCGCGAACGTTCGATTAACTCGGCCAGCAGGAACAGCGCACTCAGCGCCAATGTCGAGCTGACCAGGTAGAACAACGCCCCCGCCGTCAGGCTCGGCTGGGCAAAGCCCACCGCCGACAGCAGGATGCCGGCCGAGACCAGGATGCTCAGGCTCGCCATGCGCTCCAGGCGTTGCGCCGCGAGCATTGCCAGCGCCGCGCAGATGATGGTTGCCATGCCGCCGTACACCAGCCAGTCGCCACCAAACAACGCCGATGCGCCGGCCTGCCCGGAGAACAGCAGCGTCCACAAACGGAGCACGGTGTACACGCCGACCTTGGTCATGATGGCAAACATCGCCGCCACCGGCGCACTCGCCGAGGAGTAGGCCGGCGCCAGCCAGAAGTTCAATGGCCACATGCCGGCCTTGGCCAGGAACGCCGTAGCGAGGATCGCCGCGCCGGCATGCAACAGGCCGCGATCGGCCTCTGGCACCAGCGGGATTTTCAGTGCCAGGTCGGCGAAATTCAGCGTGCCGGTGACGCCGTAGATCATCGCCGCGCCAATCAGGAACAACGAGGACGCCAGCAGGTTGATCGAAATGTAATGCAGCCCCGACGACACCCGCGCCCGCCCGGAACCGTGCAGCATCAAACCATAGGAGGCCGCCAGCAGCACCTCGAAGAACACGAACAGGTTGAACAGGTCGGCCGTGAGAAAGGCGCCGTACAGGCCCATCATCTGGATCTGGAACAGCGCGTGGAAACTGGTGCCGGCACGGTCCCAGCGGGCCATGGCGAACAGCAAGGCGCTGACGCCGATGATCCCGGTGAGCACCAGCATCAGCGCCGACAGTTGGTCCACCACCAGCACGATGCCGAACGGCACCTGCCAGTTACCCGGCAGGTACACGCCGATGGAGCCGGGGCCGCCTTTTTGCGTCCAGTACAGCAGCAATACCGCGATGCCCAGGCCGATCACGCTGGAGAACAGGTTGATCTTGGCCTTGAGTGGGCGGCGCTTCTCGCCGAGCATCAGCATCAGCGCGGCGGTCAGCAACGGCAGCAGAATCGGCGCGACGATCAGTTGATTGACCCAGTTCATTCCTTGGGCTCCCGGCCGTCCACATGGTCGGTGCCGGTCAGGCCCCGTGACGCCAGCAGCACCACCAGAAACAACGCGGTCATCGCGAAGCTGATCACGATGGCCGTGAGCACCAGGGCCTGGGGCAGGGGGTCGGTGTAGTTGAGCAGGTCTTGCGGCACGCCGTCCTTGATGATCGGCTCCTTACCGATAAACAGGCTGCCCATACTGAAAATGAACAGGTTGACGCCATACGACAACAGGCACAGGCCCATCACCACCTGGAATGTCCGTGGGCGCAGGATCAACCACACGCCGGAGGCCGCCAGGACCCCAATGGCAATTGCGATGACTTCTTCCATCAGGCGGCTCCTTCTGTTGCGGCAACGGCTTTGGGCTGGTTGCTCGGTTTGTGCGCGCGCACCGACTGGTGGCCGAGGGCGGTGAGCATCAGCAGCGTCGAGCCGACCACCATGGCGTACACGCCAACGTCGAAGAACAGCGCACTGGCGACATGCAGATCGCCCAGCAGCGGCAGGCTGAAATGCCAGGTGTGGGTGGTGAGGAACGGGTAGCCGACAAACAGCGCGCCGAGCCCGGTGAGGGTCGCCGACAGCAGGCCGAAGCCCATCCAGCGCATCGGCCGCAGGCTCATCTGCGCCTCGACCCACTGGGTACCGGCCACCATGTATTGCAGGATAAACGCCACCGACATCACCAGCCCGGCGACAAACCCGCCGCCCGGCTGGTTATGGCCGCGCATGAACAGGTAGAACGACACCACCAGCGCAATCGGCAACAGCAGGCGCACCAGCACCGCCGGCACCATCATGAAGCCCAGGGCGGTGTCGCTGGCCTGGCGTGGGTTGACCAGGTCGGTGGCCACGTCTGGCGCCAGCTGGCGCTGTTGGGCGGGCAGTTGCATGCTTTCCTTGGAGGGGCGGAAGCGGCGCAGCAGGGCGTATACCGTGAGCGCGACGGCGCCGAGCACGGTGATTTCGCCGAGGGTATCGAAGCCACGGAAGTCCACCAGCATCACGTTCACCACATTGCTGCCGCCGCCTTCGGGCAGGGCGCGGCTCAAGTAGAACGAAGAGATGTCGTTGGGCGTCTGGCGCGTGAGCATCGCGTAGGACAGCAGCGCCATGCCGCCACCTACCACCGTGGACAACAGGAAGTCACGCACGCGTCGAATGCGCGCCTTGCGCAGCGAACCGGGCAGTGGCGAGACCTCTTCGATCCGCCGTGGCAGCCAGCGCAGGCCGAGCAGGATCAGCACGGTGGTGACCACTTCGACCACCAATTGCGTCAGCGCCAGGTCCGGCGCCGAGAACCACACGAAGGTGACACAGGTCATCAGCCCGCACACGCTGACCATGGTCAGGGCCGCCAGCCGGTGGTACTTGGCTTGCCAGGCGGCGCCCAGGGCACAGGCAATCGCCAGCAGCCACAGGGTGACGAACACGATGGAACCGGGGATCTTCGGCCGGTCGCCCCAGGTCAGGCCACTGTTGATCATCGGGATCATGGCGCCGATCACCGCGACGATCACCAGCAGGAACAGCTGGGTCTGCAGGCGCTTGGTGCTGATGCGTTTCTCGATCTTGCGCACCCCGCGCATCATCACCACCAGGCTGCGCTCGAACATGCGCTTGCCGTTGAAGTAACTGATCACTGGCGGGTACTTGAAGCGGCCACGTTTGAGCTGTTTGCGCAGCAGCAGGTACAGCACCACGCCACCGCTCATGGCCACCAGGCTCATGATCATCGGCGCGTTCCAGCCGTGCCAGATCGCGAGGCTGTACTGCGGCAGCACGCCGCCCACCACCGGCAACGCGGCGGCGGCGAGGATCGAGCCCACCACCTGGGCCGGGAAGATCCCCACCAGCAGGCAGGTAAACACCAGCAGTTCCACCGGCGCGCGCATCCAGCGCGGCGGTTCGTGGGGCGTGTGGGGCAGGTCGGTGGCGGGCGGGCCGAAGAACACATCCACGGTAAAGCGCAGGGCATAGGCCACGCTGAAGGTGCCGGCGATGGTCGCGATCACCGGCAGGGCGAATTCCACCCACTGTGTCGCCGAGATAAACACCGTTTCGGCGAAGAACATTTCTTTGGACAGGAAGCCATTGAGCAACGGCACGCCGGCCATGGAGGCACTGGCCACCATCGCCAGGGTCGCAGTGAACGGAATCAGCTTTACCAGGCCGCTGAGCTTGCGGATATCACGCGTGCCGCTTTCGTGATCGATGATCCCCGCCGCCATGAACAGCGAGGCCTTGAAGGTGGCGTGGTTGAGGATATGAAACACTGCCGCGACGGCGGCCAGCGGGCTGTTGAGGCCCAGCAGCAAGGTGATCAGCCCGAGGTGGCTGATGGTGGAGTAGGCCAGCAGGCCCTTGAGGTCATTCTGGAACATGGCGCAGTAGGCGCCGAGGAGGAGGGTAAGAGCGCCGGCACCGCCGACGATCCAGAACCATTCTTCGCTGCCCGACAGCGATGGCCACAGGCGGGCCAGCAGGAACACGCCGGCCTTCACCATCGTCGCCGAATGCAGATAGGCCGAAACCGGCGTCGGTGCCGCCATGGCGTGGGGCAGCCAGAAGTGGAACGGGAACTGCGCGCTTTTGCTCAGCGCGCCGATCAGCACCAGCGCCAGCATCACCGGGTACAGCGAGTGCGCACGAATCTGCTCGCCCGCCGCCAGCACCTGGTCCAGGTCATAGCTGCCGACGATATGCCCCAGCAACATCACCCCGGCCAGCAGGCACAAGCCGCCCGCGCCGGTGACCATCAACGCCATATAGGCACCGCGCCGCGCGTCGGCGCGGTGGTGCCAATAGCCGATCAACAGGAACGAGAACAGGCTGGTCAGTTCCCAGAAGAATACGATCTGCACCAGATTGCCGGAGATCACCAGCCCGAGCATGGCGCCCATGAACGCCAGGAAAAACGCAAAGAAACGCGGCACCGGATCATCCGGCGACATGTAGTAACGCGCATACAGCGACACCAGCGCGCCGATGCCCAGCACCAGCATCGAAAACAACCAGGCAAAGCCATCCATGCGCAACACGAAATTCAGGCCGAGGCTGGGCAACCACATGAATTCTTCGCGGATCACGCCACCGTAGGCGATTTGAGGGTAGAGCAGGGCGACTTGAACGGTGCCGACCAGGGCCACAAGGCCGGCCAGCAGGGATTCGGTGTTACGTGCATTATGCGGCAGCAAGGCCGCCAGACAGCTGCCGATGAACGGCAGAAGCAGTAGAACTATCAGGGACATAGGCTTCTAATCTGCGGGAGTTTGGGATGCATCATACGTGCCGCTTTCGTGATCACCAAACGGCAAGATGTGGCAGGATCCTACAAGGTAGGTCGAAAATTCCCATTTGGTAGCGCTGCCAACAATTTTACCCTGATCGTCGCGCTGTCTTTGTGACGAGCAGACCCCAGCTCGTCGTCGCCCGTCCGGCGCAGGCCTCCTCGAATCCTGTCCGGACCGTTTCATAAGGAAGTGTCATGACCCAACGACTGCTGCATCTCGATCATGTTTCATACAGCCTGCCGGATGGGCGCGTGCTGTTCGAACAGCTCAATCATGCGTTCAGCGCCCGGTCGACCGGTATCGTGGGCGCCAATGGCTGCGGCAAATCGATCTTGGGCCGCCTGCTGGCCGGTACATTGCAACCCACCCAGGGTCATGTGCGTCGCGAAGGCCGGGTGCGCGCGGTGGCGCAATTGCTGGAGCCGCAGCAGTTTCCCACGGTCGCCGCGCTGGCGGGTGTTGACCATGTGCTCGCGGCGCTGGAGCGCATCACGCAGGGCAGCCTCGACGGCAACGACCACGCCCTGGCGGTGGATCAATGGGACTGTGCTCCAAGGCTTGCGGCAGCTCTGGAGCAGATCGGCCTGGGGCATTTGAATGCAGATTCACCCACCGCCGCCTTGAGCGGCGGCGAACGGCAGCGGGTCGCGCTGCTGGGCGCCTGGTTGTCCCGTGCCGACTGGCTGATCCTCGATGAGCCGAGCAATCACCTGGATATCGATCAGCAGCAAGCGCTCGCCGAGCAGATTGAACGATGGAACGGCGGGCTGGTGCTGATCAGTCATGACCGTGGTCTGCTTGAGCACATGGATGAAATCGTCGAGTTGTCGCCCTTGGGGCTGGCCGTCTACGGCGGTAATTACACTCACTATGCCGCCACCCGTGAGCACGAGCAGCAGACGTTTCAGGCGACGTTGCAGGGACATCGCGCCCAGGCCAGGCGCGAGCAACGTGAAGCGGTGGCGCAGATGGAACGTCAGCAGCGCCGTAATGCGCGCGGCGACCGTCAGGCGCGGGAAGGCAACCAGACCCGACTGATCACCAATGCCCAGAAAGAGCGCAGCGAAAACAGCCAGGGGCGCCTGCGCCTCAATCAGCAACAGGCTCGTGAGCAGCAACAGCAGCGCATTGCGGATGCGCGTGCGCGTTGCGCGCCGGAGCTGGTGCGCATGATGCTCTCGCCGGAGAGCACCGTACCCCAGGGCAAGTTGATCCTGCAGTTGACGGACGTCCGGTTGCCCTTTGGCAGCCCGTTGCCCATCAACCTCACAGTGTCCGGCCCCCTGCGCCTGGCCATCCTGGGTGCCAATGGCAGCGGTAAGTCAACCTTGCTACGGGTTATCAGTGGCCAGTTGTCGGCGGCGGCCGGTGAAGTGGTGCGCAGTGCTAACATCGGCTGGCTGGATCAACACGCGGGCCTGGAGCACCCTGAGCGCACGGCGGTGCAATGGCTGCATGAAAGCAACCCCTTGTTGCCTGAAAGCGAGGCGCGCACGCGGCTTGCGCAGATGGGCATCGATGCCGACCGGGCCATGCTGGAGACGGGACAACTGAGTGGTGGCGAACGCCTGAAAATTGCCTTGGCCGCGCAGTTGTACGCTCAGAGCCCACCGCAATTGCTGGTCCTTGACGAGCCGGACAATCACCTGGACCTGCCCAGCCGCATCGCCCTGGAACAAATGCTCAATCAATATCAGGGCGCGTTGATTGTGGTGTCCCATGACACGGCATTCCTGGAGGCTATTCATCTGGACAGCGAGCTGCGCCTCTGAGCGCCGTTCAGGCCTGATGCTCCTGCTCCAGCGTGGCCTGACGTTCGGTACGCCGTTGCTGGCGGGTTTTGAGTTCGCTCACAATCACCGCCACCACAATCAGCACCGCCCCCAGCATTGCTATCGGCGGGAAGCGCTCGCCGGCAATCCGCCCGATTACCCCGGCCCATACCGGCTCGCCGGCGTAAATCAACGTCGCCCGTGTCGGCGAAACGCTCTGCTGCGCCCAGTTCATCGCCACCTGGATCACCGCACTGGTCAAGCCCAGGCCCACGGCGCTGAACAGCAGCAACCACGAGAATCCCGGCAACGCCTCGCCCATCGGCACTACCATCAGAAACGATAACAGCGACGCCGTGGCCAGTTGCACCACGGTGACGCGGCGCACATCCACCTGCCCGGCATAGGCGCTGATCAGGATGATTTCGGCCGCTACCGCCATTGCGCAGATCAGCGTGGCGATTTCACCGGGGCTGAAATTGAAAGAAGCGCCGGCCGGCCCGGTTAACAGCATCAACCCGGTAAACGCCAGCATGATGCCAATACTCGGCAGCAGCGCCGGGCGCCGCCCCAGCACCAGCCACTGCAACAGCGGCACGAACGGCACATACAAAGCCGTGATAAACGCCGACTGGCTGCTAGGAATGCTCTGCAGGCCGATGGTCTGCAAGCCGTAGCCAAACATGATCGCCACGCCAATAAACACCCCGGCCCTCAACTCGAACAGGGTCAGGTCGCGCAGCGTACGCAATGAGAAGAAGCCCACTACAACCGCGGCTGCTGCAAAGCGCAGGCCGACGAAAAACATCGGCCCGCTGACAGTCATGGCATGCTGCACCAGCAAAAACGTACCGCCCCAGATCATGGTGATGAACACCAGGATGCATTCGGCTTTGCTGAAGCGGTTGAAACGCGAAGGGGAGGTTGGGGCTGTCATGGCGGCTCTGGTCTTGCATGGGAAAGGCACGGACCGCACAATGCGCCGCACGCTGGGCAGTATACTGCGCACACCCACCCATTGAGCAATATAGTGCACAAAGAAAATCCACACCGGGCCTCGGTCCTGCAGCACGTCAGCCAGAACGTCCGTCGCCTGCGCCACGCCGCCGACCTCAGCCAGGCCGCGCTTTCGGAAAAGTCCGGGGTGAGCCGGCGCATGCTGGTGGCCATCGAGGCCGGCGAGAAGAACGTCAGCCTGTCCACCCTCGACCGCGTGGCCGAAGCGCTGGATGTGGCCTTCAGCGATCTGATCCAGGCGCCGGATGCGCCCGATCACAGCCGTATCAACGAGCTGGCCTGGGCCGGGGATATCCCCGGCAGTAAAGCCGTGTTGCTGGCCCGCGCCAACGCCCGGCGCGAAGTCGAATTGTGGGAAATGCGCCTGGAACCGGGAGATCGCTACAGCCCAGAGCCGGACCCGGAAGGCTGGAGCGTGCAGTTGTTTGTGTTCGAAGGTTGCCTGACCCTGCTGGTGGGCGATGAACAGAAGCAGGTGGCTGCCGGTGAGTTCTTCATGTTCGCCAGCCGCCACGCCCACAGCTATCGCAACGACGGTGAGGTGGCCGTGCGCTTTGTGCGCAACGTGGTGATCTGACTGTTGGCCAGGCAACAGTGGATGCACACTTTGCTGGTTTGAGCCATGCGCTGTGGCGCTGATTTTCCAGCAAGCTGCTGATTTTATTGAAGATTGAATTCAGGCACGACTCCTGCAATCCCTCCGGTATTCCCTCGGAGCCTGGAGTCGGCCCATGTCAGCCCACCCTCAACACCCTGCCCATATCATCCGCTCGGACGCGGAGGCCATCGAAGTCGCCACGCGCCTGGCCGAACGCTTTGCCGTCGAAGCCAGCGCGCGCGACCGTGAGCGGCGCCTGCCGGTGGCCGAACTCGACGAATTTTCCGCCAGCGGCCTGTGGGGGATTACCGTGCCCAAGGCGTACGGCGGTGCCGGGGTGTCCTATGTGACCGTGGCCGAGGTGATCAAGTTGATCTCCGCTGCCGACCCGTCTTTGGGACAAATCCCGCAGAATCACTTGGGTGTGGTGGACCTCCTGCTGCAAACCGCCACCGAAGATCAAAAGCGCTATTACTTCGCCAAGGTGCTGGCGGGTTATCGCTTCGGCAATGCGTTCTCCGAGGCCAAGAGCAAAAACGCCGGAACCTTCGACACGCAGATCCGTTTCAACGGTGACACCGCGCACATCGACGGTGAAAAGTTCTACTGCACCGGCGCGCTGTTCGCCCATATCGTGCCCACCGTGGGCAATAACGAACAGGGCCAGGCGTTCATCGGCTTCGTCGAGCGCGACGCGCCCGGCCTGAGCGTGATCGACAACTGGGATGGCTTTGGCCAGCGCACCACCGCCAGCGGCGGTGTGACCCTGGACGGCGTGACCGTACCGTTGAGCGCGGTGATTCCTGCCCACCTGGCATTTGATCAACCCACGGCGGACGGGCCGATTTCGCAGATCATCCAGGCCGCCGTCGACACCGGCATCGCCGTTGGAGCGCTGGAGCACGCCAAGGTCCATGCCCGCCAGGCACGGCCATGGATCGACAGCCAGCAGGATCATGGCTGGCAAGACCCATTCACCATCGCCGCCATCGGTGACCTCCAATGGCGCGTGCACGGCACCGAGGCCATCCTCGCCAAGGCCGGCATCGCGGTCGATCAGGCCCTGGCCGAGCCGAATGAAGACACCGTGGCCAACGCTTCGCTGGTCGTGGCCCAGGCCAAAGTACTGTCGGCCGAAACCGCCTTGCTCGCCAGCAGCAAGCTCTTCGAACTGGCCGGTACCCGCTCGGTCAGCGCCAGGCACAACCTCGACCGTTTCTGGCGCAACGCGCGCACCCACACCCTGCACGACCCGGCCCGCTGGAAATACCACCTGATCGGCAACTTCGTGCTCAACGGCGTGAAACCTGCGCGCCACGCCTGGAACTGAGGAGCCTGACCCATGACCGCACTGACGCTCGCCCGCCAACTGCTGGACAGCACCCGCCACCATGTCGAACACAGTGACGACCCCTACGTGATCAGCCGTTTCGGCGACTTGCAGATCCGCGTGGATGTCGCCGCCGCCTTGCTTGAGCGCGCAGACACCCACCCCAGCCCTGTGGCTGCCACCGAAGCGCAGATCGCCGCCGCCGAGGCCCTCATCGCCGCCAGTAACGCTGAATTCGAACTGACCGGCCAACGCACCGCGCTGCCGCCGACCCTGGATGACCCGTTGCGCTGGAAATACCCGGTTGTCGGCAACTACCACCTCAACGGAGTGCTTTGATGGCCCGTGAAATTCGTTTGAATGCCTTCGACATGAACTGCGTCGGCCACCAATCCCCCGGCCTGTGGGCGCATCCGCGTGACCGTTCATGGCAGTACAAGGACCTGGACTACTGGACCGACCTGGCGAAAATCCTCGAGCGCGGCAAGTTCGACGGCCTGTTTATCGCTGACGTGCTCGGCATCTACGACGTGTACCACGGCAACGGCGACGCGGCGATTCGTCAGGCCACCCAGGTGCCGGTCAATGACCCGCTGTCGTTGATCGCGCCAATGGCGCTGGTCACTGAACACCTGGGCTTTGGCCTCACCGCGTCGCTGTCGTTCGAGCACCCGTATCCGTTCGCCCGCCGTCTATCGACCCTGGATCACCTGACCAAGGGCCGTATCGGCTGGAACATCGTCACCTCCTACCTGGAAAGCGGCGCCAAGAACCTCGGCCAGAAGGCCCAGACCGAACACGATGCGCGCTACGACTATGCCGAGGAATACCTGCAGGTTTGCTACAAACTCTGGGAAGGCAGTTGGGAAGAGGGCGCGGTGCTGCGCGATCGCGAGCGGCGGGTTTTCAGCGACCCGAGCAAAATCCATGAGATCCGCCATGTCGGCAAACACTTCCAGGTGCCCGGCATTCACCTGTGCGAACCGTCGCCCCAGCGCACGCCGGTGCTGTACCAGGCTGGCGCTTCCAGCCGTGGCAAACAGTTCGCCGCCGAGCAGGCCGAGTGCGTGTTCGTTGCGGCGCCATCCAAGGTGCTGCTGAAAAACACCGTGGCCGATATTCGCCGCCGTGCCGCTGAAGCGGGGCGCGATCCGAAGAAAATCCTGATCTTCAACTTGCAGACCGTGATCGTCGACGAGACCGACGCCAAGGCCAAAGCCAAGTTCGACGAATACAAGTCCTACGTCAGCTACGAAGGTGCGATGGCGCTGATTTCTGGCTGGACCGGCATCGACTTCAGCCAGTTCAAGCCGGATGAGCCGCTCAAGCATGTGCACACCAATGCGATTCAATCGGCGGTGGAAGCCTTCTCCACGGCCGACCCGAACAAGATCTGGACGCCGAATGAGCTGGCCGATTGGGTCGGCATCGGCGGCTTCGGCCCCCTGTTCGTCGGCGGCCCGGACACCGTCGCCGACCTGCTGCAGGAATGGGTGGAAGACACCGATGTGGACGGCTTCAACCTGGCCTATGCGCTGACTCACGAGACCTTTACCGACGCCGTGGAATGGCTGGTGCCGGAGTTGCAAAAGCGCGGTGTGTACAAGACCGAATACGCCCAGGGCACCTTGCGCGAGAAGCTGTTGGGTGATGGTGCGCGGTTGGGGGCGAGCCATCCCGGCGCCAGCTACCGCGACCTGTCAGGTTCACACAAAACCCATGTGGGAGCGGGCTTGCTCGCGAATGCGGACTGACATTCACCATCAATGCTGGCTGATCCAACGCTTTCGCGAGCAAGCCCGCTCTCACACTTGACCTGTGTCGTTTTTAACATTCAGGAGCACCCCCTATGAGCGTGCACGAACCAAAGGCTCTGCTGGAACACCTGCACCATTGGGCACAACTCACGCCATTGCACATCGCCCTGCGGCACAAGCGCCAGGGCCAGTGGTACATCTGGCGCTGGGTTGATGCGTTGCGCGATGTCGAACGCCTGGCCGATGGTTTGCGCCAGCAAGGTTTCAGCGAACAGTCACGGTTGGTGCTCAGCGGCGCTTTTGAGCCGAACCTGTTGTTGCTGGCGTTGGCGGCCGAGGCCGTCGGCGCACAGGTGCTGACGTTGCCCGACGACCTGGAGCCGCAGGCCTTGCAGCAACAGCTGTGGCGTATTCGTCCCAGCCACGCCTACGTTCAAGGTCGCCAGCCCGATTGGGCGTTCACCCAGCGCTTGGATTTTGCTCAATTACTCGGTCCGGTAGACCCGGCCCTGTACCTGCACCGCTGGTGGCAACCGTCGGGCGAAACCGCGCTGTGGAGCGAGGAGGGCACTCACTGGCAAGACGGCCTGACGGTATTGCTGGCGCAATGGCTGAACAGCGGCCACGGCCTGGCCTTCCCGGAAACCTTGGCCTCAGCGCGGCGTGATCGCACTGAAGTGGCCCCCACCGGCCTGCTGCTGTCGCCCGCACGGTTGCAGCACCTGGCCGAGGACATCGAAAGCCGCCTGGCGCCGCAAGGCACCTGGCGTCGCCGCCTGTGTGACTGGGCCATCGTCCACCCGCAAAGCGGCCTGCGTCGGCTGCTGAAACACCGCGTGCGCAGACTCTTGGGTTTCCAGCGCCTGGCCTTTATCTGGCAGCCCCTCAAAACCACCGCCGAGCCGACGTGGCTGGCCGAATTCAAACGGGACATCGCATGAGCCAGGCCATTCTTCAGGTGCGCGATATTTCGCTGTCGTTCAAAGGTGTCAAGGCGATCAATGCGCTGTCGTTCGAGGTGCAGCGCGGTGAGATCTGCGCGCTGATCGGCCCTAACGGTGCCGGCAAAAGCTCGCTGCTCAATGTGCTCAACGGTGTGTATCGCTTCGATGCCGGCGAGATCGTCTTCGATCAACAGCACTTGCAGCGCATCGACCCACTGGGCGCGGCGCATCGCGGCATTGGGCGTACCTTCCAGAACAACGCGCTGTTCAAGAAGATGAGCGTGCTCGACAACCTTCTCACCGGCCTGTCGCGGCATATGCGCAGCACCGTTATCGAACAGGCCCTGGGGTTGCCCCGCGCACGTCGCGAAGCCGCGGCGTTTCGCCTGCGCGCCCAGGGCATCCTCGAGTTTCTGGAACTGCAGGCCCACCGCGATGTGCCGGTGGGCAACCTGTCCTATGGCCTGCAAAAGCGCGTGGAACTGGGCCGGGCACTGATAGCCGGGCCCAGCCTGTTATTGCTCGATGAGCCCATGGCCGGCATGAACGCCGAAGAAAAACAGGACATGGCGCGCTTTGTCGCCGATGTGAACCACGACCTCGGCACCACCGTAGTGTTGATCGAACACGATATGGGCGTGGTGATGGAGCTGTCCGACCATGTGGTGGTGCTCGATTACGGGCGCAAGGTCGGCGATGGTTCGCCGGCTGAGGTACAGGCCAACCCCGATGTGATTGCGGCTTACCTGGGAGTGGCACACGCATGACATTCTTCTTTGAAACCCTGCTCGGCGGCCTGCTCGCCGGCACCCTGTACTCGCTGGTCGCCATCGGTTTCGTGCTGATCTATAAGGCCAGCGGCGTGTTCAATTTCGCCCAGGGTTCGATGCTGCTGTTTGCCGCGCTGACCTTCGTCAGCCTGCATGAACAGGGTGTGCCATTTGCCTTGGCGCTGGTGTTGACCGTGATCGTGATGATCGTCGGTGCGTTGCTGATTGAACGCCTGGTGTTGCGACCCTTGGTGAACCGTTCGCCAATCACCTTGTTCATGGCCACTCTCGGCCTGTCGTTCATCATCGAGGGCCTGGCCCAGGGCCTGATGGGCTCGCAGGTGCGCGCGCTGGACCTGGGCATCGACGACGTGCCGTTGTTTGTCGGGCCGCTGATGCTCAGCCAGTTCGACTTGATCGCCGCCGTGGCGGCCGTGGTGCTGGTGACGGTGCTGGCGCTGCTGTTCAACAAGACCCGCATCGGCGTGTCGCTGCGCGCCGTGGCGGATGACACCACGGCGGCACTGTCCATCGGCATCCACCTCAACCGTATCTGGCAGATCGTCTGGGCGGTGGCCGGCATTGTCGGGCTGGTGGCCGGGCTGCTGTGGGGCGCGCGCCAGGGCGTGCAGTTCTCGCTGTCGCTGGTGGTGCTCAAAGCCTTGCCGGTGTTGATCATCGGCGGCTTTACCTCGATTGGCGGGGCGATAGTCGGCGGGCTGATCGTCGGCGCTGCGGAGAACCTCGCCGAGGTGTATATCGGCCCGCTGATCGGCGGCGGCATCACGCCGTGGTTCGCCTATGTCTTGGCGTTGGCCTTCCTGTATATCCGGCCCGCCGGCCTGTTCGGCGAGCGCGCCATCGAGCGAGTGTGAACCCATGTCGATCCCTGTTGCTCAAGACACTGCACCGTTCGTGTTGATTCAGCGGCGCGCTCCCTGGGGCCTGCTCGGCCTGCTGGCACTGGCTTTTGTCGTCGTGCCGCTGTGGGGCAATGACTATTGGCTCAATGCGATCCTGATTCCTTTCCTGGTGTTGTCCCTGGCCGGGCTGGGCCTGAATTTACTGACCGGCTACACCGGGCAAACCTCGGTGGGCGCGGCAGGCTTCATGGCGGTGGGGGCGTTCGCCACCTACGGTTTCCTGCTGCGCTTGCCCGAGTTGGGCTTACCGGTGGCGCTGCTGGGCGGCGGGATGATCAGTGCGCTGGTGGGGCTGCTGTTCGGCCTGCCCAGTTCGCGGATCAAGGGCTTCTACCTGATGGTCACCACCCTGGCCGCGCAGTTCTTCCTGGAGTGGCTGTTCGTCAAATTCCCCTGGTTCTACAACTACGGTTCGTCCGGCACCATTTCGGCGCCCAGGCTTGCGCTGTTCGGTCATGACCTCAATACGCCGTTGGGCCGTTACTGGCTGACCCTGGTCACGGTGCTGCTGTTGACCTGGACCGCCGTGAACCTGGTGCGCAGCCAGGTGGGGCGCAACTGGATGGCGATCCGCGACATGGACACCGCCGCCGCCGTGGTGGGCATCCCGGTGGCGCGCTACAAGCGCCTGGCGTTTGCGGTCAGCTCGTTCTATCTCGGCATCGCCGGCGCGTTGTGGGCCTTCGCTTACCTGGGTACGGCCAGCGCCAGCAGTTTCGATATCAATCGTTCGTTCCAGATCCTGTTCATCATCATTATCGGCGGCATGGGCAGTATTGCCGGCAACTTTGTCGGCGCGGCCTTCATCAGCTTGCTGCCGATCTTGCTCAGCCACGCCGGGCAAGCGCTGTTTGGCGGTTCGGTGGATGCGGGGCAGTTGCAGAACCTGCAGAAAATCATCTTTGGCGTATTGATCATCGTGTTCCTGATCAAGGAACCCGAGGGCTTGATTCGCCTGTTGCACAACCTGCGTGATCGGCTGCGGCACTGGCCGCTGCGTTTCTAACCTGACTAAAGAGACTGTCTATGCGTGCATCCTTCAAACGTTCCCTGGTTGGCGCCGCTTTTGCCTTGGCTGCATCGGCCGCTGCCGTGCCCCAGGCCCTGGCGTCGCCCGACCAGCAATTCTTTCCCCTGGCCACCTACCGCGTGGGCGCCTACGCCTCCAGCGGCGTGCAGGTGTGGGCCGGGATGATCGACTACCTGCGCTATATCAATGAGGTCGAAGGCGGCATCAACGGCGTGAAGCTGGTGTGGCAGGAGTGCGAGACCGAATGGACGGCCGAGAAGGGCATCGAGTGCTACGAGCGCTTCAAGCATGGCCTGGATGGCGCGCCGGTCGCGGTGTACCAACCCAACGGTGCGCCGGCGGCGTATGCCCTGAGCGAGCGTGCGGAAGTGGACAAGATCCCGCTGATCACCCTCGGTTATGGCCGCACCGAAGCCACCGACGGCACGGTGTTCCCCTACAACTTCCCGGTGATGCTGACCTTCTACAGCGAGGCCTCGAGCCTGGTGAACTACATCGCCCAGCGCGAAGGCGGGTTCGACAAGCTTAAGGGTAAGAAGATCGCCACGGTCTACCACGACTCTGCCTACGGCCGCGAAACCCTGGGCCCGCTGAAATTGCTCGCCGACAAGTACGGCTTTGAGAATATCCAGATTCCGGTGGCCGATCCGGGCAATGAGCAATCGGCGCAATGGCGCCAGGTACGCCAGGCCAACCCGGACTGGGTGTTCCTGCGCACCTGGGGTGTGTCCACGCCGGTGGCGGTCAAGACCGCCGCGCGCTTCGGCTTCCCGGTGGACCACATCATCGGCGATATCTGGGCCAGTTCCAGCGAAGACGTGTTGCCCGCGGGCGCTGCCGCCAAGGGTTACCTGGCACTCACCCCATACCCGGCCGGGGCCGATTTCGAGATCCACCGACGCCTTAAGCAGTACGTCCTCGATAAGGGCCACAGCGACCTCAAGGACCTGAAAAACTTCGGCAGCGTCTACTACAACTCTGGCCTGGTGAATGCCGCCGTGGCCGTAGAGGCGATTCGCACCGCCCAGGCCAGGTTCGGCAAGCGTCCGCTCAATGGCGAAGAAGGCCGCTGGGGCCTGGAACACCTGAATATCGACGACGCGCGCCTTAACGACATGGGCTACCTGGGCCTGATGCAGAACCTCAAACTGTCGTGCCGCGATCATGAAGGCGGCGGCTCGGTGCGGGTGCAGCAGTGGGACGGTGCCCAATGGACGCTGGTCAGCGACTGGATCGCCGCCGACCGTGCGCTGTTGCGCCCGTTGATCGATGAAAAGTCCGCCGCGTTCGCCAAGGAAAAAGGCCTGACGCCACGCACCTGCACCGGGGATGAATAAACCATGAGCCAGCCTGCCACCGAGTCCACCCGCTCGGCGCTGTTGACGGTCGACGATATTGAAGTGATTTACGACGGTGCGATCCTGGCGGTGGCCGGGGTATCGCTGAGCGTGCCCAAGGGCGCCATCGTCGCCTTGCTCGGGGCCAATGGCGCCGGCAAGAGCACCACCCTCAAGGCGATCTCCGGGCTGGTGCGTGCCGAGCGGGCCGAGGTCAGCCGTGGCGTGATCGCATACGGCGGCCGCAACCTGGCCGGTATCGACCCCAACCAGCGTGTGCGCGAGGGCATGGTGCACGTGCTCGAAGGGCGCCATGTGTTCGGCCAACTCAGTGTGGAAGACAACCTGCGCAGCGGCGGCTTTGTCCGGCGCTTGAGCCGCAAGGCGATGGCACACGACCTGGAGCGTCTCTACACCTGGTTCCCGAGGCTCAAGACCAAACGCCATACCCGCGCCGGGCTCACCTCCGGCGGCGAGCAACAGATGGTCGCCATCGGCCGGGCGTTGATGACCCGTCCTACTTTGGTACTGCTCGACGAGCCGTCCATGGGTTTGGCGCCTATGATCGTGCAGGAGATCTTCGAGATCATCGCGCAGCTCAATCGCGAGCAGCAGGTGAGTTTCCTGATCGCCGAGCAGAATATCAACGTCGCGCTCACCTATGCGTCCCAGGGCTACGTGCTGGATACTGGGCGCGTGGCCTTGAGTGGCAGCGCTGCCGAGCTGCGGGCGCGGGGTGACTTGCAGGATATTTATCTGGGCAAACAGTAAGGGCGAACGTGCATGAGTGAATCCATCCGCAACGCTGATGTACTGATCGTCGGCGGCGGCCTGAGCGGCACGATGCTGGCCGTGCAGCTGCTGCGTCTAACGGGTGTCCGGCGCCGCATCCTGGTGATCGAGCCGCGCGCCGAACTCGGCCGGGGTGAGGCCTACAGCGCGGTTGAACTGGGGCATACCCTCAACGGCAACGCCGCGCGCATGAGCGTCGACCCGGACAATGCCGACGACTTGACCCAATGGCTCACCGCCTATATAGGCGCCGGCGGTTGGCCGGAGTCGGACCAGCAGCACGTGCCCATCAGCGAGCTGTTTCCGCCACGCGGGCTGTTTGGGTTGTATGCGCAGCAGCGGCTGGCCGAGGCCAGGGCGCTGTCGGCGGCCACGGTGGAGCATGTAAGGGCCGAAGTGGTCGACTTGCAGGTGGATGCGGATTCAACTCTGCTGACCCTCGATAACGGCGAGCAATTGCGCGGTGCCTTTGCGGTGTTGGCTACCGGCATGTTTCCGGCGGCGCGCACGCCGCAGACCGAATCCAGCGGCTTGAATGCCGCAGCGCTCGACCCTTGGGACGTGCAGGCCATGACCCGGCTTGAGCCGCACTCGACGGTGCTGATCATTGGCTCCGGGCTGACCATGGTCGATGCCGTGGTGTCCCTGGAACAGGCCGGTCACCGTGGGCCCATCGAGGTTTTTTCACGCCATGGTCTGCTGCCCCATGTGCGCCGCCAACCGCCGAGCTGGGTGGATTTTCTCGGCGAAGACCCGAGCCTGCGCAGCCCTCGGCAGTTGCTGCGTGAAGTGCGTCGCCAATGCCGGATGGCGCTGGAACAGGGCATTGATTGGCAGGCGCCGTTGGACACGGTACGCGCGCATATCGGCCGCTTGTGGAGCCAGGCCAGCGAGCGTGAAAAGCGCCAGTTCGTGCGGCATGTACGGCCATGGTGGGAAAGCCATCACCACCGTTCGCCGCCGTTGAGCGCGCAATTGGTGGCGCGCCTGCATGAGCAGGGGCGGTTGCGGATTCGCGCGGCGTCGTTCAAAGGGCTGCTGCCTGCGGATGATGGCGTGAGGATTCGCCTGCGTTATCGAGGGGAGCCCACCGTCAGCGAAATCTCCGGTGCAGCGTTGATCAACTCCAGCGGTATCGAATACGACTGGCGCCGCGTGGCCCGGCCATTGCCCCAGCAATTGCTCAAGCGTGGTCTGATCCAGCCTGGGCCGCTGGCGTTGGGGATCGCGGCGGATGTGTGCGGTGCGGTGCTGGATGCCCAGGGGCACGTCAGCCAACGACTGTTTGCCATGGGCCCGCCGTTGCGGGGCATGTGGTGGGAGAGCACGGCGGTGACGGATGTGGCACTTCAGGCCAAGGCGCTGGCTGCCAGGCTCAGCGAAATCTAAGGTGGGGCTGTGCGCCCATGTACCCCTGTAGGAGCGAGCTTGCTCGCGAAGACCGTCAACGATAACGCGAAAAACCTGACCCCCCGCGGCGTGCTCAGGTTTTTCGCGAGCAAGAACCAGGCGTCCCCCTCGCTCCTACAAAAGTGACCGGCCAGGGCCCATGCCGAGCGGGGCACCCAGGCTCCACTGTAGGAGCGAGCTTGCTCGCGAAGAACGTCAACGATAACGCGGTAAACCTGATTCCCCGCGGCGTTCTCAGGCTTTTCGCGAGCAAGCTCGCGCCTACAAATAGTGACCGGCCAGGGCCCATGCCGAGCGGGGGACCGTGGGTAAGCCAGCTGCCACATGTTGATCAGTGTTTCAACGCCCCATCTTCACGAAGCCCGGCTTTAAACCGAACACCTCCACCCCTTGAGCCGTCGATTGGCCGGTGGTGACCTTCACCCGCTCCACCGGTTTATCCATCGCCTCGCGATACTCCACTGTCATGTCCGCCTGGATCGCCTGGCTCGGCACTACGATTGCCTGTGCATTGTTGTAGGTGACGACGGTCAACCGTGCACTCATGCCCAACCGCACCCGCTGCAACTGCTGCGGCGTAAGCTTGGGAATCGACAAGGTCACTGGAAATTGCGCGCTGCCCTGGCTGTCGCTGGCGACCGCCAGGCCACTGACCACGCTGACCGTACCTGTCAGCCGTTCACCCTCGAACCCGTCGCCCAGCACCTCCACCGCCTGGCCCTGATGCAGTTGGTTGATGTCCAGTTCCGAGACCTTGGCGACGATCTTCAGCCGTTCGATATTGGCCAGCCCGAACAGCACCTGGCCCTGGCTGACCTTGCTACCGGCCTGGATGGGTGCGTTGGTGTTGCTGCCATTGGCAGGGGAGTTGTTACCGGGCGCGGGTACCACGATGCCGGAGAACGGCGCCTTGACCTCGCGGCCTTCGAGCAGGGTGTTCAAGGCGTCGTACTTGACTGTGGCGTTGGTCAGTTCCATGTCGGCGATCTGGCGGTATTCGCCCTTGCCCTGTTCCAGTGCCTGTTGCAGTTCGCTGCGGGCGGAGGCGAGGTCCAGTTGTTGTTGCTGGGCCTGTTGCTTGAGGTCGTCCAGCTCATTGCGTGGGATGATGCCGCGCTTGAACAGGTTTTCGCTTTCGGTGAGTTTGCGCTGGGTGTTGCCGGCGGTCATTTCGGCGGTGCGCAGGCTGCGGCGGGCGCGGCTGACCACGGGGCTGCTGTCCCAGTCCTGCATCTCCTGCACGGTGCGCCGGGCCTTGAGTTGGGCGGAGAGGGCATCGCGCAGTTGCACTTCGAGGGTGGCCGGGTCCATGCGCAGCAGCACTTGGCCGGCTTCGACCCGCTGGCCTTGTTCCACCAGATTGGCCAGCACGTTGCCGTCGAATGGCGCCGTGAGGGTGAGGGTGGTGTCGGGCTCGATCTTGCCCACCAGGCCGATCTGGTGCACCAGCGCGTCGGGTCGCACCGCCAGCCATTGCTCGGCGATGTCGGCCGGGCCTTCTGCGACGCTGCGCAGGCCCCACCCCGCAGCGGCCAACAGAGTGATCAACACAGCGCCCAGCAGGCGTTTTCGATTAGTAGTCATTGAGGGCGATTTCCCAACTTTCCAGCGTCATGCCCAGGGTTAGGTCGAGCTGGGTCTGGGCGTTCAAATAAGCGATCAGTGCATTGAGCTGCGCGTTTTCGGCGTTGCGCAGGTCAGTCTCGAAACTCAGCACCTGGAAGTTGGTGGAGCGCCCGGCGCTGAGTTTTTCCCGTTCGATCTCGATTTTTCGCCGTGACAACTCTACGGCGCGCTGGGCGATTTCATACTGGCGCCAGCGCGTGCCGAGGTCGCGCACCACATCGTTGACACTGCGTTCCAACGCCTGGCGTGCATCGGTGATGCGGATCTGCTGGTCTTCTACATTGACCCGCGCGCGCACTTCGGCCTGGCGCGTGCCGATGTCGCCGATGGGGATCTGCACTTGTACGCCGGCATAGCTGTCCCAGGTGCGGTTGTTGCTGTTGCCGGTGTCGTTATTGTAGGCATCGCGTATCTGGTTCGCGCCGGCCACCAGGTCCACTTGCCAGCGCCCGGAGTCCTTGGCGATCACCAGGTTGAGGTCAGCCTGTTGGCTGCCGAGCAGGGCGGCGAGGTATTCCGGTTGCTGGGTCTGCGCCAGGTTGAAGGCCTGGCGCTTGTCGATCTGCATGGGCTTGGCCTCCAGGGCTTCGGTGGCGCGAATTGGCGTGGACAGGTCCAGGGCCAGCAGGCGCAGCAGGGCCAGGCGGTTGGTGTCCAGTTGGTTCTGCGCTTCTTCCACTCCCAGTTGCTGGGTGGCGATGTCGGCTTCGGTCTGCACGATCTCGAACTCGGCCATGCGCCCGGCACTGATCAGCGCCTTGTTCACCTCCAGCAAGGTGCCCGAGCGCTTGAGGGCTTCCTGCACGATCAGCAATTGTTCCTGGGCGCGCAGCAGCTCGCGGTAGGTGGCAATGATCTGGCTGATGGTCTGTGCCACGGTGGCCTTGAGGTTCAGGCGGTTGGCCTGTTCCGCCAGGCGGGACAGGCGCAACGGCGCGGTGGTCGCATCCCAGCCGGCGCCGCGCATCAGCGGCTGGATGATCGCCAGGTCGAGGCCGTCGCTGCGGTAGCGGCCGGCGCGGTCGGCATTGTTCAACTGCTGGGTCCAGGCCATGCTCAGGCGGGTACCGTACTCGCCGAGCAGGCTGGTGGACGGCGCCAGGTTGGCGTTGCGTGCGCTGTCCTGTGAGCCACGTGTGCTGCGGTAGTAACTGTTGAGGGTGAGCTTGGGGTTGAACACGTCTTCGGCCACGCGCAGGTCGAACTTCTGCGCTACGCGCTGCAGGTAGGCGCTGCGGATCGCCGGATTGTTGCGCAGGCCCAGGTATACCGCGTCGCCGAGGGTGAGGGTGGTGACCTGGGCGTTCAGCGAGACGCTGCGCTCATAGCCGCTGCGGGTCGTGCTGGGCGCCGACGGTTTGACGACGATGTCCGCCGCCATGCCGGGCAGGCTGGTCAGCACGAGCAACCCTAGCCATTTATTCATCGCGCAGGGCCTCCACCGGCTGTAACCGTGAGGCCGAGACCGCCGGGTAAATGCCAAAGAACAAGCCCACCAGCAACGTACTGCCCACCCCCAGGGGCAGGGCGGTGGCGGCCAAGGCAAACGCCCAGCCTGATAACCATGCGTAGAGCCAGGCGGCGGTCATGCCCAGGACCGCGCCGCACAGCGCGCCGACGGCGGTGAGGGTTACGGCTTCGAGCAGGAACAGGTTGCGGATGTCGCGCTGGCGTGCGCCCAGGGCCATGCGAATACCGATCTCGCGGCGCCGCTCGGAGACGTTCATCAGCATCACATTCATCACTCCCACACCGCCGCCCACCAGGGAAATGGCGCCGAGGGCCAGCAGCAGGTAGGCGAACGTGCGACTTTGCCGAGTCATGCCGTCGATCATTTGCTGGGGCACCTGGATGTCCACATCGTGGTCGGTAAGTTGGCGTTGCAAGGCTGTGGCTGCGTCCTTGGCGATGCGTTCCATATCCTGGCCGGGCGCGGCGCGGATGATGACGTTGTTGATTTGCGGCGTGGCATAGATGCGGCGCATGCCCTCGGCCGGGACGAACAACGACTCGTTGGCCTGCACGGGCATCAGCATCGCGCGGCTCTGTTGTTGCAGGATGCCCACCACCAGGAACAGGTAGTCGTTGATACGCACGCGGTCGCCCACCTGCAGCGGCTCACCGGGTGCGCCCAGCGCCTGGGCCAACTGGTGACCGATGACACCATAGGTTTCGTTGGCATCGAAGCTCGACAGAAAGCGCCCCTGGCGCAGTACCAGGCGCATGGCCGGGGGGATGTCCGCCGTGCTGCCGACGAAGTTGGCGTTGACGGTGCGGCCATGGAACACGATGGGCCCGCTGAACAGCGTGAGGGCGCCGATATACGCGATGCCCGGCACCGCTTCGCGCACGGCTTGCAGGTCGAGTTGGGTGCGCATTGGCACATTGCTGCTGCCCTTGGACGGGAACTGCACCACCAGGGTGTCGGTGCCCATGTCCTTGAAAATCATCGCGGCATCCACCGCTGCGTTATGCCCGATATTGATCAACGCCACCACCGACGAACTGCCGATGACGATGCCCAGCAGCGCCAGGATCGAACGCTTGCCCAGGGTGCGCAGGCTGACGAACGCTTCGTGCAGCAGTTGGCTGAGGTTCTGTTCGACCCGCGGGCTCATAGGCCGTCGACCTCGTGCACCACGCCATTGCGCACCAGGATCTTGCGCTCCAGGCGTTCGGCGATATGCGGGTCGTGAGTGACGATGATCAGCGTGACCTGCTGCTCGCGGTTCAGGGCCAGCAGCAGGTCCATGATGTCCTGAGCGGTGGTGCTGTCGAGGTTGCCGGTGGGTTCGTCGGCGAGGATCACCGAGGGTGTGCCCACCAGGGCCCGCGCAATCGCCACGCGCTGGCGCTGGCCGCCGGAGAGGTCGGCGGGGCGGTGGTGGGCGCGTTCGGCCAGGCCCACTTGCTCAAGCATGCGCAGCGCCTGTTGCACCGAATCATGGCGCGACACACCGCGATAACTCAGGGGCAGCGCGACGTTGTCCAGGGCGCTGAGGCGCCGCAGCAGGTTGAAGCTCTGGAACACAAAACCGATCTGCTGGTTGCGGATAGCGGCCAGTTCGTCCGGGGTGGCGCTGAAAATATCGTGCCCGGCAAAGTGGTACTGGCCGCAGTTGGGCACATCCAGCAGGCCGAGGATATTGAGCAGGGTGCTTTTGCCGGAGCCGGACGCGCCAAGAATGCCGCAGCTGTCGCCACGGGCGATGGACAGGCACACGTCATTGAGAATGGTGAGTTCTTGCCCGGCGAGCTGATAGCGCTTGCCGATGTCTTGCAGGGAGATCAAGCCTGGGTGCGTGGGGGTCTCTGTCATCATGACTACGCCTGCAGTCAGGACGCTGCCGTCATGCTCCCGTAAAGCCTTGTAACAAGTTCGGGAGCTGCCTGGACGCGTCACGGACTGTTTTTATTTCTTGTTTTTAAAATATTGTTTGAATACTAACCGTGTTCCCTGCGCTTCGCCAGCCATGGATGTAGAGCGGTTTTACCTTTTGAAACGAGTTTTCGATGGTGGCTGCAAGGCTGGCGGAAACACCCGAGACCGGCCTCCAGCGGCCCGGCTATATGGGCTTTTAGTAGTATGTCGGAGTGTCACTACTTGCTTTCGCGGGGCCGCCCCGGTATAAAAAATCAAATTATTTTTTAAAACAATATTTCCGCCGTGGAACCCTTATGGCCGCGAAGAAACTCAGCGCTCCAAACGTTACCAAGACTCGACTGCTGGATGCGACAGAGGCGCTCTTTATCAAATACGGTTATGACGCTGTGTTGCTGCGCCAGATTACCGAACGCGCCCAGGTCAACCTGGCCGCCGTGAACTACCACTTCGGGGACAAGGACTCCCTGATGAAAACCCTGCTGATGCAGCGCCTGGAGCCGCTCAACGAGCAGCGCCTGGAACTGCTGGCGCGCTGTGAAGCCGAATCCGACGGTCCGCTCGATTGCGACACCCTGCTCGGCGTGCTCTTCGCCCCGGCCATGGGCCTGGAGCGCAGCGACCCGGCAAGCGGGGAAGGGCGTTCGTTCATCCGTTTCCTGGGCCGGGTGTACAGCGACACCTCGCCGTTTATCCAGGAATACCTCAAGGTGCATTACCAGCCGGTGTTTCAGCGTTTCTTCGAAGCCTTCGCCCTGGCCCTGCCGGATTTGCCGCGCAATGAACTGGGAGTGCGTCTGCAATTTGCCCTCAAGGCGATTTCCGGGGTGATGGCCGGCACCGAACTGCGCCTGCTGATGAACTCCATGAGCCTGGGCAGGCCCGCGACGGATGCCGAAGTGATGGCCAAGCTGATCACGCTGGTGTCGGCGGCGATCCGCGTGCCCCAGCAAAGCCCCGAAGCGCAAACCGCGTTGGCCAAGGTGCTGGATACCCAGCGCGCCATCCGCGAACACGCCGCTGCCCCCGCCGCCAAGACCTCCCGCTAGCTCGAATCCAAGGCAAAAAAAAGGTTCTTCACGGATTGCCGGGAAAGACGCTCTTGATCTTCATGAAAAAGAATTCGCTGTCCCGGTAACCGTACGCCATTCGTTTGATGACCTTTATTCGATTGTTTATTCCTTCCAACTGACCAGTGTGCATTGGCCAGCGTACCCGGCTCACGATGCCCCGCCAGTAGCCCTTTAGTCGCTTTGCGAACTGGATCAGTGCGGGTATTTCGCTTTCTTGAGCGTGACGCAGCCACTGCTTCCAGGCTGATCTCCAGTCCCAGGCATCGCTCGGCGCCCAGAGCATTTTGAGCTCGGCCTTCATCAAGTAGACCGTCATTAACGATTGGTTAGCGGCCAGCAGATCCTGTAAATGAACCTGCTGTTCCGGCTTTTTCAGGTTCTCCGGGTTACGCAATAGCAACCATCGCGCTTGCTTTATGACCTTTCGAGCGGGCTTGTCATGGCGCAGTCGGTTCGCCTCGTCAACGCGAACACGATCAATCACTTCTCGGCCATATTTGGCGACCACATGGAAAAGGTCATAAATCACCCGTGCTTTTGGGCAGTGTTGGCGAACCTCCAGGTCATAAGCCGTGTTCATGTCCATCGCTACCGCTTCAATTCGGGCGCACCCTTCTGGCCCCAGCTCTTCGAAAAACGGTCTGACTGCCGCTCGGCTACGGCCTTCGCCGATCCAAAGCACTCGCCGAGTATCAGCGTCCAACACCACGCTGGCGTAGCGATGACCTTTGAATAACGCGAACTCGTCCATTATCAAGCGCCGTGGCTGGGCCTTGGGTAAGGCACTCAACGCCGCTTGCAGAGCGCGCCGCTCCAGCAACCGAACGGTGTCCCAGTGCAGCCCGAACATTTGCGCAACATGCAGTGTAGGAAGGCGTTCGCAGGCTTGAATAACGGCCTCTGCCAGCCGGCGCGTCATGCGGGCATAGCGATCCAGCCAACTGACGACCTCCATGCGCTTGCCACAATCACGGCAGCCAACACGCCTGAGTTGCACGTTGAGGCGGACTGCGCGACCGAGAATCGGCAAGTCACGCACGACTCGATCGCAGTATTCATGAGTTGTTGGACAGAGCTTTTGGCAGCCACCACAGGTGGGAAATCGCGTGGCCTGGGGGATCAGGTCGATTTGAAGGGCATCGCCGTCAGGTTTGATCGCGACGACAGAAAAGCCCTCCCAAAAGGGAAGGAAAGTATTAATATCGCGCATAAGAACGCCGGTTTTTTAGATGTGTTTGCTCGCACGAACATCATCCATCAAATCGGCGTTCTTGTTTCTGTGTTTCCCGGGATTCCGTGAAGAACCAAAAAAAAGCCCGCTGGGGCGGCGGGCTTGATATGCAACGTTTGTAACGGATGAGGCTTCACATTACGTTTGCGGATGTGAATAAAGCGTGAAAAAAATGTAGGAAAGAGCTCTGATTTGCAGACTTTGGTGTGAGGCGAACTTTACCCATCCATTTTCGGAAAGACCTCCTGTCGGAACTGTCAATTCTGACAGGTAGACGTCGCTGCTCGTCAGTTGTTTGATCGGCTTGGCGCTTGCCTACCCGCATGCGATTGAATCTGGAGCTCGATCATGCCAATCAAATCAACAATTGCCGCAGAAAAGTCTACTCCTCCCATTTCAGACAGACCAACCCCTGTAAAAAGGCCGCCTCCTCAACCCAAGGAGTCGCCTACTCGTCCGGGCGTCATGATTATTGAAGACCTCGATTCCCCCTACACCTCCCCGCTACAGGTCGTGCCCGTACAAGGCGCGGCTTACGGCCTGGGCATCCGTCATTTAGAAGAAGGTGTGGATTTCGTTTTCGAGAGTTGGTTTAACCTCTCGGCAGGCGACGAGTATCGAATGTGGATGAACGGCGTCATCGTTGCCTCAGACACCGTAGGCCCGCAGGAGGTGGGAAACCCGCGCTTTTTTCTGAATGTGCCTAGAACCCATGTGACCTTGGGTTTTGTACCGGATGTGTACGGTGAAGTTATAAGGGCTGGTTCCGGTACCTCCAGTACTTCCATTCCCCAGGTCGTGTTTATCAAGGACACCCGCCCGGGCGGTGCCGATGACCGCCCTGACCAGAACTGGCACTCCAAACTGATTTTGACGTTGTCGGACACGACTATTGACGCTGTGGTTGCTGAGAATGGCGTCGTCGCAACGATCAAGGCCTGGGAGAATATGCGGGTCAATGACCTGGTGATGTTTTATTGGGGGGCTGAGCGGTTTGACGTGCCACCCATTATGGAAGATCAGGTGGGGCACGACCTGCAGATTCTGATTGACTCGCAATTTCTGGAGCTGGTGGGCAGCGGTCATTTTGTCGTGCAGTTCTACCTGTATGACGAGGTGCTCAATCGTTCCGGAGAACTGCAGCCCTGGTGTAAACCGGTGCCCGTGACGGTGAACCTGGAGCTGGAGCTGCTGCGCGAACCGCTCGTGCTTCAATATGATGACATCACGCTGGTGGTGGACGCTGACGTTCTCAATACATTCCCTGTGGTTGCGGAGGTGGAAGCACCGCGTGGGGGGCTTTCAAAAAGGGGGACACTATTTTTCTGACGGTACAGGGCACCACGGTTGATGGAGTAGTGGTCAGTGAGTCGTTGAGTATGAAAGTAGAGGGCGTCCCTTCTTACAATATATTCCCCATCAGGAACGAGACGGTCAGGTCGCTTATCCAGAGCACCATGACGGTTTCGTATGTGCGGCAAAGAGACAATGTGGAGGATTTACCTTCGAGAAAGACGATTGTCACGGTTGGCGGGACGCGCTATGAACTGCCCCGTCCGGCAGTGTTGGAGGCCGAGGGGCCGTTTATTCCGCCGGATCTTCCACGCATCACGGTGGCTATGCCTGATTACCAGCCGCCCGGCACCGCAGGCGACCAGTTGGAAGTCATTATCCTGGGCAAACACTTGGACAACTCGTCCGAGGAGGTGTCGTCGATACGGCTCGCGGGTACCCACCCACGTACCCGCGATTTTTTGAATGCCGAGTACATGCGTTTTGAAGGGCTGCGCGAGACGAATGTTCACTACCTCGTCACTGGCGCGACCGGGATTCGAGAATCTGAACGTCGCTGGGTGCAAATCGGGCGTCCACCCAGAAGCCTGCTGGCACCCATTATCGTTGAGGCCGTCAATGGCAACGTCGATCCCGTGACTGTTGGCAGCGTCGGCACCCTTGAACTGCGTGCGCAGTTCAAGGCCGGTGACTGGGTCACCGTCACGTACACTGGTTCGAACAGCGGCGATTGGGAGATCCGGTACGATTTGTTTTTGGGCTCCGAACTGCTGATCCTGGACATCCCCAGGAGCCTGTTCACCGACAATCTGGACGGTACGCTGCGCGTCAGTTACCAGATTGACCGCTTCAACGTCATTCAATATTCCGAAGAGCTGCTGGTGACCGTGGGGGCAGCATTGGGTGAGCTGTTTCTACCGCAAGTTATACAAGCCTCCACCGAACCTGATGAGCTTGATCCGGCACTGGTCTGGCCAAATGGCGCGACCGTTCGGGTCAGGTATGAGCACATAAAACCGGGTGACCAGGTCGCGGTGTGCTGGGCCGGGTTGCCAGGCCAAGGCACTCACTTTGAAGTCAAGGAAGGCCTGAGTGGAGACTATGTCGACTTCACGATTCCCGCGCAGGTGATTGGTTTTAATATTCGCCCCGCCGGGCGCGTTATCCAGGTGTCTTTCCGGGTCTTTCGCAACGGTTATCCAACCGCTTCGCCCGTGCTGACCTTGCGCCTGCTGACGCTGCACCACCTTGCAGGGCCATTGATCGACAGCATTGGCGACAGCGCCGTGTTGGAAATTCCCCTGCTTCAGGACTTGGACAGAACCCGCGTGCAGCCCTGGATATATGCGCACGAGGGGCAACGCATGTGGTTGAGTTATGAAGGGACCTTCGTCGACGACACCCCCTATGGGGAAGAAGATTTTCGCGCGCGTATGGTGAGTGCGACAGAGGCGATCAATGGTGTCGCGAGCTTTTCTCCAGTGTCGCGCCTGCGCAACCTCAAGGACTGGTCGGCGTTGACGATCCGTTTCTGGGTGACGTTCAACCAGAGCAACAGCCTCAGCGACGCTGTGCTGTTTGACGTCAGGCACCATATGGTCCAGAAAGAAGTTAATATCTTTCCGCATCCTTCAATCAGCCATTCCACGCCTGCAACAGGCCCCAACGTTTCGATTGACCCGATTGTGTCGGAGAACAAATGCCAGGTGCGGGTGAGCTATCCGAACATGAACCAGGGTGGCGTAGACCGGATCACCTTGCATTGGATCTACGCGGACGGAACCATCCCGTATCTGTCGACCCAGGATGGTCTGGATGGCGGTACGGTCACCTTTAATATCAGCAACGATATTCTCGGCACCAGTGTTGGCAAAGTCATCAGCCTGCGTTACACGGTCGTGCTGGGGCGCGGTGGTCGAGGGGATTCCGATGTGCAGGAAGTGCAAGTTAAAAACATCCTGCCAGCCAACTTGCCCAGAGTGTTGATCAATAATGTCGGCCACGGTGGCAGCTTCAATCCGCCAACGCTGTCCACCGATGCCATGGCGGCATCGCCGAAGTGGCGCCTGAGTGTCAAGGGGCAACGCGTATGGTTAAGCGTTACCACTTCCGCTGCTGGGATTGCGCCTCTGGTGTTGCTGGCGGGTCATCCGATCACACCGATACAGCAAGCCAACGGTTTGTCGAATATTCCCGTGAGGCGCGCGTGGTTACTGGAGCAGCCCAACAATGCGCGTATTACCGTGCATATGAAGGTGACGTTCGACGGCAGTGAAGATGGCTCTCAGGCGACGGTGTTCCCCAGCACCGAATACACCATTTCACTGACCAAGCCGCTGGTCTTTGATGGAAGCACCGTTTACCTGAGATCACGTACTTATCTGATCCCGGGCAACCCGAACGTTTTGCCGGCATTTCACAGTGGCAACTCTGTCCGGCGGACTGCGACCGGCGGCACACCTAACTATTTCTACACGTCAAGCAACCCCGGTGTAGCCGTCGTGGAAGCGACGACGGGTTATGTCACGGTGCGCAGTAACGGTTCGACGACGATTACGGTGCGCGATTCTTCTTCACCGGCGCAAACGCGCAGTTACGTCGTGTTTGTCAGTGGCGTGGTGTTGTGTTATGGCTTGGGCTCGGGCACCAAGACTGACATTGATGCACGGGCGAGGAGCCAAGGTCTGCGCGTGGCTTCTTTGGATGAGCTGCGCGAGTTGAGCACTGCTTATGGGAGTCGTTGGCCAATGGGCAACGCCGCGTACTGGTCCAGTACCTGGTCCCATAAGTCCTTTCTCTTCGATTATTGGTGGGGGAAAAACATCAACACGGGTGGGGAGGCTACCTACAAGCAGTGGGTCGGTAGCCAGCTCTTGGGAGTAGGGCTGCGCTAGCAGGACCGGCGAGTCATTAACGGGGCAGCTTACTTAAGTCGGTTGCCCCGTTTTTTTGCCTGCATTTTAAATCCTCCAGGCCCCGGCGGTTTTAACCAACCGCTGGCGCATGCCGTCAATGTTGCCCGCCAACTGCAGCGTCAGCAGTTGATAACCATCCGAAGCGTTCTCTATAGGGGCCTTCAACCCCGGTGCCACCGACGGTACCGCGCCGGGCCGCTCAAGACGCTCCGTCACCCCCGACTTCAACGCCCGCGCCATCCCCACCAACTGCACCCGGATCTGCCGATGCTCGGCCTTCAACATCAGTTGCATGCGCGCGGTGGCCTGTTGGTCGCGTGGGTCCGGCCGGGTGTTGCCGAGAATCTCCAGGGTGCTGATGCACAGGCGCAGGTGCCGCTGGATCGTGTCCAGCTCGGTCATGGAGATGCGCACTTCCTTGGACACCGACGGCATCAGCGAACGCAGTTGCAGCATCGCCGCGTTCAGACGGTTGAGCAGCCTGAGGTGTTCGTCATCGGTGACCGATTGGCCGCCGATGATGCGGCTGTAGATCTGTGCGCAGTCACGCAACGCACTGGCCAGGTTGTAGCGCCACGAATACACCGCGTACAGCGGCAGGGCGAACGAGAATGCCAGTGCCAACACGATGCCGATCAGGATGTCGACGGTGCGCCACAACCCGTCCGACAACGGGTTGTCGCCATGACCGGCGACGATGAACACGGTGATCGCCGACAGCAAGGCGATATAACCGCCCTTGCCGATGGCGTGGTAGGAAAAGAACCCGCACACCACCGACATCAGCAGATAGGTCAGCAACGGCAGGCCGAAGTAGGCCTGTTGCACCACCAACAGCAAGCCGACGCTGGCGCCGATCAAGGTGCCGTAGGCACGCTCCACGGCTTTCTTGCCGATATTGCCATGGTGCTGCAGCCCGCCGATCACGATCAGCATGGTCACCGACGCCCACTCACCGTGGGGCAGGTTGATGCCAGTGGTCAGCAGGATCGTCGCCAGCAAGCCGATGGACACGCGCACGGCGTGGATCAGCTTGGCATGGCGGTAGCGGCGGTACGGGTCGAGCAGCGGGCGCAACAGGCGCCGGGCGAATACTGGCAGGTTCATCAATCTATTACGGTCTCAAGGGGGGCAGCCGGTTTGTGTAGGCGCTGGCTTGCCTGCGATGGCATCACCTCGGTCAGGCTGAAAGACCCCAGCGCCTGCATCGCAGGCAAGCCAGCTCCTACATGAACCGAGTTCCACATGGCTGTCGCGACGTGCTCAGAAAATGTAGTCGGTGGTCAGGAAGCTCGAATCACGGTTACGCAGGATCTCGCTGACCAGCGCCTTGTTGCTCTCCTGGAACTTGGTCGCCACCAGCGTGCGGATCGAAAACACGCGCAGCGCGTCATGTACCGACAGCGTGCCCTCGGCGGAGTTCTTGCGCCCATTGAAGGGGAATGTGTCTGGCCCACGTTGGCACTGGGCGTTGATATTGATACGACCGACCTGGTTGGCAAAAATGTCCACCAGGTGCCCGACCTGTTCCGGGTTGGTGCCGAACAGACTCAATTGCTGGCCGAAATCCGACTCCAGTACGTAGTCGATCACGGTCGCCAGGTCGCGGTAGGGCACGATGGGCACCACCGGGCCGAACTGTTCCTCGTGGTACACCCGCATGTGCGGGTTCACCGGGTAGAGCACCGCCGGGTAGAAGAATGAACCACGGCAGGTGCCGCCATTGGCATTCACCACCTGGGCGCCGTGTTGTTGGGCGTCGGTCACCAACTCGGTGAGGTAATCCACCTTGCCCACTTCGGGCAGTGGCGTCAGCGCCACGCCGTCTTCCCACGGCATGCCAGGCTTGAGGGTCGCCAGTCTGGCGTTGAATTTCTCGATAAAGCCGGCGACCACATCCTCATGCACAAACAGGATTTTCAACGCGGTGCAGCGCTGCCCATTGAAGGACAGCGAGCCGGTGAGCGCTTCGCTGACGGCATTGTCCAGGTCCACCTCGGGCAACACGATGCCGGGGTTTTTCGCGTCCAGCCCCAGGGCGGCGCGCAAGCGGTGCGGTTTGGGATGGAGTTTCTTCAAGTCGCTGGCGGCTTTGTTGGTGCCGATAAACGCAAAGATATCGATCTTGCCGCTGGCCATCAGCGCGCTGACGGTTTCGCGGCCGCTGCCGTAGATCACGTTGATCACCCCGGCCGGGAAGCTGTCGCGGAACGCCTCCAGCAACGGGCGGATCAACAGCACGCCGAGCTTGGCCGGCTTGAACACCACGGTGTTGCCCATGATCAGTGCCGGAATCAACGTGGTGAAGGTTTCATTGAGCGGGTAGTTGTAGGGGCCCATGCACAGCGCCACGCCCAGCGGCACGCGGCGGATTTGCCCGAGGGTGTCCTGTTCCAGTTCGAAGCGGCTGCTGCGCCGATCCAGCTCCTTGAGGGCATTGATGGTGTCGGTAATGTAGTCGCAGGTGCGGTCGAACTCTTTCTGTGAGTCCTTGAGGTTCTTGCCGATTTCCCACATCAGCAGCTTGACCACTGCGTCGCGCTGTTCGCGCATACGGCGCAAGAAGGTTTCCACGTGCTGGATACGCTCGACCACGCGCATCGTCGGCCACTCGCCCTGGCCGCGGTCATAGGCGCGCACGGCGGCATCGAGGGCGGTGAGGGCGGTCGCGGCGTCCAGCAACGGTGTGCTGCCGATCACCACGCGACGGTCGCCCAATTGCACCGGGCTCTGCACCTGGGCCAACGGGCCGTTCCAGACCTGCAACTGGCCATCCACCAGGTAGTCACGCTGTTCGATGGGGGCCGCCAGGCGGTATTGCTCGGGAATATCGGCGGCGTCGGTGGGAAACAGCTGGGCGAGCAGGTTACTGGTGGTCATGTCGCTACCCCTGGAATAGTTGCAAAACATGACTAGAGAGTCACCCAACAACGGGCTCCATGGCAAGGCTTGTGCGCTTTGCTCTACGCACGGCGGCGGGCGCCGGTTAAACTGCGCGCCTTTTTTGAAGGAGTTCACATGAGTCAGTACCAGCCGGGCATTCTTGCCGCACCAGTGCCTTTGCAGGCACGTCATCTGTTTTTTGCCGTGGATACGCTGGCGGCCGTGCCCGCTGCGCTGGACGCGCTGGTGCAACTGACAGATTCGATGGCCGTGGTCGGTTTCGGTGAGCCGCTGGTCAACGCGCTGGGCGCCCGGATCGACGGCCTGCGCCCATTTCCGACCGTCAGCGCGCCGGGCGCGCACAACCCCTCGACCCAGCAAGCACTGTGGGTGTGGCTGCATGGCGTGGATCGCGGTGAATTGCTGTTGCGCAGTCGCGTATTCGAGAAGGCCCTGGCCCCGGCATTTCACCTCGTGCAGTCGACCGAAGGGTTCCGCTACAAGACCGGCTTCGACCTCACCGACTACGAAGACGGCACCGAAAACCCCCACGACGACGCCGCCGTTGAAGCCGCCATGACCGACAGCGGCGCCAGCTTCGCCGCGATCCAGCAATGGCAGCACGACCTCGATGGATTCGCCGCGCTACCCGCCCAGGAGCGCGACCACATCATCGGCCGTCGCCATGGCGATAACGAAGAGCTGGAAGATGCCCCGGCATCGGCCCACACCAAACGCACCGCCCAGGAAAGCTTCAGCCCCGAAGCCTTCGTGGTGCGCCGCTCGATGCCGTGGGCCGAGAATGGCAAGGCGGGGTTGATGTTCCTCGCCTTCGGGCATTCCTTCGATGCGTTCGAAGCCCAGTTGCGCCGCATGAGTGGCCTGGAAGACGGGATTGTCGATGGCCTGTACCGCATCAGCACGCCGTTGACCGGTGGTTACTACTGGTGCCCACCCCTCAAGGACGGGCGTCTGGACCTCGGCGCGCTGGCCGGCTGATCGCCGCCACTGGGCAATCATGGCTGAACATGAACATTCGGACAGCCACGCCATCGGTCGCTGAAATAAATCGCCGCTGCCCGTAATCTAGAAGCCTTTGCCACCCTGTATGGAGCGTTCATGTCTTCTGTTGTCGATGGGCTGCCCCTCAACAAACGCCTGCCGGCGGTGATCGCGATTTCCCTGGGGATCGGCATGGCGACCCTGGACACCGCCATCGTCAACACCGCATTGCCGACCTTGGCCGAAGGGATTGGCACCGATTCGGCCTCGGTGATCTGGGTGGTCAACGCCTACCAGTTGGCGATTATCGCCACGGTGCTGCCGTTTGCATCGTTGAGCGACGTGCTGGGGCACCGTCGGGTGTACCTCGGCGGGTTGCTGTTGTTTATCGTCTCGTCATTGGTTTGCGGGCTGGCCGGTTCGCTCGTCACCCTCACCGCCGCGAGGGTGGTGCAGGGCCTGGGCGCGGCGGCGATCATGAGCGTGAACACGGCGTTGCTGCGGCATATCTACCCCTCGAAGATGCTGGGCCGGGGCCTGGGCTACAACTCGCTGGTGGTGGGGCTGGCGTTTACCCTGGGGCCGACCGCCGCGTCGGCGATTCTGTCGGTGGCGACCTGGCACTGGCTGTACCTGGTCAACGTACCGCTGGGGCTGTTGGCGCTGGGGTTGGGTTTGCGTGCATTGCCGACTCTGCCGATGACCGGGCATGCGTTCGACCGTTTTGCGGCGTTGTTGTGTGCCGGGTTGTTTGCCTTGCTGGTGCTGGGCCTGGGCACGGCGGTGCATGGCGCCCAGGGCGCGCTGACCCTGGGCCTGGTGGCATTGGCACTGGTGTGCGGCGGGTTGTTGCTGCGGCGTCAGGCCGGCCACCCGGCACCGATGCTGGCCCTGGACCTGTTCAGGCGCCCGGTGTTTGCCCTGTCTTCCCTTACCGCAATCTGCGCCTTCAGCGCCCAGGGCCTGGCCTTTGTGTCGCTGCCCTTCCTGCTGCAGGCGGTGCTTGGCCATAGCCAGGTGCAAACCGGCTTCCTGATGACGCCGTGGCCGGCCGTGGTGGCGGTGATGGCGCTGGTCGCCGGGCGTTTGGCCGACCGTGTGTCGCTGGGCGTGTTGTGCGGTATCGGCCTGTTGATGTTGAGCGCGGGCATGGCCGCGTTGGCGACCTTGGGCAATGACGCCAGCGCCTTTGATATTGGCTGGCGCATGGCATTGTGTGGCGCCGGTTTCGGCTTCTTCCAGTCGCCCAATCTCAAGGCCTTGATGACCAGTGCACCGTTGGCGCGCAGTGGCGGCGCCAGTGGCATCGTGGCCATTTCGCGTTTGTTGGGGCAGACATTGGGAGCTTCGTTGGTGGCACTGTGTTTCCACTTGTTCTCGGCCAGCGGCCCGCAATATGCACTGTGGCTGGGCTGTGTATTTGCCTTGGTGGGCAGTGTGGCCAGTGGCTTGCGTTTATTGCCTTATGAGAAAAAGGCGTGACGGACCGTTGTCAAAACGCGCCGCGTGAGGCTACCTTGGCCGCCTGAATATTTCGGTATGTTTCAGTTTTATGTCCAGCCAGGTCCAACCCACTGCCGATCGTACCTCCCGCCGCGCGGCCTTGACCCTGGCGCTATGCTTGCCCAGCGACGTGTTGCTCTACCTGTTGCTGCCCATGGAGTCCCAGGCCTTTGGCATCACCTTGGCCCAGGCCGGGGTGTTGCTGGCGGCTAACCGCCTGGTACGGATTTTCGGCTACCGGCATGTGCTGAGTTTCTATGCGCGCCACGGCGATCGCCTGACCTGCATGATCGCCGCCGGCGCCGCGACGTTGTGCGCGCTGGGCAATTCGCTGCTGTCGGGTTTCGCCGCGTTGTTGGGGCTGCGGCTGGTGTGGGGCCTGTGTTTTGCCGCGTTGAACCTGTCGACCCAAGTGCTGGCGACCTCCGAGCCGCTCGGCGCCGCGCGCCGGGCCGGGCGTTCGCGGGCGTTGATTGCCCTGGGGCCGATGCTGGCGCTGCCGCTTGGTGGCTGGCTGACATTATGGGCCGGGCCGCGTCCGATCTTTCTGATTCTGGCCGGGTGCTGCCTGGCGGGGGTATGGGCGGCGCGCGGCTTGCCCAGCGCCGGCCATGATTTGCACAGCACGCCGGGGCGCCGCTTCAAGTGGCCCGACAGTGTGGCACTGTGGTCGTTTATCGAAGGCGTGGCCCTGGACGGCTTGTTTATCTTTGGCCTGTCGATTCAAGCGCAAAAGATCATGGGCGGCGACGCGGTGTTGATCGCCGGCGGCCTGATGGCTCTGCGCTACCTGTCGGAGTTGCTCCTGAGCTCCTTGGGCGGTCTTGCGGTCCAGCGGTTTGGCGCCACGTCGATGCTGTTGGTGTTTTCGTTCTTGAGCGCCATGGCCCTGACGGCGTTCGGCAGTGAGTGGGTGATTATCGGCGCGGCTGCGGTGCTGGTGTTGCGCGCGTTGCAACTGCCGTTGGTGACCACCCTGGTGGCCGAGCGCAACCCCGGTGCCATGCGGGTTTCGGCCCTGGCCTCCAATGCGGTGTGGCGTGATATCGGCGCGGGCCTCGGGCCGCTGCTGGCGGGCCTGTTGTTACCGGTGGCCGCGGCGCCCCTGGTGTTTGGCCTGGCGGGGGCGGCGATTGCGGTGAGTGCGTTATTCTGCTGGCGGGCCAAGATTTCCGACTGACGAGGTGAGGTGTGCATGCCCCTTGAAGAAGACTGTGTACGGGTACTGGATAACGCTTATCGACACTGGACCGGCCAGGGCCTGCCGGCTCTCGAGAACCTGGACCCGCAACAGCGCCTGGCATGGTTGCACAGCAAGGCGCCCTACAGCCTGCTGGCCCACGATGGCGCGAGCGACCCGCGATTTACCTATGCAAATGACTGCGCCTTGGCGTGTTTCAAGTACCCGCGCGAGACCTTTATCGGCATGCCCTCGCGTTTCAGCGCTTCGGAACTTGATCGCGCCGCGCGTCAGGTGCTGCTCGAGCACGTCACCGCCCATGGGATTGCCGACGGCTACAGCGGCTGGCGCGTGGATGCGCATAATCAGTCGTTCATGATCCACGCGGGGGTGGTGTGGACACTGCTCGATGACGCGGGTAACCCCTGCGGTCAGGCGGCGCTGTTCTGGCCGGATGAGCAGCGCATCGGGGTGCTGGTTTAAGCGCTTCTGACACGTTCCAGCCAGGCAGGGTCCAAGCGCGTTTGCTCGATCTCGATCCCCAGCGCCAACATCCGGGCTTCATGCGCCTGCATTTCGCCGACCAGTTGCGCCTGGGCGCTGGAGTTGGCGTCCAACGCATGCATCTGCGTCAGCCCCAGGTGATAGAACCGCAGCACCTTCAGGGCCGTCGGGTCATTGGCCTGCACGCCCTGCGTGACCTTGTGCATCACATTGGTCACGCGCATCAGGTTGCGCTTGAGCTGCCAGCCATACACCGCCGGGGCCAGCCACGGCTGGGTCCAGAAGGGGCCGCGCACCAGGGCGAGGGTGATCAGTACCCCGGCGAATACTCCCCCGACATTGAAGCGAAAGTTGTCAGCGCCGGGCGCACCGAACAGCATCACCGCCAGGCTTGAGAGCAGCATGGCCAAGGCCACGAACAGCACGGCCACGATCAGCGTGCTGCGGCGGGTCTGTTGGCGGTAGGTGACGGGGTCGCAGGGTTTGAGCTCGAACATCCGGGGGCAATCTCCTTGGGCTATGTAGGGGGATAGGGCAGGGCGGCATCTTCTCATGCGCGGGCCGCCGTGCGGCAATCAAGTTGAACGATGGCGCATGGGGCTTTCTCTAAACCTGTGCAGGCCACCAACCCCCGAGAGGTGAACCATCATGCCCGAGTACAAGCAGCCCCCGCCCGGTACTCCCGACCCGCATCGCACACCCGGTGAAGAAGAGCGCGACAACGATGCGCTGCGCCCTAACGACCCGAAAGAGCGGGGCCCGGAAGACGACGTGGAACGTGTCGAAGAAGACCTGGAAAACCTCCACGACAAAGCTCGCCCGCTTTAACAGGAGACCGTGATGAACACACGCACCGATGGCCCCCCTTCCAACGAACATGCCAGCGGCAAGGATGAGCTGGGCTTCGACCCGGACTCGCCGGACCTCGCCGACCCGCAGGTCGATCCAGTCGGCCCTGCCATCGCGCCGTTGGATAAAAAGGACAAGGATGAGGCGAAAAAAAAGCCGCCCTACGATCCGTTGGGCGACTTGAAAAAGTAGTCAGGGCCCCGCCATCGAGCGGGGCTTTTTTTATTTGGGCGGTGTCCATTTGACGTCGGTGATGCCGTACTTCTCGGCCCATGGTCGAGTAGTCTTTTTCACCTGTTCATGGCCCACCCGGCCGATACGGCTGACGTGCGCAATGTCGGCATCAACGGCCGCCCAATGCCACGCTTCGGCGTTGTTCATCACTTCGGCACGGACGACAAACGATTTCGGCTTGCCATGCAGTTGATAGTGGATGGTGTAGATTTTTGCGGTACTCATGTTGCCTCCCTGTCTTGTTATAAATGGAGGCAAAAGCATTCAAAAAGGTTCATTCAAAATGACAACCTGCACACGGCGGCGGCATAGTGACGCCTTGACCCGGTGCCCAAGGAACGCGCCATGCCCCAGTTGACCCATAGCCGCCTGTACCTGCAACGCCTGGGCTACGACTCGCCGCCGCCACCCACGTTGCAGGCCTTGCAAGACCTGCAACTGCGCCATGTATGCACCTTTGCCTTTGAAAACCTGTCGACGCTGCTGCGGTTGCCGGTGCCGATTGACTTGCCCAGCGTCGAGCAAAAAGTGTTGTTCGAGGGGCGCGGAGGGTATTGCTATGAGTTGAACCAGCTGTTCCTCGCGTTGTTGCTGGAGCTGGGGTTCGAGGCCCGTGGTATCACCGGCCGAGTGGTGATGGGTGGACCGCCGGATGCCCGCACGGCCCGTACCCATCGCCTGAGCCTGGTGACCCTGGACGGTGTGCGCTACATCACCGACGTCGGTTTTGGCGGCATGGTGCCCAGCAGTCCGTTGCAGTTGGACACGCAAGGGGTGCAGGCCACCGCCCATGAACCCTACCGCCTGAGCTTCGATGAGCAGGAACGCAGCTACACCTTGTGGGCTGAGGTGGCGGGCGAGTGGCGGGGGTTGTATGTGTTCGACCTGCAAGTGCAGGCAGACATCGACTATGAAATCGGGAATTGGTATGTGTCGACTCACCCGGCTTCGCCGTTCCTCGGCCAGTTGAAAGTGGCACGGTTGGCAACGGGTAAGCGTCATACCTTGAATAACGCAAGCTACGCGATCCACTACCTTGACCGTCCGAGTGACAAGCGTGCGATCGAGAGCGCTGACGAACTGCAGGAGGTGCTTGGCAACGTCTTCGGGATTCGGTTGCCGGCGCATCCGCAGCTTCGCGCCGAGCTTGACCGCCTGATACGGGCTAATGCGTAGGGAGCTTGTTTCCTCGCCACAGGGGTGTCGTCAGCTGAAACCTTGTTCCCCAGAACGCAAAAACGGCGCCCGAAGGCGCCGTTCTGTTTACTGCATCGACTCAGCGATCAAACGCCCAGTACCGCGTGCTGCACCAGGGTGAGCAACGGTTGTGGGTACACGCCCAGGAAGAAGGCGAGCAGGGCGATGGCCAGCAGCATCACGCCACCGGCTTTCTGTTCCCAGTGCAGCTCGGCATCCACACGGCGCAGGTTCGGCTCGATCAGGTACAGGGTGACCATTACGCGCAGGTAGTAGAACACGCCGATGGCGCTGCCCAGTACCAACGAAGCAACCAGCCACCATTCGTGGGCTTCGACACCGGTCGCGACGATGTAGAACTTGCCGATAAAGCCCGCGGTCAGCGGAATGCCAGCCAGGGACAACATCATCACGGTCAGTACGGCAGTCAGGTACGGACGGCGCCAGAACAAGCCACGGTATTCGTACAGGGCATCGGCATCGCGGCCTTTGTACGGCGAGGACATCAGGGTGATCACACCGAACGCGCCGAGGCTGGTGATCACGTAGGTGACCAGGTACACGCCGATGGCTTCCACGGCCAGGCCTTTGCTCGCCACCAGGGCGATCAGCAGGTAGCCGAAGTGGGCGATGGACGAGTAACCCAGCAGACGCTTGAGGTTGTTCTGGGTCAGGGCCAGCAGGTTACCGAACAGGATCGACGCAATGGCGATCACGGTCAGCACATGGCTCAGCACGCCGGTATTGGCAGCAGGGGAGATCTGGAACAGACGCACCATCACCGCAAACACGGCCACTTTCGACGCGGTAGCCAGGAACGCGGCCACGGGTGCCGGGGCGCCTTCGTACACGTCCGGGGTCCACAGGTGGAACGGCACCAGCGACAGCTTGAACGCCAGGCCGATCAGCATCATCGCCAGGCCCAATTGGGCAATCGGCGCGGGGCTGTTGGTGGTGGCCAGGGCGTGACCGATACCGGTGAAGCTCAGGCTGCCGGCTTCGGCGTAGAGCAGGGCCATACCGAACAACAGGAACGCGGAACCGGCGGCGGACAGCACCATGTACTTGATGCCGGCTTCCAGGGAGCGCTTGTTGAAGAAGGCATAGGCCACCAGGCCGTAGGTCGGGATCGACAGCAGTTCCAGGCCGATGAACAGGCCCGCCAGGTGCTGCGCGCTGACCAGCACGATACCGCCGGCCGCAGCCAGCAGGATCAGCAGGTACAGCTCTTCGCGGTTGCCGGGGTAGCCCGTGCCGCCTTCGCCGAGGTAGGCGTGGGCGAGGGTGACGCAGGCCAGGGTCGCGACGAGGATCAGCGCGATATACAGCAGCGCGAAGTCATCGACCATCATCAGCGGGGTCACCGCCAGGGGCGCGACCTTGAGGGCCGGGATGATCGACAGCAGGGCCAGGTTCAGACCGGCGCAGGACAGCAGGAACGTTTGCGAGTGATTGCGGCGCCAGGCGATCGCCAGCATCACCACCACGATGGTGAGGCTGGTGATCAGCAGCGGCGCAAGCGCGATAAAGTGTTGGATCGTGAATTCCATAGCGCTCTTACCGGGCCGAAGCGAGTTGAGAGAAGGCGGTGCCGAACCACTGCTGCACGCCATGCATCGTTGCGGCAGAAGTGTCCAGGAACGGTTGCGGGTACACGCCGATGTAGATCAGCAGTACCGCCAGGCCGAGCACCATGATCAGTTCGCGGGCATCCATCCCGTGCAGGACGGTGTCCGACTTGGCCGGGCCGAAATACGCGCGGTGGATCATGATCAGCGAGTAGACCGAACCGAACACCAGGCCGGATGTGGCGATGGCGCTGATCCACGGCGTTTGCACGAAGGCACCCATCAGGATCAGGAACTCGCCGATGAAGTTACCGGTACCCGGCAAGCCCAGGGACGCGGCGGCGAAGAACAGGCTGATCGCCGGCAGATACGCAATGCGCGACCACACGCCACCCATTTCACGCATGTCACGGGTATGCAGGCGCTCGTACAGCTGGCCGCTGAGGATAAACAGCGCCGCCGCCGACACACCGTGGGCCAGCATCTGGATCACCGCGCCCTGCAACGCCAGCTGACTGCCGGAGTAGATGCCGATCAGTACGAAACCCATGTGGGAAACGGACGAGAAGGCAATCAGACGCTTGATATCGGTTTGAGCGAAGGCCAGGAACGCCCCGTAGAAGATCCCGATCAGGCCGAGGGTCATGGCGATCGGCGCGAACTCGGCCGAAGCGTTCGGGAACAGCGGCAACGCGAAACGCAGCAGGCCATAAGCCGCCGTTTTCAGCAGGATACCGGCCAGGTCCACGGAACCGGCGGTCGGTGCCTGGGCGTGGGCATCCGGCAGCCAGGAGTGGAACGGCACCACCGGCAGCTTCACCGCGAAGGCGATGAAGAAACCCAGCATCAGGATGTACTCGGTGGTCAGGGACATCTTGGTTTTCAACAGGTCGGCGTAGTTGAAGGTGATCACGCCGGTGTTGTTGAAGTTGACCAGTACCAGCCCCAGGATCGCCACCAACATGATCAGGCCGGAAGCCTGGGTGAAGATGAAGAACTTGGTCGCTGCGTAGATCCGGGTTTTCTTGCCGTCCGAAGAGCTGTGACCCCAGAGCGCGATGAGGAAGTACATCGGCACCAGCATCATTTCCCAGAAGAAGAAGAACATGAACAGGTCGAGGGCGAGGAACACGCCGACAACGCCGCCCAGGATCCACATCAGGTTCAGGTGGAAGAAGCCCACGTGACGCTGGATCTCTTTCCAGGAGCAGAGTACCGAGAGGATACCCAGCAGGCCGGTCAGCAGGATCATCAACAGCGACAGGCCGTCGAGGGCCAGGTGCACGTTAATGCCGAAGCGCTGGATCCACACGTGCTTGAATTCAAGCGCGAAGGTGGGATCGACACCCGGTGCCGGAGCAAATGAATAGTCACCATGGGCCCACAGCCAGAGGCCGAGCGCGAGTTCCAGGGACATGGTCAGCAACGCAATCCAGCGGGGGAGGGTGGCGCCGAAGCGTTCACCCATCCAGCAGAGCAGGCCGCCGATAAAGGGGATCAGGATTAGCCAGGGCAGAATCATGACGGGCTCGTTTCCTTTCGCAAGTTCGCAAAGTTCGCAATGTGCATAGTCAGACCGCTACCACAACGATGGCGCCGATCACCAGAACGGCACCGGCCGCCATGGAAGCTGCATACCAACGCAATTGGCCGGTTTCGCTGCGGCTCAGGGCGGTGTGACCGCCTTTGGCGGCGCGCGGGATCAAACCGATGGTCTGGTCGAGCGGGTCTTTGCGCAGTACATGGCTGATGGCAAGGTAAGGCTTGACGAACAGTTTGTCGTAGATCCAGTCGAAGCCCCAGGCGGCGAACCACCAGGCCGAAAGGAAGCGGCCGATGCCACTGTTGGCCACGGCGGTGACGAAACGACGCTTGCCGAGGAACAGCAGGGCCGCCAGCAGGATACCGGCCAGGGCGATGGCGCCCGAGGCGATTTCCAGGCTGTGCTTGGCGGCGCCGCCGGCATGGCCGGCGCTTTCCGGCAGTACACCGGCCAGTGGCGGGGTGATCAGGGCGCCGATGAAGGTCGACAGGATGATCAGCACCGACAGCGGCAACCAGTGGGAGATGCCATGGCCTGCATGGGCTTCGGTCTTGGCTTCACCGTGGAAGGTGATGAAGATCAGGCGGAAGGTGTACAGCGAGGTCATGAACGCACCCACCAGGCCCGCGTAGAGCAGGTTCTGGTTACCGCTGGCAAAGGCTTCCCAGAGGATTTCGTCCTTGGAGTAGAAACCGGCGGTCACCAGCGGCAGGGCGGCGAGCGCGGCACCACCGACGATGAAGCTGGCGTAGGCCAGCGGCAGTTTCTTCCACAGGCCGCCCATCTTGAAGATGTTCTGCTCGTGGTGGCAGGCCACGATCACCGCGCCGGAAGCCAGGAACAGCAGGGCCTTGAAGAAGGCGTGGGTCATCAGGTGGAAGATCGCCGCGTCCCAGGCGCCGACGCCCAGGGCCAGGAACATGTAGCCGATCTGGCTCATGGTCGAATAGGCGAGGATCCGCTTGATGTCGGTCTGCACCAGCGCGGCGAAGCCGGCCAGTACCAGGGTGATGCCACCCACCACGCCCACCAGGTGCAGGATGTCCGGCGCCAGGGTGAACAGGCCGTGGGTACGGGCGATCAGGTAGACACCGGCGGTCACCATGGTGGCGGCATGGATCAGTGCCGACACCGGGGTAGGGCCGGCCATCGCATCCGCCAGCCAGGTTTGCAGCGGCAGTTGCGCGGATTTACCCACGGCGCCGCCCAGCAGCATCAGCGTGGCCAGGGTGATCCAGAAGTCACCGACCTGGAATTTCTGCGGCGCCAGCACCAACAGTTCCTGGATATTCAGCGTGCCGACCTGTTGGAACAGGATGAACAGGCCGATGGCCATGAACACATCGCCGATCCGCGTGACGATAAACGCCTTGAGGGCCGCGTTACCGTTGTTGCGGTTGCTGTAGTAGAAACCGATCAACAGGTACGAGCACAGCCCCACGCCTTCCCAGCCGAAGTACAGGAACAACAGGTTATCGCCGAGCACCAGGAACAGCATGCTGGCGATGAACAGGTTGGTGTACGAGAAAAAGCGCGAGTAACCCGCTTCACCGCGCATGTACCAGGACGCGAACAGGTGGATCAGGAAGCCCACACCCACCACCACGCCGAGCATGGTGATCGACAGGCCGTCGACGTAGAGGGCGAAGTTGGGCTTGAAGCCTTCCACCGACATCCACTGCCACAGCACCAGGGTGTAGTGACCGCCTTCCGGCGGCGCCACGTTGAATTGCCAGATGACGTAGGCGGCAACGATGGCCGACAGGCCAATGGAGCCCACGCCGATCAGGGCAGAAAGGTTTTCCGACCAGCGTCCACGGGAGAACGACAGCAGCAGGAAACCGATCAGGGGAAATACGAAAGTCAGAAAGATCATGTTCATCCGCGCATCTCACTGGCAGCGTCGATATCAAGCGTGTGGAAGCGACGATACAGCTGCAGCAGGATCGCCAGGCCGATACTGGCCTCGGCGGCTGCCAGGCTGATCACCAGGATGAACATCACTTGTCCATCCGGCTGGCCCCAACGTGCACCCGCCACAATGAAAGCCAGTGCCGCAGCGTTCATCATGATTTCCAGGCTCATCAACACGAACAGGATGTTACGGCGAACCATCAGGCCGACCAGGCCAAGGCAGAACAGGATGCCGGCGACCGCCAGACCATGCTCCAAAGGGATAGCAGGCATCGTCATTGCTCCTTGGCTTCGTTGCGGCCCAAGTGGAAGGCGGTGACGGCTGCGGCGAGCAGCAGCATCGACGCCAGTTCGACCACCAGCAGGTACGGGCCGAACAGGCTGATGCCCACGGCTTTCGCGTCCACGGTGGTGTGGCCGATGGCCTGGCCGCTCTGGTGAGCGAACAGCACATACAGCAGTTCACCCAGCAGCAGGGCTGCGAGGACAACCGGGCCGAGCCAGATGCCGGGCTTGAGCCAGACGCGCTCCTGGGCGACCGAAGCCGGCCCGAGGTTGAGCATCATCACCACAAACACGAACAGCACCATGATGGCGCCGGCATAGGCGATCACTTCGAGCACGCCGGCGAACGGTGCGCCGAGGCTGAAGAAGGTCATGGCCACGGCGATCAGCGAAATGATCAGGTAGAGCAGGGCGTGCACGGGGTTGGTGTTGGTGATCACGCGAAGCGTGGACACAACCGCGATACCCGATGCGAAATAGAAAGCAAATTCCATCTTTCTTCCTTAAGGCAGCAAGCTCTTCACGTTGATCGGCTCGGCTTCGTTTTGTGCGGCGCCTTTCGGCTTACCGGCAACGGCCATACCTGCAACACGATAGAAGTTGTAATCAGGGTTTTTACCGGGACCAGAGATCAGCAGATCTTCTTTCTCGTACACCAGGTCCTGACGTTTGAACTCGGCCATCTCGAAATCCGGCGTGAGCTGGATCGCAGTGGTCGGGCAAGCTTCCTCGCAGAGGCCGCAGAAAATGCAGCGCGAGAAGTTGATGCGGAAGAAGTCCGGGTACCAGCGACCGTCTTCGGTTTCAGCTTTCTGCAGGGAGATGCAACCCACCGGGCATGCCACGGCGCACAGGTTGCAGGCTACGCAACGCTCTTCGCCATCGGGGTCGCGGGTCAGCACGATACGGCCGCGATAGCGCGGCGGCAGGTACACCGCTTCTTCCGGATATTGCAGGGTGTCGCGTTTGCGGAAGCCGTGACCGAACACCATCACCAGGCTTCGCAACTGGGTACCGGTACCCTTAACGATGTCGCCAATATATTTGAACATGGGTCAAATCCTCACTGAACCGCGCCCGCTGGCGTGTTCAACAACACAACGGCAGCAGTCACCAGCAAATTGATCAGGGTCAGCGGCAGGCAGAAGCGCCAGCTGAAATCCATCACCTGGTCATATCGTGGACGCGGAATGGAAGCGCGCAGCAGGATAAACAGCATGATGAAGAACGCGGTCTTCAGGAAGAACCAGAAGAACGCCAGCTGCGGCAGGATGCCGAATGGTCCGTGCCAGCCGCCGAAGAACAGCGTGACCAGCAGGGCCGAGATCAAGATGATGCCGATGTACTCACCGACGAAGAACATGCCCCATTTCATGCCGGCATATTCAATGTGGTAACCGTCGGCCAGTTCCTGTTCCGCTTCCGGCTGGTCGAAGGGGTGACGGTGAGTCACGGCCACGCCCGCGATGAAGAACGTACAGAAGCCAAAGAACTGCGGAATGATGAACCACAGGTTCTGCGCCTGGTACTCGACGATGTCGCGCATGTTGAACGAGCCGACCTGCACCACGATGCCCATCAGCGCCAGGCCCATGAACACTTCGTAGGACACGGTCTGCGCCGAGGCCCGCAAGCTGCCCAGCAGGGCGAACTTGTTGTTGCTCGACCAGCCGGCGAACAGCACCGCATAGACCGACAAGCCGGCCATGGCGAAGAAGAACAGCAAGCCGATGTTCAGGTCCGCCACGCCCCAGGTCGGGGTGATCGGAATGATCGCGAAGGCGATCAGCAAGGCGCTCATGGCCACCACCGGCGCCAGGGTGAAGATCACCTTGTCGGCAAACGGCGGGGTCCAGTCTTCCTTGAAGAACATCTTCAGCATGTCGGCCGCGATCTGGAACATGCCGAACGGGCCGACGCGGTTCGGACCGTAACGGTCCTGCCACCAGCCCAGCAGGCGACGTTCGACGAAGCTGAGCAGGGCGCCCGCGACGACCACCGCCAACAGGATCACGATGGCCTTGACGACCGAGATGATCACATCGATCACTTCAGGGGTGAACCAGGTCATTGCGCTGCCTCCTGCAGACCGTCAACGGTTTTGCCAAAGATCGCAGGCGGAATGCCGGCGAGGCCTTTCGGCAGTGCAACCAGGCCAGCACCCAACTCATCGTTGATGCGCAGCGGCAGACGCAGGGTCTGGCCGGCCACGTTCAGGCTGAGCAGGGCACCGTCGTTGACGCCCAGGCGGTCGGCTTCGGACTTGGCCAGGGACACATAAGCAGTGGGGATGCGCTCTTGCACCGGCGCGGCCTTGGAAGAGGTCTCTTCGCTGCCGAACAGGTGGAAGAACGGCACAACCTGCCAGGTGCCTGGGGCCGGGTTGAACGGACGCGGTACCGCAGCGAACCAGTTCAGCGAATCACCAGTGCTTTCGATCAGGCGCGTGCCTGGGTCGCCAGCGCGGATGTGGCCGCCGACTTCGTCCTGGAACTTGTTCCAGGCCTGCGGCGAGTTCCAGCCCGGTGACCAGGCGAACGGCACCTGCTGACGCGGCTCGACCGAACCCGAGTAACCTTCCATGGAGAAGGCGAACGCGGTGTCGTTGTCTTGCGGAGTACGCGGTTCATGCACGCTGATGTCGGCGCGCATGGCGGTACGACCGGAGTAACGCAGCGGTTCACGGGCCAGTTTCAGGCCCTTGATACGGAACGCGGCGGACGGTGCGGCGTCGACGATACGCGCCAGTTGCGGCGCGCTGGCGGCCACGGCGGCGGTGACGTGGTCGAGCTGGGTCCAGTCGATCGGCTGGTTCAGCAGGGTCGAGCGCAGGGCATGCAGCCAGCGCCAGCCTTCGTGAACCAGGATGCTGGCGTCCATGTACTTCGGATCGAACACCTGGAAGAAGCGCTGGGCGCGGCCTTCCTGGCTGACCAGGGTGCCGTCGCCTTCGGCGAAGGTCGCCGCCGGCAGCACCAGGTGGGCGCGGTCGCTGGTAGCGGTCTTCTGGTGGTCGGCCACGATCAGCACTTTGGCAGCGTTCAGCGCGGCGTCGACCTTGGCGGCATCGGTACGGGTGTACAGGTCGTTTTCCAGCACCACGATCGCATCGGCAGTGCCGTCGATCACGGTTTGCAGGGCGGCGTCCACGGACTCGCCGCCGAGCATGGCCAGGCCGAGGCTGTTGGCTTCCGGCACGACCAGGCTGATGGAGCCGTTCTTGTCGCGCAGCTTCAAGGCTTTCGCAATGTTGGCAGCGGCTTCGATCAGTGCCTTGGAACCCAGGGAGGTACCGGCAATGATCAATGGGCGCTTGGCGGCCAGCAGGGCGTCGGCGATGCGCTGGGCCAGTTCGACAGCTTCAGTGTCCAGGCCTTCGACGGCCGGTGCGCTGGCGTCGAGGGCGTGGGCCACGGCGAAACCGATGCGCGCCAGGTCGTCGGGCGCTGCGTGTACGCACTCTTCGGCGATGTCGTCGAGCTTGGTTTCAGCCAGGCTTGCGATAAACAGCGGGTTCAGCGCGTGCTGGCCGATGTTTTTCACCGCGGCGTCGAGCCAAGGCTGTACGCGCATGGCGTCGGCCATCGCTTCGGCCTTGCCTTTGACCGACTGGCGCAGCGACAGGGCGATGCGGGCCGCGGTCTGGGTCAGGTCTTCACCGAGCACGAAGATCGCATCGTGGTCTTCGATGTCGCGCATGTTCGGCACCGGCAGCGGGCTGTCGTTCAGCACTTGCAGGACCAGGCGGATGCGTTCCAGCTCAGCAGCTTCGATACCGGAGTAAAAGTGCTCGGCACCGACCAGTTCGCGCAACGCGTAGTTGCTTTCGAGGCTGGCGCGCGGCGATCCGATACCGATGATGTTGCGGCCGCGCAGCAGGTCGGCGGCCTTGTCCAGCGCTTCGTCGGTGCTCAGCTTGGCGCCACCGGCCAGCAGCGGCTGACGTGGGCGATCTTCGCGGTTGACATAGCCATAGCCGAAACGGCCACGGTCGCACAGGAAGTATTGGTTCACCGAACCGTTGAAGCGGTTTTCGATGCGACGCAGTTCGCCGTAGCGCTCGCCCGGCGAGATGTTGCAACCGCTGGAGCAGCCATGGCAGATGCTCGGTGCGAATTGCATGTCCCACTTGCGGTTGTAACGCTCGGAGTGAGTCTTGTCGGTGAACACACCGGTCGGGCAGACCTCGGTGAGGTTGCCGGAGAATTCGCTCTCGAGTACACCGTCTTCAACGCGACCGAAGTACACGTTGTCGTGGGCGCCGAATACACCCAGGTCGGTGCCGCCGGCGTAGTCTTTATAGAAGCGTACGCAACGGTAGCAGGCGATGCAGCGGTTCATTTCGTGGGAAATGAACGGGCCGAGGTCCTGGTTCTGGTGGGTACGCTTGGTGAAGCGATAACGGCGCTCGTTGTGGCCGGTCATCACCGTCATGTCCTGCAGGTGGCAGTGACCGCCTTCCTCACAGACCGGGCAGTCGTGGGGGTGGTTGGTCATCAGCCATTCGACAACGCTGGCGCGGAACGCCTTGGATTCTTCATCGTCGATGGAGATCCAGGTGTTGTCGGTGGCTGGGGTCATGCAGGACATGACGATGCGACCACGGGTGTCGTTCTCGTCGGTGTATTGCTTGACCGCACACTGGCGACAGGCCCCGACGCTACCGAGCGCGGGGTGCCAGCAGAAATAAGGGATGTCGAGGCCTAGTGACAGACACGCCTGTAACAGGTTGTCCGCCCCATCGACTTCGAGCGCTTTGCCGTCTACGTGGATAGTGGCCATGGTTCAAAGTTCTTCGTTGGCCCGTTGTCAGCGGGCGTGGCTAATGGAATCTTGTTGTTCATGTGCATCTACACAGCCATAAAGGCGTCAGCACATGAGCAGGCGAAGGGCACGGACCCTTCGCCTGTTTAAACGTTACGCGCCGACTACGATCGGCCTCGCCAGAGGCGGGACGGCAGCGCTGGTAGGCGCGATGCCGGCTTCGAACTCCGAACGGAAGTATTTGATTGCGCTGCCCAATGGCTCCACGGCGCCCGGTGCGTGAGCACAGAAGGTCTTGCCCGGACCGAGGAAACCGACCAGGCCCAGCAGGGTCTCGATGTCACCCTCGCGGCCTTCGCCGTTTTCCAGGGCCATCAGCAGCTTGACGCTCCAGGGTAGACCGTCGCGGCATGGGGTGCAGAAACCGCAGGATTCGCGGGCAAAGAACTGCTCCATGTTGCGCAGCAACGAGACCATGTTGACGGTGTTGTCCACCGCCATCGCCAGGCCGGTACCCATGCGGGTGCCCACCTTGCCGATGCCGCCGGCATACATCTGGGCGTCGAGGTGCTCGGGGAGCAGGAAGCCGGTGCCGGCGCCGCCTGGCTGCCAGGCTTTCAAGGTGTAGCCGTCGCGCATGCCGCCGGCGTAGTCCTCGAACAGCTCGCGGGCGGTCACGCCGAACGGCAGCTCCCACAGACCGGGGTTCTTGACCTTGCCGGAGAAACCCATGAGCTTGGTGCCCATGTCTTCACTGCCTTCACGGGCCAGGGATTTGTACCAGTCCACGCCGTCGGCGATGATCGCCGGCACGTTGCACAGGGTCTCGACGTTGTTCACGCAGGTCGGCTTGCCCCACACGCCCACGGCGGCAGGGAAGGGCGGCTTGGAGCGCGGGTTGGCGCGGCGGCCTTCGAGGGAGTTGATCAGTGCGGTTTCTTCACCGCAGATATAACGCCCGGCGCCGGTGTGCACGAACAGTTCGAAGTCAAAACCGGAACCGAGGATGTTCTTGCCCAGCAGGCCCGCAGCCTTGGCTTCCTGCACCGCGCGGTTGAGGTGCTTGGCGGCGGTGGTGTATTCGCCGCGCAGGAAGATGTAGCCACGGTAGGTTTTCAGCGCGCGGGCGCTGATCAGCATGCCTTCGATCAGCAGATGGGGCAGTTGCTCCATCAGCATGCGGTCTTTCCAGGTGTTCGGCTCCATCTCATCCGCGTTGCACAGCAGATAACGGATGTTGATGGATTCGTCTTTGGGCATCAGGCCCCACTTCACGCCCGTGGGGAAGCCCGCACCGCCGCGACCCTTGAGGCCGGAGTCCTTCACGGTCTGGACGATGTCGTCCTGGGCCATGTCGGCGAAGGCTTTGCGCGCAGCGGCGTAGCCGTTCTTGGCCTGGTACTCGTCGAGCCATAGCGGCTCGCCGTCGTCACGCAGGCGCCAGGTCAGCGGGTGAGTTTCGGCCGAACGCTTGATCAGGTTGGCCGGGCCGAAGGAAGTCAGGGTCATGGGTAGCCCTCGAGCAATTGGGTCACGCCAGCGGGCTGCACGTCACCGAATGTGTCGTCGTCGATCATCAACGCCGGCGCCTTGTCGCAGTTGCCCAGGCAGCACACCGGCAGCAGCGTGAAGCGGCCGTCCGCGGTGGTCTGGCCGAGGCCGATGCCCAGCTTGGCCTGGATCTCGCTGACCACCGACTCGTGGCCACCGATGTAGCAGACCATGCTGTCGCACACGCGAATGATGTGGCGGCCGACCGGCTGGCGGAAGATCTGGCTGTAGAACGTGGCCACGCCTTCAACGTCGCTGGCGGGGATGCCGAGGATCTCGCCGATGGCGTAGAGGGCGCCGTCCGGCACCCAGCCACGTTCCTTCTGGACGATCTTCAAGGCTTCGATCGACGCCGCGCGCGGGTCTTCGTAGTGATGCAGCTCGTGCTCGATGGCCGAGCGCTCGGTTTCACTCAAGGTGAAACGGTCTGTCTGGATAAGCGGGCTGTTCATGCTTAGCGGTCCACGTCGGCCATAACGAAATCGATACTACCCAGGTACGCAATCAAGTCCGCGACCATCTCGCCTTTGATCACCGAAGGGATCTGCTGCAAGTGGGCGAAGCTTGGGGTACGAATCCGGGTGCGGTAGCTCATGGTGCCGCCATCGCTCGTCAGGTAATAACTGTTGATACCCTTGGTCGCTTCGATCATCTGGAAGGATTCGTTGGCCGGCATCACCGGGCCCCACGAAACCTGCAGGAAGTGCGTGATCAGGGTTTCGATGTGTTGCAGCGTGCGCTCTTTCGGCGGCGGCGTGGTCAGCGGGTGATCCGCCTTGTACGGGCCTGCCGGCATGTTGCGCATGCACTGTTCGATGATCTTCAGGCTCTGGCGCATTTCTTCGACGCGCACGATGCAGCGGTCGTAGGCATCGCCATTGGCCGCCAGCGGTACTTCGAATTCGAAGTTCTCGTAGCCGGAGTACGGGCGCGCCTTGCGCAGGTCGAAATCGCAGCCGGTTGAGCGCAGACCGGCACCGGTGACGCCCCATTCCAGGGCTTCCTTGGTGTTGTACTGGGCGACGCCGATGGTCCGACCCTTGAGGATGCTGTTATCCAGGGCGGCCTTCTGGTACTCGTCGAGGCGCTTGGGCATCCAGTCGATGAATTCCTTGACCAGGCGCTCCCAACCGTTCGGCAGGTCGTGGGCCACGCCGCCGATGCGGTACCAGGCCGGGTGCAGGCGGAAACCGGTGATGGCCTCGATGACCTTGTAGGCGCGCTGACGGTCGGTGAAGGTGAAGAACACCGGGGTCATGGCGCCGACGTCCTGGATATAGGTGCCCAGGAACAGCAGGTGGCTGGTGATGCGGAAGAACTCGGCCATCATGATACGGATGGTGTCGACGCGGTCCGGCACCTTGATACCGGCCAGCTTCTCGACCGAGAGCACGTACGGCAGGTTGTTCATCACGCCGCCGAGGTAGTCGATACGGTCGGTGTACGGGATGAAGCTGTGCCACGACTGGCGCTCGGCCATCTTCTCGGCACCACGGTGGTGGTAGCCGATGTCTGGCACGCAGTCGACGATTTCTTCGCCGTCCAGTTGCAGGATGATACGGAAGGCACCGTGAGCCGAAGGGTGGTTCGGACCCAGGTTGAGGAACATGTAGTCCTCGTTGGTGCCGGAACGCTTCATGCCCCAGTCTTCCGGACGGAAGCGCGCGGCTTCTTCTTCAAGCTGTTGCTTGGCCAGGTTGAGGCTGAACGGATCGAATTCGGTGGCGCGGGCAGGGAAGTCCTTGCGCAGCGGGTGACCTTCCCAGGTCGGCGGCATCATGATGCGCGTCAGGTGCGGGTGGCCCGGGAAGTCGATGCCGAACATGTCCCAGACTTCACGCTCGTACCAGCTGGCGTTCGGCCAGATACCGGTCACGGTCGGCACGCTCAGGTCGCTTTCGGACAGCGCGACCTTGATCATCACGTCGCTGTTACGTTCGATCGACAGCAGGTGATAGAACACGGTGAAATCGGCGCCGCTCGGCAGGCCCTGGCGCTTGGTGCGCAGGCGCTCGTCCACGCCATGCAGGTCATAGAGCATGACGTACGGCTTGGGCAGGTTGCGCAGGAAGGTCAGGACTTCGACGAGCTTGGCGCGCGCCACCCACAGCACCGGCATGCCGGTGCGTGTGGCCTGGGCGGTGAAGGCGTCAGGGCCAAAACGGTTGTTGAGTTCGACGACCACATCCTGGTCGTCTGCCTTATAAGGCGGGATGTACAGAGCACTGCCTGTAGTCATGGTTTTTTATCGCTTTCGGTCAACGTAAAGAATGAGGCCAGGGTTTCGTTCTATAAAAGAAGCGGGCTGGATCAGACTTCGTCGGGGCTGCGCAGGTTGGTGACTGCGATTCGCTGTTCGCGGCGCTGTTCCTTTTGCGAAGGCATCTCGGCGCGATAAACGCCTTGATCGCCGACGACCCAGGACAGTGGGCGACGCTCCTTGCCAATCGATTCCTGCAACAGCATCAAGCCTTGCAGAAATGCTTCTGGACGGGGCGGGCAGCCAGGCACGTAGACGTCCACGGGCAGGAACTTGTCCACCCCTTGAACGACGGAGTAGATGTCGTACATGCCACCGGAGTTGGCGCACGAACCCATGGAGATAACCCACTTCGGTTCGAGCATTTGCTCGTAGAGACGCTGAATGATAGGCGCCATCTTGATAAAGCAGGTACCGGCGATAACCATGAAATCCGCCTGACGCGGCGATGCCCGGATGACTTCGGCGCCAAAGCGCGCGATGTCGTGGGGCGCCGTGAAGGCGGTGGTCATTTCCACATAGCAGCACGAAAGACCGAAGTTGTACGGCCACAGGGAGTTCTTACGTCCCCAGTTGACCGCGCCACTCAGCACGTCTTCCAGCTTGCCCATGTAGATGTTTTTGTGGACTTGATCTTCTAACGGATCGGAAACGGTTTCCCGTTCGCCGATGGGGTACTGCTCGTTAGGAGCATCCGGGTCGATCCTGGTGAGATTGTATTGCATCGCCAAAGCCTCATTGTTTCAGCTTCGCTTGCCGCTTGCGACGAGCTTCCGGAGCCCAATCAAGGGCGCCCACTCGAAATAGGTAGACAAGGCCTGCCAACAGAATTGCTATGAAAACGAGGGCTTCGACGAATCCGGTCCAGCCGCTTTCGCGGACGGACACAGACCAGGCAAAGAGAAAGAGGGCTTCGATATCGAAGATCACGAACAGCATCGCGACCAGATAGAATTTGGCTGAGAGCCGCAAGCGGGCGCCACCTGTAGGTAGCATGCCCGACTCGAACGGTTCGTTTTTGCTGCGGCCCCAGGCTTTTGACCCGAGGAGGCTGGAGACGCCGAGCATGAAGGCACAGAGGCCGACAACACCGAGGAGGAAAATGGCAAAGCCCCAGTTGTGGGCCATGAGTCCTGTCGCTTCGGTCATGCTGGAAATCCTTAACAGAGAGCAAAGGTCTCTGAGCTCGAAAAAGTAACAATGCAGTGACGATATGTCGCAGCGTAGTCAATCCCGGTGATTTTATGGCTAAACACCGGGCAAGTAAAATTCCTGTGGCGAAATTATTCGATGGAATAAGGACATAGTGCACCTCGATGGGGCTGCAGCCCTTGTATGGTGGGCATTAGCGGGCAATTAATCAATTGTGTTTTGTTTAACCTGTAACGAAGTTTAAAGACTCTAAATGATAATGAATATTGTTTGGGTGGGGTTTAAGCGAGCGGTTGTCATGTGGCGAGGGAAGTTGCCGTTACTTGGTTGATTGAGGCTAGTTGCTCGAGGGGATCTTTTAACCGATTTATCTGGCGCGAATACCGCGTTGGATCAAGGTTTTGCAAAAAAACCTCAGCCCGACGCGTTCCCTGTGGGCGCTGGGCTTGCCCTATTGCCAGTCAGTCAAGCGCAGATTCCTTGTAGAAGCTGGCTTGCCTGCGATGGCGGTGGATCAGTAGACCCCTATGCCAGCTGACCCGCCGCCATCGCGGGCAAGCCAGCTCCTACAGTGGATCGGCGTTGCTTGAGCATTGCGTTCGTTTAATTGATCGGTATTAAGACTTGCCTGCGATGGCGGTGTGTCAGCTATGGGTGGGGTGCCAGCACACCGCTATTGCAGGCAAGCCACACTTTTGATTTTCGGTGTTCCTGAAACAAAAAAAACGCCCCGAACCAGTCGGGGCGTGATTGTTGTGCGGCACGGCGGTTAGTTCTTCAGTGGTTCCGCCGTGGCCGTGTACTCAGTCTCAGTGGAACTGTTCTTCTTCGGTCGAACCGGTCAGCGCGGTCACGGACGAGGTGCCGCCCTGGATCACGGTGGTCATGTCGTCGAAGTAGCCGGTGCCCACTTCCTGCTGGTGCGCCACAAAGGTGTAGCCTTTGGCGGCGTCAGCGAACTCCTGCTCCTGCAGCTTCACGTAGGCGGTCATGTCGTTGCGGGCGTAGTCGTGCGCCAGGTTGAACATGCTGTGCCACATGTTGTGAATGCCGGCCAGGGTGATGAACTGGTGCTTGTAGCCCATGGCGGACAGTTCGCGCTGGAACTTGGCGATGGTCGCGTCGTCCAGGTTTTTCTTCCAGTTGAAGGAAGGCGAGCAGTTGTAGGACAGCAGTTGGTCCGGGTATTCCTTCTTGATCGCTTCGGCGAAACGACGGGCTTCTTCCAGGTCCGGCTTGGCGGTTTCGCACCAGATCAGGTCGGCGTACGGGGCATAGGCCAGGCCGCGAGCGATGGCCTGGTCGAGACCGGCGCGCACTTTGTAGAAGCCTTCCTGGGTACGCTCGCCAGTGACGAACGGCTGGTCGTACGGGTCGCAGTCCGAGGTCAGCAGGTCAGCGGCGTTGGCGTCGGTACGGGCCAGGATGATGGTCGATGTGCCGGCAACGTCAGCCGCCAGGCGCGCAGCGGTGAGCTTTTGTACGGCTTCCTGGGTGGGCACCAGAACCTTGCCGCCCATGTGGCCGCATTTTTTCACGGAGGCCAGCTGGTCTTCGAAGTGCACGCCAGCGGCGCCTGCCTCGATCATGCTTTTCATCAGTTCGTAGGCGTTCAGAACGCCGCCGAAACCGGCTTCGGCGTCAGCCACGATCGGTGCGAAGTAGTCGATGTAGCCTTCGTCACCTGGGTTCTTGCCGGCTTTCCACTGGATCTGGTCGGCACGACGGAACGAGTTGTTGATGCGCTTGACCACGGTCGGCACGGAGTCCACCGGGTACAGCGATTGGTCGGGGTACATGGATTCAGCGGAGTTGTTGTCCGCCGCCACTTGCCAGCCGGACAGGTAGATTGCCTGGATACCGGCTTTTACCTGCTGGACTGCCTGGCCGCCAGTGAGGGCGCCCATGCAGTTGACGAAATCTTTGTCGGGACGGAAGGACGGCTTGGCGCCCTGGGTCACCAGGTTCCACAGCTTCTCGGCGCCGAGTTTTGCAAAGGTGTGCTCGGGTTGAACCGAGCCACGCAGGCGGACGACGTCAGCAGCGGAATAAGCGCGGGTCACGCCTTTCCAGCGTGGGTTTTCAGCCCAGTCTTTTTCAAGGGCTGCAATTTGCTGTTCGCGTGTCAGTGCCATGGAGATAAACCTCGTCGCGTCTTCGATGGTAGAGAAATCCGTTTGCCAGCCCTGCATTGAATGCGTGGGCAGGGCTGCTCGCTGACCAGAAGCTTAGGCGGCCATGTCGGGTGTGGCGGGGAGTGCGACGGGATGAACGATGATCCAGAGAGGGGCAGGTAGGGGCTGGCCGAGAACGGTCTTTGGGCATCGTGGGCCCTTGGATATTCTGCGTGTATAGCCGGGTTACCTGGTTAGCTTCCGTCCCTCGGGACAACTTCGTTCCAGTCGCAACCTCGTCAAACACGCCTTGTGGGCGGTACAGACACGAATCGGCTCGGGTGGGTAGCTTGGAGCGACGATCCGAAGGCCCTTGCCAGGGCCCCTGATTAGCGGGAGCGAGGCCATCATGCCCATGCTTTTTTGGATCGTCAAATGTTTTGTAGTGCTTTTTTTGCGGCACTACATCTTTAGTCTTATACGACTCATCAGTCAGTTTTCGGTGCTTCAGTTCAGGGTGTCGACTTTGACCCGCAAAGTCAGGTCGTCGCGGCCCTGGGTAGAGTAGCTGCGGGTTGTGGAGGATTTATCGGCCTGAGTTTCACGATTGATGCCTGCCAGGGAAATCCACTCGCCCAGGCGACCGCTGACGGTTGTGTCGGTACTTTGCACATTCACTACATCGGGACGCTCCTGGCTCATGCGGTCACGGTTGGTACTGATCGCCAGGTGCACGGTCTCACCCGTGACGCTCGCGGTCACGTAGAAACCCTGAGTCACGTTACGGTACTGCGTCTGGTTTTGCGGGCGGCCATAGGTGTCGGGCTGCGTGGTGGTCAGAGGCACGCTCTGGCCGACCTGGATCAGTGCCGGTACGCCTTCGCTGGCCTGGATCTGCTGGATGCCGCCGTCGCGGCTGGCGGTGCCGTAGCTGATAATGCGGGTTTGGCTGTCAGTGCTGTTCTGCTGGTTGTTTTCGTTGGTGTCGACGGTAATCAGCAGGCGCTTGGCCGGGGTGTCGAGTTGAGCGAGCAATGCCCGTAGACCTTCGATCTTGCCGGGGTCAGCGTCCACGATCAACTGGTTGCCATAGGCGCTGACCTTGCCGTCCTTGCCGATGAAATTCTGTGCCACCGGCAACAGGTCGGCGCTGGTGCGATTGCTCAGATTGATGACTTGAGTGTCAGCCAAGGCCGAGACACTGGCGGTCAGGAGGAGGGCGGTGAGCAGGGTGCGTAGGGACATGTCCGTTATCTCTGCGAGTCATTTAGGCTTGATAGTGCCAGTTTGTCGGCCTGGTGGGTCGCAAGTTTAGTGAGGAGCGAGCTTGCCGTGTCGGGCGGGTTTGTCCTAATGCCAGTCAGTTAAGAGATAGAACGAGCAAACAGTAACCTGTGGCGAGCGGGCTTGTCCCGCGTTGGGCTGCGCAGCAGCCCCCATAAAAAAACGCCGCGTTCTTTCAGAAAGAACGCGGCGTCTGGTTTTGGCGCTGCTACGCAGCCCAGCGCGGGCGGTGCGAACAGGGATCAGCCCTCGCGCACCATATCAACATGCGGAATCCCGACTTCCAGGAACTCCTCGCTGACGATCTTGAAGCCCAGTCGCTCATAGAACGGTGCGGCATACACCTGTGCGCTGAGGAACTGCCTGGTCTGGCCGCGTTTCTCGGCCTCGCCAATCACCGCCGCCATCAACTTATCGCCGACCTTCAGCCCGCGCCAGTCCTTGAGCACCGACACGCGGCCGATCTCGCCGCTGGGCAGCAGGCGCGCGGTGCCAATCGGAAAATCACCTTCGAATGCCAGGAAATGCACGGCATCCGCGTCGTCCGCATCCCATTCCAGCTCGGGCGGAACCGATTGTTCGGCAATAAATACCGCTTCACGAATGCGCCGAATCTCCGCGATATCCTTTTGCCAGTCCGCGACACTTACGTGAATTTTATTCATCCGCAAACCCCAGACTGCCTTGCTTGACCAGTTCGCACAGCAGGTTGCGGCCGTCTTCGTCGGCCAGCCATTGGCCGAGGTTTTCGCTATGCAGGGCGTCGGCCGAGCACACCAGTTTCAACAGTTCGCGCAGCTTGCCCGGCAGGTATCGGCTCTGGCCGCTGGCGAACAGCAACACATCATCGTCGACTTCGGACCAGGCCATGCGAGCGCTGGGGTTGCGTACCAGGATCGCGCCATCGTGCAGGCTGTTGACGAAATCGTCTTCGTCCAGCTCTTCGCCGGCCACCAGTTCCGGGTAGCGTGGCTCGGTCATGAACTGGCCGAACCAGGTCAGCAGCATGCGTTCGTCGCTCATGTGCTCGGCCAGCAGGCTCTTGAGGCGATCGAGGGCATCATTCTGGATCTGGTGCGGGTCGCTGACTGGCTGGGCATCGGCGTCGGTGTAGCGCTCTTCGTCCGTCAGGTACTGGGCGAGGAAATCGGTGAAGTGGGTCAGCACTTCGGCGGCGCTTGGGGCGCGAAAGCCTACCGAGTAGGTCATGCAGTCGTCTTCGGCAATGCCGAAGTGCGCCAGGCGCGGCGGCAGGTACAGCATGTCGCCCGGTTCCAGCACCCATTCGGCGCTTTCTTCGAATTCGGCGAGGATGCGCAGGTCGGCATGCTGCAGCAACGGGCTTTCCGAGCTGCACATCTGGCCGATCTTCCAGTTGCGCTTGCCTTGGGCTTGCAGCAGGAATACGTCGTAATTGTCGAAGTGCGGGCCTACGCTGCCGCCGGAGGCGGCGAAGCTGATCATCACGTCGTCGATGCGCCAGCTGGGCAGGAAGCGGAACTGTTCCAGCAGCTCGGCGACTTCCGGCACGAACTGGTCGACGGCCTGTACCAGCAGCGTCCACTCGCGCTCGGGCAGGGTGCTGAAGGCGTCTTCGGCGAACGGGCCACGGCGCAGTTCCCACGGACGCTCGCCGTGTTCGATCACCAGGCGCGATTCGACTTCTTCTTCGAGGGCCAGGCCGGCCAGTTCGTCGGCGTCGATCGGGCTTTCGAAGTCAGGGATGGCCTGGCGAATCAGCAGCGGTTTTTTCTGCCAGTAATCGCGCAGGAATTCCCGTGCCGTGATGCCGCCCAGAAGTTGAAGAGGGATATCAGGATTCATGTGTAACCTATTGAAAAAAAGCACTTTTCAGACTGGAATAAAAACGCCCGGCGCTGCCGGGCGTCTCAAGGGTCTTGCGGTAATCAGATGCGCTTGGCTTGGGCCACGGCGTTGCCGATGTAGTTGGCCGGGGTGAGCAGTTTCAGCTCGGCCTTGGCCGCGGCTGGCATGTCCAGGCCGTCGATGAAAGTTTGCAGGGCTTCAGGGCTGATGCCCTTGCCACGGGTCAATTCTTTCAGCTTCTCGTACGGGTTTTCGATGTTGTAGCGGCGCATCACGGTCTGGATCGGCTCGGCCAGCACTTCCCAGCACGCGTCCAGGTCAGCGGCGATCTTCTGCTCGTTGAGCTCAAGCTTGCTGATGCCTTTGAGGCTGGCCTCGTACGCGATCACGCTGTGGGCAAAGCCCACGCCGAGGTTGCGCAGTACGGTGGAGTCGGTCAGGTCGCGCTGCCAGCGCGAGATCGGCAACTTGCTGGCCAGGTGCTGGAACAGGGCGTTGGCGATGCCGAGGTTGCCTTCGGAGTTTTCGAAGTCGATCGGGTTGACCTTGTGCGGCATGGTCGACGAACCGATTTCACCGGCAATGGTGCGCTGCTTGAAGTAGCCCAGGGAGATGTAGCCCCAGATATCGCGATCGAAGTCGATCAGGATGGTGTTGAAGCGCGCAATGGCGTCGAACAGCTCGGCGATGTAGTCGTGGGGTTCGATCTGCGTGGTGTACGGGTTGAAACCCAGGCCCAGCTCGTCTTCGATGAACGCGCGGGCATTGGCTTCCCAGTCGATCTCGGGGTAGGCCGACAGGTGGGCATTGTAGTTGCCGACAGCGCCGTTGATCTTGCCCAGCAGCGGTACGGCCGCGACTTGGGCGATCTGACGCTCCAGGCGGTACACCACGTTGGCCAGTTCTTTGCCCAAGGTGGTCGGCGAGGCCGGCTGGCCGTGGGTGCGCGACAGCATCGGCACGGCGGCGAAGCGGATCGCCAGCTCGCGGATGGCTTCGGCAGTCTGACGCATCAGCGGCAGCATCACGTCATCACGGCCTTCGCGCAGCATCAGGGCATGGGACAGGTTGTTGATGTCCTCGCTGGTGCAGGCAAAGTGGATGAATTCGCTGACCTGAGCCAGTTCCGGCAGCTTGGCCGCCTGCTCCTTGAGCAGGTACTCGATGGCCTTGACGTCGTGGTTGGTGGTGCGCTCGATCTCTTTCACACGCTCGGCGTGCTCCAGGGAGAAGTTTTCCGCCAGGGTGTTCAGTACAGCGTTGGCCTCGGCGGAGAACGCCGGCACTTCGCTGATAGCGGGGTGAGCGGCCAGGCGCTGGAGCCAGCGCACTTCAACCAGTACACGAGCACGGATCAGGCCGTATTCGCTGAAAATAGGGCGCAGGGCCTGGGTTTTGCCGGCGTAGCGGCCGTCAACAGGGGAAACCGCAGTGAGCGAAGAGAGCTGCATGGGGTGTTCTCGGACAGTCGGGCAACGAAATGGGGCGCGTATCATACATGAAAAAATCCGCCGGTCCGTCGCCAACTGACCGGCGTATTACGCGTAACGGCTTGAAAATGGCCTGTCGCTGCGACTTATTCGTTGCGCATCAACGGGTAAAGCTCTTTGAGCAATTTGCGGCGGCTGATGACCAACTGCCAACGGTGACCGCCCAACTGGCGCCACAGACGCGCCGAGCGAATACCGGCCAGGAGCAGGGCGCGGATTTTCGAGGCGTTATTCGGCTGTTGCAGATTGCGCATGTCGCCATGCACCTGGATCCGCTGGCGCAAGGTGCTCAAGGTGTCCTGGTACAGCGCACCGCAGGCTGCGATCACGTTTTCATGGGCCGGGCCGAAGTGTTCCACCTGGGACTGGATCTGTGGCAGGCGCTTGCCGATGGTGTCCAGCATGTCTTCGCGCTTGGCCAGTTGACGCTCGAGGCCGAGCATCGACAGGGCGTAGCGCAGCGGTTCGCGTTGCAGGGTGCTGGGGTCGCGTTCAAGGGCGCCGACCAGCGCGCGGTAACCCTCGCGCAGCGCCAGGTCGTCGCCGCCGTAGACTTCCAGGGTGTCCTTGGGGTCGCGGATCAGCAGGCTGCCGAGCATGCAGGTCAGGCCGGCCTCGGTGACCTGGCCGGTCTTGGCGATCTTGTCCACCAGCACGGCGCTGAGGAATACGCCGCCGAGGGCGGTCAATTGCTCCTGGGTAGGGCTCATGCCGGGTTGCTCCAGGCTTGTGCGACTTCGATCACGCCGCCGCCCAGACAGATTTCACCGTCATAGAACACCACTGACTGGCCAGGGGTGACCGCGCGTTGCGGGTCATCGAAGGTGGCACGGTAGCCAGTGGCGGTTTTTTCCAGGGTGCAGGGTTGGTCGCTCTGGCGATAACGCACTTTGGCGGTCAGGCGACGCGGCGTGCTCAGGTCGATCGGGTTGACCCAATAGATCTCCGAGGCCAGCAGCGCGCCGGAGAACAGCAGCGGGTGTTCATTGCCCTGGCCGACGATCAGTACGTTGTTTTCCAGGTCTTTGACCAGCACGTACCACGGCTCTTCGCCTGCGTCTTTCAAGCCGCCGATGCCCAGGCCCTGGCGCTGGCCGATGGTGTGGTACATCAGGCCATGGTGCCGGCCGATGACTTCACCGTCGGTGGTTTTGATGTCGCCCGGTTGCGCCGGCAGGTATTGCTTGAGGAAGTCGCTGAAGCGGCGTTCGCCGATAAAGCAGATCCCGGTGGAATCCTTTTTCTTGGCGGTGGCCAGGCCGTGTTGTTCGGCGATCCGACGCACTTCGGGCTTTTCCAGCTCGCCCACGGGGAATAGGGTCTTGGCGATCTGTTCACCGCCGACGGCGTGCAGGAAGTAGCTCTGGTCCTTGTTCGGGTCCAGGCCCTTGAGCAGTTCGGTGCGGCCATCGATATCGCGACGGCGTACATAATGGCCAGTGGCAATCAGATCGGCGCCCAGGATCATGGCGTAGTCGAGGAACGCCTTGAACTTGATCTCGCGGTTGCACAGGATGTCCGGGTTCGGCGTGCGCCCGGCCTTGTATTCGGCCAGGAAGTGCTCGAACACGTTGTCCCAGTACTCGGCGGCGAAGTTGGCGGTGTGCAGCTTGATACCGATCTTGTCGCACACGGCCTGGGCGTCCGCCAGGTCATCCATGGCGGTGCAGTATTCCGTTCCATCGTCTTCTTCCCAGTTCTTCATGAACAGGCCTTCCACCTCATAACCCTGCTCCATGAGCAGAACGGCGGAAACGGAAGAATCCACGCCGCCGGACATGCCGACGATGACGCGCTTCTTTTGTGTGTCAGAAGGGGCTGGATCACGCATAGGGTTTCAACGGGTGTCTTGAAAAAGGACGCGATTCTAGCAGGCCTGGGCCCGCAAGGCTAAAGAGAAGGGCGGATCAATTCGAGACTGTGGCACTGGCCGGCCAGATAATCATCGATACAACGCATGATCAGCTCGCTGCGCCAGTCGTCGTGCAGGCCCATCAGCTCCTCACGAGTCAGCCAGCGGGCGCGGATAATGCCTTCGTCGAGTTGATAGTCCGGGTGGTGTTTCAGCGCCTTGGCGGTGAAGCACACGCGTTGGTAGGTCACGCCGTTGCTCGGGGCGGTGTACAGGTAGATGCCGACGATGCCGGTGGCCTCCACGTCCCAGCCCGTTTCCTCGAGGGTTTCGCGCACGGCGGCTTCGGTGAGGGTTTCATGCGGATCAAGGTGGCCGGCCGGCTGGTTGAGCACGGCGCGGCCGCCCTTGAGTTCTTCGACCATCAGGAAGCGGCCGTTGTCTTCGACGATGGTGGCGACGGTGATGTGGGGTTGCCAGGTCATTCAAAACCTCGATTCATGGTGCGGTGCGGTCTTTGGGCAGGATTGCAGTCGGTGTGGGAGCGGGCTTGCTCGCGAATGCAATGGGTCAGATATGCATCGGGCGACTGGCACACCGCATTCGCGAGCAAGCCCGCTCCCACATTCTGATCCGGTTTCTTCAGCAAAACCGCAGTGTCCTGAAACAGAAACCCCGGCACAGGGCCGGGGCTTCTTTGCATCTCTTACAACCTTACTTCAACTTGGCAATCGCCGCATTGAGCGTGTTGCTTGGGCGCATGGCCTTGCTGGTCAGCTCCGGGTTCGGCGCGTAGTAGCCGCCGATGTCCACTGGCTTGCCCTGTACGGCGTTGAGTTCGGCAACGATGGTTGCTTCGTTCGCGGCCAGGGTCTTGGCCAGTTCGCCGAATTGCGCTTGCAATGCAGTGTCTTCGGTCTGGGCAGCCAGGGCTTGGGCCCAGTACAGCGCCAGGTAGAAGTGGCTGCCGCGGTTGTCGATGTTGCCGACTTTGCGCGAGGGCGACTTGTTGTTGTCGAGGAACTGGCCGGTGGCCTGGTCCAGGGTCTTGGACAGCACCAGGGCTTTCGGGTTGTTGTAAGTCACACCCAGATGCTCAAGCGACGCCGCCAGGGCCAGGAATTCGCCCAGGGAGTCCCAGCGCAGGAAGTTTTCTTCCAGCAGTTGCTGCACGTGCTTGGGTGCCGAACCGCCGGCGCCGGTTTCGAACAGGCCGCCGCCGTTCATCAGCGGCACGATCGACAGCATCTTGGCGCTGGTGCCCAGTTCCATGATCGGGAACAGGTCGGTCAGGTAGTCGCGCAGTACGTTGCCGGTCACGGAGATGGTGTCCAGGCCCTTGCGGGTGCGCTCCAGGGTGAGCTTCATCGCGTCGACCGGCGACATGATGCGAATGTCCAGGCCTTCGGTGTTGTGGTCTTTCAGGTAAGCCTGGACTTTCTCGATCACCGCGCCATCGTGGGCGCGCTGTGGGTCCAGCCAGAAGATGGCCGGGGTATTGCTGGCGCGGGCACGGTTGACGGCGAGTTTGACCCAGTCCTGGATCGGCGCGTCTTTGGCCTGGCACATGCGGAAGATGTCGCCGGCTTCGACGTTCTGTTCCATCAGCAGGTTGCCCTTGCTGTCGGTGACGCGGACGACGCCGTCGGCCTTGATCTGGAAGGTCTTGTCGTGGGAGCCGTATTCTTCGGCTTTCTGTGCCATCAGGCCAACGTTCGGCACGCTGCCCATGGTGGTCGGATCAAACGCGCCATTGGCCTTGCAGTCTTCGATGACGGCTTGGTAGATGGTGGCGTAGCAGCGATCCGGGATCACCGCCTTGGTGTCGTGCAGTTGACCGTCGGTGCCCCACATTTTGCCGGAGTCACGGATCATGGCCGGCATCGAGGCGTCGACGATGACGTCGCTCGGCACGTGCAGGTTGGTGATGCCTTTGTCGGAGTTGACCATCGCCAGGGAAGGGCGAGCGGCATAGACCGCCTGGATGTCCGCTTCGATCTGCGCTTGTTGCTCGGCAGGCAGCGCCTTGATACGCGCGTACAGGTCGCCGATGCCGTTGTTCAGGTTGAAGCCGATCTGCTCCAGCACGTCGGCGTGCTTGGCCAGGGCGTCTTTATAGAACTCGGCAACGATCTGGCCAAACATGATCGGGTCGGAGACCTTCATCATGGTGGCTTTCAGGTGAACCGACAGCAGTACGCCCTGTTTCTTGGCGTCTTCGATTTCAGCGGCGATGAAGCTGCGCAGGGCTTTCTTGCTCAGCACGGCGCTGTCGATGATTTCGCCGGCCTTGACGCTGGTCTTTTCTTTCAGGACGGTGGTGCTGCCGTCTTGGGCGACCAGTTCGATTTTGACGGCGTCAGCGGCTTCGATCTGCACGGCTTTTTCGCTGCCGTAGAAGTCGCCGTTGCTCATGTGGGCCACGTGGGACTTGGAGTCGGCAGCCCAGGCGCCCATCTTGTGCGGGTGCTTGCGCGCGTAGTTCTTGACCGACAGCGGTGCGCGGCGGTCGGAGTTGCCTTCGCGCAGTACCGGGTTCACGGCGCTGCCCTTGACCTTGTCGTAACGTGCGCGGGTTTCTTTTTCCGCGTCGGTGGTTACGGTTTCCGGGTAGTCCGGCAGGGCGTAGCCCTGGGCCTGCAGTTCCTTGATCGCGGCTTGCAGCTGCGGGGTCGAGGCACTGATGTTAGGCAGCTTGATGATGTTGGCTTCGGGGGTAACGGCCAGGGCGCCGAGTTCGGCGAGGTGGTCCGGTACGGCCTTGGTGCCCAGTTGCTCGGGGAAGCTTGCGAGGATGCGCCCTGCGAGGGAGATGTCGCGGGTTTCCACGGCAATATCAGCGGAAGCGGTGAAGGCCTCTACGATAGGCAGCAGTGAATAGGTGGCGAGGGCTGGGGCTTCGTCGGTGAAGGTGTAGATGATCTTCGAGCGGGTGGGCATATTCGGATTAACTCTCTTCTTTGCTGAAAGCGTGCGCAGAAACTCGAGATGCGCCGGGTAGAGCGCGTTCGTTCAAAGTCATCCATGAGCGAAAGGTCGAGGTTTCTTCGCGGTGATGTTGGGTTGCATCAGTCGAGCGTCAAGCGGGTGGGCTATTGTAATAACCCTGCTTTCTGGCTGAGGGCTCGGTTCTAGAGCGGTCCGCCGTCGTGACTCTTTGGTCAGCGGCGGCATTATACATAGGTCGCTATGCTTACGCCGAGCCTTCATACAAAAGGTGTGTCGTCCATTGGTCTAAAGGTCGCAGGTACCGGATTACGCCTAAAGTCGCACGATGTGCTCAAGATTGGCGTTTTTCCCTTTGCTTTCAGGCTTGTAGGCGACAAATTACGCTGTTTTCGAGGCAAATGAGCATGGCGCGAGGTTTCGGTCGCCATTTATCTGGAGTAGGCTCGAACGCAGCCAGATGTTCAATCCATAGATGGAGTTCAGCATGGGATACAAGAAGATTCAGGTTCCGGCAGTCGGCGACAAAATCACCGTCAACGCAGACCATTCTCTCAATGTTCCTGACCAACCGATCATCCCCTATATCGAGGGCGACGGTATTGGCGTAGACATCAGCCCGGTGATGATCAAAGTGGTCGACGCAGCTGTTGAAAAGGCCTACGGCGGTAAGCGCAAGATCTCGTGGATGGAGGTGTATGCCGGTGAAAAGGCCACCCAGGTCTACGACCAGGACACCTGGCTGCCCCAGGAAACCCTGGACGCCGTCAGGGATTACGTCGTGTCCATCAAGGGCCCGCTGACCACCCCGGTGGGGGGCGGTATTCGTTCGCTGAACGTGGCCCTGCGTCAGCAGCTCGATCTTTATGTATGCCTGCGCCCGGTGCGCTGGTTTGAAGGCGTGCCCAGCCCGGTCAAGAAGCCAGGCGACGTGGACATGACCATCTTTCGTGAAAACTCTGAAGATATTTACGCCGGGATCGAATGGAAAGCCGGTTCGCCGGAAGCGATCAAGGTGATCAAGTTCCTCAAGGAGGAGATGGGCGTCACCAAGATCCGTTTCGACCAGGATTGCGGCATTGGTATCAAGCCGGTATCGCTGGAGGGGACCAAGCGTCTGGCGCGCAAGGCCCTGCAATATGTCGTGGATAACGACCGCGACTCGCTGACCATTGTGCATAAAGGCAACATCATGAAGTTCACCGAGGGTGCCTTCAAGGAATGGGCCTATGAAGTGGCGGCCGAGGAGTTTGGCGCAACGCTGCTCGACGGCGGGCCTTGGATGCAGTTCAAGAACCCGAAGACCGGCAAGAACGTGGTAGTCAAGGACGCCATTGCCGACGCCATGCTCCAGCAAATCCTGCTGCGCCCGGCTGAATATGATGTGATCGCCACGCTTAACCTCAACGGCGACTACTTGTCCGATGCCCTGGCGGCGGAAGTGGGGGGGATCGGTATTGCGCCGGGTGCCAACCTGTCCGACACCGTGGCCATGTTCGAGGCGACCCACGGCACCGCGCCAAAATATGCCGGCAAGGACCAGGTCAATCCGGGCTCGCTGATCCTCTCAGCGGAAATGATGCTGCGTCATATGGGTTGGACGGAAGCCGCCGACCTGATCATCAAGGGCACCAATGGCGCTATCTCGGCCAAGACCGTGACCTACGACTTCGAGCGCTTGATGGAGGGTGCGAAGCTGGTCTCGTCGTCAGGTTTTGGTGATGCGCTGATCTCGCACATGTAAGGCAGGGGCAACAAAAAAACGGCCGCTCAAAATGACTGATACGGCCGTTTTTTTTGCAATTTAAACGCTCGGCGACAGAGGGGTCAGGCCGTTTGTTTGTTTTCTTTATGAGCGTGCGCGGCTGCGGTTGTTTCCGGTGTTTCTGCCTTCACTGCATCGATTTTCACCGTGTGCAGCCCTTTCGGTCCTTGAACGATTTCGAAGCTCACAGCTTGGCCTGCCTTCAACGTTTTGTAGCCTTCCATTTCGATCGCTGAATAATGCGCAAAAAGGTCCTCGGTTTTTCCATCCTCATTCACAAAACCATATCCCTTGGCATTGTTGAACCACTTGACCTTGCCATTGATCTTGACGCCAGACATACACATTTCCTTCTGCACCAGACTCCATCACTGGAGTATCATCCAGTTTATCCGTCCTAACCCGAATAAATAAGGTTGACTGCGCGGACCTTTTTTACCCACTGTGGGTTCTATTGGTTGTAACACCGATTTGCCGATAGTCAAGGCGACCAGTCGGTCATAGTTGAAATTCTGACAGCTCGCCCCCATCACTGTTATTGAACCACTGACGAACCTTTCTTTCCCATGCATGCAATCAGCCAGATTCGACTAACATTCAATCAGGATCGACCGGATCACGAACACGATGACGACGGTTCTGCAGGCATTGCTGTTCAGGAATCCAAGCCTGCGTTACAGGCGCCGCCGATGTACAAGGTGGTTTTGTTCAATGATGACTACACACCGATGGATTTCGTGGTCGAAGTGCTCGAGGTGTTTTTTAACCTGAACCGCGAGTTGGCGACCAAGGTAATGCTGGCCGTTCACACAGAAGGACGGGCAGTATGTGGAGTGTTTACCCGTGACATCGCCGAGACAAAGGCCATGCAGGTCAACCAGTACGCCAGGGAAAGCCAGCATCCGCTACTCTGTGAAATCGAGAAGGACGGTTAACGCCGACCACTTGGGTATGAGGTGAAGCTATGTTAAACCGCGAGCTCGAAGTCACCCTCAATCTTGCCTTCAAGGAGGCTCGTTCGAAGCGTCATGAATTCATGACCGTCGAGCACCTGCTGCTGGCACTTTTGGATAACGAAGCTGCCGCCACCGTTTTGCGTGCGTGCGGCGCCAACCTCGACAAGCTCAAGCATGACCTGCAGGAGTTTATCGACTCCACCACGCCACTGATCCCCGTGCATGACGAGGACCGCGAGACCCAGCCAACCCTGGGCTTCCAGCGGGTATTGCAGCGTGCTGTTTTCCACGTACAGAGCTCCGGTAAGCGTGAAGTCACAGGCGCCAATGTGCTTGTGGCGATCTTCAGCGAACAGGAAAGCCAGGCAGTGTTCCTGCTCAAGCAGCAGAGCGTTGCCCGTATTGATGTCGTCAACTACATCGCCCACGGCATCTCCAAGGTGCCTGGGCATGGCGATCATTCCGAGGGTGAGCAGGATATGCAGGACGACGAGGGCGGCGAGCCTTCTTCTTCAAGCAACCCGTTGGATGCCTATGCCAGCAACCTCAATGAACTGGCGCGCCAGGGGCGGATCGATCCGCTGGTGGGGCGTGAGCTCGAGGTCGAGCGTGTAGCGCAGATCCTTGCGCGTCGTCGCAAGAACAACCCGTTGCTGGTGGGTGAGGCGGGTGTGGGTAAAACCGCGATTGCCGAAGGCCTGGCCAAGCGCATCGTCGACAACCAGGTGCCTGACTTGCTGGCCAACAGCGTCGTCTACTCCCTTGACCTGGGCGCGCTCCTCGCGGGGACCAAGTACCGTGGCGATTTCGAGAAGCGCTTCAAGGCGCTGCTCGGCGAGCTGAAAAAACGCCCGCAGGCCATCCTGTTCATCGATGAAATCCATACCATCATTGGTGCCGGCGCGGCATCCGGTGGCGTGATGGACGCTTCCAACCTGCTCAAGCCGTTGCTGTCGTCGGGTGATATCCGCTGCATCGGTTCGACTACGTTCCAGGAATTTCGCGGTATTTTCGAAAAAGACCGAGCCCTGGCGCGGCGCTTCCAGAAGGTTGACGTTTCCGAACCGTCGGTTGAAGACACCATCGGCATCCTGCGCGGGCTCAAGGGGCGTTTTGAAGCGCACCATGGCATCGAGTATACCGATGAAGCGTTGCGTGCCGCTGCGGAGCTGGCGTCACGCTACATCAACGACCGGCACATGCCGGACAAGGCCATCGACGTGATCGACGAAGCAGGGGCCTACCAGCGCCTGCAACCGGTCGAGAAGCGCGTGAAGCGCATCGACGTGCCCCAGGTCGAGGACATCGTGGCGAAGATTGCGCGGATTCCGCCAAAACACGTCACCAGCTCCGACAAGGAACTGCTGCGTAACCTGGAGCGTGACCTCAAGCTCACCGTGTTCGGCCAGGATGCGGCCATCGACTCGCTGTCCACCGCGATCAAGCTGTCGCGTGCGGGCCTCAAGTCGCCGGACAAGCCGGTCGGTTCGTTCCTGTTTGCCGGCCCTACCGGCGTCGGCAAAACCGAAGCGGCGCGGCAGCTGGCCAAGGCCATGGGCATTGAGCTGGTGCGCTTCGACATGTCCGAATACATGGAGCGTCACACTGTGTCGCGCCTGATTGGTGCGCCTCCGGGCTATGTCGGCTTCGACCAGGGCGGTCTGCTGACCGAAGCGATCACCAAACAGCCGCATTGCGTGCTGCTGCTCGATGAAATCGAGAAGGCCCACCCGGAAGTCTTCAACCTGCTGCTGCAGGTGATGGACCACGGCACCCTGACCGACAACAACGGGCGCAAGGCGGACTTCCGCAACGTGATCGTGATCATGACCACCAATGCTGGCGCCGAAACCGCTGCACGGGCTTCGATCGGCTTTACCCATCAGGACCACTCCTCCGATGCGATGGAAGTGATCAAGAAGAGCTTCACGCCGGAGTTCCGCAACCGTCTGGACACCATTATCCAGTTTGGTCGCCTCAGCCATGAGGTTATCAAGAGCGTGGTGGACAAGTTCCTCACCGAGCTTCAAGCGCAGTTGGAAGACAAGCGCGTGCAGCTGGATGTGACGGATGCGGCGCGCAACTGGCTGGCAGAGGGCGGTTACGACGCGGCAATGGGCGCTCGCCCGATGGCGCGGCTGATCCAGGACAAGATCAAGCGGCCGCTGGCCGAAGAGATCCTGTTTGGCGAACTCTCCGACCATGGTGGCGTGGTACATATCGACCTGAAGGATGGCGAGCTGACCTTCGAGTTCGAAACCACGGCTGAAATGGCCTGATAGCGGGACGCAACAATGCAAAAGGCGCCGAGAGGCGCCTTTTTGCTGCCTTGGAATAATCGCCAAGGCAATGAAGATCAAATGTAGGAGCTGGCTTGCCTGCGATGGCGGCATATCAGTCAGCGGATGCTTTGCTGACGCTCCGCTATCGCAGGCAAGCCAGCTCACACAGGGGGTGTGGGGCGTTCAATAAGGCAGCGCACACACAAAAACGCCCGGCATAACCGGGCGTTTTGTATTGACTTGCTTAGCGAGCGCGGTAAGTGATGCGCCCTTTGCTCAAGTCATAGGGCGTCAGCTCGACGCGCACTTTGTCACCGGTAAGAATACGAATGTAGTTCTTGCGCATCTTGCCGGAGATATGCGCGGTTACGACGTGCCCATTTTCCAACTCCACACGAAACATGGTGTTGGGCAGGGTGTCGACGACAGTGCCTTCCATTTCGAAGCTGTCTTCTTTCGACATGCAGTAAAGCCCTCGGTATCCAGTGAATGGCCCGGTGCAACTGCGCCAGGCAAAAGCGGCGTGCATTGTGCCCGAAAAAGGGTGTTTAAGCCAAGGGGTTCTAGTTAAGCGTGACCCATCTTTGATTAATCAGCAGTTCAATGGGCCGATATTGGGTCTTGTAATTCATCTTTTTGCAGTTTTTGATCCAGTATCCGAGGTACACCGCCTCCAGTTCCAGGCGCAGGGCTTCGCCGATTTGCCAGAGGATCGCAAAGCGCCCCAGGCTGCGGCGTTCTTCCGTCGGTTCATAGAAGGTGTACACCGCCGACAGGCCATTAGGTAGCAGATCGGTCACGGCCACTGCCACCAGTTGCCCCTGTGCGCGAAATTCATAGAAGCGCGAGAAGGGCAGGTCGCGCACCAGAAAGGTGGAAAACTGGTCGCGGCTCGGGGGGAACATGTCGCCATCGGCGTGGCGTTGCTCGATATAGCGCTGGTAAAGGTCGAAATACTCTTCGGTAAAGCGCGGCTTGGCCGAAGTGACCGTCAGGTCGGCATTGCGCTTGAGGATGCGCTTCTGGTTGCGCTCCGGCAGAAACTGCGCCACGGGGATGCGCGCCGGCACGCAGGCATTGCAGTTCTGGCAATGGGGTCGGTACAGATGATCGCCGCTGCGCCGAAAGCCCATTTCCGAGAGATCGGCATACACATGCACGTCCATAGGCTGGCTGGGGTCGAGGAACAGCGTGGTGGCCTGCTCATCGGGCAGATAGCTGCAAGCGTGGGGTTGAGTGGCATAGAACTTCAAACGCGCCAACTCGGTCATGATCAACCCTCGGGGTAAGCTTTGAAATAAGTGTAAGCCAGGTGGGCGAATGTCGCCTATGAAACCCATGGCCCAGAGCTGGGTTGGTCCAGATAGTCGCGCAGGTAGCCGGCAAAGTCGCTGCGGGGGATCGCGCGCGCGCCCAGGCTGTGCAGGTGATCGTTGGGCATCTGGCAGTCGATGAGCACGAAGCCCCAGGCCTTCAATTGCCCGACCAGCGTGGCAAAGCCGAATTTGGAGGCGTTATCGGCGCGACTGAACATGGATTCGCCAAAGAACAACCGGCCCATTGCCAACCCGTACAGGCCGCCCACCAGGTTGCCGTCGTCCCAGACTTCCACCGAGTGCGCATGGCCTCGCTCGTGCAGCGCCAGGTAGGCGCGCTGAATACCTTCAGTGATCCAGGTGCCGTCGGCATAGGCTCGAGGCTCGGCGCAGGCCTGGATGACGGCCTCGAAGTCCTGGTCGAAGGTCACGGTATAGCGCTGCTGGCGCAACAGTTTGCCCAGGCTGCGGGAGATATGCAGCTCGTCAGGGAATATCACCGTGCGCGGGTCGGGTGACCACCAGAGGATCGGTTGGCCCTCCGAGAACCAGGGAAAGCAGCCGTGGCGATAGGCTTGCACCAGTCGCTCGGCCGACAGGTCGCCGCCGGCGGCGAGCAGGCCGTTGGGTTCACGCATGGCCTTGGCCAGCGGAGGGAATGTCAGTGAGTCGCGTTGTAACCAGGTCAGCATGGCATCCAGGCTTACGGAAGGGGGGGAGTGGCAGGAATGGCACCTGCCCCAAGTGTGTGATTATTGTCGACACAGCGCCCTGGGGCCAGCCCGAATCCGCCATGGGCATGGATTAGCGTGAGCGGGTGCCGCTGCAACTCTCTGTCAGGAGCGTGGTCGTAATCGGGGCTGGCGCATGCAGGCCATTTGCCAAGCTGGACTGGATTGCCAAAAACAGCTCATAAGCCTTTGTCAGCAAAGACAATGCGTGCTCAAATTGAACATGTTGTGACACTTGAATGGCTCGGGTTGCCGGTGAAGGGCAAGGGCGTGGCATCGCGAGCACAAACCCGTACAATGCGGCCATTGTGGCGCTTTCGTCATTTCATCAAGCGAACGCCTGATGTTACAACGTAGATTCACCAATGTTCGTTCATTTTTCAGCTGCTCGGATTGGGCGGTTTTTTGCAGTCACTCAATAGATGGACGCGCTGAAGGCGCAGGAAAAGACCCGTTTTGAAGAAATCCACCGCGACACCCAAGACAGTCGTGCCGGCCTGGCGTCAGCACCTGCATTATCGACTCAAGGAAGGTGCGCTGATCGCTATCGGCGCCCTGTGCCTGTTCCTGATCATGGCGTTGCTGACCTATGGCAAGGACGACCCGGGCTGGAGCCATAACAGCAAGATCGACGATGTGCAGAACTTCGGCGGCCCTGTCGGTTCCTACAGCGCCGATATCCTGTTCATGGTGCTGGGTTACTTCGCCTACATCTTCCCGTTGCTGCTGGCGATCAAGACCTGGCAGATCTTTCGCCAGCGTCACGAGCCGTGGCAGTGGAGTGGCTGGCTGTTCTCCTGGCGCCTGATCGGCCTGGTGTTCCTGGTGCTCTCCGGCGCGGCCCTGGCCCATATTCATTTCCACGCGCCCACCGGCCTGCCGGCGGGCGCAGGCGGGGCGTTGGGCGAGAGCCTCGGCGACCTGGCGCGCAAGACCCTGAATATCCAGGGCAGCACCCTCATGTTTATCGCGCTGTTCCTGTTCGGCCTGACGGTGTTCACCGACCTGTCGTGGTTCAAGGTGATGGACGTGACCGGCAAGATCACGCTCGACCTTCTCGAGCTGTTCCAGGGCGCCGCCAACCGTTGGTGGGCGGCCCGGGTCGAGCGCAAGCGCATGGTGGCGCAACTGCGCGAAGTCGACACCCGCGTCAACGAGGTGGTGGCCCCCAGCACGCCGGACCGCCGCGAACAGGCCAAGGTCAAGGAGCGCCTGATCGAGCGCGAACAGGCCCTGAGCAAGCACATGTCGGACCGCGAGAAGCAGGTGCCGCCGGTGATCGCCCCCGCGCCGCCCAAGGTCGCCGAGCCAAGCCATCGCGTGCAGAAGGAGAAACAGGCGCCGTTGTTTGTCGACAGCGCCGTCGAAGGCACATTGCCGCCGATCTCGATTCTCGACCCGGCCGAAAAGAAGCAACTCAACTATTCCCCGGAATCCCTGGCGGCCGTCGGCCACCTGCTGGAAATCAAGCTCAAGGAATTCGGCGTCGAAGTGTCCGTGGACTCGATCCACCCCGGCCCGGTGATTACCCGTTACGAAATCCAGCCGGCCGCCGGTGTGAAAGTCAGCCGTATCTCCAACCTGGCCAAGGACTTGGCGCGTTCCCTGGCCGTGACCAGTGTGCGCGTGGTGGAAGTGATCCCCGGCAAAACCACCGTGGGTATCGAGATTCCCAACGAAGACCGCCAGATCGTGCGTTTCTCCGAAGTGCTGTCGACGCCGGAATACGACAACTTCAAATCGCCGGTCACCCTGGCCCTGGGCCATGACATTGGCGGCAAGCCGGTGATCACCGACCTGGCGAAGATGCCCCACCTGCTGGTCGCCGGTACCACCGGCTCCGGTAAGTCGGTGGGTGTGAACGCGATGATCCTGTCGATCCTGTTCAAGTCCGGCCCGGAAGACGCCAAGCTGATCATGATCGACCCGAAGATGTTGGAGCTGTCGATCTACGAAGGCATTCCGCACCTGCTGTGCCCGGTGGTCACCGACATGAAGGACGCCGCCAATGCCCTGCGCTGGAGCGTGGCCGAGATGGAGCGGCGCTACAAGCTGATGGCCAAGATGGGCGTGCGCAACCTGTCCGGTTTCAACGCCAAGGTCAAGGAAGCCCAGGACGCCGGCACGCCGCTGACCGACCCGCTGTACAAGCGCGAAAGCATCCACGATGAAGCGCCGCTGCTGACCAAGCTGCCGACCATCGTGGTGGTGGTCGACGAATTCGCCGACATGATGATGATCGTCGGCAAGAAGGTTGAAGAACTGATCGCGCGTATCGCCCAGAAGGCGCGTGCGGCCGGTATCCACCTGATCCTCGCCACCCAGCGTCCGTCGGTGGATGTGATCACCGGTCTGATCAAGGCCAACATCCCGACACGAATGGCGTTCCAGGTATCGAGCAAGATCGACTCGCGGACCATCATCGACCAGGGCGGCGCCGAACAACTGCTGGGTCACGGTGACATGCTTTACATGCCGCCAGGCACCAGCCTGCCGATTCGTGTGCATGGCGCTTTCGTTTCCGACGACGAAGTGCACCGTGTGGTGGAAGCGTGGAAGCTGCGTGGCGCACCGGAATATAACGACGATATCCTCGCGGGCGTTGAAGAGGCCGGCAGCGGCTTTGACGGCGGCAGCAGCGGTGGCGACGATGACGCCGAGACCGACGCGCTGTACGACGAGGCCGTGGCATTCGTGCTGGAAAGCCGTCGCGCCTCGATTTCCGCGGTGCAGCGCAAGCTCAAGATCGGCTACAACCGCGCCGCCCGTATGATCGAAGCCATGGAAAACGCGGGCGTCGTCACTGCAATGAACACCAACGGCTCGCGCGAAGTCATCGCCCCCGGGCAGATGCGCGACTGATCCCGCGCCGCGTGGCAGCACGCGGCGCGCCTTAACGACTCAATGAGGACTCCCATGCGCTTTATCCGCATGCTGTTGTTGCCGGCCCTGGCTCTGACCGCTGTTTCGGCTCACGCTGATCCGGCCTCCGTTGCCAGCCTGAAGAACCTGTTGGACAAGTCCCAGACCCTCACCGCGCGCTTTTCCCAGCTGACCCTGGATGCCGGTGGCACCCAGTTGCAGGAAACCGCGGGCGAGATGGCCGTGCAGCGCCCAGGGCTGTTTTACTGGCACACCGAGGGCAAGGCCGAACAGACCATCGTTTCCGATGGCCAGAAGGTCACCCTGTGGGATCCGGACCTGAAGCAGGCGACCATCAAGAAGTTGGACCCACGCCTGAACCAGACCCCGGCATTGCTGCTGTCGGGTGACGTGTCGAAAATCAACGACAGCTTCGACATCACCTCCAAGCAAGCCAGCAACGTCATTGAGTTCACCCTCAAGCCGAAGTCCAAGGACACGCTGTTCGACAGCCTGAACCTGTCGTTCGACAAGGGCTTGATCACTAACATGCGCCTGATCGACAGCGTCGGCCAGCGCACCGATATCCTGTTCACCGGGGTCAAGGCCAATACGCCTGTGCCTGCGTCCAAGTTCAAGTTCGACATCCCCAAGGATGCCGAGGTGATCCAGGAATAATCTGCCCAGAGGTTTCAAGCGCTGCCCATGGACCTGTTTCGAAGTGACCCGATTGCCCAGCCCTTGGCCGCGCGTTTGCGTTCGACCAACCTGGATGAGTACGTCGGTCAGGAACACCTGCTCGCTCGCGGCAAGCCTTTGCGCGAGGCCCTAGAGCAGGGCGCGCTGCATTCGATGATTTTCTGGGGGCCGCCGGGAGTGGGAAAGACCACCCTGGCGCGGCTGCTGGCGAAAGTCTCGGATGCGCACTTCGAAACGGTCTCGGCGGTGCTGGCCGGGGTCAAGGAAATCCGTCATGCCGTGGAGGTCGCCAAGCAGCAGGCCGGGCAGTACGGCAAGCGCACCATCCTGTTCGTCGACGAAGTGCACCGTTTCAACAAGTCTCAGCAGGATGCGTTCCTGCCCTATGTTGAAGACGGCACATTGATCTTTATTGGCGCAACCACCGAAAACCCTTCGTTCGAATTGAACAACGCGTTGCTGTCGCGGGCTCGGGTGTATGTGCTCAAGAGCCTCGATGAGGCGGCGATGCAAAAGCTGCTGCATCGTGCCCTTAGCGAAGACAAGGGCCTGGGCAAGCGCCAGCTGAGCCTGAGCGACGAAGGCTTCAAGATTTTGCTCAGCGCCGCCGATGGCGACGGGCGGCGCTTTCTCAACTTGCTTGAGAACGCCTCCGACCTCGCCGAAGACGGCAGTGAAATAGGCGTCGACCTCCTGCAAAGCCTGCTCGGCGATACGCGTCGGCGTTTCGATAAAGGCGGCGAAGCGTTCTACGACCAGATATCGGCGCTGCATAAGTCCGTACGCGGCTCCAACCCGGACGGTGCACTGTACTGGTTTGCACGCATGATCGACGGCGGCTGCGACCCGCTGTACCTGGCGCGCCGCGTGGTGCGCATGGCCAGCGAGGACATCGGCAACGCCGACCCGCGGGCCTTGAGTCTGTGCCTGGCGGCGTGGGACGTGCAGGAACGCCTCGGCAGCCCGGAAGGCGAGTTGGCGGTGGCCCAGGCCATCACCTACCTGGCCTGCGCGCCGAAAAGCAACGCGGTGTACATGGGCTTCAAGGCGGCGCTGCGCGCGGCGGCCGAACATGGCTCCCTCGAAGTGCCGCTGCACCTGCGCAACGCGCCGACCAAGCTGATGAAACAACTGGGCTACGGTGACGAATACCGTTATGCCCATGATGAGCCGGATGCCTATGCCGCCGGCGAAGATTACTTCCCCGATGAGCTTGAGCCGCAACCGTTCTATCAGCCAGTGCCCCGTGGCCTGGAGTTGAAGATCGGGGAAAAGCTCAGTCATCTGGCCAGCCTTGACCGTTTAAGTCCCAAGCAGCGGAGAAAGTCATGATTCCCTTGGTTGTCGCCGTTTCGGCAGGTGGTATCGCGGGTACACTGCTGCGCTTTGCAACAGGCAATTGGATCAATGCCAATTGGCCTAAACACTTCTATACGGCGACGCTGGCCGTTAATATCGTGGGCTGCCTGTTGATCGGCGTGTTATACGGCCTGTTTTTGCTGCGCCCGGAAGTGCCTATCGAGGTGCGTGCCGGATTGATGGTTGGCTTTCTTGGCGGCCTGACGACCTTTTCATCCTTTTCACTGGATACCGTGCGCCTGCTGGAAAGCGGGCAAGTGCCGCTGGCGATTGGCTATGCGGCCATCAGCGTATTCGGCGGGCTGCTCGCGACCTGGGCCGGCCTGTCCTTGACCAAACTTTGATAAACGAGAGACCGACATGCTCGATTCCAAACTGTTACGTAGCAACCTTCAGGACGTAGCGGACCGCCTGGCATCCCGTGGCTTTGCCTTGGATGTTGCGCGCATCGAAGCGCTGGAAGAACAGCGCAAGACCGTCCAGACCCGCACCGAAGCACTGCAGGCTGAGCGTAATGCGCGTTCCAAATCCATCGGTCAGGCCAAGCAGCGCGGCGAAGACATCGCGCCGTTGATGGCGGATGTCGAGCGCATGGGGACCGAGCTGTCCGATGGCAAGGTCGAGCTGGACAAGATCCAGTCCGAGCTGGACCAGATCCTGCTGGGTATTCCCAACCTGCCGCACGAGTCAGTGCCGGTGGGCGCGGACGAAGACGGCAACGTTGAAGTGCGTCGCTGGGGCACGCCAAAAACCTTTGATTTCGAGATCAAGGACCACGTTGCCCTGGGCGAATTGACCGGTGGCCTGGATTTTGAAACCGCCGCCAAGCTGTCAGGCGCGCGTTTTGCCCTGCTGCGCGGCCCGATCGCGCGCCTGCACCGCGCCCTGGCGCAGTTCATGATCAACCTGCATACCGGCGAGCACGGTTACGAAGAGGCCTACACCCCATACCTGGTGCAGGCGCCGGCGCTGATGGGCACCAGCCAGTTGCCGAAGTTCGAGGAAGACTTGTTCAAGATCAGCCGCGACGGCGAAGCCGACCTGTACCTGATCCCGACCGCCGAAGTGTCGCTGACCAATATCGTGGCCGGCGAGATCCTCGACGCCAAGCAGCTGCCGATCAAGTTCGTCGCCCACACGCCGTGCTTTCGCAGCGAAGCCGGTGCGTCGGGCCGTGATACCCGCGGGATGATCCGCCAGCACCAGTTCGACAAAGTCGAGATGGTGCAGGTGGTCGAACCGTCGACCTCCATGCAAGCTCTGGAAGGCCTGACCGCCAACGCTGAACGCGTGCTGCAACTGCTGGAGCTGCCGTACCGCGTTCTGGCGCTGTGCACCGGCGACATGGGGTTCAGCGCCGTGAAGACCTACGACCTGGAAGTGTGGGTGCCGAGCCAGGACAAATACCGCGAGATTTCGTCGTGCTCCAACTGCGGTGATTTCCAGGCCCGTCGCATGCAGGCGCGTTTCCGTAACCCGGAAACCGGCAAGCCGGAGCTGGTGCACACCCTCAACGGTTCTGGCCTGGCCGTGGGCCGTACGCTGGTCGCGGTGTTGGAAAACTATCAGCAGGCCGACGGTTCGATCCGCGTACCCGAGGTGCTCAAGCCGTACATGGCGGGCATCGAGGTCATCGGCTAAATGGAATTTCTGCCGCTGTTTCATAACCTGCGCGGCAGCCGTGTGCTGGTCGTCGGTGGCGGGGAGATTGCCTTGCGCAAATCCCGCCTGCTGGCCGACGCCGGCGCAGTGCTGCGGGTGGTTGCTCCCCAGATCGAAGACCAGTTGCGTGAATTGGTGCTGGGCAGTGGCGGGGAACTGATTTTGCGCGGTTATCAGGAAGCCGACCTTGACGGGTGCACCCTGGTCATTGCCGCGACCGACGACGAGCCGTTGAACGCGCAGGTGTCCAGCGATGCCAGGCGTCGTTGCGTACCGGTCAACGTGGTGGACGCGCCAGCCTTGTGCAGTGTGATCTTCCCGGCGATTGTCGACCGTTCGCCGTTGGTGATCGCAGTGTCCAGCGGCGGCGATGCGCCGGTGCTGGCGCGCTTGATCCGCGCCAAGCTGGAAACCTGGATTCCGTCCACCTATGGCCAACTGGCCGGGTTGGCGGCGCGTTTTCGCGCCCAGGTCAAAGGCTTGTATCCGGACGTGCAGCAGCGTCGCGCATTTTGGGAAGAGGTGTTCCAAGGCCCGATTGCCGACCGCCAGTTGGCCGGGCAGGGCGATGAGGCCGAGCGTCTGTTGATCGAAAAGGTCAATGGCGCGCCGCCCCATGCGCCGGGCGAGGTTTACCTGGTGGGCGCAGGCCCGGGTGACCCGGACCTGCTGACCTTCCGCGCGTTGCGCCTGATGCAGCAAGCCGATGTGGTGCTGTATGACCGCCTGGTGGCGCCGGCGATTCTCGAGCTGTGCCGGCGTGATGCCGAGCGCGTGTACGTCGGCAAGCGTCGCGCCGAGCATGCCGTGCCGCAGGACCAGATCAACCAGCAATTGGTCGACCTGGCCAAGCAAGGCAAGCGCGTGCTGCGCCTCAAGGGTGGCGATCCGTTCATCTTCGGGCGCGGGGGGGAAGAGATCGAGGAATTGGCCGCCCATGGCATCCCGTTCCAGGTCGTGCCGGGCATCACGGCAGCCAGTGGTTGTGCGGCGTATGCCGGGATTCCGCTGACCCACCGCGACTATGCGCAATCAGTGCGCTTTATCACCGGGCACTTGAAGGACGGCACTTCGGACCTGCCCTGGAACGACCTGGTGGGCCCTTCGCAAACCCTGGTGTTCTACATGGGTTTGATTGGCTTGCCGATCATCTGCGAACAGTTGATCAAGCATGGACGCGCCGCTGATACCCCGGCCGCGTTGATCCAGCAGGGCACGACCGCCAACCAGCGCGTGTTTACCGGCACCCTGGCGGACTTGCCGCGCATGGTGGCCGAGCATGAAGTGCATGCGCCGACACTGGTGATCGTGGGTGAGGTGGTGATGTTGCGCGAGAAGCTCAAGTGGTTTGAAGGGGCTCAGGCTCAGGTGTGAGCCTTAAAGGCATCGCGGGCGACCGCCCATGTACCACAAGGAGCGAGCTTGCTCGCGAAAAACGTCAACGATAACGTGGGTATTCTGGATAAACGCGGCGTTCTCGGGTTTTTCGCGAGCAAGAACTAGGCGTCCCCCTCGCTCCTACAAAAGTGACCGGTGAGTGCCCAAGCCGAGCGGGTGCACCTAGACCTCTCTGTAGGAGCGAGCTTGCTCGCGAAGACCGTCAACGATAACGCGGAAACCCTGATTCCCCGCAGCGTTCTCGGGTTTTTCGCGAGCAAGAACTAGGCGTCCCCCTCGCTCCTACAAATTGACCGGTCAGTTCCTATGCCGAGCGGGGCACGCAGGCAAGCCCGCTCGCCACAGGTACTGTTTGCTCGTTCTATCTCTTGACTGACTGGTATTAGGGCAAGCCTTCAAGCCCATCCAATCATTCGTATCAGCTCCAAACACCCTTGGCGTTCAACCGCTCTCGGTCATGTTTGGCATCAAACCTCTGCGCCGGCCCCTTGGGCACAATCCCCGTCGGATTGATCGTCCGATGGCTTGCGTAGTAATGCCCTTTGATATGCTCGAAATCCACGGTCTCGGCCACGCCAGGCCACTGGTACAATTCCCGCAACCAATTCGATAAGTTCGAATAATCCGCGATCCGCCGCAGATTGCATTTGAAGTGGCTGTAATACACCGCATCAAAACGAATCAGCGTGGTGAACAGCCGCACATCGGCTTCGGTCAGGTACTCGCCGGCGAGATAACGATGATCGCCCAAGTGCTGTTCCAGCTGATCCAACTGCGCGAACACATCATCAAACGCACTTTCATACGCCTGCTGTGAGGTGGCGAAGCCTGCGCGGTAGACGCCGTTGTTCACGGCCGGGTAGATACGCTCGTTCAGCGTGTCGATGGTTGAACGAAGCGGCTCGGGGTAGAAATCCAGGGTGTTGCCGGTCAGCCCGTTGAACGCGCTGTTGAACATGCGGATGATTTCCGCCGATTCATTGCTCACGATGCGCTTGAGTTGCTTGTCCCACAGCACTGGCACGGTGACGCGACCGGTGTAGTCGGCGGTGTCGGCGGTGTAGCGCTGATGCATGTAGGTAAAGTCGTCGAGCGCATCGCCGGTGGAGCCATGGGCCTTGTCGAAGGTCCAGCCATTTTCCAGCATCAGCCAACTGACCACCGACACATCGATCAGGCTTTCCAGGCCCTTGAGCTTACGCAGGATCAGGGTGCGGTGGGCCCAGGGGCACGCGAGGGAAACATACAGGTGATAACGACCGGCCTCGGCCTTGAAGCCGCCTTCGCCGCTTGGGCCAGGTTGGCCGTCGGCGGTCACCCAGTGACGGCGCTTGGCCTGTTCCCGTTGGAACGCGCCATCTGCGCTACTTTCGTACCACTGGTCTTTCCAATGTCCTTCGATCAGCAAACCCATGACTGGCTCCTCGACTCTATAAGCGTTGGAGCCCAGTCTAATCGGATGAGTTCGAACTAAAAGCGCAAAGACTGCGGGTGAATAATCGATTAAATCGATTTATCCCGCGCGTCCCAGTATTGCTGGGCCAATGCGAACGCCTGTTCCCGTGGGTGGCCGAGGCCACGCAAGGCCAGGGCCATGGTGGCGATCAGCGCCAATTGCGGGTAACTGTCTTCGACGTCGCCGCGCCACAGCGCTTTCAAGTGTTCCGGATCCAGGGCCGCCGGCTTGACGTGGCGCTGGGCGGAGAGGGCGGGCCATTCTTCGTCCCAGCTCTGACCGCCCGTGGTGCCGTAGAGGTGGCTGAGGGTGTCGGGGTTGATCTCGATTTCGCCGCCGTCGCCTTTCACCACGATCACGTTGTCTCCCAGCAGGCCGCTGGCATCGCGGTGCACGCCCTGGTAGCCGGGGTGGAAAATACTTTGCAGGCCGCAACGGGCGCTCAGCGGGTTGAGCAGGCGCGCCAGGGAGTGGATCGGCGAGCGCAGGCCCAGGGTATTACGCAGGTCGATCATGCGTTGCAGCTGCGGCGCCCAGTCACCCAGCGGAATAAACGCCAGGTTGCCCTGTTCGAAGGCCGCTTCGACCTGCTGCCAGTTGCGGCACAGCGGGATCTGCAAGCCTTCCAGCAGTTGTTCGGTGTACAGCCGGCCGGCGGTGTGGGCGCCGCCGCCGTGCATCAGAATGCGCACGCCATTGTGCGCCAGGCATTTGGCCGCCAGCAGGTACCACGGCAGGTGGCGTTTCTTGCCGGCGTAGGTCGGCCAGTCCACATCGACATTCAGTGCCGGTGCGTCCAGGCGTTCGCGCACGGCTTCGGTAAAGCCGGCGAGTTCTTCCGCGCTTTCTTCCTTGTGCCGCAGCAGCATCAGGAAGGCGCCGAGCTGGGTGTCTTCGACTTTTTCGTCGAGCAGCATGCCCATCGCTTCGCGGGCCTCGGTGCGCGTGAGGTTGCGCGCACCGCGCTTGCCTTTGCCGAGGATGCGCACGAACTGCGCAAACGGGTGCTCGGCAGGGGTTTCCAGGATCAGCGGGGCAAAGTCGGTCATAAGCAATTCGTCGGTCTGGGCAGGCCCGCCAGCTTGGCGGCGAGTTTGGCGGGGGTGCCGTTGAACAGGGTGTTGAGGTGTAGGCTGTTGCCTTTTTCCGGGCCCAGCTTCAATGCGGTGTACTTGATCAGCGGGCGCGTGGCCGGGGACAACTGGAATTCGGCGTAAAACCCGCGCAGCAGTTCGAGGATTTCCCAATGTGCCGGGGTCAACGCCAACGCTTCGGCGGCGGCCAGGGCGTTGGCGACGTCGGGCGACCAGTCATCCAGGTTGACGAGGTAGCCGTCCTTGTCCAGTTCAAGACGGCGTTCGCCTACGGTCAGGGTGTTCATAGCCAGGCGTTGACCTTGTCGTAGTCGATCGACAGCTGCACGAAACCTGGGTAGTCGACGCTATCGGCCCAGTCAGGCAGCGATAAGTTGCGCGCCTGCATGTCTTCGGCCAGCACAAACACTTTCACGCCCTTGATCAGCAGGGCCGGGTTGTGCAGGCCGTAGGCGCCGTCGCCGCAGAGCAGGATCGCGTCCTGGGTGCCGCACACGCGCAGGCAGCTGTCGAGGCGGCTGTCGGTAAACGGGGAGTGGGTTATCACATGTAAGGTCGACATCAGAGGGTGATCACCTGGTCGTAACGGTCAATCAGCTTGGAGATGGCTTCGCTGTCCAGCGGTTGTGCGGTGGCGGGGTGTGCCAGCCCGCGCGCGGCCAGGCTGTGGCTGCAGGCGAACACCTCGTCAATGCCGAACAGCCCCAGCGCCTGCAGGTTGGCGCTGAGGTCCTTTTGCTGCACGGCTTTGGCGTTCTGGTGTGGCGCCAGTTGGAACACGCCGTCATCCATAAACAGTACGCCGATCGGCAGATCGAACGCGCCACCGGCCAGCACGATGTCCAACGCTTCGCGCGCACTTGGCCCGGACCACGGCGCCTGGCGGCTGATGACTAATAAGGATCTGGACATGTCACGGCCCTCCAAAACAGATCAGGCGGTCGGCGGCCTGGATTGCGTCATGCAGTTGCCCCAGGCCCGACAGTGCCCAGGGGGCGTCCAGATTGACTGCACTGCGTTGATAACGCGTGGCCTCTTCGCTGTTGAGCACGCCACGGCGCAAGGCGGCGGCGATGCACACCACGCCGTCGAGCTGGTGCTGGCTGACGAACTCACGCCATTGGCGGGCGATGTCTTGCTCATCCTGGGGCGCGACAATGGTATTGGACGCGCTGTACACGCCATCCTGGTAAAAAAACAGCCGCACAATCTCATGCCCGCCGGCCAGCGCCGCCTGGGCGAACAGCAGGGCGCGGCGCGAGGAGGGCGCGTGGGCGGCGGAATACAGGGCAATCGCAAACTTCATGGAACACTCGGCAAGCAAACGTAGGCCAATGATAAAGCCGCCGCCGCGAAAAAGCCCGCCGTGATCAAAACGGTCACTGTTGGTGATTGTTCTGACGATTGCCGGTGGGCACGGGGCTGCCTAGTCTGTAGGCATTCGAAACCGAAACGGAGTTTCCATGTCAGGTCCCTTGGCGTCCCTCAAAGTCCTGGATTTTTCCACCTTGCTCCCCGGCCCGTTCGCGTCCCTGATGCTGGCGGATATGGGCGCCGACGTGCTGCGCATCGAGTCACCCACCCGTATGGACCTGTTGCGTGTGCTGCCGCCCCACGATGGGGGAACGTCGGCGAGCCACGCCTACCTCAATCGCAACAAGCGCAGTTTGGCGCTGGACCTCAAGCAGGTCGAAGCGCTGGAGATTGTGCGGGCGTTGGTCAAGGACTACGACATTGTGCTGGAGCAGTTTCGACCGGGGGTGATGGAGCGCCTGGGCCTGGGCTACGAGGCATTGAAGGCAATCAACCCGCGGCTGATTTATGTGTCGATCACTGGCTACGGCCAGACGGGCCCGTATAAAGACCGCGCCGGGCACGACATCAACTACCTGGCCCTGGCCGGTGTGGCCAGCTACACCGGGCGCCAGGACAGTGGGCCATTGCCGTTGGGTGTGCAACTGGCGGACGTGGGCGGTGGTTCGCTGCATGCGGTGGTGGGGTTGCTGGCGGCGGTGATCGCGCGGCAGCAGAGCGGGGTGGGGCAGTACCTGGATGTGAGCATGACTGACTGTTCGTTCAGCCTCAATGCCATGGCGGGCGCGGGTTACCTGGCCTGTGGCGTAGAGCCTGGGTGGGGAAACCAAGTGCTCAATGGCGGCAGTTTCTATGATTACTACCGTTCCCGTGACGGGCGCTGGATGTCGGTGGGTAGCCTGGAACCGGCGTTTATGCAGCGCCTGTGCGCGGCATTCGGGCGACCGGAATTGGCCGCGCTGGGGTTGAACCCAGCGCGACAGCAAGCGCTGAAGCAGGCGCTGCAGGTGGAGTTTGAGAAGCGCAGCTTTGAGGAGCTGTGTGAGCTGTTTGCCAGGGTGGATGCCTGCGTGGAGCCGGTGTTAAACCTGAGCGAAGCGGTAGAGCATCCCCAGTTGAAGGCGCGGGGGCTGGTCACGCAGGTGCCTCGGGGCGATGGCTCGACGCAGGCGCAATTGGCGTGCCCGCTGAAATTTTCCGAGGGGTTGCCAGAGCCCCGGCATATGGGGGCGGCCGTGGGTGCACACAGTGATGAGGTGTTGGCAGCGTTGGGGCTAAGCGCTCAGCGGATAGCCGAGCTGCGGCGCGCCAAGGTGGTTGGGTAGGGCATGAACGGCGCCGCAAACCTCACTCCACCCGGGTTTCCCCGGTAAAGACCAGCGTCTGCCGACACCGCCGACACAAGTACCGCCGCCCCTGCGTCACCAGGCCATGGCGCTGCGACGAAAATGGAAAGTCACTGTCGGCACAGGGGCAACGGTAGATGTAGCGGGTCACCTGGCGGCGTTTTACCGCATAGGTGTGACAACGGTCCGGCGGCAGCTCGTAGACCCCGCGCATGATCAGTTGCCATTCCTCGCCGTGGGGCTGGATGCGTTCGCCAAATAATTGGTGGGCGATCAGGTGCGCCACTTCGTGGGCGACGGTCTGCTTCAGGAAATGTTGGCTGTTTTCACGGTACAACTGTGGGTTGAAACGCAGCAGGTTCTCGTGCAAATGCGCGACACCGGCCTTCTGGCCCCGCAGCTTGAGGCTGACCTGGGGGCGTTTGAAGTTTCGTTTGAAAAAGGATTCGGCTTGCAGGAAACACTCTTCGACGCGGGTATTGAGTTGCTCGGGCATGCTGTACATCTCTCCAGAGAGAGCCAGTATGCCGCAAAGCTGGGTGTTTCCGAATCTGTCAGGCGCCGAATGGTCATGCATGACGCACAAAGCCACCTTGCGGTGGCCTTGCCTACGGGTTGAACCATCAGTTGGTGTAGATAGGCCCCACGCCCAGGCCCCAGACGATCACGGTAAACGCCATGATCGCCACCAGCACCACCAGCCCTACGGCCAGTATCGAGCTGGAAAACAGAAAGCCTTCGTCCGGGTCGATGCTCATGAAGGTCGGCACGCCCACGTACAGCAGGTACACCGTGTAGCAGATCGCCGCCGTGCCCACGACCATGCCCAGCCACATATGCGGGTAGAGCGCGGCCAGCCCGCCGATGAACAGCGGTGTCGCGGTGTAGGTGGCAAACGCCACGCAACGCGCCATGCTGGGGTTGGCGTCGTAGGTGCGGGCCATCCAATGAATGAACGCTCCCATCACCGCCACGCCGCCGAGCATGGCCGCGTACGACATGATGGTCATCCACAGCGCGCTTTCCTGAGTCAGCATGACTGGGGAACGGTTGCCGATGACCCAGCCGACCTGGGTGGTGCCGATAAATGCTGATATTGCGGGGATTGCCGCGAGAATCAGGGTGTGAGTGAGGTACATGTGGCCGATGCTTTCTTCTTTATCGCCACGAATTTCCCGCCATTCCTGATCGGGATGGGTAAACAGCCCCACGACGTGATGGATCATGCCAGTCACTCCTGTCGTTATTACCATCGCCCCCCATTGGAGCGCTCACGGGCCAGATGGCCTGAAAGGTCTGGATAAATATGTGCGACCTCAAGTCGCAGTATAGGAAGGGATGACCGGAAAAACTGTGGGGCTTTAGAGCAAATTGCGCTGTAAACGTTGGGGTTAATCGCGGCGGGGTCTTTTAGCGCTAGCCCTTTTGCCTGTTTTTTTGCGTAAAATACCCGGCTTTTCGTCACACACCTGCAGCGGATCCAAGCGCCATGGGCACTCTTACGGTCAACCAGAACAAATTGCAAAAACGCCTGCGTCGCCTGGCCGGTGAAGCGGTCGCTGACTTCAACATGATCGAGGACGGCGACAAGGTCATGGTTTGCCTCTCCGGTGGCAAAGACAGCTACACCATGCTCGACGTGCTGCTGCACCTGCAAAAGGTCGCGCCGATCAAGTTCGAGATCGTCGCCGTCAACATGGACCAGAAACAGCCAGGCTTCCCGGAGCACGTGCTACCGGCCTATCTGAAAGAACTGGGCATCGAGTACCACATCGTCGAAAAAGACACCTATTCGGTGGTCAAGGAACTGATCCCGGAAGGCAAGACCACCTGCTCGCTGTGCTCGCGCCTGCGTCGTGGCACGCTCTATACGTTTGCCGATGAAATTGGCGCGACCAAGATGGCCCTGGGGCACCATCGCGACGATATCGTCGAAACCTTCTTCCTCAATATGTTCTTCAACGGCTCGCTCAAGGCCATGCCGCCCAAGCTGCGCGCCGACGATGGGCGCAACGTGGTGATTCGCCCACTGGCGTATTGCAATGAAAAGGACATCCAGGCCTACTCCGACTTCAAGCAATTCCCGATCATCCCGTGCAACTTGTGTGGCTCCCAGGAGAACCTGCAGCGCCAGGTGGTCAAGGAGATGCTGGTGGACTGGGAACGCAAGACCCCAGGGCGTACCGAGAGCATCTTCCGCAGCCTGCAGAACGTGATCCCCTCGCAGTTGGCCGACCGCAACCTGTTCGACTTCACCAGCCTGAAGATCGACGAGACCGCCGCGTCGCGCTTCGTCAATGTAGTGAACCTCTGAGCGCCGCCTAGGCTCTCACACACGGCGCTTGCGAGCGCCGTTTTCAATTCGATTCCCAGGAGAGGGCATGCGCGATTACAAGTGGCTGCACGAATATTGTCTGAACCGTTTCGGTTCAGCCGCCGAGCTGGAAGCCCACCTGCCGGTGCCCAAGAGCCCGGCGCAATTGCGCAAGATCAGCGATGACCGTTACCTGTCGACCCTGGCGCTGCGTGTGTTTCGCGCGGGCTTGAAGCACAGCGTGGTGGATGCCAAATGGCCGGCCTTCGAGCAGGTGTTCTTCGGCTTCGACCCGGAAAAGGTCGTGTTGATGGGGACCGAGCATCTTGAACGGCTGATGCAGGACACGCGCATCATCCGCCACCTGGGCAAGCTCAAGAGTGTGCCGCGTAATGCGCAGTTGATCCTGGATATCGAGCAGGAAAAAGGCAGCTTTGGCGCGTTTATCGCCGACTGGCCGGTGACCGATATCGTCGGCCTGTGGAAGTACCTGAGCAAGCACGGCCACCAGTTGGGCGGGCTGTCCGCACCGCGCTTCCTGCGTATGGTGGGCAAGGACACCTTTGTGCCCAGTGATGATGTGGTGGCGGCATTGAACGCGCAGAAGATCGTCGACAAGGCGCCGACCAGCCTGCGCGACCTGGCCACGGTGCAGGGCGCGTTCAACCAGTGGCACGCCGAGAGTGGACGGCCGATGTGCCAGTTGTCGATGATGCTGGCATATACGGTGAATCATTGAGGCCGAGGTGATGCCTTCGCGAGCAAGCCCGCTCCCGCATTTTTCCGCGTACATCCTTTGAAATGCGGTCGATGTGGGAGCGGGCTTGCTCGCGAAGACTGACTGTCCGGCACCAAATCGCTATCAGGCTGCCGCCAAGTGCCGATTCAACTGATGCCGCCAGCGCACATACAACAGCGCCGTACAAAACACCGCCACACTCGCGAGCATCTCCAGCACCCCGAACCACTGGCGGTTCGGGTCATACGCCGCCAGCGCGCCCTTGATGAAATACAGGTTCACCGCAAAGCACATCCACGAATGCCCGCGCGCGCTGCCCAGGAGCATCCCCGGTGCCAGCACCAGCAGCGGCACCAGTTCGATCAGCAGGATCACCCACGGACGCGCGCCATGCAGGTCGGCAACGAACAGGTAGTACGCGCAGAGCAGGCCCACCAGGGCGAAAAAGGCCAGCAGGCTCAACACGCGTGCAACCTTGACCCGAGGCTCCAGCCACGCCTGGGGCGGCAGGACTTTAGGCTTTCTGGCCACTGCCGTTCTCCAGCAGTGTGGCGATTTTCGCCAGGCGCAGGCCCAAGGCCTTGCACAGGGCGATTTCATGTTGATCGAGCAGGCGCTTGCCGTCGGGCCCGGCATGGTGGCTGGCGCCATACGGCGTGCCGCCGCCCTGGGTGTCGAGCAGCGCCTGTTCGCTGTAGGGCAGGCCGGTGATCAGCATGCCGTGGTGCAACAGTGGCAGCAGCATCGACATCAGTGTGGTTTCCTGGCCGCCGTGCAGGCTGGCGGTGGAGGTGAACACCCCCGCCGGTTTGCCGACCAGGGCGCCGGTGAGCCACAGGTTGCTGGTGCTGTCGATAAAGTACTTGAGCGGCGCGGCCATGTTGCCGAAACGCGTCGGGCTGCCCAAGGCCAGGCCCGAGCAGTTTTTCAGGTCATCCAGGCTGGCATACAGCGCGCCTTCATCGGGGATGCTCGGCGCCACGGCTTCGCACTCGGTGGAGATCGCCGGCACGGTGCGCAGACGCGCTTCCATGCCACCTTGCTCGATGCCCCGGGCAATGTGCCGGGCCATTTCGCTGACCGAGCCGTTGCGGCTGTAATACAGCACCAGCACATACGGTGTGGTCACGGCAGAATCTCCAGCACATTTTCCGCTGGGCGGCCAATGATGGCCTTGCTGGCGGTCTCCAGGATCGGGCGCTCCATCAGCTTGGGGTGTTCGGCAATGGCGGCGATCAGTTGGGCTTCGTCGAGGCTTGGGTCGGCGAGGTTGAGGCTTTTGTATTCATCTTCGCCGGTGCGCAGCAATTGCCGCGCGCTGAGCCCGAGCTTGGCGAGCAGGGCCTGGATTTGTCCCGCATTCAGCGGGGTTTCCAGGTAGCGCACCACGGTTGGGGCGAGGCCGCGGGCTTCCAGCAGTTCGAGCGCTCCGCGGGATTTCGAGCAGCGCGGGTTGTGATAAAGCGTCAGGTCGGTCATGTGCGGGTCGCATCTTGCGTAAGGTGGCGGGTATTCTACCCGCGCGGCGCCTTGTCCTTAAACCGTAAGAGGCGATAGGTCGCAGCCAACGTTCATTTCTGCGAAGGATAACCCCATGACACGTCGACTGATCGGTGCATTGGCGATCATTACAACCCTGCTGCTCAGCGGCTGCGGCAATGACTATGGCATTGACCAGTATGGCCAGAAAGTCGCGGCCGAGCGCCTGGACAAGCAATGGCTGGTGGTCAACTACTGGGCGGAATGGTGCGGCCCGTGCCGTACGGAAATCCCGGAGCTCAATGCCTTGGCTGAACAGCTCAAAGGGCAGGGCGTGGGGGTGTTTGGGGTCAATTTCGACAATGTGCAGGGTGCAGAGCTGAAGGACGCCAGCGACAAGCTGGGGATCAAGTTCACCGTGCTGGCGCAGAACCCGGACGGTATCTTTGATATTCCCCGCAGCGAAGGCTTGCCGGTGACCTACATCATCGATGACAAGGGCAAGGTGCGTGAGCAGTTGATGGGGGAGCAGACGGCGCAAGGTGTGTTGGCCAAGCTTAAGGCCCTGCGCGGTTAAAAAGTGCCCCCAATCCATCACCGAAAAGGCTGATGTTTTTCGCTCATGACCGGCAGCAGTCGACCCAAAGCTGCCCTTTGCGAAGGGCGGCAGTCGGCCAGAAGAGGACGTTCAGGAGTGGCTACTTCCGGCCAAAACCAACCGATCACAAGCGACCGTTTTCGATTAAAGTAGCCGTTCGACCTATGTAATAGTGAACTGGTTAAGTTGAATCTGCCCAGTGATGGTAATAGGTCGACTGGATTGTTTTTGGAGTTTGATGATGGGTTTCTCCACAACGTTGTGGGAATGGTACGGCCAAGATGAATACAAACGTGTTCTTGCAGTGTGCGAGGCAATTCCGGCTCTTGAGTTCCTCGCACTGACATCGGATATGCAGCAGAAAACCATCCCGGATTGCCCTGCATGTGAAACCTGGTCACAGATGATCCTTCCGTTGAACGAGGTTCTTACAGTCTGTGGCAGCGCGTTACCAGCGCAGATCAATACACGGCTGCGAGACCTTTGGGAGCGATGCAATAGCCTTACTGAGGCTGCATTCTGCTGTCATGATCGACTGATATTCGATCATGACGAGTGGCGGCCAATAAGGACTGCGTCCGCAGATGTGCTCGATCTAATGGAGCTAATAGACATCAATCCATTCCTGGATGATTTGCTACTGGATTGCGGAAACCTTGCTCGCGGAATATAACGTTGAGCATTTTTACAATCAAGTGACGATATTGGCGTGCATATCGACGTGCCCTGCCTACTGCCTGCTTTTGGCCAATCGCTGCCAGTCGCCACCGGCTGCGATCGGCCAAAAGCCGTCACTGAGTGTCTACGAAAGCCGGGGCGATTCACTCGGCTTTGTAACGAATATTTTGGCGGCGTAAATCGCGGTGCTCGCTCAGGAGATTGGAGATAGACAAGTAACTCCACGCGATGGGAAGAACGGCGTATTGGATGCGCAGTTATCGGCGCTGGATACGGCAACTGTTGACGGCGTGCCGCTTAATAGCAGAAAACGTAGTATGGGCTAAACCCACAGGGCGAGCGCCGTTCTAGCCGATGTCAATCTTTTAGGGGGCTGCCCGCTCCTCCCACCAAGGACTGCCCACCGTAATGACTAAGACCAGAGATAATCACTTCGTAGCACAATGGCATCAGAAGGGCTTTATCGACGCTGGAGAGAAACTTTGCTACTTAACCCGCAGGGATATTGTTCGAAACGGGCAGAACGAAACGATATATTCGAAGAAGTGGCGCACCCCAGCTCAACAATTTTATAGGAAAGATCTTTACTCTACATTTTTTGGTGACGAGGTTAACGACGACATAGAGCAAAAGTTGTTTGGCCCCATTGACGACAGCGGCTCCAAGGCCATTCGGGCATTTTCAACAAACGATCAGTCTCAGTGGCATAATAACTTTGAAAGTTTTTTTACGTATCTGGATGCTCAAAAACTGCGAACGCCGAAAGGTCTGGATTGGATTCAAAGCAAATACCCTGAACTAAGCCAACTCTCTCTCATGACAGAGATGCAATCGCTACGATCCATACATTGCACCCTGTGGGCGGAAGGGGTCCGCGAGTTGGTGTCCGCGGAAAACTCTGACGTTAAATTTATTGTTTCAGATCATCCGGTCACCATTTATAACTACGCTTGCCCGCCCGATTCACTAATGTGCGAGTACCCTAGCGACCCAGATATAGCACTGAAAGGATCTCAGACAATATTCCCCCTAAATAAGAATCGCTGTTTAATTCTCACAAACTTGGAATTTGCTAAAAACCCTAATGCGGTCGACCCACTCGAACCACGCACAAACGCTAATCGTGTTCGTCAAAGCCTCGTAAATACAATTGAGTTCATCAACTCCCGAAATCTAACCTCAGAGGAAGTTACAAAAATAAATTATATTATCAAGAGCAGAGCCGAGTCTGTGGCTGCTGGGAAAGAAGAGTGGCTTTATCCAGAACTAGAAATAACTGCTGACTGGGCGGAGTTAAAAAGTTTATTACTTCCGCCAAAAGATATGATTTACAGGTTTGGTGGAGAAATGTACGCCTCTTTTGCTGATGGCTCCGTTCACTACCAAGATGCATTCGGGCGGACCGAGCCCCACGATGAGTTTCTAAACAAGAATATTGTCGAGGAGTCTATTAGCCGGAACGGGAATTGTGGCTGTGGTAGCGGCCGAAAGTATAAAAACTGTTGCCGGAACACTCCGATCGAGCTTCGAACGACGTGGAGTGTCGCCAGCGTTCGAGAGCGAAACCTAGCATTCTGCAACTGCATACGAGAAGTTTTAGGACTCAGCAATGGTAAGTGTTGGCAAGACGTGCGTCGAGAGCTGACCAACGAACAAATTTCAGAAATTTATAAATTTTACGGGATTCTTTGGCCTCGCAGCACCGACATTTATGCGATGCTGCCGAAGCCGGACGGTAAATTTCGGGCGCTTTATAGCGGAATATTGGACGTTCGCGTCATAAGCGAGAACGCATTACCAGCGGCATCTTTTTTTGACGAGTTCCTTATACAAACGCCTGTTACCAATCCTAATAATATTCGCCCAGAATTCAGCCCAATCCAATCGCCAGCTAAGTACAAGTATCAAGCATTAAAAGAATTTCTTTTCATGCTTGATATAGAGCCACTCATTGCGCATGGATTAGTAAACCTTATTCCCGACCCCTCTGATTTCGACAGTGCTCTAATGAGCGCAATGTTAGAAATGGCGAGAGGCCGGTCTAAAAATCGCACCAAAGACGTTATGAGCGTAGAAGACTTAAAGGTAGGCTATAAACTGCAACTGGACGATCTACTTAATTCGACCGCCATGATGCCGAGCGAGGCGAGAGTTCAGTTTTTGGTTCATGATTTCGGGCTGACGCACGAGGATGCTGAAACAGCTGTGTCTGAACTAGAGCTACTAGCGGAATCTTCTCCGCTAATGTTGTTACAAAAACTGGACTATCCTGAGGGAGGACAGTTCATGCAATTTCGAATGGGGCCGAACTACGAAATGGCATTATTCTTAGCTCAAGTAACCGGCTCGATTTTGGTCACGGATAGTAGTTCAAGATGGCGTGAATTAATTACGGCGCAACACCGCGACCAAGGAATTGTTAACTACCCATGGAACAGCGGGCTAGGCCAATTTTGCTCACTTCCAGTTGATTACGATTTTTTACAAAATCTTCGTAAAAGCAATGGCTTATTCTCGGAGTGTAGAGATTTTTTGAAAAGCGCGAATAATTTAGTCCTGAATGATGATCGCGACAGCTCAAAAATATCAAGACTGACTAATCAAGCTGCTACGCTGCAGCAGAGAATTCTTCAAGCTAATGAACATGACAAGATTGTAAGTTTAGAAATACTTTCCCCTAGCGGTGGACTGTATGACGCAAGCGTGCAGCGATTGTTAGTTAGATCAAGCTGTATGCGGTACGAAAATAAAGTTAGATCGGTGTATGGCATTGCGCTTTCAAATACAAATACTGAATCGCCCCTAGTTTAATAGTCACTTTCTAATGGCCGCTTCTGGCCGAAAGCAGTCCGTCAGAAAAATTCATATTGCTCATCATCGGGCTTGCTGGTGACTAGCTTGAATGGCTCGCCTACCGCATGACTGCAAGACCCAACGCATTCACGTGGGGAACCACAACGTTAATTAAACGATTACTTATAGCCGGGCGTACACGGCTTCAAAATCGCGGAGAGCTTGGTTCACCTTGTAGCGAAGCATCAGCGACGCGGAAAGCTTCACCATCGCCTCGAACAGAACATGCCCTGATTCAATCTCACACTGACCGACGCAACTCCCTCCATGGCCTCCAGGCTTATAAGCGTAGACAGTGTAGAAAACCCTATCAGGCTCGCGATTCAGTCCCGCCGAAAGATGAGTGACAGAGCTCTCTGTCACAACGAGGTCGGGGAGTGAAAACTCCAATACATCATCGAATGGAATGAACAGAGCTGAAGCGGACATCACGAATAGGCTCGCGATATCCAACGCCTCTTCAACATTTTTAAGCTCAGGCGTTGCGTACTCGTGCTCGAGAATATTTCGCATATCGACGACTTTACGCAACAGACTTGGCGCCAATAACCCAAGCGCCCTTAACCGTTCGATCTTCTTCGGCACGTTCCATCGAAGTGAGGGATAGCCGAAAGAGATCAGCAACTGATCAAGCTGAGAGACAATGGCGCGTTTTGCATTGGTCGTTGCATTGACAAGAGCCGCCAAACCGCCCCGTTCAAAATCATCCTCCGCCAAGGTCAAAAATTCGACTGGTGAGGTTTTCAACTCAGTCATTTCGAAACCGCCACCCCCCAACGCTACCCCACATTTGCTCATATCGAATCCATGAGCGAGGCAAAACTCTTTAATATCCATTGATTCGCCCTGTTTTTATTTATACCAAATGATCGATAGTTGCCTGTCAGTAGATTTCATATTACCCATCATGAGGTTTGCTGCTGACCAGCTTGATTCCGAACCGTTGAATGGCCGCTTTCGACCCAGGCTGTGTGAAAACGGGTTCGGTGGGACGCGTCGCCGGTTTGTCAAAAAATGCGGTGGCTTGTAGGCGCTCCCGCTTTTGTGCAAGGATTCGCTATGACTCAATTTATTCCAAGCAATCGCCATCATCATCACGGACCTCGCTCAGGGTGCCGCGGTTGCGTACGCTCATCGATTAATCAGAGTTCGAAACATCGATTCTGACCACTCAGTGAACCAAACCAAGGCGCCAATGGCGCCTTTTTTATTGCCTGTAATTTGGAGATTATGAAAATGACTATGCTTCGTGGAACTCGAATAGTGACTGGGAAAGAAGCTGCAATCATGCGTGAGATAGAAGGCCGTTTTCGGAGCTATCTTCATCAATGCCGGGGCTGAAGAGGCCATAGTTCCTGCGCTATGGGGCCAGGACACTTTTATTGAGAAAACCGGCGGGAGTGAAATCATCGGACAAATGTGGGCCTTCAATGACAAGGCCGGACGTCCTTGTTGCCTCATCCCAGAAGCAACCGCGCTCTTTCAGGAGCGCAACGGTGTGCTTCTCGGGTCACGAGAAGAAGCGATGTTTTTCTATGTGGCGCGATGTTACCGGTATGAACGACCCCAAGCCGGTCGTTATCGCGAATTCACTCAACTGGGACTCGAAATTCTTAGTCCCACACCAGCACAGGCTTTGGCGCGTAGCCAAACAATTTGCACTGGCTTTCTTGATTCGCTGGGACTGGAATATGAACTCAGTCTCGCAGTGAAGCGTGGACTAAGTTATTACCTTGAGGGGAATGGCTTCGAGGTGCGTTGTCCCGTATTGGGCGCACAACAACAAGTTGTCGGCGGCGGTGCCTATCGAGAAGGAGCTGGGTTCGGCATCGGACTTGAACGGTTGGTGCTGGCCTCAGGAATGACTCGGAGTCTTTGATCTTTAAGGCGCCTCCACCAGGAGGCGCTTTCAAACCAGACAGGGTGAAATGGTCTTGGCTTGTCTAAACTTCTTTCGTCGAGATCGTAGCGGGGGCGATCATGAAGCGATTTATTGAAGGTGAGGCTCGGACGCAAGTCACCTTGCTGCCGGAGTGTCTGGACGATTACGTAGCCGAAGAAAATTCAGTCCGAGTGGTCGACGTTTTCGTCGATGAACTCGACCTGGGCGCACTTGGTTTTGGGGGCGTCGATCCTGCCGCAACGGGTCGTCCGGCCTACCACCCAGCGGTGTTGCTGAAGATCTATATCTACGGCTATCTCAATCGGATTCAGTCCAGCCGCCGACTTGAGCGTGAGGCCGAGCGCAACGTCGAGTTGATGTGGCTAACGGGGCGTTTGGCTCCGGACTTCAAAACCATTGCCGACTTTCGCAAAGACAACGGCAAAGCCATTCGCAGCGTATGCCGCCAGTTCGTAGTTCTTTGCCGCAACCTCAATCTCTTCTCTCAGTCGATCATCGCTATCGACGGCAGCAAATTCAAAGCCGTCAATAATCGCGACCGCAACTTCACTCAGGGCAAGGTGAAGGCACGCATGCAGCAGATTGAGCAGAGCATTGATCGCTATCTGGCGGCGATGGATTCGGCGGATCGGGCCACGCCCGAAGTGGCCGAGGCCAAAGCAGAGCGGCTTAAGGAAAAGATAGAAACACTGAAAAAGCAGATGCAGAAACTCAAGGAAATCGAGGCGCAGCTCCACGAAAGTCCAGACCAGCAGATCTCCCTCACAGACCCAGATGCACGCTCAATGGCCACGAGCGGCCGAGGCACCGGAACCGTTGGCTACAACGTACAAACAGCTGTCGACGACAAACACCATCTGATCATTGCCCATGAGGTGACCAACGTGGGTAATGATCGTGGGCAACTGAGCAATATGGCGAACCAGGCGCGTGAAGAAATCGAGGCTGAATCGCTAACGGTGGTGGCCGACCGAGGCTATTACAAAGGTCTGGAAATCCTTGCTTGCGAGCAAGCCGGCATCACTACCTACGTACCGAAACCCCTCACATCTGGCAGCAAAGCCGAAGGCAGATTCGGCAAGCAGGATTTCATTTATCTTATTACGTCGGACGAGTATCGATGCCCTGCGGGGCAGTTACTAACCAGGCGGCATTCGTCGATGGAAGACGGCATGTTATTGCATTGTTACTACTTCTCGGGCTGCCAGTCCTGCTCAATGCAAAAGCAATGTACGACGGGTAAGGAGCGCCGGGTGAAGCGCTGGGAACATGAGGCTGTAGTCGACGCGATGCAGCTTCGGCTAGAACATGATCCAGCGATGATGAGGGTTCGTCGACAGACCGTTGAGCATCCTTTTGGAACGCTCAAATATTGGATGGGAGCCACCCACTTCCTGACCAAAACACTTCCGCGGGTAAGTACCGAAATGAGCCTTCACGTGCTCGCATACAACCTCAAACGAATGATGAGCATCTTCGGCGTCGCAGGACTGCTTGAGGCGATCAGGGCGTGAATCCAGCCGCTTGCTCGCCCGTGAGTAGCCGTTTGGGCCGCTGACGCGCCCCAAACGGCATTACGAACGTCTATGTAGCTGACTAAGGTAATTCGCACTTCCGCCCACTGATTCCACAGGCAACCCTCGCGACTCACTGTTTTCGACGCGTTTAGCGCGTTTTCACACAGCCTGGACCCAAAGCTGCCCTTTGCGAAGGGCGGCAGTCGGCCAAAAGCTGCCTGTGGTGACCGGTTGAGTCCACAGCCAGAAGTGAACGTTATCGAACGCACAGCATCGCCCCAAACGGGTCGATCGCGGCGTCTTTGAAAACCGGGGCGATTCAGATCATCTGACAATGATTAGAAACATTATGATCCACAATGATGGGGTAGCCACTGACTATCATAAAGCTCTCTGCAAAAAAGAGAAGAAGACCGAATTTGAGAAAAGGTTAATCAAAGCAATTGAGAGAACTGAGGGGGTAGAGGTAAACCTTTTCAACGGCATCATCGTCGATGAGCGATTTCTCAGATACGCGGTGGCTGAATTCAATCGCTACGCTACAGCTTTGGAGCAAACAATCCAGAGCCGCCATCGTCAAAGCCCATCCCATAAGCTTTCATCACTGTAATCGTCATGTGAAGGAATGGTGCCGATCCGACCATCGATCTCTCTGAAATGAGCGCCGCCGATCCCGCCGATATAGTCGGAATTCGGTGCGCGGGAGTTCTCACCAATGCCGCTGTCTGTCCGATAGACAACATCGTGCTCCATTGCGAGCGACACCCATCCGGTGCCATCACATTTTGTGCATCCACCTCTCACACCACCATCACCGCCGCAGCGAGGGCACAGGGATCCGAGAGCGGCTTTCGCTGGTGCAGGTGCAGGAGTTGATGAGACGGGGAGGACAGGCCTGGAAGGCTTCTTGATTCCAGCGAGTCGAGGTGCAAGCGGGTCGATCTTCGGCTCAGGCCGATCATACTCGGCAATGTGACGCTTCATAACGTGCTTTGCAATTTTGACATTGCAGACCGGACATGGAGCGACCTCAATCTTGTTGCGATAGGGCAGCGGGTTGGACGTTGTCTCAGAGTGGTCGGCCTTGTCTTTGGTGCTTTTACGAGCAGGTGCCTTCTCGCCAAAGACGCTGAGCTGCGCGGGTTTACCCCGCTATCACTGAGCTTGCCAAATTTTGTCATCGACAGTTCGTTACCTTGCTCTGCCGCTCGCTTAAACGGAACCGAGCAAAAGCTGCTACGTCACCAAGCACGATGTGGCCTTGCCGGGAGTGATGGCCAAGTGACATAGTGGCACGTGACACGACTTGCCCGCGAAAACGTTGACTAGGAAAAGGTTGATCCGTTACCGAAGCCAAGTATATCGCTCAGGGATGGAGTCAAAACCCAAAAGCAGATCACCAGGAGATTGGAGTGCAGTTCTATCACTTTGCTATTTTCAAGAAGGATGATGAATTCTTGGCTGTATTCGCTAACCAGAATACGGAATGGGAAAAGGGCCACTATCAAGAGCAAGGTTATATTTTTCTGATGTATGTATCTGCCTTCACTGCGAATGGGGCAGTAGAAGTAGCGAAGCAAAATACAAACTCGGAAATTGGCCGCTTACAAGCAGAGCTTGCGGCTTTGAGATTTGAACATCAGAAAGTATTGAATGAAAACAACAATCTAAAATTCAGCAGCCAATTCGGCAACTTCCCACAAGCCAGCCATTTTAATCCATTGGATGTATTAGGATTCAAGGAGATGCCTTCCAAGGAAGAACTCAAGAAAAAAGTTAAACTGCTTTCTCAGAGAATTCATCCTGACAAGGAAGGTAGCGGCTTCTTGATGACTTTGATCAATCAAGCAAATGATGCCTTGCTGCAACAGCTCAACAATAATTATTGATGACTATTACATGAACGGGTTTATCACCCGTTCATAACGCTCCCAGAGCAGATTCAGATTTGATCCTGAACAGGTCAGAACGAAATCAGAACGAAAAGAACCGCTTCATCAGGGCTGCTTTCAAGACCAGTCGGGTTCTCTCTGCTTGGGCTTGGCTTCCTCAGGCACAGGCCTAGAAGCGGTGCGACGAGGTGCAGGGTCATTGTCCCAGTTGCCAGAGCGCTACAGGTGCTGATAACAGGGCTAATGGTGCGGCCCAAACCAAGGCGTGCGCGGCAGATATTCAAGCGCATCACGAACGACACAAGCAGATACGTGAGCGGATGCAAGATTATGAACGCATACGTGAGAGGCACTTCGAAAGTGCTACATTACGCAACGTAATGAGCGCGAGCTTGACTGAGATCGAAGCGACCACCGCTTAGCGCTTGCTGCTCTACAGTGAAGTCGAAGAAGCCGAACCCAGTGCGCTCATGATGATGTAAGCACTCACCGCAATGTCCGCTTTTGGCCGTTCTCTGCCTGCTGCATAAGGCAGCTAGTCGGGTCGGAGGTATGGGGCGAATGGAGTCAAATGGTACATAAATGGTACGAGGTAAAAATGAATTAGCTGTAGGCCTTTGGTTTAAAGGCCCTTTGGTTCAGTAGTTCCAATCCAATGTGGGAGCGAGCAAGCCCGCTCGCCACAGAGGCCCCGTTTGCTGCGCGACAGCGCTACGCCGAAGAGGGAGTGGGGCCTCCCACATTCTTGGATCTCCACTCAGTCCAGAATCAGGATCAGCCTTCTTCAAGCCACAGGCGAATCGGTTTGCCTTCGGCCGGCCAGAAACGGGTCTGTTCGATCGGCGAGATGTCCCAGCGCTGTACGCCCTGCAAGGCCTGGAAGAAGCGGTGTTCCTGCTCCATCAGGGCTTCGCCGCAGAGCTTGCGGGTACTGCCGATCTTGCCAAAGCTGAGCTTGTCGCCGTCCACGGTGTACGGCGCAAACCAGTGGTTGCAACCGCCATTGCCATAGGCGCGACCATCGGCGCCGAGGGTAACGGTCAGGTGCGCGTAGTCCATCAGCGGGCGTTCACCAATCCATTCCACCACGTAGCTGTGATCCTGCTGAAGCTTGACGGGATCGCCGGCGCAACCGGCCAGGCCCGCACCCATGGCGGCGAGCAGCAGCAGGCCCTTCATTGCGCGGCCTTCTGGCATGTCGGGCAGCGGTGCTTGTCGCCTTCGCTGGCCCAGCCCAACTCGGCAATGCGCGCATTGGCGGCCGGTTGCAGCGGCTCTTTGGTCAGTTTGGTCTCTACGGCGAATTCAAACTCCAGCACGGCGTCGCAGCTGTCGCAATTGACCTTCCAGGTATGAATCTCCAGTTCGCCGAATTTCGGCCCCTGGGCCATGGCCACCCATTGGCCCGCCGGGCGGATGGAGTAGCGCGCATCACCTTCGACGGTCAGGCGCATCGACAGGGTTTTACTGCCGCGCAGGGTGACGATCAGGACATCGCCATGCTTGATCGAACCACCGTTGCCGGTGACCTGGTAACGGCCCGGCACCAGGGCGCGGCATTCGATCAGAGTGTGTTGCGGGCTCAGCAAGCTGAAGCGGAAATCGTGTTCGGCCATGGATCCTCCAAATAGGCGCGGCATCCTATCACGGGTGCCCGCTTATCATGAGCCTGCTATGTGACCGCTGATCATCCTTGTACCTGGTTTTGCGCACGGCCCTCTGCCCACGCGGCGATGTTGGCCAACGTGGTGCCGGCGATCGCCGCCAGGGCCTCGCGGGTGAGAAACGCCTGGTGCGCGGTGATGATCACGTTGGGGAAGGTCAGCAGGCGCGCGAGTACGTCATCCTGCAGGGGCAGGTCCGAGCGGTCCTCGAAAAACAGCTGGGCTTCTTCTTCGTACACGTCCAGCCCCAGGTAGCCGAGCTGGCCGTCCTTGAGGGCTTCGATAAGAGCCGGGGTGTCCACCAGGCCGCCGCGACCGGTATTGATCAACATTGCGCCGGGCTGCATCTGCGCCAGCGAGCGGGCGTTGATCAGGTGCTTGCTCTCGGCGGTCAGCGGGCAGTGCAGGCTGATGATACGGGCGTCGGCCAATAGCTCCGGCAGGCTCACATAACGCGCGCCGAGGGCCAGTACCTGTGGATTGGGGTGTGGATCGCAGGCGAGCAGCTTGCAGCCGAAGCCGCTCATGATTTTGGCGAACGTGGCGCCAATCTGCCCGGTGCCGACCACGCCGACGGTCTTGCCCACCAGGTCGAAGCCGGTCAGGCCGTGCAGGCTGAAGTCGCCATCGCGGGTGCGGTTGTAGGCGCGGTGCAAGCGGCGGTTGAGGGCGAGGATCAGCGCCACCGCGTGCTCGGCCACGGCGTGGGGCGAATAAGCGGGCACGCGCACGATGGTCAGCCCCAGACGCCTGGCGGCTGCAAGGTCGACATGGTTGTACCCGGCCGAACGCAGGGCGATCAGCCGGGTCCCGCCATTGGCCAGGTGTTCCAGCACCGGGGCGCTGAGGTCATCGTTGATAAAGGCGCAAACCACTTCGTGGTGTTCGGCCAGCGCCACGGTGTCGAGGTTCAGGCGGGCCGGTTGGAATTGCAGCACCAGCCCCGGCGGCAATGGCTCGCCGAGGAAACTGTCGCGGTCGTAGGCCTGGCTGCTGAAAAGAATCACGCGCATCAAAAAAGCTCCCTGCAATTATCAGGTGAAGGCCCCGGTGGCGCGGTTTTTTGTGGTGCCGGGCCTGCCTCATGCGAGGCTGGCTCGCCCACCACAAACGCCCGGTTTCTATAGGGTCAGGCGCTGACCCGCGCTTCACTGGCCAGCCGGGCAATGGCCATATCCAGTTCGTCGAGCGCGGCGATGGCCTTGGCGTCGTCCTGCTTGAGCAGGGTTTCGGTGCGCTGGCAGGCGGCGCGCAGTTGTGGCACGCCACAGTAGCGGGTAGCGCCGTGCAGGCGATGCACGCGTTCGATCAGGGCGAGGTTGTCTTTGGCGTCGCGGGCGACGTGAATGGCCTGGCGGTCGGCCTCCAGGGAGGCCAGCAGCATGGCGAGCATATCGGCGGCCAGGTCGGTCTTGCCGGCGGCCAGGCGCAGTCCTTCCTCGTGGTCCAGCACCGGCAATTGCACGCCGGGGCCGAGGCCTTCGGTGACGCGTTCCGGCGCCTGGTTGCGCAGGGCCAGTCCGGTCCACTTCAACACCACCTGGGCCAGTTGTCGTTCGCTGATGGGTTTGGTCAGGTAGTCGTCCATGCCGCTTTGCAGCAGGGCGCGTTTCTCGTTGGCCATGGCGTGGGCGGTGAGGGCGACCACCGGCAACGGCGTGCCGTGGCGTTCGCTTTCCCACTGGCGGATGGCCGCGGTGCTCTGGCGGCCGTCCATGCCGGGCATTTGCACATCCATCAGCACCAGGTCGAAGGTGTTCTGTTTCACCGCGTCGACCGCCGCGTAGCCGCTTTCCACGGCATGCACCCGTGCGCCCATGTCTTCCAGCAGGGTCTGCACCAGCAGCAGGTTCGCCGGGTTGTCATCCACACACAGCACGCGTGGCGCGCGGCTGCTCAGCGGCTCGCCGGGTTCGCTGCGCGAGGGGCGCGGGCTGATCAGGTCGGACAGGGCGCGACGCAGCTTGCGCGTGCAGGCGGGCTTGGCCTGCAGTTGGCTGTTGGGGTTGGGTACCGACTGGTTGAACAGCATCTGTTCGGTGGTGGGGCATAGCACCAGCACCTTGCAGCCCATGTGTTCGAGGTCCCACAGGTGTTGGTTGAGGCGTTCGGGCGGAATGTTGTTGGCCGTCACGCCGAGTACCGCCAGGTCGATGGCCTGCTCGGTCTGATGGGCGCTGGTAATGCCGTTGGTCAGGCTTTCGAGGGTGTTGAACGGCGTGACCTCCAGGCCGCAGTCTTCCAGTTGGTGCTGCAAAGCCTGGCGCGCCAGGTCGTGATTCTCCAGCACGGCCACGCGATGCCCCAGCAGCGGCGCGCAAGGCAGGTCTTCGACGTCGTCGCGGGTCTTGGGCAGGTTCAGGCTGATCCAGAATTCCGAGCCTTCGCCCGGCGTGCTGTCGACGCCGATCTCACCGCCCATCTGTTCGATCAGGCGCTTGGAGATCACCAGGCCCAAGCCGGTGCCGCCGGGCTGGCGCGACAGCGAGTTGTCTGCCTGGCTGAACGCCTGGAACAACGCGCGCACATCCTGGTTGGACAGGCCGATGCCGGTGTCCTGCACGCTGATGCGCAGTTGCACGCTGTCTTCCTGTTCGTCCTCGATCATCGCCCGCGCGACAATGGTCCCTTCGCGGGTGAATTTGATCGCATTGCTGATCAGGTTGGTGAGGATCTGCTTGAGCCGCAGCGGGTCGCCTACCAGTGCCAGCGGTGTATCGCGGTACACCAGGCTCACCAGTTCCAGCTGCTTGGCATGGGCAGCGGGGGCGAGGATGGTCAGGGTGTCCTGCAGCAAGTCCCGCAGGTTGAAGGGGATGCTGTCGAGCACCAGCTTGCCGGCCTCGATCTTCGAGAAGTCGAGGATCTCGTTGATGATGCCCAGCAGGTTGTCGGCGGATTTTTCGATGGTGCCCAGGTAATCGAGCTGGCGCGGCGTGAGTTCGCTTTTTTGCAGCAGGTGGGTAAAGCCGAGGATACCGTTGAGCGGCGTACGGATTTCATGGCTCATGTTGGCCAGGAACTCCGACTTGATACGGCTGGCTTCCAGTGCTTCCTTGCGCGCCAGGTCGAGCTCGATGTTCTGGATCTCGATGGTTTCCAGGTTCTGGCGTACGTCTTCGGTGGCCTGGTCGATGCTGTGCTGCAGTTCTTCCTGGGCGTTTTGCAGGGTTTCGGCCATGCGGTTGATGCCCGAGGCGAGCTGGTCCAGCTCCTGGCTGCCCAGCGGGGGCAGGCGGGTTTCGAGGTTGCCGTCCTTGAGTTGGGCCACGGCTTGCTTGATCTGGCCAAGTGGCGAGTTGATCGTGCGGCTGATGCGCAGCGCCAGGGCCGCGGTGGCGATCAGGCCGATGGCAATCAGCAGCAGGCTGGCGAACAGGCTGCGGTAACCGCGCAGCAACATGCCGTTGTGGGACAGTTCCACCTCGACCCAACCCAGCAGACGGTCTGCTTCGTCGGGGATCACGTCGCCCGCCAGGTTGCGATGGCGGCCAAACACCGGCAGCAGGTAGCGGGTGGCGTCGTTGCCGGTGCGTTTCAGCAGATGGGAACTGTTGCCGATCGGTGCCGGGTTGAGCATGGTCGGCCCGGCGTGGGCCAGGGGCGTGCGGTCTGGCGCGAGGAACGACACGGTGCGCACGTCCGTCTGCTCCAGCGATTGGGTGGCGATGCGTTCCAGCAGGTCGGTGTTTCTGCTGCCCAGGGCCGGGGCCACCAGGGGCGCCAATTGTTCAGCGATCATTTCGCCGCGTTGCAGCAATTGGGTCTGCAACTCGGAGAGCTGCATCCAGGTGAAGTAGCCCCCCAACAGCAGGGCCATCAGGCTGGTCGGTAATAAGGTCAGCAACAGTACGCGGCCTTTTATCCCCATTCTTCTAAGCACGCCATTCTCCTGCTACCACACTGATGTCAATCTTCCGCGCAGGCATCCGGCCCACGCCACCTGCGCAGTGTAGCCATTTGCGCGGCTTGGAATCTTGCAAATTAACGACAGAGGGCAAACTTGGCGCCAGGGGGGGCGCGAAGGCGATTAATGGCACCAGCGTTTGCTGGCCCGTCAGGTATCAACCGCGACGTTGCTTGCGTTTCTTCCACTGATGCGCGACCCACCAGCGCCAATAGCCCATGGTCAGGCAATAGGCCAGCGCGCCCAGCACCAGCCCCAGCACCACCGAGCCCAGCAGGAAGGGCTGCCACACTGTGCTCAGTTGGCCACTGATCCACTCCCAGGTCAGGTCGTCGGGCAGACTGCGTGGCGGCACATTCATCAGCCAGGCGCCGGTCATGTAGGTGCAGAAAAACACCACCGGCATGGTGATCGGGTTGGTCAGCCATACCAGGCTGACGGCGATGGGCATGTTGCCGCGCACGGCAATCGCCAACACCGCTGCCAATAGCATCTGTAATGGGATCGGGATGAACGCCGCGAATAAACCCACCGCCATGGCGCGTGCCACCGAGTGCCGGTTCAGGTGCCAGAGGTTCGGGTCATGCAGCAGCGTGCCAAGAAACTGTAATGACTTGTGTTCCCTGATACTGGTGGGGTCGGGCATGTACCGTTTGAATAAACGACGGGGCATAAGGGGTCCAGGTCAGTTCGAGGGGCAAGTATGCGCGTATTCTATAAACAGAAAATTCAGACTTTGTGACAAAACATCATAAGGCACCCCCGAGCATCCGGCTAAGACTGAATGGATCACTGCACAGGGATGATTCATGAAGAAAGGGATGTTCGCGCTCGCGCTGGGGCTGCTTGCCCTGCGTTTTTTGCCGGCACTGCCATCCATGGGTTGGCTGATAGCCATGCCGGTGCTGGCCTTGATGATGCTGCCATTTCGCACGTATCCGCTGGCATTCTTCCTGCTCGGGCTGAGCTGGGCGAGCATCAGCGCGCAGTGGGCGCTCGAGGATCGATTGCGGCCGACGCTGGATGGCCAGACCCGCTGGCTGGAGGGGCGGGTGGTTGGCTTGCCGCAACAGACGGCCACGGGCGTGCGGTTTGAACTGATCGACAGTCGCTCGCGCAACGCCCGCCTGCCCAAGCGCATCCGGGTCTCCTGGCACGGCGGGCCACCGGTACGCAGCGGCGAGCGCTGGCGCCTGGCCGTGACGCTCAAGCGGCCCGCCGGGTTGCTCAATTTTCATGGGTTTGATCATGAGGCCTGGCTGCTGGCCCAGCGTATCGGCGCCACTGGTTCGGTGAAGGATGGCGAACGCCTGGCGCCGGCCCGCAATGCCTGGCGCGACACGCTCCGCCAGCGCCTGATGGCCGTGGATGGCCAGGGCCGCGAGGCCGGGTTGGCGGCCCTGGTGCTGGGGGATGGCTCCGGGCTGGCGGCGCAGGATTGGCAAGTGCTGCAGGACACCGGCACCGTGCATCTGCTGGTGATTTCCGGCCAGCACATTGGCTTGCTGGCGGGGTTGATCTACGGCCTGGTCGCGCTGCTGGCCCGCTACGGCTGCTGGCCCGGCGCCTGGCCCTGGTTGCCTTGTGCCTGTGGCCTGGCGTTTGCCGCGGCGTTGGGCTACGGCCTGCTGGCAGGGTTCGGTGTGCCGGTGCAGCGGGCCTGCGTGATGGTGGGGCTGGTGCTGCTGTGGCGTGTGCGCTTTCGCCATCTGGGGCTCTGGTGGCCGTTGTTGCTGGCGCTCAATGGCGTGCTGGTGCTTGAGCCGTTGGCCAGCCTGCAGCCGGGGTTCTGGTTGTCGTTTGCGGCGGTCGCCGTGCTGGTCCTCGCGTTCGGTGGACGCCTGGGGCCTTGGAGTGTCTGGCACGCCTGGACCCGGCCCCAGTGGCTGATTGCCATTGGTCTGTTTCCGGTGCTGTTGATGCTGGGGTTGCCCATCAGCCTCAGCGCGCCGTTGGCCAACCTGGTGGCCGTGCCGTGGATCAGCCTGGTCGTGCTGCCGTTGGCATTGTCGGGTACGGCGTTGTTGCTGGTGCCACCCGTGGGCGAAGGGCTGCTGTGGTTGGCGGGCGGGGCGCTGGGCGGGTTGTTCAAGGGTTTGGCGCTGTTGGCTGGGCATTTGCCCGCATGGGTCCCGGCGCAGCTGCCCTTGGGTTATGGGTGGGTGAGCCTGGCGGGCGCGGTGTTATTGCTGCTGCCCAACGGCGTACCGTTGCGCTTGCTGGGTTGGCCGATGTTGCTGCTGGCGGTGTTTCCACCGCGCGATCCCGTGCTCCATGGGCGGGTGGAGGTGCTGCAACTGGATGTCGGGCAGGGGCAAGCGGTGATCCTGCGCACCCGCCAGCACGCCTTGCTCTACGATGCCGGGCCGCGCTCGGGGGCGACTGATCTCGGTGCGCGCGTGGTGCTGCCGGCGTTGAAAAAACTGGGCATCGGGGCATTGGACATGCTGCTGCTCAGCCACGCCGATGCCGATCATGCCGGTGGTGCGGCGGCGGTTGCCCGTGGAATGCCGATCAAGCGCGTGGTGGGTGGCGAAACCGAGGGGTTGCCTGCGTTTCTTGGCACCCAGCCCTGTATCAGCGGTGAGCGCTGGGCGTGGGACGGCGTGTCATTCGAACTATGGCAGTGGCCCGAAGCGGTTGATGGCAACCCTAAATCCTGTGTGTTGCAGGTCGAAGCCAATGGCGAGCGGCTGTTGCTCACCGGCGATATTGATCGCGCCGCGGAGCGTGCGTTTCTCGCCTCATCATTGGCGGTGCGCACCGATTGGCTGCAGGCGCCCCACCATGGCAGTCGCAGTTCGTCGTCGTGGCCTTTTCTACAACGGTTGGCGCCCACGTCGGTGCTGGTTTCCCGAGGGCGTGGCAACGCGTTTGGCCATCCTCACCCGCAGGTGATGGCGCGCTACCAGGCATTGGGCAGCCGGGTGTACGACAGCGCTGAACAGGGCGCGGTGCACCTGCAACTGGGCGCTTTCCAGCCACCAACCGTTGCGCGCGGTCAACGCCGTTTTTGGCGCGATGCGTTACCGTCATCCAGCGTCGCCAAAGCGCCGAGCCCGTGACAGACGGCTCGACGGCTGACGAACCCCGCTGCCGAACCTATATGGTAAAGTGGCGCACTTTTTCGAGGGGACATTCACTGTGTGGGAACTGGTCAAATCCGGCGGCTGGATGATGTTGCCGATCATCTTGAGCTCCATCGCCGCACTCGGCATCGTTGCCGAACGCCTGTGGACCCTGCGCGCCAGTCGCGTCACGCCCGAGCATCTGCTGGGCCAGGTCTGGGGCTGGATCAAGAACAAACAGCTGGACAAGGAAAAACTCAAGGCACTGCGCGCCGACTCACCGCTGGGTGAAATCCTCGCTGCGGGCCTGGCCAACTCCAAGCATGGTCGCGAGATCATGAAAGAGTGCATCGAAGAGGCCGCCGCTCGGGTTATCCATGAGCTGGAGCGCTATATCAACGCCCTCGGCACCATCGCCGCCATGGCGCCGCTGCTGGGGCTGCTGGGTACGGTGCTGGGCATGATCGATATTTTCAGTTCGTTCATGGGGGCGGGTATGAGTACCAACGCCGCCGTGCTGGCGGGGGGGATCTCCAAGGCCTTGATCACCACGGCGGCGGGCCTGATGGTCGGTATTCCTTCGGTATTCTTTCACCGTTTCCTGCAACGCCGTATCGACGAGCTGGTGGTCGGTATGGAACAGGAGGCTATCAAGCTGGTGGAAGTGGTGCAGGGCGACCGTGATGTAGACCTGGTTGGGGACAAAGCGTGAAATTTCGCCGCAAGCAACGGGAAAATGTCGATATCAACCTCGCGTCGCTGATCGACGTGGTGTTTATCCTGCTCCTGTTTTTTGTCGTCACCACCACGTTCACCCGGCAGACCGAACTGCGTGTCGACTTGCCTGAAGCGGTGAGCGGTTCCCCGGCCGAGGACCAGGAAGTCAAGCAACTGGACATCGCCATCAGCGCCGACGGGGTGTTTTCGGTGAATAACCAGTTACTGGAGAAAAACGATCTCGCTGGCTTGATGGCTGCCCTGGAGAAAGAGTCCGGCGGAGACACCAAAATGCCATTGTCCATCAGCGCCGATGGCAAGACCCAGCACCAGGCCGTGATCACCGCGATGGACGCCGCCGGCAAGCTGGGTTTCAGCCATCTGCGCATGAGCACGGTCGAGGCGGCGAGCCAACCCTGATGGCCATGTCCGATCGTTTGCTCAAGGCCTGGTATGAAGGCCATCCGGCGCTCGCGTTGCTGCGGCCGCTGGAGTCACTGTACCGCCGGGTGGTGCAGCGCAAGCGCGCGCGTTTCCTGGCGGGCGAGGGCGCGATTTACCGGGCGCCGGTGCCGGTGGTGGTGGTCGGTAATATCACCGTGGGAGGCACCGGCAAAACGCCGTTGATCCTGTGGTTGATCGACCACTGCCGGCGCAGCGGGTTGCGCGTCGGGGTGGTCAGCCGAGGCTATGGCGCCAAGCCGCCGCGACTGCCGTGGCGAGTCGAGGCCAGCCACAGCGCCGAGGTGGCGGGCGACGAACCGTTGCTGATCGTGCAGCGCTGCGGCGTTCCCCTGATGATCGATCCCGACCGTAGCCGCGCGGTCAAGGCACTGCTGGCCAGCGAACCCCTCGACCTGATTCTCTCCGACGACGGCCTGCAACACTACCGCCTGGCCCGCGACCTGGAATTGGTGTTAATCGACGCCGCCCGTGGCCTGGGCAACCGCCGCTGCCTGCCCGCCGGGCCGTTGCGCGAGCCGGTTGAGCGCCTGCAGAGTGTTGATGCGCTGCTCTACAACGGCGCCGGTTCGGATGGCGATGGTGGCTTTGCCTTCCGTTTGATGCCTGCCGCGCTGGTCAACCTGCACGACGACGAGCGCCAGTCGGTGGAGCACTTTCCTGAGGGCCAGCAGGTGCATGCAGTCGCCGGTATCGGCAACCCGCAACGTTTCTTCACGACCCTTGAAACGCTACACTGGCGGCCGATACCCCATGCTTTTGCCGACCACGCGCCCTATAGCGCCGAGGTTTTGAATTTTACGCCGTCATTGCCGCTGGTCATGACTGAGAAAGACGCGGTGAAGTGCCGCGCCTTTGCCCAGCCCGACTGGTGGTACCTTGCGGTGGATGCGGTGCCGTCGCCGGCGTTCGTCGCCTGGTTCGACACGCAGCTGATGCGCCTGTTGCCCGCCCGTCTCTCGCCTTAAAACGCCTCTTTCCAGGAAACACTCATGGACACCAAACTGCTCGACATCCTCGCTTGCCCGATCTGCAAAGGCCCGCTCAAGCTCAGCGCCGACAAAACCGAGCTGATCAGCAAGGGCGCCGGCCTGGCCTACCCGATCCGTGATGGCATCCCGGTGATGCTGGAAAGCGAAGCCCGGACCCTGACCACCGATGAGCGCCTGGATAAATGACCACAGCCTTTACCGTTGTCATTCCGTCGCGCTACGCCTCGACTCGCCTGCCGGGCAAGCCGCTGCAACTGATCGGCGACAAGCCGATGATCCAGCTGGTGTGGGAGCAGGCCTGCAAAAGCAGCGCCGAGCGGGTGGTCGTGGCGACCGACGACCCGCGCATCATCGACGCCTGCACAGCGTTCGGCGCCGAAGCAGTGCTGACGCGCGAAGACCACAATTCCGGCACCGACCGCCTGGCGGAAGTGGCCACGCAGCTTGGCCTGGCGGCCGACGCCATCGTGGTCAATGTGCAAGGTGACGAGCCGCTGATTCCGCCAAGCGTGATCGACCAGGTGGCCGCCAACCTGGCCGCCCATGCCGAAGCCCGTATGGCGACCCTGGCCGAGCCGATCGAAGATATCGCCACGCTGCTCAACCCGAACGTGGTCAAAGTGGTCAGTGATGTGAATGGCCTGGCGCTGACCTTCAGCCGTTCAACCCTGCCTTGGGCGCGTGACGCCTTTGCCAGGAGCCGCGATGTGCTGCCAGAAGGCGTGCCTTACCGCCGCCATATCGGCATCTACGCGTATCGCGCCGGCTTCCTGCATGACTTCGTCAGTTGGGGGCCGTGCTGGCTGGAAAACACCGAAGCCCTGGAGCAACTGCGGGCTCTTTGGCATGGCGTGCGTATCCACGTCGGCGATGCCCTCGAAGCGCCACCTGCCGGTGTCGATACTCAGGAAGACCTTGAGCGCGTCCGTCGCCTGCTGGGGGGCCTGATGGAGGTCCTGTTTGTCTGCCTGGGCAATATCTGCCGCTCGCCCACCGCTGAAGGTGTACTGCGCCATAAATTGCGTGAAGCGGGGCTGGCCGGCCAAGTCGAGGTGGCGTCCGCGGGCACTGGCGAATGGCATGTCGGCAACCCGCCGGACCCGCGCAGCCAACGGGCGGCGCAGGCGCGTGGCTACGACCTGTCATCCCAGCGCGCCCAGCAGGTCTCCCGTGCCGACTTTGCGCGCTATGACCTGATCCTGGCCATGGACAGCAGCAACCTGCGCAACCTCAAGGCGCTGCAAGCGGGGCAGGGCAAGGCTGAGCTGGACCTGTTCCTGCGCCGCTGCGGTTCTGAAGTGGACGACGTGCCAGACCCGTATCACGAAGGCGAGCAAGGCTTTGAACGGGTCCTGGACCTGATTGAACAGGCTTGTGATTTATTGGTGATCGAATTGAAGGGGCGGTTATGACCTTGCAGGTGCTTGCCCAGGTATCGCTCAAGCCGTTCAACAGCTTTGGCCTCGATGTGCGCGCCCAGCTGTTCGCCGAGGCCCGCAGCGACGCGGACGTGCGTGACGCTCTGGCTTATGCTTCGGCGCACGCGTTGCCGCTGCTGGTTATCGGTGGTGGCAGCAACCTGCTGTTGACCCGGGATATTCCTGCCTTGGTGTTACGCATGGCCACCCAGGGTATTCGCGTGCTGCAGGACGACGGCGTTCAGGTGGTGGTCGAAGCCGAAGCCGGTGAGGCCTGGCACCCCTTTGTGCTGTGGACCCTGGAGCAGGGGTTGTGTGGCCTGGAAAACCTCAGCCTTATTCCCGGCACCGTCGGTGCCGCCCCGATGCAGAACATCGGCGCCTACGGCGTGGAGATCAAGGACGTATTCGCTGGCCTCACCGCGCTGGATCGTCACACCGGCGAACTGCGGGACTTCAGTCTGCAAGAGTGCAACTTCGCCTACCGCGACAGCCTGTTCAAGCACGAAACCGGGCGCTGGCTGATCCTGCGGGTGCGCTTTGCCCTGAGTCGCGCCAGCCACCTCAAGCTCGATTACGGCCCGGTGCAGCAACGGCTGGCGGGGCAGGGGATCACCGAGGCGACGCCAAGCGATGTCAGCCGCGCGATCTGCAGCATCCGTCGGGAAAAACTGCCCGATCCGGCCGAGCTTGGCAATGCCGGCAGCTTCTTCAAGAACCCGCTGGTGTCCAAAGCGTTGGCTGACGAGTTGCAGGTGCTGTATCCAGACCTGGTGGCCTACCCCCAGGCCGACGGGCAAATGAAGCTCGCCGCCGGTTGGCTGATCGAGAAGGCTGGCTGGAAAGGCTTTCGTGATGGCGACGCGGGCGTGCACAAGCTGCAGGCGCTGGTGCTGGTCAATTATGGCGGCGCCACGGGGCACGATATTGCCAACCTGGCCCAGCGTATTCAAAGGGATGTCGCCGAGCGCTTCAAGGTCGAGCTGGAGATGGAGCCCAACCAGTACTGATGGCCTGAAAACAAAAATGCCCCGCATCTTTCGATACGGGGCATTTTTTATGTGGCTGACAATCAGTCGTCGCGGCTCATGATGCCGAAGATCTGCAACAGGCTGATAAACAGGTTGTAGATCGATACATACAGGCTGATGGTCGCCATGATGTAGTTGCGCTCGCCGCCATGGATGATGGCGCTGGTCTGGAACAGGATGCACACCGAGGAGAACAGCACAAACCCCGCACTGATCGCCAGTTGCAGGCCACTGATCTGGAAGAACATCCCCGCAACCACGGCCGCCAGCAACACGAAGAAACCTGCGGTGATGAAGCCACCCAGGAAGCTCATGTCCTTGCGGGTGATCAGCACGTAGGCCGACAGCCCCCCGAACACCAGGGCCGTCATGGCAAACGCCGAACTGACCACTTCCGCACCGCCGGCCATGCCGAGGTAACGGTTGAGGATCGGGCCGAGGATAAAGCCCATGAAACCGGTCAAGGCAAACGCCGACACCAGGCCCCAGGCTGAATCACGCAGCTTGTTGGTGAGGAAGAACAGGCCATAGAAACCAATCAGCACCACAAAGATATTCGGGTAGCCCACGCGCATCTGCTGCGCCATGAACGCCATCACGCCGCTGAATGCGAGGGTAAGGGCGAGCAAGCCATAGGTGTTGCGCAACACGCGGCTGACTTCAAGCTGCTCAGCCTGCGCGTTGCCATTCACTGCGTAATTCTGTTCGCGCATGGCGACACTCCTTCGGTTTTGAAACGTTCAGTCGCAAAGATCATAACAGACGCTCTGTAACAAGCTATGGCGAGAGTTTGACAGTGTGTTTCATTCGGGTATTATGGCGCCCGCTGAGACAGGATGGGCTGCTATAGTCCTGTGATGCACAAGGGAAATTGGCAGAGTGGTTGAATGCACCGGTCTTGAAAACCGGCGAACGTTAATAGCGTTCCCAGGGTTCGAATCCCTGGTTTCCCGCCAAGATTCAAACGAAAGCCCCGCGAAAGTGGGGCTTTTGTGTTTCTGGGGTTTGGGTTGAGCACGACGGTTTTAAATAGGCGTCCCGAAACTTTGCCTATTTGGAGGGTTTTGCGGTGGCGCCAAGCCGTCTGTAAACCCGCTTGGTGATCTCCTGTTTGCTATGTCCCAGCAGTAGGCTTGCGTCGCCAATATCGATGATTTCCGATGCGGCCTTGGGCTGGATGTCGCGAAACTGAAACCGTCCAATTTTTGCTGCAAGCATAGGGTCGCCCTGATCCATCGCTTCCTTGAGCTCCGGTCCTGCCGTCCCGTAAACAGCATCCCAAACTATTGCACTTCTATGATCCTGATAAATGACCTTGCCCTTAACGTGGGATTCAATTTATTAAGAGCGCGTTCGCCTACAGTCCCATCAGTTCATACGCGTGTCCTTTTTTGGTGTAACGTAACAACACATCTAGAAGAGGTTTCCAATGTCTAAACTCGCAGAATTCCGCCAGCTCGAAAAACACCTTGCTGAACAACTCCAAGCACTTGAAGCCCTAAAAGGCGATGCAGGCCTTAAAAAAGAAATTGAATTCGAAACGAAGCTTCGCGATTTGCTCGCAAAATACAGTTACAGCTTGAAAGACGTGATCAACCTGCTTGATCCGCAAGCCGGTCGACGCGCGCCGGTAGCCGCGCCTAAAGCGGGTACACGCAAAGCCCGCGAAGTGAAAGTCTATAAGAACCCGCACACTGGTGAGATCATTGAGACGAAGGGCGGCAATCACAAAGGTTTGAAAGAGTGGAAAGCTGAACACGGCGCTGACACCGTCGAGTCCTGGCTGAAAAAGTGATTCTATCTGTAAGCGAAGAGGGCCCTCCGGGGCTCTTTTTTTTGGTTAGGCCGCTGGCAGCACGCATCGAGAGTCTGTTCACCGAGAGCGTGGTGTGTTCAGTGCAACTGACCAGACCTCTTGGTTGCAGCGCGGGCAATCTATCCCTTGATTTTCCAAAATAGGCTGGGCAAATCCGCAGTTTACGCAGCAATACAGTGCAGAAGCAGGCGCTATCTTGAACTCCGCTCGATGCTCTTTGGGCAGAACGGATAACCCTGGGCGCAATTCTTTTTGGTCGTAAAAGTAGAGGCTGATGTCGCCGTCGGTCTCCATCAGCCCCAACCGCACTTGTCCCAAATGCTCAACGCCTCGTTGCCGCAATTCCATTAATAATTCGCTGGATGAGATGTTCAGCTTTTCCAGAGACTTGAGTTCATAAAGGCCGTTGCTGATCACGGTGACAGGCAGGCCATCAATCCAGGATTCGAACTTCTTGCTTTTGGTCATGGCCAGAACCGTGAGACGGTACAGCAGCAAAAGCGTTAGAAAAACGACGGCCACTGGCAAAAGCGGGACGTCGTGATAGAAAGAAACGTCTCCTGCAGCAGAACCCAGCGTCAGGATGACAACGAGCTCAAACAGCGAGAGTTGCCTGATTCCTCGTCGGCCACTTGATTTCAAAAAAAGAAAGACAGCAAGGAAAGCAAAAGTAGCTCGGAAACCCACCTCTAACAAAAACGACAGTGGAAACTCGTCTATCAACATCCGCTGTATATCGAACGGCGACATACTCACCCCTATAGTTTTTTTAGGGTAGTTATAGATCAGCCAAGCTTTTCCACACCAGTTATTTGTTCAACTATCTGAGCCCTCAGACAGTGTCATTGCAGATTGCGCCGGACATAGCGCTAAGCGGTCGGAGAGCGGATAGTCGCGGGCGCAAGAGCGGCAGATCGCCTGGTGACTGCATCACGAGGCGCCTGACCCCGGATACTTAAATCTTGAAGCGCGCAACCATGCTCTGCAAGTCACCGCCCAGGCGTGCCAGTTCAACAGTCGATGCGGCGCTCTGCTCTGTTGCGGATGCAGACTGCTCAGCAATGTCACGCACGCTGAGCACGCTGCGGTTGATTTCATCGGTCACTGCGCTTTGTTGCTCGGCAGCGGTGGAAATCTGCTGGCTCATCTGTTCAATCGTGGCAATGGACTGATTGATCTCAACCAACGCCTGTTCAGCTTGACGAGCCAGCACTACAGTGCCTTCGGTGCGTTGCAGACTGGCGTCCATCAGGCCTGACGCTGCGCCTGTGCCCTGTTGCAGGGCGTGGATCAGCACTTCGATTTCAGTTGTGGAGTTCTGGGTGCGCTGGGCCAGCGAGCGCACCTCGTCGGCCACTACGGCAAAACCACGACCTTTCTCACCGGCGCGTGCGGCCTCGATGGCGGCGTTGAGCGCGAGCAGGTTGGTCTGCTCGGCAACGGCCTTGATCACGTCAATCACGCTGCCGATCTTGCTGCTGTCTTCGGTCAGGCGCTGCATGGCTTCGCCCAACTGCTTCACTTCACCGGCCAACTGGCCAATTTCCCGCGTGGCGTGCTGCACCACACTGCTGCCATGTGCTGCACGTTCGCTGGCCTGTTTGGCAGACCGCGAAGCGTCTTCGGTGTTACGCGCTACTTCCTGTACGGTAGAGGCCATTTCGTTCATGGCGGTGGCGACCTGGTCGACTTCGTTTTTTTGCAGGGTGACGCCCGCACTGGTCTGCTCGCTGACAGCAGACAATTGCTCGGCCGCTGTAGCGATCTGTGTGACACCGTTGCCGATGCCGCCGATCAGGCCGCGCAGGGAAACGGTCATGTGCTGCATGGTGTTCTGTAACAGGCCCAGTTCGTCCTGACGAGGCGTGCTGGTGTCCTGGGTCAAGTCACCATCAGCAATCCGGCGCGCGGCAATGACCGTATCGTTCAACGGAAGGGTTATTTGGCGGGTGATCAGGAATGCAGCAAAGATACCAATCAGCAAGACCACCAGCGCGACACTCAACAACTGAACGACGGCGGTGTTCTTCTCTTTTTGGGCACTGACAATCTGCTGTGCCGCCAAATCATCGGCTACGACAGCTGTTGCGACGGATTGCTGTTGCAGGTTGCCGCGAACCTGATCGGCCTGCTGAAGCATCTCCGAGATCGACGACATCAGTACCTTGTACTGTTTAAGCGCATTCAGCGCGGTATCTACAGCGGCGTTCGCCTGGCTTGGCAATGCGCTGCGAGCAGCTGACACCTGAGCAATCAGTGCGTCGGCCGAATTGTAGGTCGCCTGACGGTTATCGGTAGAAGGCACGCTCACATAGCGGCGAAATACCAGCCGGAAGTTGGTCATGCCGTTACGCAAGTCGCCAGCGATCCTGACCTGTTTTATGCCGGCTTCATCCGGAGCACGCAATGTGTCGTCAATGGTCTTTTCCAGCAGGTTTTCGAACGTGGCACTGACCTCGTCCGAGACCTTGATCAAGGGTTTCAACGCATCATCGACTTTCTGATTGATGCTGACCAATTGATCAAACGTCTGCTTCAGGCCGCCAACCTGCTCCTTGATGTTACGCAGCTTAGCCAGATTACTCGGCGCGGCTAACATACCAATGCCGTCATCGACACTGTGGCTCAACGTATTCAGCGCACCGCTGTAGGCTTGCACGCCGGAAGCACTCGGCCCAGTGGCATAGGCTTGTGCGGCGATGCGGGCGTTCAGGACATCAGCCTTGATCTCGGAGACCTTGCCACTCTTGCCAAGGCGCTCGATCAGCAGGTTGGTGCTGGAGTAACCGATTGCGGTGACGGTCAGCACGCCCAGCAAAATGGCGGCGAAGCCCAGCCCGAGCTTCTTACTGACTTTCAAGTTATCCAACCACTGTGCGCTCATTACGTGTGTGCCTTTGATTTTTACGAGATGCCCGTGAGTCGGCGCTAAGCCAGGTAACTTGATAGTTTGTGTGACAAAAGTTGGCTCGCAAGTTAATGAGGAAAGCCACAACAACGCCGTTTTACGAGGCCTTCAGCCCTTCATTAATATTTATTTAGTTTTGGTTCGAGGCTCTTTTCCCGATGGCCGGCGCCCCGAGGAATAAAGGTATTTCGTATCAGAATGAATAGAAACAACTGTGAGGAGGGCGCAAGTGCTGGCTGCCCAGCCGCACCGATCGTCGGGACTGGTATTTTTCACAGGTTACGCTCTGGCGTGTCTGACCGACCCTGAAACTTCCTTCTATCAGAGGGGAGTTGCCCGATGAACCGCAATGCACAATTGTTCAAAAGGGTGGCGATGTTGATGACGTCGCTGATCATCGGGTTTGGGGCCGGGGCGGCGGTCTATGGCGAGGACCTTCAAGGCAACACGCCTCAAGGTGTTCGCTACGAGGGCGGGGATGAAATTTTGTTGCAGGGGTTTCACTGGAACTCCACCCGCCTGCCCACTGGCGATTGGTATGCGACGCTTTCGGCCCAGGCCGCACAGATCGGTAAAGACGGCTTCACGGGGATCTGGTTGCCGCCCCCCTGGCGCGATGTATCCAGGTGGTCTGATCCCGCTGCCAAAACCAGTGGTGGCGGGGAAGGGTATTACTGGAGCGATTTTGACAAAAATAGCGGATACGGCACTGAGCGCCAATTGAAGGGTGTGATCGCCGCGTTACAGGCGGCTCACGTCAAAGTGATTTTTGATGTGGTCCCCAATCATATGAATCGCAAGGATATAGGCCCGGCATTGCAAGGCGTACTCAGTGACGACACTGCGTGGCGTGAGGGTTGTGCGCAATGTGATACCGGCGAGCCCTTTTCTAAAGGCGATGCTGATCTGAATAGCGGTAACGCCAAGGTCTTCGCCCTGTTCAAAGACGAGTTTGCAAACCTGCGCGATAACTACGGTGCCGATGGGCTGCGTTTTGATTTTGTTAAAGGCTACGGGGCTGACGCTGTCAATGACTGGATGAGCAGTTTTGGCAATACCGGTTTCTGTGTCGGGGAGCTATGGAGAGCCCCCAACGAATACCCTGTCGATGACTGGCGCCGTACAGCCAGTTGGCAGGACGCTCTCAAGGACTGGTCCGATCACTCCCACTGCACCGTCTTTGATTTCGCGCTCAAAGAACGTATGCAGAATGGGGCACTTTCAGATTGGCGTAATGGCCTGAACGGTAATCCGGATCCTGCCTGGCGATCCATTGCCGTGACCTTTGTCGATAACCATGACACCGGTTACTCCCCAGGCCCGGGTGGTGGTCAGCATCATTGGTCGCTGCCGGAGCACCTGCGTGATAAGGCTTACGCCTACATCCTCAGCAGTCCGGGTACCCCGATGGTTTATTGGCCGGACATGTACGACTGGCCGCGGGGCGCCTTGATCCGAGAACTCATTGCGCTGCGCCGCGGTGCGGGAGTGCGGGCCGACTCTCCTATCGTGTTTTTGAATAACTATTCAGGCCTGGTGGCAAAGACCACGGGCGATAAGCAAACGTTGCTGGTTGCCCTTGCGTCAGATCTTGACGGGGCAAAGGTTCCGGCCGCCTTCACTCAAGTGCTGGACCGCAACAGTGGGGGCATCCGCATCTGGCGCGCTGTGCCGCAAGCCAAAAGCGTCAGTGTGCAGTTGAAGTGTGATCAAGGTAAAACCCAGCCCGGGCAAAGCGTTTATGCCGTTGGATCAAGCCTTGAACTGGGGGATTGGTCACCCGCTCGGGCCGTACGCTTGACGGATGTGAGTCAGTACCCTCTTTGGCAAGGCCGGATCGATTTGCCGCAGGGGCACTATGAATGGAAGTGCATTGTCCGAGGCGACCAGGACGCGACGGTGGTGCGCTGGCAGAACGGTGCCAATACAGCGTTCGAGGCTAAGCAGGGCGGCAGCAGTGCAGGCAGTTTCTAGCGAGGTGCCGCCGCCCGGATGTAGAGGTTTTTCGACGAGTGCCGCGCCTGGATCAAGGGTTCCATGGCTTTTTGGGTTGCCACCCGGTGGTTTGGCGACTACCCTGGAAATGTATGAATTATTACGAACAATTTCGGAAGCGCCCATATTTGAGGCGCGATACTTCAGGACGAGGAACGAAACATGTTTTCACACGAAGGTCCCGCAATAGAGCTGTTGCTGTTGGTTTTTTGTCTTACTGGCCTACTGCTGATTGTCTGGTTTGTTCATTACCAATACGAGCGAAAGATCGGTAAAGACGTTAAAAAACAACAAATCCAGAACGAGGGCCGCTCAACGTAAGGTTCCATATTACTCACGCAAAAGCCCTGCAATGACGGCAATGCCGTTCAGTTAAGCGAAAGTGATTCACTGTAGGAGCGAGGGGGACGCCTAGTTCTTGCTCGCGAAAAACGCCCAGGCAACGCGTTCATTCTCGATAAGCGCGGTGGCCCTGAGTTCTTCGCGAGCAAGCTCGCTCCTACAAGCATTGCTGCAATGACGGGGCTTTTGGTTGCTCAAGCTTGGCATTCAATCGAGCAATACCTCCCACTGCCGCATTCGCGGCTGAATTGCAAAGCCGTCACCCCGTGTTCAGCAAAAAAGCTGGGCCACCGAAAGCAGGCAAAGCACCTGAGCAAACAGTTGAGCCCGAATTGGATGTTTCATTGCTGTCACCCTCGTCTACAGCTGCTGGTGAGCGTCCGCCACGTCGATTTCGGAGCTTGGGCAAACTCCGCTTCGGTAGTAACGCACGCAACTGCTTGCGTGAGTATAGGTCGAGAAACGAATGTTCACGATTGAAGGGTTTCAACCCGCCCGGCTGGCGTTGGTTACAACTCTGCGACCACCCTTCATTGCACTTTTTTCATTTCTTCGCTCTATCCTTGTCCAAGCCCTGGCGATTCGCCGTGTGGGCAGCAGAACCAGATTGGGTGCCGATGGATCGCAGTGTTCCTTTTTTCAGAATTCAACCGTTGCGTCGGCCATTGTTGCTGGCGGCAGTTTTGATGCTGTGTACCTGCGGTTGCACCCAGCAACAGGGGCGGGACATTGCCAAGCAATTCAGTAATGGCAAGCCCGATGAGTTCTTTCAAACCAGTGTTGATCGCATGGCGACCCTGGGTATGCGCGACAACCTGCAAAGCCTGTATTTGCTGATGAACAAACTCTATCTGCGTAACCCCAGCCAGTGGCGTCAGTCGGGGTACCCGGATGCAGTGAGCGCTGCGCGGGAAATTCGCCAGGCCATTGAGCAGCGTCGGTCGCTGCCGGCGCTTGGGGAGCGTCGCGACCTGGCGGCCCTGAGTTATTCCTTGAGCCCGGAGTTCAAGGGCGACCGGGTCGGGGCCTTCATCTATGCGATCGGCAGCATGCTGGTGACCGCGCACGGTGGGCGCACCCAGTTCTACGTGACCGACTCGATCAACCCGCAGTTCGTCAGCAATGCCGCGCGCAATATCGAGAAAGCCACCTGGTTGCTCGGCCAGCGCCAGGATGCGAATGGCGTGTTGCTGCTGTTCTCTAACGAGATATCAGAGGAGGGCAGCAACCTGAGTTTTGCGGTTGAGTTCGGCAAGATTGTCGCGCGCCTCGACTTGCTGACGCAGATGCTCGATGAGCGCTACCGGCGGATCGGCCTCAACTATGCACAAAGTCTGCTGCTGATGAATTTCCTTCCGGTGCAGTGATTGTGGTTGGCATCACGCGCTCCTTGTGCACCAGTCCAGTTAAGCGGTGCGGTGTTTCCTTTTCCCTTGTAGGAAGCGGCCTATGTTGCATCCCGATGCTTGAATCGCCCAGGCGTCGGCAATAGCCTCGGACTTTTCCGAAAAAATGAGGCCCGACCTTGGGTAAGCGAAAAACGGTGTGGCCGACGGATCGAGAAATACGCCTGCGCTTTATCCTTCATGCGGTGATCGACGCCGCGACTGTCGAAGGCGTCAGTGCCGAGGTGTTGTTGCCGGCGCACAAGCTGCTGCGCGACTCACCGGCCGAGGCCCGGTTGATCAGTGCCCTGAGCGAAATACTGGCGACCGATGAGCTGTACGGTTTCAGGTTTCCAGCAGGCTCCGAGGCGGACGAACTGATGCGCACGCTGGAGCTGCCTGCTGGCTAGGCTTCTCGCCGCACCTGGCAACGACTGTGGGTGTTCAGTCATCCAGGCTGAACGTCAGCCAGTCGGCGCCTTCATTACGCTTGATCTCGACAATCAGCCCTTTGATTTCCTTGCCGTCCGGCAGCGTCACCGTCACGCGGGTAGCGTGGCCAGGCCATTGCAACGGCCCTTGGGCCTGGAGTTGCACGATGGTCGGCGTGCCGCTTTCCGTTAGACGAATCTTTACGTTCTCATTCAAGCATTCCTTGGACTCGGTACCCAGATGGTCCGAGGCCAGGAGTACGTGGGCACTACCTTCGTGTGTAAACGACATAGGGGTGGTTCCTTTCAGAGGCTAAGCGGCAGGTTGTGCAGTGGACCGCTGAAGCATCACGTAGGTTTCCTCGGTGTTTTTTAAGGGTATCGAGCGAGGACGTGTGCAAGTACTCGGCCGATATATCTGCCAGGGCGGCGGGGAAGGTCAGTCGTTCCCTTGGCGCAGTCGCTTGTACAGGGTATTGCGGCTTACCCCCAGCTCCCGCGCCAGGTGCGAGATATTGCCGCCCGCCGCCTTCAAGCGCTGTGTCAGGTCGCTACTGTCAGCCACCTCCTCGCTGGCCGGCTGCGGCGGCGTCACGTTCAAATCCACAAAAAAATCATCCGGCAGGTGTTCCGGGCGGATCGGCTGTTCCTCGGCCATCGCCAGGGCGACCTGTAACACGCTGCTCACTTGGCGCAGATTTCCCGGCCACGGGTGCTGCTCGAACAGCGCCAGCACCTCAGCACTTAACCCGGCCCATTGGGTGGGCTCGCGGTGTTGCTGCCACAGTTGCTGAAACAGCGCTCGCTTGTCGGTGCGCTCGCGCAACGGCGGCAATTCCAGGGTCAGGCCGCCGATACGATAGTACAAATCCTCACGAAAGCGCCCGGCCTGCACCTGCTCGCGCAGGGAGCGATTGGTCGCCGAGATGATGCGCAAATCCACCGGGAACAATTCGCTGCTGCCCACCGGTTGCACGCAGCGTTCCTGCAACACCCGTAGCAGGCGGGCCTGGGTCGGCAGCGGCATGTCGCCAATTTCATCAAGAAACAACGTGCCCTTGTCGGCCTTGCGGATCAAACCGATGCTGCCTTTCTGGTTGGCGCCGGTGAACGCGCCTTTTTCGTAGCCGAACAGTTCCGATTCCACCAGCTCGGCGGGAATCGCCGCACAGTTCACCGCGATAAACGCCTGCTGGCTACGGGAACTGGCCTGGTGCAGCGCTTTGACAAACACCTCTTTGCCCACGCCGGTTTCGCCGTGGATCAGCAGCGGGATGTCCTTTTCCAGCAGGCGCTCGGCCTGACGCACGGCCTTTTCCACGCGAGCATCGCCAAAGTGCAGGGTCTTGAGGCCCAGCGCCGTCGGCTCAGGGGGCACCGGCTCACTGAATACACGCGCCTGTACCGGCCTCTGTTTGGGGCGCTTCAATAAACACTGGAATCGGTTACGTCCTGCCGCCTGCAATGAAAACGGCAAGCCCTCCGGCTGGTTGAGCAATTCCAGCAGCGACACCTTGAACAAGCTGTCGATCATCACCCGCGACAAACTGATGCCCAGCAGGTTGTCGGCGCGACGGTTGGCCGACAGCACCTGGCCGCTCTCATCAAAGATCAGCAGGCCCGCCCACTGGCTGTCGAGGTTGCTCAGGCCGGTGTTGAAGGTCAGTTGGAAATGCTCGCCGCGAAACAGGTTGAGGATCAGCCGGTTTTCCACGGTCTGGCTCATCATCTTGACCATGCCCAAGGTGTGGGAGGGCGGCAGGTAGCTGTCGCTGGACACATCCAGCACGGCGATGATTTCGCGCTGGGCATCAAAGATCGGTGCCGCCGAGCCGGTCATGAAGCGGTTGGCCTTGAGGAAGTGTTCGTCGTGTTCGATATGCACGGCCTGGGCACAGGCCAGCGCGGTGCCGATGGCATTGGTGCCGCTGGAACGCTCCCTCCAGCTGGCCCCCGCGCTGAAACCCCGTGCCAGCTTGGGCTCGATAAAGCGTTGGGTGCCCCACGAGGTCAGCACCTGGCCCTGGTTGTCGGCCAGCATGATCAGGCAGTTGGAATTGCTGAGGATGTTCTCGTAGTAGGGCAGCACTTCCTGGTGGGTGGTCTGCACCAATGAGTGCTGGCTTTCCAGCAGTTGGCTGATGCCTTCGGCCGGCAGTTGGTCGAAGCTGGGCGTGCTCTGGTGGTCCAGGCCAAAGGCGCGGCAACGGCGCCAGGATTCCTGAATGATGGTGTCGTGAGCCAGGGGTTGGGCCATCGGGCGACCTTCTGTTTTTATTGTTTTTATGGGCCCCCGCCGGCGCGGAGGCCTACTTAGTGTTGTCCAGGACTGTTCATTGTCAACCCCCTGATTGTTCAGTTGTTCAGTCTGATCTGTTCATTTGTGTTCACTCTCGAACATGGCGCTCAAGCTATTTCCTTATAGATCAAGCATCTGCCGCTTTGGCACGAAAATCGCTCTGACGCCTGGCCAGATTCATTCCAATAATAAAAAGGTCGTGTCATGTCATTGACCCTGGAAAATGTCTCCCGCGTTGTCGAAGGTCAAACCTGGATCGACGACGCCACCCTGCGTTTCGAAGCCGGTTCCTTCAACGTCTTGCTGGGCCGCACCCTGTCCGGCAAGACCAGCCTGATGCGCCTGATGGCCGGGCTGGACAAGCCCGACAGCGGCCGTATCCTGATGAACGGCGTCGACATCACCCACAAGCCGGTACGCCTGCGCAACGTGTCGATGGTGTATCAGCAGTTCATCAACTACCCGACCATGACCGTGTTCGAAAACATCGCCTCGCCGTTGCGCCAGGCCGGTGTGTCCAACGAGCTGATCCAGAGCAAGGTGCTGGAAACCGCGAAGATGCTGCGCATCGAGAAGTTCCTCCAGCGCCACCCGCTGGAGCTGTCCGGTGGCCAGCAGCAACGCACGGCGATGGCTCGCGCCTTGGTGAAAGATGCCGAACTGATCCTGTTCGATGAGCCACTGGTGAACCTGGACTACAAACTGCGTGAAGAGCTGCGTCAGGAAATGCGCGAGCTGTTCCAGGCGCGCCATACCATTGCCATCTATGCCACCACCGAGCCCAACGAGGCCCTGGCGCTGGGCGGCACCACCACCATCCTGCACGAAGGCCGGGTGATCCAGAGCGGCAAGGCCGCCGAGGTTTACCACCAGCCGCAGACGGTGCTGGCGGCGGAGCTGTTTTCCGAACCGCCGATCAACCTGATGCCCGGACGCATCAGTGGCAACGAGGTGAGCTTCGCCAATTTTGTGCACTTCCCGTTGAACGTCGACCTGCGCCCCATCGGCGAAGGCGAGTTCCGCTTTGGCGTGCGCCCCAGCCATATCAGCCTGGTGCCGAGCAACGACGATGACCTGGAACTGGCGGTCACCGTGGAAGTCGCCGAGATCAGCGGCTCGGAAACCTTCCTGCATGTGCGCAGCGAACATTTCCTGCTGGTGCTGCACCTGCCGGGGGTGCATGAGTACGACGTCGACGCGCCGATCCGCGTGTACATCCCCACCCATAAACTGTTTGTGTTCGATGACCGGGGCCGTTTGGTCCAGGCCCCCGGACGCCGTGTCGCGAGGGTTGCCTGATGGCCGAGATCCATTTGCAGAACCTGGCGCACAGCTACAGTCCCACGCCAGCAGGGCCTGAAGACTACGCCATCCGGGCCATGAACCACGTGTGGGAGCAGGGCGGAGCCTACGCTTTGCTCGGCCCGTCGGGCTGCGGCAAGTCGACCCTGCTCAATATCATTTCCGGCCTGCTCAGCCCGTCCGAGGGCCAGGTGCTGTTTGACACGAAAGTGGTCAACGACCTCACCCCGGAGAAACGCAACATCGCCCAGGTGTTCCAGTTCCCGGTGGTGTACGACACCATGACCGTGTTCGACAACCTGGCCTTCCCCCTGCGCAACCAGGGCATGGCCGAGGCGAAAATTCACAGCAAGGTGCAGGAAATCGCCGAAGTCCTCGACCTGCAAAACCTGCTGAGCAAAAAAGCCCGCAACCTCACCGCCGATGAAAAGCAGAAAGTTTCCATGGGCCGTGGACTGGTGCGCGACGACGTGTCGGCGATCCTGTTTGACGAGCCGCTGACGGTGATCGACCCGCACCTCAAGTGGAAACTGCGGCGCAAGCTCAAGCAGATCCATGAGCAGTTCAATATCACCATGGTCTACGTCACCCACGACCAGTTGGAAGCCTCCACTTTCGCGGACAAGATCGCGGTGATGTACGGCGGGCAGATCGTGCAGTTCGGTACACCCAGGGAATTGTTCGAGCGCCCCAGCCACACGTTTGTCGGCTATTTCATTGGCAGCCCCGGGATGAATCTGATCGAGGTGCAGGCCGAGGCCGGTGGCGTGGGTTTTGCCGCGACCCATCTGCCGCTGTCCGAGGCATTGCAGCAGCGCATAGCCGGCACCGACTACAAGAAACTGCAGGTGGGTATCCGCCCGGAATTTATCCATGTGTGGGACGAGTACAACCCTGACGCCTTGCAAGCCGATGTCACACACCTTGAAGACCTCGGCACCTACAAGATCATGACCCTCAACCTCGACGGCGCCACCTTGAAGGTGCGTTTGGCCGAAGACAAACCGGTGCCCGAGGGCAAGGCTTCGATCAGCTTTCCCGCGCAATGGCTGATGCTCTACGCCGACGATTACCTGCTGGAGGTGCAGCGATGAATAAGGTGCAGAACAACAAGGCCTGGTGGCTGGTGTTGCCGGTATTCCTGCTGGTGGCGTTCAGCGCGGTGATCCCGATGATGACCGTGGTCAACTATTCGGTGCAGGACATCTTCGACCAATCCAGCCGCTACTTCGTCGGCACCGACTGGTACAGGCAGGTGCTGCTCGACCCGCGCCTGCACGATTCGCTGCTGCGCCAATTCATCTATTCGGCTTGCGTGCTGCTGATCGAAATCCCGCTGGGCATCGCCATCGCCCTGACCATGCCGACCAAGGGCCGCTGGTCGTCGCTGGTGCTGATCGTGCTGGCGATTCCGCTGCTGATCCCGTGGAACGTGGTGGGCACCATCTGGCAGATCTTCGGCCGCGCCGACATCGGTTTGCTGGGCTACAGCCTGAATGCCCTGGGTATCAGCTACAACTATGCGGCCAACACGGCGGATGCCTGGGTCACCGTGCTGGTGATGGACGTGTGGCACTGGACCTCACTGGTGGCGCTGCTCTGCTATTCGGGCCTGCGGGCGATTCCAGACGTGTACTACCAGGCCGCGCGGATTGATCGTGCGTCCGCCTGGGCGGTGTTCCGGCATATCCAGTTGCCCAAGATGAAGAGCGTGCTGTTGATCGCGGTGATGCTGCGCTTTATGGACAGCTTCATGATCTACACCGAGCCCTTCGTACTGACGGGCGGCGGGCCGGGTAACGCCACCACCTTCCTGAGTCAGACCCTGACCCAGATGGCCGTAGGCCAATTCGACCTGGGCCCGGCGGCGGCGTTTTCGCTGGTGTATTTCCTGATCATCCTGTTGGTGTCCTGGCTGTTCTACACCGCCATGACCCACTCCGACGCCAACCGCTGAGGCCGCCAACATGAGCAAGCGCAAGCTGATCCCGCTGCTGATCTACATTCTGTTCCTGCTGGTGCCGATCTACTGGCTGCTGAACATGTCCTTCAAGAGCAACACTGAAATCCTCGGTGGGCTGACGCTGTTTCCGCAGGATTTCACCCTGGCCAACTACAAGGTGATCTTTACCGACCCAAGCTGGTACACCGGCTACCTCAACTCGCTGTACTACGTGAGCCTGAACACGGTGATCTCCCTCAGCGTGGCGCTGCCGGCGGCCTATGCGTTTTCGCGCTACCGCTTCCTCGGTGACAAGCACCTGTTCTTCTGGCTGCTGACCAACCGCATGGCGCCCCCGGCAGTGTTTTTACTGCCGTTCTTCCAGTTGTATTCGTCCATCGGCCTGTTTGATACCCACATCGCCGTGGCCTTGGCCCATTGCCTGTTCAACGTGCCGTTGGCGGTGTGGATCCTGGAGGGCTTCATGTCTGGCGTGCCCAAGGAAATCGACGAAACCGCCTACATCGACGGCTACTCGTTTCCCAAGTTTTTCGTGAAGATTTTTATCCCGCTGATTGGTTCCGGCATCGGTGTCACCGCGTTTTTCTGCTTCATGTTTTCCTGGGTTGAACTGTTGCTGGCGCGCACCCTGACCTCGGTCAATGCCAAGCCGATCGCGGCGGTGATGACCCGCACGGTGTCGGCGTCGGGGATCGATTGGGGCGTGCTGGCGGCGGCGGGGGTGTTGACCATCCTGCCGGGCATGCTGGTGATCTGGTTTGTTCGCAACCACGTGGCCAAGGGCTTTGCCCTGGGCCGGGTCTAGAGGAATCGATGATGGAATGGATGGCCTGGACCACCCCCACCGCGCTGTTCTTTGGCGGCATTGCCCTGATTCTGGCGGGCATGACCACTTGGGAACTGCGTTCGCCGAGCATCCCCCGGCGGGGTGTTTTGCCGATCAGCACTACCCGTGGTGATCGTTTGTTTATCGGTCTTCTCGGCAGCGCCTACCTGCATTTGCTGGTCATCGGCGTTACCGACTGGAGCATCTGGGTGGCGTCCGCGCTCTCCCTGGTATGGCTGTTGAGTGTGATGCGTTGGGGCTAGCGCCCCGACACCTCGTAGGAGCGAGGGGGACGCCTAGTTCTTGCTCGCGAAAATCGCCAACGATAACGCGGGCATTCTGGATGTACGCGGTGTCCTCGGGTTTTTCGCGAGCAAGCTCGCTCCTGCAGGGGACTGTGGCGTTTGTAGTCCTTTTTGAAATTAACCAGGAGGTCTCTATGTTGAATAACAACAATAAGCTGCGACATAGCATTTCATTGGCCGCCGTACTGGCCCTCAGCGGTTTGAGCGCTTCGGCCTGGGCTGATGCGTATGAAGATGCCGCGAAAAAATGGATCGGCAGCGAGTTCAAACCGTCCACCCTCACCGAAGCCCAGCAGCTCGAGGAGTTGAAGTGGTTTATCAAGGCGGCGGAACCGTTCCGTGGGATGAAGATCAACGTGGTGTCGGAAACCCTCACCACCCACGAGTACGAATCTAAGGTATTGGCCAAGGCCTTCAGTGAAATCACCGGGATCAAGCTCACCCACGACCTGCTGCAGGAAGGCGACGTGGTGGAGAAGCTGCAAACCCAGATGCAGTCCGACAAGAATATCTATGACGGCTGGGTCAACGACTCGGACCTGATCGGTACGCACTTTCGCTACGGCAAGACCGAATCCATCACCGACCTGATGGCCAACGAAGGCAAGGCCTTCACCTCGCCGACCCTGGACCTCAAGGACTTTATCGGCCTGTCGTTCACCACCGCCCCGGACGGCAAGATCTACCAGCTGCCCGACCAGCAATTCGCCAACCTCTACTGGTTCCGCGCCGACTGGTTCGAGCGCCCGGAGCTCAAAGCCAAGTTCAAGGAAAAGTACGGTTACGACCTCGGCGTGCCGGTGAACTGGTCGGCTTATGAAGACATCGCCAAGTTCTTCAGCGAAGACGTCAAGGAGATCGATGGCAAGCGCGTTTATGGGCACATGGACTACGGCAAGAAAGACCCGTCCCTGGGCTGGCGTTTCACCGACGCCTGGTTCTCCATGGCCGGCGGCGGCGACAAAGGCCTGCCCAACGGCTTGCCGGTGGACGAGTGGGGCATTCGCGTGGAGGACTGCCACCCGGTGGGCTCCAGCGTCACCCGTGGCGGCGACACCAACGGCCCGGCCGCGGTGTTCGCCACGCAGAAATACGTGGACTGGATGAAGGCCTACGCGCCACCGGAAGCGGCAGGCATGACCTTCTCCGAATCCGGCCCGGTGCCGTCCCAGGGCAACATCGCCCAACAGATCTTCTGGTACACCGCCTTTACCGCCGACATGACCAAGCCGGGCCTGCCGGTGGTCAACGCCGACGGCACGCCGAAGTGGCGCATGGCGCCATCGCCCGTAGGGCCGTATTGGGAAAAGGGCATGAAGAAGGGCTATCAGGACGTGGGTTCCTGGACCTTCCTCAAGTCGACGCCGGAGAAACAGAAACTCGCGGCCTGGCTCTACGCGCAGTTCGTAACCTCGAAAACCGTGTCGCTGAAGAAAACCATCGTCGGCCTGACGCCGATTCGTGAGTCCGACATCAACTCCCAGGCCATGACCGACCTGGCGCCAAAACTCGGCGGCCTGGTGGAGTTCTACCGCAGCCCGGCCCGCGTGGAATGGACCCCGACCGGCACCAACGTGCCGGACTACCCACGCCTGGCGCAACTGTGGTGGAGCAACATTGCCTCGGCTGCCAGTGGCGAGAAAACCCCGCAGCAGGCGCTGGATAACCTGGCCAAGGAACAGGACGCGATCATGACGCGTCTGGAACGCTCCAAGGTGCAGCCGGTGTGCGGTCCGAAAATGAACCCCGAGCGCGACGCGCAATACTGGTTCGACCAGCCTGGTGCACCTAAGCCGAAACTGGCGAACGAGAAGCCCAAAGGCGAAACCGTGGGCTACAACGACTTGCTCAAGCAGTGGGAGGCTGCGCGTAAGTAAGCGCTGAGCAGGTAAGGGCAAAACGGCACGCCAGCGTGCCGTTCTGTTTTTTGCACCGTTCGCTATACCGCATCACCTTCGAGCCCCATGACCATCCATCCCCCTCTTCACAACCCCAATTGAATTTTCCCCACCCCCCCATGTTCTTCCCTATAGAAGCGCCGCACAGCGAGCGCTCTTACGGGGCCTTCATCCAAGGAGGCCAGGTTGTATAGGACATTGCGGGAACTGCCATTATGACGCTACTGACGGCGCTGTCGGGCCAGCCGGCCTCTGTGCATCACTCGGGCTGCGGTGAGTATCAGCGGGTCTATCAACAGCTGTACGGCGAAGCGCCAGACGCGGCAATGCTTGCGCGCGAGTTCCTGCAGGCGCGGTTGGCGCAGGTCCGAGACGCCGCCAGCGAACTGCCCGACGAGCCAGAGCATTTGTATGCCTGGGTCGAACAGCGTTGCGCCGGCGTAGCCCAGGCTTACGCCGAGTACCTTGAGCAACGCCGGCAAGGCCGGCCACGCCGCTACTTCCAGAACAAGGCCCATGCGTTGTACTTTCTGCAGCGTGTGGCGCCGACCAAACAGGTTGACGGCGCCTGGCTCAACGGTCTGCTGCAGGGCTGGCGGGACCCGCGATTCGACGGCCTGCTCACCACCTACCTCGAAGAGCTGGGCGACGGTGAAGCCGCGCAGAATCATGTGGTGATCTACCGCAAGCTGCTCAGTGAGCACGACGCCGACAGTGATGCCGGCCTTGCCGATGAACACTACCTGCAAGGTGCGCTGCAACTGGCCCTGGGCTTGTGCGGCGAGGCGTTTGTGCCGGAAGTCATCGGCTTCAACCTCGGTTACGAGCAGTTGCCATTGCACCTGTTGATCAGCGCTTATGAGCTCAGCGAGCTGGGCATCGACCCCTATTACTTCACCTTGCACGTGACCATCGACAACGCCAGCACCGGCCACGCCTGCAAAGCGGCGCAGGCGGTGTTGAACCTGCTGCCGCTGGGCGAGGGCAGGGTGGACTTCTACCGACGCGTGGCCGAAGGCTATCGGCTCAACGATCTCGGCCCGGGCACCACGGCCGTGATCGACAGCTTCAACCTGCAGGACGAAGTGGTGGCGATGCTTGAACGCAAGCGTACCTTCGGCCAGCACATGCATTCGGACTATTGCCGTTTCGAGGGCAAGACTGTCAACCAGTGGCTGGCCAGGCCGGGGCAGATCGCCGACTTCCTCCAGGCCTTGCAGGACAAGGGCTGGATCAAGCGCCACCAGGACCCGGCCGACAGCCGCTTCTGGCAATTGATCGAGGGGGCTGGCGCGGCGATGTTTGGCGTGTTCAGCGGCTATGAAAAACAACTGCTGCACGACTGGATTGCCGGTGACTGGGTCAGCGAGCAGCGTGTGCCGCCCGCCAGGCCTGGGCGCGGCAGCCCGATTTCCCCCTCGCCGCAGCCCCCGGTGGACCCGGACACCCAGGCGCTGGTCGAGTCGCTGTGCAACCTGCCCGACGAGCAACAGCTCAACGCGCTGATCCCCTGGCTGTCAGCGCGACGCCATTGCACCCCCGCCGGGCTGTATGCCACCCGCCGTTTTATCCAACTGCGCGCGCGTCTGCGCTAAGGAATTCGCCCATGTCTGCACAACAACTCGCCGACCGCGCCTTGCTGAACCTGGGCCGAGGGTTGAAAGAGAGCGGCTACCGCTTTATCACGCCCACGCCCTTGACCCACGAACGTGTCTACCGGCGCCTGGCGACGCCGCTGGCGATGAACATGCGTGATGTATTCGGTTGGTCGATGCCGTTTGACGGCGACCTGATTCCCGCTGCGCTGCGCGAGGAGTTGCAGCAAGCGGATGTGATCGAAAAACATGATGCGCTGTGGCGCAGTACGGTGCGTTGGTCGAGCCTGGGGGAGATGCTGTTTGCCCATTCACCGTATCCCACCACCCAGGCGGACGCGGTATTTTTCGGGCCTGACAGTTACCGTTTCGCCCAGGTGATCGAAGCCCACCTGCAACAGCGTTTCGAACCGCTCAAACGCGCCGTGGACATCGGCTGCGGCGCGGGTGTGGGCGCGCTGGTCATCGCTCGGGCGCGGCATGATGCCCAGGTGCTGGCGGTGGACATCAACCCGCGCGCGCTGCGCATGACCGCGGTGAACGCCGAGCTGGCCGGGTTGGGTAACGTCAGTGTGTACCAGAGCGACCTGCTGGCGAGCCTCGATGGGGCGTTCGACTTGATCGTCGCCAACCCGCCCTACATGAACGATGACCGTCAACGCGCCTACCGCCATGGCGGCGGTGCGCTGGGTGAGCAACTGTCAGTGCGTATCGTCAGCGATGCCCGCGGGCGCCTGGCCCTCGGCGGCAGTCTGGTGCTCTATACCGGTGTGGCGATGGTTGCAGGCAGCGATCCTTTCCTGGAGGCGGTCAAGCCTTTGCTGGAGAACGATGCCTTCGGCTGGACCTACCGTGAACTGGACCCCGACGTCTTCGGCGAAGAACTCGATAAGCCGGGTTATGAAGGCGTAGAGCGGATCGCCGTGGTCGCGCTCACCGTGACCCGTTTGCGCTGACTGGCGAGGCACACGTTCGGCATTCCGGTTTGCGCTCCGAACACCTGTCCAGCTGTGGCTTGGTGGATTGGGTCAGGCCGTGGCCTGCGGTTGGATGCGCAATTGCCCTTCCACGTCCTTGGCCAGCCCGCTGGCCAGAAACAGCGGCACCAACCGTTTATGAAGTGGCGGTTCGACAAATTCTTTCACCGTATCCAGCGCCAGCACGCCACTTTGCGGCAACTCGGCCTTGGTGTACGCCAGCCACGCCTTCTTCAACACCATCAGCACATCACTGCCCGCCGTGGTGGCGAAGCGGCGATGGGTGGGTTTGCCGTCGAAGTTGAACGTGTGCTGGAACGCATAACCGCTTTCATCAGCCCCGCTGGCCGTGCAGCGGATGCAGGTGCAAGGGCCGTCGCCAAAGGCACTGCGCAGGTAGGCGTTGAAGTCCACCACGGGCTTGAGTGACAGGCGCTTATCCACCTCGAACAGGTCCCCAGTCATTTTTTCGTCAGTGTTCAACGTCCATTTCCTCGCAGGTTTACGGCAGTTTTTCAAAGCGCGGCACAATAGCAGCCACGTGCTGTTTTGGGGCGATTTGCAGCACAAAAGCCCTGATATTCTTTGGCGGCCTTAAAAACCGCCGCAGTGCACCTGGTCTAAGCTCAGAAGTTGCAGGAGGACGTGGCCTAATGCCAGTCAGCTAAGAGACAGAACGAGCAAACAGTAACCTGTGGCGAGCGGGCTCGCCACAGGGGGCCCGTTTGCCGCGCGATAGCGCTACGTTTAAAGGGCTGAAATTTCACGCTGAAGTCTTGAATCTTGCATGGCCATTTCAATCGAGCGCCTTTTTGTGGCGAGCGGGCTCGTCGAATCGTCGCACCGCCCGCGTTGGGCTGCGCAGCAGCCCCAGAACCAAGCGCAGAGGAGTGCCAGATGTACCGCATTCGTCTTCATCAGGGGGCGCTTCGCACCCCAACGCGGGGCGAGCCCGCTCGCCACAGGGGCCCGTTTTGTCGCGCGATAGCGCTACGTTTAAAGGGCTGAAATTTCACGCTGAAGTCTTGAGTCTTGCATGGCCATTTCAGTCGAGCGCCTTTTTGTGGCGAGCGGGCTCGTCGAATCGTCGCACCGCCCGCGTTGGGCTGCGCAGCAGCCCCAGAACCAAGCGCAGAGGAGTGCCAGATGTACCGCATTCGTCTTCATCAGGGGCGCTTCGCACCCCAACGCGGGGCGAGCCCGCTCGCCACACAAGCCCGCTCGCCACAGTTACAGTGTTCCTCCTTACTGACTGGTATCAGCGGAAGAACTCCCCCGGCGTTGCAGCAAACTGCTGGCGAAACGCATTGATAAACGCCGACGTCGATTCATAGCCACACCCCAGCGCCACATCTGTGACCCGCTCGCCTTGCTCCAGGGCGGGCAGGGCGCTCAGCAGGCGCAAGCGCTGGCGCCAGGCGCGGAAGGTCAGGCCGGTGTCTTTCAAAAACAGGCGGCTGAGGGTTTTTTCGCTGGCCCCCAGTTTTTCGCTCCATTGCCCCAATGTGGTCGGCTGCTCCGGGTGCTGGCTCAGGCTGCGGTAGATCTGCCGCAAGCGTGCGTCATGCGGCAAGGGCAGCATCAAGTCCACCTGGGGCGCGGCGGCCAGTTGATCGAGTATCACCTGGGCCAGGCGACCGTCCGGGCCGTCCTCGGCGTATTCCGCCGGCAGTTGGCTGAAGCTGCGGATCAGTTCGCGCAACAGACTGCTCACCTCCAACACGTGACAGTGCCCGGCGGCCCAGGCGGTGACGCTGCAATCAAGGTACAGGCTGCGCATCTCGGTATGCGGCGCGCTGTACACGCGGTGCGGCATGCCCGCCGGGATCCACACCGCCCGTTGCGGCGGCGCGACAAAACGCCCTGCGCTGGTCTGGATCTCCAGTACTCCGGAAATCGCGTAGGACAATTGCACCCACGGATGACTGTGCCGGCGGGTCAACGCGCGATTGGGCAGCGATTCGGTACGCCCATACACCGGCCGCGGCAGGCTGGACAGCCCGGGGATGCTGCGGCGCACGGTGTTGTTGTGTCCTTTAGGCGGCATTTACTGGCTCATTGGCGTTAGTCGGTAATAAGGCGTTACGTTAGAGTCGCAACGACGTTCTTGGCAACCCCCGGAAGATGCGCCCATGACTCGCCCTCGTTTCCTGCCCGACAACTTCACTCTGAGCCTGATCGCCACGGTGATTCTCGCTTCGCTGTTGCCCGCCAGCGGCCAGACCGCCGTAGCCTTCGGCTGGGTCACTAACCTGGCCATCGCGCTGCTGTTTTTCCTGCACGGCGCCAAGTTGTCACGCCAAGCCATCGTCGCCGGTGCCGGCCACTGGCGCCTGCACCTGTTGGTGTTCAGCCTGACCTTCGTGCTGTTCCCATTGCTGGGCCTGGCGCTCAAACCGGTGCTGTCGCCGCTGATCGGCAAAGACCTGTACATGGGCATGCTCTACCTCTGTGCGCTGCCGGCCACGGTGCAATCGGCGATCGCTTTTACGTCGCTGGCGCGTGGCAATGTCCCGGCGGCCATCTGCAGCGCGGCGGCGTCGAGCCTGTTCGGGATTTTCCTCACGCCGTTGCTGGTGACCTTGCTGCTCAATGTGCATGGGGAAGGCAGTTCCACCGTCGACGCCATCGTTAAAATCAGTGTGCAGCTGCTGCTGCCGTTTATCGCCGGGCAGATCGCCCGGCGCTGGATTGGCGAGTGGGTAGGGCGCAATAAAGCCTGGCTGAAATTCGTCGACCAGGGCTCGATCCTGCTGGTGGTCTACGGCGCCTTCAGCGAAGCGGTCAACGAAGGCATCTGGCACCAGATCCCGCTGTGGGAACTGGGCGGTCTGGTCGTGGCCTGCTGCGTGTTGCTGGCTCTGGCGCTGGTGGCGTCCACCTTGCTGGGCAAGGCTTTCGGCTTCAGCCAGGAAGACCGCCTCACCATCCTGTTCTGCGGCTCGAAGAAAAGCCTGGCCACTGGCGTGCCGATGGCCCAGGTACTGTTTGCCGGGGCGAGCATGGGCGTGCTGATCCTGCCGTTGATGCTGTTTCACCAGATTCAGTTGATGGTATGCGCGGTGCTGGCGCAGCGCTATGCCAAGCGGCCGGAGAGCATTCCGGCGTTGATGGCGCAGGTGGATCCGTGATGACCGCCAGGCTGGCCTGACAGCGTGAGTGAGATCAGCGCTAACAGACGGCCGAGAAACCTATAGAATGCCAAGCGGCGGCGCTTGTCCTGGGCGGCCGCTTGATCTTCGCTAGAGTACCCCGCCCGTCAATGAGCCTTTCAGACGTAACCCCGCAAGCCAACTGGCAACCGGTCATCGCCCTCGCGCTGGCCGCGTTTGTGTTCAATACCACCGAATTTGTGCCCGTCGGGCTGCTCAGCGCCATTGGCGCCAGCTTCGACATGCCGGTGTCCAGCGTTGGCCTGATGCTCACCCTTTATGCCTGGATTGTCTCCCTGACCTCGCTGCCGGTGATGCTGCTGACGCGCAACGTCGAGCGTCGCAGGTTGCTGATCGTGCTGTTCTGCATGTTTATTGCCAGCCATGTCCTCTCCAGCATTGCCACCAGTTTCGGTCTGTTGATGGTCAGTCGCATCGGCATTGCCTTGTCCCATGCGTTGTTCTGGTCGATCACCGCATCCCTGGCGGTGCGCCTGGCGCCGGCCGGCAAGCAGGTGCAAGCCCTCGGCCTGCTCGCCACCGGCACGTCCCTGGCGATGGTCCTGGGCATTCCCCTCGGTCGTCTGCTGGGCGAAGCCATGGGCTGGCGCACCACCTTTCTGGTGATCGGCGCCTTTGCCGCCGGGCTGGTGTTCTGGCTGGCGCGCAGCCTGCCGCTGCTGCCGAGCCAGAACTCCGGTTCCCTGCGCAGCCTGCCGCTGCTGTTCAAGCGCCCGGCGCTGGTGGCGCTTTATGTGCTGACGGCGATGACCGTGACCGCGCAATTCACCGCCTACAGTTACATCGAGCCTTTCATTGAAGGCGTGGCCGGCCTGAGCGGCAGCGCGGTCACCCTGATCCTGCTGGTGTTCGGCGGTGCCGGCATCATCGGCTCATTGCTGTTCAGCCTGGTGCACCGCTTCAATCCCCACCTGTTCGTGGTGGGCGCGGTGTTTATCCTGGCGGCGTGCCTGGCGCTGTTGCTGCCGTTGAGCGGCGCCGAGGCTTACCTGGTGGTGCTGAGTATTTTCTGGGGCATGGCGATTATGGGCTTTGGCCTGGCGATGCAGTCCAAGGTGCTGGTACTGGCCCCGGACGCCACCGACGTGGCCATGGCGATGTTCTCCGGCATCTACAACATCGGCATCGGCGGCGGTGCCCTGGTGGGCAGTTGGGTCGGCAGCCAGTTCGGCTTCGCCTGGATCGGCGCGGCGGGTGGGTTGCTGGCGGCGCTGGCGTTGGGGGTGTACTGCCTGGCGATCAGGCGGTTTGGGACGGGGGTGACCGCAGCCTGATACGGCTTCGGCGCCTCGTTCCGCTCATGGTTATGTTCGTAAAGCGCAAAACGCTGTCGCCGAATAAGGCTACCGCTGTGCGTAACTGAAACCAGACAAGTCTTATAGGTCGCTTCGATGCCCATTGCTACCGTCTTCCAGGACCGCCCACCGCCTGTGGTGACGGCATGAACAGCAATGGAGTCGATTGTGCAAAAGCGTTTGACCGCAGAATTTCTAGGTACGTTCTGGCTGACCTTCGGCGGGTGTGGCAGCGCCATCCTCGCGGCGGCTTTTCCGGAGCTGGGCATTGGTTTTTTGGGGGTATCCCTGGCGTTCGGCCTGAGCGTCCTGACCATGGCCTACGCGGTGGGCGGTATCTCCGGGGGGCACTTCAACCCGGCGGTGACCATCGGCTTATGGGCCGGGCGCCGAGTGCCTGCTGCTGATGTGCTGCCTTATGTGGCGGCGCAGGTGGTGGGTGCGATTGTCGCTGCTGCAGCCTTGTATCTGATCGCCAACGGCCAGGCCGGCTTCGAAATGGGTGGTTTTGCCGCCAACGGCTATGGCCCGCTGAGCCCAGGCCAGTTCGACATGAAAGCCGCATTGTTGGCCGAATTGATCGCCACGTTCTTTTTCGTGCTGATCATCATGCGGGTGACGGCACCGGGCGCGGTCGCCGGGTGTGCACCGATTGCCATCGGCCTGGCGCTGACGTTGATTCACCTGATCCTGATCCCCGTGACCAACACCTCGGTCAACCCCGCGCGCAGCACCGGGCCAGCGTTGTTCGCCGGGTGGGAGTATCTGTCGCAACTCTGGCTGTTCTGGCTGGCGCCGATTGTCGGCGCAGTGCTGGGCGCATTCGCCGCGCGCGGGCTGTGTGTAAGCCAACAAGAAGGCTGAGGCGCTCGCTGACCTCACCGACTGAATGCGATCAATGTGGGTGCTGGCAAACCAGTCCCCACCGATGCACGGCGGTGAGGCCTAGTCCACGCAGATCGCACGCCCCAACTGGCCTTTTTCCACCGTCGCCGAGCAGCCGAAGTGGCTGTTATCCACTTGGCACGTGCCACTGATCGGGGCGGTGCCGGTGTGGGTCGTCACGCTGGTCTGGCACTCACCCTCGCACTGGCTCGAATCGGTACATGCCTTGCCGGCGTCCTTGTAGGGCGTGACGCACTTCCAGCTCTGCAGCTTGCCCACCTGCTTCATGGTGCCGCCACCTGCCAGGCATGTGGACGCCGCTGAGTCCTGGGCGGGCGGGTGGGTGGAGCATGCCGATACCCACAATAACGCGGCCAGGCCAATCATCAATTTCATGCGTAGAGTCCTCGGTGGAATAAGCGTTGCGGTGCAGTGTACGGGCATATCGACTACTTTGATTGACGAGCGATCCCTACCCGGTACTGATCCATGCGCACGTTTTGGAAACGATATGTGGCCCTGTTGGACAACGATCTGAGCACGCAGATTTTCGACAACGTGAAAAACCTGCTGGTGTGCGCATTGCTGTTCGCAGCCGGCACCGATGCGCTGTTGGGCGAGCAGGATCTGTTCATCGGCGTGTTTGCGTCCAGTGTGGCGGGAGGGGGGCTGATTGTCCTGTCGGCGCTGTTGCTGGTGTTGAACGTCAGCGATGGCATTCGCCGGCTCGCCAAGCTGCGCCATCACCTGGCGCTACAACTGTTGCTGATCCTGGTGTACCTGGTGGTGGCCGAGCGGATGGTGGAGATTGTGTGGGGCTTTCGCGCCCATTGAATCGCAGTGGGCGTGATAAGCGCCCAACGTTTGAGGTATCCTCCGCGCCCCGCCATGACTGATTCAAACCACGATGACCGGACAAGACATGCAGGCGCTGTTGGAGTCGATCCTCGACGAAGTGCGCCCACTGATCGGCCTCGGCAAAGTCGCCGACTACATCCCCGCCCTCGCCGATGTACCGGCCAACCAACTCGGTATCGCGGTGTACGGCAACGACGGTTCGGCCTACCGCGCCGGCGATGCCGATACGCTGTTCTCGGTGCAAAGCATCTCCAAGGTGTTCAGCCTGGTGCAGGCCATCGACCACGGCGGTGAAACCATCTGGGAACGCCTGGGCCACGAGCCGTCGGGGCAGCCGTTCAACTCCCTGGTGCAACTGGAGTTCGAACGCGGCCGCCCGCGTAACCCGTTCATCAATGCCGGCGCGCTGGTGATCTGCGACATCAACCAATCGCGCTTCGCCGTGCCCATCCTGTCGATGCGCGACTTCGTGCGGCGTCTGTCTGGCAACCCGCAGATCCTGGTCAACAGCGTCGTCGCCGACTCCGAAGCCCAACACGGCGCGCGCAATGCGGCCATGGCTTACCTGATGAAATCCTTCGGCAACTTCCACAACGATGTGGACGCGGTGCTGCACAGCTACTTCAACTACTGCGCCCTGCAGATGAGCTGCCTGGACCTGGCCAAGGCATTCAGCTTCCTGGCCAACGAGGGCACGAGCGCCCACAGCGGCGAGCAGATCCTTACCGCGCGCCAGACCAAACAGGTCAACTCGATCATGGCCACCAGCGGGTTGTATGACGAGGCGGGCAACTTTGCCTATCGCGTGGGCTTGCCGGGCAAGAGCGGGGTAGGGGGTGGGATTGTCGCGGTGGTGCCGGGGCAGTTCACGGTATGCGTGTGGTCGCCGGAGTTGAACGCGGCGGGGAACTCGCTGGCGGGGATCAAGGCGTTGGAATTGTTGAGTGAGCGGATTGGGTGGTCGGTGTTTTGAGATCGTTCCCGTGGGTGGGGAACGATCTCCAGAGGCTTCAGGCGGCTGGATGCGCTTCGTCCAAGGCCTTGTCCACCAGCAGTTGCACGCCTTCGAGCATGCGGCATATGCCCAGTGCCACATTGCGTTGGGTACTGTCGATTTCAAAGGCGAGGTGGGTGGCAATGTCGGTGATGGAGGACAGATCCTGGGACGCGTTGATCAGCAGGGTTTCGGTGCCCAGGCCGGGGCGCACGGTAAAGAGTTTTTCTGAGGGGTTAGGGCTGTCTTTAATCATGGTGAAACTCCAAGGGAAATGGAGCTGCCACGGTTCGCGGTCAAACGAGTTAGGGTGGCAGCTATACGCGGGTTGACCGACCGGTCCCAAGGAGCCCGGCATACCCGAAGGTATCCCGCGTACAGCTGCCGCGACACGATACAGCAGACGTAAAGAAAACGCCTGATTCGATGTGGCACAGATGCAGTTGGGAGTCGGACGGTCAAATCCGGTCGCTGAATTGGCAGCGACGGACGAGAGCTTAGTCAGCGAAGTTCCGAGCGACAACCTGAAACAGTCGTGGGAAATCTCTGATCAGGCACGCTACAACCCCCCCCCCTGTAGGAGCGAGCTTGCTCGCGAAAACCCGGAGCGCGCCACGATAAACCTGACGCACCGCCTCATCGTTGACGATCTTCGCGAGCAAGCTCGCTCCTACAGACGGATTTGTCGCCAACAAAAATGCGCCCCTTGGGGCGCATTCTTTTGTTCGGTCAACAATCACCCTCAGGCCTTCGCATCCCAGGCCCGATCACCGTGCTCGTCCTTGATGCGAGTCGGCAAGCCCATCACGTCCAGCGCTTTGAGGAACGGTTCAGCCGGCAGTTCCTCGACGTTGGCCATGTGTTTCACATCCCACTCGCCACGGGCTACCAGCAGCGCGGCGGCTACCGGTGGAACGCCTGCGGTGTAGGAGATGCCCTGGCTGTCGGTTTCGGCAAAGGCGTCTTCGTGGTCGGCCACGTTGTAGATGAACAGCTCGCGCGGCTGGCCGTCCTTGGTGCCTTTGACGAGGTCACCGATGCAGGTCTTGCCGCTGTAGCCAGGGGCGAGCGAAGACGGGTCGGGCAGTACGGCCTTGACCACTTTCAACGGCACCACTTCCAGGCCTTCGGCGGTGGTGACCGGTTTTTCGGAGAGCAGGCCGAGGTTGTTCAGCACGGTGAACACGTTGATGTAGTGCTCGCCGAAGCTCATCCAGAAACGCACGTTGGGCACGTCGAGGTTTTTCGACAGCGAGTGCACTTCATCGTGGCCGGTGAGGTAGAGGTTCTGCGAACCGACCACCGGCAGGTCGTCGGTACGTTTGACTTCGAACATGGTGTTGCTGGTCCACTGGCTGTTCTGCCAGCTCCACACCTGCCCGGTGAATTCGCGGAAGTTGATTTCCGGGTCGAAATTGGTGGCGAAGTATTTGCCATGGGAGCCGGCATTGACGTCGAGAATGTCGATCGAATCAATGCGGTCGAAATGCTGTTGCTGCGCCAGCGCGGCATACGCGTTGACGACACCCGGGTCGAAGCCCACGCCAAGGATGGCGGTGATGTTCTTCTCTTTGCACTCTTGCAGGTGGTTCCATTCGTAGTTGCCGTACCACGGCGGGGTCTCGCAGACCTTGCCCGGCTCTTCGTGGATGGCGGTGTCGAGGTACGCAACGCCCGTGTCGATGCAGGCGCGCAGTACCGACATGTTGAGGAACGCGGAACCGACGTTGATGACGATCTGCGATTCGGTCTCGCGGATCAGGGCCTTGGTCGCTTCCACGTCCAGGGCGTTCAGCGCGAAGGCCTGGATGTCGGCGGGAACCTTGAGGCTACCCTTGGCCTTGACGCTGTCGATGATGGCCTGGCATTTGGAGATGTTGCGCGACGCGATAGCAATACGACCGAGTTCGTCGTTGTGCTGCGCGCACTTGTGGGCCACCACCTTGGCGACACCTCCTGCACCAATGATAAGAACGTTCTTTTTCAATTGCTTTATCTCTCCTTTATCCGCCAGCTTACGAAAGGCTGGACAGGTAGTCGTCGTAACCAAATTCACGAACCACCTCGACGGTACCGTCGAGTTGTTTCACTACGATGGACGGCATTTTCAGGCCGTTGAACCAGTTTTTCTTGACCATGGTGTAGCCTGCGGTGTCGATGAACGACAGCCGATCGCCGATGGCCAGCGGACGATCAAATTGATACTCGCCGAAGATATCCCCGGCCAGGCAGGATTTGCCGCACACCATGATGGTGTGTTCACCCTCGCTCGGCGCCAGCTTGGCGTTGAGGCGGTAGATGAGCAGGTCCAGCAGGTGGGCTTCGATGGAGCTGTCGACCACGGCGAGGTGTTTGCCGTTGTAGAGGGTGTCGAGCACGGTCACTTCCAGAGAGGCGCTGTTGGTGATCGCCGCTTCGCCGGGTTCCAGGTACACCTGCACGCCGTACTTCTCGGAGAACGCTTTCAGCCGCGCGCAGAACGCGTCCAGCGCATAGCCTTCGCCGGTAAAGTGGATGCCGCCGCCGAGGCTGACCCACTTGACCTTGTGCAGCAGCGCGCCGAAGCGTTCTTCGATGGTGCCCAGCATCTTGTCGAACAGGTTGAAGTCGCCGTTCTCGCAGTTGTTGTGGAACATGAAGCCGGAGATCTGCTCGATCACGCCTTCGATCTTCACCGGGTCCCATTCGCCCAGGCGGCTGAACGGGCGCGCCGGATCGGCCAGCAGGTAGTCGGAGCTGCTCACCTGCGGGTTCACGCGCAGGCCACGGGTCTTGCCTTCGCTGCGTGCGGCAAAACGCTGCAGCTGGCTGATGGAGTTGAAGATGATCTTGTCGCAGTTCTCCAGCATCTCTTCGATTTCATCGTCGGCCCAGGCCACGCTGTAGGCGTGCGCCTCGCCTTCGAACTTCTGGCGGCCGAGCTTCAACTCATACAGCGACGACGAGGTGGTGCCGTCCATGTATTGCTGCATCAGGTCGAACACCGACCAGGTGGCAAAGCACTTGAGCGCCAGCAGGGCCTTGGCGCCGGACTGCTCGCGCACGTAGGCAATCTTCTGCATGTTGACCAGCAGTTTCTGTTTATCGATGAGGTAATACGGCGTTTTGATCATTTTTGAGAGCCTGCGGCGGTGCCTGCCAAAAAAGGACACGCATTGTGCCCGCACTTGGTCAGGATCGAAAGGTTAGTGAGCGGATTTGCTGAACCCTACGTCCCGATAAAGACAATCGTGTGAACCCTGCGTGCCATAAAAACGTCATCTCTTCACCACCGGCCTGCCACATTCCACCGTTACTGTCCTCGCCAATGAGATCGATCTCAAGCGAGTGACAATGACTGACCTGAAAGACGTTGCGCGCCTGGCCGGGGTATCCCGCGCCACTGCAGCCCGCACCTTTGCCTCCCCCGACCAGGTGCGCCCGACCACCCGTGAGCAGGTGTTCGCCGCGGCCCGCGAATTAGGGTTTCGCCCGAATCTGTTGGGCCGCCAACTGCGCCTGCAAACCACCCAACTGATCGGCGTGGTGGTGCCCAACCTGCTCAACCCGGTGTTCGCCGAACAGTTCCAGGCGATGGAGCGCGCGGCGCGCTTGCGCGGCTACAGCCTGGTGCTGGCGACCACCGACTACAGCGCCGAGCGCGAATGCCAGGTGGTGGAAGAACTGCTGCGCCAGCGCGTGGATGGCTTGGTGCTGACCGTCACCGATGCCGAAAGCAACAGCGTGCTCAATAGCCTGAACACTGAAAAAACCCCGTTCGTGCTGGCCTATCACCAACCCAGCAACCCCAATTACAGCGCCGTGTCGGTGGACAACCGCGCGGGCATGGCCCAGGCCACCCGTTATCTGCTGGAAGCGGGGCACCGGCGCATCAGCATGGTTGCCGGCCCCGCGTTGCAGTCCGATCGCGCCCGTCTGCGTTACGCCGGTTATTGTGATGGCATGAGGGCGCATGGCCTCAAAGCGCGCCCGGTGATCGAAATGCCGGCCCACACCCAGGCTGAGTTCGCCGCGATCGCGCCTTATCTGGAAGGCCCTGACGCGCCCACCGCGCTGGTGTGTTCCAACGACTTCCTGGCCATCAGCCTGATCGCCGAATTGCGCCGCAACGCCTGGAACGTGCCCGAACAACTCTCGGTGATGGGCTTTGACGGCATTGCCCTCGGCACCCAGATGCACCCAACGCTGTGCAGCGTGGTGCAGCCCATCGCACTGCTGGCCAGCACCGTGATTGACCAACTGCTGGCGCAGATCGCCGGCAACCCTCCGATTTCCCATTGCCTGCCTTGCCATATCCGGCCGGGCGAAAGCACCCAACCCCATGAGGAGTCCCTTGATGCGCGCATTCAGTAAAACCCTGGCAGCTGTGCTGCTGTGCAGCGTGGCCAGCCTGGCCCAGGCCGCCGACACCGCGATTTGCTACAACTGCCCGCCGGACTGGGCCGACTGGGGCACCCAGCTCAAGGCCATCGCCACCAGCACCGGTGTGCAGGTACCGCTGGACAACAAGAACTCCGGCCAGTCCCTGGCACAACTGGTGGCCGAAAAGGCCGCACCGGTCGCGGACGTGGTGTATTACGGCGTGACCTTCGGCCTGCAGGCGCAAAAGGCCGGCGTGGTCGAAGGCTACAAGCCCAAGGGCTGGGAACAGATCCCCGCGGGCCTGAAAGACCCGGCCGGCCAGTGGTTCGCGATCCATTCCGGCACCTTGGGCATCATGGTCAACGTCGATGCCCTGGGCGGCCTGCCAGTACCGCAAAGCTGGGCCGACCTGCTCAAGCCAGAATACAAAGGCATGGTCGGTTACCTGGACCCATCCAGTGCGTTCGTCGGCTACGTGTCGGCGGTGGCGATCAACCGTGCCATGGGCGGCGACCTGGACAACTTCGCCCCAGCCATCGACTACTTCCAGAAACTGGCGAAGAACGCCCCCATCGTGCCCAAGCAAACCGCCTATGCACGGGTGTTGTCCGGTGAGTTGCCGATCCTGGTGGACTACGACTTCAACGCCTACCGCGCGCGTTACAAAGACAACGCCAACGTCGCCTTCGTGATTCCCAAAGAAGGCAGCATCAGCGTGCCCTACGTGATGAGCCTGGTGGCCAACGCGCCGCATCGCGCCAATGGCGAGAAGGTCCTGGATTATGTGCTGTCCGACGCCGGCCAGGCGCTGTGGGCCAAGGCTTACCTGCGCCCGGTGCGCCCGGTGCAGATGCCGGCCGAGGTCGCCGCGCAGTTCCTGCCCGACAGCGATTACGCCCGCGCCGGTGTGGTGGACTACCAGAAAATGGCCGCCGTGCAGGAAGCCTTCGCTGCCCGTTACCTGAACGAGGTCAAGTAAGTGGCAACATCGGCAAGACATGCCGCCTGGGCCCTGGCCCCGGCGTTTGCGGTGCTGCTGGCGTTCTGGCTGTTGCCGCTGGCGCACCTGATGCTGCTCGGTGCCCAGAGCCGTGACAGCAACGGCAGCGGTTACTGGCAGGTCCTGAGCAGCGCGCAATATCTGGGCAGCCTTGGGCAAACCCTGGTGCTCGCGGCGGTCGTGACCTTGGCCGCGTTGGTGGTCGGTGGTATCAGCGGCGTGTTCCTCGCCCGCCAGCGGTTTTTCGGGCGCTCGGCGCTGGTCGCGCTGCTCACGTTTCCGTTGGCGTTTCCGGGGGTGGTGGTGGGGTTTCTGGTGATTCTGTTGGCGGGGCGCCAAGGTCTATTTGCGGCACTGGGCATGCAACTGGCCGGTGAGCGCTGGATCTTTGCCTATTCATTGGCGGGGCTGTTCGTGGGCTACCTGTATTTCTCGATCCCGCGGGTGATCCTCACGGTGATGGCGGCCTGCGAAAGCCTCGACCGCAGCCTGGAAGAAGCCGCGCACTCGTTGGGTGCCGGGCATTGGCGCGTGGTGTGCGACGTGATTGTGCCGGGCCTGGCGCCGGCATTGGCGTCGTGCGGCGCGATCTGCTTCGCCACCTCCATGGGCGCCTTTGGTACCGCCTTTACCCTGGGCACACGGCTGAACGTGACCCCGGTGGCGATCTACAACGTGTTTACCAATTACGCCAACTTCGCCGTCGCCGCTGCATTGTCCGTGGTGCTGGGCGCGGTGACCTGGGCCGTGTTGCTGCTCACGCGGCGCCTGGTGAAAAACGCGGGGACCGTCCTGTGAAGCGCTCGTCACTGTTCGTGGTGCAACTGCTGTTTACCCTGCTGGTGTGCGCCTTCATGTTGGTGCCGGTGCTGATGTCGTTGCTGGCCGGGCTGACGCGCAATTTCTTCGTGGGCCTGTCCAGCGGCCTGACCTTCGACTGGTTGATCCAGGTGTGGCAGGCCTATTCGTCGACCGTGTGGTTGTCGTTGCAACTGGCCCTGGCCTGTGCGGTATGCGTGTGTGTGATCGGCGTGCCGGCGGCCTACGCACTGGTGCGCATGAACAACCGCTTCAGCCGCGCCTTCGAAGAGCTGATGGTACTGCCGGTGGCGATGCCCGGCTTGGCCAGTGCGCTGGCATTGCTGCTCACTTATGGCCAGTTCGGCAGCTTTCGCAGCAGCTGGTTGTTCATCCTGGTCGGCCATGTGCTGTTCACCTTGCCATTCCTGGTGCGCCCGGTGATGGCGGTGATGCAGCGTCAACAATTGCCGGTACTGGAGGAGGCGGCGGCCAGCCTGGGAGCGGGGCCGATCAAACGCTTTTTCAGCGTGGTGGTGCCCAACTGCCGGGCGGGGATTCTCGCTGGTGTGCTGATGGTGGTCACCTTGTCGTTGGGTGAATTCAACCTGACCTGGATGCTGCATACGCCCATGACCAAGACCCTGCCGGTGGGCTTGGCCGACAGCTATGCCTCGGCGCGCCTGGAAATCGCCAGCGCCTACACCCTTATCTTTTTGCTGATGATCGTGCCGCTGCTGATTGCGTTGCAGGCCATCAGCGCTCGTTTGTCCCGTGGAGAGCGTCGATGACCGCTATCACTATTCGCCTGCAAGGTTGCCGCAAGGCGTTCGCCGACGGCACCGTGGCCGTGCATGACTTGGACCTGACCGTCGAAGGCGGCGAAACCCTGGCGATTCTCGGCCCGTCGGGCTGTGGCAAAACCACCACCCTGCGCCTGATTGCCGGCCTGGAACGCCCGGATGTGGGCCAGGTTTTTTTCGGCGATCAGGACGTCACGCGGCTGCCCATCGAGCGCCGCGATGTGGGCATGGTGTTCCAGAACTACGCGCTGTTTCCCAACCTGGATGTAGCGGGAAATATCGTCTACGGCTTGAAGATTCGCGGCATGTCGCCGCTGGAGCGCAACAAGCGCTGTGAGGAATTGCTGGAACTGGTGGGCTTGCAAAACCATGGCAAGCGCAGCATTCACGAACTCTCCGGTGGTCAGCGCCAACGTGTGGCACTCGCTCGCGCCTTGGCGCCGCGTCCCAAGGTGCTGTTGCTCGATGAGCCCTTGGCCGCCCTCGATGCGCAATTGCGTGAGCGCTTGCGCAGTGAGCTGAATGAGCTGCTGCGTGGCCTGGGCATCACCTCGGTGTTCGTCACCCACGACCAGGGCGAAGCCATGGCCCTGGGGGATCGCATCCTGGTGATGGAGCACGGCCGCGTCGCGCAACTGGCCAGCCCGCGGGAGATCTACCAGAAACCCGCAAACGCCTTTGTCGCCGGTTTTGTCGGCAACCTCAATGCCTTCCAGGTCATCGAACCATCGCCCCATGGCTTGAAAGTCTGCGGCGGCGAGCTGCCGTGGCACGCGGCGCAGTTGCCCAACACCGTGTATTGCCGCCCCGAGCATCTGCGGGTGATGGAGCGTGAAGGGCACTTGCACGGCCATCTGCTGGCGCAGTTTTTCCAGGGCGCGCAAAGCCGTTTGCTGGTGGATGTAGGCGGCCCGCAACCGCTGCTGGTGGACAGCAGCGATAACCACCTGTACGCCGTCGGCGCACCGATTGCCCTGGCAATCACGCCGCACATGTTGTTCACCCTGAATGCGTGAGAGTTTGCTTGTGAATCGTCCGTTTCTCGTCGCTCAGATCAGCGACCTGCACCTCAAAGCCGGCCAGCGCCTCACGTACGGGGTGGTGGATACCTTGGCCGCGCTGCGCCATGCCGTCGACCATTTGAACGCCAGCCATCCACGGCCCGATATCGTGGTGGTCAGCGGCGACCTGGTGGACTTCGGCCGCGCCGATGAATACGCCGTGCTACGCCCTGAACTGGCGCGCCTGCACATGCCGTGCTACCTGGTGCCGGGTAACCATGACACGCGTGGGCCGTTGCTGGAGGCGTTCGGCGACCATGCCTACTTGCCGCGTTCGGCAGAGGGGCCGTTGGACTGGGTCGTCGACGAACACCCGCTGCGCCTGATCGGCCTGGATTCCACCATTCCCGGCGGTCACGGCGGCCAGTTGCTGGACAGCCAGTTGCAGTGGCTCGACGACCAGTTGGCGTTGCGCCCGCAGGCGCCGACCCTGTTGATCCTGCACCACCCGCCCTTTATCAGCGGCATCGGCCATATGGACCGCGAACCCTTTATCAATGCCGCCGCGCTGGAAGCCGTCGTGGCGCGCCACCCGCAGGTGGAGCGCCTGTTGTGCGGGCACCTGCACCGCCCGATGCAGCGGCGTTTCGGCGGCAGCCTCAGTTGTGTATGTCCCGGCACGTCCCATCAGATCGTGCTGGATTTGCAAGACGCCGCGCCCGCGCATTTCAACCTGGAACCGGCGGGTTATCTGTTGCATCGCTGGGAGGCGCAACAGGGCTTGGTCAGCCACAACGGCGTGTTTGGGGATTACCCCGGGCCGTATCCGTTCTATGACGCTCATGGATTGATTGACTGAAGTTTCACGGAGGTCAACTAAGTACGTAAACGTTAGTTAACGCCGCGGCCAACTTTAGTGGGGTCGCGTGCATCCCGCTGTCCATTTTTAGCGCCCGGAACTTGGATTCCGCGCCGGAGTTTGTCCTGATGAAAGCCACTTTGAGTGTACTGAGCGTATTGACCGGCGGCCTGGGCATTGCCCTGAGCCCCTTGGCGTCTGCGGATTTCCTGAGCGACAGCAAAGCCAACCTGAGCATGCGCAACTTCTACTTCAACAACGATAACCGCGACGGCGCTGCCGCACCGTCGAAGACCGAAGAGTGGGGCCAGGCGTTTATCCTCAACTACCAATCGGGCTTTACCGACGGCACCGTCGGCTTTGGCCTGGACGCCATCGGCATGCTCGGCATGACCCTCGACAGCGGCGCCGGGCGTCACGTCGGCAGCTCGATGATCCCCACCGACGACGGTAAGGCGGCGGACAATTGGTCCCGTGGCGGCGCAACCGCCAAGGCGCGGTTTGCCAAGACCGAAGCGCGCTACGGTTACCTGCGCCCGAACCTGCCGATTCTGGTGAGCAACGACGGCCGCCTGTTGCCGCAATCGTTCGAAGGTGGGCAAGTCACCAGCAAGGACATCGACAACCTGACCCTCACCGGCGGCCAGCTCCAGCATGCCACCGGGCGCGGTTCCAGTGATCGCAGCGGCCTCGCAGTGGCCGGTGCGACCCAGGAGAGCAATAAATTCACCTTCGCCGGTGCGGACTACCAACTGACCAAGGACCTGATGGTCCAGTACTACTATGCCAACCTCGAAGACTACTACCAGCAACACTTTGCCGGCCTGATTCATGTCTTGCCGCTGGGCGAGTACGGTTCCCTGAAAACCGACCTGCGCTACTTCAAGACCACCTCCGACGGTAAAAACAGCAGCGCCGCCGGCCGTGCCGATGGCTACAAGCTCGGCGGTTTTACCAAGAACGGCAGCGGTGAAATCGACAACAACACCTGGAGCGCGGCGTTCATCTACTCCCTTGGCCCGCATGCGATTACTGCCGGCTACCAGCAGGTCTCGGACGACAGCAACTTCGCCCAACTCAACCAGGGCGGCCTGGTGGGCAAAAGCGAGGGCGGTGCCAGCCTGTACCTCTACACCGACCGCACCGTGCAGACGTTCATCCAGGCCGGCGAACGCACCGCCTTTGCGCAATACGCCTACGACTTCGCTTCGCTGGGCGTGCCAGGCCTCAAGGCATCACTGATGTACCTCAAGGGCGACCATATCCTCACCGCCAGCGGCAACGACGCCAGCGAGTGGGAACGGGATATTTCCTTGGATTACGTGGTGCAGAGTGGCACGTTCAAGAACGTCGGCTTTGGCTGGCGCAACGGCGTGTCGCGCAGTGAAGTGGCGCGTGACCAGGACCAGAATCGCCTGTTTGTGAGCTATTCGATCCCATTGATGTAACAAGCCCCCTGTAGGAGCGAGCTTGCTCGCGAAAAACTCGAGAACGCCGCGTTCCCTCAGACGGCCCGCGTCATCGTTGGCGTTCTTCGCGAGCAAGCTCGCTCCTGCAAGGGGCGGGTGTTCAGGGTGTGAGGGTTTTAACATGAGTGGATCTTGTGATCATCTCAAATAAAATGAGTTTGTCTCATTATCGTCCGCTGTCGACAATGGCTGCCATCGAATATCGACATTGGAGTTGTAAGTCATGGCAGTCGCTCATTCCCTTGGATTTCCGCGCATTGGACGCGACCGTGAACTGAAAAAAGCGCAGGAAGCGTTCTGGAAGGGCGAACTCGACGAAGCCGGGTTGCGCGCCGTGGGCCGTGACTTGCGCAAGGCGCACTGGGCCCTGCAAAAACAGGCCGGTATTGAGTTGCTGCCCGCCGGTGACTTCGCCTGGTACGACCAGGTGCTGACCCACTCGCTGATGTTCGGTGTGATCCCCGAGCGTTTCCGCCCGGCCGATGGCCACGCCACATTGCACACCTTGTTCGATATGGCCCGTGGTGTCAGCGACAGTTGCTGCGGCGGTGCCCACGCCCAGGAAATGACCAAATGGTTCGACACCAACTACCACTATCTGGTGCCTGAATTCAGCGCTGACCAGCAGTTCCACCTGGGCTGGGACCAGCTGTTCGAAGAGGTGCAGCAAGCGCATGAGCTGGGCCACACCGTCAAGCCGGTGGTGATCGGTCCGTTGACGTATCTGTGGCTGGGCAAGGTCAAGGGCGGTGACTTCGACAAGCTCGACCTGCTTGACCGCCTGCTGCCGCTGTATGGCCAGATCTTCCAGCGCCTGGCGGACCTGGGCGTGGAGTGGGTGCAGATCGACGAGCCGATCCTGGTGCTCGATTTGCCGCAAGCCTGGAAAAACGCCTTCGAGCGTGCCTACAACCTGATCCAGCGCGACCCGCTGAAAAAGCTGGTCGCCACCTACTTCGGCGGCCTGGAAGAGAACCTCGGCCTGGCCGCCAACCTGCCGGTCGACGGCTTGCACATCGACCTGGTGCGCGCACCGGAGCAGTACCCAACCATCCTCGACCGCCTGCCGGCTTATAAGGTGCTGTCCCTGGGCGTGGTCAACGGGCGTAACGTGTGGCGCTGCGACCTGGAAAAGGCCCTGGCCACCTTGCGGCACGCTCATGAAAGACTCGGCGACCGCCTGTGGGTGGCGCCGTCCTGCTCGCTGCTGCACAGCCCGGTGGACCTGGGCCGTGAAGATCAACTGGATGCCGAGCTGAAAAGCTGGCTGGCGTTTGCGGTGCAGAAGTGTGCGGAAGTGGCGGTGCTGGCCCAGGCTGTCGATCAGCCCGAAGCCCCCGAAGTGCTCACCGCACTGGCTGAAAGCCGCGCCGTGCAGGCAGCCCGTGCCGCATCACCGCGCATTCATAAACCGGCGGTGCAAACCCGTGTCGCGGCAATCACTGCCCAGGACAGCCAGCGCCAATCGCCGTTTGCCCAGCGCATCGAGCGCCAGCGCGACGGCCTCAACCTCCCGCTGTTCCCGACCACCACCATTGGCTCGTTTCCACAAACCGCCTCGATCCGCCTGGCGCGCCAGTCGTACAAGGCCGGTAAGTTGAGCGAAGCCGAATACGTCGAGGCCATGCACAGCGAGATCAAGCATGCCGTCGAGGTCCAGGAAAACCTCGGTCTGGACGTGCTGGTACACGGTGAAGCCGAGCGCAATGACATGGTCGAGTACTTCGCCGAGCAACTGGACGGCTACGTGTTCACCCGCTTCGGCTGGGTGCAAAGCTACGGTTCGCGCTGTGTGAAACCGGCGGTGATCGTCGGCGACCTGAACCGCCCGAAGGCCATGACCGTGGAGTGGATCCGCTACGCCCAGGGCCTGACCCGCAAGGTGATGAAGGGCATGCTGACCGGCCCGGTGACCATGCTGATGTGGTCGTTCCCGCGCGAGGATGTGAGCCGCGAAGCGCAGGCCCGCCAGTTGGCCTTGGCGATTCGTGACGAAGTGCTGGACCTGGAGGCCGCCGGCATCAAGATCGTGCAGATCGACGAAGCCGCATTCCGCGAGGGCCTGCCGCTGCGCCAGGCACAGTGGCAGCACTACCTGGACTGGGCCACCGAAGTGTTCCGCCTGTGCGCCAGCGGCGTGCGCGACGACACGCAGATCCATACGCACATGTGCTACAGCGAGTTCAACGATGTGATCGAATCCATCGCGGCGATGGATGCCGACGTGATCACCATCGAAACCTCACGCTCGGACATGGAGCTGCTGGACGCGTTCGAAGCCTTCGCTTACCCGAACGACATCGGCCCGGGTGTGTATGACATCCACTCGCCACGGGTGCCGGAAGCCTCGGAAATGGCCAACTTGCTGCGCAAGGCAGCCAGGCGGATTCCGGCAGAACGGCTGTGGGTGAACCCCGATTGCGGGTTGAAGACCCGGGGCTGGCCAGAAACGGAGGCGGCACTGATTCATATGGTGACGGCTGCGCGGCAACTGCGGGCTGAACTGGCGTAATGCGGGTTTGAGTGTAGGAGGCCCCACTGCCTCTTCGACGTAGCGCTGTCGCGCAGCAAACGGGAATCTCTGTAGGCGCTGGCAAGCCCTAACGCCAGTCAGTTAAGAGAAAGAACGAGCAAACCTTAACCTGTGGCGAGCGGGCTTGCCCCGCGTTGGGCTGCGCAGCAGCCCCAGAACCAGGCGCAGAGAAGTGCCTGATACAGCGCATTCGTCTTCATCAGGGGCGCTTCGCACCCCAACGCGGGCGGTGCGACGATTCGACAAGCCCGCTCGCCACAGAGAGAAGTGGCAATCCTCAAGAGACCCATGGCAAGCCAGCCCACAGGAAAGCGCCCGAGTCTCTACAGGTATTTGAGCCAGCCCAGGTCCCGACGTCGCGCCTTGAACCCGGCAAACCAACGCACGGGCGGGTACAGCGCCAGTGGCAACAGCAGCGCCACCAGCCACACGGCACCGATGCTGTCGAAACCGAAGTAGCTGCCCTGGTTAAGCCCGAACAGCGCCACACCCGCCACATACAGCACTTTCAGCACATACAGGTGCAACAGATAAAAGAACATCGGCACCGCGCCAAACACCGCCAGCACACCGATCCAGCGCTTGTGCCCGGCGCGTTCCAACGCCAACAGCAGCAACAGGCCAATCCCGAGGGTCAACGCCAGGAACAGCAGCGAAGGCGGGTATTTGGTGACATTGAAAAGGCTCATCAGCGTCTGCACGCCGCTGTCATACACCTGCCACGGTTTCTCGCCATAGCCGTTGACGGCCCGCAACACCACGAAACCCACCAACGACGCGACGCCTGCCAGCAATAGATAACGCTGGCGCGCGGCCGGCGCGGTTGCCGGGGCAAACCAGGGGCCGAGGCCGTAACCCAGGCCGATCACGCCGATCCATGGCAGCACCGGGTAGGTGACGCGCAGGCGCAAGGTCTCGGACACTTCAATCCAGCTGCGCACATGCACTATTGCCCAGGGCGTCTGCAGGGCCGACTCGGCGGCGACGTGCACGCCATCGAGCAGGTTGTGCGCGCCGATGATCACCAGCGCCAGCACGATCAGCAGCGGGCGTGGCAACCACACCATTGCGCTGAGGGCGAGCATGCTCACGCCAATTGCCCAGATCACTTGCAGGTAGATCACGCTGGGCGGCAACTGGAAGGTCCAGGCGAAGTTGACCAGGGTGAATTCCAGCACCACCAGGAACAGCCCGCGCTTGAACAGGAACGCCGATACATCGCGGTGGCCCTGGTATTTCTGGCCGTACAACCACGCCGACAGGCCGGTCAGCAGCACAAAAACCGGTGCACACAGGTGGGCGAGGGTGCGGCTGATAAACAGCGCGGGCTCGGTGCTGTCGATACTCATCGGGTCGCTGACCTGGCGGTGCATCAGGAAGGTCTCGCGCACGTGGTCGAGCAGCATGAACAGGATCACCAGGCCGCGCAGGGCATCGATGGAGAGCAGGCGTTGGCGCAGGGGAGCAGCGTCGGTCATGGGCTGGGGTCGCAGGGCAGGGTGGGAATGGAGTGTTATCCTATAACATTATGCAGTGCCTTACCTTCAGTTGATCGTCTCCCGCGCATAGGTTCTGATACCGTCAGTGCAATCGCTTTTCGGAGGACTTCAGCATGAGCACCCCCCAATCCGTCGTCGACTTCTGGCGGCAAGCCGGCCCCAAGCGCTGGTTCGCCAAGGACGACGCCTTTGATGCAACCCTGCGCGACACCTTCCACGCCGCCCACCTGCAAGCTGCCCGGCGTGAACTGGAAAGCTGGCTGGATTCAGCGGACGGCGCCCTGGCGTTGCTGATCCTGCTCGACCAATACCCCCGCAACGCCTTTCGCGGCACGGCGCACATGTTCGCCACCGATCCGCTGGCGCGCCTTTACGCCCGGCGCATGCTGGAGGCGGGGCTCGACCAGCAGGTAGAGCCGGCATTGCGTGCGTTCTGCTACCTGCCGTTTGAACACTCCGAAGACCTGGCGGACCAGCAGCGCTCCCTGGCCCTGAACCAGCAACTGGACGCCCGTACGTACCACTGGGCGCGGGAACACGCCAACATCATCGAGCGCTTCGGGCGCTTTCCCCATCGCAATGACGCGTTGGCCAGGGTCACCACCGAGGCCGAACAGGCCTTTCTGAAGGCGGGTGGCTTCGCGGGTTAGCCCGCCATTCCTGCGAGGAATGCCCCCATAAAAACCCTGCATTGTCTTTATCCGCGCGGATCTCGTAGCGTAAGGATTCATCCCAGGAGAACGCCCATGAACCCCGTCCCACTGCGTCTTTACGTTGATTCGCTGTTCGCCAGCCCCTACGCCATGTCGGTGTTCGTGACCCTGCGGGAAAAAGGCCTGGCCTTCGACCTGGTCACCCTGGACCTGGATGCCGCGCAAAACCAGACGGCGGATTTCGCCCGGTTATCCGTGACTCAGCGTGTACCGACCCTGGTGGAAGGCGACTTTGCACTGTCGGAGTCTTCGGCGATCACCGAATACCTGGAAGCAACCTGCCCCGAGACACCGGTGTACCCGGCTGATCCGAAGCAGCGGGCGAGGGCGCGGCAGGTGCAGGCATGGTTGCGCAGCGATTTGCTGCCGATTCGCCAGGAACGCTCAACGTTGGTGGTGTTCTGCGGGCAGAAAATGCCGCCGCTGTCGCCCGCGGCCGAGGCGGCTGCCAGCCGTTTGATCAACGGCGCGCAGGCGCTGCTGGCAGGTAACCCGGCGTATCTGTTTGGCGAGTGGTCGATTGCCGATGTGGACTTGGCCGTGATGCTCAACCGTCTGGTCCTCAACGGCGACGAGGTACCCGCCGAACTGGTGGAATACGCCCAGCGCCAGTGGCAACGGGCTTCGGTGCAGGAATGGGTAAACCAGCCACGCCCTGCGCTGTAACCGAGCATTGATCATCCGCGTGCGGTGGCGCCCTTGACAGGTGTCACCCGGCGGACGAATACCCTGGCCATATTCATATATATGACCAAATAACAAAGTGAATATGACCCATGAACACGCTGTCCAGTGATGCCCGTCTGCCGCTCTATCAACGCCTGCGCGACCACCTGGTCGAACAGATCGCCAATAATCGCTGGCGCCCCGGCGAAGCCATTCCCACCGAAGCGGTGCTGTCCGCCGAGTACGAGCTGTCCACTGGCACCGTGCGCAAGGCCGTGGATGCGTTGGTCAGCGAAGGCATTCTCGAGCGCCAGCAGGGCCGTGGCACCTTTGTACGCCGCCCGCAATTTCAGTCTTCGTTGTTTCGCTTTTTCCGTTTTCAAGGCCCGTCGGGCGAGCGCCAGGTGCCGCAGAGCCGCATCCTGACGGTTGACTGCGTGCCCGCGCCGTCCGCAGTGAGCCAGGCCCTCGGCCTTGCGCCCGAGGCCCAGGTGATTCGTATCGTGCGCACCCGTTTGCTGGACGTGCAGCCGTTGCTGGCCGAAGAAATCTGGCTGCCGCGCGCGCGCTTCCAGGCGTTGCTCGACATCGATCTGTCCCAGCAGGGGCCGTTGCTCTACCCGATTTATGAAAGCGTTTGCGGGCAAGTGGTGGCTTCGGCCGAAGAGACCCTGACCGCCGAGTCGGTCAACGAGGTGTATGCGCGTTTGCTGCAGGTGCCGGTCAACAGCCCGGTGGTGGTGATCGAGCGCCTGGCGCGCGATTACGCCGGGCAACCGCTGGAATGGCGACGTTCCCGCGGGCATGCCGAGCACTTCCGTTATCGCGTGGATATTCGCTGACCCGCTACCTCGACTTCTCACTGTTTGCCATCACTGGCCCCTGTAGCGGCGCGGTTCGCGCTCGGCTGGAAGTACAGATGTTCGGCCTGGCGATTCCGGCACGGGTTGAACGGGCGTTGCTCATCGACAACCCAAGCCAGTTATTCGGCTTCCATCACCCGTAGCCATTCCTGGCTCACCCGCCGGTCCAGGTCTTCCCAGTCCGCCATGCCCAGCACCCGTGTGGTGTTCAAACCACGCAAGTAACCGCGCAGTTGCTGGGCACTGGCGCAGGCCTGGTCTGGATCCGCCGCCGTATCCTGCAGCACGCTTTCATACTCGGCCAGGTAATCGGCGACCCGCTCGCGAAACTCCGGCAAGACGGCTTCGCGGATGCGGTCGAAGGTTTTCTGGTGGGGCTTCATGGTGGGGTCCCTTATAGGTTTTATAGGTGCACTATTGGTTCAGATAATAGTCACCATCACGCAATGCAAGTTCTGTTTTTGCAGGGAAAGCGCAAAATTGCCCCATCGAGACGCCGTTCAAGGATATGTGCGATGAGGACATTGATTCAGCTCTGCTTAATGGTTTTGCTGCTCGGCAGCGTGGTTGTGAACAACGCGGCGGTCGCCGCGGAGCTGCGTGAAGGCCATTTGCTACCTATCATCGGTAGCGTAGACTCCCTGCAGCGTACGCAGTCGGTAGGGGTGTTGTTAAGTGACAATACCCGTGACAACCTCAGCTATCTTGAACGCTACCACGACATGGCCTTGAATGGCGCCAAGGATGCCCTCGACGAGCGTATCCGCCGGGCGTTCGTCAACAGCTCCGACCCGGAACTGGCCATCGATTGGTTGATGAGTTCATTGCAAGGCACTTTCTTGTCGGTCACCGTCTACGACACGCTGGATGCCCTGGTGCAGGCGCACCCCGATGTGGTGGTGATGCTCGATACCCATAACCAACTGCTGACCCAGCGTAACGATCAAGTGGAAGCGCGTTTTACTGCACGGTTCTATGACGCGAACCTGCAATATATCGCCAAGGCCGAAGGCTCGGTGCACAAACAGGTGCCGTCGGTGTGGGTAAGTGACAAGGCTGCGCCGGAAATCGCCGCGCAGATCGAGCAGCAGCGGGATGTGCAACTCGACGCCTTGAAGCAGTTTGATGCATCGCTCAAGGCACTGGTTCGTGCGAGTTGATGTGAACCTTTATTTTTAGACTCGGGATTTTTTCATGCGCGCTTTTTTCGTCCCGGCCACGGCTCTGTTGCTGGCCGGTTGTGTTTCCGCCCCCAACACCCCAACCCTGACCCTGCAAACGGCCAAAGGCCCTGAAGCCTATGTGCAGTGCGTGCTGGCGAAGCTGGAAAAGCACGGCATCACCTCCACCGTGACGCAGAACTCGCGCCATGCCAAGGTGCTGTTGACCAGCAAGATTGCCGCCGATGATGTGCTGGAAGTCTACAAGGCGGGCGAGGGCGGCAAGGTGTTCCTGTATGAGCGCAAGCCGCTGGCGTCGGCCCTGACCCCGTCGCGGCTGGAATTGGCGGCCAAGGAATGCCAATAAGCGCAGGCGATACACACCCCATGTGGGAACGGCACGTCCACTTCCACATGGGGATTCGCGCAGGGCTTAAGGCTTTGCTTCGTTGCTGAAGTGATTGACCGTTTTGACCAGCCCCTGAGCCGCCAACGCCACCAATTCAGCGCCTTTCTCCACGCTGGCCAGCGCCGGGTCCGAGCCCATGCGCCCATCCGGGAAGCGGGCGCGGAAGTCCAGGGCTTCGCGGATCGGCCCGGTGTTGGCGATCTGCGGCGTGTAGTCGGCCGACTTGATCGACTCCGGATAAGCCCACTGCGTGACGGCAATCTCCGACGGCGTGGCATGGCTGCCATGGCCCACCGGGAATTGACGGTGAGCCAGCTCACTGACGCCTTCCAGGTCCCACCAGTTCACCAGTTTCAGTGCGAACCCGGCCGGGCGGCGGGCGAAACTGGCTTCGGCGTACAGTTCGGAAAATGCCGCTTCAATGGTGGCGATATTGCCGCCGTGGCCGTTGAGGAACAGGATCTTGTCGAAACCATGCCCCGCCAGCGAACGTACCCAATCGCCAATTGCGGCGATAAAGGTGCAAGGGCGCAGGGAAATGGTGCCGGGAAAGCCCAGGTGATGCTGGGCCATGCCGATGTTGAAGGTGGGGCCGATGAGGATGTCGGCGTTCTTCTGCGCCTCATGGGCGATGATTTCCGGGCACATCCAGTCGGTACCCAGCAGGCCGGTGGGGCCGTGCTGCTCATTGGAACCGATGGGGATCACCACCGTGCGGCTGCGCTCCAGGAACTGCCCGATCTCGATCCAGGTGGACTTGTGTAGAAGCATTCGACGCTCTCTTATCTCTCGTGGGACAGGCTAACCGCCACGGATTGTACGACTACTGGCCACCTGTTGGGGTTTGCAATTGAGGTACGTCGAGGACTTCAGCCAGCGCTGGTCGGGGTACCACGAAAACATGAACTGCCCATCCTTGAGCTTATCCACCACCTGGCGCGCCACCTGCGGGCGCACGGCCGGGCAACCCTGGCTGCGGCCGATGCGGCCTTCGCGCTTGCTCCACAAGGGGCTGACGTAGTCGGCGGCGTGAATCACGATGGCGCGGTCGCGGGCCAGGTCATTGAACCCCGGCTCCAGGCCGTCCATGCGCAGCGAATAGCCGTGGGTACCCAGGTAACTTTCCTGGGTGCGGAACAAACCCAGGCTGGACTGGTGGCTGCCTTCAAGGTTGGAGAACTGGGTGGCGAAGTTTTCCCCGGATTTTGCCCCGTGGGCCACCAGGTCACGCAGCACCAGGGTTTTCTTGCGCAGATCGAAGATCCACAGCCGACGGGCGGTCGACGGTTGGGAATAATCAATCACAGCCAGGCGCTCGGAGCGTTCCTCACCATTATTGACCGCACACTGCACCGCGCTCAGGGCGCTTTTGAGTACCGTGGGATTGAGTTCTGGAGCCGAGCGCGCCAGGCTGCTATACAGGGAAGGAGGGCTGCCGTCGGCGCCGAGCGCAACAGGGCTCAGCGCAGCCAGGCTCACGGCAACCCAGCCAAAGCGGCACATAAAAGTCAGCATCTACAGTACATCCCCCCACTGTGGATTGGAGCAAGGTCATTGTTCAAAAAACACGCATGTTACTTGAGCATTTGCTTGCTCGTTGCACCATTGGTCGCCACGGCCGACGCGTTGCCGTTGCAGCCTTTACCGGTCACCACTCCCGCGCCGGTCGACCTGGCGCCGATACAGCAGGCCCTGGCGCAACTGCCCAGCGTCTGTCCCGGCCTGGCGACGCAGCTCGATGCGCCGGCACGTCTGCGTCTGCAAGCGTTCTATCTGCAGCAAGGCGATACACCGCTGTGGTCCGACGAGGCCCGCCGCCAAGCGTTGCAATCGCAGTTGCTGATGCTTGCCGACGACGGCCTGGACCCCACCCACTATAGTCTTCCTGCGCTACACACCGCGGAAAACGTGCTATGCAGCGATATCGACAGCAGCCAGCGCTACTTGCAGGCGCTGCAGGATTTGCATTTCGGGCGCCTGCAGCAATCGCGTTTCGAACCGCTGTGGCATTCCCAGCCGCCCACTCGCGACCCCGACACCGAAGTGCTGGCCCTTGCCGCCGTAGGCCTGCACGACATGGCGCAAGCCTTCGACCAGGCGCGCCCCAGCGCCGATCTTTACCGCAGCCTGCGCAACGTGTATTCCAGTGTGCGCCAGCAGCCGTTGCCGCACTGGGGCCCGGTCGGCAGCGGCCCGCTGTTGCGTCCCGGCATGGAAGACCCGCGCGTGCCGGAACTGGCGCGTCGGCTCTACAGCGGCGGCTATCTGCCCAGCGAACCCAAGGACAACGGCCAGCAATACCGCCCCGAACTGGTCACGGCGGTAAAGGCCTTCCAACTCAGCCACTCCCTGCAAGCCGACGGTGTGGTCGGCGCCGGCACCGTGGCCGAACTCAATATCAGCCCGGCCATGCGCCGCGAACAACTGCGCATCAACCTCGAGCGCTTTCGCTGGCTGGCCCAGGACCTGGAGCCCGAGGGCGTGCTGGTCAACGTCGCCGCCGCGCAACTGAGCGTGTACCAGAGCGGCATCCCCGTGTGGCAAACCCGCTTGCAGGTAGGCCGCGCCGAGCGCCAGACCCCGTTGCTCAAGTCGCGCATTACCCGGCTGACCCTCAACCCTACCTGGACCATCCCGCCGACCATTATGCGCGAGGACAAACTCCCGGCCATCCGCCTCAACCCCGAATACCTGCGCCAGCAAAACCTGCAAGTGCTCGACGCCGAAGGCCACCCGCTGGCGCCCGAGCAGATCGACTGGGCACGCCCCGGCAATATCCTGCTGCGCCAGGAAGCCGGCCCGCGCAACCCGTTGGGCAAGATCGTGATGCGCTTCCCCAACCCCTACTCGGTGTACCTGCACGACACGCCCAGCCAGCCGCTGTTCACCAAAGGCCCGCGCGCGTTCAGCTCCGGTTGCGTGCGAGTCGAGCAACCGTTATTGCTGCGCGACCTGCTGGTGAGCCCGGACGAACGCGTCCGTACCGACGAACTGCTGGCCTCCGGCGTGACCCATGAATTCCGCCTGGCCAGCCCGGTGCCGGTACTGCTGGGCTACTGGACCGTGGAAGTGGATCGCCAGGGCGAGCTGGTGTACGCGCCGGATATTTACGGACGGGACCTGGTGCTGATGAAGGCGATGGGCAGTGTGCTCTAGCCGACATCCCACCTTTTGTGAGCGGGCTTGCCCGAATGCCAGCCAGTTAAGGAGGAACACTCTAACTGTGGCGAGCGGGCTCGCCCCGCGTTGGGCTGCGCAGCAGCCCCAAGACCAGTCACTGCGATTCTCCTGGCGAAAAGAGTTATTCCTGAATCGATCTATGGCGCGTTCACTGTCGCACCCAGGTGTCGCGTGATGGTTTCAACGGCTTGTGCCGATGTCATGTGGGCAGTGTCAACGGTCAATGGCGCACTATCCCAGGCCTCGTATTCATGGCCCAGCACCGAGTGCCATGTCGGCGGCGTCAATCCTGGAACATCGCCCGCGCGGTGTTCGACGCGGCGTCGGTGTTCCTGAACGTCGGAGCACACCACGTGAATGTCGATCAGCACCACACCTGCCGTTGCTGCGCTGGCCGCCCACGCTGCCCGACTTTCCTGCACCGGGTTCACGCAGTCGGCGACGACGGTATGCCCCAATCGCAAGTTGCTCAGCGCCAGCGCGTTCGCTACGCCATAGCCGCTGGCGCCCGGTGACACGCCCGCATCGCGCAGCGCCTGCTCGATCACGTCGATACGCAGGTAAACCGCAGCGGTCTGTCGCGCCAGTTCGCGGGCTATCGTGGTTTTCCCGGTGCCGGGCAGGCCGCTGAAGACAATGAGCATGGTTCGGTCCTTCGATAGGTCAGTGAGGCGGGTTCAGGTTATCCTCGAGCCCTCCACCGGTCGACCCCAGGACAGCCGATGCCCTTGCCGTTCGTAAAAATGCATGCCCATGGCGACGATTTCATCATCGTCGACCGCCGTGGCCAGGACGACCCGATCACTGCGCAGATTGCCCGGCGCCTGGGCAATCGCCACACCGGCATCGGCTTCAATCAACTGGCCGTGGTGCTCGACTGCGAGGACGCCGCCGCGCGAGTCAAATTCTGGAACCCCGACGGTACGCTACTGGCCACCTGTGGCAGTGCCACGCGTGGGGTGGCCGACCGCTTGATGCATGAAACCGGCAGCGATTCGATTGTGCTGCGCACTGACCGAGGCCTGCTGACCTGCGTGCGCGAGGCGGGGCGGCGGGTGTCGGTGAACATGGGCGAGCCCTCGTTGGACTGGGCGAGCGTGCCGCTGGCCGAGGATGTGGCGGACACGCGTACTTTACCCATAGAGGGCAACCCTGCGGCGTGCAGCATGGGCAACCCGCATTGCACTTATTTTGTGGCAGACATCACCACCGTCGACGTGGCGGCCGTGGGCCCTGCGTTGGAAGCTCACCCGCTGTTCCCGGCCAGGACCAATGTGCATTTCGTGCAGGTGCTCGACCGTGGGCGTATCCGCCTGCGCATCTGGGAGCGTGGCGGTGGTGTGCCGTTGGGCTCCGGTTCGTGCTGCTGCGCGGCGGTGGTCAATGGCGTCCGCCGTGGCTTGCTGGATGCCACGGTGCAGGTGCAGTGCGATGGCGGTATGGTCACGGTGCACTGGGACGGGCAGGGCGGAGTAGTGTTGACGGGCAGCGTAGAGCCGATCATGCAGGGCAACGCCTACGTGCTCTGAAACGTCACCGTAAAAGTGGTGCCGGCATTTGCACAGGAGCGCACCGCCACATCGCCGCCGTGCACCCTGGCCAATTCGCGCACGATATACAGGCCGAGCCCGACGCTGCGCACGTCGCTGCCCTGGTCGGTGCCTCGGGTCATCGGTTCGAATAGCACGGCCTGCAATGCTTCGGGAATCACTGAGCCGTGGTTGTGCACGGCCACTTCGCACGCGCCATCCCCCAGGCGTGAGGTAATGGTAATCGGCCGTTGCAGGTCGCCATAGGCCACGCTGTTGGCCACCAGGTTGCCGATGATCTGCTGCACGCGGTCGGCGTCCAGGCAGGCGTCGCCAACACCCTGCGCCTGATGCTCCAGCGTGGCTTTGGGGAAGGCCACGCGCAGTTCGTCCACCGCCCGATGAATCACCTCGTGCAGTGCCAGCGGTGCCGGCTTGATGGTGATGCCCTCACCGACCCGGGCCTGGGTGAAGTCCAGCAGGTCGGCGATCATGCGCTTGGCGCGTTCGGACGATTGGGCGATGTGCCCCAGCAGTTGGCGTTCCTTGGGCGTGCGTTCGGCGCGCGTGAGAAAGTCCGAGGCCATGCGGATCGCGGTAAGTGGGTTCTTCAAGTCGTGGCTGACAATCGCCACCATCTGCTCGGCAAACAGGGCGCGGCGCTGGACGATGGCATAGGCCTCGCTCAGCTCGGCCTGGGCGTGGTGCAGCGCGATTTCGGTGGCGGTTTTTTCCTGCAACAGCGCTTCGGCCAGGTTGCGTGCGTTGAGCAGTTCGCGCTCGTACTTGTCGCGGTCGGTGGTGCCGAACAACGCCAGGTCGTACACCACGGCGTCAGCCTGTTCGCGTTTGTGGCCGTTGAGCAGCACAGTCACCTTGTGCCCGTCGTGGTGCAGCATGTCCAGCTTCACTTCGGTGATGCTGCCGTGCATACGCAGCATCGGCGCCAGATGGGTCTGGTGGAAGATCCGCCCACCCATGGTCAGCAGGTCCTGGAAACGCCGGCCGCACAACTGGGCGACGCTGAACCCCAGCCACTCGCTGAAGCGCGCGTTGGCTTGCAGGATCGTGCCGTCTTCGCTGGTCATTGCCAGGGCGCAGGCGGCATTGTCGAACAGTTCAGCTGGCACGCGCGATGGTCCAGGGGGCGAGGAAGGTGTCCATGGCCGCCGCGCAGGCGTGCGGCGCGCTCATGTGCGGGCAATGACCAATGTTGTCCAGCAGGCAGTAGGTGCTGTTGGGCAATACGCTGTGCAGGTATTCACCCACGACCACGGGGGCGATCAGGTCGTCGCTCGATTGCAGGATCAACACCGGCGTGGTCAAGCCGGCCACGTCCTGGCGGTTGTCCGACGTAAAGGTCACCCGCGCGAATTGCTTGGCGATGTCGGGTTCGGTGCGGCAGAAGCTGTCGGTCAACGCCTCGCTCAGCGCAGGCTGCTCCGGCGCGCCCATGATCACCGGCGCCATGGCGCTGGACCAGCCCAGGTAGTTGCTGTCGAGGGTGTCGAGCAGGTCGTCGATATCCGCACGCTTGAAGCCGCCCACGTAGCCATCGGCATCGATATAGCGCGGCGACGGGCCGATCATCACATGGGCCGCGACACGGCCAGGCTTCAAGCGGTCGGCGAGGGTGCCGATCATTGCGCTGACCGAGTGCCCCACCAGAATCACCGGGCCTTCGGCAAACGCGTCGATGATCTCGTTGAGATCCTGGGCATAGCCGTCCAGCGCGCTGTACTTGGCCTTGTCGAAGGCCGTGAGGTCTGAGCGGCCAGCGCCCACCAGGTCGTACAGCACCATGCGAAAACGGTTTTTGAACTGCGGCGCGAGGTCGTTCCACATGGCCTGGTTGCAGCCGAAACCGTGGGAAAACACCAGGGTTGAGGTCCCATTGCCCATCACGTTGACGTTGTTGCGGTGGCGTAGGTCCATGGGGGTCTCGAAATTATGGCGTATCGCTATGTATTGCGCAGTTTAGAGAGGCAACCGCTTTGGGTCACGCGTTATAGCGCTGATAGGTTACAGTCAGCGCCTTCAGGAAGAAACTTCAGGTAACAAACATGCTGCGATGGTTACGGCAATCCGTCTTGAGTCTGCTGGTGCTGGCATGCGCCAGTCTGTTAAGTGCCGCTCAGGCTGATACGTCACCGATTGGCGTGGCCCTCGATCAGCGGGTGATCGACCTCACAAATACCCTCGATAGCCGCACCACCGATCGTCTTAAAGAGCAGCTCGCCGCCCTCGAGCACCGCAAAGGCGCGCAAGTGGCCGTGTTGCTGGTGCCCTCCATCGGCGGCGCCAGCCTTGAGGATTACACCAACCAACTGTTCCGGGCCTGGAAACTGGGGCGCAAGGATATCGACGACGGCATCCTGCTGCTGGTGGCCAAGGACGACCGTAAGGTGCGCATCGAAGTAGGCTATGGCCTGGAAGGTGTCGTCACCGACCTGTTGGCCCACCGCATCATCGAAGCACACATCACCCCGGCGTTTCGACAGGGCGACTATGCGGGCGGTATCAGCCAAGGCGTGAACGACTTGATCGTGCTGGTGGACGGCGGCGACTTGCCAGCGGTTACGGAACCCGCGATCCCGATGGGGGCCGTCGCCGTGCTGCTGGCGTTTGTGCTGGGTGGCATCGTCGGTGTGCTGATGGCGGCCGGGAAACTGCGCTGGCGCCGGGCGTTGATCGCTACAGTGGCGGTCACGCTGTTGCTGGCAGTGTTGGTCGGTGGTCACGAGTGGCCGATGTACCTGCTGCTGGTGCCGCTGACGGTGCTGATCGGCGGCGCCACCTTCGGCGGTTTGTGGATGGCACGTACGGCGTTCTACTGTGTGATCGGCCTATTGGCTTATGTCATCGGGGTGGTGGTGGCGAACCGCTTTGTCGACGTCAGCTACGTCCATTGGTTGCTATGGCCATTCGGTGGGGCAGTGGTGCTGGGCCTTTACGTGGGGTTGTTCTTTATTATCAGGGAGTCCTGGAAAACCAAGCCGCGCTTTTTCATGGTGCGAGCGCTGGCGGTGCTGGCGATTTATGTCGCGGCGGGTGTGTTGCTGGGGCACGGCTATCAGGGCTGGATCGTGGCGATACCGCTGGCCTCCTTCGTGGCGTTTCTTGTGTTTGTGCAGAGCATCGCCAGTGCGGGGTCGGGTTCAAGTGGCGGCTCGCGTTCCAGTTCCAGCAGTTCCAGCTCCCGTTCCAGCAGCAGCTCGTCGGGCGGCGGTGGTTCCAGTGGCGGCGGCGGGGCGTCGGGGAGTTGGTAATCAATGACTGAGATTATTCTGCGTGACGCCACACCCATGGCAATCGGTTGTTTGGCAAAGCCCTGGGCCTTATAGCTGCTTAGTGAGAAATACGCGGCTGTGGCCCGGCGGCGCACAGGGTATTTCGCCAAACCGCACCCACCCGTTCTTCTCGTAAAACCCCGGCGCCTGGAAGCTGATCGTGTACAGCACGGCACTCAGGCAGCCCCGGCGCCGGGCTTCGTCCTCGAACGCTTTCAGCAACTGGCTGCCCAGGCCTGTGCCGCGTAGGGTGTCGGGCAGGTGAAACAGGTCGAGGAAGGCCATGCCGAAGGCGGTTCTGCCGGTAATGCCGCCCAGGATTTCCTCGGTATGCGGGTCTCTGATCAACGCCGTCAGAGGGCGCCGGTCATGGTAGCCGGTGGCTTGCTCGTTGAAGGCCGCCAGGCCACTGCCGAGCATGCGCTCCGCGTCGGGGTTGGCCTGGTCGCTGATTTCGATAAGCAGTGCTGTCATGTCGAACGCCCTATTGTTGTAGCGCCATCACCATCTCATGCCACGCCATGCCGCCATGGTCCGAGGGCGAAGGCCGTACATAGGTGTAGCCCATGCGCGCGTACAACGGCACATGCCGTTCCTTGCACATCAGGTGAATGGTCTGCTTGCCCAAGGCCCGCATGCGTTGCACAAACTCGGTCATCAGCCGTTTGGAATAGCCCTTGCCCTGATGCGCCGGGTCGACCACCACCGACATGATCACCACATTCGGCGCCTCGGCCGAATGCCCCACCAATTCCTTGAACGCCTCGTCCGACATCACCACTTCATGGGCGCAGCCACAGTTGATAAACCCCACCACCTCACTATCGGCTTCCAGGATCAGGAAACCTTGGGGGTACTGCGCAATGCGTGTGGCGATCTTTTCCAGGGTGGCTGCTTCGTCGCCTTCGTAGGCGGTGGTTTCGATGTCAAAGCAGCGCTCGGCATCGGCGGGGAGGGCGTTGCGCAAGATAAGGGCGGGCATGGCGGGTCCTGAAGCGTTGAGCGAAAGGCCACATGATAGATAAAAACACCCCAGTGTGGCACGGCCTCTTGTGATGAACAGGCGTGCCCGCGTTATCTATTGGGTAGAGGCGACGAGCTTGAAAAATGGCTCGTTCTTCAAGGCCTCGGTGTGGGCGGTCGAACCCTTTCGGTCGCTTCTGTTTTCGTTGCGATAAGACGTATATCGCCACTGCGGGGCTGATACATCGGAGGCCGGTGGGTGATCGCTGCGGCCAATGCCTTCTGCTTGCAATGCGTGCTCAACGGTGTTGACCAATGCCTGCATTTTTCCCATGTGCTCGGGGCTATAGGTGCCATCAGTACGGTCAGGTTTGGCGTAGAGCGTGAACTGGGCACCTAATGAGAGCCGCGTATCTCGTGGATCCATTCGGTCTACATCACTGGTTTTCCAGCTATTGATCGGGCTTTCTGGTGAGTTGACGATCCGGCTGATGATTTCAAAAGCCTTGGGAACATCCTTTTTTTCCACGCTGATATGGAACTTGTCACCCACCGATGGCCCTTCTTCCTTAGACGGCGTGCGCGTGAGTTTGATAAACGGAAATTTTTTATCGTGAAGGGCATAGTTTTTGACACGCCAGCCACCATGGATCTCACCCGACGACTGTTGGGCGACCTCGAAGGTCGGAGCCGCGTAATTGGGGGTAAACCGTGTGTTTGTGTAGGGCGCAATATCTGATTGGCGAATATGTTCCACGCCGCCCGTTTCGTACGTTTTATCACCCGACAGAAGAGCCTTGATCCTGTTCAGTTCGGAGTAGTGTTGTTGGGCGATGTTATTGGACATGGTGATGCTCTCGTCTTGGAATCAGTGGACCGTTGAATCCTCTCTATGTGGCTTGTTGGCTCAATGGGTTCCAAGGGTGACAGTGATGCGCTTGCCACCGGGGCTCGACAGCGCCCACCGTTGATCTTCATGGGCAGGACTGCCTGTAGGTGCAAGCGCGGGCATGGGTTGTTGTGCCTGGAAGGCGAGTTGCACACGGAGTTGGAAGACGGCCGCCAGTTCACGCTGACGGCCGGGATGAGTTACCAGGTGGGCAATGACATGGAAGGGCATCGTTCATCGACGAGTGTCGGGGCGAAGCTATTTATCGTGGATTGAGGCGTGACCTTCGCGGCGAGCGAGTTTGCTGTGGCGAGCGAGCTTATTGTGGCGAGCGGGCTTGCCCCGCGTTGGGCTGCGAAGCAGCCCTGAAACCTGCCGACGAGGTCTGTCTGAAGGAACTTCATGATCTTATTGGGGCTGCTTCGCAGCCCAACGCGGGGCAAGCCCGCTCGCCACGGGCGCAGGCACAACCACGCAAATCCGGTGCATCAATGCATCTTGCTGTGGTCCATGCCATCCAGCCCACGTGCCTTGGCCTTGACCTCAACGGTCTGCTTCTCGCCCTTGGCATTCTGCACCGTCAGGGTCAGCGGCACCTGGTCGCCTTCCTTGATCTGGCCGGTCAGGCCCATCAGCATCACGTGGTAGCCGTTCGGGTCGAGCTTGACGGCCTTGCCGGCGGGCAGGGCGACCGAGTCCACCGGGCCCATGCGCATCACGTCGTCCTTCATGCTCATTTCATGGATCTGCACGTCCTTGGCCACCGGCGAGGCCACGCTGAGCAGCTTGCTGTCGCTGTCGGCGGTGAGGGTCATGAACGCGCCGCTGGACGGCTGGCCCGGCACCGAGGCACGAACCCACGCATCGGTCACTTGTACCTGGGCGCTGGCATGCGCGGCGAGCCCCAGCAGGGCGAGGCCGAAGGTGAAGCGTTTGAGGTGTTGAACGGCAGTCATTAGCAGACCTCCATGACGGTGAGCAGGTCTTCTGCGCACTCTTTAGCGGTAAGGGATGCCTGCAAACCCAGGCGCAGGTTGCCACGGGTGTCGAACACGAAACTGGTGGCGGTGTGGGACAGCGTGTAGGTGTCGCCGGCGGGGATCTTTTCATAAAAGATCCCGAATTCCTTGGCGGCCACGGCGATTTCTTCCGGGGTGCCGTACAGCGCTTCGAAGCTGGGGTCGAAGGCCTTGACGTAGCGGTCGAGAATCTCGGGGGTGTCGCGTTCCGGGTCGAGGGTGATAAAGATCACCTGCATGATTTCGCCGTCGCGGCCCATCAGCTTCTTGGCCTGGGCGGCGCGGGCCAGGGTGGTCGGGCACACGGCCGGGCACTGGGTGAAGCCGAAGAACACCACCGGCATCAGGCCACGATAGGAACTGAGGGTGACGGTTTCACCTTGGGTGTTCTTGAGCTTGAAGGTGCGGCCCATGATCTTGTCGCTCAAGTCCTTGCCGTACTTGAAGTCCAGCTTGGGGCTGTTGTCACAACCGGCCAGCAGGCCCATGCCCAGCAGGCTCATGCCGGTCAGGACCTGGCGGCGGGTGAATAACGTACTCATCAACTGTGCATCCTGTGAATCGCCTGCATTGCTCTGGATCTACACATCAGGCTTTGAAAAGGAGTAAACGAGGAGGGCGCCAAGTCTATCAACCCTGGCTATCCCACGTAATCTGCGACGTTCTGCCACAGGGGCAGGCCGCGCCTCACCTTTTTGCTGCGCGGGCGGTAGAGTCGCCGCCCTGAAATCGAACCACCCGGACCGTTCGCTGAGCGCCTGGCCCCTGTACTGCTGCGTGCTGATGAACCTGTTCGTGTGCGGTTTGGGCCATGGTCAGATGATGGGCCAGCAGCTCAACGGCATCGGTGGCGCGTTCTGTTCGGTGGACGGCAAACAGGCGCCACTTTCCGACAAAGGGTTGGGCGGCGCGGCTTCCAGTAACATCTCGAACTACTTTGCCTGCCCAGTGTGCGCCGCAGGTAAGCGCCGTACTTGCAACGCTTGATCGGCATCAAGGCCGCCCCGCGCACCAGCTCGCACACTGGGCTCCCCACGGCCGGTCCCTCTGCGAGGCCATCATGCTCTACCTCCTGTTGTTATTGGCCCACCTGTTCGCCGCGCTGATCTTTATCGGCACGGTGTTTTTCGAGGTGCTGATCCTCGGGCACCTGCACCGGCACTTGCCGCTTCGGGTGATGGTGTTGGTGGAACAGGGCGTGGGACGGCGTGCCCGGGTGCTGATGCCCTGGGTATTGCTGGTGCTGTTCGGCGCGGGGCTGGGCATGGTCTGGCTGCGTTACCTGCCGGCGCTGGCCGCGCCGTTGGCGTCTTCCTTCGGCACCTTGCTGAGCCTCAAGCTGATCCTCGCGGCCAGCGTGCTCGTGCATTTCCTGCTGACCCTGGCGCGGATGCGCCGAGGCACGGTCAGTGCACGCTATGTGCGCGTCATCCACCTGAGCCTGTTCATGCACATGGTCGCGATTGTGCTGCTGGCCAAAGGCATGTTTTACCTGAGCTGGTAGCGACCTTGACGCATATCAAGGTGCGCAGTCAGGTCGCACCGGACAATGGCCCACCGCCGTCCGTTCTGGAGCCCGTCATGCGCAGCCACATTCATCCCATTTGCTTTCGTCAGGACACGGGCGTGCTGGACCTGGCCTGCCGGGCGGACACGCGACGCTTTCATGCCGGTGTCGGCTCTCTCGACCTGCTGCGCGCCTTGCGCGACAGCCGCCAGCGGCAACGCCCCCTGGCGTTGAACCTGCACTGGCCGGCAAGTGAGGCCGGTGCCGACTACCTGCACAACCTCGCCCAGGAGATCCAGCTGATCGGCTGCCAGCTCGGCCCGCGCCAGCCGGTCGACTGCTTTCATCTGCGTGGCGTCGCGCCGCCGGTTGCGCACATCGGGCCATTGATGACGCACTTGCATGAACGCTTCAATTTTCTCGACCGCGACCGTGGCGACTACCGCATCGATCTCGACCCCTGGCACACCGACTGGGCCACCATGGGCCTGCTGCGCGACCACGGGTTCAACCACGCCAGCATCGGCGTGCCAGGCGTGGGCGGCGATGAGCCGCTGTCCCAGGCGCGCTACCAGGACCCGGCGCCTATCGAGTCGCTGGTCGATGCGGCGCGCACCTTTGGCTTTCGCTCGGTGAACATCGACCTCGGCTATGGCCAGGCCTGGCAGACGCCGGCCAGTTTCGACCTGAAACTGGCCAGCCTGATCGCCCTCGAACCCGACCGCCTGCAACTGTTCGATTACGCCCAGGCGCCTGCGCGCTATCAGGGCCTGCCAGCCCAAGCCTCCTGTGGCCAGGCAGAGAAAAGCGCCATGCGCCGCAGTGCCTTCGAGCGCCTGACGGCGACCGGTTATCACTACATTGGCCTGGGCCAGTTCGCCCGCGCCGACGATGATCTCAAGCAAGCCCAGGAGCGCGGGCACCTGAGCCGTAACTGCGAAGGCTTCACCCTGTACGGTTACTGTGACCACATCGGCTTTGGCCTGGGCGCGATCAGCCAGATCGACACGTTGTGTGCGCAAAACACCATGGACCCGCGCCAGTACCGCGAACAGCTGGCCAGCGGTCAGCTCGCCACCTGCCAAGGCGGGTGGCGCGACGCCGTGGACCCGGTGCGCCAGCACGTGGCCGAACGCCTGGCCTGTGACCTGGAGGTGAATATCCAGGCGGTGGAGCGCCGTTACGGCTTGGCGTTTGCGCGCTATTTCGCCCACCTCTGGCCGGTGCTGGAGGCCTTGCACCGCGAGGGCTTTATCGAGGTGTCGCCGACGTTTATCTGGCTGCTGCCCGCCGGCCTGTCACGGGTGGATGCAATCTGTGCGCTGTTTGAACGGGCCTTGCTCGCCCCACCGGGCAGCGCCAACGACGAGGTCATCGAAGATGACAGCATTTGAATTCGACCGTGCCCTGGTGCACAAATACGACCGTCCGGGGCCGCGCTACACGTCGTACCCCACCGCGCCGCAGTTCAACAGCGTGTTTGCCCTGGACGACTACCACCAGGCGGTGCGCGCCAGTCACCAGGTCGCCGTGCCGAAGGCGTTGTCGGTGTACATCCATATCCCGTTCTGCCAGAGCCTTTGCTACTACTGCGGTTGCCACAAGATCATCACCCGCAAGACCCACAGGGCGGTGGAATACGTGGCCTACCTCAAGCGCGAGATCCAGATGCAGGCGGCGTTGTTCGAGCGCTCCCGCTGCCTGACCCAATTGCATTTGGGCGGCGGCACACCGACCTACCTGGACGACACGCAACTGGCCGAGCTGATGGCGTGCCTGGCGGACAACTTCACCCTCGACAGCAGCGAGGCCCATGAGTTTTCCATCGAGGTGGACCCGCGCACCATCAGTGTCGAGCGGATCAACACCTTGCGGCGGCTGGGCTTCAATCGCCTGAGTTTCGGCGTGCAGGATTTCGATGCGGAGGTGCAGGCGGCGGTCAACCGCCAGCAGAGCGAAGCGCAGATCCTGCAACTGGTGGCGGCCGCGCGTGAGGCACGCTTCAAGTCCGTGAGTGTCGACCTGATCTACGGCCTGCCGCTGCAGACCGTGGCCAGTTTTGACGTGACCTTGAGCAAGCTGATCGCCCTGCGCCCCGACCGGGTGGCGGCCTACAGCTATGCGCACCTGCCGAGCCAGATCCGCGCCCAACGCATGATCCGCCCCGAAGACATGCCGCCGCCGGCGCGCAAGCTGGAGCTGCTGGAACTGACCATTCGCCGCCTGACCGACGCCGGTTACGTCTACATCGGCATGGACCACTTCGCCTTGCCCGAGGATGAACTGGCCTTGGCCCGCGCCAATGGCACTCTGCAGCGTAACTTCCAGGGCTACTCCACCCATGCCGATTGCGACCTGATCGGCCTGGGTGTATCGGCCATCGGCAAGGTTGGCGACAGCTACAGCCAGAGCGTCAAGGAGTTGTCCCAGTACTACGCGCGCCTCGATGCCGGGATGCTGCCGGTGCAGCGCGGTTATCGGCTCAACCCCGATGACGTGCTGCGCCGCGAGGTGATCAATGGCCTGATGTGCGACGGTCGGGTGGATTACGCTCGGGTCGAAGCGGCCCATGGCATTCGTTTCAGCGAGTACTTTGCCGACGCCTTGCTGCAGTTGGATGAGCAGGTAACGGACGGGTTATTGCAGGTTCAGGCCGATGCGCTGCAACTGCTGCCCAAGGGCCAACTGATGGTGCGCAGCGTGGCCATGGCCTTCGATGCCTACCTGGGCGGCGCGCACAAAGGCCAGTTTTCCCGCACGGTTTGACCGCGTTCAGTGTGATGTGCCTTCGGCAAACTCGACCTTGTTGCCCACGTTGTATTTGCCCGACGGTTTGTTCATGGGGATGCGCTTGACCTCCTTGAGCGTCTGGCTGTCGTACACAATCAGCGCGCCCTCCGTGGCCCAGATGCTCAGCAGCAGATACCGGCCATCGCGGGTAAATTCCACATGGGCTGCCGTCTTGCCGGGCATCGGCCGCAGGGTATGGGCGATTTCCAGGGTCTGCTTGTCGATCAGATGAATCGCATCGTTGTCCGGGCCGAAAAACACGTCGCTCCACACATAGCGCGAGTTCACGTGGCTGCGCATGAAAAAGCCCGGCCCGAGGGTGGGGATCTGCTTGATCAGCGTCCAGGTGTCGAGGTCGATCACCGAGATCTGCCCCTTGCTGATATTCGGCGTGGCAAATACCCAGTGGCCGTTGCGTTGCCAGTAAGTGCCGGAGCCCAGGTGCGGCATGCCTGCCAACGGAATATCGGTGACCACCGCGCCTGAATCCAGGTCAATCACCTGGCCGCCACCGGCCTTGCGCGAGGTGGCTACCAGTTGGCGGTAATCCGGGGAGAACGAAAAGTCATCGAGCACGTCCTGGGCCTGGATACGTCGCGGTTCGAAACGGGGCTGGGCGTCGGCGTAGGACAGCTCCCAGACCTCGTTCACGTCCTTGAGCGCCACGATAAAACTGCTGCGCGGCGGCGCGGTGTACACCGCACTGACCCGCGAGCCGGTGGGCAGGGTCTTGACCAGCGACAGGTCGCGGGCATCGAGCACTACCAGGTTGCCCGGCAGGTAATTACCGGCCAGCACCCAGCGCCCGTCCTTGCTCACCGCCAGGTTGCGGGTGTTGAGGCCCACGCGGATTTCGGCGATCAACTTGAGGTTGTGCAGATCGTACTGGCTGATCCAGCCGTCCCGCGAGGCGAAGTACACAAAGCGCCCATCCGGGGAAAATTTCGGCCCGCCGTGTACCGCGAAGTGGGTGGGGAAACGGTCCAGTACGCTGAAGGTGTCACCGTCGAGAATAGTGATGTGATGATCACCGGACTCCACCACCACAAACAGGTTGAGCGGGTCGGCGTGGTGCTGGGGCGTGCTCGGCAGTTGGCTGAGGTCGGCCAGCACGGTGTGGCTGGCGCGAATCGCCGGTTCATCCCAGGTTGCCGGCGAGTCGGGCGGTTGTTGCAGAAATGTCGCCAGGCCGTCGATCTGCGCCGCACTCAGCTGTGGAGCAAAGGCGGCCATCTGGCTGGCGGGGCGCCCTTGTTCGATGACCTTACGCACTTCCTCGGGCTTGATTCGCCCCAGGCTTTCCGGGAGCAGCGCCGGCCCCGTCGCGCCGATGCGATTGAGGCCGTGGCAGCTTGCACAGTAGTGGTTGTAGTCCTCGGCGGGTGTGCCGTGGGCGGCCGTGGCCCACAGCCAGGGCACCAGCAGCAGGCGCTTCATGCCAGCACCGCTTCAGGGGCCGGCGCCAGGCTGGCCGGGAAGTGCAGCGCGACGCCGGCAAACAGGCTGACGACATGGCCGATCACCGTCAGCGTGGGGATGCCAGGTGCGCAGTCCGCCGCCAGGGTCGGCAGTTCGCGCAGGGTGCCGCGCGCCACCTGCTGGTCGGCGCGGGCGCCATTGCTGATCAGCGCGGCCGGGGTGTCTGCCGGCAGTCCCGCCGCCACCAGGTGTTCGGCGATCAGCGCCAGGTTCGACAGGCCCATGTAGAACACCAGGGTCTGGCTCGGCTCGGCCAGGCTGGCCCAGGGCAGTTTCAAGGCGCCGTCGCGTTGCAGGTGGCCGGTGACGAAACGGCAGGAGTTGACCAGGTCGCGGTGAGTCAGCGGGATCCCGGCGTAGGCGCTGCAACCGGAGGCGGCGGTGATCCCCGGCACCACCTGGCACGGAATGCCCCGCGCCAGCAGGTATTCCAGTTCCTCGGCGCCGCGCCCGAAGATAAACGGGTCGCCGCCCTTGAGGCGCACCACCCGTTGGCCGTCGTCGGCCAGTTCGGCCAGCAGCCCGTTGAGCTGATCCTGGGGCAGGCTATGGCAGCCGCTGGCCTTGCCCACGTAATGACGGGCGCAGGTCAGTGGGATCAGGGCCAGCAGTTCGGCGCTGATCAGGCGGTCGAACACCACCGCGTCAGCCTGCATCAGCAGGCTCCAGGCGCGCAGGGTAAGCAGGCGTGGGTCACCGGGCCCGGCGCCCACCAGTGCGACTTCGCCAGGGTGGAAGGGGCTGTGCAGACTGGCCGGCAGGCCAGTTGAAGAGTGGGCGTTTGAAGTGTGCATGCGACGTCCTTGGTTCATCATCAGGGTGGCGGCCCCCGGTTGTGTCACCGGGTGGTCGAGCAAGGGATCAGGCTGGGTGGCTGGCGGGCGATTTCGTCGTCGCTGAGATGGCAACCGGGGTCCGGGCCCCACAGGTCGCCGTCGGCCCAGGCGCGGGTGCGCGTGTTGCCGTTGCAGATCGCCAGCCAGCGGCATTCGCTGCAACGCCCGCCGATGTCGCGCGGGTGTTGGCGCAGGCGCAGCAGCAATGGGTCGGGCTGCTCCAGCCAGAGTTGGCGGAAGGGGGTGTTGCGCACGTTGCCCACCGAGTGCTGCCACCAGTAGGTGTCCGGGTGCACTTCGCCGGTGTTGTCGATATTGGCAATGCCGCTGCCCGACGCATTGCCGCCCCAGCCATGCAGCAGCTGTTCGAGCTGCGGGTAATGCTCGGGCAAGTGACGGTGCACCCATTGCAGCAACAACACGGCATCGGCGTCGTTATTGCCGCTGACAAAATCGCTGTTCACGCCGTGTTCAATATCGCTCCAGGCCTGCTGGAAGATCAGCGCCATGGCATCGCGGCTCATCTGCCGGTGGGCGTCGAGCTGGCGGCTGCGCTTGCCGCGCCCGCTGTAGTTGAGGTGCGACAGATAAAACTTTTGCACGTCGTAGCGGCGCATCAGCGCCAGCAATTGTGGCAACTGCGCATGGTTGGCCTGGGTCAGGGTGGTGCGCAGGCCCACGCGAATCCCGGCTTCTCGGCACAGGCCAATGGCGTGCATCGAGCGCTGGAAACTGCCGTGCAGCTGGCGGAACGCATCGTGGGTCGCTTCCAGGCCGTCGATGCTGATGCCCACGTAGTCGAAGCGCGCGGCGGCGATCTGGCGGATATTCTGTTCATCGATCAGCGTGCCGTTGGTCGACAGCGCCACAAAAAAGCCCTTGTCGCGGGCATAGGCACTCAGCTCGAACAGGTCCTCGCGCAACAGCGGCTCGCCACCGGAGAGGATCAACACCCGCACGCCGGCCGCGTGCAGGTCATCGATCACGCGCAGCGCCGTCGCAGTGTCCAGTTCATCGCGGAACACACTGTCGGCGCTGGTGGCGTAACAGTGTTTGCATGTGAGGTTGCAGCGCCGCAGCAGGTTCCAGATCACCACGGGCGCGCGGTGCTTGCCGGGAACTGAGGCAGGGGGCGGCGGGCATTGCCCGGCCAGGGTGCGCAGGTACTGACTGATCCGCAGCATGGGGCGCTCCTTCTAGTGTGAGGGGGGCAGGCGCAGGCCGGTTTTTTTCAGGATACGACTGCTCACCAGCATCTCGTCGGCGCGGCAGGCCGGCCCCAGCAGCAAGCGCAGGTGGTCGCGGTAGCGGTCGATTTCCTCGCGGCTGCGCCCATGCACCATGGCAAACAGGTTGTAGGGCCAATCGGGGCGACGTGGCCGGCGGTAGCAATGGCTGACACACAGCTGGGCGCCGAGCAACTCGCCCAGGCGCGGCACGTGTATATCGGCCACGTCCCACACGGTCATGCCATTATGCCGATAGCCCAGGCGGTAGTGGTTGGGCACGGCGGCGATGCGTCGGATCGCGCCTTCGGCTTGCAGGCGCTTGAGCAGGTCGAGGGTCGATTCGACGCTGATACCCAACTGCTCGGCGAGCCAGGCCCAGGGATCTTCCACCAACGGCAGGCCACTCTGGGTGAGCGCGACCAGGCGCAAGGCCAGGCGCTGGTCAGACCGGGAAATACAGACCGACATGGTAGGTGTGCTCCTTGGGCAGATTGAGCACCGTCAACCCGGTCAGGGCCTCGATGCGGGACAGGGTGGCGGCCAACTCCGTTTCGCTGGCGCAGGCCAGCACGAACCACATATTCCAGTGGTGTTCGCGACGGTAGTTGTGGGCCACCTGCGGCAACGCATTGAGCTGCTCGGCGAGTGTCTCGAACCGCGCCTCGGGCACTGCGAGCGCCGCCAGGGTGAAGGCGCCACCGAGACGCTCGATGTCGAACATCGGGCCAAAGCGCGTGAGCACGCCGTCTTCGAGCAAGTCGTGCAGGCGGTCGAGCACTTCGCTCACCGGGCTCTGCAGTTCTTCGGCCACCTGCAGCCATGGCTGGCGTACCAGTGGCAAACCGTGTTGCAGGCGGTTGATCAGGCGTCGATCGAACTCATCCATGGGCCCATACCTGCGACGGTGGCGGCGCGAATCGCCCGCCGCATTGCTTGAAGGCGCGGGTACTGAACAGCAGTTGGTGGGGCAGGTCGCTGAGCAAGTGCTGGGCCAGCAGGGCGTGGATCTGCGCCTCGACCACCCCGCGCTCGCGCCCATGAACCATGCAAAACAGGTTGTAGCGCCACTGCGGCAGGCGCCGGGGGCGCTGGTAACACAGGTTTACGCCGGGCGCGCGGCCCAGGCGCGCACCGACTTCATCGACCAGCGCATCCGGCACATCCAGCACCAGCATGGCATTGGCCACATAGCCCAGGGCACGGTGGTTGAGCACCAGGCCCACGCGGCGGAACAGGCCCTGGTCGCGCCATTGCTGCATTTGTTGCAGCACCTGATCGTGATGGGCGCCGATCTGTTCGGCGAGGTCGGCGTAGGGGCGCGCGACGATGGGCAAGCCGCGCTCCAGGCACTGGCGCAGGTCGAGCATCTGCGCGTGGTTCAACGGTGTGATCACGGATGCTCTCCCAGTGAGAAACCCAGATCGATGCGGTAGGCGGTGAGCATCGGCAGGTCCAGCGGGGTGAGGCCGGTGTCTTTCTCCAGCTCATCGAGGATGTGTTGCAAGTGCTGGCGATGGGGCCCGGTGATCACGAACCACAGGTTGTAGCGATGCTCGCGGGCATAGTTGTGATTGACCTCGGGATACTGGCTGACGCGCCGCGCCACCTGTTCCAGGCGCTCCAGTGGCACCGCCAGGGCCGCCAGGGTGCTGGCGCCGGCGCGGCTGTGGTCGAACACCGGGCCGATGCGCGAGAGCGCGCCGGCCAGTTCCAGGCGTTGCAGGCAGCTCATCAACTCGGCTTCATCGCACCCCAGCACCTGGGCCATTTCCCGGTACGGTTCGGCGCACAGCGGCATGCCGTGTTGGTAACGCTCGATCAGTCGACGGCTGAGCAGGTCAAGGTCCATCTCAATACCCCGTTTTTTGCGCGCGGCTGCTGAAGAAAATGCCACTGGGGCTCAAGGCCGGCAGGCTCTTGAGCCGTGTCAGGCGATACGGGTCCCAGACCTGTACCTCGTCGCCGTCGCGCACCGACAGCCACAGCTGTTCGCCACGCCCGGTGAATTCCATATGCAGTACGCCGGGGCCGGGGCGCAGGTCGGCGACGATCTGGTGGGTTTCACTGTCGATCACCTGCACCCGGTCGTTGTCCGGGTAGGCGAAGTTGACCCACAGCTGGCGCCCATCGGGGCGCGCGGTGACGAAAATCGGTTGGCCGGCCACGGCAATGGCGGCGGTCTGCTGCCAGTTGCGCGCGTCCATCACCAGCACCTGATGCCTGCCCACGGCGGGCACGAAGGCCTGGTTGTCGGCCACGGCCCAGCCTTCCAGATGGGGCATTTTGTACACCGGCAGCCTGGCCTGGCCGCGTCCGTAATCCTTCAGCACGCGGGTGATGCCGCGTTCGGGGTGCCACAGGTCGAGCTGGGCCATGCCGTCTTCACCGAACAGACCGGCCAGGTAGTAACGGCCGTCGGCGGTGATCAGGGCGTCATAGGGTTGCTCGCCAATGCCTGTGAAACGGGTGATGGTCGGCGTGGGCCCCTGGCTGAAATCCGCGCTCCAGATCTCGCCGCTGTCGAACAGGCTGAACACGAAGCGCTGGCCAGGCGCGTCCACCAGGCCGACCACCCGCGAGCGCTTGCCATCGGCCAGGAGGGTTGCGGGTATATCCGCGACTTGCCGCAAGGTGTCGGCATCGAACACCTTGACCCCGCCGGGCACATAGTTGGACACGGCGATCAGGCGCCCATCCTGGCTGATCGCGCCGCCGATGCTGTTGCCGCCCTGGACGATGCGTTTTTCAATGCGTTGGCGCAGCAGGTCGACTTTGGTCAGGCCGCCGTCACGGCCAAACACATAAGCGTGGCGCTGGTCGCGGGAAAACACCACCGAGGCGTGGGACAGATCGCCCAGCCCGTCGATGCGCGCCAGTTCGCGCATGCCGGTGGTTTCGATAACCTGCACGCTGCCGCTGGCGCGTTCGATCACCAGGCCCAGGTCGCCGCTGCCGCGCAACGGTGGTTGGCTGCAGGCACCGAGCAACAGGCAGATGGATAACAACGCGGGACGCATCATGGTGCGGGGCTTCCTTGCAAGAGGCGGTCGACCAGCCAGGCGATTTCGCTGGTGCTGAGCAATGGCGCCCAGCCCGGCATCGCGCGGGCAGGGCGGCCATAGGTGACGGTGGCAATCAGGGTGTCGCGGTGTAGCCCGGCCAGGGCCTGGGGTGTCAGCGCCGGGCCCAGGCCGCCGGTGAGGTGCAGGCCATGGCAGGCGCCGCAGTCCTGGGTCAGCAGGCGTTCCAGTCGCCGGGCATCCACCGCCGCGCCGGCGGGGTCGCAAATCAGCAGGAGCAGCGCCATGGCCGCACCGATCATCGAGACTTTCATGGCGCACTCCTTGTGGTTACTTCAACGTCAGGACCCACTCGGCCAATACCTTGGCTTCGTCGTCCGTCACCTGGTTCGGCGGCATCGGAATCGGCCCCCAGGTGCCCTGGTTGCCGTTCTTGATGTGGCTGGCCAGGGTGGTGGCGGCGTCCTTCACGCCGGCATTCTTTGCGGCCACGTCCTTCAAGGCGGGCCCCACCAGCTTGCTGTCGATGGTGTGGCAGCCGACGCAGGGTTTGCTGCTGAACAACCCTGGCCCGTCTTGTGCCTGGGCCGGTTGCAGGATGAGTGCAGCCGCGCAGGCGAGCAGTGCGAGGAGAGTATTTGGCATGGGCGTACCTCGTGTTGATGGGGCTCAATAGATATCGTGTTGGGTGTTGAAGACGTTGAACTTGCCGGTCGGCGTGATCAGGCGCTTGTCCTTGATCACCTGCTTGAGCTTCAAGGTCTTGTCATCGATCACCACCAGCGCCGATTCCTCGGTCTGGCCGTTCCACACCGAGAACCACACCTCGTCACCGGCCTTGTTGTATTCCGGTTGCACCACCCGTAATGCGCCTTGCTGGATCCCGGAGTACTCGGCAATCGGCAGCACGGTGTAGCCCTTGTCGAGCTGGTTGATATCGAACACCGCCACCGACTGGCTGAGCTTGGCGTCGGGGTTGAGGGTGGTGTCGACATAGAGGTGATGGGAGTTGGGGTGGGTCTTGATAAACAGCGAACCGCCGCCCTGGCCCTTGAGGGACTCAACCTGTTTCCACGCGTATTGCTTGTGCTTGATCGGGTCGGTGCCGATCACCGAAATGCCGCCGTCGCCCAAATGGCTGGTGGCCCACACCGGCCCATAGTGCGGGTGGATAAAGTTGGCGCCCCGCCCTGGGTGCGGGGTTTTGCCGACGTCCACCAGCGCGGTGAGCCTGCGCGCCTTGGAGTCGATCACCGCCACCTTGTTGGAGTTGTTCGCTGCCGTCATGAAGTAGCGGTGGGTGCTGTCCCAGCCGCCGTCATGCAGGAACGGCGCGGCGTCGATGGTGGTGATGGTGAGGTTCTTGATGTCCTGGTAATTGACCAGCATCACCTTGCCGGTTTCCTTGATATTGACGATGAATTCGGGCCATTCATGGGAGGCGATGATCGCCGCCACGCGTGGCTCGGGGTGGTACTCCTGCTTGTCCACGGTCATGCCGCGGGTCGACACGATCTGCTTGGGCTCCAGGGTCTCGCCGTCCATGAGGGTGAACTGCGGCGGCCAGTAGGAACCGGCAATCGCGTACTTGTCCTCATAGCCCTTGAACTTGGAGGTCTCTACCGAGCGTGCCTCGATGCCCACCTTGATCTCGGCGACTTTGGTCGGCTCCAGTGGCCACAGGTCGATCATGTCGATCTTGGCATCGCGGCCGATCACCAACAGGTAGCGGCCCGACGCAGAGATGCGCGAGATGTGCACGGCGTAGCCGGTGTCGATGAGCTTGATGATCTGCTTGGTGTCGCCGTCCACCAGAGCGATCTTGCCGTCATCGCGCAACGTGACCGAAAACAGGTTTTGCAGGTTGAGCGTATTGAGCTGCTTTTTCGGCCGGTCTTCAGGCTTGACCAGCACCTTCCAGGTCTTGAGGGTCTCGGCCATGCCCCATTCCGGCGGGGTGGGTGGCGCATGCTGGAGAAAACTGGCCATGGTGGTGATCTGCGCCTTGGTCAGCGCATTGGAGGTGCCCCAGTTCGGCATGCCGGCGGGGGAGCCATAGGTGATCAGCGCTTCCAGATAGGCCTGGCCACGCGCCTGGGTGATGTCCGGTGTCAGCGGTTTGCCGGTGGCGCCCTTGCGCAGCACGCCGTGGCAACCGGCGCAGCGTTCGAAGTAAATCTGCTTGGATGTATCGAAGTCGGCCTGGCTCATGTCCGCGGCACCGGCGGTGGTCACCATGGCCGGCTGTGCGCCGCCATGGGCCAACAGGGGCAGTGCCAGGGCCAGTGCGCAGCTCAGGCCGGCGAGGCTCGGGGTGAAATTCTTTTTAGTGCGAGTCAGCATTCCATTTACTCCTCAGGCGAGACCTTTGCGGTGCCGCGCAACAGGGTGCGGGGCGCAGGTTCTTAGTGCCCGGCCAGACTAGGGTGCGGCGTCGCAATGCTCGCTTGACGGCGATCAAGTTTGCCCTGGGTGGCACTTGCCAGGTTGTCGCAGGCGCCCGTAGCGTGGCCGTCAAACCCGCCTTGGATATGCCCGATGACCGAGCCCTTCTACCAACCCCTCGACAACGAACGGCACTTGTTCGAACACGCCTGGAAGCACCGCATGCCGGTGCTGATCAAGGGCCCCACCGGCTGCGGCAAGACCCGCTTTGTGCAGCACATGGCGCACCGCCTCAACCTGGCGCTGTACACCGTGGCCTGCCACGACGACTTGAGCGCCGCCGACCTGCTTGGCCGCCATCTGATCGGCAGCGACGGCACCTGGTGGCAGGACGGCCCGCTGACCCGCGCCGTGCGCGAAGGCGGCATCTGCTACCTCGACGAAGTGATCGAGGCACGCCAGGACACCGCCGTGGTGCTGCACCCGATTGCCGACGAACGCCGCGAACTGTTCCTGGAACGTACCGGCGAAGTGCTCAAGGCACCGCCGTCATTCATGCTGGTAGTGTCGTACAACCCCGGCTACCAGAACCTGCTCAAGGGCATGAAACCGAGCACGCGCCAGCGCTTTGTGGCGATGCGCTTCGGCTACCCGCCAGCGGCCGACGAGGAGCGCATCGTCGCCCGCGAGGCCAGCGTGGATGTGGCGCTGGCCGCCCAGGTGGTGCGCCTGGGCCAGGCGTTGCGCCGCCTCGATCAGCACGACCTGGAAGAAGTCGCCTCCACGCGCCTGCTGATCTTTACCGCACGCTTGATCGGCGCCGGCATGAGCCCGCGCGACGCCTGCCTGGCGTGCCTGGCCGAGGCGTTGAGCGACGACCCGCAGACCGTCGCGGCGCTGATGGACGTGGTGGATGTGCACTTTGCCTGAGCGGCGCCGCCTGCCCGGCGACCTGGCGATGTGGTTTTTCATCCTCGCCGAACTGTCGGTGTTTGCCCTGCTGATCCTGGCGTTTGCCGTGGCCCAGCGGCTCAACCCCGAGGTGTTCGCTCTGGGGCGTGCGCAACTGGATACCTCCACGGGGTTGGCAATGACCCTCAGCCTGTTGACCGCCGGCACGCTCGCGGCGCTGGCGGTGCAGCGGGTACGCCAAGGCCGGGCACGCCAGGGCGGCGTCTGGTTGTGCGCGGCATGGCTGGTGGCGCTGGTCTACGTGTGGATCAAACTCGCCGAATACGCTCACCTGGCCGCTGCCGGGCTGGGGCTTGAACACAGCACGTTCTTCACCTTGTACTGGATCCTCACCGGCTTTCACTTTCTGCATGTGCTGCTCGGCATGGCGATCCTCGCTTGGCTTGCCTGGCGTTGTTGGCAACGGGCTTACCAGGCGCCGCGTTTGAGCGGGCTGGAGTCCGGGGTGCTGTATTGGCACATGGTGGACCTGGTGTGGGTGGTGCTGTTTCCGTTGGTGTATGTGATGGGGTGAAGTCGATGGCAGGGGTCAAGGGGCTGCTCGTGTGCTGGGGGATGTTGCTGGCGCTGAGTGTCGGCACCGTACTGAGCGGCGCGGCCGGGTTGTGGTGGGCGGTGTTGGCGCTGGCGGTGGCCAAGGCGTGCCTGATTGCCGATGGTTTTATGGAGTTGCGCCACGGGCCACGGATCTGGCGTGTGGCGATGCTGGGATGGGCAATGGCGGTCGTGGGCTTGATTGGCGTGGTGGGGTAGGCACATTGGTCACCTGTTCTTCCCCTGAATTGGATATTTCTCGCGCCGGCGGCGATGACTAACCTGGCGACCAATCCCAACCGTCCTGGAGCCTCACCATGCAAGCCCGCACCGATTTCTACACCGCCTCGCCAGATGCCATGAAAGCCATGCTCGCCCTGGAAGCCGCCGTCGGCAAACTGTCGATCGAGCTGCCCCTGCTGGAACTGATCCGCCTGCGGGTGTCGCAGATCAACGGCTGCGCCTTCTGCCTGGACATGCACACCGCCGATGCGCGCAAGGGCGGGGAGACCGAGCGTCGCCTGTATACCCTGTCGGCCTGGCGCGAAACGCCGTTTTTCACCCCGCGTGAACGCGCGGCACTGGCCTGGGCCGAAAGCCTGACCCTGCTCAGCCAGACCCATGCGTCGGATGCAGACTTCACGGCGCTGGCCGCCGAATTCAGCCCCCAGGAACAGGTCGACTTGAGTGTGGCCATTGCCACCATCAACAGCTGGAATCGCCTGGCGGTGGGTTTTCGCAAGATGCCTAAGTAACGCCTCGCCCCTGTAATAGCCATCGACCTGGGGGGCTGAGACGACCCGTCTCAGCCCCCACGCCGATCCCTGCGCGCCTCGACAGCCAGGGCTTGCACCTGCGATAGACGAGTCTTCTTTCATCATTGCAGGAGATCGTCATGAGTATTGCTGGAAAAGTTGCGCTGGTGACCGGCGCCGGGCAGGGCATTGGCCGCGCCATCGCCCTGCGCCTGGCCCAGGACGGTGTCGATATCGCCCTGGTGGACATCAATGGCGCCAAGCTCGACGCCGTGGCCGCCGAGGTCGTGGCATTGGGACGCAAGGCGGCGGTGTTCATCGCCGACGTGTCCCGGCGCGAACAAGTGGTGGCGGCGGTCGAGCATGCGCACCAGAGCCTGGGGGGCTTCGACATCATCGTCAACAACGCCGGGGTGGCGCAGATCGATTCGCTGCTGGAGGTGAGCCCGGAACAGGTCGAGCGTACCCTGGGCATCAACGTGCAAGGCGTGTTGTGGGGCATCCAGGCCGCCGGCAAGAAGTTCAAGGCACTCAAGCAGAAGGGCAAGATCATCAATGCCTGCTCCATCGCCGGCCATGAAGGGTTTGCACTGCTGGGCGTGTACTCGGCGACCAAGTTCGCCGTGCGCGCCCTGACCCAGGCGGCGGCCAAGGAACTGGCGAGCGACGGGATCACGGTGAATGCCTATTGCCCTGGCGTGGTAGGCACCGACATGTGGGTCGAGATCGACAAGCGCATGGCCGAGATCACCGGCGCTGAAGTGGGGGCAACTTACAAGAAGTACGTGGACGGCATCGCCCTGGGACGCGCGGAAACGCCGGAGGATGTGGCGGGGTTGGTGGCGTTCCTGGCCGGGCCGGATGCGGACTATATGACCGGGCAATCGCCATTGATCGACGGTGGCCTTGTCTACCGCTGAGCCCTGAAGATCTACTCGATCCAATGCGGCAGCTGGCTTGCCCACGGGCCCCGTTCGGCATGGGCACTGACCTGTCACTTTTGTAGGAGCGAGCTTGCTCGCGAAAAACCCGAGAACGCCGCAGGGGGGCAGGCTTCCCGCGTTATCGTTGAGGTTCTTCGCGAGCAAGCTCGCTCCTACAGTGGGGCCTGGGTGCACCCGCTCGGCATGGGCACTGGCCGGTCACTTTTGTAGGAGCGAGCTTGCTCGCGAAAAACCCGAGAACGCCGCGGGGGATCAGGCTTCCCGCGTTATCGTTGAGGTTCTTCGCGAGCAAGAACTAGGCGTCCCTCGCTCCTACAGGGGTACATGGGCGGTCGCCTGCGATGGCGGTGTATCAGTAGACCCCTATGCCACCTGACCCACCGCTATTGCGGGCAAGCCCCAATGCCAGTCAGTTAAGGAGGAACACTGTAACTGTGGCGAGCGGGCTCGCCACAAAGGTCGCGTTTGCTGCGCGACAGCGCTACGTCGAGGAGGAGGTGGTTTTGCCGGGCATGTCGATGCCCAGTTGATTGACACGCCGGTACAGGGTTGCCCTGGAAATCCCCAGCGCCTGCGCCGTCGGCAATGGCTTCCAGCGATGTCGGATCAACGCATCCAACACTGTCTGTCGTTCCGGGCTGACACTGTGTTCGGCCAGGGTTTCGACCTGCTCACCGCGAACCTCCACCGGCAAATCCGTCAGTTGCAGCGTGCCGCCTTCGCATACCGCGCAGGCATACGCCAGCACATGCCGCAATTGCCGCACATTACCCGGCCAGGCGTAGCCCAGCAGCACTTCCAGCGCGGCCTGGCCGATACCTGGCGACACGCCGCCCGCGCGCGTTTCCTGCTCCAGCAGGCGGTTGATCAAGGCCAGCTTGTCGGTGCGCTCGCGCAAGGGCGGCAGGCAGAAGCGCGCGCAGCCGAGGCGAAAATACAGGTCTTCGCGAAAGCGCCCCTCGCTGACCAGCACCGCCAGGTCACGGTGGCTGGCGCAGACCACCTGGATATCCACGGTGCGGGTCTTGGCCCCGCCCAGGGGCGCCACTTCACCCTCGGCCATCACCCGCAGCAAACGTGTTTGCAAGGCCAGTGGCATGTCGCCGATCTCGTCGAGGAACAGCGTGCCGCCGTCGGCCTGCAGCAACAGCCCCGGCATGCCTTTGCTCGACGCGCCGGTAAAGGCCCCGGCCACATAGCCGAACAGCTCGCTTTCAATCAGGGTTTCCGGGATCGCCGCGCAATTGACCGCCACGAACGGGCCGTTGCGCCGCGCGCTGCGGGCATGCAGCTGGCGGGCGAAGACCTCCTTGCCGACGCCGGTTTCCCCTTGCACCAGCACCGGCAGGTTACGGTCCTTGACGCGCACGGCCAGGCGCAGGTGTTCCTCCACGCGCGGGTCGACCTGGGTGTCGGGCAGCGCCCGCGAGGGCTTGCGGCACGGCGTGTTGACACGCGCGTGCAGCACGCCTGGCCCGCCCAGCCAGGGCAGTTGCCGGGCCGATTGAGCGGTGACCGCGCGCAAGGCATCCAGGTCGAACACTTCGCCGATATGCGTCGGCACCTGGCCGAAGCGCAGGCGCAGGGCCTGGCGTGCCTTGCTGTTCAAGGCCTGCAGGCGGCCGTCGTGGTCCCAGGCCAGCAGCAGGTCGGGCTGGCTGTCCACATAGCCGGGTGTGCTGTGGGCCTGGAGCACCCAGTGCTGGCGGGCGCTGTGCATGAAGAAGGCGTTTTCGATGGCCTGCGCGCTCTGCGTCACCATCTGCCGCACCAGGTGCTGGCTGCGCCGGTCGTCCGGGGACTTGAGCGCCGAGGCGTCCATCACCCCCAACAGGTTGCCCTGGGGGTCGAAGATCGGCGCGGCGGAACAGGTCAGGCCGATAAACGCCGCGCGAAAGTGATCGCGCTTGTGCACGGTCACCGCCGCCTTGCTGGTGAGCACCGCCGCCACCCCGCAGGTGCCTTCTTCGGCTTCCGACCAGCAGGTGCCCAGGTACAGGCCGGCCTTGCGGCAATCGGTGCGAATCGCCGTGTCGACGCGGTGGTCGATGGTCTGGCCCTGGGCGTCGGTGAGCAGCACGCAGTAATCGGCGTGGCGCACGCGGTGGTGGAGTTGGCCGACTTCCTCGCTGGCGATGCGCATGAACAGCTCGGCGCGTTCGCGGCACTCCTTGAGCAAGGGCTCGGTGAGAATGCGCGGCCCCTGCAGCGAGCCGGGGTCGAGGTGATGTTGCTCCATGGAGCGCCGCCATGAATCGAAAATCAGCGACGGCACCGGCGCCTGGGGCAGGCGCTCGGCATTGCGGACCACGCGACTGACGCAGTCGACGTGCTCTCTGGAGTTCGCGGCGAACATAAGGCCTCCGGTTCTCGATCTTTGTTGTTATGCCCGCCATTAAGCGCCCGTGGGCGCGGCGGGACAAGCACGGCCTGACCAACCGCGGCGGCTGAGACGCAGCGTCTCATTTGCGCTGAGACGCTGCCTGCGCATTGCAATGCCCGGTCTCATTCCACCCAGACAGGATGGCTGCGGGCAACCGCGCGGCACTGCTCTGGGTCAAGGCTTTGCCAGGTTTTATCGGACCTTGGCACAGGCTGTGCTGAACCGCTTGCAGCTGGCCGCAGCCAGCCTTTTGTGTGTCGAGACAACCTGGAGAACAACAAGATGTCCACCCACCTGTCCACCGATCAATTGCTGCATGCCTACACCGTGATGCGCACCATCCGTGATTTCGAGGAACGCCTGCATGTGGAGTTCGCCACCGGCGAGATCCCCGGTTTCGTGCACCTGTACGCCGGCCAGGAAGCCAGTGCGGCCGGGGTCATGGCCCACCTCAACGATGACGACTGTATCGCCTCCAACCACCGTGGCCACGGCCATTGCATTGCCAAGGGCGTGGACGTGTTCGGCATGATGGCCGAGATCTACGGCAAGAAAACCGGGGTGTGCGGCGGCAAGGGCGGCTCCATGCACATCGCCGACCAGGAGAAGGGCATGCTCGGCGCCAACGGCATTGTCGGGGCCGGTGCGCCATTGGCCGCCGGTGCCGCGCTGGCCGCCAAGCTCAAGGGCAGCCAGGGCGTGGCCGTGGCGTTCTTTGGCGACGGCGGTTCCAACGAGGGTGCGGTGTTCGAGGCGATGAACCTGGCCGCGATCATGAAACTGCCGTGCCTGTTCGTTGCCGAGAACAACGGCTATGCCGAAGCCACCGGTTCCGGCTGGTCGGTGGCGTGCAAGGACATTGCCGAGCGCGCCGTGGGGTTTGGCATGCCGGGGGTGATCGTCGATGGCAATGATTTTTTCGCCGTGCACCAGGCGTTGGATGTGGCGGTGGCGCGTGCGCGCAGGGGCGAAGGGCCGACCTTGGTCGAGGTCAAGTTGAGCCGCTTCTATGGCCACTTCGAAGGCGATGCGCAAACCTATCGCGGCCCGGATGAGGTGAAAAACCTGCGCGAATCCCACGATTGCCTGGCGCTGTTCCGCCAGCGTTGCAGCGCCGAAGGCTGGTTGGACGCCGCGCAGTTCGAACGCATCGACGCCGAGGTGGCGCAACTGATCGAAGACGCCGTGCGCCTGGCCAAGTCCGATCCCAAGCCCCAGCCCGGCGACCTGCTCAGTGATGTCTACGTCGCGTACCGCGCCTAACAACAATCGTCGGAGAGACTTTCATGGCTCGCAAAATCAGTTATCAGCAGGCAATCAACGAAGCCCTGGCCCAGGAAATGCGCCGGGACCAGAGTGTGTTCATCATTGGCCAGGATGTGTCCGGCGGCACCGGCTCCCCCGGCGAGCAGGACGCCTGGGGCGGTGTGCTCGGGGTGACCAAAGGCCTGTACCCGCAATTCCCTGACCGTGTGCTGGATGCGCCGTTGTCCGAAGTCGGCTACGTCGGCATGGCGGTCGGCGCCGCCACCCGTGGCATGCGCCCGGTGTGCGAGTTGATGTTCGTCGACTTTATCGGCTGCTGCCTCGACCAATTGCTCAACCAGGCCGCCAAGTTCCGCTACATGTTCGGCGGCAAGACCACCACGCCGCTGGTGGTGCGCGCCATGTACGGCGCCGGCCTGCGCGCCGCTGCCCAACACTCGCAGATGCTCACCTCGATGTGGACGCACATTCCCGGCCTGAAGGTGGTGTGCCCGGCCACGCCCTATGACGCCAAGGGCATGCTCATCCAGGCGATCCGCGACAACGACCCGGTGATCTTCCTCGAACACAAGATGCTCTACAGCCTCCAAGGCGAGGTACCGGAAGAGCTGTACACCGTGCCTTTCGGCGAAGCCAACTTTGTCCGCGAAGGCCGCGACGTGACCCTGGTGACCTACGGGCGCATGGTGCACATCGCCCTGGAAGCCGCCACCAACCTCGCCCGGCAAGGCATCGACTGCGAAGTGCTGGACCTGCGCACCACCAGCCCGCTGGACGAAGACAGCATCCTCGAAAGCGTGGAGAAAACCGGGCGCCTGGTGGTGATCGACGAGTCCAACCCTCGCTGTTCCATCGCCACCGACATCAGCGCACTGGTGGCCCAGCAGGGCTTTGCCTTCCTGCGCGCGCCGATCGAAATGGTCACCGCGCCGCACACCCCGGTGCCGTTCTCCGACGCCCTGGAAGACCTGTACATCCCCAACGCCGCGAAGATCGAGGCCGCTGTGCTGAAGATCGCCGACAAGAGGAGCGCCGCATGATCCATACCCTGACCATGCCCAAGTGGGGGCTGTCGATGACCGAAGGGCGCATCGACGTCTGGCTCAAGCAACCCGGCGACCGGGTGGAGAAGGGCGAAGAGGTGCTCGATGTCGAAACCGACAAGATCTCCAGCAGTGTCGAGGCGCCGTTCAATGGCGTGCTGCGCCGCGTGTTGGCGTTGAGCGATGAGACCTTGCCGGTGGGCGCGCTGCTGGGGATTGTGGTGGAAGGCGAGGCCACGGAAGCGGAGATCGACGCGGTGATCGACAGCTTTAACGCCGGCTTCGTGTCGAATGCCGCCGAAGCCGAAGCGTGCGGGCCGAGTGCGCAGAAAGTCGAACTGGGCGGGCGCTTGTTGCGCTACCTCGACCAGGGCGAGGGCGGTACGCCGCTGGTGCTGGTGCATGGCTTCGGCGGCGACTTGAACAACTGGCTGTTCAACCAACCGGCGCTGGCCGCCGAGCGTCGAGTGATCGCCCTCGACCTGCCGGGGCATGGCGAGTCGGGCAAGCACCTGCACACGGGCGATGCCGAGGAGTTGAGCCAGGCGGTGCTGGCGTTGCTTGATCACCTCAAGCTCGACCGCGTGCACCTGGCCGGGCACTCGATGGGCGGGCTGGTCAGCCTGACGCTGGCCGGCCAGGCACCGGGGCGGGTTGCCTCATTGATCCTGATCGCCAGCGCCGGGCTTGGCGCGGATATCAATGGCGATTACCTGCAAGGTTTTACCGACGCCGCCAACCGCAACGCGCTCAAGCCGCAGTTGGTGCAACTGTTCAGCGACCCGGCGCTGGTCACGCGGCAGATGCTTGAAGACATGCTCAAGTTCAAACGCCTGGAAGGCGTGGATCTGGCGCTGCGCCAGCTCAATGCGCAACTGTTCGAAGGCGGGCGACAGCGCCTGGATCTGCGCAACGTGGTGGGGCAGCAACCCAGCCTGGTGATCTGGGGCAACGACGATGCAATCATCCCGGCCGGCCATGCCCAAGGGTTGGAGGCGCAGGTGGAGATATTGCCGGGGCAGGGGCATATGGTGCAGTTGGAGGCGGCGGAGCGGGTCAACCAACTGATCTCGGCCTTCCTCAAATCTCAGCCCTGATCGAGATCAACTGTGGGAGCTGGCTTGCCTGCGATGCAGTGTTTCAGGCACACCGAGTGGATGCCATCGCAGGCAAGCCAGGTTGGGGAGGTTGTGGTATCGGTTGCGGGAAATGATGCATTTAAGGGGTTTGCGTGGCAGGCTGGGCAACGTTTTCCTACGACTTTTGGAGATTTACCGTGCCAACAGCATCTGCAGTGATTGAAATCCCGGTATCGGCCGATACGGTCTGGCAACTGGTCGGCGGCTTCAACAGCCTGCCGGACTGGTTGCCGTTGATCGCCAAGAGCGAGCCAGGCGAAGGCGGCCGCGTGCGTCACCTGACAACCGCCGACGGCGGTGTGATCGTCGAGCGTTTGCAGACGTTCGATAACGTGGCGCGCACCTACAGCTACACCATCGAGCAATCGCCGTTTCCGGTGAGTGCGTACCTGGCGACGGTGCAGGTCGAGGCGTTGACGGAGTCGTCGGCGAAGGTGACGTGGTCGGGTGTATTTACCCCGGCGGCGGGGACTACAGACGAGGCTGCAGAAGCCTTGTTTGCTGGCGTCTACAGCGGCGGCCTGGAAGCATTGCGCGCCAATTTCCCGGCCTGAGACGCACTGTAGGAGCGGGCTTGCCCGCGAAAATCGCCAACGATAACGCGTGCAGCCTGGGTAAATGCGGTGTGTTTGGGGTTTTCGCGAGCGAGCTCGCTCCTACAACAACGGCTTGTTTTTCGGGGGCGTTCAGGTGTCGGGCATCAGCTGCTGGCGGCACTCCAGTATCAAGCGTGCGCCACCGCTGGCGCTGCTGCCCACTTCCAGCTTGAACCCATGCAAGTTGATGATCGCCGCCACAATCGACAGGCCCAGGCCAAACCCGCCTGACTGGTCGCTTTCGTCCACCCGGTAAAAACGTTGAAACACCGCCTTGCGTTCGGCTACCGGTATGCCTGGGCCGGAGTCGTGCACTTCGATACGCGTGCTACCGGTATCGTTGGTCGCGCGCAGAATCACTTCGCCGCCCGGTGGGGAGAACTTGATCGAGTTGCTCAGCAGGTTGGCCAAGGCTTCGAACAGCAACGCGCGGTCGCCGGTGATCCACGGCAGGGACTCCGGCGTATCCAGCACCAGCTGCAGCTCGCCTTCCTCGGCCAGGGGCAGGTAGAAGTCATGCAATTCGCGCAGCAGCGGCAGCGGGTCCATCATCAGGAAGCCCGAGCGACGCTGGTGGTCTTCCAATTCCGAAATGCGCAACAACCCGCGAAAGCGCGCCATCAGGGTATCGGTTTCGGCGATGGCATCGTCCAGTTGCAGCGCATGCGTGGACTCGGCTTCGGCTTGCTGCTTGATCCGGTACAACTGCGCGCGCAGGCGGGTCAGCGGGGTGCGCAGGTCGTGGGCGATGTTGTCGCACACGCCCTTGACCTCGTTCATCAGCTTTTCGATACGATCGAGCATGGCATTGACGATGGCCGCGAGCATGTCCAGTTCATCACGCCGATTCGACAGCGGCAGGCGGTGCGTGAGGTCTCCGGCGACAATGGCTTCGGCGCTGGCCTGGATCCCGCGAATCCGTCGCAACGGGCGGCGGCGCAACAAATGCCAGCCGGCGGCGCCGGGGATAATCGTCAAGGACAGCGCCCACAGCAGCGCATGCCAGATGATCCGGGTCACGCCGAACAGCGAGCCGTTGGCGCGCACCAGCACCAGCCAGCGGCCGTCGTCGGTGTGGGTGGCCACGGCGTCGCAGCTGTCCCTGGGCAGTTTGGGGTCGTCGGACTCGACGCAATTGGCCAGGCTGTGAATCTTGCCGTCCAGCGGCAGGTCTGGCGGTATCGCGTGGATCGGCCCGTTCAAGGGATGAAATCGTTCATCGAACAGGCCATAGGCGTCCACGCCCTTCATGTCGAAGGTCATGCTGGTGGTCAGGGCATCCACCAACTCTTCACTGTCGAAACGCTGGAACAGGTGCTGGCGCTGCATGAGCGAATGGCGCGACAGGTCGCTCAGGTAACCGGATACCTCGTAGTACAGCACCCCCATGAGGATGCAGCTCCAGGCCACGAACAGCGAACTGTACAGCGCCAGCAGGCGGCTGCTGGATGAGCGCCAGCCCTTAGAGGGGTTCAGCAATGACATAACCGGAACCTCGCACCGTGCGGATCAGCGGTGTGAGGCCCGGCGGGTCGATCTTCTTGCGCAGGCGACCGATGTGCACATCGATCAGGTTGGTGCCCGGATCAAAGTGGTAACCCCAGACTTCTTCGAAGATCATCATCCGCGACAGGATCTGCCCGGTGTTACGCATCAGAAATTCCAGCAGTTTGTATTCGGTAGGCAACAGGCTCAGCGGTTGGTCGGCGCGGCTGGCTTCGCGGCTGATCAGGTTCAGTTCCAGGTCGGCCACGCGCAGCGCGGTTTCGAATTCCTTGACCGTGCTTTTGCGGCGCAGCAGCACTTCGACGCGGGCAGCCATTTCATCGGAAGCGAAGGGCTTGGTCAGGTAGTCATCGCCACCGGCGCGTAAACCGCGCACGCGCTCGTCGACATCGGAGAGGGCGCTGATCATCAGGATCGGCGTCGACACACCGATGGTGCGCAGGGTGGTGACGATGGCCAGGCCATCGAGTTCCGGCAGCATGCGGTCGAGGGTGATCAGGTCGTAATCACCACTGACGGCACGGACCAGGCCTTCACGGCCGTTGTCCACCCAATCGACATCCAGTCCATGGCTACTCAGCTCGGCGACGATCTCGCGGGCCGTTACGGCGTCATCCTCGATGGTCAAAATGCGGGTCATAGGAGTACCTGGTGAGCGATTCACACTAGAAGTAAAAGCATTTTGCCAAGAAATACCTGAACGCTTCCTAAATAAAACTTCATTTGAAGTTCCGACCTGATTCTTAGGACGGGCACTGGCAATGTGGAAGCGGGGTGTTCGGCGCGAGAATGCATAACGCCCGCCTGACGCCATCATTTATTGCAACTTGCATGGTTCGGGTAAGTTCAATTTAGTTAATTGTTTGAAATTAAAGGATTTTATTTTATTGCCTGGCTGGCACGACGCCTGCACTTTGGAGCGTGACACACCATTTTTCCTGCCAGGAGCACAACAACAATGATCACATCCTCATCCACGCTGCACGCGTCGAGCACGCACTCCGGGGTTTCCTGGGGCGCGATCTTTGCCGGGGCCGCTGCGGCGGCCGCACTGTCGCTGATTCTGGTACTGCTGGGCTTCGGCCTGGGCTTTTCGGCGGTGTCGCCGTGGGCTGACAGTGGTATCAGTGCCAAGGGGCTGGGCATTTCCACGATTGTCTGGCTGGCCTTTACCCAGATCGTCGCCTCCGGGCTGGGCGGTTATATCGCCGGTCGTCTGCGGGTGAAGTGGGCCGGGATGCATGGCGATGAGGTGTACTTTCGCGACACCGCCCACGGGTTCCTGGCCTGGGCCGTGGCCACACTGGTGACGGCGACCCTGGTGGTCGGCTCGGTCAGCAGTGTGGTGGGCGGTGGCGTGCAGGCCGGTGCCAGCGTGGCGTCGGGCGCGGCACAGGCCGCCGGTACTGCGGCGCAAGGCGTGAAGGGCGATGACTTCGGTTATTACGTCGACAGCCTGTTCCGCGATGACCGCCCGGTGGCCGTCAGCGACGACGCTGCACACGGTGTGGTTGCGCGCATTTTCGCTCGCACCCTGAGCAATGACGGCCAGCTCGCCGCGCAAGACCGTGCGTACCTGGCCCAGTTGATCAGCCAGCGCACCAACCTCAGCCAGGCTGACGCCGAGGCGCGGATCGACAAGGTCTACGGCGACGCCCGTAAAGCGGTTGAAGACGCCAAGCTTAAAGCCAGGCAAGCCGCTGATACGGCTGCCAAAGTCGCTGCCTATACCTCGCTGTGGACCTTTGTCGCGCTGCTGATCGGCGCCTTCTTTGCCAGCTTCGCTGCGACCTTTGGTGGCCGTCGCCGCGACGCCGTGGTGTACGTCGAAACCGAAACCTACGTTCGTTAATTCAAGGAGAACAACATGCGCTCATTACTTCTGTGGTTTCTCGGCGTGCCGATCCCAGTGATCATCCTGATCGCCATCTTCATGCACTGACCCCAGGCTTGGCTCGGTCCATTGTAGGAGGGAGGCTTGCCTCCCTCTTATCAAAATAACTTACTGATTTTAAAGGGTTAAAATTTAACCCTGAAATCTTGAGTCTTGCCTGAGCCATTTCAGTCGACCGCATTCCTGTGGCGAGCGGGCTCGCCCCGGAGGGCGTAGGGCCTTCCACATTTGATTTGCGGTGTTTGATAGATAGTCAGTCGTCGAAGCCGACCTGTTCGTGAATCTCATCCACCTTCAATTCCAACCGATACGCCACGGCGATAAACAGCGCCTGGCACAGGCACAAAGTGGCGCTCAACGAGCGGAAGGCGAACGATGAGCCTTCGTTGACCAACAACACTGCGTTCGCCCGCTTGGCCAGGGGCGACAGGTTGCTGTCGGTGATGATCAGGGTCTTGGCCTGGTGGTGCTGGGCGATGCGCAGGCAGTGCTGGGTCTCTTTGCCATAGGGCGTGAAGCTGATGGCGATCACCAGGTCATTGGCGCGCACGCTGCGCATCTGCTCGCGGTAGCTGCCGCCCAGGCCCGAGATCAGGTGGATGCGCTTGTTGGTGTGCTGCAGGTTGTAGACCAGGTAGTCGGCCACCGCAAAGGAACGGCGCACGCCCACCACGTAGATATTGTCGGCGTTGACCACCAGGTCCACGGCCTTGTCGAAGGCCACGTCATCGAGCTCCAGCCCCAGGCGCTCGATACCGGACAAGGTGGCGTTGACGCACTCGCGCGCCAGGTCGCCGCCGCTGGCCTTCTGCGACTTGTTGGCGATCATGCTGCGGATGCGTTGCTGGTAGTTCTGCACCGGCGTGGTCTTGTGGGTATACGCCTCGCGGAACAATGCCTGCATCTCACTGAACCCACTGAACCCGAAACGCTGGGAGAACCGCACGATGGCTGAGGGGTGCACTTCGCATTCGCGGGCAATGTCGCTGATGCGGTCGACCATGATCCGGTCGCTTTGCTGGCTCATGTAGCTGGCGATGCGCTTGAGCTGGCGCGGCAGGCTTTCGTATTCGTCGGTGATCAGCTGCAACAGGCGTTCGGCATTGATCGGAGGGCTGGCGAGGGGGGCTTCCAGGGTGGTCTCGGGATCGGTGCGGGACATGGGCAATCCTTCTGGCGTGTTCGTCTGGTGCGCTGGTGGGTGGCGCAAGTCTACAGGGTAGGCGCAAAAAAATACCCCGACATCACGGCGCCCGTGGCCTGCTGAAACGATGCACGGGGGCTGGCGTAGCATTATGCTGGCTTATTGGAAAAAATATTCCACTAAAAATAATTATGGAATAAATATTGATTGCGGCCTCCGGACGTTCTAGTCTGCTCTGCACCAAAAGCGTTTGCCGTCGCCGCGGCGGCTCAACGCAGGCTGATAAAAATAACAGGAGCCAGCATGGGCCAGACTCGTTTTGCCAGTGGGCGTCAATTGGATCTGATTTGCCTCGGGCGCCTGGGCGTCGACCTTTACGCACAACAAGTGGGTGCGCGGCTTGAGGACGTGTCCAGCTTTGCCAAGTACCTGGGCGGGTCGTCCGCCAATATCGCCTTCGGCACGGCGCGGCTGGGGCTTAAGTCGGCGATGCTCAGCCGCGTGGGCGACGACCATATGGGCCGTTTCCTGGTGGAGTCCCTGGCCCGCGAAGGCTGCGATGTCAGCGGCATCAAAGTCGACCCGGAACGCCTCACCGCCCTGGTGCTGCTGGGCCTCAAGGACCGCGAAACCTTCCCCCTGGTGTTCTACCGCGAAAACTGCGCCGACATGGCCCTGCGCGCCGAAGACATCAGCGAAGCCTTTATCGCTTCCAGCAAAGCCTTGTTGATCACCGGCACGCATTTCTCCACCGACAGTGTGTACAAGGCCAGCCTCCAGGCCCTGGACTATGCGGCCCGGCACAACGTCAAGCGTGTGCTGGATATCGACTATCGCCCGGTGCTGTGGGGCCTGGCGGGCAAGGCTGACGGCGAAACGCGTTTTGTCGCCGATCAGACGGTCAGCGCGCATGTACAGAAGATCCTGCCGCGCTTCGACCTGATCGTCGGCACCGAAGAAGAATTCCTGATTGCCGGCGGCAGCGAAGACCTGCTCACCGCCTTGCGCAGCGTGCGCGAACTGACGCCCGCGACCTTGGTGGTCAAACTCGGGCCGCAGGGCTGCACGGTGATTCACGGCGCAATTCCCTCGCGTCTGGAAGACGGTGCGATCTACCCCGGTGTACGGGTTGAAGTGCTCAACGTGCTGGGGGCCGGCGATGCATTCATGTCGGGCTTCCTCAGCGGTTGGCTCAAGGACGCCAGCGACGAGCGTTGCAGCCAGTTGGCCAACGCCTGCGGTGGCCTGGTGGTGTCGCGGCATGCCTGCGCGCCGGCGATGCCTACTCCCGCCGAGCTGGATTACCTGTTCAACAGCCCGGTGCCGATCACCCGGCCGGACCAGGACGAGACCCTGCAACGCCTGCATCGCGTCACGGTGCCGCGCAAGGCCTGGAAGCAACTGTTCATCTTTGCCTTCGACCACCGCTGGCAATTGGTCGACCTGGCGCAACGCGGCGGCCAGGCCCCGGCGCGCATCAGTGCGATCAAGCAGCTGTTTATCCAGGCCATCGAACGCGTGGAAAAGAAGCTCGCAGAACAGGGCGTCGAGGCCGATGTGGGGCTGTTGGCCGACCAGCGCTTCGGCCAGGAGGCGCTCAACGCCGCCAGCGGTCGCGGCTGGTGGATCGGGCGCCCGGTGGAGGTGCAGAACTCGCGCCCGCTGGCGTTCGAACACGGCCGCTCGGTTGGCAGCAACCTGATTGCCTGGCCCCAGGAGCAGATCATCAAGTGCCTGGTGCAATACCACCCGGATGACGAGCCCCTGCTGCGCCTGGAACAGGAAGCGCAACTCAAGGCGGTGTACGAGGCCTCCCTGGTCAGTGGCCACGAATTGCTGCTGGAAGTCATCCCACCCAAGGATCACCCGTCCACTTACCCCGACGTGCTCTACCGCAGCCTCAAGCGCCTGTACAACCTGGGCATCTACCCGGCGTGGTGGAAGATCGAAGCGCAGTCGGCCCAGGCGTGGAAACAGCTCGACGCGCTGATCCACGAGCGCGACCCGTACTGCCGTGGCGTGGTGCTGCTGGGCCTGAACGCCTCGGCCGAATGCCTGGCCGAGGGCTTCCGGCAAGCACGCCAGAGCAGCACCTGCCGAGGCTTTGCCGTGGGGCGCACGATCTTCCAGGAGCCGAGCAAAGCGTGGATGGCAGAGGAGATCGATGATGAAACCCTGGTCGAGCAGGTGCAGGCCACGTTCGAGCAGCTCATTACCGCCTGGCGCAGTGCTCGACAGTAAATACGCTCAAATGTGGCAAGCCCGCCCCACATAAAGCCGATCTCATGCAACGTTGAAAAACAATAAAAGGTGCAGCCATGCCCGCAATCCGAATTGGCATCAACCCGATCTCCTGGAGCAACGACGACCTGCCGGCCCTGGGCGGTGAAACACCCCTGAGCACCGCCTTGAGCGAAGGCAAGGAGATCGGCTACGAAGGCTTTGAGCTCAACGGCAAATTCCCCAAGGACGCCAAGGGCGTGGGCGATGTGCTGCGCCCCTATGACCTGGCGCTGGTCTCGGGTTGGTATTCCAGCCGCCTGGCGCAGCGTTCGGTGGCCGAAGAGATCGAGGCGATTGCCGGCCATGTCGAACTGTTGAAACACAATGGCGCCAAGGTGCTGGTGTACGGCGAAGTCGCCGATTCGATCCAGGGGGCGCGCATCCGCCTGATCGAACGTCCACGTTTTCACAGCGAACAGGCCTGGCAGGACTATGCCGACAAACTCACGGAGCTGGCGCGCTTCACCTTGTCCCAGGGCGTGCGTCTGGCCTACCACCACCATATGGGCGCCTATGTCGAATCGCCGCAGGACATCGATCAACTGATGGCGCGTACCGGTGCGGAAGTCGGCCTGCTGTTCGATTCGGGCCACTGCTACATGGGGGGCGGCGACCCCCTGGAGGTGCTGCGCAAACACATCGACCGTGTGTGCCACGTGCATTTCAAGGACGTGCGCAAGCCCGTGGTGCAACTGGCGCGCAACCAGATGTGGAGCTTTCCCGACTGCATCGTCAACGGCACCTTCACCGTGCCCGGCGATGGCGATATCGACTTTGCCGCGTTGCTCGATGTGCTGCTGGCGGCGAAATACGCCGGCTGGCTGGTGGTGGAAGCCGAGCAGGACCCGGCCGTGGCGCCCAGCTATGTCTATGCCAAAAAGGGTTACGACACCTTGCGTGCCCTGCTCGCTGAGAGGGTTGGACAATGAGCCTGTTGGTCAAAAGCAGCAAACGCGGGCAGACCATGGTTGCCCTGGAAGAAGGGCGCCTTGAGTACGTCGGTTTCAGTGCCTACCGTCTGAGCCTGGGCGAAACCCTGCCGGTCAATGCCGGCGATAAAGAACTGTGCCTGGTGCTGCTCAGCGGCCGGGTGACGATCGAAGGCGATGGTTTCAACTGGCAAAACCTGGGTGATCGCCAGTCGGTGTTCGAGGATAAATCGCCATTTGCCGCTTACCTGCCGCCCGGCACCACGGCCCAGGTCACCGCCTTGAGCGACGTGCAGATCGCGGTCTGCGCCGCCCCCGGCGCGGGCGGTTATGCGCCACGGCTGATTCGCCCCGAAGACTGCAAACGCAGCGTGCGCGGCAAGGGTGCCAACACCCGTTATGTGTGCGACATCCTGCCCGACAGCGAGCCGGCCCATTCACTGCTGGTGGTGGAAGTGCGCACGCCGTCCGGGCATTCCTCGAGCTACCCGCCGCACAAGCACGACACCGACGACCTGCCGCACCAGAGCTTCCTGGAAGAAACCTACTACCACCAGGTCAACCCGCCCCAGGGCTTCGTGTTCCAGCGGGTGTACACCGACGACCGCAGCATCGACCAGGCCATGGCCGTGGAAAACAGCGACCTGGTGGTGGTGCCCAAGGGGTATCACCCGGTCAGCGTGCCGTACGGCTACGAGTCCTATTACCTGAACGTGATGGCCGGCCCCAAGCGTGCCTGGCATTTCCATAATGACCCGCAGCACAGTTGGCTGCTGGACCTTTAAGGGGCGCGACATGACCACAACCCGACTGACCATGGCCCAGGCGCTGGTGAAGTTTCTGGATAACCAATACATCGAAGTCGACGGCGTGCAGAGCAAGTTCGTCGCCGGGGTGTTCACGATTTTCGGCCACGGCAATGTGCTGGGCCTGGGCCAGGCCCTGGAGCAGGACAGCGGTGACCTGGTGGTGCATCAGGGCCGCAACGAGCAGGGCATGGCGCACGCCGCCATTGGTTTTGCCAAGCAGCACCTGCGTCGCAAAATCTATGCGTGTACCGCATCGGTCGGCCCTGGTGCCGCCAACATGCTCACCGCCGCCGCGACCGCCACGGCCAACCGTATCCCGCTGCTGCTGCTACCCGGTGATGTGTACGCCAGCCGCCAGCCCGACCCGGTGCTGCAACAGATCGAGCAGTTCCACGACCTGAGCATCAGCACCAACGATGCGTTCCGTTCGGTGAGCAAATACTGGGACCGCATCAACCGTCCCGAGCAACTGATGAGCGCCGCCATCCAGGCCATGCGCGTGCTGACCGACCCCGCTGAAACCGGTGCCGTGACCCTGGCCTTGCCCCAGGATGTACAGGCCGAGGCCTGGGACTACCCGGATTATTTTCTGCAAAAGCGCGTACACCGTATCGACCGGCGCCCGGCCACGGCAGCGATGATCGGCGATGCGCTGGCGGCGTTTCGCGGCAAACGCAACCCCCTGATCATCTGCGGGGGCGGGGTGAAATATTCCGGTGCGAATGCCGCGCTGCAAGCCTTTGCCGAGCGCTTCGATATTCCGTTCGCCGAAACCCAGGCGGGCAAGAGCGCGGTGCTGTCCAGCCATCCGTTGAACGTGGGCGGTATTGGTGAAACCGGCTGCCTGGCGGCCAACCTGCTGGCGCCGGAGGCCGACCTGATCATTGGCATCGGCACCCGGTATACCGACTTCACCACCTCGTCGAAATCGCTGTTCAAGCATGCCGAGGTGACGTTTCTCAACCTCAATGTGAGCCCCGCCGACGCCTTGAAGCTGGACGGTGTGCAGGTCCTGGCTGACGCGCAACTGGCCCTTGAAGCGCTGGCCGATGCGCTGGGTGATTACCGCTCCGGCTGGGGCGGGCGGATCGCCGACGCCAAGGCGCAACTGGAGGCGGAAGTGGAGCGCGTGCATCACGTGGCCTACCACGATGCGGACTTCGTGCCCGAAGTCGACGACCACCTGGACCGTGCGGTACTGCGCGAATTCATCGAGCTGACCGGCTCGTGCCTGACCCAGAGCCGCGTGCTCGGTGTGCTTAACCAAACCCTGGCCGACGACGCGATCATCGTCGCCGCCGCCGGCAGCCTGCCCGGGGACCTGCAGCGCACCTGGCGCAGCAAAGGCGTGAACACCTACCACGTCGAATACGGCTACTCGTGCATGGGTTATGAGATCAGCGCCGCCCTCGGCGTGAAGCTGGCCGAGCCGAGCAAGGAGGTCTATGCGCTGGTCGGCGATGGCTCCTACATGATGTTGCATTCCGAGTTGGCCACCTCGATCCAGGAGCGTCGCAAGATCAACGTGGTGCTGCTGGACAACATGGCCTTCGGTTGCATCAACAACCTGCAGATCGGCAATGGCATGGACAGCTTCGGCACCGAGTTCCGCTACCGCAACCCCGAGAGCGGCAAGCTCGACGGCGGCCTGGTGCCGGTGGATTTCGCCATGAGCGCGGCGGCCTATGGTTGCAAGACCTACACGGTGAGCAGCGTGGAACAGTTGGAGGCCGCCCTGGCTGATGCGCGCACGCAAAGTGTCTCGACCCTGATCGATATCAAGGTGCTGCCCAAGACCATGGTCCACGGCTACCTGTCGTGGTGGCGAGTGGGGGTGGCGCAGGTGTCCACCAGCGAACGCACCCAGGCCGCCGCCAAACAACTCAATGAACACCTGGCCCAGGCCCGGCAGTACTGATAACAAGAGGAGTGTTTGTATGTCTTTGAAGCTAGGTGTCATTGGTACCGGCGCCATTGGCCGTGACCATATCCGTCGTTGCAGCCAGGCCCTGCTCAACAGCGAGGTGGTGGCCGTTACCGACATCAACCTGGAGCAGGCCGCCAAGGTGGTTGCGGACTTGAAGCTGGACGCCGAGGTATACCCCGATGGCCATGCGTTGATCCACTCGCCGCAGGTCGAAGCGGTGCTGGTGACCTCGTGGGGGCCGAGCCATGAAGCGTTCGTGCTGGCTGCCATCGCCGCCGGCAAACCGGTGTTCTGTGAAAAACCCTTGGCCGTGACCGCCGAGGGCTGCCGCAGGATCGTCGACGCCGAAGTCGCCCACGGCAAGCGCCTGGTGCAGGTGGGCTTCATGCGCCCGTACGACGAAGGTTATCGCGCCCTCAAGGCGGTGATCGACAGCGGCCAGATCGGCGAGCCCCTGATGCTGCACTGCGCGCACCGCAACCCGAGCGTGGGCGAAAATTATACGACCGACATGGCGATCACCGACACGCTGATCCACGAGCTGGACGTGCTGCGCTGGCTGCTCGACGACGATTACGTGTCGGTGCAGGTGGTGTTCCCGCGCAAGACCGGCAAGGCCCTGGCCCACCTGCGCGACCCGCAGATCGTGCTGCTGGAAACCGTCAAGGGCACGCGCATCGACGTGGAAGTGTTTGTGAACTGCCAGTACGGCTATGACATCCAGTGCGAAGTGGTGGGGGAGACGGGCATCGCCAAATTGCCGGAGCCGACCCAGGTGCAGTTGCGCAGCGGGGCGAAGTTGTCCAACGCGATCCTGATGGATTGGAAGGACCGTTTTATCGGCGCCTACGACGCGGAGTTGCAGGCGTTTATCGACAGCGTGCGCGCCGGGCAGGTGGGTGGGCCTTGCGCGTGGGACGGGTTTGCCGCGGCGGTGGCGGCGGATGCGTGTATCGAGGCGCAGGGCAGTGGGCAGATCGTGAAGGTGAGCTTGCCGGATCGCCCGCATTTCTACGGCTAAGCCACCAGATCTTCTGTAGGAGCGGGCTTGCCCGCGATGGCGGTGGGTCAGCTGGCATAGGGGTCTACTGATCCACCGCCATCGCAGGCAAGCCAGCGCCTACAGGTGATTGAAGTTTGCACTGCAAAGAAGGAGTGAATCATGCGAATCGGACTGGTCGGCTACGGCCATGGAGGGCGCTTCTTTCATGCGCCGCTGATTGCCACATTGCCCGGTGCCACGTTTGTCGGCGTCGTTACACGCTCACCCGAACGCCGTCAGCAACTGGCAACCGACCACCCAGGTCTCCAGGCGTTCGACTCCATCGGCCAGATCGTCGAAGCCGGCGTCGATGCGCTTGTCATTTCCACCCCCCTTAAAGGCCGCCCGGCCCTGGTGCTCGAAGCCATCGAGCACGGTGTGGCGGTGGTCAGCGACAAACCTTTTGCCAGCAATGCCGAACAGGCCCAGGCGCTGATCACGGCCGCCGAACGCCATGAAGTGCTGCTCAGCGTCTACCAGAACCGGCGCTGGGACTCGGATTACCTGACCCTGCGTAAACTCATCGACGCGGGTGCCCTGGGCACCGTCACCCGCTTCGAATCCCGCGTGGAGCGCTACAACCCGCAAGCGCTGGGCAATGCGAGTGGTGGTGGCTGGTTGCGCGACCTGGGCAGCCATCTGGTGGACCAGGCGCTGCAACTGTTCGGCCCGGTGGACCAGGTGTTCGCGCAATTGCACTACACGGTCGAACACCCCGGCGTCGACCACGGTTTTTTCGTCTCCCTGAACCACGCCAGCGGGGTGATCTCCCATTTGTGCGGCAATGCCTTGCAAAACAGCCCGGCCCCGCGCTTTCGCGTGAGCGGCACCTTGGGCTGTTACACCGTCGACGGCCTGGATGGCCAGGAAGATGCACTGATGGCCGGCAAGTCACCGAAAACCGAGGGTGCGCATTGGGGGGCGGAGGAGCACCGGCGCTGGGGCTGGTTCGAGCAAGGCGCGGAGCGCGAGCGGGTGCCATCGGAGAAGGGCTGCTGGACGCAGTTCTATCGCCAGTTTCAAGCGGCCGTGCAAGGCCAGGGGCCGCTGCCGGTGAGTGCCTATGAGGCGCTGGAAACCACCCGTATATTGGACGCCGCGCGCCTGAGTGCCGAGCGCCAGCAGGTGGTTTCGACGAAAATAGAATAAAATTCTAAAACAAGTTGATATGGAAATTATTTTCCAATAAAGTCTTTTCCAGGTTGCAGACAGTACGTTCGGACTCGATCCGCGCGACTTAACAAAAACAAGATCAAAAACAACCAGGTACCGTCAGATGAAAATCTTCAACGCTGTACTGCGAGTTTTACGCCCTGCCCACACGCCACGCGGTCTGCCCCGCGCCCGGCCATTCTACTTCTCCTTCCTGAACGTGCTGTGCGTCGAAAACCAGGGCGCGCTGGTCTGCTGCATTCCAGGCGCACCGGTCGTGCGACTGCCCGCCGAGCGCTGATAAACGCAACGTCCAAAAAACCAACAATAAAGTGGAGACAGACCGTTCATGAAGACCCCGATCCGTTTTACCGCGCTGGCCTTGTCCCTGTTGCTGAGCAGCGGTGCTGCCCTGGCCGCCGATCTGAAAATCGGCGTGAGCATGTCCCAGTTCGATGACACCTACCTGACCAACGTGCGTGAGTACATGGACAAGCAAGCCAAGTCCTATCCCAAGGGCGATGGGGTGCAGCTGCAGTTCGAAGATGCACGCGCCGACGTGGTCAAGCAATTGAGCCAGGTCGAGAATTTCATCAGCCAGAAAGTCGATGCGATCATCGTCAACCCGGTGGACACGGCGTCCACGGCGCGCATCAGCAAGTCGGCGATCGAGGCTGGAATTCCGCTGGTGTACGTCAACCGTCGTCCTGACCAGAAAGACTTGCCCAAGGGCGTGGCCGCCGTGACCTCCGATGATGAAGAAGCCGGTCGTCTGCAAATGCAGTACATCGCCGACAAACTCGGCGGCAAAGGCAAGATCGTGATCCTGCTGGGCGACCTGGCGAACAACTCCACCACCAACCGCACCAAAGGCGTCAAGGAAGTTCTCGCCAAATACCCGGACATCAAGATCGAGCAGGAACAGACCGGTATCTGGCTGCGCGACCGCGGGATGACCCTGGTCAACGACTGGATGACCCAAGGCCGCGAATTCAATGCGGTGCTGGCCAACAACGATGAGATGGCGATTGGCGCGGCGATGGCGCTCAAGTCCGCCGGGATCAAGCCGGGCAGCGTGTTGATTGCCGGTGTCGACGGCACGCCGGACGGTTTGAACGCGATCACCAAGGGAGAAATGACCGTGTCGGTGTTCCAGGACGCCAAGGGCCAAGGGGTCGGCTCGTTGGAGGCGGCACGCAAGATGGCCAGGCACGAGGCGATCGAACAGAACATCATCATCCCGTTCAAGCTGATCACCCCGGACAACGTCAAAGACTTCAAGCAGCCCTGACATAACAACACTAAACCGGCAGGGCGGTCGTGCCCGCCCTGTCGCTGGAGTACCTCCCTATGCTCGCTCAAGCCGTTGTCTCGCAGCCTGCCGGTATCCAGCCGCTGCCGCTGGACGAACCCTACCTGCTGGAAATCGTCAACATCAGCAAAGGCTTTCCCGGCGTCGTGGCCCTGGCCGACGTGCAACTGCGCGTGCGCCCCGGCACGGTGCTGGCGCTGATGGGCGAGAACGGTGCGGGCAAGTCGACCTTGATGAAAATCATCGCCGGCATCTACCAGCCCGACGCCGGCGAAATCCGCCTGCGCGGCAAGCCGATCGTGTTTGAAACACCGCTGGCGGCGCAGCGGGCGGGGATCGCGATGATCCACCAGGAACTCAACCTGATGCCGCACATGAGCATCGCCGAGAACATCTGGATCGGCCGCGAACAGCTCAACAGCCTGCACATGGTCAACCACCGCGAGATGCACCGCTGCACCGCCGAGTTGCTGGCGCGCCTGCGTATCAACCTGGACCCCGAGGAACACGTCGGCAACCTGAGCATCGCCGAGCGGCAGATGGTCGAGATTGCCAAGGCGGTGTCCTACGACTCCGACATCCTGATCATGGATGAACCCACCTCGGCGATCACCGAAAAGGAAGTCGCCCACCTGTTTTCGATCATTGCCGACCTCAAGTCCCAGGGCAAAGGCATCGTCTATATCACGCATAAAATGAATGAAGTGTTCGCCATCGCCGATGAAGTGGCGGTGTTCCGTGACGGGCATTACATCGGTCTGCAACGCGCCGACAGCATGAACAGCGACAGCCTGATTTCGATGATGGTGGGCCGCGAGCTGAGCCAGTTGTTCCCGGTGCGCGAAACGCCTGTTGGCGAGCGGCTGCTGTCGGTGCGCGACCTGCGCCTGGACGGCGTGTTCAAGGGCGTGTCGTTCGACCTGCACGCCGGTGAGATCCTTGGCATCGCCGGGCTGATGGGCTCGGGGCGCACCAATGTGGCGGAAACCCTTTTCGGTATCACCCCAAGCGACGGCGGGCAAATCACCCTCGACGGCAAGCCGCTGCGCATCAGCGACCCGCACATGGCCATCGAGCACGGCTTTGCGCTGCTGACCGAGGACCGCAAGCTCAGTGGCCTGTTCCCGTGCCTGTCGGTGCTGGAGAACATGGAAATGGCCGTGCTGCCGCACTATTCGGGCAACGGCTTTATCCAGCAGAAAGCCCTGCGCGCGCTGTGTGAAGACATGTGCAGGAAGCTACGGGTGAAAACCCCGTCCCTGGAGCAGTGCATCGACACCTTATCCGGCGGCAACCAGCAGAAAGCCTTGCTCGCCCGTTGGCTGATGACCAAGCCACGGCTGTTGATCCTGGATGAGCCCACCCGAGGCATCGACGTGGGCGCCAAGGCCGAGATCTATCGCTTGATCGCCTTCCTCGCCAGCGAAGGCATGGCGGTGATCATGATCTCCTCCGAACTCCCCGAAGTGCTGGGCATGAGCGACCGGGTGATGGTGATGCACGAAGGCGAACTGATGGGCACCCTGGACCGCGCCCAAGCGACCCAGGAGAACGTCATGCAGTTGGCCTCCGGTATGACTGCCGTCCACTGACGAACAGCCGCGCGGGCGCGATTGGCCCGGGCCCTAGAATAAGAAGGTGATTGGCTATGAACGCAATAACAGACAACAAGCCGGCCACGGCACCGGTCAAGCACCGGCGGCGATTGCCCACCGAACTGAGCATCTTCCTGGTGTTGATCGGCATCGGCCTGGTGTTTGAGGTGTTCGGCTGGATCGTGCGCGACCAAAGCTTCCTGATGAACTCCCAGCGCCTGGTGCTGATGATCCTGCAAGTGTCGATCATCGGCCTGCTGGCCATCGGCGTGACCCAGGTGATCATCACCACCGGGATCGATTTGTCGTCCGGCTCTGTGCTTGCGCTTTCGGCGATGATTGCCGCAAGCCTGGCACAAACTTCCGACTTTTCCCGAGCTGTGTTCCCCTCGTTGACGGACTTGCCGGTGTGGATCCCGGTGGCGATGGGGCTGGGGGTGGGGCTGCTGGCGGGGGCGATCAACGGCAGCATCATTGCGGTGACGGGCATCCCGCCGTTTATCGCAACCCTGGGCATGATGGTCTCGGCCCGTGGCCTGGCGCGCTACTACACCGAAGGCCAGCCGGTGAGCATGCTCTCGGATTCGTACACGGCCATCGGCCATGGCGCGATGCCGGTGATCATCTTCCTGGTGGTGGCGGTGATCTTCCATATCGCCCTGCGCTACACCAAGTACGGCAAGTACACCTACGCCATCGGCGGCAATATGCAGGCGGCGCGTACGTCGGGGATCAACGTCAAGCGTCACCTGATCATCGTCTACAGCATTGCCGGCCTCCTGGCAGGCCTGGCCGGCGTGGTGGCCTCGGCACGCGCCGCCACCGGCCAGGCGGGCATGGGCATGTCTTACGAGCTGGATGCGATTGCCGCGGCGGTGATCGGCGGCACCAGCCTGGCGGGCGGGGTAGGGCGCATCACCGGTACGGTGATCGGCGCGCTGATCCTGGGCGTGATGGCCAGCGGGTTTACCTTCGTCGGAGTGGATGCGTACATCCAGGACATCATCAAGGGCCTGATCATTGTGGTGGCGGTGGTCATCGACCAATATCGCAATAAGAAGCAGCGCAAGCGATGAGGCTGAAGAGGCAGCGGCAAGCTGCAAGCTGCAAGCTTTAGAGCTCTCCCCTTGCAGCTTGTAGCTTGTAGCTTGTAGCTTGTAGCTGCTAGCTTCTAGCTTCTAGCTGCGCTACGAACTTTCCTGCTATAAACGCACTCCGATAACCATTCGCCAAGCCCGTCCAGGTGCCTTTGGGGGTTAGCTCGGAAAAAAATGCTTGTCTTTTCAGTTGCTGCGCCCTCAAGTCGGCCTTAGACTGCCGCCCCTCGTAAATTGAGTGCCGGGTGGCGCTTGGAATGGATGGCGCCTTTCCGAGACCTGAAGAGGTCGGCCGGAATGCTCCCTTATTCGCCTTAATGCACGTATTTTTTATAGAGAAATCAATGACAAAGGAAAAGTTGCTGGCCATGCCGGCGGATGACTACATGAATGCCGAACAGCACGCTTTTTTCGAGCAGTTGCTGCAAGACATGAAAGTGGAACACCACGAGCGCATTGAACAGAACCGTATCGCCATTGAAAGCCTGGACACCCCGGCTGACCCGGCCGACGCTGCTTCTGTGGAAGAAGAGCGCACCTGGCTGGTCAACGCCATCGACCGCGACCAGCGTATGCTGCCGCAGCTTGAGCGTGCACTGGAACGCATCAAGGAAGACTCTTTTGGCTGGTGCGATGACAGCGGCGAGCCTATCGGCCTCAAGCGCCTGCTGATCAGCCCTACCACCAAGTACTGCATCGAAGCGCAAGAGCGCCACGAGCAGATCGACAAGCATCAGCGCCAAGCCTGATGCGCTGAAGCTGGGGGATCATTAGCGTGATCCCCCAAAGAATGCCCTCGTTACACCCCGTCTATTGATGCGCTGCGCGCTACCCCACTAAAGGCCCATGGATAATGGCCCGATAGTGGCGTTTAATGCAGTGACAATAATGACAAGCGCAGTGGGGTAACGAAGATGGCTGGAGACGGATCTCTGATGGGTGTGGCAGTGCCAGCGCAACCGCCGGTGCGCGGGTTGCCCGGCTGGTTGACGCCGCTCTTGCAGAGCACTGCCCTGGTGCTGGTGCTGCTGGGCCTGGCCTTGGCCTGCCTGCCGCTGTATCTGTGCCTGGCATTGGCCTTGCTGGTGATCTGGCTGCCCCGCCTGAAAAAAACCAACGCCGGCAACGCGCCGTCCGAGGCCGTCGATGCGATTGGCGACCTGACCCGCGACCTTTCCTATACCACCAGCCATAACGCCCTCTCGGCGGCAGGCGTGGCCTATTCGGTCAAGCAGCTGGCCGCGCGCGTGCAGTCGCAACTGAGCGCGGCCCAGCAGATTGTCAGCAGCGCCGAAGTGATGATTGACACTGAAAAAGTCACCTCCCAGCTCAGCCGCCAGGCCCTGGGCGCGGCCAGCCAGGCCCACCAACGCAGCACCGAAGGCCGCGAAGTGCTGGTTCAGTCGATCACCCGCATGCACCAACTCAGCCAGCGCGCCAACGCCAGCCGCGAGCTGATCGAAGCCTTGAGCCAGCGCAGCGAGGAAATCCAGCGTGTGACCCTGGTGATCCAGTCCATTGCCAGCCAGACCAACCTGCTGGCGCTTAACGCCGCCATCGAGGCGGCGCGGGCCGGTGAGCATGGGCGCGGGTTTGCCGTGGTGGCCGACGAAGTGCGCGGGCTGGCGGGCCGTACTGCCACTGCCACCGATGAAGTCGGGGTGATGGTGGCGGACATCCAGCAACGTACGTCCCAGGTCGTTGAGCAGATTCGCCAATTGTCGACGGATTTGAACGCTGGCGTCGAACAGGTCGAGCAGGCCGGTGAGCAGCTGGAGAGCATCGCCAGCCTGTCGGCGGATGTGGAAGGGCAGGTCAATGAGATCGCCCAGGGCGCCGACACCAACCGCGCCCAGCTCGACAGCCTGTTCCATGCCGTCGAGCAGATGCGCACCGACCTCGACGTGAGCGACCAGCAGACCCGCCAGTTGGCCGACGCCGCCGTGCAGATGGAGGGGCAGGCCGAAACCATCAGTGAACGCCTGGCGCAAGTCGGGCTGGATGACTACCACCAACGCATCTACGACCTGGCGCGCGAAGGCGCACGACGCATTACCGAACAATTCGAGGCGGATGTGCAGCAGAACCGCATCAGCCTGGATGACTTGTTCGACCGCAGCTACACCGCGATTCCCGACACCCGCCCAACCAAGTACCACACGCGGTTTGACGGTTACACCGACCAGGTGCTGCCGGCGATCCAGGAAGCGCTGTTGCCCCGTCATGAAGGCCTGGTGTTTGCGATTGCCTGCACACAACAGGGTTATGTGCCGACGCACAACAAGGCGTTTTCCCAGGCATTGACCGGCGACGCTCAAGTCGACGCAGTACAGAACCGGACCAAACGCAAGTTCGACGACCGCACCGGGATTCGTTGCGGCAGCCATCAGCAACCGGTGCTGCTGCAGACCTACACCCGTGATACCGGTGAACTGATGCACGACTTGTCGGTGCCGATCATGGTCAGGGGGCGGCATTGGGGCGGCTTGCGCCTGGGCTACAAACCTGAGGTTGCCAAAGGCGTTCACTAGGGATTATTGCGGTTTCTGCAAGGAGGCTGTTGCGGGTGATCGCTTTTTTCACCGCGAGGAACGCCTTGGCATGGCGCACATTGTTAGTTGGCTAATTATTTCCGTGGAGAGATTCCATGCAAAACAAAGTCGATGTCGCCGTGATGATCGGCAGTGGCGTGCCCGAAACCCTGCGTGCGCTGGGCCAGAAGGTTTGCTGGGTGGTGTTGCTCGACGGTGAGCAGCGCGGCACAGCGTTCGCCAGCCGTGACGCGGCGCAAGAGTGCAGGGCTGCCTGGCTGGCGCTGTTGCGCCTGGAGCAGCCAGGCAGCCTGCATTGAGTTGTTATTGCGTTTGATGCAGGCGCTGGTTCAGTTCATCCACGGCAATGGCCCATTCGGCGTCTTCAAGTAACTCTTCCTTGAGGAACCGTGCCTGCTGCGGCGTCCAGAAATCGGCGTCGATCAGTTTCACGTTCTCGCTCAGCGGGTGCGCGAGAATGAAGGCATCGATGGCTTCCGGCGTGGCATCCAGGCCCAGTTGTTCAAATAGCGTTTCGAGCGTAGGTATTGGCGCGTCCATATCGTTCTCCATGGGCGTGTTGAAGGGGGGTATGCATCGGAGGCCGGTGGCGCGCTGGAGTTCGATCGGATTGTCAGGAGGTCAGTGCCCCTGAATCCACTGCGGTCTTGAGTGCCTTGGCGGCCTCTTTGCCGGCGATGGCAGCGGTATCGAGCGTCTTGAACCAACGGTCCTTCTCCACCTGGTGCGTGGTGACGGTGGTCAGCGGTGGCTTGGCACGCATGATGATCACCGCCTGAAATTCGCCGTCTATTTCCCTTGCGTCGCCATGGATGAAAAATTCGCCAATATCAAATTCCGTCACGTATCGCCTTCCCTTCGAGGTACTCACTGCACTGGTGAAACCTGACCCGCGGGGGGCAAAATTTCAATGGACGGGCCAGTATGGCAGTTGTTGAGGGGCGGCGGCGCGGCAAAGTTATCCAGGTGACGAAACGATCCCGCCGTTCAGGGCGGCCTCCAGTTGCTTGGCCAGTTCGCACGCCTGGATGTGGTCGCTACGAAAACCTTTGACTCTACCGCTGGTCACTTCACGGATATGAAAGAAATTCCGGCCGGCCGGTACAACTTGATAAAGAACTGAATTGGAGTACCCACTGGCACTGTGCAGGCAGTAGTATTGGCGTTCCTCCTGACATGATGAACGAGTGCGGGAAGACGTAGCGTCGTATTGACGTCGTTGCATGGGCAGCTCCTTTCGATCGATCTTGTTGACCACCAGCAGCGTTACAGGTGGTTTTGACCTGTGTAGCTGTTTTAGTATTGTCGTTGGCAGTCGACAGCCGGTTCCATGTCGAAGCGTTATGATGTGTGTGCGTTGTCGGAAACTGCGTTTTAAACGGAGTTTTTCTCTGAAGCGGGTCGACCGGTATTCTCCGGTTGTTGAACCTATGATTTCCTGTGGCACCTCAATGACCTTGCACAAGGTCTATTGTGTACGCCAGTACCCATCTCGGGGCGCAGCAGTGGGATCTTCTTCAGTTTTAATGAATGCGTTATGTGATCGTGCCGTGATGGCCGTTTTTTTGTGCTGTCCGCGCTGACGGACAGTGCTCTTTTCAATATGGGGGCGTTTCCTTGGCAGTCAGTAATCTGGATATGCACGCGTTATTCGTGCTGGGTGATTTGCGCGCAAAGTTGGTCAAGCAGTTTCAATCCCGTTTCGTTTACATCACTGAGCAGACGCCCGAAGGCATCTACATCGCCGAAATCGATACCGAAGCGATGATGGTCGTGGATGACAAACCCCGCCTGGAACTCAAAGTGGGTGACCATTTCCGCGCAGCGGTATTGCCCAGCCGCGAAGGTGGCAAGTTCGAACTCAAGTTTCGCGATATCAAGTTGACGGTGTATGGCCTGGGCGACTACGCCTTTGTTTCTTCGGCCGAGGGCCAGGGCATCGTATTCAAGGAAGGCCACAGCGTAATGCTGGTATTTGCGGCCAATGAACAGTTGCAGGAAGGCCTGACCAAAACCCTCAAGGCCGTGACCGGCAAGGCCGCCAAATGGCGCAAGGGTGAACTGGTAACATTCAAGGCCAGCGAATAACCCGCCGCCACGGCGAACATCCTCTCTCCCGGAACCTCTACTACAGTTGAGTTGACTTAACTACTCAGAGGCTTCGCGCATGACAGCAAAGCCGTCCGCTATTGGCTGCGATAACGCGAGGAGCAAGGGCATGAAAGGATTGAAAACACTGTTGGCTGCATCCCTGACGGCCTTGAGCCTGTCAATGGCTTCGCTGCCGGTTTCGGCTGCGCAGGTGCCGGTGCATTTTGCCGACTTGAACTGGGAAAGCGGCAGCCTGATCACCGAGATATTGCGGGTGATCGTCGAGAAGGGCTACGACCTGCCCACCGACACCTTGCCCGGCACCACCATTACGCTGGAAACCGCCCTGGCCAAGAACGACATCCAGGTGATCGGTGAAGAATGGGCCGGCCGCAGCCCGGTCTGGGTCAAGGCCGAGGCCGAAGGTAAGGTCGCGGGCCTGGGCGATACGGTAAAAGGCGCCACCGAGGGCTGGTGGGTACCGGAATACGTGATCAAGGGCGACCCTGCCAAAGGTATCAAGCCCCTGGCCCCTGAGCTTAAAAGCGTGAAGGACCTGGCCCGCTACAAGGACGTGTTCAAAGACCCGGAGTCCCCCGGCAAAGGGCGCTTTCTCAACAGCCCCATCGGCTGGACCTCGGAAGTGGTCAACAAACAAAAGCTCAAGGCTTACGGCCTGGACGACAGCTACGTGAACTTCCGCAGCGGTTCGGGCGCGGCGCTGGATGCCGAAATTGCCTCGTCGATACGCCGCGGTAAACCGGTGTTGTTCTACTACTGGTCGCCGACGCCCTTGATGGGCCGCTACAAGCTGATCCAGCTGGAGGAGCCACCGTTCGATGCCGAGGCCTGGAAGACCCTGACGGATGCGGATAATCCGGATCCGAAGCCCACGCGGTCGCTGGCGTCCAAGTTGAGTATCGGCGTGTCCACGCCGTTCCAGCAGGCACATCCGCAGATCGCGGCGTTTTTCGAGAAAGTCGAATTTCCAATCGAACCGTTGAACAAGGCCCTGGCGACCATGAGCGAGCGTCACACCCCGCCACGCGAGGTGGCGCAGGCGTTCATGAAAGAGCATCCAGAGGTGTGGAAGGCGTGGTTGCCCGAGGATGTGGCGGGGAAGGTTGAAGCGAGCCTGAAGTAGCCCCCGCCGCGGCATAAGGGCTGGCACGTTGCCATCTCTTGCCGACGAAATACCTGCAGACAATCCCAGGGCGACTATGCTGTTTCGCACCTTTGAGGGAGACCAGTCATGAGCTTTGTCATTGCACGGTGGATTGTCGGGATTTTTACGTTCATCAGCATGGTGCACCTGTACTGGGCCGCCGGCGGCAAACTCGGCAGCCTCGCCGCCATCCCCCAACTTCCCGGCGAGTTCGCCAGCGGACCCCGCCCGGCATTCCGTCCCTCGCCACTGGGGACCTTTCTGGTGGCGATGGGGCTGGTGGGGATTGCTCTGCTCGTGTGCCTGCGCGCCGGGCTGTATTTTCCGCCGGTGTCCCACCGGGCGTTGCAGTGGGGCATCAGTGCCATTGCCGTGGTGATGTTCGCCAGGGCGATCGGGGATTCGGAGTTGGTGGGTTTTTTCAAGAAAGTCGGTGGCTCGCGGTTTGCGCGGTTGGATACATGGTTCTATTCGCCGCTGTGCCTGGTGTTGGGGGCGGGGTTACTGGTGGTGGCGTGGAATTGAGAGCCGCGTTATTAACTGAAGCCCGACTGACGGAGTCAGGGGCATTCCCGCAGATCAAACACGATGCATGACGGGCTGATGCGAGACGCACCGCAACGGTGGGCGCGCAACTGTCGAGATAAGGCAATTTAGTGGCCCCTTTGTAACAAAATCCTCGCCAGAATCGCTTTTATTTCAGGTGGTTAGGTGGGGATATTCATGCGTAATGTTGGAATCATGCTGATCGCCTGTTCCCTGGCCGGCGGCGCAGCTGGCGTGCAGGCACGGGAGCTGCGCGAGGGTGACAAGTACATGTGCAGTTGGGGCGCCGGCACCGCCGCCAGGGCTCAAGAGCTCAAGTTGTCGGGGGTGTCGTTGTACGCCGCGCGGCAGAAGATCCAGACCCTCAAGTTCAATAAGTCGTGGATGCGCATGATGGCCATGGGCATCACCGAACAGACGTACGACAGCCGTTCACGCCTGAAACCCGAGGCGATTCGCCAGAGCTTTTACCAGGACTGCGTGCGCTACAAAGTGGCACGCAAATAAGGGGGTGCTTAAACGAACACCCATGCCGGCCGCTGGCGAAAGTGCTGCGCTGCTTTTACCAATAACCCTTTTTTATAAGTGGAAATATCAGGGATAGTTGCACCAAAAAGTTGCACGATTATTCCTCTCCACCTTAAAAAACATGTGGTTATTGAATGACTTACGACGCTTTTAATCCGACGAAAGGACTAAAATCATCTTGTTACATCTTTTTTCAATGAGTACTATAGCCGGGCGTTCACCTCCCACGGTTTATGCATTTTTAAATCCCAAGTTTCCATCAGCTACTTGGGATTTTTTTTGCCTGCGATTTGGCAGGGCGATATGGCTGAAGGTCATGGTCTGCCAGCCGAAGCGCCCAGGGTTAGCTATTCACCTGGCTGTTATCCACGGCGGTCGGGGTTGAAACGGCGCCGTAATAACGCCAGCAGCAATGCCGATGCTCCGGCACGATCACACAGCCGTTGAGGCTCACGATCAGCAATGCGGCAACCAGCAGGGTCAGGCGACGGTACATGGTGTTTCCTCTTGGATTGACCGGGTTAATCCTTTAACGCCACCAGCCGGATAAATCCGTCGCAAAGCTTTCAAACCTTTCATCCAGCCCCGCCAGCCACCGAGCAATACTGGGCTCGACCCCCTGCCTGGAAAAAAATCCGACGTGCCGCGACGGAATTCCCTGCGCCTGCCGTTCAACCCATCAGTAGCGTGTATCAGTGCACGTCGATGAAGGAGTTGCCATGAGAGCCCTGGTTACATTGCGTTATGCCTTGCTTGTTCCGCTGGCGTTGGCCGCGTTCATCAGCCCCCCGACCTTTGCCCAGGGCGAGATCATCATCCGCCAGGCGCCCCCGCCGGAGCGTGTGGAGGTGATCCCCATGGCACGCCACGGTTACGCCTGGGACCGTGGGCACTGGCGTTGGGAAGGGCATGGTTATGCCTGGGTGCCCGGGCACTGGCAGCCGGTCATGCGCAATGCGCGCTGGGAGCCTGGCCATTGGGAGGCCCATGGCCCCAATTGGTATTGGCGCGAAGGGCATTGGATCCGCTGAAACCCTCAGACCTGGCCGAGAACTGCCCGATTGAAAGACACTGATCCGGACGTTGAGTTGCTGGTGCGTATCGGCAACAACGAAGCTGCGGCCGTCAACGAAATGGTAACGCGCAAGCTTCCGCGTTTGCTGGCGCTCGCCAGTCGCTTGCTGGGGGATGCCGACGAGGCTAAGGACGTGGCCCAGGAAAGTTTCCTGCGGATCTGGCGCCACGCGGCCAACTGGCGCAGCGGCGAGGCGCGGTTCGACACCTGGCTGCACCGGGTGGCGCTTAACCTGTGCCACGACCGCTTGCGTCGGCGCAAGGAGCGCCCGTTGCACGAGCAGGACGTGCTTGAGTTGGCGGACAGTGCCCCGTGCGCCGATGAACAGCTCGAAACGGCTGAACGCAGCGCTCGCATGGCCGCCGCGTTGGCGGCATTGCCCGAGCGTCAGCGCGAAGCCATTGTGCTGCAGTATTACCAGGAGCTGTCGAACATCGACGCCGCGGCCCTGATGAATATCAGCGTCGAGGCGCTGGAGAGCCTGCTGTCGCGGGCCCGCCGTCAGTTGCGCCGCCAACTTGCCGACACACCCGGGCTTGCCCGCCCAGGAAGGGGAATATCATGACACCCGAACGCTTTGCCTATCTGGCCGATGCCTACGGCGCCGATCTGCGGCGCTGGCCCGCCCAGGAACGGGGCCCGGCCCAGGCACTACTGGACGGCGGTAACGGCCTGGCCCGCGAGGCCCTGGCCGAGGCCGGTTGGCTCGATGCCCGACTGGACAGCCACCTGGCCTTCAGCGATCCGGGGCTGGCCCGCCGGATTCGCCAGTCGGCCCCCGGGCGGGGTTCTTTCTGGTCCCGCCAGGCTCGCTGGCTGTCGCCCGCCGGCCTGGTGGGCGTGGGCATTGCGGGCATCGTCACTGGCCTGCTGGTGGCGTCCATGAGTGTGCCGCTGCTACTGCTGCCCTCCGACGTGTTGCCCAGTGTCTTCGACCAGGGCGATGCGGAAGTCGTGTTCAGCGTCAACGCCGAGGACACCGAACAATGAGCCGCAAAAACCTCAAGCCCTGGTTGTTTGTCTCGGTGTTGCTCAACGTGTTTTTGCTCGGTGCGGTGGGCGGTGGCCTTTATCACTGGATGGCCAGCGCGCAACCGGTCCAAGCGCAGGTCAACCAGCACGGCTTGCGCCAGGCCATGGTCAAACTGCCGCCCGAGCGCCGCAGGCAACTGCGCCAACTGCTGCGGCAGAACCGCGCCGACAGCCAGCCACTGATCATGGCCGGTCGGGAGGCGCGCATGGGGGTGATCCGCCAACTGGAAGCCCCGACCCTGAATCCACAGGAGCTGGTCAGCGAATTGGCCAAGGCGCGTCAAGCCGATGCGGCGCTTCGGGCGCTGGTGGACACGACACTGGCGCAGTTCGCCGGCACGTTACCCCAGGATGAACGGCAGAAACTGGTGGAGGCCCTGTATGTGCGTGGGCAGCCCAAAGGACGGGCAGGGCAGGTGCACGCGGGCGCCCACCTTTCGGCGGCGGCAAAACCCTGATCGCGGGACGTCGCCGACTGGCGGCTATTGTCAGAAATTTCCCGCAGGAGTACAAATGTGCTCCATGACGACTCTGACTCCCCGCCGTACCGCCATCCTGACCTTTATCCGCGACCGCATCGCGCAACAAGGCCAGCCCCCCAGCCTCGCCGAGATCGCCGAGGCGTTCGGCTTTGCCTCGCGCAGCGTGGCGCGCAAGCATGTGTTGGCGCTGACCGAAGCCGGGTTTATCGAGGTCAACCCCCACCAGGCGCGCGGCATTCGCCTGCTCAACCAGCCACCGCGTCCGCAATGGCTGGAGGTACCGGTACTCGGGCGTGTTGCCGCAGGCCTGCCCATCGGCGCGGATGCCGAAGTGCACAGCCGCCTGCAACTGGACCCCGCGACCTTCGCTAAAACCCCTGACTACCTGTTGCGGGTGCAGGGCGATTCAATGATCGAAGACGGCATTCTCGACGGCGACCTGGTGGGTATCCGCCGCAGTGCCGAAGCCCTGAACGGCCAGATCGTGGTGGCGCGCCTGGATGGCGAAGTCACCATCAAGCGCTTTGAGCGCAGCGGCGACACGGTGCGCCTGTTGCCGCGCAACCCCGCGTATCAACCGATTGTGGTGAGGCCCGACCAGGACCTGGCCATCGAAGGGGTGTTCTGCGGCCTGGTGAGGCAAGGCTGATGGGCGCCGTCGTTGCCCTGGATGCGCTGCTCAACGGCGGCCGCGTCTGGAAGGGGCGGCCCGCCGCGCCGCCGGCCAGCGTGCAGCCCACCGGCCTGGCGGCGCTGGATGCGGTGCTGCCCAGCGGCGGTTGGCCGGAGTCGGCCCTGAGTGAGATCCTGATGGCCACGGCCGGTGTCGGCGAGCTGCAACTGGTGCTGCCGACCCTGGCACGCTTATCCACGGCGGGGGAGCGCATTGTGCTGGTGGCGCCGCCTTATACGCCATACCCCCATGCCTGGCAGAACGCCGGGGTGGATTTGCGCCAGCTCTCGGTGATCCAGGCCGAGGCGCGCGACGCGCTATGGGCTGTGGAGCAATGCCTGCGTTCAGGCAGTTGCGGCGCTGTGCTGTGCTGGCCGCACAAGGCCGATGATCGTGCGTTGCGTCGCTTGCAGGTGGCCGCCGAAACCGGCCAGACCCTGGCGTTTGCCTGGCGCTGCCTGAGTGAGGCTGTCAACCCATCCCCCGCGGCCTTGCGCCTGGCCGTCGAGGCAAACCCTGCGCGGGTGCGGGTGCTCAAGTGCCGGGGCGGCCTGGCGCACCCGGTGCCGATTGCCCTGGCCGGGCACTGAGGTTGGCATGCGCTGGGTGTGTATCGTCTTCCCGCAATTGGCGCTGGATGGGGTGCAGCGTCTGCATCCCGATCCGGGCCAACCCCTTGCACTGCTGGCCGGCACGCCGCAGCGGCGCGTGTTGCAAACCGTCAACGATGCCGCCCGCGCCCTCGGCCTGCGCCCCGGTCAATCCCTGACGGCGGCGCATGCCCTGGCCAAGCGCTTTGCCAGCGCCGAATACGACCCCGTCGAGATTGAACGTTGGCAACAATTCCTGGCGGCCTGGGCCTATCGCTTCAGCTCCCAGGTCAGCGTGCATTACCCGCGTACCTTGTTGTTTGAAATCGAATCGAGCCTGGGGCTGTTCGGGCCCTGGCCACAGTTCGAAGCGCGCTTGCGCAAGGAATTGACCGAGCTGGGCTTTCGTCACCGTATCGTTGCCGCCCCCAACCCGGCGGCGGCGCGGGTGCTGGCCAACCTCTACGATGGCTTGGCCGTGGCCGATGATGACGCCTTGAGGCAGGCCCTCGCGCCGCTGCCCATCGACCGCGCGGGCCTGGAGCCACACGCCGCTACGGCATTATCGCGCATGGGCTTGCGCACCCTGGCCCAGGTGCAGGCCTTGCCCCGGCATACCCTGGCGCGGCGTTTCGAAGCCGGTTTGCTCAGGCACCTCGATGCGTTGAGCGGGCAGCGGCCGCTGGCGCTGGGGTTTTACCAGCCGCCGGAGCAGTTCGATGTACGCATCGAATTGAATTTCGACGTGCAATCCCACCAGGCCCTGCTGTTTCCCCTGCGCCGCCTGACTGGCGACCTGTCGGCCTTCCTGTGTGGCCGCGACAGTGGCGTGCAGCGTTTCGACCTGCACCTGGAACACGCCCAGGCGCCGGACAGCGTGATCAAGGTGGGCCTGCTGAGCGCCGAGCGTGAACCGGCGATGTTGTTCGAACTGGCTCGCGGGCGCCTGGAGCAGGTGCAAGTCACCTCCCCGGTGCGCGGCTTTCGCCTGGTGGCCCGGGACCTGCCGGTGTTTGTACCGCAGCGCCAGGACCTGTTCGACGACCGCCCGCAACAGAGCCTGCCATGGGAGCAACTGCGCGAGCGCCTGCGCGCCCGGCTGGGGGATGACGCGGTGCAGGGCCTGCGTTTTCATGCCGATCACCGTCCCGAATGTGCCTGGCAGGCAGCCACAGATAGTCGTGCCTGTCCGAGTTTGAGCACGCTGCGACGCCCCGGCTGGTTGCTCGACGAGCCCACGCTGCTGGCCGAGCAGGGCGTGCACATCCTCATGGGCCCGGAGCGCATTGAGTCCGGCTGGTGGGATGGCGCCGATATCCGCCGCGACTATTACCTCATCCAGACCCGCGCCGGCCAGCAAGGCTGGGCTTTCCGGACTGTGGGGCAAAGCGATGGGCTGTGGCTGCAAGGCTGGTTTGCATGAGCTACGCCGAGCTGCACTGCCTGTCCAACTTCAGCTTCCAGCGGGGGGCCTCCAGTGCGCTGGAGCTGTTCGAGCGCGCCAAGCGCCAGGGCTACAGCGCCTTGGCGATCACCGATGAATGCACCTTGTCGGGCATCGTGCGTGCCTGGCAGGCGGCGAAAGCGGTGGAGTTGCCGCTGATCATCGGCAGCGAAGTGCGCATCGAGAACGGCCCGAAACTGGTGCTGCTGGTGGAAAACCTCAGCGGCTACCAGCACCTGTGCCGCTTGATCACCGTGGCCCGGCGGCGTGCCGAAAAAGGCCGTTATCGCCTGCTGCAGGAAGACTTCGATCAACCGCTGCCCGGCCTGCTGGCGCTGTGGGTGGCGCACGACACCGACACCCAGGCCTCGATCCAATGGCTGCGCCGTACCTTCGCCGAACGCCTGTGGCTGGCGGTGCACCTGCATTGCGGCCAGGACGATGCGCACCACCTGGCGCAACGCCTGAGCCTGGCGGCCAGCCTGCAGATTCCAGCGGTGGCCTGTGGCGATGTGCACATGCACGCGCGCGGCCGCCGCGCCCTGCAAGACACCATGACCGCCATCCGCCATCATGTACCGGTGGCCGAGGCCGGCACGCGCCTGCACCCCAATGGCGAGCGGCATTTACGCAGCCTCGATGCCCTGGGCGCGTTGTACCCCCAAGGCCTGCTCGCCGAAACCCTGGCCATCGCCCGCCGTTGCACCTTCGACCTTGGCCAGTTGCGCTACCACTACCCACGGGAGCTGGTGCCCGAGGGGCATGACGCCACCTCCTGGCTGCGCAGCGTTACCGAGGAGGGCATCGCCCGGCGTTGGCCCCAGGGCGTCGATGCCAGGACGTTGCAGCAGATCCATGACGAGCTGGAGCTGATCGGCGAACTGGGCTACGAGAGCTATTTCCTCACGGTGCACGACATCGTGCGCTTTGCCCGCAGCCGCTCGATCCTGTGTCAGGGGCGCGGCTCGGCGGCCAACTCGGCGGTGTGTTTTGCCTTGGGCATCACCGAGATCGACCCGAGCCTGATGAACATGCTGTTCGAGCGCTTCCTGTCCAAGGAGCGCAACGAGCCACCGGATATCGACGTGGACTTCGAACACGAGCGCCGCGAAGAAGTGCTGCAGTACGTGTTCCAGCGCTACGGCCGCACGCGCGCGGCGCTGACGGCGGTGGTCAGCACTTACCATGCGGCCGGCGCGGTGCGTGATGTGGCCAAGGCCCTGGGTTTGCCGCCCGACCAGATCAATGCATTGGCCGACTGCTGCGGGCGCTGGAGTGACGACGCGCCGCCGCTGGAGCGCCTGCGCGAAGGCGGCTTCGACCCGCACAGCCCGGTCCTGCGCCGCGTGCTGATGCTGACCCGACAGTTGATCGGCTTTCCCCGTCACCTGTCCCAGCATCCGGGCGGGTTTGTGATTTCCGAATACCCGCTGGATACCTTGGTGCCGGTGGAAAATGCAGCCATGGCCGAGCGCACCATTATCCAGTGGGACAAGGACGACCTGGACGCGGTCGGCCTGCTCAAGGTGGACATCCTCGCCTTGGGCATGCTCAGTGCGATCCGCCGTTGCTTCGACCTGCTGCGCCGCCATCGCAACCGCGACCTGACCCTGGCCACGGTGCCCAAGGAAGACCCGGCCACCTACGCGATGATCAGCAAGGCCGACACCATCGGGGTGTTCCAGATCGAGTCGCGGGCGCAGATGGCGATGTTGCCCAGGCTGCGCCCGGAAAAATTCTATGACCTGGTGATCGAGGTCGCCATCGTGCGTCCCGGCCCGATCCAGGGTGGCATGGTGCATCCGTATCTGCGCCGGCGTAATAAAGAAGAACCCACCACCTATCCCTCGCCGGAATTGGAAACGGTGTTGAAACGCACCTTGGGCATCCCGTTGTTCCAGGAGCAGGTGATGCAGATCGCCATGGTTGCCGCCGATTACAGCCCCGGCGAGGCCGACCAGTTACGCCGTTCCATGGCGGCCTGGAAACGCCACGGCGGCCTCGAGCCGCATCAGCAGCGCCTGCGCGCCGGCATGCTCAAGAACGGCTACACCGAGGCGTTCGCCGCGCAGATTTTCGAGCAGATCAAGGGCTTCGGCAGTTATGGCTTCCCTGAATCCCACGCGGCCAGTTTCGCCTTGCTCACCTACGCCAGTTGCTGGCTCAAATGCCATGAGCCGGCGGCGTTCGCCTGTGCGCTGATCAACAGCTGGCCGATGGGGTTCTACAGCCCGGACCAGATTCTGCAGGATGCGCGGCGCCATCAGCTGCAGGTTCGCCCGGTGGATGTGCAGGCCAGTGACTGGGATTGCAGCCTGGAACCCATCGACGGCCAGCAACCGGCGATTCGCCTGGGCTTGCGCATGGTCTCGGGGTTTCGTGAAGAGGATGCACGGCGCATCGAGGCCGCGCGCCAGCGCCAGGCATTCACCGACCTTGCCGACCTGGACCGGCGCACCGGCCTGGATGCCCGCGCCCAGGCGTTGCTGGCGGATGCCGGTGCCTTGCACGCCCTGGCCGGCAACCGTCACCAGGCCCGCTGGGACGTGGCGGGCGTGCACACACAACTGGGGCTGTTTGCCGGCCTGCCCGGTCCCGATGAGGCCGGGGTGGCGCTGCCTGCGCCTACCGTCGGCGAGGACCTGTGCGCCGACTACGCCACGCTTGGCACCACCCTCGGCCCGCATCCGCTGGCATTGCTGCGCGATGAACTGCGCCAGCGACGCTGTCGCAGTTCCCGCGAACTGATGGCGGTGGAGCATGGGCGCACTGTCAGCGTCGCGGGCCTGGTCACCGGTCGGCAGCGGCCGGGCACCGCCAGCGGGGTGACCTTCGTGACCCTGGAGGACGAATTCGGCAATCTCAATGTGGTGGTCTGGCGTGACTTGGCCGAGCGCCAGCGCCAGGTGTTGGTGGGATCGCGCCTGCTCAAAGTGGACGGGCGCTGGGAGGCGGTCGGCGAAGTCAGGCACCTGATCGCCGGGCGCCTCACCGACCTGACGGCGCTGTTGGACGGCATTCATGTGCGCAGCCGGGATTTTCGTTGAGGCCGGTGGCTTCCCAAGTGATTCGCCCCTGGGTTATACAAGATGAAACCATCCGCACCTGGCGCGCTCCAAATTGCGACCGTCCTTTCTCTGCACAGAGCCGAACGATGCAATTTTTATCCAACTCCCACGGCTGTGAAGGCTGGGCCGGCGAAATGGCCCGGCGCATTCGTGCATTCGACTGGTCAACCACCGACCTGGGGCCTATCGATCAATGGTCCACCAGCCTGGCTTGTACCGTGCAAATGATGCTGGCCTCACCCGTACCGATGGTGATGCTCTGGGGACGAGCCGGGTACATGATCTACAACGACAGCTACTCGGCGTTTGCCGGGGGCGGCACCCGTACCTGCTCGGTACCCCGGTGGAACTGGGGTGGCCGGAAGTGGCCGATTTCAACCGCCAGGTGGTGGACACCTGCCTGGCCGGCGGCACCTTGTCGTTCAACAACAAGGACCTGGTGTTGCTGCGCAACGGCAACCCGGAAACGGTGTGGCTCGACCTGTACTACAGCCCCGTCGCCGGGGACAACCAGCAACCGGCCGGAGTGCTGGCGATCGTGGTGGAAACCACCGAGTTGGTGAACTCCGAACGGGTACGCCAGGAACTCACCCACAACCTGGAGCAGCGCGTGGCCGCCGAAGTGCAGGCACGTTCCGCCGCCGAAGAGCAGTTGCGCCAATCGCAAAAACTCGAGGCCATCGGCGGCCTCACCGGCGGCGTGGCCCACGACTTCAATAACCTGCTGCAAGTGATCTCCGGCAATTTGCACCTCTTGGCCCGCCACGAACCGGACAACCCCCAAGTGCAGCGCCGCGTCAGTGCCGCGATTGCCGCGGTGGACCGCGGTGCCAAGCTGTCGGCGCAACTGCTGGCCTTTGCCCGGCGTCAACCGTTGTCGCCGGCGGTGTACAACCCTCTGCGCATCTATGAAGGCCTGGGCGAACTGCTGCAGCGCGCCCTGGGTGAAACCATCCAAATCGATGTGCAATTGCCGCGCGATCCCTGGCGTATCCATGTGGACCGCAACCAGTTGGAAAACGCCTTGCTCAACCTGGCGATCAACGCCCGGGATGCCATGAACGGCGAGGGCGTGATTCGTATCACGGGCGATAACATCATCCTTAACCCCAACGATTGCATCGGCAAAAGCATCAGCCCCGGTGAGTACGTGCGCCTGGCGGTGCGCGACACCGGGACAGGCATGTCACCGACGGTCCAGGCGAAAGTGTTTGAGCCGTTCTTCACCACCAAGCGCGACGGCCATGGCACCGGCCTGGGCTTGAGCATGGTGTTCGGTTTTGTCCGGCAAAGCGGTGGCCATGTCGAGGTCAGCAGTGAAGAAGGCAAGGGCACCCTGGTGCAGTTGTATTTTCCGCGCAGCCTGGGCGAAGAATGCCCGGAAGCGTTGGCCGAGGCTCCCGTATCCATGGGCGGCCAGGAAACGATCCTGGTGGTTGAAGACAATGAAGGCGTGCGCCTGACCGTGGTGGAAGTGCTCGAGCAATTGGGCTACACGGTGATCACGGCCGACGATGGTGAGCAAGCCATGCTCAAGTTGCAAAGCGGCCTGCGACCCGAACTGATTTTCACCGACGTGGTGATGCCGGGTCGGATCAAAAGCACCGACCTGGCCGACTGGGCCCGGGTACAAGTACCTGCCGTGCCGGTGCTGTTTACCTCCGGCCACACCCGCGACATCCTTTCCAGCAACCACCTGCTGGGGCCCGACATTCACCTGCTGAGCAAACCCTACAGCCCCGAAGCCCTCACGCAACGGGTGCGCAGCGTCCTCACCGCAAGACAAGGTTGACCATGACCTCACAGCGCAACATCCCCTCCATCACGGCCCAACGCCCTGGCTTCGTGCGGGTGCGTGGCGCCCGCGAACACAACCTGCGCAACGTCGATGTCGATATTCCCCGGGATGCCCTGGTGGTGTTTACCGGTGTGTCCGGCTCGGGCAAATCGTCCCTGGCGTTTTCCACGGTATATGCCGAGGCCCAGCGCCGTTATTTCGAATCGGTGGCGCCCTATGCGCGGCGTCTGATTGACCAGGTTGGCGTGCCGGATGTGGACAGCATCGAAGGCCTGCCGCCCGCCGTGGCCCTGCAACAGCAGCGCGGAACACCGAGTGCGCGTTCTTCGGTCGGCAGCGTGACCACTTTGTCCAGCCTGATCCGCATGCTTTACTCCCGCGCCGGCAGCTACCCGGCGGGGCAGGCGATGCTGTATGCCGAGGATTTTTCGCCGAACCTGCCCCAGGGGGCGTGCCCGCAATGCCATGGCCTGGGGCGTGTGTATGAGGTGACCGAAGCGTTGATGGTGCCTGACCCGGCATTGACCATCCGCCAGCGCGCCGTCGCGTCCTGGCCGTTGGCGTGGCAGGGCCAGAACCTGCGCGACATCCTCGTGACCCTGGGCTATGACGTCGACATTCCATGGCGCGACTTGCCGAAAAAACAGCGCGACTGGATCCTGTTCACTGAAGAAACCCCCACCGTACCGGTATACGCCGGCTTCACGCCGGAGCAGACCCGCGAGGCGTTGAAACGCAAGCTGGAGCCGAGTTACCAGGGCACGTTCAGCGGCGCGCGGCGCTATATCCTGCACACCTTCGCCCACACGCAGAGCGCGCTGATGAAGAAGCGCGTCTCGCAGTTCATGCAGGGCAGCACCTGCCCGTTGTGTGAAGGCAAACGCCTGACCAGGGCGGCGCTGTCGGTGAAGTTTGCCGGGGTGGATATCGGCGAGCTGTCGCAGCTGTCGTTGGCGCAACTGGCCGAGCTATTGCGGCCGGTGGCGGCGGGACAGGACAGGATGAAATTGTCGGTGGAGAAACGCCTGGCCGCCCAGCGTATCGCCGAGGATCTGCTTGAGCGTGTCAGCACTCTGATCGAATTGGGCCTGGGCTATTTGTCCCTGGAGCGCAGCACGCCGACCTTGTCGTCCGGTGAGTTGCAGCGCTTGCGCCTGGCCACGCAATTGGGCTCACAGCTGTTCGGAGTGATCTACGTGCTGGACGAGCCTTCGGCGGGTTTGCACCCGGCGGACGGCGAAGCGTTGTTCACCGCGCTCGAGCGGTTGAAAGCCGCCGGCAACTCGCTGTTCGTGGTGGAACATGACCTGGAAACCATGCGCCGCGCCGACTGGCTGATCGACGTGGGCCCGGCCGCCGGCGAGCATGGTGGGCAAGTGCTGTACAGCGGGCCGCCGGCGGGGCTGGCGCACGTACCGGCCTCGCAGACGCGTGAATATCTGTTCGCGCCGTCCCGCCCGGCGGCCCAGGCTCGCCGCGAGCCGCGTGCCTGGTTGGCGCTGGAAGGCGTGACCCGCAACAACCTCAAGGACCTGAGCGTGGCCTTCCCGTTGGGTTGCTTCACGGCGGTGACGGGGATCTCGGGCTCGGGCAAGTCCAGCCTGGTCAGCCAGGCGTTGCTGGAACTGGTGGGCAGCGGCCTCGGACGTCTGCTGGAAAACGACGAGGAGCCGAACCTGGAAGACGACGCGCCGCAAACCAGCAGCGGGCGCATCAGCGCGGGCCTGGAGCAGATTCGCCGCCTGGTGCAGGTGGACCAGAAGCCCATCGGCCGCACCCCACGCTCCAACCTGGCGACGTACACCGGGCTGTTCGACAACGTGCGCAAACTGTTCGCCGCCACCCCGGCCGCGCGCAAACGCCATTACGATGCCGGGCGGTTCTCCTTCAACGTCGCCAAGGGCCGTTGCCCTGACTGTGAGGGGGAAGGTTTTGTCAGCGTCGAGCTGTTGTTCATGCCCAGCGTGTACGCACCGTGCCCGACGTGCCATGGCGCGCGCTACAACCCCGAGACCCTGGCGATCAAATGGCAAGGCTTGAGCATCGCCGAGGTGCTGGGGCTGACGGTGGAACAAGCGGTTGACGTGTTTGCCGACCAGCCAGGGGTGCTGCGCTCACTGCACGTACTGCGCGATATCGGCCTGGGTTACCTGCGCCTGGGCCAACCGGCCACGGAACTGTCCGGCGGCGAGGCGCAGCGCATCAAACTGGCCACCGAGCTGCAACGCAATGCGCGAGGCGCAACCTTGTATGTGCTGGATGAGCCCACGACAGGCTTGCACCCACGGGATGTGGATCGCCTGCTCCGCCAACTGAACCAGTTGGTGGACGCGGGGCATACCGTGGTGGTGGTCGAACATGAAATGCGCGTGGTCGCCCAGAGTGACTGGGTGATCGACATCGGGCCGGGGGCAGGGGACCTGGGCGGCCAGGTAGTCGCCAGTGGCATCCCGCAGAAAGTGGCCAAAAGCAAGAAAAGCCGCACTGCACCGTTCCTGGCCCGAGAACTGATCTGAAAAACACTCAGGTTTAGAGCAGGCTTGCCACAAAGGTCGCGTTTGCTGCGCGACAGCGCTACGTCGAAGAGACTGATTTTAAAGGGCTGAAATTTCACTCTGAATTCTTGAGCCTTACATGGCCATTTCAGTCGACCGAATTTTTTGTGGCGAGCGGGCTTGTCGCACCGCCCGCGTTGGGCTGCGCAGCAGCCCCAGAACCAGGCGCTGAGGCGTGCCTGATACACCGCACTCGTCTTCATCAGGGGGCGCTTCGCACCCCAACGCGGGACAAGCCCGCTCGCCACAGAGGGCCCGTTTTACCGCGTGATAGCGCTACGTATAAAGGGCTGAAATTTCATCCTGAAGTCTTGAGCCTTGCCTAGCCATTTCAGTCGACCGAATTTTTTGTGGCGAGCGGGCTTCTCACTACACTGCCCCTATCGTGCTCCGCGTTCAGCCAGCTGAATTTGTTGCTTGGCCAGCTTCACCACATTCTCCACTGTGAACCCGAACTTCTCCTGCAACTTCGCCAAGGGCGCCGACGCGCCAAAGCTGTTCATCACCACCTTGGCCCCGGTCTGCCCGACGTACCGGTCCCAGCCCAGGGGGCCGGCCTGTTCCACCACCACCCGCGCCTTCACCGTCGGTGGCAGTACGCTGTCGCGGTAGGCCTGATCCTGCTCTTCAAACAACTCCCAGCTGGGCATCGACACGACCTGCGCGGCAATCCCTTCACTTTGGAGCTGTTCGTAGGCCGCCACCACCAGGCTGACCTCACTGCCGGTGCCGAGCAGCAGGACCTGCGGCTCATCGGCCCTCGCCAACACGTAAGCACCTTTGGCAGCCCCGGAGGCGGCGGCGTACTTCGTGCGGTCCAGCGTCGGCAGCGGCTGGCGCGACAGCACCACGCAACTGGGTCGGCGGGTCTGGGCCAATGCCACCTTCCACAGCTCGCGCGTTTCATTGGCATCGCCTGGGCGCAGGGTCAGTAACCCCGGTGTGGCGCGCAGTTGGGTCAGGTGCTCGATAGGCTGGTGCGTCGGGCCGTCCTCACCCACGCCGATCGAGTCGTGGGTGAACACGAACACCACCGGCAATTCCATGATCGCCGCCAGGCGGATCGGCGGTTTCATATAGTCGCTGAACACCAGGAAGGTCGAGGTGTACGGCCGCAGGTAAGACAGCGCCATGCCATTGGCAATCGCGCCCATGGCATGTTCGCGGATGCCGAAGTGCAGGTTGCGGCCGCTGTAGTCGTCCGCGCTGAAACGCCCGGCGCCGTCGAAGGTCAGGTTGGTTTTGGTCGACGGCGACAAGTCCGCCGAGCCCCCCAGCAGCCAGGGGATGTGCGCGGCGAAGGCATTCAGCACGGCGCCGCCGGCGGCACGGCTGGCGACACCTTTGGCATCCGTGTCGAACCGTGGCAAATCGTCCTGCCAGTGCTGCGGCATTTCGCCGGCGCGCATGCGCTGAAGTTCATCGGCCCGTTCGGGGGCGTCTTGTTCAAGTTGCGAAAGCTGTTGGTTCCATTGGTCATACAGCGGCTGGCTGCGTTCCAGCAGCGCCTCGCGCAAGACCGTGCGCACCTCGTCGGGCACCAGGAAGCTGGAGTCTTCGGGCCAGCCATACGCGGCCTTGGTCAGGCGAATTTCCTCGTCGCCCAACGGCTCGCCATGGGCGGCGGCGGTGTTGTGTTTGTGCGGCGAGCCGTAGCCGATCACGCTGTCGACCACGATCAGGGTCGGCGCGCCGGTATTGCGCTGGAAGGTCTCCAGCGCGGTACTCAAGGCGTGCAGGTCGTTGGCATCGGTGACGTGCAAGGTGTGCCAGCCATACGCCTGGAACCGCTTGATCACGTCTTCGCTGAAGGCCAGTTCGGTGTGGCCTTCGATGCTGATGGTGTTGTTGTCGTAGATCCAGCACAGGTTATCCAGCTTCAGGTGCCCGGCCATGGACGCCGCTTCGCTGCTGATGCCTTCCATCATGTCGCCGTCGCCGCACAGGGTGTAGACGTTGTAGTCGAACAGCACCTGGCCGTCGCGGTTGAAGCGTGTGGCCAGCCAACGCTCGGCCATGGCCATGCCGACACTGTTGGCGCAGCCCTGGCCGAGCGGGCCGGTGGTGGTCTCCACGCCGGTGGTCATGCGGTATTCCGGATGCCCGGGGGTTTTCGAGTCGGCCTGGCGGAACTGCTTGATATCGTCCAGGCTGATCGCCGGCTGCCCGCTGCGTTTGCCATGGGCATCGATCTCCACCACACCGGCCAGGTGCAGCAGCGAATACAGCAGCATCGACGCATGCCCTACCGACAACACGAAACGGTCCCGGCCAGGCCAGTCGGGGTGGTCCGGGTGATAGCGCAGGAACCGGCTCCACAGCGTGTACCCCACCGGCGCCAAGCCCATGGGCGTGCCCGGATGGCCGGAATTGGCCTTCTGCACGGCATCCATGGCCAGGGTGCGCAGGGTGTTGATGCATTGCGTGTCGACAGCAGTGGCGGCATGAGTCATGAAACCGGTCTCCCTCGGGTGGCGATCTAGTGTGGAGGGCAGGGCGCGGCAAAGGTTTGATCCCATCGACCGCGCCGCGACGAACGGGGATGTATTGAGCGCAAACATGACAAGACCCCGTGCAATGGTCTAGCTTCAAGGGCGTAAGCCATTGAACAACTTGCGGAGGTACGCCATGCCAGTGAAACACGACCTGTATCAGGACTTGGGGTTGAGCAAGGACGACGTTCATAAACGCAGGGCGAATGATGACCGGCTTGATTCGCTGCTCGCTCAATATGATATGGCTGATAAACAGGTACTGGAGGCCGAGTCACGCAAGGCCGACGATAAGGAGGTGGAGGTGTTGAAGAAAAAACGCCTGTTGGTCAAAGACGAAATCGCCGGTCGATTGGGGGCTTGAAGCCGGCGCACTGTTTATTCGGATTTGCCTGAGGGACACCGTTGGGAACCGTTCCTTATGATGCCCACCGCCCACCCGGCTCCGGGGACTGTTGCAGCGCAAGGACTGCGCTGGTGAGCCGGGCGGGCGCCTGATTTCAGGTCAGCAGCGCCTGGGTGCTTTCATCGATGGAGCGCTGCTGCGTTTGGCCATACAGCTTCAACTCATCCAGCGTCTGGCGTCCCAGCGCTTTCTCGAATTCGCCCTGGTTCGAATGGGCCGCGTAGTGGCTCTGGGCCGTGTCACCCAGGTTCGACTGAAAAATCCCCGCCGCGCTCACCGGCAGAAAATCCTCATACACCAACGGCTCCACATCGATATGGCCGGCGTCGATCAGCGCCTCCAACGTGCGCGGTTGGTCGGCGTGGCCGCGCGCCGCCAGGCCTTTGTCGGTGGCGAAGTAGCGGAAGTAGGCCAGGCCTTGTTCACGCATCCGCGCGTAGCTATCGGGGAAGGCCTGGAAGTGCTGTTCCATCAGTTGCATGTAACGTGCGGCATTCGCTTCGTTGGGGGCCGCGCCCAGTTCATCGCGGGCGGCGTTCAACAGTTGGTCGTACAACGCACGGCCCTTGGGCGTGAGCGCGACGCCGCGTTGTTCGATTTCGCCGAAGCGCGCGCTGTGGCTGCCTTGGGCGTCGGTGAAAGCGATGGCTTCGTCGAGCGCCTTGAAGCTGGTCTGGCGCAGCAGGATCGGGCAACGGCGGCGCGGCGGGCCTTCGATGACGGCTTTGGGAGTGATGCCTTTGCCGGGCATGGCGGCCTGCACCTGGTCGATGTCCAGGGTGCGTGGGGTGAGATGGTTGATATGCGGGCCCTTGAAGGCCACCACATCGGCGATCAGGCGGTGTTGTTCGCTGAGCTGGCGGTACTGCGCGGCGGTGACGGTGGCGGTGTGGTGCCAGCGAAAGGTTTCCAGGGCCTGGCGGATAAACGCGTCGGCATCGTCAGCGTCGAGGCCGCCGTCTTTCTCCGCTTGTTCGATCAGCGCCAGGGCGCGCGGGGTGAAGATCGAGCGCTTGGCCAGGGCGGTTTCGGCGAAGGCGCGCAGCTCGGGGTTCTCGATCAATTCCAGGCGCAGCAACGAGGTGAACACGCGAAACGGGCTGGTTTGCAGTGCGTGTTCATGCACCGCGCGAAACGCCGTGGAGTGCACTGGCACGCCCGCAGGAGTGAGGTCGTAGTAGCCCACCGGCTGCATGCCCATCACCGCGAACAGGCGGCGGATGGTGGCCAGTTCCGCAGCCGTTCCCAGGCGGATGGCGCCGTGGCGTTCCATGCCCAGGCGCTGGGTTTCGCCAGTGCGTTGCAGTTGCTGCGCCAGGTCCGGTTCGGTGGCGAGCACACGGGCATTGGTCTCGGCCACCAGCTCCATCAATGCGCCATACAGGGGAACTTCATCTCGGTACATATCGGACATGGCCTTGGAAAAGCCCTTGCGGATCTCATCGGGGCTGACATGTGCGCGGGTGTGCATAGAAAAATTCCTGATCACAGTGGAGAGGGGCGAGCCTGTGCCTGGATTTTGTTGGGGTGGAGAGGGGGGCGCAAACGAAGAATCCTCTGGACTTCATTCTGCAAAAGAATGAGATGACGTGAATATGACAAAAAATCTGCGCAAGAAAATTTCATTTTCACCGCGCTTTTCTAAAAAAACCTTCACGAGGTGCGCGCTGGGCGGCATGAAAGAATCGCCACGCTTGCAAAGTCGACAATTAGTTTGCACGCCAACCACGATAAAGAAACATTCAGGGGCCGCAGTTAATGAAAATTTCTACACTGGCGTTATCCATCACCGCCGCTGTGCTTGCACACCACGCATGCGCTGATGACTTCGGGCTGGGTGCGCTGGGCACGGGCAACGGTCACAGCGGCTTTCTCGAAGACAGCCATGCGTCTGTCAGTTCGCGAAGCATGTACTACAGCGCGGATAACCGTTCGGGGACCAACAACGACCTGCGCGAAGCGGCGACAGCGCTGCGTCTGGACTACAAGTCCGGTTTCACCCAGGGCACCGTCGGCCTGGGGTTTGACGTCATGGCCTTCGGCGCCTTGCGCCTGGACGGTGGCGATGGCCATGCTGCGGGCCCGGGCCTGTCGGGTAACGGCAACAGCTTCTTCCCGACCAAGAACAACGGCACCGAGCCTGCTGATTCCTTCGGGCGTGCCGCGGGCAATGTGAAGTTCCGTATTTCCCAGACCGAGTTGCACGTCGGCGGTGGCTTGGCGCCGGTCCTGCCGATCCTGATGACCAACGACAGCCGCGTTGCGCCGCAAACCTTTGACGGCGGCATCCTTACCTCCAACGATATTCCCAACGTCACCTTCACCGGCGGCGAGCTGAACCGCGCCGAAGGCCGTGCCTCCAGCAACGCCACCGGCTTGAGCGTGGCGGGTGGTACGCGTGACAGCGACAGCTTCAAGTTCGGTGGTGTGGACTACAAACCGTTTGGTTCTTCCGACAACGCCATCGCGAAAAACCTGACACTGCAGTACTACTACGCCCAACTGCAAGACTTCTACAAACAGAACTACTTCGGCCTGGTCCACGTATTGCCGCTGGGCAATGACCAGTCGTTCAAGACCGACCTGCGCTACTTCGACAGCAGCAGCGACGGCAAGAACGGCCAGAGCGGCTACCAGTTCAACAACAACGGTGGCTACGCCCGGCACGCCAACGAAGTCGACAACAAAACCTACAGTGCCGCCTTCACTTACCAACTGGGCGGCAGCAGCTTGACGCTCGGCCACATCGGCGTGGGTGACGACGGCGGCTTTGTGTGGGTCAACCAGGGCAGCCTGGCCGACCCGAACGCACAAGGTGCCGGTGGCAGCGACTTCTACCTGTTCAGCAACGCGGTGGTTGGCCAGTTCTCCCGCGCGGGCGAGCAGGTCAACTTTGGCCAGTACGCGTATGACTTCAAGGCTTATGTGCCTGGCTTGAAAGCTTCCATTGCTTACCTGGACGGTTCGGATATCAAGTCCAAGGTAGCCGGTGGTCCTGACCAGAAAGAAAACGAAGCCGACTTCCGTCTGGACTACGTCGTGCAGGCCGGCCCTCTGAAAGGCTTTGGCACCACCCTGCGGACCGGGACCTATCACGGCAAGAACACTGGTACCGCAGACCAGGACCAAACTCGCCTGATCTTCAACTACACCTACGCCATCTTCTAAGTCTTCATGTGCATACGGGCGTGGATGGGCTTTACACTGATTCTCACGTTGTAGTCGACGGAGAACCCAATGACGGTCACGCCCGCCCCCCGGATGCTTGAGACCCTTGAAGGCCAACGCCTGGCATCGCAGGATGCCGGGCGTTGGCGCGAGTGGGGCCCGTATTTAAGCGAGCGCCAATGGGGCACGGTGCGCGAAGACTACAGCGCCGATGGCGACGCCTGGGCCTACTTCCCCCATGAGCACGCCCGCAGCCGCGCCTACCGTTGGGGCGAGGACGGCCTGGCCGGTTTCAGTGACAAAGCGCAACGCTGGTGCCTGGGCCTGGCGCTGTGGAACGAGCGTGACGCGATCCTCAAGGAGCGCCTGTTCGGCCTGAACAACGCCGAGGGCAACCACGGCGAAGACGTCAAGGAACTGTATTTTTTCGTCGACGGCGTACCCAGCCACGCCTACATGCGCATGCTCTACAAATACCCCCACGCGGCTTTTCCCTACGACGACCTGATCACCGAGAACGCCCGGCGAGGCTTGAGCGATGCCGAGTATGAAATCCTCGATACCGGCGTGTTTGAAGACAACCGCTATTGCGATGTCAGTGTCGAATACGCCAAGCATCAGCCAGACGATATTTTCATGCGCGTCACCGTGCATAACCGTTCGACCCAGCCCACGCGCCTGCAGGTGCTGCCCCAGGTGTGGGCCCGCAATGACTGGAGCTGGACGTTCAATGCGCCAAAGCCGACGTTGACGCTGGACGGCGACCGCGTGCTGGCCCGTCATCATGAGCTCAATGATCGATATCTCAGTGCCTGGGGCCAGGACGGGCTGGAGTGGCTGTTCTGCGAAAACCAAACCAACCTCCCGCGGCTGGACGGGACCCCGGCGCCGGGACCGTTCAAGGACGGCATCAACGATTATGTGGTGCATGGGCAAGAAGCCGCGATTCGCCGCGACAGCGGCACCAAGGTGGCTGCCCGCTTTATCCTTGAGTTGGCGGGCCTTGAAAGCCAGACCCTTTACCTGCGTTTTGCGCCCCTGCACGCCCCCGCGGTCAACGCGCGCAAGCTGTTCGAGCGGCGCCGCGAGGAGGCCGACGCGTTCTACGCCGCCTTGCAACAGGGTATGGCCGATGAAGACGCGCGCAACGTGCAGCGTCAGGCTCTGGCCGGCTTGCTGTGGTCCAAGCAGCTCTATTATTTCGACGTCAACCAATGGCTCGACGGCGACCCGGCCCAGCCCGCGCCGCCGCCCGAGCGCCTGCACATTCGCAACACCCATTGGCGGCACCTGTCCAACTTCGACATCCTCTCCATGCCCGACACCTGGGAATACCCGTGGTACGCCTCATGGGACCAGGGTTTCCAGGCGGTGGCGATGGCGCTGATCGATCCGGGTTACGCCAAGCAACAACTGTTACTGTTGGTGAAGGATCGTTTCATGCACCCCAACGGCCAGTTGCCGGCCTATGAATGGCGTTTCGACGATGCCAACCCTCCGGTGCATGCCTGGGCCAGTTGGCGTGTGTATCAGCAGGACAAGGCGCTGACCGGCGTAGGCGACATGGATTTTCTGGAGCGGATCTTTCACAAGCTGCTGCTGAATTTTTCCTGGTGGGTCAACCGCAAGGACGCCGAGGGCCGCAACCTGTTCCAGGGTGGTTTCCTGGGGCTGGACAACATCGCCTTGTTTGATCGCTCGTCCGCGTTGCCGCCGGGTTATCAGTTGGATCAGGCCGACGGCACGGCGTGGGTGGCCGCATATGCCCTGGACCTGATGCGCATCGCCTTGGAGTTGGCCAAGCGCAACGGCGTGTACGTGGACATTGCGGTGAAGTTTTTCGAGCATTTCCTGTATATCGCCGGCGCCATCAACCGTGTCGACGACAGCGCCGAAGGGTTGTGGGACGAGCAGGACCTGTTCTTCTACGACGTGCTGCACCGCCCCGACGGCCAGAACGAACCGGTGCGCCTGCGTTCCATTGTCGGGCTGATGCCGTTGTTTGCCGTGCTGGTGCTGGAACAGCGCGAGCATGAAAGCTTGGAGGGCCTGCGTGAGCGCCTGCTGGGCTTCATGCATCACCGGCCCGACCTGGCCAAATTGGTCTCGCGCTGGAACGAGCCGGGGCAGGGCAACCGCCTGTTGCTGGCGTTACTGCGCGGTGAGCGCACCAAGGACCTGCTGCGGCGCATGCTCGATGAAAACGAGTTTCTCTCGGCGTTTGGCGTGCGCTCCCTGTCCAAGGCCTTTGCCGAGCAGCCTCTGGCGTTGAAGATGAATGGCGACACATTGAGCGCGCGTTACCAGCCGGGTGAATCCGATTCGCGGCTCTATGGCGGCAACTCGAATTGGCGGGGGCCGTTGTGGATGCCGGTGAATTACATGCTGATCGAATCGTTGCGTGAGTTTCATCGTTATTACGCGGATAACTTCTCGGTGGAGTATCCGACGGGCAGCGGTTATCTGGCTTCTCTGGAGGAAGTGGCCGACAGCCTCAGTCAGCGCCTGACCGGATTGTTTTTAAGGGATGAGGATGGCCTGCGACCATCGATGGCGGGGTATGCGCAGTTGGAGGCGGACCCGGCCAGTCGTGATCTGGTGTTGTTCCATGAATATTTTCATGGCGAGACCGGGCGTGGGTTGGGGGCTTCGCACCAGACGGGGTGGAGCGCGTTGGTGGCGTTGTTATTGAGTGTTCCTCCAAACGCTTGAATCGGGTAAATTCGCTCCCCCCCAAACAAGGATGTGCACAATGGCGAATGTTATCGCACGGTTCAGCAACGCGAGCCTGCTGGGTGCATTGCTGATCACCACCAGTCTGGTCATCACGGCCCTGTATTCCCGGGAAAGCGCTGCGGGGCCCCTGATGATGCATTGCAGCAACTGCGAGGAAGGTGACGACACCTTTGACGCGACGAAATGGTTCAGCAGCGGCATGTACCGTCTTGAAACGGACATTGTGCCCAACCCGATGCGCTCGATGACTCGCACTCATCCGGTGGTCTTCACGGCCAAGGACAATGACAAACTGGTAGAGGCCGCGCTACGCGGGATCAACAATGTCGACTCATCCCTCGACACTCGCACGTTTGAATCACAGTGGCCCGTGTTGACGGGCCGCGTGCGTTACACCTACAGCTATTTTGTGATTCCTGACGAACCCAAGGACCTTTACGACATGTACTTGCAAGTGGGCAAGCACAAGCTGGTGATCATGATCGGGCTGGACGTCAATACCGGTGAAATCATGGCCGAGTACGAAGGGCGTGTGATTCGTGAGAACGATGGCAATGACCCGGCGTACATGGACACCTTTGAACAGATGGATAACGCCGGCACCCGTTGATCGGGAGGTCGGCGCAACGAGAAATCCCGCCGGGAGGCGGGATTTCTTGACCGCGGTCTTGTCAGCCCGGGAACAGGTCGCTCAGCTTCATCGCCAGCATCATGTCGCCGTCGGCGCGCAGCTTGCCGCTCATGAAGGCCTGCATGCCGTCGGTTTCGCCGCTGACGATGCCTTTCATGGTTTCTGCGTCCATGACCAGGGTCACTTGGGCATCAGGGTTTACACCTTCCTTCAGTTCACAGGTGCTGTCTTTGACGATCAGCGAGAAGTTCTGGTTCTCGTCGATCTGGAAACCAAATACCAGATCCAGGCCAGCAGCAGCTTCTGGGTTGAATTTGGCTTTCATCGCTTCTACAGCTTTGGCTACGTCAGTCATGGTTTCGATCCTTTAGGGTAGAGTCCAGTGACCTTGGGGTCACGGTTGGCCGCACTTCATCGGAAGGTGATGAGTTGCGGCGCCTTCAACAGTTGCAAGTGGGTATGGCTGTTGAAGGAAGCCAGTGCCACCTCGCGCCCGCGGAATTTCAGCTGGTTGAGCGAGGTGTTAACAATTTGCCAGTTCAGTTCGAAAGCCTGGGCGGCGGGCATTCGGGTAATCAGGTGGAGCAGGGCGGTGATAGTGCCGCCGGAGGTGAATACCGCAATCTTCTGCGCGTTGTCCGCCGCCTCAAGAAGCCGTTGCAGGCCACTCTGCACGCGCTCGACAAACCCCAGCCAGCTTTCCAGCCCAGGCGGATCGTAAGTGCCAGCCAGCCAGCGTTCGATGATCAGGGCGAAAATACGCTGGAATTCGCTGCGGTTTTGCGCGGCGTTGCGCAGGATGTCCAGGGCTTCGGGCTCGGTGCCGAGCAGGTCGGGGAGCAGGGCGCGGATGATCGCTTCGGCGTCGAATTCGTTGAAGGCACTGTCGATTTCAAGCAACGGTACCGGCAGGCCGAGGGCGCTGTATTGATCGAAGGCGGCAGTGGCGGTGTGCTGCTGGCGGCGCAGGTCGCCGGCCACGCAGCGGTCGAACACCAGGCCCATGTCGGCCAGGTGGCGACCGAGCACTTGCGCTTGTTCCACGCCGACGGGCGACAGGACGTCATAGTCGTCTGCACCGAAGGAGGCTTGGCCATGTCGAATCAGATAGATGCTGCCCACGTCCGTTTTCCCGGTACGCTGAAGGTTTGGCGAGGTTATGAGGATGCCAGGGAGCTGTCAATGAAAAAACATACGCTTGTTTTAAAAGCTCATTAGAGCCCTCAGTTGCCAGCAGTTTGATCACTGGCCCGAATTCAGTGCCGCCGGTATGCTTGGGCTATCCGCGCCTGGCGCACTGCTTTTGTAAATGTACTTGTAAGGAGTCACATGGATTTTTTGGCCGAATATGCCAGCTTTCTCGCCAGGACCGTCACCTTGGTGGTTGCCATCCTGGTGGTATTGATCAGCTTCGCGGCGTTGCGCAGCAAAGGGCGGCGTAAGACCGCCGGGCAACTGCAGGTCAGCAAGCTGAATGATTTCTACAAGGAACTGCGTGAACGCCTGGAATCGAGCGTGCTCGACAAGGAGCGGCTCAAGGCCCTGCGCAAGAGCGAAAGCAAAACCGAAAAGAAGACCAGCAAGAAGAAACCCGAGGCCAAGCCACGGGTGTTTGTGCTGGATTTCGACGGTGACATCAAGGCCTCGGCCACCGAAAGCCTGCGCCATGAAATCACCGCCTTGCTGAGCCTGGCCACGCCAAAGGATGAAGTGGTACTGCGTCTGGAAAGCGGCGGCGGCATGGTCCACAGCTACGGCCTGGCCTCTTCGCAATTGGCGCGTATCCGCCAGGCGGGCGTGCCCTTGACCGTGTGCATCGACAAGGTCGCGGCCAGCGGCGGCTACATGATGGCGTGCATCGGCGAGAAGATCATCAGCGCGCCGTTCGCCATACTCGGTTCCATTGGCGTGGTGGCGCAGCTGCCCAACGTCAACCGCCTGCTGAAAAAGCACGACATCGACTTTGAAGTGCTCACCGCCGGCGAATACAAGCGCACTCTCACGGTGTTTGGCGAAAACACCGAGAAGGGCCGGGAGAAGTTCCAGGAAGACCTGGACATCACCCATCAACTGTTCAAGAACTTCGTCTCGCGTTATCGCCCGCAGTTGGCGATTGACGAGGTCGCGACCGGGGAAGTGTGGCTGGGTGTTGCAGCCCTCGACAAGCAACTGGTCGACGAGCTGCAGACCAGCGACGAATACCTGGCCACCAAGGCCAAAACGGCCGAGGTGTTCCACCTGCATTACGCCGAGCGCAAAAGCCTGCAGGAGCGCGTCGGCCTGGCGGCCAGTGGTTCGGTGGACCGCGTACTGCTCACCTGGTGGAACCGGTTGACCCAGCAGCGCTTCTGGTAATTGGGTCACCTCTGGAAGCGCGGGCTGTGGTGGTGAGCGGGTTTGTCGAATCGCCGCACTACCCGCGCAGGGCTGCGAAGCAGCCCAGGTTGAGGCTATGGTTCCAGCACCACCTTCAGTGACTTGTCCCCCCGCTCCATCACCGCAAATGCTTGCTTGAAGTCTGCCAGGGCAAACTTGTGTGTGACCACGTCGCGCATATCGATCTTGCGGTTGCCAATAAAGTCGATGGCGCGTGGGTACATATAGGGCCCCAGGTGCGAGCCGAGCACGTCCAGCTCCTTGCGGTCGCCGATGATCGACCAGTCCACCGTGGCCTCGTCATTGAATACGCTGAACTCGACGAACCGCCCCAGTTTGCGCAACATCGCCAGGCCCTGGTTCACCGCCTGGTGGTGGCCGGTGGCTTCTATATAAATGTCACAGCCATAGCCGTCGGTGATCGCACGAATCTTCCCCAGCACGTCGACTTCGGCCGGGTTCCACACCTCGTCGGCGCCCATGCGCAGGGCGAGGGCGCTACGTTCGGGCTTCATGTCCAGCACGATCAGTTTCTTCGGGTTGCGCATGCGCACCGCGCCGATGATCCCGAGGCCCAAGGTGCCAGCCCCGGCGACCACCACCACGTCATCGAAATCCACATTGGCCCGTTCGGCGGCATGCAGCGAACACGCCAGGGGTTCGATCAGGATGGCTTCCTCCGGCGCGATGGCGTCCGGCACCTGGTGGATGATGCCTTCCTTGGTGAAGATCATGTATTGGGCCATGGCGCCCTGTACGTTGTTCTGAAAACCATAGAGGTCGTGCTTCTGGCACATCCAGTACTGGCCGTGGTTGCAGAAGCGGCAACCCCAGCACGGCACGATCTGTTCGGAAATCACCCGGTCACCAATCTTCACGCCGCGCTTTTGCGCGCCGGGGCCCAGGGCGACCACGCGGCATACGAATTCATGGCCGGGGATCATCGGCGGTTTTACATAGCGCGGTTGCTCGGCATCGCCCCAGAACGAGGGCGCGCCGCGATAGGTCTTGATATCGCCCATGCAGATGCCGCACAGCTCGACCTTGGTAAGGATCTCATCGGGGCCAGGCACGGGCACGTCGACGGTTTCCAGGCGATAGTCTTCGGGGCCGTGGCAAACCACGGCCTGCATGGTTTTCGGAATGGTCGGGGACAGGTGTGCAAGCGGACGTTCGGTAAGGGTGGACATGACTGACCTCTCGGCAAAGATGAACGTATCGCTCCCGCGCGGCGCACGGGAGCGATCCAGCCACTGGCTATTTGCTGCCGCTGACTTGCTGGTACAGCGTGTCGGCGTTGGCATGGGTCACCGGCACCCATGGCAGGATGTAGTTCTTCGCGGTGCCGTCGGCCCACTTCAGGTCCTTGGCGTAGCGTTCCCAGATCACCGATTGAGGTTTGTAATCCTTGCCGGCCAGTGCACGCAGGGCCACGTCCAGGGCGCCTTGGGACTGGGCCTGGGCGTCTTGCAGGAAGGTGATGACTTCGTCCTTTTTCGCCGCCTGGATTGCATCGGGCATGCCGTCGATGGAGGTGACCGGCACGTCCTTGGACGTCAAGCCATGGGATTTCAGCGCCTGTACGGCGCCGAGGGCCATGTCGTCGTTTTGCGCGATCACACCATTGATACCTTTGGGGTGGGCGTTAAGCCAGTCTTCAGTCAGCGTCATGGCCTGGGCACGGTCCCAGTTGGCGGTCTTCTTCTCGATGATCTTGATACCAGGGTGCTTGCCCAGGACTTCCAGTTCGCCTTTTTCCCGGTCGATCTGCGCCGACTGGCCAATCGGCCCCTGAATGATCACCACATTGCCCTTGCCGTTGAGCTTGTCGACCATCGCCTGGGCCTGCAGCCGGCCGCCTTCCACATCGTCATTGCCGACATAGGGCACGGCGGTATCGGCGACCTTGGTGTTCGAGGCGATCACCACCACGTCATTGCTCATGGCTTGCTTTACCGTGCCCACGCCGGCCTTGGTGTCGATCGGCACGAACAGGATGGCGTCGTAGTGCTGGGTCACCATGTTTTCGATCTGGTTGTTTTGCGTCAACGCGTCGTAGTTGCCGTCGAACACGGTGAGCTGCACGGTGCCGTCTTTGACGGCGGGGTGTTCCTTGAGTTCGCGCACCCAGTTCTGCATGAACTGACCCTTGAGGCCATAGACCGCGGCGCCGACCTTGTAGGGCTTGCCGTCGGCGGCCAGGGCGATGCTGCTGGCGAGGAGGGTGAGGGCCGCGGCGGCGGCGAAGGTCGTACCAAGTTTCATGATGAGAACCCCATTTATTGTTGTAGTCGTTCATTCATTGGAAAAGAAACTGGCGGCGTGGCCCTCGTACGGTGATTGCCTGCAGGGTGCATGGCCATGCCTTGCAGTGATCATATGTTTATCAAATGAAAATCTGATCAGTCAAATGCTTTCACCGAAAACCGCAAAAAAGACCAGATAAAGCTGATTTTTTGGATTTTTTAAATTTTAGAGAATGTTTTTTTCAGTTTTCTTGTGTGATTTGTCTGATATTAATTTCATTGGGTGATCATATGATCGATCTAATTTACAGATCTTGTAATAATTTTGCGTTGTAAGGGATTCCTGCGGCGACTGTACGATTCAAGTCCTTTTGTTAACGCAGGATTTGCATGAACACCCTCTCGGAGCCTCCCAGTCGTCTTCCCTCAAGACAGGCGTTGTCGCCATCCCCGTTGAAACACCCCGTATTCCGACTGCCAACCTTGTACCGGTCCACTGACCGCACCTTGCCGTGCCCGGCATTCTGAACACTGATCACGAGACTCTATAAATGGAATGGTTAGCGGATCCAACGGCCTGGCTCGGCCTGTTGACCTTGATTGTGCTGGAACTGGTATTGGGTATCGACAACCTGGTGTTTATCGCGATCCTGGCGGACAAGCTGCCGCCGGAGCAGCGTGACCGCGCGCGGCTGATCGGGTTGTCCCTGGCGCTGCTGATGCGCCTGGGCCTGTTGGCGAGTATTTCCTGGTTGGTGACCCTCACCCAGCCGCTGTTCGAGGTGTTCGACAAAAGCTTCTCCGGCCGTGACCTCATCATGCTGTTTGGCGGGGTGTTCCTGCTGTTCAAGGCCACCATGGAATTGCACGAGCGCCTGGAGGGCCATGTGGCGCAGCGTACGGGCAATGTGGCCTATGCGATGTTCTGGCCGATCGTGGCGCAGATCGTGGTGCTCGACGCCGTGTTCTCCCTGGACGCAGTGATCACTGCCGTGGGCATGGTCGATGAGTTGGCGGTGATGATGATCGCAGTGATCATTTCCATCGGCCTGATGATCGTTGCGAGCAAGCCGTTGACGCGCTTTGTCAACGCCCACCCCACAGTGATCATGCTGTGCCTGGGTTTCCTGATGATGATCGGTTTCGCCCTGACCGCCGAAGGCCTGGGCTTCCATATTCCCAAGGGCTACCTGTACGCCGCCATCGGTTTCTCGATCCTGATCGAGGTGTTCAATCAGATTGCCCGCGCCCGTCGCAAGAAGTCGGCCCAGGGTGTATTGCCGGTGCGTGAGCGTACGGCCCACGCGGTCATGCGCTTGCTCGGTGGTCGCAGCCTGGCGGCAGAAGAGGTGGGTGAGGACGTGGCCGATCTGCTGGGCGAGCCGGATGCCGGCCAAGGCCCGCTGTTCGACCGGCGCGAGCGGGTGATGATCAGCGGCGTGTTGCAACTGGCCGAGCGGCCGATTCGCACGTTGATGACGCCCAGGGTCAAGGTCGACTTTATCGACCTGGCAGACGACCCCGACACGATCCGCCTGAAGTTGATGCATTCGTCCTACTCGCGCCTGCCGCTGATTCGCAACAGTGCGGTGGATGAACCTCTAGGCTTCGTGCACAAAAAGGAGCTGCTCAAGGACTACCTGGCCGGGAACGAGCCGAACCTGGAGCATCTGGCTCGTCGAGCGATCAACCTGCTGGAGTGTTTTTCGATTCTCAATGCCCTGGAGCAGATGCGCCAGGCGTCCACCCATATCGCCTTCGTGGTCAACGAATTCGGCGACTTCATGGGGGTGTTGAGCATGACCGACATCCTTGAATCCATCGCCGGGGAATTACCGGACGCCAGCGAAATAGAAGGGCCGGATATCGTCGAGGAAGGCGGTGGCTTCCGTGCCAACGGCGCCTTGAACCTCAGCCAGGTGCGTCAGCGCACCGGCTTCAAGGCTGTGGCGACCGAGGACTATCAGACCCTGGCTGGCCTGGTGATGAGCCTGTTGGATCGCTTGCCGGTGGTGGGCGATAGCCTGGAGCATGAGGGGTGGCGCTTGACGGTGGCTGCGGTGGAGGAGCGGCGTGTGACGCAGGTGGTTTTGCGCTCTTGCAATGGGCATAGCGTTTGAATGTGTCTTCGACAAATTGCTCTTGCTCGTCCAGCGGGCCGAAGCCTTTGAATTTTTCCATCAGCGTGCCGTTGAGGAAGATCAGCAGTGTTGGGGTGCCTGTCACATCCGGGTGCCTTGGTGTCTGGGCGCAATCGAGCACCAGGCTGACCACCGAGGGATATTGACTGGCGATCCGCTCAAACAACGGCCCTGAGCTGGTGCATGCCGGGCAGTGATCTGAGACAAACAACATGAACACCGGGCGCGAAGTATTCAGTGCGCGCCGGTATTCTTCGGCATTGGCGATGGTTGCATTAGCAATCCCCATGATGATCTTCCTCTGAGCCGTGCAGGTTTTTACCAACGCTAAGCCCGTCGATCCCCCTCGTCTACTGTCAACCTTCACAGGTCAGCGTCAGGCTCCAGGCGTTCCCGCGTCTTGCATGCCTGGCGCCCTGCCTGTGCGCCTCCTGGTACGGATGTGCGCGGTAACAGGGCGGTGACGCACGCCAATGGCGCTGTCACCGCTGTGTGGGGCCTAGGGTAGCAATTTGATTGCAGCTGATGGCGCTGCGCCGCTTTTTGCGTGCTGATTTATCTATTTGATTATTAAGGATTTTATTAACGTCATATGTTTCCGTTAAGGCGTGTGGCACACTTTCTGCTGTCTATTCCGTTGTTACATACTAAGTTCCGGTATAGCGGAATACACAACTCCTGGAGTGCTTGTCATGCATCACCGACCTTCCGTGTTTAAAGCGTGTGTTTTTCTCTTCGCCGCATCGGCTTCCCTCGCCAGCCACGTGCAGGCGGCGGACAGCAAGCTCGATGATGTGCTCAAGCGTGGGCACCTGATCGTGGGTACAGGCAGTACCAATGCGCCGTGGCACTTCCAGGGAGCGGATGGCAAGTTGCAGGGGTTCGATATCGACATCGGTCGCATCGTGGCCAAGGGATTGTTCAATGACCCGTCCAAAGTCGAGTTTGTGGTGCAGTCGTCCGACGCACGAATTCCCAACCTGCTGACCGACAAGGTCGACATGAGTTGCCAGTTCATCACCGTCACCGCCAGCCGCGCACAACAGGTGGCGTTCACCCTGCCGTACTACCGTGAAGGTGTGGGCCTGCTGCTGCCGAACAACAGCAAGTACAAAGAGATTGAAGACCTGCAAGCGGCCGGCGACAGCGTCACCGTAGCCGTGCTGCAAAACGTGTATGCCGAAGAACTGGTGCACCAGGCGTTGCCCAAGGCCAAGGTCGACCAGTACGACAGCGTCGACCTGATGTACCAGGCCGTGAACTCCGGCCGCGCCGATGCCGCCGCCACTGACCAGTCCTCGGTCAAGTACCTGATGGTGCAGAACCCTGGCCGCTACCGCAGCCCGGCTTACGCCTGGAGCCCGCAAACCTATGCGTGCGCGGTCAAGCGTGGCGACCAGGACTGGCTGAACTTCGTCAATACCGCCCTGCATGAAGCCATGACCGGCGTGGAATTCCCCACCTACAAGGCCTCGTTCAAGCAATGGTTTGGCGTTGACCTGCCAGAGCCTGCGATTGGTTTCCCTGTTGAATTCAAGTGATTCGGAATAACCGGGGCGCCCGTCAAGGCGCCCCAATCAGGTACTGCTGACCATGAATTATCAGTTGAACTTTGCCGCCGTATGGCGCGATTTCGACACCTTGCTGGCGGGGCTCGGACTGGGCTTGCAGCTGGCGTTGCTGTCGATCGCCATCGGTTGCGTGATCGGCCTGCTGATGGCGTTTGCCATGCTGTCCAGGCATCGCGCGTTGCGCATCTTCGCTTCGGTGTATGTGACGGTGATCCGCAATACGCCGATCCTGGTGTTGATCCTGTTGATCTACTTCGCCTTGCCCAGTCTGGGCATCCGGCTGGACAAGATCCCCTCGTTCATCATCACCTTATCGCTCTACGCCGGCGCCTACCTGACCGAAGTATTCCGCGCCGGGCTGTTGAATATTCCCAAGGGCTTGCGTGAAGCCGGGCTGGCGATTGGCCTCGGCGAGTGGCGTATCCGCGCCTATATCACCGTGCCGGTGATGCTGCGCAACGTACTGCCCGCGCTGTCCAACAACTTTATCTCACTGTTCAAGGACACTTCGCTGGCCGCTGCCATCGCGGTACCTGAACTGACTTATTACGCCCGCAAGATCAACGTCGAAAGCTACCGGGTGATCGAAACCTGGCTGGTCACGACCGCGCTCTACGTGGCGGCCTGTTACCTCATTGCCATGCTGCTGCGTTACCTGGAGCAGCGTTTGGCGATCCGTCGTTAAGGAGGGTTTGCATGTACGAGTCCCCCAGTTGGCTGCATGAGTTGTGGATCGCCCGGGACACCCTCTGGGCGGGGTTTCAGACCAGCATTTATTGCTCGGCGCTGGCGATTATCTTTGGCACCCTGATCGGCATCTTTGCCGGCCTGGTGCTGACCTACGGCAAATTCTGGATGCGCGCGCCGTTCCGGCTGTATGTCGACTTGATCCGTGGCACGCCGGTGTTCGTGCTGGTGCTGGCGTGTTTCTACATGCTGCCGGCGCTCGGTTGGCAGATCAGCGCGTTCCAGGCCGGCGCGGTCGGGCTGACGTTGTTTTGCGGGTCCCACGTGTCGGAAATCGTACGCGGCGCGCTGCAAGCCATTCCCCGTGGGCAACTGGAAGCGGGCAAGGCGATTGGCCTGACGTTCTACCAGTCCCTGGGCTACGTGCTGTTGCCCCAGGCGCTGCGCCAGATCCTGCCGACCTGGGTCAATTCTTCCACGGAAATCGTCAAGGCCTCGACCCTGCTCTCGGTGATCGGCGTGGCCGAGTTGCTGCTGAGCACCCAGCAAGTGATCGCGCGCACCTTCATGACCCTGGAGTTCTACTTGTTCGCCGGGTTTCTGTTCTTTGTCATCAACTACGCCATCGAGTTATTCGGGCGCTACATTGAAAAGCGGGTGGCCTTGCCATGAACCAACCTCAAACAACCCAACCGCTGCTGGACATTCGCGGCCTGCGTAAACAATACGGCGAGGTCGAAGTGCTCAAGGGCGTCGACCTGTCGATGCAGCGCGGCAACGTCGTGACCTTGATCGGCTCCAGCGGCTCGGGCAAGACCACGCTGTTGCGTTGCGTCAACCTGCTCGAAGAGTTCCAGGGCGGCCAGATCACTCTGGACGGCGAGTCCATCGGCTACAGCGATATCGGCGGCAAGCGCGTGCGCCATCCGGAGCGGGTAATTGCCCAGCACCGTGCGCTGACCGGCATGGCATTCCAGCAGTTCAACCTGTTCCCGCATCTGAGCGCGTTGCAGAACGTGACCCTGGGCTTATTGAAAGTTAAGAAAATGCCTAAGGACGAGGCGGTGGCGCTCGCGGAAAAATGGTTGGACCGTGTAGGACTTCTGGAGCGTCGTAATCATTTTCCTGGGCAACTGTCAGGCGGTCAGCAACAGCGTGTGGCGATTGCCCGCGCCATTGCGATGAACCCCAGCCTGATGCTGTTCGACGAAGTCACCTCGGCCCTCGACCCGGAATTGGTAGGGGAGGTGCTCAGCGTGATCAAGGGCCTGGCGGAGGAGGGCATGACCATGTTGCTGGTCACCCACGAAATGCGTTTTGCCTATGAGGTCTCGGACCAGATCGTATTCATGAACCAGGGGCGCATCGAGGAGCAGGGCTCGTCGAAAGATATTTTCGAACGGCCGCAGTCGCCGCGCCTGGCGGAATTTTTGAAGAACATTCGTTTTTAATCAGGGAGCATAGTTTATGAGCATTACTCGTTACGGTGCCGGCAGCACCGCCGGTGGTGGCCAGCCACGTCCTTTCGCCCGCGCGGTGGAAGCGGACGGCTGGCTCTACGTCTCGGGCCAGGTGCCAGCAGTGGACGGTGAAATCATCACCGGCGGCATCATCGAGCAAACCCGGCAGACCATGCGCAATGTGGTGGCGATCCTCGAAGAAGCCGGCTACGAACTCAAAGACGTGGTGCGCGTGGGCGTATGGCTGGAAGACCCACGGGATTTCTGGAGTTTCAACAAGGTGTTCGGTGAATACTTCACGCCCGAGCACGCCCCGGCGCGGGCCTGCGTGCAGGCCAATATGATGGTCGACTGCAAGGTCGAGATTGATTGCGTGGCCTACAGGAAAAAGGGCTAAATATTTGCTTCCCGTAAGAGCGAGCTTGCTCGCGAAGATCGTCAACGATGACGCGAGCATTCTGAATGAACGCGTTACCTTGACGTTTTTCGCGAGCAAGCTCGCTCCTGCAGAAGACCTCATTCAACCCGGGACCGAACACCGCCATGACCGAAGACACCATCAAACGCCGCGCCAAAGGCCTGGACCGTGCATTCGATATCCTCGATTTTCTCAAGGAGATCGGCCAGCCCCTGCGTCCGAATGATATTGCCAGCGGCATCGGCAGCCCCAAGTCCACCGTCTACGAATTGGTCGCTTCCTTGCTCGAACGGCGCATCCTGGAAACCGTGGGCAAGGACGGTCACGTCTACCTCGGCCGTCAGCTGTACTTTCTCGGCCAGGCGCATTTACGCCATTTCGACCTGACCCGCGAGGCCGACCACGCCTTGCAGGAGATCGTCAGCCAGACCCACGAAACCGCGCAGATGTGCCTGCTCAACGGGCGCAAGTACACGGTGGCGCTGATGCGCGAAGGCGAGCGGCATTTTCGGATTTCATCGGACATCGGCGAAAACGCGCCCATCCCGTGGACGGCGTCCGGGCGCCTGTTGCTGGGGCACTTGAGTGATCAGCAGATCATCGACCTGATCGATCACGACGATTTCATCCTGCCGGACGGCCAGCGCCTGCCGCTGGAGACGTTCCTGGCGCAAATCCGCCAGGCCACCGCCGATGGGTTCTTTTCCTTCGACAGCGTGGCCGACACCTTCACCCATTGCTTTGCCGCCCCGGTGCGGGATGCGCAAGGCGTCAGTATTGCGACCTTGTGCATTGTCGCTCCACGTGCCGATGCGCTTAAAAACTATAACGACTATCGCCGGGTATTGATCGACAGCGCCAATAACCTGGCCCGTCGCATTAACGAATAGGAGCCCCCCATGTCTGCCATCAATGCCGTTGAAAAAGGCGCCGCCGCCGTCGGTGCCCACCTGGTCCGTGACGTCAGCCTGCCGGCCCTGGTCCTGCACCGCGAGGCCTTGGAACACAACATCCGCTGGATGCAGGCCTTTGTCAGCAACAGTGGCGCCGAACTCGCGCCCCACGGCAAGACCAGCATGATGCCAGCGCTGTTCCAACGCCAGCTCGCCGCCGGCGCCTGGGGCATCACCCTGGCCAACGCGGTGCAAACCCGCGCCGCCTATGCCGGCGGTGTGCGCCGTGTGCTGATGGCCAACCAACTGGTGGGCGCGCCGAACATGGCGTTGATCGCCGACCTGTTGGCCGACGCGGATTTTGACTTTCATTGCATGGTCGATCACCCGGACAACGTCGCCGACCTGGGGCTGTTCTTCGCCGCCCGTGGCCTGCGCCTGAACGTGATGATCGAATACGGCGTGGTCGGCGGTCGTTGTGGTTGCCGCAGCGAGCAGCAAGTGCGCGACCTGGCCAAAGCGATCAAGGCCCAGCCGGCCCTGGCCCTGACCGGCATTGAAGGCTATGAAGGCGTGATTCACGGCGAGCACGCCGTCAGCGGCATCCGCGACTTCGCCGCCAGCCTGGTGCGCCTGGCCGTCGACCTGCAAAACAACGGTTCATTCGACCTGCCCAAACCGATCATCACCGCCTCGGGTTCGGCCTGGTATGACCTGATCGCCGAGTCCTTCGAAAGCCAGAACGCCGCCGGCCGTTTCCTCAGCGTGCTGCGCCCTGGCAGCTATGTGGCCCATGACCACGGTATTTACAAAGAGGCGCAATGCTGCGTGCTCGACCGTCGCAGCGACCTCAACGAAGGCCTGCGCCCGGCCCTGGAAGTCTGGGCCCACGTGCAGTCGTTGCCCGAACCGGGCTTTGCGGTGATCGCACTGGGCAAGCGTGATGTGGCCTACGACGCCGGTTTGCCGGTGCCACTCAAGCGCTACAAGGCCGGTATTTTGCCGGCCGAAGGCGATGACGTGAGTGCCTGCAAGGTCACGGCGGTGATGGACCAGCATGCGTTCATGGTGGTGGCGCCGGGGGTTGAGCTACGCATCGGCGACATCATTTCCTTTGGCACTTCCCACCCGTGCCTGACCTTCGACAAGTGGCAGGTCGGTTGCCTGGTGGATGAAGACTTGCGTGTGGTCGAGTCCTTGCACACCTGTTTCTAGACCGTGTCGCGTCCTTCGCGGGCAAGCCCGCTCCTACGGAGTTGGTGGGAGCGGGCTTGCCCGCGAAGAGGCCATCAGCCACACCAGAGATCATAAGGCATGAACACACACCCTCGCATCGCCCTGATCGGCGAATGCATGATCGAACTGCAACACCGCGCCGATGGCAGCCTGCACCAAAGCTTCGGCGGCGACACTTTGAACACGGCGGTGTACCTGCGCCGCGAGCTGGGCGATAGCGGCAGCGTCGACTACGTGACCGCCCTGGGCGACGACAGCTTCAGCGACGCGATGTGCCAACAGTGGGCCGACGAAGGCCTGGGGCTGGGCATGGTCCAGCGTTTGCCAGGGCGATTGCCGGGTTTGTATTGCATCCAGACCGATGCCAATGGCGAGCGCAAGTTTCTCTACTGGCGCAACGAGGCCGCCGTGCGCGAGTGCTTCACCACGCCTGCGGCCGAGCCGATTTTGGCGGTGTTGCCGGCGTATGACGTGGTGTATTTCAGTGGCATTACCCTGGCGGTGCTGGGCGCGGTGGGGCGTGAGCGTTTGCTGCAAGCCCTGATCGAGGCCCGTCATCGCGGCGCCAAGGTGGTGTTCGACAACAACTACCGGCCACGTCTGTGGGCGAGCGTCGAGGTGGCGCGTGCGGCGTATCGCCAGGTGATGGCCGAGGTGGATATCGCCTTGCTGACCGAGGACGACGAGCAGGCCTTGTTTGGTTATGCCGACAGCGAGCAGGTGTTCGAGGCGTACCCGGCGATTGACGAGGTGGTGCTCAAGCGTGGGGCGGATGCGTGTTTGATCCGTTGCAACGGCGAGCGCTTTGCCGTGCCGGCGTTGAAGGTGGAGAAGGTGGTGGATACGACGGCGGCGGGGGATTCGTTCAGTGCGGCGTACCTGGCCAGCCGGCTCAAGGGGGGCTCGCCAGAGGCGGCGGCGTTGGCTGGACATCGGTTGGCGAGCCGGGTGATCCAGGTGCCGGGGGCGTTGATTCCCAGAGGCTAGGCGAATGGCCGCCTGCGGCGGATCGCGGGCAAGCCCTAACTTCAGTCAGTTAAGAGACAGAGCGAGCAAAGTAACCTGTGGCGAGCGGGCTCGCCACAGTACGGTGTTCCTCCTTGACTGCCTGTGATGGCGCCCGCTCACCCATCAATCGCGGTAAAACACCTGCACCAGGTGATAGCCAAACTTGCTCTTGATCGGCCCATGCACCACCCGCAGTGGTTTCTTGAAAATCACCGCATCGATCGCCCCGACCATCTGCCCCGGCCGAATCTCCCCCAGGTCGCCGCCGCGCTTGCCGGACGGGCAGGTGGAGTACTTCCTGGCCAGCACGTCAAAGGCTTCGCCCTTGGCAATGCGTTGCTTGAGCTGCTCGGCCTCTGCGCTGGTTTTCACCAGGATATGACGGGCTTGGGCTTTCATGGGGTTCTACCAGGTGGGCGACGGCGCGCGATTATGCCTGAACTCATTCGACGGTGCTGATCATGCCGCGGATTTTAGTCGCCAGCCGGTCGATGGAAAACGGCTTGGCCACCATGTCCATGCCATCCTCCAGGAAGCCTTGGCGCTCGGCGGCTTTTTCAGCGTAACCGGTCATGAACAGGACCTTCAGGCCCGGGCGGTGTTGGCGGGCGATTTCTGCCAGTTGCCGGCCGTTCATGCCCGGCAGGCCGACATCGGTCACCAGCAGGTCGACGCGCAGGTCCGACTCCAGCAGCGGCAGCGCCGTGCGCGAATCCGCCGCCTGGTGCGCGGTGTAGCCAAGTTCGTCGAGTAGATTGACCACCAGCATGCGCACCGCCGGGTCGTCCTCGACCACTACCACGGCCTCGCCGGCCCGCGCCAGTGGCGCCTGGCCGAGGCTGGCGGGCTCGTCGTTTTCCAGGGCGGTGCCGTGCAGGCGCGGCAGGTACAGGCGCACGCAGGTGCCCTGGCCCGGCTCGCTGTGAATGGTCACGTGGCCACCGGATTGCTGGGCAAACCCGTAGATCATCGAGAGCCCCAGGCCGGTGCCCTGGCCGATAGGTTTGGTGGTAAAGAACGGGTCGAACGCCTTGGCCAGGATCTTCGGCGCCATGCCGGTGCCGTTGTCGCGCACGCCCAGCATCACGTAGTCGCCGGCCTTGACCGGTTCGACCGTGCTGATGTCGGTGCCGTCCAGGTAGCTGTTGGCAGTTTCGATCAGCAGTTCGCCGCCATCGGGCATGGCATCACGCGCGTTGATCACCAGGTTGAGCAGGGCGTTTTCCAGTTGGCTGGCGTCGGTGTTGACCGCCCAGATGTCAGGGCCCAGGTTGACCTTGAGGGTGATGTGCGCGCCTTTTGTGCGTTGGAACAGATCTTCCAGGGACGCGACCAGCTGGTTGGGGTCCAGCGGGCGTCGGTCCAGCGACTGGCGTCGCGAGAACGCCAGCAGGCGATGGGTGAGGGCGGCGGCACGATGCGCCGAGGACACGGCGGCATCGGTAAAGCGGCCGATTTCCTCGCTGCGCCCGTCGGCGATATAGCGCCGCATCAGGTCGAGGCTGCCGATAATGCCGGTGAGCATATTGTTGAAGTCATGGGCGATGCCGCCGGTGAGCTGGCCCACCGCTTCCATTTTCTGGGCGTGGCGCAGGGCGTCTTCGGCACGCTCGCGCTCGAACATCTCGTTTTGCAGGCGCTGGTTGGCTTCGGCCAGCGCCTGGGTACGCTGGGCCACGCGCTCCTCAAGGTTTTCGTTGAGGTTGCGCAGGGCTTCTTCGGTGAGCTTGCGCTCGGTTTCATCGATCACAAAAATATAGAAGCCATTCACTGAACCGTCATTGCTGAAGCGCGGCAGGTACTTCATCAGTGCATGGCGTGGCCGTCCGTCGCGATGGGGGTGATGGTCATGAAACTGCAGGCTTTGCCATTGAGTGCGTCGGCGATCTTGTCCGCGCGCCCGGCATACACGTCATCGCCCAATACTTCACGGATGGTCTTGCCGTACAGCGCCTGGGGCGTCATGCCGTACCACTCCAGGTAGGCGCTGTTGTTGAGGCGAAAGCGCTGCTCATGGTCGACATAGCCGATCAGCACCGGCATGGCGTTGATGATCAGCTGCAACTCGGTCCGGCTCTGGCGCAGGGCCTGGAGGTTGTCTTCGGAACCTTGTTGCAGTTCACGGGCCTTACGGCGTCGTTCGTTGGTTTCGATGGCGGTGACGAGGATGCCGGCCACGGTGCCGCTTTCGTCTCGGACCGGGCTGCAGGTCAGGTCGAGCCAGATCTCGGTGTCGCGGTGATCGCGTTGCAGCACAAAACGCTGCTCGGTGAAGATACGCACCTGGCCGCCGAGGACGGCGTCGTAGACGGGCGCGGTGAAGCGTTGCAACGCCGTCCACGCCTGGTGTGCCGGTTGGCCGAAGACGCCGGGGTGCTTGTTGCCCAGCAGCAGGGCAAAGCTATCGTTGTAGAGTTGGGTGAGTTCACTGCCCCACAGCAGGAGCATCGGCATCGGCGAGTGGAGGACGATGTCGACGGCTGTGCGCAGGCTTTGCGGCCAGTCATTGGCCTCACCGAGCGGGCTGCGTGCCCAGTCCAGCCGTGCAATCAATGCAGCGGCTTCGCTACCGGTGGTGGTTCCCTTCATAAAAAGCCCTGAGCGTAACGCTTTGAAAAATGACAACACCCATTATCCCGTGAGCCGGGAAAGGGTGACTACCCCCGAAAAATAGCATGCATTGGGAGGTTGTCTTCAAAACCCAGGGTTAACGCTGAAACCTTTCATCTTCAGGCCAGTTCCGCACGATCGCGAAATTGCTCCAGCGCCTGCGGGTTGGCCAGGGCGTCGGTGTTCTTCACGGGCTCGCCATGCACGACGTTGCGCACTGCCAATTCCACGATCTTGCCACTGATGGTACGGGGGATGTCGGTGACGGCCAGGATCTTGGCCGGCACATGGCGGGGCGTGGTGTTGGCGCGGATCACCTGGCGGATCTGCTGTTGCAGGGCCTCATCCAGTGCGACCCCGTCCGCGAGGCGCACAAACAGCACCACCCGTACGTCGTCCTGCCAGCGTTGGCCGATGGCCAGGCTTTCCACCACCTGCGGGAGTTTTTCCACCTGGCGGTAGATCTCTGCGGTGCCGATGCGCACGCCGCCGGGGTTGAGCACCGCGTCGGAGCGCCCATGGATCAACAGGCTGCCATTGGCGCGTTGCTCGGCGTAGTCGCCCTGGGCCCAGACGCCGGGGAACTGGCTGAAATACGAGGCGCGCAGTTTTTTCTGCTGCGGGTCATTCCACAGCCCAATGGGCATCGCCGGGAAGTGCCGGGTGCACACCAGTTCGCCTTTTTCACCGATCAGCGGCCGGCCCTGGTCGTCCCATACCTCGACCGCCATCCCCAGGCTTTTGCACTGTATCTCGCCACGCCGCACCGGCAGCACCGGGTTGCCGATCACAAAGCAGGAGACGATATCGGTGCCCCCGGACATCGACGCCAGGCACAACTGGGCCTTGATCTCGCGGTACACATAGTCATAGCTCTGGGGTGACAGCGGCGAACCGGTGCAGATCAACCCCTTGAGGCTGCCCAAGTCATGGCTCAGGCGCGGTTGCAACCCGGCCTTTTCCAAGGTGACGAGGAACTTGGGGCTGGTGCCGAACACGCTGATTTGTTCTGCATCGATCAGGTCGATCAGGCGCTCGGGGCCAGGATGGAACGGTGAGCCGTCATACAGCACCGCCGTGGCGCCAATCGCCAGCACCGACACCAGCCAATTCCACATCATCCAGCCGCAGGTGGTGTAGTAGAACAGGCAATCCTCGCCGGACAGGTCGGCATGCAGGCCGTGTTCCTTGAGGTGAGTGAGCAGCACACCGCCAGTGCCGTGGATGATGCATTTGGGCACGCCGGTGGTGCCGCTGGAATAGAGGATATACAGCGGGTGGTCGAATGGCACCGCGACAAATTCAGGCTCGCCGCCGGGTTGGTAAAAGTCATCCCAGCGTGTGACGGTCGCCTGGGTGCGGTAATCCTCGACCCGTGCCTGGGGCCGCGCATACGGCACGATAATCAGCTGCTCCAGGGAGGGCAGCCGTTCGAGTATTTCATTGAGCTTGGCGCTCTGGTCGAGGGTTTTACCGGCGTAGCGGTAACCGGCGCAGGTGATCAGCACTTTGGGCTCGATCTGGCCGAAACGGTCGATCACGCCTTGGGTGCCAAAGTCCGGCGATGAACACGACCAGATCGCGCCCAGGCTGGTGGTGGCGAGCATGCCCGCCAGGGTTTGCCAGGTATTGGGCATGCACGCCGCCACGCGGTCGCCCTGGGTGACACCCGCTGCCCGCAGGCTGCGCTGCAAGCCTGCGACATGCTCGGCGAGTTTGGCGTAGGTCAGTTGTTCGCGCTGGCCGTCTTCACTGATGGCAACCACCGCCGGGTGCGCGTCACGCCGACGCAGCAGGTGCTCGGCGAAGTTCAGGGTGGCGCCGGGAAACCACTGGGCGCCGGGCATCTCGGTATCTTCGATCAGCACGGCCGTGGGCGGGGTGCGAAATTGCACATCGAAGAATGCCACGATGGCCTGCCAGAAGGCGGGACGCTGGTCGATGCTCCATTGGTGCAGGGCGGGGTAGTCGCTGAGCTGCACGCCGTGTCGATCATTGATAAAGCGCCGGAACTGGTCCATTCGCGTGTTGCGGATGCGTTCCGGGGAGGGTTGCCAGAGGATGTCGGACATAAGGTTGCCTCTTATTCTTGGACAAGCCAGCTCATACATTAGCTCTTCGGTGTTTGATTTACTGGGCCAGCCAGCCGCCGTCGATATTCCACGCGGCGCCGCGTACCTGGGCGCCCGCTTCGCTGCATAAGAACAGCACCAGCTCACCCAATTGCGGCGGGGTGACGAACTCCAGCGACGGTTGTTTCTCCGCGAGCAAATCGTGCTGCGCCTGTTGCGGCGCCACCCCGTTGGCGATGCGATCATCGATCTGCTTCTGCACCAACGGCGTCAGCACCCAGCCTGGGCAAATCGCATTGCAGGTCACATTGCTGGTGGCGGTTTCCAGGCCCACTACCTTGGTCAAGCCGATCACCCCGTGCTTGGCCGCCACATACGCAGCCTTACCCATGGAACCCACCAGGCCATGCACCGAGGCGATGTTGACGATGCGCCCCCAGCCCTTGGCCTTCATGCCCGGCAGGCTCAAGCGAGTGCTGTGGAACACCGAGGACAGGTTGATGGCAATGATCGCGTCCCAGCGCTCGGCCGGGAAGTCTTCCACCGCCGCCACGTGCTGGATGCCTGCGTTGTTCACCAGAATGTCCACGCCGCCGAACTCGCGCTCGGCGTAGGCGAGCATGTCGGCGATCTGCGCCGGGTCACTGACGTCCGCCGGGTGATGGCCGACCTTGCCGCCAAACGCCCGCACCTGGGCGATCACCGCGCTGGCGTCGCCAAAGCCGTTGAGGATCAGGTTGGCGCCAGCCTGGGCCAGGCTCAACGCGATGCCCAGGCCGATGCCGCTGGTGGAACCGGTGACCAGGGCGGTCTTGCCGTTCAAGTTGGTCATGAAAACCTCACACAATGCCGGTGGCGTAGAAAGTACCGATTACCACGAACACCGCGAGGGTCTTGATAATCGTGATGCCGAAAATGTCCTTGTAGGCTTCGCGGTGGGTCAGCCCGGTGACCGCCAGCAACGTGATCACCGCGCCGTTGTGGGGCAGGGTGTCCATGCCGCCGCTGGCCATGGCCGCCACCCGGTGCAGCACTTCAAGAGGAATATTGGCCGCATGGGCCGCCGCGATGAAGCTCTCGGACATCGCGGCCAGGGCGATGCTCATGCCACCGGAGGCGGAGCCGGTGATGCCGGCCAGCAGGGTCACGGTAATCGCTTCGTTGACCAGTGGGTTGGGGATGCCCTTGAGCCAGTCCGCCAGCACCAGAAAGCCCGGCAGCGAGGCGATCACCGCACCAAAGCCGTATTCCGAGGCGGTGTTCATCGCCGCCAGCAAGGCACCGCTGACCGCGCTTTTACTGCCTTCGGCCAGCTTGCTCTTGATCGCCGAGAAGCCGAACACCAGCACCACGATAATCCCCACCAGCAACGCTGCTTGCACCGCCCAGATCGCGGTGAGCTTGGCGATTTCGGTGGTCACCGGCGCGCTCATGCCCGGCAGGCTGAGGCTGTGGGTCTTGCCGTACCACTGCGGGATCCAGTGGGTGAAGAGCAGGTTCATCACCCCCACCAGAATCAGCGGCGACAGCGCGATCCACGGGTTGGGCAACGCGAGGTTTTCGGCGGTTTCCGGCTCGTTGCGCAGCTCGGTGCCGTAGCCTTCACCGGCGCGTTGCGCCTTGTTGCGCTGGCGCGTCAAGTACAGCATGCCGGCGCAGAACACGAAGATCGTGCCGATCAGGCCAAGCCATGGCGCGGCCCAGGCGGTGGTGTTGAAGAAGGTGCTGGGGATGATGTTCTGGATCTGCGGCGTGCCGGGCAAGGCGTCCATGGTGAACGAGAATGCACCGAGGGCGATGGTCGCCGGGATCAGGCGCTTGGGGATATCGCTCTGGCGGAACATCTCGGCGGCAAACGGGTACACCGCAAACACCACCACAAACAGCGACACGCCGCCGTAGGTGAGCAGGGCGCAGACCAGCACGATCACCAGCATCGCCTGGCGCGTACCGAGCAAGCGGATCGCGGCAGCCACGATGGAGCGCGAGAAACCCGACAGCTCTATCAGCTTGCCGAACACCGCACCGAGCAGGAACACCGGGAAATACAGTTTGATGAAGCCGACCATTTTCTCCATGAACACCCCGGTAAAGGCAGGGGCGACGGCGGACGGGTCGGTAAGCAGCACGGCGCCGAGGGCGGCGATGGGGGCAAAGAGGATAACGCTATAGCCACGGTAGGCAGCCAGCATCAGCAGCGCGAGGGCTGCCAGGGCAATGATCACACTCATGGTGTGTCTCCATCGGATTGTTATTGTTGTGGGGTGAAGCGGTGGAGAAGGGCTATAGCGAGATGCGTGCCAACTGGTTAACTTATTGAAATATAAAGATATTATTTTATAGCAAGAAGAAATGTCTCTATTTAGAGACTGTAGAGACACCCTGTAGGAGCGAGCTTGCTCGCGAAGATCGCCAACGATAACGCGGAAATCCAGGGAGAACGCGGCGCACTAGGGTTTTTCGCGAGCAAGCTCGCTCCTACAAGGGGTGTCTGTGTTTGTGGAATTTGGTCTCAGAAATGAGACTGGACAATACCTAAGGCGACCATCTTCTTGTACAGCGTCGAGCGCCCCAGCCCCAACCGACTGGCGGCCTCGACCACATTGCCGTCACAGGCCTGCAGCGCCGCCGCGATCACCTGCCGATCGAAGCGCTCCCGCGCGGCGGCGAAGGTCTCGCCCTCGACGGTGTGCACGTCGCTGCGCATCACCGGGCTGAACGTGCCAATCGCCGCACGAACCTCGGCGGCATTCAGCACCAGGTCATCACTCAACAATGCCGCGCGTTCCAGCACATTGCGCAGTTCACGGATATTCCCCGGCCACGCATGCTGCGCCAACAACGCCAGAGCCGCGCGGTCGAGTTCGTGGTGGCTGTGCAGTTCTTCGAGAATCGCCTCGCTCAATGCCGGAATATCTTCCAAACGCTCACGCAGCGGTGGCACCTGGATCGGCAGCACATTCAGCCGGTAATACAGGTCGGCACGAAACTCACCGCGCTTGATCGCCGCTTCCAGGTCCATGGACGTCGCCGCGATCACCCGCACATCACTGTGCAGCATCTCGTTGGAGCCCACCGGCTCGAATTCCTTTTCCTGCAACACCCGCAGCAGTTTGCTTTGCAGTGGCAGCGGCATGTCGCCGATTTCATCGAGGAACAGTGTGCCGCCCTGGGCAATCTGGAACTTGCCGGGGCGGCCCTTGCGGTCGGCGCCGGTAAATGCGCCTGGCGCGGTGCCGAAGAACTCGGCTTCGAGCAAGTCATGGGGGATCGCGGCGCTGTTGATACTGACGAACGCCTTGTGCGCACGGGGCGATGCACCATGGATGGCCTGGGCCAGCAGCTCTTTGCCGGTGCCGGTTTCACCCAGCAGCAGCACTGGCGACTCGGCGCTTGCGCTGCGCCGTGCACGGCGCTTGACTTCGAGGCTGGCGGCGCTGGTGCCGATAAAGTGCGCGAAGTTGTATTTGCTCTGGCGTTTGCGCAGCAGAGAGCGGGTGGAGGCCAATTCCTGCTGCATGCTCAGGTAACGTTCGATCAGCGGCGACAGGTTGCGCAGTTCATCGAACAGCGCAAAACCAATCGCCCCGATCACCGTGCCGGCGTCGTTGTGGATCGGCAGCCGCATCACCACCAACGGGCCTTTGGGAGTGTCCTGGATGTCCAGCAGGATCGGCTGGTCAGTGCGCACCACCTGGCGTAACAGGCTATTGGAAATCACCTGCTCACAGGGCTGGCCGATGGCTTCGTCGGCGCTGTTCAAACCGAAGCGCTTGGCGTAGCGCTCGTTCATCCACACGATGTTGGCGTCGCGGTCGACAATCACCGTGCCTTCGCTGGACTGCTCGATGATCTCGAACAGCGACTGGATGGCCAGGCCGCGAACCTGTTGGTAGTCCTTGAGGCTGGTACTCATGCGTGCAGAATCCTGTAGGAGCGAGCTTGCTCGCGAAAAACATTAACGATGACGCGGGCCTGCTGGTTGAACGCGGTGTCCTGGGGTTTTTCGCGAGCACGCTCGCTCTACAAGGGGATGCGCGCGGCGGCCAGCAGTTCCTGGGTGTACGGGTGTTGCGGCGATTCAAACACTTCATGGCTGGCGCCACGCTCCACCACCTTGCCCTCCTTGATCACGATCATGTCGTGGGCCATGGCGCGTACCACCGCCAGGTCATGGCTGATAAACAGGTAGGTCAGGCCGTATTTTTCCTGCAGTTCACGCAACAGCGCCACCACTTGTTTCTGCACCGTACGGTCGAGGGCGGAGGTGGGCTCGTCCAGCAGCATCAGCGCCGGCTTGAGCACCAGGGCACGGGCGATGGCGATGCGCTGGCGCTGGCCGCCGGAAAACTCGTGGGGGTAACGATGCCGGCTGGCCGGGTCGAGGCCCACGTCCTTGAGCACCTGGATCACTTGCGCGTCACGCTCGGCCAGGCTGCACGGCGCATGCACCTCCAGGCCTTCGCTGATGATCTGCTGCACCGACATGCGCGGGCTGAGGCTGCCGTAAGGGTCCTGGAACACCACCTGCATCTGCTTGCGCCACGGGCGCATCTGGTGATGGTTGAGCGGGTCGAGGGCTTGGCCCTGGAAGCGAATGCTGCCGGTGGAATCCAGCAGGCGCAGGATCGCCTGGCCCAGGGTGGACTTGCCCGAGCCGGACTCGCCGACGATCCCCAGCGTCTTGCCACGCTGCACGCTCAGGCTGATGCCGTCCACCGCGCGCAGGTAGGTCTTGCGCTGAAACAGCCCGCCGCCGAGAGGGAATTGCACGGTCAGGTCGTGCACCTCCAGCACCGTCTCGCGCGCTTCGCCGCACAGCGGCTCGCCCGCCGGTTCCGCGTCCAGCAGCAGTTGGCTGTAGGGATGTTGCGGTGCGGTGAACAAGGTCTCGCAGTCAGCCTGCTCGACGATCTCGCCGGCGTGCATCACGCACACGCGCTGAGCCATGCTGCGCACCAGGTTGAGGTCGTGACTGATCAGCAGCAACGACATGCCCAGGCGTTGCTGCAGGGATTTGAGCAGCAGCAGGATCTTGCGCTGCACGGTCACGTCCAGGGCGGTGGTGGGTTCGTCGGCGATCAGCAGTTCCGGCTCGCAGGCCAGGGCCATGGCGATGATCACCCGCTGGCGCTGGCCGCCGGACAACTGATGCGGATAGGCCTTGAGGCGTTCCCGGGGTTTCTGGATGCCCACCAGTTCGAGCAGTTCGAGGATGCGCGCCTGCGCCGCCTTGCCGCCCAGCCCTTTATGCAGCAGCAGGGTTTCGCCGATCTGCTTTTCGATGCTGTGCAACGGGTTGAGGGAGGTCATCGGCTCCTGGAAGATCATCGCGATGCGGTCGCCGCGCAGTTTCTGCAGGGTTGCCGCGGGCGCGCCGATCAGTTCCTGGCCGCGATACTTCACCGAGCCACGGGTGTGCGTGCCCGCCTGCGGGAGCAGTTGCAGGATCGAGTGGGCCGTCACCGACTTGCCCGAACCCGACTCACCCACCAGTGCCAGGCATTCGCCGGGGCGTACGTCCAGGCACAGGTTGTGCACCACGGTCTGCCCGCTGAAGGCCACGCAGAGGTCGCGGATCTCGATCAGGTTGTCGCTCATAGGGATTCACTCATGACCGTGGGTCGAAGGCGTCGCGCAACGCCTCGCCGATAAATACCAGCAGCGACAGGATCAGCGCCAGGGTGAAAAACGCCGTCAGGCCCAGCCACGGCGCTTGCAGGTTCTGCTTGCCCTGGGCGATCAGCTCGCCCAGCGACGCGCTGCCGGCCGGCATGCCAAAGCCAAGGAAATCCAGGGCGCTCAGGGTGGAAATCGCCCCGGTCAGAATAAACGGCAGGTAGCTCAAGGTGGCGGTCATGGCGTTGGGCAGGATGTGCCGGCCAATGATCTTGCCATCGCCCAGGCCCAGCGCCCGTGCGGCCTTGACGTACTCCAGGTTGCGCCCGCGCAAGAACTCGGCGCGTACCACATCCACCAGGGCCAGCCAGGAAAACAGCGCCATGATCCCCAGCAGCCACCAGAAATTGGGTTCGACAAAACCCGACAGGATAATCAGCAGGTACAGCACCGGCAAACCGGACCAGACCTCCAGAACACGCTGGCCGATCAGGTCGACCCAGCCACCGTAGTAACCCTGCAACGCCCCGGCGGCAATGCCGATGGCGGCGCTGATCGCGGTGAGCGCCAGGGCAAACAGGATCGACACCCGCGCGCCGAAGATCACCCGTGCCAGCACATCGCGGGACTGGTCATCGGTGCCCAGCCAGTTCGTTGCCGACGGCGGGCTGGGGGCAGGGCGGGTCAGTTCGTAGTTGGGCGTGTCGTCGCTGAACGGGACCGGCGGGAACAGCATCCAGCCGCCGTCCCGCTTGATCAGCTTTTGCACGTAATCGCTGCGGTAATCCGCCTGGAAGGGCAGTTGGCCGCCAAACTGCTGCTCGGTGTAGCGCTTGAACACCGGGAAATACAGCTCGTTCTTGTAGCTGAGCACCAGAGGCTTGTCATTGGCGATCAACTCGCCGCCCAACGTCAGGATAAACAGGCCGATAAACAGCCACAGCGACCACCAGCCACGGCGGTTCTTCTTGAACCGCTCGAAGCGCCGACGGGCCACGGGAGACAGGTTGAGCATCAGGCGTTCCTCGCGGCGAAGTCGATACGCGGGTCCACCAGGGTGTAGCAGAGGTCGCCGATGAGTTTTATCAAGAGGCCGAACAGCGTGAAGATAAACAGCGAACCGAACACCACCGGGTAGTCCCGGGAGACCGCGGCTTCGTAACTCATGCGACCGAGGCCGTCGAGGGAGAAGATCACTTCAATCAGCAGGGAGCCGGCGAAGAACACGCTGATAAAGGCTTGGGGAATGCCCGAGATCACCAGCAGCATCGCGTTGCGGAACACATGGCCGTACAGCACGCGTTGTTCGCTCAAGCCTTTGGCGCGGGCGGTGACCACGTACTGGCGCGTGATTTCATTGAGGAACGAGTTCTTGGTGAGGATGGTCAGGGTGGCGAACCCGCCGATCACCAGGGAGGTCACCGGCAGTACCAGGTGCCAGAAATAGTCGGCAATCTTGCCGACGGTGCTCAGTTCCTCGAAGTTTTCCGAGACCAGCCCGCGCACCGGGAACCAGTTCAGTGACGTGCCACCGGCAAACACCACGATCAGGAACATCGCAAACAGGAATGCAGGCATCGCATAGCCGATCACGATGGCGGTGCTGCTCCACACGTCAAAGTTGCTGCCGTGGCGCACCGCCTTGCGGATGCCCAGGGGGATCGACACCAGGTAAGTGATCAGCGTGGCCCACAGGCCGAGAGAAATGGTGACGGGCATCTTTTCCAGGATCAGGTCGATCACGGTCTTGCCACGAAAGAAGCTGTTGCCGAAATCCAGCCGGGCATAGCTCTTGAGCATCAGCCACAGGCGTTCCGGCGCCGGCTTGTCGAAGCCGTACTGTTTTTCGATGTCCTTGATCAGCTTCGGGTCCAGGCCGCGACTGGACCGCGAGCCGCCGTTGATGCCTTCACCGGATGAGCCGCCGACCCCACCCCCGCCGATCCCCTGCAGGTGGGCGATGGCCTGTTCCACCGGGCCGCCGGGGGCTGCCTGCACAATCACGAAATTCACCAGCAGAATGATCACCAGGGTCGGGATGATCAGCAGCAGGCGGCGCATGCTATAGGCAAACATCAGCGGGCTCCCGCGCGTTTTTTAAGCTCGGCGTTCATCTGTGCGTTCGTCAGCGGCGTGGGGCTGATTTCCCACCAGGTTTCCAGTGCTTCGTCGTTCCTGGCCTCGATGGCCGGGCGCCCGAAGCGGTTCCACCACGCGGCGGAGGTGCCGGGCGGATAGTAGTTGGGGATCCACAGGTAGTTCCATTGCAGTACACGGTCCAGGGCATGGGCGTAGGTGAGCATCTGTGCCTGGGTGTCGGCCTTGACCAGGCCTTTGATCAGGCGGTCGACGGCCGGGTCCTTGAGCACCATGTAGTTGTTGGCGCCCGGATCGAACGCCGCGCTTGAGCCGAAGTAGTTATACAACTCCATGCCGGGCGAGGTGGTGACGGGGAAGCCGGTGACGATCATGTCGTAGTCCCGTGTCATCAGTCGGTTGACGTACTGCGAGGAGTCGATGCGGCGAATATTCAGGGTGATACCGATCTGCGCCAGGTTGCGTTTGTAGGGCAGCAATAAACGCTCAAGGCCGGCCTGGGCGTTGAGGAAGGTGAACGTCAGGGGCTCGCCCTCGGCGTTTACCAGCTTGTCACCGTCGGGTTTCCAACCGGCGGCTTCCAGCAGGGCGAGGGCTTGCAGTTGCTTGTCGCGGATCATGCCGCTGCCGTCGGTGACCGGTGCCTTGAACACCTGGGTAAACACCTCGTCGGGAATCTGCCCGCGCAAGGGCTCGAGCACCGCCAGCTCTTCCGGGGTCGGCAATTGCGTGGCGGCCAATGGGCTATTGGAAAAGAAACTCTGCTGGCGGATGTACATATTGCGCATCATCTGCCGGTTGGCCCATTCGAAGTCCCACAGCATCGCCAGGGCCTCGCGCACGCGGCGGTCCTTGAAGATCGGCTTTTGCACATTGAACACATAGCCTTGGGCCGGTTGCGGCATGTCCTTGGCCAAGTGCGCGCGTTGCAGGCGGCCATCATCCAGGGCCGGACCGTTGTAGCCGATGGAAAAGCCGGTGGCGGAGAATTCGCGGTTGAAGTCATAGGCGCCGCCGCGCAGCACCTGCCGGGCCACTTCGGTGTCGCCGAAGTATTCCAGGCTCAGGTGATCGAAGTTGTACAGGCCACGGCTCACCGGCAGATCCTTGCCCCACCAGTCCGGGTTGCGGGTAAAGGTGATGGTGCTGCCCGAGTCGATCTTGCTGATCCTGTACGGGCCGCTGCCCAACGGGGCCTCATAACCACCGCCATTGGCAAAGTCGCGAGTCTTCCACCAATGTTCGGGGAACACTGGCAGGGTGGCGATATCCAGGGGCAGGGTGCGGTTTTCATTGCTGGAAAAGTCGAAGCGCACCTGGCGCTCGCCTTCCACCTCGACGTGCTTGACGTCGGCGAACAGGGTGCGAAAGCGCAGGCTGCCTTGGGTCATCAATAAATCGAAGCTATAGCGCACGTCTTCGGCGGTGATGGGCTTGCCATCGGCAAAGCGTGCCTTGGGGTTCAGGTAGAAGCGCAGTGACAGGCCGTCATCGGCGCGCTCCATTTTTTCCGCAACCAGGCCGTAGACCGTATAAGGCTCGTCCAGGGAACGCTGGGCCAGGGGCGCATAGAGCCAGCCGTCGACCTGGGACACGCCGATGCCTTTGTCGATATAGGGCAGCACATGGTCAAAGCGCCCGATCTCGATCGCCGAGCGCCGCAGGCTGCCACCCTTGGGGGCATTGGGGTTGGCGTAGTCGAAATGACTGAAACCGGCGGGGTACTTGGCCGGTTCGCCGTACACCGTGAGGTACGGTTGCGGCGCCGCGAGCACGGCGCTGCTGGCCAGCAGCAGGGCGAGGGTGGAGCTCAATAGAGTCGAAAAGGCCAATCGCATTATCAGTCTTGAACGCCGGGTGAAGAAGAATAAGGATTTGTACGCTAACGGCATCCGTGTCGCCAGTCATCACATGCACAACGGCCCACCAAATGGCGGGCCGTTGTTTCAAGCATCAGCGCAGGCGAGGATCAGTCCTGGCGGCTGGTGACTTCCAGCAGGTGGTAGCCGAACTGAGTCTTGACCGGGCCTTGCACGGTGTTGACTGGCGCGCTGAATACCACGGCGTCGAATTCTTTGACCATCTGGCCTGGCCCGAACGAACCCAGGTCACCGCCTTGGCGGCTGGATGGGCAGGTGGAGTTGGCTTTGGCAATTTCTGCGAAATCGGCGCCGCCTTCGATTTCAGTCTTGAGTTCGTTGCACTTGTCTTCACTGGCAACGAGGATGTGACGGGCGGTGGCTTTGGCCATGGGGAGTAACTCCTTGAATGAAAAGGTGAGCGTACCGGATTCAGGCGGTTATTTCCTGGCAAAGTTCCCCTCGATTGCCCGGGCGGTTCGGCCGTGAGCGTGGCGCCACCCCAGGCGAGCGGGCATTCAGGGCAGCACGATATAGTCATTCTGCTGGCGGATGGGGCTGTGCGGGCCTTGCACCAGGTGGATATAGCGACCGTCCACCAGGTCGATGGGCAGGCAGTCGTCGACATCCAGTACCCCGTCGGTATGGGACTGCGACCACTGGCGCAGCATCTGCTGTTTGCCTAGGGCCTTCGCCTCCTGTTTGTTGCGAGCGACCACCAGCAGGTAGTGGTGGGCTTCGCCAAACGCATGGGCTTCATAGCCGCCCAAATTGATGAAGTACAGGCGTTGATCCCCTGCCTGGGGCGCCAGGTGGCTGAGTTCGACCTTCCAGCCGTCGACGCCATCGACCGCCATCCACGCGTCGATATGCACGCCCTTGGGGTTGCCAAACCAGGCATCGCGCAACTGCGGGTAGGTGGCGTGCAGCGTATCCGCCACGGCGAATACCACATCATGTACTTCGATCCTGGCCCGTGGGTGCTTGCCCCCGAGCATCACGACAAACAGCATTGCAGGTTCTTCCTGGCGACTTGGCGGACGGCAACCATACTTCGATTGAACCCTTTTGTCCGGCCAATGCCACACTGTCAATCCGCGAATTCATCAGGAGGTTGTCATGCGTACTATCGATCTGGCGGGCGTTCCCGTCCCTGTCATTGGCCAGGGAACCTGGCGCATGGGCGAAGATCCGAGCCTGCATCGCGCGGAAGTCGCGGCGTTGCAACTGGGGATCGACGAGGGCATGAGCCTGATCGATACCGCCGAGATGTACGGCGAGGGTGGCGCGGAACGCGTGGTTGGCGAAGCCATCCAGGGCCGGCGTGACCAAGTGTTCCTGGTGAGCAAGGTCTACCCGCACAATGCCAGCCGCCTAGGTGTCCCGCGTGCCTGCGAGGCCAGCCTCCAGCGCCTGGGCACTGAGCATATCGATTTGTACCTGCTGCACTGGCGTGGCCAATACCCCCTTGAAGACACCGTCGAGGCCTTCGAGCATTTGCGCGAGGCCGGCAAGATCGGTCGCTGGGGCGTCTCCAATTTTGACGTGGCGGACCTGCAGGAGCTGGCAGCCCCGGCCTGTGCCACCAACCAGGTGCTCTACAACATCGAAGAGCGCGGCATCGAGTTCGACCTGTTGCCCTGGTGGCAACAACACCATTTGCCGTTGATGGCGTACTGCCCGATTGCCCAGGGTGGGAAACTGCTGTCCAGCCCGACACTCAAGCAAATTGCCCAGCGCCACACGGCCACACCGGCCCAGGTTGCCCTGGCCTGGGTCCTGCGCCAGCAAGGTGTGATCGCTATCCCCAAGGCCGTGACGCCCGAGCATGTAAGGCTGAATGCCGCCGCCGTCAACCTGCTGCTCGATGAACACGACCTGGATGCCATCGACCGCGTGTTCGGCGCGCCCAAGCGCAAGCATCCGTTAGCGATGGTGTAGCGGCCTGCAGAAACGGCGCCGTCCCTGGCCACCGTTTGCGCAGTGGTACGACTTAACCCGCTACCGGGCTGCGCCAGTCATCCGACCCGGAGGTGCCGGACACTTCGTGGGTCCACACGATCTTGCGGTAGGTGAAGTACACATCCTCCAGATGGGTGAAGTGGGCGTTGTCAGGGTCCTGGCAGTTGGGCATGCGCGACTGGATATCCACCAGCGTGGCGCCCTCCAGCTCAATGGTGAAGTAATGCTCCTGGGTACCCGCCGAAGAAGTGCGGAACCACTCCAGTCGGCACTTGACCTCTTCACCGCTGGTCAACGCGCTGAACAGTAACGGCGAGGACTTATCGAACACCTTGCTGATCATCAGGGGCTTGTGCACTCGTTGGCCCGTCGGCTGGCCGGACTGCGGGTCACGGGGAATGATCACCTGATGGGAGAAGGCCTGGACCAGAATCTGATCCTCGTGGCCTTCCTGATAAATGTTGCCTACCGAGTCCTGGGTGAACGTGCCTGCCGTCATCAAACCTTGTTTGACACCGGTGATGGAAAGATACGCGGGTGTTGGCATGCTGGGTTTCCTTGCCTGATTAAAAGGTAGTTCCAACCAAAGAAGTTATTGGTTGGGCAGGCTCCTATAACAAGAAGCGTGCCGAAAAGTGCGAAGGCTAGTCAGTGCGCGGGTTGGCGATGATCGGCAAGATTGAAGTCGAACGGTTATAAAGTATTCAAGGGGTTTTTTGTTGTGTTGTTTGCGCATAAGTGTGCATTAAGTTGCTCATGAGTGTCATGCCTCCAGTATTAATGTTTTCATGAGTTCCTGATTTAAACAGTGTTTTTACTGCGCAATATGCTGCGCAGCCCTGTTTTTCTGGGGGTTGTAGGAAACTGCTTAAGTAACACTCCTATGCTTGCTGAATGTTGTGGGCGTGGTTAATGTTCGCGGACTTCGTGGCAGGCAATCCGCAGTTAGAGCGTGTTATACATCGCGCCGTTAGTAGCGAAAGTTTGCCGGTCATATCTTGAAAAGTCTTGCGTGGCTCACAATGATTTATTCGGACAAGCTTTACGCTTATTACCTTGAACTTGCACGGTTGCCCTGTTCGCAAAGCAGCTTTGCGGGCAGTGATATGCGTTTTTCCAGTGAGTTCGAAGCGCTGGAGTCCGAGCTTGTAAAAGTGCAGTCCATCCATGGCGTCGGCCAGCCGGACTGGCAAAGCGTTCTGGAGGCCAGTGAGTGCCTGTTGCGTGAGCATTCGAAGGACCTGCGGGTCGCCGTCTGGCTGACGTGGGCGTTGCACCAGCGCGAGTCCTTTGCGGGCCTGCTGGCCGGCCTTGGGTTGCTGCGCCATCTGTGTGAACAGCACTGGTCGATTGTCTACCCGGAAAAATCGCGTACCCGTGGCGCGGCGTTCGCCTGGTTGGTCCTGCGCCTCGAGACAGTGCTTGCGCAGAACCTGGCGCTGCAGGACCAGCAACCCTTATTCCGATCCCTGCTTGAACACCTCGCGCGTCTTGATGAGCTCTGGGCCGTGCAGTTGAAGGATGACGCGCCGCTGATGTTGCCGATTCGCAGGCAACTGGACCAACGATTGCAGCGCGCCGCGCAGGGCGAATCGCCGGCCACCGGGCTGAATGCCGTTGTTGCGCAGGTCAAGCAGGCGACGACCCAGTTGTTGACGCAAAACGAACCAGCCGTAGACAGTGAAAAAGACGCACATAAAGTGCTGCGTGCCTTGCAGGTGCAGGCGCGTCCGTTATGTGCCTGGTGGTTGCGCCAGAACGCGACCGACCTGCGCGCCTTGCGCCTGAATCGGACGCTGGCGTGGCTGACCCTGGTCAGCTACCCCGACGCAGACGCCGAGCAGGTGACGGCGCTGCGCGGCCCCGCGCCGGACAAGCTCAAGCGTTATCAAGAGCGTTTTGCCCAAGGCCAGCATGCCGACCTGATGCTGGAGCTTGAAGCCACGCTCTCAGGGGCGATGTTCTGGTTCGACGGCATATACATGGTCTGGCAATGCCTGCAAGTCCTGCAGGCCGACCTGGCGATGACCGAGCTCGAAGTCAGCCTTGCCCTGTTGCTGCAGCGCTTGCCCAACCTGCCGGCATTGCGCTTTCACGATGGCAGCCCATTTGCCGACGGCCGCACCCGCGACTGGATCGCCCACCAGGTTTGCCGCCACTTGCAAGCCCCGCAGGCGCCCAGCGTGGTGGCCGATGCCGAGCCGTGGGAAATCGCCTTGCAGGAGGCAGTGCCCAGGTTGCGAAAAGACGGGCTCAAGGCGGCGGTGCAGGCACTCAAGCACGGGTTGCAAACCGCCGGTGGCGATCGCGCCCGCTTTCACTGGCGGCTGGCGCAGGCCCGTTTATGTGTACACGCGGGCAAGCATGAGCTGGCGAAGATCCAGCTTGAACACCTGGACCTCGAGTTGCAACGCACCGGCCTGGAGCGTTGGGAGCCGGAGCTGGCGCTGCATGTGACACAACTCCTGCACCGCTGCTGCGACCTGATGCCGCAAAGCCACGCCGTGCGCGAGCGTAAGGAAGACACCCACCGCAGGCTGTGCCTCTTCGATCTTGAAGCGGTACTTGAATAGGCTCTCGAGCCACTTGAAAAAAAGGAGAAACACCATGGCCAAAGAAGGTTCGGTAGCACCCAAGGAACGCATCAATATCACGTTCAAGCCCGCCATCGGTGGCGCACAGGAAGACGTCGAGCTGCCGCTCAAGCTACTGGTGCTGGGAGACTTCACCCAGCGTGAAGACCTGCGCAAGCTTGAAGATCGCAAGCCCATCGCCATCGACAAGAACACCCTCGATGAGGTGCTCGCCAAGCAATCGTTGAGCCTGACATTGAATGTGCCCAATCGCCTCCAGGAGTGCGCCGACGTAGAAGAGCTGGGCATTGAGGTGCGCATCCATTCGATGAAGGACTTCAACCCCGCGAACCTGGTGGACCAGATCCCCGAGTTGCACAAGCTCATGGCCCTGCGTGAGGCGCTGATGGCGCTCAAGGGACCGCTGGGCAACACGCCGAGCTTTCGCAAGGCCATCGAACAGGCGCTGGCGGATGACGAATCCCGTGCCCGTGTGCTGGCCGAACTGGGCCTGAACAATCCTGCGGCCTGACCATTTTCAGTAAAAGGACACTGACGTCATGACAACTCAACAAACCCCTGTGCCCGTACATGCCGCCGACGAGTGCAGCATTCTCGATAACATCATTGCCCAGACATTGCTCAGTGCCGATGACGAGGCTTATGGCATCGCCAAGCGTGGCGTTTCAGCGTTTATCGAAGAACTGATCAAGCCGCAGAATACGGGGGAGCCGGTGAAGAAACACCTGGTTGACCGGATGATCGCCGAGATCGACGAGAAGCTCAGCCGGCAAATGGATGAGATTCTGCACCACCCGGACTTCCAGGCCCTCGAAGCTGCCTGGAAAGGTTTGCAGCTGCTGGTCGATCGCACCAACTTTCGCGAAAACATCAGGATCGAGCTGCTGAACGTCTCGCGGCAGGACCTGCTGGATGACTTCGAAGACTCGCCGGAGGTGATTCAATCCGGGCTCTACAAGCACGTCTACAGCGCCGAGTACGGTCAGTTCGGCGGTCAGCCCGTGGGTGCGATCATCGGCAACTACTTTCTTTGCCCCAGCGCTCCCGATGTGAAGCTGATGCAATACGTATCCAGCGTCGCCTGCATGGCCCATGCGCCGTTTATCGCCGCCGCCGGGCCGGGTTTTTTCGGCCTGGAAAGCTTCACCGGGCTCCCCGACCTGAAGGATCTCAAGGATCATTTCGAAGGCCCGCAGTTTGCCAAATGGCAAAGCTTTCGCCAGAGCGAAGATGCGCGCTACATCGGGTTGACCGTGCCGCGTTTCCTGCTCCGCACGCCTTATGACCCCCTTGAGTGCCCGGTCAAGACCTTCGCCTATCAGGAAAACGTGGTGAACAGCCACGAGCACTATCTGTGGGGGAACACCGCCTACGCCTTTGCCACGCGCCTGACCGACAGCTTTGCGCGGTTTCGCTGGTGCCCGAACATCATCGGCCCGCAAAGTGGCGGCGCGGTCGAAGACTTGCCCCTGCATCATTTCCATAGCATGGGCGAGATCGAAACCAAGATTCCCACCGAAGTACTGGTTTCCGATCGCCGCGAGTACGAGCTGGCGCAAGAGGGTTTCATTGCCCTGACGATGCGCAAGGGCAGTGACAATGCCGCGTTCTTTTCCGCCAGTTCGGTACAGAAGCCCAAGCATTTTGGCATCAGCGCCGAGGGCAAGGAGGCCGAGCTCAATTACCGCCTCGGCACGCAGCTGCCCTACATGATGGTGGTCAACCGTCTGGCCCATTACCTCAAGGTGCTGCAGCGCGAGCAGCTGGGTTCGTGGAAGGAGCGTACCGACCTGGAACTGGAACTCAACAAATGGATTCGCCAATACGTCGCGGACCAGGAAAACCCCAGTGCCGAAGTCCGTGGGCGCCGACCGTTGCGCGCCGCGCGCATCGTGGTCAGCGATGTCGAGGGCGAGCCAGGCTGGTACCGCGTCAACCTGAGTGTGAGGCCCCACTTCAAGTACATGGGGGCTGACTTCACGTTGTCCCTGGTTGGCAAGCTCGACAAAGAATGAGCAGGGGCTAGGGGATGACCCACAAACAAAGCCTTTTCGAGCGGCTCGATCATTCGGCCGCTCCCCCAACCGATGATGTGACGTCCGTCGCGGCTCACCTGGGGAAGATGCTCAGCATTCGCGCGGGCAGTGTGCAGACACTGCCGGACTATGGCTTGCCGGACCTCAATGACATGAGCCTGAGCCTGCATGAGTCGTTGAGCCAGTCGCGCCTGCTGATCGAGCGCTTTATCCGTGCTTACGAACCGCGCTTGAAGCAGGTGCGGGTAAGGGCATTGCTCCGTGATCGTGATCCCCTGGCCCTGGCATTTGCCATCGATGCCACGCTGAAGATCGACGGTGTGACGCAGCCGGTGATGTTCACCGCGCGGTTGCGTGACGCAGGGCAGTTCGAGGTGTCGCCCGATGTCCTTTAACCGTTATTACCAAAGCGAACTCAGCGCGTTGCGCCAGCTTGGGCGGCGTTTCTCCGAGCGCAATCCTGCCCTGGCGCCCTTTCTTGCCGAAGCCGGCCAGGACCCGGATGTGGAGCGGTTGCTGGAAGGGTTTGCCTTTCTCACGGGGCGCCTGCGTCAGAAGCTGGATGACGAGTTGCCCGAGCTGACGCATTCCTTGATGCATTTGCTGTGGCCCAACTACATGCGGCCGATGCCGGCGTTCAGCATCTTGCAGTTCGATCCCTTGACGCACGCCGGCCCAGGCGTGCTGGTGGCGCGGGATACGCCTGTCGAGAGCGCGTGCGTCAATGGCGAACGCTGTCGCTTCCGTACCTGTTATGCCACCCAGGTCCTGCCGCTGCGACTGAGCGCCCTGGATTACAACCAGCAGGGAGAGCGGGCGCTGTTGAGCCTGAGTCTGGTCATGAGTGCCGAGGGCAACTTCGGTGGCTGCGCGCTGGATCGATTGCGCCTGCACCTGGCGGGTGACCGCTATATCAGCCAGGGGCTTTACCTGAGTTTGTTGCGCCATCTCGAGGGTATCGAGCTCGTGCCGCTAGGCAGCGACGGTCACGCGATCACGGGGGCTGATGGTCAGGTCCTGTCGCTGCGACTTGGCGCCGATCAGGTACAGCCGGTGGGGTTTTCCGAGGACCAAGCGCTGATTCCCTATCCGCAAAATACCTTTCGTGGGTATCGCCATCTTCAGGAGTACTTCACTTTTCCCGACAAATACCTGTTTGTCGATGTGGGCGGCCTGGAAGTGTTGCAGCGCCTGCCCGCAGAGGTACTCAAGCAAGTCCACGCCGTGAAACTGTGCTTCGCGTTGCGCAGCCAGTGCCGGGAGGCCCAGCCCCCCACACTGGACAATGTGAAGCTGTATTGCACGCCCATCGTCAACCTGTTCAAGCATGACGCGGTGCCCATTCGCCTGGATGGCAAGCAGGATGAATACCTGTTGATCCCCGGCGAATATGCGCGGGGAAATGCCTGTGTGTTCTCCGTCGACAAGGTCACGGGCTGGCGCCCCGGTGGGTTGGGGTACCAGGCGTATGTGCCGTTCGAATCCTTCGAGCATGACGGCGACACCGACGTCTCGGCGTGTCCCCCGAGCTACAGCGTGCGCCAGCGGGCGTCGGCGCAGCACGCCGGGCTCGACACCTGGCTCGGGTTTGGCAACGGCCAGGGGGATGCCCAGGAAACACTCTCGATCGAATTGACCTGCACCAATCACAACCTGCCTCGGCAATTGCAGGCGGGGGCGATCAACCAACCCTGCGAACAGACGCCGCAGGGGCTGTCGTTTCGCAATATCTGCGTGCCGAGCGCCAGCTTCGCACCGCCCCTGGACCAGGATTTTCTCTGGCGGCTGATCAGCAACATGTCGCTCAACTACCTGTCATTGAGCGATATCAAAGCCTTGAAGGTGATCCTCGAAACCTACGACCTGCCGCGTTACCACGACCGACAGGCGCGAAAGGTCAGCCAAAGAAAGCTCGGCGCTTTGCGATCCATCAGCCATACCGCCGTCGACCGTCTGCACCGTGGCATGCCGTTTCGCGGTTTGCGCGTCGACCTGAGCATCGATACCCAGGGCTTTCTGGGCCAGGGCGAGGCGTTCGTGTTTGCCTCGGTGCTCAACGAATTTTTTGCGCTTTACGCCAGCCTTAATGCCTACCACGAACTACGAGTCATCAGCACACAAGGAGACGTGTACCTATGGCCACCCCGGATGGGCCAGCAGCCCCTGCTCTAAAGGATTTGTCTCGCATCATTCGCGAATATTCGCTGTTCCAGGCGATTTTGCAGGTGATCAAGCGTCTGCGCGATGCCCACCCGTTGCTGGATGACAACGCGCTGTATGACAAGTTGGAGTTTCAGGCCAACCCAGGCCTGGGTTTTCCCGGTCACGATATTGACCGGGTGGAGTTTTTTGTTGAGCACGATCAATTGCGGGCGCGCCTTCGTCTTAACGTGCTGGGCCTATGTGGTGCGGGTTCGCCGCTCCCGGCCTTTTACGGCGAGCAGGCATTGGCCGACAGTGCGGGCGGTCATGCGACCCGAGACTTCCTCGACCTGTTTCACCACCGGCTGCAGCGGCTGATGCTGCCGATATGGCGTAAGTACCGCTATCGAGCGTGTTTCCAGGCCGGGGCACGTGATCTCTTTTCCGAGCAGATGTTTGCGCTGGTCGGACTGAAGGGGGCGCAGTTGCGCAATGTCGCGCAACTGGACTGCAAGCGACTGCTGCCTTACCTGGGCCTGCTTAGCCTGCGGGCGCATTCGGCAGCCTTGATCGAGACCGTGCTGCGTTACTACTTCAAGCACGACCGCATGTTTATCGAACAGTGGGTTCAACGCCGGGTGGTCATTGCGCGCTCGCAGCAAAACCGGCTTGGCGGCTCCAACAGTTTGCTGGGCCTGGACCAGGTGCTGGGCAGTCGGGTTACCGACCAGAGCGGCAAGTTCAGGGTGCATGTACTGGGGCTGAACTGGCAGCGTTTCCATGGGTTTTTGCCCAATGGCGCGGACTATCCGTTGCTGTGTTCGCTGGTGCGACTGACCGCGCGCGACCCACTGGAATACGACCTGCGCCTGGTCCTGGACAAGGAACAGATCAGGCCATTGCGCATCGGCGCGCACAACTTCTGCCAGTTGGGCTGGACCAGTTGGCTGGCAGACGAGTATGCCGACGGCGTAGTCATTGTGGCCAGCAACGCTCACTAGGAACAAATGATCATGATGAATGTAGACCTGCAACAACTTATCCAGACGTTGACACCTGCTGCCCGGCGCGACCTTGCGCGCTCGGCCGAACGTTGCGTGACGCGCGGTGGCCGCGAGGTGCTGGTGGAGGACCTGCTGCTGGCCTTGCTGGAACCACTCGATGGGCTTTTGCAGCGCGCATTGGCCGATGCGGGAATCGAGGTCGGCGAACTGCAGGCAACGCTGCAACCCCAGGGGCAGGCAAGTGCTTCGCGTAATCCGGTGTTCGCCCAGGCCCTGGTGCAATGGCTGCAACAGGCGTTGATGGTGGCTCATCTGGAGTTGCGCCAGACCGAAGTGGAGCACGCTGCCCTGTTACTGGCGTTGTTACGTCACCCGCTGCAACATGCTGGCAGTGGCTATCAGGCAGTATTGAGCCGCTTGGATCCGCAACGCGTGCTCGAGTTTGTGTTGAGCCAGGCACCTGATGCCGCCCCGGCCGCGAGTGGCGAGTCAATGCTGGCGGGGTTCACCCACGACCTGACGCGCCAGGCCCATGATGGGCGGATCGACCCGGTGCTGTGCCGCGATGCCGAGATCCGTCAGTTGATCGATATCCTCATGCGTCGGCGCAAGAACAATCCGATACTTGTCGGCGAGGCCGGGGTAGGCAAGACCGCCGTCGTCGAGGGCCTCGCCCTGCGTGTCGCCAGTGCCCAGGTGCCAGAGCCGCTCAAGGGGGTGCGGGTGCTGACCCTGGACATGGGCCTGCTGCAAGCCGGTGCCAGTATCAAGGGCGAGTTCGAACGACGTCTCAAGGGCGTGATCGATGAGGTCAACGCCTCGCCCAAGCCGGTGATCCTGTTTATCGATGAGGCGCATACCCTGGTGGGCGCGGGCGCCCAGGCGGGAGCCGGCGACGCGGCCAACCTGATCAAGCCGGCCCTGGCCCGCGGCGAGCTGCGTACCATCGCCGCGACCACCTGGTCGGAATACAAGAAATACTTCGAAAAAGACCCGGCCCTGGCGCGGCGTTTCCAGCCTGTACGGGTCGCCGAGCCGAGTGTGGACCAGGCCATCTCGATCCTGCGCGGACTGGTTCCGGCGTATGAAGCCACCCACGGCGTGTATGTACGTGATGATGCCGTTGTCGCGGCAGCCCACATGAGCGCGCGCTACCTGGCCGGGCGTCAACTGCCCGACAAGGCCGTGGATGTGCTGGATACCGCCTGTGCGCGTGTGCGCATCAACCGGGTGGTGGCGCCCGAGGTGTTGCAGCGTTTGTGTGTCGAGCACGCCGAAGGCGCCCGGCAACGCGATGCGTTGACGCGTGACATGGACGCGGGGCTGCCCGTGGATGAACCGGCCTTGCGTGCCTTGAACCTGCGGTTGACGGCGATTGAGCGCGAGCGGCAAGACCAGCGGCAACGCTGGCTCGAACAGCGTGAACAGGGAGAGGAGGCGCGCGTGTGCCCGCGCCTGGTGGCGGAAGTCATCAGCGCCTGGACCGGTATCCCGGTTGAACAGTTGGCACTTGAACACAGCGACACAGTCCTGGGTTTTGCCGGCGCGCTGCGTTCACGCATCCTCGGCCAGGAACAGGCGGTACAGGTGCTGGACCGCAACCTGCGTGCTGTCGCCGCAGGGTTGAACAAGGCAGACGCGCCCGTTGGGGTGTTTCTGCTGGTGGGCCCAAGCGGGGTGGGCAAGACGGCCACGGCCCTGGCGCTGGGCGAATTGCTGTACGGCGGCGAGCGGTTTGTCACCACCCTCAATATGTCGGAGTTCCAGGAGAAACATGCCCTGTCGCGGCTGATTGGTTCGCCACCTGGGTATGTCGGGTATGGCGAGGGCGGAGTGCTGACCGAAGCCGTGCGTCAACGTCCCTATTCAGTGCTGCTGCTCGACGAGGTGGAGAAGGCCGACCCGGAAGTGCTGAACCTGTTCTATCAGATCTTCGACAAGGGGCTGGCCAATGACGGCGAAGGTCGGGAAATCAATTTTCGCCATACGTTGATCCTCATGACCTCCAATCTGGGCAGCGAATGCATCGTCGACTTGTGCTCGGGCGGCCAGCGGCCCGATGCGCAGGTATTGCAAGAGGCTATTGGTCCGTTGCTGCGCGATTATTTCAAGCCGGCGTTGCTCGCCCGAATGCGTGTCGTGCCCTATTACCCGGTGGCGGGCGAGGCGCTGCATGACCTGGCGGGGCTCAAGCTGGAACGCCTCGGCCAACGATTGCAGGCGCGCAAGCTGGCATTCAGCTACACGCCCGAACTGGTCGCGCACATGGCCGAACGGTGTAGCCACAGTGACAGTGGCGCGCGGTATATCGACCAATGGATCGAGACCCACCTGCTACCGCAGATGACTGATCGTCTGTTGGCGGCGATGTCCATGGGGGAATCCTTGTCCCAGGCCCATGCCAGCCTGGATGCGCATGGGCAGCCGATGTGTGAGTTCAGCCTATGATGAACAACGTGTTCAACCCGTTGCCTGAGCCCTTGGCGTACGCCGATGCGCTACTGGGCTGGTTCACCCGCCTGGGTATCGACAGTGACGAGGCCACCTTGCCGAGCTTGTGTGCCTGCGCGGTGGCCCAACTGAGTCAGTGCGAACTCAGCCAGTTGTACTGGCGCGACGAGGCAACCGGTCGACTTGAGCTGATTGCTCAGCATTGTCCCGGTGCATTGCCACCTGTTGAAGAGATTCGCGGCGCGGACTTCCAGCATGCACAGTTGTTGCACTATGTGCTCAACCAGCGCTCACCCTTGAGCCTGGAGGATCTGGCACACAGCGTCTACGAGTGTGGGTTCCTGCCGGCGACGGCGACGCCCTGGCAGTCGCTGTCATGCGTGCCGCTGTTCAATAGGTGCCAGACCGTCACGGGCTTGTTGCTGTGTGCCAGCCACTGCAAGAGATCCTTGCAGGACTATGCCTCGTCGCTGGGCCAACTGGGCAGTTTTGCCCTGAACCAGCTGCGGCTCTTCAAACGCATGCGCCCGGCACACGGCGGCCGTGCGGCCACGCTCGACACGGCGGCCAGTTGCTCGGCATATGGGCTGATCGGTAACAGCCCGGCCATGGATGAAACCTGCCGTTTGATCGGCAAGGTGCAGAACACCCCCTACACGGTGCTGCTGCGCGGCGAGACCGGAACCGGCAAAGAGCTCGTGGCGCGGGCCATTCATAACGCCGGGCCACGCAGTGGCAAAACCTTTGTCGTGCAGAACTGTGCCGCGTTCCCCGAAGGGCTGCTGGAAAGCGAACTGTTCGGCTATCGCAAAGGCGCCTTCACGGGCGCGGAGCGCAACCACACAGGTCTGTTTGATGCCGCGCATGGCGGCACATTACTGCTGGACGAAATCGGCGATATGCCGCTGTCGTTGCAGGCCAAGCTGTTGCGGGTATTGCAGGAAGGTGAAATTCGCCCGCTGGGCGCCAGTGCGGCGCATAAGGTCGATGTGCGCATTATCGCCGCCACCCACCGTGACCTCATCGCGATGGTGGCCGAAGGCAGTTTTCGCGAGGATCTTTATTACCGGCTGGCGCAGTTTCCCATCGAACTGCCGGCCCTGCGTGAACGGGATGGCGACGTGCTGCTGCTGGCCCGGCAGTTCGCGCAAAAGGCTTGTACGGCATTGGGCCGTACCTCGGTGGAATGGTCCAGTGCAGCCTTGGATCAACTGTCGAGCCACGCTTTCCCCGGCAATGTCCGAGAACTCAAATGCCTGGTGGAGCGTGCGGTATTGCTCTGCGATGACGGTGTGATCCTGCCCGCGCATTTGTCGCTGACGCCCGTGCCTGTCGCCACGGATGTGGATGTCACGTTGCGCCAGCGCCTGGAACGGGTGGAACGGGTATTCCTGATCGATTGCCTGCACAAAAACCGTGGCAACCGTACCCGTACCGCCCGTGAGTTGGGCGTTGCGCGGCGCACGCTACTGTACCGCCTTGCCCGTTTGAAGATCCCGTGTGCCGATGCCCGAGGGGAATGCTGAATGCCTCACGCATGGATTCGGGGCTTTGTCGCCGACCTAACTTTCCTTGGAGATACCTGATGCCTCTTCGTCCGTGGCAAGCCTTGGCGCTTGTCCTGTGTTTACTGGGTGGTTGCAACGCCAACTACATTTTTGACGACGCCGACTACCGTCCGCTGGGTGACCCCCAGGCACCCCGTCGTGGCCATTGAACAGGGGAAGTCCTGCATGCAGTTAGTGTTTGAGGTGTGCGATAGCGGCAGCGACGGGGCGCCGGCGCGCAAGGTGTTCGAAGAAGTCGGCGGCGTGGTCGGTCGTGGTACCGGTTGTGACTGGATTATCCCCGATGCCAGTCGCTTGCTCTCCAGTCACCATGCCTTGGTCAGTTACCGGGAAGGTCGCTATTTTCTTACCGATATCAGTAGCAATGGTATTGGCGTGTCGGGCAGTACGCAGCGTTTGCGCAAGGGGCAGGCCTACCTGATCAACGAGGGTGACGTCTACCAAATGGGGCCGGTGGATATTCGTGCACGCCTGGTGGAGCGCGGGCTGCAGCCAGGTCAGCGAGTGATTGTCGACCGCGGCATGATCCCCGACGATGCCTTCCTGGGGCTGGACCCCGTATACGCACTGGATCATGCACAGCAGTGCGAAGAGTCCTGCGAGGACCTCACAGCATTGAACGCCGTCGTCGAGGCGGCCGGTGCGGTTTCCCACGGTGCGGTGGAGCGCGAGCACCTGATCGTGCCGAGATGGCGCGAGCCCGCCGGCGACGACGCACCCGCTCCACCCACGCCGGTTACGGCGGCGGATCCCGAAGCATTCTGGGCGCGGTTCGGCGAAGCACTGGGCATGCCCCTGGAGGCTCTGGACACATTCGAGCGCGAGGCCCTGGCGATCAAGGTAGCGGGCTTGTTCAGGCAAACCGTCGAAGGGTTGCGGCAGAGTCTGCTGACCCGCGATGAACTGAACAGCGAATTGATCCAGGGCTGGACCGTGCCCAAACGTCACACCCCACTGTCAGAGTGCGCCGATACCCAGGCCGCCCTGGCTGCGCTGCTGGATGCCAGCGAGCGGGGCCAGTCTGCCGAGCAGTCGGTCGCCCAGGCCTACCGGGAAATACACGTTCACCAACTGGCCTTGGTCGTGGCCTGCCGCGCCGCCGTACGCGGCGCGCTGGCGGCGTTTGCTCCGGCGCATTTGCTGCTGTGCTTCGAGCGCCTGGACAACCCCCCCAGGTTCCCCACTGACGGCGCTCATTGGCGGGCTTACCAGCGCCACTACCAACGCCTGCTGGATGAGCAACCGTTGGGCGAGCAGCTGTTGCGCAATGATTTTTCCAAGGCCTACGACGAGCAGGTACGCCTGGTCTCCACCCTGCATGCGGCTTACCCGGGATGAATGTCATGTATCGAGCCATCGCTATAGCAATGCTTGGCGCGCTGGGCCTGTTGGCCGGGTGCGGCAGCGTTTCTCCGCTTTCAACCTTGACCAAGCTGGACCTCACATTGACCGCCAGCGACGCGGTCAACCCTGACCGTCATGGTCGTCCTTCGCCGGTGGTGGTGCGGCTGATCGAGTTGCGGCACCCGGTGGCATTCGAAAATGCCGACTTCTTCAGCCTCTATGGTCGGGCCGAGCAGTCACTGCCCAAGGATTGGGTCAACAGCGAGGAGTTGGAGCTGCGCCCCGGTCAACAATTGGCGCTCAAGCTCAGTGTCGAACCGCAGAGCCGTTATGTCGGCGTCCTGGCGGCCTATCGGGACCTGCCCCAGGTGCAGTGGCGGCTCGTGCTTCCCCTGGCCCAGGAGCAACTCACCCGTGTCGAGCTGATGCTTGATGAGTCGGGTATACGCCTCGTCGGCCCTCAAGCGCGCAGGTTGGAGGATTCAGATGCCGGTTCATAAAGTCGTCTGGCAGGAAGGGATGCTGTTGCGGCCCCAACACTTGCAGCATAACGATCGCTACTACCATCAGCAGCTCAACCGTACCCGCTTGCTTGGCAGTGATGGCTGGGGGTTCCTGACCCTGGATGTCGATGTGCAGTACCTCAATATGGGCAAGGTGGTCGTCAACCAGGCCAGTGGCGTATTTCCCGATGGCAGCCTGTTCGAACTGAACAGCGCGATGCAGCCCCTGGTGCTGCAGGTGCCTGCCAACGCCGGCGGGCACGCCGTGTACCTGGCGCTGCCGCTGGCGATCGGCAATCAGATTGAAGTACGCAAGCAAGAGCAAAGCGATGTGCTGGCGCGCTACGTCAGCTGCGAAACAGAGATCGGCGACTCCAACGCCGGCGTCGACTCCCGCTGCCAGATCAACTGCGCGCGCCCTGATCTACGCCTGCTGTTGGGCGAGCAACCCAGTGACTCGCAGCATGTGAAGCTGCAGCTCGCGCATGTGCTGGAGTCGACCCGCGAAGGTGGTGTACGGCTGGATGCGGACTTCGTGCCGACGTTCATGTATGTCCAGGGCTCCGGATACCTGTCGTCTTGCGTCAAGGAAGTGATCAGCCTGCTGGCCACCCGGGGCGATGCGATTGCCTTGCGCATCCAGGGTCATGGTGGAGCGGCTGGGGCGCAGTTGGGCGATTTCCTCATGCTGCAATTGATCAACCGAACCGAGTTGGTCCTGCGCCACTACCTGAGCCAGGCCCAGGTTCCTCCGGAGGCGGTGTATCGAGCGTTGCTGTCGATGCTGGGCGAACTCTCGACGTTCGCCACCGACAACAAGCGCGCGCAGGTGGAAGGTCATTACCGGCATGCCGATCAGGGCGCGAGCTTTCGCGGGCTGATGGAGGGCATCCGTAGCGTGCTGTCGTTGGTGCTGGAGCAACATGCCATCGAGCTCACGTTGCAACAGCGCCAGTACGGCGTGTTGGTCTGCCCGGTGAGTGATCTCAAATTGCTGAGCACGGCTACGTTCATCCTGGCGGCAACCGCCCAGTGCGATTCGGAAGAACTGCGCCATCGTTTGCCGGCGCACCTCAAGATCGGCCCGGTGGAACGCATCCGCGAGCTGGTCAACCTGCACCTGGCCGGCATCAAGGTCAAGCCACTGCCGGTGGCGCCGAGGCAGATACCGTTTCATGCCGACAAGACCTATTTCATGCTCGAACTCAGTGCCCGTGACATCACGCAGCTGGAACAGTCGGGTGGTTTTGCCTTCCACGCCAGCGGCGAGTTTGCCGCGCTCGAACTCAACTTCTGGGCCATCAGGAACTGAACACCATGACTATGGACAGTGAATACCCGCAGGACGAAAAAACCGTTCTGCTCGACCGCGACGGGCACGGTCCGGCGCAGGGGGCGGTGACGGATAACCCGTCGCCACCGCGCTTCGAGCAACTGGAAGACCGGATGATCTACACCGCCGGCCTGCAAGGGACGCAGCACTTCAATCTGGGGCCCAACGTGCTGGTCGCCGCGGCCTGGGAGCTGTTGTCGCACGTTGCCCACCTCAAGGGCCGTTCCGGCCGGGAACACCTGGAGACACTCAACGAGCGGTTATCGGCGGGGATTACCGCGTTTGAGGCGCGCGCGTTGCACCAGGGCGCAGAGCATAGTCAGGTGATGTCTGCGCGCTATGTGTTGTGCAGCGTGCTTGACGAAGCGGTGGTCACCACGCCGTGGGGTAACTGCAGCGACTGGTCGACGACCAGCCTGCTGAGCCGCTTTCACAACGAAACCTTCGGCGGCGAGAAGTTTTTCCAGCTGTTGGAGCGCCTGTCTCGCGACCCGGTCAAGCATCTGGCCATGCTGGAGTTGATGTACCTGTGCCTGTCGCTGGGGTTCGAAGGCAAATACCGCGTGATGGAGCGCGGAGGGGCGCAGCTGGAGACGATACGCGACGCCTTGTGCCGGCAGATCCAGCATGTACGCGGTGATCGTCTGCCCATGCTGGTACACGATGGGGCCGGACCGCCGCCTGGCACGCGACCGCACAGGGTCTCGGCCACTGCGTTGGTCGCCGCCGCCCTCGCCTGTGTGTTGGCGATGTACGCAGGGTTTGCCTGGGTCCTGGGCAATGAACGCCTGTCGGTTCTGCAACCTTTTCAACCGTTGGCGCCGGAACAGATGCGGACGCCTTTGTAACGCTGGGAGCAATGAATGAACGCATTCTTCAAGAGCGCGGGCACGCTGCTGCGCAGGATTTGGGTCTGGAGCCTGTTGCTGGTGCTGTCCAGTGCGCTGCTGGTGTGGTTTATCGGGCCATTGCTGGCGGTGGATGACCGGCGGTTCTGGCAAGGTTCGACGGCGCGCCTGTTGACCATCAGTTGCTTGTTTCTGCTGTGGGGACTGGCGATGGTCGTGGTGGGCGGGCGCCGTACCGCGCGGCTTAACAGGGCTGAACACCAGGAGCGCTATCAGCGCCAGGGGCTGATCGACGATGAGCGAAGGCAGGTGCGCGGACGCTTCAAGGAAGCCTTGCACACGCTGAAAACCTCGCGCCACTTTGGTGAGCATGGCGAGCGTTGGCGCAACGATTTGCCCTGGTACCTGGTGATCGGTCAGGCGGGCAGTGGCAAGACCCGCTTGCTGGCCAGCAGCGGCACGCCGTTCCCTCTGGGTCGTGGCGACGCAATGCCGTCGGGCGCCACCGCGTACTTTGACTGGTATTTTGCCGACAAGGCGATCGTGATCGAGAGTGCCGGGCGTTATCTGGCACAGCCTGACCGGTCGGTGGACGGGGCAGGGTGGTCGACGTTCCTGGGCTTGCTCAAGACAAGGAACAGGGCGCGCCCGCTCAATGGCGTGGTGGTGACGTTGGCGCTGGACACCCTGCTGGGCAGCAACGAGCACGACTTGGATCTGCAGGCGCGCCACGTGCACTCACGCTTGCAGGACATCCAGCAGTCGCTGCATGTGGATGTGCCGGTTTATCTGGTGTTGACCCATGCGGACCGGTTGCCGGGCTTTGCCGAATTTTTTGATGCGGCCCAGGGCGACAGTGCCGACAGCGTATGGGGAGCGCCGGTCGCTGTTGGCACGGCTGGCGCCGACCTGACCCAGGTGCGTGATGCGTTCGAGGCCCTGCTACGACGCCTGGGCGCAGAGTTGATCCCGCGTTTGCATCAGGAGCGCGCGGTCGAGCGCCGTGGCCAGATGCTTGAACTGCCTGGGCAGGTTGCACGCGTCGGCGAACGTTTGTGCCTGTTCGTGGAGTCGGCCTTCTCCGCCCACCGCTTCCAGCGGATCAATGGGCTGCGTGGCTTTTACCTGACAGGCGCGCACGCTGGCGACAGGCGCTCGCACTTTGTCCAGGGCCTGTTCAAGCGGGTGATTTTTGCCGAGGCCGGTCTTGCCGGGCTGCATAGGCCGGAACAACAGCGCCTGCGTCGACGCCGGGGGCTGCTGGTGCTTGCCGTGTCCTTGCTTGTCGTCGGCGCAGGCGTGCTCTGGGCGCACAGTTATTCAGTGAATCATCAGCGCTTGACGCAGCTGGCGCAGTTGCTCGAGCCACAGCCACCGGCCCAAGGTGGCACGGACGATACCCTGGCATTGCTGCCACTGCTGGACAGTTATCTGGCCGCGACGCGGGTGTTTCCCGCGCTGGAGGATGCTCGTGTGGTCGAGCGGGCCGGCTTGTATCAGGGTGAAGTCAGCCGCCCGTTGCTGGTACGTGCCTACGAAGATGCGCTGCACCGGCAGTTGCTGCCCCTGGTGGCCACGCTCCTGGAGGAACAGGTACGGGCCAGTCTCGGTGATCGCGAAGCATTGCTCGATACCCTGCGTGCGTACCTGATGCTCAACCTGCGCGAGCGTCGCGACAGTGCCTGGCTGGCGCAGCGTATCGCCGCACAGTGGTCCGTGCGTTATGCCGGCGATGCTTCGGTGCAGACGCGTTTGAACGAACACCTGTCGCGGCTGCTCGAGCAACCTTTCGTGGCGCCCCTGAACACTGAGCTGGCGGCCCAGGCCCGCCAGGAACTGCGTGGTGAATCGCTGGCCGAGGTGGTCTACCGGGTACTGCGTGAACAGGCCCGCCATCTGGAGCCCCTTCGCCTGGCGCAGGGGCAGGGGGGGCGCGGCGGATGAGCCAGCCATACCCGGCTTCTACACCAAACGCTATGTGCAGTATTTCGAGACCCAGGGCCCACGGCTGGTCAATGCGATCGCCCAGGATAACTGGGTGCTCGGGGAGGCGGCCGATCTCGGCGTCATGCACCTGCGCCAATTGATGCTGGAGCTGGAGCGACGCTACTTCAGCGAATACGCCGATGCCTGGAGCCAGGCCATCGGCCAGGTGCGCCTGCTGGAAAGCGACAGCCTCAGGCAGCATGCCGACAGGCTTGCAAGCCTGACGTCCGCGCAATCGCCGTGGGTGCAGCTGTTGCAACAGGTTCGGGAGAACACCCGCTTGCTGGTGCTCAGCGATCCTCTTGAGGCCGCGATCCCGCAGGTCGGCGCACTGGCGGACCACCTGCAGGCGCGGGCGGTGCCGGATTCTGCTCGACGTGCGCTGCAGCGTCGTTTCGAACCCTTGCACCAATTGCTGGATTCCGCGCAGAACCCGAGCGCCGAACTCACACAGGCGTTGCGCCTGCTGGATGACTGGCACTTGCAGCTGGCGGCCCTGAACCGTGAGGGCGCGCCAGAGCTAGCGGCGTTCAAGATGGCCAGGCAACGCATGGACGGGCAGCAGCATCTGCTGGACAACGTGCGTGATGCCGCCGCGCGCCTGCCATTGCCGTTCAAGGGCTGGCTCGAAGGCATAGCCGACGACAGCTGGCGGCTGCTGCTCGACGATGCCTATGTCCATATCAATCAGCGTTACCAAAGTGAGATCCATGGCTTTTACGCCAGGGCTATCCAGCGCCGGTATCCATTCAACGCTCATGCCGGCGGTGATGTGGCCCTTGGCGACTTCCAGGCATTTTTCAACCCGCGCGGAAGCCTGGCACGCTTTTATGAGAGCTATCTGCGTTCTTTCGTGATTGCCGAGGGCAGCCGCTATCGTCTGCGCGCCCGGGATGGCCGCAGCTTGCCGTTGTCGCGCTCACTGCTGGACCAGTTGGCGAAAGCCCGAATGATTCGCCAAGGTTTTTTCAATGACGAGCAGGGCGAGTGGGCGGTTCGCTTTACGCTGGCCCCCTATAGCCTGGATCAGGCGGTCAGTCGCGCGATCCTGCGTATTGGCGATCAACAGCTCGAGTACCGTCATGGCCCGATTGTGCCCATGCTGTTCCAGTGGCCGAGCGAGGCGGACGATGGGCGTAGCAGCCTGGTGCTGGAGCGTGGCGCGGAGCGGCCGCTGGGGATTGAGAAAAACAGCGGGCCCTGGTCGTTGTTCCGCTTCTTCGACCTGATGCAAAGTGAACCCGCGAGCGGCAGGCGTGCGCAGTTGCTCAAGGCCGACCTTGGCGGTTTACGCGCCAACTTCCTGCTCACCAGCCAACGCAACCCCGACCCGTTTCAGATGGCCGCCTGGCGCACCTTCCGCCTGCCGGAACAGCTGTGAACCTGTGGCCTGAGGATTTGCGCAGCGCGGGGCGCACGGTGCGGGGCAAGATGCGTGCGCGCAACGAGGACGCGTTCCTCGATTGCCCGCAGCGTGGCTGCTGGGCGGTCGCCGACGGTATGGGCGGGCATCGGGCTGGCGATGTGGCCAGCCAGTGGGTGGTCAACAGCCTGGCGTCGTTGCCGGCCCAGGGCAGCTTTGATGAGCGGGTCGAGGCTGTGCGGCGTTGCCTGCGATGGCTTGACCAGCGGCTGGGACAAACGCTCAAACACCCCGACGGCATCATGGGCAGCACCGTTGTCGCACTGTTGCTGGAGGGGAGCCGCGCGGCCTGTGTCTGGGTGGGGGATAGCCGTTGCTACCTGTGGCGTGACCAGCGCCTGTACCAATTGTCGCGCGACCATTCCCTGCTGCAGCACCTCATGGACAAACAGCGGTTGAGCCGGGAGCAAGCCCAGGCTCATCCGGACGCCAGGGCCCTGACCCGCGCCATTGGCGGCCGGCAGCCGCTGAGCCTGGAGGTGCTGGAACTCTCGCTGCAGCCTGGGGATGTGTTTCTGCTGTGCAGTGATGGTTTGTATCAGGGGCTCAGCCATGGCGCCTTGGGGAGCGCCTTGAGCGTGGGAACACCTCGGCAGGTGTTGGATCGGTTGTTTGGCGAGGTGTTACGAGGGCCGGCGCGGGACGACTTGACGGCGGTGGTGGTTCAGCCGTGAGCGCGATAGCCGGCCCACCGGACCTGCTTGCGGGGCGCTACCAGCTTGAGCGGCTGCTGGGAGCGGGCGGCATGGGGGTGGTCTATCGCGCTCGAGACCTGCTGCATGAGGCGTTCGGCGAACCCAACGCGCGGGTGGCGCTGAAACTGTTGGGCGAAACGCTGTGTGAGTCTCCCGACGGTCATGTGTTGCTGTACAGCGAGTTCGCCCTGACCCGAAGTGTGCGGCATGACCATGTGGTGCGCACGTTTGCCTTTGAGGTCGACACGGCGCGCCAACTGGCTTTTTTCACGATGGAGCTGCTGCAGGGCATGACCCTGGACCGACTGCTGCTGGAATGCCCGCAGGGTTTGCCCTGGCGAGAGCTGCAACCCATCGCCCTGCAATTGCTGGACGCGTTGGCCTGTGCTCACCAGCAAGGCGTGCTGCACGGCGATGTGAAGCCGGCCAATATCATGGTGGACGAGCAGGGGGTGCGCTTGTTTGATTTCGGCCTGGGCCATGCCGAGACACAACAGGCCGCCGGCTTGCCGGGCTTGAGCCGCAGCCGTTTGAACGCCTGGACACCCGCGTATGCGGCACCGGAGCTGATGGCGGGTGGCTGCCCGTCAGCCCGCGCCGACGTATACGGCGCCGCCTGCGTGCTCTATGAACTGGCCCATGGGCGACGGCCCGGCGAGCACTCGCTCGATAAGCCGTTGCCCAGGCCGCGTCAATTACCTCGGTGGTGCTGGCCCGCGCTGCATTCAGCGTTGGCGGTGGACCCTGAGCGTCGAACCATCGCGCCGGCCGAGTTGCGCGAAGCACTGATGGGGCCTCGACGCCACTGGTTCATTTAGTGCAAGGGTCACCCGGCCAAGTCGTGCAGTTGGCAGTATTCGCTCCAACTGAGGCCGGCCATCTGCGCGACTTCCTTGTGCACTTCCAGGCGCTGGGTCTCGAAGGTTTCGGCGGAGTCCGCTGTCAGCTTGAGGGTCAACTCCCAGGCGAACAGGCCCTGGCGTTCGGCTTCAGCCTCGAAGGCTTCGTGCAGTCGTTCGGCGCGGTACTGCGCCAGGGTCTCGCCCTTGGCCTGGGCGGCCAGCGGATTGAGGGTATTGAGCTCGACGGCGACGTCGGGATGTTCGTCGAGGAATCGGTCCAGCGCGAGCTGGTGGTTATCGCCGGGTAGTGACAAGGGCATGCTCCAGATAGAGAAGGGGCCAGGCCAGGGTTCCGGGCCTGTGCCGAGCGGCGTGAGCCATAACACTAGCAGATAGGCGCTCAATACCAGAGCGAGGTCCAGTGCGCTATGGCGATGATCATCTCGCCCGCACTGCTCAGTGAAGCAGGTCCCGACGGCGGCTCAACTCAGAACCATCCACGATGGGCAAGAAACCACGATTTGCCTGTGATCGGTCGCTGAACATTCGCTCAGGGGCATGGCAAAAGACTTTCGCTCCCGCTATCAGGACGTGTAGCGTTGTCCCGTGTTTCCGGCCCTGTCTTCCAGGACCAGAGTGCGATGGACAGAGGGATGGGGCATGGCGAATAGGCTGTTCAAACTTTTCTTCACCCAACGTCTGGCGGCCTTGGCCAGCACCGACTCCTTACGTGCCATCCGCGAAGGGCTGCTGTGGATCCTGCCGTGCCTGCTGGTATCGGCGAGCTTTCTGATTCTGTCCGAATGCGCCCGGGTGCTGGGTTTCGAACCGCCGGTGGTGGCCTTTCTGGCGGGGTTGCACGACCAGATCAGCTCGGTGATCCCGCTGCTGGTGGCGGCTTCCATTGGTTATATGCTGGCGATCCAACATCGGCTGCCGCAGTTGCCGGTGGCGTTCCTGTGCCTGGCCCAGGTGGTGGTGGCGACCTTTATCCTGCGCGAATACCCCAGGGCCTCGGCCACGTTCCTGCTGTTCATCGCCATCGCTTCGCCGCTGCTGAATGTACCGGCCATGGCCTGGCTGCACCGTTATCGCTGGACGCGCCTGGTCAACGAAGACTTCGTGGCGCACAACTTGAGGGGCGCGATCAATATGGTGGTGCCGGGGGCCATCACCGCCCTGACCCTGGTGGTGGTGCTGTCATTGTTGTTGCAGGTGCCCTATGTGGCCCAGTTGCAGGGCCCTCAGGTGCTCGATGCGTTGGAATCGCCCTACGGCAGCGGGTTGTTTGTCACCCTGATGAACTCGCTGCTGTGGTTCTTCGGCATCCACGGCGTGTACGCCATGCAGCCGCTGTTCGATGTGCTGGAGCAGGCGGTGGCGCTCAACGGCGCCGCCATGGCGGCGGGCGAACCGATCAACTATGTGTTGAACAACGGCCTGCTGGGGAGTTTTGCCTTTATCGGTGGATCGGGTGGTGCGCTGTGCCTGTTGCTGGCGATCCTGGCGTTCTCCAAGAGCCAATCCATGCGCCTGCTGGCGATGGCCAGTTTGCCGCTGTCGTTGTTCAACGTCAGCGAAGTGCTGTTGTTTGGCTTGCCGATCATTCTTAACCCGCGCCTGTTCATCCCGTTTCTGTTGGTGCCTGCGATGAATGTGCTGGTGGCGCTATACGTGGTGCAGTTGGGGTGGGTGTCGCCGGCGGTGGTCAGCGTGCCATTCACCGCGCCGGTGCTGCTCAATGCCTACCTCAGTACCCACGGCGATCTGGCGGCGGTGGCGTTGCAATTGATACTGCTGGGCCTGGGGACGCTGGTGTACGCGCCGTATGTGCGCGCGATCCACCGCCAGGCCGCCGAGGGCGGCACGGTGTACCTCAAGTCGCTGGACATGACCTTCCGGGGCCTGGAAGAAAAAGGCCGGCTGCTTGAGCTGGACCCGGTGCTGGCGTCCCACACGATGCAGGCGCGGCGCGCCACGCAAATCGACCGGATCCAACAGATCAGCGACTATGAGTTCTACCTCGAATTCCAGCCGCAAGTGTCGACCCATACCGGTCTGTGTACCGGTTGCGAAGCGCTGATGCGCGCCCGCGATGCCGAGGGCACCGTGCATTCGCCGTGGGAATTTTTACAATGGCTGGCCCAGGCGCGCCTGATGCCGGACGTGGATGTGTGGGTCGCGTCCCAGGCGGTGCGCCAATATCAGCGGTGGCAAAAACTCGGCTTTGCCCTGCCGATGACGATCAATATTTCCAGCGCCACCCTCACCGACGCCGCCTATGGTGAGCGACTCGTGGAAATCCTCGCCCAGGCCCATGGCCAGGTGTCGGTGGAGATCACCGAAGACGCCTTGGTCAGCGATATTCAAGTCACGCGCCAGACCATTCAGAAACTGCAGGCGATCGGCGCCAAGGTCTATATCGACGACTTTGGCACCGGGTTCTCGGCCTTGAGTTACCTGCACCAGTTCCCGGTGGACTTCATCAAGATCGATCGCAGTTTCGTGGTGGCCCAGCACGACCCCAAAGGCGCCCAGGTGCTCACCGGCATGCTGCGCTTCTGTGAGGCGCTGAACCTGGGGGTCGTGGTTGAAGGTGTGGAGACCGCCGAGCAGTTGGCCTTCCTGAATACCGGCACCGAGTTGTTTATCCAGGGCTGGTATTTCAGTAAGGCGCTGCCGGCCGATCAGTTGCAGGGTTTTGTGCGCGAGCGCGCGGCCCTGGCTAAAGCCTAGGTCGCCTCATAGCCGCGTCGGCTCCGTTCGATGTCCTCGACCAGGGCGTCAATGGCGGCCAGGCGGGCGCGATTGTCGTGGTCCCAGGGGTGAAAACCGGGTTTGAAGTAGTGCAACCACGGCCGCAGCATGCGTGGGAACACGCCCTTGGGCCCGTAAAGAAATTTCAGCATGCGCCAGAAGCCTTTCAGGTGGCCGCCCGACTTGCGGTCGGCGATCAGCAGGCGCAGGTGGAAATCCAGCACCACCAGCCAGAAAAACACCGTCGTGGTCAGCATGGTCGCGGTGCGCAGCAGGTAGCGTTTGGGCCCGGGCTTGATCACGCGGTTCCACACGTCGAACGCGACGGCCTTGTGCTCGGTTTCTTCCAGCGCGTGCCAGTACCACATCTGTTGGTAGCCCTTGAGTGAGTTGCCCAAGCGGGACGGGTCACTCAGCAGGATCTCCGCGAGCATCGCCGTGTAGTGCTCAAGGGCAATGGTGATCGCCAGGTTGAAGGCGGGCGAGCAGTGTTTTTTCTGCAGGTCGAGTATGAATTTCAGGCGCCGGTCCAGGGTGTGCGCCGGCAGGCCCGCGTCCTGCAACAGATCGTTGTAGGCCACGTGCTCGCGGCTGTGCATGGCTTCCTGGCCGATAAAACCCTGGACCTGCCGCTTCAGCTCAGGGTCGTCGATGCGCTGGCGGTAGTGGCGCACGCTGTCCATGAAAAACAGCTCGCCTTGGGGAAACAGCAGCGACAAGGCATTGAAGAAGTGAGTGATGAACGGGCCTTGTTCGTGCCAATCGGTGATGCGCCCGGCGGGCAGGGTAAAACGAAGGTCGCGGCGGATAGGCAGCATAGCGGTGCTCCTGTTCAGAGGCGGGGCTCGTCGTTGGTTTCAAACACCGGCGTGCGCGGTTTGGGCGCCATGCGTTTGCTGGCCAATACCACCAGCGCTTGATAGGCCGCCGGCAGGCAACGGGCGAGCAGGTCGAGGAAATACGCATCGCGGCCAATCAGCACGCGGCGCTTGTTTTTGCGTACGCCTTGCAGAATCACCTTGGCGGCCTGGTCGGCGTCGGTGATAAACAGCTTTTCAAAGTCGGCGCGGGCCTGTTGCTCGCTGTGGATCAGAAAACCGGTCATGTTCGCGTCGATACGGCTGCTGCGGCAGATATCAGTACGAATGCCCCCCGGGTGCACACAGGTGGCCGACACGCCGCAGCGCTGCAAGTCCAGCTCCTGGCGTAAGGCTTCGGTAAAGCCGCGCACGGCGAATTTGGTGGCGTTGTAGCCACTCATGCCAGGTTGCGCGAACAGGCCGAACACGCTGGACGTGTTGATCACATGGCCCTCGCCGCTGGCCTTCAAATACGGCAGGAATGCCTTGGTGCCGTGGACCACGCCCCAGAAATTGATGCCAACGATCCATTCCAGGTCGGCGTAGTCCACGCCCTCCACGGTACTCGACAGCGCCACCCCGGCATTGTTGAACACCAGGTTGACCTGGCCGTGATCTGCCACGCAGCGCGCGGCCCAGTCCTCCATGGCCTGGCGCTCGGACACATCCAGCACCTGGAGGGTGATGGTGACCGGCGACAGGGTCGAGGACTTGATCAAGGCCAGGGTTTGCTCCAGACCTTGGGCATTTTTGTCCGCCAGCGCCAGGTGGCAACCTTCTCGCGCCAATGCCAGGGCTAAAGCACGCCCCATGCCGGATGCCGCGCCGGTAATGGCTGCCACGCGACCGTTGAATGATTTCATGACAGGCTGCCTTCTGCGGTGGAGTGGGGGGCGGCGACACCACGAGCAGGCGCATTGCTTGGCGCCTGGCTGGCCACATAATCCTTGAGCGCAAACTGCCGAGTGACCTGCTTGAAGCGCCAGGTCGAGCCGGGCCACAGGGTGGTGTTCTTGCCGGTGCGCGGGTCGAGGTACCAGCTCTGGCAACCGCCGGTGTTCCAGATGGTGCGTTTGAGTTTGCCTTGCAGGTGGTGGTTGTAGGCCTGTTCCACTGCCGGTTTGACCTCGACGCTGGCGATGCGATGGCGCTGCATCTGCTTAAGTGCATCGAGGATGTAAGTCACCTGCGCCTCGATCATCAGGATCATCGAGTTATGCCCCAGGCCGGTATTGGGCCCGACGATCAGGAACAGGTTGGGGTAACCCGGCACGGTGGTGCCCTTGTAGGCATGCGCACCCTCGCGCCAGGTGTCCATCAGGTCCACCCCGCCACGCCCGATGATGCAGTCGCGGGGCAGGGGATCGCTGGCCTGGAAACCGGTGCCGAAGATCAGGCAATCGGCCGGGTGCTTGATGCCGTCGGCGGTGATCACCCCGTCGGCTTCGATGCGCAACACGCGGTCCGTGATCACTTGGACGTTGCTGCGCGACAACGCCGGGTAGTAGTCATTGGAGATCAGCACGCGCTTGCAGCCGATGGTGTAGTCCGGCGTCAGGGTTTTGCGCAGGGAAGGGCGCGCGACCTGTTTGTGCAGGTGGCGCAGGGCGACTTTCTGCACCATTTTCATCAGTCGCGGGTGCAGGGCAAAACCCACCACACGGCCTTCCAGCGCCCAGTAAAAAGCGCCGCGCACCAAGCGCTGGGTGAAGGGCAGGTGCTTGAACAACCAGCGTTCGAAGGGCGAAATTGCGCGGTCGGGCTTGGGCATGATCCACGGCGGCGTACGCTGGAACAGGTCCAGGTGGGCCACCTGCGCCGCGATCTGCGGCACAAACTGAATGGCACTGGCGCCAGTGCCGATGACTGCCACGCGTTTGCCCTTCAAGGAGTAGTCGTGGTCCCACTGTTGGGAGTGGAAGCGCTTGCCCTTGAAGCTGTCCAACCCGGGAATGTCCGGCAACGCCGGGCGCGACAGGCCGCCCATGCCCGATACCAGCACCCGTGCGCTGACCTGGCGGCCATTGCTGAAGCTCAATTGCCAGCGTTGCCGTGGTTCATCGAACACCGCGCGTTGCAAGCCCATGCCAAAACACAGGTACGGCGCCAGTTCAAAATGCGTGGCGCAGTGTTCCAGATAGGCGCGGATCTCCGCTTGCGGCGCGAATTGCCGCGTCCAGTGCGGGTTGGGCGCGAAGGAAAACGAATACACATGGGACTGCACGTCGCAGGCGCAGCCCGGGTAGTGGTTATCGCGCCAGGTGCCGCCCAGGGTGTCGGCCTGCTCGGCGATGAAGAAGTCGTTGAACCCCGACTCCTTGAGCTTGATAGCCATGCACAGGCCGGCAAAGCCCGAGCCGATGATGGCGATGTCGATCGAGTCACTGTGGGCATTCATAGGCTGTCCTTGGTGGGCATCGGATGTGCTCCTGTTTTTGTTTTGTCTTTTAGATAGAACACCATTGCAAAGAAAAATTGAATTATTTATTTTAAAAATGATTTTAAATAATCTACCTGAAAATCGCGCTTACGCCAGGGCCTTGTCTCTTACCTGCGATTTGTCCGACGGACGCGCGGGGGATGCATGCGGTTCAGGTCCAGGGTGTGGTCGATGGCTGAGGCCCTGATCAATTCCGGTCGTGTCGCCAGCCGCAGGGATGCAGAGGACCAAGCTATGGCTGTGGAGTGGATTGCCGCTGCGGCGGGCGCAAGTGCGGTGTTATGGGGCGTGAGTGCCTGGATGACACGGCGTATTGAAGCGGCCGTGCCGATCGAGGGGCGCTTTGTCGAGGTGGATGGCGAGCGCTTTCATTATGTGGAAGAGGGCAAGGGCCCGCCGCTGGTGATGATTCACGGGCTGATGGGCAGCAGTCGCAACTTGACCTATGCCTTGTCCGGCCAGTTGCGCGAGCACTTCCGTGTGATCACCCTCGACCGCCCCGGGTCGGGCTATTCCACCCGCCATAAAGGCACGGCCGCCGACCTGCCGGCCCAGGCGCGGCAAATCGCAGCCTTTATCAACACACTCGGTCTGGAAAGGCCCCTGGTGCTGGGGCATTCCCTGGGAGGCGCGATTGCCCTGGCGCTGGCCCTCGACCATCCCGACGCGGTGTCAGGCCTGGTGCTGGTGGCCCCGCTGACCCATCCCCAACCCACCTTGCCCGTGGTGTTCTGGTCGCTGGCGGTGCGCCCGGCCTGGTTGCGTCGCTGGGTGGCCCACACCCTGACGGTGCCCATGGGCCTGTTGACCCGGCGCTCGGTGGTCAAGGGCGTGTTCGCGCCTGATACGCCTCCGCCAGACTTCGCCACCCGTGGCGGTGGTTTGCTGGGCATGCGCCCCGACAATTTCTACGCCGCCTCCAGTGAGATCGCCCTGGTCAACGATGCGTTGCCGGAGATGGTCAACCGCTACCCGCAACTGACCTTGCCCATCGCCCTGGTCTATGGCGCGCGGGACAACGTGCTGGACTTTCGCAAGCACGGCCAGGCCCTGGCGGACAAGGTGCCCGGCCTGAAGCTGCAACTGGTGGAGGGCCGCGGCCATATGCTGCCGATCACGGCTGCTGCGCGCTTGGTCGAGGCTGTCCAGCAGGTCGCCAAGCGCTCGCGTCCGGTGCCAAACGGCGCGGTCGTGCAGGCGCCGTTGGCCCTGGTACGCAAATAATCGTGATCTTCGTTGCGGGTCGAATCGTGCGAAATGCTTGCTCTAGAGACCTGACTGTGGCGCTGGAAAAGAGACTGCCCGGTCACATGAAAAAGGCCTCGAAAATATAGTTGACGACCTAACGATTCCGCGCTATTTATTTAAAAAAATATTTCAATGTTTGTTTTGAAATGATTTTTGAAATGCCTAAGAGCGAATAAAAATGAAAAAAACGTCTTTTATCGCATGGTTGATTGCTCGGAGCACTCAGCGCTCCGTGAACCTGTTTTCCCTGCTTGTCGGCCTCGTTCGGAGGTTGCCATGAATCAGGCTCTGGCAGCTCCAGGTGTGTGGGCCGACGGCAAGCGTCACCTGTGGTGGCTGGGCATTATGCCTCTGGCCACGCCATTACTGTCCGGTGCCCTGGCCATCGGCACCGGTGTGCAGCAACTCTGGTGGGTTGGCGTACTGGTGATCTTCGGCCTGATTCCGTTGATCGACGGCCTGCTCGGCGAAGATGTGAGCAACCCGCCCGAATCCGCCGTCAACCACCTTGAATCCCAACGTTACTACCGCTGGATCGTCTACACCGGCGTGCTGTTCGTGATCGCGTCGGTGGTGATCACCGGCTGGCTGGCCGCTGGGGGTATCGACTGGATCATCAACGGCGGGCTGTTGCAGGCAACCGCCAGTCTTGAACCGTCCAACTGGCTGTCACACGCCGCCAGTTACATCACGGCGCGTACCCAACTGCATGGTGAGCCCAGCGTATTCACTTACCTGGGCATGGCCATGTCGACCGGTGCCGCCACCGGCATCGCCATCAACACCGCCCACGAGCTGGGGCACAAGCCTAATGCGCTGGAAGTGTTCCTGGCCAAGGTCACCCTGGCGCCGACCTTCTACGGCCACTTCTACACCGAACACAACCGGGGGCATCACGTGCGTGTCGCCACTCCGGAAGACCCCGCCAGCTCGCGCCTGGGCGAGAGTTTCTGGGCGTTCCTGCCGCGTTCGGTGTGGTTCAGTGCCCGTTCGGCCTGGAACCTGGAGCGTGAGCGCCTGCGCAAACTCGGCCTGCCGGCCTGGCACTGGAAAAACGGTGTGCTCAGCGCCTGGATGTACAGCGTGGTGTTGTGGGGCGCAATGATTGCCTGGCTGGGGGTGGCGGTGATTCCGTTCCTGGTGATCCAAGGCATCTACGGCTTCTCGTTGCTGGAAGTGGTCAATTACGTCGAACACTACGGCCTTAAACGCCAGAAGTTGCCCAATGGGCGTTATGAGCGCTGTTCGCCGCGCCACTCCTGGAACAGTAACCGGATCGTCACCAATATCTTTCTGTTCCAACTTCAGCGGCACTCCGATCACCACGCCAACCCCACGCGTAGTTATCAGTCGTTGCGACATTTCGATGAGTCGCCGCAACTTCCCTATGGTTACGCGAGCATGATTGTCTGGGCCTATGTGCCGTACTTATGGCGCAGGCGCATGGATCATCGAGTACTCAAGCATTACGCCGGGGATATTACGCTGGCCAATCTTCAACCCTCACAGCGATTGAAGTATCTGGAGAAATACAGCGGCGCTGCCAAGCCGTTCTAATCTGAAGTAACACACCAGTCATGTACTCGGGGCGAATGCCGCGCAGGATTTTATCGCCCAGAGAAAGTGGTTTGACCCGAACAAAAATAATTAAAGGGAAGGACGTACACCATGCAAACACCTGCCAAGTTCACCGCCCATGTCGTGTTGGCCGCGCTGGGCCTGATTGCCTACCACCAGGCCCAGGCCGCACGCATCGAGCCGGCCGGCAGCGCCTTTACGGCCCAAGGCCCCATCAGTTTTTCCAAGGGGGCGTTGATCAGCGCCGATTGCACCATCAAGGTCGCCGGCAAGGTTGCGGCCGATGGCACCTCGGTCAATGTCGATAAAGTCGAGTTCGACGGTGGCCTCAAGTGCAGCCGGGTCGAGGCGATCAACTTGCCGTGGATATTGGTTGCCAAGGACACGAAAAGCGGCTCCATGTCGAAGATCAGCGTGGATGTCCACGCCTTCGGCCTGGGCGGAAAGTGCGGCCCTTCCACCGCCGATGGCACCTGGGATAACGCCACCGGCAAGTTGGAAGCGGCGAATGTACCGATTGGCGAAGACTGCAAGATCAAGACGGTGTCGATCAAGATGCCGCCGAACTTCAAGGTTGTTGAATAACTTGCTGCGGTAATTGAATTGAAATTTGGCTGGAAAGGGAAGTTCTGCAGTTTCAACGTGACCTCTCGTTCATGGCCATTACCCCCTGGCGAATGACTCGCCATTACATGTGAGGAAAAACAATGAAAAGCTTTAAAACCCTCGTTTGTGCAACTTCTTTTGCAATGTGCTTTGGCGCAGCCTCGATGGCCAATGCGGCGACCATTGCGCCTGCTGGTAGTGCATTCAGTACCAGCGGCTCGATCACCGTCACATCACCTGCGTCCTTGAACCTGCCGGTCACCTGCAACATCACCTTTACCGGCACCGTGGCTGGCAACGGTTCCGGTGCATCCATTACTGGTGCATCGGTAAGCGGCTCCAATTCGCTGTGTTCGGTACCGGTTCTTCAAGGCCTGCCATGGGCACTGAACGTTGCCAGTGGTGGTCCTGACTCCTTCACCGGTACGGTGGCGGGCGTAAGATTCAAGATCCTCTCCGACTGCTCCAGCACCCCGGTGACCATTAATGTGAACTGGAAAAACTCCACCAACACGCTGAGCGTGCCAAGTGCCCAGACTGTGGGTTCTTGCAAAATCACGGCATTGACGGCGGTTCCAAGCCCTGCCTTCACCGTCACGCCATAAGCGCTGCTGAGTGCCTGACGTGTTGATCACCCGGTAAAAAACAGGTGCCTCGCAAGAGGCACCTGTTCAAGTAGATTGGAAGCGCAAGACCATTGTTGGTGGAATACAACAATAAGGAGTGGAGTATGAATGTTGAGTACGCATCCGCACGCAGTTTATTGGGCTTTTACATTTCATCTGATCAGTGGCGCTACCGCTAGGCGACTTGATTCGCTAACCCCTGTGAGGCGTAACAATGAAAAGCTTGAGAGCCTTAGTTTGTGCAACTTCATTTGCTCTTTGTATCGGCCCCATGGCGATGGCTAATGCCGCCACTATTGCCCCCGCCGGCAGCACATTTACGACCACGGGCTCAATGACTGTAAAGTCGCCCGCTACTTTCAATATGCCAGTTACTTGCAACCTCACCATGAGCGGTTCAGTGATAAATAGTGGGGCAGCCGCATTGATTACCAGCGCTGTATTCAGCGGTTCAAACGCCATATGCGCAATTCCTGTAGCGAGCAATTTTGCGTGGTTTTTGACGCTGACAGGTCCCGGGCCAGATGTGTTCTCTGGAACGCTTGGGGCCTTGAAATTAAAGATTATATCGGACTGCAGCAGTTCTCCGGTGATCATCAACGTCAACTGGAAAAACACTACTAACACCCTGAGCATTCCGAGCCCTCAAACCGTGGGTGCTTGCACGATCACCGGGCTCAGCGCGTCACCAACTCCGGCGTTTACTGTTTCTCCGTAAAAATGCCCTTGGTGCTGGACGGGATGGCCATGAATTGGAGTAAGCAATTGCCCCGCAAGAGGCACTTGTTGAGGTAAACCGGGGTCGGAAAAACCGATGTCGGTGCTTAAAAACTATAAGAAGGAGTCGGGCATGAATAATAAGAAAGTACACGCACGCACGTTAATGAGCCTGGCCGTTATCGGCGGCCTGATGGTTATGACGGGGAGTGCGCAAGCCGGTGGGTTCTCTACTCCGACTTTCGGGGCGGAAGGCTGGGGCCGCGCATTCGGTGGTGGTTCGATGTTTAAAGATGATCCGTCATCCGCCTATAACAACCCGGCGGCGATGGCGTTCATTGATCACAATATCTCGCAGTTCAACATTGACTACGCCCGGATCAGTATCCACTACAAGGGGACCGCTAAAGACTATGCGGGCAATCCAACTTCCATCACGACCGTTGACCCAAATACCTTTGAGTTCAGTTCCGTTCCTCGCACCGGTGATGGCGGACAAGGCGGTTTTACCGCCTGGGTGCCGACTGGGTTTATGGTTATGCCCATCGGTGATCGCTTCGCTTTTGGCCTGAGCCAGGTCGTGCCCATGGGCGCGCGGACAACTTGGGATCAGGACTGGAAGGGGCGGGACTTCGCCGTTGATACGCGTATCGAAACCGTCGGTCTGACGGGGTCGCTATCGTTCAAGGTCAATGATGAATTTTCTATCGGTGGTGGTGCCATTGTTCAGCACACCAAAGGGTTCGTCAGCCAGAACGTTGACTTGTATGCCGCTGCCGCTCTTGCCCCCAATTCGATCCCATTCCCGGCGGGCATCGGCTATTCGTTGATGCGCGTCAAAGTCGACAATACCTCGGTAGGCTGGTTTGCTGGCCTGGCCTGGAAGCCAACCCCACAAGACACCTTGGGTTTGAACTACCACGCCAAGATCAAGAACAAACTCGAAGGTAAGTACAATATCTACGCTGACGCAGGTTCACAGGGCCTGATTGATGGGGGGTTGCCGGGCATTTTGTATCCAGGTCTGAACCTTCAGATGAACGGTAAAGCCACGACCCAATTGGACGTTCCTGCCAGCGCGGCGATCGATTGGGTTCACCAGTTCAATGATCGTTTTACCCTCGGCGCCAGTGTCTTGTGGACCCAATGGTCTTCATTCAAGAACCTGACCTTGAAGTCTGAAGGTTCGACCATCGTCGCCATCCCTTACAACTATAAGGACGTCTGGATGGTCTCCCTCGGCGGCGACTATAAGCTCACCGACGATTTCACGTTGCGCGCCGGTGTTGCGACGGACCAGACGCCTACCCGTAACTCTACCCGCGACCCGCGTATTCCAGATGGTGACCGGATCTTCACCTCGCTGGGCTTCGGTTACAAAATCAGGGCTATTCCAGGCCTGGCCATCGACGGTTCCTATTCCCACCAGTTCGTGGAAAAAGCCAAGTTGAAAACCCATAACCAGGATCGTCTTGGGGGGGCAACCCTGGACGGCAAGGCCGATGCCTATGGCGATGTCGTGAGTCTGGGGGTCACCTATAATTTTTGATCCTGTGTCACGCCATGCCGGTGTAACCCGCAGTCAGTGCATCTTTGCGCAGGTTTCACACCGATAGTGCAACGACCGGGTCACCCACGCGACCCGGTCCGATGCCCAGCAACTCAACAGATCAGGCTGACCTACTCAGCCCGCTATTTTTTCGCCAAATTGTTAAATAAAAATTTCAAAACAAAATTTGAATTTGGCCTTCCAAGTTTGTAGTGTGGCTTTACGCCGCAGGTCAGTCCGACCTGGCGCACGTAAACCGCGCCCTGAATCGAGTAGAGGTATCCCCATGGTGATCTGGTTATTGGTGGGCTTCGCAGCAGCGATTGCCCTGGCGTATCGACAAGCCGCCGCCATCCATTGGCTGGGCGCTGGCCTGGTGTGGCTGGCGGCTGGTTATCTTTTCAATGCAGTGGCCGCTTTTGGCGCGATTGTCGCAGCCGTGCTGGTGGTTATGCCCGCGCTGCTGCTGACCCTCAAACCGCTGCGCCGCACCCTGTTGACCAGCAAGGCCCTGGGCCTGTTTCGCACGATCATGCCGGCGATGTCCGACACCGAGCGTGCGGCTATCGAGTCCGGCACCGTGTGGTGGGACGCCGAGCTGTTCAGCGGCAAGCCCGATTGGCAGCGCCTGCTGCAAGCCGCGCCAGCGAGCCTCAGCGCCGAAGAACAAGCCTTTCTCGACAACGAGGTGGAAACCCTGTGCGACATCGCCAATGACTGGGAAACCACCCAGGTCTGGCAGGACATGTCCCCCGAAGCCTGGCAGTACACCAAGGAGGCGGGCTTTCTCGGCATGATCATTCCCAAGCAGTACGGCGGCAAAGGCTTCTCCCACTACGCGCACTCCCAGGTGGTGATGAAGCTGTCGACGCGCTGCTCGGCGGCGGCGATTTCGGTGATGGTGCCCAACTCGCTGGGGCCGGCCGAGTTGCTGCTGCATTACGGCACCGATGCCCAGCGCAATTACTACCTGCCACGCCTGGCCCGTGGCGAAGACATCCCGTGTTTCGCCCTGACCAGCCCGTATGCCGGTTCGGATGCCGGGGCAATTCCAGACCTGGGCATTGTCTGCAAAGGCATGCACGCGGGCGAAGAGGTGCTGGGTTTCAAAGTGACCTGGGACAAGCGCTACATCACCCTGGGCCCGATCGCCACGGTGCTGGGCCTGGCGTTTCGCGCCGAAGACCCGGACGGGTTGCTGGGCCCGAAAGGTTCGCTGGGCATCACCTGCGCACTGATTCCCACCTCGCACCCCGGCGTGAACAGTGGTCGCCGTCACTGGCCACTCAACGCCGTGTTCCAGAACGGCCCGACCACCGGCAAGGATGTCTTTATTCCCCTGGAATGGGTGATTGGCGGCCGCGAGCAGGTCGGCAACGGCTGGCGCATGTTGATGGAATGCCTGGCCGCCGGTCGCGCGATTTCCCTGCCATCGGCCAATGTCGGCCTGGGCAAGGTCGCCGTGCGCGGTACCAGCGCCTATGCCGCGATGCGCAAGCAGTTCGGTCTGCCTATCGGCAAGTTCGAAGGCGTGCAGGCGCCGTTGGCGCGCATGGCCGGGCATTTGTACGCGTGCGACGCGGTGCGCAAGGTCTCGGTGGCGTCCCTGGATGCCGGTGAAAAACCGTCGGTCATTTCGGCTATCGCCAAATACCACGTCACCGAGCGTGCGCGAATCATCGTCAATGACGGCATGGACATCGTCGCCGGCAAGGGCATCTGCATGGGCCCCAACAACTTCCTGGCCCGCGCCTACCAGCAAAGCCCCATCGCCATTACGGTGGAAGGCGCGAACATCATGACCCGCTGCCTGATCATCTTTGGCCAGGGCCTGATTCGTTGCCATCCCTATGTGTTCCGCGAGATGGAAGCGGCGCGCAACCCGGACCGGCGCAAGGCGCTGGAAGACTTCGACCGCGCGATGTTCGGCCATGTGAGTTTCGTGCTGGCCAACACCGTACGCGCGGCGGTGCATGCGCTGACCGGTGGGCGGCTGATTTCCGCCCCGGCCAAGACCGAACCGGCGCTGGCGTCCTACTATCGCCAGGCCAATCGGCTGTCGGTGGTGCTGGCGTTGATCTCGGATATTTCCATGGGCGTGCTGGGTGGTGCGCTCAAGCGCAAGGAAAGTATCACCGGGCGCCTCGGCGATATTCTGTCGCAGTTGTACATCCTGTCCTGCGTGCTCAAGCGCTTCGAGGATGACGGCCGGCCCCAGGCCGACCTGCCGCTGGTGCACTGGGCGGCCCAGGATGCGTTGCTGCGCGCCCATGAAGCCCTCGCCGAAGTGCTCGATAACTACCCCTCCAAAGTTGCGGCCAGCGTGGTGCGCGGCCTGACATTCCCGTTTGGCATCCCGATGCGCAAACCCTCGGATCAGTTGCTGGCGCAGGTGGCCGATGTGGTGCAGACACCGGGCGAAACCCGCGACCGGTTACTGGCCAATTCCTACATCCCGCGGCCGGAAATCGACAAATTGGCCTACGGCGAGTTGGGCTTCCGTTTGTTGCCGCAAGTCGAGCTGATCGACGCCCGGCTCAAGCCCGCCGTCAAGCAAGGCCTGCTCGAAGCGCTGCCGATCTCCACCACGGCCTTCACCGCCTGGCGCGTCAAGGCGCGGGCGCTGGACCTGATCAGCGACGACGAAGAAACCTTGCTGGCGCGCTATGTGGAATACGCCGATCACGCGATCCAGGTGGATGACTTTGCGCAGGACTTTGGTTTGCTGGAAGCGTTGCAGCAGCGCAAGCAAGCCTTGGAACCAACCCCCAAACGTCGCAGCAGCCAGGGCGAAAACGCCCCGGTGAATTAGGCAGAACGCGATCAATGTAGGCGCTGGCTTGCCTGCGATGGCATCACCTCGGTTTGACGGAAAGACCGAGTCGCCGGTATCGCAGGCAAGCCAGTTCCCAGATGAAATCGGGTTTACACGGCAAGTATGTGTTGTGAGTGAATTCTTACCATGAGTGACAGCTACCTATCCTTCGTCAATTCCGCCTGGGGCCGTCGCCTGGCCCAGGCCGTCGGCTTGCCGCAACCCTTGCCGTTGCAACGCCATCGCAGCGGCCAGCACGGGCTGGCCAACCCGGTGATCGTCGCCGGGGCAGGGCGCCTGGCCGCGCAGGTACAACGGTTGTTCAGCGCCACCGACACGGTCGCTGCCGCCCCGGCGACGCTCCAGGCGCCGTCGACAGTCAAGGTGCAGGGCGCGGTGTATGACGCCAGCGACGTGGTCGATCCCGAGCAACTGGACGCGCTCTATGTGTTCTTCCACGCCAACGCCAAACGCCTCGGCCAGCACGGCCGCGTGGTCGTGCTCGGCATCGCGCCGGAACACTGCCAGGACGTGCCTCAAGCCATCGCCCAACGTGCCCTCGAAGGCCTGGTGCGCTCGCTGGCCAAGGAGCTGCGCCGGGCGATTACCGTGCAGTTGATCTATGTGGCGCCGGGGGCCGAAGACGCGCTGGACAGCAGCCTGCGCTTCTTCCTGTCGCGGCGCTCGGCTTACGTGTCGGGGCAAGTGGTGCGCCTGGAAAAACCGGTGGACGGCAATCCCAACGTCAACTGGGAAAGCCCCTTCGCCGGTCGTCGCGCGCTGGTCACCGGCGCCTCCCGTGGCATCGGTCTGGCCATCGCCCAGGTATTGGCCCGCGACGGTGCCCATGTGGTCTGCGTGGATGTGCCCCAGGCCGGGGATGCGTTGCAACAGGCCGCCGCGAGCGTCGGTGGTTCGGCGCTGCCACTGGACATCACCGCCGCGGATGCGGCGGCGCGGTTGCTGGCCCATGTCAGCCAGCACGGCGCGTTCGATGTGGTGGTGCATAACGCTGGCATCACCCGCGACAAGACCATCGCCAAAATGCCCGAAGCAGCCTGGCGCAGTGTGCTGGCGGTCAACCTGCAAGCGCCGTTGCACCTGAGCCATGCGCTCCTGGAAAAGCAGGGCCTGAACCCCGGCGGGCGCATCGTGTGTGTGTCGTCGATTTCCGGCATCGCCGGCAACCTCGGGCAAAGCAACTACGCCACCTCCAAGGCCGGGGTGATCGGCCTGGTGCACGGTTTGGCGCCGCGCGCGGCGGCGCAGCAGGTGACGGTGAATGCCGTGGCGCCGGGGTTCATCGAGACCCAGATGACCGCGAAGATTCCGCTGATGATCCGCGAAGCCGGGCGGCGCATGAACTCCATGAGCCAGGGCGGGCAGCCGATCGACGTGGCCGAAACCATCGCCTGGTTGGCGCACCCTGCCTCCGGCGCGGTCAATGGCCAGGTGGTGCGAGTCTGCGGCCAAAGCCTGTTGGGAGCGTAACGCTATGGAATATGTGACGCAGATTATCGACCCGCCGCCGTCGCGCGGCCGCCTGCTGCTGGAGGGCGTGCGTGCGCTGCGCAAGCCCCCGTTGGCGGGGGCCCCGGTGTTGCCCGGCGAACGCCTGGTGCGTTCGGCCGTGGAATTGTCCGCCGCCGGCATCGCCGCCTATGGGCGTGCCTGCGGTTTCCGGCGCGAGCAGGGCGTGCCGTTGTCCTATCCCCATGTGCTGGCGTTCCCGCTGCACCTGATGCTGCTGACCCGGCCGAGCTTCCCATACCCGGCCAGCGGCATGGTGCACCTGGCCAACCGTATTCGGCAGCACCAGCGCCTGCACGAAGGCCAGGCCCTGCGCTTGGAAGTGTATTGCGAACGCTGGGTCGCCCACCCCAAGGGCCAGGCGCTGAGTATCGCCACGCGGGCCTACAGCGCGGGCACCCTGGCGTGGGAAAGCGACAGTCTGTACCTGCGGCGCGACGTGAAAAATCCCGTGGGTGAGCCGTGGGACGACGCACTGGCGTTGCCGGAAGACGGCCTGTTGCGCACGCAACGCTGGGTGTTGCCGGCGGATCTGGGCCGACGCTTTGCCAAGGTCTCCGGGGACTTCAACCCGATTCACACTTCGCTGATCGGCGCGAAGCTCTTTGGTTTTCGCCGCGCCATCGCCCACGGCATGTGGACCCTGGGCCGGGCGCTGGCTGCCCAGCAACCTCCGGGCGGTTTGGACCAGGCCGAGGCCCATTGCGACTTCAAGTTGCCGATCTTCCTGCCCGGCCAGGTTGCCCTGTGGAATCGACCCGCGAGCGGCCTGCGTCGTGAGTTCGAAGTGCGTAATTTTGCCGGCGACAAACCTCATATGCGTGGGCTGTTCATTTGCAAAGAGAGCGTTAAATGAGTGACTACAGCTTCAACCCGGCCCCGACCCGTCGCGTGGCGATCATTGGCGGCAACCGCATTCCATTCGCCCGCTCCAACACCGTGTATGCCCACGACAGCAATCAGGACCTGCTGGTGGCCGCGCTGCAAGGCCTGGTGGACCGCTACAACCTGCACGGCCAGCGCCTGGGTGAGTTCGCCGCAGGCGCGGTGATCAAGCATTCACGGGATTTCAACCTGGCGCGTGAGTCGTTGCTCTCCACCACCTTGTCACCCGAAACCCCCGCCTATGACCTGCAACAAGCCTGCGGCACCGGCCTGGAAGCCGCCTTGCTGGTGGCCAATAAAATCGCCCTGGGCCAGATCGAGGTAGGCATTGCCGGTGGCGCCGACACCACCTCCGACGCGCCCATCGGCATCAATGAATCCCTGCGCCACACCTTGCTCGCGGCCAATCGCGCCAAGGGCATGGGCGGCAAATTGAAAGCGCTGTCGAAGGTGCGTCCGTCGATGTTGTTCAAGCCGCTGCTGCCGCGCAATGGCGAGCCCCGTACTGGCTTGTCCATGGGCGAGCATTGCGAGGAAATGGCCAGGCGCTGGCAGATCAAGCGCCTGGCCCAGGATGAGTTGACCCTCACCAGCCACCAGCGCCTGGATGCCGCTTACCAACGTGGCTTCTTCGACGACCTGATCAGCCCTCATCGCGGCCTGGCCCGTGACAACAACCTGCGCGCCGATGCCAGCCTGGAGAAACTTGCCAGCCTGTCACCGGCCTATGACCGCCAGAACGGCACCCTCACGGCGGGTAACGCCACACCGCTGACGGATGGCGCCTCGGTGGTGCTGCTGGCCAGCGAGGACTGGGCCGCTGCCAATGGCTGGCCGGTATTGGCCTACCTGCGCACGGGCGAGACGGCGGCGGTGAATTTCGTCGATGGCACCGAGGGCCTGCTGATGGCGCCCGCCTATGCGGTGCCGCGCATGCTTAAACGTGAAGGGCTGAGTGTTGCCGACTTCGATTTCTTCGAGATTCACGAGGCGTTCGCCGCCCAGGTGCTGTGTACCCTCAAAGCCTGGGAAGACGCCGATTACTGCCGCGAGCGCCTGGGCCTGGACGCTCCACTGGGGCCCATCGACCGCGCGAAAATGAACGTCAATGGTGGCTCCCTCGGCTGCGGCCATCCCTTCGCCGCCACCGGCGGCCGGCAATTGGCGGCGCTGGCCAAAACCATCCATGAGCACGGCGGCGGTCGCGGGCTGATCTCGATCTGTGCGGCGGGCGGGCTGGGCATTACCGCCATCGTCGAAAAGTAGCGGCAACCAAAACAACAACAAGGAGACTGCCATGAACGCTATCAGCCTGGAACACACCGAACGAGTGTGGTTGAACGCTTACCTGCCCGGCGTCCCGGCGGACATTGACGCGGGGATCGAGGCCTACCCCTCGTTGCGTGAAGTGTTCCTGGAACACCTGGAAAAATTCCGCGAACGGGTCGCCTATGTCAGCATCGGCACCGAAATGACCTACGCCGACTGGCAGGTGCAAGGCATCGCGTTTGCCGCCTGGCTCCAGGGCCAGGGCGTGCAGCCAGGCGACCGCGTGGCGCTGATGATGCCCAACTGCTTGCAGTACCCGATCTGCCTGCTGGGCACGATCCTGGCCGGCGCGGTGGTGGTCAACGTCAACCCGCTGTACACCTCCCATGAACTCAAGCACCTGCTTAAGGACAGCGGCGCCGAAACCGTGGTGATCTTCGAGAACTTCGCCCACACCCTGGAAAAGGTCGTGGCCGACAGCCGCGTCAAGCGCGTGGTGATCGCGGCCATCGGCGACCTGCTCGGCGCTTTCAAGGGCACGGCGATGAACTTCATTCTGCGCCATGTGCAAAAGCAGGTGCCAGCCTTCAATCTGCGCGGTTCGCTGCGCTTCAACCAGGTGCTCAAACAGGGGCGGGCGCTCAACTACTCGCCGGTGACCATGGGCCTGGAGGATCTGGCCTTTCTGCAATACACCGGTGGTACCACCGGGGATGCCAAGGGCGTGATGCTCAGCCACCGCAATATCATCGCCAACCTGTTGCAAGCCAAGGCCTGGGTCGGTGACCAGTTGGACCAGCACACACAGGAAACCAACGTCACCCTGTTGCCGCTGTACCACATCTTTTCCCTCACGGTGAACTGCCTGATGTTCATGTGCCTGGGCGGGCGCAACATCCTGATCGCCAACCCGCGGGACGTGAAGCGCGTGCAGATGATCCTGCGCAAGGAACGCTTCAATGGCATTGCCGGGGTCAACACGCTGTTCAACGGTTTGCTGGAGAATAAGGAGTTTTGCGCGCGGGACTTTTCCCAACTGCGCCTGGTGATCGCCGGCGGCATGGCCACCCACACCGCCGTGGCCAAGCGCTGGAAGGAAGTCACCGGGCTGCCGATTATCGAAGGTTATGGCCTGACCGAGTGCTCGCCGGTGGTGAGCATCAGCCCTATCGATATTTCACGCATGCGCGAGATGGAATTCACCGGCAGTATCGGCGTGCCATTGCCGTCGACCTGGGTGCGCTTCATGCGCGAAGACGGTGAATTGGCCGACATCGGCGAGCAGGGCGAACTGCAAGTGCGCGGCCCGCAGGTGATGCAGGGCTACTGGCAACGCCCGAAGGAAACCGCCGAGGTGCTGGATGCCCAAGGTTGGCTGTCGACCGGTGATATCGGGGTGATGGACGAACGCGGGTATATCCGCCTGGTCGACCGCAAGAAAGACATGATCCTGGTCTCGGGCTTCAACGTGTACCCCAATGAAATCGAAGACGTGGTGGCGTTGCACCCCGGCGTGGCTGAAGTCGCGGCCATCGGCGTGGAAGATGGTGTGACCGGCGAGAGAGTCAAGATCATCGTGGTGCGCAAGGACCCGAGTCTGACCCAGGAGCAGATCCTCGCCCACTGCCGCGAATACCTGACCGGCTACAAGGTGCCCAGGTATGTGGAATTTCGCACCACTGAATTGCCCAAGACCACGGTGGGCAAGGTATTGCGGCGAGCATTGCGTTAACGTCCGCCTGCTTTTTTTTGGCGAGCGAGCTTGCATCTTTAGGAGCGGGCTTGCCCGCGATGGCGGTCTGAGAGCTGACCAGGATGTTGGATTAGATCGGGTACATATCCGTTACTGCGGTAACGGCGGCTATTGGTTCCGCTCTTACAGCGGGTCACTTTTGGAAGAGCGCCAAAAGTAACCAAAAACGCTTCGCCCCACCACTCGGCACCTCGCCCAGGCTCGGTGTGCCCGTAATCCGACATTGATTTGGGGGGCCGCCGCCACGCGCCATCCATGGCGCGGGGCGGCTAAACCGGCATCCCTGCCGGTTTACCCCCCAAATCAATATCGAATTGCGGCCAGCGTGGTTAACGGGGCGTCTGAGATCAAAAGCAAGATCAAGAGCGGCTCGCTTCGCATCGTGGTTAGCGTTGGCTGCTACACAGTGGTGTAGATACTTATCGCCATCGCAGCATAGGTATCTACACAACGTTGGCTCAACGCTGAACGCCCGGCAGATAGGGCTGTTGTGGGGGATTTGTCAGGATCTGAAAGTTGTGTAGATACCTATGGCCATCGCAGGCAAGCCACACAGTGGATCTGCGCTCACCAGAAGGTTTGGCATTGTCACTCAAACGTATTCTATTTTCACCCAGCGCTCTTCTCGGGCGGCGAGCCGAATCGCCGTCGCCAGCCGCTCCACTGCCCAGGCCGCCTCAAAGTCGCTGCCGTCGGCACCTTGCCCCGCCATGGCCATGATCAACTCCTGCACTTCCAAGGTCTTCAATTCGTTGTAACCCAACTGATGCCCCGCCGCCGGGCTGAACGCTGCGTAACCGGGCAGGGCAGGGCCGGCCAGTACGCGCTGGAAGCCGTCCTGGCCGTCACGGCACAGGCGCAGTTCATTCAAGCGTTCCTGGTCGAAGGCCAGCGTGCCTTTCGTCCCGCTGATCTCAACACTCAGGTGGTTCTTGTAGCCCTGCTTGAGCCAACTGCTGCTCACCGTACCGCGTGCGCCGTTGGCGAAACGCAGCAGCGCATGCACCTGGTCATCCACGGCGATAGCCTTGAGGTCGTTGCTGCCTTTTACGGTGGGGCGCGTGGCATGCACGGTCTGGGTATCGGCGCACACGCTGACCACATCCCCCACCAGATAGCGCGCCATCGACAGCAGGTGGCTGCCCAGGTCTGCCAATGCTCCGCCGGCGTGTGCCTCGTCACAGCGCCATGACCAAGGCGCCGTCGGGTCGGCCATGAAGTCTTCGCTGAACTCGCCCTGGAAGCTGATGATGTCGCCCAGTTCGCCCTGGGCAATCATCTGCCGCGCCAAGGTGATCATCGGGTTGTGCTGGTAGTTGTAACCCACCCGCGTCACCACCCCGGCGGTGGCGGCAGCGCGGCGCATGGCGTCGGCCTGTTCCAGGCTGACCGCCAGGGGTTTTTCGCAGTACACCGCCTTGCCGGCGGCAATCGCCGCCATGGCCATGGGGTAGTGCAGGTGGTTGGGCGTGGTGATGGCCACCACATCGACCTTGGGGTCGTTGATCAGCGCTTGCCAGTCGCCATGGGCCTGGGCAAACCCCCAGGCCGTGGCGCAGCGCTGGGCGCGTTCGCTATCGGCATCGGCCAGGGTGGCCAGTGTGAGGCGTACCGGCAGTTCAAAGACCGCGCGGGCATTGTTGAACGCCAGTGCATGGGCACGGCCCATGAAGCCGGTGCCAATCAGGCCGATTCCGAGTTCGCGCATCGCCGTGGGTCCTTTGAATTATTGTGATGGGGTGGCTATTAATGGAATAAAAATTCTCTAATTTCAATGGTGGAATAAAAATTCATTCGCCTGTCGCAATCAGCCTGGCGAATACGGCTATATTCACCATCTGGCCAAATGCCGCCAGTTAACAAAAGATAACGTAGCGCCGATTGTCAGACGATTCCAAAGCCCGATAGGATGGCTCCTGCTTCCTCCAGGCGCTCTAGATTGCAGGTTTCAGAGCCCGGGAAGGCGAGACGACCTAACAAAAAATAATAAAGGGGAGAAGGTCTATGAGTGAGCCTGTCATGGGTTGGGTTGTTTGCCGCCCACGCGCCGCACGCAGGGTTGCGTTGCTGGCCACAGCGCTCTCGTTGCTGGCAGGGGCGGTGTTGTCCACACCCGTGCTGGCAGCCAGCGATACCGCCGCACAGCCGGTGTTTGCGATTGAATCCCCCAAGGCCGCCAAGGGCCTGATGATCGACGTGGTCCACGCAGGCTCGCGCCTGGTGGCGGTCGGTGATCGCGGGCATATCCTCTATTCCGATGACCAAGGCAGCCACTGGACCCAGGCCAAAGTCCCCACCCGGCAATTGCTCACGGCGGTGTTTTTCGTCGATGACAAACACGGCTGGGCCGTGGGCCATGATGCGCAAATCCTCGCCAGCAGCGATAGCGGCGCCACCTGGACCCAGCAATACCAGGACCTCAAGCGCGAAGCGCCCTTGCTCGATGTGTGGTTCAACGACGCTCGCCACGGCCTGGCGGTAGGCGCCTACGGTGCGTTGCTCGAAACCATCGATGGCGGCCAGACCTGGGAGGACGTCAGCGACCGCCTCGACAACGAAGACCAGTTCCACCTCAACGCCATCGCCGCTATCAAGGACGCCGGCCTGTTTATCGTCGGCGAGCAGGGCAGCATGTTCCGCTCCAGCGACGACGGCCAGACCTGGGAAAAACTCGAAGGCCCCTACGAGGGCTCACTGTTTGGCGTGATCAGCACGGCGCAACCGCGCACCCTGTTGGCCTACGGCTTGCGCGGCAACCTGTACCGCTCCAGCGATTTTGGCAGCACCTGGGAACAGGTCGAACTGAACGCCGCGCGCGGAGCCCTGGAGTTCGGCCTGTCGGGGGCGACCTTGCTGAGCGATGGCGCCATCGTGGTGGTCGGCAACGGCGGCAGCGTGGTGGTCAGCGATGACGACGGCCAGACCTTCAGCGTGTTCAACCGCCCGGACCGTATTTCACTCTCCGCGGTCACGGCGGCGGGCAATGGCAACTTGATTCTGGTCGGGCAGGGGGGTGTACGTGTCGCCACCTCCACCGGCGCCGAACCGACAAAACAATAAGAAGGCGGGCAAAGAATGAGCAGTCATCACAACGATAAAGCGACCTTTCTTGAGCGCCTGATCTTCAACAACCGCCCGGCAGTGATCGTGATCTGCCTGCTGGTGAGCGTGTTCCTGTTCTGGCAGGCGACCTTGATTCGCCCGTCCACCAGCTTTGAAAAGATGATCCCCCTCAAGCACCCCTTCATCGAAAAGATGATGGAACACCGCAACGACCTGGCCAACCTGGGCAACACGGTGCGCATCTCGGTGGAGGCCAAGGACGGCGACATCTTCACCAAGGACTACATGGAGACCCTGCGTCAGATCAACGACGAGGTGTTCTACATCTCCGGCGTCGACCGCTCGGGCCTCAAGTCGCTGTGGAGCCCCAGCGTACGCTGGACCGAAGTGACCGAAGAAGGCTTTGCCGGTGGTGAAGTCATCCCGCAAAGCTACAACGGCTCGCCGCAAAGCCTCGATCAGTTGCGCAATAACGTGCTCAAGTCCGGTCAGGTCGGGCGCCTGGTGGCCAACGACTTCAAATCCAGCATTGTCGATATTCCGTTGCTGGAGTCCTACCCGGACCCGCAGGACCAGGGCAAGTTGCTGGCCCTGGACTATCGCAAGTTCTCCCATGAGCTCGAAGACAAGATCCGCGACAAGTTCGAAGCGCAGAACCCCAACGTCAAGATCCACATCGTCGGCTTTGCCAAGAAGGTCGGCGACCTGATCGACGGCCTGGTGATGGTGGTGCTGTTCTTCGGCATCGCATTCGTCATCACCCTGATCCTGCTGCTGTGGTTCACCAATTGCCTGCGCAGCACCATCGCGGTGTTGAGCACGACGCTGGTGGCGGTGGTCTGGCAACTGGGGCTGATGCACTTCTTCGGCTTCGGGTTGGATCCGTATTCGATGCTGGTGCCGTTCCTGATCTTCGCCATCGGTATTTCCCATGGCGTGCAGAAGATCAACGGGATCGCCCTGCAATCCAGCGAAGCCGATAACGCGCTGACCGCCGCACGGCGTACCTTCCGGCAACTGTTCCTGCCAGGGATGATCGCGATCCTCGCGGATGCGGTGGGCTTCATCACGCTGCTGATCATCGACATCGGTGTGATCCGTGAACTGGCCATCGGCGCCTCCATCGGCGTGGCGGTGATCGTGTTCACCAACCTGATCCTGCTGCCGGTGGCGATTTCCTACGCCGGCATCAGCGGGCGCGCCATCGCCAGGAGCAAGAAAGACGCGCACCGCGAACATCCGTTCTGGCGCCTGCTGTCCAAATTCGCCAGCGCCAAAGTGGCGCCGGTCTCGATCCTGCTGGCGCTGGTCGCCTTTGGTGGCGGCCTGTGGTACAGCCAGAACCTGAAGATCGGCGACCTCGACCAAGGCGCGCCGGAACTGCGCCCGGACTCGCGCTACAACAAAGACAACAACTTCATCATCAGCAACTACTCCACCAGCTCCGACGTGCTGGTGGTGATGGTCAAGACCAAGGCCGAAGGCTGCTCGCGCTATGAAGCCATGGCGCCCATCGACCAGTTGATGTGGAAGATGCAGAACACCGAGGGCGTGCAGTCGGCGATCTCGCTGGTGACCGTGTCCAAGCAGATGATCAAGGGCATGAACGAGGGCAACCTGAAATGGGAAACCCTGTCGCGCAACCCGGACGTGCTGAACAACTCCATCGCCCGTGCCGATGGCCTGTACAACAACACCTGCTCCCTGGCGCCGGTACTGGTGTTCCTCAACGACCACAAGGCCGAAACCCTCGACCGCGCGGTGCATGCGGTGCAGGACTTCGCTAAAGAGAACAACAAGGACGGCCTGGAATTCATCCTCGCCGCCGGTAACGCCGGGATCGAGGCCGCCACCAACGAGGTGATCAAGGAATCGGAACTGACCATCCTGGCCCTGGTGTACCTGTGCGTGGCCACCATGTGCATGATCACCTTCCGTTCCTGGGCGGCGACCCTGTGCATTGTGCTGCCGCTGGTGCTGACCTCGGTGCTGGGCAACGCGCTGATGGCGTTCATGGGCATCGGTGTCAAGGTGGCGACCTTGCCGGTGGTGGCGCTGGGCGTCGGCATTGGCGTGGACTACGGCATCTACATCTACAGCCGCCTGGAGAGCTTCCTGCGTGCTGGGTTGCCGTTGCAGGAAGCCTATTACCAGACGCTCAAGTCCACCGGCAAGGCCGTGCTGTTCACTGGTCTGTGCCTGGCCATTGGCGTGTGCACCTGGATCTTCTCGGCGATCAAGTTCCAGGCCGACATGGGCCTGATGCTCACCTTCATGTTGCTGTGGAACATGTTCGGCGCGCTGTGGCTGCTGCCGGCGCTGGCGCGGTTCCTGATCAAACCCGAGAAGCTGGCGGGGCAGAAGGGCAATTCGTTGTTTGCCCACTGATACTCTAGCGTCCTGGATAAACGCCCGACCTCAACCGTCGGGCGTTTTGCTTACGGCGCTAACGGCAGGAACCAACGCTCGGCCAGGGCCTTGCCGAGCATCCCGCGGTGGACCGCCACCACCGCTTGGGCACCTTGGGCGTTGTCCAGCAGGGTGTAATAGCTTTGCCGACGTTGCGCGGCAGTCTTGAGGTGCGCCACGCTGTAGTCGGCCTTGGGCGTTTGCGCGGTGCTGTAGTGAATATGCGCGTACCACAGCGGATAACCCTTGCGGTCGTTGATCGCGTATTCCTGGATAAAGTCTTTACGTACACCGGTCAGTGCGATGCGCCCGCCCAACAGCGCGACCTGCACCAGGCCCTGATCGAACAGAAATTGCAGGTTGCCGCTGGTGGGCGGCAGTTCCAGGCTGAGCGCCGTGCGCAGTTCGTGGCCTTTGCGGGTAAGACGAGTGACCCCTTGGCGCAGGTCGTCAAGCAGGCGCTGGTCGGCCGCCAGCCGTGCCTCGACGGGCTGTGCCTGGAGCACCTCGTCCAGTTCGTTGGCGGCTTTGCCGAGGCGGGCGGCCTCGTTGCCCAATATCTCTTCGATTTCCTGCGGGTGTCGGCACAACGTCTTGTAACGCTCGGCGCCTTGCAGGTGACCGTCCAACTGCCTGAGCAGCTTGCGCGCCTTGCCTTTGAGTTCATTCAGGGGCCTGGCAGGGGCCGGCGGTTCCGGCGTGCGCACGACGCGCACTTCATCCCAGAGCTCTTCGTCACGACGTGAATACGTGGCGATCACTTGGTTGTTGTCCTCCGCACGCACCTCGACCACGTCAATCGGCAAGCTGCTGCCGGCGGGGGCCAGGTCGCCGATCACAATGGCGCCGCTGCGGGTTCTGATGAGTTTCTTCTGCGGCCGGCCAGCCCTGATCTTTGGGCGTTTTGGCGGCTTCCTGACGGGTTCCGGGTCGGGTTTGACTTCACTGGCCAACTGTTGCGTGGCGTCGTCGTAGAGCTTTTCGACGAGTTTGAACAACCTGTCGAAATAACCGGTTTCCAGTTCATCGGCATTCACCTCGCGCAGCCCTTGCAAGCCGTCCAGCGCCTGCCCGTAGCGCTCCACCAGGCTTTCCAGGGTTTCACGACGTTCGACTGCCGTCAGTTCCAGGGTCCTGAGTTCGGAATGGGAGCGCACATGCACGTTCAGTGGGTCGATGATCGCGTTGAGGCCGTCCATCAGGTCCAGCTCGGCGTCCTTGATGCTCAACACCCGCAGGCTCAGCAATTGCAGTTTTGCCACGCCCAGGGCGGTAATCTCGTTTTCCGGGCGGTCGCGGGTCAGGCGCTCGAAGGCCGCCACGCCGTCCGGCCCCAGCTCATACAGCGCCGCGAGTTGTCGGTCCTTGAGCTCAAGGCTTTGCAGGCTGAGCTCATTGATCTCGGCCAGTTCCTTGATAAACGCCAGGTAACTGACGTAGTGCTCCAGAATCACGCGGCGCAGGTGCAGGCCGCCGCTGGTGAAACGACGGTGAGCCGCGTAGAGCTGCTCACGGTCCTGCTCAGCCAGCACCACGGTTTTGCGGGCATTGTTGAGGGTGTTTTCCCTCAGGGTCAGCACGGTCTCGGCGCGCAGTGCAATGCCGTGTTCGATACGTTCATCGAGTGTCTCCAGCAACTGGCGGAACACATCGGTCTGGCGCTCCAGGGTGGTTTTGAACTGGTGTCGCAGGCCGGCGCGCTGTTGGGCGGTGAAACGGGGGTCCTGTTCGGCGCGGTCCATGACGCTTTGCGAGACGTCTACCGCGCGTTGCAGCGCGACTTGCTGGGCGAGGAAGTCGTTGTACTGGTCCGTCAACTGCACTTTTCGCTGGGCCTTGCGCCGACGTTCCGCCGCCATCCGCTTGGGCGGCATGCCGCCACGCAGGCGCAGGTTGAGGTCGAGCGCCCAACGGCCGCTATCGTCAGCCTTTACGTAAGGGCCCTGACGGCTGCTGTCGAGCGGGTCCACGATCACCGTACTGCCGTCTTCCAGCAAGTTGAGACGGTAGAGGTGTTGCTCGATCAATACGTGCCATTGGTTGTCGAGCACATATAGCCCTCGGCGCGGGCCATACAGGAGCGGCGGCAGTATCGCCGGACGCGGGACTTGCAGGCGCGACAGCCGTGCCTGTTGCGCCGCCGTGAGACGCTGTCGGGCACTGGCAAAGCCCAGCTCCAAGGCTGTGCTGCGCTCGCCGGGAAATTCACCGGACATCACCACGACGCCTTCGGTGATCCTCGGTGCCTTGGGTTGCGGCCACTGATCCGGCAACCGACGCGGGGCCGGCAGGCGCAGGGCCTGGTCCTTGAGCCGGGACGGTAACGGCGCAGTGCTCGGTGCCCTGGGTGCCAACTCACCCAGCACATTTGCCAGGTTCAACAACACATCGGCGGCCGCCAGTTCCCGTGTGGTCGGATCGGTGCTACCAAGCATGGGCACGTCGCGTTGCAGGCTCGTCGCCAGCGTCAACAGCCATGCGGTGAGCAAGGCCGGCCCGCGCAACAGGGGCAACAGCAGCGTATTGAACAACACGCCCCCGGTTTCCAGTAGCGCCTCCCATCGACTGCTTTGGGTGGACACCGATTGGTGGCTGGCCTGGTCGACCAGCGCCCGTGCATTGCTGCCGTAGAGGTACTGCATCAATTGCCCATTGAGCAGGTATTGCAGCAATTCATTGCTGGCACCGTCGTTGGCCAGGCGTGCCGGCGCCGGGGTTTCCAGGGCGGAGAACTCGTCGCCCTGGCCAAAACGCACATAATGCGGGAGCAGGAAACCGCCGTTGTCGTAGATTGGGCGCGCCTCGTCGCTGAGCCAGGTCAGTACGCTGGTTTGCAACGCTCCCGGCTGTGCGATGGCGTCCAGCAGCGCCTCGCGGGTGGGGAACTCGCATAAGGCGTCGGGGTACAGCGGGCGGTAGAGCAGGTGAGGGCCCTGGGTGTTATCGAGCGGTTCAATGATGAACATGTTGGCGACCACATCCGCCACCGCTTCGGCTTTGCGTAGCAGCGCCAGGCAGCGGATGGCCACGGCTTGCTCATCTACCCGACGCGCGCTGGCCTGCGGCCGGACCAGCGCCGCGACATAGCGCGCGCCCGTGGCGCTGACGGCGCCTTGTTGTTGCAGATGCAGTTCCAGTGCCTGCAGCGGCAGTTGGTGGCGCAGTTGCTCGGCAAACAGTTGCATGCGTACCTCGACGGACGGGGTACCGCCGAGCAATTGTTGCCTGAGGAAGTCGGGATAGTGCTTGCCGATATCGACGGTTTCGATCAGGCCGTCGGTGCGCGTGATGAAGTCGGCTGTCAGCCAGGCGGGCAGTTCCAGGCCGTCGCGATGGGCCAGGGTCAAGGTGCCACGCGGTTGCCCGACCAGGTTCTTCAGCGCCAGTTCCGTGAGGCTCATGTGGGTGACATCGACAATGCCGGGGGCGCCGGGATAGCCCGCATAGTGGGTGAAGGTGAGCGTGACTTTGTCGGGGTCATAGCGCTCGGGCGGCGCGGGGGTGTCGCCGGCGGCCAGCACGCGTTGTTCTTGCTGCAGGAGGACCTGGCGCAGCTTGTCCAGGGTAAAGACGTGAATATCGGTAATGTCGTTGAGAAAGGTGCGGCCCTTGTTGAGGATCTTGCAGGCGGCCAGCCCCAGGCTGTGCTGACGGTAGGCCTGTTGCTGGGCCACCGAGGCGCGCTGCAACCAGGCGGGCAGTTGCGGGCGCAGCAGGTGCTCGAACTGCGGTTCGCCGGCTGGCGCGTCGACAAAGTACTGCGCCGGGTCGCTGAGTTCCGCATACAGCGCCTGCAGCGTGCTCAGCCCCAGCGTGCAGGGCAGGCGCAGCGCTTCGAGGCTTTTGAGTTGCTGGTTGAGGATCAGCGCGGCCTGGTGGTCGAACACGTTGCCCTGGATCTCATAGCGCCGCCAGGTCAGCGCGTCGATGCGGTAATCGTTGGCGAGTTTCGCGCCCCAATACTGGCCGAACGCGTCAATTGACGCAAAGCGCTCGACACGTCCACCCGGCTTGCACAGCAGCACGATGACCTGGGTATCGACGGTGCGCACCAGCAGCATTTGCGGCCCGAGCAGCAGCGACTCCTGGCCATCGCTGCGCACGTCTGTTTCCAGAGCATAGGCGTAGGTTTGCGCCAGGCCATGGCGGGCCAGGCGTTGGTCGTAGTCGGGGCAGTTGACCACCTGTTGCAGTGTGTCGCGCTCAAGGTCGGTCAAGCCCGGTTGTTTCAAGACGGTGACCTGCAGGGTGGTCAGGAGTGTGTCACTGAGCTGGCGCCAGCGGCTCGGGGAGGCCTCGCCGGTCTGGTTCCAGTAATCGCTCAGGGCGCTTTGCAGGGCGATGGGCACGGACCATGGCAGTTCCTCAATCAGCGTAGCGATCCGCTGCATATCCAATGGCGTACCCGCCGGTGTTTTCAGGCGCTGGGGTGGTTGTTGGGTGAGGTAGGCGGTACGTGAGTCCAGCTCACTGACAGGCACGGGCGCGCCGCTGGCCAGGTAGTCGAGGACTTTTGTCGTGAGCGGCTCATAGTGCCAGCCGCCGGAGGCATGTGGGGTGGCCAGCTGGATCTGGGGCAGATCCAGGGTCAGGCCGGGGTAAGCGGCAGTCAGTGTTGCGGTCAGCAGGTCTTGCACGACGGTTTCGAAACGGGGGCGGTCGGCGAACAGCGCGCTGACGGTGTTGGCCACGCTGGGGGAGGGTGACGGCATAGTGGGTCTCCAGGGTCAGTAATCGGGGCATCACCGTGATGCCGGGTTACTTAACGCCGTTGCGGCGGTGGAGAAGGGGTAGCCGGCTACCCCAAGGCATAAGGCCGCAGTGGGTGTGTGGGCCAAACTCGCCTATCATGGGAACTTTCCCCTTCAGATGACTGACTTGTAATGACTGCAGACAACCTGGCCACCGTCCTTGAAACCAGCGACATGCTCGAAATCGACGGGCTGCACGCCTTCGACTTCGAACTCGGCGCCGAGAAGCTGCTGATCACCGCCATGGACGGCCGTGCTGAAAAACGCTGGAGTTTCAGCCTGGAACAGGTGCAGGCCGCCACGTTCGATACCACCTTGCAAAGCTGGACCCTGACCGGTGATTCGGGCGAACACCGCCTGATCTGCATGAGCGCGTTCACTGGCAATAACAACGATGAGGACCAAGCCGATGATGATGCGTAAATTCTGGCCGCTGCTGATGGCCGGCAGCGTAGGCGCGATGTCGGTACAGGCCGCGCCGGCCGACATCCATGAATTGCTCGTGGGCAGCTACACCGCCGGCAGCAGCGAAGGCATCTACCGCCTGCAGTTCGACAGCCGCACCGGCCAGTTCCAGGGCTCGCCGGTACTGGCGGCCAAGGCGGCCAACCCGTCGTGGCTGACGGTCTCCAAAGACCAGAAACACCTGTTTGTGGTCAACGAAAACGGCCCGGGCCAGAAAGACGCCGTCGGTCGCGTGAGCAGCTACAGCATCGAGCCCAAGAGTCACCAACTGACCCTGATCAACCAAGTGCAGAGTCTGGGTAATGAGCCGACCCACTCCAGCGTCGCCGCTGACGGGCGTTACCTGTTCGTCGCCAACTATTCGGTACTCGAGGATCCGGGCGGCAGCCTGGCAATCCTGCCGGTGGACGCCACGGGCAAGCTGTCGCCGCCGGTGCAGTTGAGCGGGCACCCGGCCAGCCGCGTGAACCCTGAGCGGCAGGCGTCCAACCATGTGCACTCAGTGGTGTCATCGCCGGACGGCAAGTACGTGTTTGTGCAAGACCTGGGGGCGGACAAGGTGTTTGCCTATCGCTACGACCCCAAGACCAACCACGAGCAGCCGCTGACCCCGGCCAACCCCGCCTCGGTGCAACTGCCGCCAGGCAGCGGCCCGCGTCACCTGCTGTTCAGCGCCGATGGCAAGCATGCCTGGCTGACCACCGAGATGAGCGCCCAGGTCGCCGTGTTCGATTACAACGACGGCAAGCTGACCCAAACCCAGTTGGTGGACTATGCCGTTGGCCAACCCGTGTCGGACAAAGCCGGCGCGGCGCTGCATGCCTCCAGCGATGGCAAGTTCCTCTATGTGAGCAACCGTGGCACGGCCAACCATATCCTGGTGTTCAGCGTTGACCCGGCCACCGCACACCTCAAGCAAGTGCAGCAACGCTCGGTGGAAGGCGACCACCCGCGCGAATTCGCCCTGGACCCCAGCGGCAAGTTCCTGCTGATCGCCAACCAGAAGAGCAATGAAATCGTGGTGCTCGAACGTGACCCCAGCACCGGCTTGCTGGGTAAAACCACGCAGAAGTTGCCGATCGATGCCCCCAGCGACCTCAAGTTCCTGGTGCGTCAATAAGCCACAGGCCCCGCCATGCGGGGCCTGACTCTTTGTATTAATTGTATTAATAGCGGCTACTGTTTCAAAGCATTTCTAAGGTTCAACCCTCGGGCGTAAGTTGGGTTCCAAGGCCTTCCCCGGCCACCCAACCAAACGAACACAAGGGTTACCGACATGAACTTCAATCTCTTCTCGATCATCGCCGCTTCCGCTGTTTCCGCCACCGTGGCATTGCCAGCGGCCGCCAGTGTGGAAGTCAGTGGCAAACGCTCCAGCACCAGCGCCTATACCCAGAAATACCTGCAACAAAGCGCCAACTTCTATGCTGCCCTGGATCACAAGACCCAGCGCTGAGTGGCCTCAGGGTTTTGCCATTACCGCGATGAACAGCGGTGATTGCAAAAAGCGTTGTAACCAGGCTTGTAGCCGACGATATGGCGTTGCGGCAAACCACTCCCGGTCCACATGGGCAAACTGGCGCACAAACGGCGCCAGTGCCACATCGGCCAGGCTCAGGTGATCGGCCAGCAAGTAATCTCGCTCTGTCAGCAACGCTTCCAACCTCTGCAAGAACACCTCGCCCTCGGCCCGGTAAAAAACCATCGGTTGCTCCGGGTAACGCTCGGCGTACTTGTATCGATTCAAGTGATGTTTGAACCCTTGATCATTCTCGGCGATCAGCGCCAGCGTGGCCGGGTTGCCCTGTAGCAGCCAGTCGTCAGGATCGTTCTGCGCCAGGGCCCATTGCATGATCGCCAGGCTCTCATCAATCACTTGGCCGTCCACGCTCAACACCGGCACCGTGCCCTTGGGTGACAGCGCCAGCATCTCGGCCGGCTTGGCCTTGAGGCTGACCTCGACAATCCGCACCGCGACCCCGGCGTAGCGCAACGCCAGGCGTGCGCGCATGGCATACGGGCAGCGCCGGAACGAATACAGCAACGCCTCGTTCACTTGACCTCCAGCGTGCTCAAGCCATTGCCCTGGCGCTTGACCTGAATCTGCACCGGGATGCGCTCGTGCATTTCCTGCACGTGGGAAATCACCGCGACTTTACGGCCCTGGGCCTGCAAGCCATCCAGTGCGTCCATCGCCAATTGCAGCGACTCAGGGTCGAGGCTGCCGAAGCCTTCGTCGATAAACAGCGATTCGATCTTCAAGGTGCTGGACGCCATCGACGCCAGGCCCAAGGCCAGCGCCAGCGACACCAAAAACGTCTCGCCGCCGGACAGCGAATGCACCGAGCGCAGTTCATCGCCCATTTCCGTGTCCATCACCAACAGGCCCAACATGCTGCCGCCGCGCTTGAGGCGGTAGCGGCGTACCAGTTGGCGCAGTTGCACGTTGGCGTGGTGCACCAGCAGGTCGAGGTTGTAGGCCTGGGCGATCTTGCGGAAGGTATCGCCGGTGGCCGAGCCGATCAGCGCATTCAGGCGGGCCCAGCGCTGCCACTCGTCATAAGCCTTGGCGAGCTGTTCGTTCAGGGCGCTGTTGGCGTCCTGGCGCCGCTGGTCTTCGGCCTGGCGCGCGCGCAGTTCGGCGACGTGTTTCTCGCCCTCGGCCAATTGCTGGTTGAGCGCGGCGAGGGCGCTGTCCAGCTGTTCGGCCTCCAGGTTGCCGTTGTGCAGGGCCTGGTGTTCGGCCAGGCGTTGGTCGCGCTCCTGCACCAGGACCTTGGCTTGTTCCACGGCTTTTTCGCTGTGTTGCAGCTGCTGGCGCAGTGCATTGACGTGCGCCTCGTCGAAGGCCAACAGGCGGGTGAGGCCGGCGTCGTGCAGTTCGGGGTGCAGGGCGCGCCATTCGCCGAGGCGTGTCTGGAGGGCGTGCTGTTCGGCGCTGAGCGCTTGCTGGCGTTCCTGCCGGGCCTTGAGGTCGGCGGCCAGTTGGATCAGCGTGTTGCGGATGTCCTGCAGCTGTTGACTGGCATCCGTTTCGCTTTGGCGTGCCAGGCTCACGGCCTGGTCCAGTTGTTGTTGCCAGTGGTCGGCACTGGTGTGCCCGCCGAGCAGGTCGGTGAGGCTTGCCTGGGCGGCCTGTTGCTGCGTGGCCAGCTCGCTGACCTGTTGGAGCAGGGTGTCGAGTTGCTGCTGGCGATGCTGCTGGTGGGTCTGTTCTTTCTCGATGGCCTGCTGGCGCTCCTGCTGCTCGGCCAGTTCGTCGCGCTGATGGCCCAATTGCTCCAGGCGCTGGCTGACCTGCTGGTCCAGCTGCATGAAGGTCGCGGCCGGTTCACTGCGCAAGCCGTCGAGGGTATCGCCGGGCAACAGGCTGGCGAAGGCATGGAGTTCTTCGTCAAGGCGCTCGCGGTCGTTGGACAGCTCGCGCTGCTGATCCACCAGCAATTGGCGGGCTTGCTGGCTGGCGTCCTGGGCGGCTTGCAGTTGTTGCTGCAAGCGCCCGGCGTTCTGTTGCAGGTTGAGCAGGGCGGCCTGGCGTTGTTCGTCCTGGGTGATGCTTTGCGTGAGTTGGGCCAGTTGCTGAGCCAGCCACGGGCTGCGTTTGCCCGCGTCCTGATTGAACAGCGAAGCGGCCAGCGGGTGCGCATCCAGGCTGGGTTTCAGCGCGTGTTGCTGTGTCGCCAACTGCTCTTGCTGTTGCAGGAATTCCTTTTGCTGGGCGATCAGGCCGCCGACTTCGCCGCGCAGCTCGGTGAGTTTTTCCTTGAGGGTGTCGACGGCTTTCTGCGCCGTGGCCTCTTCGCTTTCGTCATGGCGGCCGAGGCTTTGCAGCAAGGCCTCGGGCTGGTGATACGGGTGCTCATGGCTGCCGCACACCGGGCAGGGCTGGTCGTCCTGCAACTGCTCGCGCAATTCCTCGACGCTGGCACTGCGCGCCAGGCGTTGGCGTTCGAGCAGTTGCTTGGTCACCGTCAGCGTCTGTTCGGCGACTGTCAGTTCGGCTTTGGCTTGCAGGCCGGTCTGGTTGAGTTGCTCGCGCTGCTGCTGGGCGTCGGCAAGTTTTTGCGTGAGGGCGGCGGCTTGCTGGTCCAGCTGTTGCTGACTGTCCCACAGGCGCGTGAGGTCTTCAAAGGCGCGTTGTTGCTTGCGATTGTCCTGCAGCAGGCTGGCAAGCAGTTGGATCTGTTCGGCCACCGCATGGGGTTCGGCGCCGGCCTCCTGGTACAGCAGGTCCAGGGCTTCGCGCTGCGCGGTGAATGTTTCGGCGGCACGGGTGGCGCGTTCTTCCAGCTGCGGCAGTTCTTCCTGGCCCTTTTTCAGGCGGCTGCCTATCACCATCAGCTGTTGCAGGCGCTCGCGCTGATAGGTCCAACCCTCACTCAATGGGGCCAGGGCGGCGCTGCGCTCGAGCTCGGCGGCCAGGCGTTGCAGGCGCCCGGCGACGTGGGCTTGCTTGTCCTGCAAGCCCTTGAGCAACGACTGGCCTTCGGCGCAGGCGGTTTGCTGCTGGAGTTTGTCTTCGCTGCGCTTGGCCAGGTCTTTGGTCAGGTGGGCGAGGGTGCTTTGAGCTTCGAAAGCCTGGCGCAGCAACGGCACGGCGTCGCCCTGGGCTTTCAGCGCTTCGGCCAGTGCCGCCTGGGCGTGGGCCTGCTGCTGTTGCGCCTGCGCTTGGCGGGTCTGCAGAGCGGTTTGTTGTTCGAGGTGCTGCTGAATCTGTGCGGCCAATGGCGTCAGCAGCCCATTGAGCTCAACCTGGCGCGTGAAGTGATGGCGTTGCGGTGCCAACTGCTCCAGCCGGTTCAGGTCCTGGCGTTGGGCCGCCTGGTTGTCCCAGTCGGCCTGGGCCCGTTGCAGTTGTTGCGTAGCGTCGAGCTGGCGCTGTTGCCATTCACGCAGTTCCTTGAGCCAGGTGTGCTGCAATTCCAATTGCTTGAGCTGGGCCTGCCGGGTCTTGAGCTGTTGCTGGGCGTCGGCCAGTTGTTGGTCCAGTTCGGCGCGGGCTTCGGCGGCCAGGGGCACCACGCCGGTGGCTTGGTCCTGCAACTGCTTGTGCGCATCCTTGGCGTCCTTGGCCTTGTCGAACGCACGGCGCCCCAGTTGGGTGTACAGGGCGGTGTCGGTGAGCTTTTCCAGCAGTTCGCTGCGCTCGTTGTCGTTGGCCTTGAGAAACGCGCTGAACTCGCTTTGCGCCAACAGAACGGCGCGGGTGAATTGCTCGAAATTCAGGCCCAGGGCCAGTTCCAGCTGGGTTTTGTATTCGGTTTTCTGGCTGGCCAGCAGTTGGTCGCTGTCGAGGTCGATCAGGCTTTGGCGGCTGTTCTGCAACTTGCCGCTGGCCTTGTCGCGGGCACGGTTGGCTTCCCAGCGCGCGCGATAGCGACGGCCGTTGACGCCGACGAAATCCACCTCGGCATAGCCGCCGCCGGTGCCGCGTCGCAGCAAGGTGCGCGGGTCACCGATGGAAATATCGCTGTCGGCATCCGGCATCTTGGCCTGGCCGGTGTCGCCCAGGCGCGGCACCGCGCCAAACAGCGCCAGGCACAGTGCGTCGAGCAAGGTGCTTTTACCGGCGCCGGTGGGGCCGGTAATCGCAAACAACCCGGCACTGGCCAGGGGCTCGGCGGTGAAGTCGATCTCGAACGGGCCGGCCAGGGAGGCCAGGTTCTTCAGGCGGATGGCGAGGATTTTCATGCCTGCTCCTCCTCTTGCTGCACTTCCTGGAGCAGCACGGCGAAGTCCTTCAAGGTCTGTTCATCCACTTCGCTGCCGTAGCTGTCCTGCCAGGCGCGGCTGAACAGCTCCTGAGGCGTGAGCTGGTCAAGTTCGATCAGGCGCTCGTCGTCCGTGTCATCGTTGCCGCGTTTGCCCGCGTACTCGGCGGCGATGCGCACCAGGCGCACGGCCTTGCCTTGCAGCGCGGTTTCGATCTGCTGGCGCAGGTCCGGTTGCGGCTCGTCGAGGCGCACGCGTACTTCGAGCCAGGGGTGGCGTTGGGTTTCGGCGAGCAGGTCGATGTCGGGCAAGTCCGCCAGTTGCTTAAGGATATCGGCCAGTGGCGCGGCTTCCAGGCGTTGCAGGTTAACGGAGCGGGGGATCAAGAGCGGTTCGACGCTGACCAGGGCTTGGCCTTGGAACGTTACGTCGAGAATCTGGTGCTTGTAGCCGATTTCGGAGAACGACAGCGGAATCGGTGAGCCGCTGTAGCGAATGCGCTCTTCGCCATTCACCTTTTGCGGCTTGTGCAAATGGCCGAGGGCAACATAGCCGACACTTTTATCGAACAACGTGGCTGGAAGCGCCTCGGCATTGCCGATGATCAGGCTGCGCTCGGAGTCTTCCGACACTGAGCCGCCGGCCATATGGGCGTGGCTGATGGCAATCAGCGCCTGGCCTTTTTTGCGTTTGGCGTTGGCGGCGGCGATCAGCCATTCATGGACTTGGCCAATACCGCGCAGGTAATCGTCACCCAGGTGCGCGCCGGTGACTTCCGCCGGGCGCAGGAAGGGCAATGCCAGGCACCACGCGGCGATCTTGCCTTTGGCATCCGGCAGCGGGATCAGCAGGCGTTCGGCGTCCAGCTGGCCGTCATCCAGCCACAGCACGCGGCCCAGGGCATGGGTGCGCAAGCGCCGCATCAACGGCGCGGGCAGTTCGATGCGCGAGCCGGAATCGTGGTTGCCGGCGATCATCACAATGGTCAGGTCGGGGTTTTGTTCGTGGGCGCTGATGATGAAGTCATACAGACGCTCCTGAGCCTTGAGCGGCGGGTTGACCGTGTCGAAGATATCGCCGGCGATCAGCAGCGCATCCGGGCGCTGGGCTTTTAACTGGCCCAGCAGCCATTCGAGGAAACAGGCGTGTTCGAAGTCGCGTTCCTGGCCATGCAGGTTCTGGCCAAGGTGCCAGTCGGAGGTGTGGAACAGACGCAAGGCGAACTCCGTGGAGAAGATGAAAAGGAGGGGAGTTTACCTGTAAACGCACACAGGGTGCCGGTGGGTGACCACGATCCAATGTGGGCTGGCTTGCCTGCGATGGCGGTGGGTCAGCTGGCATAGGGGTCTACTGGTCCACCGCCATCGCAGGCAAGCCAGCTCCTACAGGGTTATGCGGCGTTGGTGGGGGTTGGGTGCAGGCAATCCAGCGCCCGGTCGGCGAGGGTCTTGGCCATGTCGATCAAGTGCGCGGTGGCGCAGGCCATGTCGCGCTGGGCGCCGGTCAAGCCTTCGGCCGTCCCGGTGGCGGTGGTGGCGGCGCAGCGAAGCAGTGATGAAATGCTGGCGATGGCGTCTTCGAAACTGAGGTTTTCGTGGGCGACGAAGAGTGGGTCGGGGACGATTTTGTTCATGCGTGAAGCTCCTGTTTGGGTTGGGAGCCAGTCTTTTGCCGATCTCACTCGACGAAAGGTGGCAGCTATGTGCGGGGTGAGATTACCGGACAGGAGCACCCGGTCAGACCGAGGTCTGCCCGCACACAGCCGCCATAGAGCATGTTGCTCGCGGTTGTGGCACTTGGCTCCGTTCATCACAGGATCTCACCCCTGATCGCTGATATGCAGCGACGGAGCGAAGGCTAGCCAGTGGACTGAGCAGGCGCAAGGCCGTGGGATTGTCTAGGAAACGTCCTGCAAATTAAAGGGATATGGATTGCTGGCCTTTAACAATGCATGTCGACCATACGACACAAGTCAAATGCAGGAGACCCCACTACCCCGTGGCGAGCGGGCTTGCCCCGCGTTGGGGTGCGAAGCGCCCCTAATGAAGACGAATGCACTGTATCAGGCACGCCTCTGCGCCTGGTCTTGGGGCTGCTTCGCACCCCAACGCGGGGCAAGCCCGCTCGCCACAGGAACGTGTTCGCCGTCTCACATCCTTAACTGACCAGCATTGGGGTTTGCCCAGATGCCAGTCAGTTAAGCGCCGCTCCCACACCTGGAGTGTGTGGTGTCAGGAATGTTGCGATTACTTGGGATACAGCGGCGGCAAGCTGGTGGTATCCGTGGCCGGGTCTTGCTCGCGCTCGGCCATGGGGATGGCCTTGATCGCGCGCCACAGGTCTTCACCCAGCCAGAAGTGGCCGCTTTCGCTGTACAGCGCGCCGTTCAAACCATCCAACGCATCCGACAGCGGCACGAACCGCGCGGCCATGTCGGCCAGGGTTTCCGGTTGCTGCCGGGCCCAGGCGTCGAGGGCCTGGCGGGTGGCGTGGGGGTCGTTGGCCTGGGTCGCGCGCTTGAGGTCGTCGAGCAGGGTGCGTGGGCTCGGGCCGGTTTGTGCGGCGCGTTGTACGGCCGGTTGTCGGCGTGCACGCCACCACAGGCCAAAGCCGAGCAGGGTGGTGCAGGCCAGGAGCAGGGTGCTCAGTTGCCATAGCCACAGGTGGTTGTCGTCGGGGGCGGTGATGATGGTGGGGGTGGCGGGAGTGTCCACCGCCAGGCTCGGGTTGTTGGCCACTTGCAGGGTACGGGCAGGCAGGCTGGTGCGTTCGAGGTGGTCCTCATGGGTGTTCCACCACACGACCTCCACCGCGGGCAGTTCCAGGCTGCCGGCGCGGTTGGGTACCAGGGCTTCGCGGTCTTCGCGGCTGGCGGTCAGGCCGCGATCACTGGTCTGGTTGCCGAGCACCGGCTGGTCCGGGTAGCGGCGCAAACCCGCGATATCGGTGCTGGGCAAGGCCGGCAATTGCGCGCTGGACAGGCCCTCGGCCTTGACCGTCAGGCTGCGGGTCAGCGAGTCGCCGACCTGCACATGCTCGGGGTCCGGGTTCCAGCTCTCGCTCAGGGTAAGGCTGCGGGCCGGCAACCAGGCGGCGTCGGCCGGATACAGCGCCGGCTTGGGCTTGACCGTCAGTGGCAGCGGCGCTGAACTCACGTGGATCAGCTTGCCGGGTTTGGTGCCTTGCAGGGTATTTTCCTGGGGTGGGCGCGATTCGACCAAGGTAGCGCTGAAGGTCTGCGCAGGAATCTCAAGCATGCCGCTGTGTTGCGGGTAGATCGCGTAGCGGGTTTCGATCACGCCATGGCGGATGCTGTTGATGACTTTCTCGTAGGTGCGCGACTCACCCAACTGTTCCACACGGGCATCGGGGATCTGCAAGGGCGTGAGGCTGCTGTCGTCGTACAGCGACACCGAGTGGTACACGCGCACGGTCAACAGCACCTGGGCCTGCACGTACACGCTGCTCTGGTCGAGATTGGCTTCGACGAACACCGGTGCCAGTTCGGCGCTGGTGTTCTGGCTGGTGGTTTCCAGCACTTGCAGGTTGATCGGCTGGGTTGTGAACTGGCCCACTTGCAGCGGCGGGATGACGACGTTGCCGCTCTCCTTGGGCAGCAGGGTAATGATCCAGCGCGTGGTGGCGTGGTTATCGCCGCCCAGGGTGGTGAGCTGGTTGATCTGCCGCGTGCCGCTGACTTCGAACTGCGCATCCAGGGGGGACAGGTCGGGCTTGCCGAACTGGGTGACGTCGCTGGACTCCACCGTCAGTTCCACCGTTTCCCCAGCGTTGAGGCGGCTGCGATCGACGCTGGCGACCAGGTTCGCCGCCTGGGCGTGGGCTGCCGATAACGCGAGCAGAAACAGAAGGGTGGTGCGGCGGCTCATCGAGTCTTGTCCTGATGCTGTTGCTGTTCGTACCAGAATTTGCGCCGCAGCAGTTCGCCGGGGTTGTCCGGGATTTCCCGCAGCCATTGTTCCAGGGCCTGGCGATGTTCGCCGTCGAGGCTGGCGTCGATGGGACGCAGTGGCGGGCTGGTGGTTTGCTCATCCCCCAGTTCGCTGCCCGGTACTTCGTTACCGCCGGTTTGCGGTGTGGCGCCGGGCTGGGTATCGCCGCTGGCGGCTTCACCCTGCCCCTGGGAAGACACTTCGCTGTCCTTGGCGGTTTGCCCACTGGCGCCCGGTTGCGCAGTTTGGCCGGGTTGACGGGTTTCGTCATCTTCGTTTTTTGCCGGTTGTTCGGGCTCGGGCTGCGCCTGTTCCTGCATCAGGGTTTCCACCATGGCTTTGTTTTTCAGCGCCGGTTGCAGGTCGGGCTGGGCCTCCAGGGCTTGTTCGTACGCATCGATCGCCGCTTCCAGCTCGCCGGAGCGGGCCAGGGCGTTGCCGCGATTGTAGTGAGAGTAGGCGTCTGTGCCCTCGGCAAACCGCTTGATGGCCTCGGCATAGTTGCCCGCTTCATACAGTGCTACGCCTTGCCATTGCGGGTCCTGGAAGTGTTCGGCGGCCTCGGCCGGGCGCTTTTTCTTCAGCAGGTATTGGCCTTGCTGGTCGGGGCGCAACCACAAATCCTGGAACTCAAAGGCATAGCTGGGCTGGGGCGCGCCCAACAGCAGTAGCGCCAGGCAGAACAGCCAGCCACGGCGGGCGGCGCAGGCGGCGAGCAGCAGCAACGGCAAGAGCAGCCAGTAGCCCTGGTCGGCCCAGGTGTCGAGGTGCAGCAGCTGGCCGTCGTTGCGCAGCGCCTGTGGCGGGTCGAGCACGCCGAGCTGGCGCAGGTCTTTGTCGTCCAGGCGCGCGGCACGGTAGCGGCCGCCCATTTCGCTGGCGAAGGCCTTGAGCGTCGGGCTGTCGAGGCGCGGCACCAGGATCGCGCCCTGTTCGTCCTTGAGGAACTCACCGCTTTCCTGGGTCACCGGGGTGCCTTCGCGGCTGCCGATGCCGAGGATCGACAGGGGCGGTGCCCGGTTGTTTTGCAGCAGCAGGCGAATGCCCTGGCGTTCCTGCTTGGACAGCGACGAGCCAATCAGCAGCAGGCGCCCCTGGCCAAGACCGCCCTGGTTGAGCAAGCCCAAGGCCTTCTCCACGGCCAGGTCGGCGCGGTGGCCGGGCTCGGGCATGATCGAGGGGCGCAGGGCTTCGAGCAGGTTGCCGCTGGTGGCCAGGTCGTCCGACAGCGGCACCAGCGTGTGGGCGCTGCCGGCATACACGACAATGGCGGTTTGCGCATCGGTGCGCGCCTGCAGCAGGTCATACAGCTTGCGCCGCGCCTGTTCCAGGCGATTGGGCGGGCTGTCGGTGGCAAGCATTTCCGGGGTCAGTTCCAGCAGCACCACCAAAGGGTCGGAGGGCTTCTGGCTGTTTTGCTCGACCCGCTGCCAACTGGGGCCGAGCAGCGCCAGCAACGCCAACAGCCAGGCAATCCCGAGCACTACCCAGGGGGATTTGCTTTCGCGGCCGTTGCCGCCACTGAGCAGCACGGCGTGGAAGGCCGGCGGCAGGATCATCTGCCAGCGCCCGGCGCGTTTTTGCCGATGCCACAATTGCCACAGCAACCAGCCGAGCAAGGGCAGCAGTAACAGCCACCAGGGGCGGAACCAGTGCGGCCACAGGTCGATCATCGACGCCTCCGCAAGCGCAGGCGTTTGAGGCGCTGGCGCCATTGTGGATGCTGTTGCAGGAAGATCCCTTTGCGCGACAGTGCGTTGAACCCGCGTTGCAGTGCGTTATCGGGCCAGCGTTCCTGGATCACCAGCAGCATGCTCAGGATCAGCGCCAGGGCCAGTGGCCCGCTGTACAGCGCCTGGGCCGGGCGGGCCTGGGTGGGCTGTTGTTCGACAGGTTCGAGTGTATCGAGGGTGTCCTTGATGGCTTGCAGTTCTTCGCCGTCACGGGCGCGGAAGTAGCGGCCGCCGGTGGTCTCGGCGATGGCCTTGAGCGCCGGTTCGTCGAGGTCCAGGCTCGGGTTGACGCCCAGGATGCCCAGGGAACCGGTTTGCTCGGGGTCGGCACCGATGCCGATCGGGTAGATCTTCACGCCTTCTTCAAAGGCCAGGCGCGCGGCGGTCAGCGGGTCGATCTGCCCGGCGTTGTTGGCGCCGTCGGTGACCAGGATCAGCACGCGGCTTTGCGCCGGGCGTTGGCGCAGGCGTTTGAGGGCCAGGCCGATGGCGTCGCCGATGGCGGTGTTCTTGCCGGCGATGCCGATCCGCGCTTCGTCCAGCCAGGTGCGCACGGTGCGACGGTCGAAGGTCAGCGGGGCCTGCAGGTACGCCTGGCTGCCGAACAGGATCAGGCCGACGCGGTCGCCTTCGCGGCCTTGCAAAAAATCGCCGAGTAAATGCTGGACCAGGTTAAGGCGGCTCACGTCTTCGCCCTGCCAGTGCATGTCGGGAAAGTCCATGGAGCCGGACACGTCCACCGCCACCAGCAAGTCGCGGCCACTGGCGGCAATCGGCAGCGGTTCACCGAGCCATTCCGGGCGCGCGGCGGCGGTCAACAGCAACAGCCACAGCACCACGAATGGTGCCTGCTGGCGCCAGCCCGGCAGGTTCGCGCGGGCACGGCGACGGGCCAGCCCTTCGAGGTCGCTGAGGTAGCTGACTTTAAGTGCCGGCTCGCCGCTGTCGGCCGCGGGCAGCACCCACCGCATCAGCCAGGGCAATGGCAGCAGGGCGAAGATCCACGGCCAGGCGAACTCAAACATGTTTGCGAATCCAGGTGTCGACGGCCTGGGTCAGGCCGGCGATGGCCTTGTCGTCGAGTTTGCATTCGGGCTTGTAGGCGCCTTCCACCAGCACCATCCAGCGCGTCAGGCCGGCGGCCGGGCAGCGGTTGTCGAGGAACGCCAGCCATTTGCGCCCGTTGAGGGTGTGGCTCTGGCTATACGGGTAGTCATTGCGGCACAGGCGCTTGAGCAGGCCGTTGAGTTGTTGCAGCCAGGCGCCGGCGGGCGCGCCGTCGTAGGGCTTGGGCATCAGCGCCAGCTCGGCCAGGGCGGCAATGCGCAGCGGGTCGAGTGGTTGTTCGGCGCGGGCGAGCGGACGCCGCGCGGGCAGCAAGCGGCGCAGCGACCATACCCCCCAACCGATCAACGGAATCACCAGCAGCAACAGCCACCAGCCCGGCGCGGGGGGCCAGAAGCCAATGGGCGGTGGCGCGATCAGCGGTTGCAGTTGGTCGAGGCTGCTCATTGTTTTTTCGCCGGGCGTTGCGGGTTGAGGTATTCGCGCAGTTGCTCGACCATTTCGCTCTGGGTGCTCAAGGGCATCAGCAGTACGCGCAACTTCTGCGCGAGCAGTTCCCAGCGGGCGATGCGCGCTTCGGCCTGGGCCTTGTAGGCCTGGCGCAGGTCGACGTTCAGCGTGTCCAGTTCCAGCTGCGCGCCGCGTTCGGCGAAACGCAGCAGCCCGGCGGCGGGCAGGGCGTGGTCCAGCGGGTCGGAGATCGGCAACAGCAGCAGGTCGCAATGGCGCGAAAACAGGCTCAACTGTTGTTCGGCGCCCTCGGTCAGGGCGCGCTCATCGCAGATCACAATCACCAGGCTGCCAGGGCGCAGTACTTCGCGGCCTCGGCGCAGGGCCATGCTCAGGGCCTCGGTTTCGGGGCGGCTTTCGGTGTTCAGGCTCTGGTTGACGCGCACCAGGCGGTTGAGCAGTTGCAGCAGGCTTTGTTTGCTGCGGCGCGGCTTGATTTCGTAGTGCTCGTTGTCGCCGAACACCAGCCCGCCGACTCGGTCGTTGTGCCCCAGCGCCGCCCAACCGATCAGGCTGGCCGCCTGGGCCGCGAGCACCGACTTGAACATCTGCCCCGAGCCGAAAAACAGCCGGCAGCTTTGTTCCACCATGATGAAGATCGGGCGTTCGCGCTCTTCGTGGAACAGCTTGGTGTGCGGCTCCTGGGTACGTGCGGTGACGCGCCAGTCGATGGTGCGCACGTCGTCGCCGGCCTGGTAAACCCGCACCTGATCGAAGTCGACCCCACGCCCGCGCAACTTGGAATGGTGCAGGCCGATCAACGGGCTGCGCTGGCTCGGCGTGGAAAACAGCTGCACTTCGCGCACGCGGTGGCGCATCTCAATCAGTTCGCTGAGCGTGACGCGGATCCCATCGCCGGTGCTCATCGACTTCAAGCGACGGCAACGACGTCGAGAATGCGTTGCACCACGCGGTCCTGGTCAATGCCAGCGGCTTCGGCCTCGAACGACAGGATAATGCGGTGGCGCAGTACGTCGAACAGCACCGCCTGGATGTCTTCCGGGCTCACGAAGTCACGCCCGGCCAGCCAGGCATGGGCGCGGGCGCAGCGGTCGAGGGCGATGGAACCGCGCGGGCTGGCACCGTAGGCGATCCATTCGGCCATCTCCGGGTCGAACTTGGCCGGGGTGCGCGTGGCCATGACCAGTTGCACCAGGTATTCCTCCACGGCATCGGCCATATACAGGCCGAGGATTTCCTTGCGCGCGGCGAAGATCGCCTGCTGGCTGACGCGGCGCTCGGGCTTGGTTTCGCCATTCAGTGCTTCGCCACGCGCCTGTTGCAGAATGCGCCGCTCCACGGCGGCATCCGGGAAGCCGATCTTGACGTGCATCAGGAAGCGGTCGAGCTGGGCTTCGGGCAAGGGGTAGGTGCCTTCCTGCTCGATGGGGTTTTGCGTGGCCATCACCAGGAACAGCGGCGACAGGTCATAGGTGCTGCGCCCCACGCTGACCTGGCGCTCGGCCATCGCCTCGAGCAAGGCCGACTGCACCTTGGCCGGCGCGCGGTTGATTTCGTCGGCCAGCACCAGGTTGTGGAAGATCGGCCCTTGCTGGAAGACGAAACTGCCGGTTTCCGGGCGATAGATCTCGGTGCCGGTGATGTCGGCGGGCAGCAGGTCGGGGGTGAACTGGATACGATGGAACTGCGCTTCGATACCCTCGGCCAACTCTTTGATCGCCTTGGTCTTGGCCAGGCCCGGCGCGCCTTCCACCAGCATATGGCCGTCGGCGAGCAGGGCGATCAGCAGGCGATCGATGAGTTTTTCCTGGCCGAGAATCTGCGTAGAAAGAAAGGTTCGCAGCGCAAGCAGCGCTTCACGATGTTCCATCGATGACGGTTCCTGGAAAGATGAGCCCGTGTGCTGTGCGACAAACACCGGGCTGGGGGGCACTACTTTAATGCATGGAGGGGGGTGGCGACTAACGGCGTAACGGGTATTTTTGGCAAAACTTGTAGGATTTTTGTGTTGCGAACACCGTCTATGTGGGAGCTGGCACCGCTTAGATCCGGATAAGGGTGCCCGTGCCGCTGAGGATGTTCTGCAGGGTTTCTTCGACTTCGGCCATGTCCGACGCAGCAGTGCTGTGGGTAATCTCCAACTGATCCTTGCCACCCAGCGCATCGGCATCACCTGCGGCAAGCTCCACCAACAGGGTGGTGTTGCCCAACGTTACCTTCAATCCGTCCAGGGTCGATGGCTCGTAATCCCAGGTCAGTTCGACTTCGTCTTCATCCGGGTAACGGCTCAGCATGAACATCTCGCCGTTCTTGCCGTGGCAGCAGAGCATGGCCATGTTGTCTTCTTCGTCGTCGCATGGGGTGGCCATCAGGGCGTCGGTTTTCAGCTGCAGCATGTGGGATCCTGTCTGGAGTGGGCGTTGTGCGTGGCAATTGTGCCATTGCGGCGAATTTTCTGCTGCATCCTGTGTCACAACCGCGGCATGACCTGACGGTCAAAACCAGTCATTTTTGGTACTCGCAGGTGTGAAACCTGTCTGTTTTTACACCGCAAATCCCGGGTTGCACCCGTCGCAACTCCACGCCTGCTTACCGATGACCGAATATGTCGCAGCGCTGCAAGAGTGGTCTTCCTACACTCGCTAAGCTGCGCAACGGATGTGCATGAGCCAGGCGCCTGACCTGCCCGTCGTACCGTCACCCGGCAAGGTGCGCATCTTATGGAAGTTGTATGTGACCTGACTGTCTTGTCCAGCTTCACCCACCTGTCACCCTGATTCGTTTATGGTGCTTAACTCGTTACCAGCGATCAGAGCTGATGGTCCCCCGCAAGGGGATAACACGCGACGCTTCCATCAATAACAAGCCCAAGCGGAGTACCACAGATGGCGTTCTTCACCGCAGCCAGCAAGGCCGACTTCCAGCATCAACTGCAAGCGGCACTGGCGCAGCACATCAGTGAACAGGCACTGCCACAAGTGGCGCTGTTCGCTGAACAATTCTTCGGCATCATTTCCCTGGACGAACTGACCCAGCGTCGTCTTTCCGACCTGGCTGGTTGCACCCTGTCTGCCTGGCGCCTGCTTGAGCGCTTCGATCACACCCAACCGCAAGTGCGGGTCTATAACCCCGATTACGAACGTCATGGCTGGCAGTCGACCCACACCGCGGTCGAAGTGCTGCACCATGACCTGCCGTTCCTGGTCGACTCGGTGCGCACCGAGCTGAACCGCCGTGGCTACAGCATCCACACCCTGCAGACCACCGTGCTCAGCGTACGTCGCGGCGCCAAGGGCGAGTTGCTGGAAGTGCTGGCAAAAGGCACCCAGGGCGAAGGCATCCAGCAAGAATCGCTGATGTACCTGGAAATCGACCGTTGCGCCAACGCCGTCGAACTCAGCGTGCTGAGCAAAGAGCTTGAGCAGGTATTGGGCGAAGTGCGCGTGGCCGTGGCCGATTTCGAGCCGATGAAAGCCAAGGTCCAGGACCTGCTGGCCGGTATCGACGCCAGCCCGTTCGCTATCGACAGCGAAGAAAAAGCCGAGATCAAGAATTTCCTGGAATGGCTGGTGGGCAACCACTTCACCTTCCTGGGTTACGAAGAGTTCGTGGTACGTGACGAGGTGGATGGCGGTCATATCGAATATGACGCCGACTCTTTCCTCGGTCTGACCAAGCTGCTGCGCGCCGGCCTCACCGCCGATGACCTGCGCATCGAAGATTATGCCGTGTCTTACCTGCGCGAACCGACGGTGCTGTCGTTCGCCAAGGCCGCTCACCCCAGCCGCGTGCACCGCCCGGCCTACCCGGACTACGTGTCGATCCGCGAGATCGATGCCGACGGCAAGGTCATCAAAGAGTGTCGCTTCATGGGCCTCTACACCTCCTCGGTGTACGGCGAAAGCGTGCGGGTCATTCCTTATATCCGCCGCAAGGTCGCGGAAATCGAACGCCGTTCGGGCTTCCAGGCCAAGGCGCACCTGGGCAAGGAGCTTGCGCAGGTGGTTGAAGTGCTGCCTCGCGATGACCTGTTCCAGACCCCGGTCGACGAGCTGTTCAGCACCGTGATGTCGATCGTGCAGATCCAGGAGCGCAACAAGATCCGCGTGTTCCTGCGCAAAGACCCGTACGGTCGTTTCTGTTACTGCCTGGCCTACGTGCCGCGCGACATCTACTCCACCGAAGTGCGCCAGAAGATCCAGCAAGTGCTGATGGATCGCCTGAAGGCTTCGGACTGCGAGTTCTGGACGTTCTTCTCCGAGTCGGTGCTGGCCCGTGTACAACTGATCCTGCGGGTCGACCCGAAGAACCGCCTGGACATCGATCCGCTGCAACTGGAAAAAGAAGTGGTGCAGGCCTGCCGCAGCTGGCAGGACGACTACTCCAGCCTGGTGGTCGAAAGCTTCGGCGAAGCCCACGGCACCAACGTGCTGGCGGATTTCCCGAAAGGCTTCCCTGCCGGCTACCGCGAGCGTTTTGCCGCGCATTCGGCCGTGGTCGACATGCAGCACCTGCTCAGCCTGACCGAAGCCAACCCGCTGGTGATGAGCTTCTACCAGCCGCTGGGCCAGGTGTCCGGCCAGCGCGAGCTGCATTGCAAGCTTTATCACGCCGATACCCCGCTGGCGCTGTCCGACGTGCTGCCGATCCTGGAAAACCTCGGCCTGCGCGTGCTGGGCGAGTTCCCGTACCGTCTGCGCCACGCCAATGGCCGTGAGTTCTGGATCCATGACTTCGCGTTCATCGCCGCCGAAGGCGTGAACCTGGATATCCAGCAGCTCAACGACACCTTGCAGGACGCGTTCGTGCACATCGTGCATGGCGATGCCGAGAACGATGCGTTCAACCGCCTGGTGCTGACCGCCGGCCTGCCATGGCGCGACGTCGCGCTGCTGCGTGCCTACGCCCGTTATCTCAAGCAGATCCGCCTGGGCTTCGACCTGGGTTACATCGCCAGCACCCTGAACAACCACACCGACATCGCCCGCGAGTTGACCCGGTTGTTCAAGACCCGCTTCTACCTGGCGCGCAAGCTCACCGCCGACGACCTGGAAGACAAGCAGCAACGCCTGGAACAAGCGATCCTCAGCGCCCTGGACGACGTTCAGGTGCTCAACGAAGACCGCATCCTGCGTCGCTACCTGGACCTGATCAAGGCCACACTGCGGACCAACTTCTACCAGACCGACGCCAACGGCCAGAACAAGTCGTACTTCAGCTTCAAGTTCGACCCGCGCGCGATTCCCGAGCTGCCCAAGCCGGTGCCGAAGTTTGAAATCTTCGTGTACTCGCCACGGGTCGAAGGCGTGCACCTGCGCTTCGGCAACGTCGCGCGTGGCGGCCTGCGCTGGTCCGACCGTGAAGAGGACTACCGCACCGAAGTGCTGGGCCTGGTAAAAGCCCAGCAGGTGAAGAACTCGGTGATCGTGCCGGTGGGCGCCAAAGGTGGCTTCCTGCCGCGTCGCCTGCCGTTGGGCGGCAGCCGCGACGAGATCGCGGCCGAGGGCATCGCCTGCTACCGCATCTTCATTTCCGGGCTGTTGGACATCACCGACAACCTGAAAGACGGCGCCCTGGTGCCGCCGGCCAACGTCGTGCGCCATGACGCCGATGACCCATACCTGGTGGTGGCCGCGGACAAAGGCACCGCGACTTTCTCCGACATTGCCAACGGTATCGCCATCGACTACGGCTTCTGGCTGGGCGATGCGTTTGCGTCGGGTGGTTCGGCCGGTTACGACCACAAGAAAATGGGCATCACCGCCAAGGGCGCGTGGGTCGGCGTGCAGCGCCACTTCCGTGAGCGCGGCATCAACGTGCAGGAAGACAGCATCACGGTGGTCGGGGTCGGCGATATGGCCGGTGACGTGTTCGGTAACGGCTTGCTCATGTCCGACAAGCTGCAACTGGTCGCGGCCTTCAACCACCTGCACATCTTTATCGACCCGAACCCGAACCCGGCCACCAGCTTCGTCGAGCGCCAGCGCATGTTCGAGCTGCCGCGTTCGGCGTGGAGCGACTACGACACCAGCATCATGTCCGAAGGCGGCGGCATCTTCTCGCGCAGCGCGAAGAGCATTGCCATCTCGCCGCAGATGAAGGAACGCTTCGACATCCAGGCCGACAAGCTGACCCCGACCGAATTGCTGAACGCCTTGCTCAAGGCGCCGGTGGACCTGTTGTGGAACGGCGGTATCGGTACCTACGTCAAGGCCAGCACCGAAAGCCACGCCGATGTGGGCGACAAGGCCAACGACGCCTTGCGCGTCAACGGCAACGAGCTGCGCTGCAAGGTGGTGGGCGAGGGCGGTAACCTCGGCATGACCCAACTGGGTCGCGTGGAATTCGGCCTCAACGGCGGCGGCTCCAACACTGACTTCATCGACAACGCCGGTGGCGTGGACTGCTCCGACCACGAAGTGAACATCAAGATCCTGCTCAACGAAGTGGTGCAGGCCGGTGACATGACCGACAAGCAACGCAACCAGTTGCTGGCGAGCATGACCGACGAAGTCGGCCACCTGGTGTTGGGCAACAACTACAAGCAAACCCAGGCCCTGTCCCTGGCTGCACGCAAAGCCTACGAGCGTGCCGCCGAGTACAAGCGCCTGATGAGCGACCTGGAAGGCCGTGGCAAGCTGGACCGCGCCATCGAGTACCTGCCGACCGAGGAGCAACTGGCCGAGCGCGCTTCCACCGGCAAGGGCCTGACCCGTCCGGAACTGTCGGTGCTGATCTCATACAGCAAGATCGACCTCAAGGAAGCGCTGCTCAAGTCCCAGGTGCCGGATGACGAGTACCTGACCCGCGACATGGAAACCGCGTTCCCGCCGAGCCTGGTGGCCAAGTTCGGTGAGGCGATGCGTCGCCATCGCCTGAAGCGCGAGATCGTCAGCACCCAGATCGCCAACGACCTGGTCAACCACATGGGCATCACCTTCGTTCAACGACTCAAAGAGTCGACCGGCATGAGCCCGGCGAACGTGGCCGGTGCTTATGTGATCGTGCGTGACATCTTCCATCTCCCGCACTGGTTCCGCCAGATCGAAGCCCTGGACCACCAGGTTTCGGCCGACGTGCAACTGGAGCTGATGGACGAGCTGATGCGCCTGGGCCGTCGCGCCACGCGCTGGTTCCTGCGCAGCCGTCGCAACGAGCAGGATGCTGGCCGTGATACCGCGCACTTCGGTCCGCACCTGGCTGCGTTGGGTCTCAAGCTCGACGAACTGCTGGAAGGCCCGACCCGCGAAGGCTGGCAGACCCGCTACCAGGCCTACACCGAAGCCGGCGTGCCGGAGTTGTTGGCGCGTATGGTGGCAGGCACTGCCCACCTGTACACCTTGCTGCCGATCATCGAAGCCGCCGACGTAACCGGGCATGACGCCGCCGAAGTGGCCAAGGCCTACTTCGCCGTCGGCAGCGCCCTGGACTTGCCGTGGTACCTGCAGCAGATCAGCGATCTGCCGGTGGCCAACAATTGGCAGGCCCAGGCCCGCGAAGCGTTCCGCGACGACGTGGACTGGCAGCAACGGGCGATCACCATTTCGGTTCTGCAAATGGCCGATGCGCCACAAGACATGGAAGCCCGCGTGGCCCTGTGGCTTGAGCAGCACCAGGACATGGCTGATCGCTGGCGCACGATGATGGTGGAAATTCGTGCTGCGGTCGGCACGGACTACGCCATGTATGCAGTGGCCAACCGTGAGTTGCTGGATTTGGCGTTGAGCGGCCAGTCGGTACTGCAACCGGCTTGATTTAGCGGCGCAAACAAAAGCCCCTGTATCGTGAGATGCAGGGGCTTTTTGTTGGAGCCGAATTGATCAAACATAACCGACAACTGTAGGAGCGAGCTTGCTCGCGAATGCTGTGTGTCAGTCAGTTATTTATTCACTGATTCACCGCATTCGCGAGCAAGCCCGCTCCCACATTTTGATCTCCATTCGCTTGGGTTCAGTGGTGTTTGAGTAGTTTGGTTTCGAGGTGATCCAGGTGTTGGGTCAGCAGGGCCACTGCGCCGGCCGAGTCGCGCCGTTCGACGGCATCCGCAATCGTCATATGCGCCTGCCACGCACAATACGTGCAGGCTTTTGCTTCGGATTGGGCAATGATCAATGACGTCAGCGGCACCAGGCTATTCAGGAACTGCGCCAGCGGCGCATTCCCCGCGATGGCTGCCAAGTGCAGGTGAAACTCCCCGGACAAGCGAATCGCCGGTCCACGCTGGTCGCGTTCCATACAGTCGCGTTCCCGTGTTATCAGCTCGCGCAACTGGCGTATCTGCGCGGGCGTGGCCTGGGCGCACGCCAGTTGCGCAACGGTGATTTCGGTCATGCGCCGCGCTTCCAGGATTTGCCGCGTCTGCTGGGCATCCGGCGCCGCCACCTGGGCCCGTTGGTTGGGGCGCAGGATGATCACCTGTTGATGGGACAGCTTGGCCAGCACCCGGCGAATCACGCTGCGGCTCACGCCAAAGGTTTCACCCAGGCTTTCCTCGGTAAAGCGGCTGGCGGGGGCGATGCGTTGTTCGAGGATGGCGTCGAACAGCCGTGGGTAGATGTCGTCCACGGAGGGCTTTTTACCGGCCACCAGGCGCATGGTGGGCAGGGCGGCGACGGCAGGGGCACGGTGCAAGGCGTGGGCGGTCATGGTCGTCTCCAGAATGTCAGTTGCCCAGATGGTCGTCCGGGATGTTCAGGGCAATGCCCATGCGCAGGCCTTCCTGGAGGATGTGCCGACGCATCTCGGCACTGGCCAGGGCGCTGTTCTTGTTGCGGATGGCGCGCACCACGGCTTCGTTTTCCTGCAGGCGTTCGGCCAGGTGCTCGGGGGAGTTGCGCAGCACCTGGGCGCTTTGCTTGAGGGCATTGCGGGTCTGCTGCACCACGTTCTGGAAGATCGGGTTGGCGGTGAGGGCGAAGAGTTCTTCGTGAAAGCCGATGTAGGCATTCATGCCCGCTTCGGCGTCGCCGGCGTCGAGGGCTTCGCGCATGTCCATCAGGGTCAGGCGCAGTTGGCCGACTTCCTTGCTGCTGATGGACTGGGCCACTAGGCCGACAATGAACGGCTCCAGGGTGTAGCGCAGTTGCAGGATGTCTTCCAGGCTGGCATCGGCCACGGCGTCCGCCGAGTGCGTTTCGCCGACACTGGTTTCCAGCACCACCACGCCTTTGCCGGGCATGGAGCGCACCAGGCCGAGGGTTTCCAGCACGATCACCGCTTCGCGCAGGCTGGGGCGGCTGATGCCCATCTGCTCGGCCAGTTCGCGCTGGCCGGGGAGCATTTCGCCTCGGCGCCACTGGCCCCGCTTGAGTGCGGCGCGGAGTTTTTCTACGACTGAATTGACGACGGTTGAGGTGCTGATCACGTCGTGCGCTCCTAAAAAATGAATAATCCCTGCAGTGGAAAGCGTTTAGCGTTTTAAAATTCCTGGTGGACCGGCACTACCGGCTTCTTGGCCTGGAAGGCATAGCCTTGCTGGCCATCCAGCACCTTATTGGCGCGCTGGATATCGATGTCTTTTTCCCAGCGGGCGATGGCCACGGTGGCCACGCAGTTGCCGATCAGGTTGGTCAGCGCGCGGCCGATGCCCATGAACCAGTCCACGGCCAGTACCAGCACCAGGCCCACCACCGGAATCGCCGGGATAGCGGTGAGTGTCGCGGCCAGGATCACCAGCGCCGACCCCGGAATGCCGTGGGCGCCCTTGGAGGTAATCAGCGATACCAGCAGGATGGTCAGCAAATCAGTCATCGACAGCGGGGTACCGGTGGCGTTGGCGATAAACACGATGGCCAGGGTCAGGTAGATCGAGAAACCGTCGAGGTTGAACGAATACCCGGTCGGGATCACCAGGCCCACGGTGGAGCTGCCGATCCCCAAATGTTCGAGTTTGCGCATGACCTGCGGCAGCACGGCGTCGGAGGAGGCGGTGCCCATGACGATCAATAGTTCTTCGCGCAGGTACTTGAGCAGCGGCAACATTCGCAGGCCCGACACGCGCATCACCAGGCCGAGGATCAGTGCGACGAAAGCCAGGCAGGTCAGGTAGAACAAACCCACCAGGCTGCCCAGGTGTTGCAGCGAATCCAGGCCGTAGGTGCTGGTGGTGAAGGCGATTGCGCCGAACACGCCGATCGGCGCCAGGCGCACGATCATGCCCATGATGCGGAAAATCACATGGCTGAGCTCATTGATCAGCCGGGTGATGCCGGAGGCCGCTTCGCCCACCAGGTTCAGCGCGCTGCCGAACAGCACCGAGAACAGCAGCACCTGCAGCACGTTGTTGTCGGCAAAGGCGCCGATCACCGAATTGGGGATCAGGTCCATCAGGAACTGGCTGCTGCCCTTGAGGTGCTGGCCTTTGTCGGCCAGTTCATTCAGGCCGGCGGAGGAGAGTTGTTCCAGATGGATATTGGCGCCGGTGCCGATCCCGGTACTGAAGGCCATGACCAGGCCGATCACCAGGGCGACGGTGGTCAGCACTTCGAAGTAGATCACCGACTTGAGACCGATGCGCCCGACTTTTTTCAGGTCGCCGGCGCCGGAAATGCCGCTGACCACCACGCAGAACACGATCAGGCCAATCAGCATTTTGATCAGCTTGATAAAACCGTCACCCAGGGGTTTGAGTTGCGAGGAGAATTCGGGAAGGGCCAGGCCGCAGATGACGCCGAGCATCAGGCCAATCACGACTTGCAGGAAAATCGAACGCGAGCACCATCTGAGCATGGGAGTGATCTCTATTCGGTGCCCTGGTTGTTCCAGGGCTTAATTGTTGTGGTCATACCGGTAAGTCCAGTGCGCGGCCAGTCTACGCCGGGTTTTTTTCAAATCACAAGTGAATATTCGGCGGTTTGCAGGCACCGGTCTGACCGGTTGCCCGGCAAGGGCGATGCTTGAGCGGTTGGCGCGCTGGAAATTTTTTCGTCTATCATCCGCCGCCTGGCACATGAGGTGATGGATGGACACACCCGGACTGAGCACCGACGCGGCAGGACGCAGCCATTGCGCCTGGCGTACGTCGGCGCCGGAATACCCGCATTACCACGACCACGAGTGGGGCGTTCCGGTGGCGGATGATATCCAGCTGTACGAGAAGATTTGCCTGGAAGGATTCCAGGCGGGCATGGCGTGGATCACCATCCTGCGCAAACGCGAGCGGTTCAGGGCGGCGTTCGACGGCTTTGATTTTCGCCGGGTGGCGCAGTATGGCGAGGCGGATATCGAGCGGTTGCTGCAGGATCCGGGCATCGTGCGTAATCGGGCGAAGCTCGTGTCCACCATCAACAATGCGCGCAGGGCGTGTGAGTTGGTGGATGAAACCGGCTCGCTGGCGCGCTGGTTGTGGGCGTTCGAGCCCGGCCCTGAAGAGCGCCCGGCAGTGGTGGACCTGGATTACTGGAGGGGCAATCCCACCTCGCCGGCCTCGGTGCGACTGTCCAAGGCCCTGAAGAAGCGCGGCTGGACGTTCGTAGGGCCAACCACGATGTATGCGTTGATGCAGGCGATGGGCATGGTCAATGATCACCTTGAAGGGTGTGCGTGCCGTCCGCAGATTGAAGCGCTGCGCCGCCAATTCAAACGTCCCTGAATCTCTGACTGAACGCGGTTTAAACCTGTGGGAGGGACAAGCCCCAATGCCGTTCAGTTAAGCTGTAGGAGCGAGGGGGACGCCTAGTTCTTGCTCGCGAAGAACTCAGGGCCACCGCGCTTATCGAGAATGAACGCGTTGCCTGGGCGTTTTTCGCGAGCAAGAACTAGGCGTCCCCCTCGCTCCTACAGCTTAGATCGACTCCTGGTTGTACACCGGATCGTGGGCCAAGGCGCTGAAGGAGATGAGTAGCAGGGGGGGGGGCGAGCAGTCGTTTCATGATCAGGCTTACGTGTAGTTCGAGACCTGCTCACCCTACGCTGCGAGGCTTGGCGGGCCAATGACCAATCCAGCGGAAAAGGCCTTAGCCAATCTGCTGGAGAATAGTGCGCACTTTATCCAGGGCCGGGTCGATATCCAGCAGTTCAATGGCACCGAAACCGATGATCAAGCCCTCACGCACCGGGGCGTCATGGAAGAACACGTCCAGTGGGTACACGCCGACGTCCACCTGGCGTGCCAGCTGCATCAGCAGTGGGATGTTCACCGGCACCTTGCACAGCGCTGCCAGATGAAAGCCGGCCACGGTGGGCACCGCTTCGAACCACGGTGACAAGTCCCCCGCCAGGCGTTGCAGAATGCGCTCGCGGCGCGCGGCATACACGGTGTGGCAGCGCCGAATATGCTTGAGCAGATAGCCTTCGCTGATGAACTTGGCCAGTGCCCATTGCGGCAGGGTAGAGCTGTGCTGGTCGGTCAATTGCTTGGCCTTGACCACTGCGCCGTGAATCGCTGGCGGCAGCACCAGATAGCCCAGGCGCAACTCGGGCAGCAGGGTTTTGGAGAAGGTGCCGACGTACGTCACCACGCCGCGGGTGTCCATGCTTTGCAGGGAATCGGTGGGGCGGCCTTCGTAGCGGAATTCGCTGTCGTAATCGTCTTCGATAATGATTGCCCCCAAGCCGAAGGCGCGCGCGAGCAGGGCTTCGCGGCGTGCCAGGCTCATGGGCATGCCGAGGGGGAATTGGTGGGAGGGTGTCACATAGATCAACTGCGTGCCGTCCGGTATGTGATCGACCTGGATCCCCTGGTCATCCACCGGCACACTGGCGACGCTGGCCCCCATCGCCATGAACAACTGGCGCGCCGGGCTGTAGCTGGGGTCCTCCATCGCGACGATGCTGCCCGGTTCCAGCACCACGCGAGCGATCAGGTCGAGTGCCTGTTGTGCGCCGTTGGTGACCACGATGTCGGCATCGCGGCATTTGACCCCACGGGAAAACGCAATGTGCCCGGCGATGGCGCCGCGCAACGCCGGCAGGCCTTCGGGCTGGCTATAGAAGCCGCTGTTTTGCGCAATGCGGCGCAGGGCGTCCTGGGTGCAGCGGCGCCATTCGTCCTGGGGGAACTGCTGGCGGCTGGTGGCGCCGCCGATAAATTCGTAGCGCAGGATGCTGTCGCGCGTGGGGTGGTGCATGGGCGAGGGCAGCGCCTGCCACTTCGCCAGGTTGGCGGCGCAGGCCAGGTCGGTGGCGGTTTGCAGGCGATCCGCCTGTGGCGCCCAGGCGTTAACGAAGGTGCCGCGGCCGATCTTTCCCTCCAGCAAACCTTCGTAGGTCAAGGTGGCGTACGTATCGGACACGGTTTTGCGCGATACACCTAACTGCGCCGCCAGCAGGCGGCTGGGCGGCAGTTGCGCACCCGCCGCGAGACGCCCTGAGGCAATGGCTTCGTGCAACTGCTGATAGAGCTGGGCAGCCAGGTCCTTGCGGCCGTTGATGACGATGTGCAATTCCATGTTTCACCCTGAGACAAATCGATCTACGCCAAGGTTACGCGTAAATCGATCTGCAGAAACCCAGGTGCATTCAGGACAGGAAACCACCGTCCACATTCAGCGACACACCGGTGGTGTAGCTCGACGCATCACTGGCCAGGTAGAGCACCGCGCCCGCCATTTCGCTCGGGTCGGCCACGCGCTTGAGTGGGATCTGCGCCAGGGCCATTTTCAGGATCGCGTCGTTTTTCACCAATGCCGAAGCGAACTTGGTGTCGGTCAGGCCGGGCAGCAGGGCGTTGCAACGGATGCCGAATTCCGCGCATTCCTTGGCGAACACCTTGGTCATGTTGATCACGGCGGCCTTGGTCACCGAGTAGATGCCCTGGAACACACCCGGCGAGATACCGTTGATCGAGGCCACATTGATGATGCTGCCACCGCCGTTTTCGCGCATCAGCTTGCCGGCTTCCACCGACATGAAGAAGTAGCCGCGGATGTTCACGTCCACGGTTTTCTGGAATGCACCCAGGTCGGTGTCCAGTACGTTGCAGAACTGCGGGTTGGTGGCGGCGTTGTTGACCAGGATATCCAGGCGTCCGAACTGCTCGCGGATGCCGGCGAACACCTGGGCAATCTGCTCCATTTCGCCGATATGGCAGGCCACGGCCGTGGCCTTGCCGCCGTCGGCGATGATCGCATCGGCCACGTGCTGGCAGCCTTCGAGCTTGCGGCTGGAGACGATCACATGGGCACCTTGCTGGGCCAGCAATTTGGCGATGGCTTCACCGATGCCACGGCTGGCGCCGGATACAAACGCAATTTTGCCGTCGAGGTCGAACAGATGAGTCTTGGACATGGGGGTTCCTTAAAGGGCTGATTTAGCGATGACGTTCAGGCTCATCTGCTCCAGCAGCGTGTTCATATGAATGAACTGCGCAAAGCGTTTGTCCTGGGTCTGGCCATGGAAGAAGCGGTAGTAGATCTGCTGCACGATGCCGGCCAGGCGGAACAGGCCGTAGGTGTAGTAGAAGTCGAAGTTGTCGATCTGGATGCCTGCGCGCTCGGCGTAATAGTCGACGAACTGCCGGCGGGTAAGCATGCCGGGGGCGTTGCTCGGTTGACGGCGCATCAGTTGCACCGGCGCCGGGTCGGCGGCTTCGATCCAGTAGGCGAGGGTGTTGCCCAGGTCCATCAGCGGGTCGCCGAGGGTGGTCAGCTCCCAGTCCAGCACGCCGATGATCTGCATCGGGTTGTGCGGGTCGAGGATCACGTTATCGAAGCGGTAGTCGTTATGCACGATGCTCGAGGTGGAGTGGTCGGCGGGCATCTTGTCGTTGAGCCAAGCCTTTACCGCCTCCCATTTTGGCGCATCCGGGGTCAGGGCTTTTTCGTAGCGGTCGCTCCAACCTCGGATCTGGCGTGCCACGTAGCCTTCGGGTTTGCCCAGGTCGGCAAGGCCGCAGGCGGTGTAGTCGACCTGGTGCAACTCGACGAACTTGTCGATAAAGCTCTTGCACAGGGCTTCGGTCTTGGCGGCGTCCAGGCCCAGTTCGGCGGGCAGGTCGGAGCGCAGGATGATGCCGTTGACGCGCTCCATCACATAGAACTCGGCACCGATCACCGACTCATCGGTGCAGTGCACGTAAGCCTTGGGGCAATACGGGAAACCGTCTCTGAGCTGGTTGAGAATGCGGTATTCGCGGCCCATGTCGTGGGCGGACTTGGCCTTGTGGCCAAACGGCGGGCGGCGCAGCACGAATTCCTGGCCGGGGTACTCCAGCAGATAGGTCAGGTTGGATGCGCCCCCTGGGAACTGGCTGATGGTGGGCGTACCGCTCAGGCCCGGAATATGGGCCTTGAGGTAGGGATCGATCAGGCGGGCATCAAGTTCTTCGCCTGGGCGAATCTGGGTCGATTGATCGTTCAGCGCCATGCTTATCCCTTCTGCTTATTCTAGAGGCCTCGGACTATTTCCTAATCTAATGCGCCCAACCGGCCAGCGACAAGGTCGGGGCGGCTTAATAGGTTAGCGTGTTGGAGGATGATCAGCATGCCTGATCGGTCATTTTATGGGTGGGGGCAACGCGACCGGCGTGAGTACCGGACGGCCGGCAAAGTGCTCCACCAGATTGTCAGCCACCCGTTGCACGGTGTCGTGGGCCGCCTCGGGCGACAGGCCGGCGACATGGGAGGTCAGCACGGTATTGCCCAGGCGCTTGAAGGCGTCGGGCACTTCAGGCTCGTCGTCGAACACGTCCAGCGCCGCCCCACCGATGCGGCGTTGCTCAAGGGCGGCAATCAGGTCGGCGGTGACCACCACGCTGCCGCGCCCGATGTTGACCAGGTAGCCATTGGGCCCCAGGGCGTCCAGCGCATGGCGATCGATCAGGTGGCGCGTGCCGGCGCCGCCGGGGGTGGCCAGGACCAGGAAGTCGCAGGTGCGCGCCAGCTCCACGGGGCTGGCGCAGTAGGTGTAATCCACGTCATCCCGTGGTTGGCGGTTGTGATAGCTCACCTCCATGCCGAACCCCAGGGACGCGCGCTTGGCGATTTCCAGGCCCACCGCGCCCAACCCGAGAATGCCCAGGTGCTTGCCGCCCAGGGAAGGGCGCATGACCTTGGGCCATTCGCCGCGTCGCACGGCGGCATCGGTCTGCGCAATGCCGCGCACCAGCGACAACAGCAACGCCATGGCGTGGTCGGCCACCGACGGTGCGTTGACCCCGGCGCCGTTGGTGACGATGATCCCGCGATTGCTCGCGGCCTGCAGGTCCACATGCTCGTAGCCCGCGCCGATCACGCAGATGATTTCCAGCAGCGGCAGGGCGGCGATTTCCTCGGCGTACAAACCCAACGGCCCACGCGTCAGTACCGCCTTGATCTGCTCGCCGTGGTCCTTGATCGCCTGGGCGCGTTCAGCGGGCGTCGGTGCGAGGATCACATGAAAGTCATTGCTCTCGATAATGGGCAGGTATTCGTTGATGGTTTCAACCAGGACCAGAACAGTGGCGGGCATGGTGCGGCTCTTGTTGTGGAATTTGATGCCTGGATTATGCGGGATTTCTTGCAGGCCGACGTACCTGCAGGAGAAAGATGTTGGCCCGACAGGTATGCCGCCCAGGATGCAGGGCGCACTCGCGAGCCGCGGGCGCCCTGCATCGGTTCCGCGTCAGCGGGTTTGACGTGCCTTGTCCTGTTGGGCCTGGGCTATTTCACGGAAATCATAGGTCGGAAAAAACTCGGTGCGGTAGGCGCCCCACGCGGTGTTTTCCAACGCGAGGTTCACCGCCGACAGGCGCGAAGCGGGGAAGCGCAGCACCACGACCTGGCCGATACCCATGGTGATGTTCCAACTGACCACCTCGACCCCCGCAGGTGGAAACACCTTATAGAATTCCTGTTTGTCGAGTTGGGCCCTCAGTTCGCTTAATGGGCGTGATTGGTCGTGTTTGAGAAATACAGTCAACATGACGGCATTCTCAGGTGTGGTGACTGGGTCTTTTGTTATTGCGGGGGGTTTGGATTGTGCATGGGCGCCGGCGGAAAAAAGGACGGACAATAAAGCGGTGGAAATCAATAGCGATTTAAATCGGTTGTTCATAGGTTGGCACCTTTTTAATAATAGCGTTGCGCAGGTTTAAAATTGACCGTTGATTCACGGGCGTGCGGCGCGGTATTGAAACCCATGTGCCTTTATTGAGCGTAGAAGCGCGAAGGGGTGGTTTTGACGGCGCCTGCATAGGGCGCATGAACCACGTAGATGCGCACGGGGTCGTTGGTTTCGATCATGTCGCGGGGCACTTCCCGCGAGTAGGTGAACTCTTCGTTGTTCAGCGCCTCCAGCCGGCGCACAACCGCCTTGGTGGGGCCTTTGTCGGGGACCAGGATATGGGTTTTCCTGTCACCGGTTACCAGGAAGTAGCCGCCACCGCCCTGTTCATACTTGGACAGCCCCGTGTCGGTGTAGAAAAACTCATAGCGATTACGTTCCGGGTCCCACATGGAGATGCCGACCACGCCTGGGTATTTATCCTTGACGTCGACGTCCGGTGCGCCTTCTACGTAAACCTTGGTGGTGAGCCACCGAGGTGACGAGGCGAATGCGCGGATGTCGGACTTGGCCTCTGCCGGTTGTGCATGGCTGATGAGTGGGGTCAGCAGCCCTGCGAGAAGCAGACTTGTAAAAATAGCGGGGTATTTTTTCATGGGAGAATTCTGGTCCTGTTTTGGTAAGTTTTTTTTATATGTTTTATCAGTGGTGATCAGATACTCAGGTGATGAGTGCAAAGAATATAGATGTGATGCAAGTCGTTCTCAATGCCTGTGTATATGTTTGTAACAATTATGCGAAAAGCCGGTAAAAGAATAGTTCAAATGTATTGTGTGTAAGAGATGTAAGTAGGAGTTTTCTTGGGATTTTGCTTAAAGGGATTAAGTTTGTTATTGCAAGAGGTCTATGTTCAGTCGCGGTAATGTAGCCATAGGTTTTCAATATTAATTGGCAATGAAATCACAAAGTGCTGCCCCGACATGAGGATCGAATGCAAAATGTTTGTCTTTTTTTTCAAAGAAAATGGTATGAGTTTTGTCGCTGGCAGTGAAGACTTTCATGGAAGGCTGTAATTTTTTTAAGGCGGGAAGTGGTGTGGCTGTAAGTAATGCAGTTAGTGATTTTCGACGTCGCTAATATTTTTTAGTTGTAGAGGTGAGGGGGAGGTAGTGTGCCATCATTTGCAAAGATTTTTGATAATGATGGTTGCTATGTGTTTTATCCACGTCTTGTGGAACCGGTCAACCTGATACGAATCATGGCTGCCGTGTTCATAATGTGCGGACTTATGATGATGACGCTATCTTCGGTATGATCAGTTTCGACAGCCAGTTGACCTACAAGGGCAGAGACTGATCTGCCCTTGTAGTCACCTGGGTGTCAGGCCTGGGAGGCCAACCAGGTACGCCAGCCACCGTGCTCGCTGATATCGACAGCACTTTCTAGGCCGTAACCTTCACATATGAAGCCGGTTTCCCAGCGACCGTCCTGAAGCTCTACCTTCCCCAACCCTAGAGGAGCTGGAATACCGTTCAGGAAGGAGCCCAGTTCCGAGCTGGGCAGTTGCCATACTTCAACGCCAATCTCAACGCCTCCTTCCGCGACACGCACCATGCCAGGACGTTTGACCGACCCTCCAGCAAGTGCGTACAGCCGATAATTAGGCGAGCTCACGGTGGCCTCCAGTAAGGTGGCTCCACGTTGTTTTAGTTGCCAGTTGAGCGCCAAGCCATCGAGATGGGCGCCGCACACCACCACGCGGGTCTGATCGTTGCGAGCGGCGTTGCCCGGGGTTTTGCCGGCTTGATAGGCGTTGGCAAGGCTCAGCAGATACTGATCCGTAAACGGCCGGCCAAAGAGCGTTATGCCCCAGGGCAAACCGTTGGCCATCCGGCCACTCGGTACGGCTACGGCGGCGTAGTCAAGCAGGTTCATGAAGTTGGTGTAGTACCCGAGCTCCGAATTGCGCAACACCGGCTCTGCCGCGAGTTCCGCCAGCGTCACTGGCCGGCCCAGGGTCGGCGTCAGCACGCAGTCGAGGCTCGCCATCACGTGGTCACACTCGGCCTTCAGTGCTTGCAGGCGGTATTGAGCGCGGAAGGTCTCGACGCCTGTCACGTCCGGGCCTTTGGCGAGAACGGCATGGATCACCGGCAAAACGGCCTCGGGCTGGGTGCGCGCCAGCTCTCCCACCACACTATAGCGTTCAGCGACCCAAGGGCCTTCGTACAGCAACCGTGCCGCCTCCAGGAACGGTGAGAGGTCCACAACCACCGGCGTGCCGCCCAGTGCTTGCAAACGCTCCACGGCTGCGTCGAACAGGCGGGGGCCCTCAGTGCAGCCAAAGAATTGGAGGTCTGCAGCGCGCGGTACGCCGAACCGGAACGCGTTGACCTGGCCGAACGCAGCTTCGTCGTTCCAGCTGGGGTTGGCGCGACTGTATTCGTCCCTGGGATCAAGCGCTGCAATCAGAGCCAGCAGGCGGCTGGCTTCCGCCGCAGTCGCCGTGAACGTCGTGACGCAATCCAGCGTGCGGCATGCGGGAACAACACCGGCTGTCGATATCAGGCCTTTGGTCGCCTTCAGGCCAACCAGGTTGTTCAGTGCGGCCGGCACACGACCGGATCCTGCGGTATCGGTGCCCAGGGCAAAGCTGGACAGGCCCAATGCGACGGTGAGCGGCGACCCGGCGCTCGAGCCTCCGGATGGATACTCGCGCAGGACGCTGTTGGTGCAGGCGCCGTAGGGCGAGCGGGTGCCATTGAGGCCTGTGGCGAACTGGTCCAGATTGGTCTTGCCCAGCGGTACCGCGCCAAGCTCGATCAGGCGCTGAACGACCGTCGCCGAACGTTCGGGTGTATAGGCATAAGCGGGGCAGGCCGCGGTCGTTGGGATGCCTGCCAGGTCAATGTTGTCCTTGATGGCAAATGGAACGCCGTACAGCGGCAGGTCATCGATGTGACGGGCCTCAAGGGCGAGGAGGTAAGGCTCCAGCTCTTCGACACTGAGCAGATGGATGAACATGTTGTAATCAGGATTCAGTATCCGTGCCTGCTCGCGGAGCGCCAGGATGAGGCTGCGCGGGGAGAGCTGCCCACTCAGGTAGCGCGCTCTCAATACCTCAAGTCTCAGGTCTTCTTTCATGCGTTTTCTCCTTTGGCGGTCACCGGTTCCAGAACAATTACCCGTTGCCCCGCACGTATCGCACCGCCCGGTTCCACCAGCACTTGGCGGACGATACCGGTGCAGGGGGCAAGCACCGGGATTTCCATCTTCATCGATTCGAGTACCACTAACGCGGTACCCGCACTGACTTGATCGCCGACGTTCACCTGTACTTGCCACAGGTTGCCTGCGACAGGACTTTCGACGCCTGTCTGGCCGGGCAGCAAAAGGGCTTCTTCGGTTGCTGGCGCCACGGCTTCGTGACTGTCGAAGTGGGCCTGGCCGCTGTCGATCCAGCGTTGTCTTTCTGCCGCGAAGGCAGTTTGCTGCCGGTCTCGGAATGATTGGATGCTCTGTGCTTCTTTCGTCAGGAAGTCCTGATAATCGGCCAGTCGCAGTTGACTCTGCTCGATCTGCAGGTCAAATCGGCCCAGAGGGAAATCCCGACGGATGCGGGTCAGCTCCTCGGCGCTGACCGGGTAGAAGCGAATCTGGTCAAAGAAGCGAAGCAGCCAGGGTTTGCCCGAAAAAGCCGCGACGTCCCGGTAGCGGTTCCACATTTGCAGCGTGCGGCCTACAAACTGGTAGCCACCCGGGCCTTCCATGCCATATACGCACAGGTACGCACCGCCGATGCCGACGGAATTTTCGGCTGTCCAGGTCCGCGCCGGGTTGTATTTTGTCGTGACCAGCCGGTGCCGTGGGTCCAGCGGAGTCGCCACCGGAGCGCCCAGATACACGTCGCCAAGCCCCATGACTAGATAGCTGGCCTCGAATACCGTGCGTTGTACCTCGTCCAAATTCGGCAGGTCGTTAATACGGCGGATGAACTCAAGGTTGCTCGGACACCACGGGGCGTCCTTGCGCACGGTGGTCATGTACTTGTCGATGGCCAGTTGGCACGCGGGGTCGTCCCACGACAGCGGTAAATGCACGATGCGTGAAGGCACCTGCAAGTCGCCCGCGGCGCACACCGCGCCCCATTCACCGGCCACCGTCTCAAGCAAGGTCTCCAGGGACAATTGCTCAGGTTGATAGTGAACTTGCAGCGAGCGGATGCCCGGCGTCAGGTCGATCACCCCGGCCAACTGCTTGGTTTGCAGCGCCTGCATCAAGGCATGCCCGCGAAAGCGCAGAACCAGGTCAAGCTCGGGCGCGCCGATCTCCAACAGCAGGTGGGTATCACCGGCGACACGTGCCACCAGACGGGTGTCATCGCGACCGATATCCAGAACAATGGGCGAGTGCAGAGGGATGCGCTCAACGGGTTCGACAGCCGTGGGCTCGGCCAACAAGGGCGCGGTAGCAAGCTGACGGGCGTGGGCAAGGGTGCACGGAACGAAGCGAATGTTGTCGCCGGCTTTAAGCTGACCCAATTGCCACAGGTCGGCCTCGATCACGGTTACCGGGCACACGAAACCACCAAGACTTGGCCCGTCCGGCCCGAGTATCACGGGCATATCGCCAGTAAAATCCACGGCACCGATGGCGTAGGGGTTGTCATGGATATTGGAGGGGTGAAGCCCGGCTTCGCCGCCGTCGGCACGCACCCACTCAGGTTTTGGCCCGATGAGCCGAACACCGGTACGGCTGGAGTTGAAGTGCACTTCCCAGTCGGTGGAAAAGAACCTGGCGATGTAGTTCTCGGTGAAGTATTCCGGTGCGCCATGTGGGCCGTAGATAACCCTGACGTGGCGAAGCGCGCCGAGTGGGGGCTGTTCGCAAAGTACGGCCCCCACGGTTCTATCGGTCAGCGGCGCCAGGTGCAGCACATCGCCTGCACGCAGCGCACGGCCAGCGTGGCCGCCGAATTGACCCAGGGTGAAGGTACTTTTACTGCCCAGATAGTCCGGCACTTGAATGCCGCCGCGTACACACAGGTAACTGCGTGCGCCGGCGCCGGCTATCGTGCCCAGGCTCAGGACTGAACCGGCCTTGACCAGCAGTACCGTATTCATGGCGACATCCGCGCCGTCCAGGGTCACAGGCACGACCGCACCGGTCACCGCCACGACCGCATCGGTATTGAACCGAAGGGTGGGCCCGCTCATGGTGATCTCCACTGCGGCAGCGCCTTGAGGATTACCCAGGAGCTGGTTGCCCAGGCGCAGCGCTCGGCTATCCATTGGACCCGAGGGCGGAACCCCGACAGCCCAGTAGCCCAAGCGTCCCGGATAGTCCTGCACGCTGGTCTGGGTGCCGCCACTCAACACTTCAAAGGTGTCGGCCTGGTAAATCAGCCCCTCAAGGCAGCGGGTCCAGGGTTGACCACGGGTGAACGGTTGATCGAGCAGGATTTGACGCAGGTAATCGCGGTTGGTCTCCACTCCGTAGAGCTGGCTTTCGCCGAGTGCCTTGTGCAGTTGCAGACGCGCTTGTTCGCGGTCAGGCGCCCAGGTGATGACCTTGGCAATCATTGGGTCGAAGTAGGGCGGAATTTCGCATCCTGCCTCCACCCAGGTGTCGATGCGCAGCGCTTTGCCATCAGCCTGCGGGAAATGCACTGCGGTCAGCAGGCCCGGGCTTGGCTGGAAATCCTTGCCCGGATCTTCAGCGTAAAGCCGTGCCTGTATGGCGTGTCCACTTGGCTTCAGGTGGGCGCCCAGCTCGCTCAGTGGTGGCAAGTCGCCTGCGGCCAACTGGATCATCCAGCGCACCAGGTCCACGTCCCAGACCTGTTCAGTCACGCCGTGCTCGACCTGCAGGCGTGTGTTCACTTCCAGGAAGTAGAAGCGCTGATCATCGCTGTCGAACACGAACTCGACGGTACCGGCGCTTCGGTAATCAACGGCTTTGGCGAGTTTGATCGCGGCGGCGCAAAGCGCCTCGGCCATGCCCTCCGGGAGGTTGGGGGCGGGGGTTTCCTCCAGCACCTTTTGGTTGCGTCGTTGAACCGAACAATCGCGGACCCCCAGGGCCAACACCTCGCCGGCGCCGTCACCAAAGACCTGAACTTCAAGGTGCCGGGCGCGTTGAATGTACTTCTCGATGAACACGCCAGCGTCGCTGAAATTGTTCTGGCCCAGGCGCTTGACTGTCTCGAACGCCTCGCTCAGCTCATCTGCCGTACGGCAGACACGCATGCCAATCCCACCGCCGCCGGCGGTGCTTTTCAGCATGACCGGGTAGCCGATCCGCGCTGCCGCCTGCAAGGCGTCTTCGACGCTGTCCAGCAGGTCTGTGCCTTCCAACAATGGCACGCCTTGCCCGCGCGCCAGGGCACGGGCGGTGTGCTTGAGCCCGAACACACGCAACTGCTCGGGCGTCGGCCCGACAAACGCGATGCCGGCCGCTTCGCAGGCCTCGGCCAACGCGGCGTTTTCAGACAGGAAGCCGTAGCCTGGATGAATGGCCTGGGCGCCGCTGACTTTGGCGGCGGCGAGAATTTTGTCGACCGCCAGATAAGTGCCTGCGGCGGCGCCTTCACCGAGGCTCAGCGCCTGGTCGGCCTCAAGGATGTGACGGCTGGCGATATCGGCTTGCGAGTAGACGGCAACGCCCTTGATGTGGAGCTCGCGCAGTGTTCGCAAAATACGGCAGGCGATAGCGCCACGGTTGGCGATTAACAGGGTGTCGAACATAGGTGTCCCCTAAAGGCTGCGCGTGCGCGCCTCAACTGGGTTGCGGGTCGTCCCGCAGTTTTTCGAAAGGTCTTGGGGCCGTCCCCGGGCAGCGCTCAGTGAGGCTTGCGGGCCTTGGCGCAATGCTCGTCGCGCGGTCGAACCTGGCTCGCGCGGCTTTGGCAGAGCATGAACAGCCAGGCTCTCACAGTGCGCAACCGAATCTTCATGCCCATATCAATAACTCCGCCGGCGTCGGGTTATAGCCATTGCACGGGTTGTTCAATTGGGGGCAGTTGGAAATCAGCACGATCACGTCCATCTCGGCGCGCAGCTGCACGTACTTGCCTGGCGCAGAAATCCCGTCCTCGAAGGTCAGGCCACCGTCTGGCGTAACCGGCACGTTCATGAAGAAGTTGATGTTGGGGCTGATGTCGCGTTTGCCCAGGCGGCCATCGTGGCAGCAGGCACGCAGGTAATTGTCTCGGCAACTGTGCATATGGCGTTTGTCGAGTGCATAGCGGACGGTGTTGCTCTCCTGCGCGCACGCACCGCCGAGGGTGTCATGACGGCCGCAGTTGTCTTCGAGAATGGTCAGCAGCGGCCGACCGAGGTTGGAGTAGAGGACGCTGCCAACACCGAGGTAGACGTTGTTTTGCCGCCGAAGCGTGCGCTGCACGTCGTAACGCTCACGCGGGTTGGCGGCACTGTAGAACAACGTATCGATCGCTTGGTTACCTTCCAGGTCCAGGATGCGCAGGGTTTGACCCGCCTTGACTTCAGTCAGCCAGGGTTCGCCGGCTGGAATCGTGGCTCGATAAAGGGCGGCTTCTGGATGCAGATAAGCTGTCATGGAATGGTCCTCAGGCGAACAAACGTTCGGTGTTGGCGAATCCGCGCTCGTTTTCAGCGCGCGACGTGCGGCAATGCTCGGCGACACTGGCGTTCGCGTGCATGAAGGTCAGTTGAACGGGTTTCGGCGCATACGCAGTTGCGGGATCCATGGGGTGCTGCAAGGCGGTGATGACGAACAGCGTGTCCATCGGCGCATAGAGTTCAATGCAATCGCCGGCCCTGGAGTTGCCCTGGGCAAAACTCAGCCCACCGTTGTCATCCACATCGATGCGGCTGAACAGGTTTAACACCATGGACAAGTCGGTCAGCCCCAGTCCCCATTTGCCCATCTCGACCAGCAGGTTGTCGGCGCCGTTACGGAAGAAGCCATTGCGCAATTCCTGATAGCGGCCTTGACCGTACTTTTCCTCGGCCTCGGCCGCGCATAGCACGCCACCGATGCTGTCGCTCCACCCGCAGGTATCCCGCGTAATCGCGGCCAGTACACGGCCCATGTCCGAGTACAGGCAATGGCCCGCGGTCAGCTTGGCCGTGTGTTGGCCCTTGAGGCTGTCGGGCAGGTTCAGGCGCTCGCTTTTTTCGTTGGCGTTGAACAGCATGAGGCTGACATTGGCACCGCCTTCAAGGTCGGTCAGGCGCAGCAATTGGCCACGCTTGAGAACGAAGGAAAGATGGCCGCCACCGGGTAGCAGTTCTTCGGAAAAAACGTTGGTTTCACGCATGGGGGATTCTCCCAAAGTCAGTTAATGAGCGCCTGGCAGCGCCGAGGCCAGGGTCAGTTGCGCCTCGCTACGCTTGGCGTTCAGCGGCAGGTCATAGGTAATACGGGCGCCATAGGCGTTGGGCGCGTGCGGGTCGACGCGAACCTTGTCGAACACCATCAGTCGGGTGCCCAGGCTGAAGCCCTCACTCAGGTCATGCGTGACCATGAATACGGTCAGCCGAGTCTCACGCCAAAGGTCCAGCAGCAGTGCATGCATGTCCTTGCGGATGCCGGGGTCCAATGCGCCGAACGGCTCGTCCAGCAGCAGCACCCGCGGCTGCATGATCAACGCTTGGGCGATGGCCAGGCGTTGCTGCATCCCCCCTGACAATTGCGACGGGTATTTATCCAGCGCCTGGCCTAGCCCGACTTTGCAGAGCAGTTGCGCTGCCTGCTCTCGAGCGAGCCGTTTACGCTGCCCGAACAGGCGCCCTGTCAACGCGGCATTGGGAAGTTCCAGCCCAAGCACGACGTTGTCCAGCACACTCAGGTGCGGGAACACGGAGTAGCGTTGGAACACCACGCCTCGGCTGGGGTCCGGTTCGGCGGCCAATGGTCGACCGTCCAGCAGGATCTCGCCTTTGCTAGCCCTTTCTTGACCCAGCAGCAGGCGCAGGAAGGTCGATTTTCCACAGCCCGAGGTGCCAACCAGGGTGCAGAATTCGCCTTCGGCAATGCTCAGGTTGAGGCCTTCCAGCACCACGTGATCGCCGTATCGCTGCCACACGTTGTTCACTTGAATGAAGCTCACGGGCGGCCCCCCTCATACCATGGAAACGCGCGGCGCGTGAGGGCCTTCAGCCCCCAGTCCATCAGCCAGGCCAAGAGGGTGATCCACACGACATAGGGCAGGATGACGTCCATGGCCAGATAACGGCGCACCAGAAAAATCCGGTATCCAAGGCCATCTTCCGAAGCAATGGCTTCGGCGGCGATCAGGAACAACCAGGCAGAGCCCAGCACCAGGCGAAGGGAGATGAGCAAACGCGGAAGCAATTGCGGCAGTACCACCCGCAGGATCAGCGTCCAGGTCGACGAACCCAATGTCTGGGCCTTGATAAGCAGTTCTACCGGTATTTCCCGCGCACGTTGTTCGAGATCCCGCGCCAGGATCGGCGTGATGCCGATCACGATCAGCATGACCTTGGAGAGCTCGCCAAGGCCGAAGACAATGAACAGGATCGGCAGAATCGCCAGGGGCGGCACCATTGACAGTACCACCAGCAACGGAGACAGCGTCGCACCGAACAGCGGCAACGTACCCGCTGCAATCCCCAGGCACAGCCCCATCAGAGCGCTTACGCCCAGGCCGATTGCCAGGCGCCGGAGACTGGATGCGCTGTCTTGCCAGAGCAGGTACCCACCGCTGCGTTTGTCCTCGGTAAAGGCCATGCGCTTGACCGCATCGGTCATTTGCACCGCGCTGGGCAACAGTTTGTCATTGGGGTTTTGCGCAAGCCGTTGCGCTGACCCCAGGAAGTAGGCGCCCAACAACAGTACGAACGGAAGGATCACCAGGAGCAATCGCATCGGGCGATCAGGGTGACGGTTAATCAGTTGCATGGGGCGCCCTCCAGATCACAGCTTGCCGTCGACGGCCATCTGCACGTAACGGGGATCGAAGCGCAATTTGATATTGCTCTTGTCTCCAAGGAAGACGTCTTGAGCGAAGCTGATGCCCACGGCGCTGCTGTCTTTTGCGCCTTCGCCAAGCAGCCCGTGCGCGAAGGAAAAGTCCGCCACTTTGGCCATGGTCTTGGGAAGCTCGGGGCTCTTCGCAAAGTCCAGTGTGTCCTGGGCGGTGTAGAAGAGCTGGGTGGTTGCCAACTGCGCTTTGAAACCGGCCAGGTCAGTGCCGGAGGCGTGGGCCATATGCTCAAGCGCTGCTTCACCCGCCGGGGTTTTGCTGCCCATCATTGCCATCACTTCAAACCAAGCGCCGGTCAGCACCTTGCCCAAGGCAGGATTGTCTTTCAGTGTTTGGGTGTTGACGACCATCATGTCCAGGATTTCCCCGGAATTCTGCTGGAGTCGAAGACTTGGGTGACACCCGGTTTGGCCTTGATATCGGCAAGCATGGGGTTCCAGGTGGTGACCGCTTGCACGTCATCGGTGTTGAATGCCGCCGAGATATCCGCATCCGAGGTGTTGACCACCTTCAGGTCTTTCTCGCGCAGGTCGACAGTGTCCAGGGCACGGGCCAGCAGGTAATGTGACACCGATAGCTCAACGAGGTTGACGTCCATGCCCTTGAGGTCAGCAATCGTTTTGCCAGTGCCCTTGATGACAATGCCGTCATTGCCGTTGGAGAAATCGCTGACAATCAGCGCCGTGCTGTCGACGCCACCTGCAGCGGGGATTGTCAGTGCATCCATGTTGGTCATGGTGCAGCCATCGAACTGGCCGGCGGTGTACTGGTTGATCGACTCTACGTAGTCGTTGAGTTGAGTGACCTTGACGTGAATGCCATATTTCTTGGCCCATTTATCGACTACGCCCTGAGCCTGCGCGTACTCCCAAGGCATCCAGCCCGCATAGATCGTCCAGCACACATTGAAATCCGTCTTCGCAGCGGCGTATGAAGACGTGCTTGTAAGCAGAGCTATACCTGCAGCTAGGCAGGCGGCGAGAAGAGGATTTCTCATGGTAGGACTCCAGTTGAGGATGGACGGGCAAGGAGCAGCGCAACACCTGTGCAAGTAGGTGGTCTGTCTCCCGGGCTTTTATCCCGCCGTGTAACCTCAACTAGAGGTCGTCAGCTCTCGGCCCAGACGCTCACTTTTCAGTGAACCGGAACCCTAGCCAACCATTTTCAAATTGTAGTGCGCTCAGCTTTAGCTGCTCCCGCGCATTTAAGGGCAAGCGATAATCATGCCAATGATGAAAGATTCAACCGGGTTGTACCATTGCCACGGGACTAAAGGGGCTCAGACGGCAAGGGATCCCAGGTTGCCGTGATGATAAAACGTCTACAGTTTCGAACCGGCGCACCAGCCTGGGGCTCTGCGCGCTAAAATGGATCGTAAATATTTGCTCATGCACCCTGGTACCTTCCCTAGGGGCGTTAGGTCGACCAATCCGCAATAGGGTCTGAGGTAGGGCTTGGTTTTCCGCCCGACTCCGAGTCCTGCCAGAGACTTTGTGGGAGGTGCCGGGGGCAGTCCACTGTCGACGAAGCGGTGTCTACGAAACACCGCTCCTCAGCTAAGTCTTTGCTTATGCACACGAATCCCGGACAATCCGGCCCCTTCTATGGTCGCGACGCTGCCTGTCAGGTTTTTCTGACTCGTCCCGGCCATGTAAATGCGGAGATCCGACTGGATGAATGATCAGGCCAATAGTGTCGACGAACGCTATGCAACGACACCTGCAACCCTCTCGAGCTGGAGCCGACAGGACACCACGTGGATGCTCGGGTTGTTCGGCACCGCCATCGGTGCCGGCACCTTGTTTCTGCCGATCAATGCCGGGCTGGGCGGCTTCTGGCCCCTGGTGATCCTGGCGTTGCTGGCGTTCCCGATGACGTTTTTTGCCCACCGTGGCCTGACCCGTTTCGTTCTGTCCGGCCGTGAAGGCTCGGACATCACCGACGTGGTCGAGGAGCATTTCGGCATCAAGGCTGGCGCGCTGATCACCTTGCTGTACTTCTTTGCCATCTTCCCGATTTTGCTGATCTATAGCGTGGCATTGACCAACACCGTCGGCAGCTTCATGCAGCATCAGCTGCATATCATGCCGCCGCCTCGGGCCATCCTCTCGTTCGTGTTGATCCTCGGGCTGCTGGCCGTGGTGCGTTGCGGGGAACAGGCGATCGTCAAGGCCATGAGCCTGATGGTGTACCCGTTTATCGTTGCCTTGCTGTTCCTGGCGGTGTACCTGGTGCCGCACTGGAATGGTGGCATCCTCAGCACCGCCAGCGAGGTGCCGGCGCCGTCTGCCTTGCTCAACACGCTGTGGCTGGCGATTCCGGTGATGGTGTTCTCGTTCAACCACTCGCCGATCATCTCGGCCTTCGCGGTTGACCAGAAACGCCAGTATGGCGCCAACGCCGATGCGCGCAGCTCGCAGATCCTGTCCCGCGCGCATCTGCTGATGGTGGTGATGGTGCTGTTCTTCGTGTTCAGCTGCGTGCTGACCCTGTCACCGGCACAGCTGGGTGAGGCGAAACAGCAGAACCTGTCGATCCTGTCGTACCTGGCCAATCACTTCGACAACCCAACCATCGCGTTCGCCGCGCCATTGATCGCGTTCGTGGCCATTGCCAAGTCGTTCCTGGGGCACTACATCGGTGCCAGCGAGGGTCTCAAGGGCTTGATCGTCAAGAGCGGTCGCCGCCCGACGCCGAAGGCGCTGGACCGCATGACCGCTGCGTTCATGCTGGTGGTGTGCTGGATTGTAGCCACACTGAACCCAAGCATCCTCGGCATGATCGAGACCCTGGGTGGGCCGATCATTGCGTCGATCCTGTTCCTGATGCCGATGTACGCGATTCGCAAGGTGCCGGCCATGGCCCGCTACCGTGGGCAGGCGTCCAACGTGTTTGTCACGGCTGTCGGCCTGGTGGCAATTACCGCGCTGATCTACTCGCTGTTGTCCTGACGCAGGCGCACTGCAACAGAGGCCGATTCGCGTACTGCGCGAATCGGCTTTTTTATGCGTGCAAAACCTGACGGGCCTCAACCGCCGCCACGTAATGAGCGCTAAGCTGAAGCAGGCTTTTTCAAGGATGGGTTGGGTCGCTTGGACACTGAAACCGATACACCTGTTGCCGTACCGTCGAATCGCATCCAGGACCTGCTCGCCGGCCTGTCCATCGCCGGTTTGCTGTTGCCGGAGGCCGTGGCCTATTCGAGTATCGCCGCGCTGCCACCCCAGGCCGGGGTGATTGCCCTGTTCGCCGGGTTGGTGTGCTATGGCCTGTTCGGTACCAGCCGCTTCGCGATTGTCTCGGCCACCTCGTCGTCGGCGGCGGTGCTGGCGGCGGCGACGGCCAGCCTGGCCGGGGGCGACCCGGCGCTGAGGCTGGCCCTGGCTTTCGGGCTGGTGCTGCTCACCGGGGCGTTTTTCCTGCTGGCCGGCCTGTTCAAGCTCGGTGGCGTCACCTCATTTATTGCCAAGCCGGTGTTGCGTGGCTTTGCCTTCGGCCTGGCCCTGACCATCATCCTCAAGCAACTGGCCAGCGTGGTCGGGGTGCACCTGACCGACAACAACCTGATCCGTTTCCTGCCGCAACTGATCGAACAACTGCCACGCTGGAACTGGCCCGCCGCCCAGGTGGCGGGTGTGGCGTTGCTGCTGCTGTGGCTATGCGCTCGCATCCCGCGCGTGCCCGGCGGGCTGGTGGTCGTGGTGCTGGGCATCGTTGCCGGGCAGTACCTGGACCTGCAGGGCCAGGGTGTGGCGCTGATCGGCATGATCGACCTGCGCCTGGAGCTGGGGCATTTGCCTGTGTTGCCGTTTGCCGACTGGCTGCGCCTGGGGGAGCTGGCGTTCGCCTTGGTGATGATCCTCTACGCAGAGTCCTACGGTTCTATCAGCGCGTTCGCCCTCAAGCACGGTGACCGGGTCTCCTCCAACCGCGATTTGCTTGCGCTGGGGGCGGCCAACCTGGTGTCGGGGTTGTTTCATGGTATGCCAGCCGGTGCAGGGTATTCGGCGACCTCGGCCAACGAGGCTGCCGGTGCCTACTCACGCTTGGCGGGGATCGTCGCCGCGCTGGTGATCCTGGTGATTGTGCTCACCGTGCTGCCCTATGTTGCGCTCACCCCGGAACCGGTGCTGGCCGCCGTGGTGATCTACGCCCTGGCCCGAGGCCTGAGCCTGCAGCCCCTGGGGCGTTATTTCCTGTGGCGGCGCGACCGGCTGCTGGTGATCTGCGCGGTGGCGGCGGTGCTGGTGCTGGGCGTGCTGGACGGTTTGCTGCTCGCGGTGGCGATCAGTGTGATGTTGATGCTGCGGCAGATGTCGTCCGCCGACATCCAAGTGCTGGGACGTCTGGGCGACAGCCATGACTTTGTCGACCGTCGGCACCACGTCGATGCCTTGGCTGTGCCTGGGGTGTTGATCGTGCGGCCCAGCGAAGCGCTGTTTTTCGCCAATGCCGAGCGCATCCTCGGCGCGGCGTTGCGCCTGATGCGCCACTCGCAGGTGGAGGCGGTGGTGTTGAGCCTGGAAGAGTCGCCCGATCTTGACGGCACCAGTATCGAGGCGTTTGCGGCCTTTTTCGCCCAAGTGCGCGGGGAGGGCAGGCGCCTGGTGCTGGCCCGCGTACGGCATGAAGCGCGCGAGGTATTGCAGACCTTGCCGCAAGCCTTGGCGCCGTATGTGTTGCTCAGTGGCTTGAGCGTCGACGACGCAGTGCAGCTGGCCTTGCAGGGCAACGCCCAGGCATAAAAAAACGCCGCGTACCTTGCGATACGCGGCGTCTATTTATTGCGCGCTACATCTTAGGCTTGAATCACCGGGATGTTGGCGCTTGCTGCGACCTTGCGGAACTCGGCGATCTGGTCGAAGTTCAGGTAGCGATAGACGTCACTGGCCATGGTGTCCAGTTTCGCCGCATAGCCCATGTACTCTTCGACGGTCGGCAGGCGACCCAGAGTAGAGGCCACTGCCGCCAGCTCAGCCGAAGCCAGGTAGACGTTGGCACCGTCACCCAGGCGGTTCGGGAAGTTACGGGTCGACGTCGATACCACTGTCGAGTTCGGCTCTACACGTGCCTGGTTACCCATGCACAGCGAGCAGCCCGGCATTTCCATGCGCGCGCCAGCCTTGCCGTAGATGCCGTAGTAGCCTTCTTCGGTCAGTTGGTGAGCGTCCATCTTGGTCGGCGGCGACAGCCACAGACGGGTTGGCAGCTGACCCTTGACCTGCTCCAGCAGTTTACCGGCAGCACGGAAGTGACCGATGTTGGTCATGCACGAACCGATGAACACTTCGTCGATCTTCTCGCCGGCAACGCTGGACAACAGACGGGCATCGTCCGGGTCGTTTGGCGCGCAGAGGATCGGCTCGTTGATTTCGGACAGGTCGATCTCGATGATTTCGGCATATTCGGCGTCGGCATCGGCTTCCATCAGCTCCGGGTTGGCTACCCAGGCTTCCATCGCTTGGGCGCGACGTTCCAGGGTACGTGCATCGCCGTAGCCTTCACCGATCATCCAGCGCAGCAGGGTGATGTTGGAGTTCAGGTATTCGGTGACGGACTCTTTGGACAGCTTGATGGTGCAACCGGCAGCCGAACGTTCGGCCGAGGCGTCGGACAGTTCGAACGCCTGCTCCAGCGTCAGGTCGTTCAGGCCTTCGATTTCCAGGATGCGGCCGGAGAAGGCGTTTTTCTTGCCTTTCTTCTCTACGGTCAGCAGGCCAGCCTGGATCGCGTAGTAAGGAATGGCATGAACCAGGTCACGCAAGGTGATGCCAGGTTTCATTTTGCCTTTGAAGCGCACCAGGATCGATTCCGGCATGTCCAGCGGCATGACGCCAGTGGCTGCAGCGAAGGCGACCAGGCCGGAACCGGCCGGGAACGAGATGCCCATCGGGAAACGGGTGTGGGAGTCACCACCGGTGCCGACGGTGTCCGGCAGCAGCATGCGGTTCAGCCAGCTGTGGATGATGCCGTCGCCTGGACGCAGCGATACGCCGCCACGGGTCATGATGAAGTCAGGCAGGGTGTGGTGGGTGGTAACGTCGATCGGCTTTGGATAAGCCGCGGTGTGGCAGAAGGACTGCATCACCAGATCGGTCGAGAAGCCCAGGCACGCCAGGTCTTTGAGTTCGTCACGGGTCATAGGACCGGTGGTGTCCTGGGAACCCACGGTGGTCATCTTCGGTTCGCAGTAGGTGCCAGGGCGAACGCCTTTGCCTTCTGGCAGGCCGCAGGCCTTGCCGACCATTTTCTGTGCCAGGGTGAAACCCTTGCCGGTGTCGACAGGTGCTTCAGGCAGCTTGAACAGGTCGGTAGGGCCCAGGCCCAGTTCGGCGCGAGCCTTGTCGGTCAGGCCACGGCCGATGATCAGCGGGATACGGCCGCCGGCGCGCACTTCGTCCAACAGCACCGGGGTCTTCATTTCGAAGGTGGTCAGGACTTCGTCGGTGCCGTGTTTGCAGACTTTGCCAGCATGGGGGTACAGGTCGATCACGTCGCCCATGTTCATGTTGGTGACGTCGAATTCGATCGGCAGTGCGCCGGCATCTTCCATGGTGTTGTAGAAGATTGGAGCGATCTTGCTGCCGAAGCAGAAGCCGCCGGCGCGCTTGTTCGGCACGTACGGTACGTCGTCGCCGAAGAACCACAGCACCGAGTTGGTCGCGGATTTACGCGAAGAACCGGTACCCACCACGTCACCCACGTAGGCGATCGGGAAGCCTTGGCCGCGCATTTCTTCGATCTGCTTCATCGGGCCGGTCTTGCCTTGCTCGTCCGGCACGATGCCTTCGCGAGCCATTTTCAGCATGGCCAGGGCGTGCAGCGGGATGTCAGGGCGGGACCAGGCGTCCGGGGCAGGGGACAGGTCGTCGGTGTTGGTTTCGCCGGCGACCTTGAACACACGCAGGCTGATCTTGTCGGCCAGGGTTGGGCGGTTGCGGAACCACTCGCCGTCAGCCCAGGACTGGATCACGCCTTTGGCGTGCTCGTTGCCGTTGCGGGCTTTTTCGGCCACGTCGTGGAAGGCATCGAACATCAGCAGGGTGTGCTTGAGTTGGGCAGCGGCGACAGGCGCAAGCGTAGCGTCGTCCAGCAGCTCAACCAATGTCACGATGTTGTAGCCGCCTTGCATGGTGCCCAGCAGTTCAACCGCGCGTTGCTTGCTGATCAGGGGGGAAGTGGCTTCGCCCTTGGCCAGGGCAGACAGGAAACCGGCCTTGACGTAGGCAGCTTCGTCAACACCTGGTGGAATGCGGTTGGTGATCAGGTCAACGAGGAATTCTTCTTCGCCAGCCGGAGGATTTTTCAGCAGCTCGACCAGGCCTGCGGTTTGTTCGGCGTTAAGCGGCTGGGGAACAATACCCAGGGCTGCACGCTCTTCGATATGTTTGCGGTAGGCTTCAAGCACAGTTATTACCCTCATCAGTGGTCCCACGGGACGCTCATCCAGAAATGAACGGCACGCATGCGCTCGGGGGCTTTTTGGGCCGCAAAGCCAGCGCTGCCGGCATTCCTTACAGAAGCTGCTTTCAAAGTTTTACGCCTGCAGAACGGAGCTGATGAGGGTTGGCGCGAGCTCTGACCTACCGGGTCATGACGCGCGCCAACACCGTTCTGAAGGAACGACTGTGCTCGTGACGCTTTGAAAACAGCTTCCAGCGGATTATTGGCGCCTTACAAGGCCGGGTGATTCTACGGCAAAAAATGTCGGAAGGTAAGTTGCCTCACCAAGTTTGCCGGATGATCTACCTTAGACAAAGGGCTAACATGGCGCACTGTTTCGCTGATTTGCGTGTCGTTGCCCATGTCCAACTCAACCATAAAGACCCCCTGCGTCGGCCTGTGCTCCACGGTCTACGGCGATCTGGTGTGCCGTGGCTGCAAGCGCTTCCACCACGAAGTGATCCAGTGGAACGGCTATAACGAAGAAGAAAAACGCGCGGTATGGTTGCGCCTGGAGCAACTGTTGGTGCAGGTGATGGCGGGCAAACTGGAGATTTTCGACCCCAGGACCCTGCGCGGCCAGCTGGAGCAGCGCCAGATCCGTTTCGTGCCGCACCAGTCCGAGTATTGCTGGGCCTATCAGCTGATCGCGCGGGGCGCGCGGGTCATTTCCAACCTGGAAGCCTACGGCATGGTGCTGCTGCCGGAGTTCCGTGACTGGCCCTTGCCGGACCTGCGCGACGCCATCGACCGTGAGTTCTTTATCCTGTCCGAGGCCCATTACCAACGCTACATCGCGCCGGGGTTTCTCAAGGATGCGTTTGGAGCCTAGGTGTCAGGCGTTGTTCGCCGGTTTTTCCAGTTGATCCATCAGCGCCTGCGGCTTGAGCACCAGCACATCGCCTTCCACTTCATCCAGCACCACTTCCGCGGTATTGCCGATCAACGCGCCGGTAAGGCCGGTGCGTGCCACGGTGCCGATGATGGTGACCGCGGCCTGGTATTTGTGCGCCACAAACGGAATCAGCACATCCGCCGGGCCCTCCTCGACATGCAGGTGCGCGTCATCCACGTCGAATTCAGCCTGAAACGCTTTGCACTGTTCGCGATACCGCGCCTCAATGGTTTCCTTGAGTTGGAATGTCGGGTCTGCCGCCGACAGCATGGGCGACGGATGGGCGCTGATCACATGCAACTGGGCCTTGGCCAGGCTGGCGATGTCAAAGCCGTAGTCGATGACGGTGTGGTGCAGCGAACGGTGATCGTCGTCGGTATTACCCACATCGACCGCCGCCAGAATCACCCTGCCGGCCCATGGCTTGGATGTCTTCACCAACAGCACCGCAGTCGGGCAATAACGCAGCAGTTTCCAGTCCGCCGGGGTCAGCAAGGCCTTTTTCAGCGGGCTGTCGGGAAAGTGCTGCTTGATCACCAGCCCGCAGCCTAAGGCCTGCTGCACATCGATAATGGTTTCATGCAGGCCTTTATTCCACGCCTGTTCAGTGGTGACGTTGTAGCCATCCACCAAGAGTTGTTGCTTGAGCAGGGCCAGTAGCGCCGAATGCTCATGGTTTTTATCGCACACCAGCAAATGCAGGTGCGCGCCTGTCACCCCGGCGATCAGCTTGGCGCGTTTGAGGGCCAGGCTTTCCGAGTGGGTTGGGTCGATGATCACCAGGATTTTGCCAATTTCGTTCATGATCAGGATCTCCAGCGGCAGGGACAGGGCGTCCAACCACTATAGTTGCTGCTCGCCGCACGTCATGTTGATACACATCAAGGCCGATGGCTGGTGGTCTGCGGCGCGCCCGGTATAATCGCCGGCCTTTGTGATCCTTTTGCCCGTGAGCCCGATGAACCTGCCAGAAATCCACGAATTCCTCGGTTGCCGCACCCCCGACGCCTGGGTCCAGGCGGCGTTGGTCGACCAGGACACCCTGCTGATCGACCACAAGAACTGCGAATTCAAGGCCGCCAGCACCGCCCTGAGCCTGATCGCCAAGTACCACGGCCATGTCGACCTGATCAATATGATGTCGCGCCTGGCCCGCGAGGAGCTGGTGCACCACGAGCAGGTCATGCGGCTGATGAAAAAGCGCAAGGTCGAACTGCGCCAGCTGCATGCCGGTCGCTATGCCTCGGGTTTGCGCAAAGTGGTGCGTAGCCACGAACCGGTCAAGCTGGTCGACACCCTGGTGGTCGGCGCGTTTATCGAAGCGCGCAGTTGCGAGCGTTTCGAAGCACTGGTGCCGCATTTGGACGAAGAACTCGGCAAATTTTACTTCGGCCTGCTCAAAAGCGAAGCGCGGCACTTCCAGGGTTACCTGAAGCTGGCCTACCAGTACGGCGACGCCAAGGATGTCGCCCAGGTGATCGAGCGGGTGAGGGCGGCCGAGCGGGAACTGATCGAATCACCCGACGTCGAGTTCCGCTTTCACAGTGGCGTGCCAGCCTGGGCCGAAACAAAGACCGCCAGGTAATCCTTGTGCATACCACTCCCTGTGGATGGCGTTAAAAATTGCAGGCTATTTGTTAAAAAGTCTTAAAAGGATGAAGCTTCGTCGGCCATGGCGGGCCGGTTGAATCAGCGGCTCAGCTTGCCACCTATAATGCCCGCTCTTCACTCCGCCTTTGCACACTGAGAACTTATGGAAAATCTGGGTCTGGGCAAGGTCCTGCTCGTTGAGGACGATGAAAAGCTGGCAGGGCTGATCGCGCATTTTCTGTCGCAGCATGGCTTTGACGTGCGGGTGGTACACCGGGGCGATGAAGCCTTGGCCGCGTTCCTGGCGTTCAAGCCGAAGATCGTCGTACTCGACCTGATGCTGCCCGGCCAGAGCGGCCTGCAGGTGTGTCGCGGGATACGCGCGGTGTCCGACACACCCATCGTGATCCTCACGGCCAAGGAAGACGACCTGGACCATATCCTCGGCCTGGAGTCCGGTGCCGACGACTACGTGATCAAACCCATCAAGCCGCCGGTATTGCTGGCGCGCCTGCGCGCGTTGCAACGTCGCCATGCGCCGGAGCCGACGGTACGCGGCGCCCTGGCGTTTGGCCGGCTGGCCATCGACCGCAGTTGCCGCGTGGTCAGTCTGGGTGACGACGTGGTCGACCTCACCACCATGGAGTTCGAGCTGCTGTGGTTGCTGGCCAGCAGCGCCGGCACGATTCTGTCGCGCGATGACATCCTCAACCGCATGCGCGGCATCGCGTTTGACGGCCTCAACCGCAGTGTTGACGTGTATATCAGCAAGCTGCGCGGCAAACTCAACGACAACCCTCGCGAGCCCGTGTGCATCAAGACTATTTGGGGCAAGGGGTATCTGTTCAATCCATTCGCGTGGGAGGTTTAAATGTTGCGGCTCTATCTGCGCCTTTACCTCATCCTGGCCCTGGGCCTGGCGGGGGCGATCTGGCTGGTCAACTACACCTATGACGAGCTGATGCCCGAAGCCAATGAAACCTATAACCGCGAAGCCATGCGTGGCCCTGCCTATGGTTTGGTCGAGCAACTGCGGCCCTTGACGGGTAAGGCCCGCGAGGTGCGCCTGGCGCAGCTGCAACCGCATTACGGCCTGCCTTTGAAGTTGGTGCAGCGCGACGAATTGGCGTTGAGCCAACGCGAACAGCAATTGCTGGCCGCCGGGCAACTGGTGGTGCGCGGCGACTTCGTGGAGTTCATCGCCAATATCGACGGCGGCCCGCAAGTGCTGGAAATCGAGCTGCCGGAAGAGCCCAAGTGGTTGTACTTGTGGGCGTATGGCCTGCTCGGTGTGTGCCTGGCGATCGTCTTGTATTTCTGGGTACGCCCGCACTGGCGCGACCTGGAGCACATCCGCCTGGCCGCGCAGCGTTTCGGTGACAACGACCTGGGCTCGCGCATCCTGCTGCCGCGCCGTTCCACGGTGCGCGAGCTGGCCGGGCACTTCAACCAGATGGCCGAGCGCATCGAAAGCCTGATCGCCAACCAGCGCGATTTGACTAACGCGGTGTCCCATGAATTGCGCACGCCCATTGCACGTTTATCGTTTGAACTCGACCAGCTCAAGCAGCAGGCCGATCCGCGTCAGCGCGGCGAATTGATCGCCGACATGTACGCCGACCTCGGCGAACTGGAAGAAATGGTCTCCGAACTGCTCACCTACGCCAGCCTGGAGCGTGGCGCCACCCGGGTCACTCGCGAGCGCATCGAAGCCCACAGCTGGCTCGACAGCGTGATCGGCAGCGTGGCCCTGGAGGCCGAGGCCGCAGGGATACAGCTGTCGTTGCGTACCTGCGAGGTGGACTTTATCCAGATCGAACCGCGTTTCATGGCGCGGGCACTGATCAACCTGCTGCGCAACGCCATTCGTTATGCCGAGCGCCGTGTGGAAGTGTCGCTGATCAAGTACGGCAACGGTTATGAAGTGTGCGTCAACGACGATGGCCCTGGTGTACCGCTGGACGGTCGGGCGAAGATTTTCGAGCCCTTCCTGCGCCTGGACGTCAGCCGCGACCGCCGTACCGGCGGCTTCGGCCTGGGTCTGGCGCTGGTCAAGCGGGTCAGCCAGTGGCATGGCGGGCAGGTTGAGGTGCTGGACTCTGAGTGGGGCGGGGCGTCGTTTCGGATGACGTGGGCCTATACCCACTAAGCCGCCGCCCGCCATCGCGGGCGTTACCCGCGAAACTACCGGGACCCGAACCGCACCAGCATGCGCTGGCCTACGCGCAGCGACTCAGGCGCGGGTTGATCGAAGGCGACGATGCATTCGACGGTGCGCATATTGGCCCGAACCTGTGGGTCGTCTTCGAGGGTGCTGTTGCCCAGTACGGCGCTGATGCGCACCACATGCGCGGACAGTGGCGCGGCACCGTTGCTGTTTTCATCCGATATCTCAGCTTTCATCCCGGGAAGTACCGCACCGATAAACGATTCGTTCAGCTCGGCTCGCACAATGCGTGGCTGGTTTGGCAGCAGAATGAACGCGGGGCCCGACTGCGGTGACACGGCGGCGCCAGGTTGGATCAGGCGGCGGACTACCTCGGCATCGACGGGCGCAGGGAGGCTGCGTTGTGCCAGTTCATAGCGCGCAACGGTGAGCCTTCTGGCGGCCATTTCGGCATCTGCCTGGTTGTTGGTCATTGCGTCGCGCAGTTGCTCGGCGGCTTCGCGTGCGTCATCGGCGCTCTGGCCATCGCCAGCGCCGGCCGTGGCCGCCTGCGCCAGGCGCGTGGCTTTCTGCTCAGCGAATTTGAAGTGCCTTGCCAGTTGCTTGGCTTGAGCCTGGACCTGTTGTTGCTCGGTCAGGGCGGCACTCACGGCCAGGCGCGCCAGTTCGCTGTCGAGCGAGGCGAGCAACTGGCCTTTTTGGACGTGGTCACCTTCTTTGACTTTGATCTCGGCCACGTTGCCGTCGCGGGTAAACCCCAACTTGAGCAGGCCGCCTTCCACATCCACGCGACCACGCGCTACCGCCAGGTAAGTCGTTGGCGAGGCGGTGTTTTCAGCGGTGGCGGGGGCCTGCGGGCAGCCTGTGAGGAAAACACAGGCGCTGGCCAGGGCCAGCCAGGGGTGAAGTAAACGCACATTCATACGGAGTGTTCCTGGGGGCCGGGCGTGGTGGCTGGCCGGGGATGAGAAAGGAGATCGCTGATGATGCGGCCGTCTTCAAGGGCCAATACGCGGTCGGTGTGGCTGATGAGGCGCGGGTCGTGGCTGACACACAGCACGGTGGTCCCGCGCTCGCGTGCGATGCGGTGCAGGATGTCGATCACGACCTGGCCGTTGGCGGCATCCAGGGCGCTGGTGGGTTCGTCCGCGAACAACAGCTCGGGCGCCTTGGCCACGGCGCGGGCGATGGCCACTCGCTGTTTTTCGCCGCCGGACAACGCGGCCGGGCGCAGTTTCATGCGCGAGCCCAGGCCGACTTCCTCCAGTGCCTGGGTCGCGCGCCTGCGTACTTCCAGGGGGGGAGGCCGAGGTAACTCAAGGGCAGTTCGACCTGTTGCAACGCCGTCAACGCGGGGAACAGGTTGAAGCCCTGAAAGACGAACCCGGTGTGCTGCAGGCGGAATCGTTCCAGTGCCTGGGTGGAGAGCGTTCCCAGGTCTTGGCCCAGGGCCATGACCCGGCCTTGGTCGGGGCGCTGCAAGCCGCTGAGAATTGCCAGCAGCGTACTTTTACCGCAGCCCGAAGGCCCGGCGATCAAGGTCAGCTCGCCAGGCCGTATTGCCAGGCTGACGTCATGCAGCACCGAGGTCACCACCTGGCCAGAGGTAAACGACTTGCTGATAGCGCTGGCGTGCAGGGTGAAGGGTGAGGGTGTGCTCAAGTGGCTCATGGGGGAGGCTATCTCAAAAGGCTCGTCGGGTCGGCGTGCCGCAAGGTGTGGATGGCGGCCAGGCCGGATACCAGGGCCAAGGTCATGCTCAAGAGCAGGCACGCCACGGCCGCGACGGGGGAAAGCGCCACCGGCACGTTGTAGGAATGGGCCAGGGCGAAGAACAGGCTGGCCAGCGCGGTGCTGCCCAGCAGCCCCAGCGCGCCCACCCAAAAAGCCTGTTCCATCACGACCTTGCGCAGCGCCTTCACGCCGACGCCGAGGGCGTTCAAGGTCGCGTATTCGCGGATCGATCCCATCACCGCAGCCACCAGGGTCTGGCTGGTGATCACGGCACCGACCAGGAACACGATTGCCGCTAAAAACAGCACGCCGGCGCCGGCCCCGGTATCGAACATCCAATACGTCTGCGAGCGGTAGCTGAACTGTTCGGCTGTCCACACGGCGTATTTGCCGAAGGCCGAGTCGCCGTCAAGGCGGGCCGCCATCGCTTCGGCCTGGCCGGGGTCGCGGATTTTGGCCACCAGGTAGGTCACGCGATTTTCGTCAGCGGTGGTATCGAGCTGGCGGGCCGTGGCTAACGATGCCAGCACGTTGACCCCACCCAATGCGCGCAGTCCGCTGATGACGCCCACCACGCGCACACGGTTGCCGTTGATGGTGGCGGTGTCTCCCGGGTTGACGCCCAGGCTGTCCAGGTCGGCGCGGTCAACGATGACGGCTCCCGGCTCGTTCAGGCGTTCGCGCAGCGCGGGGGGCAGCAGGCGGGCGAACATCAGGCCTTGCGGCCTGGCGTCGATGCCGGAGACAAAGACCGAGACGCCGCCCGTGTCTGCGGCCCCGCGCCAATCGGCATCCACCCAGCGGAATGGCTCCACCTGGAGTACATCCGGGTCCATGCGCAAACGCATCTCCACGCCGGCGTCGATCGGTCGGCCCAGGTTGACGCTTTGGGTGCCGGGATAACCCACCCACAGGTCCGCGGTGGAGCCGGTGATGTAGAGGCTGGCGCTGCTGAATATGCCCAGTACCAGCGCGGTCTGAAGCAGTTGCAGCAGCCCGGCGAAGCCAACGGCAATCATCGCCGGCAGAAATCGCCGCCATTCATGGATCAGCGTTTGACGGGCAAGCGACGTCATCAGTCAGCCTCCTTCGCCGGGGCCGCCGTCAACTGCACCGCCGTGGGGAGCGGCGCACCGCCGAGGGCCTTGTACAGCGCGACATAGGCGATCGCGCGCTCGGTGCTGGCCTGGTCGAGCTGTTGCTGGGCATGCAGTTTTTTCACCCGTGCATCTGCCAGGTCCAGTGGGTTCAACAGCCCCAGCGCGGCCTGGTGTTGCAGCGCGTCCAGGCGCGTCTGCGCGGCCGTATCGGCCTGCCGCGATGCCTGCTCGCGTGCATGCAGTTGTTCGAGGTCGCCCAGGGCGATTTCGGCTTCGGCCACGCCCTCCAATACCGCTTGCCGATAGGCCAGTACCGCGGCCTGCATATGGTGGTCCTTGGCTTTTGCGGCAGCCACACGCTGGCCCCAGTCGAACAGCGGGATGCTGATCCCTGGGCCGGCGGAGAAAATGCTGTTGCCACTGGGCGTCTTGTTGCGGTTGCTGGCAATGTTCACCGACCACTGCAATGAGGTGCCGAAGCTGATGTGCGGGTAGATATCGGCCTGGGCCATGCCCAGTTCTCCGGCCGCGACAATCACCGAGGCTTCGGCGCTGGCAATTTCCGGGCGCGTGCGTAGCAGGTCGGTCGGTACGCTATTGAGTTGCCAGTCGCCTAGCTTCGGTGGCTGCCCTGGTTGCAGCCACTGCGCGTCGGGCTCGTTCTGGCCGCATAACACCGCCAACAGCTGCGCATTGCGGTTTATCCGCTGGCGCACCCGTGTCAGGGCAACCTCGGCGTCGGCCTGCTCAGCCTGTGCAGCGGCAACGTCCGCAGACGATGCCAGTGCCAGTTGTTCCTGAACGCGGCGCAGGGTGAGCTTTTCCTGGCGAATGTCGCGGATGGTCGCAAGGGTCTGCTCCAGGTGCTGCGCCGTTCGCAACTCGATCCAGCGCCGGCTGACTTCAGCCACCAGCGACACTTGCACGGCGCGCACGTTGTTTTCCGCCAGCGCCGCATTGCCTTGGGCGAGGCGATCGGCACTCTGTTGCACCCCAAACAAGGGGAGTTCCCAGACCGAATCGAAACCGACCAGAAAGTAAGAGGTGCGCGTATCGGGGCTGACGGCATCCTTGGTGTTCAGGCTCAGAGAGGGCAGGTAGGGTGATTGCGCGTGCTGGCTGAGGGCCCGAATGGCGCGCAAACGCTCGACTGCCGCGCCGACGTCCAGATTGTTTTGCAAGGCGCGATCCACCACGGCATTGAGCTGGGGGTCGTTGAGGGCATGCCACCATTGCTTCAGATCGGGTGGCTGAGGCGACAGCGCGTGTGGTGCATGACGCCATGTCTCTGGCGTGGGCGGTTTCAACGCCGGCAGGGGCGCCACGGAGCATCCCGCGAGCGGCATTAACACTGACAACAGTGCACAGAGCGACCAGCCGGCATGCGATCGGTTAAAAGGCTTGATAAGTGTTCCTCGGTGAAGTCCAGTGGCTGCGGTGTTGATTCGATGAACACGGCAGCCAACGCGTCCGTGCGTCAGTTCGTTGATAGAGGGAGGCAATGCGTTATTGGCCAGCAACATACCCGCAGGGTCCGTTCAGTTCTGTTGGGAAATTGTACTGGCGGGCACTGATGCGCTTGCGTTCAGCCGAGGTTCAGAAACTCAATTTGATAGGGGGCGAAAGGGTTCGCTTGAAGCGATAACCCGAGGCGCTGAGGCCATTGATCTGGCGGCTCACGGTATCGCCCAGGCCATAGCCATTACCGGCCAGCACCGCGTGGGCGTCGTCGACGGGCAGCAGGATGTAGTCGGTCAGCGGCTCGTCGTGCAGTTGGCCACGGATCACCAGGTAGCCTTCTTCCAGGCGCACGCTGATACCGCTCAGCGGCGCGTCGGGTTCATGGGTGTTGAGCACCTGATAGGTGCCGATGGTGTCGGCCCAGGCCAGCGGCAAGGGGGGCGGCTCGACGCGCTCGCCAATGGCAATGCGCTGACCATGGCTGCGCGCGATGAGCATCTGGCGGCCCTGCACCGTGACCACGTCCAGTTGCATGCTGCCCAGCTCTCCAAGGTCTTTGAACCACAGGCCCAGGACTTTTTTCTGTGCGCGCAACCAGCCATCGTCGTCGCGCAGCAGCTCGAAGTGGAACCCGGCCAGTTCGCCCGACAGGCGGCTCTCGTCATCCTTGATTCGGAACACACCCCAGGCGGTTGCGTAGAACCCGGCCAGGCGCTTGCGGTCGATGGCGGCCGGCACATGGCGCGCCTTGAGGCCATGGCCGGGGGACTGGCAGTCGTCGGCGCAGACGGAATTGCCCGTCTGGGCCTGCAGCATCAGGCGCAGGGTGTCGGTGGCCAGCGTGGCCACCAGTTCGTCGGCGTTGCCATCATTGGCCATGATGATCACTGCCAACTGCTGGTCGGGCAGCAGGCTCAACTGCGCGGCAAAATCGTCGCCACCACCGCTGTGCTGGTAGGTGCGTACCCCCGCGCCAACCGGTGCATCGCCGCAGGGCGCGAGAAACCAACCCAGCCCCATCTGGCAGTCGAAGTCCAGTGCATTGCCGGCATTCTGCTGGCTGAACATCTCATTGATCGACGCGCTGCTCAGCACGCGGTTGCCTTTGTAGACCCCTTGGGCGAACAGCATCTGAACGTAATGGCCGAGGTCTTTGGGGGTGCTCCACAGGCCACCGGCAGCGAGGTCTCGCACCGGGGCATCGGGGCTGGCGATGCCGTCCTCATAGCCTTGGGCGCGGTAGGTCTGCTGCATTCGCGTGCCGACAAAGCTCGACTGGTCCATCTCCAGAGGCCTGAGCAGGCTGTTTTGCAGCTGGGTTTCGAAGCGCTTGCCACTGCTGCGTTCGATCGCAGCGCCCGCCAGCGCATAGCCGAGGTTGGAGTACGTCACCTGCGAGCCCGGTGGGCTGCTGAGCCATACGCCCGACAGGCGCGTGGGCATCTGGTCCATGGCGTACGTGCTGCGCAGGTCGCGCAGGTATTCGCTGGGCAAGCCGGACTGGTGGCTGAGCACGCGTCGCAGGGTGATGTCGCGGTCCGCGGCATCCTGGTCGGCATGAAAGCGCGAGCGTACATGGAACTCGCTCAGGGTGCGCTGGATCGGCGCATCCAACGCCAGTCGTTGCTGCTCCACCAATTGCAACGACGCCGTGGCGGTCAGCAGTTTGGAGATACCGCCGGCGCGGAACGCCGTGTTGGGTGTGACCGGCACGCCGCCGGCCTTATCGGCCAGGCCGAAGCCGCGCGCCCAGATCAGCTCCTTGCCATTGACCAAGGCAATGGACAGGCCGGCTACGTTGTCTTGGGCGATGGCTTGGGGAATTCGGTTTTGCAGGTAGCGGATGATCGCACTGTAATCGCCCTTTTGGATGGTCGGCGGGGCAGGCGCCGGCCCATGGCAGCCGACACTGCCCAGCAGGCAACCCAGCAGCGGAATACCGCGCAATGTGCGAAACATGAAAAGCACCCGGATGGTTGTTTGGATGCTCGAATGCTAGGGCAGGGCTGTCCAATAATCTTTGTCAGCTTTGTTGGTAAATTGTCAAAGAGTGTTAAGCCGGGATCAAAGTGGCGATTAACGCGCTGATTGTTCCCGGCAACGTTGCCAGCTCGCCGGCTCTTGGTGACATCCATTTCCAGCCCGTTCCTGAAGACAATGACGACAAGCGCCTGCTGGTTAAGCGGTTTACTCCCCAGGGCACTCAGGATCGCATGCGCCACCTTGACCCGTTCGGCGTTCGGGTAGTTCTTGTTCGCCAGGATCACCACGCCGATGTCCTTGCTCGGTACATAGGCCACGTACGCACCAAACCCGCCGGTGGAGCCGGTTTTGTTGAACAGCACATTGGCGGGCTGCACGTGGGGTGTCGCCAGCCAGTCGGCCTTGTGCGCCTGCATCGCCATCGGTGTGGAATTGCCGTCGATCAAGGCTTGCAGCGTGACCGGGTAGGGGTAGTACTCCCAACCCAGGCCCTGGGTCATGCCGTTCAACGTGTAGTAACCGGTGTGGGTGGTGGCGATGGCCTGTTGCAGAGGCTTTTCCAAGGTGTCGGGGTGCATGTTGAGCATGACGTAATGCGCCAGGTCATGGGCGCTGGTCTTGATGCCATAGGCTTCGCTGTCCAGTGCGCCGGGGCTGACGCGCAGCGGTTTCTGCTGCTTGTCGTAGCCTTGGGCATAGAGCGCGGCCTTGTCGGCAGGCACGCTGATGTAGGTGTTTTTCAGGCCCAACTGGGGCAACAGGGTGTTCTCCATGGCCACCTTGAACGGCTGGCCCAGGCTTTGCGCCGCGAGGTAGCCGAACAGGCCGATGCTCGGGTTGGAATAGAGGCGCCGGGTGCCTGGGGCGTATGTCGGTTTCCAGTGCTGGAAGTAGCTGAGCATGGTCTCGGCACTGTCGGCCGACTGCGGGAATTGCAGGGGTAAGCCGCCCGCGGTGTAGGTGGCCAGTTGCAACAGGCTGATGCGGTCGAAGGCGCTGCCCTTGAGTGCAGGCAAGTGTGCGCTGGCCTTGTCGGTGAGCTTGAGCTTGCCGATGGCCTGGGCGTAACCCCCCAGGGTTGCGGTGAAGGTTTTACTGACCGAGCCGATTTCAAACAGGGTGTTTTCGGTGACCGGTTGTTTGCTGTCCTTGGAGGCGACACCGTAGTTGAAGTAGTGCACCTGGCCGTTATTCACCACCGCGACCGCCAGGCCGGCGATCGCCTGTTGCTGCATCAGCGGTTCAACGCTATCGTCCACGACCTTACGCCAATCGGTGGCGGCCATGCAGGTGCTGGAGCCGAATAGCAGGGCTGAAAACAGGACGTTTCTCAGGTTGGGGGAGGATTTTTCATGCATGGTTATTCGTTTCCATGTTGGGCATTCATTGGCGCTCTACACGTGCGCAGAGGCGGCAAATCTAGGCAGATTGCCTGCTGTCGACAACCGATGATATTTCACGCCAGCCATTAGAAAATTTAGGGCTAACCATGCTGCGTTCCCATCTGCCCCTCAATGCCCTACGGGCCTTCGAGGCTTCGGCCCGGCACTTGAGCTTTACCCGTGCGGCCATCGAACTGTGCGTGACCCAGGCGGCAGTCAGTCACCAGGTAAAAAGCCTGGAAGCGCAATTGAATGTCACCTTGTTCAAGCGTTTGCCGAGGGGCTGATGCTCACCCGCGAAGGCGAAACGCTGCTGCCGGTGTTGCGCGAATCCTTTGACCGCATCGCCAATACCTTGGGACAGTTCGAAGGCGGGCATTACTGTGAAGTGCTGACCGTGGGCGCCGTGGGTACCTTCGCCGTCGGTTGGCTGTTGCCGCGCCTGCCGGGGTTCCAGGTGCGTTATCCGTTTATTGACCTGCGCCTGTCGACCCACAATAACCGCGTCGACGTGGCCGCCGAAGGCCTGGACTACGCAGTCCGCTTCGGTGCCGGCGCGTGGCACGGCACCGAAGCCTGCCAACTGCTGGAGGCGCCGCTGACGGTGCTGTGCGTGCCGCACCTCGCCGACCGGTTGCACACGCCCGCCGACGTAGTGAAACACACCTTGCTGCGCTCCTACCGCGCCGATGAATGGAACCTGTGGTTCCAGGCCGCCGGGTTACCCGCCGATACCCGGGTGCCGCGTAGTATTGTCTTCGATTCGTCGGTGGCGATGATGGAAGCGGCGCTGCAAGGGGCCGGCATCGCCCTGGCGCCGGGGCTGATGTTCGCGCGCCAACTGCAGAGCGATGTGATCCGCCAACCGTTCGAGGTGGGCATCACCACCGGCAGCTACTGGCTGACCCGCTTGCAGTCGCGGGCCGAAACGCCAGCGATGACGGCCTTCAAACGCTGGCTGCTGGAAGAGGCGAGTGCTTAAACCAGGTATTTGCGGAACCACCCCAGCGTGCGCTCCCATGCCAGGTTCGCCGCCGCTTCGTCATAACGTGGTGTCGAATCATTATGGAAACCGTGATTGGCGCCCTTGTAGATAAACGCCTCGTAGGTCGTACCCGCCGCCTTCAGCGCTTGCTCATACGCGGGCCAGCCCTCATTGATCCGTGTGTCCAGCTCGCCGTAATGCAACATGATCGGCGCCTTGATACGCGGCACGTCCTTGGCTTGCGGCTGGCGCCCGTAGAACGACACCGCCGCGCCCAGTTCCGGGTAGGCCACCGCCGCTGCGTTGGTCACGCCGCCGCCGTAGCAGAAGCCTGTGATACCGACTTTGCCGGTGCTGCTGTCGTGCTGCATCAGCCATTCGATGGCGGCGAAGAAATCGTTCATCAGCTTGGTGGGATCGACGGTCTGTTGCAGGGCTACGCCTTTTTCATCGTTGCCGGGGTAGCCGCCGACCGAGGTCAGGCCGTCCGGCGCCAGGGCGATGAAGCCGGCCTTGGCCAGGCGTCGCGCAACGTCTTCGATATAGGGGTTGAGGCCACGGTTTTCGTGGACTACCACCACCGCAGGCAACTTGCCCGGCGCCTTGGCCGGGCGCACCTGGTAACCGCGCACGGTGCCGTTGCCCTTGGGCGAGGGGTAGGTGATGTAGTCGGCGACGATGTCCGGGTCGGTGAATTTGACCTGTTCGGCCAGCGCGTAGTTGGGGCTCAGGCACGCGAGCAGGGCTGAGGCGGTGAGGCCGCCAAAGGTGAACAGCGCGGCGCGGTCGAGGAATTCACGGCGGTTGATCCTGCCATGGGCGTAACCGTCATAGAGCTCCAGCAATTCGGGGGCAAAGTCTTTCGCGGTGAGACGAGTCATCGGTGCGGTCCTCGATGGGCGGTGACAATCACTGTAGACCAGGTTCGGCCAACCGCGTCGCTAGCGCGCAAACCGCTTGGCGCCGGCCACACAGCCGATCACCGCCACCGTGACCAGCAGCATGCCCAGGCTTACCGGCTCATGCAGCAGGCCCGCCGCCAGCGCCAGGCCGAAGAATGGCTGCAGCAACTGCAGTTGGCCAACGGCGGCGATGCCACCCTGGGCCAGCCCGCGGTACCAGAACACAAAGCCGATCAACATGCTGAACAGCGCCACATAGCCCAGGCTCAGCCAGGCCGGCAGGCTGATGCCGGTAAAGCTCGATGGCGCGAGGATCAGGCTCAGCGGCAGCACCACCGGCAACGACACCACCAGCGCCCAGCAGATCACTTGCCAGCCGCCCAGGCTGCGCGACAGCTTGGCGCCTTCGGCATACCCCAGGCCGCAGACCAGCACCGCCAACAGCATCAGCACGTCACCGGTGGGTGCGGCGCTCACGCCTTGGGCGAAGGCGTAGCCCATCACCAGCACACTGCCCAGGATCGAAAACAGCCAGAACACCGGCGGCGGTCGCTCGCCGCCGCGCAGGACGCCAAAGACCGCCGTGGCCAGCGGTAGCAAGCCGATGAACACGATGGAGTGCGCGGAAGTCACGTATTGCAGCGCCAGGGCGGTAAGCAGCGGGAAGCCGATCACCACGCCCAAGGCCACCATTACCAGAGGCACCCACTGGTTGCGCGCGGGGCGTTGCTCCTTGAACAGCCACAACAGGAGCAACCCCAGCACAGCGGCAATGGCGGCGCGAAGCATGGTGAGGAACACGGGGTCGAACTCCATCACGGCCAGGCGCGTGGCGGGCAGTGAGCCGCTGAAAATCAATACGCCGATAAAACCGTTGATCCAACCCTGGGTGCTGCTGCCCAGGCTGCCGAGCGGTGAGGTGCGTTCCATGGAGGTGGTCCGAGAAAAGGAGGCGTTGCGTGCGAGCCATCCTAGGGACCAAGATTGAGACAATCAAAAAATTGTCATGGATACATCGCCGATGCCGCGCGCCCGCTACAAGTCGTTGGTCGACACCTTTGCCTGCGCGATTCGCTGCGGGGAAATGCCCCCCGGCACGCGTCTGCCCACTCACCGCCAATTGGCCGTCGACCATGGCCTTGCTCTGGCCACCGCAAGCCGTGTGTACGCCGAGCTTGAGGCCATGGGCCTGGTCAGCGGCGAAACCGGGCGTGGCACCTTTGTGCGCGAGGTCGGGTTGCCGCCGGGGCAGGGCAGTGGGCAGATGACGGTCGCGCCGGGCATGGTTGACCTCAATTTCAACTACCCGTCGTTGCCGGGCCAGGCCGACTTGCTGCGCACTGCGTTGCGCCAGTTGGCGCTGTCTGGCGACCTGGAGGCGTTGTTGCGTTATCAGCCCCATGCCGGTCGCCTGCATGAGCGCGCTGCGGTTGCACGCCATCTTCTGAGCCGAGGGCTGACGGTCGCGGCCGACCAGGTGCTGGTGGTCAGCGGCGCCCAGCACGGCCTGGCAGTGACCCTGATGGCGCTGCTCAAGCCGGGGGACGTGATCGCCGTGGACGCATTGACCTACTCGGGCTTCAAGGTGCTGGCCGAAACCCTGCACCTGGAGATGGTCGCGATCCCGGTCACGGCGGTTGGCCCGGACCTGGATGACCTGCACACCCTGTGCCGCAAGCGCCCGGTGCGCGCGGTATACAGCATGCCGACCCTGCACAATCCGTTGGGCTGGGTGATGGACCTGGCCCAGCGCGAGCAACTGGTGGCCATTGCCCGTCAGCACAACCTGATGATCATCGAAGACGCGGCCTACGCGTTTCTGGCCGAACACGCGCCAGCGCCCGTGGCAAGCCTGGCGCCGGAACGCACGGTGTATGTGGGTGGTTTGTCGAAGAGTGTCGCCACCGGGCTGCGCGTAGGGTTCATTGCCGCGCCCGTGGCCTGGGTGAAGGTGTTGGAACGCACGATCATGGCCACCACCTGGAACGTTCCCGGCGTGATGAGTGCCATTGCGGTGGCCTGGCTCGAAGATGGCACGGTGGCGCAGCTGGAGGCGCAAAAGCGTCAGGACGCCCAGGCGCGGCAAGCCTTGGCCGCTCGGGTACTGAAGGGCCTCGCGTATACCAGCCACCCGTCATCGTACTTTTTGTGGTTGCCGCTGGCTGAGGATGCCCGGGCCGACCAGGTCGCCATGGCCTTGCAGCGCGAGGGTATTTCGGTGTCCACCGCCGAACCATTTGCCGTGTCGGCCCATGTGCCCCACGCGCTGCGCCTGGCCTTGGGCTCGGTGGACATGCCGGCCCTGCGCGACGCATTGACGAAGGTGCGCAGGGCGGTGGCGTGGTGAGCCAGGACGTCCAGCCAGCAGCCTTTGCGCTTCCTGCGCCACCGGTACATCGCTATGCTGGCGGCAAGCCCCCAAACCGTGCGAGCGACAAAAATGGTTATTGACTGGCACAGCCACCCGATCACCCGCGCCACCCCTGTGACCCCACACTACAAAAACACCCAGAACGTGCGCCGCTTCATGCTTGCACAGTGCGGCCCCAGGTTTAAATTCGACCGCCCCTTCATGGCCTGGATACGCAACGAAACGCCCAAGACCCTGGGCGATGTGGTGGATGAGTGGTTACGTCGCAACCCTGTCTGATCTGAATGCACTAAAAAATGTGAGAGGCCTCACTACCTCTGTGGGAGCGGGCTTGCTCGCGAAAAACCCGAGAACGCCGCGGGGGGATCAGGTTTCCCGCGTTATCGTTGAGGTTCTTCGCGAGCAAGAACTAGGCGTCCCCCTCGCTCCTACACTTCGATTGCAGTGACTCAGTTAGTGTTGGGCCAATGGCGGCGTACGCGGCGGAATCAGGCGCTTGTTACCGGTCGCCTCGTAAGCCGAAGCAAAGCGCAGCAACGCCGAGTCATCATAGGCCCGCCCGGCAAACGTCAGCCCCACCGGCATGCCGATGTCCGCCATCACGCCCATCGGCACGGTAACGGTGGGCACGCCCAGGTGGCGGATGGCGAGGTTGCCGTTGGCTACCCAGATGCCGTTGCTCCAGGCGATGTCGGCGCTGACTTCGTTCACATCGGCGTCCGCCGGACCTACGTCGGCGACGGTGGGGAACAACACGGCGTCGAGGCCGAGCTTATCCATCCACTCTTCCAGGTCGATGCGCCGGGTTTGCTCCAGGCCGCGCAGGCCATCAGGAACAGTGTCGATCTCGTCCCACGGCTTGATGCCACGCTGGGCCATGCGCACGTATTCGTCCATGCCGGCGGCCAGGTCGTCTTCGCGGTTGGGCAGAGTGCCGGGGTCGTGGGGGAAGATGTTCGGGCCGTCCACATCCGCCAGGCAGTTGAGCGCCGGGTCGTTGTTGGCGCGCAGGAAGTCATCGAAGGCCCACGCAGAAAGCTCCCACAACTCGTCGTGCAGGAATTCCTTGGACACCAGGCCACGGGTAAACACCGTCGGCGCGCCGGGGCGGTCGCCTTCGCAGTTGGACACCAGTGGGAAGTCCACTTCGATGACTTCGGCGCCGGCGGCTTCCAGGGCCTGGCGGGCGGCGTTCCAGAGGTCGATCACACTGGCGCGGGTGTTGATCTTTTGCCCGGTCGGACCGCCGATACCAGGTTTTTCACTGGTGCCGGCGTCGGGATCGGCGTTGATGTACATGCGTGGCACGCCAAAGCGTTTGCCGGCAAGGTCGCTGGCGTCGACAGCCAGTTCAGCGTAAGACGCGGGGCGCACCGAGGCGACGCTGGGGATCGGCACCCAGGGTTGCAGGCGCCACAGGTCGCCACGGGTGTTGGGGTCTTCGGCGACCACCACGTCAAGCACTTCCAACAGGTCGGCCATGGTGCGCGCATAGGGCACCACCACGTCCATGGTCGGGGTTAATGGCCAGTTGCCGCGCACCGAAATCACCCCACGGGACGGGGTATAGGCGCACAAGCCATTGTTGGACGCCGGGCCGCGCCCGCTTGACCAGGTTTCTTCCGCCAGGCCAAACGCAGCGAAGCTGGCGGCCGTGGCGGTGCCGGCGCCGTTGGACGAGCCGGAGGCAAACGGCGCGGTGAGGTAGTGGGCGTTGTAGGGGCTTTCGGCGCGGCCATACACGCCACGCTGCATGCCGCCATTGGCCATCGGCGGCATATTGGTCTTGCCCAGGCAGATCGCGCCACCGGCCCGCAGGCGTTCGATAGTGAAGGCGTCGCGCTGGGCGACAAGCCTGGCAAACGCCGGGCTGCCGGAGGCCGCGGTCAGGCCCTTGACCAGGTAACTGTCCTTGGCGGTATAGGGAATGCCATCCAGTGGCCCCAACGTTTCGCCCTTGGCGCGACGCGCATCGGATGCCTCGGCTTCAGCGAGGGCGGCGGGGTTGCGCACCACCACGGCATTCAACGCCGTAGCAGTCTGCGGGCCGTCGTAGGCATCGATACGTGCGAGGTAAGCCTTGACCAGTTCAACGGCAGTGGTCTGGCCGGATTCAAGCGCAGCGCGCAATTGGGCAATGGAGACTTCGGTAACTTGCATGACGTTTTCTTCGCCGCCTTCAGTTGAGGTATCGCCGCAGTCTACGTACAGATATTTCACAAAACCAGCGCTGAATAATCGGCGAAAGCGGCGCGCATCACTTGCCAGGTCGCGCCGTCGGCGGGAACGGTGGAGCGGCTAGAGGTTGGCCAATCGAGCAAAGCCTGGGCGACTGATCTGGAAAATATCCCGCTGTTCTTTGTGCTGGGCGGGCTGTGTGTGGCGCTGGAAACCTCAACCGTGGCGATGGCCTGGTGGCTCGGCGGCTTCACCTTGGCCAGGCTGGTATGAAAGCCCCCACCAGCCGCCACGCCAAGCGTCATTGGGTAACCATTAGCCAGGCATGGCCCTGTTCGTCCGATCCACCACACGAAGGCTATCGCGCCCCCCACGCTTGGACTCATACAACGTCGAATCCCCTTGCTCAATCAAGGCCGCCAGGCTCGCCGGCGCCTGGTCGAACAGGTTCGCGCCAATACTCAAGGTCACCGGCGCCGGGGTGCTGAAGCTCTGCGCGGCCAGTTGTTGAAACTGCTCGCGCAAGCTGCTGCCCAGTTCGACAATCTGCTCGGTTGACGCCGGGCACAGCAGGATCACGAACTCATCGCCACCCAAGCGTGCCGCCAGTGCGCCTCGGGGCACGACGCTGCGAATCATTTCGCTCAAGGCGATCAGCAGACGGTCGCCGGCGGTGTGGCCGTGGAGGTCGTTGACCCCTTTGAAATGGTCGATGTCGATCAGCAGCAGGGCGCCGGGTTGGGCCGGGGAGACCTGGGCCAGCAGGCGCGGCGCGCGCAGGTCGAGGGCGCGACGGTTGTAGAGGGCGGTGAGTGGGTCGCGGGCGGCGAGGCGGGCGATCTGTTGCTCGCGGCGGTAGCGCTCGGAGCCGGTCATGGACAGTGCAATCAACATGATCGCCATCGCGCCTTCCACCAGGGAAATCTGGATGATTTCGCCCTTGAACGCGGCGAGGTCGATCAGGGTGCCGGGAATGACCACCGACAGCGCCTTGGCCAGGTAAAAGATGCCGTGGATCAGCAGCACATAACGCAGTTGCACGGCGCCCACACTCAATGAACTGCCATGGGGCCGCAGCAGGAAACTGGCGCGCAAGGTGGGCAGCGCGACCAACAGGGACTGCACCGCCAGCATGGCTTTGGACCATGACGGGTCGGCCGGCAATGCCAGCATGCCGAACCAGGCGACGAGTACCAGGTACCAGCCTCGCGATACTCGCACCTGGGTAAACCGCACCACACCGAGCAAAAACAGCAAATGTGCGGTCACCAGCAAGCCGTTGGCGAACCAGATGCCGATCACTAAAAAGCCGTGGATGCGCAGCAGCGCCAGGAAGGAACCGAGCGTGATGGTGGCGAAACCGGTGCTCCACAGCAGCAGCGATGGTTCCCGTACGCTGCGCCATTCAATCAGCAGGTAAAGGGCGGCAGCGGCGGCCAAGGCAACGGTCAGTGCCAGAATCGTAGGTGGGTCGAGCGTCATGTCTGCCTGGTGTGCGTCTAAAACCGGGATTGTAAGCGCACACGCAGGTTTTTCAGAGCATAAAGGGTGGTGGCATACGGCCAGCTGGTAATCGGCAGGTCACACGCCTTTGGTCGACGGCAGCAAGATCGTCAGGATGCCCACCAACGGCAGGAACGAGCACAGCGTGTAGACATACTCGATGCCATGGCTATCGGCGAGCAAACCGAGCAACGCCGCGCCAATCCCGCTGAAACCGAACATCAGGCCGAAGAATACGCCGGCGATCATGCCCACATTGCCCGGCACCAATTCCTGGGCAAAGACCACGATGGCCGAGAATGCCGAGGCCAGGATAAACCCGATCACCACGCTGAGGATGGCGGTCCAGAACAGGTCGACGTAGGGCAGGGCCAGGGTGAACGGTGCGGCCCCGAGGATCGAGAACCAGATGACTTTCTTGCGGCCGATCCTGTCGCCAATCGGGCCACCGAAGAAGGTGCCGGCGGCCACCGCGCCGAGGAACAGGAACAGGTAGAGCTGCGAGCTGGCCACCGACAGGTTGAATTTTTCGATCAGGTAGAAGGTGAAGTAGCTGGTCAGGCTCGACATGTAGAAGTACTTGGAAAATACCAGCACGGCCAGCACCACCAGGGCAAAGGTCACCCGGCCTTTTGAAAGACCATGGGTGGCCTGGCTGCCTTGCTTGAGCTTGAACAGGTTGAGGTGGTTGCGGTACCAGCGGCTCAAGCCGTAGAGCACCAGGATCGCAAACACGGCAAACAGCCCGAACCAGGCGATATGGCCCTGGCCGTAGGGAATGATGATCGCCGCCGCGAGCAGCGGGCCCAGGGCACTGCCGGTGTTGCCACCGACCTGGAAGGTCGACTGCGCCAGGCCGTAGCGCCCGCCGGAGGCCAGGCGCGCGACGCGGGAGGTTTCCGGGTGGAAGGTCGACGAGCCCACGCCGACCAGCGCTGCCGCGAGCAGGATCGCCGGAAAGCTGCCGACAAATGCCAGCATCAGGATGCCCACCAGGGTGCACACCATGCCCGCCGGCAACAGCCACGGCTTGGGGTGGCGGTCGGTGTGGTAGCCGATCCACGGTTGCAGCAGCGAGGCGGTCAGTTGGAAGGTCAGGGTGATCAGGCCGACCTGGGTAAACGTCAGCCCGTAGTTGGCCTTGAGCATCGGGTAGATCGACGGCAGCACGGCCTGGATCAGGTCATTGATCAGGTGCGCCAGGGCGCAGGCGCCGAGGATGCGCATGACCAGCGGGCTTATTTGGGGCGTAGTGCTTGCAGCAGCGGGTGACGCGGTGAGTGTCGACATGCAGGCATTCCATACAAGGCAGCGAACAGAGGCAGCCAGTACTTGAGCCGGCTGCCATTTCAAATTGTTTCGATGTTTATGCTAGATTCACGAAAAATGCCTGTCTCGCGTAATTCGGGAGCCAACCCTCGCAAAAAGGGCGAAATGATCAAATCCCTGGATAAATTCCTGCAAGAGATCGACGAGGGCGAATGGGCCGTCATCAGTTCGGCCACCGACTACCCGGAAAACTGGGTGATCCCCGCGCACAGCCACGAGAAGCATCAACTGTTGTACGCCACCGAAGGCGTGATGGTCGTGCAGTGTGCGCATAAACAGTGGACGGTGCCACCCAATCGCGGCTTCTGGATGCCCAGCGGGCACGTGCATTCGCTGCGTTGTGTGGGGCCATTGAAAATGCGCAGCGTGTTTGTGCGCGCCGACAGCTTCCCCAACCTGCCTACCGAGACCAAGGCGGTGAGTATCTCGCCGCTGTTGAGTGAACTGATCAAGGCCTCGGTCAGCCTGAAACCGCCGTATGCCGAGGACTCGCGGGACGCGCGGATCATGCACCTGATCCTCGATGAACTGGCCATCTTGCCAGCCCTGCCGTTATCCCTGCCGCAGCCCGCCGACCCGCGCATCAGGCGGGTTTGCCAGGCGTTGCAAGCCGACCCCGGCGACGCCTCGACCGTGGCGGATTGGAGTGGGCGGTTGGCGCTGGATCAAAAAACCATCCAGCGCCTGTTCCGCAAGGACACCGGCCTGACGTTCGGCCAATGGCGCCAGCAAGCGCGGTTGCTGCTGGCGCTCGAGCGCATTGCGGTGGGAGAGAAGATTATCGACGTGGCCCTGGAGCTGGGCTATGAAAGCCCGAGCGCTTTTACCAGTATGTTCAAGAAACAGTTTGGCAAGACGCCGAGTCATTTCTTCAAATAGGCCGGAGGCGCTGGCGATCGGCAACCAACAGCTCGTTGAAGGCGTTGATATCCAAGGGCCGACTGAGGAAATAGCCCTGGCCCTCATCACAGGCCACGGCTTTGAGCAGGGTCAGGTGCTCGGCGGTTTCGATGCCTTCGGCGGTTACGGTCAGTGCCAGGGCGCGTCCGAGGCCGACGATGGCCTGAATGATGGCTTTGTCGTCTTCGCTGTCCTCCAGTCGGGTGAGGAAGCTGCGGTCTATCTTCAACCCGTCGAACGGGAACGCGCGCAGGTAGCTCAGGGATGAATAGCCGGTGCCGAAATCATCCATGGCAATGCGCAGGCCCAGTTGTTTGAGGGTGTGCATCACCTCCAGGGCGCCGACGGCGTCTTCGAGCATGACGCTTTCGGTAATTTCCAGCTCCACCCGCGCCGCGTCGATCCCCGAGGCACTCAGGGCATGGCGTACGCGTTGCACCAGGTGGCCGCGCTTGAACTCGATGGGCGACAGGTTGACCGACACAAACAGGTTCTCCGGCCAGTCGGCGGCACAGGCGCAGGCGGTTGCGAGCACCCAGTCGCTCAACGACAGGATCAACCCCGACTCTTCGGCAATCGGAATAAAGGTGTCCGGGGCGATCAGGCCGCGCACCGGGTGTTGCCAGCGTACCAGCGCTTCAGCCCCGACCATCTGCCCGTCGACAATGCGATAGCGCGGCTGGAAGTGCAGGCGCAACTCCCCATGTTTGATCGCGTAACGCAGGTCGCTCTCCAGGCGGCGACGTTCGATGATCCGCGCATTCATTTCACCGGAATAGAAGCGCCAGGTATTACGCCCGGCGGCCTTGGCCTCGTACAGGGCGATATCGGCGTAGCGCAGCAGTTCGGTGACGTCGCGGGCGTCATTGGGCGCCAGGGCAATGCCGATGCTGGCGCTGATAAACACTTCCTGCTCATCGATGCGGATGGCCCGCTCGACCGATGCAATCAAGCGCCGGCACAGGTTCTCGACTTCGTCCTGGGCGCCCGCATCGGTGAGGATCAGCATAAATTCATCGCCGCCGACGCGCGCCACCAGGTCACCATGGCGCACACAATCGGTCAGGCGGTTCGACACTTCATTGAGCACGCGGTCGCCGGCGGCATGCCCGAGCAAGTCGTTGACCGGCTTGAAGCGGTCCAGGTCCAGGCTGAGCATGGCCAGCGGGCGTTCCGGTGTGGGCAACGTCTTGAGTTTGCCGTCGAGGAAGGCTTGCAGGCGCGTGCGGTTGGGCAGCCCGGTCAGGGCGTCATGCTGGGACAGGAATTCAATGCGGCGGCGTGCCTCGACTTCTTCCGTGACGTCGGTGGCCGTGCCGCGAAAACCGCCACAAGACATTTGTCGCGCCGACAACCGCGTGGTGCGCTCTTGCCCCTGGCCATCGACATACACGCACTGCACGCTGAGGTCCGGGCGGCGTCCGGGGGTGCACAGCCACTGTGACAACAACCCGGCGTCGGTGCCCAGCAGGTCGTTCATGGCCGCGCCTATCCAGGCATCACGGGTCAACCCGGTGACGCTTTCGAAGCGCTCCGACAAGTAGGTGAAGCGCCAATCGGCATCGATTTCCCAGACCCAGTCGGAACTGGCCTCCACCACATCACGAAAGCGCGCTTCGCTGGTGGCCAGGGCGCTCTGGCTGTGTTGCAGCGATTCATGGCTGGCATCCAGAGCGAGCGCGGCGGCAGTGGTGCGGCGCAAAATCACCCAGGTCATCAGGCACACCAGCAGCGCGGCCAGGCCCAACAGCGGCAGGCCCACGCCCATCAAGCGCAAGCCGGGCCGTGCCGGCTCCCAGTACAGGTTGCCGGCGGCACCCCGATCGCCAAGGGGGAATACAACGGTCTTGTCGATTTCATCGTGGCTGGCGACATGCAGGTTGCCCACGCCGAAGTCGTCGCCAATTGCCGCCAGTTTGGTGCTGTTGAGGATGTCGATGAAGATCAGCACCGAGGCCTGCCGGTCGTCCGGTACCACCGTGGGGTCGGTGCCGGGGGTAATCGCGGCGGCGGCCACGAGGGCTGGGCTGCCGCGCACATTGATAAAGGCGGTGACCGGTGTTTCGTTTTCAGCGCCTGCGCGCGCCTGTTCGATGAGTTCGGTGATGGGTTGGTCGAGCCACTGCGCCAACTCGGCAGTGTACAGCTCGCCCTTGACCACCGAGTAAGCCGTGCGGTTGTTGTCGTCGACCACAAACAGCCCCTGAAAGCCGAAGTCTTGATACAGCGTGGCCCCGACATTGCCCCGTGCGTAGGCCCAATCGGTGTCGACTTGCATGTGCAGGTGCTTGTAGGCATCGCTCCAGAATGCGTAGTCCTTGACGGTGACACGCAGCGACTTCTCCAGCGATTGCATGGCCTTGCGGGTGTAGAACGCGCTTTCAGTCTGCTCGGAGCGGTCCAGTTCCTGGGCGAGGTAGATCAAGGAGTAGGTCGCTGTTGCAAACACCAGGGCCAGCAAGGCCATGAATTTGAACAGTGAGGTACGCGCCAGCGATAGGCTGGTGCGCTCGGAGAATGTGCGCAGGGTCGGGGTGAGAGCGTTCGGCATGGTTTCCAGCAGGGTGTCGCTGCAAGTCAGGGGTATAAAGGGTTATCGGCGCCGCCGGTAAAACAATTAGTCGTTCGAAGGCTGCGTGCGCTGTGCCCTCGGGAGGACGGCCGCTGTCTTCGCCCCGCCATCGGCGTCGCCCCAGTGCGCGGGCCTTTGCAGTCACTGCGCAGACGGCCCGCGGTGGGACTTCTACGAACCCTGTCATTACCGGCTACAGCCTCACCCCGGACTTCGGCAGATCATCGACAGCGCACGCTGACCGGCGCGTGCGGCGAGCCACGCAAGCACTGCGGCAACGCAAAGCAGCGCAGCGCTGAGCCCAAACGTCGCCGGGTAACCCGAAAGATCAACCACCACACCCCCCACCATGGCTCCCGCAGCGATGGCCAGTTGGATGATAGCGACCATCAAGCCGCCCCCTGCCTCGGTATCGTCGGGCAGGGTTTTGGCCAGCCAGGTCCACCAGCCTACTGGTGCGGCAGTGGCCACCAGACCCCACGCAGCCAACAGCACGCCGGTGATAACGCTGGAGGCGCCGAACGCAATCAATGCCAAGGCAAGCACTGCCATCAGCAAGGGAATGCCAATCAACGTCATGAACAGGCTGTTCTTCAACAAGCGCTCGATCAGCAGCGTGCCCACCAGGCCGGCAAGGCCCAGCACCAGCAGCATCAACGACAACAGCGATACACTGACCTGCGTGACGCCTTCCAGAAACGGCCGCAGGTAAGTGAACAGCATGAACTGGCCCATGAAAAACACACTGACGGCGAGCATGCCCAGCGCTACTGGCGCGCGCCTCATCAGGTGCAGCACATCGCGGCTGCCTGCCGGGCTGTGCCTGCTGATCGGTGGCAGGCTGAGCAACAGCCAGGCTGCCGCGATTACGGCGACGGGCACCACGCAGAAAAACGCCCCGCGCCAGCCGATCAAACCGCCGAGAAAACTGCCCAGTGGTGCCGCGATGACCGTTGCCAGGGCATTACCGCCGTTGACGATTGCCAAGGCGCGCGGCACCTGGGGCTCGGGCACCAGGCGCATGGCGGTCGCCGCCGACAGCGACCAGAAGCCACCAATGGCCATGCCGATCATCGCGCGGCCCAGCATGAATACCGGGTAGCTCGGCGCAAAAGCCACCACGCTCCCGGAGACAATCATCAGCAGCGTCAGCGCCACCAGCAGGCGCTTGCGCTCCACACGTGCCGCCACGGCTGCAATCACCAGGCTGGTCAGCAACGCGAACAGGCCGGACACCGAAATGCTCTGGCCGGCCTGACCCGGGCTGACACCCAGGTCAGCGGCCAGCGGTGTCAGCAGGCTCACCGGCATGAACTCGGAGGCGACCAGCGCGAACGCCGCCAGGGCCAGGGCGAATACCGCGCCCCAACGGGGCGCCTGAAGGGCTTGCGAGATCATTTCAAGTAACTTTTGAAAAAGTGGGTGAGCTTGGCGAACGGGATCAGGTCGGCCCGATCGTACAGGTCCACATGACCGGCGTTCGGGATGATCAGCAACTCCTTGGGTTCGGCCGCACGCTGGTAAGCGTCCTCGCTGAACTCAAGGGAGTGCGCATCAGCGCCGGCGATCAGCAGCAGCGGGCGTGGCGACAGCGTCTCGATGGCATTGAACGGGTAGAAGTTCATGAACTTCACGTTGCTGGTCAGTGTCGGCATGGTGGTGGTTTGCGCCGACGCACCGGCCGGTGTGAATTCGCCGCGCGGGGTGCGATAGAAGTCGAAAAACTCATCGCCAATGGGGTCGCCGCTCAACTGGAGCGGCGTGCCGCCGGTGTACAGGGTTTCACCGCCCTGGAATTCCACGTAACGCTGGTTGGCCGCCTGCATCAGCACGTGCTGGCGTTGCTCGACGGTCATGCTGTGCTTGAGGCCGTTGCGGTTGGCGGCGCCCATGTCGTACATGCTGACGGTGGCGATAGCCTTCAGGCGTGGGTCGATCTTGGCCGCCGCGATGGCGAAGCTGCCACTGCCGCAGATACCGATCACACCGATGCGCTCACGGTCGACCAGCGGCCGGGTGCCGAGGAAGTCCACTGCGGCACTGAAGTCCTCGGTGTAGAGATCAGGCAGCACTGCATTGCGCGGCGTACCGGCGCTTGCTCCCCAAAATGACAGGTCCAGCGACAAGGTGACAAAGCCTTGCTCGGCCATTTTTGTGGCATAGAGGTTGGCGCTCTGTTCCTTGACCGCCCCCATCGGGTGGCCTACTACCAGGGCGGCATTTTTCGAGGCTTTGGCGAGGTGCTTGGGGATGAACAGGTTGCCTGCCACCGGCATGCCGTATTGATTGTTGAAGGTGACCTTTTCGACAGTCACCTGACTGCTTGTGTAGAAATTATTGGCACCGTTGGACATGTCGGCTCCCAGTGAAGAAAAAGAAGTCACCAGCAAACCCAGGGTGAGCAAGAGGCGTTTCATCGGTTGATCCTTATTGAGTTGGGCCTGTGCATTTTCCCCGCCAGGGGCTAGCTTCTGTAGTGCGTTCCAGTGGATTACTTGCCTGATCCTCTGAGTCTTGACCGTTGCCGCATACACTCAGGTGTCGGCCGAGATACAGTCCACTCATCAGAGGAAAGAACCGGTTATGACGATCAATCAAACGCCCCTGCACGCGTTGGTGCAGGCGATCGAGTCGCGCCTATCGACGCCCGGCGACTGGCCCATGCCGATCCCGGGCTTAGGTTTTTATCGGCGTGAACAGCCTGCGACACCCGTGGTGTGCATGGTTGAACCGAGCGTGGTGCTTGTGGTGCAGGGCGAGAAGCAGTTGTGGGTGGGCGGCGAGGGGTACGCCTACGACACCTCGCGCTTTCTGCTGACTTCGCTGGACATCCCGGCCAATTCCCAAGTACTGGTCGCCAGCCCCGGGCGGCCGTGCCTTGGGCTCACGTTCAAACTGGACCTGCGCATCCTGGCCGAATTGATCGCCCAGAGTGAGTTGCCGCCCACCCGTGAGCGGTCCGTGATGAAAGGTGTGGGTATCGGTACGGTCACCGAGGGTTTGCTCGCCTCGTTTGCACGGTTGGTGGCGTTGCTGGATGAGCCTGAGGCGATCGCGATACTCGCGCCGTTGATTCAACGCGAGGTCCACTACCGCTTATTAATGAGTGACCAGGCCGGGCGCCTGCGGCAGATTTGCGCCGTGGACGGGCAGGGCTATCGGATCGCCAAGGCGATTGACTGGCTCAAGCTCAATTACAATGCGGCGCTGCGCGTGGATGAATTGGCGGCGCGGGTACAGATGAGCGCAGCGACGTTTCACCATCACTTCCGCCAACTGACGGCAATGAGTCCCTTGCAGTACCAGAAGTGGCTGCGCTTGAACGAAGCGCGCCGTTTGATGTTGAACGAGCACCAGGATGTGTCCAGTGCTGCGTTCAAAGTCGGTTATGAAAGCCCATCGCAGTTCAGTCGTGAGTACAGCCGCCTGTTTGGCGTGCCGCCCAAACGCGATATTGCCGGGTTACGGGGCAAGGCGGTGCTCAGCGATCGTTCGTCGTGAGGTTAGCGAAGAAGATGCAGCCGATCAGCCGCGCGAACAGGCTCAGAGTTTCCGGCAGGTTGGGGTCGTCAAACAGCATCGCCCTGGAGTCCAGCGCGCACAATGCGCCGAACAGGCGACCGTCAGGCAGGAAGATCGGCGCCCCGGCGTAGCTCTCGATGGCGAACTGCTTGACCACCGGGCGCGCGGCGAAACGGCCGTTTGCGCTGACCTGCGGAATAAACAGGGTGTGGGGGTTGATGCAGAACTCGCTGCACAGGGTGGTTTCCAGGTCGAGTACATCGTCGACGTGAATGCCCATGTCGATGGTGTCGTGCACTGAACACACGATCCATTCCTGGTCGGTGAACTTGGCGATGCCGGCAAAGCGCATGCCGGTGAGGCGGGTAACCAGTTGCAGGATACTGGTGGTGGCTTCTATTTCGGCGATAGCGGCGCGTTCATCGGCGCTGAGTAACGAATGGGCTGCGGTGACGCTGGGAAACATGCTGAACACTCCAAAGGCGTGGTGGCGGGGGCCACCACGCGCGGTCGGTCTTAGTTGATTCGTGGGTGCTGCTGCACCAGGTTCTGGCGCTTGGCCTCAAGCTCGGCAATCTCGGCGTCGATGTCTTCGATCTTCTGCTCGATATTGTCGTGATGCTCCTGCAGCAGTTCCTTGGCTTCTTCCATGTCGGAAGCCGCCGGTGCCGCGCCGCGCAAGGGTTTGTTGGCGGTTTCCTTCATGGTCAGGCCGGTGACCAGGCCGACGACCGCGAACACCATCAGGTAGTAGGCGGGCATGTACAGGTCGTTCGTGCTTTCCACCAGCCAGGCCACCACGGTCGGGGTCACGCCCGCGATCAGTACTGAGACGTTGAACGCGCTGGCCAACGCACTGTAGCGCAGGTGAGTGGGGAACATTGCGGGCAGGGTCGAGGCCATGACACCGATGAAAAAGTTAAGCACGATGGCCAGGATCAGCAAGCCGGCGAAGATCAGGCCGATCTTGCCGCTGGTGATCAGCATGAATGCCGGGATCGACAGCAACAGCAGGCCGATGCTGCCGGCGATGATAAAGGGCTTGCGGCCGATCTTGTCGCTGACAAAACCAATGAACGGCTGCACGAACAGCATGCCGACCATGATCGCGATGATGATCAGCACGCCGCTGTTTTCTTTGTAATGCAGGTTATGCGACAGGTAGCTGGGCATGTAGGTGAGCAGCATGTAGTACGTCACGTTGGTGGCCGCGACGATGCCGATGCAGGTCAGCAGGCTGCGCCAGTGCTGGGTGGCGACCTCCTTGAATGACACTTTGGGGCCGTGGGTCAGGCCTTCGCGGTCGCCTTGTTCGAGCGCGTCCATGTGCTGCTGGAACGCCGGGGTTTCTTCCAGCGCATGGCGCAGGTACAGGCCGATGATGCCCAGGGGCAGGGCGAGGAAGAACGGCAGGCGCCAGCCCCACGCTTCAAACTGCTGCTCACCGAGGATGCTGGAAATCAGCACCACTACCCCCGCACCCAGCACGAAACCGGCGATGGAGCCGAAGTCCAGCCAACTGCCGAGGAAGCCGCGCTTGCGATCCGGAGCGTATTCGGCGACGAAGATCGACGCGCCGGTGTACTCGCCGCCCACCGAGAAACCTTGGGCCATCTTGCACAGCAACAGCAGGATCGGCGCCCAGATGCCAATCGACGCATACCCGGGGATCAGGCCGATGGCGAAGGTGCTGAGCGACATGATCACGATGGTCGCCGCGAGGACTTTCTGTCGCCCGTACTTATCGCCGAGCGCCCCGAAGAACAGGCCGCCAAGGGGGCGGATCAGGAACGGCACGGAGAACGTACCGAGCGCGGCGATCATTTGGATGCTGGGGGAGGCGTCCGGGAAGAACACCTTGCCCAGCACATAGGCGACAAACCCGTACACACCAAAGTCGAACCATTCCATGGCGTTACCCAGGGCGGCGGCGGTAATGGCTTTGCGCACCTTGGTGTCGTCGACAATGGTGATGTCATTCAACCCGATGGGTTTGACGCTCTTCTTACGTAATTTCATGCGGACCACTCTAAAGCTGAACAGGGGAGGTGCTATCACTGCGATAGCACCGCTCTGTCAGTTCAGATACGAGCGGATACGAAATAATTCACCCTTTGGTGTATTTTTTCGCGATTGGCGCAAAACCACGGGTCGCAAACCGGGGGGCTGCTTCGCAGCCCAGCGCAATGCTCAGCGCAACGGCGATCCGCTGTGGCCGCGGCGGCGCGTGCTCGCTCCCACAGCGGCGCTGCGCTTAACACGCCTCAAGTCCAGTGCTGTGCATCTGTCATCCTACAACTGCTCGCGCCTGACATTGTTTATAACTGCCTGAGAGCAAGAAATACGGCAATCTTTTCGATTGACACCGTGTAGGCCTCTCGATATAAAAGCCACAGTTGTACGACGACATATGACGTTACATATGTCCTACCTAACAAAAATAAAAGTGATGCCATGAATCTGAACGAGCCCATCAGTGCCCATCGTGTTGGCCAGGCGGTCGGCAACTATCGCTGGACCATCTGCGCGATGCTGTTTTTCGCTACTACCGTCAACTACCTCGATCGCCAGGTGCTCAGCCTGTTGGCGCCGCAATTGTCGACACAGTTTGGCTGGAGCAACACCGACTACGCCAATATCGCGGCGGTGTTCCAGTTTGTGTACGCGATCTCGATGTTGTTCGCCGGGCGCTTCGTCGACAAGATCGGCACCAAGGCGGCCTACGTAATAGCGATCGCCATCTGGTCCACCGGCGCCATCATGCATGCGTTTTCGGTGCCGATGGGCGAGGGGATCGCCGCCGTCAGCGGTGCCATCGGGTTGGCGGTGATTCCGGTATCGATTGCCGGTTTCATGCTGTCCCGCGCGGTGCTGGCGATTGGCGAGGCGGGTAACTTCCCGATTGCGATCAAGGCCACGGCCGAATATTTCCCGAAGAAAGAACGCTCCCTGGCCACCGGTATCTTTAACTCCGGCGCCAACGTCGGTGCCGTCCTGGCGCCGATCTGCGTGCCACTGATTGCCGGGATGTGGGGCTGGGAAGCCGCCTTTATGGTTATCGGCATGCTCGGCTTCGTGTGGGTGGCGGTATGGGCCGCGGTCTATGAAAAGCCCGAGCAGCAAAAACGCCTGTCGGCGGACGAGCTGGCCTATATCCGCAGTGACCAGACGGTGCAGCCGTTTGCCACGGCGCCAGCCGGCACAGCGGAGAAAAAAGTCGCCTGGTTCAAACTGCTGAGCTACCGCCAGACCTGGGCCTTTGCCTTCGGCAAGTTCATGACGGACGGCGTGTGGTGGTTCTTCCTGTTCTGGCTGCCCACCTACCTGTCGGCACAATACGGCATGAAAGGCGCCGACATCGTGTTGCCACTGGCCGTGCTGTACAGCATGACGATGGTCGGCAGCATCGGTGGCGGCTGGTTCCCCAGCTACTTCATGGCCCGTGGCGACGCACCCTACGATGGCCGCATGAAAGCCATGCTGGTGATTGCGCTGTTCCCACTGGTGGTGCTGTTGGCGCAGCCGCTGGGCTATATCAGCTTCTGGGTGCCGGTGTTGCTGATCGGCGTGGGCGCGTCTGCGCACCAGGCGTGGTCGTGCAATATCTTCACCACCGTGTCCGACATGTTCCCGCAGAAAACCGTGGCCTCGGTGGTGGGGATCGGCGGCATGGCCGGCGGCATCGGCGGGGTAGTGATGACCAAGATCGGTGGGTGGGTGTTCGACTATTACAAGTCCGTCAATGACATCCACACCGGCTACATGATCATGTTCGCCATCTGCGCACTGGCCTACCTGGTGGCGTGGAGCGTGATGAAGATGCTGGTACCGCGCCACAAGGAAATCACTGACCTGTAGGGTCGCCTGATCAGCGTTGAACTCGCCGCAAGGTGTGCGGCCTTGCGGCGGGCCGTGCTCCCGTCAGGATAATTCGCACCGCCATCACCACGCCCGCCAGCACGGCCGTCAGGCCTGCCGCTTCCATGGGGGTTGGCCAGCGCCCTTGAAACCACAGGCCGAGCAGGGTGGCGAAGAGTGATTCGAGGGCGATCAACTGGCCGCTCAGCACCATGGGCAGGCGACGGGTCGCCGCGTTCCAGGCCCAGGCGCCGACCACGGTGGACATCACCGCGATGACCAGGCTCCAGGCATACAGCGGCCCCGCACGCGCGATGCAAAAGCCCAGTGTCGGCAGTTTGAGCAGGCCTAGGCCCAGCAGCAGGGGGAGCACGCACAGCGTGGCGATGCCTGCACCGAGCAGCATCAACGCGCTCCAGAGGCCGATGGCCTGTGCGGGAAGGGTCATCAACTGCTGTTGATTGATCACACTGAAGCCGATCCACAAGGCCACCGCGCTCAACGAAAACAACAGCCCCGCCAGCCAGGACGCGATACCCAATGAAGGCTGATGCACGCTGCTGAGGTTCGACAGCAACAGCCCCACTGTCAGGCAGGCCAACGGCGCCGCGAGTCGGCGCCACTGTACGGTCTTGTCCCGAGCGTTGCCGAGCAGGGCCAGTAACACCGGCACCATCCCCACCAGCGCTGGCGTCAGGACCGGGCCGCCGAACAGGACCCCGGCAGCGATGCACGCTCCATAACCCAGGCAACCCAACGCGCCGAGTGTTGCGCCGAGACAGAGCTGGCCTGGCCGCAGCCAACGCAGTTGCGCACGGTACAGGATGACCCCCACGACCCCCAGCGCCCCCGCGATCAGAAACCGCACCAGCATCAAGTCGTACAGGCTGTAGTCGCCGCTGACATAAGGCGTGATGAAATTCAGCGCCCAGCCCAGGGTCGCCACCACTGCCAGGGTCACGCCGACGAGCATCGAGGTAGGTGGTGTGTTCATTGAGGTTATCCATCAGGTCTTGGACACATGGTGCCGAACCCCATGGCTGTGCTACAAACAAGTCCTCGGCCTTGGATGCATAACTCCAGATTATGAATACACTCGGAAAAACCCTGCCGCCCCTTGCCAGCTTGTTGCCGTTCGAAGCAGCCGCGCGCCTGGGCAGTTTTTCCAAGGCGGGTGATGAGCTGCATATCACCCAAGCCGCCATCAGCCGACAGATACGCGGGCTGGAAGACAACCTCGGGGTGAAGCTGTTTTATCGACGCAACCGCGCGGTGTTCCTCACGCAAGAGGGGTGTGATTTGGCCCGGGTAGTCAGCGGCGCACTGCACAGCATCAGTGACAGCGCCGCCAGCCTGCGGGCCTTATCGCACAGCAACCGGGTGGTGTTGCTCTGCCAGTTGTGCGAAGCGTTTTATTGGCTGATGCCGCGTCTGTCGGCCTTTCACCAGCAATACCCGCATATCGAAATCCAGGTGGTGACCTCCACCCGGCCCCTGGCGGAATTCAACAGCCACTTCGACGTCGCCCTGCAAAGCACGCGACGCGCCAGTGGCGCCCATCCCCTGATGTTCACCGCCTCCGATGAGGTGTTTCCGGTGTGCAGCCCCGCTTATCTGGATACAACACAACCGTTGGCGCTCAGCGAGTTGCAGGCCTGCACTTTCTTGCATCACGGTGCCGAGCCGCCGCATCTGATGGAGTGGGACAGCTGGTTGCAGGTGTTCGGCCAGGCATTGGCCGCGGATGCACGCAGTGCCACGTTCGACAGCTACCCGCTGATGCTGCAGGCAGCGGTGGAAGGGCACGGCCTCGCCATGGGCTGGCAGCGTACAGCGAGCGGGCTGATCGAGAGCGGGGCGCTGGTGCGGCCCTGTGTGGAGAGCGTGTACTTGCCAGAGGCGATTTCGATTTACCGCCATCAGGACATCAGCCCCCGGTCGGAGGTGACGGCCCTGCTGGGTTGGCTGCAAGCACAATTGCAAGACGAAGCCTGAGCGTGTGGTGAACACGCTTGCTCTAATGCCGTTCAGTTAAGCGAACGCAACGAAGATCAAATGTAGGCGCGAGGGGGACGCCTACAAAAGTGACCGGTCAGTGCCCATGCCGAGCGGGTGGCGCGACGATTCGACAAGCCCGCTCGCCACACTGTTTCAACGGTTACGCGTCACCCGCCACACGGTATTGGCCAGGTCATCGGCAATGATCAACGCCCCCTTCGGGTCCACCGTCACGCCTACGGGGCGTCCGCGGGTCTTGCCGTCGTCATCGCGAAAGCCGGTGGCGAAATCGACCGGCTCGCCTGCCGGTTTGCCATTGCTGAACGGCACGAAGATCACCTTGTAGCCCACTGGGTTGTCGCGGTTCCAGCTGCCGTGCTCGCCGACGAACACGCCATCGGCAAATTTCTCGCCCATGGCCGGGATGGAAAAGTCCACGCCCAAGGCGGCCACGTGCGAGCCCAGGCTGTAATCCGGTTTGATCGCGGCGGCGACTTTGGCCGGGTTCTGCGGTTGCGCCCGCGGGTCGACGTTCTGCCCCCAGTAGCTGTACGGCCAGCCGTAGAACGCGCCTTCGCGTACCGAGGTCAGGTAGTCCGGCACCAGGTCGGGGCCGAGTTCGTCGCGTTCGTTGACCACCGTCCACAGTTGCCCCGAATCGGGCTGGATGGTCAGCGCGGTCGGGTTGCGCAGACCAGTGGCGTAAGGCTTGTGCGCGCCGGTGGCGGCATCGATCTGCCAGACCATGGCGCGGTCGATTTCCACTTCCATGCCGCGTTCGGTGACGTTGCTGTTGGAACCAATGCCCACATACAGCTGGCGCCCGTCGGCGCTGACGGCCAGGGATTTGGTCCAGTGGTGGTTGATCTGCGCCGGCAGGTCGGTGACCTTGACCGGCGCGCCAGTGGCCTTGGTCTGCCCGTCGGTGTAGTCGAAGCGCACCAGGGCATCCTGGTTGGCCACGTACAGTTTGCCGTCGGCGAACGCCAGGCCGTAGGGCGCATTGAGGTTGTCGGCGAACACCGTTTTCAGTTCATAGGTGCCATCACCGTCAGCATCGCGCAGCAGGGTCAGGCGGTTACCGCCCTTGACCTTGGTATTGCCTTGGGCCTTGATCACGCTGGCGATCACATCCTTGGGCTTGAGCTTGGCCGCGCTGCCGCCACGGCCTTCGGCGACCAGAATGTCACCGTTGGGCAGCACCAGGGTCTGGCGCGGGATGGCCAGGTCGGTGGCGATTGCCGTCACGCTGTAGCCTTGCGGCACTGTGGGCTTCTGCTCGCCCCAGGGCGTGGGCTCGGCGATCTTCATGCTTGGCAGCAGGCTGCTTTGCTGTTCCGGCAACTTCGGGTCGGGCCCGCGGGCCTGGGTCTTGTCGCCTTCGCCGCCACAGGCACTCAGCAACAGGGCAGCGCTGAGCAGGGTCAAGGTGCGGGACGTGTTCATTTGCCACCTCCCGCGCGCAGGCCGGTCCAGGTTGCCGCAATTGCCAGCACGGTCACGATCACCGACAGCACCAGGCCGGTGGGCATCATGGCGTAGGCGTCCTTGGCATGCTGGAAGGCGTTGACGAGCCCAAGCACCCAGGTCGCCAATAACAGCAGAAAATAGGCGAGGGGCTGCCCGCCCTTGCGTTCGGCGCGCACCAGGTTGACCAGCGCAAACAACAGAGCAAAGCCTGCAAACACCAGCGCCCCGGCGATCAGCCAGGAGGCGAAGTTGGCCCATTGGATCTGGTAGGTCTGGCCGTAGGCAATGTCGCTGAGCAAGGCGCCGAGAAACAGCGGCACGGTGCCGGCGAGCAAGGTCGCGTGCAGCGGGCCTGGCGCATATCGGTAGAGGGGGAGGGTAGTCATGTCGGTGGCGGCTCCTTATCGTTCAGCGCACCTGCGGTCAGGGGCGCGATGACTTCGCATAGGAAAGGAGCGCGACGCTTGTAAGAAAGTTCATCAAGGTTTCGTGTCGAGATGTTTTTCAAACCAAGCCGCATACGGCGTATTGGCGACCTGAAAACAGTTGAAGTCCGGACTGCCGTCGTCGCACCACACTGGCCCGCGCTCGCCGAGTGCGACGTTGGCGCAGTGCACCTGCTGGCGGGCGGCCTTGAGCTGTTGCGGGACCAACGACAACGCACTGCAGTTTTTTGATCACTTCGACATCATGCTGGAAGCCAAGGACAAAAATGTGGCAGCGTTGGCGTTCTACGAGCATTTCAAGCGTCATTTACGCTAGAAGAGGGACCTTATCCATGCCCACCCTGCACCTGCTGTGCGGCAAGATCGCTTCGGGCAAGTCAACCCTTGCCAGCGCCCTCAGCGCTGAACACGGCGCCCTGCTGTTGAGTGAAGACCATTGGCTGGCGCAGCTGTACCCTGGCGAAATTCTGTCGCTGGCGGATTATCTGCGCTGCGCCCAACGCATTCGTGGCGTCATGGGGCCGCTGGTCATCAGCCTGCTGGCGTCAGGCAACGACGTGGTGCTGGATTTTCCGGCCAACACTCTGAGCCAACGGCAATGGCTGCTGGGCTTGGCCCAGGCGGCCCAGGTGCCGCACCGCCTGCACTACCTCGAACTCGACGACGACACGTGTCGCGCGCGACTGCATGCGCGCAATGCTCGGGGGGACCACGACTTCGCTGCGACGGATGCCGAGTTTGAGTTGATCACGCGCCATTTTTGTGTGCCGAGTGAGGAGGAGGGGCTGGTGATCGAGGTGCATCGCGCATGAGTAGATCCTCCGCGGGCATCGATGCCGAGGGCTTTATCCTCACTGTTGCCGATATTCCTTTGCAGCCCGAATACTTGCCCTTGCTCGCGGATGTCCGCGCTTCACTCTCACGTCCGGCTCTGAACCTGGACAGCCTGTACCTGTACGGCAGTGTCGCAAGAGGGGACGCCATTGCGGGGGCTTGCGACCTCGACCTCACGGTGGTGGTGCGCGAGCCGCCAACGGCGGATTTATTGTCGCGGCTGGAGACGGTGCGCTGTGCGTTGGAGCAGCGGCATCCGGAGGTCACCAAAGTTGATTTCGATATAGGCAGCCGTGTGCAAGTAGTGGCCGCTGAAAACAAAAACAGTTGGGGCTTCTGGCTTAAGCACCATTGCCGTTGCGTGTGGGGCAATGACCTGTCGTTGCACTTGGAGCGTTTTCGGCCGAGTCGCGAAATCGCCGTGGCGGTGAATGGTGAATTTGAACAGGTGTTGGCCGGGTACCTCAAACGTATTGCACACGCCGATACCGAGCAGGCACGACTGTGTTTGCAGCGTGAGGCATCGCGCAAGTTGGTGCGGGCTACCCATGTATTACGTTCGGAAGAGGAATCAGCATGGCCACAAACTCTCGAAGAGTATGTGGAGATGTTCGTCCGGCGTTATCCGGCGATGGTCGCGCAGGTGGCGTTCTTTCTGTTTGAAGCTCGAAATCCGCAAGCGCAAGTCGACAACTTCACGATCCGGCTGCATACCTTTCTGGGCTGGATGGCTTCACAACAGAGATAGTGCAGGTGCGGTCCCTCGAGCTTCAGCGAGGCTGCGAATGGCGCCAGGCAGCGCCAAATCGCCGTGTTTATCAGGACTTGAAGCGTCCGACCAGGCCGTTGAGTTCATCCGACAGGTCCGACAAGCGCCCCGAGTCGTCCTGCGCCGAGCTGGCCAGGCTTTCCACCAGCTGCGCTTCGTCGTAGATCTGCTGGATGTGCCGATTGATCTCTTCGGCCACGCTGTGTTGTTCCTCGGCGGCGGCGGAGATCTGCAGGTTCTGGTCGCGGATCTCGTTGACCGACAGTTCGATCCCCTCAAAGCTGCCCCGGGCGCTTTCGATGGACGTCACACTGGCCCGCGACAGGTCCAGGCAACTGTCCATTTTTTGCGTGACTTCCTCGGTCTTGCTGCCCAGCGTGCCTAACAGTTGTTCAATTTCACCGGTTGAGTCGGAGGTGCGCTTGGCCAGCGCGCGTACCTCGTCCGCCACTACCGCGAAGCCACGGCCTTGATCGCCCGCGCGGGCTGCCTCGATGGCGGCATTGAGCGCCAGCAGGTTGGTCTGTTCGGCAATTGCGCGGATGGTGCCGATGATCTGGTTGATGCTGCGGCTGCCAGCTTGCAACTCGACCATGGCCTCGGACGACTCGGTCAGGCGGCGACCCAGGCGGTTGACGTTATCAGTGGTCAGTTCGATCTGCTGCTTGCCCTCGGCCACGCGGCGATGGCCGTTCTCGGCGGACTCCGCCGCGCCGCTGCACGAGCGCGCGACCTCGTTGGCGGTGGCGACCATCTCGTTGAACGCAGTGGACACCAGTTCAACCGCCTCGCGCTGACGCCCGGCCGCTTCGTTCATGTTATGGGCCACTTCGCTGTTGACCTTCGACGCGTTCTGCAAGTTGGCCGACGCCGCGCCGATGTGTTGGATCAACTGGCGAATGGCGGCCAGAAACTTGTTGAACCAGCCGGCCAGTTCGGCGGTTTCATCCTTGCCCTGCACGTGCAATTCGTGGCGCAGGTCGCCTTCGCCCTGGGCGATCGACTGCAAGCCGGTACTCACCTGGCCGATGGGCTTGACGATGACCTTGGAAAACGCCGCCGCGATCAGACCGAAGATCAACACCAGTACACCGACGATGACGGCGGTGATGTAGGTCATGCGCGTGGCTTCGGCCATGACTTCGTTGTGTTCGATCAGCCCGATATAGCGCCAGCCCAGGCCGGGGGAGGTCCACACGTTGGCCATATAGCGCACGCCGTCGATCACCACGTCGGTGTAACCTTGCGGCGTATCGGCCAGGTGCGCATAGGGCGCGCCGAGGTCCTTGAGCGGCTTGAAGTTGTGGGCGGCGTCGCGCGGGTCGACCAGCACCACGCCGTCTTCGATCAGCATCACGTAGCCGCTGTCGCCGAGCTTGATGCTCTTGACCAGTTCGGTGAGGTTCTTCAGTGACACGCTGACCACGAACACCCCCTTGGCCTTGCCGGCGTTGTCCAACAGCGCCCGCGCGGTGCCCACCAGGGCCACGTCGTCTTTGTCGTAGTAATACGCCGGGGTGCGCACGGTTTTGCCGGGGCTGGCCATCGCCGCCTTGTACCAGGGGCGTGCGCGTGGGTCGTACTTGGCCAGTTGCGGGTCATCCGGCCATTTGACGTAGGTGCCGTCTTCCAGGCCAATGGACAGGATCGCCGCCGCCGGGTGGGTCTTGCCAAAGCGTGCGAAGCGGTCGATGACTTCCTGCGCCGCCGCTGGCATCGGCTGGCTGGCGGCGTCGGCGGGCTGGTAGTTCTTGAGGGTGTTCACGGAGGTGTATACAGGATCGGTGGCCATTTGATCGACGTTCTGCAGCGTGCCATCGAAGAACTGGCGGATGTTGCCATCGATCTGGCGGATTTCCCGGGTGCTGCCGTCGATAAACTGGTCGACCGCCTGGGTCCGTGTGTTCATCACGGAGATCACGGCCACCAGGCTTACCGGGATGAACGCGACAGAGACAAACGCCAGCACAAGCTTATTTTTTATTTTCATCGAGACGACCATCAGCGTGGGGGGCGGCCAAGCCGTCGCGCCCGAAAAGGGCGCGGCGAATTGCTATCACCGCTGTTTCGGCCCGGTCCCGAAGAATCTTTAGGGTTTTTTGTACACAATACAATCCACGATTGTTCTGTATCCAATCAGTACACATCACGCAGGTAACGCTTCTGCTCGCTCAGGTGCCGCCAGTACTCGGTGGCGCCTTCTACGTCCAGCCCGCCGTGGGTGCGCGCGACCTGGCGCAGGGCCTGGTCGACATCCTTGGCCATGTGGCTGGCATCCCCGCAGATGTACAGCTTGGCGCCGTCCTGCAGCCAGCGCCAGAGCTCGGCGCCGTGTTCGTGGATGCGGTCCTGCACGTAGATCTTTTGCGCCTGGTCGCGGGAAAACGCCAGGCTCAGATGAGTGAGCAAACCGTCGCGCTGCATACCTTGCAGTTCGTCCTGGTAATAGAAGTCGCTGGCGGCATGCTGTTCGCCAAAGAACAGCCAATTGCGCCCCCGATGCCCCAGGGCCCGGCGCTCCTGCAAGAACGCGCGAAACGGTGCCACGCCGGTACCGGGGCCGATCATGATCATCGGCACATCGCCGTCGCCGGGCGTGCGAAAGTGTTTGGACGGCTGCACGAAGATCGGCACCTCACCGTCGCCGACGCGGTCGGCAAGGAAGGTCGACGACACCCCTTTGCGCTTGCCGTAACGCACGGTCGCCACGGTGAGGTGCACTTCCCGAGGGTAGGCCTTGGCGCTGGAGGCGATCGAATACAAGCGCGGCTGCAGGCGCCGCAGGGTGCCCAGCAGTTCGTCCGCCGAGCAGTCGATGGGGTACTCGTGCAGCACATCCACCAGTTGCCGGCCCCATAGCCAGTCGTTCAGTTCGGCCTTGTGCTCGGGCCGCAGCAATTGTTCCAGGGCGGCGTTGGCGCTGCGCTCGGCGATAAAGGCCAGGGTCTCGCTGCTTGGCCGGGCGATTTCGAAGTGCTGGGTCAGGGCCTGTTGCAGCGGCACATCACCGAAGGTGTCGATGTTCACCGAGGTGCTGGCGTCGAGGCGGGTGAGGTCGAGCAGCTCGTCCACCAGCTCGGGGCAGTTGCGCGGGCGTACGCCGAGGGCGTCGCCGGCTTCATAGGTCAGCCCGGAGTCGGCCAGGTCGAGGGCGAACTGGCGGGTTTCCTTGTGGCGGCTGTGCGGGTTCAGGTGCCGGTTGAGCAACAGCCGCGACCCATGCAGCTTGGTTTTGCCGGCGGGCGTGGCGGGGGCGGCGGTCGGTAGCGGCTTGGCCGGGTTCAGGCTTTGCTGGAAGCGGGCCAGCCAGGCATCGGCACGCTCTTCGAATTCGGTATCGCAGTCCACGCGTTCTAACAGGCGGGTGGCGCCCAACTCCAACAGGCGCTGGTCGAGGCGCTTGCCGTGTTTGCAGAACTGATCGTAATTGGGGTCGCCCAAGGCCAGTACGGCAAAGCGCAGCGACTCCAGGCGTGTCTCGACGGTGCTGAGGCTCTGCCAGAAACCTTCGCCGTTGTCCGGCGGGTCGCCGTCGCCAAAGGTGCTGCTGATCAGCGCCAGGTTTTGCGTGCGCGCCAGTTGGCTGGCCGGGAAGTCCGCCATCGCGCTCAGCTCCACGCTGATGCCCGACTCGCGCAGGCGTGCGGCGAACCGCTCGGCCAGGGCTTCGGCGTTACCGGTTTGCGAGGCCCACAACAACGTCACCGTCGGGGCGGGCGCGGCGCTCGCAGCGGTGGTTTCTGTGCGGCTGAACAGCCCACCGAGCAAGCCGTCGAGCCAGAGGCGTGCGTCCCTGGCCAACGGTGCATTCGCCGGCATCACCGGTACCCCGTCGGCCTGGCGCCCGGCGCTGGATTGCAGGCCACTGAGGAAGCCGGCGAGGTAGGTGCGTTCGCTGTCGCTCAGTGGTGGCGCCGGCACGTTACGGATGCCGGTGATGTCGGCGAAGGCGTCGAGGCGCGACATGGCAAGCTCCTCAGGCAGGGGGAAAAGGTCGTTCGTGACCGGGGCGTCCAGAAACTGGTGGTCGATCAGTTCGACCCGGGCCAGGGCGACCGCGCAGAATTTGAACTCCGGTTGCAGGGAGATCGGGTCGACGGCGTCGTGGGTCACGGCGTTGATCGCCAGGTGTTCGCCAAATACATCGTTCCAGTGGAAGGGCGCAAAACAGTTGCCCTGGCGTACCCGGTCGGTAACCACCGCGGGCAGTACGGCGCGGCCACGCGAGGAGCGCACTTCAACCCGGTCCTGGGCCTTGATGCCCAGGCGCGCCGCGTCGGCGGGGTGGATTTCCACGAACGGCCCTGGGTTGAGCTTGTTCAGCGTTGCGACCTTGCCGGTCTTGGTCAGGGTGTGCCACTGGTGCTGCAAGCGGCCGGTGTTGAGCACGAAGGGGAAGGCGTCGTCGGGCATCTCGGCGGGCAGCCTATGCGGGCGTGGGTAGAACTGGCCCTTGCCGGTTGCAGTTGCGAAGGTGATCGAGCCGTTATGCACATAGCGGATCGGGTTGCGGTCCGGCGCCTCGTTCGACGCGCAGGGCCATTGCAATGGCTGTTCGCGCAGGCGTGGGTAGCTGGCGCCGCGAATGTCATAACCGGTGGCGGGGTTCCAGGCCTGCTTGATTTCTTCAAACACCTCGCTGGCGCAGGCATAGGTGAAGGCCTCGGCGTAGCCCATCGCGCAGGCGACCTGCGCGATGATTTGCCAGTCCGGCAACGTTTCGCCGGGGGCCTCCACGGCTTTTTGCATCAGGGTCAGGTTGCGCTCGGAGTTGATCATCACCCCTTCGGCCTCGGCCCACAGCGCGCCGGGCAGCAGGATATCGGCGTAGCGGTTGGTTTCGGTGTCGAGGAAGGCGTCTTGGGTGATCACCAGTTCGGCGGCCTGCAGGCCGTCGATGACGGTCTGGCGATTCGGCACGCTGGCTACCGGGTTGGTGCAGATGATCCAGCAGGCCTTGATCTGCCCGGCGGCCATTTGTTCGAACATCGCCACGGTGCCATTGCCGGCCTGGCGCGGCAGGCTGTCGTGGGGGATCTGCCACAGGTCTTCGATGAACGTACGGTCGGCCTCGACCAGCACCGAGCGCTGCCCCGGCAGGCCTGGGCCCATGTAGCCCATCTCGCGACCGCCCATGGCATTGGGTTGGCCCGTGAGGGAAAACGGCCCGCTGCCGGGGCGGCAGATGGCGCCAGTGGCCAGGTGCAGGTTGCACAGGGCGTTGGTGTTCCACGTACCGTGGGTGCTCTGGTTGAGGCCCATGGTCCAGCAGCTCATCCATTCGGCGGCCTGGCCGATCCAGTCGGCGGCTTGGCGGATCTGCGCTTCGGCCAGGCCGGTTATCTGTGCGACGGTGTGCGGCGGGTAATCCTCGAGAAACCCGGGCATGGCCTCCCAGCCCTCGGTGAACGCCGCGATGAAGGCCGGGTCGGTGTGGCCATTTTTGACCAGCAGGTGCAGCAGGCCATTGAGCAAGGCGAGGTCGGTGCCCGGTTCGATCGGCAGGTAAAGGTCGGCCTTGTCGGCGGTGGCGCTGCGCCGTGGGTCGACCACGATCAGCTTCGCGCCGGCCTTGACCCGGTCCATCATGCGCAGGAACAGGATCGGGTGACAGTCGGCCATGTTCGCGCCGATCACGAAGAACAGGTCGGCGCGGTCGAAGTCTTCATAGGAGCCCGGCGGGCCGTCGGCCCCCAGCGAGAGCTTGTAGCCGCTGCCCGCGCTGGCCATGCACAGGCGCGAGTTGGATTCGATGTTGGCGGTGCGCACAAAACCCTTGGCCAATTTGTTGATCAGGTATTGGGCTTCCAGCGACATCTGCCCGGACACGTAGAACGCCAGCGCATCGGGGCCATCGCGCTCGAGAATGTGGCGCAGGCGGCCGGCGGTCTCGCTGATGGCCTTGTCCATGGCGATGCGCACCGGGTCGTGGTCGCGGGCCTGGCGCAGGTAGGCGTTCTCCATGCGGCCGGACTCGGCGATGGCTTGCCCGCAGGTGGTGCCCTTGGTGCACAGGCGGCCGAAGTTGGTGGGGTGGGCCTTGTCGCCGATCACCTTGACCACCTTATTGTCCTCGACCTGCATGACGATGCCGCAGCCCACGCCACAATAAGGACATACGCTGCGTACGTTCTGGCTTGCCATCCGTAACCCTCGAACCTTTTTTCTTTCCAACAAAAAAGCGCCCTGCAGACCCCCCGTTTGAAACGGAGGGCTGCACGGCGCCTTTGTCGTGTGTGGGCAATCAGCGTTGATTGCTCTTGAGGTGTTCCTAGCAAGTCACGCGCCAATTTCTCAAGCACAGGCAAATTGGGGGCGGGCGGGGTTGTTGTGGCGAGCGGGCTTGCCCCGCGTTGGGCTGCGCAGCAGCCCCAATAAAAGCGCCGCAGTGTGCCAGGCAGGTCCGGGGCTATGTTTTGGGGCTGCTGCGCAGCCCAACGCGGGGCAAGCCCGCTCGCCACAGGTACCGGTGGCCCGTTCTGTCTCTTAACTGACCGGCATTGGGGGGAGCCCGGTTGCCACACAGACCTCTGTGAACCTTGGGTTTTTATCCGGGGGATGCACTTTTATGTCGCGGGATGCACCAGTTGGAGGCGCCGGATTGAGCATTCTTACTCGATGAGTTCCGCTCAAAGGCGTCGCTGTAAGGCTTGCGGCTAATTGGCACAGAGCCTGCAAGCTCCCCCTCAACCCCACTCGGTCAACGACGATCGACAGGCCATAAAGGTCATGGGCATAACGCGATGGATCCGGCGAAGTCGTCCGAACCGATCCCGCATAAGAACAGGCAAAGACGCCTGGAACCGCAAGGTTTCAGGCGTTTTTTTTTGCTTTTTTTAACCGTGATGAGCGTTGTCGGGTGCTGATATGAATTCCAAGATCGCCAATCTGAAAGAGCTGAAAACCCTGATCGTCGTCGGCAATGGCATGGTCGGCCACCATTGCGTGGAGCAGCTGATCGAGCGCGGCGCGCTGGAGCATTACCAGTTGCATGTGTTCAGCGAAGAGCCGATGCGCGCTTACGACCGTGTGCATCTGTCCGAGTATTTCACCGGCCGCGATGCCGAGTCGCTGGCGCTGTCCGACGCCTCGCTGTACCACATGCCAGGGGTCACCTTGCACCTCGGCGTGCCGGTGCTGGAGATCGACCGCGACCGCCAGGAGGTGATCACCGCAAACGGCTGCGTGGCATACGACACGTTGGTGCTGGCCACCGGTTCTTACCCGTTCGTGCCGCCGATTGAAGGCGCCGAAGGCGATTCGCGGCTGGTGTACCGCACCCTGCAGGACCTCGATGCGATTCGTGCGGCGGCGGGCAATGCCCGGCGTGGGGTGGTGGTCGGCGGTGGCCTGCTGGGCCTGGAAGCCGCCAACGCCCTCAAGAGCCTTGGCCTGGAAGCCCATGTAGTGGAATTCGCGCCGCGCTTGATGCCGGTGCAACTGGACGATTTCGGTGGCCTGGCACTCAAGGCCCAGATCGAGCGGCTGGGCGTCGGTGTGCACCTGTCCCGCGCCACCCAGTCGATCAGCGCGGGTGAGCAGTACCGCTACCGCATGAACTTTGCCAATGACGAATACCTCGAAACCGACCTGATCGTGTTCTCCGCCGGTATCCGCGCCCAGGACGCCCTGGCGCGTCAGGCCGGCCTCGAGATCGGCCCGCGCGGCGGCGTGGTGATCAACGATGAATGCTTGAGCTGCGACCCGCACATCTACGCAATCGGCGAGTGTGCCTCCTGGAACGGCAGCCTGTTCGGCCTGGTCGCCCCGGGCTACCAGATGGCTCGTGGGGTTGCCGCGCTGCTTTGCGGGCAAACCGCCGAGCCCTTCGTGGGCGCCGATATGTCGACCAAGCTCAAATTGCTGGGGGTGGACGTAGGTTCCATCGGCGATGCCCATGCCCACACGCCGGGCGCACGCAGCTACCAGTTCATCGACGAAGCCAGCGCCAGCTACCGGCGCCTGGTGGTGGATGCGAGCGGCAAACATGTGATCGGCGCGGTGCTGGTCGGTGACAACAGCTACTACGACACCTTGCTGCAATACATGCAGAACGCCATTGCGTTGCCGGCCGAACCGGCCAGCCTGATTCTGCCATCGTCCGCCGGTGCCCCGACCCTCGGTCCAGGTGCCTTGCCCGAGTCGGCCACCGTGTGCTCGTGCCACAACGTCAACAAGGGCGCGATCTGCTCGGCGATTGACGCCGGTTGCAGTGACCTCGGCCTGCTCAAGTCGCAGACCAAGGCCTGCACCGGCTGCGGTGGTTGTGCCGGCTTGCTCAAGCAGGTGTTCGAGCACGAGCTGATCGCCCGCGGCGTCAGCGTCGACAAGAGCCTGTGCGAGCACTTTGCCTATACCCGTCAGGAGTTGTATGCCCTGGTGCGTGTGGAAGGGGTGCTGACCTTTGAAGAACTGCTGGCCAAACACGGCCGTGGCCATACCGGTTGCGATGTGTGCAAGCCGGCGGTGGGCTCGATCCTGGCTTCGTGCTGGAACCAGCCGATCATGGACGCCTCGCTGGTGCCGTTGCAGGACACCAACGATACCTTCATGGCCAACATGCAAAAGAACGGCACCTACTCGGTGGTGCCACGGATTCCGGGTGGCGAGATCACGGCCGAGAAGCTGATCGTGATCGGCGAGGTGGCGAAGAAATACGACCTTTACACCAAGATCACCGGCGGCCAGCGCATCGACCTGTTCGGCGCGCAACTGCATGAGCTGCCGGATATCTGGGCCGAACTGATCGCCGCCGGTTTCGAAACCGGGCATGCCTATGGCAAGTCCACGCGCACGGTGAAGTCCTGCGTGGGCAGCACCTGGTGCCGTTATGGCGTGCAGGACAGCGTGAAAATGGCGCTGCTGATCGAAGACCGCTACAAGGGCCTGCGTTCGCCGCACAAGCTCAAGTTCGCGGTGTCCGGCTGCACCCGTGAGTGCGCCGAGGCGCAGAGCAAGGACGTTGGCGTGATCGCCACCGAGAAGGGTTGGAACCTCTATATCGCCGGCAATGGCGGCATGCGTCCACGCCATGCCGAACTGTTCGCCACCGACCTCGACGACGCCATGCTGATCCGCTACATCGACCGCTTCCTGATGTTCTACATCCGCACCGCCGACAAACTGCAGCGCACCTCGGTGTGGCGCGAAAGCCTCGAAGGCGGCCTGGACTTCCTCAAGGACGTGATCCTGCACGACAGCCTGGGCCTGGGCGCCGAGCTCGAAGCGCAGATGCAACTGGTGGTGGATCGCTACGAATGCGAATGGGCCAACGCCCTCAAAGATCCGGAAAAACTCAAGCGCTTCCGCACCTTCGTCAACGACAAACGCCCCGACCCGGATATCCATTTTGTCCAGGAACGCGGCCAGCGTCGGCCGATCATGGCCGCCGAACTCAACCTGATTCCCGTCACCGAGGAGATTGCCTGATGAGCCAGTCCAACACCCAGCGCCAGCTTGCCACCTGGAAAAGCGTGTGCAACGAAACCGACCTGGTGAGCAACTCCGGCGTCGTAGCATGGCTCGACGGCGCGCAAGTGGCGCTGTTCTACCTGCCCGATGCGCCGGACCAGACGTTGTACGCCATCGACAACCATGACCCGGAGTCCGGCGCGAATGTCATCGGCCGTGGTTTGGTCGGCAATCTCAAGGGCGATGTGGTGGTGGCGGCGCCGATCTACAAACAGCATTACCGTTTGCAGGACGGCCAGTGCCTGGAGGCGCCGCACCAGCGCTTGCGGGTGTGGCCGGTGCGGTTGAACGGTGGGGTGGTGGAACTGGGAGTGGACTGACAGTTAAGCCGCATGACTTCCGACATGCCGCACCGCTCCGTGCGGCAGTCGGTTGGTTCATTTCGGCTCAAGGCTAAGCCAGGATTTCCTCGGTCCCGAGCACCCTGGCGTAGTCCATCGCCAGGGTGCTCAGCGACAACGCATGCACGTCCTCTGCCGGCCACAGGCGCCCGGACAGATCGGTTTGATCAAAGGTGTAGCAGGCGTCGGCAGCCACCATCACGTCAAACCCCAGGTTACCGCCCGAGCGCGCGGTGGCCTCCACCGAGTTATTGGTGATCACCCCGACGATCACCAGTTGCCTGATTGAGCGCACATGCAGCCAGCGCTCCAGCCCGGTGTGGGTGAACGCATCCGGGACGTTTTTTTCCACCACGTGCTCATGTGCCATTGGTTGCAGCGCGGCCTGGAACTCACAGCCTGGCTGACCGGGCCAGAATACTGAGCCTGGGGTGCGGGATATATGCCGCACATGCACAACCGGCCTATCCGCCTGGCGCCATGCGCTCAGCAGGCGTTGCATGTGCCGCTCGGCGTCGGGGTTGTTGCGTCGCCCAAGTGCCGGCTGGTTCATGCCTTGCTGCATGTCGATGATCAGCAATGTGGCGTTTGTGGCTAATGGTTGCATGGCACATCCCTTGAATGGCTAGGCACGAAACATAGCAGCCAAAGTATGCAGCCAAACAGGGATTTGTTCGAAGACAGGCAAGTGGACGCAGAGCACCTACCCATTCGTAGGTGCTGTCGCGCTTCAGCGGTTGAAACGTTCTACCAACGCATATTGGGTGGCGGCGGTATTGGTCAGTTCCTTGCTGAGGTCCGTGGATTGATGGGCTTGGATCGAGGTCTGGTCGGCCAGGCCAGCAATGGTGGTGATGTTGCGGCTGATCTCTTCGGCGACGGCGCTTTGTTCTTCGGTGGCGGCGGCGATCTGGGTGGTCATCTCGGTGATGTGCGATACCGCTTCGCTGATGCCGACCAGTGCCTGGTCTGCTTCCAGTACCCGGGCCACGCCTTCCTGGGCCTGGCGATGACCGTTTTCCATGCTCTGCACGGCGTTGTTGGACGACGTTTGAAGCTGGGTGATCAGGGCATGGATCTGGGTGGTCGATTGCGAGGTGCGTTGTGCCAGTTGGCGTACTTCATCGGCCACCACGGCAAAGCCTCGGCCTTGTTCGCCGGCGCGGGCGGCTTCGATGGCGGCGTTGAGCGCCAGCAGGTTGGTTTGATCGGCGATGCCTTTGATCACATCGACCACGCTGCCGATTTCATCGCTGTCCCGGGCCAACTGCGCCACGGTGCTGCCGGTTTCGCCAACCACGGCGGACAAGCGCTCAATGGCTTCGCGGGTATCGCGCGCCACCTCGCGACCGCGCCCTGTCAGTACGTTGGCCTGCTGGGTGGCGTCGGCGGTGCGCTGCACATGGCTGGCGACTTCCTGGGTGGTGGCCGCCATCTGGTTGACGGCGGCCGAAACCTGTTCGGTTTCCACACGCTGGCGGTCCAGGCCTTTGGAGCTGGCGGTGGCCAGTTGATCGCATTGCCCGGCCAGGGCGCTGAGTTGTTCGGCACTGTCCTGCAGGCGGGTGAGGCAGGTTTTCAGGCGCGCATTCTGGCTGAGAAACGCGGTTTCCAGACGCCCCTGGGGGCCGCGTGCGTCGCTGTACATCTGGGCGATCAAGGCGTCCGACGTCGAGGGCTCGACACCCGCCAACAGGCGCAAGGTGCTGCCTTGGCGCCAGCGCGAGCAGAGCACGCCCACCGGCACCGCGACCGCCACGGCGACCGCAACGGCTGCCGGAACGCTGAGAAACAGCCCGCCAAGGACACCGGTAAGTCCAGTGGCTACATACGGCACGCAACCGAGCAGGGTCGGCAGCCAGGAGTCCTGGCGCGGTATGGCGGCCTTGCCCTGGCTGAGGCGTTGGTACAGGGCCTGGGCGCGACGAATCTGATCGGCCGTAGGCTTGACCCGCACCGACTCGAAGCCCACCACCTGGCTGCCTTCGAAGATCGGTGTGACGTAGGCGTTGACCCAATAATGATCGCCGTTTTTTGCGCGGTTCTTGACGATGCCCATCCACGGCAGGCCTTGCTTGAGGGCGCGCCACATGTGCGCAAAAACGGCCGGGGGCACATCGGGGTGACGCACGATGTTCTGCGGCGCGCCAATCAGGTCGCTGCGCTCAAAACCGCTGATTTCGACAAAGGCGTCGTTGCAATAACTGATATTTCCTTGAGTGTCCGTGGCGGAGATGAGTTTTTGCGACGGGGCGAGTGAAATCTCGCGCTGTGTTACGGGTTGGTTGTTACGCATTCCGACTACTCCCTGGTTGCTAACAGTCCATCGGCGTGATCTGCGAAAAGGTTAATGCACTTTCGCTATTTCTCCAGCCATTGGTCAAAAGCCTGAAACTTCCCGATGAAAAACCCCATAATGGCGGCCATTTTTTGTTTAGCTCGTTATTCTGGTGTGCCCGCATGGAAATTAAGGTCAACTTTCTCGATAACCTTCGACTTGAAGCCAAGTTCGACGACTTCACGGTAATTGCCGACCAGCCTATTCGCTATAAAGGCGATGGCTCGGCGCCGGGGCCGTTCGATTACTTCCTGGCTTCGTCGGCGTTATGCGCGGCGTACTTTGTGAAGCTGTACTGCCAGACCCGCAATATCCCCACCGAACATATTCGCCTGTCGCAGAACAATATTGTCGACCCGGAAAACCGCTATAACCAGATCTTCAAGATCCAGGTGGAGTTGCCGGCGGATATTTCCGAGAAGGACCGCCAGGGCATCTTGCGTTCCATCGACCGGTGCACTGTCAAGAAAGTTGTGCAGGCCGGGCCTGAGTTCGTCATTGAAGAAGTGGAAAACCTCGACGCCGATGCCCAGGCTTTGTTGATGCCCGGCAGCACTTCGCAAGGGGGCACTTACATTGCGGGCAAGGACCTGCCGCTGGAGCAGACCATTGCCAATATGTCGGGGATTCTCGCCGACCTGGGGATGAAGATCGAGATCGCCTCCTGGCGCAATATCGTGCCCAACGTGTGGTCGTTGCATATCCGCGATGCGCACTCGCCCATGTGTTTTACCAACGGCAAGGGCGCGACCAAGGAGGGCGCATTGGCGTCGGCACTGGGCGAGTTTATCGAGCGGCTCAATTGCAATTTCTTCTACAACGACCAGTTCTGGGGCGAGGAACTGGCCAATGCGCCGTTTGTGCATTACCCGGACGAGCGCTGGTTCCAGCCGGGCCCTAACGACGAGTTGCCGGCTGAAATCCTCGACGCCTACTGCCTCAAGGTCTACAACCGCGACGGCGAGCTGCGTGGTTCGCATCTGTTCGACACCAACTCGGGCAATGAAGAGCGCGGCATCGTTTCGCTGCCGTTCGTGCGCCAGTCGGATGGCGAGGTGGTGTATTTCCCGTCCAACCTGATCGAAAACCTCTACCTGAGCAACGGCATGAGCGCCGGCAACACCCTGGCCGAAGCCCAGGTGCAGTGCCTGTCGGAGATATTTGAGCGCGCGGTCAAGCGCGAAATCATCGAAGGCGAGTTCGCCCTGCCGGACGTACCGGCCGAGGTGCTGGCCAAGTACCCTGGCATTGTGGCGGGCATTGAGGGCCTGGAGGCCCAGGGCTTTCCGGTGCTGGTCAAGGATGCCTCGCTGGGCGGCGAATTCCCGGTGATGTGCGTGACCCTGATGAACCCGCGCACCGGCGGCGTGTTCGCCTCGTTCGGCGCCCACCCGAGTCTGGAAGTGGCACTGGAGCGCAGCCTGACCGAACTGCTCCAGGGCCGCAGCTTCGAAGGCTTGAATGACCTGCCGCAACCGACGTTCGAAGGCCAGGCGGTGACCGAGCCGAACAACTTCGTCGAGCACTTTATCGACTCCAGCGGCGTGGTGTCGTGGCGCTTCTTCAGCGCGCAATCGGACTACGAATTTGTCGAGTGGGACTTCTCGGGCGAAGGCGCGGACTCCAACGCCCAGGAGGCCGCGACCTTATTCGGCATTCTCGAAGGCATGGGTAAAGAGTCCTATATGGCGGTGTACGAACACCTCGGTGCAACCGCCTGCCGCATCCTGGTGCCGGACTACTCGGAAATTTATCCGGTGGACGATTTGATCTGGGATAACACCAACAAGGCGCTGTTCTTCCGCGCCGATATCCTCAACCTGCACAGCCTCGACGAGGATGAACTGCAGGCGCTGGTCGAGCGCCTGATCGAAAGCGAGCTGGACGACTACACCGATATCACCACCCTGATCGGCATCGAGTTCGACGACAACACCGCCTGGGGCCAGTTGACCATTCTGGAGTTGAAGCTGCTGATCTTCCTGGCCTTGCAGCAATATGAGGAGGCCAAGGAGTGCGTGGAGATGTTCCTGCAGTACAACGACAACACTGCTGAGCGTGGCCTGTTTTACCAGGCCATGAATGCGGTGCTGGAGATGGAACTGGACGAGGACCTGGAACTGGCGGATTACGAGGCCAACTTCCGGCGCATGTTCGGCGATGAGCGGATGGACGCAGTGATTGGCTCGGTCAACGGCAGTGTGCGGTTTTATGGCTTGACGCCGACCAGCATCAAGCTGGAAGGGCTGGACCGGCATTTGCGCTTGATCGAGAGCTACAAGAAGCTGCACAGCGCGCGGGCCAGCATCACTTCAGCCTGAGGCTGAGACCTGTGGGAGGGACTTGCATCGGTTGCATAGGGCCATAACGGCCGATCCCTCCCCAGGGGCGTCTAACCTTTCACGGCGGCTTCGATCGCTGCGATGTCGATTTTGGTCATGGTCATCATCGCCTCGAACGCACGCTTGGCGATGGCCGGGTCGGGATGGGCCACGGCGTCCGTCAACACCCTGGGCGTGATCTGCCACGACAGCCCCCACTTGTCCTTGCACCAGCCGCACACGCTGGCCTGGCCGCCGTTGTCGATGATGGCGTTCCAGTAGCGGTCGGTTTCGGCCTGATCGTCGGTAGCCACCTGGAATGAAAACGCCTCGGTATGGGGGTAGATCGGGCCGCCGTTCAAGCCGACGCACGGAATGCCCAGTACGGTGAATTCAACGGTTAATACGTCGCCCTGTTTACCTGAAGGGTAATCGCCAGGCGCCCGGCGCACGGCGGTCACCGCGCTGTCGGGGAAGGTGTTGGCGTAGAAGTGGGCGGCCTCTTCGGCGGTGCCGTTGTACCAGAGGCAGAGGGTATTTTTAGGGGCCATGTTGGTCTCCACGGAGTCAGTGGTTCATGGAGTTTAGCTGCTGTTCGATGGCGGACTTATCGATTACCGACCAGACGTGGGCGATTTTTCCGTCGGCGTATTCATAAAAAACATTCTCGGAAAATTCGACGTTGCGGCCATTGACTGGTAGCCCCAGGAACTCACCCCTGGGGGTGACGTTGAAGTTCAGGCGGCTGGCGATGGTCGGTGGATCGGCGATCAGCAACTGGATGTGAAACACCAGGTCTGGGATCTCGCGAACGTCCCGCTCCAGCATCGCACGATAGCCCGCGAGGCCGACCCGCGTTGCGTTGTAGGTTACGTCCGGGTGAACGAGTGCGCCCAACCGGTCCCAGTCCCGATGGTTGAGGCAGGCGATGTAGTCTCGGTAACGGGTGACGAGTTCATCGTGGGTCATCTGATGTTCCTCCGGTTCTATGTGCCGTCAATACAGATAATGATTGTCTGACTCCAATTTTCCTGCCAGTTTTCTGAACCCCGACTTTCGCAAAGAAGGCGTACATCCATGATCCGCAGGGCCTTACCCTCCGATGCAAAGGCGATTGCCCAGGTGCATGTCAGCAGTTGGCAAGAGGCCTATCGTGACCTGATGCCGGCCGAGTACCTGAACTCATTGAACGCAACGCTACCTCGGCGTGAAGCATTTTGGGGGCGCTCGATTGAGTCGGGCGAGTCTAATGTGTGGGTCGCGCAGTTGAACCAGCAGGTTGTCGGCTGGATATCAGTCGGTGCCAGTCGTGACGAAGATGCCGCCGGGGGCGGCGTCGGCGAGGTCATGGCCATCTATGTCCTAGCCGGGTATTGGCAAACCGGCGTCGGGCTGGCCTTGTGGAAGGCAGGTGTGCAGGACTTGCTGGCACAGGGGTATCAGCGTTTGACGCTGTGGGTCTTGAGCCGTAATGAAAGAGCCATCCGGTTTTATCGCAGGGCAGGGTGTGTTGTTGAAACAGGCAGTGAGCGCATGCTTGAGAGGGGAGGTGTAGGCCTGGCTGAGGTGAGGTATGGCTTGCCTTTAACCGTGTAAGCCAGTTACGGACACGCCGAGCCTGGGTGAGGTTAAATAATTAATTTCTTACTTGAACGCCCCTGTTTTTGTGGCGAGCGGGCTTGCCCACGTGCCCCCCTCGGCATGGGACTTTTGTAGGAGCGAGGGGGACGCCTGCGCGGGGACTCTTATCAAACCTTCATTTATGCAGAATCGCCTGGTGGATATCCTCCAGCGCCATGATGCGCTGGGCGGCGTTGAGCTTGATGGCTTCCTTGGGCATGCCGAACACCACGCAACTGGCTTCGTCCTGGGCCACCGTGGCCGCGCCGGCTTCGAGCATCTCCTTGAGCCCGCGTGCGCCGTCGTCGCCCATGCCGGTCATGATGATGCCGGTGGCGTTCTTGCCGGCGAACTTGGCCACCGAGCGAAACAGCACGTCCACCGAAGGCCGATGGCGGTTGACCAGCGGCCCATCGATCACCTGGGCGTGATAATAGGCGCCGCTGCGGGTGACCATCAGGTGTTTGCCGCCAGGGGCGATCAGGGCCAGGCCCGGCAGGATGCGGTCGTTGTTGCGCGCTTCGCGCACTTCGATCTCGCAGACGCTGTTGAGGCGTTCGGCAAAGGAGGCGGTGAACTTCTCCGGCATGTGCTGCACGATCACCATGCCTGGGCACACCCTCGGCAGGGCCGTCAGCACCGCCTCCAGCGCCTGGGTACCGCCGGTGGAAGTGCCGATGGCGACGATGCGCTCGGTGGTCTGTGCCATGGCATGGCCATTGGCGGCGGGCAGGATTGCATCCGCGCTGAGCTTGCTGGCCGGGGCAAGCGCCGGCACCGGGCTGGCGCTGCGTTTGCCCAGGTTCCTGACGTTGGAGTTCGCCGCGGCGCGAATCGCCGCCACCAACTCGGCTGCCGACTCGATCAGGAAATTCTTCAAGCCGGTCGTGGGTTTGGTGATGATTTCCACCGCACCCGCCGACAGCGCCTGCAGGGAGGTTTCCGCGCCTTTCTGGGTCAGCGAGGAACAGATCACCACCGGCGTCGGCCGTTCGCTCATGATTTTCTTGAGAAAGGTGATGCCGTCCATGCGCGGCATTTCCACATCCAGCACGATCACGTCCGGCCATTCGCGGGCGAGTTTGTCCATGGCGAAAATCGGGTCGGAAGCGGCGCCCATGACATGGATATCCGGCGTATCACCGAGAATCGCCAGCAGGACCTGGCGTACTACGGCCGAGTCATCGACCAGCAGCACACTGATTTTTTTGGTAGGCATCTTGTTGAAGTGTTCCCATTGGTTGGTGCCGAACCCAGACGTTGCCGTTCCACAGATCGAACATGATCGTGCGGTAACCGGTACTGCCCATGTCCTGGGCCGTCAGGTGCAGGTGATAGTGCTCGGCCAGGGCCAGCGCCGCGCGAATATTCAGGCTGGCCACATCGTGCATCGGCAGGTGGCGCTGCTGCTCGGGAAACATTTTGCCGCCGCCGAACAGCTTGACCTGGTAATCCCGTGCATGTGTGCCATTGACCTGCGCGTGGCGCAGCAGCAGTTCCATGGCTTCGTCGGCATATTTGCCGTCCAGGGGCTGGTGGGTGCGCAGGCGCCCCGGCAGCATGAAGTGACACATGCCGCCGATCAGCTGTTGCGGGTGCCAAAAGGTGATCGCTACGCAGGAGCCGAGCAAGGTCCGCAGGCGCGTCGGCCGCGTAGCAAAGCTGACCTGACCAGGCGCCAATACCACTTCGGCCGCATCGACGGGCTTTTTCATGGCTTGCGGTAAATCGACGGCGCCACCAGTTTCAAGGTGTCGTTGACACCGTTCAGGCTTTCCGAGTGACTGATGATGAAGTAACCGCCGGGTTTGAGCAGCGGCAACAGACGCGCGACTACCTGGCTCTTGGTCTGCTGGTCGAAATAAATCATCACGTTGCGCAGGAAGATCACCTCGAACTCGCCCAGGGCAGGCAGTGCTTCGTTGAGGTTGACCTGGACGAAGTTGACACGGCTGCGCAAGCTCTTGTCGATCAGGAAGGTGCCCTCCTGGCGGCCAATGCCCTTGAGGCAGTACTTGGTCAGCAGCGGCTGGGGCAGGGTCCCGGCGCGCTCCATGGCGTAATGACCGCTGCGCGCCTTGGCCAGCACCTGGGTGCTGATGTCCGAGCCGATCACCTCCCAGGGGGTGGTGCCCAGGCTTTCGGCCAGGGTCATTGCCAGGCTGTAGGGCTCTTCGCCCGAGGAGCTGGCCGCGCTCCACACGCGAAATACCTTGCCCGGCGCGGCCTGCGGCAGCACCTGCTGGCGCAGGAAATCGAAGTGCTTGGGCTCACGGAAAAAATAGGTTTCGTTGGTGGTCAGCAAATCCAGCGCCACCTGCAGTTCGCCCTTGCGCTGGTCATTCATGATCAGCTTGAAATACTCACCATAGCTTTGCAGCTCATAGTGCTTGAGGCGCTTGAACAGGCGCCCGGCCACCAGGGCCTTCTTGGCGGGCGACAGGTTGATGCCTGCCGCGCGGTACAGCCAGGCCTGGAACTGACCGAATTCACGATCATCGATGGCGGCGTTGTCTGGCATGGTCGGGCCTCAACGCGGGTCGACGTCGAGGGCCGGCGCCTGGCCGCCCTCGGCGAGGCTGGACATCTCATCGATGGACAGCACCTTGTCCACCTCCAGCACGATTACGAACTTGTCGTCGACCTTGGCCATGCCGCTGATGAAGTCAGCGCGAATCCGTGCACCGAAACTCGGCGGCGGCTCGATCTGCGTGGCCGGGATCTCCTGTACGGCAGACACCGTATCAACCAGCAGCCCGATGTCCTGGGGCTGGCCATCTTCGGTACTCGCCTCGATGATGACCACGCAGGAACGCCGGGTGATCGCCGAATTGGCTCGTCCAAAGCGCGCCGACAGGTCGACCACCGGCACCACCGCGCCGCGCAGGTTGATCACCCCGCGCACGAACGCGGGCATCATCGGCACCACGGTCAGGCTGCCGTATTCGATAATTTCCTTGATCCCCAGAATGCCGATGGCGAACATCTCGCCGCCGAGCATGAAGGTCAGGTATTGCGCATCCTCATCTACCGCCACCGCGGTATGCCGAGTTGTCATCACTGCGCCCATGTCACTCTCCCTTGTAGGCCCGCATCGATCGTGTGATCAGAAGCGGGTGAATTCCGATTCGTCCGGGGCGCTGGCCATGTTGTAGGCGAACGCCTTGCGCGGTGCCTGTGGTTTCGGGCGTGGCGGCTGACGGTTGGGCTTGTTGCCGGGGCTGTCCGCGCTGCTGCTCTGCACCGCGGCCTTGGGGGTTGAATCCAGTACGAAGAAGCTCATGGCCTGTTGCAGTTGCTCGGCCTGGCTGCTCATTTCTTCGGCGGTGGCGGCCAGTTCCTCGCTGCTCGAGGCATTCTGCTGGGTGACCTGGTTGAGCTGGGTCATCGCCGTGTTGATCTGCGCGACACCGGCGGCCTGTTCTTCGGAGGCGGCACTGATTTCCTGCACAAGATCGGAAGTCTTGTTGATGGACGGCACCATTTCGTCGAGCAACTTGCCGGCTTTCTCGGCCATGTCCACGCTGCTGGAGGACAATTCGCCGATTTCCTGGGCGGCTACCTGGCTGCGTTCGGCCAGTTTGCGCACTTCGGCGGCCACCACCGCAAACCCCTTGCCATGCTCACCGGCACGGGCGGCCTCGATGGCGGCATTGAGCGCGAGCAGGTTGGTCTGGTAGGCGATGTCATCGATGATGCTGATGCGCTGGGCGATTTTTTTCATCGCCACCACGGTCTGCTGTACCGATTCGCCGCCTTCGGTGGCTTCCTTGGCAGCCTTGCTGGCCATGCCATCGGTGACCTTGGCGTTTTCGGTGTTCTGGTTGATGCTGGCGCTCATTTGCTCGACCGAGGCGCTGGTTTCTTCGACGCTGGCGGCCTGTTCACTGGTGGCCTGGCTCATCGATTGCGCGGTGGCGCTGACCTGCTCGGAGGCGCTGGCCAGGTTATCGGCGGCGTTGCGCACTTCGCCGATGATATGCGCCAGTTTGCCGACCATATTGCGCATGGCGTTGAGCACCATGCCGGTTTCATCTTTCGCACCCGAGTCGATGTGGGCATTGAGGTTGCCTTCGGCCAATTGCTCGGCGGCGGTCGCGGCTTGCCTCAAGGGGCGGGAAATGATGCGTGCGATGAACACCGCCAGGCCCAGGCCGATCAACAGGGCTGCGATCAATACCGCGATGATCGACAGCCGTGCGCTTTCGTACAGCGCCGAGCCCTTATCCCCCGCGACCGTCGCACCAGCGTCATTGAGCTCGACCATTTTCTGCAGGCGGGTGGTCACCTCATCGAAATGTGCCTTGGACTCACCTCGCAGCAGGGCGCGCGCCTGGGCTTCCTGGTTCTGCCGGGAAAGCTCGAACAACTGATTGCTGCTCACCAGGTACGAGGTCCAGGCGCTTTTCACGCTGGCCAGGAGCTTACGGTCCTCATCGTTTGACAGCATCTGCTCGTAGGTACCCATGCGAGTTTCGAACTCTTGGCGCGCGTCGGCGGCTTCACGTTCGGCCTGGGCTTTTTCTTCGGCGAGATCGGTACTGATGTGGCGGTTTTCTTTCAGGCGATAGTTGGCGGCGTAATAACGCATGCCTGCCGCAGCGCGCATGGAGGGCATCCAGTTGCCCCTGATGTCCTGGGCCGCCTGGTTGACCTCCCCGAGCTGGAGGACGGCGAAGCCACCCATGGCCGCAGTAAGGGCCAGGACCACCAGGAACGAGCTGATCAACTTGGTGGAAATTTTAAGATCGTAGAACCATTTCATCGGGGGAACCTCCATGGAGTTGCAAATACGTCAGCGAGCGACGACCGGTGGCGATTGAGGGGCCGGGGTCGTGCGGGCTTCCAGTTGTACGATTTGATTGAGCAATGCCGGCACATCCAGGATCAGGGCCACGGCGCCGCTGCCCAAAATGGTTGAGCCGCTGATGCCGCGCAGTGCGCCGAACAACTTGCCCAGGGGTTTGATCACGGTCTGGAACTCGCCGAGCAGGTCATCCACCACCAGCCCGGCCTTGTACTCGGCGTAGCGCACCACCACCACGTTCTGGCGCCGGGCGGCAGGGCCTTCGTGGCTGAAGTGGTCGCGCAGGTCCACCAGCGGCAATACCTCGCCACGCAGGTCCAGATAGCCCTTGTCGCGGCTGGACTGGCGCTGGTGCTCATCCAGTTCGATACATTCCTGGACCATGTCCAGCGGAATTACATAGGTGGACTGGTCGATGCCGACCAGGAACCCGTTGATGATCGCCAGGGTCAGCGGCAGGCGAATGCGCACCACGGTGCCCTGGCCGGGGCGGCTGTCGAGGTCGACGGTGCCGCGCAACAAAGTGATATTGCGCTTGACCACGTCCATGCCGACGCCACGCCCGGACAGGTTGGTCACCGCCTCGGCGGTAGAGAACCCCGCTTCGAAGATCAGGTTGTAGATCTCCTGGTCGGTGAGCACCGCACCGCTGGCCACCAGCCCGCGTTCCTGAGCCTTTTCCAGGATGCGTTCGCGGTTGAGCCCGGCGCCATCGTCGGCGATTTCAATGACGATGCTCCCCGAGTCATGGTAGGCATTGAGGCTCAGATGCCCCTTGGTCGGCTTGCCGGCGGCACGCCGCGCGTCGGCGCTTTCGATGCCGTGGTCCATGGCGTTGCGCAGCAGGTGCATCAGTGGGTCGCCGATCTTCTCGACCACGGTCTTGTCCAGTTCGGTTTCCGCGCCGCTGATGATCAGTTCGATGTCCTTGCCCAGTTCCTGGCTGATATCGCGCACCACGCGGCGGAAGCGGTTGAACGTGTCGCCGATGGGGATCATGCGCAGGTGCAGGGCGCCGTCGAGGATCTCTTCCACCAGGCCCGATACCGTCGAGGTGGCTTCTTGCAGGGGATCGTTGTTGCAGGAGCGCGCCAGCAGGCTCGCGCCGGCGCTGGCGATCACCAGCTCGCCGACCAGATTGATCAACTCGTCGAGCTTGTCGGCGTTGACCCGCACGTAATTGCCGTCGCGGCTTTTCGTGTCGCTGGCTGCCGGCGTGCGCTGCGGCGAGGCCGTCATGAGGCCCTGCTCGGTCTGCGTGACCACGTCGCTGGCGATGGCCGCCGTGCTGTCGGGCGCCTCGTCGACGGCACTGATGTGCACCTCACAGTCGTCACGCACGAAGTCGAACACTTCATTGAGGGTGGCGTGGCTGGCGCTGGAGCGCAGCTCGATCTCGAAACCCAGGTAGCAGCTTTCCGGGTCCCAGCTGTCCAGGGCAGGGATGCGATCGGTCAAGGTGGTGACCTGCAGGATGTGCCCCAAGGTCTCCAGGTAGCGCAGGAATGACAGCGGGTCCATACCGTTACGGAACACGTCCGCGCCAAACCGCAGGGAGATGCGCCACAGCGCATCGGCGGGCGTGTCCGCGCAGGCCGCCACGGCCTGGGTGCTTTGCGCGGGGTGGTCAGGCGCCTGATAGGCACCCAGCGCCTCGCGCAATGCCGCTTCACGTTCCAGGGCCGCGGGCTGGAGCGTTTCACCGCGATTGGCGACCACGTCGATCAACTCGAGCATATGGTCGCCGCACTGCAGCAGCACCGCGATCAGCGTGGCATCCACGGCCACGGCGCCGTCGCGCAGGCGGTCGAGTACGTCCTCCACGATATGCGTAAAGCTCACCACAGGCTCCAGGCCGAACAGGCCGGCGGAGCCCTTGATGGTATGTGCGGCGCGGAAAATCGCGCCGATGGCATCCTGGTCGCCGGGCTCGCTTTCCAATTGCAGCAGGGATTGCTCCATGGCCTGCAACAGCTCGCGCGCCTCGACGATGAATGTCTGTTGTGCCTGATCGAGATTGATGCTCACCTGGACCTTCCTTGTCGATCAATAAACGTGGGCAGCGCTGGCTATGAGGCCGCGCTGCGACAGAGTTGGAGTGCCTGTGTGACCGCCTGGCTCTGGCCGATCACGCTCAACACCGTACCGGCGATGCCGGCTTCACGCTGGATGACCGCGAGCAACTGCAGGCCGGCGCCATCCATCTCGGTGACCTGTGACAGGTCCAGTTCCAGGTGTGGCGCCGCGCTTATCTGCGGCAGCAGTGCACCCGCCAGCTCGGCTACGGTGTAGATCGTGAGCTCGCCGTCAATGCACACGCGGGCGGTGTCGTCGATGACTTCAGTGGATATCGGCATGGGGGCCTCCCTGGCGCCGGGTGTCAGGGCAGGATCAGTTTTGACACCGCTGCCAGCATCTGCGCCGGCTGGAACGGCTTGACCACCCACGCCTTGGCGCCGGCAGCCTGACCCTCGGCCTTCTTCGATTCCTGGGACTCGGTGGTCAGCATGATGATCGGGGTGAATTTGTAGTTGGCCAGCTTCTTGACCTCCTTGACGAAGGTGATGCCGTCCATGTTGGGCATGTTCACGTCGCTGATGATCAGGTGCACCTTCTGCCCGGTCAGCTTGCCCAGGGCATCCTTGCCGTCGCTGGCCTCGATAACGTCGTAACCGGCGCTTTTCAAGGCAATGCCAACCACTTGCCGCACGCTGCTGGAGTCGTCGACCACTAATACATTCTTCGCCATGAGGTGCTCCTAAAAGAAGGTGATGTCTTGAGAATTCTGCTGCACGGCCGCCTCTCCATGATGGAGGCGCCGTTGTTCGTCGGTGGCATAGGTGGCCTCCATGCGCGCCAGCCACTGCCGGGCGTCAACGGCCACCGCCTGGTCCGGGGCCTGGTTGACCTGCAGGAGATGGTCATGCAAAGCGTGCATGTTGTCGCGCACGTGGCTGAGGATCTGGCTCACCCGGTCCTGGAATTGCAGGTTGACCAGCACCTCGGTCATCTCATCACGGATGCCATAGCTTTCCTGCTTGAGCAGGTCGGCCGAGTCGGCCAGGCGCCCGGTGATGTTCTGGAAGCGCTCGAGCACCACTTGAATACTGTTTTCGGACTCGGCCACCGAGTGGCTGTCCTGGTCGGCACTGCTGGACGCGGCCTGCACCAATTGAGTAATGGCGTTATTGATGATGTCGACCTTGGCCGACATCTGCTGGCCGGTTTCGCTGGATTTGCTCGACAGGCTGCGCACTGCGTCGGCGACGACCGCGAAGCCGCGACCGGCCTCACCGGCACGCGCTGCCTCGATGGCCGCGTTGAGGGCCAGCAGGTTGGTTTGTGCGGCAATCGCCGCCACGTCGGCGGCCATGGTGCGCAGCTCGCCGGTATAGGCAGTGAGGCTGCGGACCTGGACCAGGGTCTGGTCACGGCTGGTTTGAGTGGCCTTGAGCGAATTGATCACCTGGCTCAACTCGGTGTCGCTGCGCGCCAGTACCTCAAGCGCGCCGTCGGCGGCCTGGCCATCCAGTTCGCCGGCGGCGTGCTGCGAGGCTTGTACCGTTTCCTGCAAGCGCGCGGCGATCCCGGTGAAACGGTTGGCCAGGCTCACAATCGCCTCTTCGGTCTGTTGACGCGAGCTTTCCACTTGCTTGGCCCAGATCGGCATGGCGCCCAGCAACACCTCATCGAGCTGTGCCCGCGAGGCCAGGCCGGGGTGCGCCGCGTCCGCTTCTGACTGATCCGCCTGCGCTCGCGCGAGGGCTCGCAGCAGCGTATTACGCTGCGAACCCGCGCTCCAGGCGCAGGCCCCCAGGCCAATCAGCACCAGTGCCGCGCAGGCCCCCAGGTTCGCCGCCGAGGTCGACTGCATGAGTATCCATGACACGGCAGGCACGACCGGGATAAAAGCGAACCAGCGAAAACGTGGATGAACAGGAAGGGGAGTGCGGCTGGGTTGACGCTGGGCCATGAGTTCGATCCTTGAGCATGTTGCGGACATAAACGACATAGAGGTTATCTGCGCCATGCCTGGCAACTTTAGGTCGTGTAGGCGCCTTCCGTCAGGTTTATGACAGGCGGGTGACCGAACCGCGTGTTCAGGCCCCGGATCCAGCCCGTTCTGGCGTCTGAAAAAGAACGGCGCGGCCAGGCGGGCAGCGGTTGCGTTGTGGGCTGTAGCTGCTCCGTGAAGGGCGGCCGCTGCCAAACCTGCTTGGGGCAAACATGGCTATGATGCTCCTGGCACCGGCCGCAGCGGTTCAACCTGACGGAGGAAGCACATTGTTGAGTATCGGGATTCTGGGCGTCGGCGAACTGACGGAAAAAGTCGTGATCGGCCTGCGCCGCAGTGGTTTTACCGGCCGTGTGCTGCTTGCTCCGCGAAACCGGGAGCGCGCGGAGCAGCTGGGCAGTTCCTGGGCCTGTGAAGTCATGGCCAGCAATCAGGCCGTCGTCGAGGCCGCGGAGCTGCTGGTGCTGGGGGTTCGTCCCGAGGGGGTCGAGCAACTGGCACACGAGGTGCGGCTCAAGCCTTGGCAAACCCTGGTATCGCTGGTGGCTGGCCTGACACTGGGCGAACTGAAAGGCCATTTCCCACACGCGCGTCTTGTGCGGGCAATGCTTTCCTATGCCGCGCAGATCAACCAGTCGACCGTGGTGATCACGCCGGGAGGGCAACCCCACGAAAGCGTGCTGGGCGCGCTGGGATCGCTGGTGGTACTGGACGACGAGCAGGCGTTCGAGCTTGCCACCGTGGCGGCGTGCATGAACGGGTGGTTCTATTTCTTTCTGAACGACCTTCAGCAATGGTTTACCGATAAGGGCTTGTCCCAGGAACAGGCGCGCCAACTGGTGCTGGGCAACCTGCAGGATTGCCTGGCCAGCGCGCGTCATCGGCCGCTGGCCAGCCTGGAAGCGTTGGGCAACGCCATCGCAACCCCCGGGACGTTCACGGCCGCCGGGTTAGACGTGCTCCGGGATAAAGCGGCGGCGCAACCCTGGAAGCAGGCGTGTGATGAGGTGTATGCGCGCTTGCTGAAGAAACCTTGAGCGCCGCGCGTTACTTTTTAACCAGGCGCGAGCGCAACGGGGCTGCACTTTTTCCCGGAGTGCCCACGTCATGCAGGGCGATTCTGGACGTCTCCGGCAACGCCAACCCTCCCGCCAACGCCAGCAACGCCACGGCTATCAGATAAAACGCCGGCGACAGATTGCTGCCGGTGGTACTGATCAACCACGTCGCCATCAGCGGCGCGGTGCCGCCGAAGATCGTGTACGCCATGTTGTAAGTGATGGCCGAGGCGGTATAGCGCGTGCGGGTCGGAAAGGTCTCCGACAGCAGCGCCGCGGTGACCACGCCACACAACACGGCCCCGACCGCGAGCAACATCACCCCGACAATCGACGCCGCGAACGAACCGGAACTGGCCATCAGGAACGATGGATACACCACCACCATCAACAACACACACGCGGTCATCACGGTGACGCGACGCCCCACCCGATCCGAATACAGCCCCGCCAGCGGGCAGATCGCCGCGGCAAAAATCAACGCAATCAGCGACACCAGCAACGCCACCGCTCGGCTCAGGCCTCCCGCCACTTGCAGGTAGGTCGCGAAGTAGGTGGTGAACATATAAAACGACAGCGCCGTCAGCGACACAAAAGCGCCCAGGCAGATGATCGCCGCGCCGTGGCTGCGCAAGGTGTCCTTGAGCGGGGAGTGGGCCACTGCGTGTTCCTGTTTCACCGCCTGGAAGGCCGGCGTTTCATCCAGCTTCCAGCGCAGGTAAAGCCCTACCAGCCCCAGCGGCGCGGCGATCAGGAACGGCAACCGCCAGCCCCAACTGCCCATCGCTTCGGCGGATAACGACGCCTCCAGTGCGTACGCCACCACCGCGGCGGCGGCGAAGGCAGAGAACGTCGACACCGGTACGAAGCTGCCGTACCAGGCCCGTTTGTCACTCGGTGCGTGCTCCATCAGGTAGGCGCAGGCACCGGCGTATTCGCCGCCGGCGGAGAAGCCCTGGGCGCAGCGGATCAGCGAGAGAAGAATCGGCGCCGTGACGCCAATGGCGGCGTAGGTAGGCAGCAGGCCGATCAAGGTGGTAGCGCCGGCCATCAGCAGGATCGTCATCGCCAGGGTGCGTTTGCGGCCGATCCGGTCGCCGAGCATGCCAAAAAAGATCCCGCCCAAGGGCCGGAAAGCGAACGCCACGGCGAATACGGCAAAGGTCTTGAGCAACGCCACGCTGGCGTCGCCGCTGGGGAAGAATTGCTGGGCGATGGTGGTGGCGAGGAAGCCGTAGACGGCGAAGTCAAACCACTCCACGAAGTTGCCGATGCCGGCGGCGATGATGACCTTGCGCAGGGTTTGGGGGCTGACCTGTTCGGTGGATGGGCTCGTCATGGGGGGGAGGGCCTCGGCGTTGGAAGGGATGATGGATTATCCGAGGCGCGGGTTGGACGGCGGGGTTCAAAAGAGTCGTCTGCGTAGTCAGTAGCGACCTTCATTTCATCTCACCTGTGTGGTTTGGACTAAAACGTGTGTGGATGTCAGCGTTCGCAACGCGGTTGTACTGGTCGAGCAACCCGGCCAGATCCCGATAGCAAGCGGCCAGATCGTGCGCACCAAGCCGGATCAATGACCTCGACGTTCGACGCGCCTGGGCCGCACTGATCGCCGCATGGGCGGCATACCGTGAAATACGCCGATCACCCGTTTGCGCACACTTGGCGATCAATGAATCAGGTGGCAGGCCGCGTGTTTTACGTTGCAGAAAACCCAACTGCCGACTCAATTGAAGGGACACCGCGCCGGCCTGGCCGGTCTGGTGGTTATCCGCGCCCAAGAGCGCCTGTAACGCAACCAATCGGTGTTGTTGCTTCGCCTGCCACTTGAGCAGGTCCATCCGGCGCCCGTGACGAAGCAGTCGCCGTGTGTCCTGGTGAAGCGCCTTCCTCAACACGTGCAAGTGGTTGTGCGATTTTCCCGGCAGCAGTTGGAAGGCCAGCAGGCAAATAGCGAGCGCTACCAGCCAGGCGAGCGCCTGATTGGCGAAATCGGTGAAATCGTATTGAGCTGTGCCGCCTGTGCCGACGAGCGTGTTAAAGGCAATCAGGTAGGCGATGCCTTGCAAGGCATGACGCGGCCGGGTCGTGGCATGAATCCCGATGGCCCAGAACGTCATCAGCGACGCCGTGAGCAGCGCGAACCCGCTGATGTGTGGCAACCACAGAAACTTGCACACTGCCGCTGCCAATATTCCGTAGAGGGTGCCCTTGAAGAAGCGGGCAAGGCCTGGAACGGGCGCCGTGCTGGTGGCCAGCAAGGTGCAGCAGGGGCCTATCACCGCCAACAGGGTGGGTCCCTGATCCCAGGCGGTCAGGTACCAGACCGCGGCGGTTGCCAGCGTGGCTGTCAGGGCTCGCAGGCCGTTACGCAGCGCGTCGCCATAGTGTCGATGGAAACCCACGGCGCGGGCCCGCGTCTGGGGCGCACGCTCAAGGCAGGCAAAGCTCAGTAAGGCGCTGGCCAGGTCGTCCAATTGTTCATTCAGGCGTTGCCGGCCTGGACTGCTGTCAGGGTTTTGCGCAAGGCTGTGCTGGATCTCCCGGACGCGATCGGCCGCCACGGAAAAGCCAGGCATTGCGTCGGCCAGCTGTCGCAGGTCTGCGCCAACTTTTGCCAGCGAAGGCAAGACATACCGCTGGGTCGCACAGACTTGCAGGACCACCGCGTGCAAATACCCAAGCCCCGCCTGCAGGTGCGCAAGCCTGGAGCGAATCCGGTATGACTCACCTCGTCCGATCCCGAGCAGCTCGTCCACCTTGCTGATGTCGATGGCGAGCGTGCCCTGCGCGACAGGGGCGCCCTCAAACCGCGTAGCCAGCCAGCGCAGGGTGCGCGAGCAGACGTCCTGAAGCGCCTGGTTCAGCTGGCGTTCGACGGTTTTTCGGCTGAACAGCGTGGCCACAAGACTCAGGCTCAGCACCCCCAGTACGACTGCCGTGCCTCGCCCCACGATATGATCGAAACGTTGCTGCGGGTCGACAATGGCGGGGCCCAGGGCAAGGCAAACAGTGTAGCCGGCGACGACTGCCGCCGTGGCGTGGTAATGCCTGAGCAACGTCATGGCCGCCACACAGACGCCGAGCCACAGCCCGACCCCGAGGATGAACAGCAGCATTTTCTGGGCGAACAGGCCGGTCAGGAGCAAGGCCGCGATCAACCCGACCACTGTCCCCAGCACCCGGTTGAAGCCTTTTCCGACCACCGCTCCCTGTATCGGATGAATCAGCAGCAACACGGTCGATGCCGCCGAAAACGGCGCTTCCAGGTGCAATTGGAACCCCAGCCACAGGGCCAATGAAGCCGCCGCCAGACTGCGTAGCACGTAGCCCGATACCGCGGGTTGCCATGCCCCAGGCAGTGCGCCCAGCATTCGCAGTGCGCGGACCATCACATGAACGCCTGAAGCCACTGCGCAAGCCTCCAATGCGACGCGCGCCCCTCTTGCGCCACCTCGATGCTGGCGGTCATTCCCGCAGCCAGCTCCACGCCCGCCGGCACCTTATCCAGTTCAATCCGCACGGGTACACGTTGGGCGAGGCGTATCCAGCTGAACGTGGGAGCCACTTGCGGCAAACCACTATGGCTGCGCAGTTCGTTGCCGTCGGCAATGCCTCTGCCCATGCTTGCGACATGCCCTTCGAGCAGCGCGGAAAAGCCCATGAGCTTGATGGATGCCGGGGCGCCCACGCGCACACCGGCCAGCTTGGTCTCCTCGAAGTAACCGGTAACCCAGAAGCTATGGCTATCCACCACAAAAATATTGGTCTCGCCCGCGGCGGCGTAATCCCCCGGTTGAAGCCGTAACTGGGTGACGTACCCGTCGACCGGCGAACGCATGGTCGTGCGGGCCAAATCAAGCCGTGCATGAGCCAACTGGCTCTGGGCAGCGTCCAGGCGCGCCCTGGCCACGGCCAGGTCCCGGGCCGCATTGTCGGTCTCTTCCCGTGCAATGGCATCGCCGAGTTGCTTTCGGCGCTTGAGCTGTGCGCTGCGCTGCTCGAAGACACTGCGCGCCTCGGCAAGCTCGGCCGCTCGCTGTTGCTGGGCAAGCAGATAGGCGCTGCGGTCGATTTGATACAGCAAAGCGCCCATGGCGACCCACTGATTGTCGCCCACGTGCAATTGTTCAACCTGGCCGGATACCTCGGGTGCAATACGGATGACGTGCGCGCTGACGCGTCCGTCCCGTGTCCAGGGTGCCAGTTCATAGGCTCGCCACAACTGCGTACAGAACAGCAGTGCCGCGAGCCCGAGCATCAGGGTTACGAGTGTCTTGAGGAGCTGGATGAGGGTCATCGTGCCACCCTCAAAACTTCAGGATCAGGATCGAGAGAACGATCACTGACACACAGAACCGGGCCATGCTGGGATGCCAGGTCCAGTCCAGCCAACGCCGCGTGATTCGCTCGATCAGACCGTATACCAGGGCCGTAACACCCAGGTAGAGCAAAATGGGGGGAATGTAGAGGTGGGCAATCGTGATTTCGCTCTGCATGGGTTCAATCTCGCAATCGGCAATCCCCTTGATGGCCTTGATGGCTATGCTAGGAAATGCAGAGTTATGCCGATATTGAGTATGCTGCCAAAATATAATCAATTTCAGACAGTCGAGAAGGGCACGGCATGCAGGAGACGAACCTCTACGCGGTGGATCAATTCGAACTGGACCGTTTCGACCAGGCCGCCGTTGCGTTGATGCTGGAGAGCCATCGAAACGACACCGAATTCCCTGTACACACGCATCGTAAAGGCCAACTGGTGGTCGCGTATCACGGCGGCATCGTGTGCACCGTGGAGGATGGTGTGTGGATGGTGCCGTCGGGATTCGGCGTGTGGATTCCGGGCGGTATTGCCCACAGCAACCGGGTTACCGCCAATGGCCGGATCGGCTATCTGTTTGTCGAGCCTGGCGCCGCCGCTTTACCGGAAAAATGCTGCACGCTGGTGCTTTCTCCGCTGGTCCTGGAGTTGATCCTGCACCTGAGTGCCCAGGCTCAGAACTACCCACCGGCCTGTGCCAATGCGCGCGTGGCGAGTGTGCTCCTGGAACAACTGGAACTGGCGCCCTCAGAGCAGTTGTACCTGCCGCTTCCCGCCACAACGGCGTTGCGCTTCATCGCGCGCGGCTTGGCCCAGGACCCTTCGAATCGCTGCACCATGGCCCAATGGGCACGCCAGGTCGCCATGAGCGAGCGGTCCCTGGCGCGCCTGGTCAAGCGCGAAACCGGGCTGAGTTTTGGTCAGTGGCGCAAGCAGTGGCAAATCATCGTGGCATTGCAGAGCCTGGCCGAGGGAGAGTCAGTGCAACGCACTGCCGAGGCGCTGGGGTACGAGTCGGTCAGTTCGTTCATCAGTATGTTTCGCAAGACACTGGGCTCGCCGCCGGCTCGCTACATGCGCAGTACCGCAAAGCGGTAGCCGGCAGCCCGCCAGCGTGCAACTGCAAACACCTGCCCGCACGCCACTTCTGCCGGAAGCGACAAGCCCAAAGCAACCCCGGGCGATGGGCTCTAACGTTTGAGTACTGGCAGCGGCGGGGTCAAAGCGACCGATCTCGCAGCGAGTGGTCAGTTCTTTCACCACAGCAATTTATCAATGATTCTCGGTATGCCACTTGTGCCTGGCACCGGGTCAATAGCAAGGAATGCCTGCAAGCCTGGAGTTCCATTTTGGTGCTGCCATATCTCATAGATATGTTGGTTAACTGCCATTGCGGCCAAAAACCTTGCAGCATCCCAGCTGTGTCGGCCAGCCCCCCTCGGGCTCGGATTGGGTGGGCCCGGCAGCAACGTACCCAACCAGCCAGCCCAGGTTTTTATGCTCAAGGGAGGAGTGTATGTGTTTCGCAGGATATGAAAGTAGGAAAGTCCCGAATGACGGCCATCAATCATGGGTGCGAGATTTGGAAAAAGACAATGCAAGGTTTTGCTTGCTGCAACAAAGCCGCCGCTCTTAGTAACGGCGCCGGGAGCGGACAGCAGCGTATAAAGCGTACCAAGCTCAACTGATAAGTTTTGACCTGTATGGGGGTTTATGGTTTTGCAGGGTGCACCGATCGGTAATGTGATGCGCTCAATCCACTGGATAGACGCTTTTTGAATACTTTGAAGTGTGTGCGCAAGTGTAAAAGGTGTTACGAGCTTTGAACCTTGTATATTCATTCCAAAATCAGTCAGCAGAGCATGGATGGTCGTAGCGGCGTTTCCAGAATGAACCCAGCCATGAACACCGCCGTATTTAACAACGCCATGGTGTCTTGTATTTATGAATGTGTTGTAGGTGTGGTTGTAACTTGCCGTTCTGTTGCCAGCGTTGTAGGCAATAATTGCCGCAGGAATCATTGCTGCCAAAGCACTTAATGACGTGTTCTGAGGAATTGGCATTGCTACTCTCCATGCTTGCCGGAAAAAGGGTCCAGTACGTCAATAATCAGCGCGGATTTTCTGCATTTGGCGCCTGTAAAGTTTTAAGTTATTGGGGTTTTCAGGTATTTAAGATCAACTGCTCGTAGTCGCTTGCACTTAGTTTGACTATTTCAGCAAGAACTCTAGTTGCTTCAGATTTTTCTACCCACCCCGACAGAGATAGAATTTGCACGGCGCTACCAGGAATGGATATCTTGTTTCCACTGTAATCGGCCATTATGTATTGGCTTCCGACTCTTTCATTAACCTGCTTGTCTGGATTGATGGAAAAAGTTGAATTTATATGGTTGATGTTGAATCGGGCCAATAGCCTGCCATAGCAACCAAAGCAGCCCAGTACCTTGACGGCGGAATCTAAGGTGCTCATGCCGAATAGAAGTTGAACGCTCTGGCCTGCTTTGATTTTTTCTTTCACAGGCTCATTCCATGTGAAATCTCTGTTGTTTCCACACTCTTGCGAGGTGTAGAACTCAATGTCGTTATTGATCTCCGAAGGGTGCAGTTGATTTACTGTTGTTCTCAGGAAACGATAAAAATACAAATGAATAATTCCTTGTGCCTAACTGTAAGTTGGAACCGCATAACATTTACAACGCGCACCGCTCAAACCCGTATTTCGCGTTGGGACGGTGTGAGAGGTAAATGAGTGCAAATACGTCATTCCCATTGCTCCCAGCCAAAAAACTTACTGATGAAACCTCCTCCCCAACGCATCCAGCCTCACTGCAATCGGCGGCAGCCGTTCGCTGCTTCTGGCCAACATCTCCACGTCGTCGGCCGTGCTCTGCGCAATGCTTTGCACCGACTGCAAGCGCTCGACAATCTCCAGGTTCGCCTCGGTCTGTTCGCGCGTGGTGGTGACGATCCGCCCATTGAGTTCATCGATCTGCGTAATGTCATTGCCCACCGCCCTTAGCATTTCCACTGCGACCTGGCTGTCTTCCACGCAGCGTTCCACGCCCTGGCGGCTGTCGTGCATGGCCTCGACGGCCTGGCGGCTGCCTTGCTGCAACCCTTCAATGATGGCCTTGATTTCCTGGGTGGAGACCGCCGTACGTTGCGCCAGGTTGCGCACTTCATCGGCCACCACCGCGAACCCCCGGCCTTGTTCACCCGCGCGGGCGGCTTCGATGGCGGCGTTGAGGGCGAGGAGGTTGGTCTGGTTGGCGATGCTGCTGATGACGTCCAGTACCGAGCCGATCTGTTCGGCTTGTACGGCCAGGCCCTGGATGGTCTGGTGGGTGCCTTCCAGGCGTGTGGCCAGTTGGGTGATTTCGTGCTGGGCGCGGCCAACGCTTTGCTGGCCGCGCAGGATTTGTTTGCTGGCGCCTCCGGCATGTTCAACCGCTTGTTCGACGTGCACCGCAATGTTGCCCATGGCGTGTTCCATGCGTTGCATGGACCCGGTCATTTCGGTGATTTCGGCCAACTGGTGCCGCGCGCCTTTTTCCAGGGTGCCGCTGGCGTCGGCCAGTTCCTGGCCGAGTTGGCCGAGGCCATGGGAGTCACGGGCGACGCCGCCGATGAGGTGGGTGAGCTGCTGCAGGAAGTGATCGAAACGCTCGGCCAGGGAGACGCGTGCCTTGCCTTCGTCGAGGCCGGTTTCTGCGGTGAATTGGGACGTGACGGCGAGCATTTTCTCGAGCATTTCCTGGCTCTCGACGGCTTCGGCCTGGCTGTGTACCGCGAGGTAGAGGAGGGCGATGGTCTCCATCACCACGTAGAAGGCATGCACGAACACCATGGTCCAGCCGCCGTGGTGCTCCATCACGAACACCGGGAAGCCCTGGTGCTGCAAGGCGTGAAACACCACGTGGTGCACGGCGATGGTGAGCGCCGCCACCAGGATCGGCAGCCAGTCGCGGTAGAAGGTCAGCACGGCCAGCAGCGCGAAAATCCCGAAGTGCGCTTCGATCACGCCCTGGGCCTGGTTGATGTGCAGCGCGGCCATGACCATCAGGCCGGCGCCCAACGCGCAACGCATCACACGGGTGCCACCGAGGGTGCGATAGAGCACGGTCAGCACCAGGCTGGTGCCGCCACCCACGATGATCGCCTGGCTAAAGGTGTCGTGCCAGAACGCCAGGCCCAGGGAGAATAGGGACATCAGCCACATCAGCGCCAGCATGACGCGGTCGGCCTTGCGGTAGTGCTCCAGGAAACGGGGGCTGGAAGGCATTCACTGTTACTCCATGTGGTCTAGCCGGGAACAAAGCACGCGGCGTGCCACGATGGCGCGCAGTTGCGGAGCAAAGCAGGTATCAGGTTTTTTGCAGATGTGGGCAAGCCAAAAGGCGTATCGGCAGTGAGTGAGGAGACTTTAAGCGCGATTCGGTTCAATTTTGAATGGGGCATCACCCCGCAGCAGTGTGATCCGAGTGCTGCCTCGCGTCTGCGAGGCAGCGGATCCTTTCGCCGCCTCGTTGGGGGTCGACAGTGCCCGTATCGGTCAGAAGCTGTACTTGGCCGTCAGCATCATGTTGCGTGGGCTGCCATAAGCGTCGCCGCCATAGCTCGCGGAGTTGGCGATGGTCGAGTAATAGCGGCGGTCGAAGATGTTATTGGCGTTGAGCTGCAAGTCCAGATGCTGGTTGACCTTGTAACCGGCCATCAGGTCGGTGACGGCGTAGGCGCCTTGTTTGAGGCGGTAGCTGCTGCCATCGACCAGGGGGATGTCGTTATACATGCGGCTCTGCCAGGAGATATTACCGCCTACGCGCAGTTTCTGCAGCGGGCCCTGGAAGTTGTAGCGGGTGGTGAGCTTGAACAGTTGCTCGGGCGTGTCGGTGTCGAACGGCTTGTTGACCTTTTGCGGGTTGGCGTCATCTTTGAGGGTGTGGGTGCGCGCGTAGGTATAGCCACCGCCCACTTGCCAGTTCTCGGTCAAGGCGCCTTGCAGCTCGACGTCGATACCCTGGCTGCGGATCTTGCCGGAGCCTTCGCTGCAGCTGGCTTGCGGGCAGTTTGGCACGACTGTCGCCACAGCGCGGTTTTCCTGGTCGATGTTGAACAGCGCCACGCTCGCATTCAGCGCCCCACCCAGATATTCGCCCTTGATGCCGACCTCGTAGTTTTTGCCGACGATGGGTTTGAGCGGCGTGCCGGTGCTGTCTCGTTGGCTTTGCGGCGTGAAGATGTCGCTGTAGCTGACGTAGACCGAGTGGTGGTCGTCCAGCTCATAGATCAGGCCCGCGTAGCGGGTGAGGTTACGGGTGACGTGGTAGTCGCCTTCGCCGTCGCGGTTATCGTAGTCGTACCAGTCCAGGCGCGCACCGAGGATCAGCTTCAACGGGTCGGCCAGGCTCAGTCGCGTGGTTACGTAGACGCCGTCCTGGGTGGTGACCGCACGTTCGTTGCGGGTGTGGACGAAGTCCGGCTTGCCTGCGGTAAGCGGCCAGTTGTTGTTGTACGGGCTGTAGTTGTGGGTGGTCATGTCGTAGATACGCTTGCTGGCACCGACCACCAGTTCATGGCTACGACCGAAGGCCTGGAACGGGCCGCTGGCAAACGCGTCGACGCCGGCCTGGTTTTCATCGTAGGCGGCCTGGTAGACCGTCCGGGCCAGGGTGTTGTTGACCCAGCGCGACTGATAGGAGCCGGAAAACAGCGCGTTCTGTTCGGCGTAGTTGGCGTTGACCTGCAGGCTCCAGTCGTTGGCCAGCTGTTGGCGCAGCTCGGCGAACACGGTGTTGATTTCCTGATCCTTGTTCTCCCAGTCGGTGCCAGGGTTGTAGGCGCGCGGCAGGTTCAGGTGATGGCCATCCTGGCCGATCATCGCGGCGCCCCAGAAGTAGTTGGTCTTGTCCTTCTGGTTCGAGTAGCCGAGGGTCAGGGTGGTGTCTTCGCTCAGGTCGGCTTCGGTGACGGCATAGAACAGGCCGTGATATTCCTCGGCATGGTCGATGAAACTGTTGGCGTCGCGGTACGAGGTGACGACCCGGCCACGCCAGGTGCCGCTGTCATTGAGCGGGCTGGAGGCGTCGAGTTCGCCACGGTAGTCGTCCCAGCTGCCGGCGGCGCCGGTCAGGGTGACTTTCTGCTCGTCCAATGGCCGCTTGCGGATCAGGTTGATGGCGGCCGAAGGGTTGCCCGCGCCGGTCACCAGGCCGGTGGCCCCGCGCACCACTTCGACGCGATCGAACATCGCCAGGTTCGGCTGGGCGCCCACCGAAGCGCCGTTATAGCCGGTGGGAATGCCGTCATACATGAGGTTGTCGATGTCGAAACCGCGCGAGGTGTAGGACTGCCGGCCAGGGCCGCTGGAGAAGTTCAGGAACAGCCCCGGCGTGGCCTTGACCACGTCGTTGATACTGGTCATGTTCTGGTCGTCCATGCGCTGGCGCGTAATCACGGTGACAGCCTGCGGGGTTTCGCGCATGGTCATGGGCAGTTTGGTCGCGGTTTTCATCGCGCCCGTGGTGTACGACTGCGTGCCTTCGGTGGTCTGGCCCAGTTGCTCTTCGCCGGAGATTTGCGTGGCACCCAGTTCCAGCTTGGTGGCCGGTGCTTCGTCGTCGGCGGCGAAGGCTGCGGGGGTGGTGACCAGACAGATCGCCATGGCCATTGAATTCAGAGAAAAACCGTTACCGCCCAGTTGTTGCACAGACATGAATCTGACTCTCCCTAAAGCGCCTTCCTTAGCGAATAACAAAGATGTTGATAATTATTCGCATCAGTGTGGCAGATCGATCCTGTAGGAAAAAGCCTTTGTCGAGCATTGGTTAACGAATTTGTCACATTCGCGGGGCGCCTGGCCCCATGGGGGGTGTGCGGGTGTGGAAGGGCTCAGCCGGGTTGAATAGTGTCCTCCAGTGGTTTGCACGCTGTATCGCAGTGGCCCGCCTACACACTGCGATACGCCAGTCGGGTCAGAAATCCATTCTCAAGCCCAAGGTGCCTTGGCGGCCATTGTAGGTGTTGCTGTCCAGGTTGCGGTTGTAGCCCACTTCGCTGTACAGGCTGACGCCCTTGGCGAGGCTCAGCGTGGCGCCGACACTCAGCCCCAGAGTGGTGGACTTCTGCTCGGTGACGATGTCCGTAGTGTCGGCAAAGGTCACAGTGTTGTCACCCTTGCGGGTATGCCAGACGTTGGCTCGCGCATAGGGCTGAAACGGCATGCCTTGTACCTGATAGTCGCCGCGCAGGCGCACCCCCAGGCGGCTGGTGAGGCTGGTGTCGGCGTCATAGGACACCTCGGAGATGCCATCGTTTTGCCGATCCAGTTTGGTCTTGCCGACGATCAGTTGGGCCTGGGGTTCTGCGACCCAGTTCGCGCTCACCGGGAACGGCCAGCCGACTTCCGCGGATGCCATGAGGTTGTGACCGCGGGTGTTCATCTTCACGCCACGGTCCGACTGGTTGTTGCCGTCCAGGCGGGTGCCCATCAGTACCAGGTCGAGGTAGGCCTGATTGGCGCCGATCAGTGTCCAGTAAACCCCCAGGCTGTCCCCGCGCAAGGTGGTCTTGCCGGTGTCCTTGTCCTGCCAGCCGCGGCTGAAGCCTTTGACATTGCCTTTGAGGGTGCTGTGACCGACAAAGAAACCGGCGCGCTGGATCTGGCCGTTGTCGGTGGCAGTGGCATACACGTCACTGCCGATCTGGAAGCCGGTTATCGAGCTGTCCAGCGTCGGGCTGACGGTGCCGGCGAAACCCTGGCGGCTGCTGTTACCGTAGACTCGCCCCCAACCGGCTGGAAAGGTGCCGGTGGCCTGCTGTTGGCGCTGGTCGCCCATGCGTTCGTGATAGGTGCCCAGCATGCCCTGCACGAGTTGTTGCGCCGCGGGAAACAGCGCCGAGTAAATCGCCACTTCCGGGCGGTAGATCGGAATCGGCCGCCCACCGGGATCAGGCCGTGGCGGAGGAGGGTCTTCGCCCGGCACGGGCAGCACTTCAATCGGGTCCTCCACGCCTGGCAGCGGGGTGACTGGCACGGTGGAGCGCAGGTAGAAATTCTCGCCAGTGCCGGCGCTCACGCCGCCCTTGTACAGGTAATAGTCAAAGGCGCCGGCGGACACCGGTCGGGCCAGGGTGAAGCTGCCGATGCCGGTGCCGCCGGATGCACCATTGATCGCCTGTACCACCTGGATACCGTCCTGAAGGGTGGCCGCACCACTGCCGCCGAGGTTGGTGACGCTGATGGTGGTAGCGCCCCCGATCGTGCCCTGGCTGACCACCAGCTTGTCGCTGGGCGAGCCGTCGCCGCCCAGGACACTTTGCAGCGCGAGCTGGCCGCCAGTGCCGTTGTAGTTGCCATTGACCGTCAGGGTATCGGTGGCGAGGGAACTGCCGGTGGTCATGTCGATCAGGCCGCCGTTGTTCAGTGTCGTCCGTTGGCCGGCGGTAAAGGGGCTGATGACGCCGGTGCTGACCCGCAATGCACTGCTGCCATCGAGCGTCATGCTGCCGGTGCCGGTCACACTGTCACCGAGGGTGAAGGTGCCACCGAGGGTCAGTTGCGATGCGTTATCCAGGTTGACCTGTTCCCAGTTGGTATAGCGACCGGGCGTGGCCACCTGTGCGTTGTCAAAGGTCAGTGTGTCGGTACCGGTGCCACCGTCCACCTGCAAGGTGGGCGCCACGATCGCTTCGGTCAGGTTCTTCAGCAGCGCGGTGTCGTCATCGCCGCCCATCATGACGCTCGAGTTAAGCTTGCCGGCGCCGTTCCACTCGAATTGATCGTTGCCGAAGCTGGCGAGGATCTGCCCATTCACCTCGCCGCCGGTGATGGTAATGATGTCGGCGCCGCCACTGACGCTGATATTGCCGCCAATATAGCTGCTGCCCGAGACCAGGATGGTGTCGTTGCCAAAGCCGCTGACCAGGTTGCCGACGATGGTGCCGCCGCGCATATCGAACACGTTGTTGTCGAGCTTCATGTCGACTCGACCGATCGTGCCCCCGTTCATCAGAGCCACGTCGCCGTCCTCGAATGCCCCGGTGATCTCTCCGGATTGCAGGACGAAGTTATCGATGCCATCCCCTTGGGCCAGCGATGCGATCTTGCCCGCGTTCATTTGGAACGTATCTGCCCCCGCGCCTTGGTTGATTGCCATCGCTTGTCCGCCACTGATTTGTACCGTATCGGCGCCGGCCCCCTGCAGTACCGTCGCCTGGACCTGCCCCTTGGAGAGACGGAAGATGTTCGCGCCATCTCCCATGTTCACGCCACCTGGGCCGATAACGGCAGCATCCGAATTCAGTTCGATCAGATCGTTACCGGCGCCGTAGGTGACCCCGACGACACTGCCGTCCCCGGAGGGGAAGAGCAGGCTGTTGTTGCCTTGCGGGTCGTTAAGGGTGCTGGCGGCGCCGCTGGTGCAGTTGATCACGTCGTCCCCGGCCGTGACCGTCAATGTGCAAGCGCCCGCGCTGCCGGGTGACAGCGTCAGCCAGGATGCCGTGGCGATGGCTACGCTCAGGCAAGTATGGGGGGGAAGTCGTTTGCTCATGATCCGTCCTCGCTCATAGCGACCTATCCAACGATGCCTGCGGGCAGGCACGGTCAAGACCATGGCAACTGAGAGCGCGATACGGATCAGGGACGACGGGTTACCTGCATCTGAAAACACCGGCCAATGCAAAGGGTTGGCATGGCTTTCTCGACTGCACATTAAGCTGTGCAGGTCTTTTGCACCTTAGCCGCAGAGCCTGCCGGGCGCTACTGTCATAACTAACAGGTACAGACGAGTGCTACGAAAGCACAATCTCGTAGGGCTCGCGCATGCGCTCGAGCAGCACCTGGGCCAGTATCGGTTCCAGGCCGATCTGCGGGTCGCCCATCAACTGGGTGGCAAACGCATGAGCGGCATGCAGTTTGCGCGCCACGGTCCACGTGTCCAGGCGCACCTTGCGCGCCCGGTGCCAGGGGATCAATGCCCCCTCGCGGGCGGGCCAGTGCCAGGCCCAGATCGGCACTTCATACAAACGCGCGCCCACCCTGTCGCAGGCGTTGGCGCTGGCACGGCCGACGGCATCGTGATCAGGGTTGCGATCGTTGCGCCAGGTGGTGAAGACCACATCGCCAGGCTGCAGGTAGCGCGCGATAAATTGGCTCAGTTGCGGCTCGCTGGCGGCCAGGGCGTTGTCGCAAAAGCCGCCGCGAATCCATTTGAGGCTGTGCAAGGGCATGCCCAGGCGGCGCAGCGCCTCGGCGCTTTCCTGGGGCCGCACCACGCTCAGGCGGCTGGCCGGCCATACATGGGAGCCGGGGTGGCTGGCGCTGCCATCGGTGATCGAGATCAATTTCAGGGGATAGTCCAGGGTGCTGAACAGCTGCAGCATCCCGCCGCAAGCCACTATCTCGTCGCCGGGATGCGGAGCGATGACCACCACCCGTGCGCCGGGGGGCACCAGCGAGGTGGGTGCGACAGGGGCGATTTGCGCCAGTTGCGGCGCACTGTTCCAGATTTGCGCGGGGCCGCGACGGCCTTCGCTTAAGGAGGCTGGCTTCATGGGTGTCACATCCTTGTCCATCGATGCTGGGGCGTGCCCGGTTGACGGGACGACGCTCTTGTCTTGATCACAGGCTCCGCTGTGATGGGTGCATGGCAATTCAACCCTGAATTACCTGCAAGGCGTCATCAGCATAGACAAGGATTCGGCGCTTTTACATGTGACACGGCCGTTTTTTCAAGCCGATTGCATCAGGCCCTTGAGATAATCACCGAAGCCGCCTCGGGCCCTGGGGTCCAGGCGTGCGCTGGTGATGACTTGCGGGGCGTGGCTCCAGGCGATGGAGGCGCCGCAGCGTTCCAGGTCGCGCACCAGTTGTACATCTTCATGGCACGGCAACGGTTCGAAGCCACCGGCACGTATGTAGGCCCCGGCGCTCACCCCCAGATTGGCGCCGTGGATATGCCGATGCCCGTCCCGCGCCTGGTAGTTCTGGTCATAACGGATCTGTGCGCTCGGGTCGAAGTCTTCGCTCCAGGTATCCACCGTTACGGTGCCACACACCACGTCCACCCCCAGCGCCAGTTGGGCCACCAGCCAATCGGGCGCGACCCGGCTGTCGGCGTCGGTGCAGGAGATCCAGCGGGCACCGCTGTTGAGCAAGTGCCGCGCACCCACCCCGCGTACCTGGCCCACATTGCGCGCTTGCACCTCGAGGCTCTGCACCGGGTATGCGCTGGCGATGGCCGCGCTGGCGTCGCTGCAACTGTCGAGCACGACCAGGATCTGCACCGTTTCGCCCAGCAGGCCCGGGTGGCGGGCGGCAACCAGTGCCGCGTCCAGGCAGTCGGCCAACAGCGCCTCTTCGTTGTGCACCGGGATCAAAATGCCGATCATCGCAGGCCCTCAAGGCTGGCGACCGAGGCGCCGTCGCGGCTCCACAGGTCGAGGAGAAAGTCGTGTTCGTGGTGGCTGGCGACCAAGGGCATGCCCAGCCGCTGCCCAAGCGTGGCATGCACCTGCTCGGCGGTCTGCGGGCAGCCTTCGATAGGCGGGCGCCAATGGCAGGCCAGTAGCTGGCCGTCGGCGCTCAGGCTGCAAAGGGCGCGGTCTATCAGGCGGTCGAGGTCGGCGGCGTCCAGGTAGTAACACAGTTCGCTCAATACGATCAGTTCGAACTGGCCCGCCGGCCATTGCTCGGGCAGGCGACTCTGCTGCACCTGGGCATGGGCGAAACCCAGCAGGCGGCCGCGTGCCAGGGCCACTGCCGCCGACGCGGTATCGCAGCACAGCAGGCGATCACAGCGCGGTGCCAACTCGGCGCTCAGCTCGCCATTGGCGCAACCCGGTTCGAAGATCGCGGCATAACGCGGTCGTGTCAGCACCGCCAGGGTCAGCGCGCGTTTGCGTCGTTCATACCAGCGTTGGCGAAAGGCCCAAGGGTCGTCGTTATTGGCAAACAGTTGATCAAAATACGGCGTGGCCACACTCATACGAATACCACTTCAAAAGGTTGCAGCAAGCGCTCCACCACATACGGCGCCAGCACCGGCGGCAGGCCGATCTGGGGGTCGCCTTCCAACTGGCTGGCGAAGGCATGGATGGCGTGACGCTTGCGCGCCACCGCTTCACAGGTCAGCGGGATTTTGCGCGCGCGGTGCCATGGCACCAGGCTGTCTTCGGGGTTGCCCAGTGCCAGGTCCATACCGGCAATTCATACAATGTGGCGCCTACCGCCTGCGCCGCCTTGGCACTGGCCCGGCCAACGGCCTCATGGTCGCAATGCCCGTCTTCGCGCCAGGTGGTGAACACCACATCGTTGGGTTTGAGGTAGCGCTGGATGAACTCAACCAGCTGCGTTTCCCGCGCGGCGACCTGGCTGTCGGTAAAGCCGGCGCGCAGCCATTTCAAACTGTGCAACGGTAAACCGAGGCGATGCAGGGCCTGGGCCGATTCCTGCGGGCGCACCACACTCAGGCGTTCCACCGGCCAGCGCCGCGAACCTGGGTGGCTGGCACTGCCGTCGGTCACGGAGATCAACTGCAGGGCCCGCCCCAGCGCGGCCAACCCTTGCAACAGGCCGCCGCAGCCGAGCACTTCATCATCCGGATGGGGCGCGATGATCACTGCGCGATGGCCCTCGGGCACCAACTGCTCGACGCTGATCAGCGGCAACTCGGCCATGCGCGGCGAGGTTTGCCAGTGATGCAGAGGGGTGCCCTGGCCGACAATCGGGTTGGGTTTCATAGCTGCCAGCTCCTGCTGGGGGCGTCGACAACCTGTGCGCCCAGCGCGGCCAGGTCGCGCTCTGCATGGCTCTGGCGCACGTACACGGGCAGGTCCGCGATCAGTTGGGCAAAGTGCCGGTTCTGGCAATAAGGCCCAGCGCCGATGGCACGGCCCACATGGTGGATCACCTGCTCGACGGTGTTTTCGATGCAGGCCCGTGCCTGCCCGGCCAGGTGCCTGGCGCTGGCCGTGGGCTCACGATCGATCCGCGCGGCGCTGTCACGCAACACACAGGCCGCACTGTTCAGTGCACTGTCCACCGCGCCCAGGTGGGCGAGGGCATGGGGCTCGGGGCGCCGGGAGCAGTGTTCGCGCAGCACCTGCGCCAGGCGTTGTGCGGCGCCGTACCAGCACGCCGCGATTCCGACTCCGCCTTGCCAGAAGCCGGGGCGCGCCAGATAGTCGCCAGGGCCGCCGACGGCCAGGCCACTGGCCTCCTCGAACAGCACCTCGACACTGCCGGTGGCGGCCATGCCCACCGCACTCCAGCCGTCATCCGTTACCGTAACGCCCGGTTGCTGCATCGGTACCGCCACCAATTGCTGGCGGTCCTCTTCGTCCCAGGCGGTCAACAAACCATGGCTGACCACCGCCGCGCCGGAGCACCAGGCCTTGCGCCCCAGCACGATCAGCCGCTGGCCGTCGCGCCGTACGCGCACCTTGGCGCTCGGTGGCTCGGCGGCCCACATGCCCCAGGTGTTGCCCGCAGGCGGCGGAGGGCTGTGCAGTTCGGCGATGATGGCCAGGGCATCGGTATGGCCCTCGAACAGTTTGCACAACCGCAGGTCGTGCCCGGCCACTTCGGCCAGGCGCCTGAAGCGCTCCAGGGTCTGGCCGCCGCCAGGCAGCGGCAAGCGGTCCAGGCCCAGTTCCTGCAGCGCCCTCAGGGCGGCGCCGAGGGCCTGTGTATGCGCATACTCCCGGTCGGCCTGGAGCCATCCATGCACAGCCATTTCACACCTCGTCGTCGCGCTGCAGTTCAAACAGCAACAGCGAACGGCCGGTCACGGCGTACTCGTGCTCGAAATCAAAGCGCTCCTGGCCACGTACCGCCGGGTCGTTGGTGTCGAGCATGCAGGTCCAGAATTCACCCTGTGGCACCGGCGGCAGGCGGAAATTGACCATGTCATGGTGTGCGTTCACCACCAGCAACAGGGTGGCATCCGCGCCGGCGCGACGAATCCCGGTTTCCTGGGCTCGCCCATCCATCAGCATGCCCAGGCAGCGGCCATGGCTGTCTTCCCACTGTTCGGTGGTCATTTCATTGCCATCCGGCGCCAGCCAGGTCACGTCCTTCACACCGATGGCTTCGTTGTAGTCGCCCACCAGGAAGCGCCCGCGACGCAGGATCGGGTACGCCAGGCGCAGCTTGATCAAGCGCTTCACGAACTTGAGCAACGCCCTGCCGTCATCGTCCAGATCCCAGTTGACCCAGCCGATCTCGCTGTCCTGGCAATAGGCATTGTTGTTGCCGTGCTGGGTGCGCGCGAACTCGTCACCGGCGACGATCATCGGCGTGCCCTGGGCCAGCAGCAGGGTGGCGAAGAAATTGCGCATCTGGCGCAGGCGCAGTGCGTTGATCTCCGGGTCGTCGGTGGGGCCTTCGACGCCGTGGTTCCAGGACAGATTGTTGTTGCTGCCGTCCTGGTTGTTTTCGTCGTTGTCTTCGTTGTGCTTGTCGTTGTATGACACCAGGTCATGCAGGGTGAAACCGTCGTGGGCGGTGATGAAGTTCACCGAGCTGTATGGCCGGCGACCCCGGTGGTTGAACATCTCGCCCGAGGCGGTCATGCGCCCGGCGAAGTCCGCCAGTTGGCCGTCGTCGCCTTTCCAGAAGGCGCGCACGGTGTCGCGGAAACGGTCGTTCCATTCCACCCAGCCTGGCGGGAAGTTGCCCACCTGGTAGCCGCCGGGCCCGCAGTCCCAAGGCTCGGCGATCATTTTCAGCTGGCGCAGCACCGGGTCCTGGCGGCAGGCGACGAGGAAGCTGTGGCGTTCGTCGAAGCCGTCGCGGTAGCGCCCGAGGATGGTCGCCAGGTCGAAGCGGAAGCCGTCGACATGCATCTCGGTGGCCCAGTAGCGCAGGGAGTCGGTGACCATCTGCAGCACGCACGGGTGGCTGAGGTCCAGGGTGTTGCCGGTGCCGGAATCGTTGATGTAGAAGCGCTTGTCGTCGGGCATCAGCCGGTAGTACGAGGCGTTGTCGATGCCGCGCATCGACAGGGTCGGGCCGCGCTCGTTGCCTTCGGCGGTGTGGTTGTAGACCACATCGAGGATCACTTCGAGTTTCTGCTCGTGCAGGTGCGCGACCATTTCCTTGAACTCGGCGATCTTGCCGCTGGCCAGGTAACGTGGGTCGGGGGCGAAGAATGCGATGCTGTTGTAGCCCCAATAGTTGGTCATGCCTTTTTCCAGCAAGTGCTGGTCGTTGACAAAGGCGTGCACCGGCAACAGTTCGACCGAAGAGATGCCCAACTGGCGAATGTGTTTGAGTACTTCGTCTTCCATCAGCCCGGCGCAGGTACCGCGTACCGATTCGCCGACCGCAGGGTGACGCATGCTGATGCCACGCAGGTGGGTTTCATAAATGATCGTCCGGTCCCACGGCACGCGTACCGGCTGGTCGTTGCCCCAGGTATGCGCCGGGTCGATGACTTTGCACTTGGGCACGAAGGGCGCGCTGTCGCGCTCGTCGAAGCTGAGGTCGTCGTCCGGGTGGCCGATGGTGTAGCCGAACAGTGCTTCGGACCATTTGAGCTCGCCGACCAGTTGCTTGGCATAGGGGTCGATCAGCAGTTTGTTGTGGTTGAAACGATGCCCGTTGGCCGGGTCATACGCACCGTACACACGGTAGCCGTAGATCAGCCCGGGGTGGGCGTCGGGCAGGTAGCCGTGGAAGATCTCGTCGGTGTATTCCGGCAGCTCGATACGCTCCAGTTCCACTTCGCCGGTGTCGTCGAACAAGCACAGTTCGACCTTGGTGGCGTTGGCCGAGAACAGTGCAAAGTTGACGCCCAGGCCATCCCAGGTGGCGCCGAGAGGGAAGGGCAAACCTTCACGAATCCGCGACGGCTCATTGCCTGGCGTCGATGGGGTCTTATGGGGTTTGCTCATTGAAAATTGCTCCTGCAAGGGTCTTCTTTCGGGCCGAACGCAGCCGGGCCGACGAGGGGTCAGCGGATAAGTATGAAAAGTAAGGTCACCTCCTGCCGGCTGCGCCGGGAGGAGGTTCAGGACGTCACGACGTTCAGGGTTTTGGCTTTTTCGGCGCCGCCGGTTTTTTTGCCGGCGGCGGGGCCGGTTTGCTCGCGGCGGCCGGCTTGGCCTTGGATGCGGCCGGCTTGGGCGCGGTTTTCGGTTTGGCGGCCGGCTTGGGTTTGCTTGGCGTCAGCGCTTCGGCTTCGGCCAGTTTGCGCGCCATCTCCCAGTGGCGTGCGTCCTCCCCATGAGGCTTGCCCTCAGACTCCCAGATCTGATGCGCCAGTTCGCGTATGCGTTTGTCTTCAGTACTCATCACAATGCTCCTCACAGAAAATTTTCAGCTTTCTTGATCATCAGGATTGATAAAGACATTGACCGGGAAATCCCCCAGGGCAGTGCTGATCAACAGCTCCTTGTCTGGTGTGACTGCGCCTGCATGAAAAAGTCCCTTCCAGTTTTGAGTTGGTGCGGTAAACGGTAATTTCACCCGGGTATCGCCCCAAACCCGCGCGTTGATCTGGGGATGCACACCGTTTTCAAGCAATAGATGGGGCCAGCGTGGCACCACCACCAACAGGCGTTTGCCCTGGTGTTCACGGCAGAACGCGACCACCCGATCAGCGTGTTGGCCGATCACTTCCAGCGGCGTATACGTCCCGTTGCGGAACAGATCTGGATGGGCCTTGCGCAAGGCCAGCACCTGGGCAATCAACGCCTGTTTGATACGCCCATCACGCCAGTTGAACAACAGCTCACCGATGTCCGGTGGGGTATTGAGCGCTTGTTGCCGTGCGTTGAAATCCACCGGGCGACGGTTGTCCGGGTCCACCAGGCTGAAGTCCCAGAACTCCGTGCCCTGGTACAGGTCCGGCACCCCCGGCACAGTGATGCGTAGCAAGGATTGCGCCAGGCCATTGAGGGCACCGGCCGGCGCAATCGCCTGGGCGGCAGCGCCGATCGCGGTGCGCAACGGCTGGCCTTCGTCACTGAGCAGCAGGCGCGCCAGGAAGGTCTCGACGCCCTGTTCATACGCCTCATTGGGCGCGCTCCAGCTGCTGTGCAATTTGGCTTCGCGCAGGGCCTTTTGTTGCCATTGCCACAGGCGTTGCTGGTAGTCGTCAAGTTTATCGGTGAGGTCCAGCGGCCAACTGCCCAACAGCACCTGGTAGAGAATCAACTCGTCACCCGCCGACGGCGTGGTGTGGTCTTCACGCAATGGCGCCGCAAGCCTGCGCCAATGCTCCACCTGTTCCACGTACCAGGGCGCGCATTCGCTGAGCACCGCCAGGCGCGCGCGGGTGTCTTCGCCGCGTTTGTGGTCATGGGTGGCGGTGGCCAGCAGGTTGTCCGGGAAGGCGTGCAAGCGTTGTGCGTTGACCTGGTGGAAATCGGCCAGCGGCGCGCTGAACTGCTCGGTACTGAAGCCCACATCGTTACGCGACAACAGCACCGCCGAGCGATAGAACGCGGTGTCTTCCACGGCCTTGGCGGCGGCCGGCGAGGTCAGTTGCTGGAAGCGCACGCAGGCATGCTTGAGCATCTTGCGCTCGCGGCCCAGCGGGCGATTGCGCCAGGGCTGGCCGCCAAGCCATTTTTCCAGGTGCTCGAGCACCGGCCAGTCGCCCTCGCTCAAGGTGCTGCGCGCACCGTCCATGGCCTGTTGGAATATCCTGTCGTCGGCGGCGCTGCGACCGCGCGCACTGATGTAGGTGCGGTACACCGGGAAGTGCACGATCAGTTCCTGCAAGGCGCGGCGAATCGCGCCCAAGGTCAGGTCGCGGGTCATCACATCGTCGCGGGCGACCTGAAGCAATGCCTGGGCGACACTTTCAAAATCGCCGCCGAGGGAGCCATTGAGGATTTGCTGGCGCGCCAGGCGGGCTTCTTCGATAAACGCCGAGGGCCGTTCGCTTTCGCGTGTCCACAACTCGGCCAGCGGTGCAAACCCGTCCGGGTGGTGTTGCAGCAACGACAGCTGGTTCATGAATTCATAGCCGGTAGTGCCGTCCACCTGCCAGTCTTCGCGCAGGGTTTCGCCTTCGCCGAGGATCTTCTCGACAAAGATCGGCAGGTGCCGCCCGGGTGACAGCGAATCGACGCGGCGGCGCAGCTTGCGGCAGTAACCGCGCGGGTCGGCGAGCCCGTCGATATGGTCGATGCGCAGCCCATCCACCAGACCTTCGCTGATCAGTTCGAAGATCTTGCCGTGGGTGGCTTCGAACACCGCCGTACGTTCGACGCGCAGGCCGCCCAGCTCATTGACGTCGAAGAAGCGCCGCCAGTTGATATCGTCCGCCGCCGTGCGCCAGCTGGCCAGGCGGTAACTCTGTTGTTCGAGCAACTGATGCAGGCGCGTGAAGCCTGCGGCGGTGCGCCCGTCGAACTTGGCCAGGCGCTGCTCGATGGCGCGCAGCACATCGGTCGCCCGCTCGGCCAGCGCCTGCTTGAGCCAGGCCGCCTCGCTGTAGGCGTCGTCCTGATAGGCGAGGGCGCTGAAACGGTCGGCCAGGGGTTTGAGTGGCTCATCGCTGCCGAGGATCAAGGCGTAGTCGCGTGGGCAGATCGGGAAACGGTGTTCGTAGTGCTCCACATAAAACGCCCCGTGGGCCTGGTCAAAGCGCAGGGTCAGGGTGCCGGTCTGCAGGGCTTCGCCGTAGTCGCTGCCGAGAAACGGCATCAGCAACTGGCCCTTGAGCAGCGGGTCGGGCGAGTGCCACTGAATATCGAAGAACTCGCTGTACGGGCTCAGGCGCCCCCATTCCAGCAGGTCCAGCCACCAGGGGTTGTCGGCACCGCCCACGGCCATATGGTTGGACACGATGTCGAGGATCAGCCCCATGTCGTGTTCGCGCAGCGCGGCGATCAAACGTCGCAACGCCGCTTCACCGCCCAGCTCGGGGTTGACGGTGGTGGGGTCGACCACATCGTAACCGTGCATGGAACCGGCGCGCGCGCTGAGCAGGGGCGAGGCATACAGGTGACTGATGCCCAGTTGGGCGAAGTACGGCACCAAGGGCACCGCATCGTCGAGGGTAAAGCCTTTATGGAATTGCAGACGCTGGGTCGCGCGCAGGGGCAAAGCTCTCATCGGTCACGCTCATAGGCTTGGTTACGCGCAACCGCCAGCAGTTCGAGGCGGCGCGCGGCGCCGGCATTGTCGAGCAGGCTGGCGGCCTCGCCCGGCAGGCGGCGGCGCCAATTGGGGTGGGTGTCGGTGGTGCCAGGCAGATTGGCTTGCTCCTCCACACCCAGCGCATCTTCCAGGGGCAGCAGCACCAAGGGCGCGCGGGTATGGCCGAGGTAACGCACGCTGGCGTCGATCATATGGTCGGTTTCGTTGCGAACCTCATCGACGAAGTTCTGCGGGTCCTGGCTCAATGCCTGGCGCAGGGCCTGGCGCTCGCGCAGGCGGTGTTCGCTCCATTGCTCCGTGGTCGGCGCATCGATCAGGTCGAGCTGGACGTTCCAGTCGATATCGCGGCTGTGCCACCAGCCATTGAGGGTCGGCAAATCGTGGGTGCTGGTGGTGGCCAGGGCGTTGTCCGGCCAATCGAGGATCGGCGTGAACTGGCCGTCGTGGCCCTGCTCGAAGAGCAGCACGCGCATGCCCAGTATCGAACGGCCGATGAGCTTGTCGCGCAGGCCGTCGGGCACTGTGCCCAGGTCTTCACCGAGCACGATGGCCTGGTGGCGATGGGATTCGAGAGCGAGCAGGCGCAGCAGATCGTCCACCGGGTAATACAGGTAGGCGCCTTCCCGGGGCGAGGCGTCCATGGGGATCACCCACAGGCGTTGCAGGCCCATCACATGGTCAATGCGCAAACCGCCGGCATGCGCAAAGTTGGCCCGCAGCATTTCGATAAAGGCGCGAAAACCGTGGCGCTTGAGCCCTTCGGGCGAGAACGCAGAGATGCCCCAGCCTTGACCGGCGCGGTTGAGAATGTCCGGTGGCGCGCCCACGGTGAGGTTGGCCAGCAATTCATCCTGGCGGCTCCAGGCCTGGCTGCCACCGCCGTCGGCGCCCACCGCGAGGTCAGCGATCAGACCCACGCCCATGCCGCTGCCTTTGGCGGCTTGTTGCGCGCGCTCCAGGCAGCGGGCGATCAGCCATTGGGTAAAGGCGAAGTAACCGATTTCGTCACGGTTTTCTTCGGCAAACCGCAGCAGCGCCGGGCTCTGTGGGCTGCGCCATGCCTGCGGCCAGTGGCGCCAGTCGAGGTCTTCGCCAGCGGCGGCGCGAGCGGCTTGCACGGCTTCGAAACGGCAATGGTTTTCCAGGGCTTCACCGCCGGCCTGGCGGAAACTTTGGAAGTCGGCATGTTGCGGGTGGTGGCCGTGGCGGAAGTCTTCATACAGCGCGCGTAACAGGCGTTGCTTGGCCTTGGCGGCGGCGGGCCAGTCGACCAGCGTGTGCTGTTCGAGGGTGTGCAGCTCTTCTTCCAGGCCGATGGCCTCGATGGCGTTGCGCACTTCACGTTCGCCGAGGATGCAGCCGGGCGAGGCATACAGGCTGTTGAGGAACAACCGGCTCGACGGCGAATACGGGCTGTAGCGCCCGGTGTCGGCGCTGAACATCGCGTGCATCGGGCTGATCGCCAGGGCATCGGCACCGCGTTCGGCGGCCGAACGCGCCAGGTGTTCCAGGGCCAGGGTGTCGCCGAAACCGCCATCGCCCAGACGCCGCAGGGCATAGAGTTGGGCGCTCAGGCCCCAGGCACGCGCGGGGCGGCTGTCGACCGCTTCGGCCACGCTGTAGCAGTGGGTGGGGGCGACGGCGAGGGTGAAGGTCTGGTCGGCGATATGCACCTGGTGGTAGCCGAGGGCGACCACCCCAGGCAGTACTGCGTCGCCATCGAGGCGCAGCTCCAGGGTCTGGCCGTCTTCCAGGTTGATCCGGCACGGCGTGTCGGCTTCGAAGTAGCGCGCGAGGTCGAGGCCGTGGCCGCTGTCGACGGTCAGCAAGGGCGGCAGGTGCTTGTCTTGTTGCACCCGCTCCAGTTCAAGCAGGCTGGCGTTTATCTCGGCATCGCTGTCGGCCGGATGCCCCAGGCCTTTGAGGACGGCGCGCAGGGCGCCGGGTGTGACACGTTGCGGGCGGCCGTTGGCGTCGATCCAATCGACGGCCAGGCCCGCTCGGCTGGCGAGAGTTTCCAGGTTCGCTTCGCTCAAGGGTGTTCTCCAGCAGGGGATAGGCTAACGCGTGCGCTGTATGGCGGCAGTTGCGCGCCCTGGTCGGCAGGCGTTGCAAAAATAACGGGCTGCGGCGCGGTGTGATCCAACGCCGTGGCACTCAGGTTCAGGTCGATTTGCAGCACGGCGCCGTTGCCCAGGCGCCAGCGGGCGGTCAACGCACGGTCTGCCAGCACCTGTGCGCCCAACGCCACGCTGCCGGGCAGATGCGGCACGATGTGGTGGTGGCGCAGGTTCAGCAGGTGGCGGTAAAGCTGCGTGTGTGCGTTGTCGACGAACACCGGGGACGATTGCTGGAAGGTCTGCAGCGCGTTGGGGTCGGGGATGCGCGCGCGTCGCTCGGGGTCGTGGAATGCGGCGAAGTCGGCAAACTCATTGCGCCGTCCTTCACGCACCGCTTCGGCCAACTCACCGTGATGGTCGGTGAAGAACAGGAACGGTTGATCGGCGTTGACTTCATCGCCCATGAACATCAGCGGGATCATCGGCGACATCAGCAGCAACGTGGTCGCGGCCTCGAGCGCCTGGGGCGGGCAGAGCCGGTGCAGACGCTCGCCCAGGGCGCGGTTGCCGATCTGGTCGTGGTTTTGCAGAAACAATACAAAGGCGCTGGGTGGCAGGTGCCCGCTGGGCTCGCCACGGGCATGGCCATGGCGGGTGGTGTGGCCTTGGTAGATAAAGCCTTCGCTCAGGCAGCGCGCGAGCTTGGCGGTGGTGTCTTCGGCAAAGTCGCTGTAATAGGCGTCGGTTTCCCCGGTGAGCAACACGTGCAGGGCGTTATGGCCGTCGTCGTTCCATTGCGCATCGAAGTCATGATGGAGCAGGCTGGCCTGATTGAATTCGTTTTCCAGCACCAGCCATACGTGGCGACCGCTATCGACCTGCTGGCGAACCCGCTGTGCCAGCTCTTGCAGGAAGCCGGGGTTGTCGATGGCGTGTACGGCGTCCAGGCGCAACCCGTCGAAGCGGTATTCGAGTAACCACATCAGCGCATTGTCGAGGAAAAAATCGCGGACTTCGCGACGGTCGAAATCGATGCCGGCGCCCCAGGGTGTTTGCACGTCTTCGCGAAAGAAACCTTGGGCGTATTGGCCCAGGTAATTGCCGTCGGGGCCGAAGTGGTTGTAGACCACATCGAGGATCACCGCCAGGCCATGTTCGTGGGCACTGTCGATCAGGTGTTTGAGCTGCTCGGGCGTGCCGTAGGAGGCCTGGGGGGCGTAGGGCAATACGCCGTCGTAGCCCCAGTTGCGTTCGCCGGGAAACTGCGCCAGCGGCATCAATTCAATGGCCGTGACGCCCAGCTCGGCCAGGCGTGGCAGGTGCTGCTCGACGCCGGCATAACCGCCCAGTGCGCCGACGTGCAATTCGTAGATCACCGCCTCGTGCCAGGGGCGGCCTTGCCACTGGTTGTGGCGCCATTCGTAGGCGAGGGGGTCGACGACCACGCTCCAACCGTGGACATCCGCAGCCTGGGCCCGGGAGGCCGGGTCAGGCACATCCCTTTCGCCGTCGATGTTGTAGCGGTAGCGCGTGCCCGCCGGGCACTTTATCTCGACCTCGAACCAGCCAGTTGCCTGCGGCAGCATGGCGATGGATTTACCGTTTTCCAATTCAACGCTGACATAAAACGCGTCTGGCGCCCACAAGGCAAAACGCGTGTATTGCGCGTCCAGCATGATTGCGCCGTGGGGCCAGGTTTCCAGAGTCCGTAACGGCATCTATAGAGACCTCCCTTGATTACTTGGTTTGTTTCCCCAGTGCTTTGGCCACCAGTTGTTCGTACAGTTCGGCGTAGGGTTCTACTGCCTGGCACCAGTTGAAGGGTTGAGTCATGGCGCGGCAGCGCATGGCGTTGAGCAGGCCGGGGAAGGCGAACACCTTGAAGGCACGGCTCAGGGCTTGTTCATAACTCTCTACGGTGGATTCATTGAACAGGAACCCGGTCACTCCATCCTCGATGGTGTCCGCCAGCCCGCCGGTATTGCGCGCCACCGGCAGTGAACCGAAGCGCTGGGCGTACATCTGGCTCAAGCCGCAGGGTTCGTAACGCGATGGCATCAGCAGGAAGTCGCTACCGGCAAACATGCGGCGCGCATCCGTTTCGTTGAAGCCGATGCGCACGCCGACCTGGCCGGGAAAGCGCAGGGCCAGTTCACGCATGGCCTGCTCTTCTTCCGGTTCGCCGCGCCCGATGATCGCGATCTGGCCGCCGTTTTCGACAATAAAACTGGCGACCGCTTCGGTCAGGTCCAGGCCTTTTTGATAAACCAGGCGCGAGACCACGGCAAACAGCGGGCCGGTGGAGTGGTGCAGGCCAAATAACTCACGCACATGGGCGGCATTGATCGCCTTGCCTTCCCAGTCGCCGATATTGAAGTTGTGGATCAGGTGCTCGTCGGTAGAGGTTTCCCAGCTTTCGTCGATACCGTTGGGGATACCACTGAGCAGCCCTTGCTGGGTCTTGGCGGCGAGGAAGCCGTCGAGGCCGCAGCCGAATTCCGGGGTGGTGATTTCCTGGGCATACGTGGCACTGACCGTGGTGATATGGCTGGAGTACGCCATGCCGGCCTTGAGGAATGACATCTTGCCGTAGAACTCCATGCCTTCCTGCTGCAGGGCGTGGGGTGGAATGCCCAGCTCCGGCGTGGAGGCCAGGCTGACCACGCCTTGATAGGCCAGGTTATGAATGGTGAACAGGGTCGGCGTGCGTGACCCACGCCAGTGCATATACGCCGGGGCCAGGCCAGCGGGCCAGTCATGAGCGTGCACCAGGTCCGGGCACCAGTGGATCTGCGCGAGGTTGGCGGCCATGTCGGCGGCGGCCAGGCCCAGGCGGGCGAAGCGAATATGATTGTCGGGCCAGTCGCGGCCGTTGTTGGCGCCGTAGGGTGTGCCTTCACGCTCGTAGAGCTCGGGGCAGATCAACACATAGATGACCAGGCCATCCTTGAGGTCCATGCGCCCGATCTTGCACGGCGGCAGCGCGGCGTGGCCGCCCAGCTCACCGATGATATGGATCGGGTTGTCGCTTTCCATCACCTGCGGGTAGCCGGGGATGAGTACGCGCACATCATGCAAATGGGCCATGGCACGGGGCAGGGCGGCGGACACGTCGCCCAGGCCGCCGGTTTTCACCAGATCGGCGAATTCTGAGGTGACAAACAGCACTTTCTTTCGGTTCGGGTTCTGACTCACGATCGGCCGCACAGTGTTGGGCAGGTCGGCCAATGAAGTCGGTCCCCCTACCGGCTGACTAAAACGCTCTCCCTGAGTATCTACAGCGGCACTGATCATAATGAACTCCCATTTTGTTGATCGGCTAATGGCCCGCTGCCATTAGCTCCGATTGACCGCATCCTGCGGCCAGGCGCACAAGCACTGTACAAACTGGCAAGGCGTATGCCAGTTGCACGGCTAGCTGAAAAAGATTGGATGGACGGGCATTTGCTTAATTCGCGCGTGCTCGCCGTCCCTTAAAAACTGGACCAATGGCAGAGGCGTAAAGTTTCGATTTTTTGCGGGGTTTTTGTTTTGGAACGGACCCATCGGTCATGAGTCTAGGACAGATCGTAGAGCCTGTAAGGTTTATGTGGGAATTTTGTAGGACAAAAAACGTGTAAGCAGAAACTGAGCGGCGCTTATCCGATGAACGGAGGCCTTTGAGGCCAGCTGGCTTGCCCTGATGCCGGTCAGTTAAGAGATAGAGCGGGCGAAAAGTAACCTGTGGCGAGCGGGCTTGCCCCGCGTTGGGCTGCGCAGCAGCCCCAAAATACAGCCCCGGAGCTGCCTGGCACACTGCAGCGTTCTTATTGGGGGCTGCTTCGCAGCCCAACGCGGGGCAAGCCCGCTCGCCACATAAGCCCGCTTGCCACAGTTAGTGTTTCTCCTTAACTGACTGGCATTAAGGCTTGCCCCGCCGTCGAGCTGCGAGGCAGCTCCATTGGGTGCACTGTCCGCCTGCGTGGTGCGCCGCGGTGGCCCATTTGGGAGCGCTTCGCACGCCAGTGCAGGGCAGTCTGCTCACTCCCGCAACCTTGCTCAGCACCACAGGGCGGCTCAATCAGCAGAGGCTTTCACCCCATCGGTGCAGGCTGCCCCGAGTTGGTGCGTCAGCCCAGGGTGCGGATTGGCGCCTCATTCGCCCAGGCCTGGATATTCTCGATCATCTGTTGGTAGAACTGTCGGTAGTTCTGCTCGCTTACATAGCCGATATGGGGCGTGGCCAGGACATTCGGCAAGCGGCGGAAGGGGTGATCCAGTGGTAATGGCTCCTCGCCATATACGTCCAGGGCTGCCCCGGCCAGACGGCCGCTCTCCAGTGCCTCGACCAATGCCTGTTCATCCACGATCGGCCCGCGCGCGGTATTGACCAGGCGGGCCGTGGGCTTCATCCAGCCCAGTGCCTCGGCGTCCACTACGCCACGACTACGCTCGCTGAGCACCAGGTGGACGGTGAGAATGTCGGCCTGTTCGAACAGCGCCTGCTTGCTGACCCAGGTCACGCCCGCCGCCGCCGCGCGCTCGGGCGTGAGGTTTTCGCTCCAGGCAATGATGCGCATGCCGAACACCTGGGCAAATTTCGCCACTTTCTGGCCAATGCTGCCCAGGCCGAGGATGCCCAGGGTCTTGCCATACAGGTCGCCGCCCAAGCCCACCTGCCAGTGGCCGGCGCGCAGGGCGTTGGCTTCGGCCAGCAGGTTGCGGGTGCTGGCCATGATCAATGCCCAGGTCAGTTCCGGTGCCGCGTGTTTATAGCTGTCGGTGCCACAGACCTGAATGCCCAGGGCCTTGGCGGCGACGATGTCGATGGCGGCATTGCGCATGCCGCCGGTCACCAGCAGCTTGAGGTCAGGCAGCCCCTGCAACAGCGCCTTGTCGAAGGTGGTGCGTTCGCGCATGACGCAAATCACCTCGAAGCCTTGCAAGCGCTGGATCAGCGTCGCGGTATCTGTCGGGTAATCGTGCAGGAAATGGACCGTACCCAGGGGCTTGAGCACTGACCAATCCACCACACCACTGGCGACATTCTGCCAATCATCAATGACTGCGATCTGTACCGACATTCACGGGTGCCTCGAAAAAGGGGATTAAAGGGCGTTCAAACCCTGCAACAGCGCCTGGTGAAACCGCTCCGGCTCTTCCATCTGCGGCGCATGGCCCAGGCCAGGGAACTCCACCAAGGTGGCGTGGGGAATCAACCCAGCCACGTGCTTGCCCAATACCGCGTAGTTGCCGAGCTTGGCCTTGACCGCCGGCGGGGCGATCGCTTTGTTGATCGCGGTGGTGTCGGCGGTGCCGATCAGCAGCAGGGTGGGCATCTGCAGGTCCTTGAACTCGTAGTACACCGGCTGGGTGAAGATCATGTCGTAAATCAACGCCGAGTTCCAGGCGACCCGCTTATGCCCGGGGCCGTTGCTCAGGCCGGCGTACATGTCCACCCAGCGCTGGTACTCGGGTTTCCAGCGCCCGACATAATAGGTGTCGAGTTGGTACTGGCGGATACCGTCGGCGTTGACGTTCAGTTCTCGTTGATACCATTGGTCAACCGTCAGGTAAGGCACACCCAGGGCTTTCCAGTCTTCCAGGCCAATGGGGTTGACCAGAGCCAGTTGCTCGGTCTGTTCGGGATACAGGAGGGCATAACGGGTGGCCAGCATGCCGCCGGTGGAATGGCCGAGGAGCGTGGCCTTGTGAATGCCGAGTTTTTCCAGCAATTGGTGGGTATTGGCCGCCAATTGCTGGAAGCTGTACTGGTAATGCTCGGGCTTGCTGGAGGTGCAGAAACCGATCTGGTCGGGGACGACGATCCGGTAACCGGCGTCGCTCAGCACCTTGATCGAACCTTCCCAGGTGGCGCCGCAGAAGTTCTTGCCGTGCATCAGCACCACGGTGCGACCGTTGGGTTTGCCGTTGGCCGGCACGTCCATGTAACCCATTTGCAGGGCGTTGCCTTGGGACTGGAAGGTGAAGTGCTTAAGTGGGTAGGGGTATTGGAAGCCTTGCAGTTCGGGGCCGTAGGTGGGGCCGTCCGTTGCTGCGAAGGTCGGCAGGGCGATGGTTGTGAATAGGCTGGCGAGACAAAGTGTGCGTATTGATGGCATGAGTAAGGCTCTGGACACGGTGCCCGGAGAGTATGGCTTGGGGATTAAGCGTGGGTTAACGAAGTGTAGATGAGGTTTTTAAAAAGGGCATATTTATTTCTAAATAGATATGCCCGACTGCCGTGCGTTATTTATACCTCTTCGATCGTTAACGAGCCAATTTCATAGTCATTCCCGTTCCAAGCGGCTTCCTCGCTAAAGACAGAGAAAAACGTCCTATTGTTAGGCACTGCCTCGGCGGTGGCTGTATGAGAGATAGTCACCCAATCGGGGGACGATAGCGTCACGGTGGCCGACGAACTGTATCGGACGGTGACTCGCAACTTAGGTGTGACTGTGCCGACATTGACCTGTCTTGCAGTAATACTGATTCTATATTTTTTCCCTGGGACGGTTGTTAGCCGCTTCTGAAGGACATAGCCATTGAATATATTTCCTGAGGCGGAGTTGGTGTTGTTAAACCAGACTTTGCTTCCGACGGCTCCTCTTATATACCCCCCTGCGCCAGCGGGCTCAACTGTCCAATTGTTTAACTTTCCATCTTCGAAATTGGTTATGTCAGGCAGGCTACGAAGTACGTAGTTTGTCTGTGGAAACGTCGAAATACGTTCGTAAGTGCCGTCAAATGCGACATGAAAAGCGACGTTAATATGCCGCGAGCTGGCAATGCTTCCCAACCAGTTGCGCAATACCGTTTTGTTGACCAGCCCATTCGCGGCCTCCACCGATGTAATTGCCACGCCGTCAAGCACCTTCAAATCGGCCACATCGGCACTGCTGCACGTCAGCCACACGCGTTGGCCAGTTGCACTCAACGGCCACTTGGCCACCGCTGCCAAGGCATTGCCAGCAAAGGTACTGAGATCCAGCGTTCCGTTATCCGCCACCCCGTTAATCAGTGGCCTTGGCAGATTGGCGTTAGGAATCGGACTCACCGTCACGGTCTGGACTTCCGACGGGATTGGCGCTCCCCCATGACGCACAATTGAGTAACGCAACATCACCGTGCTGTTCACGCTGCGGTGCAGCACCTTGGCATTGGTAAGGTTAAACACCACTGTGCCACCGTCCTGACCGTCCAGAGATGCGTCATGTGTCGTGCAATCGGCGAACACCCACGTCAGCGTAATGCGATCATTGCTGCTCATGCCGTCGTAGCGAACGGTCACCGTGGTGTTGTGCTCGATCGTCAACGGTGCCACCGTCACACTCGGCCCGGTGCCTGAGGCACCGCCGATAAACGGATGCGGCAGTATCCCCGGCACCGCCTGGATAACATGCTGACGTACGCCGAACAGTACGGCAGTGCTCTTACTGATGCTTTCGGCCAGGCTGACCCAGAAGCGGATCGTCAACGTCGAGCCATCTTTAAGCAGCTTGAGCTGATCGACCGGAGTGGGTGGGCTGATCCCATTGGCCGCGCCCTCTGCGGTGACCAGGTTGGCGGTGTAGGTGTTTTCGGTATATGGCGTGTCGTCGGCGTAGGTGCCGTCGTAGGTCATCCACATCCGCTGGTTGGCATGGATAAAGTTCCACACGGATATGTGGGTACGTGCAGTCGGACTCAGTTGCGACAGATCCAGGATTGGCCCATTGATGCCCTCGATATAGGGAGTTGGTAACCCTGTCAGCGGCAGCAATCGCAGGGCGACGGTTTCGGAGGCGTACGGGAAGGTGCCGCGATTGAAGCGATATTGCACATGGATCAGATTGCCGCTCTCACGAATCCCTTTGGCGATCGTGCGTGAGTCGATCAGCACGCTGACCTGATGGGTCGAGGGGTTGCCCTGGACCGGCTGCGTGATGCTGCCGATGCCATCGATGCTGAGCCAATCAACGTTAATCTCGTCAGTGGCCAACATCGGCCGGTACCCCACAATCACCTTGGCACCCGCCAGGACGGCCAGCGGGTTGAGTTCATCGGGGAAGGTCGAGGCGCCTTCGATGATGGGCCGGTTCAACTCCACGCCTTTGCCGACGGTGAGTTCCAGCACCTCCGAGCGCAGCACCAATGGCGGTGTGCCAGGGCGCTCCAGGCTGTAGGAAATACGCAGGCTGCCGTTGTTGTTTTTATCCAGAATGTCACGCGTCACCGGGTACGGCAGTTCCCGGCCCGCCGTCGCGGCATTGATGTCGAGGGTGCCGCTGGCGGAGCCGCCCAAGCCAGAGCCAATGCACGACCAGTGCAGCTTGTCGCCCGCCAGGGTGCCCAGGTAGGTAAAGGTCACCAACACCTCACTGCCCGGTACATCGGCGGGGTCCACGTTGTTACCGATAGCCCCTTGCAACCGAGGTGCCGGCAGGTCGGCGATCCGCTCTCCGACTTGAGCGCCGAGCATCAGCGATCTACGAATCGCCAGGGCATTGCCCCCGAAGATATGGGCGGCACCGTCATTGGTTTCGTAAGAGATCTTGATCGGCCCCAGCCCAATAAACGGGTGCAGCTCGGCGGCGGTGACCGTGCGGGTGCCGCCCTGGCTCCCCGCCAGTTGTGGCTGCGTGAAGATAATGGCACCGCCACCGCCGGTCGGCGCGTATTCAATCACCAGGGTTTCCAGCCAGCCCGGGTTATGCGGCTCGTAATGGGGGATGGTGACCGTGATGTTTTCACCGGCCGGAATCAATCCCAGTTCAATCGGGCTGACAGCGGGGGCCGGCATCAGCACCTGGGTGCCGACCACGGTGATGGTAATGCTGCCGGATTGGCGCTTGGGAACACCGTCGGCGGTTTGCCAACTGAACGATACCCGGAATGAACCGCCGACCAATTGGGCAATGATGGCGCGGTCAATGGGAACATAGGTGAAACCGAAGTTACTGTCGTTCACCGGATCCAGCACAAAGGAGTGGGTGGACCCATCGGCCAGGAGGCCGAGCAAGGTCACAATGATCTGATGCCGGGGGTTGGGTGTTGGGAACTCTCGGGGCGTGAGGGCGAGCACATCAAAATGCGCGTCACTTTGGGTGTCGAAGTCAATCTGCCTCGACTCGAGTTCTGCGTTGTCCACCAGGAAAATCGGCGCCCCTAACAGGTCGGAGTCCAATTCCGCCACCAGAAAATAGGGTTTGGAGTACTGGTATTTTTCGCCGGAGAAATTCTCCACCACGTCCCGCACACGAAAGCGCAGGGTCAAGGTGCCCAACTGCCCGCCCTGGTCGATGACCGACTTGGGCACAAATACCCGTACCGCTCCCGACCCGGCGGCTTCGTCAGGGCTCACGGTATGCAGGACGAAAATGCCGTCCCAGGACAACTCGATCACATCGTTCTTGCGGATATTTTCGTAGCGGTTAATCAGGCACCACAGGCCGGCAGAGACATCGCCAGCGCCAATACTGGAGCCTTCGGGAAAACCTTCGACGCTCATCACCAGCCCTGTGTGCCAGGGGCTGCCGGGGTCGATATCGGTTCCGCCTGGCCGGGACGTCTTGATTAAAATCGTTTGGACGGGCGAAGTACTTTCGTTACCGCTGCCTGCGCGCAGCACCCGGCCATAGGTCTGCACCTCACCTTCAGGCATACGCTCTTCGGGGACCGCCAGGACGTGCCGATTCAGGGAGGGGTCCGTGACCAAGTCCTCGGCAGCGGGAAATACAAGGTTGCCCAGGTATATGGCGAAATAATCGTTGACGACCTGCACAAACCAGCTTTCAAACACAAACAAGGCATAGGGGCGCACGTGACGGATGCCCAGGCCATAGACGCCGTTTTCCGGGTAGGGGGTAGACAGCAGCGGCACCGAGGGAAAGGCCGAGTAAGGGTGATCCAGGTCTTCAAGGCGTTGCGGGGCGGTGGGTATTGGGGTGTTCGGGGGGCAGACGGCGGGAAGCAAATCGTCGGTGGGGTGCCGTGGATGCGTAGGCATGATGAATTCTCCTGGCTGAGAGGACGCGCGCGGGCTGGGCGCGTAGGGGGCCAGGAAGATCAAACACCTATGGGGCGAGGGCGGATAACTGTCAGAAGTGACAGTGGCGATGAACGGTCGCTTTGCTAAAGAGGCCATTGGCTGGAGACCAGCAGCGCCAGCACGCCATAGCGCACGCCCTTGGCCAGGATCACCAGCAGCAGGAAGCGCCACAACGGTTCACGCATCACGCCGGCCACCAGGGTCAGCGGGTCGCCGATGATCGGCAGCCAACTGAGCAGGAGTGTCCAGTGCCCCCAGCGCTGGTAATGGCGACGCGCCTTTTCCAGTTGCGTGTCGCTGACCGGAAACCAACGTTTGCGCTTGAAGTGCTCCACCCAGCGCCCAAGCAGCCAATTGACCACCGAGCCGAGGACATTGCCCAGGGTGGCAACCCCCAGCAATAGCCACAGGCTGTAATGCCCGCTGACCAGCAGGCCGACCAGCACCGCTTCCGATTGCAGCGGCAGCAGGGTCGCGGCGCCAAACGCCGCGAGGAACAGCCCCAGGTAACCCATCAGCACCGATCAGTGCGCCGGGTACTTGGCCACCACCACATCGTTACCGTCACGGGTCAAGCCGATGACTTGATAGGCCTCACCGCGTCCCTCGACTTCCATGCCGGGCGAACCCATCGGCATGCCCGGTGCCGCGATGCCGAGCAGATCGTCGCGCTTGCGCAAGGCCAGCACCTGTTCGGCCGGCACGTGGCCTTCGACGAACTTGCCGTCGATCACGGCGGTATGGCACGAGCCCAGGTGCGGTGCCACGCCCAAGCGTTGTTTGACGGCGCTCATATCGGCTTCGACATGGTCATTGACCTTGAAACCGTTGCTTTCCAAGTGGCTGATCCATTTTTTGCAGCAGCCGCAGTTGGCGTCACGGTGCACGTCGATGGGAATCAGCTCGGCAGCCTGGGCCAGGGGGGCGCAGAACAGCGCGCAAAGCAGGGCAAATCGAAAGGGTGTTTTCATACCGGTCTCTTGAAGTGGTGAGGTCATCGGATCGCTGGCGATCATGACGACCTCATCGCAGGCAAGCCAGCGCCCACGGTCACGCGGAGGGGGGGTAATGTTTCAAAATTATACTGAAGGTGGGTTTTCCAATCGGTGCTTGAGCCGATCCAGTGCAACGGCCGACAGTTCAGTCATACGCTCATGCAGGGCGACCAGTTGCAGTTCGGTTTCGTAGGTCAACACACGCTTGAACAGCGTGCCGCCGCGAAAGGGCTGCAGGAAATAGTGAATGGAACCGTCGACCGCCAGGGATGTGAAGACCGTCTTGAATTCGCCGGGACGCTGGGCGACCTGCACCCGGTAGCTCATGGGCACGCGTATGCCCAGCAGGTCGATGAACTCGGTAAAGCGGCTGCCGGCGGGGAGCGAACCGGTGGTGCCGGTTTCGGCACCGAGGGAGGTAGGGTGCCATTCGTGCCAGCGATCCGGCTGGGTCACATAGTCGTAAACGGCATCGATAGGGGCCTGGATAAAGCGTTCCTGACTGATCCGTTCCAAGCGGACCGACGGCTCGACAGCGCGCATCTCACACCTCCTGTGTGGCGACAGAGAGTTATGAGAATAGTCCTACTCCCGTGCTTTGCACGGGAGTGTCCGGGCAATGGGTCAACGGACTTTGAAGCGACTCATCAGGCTGATCACCCGACCATTGGCGTCCAGCAGGCTTTGCGTATTGGTTTCAGTAGCATGACCGCTCTGCACCAGCTCTTCGACCATATGTCGGATTTGTACCATGCTGCGGTTGATCTCCTCGGTGACCGCACTTTGCTGTTCGGCGGCCGTGGCGATCTGGGTGCTGAGGTTGTTGATATGGCTGACCGAGCCGGCCATTTCATCCAGCCCCGTGTTGACCCGCGCGGTGGCATCCGCTGCCGACTGGCAACTGGCCTGGGTGTTTTCCATCGCGGCCACCGACGAGCTCACCCCCGTGGTCAGGCGTGCCAGCATCTCGTTGATCTGCGAGGTGCTGGCCTGGGTGCGCGCGGCCAATGCCCGCACTTCGTCGGCCACCACCGCAAAGCCGCGGCCTTGTTCGCCGGCCCGCGCCGCTTCAATCGCCGCGTTGAGCGCCAGCAGGTTGGTCTGGCCGGCAATCGCACCGATCACGCCCAGGGTTTCGGTGATGCGCGCGGCGTCCTGGCGCATGTTTTCCACGGTCTGGGTGGCACTGGCGACCTCGCCGATCAAGGCGCTGACGCTGGTGGACGCTTCGCCCACCACCACGCGGGAACGGTCCGCATGTTCATTGGCGCGCTGGGTGAAGGACGCTGTTTCTGCTGCATTTTGCGCCACGGTGTCGGCGGTGGAACTCATCTCAGTAATGGCGGTGACGGTCTGGTCGGTCTCCGAGGCGTGGCGCACCAGAATGCTATTGGTGTGCGCCGAGGTCTGCTGCAATTGCTCAAGACCCGAGGACATGGCGCCAGTGGCCTGGGTCACTTCGCCGATCATGTTCTGCAGGTAGACGATAAAGCGGTTCACCGAATGGCCGATGGCGCCCAGTTCGTCCTCGGCGCGGATGGTGATGCGGCGCGTCAGGTCGGCGTCGCCGGTGGACAGGGCATCGATATTGGTTTTCAGGATTTTCATGCGCTGCACCAATTGGCGGATCGCATACACCGCCAGCAGTACCAGCAGCAATACCATGGGGATTTGCAGCAACGCCAGGCTGCCGAGTACATCGTCACGCTGGGCGGTAATCAACGAGGTGGGCAGGGCGGTGGCAAGGAACCACGGCGTGCCTTGGATCGGGCGCATATAGAAGGTGCTGGCCACGCCGCCGTTATCGAATTCGCTGCGTTGCAGCGCCTGGTCACGGTGGGCCAGGGCTTTGCTGATCTGGGCGGCGAACGCCGAGGTGCCGGTGAGCTCGCTGATGTTCTTCAACACCACCGGGCTGCTCAGGCGCGTGCTGTTGCTGATGATCTTGCCGTCGCCCTCGACGATCAGCATTTGCCCGCCTATGTCTTTTTCCTTGCTGGCCACCAGGTCATTGAAGAAGCCCAGGGTCACGTCGATGGTGGCCACGCCGTACGCCGCGCCATCGCGCTGGATCGCCATGGCGCAGTTGGTGCGTGGCTCCTGGCTGGCGTCGTCTTTGTAGGCCGCGGCCCAGGCACATTGCCCGCGCGGTGCGGCGAGTCCGCCTTTGTACCAGCTCTGGTCGTAGTAGTTGGGCGCGGGGTCGCTGTTCCAGAAGGTGTTCACCGCCAGCTTGCCGGAGGCATCGCGGTGCCAGAACGTACTGTGCTTGTTGCGCCCCGGTGTGCGCTGGTTGGGCAGCGGCCAGATACCGCCGCCGAACACCTTCAGCTCGCCGTACTGGTCCACCAGGCCGGGCAGGACCTTGTCGATGGCGTCGCTGTCGAGCAGGGGAATGGTCTGGGTGATGGTGCGTTGCTGGGCCTGGACTTTATTCAGCTCGCCCTGAATCTGTTCAGCCACCTCACTGATGCGGTTGAGCACCACCTGTTCTTCGGTGTGTCGCAGCGTGGGCGCGACCATCTGGCCGATTCCGACGACGGTCAACACCAATAACACCAGGACGAACAGCACCAGAAACAGGGTGTAGCGAGCTTGGATGGAGCGCAGTGGGGGCATGGAGGTCGTCCTTACGAAGCGTTTATTGTCGACGCGGCTTTGTTAGAGCTTCGTAGGGCTATCGGCTTGGCGAATGGGACCTTTAGATACGATGGTGCAAGAAAGCCGGAGCGCCGATTAACGACGCTCCTGGCAAGGGTAGATCAGATATCCAGCATGGCCATGATTGCCTCTGGGTAGCGCAGGCCGGCCGTGGCATCGGCGGGGAAGATCGCATCCAGCGCCGCCCGCTCGGTTGGGCTGAGCCGGATCGACACCGCCGCGATGTTTTCCTCCAGGTAGACGCGTTGTTTGGTCCCCGGGATCGGAATGATGAACTCGCCTTGGGCCAGTACCCAGGCCAACGCCAGCTGCCCGGCCGTAACGCCCTTGTCGGCCGCCAGCGCCTGCACTTGCTTGACCAACAGCAGGTTCTTGGCAAAGTTCTCGCCTTGGAAACGCGGGCTGAAACGACGGTAGTCATCGGCGCCGAAGTCTTCCGGGCTTTTCAGTGCACCGGTGAGGAAACCGCGGCCCAGCGGGCTGTAGGGCACAAATGCGATACCCAGGCGTTGGCAGGCGGCGAGGCAGCCGTTTTCCTGCGGGTCGCGGCTCCACAGGGAGAATTCGCTTTGCAACGCACTGATCGGATGGACCTTGTGCGCCCGCTCCAGCGTGGCGGCGCTGGCCTCGCTCAGGCCCAGGTAACGCACCTTGCCCTGCTGCACCAGTTCGGCCATGGCGCCGACGGTCTCTTCAATGGCCACGTCCGGGTCGATGCGATGCTGGTAGTACAGGTCCAGGGTTTCCACGCCCAGCCGTTGCAAGGTACCGTTGATGGCGTTGCGGATGTACTCCGGGCGCCCATTGACGCCGCGCAGCGTCGGGTGGGCGGGGTCGCGCACGATGCCGAACTTGCTGGCCAGGAACACCTGGTCACGTTTGCCGGCGATGGCTTTGCCGATCAGTTGTTCGTTGGTGTGCGGGCCGTACATGTCGGCGGTGTCGAGGAAATTCACGCCCAGCTCGAGGGCGCGGTGCAAGGTGGCGGTGGCTTCGCTGGTGTCGCTGCCAGGGGCGTAGAAATCGGTCATGCCCATGCAGCCGAGGCCGATGGCGGAAACGAGGGGGCCATGTGTGCCGAGTTGACGAGTGTGCATGGGTTCAGCTCCAGGGGTAGGGAAGGGTTCTATTGTTATCCTCGACAAAAGCGGGATAAACCGGCTAAAACCGCTATCACTATTCGTAATATCTAAATAATCTCTTGAGGAGCCCCTCCCTTGGATCGTTTCCACGCCATGCGCGTATTCACCCGCATTGTCGAGTTGGGCGGCTTCGCCAAGGCCGCTGACAGCCTGCAACTGCCCCGTGCTTCGGTGACTGTGTTGATCAAGCAATTGGAGGCGCACCTGGGCGTGCAGTTGCTGCAGCGCACCACGCGCCAGGTCAACCCGACCCTGGACGGCACCGCGTATTACCAACGATGCGTACAGTTGCTGACGGACCTGGAAGAAACCGAGGCGGTGTTTTCCACTCGCCGCCAGAACCCGCGCGGTACGTTGAGTATCGATATGCCGTCGGGTATCGGCCGTTTCCTGGTGATCCCCGCCTTGCCGACGTTTACCGCCCGTTACCCGCAGATCGACTTGGAAATCGGCTTGAACGACCGCCCGGTCGATCTGATCCGCGAAGGCGTGGATTGCGTGCTGCGCGGCGGCCTGGCGCTGGACGAGTCGCTGGTGGCCAGGCCGTTGGCGATGATGGATCAAATCACCTTGGCCAGCCCCGACTACCTACGACGCATGGGCACGCCCGAGTGCTTGGACGACCTGGCCCGGCATCACATGGTCGAGTACGTGTCCAGCGTCAGCGGCAAACGTTTTGGCCTGGAGTTTGTGCTCGGCGCCGAACTGCGTGCGGTCAACCTGCCCAAGGTGGTCGCGGTGAACAGCGCCGACGGTTACTTCTGCGCGTGCGAGGCCGGGTATGGGTTGATCCAGGCGCCGTACTACCACGCCCGGCAGCGCCTGGCCGAGGGCGCGCTGGTGGAGGTGCTGCCGCAGTTGGCGGTACCCAGGATGGCCCTGAGCGCCCTGTACCCGCAGCACCGCCAGCTGTCGCAGCGGGTGCGCGTCTTTGTGGATTGGCTGGTCGAGCTGTGTGCCCAACCGGGCAGCGGGCTGCAACGCTAGGTTTGCGCTTTACGTTAGGCGCCTGGCTGTTGCCCGCTGACTTTGTGAAACCTCAAAGACACGTTGATCGAAGGGTTACACTCGCGGCTTGATGTAGATCTGCAGGTCGCCTGGGATACTGCCTGCGCTGATCGGCTGAGCCGGATCAGGCGCGCGGCCCAGCACTTTTAAACCAAGATGCTTGGGCACGTTGGCGTTGTTAAAAACGCCTATGCCAATAGCCCCCGTCAACTCCGCGATACCGGGGACGCCTTCGGAGGTATTCATATGTGAATGCCCTACCAAAGCCACCCACTTCTCCGTTCCCGAAGTGGCCTGGATGGTTTCTGCGGCGTAGTAGTTGAGTTCCTCGAGCCGACGTACAGAGCCTGATCCTTTTTCTGTCTTATCGAGTAGCTGGCGAACATCGTTGTGTCGGGTGAGGTAGTAGTGGTCAAGCGGCATGGCTTCTATGCCATTGTCCGCAAGCTTGGTGAGCAGCTCTGCAAGGGTGGGGTCGGTGCGAGGGATGCGGGGCGGCGGCGGGAGATTGGGGGTGCGAGGGCGAGGGTCTTTTGGCGCAAGCAGGCCAATCCCGTCATCGACCAACCCTTCCGGCCTATCGATCAAGCCTTCGAAATACACTTTTTTCACGCCCTGTTTCTTTAACGTCTCTGCATTGTCGAACAACACCCTGAAGCTTGCCGTCTGTTTATGTGACTCCCCCAAAACGATTCCAGGTGAAACCTTCAAGGCTTCTTCGAGCAGTTCGGGGACAGAGACCGGCTTTGGCATGGGGGGCAGAGGGGGGCGCGGTGGAAGGCCGGTCTGCTTGATAGCGGCATAATATTCATTCATCTCATCGTTGAACTTGGCCATGGTTTTCAGCTTGGTGTCTGGCTTGAAATGGTCCGGCTCCAGCTTGCCTTTGAGGCTCTCCACGTAGTCTCCATCGGGCAATGGTTTTCTCACTCGTAGCGGACGGTTGTGGGTGCTCAGCGGGTTATAGCGATGGGGGCGTTGCTGTCGCGGTGATAGCGTATTGGGCGAGAAAGGCGCCAGCGTATCAAGCGGGTTGAAGTCTTCCAGCGGCGGGCCGTAAGGTGTCATTTTGATTGGGTCGTATGCATAGTGCTGGCCGTTGCTGAGCACGGTGCTGCCCTCCACGGTTCGGCCTGATGCCTTGAAGGTGCCTAAGGTGACTGCGCCGTAGTGGGGGTCGGTAATGATCGAGGCACTCCTGAGTTTTTCAATACCCTTGCCGATCAGCCGTGTGCCGCCCCGCACCATGTCGCCCAGGCCATTCAATGGGTTCAACTCTCCGATGACCGTGGTGCCGAGGATTTTCGCCACCTGCAACGCCTTGGCCGTCGTGCTGAGCGCCTTGGCACCGACTTTTGCCACCTTCGATACCGTGCCGGCGCCGGCTGTGATGAAGCCGAAAATATCCATGCCCAAGTCCAGCGCACCGTCCAGGTAGTTGCCGTTCTGGAAGTTGACGATGGCGGATCTGAGTGGAACGAGATCCAGGAGAAAATTGATTACTTTCCACTCCGACGCCAGCTGTTGGTCGTAGCTGCTGGTGCCTTTGGCCTGCTTGACCACCTCCTCGTTGTCGACATCCAGGTGCTCTACAAACACCTCGGCGATGGTGTTTGTTCGCGCGCTTGAAAAGCTGGAGGGCACCGGCGGTGGGGTGCCTGCACCGGTATCCTGGCCCAATTGGGCTGCGCTGGCCTTGGTGGGGGTGAACTTCTCTATTGGAAAGACCAGGTTGGCTTTACGCTCGCGTGCTTGAGTCAGCACGGTGCTTGGGACTACCGCGATGGAGCCCTGTTTCACATCAATCTTATAAACCGTCTCATCCTCGCCACGCGTGGCTTTAACCAGCAACGTTGGGTTTTTTTCCTCCAGTGTCTTGCCGGTGAAACCTGCACCCAGCTTGTAGGTGTTGTTTTGAAAGAACTCCAGCTTGCCGTATTCCAGGTTTTGCCTGTCGGCCAGTGGGAGCTGAGCGATCAAGTGTTTGACGGTTGTCGCAATGCCTTTTTTGCGCGCCTCGATCGCCTGGGTGAATTGCTCGTTGAACACGGTGTTCACGTCGAATCTGAGCGACTTGCCTTGCGTTGCGTCGAGGATGCGCGGGTCTTCGCTCTCCCACGTGTAGTTATGCAGCCCGCTCATGGCGATATCCAGCAGCGAGTGCAGGCCAGCAGGTGCGCGATTTGGGTCGTAGAGCGGCTGATTGTGAGGCTGGCGGGTGTCCTTGACCTTCAAGAGTTTTTCTTCAAATGGCACGTGCTCGCCAAAGCGTTCTTTGAGTTTTGCCAGGGCGATGGCTTTGCGGCTGGGTATTTCAGTCTGGATCTGGCTGGACGCCTCTATCCGTTCATTCGCCTGGAGATTGAATGCACTCCTGACTTTTTCGACCTCAGGGCTGTCGTAGCGCTCGGCTTCTTCCCTGCTGATAACGCCGTTGACCACCCCCCAGACCCGCAGTGCTGCACGCTGTGCCTGTTGAGTGACGGCGTGGTCTTGCAGGCTGGCGTTCTCAGCGGCCGACATGACTTGGGCGAAAGTCATGCCCGGCACTTTCCCAGGGGTTTGGGCCTCAATCGTGGCGGCGGCGATCGACAGGCTGACCCACGCGGGGCTGCCATAGGTCACGCTGGCGGGAATGTCCTTGATCAGCAGTTCAGGCGCCTTCCTGGCCAATAACAGGTAAGCGCCGACCTTGGCCATTTCCGCTGTGGTGATGCCTTCTTCGCTCAGGTGCTCGCTCAGGCTGGCGAGCAATGCCGAAGCGGGCTTGCCCCAGTTTTGTTCGCCTGTGAGTTCAAAACCGGCGAGCTGGGTTGGACGTGGATGATCGGGGGATTCCGGATCCAGTGCCAGGTTGAGGGCTGCCAGGGTGTAATCGTAGACGCTGGTGTCCGTGGCAATGCCTTTCAATTGGGTTTGCAGCGCCTGCCCCAGGGCCTGTGCGCGCGGGGTGCTGATGATGGCTTCGAGCGCTTTTGCCGGGTCGTTGAGTGCATCACCGGAGGGTGGCTGGTTGCTGTTCAGGTATTCCAGCAGGCTAAGGCTGGCGCCCATCTCGGGTGGGTTCGGATGGCGCAGGGTATGGTGGTTGATCGTATTGATCAGCGTACGTTGCTCGTCAGCGCTGAGGGGGAGGGGCCAGGACAGGCCACCGCCGAAATTGCCCAAGGGGTGTTCCAGGGCCCTGTTGAGCACGGCGTCCGCCAGGGCGGTCAATGAGAAGTGGCTGTTGGGTAGCGCCAGGCCTTTGGCGGTGATGTAGCTCTCCAGGGTCACGGAATCGCCGGTTTGTGTGTGTTCGGATGAACCCGGATCGATGTTCAGGGTGGTCGTCTTCAACGCCGCGAGGATCGCCTGAGGCGTGGCGTTTACCCCCAGGCGTGTGGCGGTCTCGTTGAGCTTTTGCCCCAGGGCTCTGAGGTTGCGGTTATTTGCCAGCATTTGCGGCAGGCCATCGCCGACGGCGGGCTGTTCGATGCCAGCAGATGGTTGCGGTGCGGATCGCGCGCTGCGCGTTGAGGGGGGCGCCTGGTTCAAGGCGGGGGGAGGCGACAACTGAATGTGCAATGGACGTTGGGATAGCGCAGTGGTGTTAATCATGTACGGGTACCTATTCAGACTTGCCTGGACTAAGCGCCTGCCTATAGGAGGTTCCCTGTTCCCCAGACGCCCTTGCTGGGTGTGCGGAACATTCGCTGTGGTTCCATCCGAAGATACTGCGGGTTGTAAGACTTGATTGAGACTGAAAGACGAAAATGCCTCCGGCCAATCTGGCGTCGGACAAGCCAAAGCTTTTTATCGCCTGTAAGATAAGACGTTGCCGACCCGATGGCAGGCAATGTCCGGCGGCACACAGTGGATACACTTTTTCAGGTTCAGGAACCCGTCATGACCCAAAAGCAACGCTTGAAATACTCGATTCTGATCTCCCTGGTGGTGCTGGGGTCGATGTTTGGCTTGTCCTATCTGCAGAACACCGGGGTTATCAGCGAAAAAACTTTTCAATACATCGCCATTGCAATCGCGGTGACAGTGGTGGTGATCAACGGCGTGATGCGTCGCAAGGTCAAGCCCACCCTCTGATTCAAGTGCCGTGAGTCAGGCGCGGCCTTCGAGTACTTTGGCCGCCTCTTCGTGGAGGCTGTAGCTCTTGTCGGCATTGAGGGTGATCACGCCCTCGCTGCACAGGCGCTTGAGCACCTCGCGCACGCTGAGAAACGATAACGGTATGCCCAGCGCCAAGAGGTGGCTGTGCACGCCACGCACCCCGAGGGTGCGCTGGTTGTCGGCGGCGGTGAGCAGGGCGTCGATGACCTTCAGCCGAATCAGGCTGGTACGCAAACCGAAGCACTTGAGCAGGTGGCGAATACGCTGGTTGCCGTGTTGTTCGGACGCTTTGCCGAACGCTTGCTGGGTGTCGCCGAAATGGGCGTCGGCCACCGATGAATGTCCTTCCGTGGGCACTTGCGGGTTGTACATGCAAAAACTCCTTATCAGAGCCTGATCAGGAAAAATGACGGCGCTCTTAGTTAATAAGACGAACGAGCGAGCGAAATCATGAAGCGCGGAATGTAGAAATTTCGTCAGTGTCAGTTTTGTCACAGTGCGCCGCCCTTCAATAAACATGTGGCGCGGTTAAATTCTTCGCGGTTTTTTGCGTTCTTACCCAGGGGTAACTGCCTCGGTGAGGATGTTCAATTTGACTGTGGAGTCTGCGTGATTATTTCCAATGGGTTGTCCAGGGTGTGCATGGCCGGTCTGATGCTGGGGCTGAGCCTTGCCGCATCGGCGCAGGAGCCGCTGCCTGCGTCGGCGGATATCCGGCGTACCGGTTTTGGCGTGCCCCACATTCGCGCCAATGATGAGCGTGGCCTGGGCTACGGCATCGGCTATGCCTACGCCCAGGACAACCTGTGCCTGCTGGCCAATGAAGTGGTCACGGTGAATGGCCAGCGTGCCAGGTTCTTCGGCCCCGAACAGGCCACGCTGGAGGAGCGCAACAACCTCGCCAGCGATGTGTTCTTTACCTGGCTCAATACCCCGCAGGCGGTGGCCACGTTCTGGCAGGCGCAGAGCCCGCAGATCAAGCAGCGTATCGAAGGCTATGTGGCCGGCTATAACCGTTATCTGAAAGAGCAGGGCGCCCCGGCACAGTGCCAGGCGGCGTGGGTACGCCCGCTGGTCGCCGAAGACCTGGTCAAACTGACCCGCAGGCTGTTGGTCGAGGGCGGTATCGGCCAATTCGCAGAAGCCCTGGTGGGCGCAGCTCCCCCTCAAGCCACTGCCCGTGTGCAACCCACTGCTCAGGCATTTGAACTCGCCGCCGCCAACCAGCAGCGCTTCACCCTTGACCGTGGCAGCAATGCCGTGGCGGTGGGGCGTGATCGCTCCTTCAACGGCCGTGGCATGCTGCTGGCGAATCCGCATTTCCCTTGGGTGGGCGGCATGCGCTTCTACGAGATGCACCTGACCCTCCCTGGCCAACTGAACGTGATGGGCGCCGCGCTGCCGGGCCTGCCGGTGGTCAATATCGGCTTTAACCAGCATGTGGCCTGGACTCATACGGTGGATACATCCAAGCATTTCACCTTGTACCGCCTGACCCTCGATCCCAAGGACGCCACGCGCTATCTGCTGGATGGCCAATCCATTGCCCTGGATAAAACGGCGGTGAAGGTGCAGGTCAAACAAGCCGACGGCAGCGTGAAAGACGTGAGTCATACGGTGTACAGCTCGTCGTTCGGCCCTGTGGTGCAATGGCCCGGCAAGCTGGATTGGGACAACCATTATGCGTTCAGCCTGCGTGACGCCAACCTGGGCAACGACCGTGTGCTGCAACAGTGGGATGCCATGAACCGCGCTACCAGCCTCAAGGCCCTGCAACACTCGGTGCGCAGCCTGCAGGGCATCCCGTGGGTCAACACCCTGGCCGCCGACGACCAGGGCCAGAGCCTGTACATGAACGTGTCGGTGGTGCCCAACGTCAGCGCGGCCAAACTCGCCAAATGCAGCGACCCACGTGCCGGCCTGCAAATGATCGTGCTCGACGGCGCCCACAGTGCCTGTGCCTGGGACATCGACCCGCGTGCGGCCCAGGCCGGTATCTTCGCCGCTGAGCAACTGCCGCAACTGGCGCGTACCGACTACGTGCAGCACGCCAATGATTCGGCGTGGCTGGCCAACCCCAAGGCGCCGCTGACCGGTTTCTCGCCAGTGATCAGCCAGGAGAATATCGGCCTGGGCCCACGGGCGCGTTTTGCCCTGCAACGCCTGCAATCCCTGGAAAAGCAACCGATCACCATCGCCGACCTGCGCAATATTGTGATGGACAACGAGGTATACCTGGCCGGCCAAGTCATGCCCGACCTGCTGGAGTTCTGCGACAAATACCTGGGCGCCGACGCCAGCAAGTTGCAACTGCTGTGCACCAGCCTGAAACACTGGGACCGGCACGCCAACCTCGACAGCGGCGTGGGCCTGGTGCACTTCATCAACTTGATCGAACACCTGCGGCAACTGCCCGACGCCTGGCGTGTCGCCTTCGACCCGACCCAGCCGCTGACCACGCCACGCGGCCTGGCCATCGACCGCGCGCCAGTGGCCAAGGCCTTGCGCGAAGCCATGCTGGCCTCCACGGCAAGCGTCGCCGAACTGGGCCTGACCGCCACCAGCCGATGGGGCGACGTGCAGGTCTCGGGCCACACCCCGATCCACGGAGGCCCGCAGGAACTGGGGCTCTACAACGCCATGCAAACCGTGCCCCGCGCCGACGGCAAGCGCGAAGTGGTCAGCGGCACCAGCTACCTGCAAATCGTCACCTTTGACGACAACGGTCCGCAGGCCCAGGGGCTACTCGCGTTCTCGGTTTCCAGCAACCCTGCGTCGAAATACGCAAAGGACCAAACCCAAGCCTTCTCCGAGAAAAAACTGCGCCCACTGCCATTCACCGAAGCGCAGATCAAGGCCGACCCGCAGTACCAGTCACTGCGCATCCGGGAGTAGGACCGGCACGCAACCCCTTGATGCCGTTGCGAAATATTTTCGAAATCAAGGGGTTGCAGGTAAAAGCAAATGAGTACATAATGGCGCCCATCGAACGCAACGAAGCATTAAAAACTTCAATGTATTCAATGAGTTAGAGTAGAGGCATGGCTTTAAAGCCCACTCAAGTTTTTATGCGGTGAATGCCAGCGACAAGGGCATTGATCGTTTGAGGCCGAGTAGCAAAATGGTTATGCAGTGGATTGCAAATCCACCTACGCCGGTTCGATTCCGACCTCGGCCTCCACTCTCAAAAAACCCGTAGCTCAATGAGTTACGGGTTTTTTTTTGTTTGGTTCCAGGTGCTGGGTTCCGCAACCTGTCGCTATTTCGTAGGCTTCACAGTCTCCAACTCGGTGTTAGACACGCTTTGTCATTTCTTCCGTCAAGCGCCCAGTAACCGGTACGTGCGAGTCTGATGATATCCCTTCATTGCTTGCGCACTGGCTGAAAGTGGTAAGCAACGCCTGGCCCCCTGACTGGCCCGTCTTAAGCAAGTTTAGAGGATGCAGATCGGACGTTACAGGTAATCCTATTCGTCAAAGACCACCTCGCGTGAGAGGCCGCGCTCGATGATGGCAATGCTTACCCGGTCATTTTTTTTATGATAGTTGACCATCCCGCAGTAGATGATTTGTTTAATGTCTGTTCCGTCATCTGGCTGGACGCTCACTTTCCAACATTTTTGATTCGGTGTTGCAAAAGGTTTACGATCGTCATGCTCCCAAGGCTCACTAATGTCCGTAATTACACCTTTTTTAACCGTTCTGGTGGTGGTCTCCATTTTTCATCTCCTTAATAACGCACAACCGCAGTAATGCTATTTGAAGAGTTTCCCCTCCGACACTCTGGATTTGATACCGACAACGGATGTTCGACAACTGTCAATGTTGACAGGTAGATAATCAAGGCTGAGAAGGGGGCTCGACGATAGATCGGAGGTTGACCATCGTGTCGGGGTTGGCCGGTTCGATTCCGTAGATTAACGTCTACGGGGTTTTTTATTACCCTGGATTAATGATCCCTTTCGCACCTGTCAGCAGGGTTTGCGCCATGGCCTGACCGCGCTGGGTGCGTGCCAGGCTTACATCATGGCGGTGGCTGGATCATTCAGGCGCTAAGCCTTAAGTCGCGCTTCACGTCAGCGGGCGCTGTTGAAGGTATTCCACAAATGGCGCGATATCCGGGCTGCAGAGCAAATGTGCAATCGCACGGACCTCCTGCTCTGGCCAATCCCACCAGGCGGATTGTTCCAGGATCAGGCGAGTCGGCTCGTCAAAACGCCAGCGGATATGCTTGGCCGGGTTTCCGCCAACGATGGAGTAAGGCGCAACATCCTTTGTCACCATTGAACCTGCCGCTACCACCGCGCCATTGCCAATCGTGACGCCAGACAGGATCTTTGCGTGGGAGCTGATCCAGCAATCATTCCCAATGATCACGTCGCCTTTGCTGCCGCCAAAATCGGTGATGTGCGCGACGCTGTCGACCTTGGCCGGGAAGGGGTAGCAACTGAGCCAATCGGTGCGATGGTGCCCGCCCAGGTACACTTCCACATTGCCGGCGATGGACGTATACGCACCGACGCGCAGGGTCGTCCCCTCATGCCAGTCGTGAACCTTCAGGTCACCGTAGGTGCCCAGGCCAAAACTATAGTTGGGATAGCGGTTGCGCAGTTTTTGCGTCGAGCGCTCCAGGGCAGAGAGTGCGCGCAACGCCTTGCGCGCTTTGTGTTCGCGCCATTTACGCAATAACTTCATGCGTCGAGCCTTCTTGCAGAGGTTAAAAACAGGCCGCTATCCTGAGCAATGGGGGCCTTCCATGCAAGTGGGGCATGAGGTGCACGGGGCAGGCATCACTCATTCGGCTCGGACCTGAGGATGCGCTGGTGCCTGGCTTCACTCGCATACATGGCCAGCTTTTGCTGCTGAGCCGTCAGCAGCGTGCAGAGCTTCATCAGCGCCACCGCTTCGGCCGATGTTCTGTCATTCGCCGCCATGGTCGTCAGTTCTGTCACCGACCAGCCTATGACAGTCGCGGCGTCTTCCAGGTCGTAAAAAAGCTCCTGCTGAGCGGTTCTGGGCCCATCCAGGCCCTGTATCAACCTTTCCATCTATTTCTCCGCCTGGCGCTGATAACTGCGTGAGTTGACGTCCCATTCCGATCATCCCACCTTCCATCCCGTCCGTCCGGGATAAATCAAAGGCAAAGAAAAGCCCGCGATGGGGGCGCGGGCTAAAAGGGATGTTCATTAGGAGCTGGGTCTACCATAGGCGCTCGTCTGTGAAAGGTTTGTGAAAGCGCGCGGTGTATGCGCACCTCAAGTGTATGCCTCGATCCGCCCCTGGCTGTACGGGGCGTCGGACCGCAGAAGTGATTACTGTCGCAGGCCTGTCACCTTGTTGGGATGCCGCGTCATGTTTATATCCAGCAGTCTGCTTTCAGCCTTTGTGCTGTTCGCCTTTGTGTCCTCGATCACGCCAGGGCCCAATAACACCATGTTGCTGGCCTCGGGGGTGAACTTCGGGTTCCGCCGTTCGATGCCCCATGCGCTCGGGATCAGCATTGGCTTCATGCTGCTGGTGATTTCGGTGGGGCTGGGGCTGGGCGAAGTGTTCAAGGTATTCCCCTGGGCCTACACCGTGTTGCGCTATATGGGCGCGGCATATCTGCTGTATCTGGCGTGGAAGATCGCGACGGCGGGCGGTATGTCCGACAGCGATGATGCGCGCGGCAAACCCATGACCTTTCTGGGCGCGGCTGCTTTTCAGTGGGTAAACCCCAAGGCCTGGATCATGGCATTGGGGGCGATCACCACCTATACGCCGGCGGAGGGCTATATTACCAACGTGCTGGTGATTGCCCTGGTCTTCGCGCTGGTGAACCTGCCCAGTGTGTGCGTGTGGGTGGGATGTGGCAGCGGCTTGCGCAATGTGCTGCGCGAGCCGCGTTGGCTGCGGTTGTTCAACGGGTCGATGGCCGGTTTACTGGTGCTGTCGCTGTACCCGATGTTGTTTGCCGGCTAGGCGCTAAACCGGCGAGATGGTCGCCAGCAGGCCGATGCCGATGGTCAGCACTAAAAAGCCGAACAGGAAAATCGCCATCTTGGTCATAAGGCCTCCGTCAGGAAGGGGAGTGGGAAGTGGCGCTATTGTCCACCCAGGCGCTATTTCAATACAGACGCAGATAGTAAAGAAAAAACCGTATCAGATGCCCTTGCAGCGGCTCTGTCAGGGGCTTTGCGCGGTGGCGGGTTCTTCGGGAGCAGCGCCTGAGACAGCCACCCCATTTCCCCCTAAGATGACACCCCTGCATCAACAATAAGAGTGGGCCAACCCTCGATGGAAAGACGTCAATTCAGCGGCGGCATGAAAGGCAAAAACCTGCGCTACCTCAACGAAACCTCGCAGCCCACGGCGGTCACCCGTATCGGCTTCCTGTTGCTGGAACATTTCTCCTTACCCGCCTTCACCCAGACCCTCGACACCTTCGTCACCGCCAACCTGCTGCGCGCCGACCTGTTTGCCTCGCGCACGTTTGGCTGCGGTGAGGGTGAGGTCATCAGCGACCTGGGCCTGGTCATCCGACCCGATGCGCGCCTGGATACGGCTGCGCTGCATGACGTGCAATTGCTCGTGATCTGCGGCGGCTTTCGCACCGAACTCAAGGCCAGCGAAGACTTCATCCAACTGTTACGCACGGCGGCCGAGCACGGCATCCACCTCGCCGGGCTGTGGAACGGCGCCTGGTTCCTCGGCCGTGCGGGGCTGCTGCAGGGCTATCGCTGCGCCATCCATCCCGAACATCGCCCGGCGCTGGCCGAAGTGTCCAAGGCTACCCACGTCACCAGCGAACCCTACGTGATCGACCGCGACCGCCTGACCGCGTCCAGCCCCTCCGGCGCCTTCCATATGGCCCTGGACTGGATCAAAAGCCTGCACGACAAAGCCCTGGTCGAAGGCATCGAAGACATCCTGGCGTTTGAGGAGTCCCGCTATCGGCGCATCAAGCCCACCGAAAATGTCAGCGTCAGCGCGCCCCTGCGCGAAGTGGTGAAGCTGATGGACGCTAATCTGGAAGAACCACTGGAACTCGACCAACTGGCCGTTTACGCCGGCCGTTCGCGCCGCCAGTTAGAGCGCTTGTTCAAGGAGCAACTGGGCACCACGCCGCAGCGCTACTACATGGAACTGCGCGTCACCGAGGCGCGTCGGTTGTTGCAGCACACCGAGTTGTCACAGGTAGAGGTGCTGGTGGCCTGCGGGTTCGTGTCGCCGAGCCACTTCAGCAAGTGCTACAGCTCGTATTTCGGATATCGCCCCTCCAAAGAGAAGCGGTTGGTCAAGTAACGTAAGCGCTGCTCATGCATCCCGGCATGACTTTTCAGGGAAGGCACATGTCTCTCACGCTTTTGGATCGTTATCGCGGCAGCCTGCTGGGCCTGGCCTGCGGCGATGCTGTCGGCACCACAGTCGAATTCATGCCGCGTGGCAGTTTTTCCACGGTCACGGATATGGTCGGGGGTGGCCCGTTCAATCTCAAGCCGGGCCAGTGGACGGACGACACATCGATGGCCCTGTGTCTGGCAGAAAGCCTGCTGCATAAAGGTGGCTGTGACGCGAACGATCAGATGGGGCGTTATCTGAACTGGTGGAAATGGGGGTACTTGAGCGCTACTGGGGATTGTTTTGATATCGGCATGACAGTCCGCGAAGCGCTGGCGACGTTCGAGGCTAGCGGCAACCCATTTGCAGGTTCAACCGCCCCGTATTCCGCCGGCAATGGTTCGATGATGCGTCTGGCGCCCGTGGTGTTGTTCTACTTTCCAGACCCCGACAATATCAGCACATTCACCATCCAGAGCTCGCGAACCACCCACGCTGCCGAGGAGGCAATCGAATGTTGCCTGGTGCTCGCGCAAGCCATCTGCAACGCGTTGCGCGGTGATGCCAAGGATGAGGTGTTGCGCTTATCCTGCACGTCGTTGTCTGCGCCGAAAGTCATGGCCATCGCGCGCGGAGAGTACCGCGACAAGTCGAGCGCTGACATCAACGGGTCGGGGTATTCGGTCGCGTCTTTAGAAGCGGCGTTGTGGTGTTTCCATCACAGCAATAGCTTTGCCGAGGCCGTGCTTTGCGCCGCGAACCTTGGTGATGACGCCGATACCACCGCCGCGATCGTTGGGCAATTGGCCGGCGCGCACTATGGGGTTCAAGCGATCCCCACGGACTGGATAAAAAAACTGTGGTGGCAGGATGAGATTCGAGAGATGGCCGACGCGCTCTTGAGGGCCTCAAGCAACCGTACGATAAAAAGCCACAACCAACGTTAATGCACCCCGAGCAACTCGCCTCTTCAATCGCAGCCACGCCGCTAGAACCGATCCAGCCGATACGGCCCAGGCGCCGGCAAGCACGCAGGTGCCGCACCTGGCGACATCAGCCGGGCCACCAGCTCGGCCGTCACCGCCGCCTGCGTCAAGCCTAAATGCTGATGCCCGAACGCAAGCAGCACTTTCCCCTCACACACCCGGTCGATAATCGGTAGCGAGTCCGGCAATGACGGCCGAAAGCCCATCCAGGGCGTGGCGTCCTGCGCATTCAGATCTTCACGAAACAACCCCTTGCTCAACCGATGCAACTGCCAGGCACGCTGCATGGCGGCGGGGCGTTCCAGGCCGGCGAATTCCACCGTGCCGGCCAGGCGCAGGCCGCCCGCCATGGGGGTCATGATGAATTTGCGCTCCAGGGAGGTGACGGCAAAGGGCAGGCGCTGTTGCTCGTGGGGCAGCATCAGGTGATAGCCGCGTTCGGTGTCCAGCGGGACTTTTTTGCCCGTGAGTGCGGCGGTGAGTTTGGCCGAGTGGGCGCCGCAGGCGATCAGCACCTGGCGCGTGGTAAGGCTGCCTTGGTCGGTGCTCAGCGTGACGCCGTGTGCTTGAACCCGTGCATCCAGCACCTCGCGCTTGAGGAACTGTACGCCACTGGCCTTGGCCGCCATCACCAATTCGCCGACCACCTGGTAAGGGTCGAGAAAGTGCCCGGTACCCGGGAAAAACAGCCCGCCCTGAATGCCATCGCTCAACGCCGGGGCGGCCTGGTGTACGGCATCGCCCGACCAGAACGCTACGGGCACCTGCTGCTCTGTCATCCGCTGTTGCAGGGCGCCCAGCGCTGCCCGTGAGCCCGCCCGTTCGAACACCAGCAACGAGCCATCCTGGCGCAGCAAGCCGGGGCGCTGGATGCTGGCCAGCAAACGCTGCCAGGCACCGAGGCTGCCTTCGTTGAGCGCGCGAATACCTGCCACCGTTCGCTGGTAGCTTGCCGGGCGCAGGTTCAGCAGCAGCCGAGTAAACCAGGGCAGGGCTCGGGGCAGGTAGCGCCAGTCCAGGCGCAGGGGGCCCATGGGGTCCAGGAGCATCGCAGGCAAGTGTTTGAGGATCGACATGTCGGCGATGGGAAACACTTGCTCGGTCGCCAGGTGCCCGGCATTGCCGTAGGAGGCACCCATGCCGGGCTCCTGAGCGTCGATCACCACCACGCGCCGACCCTGGCGCGCCAACTGCATTGCGCAGGCGACGCCGATGATGCCGGCACCGATCACGGCGATGTCCGCCGGGGCTGAGTCGCGCATTGTCTAAACCTCGCTCTGGCCGTGAAGTAAACGCCGTGCGAATCAGGCGATGTGCTGTTCAGCCGACCAGTTGGCGTACCACTGGCGGAACAGTGTGTATTGGTGTTGTGCATAGCGGCGCTGGGCCTCGCTGAGCACATCGGTCTCATTGAAATGCAGGTCGTAGCCTTGGTCGCCGTTGAGCACCATCAAGTACTTGTAATACAGCACCAGGTCGCAGCCTTCGTCGAAGGACGACAGCACCGCCAGTGCCGCCTCCAATTCATGCGCCAGGCGGCGGGCCTTGGCATCGCCCTCGGCCGCTTGTGTGCTCAGGGCCACCAAGTGCAGCACTTCCCGTGGCAGCGCGTTGCCGATGCCGGTGATGGCGCCGGTGGCGTTGCAGTTGACGAACCCGTGCACCACCTGGGTGTCGACGCCGACCATCAGCGTCACATTGTCGTCCTGAGAGGTGATGTGTTCGGCGGCGTAGCGCAGGTCGGCCGCGCCACCGAACTCCTTGAAGCCGATCAGGTTCGGGTGTTCGCGGCGCAATTGGAAGAACAACTCGGCGCGGGTCGCAAAGCCGTAATACGGGCTGTTGTAGATCACTGCCGGCAGGTTGGGCGCGGCCTTGAGAATCGCCGAGAAGTGCGCTTTTTGTGCGGTGGCCGACGCGCCCCGGGACAGCAGGCGCGGAATCACCATCAAACCCTGGGCGCCGACCTTGGCCGCATGGGCGGCGTGGGCCACCGCTTCACGGCTGTTCACCGCGCCAGTGCCGACGATGGTCGGCACGCCGGCCGCCACCAGACGCGCCACGCCTTCCTGGCGCTCGGCCTCGCTGAGCAACGGCCAGTCACCCATGGAGCCGCAGTACACCACGGCGCTCATACCGGCCGCGATCAGCTCGCGGCCCTTGGCTACCAGGGCGACAAAGTCGGGCGTGCGTGCGTCGGTGCACGGGGTCATCAGCGCGGGGATGCAACCGGTGAAGATGTTGTCGCTCATGGTGCTGGCTCCTTGGGGCATTCAGTCAAATGGATGCGGGGCTAAGGCCCCAGGCAAACGGGTCCTGTGCATCGATCAGCAAGGTGCTGTCGGCGGTCATGTAGGCGCGGCCAGTGATGAAGGGGGTTACACGGTCGCCGTCCCATTCATAGCGGGCTTCGAATTGGCTGCCGGTGATACTGGCCTGTACCCAGGTTTCACCCTCGGCGAGGGAACCGTCGGCCGCCAGGCAGGCGAGTTTGGCACTGGTGCCGGTGCCGCAAGGCGAGCGGTCATAGGCTTTGCCGGGGCACATCACGAAGTTGCGGCTGTCGGCGTGGTCGTCATCGGCGAACAGCTCGATATGGTCGATCAGCGCCCCGTCCGCACCCTGGACGCCTTGATCTTCCAGGGCCTTGAGCATCGCCCAGGTGTAGTCGGTGAGGGCGTCGACGTTGTCCATCTGCAAGCGGTGAGCGTGTTGTGACACCAGGAAAAACCAATTGCCACCCCAGGCGATATCGCCCCGTACCGTGCCATGGCCGGGCACGTCCACCGGCACCTGCTGGCGATAACGATAGGCGGGCACGTTGCGCAGGGTCACGGCGCCGTCTGCATGCAGCGTTGCCGTCACCGGGCCAACGGCGGTGTCGAGGGTATGCACGCCCGGCTGGATACGCCCCAAGTAATGCAACGAGGCAACCAGGCCGATGGTGCCGTGGCCGCACATGCCCAGGTAGCCCGCGTTGTTGAAGAAGATCACCCCGCAGGTGGCGCCCGGCGAAACCGGTTCGCAGTACAGCGCGCCGACCAGCACGTCGTTGCCGCGCGGCTCCAGCAGGCAGGCGCGGCGCCATTCATCGTGCTCGGTACGCAGGTGCTCAAGCCGGGCGGCGATGCTGTTGCCGGCGAGCGGGGGGAAGCCTGTGAGTATCAGGCGCGTGGGTTCGCCGCCGGTGTGGGAGTCGATCACATGCAGTCGCTTCATGGCACGCGCCTTTGAATGGTGGGGCAGGGCTCTACAGTGAAGACATTGTTGCCGCCGCGATTGATCTTTTTGCTGTCCGCGATGACGAATTCAGCACAGTGCGCGTCGCTCGACAGCGCGCCGGGCATCGGGCAATCTGCTACGCGTCGAGGGTTCGGTGGGAGGGACGGTGATGCTGCACAGTGCGTTTGCGAGCCTCTGCCAAGGCAGCGAGACGGTTCGCCCCCACAACATCGAGCAGTTGTTGGCGGGGGTGGCGCAGCTGTTGCCGATGCTGGACGTGATCCCCAATGCCGCGATCTTCATCAAGGACACGCACGCCCGTTACCTCCTGGCGAACCGCACCCTGGTGCACCGCTGCGGCCTCAAGCAGTTGCAACCGCTGCTGGGCAAAACCAGCGCCGAGGTGTTCCCCGCCCAACTGGGGCCGGGCTACACCGAGCAGGACCGCCGTGTGCTGGAGGAGGGGTTGGTGCTTGAAGATCAACTCGAACTGCACCTCTACGGCACCCGCGAACCCGGCTGGTGCCTGACGCACAAATGGCCGCTGTACAACCACGAAGAGCGCATCATCGGCCTGGCCGGTATCTCGGTCGACCTGCAATCGGCCAGCCAGACCCACCCGGCCTACCAGCGCCTGGCCGCGGTGGACGAGCACATCCGTACGCACTTTCACCGCCGCGTCACCCTCGGCGAATTGACGCGCATCGCCGGGATTTCCGTAGCCCAGCTGGAGCGCTACTGCAAGCGTGTGTTCCACCTCACACCCCGGCAAATGATCCAGAAAGTGCGCCTGGAACATGCCCATCGCCTGTTGCACACCGACCTGCCGATCACCGAGGTGGCGTTGCAGTGCGGGTATACCGACCACAGCGCGTTTAGCCGGCAGTTCAAGGCGTCGACCGGGTTTGCGCCGAGGGAGTATCGACAGGCGATGGGAGGGGAGAATGAGTAGCAGCGGCAGTGCTGCTGCGGTAGTTTGTGGTCTTCATCTATAGCAGGATCGGGTGTAGTCACCCAGTTCAGTAAGCGGTTACCGGGACAGCGAGCTCTTCGGCAGGAAGATCAGGCTCGTTTTCCCGGTAGCCCGTAAAGAACCAGGTTTCAGCCGAGAGCAATCAGATCTTGCTCATAAAGTATTTATGTCTCCAGCCGAAACCATTCACATCAACTTCATGATACTTAACGCGATCTCCTACCTTGAGGTCTTTTATAAATGCGGGGTGGGGTTTAGTGGCCCACTCGACGAATGATTCAAGAAGCTTGGTTTTGTCATGGAGATATGTTTCAAGTATCGGTTCCCAGTATTCACTGTCTAATGAGAATGTTTCTATAATTTCAAATTTGGAACTTTTAATTAAATTAGCTATTTCGTCATTGTTTGGAGCCCGTATCAGGTCTCCAAGAAAGATTTTAAAGTCGTCGGGTAAGAAGGGGGAATCTCTTGAGCTGATAAATTTTAATAATTGTGCTTCGTATTCAAAGCAGTGTTGCGAGTTTTCGTTATTGATTTTATAAGAGTCTGTAATAGGAATTATAATATTCCCATAGCCTACGTGCGGCATGACAGTTGCATATTTTACCTCGGGAAATAGAAAGCTGTCATCCATGGCCTCGGATATTGCTTTTACAGTACCAGTTGTTTCAGTCATGATAGATGCTCCAATATTAAAACTTAAGATTTGGTTGCCGCTTTTATATGGAGCAGGGCTGCTCGTGTTTTTCTTGATGTTGGCTATAAATGCTCAAGTAATTATCGATGCTTACGGCTTTTATAATGGCGCAATGCGGCCCTTGATGTAACTGTCAAATCTGACAGGGTTTTATTATTTTTAGCGATAACTGCTTATAGAAAAACTACTGAAAAACACCGGCCTTCAGTCAATGCTCGCCTATCGGAACCTGCATAACTGAGCCCAATGCAACGAATGGCCCACGTACCCCTCATATGTCTACGAGCAACTTTTTCACGACGACAGGTACCGAGCTTATGACTGCGGCTGAAAACAACCATGTGAACTGGCTGGTGGAACAATCGATGCTGCATGCGGCACGCCAGCGCGCCAAGCTCTATTCGGGGCAGGGCCGGTTGTGGCAGCAGCCCTTCGCGCAGACGCGGCCGCGTGATGCCACGGCGTTGTCGTCGGTGTGGTTTACCGCGTACCCGGCGTCGATTGTGACGCGTGAGGGCGGCACGGTGCTGGAAGCGCTGGGGGATGAGACGCTGTGGCACACGCTGTCGAAGATCGGCATCCAGGGCATTCATAACGGCCCGTTGAAAAAGTCCGGCGGACTGATCGGCACGCAGCACACGCCGACCATTGACGGCAACTTCGATCGCATCAGCTTCGAGATCGACCCGCAACTGGGCACCGAGGCGCAGTTGCAGGCGTTGACGCGCATGGCCGCGGCGCACAATGCGGTGATCATTGACGATGTGATCCCGTCCCACACCGGCAAGGGCGCGGATTTTCGCCTGGCCGAGATGGCGTATGAGGATTACCCCGGCCTCTACCACATGGTGGAGATCCGCGAAGAAGACTGGCCTTTGCTGCCCGACGTCGCCGAGGGCCGTGATGCGCAGAACCTCAGTCCATTGCAGGTGGATGCACTGCGTGACAAGCACTACATCGTCGGCCAGCTGCAGCGGGTGATCTTCTTCGAGCCCGGCGTCAAGGAAACCGACTGGAGCACCACACCGGTGGTGATTGGCGTGGATGGCAAGCCGCGCCGCTGGGTGTACCTGCATTACTTCAAGGAAGGCCAGCCGTCGCTCAACTGGCTGGACCCGACCTTTGCCGCGCAGCAGATGATCATCGGGGATGCGTTGCATGCCATCGACGTGATGGGCGCAAAGATCCTGCGCCTGGACGCCAATGGTTTCCTGGGAGTGGAGCGCAAGCTCGATGGCACGGCCTGGTCGGAGAGCCATCCACTGTCGATCACCGGCAACCAGTTGCTTGGCGGAGCGATTCGCAAGGCCGGTGGTTTCAGCTTCCAGGAGTTGAACCTCACGGTGGATGACATCGCGTCCATGTCCCATGGTGGTGCCGACCTCTCCTACGACTTCATCACCCGCCCGGCGTACCAGCATGCGTTGCTGATGGGCGATGCCGAGTTCCTGCGCCTGATGTTGCGCGAAATGCACCGCCAGGGCATCGACCCTGGCTCGTTGATCCATGCGTTGCAGAACCACGACGAACTGACCCTGGAACTGGTGCACTTCTGGACGCTGCACGCCCACGACACCTTCCTCTACCAGGGCCAGACTTTCCCCGGCAATATCCTGCGCGAACACATCCGCGAGCAGATGTACGAGCGCCTGACCGGCGAGCACGCACCGTACAACCTCAAGTTCGTGACCAATGGCGTATCTTGCACCACCGCGAGCATCATCACCGCGGCGCTGGGGATTCGAGACCTGGAAGCGATCACGCCGGCCGATATCGAGCAGATCCGCCGGATCCATGTGCTGCTGGTGATGTACAACGCCATGCAGCCAGGGGTGTTCGCTTTGTCGGGCTGGGACCTGGTGGGCGCGCTGCCGTTGGCGGCCGAGGAGGTGGCGCACCTGATGACGGACGGCGATACCCGCTGGATTCATCGCGGTGCCTACGACCTGGTGGACCTGAACCCCGACGCGCAGTTATCCGCCGGGCAGATGCCGCGCTCGAAAAGCCTGTATGGCAGCCTGAACAGTCAGTTGCAGGACCCTGAATCATTTGCCTCGCAACTGCAGAAAATCCTCGCGGTGCGCCGCGCCTATGATATTGCCGCCAGCCGCCAGATCCTGGTGCCAGACGTGGAAAACCCCGCCCTGTTGATCATGGTCCATGAGTTGCCGGCCGGCAGAGGCACGCAAATCACCGCGCTTAACTTCGGTGCCACCTCGATCACCGAAACCGTGAACCTGCCCGATATTGCAGCGGGCATGGTGGTGGACATCATCAACGAGCGCGTGGAAGGCGACCTCACGGCAGAAGGCGAATTCACCATTACGCTGGATGCGTATGAAGGGTTGGCATTGCGGGTGGTGAGCAATTCACCGATCTGATAACCACAGCCGCCCAACGGTGGGAGCCGGGCTTGCCCGCGATGGCGGTGTATCAGCTAAGCCATTATTGCCTGATCTACCGCTATCTCCGGCTTGGCCGTTCGTCCATTGCCCGGCACTCTCGAGCCGTCGCCGTCTCTGATGTTCAAGCGCGGATATCCCGCGTGTCAGACAGGAGACACCGCATGGACATTGACGAAAATGCACCGGGCAACCAATCCCAGCAGCCGGTAACACGCACGACGGACAACGAAACCGGCCCTGAGCTCAAGCCACGCGAAGGTCAAGTCCCGCTGCCGCCGGATGACGACGCACCCCTTGAAGAAGATATGTCGGATGTGGATGCCGCTGATTCGGTGGCGAGCGAGCATCCTGATTCCTGATACCGGCCGCACGCCGTTCAAACGATGCCGTCGATCAGAATGTGGTGCTGCCCACGACTGCACTGCTCGATGCGCGCCTCTACCCGGTAGACGGTGCGCAGCATGCCTTCGGTGATCACCTCATGGCTCGCGCCACTGCCGTGGGCGGTGCCGTCGGCAATCACCAGCACTTGATCGGCAAAACGCAGCGCTTGGTTGAGGTCATGGATGGCAATGAACACGATCACTTTGCGCTCGCGTGCCAAGGCGCGCATGAAGTTCAGTACCTGAACCTGGCGGTGCATATCGAGGGCGCTGGTAGGTTCGTCCATCAGCAGGATTTCTGGCTCGCGCACCAGGGTCTGGGCAATGGACACCAGCTGTTGCTGCCCGCCGCTGAGTTCGCCAAGGTTACGAAAGGACAATTCGCTGATCCCCAGCGCGTCGAGTATGGCGTCGACTCGCTGCAATTCATCGTCGTCGACGGCCCAGCCCGGTGACAGTTGCTTACGGGCCAGCACGATTGATTCATACACGGTCAATCGTGCACTGCCGTTCACCCCTTGAGGCATATAGCTGATGCCTTGCAGACCTTTTTCCGAGTTTTGCAGGATCACCCGGCCGGGGCCGTCTATCAGCCCGGCGATGCGCTTGAACAGGGTCGACTTGCCTGCGGCATTGGGGCCCACCACGGCCACCACCTGGCCGCCGGAAAACGTCGAGGTGGTCACCCCGGCAATGATGGTGCGCTGGCCGTAGCGCGCACCGAGGTTTTCCAGCTGGATCGTTACCATGAGTTTTTCTTTGCGCTCAGAATCAGGGAGATGAAGAACGGTACGCCGATCAGTGAGGTGACCACGCCGATGGGGAAAATGGCGCCCGGGATCAGGGTTTTGCTGACTACCGAACTGGCAGACAGAATCAACGACCCGGTCAGCAGCGAAGCGGGCAGGAAGAAACGCTGATCCTCGCCGATCAACATGCGTGCAATGTGCGGGCCGACCAGGCCGATAAAGCCGATGGTGCCGACGAACGCCACGGGAAACGAGGCGAGCAGGCTGACCATGATCAACGTTTGAAAGCGCAGGCTGCGCACGTTGATACCGAAACTGGCGGCCTTGTCATCACCCAGTCTCAGGGCGGTCAGGGCCCAGGCGCGTCTGGCGAAAATCGGCAGGGTAATCACGATCACCAGGCAAATCACCCCGAGTTTGGGCCAGGTGGCCTTGGTCAGGCTGCCCATGGTCCAGAACACCACTGCCGCCACGGCTTGTTCGGTGGCAAAGAACTGCACCAGGGCCAGCAGTGCGTTGAAGGTAAACACCAGGGCAATGCCGAGCAGCACGATGGTTTCGGCGGTGACGCCGCGACGCAGGCTCAGAAAGTGGATCAGCAACGCCGACAGCATGGCCATGATGAATGCATTTACCGGCACCATGTACTGCGCCGCCAGTGGGAACAGGGCCACGCCAAACGCCAGGCCCATGGCCGCGCCGAAGCTTGCGGCAGCGGAAATGCCAAGGGTGAAGGGGCTGGCCAGCGGATTGTTGAGGATGGTCTGCATCTGCGCACCCGCCAGCGATAACGCTGCGCCCACGGCAACCGCCATCAGGGCGATCGGCAGGCGGATATCCCACATCACCACGCGTATCTGCGGGGTCGCGCTGTCAGGCGACAGCAGTGCGCCGATGACTTCGCGCAGGCTGTAGCTGGCCGGGCCCAGGGCGAGGTCGAGCAATACGCTGCACAGCAACAGCAACGTGAGCCCGGCGAGGATCAGGCGTTTGCGCAGCACCAGACGTCGGTAGGTATCGCGTTGCGGCACCAGGGTGTCGTTCAGGGTGCTCATGGTTTGACCTCGGGCTTGCGCAAGCTGACAAAGTAGCCCGGCTCATAAGGCACAGGCAGGAACCGCTCGTGTAATTCGCGAAAGGACGCTTCGGGATCCAGATCGGCGAACAAGTCGGGATGAAACCACTTCGCCAGTTGTTGGATCGCCACGAATTGATAGGGGCTGTTGTAGAACTGATGCCAGATGGCATGGAAGTTTTGTTGAGCCTGGGCCTTGATTCCCGCATACGCCGGGCGTTGCGTGTACCACGCCAGTTTGCGCCGAGCCTGAGCCATGTCGGCGCCCGGGCCGACGCCAACCCAGTGGCCGCCGGGGGCGAACGCCTCCCAGTTGGCGCTGGTGATCACCACCTGCTCGGGGTTGGCGACGATCACCTGTTCCGGATTCAACTGACCGAACGTCGTCGGGATAATGCCCTTGGCGATGTTATTGCCACCGGCCATATCGACGAACAGCCCGAAATTTTCATTGCCAAAGCTCAGGCAGCAATCGTCTGCATAGCCGCCGATGCGCTCGATAAACACCGTTGGGCGGGGCGGCTGGCGGGCCGCGATCATGTCCGTCACCCGGCGGATCTGCTGGTTTCGAAAAGCGATGAAGGCTTCGGCGCGCGCTTCTTTGCCGAACAGTTTGCCGAACAGGCGCATGGTCGGCTCGGTGTTCTGCATGGGGTGATTACGAAAGTCGACGTACACCACGGGGATGCCCAGCGCATCGAGCTTCTCGATATAGCGCGCATCCTCGGTGGCATGCTGCGCTTCGATATTGAGGATGATCACATCGGGGTGCTGGGCGATGGCTTGTTCGATGTCGAAGGTGCCGTCTTCGAAACCGCCAAAGGTGGGGATTTGGGCAATCGCGGGGAATTGACGCAGGTAAGCGCTATAGGTATCCGGGTCCGACTGGATCAGATCCTTACGCCAGCCGACAATACGCTCGATAGGGTTTTGCGTATCCAGTGCAGCAACCAGGTACAGCTGCCGGCCCTCGCCGAGAATTACCCGCCTGACCGGCAGGTGAACCTTGACCTGGCGGCCGAGCAGGTCGGTGACGGTGCTCAGCGGCGGCTGTGCCTCGGTTGCCATTGAAGGTAGCGCCAGTCCTAGTACGCCAACGAACAGCAGCGCCGTGAGGGCGTGGCTGCGTCGAACAGTCTTAACCATGGTTAGAGCCTTTATCGATATCAGAAATCGACTGTGGTGGAGAGCAGAAGTGTGCGTGGCGAGCCTTGGGAGAACGCCCCATAAGACGCGACGCCCGACCAGTACTCGCGGTCAAACACGTTTTGCAGGGTGGCGCGTAACGTGGTGGGCCGTTCGGCAATCCGCGTGGTGTAGCGCACTCCAACGTCGAAGCGGGTCCAGGGATCCAGGTGTTGCGTGTTGGCCTGGTTGACGTACTGGCTGCCGGTATAGATCGCGCCACTGATGAGGGTCAGCCCTTTGACCCACGGGGTGTCCCATTCGGCCCACACGTTGGCTTGTACATCGGGCACGCCCACAGGGGTGTTGCCGCGGTTGGCGGCTATGCCGGTTTCGGTCAACCGCGCATCCAGCAGCGTCACGCCACTCAGCAGGCGCGTGCCCTGTGCAACTTCGCCAAACACGCTCAGCTCAACCCCCCGGTTACGCTGTTCGCCCTGCACCGAAAACATTCCGGCCGTCAGCTCGCCACTGGGCTTTTTGATCTGAAACAACGCGAGGGTCGACATGAACGTGCCGTAGTCGAGCTTGACCCCGATTTCCTGTTGCCGGGACACGTAAGGGGCAAAGACCTGGCCGGCATTGGCGGCGTTGGAAGGGGCGACATCCCCCTTGCTCAGGCCTTCAAGGTAGTTGTAGTAGAGCGACACGTGGTCCCAGGGTTTGATCACTACGCCGAACAGCGGCGTGGTCTTGCCCTGGTCATAAGATGCGGGCACCGTGCCGGTCGCGGTGTAGTTGTCGGCCTTGATGTTCTGCTGGCGCAGGCCGAGGGTGACCTGCAGGCGTTGTTCGAACGCCGACAGGGTGTCTGCGACTGCGATGCCAGACAGCCGCGTTGCCGATACCTTGGGCGTTTGCGGTTCTGCGATGAAGGGCTTGGGTTGGTCGATCGGGTGGTAGATGTTCGACAACACGGCCGAGCCGGAGAGGATGCCGCGCGACAGCTCATCGCGATACCGGCTGAGCTGCAACGTGGCGCTGTGGCCAACCGCGCCAGTCTCGAAACGCAGGCGCGCGCCCGCATCGACGGTATAGCGCCGCACGTCGAACTTGTAATAGCCGGGTATCGAAGAGGTGTCGCCAGCGGCATTGATAAGGGTTGGGGTCTGGTCGGACATGCGCGCGACGGTTGACTGGCCGCCACCGGCGTGGGCGAACAGGGTCAGTGCATCGGTAAGGTCGTATTCGCCGCTGAGCAGCGTGGACTTGTCGCGGGTTTTGGACCAGCCCCAGTCCTGGCTCACGTTGGTGCGCCCATTGGCAGCGGGGGGAATGTCCACGCCCGAGGCGATCAGGAAGGGGCGCGATGCCGCGTTGAACTGTTCTTGCTGGGCGATCAGGTCCAGGCTGGCGCGCAGGCGGTCGCCCTGATAGTCGAGTGACAGCGCACCCAGGTCGATGTCACGCGATTGGTGGTCGATCACCGTGTCACCTTGCTGGGCACTGCCGTTGAATCGCATCCCGAATCGGCGGTCTTCGCCAAAGCGCCGACTGATATCGATGTGGCTGCCCAGTTGCGCATCCTGGGCGTAACGGGCGGTGAACCGGGTGAGGTCTTCGTCCAGGGACCGTTTGGGCACCACATTGATCACGCCGCCAACGGCGCTGTTGGGCGACATGCCATAGAGCAGTGCAGCCGGGCCCTTGACCACTTCGATGCGTTCGGCGTATTCGGTGAACACGCGGTAATTGGAGGCCACGCCATATACGCCGTCAAAGGCCAGCTCACCGAGGTTGCCTTCGCCTACCGGAAACCCGCGGATAAAAAACGAATCGACAATGCCCCCCGTCTGGCCGGTGGAGCGTACCGACGAGTCGTGTTCGAGCAGGTCGCCGACAGTGGTTGCCTGCTGGTCCTTGATCAGCGCCGCTGTGTAGGTGCTGACGCTGAACGGGGCATCCATCGCATCGGTATTTCCCAACATGCCCAGGCGCCCGCCGACGGCCACCTGACCTCCCGCGTACACGGGCGGCAGGCCGTTGGCAGGTATTTCGCCGGCGCTGACAGTGGTCTGCTCCAGGGTGACCCGGCGCTGTACCAGGGTGTAACTGCCGTCGCCACGCGCCTGCATGTCCAGGCCGCTGCCGGCGAGCAAGCGCATGACGGCCTCCTGGGTCGAGTAAGTGCCGGAAAGTCTCGGGCTGAATAACCCGTCCGTGAGCGCCGGCTCGAATGACAAGGCTATGCCGGCCTCTACGGCAAAGCTTGACAGTGTCGCGCCGAGTGGCCCGGGGGCAATGTTGTAGGCTCGCACGTTGATTGAATCCAGCTGCGTCGATACAGCCGCCTGGGCCGTAGGGCAGACGGCACTGATCAAGGTCAGGCTGAGCAGCGCGCAGCGAATGACAGGCATCAATGGGGGACCCTGTGGCGAGAGAAAAGGGTAGTTGCTGTCATTGCCAGTTGAGATCAAAAAAAGTATCACCCCGGCAGCCGTTTATTTTTCGACGCGCTCAAGCAGCAGAGAGGGTGACCCAATAGCCGTTCAAGTGGCCGGTGACGAGCACCGGGTAGGTGTGTGCCAGCATGTTCAAGGTGCGCTGGGTGTCGCTGATCGGAAAAGCGCCGGAGACGCGCAGGTCGGCGATGGCGGGTTCACAGCGCACGAAACCGCGACGATAACGGGCCAGTTCGACGAGCAGATCCGCCAGGCGCATGTTGTCGGCCATCAGCATGCCCTGGACCCAGGCGCCGACATTGCGATCATTCGGATCTACCCCACCCAAGGTCTGCGCGGAAAAGTCGGTGCGTTGCCCGGCGTTGACGATCAACGGTGCGCCCGGGGTGTCATGGGCCAGTGTCACTTTTACCGCACCTTCCAGGACCGCCAGGTGGGTACGCAGGCTCATCTCGCGCACGGTGAACCGTGTACCCAGCGCCTGCATTCGCCCCTGGGGCGTGCTGACCAGGAAGGGGCGGGGCAGGGCGGCCGTGTCCGGTGCGGTCTGCACCAGTATTTCGCCCTCGCGTAGATGGACCAGCCGCTGCTGGCTGTCGAACAGCACATCGATGGCTGTGTCGGTGTTGAGCGTGAGGCGCGAGCCATCGGCGAGGGTCAATTCGCGCCGTTGGCCCACCGCCGTGCGGTAGTCCGCCGACCAGGGCGGCGACTGCGCCAGTTTCCAACCCCCCCAGCCCACGGGCATCACCGCCAGCAGCAGTGCCAGTTTGCCCAACGCCGCACGCCGCTCGGGGCTGTTGGGTCGATCCAGCGCCGACATGGCCAGGGACGACGGCAAACCGCCCAGCTTGCTTTGCAACCGCTGCGCCCGCGCCCACGCACGATCATGCTCGGGGCTGCTGACCTTCCAGCGTTCCCATTCGGCGCGGTCGTTGTCGCTCAGCTCGCTTTCGCTCAAGCGCATCAGCCATTCGGCGGCCTCTTCGAGCACGTCGGGGTTCAGTGGTGGCTCTTTGCGCAGCAAGCGCACTTACTCGACCATCATCAGGCATTGCACAAAGGCCTGTTTCATGTAGCGCTTGACGGTAATCAGCGATACCCCCAGTTGCGCGGCGATGTCTTCGTATTTGAGGCCGTTGATCTGCGACAGCAGGAACGCACGCTTCACCAGCTGCGGCAAGGCGTCGAGCATGGCATCGATTTCGTGCAGGGTCTCCAGGACCATGAAGTGCGATTCAGGCGACGGCGCGTCCTGTACAGGCGCATTGGCCAGCGCTTCAAGATAGGCGCGCTCCAGTGCTTTGCGCTGGTACCAGTTGATCAGGATGCCCTTGGCCACGCAGCTCAAGTAAGCCCTGGGCTGCTCGATCACCGTGACTTGCGAGGCGAGGATACGGGTGAAGGTGTCCTGCGCCAGATCCGCCGCGTCCATGGCGTTGCCCAGTTTTCGCTTGAGGGTGGCATACAGCCAGCCATGATGCCCGCTGTACAGGGCCTCAATCGCGCGCAAATGATTCGGGTTGTTCGCGGAATGGGTTTGGCTCATGGCGGCAGGTTTGCTTCTAATTGAGAAGTATTCCCAATGCTAGTTGACTCCCGATGTGGAAAGCAAGGGCCATCATTCCCGCTTCGCGACCTGACTGGTTTGCATGCCCGCAGGCCGGTAACGCAGAGCAACAAGAGGCACCAGCGCCACCGTGTAAGCCAGGCAAACAAACAGGTAGGTGTACTGCAGGCCATACACCTGGCTGAGCAACCCGCCCATGGAAATACCTGCGATCGAGGCGAACTGCGCGGTGCTCTGGGCGATACCCAGCACGTAGCCTTGTTGTGAGCTGTCGGCGGTTCTCGAGATCATTGCCATCAGCACTGGGGTCGTCGCACCCAGCAGGACGCCCCATATGAAGTAGGCCGCGATAAACGCGACGGGGTTGCGGGTAATGCCGGCAAAGGCAGTCAAGGCAATGCATCCGATCACCACGTAAGTGATGTGCTGCAACGTCTCGGGTTGAGGGCGATGCTCGAAATAGCGCGACCACGCCGTCGCCGACAGAATGAAGCCCAGGGCCAGCAGCCCGTAGCACAGGCCGACCACGGCGTTGCTCACGGCAAAGGTCGAGCTGACGTACAGCGAGAACGAGGTCTGGGGCAGCATCCGCGCCAGCAGCAGAAGGCCCATGACGCCCAGCAGCGACAGCAGCGGGGAAGCGCGCCAAGCCGCTGGTTTGGTCTGGGGCGATGCCGGGAGGTTGGTTGCCGATGGCTTTTGCACGGGGGGAACATCCGGCAACGTCATGGCGGCGATCACGGTGCAGACGGCGCATAACAGCGCCGCCACCAGGTTGATCCAAAAAAAGCTCGCATAGTCCAGGATCAGGCCGCCGACCACTGCACCCAGGAGTGAACCGACGTTGGTTGATATCTGCAGGATCGCAAACAGCCGGGCTCGCCGCGACGGGGCTTCGATGCTCACGCCGTATGCCTGCGCCGGCGCGATGTAGCCCGCAAAAGCGCCTTGCAGGAAACGCAGCGTGAGGATCACCCAGATGTCACTGAAATACGCCAGCCCGAGCTGAGTCACGGACAGCCCGGCGAGTGCACGGATCATCATCAGCTTATGGCCGTAGCGATCACCGATACGCCCCCAGAAGGCACTGGTGAGCATAATGCCCAGCATCGGCGCGACGTAGACCGCAATAGTGGCGAAGCTGAACACCGACTCCGAGGACGTCAGTCCACGCAAGTGAACGGGCCAGAACGGCCCGCTCATTTCCATCGCGCCCATGGACACCAACTGGATCGCGAACAAAAGATAAATCAGGACTCTGACCCGCGAACCCTGGATGGCACCTGCATGGGACATGGAACAGTCTCGGTGGTTGAACGGCGGTTGGCATACGGCAGGATGCCAGGCTGCACATGGGGTTGTAAGGCGTGGGAGAACGAAGGTTCTCAAAAAAATGACGAGGAGGATGATACTTTTTCGCCGCTCGACTGGCACTAAGAGTGATTCCCATTAACCAGTATTCCAAGGATCCTCTCGTCATGCCTGTTGCCAGTCGTCCCTGCCGTGAGCGTGCGTTAACCCTCGCGATTCGTACCGTCATGTTGAACGTCGTCCTGGTCGCGGGGGGCGCCAATGCCTGGGCGGCGGAACCCGAGCCGAGGCCGGTGGCAACCGATTCGTCAACGGACGACAACGCGCAGCACCTGACGCTCGATACCACCCATGTCGAGGGCCAATATGCTGGCCCCATGGCCTTGCCGCCTGTGCTGGCCGGCGGGCAGGTAGCTCGTGGCGCTCGCCTGGGCATGATGGGCAACAAGGATGTGATGGACACTCCGTTCAGTGTGACGAGCTATACCGCCAAAACCCTCGCCGACCTGCAAACCGTGACGGTGGCCGACGCCCTGGAGCGCGACCCTTCGGTGCGTTCCACTGGTCAAACGGGCGGTATTGTCGACTCGTTTTTCATCCGTGGTTTTGCCATTGGCGAGGGCAACCTTGGCGAACTGGCCTACGATGGTATGTACGGCGTAGCGCCGAACTACCGTGTGTTTACCGAGTACGCCGAACGCGTTGAAGTGCTCAAGGGCCCCGGCGCCCTGATGTACGGCATCTCGCCGAACAGCGGCGTCGGCGGCGTGATCAACATCGTGCCCAAACGCCCGCTGGATGAGGACCTGACGCGCTTTACGGGCAGCTATGCATCAGACTCCCAAGTGGGCGGGCATCTGGATATCAGCCGCCGTTTTGGTGAAGATCATCAGTTTGGCGTGCGCTTCAATGGCAACCTGCAAGGCGGGGATACTGCCGTGGACAATCAACACCGTGACGTGGGGATCGGTGCCATTGCCCTGGACTATCGCGGCGAGCGGCTGCGTCTGAACCTCGACTACATCAACCAGAAAGAGAGTTTTGAAGGTGCCTCGCGACCCTTCAACGTTGCGTCGGGCGTCCAGGTGCCATCGGCGCCCAATGGTCGCACCAGCCTGCCGCAAAAATGGGGCTGGTCGGACACCAAGGAGCAGTCGGCATTACTGGGCGGCGAATATGACCTGAACGATTCGCTTACGGTATTCGCCCATGCGGGGGGTGGTAAATCGGATGTGAAGCGCATGTCCGATCAGGTGCCCAAGATTCTCAATGACGCCGGCAACACCAGTAATTTTCCGGGGTACTACAAATTCAACGTCGATCGCAACACGGCGGATGTGGGCATTCGCGGGTTGTTCGCCACCGGGCCGGTGACCCATACCACCACACTGATGGCGACCCGTTATCAGGATGAGCTGTCGCGCGGGATTACCAACGGTACTGAGGTCTTGTCCAACATTTATCACCCGGTGGATACGCCCAAGCAATATATCAACGCGCCAAAGGTGTTGCGTATCTCGGAATCGGACTTGTCCGGCGTCGCGTTGACCGACACCTTGGGCGTACTTGACGACCGCCTCCAACTGACCCTGGGGGTGCGTCGGCAGGACATCGAGTCACGTAACTACAACGCCGCCGGCGGTGTCAGCTCGCGCTATAAAGACAGCGCCACTACCCCGTTGCTGGGGGTGGTCGTCAAGCCTTGGGAGGATGTGTCGCTCTATTACAACTATGTAGAAGGTTTGAGCAAAGGTGATATCGCGCCTGGCACCGCGACTAACGTCGGCGAAACCTTTGCGCCTTACGAGTCCAAGCAACACGAGCTGGGGGTGAAGTATGAACACGGCACCTTCATGACCAGCGTGGCGTTGTTCCAGATTGAAAAGCCCAGCGGTGAGCTGGCGGCCAGCGGTGTGTACGCCGTACAAGCCGAACAGCGCAACCGTGGTGTCGAGCTGAGCCTCTACGGCGAAGTGGCGCCGGGTACACGTTTGATGGGCGGCGTGACGTTCCTGGACGGCGAACTGACCCAATCGGCCACGGCGGCCAATCGTGGCAATAAACCGGTCGGTGTACCGGATATCCAGGCCAACCTGTGGGCCGAATGGGACACCCCTTGGCTGGAAGGCTTCACCTTGACCGGCGGTGCGATCTATACCGACAGCCAATACGTCAACCAGGCTAACACCCAGGAGCTGGACGCCTGGACGCGCATCGATGCGGGCGCGCGTTATGCCACCAAAATCGAAGGGCGGCCGACAACATTCCGCGCCACCGTACAAAACGTCTTCGACCGTGAGTACTGGTCGGGCGTCGCGTCGTACGGCGCGTTTTCCCCGGGTTACCCGCGCACCTTGCAGTTGTCGGCCACGGTTGATTTCTAAGGTCGGCGAGCGGTATCAGGTCTACCGGGCGGCGGGGTTACCGGCACAAGGTCTGGATTAGGGTGTAGATCACTGATCTACCAAGCTTTTTTATCCTGACTTTGTGCAATAAAGTCGCCCTTCGACCTTGCACCGACGCACCTGGGCCTATATATTCCCAACCCTGCTGCACCGCGCTGCCGCCCGAATGGCGAAACTGGTAGACGCATGGGACTTAAAATCCCCCGCTCGTAAGGGCGTCCCGGTTCGATTCCGGGTTCGGGCACCATATGATTCAAGGGCTTGCGTGATTTTTCATGCGAGCCCTTTTTGTTTTTCGCTCCGCAATTTAAGAGGGCGCTCCGCAACTCACTTTGTTGGCGTGACCTTTTTTCCTATCCTTTTACGGATATAGTTCTCCGTCATCACAACCGTGGTGTGCCCTAACTGATCGCGCGCTTGCAAGATGTCACCGCTGGATTCTGCTTTGTCAGTACCAGCTTTTGCGCGAAGGTCGCGCATCTGAAAGTCTCCCGTCTCAACACCTGCCGCCTCACGGGCCGCGTCAAACCTCCCACGCAACATTGGGTGATTCACTGTGTGCATGCTGATCGCTTGCGGGCTGTGGTTCTTCGCAACGTTCACCGCACTGCCCAGCCTCATTTCCAGCCCGGTACCGGCGCCGCCACCGCCACAGAAGAAGTCGACAACGATCTCATCGTCCTGAGGGTTGAAGCCGAGTCCGTATTGAGTTTTGAAATCGAAGGGGTGTTTCTTCTGTTGTGCGGACATAGGTGATCCTCGCCGGGTATATTTGGCGGATAAATTCGGAGGGGGGGGGGGATTGGGATGCTTAACGAGAAGGGGAGGTCTCTAATGAAACCGTGGATATCAGTTCAAAATTTTGTTTTGGCTTGCGCACTGATTTTTTTGATTGCACTGCTCAAACTTACAAGCAGTGAGCTAGCGAGTTGGGTACAGGCTATTGGGTCCATTGCTGCGATCTGGGGAGCGCTACATGTCAGCAACTTGCAGCATTACCGTCAAAATGCTGCTCAAAATGCTATGGCAATAAATCGGGCTAAAGCTCGATTGGCAGTAGTAAAAAATGCTGCCGAGTACGGTATGTCGACGGGGGCATTTGCTGCCAAAACTCCACCCATTTACGTCTTTGTTAGCACCTGGAAAATGACGCTGGGAGTTACTACAGCAGCGGCCTTGAGTTCTCTAGAGGCACTTCCTAGTCATGAGCTTGGTACTTATGAAATGGTCCTTGCCTGTAGCGGGATATTGGGAGGTTTGGTCCAAATGAGGGCTGACGTCAATAGTCTCATCGACAAAGGAGAAGTCAGCGAAGAATCCGCAGTGCTGGCTTACGAAGGAATACAACTACAAGGCAGGATGATTGAAATGTATTGGTTACAGTTTCAGGATTCGTTTTCGAAAGAGATTTCCCAACTAGAGTTGTCAAACTAGGCGACGCACACATTCGACTCCCATAGGTCGCTGCCACCGATCAGCTCTTCGTTATTTTGGAGAAATTCGTAGGCCAGGACCGTCTCGCTGTCGCGACCGTCGGCGAAGGTCTCGACCCCCTCAACTACGTCAGTCAGGTCGGAGAAAGGAAGGCGCTCGTCTTCTGCCCCGTCGCGCTCGCACAGCCATTAACGAGTTGTTCAGCCTGCTCCAGGGTGACGCCCTTATTCGGGACATCCGCGATCTATTCCGGAGCCTCATCGCTCCGCAATTCGTAATCGATGCGTCCGGCGATGCACTCGCACACAGTGTCACGGATCGCGTCGAAGTCGATCACCTTACTCTTGATGTCGCGGTCCAGCTTCTCGTGCAGATAACCATCGCTCTGGTGGCGCAAGAAGTTGATGCTGTAGCTGGATCCAACGTGGAATACGAGCGGGCCGATATCGCCCATCATGCACATGCCGAAGCGGGTAACGCAGATGTCGAACCCGTAGCAGCTGCTGCCTGGCCGTGCGCAGCGCCAAACCTCGACGCCGTTTTCACTCACCAGCTGGGTGTACTGATGTAGGGCCAGGTCTTCTGCCACGCGGGCGGTGAGTGCGGCGCGTTCTTGCTCTTTCTTGGATTATCTCCAGTCAGGCGCCGCCCTCCGTGTCGGGTGGTGGCAATTTGGTTTTGGTTGGGGTATTACGGATATCCGGCATGGAGTCGGATCAAGGAGATGCTGATGCGCTATGCGGCCTGGACGGTAGTTTTGTTTTTCGCTGTGAGCTGGACTTTTGGTCTTTTGGTGGCCCCGCAGCATCGAGTGAAATCAACAGTCGTAGCTCTCACCCACTGGTGGATATCTATTGCGATAGTAGTGTTCATCGGCCTTAGCGTGTATCACCTTTTTTGGCTCATGCCGCTCGCATTGGTAGTATCGATGGTTGCCCTTAATATTGAGTTGAGAAAATTTCGGGCCAATGTTGGAACGATTTTCTTGAAAGTCGCCTTGGTCATGTGGCCTGCAATTTTCTTTACATTGAAGGCTGCGGAAATCTGAGGCCAGGAGACGCCCTTCGGTTTACCGATGCAGCGAGTAGATTGATATAATGGCCTATTGCAATTACGATCACGCCTTTCTCAAGGGAGTGATTTTGATGTTTCCACGATATTTCCGCTGGATTTCGGTGCTGGGCATCCTTGCCGCAGTTGTTGTCTTCGTATTCGCTAGCCTGCAAATATTTACCGGTATGGCGCCGGCAACAGACCTGATTCGACCTATCATCGCAGCGGTCGCATTTGGGTGGGCTTTCACACAGTCCACAAAGGTCTGAGTCTGGACAAGGTTTTTACTCAGGTTTGCGGGTTATTCGTCGTCGTCGACATTTATTTGAAGTGATTCGGCGAAACCCGCTTGCCGTAATTTGTGCGCCACATTTTCCGATACGGTCAAATCGTGGCGCGGAATTTCGAAGAGATGCGCGGACTTCTTGGCGCCCAGTGAGTGCGCGTGCGCAATCAGTCGTCAGATGGTAGCCCGGTCTTTCTCTTCGCTCAGTTCAGCGGTGAGTGCTTCAAGTCGGACCCGCATTCCCTTGCGGAAGTAGTGGCGGATGATGTCGGACGGTCCTTTTACTTTCTGGGGCGCCGGCGGTAGATTCTCGGCTCGACCATTCAGCACCAGCACCAGCACCAGCACCAGCACCAGCACCGCCTCGCTGACTTCCTCGACCTCATGCCAGCACATCAGTTCGTCGAGCATCCGCCAGGTACTGTGCGGGACCGTGTGCCGCAATTCCTGCTCGCCCAGTTCCTGCCGCTCCTCGGCAAGCTTGGCTGTGCGTTCCTTCTGTTCGGCAGCCATGGCCTACCTCTTCTAATCCGCTGGCCGGCAGTGCGAGCCAGGTTTGACGTTTGCGTTGCTGGGTGCGGGCTATGCGGCGCATGAATCGACCTTGACTTGGCGCCAGGCCCATATGATTTAAAAAGAAAAGTCTGCGGACTTAACCCCCCCCCCACTCGTAAGGGCGTCCCGGTTTGGGCACCATATGATTCAAGGGCTTGCGTGATTTATCACGCAAGCCCTTTTTCGTTATATGCCCGAGCTGATCACGCGCCTGTAAGAAATCGCCGCTGAATTCTGCCTTGTCAGCACCCGCTTTGGCGCGCAGGTCCCTCATCTGAAAGATTCCTTCCCCTCGTAACATGCTGCTGGTCATTGGCTGATCGTTAAAACTCTATACTGCGGTTTTTAGGGAATATGAGGAACACGGATGTCCAGCTCGTTTCAGGCCTTTGGGTTTATCTTTCTTGCAAGTGGCGCAAGTGCTCTTCATCTATGGCTTATCTGCAGGGTAATGGTTAGCGGCCTTGGCGGATTGAAGAGAGCCTTGTTACTGGTGGCACTGTTACTTGCTCCGATATCTGCTCTTACGGCCGGACATGGTTGGTATGGAAAGCTCATCTTTCCAGAGGATATTGAGCTTAGTTCGGACTAGGAGTTGCGCGTGCGCAGGTTGATGGCCATCGCATGGAAGGCAGCGAAGTTGAGGACGGGCAGGCGGAGGACTTGGAAATCCTTCAATGCTGCGGGCTTAGCGCACAGGCGGGGCATCATGAGTCAGGTGCCACTGGTCCGCGATATCACTCAAATCTGTTTGTTTTGAACGTTCGATATCTTGGATGAGATCGCCAAGGCCAGCCTGATCTACATTGGCGCGTTCGCGTTTTTTAGGGTTCTGCAACGGAATGAAGGTGTCACAAACGCTGCCGGCCGGGAGTTTCGTGCCTTTAAGCACCTCTCTCATCACACTGCGAGTTGCCTGACGGCCTGAATGGTCATCACCGTTGTTCTGAGCGGCCTTTCTCAGTCGATCTGCCTTGTCTGCGTTCGTCTGGCTCATACGGTCCTTCGCTTCAGATAATCAACAAGGCACAAAGCTACTACGCCAGGCCCCCACGCAGTTACTGGCATTTCATCCACGCTGGATGCCTGGACAGGGAAAGCGGCAAAAAAAACGCTGGGGCGGTTGGCCGACCCCAGCGTTGTCTCATGTCGCTTATTCCGCTTTCGCGTCTTCACCTGCTCAGGTTGGACGGTCAGTGGGTGGACTTTTTGAACAGGTCGATCCTCGACAAGAGAGTTGACGACATGCTGACCGAACCCGTGCTTACCACCTGAAGTTGACGGACGTCACCAACTCGCGTTCGTCGCCGTAGCGGCAGATTGCAAACTCACAGTAGGTGTACTTTTTGTTCATGACGTTGTTCGCGTTGAGGCTAACGTCCCAGTTCTTGTCGATCTGGTAGCTGGCCATGGCGTCGAACAGGGTATAGGCGGGCATCTGCGAGGCAATACCGGAGGCCTGGGTCGTTCCCTGGTACCGCGCACCACCGCCCACCTTCAGCTTCGGCAAGCCAAACAAGGCGAAGTTGTAGTCAGCCCACAGGGCGGCCTGATGGTAGGGCGTGTCTTCGCTGCGCTGGCCTACTTCGCTCTGGGTCAAGCTTTTGGTGATACGTGCATCGGTGTAGGCATAGGTCGCGATGACACTGAGTTGAGGGCTGACATCCGCCTTGGCTTCCAGCTCAAGTCCACGGGAGCGCTGTTCGCCGATTTGTGTGGGGTTGGCCCCTGCGAGGTCAAACTTCAGCACGTTTGTCTGGGTCAGTTCGTAGACCGCCGCGCTCAACAAGATGTTGCTGCCCGTGGGCTGGTAGCGAATGCCGACTTCGTACTGCTTGCCTTCGGTGGGGTCGAACGTCTGGCCAGGCGCTTCGGACACCGCGACCGGGAAGAATGATTCGCTGTAGCTGATGTAAGGCGCAAGGCCGTTATCTGCCTGGTACACCAGCCCCGCGCGCCAGGTCGTGGCTTCGTTGTTCTGGCTGAGTTTCTGCCCGGTGGCGAAGCCTCTTTGATCCTGGTCTGCCCAGTCGTGTCGGCCACCGAGCAGCAATAGCCAGTGATCGTCGAACTTTATCTGGTCTTGCAGGTAGATGCCTGTCTGCAGGGTGTCGATCTGCGAGCCGCGATCACGCCTCGGATCCTTGTTCACGACCACGGGCTGTCCGTAGTTGTAGGTGCTGAGGTTGAGGGAAGTGGTATTGGCTCGGAAGTTATGCGAGTCGTACGAGGCATCGTAGGTATCGGCGCCGACCAGGAAGGTGTTTTCCACGCCGCCGATATTCCAGCGGGTTTCGATATTGGTATCGCTGGCCAATGCTCGGGAGCGTTCACGCCGATCACTGTACTGACGGGCCAGGATACCTCGGGTGGCCGCCGCATTGATGGCCGCTGTACCTGTCTGGGCCTGCAGGTATTTCCATTTCACGTCCGCTTCGTAGTAACGCAGTTTGTTACTGATACGGGTGTGCTCGTCGAAGCGGTGTTCGAACTCATAGCCGATGGCGGACATTTCGCCATTCATGTCGTCATAGCTGGGCTCGCCGATGAAGTCATGGCGGCCGATGGTGAAGGGGCCGTTGCCTACACCCTTGACGAGCTGGTAGGGCAGGGGCGCAGAGAAGCGTGTGTCACTTTTCTGGTAGAAGGACAGCAAGGTCAGCGACGTATCGTCGTTGGGGCGCCAGGTCAGGGCTGGGGCGATGTAGGTCTTGTCGTCGTTGACGTGGTCCTGCTGGGTATCACTGTCGCGCTTGAGCAGGGTCAGGCGATAGCTGAGGGTCTCGCTGTCGCCGAGGGGGCCGCTGAAGTCTCCAGTCAGTTGCTTGCGGTCATTGTTGCCGTATTGCAGGCCCAACTCATGCAGCGGGGTGTCGGTCGGGCGCTTGCTGACGCCGTTGACAAAACCGCCCGGCGACAACTGCCCGTACAGCACCGAGGCCGCGCCGCGGATCACCTCTACGCGCTCCAGGCCGTAGGGTTCCTGCACACCGTCATAGGAGTTGTTTTGCAGGCGCAGGCCGTCGCGCAACGAGCCGCCGGTGGCGGACTCTACGTCGAAGCCGCGAATGCGGAACCGGTCGGAGGTGCGGTTGAAGCTGCCAGGCTGGCTGGTGAAGCCCGGGGTATAGCTGAGGGCGTCGGCCAGGGTGTCCGATTTGCGGTCGCGCATTTCATCGGCTGTCACCACGGACAACGATTGGGGTGTTTCAGTAATGGCCGCATTGGTTTTGGTGGCGCTGGTGTTGCGCAACGCGACTTTGCCGTTGATCGGCCCCGTGGGGTTCTCGGGCGCCGTGGCATTGATGTTGATTTCTCCGAGTTGAACCGCCGCGCCCTTGTCGGACGGTTCACTCTGCGCGGCAATCGCCTGCGCTGAAAAAATGCTTCCCAAAGCCAGTGCAAGGGTGCTTAGGTGAAACACTGGATGACGCCTGGCATAACCATTTTCGCTGGCAACTGTTGTTTTTGTTCCGCGCATCGAGGGAGTCCTTGAGTTCACATTTTGGCTTCGGGTGGGCCTTATGCCCTGATTCCTGCTCAATCAGGCAGACCGTGCAGAGGGATGTCTACTGGCCATATATTAGCTGTTAATGATAAAGGTTTGCATTAGTATTGTCAGTCCTGCGGGCATTTTTTTTAATTTCGACATATCCTGTCGCCCACTTAGATAGCCCCCCCAACCGATGGCCTCATATGGCCGGGCGTAAAAACGCTGCGGGGGCATTACTCGATGAATGATTCGATCAGGCCTTTTGGGCGTGGAGGGAAGGTCATGCTGAAAGCCACCGACGTGCGGCTGAGCTATGGCGAACAGCAGATTCTCAACGGCGTCAGCCTGGATATACCGCAAGGTCGTTTCACTGCGTTGATCGGGGCCAATGGCTGCGGCAAGACCACGCTGTTGAATGTGCTTGCGCACATGCTGCGGCCGAGTGCAGGCAGCGTGCGGTTGTCGGGAAAGCCCTTGGGGCAATATTCGCGTCGGGCGTTGGCGCAACAACTGGCGTTATTGCCCCAGCGCACCACATCGCCCGCCGGCATGACTGTGCGCGAGCTGGTGATGCAGGGGCGTTTTCCCTGGCAGAGTTGGTGGCGCCAATGGTCCGAACAGGATCAACAGGCGATTGAGCGCGCCATTGACCTGGCTGGCATCAGTCTTTTGCTTGATCGTTCGTTGGCAACCCTGTCGGGTGGGCAATTGCAGCGCTGCTGGATCGCTATGACGCTGGCCCAGGATACGCCGGTGATTCTGCTGGATGAGCCAACGACCTTTCTCGACATTGCGCACCAGGTCACGCTGCTGGAATTGCTGGTTGACCTTCGTGACCAAGGCAAAACCATCGTGGCTGTGCTTCACGACCTCAACCAGGCCGCGCGTTATGCCGATCATTTGGTGATGATGCGCGAAGGGTGCCTGCTCGCCCAGGGCTCGCCTGCCGAGGTGTTCACGCGGGAAAATCTCAAGGCGGTGTTCGATCTGGATGCGCACATTATCACCGACCCCCATTCCGGTGACCCGTTATGCGTACCGCAGACCCGCCTCAAACGGTCGGCAGCCCTGCGGGAGGCGATGTGAGTCACGGTTTACGCTTGCCAGTCTGGTTGGGTTTATTGCTGGCGATCGCCCTGGCGGCGCTGCTTCATCTGCTGGTCGGCGCCAAGGACATACCCTGGCATGAAGCGTGGCAAGCCTTGGTCGCCTACGCACCGGACAACGCCGACCAGAACGTCATTCGCGGCAGCCGCTTGCCGCGCCTGCTGGTTGCGATACTGGTAGGGGCCAGCCTCGGGCTTGCTGGCGCAATCATGCAGGCGGTGGGCGATAACCCGCTGGCCGACCCTGGCATTCTCGGCATCAACAGCGGCGCTGCGTTGTTTGTCGTGTTCGGCTTGCTGGTGCTGCCGGGCAACGATATGTCGATGATTCCGTTGTTTGCGTTTGCGGGCGCATTGGTGGCCGCTCTCGGCGTCCTGATGTTGGCGGGACGGGGGCACAACCCGATTCGACTGACCTTGTCGGGTGCGATGATCGCGGCGCTGTTCAGCGCGATCACCTCGATCTTGCTGCTGCTCGACCAGCAGGGCCTCGACAGCTTGCGGCGCTGGCTTACCGGCTCTATCGGCGTGACCGGAGGCTCGATGCAAGCCTGGGTCTGGCCTTACCTGTTATGGGGTATGGCATTGTGCCTGGTGAACGTACGTGCGTTGAATGCACATCGCCTGGGCGCGCAAGCCGCCGCAAGCATGGGTGTCAGCCTGTTGAAAATGCGTGTGTTCGGCCTGGCATCGGTGGTCCTGTTGTCAGGGTGTGCGGTGTCACTGGCGGGTCCCATTGGTTTTGTCGGCCTGGTGGTGCCGCATGCTGCGCGGCTGTTGTTCGGTGATGATTATCGTCGACTCCTGCTGGCGGCTCCGTTGCTGGGGGCCTTGCTGCTGATCCTGGCGGACATCGCGGCCAGAACCGTGGTGCGCCCGTTCGAACTCAATACCGGCATCGTAACGGCCCTGATCGGCGGCCCGATTTTTGTCGTGCTGGTGTTGAGGAAGGTCCGATGATGCGCACTGGATTGACCTTGCCCCGCGCCTATCCGTGGCTGCCATGGGTGGCCCGGCCGATCGATTTGATTTCAGTGCTGTTGCTGATGGTTGCCGTGGTGGCAATGGCGCTGTACGCCTTGACTGTTGGCAGTTATGCGCTGGATGTTGCCCAGGTAGGGCAAGCCTTGCTGACGCCTGAGCAGGTCGACTCGACCCTGCGCAATTTGCTCTGGGAGCTGCGGCTGCCCCGGGTCTTGCTGGCGATTCTGGCCGGCAGCGCAATGTCTCTGGCCGGCCTGTTGATGCAGTCGTTGACGCGTAACCCGTTGGCGGCGCCGGGGCTGGTGGGGGTCGAGTCGGGCGCCAGCGTTACCATGTTGCTGATCATCGTGCTCTGGCCGACGCTCCTGCCTCTGGCGTTCTACCCCTTGGCGGCGCTGGCCGGCGGCTTGACGGTGGCGTTGTTTGTCGCGCTGCTGTCCTGGCGCCAGGGCATCTCGCCGTTGCGCCTGATCCTGGTCGGCGTGGGGCTGACCGCCATGCTCAGCGCGGTGGCCGATTTGCTCATTACGTACGGCAATATCGACCAGGTCGAGTCGGCGCTGATGTGGCTTGGTGGCAGTTTGCACCGCGCCGGCTGGCCGCAGGTGCACAGCCTGGGCATCTGGCTGCTGGTGGCGGGGCTGCCATTGGTGTTCTGCCATCGTCAGCTGAATCTGTTGCAGCTGGGCGAAAAAGTTGCCCTCAGCCGAGGTCTGAATGTTACGGGGGTCATGCTGGCCTTGTTGTTGTGCAGCGTGATGCTGACGGCGGCGGCTGTGGCGAATGTCGGCACCATGACGTTTGTCGGGCTGGTGGCGCCGCATCTGGCGCGACAAATGGCCGGTGATCGTCATGGTGCGTTGATCCCTTTGTCGGCATTGGTCGGCGCGCTGTTGGTGCTGGCCGGTGACACGCTGGGCAGAGGGCTTTTCCCTCCGTTGCAGTTGCCGGCGGGGCTGGTGGTCGCAATCATCGGCGCGCCTTATCTGATTGTTTTGCTGGCGCGCCAGCGCAGTCGCTGAAACACATTAACGCCTATCGAAGGGGCTGGAGGTAAACACGTGCGGGAACGGGTGAAGGTTTTTTTTCGGGCGATGGTCGGCATGCTGTGTGTGCCGCTGGCATTGTTGGCTGGGCAGGCCGGTGCGGCTGAAACCAAGGTGTTCGAAAACCAGTTTGGTCGGGTCGAGGTCCCCGTGGCCCCGCATTGCATTGTGTCTTTGCACGATTTCAGCCTGACGACCCAGTTGCTTGAGCTGGGGATCAAGCCCTGTGGTTCCACGGGGCGTAAAAAGCTGTTCTCGGATGTGTTGTTTCGCGGAACGCAAGGGCGGTTCGATGTGACGGGTATCCAGTACGTCGGCTCGCAGCAGGCACCCGATCTGGAGGCCATCGCCGCCTTGAAACCTGATTTGATCGTCGGTTTGTCGTATCACGCCGACCTCAAGGACAAACTCAGCAAGATCGCCCCGGTCGTGCTGCTGCCCGTCCGGGAAGGCGACATCAAGACCTATGCCAAGGAGCTCGCCGACCTGGTTGGCAAGCCGCAGCGCTATCAAGAAATGCTCAACGAATATCAAGGGATCGTCAGCGAGTTCAAGAAGCGCGTGAAAGAACCTTCACGTATCACTGTCACCACGCTGGAGGTCTACAGTGACGGTTTCCAGCTGATCGGGCGCGGCGGCATGGACGACGTCATCGCCGATTTCGGCCTGGGGCGCGTCGCCGCGTACCGCGATGCCCGGCAAAACGTGCCTTACAGCCTGGAGCGCATCGGCGACTTCGACAGTGATTTCATTATCGACACCTATGAAGAGCTGCTCAATTCAGAAGCCAGCACCGCGGCGTTTCGCCAGTCGCCGCAGTGGCAGAACCTGTTTGCGGTGAAGAACCGCCAGTTCCTCTACCTCAATCGCAGCCGCTATGCCGATACGATGCAGGGCCTGGTGGGTTCCGCCTATTTGTTGATGTCGCATATCGCCGAACGGGAGAGCGTGCTGCAGGCCAAGTGAAACATGTCGTCTGTGAAACAATACACATTAATGACAATGATTCTCTATTGCAGCTGTTACCTATTTGTATTAGTTTGTGCTCTCGAAAAAATGCGCCGATGGCGATGGTGGGGGGCTCAAATGGAAAGTGGTGTGTTGCGTGCACAGGTTCAATTCAAGGATGTTGTACCGGGTAGCGAGCAGACCCTCCCGTTCATTGTCGAAGCCGCGAATGCCGGTGACGCCTGGCAAGCCAGCCAGGCGCTGATCCGGCGCGTGGTCGAAGCCGAATTACCCAGGGCTGGTGGCATTTTGTTTCGTGGCTTTGGATTCAACGGCGAAGCGGACTTCGAGGCATTTGCCCGCAGCTTCGGTCATGAACTGCTGACCTACGATTACGCATCCACCCCGCGCACCAAGCTCAACAACCGGGTGTACACGTCTACCGAGTACCCGGCCCATCAGGTTATCCCGCTGCACAATGAACAATCCTATTCGCTGAACTGGCCGATGAAGATCTGGTTTCATTGCATGCAGGCCTCGCAGGTCGGCGGTGAAACACCTATTTCCGACAGCCGCCTTGTCTACCAGCAACTCGACCCCGCCATCCGTCAGCGCTTTGCCGAGAAGCGCCTGATGTACGTGCGCAATTACGGCAACGGCCTGGACTTGCCCTGGCAGCAGGCATTCAGCACCGAAGACCGCTCGCAGGTTGAGCGTTTCTGTCGCGCCAGCCACATCGACTTCCAATGGACGGAGGACGGCGAGCTTTCCACGCGCCAGGTCTGCCAGGCCGTGGCCCGGCATCCGGTCAGCGGCGAATGGGTGTGGTTCAACCAGGCCCATCTGTTCCATATCTCCAACCTTGCCGCGTCGGTGCGCGAGACCTTGATCTCCATTGTCGGGGAGCAGGGGGTGCCGCGTAACGTGTTTTACGGCGACGGCTCACCCATCGAGCTGGAGGCGCTGACGCATATCCGCGAGGTCCTGCAACGCTGCCAGGTGAGCTTTGCCTGGCAGGCGGGGGATGTGTTGATGCTCGACAACATGCTGGTGGCTCACGGCCGCTCGACCTTCCAGGGCACGCGCAAGGTCGTGGTCGCGATGGCGGAGCCTGCCTCGGCAAGCTGATCGCCTCTGACTTTCAGAAAGCCGTCGTCATGGGCGGCCTGTTTCGAACCTGCACAAAAAGGACACCCAATGCTCGATCGCCTGATGCATCGCTGCTGGCTGCGCGGAATTCGCTTATCGGCGGCCGAAGGCCAATTGATCATTACGCACGGATCGCCAGAGGCGCTGGATGAGGCGCTCAAAGCTGAGCTTCACGCCTGCCAGGCCGACGTTGTGCAATGGCTGCAACAGCATCCCGATTATTTCGAGGCACGGCCGCTCACGGATAACGAGCAGGCACTCTGGTTTCTGCAACGCCTGGAACCTGACAGCTGTGCGTATAACATTGCCTACGCCGGTCGGATCAAGCCGCAGTTCGTCACCCCGGACTTGCCCCAGCGCCTGCAGGACGCCTGGGCGACGCTGCAACAACGCTATCCGATGCTGTGCACGCCGTATGCCGAGCGCAACGGTGAATGGCTGCAGTGGAGCCACCGCGAGCGCGTCCGGCCGTTGCAGTGTGTGGCCTTGCAAGCGGCAGACGCCGCGACGTTGCAGCAACGTATCACCGAGTCGGCCGATCTTCCCTTCACTCTGGAAGACGGCGATGTCAGCCGCGTCGTTCTGTTCAGCAACGCCTGCGACGGCCATGTCGAGCACACCGTGTTGCTGGTGATTCATCACATCGCGGCGGATCTTGCCACGTTCTACATCGTGCTCAATGAGTTGTTCGCATTGGTCAACGACCAACCGCTGCCGGCCGTGAATCCCGACGCCTATCGCAACTATTGCAGTGCGCTGCATATCCGCAGTGAAGTGACCGAGCCTGTGGAGCTGGCATGGTGGCAGGCGTGGCTGGCCGAAGCCCCGGCGCTGGAGTTGCCGACGGATTTTCCCTACGGCAGCAATCAGGCCTTCAAGGGCGGGGAGTTGTCGGTGCGTTTCGACCCGGCCACCACCGCACGGTTTCGCGCCGTCGCCCGCGAGTGGGGCGTAACACCGTATGTGCTGTGGTTTTCGCTGTTCCAGCAATTTCTCGGCGTACTGTCGGGCCAGGATGACTTCGTCCTCGGCACACCCAGTGGTTGGCGCTTGCGGCGTGAACACGTCAACCTGCCGGGTTACCTGGTCAATCCGCTGCCGATCCGCTGTCGCTTGCGTCGGGACCTGTCCAGCGGCGAGTGGGCCAGGCAGGTGGACGCCAACGTCAAGCAGGCTCTGCAGCACCGCCACTATCCCTTCTCGCGGCTGGTCAAACAGCTGGATCTACCGCGTCAGGCGGGCAGGGCGCCGCTGTTCCAGCATATGTTCACCCTGAACAAGGAACGCACCGCGCCGTTCGAGCAGTATGTCGACCGCTTGCTCTCGGAGCAGCGAGGCGCGGCCCACGAACTGAACATGGTGATCATCGACGAGGAAGAGGGATTCCTCTGCCGGTGGCGCTACAGCAAGGCGTTGTACCGCCATGCGACCGTCGAGCGCTATCGGGATCAGTTTGTCGCCCTGGCACTTGCCGTGATCGAACAACCCCAGGTGCCGTTTGCCGAACTTGACTGGCTGGCGCCCGAGCAACACGCGTTGCTCACCGGCGAGGACGTGCCGGTGGGCGTCAGCAACGCCTGGCAGGCGTTCACCGAGCAATGTGCACTCAAGCCTCGCTCGATTGCGCTTGAGGATCAGCAGGGTGCGCTCAGCTATGCCGAACTGGGGCGCGCCGTGGTCGCCCGTGGCGAACGCTTGCAAGCGAATGTGCCGTTGGCCGGCGAGCGTGTCGCGTTGTGCCTGCCGCGCAGTCGTGAGCTGGTGATGCACATGCTCGCGACGTGGCAGTGTGGCGCGACCTACCTGGCCGTTGATCCGCAGTGGCCGCCGTCACGTTTGCAGGCGATCTGCGAGGATGCCATGCCCAAGGTCTGGATCAGTCAAGGTGCGCGGCCTGACTGGTTGCCCGAGCAGGTTCGGTGGTTGGCGTTGCCGGCGGCGCCCCTGTTCAGTGAGTCGCCTTTGCGCGCGCCCCTGGCGGCCGATCTCGCGGCTTACGTGGTGTACACCTCGGGCTCCAGCGGTCGGCCGAAGGGCGTGATGGTCAGCCAGGGCAACCTGATTCACTACGTGAGTGGCTGCCTTGAACGCCTGGACCTGACGGCCGACGCAAGCCTGGCCAGCCTGGCCAGTTGCGCCACCGACCTGGGGCACACCGCCTTGTTCGGCGCATTACTGAGCGGGCGCCGCCTGCGCCTGCTGGCCGAGGACCTGGCCTTCGACGCCGAGGAACTGGCTGCCGAGCTGGCGCGCCAGCCCGTCGATCTGTTGAAGATCGTGCCTTCGCATCTCAACGCCTTGTTGATCGCCACCAACCCGCAGCGCTTATTGCCGCGCCAGTGCCTGGTGGTGGGCGGCGAAGCCCTGGGGCAGGACCTGGTGACACGCTTGCGCGCCTTGCAAACGGACTTGCGCATCGTCAACCACTACGGCCCCAGCGAAACCACCGTCGGGGTACTGACCCATGAGGTCGATGCCACGGGGGCCGCGCCGTTGGGGCGGCCACTGGCGAATGTCCAGGTCAGTGTGCGTTCACCTGACGGCGCGCTGTTGCCGATAGGCGTCAGCGGCGAGTTGTACGTTGAGGGGCCGACGGTGGCGCTGGGTTATCTCAGTGCCGACGATGCTGACCGGGCTCGTTTTGGTGAGCACGGCTATCGCACGGGCGACCGAGTGCGGCTTAATCACCAGGGGCAGGTGGAGTTTCTCGGGCGCCTCGATGAGCAGGTCAAAATCAGGGGGTACCGCGTAGAGCCGGCAGAGGTCGCGGCGCAGTTGCGTGCCCTGCCGCAGGTCAGCGACGCCAGGGTGTTGAACAACCCCACGTTGCTGTCGGGCAATCGCCTGGTGGCCTTTCTGGTCGCGCCGCCGGCTGCACTGGGTGAGATCCAGAACGCCCTGCAGCGGCAATTGCCGGACTATATGCACCCGGCCGAGTGGCATTGTCTCGACGGATTTGCCTTGCTGCCCAACGGCAAGGTCGATCGTCAGGCGTTGTTGCGCCTGGCTGAGCAGGCTACGCCTGCTGTCCATGAGCCACAGCGGTCGAACGATCAGCTCCTGGATGCCGTGGAAGTCGCCTTGCTGGACATCTGGCGGGCAATGCTCGGCAACCCCGAGGTGGGGCCCGATGACAACTTCTTCGCCCTGGGGGGCGATTCGATTCTCGGCCTGCAGATCATCGCCCTGGCGCGTCAGCAACAGATCCTGATGACGCCCAAGCAGCTGTTCGCCGAGCCAAGCGTGCGCGCCTTGGCTCGGGTGGTGCAGACCCCGCAACGCACCCTCGAACGGCGCCTGCTCGACATCGCCCGGGATATTCTCAACAACCCTGGTTTGCAGGTGGACGATAATTTCTTCGCGGTCGGCGGCGATTCGATTCTGAGCCTGCAGATCATCGCCCGCGCCAAGCAACAGGGGCTGCAACTCAAACCCAAGCAGATCTTCGAACACCCCACCGTGCGCGGTTGGGCCGTACAGGTGATCGACCTTGGCGCACGGGATGCGCGGCGCGGCGACGAAGCGCCCGAACCCACCACGGCGTTTGCCTTGACGCCCATCCAGGCTTGGTTTTTTGCTCAACAGCACAACCTGTCCGAACCCTGGAACCAGTCGCTGTTACTGGCCCTTGACCAACCCCTGGACCCGGCGCGCTTCACCCAGGCCCTCGGCTCGTTGCTCAAGCGCCATGCCAGCCTGCGCCTGACCTTCGTGGCAACCCCCGAGGGCTGGCAACAACGCTACCAAGGCTTTTCCCCGGACCAGGTCGACGCGTTGCTGCACGTGGAGGAGGCACCCTTGACCGAAGCCCTGCTTCAAAGTGCGCAGCAGGGCTGGAACCTGGCCCAGGCTCCGTTGATCCGCTGGGTGTACTTCGCCCACAGCCGCGAGTTGCTCTGTACGGCACATCACTTGCTGGTCGACGCGGTGTCGTGGCAGGTGCTGCTGCACGAGCTGGAAAGCCTTTACCTGCACCCGGAAACGGTTCTGCCCCCCGTGACAGCAGGGTTTCATGTGTGGAGCGAAGCGTTGCAACGCCGCCGTGGCGAGCCCGATGTACTGGCCCAGGTGGATTTCTGGCGGGCACAACTGGCCGCTGAGGGCGGCGTGCCTGCACCGCTCGGCCTGTACGGTGAGAGCCAGACGCTGGATGCGCAATTGTCGGTCGAGCAGACGCAATGGCTGCTGGGCGACTGTCATGCCGCCTACGGCACGCAGGTCCAGGACCTGCTGGTGGCCGCCCTGGCCGGTGCCATCGGGTACTGGCAGGGACGCGAGCGCGTCACCCTGGAACTGGAAAGCCACGGTCGCAGCGGCTGGGAGCAGGGCCCCGATCTGTCCCGGTCGGTGGGTTGGCATACCAGCCGCTATCCGCTGGCCGTCGACACCTCGTGGGACCTCGAACACTCGATCATCGCCGCCAAGGAAGCCCTGCGCAGCATCCCTGAACAAGGTATCGGCTACGGCCTGCTGCGCCTCGATCCGGCCCACGGCCTGGGAGCGACCTCGCTGTTGACCTTCAACTATCTGGGGCGCGTCGACCAGTGGCTCGAGGCATCCAGCCTTTGGCGACTGGCCCGACCGATCTGCCCCGGGATGCGCGCCGACAGCACCCGTCGCACGCATTGGCTGGATGTCACCGCACTGGTGAACGAAGGTCGCCTGCATATCGAATGGCGTTACGACCCGAAGGCCCACACGCCCGCAGTGGTCCGCGAGCTGGCCGAGCAATTCCAGCAGCGCCTCGCTGGCTTGCTGGAGCACTGCCTGGCGCCGGCCGCTGGGCGTGCCACGGCCTCGGACTTCGCTGACTCGGGCTTGTCCGACGATGAATTCCTGGGGCTGCTCGAACAACTTGAGCAGTGATTATTCCTGCGTCCCCTACATTACAGGTTCGGATACCGTCAGCATGAACGACAAGGTCAAAGCACTTTCGCGCAATATCGAATCGATTTACCCGCTGGCCCCCATGCAGCAAGGGTTGTTGTTCCACAGCCTGTTGCACCCTGGCAAGGGCATGTATCTGCTGCAATACCGGCATGTCATGGTCATGCCGAATCTCGACCTGGCGGCGTTCCAGCAGGCCTGGGCACAGGTGGTGGAGCGCCATGAGCTGCTGCGCACCTCCTTCGTCTGGAAGCAGCAGAAGCGCCCGATGCAAGTGGTGCACAAACAGGTCCAATTGCCGATCACCTATGAAGACTGGTCGCATTTGAGCGAAGGCGAACAACAGGAGCGCCTGGAACGCTTGCTCAGTGAGGAGCGCGCCCAGGGGCTGGACTTTACCAAGGCGCCGCTGATGCGCGTCAGGCTCTATAAGCTGGCGCCCGACACCTACCAGTTCGTGCGCAGCTATCACCACATCCTGATGGATGCCTGGTGCTTCTCGATCATCATGATGGACTTTCTCAACGGCTATCGCGCGGCCCAGGAAGGCCGTCGCCTGAACCTGCCGGCGCCGCGTCCGTATCGTGATTTCATTCGTTGGCTGGAAACCCAGAAGCCCCAGGACCATCAGGCGTTCTGGCAACAACGCCTGGCGGGTTTCGACACGCCCAACGAGTTTGGCTTCGGCCATGTCGGCCGCATCCAGGGCGCCGCCGAGCCGGTCGAAGACTGTGTCGAACAGCTGCAGATCGAGCAGACCCAGGCATTGCAACACGCGGCGGCCCAACACGGCATCACCCTCAACACCCTGGTGCAAGGGGCCTGGGCGTTGCTGTTGGCGCGCTACAGCGGGGATCGCGACCTGGTGTTCGGGATAACGGTCGCCGGCCGCCCGGTCCACCTGCAAGGCATGGACAGTATTGTCGGGCTGTTCATCAATAGCCTGCCGCTGCGTTGGGGCTGGCGCCCGGACGAGGCGCTCGGCCCGTGGTTGAAGGCGCTGCAGAGCGAAAATCTGAGCCTGCGCGAACACGAAAGTGTGTCCCTGGCCGACATCCAGCGCTGGAGCGATGTGCAGCGCCAGGACCTGTTCCAGAGCCTGTTCGTGTTCGAAAACGCCCCTATTGCCGCCGACCTGCGGCAGGGGCAGCTCGACTACCTGATCAGCGACATGGCCAACCGCACCCACACCAACTATCCCATCACGGTGGTGATCGTTCCGGGTGAGCGCCTGCACCTGCAGTTGACCTACCAGACCGACTGGTTTCTGCGCGAAGAAATCGAGCAGATGCTGCGCCATTTCCGCACCTTGCTGCTGAACATCGGCGATGCCCTGCGCACGAACGCAGCGACCCCCTTGCACCAGCTGGCGATGCTCGATCCGCGTGAAATCGCCCATCAGCATCAGGTGTGGGCCGGCGGTGGCCTGGCGGCCGACGAACAAGCGCTGCACCCTTTGTACATCGAGCGATTGCAGCAACAGGTGCGCCGCACGCCCGAACGCATTGCCGTGGTTCACGGCGAGCAAAGCCTGAGCTTCGATCAGGTGAACCGCGCCGCCAACCGCCTGGCCCGGCACCTGCGCGCGCAGGGTGTCAACGCCGGCGACTTGGTCGCGGTATTCGACGAGCGTGGCCTGGACCTGGTGGTGATGATCGTCGCCACCCTCAAGGCCGGTGCCGGCTGGCTGCCACTTGACCCGCGCAACCCGCCTCAGCGCTTGGCTCAAGTGCTGCGCCAGAGCCGCACGCCGTTGCTGATTCACAGCGCGGGGCTGGGCGAATTGGCGATGCAGGCCGTGGGTTTACTTGAGCAGCGCCCCAACGCCGTGCTCTACGACCCGGCCGTATTGAACCGCTACAGCGATGACGACCTGAACCTGCCGGTGTACGAGCATTCGCTGGCCTATTGCATCTTCACGTCCGGTTCCACCGGCACACCCAAGGGCGCCATGGTGGCGCACGCCGGGATGCTCAACAACATCCTTGGCAAGCTGCCGGGGCTGGGGCTCGATGCGAACGATGTGATTGCCCAGACCGCGCCGCAGTGCTTCGACATTTCCGTCTGGCAAACCCTTGCCGGGCTGGTGCTGGGCGCGCGCACCGTGATCCTCGGCGATTGCGTGGTGCAGGACCCCGATGCTCTGGCGTCGGCCATCGAGCGGCACGCGGTCAGCATCCTCGAAGCCGTGCCCTCACTGATGCAGGGCCTGCTTGACGCGGGGCTTGAGCGTTCGCGCCTGCGCTGGGTGCTGGCAACCGGCGAAGCGCTGCCGCCGGCCTTGGCGCGTCGCTGGTTCGAACGCTATCCCGCCATCCCGTTGATGAATGCCTACGGGCCCGCCGAATGCTCCGATGATGTGGCTTTCCATCCGTTGCTCGAACGGTTGCCGGAACACCGCACCAACGTGCCGATCGGCCGTGCCACGCTGAACAACCGCTTGTACCTGCTCAATGCCGACCTGCAGCCGATACCGGCCGGTGCGGTGGGGGAGATTTTCGTCGCCGGTGTCGGCGTCGGGCGCGGCTACATGGCCGACCCTGCGCGTACGGCGGCGGTGTTCCTGCCGAACCCGATCGCCAACGATGGTTCGCGCCTGTATCGCACCGGCGACCTGGCGCGCTTCCTGCCCAATGGTGATCTCGAATACGTCGGGCGTACCGACCATCAGGTCAAGATCCGTGGGCACCGCATCGAGCTGGACGAGATCGAAGCCTGCCTGACCCGTTACCCCGGCGTGCGCGAGGCGGTGGTCGTCGCCCGTGATGACCAGCAACGTGCCAAGGTGCTGGTGGCCTATGTGGTGGGCGATGCCCTGGCCACTATCGAAGCCTTGCGCGAGCATGTGCTGGGCAACCTGCCGCCGTACATGACGCCGGGCGCATTTGTCTTGCTGGAGCGGTTTCCACTCAACGGCAATGGCAAGATCGACCGCAAATCCTTGCCCGCGCCGGACTTCGCCGCGCAGAGCCAGGCCCGCTACGTCGCGCCGAGCAGCGAGCTGCAAAGCCAGATGGTCGAGGCTTGGCAGAGCGTGCTGGCGCTTGGCAAGGTCGGGGTCGAGGACAACTTTTTCGAGCTGGGCGGCCACTCGCTGCTGGCCACTCAACTGATTGGCCAGGTCGGCAAACTCACGGGCAAGGACCTGCCTCTGCGCGTGGTGTTCGAGCGCCCGACCATCGCCGCCATGGCCGATTGGCTGGAGAACCAGGCCGACACCGTGAAGCCATCGCCAAGCGTGTTGCCGCGCCCTGAAACGCTGCCGCTCTCGTTTGCCCAGCAGCGTCTGTGGTTCTTGCAGCAACTTGACCCCGACAGCCCGGCCTACAACCTGGCCGGCGCCGTACGCTTGACCGGTGAGTTGCACATCGCCGACCTGCGGGCGGCGCTGCAGGCGGTGGTCGACCAGCACGAGGTGCTGCGCACCGGGTTTATCAGCCAGGCCGATGGGCCGAGCCAGGTGGTGCTGGAGCGGGCCGAGCTTGACGTGCCCGTGATCGAGGTGCCGGACGAGGAGGCGCTGCACGGTCTGCTGCGTCGGGACGCTATGACACCGTTCTCGCTGGACGCCGCGCCATTGTTGCGCGCCAGACTCTATCGCCTGGCGCCGGATGCCTTTGTCCTCTCATTGAACTGCCATCACATCGTTGCCGATGGTTGGTCCCTGCAATTGATCATCGACAGTGTGTGCAAGCAGTACTGCAACGTGCGCCAGGGCATAAGCACCGCACAAATAGCCCCGGCGATGCACTACGCCGACTACGCCGTCTGGCAACGTCAATGGATGGACAGCAAGGCGTGCGAGCAGGAACTGGCCTATTGGCGCGAGCAGTTGAGCGGCGAGCTGCCGGTGCTGGAGCTGGCGGCCGACTTTCCCCGCCCGGCCCAGGCCAGCCAGGCCGGCGCTCGTATTGAACGACGCTTGCCCGACGCCCAGGCGGCACGCTTGCGCGCCTTCAGTGCCCGCCACGGCTGGAGCAATTTCATCCCGATGCTCACCGCGTTCCAACTGCTGTTGCGCAGCCGCAGTGGCACAGACGACATTCTGGTCGGGGTGCCCGCCGCCAATCGGCACCATGCGGTGCTGCAACCCCTGGTCGGGTGCTTCGTCAATACACTGGTGTATCGCAAGCAACTCTCGGGTGAGCGCAGCCTGCTGCAGCTGATGAATGAACTGCAGGCGTTGTCCGTATCGGTTCAGTCCCATCAGGACTTGCCGTTCGATTACCTGATCGAGCAGCTCGGTGTCGTTCGGCAGGTGAGTTACAACCCATTGTTCCAGGCCATGTTCAACTACTTTCCGGGCAATGCCCTGGAACGTTTCGAGCTGACCGATGTGATCGCCGAGCCGCTGGACAACCGTCCGGACAGCGCCTTGTGCGATGTGCACCTGGACGTGCGCGACAGCGAACATGGCATCAGCCTGAGCCTTCAATACAGCACCGACCTGTTCCGCGAACAGACGGCCCAGGCGATGGCCGACCAGTATCTGGCATTGCTCGATGTGTTGCTGGCGCAGCCGCAGCAAGCCTTGGGTGAGCTGGCATGGCAAGCCGCCGACACCCACCTTGCGCGGATCGATGGCCGTCGTGTGAGCGGCCATCAGGACATGATTCAGGCCTTTGCCCATCAGGTGGCCCGCCAGCCTGATGCGATCGCCGTACTGGCCGGCGACGAGCGTCTGACCTACGCCGAACTGGACCAGGCCGCCGAGCGGCTGGCGGCAGCCTTGCAGGCCCGTGGCATTGGCCTGGAAGATCGAGTGGCGCTGAGCCTGCCCCGTGATGCCCGCCTGCCCATGGCCATGCTGGCGATCCTCAAGGCCGGCGCTGCCTATGTGCCATTGGCCGAGGACACACCGCCGGAACGTGGCCGCTACATCCTTGAGGCGGCGCAACCCAAACTGTGCCTGGGCACCGGCGCTAGCCTGGCGGTATTGGCACAGTGGAACAGCGGCGTGCCGTTGCTGGACATCGATGCCTTGGAGGCAACCGGCCGCTGCACGGCGGTGCCACCGACGGCAGAGCAACTTGCCTATGTGTTGTATACCTCCGGTTCCACCGGCCAGCCCAAAGGCGTGGCCATCAGCCGTGGCAACCTGATGAACCTGATGCTGGCCGTGGAGCAGGTGTTGCCCATGACCGCCCAGGACCGGGTGCTGGCCTTGACCACCGCGACCTTTGATATCGCCATCGTCGAGTTGCTGCTGCCCCTGGCGCATGGCGCCAGCATCCTGTTGGCCGACCGCGAACAGGCGCGCGACCCCCAGGCCATCGATCACCTGCTGATGAGTGGGCGACCGACGATCATGCAGGCCACGCCGGCCACCTGGCGCATGCTGGTGGCGCACACCTCGCGCAGTTGGCAGGGCGTGCGCGCGGTGTCCGGTGGCGAGGCCTTGCCCGTGGCACTGGCCGAGGCCATGGAGGGCCGAGGTGCCAGGGTGATCAACGGTTACGGGCCGACGGAAGCGACGGTCTACAGCACCTTTGAAGTGCGTCGCGGCGACGAGGCGGGGGTGGAGGTGCCGATCGGGCAGCCGGTCGCCAACACCGCCGCGTATGTCCTCGATGCCGACTTGCAGCCTGTGGCCGCCGGCGTGCCTGGTGAACTCTACCTGGCCGGGGCCAACCTCGGGCGGGGCTACTTCGCGGCGGCGCGGCTGACGGCGGCGGCTTTCCTGCCGGATCCTTTCGTGCCGGGGGCCCGCATGTACCGCACGGGTGACCGGGTGCGGCGCAACCGCAGCGGTAGCCTGGACTACCTGGGGCGCCTGGATTTCCAGGTCAAGCTGCGTGGCTTTCGCATCGAACTCGGGGAAATCGAAGCGCTGCTGGCGCGTATTCCTGGGGTTCACGAAGCGGCGGTCGTGCTGCTGGGCAGCGGCGAAGCGGCGAGCCTGGTGGGTTACTACGCAGGCGAGGCGCTGGATGAGACGCTGCTGCGCGAGGCACTCGGCGCGCAACTGCCGGACTACATGCTGCCAAGCCAGTTCGTGCGGCTGGACACCCTGCCTTTGAGCCCAAGCGGCAAGGTCGACCGCAAGGCGTTGCCGGCGCCGCTGCAACGCGACGGGCAGCGCGGCGCGCTCTCGGGCGAGTGGGAACAGGCAGTGGCGAGGCTCTGGGAGGCGCTGCTGGGATGCTCCGACGTGGGCGCGCACGACCATTTCTTCGCCCTGGGTGGCCATTCGTTGCTGGCGGCGCGTCTGGTGGCGCGGATTGCCGAGCTGCATGGCCGGCGCCTGCCATTGCGCACGCTGTTCGAGCACCCGGTCCTGCGCGATTTTGCCGCGCAGGTGGCACTGAACAGCGTTGAGGCCGATAGCCTCCTGCGTCCGTTCAATGCGTGCCAAGCGCCGTTGCATTTCACCCAGCAGCGCTTGTGGTTCCTCGACCGTTTGCAGGGGGACACTCAGGCCTACCAGCTGTCCCTCGCCTTGCGCTTGGACGGTACCCTGCAACCCGAGTTGCTGGAGCAGGCTCTGGCACAACTGAGCGATCGTCAGCACAGTTTGCGCACGGTGTTCAGCGAAACGCCCGAGGGCGCGCGCCAGGCGGTCGAGGTGTGCACGACGGTGCCGCTGAGCCGCGAACCCCTGGAGGTCGATGTGCATTCGCCGGCCTTTGCACAAAGGTTGAGCCAAGAGGCACAACGGCCCTTCGACCTGTCGGCGCCACCGTTGTGGCGGGTGCAGCTGTATCAGGGCCAGCGCCTGAGCGTGCTGCAGGTTACCTTGCACCACATCATCGCCGATGCCCGCTCGCTGGAAATTTTCTTCAATGAACTGCAACTGATCTACCAGGCGCTGGCGCAAGGGCGCAGCGCTTGCTTGCCGCCACTGCCGCTGCAGTTTTCGGACATCGCGGCCAGCTGGCAAAGCCCGGCAGGCCAAGCGCGTATCGACACGCAGTTGGCGTACTGGCGCCAAACCCTGGCCGGGGAACCGCCGGTGCTGAACCTGCCGACCGACCTGCCACGCCCCGCAGAGCAAGGCTACACCGGCCAGCGCCTGCGCTTCAGCCTGCCGGCGCCACTGGTCAAGCGTTTGCGCGAGACCGCGCAACGCCACGGGCTGACCGCATTCACGCCGTTGCTGGCAGCCTGGAAAACCCTCCTGGCCAGGCACTCGGGCCAGCGTGAAATCTGGATCGGCCTGCCCGTTGCCCATCGCCACCAGGCGCATACCGATCACCTGATCGGCTACTTCGCGACCACCCAAGTGCTGCGCAGCCGCCTGGACGCCCAGCAATCGGTCGAACATTTGTGGCAGCAACTGCACGCCACTCACCTGGCCGCGCAGCAACATGGCGACGTGCCTTTCGAGCGGCTGGTGGAGGCCTTGCAGGTGCGCCGCGACCTGAGCCACACACCGCTGTTCCAGGCGCTGTTCAACCTGATCCAGCGCGATGTGGCAAACGGCGAACAGCGTTTTGCCGGTTTGCCGGCGCAGCGCCTGGCGGTGGAAAGTGACAGCGCCCTGGTGGATATCGGCTTGCACATCGAGCAGCACGGTGACGATTGGCCCTGTGTACTGGAATACAACACCGACCTGTTCCTGGCCCGCACCGCGCAACGCTATGCCGACGAATTTCTGCACCTGCTCGAGGGCATGCTGGAAAACCCGCAGGCGCGCCTCTGGGACATCGACCTGGCCAACGCCGACCACGCCCTGGCCCAGCGCCCCTGGCACCGGCCTGACGAGGCGGTGCACCGCGACGCGGACCTGATCGCCCGTTTCGAGCGTCAAGTGGCACTGACCCCTCAGGCGCTGGCGGTCGATTGCCAGGACCAGCAACTGAGCTATGCCCAACTCAACGCGCTCGGCAATCGCCTGGCCCATTGGCTGCGTACACAAGGTGTCGGTACGGATGACCTGATTGCGGTCTGCCTGACGCGAGGCCCGTGGTTGCTGCCAACCCTGTTGGCCATTCACAAAGCCGGCGCGGCGTACCTGCCGCTGGATCCACAACAGCCGGCGGAGCGCCTGCGCTTCATCATCGAGCACGCGCGCCCGGCCCTGGTACTCAGCGAAAGCCTGTGTGGCGATGCCTTGAGCGGGGTCGACAACGTCTGGCTCGATCAGGTGCCGCTGCAGGCATGCAGTGCCGATAACCTCGGGCTGGCGGTGCACCCACAGCAACGCGCCTACGTGATCTACACCTCCGGCTCCACCGGCACCCCCAAAGGCGTCCAGGTCAGCCGCGAGAACCTGAGCAACCTGTTGGCCGGGCTTGATCGGCAATTGCCGCTCAGCGCGACGGATGTCTGGTTGGCCAGCACCACGTATGCGTTCGATATGTGCAAGCCGGAGCTGTTCCTGCCGCTGGTCAATGGCGCGTCCATACTGCTGGCCCGCCGCGAGCAGGTGGTCGATGGGTACCAACTGTTTGCCTTGCTGCGCCGGGCCACGGTGTTCCAGGCGACGCCCGCCGGCTGGCAGATCCTGCTGGAAACCGCGCAGGCCGACTGGCCGCCGGTGCGTGGGTTGATCGGCGGTGAAGCGGTTCCCGGTGAGCTGGTGGCCGAGCTGCGCAGCCGTGGCGTGGCGCTGATCAATGCCTATGGCCCGACCGAAACCACGGTGTGGTCAACCACCCAGGCGTTGCAGGACGCGCCGTCCGGCGTGGCCGATATTGGCTTGCCGTTGCTCAACACCCGCTGCTACGTGCTCGATGAAATGCTGCGTCCGGTGCCGCTGGGTACTACCGGCGAGTTGTATATCGCGGGCGCCGGGGTGACTCGGGGTTATCAGCATGCCGCCCCGACAACGGCTGCGGTCTATCTGCCCGACCCCTATGCCAGCCAACCTGGCAGCCGCATGTATCGCACCGGCGACCTGGTACGCCGGCGCGAGGACGGTCGCCTGGCGTATGTCGGGCGCAGCGACTTCCAGGTCAAGGTGCGTGGGTTCCGCATCGAGCCTGGCGAGATCGAATCGTTGTTGCGTCGCTACCCGGGCGTGGAGGAGGCGGTGGTGATGATCGATCCGCGCAGCCAAAGCCTGTTCGCCTGGTTGCAGGCGCCGAGCTCGGTTGACCAAGGGGCCCTGCGTCGGTACCTGGAAAGCGTGTTGCCGAGCTATATGGTCCCGGCCGGTTTTGTCGAACAACCGCGCTTGGCCCTCAATGCCAACGGCAAGATCGACCGCAAGGCTTTGCCGGCGCCGCAGCCGGTCAGGGTCGAAGGGGTGGCGCCGCGTACCGAAACGGAGCGGCAACTGGCCGAAATCTGGCAGGACCTGCTCGCGGTGCCGCACGTTGGGGTGTTCGACAGTTTCTTCGAACTGGGCGGTCATTCGTTGTTGGCGATGCGCCTGATGACCCAGGTCGAGAGCCGTTTTGGCATCAGGATCGAGCTGCGCAGCCTGTTCCATAACCCGACAATTGCCGCACTGGCCGAGCAGATTGACAAACCCCAGGGGCCTTCGGCCGACGAAAGCCTGGACGAAATGCAGCGCCTGCTATCAGAGATGGAAGAGTAAGGATGAGTGCGATGACGCAACAAGCGTTCCTGGAGATTGCGCAGCGCCTGGCTTCCTTGCCTGCGGACAAGAAAAAGGTCTTTCGCCAGCGCCTGGCCGAGAAGGGCATCGACAGTTGGCGCCTGCCGATCGTCCCCGCCGTGCTCGGCGCCGGCGAGCCCACGCCGTTGGCCCAGGCGCAGCGGCGTTTTCTGTCGGCGGAAGCCGTGAGCAGCCGCGCCCTTTACAACCTGTGCTCGGTGCTGCGTTTCGACGGCCGCCTCGATGGCGAACGTTTGCAGCAGGCCATGCAGCAGTTGACCGACCGTCACCAGATCCTGCGCACCCGCTACATCACCGACGCGCACGGCCAGTTGCAGCCCCACTGCGAGCCGCAAGCCGTCGCCCGGCCAACCGTCGAACCCTTGACCTTGGCGGCCAGCGAGTACGAGCAGTGGTGTGCCGACGAGTACGCCCGGCAACTGGCCGAACCGTTTGACCTCAGCCAGTCAGCGCCGTGGCGCTGGCAAGCGTTCAGCGATGCGCGGGAACACTCCACCTGGTTGTTCTTCACCATTCACCACGTGGCCTACGACGCCTGGTCAGCGCAGCAACTGACCCTTGAACTGGCCGAAGCTTACCGGGCGCTGGCAGTGGGCGAGGTTGCCCGGCAGCCCGAATTGAGCATCCAGTACTCCGACTACGCCGCGTGGGAACAGGAGTGGCTGAACAGCGAAAGCTGCCGGCAGCACATCGACTTCTGGCGCGCACAACTGAGCGATGCCCCGGCCCCATTGGCGTTGCCCCTGGACCGGCCACGTCCGGCATCCGCCCAGCGCTGCCATAGCGGCGCGGTGCTTGCCCGGGCGCTTTCGCCACAACTGGCGGGCGCGGTCGAGGCGGCGATTCGCGCTCATGGGGTGACGCTGTACATCTACGGCCTGACGGCTTTCAGCTGCCTGCTGTCGCGCTACAGCGGCGAGCATGACCTGTGCCTGGGCACCTCGGCCGCGCAACGTGATCGTCCGGAGCTGGTGCCCTTGATCGGCCCCTTGCTCAATACCCTGGTGATCCGTCAGCGCCTGCACGACAACCCAAGCTTCGCCACCGCACTGTTGCGCACCCGTGACAGCGTCGCAGCCGCCTTCGATCACCAATTGCTGCCTTTCGAAAAGGTGCTTGAGAACCTTGAGCGCCCACGGTCGAGCCCGCTGTTTCAGGTGATGTTCGTCCAGGTGGACTTGCCCGAAAGCCGCACCCTGGCATTGCCCGGTGTCGCGGTGGAAGTGCTCGACCCGCCGCAGCGCCATGCACGCTTCGACCTCACGTTGCGCATGGTGCGCAGCGCCGACGCGGGGCTGCGCTGCGAGCTGGAATACAGCGATGAAGTGTTCGACGCGGCGACGGTCGAGCAAATGCTGGATGACTTGCTGGCGATTTTCCACCAGTCGACGAGCCATCCCCAGCGACGTCTGGCCGAGCTGCAACTGGTGTCGCCGCCGAGCGAGGTGCAGGGCCCCGTGCCGGGCACGATGCCCTTGCCGCTGGATCAGCAGGTGCTTCAGTGGGCAGCACGCACGCCGACCGCGCCGGCCTTGTGCGGCGTCGGGCAAACCCTCGACTATGCCACGCTGGGTGCCGCGAGCCGCGCGCTGGCCTCACGGCTGGCCGGGCAGGGCGTAGGTCCGGGGCAGGTGGTGGCCCTGTGTATGCCGCGTTGCGCGGAACAACTGCTGGCGATGCTGGCTTGCTGGCAACGTGGCGCGGCGTGCCTGTTTCTGGACCCGGCCCAACCGCCACGGCGACTTGCGCAATTGTTGCAGGACAGTGGCGCGAGTCTGTGGGTGACCTTGGCCGAGGCGCCTGAAACCGGCGTTGACATGGCACACCTGGTACTCAGCGACGCTGACTTGTCGGCCGTGGCCGGCGAGAGCCAGAGCCTCAGCCAGCCGCACCTGCCGGCTTATCTCATTTACACCTCGGGTTCGACGGGGCAGCCCAAAGGCGTGGTGGTCACTCACGGCAACCTGGCGCATTACGCGCGTGCGATCGGTGACCGTTTGCCAGCGAAGCCGGGCAGCCGCTGGGCGACGTTGGCGACCGTGGCTGCCGATCTGGGGCTGACAAGCGTGTTCGCCGCACTGAACGCCGGCGATGCGCTGATCCTGCCGCCCGCATCGTTGGCCTTCGATCCGCCAGGCTGGGCCGACTTTCTCGACGCGCAACCGGTCGACTGCCTGAAGATCGCGCCTTCGCACCTGCGCGGCCTGTTGGCGCTGGACGATGCCCGACGCGTGTTGCCCAGGGAGGTGTTGATCCTCGGTGGCGAAGGGTTCGATCACGCCCTGTTCGCACGGGTGCGCGAACTGGCGCCGCAACTGCGCATCTTCAATCACTACGGCCCCTCGGAAACCACGGTGGGGGTGCTGTGCGGAGAACTCCTGGCGCGCGACGCGCTTGACTCGAATCGGTATCTGCCCTTGGGCCAACCGTTAGCGGGCTGCCAACTGCGCATCGTTGACAGCCATGACGTGGCGGTGCCGCTGGGCGTGGCCGGCGAGTTGCTGATCGGGGGGCCTCAGGTTGCCCAGGGCTACCTCGGTCAACCCGAGTTGACCGCCAACGTCTTTGGTTCCACCGCCCAGGGGCAACGTTTTTATCGCAGCGGCGACCGGGTTCGCCTGGACCGCAACGGGCATCTGGTGTTTCTGGGGCGCCAGGACGATCAGGTCAAGATCCGCGGTTTCCGCGTTGAACCCGGCGAAGTCAGCGCCTGGCTCAAGGCTCAGCCTCAGGTGCGCGAAGGCGCGGTGCTGGCCTGTGAGGTCAAGGGGCGCACGCAGTTGGTGGCGTACCTCAGCCCGTTGTTGTCGGCCGAAGCATTGGCGGGCCTGCAGGCCGAGGCCCGGCGTCAATTGCCGGAGCACATGGTGCCCGGTCATTGGTTGGCCCTGGAGACGCTGCCGCTGACGGCCAATGGCAAGCTGGACCGACAGGCATTGCCTGAACCGGCCGACAGCGGGTCGGTCGAGGCCGGCATCCAGCCGCCGCGTGGTGCCACGGAACAGCGTCTGGCGCAACTGTGGTGCCAGATTCTCGGTTGCGCGCACGTCGGGCGCGAGGACGATTTTTTTGCCCTTGGCGGCGATTCGATTCTCAGTCTGCAACTGATCGGCCTGGCCTCGCGCGAAGGGCTCAAGTTGCAACCACGCGATGTCCAGCAGCAACCGACATTGGCGGCCATGGCCCTGTGCATCGATAGCCGCTCGGACCCTGTATTGCTCAGCGTACTGACCGCCTTTCGTGAGTTGCTCGAACAGCCTGGCCTGGGGCCGGATGCCGACTTTTTTGCCGCGGGCGGTGACTCGATCCTCAGCCTGCAGTTGATCGCGCGGCTGCGCCAGGCCGACCTGCGCCTGATGCCCCGGCAATTGCTGGCCAACCCCACCGCCCGGCAATTGGCCGGAGCACTGAGCGTGTCGGCGTCGCCGGCCGTTGCATCCGTGAGCACCGGCGAAGACCTGGAGCAGCCACGCAGGCTGTCCCACGCCCAGCAACGGGTGTGGTTCATGCAACAGCTCGATCCGGCCGCAACCGCGTACAACGTGACACAGTTGCTGGCGTTGCGCGGTGAGCTGGATGTGCCTCGACTGCAGCGCACCTGTCAGGCGCTGGTTTCGCGCCATGAGGCGTTGCGTTGCCGGTTTTTCGAAGCGCAGGGGCACGTCTGGCAGCGCCTGGATGAGAACGCCGCTGCGATCTTCACGGTGCATGACCTCTCTGACCTGGACGAAGCGCGGCAGACCCACGCCATAGCCGAGGCCGCCCAGCGCGTGTTCGACCTCGTGCGGGGGCCGTTGCTGGCCGTCGATGTGTTTTGCGTGGCGCCGGGCGATTACCGGTTGCTGTTCAACGTGCACCATATTGCCGTGGACGGCTGGTCCATGGGCTTGCTGGTCGAGGACTTTGCGCGGGTCTACCAGGACCGCGCCATGCCCGCACCCACCGGTTTGTTGCCCTTGATTCAAGCGCAGCGCCGCAACCTTGAAGCGCAGCAGGGCGACCAGTTGCTGGCGTATTGGCAACAACGCCTGCAAGGGCTGGGCAACGAACCGCTGGAATTGCCCGACCACTGTGCACGGCCGGCGTTGCAGGCCTACGCCGGCGCTCGCAGCGAGCAGCTCCTGCCCGGCTCGTTGAGCGCGGCGGTCGAGTCTCGGGCCAGGGCGCTGGGTGTGACGCCCTTCGTGCTGTATTTCGCCGCCTATCAATTGCTGCTCTGGCGGCATGGCGGGCGCAGTGATTTCGCCATTGGCTTACCGGTGGCGGGGCGCGAGTCGCCCGAGAGCCAGGCGTTGGTCGGCTTGTTTGTCAACACGCTGGCGCACCGGGTACAGATCAATGCCCGGCAAAGCCTGCAATCCTTTATCGGCGAGCTGAACCAGCTGTTGGCCGATGACCTGGCCCATCAGGCGCTGCCGTTCGAGCAACTGCTGGACAGCCTTGCGGTGACGCGCAGCCTGGATCGCACGCCGCTGTTCCAGACGATGTTCAACTACCAGGCTGACCACCACGGTTCGCGCAGCCTCAGCCTGCCGGGCGTGAGCGTGGAATCGTTGGCGTTGCCGGACGGTGTGGTGAGCGCCAAGTTCGACCTGACGTTCAACCTGTTCACCCAAGGGCGCGGGGCAGATGCGCGCACCGGTTTGATTGTCGAATACGCCACGGCGTTGTTACGTTCCGGCACCGTGGAACGGCTGACGGAGGATTTCCAGGGGTTACTGGCCAGCCTGGTCAGCCTCGATCTTCAGCTGCCTGTGCTGGACATCCCCCTGCGTTCGGTTGCCACGCTGGCCACGGCCGGCACCTCGAGGCAGGTGCCTGGCGAAGCGGATTTTGTCACGCGCTTTGAGGTGCAGGCCGCTGCCCACCCTGAGCGGATCGCGGTGTACTGCGCCGATCGTGGCTTGAGCTACGCCGCGCTGGACGCCCAGGCCAACCGCCTGGCTCACTGGCTGCTGGGGCAGGGCATCTGCCAGGAATCGACGGTCGCCTTCTGCCTGCCGCGAGACGAACGCCTGCTGGTGTGCCTGTTGGGCATACAGAAAGCTGGCGCCTGCTACCTGCCGCTGGACCCGACTCATCCACCGGCACGCCAGGCACAGATTCTCACCCGGGCACAACCGCGATTGCTGTTGTGTGACACGCTGCCTGTGGACCTGCCTGAGACACTGCGCTGCTGCCTGTGGGCGGACCTGGCGCTGGCGTCGTTGCCTGCGCAACCGCCGGCATTGGCGACGACGCTTGAACAGTTGGCCTACACCCTCTACACCTCGGGGTCGACCGGCCAGCCCAAGGGCGTGCAGATCACGCGAGGCAATTTCGCCAACTTCCTGCTGGCCATGGAACAGGCCCTGCCACTGGAAAACGTGCAGCGTTATCTGGCGCTGACCACCGTGACCTTTGATATTTGCGGCCTGGAACTGTGCCTGCCGCTGGTACGCGGTGGCAGCGTGGTGCTGGCCGATGATGAAGAACGCCAGGACCCGCTGTTACTGGCGCGGTTGATCCAGGACCAGGCCGTGGACCTCATCCAGGCCACCCCGGCGACCTGGGCGATGTTGTTGCAGGGCGACCGAAAGGTGCTGGCCGGGCGTGTGGCGCTGGCCGGTGGCGAGGCGTTGGCTGCAGAGGTGGCGAACGAACTCAGGCAATGCGTGGCCCACCTGGTCAACGTCTACGGGCCCACCGAAACCACGGTGTGGTCCACCCAGGCGCCGCTCAATGCCGTGCAAATGCCGGTCGCGCCCATTGGCCGGCCATTGCTCAACACCCGCTGCCACGTTCTCGATGAGCATTTGTGCGAAGTGCCGCCCGGTTGTGTGGGCGAACTTTATATTGCTGGCGACGGCCTGGCTCGTGGGTATGCCGGGCAGCCGGGGTTGACCGCCGAACGCTTCATTGCCGACCCGTTCAGCCACGACGGCGGGCGTTTGTACCGCACCGGCGACCTGGCGCGTTGGCAGCCGGATGGGCAGCTGTATTACCTCGGCCGTACCGACGACCAGATTAAGTTGCGCGGTTATCGCATCGAACTGGGGGAGATCGAGGCGGTGCTGCTCAGCCATCCCGAGCTGCTGCAGGCGGTCGTGGCCGTGCAGGGCGAGCATCTGGCGGCGTTCTGGGTCAGCCATGGCGATACTCCACCTGACCCGACTTCGATCCGCGAGTACTTGCAGGCGCGCTTACCGGCCTACATGGTGCCGACGCATTGCCAGGCACTGGAGCACCTGCCTCTCAATACCAACGGCAAGGTGGATCGTAAACAACTGCCTCGCGTGCAGCTGGACATCACCGCCACGGGCCTGGCTGCGCGCGCGCTGACGGCCAGCGAGACGCTGCTGGCCGAGGTCTGGGCGGCGGTGCTGAACCGGCAGCCGATCCCTGCCGACGCTGATTTCTTCCAGCTGGGCGGCCATTCGCTCATGGCCGCCCAGGTGCGTGCGCGCCTGCGTGAACAGGGCGTTGACGTACCGTTGCGCTGGCTGTTCGAAACGCCGGTACTGGCGGACCTTGCGCAGCGCCTCGAAGGCCTTGCGTGCCAACTGGACCTCGCTTCGTTGCACATACCTCAAGTGGACCGGCAGCTTGACCACCCCTTGTCCTCGGCGCAGCAACGGGTCTGGCTGATGCAACAGCTGGACCTGGCGGACAGCAGCTTCAACATGAGCAGCAACGTGCGTTTGCGCGGGCCACTGGACACCCAGGCCCTCGAGCGTGCATTGCAGCGGTTGGTGGAGCGCCATGCCATCTTGCGTACCACCTATCATCAGCGAGGCGGCGAGCCGTACCAGCGGATTCACGGGCAGCTGTCGGTACCGTTGCAAGTGACGGCGTCGAGCGATGCGCAGTGGCCGGTCGCCGCGCGCGGCATTGCGTTGCAACCGTTCGACCTGGTCGGCGAGGCACCGCTGCGCGCGGTCCTGTACCGCCTGGGCGAGCAGGACCACGTGCTGCAACTGGTCATGCACCACATTGCCTCCGATGGCTGGTCGGGCGCGGTGCTGGTCGATGAGCTGATCCAAGGTTATGAAGCCTACAGCGCCGGGATGCTGCCGCCCCGGCACGAACTGGCGATCCAATACGTCGACTACGCCGTGTGGCAAGGCTCGGCGGCGGTACAGCTGCGTCAGCGTGAAGGCCTGGCCTTCTGGCGGCAGACCCTGGCCGGCATTCCTGCGCACGTGCCACTGCCGTTCGACTGGCCCCGCCCGGAGCGCGACAGCGGTGCCGGGGCCGCCTTGGACTTTCAGTTGTCCGCGGCCACGGTGAGCCGGCTCAAGGCGTTCGCGCAGGCCAGCGGCACATCGCCGTTCATGCTGCTGCTGACCTGCTATGCCGCCGTGCTGCAACGAGAAACCCAAGGGCGCGACCTGGTCATCGGCACCGACGTGGCCAACCGCGACCACCCGGCCACCGAAGCGTTGATTGGCTTCTTCGTCAATCTGCTGGCTTTGCGTATCCACCTGCAACCGGAGCTGAGTTTCCGCGAGCAAGCGCTGCAGGTCCGCGAGGTGTGCCTGCAAGCGTTCGCCTGGCAGGACACGCCGTTCGAACGTGTCGTCGAATGCCTGGAGCTGCCACGCGTAGCGGGTGTCCACCCGTTGCTGCAGACCTTGTTCGTGCTCGACAACACGCCGCGCCGGCAACGCTCACTCGAGCAGTTGCAGGTCGAGCCACTGACGGGTGAACAGCACCATTCGAAGTTCGATATGGCCCTGTTCGCCAGCGAAGACGGGGACGGCATCAGCCTGCGCTGGGTGTATCGCACCAGCCTGTTCCGCCCGGCCACGGTTGAACGCTTGCGTGATGCCTTCGAATCCCTGCTGGGCATGGCCCTCGATGCGCCGGACACCCCGATCGATACCCTGATTCCGACTCCAGAAGGAGCTGCTGCAATGTCTACGGACAACCCGTTGCAACGCAAAATGAGCAAGTTGGGCAAGATGCGCCAGAGCGGTTCGCCGGTGACCCGCGAACCCTTCGACGCTCGGCCGCTGCGCGAAGGCTCGACGTTTCCCTTGTGCGTTGAGCTGCGTGACCGCGAGTTGGCGCCGGCCATCTGGGCTGAAGCTCACCGTGAAAAGGTCGAACAGTGGCTGCTCGAGCACGGCGGCATTGTCTTCCGTGGCTTTGATTTGCCGACCCCGGCGGCATTCGAGGCGTTTTGCCAGGCCCTGTGCCCGCAGCTATATGGCCAGTACGGCGACCTGCCAAAGGAGGAGGGCGGCAAGAACATCTACAAGTCCACGCCGTATCCCAAGGACCGGATGATCCTGTTTCACAACGAGAGTGCCCATCAGCATCGCTGGCCGCGCCGGCAATGGTTCTACTGCCAGATCCCCGCCACCTCCGGTGGCGCTACGCCGATTGTCGACAGCCGCCGGGTCTTTCGGGAGCTGCCGGCCTGGCTGCAGGCGAACCTGCGCAACAAGCAGCTGATGTACGTGCGTAATTTCAGTACCCAGCTGGACGTCAGCTGGCAGCACTTTTTCCAGACACAGGAGCGTGCCGACGTTGAACGGATCTGTCGGCAGAGTGCAATCGAGTTCCAGTGGCGCGGCGCCAATGATCTGCATACCCGCCAGGTGTGTCCGGCGGTGATCCTGCATCCGCTGACGGGCGAGGAGAGTTTCTTCAATCAGATCCAGCTGTATCACCCGGCCTTTCTTGACGCCGATGTGCGCGCGCAGTTTTTACGCGATGGCGAAGCCGCGATGCCAAGGCAGGTGTTCTACGGTGACGGCTCCGAGCTTGAGCCCAGTGCCATCGAGGCCATCAACGCGGCCTACGAGCGTTGTGCCGTGCGCTTTGACTGGCGGCAGGGCGATGTGGTGATGCTGGATAACATGATGGCGGCACACGCCCGGGACCCGTTCGAGGGCGAGCGCAAGATTGTGGTGGCCATGGGCGAAATCTATGCGCGTGACCAGGTAATGGCTGCCCCGGCGCAGACCGAAGAAACCCTCGCAGAGTTGAAACCATGATGGACCTTGGACTGACCCTTTCACCTCAGCAGAAACAACTGGCCCAGGCCAACCCGCAGGCCTGGCGCTGGGCACGCATGCAGCTGCCCGGTGTGCCCGAGGGCCTTGTCGAACGGCGATTGCGCGACGGCATGCAGCAGCATCAGGCGCTGCGCCTGCGCTACGAGCGCCCGCTTGGCGCTACGGGCTTGCGTCAACGTGTGGTCGAGCCTTTCGAGCTGCGCCTGGACTGGCGCCAGGGGCGTTCGAGTGACGGGCATGATGCGCAAGGGTGGCTGCGCGCGGCCCAGCAACATTGCCTGGCCGAACAGCCCGATGTCCTGGCCTGGTTGCTCGACGACCAACTGCTGCTGGCGGTGCCGACGTACTCGCTGGACCCGCGCAGCCTGAACCAGTTGCACGCGCATTTGCTGGGGCGCGCTGCGCCGTTGGCCGACGCTCCCATGCAGTACGGCGATTACGTCGAATGGATCAATGGCCTGCAGCTGGACGAAGATGCCGAGCAAGGTGCGCAGTTCTGGCGCAACCTGGCTTTGCAGGAGGTGCCGGGCATGCGCCTGATCGAGCGCTACGGCATCGCCAGCGGCACGCACGGCGTGGTACGGCAGGTGCTTGCGCCGACAGTGCCGGCGGCGTTGGCCGCCCTGGCCGAGCGCGAAGGCGTGGCCGTCGAACCCCTGGCCCTGGCCGCCTGGAGTGCATTGCTGGGCAGGCTCACTGGCCAGCGGCAGGGGCAGTTGGGGTTGCAGCACGATCCACGCGATGACTATGAGGAACTGTCGGGAGCGTTCGGGTTGTTCGAGCAGACCCTGCCGATGGTGGTGCGGATGTCCGAACACAGCACCTGGATCAACCTGGCGCGGCCATTGGCACGGCAATTGGAAAATGCCGTGGCCTGGCAGGAATATGTGGGCCAGGCCCAGTTGTTGCCGGAGTGGCGCGCCAGTTTTCAGGCCGGGCTGCGTGTCGTGCATGTGCCGTTGCTGCAGGACGTGCAGGTGCTGTCCTTCGATACCCCGGTCGAACTGCAAGTGCAGTTGACGCTCGATGCCCAGGGCTGCGGGGAGCTGCTGCTGGCCTATGATCAGGGGCTGTACGGTGAACAACAGATGCAGGTGTTGCTCAAGCGCTTCGCCCATTGGCTCGAGCAATTGCTGCAGTTGCCCAACGGCCTGATCGATGCCATCGACCTGCACTGGCCCGAGGAGCTGTCGGCGGCGGCAACGCCACCGGCCCTGGCGCCGGACCTTGATATCGTCGCCACCGTGCGCGAACACGCCCGCGCGTACCCGGATCGACCGGCATTGCGCTATGCGCAGCAGCAATTCTCGTATGCCGAACTCGATGCCCTGAGCGACCGTGTGGCCGGCAGCCTGCACCTGGCCGGCGTGGGCCGGGAGCAGGTGGTGGGCCTGTATCTGCCACGTGGCGCGCAGATGCTGATCGCGATGCTGGCCTGCTTCAAGGTCGGTGCGGCCTATCTGCCGCTGGACCCTCAACAACCACCGTTGCGTCTGGCCGGTATTGTCGAGGATGCGCAACCCAGCCTGATCCTGTACGTAGAGGGGCTGCCACCCGACACCTCGGTCGATACGCTGGGTTGGTCGCAGGCATGCAGCGGGCCGGTGTTCGATTTGCCGGTGCAGGGCGCGGCGCAGGACCTGGCCTACGTGCTCTACACCTCGGGCACCAGCGGCAAGCCCAAAGGTGTGCAGATCGAACAAGGCCAATTGCGCCATTACGCCACGCAAGTGACTCGCGCACTGCGGTTGCCCGAAGCCGGGCACTACGGCCTGGTGTCGTCGCTGCTCGCGGACCTGGGCAATACCGTATTGTTTCCGGCCTGGCTGCAGGGCGGTTGCGTGCATGTGCTGGAGCAGTCCGTGGTGACGGATGCCCGGGCATTCGCCGAGGAACTTCAGCGCTACCCGCTGGATGTGCTGAAAATTGTCCCTTCGCACCTTGAGGCGCTGATGGGCGAACACCCTGCCGAGAGTGCGCTTCCACGCCAGGTCCTGGTGTTGGGTGGAGAACCGATCAGCGAGCGTTTACTCAGCCGTTTGGCCCAGGCCAAACCCAGCTGTCGGCTGTACAACCATTACGGGCCGACGGAGACCACCGTGGGGGTGTTGTGGCGGGCGATCGATATTGACCAGGTCGTGAGTGGCAGTGCCTTGAACCAAGTACTGGGCGATAACCGCATCCTCTTGCTCGATGACCGGCAACGCGCGGTGCCGCCAGGCCAGGCCGGGGAGTTGTGCATCAGTGGCGCCAGCGTCGGGCGTGGTTATGTGGGCGGTGTCGGCGGTGGTGCCTTTGGTGTCGATCCGCTCAGCGGCAGCCGCCTGTACCGCACCGGCGATCTCGCGTTGCGCCAGGCGGATGGCGCGTTGCGCCTGCTTGGCCGCAATGATCAGCAGGTGAAAATCCGCGGCTTTCGCCTGGAACTGGCGGAAGTCGAACAGGCATTGTTGGCCCAGCCAGGCATCTTGCAGGCCGCTGTCTTGCTCGACGGTGAAGGCGATCAGGGGCGCCTGCTGGCTTTTGTGGTCAAGGATGACACCCGTCTGCAGACGACCGAGCACCTGCGTGCCGCCCTGGCGCGCCAGTTGCCGGATTACATGCTGCCCAGCGCGATCCTGGTACTCAAGACGCTGCCACTGAACAGCAATGGCAAGCTGGATCGCAAACACCTGCTCGAACGCGCCCGGCAGCGCATGCAGAACACCCGCGTGGCGCCTGTCGGCGAACTGGAAACCGCCATCCTGGCCCTCTGGGGCGAGGTGCTCGGCGTCGACGACCTGGGGGTGACCGACAACTTCTTCAACGTCGGTGGGCATTCGCTGGCGGCAATCAAAGTGGTGTCGCTGATTCGTGAACGGCTGTCGATCGAGCTGCCGACCCATTTACTGTTCGAACGCCACACGGTGCGTGAGCTGGTTCGTGGCCTGGACAACGGCAACGGCAGTGGCCCGTGGAAAGTCTTGAATGACGCGGATGAACAATCGCCGGCATTGCTGTTGGTGCACGGTGCGCAAGGGCACCTGCTGGCGTATCAGCCGCTGGTGGATAACCTGGATGCAAAGGTCGCGGTGTTTGGCCTGGCCGCGCTGGACACCGGCTGGGAGACGGACGACATGGACGCGCTGTTGCAGCGCTACGTAGCGAGCATCCCCGCCCAACTGAAACAGCGCCCGCTGGTGCTGCTGGGTTGGAGCCTGGCGTCGCGGCTGGCGTTGCAGCTGGTGCCGTATCTGCAAGCCAGCGGTTTTACCGTCGAAGGCCTTGCGGTAGTCGACCACGATGCGCAACGCAGCCTGGCCGGAGAAGGCGATGAAGCAGGGCAGTTGATCGCGGATTTTGCTTTTTACTGCCGCAGCCACGCCCAGCCCATGGGTGAATCACTGCGCGAACGGTTGACGGGCCTGGTCGCCGGTCATGACTATGCCGAGGGGGTTGCCCGGTTGCTCAACGATGCCCAGGTGCGTGAGCACCTGCAATGGGCCACGGCGGATGCTGATTTGCTCACGCTATTGGCGCACTATCGCACGATCAAAACACGCTTGTATGAGCAATCCTTGCCCACCGTCGATGTGCCGCTGTGGCTCTGGCGCGGCAACGCGCATGCGGACTTGCGCGCCCAGTGGCAAGCGCATACCCGGCAACCCGTGCGCCAGTGGACACTGGACGTCGGTCATCAGCAGATGCTCGGCGAGCCGCGATTGGTGGAAAGCCTGTTGCCCTTACTGCTGGAAAATTCTGCCAAGGTGGTGCCTGCCTCATGATGTTATTGAAAGAACTGCTGCACGACGCAAGGTGGCGCATTCTGCTGGCGATTCTGAGCAGCGCCTTGAGTGCGGCAACCAGTATCGGCCTGATCGGCTACATCAACCGCAGCCTGGAGCATGGGCTTGAGGATATCGGCCAAGGTCTGTGGCTGTTCGGCGGCCTGCTGGTGCTGTTGTTCATCAGCGGTGTGACGTCGCAGTGGTTGCTGGTGCAGATCGGGCATCGCCTGGTCTATCAATTGCGCCTGCGGCTGGTGGCCAAGGTGCTGGGCACGGCCCTCGAGCGTATCGAGCGGCTGGGCAGCCCGCGTATCTACAACGCCCTGACCAAGGATGTGACCACCGTCGCCACAGCGTTCAAGCAACTGCCGATCTCCTTGTATAACGGCCTATTGCTGTTGGCGGGGCTTGTATACATGGCCTGGCTGAGCGTGCCGTTCTTTTTTATGACCCTTGGCGTGATTGCCGTTGGGGTGGGGCTGGATGTGTTGCTCGGGCGCAAGGTCAAGACCTTGATGCAGGCCGTACGGCAGCAGGACGACCAGTTGACCGAACAGTTCGAGGCCACCATCCAGGGCCGTTGCGAGTTGGGCCTGAGCCGCGAACGTCGGCACCTGCTCTATGAACACCGGCTCGAACCCATTGCGCGGGCTTCGCTGGAGGCGTCGGTACGCGCCGATACCCTGTGGGCGGTGAACCTGAACTGGACGACACTGCTGGTGTTCGTGCTCATCGGTACGCTGTTCTTCCTCGGCCAGGGGCTGGGCTTGCTCAGTCAGCAGGTGGTGGTGGGGTATGTGCTGGCTATCATGTTTTTGCGCACGCCGATCTCGATGATTCTGGATGCCATTCCCGCAGTCATTCGCGGCCATGTTGCCTTGCAGGCCATCGATGCGTTGGCGCTGGGTGAGACGCTGCAATTCAAGGCACCCGCGCAAGCGGCGCAACCCTTTGACGAATTGCGCCTGTCGAATGTGCGCTATCGCTATCCCGGCCAGCGTGACGAGTTCGCCTTCGAACTGGGGCCGATTGACCTGTCGATTCGTCGCGGTGAGTTGATTTTCATTGTCGGCGGCAATGGCAGCGGTAAATCGACCCTGGCCAAGCTGCTGACGGGGCTCTATGTGCCCACTTCTGGGCAGGTTTCGCTTAACGGTGTGGCACTCGATGCGAGTACCAGTGAGTGGCACCGCGAGCATTTCGCAGCCATTTTTGCCGACTTCTATCTGTTCGCCGATGTGTTGGGCGAGGCTGGCAATCATGAAGGGCTCGAAGCCCGGGTGGATCACTACCTCGAGCGTCTGGGGCTGGCCCATAAAGTCGAATTTGCGGCCGGGCGCTTGTCGACCACGGCGCTGTCCCAAGGCCAGCGCAAGCGCCTGGCGCTGTTGCTGCTCATGATGGAGGGCCGGGAAGTGTTCCTGCTGGACGAGTGGGCGGCAGACCAGGATCCGGTGTTCCGTCATGTGTTCTACAACGAGCTGCTGCCCGAGTTGAAGGCGGCTGGCAAGACGGTGATCGCGATCACCCATGACGACCGTTATTTCGATGTCGCCGACCGCGTCTATCGTCTCGACTACGGGCATCTCGTGGACTACGACCGAGCCCTGGAAAACCCGTTTCACCGGGTGCAACAAGGCAACAGTTAAACGCTCGTCTCCGGCTGTTTGCACTCATCGAGGGGGCAACTGCTGCAATAGCCGACGCCGGGAAGGCGGTAGCGAATGCAGCAGATGCGCCTCAGGCGTTGGGGTTCACCCTCGCCGATGTCGTGGTATTGCACGGGGGCGAACAACGGATTGCGTCGGCCATCGGGGCGCAGGCGCGTGCCGAGGATTTCCCTGGCGGGTGCGGTGCTGTGCGCGTTGGCCAGCGGGTGCAGGTCGATACGACTGGTGACGAACTCGAACGTATTGCCGGCATTGCTCCAGAACAAGCGGGGCGATGCCTGGGAGGCACTGACCAGGGTCTTGATGACCGGCTCCAGATGCCCTTCGATCAGGCCGTGAAACCGCTCGAACGCCGTGCAGCGGGGCAAAGGACGGCCTGCATGGGCCAGGTGCAATGCCAACGGCCGGTCGTCGGCGCCCAGTTGTATGCCGATGTCTTCCAGAGCCATTGGCAGGTCGAGCTGCTGGAGCAGATTGGCGGCCATCACCGGTGCAAGGAAGGTGCTGAAGTACCATTTTGACCAAAGCGACACCAAGGCCAGCCGCTCATCGGTCTGGTAGCGCAGCTGCAACCTGTCGACGAAGGCATTGAAGTCGTCGGGCTGGAAGAACCGGCTTCCCGGCACGTCATTGCGGGGCTGGCTGCGCAGTTGCAGCTTTTCACCATGCTCGGCCAGCGGGCCGGTGAACAGCGGGGCAAGGCTGGGGATCATCGATTCATCCGTGGACCGCGAGTTGAGAGAAGTTATCGTTCAGAACGGCACGAAGTATAAACACGGCGTGACGGTGTTGCGACTGTTCATCACGTACGGAGAAATATGAGAACCGTGCATGAATTTTAAAAATTTAATGAGAATCGCTACCATTACTATTGTATCGTAGGGTTTTTCCCCAGCATGCCAGTCAAGGAGCAAGCAATGAGTTTGGACAGCCCGGATACGCGTTTTCTGGTGGTCGTCAACGATGAAGAACAGTACTCAATCTGGCCGGACTACCGCAGCGTGCCCAACGGCTGGCGCACGCTGGACATCAAGGGCACCCGGGAAGAGTGCCTGAACCATATCGAACAAGTCTGGACCGACATGCGTCCGCTGAGCCTGCGCCAGGCCATGCAAGGACAAGGGCAGGGCTGATCCTGCGCGACAGACTTTCTACATCAGGGATTGCATATGGACAATGTCGAACCTCGCCTGGCTTGCAGCGCAACCTTTACGCTGGCGCACTTTCGTCAACAAGCATCACGTGAACTGAACACCAACCCGTATCTTCAGCGCCAGGCTGCCCGCGAATCGAACGCCCGGTCTTATCCGCGGCGTATTCCCCTGGCGTTGCAAGAAGCTCACGGCCTCTACGTGCGCGACACCCAGGGCCAGCTGTTCATGGATTGCCTGGCGGGAGCGGGGACCCTGGCGCTGGGGCATAACCACCCGGTGGCGATTGCGGCGATGCGCCAGACACTCGATTCCGGCCTGCCCTTGCACACCTTGGACCTGACCACGCCGGTCAAGGATCGCTTCGTCGAAGACCTGTTCAATGCGCTGCCGGACAACTTCGCGCGCCACGCGCGTATCCAGTTTTGCGGCCCGACGGGTGCCGATGGTATCGAGGCAGCCTTGAAACTGGCCAGGACGACGACCGGGCGCAAACCGATTCTGTCGTTTTCCGGCGGTTACCACGGCATGACGCTGGGCACCCTGAGCCTGATGGGCAACCTGGGGCCGAAAGAGGCGCTGGGTTCGCTGATGGCCGATGTGCAGTTTCTGCCTTACCCCTATGACTATCGCTGCCCGTTCGGTATCGGCGGCGAGGCCGGTGTCGACGCGGGGCTGCATTTTATCGAGCAACTGCTCAGCGATCCGGAGTCTGGGGTGCTGCCGCCGGCCGCCGTTGTCGTTGAAATCGTGCAAGGCGAGGGAGGTGTGATCCCGGCACCGATCCGATGGCTTCAGGGCCTGCGGCGACTGACCCGCAAGTTTGGCGTGGTGCTGATCATTGATGAAGTCCAGACCGGCCTGGGGCGTACCGGCAAGCTGTTTGCTTTCGAGCATGCGGGGATCGAGCCGGATGTGCTCGTGCTCTCCAAAGCCATCGGCGGAGGCCTGCCGTTAGCCGTGATGGTCTATCGCGAAGAACTCGATACCTGGAAACCAGGCGCCCATGCCGGCACATTCCGTGGCAATCAGCTGGCGATGGCGGCGGGGGCTGCGACCCTGCGTCATATCATCAGTGAAGACCTTCCGGGGCATGCCGATGTCATGGGGCAACGTCTGATGGGGCACCTGCGAAGTTTGCAAAGCGATTTCGCGTGCCTGGGTCAGGTCCGTGGCCGAGGGCTGATGGTGGGGGTGGAGATCGTCAGCGACACGCCGAGCGATCATCGTGTACCGCCAGCGGATACGGCCCTGGCCCAGGCCATTCAGCGCCATTGCCTGCGCCTGGGCGTTATCCTGGAGCTGGGAGGACGCCACGGTGCCGTTGTGCGATTCCTGCCGCCGCTGATCATCGAGCCTGAAGAAGTCGATCTGTTGGCTGAAGTCTTCCAGGCTGCGCTGGTGAATGCACTGGCAGAGGTCAAGGGAAGGGCGTTGCATATTGCGTGAACATCCGTGCAGCCTGCATCGCGCCGGGGCGACATGTGGTCGGCAAGCCGTTGGCAAGTGGGTGTAAGGTGGATCGGCAACGCTTGGAAATCTCAGGAAAGCGAGGTGACTATGAGTGCTCCACTGCTGAAGAAGCTGCAACTGAATGGGTACGCCATCGTGCAGGTCAATTACGGGCCATGGCGGGTGTGTACACCCCAGGACCGGTTGGCATCCTTCAATTCCCGCGAACAGGCACTGGCGTATGCCGCCACGCTGCCGGGGTACCAGGCACGTAGCCGGCCGGGGTCCAACGATGATTGATTGAGGGCCAGCAGGCCCCGGTTTTGCCGGGGCTTGCGAGTTCAGTCGATCAACACCAGCAGATCGGTGTCGCCCACGTCCTGTCCGGCCTGGGTCAGCAGCGTCGTGACCTGGCCTCGGTGATGGGTCTGGTGATTGAAAAAGTGCGTCAGCAGGCCAAAGAACGGCTTGCCAGACGCCTCGCCGCGCATGTTGTGGTAGTGCAGGCGGTGGTCGAGATCGGGCTCGCTGAGCGTGTGGACCCAGTCGATGATCAATTGGTCCAGCCAGAAGCGATGGGCCGCCAGCTCGGGCAGGTCGGCAAACGCCAGTTGCCTGAGGTCCGTGGGGGTGGCGATGGCCTGCAGCGGCAGCAGCGCCGTATAGCCGGCCGGGTGCTGGGCAAAGCGCTTGAGCCAGACGGTGTCACCCAAGGTGAGGTGGTTCAGGGTGCCGAAGATCGAGCCGAAAAATGCCTGGCGGTCGAGCCGCACTTGCGCGTCGGTCAACCTGGCGGCGGCGTCATACACCTTGCGGTTCATCCACTGGTTGTAGGTCGCCATCAGCGTTATCTGTTCGATACGGTTCACGTGCTTTATCCCTCGCTGGCAACGGTGCGGCCATCATCAGGCGTGCTCGCCTGGTGGTCCGCGTGTATTCGGATAGGTTGCGGGGTAGATGACTTCATATACCGTGCGCGGCCAGGATCGCCAGGTAGATCAAGACCAGCCCACAGGCGCCATAACTGATGCGCTGCCAGGTGGGCGAGGCATTCTTGCGCAACAGGTTGACCAACGCTGCAATCACAAAGCACGACAACACCGAGGCCAGCATGAAACCGGCAAAAAACATCAGCGTCTGCCCGTGGCTGGGGGTGGCACCGACAATGCCGGACAACGCGCTGCCCAGCGCGCCCCAATAAACGATGTTCTTCGGGTTGGCCAGGGAGATCGCCGCGCCTACCGCCAGTGCGTTTTGCCCGGAGCGGGCAGGTTGGCTGTCCGTCGCAGGCAGTTGCCAGGCATCGATCAGGCTGCGTATGCCCAACCAGGCCAGGTACAGCGCGCAGATCACGGTCAGCGGCACGCGCACGGCGTCGTGCTGGATCAGCAAGGCGATGCCGGTCAGGCCGATGATGGCCCAGACGGCATCGCCCACCAGCGAACCTACCTGCACCAGCAAGGCCGGGGTGAAACCGTGGAGCAAGCCTCGCCGCAGGGTCTCTGCCAACACCGCGCCGGGTGAGAGGCAGAATACAAAACCGAATACCAGCGCGTAGAAGAAAATCGTCAGCATGCCCGCGTCCTTTCGAGAAAGTGCGAGAGCATACGCCAGCCAAGGTGTTCAAATCGACTGCGGATTTACCCGTTGTGTCATCCGATATCCGGCGGCTGGCGGTGCAGATGGATCCGGCGGTATCGGCATCAGACACTCAGGCGCAAGGCGAGCGCGGCCAGGGTGATCAACAGCACCGGCAGGGTCAGCACGATACCGACCTTGAAGTAATAACCCCAAGTGATGGTGATGCCTTTACGCGCCAGGATATGCAGCCACAGCAAGGTGGCGAGGCTGCCGATGGGGGTGATTTTCGGGCCGAGGTCGCTGCCGATCACATTGGCGTAGATCATCGCGTCCTTGACCACGCCCACGGCATGGCTGGACTCGATGGACAGCGCGCCGATCAGGACGGTGGGCAGGTTGTTCATCGCCGACGACAGCAACGCCGTCAGCAGGCCGGTCCCCATCGCCGCGCCCCATACGCCATAGGTGGCAAAGGTATCCAGCCAGGTCGCCAGGTAGGTGGTGAGGCCCGCGTTACGCAGGCCATAGACCACCAGGTACATGCCCAAGGAAAAGATCACGATCTGCCATGGCGCTTCCTTGAGCACTTTGCGCGTGGAAATCATATGGCCCTTGGCGGCAATCACCAGCAACAGCACGGCGCAGACGGCGGAAATCGCGCTGATGGGAATACCCAGGGGTTCCAGGGCAAAGCAGCCGACCAACAGGATGCCCAGCACCCACCAGCCGGCACGGAAGGTAGCGCGGTCGTGGATGGCACTGTCGGGGTCGGCCAGGTCGGCCGGGTCGTAGGACTGCGGAATATCGCGGCGAAAAAACCACAGCAGCACCGCCAGGGTGGCCGCGACGCTGACGAGGTTCACCGGCACCATCACCGCGGCGTATTGGTTGAAGCCGATCTTGAAGTAGTCCGCCGAGACGATATTCACCAGGTTCGACACCACCAGCGGCAGGCTTGCGGTGTCGGCGATAAAGCCGGCGCCCATGACGAACGCCAGGGTCGCCGCCGGTGAGAAGCGCAAGGCCAGCAGCATCGACATCACGATGGGCGTGAGGATGAGTGCCGCGCCGTCATTGGCAAACAACGCCGAGACCAGCGCGCCCAACAGCACCATATAGGCAAACAGACGCCGGCCGCGCCCGCGCCCCCAGCGCGCGACATGCAGCGCGGCCCAGGCGAAGAACCCGGCTTCGTCGAGCAACAGGCTGATGATGATCAGCGCGACAAAGGTGCCGGTGGCGTTCCAGATGATGTGCCACACCACCGGAATGTCGGCCAGGCTGATTACGCCGCAGGCCAGGGCCAGGATAGCGCCCAGGGTCGCGCTCCAGCCCACCCCCAGGCCCTTGGGCTGCCAGATGACAAGGACAATGGTGAAGATAAAAATCGCAACGGCGACAAGCATGAATAAACGCTCCGATGGCACAGCAGCAGGTGCTGGCCGTTTGTGGTCTGTCGCTCCCGGCAGCGGGAGAGGGGGTGGCTATCGTCCAGTGCATGGATCAATTCGCATGCGCAAAGTTCGCCTTCGCGCTCGATAGTCGCGTCAAGCGCGCGGATGACGCCCTGAATGCGAATATCGATGTGCTCGGTCAAATCTTGTTTCAATTGATATGGATCAAAGGCCCGCGAGTCAACCACAAGTGATTGAAATTAAAATGAAACACCCATGTCCTAAAGTGCCTGCCCATTGCCGATAAAGGAAGAGCCCGCGTGACCCGTGCCACTCGCAACCTGCGCAAGACCCTGGATTCCGTCGCGGAGAATAACGAAACCGCAGCGTTCGACCTGATGCGCGCCGTCGAAAAGCTCGGCGATGAAGTGCTGCGCCAGCGCTTGCTCCATACCATTCACCGGCTCAATCAGGACGCCCATGAGCTGCGTGAAGCGCGAGATTCGCTGGAGCAGGTGTTCGTACGCCTGGCCTGAGCAAGATCGTTCAAGACAACCTCGTTGTTGCACTGGCATGCTTGTCGACTGTCCAGCGATGAGCCGTCTTCATGCCTACAGCCTTACCTCATTACGCTTTCGCTCGCGGCGCAATCGCCGTTGTCCCCCTGTCCCTGGCCTGTGCGCCGTGGGGACTGCTTGCCGGCTCCATGGCCATTGATGCGCAACTGACCCCGCTGCAGGCCCAGGGCCTATCGGCGATTGTGTTTGCCGGCGCCGCGCAACTGGTGGCCATCGGTATGGTCAAGAGCGGTGCGAGCCTGATCTCCATCGTCCTCACCACATTGCTGCTGACCTCCCAGCACTTGCTCTACGGCATGCACCTGCGCCCGGTGCTTTCGCCGCTCAAGGCGCGCTGGCGCATGAGCCTGGGGTTTCTGCTCACCGATGAGTTCTTTGCCCTGGTCAGCCACTATGACCGCCAGACCTTTAATCGCTGGTACGCCTTGGGGGTCGGCCTGACGTTCTATATCGTCTGGAACCTCTTCACGCTGGCGGGCATCGTGCTGGGCAAGAGCATTCCGGGTCTTGATCAGTTGGGCCTGGAGTTTTCCATCGCAGCGACCTTTATCGCCTTGATCACCCCGGTGGTACGCGATATATCGACGCTGGTCTGCGTGGCGGTGTCGCTGCTGTTCTCGGTGTGGCTGAGCTTTCTGCACTGGGAGTCGGCCGTAGTGGTATCGGGCCTCTTGGGCATGAGCGCAGGGTTTGCCTGCAAACGACTGGGAGTAGGGCAGCCGTGATTTACCTGATGATTGTGGCCATGGGCCTGGTGGTGTTTCTCAACCGCTACCTGTTTATCGAGCCGAGCCTGCCGGTGCGCCTTGACCGTGGGGCACGAGAGTTTCTCGGGTTCGCGGTGCCGGGCATGCTCACGGCCATTTGCGGGCCAATTATTTTCCTCGCCGACCACCGACTCAACCTCAGCCCGACCAACCCGTATTTGCTGGCCGGAATCTGTGCGGTGGGCTTGATGTTCTGGACGCGCAATGTGCTGCTCACCGTGTTGCTGAGCATGGCGCTGTTCTACCTCTTCCGTTGGTGGTCTTGACGCGCAGGCGAAAAAAAGCCCGCGGGAGGGCGGGCAGAAGGGAGGCTTCTAAAAATGAGCCTGGTCACTATAGGTCGCGGGTACGCCTTTCACAGTGAAACTAACTTCATCCTGCGCGCAGGCCGGTTTTTTTCCTGGCGTTCGCCCCGGCGGCCAGGCATTCCAGCGCGAACTGTTCGGTGCAGTCCACCTGCTAATGGTAGAGTCGCGCTTTTTCCAAGGAGGCGATGGCATGCGTAAGGTGGTAATGGGCGCGTTGGCGCTGGCGGCACTGGCGGGGTGTGCGGGTTCGAAGATGAACGAGGCGCGCTCTGGCACCCCCTACAAGACCCTGGCGTCGGACAAGGCCCCCTTGGTGGTCGCCGAGTGCATCCAGTTCGGCTGGCAGGACGAAGGTGTGTTCGGCGTGGACGCCGGCGGCTTCAAGGAGCCGGACGGGGCGGGTGGCTTCACTGTCTACACCACCGGTGGCGACTACTTTGTGGATGTGAAAAGCACCGGCGCCGGCGCGACTATCCACTACTATGCGGCCCAGGACATGATGCCCGCCAAGCGCCGATTGGCGGCACTCGCGACTTGCCTGTAATCCCTTGCCTTAGTGTTTTTCGGAAATGCCCGGCGGGACAGTCGCCGGGCATTTCGCTTATGATTCATTCCGCTCGCCCGAGGTGATGGCTCTTTACCAGTACACGGAAGTCGAGGCCAGTACCTCGGGCGAGCAACCTTTGTGTCAGCGCGGCATAAAGCCCAGGTGCCAGCGCCGTGGAATCTTCAGTGTCAGCAGCCCCAGCAACCCCGCCAGTATGCCGCTGACGAATAATGCCTTCAGGCCCATGTGCTCCTCCAGCACCGCACCGATCACCGCCCCGACGAACATGCCGCCCCACGGGATCAACTGCACTCGCCAGCCATAGCGACGTTCGCCGAGCATCCAGCGCCCCAGGCCGCGCCCAAAGCGCGACAGCGCCCCGGTCACGTAGGTGAGCCCCACCGGCAAGCCATTGACCTCTTCCACTGCCGCATTGAGCATGCCCATCGCGGTGATCGCCGCCAGCAACGCAGGCAACATATCGTCAAACGGCCACAGTGCCCCCGCGCACAACAACGTGGCAATACATAACAACAATGGCAGTGCATGGCGTCGGCCGAAGCGGCTCACCACCACCCCCAGCGCGTTGCCGGCGACAAAGGTTGCGACCAGCAACATCAGCCGCCCGGTCAGGCCGAGGTCGCCAGCGCTGATCGCTACGGCCAGCCGCGTGGTGTTACCGCTCATGAACGACACAAAGTCGCCGCTGGCCATAAAACCGATGGCATCGGTCATGCCCGCCAGCACCGACAGGCTGGCGACCAGCATCAAACCGACGCGGCCCCGCCAGCGCTGTTGGTGGGCGAGGGCGGCATTGGCCAAGGGTTTGTGGGACGAAGGCAGCATGGGGTCGGGTTCCTCAGTGAGATTATCCGGCCACTACGGTAGGGCGCTTTGATTCAGCATGCAATGACCTCACACACTTCAGGCACAAAGCTTCGCTTTCCCGGCGCATCGGCGCTTATCCTGGACGTCGCAAGGGAGACGCAGCTTGACCCGGCTTGGCTTTTTTCGGTGAGGCTGCGGCCAGTTGCTCAAGGAACATGGCCAGGGCGACCTCTTCAGCCTTGAGGCCCTTGCGCACCCGTGGCCGGGGCAACCTGGACAGCTCGCCCAGGCTGAAATGCTCCAGCACCGCCGGGTGGATGTAACATTTGCGGCACACCGCCGGGGTGTTACCCAGTTGCTTGGCGACCTCCTTGACCATCGCCACCACGTGCCGCTTGGCGTCGGATTCGGGTTGCCATTCCAGTTCCCGCAACACCGCCAGCGCCATGGCGGTGCCGGCCCAGGTGCGGTAATCCTTGGCGGTAAAGTCGGCGCCGGTGAGGCTGTGCAGGTAGGCATTCACATCCTGGGAGCTGACCGTGTGGCGCTCGCCGTTTTCATCCAGGTACTGGAACAGGTGTTGCCCCGGCAACTCCATGCAGCGCTTGACCACATTGGCCAGGCGCCGGTCCTTGACGCTGACCTGGTGCTCCACGCCGCTCTTGCCGCGGAACTGGAACTGAATCTCGCTGCCCTTGATGTCCACATGGCGGTTGCGCAACGTGGTCAAACCGTAGGATTTGTTATCGCGGGCGTACTGGGTATTGCCGACCCGAATCAAGGTGGCATCCAGCAGCGTCACCACCGTGGCCAGGACTTTTTCGCGGGTAAACCCCGGCTTGGCCAACTGGGCTTGCAACTGCTTGCGCAGTTTCGGCAAGGCCTTGCCGAATGCTTGCAGGCGCGAGTATTTATCGCTGTCGCGCACTTCGCGCCAGCGCGCGTGGTAGCGGTATTGCTTGCGCCCACGAGCGTCGCGGCCGGTGGCTTGCAGGTGGCCATGCGGGTCGGCGCAGATCCACACATCGGTGTAGGCGGGCGGTACAGCCAAAGCATTGAGGCGCTTGATCGCGTCGGCGTCGGTGATGCGCTCACCCTGGCTATCGAAATACTGGAACGTGCCACGCACTTTCCTGCGGCGGATGCCGGGTTGCGTGTCGTCAACGTAATGCAGGTCGCGGGGCAGGTCGGCGGGGGGCGCGGAGTCGGGCATGGGCAGGGTCCTTGGCAAAAATCAGGCCGGTATGTCTGATTGACCGCAGCGTTGTGCGGTCGTGCCAAATGGTTAGGCCAGCACCGCGACGGCCTTGATTTGCGCCCATAGCGCCTGCCCGGGGTGCAGTTGCAACTGGTCGCGGGAGAAGCGCGTGATGCGCGCCAGCAATGGCGTGCCGTCGGCGTCCAGGCGCACCAGCACATGGGCGCTGTTGTCGGCGGGGATTTCCTCGGTCACCGTCACCGGCAGGCGATTGAGGATGCTGCTGTGTTCGGCGCCTTGCAGGCTGAGGCTCACATCCCGTGCCCGCACCTTGACCCGCAGCGCCTTGCCGAGATCCAGCGGCGTGTGGGCGACGCGCATGTGCAGCGCATCACCGGGCAATTGCAGGGTGAGCAATTGATAGTGCGGGTCATAAGCGCTGACGCGGCCGTTGATCACCACGCCGGCGTCGTCACCTCGAGCCAGGGGCAGGTCGAGCCGGGCCAGGGTTTCGCCGACAGGGCCACTGGCCAGGGCCTTGCCTTCGCTGAGCAGTACGATGTGATCGGCCAGCCGCGCGACTTCATCCTGGGCATGGCTGACATACAACACCGGGATGTCCAGTTCATCGTGCAGGCGTTCCAGGTACGGCAGGATCTCGCTCTTGCGCTGGCTGTCGAGGGCCGCCAGCGGCTCGTCCATCAGCAACAACCCTGGGCTGGTGAGCAACGCGCGGGCGATGCCGATACGCTGGCGTTCGCCGCCGGACAAGTGCTGGGGGGAGCGCTCCAGCAAGTGAGCGATGCCGAGTAATTCGGTGGCCTGGGCCATCTCCACGCGGCGTTGCTGGCGCGGGATACGCTTGAAGCCGAATGCCAGGTTGGCGCGCACCGACAAGTGCGGGAACAGGCTGGCCTCTTGGAATACATAGCCGAGCGCGCGTTTATGCGGTGGCACGAACAGCCCGTTGCGGCTGTCTTGCCAGACCTCATCGTTGACTTGGATAAAGCCATTATCGGCGCGCTCCAGCCCGGCGATGCAGCGCAGGCAGGTGGTCTTGCCGGAGCCCGAATGCCCGTACAGCGCGGTCACACCACGCCCAGGCAGGTGCAGGTCCACATCCAGGGCAAAGCCCGAATACTTCAGGTGCAGGCGTATATCGATCATCGCCATCAGCTCCAGCCCATCCTGGTTTTACGGCTGGAATAGAGCGCCAGCAACACGAGGAAGGCAAACACCACCATGGACCCCGCAAGCCAATGGGCCTGGGCGTATTCCATGGCTTCGACATGGTCGTAGATCTGCACCGAGACCACACGGGTTTTGTCGGGGATATTGCCGCCGATCATCAGCACCACACCAAATTCACCCACGGTATGCGCAAAACCCAGAATCGAAGCGGTGATAAACCCCGGGCGCGCCAGGGGCAAGATTACGCTGAAGAACGTATCCCACGGATTGGCGCGCAATGTCGCGGCCACTTCCAGTGGGCGCGTGCCGATGGCGCTGAAGGCGTTTTGCAACGGCTGCACCACGAACGGCATGGAGTAGATCACCGAACCGATCACCAGCCCGGCGAAGCTGAAGGTGAGCGTGCCCAGCCCCAGCCATTGGGTGAGCTGGCCGAAATAGCCGTTGGGCCCCATGCTCAGCAGCAGGTAGAAACCGATCACCGTGGGCGGCAGCACCAACGGCAGGGCCACGATCGCGCCGATGGGCCCCCGCCACCAGGAGCGCGTGCGCGACAGCCACAAGGCAATTGGTGTGCCGATGACCAGCAGGATCATGGTGGTCAGTGACGCCAGCTTGATGGTCAGCCAGATCGCGGAAAAATCGGCGCTCGATAGCGGCATTTACAGCTCGTAACCGTAGGACTTGATAATGGCAGCAGCTTTCGGCCCTTTCAGGTACTCGACCAATGCCTTGGCGGCGGCGCTGTCTTTGCCCTTGTTGAGGATCACCGCATCCTGTTTGATCGGGTCGTGCAGGGCAGCGGGGACGATCCATGCCGAGCCGCGGGTGACCTTGCCGTCTTTATAGATCTGCGACAAGGCCACAAAACCCAGTTCGGCGTTGCCGGTGGACACGAACTGATAGGCCTGGGTGATGTTCTGGCCTTCGACGAGCTTGTCCTTGACCGTCTCGCTCAGGCCTTCCTTTGCCAGCACTTGGGTCGCGGCCAGGCCGTAGGGCGCGGCCTTCGGGTTGGCGATGGACAAGTGCTTGAATTGATTGTTCTTGAGCACCTGGCCCTGGGCGTCCACGTACCCGTCCTGGGCCGACCACAGCGCGAGGGTGCCTACGGCGTAGGTGAAGCGCGAGCCCTTGACGGTCTCACCTTCGTTTTCGAGTTTTTGTGTCGTGGTGTCGTCGGCGCTCAGGAACACGTCGAAGGGCGCGCCGTTCTTGATCTGGGCGTAGAACTGCCCGGTGGCGCCGTAGGCCGCGACCAGCTTATGGCCGGTGTCTTTCTCGAAGTCGGTGGCAATCGCCTGGATCGGCGCGGTGAAGTTGGCGGCGACGGCCACCTGGACTTCATCGGCGTAGGCCGAACCAAAAGTGAGGGCGGCGATCAAGGCGGCCAGGCGTGACGCGTGAATCAACATGAAGCAGCTCCTTGGAATGTACGGCTGGGCAGGGCGAAAAAGCGCTACCGCTATGTATGGGAATATATAGCGGTTAGCCATTGCCGGTACAGCGCAACGTTGCCACAGGCGTTGGGCCTATTTGAGCCTGGCCAACGTCTGTTCGGCTAACTGGCGGGTCAGGTCATAGGTGCTCATGTCCTTGCCCAGGCGCACTGCCTGACCCGCCCACAGGTTGCTGAACCCGGCTTCATCCTTGGCCTTGAGCGGTATCAGCGCACCACCGGCCTTGGGGAACGCCGGCGCCGCCGGGTTGATCGCCCCCAACTCGCGCATCACCCGGTTGACAATGCCCCGGGCCGGGCGGCCGGTGAACAGGTTGGTCAGCGCGGTTTCGCTGGCTTGGGCATGACGCAGGGCGTGGTGGTGGGTGGCGGTCACATTCGCCTCAGGGGTAAACAGGTAGGCGGTGCCAATCTGTACCGCCGAGGCGCCCAGGGCGAACGCTGCGACAATCCCGCGTGCATCGCCGATGCCGCCGGCGGCAATCACCGGCACGCGCACGGCGTCAACGATTTGTGGCAGCAGGGCGAACAGGCCGATCTGGGTGTTGAGATCGTCGCTGAGAAACAAGCCACGATGGCCGCCGGCCTCGATGCCCATGGCGATGATTGCATCGCAACCGTGCTGTTCCAGCCAGCGCGCTTCTTCCACCGTGGTGGCCGAGGACAGCACTTTGGCGCCGGTGGCTTTTACCCGATCCAGCAGCGACTTTTCCGGCAAGCCAAAGTGGAAACTCACCACCTCGGGACGGAATTCTTCAACCACCTGGCAGGCGGCGTCGTTGAACGGCGCACGATTGGAGACCGGTGTTGGCGCCTCGAAATCGGCGCCCAATTCACGGTAGTAAGGCTCCAGCAGCGCTTTCCAGTGAAGGTCCCGCGCTTCGTCCGCCTCGGGCGGCTGATGGCAGAAGAAATTGACATTGATCGGCCGTGTGCTGGCCTGACGGATAGTGACCAGCGCTTCTCGCAGTTGCTCGATGCTCAACGCTGCGGCAGGCATTGACCCGAGTGCGCCGGCGTTGTTGGCGGCAATGACCATGGCCGTGGTGGTGCCGACGGCCATGGGCGCCTGGATGATCGGTACATCGATGCCCAGCAGGTCGAGAATACGAGTGTCTGGCCAGGTGCTCATGGCATGCGTCTCCAGCGGTAGTCAGGTTTTTCGCTGTTTTAGCAGGGCGCCCGGCTGCCGGCCAGTCTGTTTTATTCACTGGACGAGACGTGTTTTTCGTGAGCCTCAGTGGTCGCGTTCACGCTCCAGCAACTGCCGCTTGCGCTCAACCCCCCAGCGATAGCCGGACACGTCGCCGTTGCTGCGCACCACGCGGTGACAGGGGATCGCCACCGCCAGGCTGTTCGCGCCACAGGCCTGGGCCACTGCCCGATACGCCGTGGGCGCGCCGATTCGTTCGGCGATCTGCGCATAGCTGGCGGTGGCGCCCACCGGGATGTCGCGCAAGGCTTGCCATACCCGCTCCTGAAACGCGGTGCCGCGTAAATCCAGGGGCAGGTCCAGGCCCAGTGCGGGCGCTTCGATAAAACCCACGACGTGCGCGATCAACTGTTCAAAGCTGTGATCGGCGCCCACCAGGTCGGCCCTGGGGAATTGATCCTGCAGGTCACGCACCAGTTGGTCCGGATCATCCCCCAGCAAAATCGCGCACACACCGCGTGGGCTCTGCGCTACCAGGATCGCCCCCAGCGAACATTGCCCCACCGCAAACCGTATCTCGCTGTTGGTGCCGCCGGCCTTGTAGTCGCTGGGTTTCATGCCGAGCCGCTGGTGGGCCGACTCATAGAAGCGACTGTTGGAATTGAAGCCTGCGTCATACAGCGCATCGGTCACCGAGTGTTGGCCCTTGAGCCCGTCACGCACTTTGCGTGAGCGGTGGGCGCTGGCGTAGCCCTTGGGCGTCAGGCCGGTGACCGCTTTGAATACGCGGTGGAAGTGAAACGGGCTCAGCCCCGTGTGTGCGGCGAGAGTGGCCAGACTGGGCGGGGTGTCGGCCTGTTCGATATAGCGGCAGGCGTCGGCCACCAGTCGCGCATGTTGGGCGGCGCGCTGGGTCTGGTCGCCGGCGGCGCGTTTGCTCGGGCGATAACCGGCCGCTTCGGCATGCGCCGGCGAGTCGAAGAATTCGATGTTTTCCGGGCGCGGCAAACGCGAGGCGCTGCTGGGCCGGCAATATACACCGGTGGTTTTCACGCCGTAGACGAACAGCGCGTCAGCCTTGGGGTCGCGGGCGAGAATCGCAGCCCAGCGGGGATCTTGTTCGGCGGTCATGGTCGGCACTCTTGACGGTTCCTGGGCAGGTTAGTCGTGCGGTGTTCGCCTGGCACTCCGAAGCTTGCGGTCAAATCAGCCGGCGGTGCGAAACGTCAGGTTGATGCGCTGCGGCCCCATGACCGGGTGCACCCCGTCCTTGATCGGCATCACGCCGTGAAAACGCAGGCGATCGACCCCGCCCCAAACCACCACGTCGCCATGGAACAACGAGATCCTCTGCGGCTTGTCGCTGCGGGCATGGCCGCCAAACAGAAAGATCGCCGGCAAGCCGAGGGACAGCGATACCACAGGCGCGTCGAAGCAGCGTTCGTTCTTGTCCTGGTGCAACGACATTTTAGCCCCCGTCAGATAACGGTTGATCAGGCAGGCGTCGGGCGCGAAGCCGATAAACCCGGCGTCTGCCGCCGCGCGCACAGCCAGTTCGCGCAACGCGTCGGGCAGGGCCGGCCAGGGTTGCTGACTGCGCGGGTCCAAGGGGCTGTAGCGGTAGCCGCGAGTGTCGGTGGTCCAGCCCAACTCGCCGCAACTGCTCAACGCTGCGGACATGGTGAAGCCACCGGGGGTGACCATTTGCCGAAATGGCGATTGCGCCAGCACACGGCGCAGTTCGGGTAGCAATTGCTCAACCCAAGGCAGGGCATAACCCCTCAGCACATAGGATTGTTCGCCAATTTGCTCACGCCCCGAGGGTTGTTGCAGGGCATCATCGGCGAACAGGTCGGCGGTGGGGCCGGGCATGGCTTAGAGCGCCTTGCTCACGTTGATGTCGGTGATTTCATCACTGGCATCATGGATTTTCGCCAAGGCTTGTTTGGCTTCTTCGACGCTGTTGGTCTGCAGTTGCGCGAACTCAAAGCGGCGCTCGCCGTTGAGTTTGTACTTGATCACATATTTAGTGGTGGCAGTCACGGCTATTTCCTGTGGCGTATTCGGGTCAGCTCAGCTTGCTGCTGGTGCGGCGTACGATGCGAATCTTGTGGGACAGCGCAGGTTTGCGGGTAACGCTGATGGCGCGGCGCGTGACCACATCCAGGGTGATGTTCCAGAACCCGGTGCTGGGCGCGGTGATTTTGGCGGGGAATGTATCGAATGCGCCACCGTGGTAGGTGTGGCGTCCGCCGTTCTTGAAACTGCGAAAATTCGCATCGCTCATCAGACGAATATTACAAGTCTGCGAGCATTCAATGACGACGATATCTCCCTCGTTGAGGTGCTCGCGCTGGTGAATGAATTTCATGAGGGGTGTCTCCAGAAGGGCTTTTTCTGAAAAATCAGAACGATACGTAGGTTAAGATGGAGTTTATCAGCCCCAGCGTGTTTATTATCCGCTCGTCTGCAATCACATCGACAATTTAAAACAGTTATTTACCCCGTTATCAGCGATAAATCCTACGTGCGCGGGAGAAAAATACTATCCCCGCTGTCGTAGGGTCTTTATTGGAGGTTTTATATGAAGTGGAGTGTGTTGGTTCTGACCTTGGCGATAGGTGGGTGTGCTTCGGTTGCAGACATCAAGCAAACCCCTCCGACGTTGGCGGTTATTTCCGGAAAGAAGCCGCAGGAATATGCCGCTTGCGTCGTGAATAAATTGTCTGCGACGCGCCGGCCACCGCAGATCGAGCCTCACAAGGGCGGTGTCCAGGTGATCGTGCCGCAGAAATTCTCGGCTGATCCGTCGGCGATCTTTGAAATCGAAGAGCGTTCCAGTGGCAGCAGCATCAAGCTCTACGAGAGTATGTCCAACGTGCCTATTCGCCCAGGCGACGTTAAGAAAGCCGGGGAAGATTGCATTTCCGGCTGACACGCTAATGAGTGGGTCAAACGGTAGAGAGCGTGTTGATCGGGCAAGGCATCCGTTAAACTGTCGGCTATTCAATAGCAAAATGCCGCTCAAACCCTGAGTTTGCGCGGCATTTGTCTTTTTCTGGAAGCCGCTCATGAAACGTGAACACGTCATCGCCCACCATGCCGAAGGTCAGATTTCGACCACCCATATCATTCAGAACCCCGCCGATCTCGGTGAGTGGATCGTGTTTTTCAAGAAGAGTGGCGGGCGCAGTTTCTTCCTGGTCAATGATCAGGATGAGGTCGAGTCCTTCCAGCGCCTGGATGATCTGGTCGAGATCCTGCGTGGCCTGGGTATCAAGTTCGCCGACGTTCACCTATAGGGCGTTGTCGCTACTTGCAGACCACCACCACGCTGCGTCCCTTGAAATTGCCCACATCCTTGCCGAGTGTTTTGTCATCTGCACTCAGCGCAGGCGTGCCCTCGGTGCCGACAATGCGGTAGCCGGTGCCCGCGCAGGAGGCATCGGCTTTTTCGTAGCAACTGGCCCAGGAATTGGCCTCGCCCGAACAATCGATGGTCAGGCCTTGTTCGCCGTTTTTCAGGTAGACGTCGGAAGTGGTGGTGCAGCCGGCGAGCGCCAGTACCGCGGTCAGTGCCAGGATCTTGTTCATGTGTGTTCGTCGTCGAAGGTGTTGGAAGGGGCGCTGACACTGTCGTGGGGCGTTTGCAAAAGATTATAGCGAACTGCCATCTAGGTACAGACAAACACAAAAAAGCCCCGTCACTCGGGGCTTTCGTGCAGGGTACGGTGCTTACTTGCCTTTCGGCCGCTTGCTGGACGCATGGCCTGCTTCATCCACGAACACTTCAGCTACCGCAATCGCTTCACGCTCGGTGGCGAATGAGCCCGCGACGCTATCGCCGTGGAAGTTGATCAAGTGCCAGCCATCCGCTCGCTGTGTGATCAGGTAGCCGTTCACGCCTTTTGGTTCTGACATCTATTAACAATCTCGTGGTCTGGTTCAAGGGCGTAATGATAGCGCCAAATGTCGCGGGGCCGCGCAAGTTATTCAAGGTCAGTGTCGTGCGCTGAAAAGCGTGCTAAAACAGTTGCAGCCCTTTTAAACAGGAGGGCCAGGCATTTTTTGTCGTGTCGGCGTGGAAGCTCTTCGTAAGATTAGCGGAACTTACGCCGACATTTTTTCTCTATGATGACATCGCAACGCCAGCAGCTGCCCATTGTAAGGCGACTGCGGCCTGATTAGACTGCGCCGAATTCCGTACGCATAGCCCTTTGTTTTGTAAGGACCCATATGATCAAGAAATGCTTGTTCCCAGCAGCCGGTTACGGCACTCGCTTCTTGCCAGCGACCAAGGCCATGCCCAAAGAGATGCTGCCGGTGGTGAACAAGCCACTGATTCAGTACGGCGTTGAAGAGGCACTGGATGCCGGTCTGAACGAAATCTCCATCGTGACTGGGCGTGGTAAGCGCGCACTGGAAGACCACTTCGACATCAGCTACGAGCTGGAAAACCAGATCAAGGGCACCGACAAGGAAAAATACCTGGTCGGTATCCGCAAGCTGCTCGACGAATGCTCGTTCTCCTACACCCGTCAGACCCAGATGAAAGGCCTCGGCCACGCGATCCTCACCGGCCGTCCGCTGATCGGTGACGAACCGTTCGCCGTGGTACTGGCGGATGACCTGTGTGTCAACCTGGAAGGCGACGGCGTACTGACCCAGATGGTCAAGCTGTACCAGAAATATCGCTGCACCATCGTCGCGGTTCAAGAGGTTGACCCTCAGGAAACCAACAAGTACGGCGTGATTGCCGGCGACGACATTGGCGATGGCCTGATCCGTGTACGCGATATGGTCGAGAAGCCAGCACCGGAAGACGCACCGTCGAATCTGGCGATCATCGGTCGCTACATCCTGACGCCGGACATCTTCAAGTTGATCGAAGAAACCGAGCCAGGCAAGGGTGGCGAGATCCAGATCACCGACGCCCTGTTGAAGCAGGCCAAAGACGGTTGCGTGATTGCCTACAAGTTCAAAGGTCGTCGTTTTGACTGCGGTGGCGCCGAAGGCTACATTGAAGCGACCAACTTCTGCTACGAGCACTTCTACAAGACTGGCAAGGCTTACTGATTCACGCTTGCCCACTTCTAAAAAGCCACCTTCGCAGGTGGCTTTTTCGTTTTTCGGTCCCATGTAAGTCGGTATGCTGATGGCCTGCCGAGGAGAGTGAAATGGCCTACGATTTTGACCTGTATGTAATTGGCGCCGGTTCCGGCGGTGTTCGCGCGGCACGCTTTGCCGCGGGCTTTGGCGCGAAGGTGGCCGTGGCGGAAAGCCGCTACCTGGGAGGGACCTGTGTCAACGTCGGGTGCGTGCCGAAGAAGCTGTTGGTGTACGGCGCGCATTTTGCCGAAGACTTCGAGCAGGCCGGCGGTTTTGGCTGGTCCCTGGGCGAGGCGAACTTCGACTGGGCGACCCTGATCGCCAACAAGAATCGCGAGATCAACCGCCTCAATGGCATCTATCGCAACCTGCTGGTCAACAGCGGCGTGACCCTGCATGAAGGGCATGCGCGGCTGGTTGACGCGCATCAGGTGGAAATCAATGGTGAGCGCTTTACCGCCAAGCACATCCTGATCGCTACCGGTGGCTGGCCACAGATTCCGCAGATCCCAGGGCATGAGCACGCAATTGGCTCCAACGAGGCGTTCTTCCTTAAAGCGCTGCCCAAGCGCGTACTGGTGGTTGGCGGTGGCTATATCGCCGTGGAGTTCGCCGGAATTTTCCACGGCTTGGGTGCAAAAACCTCGCTGCTGTATCGCGGTGACCTGTTCCTGCGCGGTTTTGATGGCGCGGTGCGCACGCACCTGAAGGAAGAGTTGACCAAGCGCGGTCTGGACCTGCAATTCAACGCTGATATCGAGCGCATCGATAAACAGCCCGACGGCAGCCTCGCGGCCACCCTGAAAGACGGTCGCGTGCTGGAAGCCGATTGTGTGTTCTATGCCACCGGCCGCCGCCCGATGTTGGATAACCTCGGCTTGGAAAACACCGGCGTCAACTTGGATGAGCGTGGGTTTGTCCAGGTGAATGATCGGTACGAGACTTCCGAGCCATCGATCCTGGCAATCGGCGATGTGATCGGCCGCGTACAGCTGACGCCGGTAGCGCTCGCCGAAGGCATGGCCGTGGCGCGTCGCCTGTTCAAGCCCGAGCACTATCGCCCGGTGGATTACGCGATGATCCCGACAGCGGTGTTCAGCCTGCCGAATATCGGCACGGTCGGCTTGACGGAAGAGGAGGCGAAGAAGAACGGCCATAAGGTGCAGGTTTTCGAAAGCCGCTTCCGGCCGATGAAGCTGACGCTGACGGATTGCCAGGAGAAGACCCTGATGAAACTGGTGGTCGATGCCGACACCGATAAAGTGCTGGGCTGCCATATGGTGGGCCCGGACGCCGGTGAGATCGTCCAGGGCCTGGCGATCGCGCTCAAGGCGGGCGCGACCAAGCAGCATTTTGACGAAACCATCGGCGTGCACCCCACGGCGGCGGAAGAGTTTGTCACCATGCGCACGCCTGTGGCGCACTGATCAGGTTTTGGGGGTTGCCTCTGGCGCCGTTGCAACGACGGCCGCCAGGCGCAATGCCTCGATACTGGCCTGGGCCTTGATAAGCTCAAGCTCCAGGGTTTTGTTGGCGTGCTGCTGTTCGGCCAGTGTCTGCTGACGCGACTGGTTCTCCAGCACGGCGACGCGCAGGCGCTCCTGAAGCAGGCTTCGTTCGTTGTCGGCCCTATTCACCTGTTCGTTCAGCTTGAGGTGCAGTGCCTGGTCTTTGCGGGCCTGTTCCTGCAGCGTATTCAGTTCCTTTGCGGTCACTCGGTGCTCAATCAGCAACCGCTCGTTATCACGGTGCAGTTGGGTGATTTCGTCCTGACGCACCAGCGCACTTTGCTGGGCCTGGCGCAGTTCCGCCTGGAGCTGCTGCAACTGGCCTTCGTGGCGCCGCTGCTCCTGCTCACGCTGCTCTTTGATCGCGTTGCGGTAATGCTCCAGTGCGTCACGAGCGTGCAGGTGTTTTTCTTCCAGTGAGCGAATCTGCTCGTCTTTGTCGCTGAGGCGTAATTCGTAATCGCTGCACGCCTGGCTGAGCCCGGCGTTGCGGGTTTGTTCGGTCTGCAGGCTGGTGCTTGCGGTGTGCAGGGCGGCGCTTTGTTCGGCGAGCGCGGCGGCCTGGATATCGAACTGCTGCTGGAGTTGACCGTGGGCCTCTTCAAGCGTCGCCACCTGGTCGAGCAGGGCGGCCTTCTGCTGTTCGAATTGTGCCTGGGCCAGGTCAATCGGCTCCTGCGCCTTCTCCTTCAGGCGCTGTGCCAGGCGCGCCACCAGTTCACCCAGCTCATCGTCGATGGGCGCTTCGGTGATGGTCAGGCGCGTTTCGCTGTCGTCCAGTTCCTTCAAATAACGATGAATCGTGGTTTTCGAACCGGTATTGCCCATCTCGATGCGTACGGCATCGATGCTGGGGTTTTCGCCGCGAGCGAGGATCGCCAGGCGTGCCGTTTGAACTACTGCTTTGTTTATGCCGCCGCGAGCCATGGGGTCTCCGTCGATTTTGTACTGTGGTATGTAGTATGTATTTACATACCATATCACAAGTAAAAATCGTTTGAAATTCAGGCTTTAACAGGTGGGATATTGGCGTATTATCCCGTGTGATACGGGGTTTGAATGCTGATACACCCGCCAGCAGTACGAATAGGCCTCCCATGAGCGATCTGGATCGTTATCTCAATGCCGCTACCCGCGACAACACGCGGCGCAGCTATCGCGCGGCGATTGAACACTTTGAAGTGAGTTGGGGTGGCTTCCTGCCCGCCACCAGCGACAGCGTGGCGCGCTATCTGGTGGCGCATGCGGGGGTGCTGGCGGTCAACACCTTGAAGCTGCGGCTCTCGGCATTGGCGCAATGGCATACCAGCCAGGGTTTTTCCGACCCGACCAAGGCACCGGTGGTGCGCAAGGTGCTCAAGGGCATCCGCGCCGTGCACCCCGCGCAGGAGAAACAGGCCGAACCTTTGCAGCTCAAACACCTGGAGCAGGTGGTGGCCTCGCTTGAGGCGCAGGCCAGGCAAGCGCTCGACACTGAGGATCACCCGCGCCTGCTGCGCGCCAAACGAGATACGGCGCTGATCCTGCTGGGTTTCTGGCGCGGCTTTCGCAGCGACGAGCTGTGCCGCCTGCAGATCGAGCATGTCCAGGCCACGCCTGGTGCCGGGATCAGCCTGTACCTGCCGCGCAGCAAAAGCGACCGCGACAACCTCGGCAAGACTTACCACACCCCGGCGCTGCTGCGGTTGTGCCCGGTGCAGGCCTACAGCGAATGGCTCAGCGCCTCGGCCCTGGTGCGCGGCCCGGTATTCCGGGGTGTCGACCGCTGGGGCAATCTGGGGGAGGGGGGCTTGCATCCCAACAGCGTTATCCCGTTGTTGCGCCAGGCCCTTGAGCGTGCTGGCATCGCCGCCGAGCAATACACCAGCCATTCCTTGCGCCGTGGCTTTGCCACCTGGGCTCATCGCAGCGGCTGGGACCTGAAGTCACTGATGAGTTACGTCGGCTGGAGCGACATGAAATCGGCCATGCGCTATGTTGAAGCGACCCCCTTTCTCGGTATGACCCTGGCGACCCAAGCGCTGCTTTGAGATTTCTTCTATTAATACAGCCGGCTGATAGCGAAAACCAATCGTCAGCATCAGGTTTGCCAATGAGCCATCGGCCGAAGGAGTGGGTAGGATTCACTTCATCAACTTCTTAACCCCTGACGGAGAGTCAACGATGCCTATCATCAACAGCCAAGTAAAACCGTTCAAAGCAACCGCATACAAAAACGGCAACTTCGTAGATGTGACCGACGCTGACCTGAAAGGCAAGTGGTCCGTCGTGTTCTTCTACCCAGCCGACTTCACCTTCGTTTGCCCAACCGAGCTGGAAGACCTGGCCGACAACTACGCCGAATTCCAGAAACTGGGCGTCGAAATCTACAGCGTTTCCACCGACACCCACTTTGCTCACGCTGCCTGGCACAACACTTCGCCAGCCATCGGCAAAATCCAATACACCATGATCGGCGACCCTACCCTGACCATTTCCCGCAACTTCGACGTGCTGATCGAAGAGGCTGGCCTGGCAGACCGCGGTACCTTCGTGATCAACCCTGAAGGCCAGATCAAGATCGTTGAATTGAACGACGGTGGTGTGGGCCGTGACGCTTCCGAGCTGCTGCGCAAGATCAAGGCTGCTCAGTACGTAGCTGCTCACCCAGGCGAAGTGTGCCCAGCCAAGTGGAAAGAAGGCGAGGCTACTCTGGCTCCGTCCCTGGACCTGGTCGGCAAGATCTAACTCTGTGAAGACGTATCAAGGGCGGAACTCCGCACTTAAGTAAGCTGCATCCGCCCTCAAGACGCCCGGGCGAAAGTTGCTCGGGCGTTTTTTTGTCTGCAATAAACCGAATTAATAGGAAATCGCCCGTATGTTGGACGCCAATCTTAAAGCTCAGTTGAAGTCATACCTGGAGCGGGTCACCCAGCCGATCGAGATCGTCGCCTCCCTCGATGACGGCGCGAAATCCCAGGAAATGCTTGCTCTTTTGCAGGACGTCGTCAGCCTGACCACGCTGATTACCCTGAAGACCGATGGTGATGATGCGCGCAAGCCGTCGTTCTCCATCAACCGCCCGGGTGCCGATATCAGCCTGCGTTTCGCCGGCATCCCCATGGGCCATGAATTCACTTCGTTGGTGCTGGCCCTGCTGCAAGTCGGTGGCCACCCGTCGAAGGCCAGTGTTGAAGTGATTGAACAAATTCGCGCCCTGAAAGGTGAGTTCAGCTTCGAAACTTACTTCTCGCTGTCGTGCCAGAACTGCCCGGACGTGGTCCAGGCGCTGAACCTGATGGCGGTGCTTAACCCGAATATCCGCCACGTCGCCATCGACGGTGCATTGTTCCAGGCCGAAGTCGACGATCGTCAGGTCATGGCTGTGCCAAGCGTCTACTTGAACGGTGTGAACTTCGGCCAGGGCCGCATGGGCCTGGAAGAAATCCTCGCCAAGCTCGACACCAGCGGCCTCGAAAAGGCCGCCGAAAAAATCAGTGCGAAGGACGCTTTCGACGTACTCGTGGTGGGCGGTGGCCCGGCTGGTTCTTCGGCCGCCATCTATGCGGCGCGCAAAGGTATTCGTACCGGCGTGGCTGCAGAGCGTTTTGGTGGCCAGGTGCTGGACACCATGTCCATCGAGAACTTCATCTCGGTACAGGAAACCGAAGGGCCGAAACTGGCCAGTGCGCTGGAAGCCCATGTGCGTCAGTACGACGTGGACATCATGAACTTGCAGCGCGCCAGCAGCCTGATCCCTGCAAAAAATGCCGGTGAGCTCCACGAAATTCGCTTTGAAAGCGGTGCGACCCTCAAGTCCAAAACCGTGATCCTGGCGACCGGCGCCCGCTGGCGTGAAATGGGTGTGCCGGGCGAGCAGGAATATAAAGCCAAGGGCGTATGCTTCTGCCCGCACTGCGATGGCCCGCTGTTCAAAGGCAAGCGCGTCGCGGTGATCGGCGGTGGTAACTCCGGTGTTGAAGCCGCCATCGACCTGGCCGGGATTGTCAGCCACGTGACCTTGCTGGAGTTCGACAGCAAGTTGCGCGCCGATGCGGTGTTGCAACGCAAGCTGTACAGCCTGGCGAACGTTGATGTGATCACCAGCGCGCTGACCAGCGAAGTCAAAGGCGACGGTCAGAAAGTTACCGGCCTTGCCTACAAGGACCGCGATACCGGCGAGTTCAAGACCATCGACCTGGAAGGCATCTTTGTGCAGATCGGTTTGCTGCCAAACACTGATTGGCTCAAAGGCACCGTCGAGCTGACCCCACGTGGCGAGATCATCGTCGATGCGCGTGGCGAAACTTCACTGCCAGGCGTATTCGCCGCCGGTGACGTGACGACCGTGCCATACAAGCAGATCGTGATTGCCGTAGGCGAGGGCGCCAAGGCTTCGCTGAGCGCATTCGACCACCTGATTCGTACCTCCGCGCCGGCGTAAACCCAGACCGTAAATACAAAGCCCCATGAGCGATCATGGGGCTTTTTGCTGCGCGAGATCTTTACAGCGGTGCTGGCTGGATGATCTCAACCCAGTAGCCGTCCGGGTCCTTGATGAACGCCAGGCTTTTCATGCGGCCGTCGTTCAGGCGCTTCTGGAAGTCGCAGCCCAGGGCTTCGAAGCGTTCGCACGCCGCAACGATATCCGGCACCGAGATGCAGATGTGGCCAAAGCCGCGCGGGTCGGTATTGCCGTTGTGGTAAGCGAAGTCGGCATCGTTTTCGGTGCCGTGGTTGTGGGTCAGCTCCAGGATGCCCGGGATCGACTTCATCCACTGGGTGCGCTCGGCGGCGTCGGCCGGGATCTGCGCCTTGTCCACCAGGGCCAGGAAGTACAGGCTGAATTCGGCGTCGGGAAAGTCGCGTTTTTCAACCAGGGAGAAGCCCAGGACGCGGGTGTAGAAATCCAGCGACTTGGTAATGTCCTTGACCCGCAGCATGGTGTGGTTGAACACGAAGTTCGTGGTTGCGGTGTCAGGTTGGGCGGTAACGCCCGGGAAAGTGTTCAGTTCGTGCAGGCTCATGGGCCCTCCAGAAAAAAATGAGGCAAATGCGGCTCCAGGTGAGAGGAGCGTTCCCTTGGCTTGCGGCCAGCATCCTTGCAGCCGAACCATGATACGCAAGGCCCGGCCGCCGCGCCAAATGAAAAGGTCACGCAGGCCTTGCGGCCGGCGGGTGCCAGGCTCACACTTTGTTACTTGATCCTTGGGTGTGTTTTGCATGATCGACGTTCGTATAGGCGCTGCTTTTCTGCTATTGGCCAGTTCTTTCGTGCTGGCGGCCGACCCGGAAATTCATTGGCCCAGCGGCTGGCAAGTCGAGGACGTGATGGTCGACGGCGAGGCACCGGCAAAGCCTGCGTCGGTATCGCGTCAGCGTGCGATCAAGCATGATGAAAACGGCAACACGTTGATGGTCATGGAGTTGACCGGCACGCCGATTGAGGCGGGGCACAAAGTTAATCTTCAAGGCGTGTTATTGGAGATGCGCAAAGCCATACAGAAGGATTTTGCTCGAAGCGGCTATCAAAGCGTTTGCACCAAAATGCACGCTGCCACATTGAGCCGCCTTGACGCACTGGAAACTACTTGCGTGATTACCGAAAACGGGCGGCACATACTGTCGCAAACATTGGTCGGTGCTGTTGATACCGATAAAGCGTATGTTTTTTCATACGCGGGCCAGGTCCAGGCATACGAGGCGAGCAAGGATGAAGTCAGTTCAGTGCGTGACAGCCTGAAACTTTAAGAGCGTCAAATCGATCGATTATGAACAAGATGAAATGTTATTTAAGTTCGGTTTCGAACCCTTGAATAGAAAAAGCCCCGCATAAGCGGGGCTCTTTATTAGTGCAGCGTGATCAGCCGCGAAGCCAGGAGTCTACAGTAGCGGCGCCGTACTGTTCTTTCCAGGCCTTGAGGCCACGGTGGTTGCCGCCCTTGGTTTCGATCAGTTCACCGGTGTGCGGGTTCTGGTACACCTTGACTACGCGCGCGCGGCGCTGTTTTGGTGCAGCAGTGGCAGCCGCGCTGGACTTGCCCGCGTTTGGATCGAGGATCAGGATGATTTCACGCAGGCTTTTGCCGTAGGTTTTCATCAACGCCTGAAGCTTTTCTTCGAATTCGATTTCTTTCTTCAAGCCCGCGTCGTTCTTAAGGGACTCCAACTGGGCAAGCTGCTCTTGAAGGGCTTTTTCTGCTGCGCGAAATTCGGCGAGTCTGGACAAAATTCTGTACTCCAATAGTGTATTTGGCTGATATCAACTGCAGGCAAAGCTAAGCCAAAAGCTTTAAGGCGACTCAAAGAAAAAGTCGTCCTGCGAGTTCAACGCAGGCAGGAAAAATTGTAGTAGTTAATGCGCCACGAGTAAATCACGTCTTTCACCTTGCTAACAATATTTCCAAGTGTGTAGTGCATGGCTATTCAATGCTTGGCCAGGAATTTAATGAACTCATCACAGGGCAAAGGTCTTCCAAACAGGTAGCCCTGTAGGAAATCCACACCGTGAGCCGCCAGATATTCGCACTGCTCGGCTGTTTCCACGCCTTCTGCGACAATGCCCAGGTCGAGCTTGCCGGACAATTCGATGATGCTGTCGATAATATGACCTGATAGTGCGTCCGCTCCGATCATGGCAACAAAACTCTGGTCGATCTTCAAGTAGTCCACATTGAAATTGCGCAAGTAACCCAGGCTGGAATGGCCGGTGCCGAAATCATCGATGGCAATCATCACGCCCAGTTCATGCAGCGCATCGAACAGGCGGCGGGCGGTATCGGTGGGTTCGATCAGCTCACGCTCGGTCAATTCCAGCACCAGGGTCACTTGGCCCGGTGGAAAGGCGGCTAGAAATTCACGACAGTCCTGCACCAGCGCGAGGTCGTGGCAATGCCGCGCGGTGATATTCACCCCAATATGGAAGCCTGGGCTGAAACGCGCCGCATGGGGTGCCAGTTGCGCGGCGGTCTGGCGTAGCAGAGCGCGGGTCATTGGCACGATCAGGCCGGAGTGTTCGGCCAGCGGGATAAACAGGTCGGGTCGAACCACGCCCTCCTTGGGGTGGTGCCAGCGCATCAGCACTTCACAACCGGCCCATGCGTGGGTGTCGCCACGCACCACCGGTTGAAAGTATGGGACGAACTCATTGGCACCCAGGGCGCGTTGCAGTTCATGGGTAGGGGAAGAGGAGCGCTTTTGCAGCCAGTATGCGAACAGCCCCGCCAACACGCCAAAGAACACCACCAGGCTGAATAGCGGCGGGTAGCGATCCTGCATGTATCGCCACACTTCACCGGCCGGCATGCCGGCGTCGACACTGTAGTGGTAGCGTGCCGACACAAGGTGGTGAGGGGCCACGGCAAACGCCGGCACGGGCAGGTTGTGCACTGAGCCGTCGGCGTCCAGCCAGTGGGGGCCGACCTGTAAAACCAGCTGCGCGTAACGGCTGATCAGGCGCAACGCATTGGTCAGGTGGTAACCGTCGATGGATGCGAAGGCGCCTTTGTCGCCTTCGGCCAGCCGATAAACCAGCAGCGCGGTATCCGGCGTCACCGGGTTGCCGTTCATCAGCCACAAGCTGCCGTCGACATAATCATTCGTGTTGACCGCAGACCGGTGGCTGTCGCCAAACAGTGAGCTGCAATAAATGTTCTGCTGCCACGACAAGGTGGTGGCCCGCACAAACGGCCGGCGCGTGACCTGCTCACGCAGTGCCAATTGCACGTTGCTGTCGCAAGGCTGGCCGGCCAGCGGCAGCAGGGCCTGGGCGGCGAGGGCGGTGTTGTCGAGCATCAGGTCGAACTGGCGCACCGCTTCCCGCGCGGTTTGCGCGGTACTTTGTTCAAGGGTGCGTTCGGCCTGCCAATGGAGGATGACCACACCCAGCAGAATCGGCAGCAGCCCGCAGAACACGCTGATTATATAGCGCCCGAGGGGGTTTCGAGGACCTTTGACGGTGAAGGGCATGGGGTCTGGGGCCTGTTGCAAAAAGGACTTTACCGGCAGGCCGGTCAGGAATCTTTCGATGATAGATGGCCTGCTTGAAATAAGCTCGCCATACCCAGGCTTTGCGCAATCTGGATGAACGCCAGGGTGGCGGGCGATGACTGGCGACGATCAAGCACGGCCAGGCCGATCTGGCGCGGTACGCGGGGGGACAGTGGCCGTACGGCATAGCGCGCATCCACACTGCGCGGTAACGAAGCCTCGGCGACGATGCTCAAGCCATCGCCACGGCTGACCGCATCCAGCGTGCTCAGCAACTGGGCGCAGCGATAGCGCACCTTCGGGCGCAATTGAGCCGCGGCAAACAGGCGGGTGACCAGTTCCGCGGAACCGGCCTCAGTGAGAATGAACGGATCGTCGCACAGGTCCTGCAAGCTCAGTGTGTCGCGTGCCACCAAAGGATGTTTGGTCGGCAACAATGCCACCATCTGGTCCTCGAACAAGGCAAAGGTGTCGAAGCGCTCCTGCTCCAGTACCACAAAGCCCACGTCGATCCGCCGCTCATCCAGCCACTGCAGTACCTGGCGGTCGGGGCCTTCGTCCACATGCACCTCGATCCCCGGATGGGCCGCGCGAAACTGATCGAGAATGGCCGGCAGCAGGCGAATCGATGCCGTCGGGCCGAACGAACCGATGCGCAAGGTGCCGCGCTTCATGCCGCGGGCATCGGCGGCTTCCTGTTGCAGGGTGTTGGCCAGGCCCAGCATGGCACGGGCGCGCCCCAGCAATTGCTGGCCGATGTCGCTTGGCTCAACCAGCGTCTGATGGCGCCGGAACAGCTCCACGCCCAGCTCCTGCTCCAGGGCCTTGATCGCATGGGACACCGCCGATTGGCTGATCCCCAGGCGATGGGCGGCGCTGGTGAAGCCCTGCAGTTCAGCCACAAGGGAGAAGATTTCCAGTTGGGTCAGGGTCATGAGTGATAGCTCATTTTACGATGATAGGTCATTAGCTAAAGAATACGCGCATTCTTCCATTCCTTGAGCCAATCCCATGCGCCCAGCCTCGGACTGCCTGACCTACTGCAAACTCGCCGCTGTCACCATGATCTGGGGCGGCACCTTTGTCGCCGGGCGTTACCTGGCGGACCAGCTCAACCCGCTGCTGGCCGCCAGCCTGCGGTTCATGCTGGCGAGCGTTGCACTGTTGCTGTTCATGGCGGTTGCGCGCATCCCTCTGGCGCGCCCCAGCGGCAGGCAGCTGGCGCAACTGACGGTGCTGGGGTTCTTCGGTATCTTTTTCTACAACCTGTGTTTCTTTTATGGGCTGCAGTACATCAACGCATCGCGGGCCTCGTTGATCGTGGCGTTGAACCCGGCGGTGATCGGCCTGGCGTCCTGGCTGCTCTTCAAGGAAGGCCTGGGGCGCGACAAAATCATCGGCATCGCGCTGTGCCTGGGAGGCGCCGCCAGCGTGATTGTCAGTCGCAACCCACAGCTGCTGCAGGCGGCACCCAACAGTTGGCTGGGTGATCTGTTGATTTTCGGCTGTGTGCTGGCATGGGGCATTTACTCGTTGTTTTCACGAAGCCTGAACGCCAGCCTCGGCCCTTTGCAGACCGTTACCTGGTCGGTGCTGCTGGGCACGTTGATGCTGAGCGTCACCACCGTATCCATGGGGCGTTTCACGATTGAAAGCCTTGGCCGTATCGATCTGCCTCAACTGTTGAGCCTGGTGTACCTGGGCGTACTGGGCTCTGCGCTGGCCTATATCGGTTACTACGACGGCATCCGGCGTATCGGTGCCACGCGGTCCGGTGTGTTTATCGCGCTCAACCCTCTCACCGCAGTGATCTGTGGGGCCTTGCTGTTGGGCGAGCAGTTGACAGCCCCCATGTTGGTGGGTGGGGCGGTGATTCTGCTGGGCATCTACCTGTGTAACAAACCCCTTGCGCGGGCCAGGGTAATGGGGATTTGATAAGAGTACGGACAAACCCTGTTACGCTGTGTAGAATCGATTTACGCATACAAGAATACGGACTTGCGCTCACGCAAGCCTCGGCCGTCAGAGACTGATGTAACCATGAAGCGACTCGGCTCCCCCCTCATCTTTGGTGACTTCCTCGCCCGCAGCGTGCGAGGTCTCTCCTGCGCGCCACCCTTACACCTCACCCTTGCTGGCAATTGATATCCGCTCACCACAAGAATGAGGCGCCGAACATGGCCGACCAATACGCAAACCCAATGGGCCTGATGGGCTTTGAATTCATCGAATTCGCATCGCCTACCCCTGGCATCCTGGAGCCGATCTTCGAGATCATGGGCTTTACCAAGGTGGCCACCCACCGTTCCAAGAACGTGCACCTGTACCGCCAGGGTGAGATCAATCTGGTCCTCAACAACGAACCCAACAGCATCGCCTCCTATTTCGCGGCCGAACATGGCCCGTCGGTGTGCGGCATGGCGTTCCGCGTCAAGGACTCGCAAAAAGCCTACAACCGTGCGCTGGAATTGGGGGCGCAACCGATTCATATCGAAACCGGCCCGATGGAACTCAACTTGCCGGCGATCAAGGGCATTGGCGGCGCGCCGCTGTACCTGATCGACCGCTTTGGTGAAGGCAGTTCGATCTATGACATCGACTTTGTGTACCTCGACGGTGTGGACCGTAACCCGCAGGGCGCCGGCCTCAAGGTCATCGACCACCTGACCCACAACGTCTATCGCGGACGCATGGCCTACTGGGCCAACTTCTACGAGAAACTGTTCAACTTCCGTGAAGCCCGCTATTTCGATATCAAGGGCGAGTACACCGGCCTGACCTCCAAGGCCATGAGCGCCCCGGATGGCATGATCCGCATCCCGCTGAACGAAGAGTCGTCCAAGGGCGCCGGGCAGATCGAAGAGTTCCTGATGCAGTTCAACGGCGAAGGTATCCAGCACGTGGCGTTCCTCACCGACGACCTGATCAAGACCTGGGACGCCCTGAAGAAGATCGGCATGCGCTTCATGACCGCGCCGCCGGATACTTACTACGAAATGCTTGAAGGCCGCCTGCCGAACCACGGCGAGCCGGTAGACCAGTTACAAGCGCGCGGCATCCTGCTCGACGGTTCCTCCGTTGAAGGCGACAAGCGCCTGCTGCTGCAAATCTTCTCGGAAACCCTGATGGGCCCGGTGTTCTTCGAATTCATCCAGCGCAAAGGCGACGATGGGTTTGGCGAGGGCAACTTCAAGGCACTGTTCGAGTCCATCGAGCGCGACCAGGTGCGTCGCGGTGTGCTCGCCACCGACTGATCGGCCAGCGTGAAACCGAGCCCGACGGAGGATGTGCCCCGTCGGGCTTCTTTATGCGTGCCGATCGGCAGGGAACCAGATATTCGCTGAGGCTCACTCAGACAGCTGGGAGGAAGGTTGCCTACAGCCTCTCACTGTCATTTCCAGCCTACAGGTATTTCCATGAGCACAGTTTCGTATGTCAATCACCCCCCGATCCCTCCATCGATACAGGCGCTCATTCAGAGGCCCGAAATACACAGCGAACACGCCGGGCCAACCCGCATCGCGCGCTCCGCGATCGATTCACAGGCGCCTGACCGTGCGCGTGAAGCGTATCTGGATAGCTTGCAGTCGGATTACCTGGATGGTGCTCTGAGCGCCAAGGGATACAAACTGGCTGAAGCGGCGATACCGCCCGCTAAAAAAGGCGCGCCTGGCGTACAGGTTTCCACTTTTGCGGTGGATGGCGCGCAATCCAGCGACATCGTGGTCGTCAAGCGAGTGCCGGTCACACCGGAAGGCCCCAATTTTCTGTTGTATGTTCCGCACGAGGATGAGGCTTCGTTTCATGAGTTCACCACGGCCGAGGACATGACGACGTGGCTCAAGGAAATGGCGACCGACCCCGAACAACTTGACGCGTTCGCCCGGCATTTTTCCTTGGCTGCAGCGCCTGGTCAGGTCGAGCGAGTCAAGGAGACGTTGGTGCGGTTTGCCGCGGACGACATCAATGCCGTGGTCGGCAGCTTTGCCTATGAGAAAGGCGACATTTTCCAACGATTGGATAAGGACGCTACTGTCCCGCCCGTGCAGGTCAACGGGCTTAGCCAAACTCGCCTTTTTTCAATCAAGCCCGATGGTAAAGCCACCTATATCGGCACCCGGCCAGATGGCAAGGAGGTACTCTTCAGCTATGACGCCTACGGCAACCTGCACGGCGGCAACAAGAACGACTTCTATTTGGTTCGAAACGGGCTGAATAACGATGAGCCGCTGACGCCGATGACGCTCAAGCAATACACGCGCAAAGTCGCCAACGTAGCCCTGGACAATGTGGGCGCCAATGATCTGCGCGGGCTCTACGACGAATTCCTCAAGCAACTCAGAAACCCCGGCCACGGCCTGGGCACCGCGTTGAAAGTACTGGGCGTGCCGGAGGATGTGGCCAATTCGATCGAGACCATCGTCAAGAACCCCGTGAAAGGCACGTTGCTTGAACTGAACCATGACAATCGGCTCGGCAAACTCTTTGGTGTTGAAAGGGAGGCGATGGATAGCGCCTTGGAAAAGGTCGGCGATGAACTGCAAAGCCTTATCCCGGTTTATGGTCAGAGAAGAGCGCAATTGGAGGAGGCCGCGGATCTGCTTGAGGAGCGGTTCGGCACCCCCGAAGAACCGAAAGCCCAGGTGGTGGCCCGCTAAGCGATTACCGCGCAACCTTCCAGAGGGGTATGGATGCCCCCACGCCGACATCCATTCACCGTTCAGGCTCGACGCTGACGCACCAGATGCTTGAACCCTTCGTACACCAGCACCATGACCGCGAGCCAGATCGGAATGTAGGTCAACCATTCCCCTGCCTTGATCCCTTCGCCCAGCAGCAGTGCTACCACCAGCAACAGGACCGGCTCGACATAACTGAGCAGGCCGAACAGGCTGAACGCCAGTAAGCGGCTGGCGATGATATAGCTCACCAGCGCCGAGGCGCTGATCAGGCCCAGCAGCGGAATCAGCGCGTACAGCTTGGGGTGGGCGTCCATCACCGCGTAGCCCTGTTCGCCGCTTTGCACAAACCACCACGCCACGGGCAGCATCAACGCCATATCCAGCCACAGCCCGCCCAGGTGGTCGGTCTTGAGGGATTTACGCACGATGAAGTACAGCGGGTAACCAATGATCACCACCAGCGTCGCCCAAGAGAAGCCGCCGGCCTGGTATAACTCATTGAGTACCCCAAGGCAGGCAAAGAACACCGCGATCTTTTGCAGGTATGACAACTGCTCGCCCCACACCAGGCGTCCGGTGAGCACCATGCTCAAGGGCAACAGGAAGTAACCGAGGGATACATCCAGGCTGCGCCCGTTCAACGGCGCCCACATGAACAGCCACAACTGCACGCCGAGCAAAGCCGATGACAGCAGCATGCCGCCCATCAGCCAGGGCTTGGCCGCCAGCATTTGCAGCAGTTTCCACACGCGCCGCCATTCGCCGCTGACGATCATGAAGACCGTCATGCACGGCACGGTCAGCAGCATGCGCCAGCCGAAGATCTCCAGGCCGCTCAAAGGTGCGAGCAACGATGTGAAGTAATACATCCCGGCAAACAGCACCGAGGCCGAGACCGATAACACAACACCTTTAGACACGCTGTCCTCGCGAAAACCGATGTGTACAAAAAGAGGAGGGCATTATGGGGGCTTCGGCGGGAAACGGCTGCTCTGTTTTGGGGCGTGTAGCGGAAATTTTCTCACAGCCCCCTGGGTGGGGGCTGTGATCCAGGTTTTTTTGCCCTTCAGATGCGCGCCATGCGCCCCGAGACAAAGTGGCTGACGTCATTGAACCCCGGCGTGGATGAGTGCCCAGGTGTGACCAATGCGTCGATAAACGCCTCATCCTCGGCCGTGATCTTCACCTCCAGCGCGCCAGTGTAGGCGTCCCACTGCGCTTCGGTACGCGGCCCGACAATTGCCGAACTCACCGCCGAGTTGTTCAGCACCCAGGCGATGGCAAACGGCACCATCTCCACGCCGCGCCCTTGGGTGTATTGCTGGATCTGCTGGGCAATGCGCAGCGACTCCACGCGCCATTCGGTTTCCAGGATGCGCTTGTCCTGGCGCGCGGCGCGGCTGCCCGGTTCGGGTGTCACATCCGGCGCATATTTGCCGCTGAGCACGCCCCGCGCCAGTGGGCTGTAAGGCACCACGCCCAGGCCGTACGTGGCGGCGGCGGTGATCTGCTCGACCTCGGCCTGGCGATTGACGATGTTGTACAGCGGCTGGCTGATTACCGGCCTGTCCACCCCCAGGCGCTCGGCGATGCGGATCACTTCGGCAATGCGCCAGCCACGGTAATTGGACAGGCCCCAGTAGCGGATCTTGCCCTGGCGTATCAGGTCGCCAATGGCCGATATCGTCACCTCCAGTGGCGTGTTGTGGTCCTCGCGGTGCAGGTAGTAGATGTCCAGATAATCGGTGTCCAGCCGCGTCAGGCTGGCCTCCAGCGCCGTGAATATCCGTTTGCGGCTCAAACCGCTGCGGTTAGGCACACCGTCCGGCGGGCCGAAGCCGACTTTGGACGCCACCACCCAATCCTGGCGCTGCCGCGCAATGGCTTCGCCGACCAGTTCTTCGGAGCGCCCGCCGGTGTACACATCCGCCGTGTCGATGAAGTTGATACCCTGGTCCCAGGCCTTGTCGATGATGCGCAGCGAGTCTTCGGTGTTGGTCTGTTCGCCAAACATCATGGCGCCCAGGGTCAAGGCGCTGACCTTCAAACCGGACTGGCCCAATGTGCGGTAAATCATGCAAAGCTCCTTAATGCAGGAAAACGTGCACCATGCAATACCAGACTCAGCGGCTCTGGAACAAGCCTTGGGTGCATTTCTTCATTCACTTTTCAGCCCTTTGACATCAGTCTCGTCGACGTAGCACTGTCACGCAGCAAACACTTCATTGTTTATGAGAAAGCATTACGCCTTCAACGTCCGCGTCATCCGCAATGCCAACACACTGCCGGCCACAATCACCGCCGCCAGCAGGTACAACGCCGTGTCCGTGGACCCGGTGGCATCCTTCACAAAACCGACGATATATGGGCTGAGGAAGCCGGCCATCTGGCCCATGGAGTTGATCAACGCCAGGCCGCCGGCTGCCGCGCCGGCGCTGAGCAGGGCGGTCGGCACCGGCCAGAACATCGGCAGGCCGGTGAGGGCGCCCATGGTGGCGATGGTCAGGCCAAGAATCGCAATGGCCGGGGTGGTGGCGAAATTCACCGCGATCACCAGGCCGATCGCGCCCATCAGCATCGGCACCACCAGATGCCAGCGCCGCTCCTTGCGCATGTCGGCGGAGCGGCCCACCAGCAACATGAACACCGCTGCCAGCAGATACGGGATCGCACTGAGCCAGCCAATCACCAGGTTATCGCTGAAGCCCAGGTTCTTAATGATCGACGGCAACCAGAAGTTGATCGCGTACACACCGCTCTGGATACAGAAGTAAATCAGGCCGAACGCCCAGATCGCGGGGTTCTTGAATACGTCGGCGAGGGAGTCGGTGGCGGTTTTCGGCTTGTTGGCCAGGTCGCTGGCCTGATCGGCTTCCAGCACTGCGCGCTCATGGGGCTTGAGCCACTTGGCGTGGGCGAAGCTGTCGCTGAGCAGGAAGTAGGCGAGGGCACCGAGGATCACGGTGGGGATGCCTTGCAGCAGGAACATCCACTGCCAGCCCGCCAGGCCACCCTGGCCCGCGGCGAAGTGGTTGAGAATCCAACCGGAAAACGGGCTGCCGAGCAAACCGGACACCGGGATCGCCGACATGAACAACGCCATGATCCGCCCACGGCGGAATGTCGGGAACCACTGCGAAAGGTAGAGCACCACGCCAGGGAAGAAGCCGGCTTCGGCGGCTCCGGTGAACAGGCGCAGGGTGTAGAAGTGCGTCGGCGTGGTGACGAACAGCAGGCACGTGGACAAAGTGCCCCACACGATCATCATCAACGCAATCCAGCGCCGAGGGCCGAACCGGGTCAGCGCCAGGTTGCTGGGCACGCCGCACAGCACGTAGCCGATAAAGAAGATCCCGGCCCCCAGGCCGTACACGGTTTCGCTGAACTTCAGCGCATCGAGCATCTGCAACTTGGCAAAGCCAACGTTGACCCGGTCAAGGTAGTTGAACAGATAGCAGATGAAGATGAAGGGGATCAGGCGCAGGGTAATGCGCTGGTAGATGGCGTTTTTATCGTCATCGGTGGCCAGTGTGGCAGCGGCGCTCTGTGACATGGCAGTCTCTCTTTATTATGATTTTTTTCGATGCGAGGGTAACGTTGATCGCCCAACGAGTCTCGGCCACGTAGCGGGGTACTGTCTTTGTGCTCGCGCACAGTCAAGCGCGCTTTGCACTGTGCCGATGACCAACCACGATGAAGGAAGTTGGCCCCATGTTCGAGCTGGATCATGACCTGGCGCAGGATATCGTCGATCGAACCATGGCGATTCTGCCTTACAACGTCAACGTCATGGACAGCCAGGGCCTGATCCTGGGCAGCGGCGAAAGCGAGCGGATCAATACCCGCCATGAAGGCGCGCAGTTGGTGCTGGCCAACGGGCGAGTGGTGGAGATCGATGGTCAGACCGCCAAGCACCTCAAGGGCGTGCAACCGGGTATCAACCTGCCGCTGATGCATGACCAGCGCCTGATCGGCGTATTGGGTATCACGGGTGAGCCCGAGCGCTTGCGCATCTACGCCGAACTGGTGCGCATGACCGCCGAAATGCTGGTCAGCCATCGCCACCAGCAAGCCGAACAGCAATGGCGGCGCCAGCGTTGCGATGATCTGTTGGCGCTGCTGCTGGCCGACACCGGCGACTCGCCACGGCTGGTCGACGAAGCCCGGCAATTGGGGCTCAAGCCGCAATTGGCGCGCACCCCGTATCTGTTTGAGTTGGGCGCGGGCCAATCGGCGCAAGCCCTGAGCACCTGGCTGAGTTCGCGTTACCCGGACAGCTGGTGCGTGAGTTCGGCGCAGTTCTCGTTGCTGTGGTGCCGGCCGGCGGCGGTGCCGGTGGACAATCCCCGGCTGCTGGAGAAACTCGCGGGCCAAGGCTGGAATATTCTGCGCGTGGCCGTGGGCGGGCAGGCCGATGGGCTGGCTGGCCTGCGCCGTTGCTATCGTCGCGTCAGCGACCTGCTGGCCTACGGGCGTGACGTGCTGCCGCAATCGCGCCTGCTGACCCTCAACCGTTACCGCCTGCCGGTGATGCTCTGGCGTCATCGCAACGACGATGCAGTCGACGAATTGCTCAACCCCCTGCGCAAAGTACTGGCCAAAGACAGCAACGGCCAACTGCTGGCCACCCTGCGCGGTTGGTGTGAACACGACGGCCAAAGCCAGGCATGCGCCGATGCCTTGGGCATTCACCGCAACAGCCTGCGTTACCGCATGGAGCGTATTGCCGAACTCAGCGGCGTCGACCCGCTGACCCTGGATGGCATGCTTGCCTTGTACCTGGGCGTGCAGCTGCTGCCCCAGGCTTTGTCGGAATGAACAACAAACCTCACCCGCCGTTGTGCATCGGACCGGCGTCAGGGCCGGTACCAACTGGCAGCATGGGCGTCATGAAAACCGGAGAACACCCATGAAAATCGTGATTGCCCCCGACTCGTTCAAGGACAGCCTGAGTGCCGAAGGGGTAGCCAAGGCCATTGCCCAAGGGGTGTCTCAGGTCTGGCCGCACGCGCAGTTGATCCAGTGCCCGATGGCGGACGGCGGCGAGGGCACGGTGGAGTCGGTGCTCGCCGCCAGCAATGGGCAACTGCGCGGCCAAACGGTGCGCGGGCCTCTGGGCGCGGAGGTTGACGCGCGCTGGGGCTGGCTGGCCGAGAGCCACACGGCAATCATCGAAATGGCCGAAGCCAGCGGCCTGCAATTGGTCCCGCCAGGGCAGCGCGATGCGTGCATCAGCAGCACCTATGGCACCGGCGAGCTGATTCGCGCGGCCCTGGACGCCGGTGCCCGGCGCATCATCCTGGCGATTGGCGGCAGCGCCACCAATGATGGCGGCGCTGGCGCGATGCAGGCCCTCGGGGTGCAACTGTTCGACGCCCAAGACCAGCCCCTCGCGCCCGGTGGCCTGGCCTTGGCCCGCCTGGCCCGGATCAGCCTTGAACACCTGGACCCACGCCTGGCCCAGGTGCGCTTTGACATCGCCGCTGACGTGGATAACCCGCTGTGTGGTCCCCATGGCGCATCGGCGATTTTCGGTCCGCAAAAGGGCGCCACCCCCCGGCAGGTGCAGCAACTCGACGCGGCCCTGCGCCACTTCGCCGACCACTGCGCCCGCGTGCTGCCCAAAGACGTGCGAGACGAGCCCGGCAGCGGCGCAGCCGGCGGCCTGGGCTTTGCCGCCAAAGCCTTTCTCGGTGCACAGTTCCGTGCCGGCGTGGACGTTGTAGCCGAACTGGTGAGGCTGGATGACGCCATCTGCGGCGCCGACCTGGTCATCACCGGTGAAGGCCGCTTCGACGCCCAGACCCTGCGCGGCAAAACCCCCTTCGGCGTGGCGCGTATTGCCCAGCGGCACAAGGTGCCGGTGATTGTCATCGCCGGCACCCTGGGCGACGGCTACGAACAGATGTACGCCCACGGCGTGACGGCCGCGTTCGCCTTGCCGGGCGGGCCGATGAGCCTGGAGCAGGCCTGCAACGAGGCGCCGCGTCTGTTGCGCGAGCGGGCGGCGGATATTGCGCGGGTGTGGCGCGTTGCAGCCCGGCGCTGACACACACCGACAGGGCCTCTACACTGGCCGGCCACGTGTCTTTCAAAGGATGAAGCACAATGCACGCGCCTGAACCCCATATCGTCATCCAACGCTTTACCGAGGCCCATCTTGAAGGCGTCGCGGCGCTTTATAACGAACCGGCCGTGTGCCGTCAGGTGCTGCAGATGCCTTTCCAGTCGGTGGAGTCCTGGCGCAAGAAGCTGGTGATGGACAACGAGCGGCGACTGCAGTTGGTGGCGGTGCATGGCGGTGAAGTGATCGGCCAACTCGGCCTGGAACAGTACCTGCGCGTACGCCAGGCCCATGTCGGCTCATTCGGCATGGGGGTGGCCATCGCGTGGCAAGGCAAGGGCGTGGGCTCGCGGCTGTTGGCTGCGGCGCTGGATGTGGCGGATAACTGGATGAACCTGCACCGCGTGGAGCTGACGGTGTACGCCGACAACGAAGCGGCGCAATGCCTCTACCGCAAATTTGGCTTCGAGGTGGAAGGTCGCTTGCGCGATTACGCTCTGCGTGACGGCGTGTTTGTCGACACCGTGAGCATGGCGCGCCTGCGCACCTCGGTTTAGTCCGCCAAGGCAAACGCCACCGCCGCCCGCGCATGCAGCTCGGTGGTGTCCAGCAGCGGCAGGTGGCTGTGTTCGGGCTTGATCAGCAGGCCGATTTCCGTGCAGCCCAGGATGATCGCCTGGGCGCCACGCGCAGCCAGGGACTCGATAACCCGTTGGTAAACCTGCCGTGAAGCCTCGCTGATCACCCCCACGCACAATTGGTCATAGATGATCCGGTGCACGTCCTTGCGCTCCTCCGCGTCCGGCACCAGCACGCTCAGGCCGTGCCCGGCCAGGCGGGACTTGAGAAAGTCCTGTTCCATGGTAAAGGCGGTACCCAGCAAGCCGACCGTCCGCGTGCCCGCTTCCACGGCGGCCAATGCTGCCGCATCGGCGATGTGCAGGAGCGGAATCGACACCACCGCCTCGATACGCGGCGCCAGCTTATGCATGGTGTTGGTACACAACACCACGCAGTCAGCACCGCCGGCTTGCAAACGACGCGCGGCATCTTCCAGGATCAGTGCGGTATCGTCCCAACGCCCCGCGTGCTGAGCCTGCTCCACCGGGCCGAAATCTACGCTGTACATCAACACTTGTGCCGAGCGCAGGGGGCCGAGCTGGTCGCGCACGCGCTGGTTGATGATGCGGTAATACTCGGCGCTGGACTCCCAGCTCATGCCGCCGATTAGGCCGATGGTGCGCATGTGATGTTCCTGACAAGGGATGTGGCTTTACCTTACCGACTGCCAGGCCAACAGTCATACGCAGTTACCGAGCAAATGAGCGGAGCAGTTTGCGCAGGCGTTAATCGTACGGTGACGGCCGGCTTCTGCCATGATCGTGCTTCGCAACCTGGTTCATCCAAGGAAATCCGCAATGGACGATGTACAGCAACTGGGCGAGATGCTTCGTCATTACGCCGATAGCGAAGCGCATAAAAAACAGCAATTCGATGTGCAGTCGGCGCGTTGGGCGCAAAAGCTCGGCGAGTTGTTCGAGCAGATCGAACAGTGGATGGCCCCGGTCAAGACCGCCGGCCTGCTGGAGGTGCAGCGCGAAGTCTATGTGGCCAGCGCACCGAGCGTGCCGGTGGAAACATCGACCTTCAATACCGAGAAACTGACCATTCACATCACCGGCAAAGCCGTGGAGTTCGTGCCGGACGTCATGGGCGCGGGCGGCTTTATCAGCGTGGCGGTCATGGGCCTGACCGCCGCCAGGCACGGCAGCGTATCGCTGGTGTTGCCGGCGGATAAAAACGATTGGTTGTGGAAAAAAACCAACGGCCTGAAAGACCCGGACACTTATGGCTTCGACGCTAACTTCCTGGCTGCCCAGTTGCAGAGCCTGATTCCCCGCGAACGCGCCTGAGCCTGCGAACGGCGGGGCGCATGGCGATTGGCGCAAGGCTGTTCTCCCAGAGATCGTCTATAACTACAGTTCCATGTTCCAGCGCCGACCGCCAGGGAGTTCAAGATGAAATCAAGGCTAATGATCAGCACACTGTGCATCGCTTCGCTCGGGCTGGCGGGCTGTGCCAGCAAGATCACCCAACCGGATGAATATTCAGGTTTTCTTTCGGACTACAGTCAACTCAAAGAAGCCAAATCCCCCTCCGGCGCCGAGGTGATGCGCTGGGTCGACCCTGAACTGGACCTGAGCCGTTACAACGCGGTGTATATCGAACCGACGCAGTTCTACCCCAAACCCCAGGCGACGGCGAAAATTCCGGACAGCACCCTGCGTGGTATCAATGACTACTTCAATCAGGCGCTCAAGCGTGAGCTGGCCCAATCGATGCCCCTGGCCAATGCCCCAGGGCCGGGGGTGATCGTAGTGCGCGCGGCAATCACCGCAGTCAGCAGCAAGACCGAAGCGCTCAAACCCTATGAGTTTGTGCCGGTCGCCCTGGTGGCCGCAGCGGTCAGCGCCGGCACGGGTATCCGCGACCAGGAAACCACGTTGGGCACCGAAGCACAGTTTCTCGACGGCGGTAATGGCAAGGTCCTTGCCGAAGTGGTGCGCAAAGGCACTGGCACGCCGCTGGCCAACGACTCACAGGTGATGAAGGCCGATGACGTCAAAAGCGTCATCGATGGCTGGGCGGCAGACCTGCATCAATCCTACGTGAAGCTTAAAAAGCACTGATGCCAGGAACGCATTCCTGGCCGGTTCGTTGTCGCAGCGGCGTCGGGGACCTGCCAGCCATGCATCCGCCGTGCTGTTGTCTGACAACGGACCAACGCACGGAATTACTTGAGCGGCGTCAATGCTGGCAGCTTCCACTGCCCGTTACTCGCCTCAGGCTTGGGCAGGTAAATGCGTAAAACGGCGTAGAACGGGCCCGGCGGGGCCGGTAGCCAGTTGCTCTGCTCAGCCTTCGGCGGCTCGTGATGCTGCAAGGCCAGGGTCAGGCCGCCGTCGGCGTCCAGCTTAAGGCCCGGCAGCATGCGCGAATTGATCTGGTAGCGCTTCTTGTGATTGGGCACCAGCAGTCGGGTCTTGGCGTTATACATGGTCAGCGACCAGAACGCATCGGCCGGCGGCAGTTGGTCCTTGGCAAAGTGCACGGTATAGCTGTGGCGTGCGCCGTTGGCCGGTTTGCCTTCGCTGTCGTCGTGGTAGGTGAACAACGTGGCTTCGTCGGAGGAGTTGCCGAAAATGCCCGTGGCCGCGCCGGCGTAACGATACAGGTAGTTGTTTTGCAGGTGGTCACGGCTACCGTACAGATCGCCTCGGCTGACCTGTTGGGTATCGAGCTTGTCCTTCTTGAATGCGGCAAATTCGGCGTGCGCATCGGCAATACCGTCCTCAAGCGCCTTGCGCTGTTGCGCGGTCAACTGATTGACCTTGAACGGTGCGCCCGGCGCAATGCCGATTTTGGCAAAGCGTGCCAGCAGTTCTTTCTCGCTGTCCTGGGGCGCGGCGAAGGCCAGCATGAAGTTCAGGTAGCGAAACAGCTGCGGGCCTTCGGTCATGGTCGCCATCGGCTTGGGCCATTCGACCTTCGGCGCCCTGGCAGGGGCGGCCTGCTTCACGTAGCTGCTCAGCGCCTGCACTTTATAGCCGTTCTGGATCTGCTTGACCTTGTTCAGGTCCTTGTCATCGAACAACTGCGTGCGATAGAGCGCGTAGGCGAGGTTGCTTTCGCTGTACACCACTCGGTCCACGTCCACCGGCTGCTGACCTTTCCAGTCGGGACCGGCGATCATGTAGTGGCCGCCGTTGTTGCCAGTGCTGCGGGTGCCCAGGTAGGAGAAATTCTGCGTATAGAGATCGATCAACTGCACGGAGTAGTAACGGTTGTCTTCGATTTTCGGCAACGTCAGCACCTGCGGCTCGCGGCGCAGGTCCATCCACATGAAGGAGTACGCCATATCGGGGTTCGGCGTCGCCAAGACGTTGTCCTTGGGGGTCAGCACCTGCGCGGTGTTGCCGATATGGTTGAAGGGCGCTTTGAAGTGAGGGCCGCCTTTATCAACCGCCTGGGTATAGAGCGTCCTGTACATTTCTACTACGGGATAGCCATACAGGTACGCTTCCTTGGCAATGGCCCGGGCTTCGCTCGGGGTCGCCGTAAAGTCGGCCCAGGCGCCGCTGCTCATGAGTATCGAGAGGCTCGCCAACAGCAGGCGTGTCGGTTTTCCAATCATGTTGTTGCGTCCTTCTTGAGGGCTTTTTGAAGAATGTTTTTAAGTGGCGTGGGAACGCGCCGAGTTTCCGGTTTTATTTGCGCAAGGTCACGTAAATCTAGGTATGACTGACATAAAAAAGCCGCCTGGGCAGGCGGCGCGGAGTCTTGCGAGGTCAGGTCAGGCAGCGGGCAGCATCGATTTGACCTTGTCACGCAACTGATCGATCGAGAACGGTTTGGCAATCACCTGCATGCCATCGGGCAGATCGATGCTATCGGCATAGCCGCTGGCGAACAGGATCGGCAGGGCAGGGCGCAGGGCGCGCACCTCGCCGGCCAACTGCTTGCCGTCCATGCCGGGCAGGCCGACGTCCGTCATCATCAGATCGATCACCTGATCGCTGGATTGAATCTGCTTGAGTGCTTGGTCGGCATCGACAGCTTCAAGCACGTTGTACTCCAACTCCTCAAGCACATCGACGATAAGCATGCGCACGATGGCGTCGTCTTCGACAACAAGGATGGTGGAGGGGGCTGCGCACATAGATGGGATTCCCAAAAAAAGCGAGGTTTACCGGTGGCCGCTCTAACAGGCCTCTTCCTTGAGTAAGCGCGGGCCATGGACAAGTTCCCGCAGGCTGTAAAAACAACGCAATACAAAAGGCCAGGCAGAATAGCCTGTTCCGCTGTAGGAATCTGTACAAAACCGTCTCAGAAAAATAGTCTTGCCCGTCCGTTTGGGGCAAACTCGCGGTTTTTCCGTATTTGGCCAAGGCATGCCCATGACTCCCGCGTCGACCGTCGATGAAAAGAGCTTCCGTACACTCCTGAGCAGAAACGTGGCGCTGCCCCTGGGTGTGGGTGTGCTCAGCGCGGCGTTTTTCGTGGTGCTGATCACCTACCTTTTGTCGGTGATCCAGTGGGTCGAACACACCGACCGGGTCATCAACAACCTGAATGAAACGTCGAAACTGACCGTTGACCTGGAAACCGGCATGCGCGGCTTCCTGATCACTGGCGATGAGCACTTCCTTGACCCCTATGAAGTGGCCAAGCCGCGAATCATTGCCGAACTGCGCAACCTGCAGGAGCTGGTGGCGGACAACCCGCAACAGCTGGACCGCCTCAAGCGCCTGGAAGCTCTGCAACTGGAGTGGAACAAATACGCCCAGTCGATGATTGACATGCAGCGCCAGGACGGCGACTACCGCGGCGCGGTGAAGGCGGGCCGTGGCAAGCGCCTGACCGATGAGATTCGCAAGGGATACGAAGATGCGATCGTCATGGAGCAGCAGTTCCGCATCGCGCGCAATCAAGAGGTCACGCGCACCACGGTGATCAGCGTCACCCTCTACCTGGCTTTCGTACTCGGGCTGAGTGGCTTTCTTGCCTATATTGGCCGTCGAAATTTACTTTCTCTGTCAGAGAGTTATAGCGCGAACCTCGCGTCGCAACAGAAGATTGCGCGGCGCCTGGAACAGCAAGCCTGGCTACGCAATGGCCAGACCGAACTGGCCGAACAGGTGCTGGGGCAACTGACCCTGAATATGCTGGGCCGCAACATTCTGCAGTTCTTTGCCCAGTACATGGGCTCGGCCGTTGCCGCGTTGTATGTGCGCGAAGAGCACGGCGGTCTCAAGCGCGTGGCCACCTATGGCTTCTCGCGCGAGCAGGAACAGCTCGAACAGGCGATCTACAGCGATGAAGGCATTGTTGGGCAGGCGGCCCAGATGGGGCGTCTGATTCGCCTGGACGACGTGCCGGTGGACTACTTCAAGGTCAGCTCCGGCCTGGGCGAAGGCGCTACGCGCAGCGTACTGGTGGTGCCGACCAGCAACGATGATCGCGTCAACGGTGTGATCGAGCTCGGTTTCCTGCGCCCATTGCAGGAGCGTGACGTGGAGCTGCTGGAATTAATCGCCGATAACATCGGCACCTCCATCGAGGCCGCGCGTTATCGCCAGCGTCTGCAGGAAGTGCTGGCCGAGACCCAGCAGCTCAACGAAGAGTTGCAGGTGCAACAGGAAGAACTCAAGACCGCCAACGAAGAACTGGAAGAACAGTCGCGCATCCTCAAGGAGTCCCAGGCCCACCTGGAAACCCAGCAGGCCGAGCTGGAGCAGACCAACGAACAGTTGGCCGAGCAGGCCCAGACGCTGGCCGAGCAGCGCGATGCCATGGACCGCAAGAACGTCGAGCTCAACCAGGCCCAGCTGGAACTGGAAGACCGCGCCGACGAGTTGCAGCGCTCCAGCAAGTACAAGTCCGAATTCCTGGCCAACATGTCCCATGAGCTGCGCACGCCGCTCAACAGCTCGCTGATCCTGGCCAAGTTGCTGGCTGAGAACCCCCAGGAAAACCTCAGCGCCGAACAGGTCAAGTTTGCCGAGTCGATCTATTCAGCCGGTAACGACCTGCTCAACCTGATCAATGACATCCTGGATATTTCCAAGGTCGAAGCCGGCAAGCTCGAAGTGCGCCCGGAAAACACCAGCGTGGCGCGCCTGGTCGACGGCTTGCGCGGCATGTTCGAACCGCTGGCGGCCGACCGCACGCTGGGCTTCCAGGTGGAGGTACAGGCGGGCACCCCGTTGATGTTGTTTACCGACCGCCAGCGCCTGGAGCAGATCCTCAAAAACCTGCTGTCCAACGCGATCAAATTCACTGAGCATGGCGACGTCAGCCTGTCGGTGGCGCGCGCGCCGGGCGAAGGCATTGCCTTTACGGTGCGCGATTCCGGGATCGGTATTGCCCCGGATCATCAGGAAAGTATCTTCGAAGCCTTCCGCCAGGCCGACGGCACCACCAACCGTCGTTACGGCGGCACTGGTCTGGGGCTGTCGATTTCCCGCGACCTGGCCACCTTGCTCGGCGGCTATATCAGTGTGACCAGCGCACCAGGCCAGGGCAGCACCTTTACCCTGGTATTGCCTGAGCACTATGTGGAGCGCGAGGACGATGCGCCACCTGTCCAGCAGCCGCGCCAGGTGGTGGTGGCCCCGGCTCCCAAGCCGATTGCGATCTCGCCGTTGCCGGAGGCCGACGCCAAGCAGATTCCGCGCTTTGCCGATGACCGTGACAAGGCCCCATTCACCACCCGCTGCATCCTGGTGGTGGAAGATGAGCCGAACTTTGCGCGCATCCTGTTCGACCTTGCCCATGAGCTGGGCTACAACTGTCTGGTTGCCCACGGTGCCGACGAGGGCTACAGCCTCGCCGAGGAATACATCCCCGACGCGATCCTGCTCGACATGCGCCTGCCCGACCATTCCGGCTTGACCGTGCTGCAACGGCTGAAGGAACACGCCAACACGCGCCATATCCCGGTGCACGTGATTTCCGTTGAAGATCGCGTCGAAGCCGCCATGCATATGGGCGCCATCGGTTATGCGGTCAAACCCACCACCCGCGAAGAGCTCAAGGACGTGTTCGCGCGCCTGGAAGCCAAGCTGACCCAAAAGGTCAAGCGCGTACTGCTGGTGGAAGACGACGACCTGCAACGCGACAGCATTGCCCGCCTGATTGGCGACGATGACATTGAGATCACCGCCGTCGGCTTCGCCCAGGAAGCGCTCGACCTGCTGCGCACCCACGTCTACGACTGCATGATCATCGACCTCAAGCTGCCGGACATGCTCGGCAATGAGCTGCTCAAGCGCATGGCCACCGAGGACATCTGTTCGTTCCCGCCCGTGATCGTCTACACCGGGCGCAACCTGACCCGTGACGAAGAGGCCGAACTGCGCAAGTACTCGCGCTCGATCATCATCAAGGGCGCCCGCTCGCCGGAGCGTCTGCTGGATGAAGTCACACTCTTTCTGCACAAAGTCGAATCCAAGTTGTCCCATGAGCGCCAGAAGATGCTCAAGACCGCCCGCAGCCGCGACAAGGTCTTCGAGGGGCGCAAGATCCTGCTGGTGGACGACGATGTACGCAATATTTTCGCGCTGACCAGCGCCCTGGAGCACAAAGGGGCGGTGGTGGTGATTGGCCGTAACGGGCGCGAGGCCATCGACAAGCTCAATGAAGTCGACGATATCGACCTGGTGCTGATGGACGTGATGATGCCGGAGATGGACGGTTACGAGGCGACGGCCCTGATCCGCCAGGACCCGCGCTGGAAAAAGCTGCCGATCATTGCGGTGACGGCCAAGGCCATGAAGGACGATCAGGAGCGCTGCCTTACGGCGGGCTCCAACGATTACCTGGCCAAACCGATCGATCTCGACAGGCTGTTCTCGCTGATTCGTGTGTGGTTGCCCAAGATGGAACGTATTTAAGTGGAGCGCAGTTTTTTGGACAAAAGCAGCGATATTGAGCTGCGCCTGCTGATCGAGGCGATATACCTCAAGTACAGCTATGACTTTCGTGACTACTCCGGGGCGTCGGTTAAGCGCCGTGTGGCCCATGCCCTGCGCCAGTTCGAGTGCGCGACCATCTCGGCCTTGCAGGAACGGGTGCTGCACGACCCTGCGGCGTTCATGCAGTTGCTGCAATTTCTGACGATCCCGGTGAGCGAGATGTTTCGTGACCCGTCGCACTTCCTGGCCATTCGCCAGGAGGTGGTGCCGCTGCTCAAGACCTACCCCTCGATCAAGATCTGGATCGCCGGCTGCAGCACGGGGGAGGAGGTGTACTCCATGGCCATCCTGCTGCGCGAAGAGGGGCTGCTGGAGCGTACGATCATCTACGCTACCGATATCAACCCGGCGTCGCTGGATAAAGCCAAGCAGGGGATCTTTTCCCTGGAGAATGTGCGCGCCTATACCGCCAACTATCAGCAGGCCGGCGGGCAACGTTCATTTGCCGACTACTACACCGCGGCCTACGATTACGCGATCTTCGACAAGACACTGCGCGAAAACGTTACCTTCGCCGACCATAGTTTGGCGACCGACAGCGTATTTTCAGAAACTCAGTTAATTTCATGTCGTAATGTACTGATTTACTTCAATAAAAAGTTGCAAGATAGGGCGTTTGGGTTGTTTCATGAGTCGCTGTGCCATCGCGGCTTCCTGGTGCTGGGCAGCAAGGAAACGCTGGAGTTTTCTGCCTACAGCAAGCAATTCGAACCTTTGGTCAAGCAGGAACGGATCTACCGAAAATCATGAACGACGCTGCACTCAGCCCGATTCGCGGGATTGAAGCCATTGTCGTCGGTGCTTCCGCCGGCGGTGTGGAGGCGTTGCTGAGCATTTTTGCCGAGCTGCCGGACGACTTCGGATTGCCGATCATTGCCGTGCTGCACCTGCCGGATGAGCGCCGCAGCCAGCTGGCCGAAGTGTTTGCGCGACGCCTGCGTATCCCGGTGCGCGAGGCGCAGGACAAAGAAGTGATCGCGGCGGGTACGCTGTATTTTGCCTGCCCCGGCTATCACCTGTCGGTGGAAACTGACCGCAGCCTGTCCCTGAGCCAGGAGGAGCGCGTGCACCATTCCAGGCCCGCCATCGACTATTTGTTCACCTCGGCGGCGGATGCCTACGGCCAGGGGCTGTTGGCGATCCTGCTGACCGGCGCCAACCACGACGGCGCGTGCGGGCTGGCCTATGTCAAGCAATCGGGCGGCACCACTGTGGTCCAGCACCCCGACGAAGCGCGGATTGCCGTGATGCCCCTGGCGGCGCTGGCGCTGCACACACCTGATCATATTCTGACTCTGAGCCACATTGGCTCGTTGCTGGCTTTGCTGGAATCCTCCCCATGTTAAGTAACGTCCAGGCCAAACTGCTGATCGTCGATGATCTGCCGGAAAACCTGCTGGCCCTCGAAGCGCTGATCAAGCGCGAGGACCGTCAGGTGTTCAAGGCATTGAACGCCGACGAAGCCTTGTCGCTGTTGCTGGAGCATGAGTTCGCCATGGCGATTCTCGATGTGCAGATGCCCGGCATGAACGGTTTCGAGCTGGCTGAACTGATGCGCGGCACCGAAAAGACCAAAAACATCCCGATCGTGTTTGTCAGTGCCGCCGGCCGTGAACTCAATTACGCGTTCAAAGGCTATGAAAGTGGCGCCGTGGACTTTCTGCACAAACCGCTCGACATCCATGCCGTGAAGAGCAAGGTCAATGTATTCGTCGACCTCTATCGCCAGAGCAAAGCGATGAAACTGCAGGTGGAAGAGCTGGAGCGTAGTCGCCGGGAACAGGAACTGCTGCTCAACCGCCTGCAGGCTGCCCAGGCCGAATTGGAGCAGGCGGTGCGCATGCGTGATGACTTTATGTCGATCGTCGCCCATGAAGTGCGTACGCCGCTCAATGGCCTGATCCTCGAAACCCAACTGCGCAAGATGCACCTGGCGCGGGACAACGCCGCGGCCTTTACCCTGGATAAGATGCGCGCCATGGTCGACCGCGACGAGCGGCAGATCCAGAGCCTGATCCGCCTGATCGAAGACATGCTCGACGTGTCGCGCATCCGCACCGGCAAGCTGTCGATACGCCCGGCGCGTTTCGACCTGGCGCAGTTGGTCAGCAACCTGGTGCAGAACTTCGCGCCGCAGGTGGCCGCCGCCGAGTCTTCGATGCAGCTGGTCGTCGAAGGGCCCGTCGAGGGTAACTGGGACGAGTTCCGCATTGAGCAGGTGGTCACCAACCTGCTCACCAATGCCCTGCGCTACGGTGCCAAGAGCCCGGTGGGTGTGCGGGTGTACAGCGAACATGGTGAGGCACGGGTAGAAGTGCGCGACCATGGCATCGGGATCAGCGAAGAGAACCAGAAGCGTATTTTCCAACAGTTCGAGCGCGTGTCCGCCAGCCAAGTGGCTGCGGGCCTGGGCCTTGGTTTATTTATTTCCGAACAGATCGTTGCGGCCCATGGCGGCACCATCGAGGTCGAGAGCCGGATAGGCGAGGGCGCCTTGTTCCGGGTGTGCCTGCCGCTCGAAACGCCGACGTGAAATCAATCGTCACTTCGACGCAACCTCTGCGTGACCCCATGGTCGTACTTGCAGCAATTGACCGGACAAAGGCTTCCCATGAGTGAAGATGCACAAGATGTCGTACTGATCGTCGAAGACGACGAATCCATCATGTTTGTGCTGGGCGAGTACCTGGCAGGGCTGGGTTACCGGGTCTTGAAGGCGGTTAACGGCAAGGAGGCCTTTGAAATCCTGGCAACCAAGCCGCACCTGGACCTGATGGTGACCGATTACCGCCTGCCTGGGGGCATCTCGGGCGTGCAAATCGCCGAACCGGCGCTGAAGGTGCGCCCTGAGCTGAAAGTCATTTTCATCAGCGGCTACCCGCAGGAAATTCTTGACTGCAACAGCCCGATCACACGTAACGCGCCGATCCTGGCCAAGCCGTTTGACCTGGATACGCTGCAAGAGCATATCCAGCGATTGCTGGCTTGAGAGAACTGCTATTGCCTGCGACATTTGCGACGTTTACCTCTCACGTCAAAGGAACCTTCTGACAGTGCAGGACCATTAAGTGGCGTGACCGATGAGCCCGACTCATTGCGATCAACATCTTTGGTTTGTCAGAAGGTTGTCTCATGTCTCTATCCAGTGTTTCTTCCAGCCACCGCTTTTCGAATCATCTCAATACTTCCCAGCCCCCCAAACCGTCCCGCCAATAACGCCACCTGCCGGGGACACTGGAGAGACAGGCGAAAGGCGTTTATTAGCGCTTTATACCCGCGCCATACGGCAAGCAACGCAAACCGACACGGGCGCGGAAAAAATTGACGGTATCGCGCGGGACTCGAAGTTTGGCGCGTGGTGGCAGCAATTATTCGACGCCACCCATAGCCCGATCTTTTTGGAATGGGCAAAGTCGAAAAATATTGATACCTCCCAACCCATCAATATCGACGCTTTCAATGACACGTTGACCGTGACTATCAACGGCAAGCGAACCGAATTAAACAGCGACGGACAAGAGCCAGGTTGGCGTGAACTCACGGCACCTATCATGGCCGCCGCGAAGGCTATGGGACAAGCAAGCATCGATGCGCCAACCCGTCCCGACTCGGCACCGTTGATTCAAGTCGCACGTTTTTATGGCGAGGTTCTACTCCCTTACAGGAAAGAAGAAACGTTAGCTCGGGCGACGCAGCTGGACCACAATCAGGCGTTTGACGTGTTAGGGCCGGACACCTATGTCGATGGCGAGGCTCAATCGTCTGAAGCACTTGAGCAACAAAAAGGCCAACTGGGCGATAGCATTAATCAATTCAAGTTGCTGCAAAAACTCCGTGAAATTTCCGAAGCGCAGTACGTTGACGTTGCCGGGGTTTTGGCCAGCAAGAAAGTGGCTGTGCATCCGGACTCATCCTACCGGCAAGACACCGAGCGGGCCGAAACCAGCGTGACGGATTGGTTGGCGGCAAATGGCTTGCACGTACCGCAAAACCAGGAGGAACTGGATAACTTGATCCGCGCCTTGGCTGCGCCAGGGTTAACGGCCCCGGACGACGGAAATCTGGGCGGGGCACTGGCGTGGCCGGAGCCCATGTCTACCGAGGACCAGGCTGAACTGTTCCGCATCATTGCTGACAATCAGCCGCCACTGCCTGGCCTGAACAGCGACGCTCGATTGGGAAGTGCTGACGTGTTGGGCGCTTTGGTGAAGAATGTGCCTCGCACTTTGCTTAATCAAGGCGACCCGCGCGCCGTCGTGCAGTGGATTCTTACGTCAAAGCAAGGTCAGCAATTAGGCGCAGAACTGAAAAAACGATTAGGGGAAATTGCAGATCAGTCCACGTCCAGAGAGGTGCTTTTGACTGCCTTGGCGGTCACCTTGGATACCCAAAGTCTGGATGAGCCCAAAGAGAACCACGTTTCCGGGTTCAATCTCGCGGCGCCCCAGTTCCATGGCCAGCCTTTGTCCGTAATCAAGAAGGCGTTGATTGATCATCTGGTGGAGACCAACCAGACCACGCCTGAGGCGGCGCCCGTCGCAGCGATGCTGATGTTGTCGCGGGCAGCACCCGAACTACTGGTCAAGGACGTTCCTGACAGCGCGACGTACGGGTCGTTTTCCTGGCTCGCCCTCAAATCGGCGGTCGCGCGTATTGAAGCGACGACGCCAGGGGCAAGCGCACACATGACCTTTGCTGAAATCGTTGCATTCGACACCGTAGACCCTGTCTCGGAGCAGGAAGAACAGATTCAGCAGCAAACCCGGCAGCCCGCGATCATTGAGTGGGGAAAACTTCACGGCACATTGCCCATGACTGGGCCGTACTCCTCCAAACAAGTGGAAGACACCCAGCTGGCAATCAGCACGCAACAACAGTCGATGCTGAGCGCCATCAACGCGTTCATCGCCCCGGTGCCGACCCAACGCTCAGTGGCGCTGGCGGAACTCAAGGCCCGATTTGGCGAGGGGATCCCGTTTGAGGAAAAAAGCATCCGTAGTCATCGCACGACCACGGATAGCCACAAGCTGACCCCATCGATCAGCACGGACCCGCTTGGCAGCTACTCGTTGCTGGACCTCTATCTTGCAAAAAAAGCGGGCCTGGATGTTGGGTGGCACTCCAGCAACTCCAGGATTACCCAGGCAATGATTAAGGCGGTAGCCAAGCTGCCCGATCCAATCGAAAAGCACAAAACAGCGTTCGACGATTACCAGGACAACCTGGAACAGGGTTGGAATTCGGTGACCCGAAACCTTATTTCCACCTTACCCCTGGAAGACCGAAAGAATATCGAGACGGGGCAGTTAACTGTTTATCGAAGAGGCACCTCTGAGTACGAACATATCAATCTACCTGGCGTGAATCACACGTCGAAAAAGCACTTTCGTGCACCCGAGAGGGACGGGGCCTTAATTATCAAAACTGAACGCAATGGCGTCACTGACTATTACGAGATTGACCCTCAGCGTAATGTGCTACGCCGACGTGACGATTGGCGGGACACATTCAGAGAGGGGCTTCAAGGCTCCTGGAGCATGACAACACCCTCTATTGGCAGGAACGTTTACACCGCCCCTACCATCGAGCGTATCAGCCCCGAAGTGGATGACGAGTCCAAGGAGCAGGCTGGCGTCGATCATGGTGATTTCCCCAGGTCGTTCTCCAGTCCCAGAAGTCAGTACCTCGGAAGGAAGCTGTCTGAGAGCATTTTGGCCCGTTATAAAATGGGTGAAGTGGAGGCCTCAACGGTGGAAACGACGACCTTTGATGATGAAGAAAGACAAAAGGCGTTCATGCGCAACCTGATACTGGGTTTCGTACCTGGGGCATCTGCAGTCTGGAACCTGGCAAACGGTAATTATCTCGATGCGGCGGGAGATGCCATTTTTGACGTTGTCATGTACGCCACTACCGCAGGGCTTGGGAAGGCCGGCACGGGTGTCGCCAAAGGCACGCGTTCCTCCAAGGCGGGAGTGCCGAAACCCTTCGGCCGGTCGTTTCTCAAGGGGATCGGGCAGGGCGCAAGGCCTGGCACCCAGGCGGGAAGTTCTTTTTTGGAAAATTTATCGGGAGGTATTCGTTCACGTGTCATAGGCCGCGTTAAACAGTCCGGCGTGCAATTGAACAGACAACAGGCCCGTCTTGTTGCCGAGCGCACCGATCTGTTTGAAGGCACGGCTAAAGCTTCCGGGAGTAACACTTACTACCAGACTATCGCACGCTACAACCCTGGTAATCGCAAGTGGTACGCCTACAACCCCGCGACCAATAAACCCTATGGCAAGCCACTCGTGGACTTCAAGCCTTCCAGTTCCACCCACCTGGAAACTAAATGGCAAAACCTTACCAGGAATGTTGAGAATGGGCCTCAGGGCGCGGCGTTTCGGGACGGCTATCTCAATGGAGATCCCAAGACTGTCCCCGGTTACTTCTCGGGAATGACATCCGCGCAAGTAAAGAAATTGACGGTGACGAATAAAACGCTCTCGCCCAAGCAAATCGGCATTCTGGTCCGTCAGCAGGAACGGCTGGCCGTTCAACATGGCCTCGGCGGTGTCAATACATTCAACGATTTGGTGCGCGCGGCTGGCGGTCGGGTGACACCAATGCCACAGATTTTCTATTTGAGCCAGACACAGCCTTTATCCAAGGGCCAATGCGCAGCGCTGTCGCACTTAATGGCTGAAGCGGCGAGTAAAGGCAAAGCACAGACGCTGATTGATAATTTCTATAAAGCGGCTGCAAATCCGACGGCGAAATCCTCCAAGACATTCATACAGACGCTGTCGGAATTACAGAAGCGAGTCGAGACGCCAACAGGGTTTCATGGCATCGGCTCGGATAAAGTCCCCTCTCGGCCTTATACAGCGATTGCCGATGAGTTGGTTAAAAGCCCTGGATCGAAGACGTTGATGTTAGGCGATGAGGGGCATGCGATGAATGCGGGTGTGATAGTCGATGGAAATACACGGACCTATTTCTTTTTTGACCCCAACTATGGCATCGCAACCTTCCCCTCGGTGGAAAGCATGCGCGAAGGACTGAAACGTGTTTTCAACAATAAAAATTTTGCCCGACCCTATAAATCAACCGGTCCGGCCAATCAGGAACTTCAAATCAAGGTATCCGAATATGACGGTTTCACTTTGGAGAAAGTCGGTGCTGACCAACACGCAGTCGCCAACACCTACATGGCGCCCTTGGAATAACCGGCAATCTCAATTCGTAGAGGGGGAGGGTATATGGATCATCTCCCTGACCTTCGCCGTCAACAAATCAAAGGTAAACGGCTTGGTGATCAGTTGCATCCCCGGATCGAGAAAGCCGCCGCGCACCGCCGCGTGTTCGGCGTAACCGGTGATGAACAACACTTTGAGGTCCGGTCGGATCTGCCGGCCGATTTCCGCCATCTGCCGGCCGTTCATGCCAGGCAGGCCGACATCGCTGATCATCAGGTCAATACGCTGGTCGGACTCAATGATCGGCAATGCCGCGTCGGCATCCCCGGCTTCCAGAAACCCATAGCCCAACTCTTTGAGTACCGCGCTGACCAGCACGCGTACCGCCGGGTCATCCTCGACAATCAGCACGGTTTCGCCCGTGTTGGCAAACGGTAGCAGTGCCGGGTTGGCCGCTTCATGGGTGACGACTTCGCCCATGAAGCGCGGCAGGAACAGGCTGACGGTGGTGCCTTTGCCGACTTCACTGTGGAGCGTGACGTGGCCATGGGACTGGCGCGCAAACCCGTAGATCATCGACAGGCCCAGCCCCGTACCCTGGCCGATCGGTTTGGTGGTGAAGAAGGGGTCGAACACCCGGCCCATCACGTTTTCGGGAATACCACAGCCGGTGTCGGTGATGCTCAACTCTACGTAGTCGCCGGGTTGCAGCGAGCCCAGGGCGGCGGTGAAGACGCTGTCGAGGTGGCGGTTGGTCGTCTCCACCGTGAGCTTGCCACCGTCGGGCATCGCATCACGGGCATTGAGCACCAGGTTGAGCAGGGCGCTTTCCAATTGGTTGGGGTCGGCTTCGGCGGTCCACAACTGAGGGGGCAGGCGCATATCCAGCGTGATGCTTTCATTGATGCTGCGTTGCAGCAATTCGCCCATGGAGGTCACCAGTTGGTTGATCTCCACGGGTTTGGAGTCCAGGGACTGGCGACGGGAGAATGCTAATAACCGATGGGTGAGCCCGGCGGCGCGGTTGGCGGAGGTGACGCCGAGGTCGATGAGGCTGTCGAGGTCGTCCAACTTGCCACGGGACACGCGCCTGCGCAGCAGCTCCAGGCTGCCGATGATCCCGGTGAGCATGTTGTTGAAGTCATGGGCGATGCCGCCGGTCAACTGGCCGACCGCTTCCATCTTCTGCGACTGACGCAGGGCTTCTTCGTTAGTGCGCAGTTGTGCGGTGCGTTCCTCGACTTGCTGTTCGAGGGTTTCCAGGGTGCGCTGCAGGCGAAGCTCGCTCTCGCTCAAGTCGATCAGGCGGTCCCGGGCTTCGTATTGCCGCCGCCGTCCGCGCAGGGCGGCGCTGACCAGGCTGATCAGCGTAATAGGGTGGAAGGGCCGCTCCAGGAAGGTCACGTTGCCCAGCAGGCCGCTGAGGTGCGAGGAATCGTTTTGCTCGCTGCCACCATGATGGGTCATCAGCACAATCGGCAAGTCCGACCAGGCGGGCTGTTGGTGCAGGTACTCCAGCAGCGGCTCCAGGTCGACGCCGCGCAAGGCTTCGGCGGCGATCACCAGCAGGCCGGCGCCTTCTTCCAGCGCCTTGCACAGCATTGTCAGGTTGCTGGCGATGACGCCGCTGTAGCCGGCCTCGTTGAGCATCATCAGCGCCAGCGAGCTGTCCCGACCCAATGGCGCCAGGATAATTGCGCGTTCTGATAAAGGAGAAAGGCTGGTCACTATCCCTCATCCTTGAGCAGTGGAGAACCAGCACCCATGTAGGTCGGAATGCCGCGCAACACGCCCTGGAAATTGTCCAGCGGCACGCCAACCGTCAACCCCTGGCTGCCGATCCGGTATTCGCGGATCGTCGACTCGTGCGAGCCGGTGCGTTTCTTGATGATCGAGATGGCGCGACGCACCTTGCCCAAGGCTTCGAAGTAACGCAGCAGAATCACGGTGTCGGCCAGGTAGGTGATATCCACCGGCGTTTGCATGTCGCCGACCAGCCCATGCTGGGCAACCGTCATGAACGTGGCGGCGCCACGGCGGTTGAGGTACAGCAACAACTCGTGCATATGCAGGATCAGCGCGTTTTCTTCCGGCATCGCGGCCTGGTAACCGTTGATGCTGTCGATTACCACGGTCTTGATCCCGCGCTCATCGACACAGCGGCGCACTCGGTGCGAGAACTCGCCCGGGGACAACTCGGCCGCGTCCACCTGCTCGATCAACAGGTTGCCGGTGGCTTGCAGCGCGGCGAGGTCAATGCCCATGTTTTTCATGCGTTCGAACAGCAAGCCCAGCTCTTCATCGAAGATAAACAGCGCGGCCTTTTCGCCGCGTGCCACGGCGGCAGCGGCGAAGATCATCGAGATCAGCGATTTGCCGGTACCGGCCGGGCCGAGGATCAGGCTGCTGGAGCCGGTCTCGACTCCACCGCCCATCAGGGCATCCATCTCGGGGATGCCGCTGCTCAGGGTCTCGCGTTTGTAGCCCCCGCGATGTTCGGCCGCGACGAGACGCGGGAACACGTGGATGCCGTCCCCCATGATGGTGAAGTCATGGAAGCCGCCACGGTATTTCTGGCCGCGGTACTTGACGATCCGCACACGCCGGCGCTCGGCGCCGTAGCTGGGGGTCAGCTCTTCCAGGCGTATCACGCCATGGGCCACGCTGTGCACGGTTTTATCCAAAGATTCGGTGGTCAGGTCGTCCAGCAGCAGCACGGTGGCGTCATAGCGCACGAAGTAGTGCTTGATCGCCAGGATCTGCCGGCGATAGCGCAACGAACTCTGCGCCAGCAAGCGGATCTCCGACAGGCTGTCGATCACCACGCGGGTCGGCTTGACCTGCTCGACCACTTCGAAGATCTGCCGAGTGGCTTCACCCAGCTCAAGGTCCGAGGAATACAGCAGGCTTTGCTGGTGATCGGCGTTGAGCAGGCTTTCGGGCGGGGTCAACTCGAAGATATGGATGTTGTCGTCCAGATCCCAACCATGGGACGTGGCGCCCTGGCGCAATTCGCGCTCGGTTTCCGACAGGGTGATGTACAACGACCGTTCGCCGTTTTTCGCGCCGGCCTGGAGAAAGTGCAGCGCCACGGTGGTTTTACCCGTACCCGGTTCGCCTTCCAGCAGGAACAGGTGGCTGCGCGATAGGCCCCCGCACAGAATGTCGTCGAGACCTTCGATGCCGGTGGCCGCCTTTTCACTGAACAGCTCTTTGGATGTAGACAAGAAGTGCCCTCGGGTCACGTACCAGTAGAGGGGCATGTCTGTCGTGACATGCCATGCCTACTTGACCATGGCGCTCGGCAGCCGTTCCACAAAAAACGCGCAGAAGCCGCATTCAAAAAGGTGTGCAGCGCGCTCAGAGCCCTTGCTGCAAGGCGGGATCGTCCGGGTTCTGTTGCTCAAGCTGGGCCAGCAGCACCTGCACATTCTGTAGTTGGCCGCTCTCTTTCCAATAGTTGATCAGCAGCACCCGCGCCTTGCGATTGGCCGGGTGGCGCTGCACGATTTCTTCCAGCTGGCGTTGCGCGGCTTCCAGTTCCTGCTGGTCATGCAGCGTGGTGGCCAGGTCGTAGCGGTAATCCTGATTGCCCGGTTCCAGCTCCACCGCCCTGGACAACCCGAGTAACGCATACGGCCGCTCGCCGTGGTGCAGCAGCCACATGCCCAAGGCGTGCTGCAGGTAGGCGGATTCGGGGTGGGCGGCCAGTTGGCGGGCCAGCAGTTGGCGGGATTCGTCGGTCTTGCCTTGCTTGTCGAGCAGCTCGATCTGCGCGACCACGGCTTGCAGGTTGTCCGGTTGCAGGCGAATCGCCTGTTCCAGGGCCTTTTGCGCCTCCGGCAGCAAGGCGCTGTGGATGTACAGGCGCGCCAGTTGAATCCAGCCCTCGGCGGTTTCGGGTTGGGTCTTGAGGTATTTCACGAACTCGTCCAACACCTGCTGCAACGGGCCGAAGTACAGGCCCAGGGTGTCTGGCGACAGGCCGAGCAAGGCATTGGCAGCGGCAAACCGTACGCTTTGCTCAGGGTCATCCAGCACCGGGCCGAGCAGCAGGGTGCGCTGGCCGGAGGGCACCAGGCCGACAATGCTGTGGATCGCTGCTTCGCGCACCACGGCGGAGGCATTGGCCAGGTCTTTATCGGCGAGCTTCAGGGCCTGGGGGCTGGGGTAGTTGGGCAGTTCGGCGTGCAACGCGGCGCGGCGCTCATCGCTCAGGTCCGGTCGCGCCAGTTGCTGGTACAGCACGCGCGCGGCACCGGGTTCGCCGTTACGCGCTTGTTTCAACGCCTTGGAATAACCATGGGCAATCGCCGCCGGTACAGCCTGCGGGGTGGAGCGGGAGAAGTACCAGGTCATCAGCACAATCAACAGCAGGGCGCACAGGCCGACAATGGAGTAACGGCGTGACTTTGACATGCAGGTGTCCAAAAGCTCGGGTAACGAGGGCAAGGCCGTCAGCTTCGGTCAGACCCGGTCAGCTGTCAAACGCGCATCACCTCTTCACGCACCCCCAATCCGGGCCGGCGGCCGGGGATCAATGGCCTGGACCGACCGGCTGATCGGTGCGGTCTACCTCCCAGTGTGGGGTTGGCCAAAACAGTCAGCCAGGTTGAAGGCTTTGACCATTGCTGCTGGTACGCGCTGGAGCGACTATTTGCGCGGTTCTGGTCCTGAAAAATGTCCTGAAAATAAAAACACACAAGGATTTGAAGCAATGCGCAATTACTTGGCCGCCACCACCGAATTCGATTACCAGCGCACCGTTGACGCCACGCTGGCCGGCACCCTGCAGGGCTTGAATGCCTGTGTGGAATGTTGTGACCGGCATGCCTTGCCCGGGCGCATTGCACTGTTCTGGGAGGGCCGGGATGGGCGCAGCGCCACCGTCACCTTTACCGAGTTGCAGGAGCAGGCCGCACGCTTCGCCAATTTCCTGCTGGCCCAGGGCGTGAAGCGCGGCGATAGAGTGGCGGGGCTGTTGCCACGCACCGCCGAATTGCTGGTGGTGGTGTTTGCCACCTGGCGCATCGGCGCGGTGTATCAGCCGCTGTTTACCGCGTTTGGCCCCAAGGCCATCGAGCACCGCTTGAACAGTTCCGGCGCGGCGCTGGTGGTCACCGATGCGGTGAACCGGCCAAAACTGGCCGACGTCGAAGGCTGCCCGACCATCGTCACGGTCGGCGGCGCCAGGGGCGAAGGTATTGTGCGCGGCGATTTCAGCTTCTGGGCCGAGTTGCCCACCTATTCCTCGCTCTGCGAACCCGTGCTGCTGGGCGCGGACGAGCCCTTTCTGCTGATGTTCACCTCGGGCACTACGGGCCCGTCGAAAGCCTTGTCGGTGCCGCTCAAGGCAATCGTCGCCTTCCAGAGCTATACCCGCGACGCCGTGGACCTGCGCCCCGAAGACGCGTTCTGGAACGTCGCCGATCCGGGCTGGGCCTACGGCATCTATTTCGGTGTGACCGGGCCGTTGTCCATGGGCCATCCGATTACCTTCTACGATGGCCCGTTCACCCTGGAAAGCACCTGCCGGGTGATCAACAAATACGGGATCACCAACCTCACCGGTTCGCCGACCGCTTATCGCCTGCTGATCGCCGGCGGTGAGCAGTTCGCTCGCTCGATCAAGGGCAAGCTGCGCATTGTCAGCAGCGCCGGCGAGCCGCTGAACCCGGAGGTGATCCGTTGGTTCGCCGACAACCTCGGCGTGACCATTCACGACCATTACGGCCAGACCGAGTTGGGCATGGTGCTGTGCAATCACCATGGCCTGGAGCACCCGGTGCACATCGGCGCCGCTGGCTTTGCCTCGCCGGGCCATCGCATCGTGGTGCTGGACGATCACCATCAGGAGTTGCCAGCCGGCCAGCCAGGCATCCTTGCCATCGACCGCGAACAGTCGCCCATGTGCTGGTTCGCCGGGTATGACGGGGTGAAGACCAAAGCCTTTGTCGGCAAGTACTACCTCAGCGGCGACACCGTGGAGTTGAACGTCGACGGCAGCATCAGCTTTGTCGGCCGCAGTGACGACGTGATCACCACCTCGGGCTATCGCGTGGGGCCATTTGATGTGGAGAGCGCACTGGTCGAACACCCGGCGGTGATCGAGGCGGCCGTGGTTGGCAAGCCTGACCCGGAGCGCACCGAACTGGTCAAGGCTTTCGTGGTGATCAACGCGCAGTACCGCGCCACCCCGGAGCTGGCCGAAGAACTGCGCCAGCATGTGCGCAAGCGCTTGGCGGCACACGCCTACCCACGGGAAATCGAATTTGTCATTGACCTGCCGAAGACCCCGAGCGGCAAGCTGCAACGTTTTATCTTGCGCAATCAGGAAATCGCCAAAGCCCAGGCGGCGCTGGCTTGATCCACTTTTAAGGAAACAATGATGCAGATTGAAAACAAGGTTTTTCTGGTCAGCGGCGGTGCTTCGGGCCTCGGCGCGGCCACCGCCGACATGCTGGTGGCCGCCGGTGCCAAAGTGATGCTGGTGGACATGAATGCCGATGCGGTCGCGGCCAAGGCCCGGCAGTTGGGCGATAACGCCCGCAGCGCCGTGGCCGACATCAGCCAGGAAGCCGCCGCCGAAGCCGCCGTGCAAGCCACTGTTGCCGCGTTTGGCGGCCTGCACGGGCTGGTCAACTGCGCGGGGGTGGTGCGCGGCGAGAAAATCCTTGGCAAGAACGGCCCTCACGAATTGGCCAGTTTTGCCCAGGTGATCAACGTCAACCTGATCGGCAGTTTCAACCTGCTGCGCCTGGCGGCGGCGGCCATGGCTGAAACCGAGGCGAATGCCGAGGGCGAGCGCGGTGTAATCATCAACACCGCCTCGGTCGCCGCGTTTGACGGGCAGATCGGCCAGGCGGCGTATGCCGCCTCCAAAGGTGCGATCGCCAGCCTTACGCTGCCGGCGGCGCGGGAACTGGCGCGCTTCGGCATTCGGGTGATGACCATTGCGCCGGGTATTTTCGAAACGCCGATGATGGCGGGCATGACCCCGCAGGTGCGCGAGTCCCTGGCGGCCGGTGTGCCATTCCCGCCACGCCTGGGTAAACCCGACGAATACGCCGCGCTGGTGCGGCACATTATTGAAAACAGCATGCTCAATGGCGAGGTGATCCGTCTCGACGGCGCCTTGCGCATGGCGGCCAAGTAAGAAGGAGGGTTACCGATGAGCGATCCGATTGTCATTGTCAGTGCCGTGCGCACGCCCATGGGCGCGTTCCAGGGCGACCTCAAGGGCCTGACCGCGCCGCAGCTCGGCGCCGCCGCGATTCGCGCGGCCGTCGAGCGCGCCGGCATCGCCACCGATGCCGTGGATGAGGTGCTGTTCGGCTGCGTGCTTCCCGCCGGCCTCGGCCAGGCGCCGGCACGCCAGGCCGCGCTGGGCGCAGGTCTGGACAAATCAACCCGTTGCACCACCCTCAACAAGATGTGCGGCTCCGGCATGGAGGCGACCATTCTCGCCCATGATTCCCTGCTGGCCGGCAGCGTCGATGTGGTGATCGCCGGCGGCATGGAGAGCATGTCCAACGCGCCGTACCTGCTGGACCGCGCACGCGGTGGCTACCGCATGGGCCACGGGCGTGTGCTCGACCATATGTTCCTCGACGGCCTTGAAGACGCCTACGACAAGGGCCGCCTGATGGGCACCTTCGCCGAAGACTGCGCGACGCACCATGGCTTTACCCGCGAGACCCAGGACGCGTTTGCAATAGCCTCCCTGACCCGCGCCCAGGAAGCCATCACCCATGGCCACTTCGCCGCCGAGATCGTGCCGGTGCAGGTCACCGTGGGCAAGGAGCAGAAAACCATCCTGCATGACGAGCAACCGCCCAAGGCCCGGCTGGACAAGATTGCCAGCCTCAAACCGGCGTTCCGCGAAGGCGGCACCGTGACAGCGGCCAACTCCAGTTCGATTTCCGACGGCGCGGCGGCGTTGCTGTTGATGCGTGAGTCCCAAGCACAGGCGCGTGGGCTCAAACCATTGGCGGTGATCCATGGGCACGCAGCCTTTGCCGACGAGCCGGGGCTGTTTCCCGTGGCACCGGTGGGGGCGATTCGCAAGCTGATGACCAGGACCGGCTGGAGCCTGGAGGACGTCGATCTGTTCGAGATCAACGAAGCCTTCGCGGTGGTCAGCCTGGTGACCATGAGCAAGCTGGACATCCCTCACGCCAAGGTCAATGTCCATGGTGGCGCGTGCGCCCTGGGCCACCCCATTGGTGCCTCTGGCGCACGTATCCTCGTGACGCTGCTCTCGGCCCTGCGCCACAAAGGCCTCAAGCGCGGTGTTGCCGCCATCTGCATCGGCGGCGGCGAAGCCACGGCCATGGCCGTCGAATGCCTGTATTAAGGACTCTGCACCATGCTACCCAATGACGAACAGCTGCAAATCAGCGACGCGGCCCGGCAATTCGCCCAGGAACGGCTCAAGCCGTTTGCCGCCGAGTGGGACCGTGAGCACCGCTTTCCCAAGGAGGCCATCGGCGAGATGGCCGAACTGGGCTTTTTCGGCATGCTGGTGCCCGAGCAATGGGGCGGTTGCGACACCGGCTACCTGGCCTATGCCATGGCCCTGGAAGAGATCGCCGCCGGTGACGGCGCCTGCTCGACGATCATGAGCGTGCACAACTCGGTAGGCTGCGTGCCGATCCTCACGTTCGGCAACGACCAACAGAAGGCGCAATTCCTCGCGCCCCTGGCCAGCGGCGCCATGCTCGGTGCCTTCGCCCTGACCGAACCCCAGGCAGGCTCCGATGCCAGCAGCCTCAAGACCCGCGCACGCCTGGAAGGCGACCACTATGTGCTGAACGGCTGCAAACAGTTCATCACGTCCGGGCAGAACGCCGGGATCGTGATTGTGTTTGCCGTCACCGACCCCGCGGCAGGCAAACGTGGGATCAGCGCGTTTATCGTGCCCACCGATTCACCCGGTTATCGCGTGGCGCGGGTCGAGGACAAGCTCGGCCAGCATGCGTCCGACACCTGCCAGATCCTGTTTGAGAATGTGAAGGTGCCGGTGGCCAACCGGTTGGGCGAGGAGGGCGAAGGCTACAAAATCGCCCTGGCCAACCTGGAAGGTGGCCGCGTGGGGATCGCTTCGCAGGCGGTGGGCATGGCCCGCGCCGCGTTTGAAGCGGCCCGCGATTACGCCCGCGAACGCGAAAGCTTCGGCAAGACGCTGATCGAACACCAGGCCGTGGCCTTTCGCCTGGCGGACATGGCCACGCAGATCGCCGTCGCCCGCCAGATGGTGCACTACGCCGCCGCGCTGCGTGACAGCGGCAAGCCGGCGTTGGTGGAAGCGTCCATGGCCAAGCTGTTTGCCTCGGAAATGGCCGAGAAAGTCTGTTCGGCCGCCTTGCAAACCCTGGGCGGTTACGGTTACCTGAACGACTTTCCCCTGGAACGGATCTACCGCGACGTGCGGGTCTGCCAGATCTACGAAGGCACCAGCGATATCCAACGCATGGTCATCTCACGCAATCTCTAAGGAGCCGATACATGAGTTATGAAACCATTTTGCTCGAGGTCCAGGACCGTGTCGGGCTGATTACCCTCAACCGTCCGCAGGCGCTGAACGCCCTGAACGCGCAGCTGGTCGGCGAGCTGAACCAGGCGCTGGACAGCCTGGAAGCCAACCCGCAGATCGGTTGCATTGTGTTGACCGGCTCGAAAAAAGCCTTCGCCGCCGGCGCCGATATCAAGGAAATGGCCGAGCTCACCTATCCGCAGATCTACCTGGACGACCTGTTCAGCGACAGTGATCGTGTGGCCAACCGCCGCAAGCCGATCATTGCCGCTGTCAACGGCTTTGCCTTGGGTGGCGGTTGTGAACTGGCGTTGATGTGCGACTTTATCCTGGCCGGCGACAACGCCAGGTTCGGCCAGCCGGAAATCAACCTCGGCGTGTTGCCGGGCATGGGCGGCACCCAGCGCCTGACTCGCGCGGTCGGTAAGGCCAAGGCCATGGAAATGTGCCTGACCGGGCGCTTTATCGACGCGGTGGAAGCCGAGCGTTGCGGCATCGTCGCGCGCATCGTGGCGGCCGATGAATTGCTGGAGGAAGCGCTGAAAGTCGCGAGCCTGATCGCCAGTAAATCGGTGCCTATCAGCATGATGGTCAAGGAAAGCGTCAACCGCGCGTTTGAGGTGAGCCTGTCCGAAGGCGTGCGCTTTGAGCGCCGGGTGTTCCACGCGGCGTTTGCCACGCAGGATCAGAAGGAAGGCATGGCCGCTTTCGTGGCCAAGCGTGCGCCGGCGTTCAAGGACCAGTAACGGCGCTGTAGTCAAGCGCAGCCGCCCTGTAGGAACGAGCTTGCTCGCGAAGAACGTCAACGATAACGCGGGAAACCTGATCCCCCGCGGCGTTCTCAGGCTTTTCGCGAGCAAGCTCGCTCCTACAAAAAGCCTTAACTGAACGGTATTAGGGCAAGCCCGCTCTTAAATGACTGGCATTAGGCTTGCCCGCTACAACATTTAAAGCTGGTAGTTCTTCAGCTCCCGCGCAATCACCATTCGCTGAATCTCGCTGGTGCCTTCGTAAATCTGCGTGATCCGCGCATCCCGGTAGTAGCGCTCCACCGGGTAGTCCTCGAGGTAGCCATAGCCGCCATGAATCTGCATGGCCGACGAGCAGACCTTTTCGGCCATTTCCGAGGCAAACAGCTTGGCCTGGGAGGCCTCCGACAGGCACGGCTTGCCCGCGCTGCGCAGTCGCGCGGCGTGCAGGATCAGTAAGCGCGCAGCGTTCAAGCGGGTTTGCATATCCGCCAGCAGGTTGGCCACGCTTTGGTGCTCGATGATCGCCTTGTCGAACTGTACGCGGTCACGGGCATAGGCCAGCGCCGCCTCGAATGCCGCGCGGGCGATCCCCAACGCTTGGGCGGCAATACCGATGCGGCCGCCTTCGAGGTTGGACAAGGCAATCGCCAGGCCCTTGCCGCGCTCCCCCAGCAGGTTGGCTTCGGGCACGCTGCAGTGGTTGAGGGTGACGGCGCAGGTGTCCGAGGCGCGAATCCCCATTTTGTGTTCGGTGCGGTCCACCGTGAATCCTGGCGTGTCGGTGGGCACCAGGAATGCGGAAATGCCTTTTTTGCCCAACTCCGGGTCAGTGACGGCAAACACGATGGCCAGTTTGGCGCGCTTGCCATTGCTGACAAATTGCTTGGCGCCATTGATCACCCATTGGCCATCACGCAATTCGGCACGGGTGCGCAGGTTATGGGCTTCCGAACCGGCCTGTGGCTCTGTCAGGCAAAAACAGCCAATCGCCTGGCCACTGGCGAGGTCCGCCAACCAGGTCTGTTTCTGTTCAGGTGTGCCGTAGTTGAGGACCGGCCCGCAACCCACTGAATTATGGATACTCATCAGTGCGCCAACGGCGCCATCACCGGCGGAAATCTCTTCCACCGCCAGGGCGTAGGCCACGTAATCGACGTAGGTGCCGCCCCATTCTTCCGGGACCACCATGCCCAGCAGGCCCAACTCACCCATCTTCGCCACCAGGGCGTCGTCGATCCAGCCGGCTTTTTCCCAGGCTTGGGCGCAAGGGGCGATTTCACCACGGGCAAAGTCGCGCGCCATGTCGCGGATCATGACTTGTTCTTCAGTGTATTCAATATTTTGCATGAGTTATTTCGCAACCTGGGTGAAGTCGTGGAAGAAGCTGTCGACATGGGCCTTGTCCAGCCCGTGGAGCGTCGGCGGGTTCCAGCGAGGGGTCTTGTCCTTGTCGATGATCAACGCGCGCACGCCTTCGATCAGGTCGCCGCGCTCGAACCACTGGCGGTCCAGGTGCAGTTCCAGGGCAAAACACTGCTCCAGGCGCAGCCGGCGACCGCGACGCAGCATGTGCAGGGTGACAGCCATGGCCAGGGGCGAGCGGGTTTGCATCAGACGCACAGTGTCGAGTGCCCATGCATGACTGTCGGCGACAGTGACTTGCTGCAATTGGTCGACGATGCTGGGGATGTCCGGCAGTGCGAAAAAGTGGTCAATGGCCGGGCGCAACGCAGCCAGGGGCGGGTTCGGCAATTGCTGTACCGCGAGTTTGGCCAGCACGCCTTGCAGGTCCTTGAGGGCGGAGTCGTGCCATTGCAGTTGATCGAGTTTGCGATCCAGGTCGGCCAGCCGGGCGCTGTCCAGGTACCAGTTCGCCAAGCCGCAATACAGCGCGTCGGCCGCCTGGATCTGCACACCGGTGACGCCCAGGTAAATCCCCAACTCACCCGGGATGCGCGGCAGGAAATAGCTGCCGCCCACATCCGGGAAGTAGCCAATCGCTACTTCCGGCATGGCCAGGCGGCTGCGCTCGGTGACCACGCGCAGATCAGCACCTTGCACCAGGCCCATACCGCCGCCCAGGACAAAACCGTCCATCAGTGCCAGGATCGGCTTGCGGTAGTGGTGGATGGCGAGGTCGAGGGCATATTCCTCGACGAAGAAGTCTTCATGCAGGGTGTCGCCGCGTTTGAAACTGTCGTAGAGCGAACGGATGTCGCCACCGGCACAGAAGGCTTTTTCGCCGGCGCCCCGCAGGACCACGGCGTAGACCTGCGGGTCGTCGGCCCAGGCCTGCAGGTGCTGCGTCAGACGGCGCACCATGTCCAGGGTAATGGCGTTCAAGCCGGCGGGGCGGTTGAGGGTGAGGTGGCCGATATGGTTACGGACGTGGGCCAGCACCTCATCCTGAGGTGCATCGGCATGGCTTGCTTCGGATGAAACCTGAGCAGTCATCTATAACTCCCTGCTTTTATTGTTCTTTATCAAGATGTTCACGGGTGAACCTTCTCGCGATCCTACCAGTGCAAATTTGCCCAGTACAACCTGGAATCATGCAGGGGCTTTTTGCATTTATGCAGGACGTCAGTGGCGCCCTCAGCGCACGCGACTTGCCAGTACCTCACCAATGCTGCGGCGGCGAGCATGGGCTTCAGCGGCATGAATCAGTTGTTCCAGTTCCGTGGGAGCCACGTCGTAGAATTGCTCCATCTCGGCCAATGCCAGCTTCAAGTCGGCGGCGGTAACGGCGGGATCCCGACCGGCATTGGGGTCTTTCAAAATCACCGCCGGTGACTCGACGACCCCTTTAGGGTAGCGCGTACGTGTGGCGTTGTTATAAGCCAAGGCGCAGGCCAGCAATGCGCCAGCGCCCAGCAGCACGGCGCCCAGTTCATGCCAGCCGAGGGCGGCCGAAGCCGGGTCGGCCAACACCAGGGTCATGGCCAGGCCGCCCGCTGGCGGGTGCAGACAGCGTAGCCAGCACATCAGCACCACGGCCATGCCCGCCGCCAGGCAGGCACCGCCCAACGTACGCCCCAGCACGCGAGCCACCAGCAACGCCACGACCCCCGCGCACAGGTAGCTGCCGATGATCGACCAGGGCTGAGCCAGCGCACCGGAGGACACTGCAAACAACAACACTGCCGAGGCTCCCAGCGGCCCCAGCAGGTGCAGCGCTACGTCCATGCCGAAAACCTGGGCGCAAAGCCAGACACTGAACAAAGTGCCCAGGGCCATGCCGATGGCGGCACGGCTCCATTCGGAGGGGCGGGTGTTGATAGCGGCGGGAAACCAGCGAGCGAGCATCAAAAAATATCCATGAACGGCGGGCAAAAAAAAGGCCTGTCTGGTCGCCCGGATAAGCCTTTTGAAAGTTCCTGCATTTGGGGGAGGAACCTGTGCAGTGTGTCGCGCCGGTTAAATGGGCGCCAATGCATATTAATGAAGATTGAATGCAAAAATAGTGGATTTAATACAACGGTGAACTAGGAAGCAGGTCACGCCGGGGAGGAGGTCGTTCGCTTGCCCAGCATGCGGTCATGGGCCTCTTCGTTGAACAAGCGCCTTCGCAGGTTTTCCTGCAGGCCCGCGTCGCTGACCAGCGGGCCCTTGAGCGCGACCAGGGCATCGCGCAGTCGCATCAATCGATCCAGCGGGGGAACGGCGAGGTAGCCGACATGTACTTCAGCGAGGGGCGCAGACGCACGGGAATCAAGTGAATCATCATTTGGCACGGCATTGCCCTCTCACGAAGAAGGCCACCGCGCTCGCTGTGGCCCCCATAACGTCCTTGTTGTTATTCATGACCCATGGCGGTAGATGCTTACCGCCACAGGCCATCGAGTTTAACGTTGGGGTTTGGACGCGGGAAAGTGAAATAACACCAGTCTTTACGTATACCTACGTAGGAATCTTCAGCGCTGCGAGCCTCAAGGTTGAATCGTCTTGGCCAGATACAGGAGCACATAGGGATTCTTGTCGAACACTCCGGTCAGGGTCGGTGTGATCGAGCGAAAACGCGGGTCGGTCAGCCCTTCGAAATCCGCCGCGCTCATCACCAGCCAGGCCGGTCCTTGCAGCGGGGTCAGGTCAGCGGGCTGCTGGGTAAACAACGGCACCTGGTCGCAGTCGAGGTTGACCATGTACTTGATCGCCTTGGCGTCTTTACCCAGGCCGTGCAATACCAAGGGCGCCCGCTGTTGCATGACCTGCTCATGCACTTGCAGGGTGAAGGTCCGGGTGTCGTAGACACTGCGCTCCAATGGCTCGACCACCAGGATATAGGTGGCCCACACCGCCAGCACGGCGGCGAACGCCGGGCCTGCGGGGCGCAGGCGAGACTTGATCAGCGCCAGCAACGCCAAGGCCTGCAGTACCCCAAGTACGCCGAATACCGGAGCGAGGTGGCTCAACTGCTCCGGGTAACGTGGCCGCACAAACACCAGCGCGACGATCAGCAGCGCCGGAAGCAACGTGAACAGGCCCAGCATCAGCCCCCGCAACCAGGCATACAACCGGCCTTCGGCAACGTGGAAGGGGTACGCGGCAATGATCGCCGCCATGGGCAGCATCGGCAGTATATAGCGAGCTTTTTTCGCCTGGGGAATCGACAGGCCCAGCATCACCAGCAAGCCGGCGGCCGCGCAATACAGCACCAACTGCAAGGCCGGTTCCGGCGCGCGCCGCCCACCCAGCGCCACGGCCAGCAGCACCAGCAGCGCGAGGGGATAGGCCAGGGCGTAATTGCCCAATGAACGGGTGAAGTAATACAGCGCGTCACTGGAGCCTTCAGTGCCATCCATGCGACCGAGGAACTGCATGCGGATCACGTCCTGCATGAAGGTCTCGCCGCCGCTGAGCTTGGCCATCAGCAACAACAGGCCGACACAGGCCACCAACAGCGCCAGGGCCAGCAAGCCGAAACTGAACAGTTGGCGCCATTGGCGATTGATCAGGTAATAGCTGCACAGCACGCCCGTCGGAATCACCAGGCCGATCGGCCCGCGAATCGCAAAACCGAGAATCAGCAACAGGTACAGCCAGTGCAGGCGTTTGCCGGCACCGAAATGGTCATGGGCATACCCCAGGTAGAACACCGCCAAGGTAACGGCGGCGAGCATCTGGTCGAGGGACACCGCACGGGTTTCGCTGATAAAGGTGCTGCTGAGTAACAGCAGCGCGATGCTCAGCAGGCCCCAGCGCTGGGAGTAGGGCGCCGTCAGGCGATACACCAGGGTGACGATCAACGCTGCGGCGATCGCCGTCGGCAACCAGGCCGTCAGGCTGGTGACCTGGCCCAGGGGCAGCGATAGCAGCCACGTCAGCAGCGTCGAGGTCGCCAGGTAATCGGCATACGGCTGGCCATAGGTGGTGGGGAAGAAGCTTGGCCCATGGCGCAGCATTTCCTTGGCGAACACCACGAAGCGCGAGTCGAAACCGATAATTGCCTGGTGCCAGTTACCGGCGATAAACAGCAACAACCCCAGCAATCCCAAACCGAGGGATTGCCGGCGAATCGTTGCGTTGAGCAGGGGTGGTCGGGTTTTATTCACGTGTCAGGCTTCCACGACCTGAGGCACCCACTGTTGCTGGGGGATCGGCAACTGGCAAGAATCGCCCCGGCCGATCGGGTAGTACTGAAAGCCTTTGCGCGCCAGGCGTTCGCCGTCGTACAGGTTGCGACCGTCGAAGATCACCGGGGTTTTCAGACGCTGGTGGATCAGGTTGAAGTCCGGCGCCTTGAACTGCTGCCATTCGGTGCAGATGATCAGCGCATCAGCACCCACCAGGGTGGACTCCGGCGTGCCCATCAGCATCAGTCGCGTTTCGTCGCCGTAAATGCGCTGGGTTTCCTGCATGGCTTCCGGGTCGAAGGCGCGCACATCGGCGCCGGCGGCCCACAGCGCTTCCATCAGCACGCGGCTGGGGGCGTCGCGCATGTCGTCGGTGTTCGGTTTGAAGGCCAGGCCCCACAGGGCAAAGGTCTTGCCGCGCAGGTTGCCCTGGAAGAACGCGTTGATGCGTTCGAACAACTTGCTCTTCTGGCGCTGGTTGATCGCTTCCACGGCTTCGAGCAGGTCGCTGGAGCAGTTGGCCTGCTTGGCGCTGTGGATCAAGGCGCGCATGTCCTTGGGGAAGCACGAGCCGCCATAGCCGCAACCCGGGTAGATGAAGTGGTAGCCGATGCGCGAGTCGGCACCGATGCCCAGGCGCACGGCTTCGATGTCCGCCCCCAGGTGTTCGGCCAGCTCGGCGATCTGGTTGATGAAGCTGATCTTGGTGGCCAGCATGCAGTTGGCGGCGTACTTGGTCAGTTCGGCGCTGCGCAGGTCCATGAAGATGATGCGGTCATGGTTGCGGTTGAACGGCGCATACAGTTCGCGCATCACTTCGCGCACTTCTTCGCGCTCGCAGCCGATGATAATGCGGTCCGGGCGGCGGCAATCGGTGACGGCCGAGCCTTCCTTGAGAAACTCCGGATTGGAGACAATATCGAAGTCCAGGTGCCGGCCGACCACGCGCAGGGCTTTTTCGATATGCGCGCGCAGGGTGTCGCCGGTGCCCACGGGCACGGTGGACTTTTCAACCAGGATCACCGGGTCGATACGGTGGCGGGCCACGGCGTCGCCTACCGACAGCACGTATTTCAGGTCGGCCGAGCCGTCTTCGTCCGAAGGCGTACCCACGGCGATGAACAGCACCTCACCGTGTTCAACGGCGAGTTTTTCGTCAAAGGTGAAATGCAGGCGCCCGCTTTCCAGGTTTTCCTTGACCATGGCCGCCAGGCCCGGCTCGAAGATGCTCACATGGCCCTGCTGCAACAGCTTGACCTTGTTCTGATCGACGTCCATGCAGATCACATCGTGACCGACTTCGGCTAATACAGTGGCCTGCACCAGGCCGACGTAACCACTACCAAATACACTGATTTTCATGGGGAATTCCTGGGACTTGTAGAGCCAGTACGACGAGAGTTGATGATCAGCACACCCGAGATGACAAGCGCCACCCCAAGGGTTCTTGAAAGCGAAAAATGTTCGTTGAAAACCGGCAGGCTGGCGGCCAGCAGGTACACCAGCGCGTAGCTGATGCTCAACAGCGAGTAGGCACGCCCCAGCGGCAGGTGCTTGAGCGCCCCGAGCCAGCAGAGCATCGACAGGGCATAGGCGAGAATCGCCAGGCACACGACGCCAAGGGCTCCGGGATCGATCTGCGCGCTGAGCCATTCGTTGGGCAGCGGCAGGCGCGTCATGCTCCAGCGCATCCCCAACTGGGCCGCACTCACCAGGCCAACACTGCCCAAGGCCAGGGCAAAGCCTTGAGCCCGGCTCATACCTGGCGCCCCAACAACACGACACCGGCGATCACCAGCACCACGCCCAACCAGTGACGGCGGTCGATGGGTTCATGGAAGACAAACCGGGCCACCAGGGTGACCAATACAAAATTCAGGCTGAGCATGGGGTAGGCGATGCCCACTTCCAGGCGCTGTACCACCAGCAGCCACACCAGCAGGCCCAGGCCCAGGCAGATCAGCGCGGTCCACAACCACGGCGAGCGCAGTTTCAGCGCCCAACCGTCGGGCTGGTCGCGCCAACCTTCCACGGCGAACTTCTGTGCGACCTGGCCCATGCAGGTCAGCAGGCACGCGGCGAGTAACAACAGCAGGGTGATCATGGTGTCACCTGCGGGAAGATCAGAATCACGATATTGCCTTGTTCATAACGCTGGCCATCGGCGGGCAGCAACGCCACTTCGGCGGCTTCGTCGTCACCTTTAACGCGCATCACCACGCCGACCGCGCCTTTTTGGCGGGCATCACTCATCCACTGCTGGATCTGCGTGGTATCGACCTTGTGATGCCCGGCATCCGGGTAGGCGAGGCCGTATTTGACTTCGCCGACGGTGTTGTAGAGCGTCACATCCGGGCGTTGCAGGCGCCATGCCAGGGCCGACGCCGCGCCGAGGTCATTGCTGAGCAACGCCGCGGCCGGTTGCAGTTGCGCCAGGTGGTCGATGATGAATTGATCCGGGGTCTTGTTGTACACCACCGAGTGCGGCAGCGCGGCCGGCAGCAGGGCGACCATCAGCCAGCTGCCGAGCACCGGTGCGGCCCACAGGTGCAAAGGCCGTACGGCGTGCAGCAGGTTGACGATGATCCAGGCGAACAGGAAGGTGAACACCAGCACCAGGCTGACGGTTTCCTGGCCGTGCGCGTAGACCGGTTTTTTCAGCTGGACCCAGGTCAATGCCAACAGCACTACGACGCCAATCACCAGATTCAGCCAGCCGTTGATGCGCAACACGCGGTCACGTCCGGCGGCCAGTTTGTCAGCCAGGACCCTGCCCATCAGCAAGGCCAGCGGTAGCAGGCACGGCAGGATGTAGGAGGGCAGTTTGCCTTTGGCCAGGCTGAAAAATGCCAGGGGCATCAGCAGCCACAGCAACACAAAGCCGACATTCGCGCGGCGCTTGTCCAGCCACGCCTGTTTGAGCGTGGACGGCAGCAACGCAACCCATGGCAGCGAGAACGCCACCAGCAGCGGCAGGTAATACCAGAACGGCTCGGCATGCTGGGCATCGTCACCGGCAAAGCGTTGGATATGCTCGTGCCAGAAGAAGAAATTCCAGTAATCCGGTTCCTGCAGGTGCACGGCCAGTGCCCACGGCAGGCTGACCACGCTCGCAACCCCTACGGCCACTACGCCATAGGCCAACAACTCACCAAAGCGCTTCTGCCAGATCGCGTAGGGCAGGGCGATCAATACCGGCAACAGCCACGCCAGGAAACCCTTGGTCATGAAGCCCATGCCACAGGCCAGTCCGAGCAGTGCCCACGACCACAGCCGACCGCTGCGGGTGGTGCTGTCAAAGCAAAACCACAAGGCCACGCCGGTCAGGTTGACCCAGAAGGTGAACTGCGGGTCGAGGTTGGCATAGCCGCCCAGCGCCGCGACGCTGACAAAGCTCATGTACAGCACGGTGCTGACCAGGCTCTTTTGCGGGTCATTCCACAGTCGGCGCGATACCAGGTACACCAGCAGGATGCTCAAGCCGGTGCTCAGCGCTGAGGCGAAACGCACGCCAAACAGGTTCTGGCCGAAGATCGCCTGGCCCAGCGCGATCATCCAGTACCCGGCCGCCGGTTTTTCGAAGTAGCGAATGCCCATGAAGTGCGGTGACGCCCACTTGCCGGTCAGCAGCATTTCCTGGCTGATTTGCGCGTAGCGGGTTTCATCCGGGATCCACAGGCCATGGGTGGCCAGCGGCAGCAGGTAAAACACGCCGAATGCCAACAGGAGCAGGGGCAACGCCCAACGCCGGATCATGCCTGTTGCACGCCGAGCCAACCCTCACGGCCACTCAAGGCGCCGCGCACCAGGTGTTGCTGGGGCAGGGTGGTCAGGTCCGCAGGCAACAGGTCGCCCAGTGGTTTGAAGTCGATGCCGCGCTGCCCTGCCTGGGCGAGCAACTGGCGAAAATCCTGGGCCATCAGAATCCCTTCTACTTCTGCGTGGATCGTGTAGACGTTGAGCTTCGACGCGGCAAAGCGGTCGAGGATGAAAGCATTGAAGTCTTTGGCGGCCACCACCGGCCCGACGACTTCGTCGAAGGTCGGCAGGTCCACCGGAATTTGTGGCGTACCGGCACTGCCATCAGCCAATGTCGGCCGAAACAGGCTGGTACCCCGGCAATCGCTGTTGTAGCGAAAGTTGAATCCTTGCTTGGCTTGCACCACGCGCTCATCGGCGCGCCAACCGGCGGCCGCTGAGCAATCGACGCGTTCACCCAGGATGTCGCTCAGGGTGTCCACGCCACGCCGGATCTGCTCGACCAGCTGTGCGTCGCTCCAGCGCCCGGTGTTGGCCTGCCAGCCGTGGTGATCCCAGGCGTGCAGGCCAACCTCGTGCCCGGCGGCCTTGGCCTGGCGCATCAGGTGCCCCAGGTCGCGGCCGATCGGTTTGCCCGGCCAGGCGGTGCCGGCCAGCAGGATGTCCCAGCCATACAGGCCGGCGGCATTGGAACGCAGCATCTTCCACAGGAACTGCGGGCGGATCAGGCGCCACAAGTGGCGCCCCATGTTATCCGGCCCGACACTGAAGAAGAACGTCGCTTTAACCCCTGCTTCATCCAGGGTTTCGAGTAATCGTGGCACCCCTTCACGGGTGCCACGGTAGGTATCGACGTCGATGCGCAACCCTGCCTTCATTACTTTTTGTCCGCGATTTCAAGCATGGCTTCGCGCAGGAAGAAGTCCAGCGTGTTGCCGATGGTCTCGCTCATCTCCACGGTCGGCGCCCAGTTCAGCAGGCGCTTGGCGTTTTCGATGCTTGGCTTGCGGTGTGCTACATCCTGGTAACCGGTGCCGTAGAACGCCTTGCTTTCCACGTCGCGGAAACCGGCGAACGGCGGGAAGTTGCCCCGCAGCGGGTGCGCTTCGAACTGGCGCAGCAGCTCTTCGCCCAACTGGCGGATGCTGGCTTCGTTTTCCGGGTTGCCAATGTTGATGATCTGGCCGTTGCAGGCATCGTTGTCGTTATCGATGATGCGCGCCAGGGCTTCGATGCCGTCAGCGATGTCGGTGAAGCAGCGCTTCTGCTCGCCGCCGTCGAACAGGCGGATCGGCGTGCCTTCCACCAGGTTCAGGATCAGTTGCGTGATCGCACGGGAGCTGCCGATACGCGCCGAGTCCAGGCGGTCCAGGCGTGGGCCCATCCAGTTGAACGGACGGAACAACGTGAAGTTCAGGCCTTTGGCGCCGTAAGCCCAGATCACGCGGTCGAGCAGTTGCTTGGAGACCGAGTAGATCCAGCGCTGCTTGTTGACCGGGCCGACCACCAGGTTGGAGGTGTCTTCGTCGAAGTACTGGTCCTGGCACATGCCATAGACTTCGGAGGTCGACGGGAAGATTACGCGCTTGTTGTACTTGACGCAGTAGCGCACCAGCTTGAGGTTTTCTTCGAAGTCCAGCTCGAATACGCGCAGCGGATTGCGGGTGTATTCGATGGGCGTGGCGATCGCCACCAGCGGCAGGACCACGTCGCACTTCTTGATGTGGTACTCGATCCACTCGGTGTGGATGCTGATATCGCCTTCCACGTAGTGAAAGTTGGGGTGGCTGCGCAGGCGCTCGATGGCGTCGGAGCCGATGTCCAGGCCATAGACTTCGTAACGGTCGTCACGCAACAGGCGCTCGGACAGGTGGTTACCGATAAAGCCGTTCACCCCCAGGATCAGCACGCGGGTACGGCGCGGCTTGCGCCCGGACTCGGCGCCGCGCAGCACGGAACCGTCCACCAGGCCCAGTTCATTGGCCAGGGACGGGCCGGCCAGGTACAGGCCGTTGTCGTTGCGCTGGCCGAACTTGATCACCAGGGAGTCTTCGCCGCAGGCAATGCGCAGCGGGTTGACGCTGATCACCCGGCCCGGTGCCAGGCCTTCGTTGCCCTGGACCACCTCGGCTTGCCACACGATCAGCTTGTGCTCACCCACAGCGCAGAAGGCACCTGGGTACGGTTGAGTCACGGCGCGAACCAGGTTGAACAGTTGCTCTGCCGGCTTTTTCCAGTCCAGCTTGCCATCGGCGGCGGTGCGGCGGCCGAAGTACGTGGCCTGGGTTTCGTCCTGGGCGGTTTCGGTCAGCTTGCCTTGGGCCAGTTGCGGCAAGGCATCGCGCAGCAGGCTGCTGGCGGCGTCGCGCAGCTTGGCGTGCAGGGTCAGGCCGGTGTCGCTGCGCTCAATGATGACTTTTTGCTGGGCGAGGATAGCCCCGGCATCGGCCCGCTTGACCATGCGGTGCAGGGTCACGCCGGTTTCGGTTTCGCCGTTGACCAGCACCCAGTTGGCCGGGGCGCGGCCACGGTATTTGGGCAGCAGCGAGCCATGCAGGTTGAACGCGCCTTTGCTGGCGGTGGCCAGCAGTGGCTCGCTCAGCAGGTTGCGGTAGTAGAAGGAGAAGAGGTAGTCCGGGTTCAGCTTGGCGATGCGCTCGATCCACAGCGGGTGGTTGGCGTCTTCCGGCGCATGCACCGGGATGCCGTTGCGGGCGCAGAGCTGGGCGACGGAGCCGTAGAAGTTGTTTTCCTTGGGATCATCGGCATGGGTGAACACGGCAGCAATTTCGTAGCCTGTGTTGAGCAGTGCTTCGATGCCTGCACAACCAATATCGTGGTACGCGAATACAACAGCTTTTGAACTCATGACTGAACCTGATCGGCAGAAGTGGAGGAATGGGAGGAGGCGAGGCCGTCAACGACGATGACCGGGGCCGGTGCTGCGGGTGTGTTACGCAGCACTTTTTCAATAAAGAAGCGGGGCCGGGCGCGCACATCGCTGTACATGCGCCCCAGGTATTCACCCAGGAGCCCCATGCCGATGAACTGGCCGCCGGTGAACACGAACAGCACCGCGAACAGCACGAACATGCCGTCCCCGGCCCATTGGGCACCAAAGGCCAGGCGCAGCACGATCAGCGCGAAAGCAAACAGCACGCCCAATGCCGCCAGGCTGAAGCCAACGATGGAGAGCAGGCGCAGCGGGGTGGTGGTCATGCAGGTGAGCAGGTCGAACATCAGGCTGATCAGGCGCATGGCGCTGTATTTCGACTCGCCGTGTTCACGCTCGGCGTGGTGTACGAGGATTTCCGTGGTGTGGCGGGCAAAGCCGTTGGCCAGGATCGGAATAAAGGTGCTGCGCTCACGGCAGGCCAGCATGGCGTCGACGATGGTGCGGCGATAGGCGCGCAGCATGCAGCCGTAGTCGGTCATGGCCACGCCGGTGGAACGTTGCACGGCCAGGTTGATCAGGCGCGAAGGCCAGCGGCGGAAAGCCGAGTCCTGGCGGTTGTTGCGCACGGTGGCAACCACGTCGTAGCCCAGGGCGGCCTGCTCGACCAGGCGCGGGATTTCTTCGGGTGGGTTCTGCAGGTCGGCGTCGAGGGTGATCACCACGTCGCCCCGGCACTGCTCGAAACCGGCCATGATCGCCGCGTGCTGGCCGTAGTTACGATTGAGGATCACCGCCACCACGTGGCTGCCGTCCTGCGTGGCGGCGTCTTCGAGCAGTTGGGCGGAGTTGTCGCGGCTACCGTCATCCACCAGGATGATTTCGTATTCGTAGGCCAGTTGCTTGCAGGCTGCCGTCGTGCGACGCAGCAGTTCAGGCAGGCTTTCTTGTTCGTTGTAGACCGGAATAACGATCGACACACAATGAATAGGGTAGGGTTTCAAAGAATCATGACCTCGGGGGTTAGAGCAACTTGGCGCGTTGAAACAGCAGCAATCATTAGGCAAATAGGCAGGCCGCAGATACAAGTACGGCACTAAAGATGAAGCAGAATCAACAGGTTAGTCGGTAAAGCGCGGATTGCCATGAAGTGCTGTGTTAAAGATTAAGCGTAAAAATGTGGAACCGATATGAAAGGCAGATGAAAAACTCGTTTATTTGACAGGCAGACAGCTAGGGTTCAGCTAGGCAGCCCAGGCAAATGGAGGCTGATACAGCAACGGTCTGCGGGGTCTTTGGTTCAACCCGGCCAGGGGACCGCCGGCCTGCGAATTTTATTGAAGAATCTTCTCTGCAATGCGCGCCAAGTGCCGGTAAAGTAAGCGCTCTCTTGCCAGGGTAATCGGATGAATAGCGTGCAGCGTTTACGCGGCCAGTGGCGGCCGGTGTTAGTGGGTTTGTTGATGAGCATGGCGTGCGCCACCACCGTGCGAGCCGATCAGGGCGTGGCGCTTGATAGCATCGACCAGGTTCCAGCGGGCGTGGAAGTGCGCGGCAAGCAGATCGCCGCCTACACCTGGAATGACCGCCAGGGCAAGAACCTGCTGGTGCTCGGCGAGCAAGTCAGCGAGCGCGACGATGACGGCAACCAGTCAGCCTTCGTCTACGCGGCTCAGTACCTGATCGACGGCGATCGCCCCAAGCGTATGTGGATGCTCTACGACGACGTACAACATTGCCCATTCGACGCAGCGCTGCGCTTCGACATGGCCGCGACCCAGGTCACCGACCTCGCCGGCGATGGCATCACCCAGACCACCGTGGGCTATTCGCGCACCTGCACCAGCGATGTCAGCCCCAACGAATTCAAATTGATCATGCACGTCGGCAAGTCGCAGAAGTACCGACTGCGCGGTGTCGACCGTATCGGCGCGGCGTGGTGGGATGAAGCGGAGGGCGCACTGCGTGGCATGCCACTGCCCAAGGATTGCAGCATCGCCGGGCAACAGGCGCTGGTCAGCCAGTACCAGGAACAGGGCACCGAGCTGCCGTTGCCGGGGTGCTATGGCGATGAGAAAGACTTCGCCAAGGCACCGCCGGCGTACCTGACGTTCATGCGCCAGCATTGGTTCGCGCTGATGCAGAAGCAGGACAGCGAATGGAGCCAGGCCCAGACCCAGCCACAGGCCCCCACCGAGGAAGAAGACACCGCGCCTTGATGGAGGCCAAGGGCCAATGCCGTTCAGTTAAGCTGTAGGAGCGAGCTTGCTCGCGAAAAACGCCCAGGCAACGCGTTCATTCTCGATAAGCGCGGTGGCCCTGAGTTCTTCGCGAGCAAGAACTAGGCGTCCCCCCTCGCTCCTACAAAAAACCTTAACTGAACGGCATTAGGGCGAGGGCCGCTGCCGCGCTAGGCTTGGCCCTCGCGCACTCACTGAATATCTCGTTTAAACAATGAGTTACTCAAGGTATTTAATCCAAAAGATGATTTACCTTGATTGAGTCTATGCATCGGTTTAGAGAATCGGCTTGCCACCGGTGACCGCATACCGCGAACCGGAGATGTAGCTGGCTTCATCCGAGGCCAGCAGCACATAGATCGGCGCCACTTCCACCGGCTGGCCGGGACGGCCCAGTGGGGTCTGGCCGCCAAAACCTTGTACCTCTTCGTCGGTCATGGTGGCGACGATCAACGGCGTCCAGATCGGGCCCGGCGCCACGCTGTTGACGCGAATTCCCTTGCTGCCAAGCATCTGCGCCAGGCCGGCGGTGAAGTTGGCGATCGCTCCCTTGGTGGTGGCGTAGGGCAACAATGTCGGCTTGGGCATGTCCGAATTCACCGAGCTGGTGTTGATGATCGAACTGCCGGCTTTCATATGGGGCAGGGCAGCCTTGCAAATACGAAACATCGCCGTGATGTTGATATCGAAGGTCTTGACCCATTCCTCGTCCTCAATCTCTTCGAGGGTTTCGTGGGTCATTTGGAACGCGGCGTTATTGACCAGCACATCGATGCGCCCGAACTGTTCGACGGTCTTGTCCACCAGTGCCTGGCAGGTGGCCTTCTGTGCGATGTCGCCGGGCAGCAGCAGGCATTGGCGCCCGGCTTCTTCGACCCAGCGCGCGGTTTCCCTGGCGTCTTCATGCTCATCCAGATAGGCGACAGCCACATCGGCACCTTCACGGGCGAAGGCAATAGCGACGGCACGACCGATACCGCTGTCGGCGCCGGTGATGAGCGCGATTTTGTTGGCCAAACGGCCGGAGCCCTTGTAGCTCTGCTCGCCGCAGTCCGGGTAGGGGTCCATTTTCTTCTGCGAACCCGGCACGGATTGGGCTTGAGGGGCGAAGGGCGGGCGTGGGTAGTCAGTCATTGCAAACTCCTATAGCAGTCAACGGGTGCTAAGGAATTAGGTCGCCGCCCGCCCGCGATAGTTGTAACTGATGCCTTCAAGGCCCGACGAGTGGTCACAAGTCGTCAGGGCGAGGGCGGGGCGCTCGCCAGATGCGTCGGCAAGCGGCGCAAGGTCCATATAACGGTGAGCATTGCCGCAACGGCACACAGCGCAATGCCGACCAGCATCGGCGCTGGAGTGTGGTCGGCGAACACACCGACCAGGGTCATGGACACTGCCGCGGTGATCATCTGGATCGCCCCCAGCAGGGCCGAGGCGGAACCCGCTACCGCACCATGATCTTCCAGGGACAATACGCCGGCGGCCGGCAGCAATAGGCCGAGAAAACCGAAGCCGATAAACAGCAACGTCATCATCACCGCCAGGTTATCGGCCCACAACGTAGTCGCCGCGAGCACCACCATCACGGCCGCGACGGCCGTCACCGACCAGCGAATCAGCGGCGCCAGGCCGAAACGCGCGCTCAAGCGTGCGGTGAGTTGGCTCATGGCGAAAAACGACGCGGCGTTCAGGGCAAAGCACAGGCTGAATTGCGTAGGGGTGAGGCCGAAGTGTTCGATGTACACAAAAGGCGCGCTGCCGATAAACACGAAGAATGTGGCCAGGCCAAACCCGCACACCACCGATAAACCGATAAAGACCGGGTCGCGCAGCAAGGCGCCATAACTGCTGAACGCATTGCCCAGTGTCTTGCCCAGGCGGCGCTCGGGGGGATGGGTTTCGGGCAGTTGCACGATGGTCATCAGCAGGCACAGCACCGCGACCACCGCGAGTACGGCAAACACCTCACGCCAGCTCCACAGCGAGATCACCAGGCTGCCGGCCAAGGGCGCGAGGATCGGCGAAACACTCATCACCAGCATCAGCAAGGCCATCAGCCGCGCGGCTTCATGGCCCGTGTACAGATCGCGTACGATCGCGCGGGGAATCACCATCCCGGCACAGGCACCAAACGCCTGCACGGCGCGAAAGCCGATCAGCACCTCAATGGTGGGCGCCAAGGCACAGCCGACGCTGCCTACGGCAAAGATCACCAGCCCCGCATAAATCGGCGGTTTGCGCCCGAAAACATCACTGATCGGCCCGTAAAACAGCTGGCACACACCAATGATCATGAAAAACACCGTGAGGCTCATCTGCACCGCCGCCGGTGAGGCATGCAGGCTCGCGCCCAGGGTGGGCAGGGCGGGCAGGTAGATGTCGATGGCGAACGGGCCGACAGCGGTGATCAACCCCAGCAGCAAGGCCAGGTGGGCAATACTTCGAGACATGGGCAGTTCCGGGTGGAGCAACGGCCGGCCAGCTTAAGGGATCCGCGCGGATCCGCAAACTTAGGCTTCACTAAATAACTACTGTGCCGATAACACGACTAGCGATGTACGAGCGGTTGAGTTGCCAACGGCAGTCCAAGTATGGGGATACCAGCATGACGATCAAATTACGCTTGATGTTGTTGATTGCCACCGGGTTGCTGACGGCCGTGGTCATGAGCCTGGCCAGTTACCTGGGCAACACACGGATGGGCGACGCCGTGCAGGACAACGAGGTCAGCATGACCGTGCTGCGTAACCATATGGAAGCCGACATGATGCACGACGCCCTGCGCGCCGATGTGTTGTCGGCCATGCTGGTGGGCTTGGGCAAGAGCACCAGTACCAAGGATGAGGTCAATGGTTCGCTCAAGGAGCATGCCGAGCATTTTCGCCAAGTGCTGGGGGACAACCTCAAGTTGCCGCTGGACGACGCGCTCAAGGCCAGTCTGGAAAAAATCAAACCCAGCCTGGACACCTACATTGGCGCAGGTGAGCGCATTGTCGCCCTGGCCCTGGAGAATCCCGAGGGCGCTCGCGGCGAACTGGATAGCTTCAATATCGTGTTCAGCCAGCTGGAAGATCAAATGGCTGCGCTGAGCGAACTGATCGAAAGCAACACCGAACAAACCCGCGCGGGTACGCGACAGACCCTCAGCAACGCCAACCTCACCCTGGGCGCGGTATTGATTGCCAGCCTCCTGCTGCTGTTGGCTCAGGGCCGCTGGGTCACCCTGAGCATCATGGGGCCATTGCAAGCCGCCAGCCGCATTGCTGCGAGCATCGCCCGCGGTAACTTGAGCGAGCCGATTGTCGAACCGCGGCGCAAAGATGAAGCCGCTTCGTTGATTCGCAGCCTCGCCACCATGCAGCGTGACCTGCGCGGCATGATCGAAGTCGTGCGCAGCAACGCCCATGGCGTCAACGGTATGAGCGAGCGATTGAGTGAGGGTTGCCATGCAGTCGCCGGCAGCAGCCAGCAGCAAAGCGCCGCCGCCAGCACCATGGCGGCGGCCGCCAGTGAAATGACCGCCAGTATTGAAGAAATTACCCGGCACGCCGGGCGCGCCCTGGATATGGCCAACCAGGCTGAAGCCTTGGCCAAGGATGGCGGCCGCGTCATTCACCAAGTGGTCAAGGATATGGATGGCATCGCCCGTTCGGCGCAGCAATCGGCTCAGGTTATCCGCACGCTGGATAAGGAGTCCGAGGCGATCTACAGCATTATCCAAGTCATTAAAGGCATCGCTGACCAAACCAACCTGCTCGCCTTGAACGCCGCGATTGAAGCGGCCCGTGCGGGTGAGCAAGGTCGCGGGTTTGCCGTGGTGGCCGACGAGGTGCGCAGCCTGGCGGGACGCACCAGCGCATCGACCCAGGAAATTGCCGCCATGGTCGGACGTATCCAGCAAAACACCCGCGAGGCGGTGACCAGCATGGAGGAGGGCGTCTCTCAGGTGGACAAGGGCATGGCCGTGACCGCTGAGGTGGAGCGAGCGATCCGCGACATTCTGCAAGCCACCTTGAACACCACGGAGTTGGTGAACGATATTTCGCGCACCATCAGTGAACAAAGCCTGGCCAGCAATGAAATCTCCCACCAGGTGGAGATGATCGCCGGCATGTCGGAAAACAACAGCCGCATCATCGGCGAAACCGCCTCAACCACCGATGAGTTGTCTGGCTTGGCCGGCAAGTTGTCGCAGTCCGTGGATCGATTCAGCCTGTAACGCAGGTATATGACCGGCCGGCCCCCTGCGGGCCGGTTTTTTTTGCCTGTACCAGGGTGACTCGGGCGACGCCTTGAGTCGGTCCTGCAAAATAAAGATTGAATATTCACACCTAATGTTATTTAAATAACAAAACAAGAGCGGCTCAACCTGCCTGGTCGTGCCGCAACAAGGTGGGATAGCAATGAGCAAGATCGCAGTCATCGGCAGCAACATGGTGGATTTGATTACGTATATCGACCGCATGCCGGTCCAGGGCGAAACCCTGGAGGCGCCGGGCTTTGCCCTGGGGTGCGGCGGCAAAGGCGCCAATCAGGCGGTGGCGGCAGCCAAGCTCGGGGCTGATGTACTGATGTTGAGCAAGGTCGGCGACGACATGTTTGCCGACAATACAGTGGCCAACTTCCAGCGCTTTGGTATCGACACCCGTTATGTACAGCGGGTGCCTGGTGTTTCCAGCGGCGTCGCGCCGATTTTTGTGCGGGCCGACTCCCACAACAGCATTTTGATCGTCAAAGGCGCCAATGCGCATTTGTCACCGGCGGACATCGATGCGGCGGCAGACGATCTGCGTGAGTGCACGCTGATCGTGTTGCAACTGGAGATCAGTCTGGAGACGGTGTACTACGCCATCGAGTTCGCGCACCGCCACGGTATCGCGGTGCTGCTCAACCCGGCGCCGGCCCTGGCCGGGTTGAGCGCCGAGCACCTGGCGCAACTGGACTTCCTGATCCCTAACGAATCGGAACTGGCGTTGATCACCGGCCTTGCCGTGGACTCGCCGGCCTCGGCCCAAACCGCCGCACGCACCCTGGTGGCCAGCGGCATTCGCCACGTGATCGTCACCCTCGGCGAGCACGGCGCACTGTACGTCGGGGAGGAGGGTGAGTTCCAGGTGCCGGGCCGACAGGTTGTCGCCCGTGACACCACCGGGGCCGGCGACGCCTTTATCGGTTGTTTCATTCATCACTGGAACCTGGACGGCAGGATTCGACAGGCCATGGAACAGGCCGTGGCGTATTCCGCCTGCTCGGTCATGGCCCTGGGTACGCAGACTTCTTATCCCGACAGTGAAGCGTTCGCTCGCTTTCAGCAACAGCGCTAACACCCTCAACCAGCCCGGAGAACAATAATGAACAAACCTGCGCTGCAACAGACACCCGATGGTTTCTACCTGAACCGCACGCCCTGGTTCGCCTTTATCCTGCTGTGCAGCATCTTTGCACTGTGGGCCGCGGCGGCGAGCATGAATGACGTGCTGATCGCCCACTTCAAGAAAGCGTTTTTGCTCAGTGACTTCCAGACCGCCTTTGTTCAGTCGGCGTTTTACCTGGGCTACTTTTTTGTGGCGATTCCGGCCGCAATGGTGGTGCGTCGTTTCAGCTACAAGAGCACGATTCTGATCGGGCTGCTGTTGTATATGTTCGGCTGCCTGCTGTTTTTCCCCGCCGCGTCCACGGCCAAATACGGCATGTTCCTGCTTGCGCTGTTTGTGATCGCTGCCGGCCTGTCGTTCCTGGAAACCGCCTGCAACACCTACTCGACGCTGATGGGCCCACGGGAAACCGGGACCCGGCGCTTGAACATCTCGCAAACCTTTCACCCATTCGGTGCAATGGCCGGGGTGTACGTGGGCAGTTTCGTGATGTTCAAGGACACCGATGCGACCACTGAACAACTGACGCAGATGAGCGCCTCCGAGGCGGCCGTGCAGCAGTTGCAAATGATCCAGTCCACGTTGTTGCCCTACAAGTGGATGATCGCGGTGCTGGTGCTGATATTTATCCTGATCGCCATTACGCGGTTCCCCGCCTGCAAGGGCAATAAGCCGGCGGGTAGCAAGCCTGGCAGCCTGCGCGAAAGCCTGGGGCGCCTGTGGCGTAACCCGCGCTTCACTTTTGGGGTATTGGCGCAGTTCCTCTATGTGGGAGCGCAAGTGGGGGTGTGGAGCTTCACCATTCGCCTGGCCATGCAAATGGGCGGTATGAATGAGCGCAGCGCGTCATGGTTTTTGCTGACCACCTTTGCTGCCTACTTTGTCGGCAAGTTGCTCGCCAACCTGTTGATGCGGCGTCTGCACCCCGCCAAGGTCCTGGCGATCTACGGGGTGCTGTGTATCGTGCTGCTGGCCTACACCATCCTGGTGCCGAACATTTCGGCGGTGTATGCAGCGGTCGGCGTGAGCATTTTCCTGGGCCCTTGCTGGCCGACCATATACGGCCTGACCATCGATGGCCTGGGTGAAGATACCGGCGTCGGCGGTTCGTTGCTGGTGATGAGCATTGTCGGCGGCGGGGTGATTCCGATCTTCCAGGGCCTGTTGTCCGACGCCAGCGGCGGCAACATGCAACTGGCCTACAGCGTGCCGTTGCTGTGCTTTATCGTGATCGTGATGTATGCGCTCAAGTGCATGCGCCAGCCGGGTACCTTACCGCTGGGCGCGACGCGGGCGGTGGCCTCATGACTACACGTATCCCGCTGTATCGCGCGATGTTCGGTGAGCAGGAAAAGATCCTGCTGCAGTCGCAGGCATTCAAGGTCAGCGCCTGGACCTACCCGTCCGGGGTGCCGGCCCTGAGCCTGGAGAACAGCCGTGGACGACTGGTGATACTGCCTTATCAGGGGCAGATGATCTGGTCGGCTGTGTTCGACGGTTGCGACCTGACCATGAGCAACCTGTTCGCGCAACCCCGGCCCAGCCCGACAGTCATCGATACCTATGGCTGCTTCATGTTTCACAGCGGCCTGTTGCGCAACGGTTGCCCGGCGCCTGATGACACGCATGCCTTGCACGGCGAAATGCCCTGTGCGCCCATGGACACGGCCTGGTTGGAGATCGGCGAGGGTTTTTTGCGCCTGAGCGGCGCGTATGAATATGCCAAGGGGTTCGGTGATCGCTATCGGGCTTGCCCTGGCGTGACACTGCGTGCCGATTCGGCGTTGTTCGATATCGACATGGACGTGACGAACCTGGCGGGCAAGCCCATGGACCTGATGTACATGGCCCACATGAACTACGCGTATGTGGACGGCGCCCGATTTGTCGAGCCGTTGGGGATGCAGCGCCAGCGCCTGCGTACCAGCGTGCCGGACCACGTCACGCCGACCCCGGCGTGGAGCGCCTACATGGCGCAACTGGCCGAGCATCCGGCCCAATTGGCCTGCCTCGAACAGTCGTCACTGTACGACCCTGAAATCGTGTTTTTCTTCGATGGCGTTGGCACAGACGCCGCGGGCCAGGCGCATTTTCTGCTCGATCATCCCGACGGTGCGGCGTTCTATACCCGTTACCGTCCCGAGCAATTCGAGCACGCCGCGCGCTGGATCCTGCACACGCCGGATCAGCAAGTGGCGGCCTTTGTGCTGCCGTCTACCTGCGAACCCGAGGGCTATAACGCCGAAAAAGCCAAGGGCCACGTGCGGGTGCTGGCGCCCGGCGCCAGCGCCTCGTTCCGTGTCACCACCGGTTACTTGAGTGCGCAGGAGCGGCAGAGGTTGCTGGGTTAAACCAGCAATTGCGCACCGCTGGCCTGGATGATGTCCTTATAGCTGCGGGGGATTTTCTTGTCGCTGACCACGTACTGGAAGTCTTCCAGGGTGGCGAAGTGGGCGGTGCGCACCGTGTCGAACTTGCTGAAGTCGGCAAGCAACACGCGCTGCTGGGCCTGGCGCATGACCTTTTGCTTGACCTCGACTTCATTGAAGTTGAAGCACGTCACGCCGAACTCCTGGCTGACGCCGGCGGCGGTCACGAAAGCCCAGGTCAGGCGCACGCTGTCGAGGATGCTGCTTTCGGCGCTGCTTTCAAAGACCTGGTTCTTGCGATGAAAGGTGCCGCCGCACAACACAATGTGGCAATTGGGTTTGTTCTGCAGCTTGAGCAGCACGTTCAACGAGCTGCACACCGCCGTGAACTCCAGCTCATCGGGGATGAAATCAACCACAAAGGCGAGGTGGTGCCGCAATCGAAAAATACCGTGTCACCGGCCTGGATCAACGGCGCGGCGAGTTTTCCGATGCGGCGCTTTTCCTCGACGTGGCGCGTGTCCTGCTCGGCTACCCGGTAATCGCCGACCTCATTGCCGACCCGGGTGATGTAGCCACCCAGCAGCCGCAGGTGGTCGCTGAAGTGGTTGAGATCGCGGCGCAGGGTCATCTCGGAAACGTCCAGCAGGGCGGCCATTTCCTTCAGGTGAATGGCGTTCTGGTCCTGCAGGGCTTGTTGGATAAGCTTGAGTCGCTCGGCTTTTCTACTGTCCACGGGTATTCCAGGGCTTGATTGTTGGTGTTAAATAAGTAACATTAATTGTTAGTATTATAACGTATTGGCGTGAGTACTGTGACAAGCGCCTCACAATTCATTGGCAACATACAGGCAAGGGCCCTTTAAATGAACAGTCTTCCACCCACCGCATTGGCCAGGTACATCGATCACACCTTGCTGGCGCCCGACGCCACCCGTGAACAGATCCGGACCTTGTGCGAGGAAGCCCGCGAGCATGGCTTTTATTCGGTGTGCCTGAACTCCGGGCAGGTGCCTTACGCCGCTTCGTGCCTGACCGACAAGACCGTGGTGATTTGCGCCGTGGTCGGCTTTCCACTGGGCGCCGGCCTGAGTGATACCAAGGCCTTCGAAGCCCAGCGGGCAATTGCCGCCGGGGCAGGGGAGATCGATATGGTGCTCAATATTGGCTGGTTGAAGGACGGGTTGCTGGACGCCGTGCGCGAAGATATTGCCTTGGTCCACAAGGCCTGCGGCGCCGTGCCGTTGAAGGTCATCCTGGAAACCTGCCTGCTTGACGACCAACAGAAGGTCCAGGCTTGTGAAATCTGTCGGGACTTGGGTGTGGCCTTCGTCAAGACGTCCACCGGATTCAGCCGCAGCGGCGCTACGCTCGAAGACGTGGCACTGATGCGCAGAACCGTGGGCACTGGGGTTGGGGTGAAGGCCTCCGGCGGCGTGCGCGATTATCCGACGGCGGTGAAGATGATTGAAGCCGGGGCGACACGTTTGGGCAGCAGTTCGGGGGTTGCGATTGTGGGTGGGGCGATGACGGCAGTGAGTGGTTACTGAAGGGGGTTTGCTGGTGCGGTAAAGACCAGTACTAATTTAGCTCAACTAAATTCATTTAGTTGAGCTGGCTTCAAGCATAGGGGACTCAGAACGGGTGAGGGCAGTGGTGCGCCGTGCGCTGATACGCTCGACCGTCTGCATATGTTCCGTGCCCCAGGTGCATAACCCGCCCAGCGCAATCGCCAGGGACTGCCCGAAGGGCGTGAGGGAATACTCGACCTTGGGGGGGATTTCCTGGAAGTCGATGCGCGCAATTATTTCATCGCGTTCCAACTCCTTGAGTTGTTGGATCAGCACCTTATCGGTCACGCCGCCGATCGCACGTCTCAATTCGCCGTACCGGTGAACATTTTTCGCCAGGTTATACAAAACCAGCGGTTTCCATTTACCGCCAATCACCGCCAGGGCGGCTTCGAGCCCGCAATTAAAGCTGTTGTTGGCCATGGTCCGGAACTCCAAGGGGGTACTTACTAAAAGGTGCATACTATTCAAAAGAATAGCCTGGATCTAGAGTTGGGCCTCAACATTCTTGTGAGTTCACCATGAGCAGGCTCAACGGAAAAATTGCAGTGATTACCGGCGGCAACAGCGGTATCGGCCTGGCCAGTGCCATTCGTTTTGCGGCGGAAGGCGCGCAGGTGGTTATCGTAGGACGCAGGCAGCAGGAACTGGACAAGGCGCTCCACCAGATCGGCCACGAGGCCATCGCCATCCAAGGTGACATTTCGAACCTTGACGATCTGGACCGTGTCTTCACCCAGGTTAAAGCTGCCAAAGGCCGGATAGATGTGTTGTTTGCCAATGCGGGTCTTGGCGATTTCCAGCCCATCGGATCAATCACCGAAGAGTCGTTTGATCGTACATTCGGCATCAACGTCAAAGGCACGTTATTCACCGTGCAAAAAGCGTTACCTCTGATGCGCGCCGGCGGCTCGGTGATCCTGACTGGCTCGACGACCGGCAGCATGGGCACACCAGCATTCAGCGTGTACAGCGCCACCAAGGCCGCGCTGCGTAACTTCGCCAGGAGCTGGGCGTTGGACCTGAAAGGCACCGGTATTCGCGTCAACGTACTTTCACCTGGGCCGATCTCGACACCGGGATTGGACATGGCGCTTAACAGCACCGGCCAGAAAGACGCGATCATTGAAGACATGACCACGCAGTTGCCGCTGAGTCGAATTGGTCAGCCGGAAGAAATTGCAGCCGCGGCGTTGTTCCTGGCGTCGGATGAAAGCAGCTTCATGACCGGTAGCGAAATGTTCGTGGATGGAGGCTTTGCCCAGGTCTGACGTTGAAAGGGGTTTTGCCCGTTGAAATCTGATGGGCACTGCCCCTGATTACGCAATACTATATTACGCATAATGTATATTATGTTAAACGAGGTGCTATGTCAGATATGTTCATAAGCTACGTAAGTCACTGATTCGACCAATTCGTATTTGACGCCTACTCTCTCAACGGGCCATGTCCATAGTGTTCATGACGATTCGTTGAATGAGGTGGCTTTCGATGAAACTGATTCAGTGCAGGTTCTCTTCAGGTCAAAGACTACCGCTGCTTGTACAAGCTGGTGATGCGACGCCGTTGCCCATACTCATTCCGTTCATCTACGTCCAACTCAAACTCAGGCACCGCGCTTACAACACGGCTGCGGCGCACCTGCGCGCGATCCAGGCTTTCTACGCTTATGCCAAAAGCCGAGATCTGGATATCGATGAGACCATCTTGGCCTGCGACTTTGAAGCGATTCTGGCTTTGCTGGACGGTTACGCTATTTGGCTCCAAAGTGGCCGTCATGCCGATAATCTGATCGCCCGAATCGGCAAAGCTGGCACTGTACTTTTTCAGCAGATCAGTTCACGAACACGTGACCAGTACCTGCGCCTGCTGAAAAAATACTTGTCTTGGTGCGTCACCCGTTACATCCCGCGCGTCCGTCAGAATTCAGCCACACAGGCTGACATCAACGTGGTATTTCCTGATGTTGCCGACGTCATTGAGCGGCGCTTTGAGAGCCATATCATCAATGCTCGTCCCGATCGCACTCGTTACCGCAGCCTGACAGATACGCAACTACAGATCGTTCGCACACTGATTCGCCCTGGCGCTGCGGCGAATCCGTTCCCGGAACGTTTGCAACTGCGTAACTGGCTAATGATTGAATTGCTCTTGGAGACCGGCATCCGTCGCGGAGAGCTTCTGAAGCTCTACACCACGGATATCAATAAAGGTTCTCAGCACGCCTATGTCAGCATCAATGATCGCGAACATGATCCCCGCGACCCGCGCGTTGAAGAGCCTGCGCTCAAAACACATGGGCGGACCGTAGGCATCTCCGCACAGTTGTATGAGGTCTACGAGCGCTATATCCAGCGCGACCGGCGCCCTCTGCGTGACGGTAAACCGATGAAATTGCTGTATCGCTATTTGTTCATCTCGGATCGTGGCCGCCCGCTGTCGATCCGCGCGTTGTCTAACGTTCTTGATCGGCTGTTTCTGACTATTGAGCTGGCTCATCCAGGATTGTTGCCTACACTTTCTGCGCATGACTTTCGCCACACCTTTGCAGACCACTTTTTGGCTTACCTGGTCGAACAGCGTGGGCATGACCTCGAGCGGGCCACGGACGAACTACGGCGAGTCTGCGGTTGGTCTGAGACCTCGACTATGCCACGTCGTTACGCAGGTCGTTATCTAGCCGAGTCGGCCAACCTCCACAATGCCCAGCGCACCTCGGCAGCCTGGAGCCGACTTGACAGTTAAGGAGGTTCGCCGTGACCAAATCAGCCGATCAAGAACACGCGTCACCGCCCTCCTCTTTGCCAGCTTACGTGTTCAGGGGGCCCGCTCACGTTGCGATTCGAACTCGCACTAATGACCAACCAAGCTACGTCGATACCCGGCTAAAGGTGTGGACATGGTACGACGGTGGAGTCGCGCTGAAAATTGATTGGGGCGAGCTAGCCTTAGCTCCAGAGCTTACTGAAATAGCCAAAGGCTTTATGGCTTATTCGTTAGAGAAGTATGCTCCCCAAACAGCATTCATGTTTGCTAGGTTTCTTGTCTACTTATCAAGCACCAACCTCGCCCAACACTTTCCTTGGGGTCAGCAAAACTTTATTGCCAAATTAGAAGACTTTAAACAAGTTAGGCACAACCTAATTGGGCTTCGCAGATTTTATCGCTGGGCAATGGATAGAGGAATTAATGGATTCGATCCAATCACATATTTAAAAATCAAGGAGGTAAAATCAGATCGGGTTGACCCCTATGCTCGAATTTTTCTCTCGCAGTCTGGGTTAGAACTTGACGAGGAAGTTCGATTGCTCAAACGCATTGAACGAGAACCTAAATCTGACTCTTGGGAGGATGTTCAGCTTAATATAGTGCTTCACTTGGGTTTCGAACTCGCACCTCGGTCGATTCAATTTCATTCACTTGACATTGCTGACTTTGAGTTTATTGAGAGCGCAGGTCACGAGAAGTACTATACCCTGTGGTTACCCATGGCCAAAAAAGTCGGCCAGCGCAGACCTGAGCGGCGCCCCCGCAAGATAACCACCCGCCTAGGTGAGAAAATCTCACGCCACGTTTTAGAAATTCAACGCCGTTTTGGTAGCGACTGTGAACCATTATTTGTCAATCCTTGTGGAAGGCGTCTCTCGGTTATTGAAATCGGTACAGGTCTCAAATACGAGCTGCGTGAAGCTGGGATAGATAGGCCGAATCAGGTATCCATGTTGTTGCGCCATCACCTCGGGCAAGGCTTGGCGGATCAGGGTACTCCAGCAGACATGATTGCCGAACTGCTCGGTCACAACAGCACGGTTGCAGCGCGTGCTTACGTAACGGCCACCCCTAACATTGCCCGGATCAAAGAGAAAGCACTGGGTAAGAGCCCGGCCTATCAACGCATCATGCGCAGCTTATTAACTGGGAAAATCGTCCAACGCCGCGATGCGGCTCCTGAAGCAGCCGTCCGCGGTGTCATTGATACGCAATACATAGGCGATATTGGTGCCTGCGCCCTGCCCGTTCATACCCACTGTCCCTACAATCCTATATACGCGTGCTACACCTGCAAGAAGTTCCACCCCTTTGCTGACGGCCGCCACGAGCAGGTAAAGGATGCGCTCCAGCGGGAGGCCCAACGGTTCATTGATATGGCAGAACAAGCCGGTGATCTGAGTCACAACCGGCCCCTCGCCCAGCATCAGACAACCATCCTGGCAGTAAGCGCTACGATCGAACGCTGCCGGCAGCACACGGAGGGTGCCGAAGATGACGCTGTCTAGGGCAAGGCTGAGCCTCGAAAGCTTTATTGCACAGGAGCAAGCGATTTTTCGGTCATTACCGATTTCAACACCATGGGCGGAATCATTCTGGGGTATCGGAAATTGGTTGCCGCAAAGGGATGTTAACAAACATGCACTTACGTTTGAGACGTACCGACAAGCCCTGGAAAAGACAGGTTATCCTGCACCGCCGAAGGGCCCACTCCCCTTTGCTTTCCAGGACTTTAGCAAGGCTCTAATTGTGTATTTACAACGCACCAGAAGCCTGAAGTTTTCGATGGTGGCTGCATACAATATTGCTGTTCGACGGCTGTACAACACCCTGTTTGAGCGCGGCGTATCCGACCCCACACTCCTGACGCGAGGCGATTTCGACCGCGTCGTAGGCTTTCTCCGTGAGAGCGGCTACAAGAATATCTACGACGCGATCTCTCACCTCCAAGTAATAGCGAATACGATTGATAATCTCCAATTAACCGAGTTCGCCATCCACTTTGAGCATGATGCAAAACCAGAAAAACGCCGACACGATTACATTTCATTGCACGACCCTGATCGTGCGGTAAAACAGCGTAAATCTGATGATAGATTACCTTCTCGTGAGGCGATGGAGGCATATGCACTATGTTCGAACAACCCACTTAGTGACGGCGAAGAAATTTTGCTGCGAGTGATCGACTTATTGATAGCGACTGGGCAACGAGGTAACGAAGTAGCCGTAATACCCTATGATTGTTGGGTCGAAAGGCCGATCAAAGGGACGACAGGAGAAGTAGTTGTCGATGCACATGGCAAGCCTCTGGTCGAATGCGGGATTAGGTACTTCGCGGAAAAGCAATTTCAGTCCCGTGTTCATTGGCTGGCTGAAAGCGACATTCCTCTAGCCAGGCGCGCAGTAGAGCGATTAAAAACGCTAACCAATGAACAACGAGAAATTGCCGCCTGGCAAGAACTCCACCCAGGACGTATTTGGAGCTACCCCCCTCAGTCAGTGATCTCCGATGCAAAGGTCTTGGACTGGCTAGGTTTTAGCGAAGCAAGAAGCGCAAGCAGAAATCTATACCTTTTCCTCACACGCAACGGTGTCCATCCATTTGACGATGAACCGGATGAAAAGCAAGGAAGGTCGTTAAAGCGACGTTACGTCGCCGGGGAGATTGAGCGACTGATCGTCCCGAGGATCCGTGGGCACGCGGCATTGACAGAAAATGTCGGGGGACAAGTTCGTATCGTACTTAGAACCAGCGAAACGCTTGCGATCGCTTTCGACGGCCAATTTCGTTTCGGTGGACGTGAGGCGAATGTGTTTCGTGCGGTCCCGCGTCGGGTCACCCTCGGGGATATCAATCACGCATTAGGTGACGATGAAAAATATACGTCCATTTTTTCGCGTCGCTCATTAACCGAATCCGATGGGACTCCAATTAGGCTAACAAGTCACCAACCTAGACACTGGCGGAACACGATTTACCACTTGACCGGTATGAGCGATGTTCAGCAAGCGTTGGCCCTGGGGCGCAAACGCCTCGACCAGAATGTTTATTACCAACACACGAGCATTGAAGAAAACACCGCTGCCCATCATGAGTTCCTGGCGTTCAATAGCTATCACGAGCGCCTCGACTTTCTACATACAGCCATAAGAGATAAGCGCATTCATGGCGCTTTGACCGATAGTTACCATGCTTTGCTATCAGATAAAGGTACAACAACTGCAGAAGCATTCCTCACCGTACACGCCACGGCGCTGCATGTGACCCCTTTCGGAGGTTGTATCCACGATTTCTCCCAGGCCCCCTGCCCTAAGCATCTTCAATGCTGGAATGGCTGCTCGCATCTACATCTGATGGGCACTCCATCGGAGCGGGTCAACCTTGAAAAACAAGCCAAGAATCTGACGAAGGCAATATCCATCATGCTCGACGCAGGCACCGGAGAGGCAGGCAGCGATGTATGGCTAGCAGACCAGGAAAACAAGCTCAACAATTTAAAATCTGTCCTTGCACGCGATACCTATGGAGGTGTGCAACGCGTGTTTCCAAACGGGCGTCCAATCACCGTTATGGACTCGGACAAACGACACAGTTCGGTATCAGATGACTAGGGGCAACTATGGCACGACGACAGACATTGAGGGGCGGTACTCTTGACGAAGCAATAGACGCTCTCCTCGCCCAGATGATTAGTTCAGGAGTGGAGCTCGCTCCCATTTCCCGACCGGAGGTGCAGCGCCGGCTGGGCCTGACAAGCCGAGCTACGCTAGGAGGTGACCGTGGAGACAGAATTGAGGCCGCCCGTATTGTTCAAATGAGGGAAAGCGGGAGGGATCCGGATGGTGCCCGCCGGCGCAGGAGTCTCGAAGAGCGTATTGCAAGTCTTCAAGCGGAGAACGCTGCGTTGGCAATACAGCGAGACAAGCTTTTCGAGGCCCTGTCAGTAATAGCACACAACTGCCTTATGAACGGTTTGGACGTAGAGTCAGTAATGGCACCGTTGAGAAACACCCGATAATCAGGCTGAGTAGTCTTCGTATCGACTACAAATTACGGCATGGTAATCTGCCCACATTGCTAGGCAGGACTGCGTCAGCTCTGACGACTGCACATTACGGTACACGTTCGTCCCAGACGCAGAGCGTTGACATGAGCGCCAACCGCTCGTAGAGTTTGGCTTGTAGACCTTGTAGACCTTGTAGACCTTGTAGCCCTTGAGGCACTTGAGCTTTAACTCCCCTTGAGGGATCTGCAAAGCCCGGTAACGACCGGGCTTTTGCCTTTCTGCTGTATTGCTCTGAACTCTCATAAGACGTTCCCTCGTATTCACCCTTTTATCGCCGTTGTGTTTTCAACCAGACGCGGCTTGCTCAGGGCTCCTCGTACTCGGCCTCAGTTTAGGGCAGCGAGGTATCTACAAAACGCAGGGCGATTCAGTCGCCGTCCGAGTTAGAAGGTCCTGCTGAGCGCTTGAAAGAGGTGATGAGAAAACCTGCTGGATCACGCCGTCCACGCATTCCCCCACCAGAGTTCGCCCGATAGAGAAAAATACGATTTCTACCCCGACGGCGGGAGGCATCATCCCACTGCCTCCTCTATTAGCCAAAAGGTTCATCTCATGGCTACTGACGAACAGTGGGCCTGGGAGCTTGGTGAATCAACACACAAAGATCCCTACAGCACCTTTGGCAGCGATCACCATCAGCGCTGGCAATCCTTCAACGCTCATCTGCTTATGCAGGGTACTCAGCAAATTCTCGTCGAGCTCACTCGGGCGAGCCGGACAACCGTCGGGATGCGAATGCCATTCGCCCACATAATCCACCATGCCAGCAGTACGCTTGTGTACTACCTCCAGCGCTTCTGCCTGGCCCTCTTGCCCTCTAATGAAATGGCTCGGACTGGCCTCGCTGTCCGGCGGTGCCGGCAGAACGTCAACAATGACAATCGTCTTCGTTTTGAGATCCGTGACGCCGAGGATTGCGCCACCCGTTTCGTTCGGAAGGGCCTTCTGTCGAGCGGTGTACAATTTCTGAACCAGTGACTCGTCGTACTTCACCGTCCAGCCAGATGATTGCGCAGTATGCACTTGCGCGGTGTCGATCTCATGAGCGGTAACCGATCCGGATCGGTCATCTGATTCCCAGACACAAATCCTTGCCTGCGACTTGGCGACTGACTGCCGAAGCTGCCTGGAAAGAATTCCGGCATGACCATGAATAGATTCACCCGACATCCTTACCGAAATGTCACGACAGCCACCGCCCACCCAGCGATCCCCCAGAGGCTGGGCCAAGTGCTCATGACCCCACTCGTTTTCCAGTATCGCTCGGTAGTACTGCCCCTCCAGACCGTCAATGCGCCGAAGCCTGTCCTGATCTTCGAGAATCATCACACTTGAGAGACCTGAAGGTGTAACGAACAAGCTCACGGTGCGGGGAGCTTCCGGTCTACGGGCGAGCTCACGTGGTGCCTCCAACGTTGTCGTTACATCCACCAAGATTTGGGCACCGCTCAACGACGAGGCGATCTCCTCGGTATCCTCAAGTATGCTTTTGGCAATTGCCTTGGGTGGATCCCAGTTCGGAAAGATTTCTACAGCCAGATCCCTCACTACGTTGACCTTTGGCCGGCCAACGTATAAATCGAACGCCACATGGCGGCATAAATTGTGAGGCAGCACCCGATCAGGGTCTATGAACGTCCACCGCCCCCAGCCTTGGCGAATCCATAGATCAGCCAACACGCTACCTAACGCCCCCACCCCGGCCAGGACGCCTTGGATGTCACTGTTCTCCTCAGGGGTGCCCGATAGATCACGAGCGGCTTTGGCTGTGAGAGCACTTCGAACTTCTACCGACATGAGCGGGATCAATCGCCAGGCAATACTGCCAGATCCACCGAGGATCACGCTACGGTGACTCAACCCTTTCGAATCAGGGGGGCCTAGCATATCTAGGGCCGTTGCTAGGTCAAACAGAGAGACGTCCAGCATGTACCCAGCTACGTCAAAGCGTTCAGCCTCGCCGTCGCGTACGCGCGGAATCCAGACAGTAATGAGTACACCTTGGCCTTGGGCGGGAGCAGCAGAAACACCGCCTTCAATGGCGTCGTAAACGGTCGCATGAAGCGACTGATAGAGGTCGCTGCCCCAGCTTACGAGTTGATCATGCAGATCACCCAAGGTCTCTGGATAGCGAGCCAACGTTGGCGATCCCACAGGATTGACCACCATTGAGACCATCCTGACCAGCTTCGACTGGTCGCCTGGCCGAGTGGGATCGGCCCTCAAGATGATCGAGTCACCTACATCCACTTTGCAAATGGTCAACGTGTTGCTACCCGATTTTGCGTAATCGGTATAGTTGGAAGGCAGGATAAGCTGGTAAGGGCTCATGTAAAAAAGCTGCTCAACCGGCTGATCACTCCGGTGTAGTTTCAACAGAGCAGACTCTCGCAACCACCAGAACATTCGAGCGATGAAACGCTCCGGCGTCCAGGTTCGCTCGACCGTCGACCAATTGCTGTCGTACAGACAAAGCACCCTAGCCCCGCCTATGGAAGGCGGATGCTGGTGCGACAGCACAGGGAAGTCTTTGCGCAGCGTGTAGACTACTACCGGCACGCGGAAGTCGGGGTTTACACCGACCGCCAATCGCTCGCGTCGCCTGACTCCTCCGAGATTACCCGAATCCACTGTACCGTCGCCGGCATCGATGACAATGTATTCGCTGATTATCGTCCCTGGTTTGTCCTTCCTGACTTCTCGAACATCGGTGTAGGGACAAGCACGTAAAGCTTTGAGGAGTGCCTGGGTATGGGGATAGAGGTGATCCTCATCTGCACAGTCCAAAACCTCACCGAGCTCGTAGTAATCGATCATTTGAACTTGCCAGCGCGTGGCGGAATCGACGCCGCTACGGAACTCGGTACCGCTCCAGCAAGCGCTGCAGCAACGGCCAGCAGTTTGATCTTACCATCCGACCGAACCTCGAAGTCCATGCAAGCCTTCTCACCGAGATCCCCAGTGCAAGAGAACCAACCATCAACTTCGTCCAGGATGCCCTGATACTCACGCTTCGCCCGGATGCAGGGCGGATCGCAATAATCGTCGAGAATCTCAACACTGCTGGAAACGATCGTTGCACCATTGCGTGCCTGGCTCAGGGCTTGACGGGCATCCCAACTTACCTTGGCGTTCTCGCCCTTGCCCGACCAGCTGTCCCACGAAAGCGTGTGCCAGGAACAGTGGTGCGGAGCTAGGAGCAGATCATATTCAAGCACCTCGGGCGTGGACTCGTAATGACTCCACATCCGCTCCCAGATCAATACCTCAGCGTCACCGCCAACAAGGAATTTGGTTTTGGTTTGCGAGTAAGCCGACGGCGAGATCTGAATATTCATGATCACGCTCGATTCGTTTTTTGTCAGGTCTTCTTCAAGATCCGCATCATCTTCATGCGGTGCCGGTGCGAGCAGGTGCGAGGTGAAAAACTGCGGAAGGTTTTCACCTGCGATCTGGCTGAAAGTCTGGCCGGCTTTAACCAGGATTGGGCCAAGATCGTCAGTCTTCCCCTGGTTGTCTTCGCCCATGATGCGAATGCGGTTCCCATCACCTGCAATGCGATAATTGCGCCAGTAGATCACTCGCCGCCGCGCTTCTTTATCGAAAGCTTTCGCGTCGTCACAGAGGATGTGGTTCTTCGAACTCCGACGGAATACCAGAGGCGACGACCACATTTCACGGATCAAAATCCGCCTCTCCCAACGATCCTTGCCGTCGTCAGGGTAGTCCGCAGGATCGCCAAGCCAGAAGTGATTTCTCAGGCCTGCACAGTGGTCTTGGTCAGGATGACTCAATAGGAAGGCGTTGACGAATGGGCGGTCTTTGGCATCCCACTGCAGCCGCTCTCGCAATGCCCTGCCCACGTCAGGAGTGTCATCGTCTGGGTTGTCCGCAGCCTGGCGGATCCGCGAGTCAATCAGAATGGTGGTGACCAACGTATCGGCCAACCGGATCAACGTCATGTCACCGGTACCCACTTGAAAAAACGTCACCTTGGCAGCCATATATCCCTCCCCGGGCACTGGGCCATCTTTGAGAAACGCTACAGATACTGTAAGATACGTATAGAAACTCAATCCGTCTAGATACTATTCGAATATTTTTTATACCCATTACCTACCAGGCTGATTTCAGATGACTGCTACCGCTACTCGTACCGGACGCTGGGGCCAGGAACGCCGCCTTGAATTTATAGATTTTCGGCTGCTGTGGGAGCGAAAACTCAATCGCTCAGACCTGACCATTTTTTTTGGGATTTCTGTTCCTCAAGCGTCATTGGATTTCGCGACCTATCAAGAACTCGCTCCTGACAACATGGCCTATGACCGAACGCTGAAAGCGTACGTGGCAGGCCCTGACTTCAAACCCGTCTTGACCAACCCGGATCCAGCGCACTATCTAAATGAGCTACAGCAGCGTGGCATAGGCAATATCGCCCCAACGGATAGTTTCATCGGCTGGGCGCCCCCAGTGGCGAACCTACCTTCTCCCATGAGGCAGGTTGATCAACAGATCCTGATCAAGCTCATCAGGGCGCTCCAGGCAGGCGAGGCAGTGGACGTCGACTATCGATCAATGACCAATTTCGACGAGCCAGCTGTTCGGACTATCTTCCCCACATCGTTCGCCCATGACGGCTTTCGTTGGCACACCCGCGCCTTCTGCTTCAAGTCAGGGATATTCAAGGATTTCGTTTTAGGTCGCATCAATGCCCTGAAGACTTCGTTTGCCCCTCCTTCAGAGGTGCCAGAGGACGTTGAATGGGAGACCTTCATCGATGTGGTGATCGGCCCGAATCCGAGCTACCCGCCACAAAAGCAAAAAGCAATCGAGCACGATTACCAGATGGTGAATGGCGAAGCTCGGCTCAGAGCTCGCAAGCCACAGTTGTATTACCTAAACCGCCGGCTGAACCTGAATGTGAAGCCAGGCGACCCGGTCAGTGAGCATCAGCAGATTGTGATGCTTCGGATTGAGAATGCTCGCAAGGAGTCAGCAGCAGATGAGTGAAACCACTTCAGCCAAGCCAAAGACAGATCTGACGATCGTCATCATCATCTATCTGCTGGCACTTCTGGTCTTCGCGACCTACTCCATCGGTGCGATGGCTCTGGGTTGGCTTTCTGAGCCCTATAGGCCTCTGAGAGTGCCGTTGATGTGTGGCGCGATCGCCTACGTTGGCGGTGCCCTGTACTGCTTCCGTGCGATTTACCTCAACAAGTGCGTCCACAAGCGCTGGGATCCGGACTGGCACGTCTGGTATTTCATCCGCCCCATCACCAGCACAATCGCCGGTGCGGTGAGCTACCTCTTCTTGAAGGCAGGCTTGTTGGTACTGGAGTCGACCGCGAACGCCGGAGCAAGCGAAATTGGATTTTTCGCACTGGCCTTCATAGCCGGCTTCAACGTCGACAAGTTCGTGGCGAAAATTGAGGAGGTCGCGAAGGCGGTGTGGGGCATTGATAAAACCCGGAGTGGACAGACTCGGGCTGGTGAGGCGGAGCCGGTCAAACCGCCCACTCCAACCTCCCCTCAAGCCTGAATTAGGTTCTTGCTTGGGAGTTTGATGCGGCAGGCTCACTGCCTGCCGCTGAGACTTCGTCAGACAGCAACTTGTAGTGGTCAATTAATCCCGGACACGACGTTAAGTTTTTCCTCGGCCCGCGCTGGTGCCAACCCCTCGTTGAATTGGTGAGGCCGAATCCAGTTGTAGCGATGCATCAAAAAATGGCTGATATCGCGCTGCGCTTCCTGCGCAGTTCGATGGCCCACCAATGCCGAGTGAACGGCTGGCTTCGATGTAGCTGTAGTTTAGTTTGAGCACGAGGTCGGCGGCCTCGCGCTTGAATTCAGGAGTAAAGGAGCGCCGTTGCTTGGTTATCTGACACCTCGAGCTGGCGAGCATTCTCGCCTAAATGGGTGTCCGGCTTCATTAGACCACTACAGTAACGTTCAATACCTAAAACGTAAAATTTGCCTGTACAGGCCGCCAGAGTAAAATCAATTTCTCATAGAAACTTTGGACTGTACTCAATGCTTGATGAATATTATTTGTGCGAATTTTGTCTTTCTCAAAATGAACTGCAGCTAGAGATAAAGCAGCGAGGCGTCCAGATTGAGACATGCAAAATCTGCGGCTCACACGACGGCAAGGCACTCCTGGCTTCGGACGTACGGGTACGTCGCATATTTCGTGCATTGATCAGGCTCAACTTTTCTGAGTGGGATTATAATCACCATATTGGCGGAAGCTCCCTCCAAGGACTCATATTCAACAGCAAAGCAATATTCAATCTTCCAGCTGACGCCTGCGAGTCAAGCTTCGAGGATGTCTTCCTGACGATGGAGGAAACGGTAGGCTGGTACCCTGATTCCGAGGACGATATTACACTCGGGGGCGGTTATTGGGATGGCGGGATTTTGGACGGCTTACATAATCGAAGAGATCATAATGTTGAGACTCTAGTGCGAAACGCACTAGAGCTGAACTCCTTCGAAACTGAGTCGAATGCTAAGGGGCTGATCGCTCTTTTACAGCCCGATATATTTTATATCATTCCAGCAGGCACAGAATTTTTCAGAGGGCGTGTTGGCGTAGCCTCTCGCTTGAGAAAAGAGCAACATGAATTTCACGATGCTCCAAATTTTGTGTATCTTCCATACTCGGGAAAACAAATAGATCGCCCTCCCATGCATCTCGCTACGGAAGGACGTTTCAATCGAACGAGAACCTCTGTGCTCTATTTGGCATCTGACGCCCAGACCGCAGTTGCAGAATTAAGGCCGCATCCGGGCCACTTAGTCTCAACCGCAAAATTTAAAGCCAGACGTGACATTAATGTGGCCAATTTCGCAAATCAAGATATCCGCAATTTTCTAAATGACAAGCGACTGGAGAAATTGCGCACCATTTTATCAATTGCAGAGGTTCTCAACGTACCCATACAACCCGAGCATCGCTACATATATTCCGTGACGCAACTTTTAGCAGATGCAATACGCACGGAAGGATTTTCCGGAATAATGTTCAACAGCAGTGTGGGTGAAGGGGTCAATTTAACTTGCTTTGAAAGCGATGCCTTCGAAGCAGTTGAGAGTAGCGAATGCGTTATGGAAGTAATATCTCTTCAATATAGAATAGCTGAAATGCCAACGGTAGCTGTAAACCATGAGCACCAAGAGCTCATTAAGGATGAAGACAGCCCTTTTGCCACGCTTCTTTACGGTATGACGAGAAGAAAAAAACAGGTGTAGATCCCCTTCGACTGCACCACTAATGGATAGTTGAAGGTGCGACTATCCACATCCAATAATAATTGTCGGCGAGCACATACGACATGCTCGCACAACTAAATCCTTCACTGACACTTCCAAACCACTGCAAACTTGGTACTGGCTCACTTGGAATGACATACAAGCCTAACGTTGCCGCGCGGTTCAATCGTCGGGCCAAGGCAGCTTGCCTTTCTGGCAATATTACCTAGCTTTCATAGCGTTTGAAAAAACTGAAAATCTGTACAGGGAAGTGTAATCCTGGCTGCCAGGGTAATTTAAATACCGAGATGCAGTGCAAATATCTAGGTCAGATTTCGAGTCGGCAATTTTAGTACAGCAGGAGGTCGACAATATAAAACCATCCAGCACATTGCTTTCACGAATTTTATCATGCAGTTCATGGCGATAATCAGCTAGAAAGTTTTCAATAAGTAGTTGAGCATAGGCCTCTCCCTCTTGAAAGCTGGTGAATTCTAGCGGTTCGGCGTTTTTGGCAAGCAAATCCAGATTCAATCCTATGATTCCGACTCCATGCTGCTTGAGTTGCCCGCAACCATCGGATATTAAATTCAGCAAACCATTTCGGACATGAAGTTTTTTGCACGCTATGGAGTACTCGCCAAATTCTAAAGTCATTTTGATATCTGGCTCTGCTATCCAAGCCGGAATCCTGCGCAGCCTCAGATGAGTTAGCATATCCAACTCCCAGGCAGCATCTATTCCTATTGAGGTTTTCGACCCTCCAGCCTCAAGAGAATTCTTTGCTATTCTCCACAGGAGCATCACGTCTTCTGGCTGTTCAGGGTTGGCCTCTAAAATTAAATTAATCATCCGCATTGCCTTTGAGATCGGAACTCTCAAGTCACTAGATATCTGAATATTATTTGAGACCAGTTCGGCCGCTGTTTCCGCCGCCTTCAAATAGCGACCCAGATCACTCGACGCATTAATGGTGAATTTAAGATTTTTATAGAGGGTTCGTACTAGTGCTGATTTTTCACCAAGCGTATCGTAACTTAGAAAAACTTCCGACTGCATAATTCCCCCTCTGACTTGTCATTTATTTGCGATCTTGACGAAATCAACATGCGCTTCATTTATTCTGATCTGATGGCATTATTGCATAGATTTAATTTGGCTCATAACAAAAGCATCAACCTTTAGGCATGGCGCCACTTTTTCCGATAGATTATCGGTTTATTCAATTTGCTTTTGGACTATGGCTTCGCTTGGCAGCTTATCAATGATTTTACCTAATACTTTCAGAGAGTCTCGAAAATCAACTCCGCGGGTAACATTTTCTCATTGGTTAGTTACTCAAATTAAACAAGTACCGCTGCTCGCATCCACACCCATGTGGATGCCTCTGCATTTTTACAAGCCGTCTTGCACTAACGCCTATTCTGGTGATTTGCTTCTCGGCCAAAATTTCGAGAGTTCCCCTTTTTACTTTCGGAAAAGCACCTATGACCTGCAATCAAAACAACTCTACGGCCCTGTCTACTCTCTCACTTCGCGCTACCCCGTTCAAGCAACAAGTGTTGGCGGCTGTTTATCGATGTGGGGTTTAAGTAATGTGAAGCTGCGCAGCTATGTGATACTCCTTGCGCTTGTCCCTACCCTCATCCTCGCAGTGGCGTTGAGCGCCGTCTCCATCGCCGTGTTGTATCGGCTAACCCCCCGAATTTTTCCTTGACCTGACGCACCTGAATCGACGGCAGCTCAGGGTGAGCATCCATGTAAGTTTTCAGCGTGCGACAAAGCTCATCGATTAAATCCAGCCAACCTGGCAGGCATCCGATTTCGCGAAGAGGCGCGCTGCAGAAAAACGTTGGGTAACGATCACGCAGGACAGGCAGCAGATCTTCAATCATTGGATTTTGTGCTCGCTTAACCGAAGCCGTTCAACATCAGGCGTGCGGCGCCTAGACGAGGCGCGATTTCGTCTCACTGCCTGTCGTTTAAAAGAAGTGTAACGCTGAATTTACAAGTTGTGCGCAATCTCGAAAAAAGCTGTTCTAACCCTATAAGTTCTTTCTCAAGCTTCATATTGACATCATGCATTTGTTGATCTACACCTCACGAACCGCCTAGCACATCAAGGAGCGTGTCATGAGAAAAAGCCCTTCGCTATTTCTCGCTGTAGTGTTGATGGCCTCCTTCGCTCACGCGGAGAGTTTTCCTATTGATGCTAAAGACTCGACCAGTCACGCGTGGCCAAACTACAATTTTACGGACAAACTTGACAAAAACCTCATTGATAACTACTCCAATACCTTACAAGGAAAGTCCCTGGAGCAACTAAGGGAACAAACACCAATAGTAGATGACATTCGTCTTCAACAAAATAAAGATGAAGTTGTGCGAGTTTGGAAAAACACAATAAATACGCCTTATGATCCCGGCCCTCAAGTCATTATGGAGTACCTGACACGAACCAATCTTGGATTACCACCCAGTCAGGGCATCGTGACATCCCCTGCAACTACAAAATTAATAAAACAATCCGACCCAAGAATTACCACTTACTCAAACGGTTTCATCAACGATTTAAATACGTCTAAAGCCTACTCCATTAAAACTGATCCCAGCGCGACCCAACAAACCATAAGCGGCAATAATATTGGTAGCAAATACCAAAAGGTCGATCCCTTCCGCAATGAACTCTCTGGTCTTTCACGGGCCATTCCAGAACAAGATCTCTTGAAGTTTCGTGTAGATAGCAAGGACTGTATTGGCCTCATTGTCTCGTCAACAGGAAGCAAAAGATTAACGAGAGAGAGAATATACCAATGCTTTGTTACGTTGAGCAGTCCTTTTATTAAGGTTGTGCCGGAAGGCGGCTATCTTGACGCCTTGAATCTTCAGACTTCAATAACTATAAGCCGGGACGGTACACACTCATGTATAGCTTCGTTTTATAACAAAAACACATGGGTTACTGCTGCGCACTGTGTATCTGAAGCAAATATTATAGATGGCCGCTCAATATTGAGTGGTGGCAAACCAATCCCCATAACTGAAAGCATGATTAAAATCTGCAAAAAGCCTGGATGCGACGTCGCATTCGTCACTGCTTCAACAAACATCGTCGATATATCGCGATATGAACTATATAACCCCAATTTATTATTACTTACGGAGCAATCTCAAATTTTGATACCGGGTATTGAAGAAGGAATTCCTATTATCTTATCCGATAAGACCCCGTATAAACTTAATCTAATGTGGTCAGATGTTGGCAAAGGTTTTTGCAAAATATACCGAGTTCAAAATGGTTGTTTTAGTCACACTTGCAGCACGTTATCCGGCTTTTCTGGCGCGCCCGTGTACTGGGTCAACGCACCTAGCGGAAAAATCGAGTTAATAGGCATTCATTCTGGAGAAAGCATTGACGGCATTAAATGCAAAAAAACTGATAGTAATTATGCGGTGACTGCCGACTTATACAATGGAGCAATAAAATGAAAAAAATGATTGTTCTGGCATCACTCACGCTTTCTGCGTGCAGTCACTTTGACTCGACTTCATTTGAGTCTAAGAAATACGAATATAATGATTTGACCACAAACCCTCCTATTAAGGAAGTTCGCGTCTTCTCCATCGTCGACCAAACGGGTAAATGCCCTTTACAAAGCACGAAAGAAACACCTCAGGCTCTGGTAATTTCCGCCATTGGTTGGTTGGCCAAAGAGGCAATAGCTTATGGTAAAAGCGAACTTGAGGCGCGAGCCCAATATCTCGAAAGTGATATCAAACTTAACGGCCGAGCCCTTCTGCTCTCAGACTGGCCCGTAATGCCTGCGCAGAAGGAAGGCCTGTGTCTGCTTCTCGTCGCTGGCGAATTCGCAGCTACGCCAGATACCCCGGCATTGGATGCCTTCCGGGCGCACGTGCAGCCAAATACTGTACTCGATGGCGAAGGGAGTTTCCGTGAAACGATGTCGGACTATAAGCTACAAATTCCTGGCGCCGAGCCCATCGCTAACCCATTCACAGGGTTAATAGGCAACCCGGATTTTCTAATGGAGGTGAGGGTCACGCCAAAAACCGTTGGTGGCGCCTTGAACTACGTCGTATCACCCACCTACCTGCTCTACCCGCATCCGTTGCACAAAATGACTTTCAATGGCCCTAAGCGAAAGCTGACAGTGGATCTTGGTCTGGGGGACTCCAAGGCTGCGCTGGCATTGGATGATTTCCAGAGCGGTCACGAGTACACGGCGAACAGCCTGAAAACTCGGTACGCGTTGGCTGCAAGCGCTTCGGGCAAACCCTTCGGCGCATTGTCCTTTGTGGTTACCGAAGGCCCTGACGCGGTACCAACCGCCAAGGCGTTGCGAGCGCTCGCAGAGAAAACTGATGACTTAAACAAAATCGTCGATGAAAAGGTACAGGCGGCATTAGCCAAGGAAGCAGCCAAAAAACCTGCCAAGCCCTAACCAACGGGCCATTTGATTGTAGGTAATCAATTCGCTTTGCTGCTGTTGAAGTTTATGTAGGCAGGGAGTTACGACCCTGCCTCAACCTGTTGTCTGTGAATCCGAAATTTATACGTCGCTTGGCTGGGTTCAGGTTCTAAACCTAGACCAGTGAGCCGCTACCTCGGCGTTAATACCATAGGCTACTAGGGTGGCACCGCTGCTCTACTACCATTTCGACTTCTATTTCTAAGAGAACGGGCAAAACCTCGGCCTTCCCAACATGCTGGCTACTGATCCACTAGCCCACTACGCATCGAAACCCTCACTGTTCATTTTGCGGGTCACCTTTTTCGCGTTTGATGCGATTCGCCCAATACGCTTCAGTGACCCCGAACAATCATCCGAAGCAACCATCTGGTTCAGGCGCTCATCCTGCTTGAGCATCAACGTCTGCTGAAGCTGGCGCAGCTCTGAATCGCCTCGGATTCTGTAGACGCCACGCAAGCGCAACCCGTGCCACCATCGAACATACCTCCAGCAACACTGGAAGGACGAATAAAGCTCGGGTTGACGAGGCTAATGACGGGGAAAGCTAGGTCTATGAACATCAATCGGTGAACAGTTGCGTTCATTTCAAGGGTATTGAGCTAGTATTCTTGGGCTGTTGACCTGCTTATGAACATCTGACATCGCCCACTTTTAAATCACGTGTTATGTTCTAAGCCGCTCTGCCGCTCTCCTAGCCGCCTCCATCGCGCTCAAAAAACGGCCTGTGTTTCAGCCGTTTTTTTATTTCAACGGGTTCAGAACGTTGCGTTCTGCAGCCCGTCGAGGTAACGCTCGGCATCCAGTGCCGCCATGCAACCGGCACCGGCCGAGGTGATGGCCTGGCGGTACACGTGGTCGGCCACGTCACCGGCGGCGAAGATGCCTTCGATGTTGGTCGCAGTGGCGTTGCCTTCACGGCCGCCCTGCACCACCAGGTAACCATCCTTGGCTTCCAGCACGCCTTTGAACAGCGAAGTGTTCGGGGTGTGACCGATGGCGATGAACACGCCGTCGACTTTCAGTTCATCGAAGCTGCCGTCATTGTTCTTCAGACGGGCACCGGTCACGCCCATGTTGTCGCCCAGCACTTCGTCCAGGGTGGCGTTGAGCTTGAGGATGATCTTGCCTTCAGCAACACGGGCGTGCAGCTTGTCGATCAGGATCTTCTCGGCGCGAAACGTCTCGCGGCGGTGAACCAGGGTCACGGTGCTGGCGATGTTGGCCAGGTACAACGCCTCTTCCACGGCAGTGTTGCCGCCACCGACGACGGCGACCGGCTTGTTGCGGTAGAAGAACCCGTCGCAGGTGGCGCAGGCCGAAACGCCCTTGCCCATGAACGCTTCTTCCGACGGCAGGCCCAGGTAGCGGGCGCTGGCGCCGGTGGCGATGATCAGCGCGTCACAGGTGTACACGCCGCTGTCGCCGGTCAGGCTGTAAGGCTTCTTGGAGAAGTCGACCTTGTTGATGTGATCAAACACGATCTCGGTTTCGAAGCGCTCGGCGTGTTCTTTCATGCGCTCCATCAGCACCGGGCCGGTCAGCCCGTGGACGTCGCCCGGCCAGTTGTCGACTTCTGTGGTGGTGGTCAACTGACCGCCCGCCTGCATGCCGGTGATCAGCAGCGGCTTGAGGTTGGCTCGGGCAGCGTAGACCGCAGCGCTGTAACCGGCGGGGCCGGAACCGAGAATAATCACTCGCGAATGACGGGTATCAGACATGACTCACTCCTATCGACCGCCCGGACTACGAGACGGCTTGAATAAAAAGGACCTGAAAATAATGGGCGAAACGCATCGAGGGAGGCGAGATTCGGGAAAACCGGAGTAACAACCCAGCTCATAGATCGTCTCTACGCAATCCAAACCGTTAATCGGCGACCTCACTACCCGCGCGAGCGTTTCAGAAATCACAAAATAGAACAAAACATACTCACTTCATAGAATTATTAGATTCATATCCTATTAAATATATTTTCAGCGAAAAAAAAAGCAAAAAACACCCTCGCCAGCGTCTGTATTATCTATTGACACCCCAAACCAAGACGCCACTACCATGCATGACGCCACCACTCGATACATTCACGCCGGCCGGAATCCTGACGCGTATTGCGGCTTGGTGAATACACCGATCTTTCGAGGTTCAACCGTACTCGCAAAAAGCTTTGAAGCTTGGGAAGCGAGCAAAAAGGACGGCAACCCTTACGCCAATTACGGGCGCTTCGGCACACCGACCACGCGCGCCTTCGAAGAGGCTGTTGCAGAACTGGAAGGTGGCCATGCCAGCCTGGTCTTTCCCTCCGGTCTAGCGGCCTGCGTTCATGCGCTGCTCGCCTTTGTAAAAGCGGGTGACCATGTTCTGATGACGGATAACATCTATGGGCCGACGCGGGCGTTCGTGAGCAACGTCCTGACGCGCTTTGGTGTCGAGGTGGAGTATTTCGTCCCAACTATTGGCGCAGCGATTACCCAACAACTGCGCCCGAATACGCGCGTAGTGTTTACTGAATCGCCCGGTTCACTGACCTTTGAAGTCTGCGACCTTCCGGCTATCAGTGAAGCCGCCCATGCCGTCGGCGCCTTCGTAATAATCGACAATACCTGGGCCTCGCCTTTGTATTTCAAGCCCTTTGATCATGGCGCAGACGTATCCATTCAGGCGGCGACCAAATACATTATCGGTCATTCCGATGCGTTACTTGGAACCGCCACGGCCAACGAGCGCGCATGGCCGTTGCTCAAGGCCGGAGCCCATGACTTCGGCCAGACAGCCAGCCCGGATGATCTGTTCCTCGCTCTACGGGGACTGCGCACGATGCCCATACGCCTTCAGCGGCATTGGTCCACGGGTGTCGCATTGGCGCAAAGCCTGGAGACACATCCCGCCATCGCTCGCGTACTGCACCCTGCCCTGCCGAATGATCCTGGGCACGAACTGTGGAAACGTGATTTTCTCGGCGCCAGCGGGCTGTTTGGTATCGAGGTCAAGACAAAGGACCCAGCGGTACTGGCCCGGCTGTTCGACAACCTGACGTTGTTCGGCATCGGTCTTTCCTGGGGGGCTTCGAAAGCCTCGTGGTCCCCGTAGGGCAGCCATTGCGCAGCGTCCCCACAGACAGTCAGGGTTATCTCATCCGCGTGCATGCTGGCCTGGAACACGTCACCGATTTGCTTGAAGACTTCCATCGTGCCTTGGACATCGCTTTCCCGAGTCCTCGCGTCGCAGTTGCGTAAAACTCTTTTTGCCTGAAGACATCACCCATGGTGTCGCGGGATTTACTCTGAGGCCTCCAATGAAATTCACCTTACTTGAACACTTCGACAGCAACTACCTGCGCGACGCAAAGATGGATTGCATCGTTGTCGGCGTCCATATCCGCAAACTCAACGACGCAGCCTCCCGCTTGGACTCTCTGTGTCACGGCCGTTTACATGAGGCTCTGCACCTCAACGAACTGTCGGAGCCCCTTGGCAGCACTTTGTTGCTGCACGGTACAGATGCGCTGACGGCAAGGCGGATCTTGCTGGTACAACTTGGCGACAAGGAAATACCCGACGCGCAACACGTCAAAAAGGTCGTAGACTCTGCCGCCAAAGCGTTAAAGGCTGCGCACTGCCGCAAGGTCTTGTGGTGCCTGGCCGAACAAATTGGCACCCTCGATGGGCTGAGCCAATCAGTGCTCTCCCTTTACGAGTCCGAATACCGTTTCCACTGCCTCAAGAGTCAACCAGAATCTCAACCTGCAAAACTGGAGGAAGTCGCGCTGCTGATAGCCCCCACACAGCAGGAACTGGCCAGGCAAACCCTGGCGCAGGCTACCGCAATTGGCCACGGCATAACCTTGTGCCGTGACCTTGGCAACCTGCCGCCGAACATTTGTACGCCGGAATATCTGGCGCAAACAGCGCGCACTCTCTCCACGTCGGCCAACGTCCATGTTGACGTGCTGGAACAGGAGCAAATTCAAGCCCTGGGCATGAATGCGTTTCTCTCCGTTGCGCGAGGGTCAACGCAGGCGCCCAAGCTGATTGTCGTCAAGTACAACGCCGGCCAAGCCGAACAGGCTCCCATCGTACTGGTAGGCAAAGGCATCACTTTCGACTCTGGTGGTATCTCGATCAAACCAGGCGAGGCGATGGACGAAATGAAGTACGACATGTGCGGTGCTGCCTCAGTGCTCGGCACACTGAAAGCCATCATCGAAATGGAAGTGCCGTTGACCGTCTATGGTGTGATTCCGACGTGCGAAAACATGCCCGCTGGGGACGCACTCAAACCGGGTGACATCATTACCAGCATGCTCGGCAAGACCATCGAAGTGCTCAACACCGATGCGGAGGGCCGCCTGATTCTCTGCGATGCGCTCACCTACGTCGAACAATTCAAGCCAGCTGCAGTTATCGATATCGCTACCCTGACCGGTGCCTGCGTGGTCGCCCTGGGCCACGTGCACAGCGGGCTCTTTGCCCGTGAAAACGACTTGGCCGAGCAACTGCTGGCTGCCGCCAGCACCTCCTGCGACACGGTCTGGCGTATGCCTCTTGATACTGACTACCACGAGTCACTGAAATCCAACTTCGCCGACCTGCCGAATATCGGTGGGCGCGCAGGCGGCTGCATTACGGCCGCCTGCTTTCTCGAGAACTTCACCCGCAGCTATTCCTGGGCACATCTGGACATTGCGGGCACGGCGTGGAAGAGCGGGTCCGATAAAGGAGCCACAGGCCGCCCGGTCAGGCTATTGACTCAGTACCTGATTGATCGTTGCAACCTAAACGCCTGACACAACAGCGGCCGGCCTGGATTGCCTCCAGGCCGGTGTAGACGTTAAACCTGGGCCCGATCCAGCCCGCTCAACGCCAGCAGCGCGCCAATTCTTGGTTCGCGTCCACGGAAGCGCTTGAACAGATCCATTGCAGGCTCTGCGCCACCCTGGGCGAGTACCGTCTCGCGGAACGCCTTACCCACTGCCGGATTAAACAATCCTTCTTCCACAAAGCGCGAAAATGCATCGGCGGCTAACACTTCAGCCCATTTGTAGCTGTAATAACCCGCCGCGTAACCGCCCGCAAAAATATGCGAGAACGTATTCGCAAACCGGATATAAGCGGGTGGTGACAACACAGACACCTCCTGACTAACCGCTGCCATAAATACCGTCGGGTCAAGCACCTCCGAGCGGGCATGCAGTTCAAAATCGAAGAGTGCCAATTCAACCTGACGACACATCGCCAAGCCGGCCTGGAAACCGCGCGACTCAACCAACCGGTTCAATAGCTCGTCCGGCAGCGGCTGGCCATTATCCACATGACAACTTAAGCCACGCACCACTTCCGGTTGCCAACACCAATTCTCCATAAACTGGCTAGGCAATTCGACTGCATCCCATGCCACGCCGTTGACACCTGCAACACCCGATTGCTCGACCCGGGTTAACAAATGGTGAAGACCATGCCCGAACTCATGAAACAGGGTCACCACTTCGTTATGGGTCAACAAGGCAGGTTCACCCTGCATGGCTGGAGCGAAATTGCAGACCAGATAGGCCATCGGCGCATGCAACACACCTTGCTTGTCTCGCCGACGACTGCGACATCCATCCATCCATGCCCCTGCACGCTTGTTCGGTCGCGCATAAAGGTCCAGGAAGAAACGTCCCACCACCACATCCTTTTCAACAACTTCAAAAAAGCACACATCGGGGTGCCATGTATCGAAATCCGTCAGTTCGTTGATCTGAATGCCGTAGAGACGCTCGACAAGTTCAAACATGCCCTTGAGTACGTGTTCGACCGGAAAGTAACGTCGCAATGCCTCTTGGGACAGAGCGTAATATTGCTGCTGGTAGAGTTCGGAAAAATATCGGATGTCCCACATTTGCAAATTCTCGACACCCCGTTCAACCGCGAAGGCAGTGAGCTGTTGCAACTCTTGCATCGCACCTGCACGACTGTGTTCAGCCAGGTCGCGCAAGAAATCCAGAACCTGGGGCACAAAGTCGGCCATCTTGCTCACCAGGCTGAGCTGCGCATAGTTCTCGTAGCCCAGCAGTTGAGCCAGCTCGGCACGGCCCTCAAGGATCTGCTGCATGATCGGGCCATTATCGAATTCACCGGCATTGGGCCCAACTTCCGAGGCTCGAGTGACATTGTTGAAATACACTTCTTCTCGCAACGCTCGATCATCGGCATACGTGAGGATTGCCTGCACACAAGGCACCTCCAGCGTCAGCAGCCAGCCTTGCAAACCCCGCTCTTTCGCGCAGTTGGCCATAAAGGACTTGGCCGCCGCGGGTACGCCGGTCAGCGCTTGTTCATCTGTCAGCAAACGGCTCCAGGCTTGGGTTGCATCCATGACATTATTGCCAAACAGGCTGCCCAGTTCACTCAGGTTGAGGTTGAGCTCGAGAAAACGTTGTTGACTGGCCGGTGGCAAATGAACGCCTGATAGTTTGAAATCCCTCAGGGCGTGATCGATCACCGAGCGTTGCGCCACATCGAAATCAACATAATTGCGGCTATTCAACAAGGACTGAAAGCCCTTGTACAACGTCATGTTTTGTCCCAGTTCGGTGCCGTACGCGGAAAGTTTTGCGAGCGCTGCCTCATAGGCTTCACGCAGTTCGGGTGTGTTGCATACGAAATTCAGATGACTGACCGGACTCCAGACTTCGTTCAGGGCGGCGTGGAGCTCATCGAGCGCGAGTACGAAACCCTCCCAACTGAGGTCTTTGTTGTTGTCTGCGGTCAACCGTGCAAGTAACTGGCGATTATCGGCCAGCACCTGGTCAATTGCCGGACCGACGTGCTCGGCTTTTATCAGTGAATAAGCCGGCAGGTCACCGGTAGATAGCAGCGGATTGGCAGTGTGCATCCAGAGTTCCTCGTGGGGTAGAGATCAGGCATCAAGCGCCAAAAACAGGAAGGTGGCGAGCCAGTGCTCGCCCATGTAGTGGTCATGCAACTGGCCGCTGCTGGCGTGCAGATGCTGCGCTGCCGACGCGGTCAGTCGGCAACGCTCATTGTCGAACCGGAGATTGTTCATTAACAATGACGGCTTCGTCTTCAGGGGAATCGCAACGCCAGGAAGGCCGCAATTTCTTGCGGCGGTTGCGTCGCAGTCAGAAGTTGTAAACGAAGGTCAGACGAGCATTGCGCTCTTCTCGAAGCGGGATAAAAGTCGATGTGCCAGATCCATAATAAAGCGTGCGGTCGAATATGTTTTTGACACCCAACGTCAGCGAGTATTCTTTCGCATGGTAGAAGACTGAAAGATCGGTGGTGGCACCTCCTGGCAGTTCGTAGGAGTCCGATCCAGCCCCTCCTATAGCACTGCTGAAAGCAGCCATACCGAGCCCTGCACCGAAGCCCTTGTAGCGCCCTTCTTGCAGTTCATAGGATGTCCATAGGGTGGCCGTGTCGCCGGGTTGGGAAGAAAACTCCGACGTATCCCCCTTGGCCAACTTCGGCACGGAGTAGTCCACGTGGGTATAACCCGCTGCGATGTTCCAACCTGGCACCAATTCACCGGTCAGGGTGAAGTCATACCCTTTGCTCTCCTGTGACTGAGTGCCAATATTTCTCCTGGTGATGGGATCAGTGAGCGGGACATTATCCTGCTGCAATTCAAAGTAAGCGGTGGTCAGCGTCAATGCATCGTCCAGGAAACTGAACTTCGCCCCCACTTCCTTCGATTCGCTGGTCAGCGGCGGCAGGAGTTGGAAGGTAGTACTGTTATAACCACTTGATCCGTTAAATCCGTGAATCACGTTCGCATAGACCGTCATCTGCGGGGAAACATCGAAACTGATGCCAACATTGGGCACCCATTTTTCCGCTACGTCGGGAGCGCTCGGGAAAACACCACCGGCGCTCGAATAAGTAGTCGTTTGACTAATCCATCTGGCCCTCTTGGCTGCCAGCAGAACATGGGTACGATCCCCAATGTCCATCTGATCCTGCAGGATCAGCCCACGTTGCTGAGTGCGGCTGTCGCTGGAACGATAGTTGGCCCCCCCTATCTTCGGAAGAAGATTCAGGGAATCCGGATCATATATATTCACTTGCGGGTAAGGCCCGTCCAATCCAGCAACGTCAGTATTGAGATCGTTCTGAACGGTTGAAATGTGCTGATAGTCGATGCCGACCAATACTTTGTGGGTGATAAAGCCCGTCTTGAACTTGCCTCGGATATCGTTCTGCAGGCTCCAGGATTTTGAATTTCTGACCGCGGAAAAAGGCGACGCAAAGGCCACGGAACCGTCCCGGTTATAGGCAAAGAGCTGCCATAACCGTAAGGTGTCGGTTGTATCAACATACGTGGCCTTACTGTTGAACGACCAGTCATCCATCAAATCCTGGGAAAACTCGTAATAGCCGGTCTTGTTTTCGCTGCGAGAACCATCGTCTTTACGAAACAGCCGGTAAGTGGGTAATTTTTGAATCTTACCGTCAAGCGCCATCGTAGAATACGGTGCCGCTTGTCTTTGATTACCGTACTCAGCACCGAACGTCAGACGCGTGTGCTCACCCTCCCAAGTCAAGGCAGGGGCAACGAAGACATCCCGCTTACCGTCAAAATCAGGAGAAGCATTGTCTGATTTCATATTCGACAGGTTCAAGCGGTAACTCAGCGAGCGATCCTCATTCAGTGCGCCCCCCAGATCAAGCCCCTGCTTGAGCTCACCATAATCCGCCACTTCCAGGCTCAGCGTTCGCACATCATACTTAACAGGTGCTTTGCGTATGATGTTAATGGTTCCGCCCGGTGTGGAACTGCCAGACATGATTGAATCCGGCCCCTTGATGACTTCTACACGTTCAATACCTTGAATCGAAGTGCCATTTACGCCGGCATTGGGCATGCCATTGGTGGAGGTCTTCTCGACGGCAAATCCACGAATCTTGTACTGAGCACCGCCTCGGTTGCTTACAGTTTGCTGAACACCGGGTGAGCTTTTGAGCGCATCGGACAGATTGGTTGCCTGGCGATCCTGGAGTAATTTTGCGCTCAGCACGTCAACCGACTGTGCGGTCTGTTTCAAAGGTGTATCAGTCCTCGAGACGCTGCTTGAGTTGGAGGGGTTGTAATAGAGTTGATCATCACTCAGCGCCGAGCCATTCACCGCGATTGAAGGCAACTGGGCATCAGTGGCGGTAATATTCGTGGGGGCAACATTCAACACCTGAGGCGCGCTCGTCACCGTCAGCGTACCATTTGGCGTCACGTCCAGAACCAGCTCTGTGCCTTGCAAACAGGCCGCGATGGCTTGCTCCACCGTCATGTTGCCGTGCACTGCGCGCCCTTGGTAGGGAGCAACGAGAGTGGGCTCGAATGAAATCACGCGACCACTTTGCCGTGCAATATTCAACAGCATTGTATTGAGTGGTGCTGCCGGTATCTCATAATGCTCGCGCGCCACGGTTGCTGCTGGATTTTCTTGCGCCAGCACCAAGGGGGGGATAGCACCTAAGGCGATTACCATGGCTATGCGTAAAGGCGTCAACGCGTAGCGACTATTGGATTTTTTCATCAGCTTCCTCGACGGCAGAGCAGGTTTATGAGTTTTGTTACCTACTTTGTGCAACGAGAGAAAAAAAGTGACAGTGGCATTACCAAAAAGACCACACCCCCACAAATTTCGTGATGCCCTCAGCCAACCCAAACCATTTCAGAACGTCTGGGGCGGACTCGCCTCATCTCCCTTTCTGCCGCATCAGCCCGGCACTGAAAATCCAGGAAATACGGATGCGCACTTGAATTGTGCGGGCTGGATTGGCACGCACTCAATTGAATCAGATATCCTGGAAATCCCGAAAAAAGCCAATAAAAAATTCGAATTCAATGGGAATTATTAGAATGGCATTCGCCTTGCATTGTTTTCGCATAGGCGCCGCCATGATCAATGTGAGCGGATTTAGATAAAGAGTCAGCGTTTTCGAGAAAGACTAATCATGTCCAGTACACTGATTGGCAAACCCGATTTACTCACCGAAATCTTCCGTCGCGATTATCGTTGGTTAGCTGAACGCCTACGCTATCGCCTGGGCTGCCGATTTAATGCTGAGGATGTCGCTTCAGAGTCTTTTTTACAGCTCTCAACGCTCGCCACATTGGAAGGCGTGCGCGAGCCGCGAGCGATGTTGACTACTATAGCCAATCGCGTCCTCTACGAGGTGTCGCGTCGCAAGGCGCTGGAGAAAGCGTACCTGCAGGCACTCGCTTCAGCTCCCGAACATGTGCATACTTCGCCCGAAGAACAGCACCTGCTTCTCGAGTCGCTGCTGGCGATCGACAAAGCATTGGACGGCCTGTCGAGCAAGGCGCGACAAGCCTTCCTGTACAGCCAGCTCGATGGTATGACCTACGCACAAATCGCGGTTAAATTGGGCGTGTCTGCAAGCATGGTGCGTCAGTACATGACTAAAGCCTTGACTCAATGCTACTTGGTTGCAGCGCAATCCTGAGTGCGGAGCATACGATGTCGAAACCGATTGCACCCGATACCGTTGCACAGCAGGCAATCGAATGGATGGTGCACCTCCACTCGGGCGAGATGAGCGACGAGCAGCGTTCCGATTTCGAGCGCTGGCGAGCCGAACACCACAGCCACGACCTGGCATGCCGCCGAATCGAAAAGGCCTTGGGTCATGTGCCTCAGGTGGCAGCCGAGCCCTCGTTGCGTAAAACGTTGAACGATACAGGCGGTCGCCGTCAGTTCCTGACAAACGCTTTGGCCATCGCGACGCTCGTCTCTACCGGCGGTTGGTTTTACAACCGACAGACCCCGCTGACCGGATTGCTGGCTGATTTGCATACGGCCACTGGAGAACGCACCACCACGCACCTGGCTGACGGCAGCGTGCTTACCCTGAATGCGCGCAGCAGCGTCGACGTCAAATTTGATGCAAATCGTCGTCACCTCTATTTGACGAAGGGGCAAATTTACATTGATGCCCAGCCTGCACAAATCCCGCTGGTGGTTACTACGGCCGATGGCGATATCAGCATGTACAGCGGCGCATTCACCGTCTCCGTCAGATCCGACGGCACACGGGTTGCCGCCCTTTCGCAAGCCGCACAGATCAAAGCCCGCACCCTGCGCACCCAACTCCTTACCGGCCAGGGAGCGCTGTTTAATAGCCAAGGTATTTTCCCTCGTAAGATCGCGGTGAATTCAGAGAGCGCCTGGCTCAACGGATTCATCGAAGTCAATGATCAGCCCCTTGGAACCCTTATCGAGGCCTTCCGCGATTACCGCACAGGAATCGTCCGGGTATCACCGGAAGCTGCCAAGCTGCGGGTCAGCGGAGTTTTCCCGCTCGACAATACCGACTACGCCCTTGAAGCCCTCGCTCAGACGATGCCTGTCGTCATCACCCGGACCAGCGGATATTGGGTCAGCATTTCCAAATCCTGACCCTTCCCGCCTCCCACTTCAAAAAATCTCGCACACTCACTGTCACTTTTATCTTCTGGTTGCACAGACCTTATAGAGATAACCAGAGTGTGCCGCCGTGAAACCTGCTCAACGCATTCGCTTCGCCACCATCGCCCCACCTTTACGCTTGGCGCTCGCGTTACTGTCGCTTTGCATCAGCCGCCAAGCGCTGAGTTGCGAATTAGACGCTGCTTATCCCTTTCACATTGAAGCTCACAGCTTGAGTGAAACCCTTCTGCTGATTGGCCGTACCAGTGGTTGTACCGTGGCGTTCAAACCCGACAACACGCGTGGCTACCAAAGCCAACCCATCAACGGCCGCCTTAGCGTGCGCCAAGCCATGGGGCTGGCACTGATCAACAGCGACCTTGAAACGCTGCAAACCCGCAACGGTTCCCTGACCGTCCGTAAGCGCGGCGCCGCACCCCGTTATGTGGGGGAAGAATGAAGAGTAAGCCGACTATGACCAACTTGAACGTTTACCTTAAAGAGGGTGTAGACCCTCTGACCTGGAAGGCGGAACCAACACTGCCCAAAGAACACAAGTGCTTTCCATATGGTCTGCTATTGGTTGCCGGCGCGGTAATGATCGCGCACGTGGGATTATTTGCCTTGATGGTGACCCAGACGAGCAACAAGGAAATCACCCTGACCACTGCACCGGCTGCCAGTGTCCGGGTGTCCATGGTCGCCCCACCTCCCCCTCCTGAAGTGCCGCCAGAGATCATACCCATACCGCCCGCGCCTCCAGTGCTGACCAGCGAGAAAGCCGAGCGCACGGTTGCACTGGAAAAGCCCAAGCCCGTTGATAAGCCCAAGCCAATACCAAAACCAAAGCCCGTGCCTAAAAAAGTCGAGCCTACTCCCGTTGTCGAGGCCAAGCCTGTAGAGCCGGTACCTGCCCCACCACGAGAAGCTCCCGTCAACAGCGAGAAGATGCTCGATATGCCGGCGTCCGGCCCCAAGGATGTGCAAACCGTCGGCTGTCGCGTACCTGCGCCTGATTACCCACGCCAGGCTCGCCGTCAGAAGATTGAAGGCAATGTCCTGGTGCGATTGCAAATTGACTCTCAAGGTCAAGTGCAGACGGCCAGTATCGCCCGTAGCAGCGGCAATCAAGATCTCGATGAGGCCGCACGCAAAGCCGTAATGGGCGCCTCATGCACGCCCTACATGGAAAGCGGCCGAGCTATCGCAGTGCGCGCAGTGCAACCCGTGTCATTCCGTTTGAATCAATAAAATCAGCCTGAGAGGTAACATCAAATGCAGGAATTAGGATTGGCTTATGCCTGGCAACAGGCCGACTACGTATCCAAAACGATTGCGTTCGTCCTGACGATCATGTCCGTATTGTCCTGGAGCGTAATTCTCATCAAAGCAGTCCAATTGCTGCGCTTTGGACGCATGAAAAAGCGTGCGCTGGGTTTCTGGAACGCCAGCGGATTTGTCGAAGGCGTAAAGAGCCTTGGTCGGAAAAAGCACAACCCCTTCCAGGAACTGGCCATCGCCGGGCACGCTGCCAACTCTCACCAGAACCAGCGAAGCTCCCAGTTGCATCAACGCTTTGATCTCAGCGACTGGCTCGCCCGCTGCCTGAAAGAGGTTCTGGACGACCATGTCACCAAGCTGCAGGCAGGATTGGCGATCCTTGCATCCATTGGTAGCACCGCACCGTTTGTTGGGCTCTTCGGCACGGTCTGGGGTATTTATCACGCGCTGAAGGTCATTGGCATGAGTGGTGATGCCTCGCTGGCCCAGGTAGCGGGGCCTGTGGGTGAGTCGCTGATCATGACGGCCTTCGGCCTGTTCGTCGCCATCCCGGCTGTACTGGGTTACAACGCCATTGCCCGACATAACAAAGGCGCGGTACATCAGCTCAGTCGCTTTGCCCATGACCTGCATGCCTTCTTCCTGACCGGCGCACGGGTTTGCGTGGACCCGGCCGACGAGCAAGCTCAAGCCGATAGCAAGGTCACCGTGATGACCGCCAAACAGGGAGGCAGAGCCTGATGAGCATGTCTCAAGGTTCACAGTTCGACAGCGACGATGCTCTGATGAACGACATCAACATGACCCCCTTGATTGATGTGATGCTCGTGCTGTTGATCATCTTCATCATCACCCTTCCGGTGATCAACAAGGCCGTCAAGGTCGACCTGCCCAAAGGTGAGGCCCAGACCATCGCCGTGCAAGACAAGAGTGTGGACGTCTCCATCACGGCAGACGGCAGCATCCTGTGGAACAAGGAGCCTGTGGATGACGCCCAGCTGGTACAGAAAGTTGCGGTAACGGCGGTACAGGAATCACCGCCTGTACTGCGCGTCTATGCCGACAAAGCGGTTCGCTACGAGCGAGTCGCTCAGTTGCTGTCCACTGCCCAAAAAGGCGGACTGTCGAAAATTGATTTTGTCACCGACGCCACTCCCAGTCACTGACTGCGGTAACGCCGCTAACGAGTAATGATCATGACCTCTTCGACGTCCGCAATAGACGGACACATTCTGCCTTTACCTGAATCAATGTCGGGGCATTCCATCGCTGAGCGGCCAAGCATAAGCGAGGTGCTTTTGCCCTTTTGGTTCTCCAGCGAAAAGTGGCTTGCGTTAGGACTGTTGAGCGTCATCCTCACCATCACATTCGCCGGTACCTTAGGCGCTGTCACCTTAAACGAATACCAGGGCAAGCTGACCGATGCTCTGGTGGCACTGGACTGGGAAGCGCTCAAGCCTCTGTTCCTCTTCAGTCTGCTGTTGGGAGTGGTGACCGGAGTGCTGCCTAGCGGTAGCACTATCATTTCGGGATACCTGGAACTTCGCTGGAGGACCTGGATGACCCATGTCCACCTCGACAAATGGACATGTAACGCTCACTTCTTCGCGTTGGAGCGTGACGGGCTGATCAGCAATGCTGATCAGCGAATCGCCGAAGATATTCGGCAGGCTGTAGAGATTACTATCAACCTGCTCACTTCAAGTACATTCGTGGTTGTCAGTACTATCACCTACAGCATTGTGCTCTGGAACCTGGCCGGAGCACTTGAATTCGAGGTTTTCAATCTTCAGTTCAGCATTACCGGCTACATGGTTTATGCCGTCTTCATTTATCAATTTTTACAGTTACTGATATCGCACTGGCTCGGGAAGAATCTGATCGGCCTGAACATGCATAAACAAACGGTTGAAGCGGACTTTCGTCATCAAGGCATGCAATTACGCGAGTACGCTGAACAAATTGCATTCTACGGTGGTGAAGAGCGTGAAAAGCATTCCTTGGTTGAACGATTCGCCCGTATCCGCGCAAATACCATACATATCCTCACGCGCACGTTTTCCGTGACGCTTGGCCAAACTTTCTATGCTTCTTCACTCACCCTGCTACCCACACTGCTTGCATTGCCGCTGCTGCTGACAAGTAAGATTTCTTATGGACAAATGGTCTCCATCATTGGTGCTTACCACATGCTTTCCGGCACCGTTGCCTTTTTCCCTCAGGCTTATATCAATTTTACCCAATGGTTGGGGCTCACCAATCGCTTGCGCGATTTGCAGTGGGCCATCAACAAGGTAGAGCAACAACAGACTGAAATCAGCCACCTGAACAGCCTTGGCCCCTACCTGCATTGCGAAGCGTTGAGTCTGTTCACTCCGCAGGGCAAGGCGCTGGCACGGCTTGATAGCTGGACGGTGGAAAAAGGCGAGCGGTGGTTAATCAAAGGACGCTCCGGTAGTGGCAAGAGCACCCTCTTGCGCGCCTTGGCAGGCTTATGGCCATACGGCGCGGGGCAGATCTGCCTTCCCCACGGCCGTCAGTCGCTTTTTCTTCCTCAGAAAAGCTACATCCCCACGGGCTTATTGAAGGATGCACTCTGTTACCCCCATACCAGTAGCGATTTTACTGATGATCAATGTCGGCAAGCACTCATTGATTGCTGCCTGCCTGCACTGAGCGACTCCCTTACGGTTCGAGAACGCTGGCAGCAAACCCTCTCCGGTGGTGAGCAACAGCGCCTGGCTATGGCGCGCGTGCTGTTGCAACGCCCGAGCTTCATTTTCCTCGATGAAGCCACCAGCGCGCTTGACCCTGACACCGAACACAGCATCTACACCACCCTGATTGAGCAACTACCCGATAGCACTCTGATCAGCGTTGCGCACCGTGAGTCTCTGGCTCGCTTTCACTCTCACACCCTCGATTTAACACACTCACAATAAGGGCACATCATGTCTGACATCATCACCGTGACTGAAGAGAACCTCGATTCTGAGGTGTTCGGCGCCAGCAAGGCAGTACTTCTCGACCTCTGGGCCCCCTGGTGTGCACCTTGTCGCACGTTGGCACCGATTCTGGAAAAACTGTCTGCACTGGGTGGTGAAAGCCTCACCGTTGCGAAAATGGACGTCGAGAAATACCCCGAGGCGATGGCTCGTTTTGGCGTGCGCGGCATTCCAGCATTGCTGCTATTTAAAGACGGCAAGGAGATAAGCCGAGAGGTCGGCACCAAGACCCTTACACAACTTAAAGAGTGGATGGCCAACTCCGACATTAAGCTCAGCGAGCCGGCCCCAACCCCGACTGATACGGCAATGTTCGGGGCATTTTATGGTGACCCCCAACTTAAACAGTTTTTCTGCGACCGCTTGTTAGCCCATGCGCAGCAGGGAGAAATCAAATCGGACAACAACGCCTATTGGATTGAGGGTTCTGGCACACCAGGCGCCGCATGGGTGCATTCGGCTGACCCGGTGGTATTTGAGCGTTTGACCGGTCTTCCTGCTTCTTTCTCCATCGCCCTGGACTTCACCAGACCCATCAAAAGCGCTGAGCTTGAGCCGATCATGCAGGCACTCAAGCCGGGAACGGATCTGAACAATGTGCCGCTTCGTCTGACTCACTCGCTCTTGAGCGAAGCCCTGTTTGACTGGCCGAACCTGCTTTCGCAATCGGCGTTGATCACCAGCTTGCGCAAAGAATGGTTGGGGCTATGTGAGCGTTACCTGGCAGGGAACACCGTCTCAGAGCAAGATTGGAAGGACCTGACCTTGCGCGCGAAGACGCTGAACAATCATCAAGATCCGGCAGTTAGAAACACTGCCGAATTGATTTCGACGCTATCGCCGCCGCCAACAGCCAACAATGCCGATGGCTGGACAGTCGTTTTCAGGCTCGCTAGAACTGTGATGTATTCAATCGGCCAACACCTCAGTAACTGGACACTGGAAGAACGTCAAACCGAACAGCGTCGCTGGGATTGGTTTAATGAAAAACAATCACAGAGCGCTTCCGGTGAGCTCAGTCAGGAAGAAATTCAAGCCTACCGCGAACAGTGGTTCAGTGAAAACGAAGCCTATCAGCTTAAAGAAGAAGTGTTTTTTGACAACGAGTTGCAAGGCCTGCACCCCGTTCTGGATTGCATGCGCGATCACCTGGTAACACTGATGCGCGGCGCCCCGCCATTCAACCCCAACTGAATTTGACGGAGGTGTCTTATGACTGCAGCATTTTCTAACAGCCCCACTTACCTGGCAGAACTCGCCGAACAGATCCTCAAACTGGCACGCAGTCAAGGTGCAAGCCATGCACAGGTTAGCCTCTCGCAAAGCCGGGGCTTGTCGCTGTCAATGCGTCAGAGCCGAGTGCAGTCGCGCGTTCGGGAAACCCACAGCGGCTATTCGCTGACAGTGTTCATGGGCAAGCATCAAGGCTCTGTCAACTCCACTGACTTGAACCCGAACGCCCTCTCCCAATCCGTTAAAGCTGCCTGTGCGATCGCCCGCTATACAGGCGAGGACGCCGCAGCCGGTCCAGCCAGTTCCGAACAGCTTTGCTCACCCGATAGCGAACTGAACCTGTTCCATCCATGGGACATCGATGAGGATCAGGCCGTAGGCTTGGCCCAACGCCTGGAAAGCGGACTGGAGAGTGCCGGTGGATCGGTACAAAGCGAAGGCGTTTGGGTCAACAGCCATCAGTCCTACTTCTTGCTTGCTACCAGTGAAGGCTTTAATCAAGGTGTTGCAAAATCGCAACATAGCCTGGGCGCCAGCGCACTGGCGCGTAATGACCAATACTCCGAACGAGACCACTGGTCCGAGTCTTCAACTGATGCCCGCAATCTACCCTCGGTGGAACAGATCGGCAGGAACGCCGGACTGGGGGCCGCTGCCTACTTGAACAAAGGTGCGTTAAGCAGCCGCCGCTGTGCCGTATTGTTCGACCCGCGCACTGCAACCAGCCTTATCGGGCACTTCATCCAGGCTATCAGCGGCCAGGCGTTGTACACCAACGCCACCTTCCTCAAGGACCAAATTGGCCAGCCTGTCATGTCTGACCATCTGCGTCTTTATGAGGACCCCTACTTGGCTGGCGGTAACGCCAGCAAGAACTTCGACAGCGACGGAATTGCTCCGCAACAGCGTTACCTGGTCGAGGACGGAGTTCTCAAGGGATATTTACTGTCGCTCTACGGCGCCAGACGACTGGGTATGGAACCTACCGGTAATGGTTTCGGCCCCGGCAACCTACTGCTAAGCAGCAAATCGACCGGCGCCGACGACGACTTGCCGGCCATGCTGCGCAAAATGGGGACAGGCCTGCTCGTCACCAGCCTGGCGGGCAACGGTGTGCGCCTGATCTCCGGAGACTACTCCCGTGGGGCCCGAGGTTACTGGGTCGAAAACGGAGAAATTCAGCATGCGGTCACCGGTATCACCATTGCCGCCAACCTGAAAGAGATGCTCAAAGGCATCGTTGCGGTTGGCAGCGACGTCATTTGCCAAGGCCCATTCAGTACGGGTTCTATTTTGATTGAACAGATGCAAATTTCTGGTCAGTAGCCCTACAACGGAAGACCTACTATGTCGTTAAATCAAGTGAATCATCTGGCACTGGCCAGCGACGTACTGCTGGCTCCCCATGGCCTGGATATCTCTGACCTGCACCGGGTGTTCGACTCTGTGCATGAACATAAGGTCGACTATGCCGATCTCTATCTGCAGTCAACCCGCGAAGAGCGTTGGTCGATGGAAGATGGGGTCGTCAAAGCCGGCAGTTTTTCCGTCGACCAGGGTTTCGGCCTGCGCGCATTGAATGTCGATGAAACAGCCTTTGCCTATTCACAGCATATTGATCGTCAGCAACTGATGGAGGCTGCACGATCGGTTCGCACAGTCGCCATGCACGGCGACGGGCGTATTGAGTTGAAAGGCCAAGCAGTGCAGCGCTGTGGCTTTTATGGACACGAAGACCCCTTGCAAGCCTGCGAAACGGCGGAAAAAATAGCCCTGCTGCAATCTATCGATCGCAAGGCCCGAGCACTGGACCCTCGCGTTTGCCGGGTAATAGCTCACCTTCAGTTGAGCCATTCGGTGGTCATGGTGATGCGTCACGATGGCCGATTGGCCGCAGATCTACGCCCCATGCTGGTGTTGCAAATGCGGGTTTTTGTCAACCAGAACGGACGTCTTGAAAGTTCCGGGGGAAATATTGGCGGTCGAAGCGACTTCAGTTTGTACAGCGATGCCCGTGTGGATCAGGAACTTCGTCGGGTCGTCGACTCAGCGCTGATCAACCTGGAAGCAGAAGCCGCACCCGCCGGCAGCATGCCTGTGGTCATCGGGCCAGGCTGGCCCGGCATGTTGCTGCATGAAGCCATGGGGCACGGATTCGAGGGGGACTTCAATCGAATGGGTACCTCGATCTATTCCGGCAAGATCGGCCAGCGCGTTGCCAGCCCCGGAGTGAACATTGTCGATGACGCGACGTTACCTGGCAGACGTGGATCGCTGCATATCGACGATGAGGGCGAACCGGGCCAGTGCACCACACTCATCGAGGGCGGGATTCTGGCGGGCTACATGCATGACAGCCTCAACGCACGGCTGATGAAGCAGCACAACACGGGTAATGGTCGCCGCGAATCCTATTCGCAGTTGCCCATGCCACGCATGACCAACACATTCATGCTAGCCGGTGAACACAGCCCCGAAGAGATCATCAGCAGTGTGAAAAACGGGATCTATCTGGCGGATCTTGGCAGTGGTCAGGTGGATATTGTAAATGGCCAATTCACCTTCGAAAGTGAACTGGCTTACTTGATAGAAAATGGCAAAATCACCCGCCCCGTCAAAGGCGTGACGCTGACTGGCTCAGGTCCGCAAACCCTGCAGATGATAAGCATGATTGGCAATGACCTGGCACTGGACAACGGCGGCGCCACGTGCGGAAAGGCAGGCCAAAGCGTTCCGGTTTGCGTGGGTCAGCCGACTATCAAGATTGATCAACTGGTTGTGGGCGGCACCGCCTGAAAAACAGTGAAGGTTGGGCGACTCCGGTCGCCCCGCCTTCGGATGCAGCGAATCAAGGCGCATAGCGAAGTGGCAAACTGGTCGAGTATTTAATCTGTTCCATAGAGAAACTTGAGCTGATATCCGACAGCCCTGGAACGCATATCAGTTGTTTATAGACTGAATCGTATGCCGCCACATCGGGCACCGCCACACGCAACAGGTAGTCTGTATCTCCGGCCATACGATAGACTTCCACAACTTCCTCGATCGAGGACACCGCACGATGAAAGCCCTCAATCCAATCGGAATTGTGCTGAGTAGTCTTGATGGAGACAAACACGACCACACCAACATTTAGTTTTTTGCCATCCAAAAGCGCCACCCGAGCACGGATAACACCCGACTCTTCGAGTTTCTGAATACGCCGCCAACAGGCCGTGTTCCCTAAGCCGATCTGCTCCGCGATATCACCTACCGGCCGCGTGCAGTCTTTCTGCAGAATGTCCAGTATTGCCCTATCAAGTTTATCCATGTGGTGTCATGCCTTGGCCTTGGAAGATAACGGTAAACGTATGGATTCGACGCTCATCATTTTCCAACAAACAAGTGCCGAGCGCCATCAGACTTTACAATTTACGCAATATGTTTGGCCCTAACATCATATCCGCCTCTAAGCAGTCGCGGCATTGTCAACACCCTCCACCCACTCACCGACTGAGCCGGCGAAACGTTCCACACTCGAAACGTATAATCAGCTCTATCAACCTGAGCACGCGGACAACTACTCCTAATGAGCGTCATGGCTATGAGCCTTCACCCGACTGGACACTCCGCGAGCACTTATTCACGCCACGCTCTGCGCCACCGGCCATGCAACCAAACGTTGACAGCGGCGCGCGTGTAAAAATATTTGAATTATAACGACGGTATAGGTGGGGTATCACTATTGAAATTGATCTACTGCGATTAGAAAAATACGGGCAGAAAAGTTTGTCCCCCTACCATAAACCTAAACTATAACCCTTCACAATCCTCGCTTGATTTTCATCTAAAGAACAATATACTCAAGACACCAAACACAAAAAGATTATACCAATGCCAATTTCTGAAAATTTTTTGAAAGCGGGTCGCAAGGTACTAGGTCTAACTCAAACGGAAGTGGCGGATGCTCTTGGTGTTTCGATAGATACTATTAACCACTGGGAGGCAGGAAAGAAGCCAATTCCAGAACGCATGATAAAGAAAATCAATAATCTCAAGCCGAACGATATAAAATCTGCTGATCATGGACCGATAACTTTAGTCATTGCTCCCCTCGGATTTTATCGCACTCCGAACACTGAGGAATACGCCGAAATACGTCAAGAGTCTTATCTGAAAACCTCAGATGCTTTTATACAAGCCTCCTGGTATTTCCACGATTATCCATTGATGCAAGCTTTCATTATCGACAGCAACTGCACTATTTGCCGCAGTATTGATGATATAGATAAAACAATAGGCCGAGCAGTTAAAGAAGTATATTTCGTACACGTAATTTCACCCTCGACTAACACCCCAATTCTTTCAACAGATGGGCCAGATGCGGTTACGCGCGCCAGTAGCTACCCAGATTTCTCTGAGGCTCTGGAGGATGCAAAAAAACTAATCAGTGAAGGGTTTTGTATTGCGTTGAGCATTCCGAATGGAGTTCGATTGTACAACGAAGGAATTATCAATGCCAAAAAAGACAATTTCTAAAACGTATCCTTAGTAATTTCTCGTTTTTTAGGCTGCGGTTGACCAGCCACTGAGCCAGTGTTGAAATTGGTTTTGATGGACGATTATAGACGTGCGCGCGAAGCGATCTCCTTGATCGCCCCGCGAATTGACTTGCCCTTGAGTCTACGTCACTTCAGCCATACACCGACCTGCTGCTCAGTTCCCTCTATAAACACCAAAGTCTCAACCTGACATGCTTCGATCAAGTCTTGGCGAACGCCTTTTATCATTTCAAGCTGCGCAGCCCTGTCAACCAGTTCAACACGTGCTACCGAAGCCTTCATGGATTGGCGGGCTTCAGATTTTGCTTTGCGAATCGCAGATAGCATGGCACTGACACTCATCAATAAGCTTTCAATAGACGCGTCAGGCGAAGCATCCCCTTGCGGCCAGGACGCATTGTGCACTGAACCGCAATTCCAGGATTGCCAGACTTCCTCACATACAAATGGCAGAAATGGCGCAAACAATCGCTGCTGCACACTCAGTGCATGTGCAAAAGCATTACGGGCCGAATGACCTTCTGGTCGATAGGCGCGACGCTTGACCAATTCGACATAGTCATCGCAAAACCACCAGAAGAACCCTTCGATACGCGACAGCGCCACGCTATAGTCGTAAGCCTCCAGCGCGAAGGTAGCGTCCTGGACTACGCCGTCCAAGCGTTTAAGCATGGCCTGATCCAGCGGTTGATCGATATCCGCAGAGTCATCCTTCGCAAAGCCTTGAACCAACCTTGATAGATTGAACAGCTTGACGGCCAAACGGCGGCCGATCTTCATCTGCTGTTCTTCAAAGACTGTGTCATTGCCCAGCCGCCCTGAGGCTGCCCAGTAGCGCACGCCGTCACTTCCGTACTGGTCGAGCAAGGCTTGAGGGGTCACCACGTTACCCTTGGATTTAGACATTTTCTTACGGTCGGGATCAAGGATCCATCCAGAGAGCGCGACATTGCGCCATGGCACGCAACCGTGCTCAAAATGGCTGCGGACCAGTGTCGAGAATAGCCAGGTCCGGATTATGTCGTGACCTTGAGGCCTGAGATCCATGGGGTATATTTTGGCGAACAATGCGTCGTCATCTCCCCACCATCCGGCGATTTGAGGCGTCAGCGAGCTGGTGGCCCACGTATCCATGATGTCCTGTTCGCCGACGAAACCATTCGGTTGCCCACGTTGCTCTGGTCGATACCCTGGCGGAGTATCCAGGCTCGGATCAACTGGCAGGCTTTCCTCGCAGGCAATAATAGGAGTGCTGTAGTCGGCTTCGCCTTGTGCATCCAGGCCATACCAGAACGGAATCGGCACGCCGAACGTGCGCTGACGACTGATTAGCCAATCACCATTCAAACCACTTACCCAATGCTCGTAACGCCTGAGCATGTGCGGCGGATGCCAGTCCAACGTCTGACCAGCGGCAAGCAACACGTCCCGCAGGCTCGCGTCGCGTCCGCCGTTACGCAAGTACCATTGCCGAGTGGCGATGATTTCCAAAGGCTGGTCGCCTTTTTCAAAGAACTTCACAGCGTGTTGAATCGGTCGCGGCTCATCTCGCATAGCGCCGCAGTCGCGCAACATCGGCACGAGTTGCTTACGAACTTGGGACAAATTACGCCCGGCCAAGCCTGCATAGGCCTGTCGGCTGTGTGGTGTCGTCAACCAGGCGGGAGTCTCAAGCAACAGGCGTCCATCTTTTCCCAGTATTGACCGCGTGGGCAACTGCAACTCTCGCCACCAAATCACATCGGTAAGATCGCCAAAGGTGCAGACCATCACCAAGCCGGTGCCCTTGTCAGGATCACCCAACGGGTGTGCCAGCAGCGGTACGTCCAAGTCAAAAATCGGCGAGCGCACGGATTGTCCGAACCGCGCCTGATAACGAACGTCGTCCGGGTGAGCCACCAGCGCCACGCATGCCATCAGTAGCTCAGGCCGAGTAGTAGCAACCCTCAATGCGGCGCCATCAGCCGTCTCAAAGCTGAGTTCGTGATACGCACCAGCGACCTCGCGCTCTTCAAGCTCTGCTTGAGCCACGGCTGTCTGGAACGTTACATCCCACAAGCATGGAGCTTCCTGGCTATAAAGTTCGCCACGCTGATAGTTACGAAGCAAAGCGCGCTGACTCGCTCGTTGAGAGCGCTCATCAATGGTGGCATATGAAAGGCTCCAATCAACGGACAAGCCCAGTTGCACGAAGAGTGCACGGAACGCTTGCTCATCAATGGCTGTCAGTTCGTGGCACAACTCGATGAAGTTGCGCCTACTGATGACAGTAAAGTCACCTCGCTTTAATGGAATGGGCTCAGGTGGCCTGAAATCAGGCTGATAAGCTGCCAGCGAGTCGCAACGTACGCCATAGAAATTCTCGACCCTGCGCTCGGTAGGCAAGCCGTTGTCGTCCCACCCCATGGGGTAGAACACAGCCTTACCTCGCATGCGCTGGAATCGAGCGATGATATCTGTGTGGGTGTAGCTGAAGACATGACCGACATGCAAGGAGCCTGAGGCCGTCGGCGGGGGGGTATCGATGGAGAACACAGCGTCGCGTTGGGCTGTGTGGTCAAAGGCGTACGTGCCTTCGAGCTGCCAACGTTGAGACCAGCGTGTTTCAAGGTTTTCGAGCGAGGGGGTGACAGTTTGATCGTTTAGAACTTCATCACGTTTAACGGTGACATAGCATCCTCCTGTTAATATCAAAGGGCACAACAATGAGTGTGCGCCGAGGTGAAATTTATATTGAATCGCCTTTGAAAAGTAAACCCCCTAATCAACATTTGTCCATCGTAGTTCAATGCAACTGACGGCTCGTCCAAGAGAATGCATTCAGATTTACACCACCTGCGGAGCCCATTTATGCGCCAGCAGCATCAGCACCGACGCGCATTTACCGCTGCGCAACGATCTTGCGAAGAGCCAATTCTTACCTCCAAGAGCCCATGGCTGTCGGCGCCGATGCAGAAGTGACCCAGTTGCCGAGATTTCACTGCCCCTGTCTGCCTCTTCGTGAATCATTGTCTGTGCTGGATTTTTGCAGATTTGGAAATGGGGCAGTCTTGCGTTGGCAACTGGGTCAATTCAGGGGCAGCGCCAACAGACTGATGTCAAAGTTTGGTTCAGCGAGAAGGACCTTGGCCTCGGCGGACTGCGGCAATCAAACACCAGCGCTAGAGGCTCGCAAGCCTGAATAAACTTTTGAACACCAAGTCATCAAGGGCGACTGTCTAAAAAATAGTGCCCTCAAGGTTGGGCACCTCCACCAAGGAGCAAAGTGGAAAACTATTCCAGCCGCTACCCGGCTGAATGACTTAAAACGGTTGACTGGTTCCGATCGCTGATTGCGTTTACCCATGACCATCAGCTTTACGGCCTATTACGACAACCTGAAGGGGCAGGCGGTCGGGTTCTGTAAAAAAACGCTTTTGCTGAAGTCTCATATTCCCAGTTGCTTACTTATTTCATGCTTTTCTCTGGTCAAGCTATGTCGCCTAAAGATGCACAGAAATTTTCCCAAGCCGAACGCGGCGATCAAACCCATGGGCTATCGCGTTGATGGGCACATACCTTGTCTAAAGGGTCAGGGTCGAAAACGGGTGACTTTAGTCACCCGCCAAAGATCAAAATGTCGTAGCAAACAATAACTGGGTGTAGACGTTTCTATCGTTGTTACCCAACTGCGTCCCCCCCTGCTCTGCGCTCTTGTCTGGTTGGTAGATGCCTAACAACGGCAAAACGGTCAAGTGCTGATTAACGCGCCATTCGGCATACAAGTCGATTTCATGCCCATCGGTGTTACGCACGTTACGATCGATGGTGTCGTAATTGAAGTACATGGCTCCAAGGGTCAGGCTTTCCAAAGGAGAGACCTTGAACGTGACGTTCTGGATACGAGCATTATTATTGAAGGGGCCGGCATAGTTACTTGCCACTTCACCTTGGAACCATGTGCCGTAGCCACGGCCCGTTCCATAAAACAAAGTGTCATAATCCTCTGAAAAGCGGCTGTAGCGATAGCTGGCGCTCGGCTTCCACGGAGCATCAGCAAAGGTCCACCCTGCTTCCAGATACCAAGCGTCCTCATTCGCCGCATTCGGTTTGTTTTGCCTGGCGTATTCACCCGACAAAAACAGGTTTTCCACGCCCGCATTACCCACTGCGCGCACGCTGTAGGTCTTCATGCCGTCACGTTCAAGCTGAAGAGGGGAAGCGTACTGTTCAGCGATTTTCGTGGTGTTGATGTACGTCAGGCCAACGGTACCCGCTGCAGCCACGTGTTCCAGCGTACCAACGTACATCTCGGTATTGGCCTGAGTGGGGTTATCGGATTTAAGCCACATCAGATCGCCACGCCAGCCCTCTTTACCGCCAATGCGCAACACGGCTGTCTTATCGAATGCTTTACGGGCAGCCACGTAGAAAGCACCTCCACGATTGTACTGTCCGTCACCGAGGCCGCGACCCGCACTGAAGGCGTCGCCCTGAATAAGGAAGCCGTCGCCCACTGCAATATTCTGTCGACCGAATGAAAAATCGATGCCGTCTTTGCCAAGGACTTCAAACAGGTTGCCCGAGCGCCATCCCAGATAAGCATCTTCAATCTTGGTGGTGCGTTCAGATCCATCAGTGTAGCCTGCAGCGTCGCCGTCCCCCCAGGTGGCCGAACTGACGAGTGAGAAGGCACCATAGGCCGTCCCTGCGCCTCGCAATCCCTGATCGCCGCTCACGCCATACTTGATGTAGCCCTCTCTCCATGAGGACGATCCCTGTGTTAACCGGCCAGAGGCTGGATAACTTTCACGACTGTGGAAAACGCCAAAAACCGCATCCAGGTTAGCATTGAGATGGGTGTCATCTCGGGAAAAAAGCTCGTAAGCGCCCGCGGGATTTGTTGTATTGAATAGTGCAGCGAGGGTAAAAAAGTGAAGCAGGGAATATCGACGCATGGTTGCATTTCCATTTCTTTTTATTGGGTTAAGCGATACATTAAATGGGCTATTCCTCACCTGCATTTAAATACCGCCAGGATTCTGCAGTCGCTGGGGTAGTCAATGCGAACTACTGATTAATAGTTGCACAGTCTATTTTCTAAACATCTGTTACGTTTTTCTAAGTTTTCACCTCCTCGCGATAGCTTGCTTGAATAACTCTTTGCTAGGCCTAACATGAACATTATTATCTGTACAGCAATCGCCTGAGTCTGACGTGCTTTTTGTAGGGGATGTACCAAGTATAAGAAGCGCTAAAATCTTAACTGTGCTGACTCAACAGAAAATACGTTTCTCTACAGAGACTGATATTTAAATCTATAACCGACACCATCAGCTCGATAAGAGAGAAAGGATTGCTTGTTATGCGTGAGCACTCCCGCTCTCAACCACTACCCAACACAATGCCTTGAAGCCTTAACTGTTCAACCCCTGCAAGATGCCTTCCGATCAAAACGCTTGGCGAGTGTCAGAAGGCACCACTGTTATAGTCGGCAGAAACAGTGCGGACACTCCTCGTCTCCGGCACCCGAACTTTTAACTTAAAGTATATAACCTATCCCAGCGAGCGCGTCGTCAGCGTTAATCAAACGAATTAACTTACGCTGAATCTTGAAAGTCTCACTGACGCGCTCAAGCTCGTATACGATGTCCGCGCTGTAATGTTTGAGCGAGTCCTTACGGAACTCGCGCAAGTTTTGCGCGCAACGGACCGTCACTTTCTCATCGCTTTCGAACAGCACACGAAAACGTGACAGGGTGCGCACGGTACGCGGCTGCGGGCTGGTGGAAATCGAATCACCTCCGGTCAGACGCTGGATACGCAACTGACGCATGTGATGATCGTCATAGGCGTAGTTGAGGGTGTTTTCGAAGTCTTCTTCCTTGGGATTGATCGGGATAATGTAAGTACCCTTTTCGTTCCACAGGCTCATCCAGGTGTCGAATTCGCCATGGTCGAGCATGTCGCCTTCAGCCCAGATAAAAGCGGTGACTTGATTCAGTAATTGCAGGTTCATTTACTTAGTCTCTGCCGTCATCATCTTTTTCCACTGCTGGTAAGCAGCGCGCATGCCGGTCTCGGCGCTTACGTCGCTGACCAGCCCGTCTTCGGTCGGTTTCTCACCCGGCAGGCCACGGTTCAACATGATCCACAGGTCTTCGCCAGCACTGGCGCCTTTCTGCACGCGCTCCCAGGCTTCGGAATCGTCCGGAGTACCAAAGCCCATCGGACCCTGGAAGTGCTCATGCAAACGCAGGCGGTAGCGGTTGGCTATAGCAGGGCCGCCGTCCATGGTGATTACCGAGTGATGAATTTCTGTCTCTGTCACCGATATCGGTTGCAGCGCGCGGAAAAACGCCATGGAACAGGCAACGTTGGGGAACAGGTTAAGATTGAAACCCGAGCCACCGACAGCACGAACAATACGGCGCACTTGCTGCTCTTCGATACCGTCTTCGCGCAATTGCGCAGCAAGCTCCTCGAAGCGCTCCGGAATCGGTTTGTCGAGATCGGCTTCAAGATCCACCAGGTCGGGGATCATCACCATTACGCTGTGCCCGTTACCAAGGTCTTCGACGTAACCCGGCCCTTCAACGAAGTCGAACAGTTTGAGGGTTTGCTCATCAACCGATGCCAGGAATGACTTGTGCACCAGCGGGAAGTGGTAAGCGTCTGTGGTATTTTCCAACTGGATTTTCCAGTTGCCCGGAAAGCGAAAACGGTGCTCGCCTGGGACCTTGATCGGGTAACCGGCGCCCTGTTTCATGAACAGGTCGATCCATTTCTTGGCAGGCCCCAGGAAGTCGACCAGCGGTTCGATATCATCCTTGAGAGTGGCAAACAGCATGCCCGCGTATTCTTCGACACGCAGGCTGACCAGAGGCAGCTCGCCCTTATCCAGGCAATCACCGTAGCTTTCAGGGCTCGGCACACCACGCAGTGAACCATCCAGCGCGTAACTCCAGCCGTGATATGGGCAGACAAAGCTGTTGGTCTTGCCCTTCTTGTGTTCGCATACCGTAGCGCCGCGATGGCGGCAGCGGTTGAGGTGCACATGGACCTGTTTCTTGCGGTCGCGCACCACGATCACCGGTTGCTTGCCGATGTAGGTGCTTTTGTAGCTGCCCGCCTCTGGGATCTCGCTGACGTGCGCTACCCAGACCCAGGTACTGTAGAAAATCTTTTCCAGTTCCATGTCAAACAGCTTGGCGTCGGTGTACAACGAGGTGTGCACGCGGTCGTGCTTGATCAAGCTTGCGGGCTCCATATCAAGCCCGACAACGTTAATTAAATCGCTCACAATTAATTACCTTTCTATCGCAATGTGACGAGAGTTATTTTGAAATAACCTTAAGCCCGCACCCACAGCTCATCAACCGCCGACCGCGAGAGGTTTATTGTTTTAAAGACAACAAGCGTCAGCCCACCTGGATCAAGCTTAACGGCGGTGTAGGCATGGCCTATATCATTTGATCCCGGACGAGTCAGCTTTCCTGAAGCGCCCCTTGATTATCCCGTAGAGAAACAAGACAACCAAAAGTAATGGAGTGCCATTGACCCAGGCAGATTCACTGCCCGTTAGCATGCCGTAATTATCGTAGATGAGATAAACGGCAGTACTAAGCCCAGCCAGTGCGATGAGTGGGCTGAGTAACGTTTTAAAATACCGTTTATCGTTGGCTTTTTTGAAGTGAACGACGACCCCCAGTGTGACAAATGTCTGAAGCCCTATCAATCCAAGCGTCGACAATGCCACCGTTACGGGAAACAAAAATACAAAGGCGTCATAGCCCAGGGAGGAAGAGACGATAATGGTCAGCGCAACGATCACGGTCACAAGCAGACTTGCATTGGCTGGAGATTTTTTCGTTTCATGAACATGTGAAAGAACATTCGGCAAGTGCCTGTCTTTGGCCAAAACTTGAACATACCGCGTCGCAGCATTATGCAGTGACAACAAACAGCAAAAGTTGCTGGTGCACAGCATGAGGGAAACAATTGTCGCCATCGTGCTACCCAAGCGAGTCGTGAACAAATTAATGACCAACCCGCCCTTCGCTATTGCTGCCTCGTCCTTGATGGAGTCAAACCCAACCTCACCGATGATCAGCCAGATAATGATCAAGTAGGCGACGCCTACCAAAACGACCGCCAAACGAGTGGCATGCGGAATGGTTTTTGCTGGCTTCCTGGCTTCCATCGCATAAAGCGCGGCGGACTCGACACCGAGGAATGATGCCAGCGCCACCATGAGCCCAACCCCCAGCCCCGGCAACATTATTGCGTCTACCGAGATGGCTTGAACCGGGAAGGCGTTAAGACCTTTATCCAAGAATATGGAAATACCCAGTAGAAAAAGCACAAAGAACTCTGCAAGCACCAAAGGCACGAGGATCTTTGCGGCAAAATCAATATTCGCCCGACCCAGGTAACAGATCGCCCCCACGTATAACACGGTCCATGCTGCCCAGCCGATATCAATACCAAACCCTTGCATGGTCATATTCGTGTAATACCCGGACGCCACAGCAATCGCCGTGGTAATCGCCAGATAAGAGGCTAAGGCAACCCATGCCGCCCCCGCTCCTACGCCCCGTCCAAAGATCACCGTAAGGTACTTGTAAAACGCGCCGCCCCCCGGGATCGCCCGGATTAATTCGCCATAGCCTATCGAGAAAAAAATCATCAGAATTCCCGCCAGCAGGAATGCTCCGGCAAGGCCAGCGCCATTACCGTGCTCAAAAGCAATGGGGGCTGCGGTGAGAACTGCCCCTAACGGTCCTGCGGCTGCAATCACCAATAACGCGATTTTATAAGCACTTAGATTACCTTCTAATTGCTGGCCGCCTGCAGGCACATCTGCAGATAGGGGCTCGGATAGCTCTGTCATCCCAATTCTCCACTCTAATTATTTTATGAATAACGGAAATAAATCGATGCAGCAGCATCCTTGCGGACCAACGCGAGCGCTCCTCAAGGGCAAGCGATACCTGCCCGCTGCCCCTGACAACCGCAGCCTGGCTATTCTTTACATCGCTCTTCACTCGTTGCCAAGTTCATCAAACTCTTATCTTGCCAAAAGGCGGGTACTCAGGAACTCAAACCAATCACTTGTCTTCGATGACACGATTCATGACGCCTATTCAACGAGGCATCAATGTGAAGTTTATATTCCTGGCCTTGGCAACCGGATTGAATCTGGTTCAAGCGTATCCTTCTAATTTTCGGCGCGATGTAGATTGCGCATCACATGTAGCCGGCTTCATATGGGTGTACGGCCTACCGGTATCCTTGCAGTACTTAGCCGCGAAAACGATGACACCGTAAGCGACATTCGTTGTACAGATTGCAACGCTGCAACCTTTTGGGTGACATCCCTGATCAGGCCCTTCGTCGCGCGAGAAGGAACTGAGTCACTTTTTGATTGCACCGCCTGACCAGCGTGCTTACTGCGCTCGATGACGAACGCTGATTTATTCAAAGGAACGCACCAGCAATGGCACACAGACGTGCATCCGCTCCCTTTGCTCCGATGAGTTGCAGGCTGGTTTTAATGGAGGAACCCGGATACGGAATTGGCACACTCAATGCCGGGTGCCCGCTCAAGTTGAACGGCCTGAGGAATCGCGTCAGATCGATCACCGATTCACCCTTGCATACATCAACCAATAGCGGTGGTAGACGAGGCAAACTCGGAAGGACGAGTGCATCGAAGCGTTCAAGCAAATGGTCTACCTGTTCGCTGAATGCCATGCGCACCGCATGCGCAGCTTGTACGGCCACGGCATCGGTGTTGGCCGCACGCAGTAACCTCGCCTCAATATCGGCACCCAGTAAAGCTTGGCCGGTGTAATGACCATAAGCAGCCCACGTTTCAGCATTAATGACGGTCAATGCAGCTTCGAATGCCTGATCAAGAAGCGGCAGCGTGACGACTTCCCAGGCCCAGCCGCGACGATTCATCTCGTCCCGTATGGCTTGCTCAATCGCAGGATCGCAAGAGACATCGACTAAACCTACCCGGAATTGCCCGAGAGGCTTATGCACCGAGAACGTTGAGTCCATTGAAGTCATCGCAGCCACGATCGTCTCGAGATCACGAGCCATGGGTCCTACAACATCAAGAGAACTGGAAGCCGGATACACACCGTGACGACTCAAACGACCGAACGATGGCTTGAGACCTAAGACCCCACAGCAGGCAGCCGGCATGCGCACAGAACCTCCTGTATCAGTACCCAATGCCACATCCACATTTCCCTGAGCAACGATGACCGCCGAGCCACTGGAAGACCCACCAGGTATCCGATCCGGTGCCTGTGGATTAACTGGCGTTCCAGCCCACTCGTTGATACCGGTCACACCGAAAGCCAGCTCATGCAGCACAGTCTTGCCAATGATTTGCCAACCATCGTCGAGAAGCGCCTTCACAACAGTTGCATGGTCTTGGGCTGGCGGGGCGTGTTCGAAAGCACGACTCCCACACCGTGTTGGCCAACCTGCCACATCCAAAGAATCCTTGATGGCGACAGTCCGACCCGGCCCCCCGATGCAACCTTCAATGACCAGCGGGCTCACAGTGGCGCCCCCTGGACATTCTCGAGACGAAAGGCATCAACGCGTTCAGTTGAAAAAGAGGAGATGCGCCAGGCGTCTGCCTCCCAGAGAAATTCCACGCTGAGGGCGGCAACAATTGATCCTGATTGGCCAGATTCGTAGCGACTGAGTTGCTGCATTACCCATCGGCCTTTGGCTTGAAAACCATCGACAGATATCTGCTCACCGGATAGAAAGTGCATATTTGACAGAAAGTGTGGAGCCGGCGGCAGGTAACTCATGAGCATCGCCACTATCGCTTTGCGTCCGTTTACACGACCAAACTTAAGGGCATACCGAGATCCGACCCCCTGCCACACTGCGTCTTGGCAGAACAATTGGCTCAGCTCGCTTTCACGTGTTTCAGGCCCAGGAACGTCGCACAAAAACATATACCGATTCAGTAAATGGCGAACCGCAGATTCGGCCTCAAGTACCCGAATACGCTCTTCCAGCAGGGAAATGTCAGAAATGGGGGAAATCATGAAAAGGCTCCTGTCGAATTTGCAAAAACAAGACAAGGAAATTACTGACATAGAAATCGGGCCACAATCACAGTAACCAGGGATCATGTTGCTTTTTAGGCAATGATGTTGATCGGTGCTTGACCGGAATAGCCGCTATACCCTGCTAGAGAAAGCGTTGTCATTACCACAACAAGTGTCGCCTCAAATGTCATCGAGTTCAAAAAAACGAACTGTAGGATAAGCGTGGTCTGTTACCTAGTTTAGCTTGAGCGCCAGAACTCATGCCGAATGCTCCAAGGCTGATTTGGAGCAGTTAAGCGCCGAAAAAAGCGCATAACCGTCATGGCTCACCCGATTAGTCGAAGGCCCTGCGATTTGGACCGTTCGATTCAGAATGACAACGGCGTTGAAGGTTAGAGCGCAACCGGTCAGATCACGTCCCCGCTGAGAAAGGTTCGTATCAGCGGTAAGAGCAGTATTTCAAAATGAGCATCAACGACTATGCACAACTTACCAAATATTGATTTCATTTACCTCTCCGAACCGGACATGATTCAGGCGGGCGTTACCAATATGGCAGCCTGCGTTGACACGATGGAAGAAATGTTTTCCCTGATGTACCACGGCGACTACCGGATGGCAGGCCCCAATAACAATTCCCACGGATCTGTGGTGGTATTTCCCGAAGACTCACCTTTTCCGGGCATGCCCAAACCTACCCCCGATCGACGCTTCATGGCGATGCCTGCGTACCTTGGCGGTCAATTTCGGACAGCCGGGATGAAATGGTACGGATCCAACATCGCGAATAGAGAGAAGGGCCTCCCCCGCTCCATCCTTCTGTTCGTACTCAACGATGCCGATACAGGCGCTCCTCTGGCAATCATGTCAGCGAATCTTCTTTCTGCTTATCGAACAGGCGCCGTGCCTGGCGTAGGCGCCCGCCATCTGGCCAAAAAGAATTCGAAGGTGGTTGGCATTCTGGGTCCAGGCGTGATGGCGAAGACCTCACTTTCGGCATTCGTTGCCGAATGTCCTGAGATTGACACAGTTAAAGTCAAGGGACGCGGCCAAAAAAATATCGATGCGTTTACATCGTGGGTTCGTGAGACTTTTCCGCAGATTGTCAACATTCATGTGGTTGACACCAACGAAGCTGTGGTGCGCGACTGTGACATCGTCACATTCTGCAATTCCGGAGCAATTGGTGATGCCTCTGCCTATCCTGTGGTGAAGCGCGAATGGGTAAGCCCTGGTACGTTCCTGTCCATGCCCGCCTTGACGAGTATCGATGAAGGCATGCAGTCACCCGACATTCGCAAGGTTCTGGACAATCCTTCTCTCTACCAGGCATGGCATGAAGAAAATCCCAAGCCAGTGCACAACATCGTGCCAGTAGTGGGCATCCAATTCCTGGATCTGATCGACGAAGGAAAAATGTCACCTGACCAGCTCGAGGATCTGGGCAAGATTGTTGTCGGTGAAGCACCCGGCCGTAAAAACGACGATGAAATCATCATCATGTCGGTCGGCGGTATGCCAGTAGAAGATGTTGCGTGGGGCACTGTGATTTATCGGAACGCATGCGAAAAAGGCATAGGCGTCAAACTTAATCTCTGGGAAACCCCAACGCTAAGTTGAGGCCGCACGGCCACCGCGCCTTCTGAGTCTTCATTGAATATCGGACACTCCACATGAAAGAAGTTATCGACGTTATTAAAGTTAAAACCGGATCCAAGTTTGAGGAGCTGGGTAGCTATTCGCGCCTGATCGCCGTCGGCGATCTGATTTTCGTATCCAATACCGCCGGCCGCAATCCCGCCACAAAGGAAATGCCCGAAGACCCGGCTGAGCAGACCCTTCAAGTCTTGGCCAATATAGAACATGCCCTTTCGGCCGTTGACGCTTCGCTTGGCGATATCGTTGCCGCGCGCGTGTTCATACCGTTTGCGAAGGACATAGATATCGTAATGGCCACCTACGCAGAAAAAATGCGAGGCATTAATCCAACGCTGACGCTGACCAGCCCTCCCCTGGGATCTGAGATATACAAAGTTGAAATTGAAGTCACAGCCTATCGCGGGGTCTCAAAGGCCAATGTCAAAGAAATCACGATTACTCATAACAACACGTGACACTTAGCAGCCTCAGGGCGTAGCGATTCAGTGCACTTCGATAACGTATACAGTATCAAGGATAAGAAACTTGGCCCCCTCTATCTCTCCCGTTCAGACTTCTGTCGTTCTTCCTGCCGCCACGACAGTGGTGGTGATCGGAGGGGGCATTATCGGACTCACTGCGGCATTGTCGCTGGCAGAACGTGGCATACCCGTCACAGTACTTGAAAAGGGCAGAATTGCTGGCGAACAATCCTCGCGAAATCTGGGGTGGATCAGGAAAATGGGACGGGCCAAACTGGACCTCCCTCTTTCAATCGCTGCAGAAAAACTATGGGGCACCATGGCGCAACGGCTCAATGCCGATGTTGGCTACAGACAGACCGGTATTTTGTATACCGCCAGCTCAGCCTCGGAAATGGCTTCACATCAAGAATGGTTGAACTCAGTCGCTGATGCCTCGCTCGACTCACGCCTGGTCACGGCGAGAGAAATCGCTGATCTTTCTCCAGGGTGCACCGTCGATTGGGCAGGCGGAATTTATACAGCCTCTGATGGCCGAGCAGAGCCTACTCTTGCCAGCAGTGCCATCGCACGGGCGGCTATTGCAAAAGGCGTTATCATCGTGGAGAACTGCGCGGTGCGAACGCTATCCATGTCGGCAGGCAGAGTAAGCGGTGTTGTAACCGAGCGTGGTGAAGTGCGTTGCGATAACGTAATCCTTTCCGGCGGCATGTGGTCGAGACGCTTCCTGGCTACCTGCGGTGTTCCCCTCTTGACGTTACCGGTAGTCGCCTCAGTCCTTCGAACGGCTCCTCTGACGATAGAGGGAATGACTGAGGTCGCAGTAGGAACTCCAGATATCTCTTTTCGCAAACACCAGGACGGCGGATACATCATTACGAACCGGGGAGCTTTCATGGTGCCGATCGTACCTGACAGCTTGCTGATCGGACATCACTACTTTTCCACACTGCGTTCCCAATGGAAAAATATGAATCTTTCCCTGGGACGAGAGTTCATGACAGAACTGGCCCTGTCGCGACGTAGTTCTGACCAAGGTGCCTCTGCTTTCGAGCAGAGACGGACAATAGACCCAAGCGTCAATCACGGACTGAATCGGGCTGCATTACGCAATCTCACTGAAGCTTGGCCCGCTTTTAAAAAAGCCACCATAGAGCTCGAATGGGCTGGCATGATCGATGTAACGCCGGACGGCCTACCAGTGATATCCCCCGTGGATAAAATTCCGGGCTTGACGCTTGCTTCCGGATTCTCAGGGCATGGTTTTGGCACCTCTCCAGCAGCCGGACAACTGGTCGCTGATCTCGTCACTGGCGACACCCCCATAGTTAATCCCGCACCGTATCACCTCAAGCGCCAGCACAGCTGATCAAGCCAGGAAATCAGGGGTACCTCAGCAATCAAGAGTCCTATAGAAAGCTAACTATGCAACCTAGAACCGCAAATTTCGGCGCAGACAGAAAAGCCTTCTTAGATCAAAAAGCTATAAAAATATTGTAGGTCACTGACCAAAAAAACTAGCCCACGGTATTGCTTCCCGGCATTCACTAGCATAGATTCGTCAGCATAATAAAAAACTTGATGATGCGAACCGTGCGAGGCACCCATGATGAATTCCCAAACTGAGCTTCAAGATCAACGCTTCAAGTATCTGTATTTGAGCTCCAGATTGGGAACCATGCGCGCGGCGGCCGAAGAGCTGGAGCTCGCCGTCTCCTCCATCAGTCGCCAGATTGCAAAACTGGAGTCCGATCTCGGTATTCAGCTCATACAAGAAGGTACTCACAGGATCTGCCTGACCGCCGCTGGTCAGGCTGCAGTTGATTATTATGTTGAGCGTATGGGGCATCACAATCTACTTTTGAAAAAACTCGGCCAACTCAAAGAAGGATATTTAAATAGAACAAGCATTGCGGTGGGTGAAGGACTACTTAGTACTCAGGCCATAGGTGAGCTTTATCAATTTTTCAAAGCTAACCGACAATCGCACACTGAGCTTTTGATTGCGCCCTCTCACGAAGTTGAGCGAATGGTCGCTGAAGACGAAGCAGACATAGGATTGGTGTTTTCCCCTACCAAGACCGCAAACATCAATAGGCTCCATTCTTTCGATCAACCCATGAGAGCTATTGTCCACCCCGACCACCCGCTGGCGGGCAGATCGATACTCAGTCTTCAAGACCTGGCTGACGAAGATATTGTTCTCCCCCCCTGAGTACCGGATCAGAGGGATTATTGATCAGTTGCGAAGTGAAAGCAGCGCTAACTTCCAGCCTTACATTACTTCAAACTCACTGAAGATCATGTTGGATCTCACGCGCAATGGCATAGCCTCGACAATACTCAGTGACTTCCCCGTCATTGATGAGTTATGCAACGGCACATTAAAAGCTATTCCTATCGATTATCACGCATTGAATGTAACACAAGTACAAATTATTTCGCGCCAGTCCAGAAAGCTGTCCCCTCTTTCGCGTGATTTGGTGCATTACTTGGCAATGGCGATAAACGCACAGATTCGGCGCATTCGTGATTGCAACAGCAGAAATCCCAATAAGATTTTCTTGGTTCGGAAAAATGCCATAGCTACGGCAGTTGACTAGCCTCTTTTTTCTGAGCGATATTTTCCATGATTCTCCATATGATTGATTTAGCGTCTTGAACTACTCGTTCATAATTCTGTGCATCCGGCCAATCCACCATGTAAAGTACCATAATGCCATCGATATGTAACAGCACCTGGGTTGCGACCCGTTTGATGGTCTCACGCGATGCATCAGGGTAAACCCTGGTAAGGATTGTCGAAAATTTTCGCCTATTGACTCTGTACAGTTTACGCTGAAAAAGGCGCGCCTCTACATCCCGGAGTGCCATCCCCCAGAGCTCGACGAAGATAGCTGTAACATCCAGTCGCATGAGATCGCTAAACAAATAATCCAACACAGCACACATCTGTTGTTCGGGACTATTATAGGACTCCATCATTATGAGTTTATAATTTCTCAGATAGTCATTTACGGTATACCTGACCATCTCCAAAAATAGTTGATCTTTGGTCGGAAAAAAATATTGAAGATGACTCAGCGACATATCGACTTTTTTAGCCACGCTTCTCATACTGAATCCAGCATTTCCTGAGTCGAGAAATACCATCCTTGCCTCGACCAAAATAGCTGTACGTTTCTCTTCAGTCTTTTGATTGTTTTTAGCAACCCTCATCGAGAACTTCCTTTTTTACCTAAAAAATTCCAGAAATTATACAACACTCTTAATTCGCCTTAAAGCCTATACTTGCTTGGATTCCATACAGGCCAGATATACCTGGCCGGTTAGATGCACTACTTTTTTACCCGATATCGTCATAGTCTCAGCTTAGTGCAGTCGTGGTCCACGGCCTAGGGCACGATCAGCAAAAACCAATCCGCCCTACACGCAAGTGAGACATTGGACGCACCACCTGGATGATTCGCCTTTGTTGCAGCAAGGGCAACAATAGGTACCTCTGCTGTCATTGTCCAACTCTTGACGGTGCGGGATATTAATTTCCATTATATTCCGCTAGTACGATAGCGGCCCCTGAAACAATAACAATGGGCATTCGATCATGACATTGGCAAATAACTACGAACACCTCAGCGCTGGGGCTAAATCCAGGATCGGCAAACGCACTCAAATCTTCATTAATGGTGAGTTCAGGGACCCGCATTCAGAAAAATACTTTTCTATCGCCGATCCTAGTAACGGTCTTGAATTAGGTCAAATCGCACAGGCAGACCAATTTGACGTCGACCTGGCAGTTGCCGCTGCACGCAAGGCATTTGAAGACAGCGCCTGGTCCAGAATGAGACCCTATCAACGTGAAGCTTTGATGCTGCGGCTAGCTGATTTGATTGCGGAAAATGCTCAGGAGCTTTCTGAACTCGAGACGCTCAGCAGTGGCCGCCTTATTCGAAACACTCGCGCATTCGATGCGGACCTGTCGGTTTATACGCTGCGTTATATGGCGGGGTGGTCCACCAAAATCTCTGGAAAAACCCTGGACTTGTCCGTTCCTTACCTTCCGGATCAAAAATTCTTTGGTTTCACAAAACGATCGCCACTGGGTGTAGTAGCAGCAATTACCCCGTGGAACGTACCGCTTTGCCAAGCGGTCTGGAAATTGGCACCTGTTCTTGCAACGGGGTGCACTGTGGTTCTCAAGCCCGCTGAGCAAACCCCGTTCACTACTTTGCGCCTGGCGGAGCTATGTAATGAAGCTGGTATTCCACCTGGAGTTGTCAATGTCATTACCGGCCTAGGTCATGAAGTGGGTGCGGCGCTTGTTGAGCACCCTGGCGTGGACAAGATAAGTTTTACAGGCTCGACTGAGACAGGGAAGCGAATCGCCGCAATAGCAGCGCCCCTGATGAAAAAATACACGCTTGAACTCGGCGGTAAGTCACCGGTCGTCATCGCCGAAGATGCCGATCTGAACATCGCTATTCCCGGCGCTGCCTGGGCTATTTTCGGCAATCATGGTCAAAACTGCTGCGCAGGTTCTCGGCTGTACGTCCACGAACGCCACTACGCCGAAGTCACTGCGGGAGTCGCTGAAATCGCACGGACCATCAAAATTGGCCCGGGTCTGGATTTAAGTTCGCAGATGGGCCCACTCGTTCATCACGCCCACCGCGACAAGGTGATGAGCATGATCCACCAGGGCCTTGAGTCCGGTGCAGAATTACTGTGTGGGGGCGAAACGATCAACAGCCCTGGTGCTTATATTCAGCCTACCATTTTGACCGACCTTACAAACAACAGCATCACATCCCAAAAGGAGATTTTTGGGCCGGTGCTAACAGCCTTTTCCTTCAAGGACGACCGTGAGGTTATCCAGCGCGCCAATGCGACCTCATTTGGTTTGGGGGCCAGTATCTGGACCAAAAACGTTGATCGGATCACGACCTTCTTCGGCGGCGTGAAGGCAGGCACTATCTGGATCAATAACCACAATGTGCTGGATCTCAGTCTCCCCTTCGGCGGCATGAAGGATTCAGGCGCAGGTCATGAATTGGGTGAAGAAGGCTTACTCGCCCACACGTCACTCAAGGCCGGTGTTATGCGTGTTTTTGATCAGGCTGAATGAAGATTGGCGAGCTTTTTAAACCATCAATATGAATTGTCTTCCCGCGTGCGTACAGGTATTACCCGATGAATGAACTCCTAAACGTAGTCGTGCTTAAACGAGTGCTGCAAGGTGATGATGTGGTCGTCATCGAGCTGGCGCGGGCAGACCGCGGCAATTTACCGACCTTTGAAGCCGGTGCCCATATTGATGTGCACCTACCCTCAAATGTGATCCGCCAATATTCGTTGTGCGGTGATCCCGCTGACGCAGGCATTTATCGCCTTGGGGTATTGAGAGATCCTCAATCCAGGGGTGGGTCCATTGCAGTCCATCAGGAATTGCTTGAAGGCGTAAAGGTAAGCATAAGCCTGCCTCGTAACCATTTCCCGCTGGACTTGAATGCCGAATGTTCAATCCTGCTCGGAGGGGGTATTGGCATCACACCGATGCTGGCCATGGCCTATGCGCTTGAAGCCAGGGGCAAGGCATTCGAAATGCATTATTGCGCACGCTCACGTAGCCGAAGTGCGTTTCTTGAAGAGTTGCAGCTCTCCGGATTTTCCCAAGCCGTCCAGCTGCACTTCGACGATGAACCTGAAAGCAAACTGGACCTCAAACGCGTATTAGGAGGCCGCCAGGAGACGGCTCACATCTATACATGTGGACCGGGAGGTTTTATGAAGTGGGTTATCAATAATGCTCTCGAACTCGGCTACCCTGATGCACACATTCACCGCGAATACTTTCAGGCCGACATTGATACCAATGGGTCTGGTTTTGAGGTTGTGGCGGCGCGCAGCGGTAAAACCGTCAATGTCATGACCGGGCAGACCATTTATCAAGCACTGGCTGAAGTAGGTATTGATATCGAAATATCCTGCGAGCAGGGTGTTTGTGGCACATGCCTCTGTGATGTTTTAGAGGGTGAACCAGACCATCGCGATGTGTATCTCACTGCTGATGAAAAAGCGGCGAACGATACGATATTAGTATGCTGTTCACGATCAAAATCTCCACGATTGGTGCTGGACATATAACGTCAAAAGCGGTGCATCGCTGGCGTCATTTGTCTTGGGCGTCCTCAGCAATGTAATGACACACAGGCTCTGGCGCAGGGCTTATCATGCGTTGCCGCTCAAGCAAACCCATTGAGCCCACCGGGATTTTTTCGTGCCGTATCGGCGGTTCAAATCCCTCTGTCTTACACATGACTACTGCTTTGCGCCGATTAGTGTTGGCGCTATCCATTCGGCAGTTTCAATCCAGCGCTGCCTGACAAAGTGCAGCTGAGAATTTTATGCTTAAGAATAACCTTCAGGGCTTATGGAAATATCGAGTGCCGTTGTTGGGCATATTCAGCATCGCGACAGCTCTTGTGCTGGCTTTCGCCTGGACAGGAGGATTCTTAGGCACCGGCGTTACCACAAAAGAGTTTCTGGGTGATTCCCTGGATAATTTTCCCCCAGGCTATCGACGGGCCCACGGTAAGGGTATGTGTTTCAGTGGGACTTTTCATGCGAGCGGCGCGGCCGTCCCTCTGTCGACCTCACGTATTTTTCTACCGGCCAACATTCCCGCTGTCGGGCGTTTTTCAATCGGCACCGTGGACCCGCATGCGGCGGACAATTCGACAGCGACCGTCAGCATGGCACTCATGCTGGTAGGCGACGATAAGTCACAGTGGCGAATGAAGCTCAACAACGAACCCTACTTCGCGACTCGGGATGCAGAGGGTTTCCTGGCGCAGGTCGAAGCCTTTGAACCGGTGGCTGCCACTGGACAACCAGCCCCGGACAAGGTGGCCGCGTTTTTTCAAAAATATCCAGAGGCTCGCAAGTCTGTAGAGCGAGAGGCGAATGCGACTTGGCCGGCCAGTTTTGCAGGAACCGAATATAATTCCATCAACGCCTTCGTACTCATTGCAGCGGATGGAAAACGTCAACCTGTGCGCTGGTCCATGCGCCCTCGTGCGGCTGTAGAGATGTTGAGCAAAGAGGCTCATGCGCAAGCCAGTCATGACTTCCTGTTTGATGAAATAACTCAGCGTGTGGGTGTAGCACCCTTGTATTGGGATCTGGTATTCCAACTGGCCGAGGCAGGAGATCCGGTGAACGACCCTTCTCAACCATGGCCGAGCAACCGCAAGGAGGTAATCGCTGGGACGTTAGAGGTCAACCAGGTGGTAGAGCAAACTCATGGGGCATGTCGTGACATTAACTTTGACCCTACGCTTGTACCTTCAGGAATAGCACTTTCAGACGATCCGGTGCTTGCAGCCCGTGCGGGTATTTACTCCCAGTCCTATAACGCCAGATTACGAGAAATCGGTTTTGGTAAAGCCGCTGACGCGGTTGGCAAAAAGGAAATCAAATAATGCATACCCAGCAGAAGCACAGCGGTGTGCAAAATTTCAACTTCGCGGCACGGCTTCTCCATTGGCTCATGGCTGCCCTTATCCTGGCTATGCTATTTATAGGCGTAGGCATGATGTCTTCTCTGAGCCTGCGTCCCTGGCTCATTGATCTTCATAGGCCTCTGGGAATCGCCATTCTTCTTTTGGCTATCCTGCGCCTAGGCAATCGGCTTTTAAGCGCCACGCCGCCATTGCCTGCCAGCGTACCGTACTGGCAGGCAATGGCGGCGCATGTTTCGCATCTATTGCTCTACATGCTGATGCTCTGCCTGCCACTGCTCGGTTGGGCGACGCTCTCTGCCGGAAATTGGCCTGTCACCATGTTCGCGGGCTGGAATCTTCCACCAATTGCTCCAGTCAGCTCCGCGCTTTACGCTTGGTTTCGGGCCGCACATGGGTTATTCGCCTGGGTTCTGTTTCTGCTTGTATTAGGACATCTTTGCGCAGCGCTGATACATGCCTGGATACACCGCGACGGCGTCTTCTCCAGCATCACGCGTAAGGCTCCTGGTAAATAAATGACGCACATCAACATGGCCACGATCGATCTGAATCTTCTCAGGACTTTTGTGGCTATTTGGGAACACCGCAGCCTGACAATCGCCGCTGAACGCCTACACCTCAGCCAGCCCGCCGTCAGTCACGCACTGCGCCGACTACGTGATGTTTTTGACGATCCGCTGTTCGTACGAACAGCAACGTCAATGGAGCCGACTGACGCAGCTATTCGCCTGCACGGACCCATCGAACATGCGCTAATTATTATTCAAAGCGCATTAATGATGTTTTCGAACTTTGAACCTAAAACAGCGGATCGTACTTTTCGCATCTCCATGTCGGATATGTCGCAACTTTATGTGCTACCGACGGTGATGGAAGTGCTAGCGCGCGAGGCGCCGAAAGTACGCCTGGATGTGCGTCAAATGCCTATAGAGCAACTGGCTATGGCATTGCGCAAAGGTGATGTAGATATCGCGATAGGCTATCTGGTAGAACTTGGTGAAGAGTGCATCCACGAAAACCTGCTAGACGACGAATTCATTTGTCTGTTGCGCGACGGCCATCCTTTTCAGGAGGATGAATTGAGCGTTCAGGACATACTCGCCCTGCGCTATGTTGACGTTTCGAGCAATATTACCGGCCATGGCCTAACCGCCGATGCAGCATTTGGAAAGGCCGGCATTGCGCGCGAAATCGCTCTGAAAGTGCCTAACTTCACGATTGCCCCGAAAATCGTTGCCAACACTGACCTGGCATTGATTCTGCCACGTGCCATTGCCATGCAGCTAAACCGCGACCAGCGCTATCGACTGCTGAGCCTACCTATCGAATTGCCAGCCATCTCGGTGGGACTTTATTGCCATAGCCGTTTCCTATCGGATGCCGGGATAACCTGGCTGCGCGGGTTAATCATTAGTCTGTTTGCCTCCGGCAGCCATACTGGAGTTCATATCAAATGATGCGTGCGAGCATTCTTTATAAACCCTGTCACCCACGAATGGGGAACTGCAATTATTCAGGATGCCGACGTCTGTACGTTGACGGCTGCAGCCCGCCCTAGACGGTGAAAGTTTCTCCCAAAGTAAATCAGACTCTCGCCCTCTTCACGGACCTGAATTTGGTTAATTTCGACAAATAATACCGAGTGCGATCCGACTTCCTTGATATCTACTATGTTTCCTTCGAGGCTTGCTAGGGCGTCGTTCAACACCGGCAGGCCCGAGGAGCCTGTCCGCCAATCCTGGCCGGTAAAACGTTCAGCAGGCGGCAGGTCGGTCATACCAGCAAACTGTCGCGCAACACCCTCCAGATCACCGGTCAGTATATTTACGCACAACGCCCTGTTGCCCAGCAACGCCTCATGAATTGAACTGTTACGGTTGATGCAAACCAATAATGTTGGGGGCGTATCAGTGACCGAACAGACCGCACTCGCAGTTAATCCGAAGCGACCATGGGGTCCATCGGTAGTAATGATATTCACCGCCGCAGACAACAATGACAGCGCTTGCCGAAAATGTTGTTTTGATTGATCGCTAACCATAACCTTCACCTTGTAATTATTGACTGGGTGAATCCATGTTGAGACGGATTGTTCATCCGGTCAAATTCGCTTTACTCATACGCACTATTGACAGCAGGAATAGCCATCGCCCTTAAACGCCCTCCCCTTTAGAGGCGCATGGCACGACAGTTAATTCCCACAGATTATTTAGCTTATTCATATTCCGAATTTGATTTTTTCTTATCAGCCCACGCATTCTGAACGTGTATGCAATCACCCTAGCCAGAGAACAATAAACATGAACAGCAAAAACAATTTCGATGATCGTGATACACGTAAAGGCGCTCCAATCAGCATCAAGGCGATTTCCCTGGATGATGTGATTGCGGAGATTGCCGAGCGTCGCAGCGAGTTTAACCAACGCTCCCATGTCCCTTTAGACATGATCGAAAAAATGAAAGCAGTGGGTATCTTCCGCGCCAGTACTCCCAAATGTTTCGGTGGCGATGCGCTGCCTCCAGCCGAGTTCCTGCGCATCGTAGAGCGGGTTTCCGAAGCTGACGGGTCGGTCGGTTGGGTGACCGCGTTCGGCTCAGCCAACATCTACCTGGCGGCACTCCCCCCGGCAACCCAAGCGTTGATTTATGCCAACGGGCCAGACCAGGTCTATGCTGGCGGCCTTTACCCTCTACAACCCGCCAAAGAGACTGAAAATGGCTGGGAAGTCAGCGGGCACTGGCGGTTTGCTAGTGGGTGCAAAGGTGCCAACTGGATTGGTGTAGGCATCGGTGGCACAACGGCCAACGGTGGAGGACCGACAGCAGGCAAACCGCTGACCGCAGTGTTCCCGGCAGGCGAAGTGCAGATCGTCGACAACTGGAATGTTGTCGGAATGCAAGGGACGGGTAGCCATGACCTCAAATTGCACAAAAAGACCGTCGAACGCGAGTGGACTTTCGTGCGTGGTAGCGCTTCCACCATTGACGAACCCCTCTATCACTACCCATCCGTTTCCTACCAGGCGCAGGTCCATGCCGCCGTTAACCTTGGGCTGGCACGCGCAGCACTGGACTTGGTAATCGCAATGTCGGGCAGCACCAAGACTGTCACCGGTGCCCCGCGCTTGGGTGATCGCGCTTATTACCGCAGCGAACTGGGTAAGGCAGAGGCGATGCTGCGCAGTGCCCAGGCGTTTTTCTACGAATCCGCCGAAGCTATATGGGCCTCGCTTTTGGCCGGTAATCCGGTGACCCTGCAGCAGACAAACTTATTACGCCTCAGCGCCACCCATGCAGCTCATACCGGAGCGGACGTAGTCATGAAGGCTTATCGACTGGCTGGGACTGCAGCCATCTTCAATGACAATCGTCTGCAATGGATCGTACGCGACTCCATGGTAGTAACACAGCATGCTTTCCTCGGCGAAGCGACTTATGACGGCGCCGGCGCGGTGTTCGCTGGCATCGAACCGAACATGCCCTATCCTTGAGCGCTAATCGGCACAACTGCTTCTGCCAAGCAGCCTCTGCCTCATAAGCTGATTCTGTACGAGAAGTACTTAATGCTTAGTTAGCGTGTATCTATCAAATGAACGAAGAGCGCATCCAGGTCGTTTGGGGTGGAAATTCTCGTAATCGAGTTGCATCGCGCCAGCGTCGCTCCTGTATGAAAGTCGTTGAGTGAGCGCTCTCTGTTTTATCAACGTCACACGCCTTTTACCGCTCAAGAGTGTCATCAGGTGACCGATAAAGGTCTATGCGCTGGACCATCCGCCGCAGCTCGCGTGGAGCACACTCCACGCTTTAGGAAAACCATGACAATAAGAACAATGAATATTGCTCCGCGCGCATTTCTCGGGTTTTCACTGATTGGCGCGCTCATGTTGATTCTCGGCCTCTTCGCCCTGTCGCAGATGAGCAAGATCCGTGCAGCAGGCGATGACGTCGCGATAAATGGCGTCCCTAGCTTCCAGAACCTGAATGCCCTCACAGTGGCGAGCCTGCACTTGCGAGTGTTGTCGTATCGACTGTTGACCGATCGCGAACCGGAAGCCCAGAGCAGGACCCTCGAATTATTTGCGGATCAAAATCAGCAGCTTAACCAGTTACAGACTGCATACGCCAAGCTGATTTCATCGCCCAAAGAGCAGTCCGACTTCAATGACTATGTGCGGTTGGTGGCTGAGTATCGGAAGATCGAGGCGCGTCTTGTCAGCCTCAGCCGAGCCGGCAATCTGGAGGATTTGACGCGCCTGCTGACCTCCGAGTCTGCGGCCAACTCTGAACAGACAAACGTGGCGCTGGGCAAGCTTACTGACTTCAATAACGCCCAGCTGGCTATCATCAATCAATCCGCTGCTGACGATTACAGCTCTGCCTTCGACCTGGTGGTCGGCCTCCTAATTATTGCCTCGCTGCTGACCGTGCTGTTTGCCTGGCTGCTGACCAAGAGCATCACCCAACCGATAGCATTGGCACTTGAAGCGGCTGAAACCATCGCCGAAGGTAATCTGACCCGACCAATAAAGGTTGATGGCACTGACGAAGCGGGCCGGTTGCTGCTAGCCATGCAAAAAATGCAGGAGAAACTGCGCGATACCTTGATGCGTATTTCCGGATCCGCAACACAACTGGCTTCCGCTGCCGAGGAACTGAACGCAGTTACCGATGAAAGCGCCCGTGGCCTTGCGCAGCAGGACAACGAAATAGAACAAGCCGCGACTGCAGTCAACGAAATGACCAGCGCCGTCGAAGAAGTGGCGCGTAACGCAGTGAGCACTTCAGAGGCGTCAAAAAACGCGACGGCGTCAGCAGGCGATGGCCGGGATCTGGTTCACGAAACCGTCAACGCTATCGAACGCATGAGCGGGGATGTGCAAAGCACCGCCGATCTGATTGGTAATCTTGCGGAAGAGTCCCGCGACATCGGCAAGGTTCTGGACGTGATTCGTGGCTTGGCGGATCAGACCAACCTGCTGGCGCTGAACGCAGCTATCGAAGCGGCCCGGGCCGGTGAAGCCGGTCGCGGCTTTGCGGTTGTCGCCGATGAAGTACGCGCCTTGGCCCATCGCACCCAACAGTCCACCAGCGAAATTGAACGCATGGTTGGCAGCATTCAAGGCGGCACCCAAAAAGCGGTCAGTTCAATGCGTAACAGCACTGACCGTGCTGAATCTACCCTGAACATCGCGAAAGGCGCAGGCTTGGCGCTGGAGACCATCAACACCGCAGTGATCGAGATCAACGAGCGTAACCTGGTCATCGCCGCCGCTGCGGAAGAACAGGCTGCAGTCGCCCGTGAAGTGGACCGCAACTTGGTCAACATCCGGGACTTGTCGACGCAATCTTCCAACGGCGCCGCCCAGACCAGCGCCGCCAGCGGCGAGTTGACCCGCCTGGCGGTTGACCTGAACAGCATGGTGTCGAGGTTTCGCTTGTAAGAGGTATCGGAGGCCATCTGTTGGAGCGAGGCTTGCCCGCGCGTGCGATGAAGAGGTCTGCCTGATATACCAAGGAGCCTAGTTCTCAGGCAAGTCTGGCTCTCACAGAGCTCAATTTGAACCCTGATCCCGCCCACAAAGTTACGGCCATTGGCGCTAAGTGTCCCATTGGCGTGTGGGCCAACCGTGGCGCTGGATAACGGCGCCAGATGGTCCTCTGTGTTGCCTCCAAATTGCCCCGACTACAAGGAGATGGCCACCCTCTCCGCTCCCATCGCTGGTGGGGAAGGTGCCAGCGTTTGCCGATACATCCAGCGCGCCAGGCTCGAACGCAGCGTGATCGATTTGGCCAACCCGTTTCTGCGCACTGAGTCGCTTACCTCGATCGCTTAAAAATGATGTTTCACAGATTCCGCTCATTTCAGCCGCTTCTTGAAAAAAACACTTTGAACTGAAGCCTAAAACACTTTCGTGCGCATGCTTTGCGCGGAGCGCTGGCAGGTGCTGCCTGGCCACTAAGAAAATAACGGCTTGACCTTGCCTCTCGGTTCTCGTTAACTTCACGCCACTTTCCTACCTTCCGGTAGGAAGCTCATCATGAGTTTGTTATGGAAAAGAGTCATTTCGGCAATCCTTCACTGAAGTTTGCCATTGCCTTGGGCGCCATCGCCGCACTGGGGCCCTCAGCCGTCGATATGTATTTGCCAAGCCTGCCCGAAATGGCGGTTGATTATTCGACCAGTGTTGCCAGCATTCAGCTGACGCTCACGGTCTTTTTGTTGGCAATGGGGCTTGGGCAATTGCTGTTCGGGCCAGTAGTCGACGCCTTGGGCCGTCGACGTCCACTGATAGCAGGCCTGTTGCTGTTCAGTTTGAGTGCGCTGGCTGCAGGAGCGGCACCAACCCTTGAGTGGCTACTCGTGGCACGATTTGCCCAAGGGATAGGCAGTGCTTTGACGTTGGTAGTCATCATGAGCATGGTGCGTGACGTCACTCAGGGCGTTCAGGCAGCAAAACTTTTTGGCCTGCTGCTGACGATTCAAGGTGTTGCTCCCATCATCGCCCCGGGGTTGGGTGGTTACATTGAGGCGCATTTCGGATGGCGGGCCGTCATGCTGGTACTGGCTGTCCTCGGTGCGCTGGTGGCGGTGAATTCGATGGCTGTTTTGCCTGAAACACTACCCATGCAAAAGCGCGAGCCATTGAATATGGGACTGGCGATACGCACGTATGCGCGCATCGCAAAAGACACTCGTTTTCTAAGGCCCACCTTAGCGCTGTCAGCCGTGTTCTTCTTTCTCTTTGCCTATGTAGGCGGCGCTACATTTGTTTATCAGAAGGAATACGGGTTGCCTGCTGCCCAGTTTGGTACGCTGTTTGGCGCAACTGGCATAGCGATTCTTATCGGGGCCGTCGTGGCTACCAGACTGGTGGGCAAGTACGGTTTGGCCCGCATTGCAACAGCTGGGGCTTTTTGCATCTTTGCAGGGTCTGTGATCGCCTACGGCGCAGCAGTATCGGGTTATGGTTTGTACTGGCTGGCCGCCGGTGTCGCGATAGCACTGCTTGGATTGGGGATGGCAGAAACTACATTGATGACCCTGGTGATGTCTTCGCAAACCACTGCGCTGGGCTCAACGGCTGCATTGCTGGGCGCTTTTCAGCTTGGCATCTCGGCCTTCGCCACACCGTTGACCGGTTGGGCGAGCAGCCATGGCGCTACTGCCTGGTGCTCATTCCTGATTGTCTGCGCCGTTTTGGTGGGCGCGCTGACCTGGGTCAGTGTGTGCCAGGGTAGGACCGAGCACATCACTGCGTTGACTCACTGATTAAAGGACATCTTGATGAAAGTGCTGAGCCCGTCGGCAGGCAGAATCTGTGACATCGCCTTGGTGCACTTCGCTGAGCGTGGATACGACGCCTCGTCGCTCAACGACATTGCTGTCATGGCCGGAATGCGCAAGCCTTCGTTATACGCGCACTTCAAAAGCAAGGATGATCTGTTCGACGCCGTCCTGAGTCTGGCGTTGGTGACGGAGATGCACTATATCGAAGAGATGTTTGCAAACGTGCCGGCAAATAACGACCAGCCCGGCAAGCTGTACACGGAAAGTCTTTCAAACCGCTACGAGTCTTCCGCTGCTCTGCGTTTCCTGCTGCGCACGGCATTTTTTCCGCCTTCGGAGCTGAAGGCAACGGTTGCGAGTGGCTTTGAAGCCTATCTTGATCGCCTGCGTGAACACTTTGGCGTAAGCCTTGAGAACAGGTATCCAGCCCTGTCGGCGAACGAGGTTTCGATATTTCAGGATGCTTATATAGCTGTGATCGACAGCCTTCATGTCGAGTTGATTTACTGTAGTGAAGGCACCTACTGTCGGCGTCTTGCCGCTTTGTGGCGCATTCTTGGTGATTCGCTGTCTCTGGCTGTGGGGAACGTGGCACATGGGTAGCTCATCCATGCAAACGGTGCAAAACGTAGCGAGCGAGTCGCTTACAAAGCGCACTAACATAGACTTCACATTTTAAAGCACGACAATTAATTCCATGGAGATCACAGAATGAAGCTCTACTACAAGCCTGGCGCCTGCTCCCTTTCGCCACACATCGTTGCAAACGAACTTGGCCTCAATGTCGAATTCATCAAGGTCGACCTCAAAGATCATGTAACAGAAGAGGGGAAGAACTTTTACAAGGTCAACCCGCACGGCTACATTCCTGCGCTTGAGCTTGATAATGGTGAAATGCTCTTGGAGGGAGTTGTAATCATTCAATATCTTGCGGACCAGCACCCAGAAATAGGCCTTGCTCCAGCCAACGGAACGTTTGAAAGATACAAGCTTCAGGAAATGCTCGCCTTCCTCTCAACGGAAATCCATAAGGGCTTTATTCCGCTCTTTTATGCTGCTCCGGCAGGAGATTACATCGAGATTGCAAGACCCAAATTGGAGAAACGCTACGCTTGGATTAATCAGCATCTCTCAGACAAACAGTTTCTTATGGGTGACAAATTCACGGTCGCTGACACCTACCTGTTTGCGGTGACTGGATGGGCTAAGGCGTCCTGGCTTAAGTCCTACGAGGATACGCCACTTCATCTTGACAGTCTTCATCACCTGCAGGCTTGGTACGAGCGTGTGAAGAGCCGTGAAGCCGTGCAACAGTCCATACTCGAGGAAGGTCTCGACTTGAACTAGCGTCTTGATACCCGTTGCCAACGGGTAGCCCACTGCAGACAATCGCCGCCCGCAAACACCGAGCTTGTCCAGGTTGGCTACAGGCGTCCAGTGGATTGACGTTTCATAGCAGCGTATGCGTCCGGCCAAGTCATCTACCATTGCCGGGAGTTGATCGGTATCCAGCTCCATTTCGCTGGATGGGCACACTCCTGAATGACCTGGGCTTTGAAGGAGTTGGAGTAGGAATAACGTGTTGGCTGCATGAAATACCCGCTTAAAAGGCTAGAACTGGTGTCCACTCAAACTAAGTGGACACCATGTCTGGGCTTTGCGGGGTTGGGTACCCCACTGCTCTGAATATCGTCTGGATGTCTGATGAACCTGCGCGCGATCCTTATTCTCGGTGCCTTGAGCGCCTTCGGCCCTTTGGCCGTCGACTTTTATCTGCCTGGCTTCCCGGCCATTGCTCTGGCGTTTGGCACTGACGAGAAGCATGTCCAGTTGACGCTGGCGTCATATTTTCTGGGCTTGTCCATCGGTCAACTGGCTTACGGGCCGGTGGCGGATCGCTTCGGCCGACGTATCCCGCTGCTGTTCGGGGCTTCGCTGTTCACCCTCGCATCGCTGGCGTGTGCCTTCGCGGCGAATCTGGAATGGCTGATCGGCGCGCGCTTCGTTCAGGCGCTGGGCGGCTGTGCGGGGATGGTGATTGCCCGAGCCATTGTCAGCGACAGGTGCGATGCCGTTCAGTCGGCCAAAGTATTCTCGCAATTAATGCTGGTGATGGGCTTGGCGCCGATTCTGGCGCCCATGCTCGGCGGGTTGCTGGTCAACCTCTATGGGTGGCAGTCGATCTTCATCAGCCTGACGGCGTTCAGTGCGCTGGCTTCAATAGCCGTGGCGCTGGGCCTGCCGGAAAGCATGCCCGCCACTCATCCTCGCCAGCCTTTATCAGGCGCACTGACGCAGTACCGCCGCTTGTTGGGCGATCGTATTTTTCTGGGCCACGCGCTCACTGGCGGGATCGCCATGGCTGGGATGTTTTCTTACATCGCCGGTTCGCCGTTCGTGTTCATCAAGCTGTACGGAGTGCCGCCTGAGCACTATGGCTGGCTGTTCGGTACCAATGCGGCGGGTTTCATTCTGGTCTCGCAGCTCAATGCCAGGTTGGTGGGCAAAAAGGGGCCTGCGTTCCTGCTGTCGCGGGTTATCTGGATGTACCTCGCTGCTGCACTGGCATTGTTGGCGATTGCCGGTCTGCGCACCGAACAGCTCTGGCCCCTGCTGGTGCCCTTGTTTATCTGCATTGCCTGCCTGGGCTCCATCACCCCCAATGCCTCAGCCTGCGCCATGAACGGGCAATGGGCGCGCGCGGGCAGCGCGTCGGCATTGCTCGGTTGCCTGCAGTTCAGCGTGGCGGCAGCAGCGGCCGCGCTGGTGGGTGTGCTTCACGATGGTACGGCGTTGCCAATGGCGCTGGTCATCAGTTCATGCGGTGCGTTGGCCGTGACGCTTGCAATGCTGACCCGCCGTTTGCAGCACAAACGTGATGTAGCGCTCCCGGGCTTATAGGAGATTACTAGATGCTTCACCGCCGAGTAACAAAACCTGCGCCTACCCCGATGGTCAACCTGTCCTTCAGGGCACGATAACGAGTGAGTAGAGAGGACCAGCAATAGCGAGCGCACGGCCCGCCGTTGCAGACGTGTGACGGGGCTTATTTTTGCTGCACCACATTCCGGTCTAGGAAACGGTGGATTTCGCCACTGATCTCGTTCAAGTGTGTTTCCAGTGCGAAGTGCCCGGTGTCGTAGAGGTGTACCTCAGCTTTGGGAATATCACGCTTGAACGCGTTCGCTCCTGCCGGGAGAAAAAACGGATCGTTCTTTCCCCAGACTGCCAACATCGGCGGCTGATATTTGCGGAAATACGCCTGGAACTCTGGGTAGCGCTTTACGTTGGTAGCATAGTCTGCGAACAGGTCTAGCTGGATTTCATCGTTACCTGGTCGCGAAACGAACGCGTAATCCAAGGTGTATGTTTCAGGTGCTATACGGTCAGGGTCCGCTACGCCATGAGTGTATTGCCACTTGATTGAATCTGGTTTGAGCAGCTCGCGCAGTGCGTTGCGGTTCTCGGCAGTGGGAGCGTTCCAGTAACGTTGAATCGGGTTCCAGCCCTCGCTGAGGCCTTCAACGTAAGCATTCCCGTTTTGGCTGATGATTGCGCTGATTCTATCGGGGTGTGCGACGGCCATCCGCCAGCCTACAGGCGCACCGTAGTCGAAAACTTGAAGAGCGTAGCGATTCAGCGCAAGCGCTTCAGTAAATCCGTCCATGGTTTTGGCGATGTTGTCGAACGTGTATGAGTACTTCGCCCGATCAGGGCTGTCCGAAAATCCAAAACCCGGGAAGTCAGGGGCAATCACGTGGTAACGGTCCGCCAGCTTCGACATCAAGTCGCGATACATGAAGGATGAGGTAGGGAACCCATGAAGCAACACGATGGTTGGCGCCGATGGGTCGCCCGCTTCCCGATAGAAGATGCGGACCCCTTTTACCTCGACAAAATGGTGTTGGACGTCGCTTGCCCTTTGATGGCTAATGTCCGCTGCTTCCACTCCTGCGCTGACGAGCGCTGCACTGAGGGCCGTTGCCGCTAATAAACTTTTAATGCTCATGCAAACTCCTTGGACACTAAATGAAAAAGATAAGTGGTCTATCAGGGGTGAGTTCATGGCTTGTCGAGCGTCAGGCGCACCCACTTGATAGGGCTATATTGCCTGTTTCAATAAACCTGCATAATCCGATAATATCGGGAATCTCCCTACCAAATATTGGAACATTCCATGGACAGATTTGAGGCAATGAAGCTGCTCGTGGCTGCGATTGATGCTGGCAGCCTGACGGCGGCCGGCCGGCTAGCCGACATCCCCCTTCCCACCATCAGCAGGAAAATTTCTGACCTGGAGATGCTGATAGGTAGCCGTTTATTGATTCGAACCACGCGCAGGCTCTCGTTGACCGATGCAGGGGTGGCTTATGTGGATGCGGCGCGCCGAATATTGGAGCAGTTGGAGGTGGCCGAACGCGAAGCTGCCGGAGAATTCATTGCCCCCAAAGGCGAGCTGGTCCTGACCGCGCCAATCATGTTCGGTAGGCTGCATGTGCTGCCGATCGTCAACGCGTTTTTAGGGGAGTTTTCCGAAATCAACATTCGGCTCTTGCTTTCAGATCGCAACGCGCACCTCGTTGACGACCACGTGGACATGGCAGTACGCATCGGAACACTCGCTGACAGCGGCATGATCGCCACTCAGGTGGGGGCCATGAGAACCGTAATTTGCGCGAGTCCCAGGCTGCTGGAAGCGTATGGAAGACCTGAATGTCCCGCAGATCTGCAGCACTTGCCAACCGTGCGACTTGACGCCCCTATGCCTTTTCAACACTCTAAACATGGCGTGGCGGAATCAACGAGGCGGATTACCCCGCGCTTATCGGTGACGACCGCTGAAGCCGCAGCGCAGGCTGCCATTGATGGCGTTGGAGTCGTTCAGTTATTGCACTACCAGGTCGCGGAAGCGGTCAGCGAGGGACTGCTGGAGATTGTGCTGGATAAATATGAGCCTTCGTCGGCGCCTATCAACCTGATCCACATGTCACCTGGACACATGCCCCTGAAAATGAGGCGGTTTTTGGATTTTGCTGTTCCTCGGTTTCGTCAACGCCTGGATCAGTAAATTCAGCGATTGCGTGCGTAAACATTCAGATGGCATAAGAGTTATATCGGGGATGTTGGCGCGAACACGCCGACGAAGTGGGCTAGAGGCCGAAAATTTCTAAGATGGCTGCAATCGCGGGAATTTGTGATTTTTTCACGAGAGGGTTAAGAACAAAATCAAGAGACTGGATCATCGACCACGATTACGATAACCACCAAAGCCGATTTGCCCCCCAAGTTCCAGGAATTGTTCATGCCATTCATTGTTACCTGCGTTGTGTCCCTGTTTTTTTGGACTGTTGTTTCAGCAATCACAGGCGCTGCGGAGCCTTGGGACCTGGCCAGTTACTGGACCCTCATCTATCCCGCCGCGCTAGTGTTGTCCGTGATCCTTGGAGCCGTTCTAAAAAGCTCACAGTGGTCCGCAGGCGGCATTGTAATGCTCTCTCAGATCCCCGTGGTTTTGGCGACTTCGGGTACATCCCCGTTGCTAGCTGCCGGTATCATCATTGCGGCCTTTCTCTCAATTCCGGCGATAGCGCTGTCATGGCTCGCCGGCAAATTGCGCTCAGGTAAGAAAGGACGATGGACATCTGCGAAGAAATGAAGGCACCGTTCCGGGCGGAACCGCTGAGCCGCACCACCATGCCGCCCCATAAATGGGGCTTCAGGATGGTGTACACCTTCGTCCGGTGAACCTGTGAGGTTGCATTGCGCGATTGCACTGATCCTGGCGACTTGGCGAAAGGCGTTTGGCAAAGTCACCTTCTCGACCGCTGCCGTTCACGTTAAATAGAAAGCATCGCCCTTAAGTCATCAGTTTTGTTGAACTCGCTGCGCTACGTCGCAAAGCCACCGGCGCAACAGTTGGGCAGCCTCACCCAACACCACATCTTTGGCCTGCACCACGTAATAGCCTTTACCAGTCTTTAGTACAGCGTCAAAGACCGGTACGAGAAGGCCTCGTTGTACGTCTTCCTCAACCAGCCAAGGGCTGGTGAGCACTAAACCTTGATCGCGCCGCGCCGCGTCGATTGCCAACTCGGACTGATCGAATTTGAGGCTGCTGGAGAAGCTATCGGGAGACATCCCGACCGATGATAGCCATTCAGACCAGTAGGCATGCGACGTCGTATAGAGCAAGGTTGCTCCCAGCAAACAATCAAGGGCATGCAACTGGAGCCGTTCGCGGTAGGCCGGGCTGCAATAGACCCTTACCTCGTCCGGCAAGAGCAGTTCTGCGTTCACGGCACTGCGATATCCGTCGAAATGCCGCACTGCAAGGTCGCAGGTAGCGTCATTGAAATCCACGGTATCGGTGGATGCACTCAGGTGCAGTTGCACCTCTGGATGACGCTCCGTGAACAATGGCATCCGCTTTGCGAACCAGGAGTTAGCGAACGCCGGCGGCAGACTTAAACGTACCTGCCTGTCTCTAAGACCTCGGGCAGCGAGATTGGCGGTCTCCAGTTGGCGAAGCGCTGGCTTCACCTGTTCCCAATAGCTCAGGGCTTCAGCCGTTGGTCGTAGCCTGCGGACGGTGCGCACAAACAGCGGTGTCCCTAGCCAACTTTCCAGCTTGCGAATTTGTTGCCCTACTGCTCCCGGCGTCACAAACAACTGGCTTGCCGCAAGACTGATGCTTCCCGTTCGCATGACCGCGTCGAAGCAAGCTATGGCCCGAAGGGGCGTATCAGCTCTCATAGCGTAGTTTTTCTCTTCTATAGGCTGAAAACACATGATTTGTAGCGGCTTGTGTACTTTCGCACAATCGAAGTTCGCCGCAGGGCAACAATAGATCCCAACGTCCAAGGAAAAGCCAATGCGGATTGTTCGAGCGACCTGGTTTGACAATAAATCACCAAAGGTGAAAAGCAGGTTACCGCAGACACTCACGCCCTGGTCGGACGTACCGGAATCGATCCAAAGGGGGTCTGCGTTCTGTTGGAGGGTGTTCCAAATGCGGATTGGGCAGCGGTTGGTCGGCTACGTGGCAGACCGGTTGACAAATAAATGCTCGTCCGAATCAAAAGGTATCGATAAATGAGGAAGTCAGTAGACGGAGCCGCCACGGCGGTGATGGTTCTGCTATGCATCATATGGGGTGCCCAGCAAGTGGCGATCAAAGCTGTTGCGGGCGACATAGCCCCTATCATGCAGGTCGCCGTTCGCTCCGGAGTCGCTGCATTCCTGGTCTGGCTAATAGGAAAATGGATCATGCGGGAGGTATGGTTACCAAACGTTTGGTGTCGCTCCGGGATAGTCGTGGCCGTTTTGTTTGCCGCGGAATTTCTATTTGTTGCGCAAGGACTACGCTGGACCAGTGCTTCGCATATGGCGGTGTTTCTTTATACAGCTCCGTTATTCGCCGCCATCGGCCTGCACCTGCGCCTGCCGGAGGAGCGTCTTAGTGCAATTCAATGGCTCGGCATGTCTTTAGCGTTCGCGGGTATTGCCATCACCTTTCTCATGCCGCGTGATGGTGTAGCTTCTCAGCTCGCCATCACAGACAGTCTGCTGGGCGATTTGCTGGGTTTATGCGCAGGTGTTGCATGGGGATTCACGACCGTAGCGGTGCGTACCAGCCGCCTCAGTGAGGCACCGGCAACCCAGACCTTGTTCTACCAACTCGCCGGCGGGTTTCTCCTTCTGTTGCCCTTAAGCCTGCTACTCGGCCAGAACGCAGTGACCTTTTCAGCCAATGCTGTGACCAGCTTGATTTTTCAAACAGTGATTGTGTCCGTTGCAAGCTACTTGATCTGGTTCTGGATGCTACGTCGCTACCTCGCAGCTCGCCTTGGCGTGCTGGCTTTCATGAGTCCGCTCTTCGGCGTTCTCATGGGGTATCTATGGCTGGGAGAACAGACAAGCTTTGGATTTCTGCTGGGTGCAAGCCTCACTATCGTTGGCCTGCTGGTAGTGAATCTCAGCAAGTCGGGCGGACAGACTCAGGAGGAAAGCAGTTATCTGAGACCTAAAAATCGCAAGGAGAAAGTACCGTTATAAACCCGTGGCTGCTCTGGAGCGCCTTAGATATTTGTAGACGGTAGCCCGTGATAGAGATAACAGCTCGCAGATGTAGTTGGTTGCATTGCGCAGCGCGAAGACTCCGCCTTTATCCATTTCACCAATCAGTGCCACCATTTCTTCTGAAGTAAGCGACGCCAATGTCACCCTGCGAGCCCTCAAAAATTCATCCATGATCGCGTGCGCTGACTCTTGGAAATCGGTGGCAAACAATGCCGGAGGCTTCTCAACCGTATTCTCAAAACCTAAAAATGAGGCAGCGATTTCTGCCATCCCGCTCATGACAGTGATGTCAAAATTTACGCATAAGAGCCCGATCTGGATCCCGTCGGGATCTCGAAGCACCGCTGTAACCGATCTTAGCTGCCGGCGATCAAAATTCACTTTTCTATAAGGCCCCGAAACATCTCCCTCGAATGATGCTCCGTCGTTGATATCCGTCAATGAACTGTCGCCGACCCGCCGCTGAGAGAACACATTGAAGATATGGGCAATCTTTCCGGAGGCCAGGTCATGAATAATGACCTCGGCGTGCGGATCCAGGAGCTTCGCAATCGCTTGGGCGCTGCTGATGTAATTATCCAGATGTTTATTCACGGTAAAAATATGCCTCTAAAAAAATACAAAACGTCCTCAGGATACAAATTGTATTTTTGTGCTATGGTTATGCCCGCGTTTACTGAAGCACCCGATTGTAGCGCCATATCCGCCGCTAACGGCGGCGGATAGCCGCTAGTCAGCCGAGTAAGCGCAATGCCCGTCTTTCAATAGTCGATGGAGCAATCGATGAATATCTACACCCAAGCGCAAATCATGAGTTCCTTGTGCCCGAGAGACGCTGCTGCGCTGATTGCAGAAGGATTCATTGCCCATGCTAACGGACGGGTGCAGCTACCTCCGATTCAGAGCTTTCAGTTCCCGGCCAGCAACGGTGACTGCTGCGTGAAATCGGCTTGGATGTTAGGAGACGAGGTTTTTTCAGTCAGGGTCTCGGCAGGTTTCTACGACAATCCCGCGAAGGGTTTTTCCAGTAATGATGGGTTGACGCTGATTTTCTCGGCCTTGACGGGGCAATCCGTCGCTTTGCTTCGGGATGGCGGCTGGCTGACCTCAATGCGTACAGCGCTGGCGGGGCAAATCGTGGCGAGGGCTATGGCGCCTTCACGTGTGACAGGCATTGGCATTGTCGGTACTGGCGACCAGGCACGCATGCAACTGGAACAACTGATGCCCGTCACGGCATGTCGACGCTTGACGGTTTACGGTCGTAACCGGCAAGGCTTGGAACAATACTGTGAATTTGCCGAAGCTTTAGGCTTTGATGTGGTTGCCACCCAAGATGCAAAGGACGTTGCGACCAACTCCAACCTAATCATCACTGCTACACCCTCTCGCGAAGCCATCATAGCGAATGAATGGGTCAACCCTGGGACACACATCACTGCTATTGGCGCAGACAGCCTTGGCAAGCAAGAGCTGGATGTGCACCTGGTTGCACGTGCAGATGTGATTGTCGTGGACTCAATAGAGCAATGCTGCCAATTCGGTGAGATTTCAGGAGCCTTCAAATCCGGCCTGATCGACAAAGGCAGCCTTGTAGCGCTCGGCAGCGTATTGAGCGGTCACGCCATCGGACGACAGGACGACACGCAGATTACCATTGCAGACCTTACAGGCTTAGGCGTACAGGATGCTCAGATTGCGAAATGCGCCGTGGCATCATTAGCGCACTAATGGATAGCGAAGCGATTAGACGGGGTTTAAATGATGAAGCTTGACCCATCAGGAGTCAGCAAGACTCCGGTGATTCAATGGGAGGCCCATGCGTGCTTACCATTGATTCCCGGACAGGACATGTCCCGCCTGAACAGGTATCGAGAAGCCGGCTTCCATCATGTGTCGATCAACGTTGGCATGGACATGACCCCGTTTGAAACCGTGATGCAGACGATTGCGGGGTTTAGAAGCTGGCTGGCTCACCACCCTGAAGACTTTGTCCTGGTGACTACCGTTGACGATATCTACCAGGCGCATAAGTATCGAAAGCTCGCGGTCTCCTTTGACCTCGAAGGTTCGAATATGCTGCTACAGGATCCGTCGATGGTGGACCTGTTCGCAAGCTTGGGGGTTCGCCAGATGTTGCTTGCCTACAACCGCGACAACAGTTGTGCGGGAGGTTGCCATGGAGCAGGTGCCGGATTGACCAACCTGGGGCGCAAGATCGTGCGGGGTATTAATACAGCGGGAATTGTCATTGACTGTTCGCACGCCAGCAAACGCTCAAGCCTTGAAATTATGGAAATGTCGAGGCACCCCGCCATTTTCTCTCACACCAACGTTAAAGCGATTTTTGACCACCCGCGAACCATCGACGACGAACAAATGTTCGCGTGTGCCGCTCAAGGTGGAGTGATCGGACTGACAGGCTTGGGCATATTCCTGGGCGCCCCCTCCGCTTCGGTGGACAGTTACATTCGACAGATCGACTATCTGGCAGAGCGCATCGGGACGAGCCATATCGGAATAGGTCTGGATACCGAGTTGCACCCTGAGCATAAAGATCTGCCGGAAGGTGAAGAAGAGAACGACTGGTGGCCGATTGAACACTATGGCCAGATGAATGGACACACCCAGTTGCAGCCAGAGACACTCGGTGAGGTCGCACAACAATTAACGCGCCTGGGTTATTCAGATGCGGATATCCAGGCGATCTACGGCAATAATTTCATGCGTATTGCAAAGGCAACCTGGCCAAGACCGAAAGCTGGGACTTGAATCGCACCCGTTAATTGAGCTCGCGTCTGATCAATTGGATCAGCAATTCAACGCGCTACAGAAGCGTGCAGCCGTTCCAGACTGTCAATCGAGTGCTGGCGCAGACGCGCCCCGGCCAACACTGCGCCTGAATCCACTATCGCCTTGAAGATTGCCTGGTGCTCGCCCAACGAGATATGGATGGACTGCGGTGTGTGTCGCAACGAATAGCTTCTGAACAGTTTGAGTTGCACTACCAAACGACGATAAGTGTCGTATAGCGCTTCATTTGTCGTGAACCGGGCGAGCAGATCGTGGAACTTGAAGTTCAGGATAATGTAGGCCGATATATCCTCTCGCTGGACAGCGTTAACCGTAAGCTAGGTGCGGCCACCATAGAAATGAACGTGACTGAACGCTACCGGCAAGTGCTCTTGGACTTGGGGGTAAACGACGTCGATTGGAAATACATCGTGCCCCTTCCGGTCACTCTCCCCACAAATTCTCTTCAACCCCTATGCGAGTCGGGCAGATAAATGCTTGATTTCAGCTCGATCGGTGGAAGCACTTAGGGCCATCGCAGATACTGGCACGCGGCGGTGATTTGCCGAGCGATCTGCTGATGGCCGGTGAGCATGTCCCCGCCGAAACGGTTGCGAGTCTACGCAAGGCAATCGTGGATAACTCGGCAGCGCTGATCAACAGCATCAGCCAAGGCCCGGAGCAAGTGAAATGAATCGCCCCCGCCCCCATAGACATTTTCCAGCCTCAACGTGAGGCACTTTCGAAGGCCTCAGGAACGACTAGGGGCCTGTGATCTATAAGGCGCCTTCAGCAGGAGGCGCTTTCAAACCAGACAGGACCAAATGATTTGGGATTGTCTCCCCCTTTTCTCTTTCTCCATGCTGGCGTCGGCCAGAGAGTAAACGCCGTCGAAGACAATAGAGAATGACCCGGACGGCAGGCCGATCAGAATCCCCGGACGCCGATATCAACATCGTCATGGCAATCGAGCCGCAGGATGCTGCTCCGTGTTCATGCCATCTGCGCCCTCCTCGGCGGGCAAAACTGCAAGAGCACCGCCGCGCGGCAGCCCTTGCAGCCGCCTTAACTCATATCAAACTGCTGATCGGTTTGTGTAGTTTACGGTGCCCGAAGGTCAGCATGATCATCACCAGCACACAGCCGATCAGGATGGCACCCGAGGACAACACGAAGATGCTTTGACGGTCGCTGCCTTCGATGAACAGGCTCAGCAAGGTCGGTGCTGCTGCAGCCGACGCTACCTGCACCACACCGACTATCTTGGTCAAGCGGCCGGTCGGGTCGTGGGTTACCACCGAGGACATGTAGTACGACAGCGCCAGGTTCCAGCCGAAGTTCATCAGGAACACCGCGATCGCCAAGTCCGAAGCCACGTGGATACGCGTAGCAAACATGTAGATCGCACCGAGTACGGCCAGCGAGCCGAGGAGGATCATCGGCATGCGGCCCAGGTGTCGACCGGCGATGCTCGGCAACGCCGCACCTGGCAGGCCACCGAGCAGGCCAATGCTGATCGCCCAGCCGATGTCTACAGGCACCACGCCAGCGTCGCTGGCGATGCCTTCGACGAAGCCCCACAGTGAGTAGATCGACAGCTGCAGGAACAGCATGCCGAGTAGAGAGCAGACGCCGATCAGGGTGAGGCCTGACAGCAGCGGCTCGCGAGAGACGATTTTGTCTTCTTCGCTCTGTTTGGTCGGCAGGCAGAAGCACATCAGGCAGAGCAGCACGAACCAGGCTACCAGGTAGTAGATCGCACCCGAGAAACCCTTCCACTCGGCCACTAGCGGCAGAATCACCGCGCTGCTTGCGAACAGTGCGGTCTGCACGAATAGCAGGATGCCGAAGGAGCGATCCGGTCCTTTCATGCGGCCCAGGCAATATATGGCATAGGAATACAGAATGCCCGAGCAGACGCCGGAGAGACAGCGCAGCACCAGCAGCATATCGAACTCGGTGACAGTGGCGGTGGCCACGTTGGCGAACAGCAGCACGAGGGACGTGCTCAGGGCGATGGTGCGTGGCCAGAGAAAGCGCAGCATCGGTACGTACAACAGCGTGCCGATGATGGAGCCACACATCTCGGCGGACATGGTCCAGCTCTGCTGGAGCAGAGTCAGGGTCAGACGTTCAGTCAACAGGCCGATGAAGATCGGCTGCACCCCGATGACGATGATCGAGACCGCGGCAATGAAGATGCACGCGGCACGAATTATGGTTTGGTTAGCGGTGCTCATGGTCGATACCTACCGGCTTGGCCACTGGGTAGCCTGCCGCTTAAGTGAAAGTCAGGAATGACGAAAAGGAAAGCCGTTCAGGCGATTCGGTAGCAGTGAATCGCGACCTGGTCGGCGGCGGGATAAACCACCTTGCCGATCAGCGAGCTGCGGGTCAGCCAATCCAGCCGCCCACTAGCCACCTGGAAGCGCGGCGAACAGGTGCATTGGTATTCGTGCTCCTCGACCGGCCAGATGCCCTGCACTTCTAGCTCACGGGCTTTGTCGCTGAGCACGATCACACCGATGTTGTGGATGTTGATCAGCTCGCCGCGGTCGCTGAGCAGGCTGTAGCGGGCATCCAACTCACCCACGCCGTCGCTGCGCTGCAGATAGAAGTCGGCGCCGCCAGCGAGTACTTCGCCGCGTACGTCCAGGCCTTCGAAATGCCCACCCAGTATCCGAAAGTTGCTGCGCTGGCCATCCGTGCAGGCGCCCAGTCCATCCCCTGCGGCGATCGCCACGTGGATACTCATTACCCATTCCAGAGTCGGCACACCGAGCCCGGTTTGCGTTGTCGTTGTCATCACGCACTCCTGTGCCCCGAGGGGCGTCTATGGCTCGGTTTCAGTAGCGGTAGGTCATGTAGAATTCGAGGGCGCTGAACTGGTCGTTGTTGCCGAACGCCTGCTTGGCGGCCGACTTGGCATTCACCCAGTTGCAGGCCACTGAGCCGTAGAAACTCGGCGTGGGCGTCCAGTCGAGGAACACTACGGTCTCATCAGCGAAACGGCGATCATCCACCACAGCACCGCGGAAGTTCTTCTCGTCGAGCCAGAACTGATAGTGGATGGTGCCGATGGCCAGGGTGTCGGTCAGGCGGCTCCTGATCGATAACTGCTGAACCCGCTCGTTGCTGTTGAACAGCAGGTAGTTGCCCACCACGTCGCCGACCAGCCAACTGCTCCAGTCCACGAAGCCCTTGCTGAGCGGGTCCCAGGCTTTCTGGGTGTTATCAGCCAGGTTATCGTCACCGGAGAACACGGCGCAGCGGTAGCCAAGCGTCGGGGTGAACGGCAGGTCCTGGAACTGATAATCGGCCTGCGCGTACCAGGCATCGGCGTCGAATTTCAGCCTGGAGTCGCCACCGCGCTGCACGGCGTACTCGCCATTGAGGGTCAGGTTCGGCAAGCCCGGCAGATGGCCACGCAAGGCGCGAACGTTGAAAACCTCCATGCCGTCGCGGCGTACCGCGTTACTGCTCTTGCTCGCCTGCGTATCGACCTTCATGACCATCGCGCCGAGGGTCACCTGGCCGTCGAGGTCGTAGTCCAGGTTGGCACCGGTCATGCGGTAGTCGCCGTAATGATCGTCGGTGCGTAGGGTGAACGCCTGCGTTTTCAGCGGGCCGTGGCTCCAGTCGAGGATCGCCGAATCCTTGAAGGCAGTACGCGGGCCGAGCCAGTTGGCGCCATCGCCGAACAGGTCGAGGTTGCCGTCCATGACGATGAAGCCACTGCCGATGGTGTAGTTCTGACGGCCGGCGGTGAGCTTCCAGTCGCCGGCGCGGACACCTACGTAGGCCTCTTCGGTGTTGATGCGGTTGTCGGAGCTGTGTGTGGTACCGGCAGCATCGCCGTCACCGATTGTCCAGGCGCCGACCGCCGAAGCACCGGCCAGCATGCTGACGGTTTCGTTGAGTGAGTAGTCGAGGGTGATACCTGGTTTGAGGTAGGCCTCCTGCCAGTTGATCTTGGTACCTTTTTGTTCGCCATTGCGGGCGTCGGCCACACCAGCACCGAAGTTGACACCGCGGGTGGAGATGGAACCCGCGCCGAACGTCAGGTTGAGTTCGCCTTTGAGGTTCTCGCTTTCGAACTTATAACCCGCCAGGGCCGGCTGGCTGAGCGGCGGGAAGCCAAGTGCGAGCAAAACGCAGGGAATACGCTTGGACGTGTACATATGAAGCTCCTGTTTAATTTTTTTTATTACAGGGCAGTGAGTGGCGGTCAGATCGACCACCGGTTACCTGACGCAGCAGGCAGGAGCGCTGGCGAACTAGCGCTCTTGGATTTTGTATTTACTGAATCAGCCGCGCAGATAGGCGGTGATCGTCCTCAGCATTTGTACGGTGTCGATATCCAGCTCGGTGACGGCCTCAGGCAGCGACGACTGCTTGACGATCACCACATCGGAGTTAAAGTCGACAAACAGGTACTGGCCATGGATGCCGCTGGCCATGATGGCCGGGCTGTGGTCGTTGAAGACGTACCACTGGCTGCGGTAGGAGGCGCCTGGGGTCCACTCGGAGAAGTCTTTATGGACGCCGTAGATGGCTGGATCCGAGCCCTTGGCGATGGCCTCGATCACCGCCTTGTCGATGACCTGCTTGCCATCGACCTTGCCGCCGTTGCCGAGCATCAGGCCGAACCGGCCCATGTCGCGCAGGGTGGCGTTGAAGCCGGCACCGGCGACGCTGCGGCCCCACGGGTCAGCCATGAAGTAAGCATCGCGCTCGCAACCCAGCGACTGCCATACAGCTTGCAGCTGCTCGGCGCAGGCCACACCGCTGGCACGCTCCATCACCCAGGCCAGCACTTCGGTGGTGGCGGTCACGTAGTGGAACAGGCCGCCATGCTCGCAGCGCTTACGCAGCGACGGCAGGTACTGGTACAGCGACTCGTACTGGGCGTATTCGGGCGGCGCCGGCTTGAAGCCACAAGCGTAACCGTACTGGGAGCTTTCCGAGGCCGGATCGTCATACATCTCGGTGTAGTGAACGCCAACAGCCATATCGAACAGGTGGCGCACAGTGGCATCGCCAAAAGCGCTACCAATCAGTTCAGGTACGTAGTGCTGGGTCTGCGCCTCAGGATCAAGCACGCCGTCGTGGATCAGTTGCTCACCGAGTACGCCGATCAGTGATTTGGTGACCGAGAACATGATGTGGCGGTCGCTGGCGACGTGGCCATTAAAGTAGCTCTCGTAAACCACGCGGCCCTTGTGTAGCAACAGGAAGCTATCGGTCTTGCTGGCGCGCAGGTGGTCGAGCACGTTGACCGTGCGACCACAGGTGCTTTCGAAACTCAGACCTTCGACCTCGACTGGGGCATGGGCCAGCACTGAACTCGGCCGCGAACCGGCTGCAACATCGATGGTGGGGCGCAGGCGCGCCAAGTTACGGAAACCCCAACGGTTGAACGGAGGCGACATCCAGTTGGCCCAGGTTACGCGCTTTTCCGGCTCGACAGGGAAGCCCTGCATCAGTACGGGCTCTTGTTGTTTTTGGTCGTACATCTCGCTGACTTCCGTATTACGGGAAACCAGAGAGCGGTCGAGGATTGGGTTCATCTGACTCATCCTGGAAATGGCCCTGCGTGCGGCAGGCACCACAAGATAATTAGCTCTATTAACTATTTTAGTCAATAAAGTATTTTTTCGAAAATACCTAGCCCACGATCATTGCCAGCACTCCAAACGAATCAGGAGCTACGGTGAACGGACTATGCCGACGTCAGAGGAAATTACGCCGCAATGCCATCTCGGCAGCGCCCGTGGCGCTTTTTCAGCGCCAGGGGTTTAGGGAAACCATCGTCGAGCAGATCTCCCACGATGTCGGCGTATCCGCGCACACGGTGTCTAAGTATTTCGGCAGCAAGCACGAGATCATCCCGGAGATGATCAAGGAGTCTGATCGCCGCGCCCTGGTCGATGTGCACAAATGCATCCGCGATTTCGACGACCCCGTCGATGCACTCTGCCCACTCGGACACCTGCTGATTGGCTACGCCCTGCAAGTATTGCCCGCCCCACTCTGGCGCGAACTGCTACCGCTGGTGCTGGTGGGCGGCGACACCGGCCTGCCTGAAGCGTACCGAAAGATGAACCCCAGCTTGCAAGGCGAAATCGCCAACGTACTACGTGAGCTGCAGGAGGCAGGCAAGCTGCGCGCCGATCTGGACGTCGAGCTGGCCGGTTTCCTGCTCAACCGACTACTCCCACCTGCAGCTGCTACGCCTGACCGCCAGTGACCCAATGGACACGCAGGCCCACACAACCGAGGGCATGCGCGCCTAAGCGTAGGCACTGTGAAGAAGGTCTTGTACATCCGCCATTATCGGGCACTGATCATCGTGCCGGGACTTGCCTTTTCGGCGCTACTCAACGAGTAAGCCCCCCATCCCAAGCCCTAAAGCTCATGACAAGTGATCAGTCTCGGATGACAACAGCGAATATCCGACGCTCCAACGAGCAGTCATGAAACTAGACCTCGAAAAACACTCGTTTGGAAAACACCTGCCGAAGCACTAAATCAGTCTCTAAAGTCAGCACAACAATCCACTGTGGCGACGACCGGCTGAATCAGCCAATTGACCGGGCAGTCGTTGTTGGTCCACATACAAAAAAAATCGCCACAAGACTGCCTTATCAGAACCGGATTTCAGCCGATAAAGGTACATACACAATAAGAAATCAGTGGCTCAGGCCAACTGATGTTCAACCCGCACGTTGCTCTCAAGAGAGATAACTCAATGCTCGGCAACCTTTCCATCCGCTTAAAAATCATCCTCCTCTCAGGATTGTGCCTCTTGGGCGTGATCGCCCTGATCGTCAGCCTGAATCTCTACCAAAGCAGACAGAACAACCTGTTGATCAGTACGTCGAGCAGCAAGATGCTGACGGAAAGCGGGGAAAACCTGCTGCAGGCCAAGGCCGCCGAGCAGGCGAGCAAGCTGCAAAGAACCTTCGGCGATAGTCTACTGATGCTCACTGTTCTTTCCGACCAAACCGCCAACTTGCGCAATCTGGCCGCCCAGCGCGGCCTAGCGGCCGCCACGTTACGTGAAGAACTTATCCAGAGCCTCAAGACCACCTTTGATCGTAATCCGCAGATATTGGGGCTTTGGCTGCTTTACGAGCCCAATGCGCTGGAAGGCAAAGACAGTGAGTTCCTCAACGACGCCGCGCGCGGCTCCAATGAAAAAGGACGTTTTGCCAGCGGCTGGAATCGGGGCGCGGGTCAGTCGGTCAACGTCATGAGTTCCGAAAGCGATATAAACAATACCGAGCTGGGCATCAGCGGCGTACCTTACAACAGTTGGTACAACTGCCCGCGAGACACCCGACGCACCTGCCTGATGGCACCCTATGTCGATACTCAGGCCGGAACGGCACAGCTGATGACCAGCCTATCCATGCCCTTGATTGTCGATGGCAAGGTCATCGGTGTCATTGGCGTAGACATCGCACTCGGGGCGCTGCAAGCGGCAGTCAGTGAGGCCCAACAGACGTTGTTCAATGGCTCGGGCGCTATGCTGATTGTTTCCGACAGTGGTGTGCTCGCCGCCTACAGCAAGGATGCGGGGCAGATCGGGAAACACATCAACGTTCCCTTGGGCGAGGCGAGCAAACCAGTTCTCAGCGGGTTGCAACTCAAAAAGCCGGTGGTGCTGACTCAGGACGAATTGATCCGCGCGGTCTACCCTGTCGCGCCCATACCGGACGCAGCGGTGTGGGGGGTAGTGATCGATCTGCCGAAGAAGGTACTGCTGGCCGACTCGCTGGAACTTCAAACATTGCTTGACCACACACAAACCCGCGACACCCTGAAGTCGCTGTTGGTGGCAGTATCCGCTGGACTGCTGGGACTGCTGATCATCTGGCTCACTGCTTCTGGCGTCACGCGCCCCATCAATAGTGTCGCCCAGATGCTCAAGGCGATTGCAAGCGGTGACGGCGACCTGACCCAGCGGTTGAACTACAGCAAAAAAGACGAACTGGGCGAACTGGTGAACTGGTTCAACCGTTTCTTGGACAAACTGCAGCCCACCATCGCGCAGATAAAGCAGAGCATTACCGACGCCAGAGGCACCGCCGACCAGTCTTCGGAAATCGCCAGGCAGACCAGTGAAGGGATGCAGGTGCAATTTCGCGAGATCGACCAGTTGGCAACAGCCTCCAACGAAATGAGCGCGACAGCCCATGAAGTAGCGCACAGCGCCTCAAATGCCGCACAGGCCGCGCGAGGTGCCGACGATGCTTCAAGAGAAGGCATTTCCCTCATCGAAAGAAGCACTCGCGACATCAACGCTTTGGCTAGCGAGGTCAGCAAGGCCGTCGCGGAAGTAGAAGCTTTGGCGGTCAACAGCGAGCAAATCGGATCGGTGCTGGAAGTGATCCGCAGCATCGCCGAACAAACCAACCTGCTGGCACTCAATGCTGCGATTGAAGCCGCGCGGGCCGGAGAAAGCGGTCGTGGTTTTGCGGTGGTTGCCGATGAAGTGCGCAACCTTGCCAAAAGAACCCAGGACTCGGTTGAACAAATCCGACTGGTCATCGAGCGTATCCAGACCGGCACGCGTGGGGTGGTGGCAACCATGCATTCAAGCGAGGCTCTCGCCCAGAATAACGCCGGGCAGATCCAACAGGCGGTACAGGCACTGGGCAAAATAAGCGACGCAGTGACAGTGATCAGTGACATGAATCTGCAGATTGCAAGTGCGGCGGAGGAGCAAAGTTCCGTGGCCGAAGAGGTCAATCGCAATGTCTCGACCATTCGCGGCGTAACCGAGGCTCTGACTGAACAAGCAGCTGAATCGGCGCAGGTCAGTAGTCAGCTCAACGCAAGGGCCAATCAGCAAATGAAGCTGATGGACCAGTTCCGCGTATAACGCAAAGCGGGCATCGCTTTCGCAATACGGTAGGCCGTGCTCTGCGCACCGAGGTGTTCAGAGCTGCGCAGGGTTGGTAGAAACGGCTTACCGAGACGCAACAGGATTTTACTGGATGAGGCCGGTAGACCAGACCGACTCGCGGGTTCCAGGTACTAAAGGAATTCTCCGCCCAATGTGGAAGCGGGCTTGCGCTTAACCCAATAGTCTAATCAGCTCTTCGCGGCAATAATCCACAAACAACTGCACCGGTTTGGTCAGCGGCGCACCCCGCAGCCAGACCGCCGACAAGCCTGAGCTCGTGACGGTTTCAGCCAACGGTATGCACACGACTTTCTGCCCATCATAGGTGTACTCGCTGCACGGCTTGGTCACTAATATCGAAAAACCGAAACCCCGCCCTACCACCCCCCGCACCATCTCAATCGACGGCGAGCTGAACACAATATTGGGCGTCAACCCACGCTCTTCAAAAATGCTCACGAAGTAAGTCCGGCTGGGCAGCCCATCCAGCAAAATCATCGGCTCCAGCGCCAAGTCCGTCAGCGACACCTTGGCTTGCTGTGCATAGCGGTGGTCCGCCGGCAGTAACGCATAAGGCTGCTGCGGCGGCATCAACGGCGTGGTTTCGATGGTGCCGCCCAAGTCATGCTCAAACAGCATCGCCACGTCGATGCTACCTGCCGTCAGGACCTGCACCAATTCCTGCTGCTCGCCATCGCGAATACGGATCTCCACGCCCGGCCAGCGCGCCTTGAAGCCTGCGATCAACTGTGGAAGGTACAACGGGGCGACGTTTTCAAAACAGCCGATATCGATCTGCCCGGCCACCACCTCATTGTCCGCCAGGGCATTTTTTTCGAATTCATGGACAGCCCGCAGCAGCTCCAGCGCCTTGCGATAGAACCGCGCGCGCGCTGGGCGTCAGTGACACACCTTGGGCGTGATGGCGGATAAACAGCTGTACGCTAAAGATGTCCTCCAACTGCTTTTTAGCAACAAAGCCCACGCCGGTTGCGATGCGGCCACACGAAACCCACGCCGACCAGATCCGGACTGAACGCCATTAACCAGTCTTTCCAGGCCGCGTTCAAGAAATCCAGATAATCCTGCGAATGGATGCAGAGCAGGTCCTGCATCGTTGCCGGCGCGCAGTCGATCGCCGGCACGCTGCATGGTTTCTAATATTGCCCCGGTCCTTTCGCGGATATCGAGTGTCGGGATGAACTTGCCTGGAACAAGTTCCAACCTCGAGTGGTGCTTTAGATGCGCGACATTTTTGTAGATTTTCATTAAAACACCGCGACGTATTTTCTCGGTTGGCCGGAACGACATCTTCCGGCCGGGAAGCATCACTGGACCTATCGATAAATTACTTTCGAAGTTCGGATGGCAGGTCATGCAAGGCACGTTCAAGCGCTTCGACGCACCGATCGGCATCGGCTCGACTGAACACCATCGGCGGCCTGATCTTGATAATGTTCCCCAGGGGGCCGGTTGAGGACACGAGCACCCCAAGACTTTTCATCCGCTCGCGAACCCAGCGAGCAGCCAGCTTCGCCGGGCGCCTCGACAGCCGGTCGGTGACGAGCTCCACACCGAGGAAAAGCCCCCGGCCGTGGACATGACCAACAATCTCATGGCTTGCTGCCAGACCGTCCAACGCCGTCTTGAGATAAGCGCCGACCACAAGCGCATTATTCTGCAGCTTCTCGCCCTGCAGGACATCAAGCGTGGCGTTCGCGACCGCTGCGGACACCGTGCTCCCGCCGAACGTGTTGAAATAGCCGGTGCGCTGCTGGAACTCTTGAGCGATCTCGCGGCGGGTCACGAGAGCGGCGATGGGATGGCCATTGCCCATAGGCTTGCCCATGGTCACGAAATCAGGCCGGGCCACAAACTCCTGGAAGCCCCACATATGTGTGCCGGATCGACCAAATCCCATCTGGACCTCGTCGGCGATGGCCAGCGCACCTGCCTGCCTGGCGCGTTCAAACGACTGACTCAGGTAATCCTGCGGCGGCACCAGTGCGCCATTGGCATCGAAGATCGAATCGATGAGGATTGCCGCAGCGCCCGGTCCGGCCTCTGCCAGCCTTCCGGCGGCATCCGTCACGTGATCCGCGTATTGCCTGCCGAGATCGTTTCCGCCCATTCGGTACTGTCCCCGATAGACGTTGGGCGCCGGCACTGTTTCAACCCAGTCCGGTTTGTCTGCAATGTCGTAGTCAATCAGGGAAAGCGGCGCGGTCACGGACGTGTTGCCGTGATAGCTGTTTTCCGTGACGATGACCCCTTCCCTGCCCGTGACCGAACGGGCCATCCGAACCGCCAAATCATTGGCTTCGGAGCCGGTGCACACAAAGATCCAGGTGTCGAGGTGGTCAGGCAAGGTTTGCGAAAGACGCTCTCCGAGTCGGATGACCTCGCCGTGCAGATATCGAGAGTTGGTGTTGAGCGTCGCAGCCTGCCTCGCAAGGGCTTCGACGACATAGGGGTGGCAATGCCCCACATTGGCAACATTGTTATAGCAATCCAGGTATTCCCGGCCCGACGCGTCGTAAAGCTTGGTGCCCAGACCGCGCACCAGTTCGAGCGGCTCATTGTAAAAGGTGTAGGTCTTGCCGAGCACCGATTCCCGGCGCTGCAGCAGCGCGGGCACGCTCACCACGGGTGACAGGTTGGGCGTTACCGGCGGCACCTGCACGACCGCGGGCGTCATGGAGGCGACGAAAACGTCGTTGCTGATTGTCGAGATCTTCGTTATGGCGCTCATGTAGAGCGCTTGCAGAGCGTTGAGCTGCTCATCACGTCGGCCGTTGATCTTTTCCTGATAGTTCACCAGTGCGACCTGCAGGATCATTCTCGCCAGCACCAGGTCACGCAGAACCTCGAGATCCGCAGCTTCGAGCGGCATATGCCGCTGGTAACCCTGAACGAGGGCCGCCGCCGCCGTAACAGGATCGAGACTCCAGTGAATGAGTGACGCGACAGCCACGGCAATATCCTGAATGACCGCGCCGAAGATCATGTCGCCGAAATCGATGACGCCGAGCACTTCGAGATGGAGCTCATCGCACACGAGCACGTTGGATTCGTGGAAGTCGTGGTAGATGATCTGCGATCGCAGGCGGGGAAGTGTTGCAAGCGTGTTGCCTGCAAGACTCTCGAGCACCTGATTGGCGTCTGCCCGGATTTCGTCGGGGATAAAGTCTTGCAGCCAGTCTCCCAAAACCAATCCGTTCGCAATGTCCCAAGGCATGGGCCGCAGGGCACCGGGATGACTGAACCCCTGAAGTGCACGGGCGAGCCGGCCCTGGGCGATACCCAGCGTGGAGAGATCCGAGAGCGAGAGACGCGCACCATGGCGCTCGAAGCGGTCGAGGATGGTGCTACCGGACACGAAAGACAGAATGCGCATGGGATGCAAGCGTCCGCCTGCATCGGCGATGTCTGTCAAAACGTCCCCTGCGAGGGTGCGGCAAAGCCTCGGCACAACCAGCTCAGGATCGACGCGCCGGACATGTTCGAGGGCTTCGCACTGAAACAGCAGGCCTGCGCGATCCTCATCCAGGGATGCGATCTTGACGACGAAGGTCGATCCGTCAGTTGTACGCAGGCGCAAATTCTGCTCACGCTCCCCGCCGAGCACGCGCCATTCACCCGAAAGGCCAAAATGTTCGCGAACGTGGGCGGCAACCCTGTCTTCATCCAGACAAGGCGGCTTGATGCTGGATAGCAGCGCATGCGCTTGGGTTTTGTCCATGGGTGTATGCATGATAAAACTGTCCTCTTAATGTTAGTCCAACCCGAATTGTCTACGCCGTCATTGCCGCCGTGAGCGCATCCTGACAAAGGTATTGCTCGATAAACGGGACAGCAACGCTAATCAGCGATGCGCCACGCCAGGCAGTACGCAGAGCATCTCGTACAGCAGGTTGGCGCCCAGCAACGAGGTGTTGCCGGTGGTGTCGTAGGGCGGCGAAACTTCCACCAGGTCGCAACCAATCAAGTCGAGGCCCTGGCAGCCACGGATGATCTCGATCGCCTGGATAGTGGTCAGCCCGCCGATTTCCGGGGTGCCGGTGCCGGGCGCCCAGGCCGGGTCGATACCATCGATATCAAAGCTGAGGTACACCGGGCCGCCGCCGACTTTTTCCCGCACTTCGGCCATCAGCGGCGCGAGGGAGTGATGCCAGCATTCTTCGGCCTGGACCACACGGAAGCCCTGTTTACGGCTCCAGTTGAAGTCTTCGGCGGTGTAGCCCTGGGCGCGCAGGCCGATCTGCACCACGCGGTCGCAGTCGAGCAAACCCTCTTCCACGGCGCGGCGAAAGGTGGTGCCGTGGGCGATTTTCTCGCCGAACATATGATCGTTGACGTCGGCGTGGGCATCGATGTGCACCAGCCCGACCTTGCCGTGTTTCTTGTGGATCGCCCGCAGGATCGGCAGGGTGATAGTGTGGTCGCCCCCCAGGGTCATCGGGATCACACCGTGCTCGAGGATTTCGTCGTAGGCTTCTTCGATGATGCGCACGGCGTCGAGCAGGTTGAAGGTGTTGATCGCCACGTCGCCGATGTCCGCCACCGACAGCGAGTCGAACGGCGCGGCGCCGGTGGCCATGTTGTACGGGCGGATCATCACCGACTCGGCGCGGATTTCACGCGGCCCGAAGCGGGTACCAGCGCGCAGCGAGGTACCGATGTCCAGGGGCACGCCGACAAAAGCGGCGTCCAGGCCCTTGGCCGTTTGCAGGTGAGGAAGGCGCATCATGGTGGCGATGCCGGCGAAGCGCGGCATTTCGTTGCCGCCCAGTGGTTGGTGGAAAATCTTGTCCACGGGAGTGCCTCATCGTTGTTGTTATTATCGGGACCGATTCTGCGAAAAGCGAAGAACGGGAAGAATCGGCAGGGGCAAATACTTAGTTCAGATTTTTCTAAACTAAAGTCTGGGGTAAACGGCGTTGCATCAATGCGTCTGGCGAACCCGGTCCGAGCCCGCCGTATGGTTTGTATAGCTCGTGCCGTCACCCATGCCCTTGCAGGCGTGGTGGCCGGGCGAGAACGGCGCGTCGCGTTCCGGGGCATTTGCCCCCAATTGTCTACGCCGTCATTGCCGCCGTGAGCGCATGACCTATATCCTGGCGCCTCATGAAGCCAACCGTGCCGCCGGCTACGTTAAAGGCAATGACATTCGCCCCCGCCTGGAAGGCCTGCATGCTTTACCCGTATTGATGCGCTGCATCAAGCGCTCAGCCGCTTAAACACGAGACTTTACTTATGAACATTGCCGGTGGTTGCCGTTGCGGCGCCGTATCCTATCGCTCTACCTGCGACGTGCAGGTCGCCATCTATGCGTGTCATTGCCAGTTTTGCCAAACATGGAGCGGCAGCAGTTTTGCGCTGCATGCCATGCTGCCCGATCACGCTCTTACTCTGGAAGGCCCGACCCTTGAATATACCTATGAGGACCAAGGGCAAGTCTCGCATCACCATCTCTGCGCGACCTGCCATACGCGCATCTACAACACCACTTCGGCAGCGCCTGGACTTTGGATTCTTCGTGCGGGCACGCTCGACGACCGCGCCTCCTTGAGCCCTGTCGCGCACATTTGGGTCAAGCACAAACAGCCGTGGCTGAGCTTGCCCGCCACTCTCGCAACCTGGCCGGAAAGCCCAACGCCAGAGGCATTCGCGGCAGCGTTGAGCGCGGGCGATTGAGGAATGATCAGCGGTTGGATCAAATCAGGATTCAACTGCGCAACTGAATCTCCCCCCTGTCACGTGTGAAGCAATAAGCCCTCTTAAGCGGCTGATGACTGCTCATTGATCAACTCAACGGCGTCTGCGCCGGCGGCGATGCGCATCGGTGAATTCGCATCAACGGCCGCACGCCATACCGCCTCGGCGACGTCCTGGGCGTGTGTCACTACGGCAGACGTTGACCATTGGGCAAATACTTGCTGCGCGAGGGCCTCATAGGCGGGTGGAATGCTGTCCTGCATGCGAGGCTGCGCCTTTTTAGCGAAGTCGGTCCCAGGTGCACGGCCCGGCAAGACCAGTCTGGCCCGTATACCGAATGGCTCAAGTTCCAGCGCCAGGGATTCGGTGAACGCATTCACGGCCGCCTTGGTCGCGGTGGTCCCATAGGTAAGCCTGGGGTGCCGGGCGATGCATGACCGCCCTGTCCGTTCATGTTCAGATCGCGCCTGCCAGACGGGTGGCGAAGTCATGATAGCTATGCAGGTCGCGTCCAAGAAGCCTGGTCAGGCGCTCGACATCGCCCGCCTCGGGGATCATCCCGTCGCTGACATAACGCTCGGCCATCAGGCGCATTTCGTAGGCCATCCACTTGGGCATGAAATTGGCCACGGTCTGCTCAAAACCGCTCGGGTCGTCACCGCCGTAATTGACCGGGCGTCCCAGCACCTGGGTCCAGATCGCGGCAATGTCGGAACCGGTCAGCGTATCGGGGCCCACCAGGTTGATGGTTTCGAGCGCCAGCTTGCTCGGCGCCTGGTCGCGACGTACCAGCTCGATGGCCGCCACTTCGGCGATGTCACGGGCGTCGACCATGGCGATGCCCTTGCCGCCGATTGGCATCGGGTAGACGCCGTAGTCGAACATGGCCTCCTTGACCATCACTTCGTTGTCGATGAAGTAGGCCGGGCGCAGGATCGTGGCGCTGAAGCCCATCTGTTCGATCATTCGCTCGGCGCCCGACTTGACCGCAAAGTGCGGCACATTCACGAAGCGGTCGGCATGCAGTACCGAGAGGTACACGACCCGTTCCACGCCCGACTCTCGAGCGATGTTCAGCGCCAACAGCGCCTGGGTAAATTCGTCTGCGGCCACTGCATTGAGCAGGAAGAAGCTGGAAACACCTTTGAACGCACGGCGCAGCGAGTCGATGTCCAGCATTTCACCCTGCACAACTTCCACTTGCTCAGGAAAGTCAGCCTTCGATGGGTCGCGAACGAGGACGCGCACGTCCGCATGGCGTTTGAGAAGTTGCTCAACAACTTGGCTGCCGACTCGGCCGGTTGCGCCAGTAACGAGGATGGTCATGGTAGTTCTCCGTAGTGATTTGAATGACAGCCCCACTATCTCTGTTTACAAAATGCCGCGATAGTCGTCAGATTTGGACAGCTTGTTCCACCTGTGGAACACTCAGGAACAAGCCTTTATCATTCTGGGCGACGGGATAAACGGCTAGAACGTCTGTGCAATGCCCGCCGTCCTGCACGCCACCTCATAGGTGAAACCATGGATCTACTCGCGCTTGCCGATTTCAATCTTGTGGCCCGTCATGGGGGGATTGGCCGTGCCGCTCGTGCCAGCGGACGACCGAAGGCGACGTTGTCGCGCCGCGTGGCGGAGTTGGAGCGCAGCCTTGAACTGCGCCTGTTCGAACGCGGCACGCGAACACTCAAGCTCACCGAGGAAGGGCGAGCACTGTTCGACAGAACGGCCGCGCTGTTGACTGAACTGGACGAGAGCGTGGCCGCCATCGCTTCAGGTGGGGAGCGCCCACGGGGCACGCTTCGAATCAGTGCACCACTCTTTTTCGCCCAGGCGGCAATGGGCAAGCTCGCCGCAGGCTTCGCCCTCAAATACCCGGAGGTCCGCCTGGAAGTCACCACGGAGGACCGCATTGTGGACATGATCGAGGAAGGTTACGACTTGATCATTCGGGTCAATCCCGCGCCCGATGAGCATTTGATTGGTCGTGTTTTCCTGCGTGACAGGCTGGTAGTGGTGGCGAGCCCGGCGCTTGTTCGTCCAGAGGACGATGCGGCTGTACCCGCTGTGGTTCGAGGCAGCGGCGACCTGGGCCCGGTGTGGGCTATCACGACACAGAGTGGCAAGTCTCTGATCAATGTCGAACCGGTTCTGCGTCTATCGTCGCTGTTCATGGTCCGCGATGCGGTGCGGGCAGGGGTTGGGGTCGCGCGCCTGCCTGTTTCGCTGGTAAACCAAGACCTTCTCGACGGACAGTTGGTGCACTGGGGTGATATGGACGCACCGGAAGTTGCGCTTTGGACGCTCTATCCATCAAGGCGATTATTGAGCTCACGTGTTTCGGTATTTCTCGACCATTTGAGAGAAGCCTTCCCCACGGGGCACCCCGAGGAACTGACGGGCTTCATCACCACGTGATGTGTAGTAATAACCGGCATCGCGGCGATAGAGATCGGTGCCTCTTAGAGCCCCACCGCAACGGATTCGATCATCCCCCTGAACCACTCCTGAGCCGGATTCCCATCACTGCGACGATGCCAGATGAGATGAAAAATTATTTCCGGCAACGCCACCGGGGGTGGGAACAGAATCAGTTTTCCTGCAGTGGGCGAGCTGAGGGCGATGCGTTTCAGGACAGTGGCGGTCATCTGGGAAGAGGCGATGATCGCCGGCACCGCGAACATCTGCGGCAATGTGAGTGCCAGGGTGCGTTGCTTGCCTAGCTGCGCCAAGGCCTGATCCACAACCCCATACCGATCGCCTTCGGGAGAGACCAATACATGGGGCAGCGCGAGGTAGGTTGGCATGTCCATCCCGCGCCGGGCCGCCGGATGGTCGTGTGCGATGAGCGTGACGAAAACGTCGCGCAGTATCGGCCGCGAGAAAATGCGGCCGTCTTGATGGCTCGGCAATACGCCAATTGCGGCGTCAATCACCCCGGCATCGAGCAGGTCCACCACCTGGTCGCGGCCGTTGATGGCGTGAATGTTAATCGACAGGTTCGGCGCGTGTGTGCTCAACGTTTGCAACAGCTTGGGCAGCAGCACGAAGGCTGGGTAGTCCGACAGGCCAAGGTTTATCGTGACCACCGCATCAGCAGGAATGAAACCAGGCGTCGCCACCAGCACGGCCTTGATTTGGCTCAATGCCTGTGCAATGGGCTGGGCCAGCTCACGCGCCCGTGGCGTCGGTAAAAGTCCGTCAGGGCTGCGCAGGAAAAGCGGGTCGCCTAACAACTTGCGCAAGCGCGAAAGGGCTGCACTCATGGCGGGTTGGCTCACCCCGACCTGAGTCGCCGCACGTGTCACGTTACGTTCAGTCATCAGGGCGTTAAACGCCGCCAACAAGTTCAAGTCGATGCCATGAAAATCCATAAATCAAATAAACCTATATACAAGTCATTTGTTATACAGATGTTAGCCCTGCCCTCACACTCTCGCCATACCCACGACGAGAGCAACACAATGACTTGCGTAGAACTCGCAGCCCGCCTTCAAACCGAACGCCACGCCGTTGAGACGCTGTATCGCGCGTTCAGCGAAAACAATCCCGACCTCGTCGACAGCGTTCTTGCCGACGACTGGGACGACATTCCGCTGGCGCCTGGGCAAGGACCCGGTCCGGAGGGCATCAAACCCATTATCCGCAGCCTCGCCGAAGCGTTTCCGGACGTGCGCATCGTCATCGATGATATGGTCCAGGCGCCTGGCCAGATCGCGGTACGTGCGCAAATAACAGGCACCCATCTCGGCGAATTATTTGGCATCGCCGCCACCGGCAAAAACGTGAGCTTCCGCCTGCATGAGTTCCATGCACTGGAGAACGGACGCGTCGTGACCACTTGGCACATGGAGGACTGGTTTGGCTTGTTCCTGCAACTCGGTCAATTCCCTCAAGCCTGAGCAACCGCGAGAGACTTATCATGAAAGCAGTATCCATTTCTGCATGGGGCGGCCCAACATGACTTGCGATGTACAAAACATCTGCTCGCAGATGCAGCGCGCGTGCAGCCCTCTCCTCCCCCACTGGCTTGACTGGGCTGCGCCTGGATTGATCAAGCAGTCACGCCGCCCGCGTTCAGCCGTTAACGGATAACCCCGTATAGATGCGCACCGGCATCTTGTACCGCTGCGGCTGCTGACGCGCGAGTTGCGCCTGGACATGTGCGACGGCATCCAGCACGCGCTGGGCCCATTGCGCGTCCTGCGGGTCGACCACCACCACGCGAAAGCCGTGATCCAGGCCTTCAAGCTGTACGCCCTCGGAGTCATCGACATGCAAGTCGATGTCGAAGGCCGGTGGGAACTTCGAAGGCGTGATCGATAGACCACGCGCCACCAGGGCATGGTTGTGGCGGTCGCTGTTGACCACACCGTCCACATGGATGCCGTACAGCAACAACCAACGCCGGATGTAGGACGGTTTGCGACCGGATGAGGTGTAGACCCAGACACTGCACCCCTGGCGACGCAGTTCACGGGTCAGGGCGCGCGTGCCGCTGCGCAGCGGCTCACCCAGCCAGCGATGCAGACAGGCCGGCAAACGGCTGTGTTCGACGGCGCTGTGGTGAAGCTGGCAGGCAAGCGTGTCGTCGATATCGAACGAAATACGGATGCGCTGGCGCTTGAACGCACGTCTGATGGAACTGAGCATCGGATACCTTGCCATCAATGACCTCCCTGACGGACAGGCGCCGGTGTGTTGCTCAGGAAAAACGCCATGGGATCAGGTGCCTTATCTTCCAGGAATGCCGCATATTTTTTCTTGATCTTGGGCAACTCGTATAACGCCTTGACGCCGTGCTTGGCTGAATTGCGGATGACCGAGGACGGGTTGAAGTAGCCTTCGGCGTTATCCAGGGTCAGCACAAACGGCGACAGCCCATCGCGCATCAGCAGGTAGCTGACGATCAGCGACCCACTGCGGTGATTGCCTTCGATGAACAACTGCGGCTTGCTCAGGACTCGCACGTACACACCGGCCGCACGCTTCCACACCGATTCGCTGTGGTGCCTGCAGTACCAGTTGTACAAATCCTTGACGCCACCCTCGACGTTGTTGAAAAAGTGTTCTTCGGTGGCCGCCAGGTGTTGGGCATATTCCTGTCGGCGCGCCGGGTTTTTGCCGCAGAGCACGGTGGCATTGATCTCCAGCATCAGGTTCAGTTGCTGAAGATCGAACAGATCGACACCGCGCGCCACATAATCGTCAATCAGCGCATAACCATCAAGTACGTTCTGCAACACCTCGTCGGTCAACGGATCGCGAGGCTCGGTGAAATCCCGACTGAGCGCGGCGAAACGGCTCTGTACCTCACGCAGTGCGCGTTCAATGGCGAGCAAGTCCAGACGACGTGTCGCAGGCATTAACTGAACTTACCGCTGATGTAATCCCCGGTCATCTGCTCGCGCGGGTTGTCGAAGATCTGGGCGGTCGGACCCATCTCGACCAGATAACCGGTGCGCGTGCCCTGGGAAATATCCACCGAGAAAAACGCTGTGGTATCTGCCACGCGAATCGCCTGCTGCATGTTGTGAGTCACCAGCGCGATGGTGTAGTCCTTCTTCAACTCGACCATCAACTCCTCGACGCGGCGGGTGGCTATCGGGTCGAGCGCCGAACACGGCTCATCCAGCAACAGCACTTCCGGTTCGGTGGCGATGGCGCGGGCGATACACAAACGTTGCTGCTGGCCGCCGGAGAGCGACAGGCCGCTGACCTTGAGCTTGTCCTTCACCTCATCCCACAGCGCGGCACCTTGCAGGGCGTGTTTTACCCGGTCACCGAGGTCGCCCTTATAGCGATTGAGGCGCAGGCCAAAGGCGACGTTGTCGAAGATGCTCATCGAGAACGGGTTCGGCTGTTGGAACACCATGCCGATGTAACGGCGCACGACCACCGGGTCGACGCCCTTGCCATACACGTCCTGGCCGAGGAAGTGCACATGGCCCTCGAAACGGAACCCTTTCACCAGGTCGTTCATACGGTTCAGGCTGCGCAGCACGGTACTCTTGCCACAGCCGGAAGGACCGATGAAGCCGGTGATCTTGTTTTTTTCGATGGGCACATGGCTGTCACGTACCGCCATGAAGTTACCGTAGAAAATCTTGTCCAGTTTGCAGTCCATGACCACAGGTGCCTGGGTGACAAACGGGTCGGCAATGTGCGCAGTTGATACGTTCAAAATTCAGGTGCTCCCGTTCTTAGTACTTGGGCTTGCCGAAAATACGGCTCACGACATTCACAACCAGCACAATCATTACCAGCACCAGCGAGGCCGCCCATGCAAGCTCAAGCTGATTGTCGAAAGGCATGCCGGAGAAGTTGTAGATCAGCACGGCCAATGAGGCGGTCGGGTTCATGACGGCCAGGTTGCCGTCGTGGTAGATCCAGTAGTTGCTGAACAGCGCGGTGAACAGCAAGGGGGCGGTTTCACCGGCGGCACGTGCCACGGCCAGCATCACCCCGGTCAGGATCGCCGGCATGCCGGTAGGCAGCACGATTTTCCAGATGACCTGCGAACGGGTGCAGCCCATGCCATAGGCGGCATCCTTCATGATCTTGGGCACCATTTTCATCGACTCTTCAGCCGTGAGCACCACGATCGGCAGCATCAGCACAGCGAGGGCTACGCCGCCCGCCGGGGCCGAGTACGTCCCGGTGGTCATCACCACCAGGGCGTAGGCAAACACACCGGCCAGGATTGATGGCAACCCGGTGAGCATTTTCGCGGCAAAGCGCGCGGCATTCGCCAGTTTGCTGTCGGGCCCCAGCTCCGCCAGGAACACCGCCGCCAGGATGCCGACCGGCACCGCGATGGCCGCCGCGATCCCCACCATGACAAAGGTGCCTGCCATGGCGTTGCCGAAACCGCCGCCGGTCTCGAAGCCGGTGGGCGGCAGTTCGGTGAACACCTCCAGGCTCAGGCGTGCGCCACCCCGGGTGATCAGCATGTAGAGCACGGAAATCAGCGGCACGCTGGCCAACAGCGCGCCGAACCAGACCAGCGTGGTCAATACCAGACTGCGCAAGGCGCGGCCCTCGAACCGGCGTTGCAGGCTGGGCAGCGCGGCGGTCGGGGTGGTGAGATTGTTCATTATTTGGTCCCCCGCTGAGCGTAGAGCATGATCATCGAGCCAATGACGTTGACCAGCAGGGTGATGAACATCAGCACCAGTGCGGCGTACATCAGTACCTCGATCTCGTTCGGCCCGGCTTCGGGAAAGTTCAGCGCCAACAAGGCCGCCAGGGTATTGGCCGGTGCAAACAGGGAAAGGGAAATGTTGTTCGCGTTGCCCACCAGCATCGCCAGGGCCATGGTTTCACCCAGGGCGCGCCCCAGGCCCAGCACCAGCGATCCGAAGATACCGGTCGCGGCGGATGGCACCATCACCTTGAGGATCGCTTCCCAATGGGTGGTCCCCATGCCGTAGGCGGCCTGCTTGGTTTTCATCGGTACGCCGGTGAGGGCGTCCTGGGAAACGGCAGCGATGGTCGGCAGGATCATGATGGCCAGTACCAGCGCAGCCGGGAGTAACCCCGGCCCGCTCAGGGACGTGCCGAAAAACGGAATCCAGCCCAGCTCGGTGTTCAACCACGCGGTGAGCGGGCGAATGGCGGGAATCACGACATAGATGCCCCATAGGCCATAGACCACGCTGGGGATGGCCGCGAGCAATTCGACGATGGTGCGAAACACCGCCGCCAGCTTCGCGGGCAGGAAATCCTGGGTGAGAAAAATCGCCATGCTGACGCCGAAAAAGCCCGCGATCAGCAGCGCGATGAGCGCGCTGTAAAGCGTGCCCCAAATCGCCGGCAGAATGCCGTATTTACCTTGGTTAACGTCCCACACGCTGCCGAACAGCACGTCAAAGCCATGCTTTTCCATACCTGGAAGCGCCTTGCGGCCTACTTCGAACACCAGCGCAAAAACCAGTGCCAGCACCACCACCACGCCTATGCGTGCAAGCGCACGAAAGGTGCGATCCATCAGGAAATCCTTGGTGGACGGTGGCTGGCATGCTGAGTCCGGGTTAACCGGGACGACAAAAGGTGTGTTCATTGGCTAATTCCGAAACAGGGAGAGAGCGCTCCCGGCATGGTTGACACCCCATGCCGAGAGAGCCTGGCAAGCCTTACTGAATGTTGGCGGACGCTTTACGAACCTGATTGACAACCGAAGGTGGCAGCGGGATGTAGCCCATCGAGTCGGCGATTTTCTGACCTTCGGTCAGGCTGTACTCGACCATTTCACGCATGGCTTTGGCCTTGGCCGGGTTGCCGTTGTCCTTGCGGAAGATCATCCAGGTGTAGGACGTGATCGGGTAGGACTTGGCACCGTCCGGGTCCGGCAGCCAGGCCACCAGGCTTTCCGGCATCTTCACCGCAGCCAGTGCTTCTGCACCGCTTTCGGCGTTCGGCACCACGTAATGGCCGGACTTGTTCTGCAACTGGGCGAAGTCAACCTTGGCCAACTTGGCAAAGCCGTATTCGATGTAGCCAATTGCGCCCGGGGTCTGGCGTACGGTGGCGGTCACACCATCGTTCTTGGGCGATTTGATGAACTTGTCGCTGGCTGGCCAGTTGACGGTGTTGCCTTCACCCAAGTCTTTCTTGAAGTCCGGGTTGATGGCCGACAGGTGCTTGGTGAATACCGCAGTGGTGCCGCTGGAGTCCGCACGCACCACGACGGTGATCGGCGTATCGGTCAGTTTCAGTTCCGGGTTGGCGGCGACGATCTTCGGGTCGTTCCACTTGGTGATCTTGCCCAGGAAGATGTCGGAGTACACGTCGCGTGGCAGCTTCAGCCCTTTCGGATTGCCCGGCAGGTTGTAGGCCAGCACGATTTCACCGGCGGTCATCGGCAGCAATTGTGCGCCTTCGGCGACCTTGGCGATGTCTTCGTCTTTCATCGCGGAGTCACTGGCGGCAAAGTCGACGGTTTTGTTCAGGAAATCCTGTACACCCGCACCACTGCCCTTGGACTGGTAGTCAACCGTGACACCAGGGGTTTTCTTGCTGAAATCCTTGAACCACGTGAGGTAGATCGGGGCTGGGAAACTCGCGCCGGAACCGGTCAGGCGGATGCTTTCGGCAGCAAACACCGAGGTGGCACCAAGAGAAACCGCGACGGCGAGTGCAGCAGACTTCATCAGACGTTTCATTCAGGAAAATCCTAGTGATTTCGGGCTCGGCAACTTTGCAACATTCTTGTTACGGTTTCATGAATGCATAGTGGCAAAGCGCTGTTTTTTCCCTTTCCCCTCCTGCGTAACGAATTTTGCCGTCATTGATCAGTAACAAATTGAGTCTAAGACTCTGCCATCCCCCCACAACGCGAGCACGACCATGTCCTCACTGGAAGACACCTCGTTGATCCAGCGCATCCACCGCGAGCTGCTGGATCACAGTGACGAAGAGCTGGAACTGGAATTATCCGAAGATGGGCATGACCTCAATGCACTGTTCGACGAGCACATCAAGGACGGCAGCGAGAAGGAAGCGCGCAGGATCTATTTCAGCGAGCTGTTCCGCCTGCAGGGCGAGCTGGTCAAGCTGCAGAGTTGGGTCGTCAAGACGGGCCACAAGGTAGTGATCCTGTTCGAAGGGCGCGATGCCGCCGGCAAGGGCGGTGTAATCAAGCGCATTACCCAGCGCCTGAACCCCAGGGTCTGCAGGGTGGCGGCCCTGCCCGCACCGAATGACCGCGAACAGACCCAATGGTACTTCCAGCGCTACGTTTCGCACCTGCCCGCCGCCGGCGAAATCGTGCTGTTCGACCGCAGTTGGTACAACCGCGCAGGCGTCGAACAAGTGATGGGGTTTTGCAACGACGACCAGTACGAGGAGTTTTTCCGCACGGTGCCGGAGTTCGAGCGCATGCTGGCCCGTTCAGGCATCCAGTTGATCAAGTACTGGTTCTCCATCTCCGACCAGGAACAGCACCTGCGCTTTCTCAGTCGCATTCACGATCCGCTCAAGCAGTGGAAGCTCAGCCCCATGGACCTGGAGTCGCGTCGGCGTTGGGAGGCCTATACCAAGGCCAAGGAAATCATGCTGGAACGCACCCACATCGCCGAAGCACCGTGGTGGGTGGTACAAGCCGATGACAAGAAGAAAGCCCGCCTCAACTGCATCCACCACCTGCTGGGGCAAATGCCCTATGAAGAGGTGGCGGCGCCTGTGATCGAACTGCCGCAACGCGAGCGGCAGGAAGACTACTCGCGCAATCCGACGCCACCGGAACTCATCGTGCCTCAGCGCTATTGATACCCGGCAGCAGGCAAGGTTACTGCAACCCTCCTCCCATCACCTTGTACAAGGTCACCCGATGACTCTGCTCCGCCAGGCGCAGGGTCATCGGGTGCTGCTGCGCGCGGCACCACGAGCGCTGTGAATACAGTGCTTCGAGGCAGCTTTGTGAACCGCAAAAATAACTGTACAAAAAATAACTATATGTACAACTTTAACTAAAGTTCTCGATCTCAACGCCGACAGACTCACTGAAACGTTTAATCACACAAAAACGTAATTCGCCGAATGAGCCACGCAGAGCCAGGCACCCGAGAAAATGGAACGTTCTCAACTACAAACCCATTACAAACCGCCCCATTCCGGGCTGTGAGAACTCCATGAATATCCTTGCTCCTGCCGTGCACCTGGCGAACCGATTACGCTTTCCCACGAAATTCGGTGTACTGGCCATCATTGTCCTGATCCCTCTGGTTCTGCTCGGAACACGCGTCATTCATCAAATCAACGAAAGCCTTGAGGGCATTCGCTCGGAAGAATTGGGCCAGAGCTATCTATTGGACGTGACGCCCGTTCTGCGCTTATCGATGTTGCAACGCGCGCTCACCAACCGCTTGCTCAGCGGGGATAGAACCGCTCAAGCCGATCTATCAGCCAACCAGGTGAAGCTGGAGGACGCCTTTTCGAAACTGGCCGCCACCGACAGGCAATTGAACATGCAGCTGCAAACCGGTGATCGCGTGCAGCGCCTGCACACGGGGGCGCAGCGGTTGATCGAGCAGGCGAAGGCCCAGCCTAACCCCAGCGCGATGTTCGACGATTGGAACGACCAACTCACCGAGACGTTGAACTTCGTGTACTACATATCGGCCACGTCTGGCATGGTGTTGGATGAAGATTACGCATCGCTGTTCATGATCGACCAGAGCACCTTGAGACTGCCACGGCAAATCAACATCGTCGGGCAATTGCGCGGGCTGGCCAGCGGGCTGCATGACGGCCAAACGTTGAGTGCGGGTACGCGCAGCGTGATCAAGTCGATGCTCAAAACTGAGTTACTCATCCGCAAGGAACTTCAACAAAACCTGGCACTGTTGCGCCGCAGAGAACCCGCTCTGGCCGACCGTATTCAGGCACCGATCACCAATGCTTTCGCGGGGTTGGACAGCTTTCGCGCCGACCTTGAAGTATTGATCGGCGCGCCAGGCGACACCATCAGCGGCGTGCAGAACTTGCCGGCCAAGGGTAATGCCGTGGTGGCTGACTTGTACAAAGCGCAAGACACCCTGCAGGACGCACTGATGAATGCGCTCGAGCGCCGCGTTCAGGAAAAAATCTCGGAACGGTTATTCATCCTGGTGATGTTCGCTGTTCTTGGCCTGTTGCTGGTGTATGTATTCAGCGGCATCTACAGCGCCATGCGCCGAACCATCAACGACGTTTTGATTGCCACCCAACTGATCGCGCAGGGCGATGTGAGCGTGCGCATTCAAATCCGTGGCAAAGATGAAATGGCCGACATGAGCAATGGCCTTAACCATATGGTGCAAGCTTTTGGCTCCTCGCTGGCTCAGGTCGAACGGAGTTCACAATCAGTCTCCGATGCGGCTGAGCGCATAGGCGTGTCGATTGACCGGGCTAAACGCTCGATGAGCGCCCAGCAAAGCGAAACCGAACAAGTCGCCACAGCCATCAACGAGATGACCACCAGCGTTGCGGACGTGGCGCAAAACACCGAGGGTGCCGCCCATGCCGCCGAGCACGCCAGCCATTCCTCCAACGCCGGTCTGGCGAAGATGCAGGAAACCCGAGTGACTATTGAAGCCCTGGCCGATGAAGTGGAGCGCAGTGCGCAAAAGGTCTCGGCGCTTGCGCAACACAGCCAGCAGATCGGCGGCGTTATCGAGGTGATCCGCAACATCGCCGATCAAACGAACCTGCTGGCGTTGAACGCCGCCATCGAAGCGGCCCGCGCCGGTGAGCAGGGTCGAGGCTTCGCGGTGGTCGCAGACGAGGTAAGAACCCTCGCCTCGCGCACACAAAACTCCACCGAAGAAATCCGCCGGATAATCCAAGAGCTGCAATTGGCCACGGGCGACGCCGTCGAGCAAATGAAAGCGGGCAAACTACGCGCGCAAGAATGTATCGAGTCCGCTGACCAGGCCTCGACCAGCCTCGACGCTATCAATGACGGCGTAGATCAGATCGTCAGCATGAACACCCAGATCGCCAGCGCGGCGGTTCAGCAACACGCCGTCTCGGAAGATATCAATCGCAACGTGACCGAGATTCGTAGCGGCAGTATTGCGCTGATGGAGGGCATAGAAGACAACGCCGTGACAGCGAACGAGCTTTCTTCGCTGGCAGGGGAACTGCGTACTGTCGTTTCGCGCTTCAAGCTGTAAGGCGACACGGGGGCACTCCAATTTATTGGAGCCCCCAGCCTGATTACGCGCCTACCAATAGCCCATTCGCGATCTCCGAGCGACAGAGCCCCTGGATACTCTTTTCCCCCTTTCTGATTTAAATCAATCAGCCCTCGTACCTTCACGCAGACAGTAGACGCAGCAGTCGCACCCTCGCATTCGAGGTTGCAGAAACTCTCGTTTCGTGGAGGCTCGTTATGGCTACGCACCTGCAAGGCACTCAACCGATCGTCCCGCCATCCGCCCAACCTGTCGTTGCAGGCAGCCTGCACAAGGTAGAACCCAAGCGCCTGTCGCTGAGTCTGTTGATTGCCCTGGTAGTCGGTTCGATGATCGGCAGCGGTATTTTCAGCCTGCCGCAAAATATGGCCGCCAGCGCTGGCGCTGGCGCGATTCTGATTGGCTGGTTGATCACCGGCGTCGGCATGTTGTCGTTGGCCTTGGTCTATCAGATGTTGTCCAATCGCCAACCCGCGCTGGACAACGGGGTGTTCGCCTATGCCCGTGCGCTGGGCGGTGAATACTTGAGCTTCAATTCCGCCTGGGGTTACTGGATCAGCGCCTGGATCGGCAACGTCAGTTACCTGGTGATTCTGTTCGCGGCACTGAGTTACTTCTTTCCGGTGTTTGGCGAAGGCAACAACGAGGCGGCGATTGCCGGCGCGTCCGTGGTGTTGTGGTCGCTGCACTGGATGATCCTCAGGGGCATGCGCACCGCCGCGCGGGCCAATGCGTTGACGACCATTGCGAAGATCGTGCCGCTATTGCTGTTTATCGGCCTGGTGATTGCTGCGTTCCAGCGTGAGACCTTCAGTGTCGACTTTTGGGGCTCATCGACCTTGGGCAGCACCCTGGATCAAGTCAAAAGCACCATGCTGGTGACCGTATGGGTGTTTATCGGGATCGAAGGCGCCAACGTCTTTTCTGCCCGTGCCGCAAACCGCGCGGATGTCGGGCGCGCGACGGTGATCGGTTTTGTCGTCACGCTGTTGCTGTTGATCGCGGTGTCGCTGTTATCCCTGGGCATTCTCAAACAACCGGAGCTGGCGGTGTTGAAAAACCCGTCAATGGCCGGTGTGCTGCAGGCTGCGGCCGGGCCGTGGGGAGCGGTCTTGATCAGCATTGGCCTGATCGTCTCAGTGGGGGGCGCCCTGCTCGCCTGGACGCTGCTGGCCGCCGAGTCGGTGTTCACGCCCGCCAAGGAAAAAGTCATGCCCGGCTCGCTGGCGAAGGAAAACACCCGCGCCGTGCCAGCCAATGCGTTGTGGCTCACCAATGGTTGCATCCAGGTGTTCCTGCTGCTGACCCTGTATTCGAGCGCCAGCTACCTCGCGCTGATCTCCCTGGCCACCTCGATGATTCTGGTGCCGTACCTGTTCAGCGGTCTGTATGCGCTGAAGTTGACCTGGCGGGGCGAAACCTACGCCGGCCACCGCGCTGTGCAACTGCGCGACATGGCCATCGCCATTGTCGCCAGTGTGTATTGCCTGTGGCTGCTTTACGCCGCCGGGCCTAAATACCTGTTGCTCAGCGCCCTCCTCTACGCCCCGGGTTCCTTGATCTACCTGGGCACCATGCGAGCCCGCCAAGGCAAACCGCTGAACGGTCCTGAGACCGGGTTGTTGATCATTATCTGGGCTGCGGCGGCGTATGCCGGCTGGATGCTGTGGTCGGGAGCGCTGACCTTGTAACGATGGCTTCAGCCCCGTGTTCTGTCCTGGCAGGCCGCGCAATCCGCGGCCTGCCTTCAATCTGAAGAGGAGTACCGAAAGATGAGCAATTCCGTAAAAAAAATGCCGGTCACTACCGAACACAAATCAGACCAGCATCCAGTGATGACAGACCTGTGGCGGCCGCTGGAGAAACTGCGGCAACAGGTCGACCACCTGTTCGACGACTTCAATCTCGGTTCAAACCTGTCACCCTTCAGCCGCGGGCTGTTCGACGTTGAACCGTTCTGGCGTCGTGAGTTGGCCGGCCGTGGCATGCCCGCCGTGGACATCACCGAGAAAGAAAAAAGCTACGAAATCACCGCCGAAGTACCCGGCATGGATCAAAAAAACATCGAGATCAAACTGTCCAACGGCAGCCTGATCATCAAAGGCGAGAAACAGGAGGACAAGGAAGAAAAACGTAAGGGCTACCATCTCAGCGAGCGTCACTACGGTTCCTTCGAGCGGGTATTCAACCTGCCCAAAGGTATTGACGCGGACAAGATCGACGCGAGTTTCAGCAAGGGCGTACTGAGCATCTCGTTGCCGAAAAAGCCCGAAGCCATGAAAGCGGATAAAGTCGTGCCTATCAAAGGCGAGTAAATCCCAGGCTGCGCTGCCCCTTGGCGGGAAACCGACAAGGGGCTTTTTTTATCTGTGAGGGTTCAACGCTTGAGCGAATCAGAACCAATCGAACAGCGCATTGACTATTTACGGCTTGCTCTTTCGAGCATCCGGCTGGCGCGCTCATTGGCTTGATCGGCCGCTTGTTGCGCCTGATTGGCCGCTACCGCTGCCTGTTCCGCTTTCGAGTAGGCTTCATCCGCCCTGGCGCGTGCCGACAGCGCAGTGCTTTGGGCGGCCTCCAGGCGTGCATCCAGTTCTTTGGCGGGCTTGTTACTGCAGCCAGCCGACAACGCCAGGAGGGCACTGAGCAACACTACGGGTAAACGCATATTCATGGGATTCTCCTTGAGGGTCGCAGCAGGAAACGTCTGCTGCGGTTCAAGTATCCGGCGCCGCTGCCGCGGGGCTCTGATGTTTGTCAACTTTGCGCCAACAATCGGACCTTGACGCCTTGCGCACGCCCATACGCTTCATGGCTTCAGCGTCGCCATGTAATGGGCGACAGACTCGGCATCGGCATCCGACAGGGTATGCGCAATCTGACTCGTCAGGTCTCCCCGCTCACGCAGGTCGGCCTGTTGAAACGCCTTGAGCTGGCGCACCATGTAGGCCGCATGCTGGCCTGCCAGGCGTGGTGTCTGGCCATGGCCCTGCCCCTGCGCCCCGTGACAGGCGCTGCACTGCGCAATGCCTGCCTCGGGCACGCCATGGCGATAGATCAATTCGCCCCTCGCGTCAGGTGCTTCGGCTTCTGCCTGCATGGGTCGCTGGGTTGAAAAATACTCCGCCAGGTCAACGATCTGTGCATCGGTCAAATGGGTGAAGCCCCACATGTATTGAGTCGCGGCTTTATCCATGCGCACATGCGCTTTGAAGTCAACCAACTGCACCTTCAGGTAGTCTTTTTGCTGGCCGGCCAATTTGGGCGACAGCGGCGAAATCGACTCGCCCGTCAGCCCGTGGCACAGGGAACAGACGTCGTTTACCAGGGCCAGCGCAGGCATGGACGAGTGTTTTTGCGTGGCCCGATCAGATGGGCCGGTACACCCCGCAAGGGCCAGTACGCAGCAGGCAAGTGTCAAGCGCGAGCGATTGATAGAGCACCACATAGCACTTGCCTCCATGATCGGCATCGGTTACCGACGCGTACCGGTCCAGCCACGTTCGCGCAAGCGCGTGCTGGCTTTATTGATGAACCTCAATGATTAGCCTGGGCCTGGGTATAGGAATAGCTGAACACTCAAGGGGGAATCGCCATGACGACCGATGTCCAGGGACTGCGGGGTAAACGCGACGGCACCGCACGGCTCAGGTATCGAGCCGCCTCGACACCGCGCCGCCTTCAATCGACTCGCGCCGCCAGGCCCGCTGGAGTAACTCAATGACTTCTGCGTCGGTGGTCTGGGGGAAATTGGAGTACCAGTAACCGATGGACATCATCCTTTCCGGCATCAGCGGGCAGATCACTTCATTGACGATGCAACGCAGGGTCTCCACCGTATCCGGCGGCGCCACTGGAACCGCCACCACGATACGCGCGGGCGCCTGCAGCTGCACTGCCTGAATCGCGGCCATCATCGAGGCGCCGGTGGCCAGGCCGTCATCGATCAGGATGACCACCTGATCCTTCAACTGCACGGGCGCGCGGGCACCGCGGTACTCCTGCTCGCGGCGCGATAACTCGCGGGTTTCCCTGGCAACCACCGCGTCATACCGGTCTTGAGCGATCGAATGAGCTCCCAGCATCTCTTCATTGCGAATGTGGATACCGCCACTGGCGATGGCGCCCATGGCGAATTCCGGTTGGGACGGCACACCGAGCTTGCGCACCACGAGCAGGTCCAGACGCACCGCCAGGGCGGTGGCCACCTCGTATGCCACAGGCACGCCGCCACGGGGCAAGGCAAGGATGATCACATCGGCTCGACCGGCGTATTTGCGCAACGGCTCCACCAGCCCTTGGCCGGCCGCCGAGCGATCCTGCCAGAGGGTTTGCAGTGAGGGGCTATGCGTCATGAGTCACCTCATCAGGCGCTGAGACCTGTGGTTTGATTACACGTTAAACGGGGCTTCTGTTGTCGGCACGCACCGCCAACATGTCGCAGGGCACCTGGTAGAGGATGTGTTCAGTGGTACTGCCCAGTAGCTTTTCGATGCCGTGATATTGGACGCGGCCCATTACCACCACATCTACCTGGCGCTCCTTGGCAAACTGGCTCAACACCGAGACGGGATTGCCCAAAATGAAGTGAAGGCGGTCCGAAGGAACGCGGTAACGTCCGGCCAGTTCGCGCAACGCTGTTTCCTCCTTGCCCGCCAGTTCCTTGCTGAGAGTGGAAACGGCCATGCCGCCCACGTCGCCCATGTAGAGCGCGGTCAGGTCGCAGGCATACAGCAGGTGCAACTCGGCATCACATTGCAGCGCCAGGTCGGTAGCCTGCGCAATGATGCTCTCGTTCAACACGTCATTGGCATGTTGAACGTCCGACACGTCAACCGCCGCCACAATGATGCGCGGCAAGGCATGGCCACCGCCGCCGACCAGATACACTGGAACCGGGCACTCACGCAGCAACTTCCAGTCCAGTGGGGTGAAGAATGCGCGCTTGAACGCCGACTCGTGCTGCACTTGCTTGATCAGCAGGTCGGGCTGCATCTCCGCGACGTAATCCAGGATGTCTTGCTTGAGGTCGTTGGCCCACGCCACCTGCGCCGTTACGTCGAGGCCCAGCGCATGGAGATGCCTGGCCTGGTTGTCCAGCCAGGCGCGGTGATCCTCGAGGTAACTGGCGCGGGTCGTGTCCTGCACATCTTCGGCCAGTAACGACAAGATCTCCAAGGGGGTTGCCAGCCCGGCAATATGCAAGCGCGCGCCACTGGCCTTGGCCAGGGCGGCAGCGTGGCCGATTGCCGGGGAGTCGCGCAGGTCGGGGTTGATGATCAGCAACAAGCGGGTGTATTGGCTCATGATCTGACTCCAGAAAAGGAATGAAAAGCAGCCTGCACGACCGGTGCCGCGCGAACCTGCGCCGTGCCTCAGTTCCGTTACAGGATGGTGTGTTGCCGGGCGTCGAGGGTCAGCCCGAGCTTAGGCGCCGGCCTCGCGGCCGATCTGATCCACATCAGAAAACCGCAAAACCGGCCAAGCCTGGGATCAGCGTTAGCAATCAGTCTATCCAGTGGATCTCGGGGGCCTTGCGCGCGATGGGTTCCGGTACCGTTTTGGGGTGCCCCACGATAATCGGTGCCACGGGAGCCCAGTCGGCGGGCAGGCCCAGTGCGTGCTTACCCTGCGGCGTATTCAGAAAGCCCTGGGCGAAACCGATCCAGCACGTTCCAAGCCCCTCGGCATAGGCCGCGAGCATCAGGTTTTCGGCAGCCAAGGCGCAGTCTTCGACCACCCATTGGGTGGGGGCATTACCCGAAATCAGTACCAGTGCCGGTGCGTGGTAGAAAATCTGAAAATTCTCCTCACTGAGCAATGCCTGGAAATGGCTGGAATGCGTACCCGCAGGCGTGGTGGCGAGCAGCCAAGTCTTGGCTTCACGGGAAATTCGCTCCAGCAGCGCCTGGTCGCGGACCACCGTGAACGTCCACGGTTGTTGGTTCATCGCACTGGGTGCCTGGACAGCGGCATCGATCAAGCGACAGAGAAGTTTTTCATCGAGCGGTTCGGTCGTGTAGTCACGGGTCGAGCGCCGCCCGGAGATAGCCTTGGCTACATTCATGCGTGCAGGCCTCCAGGGAATTTCCTATCAGAACTCAGCGGTGGGTGTTGGGGCCGCTTCGCTGCCCCGGGGCAAGCCTGCTTCCCCACCCGCTCATTCTTCGTTGACCATGCTTCCCCGAAGTAGCGGTGGCCAGATTGACTTTTATCAACAAAGTCACACCCCTGCCGAACCCTCCCCGAGTTGACAAAAATCAATCTGCCCGGCTGTAAACGGCGTCCAAATCAACACGTGGCTCCCCCCTCTCGATACGCCAGGAGAAACACCATGGACAGCTATCAGCAAAGTCAGAAAAGCAAACTGTTCAAAACACCGCCCCATGACCCCTATTGCCAGCCACGGATGCAAGGTTCAGCCGTCTGCCCGCGGTGCGAGGCGGTGTATCAGGCCGGGAACTGGACCTGGAATCGTCCGGAAAACACCGTGGTGCACAACGCGCAGTCCGTGACCTGCCCCGCCTGCCGACGGATAGCGGACAACGTGCCCGCCGGCACGCTCACGCTGTCGGGCGGCTTCTTGCACCAGCACCATGATGAAATCATCCACCTGATCGAAAACACCGAAAAACAGGAAAAGGCCGAGCATGCACTGGAGCGCATCATCCACCTGACTGACGTGGCCGACGACCTGAAGGTGACCACCACCGGCATTCATCTCGCCAATCGCCTGGGGCATGCGCTGGAAGCCGCGTTCAAGGGCGAGGCGCGTTACTGCTACGACGATACTCAATACGGCGTGCAGGTCACGTGGGCACGTAATGAATAGCCCTGACCCAGGCCGCTCTCCGATTTCACCGTGCACTGGAGCCCTCCCATGCCCGACACCCCACACGCCGCTGCTCTGATTGCAGAACGGGATAAATCGTCGACCACCGAGCATTGGCTGGAGAAACTGCACGATGGAACCCATGTGCTTATTCGTCCCTTGTCGACTGACGATCACGCGGGCCTGTTGCGTTTTTTCCAACGGTTGTCGCCCTTGTCGCTGCGCTTTCGCTTTTTGGGTGAAGTGCCCCATGTCGATGCGCACACCCTCGATGCACTGCTGAGTGAACCTGGGGATGTTGGCCATGGCTACCTGGCATTGGTGCACCAGGATGGCGAGTTGCTGGTCATCGGTGTCAGCCGCTACAGGCGTGCCATGGATAACAGCGAGAACTGCGACTGCGCGGTCGCCGTGGCCGACACCTGGCAGCGCAAGGGCCTGGGTCGTTCATTGCTCGGGCATCTGATTGACGCCGCCCAGCGCAGGGGCTTTCGCAAAATGGTGTCGACGGACCTGTCGACCGATTATCCGATTCATGGCCTGTACAAGCAGTTTGGCTTTACCTCGGCGTATGTGGACCGGGATTTTGATCGCATCGTGCACGAGCGGGTGCTTTAGACGGTACCTCTGTGGCGAGCGGGCTTGTCGAATCGTCGCACCGCCCGCGTTGGGGTGCGAAGCGCCCCCTGATGAAGACGAATGCGGTGGATCAGGCACTTCTCTGCGCCTGGTTTTGGGGCTGCTGCGCAGCCCAACGCGGGACAAGCCCGCTCGCCACAGAAATGCGGTCGACTGAAATTGATCACCGCTTCCTCGAACGGATGCCAGGTGGCGGGGATCAAGCCCTGCCGTTTAATCCAGGCACTGGGCCAGTCGACGAAGGCTCCTTGTACAGGTACTTTTCGAACCAGTCCCTGCTCAGCCTGGCCACGTCCGCCAGCGCACCCGGCTCCTTGAAAAGATGCGTCGCGCCGTTGACGATCTCCAGGCTTTGCTTGCAGTGCAGCGCGAGACTGGTGCGCACATTCAGGCGCAGGATCATCGGGTCTTCCGAACCGACCACTTGTAATGTCGGTGCCTTGACCTGGCACAACGCCTCAGCGGCAAGGTCGGTGCGCCCTCCCCGGCTGACCACCGCACGCACCCCACTGGCGTGAGCGGCAGCGACCAGCACAGCGGCGGCGCCCGTACTGGCACCGAACAAGCCCATGGCCAGTGGGCGCAGCTCAACGTCCCGGCCGATCACTTCAATGACGCTGATCAGTCGTTCGGCAAGCAGCTCAATATCGAAACGCAGCGCGCCGGTCAGGGCATCCCAGCGCTGCTCCGTCCTGGTCAGCAGGTCGACCACCAAGGTGCCCATGCCCTGGCGCGCCAGGTACTCCGCAATAAACTGGTTACGCGGGTTGGGATGGCCACCGCCACTGCCATGCACGAGAATCACCAGGCATTCGGCGCCACGCGGCAATCGCAAATCACCGGCCAACTCATAGCCGACGAAGTTAAACTTTTTGTACTGAAGCTCAGATACTGCACCACCGCACTGAGAAGCCATTAGTTGAATACCTGTGTATGTAACCTTTTCGGGACGCAAGGTACTTCAAGAGTGGCTTCATCTTTCTTTTTGATTGTTCAATCAGCTCGATTGACAGGCATGAATGCCCATCCCGTTAAAACCGAAAAAAGCCCCGGCCTTCCCTGTTGAATCGACGACGCGGACCTGAAGCCTCTCGGGGGGTAAATTGCTCTTTTGCGGCGAGCCGTACTTGATAAAAATCAAACGCATGCCTATCCGGTGCCTCGAATCGGTCATTTGTCTTGGCGGGTACTAAGCGCTCAGGGACTGATCAACGGCCGGCAGTTCGACCTGGTCCCGATACTCCGGCACTGACACCGACCAACCCAGTTCCTGGCTGATGCGCCGCCGCAGTACATCCGAGGCATTCGGTTCGCCATGAACCACGTAGGTGTGTGTCGGCGCGTGCGTGAAGCCGCGCAGCCACTGCATGATTTCATCGGCGTCGGCGTGCGCGGACAGGGTGTCCATGGGCACCACCTCGGCGCGGATCGGCACGTCCTGGCCATGGATACGCACCGAGGGCGCGCCGGCGACGATCTGCGCACCGCGTGTGCCGCCCGCCTGAAAGCCCGGTACCAACAGGGTGTTGAGCGGGTTGGGCGCCAGCGCCTTGAGGTGGTGCAGCACGCGCCCGCCGGTGGCCATGCCGCTGGCGGCAATGATGATCGCGGGGCTGCGTTGCAGGTCCAGTGCAATCGACTGTTGCACGGACGTGATGAAATGCGTGCCGTCGCACATGCCCTGGCACTCTTCCAGCGACAGCCGATGCTCAGAGCGAAAGCGCTGGTACAGGCGGGTGACGTCGGTGGCCATCGGGCTGTTGAGGTAAATCGGCAGGTCAGGGATGGCGTGCTGTTGCTTGAGTCGATACAGGTGGTACATCAGCAATTGCGCGCGCCCCACGGCAAACGACGGCACCAGGGTGATGCCGTGGCGCAGCGCGGTGCGGTTGATCACCTCGGCCAGCGTCTGTTCGGGAGGCTCCACCACGTGGCGACGATCGCCGTAGGTGGATTCCACCAGCAGGTAATCGGTGTGCTCAATGGTCTGCGGGGCGAACATCAAGGGATCATTCGGCCGCCCCAAGTCACCGGAGCACACCAGCGTGACGCCATCGGCCACGATTTCAACCGTCGCCGCGCCGAGAATATGCCCGGCTTCGCGCAACAGAATGGTCAAGCCCAGGGCAATCGCCACGCGGTGGTGCAGTTCGATCGGCCGCAGCAGTTTCAACGCCCGCTCGGCATCCTGTTCGGTATACAGCGGCAGCGCCGGGTCGTGCTTGGAGAATCCATGGCGGTTGGCGAATTCGGCCTCTTCTTCCTGCAGGCGGCCGCTGTCACGCAGCAGGATTTTGGCCAGTTCACAGGTGGCCGGCGTGGCATAGACCGGCCCGCGATAACCGTTGCGTACCAGCAACGGCAGATAGCCGCTGTGGTCCAGGTGGGCGTGGGTCAACACGATAGCGTGAAGCTCGCGAACCGGCAGCTGGAAGGCATCCCAATTGTGCAGGCGCAATTGCTTGTAGCCCTGGAACAGGCCGCAATCGATCAGGACATGCAGGTCTCGATGCTCCAGCAGGTACTTGCTGCCGGTGACCGTGCCTGCCGCCCCCAGAAATGTCATGCGCATGGTTGCCTCCTTGAGAGGTCATGGACTCGCTGGTTTCAGTCAACCCAGGGCAGTGGCTTGACGATCATCAAACTGCTTGAAGTGCGGTTCAGCACGCTCTCGGCAGTGCTGCCAATCATCCGGTCAAGGCTTTGGCGATAGACCGTGCCAAGCACCACCACATCGAAGGCATTGCGCCGGGCGAACTGGCTGATCACCTTGTGGGGAATACCGCTCAGCACATGCTGGTGCTTGGGCTCGATGCCATAGCGTTCGGCGAGCGTGACAAAGGCTTCCGCCTGAGCGTCGTTGACCGCCTCACCCAAACTGCTATCCAGGCTCTGGGTCGGTACACTCCTTAATGCATCGCCCACTACCGACCAGTTGCAGACATTGAGCAGATGCAGTTGCGCATCGCACGCCTGAGCCAATGCCGTAGCCAGTTCGAGGACGCGCTCATTCGTTCCGTATGTCAGTTCTTCAAGGTGCGACAGGTCAATGGCGGCGAGTACCTTCAGCGGCTTCGGGTGCCGAGCGTCGGTAACCAGGTGCAGGCAGGCCGGACACTCACGCAACAGCAGCCAATCCAGGGGTTTGTGGAAGGTGCGGTCAAGGGCCGCGACATGCTGAACGTCCTTGATCACCAGGTCGGCATGAAAGTCGTTCACATAGGCCAACACGTGCGCCAGGCTGGGTTTGGCCCACACCACTTCACAGCTGATCTCCAGGCCCGCGCGCCGTTGAAAGCGAACGTGCTGCTCCAGCCAGTGGCGATGGATCTGAAGGTAACCCTCCCGCGCCTGGGCCATCGCGTCATGGTCGAACAGCCCGGCCAATGCCAGTGGCGTGACATAGTCGAACGCCACAATGTGCAACAGCGCGCCCGTGGCACAGGCCAACGCCTGCGCCCGGTCAAAGGCCGGGGTGAGCGTCATTTCGGAGGGTGCAATCAATAAGATACGTTTGAGTGCCAACATGGAATACCTCCGCCTGGACGCGCGTTGCCATTTGCCTGCGGCCCTTGTCTGTCCCGCTCATGCTCCTGCGTCTGGACTGAAGACCTTCAGTCAAGTATCTGGCGTCACAATGTGCACGCTCTGATCTTTATCAACTAATGGCTGGCTTTTATTCAACAGGCCAGTCACTCGAGCCTTATTGATATAGCTCAATGATTTTCCGTGGTTCGGGCGTAGAAACCAGTGACTGGCCATTCACGGCCTGTCGTAAGCCACGAATTCGACTGAGGACATCATCATGAGCGACTTGAGTTTGCGTAACGCCATTTTGGAAGAGCTTGAATTCCTCCCGCACATCGATGCAGCCAACATCGGTGTCGCGGTGGAAAACGGCGTGGTCACGCTGACCGGACATGTCGGCAGCTACGATCAGAAAGTCAGCGCCGAGCGCGCGGTTAAAGGCGTCAAGGGCGTGCGCGCGGTGGCCGAAGAGATTCAGGTCCGGCTGCACAAAGGCGCCGGAACGGCCGACGACACCATCGCCGCGCGCGCCCTGAGCATCATCAACTGGAGTGCCGACATTCCCCCGAACGCCGTTAAAGTCATCGTGCGCAACGGTTGGATCACCCTGGAAGGCGAAGTCGACTGGCAGTACCAGAAACAAACCGTGGAAAAAGCCGTGCGCAAGCTATCCGGCGTGATGGGGGTGGATAATCGCCTGACCCTCAGCCCCCGGGTGGACGTCGTCGATATCCGCAAGCGCATCGAAGAGGCGCTCACGCGCAATGCAGAAGTGGATGCCAAGGATATTCATGTCCGGGTCGACGGTGATGTGGTTCGGCTCGACGGCAAGGTTCATCTGTGGCGTGAGCGCAAGCTCGTAGAACGGGCGGCCTGGTCGGTGCCGGGTGTCATGCGGGTGGAAGATCACCTGCTGCTCGCGTGAGAGCAAGCATGCCCCGGCCGACGCGCCGGGGCTTCCAACGGTTGCGCGGGCGGTGCGGGTCATGAAAAAGAACCATCAATGGAACCTGTCGTACTTTTTGACCGCCTTTGTCGTGTTCACCGTGCTGCAATTTCTGTGGACGGAATACCGGGTGGTGCAAAACATCCCCTACAGTCAGTTCCTGCAACTGTTGAACGAGCACAAGGTCAGTGACCTGCGGGTCGAGAAAGACCAGATCAGCGGCAAACTGCAAGTGCCTATCGACGGCCACAGCCTGTTCACCACGGTGCGGGTCGAGCCGGCGTTGGCCGCAGACCTGGCGCAGGCGGGCGCCAGTTTCTCCGGCGTCAATGACAATACCTTCCTGAGCGGCCTGTTGGGCTGGCTGCTGCCGTTCATCCTGATCATGGTGATCTGGCACTTCATGTTTCGCGGCATCGCGCAAAAGCAGGGCCTCGGCGGGCTGATGAACATCGGCAAGTCCCGGGCCAAGGTGTTTGTACAACGGGACACGGGGGTGACCTTCGCGGATGTCGCCGGTATCGATGAAGCCAAGGCCGAACTGGTCGAGATCGTCTCGTTCCTCAAGGACAAGGCCAAGTACGCAAGGCTGGGGGCGCATATTCCCAAAGGCACGTTGCTGGTGGGGCCGCCGGGGACCGGCAAGACCCTGGTGGCCAAGGCCGTCGCAGGTGAGGCCGGGGTGCCGTTTTTCTCGATCTCGGGCTCCGAATTCGTCGAAATGTTCGTCGGCGTCGGCGCCGCCCGGGTGCACGACCTGTTCGAACAGGCGCGCGAGGCGGCGCCGTGCATCATTTTCATCGATGAACTGGACGCCCTGGGCAAGATGCGCGGCGTCGGCGTATTCGGTGGCAATGACGAAAAGGAGCAGACCCTCAACCAGCTCCTGGCCGAACTGGATGGCTTCGACCCTCGCGAAGGCGTGGTGCTGTTGGCCGCGACCAATCGCCCGGAAATTCTCGACCCGGCGCTGCTGCGCGCCGGGCGGATCGACCGCCAGGTGTTGATCGATCGCCCCGACCGCAAGGGGCGGCAGGCGATTCTCAACGTTCACCTGCAAAAGATCAGCGTGGATCCGGCCCTCGACAGCGCGCGCATTGCCGAGATCACCACCGGTTTCACCGGCGCCGACCTGGCGAACCTGGTTAACGAAGCGGCGATTGTCGCCACCCGGCGTGGCGCCGACGCGGTCAGCCTGGACGATTTCACCGCTGCCGTGGAGCGCCTGGTCGCGGGCATCGAACGCAAGAGCAGCGTGCTGCGCGCCGAAGAGCGCCAGGTGGTGGCATACCACGAGATGGGCCATGCCCTGGCAGCGAGTCACCTGCCGGCCATGGACCCGGTGCATAAGGTCTCCATCGTGCCGCGCGCCATTGGCGCCCTCGGCTACACCTTGCAGCGCCCGACCGAAGACCACTTCCTGATCAGTTGCCAGATGCTCAAGGACCGTATTGTCGTGCTGATGGCCGGCCGCGCCGCCGAGTTTCTGATGTACGGCCAGACCTCCACCGGCGCGGCGGATGACCTGGCTCACGCCACGGATATCGCCCGGCAGTTGATTACCCGTTTCGGCATGAGTGCCGAGTTGGGGCAGTCGGTGCTGGAACGCCAGAACACCACCTACCTGGGTGAGCAGATGCAGGTCACGGGGCAGAAAGATTATTCGGAGCAAACGGCCAGGGAAGTCGACCTGTGTATACGCGCCCTGCTCGACGAAGCCTACGCACGCGCCAAGACCTTGCTCCAGGCGCACCGTGCCGACCTGGAGGCCGGCGCGCGTCTGCTGATGGAAAAGGAGAGCCTGACGCCCGAGGAATTCGCGCCGCTGATGCCGATGAAGCCGCTGCCGGTCGCCGTGAATGGGGCGTCGCGCTGATCACTCGGCCGCGGTCCATTGCCAATCGAGCACTTCGGGCAGGTCTTCGCCATGCTCGATCAGGTACAGCTTGTGTTTCTCCATCATTGACCAGTACCGCGCCTGCGCAGCATGGCGTTGGTCGTGCAGGCGCGGTACGCGCTCAATGACGTCCAGCGCCAGCCGGTAGCGATCCAGGTTGTTGATCACCGCCATATCGAACGGCGTGGTGGTGGCGCCCTCCTCCATGAAGCCGCGCACATGGACGTTGGCGTGATTGGTGCGGCGGTACAGCAGCCGATGCACCAGCGCCGGGTAGCCATGGAAGGCAAAGATCACCGGTTTGTCAGTGGTGAACAACCCATCGAACGCGGCATCCGTAAGGCCATGGGGATGCTGCGAAGACGACTGCAGCACCATCAGGTCGACGACGTTGATCACCCTGACCCGTAGATCCGGTACGTACTCGCGCAACAACGTCACGGCGGCCAGGGTTTCCAGGGTCGGAACGTCACCGGCACAGGCCATGACCACGTCCGGGTCCTGGTCGTCCCGGCAGGCCCAGTCCCAGCGACCGATGCCCGCCAGGCAATGGCGCACGGCAGCGTCGATATCCAGCCACTGCCACTCCGGTTGCTTGCCCACCACGATCACATTGATGTAATTGCGGCTGCGCAGACAGTGGTCAGCCACCGACAGCAGGCAGTTGGCATCCGGTGGCAGGTAGATGCGCGCCACGTCGGACTTTTTGTTCGCCACCAGGTCGATGAAGCCAGGGTCCTGGTGAGAGAACCCATTGTGGTCCTGGCGCCAGACATGGGAAGTCAACAACAGGTTGAGCGACGCCACCGGCTTGCGCCAGGGCACGCTGGCGGCGGTTTTCAACCATTTGGCATGCTGGTTGACCATGGAGTCGACGATATGGATAAACGCTTCATAACACGACAACAGGCCATGGCGACCAGTGAGCAGATACCCTTCGAGCCAGCCCTCGCACACATGCTCGCTGAGGATCTCCATGACGCGACCGTCCGCCGCCAGGTTCAGGTCGTCGGCCTGCAGCGGGTCCAGCCAGGTTTTGGCGCTGACCTCATAGACGGCTTCCAGGCGATTGGAGGCGGTTTCATCCGGGCCGAACAGACGGAAGTTGGCGGCGCCCCGGGCGTTTTTCATCACGTCGCGCAAGAAGCCCCCCAGTACCCGGGTCGCCTCGGCGCGCCGGCAACCGGGGGCCGCCAGTGCCACCGCGTAGTCGGCGAACCGTGGCAGGTCCAGCACGCGCAGTAACTGCCCGCCATTGGCGTGGGGGTTGGCACTCATGCGGCGGTGCCCGGTGGGGGCCAGTGCTGCGATCTCCGGCAGCAAGGCACCGTCGGCATCGAACAGCTCCTCGGGGCGGTAGCTCTTGAGCCATTCCTCCAACTGCTGCACATGCCCCGGCGTCTGAAAGTTGGCCAGCGGCACTTGATGGGCGCGCCAGGTGCCTTCAACCCGACAGCCATCGACAAACTTCGGTCCGGTCCAGCCTTTGGGCGTACGCAGTACCAGCATCGGCCACAGTTGGCGCTCCGGCGTCTCGGCACGCCGGGGCTGGCGTGCCGCGCGCTGAATCTCGCGGATTTTCAGCAGCATGGTGTGCAGGGTCCGGGCCAGCGCCTGATGGACCTGCTCCGGCTCATCGCCTTCGACAAAATAGGCATCGTAGCCGTAGCCATACAACAGGGCGGACAACTCGTCCTCGCTGATCCTGGAGAGGAGCGTGGGGTTGGCGATCTTGTAGCCGTTAAGGTGCAGGATCGGCAGCACCGCGCCATCCCGCGCAGGGTTGATGAATTTGTTCGCGTGCCAGCTGGCGGCCAATGGGCCGGTCTCGGCTTCGCCGTCGCCGATCACACAGGCGACGATCAGGTCGGGGTTATCAAATGCCGCGCCATAGGCGTGGGCCAGGCAGTAACCCAGTTCACCACCTTCATGGATCGACCCGGGGATCTGCGCCGAGACATGGCTGGAAATTCCATAGGGCCAGGAAAACTGCCGAAACAGCCGCAGCAGGCCGTTGGTATTGCGCCCCACCGAGGGATAACACTCGGTGTAGGTGCCCTCCAGGTAAGTCTGGGCCACCACCGCCGGCCCGCCATGGCCGGGGCCGGCCACAAAGAGCATGTTCACATCGTACTGGTTGATCAGCCGATTGAGATGGGTATAGAGCAGGTTCAGCCCCGGCGTGGTGCCCCAGTGCCCCAGCAAGCGCGGCTTGATATGGGACGGCTCCAGCGGTGTCTGCAATAACGGGTTGTTCTTGAGGTAGATCTGCCCGACTGCCAGGTAATTGGCTGCGCGCCAATACGCATCCAGCCCCTCCAGTTCCTCTACCCCCAGAAAATCACTCATACACCCCTCCGCCAAGGTTGGACCTGTGGATTGTCATTCGTCGATTCTGGGTGCCTCAACTGCTCGGGACTTGATATACGTCAAGTCTTGAAGCCGACGCTTAAGTTCAAGTAGAAGCGGAGTCGGAACCGCCAAGTACCAGGGGAGCCGGCGCACTTTTCTTGCCCTTCCAAGAGCCAGGCCCATGCCTGGACGGAGCGCATGCATGAATGCCCCCTCCTGCGTCCAGCCGATCACTCGGTGGTGTTGCGGACCACACCGACTCCCGCCCTTAAAGCAGCCTGTTCCCGTTGCAGTGTGTCGGCATTCTGCCTGCCGACCGGTCTCGACGGGCCAGAGGTGATGCACCTGGACACGCTGGTGGCGCAACGTTTCAAGGTCAAAAAAGGCGCGGCCTTGTACCGTACGGGAGAACCCTTGCGTTCGCTGTATGCGGTGCGCACCGGTTCGTTCAAGACGTGCATCGTGTCGGTTGACGGCCGCGAGCAAGTCACCGGCTTTCAGCTCTGCGGCGATATGCTCGGCCTGGATGCCATCAGTGACGAAGCGTACGCCTGCACGGCGGTGGCCCTTGAGGACAGTGAGGTCTGCCCGATCCACTTCGCTCATCTGGAGAGCCTGGCGCGCAAGCTTCCGTCATTGCAGCACAACCTCAATCGGCTGCTGAGCCGTGAAATCGTGCAAGACCATACCCTGCTGATGCTGATGGGCAACATGAACTCGGATGAGCGCCTGGCGGCGTTTGTGCTGAACCTGTCGCAACGCTTCAGCCAGCGCGGGTATTCGGCCAGGCACTTTGTACTGAAAATGCGCCGCGAGGAAATCGGCTCTTACCTGGGCCTGCGTCTGGAAACCATCTGCCGCGGTATCGCGCACCTGCGCGACCAGGGGTTGGCGCAGATTGTCGGGCGTAACGTCACGATCCTGGACCCGGACGGGCTCAAGCGCCTGGTCGCGGGCTGCCGGCGGCCTATTATTTAGCGTGACTGCGCGAACACCTGGAGATGGGTTATGCGGGCGATGGTTTTGCACACCCCCGGCCAGCCGCTGCAATGCGAGGAGCGGCCGATCCCGACACCCGGCACCGGGCAGCTACTGATCAAGGTGCTGGCCTGCGGGGTGTGCCGCACCGACCTGCACCTGGTCGACGGTGAATTGCCCCAAGCGCTGTTGCCGCGTGTGCCGGGCCATGAAATCGTCGGTGAAGTGACGGCCGTGGGCGCCGCTGTCGCCGCTCACTGGCTCGGCCGCCGCGTCGGTGTGCCGTGGCTCGGTTGGACCTGCGGTGAGTGCGACTTCTGTCGATCGGGCCGGGAAAACCTCTGCGACCGGGCCCTGTTCACTGGCTGCCAGTTGGACGGCGGCTACGCTGACTACACAACGGCGGACTCGCGTTTTTGCCTGCCGATTCCCGACGAGTTATCGGACATTCAAGCCGCGCCTCTGCTGTGCGCCGGCCTGATCGGTTTTCGGGCCCTGCAAATGGCCGCCGGCGCCCGTCACCTTGGGCTTTATGGCTTCGGCGCGGCGGCCCATCTGGCGATTCAGGTGGCGCTGGGGCGCGGGCAACAGGTGTATGCGTTCACCCGCCCGGATGATCGCGAAGGCCAGGCGTATGCGCGTTCGTTGGGCGCCGTGTGGGCCGGCCCCTCGGATCAGCCGCCGCCCCACCCGCTGGATGCCAGCCTGATTTTTGCCCCCGTCGGCGCGCTTGTACCGCTGGCGCTGGCCGCCACCGCCAAAGGCGGCTGTGTGATTTGCGCCGGCATTCATATGAGCGATATTCCCGCCTTCCCCTATCGCCTGTTATGGGGCGAGCGCAGCGTGCGCTCAGTGGCCAACCTGACCCGGCAAGACGGTAGCGAGTTTTTCCAGATGCTGCGGCACACGCCCGTCCACTGCGACGTGACCCGCTTTGCCCTGGAAGAGGCCAACCAGGCGCTGGCGTACCTGCGCGGCGGGCAATTCAACGGGGCGATCGTGCTGACGCCCTAGCCTAGCGGTGGTCGCCGTTTTCGGGCTGCCGGATCGCCAGAATACTGCCCGGCACTGAATACAGCGCCCGTTCGGTGTTGCTGCCGATCATGCGCTCCAGCCCGACCCGGTGAACGGTGCCCATGACCACCACATCGGCGAGAAATTGCTCGACGAATTGCTGGATCACCGGCACGGGTTGGCCCATGACAAAGTGCCGGCGCTCCGCTGGCACCCCATAACGCTCGGCCAAGGTGACGAACGCCTGATGCAGCGACTGGCGCAACTCTTCAGCGAAGTCCAGGTTCCAGCCGCCCATCGTCATCGGCGCATCACCGTTGAATGCCGGCGACAGGTCATAGGCATACAGCAGGTGCAGCGGCGCGTCGCATTGCCGGGCCATGGAATAGGCACACTGAATAATGGTGTCATTCAGGCCGCTGATTTGCGTGGCAGCGTCGAACGGATCAACCGCCGCCACCACGCGATGGGGCAAACCGTAGCGCGCCTGGCTGACCAGGTGCAGGGGCGTCGCGCACTCGCGCAGCAGGTGGCAATCGAGCGGGGTCATGAACACTCGCTTGAGGAGGGGTTCGAGCTTCACGTCCTTGATCACCAGGTCGGGCTTCAGATCGGCAATCGTGCGCAGGATATCCAGCAACGGGTGGGTGGTGAACACCAGCTCAACCGACATTTTCAGCTCTACACCGCCCAGTCGCTGGACTTCTTCGACCAGCCAGTCGCAGTAACGGCGCAGGTAGTCGTTATGCGCCGACTCATCGAGATGCTCCTCCCACAAATGAATGATCGGCGCCGGTTCGATAAAGGCCCTGACGGCCAGGCTCGCGCGGCATGCCTTGGCCAGGGCCACGGCACGCTGCAGCGCCGGGGACTGATACAACGTACGGTCGGTGATCAGCAACAGGCGTTGGTATTGGCTCATTTCGCACCTCTTCAGGCACCGGGCGATCCCGGCGCCAGGTTCAATACGTAGTCAATTGCGTGTTGGTTTAATCGCCCACAGGCTGCAGGGTGCGTGGTGCAGGAGACTTTCAGCGGTGGTGCCCAGCAACTTGTTCAAGCCCCGGTGCTGCACGGTGCCCATGACGATGATGTCGCTGTGGTGATCGCGCGCAAAGTCGCAGATGTTGAGCAGCGGCACCCCTTCGATAAAGTGCCGATGTTCGACGGCAATCCCCTGGCGCTCGGCCAGAGACGCAAACGCCTCATGCTGTGCTTCATTGAGCGACTCATAGAGCCCGGCAGCCAGGGGCACGGCGCCGAAGCCCATGTCCTTGGCGTACACCGCGGCCCAGTCGTACACATGCAGCAACTCCAACTGCGCCTGGCATTGGGCGGCCAGCTTGACCGCCGCTTCGACAATCTGGTCGTTGAAGACCTGGTCCTGTTCCTCACTGCGCAACACATCGACAATCGCCAGCACCTTGCGTGGCAACGGGTGACGCGAGTCAGTGACCAGATGCACCGGCACCGGGCAATCGCGCAGCAGTTGCCAATCCAGCGGCGTGTAGAACACCCGCTTCAAGGCCGGTTCTTCCTCGGCGTCCTTGATGATCAGGGCGAGTGACATCTCATTGACGAAATGCAGGATCTCCTCGTAAGGATGGTGCACCCACACCACCTCGCTGGTGACCTCGACGCCGTGCTGGCGTATCACTTCTGCCTGCTCGGCGAGCCAATGGCGATGGGTATTGAGATACCCCTCCCGCGCTCGATTGATCTGTTCGGGGGCAAACAGCCCGGCGATCGCCAGGGCCTGCAGATAGTCGAATGCCACGATGTGCAAGGGCAGCTGCATCGCATGCGCCAGGGCGGCGGCACGCTCGAACGCCGGCGTGCGGGTCATGGGCGAAGGGGCAATCAACAGTAAACGCTGAGTCTGCAACATGGGGCACCTCGGCACGTGGCCATCTCACTCGGTGAATAGGCTTTCAGAGTGAGCGTTCCAGGCCGGCGGCCACTTGATCTTTATCAGCTGGTGCTGGCAAAAGTTGATTTTCATCAACAGCCGCCCAGCGCCTTGCCCCTAGCCTGCATCCAGGCTTTGCAGCGTCACCGGCTCTGTCGGAGGGCACCATGATCGAAGATGAGCAGCAAATATTGGTGAGGTCGCTGGACGCGGCGACAAACCCGGTGTTGATCACCGAGAGATCGGGTTGCATTGTGTGGATCAATAAGGCGTTTTGCCTGTTGAGCGGCTATTCCAAGTGGGAGCTGGTCGGTAAAACCCCGCACCTGCTGGCCTCGGGAAGGCAAACCACCACGTTTTATCGGGAGTTGTGGATGACCATCCTGGCGGGCCTGACCTGGCAGGGCGAGATGGTTGAGCGGCGCAAGGATGGCTCCAACTGTACGATCAATCAGGTCATTACCCCGGTGCTCGACACGCAGGGCGTGGTGACGCACTTCATCGCCATCCTGCACAATTTCAAGGTAATGGATGAAGAACGCGCGCGCATGCAACAACTGGCATTCCATGACGGCCTGACCGGCTTGCCCAATCGCAGCCTGTTCCTGAGCCTGCTCAACCAGGCAATGAATCACGCCATCCAGCAGCAACAGCCGCTGGCGTTAATGTTTATCGACCTGGACCGTTTCAAAGCAGTGAACGACACCCACGGGCATGCGTGTGGCGATAAGTTGCTGGTGGCGGTGGCCGAGCGTCTGAGCCAGTCGGTGCGCCGCTCCGATGTGGTGAGCCGCTTGAGCGGCGACGAGTTTGCGATCCTGGTGACCGGCATGGACCACGCCAGGCAAGTCGAGGTGCTGGCCGATAAACTGATCGGCGCGATCAACCAGCCCTTCATGATCGATGCCCACCGCCTGAGCACGCACATCAGCGTCGGCATCAGCCTGTACCCAGGGGATGGGGCGGATGTCGAACAACTGCTCGCGCGGGCCGATGACGCGATGTACCAGGCGAAAAAACGCGGTGGCAGCACCTGCCGTTTCAGCTGGGTCAGCCTGCCCGCCGACTGAAAGGCTCGCGCCTGGGCATACCTGCGAGGGTATGTGCCTTAGGCATGGCCCATTCTCAAACGTCATAATCCGCGGTTTTGCGTCGTGGTAATCTGCCACGACTATGAATAGGCATTGATCGTTAGTCGACAATGGCCCCAACCTGGAAAGATCATGCCAAAAAAGTCCCACTCAGCCCTGCGTCGTCATTTCCGTGAATTGCTGGCAACGCCTGTGTGCGTTGAAACTGCCTCTGTGTTCGACCCGATGTCGGCGCGTATCGCCGCCGACCTGGGGTTCGAAGTGGGCATTCTGGGCGGCTCGGTCGCCTCGTTGCAGGTACTGGCGGCACCCGATTTTGCGTTGATCACACTGAGTGAGTTCGTAGAGCAGGCCACGCGCATCGGTCGCGTTGCCCAGCTTCCGTTTATTGCCGACGCCGACCACGGCTACGGCAACGCCCTGAACGTAATGCGCACCGTCGAAGAGCTCGAGCGCGCCGGCGTCGCCGCGCTGACCATTGAAGACACGCTGCTGCCCGCGCAATTCGGGCGTAAGTCGACGGATTTGATTTGCATCGAGGAAGGCATCGGCAAAGTCCGCGCGGCCCTCAAAGCACGTGTCGACCCTGAGCTGTCGATCATCGCGCGCACCAACGCGGGGGTGTTGCCCACCGAAGCGGTGATCGAGCGCACCCTGGCGTATCAGCAAGCCGGCGCCGACGGGATTTGCATGGTGGGGATCAGCGACTTCGAGCACCTGGAACAGATCGCGCAGAACCTCAGCGTACCGCTGATGCTGGTGACCTACGGCAACCCCAAGCTCAATGATGCACAGCGCCTGGCAGACCTGGGCGTGCGCATTGTGGTTGCCGGTCATGGCGCTTACTTTGCCGCGATCAAGGCCACCTACGACAGCCTGCGCGCCCAGCGCCAGTTGACCCTCAGCACCTCGAACCTGAGCGCCACCGAGCTGACGCACACCTACACCCTGCCTGAGAATTACGTCGCCTGGGCCAAGGAATTCATGGACGTGCAAGAGTAATACCCGTGGGGATCGAGGGGGGCAATCCCCCCTCCTCCCGCGTGCAGTGACCGGCTGACTAGCCCACCCAGCCGACTGCGGTCTTGGGAATGACTTCCGACTCATCCAGCTTCGACGCAAACATGCTCACCGCTTTCACCGCATCGTTGGTGCTGGTGCGAATCTGCAAGATCACCGACCCCGCCTGATCGGCCAGATTGACACCGCGTTGCGCGCCCTCCTGGGTGGCACTCATGCTCGCCACCGCATCACGGGTTTCCGACAGGATCATGCCGATCATCTCGGCGATTTCCGCCGTGGAGCGGCTGGTTCGACCGGCCAATTGCCTGACCTCATCGGCCACCACCGCAAAACCACGCCCTTGATCGCCCGCGCGCGCCGCCTCGATGGCCGCGTTGAGCGCCAGCAGGTTGGTCTGGTCGGCAATGCCGCGAATGGTATTGACGATGGCGGTGATTTGCTCGGAGCGGTCACCCAGTTGCCCGACCAAACGCGCCGAGGCACCGATATTCTCGGCAATCCGACGCATCTCCGTGGCGGTTTCATGAATCACTTGGGTACCGTGCTCGGCAAACCGCTCGGTCTCGGACGAAATATGGTAAGCCCGCGAGGCACCGCGCGAGTCTTCCTCGAACTTTTCCACGCGTTCGGTGATGTCGCTGGCAAATTTGGCGATCTTGATCAACGTGCCGTCACCGTCGTAGACCGGGTTGTAACTGGCTTCCAGCCAGACCACGCGGCCATTTTTGCCGATGCGCTTGAATTGCCCGGTGAAGAATTCGCCGTTGTTCAGGCGGCGCCAGAAGTCCGCATACTCACTGCTGTTGACCAGCGCGGGTTCGCAGAACAGGCGGTGGTGTTTGCCTTTGAGCTCGGCCAGCGTGTAGCCCATCACGTTCAGGAAGTTCGCGTTGGCGTCCAGTATGTGGCCGCTCAAATCGAATTCGATCACCGCCATCGCTCGATCAACGGCCGCCAGCTTGCTGCGGGTAGCGGCGTCCTGCTCGACTTTACTGGTGACATCCAACGCGTACTTGACCACTTTCAACACCTGGCCACGTTCATCCAGCACCGGGTTGTAGCTGGCCTCAAGCCAGACCGTCTTGCCGCTTGAGTCCACCCGTTTGAAGGTGCCCGAGACGAATTTGCCAGCCTTGAGCTCATTCCAGAACTGCGCGTAGGCCGGGCTGTTGGTCAACGCTGGCAAGCAAAACTCGCGGTGGGACTTGCCAGCCAGTTGCTCGCGGCTGTAACCCAAGGTTTTGAGGAAGTTGTCATTGGCGCGAAGCACCTTGCCATTCAGATCGAATTCGACCACCGCCATGGAGCGTTCAAGTGCCGCAATCAGTCCTTTGTATTCGGTGGTTTCGGCCGTCCTGGCCGCCAGTTCTGTTTTAAGTGATGTGTTGAACATGACGTACCCTCGGCGGTGCGGAAAACATTGCATTAACATAGCTGTCGGCCGCGGAATCCGCGACTTTACGCGGCTGGAACATTTATTTTTTGGCGTCAAGAAACTGCTTGGCGATTTGCCCGTGCGGCGATTTTCAGGGACCATGGCGCCTCTCCAATCCAGCCCATAAACGAGGCGCCCATGGCCAACCACGATCTGTCCTATACCCCCGATCCCGATGCCGATTCCATCTCCTCCGACGTGGTCGGTTTCAATGGCATCCTGGTCTCTACCCAGATCCCGACCCGCGCCGACGGCAGCCTGGAACTGGGCGATATCACCGTGCAAAGCGAATGCACCCTGCAAGCGCTGAAAGTTGCCCTGGAAAAAGCCGGCAGCTCCCTGGACCGGGTCATGCACCTGACCATTTATCTGACCGATATGGCTGATCGCGCAGCCTTCAATGAGGTCTATAAACGCTTTTTCGCCAAGCCCTGGCCCGTGCGCGCGGCGGTTGGCGTCGCCGCGTTGGCGGTAGACGGCATGCGCGTGGAAGTCACCGCGATGGCCGCCAAGGCCTGAGGTGATGCCGCTCAGGCAATTCACGGCTACAATGCGCGCCTCAACCGTGACAAGCCTGACTAAAAAAACTATGTCCTTGCCCAAGCATCACCTGGAATTGCTCAGCCCCGCCCGCGATATTGCCATCGCGCGCGAGGCCATCCTGCACGGCGCCGACGCCATCTACATCGGCGGCCCGAGCTTCGGCGCCCGCCACAACGCCTGTAACGACGTGAGCGATATCGCTCAACTGGTCGAATTCGCCCGCCGTTACCACGCGCGCGTCTTCACCACGATCAATACCATCCTGCATGACAATGAACTGGAACCGGCACGCAAGCTGATCCATCAGCTCTACGACGCCGGCGTCGATGCGTTGATCGTGCAGGACCTGGGCGTGATGGAGCTGGATATTCCGCCCATCGAGCTGCACGCCAGCACCCAGACCGACATCCGCACCCTGGGCCGGGCCAAGTTTCTCGACCAGGCCGGGTTCTCCCAGCTGGTCCTGGCCCGTGAGCTGAACCTGCAAGAGATCCGCGCCATCGCCGACGAGACGGACGCCGCCATCGAGTTCTTTATCCATGGCGCCCTGTGCGTGGCGTTCTCCGGGCAGTGCAATATCTCCCACGCCCAGAATGGCCGCAGCGCCAACCGTGGCGACTGCTCCCAGGCGTGCCGCCTGCCGTACACCTTGAAAGACGACCAGGGCCGCGTCGTGGCCTTTGAAAAACACCTGCTGTCGATGAAAGACAACAACCAGAGCGCCAACCTGCGTGCCCTGGTCGAGGCCGGTGTGCGCTCGTTCAAGATCGAAGGCCGCTACAAGGACATGGGCTATGTGAAGAACATCACCGCCTATTACCGCCAGCGCCTCGACGAGATCCTGGAAGACCGCCCGGACCTGGCTCGCGCATCCAGCGGCCGTACCGCGCATTTCTTCCTGCCCGACCCGGAAAAAACCTTCCATCGTGGCAGCACCGACTACTTTGTCAGCGACCGCAAGATCGACATCGGCGCCTTCGACACCCCGACCTTTACCGGCCTGCCGGTGGGCGTGGTGGAAAAAGCCGGCAAGCGCGACCTGCAGGTGGTCACCCATGAGCCATTGTCCAACGGCGATGGCCTGAACGTGCTGGTCAAGCGTGAAGTGGTGGGCTTTCGCGCCAACATCGCCGAGCCCAAGGGCGAGTTCGAGGAAGACGGCCAGAAGCGCTACCGCTACCGCGTCGAACCGAACGAAATGCCGGCCGGCCTGCACCAGCTGCGCCCGAACCACCCGCTGAACCGCAACCTGGACCACAACTGGCAACAGGCGCTGCTCAAGACCTCCGCCGAGCGCCGTATCGGCCTGTCGTGGGTCGCGCGACTGCGTGAAGAACAGCTTGAAATCACCGCCACCAGCGAAGAAGGCATCAGCGCCGGCGTCACCCTGCCCGGCCCGTTCGGCGTGGCCAACAAGCCGGAACAGGCGCTGGATACCCTGCGCGACCTGCTCGGCCAACTGGGCACCACCGAGTACCACGCCACCGCCATCGAGCTGGATGCGCCACAGGCGTTCTTCATTCCCAACTCGCAGCTCAAGGCACTGCGCCGCGAAGTAATCGAAGCGCTGACCGCCGCCCGCATCAAGGCGCACCCGCGTGGCGGGCGCAAGGCCGAAACCACGCCGCCACCGGTGTATCCGGAAGCCCACCTGTCGTTCCTGGCCAACGTCTACAACCAGAAGGCCCGCGACTTCTACCACCGCCACGGCGTCAAACTGATCGACGCGGCCTTCGAAGCCCATGAAGAAACCGGCGAAGTGCCGGTGATGATCACCAAGCACTGCCTGCGTTTCTCGTTCAACCTGTGCCCTAAACAGGCCAAGGGCGTGACGGGGGTCAAGACCAAGGTCGCGCCGATGCAGTTGATCCATGGCGATGAAGTGCTGACGTTGAAGTTCGACTGCAAACCGTGCGAGATGCACGTGGTGGGCAAGATCAAGGGGCATATCCTTGGGTTGCCGCAACCTGGCAGTGCCGTGGAGCATTTCAACCCGGAAAACATCATCTATCAGGGGACGCACTGACCCTGTAGAAGCGGGGCCACCAGCCCCGCTGCAACCCCGCCGCCGCCAACAGAATCGCCGCCACGCCCAGCCACTGCAGCCAGCCGAGCTGATGCCCAAAGGCAACCCAGTCAACGAAAATCGCCGCGATCGGGTAGATAAACGACAGTGCGCCGGTGATCGCCGTGGGCAGTTTCTGGATCGCGCCATACAGCAACACATACATCAAGCCGGTGTGCACCACACCCAGCGTTACCAGGGCCGCCCAGGCATCGGTCGACGCTGGCAGGCTGTTCCAGGGCACCATCGGTGCCAGCAACAACGCCCCGGTGGTCACCTGGATCAAGGCCATCAGATGCGGCGGCACGTCTTTCAAGCGCTTGATAATCAACGCCGCCACCGCATACAAAAACGCCGCGCCCAATGCCAGTGCAATGCCTGTCAGATACGCCCCGCCACCGCTCTGCGACTCGCCATGGGCGCTGACAATCGCCAGCATCCCCAAAAACGCCACGCTCAACCACGCCAGCTTCTGCACGGTGATCTTCTCACCCAGAAACAACGCCGCCAGCATCACCAGGATGAATGGCTGCACGTTGTACACCGCGGTGCTGATGGCGATGGACGCCCGTGAATAGGATTCGAACAACAGCAGCCAGTTGCCGACAATGGCCACGCCGCTGAGTATCGCCAGGCCCAGCCCGGCCCAACTGAGCAGGTCCAGGCGCAGGTAACCGAGCAGCGCGCACACCAGCAGCAGCGTAAGGCCGCCAATCACACAACGCCAGAACACCACTTCGATCACCGATACGCCCGACACCAGTACAAACCAGCCAATGGTGCCCGAGATCAGCATGGCGGCGATCATTTCCCACGACCCGCGACGGATGGATGTGTCCATGATTGAAGCTCCTCAAGTGAGGCTCAATTATGGCAATCTGCTTATGCCCCGCTCCAGCGACTAAAAAAGGCCAAACCCTCGGATCACCTTTACTTATTAGGCAGACACCATGATTGACACCATCGACCAGCAACTCATCAGCGCTTTAATGGACGACTCGCGCCTGTCGCTCAAGGCCCTGGCGGGGATTACCGGGCTATCGTCGCCCAGCGTCGGTGAACGCCTGCGCCGCCTTGAGGAGCGCGGCGTGCTGACCCACTACACCGTCGACATCGACCCCAGGCATTTTGGCTACCTGTTGCAGGCCATCGTGCGTATCCGCCCCCTGCCGGGCAAATTGCAGGAGGTGGAGCGCCAGATCCAGGCGATCCCCGAGTTCACCGAGTGTGACAAGGTCACCGGCGAGGATTGCTTCATCGCACGCCTGCATGTACGCACCATGGACCACCTGGACAGCCTGCTCGACCGGATCAACGCCTATGCCGAAACCAATACCGCCATCGTCAAGAAAACCCCGGTGAAACGACGCTTGCCGCCATTGGCCGATTAATGATGCAGACCGCAAGGCAGCCTCCCGTGGCGAGCAGGATTGCCCTGCGTTGGGCTGCGCAGCAGCCCCAAAACAGCCACCGCGTTTTTCCAGGTGTATTACATCGTCAGCCACAATTTGCCGGCATTTCAAACCCCGCTGACAGACCGCAAAACAGCACCCCGTGGCGAGCAGGCTTGCCCTGCGTTGGGCTGCGCAGCAGCCCCAAAACAGTCACCGCGTTTTTCCAGGTGTATTGCAGCCTCAGGGGCAAGGGCCGCTTCGCGCCCCAACGCAGGGCAAGCCTGCTCACCACAGCAAGCCTGCTCACCACAAAAGGCCTGCTCACCACCACAGCCAATATGCCTTTATAGAAATATAGCGACACGCAAGTACCCTGGTGCGGTCCGTCTGCGCTGCTAGCGTCAAAGCTTTCTATCCATGCAGGGAGCAACGGATTGTCTCTTCAGCCTAATTCCCACCTATTGCGGCGTGGTCGATATTCAGAAACTGGTCGTGCTTATTTGGTGACTGCCGTGGTGCATCAACGACTGCCCCTATTCCGTGACTTTTACCTCGGTCGCTTATTGGTCGCCGAGTTCAAACGTGCTCATGAAGCAGGGCTGGTCAACTCATTGGCGTGGGTCGTGATGCCGGACCACTTTCATTGGTTGTTCGAGCTGAACCATTCAACGCTGCGGGATGTGATGCGCCAGACCAAGTCACGCAGCACGCTTAGCATCAACCGAGCGCGTGGCAGTCGAGAAAAGTTCTGGCAGCGTGGCTACCATGACCGCGCGGCTCGGGGCGATGAAAATCTTCTGAAAATGGCTCGCTACCTCATCGCCAACCCTCTACGAGCAGGGCTGGTGGAACACATTGGTGATTATCCATTATGGGACGCCGCCTGGTTATGAGGCCCTGCTCCGCTTATCACAGCAAGCGGTTAGTCGTGCAGCGCCTTAGCGGCCGTCAGCAAACCTTGAAACTTGCGATTACGCGCCTCCAGCACCGGTTGGAGCGTTGCATCAGGCATATAGCGCGTCTTGACCGGCATCCCTGCCGCCAGCAGGTCCTTGCCGATGGCCAAAAAGCCCAATTTCGCCGCGCCCATGCAGGCGCTCAGTTCACTGCCGTGCAGCGTAAAAACCTCCTTTTGCAGGATATTGGCCAGCAACTGCGCCCAATACTCACTGCGCGCGCCCCCTCCGACCAAGGCACAGGCACCGATATGGGCACCGCTCGACTGCACTGCATGCAACGCATCCAGCAAGCCGAACCCCACGCCTTCCATCACGGCATACCCCAGCATCGCCGGGGTGCAGTCATGGCCCAGGTTCATGAAACCACCGCGTAGCAAGGGATCGTTATGGGGAGTGCGTTCACCCGCCAGATACGGCAGGAACAGCGGAGTTCCCAGCGGCACCGGTTGCCCGATCGGCAACTGCGCCCGCACCTGGTCCAGCAGCGCCTGTTCGTCGGCCATGCCGGTCAACCGCGTGACCCAGCGCAGGCAACTGGCACCGGCGAGCATGGCGCCCATGGTGTACCAACGGCCGGGCAACGCGTGACAAAAACTGTGCACCGCGCTGGCCGGGTTGCCGGCGGCGTGATCGGTAATCGCCACAATCGCCGCGCTGGTGCCCAGGGTGATAAACCCGTCACCGGCGTTGATTGCACCGATGCCCACGGCCGCCACCGGGTTATCGCCGCCACCGCCGGCGATCACCACCTGCGTCGACAGGCCCAGCCCGCTTGCTGTGACCCGCGCACTTGCCGCCCCGCCCTCCACCAACCTGGGCATCTGCGCCAGCGTCAGGCCCGTTGCGCGCAGCATGGGGCTGAACCACTCGCGGCGCGCCACATCCAGCCACAAGGTGCCGGCGGCATCCGACATCTCGCTGATGCGTTCGCCACTGAGCCGCAAACGCAGGTAATCCTTGGGGGACAGCACGCAATCGATGGCGCTGAATACCTCCGGTTCGTGCCGTTGCAGCCACAGCAGCTTGGGCGCCGTGAGCCCGGCCATGGGCAGGCTGCCGGTCACTTCGGCAAAGCCTGGCCCCAAGTGCTCGGCCTCGGCGACAGCGCGGGAGTCGTCCCACAGGATCGCCGGGTACAGCACACGGTTGTCATCGCCCAGCAACACCGCGCCATGCATCTGCCCCGACAGGCCGATGCAGGCCACGCGGGCAAATGCCTCATGGGCGCGCAGTTGCTCAAGCGCCTGCACACAGGCCTGCCACCAATCCTGCGGCGCCTGTTCGGACCAGCCGGGCTGGCGCCGTGACACGCTCAAGCGCACTCCGGCATGGGCCAGCACGGCGCCGCTGGAGTCCATGAGAATGGCCTTGAGTTCGGAGGTGCCGAGGTCGATGCCGAGGGAAACGGGAGTGTTCATACGCAGGTCATTCCAATCAACGGCAGCCACAGGAGTTACGTAATTGCAGGGTCGGCGCCAGGCGCACGCTCTGCGGCGGTGCGTCGGGCGAAGCCATGCGTTGCAGCAATAGGTCGACGGCTCGCGCGCCCAGGGCTTGCACGGGCTGGGCGATCAACGTCAGGCGCGGGACGAAAAAGTCCGCCCAGTCAAAATCATCGAAACCCACCAGGGCCATGTGCTCCGGGACGTCGAGCCGCGCATCCCGCAGGGCGTGCATGGCGCCGAGGGTCATCAGGTTATTGCCGGCCATGATCGCCGTCGGCGGCGCGGCCAGGCCCAGCAACTGCTCCGTGGCCCGACGCGCAGGCTCAGTGTTGGAGCCGCCGTTGACCAGCAGTTGCGGATCAAACGTCAACGCCTGCGCCTGCAACCCCGCCTTGTACCCCGCCACGCGCTCATCCGTGGTACTGAACCCCGCGCGCCCGGCAATAAAGCCGATGCGGCGATGCCCGTGGGCAATCAGGTGTTCGATCAGCGCCTGGGTGGCGTGGGTATTCTCCACCCCGACCTGGTCAAACCGATCACTCATCATCCGGTCCACCAGCACCGCCGGAATCTGGTTGGCCTGCAGGTATTCCAGCGCCAGCGAACCGTTCGAGGGGGCCAGCACAATGCCGTCGACCCGCCGATGATGCAGCGCCGTGACCACCCGCAGCTCCTGCTCCGGGTCATCATGGGTGTCGACAAACAGCATCATGTAGCCATGTTTGGCGCACTCGGTTTCAATCGCGTGCACGGTTTCGCTGAAGTAGTGGTTGGACAGCGCCGAGATCGCCACGCCAATGGTGTTGGTACTGGAACGCGCCAGCGAGCGCGCCAGGGTATTGGGGATGTAGCCCAATTCCTGGATCGCGCGCTGTACCGCCTGCACCGTGGCCGGGCTGACTTTGCGGGTGCCGTTCAGCACATGGGACACGGTCGACGTCGACACCCCCGCCCGGCTTGCCACGTCGTCCATGGTGACCATGGCGCTGTTCCTCTCTATCAATGCAACTGAATCAACGCTTGCTCGACCAGCCGCTGTAGGTAGCGACGTTGTCGCGGGTGATCAGTTTCGGCGTGAGCAGGGTCACCGCTTCGGCCGGGGCTTTATCATTGAGCAGGTCATTGCCCACGTTCACGGCGGTCTGCGCCATGGCCCATGGGTCCTGGCTGGCGGAGGCCTGGATCTGCGTGTCGGTCTTCAGCGCGTGTTCGATATCCGGCGCACCGTCCACCGAAGTGATGATGATGCCGCTGCGCTTGAGCTGTTTGGCCGCCAGGTCACTGCCGATGGCTTGCGGGTCGTTGATCGCAAACAGGCCGTCGATTTTCGGGAAGCGCGTGAGGTAGCCCTGCATCACGTTCAGGCCGCCTTCGCGCGAGCCCTTGCCGTCCTGGTCGTCGGACAGCACCTTGATATCCGGTGCTCCCGCCAGCGCGGCTTTGCAACCTTTGACACGGTCGGTCACGGCGGTCACCTGCGGGCCGTTCTGGATAATCACGTTGCCCTTGCCTGCAAGTTTGTCTACCAGGAACTGGCAGGCCAGCTTGCCGGCTTCGACGTTGTCGGTCTGCACCGTGGCATTCACGCCTTTGGCGTCCACATCCACCGCCACCACCACGATCCCGGCGTCACGGGCTTTCTTGATCGCCGAGGCCATAGCCGACGGGTCGACGGCGTTGATCAGGATCAGGTCGACCTTGGACGAAATAAAGTTATCGATCTGCGAGAACTGCTTGCTCAGGTCATAGTCGGCCGACACCGAGGTGACCTTGACGTTGGGATTGAGCTCCTTGGCCCGGGCCGTAGCGCCGTCGGCCAGGGTCACGAAATACGGGTTGCCCAGCGAGCCCATGCTGATACCCAAGGCTTTAAGCTCTCGGGCTTCGACGGCTTGGGACATGAGGGCGGCCAAGGCCATGACGGGAAACATGCGTTTTAGGTTCATGCGGGTCTCTCTTGTGATTGTTGTATGAGTGAAATCAGGTGCGCGCACCGGACTGGCGATAACGATCCAGCGCCACCGCGCCAATGATCACGATGCCCTTGATGATGTACTGCCAGATGTCCGAGACGCCCAGCAGCACCAGGCCATTGGTGAGCACCGCGATGATCAGCGCGCCGATCAAGGTACCGCCGATGGTGCCGACGCCGCCGGTAAAGCTGGTACCACCGAGGATCACCGCGGCAATCGCATCCAGTTCATAGGATTGCCCCAGTTGCAGGCCATTGGCGGCGAACAGGCGCGAGGCGCTCATCACCGCGCCGAGCCCGGCCAAGGCTCCGGACATGGCGTAGACGAACAGCAACACCTTCCATACCTTGATGCCCGACAGCCGCGCCGCTTCCGGATTGCCGCCCACCGAATAGATCTGCACGCCCATCACCGTACGCCGCAGGATGAACCACGACAGCGCCACCACCGCCACGGCGATCACCACCAGCCACGGCACGCCGAGGATCGAGTCATTGCCGATAAAAGCAAATGGCAGGTCGGGGTTGAACACGGTTTTGTCGTCGGCCAGCAAACGTGCGAGGCCGCGCATGGCGGTCAGCGCACCCAGGGTGACGATAAACGGCGGCAGGCGCATAAAGGCGATCAACCCGCCGTTGACCAGGCCCAGCAACAGGCCGAAGCCGATGCCGGCGGCGATCCCGAACATGCCGAATTGCGGTGACATCGATGCCTGCAACGCCACCACCGCCGACGCCGCGAGGATCGCGCCGACGGACAGGTCGATGCCCGCCGTGAGGATCACAAAGGTCATGCCCGCCGCCAGCACCACGTTGACCGAAGCCTGTTGGGTAATGATCGACAGGTTCTGCATGGTCAGGAAGTTTTCGCTGGCCAGGGCAAAGCCCACCAGCAGCAACACCAGCACCGGCAACATGCCCACCGTGCGCATCAGCTCACGTACGCGCTCTGCCTTGCCTACTGTTGCAATCATCGAATCAGCCATTGGCAACCACCTGATCGCCACCGGTGGCGAGGTCAATAATACGTTCCTGGGAAATAGCGTGGCCCGAGGCCCCGCCGACTTCGGCCACCAACTGGCCTTCGCGCATGATCAACACGCGGTCGCAGGTGCCGAGAATCTCCGGCAGCTCGCTGGAGATCACCACAATGCCGACACCGGCCTGGGCCAACTGATTGATGATGCGGTAGATCTCGGACTTGGAACCGATGTCCACGCCCCGCGTGGGTTCGTCGAGGATCAGCACATGCGGCTTGACCTCCAGCAGCCGTGCCAGCAATACCTTCTGCTGGTTGCCGCCGGACAGCGCGCCCACATTGACCTTGCCCGACGCCACGCGGATCGACAGCGACTTGATCGCGTCATTCGAGCGTTGCGCGGCGTGAGCCCGGTCAAGCACACCACCGGCACGGGCATCCGGCACACAGGCGCAGACATTGATGTTGTCGGCCACGCTCATGTCCAGGAACAGGCCTTGGGCCTTGCGGTCTTCGGTGAGGTACACCACGCCGGCCCGAATCGCATCCGCCGGGTTGCGCAGTTGGGTGACGGTCTTGCCCACCACTTCCAGCGTGCCGCTGGTACGCGGGTCGGCGGCGAAGATCAGCCGCGCCAGCTCGGTGCGCCCTGCCCCGACCAGGCCGGCGATACCCAGCACTTCGCCGGCATGCAGGTCGAAACTGCAGTTGCGCACGCGCTTGCCGTCGGCCATGTCGCGCACGCGCATCACCACCGCGCCGGGGTCGTAGGCGGCATGCTCCTTCTTGTAGAAGCCTGACAGATCGCGGCCCACCATCATCTTTACCAGCACGTCGGCCGACAGCGCGTCGCGGCTCAACTCGCCAATGTACTGGCCATCGCGCAGCACCGACACACGGTCCGACAGCTCATAGATCTCGGCCATGCGATGGCTGATATAGATGATCGCCAGGCCCTGGCCGCGCAGCTGCTTGATCAGCGCAAACAGGCGGTCGGTCTCGCGCGAGGACAACGGTGTGGTGGGCTCATCCATCACCAGGACCTTGGCGTGGGCGTGCAGGGCACGAGCGATTTCCACCAGTTGGCGCTCGGCAATCGACAGGCTGCTGACCTTCGTGGCTGCCGTGAATTCGGCGCCCAGGCGTTGCAGCACGTCGATGCAGCCGTCGTGCATGGCCTTGCGGTCGATGGTCCAGCCACGGCGCAGTTCACGGCCCAGGTAGATGTTCTCGGCCACACTCAGGTTGGGGCACAGGCTCAGTTCCTGGTAGATCACGGCGATGCCGAGGGCTTTGGCGGTGGCGGGTGTGAAGGTGGCGACGGGCTGGCCGGCCATGCGGATTTCACCGCCGGGATCGGCCTGGTAAGCGCCGGAGAGAATTTTCATCAGGGTCGATTTGCCGGCGCCGTTCTCCCCCATCAAGGCATGGATTTCGCCGGGGTAGACCTTCAGGCCGACATTCTTGAGCACGCGCAAACCATTGAAGGTTTTGCTGATGCCCTGCATCTCAAGCAAGGGTTCAAGGCTCATGGCTGAGCTCCTGGTTTTATTATTTTTGTGATTCAGCCCCTTCTGATCAGAGCCGATTGCCACCGACTCTAGTCAGATACATTTACTTACGCAAGCGCTTGCGTTGCCCGTTTGTCGATTGAAGAAACGTTTCACCTAACGCAATAACAGTATTTTCGGCGTTTTTAACGTTTTGGCAGCATGCGCACCAAGGTGTTGTCGCCCACCCAGTAATGGTGGAACAGCCCAGCGGCGGCATGCAGGCCAATCAACCAGTAACCGGCACTGCCCAGCCACTCATGCCAGTGTTTGAATGACTTGGCCAGGTCGGGATCCACCGCCACCAGCGATGGCAATGCCCATTCGAAATACGGCACCGGCTTGCCCCCGGCGTTCAACATCAACCACGCCAACAGCGGCGTGATGATCATCAGGCCATACAGCGCCAGGTGCATCAGGTGCGCCACGGCGCTCTGCCAGGCCGGCGGGCGTGGCAGGATCGGCGGGCGCGGCGCCAGGCGCGCGAGCAGGCGCAGCCATACCAGTGCGAATATGCCGATGCCGAACACGGCATGGGCGCCCAGCAGCACCCCCTTCAATGCATGGCCGCGCGGCAGCAGGCCTTTGATTTCAATGCAGGCATACACACCGACAAACAACGCCAGCATCAGCCAGTGCAGGGTCATCGACAGCTTTGCGTACCGCTGTGTCATGGAGTGTTCAGTCATGGAAAGAGCCTTGTGCGCAAGTGATGGCCGGACTCGGCCGTGAAAAGACCCCGCCACCCTGCCCCTGAAGTCTTAAGGCAGTCTGAAGATCGCTGGAAGGCGCCTTTTTGCCACCTTCAGACTCCGTTAAGAAATGCCTCCGATACTCCTCCCAACTTCACTTGGGGGCCTTACGCCAATGCCCGATATTAATTGGAATATTTCCTTGCCCGTGCTGTTCGGCCAGGCCGACAGCACGCCGATGTGTCTGTCTCGTGCCCTGCCCCATGACCCTCAGCGCCCGGCGTTCGAGGCCTTCATCCAACAGCGTTTCCGCCTGGCCCACGGCGCCGATATCCGCCACTTCATGCCGCAGCTGTTTGGTGTCAGCCAGGGCAGCGGTGACCTGTGTGCCGTGGCGGGCGTGCGGCTGGCGAGCGCGGAACCGTTGTTCCTGGAGCGTTACCTGGACCACCCCATCGAGCCACTGATCAGCGCCGCCGCCGAACAATCGGTAACCCGCAGCGCCATCGCCGAAGTCGGCAACCTGGCCGCCAGCGATACCGGCAGTGCGCGCCTGAGCATCATCGCCATTACCTGGTTGCTGGCCATGGGCGGCCTGGAGTGGGTGGCGTTCACCGGCAATATCGGCCTGGTCAACAGCTTCCACCGCCTGGGCTTGAAGCCCGTCACCCTGTGCGCAGCCAACCCGGATCGTCTGGGAGATGAGCGTCAGCACTGGGGCAGTTACTACGAAAGCCAACCCTGGGTGCATGTCGGCAACATCCGCGCCGGCTTCATCCATTTGCGCAACATGGGCCTGTTTTCGCGCCTGGGGTTGCCTGCCACGATCGAGGACAGCAGCCATGTCGCCTGAAACCCGCCGTTTCCACGCAGTACTGCGCGGCCATGCCGAACGCAATGACGGCGCCGTCGCCCTGTGGGGCGACACACTGAGACTGGATTACGCCACGCTGTTCGCCGAGGTCGCCTTGCGCCGGGAACGCTTGCGCGATGAAGGGGTGAAGGTGATCGCCCTGGCCCTGGACAATGGCGTCGAGGCCATGCTGTGGGACCTGGCGGTGTTGTTCGAAGGCCTGACCTGCCTGACCCTGCCGCCCTTCTTCACGGCGGCCCAGCGTGCCCATTGCCTGGCGCAATGCCAGGCCGAACGGGTGATCGCCGAGCCTTACCTGGCAGATGAGCTGCACGCCAATGGTTACCGTCAAACCGGCGGCTTCTGGTGCCGCGCCTTCGAGGGGCGCCCGGCACTGCCGTTGGGGACGGCGAAGGTCACCTTCACCTCCGGCACCACTGGCACGCCCAAGGGCGTGTGCCTGAGCGCCGACAGCCTGCTGAGGGTCGCCCGCGAGTTACACCAGGCCAGCGACACCAGCGCCCCACGCCATCACCTGGCGCTGTTGCCCCTGGCCATTCTGCTGGAGAACCTGGGCTGCTATGCCGCGCTGTATGCCGGCGCCACCTTGAGCCTGCCCAGCCAGAAGACCCTGGGCATCCAGGGTGCCAGTGCGGTGGATACCGCGCAGTTGCTCGGCTGCCTGGCGGTGCGCCGGCCACACAGCCTGATCCTGGTGCCGCAGTTGTTGTTGATGCTGGTGATCGCGGCCGAGCAGAAGGCTTTCAACCCTCAGGGCCTGCGCTTTGCGGCAGTGGGCGGTGCGCGGGTGTCCAAAGCCTTGCTGCAGCGCGCCCAACAGCTGGGCTTGCCGGTGTACGAAGGCTACGGGCTGTCGGAGTGCGCCTCGGTGGTGTGCCTCAATCGCCCCGACGCCCAGCGCCCGGGCAGCGTCGGCAGACCGCTGCCCCACGTGGAGATTCGCCTTGCCGAGGACGGTGAAGTGCTGATCAAGGGCAGCGCCTTGCTCGGCTACCTCGGCCACACCGAGCAACCCGAAACCTGGTGGCCCAGCGGCGACCTGGGCGCCTTTGACGAGGACGGTTTTCTCTACCTCAAGGGCCGCAAGAAACATCAGTTCGTGACCAGCTACGGGCGCAACGTCAACCCGGACTGGGTCGAGGCCGAATTGACCCAGGGCGGTCACATCGCCCAGGCGTTCGTGTATGGCGAAGCCCTGCCGCAGAACCACGCCCTGCTCTGGCCCTATCGCGCCGATTGCACCGACGCTCAACTGGCCGCCGCCGTCGCCCAAGCCAATGCCGGCCTGCCGGACTACGCCCAGGTGCATCACTGGACACGCCTGGACGAACCCTTTACCGCCGCCAATGGCTTGCTCACCGCCAATGGCCGGCCACGGCGCGAGGCCATCGTCGCGCGTTATCACAGCCAATTCGCTCCTGTACTTAACGAGGAAATCCCATCGTGAACTTTTTCGACACTCTGCAAGACGCCACCCAACAGGAACGCCAGGCGCTGTTCAGCCTGCCGATCATTCGTGATGCGCTGGAAGGCAAGGTCAGCCTGGACAGCTATCGGGCCTTTCTCGCCCAGGCTTACTACCATGTGCGTCATACCGTGCCGCTGATGATGGCCTGCGGCGCGCGGTTGCCTTCGCACCTGGAATGGCTGCGCAAAGCAGTCTGCGAATACATCGAGGAGGAATATGGCCACGAGCAATGGGTGCTCAATGACATTGCCGCCTGCGGTGGCGATGCCGACGCCGTGCGTGACGGCCGTCCCGGCTTGCCCATCGAGCTGATGGTCAGCTACCTCTATGACCTGATCGCCCGTGGCAACCCCGTCGGCCTGTTCGGCATGGTCAATGTGCTGGAAGGCACCAGTATCGCCCTGGCCACCCACGCCGCCGGCAGCATCCGCGAGCGCCTGCGGTTGCCGGAAACCGCGTTCAGCTACCTGAGTTCCCACGGTTCACTGGACATTGGCCACATGCAAACCTATCGCGGTTTGATGAACCGCCTCGATGCCCCCGCCGACCAGGCCGCCGTGATCCATGCCTCCAAAGTGGTGTACGCGCTCTATACCGATATGTTCCGCGCCCTGCCGCGTATCGGGGAGGCCACCCATGCGCCTGTCTGATGCGCGTGTGGTGCTGACCGGCGCCAGCGGTGGCATTGGCCTGGCGATCGCCACCGCCTTGTGCGCCAGCGGTGCCCAGGTACTGGCGGTCGCACGCCATCGCGCGCCGTTGGAGGCCTTGCTCGAGAAGTACCCGCGCCAGGTCGGCTGGGTCAGTGCCGACCTGACCTTGCTCGCCGACCGTCGCAAGGTGCTGGCGGCCGCCGAAGCCCTGGGTGGCGTCAACCTGTTGATCAATGCCGCCGGGGTCAACCACTTCGCCATGCTCGAACAGCTGGACGACAGTGAAATCAACGGCATGCTGGCGTTGAACATCAGCGCGCCGATCTGCCTGACCAAGCTGCTGCTGCCCACCCTCAAGCAAGCGGCGAGCGCCATGGTGGTCAACGTCGGTTCCACCTACGGCTCCATCGGTTATCCCGGTTATGCCACCTACTGCGCCACCAAGTTCGCGCTGCGCGGTTTTTCCGAAGCCTTGCGTCGGGAACTGGCCGACACGCGCGTCGGCGTGCTGTACGTCGCGCCGCGCGCCACCCGCACACGCATGAACAGCCCGGCGGCGCAGGCACTGAACGATGCGCTCAAGTCCAATGTCGACGACCCGCAGACCGTGGCCTGGGCGGTGATCCAGGCCATTGCCGACGAGCGCCGCGATATGTACATGGGCTGGCCTGAGCGCTTCTTTGTACGCCTCAACAGCCTGCTGCCGAAGCTGGTCGACCGTGGCTTGCGTAAGCAACTGCCACTGGTGCGCCGCTTGAGCGAAAAACCTGTCAATAAGGACCTGAACCCATGAAACACCTCTTCGCCGCGCTGGTGCTCGCGCTCCTGAGCCCACTCACCTGGGCATTGGACGCCGCCGACCAGCAGCGCCTGAACGACATCCAACTGCGCTGGGCGCATATTCAGTACAACCTGCCCGAAGAGCAGCGCCCCCACGCGTTCGAGCTGCTCGCCAGCCAGGCCACGGCCTTTACCCAGGCGCGCCCGCAGGCGGCCGAGGCCTGGATCTGGTCCGGCATCGTCACCAGCAGCTGGGCCGGCGCCCAAGGCGGGCTGGGCGCGTTGAGCAAGGTCAAGGCGGCCAAGGCCGACCTGGAAAAAGCCCTCGCCCTCGACCCCAAGGCCCTGCAAGGTTCGGCCTATACCAGCCTGGCGGCGTTGTATGACCGGGTGCCCGGCTGGCCGATCGGCTTTGGTGACGCCGACAAGGCCGAAGCCCTGCTCAAACAGGCCTTGCAACTGAACCCGGCGGGCATTGATAGTCTGTACTTCTGGGGTGACCATCTCTATCGGCAAAAACGCTACGCCCAAGCGCGTGACGCGCTGCAAAAAGCCCTGCTCGCCGCCCCCCGGCCGGGTCGGGAAACCGCCGACGCGGGGCGACGTAAAGAGATCGAAAGCGAACTGGCCCAGATCAACCAGAAACTCAACTGACAGGAATCCGAGTGCGCCTATTACTGATCGAGGATGACGTCGCCCTGGGGGAAGGCATTCACCAGGCGCTGGTGCGCGAGGGCTATACCGTCGACTGGCTGCAGGACGGCAGCAGTGCCTTGCACGCACTGCTCAGTGAAACCTTTGACGTGGTGGTGCTCGACCTCGGCCTGCCGCGCATGGACGGCCTGGAGGTGCTGCGTCGCCTGCGCGACAGCGGCGCCACCGTGCCGGTGTTGATCCTCACCGCTCGCGACGCCACCGAAGACCGTATCGCCGGCCTGGACGCCGGTGCCGATGACTACTTGATCAAACCTTTCGACCTCGCCGAACTCAAGGCCCGCCTGCGCGCGCTGCTGCGCCGCAGCGCCGGCCGTGCACGGGTGTTGATCGAGCACGCGGGCATTTGCCTGGACCCGAGCACCCAACACGTCAGCTACCACGGCGAACCGGTGCTCCTGACCCCCAAGGAATATCAACTGCTGCACGAATTGCTCTCGCCGCCGGGCCGCGTGATGACCCGCGACCAGTTGATGCAGTTGCTCTACGGCTGGAACGAAGAAGCCGAAAGCAACACCCTGGAGGTGCACATCCATCACCTGCGCAAGAAGTTCTCCAGTGAACTGATCCGCACCGTGCGCGGCGTTGGCTACCTGGTGGAGGAACGTGGATGACCTCCATCCGCCGCCGCACCCTGACCCTGATCATCGGCCTGCTGCTCACCGGCCTGTTGGTAATCAGTGGGCTCAACCTGCATGACAGCAATCATGAAATCGCCGAAGTCTACGACGCCCAACTGGCGCAGAACGCCCGCCTGCTCCAGGGCGTAATGAGCATGCCGTTGGCCAGCAACGATCAGGCCGCCCTGTATCACGCGTTCAACAAAGCCCTGGGTGAAGCAATGCCCAAGGTGGACGGGCACCCGTATGAGAGCAAAATCGCCTTTCAGGTGTGGAACCCCCAGGGTGAACGCCTGGTGTTTACCAAAAGCGCACCGTCATTCACCACGCCACCGGCCCAGCCCGGCTACAGCAATGTCGAAGACGTCAGCGGCCGCCAATGGCGGGGTTTTGTGCTCAAGGACAAGGACAATGGCCTGCGCATCTGGGTGGGCGAGCGCGACGACGTACGCTCTGACCTGGTTGGCCGCATCGTGCGCCATACCCTGTGGCCGAATGTACTGGGCAGCCTGATCCTGGCAAGCATGGTCTGGCTGGCCATCGGCTGGGGGCTCAAGCCGCTGGCCGATATGGCCGCGACCCTGCGCGCACGCCATTCCGGCTCCCTGGAGCCGATGCAGCTCACGCCGTTGCCCACCGAGCTTGAGCCGATGCAGGCGGCGTTGAATCGCATGTTGGCGCAGATCCAGGAAATGGTCGGCCGCGAGCGGCGTTTCATTGCCGACGCGGCCCACGAAATGCGCACGCCCTTGGCGGTGCTGCGGGTACACGCGCAAAACCTGCTGGAGGCCGGCAGCGAAGCCGAGCGGCGCGAGTCCCTGGCGTTCCTGATCACCGGCGTCGACCGCACCAGCCGCCTGGTCAACCAGTTGCTGACCATGGCGCGCCTGGAGCCGTCCGCCGGGCAACGCCCGGTACAGGCCGTCGACCTCACCGCCACGGTGCGCGATACCTTGATTCAACTGACGCCCTGGCTCTTGAGCAAAGGCCTGGAGCTGGTGTTCGACGCCGACGACGCCCCCCATTGGCTGAACACCGACGCGGCAGCGATCAATATTGCCCTGACCAACCTGGTGACCAATGCGGCGAACTTCTCTCCGCAAAAGGGGGTTATCACCGTGGGCCTGGGTAAACATGCCGGGCGCTTCGAACTGACGGTTGACGACCAGGGGCCCGGCATCGACGAGAACGAACGCGAGCGCCTGTTCGAGCGTTTTTACAGTCGCGGCAACGCCCAGGGCGCCGGCCTTGGCTTGACCATCGTGCACACCATCGCCCAACGCCTGGGCGGCGAGGTCCGCCTGGAGAACCTGCCTGCAGGCGGGTTGAGGGCGACCCTCGATATTCCCGGCTAACCCGTCTATCCGATCAGCCTAGGTATCTACACAACTGTGTAGCAGCCAACGCTAACCACGATGCGAAACGCGCCGCTTATGATCCGATCAGGGTGCCCAGCCACAGTACCGCCATCAGCAACACCTGCCCGCCGATCACATACAGTGCAAAGCGACGGCCGCCGCTGACCCAGGCTACCAGGCACTTGCTCAGCGAGTTGCAACTGACCGCCAGCAGCACCGGCACCGACGCGGCCTCCATCGACAACTGGCCGCTGGTGGCCAAGGCAGCAATCGAGGCGATGGACGCATGGGCGTCGGCAAAACCACTCAGGGTGGCGGTCAATATCACGCCGGCCTGGCCGAAGTAATGCAGCATCAGCGACGACAGGAAGGTAATCGCGCTGAGGGTCAAGACCATGACCAACGCCAGCTTGAGGTCGAATGCGCCGCCCACCTCGAGGGGCTGGCTGGCCGCTGCCGTCGGCCTGCTCAACATCAGGCTCCCGCCGTACATGACGGTAATGGCAAAGCCGGCCACCAGCGGCCAGGCCATCTGCGCCAGCAATGCCGGTTCCACCGTGCCGAGGATCAGCGCCATCTGGGCCACTGTCGCAATATTCGAGAAAATGGCGGCCGCCGCGAGCGTACGCAGGTGTTCGGGTTCTTTGGCCGCAATATGGCCCATGGTGGCAACCGTCACGGTGCTGGAGGCAAACCCCGACGCAATGGCCCCCACGGCGTAGCCATAACGCGGCCCCAAGGTACGCACCGCCACATGGCCCACCGCGCCCACCGCCATCAACAACACCGTCAATGTGCAGATGGTGCGTGGGTTCAGGGCCCCATAAGGGCCCATAAAACGATCCGGCGCCAGCGGCAATACCACCAACGCAACGATCAGCAGCAACAGGCCGTCGCGCATTTCGGTATCGGTCAGTTGACTGCGGGCAAAGTTGTGCAGCTTGTCACGGTAGGCCAGCAGGCCGGCCGTGACCACGCCGATGGCCGTGGCCATTGCCGGGGCAGTTACACACCAGGCGCCCAGCACCAGTACCGTGAGCATCGCAACTTCACTGGTGATTCCCGGGTCTTTATCGCGACTCTTCCAGTAAGCGGTGCTGACGATCACGGCCAGGCAGCCGGCAAGCAGCCCAAGCAACAGGCCGCCGCCGACTTGCTGTGTCACGTAGCCGAGTAACGCGGTAATGGAGTAGGTGCGCAAGCCGGCAAATGCGCGCAGCTCGCCCTGGCCCTTATGGCGCTCGCGCTCAAGCCCGATCAGCATGCCGATGCCCAGCGCCGCTGCGGCGCCGGCCAGCCCGAGGGCTTGTGTCATCCGTACCTGCCGGTGCGAATCAATGCCGGGGCTGAAGCCTCGACGAGCCTTGGGGCGCTCACACTCGGCCATGGGTGAGGCGCGTCCAGGCGTGTGCGCAGGCGCTGCGCGAAGTCCTCGGCAGCGGCCAGGCTATTGAAGTGCGCGCACCAGCTGTCCATGTGTACGATCCAGCGCAGCGGCGCCGGTTGTTGCGTGATAGTGATCAGCATCCTTGACCTCGGTTGGCGCCCCACGGGCGCTTTCAAGGGGTGATCGCGACTTTCATGACGCCGTCGCGCTGATGGGCAAACAGCTCATAAGCCGCCTCGATATCGTCGAGTTTGAAGCGGTGCGTGACCAGCGGTGACAGATCCACCCCGCCGCTGGCCACCACCGCCATCAGGCGGCGCATGCGCTCCTTGCCACCAGGGCACAGGGTCGACACGATGCTGTAATCCCCCAGCCCCGCGCCAAACGCATCATAGGGAATGCGCAAGTCGCTGGAATACACGCCCAGGCTCGACACCCGGCCGCCAGGGCGCAGCACGCGCAAGGCCGACTCGAACGTACCTTGGGTGCCCAAGGCCTCGATGGCCACATCCACCCCGCGCCCATCGGTCAAGGCCAGGATCTGCTCGGCCACATTGCCTTTCTTGAAATCGACGATATGGGTGGCCCCCAGGCGGCGCGCGACGTTCATGCGTTCGCTGACGCCGTCGACGCCGATGATCATCGATGCGCCTTTGAGCCGCGCGCCCGCCACCGCGCACAGGCCGATCGGCCCCAGGGCGAATACCGCCACCGTATCGCCGATGCTCACCTCGCCACGTTCGGCGCCGGAAAAGCCGGTGGACATGATGTCCGGGCACATGAGCACTTGCTCGTCACTCAAACCATCGGGAATCGGGCACAGGTTGGCCAGGGCATCCGGGACCAGCACGTACTCGGCCTGGCAGCCGTCGAGGGTATTGCCGAATTTCCAGCCGCCCGCCGCACGGAAACCATGCCGGGTGTCGGGGCCGTCCTGGGAACCGCAGCCGCACAGGCAGGCATAACTTTGCCCGCTGGGCGTGATGGCGCCAGCGATCACCCGCTGGCCCTCGACGAAACCCGTCACCTGAGAGCCCAGCCGCTCGATCACCCCCACCGGTTCATGGCCCACGGTCAGCCCTTTGGCCACCGGGTACTCACCGCGCAGGATATGCACGTCGGTGCCGCAGATAGTTGTGGTGGTGATGCGCACCAAGGCGTCCAGCGGGCCGACTTCGGGGATGGGTTTGTCGTCAAGGACGATGCGGTTTTTTTCAACGAAGACAGCGGCTCTCATGGTTGCCATGGTGTGACCTCCTGCGTGTGGGAACCCGAATGAGCCCCAGCCTGCGCCGCGATAACCCCGTGCAAGTTGATCATGATCAACAATCCCCCGATTGATCGGGGCAGCCGACCGGATGTCGCCGATCGCGCCGTGGATCAAGCCGACTTGATGCAAGTCAAACCGGCGCTGGCGCCCGGCGCCATGATTTAAGGCAGGCATCACCGCCCGATGCTATCTGCTGGTTACCCAAGGAGGTTGCCCATGTCTGCCCAAGCCCGTTACCTGTTGCTGGTTTCGCCGCTGATGGAACACAGCCCGGCGTTTGAAAGAGCCGCCGCCCTGGCCAAGGCGCAAGGCGCCGCCTTGCACATCCTCGCCTTCGACTACCTGGAAGGCCTGGCCACCGCCGGTCTGGTCAATGAGCAGGCCCTGGAGCAGATGCGCATTGGCTACGTGGAGCGCCATCACCAATGGCTGGAAGCTCAGGCCATGCCCTTGCGTAAGCGCGGCCTGACCGTCACCACCGAAGTGGCCTGGGTGGAGCGCCCGTTGCAGGAGATCCTGATTCGCCTCAAGGAAGAGCCGATGGCGGTGGTGATCAAGGCACTGGAGCATGAGTCATTGCTGTCGCGCTTGATGTTTACCCCGATGGACGTGCACCTGATTCGAGAATGCCCGGTGCCGCTGCATTTTGTCAGTGCGGTGCAGCACGCTCTGCCGCGCAGGATCGTGGCAGCCGTCGACCCCTTCCATCACGATGAGCGCTACGACAGCCTTAACGATCGTATCCTGCATGAAGCCGCAAAACTGGCCACGGCCTGTGAGGCCGAGGTTGAGGTGGTCTACGCCCATGACTTGTCCGACCTGGGGGCCCGGGAGTACGGGTTGGGCAGCGGCGCCGGGTTCTTCTCTTCGGTGGCGGCAAAACGCCTGTTTGACGAACAGGGGCAGGCATTCAATGACCTGGCCGCGCGCAACGGGATTGCGCCGGCACAACGGCATATGATTCTGGGCAACCCGGCAAAGGTGCTGGCCAGCTATGCCGAAGCGTATAACGTGGATGTGATCGTCATGGGCCGGGTCGGCCATCGTGGCCTGTCGCGCCTGCTCGGCAGTACCGCCGAAACGCTGTTGTACAAAATGCCGTGCAGCGTCTGGATGGTGGCTCCGCAGATCCTCGACTGAACGTCATCGAGCGGCGGATACTCGCCAGTCCGCTCCTCGCCGCAGCGTTTGCAGCGAGGGGCTCCTGGATGGAATATTCATATGAATAGCTTTATCAGTGGCTGACATTCGAATACGGTCTAAGCATTTAACATATATCTCTTTTGCACCTATCTATTACTAGGGTTTCTATGTTTAGTTTAATGAATATAGAGGTGCAAGAGGCTTTTGAGATGAATTCAATACCGATTCTTGTACAAGTCCAACATTTAAAAACAACCTGTGCCAGTTGCAGCGTTTTAGAGTTGTGCTTGCCCCTTGGTCTGACCGATGTAGAAGTCGGTCGCCTGGATACACTGATTCCCCAACGCATCAAAGTCAAAAAAGGCGCTTCGTTGTATCGCACTGGCGATCCGCTGCGCTCGCTTTACGCAGTGCGTACTGGTTTTTTCAAGACCAGCATCCTGTCCGTGGATGGCCGCGAGCAAGTCACCGGCTTCCAAATGGCCGGGGAAATGCTCGGCCTCGATGGCATCAGCGGCGACGCCCATGCCTGCAATGCCTTTGCTCTGGAAGACAGCGAAGTGTGCCCTCTGCACTTCAACCAACTTAAGCGACTGGCCAGTCAAATACCGTCATTGCAACATAACCTGAATAAAATCATGAGCCGTGAAATAGTGCGTGATCACGGCATGTTGTTGCAGATGGGCAATATGAATGCCGATGAACGGCTGTGTGCATTTATATTGAATATAGCGATGCGTATGAGTACCCGTGGTTATTCATCGCGATCATTTATATTGCGCATGCGGCGCGAAGAAATCGGCTCTTATCTGGGCCTGCGCCTGGAGACGGTATGCCGCAGTATCGCGCACTTGCGCAACCTGGGCCTGGTGCATATCAGCGCGCGTAACGTCGAGATCCTCGACATGGCGCGACTCAAGACGTTTATCGCCGGCTGTCATCGACATGGCCCCGAGTAACAGGGCTTCATCTGATCCAAATCAGCTTTACCGGCCAGCAAAGGCGTAAAACCTGAGTCAACAGGGCGCCGTTCCATGCCCTCCCTTCGGAGGTCTTACCATGCCAACCATTGCAGAGCAAAACCGCCAGGCCGCTCCCCTCTATGCGGCAGTCGCGCATGAACATTGGATCGAAAAGCTCAATGACGGCCGCCACGTGCTGGTCCGCCCTTTGGGTGCCGATGACCGTGAACGGGAATACAACTTCATTAAGGGCCTGTCCCGGGAATCGCGGCATGCGCGTTTCCTGGGTGAAATCAACGAGCCCGGCAAGACCCTCATGGATCAGTTGATGAATGTCGATAATCAGCAACGTGTGGCCTTTATTGCCCTGGTGCACGACAACGGCAAGCTGATCGAGATCGGCGTGGCTCGCTACGCCGCCGCCAAGGAGCATGAATGCGAATGCGCGGTGACCGTGGCCGATAGCTGGCAACACCTGGGCCTGGGGCGCATCCTGATGCAGCACCTGATGACGGCGGCACGCGCCAACGGGTTCAAACGCATGTACACGGTCGACGCGGCAACCAATGCCCCGCTGCGCGACTTGAACCATGCCTTGGGGTTTCACAGCGTGATCGACCCGGATGACAGTACTCAGGTGATCAGCAGCATAACGCTTTAAACATTGCCCCCGGCACAGGGCGGCCTGCCGCCCTGTGCCGTAGCCTCGCGAACGCCTGGAGGGAGCGTGAGGCGTGCCAACCGGGCTGACACATGAAGTAAACATCCAGTCAGAGAGCAACGGAATCAAGTTGTTGGTGGTAGTTACTTAGGTGCAATGCTACGGGAGATGGATAGCCCGAGACGTCCCTAATCCATCAAGCGATCAAGCTCATGAACAGCCTATCCAGCTCTCTGTTTTCGCAACCTCGCATGCCCGCTCCACAGAACCTATCTGCCGCGCCCCACGTCGCCCGGCAAAAGCGTGAGGCGCCCTCCCCACCCGCACTGGCTGAAGCCCCCCGCACCCAGGGCGATCGAGAATTGGCAATGGAGTATCGCGCTGCACTGCTGCGCGCCGCCGATGGTGCGCGAGATATCAAACTCTCTATTGCGCCCGACTCCACCTTCGGCCAGTGGTGGGCACACCTGCGAAGCGCTTTCCAGTCGCCCGAGGTCCGTCAATGGATTCAAGATAAAGGGATCAACCCTCAATCGATCAAGCTCAATCCGCAAACAGGTCAGATCTCTTATACGCAAAAGCATGCGCTTGATCCCAAACATACGCTGCACACGGTTGGCCAGGACGACAAAGACTGGGCGGCGATCAGCGGGCCGATCCTCGAGGCCGCGCGCGTGATCTGCGCAGGTCGCGCCGATACCACGTTCACACCGCCTGCAACGGCTCTGGATGAGCCGGTTCCGTGGGCGTTGGTGGGGCAGTTCTACAATGAGCAGCTGGGCCTGACCGGCCCCGCGATGCGTACCCGTGCCGAACAAATCACCCGTGACCAAGGTTTCAGTCCACTCGATCCCATCACCTCGGCAGGGTTGATCGAATCGCGCAGCGACGATGCGCTTGAGGAACAAAAGGCGGTATTGGGCGATATTTCCGACCGCTATCAGATCATTGCGCAGCTGCGTCACCTGGCGGCGTCCGTAGAAAATGGCAGCGTGCCGCTCGAGCAGATCGAGGATGAATTAAAAAGCAGGATCGTTGACCTTTCCTCCGACAGCACCTATCAGGCGCCGAGTAAAGGCAAATGGAAGCAGGCCACCCTTCTACAACTGCTGCAGGATCATGGCTGGGATATCCCCACCAATCATGAACAACTGATGAACCTGGCAACCTCCCTGGCAATCCCACCCCCCAAGGCTGCCACGAATGGCAACCTGGCGGGCGCACTTGCCTGGCCCGAGCCGCTGGCCCAAGACAACATGGAACAACTGAGGGCGGACATACGCGCAGGTAAAATGGGTGGTATCCCCCTGAGCCCGTTTAGCAGTGTCCTGGAGTACCTGCTTAACAACAGGCCGATCTCACCCAAGGAGTACGCTGACCCGCGACACTTGATTGACACGCTGCTTCATTCACCCAGGGGCGTGACATTAGGCAATGCCATCCAAGCCGCGTTCGAGGCCCGCGGTGTCAAAGGCAGCCCCGCCGACTGGCTACTGGCGGCCTTGAACATTGAGTGTTCCCCTGGCGCTGGCAAATCAGCGAACACCACACCCGGCCACATTGAAGGTTATCGATTGGTTTCGGCGGACACGTTCGGTCAATCGCCTTCGGCAGTTATCAAGGCGCTGGAGAATCATCTGATCGCCAACGGCAGTGCACCATCGTGGCACAAAGCCGAAATCCGGGCTCATCTTCTGCTGGCCAGCCGAGCACCGGAGTTCCTGGTCAAGGACATTCCGGAGCAGCTTCGCGTCGGTACCCACAGCTGGGTCAGCTTCACCACGGCGGTCGCACGCATTGAAGCAAAAGCGCCAGGCGCGACGGCTGGGATGAGTTACGCACAAATCATGCTTGAAGCGGATAACGCGCCGATTTCCGAAGAGGAGCGCCAGCTCGAATACGCGGCACAGAACGAGGCGATCAAGGACTGGGGTGTCGCCAATGGCATGAGCTATCCGGTCACGGATGCGGCAATAAAGGCCGTGCGCGAGGCCTTCAGTGCGCAGATCCGCGAGCTCAAAGAGGCTGCCGAAACGCACGTCACAGAGATGCCCACCGCCAAAGCCCTGGCCTTGGCGCAACTGAAGACAGCCTTTCCAGACATGGACCCGGCACTGTTCGAGAAAAAATGCATCACGTTGCAGCCCTCCAACCGGTATTTTCCGGGGCCCTACTCCATATTGGATATGTATATCGATGGGCGAAGTCTGCTGGGTACACCAGATTCTGCCGATAATTGGGGCGCCGGCGGCCGTTTGTTTGTAGGAGCGATAACGCGTGGCCAGGTCATTATTGAGCCTGATGGGAAACCTGCGGCCTGGGTGTCTTCATCGAGCGAGATAAACGTTTCCGAGATGCTGGCAAAGCTCAAAGGCCTGCCGAGCCCGCTGGAAACACTTAAAGAACAATTCCCGGGTTTTGCCAGTGCCGTTAAAAAGGCAACGTCCGCGCAAATCAAACTGCTTATTTCGGCACTACCGCGCGAGGACCGAGAGAATCTGGAATTTGGCAAGTTAACCATCCGCCGGGAAGTTGATTACTACCTCGAAGACTATCCCCAGCGAGTGAAAGAGGGTGCGCTGTTGCTCGAAACACAGCGTAACGGCAAGGTCGTGACGTATGAAGTTGATCGGCTGAAGGGCACGATCACCAAGCTGCCGGAGAAGTCCAACGGGAAAGGAAGCGGCGAATCACCTCCGCCAGTGAGAAGGCTCGATGAGGTCACACCCGAAGGCCAGCACGCGCCAGGGATAACAGATGAAAGAAAAGGTGCGCAACGTGCATTTAATAGCTTCAGCAGCGCAAGGACCCAATACATTGTCGATGCGATGATTAAGGATTTGGACCTGCCTGCGGTAGAAAAATACGCCAAGGGCGTGACGACTTTCGATACGGAAGTCCCACTACATAAAGCACTGGCAGATTTCGCGCTGAATATGATCCCACTCCGGTCGGCCATCCAGAATTTCAAAGCGGGCAAAATTGGTAAAGGTGCCGTCGAGCTGGCCTTTGATATCTTCGGCTTTCTCTTGGTAGTCCCCGCAGCGGTCAGGGCCGCCAAAGCCTTGGCGGTTGGAGCATCTGTGCTGTCCAAAGCGCTTCATACGGGCAAGATTCTCGGGCGGGCCGCGATTGGCGCGCTTAATCCGGTTGGCGGCCTTGACGATCTGGGACGTGGGCTTTTGAATGCAGGCCATAAAGCCATCACCGCAGGCTACAAGGGTGTTAAACACTTACGCGGCTCTTACCGCACTATGAATTTGCTTGGCCTGGCAAAAAAGCCGGATATTGCCGAAGGGACCTACAAAGCGGCCAGTGGCACCTCTCAACGTAACGCCCTGGCCAAATACGATGAAGCCACGGGTAAGTGGCATGCCTTTGATCCGCGCACCCAACAAATGTACGGCAAGGCGCTGGATGATTTTGTCATCGCCCCGCCCGGCTCAAACCCTACCGATAATCTGCTGGGCATCGCCGGCAAGGACACTTTCTGGTCCAGAATGACCAAGGCCGTCGCGATGCTCAAGGGTACGGCCGGCAACTACGATCTGTTGAAAGCTGCCAGTAAGAATCATGACGTTGCCGCCATCGGCTCTATCAAAGTAGCGGGCCAGACCATCGACAGCGGTGCCGTGTTTCGAGACGGCAAATGGTACAAGTATGACCCCAGCACCCAACGCCCGTATGGCCCCGCGCTCAGCGACTTCAAGCCCAAGGTCGTCGCGTTCGAGGGGGAAATCAAAGGCTCGTTCGTCGATAGTTGGTTTGGAAAGATGATAGCGTCCGTCGTCGCACCGTCGGCGGATAACCCGAACTTCCGCCGGGACTACCTGGCTGCGATCGCCAAGGTCGAGAATGACTCCCCGGCCGCCTACCTCAAAGGGTTGAACAGCGGTAAGCCTGAGACAATCTATGGCTACTCCCCCGCCTTGAAAGTTGATGACCTCAAACGCCTGGCAGTGGCTGAACGTCGTACGGCCGAAGAACTCGGCAGCCTGGCCAGACGAATAAACGAGCTCGAGATTCTCCCCAAGCAATTGGAAAAAGCCATGGATAGCGCCAAACGCGGTGCTCAAGCGGCGGCCTATAAAAAGGGGTATGACAAAGGTAACCCGGATGGGTACAAGAAATCGGATGACGCGGTTGACTCTATTGTGTCCCAGGCTGGGGGGGCCGCGGATAACCCCGTCGGGATTAAAGGTTTCTCGGAGACCTTGACCCTCAACCAATTGGCCGAACTGGCGACAGCGCCAGGCCGTACCCCCGCCGAGCTAGGTCACTTGGTCAGGTATATGGAGAAACGCAGGATCAATATCAGCCTGGAAAACTACACCGTCTTCAACGCCGAAATAGCCGCCGCAGGTGGCAAGGCAACCCCCCTGCCCCAGGGTTTCTACCTCAGCCAGGCCGCACTGCTGTCGGAGGGCGAGTGCGCGGCCCTGTCGAACGTGATGGCTGCGGCCGTCAGACAGGGCAGGCAAGATACCTTCATCAAGAATCTGTACAACGCGATGGTGCCTACGCTCACCCCGGACGAAATTGCCGCGCTGAAAAAAATCAACCCGCAAAAAGCCGCAGTGGAACAACGCAGGGCAATCACTGTTCCCCGGTTCCGCAAGCAGCTGGATGAGCTACAAGACGTACTGGGCAGCAAATTTCATTTGGGCATGCAGTCAAAGCAAGTGCCCTACACCGAGATCATTGAGAAACTGAAAACGGCAAGCAGTTCGACCACGTTATTGATCAACGGCCCCGGCCATGGCATCACTTCCGGCGTGGTAGTGACCGGCGGCAAGAAGCAGTGGTTCTATTTCGACCCCAACTTCGGAAAAGCCACATTTGACTCGGCGGAAAAAATGAGTGCTGCGCTGGAAAGTACCTTGAAGTCTGGGCGCAGCAAAAACCTGTTGGCGCACTATGGCGATAACCCGAATCTGCCCGAGTATAAAATTTCAGTCTTCAATGAAGTGGAGCTCAACATTACCCTCAGAGCCAAGCTTTCGGCAGGCTCGTCCGAAGTGTCAAGCTTGTTCCTGGCGGAGTTGTGATGGCGCGCAGGCCAGGCTGCGTTGACGGTGTATCAGGCGTACCGTCGACGCGGCCTGGCTTGCGCTCGGCGGTCACTACGGGGTGGCAGACCCAGGTTTTCCGGTAGTGTCGGCATCTGCCGCTTCATCCGGTTCGTTCAGCGGCACTTCGGCATCGTCCATCAATGAACCCGGATCTTCGTTGCCGGGGTCGTTGAGTTCTTCGTCCAATTCTTTTGACATGACCGTCTCCTCTAACCGCCTTGGGTGTCGATATCGGCATCGGTTTCAGGCTTGGGCTCACGCTCGGGCTTGAAGTCTGGACTGTAGTCGTTTTCCCGAGCCTTGGGGTCGCCCTCGGCCTTAGGGTCTTTGGGGGCGTCGACACCGGTCGCCGGAGCCGGTTCGCCGCCGTCGATTGCCGGATCGTTGCGGCCACTGACTTGCGGATCGTTGCTTGTGCTCATGGGTCACCTCTTCGCAGACTTGGGGAAACCATTGCCCCGTAAGGTTCAGGCGCTGCGCCGAGGGTTGAAGTTCCGTCCGATTGCTCAGCGGATCGGATTATCCACCTGGATATAAAACGCATACACGCCCAGCAGCAGCCAGAACACCATGAACAGCCACGGCGCACGCATCGAGAACAGCAGCGACTTGCGATAGCCCTTGTGCGACGACTCCATCTCGGAGAACAGCGGCGATTCGTCGTAGGCCATGCCCATCAACGGCTCGCTGCGCAACAGTTCGCTCTGCTTGTAATGCCAGTGGTCGATGATCTCGTACGCGGCACGAATGCCCGGCCAGGCATTGAGCGAGCTCAGGATGCCCAGCGCCACCAGGAATATCGGCACCACCAGGGTAAACAGCTTGCCCCACTCGGGGTTGAGGTTGCCCATGCCGGAGACAAACGCGATCACCAGGAATGACTGCGCCGTGAGGTACGCGTCGGTACGGTTGGCCAGGATCGAGGTTTCGTACTGGATCTCGCGCCGATAGAAGTCCAGGCGATCCTTGGGCGAACCGAAGAGCTTCGCGTTATGTTCGCTGTGATCGGTGAGGGCCGCTTCGGGCGTCTGGGGGGAGATAATTCTAGGCACGGCGGTGTTCCACTGGGTTTGGAGTGCCATTAGAAGAATCAGGCCTGGGCGAAGTTCAAGTTTGTTGCGCACCAATTCGGGGCGCCTTGGCTGGGCAGATTTCTTCGTGGTGAGCGGGCTCTTCACAAGCAAGCATGCTCATCACCACAGGCAAACTCGATCCCCACTGGGATTAGCACGCAAAATCGCGTTTCGGCACACGCATTGCTTAAACCTTTCACTACCCACCTGCCAGGCCGCAATACAGGAGCATTCGTTACCCCCCGACCCAGAGCCGACTCCATAAGAAAATAAGGACCAGGCCTGTTGGCACCATCAGCCACGGGCTCATAAAAACATGCGTTTTTCAAAGCGGCAGTGCCACCCAGGCAACACTGGGCACTGACAAGGTACTGGAATGGCTCGATCTTTCTTCGATGAAATGAATGACGCGCAAGGCGTGTGCCGCGCGCACTATCAGGAATTCTCCCGCTGGCTGGCCAATACGCCACCGGAATTGCTGGCCCAGCGTCGCCGCGAAGCCGATTTGCTGTTTCACCGCGCGGGGATCACCTTCACCCTCTATGGCGACGAGCAAGACACCGAACGCCTGATCCCCTTCGACATCATCCCCCGCAGCATCCCCGCCAGTGAATGGAGCGTGATCGAACGCGGCTGTATCCAACGCGTCAACGCACTGAACATGTTCCTGGCCGACATTTATCACGACCAGCGCATCATCAAGGCCGGGATCATTCCGGCGGACCAGGTGCTGGGCAACGAGGGCTATCAGAAGGCCATGGTTGGCCTGGATCTGCATCGCGATATCTATTCACATATCTCCGGTGTCGACCTGGTGCGCGACGGTGATGGCACTTACTACGTGCTGGAAGACAACCTGCGTACCCCCAGCGGTGTGAGCTACATGCTCGAAGACCGCAAGATGATGATGCGCCTGTTCCCCGAAGTGTTCGCCAAACAGCGCATCGCGCCGGTGGACCACTACCCCAACCTGCTGCTCAAGACCCTGAAAAGCGCCAGCCGCCTGGACAACCCCAACGTGGTGGTGCTGACCCCAGGGCGTTTCAACAGTGCGTTCTTCGAACACGCGTTCCTCGCGCGGGAAATGGGTGTGGAACTGGTGGAAGGCGCCGACCTGTTCGTGCACGACCTCAAGGTCTTCATGCGCACCACCGATGGCCCCAAGGCCGTGGACGTGATCTACCGGCGTATCGACGACGCCTTCCTCGACCCGCAGGCGTTCAACCCCGAGTCGATGCTCGGTGTGCCCGGCCTGGTGGCGGCCTATTGCGCCGGCAATGTGGTGTTGGCCAACGCCATCGGCACCGGCGTCGCCGATGACAAGTCGATCTACCCCTATGTGCCGGAGATGATCCGCTTCTACCTGGACGAAGAACCGGTGCTGCAAAACGTGCCGACCTTCCAGTGTCGCAAGCCGGATGAGCTGTCTCATGTGCTGGCCCACCTGCCGGAACTGGTGGTCAAGGAAACCCAGGGCTCCGGCGGCTACGGCATGCTGGTGGGCCCGGCTGCCAGCGCCGCCGAGATCGAAGACTTCCGCCAGCGCATCAAGGCCCGGCCTCACGCGTACATCGCCCAGCCGACCTTGAGCCTGTCCACCTGCCCGACCTTTGTCGAAAACGGCATCGCGCCCCGGCATATCGACCTGCGGCCCTTCGTGCTGTCGGGCAAGGAAACCCGCCTGGTGCCCGGTGGCCTCACCCGCGTGGCCCTGCGTGAGGGCTCGCTGATCGTCAACTCGTCGCAAGGCGGCGGAACCAAGGACACCTGGGTGGTGGAGGGCTGAATCATGTTAAGTAGAACCGCCGCGGACCTGTACTGGATGTCCCGCTACCTGGAGCGCGCCGAGAACCTGGCGCGCATGCTGGAAGTCAGTTATTCGCTGTCGTTGATGCCCCAGGCCGGGCGCAGCGATGGCCTGGACGAACTGGCCATGTCGCTGCTCAGCAGCGGCACCCTGGACAGTTACCTCGAACGCCACGAAACGCTGGATGCCGAGCGCATGCTGCACTTCTTCGCCCTCGACGAAGAAAACCCGGCCAGCATCTACAATTGCCTGCGCGCCGCCCGGGGCAACGCCCATGCGGTACGCGGGCGCATCACCGCCGACATGTGGGAAAACCTCAACGCCACCTGGCTGGAAATGCGCAGCATCGCCGCCGGTGGCCTGGCTCGGCATGGCATCAGCCACTTCTGTGACTGGGTCAAGCAGCGTTCGCACCTGTTCCGTGGCGCAACCTCGGGCACCATCATGCGTAATGACGCCTACCGGTTCATTCGCCTGGGCACCTTTGTCGAACGCGCGGACAACACCCTGCGTTTGCTTGATGCGCGCTACGAGATGTTTGGCGAGGAGTCCGAGGAAGTCAGCGACCTGTCGGCCCGTGGTTATTACCAGTGGAGCGCCCTGCTCCGCGCACTCTCGTCGTTCGAGGCGTATACGGCGCTGTACCCCAATGCGCTGAACGCCCGCTCGGTGTCGGAGTTGCTGCTGTTACGCAGCGATGTGCCGCGGTCGTTGCATGCGTGCATCGAGGAGCTGAGCCATATCCTCGCTGACCTGCCCGGCAGTTATGGGCGCACGGCGCAGCGCTTGGCCGCCGAATTCGAAGCGCGCCTGCGCTATACCGGGATCGATGAGATTCTGGAGGACGGGCTGCACAGCCGTCTGACGGAATTTATCGACACCGTGCGCGAGCTGGCCCGGGCAATTCATAGCTCCTACCTGGAAGTGGTGTGAGTTCATTGCAGTCACTTAACTGTCAATTCGGGTGATTGACCCTGCTGTGTTACCGCTCTTATGTTGGCGAGGTGAAATACCTTTCCACCATAAGAACAGGTACACAGCATGTCCGAACTGAAACTGCACCCCGCCGCCGCCCACAGCCTGCAACGCTGGCATGCCATGCTGGCGGCTCACGACCTCAAGCCCCTTCCCGAATTGCTGGCGCCCGACGCCATCTTTCGCTCGCCCATGGCCCACACGCCCTACCCTGGCGCGCCTGTGGTGTCGATGATCCTCAACACTGTGTTCAAGGTGTTTGAAGACTTTGCCTATCATCGCGAACTGGCCACCGGTGACGGCTTGAGTGTGGTGCTGGAGTTCAGTGCGCGGGTCGGTGACAAACAGTTAAAGGGCATTGATTTGATCCGCTTTAACGAGCAAGGGCAGATTGTTGAGTTTGAAGTGATGGTGCGGCCGTTGAGTGGCTTGCAGGCGTTGGGTGAAGAGATGGGGCGGCGGTTGGCGCCTTACCTGGCAAAAGCCAAATCCTGAGCCGTAGTGGCGGCTAATCCAAACTCCCACAGCTGCACGCCGTGCGACTTTACGTTCTGCCTAGAAACGCGAGCATCAGCGCGTTGACCCGCTGCGCCTGCTCGTTCTGGATCCAGTGACCAGAATCGGCGGCGGGCATGCCAGTATCATTGATCGCGGGAATAAGCCGAACGTACTTAATCAACTGCCCACCAGCGCGGCAACAATTGCCGCACCCGCGCCTCGCCAAAACGGTCATCGATCAACATCACCACCCCCCGGTCGTGTTGACTGCGGATCACTCGGCCCGCCGCCTGCACCACTTTCTGGATGCCGGGATACAGATAAGTGTAATCGTAGCCAGCGCCGAAGATCGCGCCCATGCGCGCTTTCATTTGCTCGTTGATCGGGTTCAGTTGCGGCAAGCCCAAGGTGGCAACAAACGCCCCGATCAAGCGCGCGCCGGGCAAATCAATGCCCTCGCCAAACGCACCGCCCAACACTGCAAAGCCGACGCCCTGGCTGTGCAGGGTGAACTGCTCAAGAAATGCCTGCCGCTCGCCCTCAGCCATACCGCGTGATTGCAGCCACAGCGCGACCTGCGGGTGCCGTTCGGCCATCAGCTGCGCCACTTGCTGCAAGTAATCGAAACTGCTGAAAAACGCCAGGTAGTTGCCCGGTTGCGTCGCGAACTGCCGGGCAATCAACTCGACGATGGGTTCCAGTGAGGCTTGGCGATGCACAAACCGCGTAGAGATTTCATCGACGATACGCACCTGCAATTGCTCGGCCTTGAACGGCGATTCCACATCAATCCAGGCGGTATCCGCCGGCAGCCCCAACAAGTCGGTGTAATAGTGACGCGGGCTCAGCGTCGCGGAAAACAACACGCTGCTGCGCGCCGCCGTCAGCCTGGGACGGATGAATTCGGCGGGCACCACGTTACGCAGGCACAACGTTGACGCACTGCGCTTGCCGCCGAACTGACGCTTGCTGATATCGAAAATGAACTGTTCATTGAACAGCTCGGCCACTTTGGCAAATTGCAGCGCCTCGAAATAGAACGCTTGCAGGTCGTCGGAGAGGGCTTCGGGGTGGTCGTTGAAGTGGTCGCCCATGGCGCTGGTGCACAGGCTCAGGGCCTGGAGCAGTTTGTCCGGTTTGGTGGCATAGGCCTGGTACGGCGCGAGCTGCTCCTTGTGCAAGGCGTTCCATTCGCGGTTCAGACGCTGCAAGGGTTTCTTCAACGGCTCGGGGGCTGCGTCGCGCAGGGTTTTGAGGCTGTACTGGTCGAGGCTGGCGCTGTACATCGAGCGGGCGCGCTCCACCAGGTTGTGGGCTTCGTCCACCAACACAGCGGCGCGCCATTGGTTCAACTGGGCGAGGCCGAACAGCATCGCGCCAAAGTCGAAATAGTAGTTGTAGTCAGCGACCACCAGATCAGTCCAGCGCGCCATTTCCTGGCTGAGGTAATACGGGCACACACCCTGGGCCAGGGCGACGTCGCGCAGGTTGCGCTGGTCCAGCAGCCGCACCTTCGAGGCCGCCGTGCGCGCGGCTGGCAGGCGATCGTAAAAGCCCTTGGCCAAAGGGCAGGAATCACCGTGGCAGGCTTTGTCCAGGTGTTCACACGCCTTGTCCCGCGCCACCAGTTCAAGCACACGCAGCGGCAGACCGGGGCTGCTGTCGAACAGCACCTGGGCAGCGTCGAGTGCCAGCTTGCGGCCCGGGGTTTTGGCGGTGAGGAAGAACACCTTGTCCAATTGCTGCGGCGCCAGGGCCTTGAGCATCGGAAAGAGCGTGCCGACGGTTTTGCCGATGCCGGTGGGCGCCTGGGCCATCAGGCAGCGGCCGGTGCTGACCGCCTTGTAGACGGACTCGGCCAGCGCGCGCTGGCCGGGACGAAACTCGGCATGGGGGAAGGCCAGGCGTTGTGCAGCGCTGTTGCGCGCGTCGCGGTGTTGCATTTCCTCGCGCGCCCAGCCCAGGAACAGCGCACATTGCTGGTTGAAGAACCGCTCAAGGTCGGCCGCTTGAAAACGCTGGTTCAGCAAGGTCTCACCCTCACCGACGATGTCGAAGTACACCAGCGCGAGGTCGATTTCATGCAGGCCGAGTTTCTGGCACATCAACCAGCCGTACACTTTGACCTGGGCCCAATGCAGTTGCCGATGGTTGGCGGGCTGGGCGTCAAGGTCGCCGCGATAGGTTTTCACCTCTTCAAGGCGGTTGCTGTCCGGGTCATAGCCGTCCGCCCTGCCCCGCACCTTGAGCTGTTGGAACTCGCCTTCCAGGGCCACTTCGTGTTGATAATGCGCACTGCGTCGCGAGGCGACCGTGCGATGGCCGACAATACCTTCCTGGGCGCTGGGCGACGGCGTGAAGCGCAGGTCGAGGTCGCCGACCTTGGCCGTGAACTCACACAGCGCCCGCACCGCAACGCTGTAGCTCAAGCCGGTTCAGCCCAGCGGACATAGCAGACGGTCACCGGCATCTGGTACTCACCACAGAATTCCAGCCAGCGCAGTTGGTTGTCTTGCAGACGATCGCCGGGGCCTTTGACCTCGATCATGCGGTAGGTCTTTTGCGCCGGCCAGAACTGGATCAGATCCGGCATGCCGGTGCGGTTGGCGCGGATGTCCAGCAGCAGACGTTCAAACCAGTAGCGCAGGTGTTCGGCCGGCAAACACACCAGTGCCTGTTCGAGCAGTTCTTCGCTGAGCAGGTTCCAGAACACGAACGGTGACTGGATACCCCACTTGTCTGCGTAGCGCTGGCGGATGGTGGCCTTATAGCGCCCGTCCTCCAGTTGCTCGAAACAGGCCGCGAACAACGCGCTGCGGCGCTGGTGGAAGTCTTCACTGTGCAGGTCCACCGGCCCACGCTGGAACGGGTGGAAGAACGAACCTGGCAACGGCGCAAAAATCGCCTCCCAGCACAACAGTCCGAACAACGAATTGATCAGGCCATTTTCGACATAATGCACCGGCCCATCGGGCTCGCTGAGATGCGCCTGGACACAATACTCCACCGACATCAGCGGCTGCGGGGCCAGTGCCAGGTCCAGGCGTGTGACCTCGCGCGGCGTGGTCTTGGGCAATACCGGTTCGCCGAGTTTGCGGCGCAGGCGTGGCAGCACTCGCAGCAGGTGTTGTTGTTCGGCGGCACTTTCCGGGGCCTGTTGCGCGGCGCGCGCCAGGGCCATGGCTTGCGCGTAGTGTGCCTGACGCTCCAGCACGCGAATCAGCCGTGAGCGCGCGCCAGGGTAGGCGCAATCACGGTAGATCTGCGCCGCCAGTGCCAGTTCGGCGCTGCGCTCGCAAGACTGGCCGACCTGAAACAACAGCTTGGCCCGGCGTTTTTCCAGCCAGGGGTTGTCGGTGACAAGCGTAGCGATCCGTGGCAGCACCTCGTGCAGCGCTTGCCCCGCCTCAAAAGCCTGCTGGCATTGGTGCAGGAACAGAAAACCGACCACATCGTCACGGCTGCGCAGGCCACGGGACTCGGCGCAGAACTCGACTTTCTCGTAGGTGTAGATGCCCAGGTCGGCCAGCACGAACTCCGACCAGTCCTGATACAGATTGCCGAAGAACATCAGCCGCAGGCGATCGCACAAATCCATGATGGTCAGGCTGTAAAGCGCATCGCTCAGCTGCGGGCACCACTGGGCAAACCGGCGTTGTTCGGTGAACTGCTCCGCCAGTAACACCAGCCAGTCGGCCTTCCTGCCCTTGGGCTGCGCAATCCACGGTTTGAAGGCCGCGAGGATTTCGCCTTTTTGCAGCAACGCAAACAGCTCTTCCACGCACAGCAGCCCCTGATCCTCAACCCAACCCTGTTCCACCAGTGCCAGCACGGCCGTGCGGGTGCAGCCAATCTCCAGATAATTGAGTTTGCTCGCCCGAAAGTGCACGCCCTTGCGCATCACCATGCGCACCAACAAGGCTTGGGACGCTTGCGGCAACCTGTCAAATTGCTGAATGAAATGCTGTTCTTCCGGATCAAGTAAATCGGCATAGCGTTGCCCCAGCCAATGCAGCACTTGGCGGAAGTTATGCAGGTAATACAAGGGATCGTCGAGGGGATTGGCCATGTCGCGCGCCGGTCAAATACTGGTTATGCATACAGAGTGCCGCCAGCGGCGGGCTGTTGCAATCGGTAATAGATAAATGGCGCACGCAACTTTTTGTATAAAAGTGATCAGATAGGACAGTTGATGGCGTAACATTTGTGGCCCGCAGCCCATGGCGCGGGACTTTCAGGGTTAAAGGTAAGGGTTATGAACATGAAGAATTTGGGTCTTCCACTGGCTGCACTCACTTTTCTGCTGTTGGCTGGTTGCTCCACGCAAACCGTCGTGACATTGCAAAACGGCACGCAGTATTTGACCAAGGACACCCCCAAGACCAAAACAGCCGACGGCTTCTATGAATTCACCGATATCGCCGGTAAGCACATCCGCGTCAAGGCGGATGATGTAGCGACAGTGCGCAACGAAAAGTAAGCGCCTGAAAACCAAAAAGCCCCGCCAATGCGGGGCTTTTTGTTTGGGCTGCTACCCGATCAATACCGATAGTACGGGTGGTAATACGGGTGGTAGTAGGGATGGTAATAGTACGAGTGGTAGTACGGGCGGTAGCAGCATGGGCTCGGATAGGCCGGGTACACCGCGCACCCGCCCAGTCCCAGCAGTACCAGCGCGCACAGCATCAGTCGAAATCGGGACATGCTCAGCTCCTCACATAACGCGCGAAACATCTCGCAGGCAGTGATTAAACGCGTGAGGCCGACCCGATCCGTCGCAGTGTTACGCCGTTGATCCGTGAAGATTTATTTACCGAAGGATTTTCGCCCTGCCGGCGTTTAACCGATAAACGGTTACGGCTATGGCACCCCCAACCGGCCGTATTGGGGCGGCTGGCGAGGGCACCCTCGGCGTTGATCAGCCGATGCTGACGCCGTCCGCCCACAGGCCGCCATGCCCGACGCCAACCAGGGTCACCGAGTCGGCGCCAAACGTGAGCACCGTGTCCGCGCCGACCACTTTGGCATGGTCACGCAGGTCGGCGCTCCCCTGCACGTCCTGGAACACCAGCTTGTCGGTGGTCTGATAGCCAATCACGCGATCGTTGCCGAACTGGCCACTGAACAGGAAGGTGTTATGCCCACTGTTGTCGCGGATCGTGTCATTGCCTTTGCCGCCTTCGATAAAGTCCGCGCCCTTGCCACCCTGGATCAGGTCGTTGCCGTCGCTGCCGATAATGAAGGTATTGCCCTTGTGCGGCTCGGCATTGCGGTTGAGGTCCTGCACCCACGTAGTGGCCCGCGCCGGGTCGGACAGGTTGGCGACGATTACCGTGGAGTCACGGGTCATCTGCTCATAGAACCCGGAGTCGAGGATGCGCGTCATGCCGTCGCCATACGCGGTCGGCAGGTGCGAGACCCAGGTCGGCAGGTTGACGATAGAGAACGGCAGCACATTCCACAGGGTCGAGGCGTAGTGGTCGTTGAAGCTGACGATATTATCGGTGGTCGACTCGTGGGGCTTGTCGTGCACGCCCAGGGACGACAGATTGAAGGATGATCCGTCCAGCGCGCGAAACACCGGGTCGTTTTCATAGCCGATGTTGAGCACCTTGTCGCCGGCGCTTTGAGTCGGCGATGCATAAGCCACGTAGTTGGCGTCCTTGTAGAAGCCCGACCATTTGTTGGTGCTCAAATCCGCCATGCTGTTGACCGCCAGGCCGCCCAGGCTGTGGCCGCTGACCACCACGTCCTTGCCGGTCAGGCCATGGGCAGAGGCGTAATCGGCGACGTTTTTGAGCAGCCCGCCGAACGCTTCGCCGGTGTAGTTCTTTGCGTAATCCTTGGGGCCCAGGGCGGCGAGCAGGTCGCTGACCAGGTCGCCGATGGAGTCGCTGATCAAGGTTTCCCGCGGCCCCGACGTGCCACGAAAGCCGATGCCGACTTCCAGTAGTTTGCCGGCGTCATCGTACTTGCCCAACACCTCGACCTGCGCCGTGGTGTAGCCGGCTTTTTCGCCAAAGAACGTGCCGCGCGCATCGACTTTGCCGCCGTAGCCAAGGGCACTTGCGCTGATGGGCGTCCAACCGGCTTTTTGCACCGCCTCCAGCGCGGCTTTTTCCGAATCCGGGTTCCAGGGAATGCCCGGAATTACACCCTGAGAATCCGTGCTGCCGAGCAGTGCACCCACCAGCGTGGCCGGCAAACCAAGCCCCAAGCCATTGTGCTGGTAACCCACGGCAAAGCCGTTATCCAGGTTGTGGTAGGAGTACAACGTGATCGCCATGGCATCGGCGAACAGCGCTTTGGAGCCCTCGGCGCCGAGGTTTTTATAGTCAAAGATACCCATGGTAGTGCCTCTCTGTTGTTGGATTTGTAGAGAAAGCCAAAACACCCGTTGCCCCTGAGGGAACGGGCTTTATGTGGGAGAGGGCTTGCCTGCGATAGTATCGCCTCGGTGCAACCGACCTACCGAGGTGCCTGCATCGCGGGCAAGCCCGGCTTCCACACAAGCCCGGCACCCCGCAAGGGTATGAAACCCTTAGAACGCCCAGTCGAGGCTCAACCCCACCCCGTGGACTTTTTCCTTGCTGGCCAGCAGGCCGTTGTAATCAAAGTTCACCCGCGCGTCCTTGCTCAACGCCAGGCTGACCCGCGCGCCCACCAATGCCGCATCACGCACCAGCGGCGCACTTTCCACCGCAAACGACGGCCCGCCCGCGGCGAACGCCAGGTGCTGTTCGGAATCGGTGCTGCTCAGGTTGTGCTGCCAGCCCAGGGTGCCGGAGACCTCGAGTTGCTGGTGGTCATTGACATTGAAGGTCTTCAACGCACGCATGCCCAAGGTGCTCAACACCACGTCACGGCTGTCGTCGCGACCTTTCAGCGCAGCGGCATCACCCTTTTCGGTGAAACCGTCGGTGTCCAGGTGCACGTAAGCCAGGTTGGCGAACGGCTCCAGGGCCAAAGGTTGCAGGTTGACGCGGTACGCCGCCTCGCCGAATACCTGGGTGCTGCTCGCGTCCACTTTGACTTTTTGCTTGCCGGAGACGTCGCCGTATTGCAGGTCGCGCTTCACGTCGGCGCGATGCCAGCTGTAGGTCGCACCACCACTCAGACGCAAGGCACCGATTTCATGCCCGGCGTACGCGCCAAAGTGGTAGCTGTCGACCGACGCCCGTGAATGGGTGTCGTTGCCCATGTTCAACGAAGTGTCACTGTAGCCGGCGACCAAGCCGATACGGGTCGCTTCGTCCAACGCGCCATCCACACCGGCAAGCATGCCGCCCAGTGATGTGGTGTAGCCTGCCGTGTCGCTGCGGCTGTCAGTCTTGCCCCACGCGCCCAACGCCTTGACCCACACGTTGCCACGGCTATCGAGGGTCTGGCTGCTGGCGCCCATCTCGCCATTGCGCAGGCGCTCGCCCACGGCTTCACGGACGTAACGGTTGTCATTGATCAACGCACTTTGCAGCGCCGGATAGATTTCGCCGGAGAGCTGTTGGAACGCACCTTGCGCCGAGGCTGCATTCGGCGCCAGCAACAGGCTTTCATACACCGCATTGCCCGCGCCCAATTGGTCAGCAGCAGCCGCCACAGCACGCTGGTTTGGCGTCACGGCCACACTGGCGAAGCTGCTGGTGCGCGCCACGTCCAGTTGCACGCCAGAGGCGGCGTAGTTCAAGGCGCCACCGACAAACAGGTAGTTCGACACTACCGCGCCGAAACTGCCGGTCACGCCGCCTGCGGCTTGCAGGATGCTGTACTGGCGACCGATCAGGCTGCCAGCCTGCGCATGGGTCTGCAGCGTCGGGCTGTTTTCCAGGGCCAGGGTCATGGTGCCGCCATTGAGCGTGGCGGTCCCCCCGGCGACAATCCGGTCACTGCTGGTCGGCGACACCTCCACCGCGTAGGTCGACCCTGCGTCAAAGGTGACATTCCCCGCCACATTCAGCGTGCCGATGGAATTACCCGGAGCCACGGTGCCGCCGCTTTTTGCGCTCAGCGAGCCAATGCGCCCCGAGCCACCGAGCACACCGCTCTGGCCGACGGTCACGTCGGAAGTGACCGAGCCGTTGATCGCCAGCAAACCTTGATTGACCAGGGTCGGCCCGCTGTAGGTGTTAGCGCCGGTCAGCAACAGCGTGCCGATGCCCTGCTTGGTCAGGCCGCCATGACCCGAGATAGCGTTGCTCCACACGTCCAACCCGCAATGCACATCCGTGCACAGGCGCTGGGTCGGTTTACCGGCATCCACCACGGCGCCCACGCCTGGCAAATCCGCGACGAACTGCCCGCTGCCATACGCCCCGTCGATACGGAACTCAGCCGGGATATCTTCGGCGGTGATGAACATCCCCGGCCCGTTGACCGCCTGGCCCAGGTTGATCATGCCCCAGCCGTACAGCGCGTCGATGCCCGGCGCGCCGAGGTCGGTGGCGGTGGTTTTGAGCACGGTGGAGATCTGCTCGCCGCTCATGTACGGGAAGCGCTCCATCAGCACCGCCGCGGCGCCCGCCACATGGGGCGCGGCCATGGAGGTGCCGTTTTTGTTGGCCCAGTCGGTGGTGAGGTTGCCAAGGGTGGTGCCGTTGATGATCGAGCTGAAAATCTTCGTGCCCGGCGCCGACACACAGAAGCTCGCCGCATACCCGCAGCGCGACGAGAAGGTGCTGATCACGTACGGGTTGGGGCTCGCGGTATCCGGGTTTTGTTGCAAGGCGGCGACCGACAGCCAGTTCGGTGCAATCTCCGGCACAAAGTACGCCAGGCCCGACATCGCATCCGGGTTATTGCGGTTGTAGTCGTTACCGGCGGCAAAGATAGTCAGCACGCCGCTGCGGGCCGCATCGATTGCGCCTTGATAAGCGCCACCGGCCAGCGTGCCGAGGATCGGCCGGATGTTATTGAACTGCGCCTGCGCTTCATTGACGGTGAAATTCGGGAACGCCGGATCGCGGCCGCCCTTGGCGTATTGATCGCCAATGCCAATGCCCCAGCTGTTGTTGATGATGCGTGCGCCGCTGGCGACCAGCCCATCCCAGCCGGCCTTGTACACCGCGCCGTCGTTGCCGAGGATGATCCCGTCTTCCGGCCCCGGGTCGCCGTTTTCCGCGCTGAGAATTTGCGCATTGAACGCCACGCCATGCATTGGCCCGCCGTCACGGTTACCGGCGGCAATGCCGCCGACGTGGGTGCCGTGGTTACCCAGCTTGCCATTGGAGTCCTGGGACGGCGTGCCGTCATAACGGAACGCATCGCCCGCCTTCACCGGAATATACGGGTCGGTGTATTGGCGGATGCCTTCGGTGACAATCGTCACCACCTTGCCGGGGCTGGCGAATTCCGGGTGCTGGGCGTATACCGGCTGGTCGAAGATGCCCAGCTTGACGCCCTTACCGGTGTAGCCGGCGGCATACGCGGTGTCTGAATGGATGGCGCCCAGCCCCCAGTCGGCCTTGAACTCGTTGCTGCGCCAACTCGCCGCGTCGCCCAATTTGCCGGTTTCCACATAGGGTGCGGCCTGGGCGGTCCCCAGGCTTGCCAGACAGCACAGCAACGCGCCGTATGGCACGCAGCTCAAGGCCTTGAGCGGATAGCCCGGGCCGGTGTGAGTGGCGGTAATCAACCCTGACTTGCGTTTTTTCACGATGACCTTCCTTAGTTTTCTTATTGCACGTGTGTAAATCGCTGTCTCTGCAGCACCGATGATCAATGTGGGAGCTGGCGTGCCTGCGATGAGGCTGTATCAGCTAGCAACTGCCGCACTGCCCCACCGCTATCGCAGGCAAGCCCGCGCCCTCTTTCTGATCTGCGCTGTCCTCTAGAACTGCCAGTTCAGGCTCAGCCCCACGCCCTGGGTTTTCGCGCGGCCACCCAACTGGCCGTGGTAATCCAGGTTGACCCGTGTGGCCTTGCTCAGCGCGAGGCTGGCCTGCACACCGACCAGTGCGGCATCGCGCAGCAACGGCGAACTGCGCACGGCAAATGACGGCCCGCCGGCGACAAACGCCAAGTGTTCTTCGGAATCAACCGCCGTCAGGCTGTGCTGCCAGCCCAGGGAGCCAGACAGTTCTAGCTGCTGGTGATCATTCAGAGGCAGGGTTTTCAGCGCCCGCAGACCGAGGGTGCTGAGCACGGCATCGCGTCGATCGCTGCCACGCTCAAGCGCTGCGCCAGCGCCTTTTTCGTGGAAAGAGTCACTGTCCAGGTGCACATAGGCCAGGTTGGCGAACGGCTCCAGCGCCAGTGGTTGCAGGTGAATGCGGTACGCGGCTTCGGTGAACAGCTGGGCCGTGCGCGCGTCCAGCTTGGTCTTTTGCTTGCCGCTGACTTCGCCGTATTGCAGGTCGCGCTTCACATCGCCGCGATGCCAGCTGTAGGCACCGCCGACACTGACGCGCCAGTCGCCCAGTTCACGCCCGGCGTAAGCACCGAAGTGATAACTGTCGATGGACGCCGACGAATGCGTGCCACTGCCCATGTTCAGCGAGCTGTCGCTGTAACCAGCCACCACGCCCACTCGGGTCTGCTCATCCAGGGCGCCGTCCACACCGGCCAGCAAACCGCCAATCGAGGTGGTCGAGCCTGCCGTTTCGCTGCGGCTGTCGGTCTTGCCCCAGGCGCCAAGCGCCTTGAGCCACAGGTTGCTTTCGCCGCTCAGCGGTACATGGCGCAGGCGTTCGCCCACGGCATCGCGCAGTTGCAGGCTGTCGTTGATCAGCATCGCGCCAATCGCCGGATAGATCTCACCCGACAATTGCTGCAAGCCCTGACGGGCCGTGGCCACCGAGTCCGACTGCAACAGGCTTTCATACACCGGGTTGCCGGCGCCCAGTTGCTCGGCCGCCGCCGCGACGCTGCGTTGGTTACGCGTGGCGGCGACGCTGGCGAAAGAAGCGTTGTTGCGCTCCACATCCAACTGCACGCCGTTGGCGGCGTAATCGAGGGTGCCGCCGAGGAACAGGTAATTCGGCAGCACTTGGCCAAACTGGCCCTGAATGCCACCCGCCGCCTGGAGGATGGTGTATTGGCGGCCGATCAAGCTTTGCACTTGGCTCTGGTTGAGCAGTGTGGGACTGTTTTCCAGCACCAGGCTCACGGTGCCGCCGCCGAGCACGGCTTTGCCGCCCGCGACGATGCGGTCACTGCTGGTGGGGGTGAATTCCACGGTATAGGTGGAGCCCGCGCCCAGGTTCACATCACCGGCCACCTGCAAGGTGCCTACGGAATTGCCCGGTGCCACAGTGCCGCCGCGGTTGACGCTCAAGGCGCCGAGGCGCCCGGAACCGCCGAGGGTGCCGCTATTGTTGACGGTCACCGCCGAGGTCAACGAGCCGTTCACTGCCAGCAGGCCGCCATTGACGCTGGTCGCACCGCGATAAGTGCTGTCGCCGCTGAGTACCAGGCTGCCGGCGCCGGACTTGATCAGGCTGCCCTCGTACACGCGGTTCGCCGCTGCCTGATCACGAGCAGTACCAACGGCGTAATCGGTCTGGTCCTGTTGGCCGGCATTTGCGCCCACGCCGTTCTGCCAACCCTTGTCGATCAGGGTTTGCTGCCAGGCGGTGTGCTCGGCGCGGTCTTCGGCCTGGCGCTGAACCAACGCTTGGTCGGAAATACCGTTGCTCCACACATCGCCCTGCCCGGCCGCGAGGTTGACGTTCATGCTGCCAAGCAATTGCCCCGGCCCGTGCATGGCCCGGCCGAGGTCCGGCACGCCCCAGCCGACGATGGTATTCGGGGCTTGAGTGACAGAACCGTCGAGCTGGGTGGCAGTGGTCAACAGCACCTGCAACGCCTGCTCGTTGGTCATGTACGGGTAGCGCTCCATCACCAGCGCCAGCGCGCCCGTGGCATGGGGTGCCGACATCGAAGTGCCGGATTTGACCCCATAACCACCGTCGGGAATGGTGCTGTTGATCAGCGCGCCGGGGGTGGAAATGCACCAGTATTTGGCGATCCCGCACTTGTTGTATTTCTGGTTATTCGCCTTGTCCAACCCCGACACCGCCAACCAGTGCCCTTCCAGTTCCGGCTGGAAATACGGCAACGCCGAACGCACGCTCGCGTTCGCATAACCGCTGTTACCGGCACTGAACACGTTGATAACGCCGGCCTTTGCCACGTCCGCCGCTGCATCCAGCCACGTGCCCTGGTTGTAGTGCTGGGCGTAGGCCGCGTGCAGGTCACCGAGGGTTTGGTAGCTGACGTCCTTGGGCTGGCTGCCCCAGCTGTTGTTGATGGCCCGCACACCGGAATCCACCAACGCGCTGTACACCGTCTTGAAATACTTGGGGTCCGGTGTCGGGCCAAACAGGAAGCTGTCGTTGGCGTTGGTATTGCCTACATAGATTTGCGCGTTGTAGGCCACACCGTGCATGCCTGCGCCATCTCGGGCGGCGCCCATGGTGCCGGTGACATGGGTGCCGTGGGAGTCGTTATTGGGGTTGAGCGCACCGGTGGTGCTGAACGGGCGGCCATCGACGTAAGTGCCTGTGGCGGTGACGGCGTGATAACGGTCTTTGGAGGCCTCGGGGTGATTGGGATCGAAGCCTGAGTCCAGCGCGCCGACCTTGACGCCGCTGCCGGTGATGCCGGCGGCATAGGCTTCATCCGCCTTCATGCGCCCCAGGCCCCAGTCGCTCTGGAATTCGGCGGAGCGCCAACTGGCAGGGTTACCGGGTTGGCCGGTCTCGGTATAGGCCGCCTGTGCCGCAACGGACAACAGGAGCAAGGAGCCTGCGGTAAACGGTTTGAAACGCGGTGAATCGTTGATCATCTAAACCATCCCTATTGTTTTTATAAGTGCTCATTTCACAGGGCCGAAGGCCTCATCGACTTTCGCAAGGTCGGTGTCGCGCAAGTTGCCCGCGTAGTAGTGCAATTTGGTCCAGGCCATCAGGTAGTCATACCGGGCCTGGGCCAGGTCGCGACGGGTGCTGTACAACTGCTGCTCGGCGTTCAACGCGTCGAGGTTGACCCGCTCGCCGCCGAGGATGCTTTGCTGGGTCGACACCACCAGCGCCTCGGCCGACGCCAGGGCTTTTTGATAGGCGCGCAACTTGCTCACCCCCGACAGGCAGGCGCTGAACTGGCGACGCAGCTCGATCAGGGTTTCGCGGGTTTTGCCTTCCAACTCGTACTCGGCCTGCTCCATGCTGCGACTGGCCTGACGGGTGGAGGCCGAGACGGCGCCACCGGCATACAGCGGCATGCTCACTTCGACGCCGATGGTGTTGGTGTCGTAGCGCTGGTTGTAGGTGTTGCCGCTGTCGGACTCCTGCTGGCGTGTACTGGCAAACGCGGTGATCTTCGGCAGATGCCCGGCGCGGTTGCGCTCCACTTCATAGCGCGCGACTTCGACCGCCTGACGCTGGGAAGCCAGCGTGGGGTTATTGCTGATCGCCAGTGCATGCCAGGTGTCGTAGTTGGCCGGGGTCAACGTGAAGGCGGCAAAGCTTTGGTTCAGCGGTGCCAGGTCATTGATGTTGACGCTCTGCACGCCGATCAACGCGCCCAGCTCGCGTAACGACGCGTCTTGTTCATCCAGCGCCTGGATTTCTTCGGCGGTGGCCAGCTCGTAGCGGGATTCGGCTTCGAGGATATCGGTGCGGGTGCCCTCGCCCTGTTGGAACAGGTGCCGGTTCTGCTGGAACTGCTGCTCGAAGGCCTTCTTTTTGGCGCGGGCAATGTCGATCTGGTCCTGGGCAAACAGCGCCTGGGTGTAATAGCTCAGCACCCGCACCAGCAGCGCCTGGCTCTTGTCGCGAAAGCTTTCATCGGCAAACAGCGCCTGGGCCACGCCCTTGCGGTAGTTGGCATAAGCTTCGTAGTCAAACAGCGGCTGCTGCAAGCTGAGCGTCGAGCCATAGCTGTCGTAGTTGCGGTTGTCGTGATAATTACCGCCGCGCCCGTCGGGCAAGGTGGCTTTGGAGTTGTTGCGGCCCTTGTTGTAGTTGTACGACAGCCTCGGCAGCAGCCCGGCGCGGCCGATGGTGCGGTTTTCCAGGCCAGCGTCGCGCTCCTTGATGGCGCCCAGAAACACCGGGTCGTTACGCAGGGCCTGCTCGTAGACATCAAACGGGCCCATGGCGGCCTGGGCACTGGTGCAGCTCAATAGCAAGGCGAAGAACACAGGCTTCATGCTCATTCCTCGGTCAACGCGGAGCCGGCGCGATCGAGCAGCGGCTTGAACAGATAATTGAGCAACGAGCGTTCGCCGGTGCGCACGAACATCTCGGCGGGCATGCCGGGCTTGATCACCAGGCCATGGAGTGTTTCCAGCGCCGCCTGGCTCACTGTGGTGCGCAGCACGTAATAGGGCGTGCCGGTTTTTTCATCGAGCATCTGGTCGGCGGAGATCAGGCTGACCTCCCCTGGCACCCGTGGGGTGCGGCTCTGGTTGAAGGCAGTGAAGAGGATGTCCACTGGCAAGTGGGGGCCGACCTTGTCCACCAGGTGTACCGGCAAGTGCCCTTCCACTTCCAGGCGAGTGTCCTGGGGCACGATCTCCAGCAGGGTTTCACCCGCGCGCACCACGGCGCCCTCAGTGTGCACGCCGAGGTTGACCGCGATGCCGTCCGCCGGCGCATTGATCTCGCTGTGTTGCAGGTCGAACCCGGCCGAGGTGAGTTGCTGCTCCAGGGTCAGGCTGCGCAGCTGCGCGTCGGCCAGCTGGCTGCGCACTTCCTTTTGATATTCCTCGCTGTGTTGCTGCAACTTCAGGCGCGACTCAAGGATGCCCTGCTCTACACGCCCGCTTTCGCCGGTGTTCTGCGCCAGGTCTTGCTGCACCTGGGACAGTTGGCGCTGGTATTCCATGAGCCGGTTGCGCGGGATGTAGCCGTTGTCGGCCAAGGGTTGCAGGTTGCTTAGTTGGTCACGCAGCGATTGCGCCTGGGCGGTCAGGTCGCTGCGGGCACGACGCATGCCGCTCAACTGTGAGGTGGCGCCGTCAATGTTCGCGCGGATACCGGCTTGTTCACGGGCAAAGGCTTCGCGACGGCTGCTGAACAGTTGGCGCTGGCCTTCCAGCACCAACGCCAACGCCGGGGCGGGGTTGGTACTCAGTTCGGCGGGAAAGGTGATGCTCGACTGGTTATCGCGCTCACTCTGCCAGCGCGCCACACTGGCCCAGGCCATGCGGTACTGGGCTTGCAGGGATTGCACGTCGGCCTGGTTCTGGGTCTGGTCGAGGCGAAACAGCGGCTGGCCCTGCTTGACCAGCTCGCCCTCCTTCACCAGGATCCGGCTGACCACACCGGGGCTGAAGGTTTGCACCGCCTTGCGCTTGCCCGACACCACCACCGTGCCTTGCACCGGAATGCCCTGGTCCAGCGGGGCCAGGCTGGCCCAGAGGAAAAACCCACCGGCGCCGACCAGGGTCAGCAACCAGCCCATGCGGACAAAGAAACCGGCGTCACGCTGTTCAAAACGGGGTTCAACAATAAGGCTGCTCATGCGCCTGGATTCCTTCCGGCTTGGTACTGACGGCTGAGGCTCACGCCGGCCTTTTCTCGCGGTGCTTCCTGCTGGCCCGACAAGGCGCGCAGGACTTCCTGGCTCGGCCCGAACGCCTGCAGGCGCCCTTCGTTGAGCACCAGCAGCTTGTCGGCCTGGGCCAGCGCCGAGGAACGGTGCGTCACCAGCACAACGCTGCTGCCCTGGGCTTTCATCTGCACGATGGCGCTGGCCAGTGCCGCTTCGCCGACGGTGTCGAGGTTGGAGTTAGGTTCATCCAGCACGATCAAGCGCGGGCCGCCGTACAGCGCACGCGCCAGCGCCACGCGTTGTTTCTGGCCACCGGAGAGGCCGCCGCCGTTGTCTCCAAGCACCGTGTCGTAGCCTTGGGGCAGGCGCAGGATCAGCTCATGGACACCGGCTTGTTGCGCAGCCTTGACCACGAGCTCAGGGTCGGCATCGCGAAAGCGCGCAATGTTGTCAGCGATGCTGCCGCTGAACAGTTCGATGTCCTGGGGCAAGTAGCCGATATGTGGGCCGAGGTCGTCACGGTCCCAGCGATGAATATCCGCGCCGTCCAGGCGCACAGTGCCCGCCAGGGTTGGCCACACGCCGACCAGCACGCGGGCAAGGGTGGATTTGCCCGAACCCGACGCGCCGAGCACGCCCAGCACTTCGCCCGTGCCGAGGTTGAAGCTGACTTGATGCAAGGTCGCCAGGCGCCGCCCCGGCGGGCCTGCGCTGACTTGCTCGAAACTGACCTGGCCTTTGGGCGCCGGCAACGCCATTTGCTCGACTTCCGGTGGAAATTCGCGCAGCAACTCGTCGAGGCGCTGGTAGGCCAATTTGGCCGAACTCCACTGCTTCCACACTGCAATCAACTGGTCGATGGGGCTGAGCACACGGCCCATGAGGATGGAGCCGGCGATCATCATCCCGGCGGTCATCTCGCCCTTGATCACCAAAAATGCGCCCAGGCCCAGCACCAATGATTGCAGGCACAAACGCAGGGATTTGCTCAGCGAAGTGATCACCGAGCCGGTATCGCTGGCCGTGTTCTGATAGCCAAGAAATTGCGAGTGCACGGCAAACCAGCGTTTGCGCAACGCGCCGAGCATGCCCATGGCCTGGATCGTTTCGGCGTTGTGCAAATGGCTGGTCGCCAACTGCGTGGACTGCTGAGAGAACGCCCCCGCCTCGCCCAACGGTTTTTTGGTCAGGTATTCATTCAGGCACGCCAGCGCGATCAGCAGCACCGCGCCCGCAGTGGCCAACACGCCGAGCCACACGTTGAACAGGAAAATCACGAACAGGTAGATGGGAAACCACGGCGCATCGAAAAACGCGAACAACGCCGGCCCCGTGATGAATTGGCGGATATGGGTCAAGTCGCCCAGGGACTGCCCTGCATGTCCCTGGCCACGCTGCAGGTTGCGTTCAAATGCGGCCTTGTACACACGCAGGTTGAAACGCCGCTCCAACTGGCTGCCGATGCGGATCACGATAAAACTGCGGAAGGCTTCCAGTGTGCCAATAAAGGCAAAGAAACCCACGACCATCAGCGTCAACATCACCAGGGTGGTTTCGTTCTGGGAGGACAGCACACGGTCATACACTTGCAGCATGTAAATCGATGGCACCAGCATCAGCAGGTTAATCAACGCGGTGAAACAGCCAATACTGATCAAGATACGCTTGTATTCACCCAGCGCTTTGAATAAAGGCGCGACGGCATGGGAGCTGGCCATATGTTCTGATCTTCCTTGAAGCAAATTACGCGCATAAGTTGCCCTAACCCTTAATAAGGGCCAGCCAACTAATAAAATCGAGTTATAGGCTTATAACGATAACTACGGTATTCGTTTTAGTTCAATAAGGCCGCCGGATCGGGTACGGGTCTGGTATTCACCGTCTTTCTGGCGATTCAAGTGAGCGATCCCGCTGCCTTCGGCATTGAATAGCCAGATACCGTCCGGCGTGGGCGACCAGGTCAGGGGTTTGTCCCCCAGCCATCGCGCGGCACAGGCCACATCGCCGCCCAAGGCATTCGCCTGTTCCAGCAGGTCGAGGGCGCACACCTGATCCTGCTGGTGCAACTGCCAATGCCCGGCCAATTGGGCGCTGGAGGGTAAAACAAGACTGCTCGCCATCACCTGGGCTCCCGCCGACACACACATCACCTGCAACACGCAGGCGATCAAGTTGAGAAAACGCTGCATCTTCACGCTCCATCCTGGAGGCGCGGCGTCGAAACGCCGCGCCCGTGCATCACGCCACGATGTCGCTGACGGCTGCCTGGCCGACGGTGGTGACGAGGAAGTCCGCCACGCCGTGCCCGGAGAAGTCGACCGCCAGGGTACCCAGGTTGGTGCCTGCCGCGTAGCTCAACACCGCGTCGCCGGCATGCCCGGTGAACGCGTTGACGAAGCTCAGGCCCGCGCCCTTGGTGATGCCGCTGAGGTCGATCTTGTCCGAACCGGAGGTGAAGTCAAAGAGCTTGTCCGCCGCCCCTGGCTTGGAATCGGAACTGGCACCGAACACAAAGGTGTCGCGGCCCGCCCCGCCCCATAGTTGGTCCGCACCGCCGCCACCATAGATCAGGTCGTTGCCGGCTCCACCCTTGATCACATTGGCCGCGTTGTTGCCGATGATCAGGTCATTGCCGGCGCCGCCGAAAGCGTTCTCGACGGTCACGCCCTTGGCGACGGACACGTTGCCCACCAGGCCGCCCACGTCGGAGAACGCGGTTTCATTGAGGTTGATCTTCTGGTTCTGGGTAAAACCGGAGAAGTCCAGGGTGTCGTTGCCGCCACCGTCCCATACCGAGAACACCAGTTTGTCGGCGTTGGAGGTGGCGCTGAGGAAATCACGCCCGGTGTTGGAGTTGAACCCGTAGGTGGTATCACCGGCGCGGGTGTTGAAGTTGGCACCGTAGAGCTTCTGGATCGCGGCGATATCGTCGATCAGCGGGCCTGAAGCGTAAGCCTCGACCCCGCCTTTGCTGAAGTTCTGCTGGGTGTTGCTCTCGCTCCAGTAACTCATGAGGCTGTAGCCGCGCGTGTCCTGTCCATAGGTCGCGTCGTTGTAGGTCGGGTTGCCGTTCCCGGCGTTGTAGTCGCCAGGGTGGGCCAGGCCGAGGGTGTGGCCGATTTCGTGGGTGAGGGTCTGCCGGCCGTAGTTGTTCAGGTCCGGGCTTTTGTTCGGCGTGTAGCTGTTGTTGGTCAGGTACCACGAGGTGCCGTCGTAACCCGCGCCGGTGCCGGGCAGGTAGGCGAAGGCCGCGGCGCCGTCCTGGCCGCTGCTGTAGTTGCCGAAGGTCATGTGCCCGTCGCCACCGCTGGCTTTCTCGGTGAAGGTGACGTTGGCCACGTCCGCCCAGGATTGCATGGCCAATGCGGCCTGTGCTTTCTGCTGGGCGTTGAACTGGCTGAAACCCGAGATGCCATGTTTGTTCAGGGTGCTCGAGGAGGCCGAGGTCAGGAAGGTGTAGGTCAGGTCGATCTTGCCGTTGCCGTCAAAGTCCCGGTACGCAGCGCCGTCGCGCAACAGCTGGGTGGCGGCCTGGTCAACGGTGTAGGAAGGTTTGCCATTAACCGTGAGGTTGCCGCCACGGTCATACAGATGGCTGAAGCTATCGATTTGCGAGTAAGCGGTGCTGGCTTGCGCCGCCGACACGATAGCCTTGTCTTTTACTTTTGACATAAACGTACTTCCTTGTTTGCAAGTGCATCAGTCTTTGTTCGATAGGAACCCCGCGGGCGAGATCGTCCTATCACTCGCCTCTTTTGAAGGCGTCATGAAACTGACATAACTTGAAATCTTTCGTCTACATCTATTTACAGGGTAAAAAACAAGCATCCCGACAACTAGAAGAAGTAGGGCTCCGTATTTATTGGGGCGTTTCGATTTTTGTCCGACAAAAAACCCCTGGACGTATTTAAATATTAAATAGCACTGATGCCGTTCAACTTGAGCGGCATCGTTGATAAAGGGATCCAATATATTGCCACGGTGGCATTGCAACATTAAACAGCCACTACTTTAACTAAGCATACAACCTGCCGCCCATTACCGGGCCACACTCCAGCCCGTTCTATGCAGTGCCTGCAACAGCGTTTCGCCAGCCAGGCCGAGCACACGTACGCCGTCGTCGGTGGTCATGTCCTCCCCGGCCAGGATGGCATTGATGATCGCCTCTTCCACCGCCTCCGCCGCAGCACTGAACAGCGGCGAGATATGGTCGTTGTTGACCATCTGCAACGGGCTGCTGAACGGCAGGCCTTGGCGCCCATAATCGGCGGGTGGCAGGTCCTGGTTGCCGGTGGCGAATGCCAGGAACAGGTCGCCGCTGGAGTCCTCGGTACCACCGCCGGTCCGGGCGATACCGATGGAGGCGCGTTGTGCCAGGCGCTGGCATTGGTGCGGCAACAAAGGCGCATTCGTGGCGAGGACCACCACGATCGAGCCCATGCCCGGCGTGCCGCGCTCGGCGAAAGGCGAGGCAATCTCCATGAGTTGGCGGCCCACCGGATAGCCATCGACCCGCAGTTCCTGGCGCTTGCCGTGATTGGCCTGTACCAGCACGCCGACGGTCCAGCCGCCCTGCTCCGCCGGCAAGCGGCGCGACGCTGTGCCGATGCCGCCCTTGAATTCATGACAGATCATCCCGGTGCCGCCGCCCACCGCCCCCTCCTGCACCGGGCCGCTCTCGGCATTGTTCAGCGCCTCGCGCACATGTTGCGGGCCAACATGCTGGCCCCAGATATCGTTGAGCAGGCCGTCATAGGTCTCCATCACCACCGGCATGCACCAATACACCGCCGGGTCCGCCAGGCGCTCGCGCTCCAGGGCGATCAGGGTGTCACGCACAATGCCGAGGCTGTGGGTATTGGTGATCGCCAGTGGCGTGGTCAACAACCCGGCTTCGCTGATCCACTCAAGACCGGTGGCATCGCCATTGCCGTTGAGCACGTGGTACCCGGCAAAGCACGGCTGTTGCCGCGCCTCCCCGGCCCGTGGCTGGATCACGCTGACGCCGGTACGCACCTGCTTGCCGTTGACACGGGTCTTGAGCGTGCTGTGGCCGACCCGGACGCCCGGTACATCGGTGATGGCATTCAACTCACCGGGCGTGCCCAGCCCCAGCGTGATACCTAATTGACGTGCCCGCATAACCACTCCTTACAATTTTTGGAAAACCGGACTCGACCGTCCGCTGATGCAGTAGAAAGTCACCGACAAGGCCAGCAAACCGATGATAATCATGATGTCGCGCACCGATGCCGCATAGAGCAAGGTCACCAGCAAATAACCCGCGCCCAGCACGGCCAGCAGCGCCGGCAGCGGCCACAGCGGCATGCGATACGGATGCGCGCGGTCACGCAGCAGCACCCGGCTCATCAGCGCGCTCAACGCCACCACCAGGTACACCAGAATAATCAGCAATACGCTGAACGACGTAAGGTCGGCCAGGTTGGAGCTGAAACTCAGCAGCGCCGACGGGATCGCCAGGAACAACGTCGCCAGCCACGGCGAGTCCCAGCGCGGGTGAATGCGCGTGAACAGCGTGTTGATGGCCGGCGTCCACAGTGCATCGCGCCCACTGCTGAACACCACGCGGCCGATCTGGATGACGATGGCGACGATGGCATTGAACACCGAAAGGAAGATCCCCGCGCTGACCAGGCGTGACAGGGCTTCATTGCCGTGACTGGTGAGCAGATAGCCAATGGGGTCGGGGCTGCTGATCATTGCGCTCAGGGACGGCGCACCGATCAATAGCGCGGTGATCGGCATCAGTTCGATCACCACCACCAACCCCAATGACCACAGCACCGCCTTGTGCACGCCCTTGCCGCCACATTTCATGTCTTCGGCCAGCAACACGGCGGGGCCATAGCCGTTATAGGAAAACAGGCCGATGCCCACGGCGCCGATCACCAGAGCCCAAGGCGCCAGGTGCAGCACGCCGTTTTCAACAATCTGTGGCTGGAACAATACGCTGGCAGGCTGTACCGGATGACCGAAACCGATTAACACAATGACCAGCAAGGCCGCCACTTCCAGCAGCAGGCAGGTGCCAGTTATCCAGGCGTTGAGCTTGATATTGAGGATGCCCAGGGCGTAACTGCATACCACAATCACCAGGGCGACGGTTTGCGCGTCGAATGTCGTGCCCAACGCGTTATTGAGATAGGTCGCGGCGCCGGTGGCCAGTACCGGCGGGATAAACAACAACATCACCAGCACCGTCAGGAAGGTCGCATAGCCGGCCATGCCGCCGAACACACGCTTGGCATACACATACTCACCACCGGCGCTGTTATGGGCACGCCCCAGTTCGGCGTAGCAAAAGGCAAACATCAGCGCGAGCACCGCCGCCATCACAAAGGCCAGGAACACCCCGCTGCCGGCCTGCTGGATGGCAAACGGCGCGATCACGAACACGGAACTGGCGGGCGTCACCGCGGAAACGGTAATAGCGACTACGTCGAAGACACTCAGGGTGGGTTTCAGTACGCCGTCGGGCGTGGGGGAAATACTCATATCGTTATCCTCTGTCGTTTTTCTTGGTGTGAGGCAGAAACGAAAAGTCTGGCTTTCGAGGGATATATTTCCCACTGAATGATGGCGACGTTATCGGCTGAGAGCATGTCAGCCAATCCCCCTATTGGCGTACTCCCCTTGACGGCACGGGGCAAAAACAGAACCCTTGGCCGATCTTTTGCTGGCGGGAGCCTGCCACATGAGCCTGTTTCGAGAAGCCGGTCTGCACGCCGGCCTGGGCCGCACCGTCACGCATATCGGCAGTGAGCGTTTCTGGAAACAGCTGGTGCTATTGCTACACCAGTGCGTGCCCTGCGATAACGCGCTGGCGATCTTCTACCCACGGGAGGGCCCACCCCAGGCCCTGGAAGAGTATGACGCCCAGCCGAGCAGCAAACCGGCATCGATGCTGGTGTACCTCAATGGCCTGTATTTGCTCGACCCGTTTTACCAGGCGTGCCGCGAGGGCACTGCCAGCGGCGTGTATCGCCTGGAAGAAGTGGCGCCGGACCATTTTCGCCAGAGCGAGTACTTCCTCAACTATTTTCACGACAACGTGCTGGAAGACGAGGTGCAATTCATCCTGCAACTGCCGGGCGCGGGGACGCTGTCGTTATCGTTGGGGATGCAGCGGCGTTTCAGTTTCGAAGAAACCGGGCTGATGACGACGATGGCGGCCTGGGTGTTGCCGCTGATGCAGCAGCATTGGCAACAGAGCACACGGCGCGTACCGGCCATGAACAGTCAGATCAGGGATGCGTTGAGCCAATTCGGTTGCGGCGTGCTCTCGGAGCGCGAACTGGAAGTCGCCCGCCTGGTGCTGCGCGGGTTCTCCTCCAAGGCCATGGCCGAACGGCTGAACATTTCGCCGGACACGGTGAAAGTGCACCGCCGGCATTTGTACGCCAAGCTGGACATCTCGTCACAGCCGGAGCTGTTTTCGTTGTTTATCCAGTCGCTGGGGCATGACCTGGAAAACCCCTGAATCTGATGGCCCTGTGGTGAGCTGTTGGCCGGCAACATCAGGGCAGCGCCGGTGTGTAGATGAACGATGGACGTCTTAGTGCATGAAACTTTCCATGAACCCGGCCAGGCCGCTCGCCAGCTTGCGGCGCCAAGGGGCCGAATGGGGGTTGGCCAACACCTGATCCTCATGGACGAAACTGCGAATGATCGCGTTGTAGCCCAGCCAGCGGCACGGTTCGGGCTCCCAGGCCTTGAGCGCGCCCAGGCCACGTTCGCGGATGACCCAAGGCTGGTGGGTCCGTGGCGTGTCGTGCCCGAGGATCAGGTCGGCCAGGGTGCGGCCACCGAGATGGCTGGCGCCCACGCCCTCCCCGCCATAACCGCCGGACAGCGCGATGCCGGTGCGGTGATCGCAGAGCATGTGCGGTCGGAAGTTGCGCGACATGCCAAGGTTGCCGCCCCAGGAATGGGTAATCCGCACGTGCTTCAATTGCGGGAACAGTTCGCCGAACAGGTAGCGCCGCAGCGCCACTTCGCTGTCGGTCAAATCGAAGTTGTGGCGCAAGTTACCGGCGAACTGATAACCGCCGCGAGCACCGAACACCAGGCGGTTATCCGCCGTACGCTGGCCATAGGTGACCTGACGGCTGCTTTCGCCAAAGGCCTGGCCGTGGCTCAGGCCGATCGCGTCCCAGGTGCTGGCGGGCAGCGGTTCGGTGGCGACGATCAGGCTCTGTACCGGCAATTGGTAACGCCCCAGCGGCGGCAAGGTGGTGGCGTACCCTTCGACCGCCGGCACTACCCATGCCGCGCGTACGCTGGCGTTGGCAGTCCGCAGGCTGCCGGACTGCCAACGGGTGACTGGGCTGTTTTCGTAGATCGCCACGCCCATGCTCTCCACCACCCGCGCCAGGCCGCGTACCAGCTTGGCGGGGTTGATGGTCGCGACATGGGGCGCATAGATACCGCCATAAGGCTTGGCGATGCGGATTTGTTCGGTCAACTGTTGCGGGCTCAGCCAGCGGTAGTCGTCTTCGGTGAGGCCTTGGGCATGCAGTGTGTTCAAGTAACGGCGCAGGCTGCTTTCCTGTTCCGGGTAGCGCGCGGCGCAGTACAGCGCGCCACCCTTGCGGTAGTCACACTCGATGCCCTCGCGGGCCAGCACCTGTGCCACTTCATCCGGGATGCCATGCAGCAGGTCGAACGAGGCCCGCCGTTGTTGCGGGGAGAGGCCAGCCAGCAGGCGGTCTTCGCCCAGCAGGTTACCCATCAGCCAGCCGCCATTGCGGCCCGACGCACCGAAACCTGCGGTCTGTGCCTCGATGATCGCGATCTTCAGCTCCGGGGCCTGGCGTTTCAGATAATAGGCAGTCCATAGCCCCGTGTAACCGGCGCCGATAATGGCCACGTCGACGTCCAGGTCGTGCGCAAGTGACGGTCGCGCTACCAGCGGGTCGCCCAACTGGTCCATCCATAAACTGATCGTGCGCCATGCCGGCATGCCAAGCTCCTCAACCTGATTTCGATAGACTGGACGCTGGAGCACGGGCCATCGGCAATGGCCCTTTGCCCTGGAATCCGCAGAACATGACACACATCAAGCTTATGGAAAGCAACCGCCGAACGGGGCCAAAAAACCCACATTGCACCTGCGAACGAATGCTATTTTTAACTTCTTCAACGCCATGACCAGTGAAGGTCCTGGCCCCCTGCCGCGAGCTAAAGGAAGCGCTCAATGAACAAGGTGGGCAACATGAATAAAGTGACGTTCCCCAACGCCTGCCAAATGATGCGCTGGTATTTTCATCCGATGGGCTTCGAGGGCAGCATGGATGCTCCTGGCAGTATGGTGGCCCGTCTGTTCGACCGCGCCAGCGGCGAAACCCTGATTGCCATCGCCGGCATCCCCTGCGCCACGGTGATGAATGCCGCCGATGTGGAGCGGATCATCGAGGCGGTGGAAGATGAGCTCGAGTCCTTTGTGCCGCCCCTTTCGTTGCGGGCCTGATCCAAGCAACGACGCGGAACAAACTGGGGGAACGGGCCTTCAGCCGCGCTGATCGTCAAAAAACGCCTTTTTGCCATCGACCCGCTCCGAGGCCCTGGGCACATTGACCGCTTGGCCTTCGGGTTTTTCCACGTACCAGTAGCAGTGGCTTACCGCCCGGGTAATACCGACATAGGCCAGGCGCAGCACCTCGTCCTGCTGCGCGGTGTCATAGGGCTCGCTGTCGCCATCCTTGCCCAGGCCCGCCATGCGATACACCTGGTTCTTGTAGGGCGAACGGGTCACATGCTGGCAATCCCCCAGCAGGAATACCGCATCAGCCTGCAGGCCCTTGGCGCTGTGATAGGTCAGTTGTTTCAGCCTGCGTGCGGCCGGCGGCAAGCTAGAATCCACATTAACTACAGACTGAATATGCTCTTTAATCAGTAGCTTATCGCTGCTTTTTCGATAGAGCATTAATATCGACTCGCCCTTTTGATAGTGTTCCAGCAACCGACGCCCCAGCGCCACGTCATCACGTTCCAGCACCTTGACCGGCTCCAGCGCCTTGGGCAGGCCGCTGGCCTTGGCCTTCTTGCCGGGGATCGCCGGAGCGGCGCGCACGATGTGCTCGGCGGCATCGATGATGTGCTGGTGGCTACGGTAATTCTCGCCCAGCATCACGCGGGTGGTGCCCGGCGATGGAAATTCCTTGTTGAACGCCATGAAGTAATGAGGCGAACTGCCCCGCCAGCCGTAGATTGATTGCCAATCGTCGCCGACACACACCAGCGAGGAATGCTGTGCGCCACGGCCCACATGCATGGCCGGCCCACGGCTGCGGATTTCGCGCAGGCTCGCGCGAAGCCACGAGACGATCTGCGGCGAAACGTCTTGGAACTCGTCGATCATCAGGTGCGACATTGGCCGCAGCAGTGGATCGCTGAGCAGCTTGAGATTTTCCGGGGTATTTTCGCCGAACAGCGAGAACATGCGGTTGTAGGTCATGATCGGCGGCGACTGGTCGAGTAAGTGATCTTCCAGGGCCTTCCAGAAAATGCTCAGGGCTTCAAAGAAGCAACGGTCCGGATCGTCCTTGGCGAAGCTCATCTGGCCCACGGCGGTCGGTACGTCCAGGCCAAGGTTCTCGATAAAGCCGGCGGCCATGACGAAGCTGTCCAGCAGGGGCGCAGCGCTCAGCTCACCCTTGACCTTGTAATCAAAGCCAGGCCCGGCGCTGGCGTCACCGGCCAAACTGCTTAGAAGCCGCTTTGATGAGTCATAACTATCAAGCCATATCAACGGCTTACGACAGAAAGCTTGAAACAGGGTGCGTTTTACCGCCCATTCCGCGCGCACTGACAGCTTGGCGTTCGGCCGACTGACCTGGGGGTTTTCCCGTGAATCGAATCCCAGCACCACCCAGGCGTCCAGGTCGGGAATGTAGCCATGGCAATGGAACTGCGCGCCATTGATCTCGACGGTCTGGCGATTCGGCTCAATGCCCTTGATCGGCCAGGCACCGGCGCGAAACCACAGGTCCTCGATCACATCGCACAGTTCTTCATCGCGCTTGGCGGCCAATTCGGTCACCGCGATACGCTTCTGCACATCCGGATGGTCACGCTCCAGCTCCTTGAGCTGCAGGCCATGGCGGGCCAACGGCGCGATCAACTCGCGAAAGCGCGCATGCCGACCGTGCAGCCGGTGATAGCAGGCATTCAGCTGTTGGCGCTGCGCGTCGCTGATGCGCAGATCGAAGGGGTTGCTGTCAGCCTCGTCAAAACCGCTGCTGAGGTTTTCGAAGGCTTGCAGGCGTTCAAAGCCCGGCAGGCTGCGCACCATCGGCAGGATGCGTGAGTGAAAGGTGCGCACCACGGCCTGGGCTTCTTTCAGGTCAAGGGGTTGGCCCCATAAGCTGAGCACTTCCATCAGCTTGTTGATGAAGTCTTTGCGCGACTCTCGGGTAAAGGTCACCACCGTCATCGAGCTCAGTTCAAAACCCAGGTAATGGGTGAGCAGCAGGATGCGCAGTACCAGAGAAGTGGACTTGCCCGCGCCGGCGCCGGCAATGACCGAGGTGGACGGCGTATCGCTGAAGATCATCTTCCACTGCGCCGCGCTGGGTTGGGCCTGGGCCGGCAACAGGCGGGCTACATCGGCCTTGATGCGCTTCTTCACATCGGCGGTCAGGGGCAGGCGCCAATCATCGAACAGGCTGTCGTCGATACCCGGGGCGCGATGTTCGTCGGGGCGAAAGTCACGGATCAGCAAGACCTGTCGACCTTCCTCGAGACCCTCGGCCTTGCCCTCGCGATAACCGTATTCAACACCGGCTTCGTGCCCGCTGCGAAAACCATCGGCTTGCCCGTGCAACCAGGAAAACCGGTGTTGGGCGCGTAAACGCGTCAGGCCGTGCCCAAACAGGCGCGCCGCCAGGCGCTTGAGCAGTGGCATTTCGGCCAGAGGCAGCAGATCGGGGGGCAAATCAGGCTTTTGTTGCGACACGCGGACTCCGGCGGTGAGCTGGGTTTTGACAAGTGCGCCATGGTCGCTGGAATTGACGCTCAGTTCCAGCCAATTGCTGTGCTGTCATGCAGTTAGGTGATGAAGTGAAAGTCAAAGCGCCATTAATCAATCGGGTTAACTGATAGGAATCAGGCATTTTTTACGCTTTTTATCGATGATGACCTGACGGATGATAGGTGCCATCAACAGGAGGCAATCATGCTTGAACTTCGACCTTTCAGCGCCTTGGGCGGTGCCCATCATGGCTGGCTTGACGCTCATCACCATTTCTCGTTCGCCGAGTACCACGACCCCAGGCGCATGCATTGGGGCAACCTGCGGGTGTGGAACGACGACATCATCGCGCCAGGCACCGGTTTCCCGCAGCACCCGCACCGGGATATGGAAATCATCACCTATGTGCGTGAAGGTGCGATCAGCCATGCCGATAACCTCGGCAACCAGGGCCGCACCGAGGCTGGCGATGTACAGGTGATGAGCGCTGGCACCGGGATCGCCCACAGCGAATACAACCTGGAGGCCACGCCGACCAAGATTTTCCAGATATGGATCATCCCCAATGAAGCCGGCCTGCCACCTTCCTGGGGCGCCAAGCCGTTTCCCAAAGGTGAGCGCGAGGGTTTTGTGACCCTGGCCAGTGGCAAGGCCGGGGACAGCGAAAGCCTGCGCATTCGGGCCGATGCGCGCCTGGTGGCGGCCAACCTCAAAGCCGGGGAAAGTGCTGAATACCGACTCGATAACGGACGCCGTGCTTATCTGGTGCCCGCCACAGGCGTGATCGAAATCAATGGCTTGCGTGCGCAAGCTCGAGACGGTGTGGCGGTGGAGGATGAGCAGCTGTTGCGAGTGACGGCGATTGAAGACAGCGAGATCGTACTGGTCGACCTGGCCTGATATTTCCCGTCACCCTGTAGGAGCGAGGGGTGACGGGATTGCGGTTAGGGGTTACTGGCTGATTGCGCCATCCACCAATACCTGCGCCTCTTCTACCAGTTTTTGGAGGTGATCTTCGCCAATAAAGCTCTCGGCGTAGATTTTGTAGATGTCCTCGGTGCCCGATGGCCGCGCGGCGAACCAGCCGTTTTCGGTCATGACCTTCAAGCCGCCAATTGCCTGGTTATTGCCCGGAGCATGGCTGAGGATCTGCTGAATGCTCTCCCCGGCCAATTGAGTGGAGGTCACCTGCTCCGGCGACAGTTTGCCCAGCAAGGCTTTCTGCGCCGGAGTGGCCTTGGCGTCGACACGGATGGCGAACGGCTCACCCAACGCGTCCGTCAGGCCCCGGTAAATCTGGCTCGGGTCCTGGCCTTTGCGCGAAGTCATTTCCGCCGCCAGCAGCGCCGGAATCAAGCCGTCCTTGTCGGTGCTCCACACCGTACCGTCCTTACGCAGGAACGAGGCACCGGCACTTTCTTCACCGCCAAAACCCAGCGTGCCTTCGAACAGACCATCGGCAAACCACTTGAAGCCCACCGGCACCTCATACAGGCGGCGACCAATACGGGCCGCCACGCGGTCGATCAAGCCGCTGCTGACCACGGTTTTGCCCACGGCCGCATCGGCGCGCCAGTCCGGCCGGTTCTGGAACAGGTAGTCGATCGACACCGCCAGGTAGTTGTTCGGCGCCAGCAGGCCGCCGGACGGGGTGACAATGCCATGACGGTCGTGGTCCGGGTCGCAGGCGAAGGCCACGTCGAAGCGTTCCTTGAGGCCGATCAACCCCTGCATGGCGTAGCTGGAGGACGGGTCCATACGGATCTGGCCGTCCCAGTCGACGCTCATGAAGCGGAACGTGGCATCGACTTCAGTGTTCACCACGTCCAGGTTCAAGCGGTAGTGCTCGGCAATCGCCGACCAGTAGCGCACCCCTGCTCCGCCCAATGGGTCGACGCCCAGGCGCAGATCGGCGCTGCGGATCGCGTCCATGTCGATCACATTGATCAGATCAGCCACGTAGCTGTTGAGATAGTCGTGGCGGTGAGTGGTGTCGGCCTTGAGTGCCTGGGCGTGGGTGATGCGCTTGACCCCGGCCAGCTTGTTGGCCAGCAGTTCGTTGGCCTTGGCTTCGATCCACTTGGTGACGTGGGTGTCGGCCGGGCCACCGTTGGGCGGGTTGTATTTGTAGCCGCCACTTTGCGGCGGGTTGTGGGATGGCGTGATGACAATGCCGTCAGCCAGGCCGCTGGTGCGGCCCCGGTTGTAGCAGATGATGGCGTGGGAAATCGCCGGGGTCGGCGTGTATTCATCGCCTTCGGCCAGCATTACGTGCACACCGTTGGCTGCCAGGACTTCCAGCGCGCTGGCGCCGGCGGGGGTTGACAGTGCGTGGGTATCCAGGCCGACAAACAGCGGGCCGTTGATACCTTGGGCTTCACGGTACAGGCAGATGGCCTGGCTGATGGCGAGCACATGCCACTCGTTGAAGCTCAGTTCGAACGAGCTGCCGCGGTGCCCGGAGGTACCAAAGGCCACGCGCTGGGTGGAGATTGCTGCATCAGGCTGGCCGGTGTAATAGGCCGTGACCAGTCGCGGGATATCCACCAGCAACTGGGCTGGCGCCGGCTTGCCCGCAAAAGGACTGATTGTCATGCATAAACCTCGAAAAAGAAGGATTCGGAAAAAAATGGCAGTTTACTGAGAGTTCGACTACGACGCGACGTTATAAATCCTACGACACCAAGAGAAACTTCACGCAGTCTGCGCTTGTCGCAGGGCGTCGCTCAAGGCGGCCAGGGCAATATCCAGGTTAGGTTGCCCATGAAAGGTATGGCTCAGCCGCAAGTGCTGATGATGCAAGCCGCTGACGCTGAATAGCTCGCCGGGTGCAATCACCACCTGGCGGGCCAGCAGACGCTGGAATACCTGGCGCATGTCCACCGCATGACGCGAGCGCAGCCAGAACGCAGCCCCGGCGGCGGGCAGGCAATACGCGACCTGCCCGCCCAGGTGCTGCTCCAGGCGCTGACACATCTGCGCGGCCTGCTCGCTCAGTAGTTGGCGCAATGTACGCAGGTGCTGGTCGATCCGCCCGCTCTGGTACAAGCGCGCGATGGCGCGTTGGCGAATCGATGACAAGCGGAATGCGCGCAACAGGAACTGGCGTTGCAATTCATTGTTCATGCGCCGGGACAGCAGGTAACCGTAGGGGGCTTCCGAACCGAGTATTTTCTCGAACGAGGAGAACACGATCAGCCGCTCCGGGTTCACCAGTTCGCGTAACGCCGTGTGCCGGGCTTCAAAACCCAGCTCGCCGAAGGTGTCGTTCTCCAGCAGCCAGCAACCGTGTTGCCCGAGCAGCTGTGCCAGGTCCAGGCGGTCACGCAGCGGCATCGTCAGCCCCGACGGCAAGCTTACGGTTGACGAAAACAACACCAGGTGCACCGGTTCATCGCGCAACAGTCGATCCAGGGCGGCCCGGTCCAGTCCGCCCTCCGGCGTCCAGGGCAGCTCAAGGATGCGCACCCCGGCGTCCTGCAGCAGACGCAGGATCAGCCAATCGCAAGGCGACTCGACGATCACCGAGGTGCCCCTCAGGCCCAGCACCTCGATCAGGATATCCAGCACACCGCGCAAGTCGGCACCGATGTAGACGTCATCGGCATGCCAGCAACGCGTGGGCGACGAGGTATAGCGTGCCGCCAGCACTGCACGTAACTCCCACACGCCGCAGGGCTGGGACCAAGGCTGCAAATGCTGCGGATATTGGCGCACCAGCTCCCGCTCCAGGCGTAACAAGGCGCCATCCAACGAGGCCAGCAACGCCGGCTCATCGCCACTGAGCACCGCCATGGCGGGGCGTCGGGCCGCGGCGTAGAGGCGGTCGAGCAAATCCCCACCGGCCCAGGCCGAGGGGCTGGCCGACATCGGCCAGGCGTAATAACCCGACTTGGCCACCGAATACACCCTGCCCTCCTTCTCCAGCAACGCGTAGGCGTACTGGATGGTCGAGATCGACACGTTCAAGCGCGTGGCCAACTGCCGCAGCGACGGCAGCTTTACTCGCGCATCGGTACTGACTTCGTTGATCAGGTTGATGAGGTAGCGATAAACCGCCTGATAGGCGAAATCTGCCTGTCGTTCGCCGCGCAGCATCATCGGCCGGACAATTGCGCGGCCGTTGCGGCGCCGTGGGGTACAGGGGCACCCCGCATGCCGGTGGCGCTGACCGGCGGCCGTTTTTGGTAAAGGTGCTGCAACAAGGGCATCGGCAAGCCACTGGTGTCGGTGACCCACTGTTGCAACATCTCGGCGGACGGTTTGCCCTGCAGCACCTTGTGCAGCTCGGGCAGGGCCACCAGCATTCCCGGGTGGCATTGGCGCAAATACCCTTCCAGGCGTTCGCCATGGTGGATAAACGGCGAGCACAACAAACAGCTCAGTTGCGTGTCGTCCAGACCGAAGAACGCTTGGGCTGCGGTACTTGCGAGCGTGCGACCTTCCGGTGTCGCGGCCTGGGCCGGGAACGCTTCAGGCATATGCACGCGCCGCATGTACGCCTGGGCCTGCTGGAGGAAGCCTTCGACCCCGTCTTCATAGTCCAGCTCACGCAGGCATTCGGCCTGCAAGCCGCGCAGATGCGCCATCAATAAGGGATTGCAATAGGCCGGTTGGCTGAAGTGAAAACCCAAGGGGTCGGGGGTATAGGCCATGAACTCGGTCAACAGGGATGTCTTGCCCAGATCGACGTCCTGCAGCAGGTCGGCGACGTTGATATAGGCCAGGTGGCGATGGCTGGTCTTGCTGGGGTGCTGGCTGGCCACGTAATGTTCGCCGAACACATCGCGATAGTAATCGGCGCTCCATTTTTCCATGTGCGCGAACAGTTCGTTGAGCGAGGCGGGGCGTTCGTTGGAAACGGCGACGCCAGCGCCCTGTGCCGTTCTTTTCAACCAGGCCAGAAACCGGCCTTGCTTACGCGGCGAGTCACCGCTGACCAGCGCGTGAACGCCACCGTTGCAGGTCGTGACACGCTGGTAGAAATCCCCCAGGGCCAGGTAAGTGTCATTACACACCGCCGCGCGGCAATCCCCGGCGCTCAGGTGGCCCGCCATCAACCTATTGCGCTGGCTGATTTCCCGCCCGACCGCCGACGCCGGGCGCAGGTGATTGAAAGGCAGTACCTCCTGGTTTTCCACCATCAACAACTCGACACGTGAATCATCGTGAAGAAACAGTCGCCCATAGCCGCGATTGAGGGTGTCGAGCTGGTCCTGCGTCATGCCCGCGTGCCGCAGGGTCGCTACCCGCAGTTGAAAGGTGCGCGGCGCCCGACCGGCGAGGGTCAATTGCGCCGCACGCAGCAACGCCAGGGTGTAGCTGCTGACTTCACCGCCTCCATGGGCGACCAGCACCTTGAAATCACCCACTTGCTCGATGCCTCCCGCCGCCACGACTATGCGCTGGACCACCAACTGGAGTGCCGTACGTCCCGAGCGCGTAAAGTGCCCGATCAAACGCTGCAGAACCTGTTGGTAAACATGGTTCATAGCCTGTTCGTGAATAGTGCTCATAGTTCTACTACCTGAGTTTAAATATCAGTTTCAAGCAACTGCTGACAGTATTTGCTCGACCTATTGCATGTGCAGGAAAATCGCGCGCCACCGTTGTGCGCCGATGAATAGACACTAGCATCGCGCAACAAAATGACCTGAGTTACCCAGAGGGCGCCCGGCGCGACTCGTCCACCCGCAAGCCCCGGTATACAAGGGGTTGATCACATAAATCGATAGTCCTAGGACCGTTCCGACACGCTCCTACATATTTTTAATCGGCCCTTTAAAGAAGCTTCCGACAAACAAACCCATGCAACTTTCCCTGTTTCTGGAAAAACATTTTCCACAAAAGTATCTTTCCACCCAGCATCGCGCGGGTAACGCGCTTATAGTTCGAGCAACTATCGGCAGCCATTTCAGAGATTCAATCATTACTCAATCCTTGAGATGAAAGTGAGGACACAATTATCAGTGCTGGAATAATGATTAATAGATACAGATAGCCGGTCAAAACCAGTGCAGATCAACAACAGGCAACGCGTTGAAGGCGCACACACAGCGACGCCGCGCTGGGTTTCAGGGCGGCGTCAGGGAGGAAGGGCTGAATTCAGGGACTAAAGCGCCAGGTCGGCACCTTGCAGGGCGTGCGAGTTAAGCCCTGCCAAATGGCGCATTTGCCCCACTCACACAGAGGACGAAGTATTCATTTGCGAATACTCCTACAGCTCAAACAGCTGTAACCTGCAATGCAACCCGCTCGCGGCACGGGCATTCATCCATATAGCGGTGGGCTTCAACGAACTGGTTGAACGCAAACACCGTGGTTTTCAATGGGACGAGCACGCGGTCGGCGGTCAGCTGGTTGATATCACGCAGCGCACGCTGCAGCGCCACAGAGTCCTGGACGATGCCCAACTCCGGCTTGCCGGTGAAGTTGCCGATGCAGTGCACAAAGAACTGTATGTTCTTCTGGAACGCTGCACACGCCGGGAAGGGCGTCTGGTTACCACCTTGCAAGCCGTAAAGCACCAGGCTGCCACGTGGCGCCAGCACATCACCGAGCAACGACATCTGCGGCCCGCCCAAACCATCGAACACCACATCGACGCCACGATTGTCAGTGAACTTGTTGATTTGCATCAGCAGGTCCTGCTCTTCGGTGACGATGACCTTCTCTGCCCCCAGGGATAACAGGTACTCGCGCTCCGCGCTGTCCTTGGTGGCCGCAATCACTCGCACACCCAGGGCCTTGCCCAGCTGTACAAAGGATGGGCCCGCGCAATGGCTGGCGTCTGTCACCAGGGCGATCTGCCCCGGTTTGACCCGCGCCAGGTCTACGTAGGCAAAATAGGCAATCAACAGCGGCGTGTAGTGCACGCTGGCTTCAATCGGGCTCAAGACATCCGGGTAACGGGTCAAGGCCGAACGGGGCAGGACGATCTGTTCGCCATACACCGGATAATCATTGGGGCTCTCGGCCGGAAAACTGGCCACCTTATCGCCCACCGCCAAGTCATCCACGCCCTCGCCCAAGGCGACCACCACCCCGGCCATCTCATGGCCAAGGCCGGATGGAAGGCGTGCGTGGGAAGATGCCAGGTTCTGGCGCCACAAAATGTCATACCAGCTGATACCAATTGCCTCGACACGCACCTGCACTTCGCCCGGTGCGGGCAGCGCGGTTGCATGCTCTTCGCATTTGAGCACCTCGGCCGGACCAAACTTGTGAAAACGGATCGTGCGGGACATCGCAAACCTCGTCAAAGTAACCTCTATTGCCATGAACTCTATCTGGGCTTTCCAGCTAAGGCCACCGGTCGCCGTTAATAGTCGACATGTCTGTCATTGATTCCGCATCTGAGGAACAGCCCTCAAGTATCGTAGGAAAACTAAATTAGCCGGTGCAGAGTACCAGCCTTTCCCCGTAAGATTCATACCGGTCACGCGCCTGAATGGACCCTCAGGGCTCTCCCATGGACGCGCTCGTCAAGTAAAGCTGACTCTTCCAGGACACAAGATGAACCGTAACGACCTGCGTCGTGTCGACCTTAACCTCTTGATCGTATTCGAAACCTTGATGCATGAGCGCAGTGTGACCCGCGCCGCCGAAAAATTGTTCCTTGGCCAGCCGGCTATCAGTGCGGCACTGTCACGCCTGCGCGGGCTATTCGATGACCCGCTGTTCGTGCGCACCGGGCGCAGTATGGAACCCTCGGCCCGTGCCGTGGAAATCTTCGCCCTGCTCTCCCCGGCCCTGGACTCGATTTCCACCGCCGTCAGCCGCGCCGCCGAGTTCGACCCGGCGACCAGTAACGCGGTGTTCCGTATCGGCCTGTCCGACGACGTTGAATTCGCCCTGCTGCCCCAGTTGCTCAAACGCCTGCGCGCCGAAGCGCCCGGTATCGTACTGGTGGTGCGCCGCGTCAACTACATCCTGATGCCCGGCCTGCTGGCTTCCGGTGAAATCTCCATCGGCGTCAGCTACACCGCCGACCTGCCGGCCAATGCCAAGCGCAAAGTGCTGCGTCGCAGCCTGCCGAAACTGCTGCGCGCCGACAGCGTGCCGGGCTCCCTGAGCCTGGACGACTTCTGCGCCCGCCCCCACGCCCTGGTGTCGTTCGCTGGCGACTTGAGCGGGTTCATTGACGAAGAACTGGAAAAGCTCAACCGCAAACGTCATGTGGTGCTGGCCGTGCCGCAGTTCAACGGCCTGGGCACCTTGCTGGCAGGCACCGACATCCTGGCCACCGTCCCGGACTACGCCGCCGAAGCGCTGACCTCGGCCGGTGGCCTGCGCGCGGAAGACCCACCATTGCAGGTGCGCAGTTTTGAACTGCACATGGCATGGCGTGGGTCGCAGGACAATGATCCGGGGGAGCGGTGGTTGAGGTCGCGGATTCAGATGTTTTTTGGGGATCCCGATAGCCTGTAACAGAATTCCAAAAAAATCCAAAAAATCCTTTATTAACAGTAAGTTATTACGACCACCAGTCCAAGGTCATCCGTCTAATCCCAACGAGTCCCAGAGTACTTGGGGGGCATAATTGGGGCAAAATTTCGGTTTTAAAAAGTTATGCCCCCACCGATGGCAACCGCTAATGCAGCTGTTTTCAGACGAAAACTCAGTGATGCTTTCATCCGCACCTTGACCGAACCCGGCAAGCACGCCGAAGGCGAAGTCCCTGGCCTCTACTTGGAGGTAAGGGTGTCGAGCAAGCCAGGAAAAGCTCCTTCCAAGGTCTGGCGCTTAAAGTATCGGCTGCATGACAAGGAAAACCGGTTCTCCATCGGTGCTTATCCCGACATCGGATTGAAAGAGGCGCGCGACATTGCCCGCAGCGCACGCCGAGACGTAGCGGTTGGGTGGAGCGCAATGTGGCACTCAGCAACATTGAGGAGTTGAAGATCCGCCACGTCGTCACCAGCAAGCCGGCAATCGAAAGGCCAGCTGATCTGGGTAGGCTTCTTCTGCGCCTGGGTGAATGCAATGACGGCAGCGTTGCCACCGCCATGCGGCTGCTGGTTATGTTGCCAGTCCGCCCTGGCGAACTCGTGCAAATGCGCTGGGAAGACGTCGACCTGGTCGGCGCCGATTGGCGTTACGTAGTGAGCAAGCCCAAGCACATCGTGCCGTTGCCAGAGCAAGCCTTGGTTCTGTTACGCGAGCTACATAAAACCCGCGTGGTGGATGAAGACGGCAAAGGCTGGGGGTTCGTCTCGCCGGTTTATCCGGGACGTCCCATAAACCCGACCTCCATGCTCAATGCGAAATTGCACGCCACTTGACCACCTGATTGCATCGGTACTGACCACTCGTTTGCATTGCACTTGACCAGGCGTTTGCATTCGATCAGACCACCGATTGCCTGCGCCTAACCGGGGGCCATTTCTCGCAGCAACGCGACTCGCGATGAAACGGCAACAGATCCTAGAGCTGAAAGCGCGAGATGTTCTCTCGCAATGTCACGCTGGTGCGTGCCAGTCCTTCGCTTTCCTTCTGAGCGCTGCGGAAGGCTGCGGCGGATTGCTCGGCGCTTTCGCTGACGGTCACGATGCCCCGGCTGATCTGCTCGGCAACGGTACTCTGCTGCTCGGCGGCAGCGGCGATTTGGTGGTTCATGCCGTTGATCCGCTCAATCATGGTTACGATTGTGCTAACCGCGTCACCGGCCTCGGAAACGCCGGACACCGACTGCGCACTGGAGCGCTTGCAGCGTTGCATATGCTGCGAGGTCTCGTCGGCAATTTTCTGCAGACTGGCGATCAGCCCCTCAATCTCTGAGGTGGCCTTCTGGGTACGCTGTGCCAGGCTGCGCACCTCGTCGGCTACCACCGCGAAGCCGCGTCCGGCCTCGCCAGCACGGGCAGCTTCGATGGCTGCATTGAGGGCCAGCAGGTTGGTCTGGTCGGCGACCGACTTGATCACTTCAAGCACGCCACCGATATTGCCGGTTTCATTCTTCAGCCGGCCCATGGCCATGTTGGACTGTTCGATTGTCTCGGCCAGTTCGTCGATCATGTTGACGGCATCTTTGGCCTTCTGCTGGCTGTACAGGGCCGCGCTGTCGGCCTCGCTGGCGGCACTGGCGGCGGATTCGGCGTTGCGCGCGACATCCTGCACGGTGGCGGCCATTTGGTGAACGGCGGTGACGATCTGCTCGACCTCGCACTGTGCCATGGCCACGCTTTCGGCATTTCTCAGACTCGATTGGCTAAGCTCCTGGCTGGATTCGGCCACGGTCTGTGAGGACAGGTTTATGCCTTTGGTCATGTCCCGCAGGTTCTCCTGCATGCTCAGCAGGGCGGCCATGATGCTGGCTTGTGGTGGCTCAATCGTGCGCTCGCTAGCGCGCAAATCGCCGTTGGCAACCCGTTGGGCGAGCTGGTTGAGTTCACTCGGTTCGGCGCCCAGCGCGCGCAGCAGGTTGCGGCTGATGAAGTAGCCCAGTACCGCTGCTAGTAAGACGGCCAGCGCAGTAATGGCGAGCAGCAGGTTGCGTTGTGACAGATAGTGTTCGTCATTTTCGCTGACCTGCAGGTCTGCCCTCTGGTTGGTGTAGCGCAGGTATTCGCCAATTGCCTGTGTCAGCTCGGCCAGTAATGGTGTGCACTGCTCGCTGACCATGTGCAGAGCCTCATCGTTTTCACCCTTGAACAGGTGTTCGGCAATGGTGTGCGCTACCGGTTTGTAGCGGCTCTCGACTTGCTCGAAGGTTGAAAACAGCTCACGTTCTTTGGGCGACACATCATCATGGTTATCAATTGCCTGGCGTAGCGCTGCGAGGCTGCTGGCCACCATTTGTTCGTTGGCGGCAATCGCGCCCCGCTGCTGTCCTCTCGCGGTGACATTGCTGTTCAAGGCGATGTTACGCAGGGCAATCGCGCGCTGGGCGGCGGCGTCGTTCAGTGTGTTGGCCAGGCGGGTGCGTGCATCAACGCCATTAATGTAGAGGAAAAAGTCCTTATTGCTGTTAGCCAGGGCGTACAGCGAGATAGCGGCGATCAGCAACATAAACGCGAGCAGGCTGGCATAGCCGGCATAGAGACTGGTCCGTGTCGAGAGCCGGGGAGTGTGCGATGGCATACGATGTACCTGCGTAATGGGAGGAGCAATTAGAGGCACCTGCAAGGGTATCTATTTGCCCTTGGTCCGCATCCTGCGCAGGTATTCTTTGTTCGACAGCATTGGCGGTGCCCGTCTTAATACGGGACATGTACATTCTGATTAACCCACACCGGTCAGCAGATGCCTCCTGGCTGTTGATACTGCCCCCTAATTGACCCAGTTGCCGACGAAGGACTGTTTCATTTCCAAAACTGCAACAATCGAGCGCAGCAATGATTCAAGAGGAGTCAAAATGTGTCAGTGAAATCTCGGCGGCAGGGTCAGCTCGGCATCGGCGCCAACAGTCGTCACCGATGAATTTGAAGCTCGACGACTTGGCTGTAAGGATGGCCTAATGACACTACTGCTGCCATCAGAAGATCCCTATTCGATGGTAGGGATATAGGGAAACTAGATAGGAAAATTCCTACTGCAACAGGCTCCTCAGAAAAGCCCAAGGTCATGGCGAAACGAACAATACATGCCATAGAGCTATCGCCGGTACCAGAACGGCGCCAAGACGATGGAGAACGTATGGCACGCGGTGCGCGGCGGCAGTGTGCTCCGGTACGGCACCTTGTACTCTGGCGCGGCCGAGTTCACCTATCGGGAAGCTGTGCTGTTTCCCTAGCTGGCGGCCTCGGTTCGCACCTGGCCCCCTCCCAGGTGGATTCGACGCCCCCGAGATTGCCGGAATCGATGGCCGATTGCATGTAGTAGGCATTGCCGGATGACCGCTTCTGGCCGAAATCTGCCTGATCAGGCGTTGACCAGCTCCATGATGTGAGTGGCATGGACATCTTCTATTCGCATGAAACCGCAGCGCAGGTAAAACGCGTCGCCTCCAGAAGTGTCGGTGGCCGCTACCGACCCAGCCTGTGTGAAAACACATTTTTAGAACTTTAGAACGATTCGGCCATGGGGGCATTCGACCAGGTTTTGAGGCACCATATGGTCTCTAGGAATCCAGCAGCTCGACGCAGCTCGCAAACCAAATCAGGAAGAATGAATGCCTTCCCGTCGCCGCCTCAGTAGTGTCTGTCAAAGTATCTCGCACCACGCTGCGAGCAGTCTGTCGTACGTACACCCACATCTGTTGCAAGCCCTCAAAGCGACCGGGGAATCGATCGCGACGGTGGATCTACTGAGTGCGACCCCGTACCCGAAGGAGCTTCTCAGTCATCCCCACCTTCCCACCGCCCTCTCTTCAATAACCGGATTGCAAATGGCGCATCCCACATGAACGGCTCTGAGAATGATACAACTGCGCCAATACCTCTGTGTCGCAAGCGGCCATGCTCAGTTGATGCTAGGTGGCGAGCACGGGCAAGTTCTGAACGTAAGTACAGGCGATGTGTTGCTGTTGCCGGCAGGCACCGGGCATTGCAGTCTGGGCGCCAGTAAAGACTTTCTCGTAGTAGGCGCCTATCCGCCAGGCCAGCATGCGGATATCTGCCGCGAGGCACCTACCCCGGCACAGTTGAGGAATATCGAACAGCTACCATTTCCTGATGAGGGGCCAGTAACGGGTGATCAAGGTGCTTTTCGCAGGCTGTGGGTCAGAGATCGCTAAGCGCCCTCACCCGCCATGGCTAGCTGGTGAAAATGCGGCAGCGATTTCAGGGCATGGATGGACGCAGCCAATTGAACCTGCTCGCGCGAGCCCATGAATCGTTCCTTTCGACTGAATACGCTCAGACCTCGCCCTACTCGATAGGCCCAGGCAAAACAAACAGTTCCAGGAGGGATTCCATCGATCACATCTGGGCCCAATATGCCTGTGGTCGCGATGGCTACATTTGCCGGACTGTCGTCCAGCGCCCCGAGAACCATCTCCCGAGCAACCTCACAACTCGTGAGATTAAAAGTATTTATGGTGTACGCGCGTACTTTTAATAGTCGCTGTTTCGCTTCTGGCGAATAGACAACATAACCGCTCTCAATACATGCCCCCCCTCCGTCGACCTCCGAAAGCAATGTGATAATTTTTCCCGCCGTACAAGACTCGGCCGTCGTAATGACCAGTCGATTGCGTTTGAGGTACTCCACGATAGAAGCGGCGACTAACATGATAATTGCTCCTGCGCGCGAGCGATTGCGCTATCAACCTGTTCCAAAAAACGACCTTTCAAATCAATCAATGTTCAAGCGAAAGTGTTTTGAACGTGCACGGCGTCAGGTTTTCCAAGGTCTAGAGAGTTGAACCTGACTTTCCCCAATCAGCTTGAGAGAAGGCAAGAGGATGGAACCTACGACAATGATTACCAAGACAGCCACAATGGCCAAGTCATTTTCCTTGGCGGCAACCTTTACCCTGCTAAGCGCCTGCGCTGGCAATGATTCCCCCTCGAATGTAGGAGCACCCGGTAAACCCACTACTCCATCTACCCGAACCCTGGAAGCCGGGGCAGCCCTGCTACAATCTCGTCCGCCTGTTGATGCATTGAACGCCTATCTGGACGGCTTTCACTTCTACAACGGCCATCCTGATGTGCAGATGGAAGCGCATCACTACTGCGCGGTTCTCAACGAAGAGGTGATTCAATGCGTGATCTACGACGGCAATCGCAAGGATGCAAAGTTGATGGGCGTGGAATACATCATCAGCGAGCAGTTATTCAACACACTGCCTGACTCTGAAAAGGCGCTTTGGCACAGCCACGTGCATGAAGTGAAATCAGGACAACTGGTCGCACCGGGAATCCCCGAAGTAGCTGAGCACGCCTTGATGGAAAAGCTGGTACATACCTACGGTAAGACCTGGCATACCTGGCATACCGATCTCCACAAACGCCTGCCGCTGGGTGCTCCGCAACTTATGATGGGGTTTACCACCGATGGCCAGGCCGACCCTCGGATGGTCGCCGAGCGAGATCTGCGAATGGGTATCGACAGTACCGAAAAGAAGAAGACTCGCGTCGATATAGTTGCGCCACCCATCGCACCCGGTGCGGACGCATGGCAACAGGGTACCGTTATTCAGATCACTGATCCGACTATAAAGGCCCATCAGCACTGAACGCACCACTCAGTCATTTGGACTGAACGATCATTTGCTGGCCCTTCTCTATCGCAAGACCAGAGATAGGAGGATGTCATGATGATTGATTCAGCAACCGGAATGAACCCTGGCGAACGATATTGGTTGGTTGCAGCAAGCGCAGCGCTGTTACTCGGCGGTGTGTTCATTGCGCGCAGGCATTCAACAAACAACAAGCCACATAACTGAAATCGGGGGCAGCCGCCAATGTCAGTCAGTTAAGGAGGAACACTGTAACTGTGGCGAGCGGGCTTGCCCCGCGTTGGGCTGCGAAGCAGCCCCAAAACCAGGCGCAGATGAGTGCCTGATACACCGCATTCGTCTTCATCAGGGGCGCTTCGCACCCCAACGCGGGCGGTGCGACGATTCGACAAGCCCGCTCGCCACAGGTTACTGGTTGCCCGTTCTGTCCCTTAACTGACCGGCATTAGGGGCAGCCGCCCTGTTTAAATGAGGTAACTGAGCATGTCTTACGACTTCCAAGGTATTGCCAGTGTGGTTACTGCTTCGCGCCATCTGGGGACACCTGTCTAGTCCTGAAATAGGTTTACACCTGTTTCACCCTAACGCCCGATGCACAGCATCGGGCGTTTTGTACTTCAAAGACAGGTGCGGACGCTCGCGGTTGTAGATCGATATCGACTCACTCACCATCTTCTTCGCTTGCATTAAATCCTGAGGTCGCTGGAGCAAAAGCTCTGTCTTCAATATCCCGTTGACCCGCTCTGCCAAGGCGTTTTGGTAGCAGTCATAGCCGTCCGTCATCGAACACCGGATGCCGTGTTTCGCGTGCAGTTCCTGGTACATTCCCGAGCAATACTGGCTGCCTCTATCTGAGTGATGGATCAGCGGCTGCTCCGTTCGACGGTGTTTCACCGCCCGGCGCAGTGCATGCGCGACCGACTCGGCGTGCAGGCTTTCATGGACGTGATAGCCCACGATCTTTCGCGAAAAAGCATCCGTCACAAGGCTCAGATAGGCCACACCTTCCTGCGTTGGCAGTTGAGTAAGAGGCAGGGCGTAGTCGGACTATTTCCCTGCCTCTCCTCACCGAACCGGACGTGCACCTTTCAATGCATCCGGCTCTCCGTTTAAATGCCGGCGAACGCCATGGCCACTTCAGTGAAGCGCGAGGTCCATGTGTTCCTGGGTTCCGACCTCAGGTAAGGATTACCTTCGGGCAGACGCCATCGGAACAGCTTCTTGCCTTGCCCAACTAACCGATATAGTGTTTCACCACTGAGCTTGCCATTATTAGTCTTGCCAAATAAAACCCAGGTCTTACTTTGGCAGGGCTTAGGAGCTTTGCACCATTGACGCATCAGGGGTTTGATACGGGATCGGTATTTGTGAGCCAGCCAATGGGCCAGTTTCCAGAACACGACACGATCGATGTAACTGAACACTTTGGCCTTGAAATCAACGAATTGATAAAACGCGGCCCAGCCTTTCAGCTTTCGGTTGATCGATTCAACCATATCGATTTTGCTTTCACTGTAGTTACCTGATAACAGAGCCGTCAGGGATGCTGCGAAGCTTCTGGCTTTGTCTCGTGGTATCGTCGTTACCACGCGCATATCGCCGTAGCGGCTACACTTGCGGATAATCCGATGGCCCAGAAAGACAAACCCGTCGTTCACATGAGTGATCTTGGTCTTCTCCATGTTCAGCCTTAGTTTCAGGCTGTCTTCGAGCACACTCCGGCATTCTTCTCTGATGGCTTGCGCTTGTGCTTTAGTGCCTTTGACGATGATCACAAAGTCATCGGCGTATCGGCAGTAAGCAACGGCTGGCTTCCATTGCCAGTTCTCTCTGATCGCCGTGCTTCGACCAACCTGGATGCTATGGTTCCAGTACCACCGATCTTTTCGGGCCTTCTGGTTCAGGTAATGTTCATGCAGGTACTGATCGAATTCATTGAGCATGATATTCGACAGTAGCGGCGATATAACACCACCCTGCGGCACTCCTTCACTGGCAGCCCGGAAGAGTCCGACATCGATATGCCCAGCCTTGATTGTTTTCCACAGCAGCTCCATGAAACGAGTGTCTCTGATTCTACGGCGTACGGCTTTCATCAGCAGGCGATGATGCACGGTATCGAAGTAGCTGGATAAGTCACCCTCAATGACCCAGCGGCCCCTCGTTTCTGCATTGTCTGTGAGTTGGAGCTTCACAGTACGAATTGCATGGTGGACACTGCGTTCAGGCCGAAAACCATACGAGAGCGTGTGAAACTCGCTCTCCCAAATGGGCTCCATAGCCATCAGCATAGCCCGTTGAACAATACGATCTCGCAGAGTGGGGATGCCGAGAGGTCTTCGCTTGCCATTGGCCTTGGGGATGTAAATCCGTCTGGCCGGCAGAGGCTGGTAGTTACCTGAGAGAAGATCTTCCCTGAGCTTTTGCAATACATCCGCCAGTCTGGCTTGCAGCATTGGCTTATCCACTCCATCAACGCCAGGCGTACGGGCACCTTTTGATGACAGGGTGATTCGCGCAGCCTCTGCCAGCCAGTCCGGCTGTGCTATCAGGCGCAGCAACCGGTCAACCCGCTGGGGCGGATCTGTTGCTGCCCATGTGGCAAGCTTGCGTTGCATTTCGCTGATTATCAAAGGTCTTCACCTTGTTAGGTCAGTTAATTCGCTTGGCAAACACATTTAAACTGCTTCCCTTCGCCATGTAATGGGCTTTCCCCATCTCGAACTACTACGGAAGCTCCGCCAGTCAATGCGGCATCGGGGCCATGCCCCCTTGGCATCCGTCATTGACCTTCCCCGGTTTACCTATCTGGACTCAAGCATATTGAGGAGGCTGCCCATCGCACTCTTTACCCTTGCTTGCCGCAAGTTGACAGAAGGCAGCAGTCCGATCTGTGATGGATTCCGCTGTCCCAGAGTTCCGCTTACCTATCAGAGCTCCTTCGGTCGGCAGCGCCTATTTGTCACTGCCTGTTCCTTCTGTACGGCTTATCAGATCACGTAAGCCGTGGTGACATTTCAACCCTCAGAGGCGGATTAATGGATTCATGTTCTTCAGCCTTTCAACACTCAACCTTGAGGATCATCTTGGCTTAGTGATCTCGCCTCAATCCCCGTTGTCAGCGGGTTACATCACCCTGCAGGCATGCCACAGGTCACTGCCGCTCAGGTTCACCACCGTCACAGTCGGTGGGGTTGTTTGGTTCCTCATCATGAGTTTTCAGTTCAACATTCCAGATAGACTCGTGGTTCAATTGAGCGTCCATGCTCGCTCTGAACTCCGGGCACACAATAGGTGATGTCCGCGACCCAGACTTGTTCTGGGCCGCTTGGAACAACCTGATCGGGACCGGGCTTGAGCAGATTCGGATGGCGCCGGAAGCGATGATGGCTGTCGGTCGTCTTGTGGTAAGCCCGCTTGCGAGCTACCAATAGACGTCTTTCCCGCAGAATCGAAAACAGCCGATCTCGACCCACTTGCAGCTCAAGTTGAGGCTGGCAATGCAGCAAGTAATGCAGTTTTCGGGTGCCCAGCCGCGGCTGCCGCTGACGTTTTTGCTGAACAAAATCGGCAACTTTCTGATCCAGAACGAAACGAGCAACATCGGCGCGATTGCCTTTGTAGTAAGCCTGTCGGCTTATTCCCATGAACTGGCAAGCCCTGCTGATGCTCAGGTTTTGGATTCGTTTTTGCGCGAGGACTTGCCGGGACGCTTTTTTACGACAGACAGACCGTAGTCATTCTTCAAGACATCCACGACCGCCTCGAAAAACTGCGCTTTCTGATTGGATAGCGCCAACTGCTCTTCAAGCTCTTTGATACGTTGCTCTGGCGTTAATGGTCGGTTTTTGTCGGGCATAGACCCCATCCTCGGCGAGCCAATGTATGTGCCTGGGCTCCAATCCTGCCGGCCGTGCTTACGTAACCACGTCAGAACGGTCGTTTTGCCTTGAATCCCGTAGCGCTCCTGAGCCTCTTTATAACTCAGCTCGCCTTTTTCGACCTGGTCGACGACCGACAATTTAAAGGTCAGCGTGTAGTCTCGCTGACTACGCCTTTTTGCTGATTCCATTACATCCTCCTGAAAAACCGATCAGAAGGTGTAAACCTTATTCAGGACGGGACACGATTACGAAAAAGGGGACAGATTTATTTATTTTGTCCTCTTTCCGAAAAATAAATCTGTTCCCTTTTCTTCTTTTTTTCCTGAGCACGGATCAAGTTCGCGGCCTTCCTCCTTGCTTTTTAAAACCCTCAGAGCAACATCTACAAACGCATCAAATCTCTTATCATCATATTCTTCAAAAAAGACAAAATGATTGGATTCAGAATTCGACCCAGAGATTCCACTCATGCCATTGAATCCCCAGCCTAGCATTCATCAGAAAGTCTTTACTCTTCATCCCAAAAATCTCCGGGAGGTGCATACTCCCCACCCCGTAAGACAGCGCACCAGCCGTAACTTCTATAAAACATCTCAAGATCAAGGATCTTGTAAACGCCTTCATCAACTTTCTGCAACGTAATTAAACCATTAGCGAAATGCGTATATCGACCGCCCGCCCCTGCAACGGCTCTTAACTCCAGTTCTCTACGATCCCAGCCTGATACCCCCCCCCGATGACTCAGGGACAGTATTCGAAAATGAAATTTCAAACTCTTTTGAAACCTTGCAAAAGCAGGGAATTCGTTCCTGTCTGAGTAATTCATCCGTGATCATGTTTTTAGGGAAATCAATATTTAATTTCACTTAAGTGCACTCCGAGGAACAACAACCTCACCTGAAAAATTTCTTTGAAAGGTACTGACGGGACTAAAATATTGGGACCCATGCGGATCGCGAATAGCTACAACGGAGATTCCATTTCTAGTTGTAACCCCATCCACCACAACAAAATGGGAAAAGTCAGTACCTTTCGTGTTGTCAACAATGCGGACAACCACCGGAGCTCCATCACCGGTGTATCTAGCCAAATCAGCAACATTTCTGCTCCCAAAGGCACTTGCAGGAACACCTTCAGAAGTCATCAGGCTTGCAACATCTCGAGCGTAAATCCCACCCTCAGAAGGCGCAATCCTTTGGATAAGAGATCCTATATCAACCTCATTGCCCAACGTATCCAGAACCATACCGCAAGAGTTATGTCCGCAGGTAGGCACGGGCCCTTGGTCACGACCAGACGATCACCATCTCTCGGAATCGAATCATCAAGCAATGGATTTTTGGGAGGTGCGCCAGCAAGCTCCCCAGCAGTTGTCGTTCCTTTTGCACCAACTAACCTAGATAAATTATGTCCATATCTCCTGGCCAGCGGAGGTGAACCATACTACTCCAACCGGAACGGTAGTTAAAAACCAAAATCCAAAACCATCAAGTTCATCTTCCTCAGGGTGAACAGGCCACGCGAGTGCAATGATACTAATTTGCTCATCAATACTACCAGAGAGATAATTTCCATCTGACGCCAGCTTTAAATGCCCTTCGAGCATTAGACGCCTCAGTAATTCGAAAAAAATTTCCGCTCTTTCTTCATCACTTATTTTCAAGTGCGAAATTTCCACACTTAAGTGCTGCCAAATCGATCCAATTGATAGGCCGAAGGAGCTACTTAGAATAGCTGAGTACAAAAAATCTATATTCATTTAAATTTAATCTCGATTCGTTTTCCAGCATTAATAGACGGATTTATTACGTCTATGGTCCAAGTTGCGCCTGACTGTTGAGTTGAGTTCGAGAAATTCCTCAACGTAATTTTGCTACCTGCGTTAGCTCCAGAAGTAATCGTTGCAGCATAAACATCCCCTTTCCCGGGAATCGACTTTACGACTGGCATATATTCAGTTCCTGTCAACTGTCTAAAATAGCTCATTACATCTGATGTCGTAGTGCCAGAATAAACAGGCGCACCAACACTGAGATAAGGGTCAGCTTGGAGCGTCTTTCCTCCTATACTCAATTGAAAATCCTTTGGTTGAAGACTTGAATTATTGTACTGCGATGCAAGATCGCTAATTCGGTTATCAGATTGCTGCTGTAGAATTGCCCCGGGCTGCTTACCTGTTAAATCAGGGCCTTTGGGGTTCTGCGCTATTCGGTCTAGTGCATCTTTCTCAGCATCAACTATCGAGCTACCTTTTGCTCCAGCGCCACCAACAGCAGCCTTCAGCCCCACTATATTCAGAAGCGCTTGCGCAAACCAACCAATTCGCTCGCCAGTGGTCGCCTTGGCCTCTGTAACCGGGTTAGTGACACCAAATGCCATCGAAAGCTGGCATACGATACCGATTCCTAGCGACCCACCGCAGCCTTCATTGAATGAATCAACAGCAATCTGCTTAAGCGACGCTATCGTATCGCTCGTCATCTTCTCCTGATTCGCTCGTCCTTCCAATGCCTGTTCGACGGTCGCCGGCTTCAGATACCACTCGTTACCGTCAGCGGTTTTCACAGATTGATCTGTAACTACGCAGAACGAGGTATAGGACGTCTTGCACATGACGATGTCGCCAGGTTTGTGATCCTGCTTGGAGTCCCAGGTCGCATCACTTGCCAAGCTGATGGTTTCGTCTTTAAGTATGCTTTGGGCCTTCTTGAACAAAGCCTCAATATCAGCTTTCAGTTTTGTGCATTCATCTGACGAAACTCCCACGCACGACGAGTTGTACTCCTTTCGCATTACCTCCAGGGAGGCGTCTTCGATCGGGCTCAGATGGTTGTTCTCGACCGCGTTTTTAGCGGTCCCTGCAGCGGCAATCGCGTTGTTCAAACCTCCAGCGGCCAGCCCACCTGCCAGTCCTCCAGCCAATGTTGATAGAGCCGATATCGTCTGCTTTTCCGACTCGGTTAATTGATCAACAGGCTTATTCGGATACAACTGTTTGGCGATGTACTCACCAATACCTGGCTTCCAGGCTGTCGGCCTTGACATTGACTGCACCGGTGGCAGCGGTATCGACGACGCCCGGCGTGTTCTGCGGGGTAGCGCCTTGAGCTGTTCCAGCAAAGCCCAGGCAAAAAAAAGCGGACAGAAGGCAGAGCCTGGTCCGACGTACCGTACGCCACATCTCTAGATCCCTCTATATGGCACAGCGCCATCAATTGGCGGCGATCATAATAGTGGCAATTTAGTGGCGTCAATTAAATGTATGAATTTGTTTCAGAGCTGAAAATTTGAAATCTGATCTTGAGCAATTTAGTGCTTTTGCATCAATCACTTAATCGATAAATGGGTCAAATCCCACCTGGGCTTCGCATCAAGACATGAAACGCTGAACAGCCGAACACGATCAGCGGGCGACCGGTCAGGGCTGTCGTGGAGACGAGCGTGCCCCATTGCCATCTCTCATTCCAGCCCTCGTAGAAGACGTTCACCTGCTCAAGCATTGCCGGACTTCCTCTTTGTACGGAGACAATTGGCGCTGTTTTCGTAGCGCCGAATATCTTCGATGCTGTCCAGCTTTGGCAGGAACAGGCCTTCAAGCTCCTTGGTTAGGCCAAGAGCCATCGCCACCCGAACGACGTTTTCGAATCCGACATTGCGCCCGGCTTCAAGGTTGGACACGGTGTTGGTGCCGATGCCGGCACGCCCGGCCAATTCGGCTTGTGTCATGTCCATCGCCAAGCACTCTGTGCGCAAGCGACCGCAGAGGCGCTTGACGACCTCGCTGGGCTCACTGAAGCTTAAATCCAACATAGCGTGCACCAAACCAATGCTGACGGGCCAACACTCATGCGTGAGTCAGGTACCAGCGCCAGTCCTGCTCTCCGACCTCTGCATTGAATTGACGGAACTCACGCCACTTGATCGCCAGGAACACCTTCAGGAATTCAGCGCCCAGCGCCTCGCGTGCCCACGTTGAACGTTGCAGTGCCTGCAACGCTGTGAGCCAGTCGGTGGGTAGAAATTCAGTCGCCTGCTCATAGCCATTGCCCACAATCGCCGCGCCAGGATCGCTTTGATGCGTGATGCCGTGGTGAATGCCCGCAAGCACTGCGGCGGCGGCGAGATAGGGGTTGGCATCGGCCCCGCAAATGCGGTGTTCGATGTGCCGACTGATCGCAGGGCCGCCGGGCACGCGGAACGACACCGTGCGATTGTTGACGCCCCAGCTTTTGGCCAGCGGTGCGTAACTACCGGTCTGGAAGCGTCGATATGAATTGGCATGGGGGCAAAATATCGCCAGTGAGTCAAACAAGGTCGCCATCATCCCGCCGATGGAGTGACGCAACAGCGGCGTGCCCTGTGGGTCTTCACTCGCATACAGGTTGTGACCCTGCTCGTCGGCCAGGCTGACGTGCAAATGCATACCGCTACCGGCCTGATCGCTGAATGGCTTGGCCATGAAGCACGCTTGCAGCCCATGCTTGTTGGCCACGCCTTTGACCAAACGTTTGTAACGTACGCCTTCATCGATAGCTTGGAGTGCGTCGAAACGATGCTCCAGCGTCAACTCGAGCTGGCCCGGCGCGTACTCGGAGATCGCCGTACGTACCGGCAGCCCTTGCAGCGCGCAAGCAGCGTAGAGGTCATCAAGAAACGGTTGAACCTGCTCCAGTTCGTAGACGCCATACACCTGTGGTGCTTGAGGGCGTACACCATTGGTCTGCAACGCAGGTTGCGGCCGACCGTTGACGTCGCGTTGCTGGTCCAGCAGGTAAAACTCCAACTCAACCGCCATGACCGGATGGAATCCATCGGCTTTGAGCCGCTCGATGGTGTTCACCAGTACATGGCGCGGGTCGGCCGGCGCGGCAGGAAGACCTTGGGTGGGGTGCATGCTCACCTGCACCTGGCCTGTTGGGTTGGTGCGCCAGGGCTGCAAGGTCAGGCTGCCCGATAAGGGGTAGGTCCAGCAATCAGCGTCAGCGACATCCCAGACCAGGCCTGTCTCGTCTACGTCTTCACCCTGCACGGTCAAGGCGAGAATCGAACTTGGCAGCGGCCGACCATTTTCGTAGATCGCCAGCAGCTCGTCGCGATGCAACAGTTTGCCCCGTGGAACACCATTGGCGTCGATAAGAAACAACTCGATGCTCAGCACTTCAGGGTGGGCGGCCAGATAGTCTAAGGCCTCTTTTTTATCAGCAAATTGCATGTCAAACCTCTTAGCGCTCCTTCAAGCGACTTGGCAGGATGTGAGAAAAGTGGGACGTCAGACGTCAAGTTATGCAGAGATGACCCGAGCACCAGGCAGGGCAAGCAGTGTGGTCAGCGCGCTATCCAACTCACCGATCAGCCTGTCGATATCCGCCTCACTTGTTTGCGGACAGCAGAGGGTCATATTGTGAAAAGGCGTAATCAGGATGCCGCGATTGATCAGATAGAGGTGCAGCGCCATTTGAAGGCTGTCATGAAAAGCCGCCTCGGCTTGCGCACCGGTTCTGGGCGAAGTGGCACAGAATTGAAACTCACAACGGGCGCCCAACTCGGTGACAGACCAGTTCAGTTGGTGGCGCTTGAACAACGCTCGAAATCCCTGGGCCAGCCTTGAGGCGACAGACAGCATGTGCTGGTAGGCAGAGCCGGTCATGACCTCCTCAAGACTGGCGCGCATGCACCGCATCGCCAGGGCATTGGCGGACAGCGTCGTTCCCATCCCACTGTGGCCATGCCCGCCACTCTCTTCGCTGATGCTTTTCTGCGCCTCGTGCATGGCCAAGGCAACTTGCTCGGTAACGCCGAAAACAGCGCAAGGCACACCACCTGCGATGGGTTTACCCACCACGAAAAAGTCGGGTTTCAAATCCCACTGGCGAGTGCATCCACCGAGGCCGGTGGAAATAGTGTGGGTCTCATCAATGACCAACAGGCTGCCATATTTGAGGGTCAACTCTCGGCACTTTTGCATGAATCCCGGATCGGGCAGGACCATGCCGATGTTCGTCATCGCCGGCTCGCACATCAGCGCGCACACATCGCCCTGGGCTAACGCAGCCTCCAGTGCGGCGACATCGTTGAAGGGGATGGATCGACTGTACTGGCTCAAGTCGTAGGCTTGGCCCACAAGACCTGGACGGGGCACTGTTTTGCCGTCGCGGTAGCGCACCATCACGTCATCCACGGTGCCGTGATAGCAGCCGTCGAACACCAGCAAGACGTTGCGCTGGGTGATGGCGCGCGCCCAGCGCAGCACATAACGGTTGGCGTCAGTCGCATTGGCGGTCACCTGCCAGTAAGGCAGCCCGAATTGCTGAGCCAGCAGCTCGCCGCAGACCACCGCGTCTTCGCCAGGCAGCATCGTGGTCAAGCCGTTATTCGCCTGCTCGGCGATGGCGCGGGCGATAGGATCAGGTGAATGGCCAAACATCGTGCCGGTGTCGCCGAGGCAAAAGTCAATGTACTCATGATCGTCAACATCGGTGAAGCGTGCCCCTTTGGCACGCTTGACGAAGAGCGGCGAAGGCATCGACCAATCACTCATCCAGTGCATGGGAACACCGTTGAACAAATTCGCCTTGGCGCGCTTGGCCAGCGCCAGTGAGGTTGGGTTGTTTTCTATAAATCGGGCACGCTCGGAGGCGGTAAAAGCAGCAATCGCTGATTCACTGATTCCACTTTTCGACATGATAAAAACCCTATGTTAGTTATATAAAATTAATTAAAGATCTGTTCCTGAATGGCAGCCGAATACAGCTCAAAGAACTCAACTATTCTTTGATATATCGCGCTTTTTTAAATCACAGTTACAGCCCCCATCCAGAATCATTCATTGATCGCGCTGGACAGCATTAAAACTTGTTCGCCGGCTTAGTAGTTAACACGCGCTGTGTTACTTCTAGCCAAAAGAAAATACACCGCCTGCGTCTTGACCTCAGGCGTGAGAGGCTTTGTTCTCGACCAGACAGTTGCCGCCATCCACCACGAGGACTTCACCCGTGATGTAACTGGCGTCAGGCGATGCCAGAAATGCAACCGCCGCCGCCACTTCGCGGGGGCTGCCTGCCCGCCCAATCGGGGTAAAGCGCCCTGCCTCTGCTTCAACAGGCGTGGTGGACCCGGTGGTGATCCAGCCGGGAGCTACGCTGTTTACGGTAACCCCCTGCTTGGCGACTTCAAGTGCAAGGCCCATGTTCATGCCCACCATCGCGGCCTTGGCGGCGCTATAAGCGGCTTCGCCCGGATTGCTCCCCCGAGTGCCCGTGGTAGAACTGATATTGACAATGCGCCCGTAACTTCGCGCCCTCATACCGGGCAAAACGGCCCGAGTCAGAAGAAAAGCGGTGGTTAAGTTTCTGGCCAGTGAAAGATTCCACTCATGCAGTTCCATCGTTGCCAATTCCGAGAAAACCTCAGGGCTTCCTTGCATGGCCATACCGGCATTATTCACCAGAATATCGACCCGTCCCCAGACTGACTCTGCCCATAGGCCGAATTCACGCACTTGAACTTCATCGGTGAGGTCAGTTGGCCGGCCTTCAACTTCAAACCCTTCAAGGCGTAGCTCTTCAACCCGATCAGTAATGCGGTTGCTGCTGGCAGTGATGATCAACTTCGCCCCGGATGCACCTAGCCTGCGAGCAATAGCCATACCGATCCCGGATTCACTCCCTGCACCACTGACAAGTGCTACATGCCCCCTCAATTCTGTACCCAACATGGTGTGCCCCACGTATTTAATTTGAAAAGAGAGTAGAAACTAGACCAATAAACCTGATAAACAAAGACGACCATTATCAGAAAATCTGACGACGACTATGGCGTTTACCAGCGAGTCCCTTAAAGTCTTCCTCTGCGTCATGGACAGCGGCTCCTTTTCCGCCGCAGCACGAAAGTTAGGCCGGGTACCCTCGGCCATCAACATGGCGGTGTCGCAGCTTGAAGCAGAGCTGGATTTGTTGCTTTTTGACCGATCAACCCGCAAAGCCATTCCTACGGCAGCCGCCAAAGCACTGGAGCCCCAGGCACGACAGGTCGCCAGCCAGTTAAACCTGCTGGACGCGCATGCGCTCCAGCTTCATCAAGGGTTGGAGGGGCGCTTGGTCCTGGCAATGGCGCCAGAGTTGCAAACAGGCATATGGAATCGTCCGCTGTCGATTATCGCCAGTGAGTTTCCCACGCTTGAAATCGAGATTCGCTCCGCGTCCCATCCGGAGGCGATGCGCATGCTCCATGAAGGGCGTGTGCAATTGGCACTGGGCTTCGAACGACCAGGGCTTGACGAGCGCGAGACGTTTCTTGAAGCGGGGAGCCAGTTGCTGGTAGCAGTTGCTGCTCCAGATCACCCAGCGGCCGCCGGCAAGAAAAGCCCCTTAAGTGAGGAGCAACTGGTCAACGTTCGGCAGATCATCGTTGCGACTGGAGGACCTGCAGACTCAGACCCACGTGTTGTGCTGTCGCGGCGGATCTGGCACAGCGACAATTATCTGGCCACGCTGGACCTGGTGCAGCAAGGATTGGGTTGGGCTTATCTTCCACAACCGCTGGTACACCCGCTCATCACGTCGGGCGCATTGACGGAGGTGGTGTTTGACTACATGCCGAGTCAGATGCGGTTATGGGTCGATATCATCTGGGTAAAAAACCGACCTCTGGGGCTGGGAGCGCGTCGTTACCTGAGTCTGATGCGCGAAATTGCCGAGGGCGAGCCTCGTCGTGTTTGAGGAAAAAGTGGGCGGCATTCTTTCAGTAGTGGCCACCCACTGCTTCCTCCAATCTGGCCAGCGTTCGTTCGCTGGTCGACAGCTGGGCGGCCCACTGACCTAGAGGGGTACGCTCGCCCGGCAGGCTGTGCCTGTTTCAGCGCTCATCACTTACGCTGCGCAGCATCGATAGGAATATCGAGAGTGAAGGTAGCGCCCTGCCCGGCCCCGTCGCTGTGCACGGCCAAGCTGCCGCCCATCTCCTGAGCGGCGAGCGCGCAGCTGTGCAGGCCGAAACCATGACCGTCCTGGCGCGTCGTGAAGCCATGCGAAAAGATACGCGCCAGGTGCTCGGGTGTAATGCCATTGCCGTTGTCCGCCACCGTGATACGCAATACGGGCCCTTCAACGAGAGAGGCGCCGAAGGTAATGCACGGGCTACGATCGATCACGTCGTCCATCGCCTGCCTGGCATTGGTGATCAGGTTCACCAGAATCAGCAGCACCCGGTGCCGGTCCAGCGGCAGCAGGGGCAAGTCGGCAATGTCCTTGACCACTATCACCTCCTGGCGCGCCATTGAGCTGGCGCTCAGGCGCAAGGCATCGTCGATTAACTCCGGCACCGGCACTGTCTCGACCACACTGACCGTAACGGCATAGGACTGCTGGGCGGCGACAATGGTTTTGATGTGGTCAATGCCTTGGGTGAGTCGCCCGAGTTCTTCGATGATGCTCTGTTGCTCCGCCGTCACCACCTTGGCCAGATTGAGCAGGTAGTCGGGCAGCATCTTTCCTTTGTGGTCGGTCGTGAGGAATTCGCTCAGGTCATTGATGTGTTCGTTCATCAGCTGAGCCACTTTGCTCAGCCCCTGGGCTTTGGAAGCGCGCATCTGGGTGCTGACCAGTTCTGCCGAGACGTTCACGCTGTTGAGGACGTTGCCGACGTTGTGCAGCACCGTCGTGGCGATTTCGGCCATGCCCGCCTGACGGGATTTGGCATGCAGTTCGGTTTGCACCTGGCTCATGCGCAACGCCGCGCGTACGCGAGCCTTGAGCTCCAGCGGCGAGAAGGGTTTGGCGATATAGTCATCGGCGCCACTCTCCAGCCCGGAGACGCAGGCATCGCTGCCGCCGCGGGCGGTCACCAGGATCACGGGTAAATGGGCAAAACCGGCGCTGGCCTTGATTCTGGCGGTCAGGCCAAAGCCGTCGAGTTTCGGCATCATCACATCCGAGACGACGACATCGATGGGCCGACGCTGCAGGAGTGCCCAGGCCTGCTCTCCATCCGCCGCGGTGGCGACGAGGTAATCGCTTTGCAGAAGTTCGCTGAGATAGCTCAGCATTTCCGGGCTGTCGTCTACCACCAGTACCCTGGATCGCAAGGCGTGATCCGGGTGCGGCTCGTCGTCCGCGCCTGGCGTTGAAGCCGGGTCGCCGCGACCGCCTTGGCGGCCGTCGTCGAAACGCAGGTGGCGCTGCTCGGTTACGCTCGGTGATGAGCGCTCGTACATCCTATCGCCGGCTTCGATCGGCACGCTGGTGTGCTCAGCCCCGAGCGGAAGTCGTACAAAAAGCACGACCCCGTTCCGGGCTCGCTGTTTACGCCGACTTCGCCGCCCATCAGTTCGGCCAGATATTTGACCAGCGCCAGACCGATGCCTGTGCCGCTGTAATGGCGCGTGGCGGAGTTGTCGATTTGGGAAAAGCGCTGGAACAGCAACGGCAGTTTGTCTGGCGCAATGCCAATTCCCGAGTCTTGCACCGCCAGTTCAAATCGCTCGCCATCGATCGGCGTCACTGCCAGGTGCACGGTGCCGCCAGCGGGCGTGAACTTGATAGCATTGCTCACCAGGTTGAGCAGAATCTTCTCGAAGTGTCGGGGGTCCAGGAACACCGTGCCAAGCGTGGGATCGATGCTGCAGGTCAAGGTGCAGCCTTTGCCCTGCGCCACCAGGGCGGCATCCTCGGCCAGCACACCCACCGCCTTGTTCAAGTCAACGGGCGTTGGAAACAACTCCACCTTGCCCGCTTCGGCCTTGGAGAAGTCGAGGATCTCGTTCACCCGGCTCATCAAGCGCAGCGCGTTGCGTTGGGCGCGCTCGATTTGCACGCGCCAGTCCGCTGGCGGGGTGGTCGCCGCCGAGAGCTGCTCCAGGGGGGCGAGAATAAGGGTCAGGGGGGTGCGCAGTTCGTGACTGACCGTGGCCACGAAATCGCTCTTTGCCTGGTTAGCCGTCTCGGCCTGGTTGCGCGCCTGAATCAGTTCGACGGCCTGCGCCTCCAGCACCTCGGTCTGGTGGTGCAGCGTGTCGGTCCGTTCGGCGACCATTCTCTCCAACGAGGCCTGGACTTGCTGTCGTTCGGCTTCGGCCTCGGCCTCCAGCACCCGGATGCGCAGCGCATTCTCCTGGAACACCTGTACGGCGCGGGTCATGATGCCAATCTCGTCGCCGCGCCCGGCGCTGGCGATCTTGGCGTTCAGGTCGCCGGCCGCAAGCCGGCGCATGACCGAGGCCAGGGCCACGATGGGCCGCGCGACAAATCGCGATGTGCTCCAGGCGATGGCGCCGGCCAGCAGGAGGGCGACGGCCCCCGCCACTATCGTCGCAAGCATGCCGCGATCATTGTGGATCAAGGCGTCGGAGCGCGCTTCACCCGCGAAGCGCGCAACCAGCAGGCCGGCGCTGCGTGCCTCGTTGCGAACCTGGTCGCGTGCGCCGCTCAAGGCGGTGCTCGCCTGATCGAACCTGGCGAACGCGGTCCGGTAGCCGGCAATCTGATCGCTGACAGTCAGGGGCGTCGCCTTGGCTTGCAGCACCACGGACGAAGGGAGAACGCGCGCGAGACGGGAGAGCTCGTTCAGGATATCGCCGACAGCGCTGGCGATCTCGGGCGACGGCGACAGGCGAAACGACAAGGTCTGCGCCTCCAGGGTCGCCACACGCTCGGCGAAACGCTTGGATAACGCGGCGGCATTGTGCAGCAAACCGGTGGCGGCCTGAATGTCGCTTGCATCATGGGCAACACGCCTTTCCACGTCACCCAGCATTTCCTCGATGCGCTCGACCACATCCTCGACGGCGGCGAAATGCCGCAAAGCCTCGCCTGCCTGACGCTTGGGCGCCTCGCCAAGGTGCTCCAGCGCTGCGCTGGCAGCAGCGATCGCCGTCGCCAACTGGTCCACGGTCTCTTGCTCCTGCGGCGCCCCCATCACCTCGCGCAATTGCTCGAGCACAGGAGAGAGCGCCACGCTGGCGTCGCGTGCCGCGATGGCGGCCGCCCCGTCATCGGTTACCAGCATCCTGGCCACATGGGCGGTGATGATCCGTTCGCCGTTGCGCAGGATATCCAGGATGCGATGAGCGCTTTCGAGGTTGCTCACCCGCACCTGGTGCTCAGCGGCGCGGGCGTCCACGCCCTTCAGCCCATCGGCGATGCCCTGTTCAACGAGGATCGTCGCCTCTCGCATCCGCCCGTAGTGGGCGGTCATGTTCTCCGTTTCGCCATCCATGGTCAGGGTCGCCGCCCGCAAGGCAGTGATCGCCGAGGCGAGCCTTTCCAGGCTGCCCTTGAGCGATTGCGCCTCTGCCACCGGAATGGCAGAGAGGCCGGCGATAGCCGTCGCTACCATGCCTTCGGCCTGGTCCAGGCTTTCCTGGTCGCGGGTGGCGATGAAATTTTCCACCCGCCCGGTAGCACCGTTGACCGAAGCCAGAATTTCCGCGGAATGGCTGGCGGAATCCACCGCGCGCACCATGCCTCGCAGGCCGTAGAGGTTCACTAGCGATACCGCCAGCATCAGGAACACCAGTGCGGCGACCGCCAGGCCGATCCTGACGGCAATGGGCCTGTCTGTGGCAGGCTTGAATCTGAACATGGCGCCTCGCTCCCCGCCCGCCACTACTGTTTCGTAACCTCCGGCAAAGGCGCCGACGGCGCCGTATGGTTGATGGCCGCATCGATCATCGCCGCAACGGAAGCCTGGCTATAGGAAGGATTGGCGGCGCCTCCCACCGGCATCGTGGCGAGCCAGGTGTCCAGGTCTTTCGCATCGATACGCACCAGCGGCACTTCGACGAACTTGGGTACCTGCTTGCCCGCCAGAATCTGCTGAGCCACCCAGAAACCTACCTGGGACACGCTCGGGGACGCGGAGACGGAGACGGTCTCGTAGCCATTGGCATCGCGCTCCTGTTTCCACAGGGCGAGTTCGTCCTGGCGGTTCCCCATCACGATGATCGGCAACGGACGCCCCGCCGCCTTGAATGCCATGGCCGCGCCATAACCGTCGCCCCCCTGTGTAGCGACAGCATCAATGCGGGGCAGCGACGGCAGCGCCAGCGCCACCTCCTTGCGTGCGATGGAAGCCGTCCAGTTCCCGTACACGGTCTTGGCGAACCTCAGGCCCGGATAGTCGCTGGCAGCCTTGCGAATGCCGTCGCTGATGTTTTGATCGGTAGCATCGCCGGCAATGCCGCGGATCTCCAGCAGCGTTCCGTTGCCCTTGAGGCGCTCGGCGATGTAGTCCATCTCCACGCGGCCCATGGCAGACCAGTTGTAGTCCACGGTATACACACAACCTTCGGTGACCAGGCTGGCCATGACAACCACCACGATGCCGGCGTTGCAAGCATCACGGATCACCCCGTTGAGGGCCGTGTCGGATGCGGCCAGGATGACGATGGCGTTCACGCCGTTGACGATCATGTCCTGGATATGGGCCGCTTGTTCCGATGCCGAGTTATTGGCGCTGACCACCGGAGCCTCCCCGATCAAGCCGTCCTTTTGCGCCTGGGCCGCCATCTCCTGCCAGTTGCGCACCATCACCTTGCGAAAATCGCTGCCGGCGTAGGAGTTGCTGAAGGCAATGCTATAGCTTGCGGTAGGGCTGCCGGCGACACCGCTGTCGGCATGCGCCGGATTGGCGACAACCATTGCAAGCCCGGTCAAGCAGCTGGCGAGGCGCCACAAGATTGTGTGCAACGGTTCAGTGTTCATACTGTTCTCCATAATGCCTGGGATTGACCAACAGTAATCTGCCTGCACCTGCGGACAGCCTGTATCGATAGCTTGATCGGGTTGGAGAAGCCAGACACATACAGACTCCTTTCCTTGGTGGCCGACAATTGAGACGATTACATTGCCTGCAGTGGCCGTGAGCATAGTCTGAACGAGCCCGCTTCGCGCGCGGTCATGGAGGATTTCAGCCAACTGAGCAACCGGCAGGATCACGTCGGTTACCACACCTTACCGCCAATTCCAGCAACGGCACGTCACCTTTATCATCGCGCGGCGCGAGAGGTTGAATTGCTCATCCCCGCCGCCAGCTGGGCCGGTATCAATTTGAAGTGGAGCCGTAACGCTTGGAATTAAGACAACTGCGCTATTTCGTAAAAATAGTCGAGCACGGCAGCCTGGGGCGCGCCGCCCTTGAATTGGATGTGGGTGTATCGGCGCTGAGCCAGCAAATCGCGAAACTTGAAAGCGAACTCTCAACTCGCCTGCTGAACCGCTCGAGCACCGGCGTAACGCCGACCCCTGCCGGAATGGCATTCCTGCACCCTGCCCAGCTGTGCCTGAGGCAAGCAGACAATGCGATCCTGGCGGCACACCGTGGCCGAATGAGCGGGTATGTCACCGTTGGATTACCGCCCACGACGGCCACGGTGCTTGCCCTGCCACTGATCGGTGCGATGCGGGCGCGTTATCCGGATATTCAATTGCACCTGATCGAGATGCTGTCCGGGCATCTGGCCACGCAACTGAATGCCCGCCAAATCGATCTGGCCGTTTTGTTTCAACTTGAAGGAGGCAAGCGCTGGAGCGTGACGCCTTTGCTGGACGAGAAACTCTTCGTCATCTGCTCGCCACACCTCCCTGATGCGCCGCAAGGCTCCCATGTGCAAATGGCCGATCTGGGGCAACTTCCCCTGGTGATGCCCAGTGCGCGGCACGGTTTGCGCTCAACGCTGATGGCGGCCTTTGAACGGTCGGGGTTGACGCCCAACATCATCATGGAGGTGGATGGCCTGGCCGTGTTGATGAACGCTGTACGCGCAGGTCATGCCGCCACCATCCAGCCCGGCGCTGCGGTGGCGCTCAAAGGTGAAACGGGGCTTTCGGTGGTGGAAATTGCCGATGCTCACGTCGGTCGACGAAACCTGCTGGCGACGCTGCCGGATGATGAGCTGGCGCCCGCGGCCCTGGCCGCGCGACGGGTCATCATCGAGGTGGCGCGACAGCTGGTCCTTGATCAGCAGTGGCCCGGCGCCTCATGGATCGAGGACGTCACACCGTAATCTCAAGCGCACCGCACCGGCCTTCAAGGCACGCGGCAACCCGCGCAGCCTTTACGAAAACTAAACACCCCAACCGATAACGCGCCTTTCGACCCAACGCTTGCTGCCCTAAGGTCTCGCCACTCGCGAGGAGCCCTTTGTTCATGCCTCCTCGCGCTCGAGGAGTGATGATGATCGACGTATTAGTCATTGGCGGCGGCAATGCCGCCTTGTGCGCTGCGTTAATGGCTCGAGAGGCCGGCGCCAGCGTGATGTTGCTTGAAGGTGCACCCAAGGCCTGGCGCGGCGGCAACTCGCAACACACCCGCAACCTGCGCTGCATGCACGACGCACCGCAGGATGTCTTGGTCGAGACCTACCCCGAAGAGGAGTATTGGCAGGATCTGTTGAAGGTCACCGGCGGGATGACTCACGAAAAGCTCGCTCGCCTGGTCATCCGTGCCTCGTCGAACTGCCGGGACTGGATGCGCGCCCATGGTGTGCATTTTCAGCCGTCGCTGTCCGGCGCGCTGCACGTCGCGCGCACCAATGCGTTTTTCATGGGCGGCGGCAAGGCCTTGGTCAATGCGTATTACCGCAGCGCCGAGCAGTTGGGCGTGAGCATCCGCTACAACGCTCAAGTGACCGACATTGAATTAAAGGATGGAACATTCGTCGCGGCCCACCTGAGTGAACGTGAGGTTGATGGACAACGCTTGCCCGCCGAGCGCATCCAGGCCAGGACCTGCGTGCTGGCGGCGGGCGGATTCGAATCCAACCGCGAATGGCTGCGCGAAGCATGGGGGCAAAACGCGCGTGGAGAGTGGCCTTCGGAAAACTTTCTGATTCGCGGCACGCGCTTCAATACCGGCGTACTGCTTCGGCGCATGCAGCAACTGGGCGCCGACTTCATCGGTGACCCCACCCAAGCGCACATGGTGGCCATCGATGCCCGCGCCCCCTTGTATGACGGTGGGATCTGCACCCGTATCGACTGCGTATCGCTGGGCGTAGTGGTCAATCGCGACGGCGAACGTTTCTATGATGAAGGCGAGGATTTCTGGCCCAAGCGTTATGCGATCTGGGGGCGCCTGGTCGCGGGCCAACCCGGTCAACAAGCCTACTCGATCATCGACCAGCAAGCCCTCGGTCGGTTCATGCCGCCGGTGTTTCCGGGCACCAAAGCCAACTCGCTGGAAGACCTGGCCCGTCAGTTAAAGCTACCCGTGACGGCATTTGTCCGCACCATCGAGGCCTACAACGCGGCCTGCCGCGTCGGCACATTCGACCACACCGCCCTGGACGATTGCCGCACCGAGGGGCTGACACCCGCCAAAAGCCATTGGGCTCGCCCCTTGGTGAAGCCGCCTTTCTGCGCCTACCCCCTCAAGCCAGGCGTGACCTTCACCTATTTAGGCCTGGCCACCGACGAAACGGCCGCCGTTCACTTCAACGGCAAAGCGAGCCCGAACCTGTTCGTCGCCGGAGAAATGATGGCCGGCAACGTCTTGGGCAAGGGCTATACCGCCGGTATCGGCATGGCCATTGGTACCGCATTCGGTCGCATCGCCGGCGTGCAAGCCGCCGCCGCGGCCGGTTTCATGTCCCCTTCAGTCCAGGAGCCGCAACATGCAGCTGTTTGATCCCAAGGCGCCGGGCGAGTTGATTGCCGTCCTCAACCTTGATGAAAGCGAAGTCCAGCGACAAATGACCGTGTGTAATGCCTGCCGTTATTGCGAGGGCTTCTGCGCGGTATTCCCGGCCATGACCAGACGCCTGGAATTTTCCCAGGCGGATATCCATTACCTGGCGAACCTTTGCCATAACTGCGGTGCGTGCCTGCATGCCTGCCAATACGCGGCACCGCATGAATTTGCGATCAATGTGCCCAAGGCCATGGCCAAGGTCCGCCTCGACACGTACGCCGAGTACGCCTGGCCGCAGGTGATGGGCGCGTTATACCGGCGCAACGGGCTGACCCTGGCGCTGTCATCCGGTGCGGGACTCGCCCTGTTTCTCTGCCTGACGTTGCTGGTGATGGGCAATCTGTTCACGGCAATGCCCGGGGGGAATTTCTACGGGATCTTCCCGCATAACACCCTGGCCCTGATGTTCGGCGCCGTATTTGGTTTCGCGGTTCTCGCATTGACGATCGGCGTGCGGCGCTTTTGGCGCAATGTCTCGCCGGTCGATGCCTCGTGCCAGCAAACAAGATCCGCGGCCATGGAAGCGAGCGCCAATGTTGCCACGCTCAAGTACCTCGATGGCGGCCATGGCGAGGGCTGCAATAACGCGGATGATCAATTCACCTTGTGGCGGCGGCGCATGCACCACTTCACGTTCTACGGCTTCATGTTGTGCTTCGCCGCCACCGCTGTGGCCACGCTCTACCATTTCCTGCTGGGCTGGTCGGCCCCCTACCCGGTCCTGAGCGTGCCGGTGATGCTCGGCATCACGGGCGGGCTCGGGTTGCTGATCGGCCCGGCGGGGCTCTTGTGGTTGAACCTGCGTCGCAACGCCGAACAGGGTGACGAACAGCAAAAACCTATGGATCGCGGCTTTATCGCGCTGCTGTTTCTCATCAGCGCCAGCGGCCTGGCGCTCCTGGCGTTTCGCGAAACCTTTGCCCTGGGCCTGTTGCTGGCGATCCATCTCGGCCTGGTCATGGCTTTTTTCCTGACCATGCCCTACAGCAAATTCGCCCACGGCATCTTCCGCAGCGCCGCGCTGCTCAAATACTCCATCGAAAAACGTCAACCCAACCCGATTAACGCCGCAAGCGACTGATCGTTAAGACCGTCATTCCAAAAACAATATTGATCACCACGGTAGCCATGATGAAAACAACAACGCAAGAAACCCCGTCCAGGGGGTCGAAACTGGGCGCCATTCTGCGCGTCACCAGCGGCAACTTTCTCGAACAGTTCGACTTCTTTCTGTTCGGCTTCTACGCGGCCTACATCTCCCAGACGTTTTTTCCTGCCACCAGCGAGTTTGCTTCGCTGATGATGACCTTCGCCGTATTCGGGTCCGGGTTCCTGATGCGTCCGCTGGGCGCTATCGTGCTGGGGGCTTACATCGACAAGGTTGGACGGCGCAAGGGCCTGATTGTGACGCTCTCGATCATGGCGGCAGGCACGGTATTGATTGCACTGGTGCCCGGTTATGCCAGCATCGGTATCGCGGCGCCGATATTGGTGTTGCTGGGGCGGCTGTTGCAGGGCTTCTCCGCCGGCGCGGAAATGGGCGGCGTTTCAGTGTATCTGGCTGAAATCGCGACACCGGGCCGCTGCGGTTTCTACACCAGTTGGCAGTCGGCCAGCCAACAGGTGGCGATCATTCTTGCGGCCGCACTGGGTTACACCATCAACGCCTCCATGGAGGCTGCCGAGGTCGCGGCCTGGGGATGGCGGATCCCGTTCTTCATCGGCTGCGTGATTATTCCGTTCATCTTCATCATCCGCCGCTCCCTGCAGGAAACCGAAGCGTTCAAAGCGCGCCGGCATCACCCCAGCGCCAATGAAGTGTTTCGCTCCATGCGCGACAACTGGCGCACGGTACTGGCAGGCGGACTGTTGGCGTCGATGACCACCACTACGTTCTACCTGATTACGGTCTACACCCCCACCTACGGCCGCTCCGTACTGCACCTGAGCACCACCGACAGCCTGGTGGTCACGCTCTTAGTCGGCCTGAGCAACTTCATCTGGTTGCCCATCGGCGGCACGCTCTCCGACCGTATTGGCCGTCGCCCCTTATTGCTGGCCATTTCCCTGTTGTGCATATTCACGGCGTATCCGGCCATGCACTGGCTGGCCGCAGCGGCAAGTTTCGAACGACTGCTCACCGTACTGCTGTACTTCTCTTTCTTCTTTGGTATTTACAACGGCGCGATGGTCGCCGCACTGACAGAGGTGATGCCGCAAAACGTACGTGTTGTCGGGTTTTCCCTGGCATTCAGTCTGGCGACTGCGGTGTTTGGTGGGTTTACGCCTGCCGTGTCGACCCTGCTGGTGCAGGCGACAGGCGATAAAGCATCACCGGCCTACTGGCTGATGTTTGCTGCGCTGTGCGGGTTCACCGCGACGACAATCTTGTATCGCAAACAGAGGGCAGTGACCGTCAACGCGTGATGAACGAGCGCTTTCGTTTCCCCCTCGGATATGGCATGAAATAAATCACCGCCTTGGGCTGCATTGCCCCGTGCTTCGTGTCAATGCAGCCTCAGGGCATCAAATCTTGAATTGCCCCAGCAAACCTTGCATCCGACTACCGATGGTATACAGCTCATCGACGGTCTTGACCCCCAGTTGCGTCTGGTTGGCCACCGAGTCAATGGCGCGCGCGATCTGATGGACCCCCCGGTTGATTTCTTCAGCCACCGATGTCTGCTCCTCGGCGGCACTGGCGATCTGTGCGTTCATCGCATTGATCGTTGCGATCAGCTCGACCGCATTGCCCAGGAACTCACCCGCCTGATCAGCCTGCGCACTCGCGCCTTGAGCGGCTTCGGTAGAGTGGTGCATCGCCTTGACCACACTTCCGGTTGCGCTATTGAGACGCTCAACCATCACCTGGATTTCCTGGGTACTGCGTTGAGTACGACTGGCCAACGCGCGCACTTCGTCAGCAACCACGGCAAAACCGCGCCCCGCCTCACCGGCACGGGCCGCTTCAATTGCCGCATTCAGAGCAAGAAGATTGGTCTGCTCGGCAATCGAGCGAATAACATCCAGCACAGTGACGATCGACGTCACATCGTTTTGAAGGCTGGTCATGGAGACACCGCTCTCATCCAGCTCCACGGTGAGTGCCTGCATCCGAGTGATGCTGCCATTGACGATTTGCCTTGCGTGCTGGGACTGCTTGTCGGTCTCGACGGCGGCTTCTGCAGCATTTTGCGCGCTGAGCGACACCTCCTGCGCCGCCGATGACATCTCGTTTATGGCGGCCGCCACCTGGTCGGTTTCCTGGCGCTGCTGATCCATGGCACGATCAATGTGCCTGCTCTGCTCGGCCACACGACTGACCGACCCCGTCAACTGTTCGCTCATGGCAACGATCTGGCTGACCAGACTGTGGATCTTTTCGATAAAGGCATTGAACGAACCAGCCAATTGCCCCAGTTCGTCGCGACTGACCTGCGGTAACCGCCGCGTCAGATCGCCCTCCCCCGCAGCGATTTCGTCCAGGTGAGCCCGAATCAAGGTCAAGGGACGTAAACTGCGTTTGACCAGCACAAGCGCCAGGCCCCCGATAATGCCAATCAGCGCGACGGCGATCAGCACAATGCTGTACATCAGGTTATTTATGCGCAGGTCAACAGCGGCGCGCACCTTGGCCACCTGAACTTCAATGCTGTCCAGGTTGATCGCGGTGACCACGACCATGTCCCATTTGGGCAGATAAAAACTGTAAGCAAGCTTGGGCACGACCTTATCGGTGTTGACGACCCCACCTGAATACGTGACGAAGTGCGTGTCGTTTTTCGCCGCTTCGACCATTTCACGGTTCAAGAACTTACCGTTGATGTCTTTGCGGTCACTCATATTGGTGCCGACGCCTTCGCTGCTGTCACCGCGAAACAGGCGCACAACCTGGCTGTCATAGCCGATGAAATAGCCGTCTTCACCATATTTGACTTTTGCCAATCGGCTGATTGCCAGGGCTCGGCTGGCGAGGTCCCCGGCAGCCGCTTGATCATAGAGTTCGGTAATGGAAGTGCGAGCGATGCTCGCGTAGTCCTTGAGCCGAGTACGGCTTTCTTCGAGCAGACGCTCGCGAGTCTGCGCAACTTCCTGCTCGGCCTGGGACTGCAATGTACTACGGGCGCTCAAACCTAAAACAAGCGCAAACAACATCACCGGTAATAAGGTCAGCAACAGTATTTTAGTTTTGAACGACATCATTTAATTCCTTCGTCTCATCTTATGAAGCCGCCAATAAAAAAGCGGCCTGCAAACATCGCATGGCCGCAATCAGCGATTTCACCAGAGTGCGATGTCGTAGGTAAAGTAAATACGGTTGCTGTCCCGGCCACGCGAATAGTCGGCACGGTAAACGTAGTTACGCAACCGCACGCCCAGCCCCTTGAAGGTGCCTTGTTGCACGACGTAGGCCAGTTCGGCGTCCCGCTCCCACTCCTTGACCTTGGTCGTGGACTTGCCGTCGTTACCGCTCAAGTAGCGGGTGGAGAACGTCAGGCCCGGTACGCCGAGGGAGGCAAAATTATAGGCGTAGCTCAGCATCCAGGTTTTTTCATCTTCCTCGACGAACTTGCCTATGCCGGCATTGCTGAACGAATAAATGCTGGTGCCACTGATATACGGCAAACCGGCGTCGCCCCTGAGGGCCTGATACCCGCCGCCCAAGGTGTGGCCTGAGATGGCGTAGGACAGTTGGCCGCTGAGCATGTCGTTGTCGATCTTGCCTGCGTAGGCAGAGCCGGTATCGACACTGTTGAAGTAGCGCAGGTCGCTGGTCAGCACGCCGCCGCCCAGGGGCAGATCGTGTTGGATACCGGCAAAATTCTGGCGATAGAAGTTCTCCAACTCGCCATAGAAGTAGCTCAACCGCGTATTTTTCCCCAACTTGTAGTCGGCACCGGCGTAGTTGAAGTCCCCGGATTTATCTCCACTGTAACCATCGGGCACAATCGGCATGCTGTTGCTGGAGTCACGCAACTTGAATCGATCCAGGTGGCCCCCGGTGAGGGTCAGGTTCTGGATGTCGAGGCTGCTGATCTGTGCGCCCTGGAAGGTTTGCGGTACCAGGCGCGCGTCGTTGTAGATCAGCACCGGTGTCTTGGGTAACAAGGTGCCGTATTTGACGGTGGTTTTGGCCAGTTGGGCTTTGGCGGTCACACCCAGGCTTGCAAACTCGTCAGCCGCACGCCCGTCGTTATGCACGGGCAACAACCCGGTGCCGCTGCGACCACGGCCGGAGTCGAGCTTGACCCCGACCAGGCCCAGGGCATCGACCCCGAACCCGAGGGTGCCGGGGGTGTACCCCGACTGGTAATCCAACAGAAATCCCTGGGCCCACTCCGTGCGTTCGCTCTTCGCCGTCCTCGCGGCTCGGGCGCTCATGCCATGTTCGTCGCGGAAGTTTTCATTGAAATAGACGTTGCGTAATTGCAGCTTGAGTTTGCTGTCGTCGATAAATCCTTCTGCACTGGCAGTGGCCAGCGGCAACAAACCAATAACTGAAAACAGTGCCCGTCGGGAATGCAAAGTGCTCATGGCAAACTACTCATTGTTGTTATTTGAGGTGCAGGAAGTCGCGCGCCTCGCGAGTGAGGCGCGTCAGAAAAAGCCAGGTGGCTTGGTTGAATCAGGTAAAGAGACTGATCGCCCCGGTCAACAGGGCCAGCGCCGTGATGACCAATGAGGTGAGTACGGCCCATTTGACGGTGGCTTTCTGGAAGTCGCCGATATCGCGATCGACCATACCGACCAACAACAAGGTTGAAGCAACCAACGGGCTCATCAGGTGGACCGGTTGACCCAGAATCGATGCGCGGGCGATCTCCACCGGATCGATGCCATAGGCGGCGGCAGCGTTAGCCAGAATCGGCACGACCCCGAAGTAGTAAGCATCGTTGGACAGCACGAATGTCAGCGGCATGCTGGTAATCGCCACCACCAGCGGGAACAGATGCCCCCAGGATGGCGGAATCCAGTCAACCAGGGTCTGCGCAAGGGCATCGACCATTTTGGTGCCGGAGAAAATCCCGGCGAAAATGCCCGCGGCAAACACCAGCAGTACGACGGTCATGGCGTTGCCCGAATGGGCAAGGATGCGTTCCTTCTGAATGTCCAACTGCGGATAGTTGATCATCAATGCCAGCACGAACCCGATCAGGAACAGGATCGCCGAATGCATCAGGCCCATTACCAACGCAACCATCACCGCGATCACCAGCAGCAGGTTGACGTAGGCCAGTTTCGGGCGTTTGTGCGGCGTGTCCTCAAGGATTGCTTCGATGTAGCAGTTACCGCCGCCGCTCTGCAATTGAACGTTACCGATACGCTTGCGCTCGGCACGCCCGAGCAGAAACGCGGTGAACACCACCCACATTGCGCCGCCGATCATGGTCGGCAGCAACGGCACGAAGTAAGCACCGGCGTCCAGGCCCAACGCTGCGATCGCGCGGGTCGCGGGCCCTCCCCAAGGAGTCATGCCACTCATGATGCTCAGGGAAAGCATGGAAATGGTGGCCAGAATCATCGGGTTCATGCCGATACGCTTATACAGCGGAAGCATGGCCGCACAGGTAATCATGTAGGTGGTGGTGCCATCGCCGTCCAGTGCCACCACCAGCGACAGCAAGGCGGTGCCGATCGCGATTTTCATCGGGTCGCCGTTGACACGCTTGAGGATCTTGCGAATCAGCGGGTCAAACAAACCGGCGTCAATCATCAAGCCGAAAAACAGGATCGCGAACAGCAGCAGCGCGGCTGAAGGCGCGACCATTTTCAAGCCATCGAGCATCATCTTGCCGGTTGTACCACCGAACCCACCGATGACGGCGAACACGATAGGCACCACCGTCAGCGCCACAATCGGCGACAACCGTTTGGTCATTATCAGGAAGGTGAAGACCACCACCATGGCCAAGCCAAGCAATGCGAGCATAGGTAAGTTCTCTTGTTCTTATGAGTAGCGTGGTCAACGCGCAGGCGCGCGACCCCGTTCCCGCCAGATGGCACGACCAACGGTGCCTGGCGGGGGTATTCATTGATTTAACTAAGGGGGGCTGGCCTGGGCCGCGACCGCTCAGACGTGTTCGGGAGCCTTCACACCCTCCCAGCCTGGGGCCGGGGTCGCGACGGGCGAAGATTTGCCCTCCAGGGTCCGCATCAGCACTTCGCGGTCACAGGCTTTCTCCGAGAGGGAAATCACCACGGTCGCCACGGCGTTGCTGGCCAGGCTGGTCAGCGCTCGGGCTTCGGACATGAAGCGGTCGATACCGATCAGCAAGGCAAGGCCGGCCAGGGGAATGTCATGGATCACCGTCAGGGTCGACGCCAGTGCGACAAAGCCCGAGCCAGTGACACCGGCCGCGCCCTTCGAGGACAGCAACATGATTGCCAGCATGGTCACGATCTGTGTCAGGCTCAGGTCGATGTTACAGGCCTGGGCAATGAACACGGCGGCCAGCGAGAGGTAGATCGCCGTGCCGTCGAGGTTGAACGAATAGCCCGTGGGCAACACCAGCCCCACCACGCTTTTCTTGCAACCCAGGGCCTGGAGTTTTTCCAGCATCCGCGGCATCACCGGCTCGGTAGAGGACGTCCCGAGTACCACCAGGAATTCTTCGCGCAAGTAGCGCAGCAACTTCCAAAGACTGAAGCCATGGGCGCGACAAATGCTGCCCAGCACCACAAAGACAAAGAACGCGCAGGCGATATACAACGTCATGATCAGCTTGGCCAACGAGCCCAGCGAGGTAATGCCGTACTGCCCTACCGTGAACGCCAGGGCACCAAAGGCGCCGATTGGAGCGAAGCGCATCAGGTACGAGAAGATCTTGAACACCATGTGTGAAGCAGATTCCAGTACCTCCAGTACCGGCTTGCCCCGCTCGCCAATGGCCGAAAGCGCAAAACCGCACAGCACCGCAATGAACAACACCGGCAGCACTTCACCCTTGTTGAAAGCACCGATGAACGTCTCCGGGATGATGTGCATGAAAAACTCGACCACACCCAGCTTCGCGGCGGAGTCGGTGTACTGCGACAGTCCCTTGGTGCTCAATTGTGCAGGGTCGATGTTCATGCCCACACCGGGCTTGAACAGGTAGACCGACACCAGGCCGATGATCAGACTGATCACGGTCAGGCCCAGGAACAGCAGCATGGTCTTGCTCAACAAACGCCCGAGGGAGCGCTTGTCGCTCATGCCGGCGATACCGGTGACGATCGTGCAGAACACCACTGGCGCGATCATCATCTTGATCAGCTTGATGAAGGCATCACCCAGCGGCTTCAAGGCAACGGCCTGCTGCGACCAGAAATGTCCGACCAGCACGCCCAACAGCACGGCGAAGAGAATCTGGACGTAGAGCGATTTTACAAACTTCATGGCATCACCCATTTTTAGAATTGTTCTGATGCAGAAACGGTATGACTTGGGGGAGTTATCCGGCGAGTCGTCGGGAAGCCGCAGCGTATACATAACCGGAGAACAGCCTGCGCGATGTACGCACGACCGAAGCACGAATTGTCTCACCCTGGGCACCGGCGTAGGACAATACGACGTCTATTCCACCACTTGGATGTTCAATCCGCACGTGTTTCAAGCGCGGCTCGCTCACCCCACCAAGCAATTGCGCAATCACACTGCCGTCGGTCACGCACGCGGTAGCCAGGCCAATAGAGCCGGTAATCGCCAGTGCGCGGTGGCAATTGTGCGGCATGAAATAACGCACCTGAAGGGTTCCGCCCGCCTTGGCCGGTGACACCAGAACGGGCTTGGGAATCACTTTGTCACTCACATCGCCCAGGCCCATTGCCAGGCCGGCCTGCAGGCGCAGGGACTCCAGACGCCCCAGGAACTCCTTGTCGGCGTCCAGTTCAGCAGGGCTTTCGTCACCCCGCTTACCCAATTGGCCCGCCTCGATGATCATCATCGGCATGGCCATGTCGATGCAGGTCATCGGGATGCCGTCAATCACGTCCTGCGTCTGCCCCGTCGGGAAAAGCTTGCCGGTTTTGCTGCCCGCGGCATCCAGGAAGGTCAGTTGCACGGGAGCTGCAGTCCCCGGCACGCCGTCAATGGCGGTATCGCCCTCATAGCTGACCGTTCCTTCGGGGGTGTAGACCTCGGCGTTGACAAAGGTGCCGGTGTTGAGGTTGCGAATACGCACAAGCGTGCGGCCTTTGGAGGCCTTGACCAGCCCTTGCTCAACGGCAAACGGGCCTACGGCGCAGAGCATATTGCCGCAATTGGGCGCGGTATCGACTCGACGTTGGGACACCATGACCTGAACGAACAAATAGTCGACATCGGCATCCGGGTGCAGGGATGGGCTGACGATTGCGACCTTGCTTGTCTGTGGGCTTCCGCCGCCGATCCCGTCAATCTCCAATTCATGGCCAGAGCCCATCAGATTGAGCAACAGCTCATCACGCTGCTCGATCGAATCAGGGAGGTCCCAGGCGAGAAATACCGGCCCCTTGGACGTACCACCGCGCATAAGCACACAAGGAATTCGCTGCATGAAAACTAACTCTTATTGATCAATCGGGTTGATTAATGCTCTTGAAGCAAGAGTTGCAGGCTTTGAAAAATGTTTCCAATGCAAATATCAGCCCGATTATTGCGTTTGACGAATGAAAAAATTAGGATGAGCGAGCGCCGCCGCCCTCCCCGGTTGAGGTATAAAAAATGCAATATGAGCTGAATGACATTCGATCTTTCGTGAAAATCGCGGAACTTGGCAGCTTCCACGAGGCGGCCGAAGCCTTGCACCTGTCTCAGCCAGCACTGAGCAGACGAATGAAAAAACTTGAGGAAGGCTTGGGTACATCGCTACTCGATCGCACCACAAGAAGGGTGAGCCTCACGAGCGTGGGTCGGGACTTTCTACCCAAGGCCCGACGCCTGCTGGACGACTTCGACGACTCGATACTCAATATCCGCGAGCTGGCCGAGCGCCAGAGCGGCCGCGTCACCCTGGCCTGCATCCCCACCGCGGCCTTTTACTTCCTGCCCTCGGTCATACGCCTCTACAACGAGCGCTATCCACAGATCCGTATCCGCCTGCTCGATCTGAGCGCGAACGAAGGGCTGGAGGCGGTGCTGCGCGGCGAAGCCGACTTCGGCATCAATATGATGAGCGGCCAGCACCCCGACATAGAGTTCGTCCCCTTGGTCGACGAGCCTTTTGTCTTAGCGTGTCGACGCGATCATGAACTGGCCGAACGCAGTGCGGTGACCTGGTCTGAACTCAGCAATTACCGTCTGATCGGCGTCGGACGCCTGAGCGGCAACCGGATGTTGCTCGATCATGCCTTGTCGAGTTTGAGCTGGCGCCCGCAGTGGTTCTATGAGGTGCAACATCTTTCGACGTCGCTGGGCCTGGTGGAGGCTGGGCTCGGGGTATCAGCCGTACCCAGCCTGGCGATGCCGGCCGTGGATCATCCGACGTTGGTCAGCATCCCGTTGGTAGAGCCCATTGTGAACCGCTCACTGGGGCTGGTTTACCGACGAGGCGCCTCGTTATCTCCTGCAGCAGAAAAATTTGTTTCGATTTTGCTTGAGCAATGGGAGAAATGAGTTCGTCCTGCTGACGAGCCTTTTACCCTTTACTGAGCATGGCTCTTCTAATTTTCGGATAACTATAAACACCCGGCGCTTATTTCAGGAGCACGTTACCTATGGACGGCCACTCTGATTATTCCAAGGAAGTGAAACCAGAGCCTGCACCGGCCTACTTGCTGGATGTCGAGCGGCTGACCCATCAGTTTCAGTCCGACGCTGAACGCGGCTTATCCCGCGATGAGGCCCAACGACGCCTGACCCGAGATGGGCCGAACGAGCTGGTGACGCAAGCACCTCCCGCGGTATGGAAGCGCTTTGTGGTGCAGTTCCAGGACCCCTTGGTTTATCTACTGCTGGCTGCCGTGGGGATCACCCTGGGCGTTTGGGTGGTTGAAGGCAGCCGTGGCTGGCCACTGGATGCCGTGGTCATTCTCGCAATCGTACTGATCAATGCCTTTCTGGGGTTCCTGCAGGAGGCTCGTTCGCAACGCGCCGCGGCTGCCTTGGCCAAGCTCACCGAGTCCACATCCGCCGTCATCCGCGAGGGGTTGCTGACACGCATTCCCAGCAATCAATTGGTCATGGGCGACCTGTTGGTGCTGGGCGAAGGTGACTCGGTGGGAGCCGATGCTCGCCTGATCGAAGCCAGCGCCTTGCGGGTTCAGGAGGCGTCCCTGACGGGTGAGAGCCAGGCCGTAACGAAAACTGCCGAGCGCTTGAGTACAGAAGTGCCCCTGGCCGACCGGACCAACATGGTGTTCAAGGGCACCGCCATTGCCGAAGGCACCGGGCTCGGTTTGGTGACGAGTGTCGGCATGGCGACCGAGGTAGGCGCCATTGCTCACCTCCTGGATACCACTGGGGAAGACGCCACACCGCTGCAGCGAGAAGTGCGACAAATCGGGCGCATGCTTGGCGTCGGGGTATTGGTTATCGCCGCCGTCGTCGTGACCACGGTTCTGATGCTGACGGACATTCACAGCAGCGCCGATGTGGTCGCCGTGATGCTCCTGGGCGTGTCCCTGGCCGTCGCCGCCGTGCCGGAGGGGTTGCCGGCGATTCTTTCCCTGGTGCTGGCCATGGGCGTGCAACGCATGGCCAGCAAGAAGGCCATCGTCAAGAAACTCTCTTCTGTCGAGACGTTGGGCTCAGCCTCGGTGATCTGTTCGGACAAGACAGGCACCCTGACTCGCTCCGAAATGACCATCAAGCAAGCGGTGACGGCGTCTGGCAATACGCGCATCAGTGGCGTGGGCTACGCCCCTGAAGGGCAGATCCAGCACAATGACCAGGCACTTAGCCGCGGGCCGCTGCACAGTGAACATGTGCTGCTTCTGCAGGGCGGTAGCCTGGCCGGCAACGCCGAACTGCAACAGCAAGAGGATGGCACCTGGATCGTCCAGGGCGACCCCACAGAGGCGGCCTTTTTGGTGGCCGAACGCAAGCTCGATGCACCAGCGCGCAGCAAGGAACGTTTCGAGCGAGTGGCTCAGATCCCCTTTACCTCTGAACGCAAGATGATGTCGGTGCTGGTGATCGACCATGAGCGAGGTGATGAGCGGCTGCTGATCAGCAAGGGCGCGCCCGATGTATTGCTCGGGCACTGCACCCAGGTCCAGGTCGGCATGAATGTCGTGCCGCTGACGGACGAAATTCGCGCGCAGGCCCTTGCCGATGTGGATGAACTCTCAGGCGCAGCGCTGCGCACCCTCTCGGTGGCTTATCGCCCGCTGCTGGCGGATGAAGAGGCGACTGCCGGCGATGCCCTGGAAAACCGGCTGATCTTCATTGGCACGGTGGGGATCATTGACCCGCCACGTGAAGAAGTCGCACCGGCGATTGCCGATGCTCATCGGGCCGGTATCCGCATCGTCATGATCACCGGCGATCATCCACGCACCGCAGCGCGCATCGCTGAAGACCTGGGCATCATCGAGGCAGGTGCCGGCGCCTTGACCGGCGCCGACATCGATCTGCTCGATGATGCCGGTTTGGCGCAGGCCGTCAGGAACACCTCGGTGTATGCGCGCGTGGCGCCCGCGCACAAACTACGGATAGTGGACGCGCTGCAGGCACAAGGTCACGTGGTGGCGATGACCGGGGATGGTGTTAACGATGCCCCGGCCTTGAAGTCCGCCGACATTGGCATCGCCATGGGGATAACGGGAACCGAAGTCACCAAGCAGGCCGGAAAAATGATTCTGGCTGACGACAATTTCGCCACCATTGTCGTCGCCGTGCGCGAGGGCCGCGCGATTCTGGACAACATTCGCAAGTTCCTTCGCTACCTGCTTTCCTCGAACATGGGGGAAGTGCTGACGGTATTTCTGGCGATGATTTTCGCCCACTGGATTGGCTTGGTTGATGCCAATGGCGCAATAGTCCTGCCCCTGCTGGCGACCCAGATTCTTTGGATAAACCTGGTGACGGATGCCGCACCTGCGCTGGCCATGGGCATCGACCCTCAGAACGACGATGTGATGGCCCGACTCCCCCGCCGGCCCACCGAACGGTTGATCGATGCCCGCATGTGGCGCGGCGTGCTGCTGACCGGCCTGGTCATGGCGCTCGCCAGCCTGGCGACCCTTGACTTGATGCTGCCGGGCGGCTTCGTGCCGGGCAGTGCCTCACTTGAATCAGCGCGAACGGCGGCGTTCACCGTGTTGGTCCTGGCGCAGTTGTTCAACGCGCTGAACGCTCGCTCCGAAACCGTCAGTGCCTTCAGGGGGATATTCGCCAACCGCTGGCTCTGGGGAGCCATCGGCCTGGGCATTGGTCTGCAAGTTGCGGTTGTGCATTGGCCCCCGCTGAACCGCGCGTTCAGCACCACCGCGCTGACGCCCGCGCAGTGGATGATGTGCCTGGCGCTGAGCAGCGCCGTGCTGTGGACCAGCGAACTACGCAAGATTTTTCTGCGTGCGACCGATCGACGTCATCCCGGGCACAGTTCAACCGCATAGATGGAAGGCTACATCACAGGTCCTTTTGGATGACCCGTTCCTCTCCTATTCGACACGAGGTCACCCACCGCGTTGGAAGTGTGCAGTTGAAACAGGTCACTCCTTCGACCCGTCATGTCATCCGCGGTCAATTTATAAACTTTACCCAACCAGCCAATGCCAGTGCCGCGTAACAGGTCCAGCCAGAGAACAGCCAGCGCCAGACGACCATCCGCGGGACAAACCCCACGCCTCTTACAAAGGCCACGCTCATGGCGGCGAACAGCGCCGTCGCCAAGGCGTGATCAGCCTTGCCATCCGGGCCCGCCATCATCGGGGGATAGAGCGTACAGCCGAGCATGATTGCCACGGCGACAAGCAGGCTGAGTACATGAATATGCGAGGTGGGTACCGCGCCGGCGACCTTCGGCGTCATGGCTGTGCCTCGTCGTCAGGGCTCGCGGCGCGAGCGCCTTCGTTCTCGCCCCACATCGCATTTAATATGGCCAGCAGCAAGGCAAAACCGACTCCCAGCATCCAGGCGAAATACCACATAGTCTTTGCTCCTCCGATGGGGTTAGTAGGCCGAATGTTCGTTGGCTTTGATCTGTGCCACGGTGACCTTGCCGCGCATGACGCGATAGGCCCACGAGGTGTAGATCACGATCAGCGGCATGAAGATCAACGTGGCCCAGAACATGATGGCCAGGCTCAGGTGGCTGGACACGCTATCCCATACGGTCAGGCTGGCTGCGGGCACCGATGACGACGGCATGACGAAGGGAAACATGGAGACCCCGGCCGTGCTGATCACCCCGACCACCGCGAGCGACGATGCGACGAATGCAGCCAATGTCCGGCGCATCATCATCAACAATGCGGCCCCGGCGGCGCCCGCCAGGCCAAGCACGGGCAGCAGCCACAGCCAAGGGTAATGGCCATAATTGGCCATCCAGGCGCCCGCTTCGCGCACCACGGTTTTATTGAGAATGTCGGGCAGCCCGGCGGTATCGACCACCGAGGTGATGCGGTAGCCGTCGATCCCTTGCAACCACACGCCGGCAATCACGAACGTGCACATCAGCACCAGCGCCGCACCCACCCCGCCCTTGATCGCGCGGGCCTGGATAACGCCTTCAGTACGGTGCGCCAGATAAGTACCGCCCTGCAGGGTGATCATTGCACTGCTCACCACCCCGGTCAGCAGCGCAAAGGGATTGAGCAGTTGCCAGAAGCTGCCGGTATACGTCGAGACCAGCAGGTCGCTGAAGTGGAACGGTACGCCTTGCAGCAGGTTGCCGAACGCGATGCCGAACACCAGCGGCGGCACGGCCCCGCCGACGAACAGCCCCCAATCCCAGGTGCTGCGCCAGGTGGGGTTGTGGATCTTGCTGCGATAGTCAAACCCCACGGGGCGAAAGAACAGCGCCCAGAGGACCAGAATCATCGCCCAGTAGAACCCGCTGAATGCGGTGGCATACACCACTGGCCACGCCGCGAACAAGGCGCCACCCGCCGTGATGAACCACACCTGATTGCCATCCCAATGCGGACCGACGGTATTGATCGCCACGCGGCGCTCCAGGTCATTGCGGCCAACAAACGGCAGCAGCGTGCCGACGCCCATATCGTGCCCGTCCATGATGGCAAAGCCGATCAGCAAGACGCCGACCAGCGCCCACCAGATAATTTTCAGGGTGAAATAATCAAGCATGATGGACTTCCTTCAAATGGGCGTCGTGAACATAACGGCCGGTACCGAGGCTGCCAGGACCTTGACGGGCGAACTTGACCATCAGGAACATTTCAACCACCAGCAGTACGGTGTAAAAAGCGACGAATCCTGCCAGTGAGCCATAGAGATTGTTGACGCTCAGGGTGGAGACGCTCATGTGCGTGGGCAGCACGCCATAAATGGTCCAGGGCTGACGGCCGTATTCGGCAACGAACCAACCCAGCTCGCAGGCAATCCAGGGCGCGGGCAGCATGCACAGGGCCCAACGCAACAGCCAGCGGCTGCGCGTGCAGGTCGACTTCAAGGTGCTCCAGAAGGCCAGCCCGAAGAGCACCAGCATGGCAAAACCAAGGCCGACCATGATCCGGAACCCCCAGAACATCGGAGTCACGCGCGGTACGGTATCGTTCATCGCCTTGTCGATGATGGCCGGCGTGGCCTGGTTGACATCCTCGACGTATTTTTTAAGCAGCAGGCCAAAACCCAGGTCGGCCTTGTACGCCTCGAAGGTCTGGAACGCGGCCTTATCGGTGCGATCAGCTCGCAGCGCTTCGAGCGCATTGACAGCAGTAATGCCGCGCAGAATGCGCGCGCGGTTTTTCGCTTTGATGTCATGAATGCCTGGGATCTGCGTGCTGACCGAGCGCGTGCCGATCAAGCCCATCACCCACGGCACATCGAGTTCCCAGTTATTCCTGGACTCGGCTTCATTAATGCTGGCCACCAGGGTCAGGCCCGCCGGCGCGGGTTTGGTTTCCCACATCGCTTCCATGGCCGCCAGCTTGGTTTGCTGCGCCTCGCCCACGGTGTAACCCGACTCATCCCCCAGCACGATGACACTCAGCACCGAAGCCAGGCCGAAGGCGGCCGCCACCCGAAAACTGCGCTTGGCGAATTCGACATCACGCCCTTTGAGCAAGTACCAACTGGAGATCGACAACACAAACATCGCGCCGGTGACATAACCGGCAGACACCGTGTGGACAAACTTGGCCTGCGCCACCGGGTTGAATACCACGGCCCAGAAATCCACCATCTCCATGCGCATGGTGATGTAACTGAATTCCGAGCCCACCGGGTTCTGCATCCAGCCATTGGCGATCAGGATCCACAGCGCCGACAGGTTGGTACCGATGGCCATCAGCAGCGTGACCAGCAAGTGGTGCTCTTTCTTCAGCCGATCCCAGCCAAAAAAGAACAGGCCGATCATGGTCGATTCGAGAAAGAACGCCATCAAACCCTCGATGGCCAGCGGGGCACCGAAGATGTCACCTACGTAGTGCGAGTAGTACGCCCAGTTGGTGCCAAACTGAAATTCCAGGGTGATGCCGGTTGTCACCCCCAGGGCGAAGTTGATACCGAACAGCTTGCCCCAGAAGCGCGTCATGTCTTTCCAGATGACATTCCCGGTCATCACATAGACGCTTTCCATGATGACCAGCAGCCACACCATGCCAACCGTCAGCGGTACAAATAAAAAGTGGTACAGCGCGGTGGCTGCAAACTGCAGCCGTGACAAATCCACCAGTTGTTCTGAGATCACTTGCTTGCCCCTTGAGTCGAGGTGGGTACACCGAAACGGTTGCCGACAGTGGTCGGGTCGACGCTGACGTGCGAATCCCGGATGAACAGCCACCACAGCAGCGTCAGCACCAGTAGCTTGATCACTACGGCTGTGAGCAGGTGGCGTTGCAGTCTTTTGTCGGAAATGGTCATGCCTGTGCCGTTTGCACACGGCATGCCAAGCTCGGCTTGCCTGTTTTTATCTTTTAAAAACAATGGCTTGATGATGCGCCCAGGTGATAAGCGCAATGGCTTGGCAGGCCCGTGCGCTGCCAATCTGCCAGGGGCTGGCAGTCATTGGCAGTGCACGGCCAGCGCTAATGCCGTTCAGTTAAGCGAACGCAACGAAGATCAAATGTAGGAGCGAGCTTGCTCGCGAAGAACGTCAACGATAACGCGGGAAACCTGATCCTGCGCGGCGTTCTCAGGTTTTTCGCGAGCAAGAACTAGGGGCCAGCCCCTGCTCTTTCAGGCGTCTGTACAGCGTACGTTCGCTGATCCCCAAATGCTTGGCCAGCTCACGGCGCGACCCTTTGAAAGTGGCCAGTGCCTGCACCAGCGAGTCGCCATCGAACGCCAGGGAAGTGGAGGCCTGAGGCGCTGTCACCACGCGTGCCTGGGGGACATGGACGGCGCGGATCACGCCGTCGTCAGCGAACAGACTGGCTCTTTCCAGCACATTGCGCAGTTCGCGGATATTGCCGGGCCAGGCGTATTGCTGCAGTTGCCTCAGCGCATCGGGGTCTATTGTCAGCCGGCGCTTGCCGATACCGGCCCGTTGCAGAAACGAGTTCACCAGCAAACCGATGTCTTCAATGCGGTTGCGCAAGGGAGGGAGCTGAATGGGGAAGGCACTGATGCGATAGTACAGGTCCGCCCTGAACTCGCCGTTCTCCATCATTTTTTCCAATGGCTTGTGGGTGGCGGCGATTAACCTGAAGTTGGCGTGAAGGGTCTCGACACTCCCGACACGACGGAAGGTCCCCGATTCGATCAGGCGCAACAGCTTCACCTGCATGGCCAGTGGAACATCGCCGATTTCGTCGAGAAACAATGTACCGCCCTGAGCGGTTTCAACCAGGCCGGTCTTACGCGTGGTCGCCCCGGTGAATGCGCCCTTTTCATGGCCGAACAGTTCGCTCTCGAATAAGGTTTCGGTCAGCCCGGAGCAATCAACCACAACAAAAGGTCCGGTGGCCCGCTCGCTGGTTTCATGTACGGCCCGGGCGAACAGCTCTTTGCCCGTACCGGACTCGCCCAGCAGCAGCACCGGCAGCATCGAGGGCGCCACTCGCTGCAGCTCCGACAGGGCACGGTTGAACGCCGGTGAACTGCCGACAAGCCCGGCGTTGCTGGGCCGCGCCGATGCGCTTCGCACCAGGGTGAGCCGCTCCACATAGGCGGTAATCACACCGTGCTCGTTGAGAATCGGGCGCAACTCAACGTCGACATGTTCAGGACCGCGCGGCGTGTGGTGAATGTGCAGCACGCGGTCCGGCCCACGCATTTCCTGCGCCTTTCTCATCGGGCAGTTCTCACCCGCCTGGTCACAAGGTACGTCGTAATGGTGTGAGACTTGATAACACTTATGGCCGATAAACGGTTTATCAGCGCTGGCAAACTGGCGTTGATAGGCCGTGTTGGCGGCCAGGATGTTGTAGTCCGGATCGAGCACGATCATCGGCTGGGGTTCGTGCTCAAGAAACGAAACAAGTGACTGCACTTGATCCGCGCGCGGGAGTGTTCGGGCTGGGGTGGGCAGGATAGTCATCATCGAGGCTCCTAAGACTCCCTCCATGCTGTTGTGGCACTGCCACTTCTGTCAACCGGTACTGCCAATGGCAGTAGATCCCGGCCACCTTGCAAAAAACCAAACCCTTACAAAGTAATTAAACCCAATAAATTCATAGGGATAGGATTATTTATCGACGAACTTACGGCCTGGCAGACTTATTGCTATATCAGCCCTTAGTGTGAGCGGCTTGGCAAAAATCCCGCCCCTGAGGAGACAGGTCATGAGCGTAAAACTTCACGTCGAAGGATTCTTCGATTCTGCCACCCATACCGTCAGCTACCTTGTGCTGGACGAAGCGACCCACCACTGCGCGCTAATAGACAGCGTACTGGACTACGACCCAAAGTCCGGCCGCACGGGCACAACGTCCGCCGACACCTTGATCGCGAGGGTCAAGCAACTCGATGCAACGGTCGACTGGATTCTCGAGACCCACGTCCACGCCGATCACCTCACGGCAGCGCCCTACCTGCAGGAAAAGCTCGGTGGGAAAATAGGCATCGGCAGCCACATCTCCACGGTGCAGGAGGTGTTCGGCACCCTGTTCAATACCGGTGGTGATATGGCCCGCGATGGAAGCCAGTTCGATCACCTGTTCGTCAATGACGAGCCGTTCACCCTCGGTACGCTGCAATGCCACGCGTTGCATACACCCGGCCATACGCCAGCCTGTATGACCTATGTGATCAGCGATGGTGTCGAAACGGCTGCATTCGTTGGCGATACCCTGTTCATGCCTGACTACGGTACCGCGCGCTGTGACTTCCCCGGTGGCAGCGCGCGCACGCTGTTCCAGTCAATCAACAAGGTACTGAGCCTGCCGGCCAACACCTTGCTCTACATGTGCCACGACTATCAGCCGGGTGACCGCGAGGTGCAGTTCGTCAGCACCGTCGCCGACCAACGCGCGCATAACGTTCACGTACGTAACGGCATCAGTGAGGAGGCGTTCGTGGTAATGCGCACAAAACGTGATGCGGCGTTGGAAATGCCGACGCTGATCCTGCCATCGGTGCAAGTCAACATGCGCGCCGGTCACTTGCCTGAGCCTGAAGCGAACGGCACGCGCTACCTGAAAATCCCGCTCAACGTCCTCTGACGTTGCCTGGCTCAGAAAACCTATAAGAAAAAACCCCATAACGGAGACACTCATGGACATTCGCCACCTTGCGTCCGGGCTATCAGTATCAGAACAGATTTTCCCCCACCACTTGGTTGAACTCAAAGCCGCCGGTTTGCGTAGCATCGTGTGTAACCGCCCCGATGGAGAAGGCAGCGATCAACCCTTGTTTGCCGAAATCAAACGCGCCGCCGACGCGGTTGGCATCGAAGCCCACTACTTGCCCGCCGAATCCGGCAAGGTCACTGACGAGCAAGGTATTGCCTTCGGCAAGCTGCTTGAAACCCTGCCAAAACCCGTATTGGCCTATTGCCGTTCCGGCATGCGCTCAACCACGATGTGGGCCCTGTCACAAGCCAGTCAGCAACCACTGCCCCACATCGTCGAAAGCGCCAGGAAAGCCGGGTTCGATATGAAAGGCGTGATTCGCCGGATTGCCAATCAGGGCCGCACCCCGGTCGAAGTGGCTGAGGCGCGGCATGTCGTGGTCATCATTGGTGGCGGTGCGGCAGGTATTGCAACCGCCTCCAGTTTGCTGGCCCGGGCACCTGGGCTCGACGTTGCCATCATCGACCCGGCCGATGTGCACTACTATCAGCCTGGCTGGACCCTCGTCGGCGCTGGCGTCTTCGATGCGGCCCGAACCGCCCGCACCATGGGCACGACCCTGCCCCGCGGCGTGCACTGGATCAAGTCGGCGGTCGCCGCTTTCGAACCCGAGCGCAATGCCGTCATTCTGGATGGCTGCCGCGTGGTCAAATACGAGCAACTGATCGTGTGCCCTGGCCTGAAACTCGATTGGCATGCCATCGAAGGTTTGTCGGACACCCTGGGTCGCAACGGCGTGACGTCCAACTACCTGTATCACCTGGCCCCCTACACATGGGAACAGGTGCAGCAACTGCGTGGTGGCCGAGCCCTGTTCACGCAACCGCCCATGCCCATTAAATGCGCCGGGGCGCCGCAAAAGGCCATGTACCTGTCTGCCGATCATTGGAAACGCACCGGCGTACTGGACAAGGTCGAGATCGAGTTCTGCAGCGCGGGCGCGGTGCTGTTCGGCGTTCCCGAGTATGTGCCGGCGCTGATGCAATACATCACCGCTTATGGTATCGACCTGAATTTCGGCCACACACTTACCCAGGTGGATGGGCCGGCACGCACGGCAACGTTCAAACGTGTCAATGCCGATGGTAGTTGCCAGGTGGTCACGCGCGACTTCGATCTGCTGCATGTCGTCCCCCCGCAGGTTGCACCGGATTTCGTTCGCATCAGCCCTCTCGCCGACGCGGCCGGCTGGGTTGATGTCAACCCAGCCACGTTGCGCCATGCCACCTGGGCCAATATTCACGCGCTGGGAGACGTCGCCAACTCCAGCAACGCTAAAACCGCCGCGGCCGCGCGCAAGCAAGCGCCCGTCGTTGCGCACAATGTGCTGACGGCATTGGGTAAAGCCCAAGGCAGCGCGCATTACGACGGATACGGCTCCTGCCCGTTGACGGTTGAACGCGGCAAAATCGTCCTGGCTGAGTTCACCTACGGCGGCAAGGTCGCCCCCAGCTTTCCTGCCTGGCTGATTGACGGCACCCGCCCCTCGCGGCTGGCATGGCTGCTCAAGGAGCGGATTCTTCCACCGCTGTATTGGAAGGGCATGCTCAAGGGCCGTGAGTGGCTGGCCAAGCCCGAGCTGGCTGACGTATGAGCACAGGCCGCAATACAAGGAGGCTCAGATGATTGTCGTCTTACTGCTGGGGCTCGTCGTCGGCGTCATTCTGGCGCTGACCGGTGCCGGAGGGGGCATACTGGCTGTGCCCTTGCTGGTGTTCGGCGTGGGATTGAACATGGCTGAGGCCGGGCCCATCGGGTTACTGGCGGTCGGTCTGGCCGCCACCCTCGGGGCGATCATGGGGCTCAAAAACGGCACTGTCCGCTATAAAGCCGCGCTGCTCATTGCCGGCGCGGGGATCGTCTGTTCTCCACTGGGCCTGTGGCTGGCACAGCGCACGCCGAACCGCCCGTTGACGATCCTGTTTGCCCTGGTGCTGATGTACGTGGCGTGGCGGGTCTTTCAACGATCACGGCCCGCCAGCGCCACGTCCAGGCCCCGCTTCACGTCCAAACCACCGCCTTGTCTATTGGACGTGAACCGAGGAAAGTTGCACTGGACGGCACCGTGCGCATGGGCGCTTGCCATATCCGGAGTTGTCGCGGGCGGGCTTTCGGGCTTGCTCGGCGTGGGCGGTGGCTTTGTGATGGTGCCGGCACTCCAGCGCTATACCAATTTGACCGCACAATCAGTGCTTGCCACGTCTCTTGCGGTCATTGCCCTGGTGTCCATTTCCGGCGTTGCCGCCAGCTCGGCAACCGGGCACCTGCAGTGGGCAGTGGCGATTCCGTTTTCCCTTGGCGCGTTGGTCGGCATGGCCGGTGGTCGCCTGATCGCGGCGCGGCTGGCCGGGCCCCACTTACAACGCGGCTTCGCCGCTGTTTCCGTGGTGGTTGCGCTGGCGTTGCTGGTGAAAGCCATTTAACCCTGCCTGGCGGGCATCCAAATGTTTTATCAAGCCGTTAACGGAGCAGAAACCTGATGAGTGTCGATTGGCTCAACTTCACGCCTTGGTCATCCCTGGCAGGCGGCGCATTGATTGGTGCGGCGGCCAGCCTGTTCGTCGTCGCCAACGGGCGTATCGCCGGCATCAGCGGGCTGCTCGGCAGTCTTTTACAACGCGGCAGCGAAGGGACGGGTGAGAAAGCCCTGTTTCTCCTGGGCCTGCTCATCGCCCCGCTGCTCTGGGGCCTGTTCACCGCGCTGCCGCGCATCGAGTTCCAGACGGGCGGGTTCGGACTGATTGTCGCCGGTGTCCTGGTCGGCCTCGGGACCCGATACGGTTCAGGCTGCACCAGTGGCCATGGAGTGTGCGGCCTATCACGCCTTTCGCTGCGCTCGATGGTCGCTACGGTGTGCTTCATGTTCAGCGGTTTCTTCAGCGTGTTTGTCCTGCGTCATCTTCTGGGAGGGTAGACATGATCAAACTGACTGCATTCATGGCCGGCCTGCTGTTCGGCCTGGGCCTGCTCCTGGCCGGCATGGCCGACCCGAGCAAGGTACTCGCGTTCCTGGATATCACCGGGGCCTGGGACCCGTCCCTGGCGTTGGTCATGGTCGCAGCCATCGGCATCGCCATTGGCCCGATGACCTGGGCGCGGCAACACACCCGTTCGCTGCTGGAAAGGCCCATGCAGCTGCCGACCAAACGCGAGCTGGACCCACGCCTGATTGGCGGGAGCCTGCTGTTCGGCACCGGCTGGGGCATCGCAGGTATTTGCCCTGGACCTGCCGTGGCCATTCTGCTGACAGGGCACTGGCAAGTGATCGTATTCGTGCTGGCCATGCTGACCGGCATGTTGTTGTTTACCGCGCTGGAGAACCGACGCGGCCATTGATCGGGAGATCACCATGAAAACGAACATTGGAACCCTTGACCGTAGCCTGCGCATTGTTGTCGGCCTGCTTCTGATTGTCCTCAGCCTGACGGGTGTGATCGGCCTGTGGGGGTGGATTGGCCTGGTGCCGCTGGCGACTGGCATTTTCCGTTTCTGCCCGCTCTACACGTTGCTGGGGATCAAAACCTGCAAGCGTTGCTGAGCGCCCCTGGATTTTTGACCCAGCGTTTCATTGAGCAACACGGCGCTCAAGGCGCCGGGTTTTCATCGCCTCCCTACGGGTGGCGAACAGGCGCCCCCCTATGGCTGTGCACATCGCATTGGCGAGGGCGGGTTCAGAGCAGTTTCCAGGTATAGCTGAGGATCAGCCGATTCTCGTCGAGCAACTTGTCACCGTTCTCGCGGGCATTGTAGTAGCCCAGATTTGCGCCAAACACCCAAGTGCCCAGCGGCTGGCTGTGCTTGAGGCCGACAAAGTCCTGCGCGTAGATGTCTTGCAACTGACCGCGCCACAGCCAGCACTGGCAGGTTGGGTTGCCGTTCTCCGACCTTCAATATAGTTATTGGCCCTAGGCTGACGCCTGGGGTACGGGCGGTCCAATATGGATAAGGTCTTGATGGATACCCAGGAGGTATCGTGGCCCCCCACGCAAAAATGCCCACCCCGGCAGCGGGATGGGCATTTTTTTGATCAGGCCTTATTGCTTGGCGTGCTTGACCTGCGCTTCAGGCATCGCCGAAGAGTGATGATTAAGAATTTTCCACTGGCCACCCACCTGCTCGTAGACGAAAGTGTAGCGAGCCTGCACTTGACTCTTCTGGCCGGCGGCATCGGTGAGGGTAAAGGTATAGACGCCGCTGTCCATGGCCACGTTGCTGCCCAACTGGCGGATTTCGCGGTAGTTGATCTGGCCAACCGGCTTGAGCGCGAGGAAATGATCGAAGTAGTCCTTGATCTGGTCCGGTGTGGTACGCACCTGGTTGGACACGGTGGGCTGCAGCACCGCGCCCGGCGCATACAGGTCAACCACCGAGGTGACGTTACCGGTCTGCAAGGCGTTGTTCCAGCGGTCGAATAAACCGGCAATTTCCCGGTCTTTGACATTGGCTGGTGCCTGGGCCACCTCGCGGTAGAGATACGGGGCCGTCTCGGCGGCCTGAACAAACGGAACGCTCAAGGCAAACATCAGGGCGATTGCGGCGGGCTTGAAGGACATTGCGATTCTCCAGTGGTGTTCGTTGGGCTCACTTTGCCAAGCTGCCTGTCATCCGCCATCGGCCAACCGGAGTCATTGATCTATGCCATTTGGCAGATAGCGCCCAAGGTGTTCAACCCTGTTTAATAGGCGTGCCCCGCGCCCGCGCAACCCCAGGAGCATCTTGCATGCACAACACGCCCCATGACCCCGGCAGCGCCCTGGCCATGCGCGCGCATTTCCGGCAATCGCAAAGCCGCACGGCGCGCCTGCGCCTGTTGGTGGATACCGGGCAGGAATTGGCCCGCCTGACACCCGAGGCGATGCGCGAACGCGTGCTCGCCCGCGCCTGCGCGTTCCTGGCGACAGACCACGGGCTGCTGCAGGAATGGGACGCCGAGGGCACCGCCCACACCACCGCAGGTCATGGCAGCCCAGCCCACTTGACCCGCCTGGCCGCCCTCGCCGACCGCACCCTGCGCGCACCTCACTGGCAGGAGCACCCGCACTGCGTGCTGCAAGTGCCATTGCGCGGCAGTGACGGCCAGGCGTTTGGCGTGCTGGTTCTGGGCACTCGCGTCAGCCTGCGCGCACCGGAGCATGAAGACAGCGAATCCCTGCAATTGCTCGCCACGTTGCTGGCCACACACCTGGAAAATCATCGGCTGCTGGACACCCTCAAAACACGCGACAGAACGTTGTCCGACCTGGTCAGCCGACTGTTTCGCGCCCAGGAGGATGAACGCAAGCGCGTCGCCTACGACCTGCACGATGGCCTGGCGCAAACCCTCGCGGGGTTGCATCAGCGGCTGCAAGGGTTTGCCGGCCGCTGCCCGGTGTTGCCGGACGATTTAACCGCCGACTTACAGGCGATTCTCAACCTGGCCCAACATTCGGTCGGTGAAGGCCGGCAACTGATCGCGGGCCTGCGCCCCACCGTGCTGGATGATTTCGGCCTGTTCAAAGCCCTGGATAAAGAAGCCGATCGCCTGCGAGACGCCGGCATCAACGTGGTGTGGCGGGCGCATTGCGACGCGCGCTTGCCCAGCCAGGTGGAAATCGCCTTGTTCAGGATCGGCCAGGAGGCCATCAACAACGTGCTCAAACATGCGCGCGCAAGCCGGGTGCAATTGACCCTCCAACTGCGCGACGGCCACGCCTGCATGCAGGTGGACGACAACGGCCAAGGCTTCGCGTGCGACCTGCCACGGGATGACACGCAACATCTGGGCCTGGCCACCATGCAGGAGCGCGCCGGCCTGCTGGGCGGCAGCTGTACCTGCACCAGCTCGGCCAATAGCGGCACCCAACTGCACGCCCGCGTGCCGGCCCCACTCAATGGACCCCCTCAATGACCCACGTTTTACGCCTGGTACTGGCCGACGATCATGAAGTCACGCGCACCGGTTTCGTCTCCCTGCTGGCCGGCCTTGAACAGTTCGAGGTGGTCGGCCAGGCCAGCGATGGCCAGCAAGCGGTGGAACTGTGCGAACAACTGCTGCCGGATATCGTCATCCTCGACATCCGCATGCCGGGCCTTAACGGCTTGGGTGCCGCACGCGTGCTGCAGGAACGCCTGCCAGCGGTCAAAGTGGTGATGTTCACCATGGACGACAGCCCCGAGTATCTGGAGGCGGCGATGCATGCCGGTGCGGTGGGCTACCTGCTCAAGGACGCCAGCCGGGCCGAGGTGATCCACGCCTTGCAACAGGTGGCCGCCGGCGGCGAAGCGCTCAACACCGCCGTCAGCACGCGACTGTTGCGCCGCATGACCGAACGCCAGGCCAGCGGTGCCGCCACTGAACACCTCACCCCACGGGAACGCCAGGTACTCGGCCTGGTCGCCAACGGCATGAGTAACCGGGCCATCGGTGAGCACCTGGGCATTACCACCGGCACGGCCAAAGCCCATGTGGAACGGGTGATCGGCAAACTCGGCGCCGCCGACCGCACCCAGGCCGCCGTACGCGGCATCGCCTTGGGCCTGGTGACGCAACCATGAAACGGCGCTGGGTCGACCTGCCGCTGCGCGGCAAGGCGCTGGTGGTGATTTCGCTGCCCCTGGTGGTGCTGTTGCTGTCTTTGGTGCTGATCTACATCACCGAGCGCCAGACCGCCCGCGCGGAAGAAGATGTGCGCCGGGTGTTGCGGGTGCAGGGCGATATCCAGGCGGTGCACACCCTGCTCGCGGAAGCGGCAGCCAGTGTGCGCGGTTACCTGCTGACACGCCGTGAGGATTTTTTGCCGAGTTACCTCAACGCCAGGCCCCAGATCGACTCAGCCCTGCGGCGACTCGACGGCAACGTGCGCGATCAACGGGTGCGCGAGCAACTCAGCGCGATCAAACCGTTGATAGACGGCAAAATCGACGGCCTCGACGAGATGCTCAAGGACCGTGATGCAAACCCGGAATCGATCAGCGCGATCCTGATCAGCAACAAGCACATCCTCGACGCATTGCGTCAACACATCAGCACCATGCTCACGCTCGAGGAATCGTTGCTGGCCGAACGCAGTATCGCGGCGTCCGAAACCCGTCAGCGGCTGTTGCTGTCGACATGGCTGGCGGCGGTCTGCGGGCTGTTCGGGGCCATCGTCGCGGTGTTGTTCCTGTCCAAGGGCATTGTTGCGCGGGTGCAGAACGTGCAGCGCAATGCGCAGCGCCTGGCCCTGGGCGCGCCACTGCTGCCGCAACCGCCGGAGAACGATGAGATCGGTCAATTGGGCACGCGCCTGGTGGAGGCCGGCCTGCTGCTGGCCGAACGTGAACGTGCGTTGCGCGACAATGAAGAGCGCCTGCGGCTGATCATCGACGGGGTCAAGGACTACGGGATCTTCGCCCTCGACACGGCAGGCCACGTCACCAGTTGGAACAACGGCGCCGAACGGATCAAGGGCTACACCGAACAGGCAATCATCGGCCAGCATTTCTCGGTGTTCTACCTACCGCAGGAATGCCCGCAACACCCGGACATGGCGCTGCGCGAGGCCACCCGCAACGGCGATTACGCCGAAGAAGGCTGGCGCTGCCGCAAGGACGGCACGCGGTTCTGGGCCAGCGTGGTGATCACCGCGCAATACGACAGCACCGGGGCCCTGCGCGGTTTCTCGAAGATCACCCGCGACATCACCGACCGCCGCGCCGCCGAGATCGCCCTGCGCACCGCGCGCGAGGACGCCGAGCAAGCCAGCCGGGCAAAGAGTGAGTTTTTATCGCGCATGAGCCACGAACTGCGCACCCCGCTCAACTCGATCCTGGGCTTTGCGCAGTTGTTGGACATGGATGCGCCAACCGCGCAAAAGGCGCACGTGGAGCACATCCTGCGCGCCGGCCAACACTTGCTGACGCTGATCAACGAGGTGTTGGACATCGCCAAGATCGAGGCCGGGCGCTTGCCGTTGAACATCGAACCGATACCCCTGGCCGGCACGCTGCAGGAGGCGCTGGCGCTGGTTTCCCCCATGGCCGCCGCTGCGGGGATCCACCTGCAACCACTGCCAAGCCTGGCGGCGGATATCGGTATCGTCGCCGACCGCCAGCGCCTCACTCAGGTGCTGCTGAACCTGCTGTCCAATGCGATCAAATACAACCGCCCGCAGGGCCAGGTGAGCCTGGAGGTCAAGGTCGAGGGCCAGTGCATCAGCGTGTCGGTGTGCGACACCGGCAAGGGCATCGCCGCCGATCACCTCGGGCAACTGTTCAGGCCCTTCGAGCGCCTCGGGGCCGACCCGAAAGTCGAAGGCAGCGGCCTGGGCCTGGCGCTGAGCAAAAGCCTGCTGGAGAAGATGGGCGGCAACCTCGGCGTGCACAGCGAACCCGGTATCGGCTCACGCTTCACCCTGGCGTTGCCGTTCGTGCGTGTGCAACAGCCCCAGCGCCTTGCCGCGGCCGTCATTGAGTCACCGCCGATACGCCCCGCGCCCAGCGTCGTCACACCCCAGGGCAAAGTGCTGTATATCGAAGACAACCTCTCCAGCCTGGCGCTGATCGAAACCTTGCTGCAGCGCAGGCCAGGGATAAAGCTGCTGTCGAGCATGCAAGGCCAACTGGGCCTGGACCTGGCCGCCCAGCATGCGCCACGGCTGATCCTGCTGGACGTGGCACTGCCGGACATCGACGGTTTGAACGTACTGCAGCGCCTGCGCCAGTCGGCGATCACCCGCGACACCCCGGTGCTGATGCTCACCGCCGACGCCAGCGACCTCACCCGCGTGGCCCTGCACGATGCGGGTGCAACCGCGGTGTTGAACAAGCCGATCAACGTACCGGCGTTTCTCGCCTGCATCGCCCAGTACTTTCCGGAGCCCCTATGAACCTCGACCAGCGCATTCTGATCATCGACGACCAACGCCCCAATCTCGACCTGGTGGAGCAATTGCTGGCACGCGAGGGGCTGACCAACGTGCTGAGCAGCACCCAGCCACTGCGCACCCTGGAGCTGTTCAACAGTTTCGAGCCGGATCTGGTGATACTCGACCTGCACATGCCCGAATTCGACGGCTTCGCGGTGCTGGAACAACTCAATCGCCGTATCCCCCAGGGTGAATACCTGCCGATCCTGGTCCTCACCGCCGACGTCACTCGCGACACACGCCTGCGCGCCCTGGCCTTGGGCGCCCGGGACTTCATCAGTAAACCGCTGGACGCGCTGGAGACCATGCTGCGGGTGTGGAACCTGCTGGAAACGCGGGTGCTGTACAAAGCCTTGCGTACGTTGGTGCCGGCGGAGCAGATCGAGTTGTTGCGCGCTGCACCGGCCACCGATGACAGTTAAGAGCCACTGGCACCCCCGTCACCGCGGCATCTGCAACAGTCCTTTGTCATCACGGCCATTGATAGCCCCCTAACGAAACCCGCAGACTAGAGGGCTGACTTCCCGCTTATATCATTCCGAATGATAGTTACCTTTGCTTCATTCGATTCGTGACCTACCGCCTCGCCGCGCATGATCCGCCCATCTCAAATACATTGGCGGATGCACCTCATGGAACAGTCACTCAAACATTTGCGCTTGCCCCTGGCGATTTTGGCCGTGGTGGTGATGAGCGCATGCGGCAAGACCCCGGAACAAGCCGCCGCCATGCCTGCGGCGAAAGTCAGTGTGGCCAAGGTGCTGGAGCAGCCAGTCAACGAGTGGGATGAATTCACCGGCCGCCTGGAAGCCCCGGAAACCGTACAGATTCGCCCACGGGTCTCTGGCCAGATTGACCAAGTCGCTTTCACCGAAGGCGCTTTGGTCAAGAAAGGCGACCTGCTGTTCCAGATCGACCCGCGCCCGTTCCAGGCCGAAGTGCGCCGCCTTGAAGCTCAGTTGGCGCAAACCCGCGCCGCCGCCACCCGCAGCGATAACGAAGCCCAGCGCGGCGAACGCCTGCGCCAGAGCAATGCAATCTCCGCCGAACTGGCCGACTCGCGCACCACCGCCGCCCAGGAAGCCCGCGCCGCTGTCGCCGGGATCCAGGCACAGTTGGACCTGGCCAAGCTGAACCTGAGTTTTACCCGCGTGACCTCGCCGATCAGCGGCCGTGTCAGCCGCGCCGAAATCACCGCCGGCAACCTGGTGACCGCCGACGTCACCGCGTTGACCAGCGTGGTCTCCACCGACAAGGTCTACGCCTATTTCGACGCCGACGAGCGCGTCTACCTCAAGTACACCGAACTGGCCCGCGAAGGCCGCCGTGGCGCCACCACCCCGGTGTACCTGGGCCTGTCCAACGAAACCGGCAACCCGCACCTGGGCCAGATGAACTTCATCGACAACCAGGTCAACCCGGCCACCGGCACCATCCGTGGCCGTGCGGTGTTCGATAACAGCAAGGGCGAATACACCCCTGGCTTGTATGCGCGCCTGAAGCTGGTGGGCAGCGGCACCTACTCCGCCGTGCTGATCAACGACGAAGCCGTGGGCACCGACCTGGGCAAGAAGTTCGTACTGGTAATGGACGGCGACAAGCCGGCGTATCGCTCGGTGGAACTGGGGCCGAAGATCGAAGGCTTGCGCATCGTGCGCAGCGGCCTGAACAAGGACGACACCATTATCGTCAAGGGCCTGCAGCGTGTGCGTCCTGGCTCGCCGGTCGCCCCGGAAACCATTCCGATGGCCAGCAAGGAAACCCTCGCCGCCTTGGCCCAACAACGACAAGCGCTTGAAGCCAGCAACCTGGAGCAAGTGGCGCCGGAAAAACCTGCGCCCAAGCTCGCGGCCGTTGCGACTCCACGCGGTTAAGGGATACGACTCAAGATGAATTTTTCCAAGTTCTTCATTTCACGGCCGATCTTCGCCGCGGTGCTGTCGCTGTTGATCCTGATCGCCGGTGCGATCTCGCTGTTCCAGTTGCCGATCAGTGAATACCCGGAAGTGGTGCCGCCGACCGTGGTGGTCCGCGCCAACTTCCCCGGCGCCAACCCCAAGGTCATCGGTGAAACCGTGGCCGCGCCCCTGGAGCAAGCCATCACCGGCGTCGAGAACATGCTGTACATGTCCTCGCAATCCACCGCCGACGGCAAGCTGACCCTGACCATCACCTTCGCCCTGGGCACCGACCTGGACAACGCGCAGGTGCAGGTGCAAAACCGTGTGACCCGTACGCAGCCAAAACTGCCCGAGGAAGTGACACGCATCGGTATCACCGTGGACAAGGCCTCCCCCGACCTGACCATGGTGGTGCACTTGACCTCGCCGGATCAGCGCTACGACATGCTGTACCTGTCCAACTACGCGATCCTCAATATCAAGGATGAGTTGGCACGGCTCGGCGGTGTGGGTGACGTGCAGTTGTTTGGCATGGGCGATTACTCCCTGCGTGTCTGGCTGGATCCGAACAAGACCGCCTCGCGCAACCTGACCGCCACCGATGTCGTGACGGCGATCCGCGAGCAGAACCGCCAGGTGGCGGCCGGTGCCCTGGGTGCACAGCCTGCGCCGAGCGATACCAGCTTCCAATTGTCGGTCAATACCCAAGGGCGCCTGGTCACCGAGGAAGAGTTCGAGAACATTGTGATTCGCGCCGGTGCCAACGGTGAAATCACGCGGCTCAAGGACATCGCCCGGGTCGAGCTGGGCTCCAGCCAATACGCGCTGCGCTCGCTGATCGATAACCAGCCGGCCGTGGCCATTCCGATCTTCCAGCGCCCCGGCTCCAATGCCATCGACATCTCCAACGAGGTGCGCGCCAAGATGGCGGAGCTGAAAAAGAGCTTTCCGGCGGGCATGGATTACCGGATCGCCTATGACCCGACGATCTTTGTACGCGGCTCTATCGAAGCGGTGGTGCACACCCTGTTCGAAGCCCTGATCCTCGTGGTCCTGGTGGTCATCCTGTTCCTGCAGACCTGGCGCGCGTCGATCATTCCGCTGGTGGCGGTGCCGGTATCGTTGATCGGTACGTTTGCGGTGATGCACCTGTTCGGGTTCTCGCTCAATGCCCTGTCATTATTCGGCCTGGTACTGGCCATCGGCATCGTGGTGGACGACGCCATCGTGGTGGTGGAGAACGTCGAGCGCAATATCGAACTGGGCCTGGCGCCGTTCCCTGCCACCGAAAAAGCCATGAGTGAAGTGACCGGCCCGATCATCGCCACGGCGCTGGTGCTGTGTGCGGTGTTCATTCCGGCCGCCTTCATCAGTGGCTTGACCGGGCAGTTCTACAAACAGTTCGCCTTGACCATTGCGATCTCGACGGTGATTTCGGCGTTCAACTCGCTGACCCTGTCCCCTGCCCTGGCCGCGGTGTTGCTGCGCGGTCACGACGCGCCGAAGGATCGCTTCTCGAAGTTCCTCGACAAGATTTTCGGCGGCTGGCTGTTCCGCCCCTTCAACCGCTTTTTCGAAAAAGCCAGCCATGGCTACGTGGGTACCGTGCGCCGGGTGATTCGCGGCAGTGGTATCGCCCTGTTCGTTTACGCCGGCCTGATGGTGCTGACCTTCTTCGGGTTTGCCCACACGCCGACCGGTTTCGTACCGGCCCAGGACAAGCAATACCTGGTGGCCTTCGCTCAACTGCCCGACGCCGCGAGCCTGGACCGCACCGAAAGCGTGATGAAGCGCATGTCGGAGATCGCCCTGAAACAGCCCGGCGTGGAAGCCGCGATTGCCTTCCCTGGCCTGTCGATCAACGGGTTCACCAACAGCCCGAACAGCGGCATCGTGTTCGTGACCTTGAAGCCCTTCGACGAGCGCAAAGACGCAAGCATGTCCGCCGGGGCGATTGCCGGGGCGTTGAATGGCCAGTACAGCAACATTGAAGAAGCCTACATGGCGATCTTCCCACCGCCGCCGGTACAGGGCCTGGGCACGATCGGCGGGTTCCGCCTGCAAATCGAAGACCGGGGCAACCTCGGCTATGACGAACTGTACAAAGAAGTGCAGAACGTGATCGCCAAGAGCCACAGCGTGCCGGAGCTGTTCGGCCTGTTCACCAGCTACACGGTCAACGTGCCCCAGGTCGATGCCGCCATCGACCGCGAAAAGGCCAAGACCCATGGCGTGGCGATCAGCGACATCTTCGACACCCTGCAGGTCTACCTGGGCTCGTTGTATGCCAACGACTTCAACCGCTTTGGCCGCACCTACCAGGTCAACGTGCAGGCTGAACAGCAGTTCCGCCAGGACTCCGACCAGATCGGCCAACTGAAAGTGCGCAACAACAAAGGCGAGATGATCCCGCTGGCGACCTTTATCAAGGTCAGCGACACCTCGGGGCCGGACCGCGTGATGCACTACAACGGCTTTATCACCGCCGAAATCAACGGCAACGCCGCACCGGGCTACAGCTCCGGCCAGGCCCAGGCCGCCATTGAAAAACTGCTGAAGGATGAGCTGCCCAACGGCATGACCTACGAGTGGACCGACCTGACCTATCAGCAGATCCTCTCGGGCAATACCGCGCTGTTCGTGTTCCCGCTCTGCGTACTGCTGGCGTTCCTGGTACTGGCCGCCCAATACGAAAGCTGGAGCCTGCCGCTGGCGGTGATCCTGATCGTACCGATGACGCTGCTGTCGGCCATTACCGGGGTGATCATCTCGGGCGGCGACAACAACATCTTCACCCAGATCGGCCTGATCGTACTGGTGGGCCTGGCCTGTAAGAACGCGATTCTGATCGTCGAGTTCGCCAAGGACAAACAGCAGGAAGGCCTCGACCCGCTCGCCGCGGTACTGGAAGCCTGCCGCCTGCGTCTACGGCCGATCCTGATGACCTCGTTCGCCTTCATCATGGGCGTGGTGCCTCTGGTGCTGTCCAGCGGTGCCGGTGCCGAGATGCGCCATGCCATGGGTGTGGCGGTGTTCTCCGGGATGATCGGGGTGACCTTCTTCGGTCTGTTGCTGACCCCAGTGTTCTACGTATTGATCCGGCGCTATGTGGAGCGCAGCGAAGCGCGCAAAGCGGCCAAGGCCTTGAAGCTGGAGACACAGCAATGAGTGTGAAAGTCTTTCTGCCGAGCTTGCTGGTATTGGCGCTGAGCGCTTGTGCCGTGGGCCCGGACTACAAAACCCAGACCCCGGAGGCGGCGAACATCACCGCCGCCGCGGACGCCAAGCAGTATGACCACGCCAAGTTCGAAGGCATCTGGTGGCAGCAGTTCGACGATCCGACCCTCAACCAGTTGGTCACCCAGTCGCTGCAAGGCAACCGTGACCTGCGCGTCGCCTTTGCCCGCCTGCGGGCGGCGCGGGCGATCCGCGACGACGCCAGCAATGACGCCATGCCGACCATCACAAGCCGCGCCAGCAGCAACCAGGGCAAGGGCCAGGTGCCAGGCCAGACCACCCGCCGGGTGAAGACCGAGCGTTACGATCTGGGCCTGGACATGGCCTGGGAGCTGGACTTGTTCGGCCGCATCCAGCGCAACCTGGAAGCCACCGACGCCGACCAGCAGGCCGCCGAAGCCGACCTGTACCAACTGCAAGTCAGCATGATCGCTGAACTGGTGGACGCCTACGGTCAACTGCGCGGCGCGCAACTGCGTGAACGCATCGCCCTGGCCAACCTGAAGAACCAGCAGGAATCGCGCACCATCACCGTCAGCCTGCGTGATGCCGGTGTGGGTGACCAACTTGACGTGGAACGTGCCGACGCACGCCTGGCCGCGGTGGAAGCCAGCGTGCCGCAACTCCAAGCCGAACAGGTGCGCGAGCGCAACCGTATCGCCACCCTCCTCGGCCAGCGGCCCGACAAACTGACCGTGGACCTGAGCCCCAAAGACCTGCCGGCGATTGCCAAGGCATTGCCGATCGGCGACCCGGGGCAACTGCTGCAACGGCGCCCGGACATCCTCAGCGCCGAACGCAAACTGGCCGCCGCCACCGCCCGGATCGGCGTGGCCAAGGCCGACCTGTTCCCACGGGTCAGCCTCAGCGGCTTCCTCGGCTTTACCGCCGGGCGCGGCTCGCAGATCGGCTCATCGGCCGCCAACGCCTGGGCCCTGGGCCCGAGCATCACCTGGGCCGCATTCGACCTGGGCAGCGTGCGCGCCCGCCTGCGCGGCGCCGATGCCGAAGCCGATGGCGCCCTGGCGACCTACGAGCAACAAGTGCTGCTGGCACTGGAAGAATCGGAAAATGCCTTCAGTGACTACGGCAAACGCCAACAGCGCCTGGTCTCGTTGATTCGTCAGAGTGAATCCAGCCGCGCCGCCGCCGACCTTGCAGCGATCCGTTACCGCGAAGGTACCGTGGACTTCCTGGTGCTGCTCGACGCCCAACGCGAACGCCTGGCCGCCGAAGACTCACAGGCCCAGGCCGAAGTGGACCTGTATCGCGGGATCGTGGCGATCTACAAGGCGCTGGGAGGTGGCTGGAAACCCGACGCCGTCGTGGCGACTGCCAAGTAACGTAAAGAGCTCCTTTGGTTGGTCGCATCCAGCCAATTTTTAGCCCCGTGGTCCATTCGGTCACGGGGCTTTTTTTGTTTGTTGAGCCTTGAAATAAATTGATAAAAATTAACTGGAGACCTTATGCACGACACATACGCAACGATAGGGCTCAGCGATAAACATCGCAGATACAACCCCATAAAGCCGCGTAGGAAAAAACATCGAGCGATTTCCTACAAATTGAATTTAACCTTCACAAACTACAACACCAAAAAAACACAAGACATCAAGCTCTCCCTATTGACAGAAAAACTAGGCAATTTTACCGTTTTTTTGCGCCTAGTCATTTTGCGAAGGCGATAACTTTGAGGAACTCATCATGAAAAGAGCAATGATAGAACCGACCTTAAAGAATCAATCGAATGATGCTTACACCAACCCACACTTCACCATTAAGATGGTAACTACTCCGATTTATTCATTCACACCCAGACCGCACGTCGTTGAGATTTTAGAGCGTCGACCCTCAGTGATCAATCGTTGATTTAACGCCTGGGCTATGCCCAGGCATCATAAATCAACAATTACATGCGAGCACTCTCTATGTGCGCCAAAACAAAAAAATGGATTTCCAGCGAGATCTTTTTAATTATTAAAGAAGGATCCGCATATTTATGGGATTATAAAAATCACGCACAGTATGAAATAAATACAGCGGAGTTCAAGAGACTCATCAAATTCTCGATGGGTGATTGGTTAATGGATACGACCGCAGATAGATCTATCCATGAATCTGGTGTATTGCTAGACACCAAACCGGTTGATGATTGGGGCTGGGACGTGCTGTCCAAGATATTCCACATAGGCACATGTCATCCAAACCCTCCTTCCCCTGACAAGCCAGAAATGTACATTGAATATGCAAAAAGTTATTTAGAGTTTTGTGAGTCACTCCATAAAGACGAACCCGTAATGTCTTTGAAAAAAGGCGGACAGCAAACATTACTTCCGTCTCCCGATATTAACTTAATCCAAGAGGCAAGCCTTTGGAATACGCTCATGGCTCGTCGAACATGCAGAGAGTTTTATGATATTCCGTCGTCTCTGCTGGCATTGGCCACAATACTGTACGGGACGTTAGCTGACAAAAAAGAAATCGATTATGATGCACCAATTGGATCGCAAAAATTTGGCTACAGAAGAACTTCACCTTCCGCCGGTGGCCTCCAAGCGACAGAAGGATATGTATGGGTTCGCAATGTCGAAGGTTTAGCTCCCGGCCTTTATCATTACATAAGCGAGCAACATATTCTTGAGTACGTAAGGGATCTTCCTCCAGAGCCAATATCCTCTTATTTATGTGGCCAGCACTGGGCAAACAATTTAGGCTTCGCAATACTTTTCACCTCTCGGTTTGACAAACTTTGGTGGAAATACCCACACTCTCGTGCCTATCGCCCCATGCTTATTGACGTCGGACACCTCTCACAAACGGCAAACTTATTGATCACAGCGCTGGGTTTACAACCTTGGTTGACCGGCTACTTCCACGACAAAGAAATTAATGAACTCTTAGAACTGAACACCCCCGCCGAGCACATTATTTTTTTGGTTGGTGCGGGCCATGGAAGTGGGAGTTCCTATACAAAAGAAACAAGGTCGCTGATCGAAGGAACTCAATAAAATATAAAGAGGCATACTCATGGTGGGGTCTGAAAGTGAGGAATTGGCAATTCTTGGAATTAAAGATGGTCATGACGGAGCAATAGCCTTAATTCTGGGTAATCACTTAACGCTCTGTATTGAAGCAGAAAAAGATAACGGACTTCGTTTTTCAAGCTTAACGCCTGATATTTTGCTAAAAGCCATGAAAATGATCGATAAACCATTGGATGTTATAGCTCAAAGTGGATGGCGTAAAATCATAGACTCTGATTGTGATGACATCGGCGCAGGTTACTCTGGGCTGAATAAAATTATTTATCATCAACGTACAATGCTTGGACAAGATGTTGCGTACTTTTCCTCCTCACATGAGCGCTCCCATCTTTTATGCGCTTACGGACTTTCTCCATTTCCCCAAGGTCAACCCTGCTACGCGCTAATCTGGGAGGGACAATTCGGGGCATTTTACCGAATTGACAAAGATATAAATATTACTAATTTGGGTAAAGTAATTGACAATTCCGGCGACAGATTTGCGTTCTTATATGGGCTCGCGGACCCTACTTTCAACTTCGGGCCTGGACAGATACGCCTAAGCGACGCAGGCAAGCTAATGGCGCTTGCTGCGTACGGAGAGGCGAATGAAATTGATAAGGACGGCCAATACATTATTGATTCACTACTTGATGATAGTTCAGACTTTAGAAAATTCAGAAAGGATGATTTTAAAGATACCCCCTACTACAATATGGGGTTTGAAGATCCTAGATTCGCTACTCTTGCGTTCCATTTTTCAAATGCGATATTTGAAGTATTTCACCAGTTTGCAAAAAAAATGTGGTTATTGATGACGCTCCTTTATTGATTGCCGGCGGCTGCGGATTGAACTGCGATTGGAATACAAAGTGGATCGAGACAGGGCTTTTCTCTGATGTGTTTATCCCTCCCTGCCCAAACGATAGTGGGTCTGCGATAGGTACAGCTATTGATGCTTTGCTACACACCAAAGGGATAGCTAAGATTACATGGTCCGCCTATGCAGGCGAGTCCCCATGCGCTGACATTGAAACCCCGCGCGGTTTTACTCAAAAGCAGTACAACCCTCGACAAATAGCAGAATTGCTCAACAACGGTTATATATTGGGCTGGGTGCAAGGCAGGTGTGAAATGGGACCTAGAGCATTAGGAAATCGATCAATATTAGCGGCGCCGTATCCACGGGAAAATCTTGCACGCTTGAACAAAATCAAGAACAGGGAGGGATTTCGTCCCATTGCTCCCATATGTCTGGAGGAATATATGAGCGATTATTTTCAACCCGCCCACCCGTCACCCTATATGCTGGAGTTTCGAAAAGTGATTTCGAATGCCATACCGGCCGTGACACACGTTGATCACTCAGCACGCCCCCAATCAGTTAACGAATATCAAAATCCTCGCATGTATCAGTTGCTCAGTGAGTACAAAAAAGTGTCTGGCGTAGGAGTGCTCTGCAATACCTCGCTGAATTTCAACAGCCGCGGCTTTATAAACAGGTTAAGTGACCTCTCTCGTTTTGCTATTGAGCATGGGCTTGACGGGTTCGTATTCAACGACACAATTTTTTTAAAAACCGAGCCAAAGTAATGAAGGCTTCACACGAGCTCGTCGCTGTCCAGGCATTATCCAGCTTGGCATTATGGCTAGATATTTTTCTAATATTCACGGTGCCTGTATACTTGTGGAGCATTTCCCCACCTTCAGTAGCACTACTGGCTTTTTGTCTGGGTGCTCCTATGTTGTTTTTGGGGCCGATAGTTGGAACACTGATTGATCGGCAAGACATTAGAAAAACATTACTAGCTGGAGTCTTACTTCGTACGGTGTGTACCGCTGCGCTCGCCTACTCTCCAAATTTTTATGTTTTTTTAATTTTAGTTATTTTTAAAGGAATATCGAATTTAGTTTATTTCCCTTCAATTACTATAGCGGTGCGAAAATTGGTGAGCCAGGAAGAGCACAAGTCTTTTTTTAGCTATACCAGCCTGTTTGATCAGGTGTCGAAAATTACCGTGCCGTTATTAGCCGGACTGCTCACTATAGTATTGCCTCCTAAGGATGGCTTCTTTTTTTCCGCTGCAGCTGTGTTCCTCACACTGCCATTTCTAATATCCCTTTGCGCAAAAATTAAATTCACACCCGAGTCTTCAACATCGAAAATTTTATCATTATACCGTGACCTACTAAGGGGGCTCTCGATATTTAAGTCATTGCCATTTCAATTACGCATTGGCTTTCTATATTCCTTGCTCACCTCATTGGCTTTAGGCATCTACGATCCCCACCTGGCTTCTTTTCTGGCACATGAAGGTTACCCACCCATCGTATTTTCACAGATCGTCTCAGCAACTGCCGGCGGAGCTGTGTGCGCAGCCTTGTTGGTAAAATTTAAACTCAACAACATTGATGAGATTTTACTTCGGTCGTACGCGCTGATTTTTTTCGCATCCGCGTTAATAATGACTGCAACCATAGCACTCATTAGTGTACCTGGCAAAATAGTGCTTTACCCCGCCGCATGGTTTATCAATGGCTTTGGTTACGAACTATTGATTATTTCTTCAAATATAATTCTTCAACAGCTCTGCCCTCCTGAAAATATCGGAAGAGTGTCAACTTCTTTCAGAAGCGTTCAAATACTCTGCATTGTTACGGGCCCTGCCATAGGAACGCTACTTATAACACTATACGGTCGACCTGCACCTTTTATTACAGCCGCCTTTGCAGCTTTTTTCACAGCATCAACCTCACTTGCAATCTATTATTACCACTATAAAAAACCAGTCGATAACTGCAACTGAATTTTATTCGCCTTGCTACTTAGCATAGCAAAAGAAGCAGATTTAATAATTTGCTTTGCCGACGAGCCTAGAGGAGCTATTCAGGGTTATGTTGCTAACGCTTATGGCGTGGGAAGCTTTTCAGCATTTGGCAAAAATGGAGCCTTCAAAAGTAGAGACATGCACCTTAAGTTTAAATTTCAAATCTTTTGAACTTACAAAAAAACAGGTTTTTAAATAAAAAATGACTCTATTAAAGCCTTTAAAAAACAAAAACGACAATCTATATTATTCCTTGTCAATTTTCATGAACCTGGATGTCCAGAGAAGCTTGTTTGTACTTTACTTACTACAACTTGGCATCAGCCAAGGAGAAATAGGTGTTCTTCAATCTTTTTTATTCTTTTCTTGCGTAGCGTTAGAAATCCCCTCTGGTTTACTCGCAGATCGATATGGCCGTAAATTTTCTCTTATCATTGGCTTTTTAGGGTTATGCATAAGTGGCGTTGGTTTTTTACTATTTTCCTCGTTTATTCCTTTCGCCATTATATTTTGTCTGTTCGGTGCTAGTATTGCCATGGGCTCCGGCTCAGATAGGGCATTACTGTATGACAACTTACTGGCTGAACATCGAGCGCAAGAATATCCAAAAATATTATCACGCGCCCGTTCTGTTGGTGCGGTTTCATTAGGTTTATCCATGCTTCTGGGTGGTGTATTACAAGACACCTGGTCTTGGAACAGTGTTTATATTATTTTTGCGGCATCAAAGCTAATTGGAGCTTTTGTTGTAATATTAATTCCCGAATTCAAACTCCCTTCCATTTCACTGAGCTCCAATAAAAAAAACGGCACGAACGATAAAAAAACAGAACGGCTTTTCGCTTCGCTGATTAATTTTTTCCGTTCTAAAAAAGGTGCCTTTCTTATACCTTTATTTATTGGATATGCTTTATTCGAACTTGCAACGATTCCTTTATTTATCTATGGTCAGCCATTTTTTTCCATGCAAGGTTTAGAGGTACCTATAATTGCTGGCATTTATGCTGCGGTGGAAGCCATATCGGCAGTGATGTTCATGGCTGCTGGTTTTATTTGCTCCAGGTTCTCTCTCGGTATAATTGCTTTCACTACAACCGTCATTGTCACCTTTCTTCTTTTAATTCTGTCACTGAACATCGGCATAATCACTTCAATTGCAAGCTTTCTTCTAATCATGTCGCTACCTGCGGTATATGAGACCTCATATGAGACCTATATTCATGACAATGTCGAGTCACATATACGAGCATCCTGCCTATCTGTTGCAAACCTAGTCAACTCAGTTATTATCGGCATCTCCTATACTGTTTTTGGCGGGCTATTAGATGCATATGGTTTCTCGCTGACATTGATTATAGTTGCAGCTTCCTGCTTTGCAGGTTTATTTGGCGTAAGTGCAACATTGTTGTCAGGCGAACAAAAAATCCACTTAAAAAAACAACAAGCTTGATTCGTCTACACCTTACGTAGCGTCATTAAGAATCAAACTACGATAATGCCCCGGATTCGATCCGCTCCATTTACGAAACGCCTTATAGAACGAACTGGTGTCGGCAAACCCCAATCGCTCGGCAATCTGGGCAAAACTGATCTGCGGCTCGGCCAGCCAAACAATCGCCAATTCTCTGCGCACGCTGTCCTTGAGGCCCTGGTAGGTCTGCCCTTCTTCGGACAGTCGACGGCGCAGGGTCGAGGCGGAGATACAGTGAATAGCAGCAAGGCCCTCGGTCTCCGGCCAAGTGTCGGGAGGCATTTGTCGCAGGTCGTGCTTGATACGGGTAGCCAGGCTGTCCGGGTCGCGGTATTTGACCAGGATGTTGGCCGGCGCATGGGCGAGGAAACGCTGAAGTTCCTGGGGGCTGCGCTTGATTGGCAGGTCGAGGCAATCGGCGGAAAAGATCATGCGGGTGCGCGGCCGGTCGAAACGCAGGTTGTCGGAGAACATCACCCGGTAGTCGTCGCAGAAATCCGGCTGCGGGCAGCGCAGTTCAATGGCCAGGATCGGGATGCGCCGCCCCGCCAGCCAGCAGGCGACGCCGTGCACGATCATCCAGTAGGTGAAATAGGTGAAGGCGCGCTTGGGCTCGGGCTCGGGTTCGAGCAGCACGATTTCCGCCAGGCTCTGCTGGCGCACCAACTGGGCGGGCATGCGTTCGAGCATCAGCGAGAGAAAACCCAAGCCGGTTTCCAGACCCGCAGCCAGGCTGGGTTGCGCAATGGCCGCGCGGCACAGGAACGCCAGGCTGCCGGACTTGAGCTTGCGCGGGTCCATGCCGAAGAACTCATCGTCCGTGCGTCTGGCCAGCAATCGCCACAAACGTGCGTAGGCGGTGGCCGGCACGCGCGCGGCCGGTTGCTCGAGCAGGGCCGGATCGATCCCGGCTTTACTCAAGGCCTCGACGGTGGCCGTTCCTGGCGCGCAGCTCTGTAACAGGGCTTCGCGCACGAGGTGGAGGGAGATGGTGTCTTTTTCCGACATGGGAAGCTGGGTAATCCGGTCGCGCACTCGATGGCGTGCATCATAAGGGCGGTTGCGCTTAGCCACCACCGTTCAGCCAGCGTTCAGCAAAGGTCAATATTTCTTGTTTAGCAATGAGTATCATTATGTTACAACTTAGCCGCCTAACTAATTACCCTGCGGTGCCGAATGCTTGTTCCCTTTCTTATCATGCTGCGCGAAGGCATTGAAGCTGCACTGATCGTTGGCATCATTGCCAGTTACCTGCAGCAGACCGGCCGTGGCCAGTGGATGCCCGCTGTGTGGATCGGGGTGTTCCTCGCGGCTGCCTTGGCGCTGCTGGTGGGCGGTGGCCTGGAACTGGTCAGCGCCGAGTTTCCGCAAAAACAACAGGAACTGTTCGAGGGCGTGGTCGGCCTGGTCGCCGTGGGCATCCTCAGCTCCATGGTGTTCTGGATGCGCAAGGTCGCGCGCTCCATCAAGCATTCGTTGCACACCTCGCTGGATCAGGCCTTGACCGGCTCCAAACACCAGGTCACGGCGTTGATCCTGATGGTGTTTTTCGCCGTGGCCCGCGAAGGGCTGGAAACCGTATTTTTCCTGCTGGCGGTGTTCCAACAGAGCGAAGGCCCAGGCGCGCCGATTGGCGCCCTGCTCGGCCTGGTCCTGGCGATTATCGTCGGCTTTCTGATCTACAGCGGCAGTATGCGCCTGAACCTCGCCGCGTTTTTCCGCTGGACCGGGCTGTTTATCCTGGTGGTGGCCGCCGGCATCCTCGCCAATTCGGTACAGGCCCTGCACGAAGCGGGTGTGTGGAATCACCTGCAAACCGTGCTGTTCGACTTCAGCGCCGTCTTGCCGATGGACAGCCCGCTGGGCTCGGTACTCGCCGGTCTGTTCGGCTATCAGGAAGCGCCCACCCTCAGCACCCTCGGCGCCTATCTGATTTACCTGGTGGTAGCTCTGGTGATGTTTTTCCTGCCCGCCGCGCCGTCCAAGCCGGCCGCCGAACCTTCTTCCATTTCCAGTCAGTAAGGACCGCCCCTTGTCCAACCCAACTCCTCAACCGGCTTCGCCACCCCGTGCGCTGCGCTGGGCCGTGGCGGGCTCGGTGGTCTTAATGATCGCCGCCGGTGGCCTGTTCTATTACGCCTCGCAACTGGCGGCGAGCAAGCGCCAGGCCAACCACGACGAGGTCACGGTGACCATCCATGGCCACGCCTGCGAGCCGAACCAACTGACGGTGCCGGCCGGCCGCGCAAGTTTTCGCATCATCAACCGCTCCGACCGCGCGGTGGAATGGGAAATCCTCGACGGCGTGCTGGTGGTCGAAGAACGCGAGAACATCGCCCCAGGCCTGAGCCAGGTGATCAACGCCAACCTGTTGCCCGGCGACTATGCGATCACCTGTGGCCTGCTGAGCAACCCGCGCGGCGCCCTGCATGTCACGCCAACGGCGCAATCCGAGGCGCAGGCCAAGGCCAAGCCATCGATGGTGGCGTTTATCGGCCCGCTGTCGGAGTTTCGCGTGTACTTGAGCAGCCAGGGCAGCGCATTGGTCAAGGCCGTCACCGCCCTGCAACACGCCATTGACGCCGGCGACCTGGCTCAGGCCCAGGCGCTGTATGTGCCGGCCCGTGAGGCTTACCAGCGACTGGCACCAGCCTCCCAACGCCTGGCAGAGCTGGACAACGCGATCAACGCCCGCGCCGATTACTTTGAAAAACGTGAACAGGACCCGGCGTTCAGCGGCTTCCACCGCCTCGAATACAACCTGTTCGAGCAGCGCAGCCTCGATGGCCTGGCGCCGATTGCGCAGCGACTGGTGTCCGATGCCAGCCAGCTCAAGCAGCAATTGCTGGCCCAATCCCTGCCACCGGAGCAACTGGTGAGCATCGTGGTGCGCAACCTCAACAGCCTGGCCGATGTTCGCGCCCTCAGCGGTGAAGAGGAGCGTTACAGCCACGTCGACCTGAACGGTTTCGCCGCCAATCTGCAAGCCGCGCACAAAGTGGTCGAGCTGATGCGTCCGTTGCTGGCCAAATCCGCCGCCGAGCTGCTGCCGAAAGTCGACAGCGCCCTCTCCGCCTTCGATGCCCAACTCCAAGTTTTCAAAGTCGGGACAGGCTACGCCTCTTACGACAGCGTCACGGCGGATCAGCGCAAGCAGATCGCCGACAAGGCCAAGGCTCTGGCCGTTGCACTCGATGGAATCGACCCCGCCCTTGGCCTTTCCGGCCTGCAGTGAAGACGACCGCACACATGAGTGATTCAACATCTTTTGACCTACAACGCCGCCGTGTCCTGTTGGGCATGGCTGCAACCGGCGCGGCGATTGCCGGCAGCAGCCTCAGCTGCCCGGCCATGGCGGCCACCGCGCCAGAGCAAGTCACCACCGCCCCGAGCAGTGACAAGACCCACGACCACCACGACTTTTTCGGCCAGCACCAAAGCGGCATCGTCACCCCGCGCCCCGCCTGCGGCATGGTCGTGGCGTTCGACGTATTGGCCAGCGACCGCGTCGACCTGGAGCGGCTGTTTCGCACCTTGAACGAGCGCATCAGTTTCCTGATGACCGGCGGTCCCGTGGCTCAAATCGACCCCAAACTGCCGCCCACCGACTCCGGGATTCTCGGCCCGGTGGTCACGCCAGACAACCTGACCATCACCGTGTCCGTCGGCGAGTCGCTGTTCGATGAGCGCTTCGGCCTCGGCGCGGTCAAGCCCAAGCGCCTGATCCGCATGGTCGGCTTTCCCAACGATGCGTTGGAGCCGGCGCAATGCCACGGTGACCTGAGCCTGCAATTTTGCGCCAACACCTCGGACACCAATATCCACGCCCTGCGCGACATCGTGAAGAACCTGCCCGACCTGCTGCTGGTGCGCTGGAAACAGGAAGGCAGCGTGCCGCCCCAGGCCCCGGCCAAGCCCGGTACGCCGGCGCAGAGCGCGCGTAACTTCCTGGGTTTTCGTGATGGCTCAGCCAACCCTGACTCCAACGACAACAAGGCCATGGACCAGATCGTGTGGGTGCGGCCCGGCAGCGACGAACCGAGTTGGGCAGCCCATGGCAGTTACCAGGCGGTGCGAATTATCCGCAACTTCGTCGAGCGCTGGGACCGCACGCCCCTGCAAGAGCAGGAAAGCATCATTGGCCGCGTCAAGACCACCGGCGCGCCCATGGATGGCCAGAAAGAAAGCCAGGTTCCCGACTACAGCAAGGACCCGGAAGGCAAATTGACCAAGCTCGATGCCCATATCCGCCTGGCCAACCCACGCACCCCGCAGACCCAGGCCAACCTGATCCTGCGCCGGCCGTTCAACTACTCCAACGGCGTCAACAAGAACGGTCAGCTGGAAATGGGACTGTTGTTCATCTGCTACCAGGCCGACCTGGAGAAAGGCTTTATCAGTGTGCAAACCCGGCTCAACGGCGAGCCTCTGGAGGAATACCTCAAGCCGGTCGGCGGCGGGTACTTCTTCACCTTGCCGGGGGTCAGCGGGCCCAAGGACTTCATCGGACGCACGCTGCTGGCCGCTTCGCACCTTCACACCTCTGCCAACACCTGAAACCCACCCCACAGCGGAAACCGTCCCATGAAGAAGTCGACTCTCGCGTTGTCGTTGCTAATGACCCTTTCGCCCCTGGCCGCCTTCGCCGCCACAGCGCCGCTGGACCTGGTAGGCCCGGTGTCGGACTACAAGATCTACGTCACTGAAGAAATCGGTGAGCTGGTGACCCAGACCCAGGCGTTCACCGACGCCATCAATCAAGGCGACCTGGCCACCGCCAAGAAACTCTATGCGCCGACCCGTGTGCACTATGAGTCCATCGAGCCGATCGCCGAGTTGTTCAGCGACCTCGACGCCTCCATCGACTCGCGTGTGGACGACCACGAAAAAGGCGTGACCGCCGAGGACTTCACCGGTTTCCACCGCATCGAATACGCGCTGTTCTCGCAGAACTCGACCAAAGGCCTGGAAGCACTGACCGCCAAGCTCAACACCGATGTTCAGGACCTCAAGACCCGCGTCGATGGCCTGACCTTCCCGCCGGAGAAAGTCGTCGGCGGTGCCGCCGCGCTGCTTGAGGAAGTTGCCGCCACCAAGATATCCGGTGAAGAAGACCGTTACAGCCACACCGACCTGTATGACTTCCAGGGCAACATCGACGGCGCGAAGAAAATCGTCGACCTGTTCCGTGGCCAGATCGAGAAACAGGACAAGGCGTTCCTGGCCAAGGTCGACAAGAACTTCGCCAGCGTGGACAAGATCCTGGCCAAGTACAAGACCCCGGACGGTGGTTTCCAGACCTACGACAAGGTCAAGGAAAACGACCGCAAGGCCTTGGTGGGCCCGGTCAATACACTGGCTGAAGACCTGTCGACCCTGCGTGGCAAGTTGGGCCTGAACTGAGCAAGCGGCCCCATGCCTGAGCCGGTCAGGCATGGGACCTTCTACGCAGCACTGGACGGTTTGAAATCTTCCAGTGGCGTGCCGATCAACGTCCCGTTCTGCGGATTGATGGCATACCACTCGCCGTCAGACTGTACCGCGCGAACCGGTACCGCATGATTGTGACCGTCTTGAGCGGCGGCCTGTCCGGCGGCGTCCTGCTCGAGCTGAATTTGGTGCAACCCTCCCTGCAAGCCGAAATACGTGCGCAGTTTTTCCTCCGCCGCAACCAGAGTGGACACCGCCGACGCCTTGGGCAACTTGTTCACCGCCGTGGGTAGCGCAAATACGCCCTTCACGCCGCCACTCAACAGTTTCGCCGCACCGTCCAACGGATTCAAAAACGCACTGACAACAGTCACACCGTTCTCCAGTACGCGAAAAGCCTTGGCCCCAAACGGCGCAACGACCTTTGTCGATTTGACCAGAGGGCGCAGGGTCGAACCGGCCCCGCCCAGCAATGCGCCAAACGTGTCAATCATCAGGCCGCGCGTGCCTTCGATGATATTGCCCTTGGCCAGCTCCATGAAGGCCCCTACGAAGGGAATCAGGCTCAGCAGAAGGCGATCATTGAGCCGCGACACTTCACGCCGTTGCTCGACTGGCAACTCGCCCCTGGCGTTCTTCAATACCGTGTCGCGGTGATGAACAAAGTTACCCTGCATGATGCGCTCGACAATCGCCTCGGTTCGAGCCGAGGCAAAGCTGTCCGGAACCCGCTCCTGAGAGTCGCCCGCCGCGGGTGCTGGGGCAGCTGCCAAGGTGTCGCCGAGCTTGTCGATGATGATCCCCGAAGACGTCACGCCCGGCTGCGGTAGAGCGTTCGAGGTGTAGGCGGCGAAGTCAAACGGCTCCTGCGCACCGTTCTGCACCTGCACGGAGGTGGGTGCCCATGGGCCATAGGTTTTCTGAACGCTCTCAAGCGTGCCCCCCACCTTCAGCTGATCGGGCAGGTCCTCGCGTTTGACGATCAGCATCTTGTCGGCAAACACTTCGAAGTAGCTGACCTTACCGTCGTAGACGCAGCGTATCAGCGTGCCTTTGCGCCCCCGCCGCTCTTCGACCTGCCCTGCCGTCTGCTCCAGGACCAGCACCGCGTCGGTTTGCTCGCGCAGGGCGAACAGTTCGACGCTGCCGTATTCCAAGGCTTGTCGATCTGCCAGCGGCAGCTCGGCAATCATTCTGCGGGTCGTGGTGCCGAGTGCTTGTTTGAGGTCCGCCAGGTAGGTGTCCACTTCGCCGGGTAACAGGGCCTGCACATCCGGCAGCTCGGCGATTTTGCCATTCAACTCACGCACGTTCTGGTCAACAGCAGCTTGATCGGCCGGGCGCAGGCCGCGATTGAAATCAAATGGGCTTTTAGGCGGGGGACGTTGAGGTACTGTCGCCCCTGGTACCAGCAGCATCCATCGATCCTTGACCAGGTCGCCGGTCATGTAGGTCTCGATCAACGAACGGGTCATGGGCTCGGACTGTTTCATATTGCGACGCACGTCAGGGTCGGCGATATGGACCTTCAAGGCCTGCAATTGCTCGACGCTGAGGCCGGGAAACACGGTTTGCAGGTGCGCGATCGCCAAGTCACGACGTGTGGGTAGCGGTCGCTTGAATACCTGCAGCGCGATGAGCATTTGCTCGCGCCGGGCCTGGAAGGCTTCACTCGCTTGTTGATAATGCGGCGGTGTGTAGCGCTCATCGTCCGGCTTGGGATAGATACCTTGCATCAAGCCCCAGTCCAGTAACGCATCGACACCATGGTTATCCAGGACCGCCGCCTCTTCCACGGTGCTCGGGTCCAGCCGACTGAGGGCCATGATTTCATCGTGGTTCATGGCACGCGAACACCCTGCCCCGCCTTGGCGCTCGGCAAACGCGACACCCAGGCGCAAATCGGCCCATTGCATCGAGCCCATGCGCAATGTCGGGGGGACGTCACGCACGAGAAACTCAGGCGCCGCGCTCGCCAGCAGCAGGTGGGCAACCAGCGGCGCGGCCTTGGGGTTGAGCCGCTTGTTTTTGAGCAGATGAGCTTCGATATCCGCACGTACTGCGGCAAGACTTCGCCCGTTGTTGGCAGGCTGATAGATGTCGTAGCCGGCGATGGTCCCAGGACGCCCAGGCGCGTCAGGATCTATCTGCAACTTGATCGCCGCGATGATCCATTGCTTGCATTCGTCGGCTGACAATTGCGTGTTACCGGATGCCCCGCGAAATTTTCGGTTGAAGCCAAGGGCCTGCCCCCATACCAGCGCCACGTGAGTAATCAGCAGTTGATCCAGGTAATCATCGGCGTGGGCGCGCAGGTGCTCGGGTGTGCTTCGATTGACGATACCGCCAACGTCCAGCACAGCCAGGAGGTTGAACTCAGCCGCCGGGTCATCCCTCAGTTGGGCCAAAAAAGTTTTGTCTGCGCTGGATAAGCGTCCGGGTGCCCAGGTGCTCGCCAGTAGATGCGTGTAGTTTCCCTGGGGCGGTGGCGGCGGCAGTGCTGCCATGAGCCAGCGCACGAGATTTCGCAGCTCGCCCACCGTGGTGGGCAACGGTCGCCCGTGGGCTTGCAGGATGTCCTCAAGCCGCGCCTTGCCGGCGCTGTCGGTGGTCAGCGTGGAAGTGCTGCTGACCTGCACCGGCATGTCGGCCAGCGCGACGGCTTCGTCATCGGGCTTGTCTGCGATGCGTTCGGTCAGGATGTTGGCCAGGTGAGCACGCTCATCCAGGGTGCCAATCGCCTGCCTGGCAGCCTGTACCCGGTGTTGAAGGTCTGCTTTTTGAGCAGCAGGCAATGCCGACCAGTCCGCCTGCGCCAACGCATGCTCGACGTGCTGCGCGTCGCCTGAGCCGACGGGGGGCTGGACGCCATACCAGCGCAGCATCGCGTTGCGGGAAAACTGATCGCCGTCGCCACTGGCGTAGGGCAAGCCATTGCCCTGTGGATCAAGACCGCTCAAGGCGCTACGCAACCTCGCGCTCACTTGCCACCAACCGGATGAATCGCTGGTGGTAAAGGTTTGCACGCTCGAGACGCCATCACGCATGACACTGCCACTGACAGAGCCAGGCTTGATCACCAGCGTCGACAATACCAGGCCCTTGCTCAGGAACCAGGCCCGCAGCTCTGGTGTATTGAGCGCACGGCGGTAGGCATCGTAGAGCGGAAAAATCGTGGCGTCGGCCGGTACCTGGACTTTGCGGTCCGCCGCTTGGCGCAAGGTCGCGCCTCCCAGCGACGCCTGAAGCAGGCGATCAGCGGCAGCAGTGGCGTCAGGCGCGGCGGCGGGCAACGGTGGCAGCGTCCACGCGGATGTCTGCGGGGCAGGCGGTTGGGGGGCACTGCGCTTGGCGCGAACAGGCGTGTCGGGGTCAGGGTAGGGGTCGGCGGCGGGTGCGAACGGTAGCAGTGGTGGACCCAGCGTATGGGTTTGAAGGCCATGGGAGATGCTCGACATTTCTAGTTCCTCTTTACCAGTAGGCAAGAGTTCTTGTCCCTAAGAACCGTCGAGAGGAAATATACGAAGGCTGGTATTACGTGGCCGTAGGTAAACTCTCAAGAAGGCGAAGGCCGCTTGAGCGTTTGTTGTGCGACGGGCTCAGCTCTACAAGATGCGGTAGAGCAACCGCTCGATCCGTACCCGACTGACCCGGCGCAGGAACTTGCCGACCGCCTCCGGGTAATCCAGCAGCGTCTGCAATTGCTGGTACCGCTCGATACGCGTGGTGTGCTGGAAAATCTGCGCCAGCTCGACACTGCGCGGCTCCAGCCACTCGCCCTGGGGATCATCGATCAGCAAGGCGTTTTCCAGGTCGAGACGGAACGCGCGCGGGTTGAGGTTGTTGCCGGTGAGCAAGGTGTAGCGCTGGTCGATCCACATGCCCTTGAGGTGGTAGGTATTCTCGCCGTCACGCCACAGGTGCAGGTTGAGCTGGCCGGTGTCGATCATCGGCTGATGGCGCTTGGCAAAGCGGCGCAGGCTGATTTCGTACAGGTAGGGCAGTGCCGCGATGACCTTGAACGGCTCGCTGGGCGGGATGTAGAAGTCGTTGGCGGTCTTGTCGCCGACGATGATGTCGATCTTCACGCCCCGTGCCAGGGCACGATTGATTTCGCGGGTTACTGGCAGCGGCAGGTTGAAGTAAGGGGTGCAGATGGTCAGTTGCTGCCGCGCGCTGGCGATCAGCTCGAGGATCACCCGGCTCAGCGGATTGTTCTTGCCCACCCCCAACAGCGGGCTGACCGACAGCTGGCCGTTGGGCAACTGGCCCGCCGTGGTGTCATAAGCCGCGTGCTTGAGGCGGCTGCGCAAGTCGCCGATGTCGTTGCGCAGGCTACGGGTGGTCGGCGGGTTCGGCAGGTCGAGACGATGTACGGCCTTGGACGCCACCAGGCCATGTTCCACCAGATGCTGCATCGAGTCGGCCAAAGGTTTGTTGTGGATCAGGTGGTAACGGTCGAAGCGGTACTTGTCGAACTTGTGCAGGTACACATTGTTCAGGCTGGCGCCGCTGTACAGCACGCTGTCGTCGATCACGAACCCCTTGAGGTGCAGCACGCCAAACAGTTCGCGGGTTTGCACCGGTACGCCATACACCGGCACTTCGCTGGCATGGCGCTGGGTCATGGCCTGGTACCACGCGCTGTTGCCCGGCTGCTTGCCGGCGCCGATCAGCCCGCGTTGGGCACGCAGCCAGTCCACCACCACCACGATATCCAGCTCCGGGCGGGCGGCCTTGGCGGCGTGAAGGGCATCGTAGATCTCCTGCCCGGCTTCGTCCTGCTGCAAATACAGCGCAACGATGTAGATACGCCGGGTGGCCTGGGGGATTTGCTCCAGCAGGCAGCGGCGAAACGCATCCGCGCCGGACAGTACGTCAATGGCGTCAGGCGTCAGGGGGAAACCGCGCAATTTGGGCAACAGGGAACGCTTGAAGAACGACGGCATAAGGCTCGCAATGGGTCGAATCCGAAGAGGCCCAGAGCTTACACCATGGGGTTGCCCAGGTCTCGCTGCCGGGTATGGAAAAAATTCATTGACCAAGAAGAATGATCGTTCTACTTTACGCGACATGAACGATATGACTGGTAACGAAACCCGCGACATTATCCTCGATGTCACCGAGAAGTTGATCTATCGCCACGGCATCGCCGCCACAGGCATGGATTTTCTGGTGAAAACCGCCGGCGTCTCGAGAAAAAGTATCTACCGCTATTTCGCCAATAAAGATGAATTGGTGATCGCCGCCCTGCAACGCCGCGACGAACGTTGGCTGCAATGGCTGCGCGACGAAGTGGAACGCGTCGATGGCAGCGGCGAGCGCTTGCTCGCGCTGTTCAGCGCCTTGAAGACATGGTTTGGCTCGGCCGACTTTCGCGGCTGCGCCTTCATCAACACCAGCGGCGAAACCGGCGACCCGTGCGACCCGGTGCGCTTGCTGGCCAAGGCCCACAAACAGAAATTGTTCGAGTACGCACTTGAGCTGTGTCAAGCACATGGCACCCCCGACCCCGAGCGGCAGGCCGCGCAACTGCTGATCCTGATCGATGGCGCCATTACCGTTGCCCTGGTGATGGGCGACTCTACCGCCGCCGATAACGCGCAAGGCATGGCGCGAACATTATTGGGGCTGCCAACGCACTCCGGCGCAACTTCGTTAAAACAGGAGCCATGATATGTCCACTACCGTAGAAACACGCCCACCTTTGCCGCCCTTTACCCGCGAGTCGGCAATCGAGAAGGTCCGCCTGGCCGAAGATGGCTGGAACTCCCGCGACCCGCAACGGGTATCCCTGGCCTACACCTTGGACACCCAGTGGCGTAACCGCGCCGAATTCGCCCATAGCCGCGAAGAAGCCAAGGCCTTTCTCACCCGTAAATGGGCCAAGGAACTGGAGTACCGCTTGATCAAGGAGCTGTGGGCCTTTACCGACAATCGCATCGCGGTGCGCTACGCCTATGAATGGCGTGACGACTCCGGCAACTGGTTCCGTTCCTACGGCAACGAAAACTGGGAGTTTGACGCGCATGGCCTGATGGCCCACCGCTTTGCCTGCATCAACGACAAGCCCATCCAGGAAAGCGAGCGGTTGTTCCACTGGCCGTTGGGCCGGCGCCCGGATGATCATCCGGGCTTATCCGAACTCGGGCTGTAAGGCTTGCGCGGCCCACGGTGGGAGCTGGCTGACCGGCTCCCGCACATTAGTCCTGAGTCAGGCCTACCCGATACAGCACGCCGTCACGCTCATCGGTGAGCACATACAGAAAACCATCCGGCCCCTGCCGCACATCGCGGATACGCGCCTTCAGGCCACCGAGCAAGCGCTCCTCATGGATCACCTTGTCACCCTCGAACTGCAGCCGAATCAGTTCCTGGCTGGCCAGCGCGCCAATAAACAGGTTGTGCTGCCAGGCCTTGAAACGGTCGGCGTCATAGAACGCCATGCCACTGATGGCCGGTGACTTTTCCCATACATGGTGCGGCGCTACCGTGCCTTGCACCGTCTTGCCCTTGGCTTCGGGGATCGGTGTCAGCGAATAGTTGATGCCGTGGGTCGCCAACGGCCAGCCGTAGTTCTTGCCACGTTCGATGATATTCACCTCATCGCCGCCACGGGGGCCGTGTTCATTTTCCCAGATCGTGCCACTCCAAGGGTTCAGCGCCAGCCCCTGCGGGTTGCGCTGGCCGTAGGACCAGATCTCGGGGCGGACACCTGCCTGGCCCACAAACGGGTTGTCATCCGGCACGCGGCCATCCGGGTAAATGCGCACGATCTTGCCTTGCAGCTTGTCCAGGTCCTGGGCGGTGGGCCGATCGTTGTTCTCCCCGAGGGTCACGAACAGATAGCCATTGCGATCAAAGGCCAGGCGCGAACCAAAGTGGTTGCCGGTGGACAGTTTCGGTTCCTGGCGCAGGATCACCTTGAAATCACTCAAGCCACTGAGGTCGGCCGCCAGACGCCCACGACCCACGGCGGTGCCAGCCGTACCGCCCGTGCCGCCCCCTTCGGCGTACGACAGGTAAACCGTACGGTCCTGTTTGAAATCCGGCGACAGCACCACGTCGAGCAAGCCGCCCTGCCCCTTGGCCCACACCTCTGGCACGCCGCTCAACGGCGCGGACAGCTTGCCGTCCGGGCTGACAAAGCGCAGGTGGCCGGGGCGTTCCGTCACCAGGAAGCCTTGCTGATCGGGCAGAAACGCCACGGCCCACGGATGGTCCAGGCCCTTGGCGATCGGAGTGAGAGTGATACTGCCTTGCTCGCTTGGGAATGACTGCGAATCGGCAGCGTGAACAGCCGTCAGCGCGGTTGCACACAGGACGGCTAACAGGGTTTTGCGTAGCAACATAAGACAAGTCCTTACCGGCGATTGCCATTGGCGTCATAAGTGGGGGCTTTGGTGTCGGTGGCCGGGCGGCTGGGGGCCGCTTCGCGCTGGGGATAGCGGTTACCGATACCGCCGTTTTCCAGGGTCGGCGTGCGCGGTGTCGGCCCGGTTTGAATACCGCGAATCGCCGGCGCATTGGGCTGGGTGCCCTGCATGCTGTTTGGGTTGGCCCGGTGAACAGGGCCGTTGTCGGCGTTGTGGTTGCCAGGCAGGTCTTGCGCCTGCGCCAGTGACATCAGGGCAAGGCCCAGCGCTACCGCACCCAGGAAACGTAAACAGTTGTTCATGACAAAGCCTCTCGGAGACGAGCAGTACGTGTTTTCGATAACACGCAACGCCAGGGGTTCGGCCTGCTCACTAAATACTTCCTCATCGGTTGTAACACGATCTGTCCGCGTATCTGGCCGTCGAAACTTTTTCCATGGCTTTCGAGTCACCAGCACACTGCTTCTTCTTTAAGGAATCGCACTTATGCCACGGGCAATCTGGAAAGGCGCCATCAGTTTCGGACTGGTGCATATCCCGGTGTCGCTGGTCTCGGCCACTACCTCCCAAAGCGTGGACTTCGACTGGCTGGACAAGCGCAGCATGGACCCGGTGGGCTACAAGCGCATCAACAAGACCACCGGCAAGGAAGTCACCAAAGACAATATCGTCAAGGGCGTGGCCTTTGAGAAAGGCCGCTATGTGGTACTCAGCGAAGAAGACATTCGCGCGGCCCATCCCAAGTCCACCCAGACCATCGACATCATCGCCTTCGTTGCCAGCGACCAGATCCCGCTGCAGAACATCGACACACCCTACTTCCTGGCCCCGGATAAACGTGGCGGCAAGGTCTACGCTTTACTGCGCGAAACCCTGAAAAAAACCGGCAAGGTCGCCCTGGCCAATGTGGTGCTGCACACCAAGCAACACCTGGCGGCGCTGATGCCTCTGGAGTCGGCCCTGGTGCTGGTGATGCTGCGCTGGCCCGCCGAGGTGCGCGGCCTGGATGAACTGGAGCTGGGCAACGATGTGATCAAGCCCAGCCTGGCCAAGGGCGAACTGGACATGGCCAAGCGCCTGGTGGAAGACATGAGCGCCGACTGGCAGCCCGAGGAGTACCGCGATACCTTTCAGGAAAAGATCATGGCGTTGGTGGCGAAAAAGGCCAAGGCCGGCAAGATCGAAGACGTGGAATCCCAGCAGACGAGCGAAGAGCGCAAGTCGGCAGATGTGATCGACCTGACAGACCTGCTCAAACGCAGCCTGGCCGGTAAACCGGCGGCCAAAAAAACGGTCGCGAAAAAATCCTCGAAAAAGGCCTCTTGAGCCCGCCATCGGTTGGAGACAGACATGGCAAAGCCCCTGAGTGAATACACACGCAAGCGCGACTTCGAGATCACCGCGGAACCCTCCGGCAGCGCGCCCGCAGGTAAGCGCAAGGCCTCGGCGCTGGCGTTCGTGGTGCAGAAACACGACGCGCGCAACCTGCACTATGATTTTCGCCTTGAGCTCGACGGCGTGCTCAAAAGCTGGGCCGTGCCCAAAGGTCCCAGCCTGGACCCGACGCAGAAACGCCTGGCGGTACACGTTGAGGACCATCCCTTAGGTTATGGCAGCTTCGAAGGCAGCATCCCGGCCGGCCAATACGGCGCTGGCGATGTGATCGTCTGGGACCGTGGCATATGGCAACCCCACGAGGACCCACGCAAGGCCTACGCCGCCGGCAAACTCACTTTCACCCTGATCGGCGAAAAACTCTCCGGCGACTGGGCGCTTGTGCGTACCCGCTTGAAGGGCAGTGGCGACAAGGAACAATGGCTGTTGATCAAGGAGAAGGACCCGCAGGCACGCCCCGCCGCCGATTACGACATCGTGCAGGCCGAGCCGAACAGTGTGCTCAGTGATGCGTCGATTGGCACCCCCAAGCCCAAGGCGGCCAGGAAGAAAGCCAACGCCCGCACTGCCGCCCTCCCCGACCAATTCACCCCTCAGCTGGCAACCCTGGTGGACCGCGCCCCCGAGGGCGACTGGCAGTATGAAATCAAGTTCGACGGCTATCGCATGCTGGCGCGCATACGCGACGGCGAAGTGCGGCTTTTCACACGCAACGGTCACGACTGGACCGAGCGCTTGCCGCGCCAGGTCAAGGCGCTGCAGGCTCTCAAGCTCAAGGACAGCTGGCTGGATGGTGAAGTGGTCAGCCTCAACGGTGACGGTTTGCCGGATTTTCAGGCGCTGCAGAATGCGTTTGATATCGGCCGTAGCCTGGACATTGTCTATTACCTGTTCGACGCGCCATTCCTCAATGGCCAGGATCAGCGCCAGGTGCCCGTGGAGGATCGCCGCGCCGCGCTCAAGGCCGCGCTGGCCGGTAGCCGGAGTAAACTGCTGCGCTTTTCCGAAGCCTTCACTGCCAATCATCGGGATATCTTCGAAAGCGCCTGCGACCTGGCGTTGGAAGGCGTGATCGGCAAGCGCCTGGGCAGCCCGTATGTGTCCAGCCGCAACGCCGACTGGATCAAGCTCAAATGTCGCTTGCGCCAGGAGTTCGTGATCGTCGGTTATACCCGCCCCCAAGGTTCGCGCAGCGGTTTTGGCGCCTTGTTGCTGGCGGTCAATGCCGATGCCGGGCTGGTGTACGCCGGCCGCGTGGGCACCGGTTTTGACCAGGCGTCACTGAACAACATCTACGCGCAACTCCAGCCGCTGGAAAGCAAGCGCTCGCCACTGAGCACGCCATTGACCAGCGCCCAGGCGCGCGGCGTGCACTGGGTGGAGCCGACATTGGTGGGCGAAGTGCAATTTACCGAATGGACCCGTGAGGGTGTGGTGCGCCAGGCCGCATTTGTGGGGATGCGCACCGATAAGCCGGCTGCGCAGATCGTGCATGAACAACCGCGCGCCGCTAAAACACTGAAGGCCAAAAAAACCAGTGGCACGGTGAATATCACCCACCCCGAGCGGGTGATCGACGCACAAAGCGGCACGCAAAAACAACAATTGGCGCAGTTCTACCACGACATCAGCGAGTGGATCCTGCCCTTCCTGCGTCACCGCCCGGTGGCATTGCTGCGGGCGCCAGAGGGTGTAGAGGGAGAACAGTTCTTCCAGAAACACTCCGAACACCTGGCGATTCCACATATCAAGCAATTGGACCCGGCACTGGACCCCGGCCACGCGCGCCTGATGGAAATCGACAATGCCCAGGCCCTGATCGGCGCGGTGCAGATGGGCACTATTGAGCTGCATACCTGGGCCGCCACCTCGGACAAGATCGAAACCCCGGACCTGTTTGTGCTCGATCTAGACCCAGACCCGGCGCTGCCGTGGAAAAGCATGCTGGAGGCGGCACAGTTGACCTTATCGGTACTGGACGAGTTGGGCCTCGAGGCGTTCGTCAAAACCAGCGGCGGTAAAGGCTTGCACCTGATCGTACCGTTGGCGCGGCGTGATGGTTGGGACACGGTCAAAGCCTTTGCCAAGGCCATCGCGCAGTTCATGACCACGCAATTGCCCGAGCGTTTTACCGCCACCTCCGGGCCGAAAAACCGCGTGGGCAAGATCTTCATCGATTACCTGCGCAATGCCCGCGGTGCCAGTACCGTGGCGGCCTATTCGGTACGGGCACGGCCGGGGCTGCCGGTGTCAGTGCCGGTCAGTCGCGAGGAGTTGGCGGGGTTGCGCAGTGCCCAGCAATGGACGGTGGCCAACCTGCAGCAGCGCTTGCAGGGTCTAAAGGACAATCCGTGGGCCGGGTATGCCAATCGGCAGAAGATCAGCAAGAAAATGTGGGACAAACTGGGCGCCCAGCCCCCGCAGTGAAGGGGCGCCCGGCCAGGCCTCAGATCAGCAGGAAGATGGCCGCCAGTGCAGCGAAGATCGCCCATTTCTCGAGGTAGTAGCGCGTGCGTTTGCGTTTTTTCAGTTCCTTGCCGCGCAAACGTATCTTGTACAGACGGGTAAAGGCACGGTTGAGCCCGCCGGTCCTGTCGCCGGCATCGTTGGGCGAGCCTGCGGCGGCCATCACCGTGCGGCTGAACCAGCGATTGAAGGCGGCCGCCCAGCGGTATTTCATCGGCCGTTCGATGTCGCAAAACAGGATGATGCGGTTCTGCTGTGTGGTGTTTTCGGCGAAATGGATATAGGTCTCATCGAACATCACCGCCTCACCGTTGCGCCAGGAGTAGCTTTCACCGTCGACATTGATGTAGCAGCCCGGATCGTTCGGCGTGTCCAGGCCCAGATGATAACGATAGGAGCCGGCATACGGATCGCGGTGGCGCACCAGCTTGGAGCCTGGCGGCAGCTCGGCGAACATGGCCGCCTTGATCGAGCCGATGCCTTGCACCAACTGCGTGGTACGCGGGCATAATTTCATCGCCGAGGGGTGACTGTCGCCGTACCACTTGAGATAGAAACGCTTCCAGCCCGACTTGAAAAACGAGTTGAAGCCAACGTCGTTGTACTGGTTCGAGCGTTTGATCTCCCCTGCTCGCAGCAGGTTCTGGGCTTCCTGGCGAATCTCTTGCCAATGTTCCTGCAAGGGGCTCAGGTCGGGAAAATCGCTGGGCGATAGATAGGGGCGGCTGGGCTGTTTGGAGAACAGGTACAGAAAGCAGTTGATCGGCGCCAGGAAGGTCGAATGATCACTGAGCTGACGGCCCAGCTTGTGTCGTACCCTGCCACGCAGGTGTACATACGCAATACAGGCAACGTAGAGCACAACAATGATGAGTTTCAAAGGATTTCGTCACATGTCAGAAGAGAACAGGCTGCTCCTGCGTGCCCACAACGGCCGAGGATGGATGGCAGCACCTGAAATCACAATTCACACCGTCGGCACGACCGGCTGGGCTGCAGCCGGATCGTGACCATCAGTGGTTATTTAGCCACAATTTGTAACCAAAAGTTAACTAGCAATTGTGAAAAACTGTCTCTGACTGGACTGAAGAGGCACGAAGAGCTTGCCCTGACGCAAGCTCTTCTGTTCTAAAGCAGCGGATTATTATCCTTGTCCTGATCGCGAGACAAACGACCTTCATGCACTGACGAATAAGGAATGGCTTTACGTTGTGTGAGGACGAAGTGACGACCCAATGCGATCAGCAAGCCCAATACCAACCCTGCGACCATGCTCATGACAATCACTAACAGCTTTTTCGGTTTGATCGGGGCCAGCGGTTCCTGAGCGCGACGATCGATGGTGACCAGCTTGAGGTTGCTCATGTCGATGTTGAGATTGCGTAAGCGTGCAACCTCAGCCCGAAGCGGCTCGACATCCTGCAGGAAGATGTCCTCGTTGTCGCGCTTGCGCAACAACTCAACCTCGCGGTTCACCTCCAACAACTGAATTTCCTTGCCTATCTCGGCGATGCGAGGGTTGGTGAAGTCGTCGCTGGTGCGCTGCTGCAAGGCTACACGCTCGGCTTCAAGCGCTTCGGTCCCCAGGAAGAAAAGAGGGATCTTCTGATTATTGACCTCGGTGCGCATGACCTGGCCCGACCCACTTCGGCTTGCATCGGCCATGGAGGACGGCGTCGTAGGCGTCTTGATGCCCATGGACTTGGCAATACCAATGGCTTCCGTCAACTCTGCGAGACGGTTGGTACGCTCCATCTTCATTTGCAGGCGCAAGGCACTGAGCTCGTCCTGCAACTGCGCACGCTTGAGCCGGTCGGCCTCCAGCAGCTTGGCGATCTTCGACTCTTTTTCGGTTTCGTAGTTGGAGCGGGCCGCGTCAATCTTGCCTTTGAGCTCATTCAGGCGGTTATTGACGATCACTTTGAGGTCCGCGCCTACCTGTTCACGCTCGGTAGCAATTGCGTAATCAACGAAGCCGTTAAGAATGGCTACGCCATCCACATCGGCCGGGTAGCTCAACTCGAGGCGGATGTAGTTGCTCAAGGAGCCGGCCTTTTTTGGATCAGGCAGAATCAAATTGACCGAGTTGCGGTTGAAATCCTCAAAGCTCTGCTCAAGGCTCTGACCAGGCTTTTGGAAGGCTGCGAACAATTGCTCATGGGATTTGAAAAATCCGAGCCTCGCCTCATAGGATTCCAGTTGTGAACCTACCTTCGCCAGCGCATCCGCCGGAGGCAACTTGTAGACCTCGGAACGGTTCAACGCATCCAGTTCATTGATGGCCGCCGGACGCAATACGCTGCTGACTTCGTAGGTTTTGGGCGCTACAAACGCGTAGATCGTGCCGAGCGCCCCCGCGAGGATCATACAACCGGCCACCCACTTTCTTTGCCGCCAGATTGCGTAAAGCAGTTCAAAAAGGTCTATTTCGTCTGATGCTGAAGCATTGTTAAGCGGGGAAGTTCGATTCAAAATGCACGCCACCTTAAAAAATGCCACTAATAAGCCACTGCTCTCATGGCATCCGGGACAACGCCCTCGATACCCGACGAGCAGGCTCGTCAATGGCAGTCTGACCACTTAGCCTGAGGAAAAATCCACTGCTATTTAGTTTTATTTATGGTTCATTGAAATGAGTATTCCTATAGCAGAGTCGCTCATTGCCTACCCAAGTCGCACAAGAGTAGTCAAAAGTTTGTTAAATAACTGCTAGCGAAGGAAAAATTCTGTTACTCAGGCTAAAAATACGAAACCCCCTACAGATCATTTCAGACACCTCTGATTTTCCTCGCACATGTAACGTGCCCCTGGCACACGACGTTGAAAAATGGACTTTTATGCAATCGACCTCCGACACGGACTGGCAGGCGCTCCAAGGCACCTGGGAACAAATCTCTCTTGAGGACAACGGTGTCCTGAACCCGCCGGACGCTCACACCGCTCCCGGCGCGGTCACCACAATCAAAGGAGACCAATTTGAAGTGCGAACGGTGGATGGCGAGCTGTTATTGGCAGGCCGTTTTTTCCTCGACAGCAGCACCCACCCCAAAAGCATCACGTGGGTGGACGCCATGGGGGATGACGCGGGCAAACAACTCCCCGCCAGTTATCGGCTTGAAGGGCGTGAGTTCGCGTTTATTGCAGCCGATGAAGGCATGCCCAGACCCACGGTATTCCGTACAGGCCCAGGCCAAACGATGCGTACGTTCGTACGCAAGTGAATCCCTTGGCCCGCTGCCCCTCGCGGGCTTTTTGGGGCCCGGACAAAACCGGCTCAGGCCGGCCGCTTGGTGGCCGTCAAGGTAAAGCACAGCGGCAGTTGCGCGGGCTGGTGCTCATATAGATCGTAAAGTTCTTCGCGGTTGGAGTGCGCATACTCCTGCAGGTGGCCGATCTGTAAATCGGCGCAGATTGCGGCGTTTACCACATCCCCCAGGGTATGCACGAACCAATAGGAGGTCGGGCCTGCCACCTCGCCCTGGCCTTCATAGACGATCGCCTCGCGCAGCATGAAAGGCTCACTCTGGAAGTACGAATTGGCGGGCAACAGCGGGTTGTCGGCCCTGGGGTCGAACACCTCGAGGAACGGGTGGGTTTCATACATCACCAAGGTGCCGCCAGGCTTCAGGGTACTGGCGACATGGCGCATGAACAGCGCCACATCCGGCATCCAGCCGAGCACGCCGATGGTCACCAGCGCGATATCAAAGCGTTCGTGCAAGCGCGCGGGCAATTGGTGAATATCACTTTCGATAAATTCGGGGTTGTGGGGCGACATACCGGCAAGCTCATGCGCCTGCTCGAGAAAGGCCCGGGACTGGTCGACGCCCACCACCGAACGGGCGCCCAGGCCAAACAGCGACAGGCTTTCGCGGCCGTTGTTGCAACACAGTTGCACCACATCCTTGTCGGCGACACCGATGTCGTGCAACAGCCCCGTGAGGGTTGGGTCCAGGCAAGAAAAATCGGCACGGCCAACACTGCTCAACAATGCGGTCCAGGTGTCAGTGGCCTTATGCAGGCCGGCGGATTGGTCCCAGGCGTCCTTGTTACAGGCAATCGCCTGTTGAGCTGAGGGCATGTCCATTGCGTCTCCAATTAGTCGTTACAGCGGGATTCAGAAAATAAGCCAATCGTCTAAGGATTAAAACCCCGAGCCGCGTAGGAAACTTAATCCAGAGCCCGCAGGTCAGTAACGCCATGGGTGCTCAGCCGTTGACTGCCCTCTTCGAAGACCGCGCCGTGGCCAAACATTCCGACCTGCGTAATACCTTGTCCCTGGACAGCCTGAACTTCTTCCTGGCGGATGTCCGCGACGGTCTTGGACCCTACCTGGCGATTTACCTGCTGGCCGTACACAAGTGGGACCCGGCCAGCATCGGCGTCGTCATGACCCTCGCGGGCATCGCCGCCTTGATCACCCAGGGCCCGGCGGGCGCGCTGATCGATCGCACCCGTAGCAAGCGCGCGGTGATCGCGGTGGCGGCTGTGCTGGTCACCGCCAGTTGCCTGATGCTGCCCTTTGTCAGCTCATTTGGCTGGGTGGCGCTGACCCAGGCCGCCAGCGCCGTCGCCGCCTCCGTGTTCGCGCCGGCGATTTCCGCCATTTCCCTGGGCATCACCGGGCCACGGGCCTTTACTCGCCGTACCGGACGCAACGAAACCTTCAACCACGCCGGCAATGCCGTGGCCGCGCTCTTGGCCGGTGGCCTGGCGTACCTGTTCGGGCCGGTGGTGGTGTTCTACCTGATGGCCTTCATGGCAGTGGCCAGTGTCGTCGCGGTCTGTGGCGTCTCGGCCAAGGCCATCGACCACGATGTCGCCCGTGGCTTCGATCCTGCCCATCACACGGACCATGAACAGCCGTCCGGCATAAAAACCCTGCTGGCTAACCGCCCGCTGCTGTTGTTCGCCATCTGCTGCGCGCTGTTTCACCTGGCCAACGCCGCGATGCTGCCATTGGTGAGCCAGAAGCTTTCGCAGATCAACCTGCAGATGGCCACGCCGCTGACCTCGGCGTGCATCGTTGCCGCGCAATTGGTGATGGTGCCGATGGCCTGGCTGGTGGGCGCCAAGGCCGACGTGTGGGGGCGCAAGCCACTGTTGCTGCTCGGGTTCATGATCCTGCCGCTGCGCGGCGTGCTGTACACCGTGTACAACGACCCCTATTGGCTGGTGGCGGTGCAGATGCTCGACGGCATCGGCGCGGGCATTTTCGGCGCGCTGTTCCCGGTGATCGTCAAAGACCTCACCCAGGGCACCGGGCGATTCAACGTGAGCCTGGGCGCATTGTCCACGGTGTTTGGCCTGGGCGCGGCACTGAGCAGCAGCCTGGCCGGTTTCGTGGTGCAGCAGGCCGGCTACAACGCCGCGTTCCTGACCCTGGCCGGCGTAGCGGCCGTGGCGTTGGCGCTGTTATGGCTGGCGATGCCGGAGACCTTGGCCAAGCCATCTTTCGCGTGCCATACAACTGTCGCCTGACATATGCGACAATGCGCGCCAAATTCCAACACACATCCCCCATTTTTTGCTCAGCGACCGGGTTTCGCGCCTTGATGTCGCTGTTGATGCATGCCTGACGGCGCCTGCCGCCATGCTCGCAACCCATTGATAGGTAAAGTAATTGATCTCCACAGCTAACATCACCATGCAGTTCGGCGCCAAGCCTCTCTTCGAGAATGTCTCGGTCAAGTTCGGCGCCGGCAACCGTTATGGTTTGATCGGTGCCAACGGTTGCGGCAAGTCGACCTTCATGAAAATCCTCGGTGGCGACCTCGATCCGTCCGGCGGCCAGGTCATGCTGGAGCCGAATGTGCGCCTGGGTAAACTGCGCCAGGACCAGTTCGCCTACGAAGAATTCACCGTGCTCGACACGGTGATCATGGGCCACGAAGAGCTGTGGAAGGTCAAGGCCGAGCGCGACCGTATCTACTCGCTGCCGGAAATGAGCGAAGACGACGGCATGGCCGTCGCCGAGCTGGAAACCGAGTTCGCCGAGATGGACGGCTACACCGCCGAATCCCGTGCCGGCGAGCTGCTGCTGGGCCTGGGCATCCCCCTGGAACAGCACTTCGGCCCGATGAGCGAAGTGTCCCCAGGCTGGAAGCTGCGCGTATTGCTGGCCCAGGCGCTGTTCTCCGACCCGGAAGTGCTGCTGCTCGACGAACCGACCAACCACCTGGATATCAACACCATCCGCTGGCTGGAAAACATCCTGACCCAGCGTTCCAGCCTGATGATCATCATCTCTCACGACCGTCACTTCCTGAACAGCGTGTGCACCCACATGGCTGACCTGGACTACGGCGAGCTGCGCCTGTTCCCGGGCAACTACGACGAGTACATGACCGTGGCGACCCAGTCCCGCGAGCAACTGCTGTCGGACAACGCCAAGAAGAAGGCGCAGATCTCCGAACTGCAATCCTTCGTCAGCCGCTTCTCGGCCAACGCCTCGAAAGCCAAGCAGGCCACCTCCCGCGCCAAGGCGATCGACAAGATCCAGCTGGCCGAGGTCAAGCCTTCGAGCCGTGTGAGCCCGTTCATCCGTTTCGAGCAAACCAAAAAGCTGCACCGCCAGGCGGTCATCGTCGAGCGCATGGCCAAGGGCTTCGACGGCAAGCCGCTGTTCAAGGACTTCAGCTTCCAGGTAGAAGCCGGCGAGCGCGTAGCGATCATCGGCCCGAACGGTATCGGCAAGACCACCCTGCTGCGTACCCTGGTCAACGAACTGACGCCGGATGCCGGTAGCATCAAGTGGACCGACGCCGCCGAGCTGGGCTACTACGCCCAGGACCACGCCCACGACTTCGAAGACGACATGAGCCTGTTCGACTGGATGGGCCAATGGACTCAAGGCGAGCAAATGATCCGTGGCACCCTGGGCCGCATGCTGTTTTCCAACGACGAGATCCTCAAGTCGGTCAAGGTGATCTCCGGGGGTGAGCAAGGTCGCATGCTGTTCGGCAAGCTGATCCTGCAAAAGCCGAACGTGCTGATCATGGACGAACCGACCAACCACTTGGACATGGAGTCCATCGAGGCGCTGAACCTGGCGCTGGAGAACTACCCGGGCACGCTGATCTTCGTCAGCCACGACCGTGAGTTCGTTTCGTCCCTGGCCACCCGCATCATCGAGTTGAGCGCCAACGGCGTGATCGACTTCAGCGGCACCTACGACGACTACCTGCGCAGCCAGGGCGTCGTGTTCTAATCAGCGGTAGTGAGCAGGCTTGCCCTGCGCCGGGCTGCGCAACAGCCCTAAAACCAAACACCGCGTTGTGCCAGGCACAACGCGGTGTTTTTTATTGGAGCTGCTGTGCAGCCAAGCGCAGCCCAAGCCTGCTGCAAAAGTATCCGGCTCAATCACAACAGCGCGTTCAGCGCACCGACTAAGTAGTTAGGCTGCTTTCTTTTCTCCCACGCTCTTGCCATGATGCCCTCACCGCCCGCCCGCGAATGAGTGCCCATGCCTGTCGCCGCCCCCTCCTCCCTGTCGATCACCTTGCAGATCGTCTCCATCGTGTTCTATACCTTCATCGCCTTTATCTGCATCGGCCTGCCGATCGCGGTGATACCGGGCTATGTGCATGAGCAGCTGGGCTTCAGCGCCGTGGTGGCAGGGCTGGTCATCGGTTCGCAGTACCTGGCCACGTTGCTCAGCCGCCCCATGGCCGGGCGCATGTCGGACAACGTGGGCACCAAGCGTTCGATTGTGCTGGGGTTGGCCGGCATTCTGCTCAGCGGCGTATTGACGTTTTTCGCCACCCTGGTCGAGAGCGCACCCAGCTTGAGCCTGGCCATTCTGATCGCCGCGCGCCTGTTGCTGGGCGTGGCCCAAGGGCTGATCGGCGTGGGCACTATCAGCTGGTGCATGGGCCAGGTCGGCGCCGAACACACCGCGCGCTCGATCTCATGGAATGGCATCGCCTCCTATGGCGCCATCGCCATCGGCGCGCCGCTGGGAGTGGTGATGGTTGCCGACTATGGCTACCCCAGCCTTGGGCTTGCCTTGGCGCTATTGGCCGCGTTGGGGCTGGTGCTGATCCGCAACAAGCCATCGGTGCCGGTGGTGCGCGGCGAGCGGTTGCCGTTCTGGGCGGTATTCGGGCGCATCGCACCGTTTGGTGCCAGCCTGTGCCTGGCCTCGATTGGCTATGGCACGCTCACCACCTTTATTACCCTCTACTACGTCAATCGCGGCTGGAGCGGCGCGGCGTACTGTCTCACGGTGTTCGGGGTGTGCTTTATCCTGGCGCGCCTGGTGTTTATTTCTGCCATCAGCCGCCTTGGCGGTTTTCGCGCGGCCATTGCCTGCATGACCATCGAGACCGTGGGGCTGAGCCTGTTGTGGCTCGCGCCGTCCACCGGCGTGGCCCTGATCGGCGCAGGGCTGACCGGCGTTGGCTTGTCGCTGGTGTACCCGGCGCTGGGCGTGGAGGCGATCAAGCAGGTGCCCAACAGTAGCCGTGGCGCGGGCTTGAGTGCGTATGCGGTGTTCTTTGACCTGGCCCTGGCCATTGCCGGCCCACTGATGGGGTTCGTGGCGCTGAACCTCGGCTACGGCTGGATTTTCTTCTGCGCGGCGCTGTTGTCGATCATGGCCCTGGGCCTGACCCTGCTGCTCAAGCGCGGCGCTTACTGATCAGCGGTCTGCAAGCCGGCGCGGGTGGACTGGCCAAGGGTGTGGGTGAAAAAGCGCCCGGCCTCGGACACCAGGTCACGGTGGATGCCCTCGCGGTCGACGCCATCGGCGTCGGTGCAGATCGCCGGCATGCTCGCCAGCTGGTCGCTGTCGCACGGCGCCATGAACACGAAGTGACCGGCCCCGGCCAACAGCTTGAAGTCCGGCGGCTCCGGCAGCTTGCGCGCCAGGGCGGCGGCGTTTTTGTCCACCGCCACCAGCTTGTCGCCGTCGCCGCTGTAGAGCAACACCGGCACATGCACATCGGCCAGGGTGTGGCGACCAAACATCAGGCTCAGCGGCGCCATCAACATCAGCGCGTGGATGCGCGGGTCGGATTGCGGCTGCAAGTCGTCACGGTCCATCACCAGCTCGCCTTTGGTGGTGCAGGCGTCGCGGTCCTCCGGACGCTCCTGGCAGTAGCGCCGCAAACGATCGAAATCCGGCTTGGCGCCCGCCAGAATCAACGCGGTTTCACCGCCGGCCGAATAGCCGATAACCCCTATTTGGTCGATATTGACGAACGGCGACAGCATCGGGTCGCCCAGGGTGGCGGTGATGGCTTCGGATATCTGGATCGGCCGCCCATACAGGTTGCTCAGCGTGCCCAGGCGGCTGTGATCCCTGTAGTTGTCCCCCGGATGCAGCACCGCCACGACCACAAACCCTTTGCGCGCCAGCGACGTGGCCAGGTCATGCAAGGCCAGCGGCGTGCCGGTGTTGCCATGGGACAGCATCAGCATCGGGAAACGGCCAATGGCGATCTTCGCGTCTCGCGTGGCGGCGATGTGATATGGCCCGACCTGGCTGATGTGTTCAACGTCGGTGGACGGGTAGAACGCGATCGCCTTCATCGGCTGCAGATCCAGCGGGTCGAGAAAGGTCATGCGATGGAAGCCCACACTCCAATGCGGGTGCGGCGCGGGCGCAGCGTGCACTGAAATCAGGCCGCCAAGCAGGGAGAGAACCAGAACAGCACAAAGACGCATCATGGGACGTCCACCTTCGCTGCGTGAGAACCGACATGTCACCTGAAAAGTCCAGGGTGTTGAACCCATGCCTGCACAACCTGGGCCACTTTAAAAAAGACCGCGGGTAAACCAAAAAACTCCATACCCCGCTCGCGTTCAAGCAAGCAGAATACAGAGTTTAGGCGCTCGGTTTCAGATTGAAACCGAGCGAAGCTGAAAATTTACACAAGCCTTACGCGGCAGCGAACAATTGTTCGTTAATCAGTACATTGGCGTCGCTCATGGATTTGCTGCGTACTTCATCACCATAGGCCAAACCTTCGGCGCGCACGATTTCGATATCGGTGATACCGAGGAAGCCAAACAGCAGCTTCAGGTAGCCTTCATGGGCAGCGCCAGACGCTTGACCGGCATGCATGCCGCCGGCAGTCGACACGATGATGACTTTCTTGTTGCCGCACAGGCCTTCCGGACCGGCTTCGGTGTACTGGAAGGTCTGGCCGGCGACGGCGATGCGGTCGATCCAGGCTTTGAGCTGGGTCGGGATGGTGAAGTTGTACATCGGCGCGCCCACTACGATGGCGTCGGCAGCCAGGAACTCAGCCAGCGACGAAGCACTCAGCTCAGCCTCATGCTTTTGCGCGGCATCGCGCAGTTCCGCAGCAGTGCCCAGTGCCCCCAGGGTGGCGCCGGAGAAGTGATTGATACCCTCGCTGGCCAGATCGCGGTACGTCACTTCAATACCCGGCTCAGCCGCTTGCCAGGCCTTGACCACGCCAGCGCTGAGCTGACGCGAAGCCGAGTTGTCACCGAGGATGCTGGAATCGATATGCAACAGTTTCATGGTGGATCTCCGTGATGGGATCGACAGTGGCGATCAGATGGGGGTGATGCTACGCATGAAAGCAATAGTCGATAAGTCGCCTGCAATGCGATAGTTTGTCCCACTGACAGGACAATGGATTCACCATGCAAGACCTCAACGATCTCTACTATTTCGCCAAAGTCGTCGAAGCCGGCGGTTTCGCGGCCGCCGGGCGGCTGTTGGGCATTCCCAAGTCACGGCTGTCGCGGCGCATCGCCGAGCTCGAAGAACGCCTGGGCGCGCGCCTGCTGCAACGCACCACCCGCCAGTTGACCCTCACCGCCGTCGGCGAACGCTACCTGCGCCACTGCCAGGCAATGCTGCTGGAAGCGGAAATGGCCGATGAGGCCGTGGCCAGCATGTCCAGCGAGCCCCGTGGGCGGTTAAGGGTGACGTGCCCGGTGGGCCTGGCACAAAACATGATGCCGGACCTGATCGCCGGGTTTCTGGCCACTTACCCTCAGGTTCAATTGGAAATGACCCTGGTCAACCGCCGTGTCGACCTGGTCGCTGAGGGTATCGATGTGGCCCTGCGCGTGCGTGAGTCGGGCGATGAGGACCCACTGCTGGTGACCAAGCGCCTGCGCCCTGCCCAGACCGTGCTGGTTGCCAGCCCCAACTTTTTACACGGCCGGCAGGCCCGCACCCTCGATGACCTCAAGCAGCTGCCGATACTCGGCGCATTGGAGGCGGACCGGATGGTGCATCAGCGCATTCTCGACCCCGACGGCAACCCGCACGAGCTGGCAATGGAGGCACGCCTGGGCATTGATGACTTCAATGTGCGCAAGGCCTGCGCCATCATCGGCCTGGGCTTTACCGTGCTGCCGATGATGTATTGCGAAGAAGAGTTGGCCAACGGTCGCCTGGTGCAACTGCTGCCGCAATGGTCCTTGCCGGGTGGCTGGCTGCAGGCCGTGTACCCGCATCGCCGGGGTGTGCTGCCAGCCATTCGTGCCTGGATCGATTACCTGGAAGAAGGCTTCAAAAGCTGCGGGGAGCGTTTGCTATGAAGATGACGGAAGAACAAGTCGCCCAATTCTGCCTGAGCCTGCCGGGCGCGCGGGAAGACTATAAATGGGGCGGCGTGCGCGTGTTCTCGATTGCCGGCAACAAGATGTTCGCGTTGCAGAACCTGCGCGGCGACTCGCTGGCGTTCAAGGTCGATAAGGCCCTGTTCCTGGGCCATGTCGATCGCCCCGGCATTCACCCCGCGCCGTACCTGGCGCGCGCGCAGTGGATCATCATGCACACGCCCTACCCGCTGGGCGCCGAGGAGTTGCGTGGTTTGTTGCAGCGTTCCCACCAACTGGTGGTGAGCAAACTGCCCAAGCGCACGCAGATCGGCTTGCGGCTAGAACACTGACAACAAGGTGCCACCGAGGAACATCTGGTCCAGCCAGAACACCTGGTGCAGCAGCACGATCACCCAGAACAGCACCTGATAGGACACCTTGCGCGTCTTGTGCCGGAAGACCTGCTGGGCAATCAACGCCCCCGGCCAACCGCCCGCCAGTTCCACGGCGTGCAGGATGTTTTCCGGGATGCGCCAGGCGTCGGCACGCGCCTTGCGCTTGTCATTCCAGTACAGGAAAAACGCCAGCACGCTGACCACGCCATAGGCCGCCAGCGGGAGCACGGTTTCACCGCGCCACCACACCAACAGCGCCCCCAGTAACGGCGCCGCGCACAGCAGCATAAAAATCGCCGCCTTCAAGCGTGGGTGCTGGATCGTCATGCCTTGGCCGCAGCCCAGTCGATCCAGCCGAACTGCCAGGTCGCCAGGATCAGCAGGCCAAACCCGATGCGGTACCAGGCAAACGCTGCGTAACTGTGGCTGGCGATGAACTTGAGCAGGCCCTTGACCGCAATCATCGCGAAAATGAACGAGGTGACAAAACCGATGGCGAACACCGGCAAGTCGGCTGGCTGGAACAGGTCGCGGTACTTGTAGCCCGAGTACACCGCCGCGCCGACCATGGTGGGCATGGCCAGGAAGAATGAAAACTCGGTGGCGGTCTTGCGCGACAGGCCGAACAAGAGGCCGCCGATAATGGTCGAGCCGGAGCGCGATGTTCCGGGGATCATTGCCAGGCACTGGGCAAAGCCAACCTTGAGCGCATCTTTCCAGGTGATCTCATCAACGCTCTCGGCATGCACTTCATGCTCACGGCGCTCGGCCCACAACATGACGATGCCGCCCACCACCAGGGCCGTGGCCACGGTGATCGGGTTGAACAGGTAATGGTGGATCAAGTCGGCGAAGATCACTCCCAGCACCACTGCCGGCAGGAACGCGATCAGCAGGTTGACGGTAAACCGCTGAGCGTTGCGCTGGGTCGGCAAGCCCGTGACCACATCGAGGATCTTGCGCCGGAACTCCCATACCACCGCCAGGATCGCGCCGAGCTGGATGATGATGTTGAACGCCATGGCACGCTCGCCACCGAAGTCGAGCAAGTCGGCGACGATAATCTGGTGGCCGGTGCTTGAGATCGGCAGGAACTCCGTAAGCCCCTCCACTACGCCAAGAATAAATGCCTGTATGGCGGTCCAAAAATCCATGCTTCCCCCAAAGGTCATGCGCCATGGCATGCCTTGTTAGTCTTTTTTAGTGGTTCACTGACGACGAGCGCGCTCAAGGCCCGGACTTGACCATAATCAAGGCCGGTCTGCAAAAATTCTGTGAAAAATCAGGCAGTACTCAGGTTTTACGATGTCTGGCCGAAAGCCTATCAGACAAGGCGTAAAAGTCGATGCGACGCCCACAATTATAAAAAGCCCGGAGTGACAGGACGATGAACAGTTTGCGCAATATGTCGATCAGCCGCCGCCTCTGGCTGATCCTGATCGTCGCTGTGCTGATGCTGATAGCCTTGGGTTTGCTGATGCTCAAGCAGATCCACGACGACCTGTACCAGGGCAAACGCCAGCAGACGCAAAACGTGGTTCAGACCGCCAGTGGCATCCTGACGTTTTATCACAGCCTCGAAACCACCGGCGTGATGACCCGTGAAGCCGCGCAGAAACAGGCCCTGAGCGCCGTGCGCGGCTTGCGCTACGACCACAACGATTATTTCTGGATTAACGACCTCACCCCCGTGATGATCATGCACCCGGCCAACCCCAAGCTCGATGGCCAGAACCTTTCGGCCATCCGCGATCCGGACGGGTTTGCGGTGTTCAACGAGTTCGTGATCCTGGCCAAGGCCAAGGGCGCCGGGATCATCAACTATCGCTGGCCGAAACCGGGTGCCGAGGCGCCAGTGGCCAAGACCTCGTATATCCAGTTGTTCGAACCCTGGGGCTGGATTATCGGCTCCGGGGTGTACGTGGATGACGTGCAGGCCGAGTTCAATGCCCAAGTATGGAAAGCGTCGTTTATCGTTCTGGGCATTGCGCTGGTGATGGGCCTGCTGGTGGCGCTGATCGCCCGCAGCATCGTGCGCCCGTTGCAGGCCGCCGTGAATGCCATGGGCAATATCGCCAGCGGCGAAAGCGACCTGACCCGCAGCCTCGACACCCACGGCCAAGACGAAGTCACCCAGCTGTCCCACCACTTCAACAGCTTCACGGCCAAGCTGCGCCAGGTGGTCAGCCAGTTGCAGGTCTGCGCCAACGCGCTGGGCCAGTCGTCGACGGAGCTGGGTAACAGCGCCAGCCAGGCCCATGACCGCAGCCAGCAACAGTCTCAGCAGATGGAGCTGGTGGCCACTGCCATTAATCAAGTCACTTACGGCGTGCAGGACGTGGCGAAAAACGCCGAACACGCCGCCAGCGAAATGCGCGATGCCCAGGCCCAGGCGCAGCAGGGCCAAGTCAATATCGACGGCAGCCTGCAGCAGATCGATCAGCTTTCCACCACCATCAGCCAGGCCGTGGAAGTGATCCGTACTCTCTCCACCGAAAGCACCCAGATCGGTGGCGTACTGGAAGTGATCCGCTCCATCGCCGACCAGACCAACCTGCTGGCCTTGAACGCGGCCATTGAAGCGGCGCGCGCCGGTGAGCAAGGCCGCGGCTTTGCCGTGGTGGCCGATGAAGTGCGCCTGCTCGCCCAGCGCACGCAAAAATCCACCGCCGAAATCCAGGCGATGATCGAACGCCTGCAAGGTCACTCGGAAGCGGCGGTCAAGGTGATCAGCGACAGCCACAGCGCGTCGCAACTGACCATCGAACAAGCCGGCCAGGCCGGGGCCAGCCTGACTGCCGTAGGCCAGGCGTTGCACAACCTCAATGGCCTGAACGCCTCGATTGCCAGCGCCACGCTGCAACAGGCGCATGTGGTGGAAGACATCAACCAGAACGTCACCCAGGCGGCGGGGTTGTCCCACAGCACGGCGCTGGCGGCGGAACAGTCAAGCCTGGCCAGCGCGCAGTTGCGCGGGCTGAGTGAGCAGCTCGACGGCCTGTTGCGCCAGTTCAAGGTCTAAGCTCACAACGCTGGCCTGCTGGGTTGCGTAGCGGTCCCAAAACACAGCCACGGAGTGCCTGGCACACTGCAGCGTTCTTATTGGGGCCGCTGCGCAGCCCAACGCGGGGCAAGCCCGCTCGCCACAGGTTATACCGATACACCGAGGCGCTTGCATCGCAGGCACGCCAGCACACATTCAAGAGCCAACAGTTTGAAGATTAAGTACCTCTGGTTACAATCACCGCCCTTTCCCACTCTCCCAAGGATCCGCCATGTCCGGGCTTGAACTGTTCGCCGCCGCCCTGGGGGTGATCGCTGTCTGGCTGACGGTCAAGCAAAACCCCTGGTGCTGGCCCATCGGCCTGGTGATGGTGTTGCTGTACACCTGGGTGTTCTATGACGTGAAACTCTATTCCGACATGTTGTTGCAGGTGGTCTACGCCGGCCTGCAACTGTATGGCTGGTGGCAATGGACCCGCGCCGGCGAGGTCAAGCAAGGCCGCCAGGTCACCCGCCTGGGCGTGCCTGCGATCATGATCAGCCTGGCCATCGGCGCCGTGTTCAGCCTGATGCTCGGCGCGGCCATGGCCCACTGGACCGATGCCGCGCAACCGTGGCTCGACGCCGCCCTCACCGGTTTCAGCCTCGTGGCACAACTGTGGATGGCGCAGAAACGCGTGCAGTGCTGGCCGCTGTGGATTGCCCTGGATGTGATCTTTGTCGGCCTGTTTCTCTATAAAGGCCTGTACCTCACCGCCGCGCTCTATGCGTTGTTCACCGTGATTGCCGTGCAAGGCTGGCGCGAATGGCGTGCCGATCCGGTCTTGCAAGCATGAAGGTGGTGGTGCTGGCCGGGCCCGAATCAAGTGGCAAGAGCTGGCTCGCGGCGCAATTGCAGGCGCACTTCGGCGGGTTGATGGTTGGCGAATACGTGCGGTACTTCATCGACCGCCATCAGCGCGACACCTGTCTGGCGGACATTCCCGACATCGCCCACGGCCAACTGGCCTGGGAAGACGCCGCCCGCGCAGCGCAACCCCACCTGCTGATTCTCGACACTCACCTGCTCACCAACAAACTCTGGAGCCAGACCCTGTTCGGCGATTACCCGGCGTGGCTCGACGATGAGCTGTTGGCACGGCATTACGACCTGCACCTGCTGCTATCGCCCGAAGATGTGGAGTGGACCGCCGACGGCCAACGCTGCCAACCGGAGCTGGCGGATCGCCGCGCATTTTTCCAGGGCAGCCTGGACTGGATGCAGCAGCATCAGCAGCCGATGCGGGTGATTCGTGGCGATTGGGAAGCCCGCCACGCCGCCGCGATTACCGCCGTAGAACAGCTGTTGCAGTGAGCGGGCAAGCCCTAAGCGCAGATCCTCTGTAGGAGCGAGGGGGGACGCCTAGTTCTTGCTCGCGAAAAACGCCCAGGCAACGCGGTCATTCTCGATAAGCGCGGTGGCCCTGAGCTCTTCGCGAGCAAGCTCGCTCCTACAGATTTCATTGCTTTAAGCATTGCGTTCGCTTAGTAACCCAACGACAGGCCGGTATTACGACGCGGGTCGTTAGCCCCATAGAAGCGGTTGTTGCCCACCGGTTTGCCCTCCAATGAGGGCGCGCCCACCAGGATCGCCGCCAAGTGGTTGGCGTCCTGAGGGGCGGCGAACTTATGGCCCCAGCTTTCGAGGATTTTCTGGGTGTCGGGGCTGACCGCGAAGGTCTCAAGGTTGGTGGTGTCCGGCATCCACTGCTGGTGAAAACGCGGTGCGTCCACGGCTTCCTGGATGTTCATCTTGTAGTCGATCACGTTCAGGATGGTCAGCAAGGTTGCCGTGATGATACGGCTGCCACCTGGCGTGCCGACCACCATTACCGCTTTGCCATCCTTGGTCACGATAGTCGGGCTCATCGATGACAATGGCGCCTTGCCCGGTGCGATGGCGTTGGCTTCGCCCTGCACCAGACCGTACATGTTCGGCACGCCGACCTTGACGGTGAAGTCGTCCATTTCATCGTTGAGGATCACCCCGGTCTTGCTCGCCATCACGCCCGCGCCGAACCAGTCGTTAAGGGTGTAGGTGACGGAGACCGCGTTGCCCCATTTGTCGACGATCGAATAGTGAGTGGTGTTGTTGCCTTCATGGGGCGCCACGCCCGGCTTGATCGCCTGGGAATCACCGGCCTTTTGCGGCTCGATGGCGGCACGTAGCTGGGTCGCGTAGTGTTTGTCGAGCAAATGCTCGATCGGGTTCGTCACGAAGTCCGGGTCGCCGAGGTAGCTGTTACGGTCCACGTAGGCGTGGCGCATGGCTTCGATCTGGTAGTGCAGGCCTTGGGCCGAGTGATAGCCCAGCTCGGCCATCGGGTAGCCTTCGAGGATGTTCATGATCTGGCAGATCACCACGCCGCCGGAGCTCGGTGGCGGCGCCGAGACCACGTGGTAGCCACGGTAATCACATTCGATGGGCGCCAGTTCACGGGTCTTGTATCTGTCGAGGTCAGCCTGGGTGATGATGCCCTTGCCGGCCTGGCTGGAATCTACCAGCGCCTTGGCCACCCAACCTTTATAGAAGCCATCGGTGCCCTTGGCGGAGATTTCCTTGAGGGTCTTGGCCAGGTCTTTCTGCACCAGTTTCTGGCCCACCTGCAGCGGTTGGCCGTTGCGCAGGAAGATGCCGCGCAGGTCCTGGTCTTTTTCGAACTCGCCGGTGGCGGTGTGCAGCAGATCGACATCACCCTGCTGCAATTCGAAGCCGTTTTCCGCCAGTTTGATCGCCGGGGCAATCACCTGGGCACGCTTGAGGGTGCCGTATTTGCTCAGGGCCAATTCCATGCCGGAGACCGTGCCGGGTACACCGACGGCCAGGTGGCCCTTGGCGCTCAGGCCTTCGATAACGTTGCCGTCCTTGTCCAGGTACATATTCGCGGTGGCCGCCAGCGGGGCTTTTTCGCGGAAGTCGAGGAAGGTCTTGCGCCCGTCCGCCAGTTGCACGGTCATGAAACCGCCGCCACCGAGGTTGCCCGCCGCCGGGTACACCACCGCCAGCGCATACCCCACGGCCACGGCCGCATCCACTGCATTACCACCAGCCTTGAGTACATCCACGCCCACATGAGTGGCCAAATGCTGGGCCGTGACCACCATGCCATTTTCACCGGCCACCGGCGCCTGTGAAGCGGCTTGCACACCACTGACCGTCAATACCAGTGCAGTGGCAATCAAGGTGCGGCTGAAGGGTTGGTATTTCATCCTTGGCTACTCTAATTATTGAGACGCACCAAAATAGCCCGTCACGGGTTTAATCCCCAGCGCAATGGCGTTTTTATTACAGAACCTGTCGGTCACGGAACGGCGGCAAATCATCGGGATGGTAAGTACTCCTTGACGGGGGTGGCGAATCAGCACTGGCCTATACAACGAATGGCGCTAAAATCAGCGCCATTCTTCGTTTGCCTCCCTGACACGAGCCGCCCATGAGTTTTGATTTCGATACCCTTCACCCCCGCCTTGGCACCGGCAGTACCAAGTGGAACCGCTACCCGCCGGACGTATTGCCAATGTGGATCGCCGACATGGACATCGCCGCGCCGCCCGCCGTGCTGCAAGCCCTGCATGAGCGTCTCGATCAGCAGGTCCTCGGCTACAGCGTGGCAGGCCCGCAAGTGCGCGCGGCGATCATCGACGACCTGTGGGCCAAGTACGCCTGGCGCGTGCAGCCTGAAGAGCTGCTGTTTCTGCCCGGCGTCGAGCCCGGTTTCAATATGGCCCTGCACGCTTTCGTGCAACCCGGCCAGCCCGTGGTGCTGCAAACCCCCAACTATCGCCCCCTGCGCCTGGCGCCGGGTAACTGGAACCTGCCGCGTATCGAAGTGCCCTTCGAGCAGGTCGACGATGAATACCTGACGCCCCTGCCGGCCCTGCGCCAGGCCCTGACGGGCGCCGGCGCGCTGCTGTTGAGCAACCCGCACAACCCCATCGGCAAGGTGTTCCCGCGCGACGAATTGCTGGCCGTGGCCAACGCCTGCCTGGAACACGGCGCGCTGATCATCAGTGACGAGATCCACGCCGAACTGTGCTTCGACGGCCGCCGCCACATCCCCACCGCCAGCCTCAGCCCCGAAATTGCCCAGCGCACCATCACCCTGATGTCGGCGAGCAAGGCTTACAACATCGCCGGCTTGAAGACCTGCTTTGCCGTGGTACAGAACGCCGAGATCCGCGAGCGTTTCAACAATGCTCGTTGCGGCATGGTCGACAGCGTCAGCCCCCTGGGCCTGGAAGCCACCCGCGCCGCCTACAGTCAGTGCGGCGAATGGCTGGATGCACTGAAGCACTACCTGCAAGCCAACCGCGACTACCTGCTCGATGCCGTGCACAACCGCTTGCCCGGTGTGGTGATGCATGCGCCGCAAGGCACGTTCCTGGCCTGGCTCGACTGCAGCGCCCTGGGCCTGGACGATCCGCAGCAGTTCTTCCTGGAACACGCCAAGGTCGGCTTGAGCGCGGGGATCGAGTTCGGCGATGACTGCCAGCAGTTCGTACGCCTGAACTTCGGCTGCCCGCGGGTGATGCTGGAAGAGGGCTTGCAGCGCATGGAGCGCAGTTTACAAAACCGCTGAAAGCCACTGGAACCGTAGCGGGCGCTATCGACACCCATCACCGTGTTGTTGAAGCCCTCTCGGAGCCAGTACTTACCATGACCGTAGCGACGCGCCCCACCGTTGTACCGCCTGTGAACGTTTTCGAACCCATCACTGGCAGCTGGCCCTCTCCACCCGCGCATCCGGCGCACGACACTGAACGTTTACAGGCTGACAGCGAACTGGCCAAGCGCCTCGGCCCCCACCCCTTCGATCACCCGAGAGTCGGCCCCGCATCGCTGCTCAACATCCCGCCGAAGGCGACCTTGGGGCTTTGGTTGAACCAGTTGGACAAAGCCTTGCGTACGCCAGACTTTCGCCGCTGGATGAAAGTCAACAACATCTCACCCGACAATGTTCAGTTGCATCCCGACCGCAAAGGTGTGGACGTGATCATCCAGGGCAAACCCAAAGCCTTCTACCTGGGCGACAACTCAGGGTTTGCCGAGGTTGCCGGCCCCTTGCTGCAAGCCGTGGAAACCCTCGGATTCTGGCCCCCCTCAAGCGGCCATTTCCTCCATTACCCGTCCAAGCCCTACCACGTCGCAAGCGCCGCGCAGGTGCTGCAATTTTATGGCGTCCGCCAGGATGATCCGCATGCCGTGGCGCAAATGGTGAGCCAGCAGCGTTTTCCAGATATTCCCAGCACAGACGAGCTGCGTGGCGACGCGGCGCTGGCCGAGCACCAACGCGCCCTGGACGACAGCACCCGCTGGTTCGCGGCGCCCATCGTGCTCCCGGCAACCCGCGAGCGAGATGACTACACACGCCGCTTGCATGCCTTGCACAAAGCGCTGCCGAGTGTGCGGGATGAAGCCAAGCAGTGGGCCGAAACCATGATTTTCAAACTGACCGGGCTCAGGGTGGATGCCGACACACTCTATTTAAATCGCTTCGAGCAAGCACAAAGCGCCAACACAGTGACCGGCTGGGAACACCTGGCAGAGGAACCGACGCTCTCGCAGAAACTGCCGGATGCCCTATTGAGCAACTTCAACGAGCACGACTGGCTGCCTGGGGCCCTTGACCAGCAAGCAGGCTTGTATACGGCAGGCCCGGGGCAACGTACAAAAGGCGGCTATGGCGCCCACAATCAGTTTGCGCTGGCACCTTCGCGGCTGATGCATGACAGCTGGAAGACCGACTTTCAGGGACGCATCACCCAGAAACTGGAGAGCTTCTGGCGTGACCATGGCGATGATTACCGCACCTTGCTCAAAGGTGAATTCGTCTACCAGGCCCGCCAGCAGCTCAAGGCCTATGAACGCGCATCACCGGCAGAGCGCGAGAAGATGCCGGCCTCGCAGCGCTTCACCGAGCAAGATTATCGCCTGGTCATGGCGGCGGCCAACGTGCCGCTCGACGTCAACCAGCCGCTGACGGTCAAGCAGTTGCAGGCGTGTTCAGCCGCGAAGGGTGTCGTGCACGCGCATGCCTTCGACATCAATGGCTACCTGTCGAACGACATCCTGCGCTTTAGCGCCGTCGACGGCCCCCACTCGCAGTTGCGCGACCGACGCGATGGTGTGCAGATCCTCTATGTACCGGGGCATCAGCCGGCCTTTTTGCGCTTCGATTCGCTGTCCGGTATGGACCAGTGGGTGGCCGAGCAAGGCCGCGAGCCGCAGAAGCGCAAGGCCTTGGAATCGCACTTCTCACTCAGGGACCGACAAGACAACGATGTCGGGTTCTGGAGCGATGTAAAGGCGTTCATCACTGGCGATTCCCAGTCCGGCAAAGGCGTGGACACTGCCGTCAAGTACCTGGGCAGTGGCTATTGGGACAAGATTGAAGGGACCGTCATTGACAGCACCAACGTGGCCATCCATGGCGACGTATTCAGCGCTGTCAGGGACGCTACGCGCAAGCGCATGACCAGCGATGCGGATGTGCTGATCAAGTCCAACAGCGAGACCACGCGGGACACTTGGCTCAACGATGTCACCACGGCAGCGGGCTTGCTGAGCAAATTTGCACTCACCGGTGAGCCGATCGTCATTGCCGCGGCAGGAGCCGCCGGCCTTGCAGAAGCTGCGCTAGGCACTGAAAAGGCGCTAACCGGCGACACCCAGGCCGAACGGCAGCAAGGTACCTCGGCGGCCTTGGATGGCGTGCTCAATATCCTCTTTTCGATGGGCGGTGGTGCCACGACGCAAGGCCCGTTGAAATGGCCGGCAAAGATCCCATTGCGCCGCGAGACCTTCGCCGATGGCCAGCAAGCACTGGTCGCTGACCACCCCTTGCCGGCCACCGCCTACACCTTGCGTCGCACCGATGGCTATGACCTGGTGGCAAAGGACAAGGTGTATCGCTACCGGGATAGCAAGCCAGGAGAACTGACCAACCTGGAGTCGATGGACCATACGCGGCCGCTCGAAAATGTCGAGCCGCTTTGTCCTGCGCCCAGTGTGGGTGGGCGCGTCCGACGCGGCGTCAATGATGACTGTTTCGTCAAAATCATCGAAGACCTGCCCGCTTCCCAAGCACCGCTACAGGCGATGGAGCACGTGCGGTTGTTTCCTTCGAAAGCCGGGCTGTTCAACAAGGAGCGCACGGTGGTCTACCAAAAACGCCTGCACAAGCGGCTGGACACTGAAACCGGTCCTCAGCTGGTTCCAGTGGCCGATGGCAAGCGCATCCTCTACAAGCAGCAAGTGCGTGGCAGGATCATTATCGAACCTGGGTTTGGTTTCCGCTCCGCTGACTCGGCCGGCGTCCTTGCCAAAGAGACGCGCGTGGTCAAGCTCAACAGCATCAGCGCCGTCAGTGATGACCAACGCCAGGTCCGCAGTGTGGTCGTCACCAGCGGCGACCGGCAGTACCTGGTGCTGGAAGCAGATACCGCCGAGTTCTATTACGCACCGCTGAATAAGGTACAAAGCGGGGATATCACCTTCAATAAGTGCGGCCCTTTTCAACTGAGCCTGGTGCAAGGCTACCGAAAATTCCTGAACGCACACCCAGGCGCAAACGCACTGGATGCCGACTTCATCGTGCTGCCGAGCCTGCAGGAGGCCTACGCGCAACTCAAGCGTTCAGGCTGGCGCAAAGCCGATGTCAACGAGCTCAAGGCACTGTGCAAGGGCATGAGCAATGAACAGCAACGCGAGGTGGCTTACCAATTACAGCGGGCCAATGCCATCGTCCAGCCGGACGTTGCCCTGCGCGCCCGGCGCGTAGCGGCGCTGGAAACACCTGCCGATTTCACCCAGTGGCCAACAAAGCAGAAAAACCAGTTTTATGCGCAACAGGCCAAGGCCCATGTCAACCAGGCCCTTAAAGCGAGCGGGCTGGGGCCTGGCAACCCACTACGTTCAGCCGCCGACCTGGCCAGGTCCGATGCAGCGGCGATGACGGTTGGATGGTTGCGCCGTACCGCCAGCCTGGGTGCACCGAATGCAGATGACATGATCATCAAAACGGGAGCCGGCAATTGCGGGGAGATGGCGCTGTTATCCCGGGACATTGTCAACAAGAGCGGCGGGATCGCCACCGAATGGCATGCCGGCGATGTGCACAGCTTTACCGTGGTGGGCGGGCCGACAGGGCCGGTCCGTCCGACCGTGGACTTTTCCGAACCGGACTGGGCCGATGCCTGGGTCATCGACCCCTGGGCCGACATCGCCTGCCCCGCTCGCGATTACACCCAGCAATTGCAAGCGACCATGACCCAGTGGGACAGGCTCGGCTGGAAAATCCGCGCAGGCAAAAAGCCAGATATGAGCCCCTTGGAACCGGACTGGATGGACGCACTCGTCAAGCAACCAAAGCGCCCCTATGCCTTGCAGCAAGCAGATGAACAGCCACTGCCGATCCCTTCTCGGCTGCCACTCAAGACTGCCAATAAGGTGCATGTCGACATGGGCGAGTCGAAAACCCTGAACAAGGGCGGCGAGGTCCTGGCCACCCGTGGCTTGACCGACTGTTCGGCCATCGCCGTGCTCACCGACTGGAACGGCACCACCTACCAGAAGCGAACCCTGATGCACCTGACCGGCAGCAATCTGGAGCTGGGCTTGCGCGGCGGCAATACCCAGGCCCTGCTGGACAGTCTGCAAGCCTCTTTAAACAACGGCGGGAAGGTCATACTGGTAGGCGGTGTGAACTCGGACTCCATCCAGGGCCTGGCCACGACTCTCGGGCAAACCTTCAACGGTCGGCAACCGTTGAGGGACTTATTCCGTGAACGACCTGGCGTCACCCTGACACTGGCCGGCTCGCTCGGCATCACGATCAACGCCGATGGCACCTTTGAGCTGATCGAAGACACCGGTAAGGGCGTGCTGCCTGCCGATAAGGTCAGGCAGGTTTTCGAGCGTGTCGACTGAACAGCACCCGCTCTAAAGCTTGGCGGTTGCGCACGCTGGTCGCTTAAATGGCCACAAATGAATATATGGAAATTTTTTATTCCGTTAAGACATATAAGGTTTGCCCAGCAACCCTACGCGATCTTGCGCAGCGTGACCCAATACCGCGTCCGCGCCTGCACCTCCAGCCCCAGGGTGGAGGCCAGCAGGTCAAGGATGCGGTCGGTGTCATCCAGGCGAAAACTCCCCGTCACGCGCAACGATTCCAGGCTTGGCTCCCAGCGCAATACGCCGAGGCGATAGCGTTCCAGTTCCCGCAGAAAATCTCCCAACCCCTGGTTCTGTGCAGTGAGCACGCCGTCGCGCCAGCCCAATTGCAGCACGTCGAAGGGTAGCCTGGCGCCAAGCCCGGCGGCCTTGAGCGGCATTTGCTCGCCACTCTGCACAGTCGTTGCCTGGCCGTTGAGGTCACGTACCGACACCGTCCCCTTGAGCACCGACACCAGGCAGCCGGACGCCAGTTGCCGCACGCACACCTCAGCCTGGCTGACCAGCAGTTGGCCATAACGGGTTTGCACGGTCAGCGCCGCCCTGCCGGGCACGTTCAGTGCCAGTTCGCCGTCGACCAGGGTGATGCGCTGCTGCGCCGGGTTCACGTCCACCGCCGTGGCGGTATTGAGTTGCAGGCTGGCGCCGTCAGCCAGTGGCAGGCGCTTGCGCTCGCCGGTGGCGGTCTGCAGGTCGGCACGCCAGGCGTCGATGGGCAACTGGCGGCTGACCAGCCAGGCCGACGGCAGCAGCGCCGCTACGCCCAGCGCACGCTTGAGCAGCGCGCGCCGGCCGGGCTGCGGGCGATCAAGGCTGGCCATGGCCACGGCGTGGGGCAACGCGCTGAAACGCTGGCGCAAGGTTTGGGCCTTTTGCCAGGTCTGTTCATGCTGGGGATGGCTGTCTCGCCAGCGCTGCAACGCGGCATGGTCACCCTCAGTGGCCGCGCCGGACTCCAGCAGTGCCAGCCATTGCGCGGCGGCGCGGGCAATGTCACGGTTCACAGATCCACCAGCAGGCAATGCTCGTAAGCTTGAGCCATATAGCGCTTCACGGTGCGCTCGGAAACCTCCAGGCGCTCGGCGATCTGGCGGTAGCCCAGGCCCTCCAGCTGGCTCCACAGAAACGCGCGGCGCACCACGGCCGGCAAACCCTCGAGCAACTCATCCAGGGCATGCAGGGTTTCCAGCACCAGCCAGCGCTGCTCGGGCGAAGGCACACTGGCTTCGGGCAAGCTGGCCAAGGCATTCAGGTAGGCCTGTTCAAGGCTGCGGCGCTGATGAAAATTGACCAGCAGGCGCTTGCCGACCGTCACCAGATAAGCCCGTGGCTCCTGCATCTGTGCGATCGGCTGCGCACTGGCGAGCACGCGCACAAAGGTGTCCTGGCTCAGGTCCGCCGCATCCCAGGCATTGCCCAGGCGCCGCCGCAGCCAGCCCTCCAGCCAACCGCGGTGGTCGCGGTACAGGCTCGAAAGTGTCAGTTCAGGGGCGTGCAGCGGGACAACAGCATCATTCATGGCAAGCAACCTGCGCGGCGCGAGTGAGTCTCAAATGAGATTCATTCTATTTAATATCGTGGCGCCGCACCATGCTCTTTTCAACATTGCGTATAGAGGCAGACATTTCTGCCGCCGCGAGTGCTCTATACAATCCTCCGGCCGCGCTGGCGCAGCCACTGCAGGAAGCCTTTCTTGACCGGCACCACCGGCGCCTCCTCGGTCAACACCTGCGCCGTGTGCAGGCGGAAATCCAACAGCGCTTTCATCGACTCGCTGATGTCGCGCCGTGCATCCAGGCAAGGTTTCAGGTATTCGTTTTCGATGCGGTAAAGCGTGCAAACAGTCTTTGCCGAAAAGTCTGCCAGCGCGGCCTGATCCGACAGGACCCCCGCCTCGCCAATCACCTCCCCCGGCCCCATCCGCCCCGCCTCGAATTTGTGGCCACCCTTGGTGAGCATCACCGAGACCACCCCGGACTCGACGATAAACAAGTGATCGCTGACTTCCCCCGCCGGCAGGATCATCTCGCCGGCCCGGTAGGTGTGCGGGGTCATGTTCTGGCTGAAGGTGTCTTTTTCTTCCTGGCGTAACGTGGAGAAAATCGATGAGCGCTCCAGCAGCGCCCGCGCGGCGGACATGGCCGGCGGCGCACTGCTTTCGGTGGCCGACAGCAAACCGACACCCGCCGCCTGCAGGTGCCGGAATGCCAGGTCGTAGAGCTGGTTGCGCACTTCACGCTTGAGGCTCATGGCGGGCACGAACCCGATGATCTCATAGTCCACGCCGCCACTGGCGGAGGTCTTGAACGCCACGCTGGGCGCGGGTTTGGCCAGCAGCGGGCGGCAACCTTGCATGGCGCGCTCGAGCGCTTCGATCACGGTTTGCGGGCGCGCATGGGGGCTGACCTGCAGGCTCACCGCCAGGCCGAACATATCCGCCGGGCGCGAAAAGTTGATGATCTTGGCCTTGGCCGCCAGGGAGTTGGGGATCACCGCCATGCTGCCCTGGGAGGTTTGCAGACGCGTGGCGCGCCAGTCGATATCGGTGACCTTGCCTTCGGTGCCGTCGATGGAAATCCAATCATCCAGCTGGTAGGGCTTGGTGGTGTTGAGCACGATTCCGGAAAACACATCGCTCAAGGTGCTTTGCAACGCCAGGCCGACGATGATCGCCACCGCGCCGGAGGTGGCGAGCACGCCCTTGACCGGCAAGTCGAGCACATACGCCATGGCCGCGATGATCGCAATCAGGAAAATCACCGCGCCCATCAGGTCCTGCAACAAGCGCCCGGTGTGCCCGACCCGCTGCATCATCAGCGTACCGAGCAGCACCGTGAGGGTGCGCGCGGCGAACAGCCACCAGCCGATCTGCAGGGCCGTGGCGGCCAGGTGCAAGGCGGTGTTGTCGGCATAGGGCGCGACCAGCATGGGGTTCATGCCGTCGTTGAACAGCACGGCGCTGAACACCGCAAAAATCACCAGGCGCGCCGCCAGTTTCCAGTTGGCGAAGTTGGCGGAGATAAGGCGCCACACGGCGATGTCGATCAGGATCAGCGCCAACGCGCAGAGCATCGGGTGATCAGCGATAAATGAGGGCATCCAGGCGACTCCAAGGCGAATGGCGTGAAGATCGCATGAATCGAGAACGCTGGAAAATAAAATCTGGGCGCAGGGGTTGGGGCTTGCCTTAGGGCAAGCCCGCTCACCACAAAAAAGCACATGCAGCGGGTTGTGTGACAGCCCTCAGGCGTGCATCCGCCCGAACGCTCCCGCGTGAAAATCGGCAAACGCCTGATGGATTTCCTGCTCGGTGTTCATCACAAACGGTCCATGCCCGACGATGGGTTCGTCGATAGGCTCGCCGCTGAGCAGCAGCACCATGGCGTCGTCACTGGACTCCAGGGACAACTGGGTGCCATCGCGCTCGAACAAGGCCAACTGCCCTTGGCGCGCAATGTCCTCGCCATTGACCAACACAGTGCCACGCAGGACCACCAGGGCGGTGTTGCGCCCGGCGTACAGGCTCAGCGTGACCGGTTTACCGGGGTTAAGGCGCAGGTCCCACACGTCAATCGGTGTGAAGGTGCGTGCGGGGCCTTGCGCCCCGCCGAACTCGCCGGCAATCAGGCGCAGGTGCCCGGCGTCATTGGCCAGCGGCAGCACGGGGATGTCGCCGTCGACAATGGTCTGGTACCCGGCGTCGGCCATTTTATGCTTGGCCGGCAGGTTGACCCACAGTTGCACCATCTCCAGCGCGCCCCCTTTACGGGCGAAGGCTTCGGAGTGGAACTCTTCATGGAGAATGCCTTTTGCAGCCGTCATCCATTGCACGTCGCCAGGCCCGATGGTACCGCCGGCGCCGGTAGAGTCGCGGTGCTCGACTTCGCCGTCGTAGACGATGGTCACGGTTTCGAAGCCACGATGGGGATGCTGGCCGACGCCACGACGTTGCTTGGTCGGGGTGAAATCAGCCGGGCCGGCGTGGTCCAGCAGCAGGAATGGGCTGATGTGCTTGCCCAGGCTGTCGTAGGAAAACAGCGTGCGTACCGGGAAACCGTCGCCGACCCAATGGGCGCGGGGGCTGGTGTAGATGCCGATGAGTTTTTTCATGATGGTCCTCCAAAGTGACTACACCATAAAGCCGCTGGCCCTTGGGTACTAGCCGGCGGCCACGGCCCTGAATGTCCCATGTATAGGACAATGCCCACAGCGGGTGCCGGAGCAAGAGAAGACAACGGCTGTCGAAACGTCCCACATTGCCGCCGGATAAGCTCTACTCCCCGCCCCTGAAAACCGCTGCAAAGTCCCTCGCCTGACTACACAGTGCGAGGGATTGCAGATGGTTGTTCTTTTTTGTGTGTTGGCTCGTTCGGCGATTTCAGGCGCCCCATGCGTGGGGAGTCGTCACGGATGACCCACGCAGCCCACATTGCCGCTATCGAACACGAACTGGATGGCTTTCATCAGAGCCTGGTGATTTATCGCCAGCAGATGGACGCTTGGTATTCGCGTGCGCTGGATTCGGTGAGCCATGCGACGGATATGCCGTCGTTGTTGGGGATGGATCGAGTCGTCCGGGTTGGGGATACACAACGCTCCGTGAGCATATCCGATGCTGACTTTGCGACCGTGGCCCGCTGTCCGGTGGGCGGTGAGCTGAAGATCGAGAGCACGTTCGAATCGGTGTACGACGTGCCGATTGGCAATATCCCGGTCGAGGTCATCGGACTGGATGACGGCAGTTCCACCGTGATCATGCTGGATGAACACGGCAAAGGCTCGCACTACTGCGCGGCGGGCGAGCGCTATCAAGTGCGGGTGCAAGGCGTCGTTTCTGCGGAGCAAGTTCACGCGCTGTTTGCTTCTTACGCCGGGCTGACAGGCGATCTGGAACAGTGGCTTCGCAAGCAGTGGTCTGGCTTTAAGCCGCATTGGCAGCAATCCACCGCCAGTGCGATTGGCAGCGGTGTGTTGGCGGGCAGTTGGGCCGCGATCATGGACGTGTGGGACAGCATCAAGCGGGTGCAGGCGATTCTTGAAGATCCGTTGAAGTTCGTCGAACAGCTCGGTGATCAGGCTGCCAAGTTGGCGCAAATCGCCACCGACGCGCCCAAGGTCATGGAGCGGGCGATGTTGCTGGCCAGCGATGAGGCGGCGCTGTTTCTGTTGGTGCGTACGGCGATGATCTGGTTAGACGCAATGCCTCCCAGTGAAGTGGCCGAGGTGGCCGCCGGATTTGTGGTGTCGTTGCTGATTGACCTGGTGATCGGCGTGGTGCTGACCATCGCGTTGCCGGCGGCCGGCGTGGCGTATTTGAGTTTGCGGTTGGTCAAGTATGGCGCGCGGATTCTTCAAACTGCGGTGAGCTTTGTTCAGGGGCTTTTGGCGATTCTGACGAAGTTTATGCAGACGGTGGATCGCTACAAGGCGGTGGCGATTCGCGGGGTGGTCGGCGGGCTGAAGCAAGGCACGATGCAGATGCGCTGGCGGGCGCGGCAGAACGCGGTGCTGAAGCAAAAAGAGCCTGTAGATGATGTGCCTGCTGTATCGACGAATCCGAAGGGCGATGCGGCTGCCTCTTCGGATAAGACCGTCACCAACGGCTGCCCGGTGTCGATGGTTAGCGGGGAGGAATTGCTCACCCTGACCGATGGCACGCTGGACGGGATCTTGCCGTTTGAGTGGACGCGGTTGTATCGCACCAGTGCGGTGGAACTGGATGTTGGGTTGGGGTTTGGCTGGAGTCATTCGCTGGCGCAGCGGTTGGTGGTTTCAGGCGATTCGGTGGTGTGGACCGACCATGAAAACCGCTCGACCGAGTTTCCGCTGCCTACCGCTGCTCGGCCGGCGATTACCAATAGCCTGGCCGAGGCGGCGATTTACTTGGGGACTTCGCCGGACGAGTTGGTGCTGGCCCAGGCGTCGCGGTTTTATCACTTTCGCGACGGTGTGCTGGTCTCGATCAGCGATGCGTATGACAACCGCCTGCGGATTTCCCGGGATTTTTCCGGGCGCATCGAGCGGCTGGACAACGGCGTGGGGCGTTCGCTGTGTTTGCGTTATGAACTGGGCCGCATCGTCGCGGTGGATTACCAGGTTCAGCGGGCCGAAGGCCGTGAAGAGTATGCCTGGATTACCGAGCAGAACGTCGTTTCCTATGCCTATGACGACGCAGGCCGACTGGTTGGTGCGACCAATGCTGTAGGTGAGCGCGAGGTTTATCGCTACGACGATCAGCACGTCATTCTGGAGCGCGGGCTGGCCGGTGGGGCGAGTTTCTTTTGGGAGTGGGGAAGGTCCGGCAAGGCGGCGCGATGCGTGCGGCACTGGGCCAGTTTTTCGCAGATGGACACGCGGTATGCCTGGGGTGATGACGGCAGCGTTGTCGTTCACAACGCCGATGGCAGTCAGGAGCTGTATGTCCATGACGACCGGGCGCGCTTGGTGCAGCGTGTCGATCCGGACGGTGCTCAGCATTTCAAATCCTACGATGAAAAAGGTCGGCTGACGGTCGAGCAGGATCCGCTGGGCGCAGTAACGGCCTATCAATACGACGATGCCGGACGCTTGGTGGCGGTGTTTCCGGGGGACGATGAGCCAACGTCCTACGAACATGACAATGGCTTCATACGGGTTGTGCGTCGGGGTGAGGCGGTTTGGAAGTATGCGCGTAACGATCAGGGCGACGTAACGCGTAAGACCGATCCCGATGGTCAGGTTACCGACTACAGCTACAACAAGTACGGGCAACTGACAGGGGTTTGGTACCCGGATCGCGGCTGTCAGCGGTTGGTGTGGAATGAGCGCGGCCAGCTCATTGAAGAGCAGCTGCCGAACGGCGCTATCACGCGCTATCGCTATGACGACCTGGGAAGGCAGATTGCCCGCGAGGATGAACAAGGCGCGCTGACCCAGTATCAGTGGGACGCAGCCGGCCGCTTGCTGAAACTCACTCAGCCCGGCGGCACGTATCGGGAATACGCCTACAACCCCTACGGCAAAATCACCGCCGAACGCGACGAACTCGGCCACGTCACCCGCTACGAATACGCCGACGGCCTGCACCTGATCAGCCGCCGTATCAACGCCGATGGCACCCAGGTCAACTACCGCTACGACAACGCTCGTTTACTGCTGACTGAAATCGAAAACGAAGTCGGCGAAACCTACCGCCTGGACTACCACGCCAACGGCCTGATCCAGCAGGAAATCGGCTTCGACGGCCAGCGCACCGCCTACGTCTACGACCTCAACGGCAACCTCCAGGAAAAAACCGAACACGGCGACGATGGCAGTCAGCTGATGACCCGCTACGAGCGCGACCATGCCGGCCGCCTCGTACGAAAAACCCTGCCAGACGGCAGCAAAGTTGATTACGCCTACGACCGCCAGGGCAATCTCCTCAGCGTCAACGACGGCCATTGGGCGTTGGCCTACGAGTACGACAGCCAAAACCGCCTCACCGCCGAACACCAGGGCTGGGGCACCTTGCGTTATGGCTATGACGCCTGCGGTCAACTGAAACACCTGCGCCTGCCGGACAACAACCGCCTCAGCTTCAACCACGACAAAGGCGGCGACCTCGCCACCGTCGAGCTGAATGGAACGCTGCTAACGTCCCATCTATTCAACGCCGGCCAGGAGCGCCAACGCCAGCAAGGCCAGCTCCTCAGCCACTACCACTACGACGATCAGCAGCGCCTGCACGCCCACACCATCACCCAGCAGGAAAACCACCTCTACCAACGTCACTACGACTACGACAAAACCGGCAACCTCACCCGCCTCCACGACACCCGCAAAAGCGAACACCGCTACCACTACGACCCCTTAGGCCGCCTCACCCGCGCCGACCACTCCCAAGACCTGCAGGAACGTTTCGGCCACACCCCCGCCGGCACCCTGCTCATGCAAGACCGCCCCGGCCCCGACATCCTAGCCGGCAACCGCCTGATGATCCAGGGCGACCGGCATTACGACTACGACGCCTTCGGCAACCTCATCCGCGAACGGCGCGGCAAAGGTCAGCAACTCGTCACGGAATACCGCTACGACTGCCAACACCGCCTGATCGGCATCACCCAACCCAATGGCCAAACCGCCAGCTACCGCTACGATCCATTTGGACGGCGCATCAGCAAAACCGTCGATGGCATCACCACCGAGTTTTTCTGGCAAGGCGACAAACTCATCGCCGAACACCATGCGGAGCGCCACCGCAGTTACCTCTACGAACCCGACAGCTTTCGCCCGTTGGCACTGCTGGAAGGCTTCGGTCCAAATGAAACCCAGCCCTATCACTACCAACTCGACCACCTCGGCACGCCGCAGGAACTGACCACCCCCGACGGCGAAATCGTCTGGTCCGCGCACTACCGCGCCTACGGCCAGATCAGCCGCCTAGACGTCGGAAAAGTCGACAACCCGCTGCGCTTCCAAGGCCAATACTTCGACCCGGAAAGTGGGCTGCACTACAACCGCCATCGCTACTACAATCCGGATATTGGTGGTTACCTGACGCCGGACCCGGTGAAGTTGGCGGGCGGGATCAACGCCTACCAGTACGTGCCTAATCCTACGGGGTGGGTGGATCCGCTGGGGTTGAATTCGTGTCCAGGTGGGGATGGATGCAAACCTGGTACAACCGCTCCCGCCAAAACGCAAAGCGTTGATCACGGAGAACCCGCTTTACCGCAACTAACCCGTGCGGAGCGACAGGCAAGGATTGATGAGCTTGCAGAGGTAAACTCTCACCGTCGATTAGCTGAGCTTGAACGATCAATTCCAGGCGCTCACTTTCTGGAAAAACATGGGGCTCAGACTTCACTAGAGTCCCAACTTGAGCGCGTTATGACCGCGAAAAACCCGACGACTGGGCAAATCGAAAGACACATAAGAGGGCCATACCGAGGAGAGCCGAGACCGCCAAGTGCGGCCACTCACTTTCTAAGCCATAGAGATCAGTTAAATGCTATTTATCGTGCACAGCTCATTTTCAAGCAGGTTAATTTATCGGCATCCAGGCAACCTATGCACATGGGAAAACTAATTGGAGAAGGGTATAAAAGAGATGGTTACGAATATGACCAAACCAAGAAGGCGAGAGTTTTCTTAAACGAAGATGGACAACCTATTACAGCGTTTACGGATCTAGAATGAAACTCAAACCAAGTCTCCCGATAATCCAAGGTCTGCTTTTCACATACTGCATCGAAAACACGAAAAACCCAGACAGAGAAGCGTTAATCGCCTCTATAAACGTGAATGACCAGAAAGAATTAACGCTATTGTTTAACGCACTAACCAAGCCAGAATTTATCAAGTACAAACGAGACGAAAGAGAGTGGCATATCAACACGCTTAAATACTTTTTAAATACGGACGAAAATTTCGATTCTGTATTTTATCTTTTCGACACTTACTTTAACGATGAAATAATTAATAAACGATATTTTATGACAACACTGTTAGCCTGCCTTGAAAAATTTAACAGTGAAATTATCGAAAACTAAAAAACAAAAAACCTGAGGAAACAAATCCAAAAAGCCGGCCTCGAAGCCCCCGCGACCTGGTAGCAACACCACCGACCCTCTGTGGCGAGCGAGCTTACTCGCGCTGGGCCGCGAAGCGACCCCTCTCAGGGAGATCGGTGGTGTCAGATGTTCACCACAAGGGCCCACTCCGCCGAGTGAGCACTGTGTGCCGTCAGATCACCGCTTGGCCAACTCCATCATCATCCGGCTAAGCAGGTAAACCCGCGGCACCACACTCTCCACCTCCGCATACTCATCCGCCGTATGAATATTGCCCCCCACAATCCCAAACCCATCCAATGTCGGCGTGCCTACCCCGGCCGACAAACTCGCATCCGCCGCCCCGCCGCTGCCTTCAATCGTCAGTTTCTTACCCAACTCCCCATAGATCCCCTGGGCAATCGTCACCAACTTATCCGACTCCGCCGTCTGCGGCATCGGCGGCAGGCCGCGCTTGAGGCTGGTGGTCACTTCGGTTTCCGGGATCAGCTTATTCGCTGAAACGCGCACCAAGTCCTTCTCGATCCGATCGAACTCTTCCGGCAACGCCGCGCGTACGTCGGCCTTGGCGGTGGCTTGATCGGGGATGACATTGGTGCGATCGCCGGCCTTGATCACGGTGAAGTTGATGGTGGTTTTCTTCGCTTCGTCCCCCAGCTTGCCCAGTTGCAGGATCTGGTGCGCGGCCTCCATGGCGGCGTTGCGCCCCAGTTCCGGAGCGACGCCGGCGTGGGCGGCTTTGCCTTTGACTTCGACCACGGCGGTAGCGCTGCCTTTGCGCCATACCACCAGGCCATCGGCTGGACGCCCGGGCTCCAGGTTAAGCGTAACGTCGTGGGCTTTGGCGGTGTTGCGGATCAGTTCTGAGGCAATGTCGGAACCGGTTTCTTCGCTGGCGTCGAGCAGGAAGGTAATCTGCGCGTAGTCCTTGAAGCCCTGGTTTTTCAAGACTTTGAGCGCGTAGATACCGGCGACGATGCCGCCCTTGTCATCCATCACGCCTGGGCCGTACGCACGGCCGTCCTTGATGTGAAAGGGGCGCTCGGCGGCCGAGCCTTCCTTGAACACCGTGTCCATATGCGCCATCAGCAAAATTTTCGCTTTGCCGCTGCCCTTGAGGGTGGCGATCACATGGCTGCTGTTGGCGGCGGCATCCGGCACCCGTTCAATCTCGAAACCCAGCTGTTTCAGTTCATCGACAGCGACGTCGCTGACCTGGGTCAGGCCCGGCCCGTAGCCGGAACCCGAATCGATATTCACCAGGCGCTCCAGCAGTTTCAGGGCGTCGGCCTTGTATTGCTGGGCATCCGCCTGGATCTGTTTATGGGGTTCGGCGCTGTAGGCCGGAAGGACGAAGGACAAGGCCAGGGTGGCGGCCAGCAGGGTGCGGGGGAAGGTGAAGAGCATGAACCGATCCTTGTGTTTTGTTGGGGGGCCACCACACCCTACCCCACTAAACGGAGCGTAACCAAGCGCCCTTCACCGCGCTGACGCGGTTGCGCCCGCTGCTCTTGGCGTCATACAACGCCAGGTCGGCGTCGTTGAGCCAACTGGTGGCGTCGGCATGTCCGGGTTGATACAGCGCCAGACCGATGCTCAAGCTGGCGCGCAAGGCGGGGTCCTGGGCGTAGGCCAACGTGTTGAAGCCGTCACGCAGTGCATCCATCACTTCGGTGGCGCGGTTGAGTGGCATACCCGGCAGGATCACGCAGAACTCATCGCCGCCGTAGCGCCCGGCCAGGTCGGTGATGCGCAGGTTCTGGCGCAGGACTGTGCTGAGCTGACGCAGCACGACGTCACCCATGACATGCCCGTAGGTATCGTTGATCAGCTTGAAGTGGTCAATATCGATCAGCGCGATCGCCGCCCCCTGCTGCTCGCGGCGGCAGCGTTGGAACTCGACTTCCAGGTCGTCTTTCCACGCGCCATGGTTGAGCAGGCCGGACAAGCTGTCGGTGCGGCTCAGGGCCAGAAATTCGCGTTTGTGTCGAGCCAGGGTCACGGCCTGGCGATAGCAAATCCAGCCCAGGGCCAGCGGGTACAACATCAGGATCGGCAGGCAGGCATAGAGTTGCGCCTGGGTGGTGGTGGCCATGAACGCCGGGGCAAACAGCAAAAGCGACGTGCCGATACCCAGCGCCTGCGCCACCCATCCGGCAAGCATGAAGCGCAGGCCGCCGATGGCCACGTTGTTCATGGTCATCATCGACAGGGTCGTCACACCAGGCAGTGGGTTGAAGTGCATGGCGCCGACCCAGAACCCACCGCAGAAGGAGTCGAACAACAGGTTGCGGCGTTCACTGCGCAGTGCATGGGCACTGCGCAACGACAGTTGCAAGGCAAGAAGTGGCCACAGGAACGCATTAGTGACCATCCAGACCCACACCCAGAGGGGCGGATCAAGAGGGTACATGCCAAACACCACGCACACAAAGCCGAGCGTTAGCCCCAGCGTGCGGGATCTGTACAATCGGGTAGCGAGCGGAAGTCCTTTTCCTCCGGCGGCTGGCATGGTCGGGTGTAATCCTGGATGAATGCCTGGAGTCTATCAGGGTGCCGGCAGTTCGCCACTACCACTCATAAGCTCATTACCCACGCAAATACCCGATCCAAAGCGCTTAGTGGGAAAAACCGCGCGCCAGCATCATCGCTACCCCCAACAGCAGCACCGCCGTGATCCGCTGCAGCAACACGCGCCGCCTGGGGTTTTCCAGCACATGCTTGATGCGCTGGCCGAAGTAGCAATACAGGCAACCACTGGCAAATTGCAGCAGCAGGAAGGTCAGCCCCAGAATGACGATATCCGTCGCCGAACTGTGCTCCCCTGCCCCGGCGAACTGCGGGAACACGGCGCTGAACATAATGATGGTCTTGGGGTTGGAAAACCCGGTCAACAGCCCTTTGCCAAACAGGCTGCGCGAGCCCTCGGCGGCATCCGCCTTGCCTATCGCCACGCCGCTGCTGGTCCACTGTTTATAGGCCAGGTAGAGAATGTAGGCGACGCCGACGAACTGAATGCCCTGGGTAATGGCGAGGTTGCCCTTGATCAGTTCCGAGAACCCCACGGCAAAGATCAGGATGGAAATCAGGTACGACACACTGGCGCCGATCTGCGCCGGGATCGAACTGCGCAGGCCGTCCTTCAAGCCCAGGCTCAACAGCAGCAAGGTCATTGGGCCGGGGCTGAAAGTCATGGTGGCGCAAAACAGCAGAAAGTAGAGAAACGAAGACAGCGTTAATGCACTGGTCATGGGCCTGAACCTTGGGTAGATAAAAACAACAGCGATGGGACGGGCTATGCCAGCGCCCGTCCCAGGCACGTCAGGCCACGGCGATTTCGGTGGTCAGAGACTTGCGGTACATCACTGCCAGCTCACCCAGGGCTGCCTTGGCGCTCTGGTTGCGGGTTTCGAACGCTACCAGGCCTTTCCAGTTGGTTTCGACGATGGCCTGCACCACATCGGCGTAGTCGCAGTTGCCGTCATGAATACCGAAGTGCTGGTCCTGCACGCCATTGTTATTGCTGAAGGAAATGCCTTTGATCAGGTGGTGATATTTGCGCACCACCTCGGCCGGCAGGCCGTTTTCGATGTTGGCGTGACCGGCATCGAGGAAGAAATACACATTGCGGTGTTGCTGCAGGCGCTCGAACACAAAAGCGTATTCGGCTTCGTGGGTAAAGATGTAGTGGAAGGGTCGGTAGTTGACGTAGTTGGACAGGTTTTCCAGGTAGATATCCACGCCCTTGGCCTCGGCGTAACGCGCCAGTTCCTGCACCGACTGGAGGTAATGCTCCAGGGCGACCTTCTTGGCCATCAGCACCATTTTCGGTTCGACGATGCAGCCACCGTGGATGATCAACGGAGCGCCCAGGCGGCTGGCGATATCGACCTCTTTTTTCACGTAGTCCACGGCCGCCGCGCGGAACGCTTCCACGTCGCTGCCCAACGGCGCCTTGAAGTTGCCGTGGTATACCGGCTTCACCCCAGTGTCCGCGATTTGTGCCTGCAGGCTGGCGATGCGTGCGTCAGTCCAGTCATCGACCATTTCGCCGAACAGGCTGCCATCGATATACCAATGGGTGCAGCGCTCTTCGACGGCTATCTGCAGCCCCTTCTCAGCGGCCAGGTATTTCTGGTGGGCAACCCCGGTGCAGAATGGCACGGCAGGTGTGATCAGTTTGCTTTCCATGGAGCGAGTCCTTTCGTTGATGGCGCGTTACAGTTCGATGGCCATGAAATCGGCCTTGGTCACGCCGCAATCCGGGCATGTCCAGTCTTCGGGCACCTCTTCCCAAGGGGTGCCTGGCGGGATTCCGTCCTCAGGAATACCCAATTCTTCTACGTACATAAATCCGCAGGGTGCACACATATAAGTCTTCATGAGAATGCAGAATCCATTGCTCGCTTGTAGGAAAGTTCGCCACATCCAGGCGAGATGGCGCGCAGTCTAGGGGAGCGGCATTGCTCAAGGCAGGTAAAGTGTTGCCTAATTCGGCCTAACTTCACCGGTAAAATAACCGGCAAACATAAGGAAGGTTTATGTTGGTATCCGCTATTGCCTTTGTGGAAGGCACGCCGAAGGTGCAGCAGATCGTCGAAGCGTTCAGCCAGGCCATCGAGAACGGCGAATGGGCACACGGCAGCAAATTGCCCTCGGTGCGTGAGTTGACCCAGACCCTGGGCGTGAGCAAGTTCACCCTCAACGAAGCACTGGACCGCCTGCGCGGGCGCAACCTGCTCACCTCCAGCCAGGGCCGTGGCTACTTTGTGGCGGCGGACAGCGCGCGCCCGGCCTCGGTGGCCTGGGTCGACCTGCTGCCCCAGGACCTGCTCAGCGTATTGCGTCGCCCCCTGGTCACCGCCGGCGGCGAGTTGCGTCCGGGTGGTGGCCACTTGCCGGAAGACTGGTTGAACGCCGAGGCGATCCGCCAAGCCATGCGCAGCGTGGTGCGCTCGCCGTCGTTGCGCATTGCCGGGCTGGGCACGCCGGCCGGGTTGCTGCCGTTACGTCAGGCGCTGCAACAGAAACTGCACGGCGAAGGCTTGTCGGTGCCGGTGGAGCAGATCATCACCACCCCCAACACCGTGCAGGGCCTGGACATGCTCATGCGCCTGCTCGCACGCCCCGGCGACACGGTGATGCTCGATGCGCCATGCTACTTCAACTTCCACGCCAACCTGGCCCTGCACGGCGTCAAGGTGGTGACCATCCAGCGCCGGCCCGACGGTTTCGACTTTGCCGCGCTCGAACACCTGCTGGCCGAACACCGTCCCAGCCTGTACCTGACCACCAGCGTGCTCCATAACCCGACCGGCCACTCCTTCAGCCCGGGCCAGGCTTTCCGGCTGTTGCAACTGACCCAGCAATACCAGTGCCATATCGTCGAGGATGACCTCTACGGCGACCTGCACCCCAACCCACCACCACGACTGGCGGCCGTTGCCGGCCTTGACCAGGTCACCTACCTGTCGGGCTTCTCCAAGATACTCAGCGCCAATACCCGGGTCAGCTTTGTGGTGGCCGCGCCGCAACTGGCGGCCAACCTGACCAATATGAAGTTGATGAGCGGCGGCGTGACCTCGGAGCTGTCCGAACAGATCGTCTACCGCATGCTCAGCGAAGGCAGCTACGCCAAGCACCGCAAGCGCATGATCCAGCGCCTGATGGAAGCCGGCGGGCGCGTCGAACAATGGCTCAAGCGTTGTGGTTGCGAACTGCCGATGGCCTATGAAGGCGGGATGTTTATCTGGGCGCGGCTACCGCCCGGCGTCGACGGCGAACTGATGGCCCAGGAGGCGCTGAAACGCAGCATGGTGCTCGCGCCAGGTGCGCTGTTCGGCTACGACCCGGCCCATCGCGATTCGATGCGTTTCAACGTGGCCCACAGTGACGAACCACGGCTGCAGCGGGTGTTTGAAGCGCTGTTGCTCAACGCCGTGCGCGCTTCTTGAGCGGTCACGGCCGCTGGGTCGAACCTGCGACGTTCGATCCGCTCTTGTTCGTTGACCGTCGGTGTTACACACCATATAGTGTGCCCACAAATTAAACTGACCACTACATAGTGTGCAGTATCGGTATTTACCGACCACACTCCGCGCAGTATTTCAATGCCTAGCAGCCTGCAAACCCCATATTTTTGGACGGGTTCACACACCGTCAGAACAGACCAGGAAGGAGTATTTCAATGCTGAGTTGGGATGAAGTCGACAACGAGGACACCGGTGCAGCGGTGATCAAAGGCGCCAACGCCGGCCACGCCACCGAAGCCAACATGGACCGCCTCGACGGTGCCGGCGCCGCTGCCGCCATCGAAGCCCGCGCCGTCACTGCCAGTGACTCCGCCGCCATCGTGCGCGCCAAGGCCGCCCTCGACAAACTCGACGTCGCCGAAGGCCTCGCCGAGCTCGAAGGCGCCTCCGCCCGCGTCGCCGTTGACGAAAAGCGCATGATCAACTGCCGCGCCGACCTCAACCAACTCGTGCCCTTCAAGTACGACTGGGCCTGGCAGAAGTACCTCGACGGCTGTGCCAACCACTGGATGCCGCAAGAGGTCAACATGACCGCCGACATCGCCCTGTGGAAAAACCCCGAAGGCCTGACCGACGACGAACGCCGCATCGTCATGCGCAACCTCGGCTTCTTCTCCACCGCCGACTCCCTGGTCGCCAACAACCTGGTCCTGGCCGTGTACCGCCTGATCACCAACCCGGAGTGCCGCCAGTACATCCTGCGCCAGGCCTTCGAAGAAGCGATCCACACCCACGCCTACCAGTACTGCATCGAATCGCTGGCCATGGATGAAGGCGAGATCTTCAACATGTACCACGAGATCCCATCGGTGGCTAAAAAAGCCGCCTGGGGCCTCAAATACACCCGTTCGATCTCCGATCCCAAGTTCGAAACCGGCACCGTCGACACCGACAAAGAGTTGCTGCGCAACCTGGTCGCCTACTACTGCGTACTGGAAGGCATCTTCTTCTATTGCGGCTTCACCCAAATTCTCTCCATGGGCCGCCGCAACAAAATGACCGGCGTGGCCGAACAGTTTCAGTACATCCTGCGCGACGAGTCGATGCACCTGAACTTCGGTATCGACGTGATCAACCAGATCAAGATCGAAAACCCGCATTTGTGGGATGCCGAGATGAAGGAAGAAGCGACCCAGATGATCCTGCAGGGGACGCAGCTGGAGATCGAATACGCGCGGGATACCATGCCGCGTGGGGTGCTGGGGATGAATGCGGCGATGATGGAGGATTATCTGAAGTTTATTGCTAATCGTCGGTTGTCGCAGATCGGCCTCAAAGAAGAGTATCCAGGAACGACTAACCCGTTCCCGTGGATGAGCGAAATCATGGACTTGAAGAAAGAGAAAAACTTCTTCGAAACGCGCGTGATCGAGTACCAGACCGGCGGCGCGCTGAGCTGGGACTGATTGACAATACAGACCGCTCCCACATGGGCTATCTGAGTTTTCTACACGTGCGTACCAACCTTTATGCCCAACCACACCATCAAGACACCCTGCGTAGGCCTGTGTTCCACCGTTTACGGTGACCTGGTCTGCCGTGGGTGCAAGCGTTATCACCATGAAGTCATCCAGTGGAATGGCTACAACGCCGAGGAAAAACAAGCGGTGTGGCTGCGCCTTGAGCAATTGCTGGTGCAGGTGATGGCCAGCAAGCTGGAAGTGTTCGACCCGCAGCGCCTGCGCCAGCAGTTGGAAGACCGCAAGGTTCGCTTTATGCCACATCAATCGCCCTATTGCTGGGCATACCAACTCATCGCGCGAGGCGCACGGATGATTTCCAGGCTGGATGCGTATGGGCTGGCGCTGTTGCCGGAGTTTCGCGAGCGCACGCTTGCGGAGCTGAGGGATGCGATTGACCGCGAGTTTTTCCTGCTGTCCGAGGCGCATTACCAACGCTATATCGCGCCGAGGTTTATCCGCGACATGTTTGGCCAGCCCCTCATCGCCAGCAGCCTGTGATTGCCGCTCAAGGCCGACCTGCTGCCAACCGCGCCGTCATTGTGTTTAAAATGCCGCCCGCTCAATGACCGACGCTCAACGATGACCCCAGACGCACTCGCTACCCTGCACACCCATCTGCTCGCCGCCCTGGCCAGCGCCCCCGCGGAAACCCGGCGCTTGTTCCATGGCCGTGGCCGTTGCTGGCCAGGCCTGGAGCAATTGACGGTGGACTGGCTGCAAGGCGTGGTGCTGGTCGCGCTGTTCAAGGCGCCCGAGACGGCGCAGCTGGAAGCGCTGAAACAACTGCTGGCCCACATCGAATGGGCGTCGTTCGGCGCGCACACGGTCGCGTTGCAGCACCGCTACCTGCCGCAAAGCACCACCGAATGGCTGGTAGGCGAAGCGATCAACGAGCTGACCATCACCGAAGGCGGCCTGCGCTACCTGATCGATCTGGGCAAAAAACAGAACAGCGGGCTGTTCCTCGACATGCGCTACGGGCGCAACTGGGTGCGCGAACAGGCCCGCGGCCAGCGGGTACTCAACCTGTTTGCCTACACCTGCGGATTCTCCGTCGCGGCCATCGAAGGCGGCGCCGATCATGTGGTGAACCTGGACATGGCCCGTGGCGCCCTGAGCCGTGGCCGCGACAACCATCGCCTCAATGGCCACGACCTGAGCAAAGTCACCTTTCTGGGCCACGACCTGTTCAAGTCCTGGGCCAAGGTGACCCACAGCGGCCCCTATGACCTGGTGATCATCGACCCCCCGTCGTTCCAGAAAGGCAGCTTCCTGCTGACCAAGGACTACCAGCGCGTATTGCGCCGCCTGCCGGATTTGCTCACGCCACAGGGCACCGTACTGGCCTGCATGAACGACCCGGCGCTTGGCGAAGACTTCCTGATCGACGGCGTGACCCGCGAAGCGCCGGGCCTGCGCTTTGTCCAGCGGCTGGAAAATCCGCCGGAATTTGCGGATATTGACGCGCAAAGTGGCTTGAAGGCCCTGGTATTCCGCCAGGGCTGATGCCGAAACGTCCTACCCTTGCTACGCTATGCGATACACCGGGTGGTGAACCTTATTACCCCGTTCCCGGTCGATACCTGCATTCCCCGGCCAGACTCGACGGCCTCACGTTGTCGGCTGCCCCGTTTCATCTTTTGGAGAACCGCCCGTGATATCGACCCTGCATGTAGCCAGAATCAAAGCCTGGGGCGCCCACGGCTTTACCGCCACCGGCGTGGTATTGGCCTTTCTGGCCACCTTGGCGTTGCTGGAGAACTCACCCAAGGCGTGCCTGCTGTGGCTGGGCCTGGCGTTGGTGGTCGATGGCGTCGACGGCTCCCTGGCGCGCCGGGTCAATGTCAGCACGGTATTGCCCAGCTTTGACGGCTCGGTACTGGACCTGGTGATCGATTACCTCACCTACGTGTTCATTCCCGCGCTGTTTATCTACCGCTATATCGACCTGCCGGACTTCACTCACCTGTTCACGGTGTCGGTGATCCTGGTGTCGTCGTTGTTCTGCTTTTGCAACGTGAACATGAAGAGCAAGGACAACTACTTCGTCGGCTTCCCCGCCGCTTGGAACGTGGTTGCCTTGTGCGTGTACATCATCCAGCCAGACGCCTGGGTGACGTTGCTCACCGTCATCGGCCTGGCGCTGCTGACCGTCACGCCGATGAAGTTCCTGCACCCGTTCCGGGTCAAGCGCTTCATGCCGATCAATATCGCGGTCACCACGATCTGGTTGCTGTGCAGCTTTCTGATGGTGGTGGATTACCCCAACACCAACCCATGGACGTTTGCGTTGTGGTCGCTGATGTCGGCGTACTTCCTCGGGATCTGCGTGTGGCGCACAGCGCTGGAATGGATTGAAACACACCGCTGAATCAAGCCGGTACGGTTCAACGGTGGGAGCTGGTTTGCCTGCGATTGCGGTGCACCGGCGACCAGGATGCTGGCTGACCTGACGCTTTCGCAGGCATGCCAGCTCCCACATTTGGATACGCGTCCCGCAGGCGGGTAAGATGGCGGCCTTCCCAGCAGCCCCGCCAACAATAAGCCCATCCCATGCCCTTCGAACTCAGCGTAGACCTCACTACCCTCGCCATCCTCGCCGCCGTGGCGTTTATCGCCGGTTTCATCGACGCCATCGCCGGCGGTGGCGGGTTGCTCACCACCCCCGCGCTGCTCACCGCCGGCATGCCACCGCACCTGGTACTGGGCACCAACAAACTCAGTTCCACCTTCGGCTCGGCCACCGCCAGTTTTACCTTCTATCGCCGCAAGCTGTTCCACCCGCGCCAGTGGGTGCACGCCATCGTCGGGACCTTGGTCGGCGCGCTGGCCGGTGCGGTGGTCGCGCACTACCTGCCCGCCGAAACCCTGAACAAGATGCTGCCGGTGATCGTCTTCGCCTGCGGCCTGTACCTGCTGTTCGGCGGCACGCCCAAGGCACCGCTGGACGCCGATGCGCCGATCAAGAAGAAATGGCAATCCACCCAGGGCTTTGGCCTGGGTTTCTACGACGGCGTGGCCGGCCCCGGCACGGGCGCGTTCTGGACAGTCAGCACCTTGCTGCTGCACCCCATCGACCTGGTCAAGGCCAGCGGCGTGGCGCGCAGCATGAACTTCGTCAGCAATGCGGCGGCGCTGTCGGTGTTTATCTTCAACGGTTCGGTGGATTGGATCGTCGGCCTGGCCATGGGGATTTCGGTGATGTGCGGCGCATTCTTTGGCGCCCGCAGCGCGATCAGCGGCGGCGCCAAATTCATTCGCCCGGTGTTTATCACCGTGGTGCTCGGCTTGACGGTGCGCCTAGCCTGGCAGCACTGGTTCAGCGTGGCCTAAGCGGCGGGCCACATAGAGGTCGATCAGGTATCGCGCAATCGAGCGAGATGCCGGCAGCGGCGGCAGGTCGTGGATGTTGAACCACTGGGCGTCCTCGATCTCGTCGGCCTGGGGCACGATATCGCCACCGGCGTACTCGGCATGGAAGCCGAGCATCATCGAATGAGGAAACGGCCAGCACTGGCTGCCCATGTACTGGATGTTCCGGACCTCTACCTGCACTTCTTCGCGCACTTCACGGATCAGGCAATCTTCGGCCGACTCACCCGGCTCGGCAAACCCCGCCAGCGTGCTGTACACACCCGTGACAAAGCGTGGCGAGCGCGCCAGCAGGATCTCGTCGCCACGGGTCACCAGCACGATCATGCTTGGCGAGATGCGTGGGTAGCTGCGCAGGTCGCAGGCCTGGCAATACATCGCCCGCTCCCGTGGCACCTGAACCATGGCCTGGCCGCAACTGCCGCAAAACCGATGCTCCCGTGCCCAGGTGCCGATCTGCGCCGCATAACCGAGTACTTTGTAGAGGGTGTGATCGCCCTGCAGCATGAAGCCACGCAGGCCCTGCCAGCTGCAACCGGGCACGTCACCGGCCGAGTCGAGTTCCAGCAGGTACACCGGCTCACCGTCGAGGTGGCCGATGCCGTGTTCGGCGAACACCGAAAGGTCCTGGCGCTTGAGCCATTCACGCGGGAACAGCGGGCCGTTGGTGTCATGCAAAAAGCCGTCGCGGCTGCGGGCGACGGCCCAGCCGCCGGGGGTGTCGTTGTCCAGCAGCGTTGTGGTAATCCAGCCTGGGGTCATGTCAGTCAATCCACGAATTCGGGTTTCTGCTTGCTCATATGGGCCGCGATGGCCACACGCAGGTCGTTGGATTGCAACATAGCCGAGTTCCAGGTGGCAACGTATTCCAGACCATCATTGATCGTATGGTCACGCATGTAGCTGATCATGGCCTTGGTGCCGGTCACGGCAATCGGCGACTTGGCGGCGATGTCGTGGGCGATGTCCAGCACACCGGCCAGCAGGCTTGGGTGATCGGGGTACACGCGATTGACCAAACCGATGCTGCGCGCCTCGTCAGCCCCGAACTGGCGTCCGGTGTAGGCCAGTTCGCGCAGCATGCCATCGCCGATAATGCGCGGCAGGCGTTGCAGGGTGCCGACATCCGCGGCCATGCCGATGTCGATTTCCTTGATGGAAAACCGCGCGTCTTCGGCGGCATAACGCATGTCACAGGCGCTGATCAGGTCGATGGCGCCGCCAATGCAATAACCCTGGATCGCCGCCAGTACCGGCTTGCGGCAGTTGTCGACGGCGTTAAAGGAGGCTTGCAGTTCAAGGATCTTGCGGCGCAGCAGGCGTGCATTGCGGCCGACATCCTTGCCCAATTCGTTGGCCACCGACGCCAGCATCATCAGGTCGATACCGGAGGAGAAATGCTGGCCGGCGCCACTGAGCACCACGGCGCGCACGGCGTCGGTGTCTTCGACCCAGTGGAAAATGTCGATGATCTCAGTCCAGAACACTGCGTTCATGGCGTTGATCTTTTCCGGACGATTGATCTGCACATGGGCAACATTGCCGCTGAGTTCGACGACGAAAGCTTGGTATTCGGACATGGCAGTGATCCCTGACTGGCGAGTGATAAGGCCCGAACTATAACAAGGGTGTACGACGACGCATCAGCCAAAAACGGGACTGGCCGCCGAGATGGAGAAGACGCTGGATAAAACGCTCCACACACGCCATCCTTCGCGCTTTAAGCCGCCTGAATCGCGGCGTTCGACGTTTAAAGGACAGGCCATGCATACCCACCCCCTCGCCCCCGCCGATTTCGACTTCATCGAAGAAACCCTGCTCAAGTACGGCGATGACCAGTCGGTGCTGAACCTCGCCGAACTCGACGGTTACTTCACTGCACTGGTGTCCAGCCCGGCACAGGTGGATATCGCCGAGTGGTTCCCGGCGATCTGGGGCGGGCAGAACCCGGACTGGGAAAGCGCTGCGGAGGCCACGCAGTTCCTGGATGCGTGCGTGCGCCACCTGAACACGCTTGCCGCGCAACTGGCCAGTGACGCCCAGGGTTTCAAGGCGCTGTTCGACGAAAAAGAGCACCAGGGCCAAGCAGTGACCCTCGCCGAAGAATGGTGTTTTGGCTATATCCGTGGCGCCGCGATTGGCAATTGGCCGCAACTGCCTGCCGAACTGGCCGCTCAGTTCGAGAAAATCTCCTGGTGCGCCGAGCAGGACAACTTCGAGTTGCCGGCAGACCTGGATGTGCCGGCCCATCAGCAGCGTGTCAACGAAATCGAGCCGGCGGCGCGGGCATTGCATGATTACTGGTTGAGCCAGCGCTAAACCTCGACAAGCACCGCACCTTTGGCCGATTATTCGGGTCCGCCCCGTCGGCCACTCCGTACCACCTTGCCTTGAATCAGGAGCCTTGTACCTTGAGTTCGCAGAAAACCGTGACCGTTACACCGCCCAATTTCCCCCTCAATGGCAAGGTCGCGCCTCCCGGCTCCAAATCCATTACCAACCGCGCCCTGCTGCTGGCCGCCCTGGCCACGGGCACCAGTCGCCTGAGCGGCGCGCTGAAAAGCGACGATACGCGGCATATGTCGGTGGCCCTGCGCCAGATGGGCGTGACCATCGATGAGCCGGATGACACGACCTTTGTGGTCACCGGCCAAGGCAAGCTGCAATTGCCCGCGCAGCCCCTGTTCCTCGGCAATGCCGGTACCGCGATGCGCTTTCTCACCGCCGCCGTCGCCACAGTGCAAGGCACCGTGGTGCTGGATGGCGACGACTACATGCAAAAGCGCCCGATCGGCCCACTGCTGGCGACCCTCAGCCACAACGGCATCCAGGTCGACAGCCCCACCGGTTGCCCACCGGTGACCGTGCATGGCATGGGCAAGGTCCAGGCCAAGCGGTTCGAGATCGACGGTGGTTTGTCCAGCCAATACGTCTCGGCGTTGCTGATGCTGGCGGCCTGCGGTGAAGCACCGATTGAAGTGGCCTTGACCGGCAAGGACATCGGCGCCCGTGGCTATGTGGACCTGACCCTGGATTGCATGCGCGCCTTCGGGGCCCAGGTTGACGAGGTCAACGACACCACCTGGCGCGTGGCCCCCAGCGGCTACACCGCCCACGACTACCTGATCGAACCGGACGCCTCCGCCGCCACTTACCTGTGGGCCGCCGAAGTGTTGACCGGCGGGCGTATCGACATCGGCGTCGCCGCGCAGGACTTCACCCAGCCGGACGCCAAGGCCCAGGCCGTGATCGCGCAGTTCCCCAACATGCAGGCCACGGTGGTCGGCTCGCAGATGCAGGACGCCATCCCGACCCTGGCGGTATTGGCCGCGTTCAATAACACCCCGGTGCGCTTCACCGAGCTGGCCAACCTGCGGGTCAAGGAGTGTGATCGCGTACAGGCCCTGCATGATGGCCTCAATGAGATCCGCCCGGGCCTGGCCACCATCGAAGGCGACGACCTGCTGGTGGCCGCTGACCCGGCGCTGGCCGGTACCTCGTGCAACGCGCTGATCGACACCCACGCCGACCATCGCATCGCCATGTGCTTTGCCCTGGCGGGCCTGAAAGTCTCGGGTATCCGCATCCAGGACCCGGACTGCGTGGCCAAGACCTATCCTGAATACTGGAAGGCCCTGGGCAGTCTCGGTGTCGCGCTGAGCTACTGAGCCCAAGGCGCCGCAGTGGGGAGGGACTGAACATGCCTATTCGCCAACCCTGCCCGCCCGGCGCCTGCGTCTGCGACCGCGAGCAATTGCTGCAGGCCCCCGGCGCCGACCTGCGCATCCTCACCCTGACGCGCCAGGAAGAAAAACGCCTGCTCGAACGCCTGGAAGACCTCAAGAGCCTGCAAGACCTGGAACGCCTGCAGCAACTGATGTACCAGCAATTGGGCATCCGTGTGCACATCGCGCCGGGCCACACCGAAGTCAAGAGCATGCGCGGGATTCAGATCGTCATCGACGAGCTACCGGGCATGTGTCGCAAGACCCGGCAATCGATTCCGGCGGCGATTCGCCGTGGCCTGGAGAAACGCCCGGAAATCGCCTACCGCCTGCTGGATGCCCACGACCTGTTTCGCGACGTTTGAAGCGAGGCTGCAAAAGCAGCGGCTCAGCCTTGAGACCGCACAAACAATCGGGCTTTACGTGTCAACTGATCCAAGTGCCGATCACGCTGTTTCTCCGCGTCCACCATCGCCCGTTTGCCGTGCTTTTGCAGCAGGTAGGTGTGGATCTGCCGCACTTCCACGCTGCGATAGATCGCCGCCACATCCAACACACCCATCAAGCCATCGGTACCGTAGTCCCGGGTGTTCATCAGTACCTGGGTGCCGCGTGCGCTGCGTACCTGGAAGCCCATGGCCTCGAAGGCCGGGACCTTTTCCACGGCGCAGGCCAATTCGGCATGGGGATAGCGCGCCAGGACCTCCCGCATCATCCCCCGCGCCACCCCCTGGCGCCTGCAACCGGCGTGCACCGCCATGAACGCGATACCGCATGCCTCGGGATCATCCTTCACCGGCAGGCACAGCAAAAAGCCGACGACTTTCTCGGCATCCTGCGCATCGGTGGCGACGATCAGTTCGACGGCAATCCCCTTCTGGCCATTCAACGCCTCAAGATACAAGTGCACCTCGAAGCCGATGGCGTACTGGTAGAGGTTGTAGAGCAGGTTGCTCGGCGGCAGGGCGACGCTGCTGATGTCGGTGAGGTTGTCCACCACCATCTGCAGGATCTGGGCGTTGATGGGCTCGGGGCACGGTGTGGTGTAGCGCGTAAGGCTGAACATGCGGATTCCTGGGGTTTCGCGTCAAGGCAGCGGGGATTGTACCTGTTGCGTCCGATTCATGGCCCGCACACCTCGCGCAAACAGCCGCGCAGCCAGCGATGGGCCAAGTCCGCGTCGAGCCGGGGGTGCCAGAGCATCGCCACGGTGAATGGCGGTAACGTCACCGGCAGGGCAAAGCAAAACAGCTCCGGGCGATTGGCGACATAGCGTTCGGGCACGCTGGCGATCAGGTCGGTATCGCGGGCCAGGGCGATAGCCGTGGCGAAGCCGGCGACGATACTGGTGATCTGCCGCGTCAGGCCCAAGGCCTGGAGGGCATCGTCGATCTGCCCACGCTCCTGCCCGCGCCGCGACACATAGACATGCTGGCCCTCGGCAAAGCGCCGGGCGCTGATCTCGCCGCGGCTCAGCGGGTGGCCGTTGCGCACCACGCCTACCAGGCGATCACGGAACAGCGCCTGAGTCAGCACCTCAGGGCTGGCGGTGGGGTCGACCACGCCGGTTTCCAGATCAACGCGGCCATCGCGCAGCAACGCGCTGTCCTTGTCGGTTTTATTCACGAAGCGCAGGCGCACGCCAGGTGCCTCCCGAGCGATACGCGCGAGCAATGCCGGGCCCACGTGTTCGACGAATTCTTCACTGGTGCGCAGGGTGAAGGTGCGCTCCACCCGCGCCATGTCCAGAGAGTGCGCCGGACGCAGCACCGCGTGGGCGTCCTGCACCAAACGGCTGACCTGTTCGCGTAGCGCCACTGCCCGCGGCGTGGGCACCAGGCCACGGCCGGCGCGGACCAGCAGTGGGTCGCCGGTGGTTTCACGCAGGCGCGCCAGGGCACGGCTCATGGCCGAAGGGCTCAAGCGCAAGCGCTGGGCCGCGCGGGCGACGCTGCCTTCGGCGAGCAGCACGTCCAGGGTGATGAGCAAATTGAGATCGGGCATCGGCATTCCTCATAAGGCGTTTAGCGCATCTATTAACTGCAACCCATGCGTCTTCCGCCATGTTAGGTGACGCCGTAGATTTGTGACAGTTGCGTTCATCCAAGGAGTTTTCCATGCCCCCATCCTTACGCGGCGGCCCAGCCAGCCTGTGCCTGTCCATGTTGCTGGCGTCCCTGGGCACCAGCATCGCCAATGTCGGCCTGCCCAGCCTGGCGCACGCCTTCGATGCGTCCTTCCAAGCGGTGCAGTGGGTGGTGCTGGCCTACCTGCTGGCGATCACGGCGGTGATCGTCAGCGCGGGGAGCCTGGGTGATCGCCTGGGCCGGCGTCGGCTGTTGCTCGGCGGCTTGCTGCTGTTCGCCCTGGCCTGTGGGCTGTGCGCCAGCGCGCCGACGCTGAACGCGCTGATTGCCGCACGCCTGCTGCAAGGGCTGGGCGCGGCCAGCATGATGGCCATGGCCCTGGGCATGGTCGGCGATACGGTTCCCCCGGAACGCACCGGCCGCGTCATGGGTTTGCTCGGCAGCCTGTCGGCGGTGGGCACCGCCATGGGCCCGAGTGTCGGCGGCCTGCTGCTCAGCGTGTGGGGCTGGCGGGCGTTGTTTCTGGTGGGAGTCCCCCTGGGGTTGCTGGCGGCCACCCTCGCCTGGCGTTATTTGCCGCTGGATCGGCGGTACGCTCCCATGGCCGCGCGTTCAGGCGTGTGGTCGTCGCTCAAGGACGCATCGTTGCGCGCCGGCCTGGCCATGAGCGCGCTGGTCGCGGCGGTGATCATGGCGACCTTTGTGGTCGGGCCGTTCTATCTGTCCCGTGGCCTGGGGCTCGACCCGGCCTGGATGGGCCTGGTCATGGCGGTAGGGCCCTGTGTCGCGGCAGTTGGCGGCGTACCGGCGGGTCATCTCACCGACCGCCTGGGCAGCCAACGCATGACCCTCGCCGGGCTGGGCCTGTTGCTCTGCGGCGCGCTGTGGCTGGCGTGGGCGGCGGGGTTGTGCGCCTATCTGGGGGCGCTGGTGATGCTCACGGCGGGCTACAGCCTGTTCCAGGCCGCCAACAACACGGCGGTGATGGGCGATGTGCCTGGCAACCGGCGCGGCACGATCTCGGGCCTGCTGAACCTGTCGCGCAACCTTGGGCTGATCGGCGGGGCCGGGGCGTTGGGCGCGGTGTTCGCATGGGCCACGCCCGATGTCACCCATGCCAGTGCGCAATCAGTGGCCGATGGCCTGCACGCTACCTTCGCCGTGGCGGCAGGCTTGATCCTGCTCGCCACGCCAATGGTATGGCGCCGAACCACGGCCCTGAGCCGGCCACAGAACACCCGTTGAGGCAAAAAAACAAAAAAGGCATTGCACCAGACCGGGTTACATCGCGCATCATGGGCACTTTCAAGCTCAAGGGTAACGTCCATGCGCGTTCTGTCATTGATGATGGGCCTCACGACGCTGGCCGCCAGTACGGTGTTCTGCGCCAGCGCGATGGCGAATGAAGAAAGTCAGTTGGTGCAACAAATCAACGCTTACCGCAGCCAGGTGCAACGCTGCGGTGACCAGGGTTCCCAGGAACTGCCACCGCTGACCAGCAACACGCGGCTGGTGCTGCCGGCCAGTAACGTCGGCGACTTGCAAGAAGCGCTGGCCCGGGCGGCGTACCCAATGGCGAACGTGCAGGCCATCAGCCTGACCGGCCCCAAGGACGCCCAAGCGGCCATGAAGGCGGTGCGCGAGAGCTTCTGCCGGGTGGTGCTGGACCCGCAATTCGTCGACATCGGCGTCAGCAACAGTGGCCAGGACTGGCGCATCGTCCTGGCCCGTCCATTGCTGTCCAGCGGCCTGGGCGATTGGCAGACCGAAGGCAAGCAACTGCTGGGCCTGATCAACGCCGCTCGCGCGCAACCGCGCCAATGCGGTACCCAAGCGTTAAGCGCTACCACACCATTGTCGTGGAACGACGATCTGGCCGGCGCCGCCAACAGTCATACGCGCAACATGGCCAATGGCAATTTTTTCGACCACCTGGACCACGACGGTCGCACCCCCGGTGACCGCGCCGAGCTGGCGGGGTACATCGCGAGGAATATCGGCGAGAACATCGCCGCCGGCCTCGACACCCCACGCAAAGTGGTGGACGGCTGGCTCGCCAGCCCCGGTCATTGCGCCAACCTGATGAACCCGCAATTTCGTGAGTTGGGCGCGGCCTATGCCATGGACCCGAAAAGTGATGCGGGCATCTACTGGACCGCTTTATTCGGCACGCAATAAGGTTTGGGCAATCGCCCAAACCTGCCCTCCCCAGCCCTTGCAAACTAAAATGGCATCAAATAGCCATCTGACAGATAATCGCACTGAACTGGCAGCGGCCGGATAGGTCTGTAGCTTTGCGCCAGCTAGTTGAGGGCGCCGTGAAGACTCTGGAAAACAAGGTGCTCTCTCCATGATGAATTGGCTGCAAAGCAGCAGCGAAATGGCTGAGCGAGTACGTCAGCATGATTGGGCCAGTACGCCCCTCGGGCCCGTTGGGCAGTGGCCCGACGTGTTGAAGACCACCGTGGCGCTGTGCTTCGCTTCAAGCTTTCCCCAGGCGATTGTCTGGGGCCCGCAGTTGATCACGCTCTACAACGACGCGTTTATTCCGATCCTGGGCAGCAAGCCCGATGCGTTGGGGCGGCCGTTCAGCGACGTGTGGGCCGAGGTGTGGGATGAAGTCAGCCCCATCGCCGAAGCCGCCTTCCAGGGTAATGCGACCTATATCGAAAACTTCCCCCTGGTGATTGAGCGCGGCCCGACACCGGAACAAGCCTACTTCACCTTCTGCTACAGCCCGATCCGCGACCCCAAGGGCAAGGTGGTCGGCCTGCTCGATACCGTGACCGAAACCACCGCCACCGTCTTCCTCGCGCGCCGCCTGGCGGTGCTGGACACCATCGGCAGCGCCGTGGTCAACGCCGTCGATGCGCAAGCCGTCATGAGCTGCACCACCCGGCTGCTGGCCGAGCACCTGCAAGTGAGTAACTGCGCCTACGCCGACATGGACGCCGATGAAGACGGTTTCACCATTCGCGACAATTGGACGGCGCCCGGTTCGCCCAGCATCGTCGGCCACTACAGCCTGGCGGCCTTCGGCGAAAAAGCGCTGACATGCCTGCGTGCCGGCGAGCCATTGGTGATCCACGATAACCTGCATGAGCTGCCGCCCGACGAATCCGCCACCTTCCAGGCCCTGGGCGTAACGGCGACAATTTGCATGCCCCTGATCAAGAACGGTCGCCTGACCGCGCTGATGGCCGTGCACGACAAGGAGGCGCGGCCTTGGTCGTCCTACGACCTGGCCTTGGTGCGGGAAGTCACCGAGCGCTCGTGGGCGCATATCGAGCGCGTGCGCGCCGATGCCGAAGTGCGCAGAGGCCTGGCGGCCTATGCCGAACTGAACACCACCCTGGAACAGCGCGTCGAGGAGCGCACCCTGGCCCTGGCACAGGCCGAAGCCGCCCTGCGCCAGTCGCAAAAGCTCGAAGCCATCGGCCAATTGACCGGCGGTGTGGCCCATGATTTCAACAACCTGCTGACCATCATTCGTTCCTCGGTAGACTTTTTGCGCCAGCCGGGGCTGTCGCAAGAGCGGCGCCAGCGCTACATGAGCGCGGTGTCCGACACGGTGGAACGCGCCAGTAAACTGACCAGCCAGCTCCTCGCGTTTGCCCGCCGCCAACCGTTGAACCCGGAAGTCTTCGACGTCGGCCAACGCGTGCAGAATATTGGCGAGATGCTCGAAAGCGTCACCGGCGCGCGCATTCGCGTGCAGGTTGAGTTGCCGCCGCACGCCTGCTTTGCGCGCATCGACGCCAGCCAGTTCGAAACCGCCCTGATCAACATCACCCTCAATGCACGGGATGCGATGGACGGCCAGGGCACCCTGACACTGCGGGTGAGCAGCCAGCAGCCGCTGCCATGCATCCGTGGCGACGCCGGCTCATGCCAGCCGCATATCGCGGTTGCCGTCGCCGATACCGGCCCGGGCATTGCCGCCGATACCGTCGACCGGATCTTCGAGCCGTTCTTTACCACCAAGGCCGTCGGCAAAGGCACCGGTCTGGGCCTGTCCCAGGTCTTCGGGTTCGCCAAACAGTCGGGGGGCAATATCGATGTAGCCAGCACCCTCGGCCAAGGCAGCGTCTTCACCCTGTACCTGCCGCAAGTCGAGGCCCAGACATCGCTGCAACAAAGCCCCCACGAAACGCTGGCACCGGCCCATGACACCACGCAATGCCGCGTGCTGATTGTGGAGGACAACCTGGAGGTGGGGCGCTTCGCCACCCAGATCCTTCAAGACCTGGGCTACCAGACCACCTGGGCGACGAATGCCGAGCAGGCCCTCACCCTGGCCGGCCACGATGCGACGGCGTTCGATGTGATTTTCTCGGATGTGGTCATGCCCGGCATTACCGGAGTGGCCATGGCCAAGCTGCTGCGCCAGCGCCGGGCGGACATGCCGGTGGTGCTGACCTCCGGCTACAGCGAGGAACTGGCCGACAGCGGTTATGAGGGGTTCGAGTTCCTGGCCAAGCCGTATTCCGCCGAGCAGGTCTCGCAGGTACTGGCCAAGGCCATGCTCAGGGACTGAGCTGTGCCCTACTCCGCCACCGCTACTTGGTTGCGCCCCAGCGCCTTGGCACGGTACAGCGCCTTGTCTGCCGTGTTCATCAAGCCATGCAGGTCCTGATCCACCGCATGGGTGGAGGCGACGCCAAGGCTGGCGCTCAAGCCATGCACGGGGTCGGCGGCCAGACCGGAAATGGCCTTGACCAACTGTTCGGCGATCGCCAGCGCGGTTTCCAGTGAAGTGTTGGGCAGCAACACCGCAAATTCTTCGCCCCCCAGGCGGCCATACACATCAGCCTTGCGGAACGAGGCGCTGATCACCCCGCCAATCTGGCGCAGCACCTGGTCGCCGGCCTGGTGGCCGTAGGTGTCGTTGATCTGCTTGAAGTGGTCCATGTCCATCATCAGCGCACACAACGGCTGCTGGTTGTGGCGGCATTGGGTGTACAACTGCTGCGCATGCTCGAAAAACGCGCGGCGGTTCATCAAACCGGTCAGTTCGTCGGTCTGCGCGGCGCGGGTCGAGATGTTATGTGCGCGCTCCATTTGCCGGGTCAGGCGAAAGGCCTTTTCCAGGGCATCGGACAATTTGCGCGTGGCACTGACGACAAAGGTGGAAAACACCAGCACCGCCAGGGCCACGCCCAACTGCATCGACGACGGCTGGAACAGCAACCATACCGTGCACGGCAGCAGCACCAGCCCCATCGATGCCAGCGTCATGTAGCGATACGCCGAATAGCACGAAACCGCACTCACCGACATCCCCACGACAAACAGGATGATCAACGCCTGGGACAGGCGATCATCAGGGGGCATCAGCGCAAGCGCACCAAAACCCCAGATACCGGCGGAGAGCGTCAGGGTGATCCAGTAGCGACGCTCCCAACGATCCGGCGTGCGCTCGCCGCCGGGGCAGCGAAACCAGTCCATGAACATCTTGACCCGCAGCAGCGATGAGAGCGCCAGCAATACCAGCCAGACCTGCATGATACGGTGGTCAAAGCGGTCCCAGCACAGCCAGCACAGCATGGCGGCGGCCAGATAGCTGCCGAAAATGGCCGCAAATGATTGCCTGAACAGTTGGTGCAAACGGTCGGTTCGCACCTGCTCTTCGATAACACCATCCTCGTCCTGCCCACGCCCAAGGCCATTCATGAGTTCGCCTGATCCGATTGCCACGACAAAGGCGCCATTGTGGCACCCTGCCAGTACCGTGGACAACTGAATCCCGCACTGTAGAGCCCTTAACTCGCTTCCGGCCGCAGAATCAGTACCCCAAGGGGCGGCAAATTCAGCGACAACGACACCGGCTGGCCATGGCGCGGCTCATCCACGCTGAAAACGGCCCCGCCGTTACCGAAATTGGAACCGGCATAGGTATCGGCATCACTGTTGATGACCTCGCTCCACCGCCCGCCAAACGGCACGCCCACGGCATAGGCCTCACGGGGCACCGGCGTGAAGTTGGCCACCACCAGCACCGGTTTGCCATCCTTGCTCCAGCGCAGCCAGGCATAGACGCTGTTGATCGCATCATCGCCGATCAGCCACTGGAAACCCTGGGGGGCGTCGTCCTGTTCGTGCAACGCAGGTTCTTCTCGGTACAACCGGTTCAAGTCGCCCACCAGTTTTTGCACACCCTGGTGTTCCTGGTATTGCAGCAGGTACCAGTCCAGTTGCTGGTCGTGGTTCCACTCGCGCCACTGGCCAAACTCGCAGCCCATGAACAACAGTTTCTTGCCAGGGTGCATCCACATGAACGTCAGGTAGGCGCGCAGGTTGGCAAATTTCTGCCAGCGATCGCCGGGCATCTTGTCGATCAGCGAGTGCTTGCCGTGCACCACTTCATCGTGGGAGATCGGCAGGATAAAACGCTCTGACCAGGCGTACATCAGGCCAAAGCTCAGCTCGTTATGGTGATGGGCGCGGTAGACCGGGTCTTGCTGGATGTAATGCAGGGAGTCGTGCATCCAGCCCATGTTCCATTTGTAGTTGAAGCCCAGGCCGCCCTGCTGGGTGGGCTGGCTCACGCCCGGCCAGGCGGTGGATTCTTCGGCGATCACCAGCGCGCCAGGGGCCTCGAGGGCAACCACATCGTTCAGGTGACGCAGGAAGTCGATGGCCTCCAGGTTCTCGCGGCCGCCGTGGCGGTTGGGCACCCATTCTCCGGCTTTGCGCGAATAGTCGCGGTACAGCATCGACGCCACCGCATCCACGCGCAGGCCGTCGACGTGGAAGTGTTTAAGCCAGTGCAACGCCGAGGCCAGCATGAAGCCGTGCACTTCGGTGCGGCCCAGGTTGTAGATCAGCGTGTCCCAATCCTGGTGGAAGCCTTCCAAGGGGTTGGCGTATTCGTACAGCGCAGTGCCGTCGAATTGCGCCAGGCCGTGGGTATCGGTGGGAAAATGCGCCGGTACCCAGTCGAGGATCACACCAATATCGGCCTGGTGCAGGGCATTGACGAAGTAGGCGAAATCTTCGGGCGAGCCAAACCGCGCGCTGGGCGCGAACTGCGACAGCGCCTGATAGCCCCAGGAGCCACCGAATGGATGCTCCATGATCGGCATCAGTTCGATATGGGTGAAACCCAGTTGCTGCACGTAGGGGATCAACCGCTGCGCCAGTTCGCGCCAGCCGTACTGGCGCGCGACTTCGCCCGCCTCGTCCAGCTCGCATTGCCACGAGCCCACATGCAGCTCATAGATCGACAGCGGCGCGCTGGGTTTGTGTTTGTCCGTACGCGACTGCATCCACTCATGGTCCTGCCAGTCCACCTGCAATGGCGCGGCGACCTTCGAGGCGGTATCCGGCGGCAGTTGGGTGGCCAGCGCCATGGGGTCGGCCTTGAGCGGCAGGATGCCATGGGCGCCGAGAATCTCGTATTTGTACGCCGCGCCGGGCTGCAGGCGCGGAATAAAGATCTCCCACACCCCCGACGGGTGGCGCAGGCGCATCGGGTGACGGCGGCCGTCCCAGATATTGAAGTCGCCCACCACCGACACGCGCCTCGCATTCGGTGCCCATACGGCAAAGCGCACACCCTGCACGCCGTCGACGCTGGTCACCTGGGCGCCCAGGCAACTGCTGAGGTCGCGGTGGTTGCCTTCGGCAAACAGGTACAGGTCCATTTCCCCGAGCAACAACTGGCTGAAACTGTAGGGGTCTTCGGTGATCTGCTCACCGCCGGCCCACTGGATCTTCAACAGGTAATCCTGGCGCGTGGCAAAGTGCCCGACAAACAACCCCGGCACCTGATTGGCCTCCAGGCTGCCAAGTGTCTCGCTGCCATCGCGGCTGAGCACCTGGACGCTCAGCGCTTCGGGCAGGAACGCGCGGATAAATTGCCCGCCCTGCTCGTCGTCGTGCGGCCCGAGGATCGAAAACGGGTCATGGTGCTCGGCGCGCACCAGCGCTTCGACGTCCTTGGACGCCGGCATTGCAGTCAACTTAGGCTGCAGCGGTTCTCTATGTGTAAAACTCATGACGTCTCCCCACCGCGTGCATGTTTCGATTCAAGTACAAGCTCGCTCAACAGGCCGTGCAGGCCCTGCAGAGGCACCGGCAACCAGGTCGGGCGATTTTCCGCCTCGTAGGCCACTTCGTACGCGGCCTTCTCCAGGCTGAACAGCGTCAGCGCGGCGTCCTGGCCGTTGGCATCCTGCCAGTCATGCGCCAGTGTAGACGCAGCCGTCTGATAAGCCTGGATAAATGCCTGGCGCGCTTCTTTCAGGTAGCGATCGGTCACGCGCCTGCGTGCCCGGTCAGCTTCCGGCGAGTGATCCACGCCTTGCACATTCAGGGCCATGGCCGCCGCGTAATCAAACGAGCGCAGAACTCCGCTCACATCTTTATACGGGCTGTGCTTGCCGCGCCGCTCGTGCAGCGGCCGCGCCGGCTCGCCTTCAAAGTCAATCAAGTAGGCATCGCCCTTCACCACCAGCACCTGGCCCAGGTGCAAGTCGCCATGCACACGAATGCGCAACCCGCCCAATGTGGCCTTGGCCAATGCCTGGACATGCGCGCCGATGGCTTTTTTCTGCGCCAGCAATTCACTGACCAACGCCTGATCCGCGGGGTTCAATTGGTTTTGATGCAGCTTGAGCAACTGCAGCGCGCGATCGATCTGCGCGCCCACATCCTTGGCCCAGGCCTGGGTGTCCTTGGCCGTGGTGAGCTCGGGCTTGAAGTCCTTGTTGGTGGTCTTGGCGCCCAGCACACCATGCATTTCGCCCAGGCGCTGGCCGAGCAGGCCGGCGAAATCCGCCAGCTCGCCCAAGGCGTTGTAGTGCTGTTCCTGCTCGGAGATGGCTTCGGCCAGTTCGTCGCGGATCGCCCGTTCCAGGTTGTTCTGGGTCCAGCTCCAGGCGTCGCCCTGGTTGCTCAGGTAGCCCTGGGCAATCATCAGCAGGTTGTCCTGGCCATCGGCGTCGCGGCGAATCACCGCGCCCATCAACGGCGAGATATTCGGGTAGTCGGCCTCGGTCAGGTAGGCACTCATCTCCAGCTCCGGGTGTACCCCGGCGCTGATTTTGCGGATCAGCTTGAGCACCAGGTTTTCGCCCACCACCACCGAACTGTTGGACTGCTCGGCCGACAGGTAGCGCACCGGCGTTTCGTCGCTCAGTTGCAGCCTGGCCAAGTGTGGCGTGGCTTCAAAGCGCAACTGGCCGTCGCTGCAATTGAGCAGCGTACCGGCCTGCAGGCCCTGGATCACCGCGCGGACAAAGTGCTCAAGGCTGAAGGCGTCGGTGACCAACCCCACCTGGCGTGTACGTCGCACACGGGCCAAGGCCAGTTGCTGGGGCAGCGCACTGGTGAATTGGTCTTCGCCAAGAAAGCCGAACGGCAATTGGTAGCGGTTGACTTGGCCACCGGCGCTCACCTCCAGTTCGCTGAGCAGCACCGGGTGCTGCGGGTCGCCAAAACGCACGCCGTACGCGATGCGCACGCTGTCGATGGCGGTGTCCTTGCCGGCGAACCAACGCCGCTTGGGCAGCCAGGCTGGCAACGAGGTCTGCTCCAGGGTGCTGCGACAGGGCTCTTCGAGCAGCTCTTCCATGCGTTTTTTCAGCACCAGGGTGGTGAAGTCCGGGATGCTCTGTGCCGGTTCCACGTGCCAGCTGGGCATCTGGTTCTCCGCGGCCAATACGAACCAATAGAAGCCGTACGGCGCCAGGGTCAGCAGGAAGTTCAACTGGCCGATGGGCGGGAAGGCGTTCCCGCCGAGCATTTCCACCGGCACCATGCCAGCAAAGGCCGACAGGTCCAGCTCGGCCGCCTGGGCACTGCGCGACACGTTGGCCACGCACAGGATAATTTCCGCGCGGCCATCGTCGCCGGTGTACTCGCGGGTATACGCAAGGATGCGGCGGTTGGCCGGTGAGAGCATTTTCAGACTGCCGCGGCCAAACGCCTTGGATTGCTTGCGCACCGCAAGCATGCGCCGGTTCCAGTTCAGCAGGGAGTGTGGGTCCTGGGTCTGGGTTTCGACGTTGACCGACTGGTAGCCATACAGCGGGTCCATGATCGGTGGCAGTACCAGGCTGGCCGGGTCGGCGCGGGAGAAGCCGCCGTTGCGGTCGATGGACCATTGCATCGGTGTGCGCACACCGTCGCGGTCACCCAGGTAGATATTGTCGCCCATGCCGATTTCGTCGCCGTAATACAGGGTCGGCGTGCCGGGCATCGACAGCAGCAGACTGTTGAGCAATTCCACGCGGCGGCGATCACGCTCCATCAGCGGCGCCAGGCGTCGGCGAATCCCCAGGTTGATACGCGCGCGGCGGTCGGCTGCGTAGTAATTCCACAGGTAGTCGCGCTCTTTGTCGGTGACCATTTCCAGGGTCAGCTCATCGTGGTTGCGCAGGAAAATCGCCCATTGGCAGTTGGCGGGGATCTCCGGGGTCTGGCGCAGGATGTCGGTAATCGGGAAGCGATCTTCCTGAGCCAGCGCCATGTACATGCGTGGCATCAGCGGGAAGTGGAAGGCCATGTGGCATTCGTCGCCGTCGTCACCCTTGCGGTCACCGAAGTACAGCTGCGTGTCTTCCGGCCATTGGTTGGCTTCGGCCAGCAGCATGCGGTCCGGGTAGTTGGCATCGATCTCGGCGCGGATCTGCTTGAGAACGTCATGGGTTTCGGCAAGGTTTTCGTTATTCGTGCCGTCACGCTCGATCAGGTAGGGGATGGCGTCCAGGCGCAGGCCGTCGATGCCCATGTCCAGCCAGTAGCGCATCACCGACAGCACGGCCTTCATGACTTGCGGGTTGTCGAAGTTGAGGTCGGGCTGGTGTGAATAGAAGCGGTGCCAGAAATACTGGCCGGCGACCGGGTCCCAGGTCCAGTTGGACTTCTCGGTGTCGAGGAAAATGATGCGGGTGCCGTCGTATTTCTGGTCGTTGTCCGACCACACATAGAAGTCCCGCGCCGCCGAGCCGGGCTTGGCCTTGCGCGCACGCTGGAACCAGGGGTGTTGGTCGGAAGTATGGTTGATGACCAGTTCGGTGATCACTCGTAACCCACGCTTGTGGGCCTCGGCGATAAAACGCTTGGCGTCAGCCAAGGTGCCGTAGTCGCTGTGTACGCCACGGTATTCGGCGATGTCGTAGCCGTCATCGCGGCGTGGCGAGGGGTAGAACGGCAACAGCCAGATGGTGTTCACGCCGAGGTCGGCGATGTAGTCAAGCTTGGCGATCAGCCCGGGGAAGTCACCGATGCCGTCGTTGTTGGAGTCGAAATAGGATTTGACGTGAACCTGATAGATCACCGCGTCCTTGTACCAGAGCGGGTCCTTGATAAAGGTGGCAGCCTTGGGTTTCTTCGCCATTGGAAACTCCTGAAATACTGAAAAAACCACCTGGAAAAACACAGGTGTTGATCTGCGCTCACCTCAAGAATGAGTGATTCGCCAGATCCCGAACGGCATCTGCGGCTCCAGCCGCGTCCACTGGGTCTTGCCGTACCAGGTCCAGCGATGGCCGTTCATCAGGTCTTCGCCCTGGGTCTGGGCATCGTCCGGCAGGCCCAGTTCCCACAGCGGCAGTTCGAAATGCGCTTCCTGGGCGTTGAACGGGTCGAGGTTGACCGCTACCAGGATGAAATTACTGCCGTCCTCACTGCGCTTGCCGAAGTACAGGATGTTGTCGTTCCAGGCGTTGTAGAGCTTCAACCCCAAGTGCGTCTGCAGGGCCGGGTTCTGTCGGCGGATGCGGTTGAGCTGGGCGATCTCGGCAATGATGTTGCCGGGCGCGGTGAAATCCCGCGGGCGGATCTCGTATTTCTCCGAGTCCAGATATTCCTCTTTGCCCGGCACCGGTGCGGCTTCGCACAGTTCGAACCCCGAATACATGCCCCACAGGCCCGAGCCCATGGTGGCCAACGCGGCGCGGATCAAAAAGCCGGGCCGGCCGGATTCGTGCAGGAAGCCTGGATTGATGTCCGGGGTGTTGACGAAGAAGTTAGGCCGGTAGCACTCGCGCCAGGGTGACTGGTTCAACTGCTCGAAGTATTCGCTCAGCTCGGCCTTGGTGTTGCGCCAGGTGAAATAGGTATAGCTCTGGGAATACCCGACCTTGCCCAGGCGCGCCATCATCGCCGGTGTGGTGAAGGCTTCGGCGAGGAAGATCACCTCGGGGTACTTGGCGCGCACATCGGCGATCAGCCACTGCCAGAAAGGCAATGGTTTGGTGTGGGGGTTGTCGACGCGAAAGGTCTTCACCCCTTCTTGCACCCAGCCCACCACGATGTCACGCAGTTCGGTCCACAGACTGGGGACGGAATCGGCGGCATAGAAGTCGACGTTGACAATGTCCTGGTACTTTTTCGGCGGGTTTTCCGCGTACTTGATCGTGCCGTCCGGGCGCCAGTTGAACCAGCCCGGATGCTGCTTGAGCCACGGGTGGTCCTGGGAGCACTGGATAGCGAAGTCCAGGGCGATTTCCAAGCCGTGATCGGCGGCGGCTTTTACCAGTCGACGGAAGTCATCGCGGCTGCCCAGTTGCGGGTGGATCGCTTCATGACCGCCCTCCTCGCTGCCGATGGCATAAGGGCTGCCGGGATCATCGGGGCCAGCGTTCAGGGCATTGTTCCTGCCCTTGCGGTGGCTGCGGCCGATGGGGTGGATCGGCGGGAAGTACAGCACGTCGAAGCCCATGTCGTGGATCATCGACAGACGAGCGTGTACATCATTGAACGTACCGTGGCGGGCCGGATCGTCGGTAATCGAACGGGGAAACAGCTCGTACCAACTGGCGAATTGCGCCGCCTGGCGCTCCACATCAATCGGATACACCGCGCTGATGCTCAAATAGGCACGATGATCGGCCTGGGTCATCAGGTGTGCACTGTCTTCGTGCAGGAACAGCGCCACCTGTTCGGTTTCCAACAGGCCGGAAAGCTCATGGTGCAACAGCATCAAGCGATCGCGCAGTTCATTGTCGCTGCGCTCGGCGGCCTGCAGCACCAGGCTGCGACCTTCCTGCAACTCCAGGCTCACCGGCACCCCGGCCTCGTGCTTCTTGCGCAGTTCGTAGCAAAAGCTGGCGAACGTGTCGATCCAGGCTTCGATGCAGTATTCGTGGGGGCCTTGGGACGTGACGGTAAAAGCCCCCTCCCAGCCGTTGTTGCCCACATCGGTCATCACCACGCTGTGCCAGCTTTCTTCCTGCAGCGCGCGCCAGCGAACCAACACGGCCAGCTTGTCATGGCCGTCGGCGAATACCTTGCTGGTGACATTGACCCGCTGGCCGACCACGGCCTTGACGGCGAATTCGCCGCCGTCGATCACGGGCGCGGTGCTTTCGATGGCAATCCTGGGCAGCAACAGCGCCTGGGACAGCGGCAATAAGGCATTTCCTGGAGCCAGTGTTTCAGCAGTCATCGAGCATCTTCCCCTTACGCCCTGTGGACGCTCTTTGCTTGATCCGAATTCTGATACGGCGACGCTCTCCCTGAGCAGGGCCGTCATAGGTCCGAGCCTGCGCCGGGGCTAAAAGTTCAGGTGGATGTGCCGCCATCGGACGGGGAATCAAATCCCCCCGGCGATTGTCCACCGCTGGAGCAAAGCACAAAGGAGGCCACACCGATGAATATTCCAATCCCGGCTGAAACCCCAGATCCCAACATCGACAACCCGACCCTGCCGCCCACCGAACCGGAACCGATTCCGGAGAAGGAGCCGCCGGAAAACGAGCCGCCGCCGGTGGAAGAACCGCCGACGACCATGCCACCCGTGATCGTCTGAAAGCCAGGGTGGGCGTGGACGGTGCGCTCGGGGCTGGTTCGTATCATCAGCCCTCGAGCGACCTACTAAATAAAGTGTGATTTCCTACAGCCCTAAGGAAAGAGTGCTAAATCCGCCCTTACATTGGTTTTTTATACTCTCCTCGCGCAAGCGCTTAGTCGAGAACCTGGAACGTGGCGTTTTGCCCAACCCCATCAGGAGAAAATACCAATGTCTACCGTTCACGCTCAACGAGCTCCCAGCGCCTCGAAAAATCACACAGCGCCCTCCACCCCCTCGCCCTCCCAATCGACACTCACCCCCGAGCGTCTGAATGCACTACTCACATCAGGCCCGGACTGGTCCAGGCAACCCAAGACCGCAAATCCTTCATCCCAGCCTTCCACGACAGGCACCCCCGCTGCCAATGACGCCTTTGCAGAACAGGCAATGGCGAAGAAAAACCTTGACCACCTGCGTGCACGACTGACCAAAGACGCTGTCGAGCAGTTGTTGAGCGATCCCCACTCCAAAGAGTCTGGCGCACTCGTGGACGAACTGCGCCCGCTCTTGACCGAAGATACGATCACCTCAATGCTGCGCGGCCCGAATGCGGATGACAACGCCAAGGCCCTCCAGGCGTTCGGCGAACAACTTAGCCAGGAGAAACTCGCCTCCAGCTACGGTTCAGCCAGGGGGAAAGTCGGGAAAAAATTCATAGAGCAACTTCAGGCCAAAAATCTCGACATGCTCTTCAAAGCGTTTGATGGGGGCGGCTACGACGACATCATCGGCCATATCAATCAGGCTCAAGAGAATATTTCCAAACTCAAGCGTAATTTTTCCGATATGAACAAGGCCGAACAACCCCTGAGCAATATCAGTGCCTTATTGAAGAAAGAAAAACTCGATACGCTGCGCCGCGGCGCCGGTACCGACAGCCCGGCAAATGCCGGCAATCCCCCCGTACATGGCAGAACCTACAGCTTCAGCGGTTCTGACCCGTCCACTGCCGACGCACCCAGCGAAATCAGACAATTCGGCGCAGGAGACAAGCTGGACCTGTCCGGTATCCGCAGCCACCTGAACAAGCCATTGCATTTCGTTGAATCGTTCTCTGGCGCCAGCGCGCAAATGCAGCTCCATTATCAAGCCAGTACCAACACCAGCGTGATCGCCATTGGCCGAGGCGAGGGGCAATCACCCTATGTGATCAAAGTGTTTGGCGAGGTACGACGCAACAACCTCCTCACTTGATACTGCGCGGGTGGTCACGGATTCCTGTCCACCCATTTGACGATTCTCGGCATCACACTGAACACCGCCAGCGCCAGCAGCGTACTCAACACCGCTGTCGATTCCCGGCCCAGCCCGGCCGCCACACCGATCGCCGCGGTCATCCACAAACCGGCGGCGGTGGTCAGCCCTTTGACGTGCTGGCCCTCCTCGTCTTCCTTGCCCTTGAGGATGGTACCGGCGCCAAGAAAGCCGATCCCGGCGATAACCCCCTGAACCACCCGGCTCATGGCATCTGCCTGGTTGCCGGACATCTGCGGCACCAGCACGAACAGCGCGGCACCCAACGCCACCAGCATGTGCGTGCGCACGCCGGCTGCCTTGCCCTTGTGCTCACGCTCAAAGCCCAGGATGCCACCCAGGATCGCGGCAATCAGCAGGCGCACGGTAATCTGGGTGAGTTGCCGTGCATCGGTAATATCCGCGAACTCGGCTTGCAGGGCTTGCAGCGCTTCATGCCACCAAGCGTCCATCGGAACGGTCCTTTTTCAGTGTGGGTAAAGCATGGACAGCGGCGACCGCCAGTCAGTTGCCTGGAACACTTCGCCCTGGCTGGCAACCTAACGTTCACCAGCTTATGAAAAGGAGATCACCATGCCCGTACGTATCGAAAACCAGACCTGTTACTTCAAGATCAACGACGAGGGCCAGGAACAGAGCCTGCCGGCAAGCGCGGTAACCGTCAGTACAGATATCCCAAAAGCCATGTCCTACGTCGATCTGGACGGCAATCGCGTCTACATCACTGAACAGGAAGCCGATGCACTCACCGTGGCCGGCGCTACCGATGGGCGCCGGCACAAGAAGGCCACCGAACCTGGTTCGGCGATTTAATTGATCTGTATCAGCAGGCGATGGAATCCGCTGCACCTCAGGCGGTACGGGGTGCAGCACAATGTCGCAGGCGCCGTCCGCCACTGCATCTGATCTGCCTTTTATCGCAATAGCTGAGTCTGTTATGCAAACAGCTCGGCGCTCATAGTTCATCGGCCTGATGGAGGCTGATGAGCGAACGACCATGAGCGAACGAATCCCTACCGTGGAAACCTTTGAGCCACTGCACCCACAGAAGGTGAAGGCCAAATCCAGCGACACTCTGATCCATACCCGCAGTTTCACTGGACTGTTTCGCACCTTGCGCGTGGCCGGTGCAGGCTTTCTGTTCCTGGCGTTTTTCGGCACCGTGTGGCTGAACTGGGGCGGCCGCCAGGCAGTGCTATGGGACTTGGCCGACAGCAAGTTCCACATTTTTGGCGCCACCTTCTGGCCCCAGGACTTCATCCTGCTCTCGGCGCTGCTGATCATCTGCGCCTTCGGCCTGTTTGCAATCACCGTGTTTGCCGGCCGCGTGTGGTGCGGCTACACCTGCCCCCAAAGCTCGTTCACCTGGCTGTTCATGTGGTGCGAAAAAGTCACCGAAGGCGAGCGCAACCAACGCATCAAACTGCAAGCCGCGCCCTGGAGCCTGAACAAGCTGGCCCGGCGCTCGGCCAAACACACGTTGTGGCTGGGCATCAGTGTGCTCACGGGCCTGACCTTTGTCGGCTACTTCACCCCCATCCGCCCACTGGCCACGGAACTGCTGACCTGGCAGATGGGCGGCGTCAGTCTGTTCTGGGTGCTGTTCTTCACAGCGGCCACCTATATCAACGCCGGCTGGTTGCGCGAAGCGGTGTGCATGCACATGTGCCCTTATGCACGCTTCCAGAGCGTGATGTTCGATAAAGACACCCTGACCGTCTCCTACGACAGCGCCCGTGGCGAGCGCCGTGGCCCGCGCAAACGCGAAGTCGCGCCGGCCGACGTCGGCCTGGGTGATTGCATTGACTGCCAACTGTGCGTACAGGTGTGCCCCACCGGGATCGACATCCGCGACGGCCTGCAAATGGAATGCATCGGCTGCGCGGCCTGTATCGACGCCTGCGATTCGATCATGGACAAAATGGGCTACGCCCGTGGCCTGGTGAGCTATACCAGCGAACATCAACTGCAAGGTGGCAAGCCCCATCTGCTACGGCCGCGCCTGATCGGCTACAGTGCGGTGCTGCTGGTGATGATTGCCGCGCTGGTGGTGGCCCTGGTGGAGCGGCCGATGGTGTCGCTGGACGTGACCAAGGACCGTGGCATGTTCCGCGAAAACGCCCGGGGCCAGATCGAAAACATCTACAGCCTCAAGGTCATCAACAAGACCCAGCAACGCCAGGACTACCGGGTGGCACTGGTGGATGCTGATGGCTTCCAGCTGCATGGCAAGACCGAGATCAGCCTGGCGCCGGGCGAAATCGTTGATCTGCCAGTGTCGGTAGCGTTATTGGCCGACACCCCGGCAAGCAGTTCCCAGCCCCTGCGGTTCAAGGTGACGGATGTTGACGAACCGTGGGTCTACATGGCCGCCGATAGCCGCTTTGTGGCGCCGTTGAACCGTTGAGGTCTACCTGGATAGAGCCCGCACAGTTTGCGCTGTGTGCATACTGAAAAACTGTTTAAGGCCCCCATGAAACGCTACGAAAAATTCGCCGACGACATTGCCGAACTGATCCGCTCCGGCGTCCTGGGGCCCGGCCAGCGCGTGCCATCGGTGCGCTACGCCAGCCAGACCTATGGCGTCAGCCCGTCCACGGTGTTCCAGGCTTATTACCTGCTGGAGCGCCGTGGCCTGATCCGCGCGCGGCCGCGTTCCGGCTACTTTGTCAACGCCCATGCGCCGAGCCCGTTTTCCGAGCCGGTGGCGAGCGAACAAGTGCATGAGTCCACCGAAGTGGACGTGAGCGAGTTGGTGTTCTCGGTGCTCGACTCGATCAAGGACCCCAACACCGTGCCCTTCGGCTCGGCGTTCCCCAGCCCCATGTTGTTCCCGCTGCCACGCCTGGCCCGCTCCCTGGCCAGCGCCAGCCGTGAGATGGACCCGCGCCTGGTGGTCACCGACATGTCGCCGGGCAACCCGCAACTGCGCCGGCAAATCGCCCTGCGGTATATGGTTGGCGGCCTGATGCTGCCCATGGAAGAACTGCTGATCACCAATGGCGCCCTGGAAGCGTTGAACCTGTGCCTGCAAGCCGTCACCGAACCGGGCGACCTGGTGGCCATCGAGGCCCCGGCATTCTATGCCTGCCTGCAAGTGCTGGAACGCTTGAAGCTCAAGGCGGTGGAGATCCCCGTGCACCCGCGTGACGGCATCGACCTCGGCGCGCTCGCGCAAAGCCTGGAGCGCTACCCGATCAAAGCCTGCTGGACCATGACCAGCTTCCAGAACCCGATGGGCGCCACTTTGCCGGAAGCGAAGAAACAGGCGCTGGTGGAACTGCTGCGCAGCCATCAGGTGCCGCTGATCGAGGACGATGTGTACGCCGAGTTGTATTACGGGCAACACGCGCCCAAACCGGCCAAGGCCTTCGACACCGAAGGCCTGGTGATGCACTGCGGCTCGTTTGCCAAGAGCCTGGCGCCCGGCTATCGCGTCGGTTGGGTGGCCGCCGGGCGCTATGCGCAAAAAGTCGAACGTTTGAAGCTGATGACGTCGCTCTGCCCCTCGATGCCGGCCCAGGCCGCGATTGCCGACTACCTGCAACATGGCGGCTATGATCGACACCTGCGCAAATTGCGCTATGCCTTGGAAGAACAACAAAGCGCCATGCTCGCCGCCATTGGTCGCTACTTCCCGGCGCAGACCCGCGTCAGCCAGCCGGCCGGGGGCTATTTCCTGTGGTTGGAATTACCCGAACAGACCGACTCCTTGAAGTTGTTCCAGATGGCCTTGGCCCAAGGCATCAGCATCGCGCCCGGCCCGATCTTCTCGGCGACCCAGCGCTTTCGCAACTGCATTCGCCTGAACTACGGCAGCCCGTGGACCGAAGCGTCGGAGAAGGCGATGGAAACGTTGGGGCGGATCGTGCGCTCGTTTTAAAGCATGCACCGCCAGGCCTGGCGCCAGTCATTCATCGGCCGCCCCCCAGATCGAGAAAAGTGCCAGTGGCATACGACGCCTTATCCGATAACAACCAGATAATCGCTTCAGCCACTTCATCCGGCCGGCCGCCACGGGCCATGGGGATGCCGGACTCCAGCTTGCTGACCCGGTCCGGGTCGCCGCTCAGGGCATGGAAGTCGGTAAAGATATAGCCGGGGCGTACCGCGTTGACGCGAATGCCCTCGCCCGCCACTTCTTTCGAGAGGCCGATGGTGAAGGTGTCGAGCGCGCCCTTGGACGCGGCGTAGTCGACGTATTCGCCCGGCGAACCGAGCCGCGCCGCCACCGACGACACGTTGACGATGCTGCCGCCCTGCCCGCCATGTTTGGGCGACATGCGCAACACCGCGTGCTTGGCGCACAGCATCGGCCCCAGCACATTGGTCCTGAGGATTTTCAGGATGCGAAATTCGGACATCTCATCGACCCGCGACTTGTGCGCCACGGTGCCAGCATTATTGACCAGCGCAGTGACGCGCCCCAACTCGCTATCGACGCGACGGAACAAGGCAACCACTTCATCTTCGATACTCACGTCCGCGCGTACGGTAATCGCCTGGGCCCCCAGGGCTTGTACCTGTGCGAGTACGCGGTGGGCCGACTCCTCGTCGGACTGGTAGTTGATGCAGATGCGATAGCCCTGCCGAGCGGCCAGCAATGCCGTCTCGGCGCCAATCCCCCCGGCTGCCCCCGGTGATGATGACGACTTTGTCCATGTGTGCGGTCTCCTGCTCCAACCTGATGTTCAGCGTTGGGTCCAAGAATACTCGTCACCTGCGGTTTTTGTCAGGCGCCTGCGCCTCTTTGGCGCACTGGGTGCGCGTACGCCTAGTCCTTGGCGCTGATTCGGGTTTGCCCATCCCAGCCGCCGCCTAATGCTGCGATCAGTTGCACACTGGCCACCAGGCGCGTCTGCAGCAGGGTCAGTACGCTGCGCTCATTGCTCAAGGCCGTCGCCTGTACCGTCACCACGTCCAGGTAGGCAATCAACCCGGCCTTGTATTGGTTCTGGGTCAAGCGCAGCGACTCACGCGCCGCCTCCAGCGCTTCATTGCTGACCGCCGCCTCGTCTTCCAGCACTTTGAGCTGGACCATGTAGTTTTCCACTTCACGGAAACCGTCCAGCACGGTCTGGCGGTACTTGGCCACGGTTTCGTCATAACTGGCCACGGTGCGGTCGACTTCCGCCGAACGCTGACCACCGTCGAACAGGGTCATGGCCAGTTTCGGCCCCACCGACCAGAAGCGGTTCGGCAGACTGATCCAGTCGGCATAGGTGCTGCTGGAATAGCCACCGGCCAGGCTCAGGCTCAGGTCCGGATAGTAGGCGGCCTTGGCCACGCCGATATTGGCGTTGGCGGCGATCACCGAGCGTTCGGCCGAGGCGATGTCCGGGCGACGCTCCAGCAGTTGCGACGGCAGGCTCACGGGAATCTGCGGCAAGGTCGGGATGCTGTCGCTCACGGCCAGGTTGAAGTTGGCCGGGGCCTCGCCGATCAACACGGCGATGGCGTTTTCCAGTTGGGCGCGCTGCCAGATCAGGTCGATCAGGCTGGCCTGGGTGGTCTTGAGCTGGGTTTGCGCCTGGGCCACCGCATCCTTGCCGGAAACGCCGGCACGGTACTGGTTTTCGGTCATTTGCAGGGAGCGCTGGTAGGTGTCCAGCGTGGCTTGCAGCAGGCGGGTCTGCTCGTCCATGACGCGCAGTTGCAGGTAGCTCTGCACCAGTTCCGACTGCTGGCTCAGGCGCATCGCCGCCAAGTCCGCCGAGCTGGCTTCGGCGCTGGCTTCATTGGCTTCCAGCCCCCGGCGCAATTTGCCCCAGATGTCGGCTTCCCAGCTCACGCCCAATTGCGCGTTGAGGGTGTTGCGGATACCGCTGCTGGTACTGCTGAGGCTCGCGTTGCTGCTGCCGGTGCCCTGGCTGGCGCGGGTTTTACCGGCGCTCAGGTCGACAGTGGGGTAAAACGCACCGCGCGAGCTGCGCACCAGGGCCTGGGCCTGGCGAAAACGCGCCTCGGCCTGCGCCACGGTCTGGTTGGCGTTATTCAGGCGCAGTACCAGGTCGTTGAGCTGGCGGTCGCCATACAGTTCCCACCAGGCACCACGGGCCAGCGAATCACTGGGTGCAGCCTGGCGCCAACCCTGGGCTTCCTTGAATTGCGCAGGTTCGACGACCTCGGGGCGTTTGTAATCCGGGCCCACGGCACAGGCGCTGAGCAGCACTGCCAAGCCCACTGTAGGAGCGAGCTTGCTCGCGAACGTCGTCCACGATAACGCGCCGAACCAGGCGATACGCGGGGCCTGTGCGTTTTTCGCCGGCAAGCCGGCGCCTACAGGGAACCGGTGTGCGTCGGCGTTCAGTGAATCGGTCATAGCGCAGTGTCCAGGGCAGCGTCGGTACGCACACCGCGCCAGGCATTGAAGCGATGGCGCGCGCGGTCGAGATAAAGGTAAACCACCGGAGTGGTGTAAAGGGTCAGGACCTGGCTGAACGCCAGGCCGCCAATGATGGTCAGGCCCAGCGGGCGACGCATTTCCGCGCCATCGCCGGAGCCGAGCAGCAAGGGCAAGGCGCCGAGGATGGCCGCCAGCGTGGTCATCAGGATCGGCCGCAACCGCAGCAGGCAGGCGCTGCGAATCGACTCCAAGGGCCCCATGCCGTCGTTGCGCTCCAGTTGCAGCGCCAGGTCGATCATCAGGATCGCGTTCTTTTTCACCACGCCGATCAGCAGGAACAGGCCCAGCAAGGAGATCAGGCTGAATTCGCCGCCCGTCAGGTAGATGGCAAGCATCGCGCCGACACCGGCCGACGGCAGGGTCGAGAGGATGGTCAGCGGGTGGATATAGCTCTCATACAAAATACCCAGCACCAGGTACACCGCCACCAGTGCACCGAGGATCATGAACGGCTGGCCTTTCTGTGTGGCGGCAAAGGCATCGGCGGTACCGGCCATCTTGGCGATCACGTCTTCCGGCAGCCCCACCTTGGCAATCGCCCGCTCGATCGCGGCAGTGCCCTGCTCCACCGTCACCCCAGGCGCCATGTCGAAGGCAATGTTTTCCGAGGCGAACTGGCCCTCATGGCTGACGCGGTCATCCGCCAGGCTGTTCTCATAGTGGGCGATGGTCGACAACGGCACTCGCGCACCGGTGGAGGTGATGACCTGCATCTGGTTGAGGGTGATCGGGTCCTGGGCGTATTTGGGGTTGACCTCCATCACCACCTGGTACTGGTTGAGGCTGTCGTAGATGGTGGAGATCTGCCGCTGGCTGTAGGCGTTGTTCAGCACCGCCGTGACCATGTTCATGTCGATGCCCAGGCGCTTGGCCTGGTCGCGGTCGACAATCAGCGTGACCTGCGCCGCCCCACGCCCCTCGCGGGCATCGATGGCGGTCAGCTCCGGCAGCTCGCGCAAGGCGGCCACCACTTTCGGGTACCACAGGCGCAGCGCGGCCAGATCGCCGCTTTGCAGGATGTAGGAATATTGCGCGCTGGTCTGGTCGCGGCTGCCGCCAAACTGCAGGTCCTGGTCGGCCATCAGGAACAGGCGCCCGCCCGGCACCAGCGGCACGTCCTTGCGCAGGCGCTCGATCACCGCTTGCGCCGAAATCTTGCGTTCGCTGATCGGTTTGAGGCGTACCAGCATCACCGCATTGTTGGTGCCGTTGTTGCCGCCGATAAAGCCGGCCACGCTGAGCACCGCCGGGTCGTTGAGCACGGCCTTGCGGAAGGTCTCCATCTTCGGCTGCATCACGCTGAACGACAGGCCGTCGTCACCGCGCACGAAACCGATCAATTGGCCGGTGTCCTGCTGGGGCATGAAGGTCTTGGGCACCACCACGTATAACGCTACGTTCATGCCGATGGTCAGCAACAGGCTGAGCAAGGTCAGGCGCTTATGACGCAGCACCCAGTCCAGGCTGGTGGCGTAGCCGGCGACCATTCGGTCGTTGATCTTCTGGCTCCAGCGTTGCAGGCCGGTCAGTTGGCCTTTGACATGGGGCTTGAGCCAACGGGCACAGAGCATCGGGGTCAAGGTCAGCGAAACGATCAGCGACACGATGATCGCCACCGACAAGGTGATGGAAAACTCGCGGAACAGGCTGGTGACGATGCCGCCCATAAACAGGATGGACAGGAACACCGCCACCAGCGACACGTTCATCGACAGCAAGGTAAAGCCGACTTCCTCGGCGCCCAGGTACGCCGCCTTCATCGGCGGCACGCCCTCGTCGATATGCCGGGAAATGTTCTCCAGCACCACGATGGCGTCGTCCACCACCAGGCCGGTGGCCAGGATCAACGCCATCAGCGAAAAGTTGTTCAACGAAAAGCCGTACAGGTACATCACCGCGAAAGTGCCCACCAGCGACACCGGCACCGCCAGGGTGGGAATCAGCGAGGCACGGAAGTTACCGAGGAACAGGTAGACCACCAGAATCACCAGGCCCACGGCGATCAGCAAGGTCATCTCGGCTTCGTGCAGGGTCGCGGTAATCACCGGCGAGCGGTCCATGGCCAGGCTCAGCTTGACGCTGGACGGCAGCACCGCCTGCAACGCCGGCAATTGCGCCTTGATCTGGCGGACGGTCTCGATGATGTTGGCGCCGGATTGGCGGTTGATCACCAGCAGCACCGCCGAATCATTGTTGAAAAAGCCACTGTTGTAGCGGTCTTCGACGCCATCGCTGATCTTCGCCACATCCGACAGGCGCAGCGCGGCACCGTTCTGGTAGCGAATCAGCAGTGGCTCGTAGTCCTTGGCTTTTTCCAGTTGGTCGTTGGCCTGGATCTGCCAGTTGCGCTCGCTGTCTTCCAGTGACCCTTTGGGCCGGCGCTGGTTGGCATTGGCGATGGTGTTGCGCACATCGTCGAGGGCCACGCCGTACTGGTCGAGCGCCTTGGGTTCCAGTTCGATGCGCACCGCCGGCAGGGAGCTGCCACCGATCTGCACTTCCCCCACGCCCGGCACCTGGGACAGGCTTTGCGAGAGAATGGTCGAGGCCAGGTCGTAGAGCTGGCCCTTCTGCAACACGTCCGAGGTCAGCGACAGCACCATGACCGGCGCCTGGGACGGGTTGATCTTCTTATAGGTGGGCATGCTGCGCATGCCGCTGGGCAGCAGGTTGCGCGAGGCGTTGATCGCCGCTTGCACCTCCCGCGCCGCGCCGTTGATATCGCGGTCGGAATCGAAAGCCAGGATCACCCGGGTGGAGCCCTGGCTCGACGAACTGCTCATGGTGGTGATGCCGGCAATCGAACCGAAGGAGCGTTCCAGCGGCGTGGCCACCGTCGATGCCATCACCTCGGGGCTCGCACCAGGCAGGCTGGCCGAGACCACGATCACCGGGAAGTCGATCTGCGGCAGCGGCGACACCGGCAGCAGGTTGAAGCTCACACCACCGAGCAACATTATTGCCAGGCTCAAGAGCATGGTTGCTACGGGTCGACGGATAAACGGTCCAGACAGATTCATGGGGGAGAGCTCCAAGCGGCAAGCTTCAAGCGACAAGCTAAAGCCATGCGTCGCACCCGCTTTTCTCTTGCCGCTTGAAACTTGCCGCTTGCAACTGCGTTCACCGCGCCCATTACACCACTTCCTTGACGTCAGACTTGCGCAAGCGGCGTCCCAACCTATCGAAAGCCAGGTAAATAACGGGCGTGGTGAACAGCGTCAACACCTGGCTGACCAGCAAGCCGCCGACCATCACCAGGCCCAGGGGCTGGCGCAATTCCGCGCCGGAGCCGCTGGCCAGCATCAACGGCACCGCGCCGAACAAGGCCGCCAGGGTAGTCATCAGGATCGGCCGGAAGCGCAGCAGCGCGGCCTGGTAGATCGCGGTCTGCGGGTCGAGGCCCTGGTTGCGTTCAGCGTCGAGGGCGAAGTCGATCATCATGATCGCGTTCTTTTTGACGATACCGATCAGCAGGATGATGCCGATGATCGCGATCATGCCCAGGTCATTGCCGCTGAGCAGCAGCGCCAGCAACGCGCCCACCGCCGCCGACGGCAAGGTCGAGAGGATGGTGATCGGGTGGATATAACTCTCGTACAGCACGCCCAGCACGATGTACATGGTGACCACCGCCGCCAGGATCAGCAGCAAGGTACTCGACAGCGACGCTTCGAACGCCTGCGCCGCGCCCTGGAACTGGGTCTGCACGCCAATCGGCATGCCGATGGCTTTCTGGGTCTGGTTGATCAGTTCTACGCCCTTGCCCAGCGCGACGCCTGGGGCCAGGTTGAACGACATCATCACTGCCGGGAACTGGCCGATATGGGCGATGGCCAACTGCGCCTGACGCTGCTCCACATGGGCCAGGCTGGACAAACGCACCTGGCCGCCGTCGGTGGTTTTCACATAAATCTGGTTCAGCGCCTCCGGGCCCAGGGTTTCGCCGGACTGGGCCTGCAATACCACACGGTACTGGCTGGCCTGGGTGTAGATCGTCGAGATCTGCCGCTGGCCGAAGGCATCGTACAGCGCGTCGGTGATGGTCGACACGCTGACGCCCAGGCGCGAAGCCGCATCGCGGTCGATCACCAGGTACACCTGCAGGCCCTTGTCCTGCAGGTCGCTGGCGACGTCGGTGAGTTCCGGCGACTGGCTGAGGGCGTGGACCAGCTTGTCGCTCCACAGCGCCAGCAGCTCGGCGTCCGGCGAAGACATGCTGAACTGGTATTGGGTGCGGCTTACACGATCCTCAATGGTGAGGTCCTGCACCGGCTGCATGAACAGGCGGATGCCCACCAGCTTGTCGATCTGCGGCTGCAGGCGGGTGATCACCTCGGCCGCGCTCAAATCGCGCTGGCCGTGAGCCTTGAGGTTGATCAACAGGCGGCCGCTGTTGAGGGTGGCGTTGTCACCATCCACGCCGATATAGGAGGACAGGCTTTCCACCGCCGGGTCGGCGAGGATGATCTTCGCCAGTGCCTGCTGGCGCTGGCTCATGGCGGCAAACGAAATCGACTGCGGTGCCTCGGAAATGCCCTGGATCACGCCGGTGTCCTGCACCGGGAAAAACCCCTTGGGCACCACCAGGTACAGCACCACGGTAAGGCCCAGGGTGGCAATCGCCACCAGCAGGGTCAGCGGCTGGTGCTTGAGCACCCACTGCAACTTGCGCCCGTAGGCTGCGATCAGCCAGTCGATCCAGGCGCCGCTGGCCTTGTAGAAGCGGCTTTGTTCTTCTTCCTTGGGTTCGCGCTTGAGCAGCCGCGCGCACATCATCGGCGTCAGGGTCAGGGACACCACCAGGGAAATCAGGATCGCCACCGCCAGGGTGATGGCGAATTCGCGGAACAAACGCCCGACCACATCGGCCATGAACAGCAGCGGAATCAGTACGGCAATCAGCGACAGGGTCAGGGAAATCAGGGTGAAGCCGATCTGCTTGGCGCCCTTGAGCGCGGCGGCCAGCGGGGTTTCGCCCTCTTCGATATAACGGGAGATGTTCTCCAGCATCACGATGGCATCGTCCACCACGAACCCGGTGGCGATGGTCAGGGCCATCAGCGTCAGGTTGTTGATGGAGAACCCGGCCAGGTACATCACGCCAAAGGTGCCCACCAGCGACAGCGGCACGGCAATCGACGGAATGATCGTGGCGCTGACCCGGCGCAGGAACAGGAAGGTCACCATCACCACCAGGGCAATGGCGATCAGCAATTCGTGTTGCACATCCTTTACCGAGGCGCGAATGGTCTGGGTGCGGTCGGTGAGCACGGTGACGTCGAGGCCCGCCGGCAGGTTGTCGGTGATGCTCGGCAGCAGCGCCTTGATGCGGTCCACTACCTCGATCACGTTGGCCCCTGGCTGGCGCTGGATATTCAGCAGCACCGCCTGGTTTTGGTTGGCCCAGGCGGCAAGGCGTTCGTTTTCAGCACCGTCGACGATCTGCGCCACATCCTTAAGGCGCAGAGGCGCGCCGTTGTTGTAGGCCAGGATCAGCTCGGCGTATTGCTGGGGCGACACCAACTGGTCGTTGGCGTCGAGCATCGACACCCGCGTGGGGCCGTCGAAGTTGCCCTTGGGCTGGTTGACGTTCGACGCGGCGATCAAGGTGCGCACGTCCGACAGGTTCAAGCCGTTGGCCGCCAGGGCCTCGGGGTTGACCTTGATGCGCACGGCCTGGCGCTGGCCACCGGCGATGCTGACCATGCCGACACCGCTGATCTGCGCGATTTTCTGCGCCATGCGCGTGTCGACCAGGTCATTGAGCTTGGGCAACAGCATGGTCTTGGAGGTGATGGCCAGGGTCAGCACCGGGGTATCCGCCGGGTTGACCTTGTTGTACACCGGCGGTGCCGGCAAATCCTTGGGCAGCAGGTTGGTGGCGGCGTTGATCGCGGCCTGCACCTGCTGCTCGGCCACGTCCATATTGATGTCGAGGTTGAAACGCAGAGTCAGCACCGAGGCGCCGCCGGAACTGGTGGACGCCATCTGGGTCAGGCCGGGCATCTGTCCGAACTGGCGCTCCAGGGGCGCAGTGACCGCGCTGGTCATCACATCGGGGCTGGCGCCGGGGTACAGGGTCATCACCCGGATGGTCGGGTAGTCCACCTGGGGCAAGGCCGACACCGGCAGCAAGCGGTAAGCGATGATGCCGGCCAATACAATGGCCAGCATGCTCAGGGTGGTGGCGACCGGGCGAAGGATAAACAGCCGCGACAGGTTCATGAACCGACCTTTTGCGCCTTGCCGGCGGTGGTGCCGGTCTCCCCTTTCGCCGCAGGTTTGCCTTGCAGGTGTTCGGTCGGGGTGGTCGGTACTTCGCTGCTGTCGTTGACCACTTCGATTTCGCTGCCGTCCTTGAGGCGGTCGGTCCCTTCCAGCACCACCCGATCACCCGCGACCAGGCCCTCCTTGATCACGGTGTTATCGCCATCGGTGTCACCCACTACCAGAGGCTGGACCTTGACCTTCTTGTCGCCGTCGAGCTTGTAGACAAAGGTGCCGGCGTTGCCGAACTGGATGGCGGCGGACGGCGCCAGTACCACGTTGTGCAGGGTATCGGCGAGCAGGTGCACGTTGACGAACTGGTTGGGGAACAGCGCCTGGTCCTTGTTATCGAAACGCGCCTTGAATTTCAGGGTACCGGTGGTGACGTCGATCTGGTTGTCCAGACTCTGCAGCACGCCAACCGCCTGTTTTTTCACGTCGCCACGGTCCCAGGCCTCCACCGGCAGCTTGTTGCCGGCGTGGTAACGGGCCAGCACGGTGTCCAGGGTGTTTTCCGGCAGGGTGAAGGCCACGCTGATCGGCTGGGTCTGGGTGATCACCGCCAGGGCCGTGGTGTCGTTGGCAGCCACCAGGTTGCCGACGTCGAGTTGGCGCAAGCCGACACGACCGGCAATCGGGGCGCGGATCTTGGTGAACTCGAGGTTGAGCTTGGCGTCGTCCACCGCGCCCTGGTTGGTCTTGACCGTGCCCTGGTATTGCAGAACCAGCGCTTCGGCGGTGTCCAGGGTTTGCTTGGCGATACTGTCCTGGGCGTAAAGGCCGCGATACCGCTCCACATCGACCTGGGCATTCTTCAATTGAGCCTGGTTCTGCATCAGCGTGCCTTGGGCCTGGAGCAAGGCATTCTGGTAGCTGCGCGGGTCGATTTCGGCCAGCAGGTCACCGGCCTTGACCATCTGCCCCTCTTCAAAGGCAATCTTCACCAGCTCACCGCCCACCCGGCTGCGCACATTGATGGTGTTGAGCGCGGTGACCGTGCCCAACGCCTTGTAGTACACCGGGAACTCCCCCAACACCGCCGGCGCCACACGCACCGGCACCGGGCCGGTGGACCCGCCGAACCCTGGGCGCGCCATGCCGGTTTTACCGGTATGCCCGGCCGGTGCGTCTTTATGGGCTGCACCGCTTGGCCAGAATTTCCAGCACAGGCCGGCGATGACCAGCAGCACAAGCAGGCCGAACAGCCAGCGACGGGAGGTACGGGGGGAGGATTGCATGGAGTGATCAACCATTGGGCGCGAGCGCTTCTTCTTTGGGAGGCTGAAAGATAAGCACTGGGGCGCGTTAAGAAAAGCGCCTTTACCGGCTATTTACCTTGGGCTTACAACTTTTAACTTCCGCAGCTTAAGCCATGGGCTGTTTCGCTAAACCCCTGAGCTGCAAATGAAAACGGCCTGGTCTAGGCCAGGCCGCAATCATGTACCACGCGTGTTACTGCAAAACGACAGTAATGCGCCGAAACAGTTACTTCAAAACAGCCAGGGCCGCTTCGTAGTTTGGCTCTTGGCCGATTTCAGGGACCAGTTCGCTATGCAACACGATGTTGTTTTCATCCAGCACCACAACGGCACGGGCGGTCAGACCCTGCAGTGGGCCGTCGGCGATAGACACGCCGTAGTCAACAGCGAAGTCGGCGTTGCGGAAGTCCGACAGGCTCAGCACATTGTCCAGGCCTTCAGTGCCGCAGAAACGCTTCTGGGCAAACGGCAGGTCAGAGGAGATGCACAGTACGACCGTGTTACTCACGTCGTTGGCCTGGGCATTGAACTTGCGTACCGAAGTCGCGCAGGTCGGGGTATCGACGCTTGGGAAGATATTCAGCACTTTGCGCTTACCGGCAAAGGTCGCCAGGGTTGCATCTGACAGATCGCCGGCGGTCAGGGTGAAGTCCGCTGCTTCAGAGCCGACTTTCGGCAATTCGCCTTCAACCTGGACGGGGTTGCCTTTAAGGGTGACTTGAGCCATGAACAGAATCCTTATGCTGGTTTTGGTTAAACGAATTCGAGAGGCGGAAGTTAACCACAAAGTAACCTGGCTACCTACCGCCATACATAAATTGTCATGTCAGCCGGTTGTGGTTTAATTGCGCGCTTTTTGCCTACCTTAAAGGAAGTCGTTTCTGATGAAACCGCCCGCCACCAAAGTCCTGGTCATCGGTTATGTCTGGCCGGAACCCCGCTCCTCAGCTGCGGGCGGGCATATGATGCAGATCCTCGAGACCTTTCTTGCACAAGGCTGGGACATTACCTTCAGCAGCCCCGCCGCCCTCGGCGAACACAAGGCCGACCTGCGCGAGCTGGGCATCAGCGAATGCGCCATTGAGCTCAATAACAGCAGCTTCGACGACTTTATCCGCGAATTGGCCCCGGATATCGTGCTGTTCGACCGCTTCATGATGGAGGAGCAATTCGGCTGGCGCGTGGAAAAATGCTGCCCCGACGCCCTGCGCGTGCTGGAAACCTCCGACCTGCAAAGCCTGCGCGACGCCCGCCACCAGCGCCTCAAGGAGCACCTCAAGGCAAACCCGGACAGCGATGACTTCAGCGCGCTGTTTGCGCCCGCCCTGGAAGAAGAATTCCAGCGCATGGCCGACACCGACCTGGCCAAGCGCGAGATCGCGGCGATCTACCGTTGTGATATCAGCCTGATGATCTCCGACGTGGAAATCCGCCTGCTCACCGAGCAATTCAAGGTGCCGGCCGCCCTGCTCCACTGGTGCCCACTGATGATGGCGCCGCCGACCGATACCTTCGCGCCGTTCGAAGACCGTGCGCACTTCCTCAGCATCGGCAACTTCCGTCACGCGCCCAACTGGGATGCGGTGCTGTGGATGAAGAACAGTGTGTGGCCGCTGATTCGCCAGCAATTGCCAGCGGCCCAGTTGCACATTTATGGCGCCTACACCCCGCCCAAAGCCACCGCCCTGCACAACCCGGCCCAGGGTTTCCATGTGATGAACTGGGCCGAAGATGCGCAGCAGGTGATGAGCGCGGCGCGCATTTGCCTGGCGCCGCTACGCTTTGGCGCGGGTATCAAGGGCAAGCTGGCGGATGCGATGCTCTGCGGAACGCCGAATATCACCACACCGATTGGCGCCGAAGCCATGGGCGATGAACAGCCGTGGCCCGGTGCAATCGAACAGAACGCCAAGGCCCTGGCCGCTGCCGCCGTGAGCCTGTACCAAGACAAGGAACGCTGGACCCAGGCCCAGGAACAGGGTCGACACCTGCTCGCACGCCGCTATGACCAGAATGCTCATGGCGCCGCCCTGGTGGATTGCCTTGAACAGTGTCGCCACCACCTCGCCGCCCACCGCCGCAACAACTTCACCGGCAGCATGCTGCGCCATCACGCGCATAAAAGTACGCAATATATGTCGCAGTGGATCGAGGCGAAAAACCGCGCCGTATAAACACCGACGCTGGCGAGGTCGCACGCAAGGGGGCATTATCCTACGCAGCAACCACAATAAAGCGACGGCAGCATGACCCGAGCAACGCGTATCACCGACCCTTCCTACGAGCTGATGGACGACCACAACGGTCTGTCCATCATCTATCGTCAGCACGGTTTCCCCTGCCCGCTGGTGCGCTGGCACTTCCACAAGGAATACGAGCTGCACTTGATCATCGCCAGCTCCGGTAAGGTGTTCATCGGCGACTACATCGGCAACTTCTACCCGGAAAGCCTGTTCCTCACCGGCCCCAACCTGCCCCACAACTGGATCAGCCAGGTGGAGGAGGACGAGGTGGTGCCCAAGCGCGACATGCTGGTGAACTTTACCGATGACTTGCTGGAGAACGGCAGCCAGATCTTCACCGAGCTCAAGACCCTGGCGCCCTTGCTGGAGCGGGCGCAGTACGGCATCGAGTTTCGCTGCAAAAAAACCATCGCCCAGGCCATGACCCTGATGCAACGCATCGAGGACGCCCAAGGCATGGCGCGCCTGGGGCACTTCTTCATTCTGCTGGAAGTGCTCAGTGCCTGTGAGGATTACCAACTGCTGTCCGGCGTGACTACGCCGCAACTGGCCGATGAACACAGCATCGACCGTACCAACCGCGCCGTCGATTACATTTTTGCTCACTACGCACGCGAGCTTTCGCTGGAAGAAGTGGCCGAGTACCTGGGGATGAAACCGACGTATTTTTCCCGAGTATTCAAGCAAGCCACCGGCCGCACCTTTATCGAGTTCGTCAACCGGCTGCGTATCAGCAAGTCCTGCGAATTGCTCGCCGATGGCGACAAAGCCGTGACGGATGTGTGTTTTGAATCGGGCTTTAACAACATCTCCAACTTCAATCGGCGCTTTCAGCAGCTCAAGGGCATGACCCCGTCCCATTACAGGCGGCTGGCGGTGCAGCGATTGACTGAGCAGAACGTGGGCTGACCCTGAACATTCACCGCCCCGCCTATCCACCTTGAGTGTGGGAGCGCCTCAACGCTACCAACCCTTTGTTTCATATCGGTCAGGAACCGCCAAATACCCTAAGCACACGAATTCGTGGCAGGTATCTCCGCATTGTCCGAAGGAACACGCTCATGAGAATTTCAGAATCCATCTCCACGCGCCAATCAATACTCACACCCCAGCCAGACAGCACAGAGATAGAGCGTTCCGATCAGGCCATGCAGGGCAATCACGCGTCAACGGCACCGGATACCCGCCTGCGTTCTCGACGCAGCGCGCCCCGTGTCATCTCGATGCAAACGCCGCGCCTTACAGCGCACGCGCATAACAAAGCAGAGTCGCTGGTCAAGCAAGGTGACCAGGATATAGCCGCACAATTGGCCGCCACGCTGATGAACCGGGTAGCTTCACTTGAGCCAGGCGCAGCCAATACACAGTCCAGCCGCATCGTTTCCGACATCCCCCTTCACTCCACCTTTGGCCTGGCATGGTCGCGCTTGACCCAGGCACTCAATGCCGAGCCTTTTGCAACCTATGCCAAGACCCACCACATCGATACCTCCGAATGCACCTTGGACCTTCGCGCCGGAACGCTTCAGTGCAAAGTTGACGGCAAACTCGTGACGTTCGGCAATAATTTACCGGGCTGGGCACAGGCGTGCGCAGAGGTCATGGCGGTGGCCCGCGAACTGGCCCCCACCCTGGACTTTGTTGTCTACGCCGGCGAGCAGGCTACCCGATACGAATTGGTCCAAGCCTTTTATAGCGCCAGCTACACAAACACCAAGACCGGCACCCTCGACTTCATCCGTTTTATTCAACGTAACTTCTCATTTCCCTCCCTGCACAACGGTTACCCTGATCAGGTTGAAATCAAGCCTGAGTACGCGGATGTAAAACAACGACAAGTGGAAGCGATCCAAACCCTTGCCGACAGGCTCGTCGACGATCCTGAAGCGTTTTCGCCGCAAAAACCCGACGCCAGGGCAAGCCAATTGGATGAAGCTGACCGGCAGCTGGCGCAAACAGCTGGCAGGTTCCTATGGGAAAAAAATCAGCCTGCACTGGGCCGGGTCAATTTCAACCGCAATGGCGTGATACCTCCTGAAGCATCCACTCTGGGTCACGTACTCAATGCCCTGGATGACGCCCTTGCAGCGCCTGCCTTCCTGAACTTTGCAGCGCAGAAGAACATTATTCTGGAAAGCATCCACATTGCGCCTCAAACCGGCGACTTGTTATGCAAGGTAGAGGACGCCGACGGTGGCGTGACCCAGAGCGCATTCAAGATTGACGATGAATCGGGCTGGTCTGCCGTCGCTGGCGAGATCGTGAGCTTGGCCAAGCGTCTCGCAGCCGGATCGACCACGGCAGTGCGTAACCCCTTAAAACGCCGCGTCATCTATCCAGTCGACTTTATCTTGAATTTTTATGCACAAAACCAGGATGTCGGCGAGCTGAAACAGAAGCTGGAAATATGCTCTGGGTTAATAAAGGAAGGCTTCGCTGCCGCCAGAAAAATCCAACCCCCCACCGATGAACGCGCGCGCGCTTTTCAGGCGCTGCGCCGCGCTGTCACCGAGGGTCTAGAACTATCAAACGTCCAGGTGCAAGCAACGCAGGCCGAGCCGGACGTATCACTGGCGCGCACTGAAACACCCGCTGATACCGTGGCGCGTGCCGACGGCGAACTCGCTGTAGCGCTGCACAAGGCCATGCTCGAACTGAAAACCGATGCGAGCAATGCCGCGTCAACAACCATCGAAGCGATCCCGCCCAACAGTCTGTTCGGCCGATGGCAGACATTCCTGAGCGAAGCCCTCAAAAGCCGTGGTTTCACCCAGTGGGCCGAACAGCAGAATATCGACCCGGCTTCCCTGCGCTTTGACCCCACGGACAAAGCGCTGGTCGGCAAGGTCAATGGCGTTGACCAACGTTTTACCAATGCCGAAGTTGAAAAAAACCATCCCGAATACTTCGACGCGCTTAAGCCGGTGCTGACCGCCGCCGAAATAGTTGCCGCACACGGGCAGCCGATCACGCTGTCGGATGCCGACAACGGCAGCGCGCCTTTTGAGTGGATCGCCCGCTTCTATGGGATAAGCACCGACTGCAGCAGCGCGCAGTTCGGCGCTGATACTGAATTGATAGGCCGCACAAAGCGCTTCCCGACAGAACCTGAAAAAACCGCGAAAATCCTGAACTGGCTGAACCGGCAAATAACAGCGCTGGGGAACAGTAATGACCGCTATGCGTTAATCGACCAGTTGAAAAACGGCAATATCGATAACGACGAGGACACCCGCTTCAGGGTCGATCCGCACTCATCCCACCAACCCAAAGGCGTCACGACCGTCCAACAGTTCCTGGCGGATCAAGGTTGGTACCCAGCAACAACGAGTGCTCAGACAGATAACTTATTGCTGGCCTTGCAGACCGCCGTTCCACAGTCCCCTGCCCTGGGCAATCGCTGGGGGTTTCTGTCCACGGCTATACCGCTGAGCACCGAACAACGCAGCACCGTCACCGAGAGTGTGAAAAAATCCATTGGCGCCCATGACAACCTCCTCAGCTACCTCAGCGCCGGCCTCAACAACCTGAGTGCCGATCCCGAGCAAGCCTTGGATCAACTGCTGTCCAGCGACAACGCTCTGGCGCTCGCCACACACCTGCAAACCGAGCTCAAAGGTGCCGCCACCGAGACGAGCCTCAAGCAGTGGCTATTGACCGCGCTGGTGCTGGAAGTCGATCCAATGGCCGGCACCCAGCGCAACGTCGTGGCCCGTTTCGATGTCATGCAACCGGATAACTGGGGGCATGGCAGCGAACACATTATTCAGCGTTTCAACCACCACCTGACCGATAGCCAAAAGGTGCCGGCCAACCTCGCTCCAGTCGTCTCGCACCTGATGCTGTCGGGCCTGGCGCCGCACCTGATCGTGAAGGAGCAGCCGCAAACGCTGACCTTAGGTTGCCCCGAGTGGGTCAGCTTTACCACCGCAGTGAACCGCATCGAACAGATCGCCCCTGGCGCCAGCGCGAACATGACCTACCAGCAGGTCATGGGTTTTCACAGGATCGCTCCCCTTTCAGCCGCCGAAGCCCGGTCGCAGGCCATCGCACAGATGAACCCGGTGATTGATTGGGCAATCATCAATAACTGTCTCGTCAAAAGCGACAAGGACGAATACACCCTTGAACAGCTGAACAGCAGCCAGGAAAAACTCCAGAAACACGTCAAGGACATGGCTGAAGCCAGGCGTTATCTCAGCCAATTCCCTCCACCGAACAGGCGGGCCATGGCCCTTGAGGCGCTCAAGGAAAAATTCGGCGACGCCATCGATTATCAGAGCAGGGATGTATTGGAAATGATCGGTGGGGTCTTTTCCAATATTCGCGCAAGTATTGTCGAGATTTATGAGGCGGGTCGCCTGGGTGGCAACTGGCATTCGGAACGGGCGACGTCGGATGTCGACCACCTGCGCGCCCAGGCCGCGCAGTTACCGGATATCAACCAGACATTCGACGCGGCGATTGAAGAAGACTTTACGCTGCGCAGGAAACACACCCTCACGCTCTTCAAAGACATGTTGAGCAAGCTGCCTTTGGAGGAGCGCAATAGCCTCAACTATGGTGCCGTGGAGTTTCTGCGCGTCGAGGGCGCCGGCAGCGGCATGGTGATGACGTCCCGTTACAAGGGCGTACGCAGGGACTTCGCGGTCTACCCGGCGACCGGGCAGGTGGTGAGGATCCCCGACATTGCCCCCTCGACGTCGCTGGGCCAAAAAGTCACGCTTGCGATCGATGCTCAAGCCTTCACCCATGGCAGCCCGCCGAAACAGGGCGTCACGTCCGAAGTGGTGTTAAGGACAAGTGAACAGTTCAGCCTGGTAGATGCCCACGACGGCGACAAACGCCCGCTGCTGGTACAAGAGGAATTCCGCGAGCGCAGCGGCTCCGAGGTGTCTCCCACCTACGACAGCGAAAGACTGGACCGCCTGGCAAAGGTGCTGGTAGACACCGTCTACCTGCGCAAGCGTGAGTTTGTCGGCCTCCATCGTGGGTCAGGCAACGCGGTCGAAAACGGACTGGAACCCGGCGACTACTTCCAAAAGGTGCTGCGCGTACTGCCAGGCGGCTCCAGCCTGCTGGACGTTTACCACGGTGAATACCTGCAAGCGGCACAAGACCTTGCGGTTGATATTGCCATCTATGCCACCACCGAGGGCCTTGGCAAAGTCTGGAACCTGGCGAAATCAGGCGCGGCCTGGGCGGCCGCCAAGGTGTCGAGCAGGTTCATCGAGAAACGGGGGGCCGAAGCCGCCGAAAACATTGCGCTCAGGGAAATCACCGCCAGCAGCACTGCCAACACGCTCAGATCGCTCAGCCGCCTGCAGGGCAGCGAATGGGCTGAACACACAGCCGAGCACTTTATCCCAACGGCCGACATGGCCGATGGCACGCTGGTTCGATCCGGCGCGACCGAAAAGACCACGCTTACGGCTATACGCCAGGATGGCGAGTGGTACGCCTATAACGCCAGGACTATGGCGGCGCAAGGGCCGGCTTTGAAGGGGTTCGTGCCCGAAAGCAACAAACGCAACGTTAACGGCCTGTTTGACCTCTTCTCCCCGGCCAAGGACGACACGGAGCTGGATGCCAGGTACCAAGTCAATCTGATCAAGTCCAAACACGGCGAGCAGGCCGCCTACCAGGCCGGTTACGACACAGTAAACCCGAACACGGTACCGGGTTATCGCCCCGACATGGGCGCGCAAAGAATCAAGCAGCTGATTGCCGACTCCCACTTCAGCGCAGAACAAGTGGGCAGCCTGGTTCGGCAAAGAGAAAGACTGATCATCGGCCAGGCACGTATCAACACCGAAGTGTTCAAGCGGGAGGTAGAAGCAGCCGGTGGCAGCGTCCGAGGAATGCCGCAAAGCTTCTACCTGAGCCTCACGCAAGTGGACGCCGAAGGTGAGTGCGCCGCGCTCTCCAATGCCATGGCCCTGGCCCTGTCGGAGGGCACCGAAAATACGTTGATCGATAATCTGGCGCTGGCCATGGCGAACCCTGAGTCCGTCGCGGGCTCCAGGTTCATGAACGAGCTCTCGTCGCTGCAAGCCCGGGTGGGTGAACAGAGCACTTTTCACGGTGCCGGATTTGACGCGCCCACGCCCTACAAAAACATCATTACGCAGTTGAGTAACCCTACCGCCTCCAAAACGCTGATGATCAGTTCTGAAAACCATGGAATGGTGGCAGGCGTCAGGGTCGACCCCGTGGATGCCAGCAAAAAGACCTGGTTCCATTACGATCCAAACTACGGGCTGGCAACCTTCACCTCGGAAGACGCGATGAAAGCCGGGCTGGAAAAAGTCTTGAACAGCGGCTCCGTGGGCAAAGCCCTCGACCATTACGGCAATGCACTGACCGGACGCAAATACAGGGTCAGTGTGTTTAACCCGGAGAATATCGCCCAACGCAAGTTTGACATCGACCGCATGCGAGCGTTGTCCCAGCCGTTGCTCATCGAACCGACAACCCTGTACACGCGCCCTTCATACGGCCGAATCACACTGGGAGGCCCGATGGAGACCGTGCGGCCACTTGACGGCGAGATCCAGACGTTTGTCGACACCTACGACGGCAAACCCCGGCTCAATATCATCGGGCACGCCCCTGAGCCGCAAAATCCGGGCGACCCGGTAAAAATCGTCGGTGACAACAACGCAAGCTACTCGGCCGCCGAGGTCAACCAAAAACTGCTTGAGCGGGGCGTGGACATTCGCGATTACCCCAATGTCCGGACCTTGACCTGCTTTTCTGCCAGTGGCGGCGACCGCTCATTCTCAGCCGAACTGCATCGGCTGACAGGCGTACCAGTGAAAGGCTTCGAAGGCCCGGTAACCACGGAATGGCTGGCAGGCACAGACCTCAATGAGCAATATCAACGGCTGTTAAAACGCGCCCGAACAAAACACCCGAAGTTTAAAGAGGACGATATTCAGTGGTTGGCGGAAAATGACCTGAATAAAATCTTTCACAACCAGTTCAGGGTGTTTTCCGTGAGAAAAGACGTGGGCACGGTGATTCAGGCCAATATCGGCACGACTGCACAACCGGTCTACATCACGCTTCCGATTGATTATCGCCCGGTTCGCTTTGGCCCCCATAAGGTCGGCACCTGAGGTTTAACCCCTCGGCACTCGGCCGGGAGTGAGGACGCCAAGCGAGCGGCGTCCTCGCTGTCCTTATGCTGAGTGCAAAAAAGTATCAGTCCCAGTGTTCCCAAGGATTTGTCACGCCCCCATTTCAAGGCTGTAATCAACGCACACTCTTCCTGACTCCCTGTAGGAAGACACAACAACAATAACTGTCCTTCTGTAGCCCCTGGGCGCGGAAATGGAGTGCGCGATGAAGTTCACAGCAAAAACTCTGCTTGCCTGTTCTTGCATGACTGCATGCATGACCCTCAGCGCCGTCAGCCTTGGCGCGCAAACCCTGACCATTGCCACCGTCAACAACAGCGACATGATCCGCATGCAGAAGCTCTCGAAAACCTTCGAGGCCGAGCACCCGGAGATCAAGCTGAACTGGGTAGTGCTCGAAGAAAACGTGCTGCGCCAGCGCCTGACCACCGACATCGCCACCCAGGGCGGACAGTTCGATGTATTGACCATCGGCATGTACGAAGCCGCACTCTGGGGCGCCAAGGGCTGGCTGGAACCGATGAAGGACCTGCCGGCGTCCTACGACCTCGACGATGTATTCCCTTCGGTGCGTGACGGTTTGTCGGTCAAGGGCTCGCTGTACGCCCTGCCGTTCTATGCCGAGAGCTCGATCACCTATTATCGCACTGACCTGTTCAAGGACGCCGGGCTGAGCATGCCCGAGCACCCGACCTGGACCCAGATCGGCGAATTCGCCACCAAACTCACCGACAAATCCAAAGAGCAATACGGCCTGTGCCTGCGCGGCAAAGCCGGTTGGGGTGAGAACATGGCGCTGATCACCACTCTGGCCAACGGCTACGGTGCACGCTGGTTCGATGAGAAATGGCAGCCGCAATTCAACACGCCTGAGTGGAAAGACGCGTTGAACTTCTACGTCGACAACATGAAGAAATCCGGCCCACCGGGTGCCTCCAGCAACGGTTTCAACGAGAACCTGGCGCTGTTCAACAGTGGCAAGTGCGCCATCTGGGTGGACGCCAGCGTGGCCGGCTCGTTCGTCACCGACAAGACCCAAAGCAAAGTGGCGGACCACGTCGGCTTCACCTTTGCCCCCCACGAGAAAACCGACAAAGGCACGTCGTGGCTGTACTCCTGGAGCCTGGCGATCCCGACCAGCTCCAAGGCCAAGGACGCCGCCAAGGTGTTCACCACGTGGGCGACCTCCAAGGAATACAGCCAGTTGGTGGCCAAGACTGACGGCATCGCCAACGTACCGCCGGGCACGCGCAAGTCGACCTACAGCGATGAATACATGAAGGCCGCGCCATTCGCCAAGGTGACCCTGGAATCGCTGAAAGTCGCGGACCCGACCAAGCCTACGCTCAAACCGGTGCCATATATCGGTATCCAGTTGGTGACCATTCCTGAGTTCCAGGCCATTGGTACCCAGGTCGGCAAGTTCTTCTCCGGTGCGCTGACCGGCCAGCAAACGGTCGATCAAGCCTTGACTGCTGCGCAGACCACCACCGAGCGTGAAATGAAGCGGGCCGGTTACCCCAAGTAACCCCCGATCCTGTAGGAGCGAGCTTGCTCGCGAAGGTATTTCGGGCGCATGTCGGCGTCGGATGTACCTTTTTCGCGAGCAAGCTCGCTCCTACAGGGGTTTTGCGCACCTGCCTCTAATCGGTCTTGATCACCATGAATACAACACCCCGAAAAAGCCGCCTGGCCAACCCCGGCTGGTTCCTCGTCACGCCCTCGGTCGCCATGCTGCTGCTCTGGATGATCGTGCCGCTGGGCATGACCCTGTACTTTTCGCTGATCCGCTACAACCTGCTCTACCCTGGCGAAAACCAGTTCGTGGGGCTGGAGAACTTCACCTACTTCATCACCGACTCGGGGTTCCTGCCCGGCGCCACCAACACCCTGTTATTGGTCGGCAGCGTGCTGCTGATCAGCGTGGTGTTCGGCGTATTGATCAGTGCCCTGCTGGAGGCCAGTGAGTTCTTCGGGCGTGGCGTGGTGCGGGTGCTGTTGATTTCGCCGTTCTTCATCATGCCCACCGTCGGTGCGCTGATCTGGAAGAACCTGATTTTCCACCCGGTGTCGGGGATCCTCGCGGCGATCTGGAAGCTGTTCGGCGCCGAGCCGGTGGACTGGCTGGCGCACTACCCGTTGCTGTCGATCATCATCATTGTCTCGTGGCAATGGTTGCCCTTCGCCATCCTGCTGCTGATGACCGCCATGCAGTCCCTCGACCAGGAACAAAAGGAAGCCGCGCGCCTGGACGGTGCCGGCGCCATCGCAATTTTCTGGCACCTGACCCTGCCCCACCTGGCCCGCCCGATTGCCGTGGTGGTGATGATCGAAACGATCTTTCTGCTGTCGGTGTTCGCCGAGATCTTCACCACCACCAACGGTGGGCCGGGCTACGCCTCGACCAACCTCGCCTACCTGATCTACAACCAGGCACTGGTGCAGTTCGACGTGGGCATGGCCTCGGCCGGGGGCTTGATCGCCGTGGTCATCGCCAATATCGCGGCGATCATCCTGGTGCGGATGATCGGCAAAAACCTGACTGACAAGCCTTGAGGGCCGCGCCATGACGCTTCAACAATCCCGTCGCTTGCAGAGCCTGTTGCTCGGCACCCTGGCCTGGGCCATCGCGATCCTGATCTTCTTTCCGATCTTCTGGATGGTGCTGACCAGCTTCAAGACTGAAATCGATGCGTTCGCCACGCCACCGCAGTTCATCTTCACGCCGACGCTGGAGAACTACCTGCACATCAACGAGCGCAGCAACTACTTCAGCTATGCGTGGAACTCGGTGCTCATTTCCTTCAGCGCCACCGCGCTGTGCCTGCTGATCTCGGTGCCGGCCGCCTACTCCATGGCGTTCTACGAAACCCAGCGCACCAAGGGCACGCTGCTGTGGATGCTGTCGACCAAGATGCTGCCGCCGGTGGGCGTGCTGATGCCGATCTACCTGCTGGCCAAGAGCTTTGGCCTGCTGGACACGCGCATTGCGCTGATCATCATCTACACCCTGATCAACCTGCCTATCGTGGTGTGGATGGTGTACACCTACTTCAAGGACATCCCCAAGGACATCCTCGAAGCCGCGCGCCTGGACGGCGCCACCCTCTGGCAGGAGATGGTCCGGGTGCTGCTGCCGATCGCCAAGGGCGGCCTGGCCTCCACCGTGCTGCTGTCGCTGATCCTGTGCTGGAACGAGGCCTTCTGGTCGTTGAACCTGACCTCGTCGCATGCAGCACCGTTGACCGCGCTGATCGCCTCTTACTCCAGCCCCGAAGGCTTGTTCTGGGCCAAATTGTCCGCCGTCTCGACCCTGGCCTGCGCGCCGATCCTGATCTTTGGCTGGATCAGCCAGAAACAGCTGGTGCGCGGTTTGTCCTTCGGTGCCGTGAAGTAACGGTCTCTTATAAAAATTCAGAAGCGGAGGCCCGTCATGGCCAACCTGAAAATCAAGAATCTGCAAAAAGGCTTCGAAGGTTTCTCGATCATCAAAGGTATCGACCTGGAAGTGAACGACAAGGAATTCGTGGTCTTCGTCGGCCCGTCGGGCTGTGGTAAATCCACGCTGCTGCGCCTGATCGCGGGCCTGGAAGAAGTCAGCGAAGGCACCATCGAACTCGATGGCCGCGACATCACCGAAGTGACCCCGGCCAAGCGCGACCTGGCCATGGTGTTCCAGACCTACGCGCTGTACCCGCACATGAGTGTGCGCAAGAACATGTCGTTTGCCCTGGACCTGGCGGGTGTCGACAAGAAGCTGGTGGAAAGCAAAGTCAGCGAAGCGGCGCGCATCCTCGAGCTGGGCCCGCTGCTGGAGCGCAAGCCCAAGCAACTCTCCGGCGGCCAGCGCCAGCGCGTGGCCATCGGCCGGGCGATTGTGCGCAACCCGAAGATCTTCCTGTTCGACGAACCGCTGTCCAACCTCGACGCCGCCCTGCGCGTGCAGATGCGCCTGGAACTGGCGCGCCTGCATAAGGAACTGCAGGCGACCATGATCTACGTGACACACGACCAGGTCGAAGCCATGACCCTGGCCGACAAGGTGGTGGTGCTCAACAGTGGCCGCATCGAACAGGTCGGCTCGCCGCTGGAGTTGTATCACCAGCCGGCCAACCTGTTTGTGGCGGGCTTTCTCGGTACGCCGAAGATGGGCTTCCTCAAGGGCATCGTCACCCGTGTCGAAGGCCAGGGCTGCGACGTGCAATTGGACGCCGGCACACTGATCAGCCTGCCGTTGAGCGGCCCGACCTTGAGCGTGGGCAGCGCCGTGACCCTGGGCATCCGCCCCGAACACCTGGAAATCGCCACGCCCGGCCAGACCGCCCTGACCGTCACCGCCGATGTGGGCGAGCGCCTGGGCAGCGACACGTTCTGCCATGTCATCACCGCCAATGGCGAGCCGTTGACGATGCGTATCCGTGGTGACATGGCCAGCCAGTACGGGGAAACGCTGCACCTGCACCTGGACCCGGCGCACTGCCATCTGTTCGACACCGACGGCGTGGCCGTGACCCGACTACTGCGCGCCGCCGCCTGATTTCGAGAGTATTACCAGATGAAATTGAATAAACAGAACCTCACCCAACTGGCACCCGAAGTGAAACTGCCGGCGTACGCCATCGCAAGCACTTCCCAGGGCATCGCCCATATCGGCGTCGGCGGTTTTCACCGCGCGCACCAGGCGTATTACACCGATGCGCTGATGAACTCAGGTGAGGGCCTGGACTGGAGCATCTGTGGTGTCGGCCTGCGCGCCGAGGACCGCAAGGCCCGTGACGACCTGGCCGGCCAGGACTACCTGTTCACCCTGTACGAACTGGGCGACACCGCCGATACCGAAGTGCGCGTGATCGGCTCGATCAGCGACATGCTGCTGGCCGAGGATGGCGCCCAGGCACTGATCGACAAACTCGCCAGCCCGCAGATTCGTATCGTCTCGCTGACCATCACCGAAGGCGGTTACTGCATCGACGACAGCAACGGCGAGTTCATGGCCCACCTGCCGCAGATCCAGCATGACCTGGCGCACCCAACGGCACCGAAGACCGTGTTCGGTTTTATCTGCGCCGCCCTCACCCAGCGCCGCGCGGCGGGGGTGCCGGCGTTTACCGTGATGTCCTGCGATAACCTGCCGCACAACGGCGCCGTCACCCGCAAGGCCTTGCTGGCGTTTGCCGCCTTGCACAATGCCGAGCTGCATGACTGGATCAAGGCCAACGTCAGCTTCCCGAACGCCATGGTCGACCGCATCACCCCCATGACCAGCACTGCCCACCGCCTGCAGCTGCACGATGAACACGGCATCGACGATGCCTGGCCAGTGGTGTGCGAGCCCTTTGTGCAGTGGGTGCTGGAAGACAACTTCGTCAACGGTCGCCCGGCCTGGGAGAAAGTCGGCGTGCAGTTCACCGACGACGTGACGCCCTATGAAGAAATGAAGATCGGCCTGCTCAACGGCAGTCACCTGGCCCTGACCTACCTGGGGTTTCTCAAGGGCTATCGGTTTGTTCACGAGACCATGAACGACCCGCTGTTCGTGGCCTATATGCGTGCATATATGGACCTGGACGTCACGCCGCACCTGGCGCCGGTGCCAGGGATCGACCTGACTGAGTACAAGCAGACCCTGGTGGAGCGTTTTTCCAACCAGGCGATTGCCGACCAGTTGGAGCGGGTGTGTTCGGACGGGTCGTCGAAGTTTCCCAAGTTCACGGTGCCGACGATCAATCGCCTGATTGCCGACGCACGTGAGACACAACGCGCCGCACTGGTTGTCGCCGCATGGGCGTTGTACCTCAAGGGTGTGGATGAGAACGGCGTGAGTTACAAGATCCCCGATCCGCGTGCCGAGTTCTGCCAGGGCCTGGTAAATGATGACGCCTTGATCAGCAAGCGCCTGTTGGGCGTAGAAGAGATTTTCGGCACGGCTATTCCCAACTCGCCTGAGTTTGTGGCAGCGTTCGAGCGGTGTTTTATAAGCTTGCGCGACAACGGTGTCACCGCAACACTGCAACACCTCCTGAAGAAACCGGCCTGAACATGTAGGAGCGGAGCTTGCCCGCGAACATCATTAACGATAACGCGGGCACTCTGGAAAACGCGGCGTCAGTGAAATTTTCGCGAGCAAGCTCGCTCCTGCGGAGCACACCATCATGACCCAGCAAAACCTGTTTCTCGGCATCGACTGCGGCACCCAAGGCACCAAGGCCATTGTCCTCGACGCGTCGAGCGGCAAGGTCCTGGGCCAGGGCGCCGCCGCGCATACACTGCTCAGCGGCGCTAACGGCCGGCGCGAGCAACACACCCAGGAATGGCTGGACGCCTTTACCGAAGCCACCCACCGCGCCCTGCAACAGGCCGGCGTGGATGGCCAGGATATTCTCGGCATCGGCGTGTCCGGCCAGCAACATGGCCTGGTCCTGCTGGACGAGCAAGGCCGGGTGCTGCGCCCGGCCAAGCTGTGGTGCGACACCGAAACCACGCCGGAAAACGAGCGCCTGTTGCAGCATCTGGGCGGCGAAAGCGGCTCCCTGGAGCGCCTGGGCGTGGCCATTGCGCCGGGCTATACGGTGTCCAAACTGCTCTGGACCCTTGAGCAACACCCCGACATCTTTGCGCAAATCGCCCATATCCTGCTGCCCCACGACTACCTCAACTACTGGCTCACCGGCCGCACCGTCGCCGAATACGGCGACGCTTCGGGCACCGGCTACTTCAATGTGCGCAACCGCCAATGGGATGTGGCGCTGCTGCGGCATATCGATCCGAGCGGTCGCCTGGAAAAAGCGCTGCCGCAACTGATTGAGGCCGATCAGGCGGTCGGCCCCCTGTTGCCCGCCATCGCCGAACGCCTGGGCATCAACCCCAATGCCATCGTCGCCAGCGGCGGCGGCGACAACATGATGGGCGCCATCGGCACCGGTAATATCGCGCCGGGCGTGATCACCATGAGCCTGGGGTCGTCGGGCACCGTGTATGCCTATGCCGACCAACCCAACGTCAGCCCACAGGCGTCGGTGGCGACGTTCTGCTCCTCCAGCGGCGGCTGGCTGCCATTGATCTGCACCATGAACCTGACCAACGCCACCGGCGTGATTCGTGAGCTGTTCGAACTGGACCTTGCAGCGTTCAACACCCTGGTCGAGCAAGCGCCGATTGGCGCGGACGGCGTGAGCATGCTGCCGTTCCTCAACGGCGAACGGGTACCCGCCCTGCCCCATGCCACCGGCAGCCTGCACGGCTTGACCATGACCAACCTGACCCGCGCCAACCTGTGCCGCGCCGTGGTCGAGGGCACCACGTTCGGCCTGCGCTACGGCCTGGACCTGCTGCGCCAGACCGGCCTGCAAAGCCTGCGCATCCGCCTGATCGGTGGCGGCTCGAAAAGCCCGGTGTGGCGGCAGATGGTCGCCGATATCATGAACACCGAAGTGATCTGCACCGAACAAAGCGAAGCCGCCGCCCTGGGCGCGGCGATCCAGGCGGCATGGAGCCAGTCCGGGGAATCCCTGGCCAGCCTGTGCGACAAATGCGTGAGCGTCGACCCGGCCAGCCGTACCCTGCCGGTGGCGGCGAGTGTCAGTGCCTATCAGCAGGCCTATGAGCGCTATCAACAGCTCGTGGCAACCCTTTAAGAGCGAACGACTATGTATCTGGTGTGTGGTGAAGCGCTGTTTGATTTTTTCAGCGAGGAGGATGCCAGCGGGTCTGCGTCCAGGGTCAACTACAAGGCGATTGCCGGCGGCTCGCCGTTCAATGTGGCGGTGGGCTTGCGCCGCCTGGGGATCGACGCCGGGCTGTTCGGCGGTGTGTCCACCGACTTCCTCGGCCGCCGCTTGTTGCAGGTGCTCAAGGATGAAGGCGTCAGCCAGCAATTCCTGGTGGAGTTCGCCGCGCCAACCACCCTGGCCATGGTCGCAGTGGGCGCCAACGGCTCACCGCAATACAGCTTTCGCGGCGAAGGCTGCGCCGACCGGCAACTGCAACTGGCGCACCTGCCCGACCTTGGTGATGAAGTGCGCGGGCTGCATATCGGTTCGTTCTCGCTGGTGGTGCAACCGATCGGCGACACCCTGCTGGCGCTGGTCGAGCGTGAAAGCGGCAAACGCCTGATCAGCCTCGACCCCAACGTGCGCCTCAACCCGCAACCGGATATCGAGCTGTGGCGCAACCGTGTCGCCGAGCTGGTCAAACATGCCGACCTGATCAAGGTCAGCGATGAAGACCTGCACCTGCTCTACCCCGGCCAGTCGCCGCAAAGCGTGCTGCAAGGCTGGCTGCAACACCGCTGCCAACTGGTGTTCCTCACCCGTGGTGGCGACGGTGCCACGGCGTTCAGCCGCCAGCACGGCACGTGGTCCGCACCGGCGGTCAAGGTGGCCATGGCTGACACGGTAGGTGCCGGCGATACCTTCCAGGCGGCGTTGATTGCCTGGCTGACCGAGCACCACCTGGATTCGGTGGAGGGCCTGCAACGGCTCAGCCGCGAACAGATCGATGCCATGCTCGGCTTCGCCATTCGTGCCGCCGCCCTGACCTGCACCAAGACCGGCCCGGACTTGCCGTATCGGCAACAACTATGACGCACAGGTGATCAAAAGCTGCAGCGTGCACACGAATTGACGGGAATAAGGCGAGAATAGACAGCACTGGGCCTGGTATGTACCAGGCCCACAGAGGGGGTCCCACTCGCGGTCACTCTAATAGTAAGCGCGCCCTGCGACTTTTTGCAGCGCAGGTCCATGGGATTGCTTGAGGTCCTCACGTAAACCGGTGATCAGGTTGCAAAGGGCTCGACTGCTGTCGAGTTTGTCAGCGTTTATCCCTTTGACTTCCAGATCCACCCGGTCACGGTCGCGGTCGTCATAGACTTTGATCGTCAGCGAAGCATCTTCAGCTTTGGTGCATTCGCACCGTTTAGGCAGGAAACTACTTTCAATAATGCTGCGTAGCTCTAATTCCGAAAGCATGGTCAACTTCTCCTTTTTGGACTGCCAACAGATTGTTATGGTCATGCAAGCGCTTGCCAGCCTTGGAAGGCGCCTTCAAACACCAAGCCTACTCGGCAAAATCCGCTCGCGTTGTAACCTTTCTTCATAAGCACTGCTGTGTCTTATAAAGATGAAAGTTGAACTTACGGGCCCGTTTAAATAATCGCCGAACATCTTCGATTAAACGTTTAACCCGGCAGTTTGCATTAAACAGCGAGGTGGGCCGCCACTCTTTCAGCAACATATCGCAAACTATCAAAATTGATATTCGCACCGGAGTTGACCGCCACCAGCGTCCGGCCTTGCACACCGGTGTCCGCCACATATTTGCGAATGCCCGCCACGGCCAAGGCGCCGGAAGGTTCGGTGATGGAGCGCGTGTCGTCGTAGATCAACTTGATGGCCCTGCACAGTTCGTCGTTGCTCACGGTGATGACCTCATCCACCCAGTCCCGGCAGACCTCAAAGCCGTAGGCGCCGATCTGCGCGACCGCCGTGCCATCGGCGAAGCCGTCGACGCTGGGCAGCACCACTCGTTCGCCGGCGCGCAGGGCGGCCAGCAGGCAACTGGAGCCTGCGGGTTCGACGCCGATGATGCGCACCTCGGGGCGCAGGTATTTGACGTAGGCCGCGATCCCGGCGATCAGCCCGCCGCCACCCACCGGCACGAAGATCGCGTCCAGCGCACCCTGCTGTTGGCGCAGGATTTCCATGGCCACGGTGCCCTGGCCGGCGATCACATCGGGGTCATCGAAGGGTGACACGAAGGTGCAGCCAGCAGTGTCGGCCAGTTGCAGCGCATGGGCCAGGGCCGACGGAAAACTCTCACCGTGCAGCACCGCTTGCGCCCCTCGCGTGCGCACACCCAGCACCTTCAACTCCGGTGTCGTGCGGGGCATGACGATCTGCGCCTCGATCCCCAGTTCCCGCGCCGCCAACGCCACGCCTTGGGCGTGATTGCCCGCCGAAGCGGTCACCACGCCTCGCGCCCTTTGCGCCTCAGTGAGCTGCACCAGTTTGTTGTACGCGCCACGGATCTTGAAGGAGAACGTCGGTTGCAGGTCTTCCCGCTTGAGCAGCACGGTATTGCCGAGCACGGCCGACAGCGCCGGTGCCACCTGCAGCGGCGTGCGCACGGCCAGGTCGTACACCGGCGCGGCGAGGATCTTCTTCACGTAATGCTCAAGCAGTGCCGTATCGCGGGCTGGGGGCGCTGTGCAGGTGCTCATCGATGTCTCCTGGCGTTTTGTAAAGGGCCCTGGAGACGGAAAAACAAAACCCGCCTCTAGGGCGGGTTTGGGTACAGCCAAGCGCTATCCCGCCAAATGAGGAATGGCGGTAATAATGCTTTGCTGGCTGTGGAAGGCTTGAAATGTCATGTCACGAAATTAACCGGCGCCCGCCGGGCAAGTCAATGGCCACGGGCCATTTAGCCGCTGGGGGTTTACGCCGAGCATACGAAACATATACGCTTTGTATATAAACCTCACATAGTGAACACCATGGGCATCGTCAAGATCACCGACCCACTGCACGAACAACTGCGCCTGGCCAGCGCCGCGATGGACCGTTCCATCAACGCCCAGGCCGAGTTCTGGATCAAGATCGGCCTGCTCGCCGAACTCAACCCCAGCCTGCCGTACAACGAACTGATCAACAAACTGTTGCTGGACAAACCCGACCTGGTCCGGGGGCGCAGCCAATGATCAAGTCCACCGCCCAACTGGCCGTGATGCGTGAAGCCGGGCGCCTGCTGGCACAGGTGTTCAGCATGCTCGACGGTTTTGTCGCCGCCGGCCGCTCCACCCTGGAGCTGGACGCCGCTGTCGAAGCCTTCATTCGTCATGACTTGAAGGCCCGTCCGGCCAGCCTGGGGCAATACGACTACCCCTTCTCCATCAACACCTCGATCAACGAGGTGGTGTGCCATGGCATGCCCAGCGCCAACGACATCCTCAAGGACGGCGACATCATCAACATTGACATCACCCTGGAAAAAGGCGGCTACATCGCCGACGCCAGCAAGATGTACATGATCGGCACCGTCGCGCCCAAGGCCAGGCGCCTGGTGGAAATGACGTTTGAAGCGATGTGGGCCGGTATCCGCCAGATCCGGCCCGGCGCCCGCCTGGGTGACATCGGCCATGCGATCCAGAGCCATGCGCAAGCCAATGGCTACAGCGTGGTGCGTGAATACTGTGGCCATGGCATCGGCGAACAGATGCATGAAGAGCCGCAGATCCTGCACTTCGGCCGCCCGGGCACCGGGCTCGAATTGCGCGAAGGCATGGTGTTTACCGTGGAGCCCATGCTCAACCAGGGTGGCGCCAAGGTGCGCAGCCTGAAGGATGGCTGGACGGTAGTGACCAAGGACAACAGCCTGTCGGCGCAGTGGGAACATACCGTGGCGGTGACGGCGGACGGGTTCGAGGTGCTGACCCTGCAAACCACCTCCTGAACGACGCAGAACAGATGTGTATGGGCTTGCTCGAGAATGCGGTGGATCAGTCCATAAATACTTGACTGAAAGACCGCATTCGCGAGCACGCCCGCTCCCACATTTTGATCGGCGTCAGGCCACTTGCTGGATGCCGGCCTTGGCCTCCAGCTCACGCACCAGCGGCAATACGCGTTTGCCGAAGTACTCGACTTCTTCCTGAAAGTGCAGGAACCCGGCCAGCACCAAATCCACCCCCACCGCCTTGAGCGCCACGATGCGCTCGGCAATCTGCTGCGGGGTGCCGATCAGGTTGGTCTTGAAGCCATCGTTGTATTGCACCAGGTCTTCAAAACTGGACTTGGCCCAGTTGCCCTCGCCTTCCGGTGATGCCTTGCCCGCCTGTTTGGCTGCGTCGCCAAAGGCGTTGACCGCCTCAGGGTCGGCCTTGTCGATGATCTCGGCCAGCACTGCGCGGGCTTCTTCTTCGGTGTCGCGGGCGATCACAAAGGCGTTCACACCGATCTTGACTGAATGGTTATTCGCTGCGGCCTTGGCGCGAATATCGTCGACCTGAGCCTTGATGCCCTGCGCAGTGTTGCCGTTGGTGAAGTACCAGTCCGAGACACGCGCCGCCATGTCGCGCGCGGCCCGTGAACTGCCACCCTGGAACACTTCCGGCTGGCGCAGTGGTTTGGGCTTGAGGGTATAGCTGTTGAAGCGGTAGAAGTCACCCTTGAAGGTGAAGTCGTCCTGGGTCCAGATGCCTTTGAGGGCACGAATGAACTCTTCGGAGCGACGATAGCGCTCGTCGTGCTCCAGCCAGTGTTCGCCGATGGCCTGGAATTCGCCCTTGAACCAGCCGCTGACAATGTTCACGGCGATGCGGCCATTGGTGAGCTGGTCGATGGTCGCCAGTTGCTTGGCCGCCAGCGCGGGTTGCCACGGGCCTGGCAGGATCGCGGCGATGACCTTGAGCCTGGTAGTCGCCGCCAGCAGCGCATGGCTGAACGCCACCGATTCATGCTGGTTGTCGGCGCCGTAGCCTGCGGTAAACCGGATCTGGGTCAGGCCGTATTCAAAGCCCGCCGCTTCGGCCAATTGCGCCAATTTGCGGTTGTAGTCGATGCCCCAGTGGGTGCGTTGCTCGATCTTGCTGACTACCAACCCACCGCTGACGTTGGGCACCCAATAGGCAAATTTCACGGCTTGCTGACTCATCTGGCACGACCTCATACATAGGGATGTATCGGTGGCTTGAGCAGCAAGCGTGCCAGGCATGGGCAAACGCCCGCGCCATGAGGTCTGCGGCGAAAAAACCGGGCCTGACGGGCAGGCAGGCAAGTGTCAGGGATTGTGCCGTTTTGTCGAATCGCTGTTGCTGGGGCAACAGTAAAGAGCCTTAACCTCCCGTAAACACGGGGCCTAAGACCCGGCACGGACTGTGCAATCACCTCAAGCATTGACCACTGCCCCGGAGCCTTGCCCATGACCGAACACTCTGTCATCAACCCCCTGTCCATCGGCGTCGATTACCCCACCCTGGCTGCGCGTTTCCGGCCGATCTTCCAGCGCATCGCCGACGGCGCGGTACAGCGCGAACTCAGCCGCACCCTGCCCCATGAGCCGATCCGATGGCTCAAGGAGGCCGGTTTCGGCGCCGTGCGCGTACCGGTGGAATACGGCGGCGGCGGCGCGTCCCTGCCGCAGCTGTTTGAGTTGCTGATTGAACTGGCCGAAGCCGACTCCAACGTGCCCCAGGCCCTGCGCGGGCACTTCGCGTTTGCCGAAGACCGCCTGAATGCGCCGCCGAGTGCCGGCCGCGACCTGTGGTTCAAACGCTTTGTCGAGGGCGATATCGTCGGCTGTGCCTGGACCGAAATCGGCAACGTGGCCATCGGCGATGTGGCCACCCAGGTCAGCCCCAACGGCGACCACTGGACGCTCAACGGTGAAAAGTTCTACAGCACCGGCAGCATTTTCGCCGACTGGATCGATGTCTACGCCCAGCGCAGCGACACCGGCGGCGCAGTGATCGCCGCCACCCGTGCGCGCCAGCCCGGCGTGGTGCACAGCGACGACTGGGATGGCTTCGGCCAACGCACCACCGGCAGCGGCACCTCGCGCTTTACCGATGCGCGGGTGGAGGCGGACAACGTCATCGACTTTGCCACCCGTTTCCGCTACCAGACCGCGTTCTACCAACTGGTGCTGCTGACCAGCCTGGCCGGTATCGGCCGCGCGGCATTGCGCGATGTGGCCCATCAGGTGCGCAGCCGCCAGCGTATCTACAGCCACGGCAATGCGCCCCATGTGAGCCAGGATGCACAGGTGCAGCAGGTGGTGGGCGAAGTGGCGGCGCTGGTGTATGCCGCCGAGGCCAGCGCCTTGAGGGCCACGCTGCCGGCACAACAGGCCTACGTGGCGCGGTTTGGAGGGGATGAGGTGGCCGAGCGCGAGGCCAATGTGGCCGCCGAGATTGAATCGGCGAGCGCGCAGGTGGTGGTCTCGGAGTTGATCCAGCGCGCCACCAGCCAGTTGTTCAACGCGCTGGGCGCCTCGGATGTGCGCCAGGGCAAAGCCCTGGATCGGCATTGGCGCAATGCGCGAACCGTGTCGTCGCACAACCCGCTGATCTACAAGGCGCGCATCGTCGGCGATTGGCTGATCAATGCCACCGAGCCACCGTTTGTGTGGCAGATCGGCAACGGCCCGGCGAAGGCTTAGAACGCCAGCTTGTAACCGACCGCCATCAACATGATCGCCAGGCACGGGCGCAACACACTGTCCGGAATCTTGCCGGTCATGTGGCTGCCGACATAGATGCCCGGCAACGAGCCCATCAACAAAAAGCCCAACAGCTGCCAGTCCATGTTGCCCATGCCGGCATGCCCCAGGCCCGCCACCAGGGTCAGGGGCACGGCGTGGGCGATTTCGGTGCCCACCAGGCGGCGCGTGGCCAGGAACGGATACAGGATAAACAGCGCGACGGTGCCGAGGGCGCCGGCGCCGATGGAGGTCAGCGCGACCATGGTGCCCAATACCGCTCCCGTCACGACCGTGAGCCCGTTCAGGTTGCGCGGGTTCATATGGTAGTGATCGCCGGCATGACGCTGGGCGAAGGCCAGCAGGCGTTGCTTGAACAGGATCGCCAGGGCAGTCAGCAGCAGCACCACGCCAAGGGCCTGCTTGATCACCGCGTTCATTGCGCTGGGGTCGGTGTGCAGGCTGGCGAGGAACCACAGGGTCAACAACACCGCCGGTACGCTGCCCAAGGTCAGCCAGCCAGTGATGGTCCAGTCGATGTTCTTGTTCTTGCCGTGCACCAGCACGCCACCGGACTTGGTGATGGCCGCATACAACAAGTCGGTGCCCACTGCCGTGGCCGGGTTGATGCCGAACCACAGCAGGATCGGGGTCATCAACGAGCCACCGCCGACACCGGTCATGCCCACGATGAAACCAACGATCAGGCCAGCAATGACAAAACCAAAGTTACCCACGTCCATTACAGCTACCTGCGGCCTGATAAAATTTCTGGCGGCAGGATAGCGATTTTTCTTATAACGACTTATACCAATATGATCTGACTTTATGCCTTTTTTGTCAGCCGACGACAGAGGTAAGCCTGGGTCTGGTAGGGGAAGGCCACCGTGTCACGCCCCTTCAAGGCCGGGTGAGTGGCGATCAGGCTGCGCAGCTGCTCGGTTACCCGAGTTTTTTCGGCATCGGGCAAAGCGGCAATAAAACTCACCGAGAGAAAGCGGTCCATGATCACTTCCTGAGGGCTGCCGACATGGCTGTAAGCAAAACAGCTCAGCTCGGGGTCGGAAAAGTACTCGCCCGTGAACGCTTCGCGCCAGCGCCCGCTGTGAAAGCGCGGGGTGTCGCCCTCGTACGGCGTGATGATGTCGGTGATGGCCGCAACCCAGTCGACCGACTCATCGCGCACATTCCACACCAGCCCCAGGCGCCCGTCGGGCTTGAGCACGCGGTGGATTTCCGCCAGCGCGGCCTGGGTCGAGAACCAATGGAATGCTTGGGCACAGATCACCGCATCGGCACTGGCGGCGGGCAACGGGATGGATTGCGCGGTACCGTTCAGCAAGCGCACATCGGGTAACAGTTTGCTTAACTGCGCCCCCATCGCCGCCACCGGTTCCACGGCGATCAGCGTCGGCGCCAGGGTGCTGAGCAGGCGGGTGAACTTGCCGGTGCCAGCGCCCAGGTCAATCACGGTGGACTGCGCCTGGATCTGCAGCGTGTCGCTGAGCCAGCCGGTGAGTTGGCGCGGGTAACCGGGGCGGCCTTGGGCGTAGGTGACGGCCTGGGTGGAGAAACCTCGTTGCGCAGACGCGTGAACATCAGTCATTGGCCATCTCTCCTCAGGTTAAGCGGGCGCACAGTGTGCGCCTTCCCTCAGGTTTTTTCTAATCAGCCGCGCTGGGCAACCACAGGCGAAACCGCGCCCCGCCCAACGGCGACGCCTCGGCCGTCAAGGTGCCGCCCTGGGCCTCCAGGGCGCGTCGACTGATGGCCAGGCCCAGGCCAAAACCGCCGGTGGCGCGGTCGCGGCTACGGTCGAGGCGGTAGAACGGCTCGAAGATACGTTCGCGCTGGTCCAGCGGAATGCCGATACCGTCGTCGTCCACCCAGATCTCACAGCCGTTGGCGCTCACCTTGACGCCCACTTGAATACGCCTGTCGCAATAACGCGTGGCGTTGCGCAGCAGGTTCTGCAAGGCGCGGGCGGTCAGGCGCGGGTCGAGGCTGAAGCGCTCCACGGCGCAGTCGAGCACCACATCCATGACGATCTCGGGGTTTTCCAGCTCATCGTCGACACTGCCCAGCACGCTGTCGATAAATTCATCGAGTACCACCTCGACCCGTTCCGGCAGTTGCGCCGGGTTTTGCAGGCGGCTGTAGGACAGCAGTTCCAGCACCAGCTCATCCAGCTCGCGGATGTGCGCCACCAGGCTTTGCAGGCGTTCGCGGCTGGCCTGGGGCAAGTCTTCCGAAAGGGCCAGGGCCAGGCCGAAGTCCAGGCGCGTGAGCGGTGTGCGCAGCTCGTGGGAGACGGCATTGAGCAGGTCGCGCTGCTGGTTGAGCAAGTGCTCGATATCGCCAGCCATGGTGTCGAACACCGCCGCCAGGCTACCGATGTTGGAGCTCGACGGGATATGCGTGCGTTCGGCCAGGTTGCCCTTGCCCAATTGCGCGGCGGTGCTTTTGAGGCGTTCCAGGTCACGCCAATGGGGGCGCAACCACACCAGCAGGCAAGCCAGCAGGGCGCCGCCGATCAGCACGTTCATCGACCAGTACAGCAGGTTCATGTCCAGCGGGTCGGGCGGGATGGTCAGCTTGACCACGAATTGCTCATTGATCGGTGAGCTCACCTCCTCCATCCAGCCCCAATCTCCCAGGCGAACCACCGACTTGCCCTGCTCCAGCCGCGCGGCCTCCTCCAGGGGTGTAACTGGCGTCCTGGCGCAACAGCAATTGCACTTTGAGCGGTGCGAAGTCGCGGCCCAGTTGCTCGGTCACCTGCGACCAGCGCTCCACCGGCGCCCGCAGGTATTGCTTGACGATGAGGATCTGCTGGCCGCGGGACTGCTCGACGTTGTAATCCAGGTAGCGATGTTCGAACAGCTGGATCACCAGCTTGGGAATCAGGAAGATCGCCGCGCTGTAGGTGACGACGGTGATCAGGTAGAGGCGAAGCAGCACACGAAACATGGCTCAGTATTCCCACTCGGAACGGCTGAACAGATAGCCCTTGCCCCATACCGTCTTGATCTTGCGTGCCTCGCCCGCGTGGTCGTCGAACTTGCGGCGCAGCTTGGAGATGGCCACGTCCACCGAGCGGTCGGTGCCGTTGAACTCGATACCGCGCAGGCGTTGCAGGATCTGGTCGCGGCTGAGCACTTCACCGGCATGCCGCGCCAGCACCACCAGCAGGTTGTATTCGCCACTGGACAACTCCACCGGCTGCTCGCGCCAGGTCACGGTGCGCTCCGACAGGTCGATGCACAGGTTGCCCATCAGGATCTGGTCGTTGGCCACCTGGGGCTCGGACAAACTGCTGCGGCGCAGCAACGTGCGCACACGCGCCAGCAGCACGCGGGGCTCGCAGGGCTTGGTGACATAGTCGTCGGCGCCCATTTCCAGGCCCAGCACCTGGTCGTGGCTGTCGTCGCGGGCGGTGAGCATCAGGATCGGCAGGCCGGCCGAGTCGGCGCGCAACAGGCGGCAGACTTGCAGGCCGTCGAGGCCGGGCAGCATCAGGTCGAGGATCACCAGGTCCGGCGGGTTGAGACGGGCCCGTTCACGCACGTGATCGCCACGACTGAGCACGCTGACGTGGTAGCCATTGCGCTCCAGGTAGCTGGCAATCAGCTCGGAGAGGGCGGCGTCGTCTTCCACCAGGAGGATATTGGGCATGAAGGTGTTTCCAAAAAATACAGTTTTGCAGGATTGTGCAAGGATATACGCCCTCGGCCCAGCGTGGGCCGCGCCTTACATTTATTCACATACAACCTACACAGCTTCACAGCACCCCGGCGCGGGTGGCCTTAGGATGCGCCAGTCAATATTGGGATAAGAGCATGTCGAAGAATCTGTTTGTGCCGTTTTGCGTGTTGGCCCTGAGCCTGGGGTTGGCGGCGTGTGGCCAGTCGGCCGACGAAGCGCCGCCGACGCCATTGGCCAAAGTGCGTATCGAAACCCTGGAAGCCAAACCGATCGCCATCAGCAATGAATTGAGCGGGCGCATCGCCGCGCCGCGTATTGCCGAAGTGCGCGCGCGGGTGGCCGGGGTGGTGATCCAGCGGGTGTTCAAGGAAGGCCACGACGTGAAACAGGGCGATGTGCTGTTTCGCATCGACCCGGCACCGTTCAAAGCCGACCTCGACAGCGCCCAGGCCAACCTGAGCAAGGCCCAGGCCAATGCTTTCCAGGCGCGCCTGCAGGAACAGCGCTACCGCCAATTGGTGGAAGGCAACGCCATCAGCGGCCAGGACTACGACAACTCGCGCGCCGCCGTGCGCCAGACCAACGCCGAAGTCGCCGCCAACAAAGCCGCCGTGGAACGCGCCAAGTTGAACCTGGGCTATGCCACCGTGACCGCGCCGATATCCGGGCGCATCGGCCGCGCACTGGTGACCGAGGGCGCGCTGGTGGGCCAGGGCGAGGCCACGCCGCTGGCCGTCATCCAGCAGCTGGACCCGATCCACGCCGACCTTACCCAATCGACCCGTGAGCTGAACGACCTGCGCCGCGCGTTTCGTGACGGCAGCTTGAAGCAGGTCGGCCAGGACCAGGCCAAGGCCACGTTGATCCAGGACGACGGCAGCCTCTACCCCCTGCCGGGCAAATTGCTGTTCGCCGAGATCAGCGTCGACCCCGGCACCGGGCAAATCATCCTGCGCAGCGAGTTCCCCAACCCGAACCTCGACCTGCTGCCCGGCAGTTTTGTGCGTGTGCGCCTGGAACAGGCGATGGACAAGCACGGCATCAGCGTACCGCAGCGCGCCATTACCCGTGACAGCGCCGGCATCCCCATGGTGTTGCTGCTGGACGCCGAGCAAACCGTGAGCCTGCAACCGGTGGAACTGGGCGCGGCGATCGGCGATCGCTGGATCGTCAGCCACGGCCTCAAACCCGGTGACCGCATCGTCGTCGATGGCGTGCAACACGCGCGCCCCGGTGAAAAAGTCCAGGTAGACGACAGCCCCACGCCTCTCGCCCAGGCGTCCGGCCATTAAGGATCATTGACAATGCCGCAGTTCTTTATTGATCGCCCGGTCTTCGCCTGGGTGGTCGCCCTGTTCATCCTGCTGGCCGGCGTGCTCGCCATCCCGCAGTTGCCGGTGGCGCAGTACCCGGACGTCGCACCGCCGAAAATCGAAATCTACGCGGTGTACCCCGGCGCCTCGGCCGAGACCCTGAACCAGAGCGTGGTCAGCCTGATCGAGCAGGAGCTCAATGGCGCCGATCACCTGCTGTACTTCGAGTCCCAGAGCAGCCTGGGTTCGGCCACCATCACCGCTACGTTCCAGCCGGGAACCAACCCGGAAATGGCGCAGGTCGATGTGCAGAACCGCCTCAAGGCGGTAGAGCCGCGCCTGCCCCAGGCCGTCACCCAGCAAGGTTTGCAGGTGGAGAAGGTGTCCGCCGGCTTCCTGCTGCTGGTGACCCTCACGTCCACCGATGGCAAGCTCAATGACGTCGCGCTCAGCGATTACCTGGCGCGCAACGTGATGAACGAGCTCAAGCGCCTGGACGGCGTGGGCAAGGCGCAGTTGTATGGTGCCGAACGGGCCATGCGCATCTGGATCGATCCGCAGAAACTGGTCGGCTTCAACCTGACCCCGGCCGACGTCAACGCCGCGATCAGCGCACAAAACGCTCAGGTATCGGCGGGCAGCATTGGTGATCTGCCGGGCTCCAAGACCCAGGAAATCACTGCCGCGATCCTGGTCAAGGGCCAGCTGTCGACCCCGGCGGAGTTCGCCGACATCGTGCTCAAGGCCAACCCCGACGGTTCCACGGTGCGTATCGGCGACGTGGCGCGGGTGGAAATCGGCAGCCAGGAATACCAATTCTCCACGCGCCTGAACGGCAAGCCCACCACCGCCGTGAGCGTGCAACTGGCGCCGGGGGCCAACGCACTGAACACCGCGACCCTGGTGCGCGCGAAGATGGACGAGCTGTCGCGCTACTTCCCGGCCAATGTGGAATACAAGATCCCCTACGACACCTCGCCGTTCGTCAAAGTCTCGATCACCAAGGTGGTCTACACCCTGCTTGAGGCCATGGCGCTGGTGTTTGCGGTGATGTTCCTGTTCCTGCAGAACGTGCGCTACACCCTGATCCCCACGCTGGTGGTACCGATTGCGCTGATGGGCACGTTCGCCACCATGCTGTTGCTGGGCTTCTCGATCAATGTGCTGACCATGTTCGGCATGGTGCTGGCCATCGGCATCCTGGTGGACGATGCCATTGTGGTGGTGGAGAACGTAGAGCGGATCATGGTCACCGAGGGTCTGTCGCCCAAGGAAGCCACGCGCAAGGCCATGGGCCAGATCACCGGTGCCATTATCGGTATCACCCTGGTGCTGGTCGCGGTGTTCCTGCCGATGGCGTTCATGAAAGGCTCGGTGGGGGTGATCTACCAGCAGTTCTCGCTGTCGATGGCCACGTCGATCCTGTTCTCGGCGTTCCTCGCCCTGAGCCTGACGCCGGCACTGTGCGCGACCCTGCTCAAGCCGATCGCCAAGGGCGAACACCATGCCAAGGGCGGCTTTTTCGGCTGGTTCAACCAGCGCTTCGAGCGCCTCACCGACCGCTACGAAAGCTGGGTGAGCTACGCCCTCAAACGCAGCGGTCGTTACCTGATGATCTACCTGGTGCTGCTGGTGGGCCTGGGCTGGATGTTCAGCCGCCTGCCCTCCTCGTTCCTGCCGGTGGAAGACCAGGGCTACACCATTACCGACATCCAACTGCCGCCGGGTGCGAGCAAGAACCGCACGGTGCAGGTGGCCGAGCAGATCGAAGCGCACAATGCCGGGGAACCGGGGGTGGGTGACACCACCATGATCATGGGCTTCAGCTTCTCCGGCTCCGGGCAGAACGCGGCACTGGCGTTTACCACGCTCAAGGACTGGTCGCAACGCAGCCACGACGATTCGGCCGCATCGATCGCCGAGCGCGCCAACATGGCGTTCAGCGGGCTCAAGGACGCGGTGGCCTATGCCGTGCTGCCGCCGCCGGTGGACGGCCTGGGGACTTCCAGCGGCTTCGAGTTCCGCCTGCAGGACCGTGGTGGCGTTGGCCATGCGGCGTTGATGGCGGCGCGTACCGAGTTGCTGGCGGCAGCCGGGAAAAGCCCGATCCTGGCCAACGTGCGCGAAAGCGCCCTGGCCGAAGCGCCACAGGTGCAACTGGAGGTGGACCGCAAGCAGGCCAATGCGCTGGGTGTGTCGTTTGCCGACGTCGGCAATGTGTTGTCCTCGGCGATTGGCTCGGCGTATATCAACGACTTCCCCAACCAGGGCCGTATGCAACGGGTCGTGGTACAGGCCGAAGGCGACCGGCGCAGCCAGGTTGAAGACCTGATGAAGATCCACGTGCGCAACAACGCCGGGAAGATGGTGCCGCTGTCGGCGTTCGTCGTCGCCAAATGGACCCAGGGCCCGGCGCAATTGACTCGTTACAACGGTTACCCGGCCATCGCCATCAGCGGCGAAGCGGCGCCAGGCCATAGCACGGGCGAGGCGATGCAGGAAATCCAGCGCCTGGTCAGCCAACTGCCGGCGGGCCTGGGCCAGGAATGGACCGGGTTGTCGTTGCAGGAACGCTTGTCCGGCGCCCAGGCCCCCGTTCTGCTGGGCCTGTCGCTGCTGATCGTGTTCCTGTGCCTGGCGGCGCTGTATGAAAGCTGGTCGATCCCGACCTCGGTGTTGCTGGTGGTGCCGCTGGGCGTGCTGGGCGCGGTATTGGCCGTGACCTTGCGCGGCATGCCCAACGATGTGTTCTTCAAGGTCGGCCTGATCACCATCATCGGCCTGTCGGCGAAGAACGCGATCCTGATCATTGAGTTCGCCAAGGACCTGTATGACCAGGGCGAGGACCTGATCGACGCCACCTTGAAAGCCGCGCGCCTGAGGTTGCGTCCGATCATCATGACCTCGCTGGCGTTTATTCTCGGGGTGGTGCCGTTGGCGCTTGCCACCGGGGCCAGTTCGGCGAGCCAGCAGGCGATTGGTACCGGGGTGATCGGCGGGATGATCACCGCGACACTGGCGGTGGTGTTTGTGCCGGTGTTCTTTGTGGTTGTCATGAAGATGGTGCGCAAGCGCAGTCGCTAGCTGTTAGCGTCAAGCGGCAAGTAAGAGCCCCCTTGCATCTACTTGCCGCCTGAAGCTTGCTTCTACTTGCCGCTTGAAGCTTGCAGCTTGCAGCTGCTCCACCTATGTTGCCCACTACTCCCCCGATTCGTGAGCATCCATGCCCTTCCTCGCCCGTACCCACCCTCGCCTCTCCGCCGCCGCCGCGCTGGGCCTTGCCATCGGCATCCTGGTGCCGGCCGAGACGCTGGTGAGCCATATCCTGATCGGCTGGAACGTCGGGGTCTGGACTTACCTGGTGCTGATGCTGTGGCTGACCATCCGCGCCAAGGCCGAAGACGTCAAACGCATCGCCGAAGTCGAGGACGAAAATGCCGGCCTGGTGCTGTTCATGGTGTGCATCGCCGCCATCGCCAGCCTGGCGACCATCACCTTCGAACTGGCGGGCAGCAAGGACCTGGCCAGCAGCGAACGCCTGTTGCACTACGGTTTTACCGGCTTGACGGTGATTGGCTCGTGGTTGCTGATCGGGGTGATTTTCAGCGTGCACTACGCCCGCCTCTATTACACCTGGGACGGCAAGGAACCGGCGCTGCGTTTTGCCGAGGGCTTGCTCACGCCCAACTACTGGGACTTCCTGTACTTCTCCTTCACCATCGGCGTGGCCGTGCAGACCTCGGATGTGGGTGTCGCTACCCGCGGCCTGCGCAAGGTGGTGCTGGGGCAGTCGTTGATCGGCTTTCTATTCAACACCGCGATCCTGGGTTTTTCGATCAACATTGCCGCCGGGTTGTTCAGCTAAGCTGCACAAACCTTCTAGACGCCCGGCCATTCGTGGGCGCTAATGGCACCCTACTTTCAGCCTCGGTGATACATGGCCGCGCACAATTGGATCGACCTGTCCCAGGACGCCGACACCGGCATCGAGACCCTGCGCGCGCATTTCCAGGGCCACGCCTACGACCCTCACTGGCACGACAGCTACCTGATCGGCGTGACCGAACAAGGCGTGCAGCAATTCAACTGCCGACGCACACGCCATCACAGCGTGCCGGGCCAGGTTTTTCTGCTGGAGCCCGGCGAACTGCATGACGGCGATGCGCCCACGGCGGACGGTTTTACCTACCACATGCTCTACCTCGACCCGCAATGGCTGGCGCGCGAGGTCAGCGCGGTATTCGAGGAGGCGCCCGCCGACAGCCAGCTTTGCGTTGCCGCCACCCTGGCCAACGACCCGCGCCTGGCGCTGGCCACCAGCCAGGCCTTCAATACCCTGCACCGTGGCGAGTTGCGCATCGTGCGCCAGCGCGCCACGGACCAGTTGCTCGAACGCCTCACCGGTCATCTGCAATGGCGCACGCGTTATCGGGAAGACCCGCGCCTGCCGCAGGTCGCTTTCAAGGCCCGCGACTACCTGCATGCCCACCTGCATCTGGACGTGGGCATGGACGAGCTGGCCGTGGCCTGCGGCGTCGACCGCTTTCGCTTGACCCGCGCGTTCAAGAGCGCCTTTGGCCTGCCGCCCCACGCTTACCTGGTGCAACTGCGCCTGGCCCGCGCCCGGCATTGGTTGGCCAAGGGTGAGCAACCGGCGGATGTGGCGATTGCCCTGGGTTTTGCCGATCAAAGCCATTTGGGCCGTTGGTTCGTACGCGCCTATGGCCTGACGCCAGCGGCCTACCGCAAGCGTTGCTCAAATCTTCCAGACAGGTAGCACATGGGTTTGTGAAGATCGACTCCATCGATTGTTTACCGGAGTCGTCGCCCATGTTGTCCACGTTCGTGCCGTTCATGCTCTTCGCCTTTGTCGCCTCCATCACGCCCGGCCCGACCAATATCCTGGTGCTGAGCAATAGCGCCCGCTACGGTTTCAAGGCGGCGTTGCCCATCGTCCTTGGCGCCTGCGCGGGGGCAGCGGGGCTGGTGTTGCTGGTGGGTTCGGGCGTCGGCCAATCCCTGGTGCATTGGCCAATGCTGCAAACCGCGATGCAGTGGGCCGGTGTTGCCTGGTTGAGCTACTTGGCGTGGCAGATTTTCAGCGCACCGGCGCAGCCCGTCGATACACCGGCAACGCAAAAGCGCCTGGGCCTGGGCGGTGCCGCCAGCCTGCAACTGATCAACCCCAAAACCTGGATGATGGCCCTGGCGGTGGTCAGCGTATTTGCCGGCAACGGCACCGAGCGCCAGGCTCAGGTGCTGTACCTTTCTCTGGTGTTTTTCCTGGTCTCCCTGCCCTGCCTTGCCGCCTGGGCCGCGCTGGGGGCGGGGTCCAGCCGGGTGCTGCGCTCGCCCACGGCCATGCAACGCTTCAATCGCTGCATGGCCGCGCTCCTGCTGGGCTCAACCTGGCTGGGCGTGCTGATCTGAAGGCAAAAAAAGGGGAAGCCGAAGCTTCCCCTGTGCAAGTGAATGATTGTCTTAGAAGTCGTAACGCACGCCGAAGTTGACACCCCATGGCTGGTCGATCTTCTTGCCTTTGCTGGTTTCGAAGTCGGCATGCAGCTTGACGTTCTGCGACACCGACATGGCCACGCCGGCTGCCAGTTCGATGCGCGAGCCCGACAGGTCGTTGTTGAAGCTCTGGTCGTTGACGAACACCTTGTTGCTCTGGTCGAACTCATGTGCCCAGGCGGAGCGCAGGTACGGCTGCAGTACACCGCCGCTTTCGAGCTGGATGTTCTTGCCGGCGGTCATACCGATTTTGCCGACCACGGAGCTGGAGCGATCACCCTTGGCGTGCAGGCCATTGGACAATTCATAGCTTTGCGCCTGGGTGATGGTCGCCGACAACTGGCCATAGGGCTCGACGAAATAATCATTGTCCAGCTTGATATGGCGACCGAACTCGGCCGACGCACCGACGGCGTTTTGCGCGTAGTTGCCCTTGGCTTTCTTGCCGTCACTCATGGTCACGTTGTTTTCAGTGTGCAGGCGATTGAGCTTGGCCACACCGTCGAAGTACAAGCCGCTTTCGGCGTCCAGCCAGGTGGCGTAACCGCCCACGTAGTAGCTCTTGACCTCACCGCTGCTGCCACGGGTGAGGCTCAGGTCGGAGGTACTGTGACCGCCCATCACACCCGCAATCCATTGGCCGTCACCGCTGGACAACGGCGCATCGGCACCGATGGTGAAGCCTTTCTGGGTTTGCGAGTAACCCGCGCCGTTCTTGTTCGCGGCCACATCGAACTTGTTGCCGTAGCTGCGCATCCACAGACCGTTACCCGCGCCTTCACTGAAGCGCAATTCGCCCATGCGTGTGCGCAGGATGCTCATCTCACCGTACAACACGGTCGGCGCACTGTTGAACAGGGCCAGCACCGAGTGAGCGCTGGTGCTGGTGCCTCGACGCGTCGGGTCGAGCAGCCAGTCGGTACCGTCCTGCTGCAAGCCATAGGCAAAGGCACCGATATCCACGGTGTCGCCTACCAGGGAGAAGTGCGCATCACCGCCTTCGGTGTGCACCACCTTGATCGGTTCGCCGCTGGCCAGTTCCGAACCGGTGGCGGCCAGCAACAGGCTGTGATTGCCTTCCGCACGGCCCTCCACGTTGAGGAAGTCGGTCTCGTGGGTGGAGAAGTCCGTGTGCATGACAAAGGTGCCATTGCCTTCCAGGCTCTTCACGTCCAACTGGTAAAACTCATCCGCGCCGCCAAAATGCACGGCACCGCCGCCCATCTTCAAGGCCTCGACAGTGCTATCGCCCACCAGCACCCACTTGGAGGCGTCGTTCACGCTCAGCTCGGCCACGTTTTTCAACTGGCCGGTCAACGAGGAGCCGTTATTGAGCTGCAACTTGCCGGTGCTGCCCTCTTCGACGACGACATCGCCGATGAGGTCGCTGTAGTCGACGTTCATGTTGGCAGTAGAGCCGCCGGTGACTTCCAGGATATTGCCGTTGCCACCGGTGAGGGTCGAGCCGTTGCGCACCTGGATATCTGCGTTGGTCCCCGCCCTTGCGAGGATCGCGGAGCCGTTCGTGCCTTCGACGCTGGAACCGTCCAACACCAGGGCGCTGTCCAGAACGCCGGAGGAGCCGTCAATGCCCATTTGCACGCCGTTTGCGCCGCCGATAATGCTGCTATCGGTGGCAAAGGCTTGCCCACTCATCAGTGAGACGCCGACACCATCGGCGTTCGTGGCCTCAATGTGAGAACCGGTAAAATCCAGCACGCTGTAGGCGCTGGCACTGGCGCCGCGATTGGTGCCGATGACGGTGCTGTTGAACACCTTGATATTGGTGCCATCGGTGCCACCCAGGGAGCGCCCGGCGATCAGGGCGGTCCCGTTGCTATGGATGACATTGCTGTTGCTGATCGACATGTCGCTGCCGGTAGCACGGATAGCGGCGCTGGCCGAGCTGCGAGCGATGACATCGGAGCCGTCGATACGGACCTGCGAATTCTCGGCAATAATGTCTTGGGTAGAACTGCCCGGCGTGACCACCAGAGTGGCGGATTGGGCACGAATATCCCGGGTGACAGCGCCCTCGACCGTCAGGCCGGAACCTGGGCGTAACTCAAAACGATCCGGCGCAGGACCGGGGCGTACATACTCATCGGCCCCGGTGACAATGCGGGCTTCGGCGGCATGAGCCATGACCATGAGCAGCGTGACAGCCTTGGCTTTCATCGCGAGACTCAAGGGCGAAGGCTTGAAGTTGAATACAGATGACATCTAACGAACCTCTGGGTTGGCGTTCCATTACGGAAGAAACTGGCCGGTTCCAAAGTGCGTGGGACCCTGCCAATCGAGCGGCGCCAACGTTATCCAGAGTGGTTACCACTTTATGTAGGACTAATCTCAAGTGCCTGCCTTATTGGGCTACATGGCAAGTAATCCCAACTAAGGGAGGTCAACCTCCCATCCATCGTTATAAAAAAACGCCAAAGAGGAGCCGTGCTCCTCTTTGGCGACAACTGATACCACTATGACTTGGGTGGTACGGGTTTTACGGGTTCTTCGGGGTCTACGAGTGGTACGGGAGTTCCGTCGCAAAAGACCCCGTTTTCCCCCCCGACCAGGTGACCACGCACCCGCGGTGTGGCTTCAGCGGAATTAACCGTGCCGCCAGGCAACGTGACGCTGTAGTAAACCCTGGCTGAGCCGGCGAGTCGGGAATCTCTAATGGGTTGAATCCGTTTGAAGCGTGTGTAGTAGTTCTCCACTTCAACGTCAAACCCATTGACCACCATGGCTGGCGTCAGTGGCGGAGAGTCTTTGAACCCATAGACTGCAGGCACTTCATTGGTGCCCGCATCATCCCGGTAACCCCGCCAATGCACCCTGACAATCATGTTCAAGGAGAAATTCGTTGAGGGCGGGACATGCACCACAATATTGCCCAGTGCAGGCACGAAGCTGTCGCAATTGACAATTCCATCGCCACTGCCTACCACGTTTCGAACGGTGGGAGCCGCGAAGGCGATGGTATTGGCCGTTACCACCACGAAGGTATCGTCCGAATTTTGTCTATTGGAAGTGCCTGTGGAACCGATGGCGTAATGCACCTTCTTCGTGCCATTGCCATGATCGGCAATGAAGCTCCAAGGGATCTGCATCGTTACAAGCTGGAATGCCGAACCGTTTGGTACGAACAATGTGTCAACCTGTACGCCCTCATAGTAGAGATAGATTGTAAATGGGTGGGCATCCGGCGTTGGGGGCACGTCCCACAACCTGATGCGGACTATGGCTGGCAGGGTCTCATGATCGGGCGTCAGCTCATTGTCCTCACCCTCGTCACCTGCTGCATCCTTGCCTTTGACCAGCGCCGGGTTCAGCTTAGGGTTGATCAGACTCGGTGCGTCCGGATTGGTTGGCCCGACGACGAAGAGGTCCAGCTTCGCTTGCGTGGTCAAGAGCGCGGGGTAGCTGACTGACCGACGTTTTATCACGTAGGAAACGGTCATCTCCAGTTCCCCTTCCGTCGCGCCATACAGCAGCAGCAGCGTCGGATACCCAGCATGCACCTGGACCGGAAAAGGATTACTGCCCAGCGGCACATCGGGCAGCGTCTGTGAGCTCACTGAGGTGGTCAGGGTCACACTGATAATGTCGCCCAAAGCGCCGCGCAGAAAGTTATCGTAGGCCGGTATGCGAATGTTTGCGCCATTGAGTTGCGCAGTGTCATTACGGTCGATCAGTCGATCACCGGGCACCGCCAAATCGATCGTGGCCGGCTTGAAGTTAGTCGGCGCGGGAAACAGCCCCACATCAAAAACAAACTGGGACGACAACTTCGCGGGGTTTCCCGCTGCATCGTGCAACTCGTAGCGCAAACTGCGCAGCCCATCTTCACTGCCTTGGATAACCGACAAGGGCAAGGGAATGCTCAAATCGGCGGGAAGTACCCATTTCGTGTCGAGGCTGCCAGGAATGGGCAGATAGGGCGTATCCGAATTGTTGTAATACAACAACACATAGTCACCCTCTGCGCGCCCGTTATCGGTGTAGTCGGGCACAGAAAACAGGGCAGTTTGATTAGGCAACCCTTCGAAGTATGCGAGTGTGGCAGGTGTCGGCAAGCCTGCCGGCGGCAATGGCGCGGGGATCGGCCCCACGTGGCTGTAATAAGGCGGCGCAAGGTCAACAATCAACAGTTGCGGTAACGATAGGCTGGCATTACCGACATTATCGACGAACACCTCGTATTGCAGCAGATGAGCGCCAGGCGGGCGCCGCGCCAATGCGACGTTGACTGGCACACCGGTGGGTGAGGGTGAGGACACGGTAAATACTACGAACGGGATTTCCGGCCGAATCTCGTCCAATGGCCACATCCAGACACGGACGGTGTCCGGGAAGCTTGGGTTTGTACTGAAATCCTCCCAACGAGGAATTAAAAACTCCATGGTCTCTTTGAGCGCGGTATTGCGATCAATTAAACCGGGAAAGCCCGGCACCTGGCCCTCGTAGGAACCATCGGGCAACGCATTGAGTCGGGTGCCTGCTCGACGACGACTTTCAAAGCAACGGATAGTGTCTTGCGTCTTTCTGTCCATCTTTTTCTCCAGTGCTGGTTAATTACAGCGGTGTTTTCAAGACGTGCGACAACACACGATGTAACTTCGTGAATACCCACACCCAACGAATAACGGCATACATCTATAAATATTAAATAAGATACTTAGTGCAGTGTTATACCTAAAACACTACAACGATTTAGTTCTTTTCATCCTCAACGAGCGTGGGCACGTCATTTGAACAAACAATGACATCATCTGCCTTACAATACCGACCCACGCCGCCCGGATAAAGGAGATCCACTTTAATGCGTCTGCGCACCGATTCACCGATAATGAAACCGGCGCGTCGCACTTGATACCAAGCCTGCGCGGAGCCGTAATTGCGCATGGGAAGGACTTTTTCTTCATAGGGTACGACCGTGAAGTTCAAGCCATTTTCCAGATCGGCATTACTTTCGAAGGCGTTATCATCCATGTATCGCGATGAATCAATCACTGGCGGTTGCCAATTGCTCGAGAGGAAACCCTCCCAGAAAAACGTCACCACATCATTCAGTGCAAAATGCTCATTGGGTGTGACCTTCCACTTTACGCCGTCAAATACCCGCAGACTTGAACAACAGGACAAGTAACCGCCGGGACCGACCAAGGTATTTACTAGAAAGGGGACTGGGAATGAAAGTAATGTACCGGTCACGACATTGACCAAGGTATTACCAGATTGCTGATCATTCACTCCGTTACTGGTGGTGTAATAAACGGGTAATTCGGGATTAATGACACCCTGCATGGCGGCCCACGAAATAACAGTGGAAAACACCAACTGCCCCTCTATATCCCCGGCCTGTACGGTATAACTGGCGACCGGCCCGAGACCGTTGTTCCAGTAAAAGCGCAGGACCTCACCCGGCTGCGGGTTTTGGTAAAGCAGCACGCGCGCGCGCGCCTGCCGGGTTGTCATCATGGTTCACCACGTTCAGGGTATTGGAGGTAAGCCCCCACACTTGCGCCACGGGCAAGTCGGTATTGAGCAAGGCAGGCGCATTGGCATGATCCTGCCCGGCAACCGTGAAATTCACATTCACTGGAATGTTGAACGAAGGGAAAGGTGGCAGGCCGCTGCGGATAATCTCATAGCGCACCGGCACCGTTTCAGGCACCAACGCGTCAGTCAAAGGACCCCGCATCACACTCCAGGGGACTTCGACATCGCAAGGAAAACTGTTCACAGGCACCCTGGCCGTCGGCCGCTGCTTCCAATACACGATGACTTCATCGCCTGGCGCCCAATCGGTATAAGCATTTACCCGCACGAAGACACCGGCCCTGGCGTCTTCGCGATTGATCAGCAGATCGTCGTAGCGCGGCGGTACGATTTCCGGGTTGGGTCGAGGCCCCGGCATCTCGATCAGCGCCAGTTGAAATGGCAACCCTGCACTGCGATCGCTGTAGTTACCCGCCTTGTCAAAAACCCTGAAAAAAATGTATGCCTGGCCATTAGTCAGGCTGCGAAACTCGTCGGCGGTCAGTGAGGCAACCAACGGGTCTGCGCTCGAGACCAGCTCATACCTGCCGTTCTCCTCGGCTATCGGTGGGTTGGCCAGATTCGACAGGTAAAAATAGACCGTGTCGCCATTACTGCGGCCGATATACGGAGGTATATGGAAGGCAACGTTCGGGTTTGCACTCAAGTAAGCTTCGTCCACCCCCGCGGTCCCCGGCGGCACAACAAACTCCAGACGATCCGTGGGGTTCAATAACTGCGGCGGGTCCATATCGACCGTCAGTGTTCTTTTGGGGTTGAGTTCGGCGACGCCTCCAAATGAGTCAGTCACGGTGTAATACAGTTCGACAGGCCCGGACTGCGCACGCAGCACCAGCAAAGGAATATGCATGATGTGTTCGGGCGGAAACGGCGGCGGCGGCAAGCCGATAGTCCGCGCCTCCCAGTGAACCACCGTGCCTCCTCGCGCCCAATAAAGGGTGAGGATATGCGGTGTATCCAAAGGCTCCGGAACAGGATTCCACATGGGAATGCGGACCTCGAGCGGCGCGAGCATATAGGCCGCCGGAATCAACCCCATCGGATCGGAGGGGTCCACACTAGGAATGTTCATCGGCAAAAGTGACAGTGGCCCCGGCAGGGGTTGCGCGGTCACCGCTGGAGGGTTTGAGAGGGTGGTGCCGGACATAACGAGTTCCTCAACGATGCAACGAGAATGCGCCAGTGGCCGAAGGCTGGCAGCCTGTCGAGAAAATTAAACGCCCTATTTCAGTCCTTCGAAACTGTCAGAACTAACAGGTCGCGTATGCCACTCGTCGGTTTTCAATGGTCCTGGACCGAGGATGCCTGCCGATTATTGCTTGACGATCTATCTCACATGGTGTTCTCTGAAACCGGTTTCATTGACGCTCATGAAACCTCGACTCCAATAAAAAAGGCACCGCCGTGACTTCATTCTCCGCCGCCCAGCGCAGCCGCGTGACCATGCTCGACGTCGCCCACCGCGCCGGTGTGTCCAAAGCCAGCGTGTCACGCTTTATCGGCGACGACCGCGCCCTGCTCTCCGATGCCATCGCCCTGCGCATCGAGCAAGCCATCGATGAACTCGGCTACCGCCCCAACCAGATGGCCCGTGGCCTCAAGCGCGGCCGCACGCGCCTGATCGGCATGCTGGTGGCCGATATCCGCAACCCCTATTCCATCGCCGTGATGCACGGCGTCGAAACCGCCTGCCGCCAGCACGGCTACAGCCTGGTGGTGTGCAACACCGACCGCGATGACGAGCAGGAACGCCAGCACCTGGCCGCGCTACGCGCATACAACATCGAAGGGCTGATCGTGAACACCCTCGGCCATCACCTCGAGCCATTGCTGGAACTGCAACGGGAAATGCCCTTGGTGCTGGTGGACCGCAAGGTCGAGCCGCTGCACAGCGACCTGGTGGGGTTGGACAATCCGGCAGCCGTGCGCATGGCGGTGGAACACTTGGAGCAACAGGGCTATCGCGAGGTGTTGCTGGTGAGCGAAGCCATCGATGGCACCAGTTCACGTTTGGAGCGCCTGGAAAGCTTCAAGGCCGAAATCGCCCGCCGCCCTATGTTGACCGGCGCGGTGCTGGAAATGGACGACGACCTGCAACACCCTCTCCAGCTTTTTCTCGCCAAACCCGGCCCCAAGGCCGTGTTCTGTGCCAACGGCATCGCCGCGCTGGCCTGCACCCACGCCCTCAAGGCATTGGGCTGCAACCTGTTCGACGATGTTGGCCTGATCGCTCTCGATGATCTGGACTGGTACCCGTTAGTGGGCAATGGCATCACCGCCCTCGCCCAACCGACCCAGGCGATTGGCGCGAGTGCCTTCGACTGCCTGCTCAAGCGTTTGCGCGGCGATACAGCGCCGACGCGCACCCTGGATTTCCTGCCACAACTGATCATCCGAGGCTCAACTCGATCCCCTGTGGGAGATGGCTTGCCTGCGATAGCGGCGTGTCGGGTCCCTTGATTGGCCTGATACGACGCTATCGCAGGCAAGCCAGCTCTTACAGTTTGTTTTGCGCTCAAAAATGAAACCGGTTTCAGAGGTAAACAACAATGCACAAATACCCCGTCTCCATCAGCCTTTCCAGCTACGGCGCCGACCTGGTGCGCGAGCAGGGCCAGTTGAGTTTTGTCGACCTGCTGGCCGCCGCCGGGGCTCGGCGCATCGAGTGGCGTGAAGAACTGCTGACCAGTGAACACCCCGCGCAGTTGGCTCAGGCCGCTATCGAACAGGGTCTGGAGGCCGTGTTCTCATCGCCCCTGGAGTTGTGGGTCGCCGGTCGCGCCCAGCCGAATGCCGAACTGAACGCCACACTGGACCGCGCCCACGCCTTTGGCGCGCGCTGGCTCAAAGTCTCCCTCGGCTATTTCACCGACACCAATGACCTGCAAAGCCTGCACGCCCTGCTCAATCGGCACCCCGTCAAACTGCTGGTGGAAAATGACCAGACGCTGCACGGCGGCCGCATCGAGCCGCTGCAGCGCTTCTTCTGCGAAATCGAGCGCCTGGGCCTGCCGGTGAAGATGACCTTCGATATCGGCAACTGGCAGTGGCAGGACCAATCGGCGCTGACCGCCGCGCGCCTGCTGGGCCGGCATGTGGACTACCTGCATTGCAAAGCCGTAGCGCGCCGCGCGGACGGCAAACTGGTGGCACTACCGCCCCGCGCCACCGACCTGCATCTGTGGGAACAACTGCTCAAGCACATGACTCAAGGGATTACCCGGGCCGTGGAGTTTCCATTGCAAGGCGATGATCTGGTTGAAGTCACCGCCCAACAGGTCGCCACCCTCGCCCTGCTAGGCCAACCGCGTGCGGAGAATGCCCATGTCTGAGATCGATATCCTCTCGTTTGGCGAAACCATGGCGATGTTTGTCGCCGAACAGACCGGCGATCTGGCCCGGGTCACGCAGTTTCATAAACGCATTGCCGGGGCCGACAGCAATGTCGCCATCGGCCTGTCGCGCCTGGGCTTCAAGGTGGCCTGGCTGAGCCGGGTGGGCAACGATTCCCTCGGCCGCTTCGTGGTCGACACGCTTGAGCAGGAAGGCCTGGATTGCCGGCATGTGACGGTGGATCCGTTGCAACCCACCGGGTTTCAGTTCAAGTCCCGCGAAGAAGACGGCGCCGACCCGCAGGTGGAGTACTTCCGCAAAGGCTCCGCCGCCAGCCATTTGTCCATCGCAGCCATCAGCCCCGCCCTGCTGCAGGCGCGGCATCTGCATGCCACGGGGATTCCGCCGGCATTGTCCGAGGCCACCGGCGAACTGTCCCGCGAGCTGATGACACAGATGCGCAAGGCCGGGCGCAGTGTGTCGTTCGACCCTAACCTGCGCCCGTCGCTGTGGGCCAGCGAGCAGCAAATGATCCGCGAAATCAACGCCCTCGCCCGCCTGGCCGACTGGGTACTGCCGGGCCTGGGCGAAGGCCGTTTGCTCACCGGTTTTAACGACCCGGCCGATATTGCCGCGTTCTATCTCGACCAGGGCGCCGAAGCCGTGGCGATCAAGCTCGGTGCTGATGGCGCCTACTACCGCACCCACATGGACCAGGGCTTTGTCGCCGCCGTGCAGGTGGACAAGGTGGTCGACACCGTCGGCGCCGGCGATGGTTTTGCCGTGGGCATGATCAGCGCCCTGCTGGAAAATTCAAGCTTCCCCGAGGCGGTCCGGCGCGGCAACTGGGTCGGCAGCCGCGCCGTGCAAAGCCGTGGCGACATGGAAGGCCTGCCCACCCGTTCTGAATTACCCACCCGATCCGTTGCATGACCCACACCCTGTTGCCACAACTACAACAAGCTCAGGAGCAACCCCATGGAAACCGTGAAACTCGCCACCCGCCGTTGGTGGTACATCATGCCCATCGTTTTTATCACCTACAGCCTGGCGTACCTGGACCGCGCCAACTACGGCTTCGCCGCCGCCTCCGGGATGGCCGAAGACCTGATGATCACCCCCGGCATGTCGTCGTTGCTGGGAGCGCTGTTTTTCCTCGGCTACTTTTTCTTTCAAGTGCCGGGGGCGATCTACGCGCAGAAGCGCAGCGTTAAAAAGCTGATTTTCGTCAGCCTGATCCTCTGGGGCAGCCTGGCCACCCTGACCGGGGTGGTGTCCAACGCCTACATGTTGATCGTGATTCGCTTCATGCTCGGCGTGGTCGAGGCGGCGGTCATGCCGGCGATGCTGGTGTACCTGTGCCACTGGTTCACCCGTGCCGAACGCTCGCGGGCCAATACCTTCCTGATCCTCGGCAACCCGGTGACCATGCTGTGGATGTCGGTGGTGTCGGGTTACCTGGTGCAGCATTTCAGCTGGCGCTGGATGTTTATCGTTGAAGGCTTGCCAGCGGTGCTGTGGGCATTTATCTGGTGGCGCCTGGCCGATGAGCGGCCCAAGGACGCCAAGTGGCTGAGCGACAGTGAGAAGCACAGCCTGGAAACCGCCCTGGCCGCCGAACAGGTGGGCATCAAGGCCGTGAAGAACTACAGCGAAGCCTTTCGCTCGCCCAAGGTGATCATCCTCGCGCTGCAATTCTTCTGCTGGAGCATCGGTGTGTACGGCTTTGTGCTGTGGCTGCCGTCGATCCTCAAGGCCGGTTTACAGATGGACATGGTCGAAGCCGGCTGGCTGTCGGCGCTGCCCTACCTGGCGGCGGTGATCGGCATGCTGGTGGTGAGTTGGGGCTCGGACAAGCTGCAAAAGCGTAAGCGCTTTGTGTGGCCGCCGCTGTTGATCGCCTCGATTGCGTTCTACGCGTCCTACGTGCTGGGTGCCGAACACTTCTGGTGGTCCTACACCTTGCTGGTGATTGCCGGCGCATGCATGTATGCGCCGTACGGGCCGTTCTTTGCCATCGTGCCGGAAATCCTCCCGGCCAACGTAGCGGGGGGCGCCATGGCGCTGATCAACAGCATGGGCGCCCTCGGCTCGTTCGGCGGTTCGTACCTGGTGGGTTACCTCAATAGCAGTACCGGCTCGCCCGGCGCTTCATACCTGCTGATGAGCGGCGCGTTGATGATGTCGGTGGTGCTGACGATTTTCCTCAAGCCCGGTGCCAGCGATCGTGAACGCGCGCCTCTGGCGCCCCTTGCAATGAAGGTAAAAGCCCGATGAAGAAGTCTATCGTTTTATACAAAAAACTCTCCGCGCCGCTGATGGCCCGCCTGCATGCACAGGCCGAGGTCACGCTGATCGAAGCGCTGGATGACACCGGCCTGGCCAAGCTGCGCGACGCCCTGCCCGGCGCCCATGGCCTGTTGGGCGCCAGCCTGCGCCTGGACGCCAGGTTGCTCGACCTGGCGCCGCGGCTGGAAGCGGTGGCCAGCGTCTCGGTGGGGGTCGACAACTACGACATCGACTACCTGACCCAACGCGGCATCCTGCTCAGCAACACCCCCGACGTACTCACCGAAACCACAGCCGACACCGGCTTTGCATTGATCCTCGCCACCGCAAGGCGCGTGGTCGAGCTGGCCGACATGGTACGCGCCGGCCAGTGGAACAAAAACATCGGCCCGGCGCATTTCGGCAGCGATGTCCACGGCAAGACCCTGGGCATCATCGGCATGGGCCGCATCGGCGAAGCCCTGGCCCAGCGCGGGCACTTCGGCTTTGGCATGCCGGTGATCTACCACAGCCACTCGCCCAAGCCGTTGGTGGAACAGCGCTTTGGCGCGCAGTACCGCAGCCTCAACGACTTGCTGCAACAGGCCGACTTTGTCTGCCTGACACTGCCGCTGACCGCCGAAACCGAAAAGCTGATCGGTGCCGAGCAATTTGCACTGATGGGCCCGGAGACGATCTTTATCAATATCTCGCGGGGCAAAGTGGTGGACGAGGCCGCGCTGGTCGAAGCCTTGCAGCAACGCACCCTCCGCGCGGCGGGGCTGGATGTGTTCGAAAAGGAACCGCTAGATCACAGCTCGCCATTGCTGCGCTTGAACAACGTGGTGGCAACGCCGCATATCGGCTCGGCAACCCATGAGACGCGGGAGGCAATGGCCAAGTGTGCGGTGGATAATCTGTTGCAGGTGTTGTCCGGGGAAAAACCTCAAAACCTGGTGAACCCAGGGGCCTGGAAGCTCTTCCAAAGGGTCAGATAACGAACCTGGCCACCATCGCGTTCAAGTCCACCGCCAGGCGCGACAGTTCATGGCTGGCCGCGCTGGTCTGGTTGGCACCCGCGGTTGACTGAGCCGCCAGGTCGCGGATGTTGACCAGGTTGCGGTCCACCTCGCGGGACACCTGGGCCTGTTCTTCCGAGGCGCTGGCGATCACCAGGTTGCGCTCGTTGATCAGGCTGATGGACTGGGTGATCTGCTCCAGCGCCACACCGGCGGCGCGGGCCATTTCCAGGGTGCCCTGGGTGCGTTGGTTGCTCTGCTGCATGGACTGCACCGCGTCACCGGTACCGTTCTGGATACCGGCGACCATTTTCTCGATCTCCTGGGTCGACTGCGCCGTGCGATGGGCCAGGGCGCGGACTTCGTCAGCCACTACCGCAAACCCGCGCCCGGCTTCACCGGCACGGGCCGCCTCAATGGCGGCGTTAAGCGCCAGCAGGTTGGTCTGCTCGGCAATGGCGCGGATCACGTCGAGTACTTTGCCAATGTCCCGACCTTGCGTGGCCAGGCCTTCGATCATCACGGCGGTGTTCTGCACGTCCTGGGTCATGGTCTGGATCGCGCTGACGGTTTCCATCACGCGGTCACGGCCTTCGCGCGCGGCCTGGTTGGACTGCCCGGAGGCCTCGGAGGTGGACACTGCATTGCGCGCCACCTCTTCCACCGCAGCGGTCATCTGATTGACCGCCGTGGCGGCCTGGTCGATTTCATTGTTCTGTTGCTGCAAACCTTTGGAGGCTTCCTCGGTGACCGAGCTCAACTCCTCGGCGGCGGAGGCCAATTGCGTGGCTGAGCCGGCAATATGCTGGATGGTCTGGCGCAGGTTGGTTTGCATGGTCGACAGGGCACTGAGCAGGCGCGCGGGCTCATCCTTGCCATCGTCCTCGATGGTTGTGCTGAGGTTGCCACCGGCGATGGTTTGGGCCACGGCCACAGCCTTGCGCAACGGTGTGACGATGCTGCGGGTGAGCAGCCAGGCCAGCAACACGGTGAGGAGCGCGGCGGCGACCGACACCGCCACGACGCCCGTGATAGCGCTCTCATAGCTCTGCCCGGCTTCCGTGTCTGCGGTCCTGGCGTCGGCAAGGTTGATCGCGATCAGCTTGTTGAGCTGCTCGCCCATCTGGTCAGTGCCCTCCTTGATGCGGCTGTTGATCAGCGCGCGCATTTCATCGACCTTGCCCTGCTTGGACAAGACCAGCATGTCGGCCTGGGCCTTGAAGTAATTGTCCAAGGTCACGCTGAAAGTCTTGTACAAGGCCGCCTCCTCCGGGCCTTGAGGCAGCGTGGCATAACCGGCCTGGGCGGTTTTCACCTTGTCGACCAGCACGCCAATGCGGGTTTCCGCCTCCTGCAGGGCAGCGGGCTCGCGGTTGACCAGTACGCGAAACGACAGGATGCGCATGCGCAGCACGTTTTCGGTGAGGTTGCCCAGGTACGTCACGCTGGGCAGCTGGTTGGCGCTCATGTCCAATGAAGATTGACGCATCAGCGTCATACGCTCGAACGCAAACACACCTAACACCACCACTAACACCGCAATGAATGCAAAACCGAGAAACGCACGAGGGGCAATATTAAGATGGCGAAGGGACATAGGGCTGCTCTCTGAAAGTGTGTTTGCGAGCATCCCTGCCGCGAAACGATCCGCCAGCGTCAACGCGCTGCCCAGACCTTGGTCACCCTTGTTGTTATTGATAGGTGAGCCTGTTAGGAGTATCGGCGGGGTTTGGCATTTTACGCAGGGCGTTTATAAATATTTTTTTACACTTCTGACGATCGGAGGTTTCTGGCATGCTGCGCCCGCACTTGCCTGCCCGACGCGTTCATAAAGCTGGAGGAAGATGAATCTGGTCCGGATTCTTCTACCCTCAAAGTGATACAGCACCCGGACGTCACGATATAGGAGCACTTTTTCATATGCGCAAGTTCATGGTTCTATCGCTGTTGCTGCTGACCTTGAGCGCCTGCGCGCTGTTCCCCCATCGCGACCCGGTCACGATCAACGTGGTGGGTATCGAACCGCTGCAAAGCCAGGAACTGGAGGTGCGCTTCGCGGTGAAACTGCGGGTACAGAACCCCAATGAAACCGCGATCGACTACAACGGCGTGGCCCTGGACCTGGAAGTGAATGGCCGGCCGCTGGCATCGGGGGTGAGTGACCAGACCGGCAGCATTCCACGCTTTTCCGAGACGGTGCTGATGGTGCCGGTAAGCGTTTCGGCGTTTTCGGTGTTACGCCAAACCCTGGGCCTGAGCCAGACCCAGAGTTTGAACAACCTGCCCTACGTGCTGCGCGGCAAACTGGCCGGTGGGTTGTTCGGCACGATGCGGTTTGTGGACCGTGGCACACTGGACTTGCCGAACACCGCGACCTGGTAACCACCATGCAACCGATACTGTTCACCGAACGCCTGATCCTGCGCCCGCTGACCCTGGACGATGCCGAGGCTATCCAGCGGCAATTCCCCCATTGGGACGTAGTGCGTTACCTCAACGTCCTGGTGCCCTGGCCCTACCCGGCCGATGGGGCCCGTACGTATCTTGAGCAGCTTGCCCTGCCGGCCATGGCCCGTGGAGAGGAATGGCACTGGTCGATTCGCCTGAAAAGCGCGCCGGAACAACTGATCGGCAACATCAGCCTGATGGATGAGGCCGATAACAACCGCGGTTTTTGGCTCACGCCCGCGTGGCAAGGCCGGGGCCTGATGAGCGAAGCCAGCGCGGCAGTGACCGACTATTGGTTCGGCGTGCTTGAGCGCTCGTTGATGCGTGTGCCCAAGGCCGCGCCCAACCTGGCATCGCGGCGGATTTCCGAGCGCACCGGGATGCGCTTGATCAGAACGCAGGACGCTGAATTTGTCGAAGGCACATTCCCACGGGATCTTTGGGAGATGACCCGCGAAGAATGGCTGAAGGCCCAATCGTGCAAGCGCTGAAGTGCCTGCATTTTTCACCGCGTTCAGTCAGTGATGAAACGCACGCCCGGTTTTTCGCGCTCATCGACCCTCAACTCAAACACATCCGGCCGGGCATAATGCCCCACCACGTCATAGTCATATCGCGCGCGCACCAGGTCATCGGTGTTGATCTGCGCGGTCAGCAGGCCCGCCTCCCCCACCAGCGGCCCGGCGAGGATGTCGCCCATGGGACCGATAATCACGCTGCCGCCGGCAATCAATGGGCGGTCCGCCGGCCAATGGGCGACCTCCACCCCCAATGCCGCGGGTGACGCCTGCACCTGGCAGGCGCTGACCACAAAGCAGCGCCCCTCATGCGCCACATGGCGCATGCTCACCTGCCACATTTCACGTTCGTCCACGGTGGGCGCACACCACACTTGCACGCCTTTTGCGTACATCGCCGTGCGCAGCAGCGGCATCATGTTTTCCCAGCACACCGCGCCGCCGATGCGCCCTACGGCGGTGTCGACCACCGGCAAGGTCGAGCCGTCGCCCTTGCCCCAGATCAGGCGTTCGGTGCCGGTGGGCATCAACTTGCGGTGCTTGGCCACCAGACCAGCGCCGGGTTCGAAATACAACACGGTGCAGTACAGCGTGCTGCCACTGCGTTCGATCACGCCGAGCACCAGGCTGGCCCCGTTACGCGCCGACAGCCCGGCCAGTGCCTCGGTCTCGGCACCCGGCACATCAATGGCGTTGGCAAAGTAACGGGCAAAGGCTTCGCGCCCCTCTGGCAAGCGGTAGCCCAGTTGCGTGCCGAACCCTTCCCCTTTGGGATAGCCGCCGAGCAACGCTTCGGGCATGACCACCAGTTGCGCGCCACTGCGCTTGATCGGGTCTTCATAGCTCAGGATTTGCTCAAGGGTTTCAGCCTTGCCGCCGGGCAAAGATCCAATTTGCAAAGCCGCCACGGTAGAAAAAGGCATCGCGATCACTCCGAATAAGGGGGTTGCCCATTCTCCCGCCAGCCTGGATCATGAATAAAGCCCACCTCAGCACTGAATGATATGAGCCAAATGAATATCGCCCAGGTCGATCTGAACCTGCTGAAAACCTTCGAAGCCCTGCACGATGAGTCCAGCGCCAGTCGCGCAGCATTACGCCTGGGCGTTACCCAATCGGCGATCAGCGCAGGCTTGCGGCGACTGCGCGAGGTGTACGGCGACCCGCTGTTCGTGCGCACCGGGCGCGGCCTGGCACCAACACTGCGGGCCAATCAGTTGAAGCCGGTGATCAGTGAGGCGCTGGACCGTTGCCGCCAGAGCCTGGCGCTGGTCAGCCCGGACAACCCGCATTATCAGGGGCGCTCCGTGGTGCTGGGGCTGTCCGACGATTTTGAAATTGCCTACGGCCGCCGCCTGATGCAGGAGATCGCCCGGCGTTTGCCGAAACTGCGCGTGATCTTTCGCCAGACCCACAGCCAGATCGTTGCCGACGCCTTGCTCGAGCGTACGCTGGACCTGGCGATCACCGCAGGCGGTTTTGCCCAGAACCGGTTGAGTCGACAGGTGTTGACCGAGGGTGATTACCGTTGCCTGGTGGACCCCGACAGCCTGCCAGCGGAGCAGACAGGCATCAGCCTGGAGGAATTTGTCACGCGCGAGCATGTGCTGGTGTCGTCGGGCGGGTTTATCGGCATTACCGATGAGGGGTTGGCAGCCCAAGGCTTGAGCCGCCAGGTATGTGCGTCGACCAGCCACTTTGCCGCGCTGCCGTTTTTGCTCAAGGGCAGCCACGCGGTGGCGACCATTCCGGGGCATGCGGCGCAGGCCATTGCCGATATGACCGGCCTGCGCGTGCTGCGCTGCCCGTTGGCGCTGCCGCGCTACCCGGTGGAGCTGGGCTGGCGCACCCAGGTTCAGCTGGACCCGATGTTGCTGAAAGTGCGCGAGGCGATTGTGGCGAGCTTTACTTCGCCGCCGCCATCAGCTTGTTGACTTCACTGCGCACCATGTTGGAAAACTCTGGCGGTGACAGACCATCGAGTTCTGCGCGTACCCATTCGGCCCACTTGCCCTTGCGCTTGGCACGTTCACCGAACAACCGCGCGGCTTCGCCCTTGGCCTTGCCCAGGTTGGTTTGCCACAGGTCGTAGAGGCGGGACTTTTCATCTTCCAGCTCAGCGCGTTCGGCGAGGGTCTTGTTGGCGAGATTGAAGCTCATGTTGAATTACCTGCTGCACAAATAGGTGACATCTTACACTGTAGGTCTAATTTTCCTGATTCAGATTTTGCCCCGAAGACGTGACCGGCAAAAAAACTGCAACTTTTGCCATCACGTAACACTCCATTGTTCACTGTCACATTTACCCGCAAGGAGTCACACAATGGCCCGCAAAACCGCTGCTCAAACCGCCGCAGACCAAATCAAGGACCAAGCCTTCAGCGAACTCGCCGCCCTGATCGAAGAATCGGACAAACTGCTCAAAAGCAGCGCCAGCCTGGTGGGTGAAGAAGGCGAAACCCTGCGCGAACAGGTTGCCCTCAAGCTCAAGCAGGCCATGGACGCCGTGACCAATGTGCGCGAGCGCAGCAAGCCGGTGGTCGACGCGACCGAAACCTATATCGGTGGCCACCCTTGGCAGACCGTGGCCATTTCCGCCGGCTTCGGCCTGGTGGTGGGTTTGTTGCTGGGTCGCCGCAACTGATTCGCCGGGCTGCGCCCTCGGCGCAGCCCCTTTTCAATCGACCAGCAATGCCTGCAATTGCGCCAGGTCCTGTGACGCCAGTTCAATCCCTGCTTCCAACGACTTCGCCCGCGTACGATGCCGTCGATCCCCCGGCAAACGCCGCAACCCCACCGCATGCATCTGCCGCACCAGTTCCTGGCTGCGTTCGGCGAAGTGTTGCCCGGTGGTTTTGCTCGGGTCGATCAGGATCAGCAGTTGCCCGGTCCAAGGCGTGCGTGCGCCGGGATGATCGGCCCAGTTGAACTCGAAGGAAAAGTGACCGCCCGTCAATGCCGCGGCCAGCAACTCGACCATCATCGACAACGCCGAGCCTTTGTGCCCGCCAAACGGCAACAGCGCACCGCCCTCCAGCACGGCCTTGGGGTCCTGGGTCGGTTGGCCGAGGCTGTCGACGCCCATGCCCGGCGGCAAACGCTCGCCTTTGCGCGCGGCAATCTGCACATCGCCGTGGGCAATGGCGCTGGTGGCCAGGTCGAACACGATGGGGGCACCATCGGCACGCGGTGCGGCAAAGGCAATGGGGTTGGTGCCGAATAACGGGCGGTCGGCGCCATGGGGCACCACGCAGGTCATGCTGTTGACCACGCTCAGGGCCACCAGGCCCTCTTCGGCGAAGGGTTCAACGTCGGGCCACAGGGCGGCAAAGTGATGGGAGTTATGGATCGCCAGCAGCGCAATGCCCGCACTGCGGGCCTTGTCGATCAGCAACGAGCGAGCGGCCGCCAGGGCCGGCTGCGCGAACCCGTTGGCGGCGTCTACCCGCACGAAACCCGAGGCCACATCGCTCACCACCGGTACAGCCTGGCCGTCGACCCAGCCGCTGGCCAGCGTGCTGAGGTAACCGGGGATGCGGAAGATGCCGTGGCTGTGGGCACCATCGCGCTCGGCACTGGCACAATTGTGCGCAAGGATCGCCGCCACCGCAGGCGAGGTCCCATGTTTCACGAACACCGCGTGCAGCAGCGTCACCAGATCGTCAAAGCCGATGAAGGTTGAAGCGCCGTCAAGTATCGGGGACTGGGCAGACATCTATAGCTCCGATTTTATAATTGGAAGAGACAACAACAATCCAGGCCGTCGATTAAACAACGCGCCCGGTGCCTGCTGTCAACGGCCACTTCGAGTCGGCCTCAGTTATCTACCACCGCGCCTCCAGCAACACCGCTTACCTTGGCGCCCCATCACGACCACCTCGATGGAGCGCGTCCATGGCCAACGTCACCCCGCCCTACTTTTTCGATGAATTCCTGCAACCCCTCAAACGTAAGGAACCCACCCCACGCGAGCTTGCGCTGGGGTTCACGCTCAAGGATCTGGAATGGCTGCACACGCTGTATTACGCCACCGACACTGCCCGCCAGGACCGGGCACTGCACGGGTACCCCATGCGGGTGGAGCGGCTGCTGGTCAACCACAACGGCGAACCTGCGACCCCGCTGGCCGGCGCCTTCGTGATGAGCCCAACACCCGACAGTCAAAAGGCGCTGCTCTACACCCCTTATGCCGGCCTGGAGCTGTTCGACAGCCACGCCGCGCTGCTCAGCGAAGTGGCCGAACGCCTGGAACAGCCGCGCCAACGCAGTGACTTGCTGCAATTCGTATCGATCCTCGAGCGCGACGCGCTATCGACCCCGACGCCACTGACGCTGTCCACCGCCCTGATCCCTGGCGCGGTGATGGCGGACCAGGAGCACAGCATTCGCGCCGCCCAGCAAAAAAACGTGGCGGCGATGCTCAGTGAGTTGCGCAAGCTTCCCAGCCTGCGCTGGATGCTCGACACCCTGCTCGCCATCATGGCGCGCCCTTACTTTCCGGGCCTGGACCAGCGCGATACGCGGGTGAATTTTTTCAGCCACACGCTGGCTGGGGAAAACCGCCGCTGGCTGGCATCCGAACCCTTGCGCGATGCGTTGCTGAAGTTTTATATCAAGCACGCGTGGTCGGTGGATCAGACTCACACGTTTTCCAACCCCGCCCATGACACCAGCAGTTTTACCCAGGAACAACTCGACCAGGACCAGCAACGCTGGGATAACGTGATCGAACAAACCAGTGGCACGCTGTCGAGGTTATTGAACAGCCTGCTGCAGACTTACTGGAACGAGGACTTCAACGGCGGCCAGTCACGCCTGGGGTTCTTCGCCCGGGTCATGAGCGACAAGTTCCGCGCCGACCTGCTGCTCAAACACCAGGACAGGGTCCTGACCACCGATGAGCGTCAAAACCTGCAGGCCCTGTTCCTGCCGGACCAGGCCGCGCGTCGCGCTTTCGCCAGCCACATGAGCATCGAAAAAATACGCATCCATGCGCCGTTCCAGCACTACGTCGACCTGGCCAGTACCCTGATGATCAGCAATACCCACGCCTATCTCTACACCCAATCAAGCGGTTTGCAGGTACTCCAGAACCTCAAGGACCTCAACGATACGCTGCTGGCGATGCTGAAAACCGCCGGCCATGAAGACGAACTGCTCAATTTCCTCTCGCTGGAAGAGCGCAGTGTGTTTATCGCCATGGACGCCATACAGGTCACCGGGCATGCGGTGGTCGGCGATGTATTCCAGGAAATGCTCGAGGACATTGTCGCCAAGCAATTCGACAACCTGGAGCATGCACTGAGCCTGTATCGGCGCAGCGCCGGCGGCATCGACCTGGCCGCGCTGCTCGACAGCGCGCTGGACGTACGCGCGATGCTCGACAGTCGTCTGCTGGAGCAAGAAGCTGAAGGGCGCTGGAGCGTGCACCCGATCACCAGCGCCAACGGACGCCCCTCCACAGTGCAGGCGGAAAAAGCCAAGCTGCACGTGCAGCGGCTGCAAGCGGTGGACGCCGCCATGGCGCTGGAACGCCGCCAATACCCGACCCTGCGTGCCCTGGTCGCGCATGCATTGGATGCTGAACTGACCAGAAGGCAACTGGGGCTCAAAGCCGACGAGGTCTACGTCAACACCTACGCCACCCAGGCCAGCGAACGCGAACAACGCCTGCCCGAGACGTCCTTGAGCATGGTCGAGCACTTCATCGCTCGCCTGGGGCGGCAAGCCGAGGCACTGACCGACTCGCCCCAGGCATGGTTCTATGGCCCGCGCAACGCAGGCGCCGCGTACCAACTGCACAACCTCACAACCGACAGCTTCAATGCGGCCATCGAGCAGGTCCTGCCCACTTTTGCGCAAAACGATCTGCGCACCCTGCCCCACCTGCTCCTGCACCATAACCAGACGCACCAGGGCCACGGGATGTTGCAAGGGTTGCGCGGCGAGATGGAACTGAGGCGGTTGGACAAGAGCCTGCCGTCGCGGGCCGTTGCGCTGCTGGACAGTGTGCTGCACGCCGACAGCATGACCCGACTGAACCGCCATGGCCTCAACGGTTTTATAGCGGATGCCTTTGGCCTGACCCTCACGGTCGGCTCCGCGACCCACCCCCTGGCCAATTGTTTCGTGCTGACCGAACGCGGCGGCCTGGACCCCGACAACTCAGGCGCGGCACTGCTGTGGACGCCCCGTCGCGGCTACGAGGCATTTACGTCGATCGAGGTCTTGCGCTCGGCACTGGAACAACGCCTGCAGGATCCCCTGGAGCGCCTGGTCCTGATGGAGAACCTGCCCCTCTCCAAACGCGTTCCCCATCAACCTTGTGGACTTGGCCCACTGCAACGCATCGACGACCACCTGCTGCATGACCGCCAGCAGAGCTTCAGCGACTTCATCCGTGACGAAATTGACCATGTGTTCTCGATAGGACTGAACGCCACGCGCTTTCAGGACTGCATGGACAGCCTGATCGGTCGCGCCGCGCCTTCCAATGTGCCCAGGTCGATTGCCATGGCGCGTGCGACGATCAACCAACAGGCACTGCCGGCCTGGCTGGGCATGGCGCGTCCCCATGAGCAGATCCTGCACGCCGAACTGCTGGAGCAGTACCGCCTCAGCGCACCGGACGAGCGTGACTACCTGCACAGCATCACGCCCATGCGCGCGCAGGTCGTGAGCAGCCTCTCGCGCCTGCTCAATGCTCGTTTTCCCGGCGAGGTGATCGCGCCGGACAACGTCCTGATCCCCGGCCGCATTGACCTGGAGGGCAACACCCAGAGCCTGGTTGATTTCGCCCTGCGCCACCTGCCTGAGTTATGTGCCGACGACATCCGGCCTCGCTCGCGTACCGCCACCCCGTTACCGGCAGCACTGGACGGCAGTGCCGTCGTGCAGTTGGTTCGGCAACTGGATTTGAAAAACCTGTACCAGCAACGGCTGGCCACTCACCTCGGCGGCCAGAGCGAAGACACCCGCGAACGCCGCCGACTGTTCTGCCGGCAGTTGCCCTGGCAATTGCTGCAATACGCCCATGAGCACACGCTCGAGGAGCGGCTGTCCGCGTCGGCCTGGGGCGTTATCCAGCAAGTCTTCGATATGCCCGATGCCCTGGCGCGCGCGGCCGTGCAGAGCGCATCGGCGATGATTCGCCCTCTTGAACTGATTGCCACCCAGGGCGCAACGTTGGCCAAGGCCCTGGGTTGCTACCTGATCGGCCCGACGGCGGGGACGTCCGGCCCCCTTGTGCTGTTCGCACCGTACAGCCCCACGCACTTATTGAAGGAGTACGCCGATGAAACAGCGTTGCTCCATGAGTTCACCACTCCCGGCGCGCTACAGGAGTGGGTCTTGGGCCAATTGGCAGTCTCGCATCAAGCCACTTACCGCAACTTGCTGGGCCAGCGCTGGCACCGCGGGCTGGCGGAGATCCGTCTCGGCCGCTCGCCCATTTCCGGCAACCTGCTCAAACAGCTGTTCCAGGATAATTCAGACATGCTGTCGCAGATGCTGGCCAGCCAGTTTGAACGGTCGGGCAAGGCACACTGGGACGCGGTCACCAGCCTGTTCACCCAAGGGATTCCCAAAGGCTTGCAGTTTATCGCCGGCAAGCTGACCTATCCGCTGGTGGTGTGGCGCAGCTACGCACTGTTCAAGCGTTCCGCCGAGGACCTGCAGCAACACCGCTGGCAAGACGCGCTGAAAACCTTTGCCAGTGGCGTGGCCGAACTCGCCTCCCTGCGCACCGAGCTGGACAGGCTCCTGCCCCAGACCCCGCCGCCGGAAGAACCCGCCCCCCTGGAGCAATGGTTGCAAGCCCCTCAACCCGCCGCCCCGTCGCTGGCGGACCTGCATCTGACGGCATCGCAACGCACCCGGCTGCAAGCGTTTGAAGACCACGAGACGGCACTGGAAGATTTACAGCAGAGCGCACTGACCCACGTTTACCGGGATGAGGCCACCACCCGCAGTTTTGTACCCCTGGCGGGTAAGGTGTATGCGGTCAAAAAAGCCGGTGACCATTGGCGCTTGAGCCAGGGTGAACAGCATGGCCCCTATGTCCAGCGCAACGCCCGGGGAGAATGGGTGCTGGACCTCGACCGCCATCACCCGCGCTTTGGCAAGACCTTGAGTCGCCACGTCGACAGGCTCAGGACGCGGGAGGCCGAACGCCTGGCCCTCAATATCGAAGCCGTGGGCATGCGTGAAATAGCCGCATTGTCGAGCTGGAAAGCCCAGTGCATTGACGAGGCGCTCAACGTCGCGACGTACTACACGGTTACCTGCAAACGCAACCTCCTGCACTTCGCCGCATTGCGCCGACTCGACAGCCGACTCGGGCGGTTTTTAAGCGAGTTGTTCGGCGTCGTCAGCCTGACGCCCGAACAGGTGCAACGCATTGAGCGACGCGTCGATGAAGTGCTCAATGAGTTGGTCAACCACACCCTGATCGGCCCCGACTCCATGCGCTTTGTCTGTGGCACCCATCGCCACTGCGCGCAGGACACCTATGCCTTCATCCTGCCGGAAGATGCCGACCTCAAGATCTACCTGCTGGACCGCTTCTTCGACCCGCCCATGGACATCTATCAGAACCGCCTGAACATTCCGTTCAATCTCTCGGCCCATGCACGGGCGACCGTGTTGATTCACGAGATCACCCACCTCAAATCCTCCACCGAGGACCTGGCTTACCTGGACAGCATGCGGCCGTTTCCGGACCTGATTAACGTCAATATCAGCGGTGCCAGGTTGATGAAGACCGACTTGAACGACTTGCGCGAAAACGCGCTGTCCCTCAGCACGCCGGTGACGATGCTGTTCAAGACGTGGGACGAGTTCACACAAGAGTGGGAGGACTTCGAAAAACCACTCAAGCAGAAGGTCTTGAGTACCACCGGTACACGCAACCTTGATGACGCCCGGGCGATGTTCATGGGCAACAGCGACAAGCGTATCGACACCATCCTGGCCAACGCCGATTCGGTGGCCTACATGATCAGCCAACTGGGACGGGAACTGGATGCGGGAGCCTGAACAGGCTCCCGGCGAGGGCAAATCAGTCTTTCTGATCGCGCAGGATGTTGCCGGAAGCGCCGTCGATGCGGGCTTCGTACACGGTGCCGTCGGACTTGCGCCCTTTGACTTCCCAATAACCGTTGTCGTCGGCTTCGGCCGCATAGACCTCGACGTAACCGCCTTTGGTCTTGGCCACTTCAATGGCTTTTTCGATGGGGATCCAGCCTGCGCCTGGCTTGTCAGCCAAGGCGGCACCGGCACTGAGCAGGGCGGAGGTTGCACATAGGGCGACTAAGGTTTTTTTCAGCATGTCAGTACTCCATTGTGGGAATCACGGACGCTTGTCCTGAGATTTTTAGGTGCTGACAAACGAGAATAAGTTCCAATTGATATGCAATCGCCATGACGGCGGTTCTCGCCGTCTGCGTTGGGAGGTTAGAATGTGCGAAATCAGGATGTATTAATGAGCGAAAAGTCCGTTTCAGAAGCCGAATATGACGCCATCACCGACGCCGCAGCGCATTGGTGCATGCGGCTGCACGCCAGTGATTGCACGCGTGACGAACGCGAGGCTTTTGAACAGTGGCACGACTCCCACCCGCTGCACGCCTTTGAATACGCAGCCATGCTGGAGATCTGGGACGTCGCCGAGCACCTGCCGCGCCCTGCGCCCACCGCCGCTGCCAGGGTGTCCAAACCCCTCAGCCGACTGCGCATCTACGCCGTTGCGGCGGCGATCTGCCTGGTCGCGTTGCCGCTGGCCGCCTTCACCGGCTGGCAGGCGGGCTGGTTGCCACGTTCCTATGAGCGGTTCGAAGCCACTCAAGGGTTGCGCCAGATTACTCTGGGTGACGGCAGCCAAGTGGAGCTCAACCTTGGCACCGAGCTGGTCTACAGCCGTTACAAGGATGAGCGCCGGGTCACGCTGAAAAAAGGCGAAGCGTTTTTCAAGGTCAGCCATGACCGCGCGCATCCGTTCATCGTGCATGCCGGCGCAGGTCAGGTGCAGGTGACGGGGACTCAGTTCAACGTCTGGAAATATGACGACCAGGTACGGGTCACGCTGGTCGAAGGTTCGGTACAGATTGCCAGCGATCAGGCTCACGGCAGTGTGCCTCTGACCCCTGGCATGCAGGCCAGCTATCAACAGGGCGACGCGACACCACGGGTACGGACGCTCACTCCCGACGACAGCACGCTGGCCTGGCGCCAGGGCAAGCTGATCCTCGACAACCTGGCCCTGGCCGATGCATTGCCGCTGATCAACCGCTACCTGAACAAACCGGTGATGCTGGCAGACGCCAGCACCGGGACCATTCGTATCGGCGGTATCTACAACATCACTGAGGTCGGCAACCTCATCCCCTCCTTGCCCAAGGTTTTGCCGGTCTACCTGACCCAGAACCAGGACGGCAACCCCGTACTCAACGCCATCCCGCGTAAAGCCCCCAAAAGCTGAACCTCGCCTGCGGGTTTGGGCCTTGCCGCGCCCATAGTGTCCATTTTTTTAACATCGCCGTCCCCTGGATCGCCCATGCCGCGCGGGTTCATCGTTTTGTCATGCAGACTGTTACAGCGTTGATACAGTCAGGTGAATCGTTTCTCGGACGGCAGCTGTATCAGCCCTGAAACAGCGTTGACGGCATTTTGCCTGCTTGCAAATACAACCTATTGAATAAAAAGGACTATTTAAAAGCGGCACGGCTTCTGCTCTATCCCTTACAGCGCTGTTTAGGGTCAGCGCGAAGAATAGGGAATGCCGCCGTGACCACACTCACTCAAGGTTCGATGAACGTACTGCTGATCAGCTGTGTACTCAGCGTCGGCATCAGTGCGCCGAGCTTTGCAGGCGACGGCGTGATCGTGACAGGCCGCAACGTACAGGCTCATATGTACGGTCGTGCGGCCTTCGGCAAGGACCCCTACCCCACCACGGTCAACGCCAATCCCAGCCAGGAAATCATGGCCGTTACCGGCGAACTCAGTGACCGCGACATCGGTGGTGTCAGCAGCGGTTCGAGCATCGTGCGTGCCATTCAACCCAATTCCAGCTTGAACGGTCTGCATGCCACCCCAAGCAGCATGTCGACCCTGGGGGCCGGCTCTGCCGCCGGTCATGGCAGCGGCAGCAGCATGGGCGGGCAGATCAGCGACTCGATTCAGCGCGGCATGGCTCCCCTGAATAACATCGGCAGCATGATGGGGGGCAAATAATGAAGCGCTCACTGCTCATCCTCGCCCTGCTGGCCAGCGCCCCGGCTTTCGCCGACGACAACGCCGTGATCAACAACAGCGGCACACAGTACGGCGGTGTCCTGTCGATCAACCAGGCGGCCGGCAACCAGCAACAAATGTCCAACAGCCGCTCCATCGCGGTGGGTGGCCGGGCCACCAACGTCAATATCCAGCGTCTGGACGGCAACGTCGACCCGTCCCTGAACGCCAAGGCGGCGATCCAGGGCAACGCTTTTACCAGCGGCAACGGTGTACTGGGCATCAACCAGACCGCCGGGGCCAATAACCAATCAATCAATGCGGTGCGGATCAGTATCAACCCTGGCCCGCAAAGCATCGACGACAGCGTCCTGTTGCAACAGAACACCACGACGCTGGCAGCCGACTCAGGTCTCACCCCCACCACTGGCAGCCGCCAGGTCGTTACCAGCGACCAGGCCTTCACCGGCAGCCGAGGAGTGATTCAGGTGAACCAGAGTGCCGGGGTGGGGAACCGAGTGGCTAACACCCTGGGCATCACTATCAAGTAACCGCTTGGTAGCAGTAGCACTTGCTGGACCGTACCAACACTTAACCCACTATTAGAAGCAAGGAGAAACACCATGAAACCTCAAATGGCTCTCAAACCAATGGTTTTCGCTCTGGCCGCGCTCATGGCTGCCGCTGCTCAAGCAAATGGCTGGCACCCTGAGCCTAAACCCACCGGCACCATTGCCGCTGTCGTGACGGATGTGCAAAACAGCGCAGTCAACAAGTTCGACGACACCAACACCAAAAACAACGCTTCGGCCGATAACTCGGTCAACGGCAACAGCGGTAACACCGGGGTTAACGTTCAAGCCGGCAGTGGCAACGAAGCCGACAACTCTGCCGCCATCACCAGCGCCAAAAGCGATGCGGAGGACGTATTCGCTATGGTCCAGGTGAACCAGAACAGCGGGCTGAACAGCTTCGTCAACAAAGGCACGCAAAACAACGCTTCCCTGGATAGCTCGATTAACGGCAACTCCGGCAACCTGGGTTACAACGGCCAGGCCGGTCAAGGCAACCAGGGTAAAAACAACCTGGCTATCGTGACCGCCGATGGTAAAAACATCGCCGCCGCCGCCAACACCGAGCAAAACTCGCTGGGCAACAGCTACCTGAACGCAGCCGCTACCAGCCATGGCTATGGCTATGGCCATGGCGGCAACGCTCAGTACGTGTCCAACAACTCCAGCCTCGACAACTCGGTTAACCGCAACTCCGGCAACGTAGGTGTGAACCTGCAATCCGGCTCGGGCAACCAAGGCAGCAACAGCCTGTCGATCGGTCAAGGTTGCACCGTCTGCGCCAGCGGCGTGCGCTTCTGATCCAACGGGGCCTTGGCAACAAGGCCCTTTTTTATTCCCGTGTCCAGCAGGTCATACGATCATGCGCCTCGCGACCCTCACCCTCCTGATGTTGCTCACCGGCCCCGCGTGGGCAGGCACCATGGCGATCTCCGCCATGCCTGGCGGTGCGGTGATCTTCAAGAAGGTCGAGAGCATCCGTGAACGCCGGTTCGCCAACCTGGTGGAACAGAAAACCGATTTCAGCTGCGGTGCCGCGGCACTCGCGACCATCCTGCGCCAAGCCTACTGGCTGGACGTCGACGAAGATCACATCATCAAAGGCATGCTGGTCACCGCTGACCAGGATCTGGTGCGAACCCAGGGCTTTTCCATGCTGGACATGAAGCGTTACCTCGAAAGCATCGGCATGCGTGCCCGGGGCTACAAGATCGGGGCAGAGACCCTGGTCACCGTAAAAATCCCCGTGGTGGTGCTGCTGGAAATTCGTGGCTACAAGCACTTCGTGGTGATGCAGCGCGCCGACAAGGACTGGGTCTATATCGGCGACCCGGTGCTGGGCCACAAGCGCTATTCGCATGACGACTTCGTCAAGGGCTGGAATGGCATCGTTTTCGCCGTGCTGGGTGAGGGTTACGACAAGGCCAATGTCTTGCTCGACCCGCCCGCTCCGCTGACCGCCAAGAGCCAGATGAATGAGTTCAGGCCCGTAGGCGATGCCGAGCTGATGGATTTCGGTTTCATCCAGAGCGACTTCTTCTAAGAAGCGCAATAAGGGGCAGGAAGCTCCAGGAGCAGAAGATGAACACCTCCCGTTGGCTGACGGTCATGTGTCTGGCAGCCTCGATGCCCGCTTATGCTTCATCGGCATTCAAACCGATTGAACTCAAGGATTCGGAAATGGCCGATCTGCGCGGCCGTTACGTCATGCCAGGACGCATCATCAGCTTCGGCATTGTCATGAGCAGCACCTGGACCAATGCCGTGGGCGACTCCATCACGGGCAAGGCCAGCATGCAGGTCGACTCCTCGACCATCACCCCGCAGTTCTATGTGCAAACCACCGGATCGAGCGGCAACGGTACGAACCCGAACACCGGTACCGGCACGGTCACCGGCGGCGCCGGCCTGGGCAGCGGCCAAGGCGTGACGCAAAGCGTGCGCACCGCCGGCGATGGCAACACCGCTTATAACAACGTAGGGATCACCGTCGAGAACGGCCTTGCCCCCGCCAACCTCGCGCAATCGGGGCAAGTGCTGGTGGCCGGCGGCACCGTAACCGGCGACAGCGCGGCAGGCCGTGTGAGCGTGTCGGCCAACAATGGCGGCTTGCAGATGGCGATCCAGGCCAACCACAACCAGGGCAACAGCCTGCAGCAGATCGGTAGCGGGAATGTGCTGCAGGGCACGGTTTTGACCGGCAACACCAATTTCGTCAATAACATGACCCAGCTCAATGTCGTGATGAACAACAACGCGTTGAATAACGGAGCGTTGAACTGCAATTTGGATCAACTCAAGGCCCTACGCACTTTCGGTTATTGAACTACGCTGACCCTCGTCATTCATGCATTGAAAAAGGACGGCTTATTTCATGCCTCGATCGTTATCGCTCCGCGCGGTGGTTTGTTTAAGTACGCTCTTGCCCGCATCCATCCTGTATGCCGCGCCAGATGCTGATATCGAAACCCTCAAACAGGAACTCCTGGAACTCAAGCAGCGATACGAGGTACAACAAAAAGCCCTGGCCGTGCTGGAGCAACGCGTACGTCAGGTCGAAGACCAACCGGCGAACCCGGCGCCCAAGCGCCTGGCCAAATCCCCGGCAGACTTTCAGAAAGCCAGCGGTGCCACGGTCGCAGGCACGGGCGCGGCCGCGGCCTCCGGTGGTGCCGGGGGCGGCGGCAGTTCGTATGGCCAGTCCCTCAAGGACGACTCGGCCCCCGCGCAAAGCGTGAGCAACCTCTATAACGAAGCCAGTGGCTTTTTCGGCAATGGCAAGTTCAGCTTTGAAACTGGCGTCACCTATGCGCGTTACGACGCCCGCCAGTTGACCCTCAACGGCTTCCTGGCACTGGACTCGATCTTCCTGGGCAATATCAACCTGGACCGGATCAAGTCCGACAACTGGACACTCGACCTGACCGGACGCTACAACGTCGACAACCGTTGGCAGTTCGACGTGAACGTGCCGGTGGTGTACCGCGAATCGACCTACCAGTCGGCCGGCGCCGGCAACAACGGCACGGCGACCTCGGAGCAATCGGTTACGCGCGACCCGACCATCGGCGACGTCAACTTCGGTGTGGCCTACAAGTTCCTCGACGAAACCCCCACCCTCCCGGACGCCGTGGTGTCGGTACGGGTCAAGGCGCCTACGGGCAAAGAACCGTTTGGTATCAAGCTGATCAAAACACCGGGCAACGACAACCTGTTCGTGCCGGAAAGCCTGCCCACCGGCAATGGCGTCTGGTCGGTCACCCCGGGCATTTCCCTGGTCAAGACCTTCGACCCGGCGGTGTTGTTTGGCTCGCTGTCCTACACCCACAACTTCGAAGACTCGTTTGACGACATCAGCAGTGACGTCAACCAGAAGGTCGGCGGCAAGGTCAGCCTGGGCGACAGCTTCCAGTTCGGCGTCGGCGTCGCCTTCGCGCTCAACGAGAAGATGAGCATGTCGTTCTCGGTGTCCGACCTGGTACAACGCAAAAGCCGGCTCAAGCCCAATGGCGGCGACTGGCAGTCGGTGGTGTCCAGCGATGCCAACGCCGGTTACTTCAACGTGGGCATGACGATTGCGGCCTCGGATAACCTGACGATCGTGCCGAACCTGGCGATCGGCATGACGGATGATGCGCCGGACTTTACGTTCAGCCTGAAATTCCCTTACTACTTCTGAAGCGCACACAAGGAAAAGCCCCGCAACGATAAGGGTCGTTGCGGGGCTTTTCGGTTTACCCGCCCTAGCGGATCTGGTGCTTGTGCAGCAACCGGTAGAACGTGGGCCGGGAAACCCCCAGTACACGGGCCGCGACACTCAGGTTGTCGCTGTGCCGGTTGAGCACATCACACAGCGCCTGGCGTTCGGCGCGGTGCTTATAGTCTTCCAGTGTAGCCATTGGCGCCGAAACTGCCTGCCCACTCGCCAATCCCAGATCAACGGCTTCTATCTGCCGCCCTTCGGCAAGCACCAGGCCCCGGCGCACGCGGTTGGCCAACTCACGCACATTGCCGGGCCAGGGGTGTTGCCCCATGGCCACCAGCGCGTCTTCGCTGAAACTGCGTGGGCGTCGCCCGGTTTCCTGGCTGTAGAAACGTGAAAAGTGGTTGGCCAGCATCGCTATATCACCATGACGCTCGCGCAAAGGCGCGGTGACCACCTGCAGCACGTTGAGCCGGTAGTACAAGTCTTCGCGGAAGGTGCCTTTGGCCACGGCAGCTTCAAGGTCGACGTGAGTGGCCGCCAGCACCCGCACATCCACGGGGATAGGCTGGCTGCCGCCGACGCGCTCGACCTGTTTTTCCTGCAGAAAGCGCAGCAGATTGGCTTGCAGCTCCATGGGCAAATCGCCGATCTCATCCAGGAACAGGGTGCCGCCGTTGGCGGCCTCGATGCGCCCGATCTTGCGCTGGTGCGCGCCGGTAAACGCGCCCTTTTCATGGCCGAACAATTCGGACTGGATCAGGTGTTCAGGGATAGCCCCGCAGTTGATTGCCACGAATGGCTTGGCGTGGCGCTGGGACTGGCGGTGCAAAGTCTTGGCCACCAGTTCCTTGCCGGTGCCGCTGTCGCCGCGAATCAACACCGGGGATTCGGTGGGCGCCAGCTTCGACAATAATTTACGCAGCTCACGAATGGGCCGGCTGTCACCCAGCAGTTCATGCCCCTCATCCACCGGAGTGTGGCCCTTGCTGCGCAGGCGCGCCATGCCAAACGCACGGCCCAGGGTCACCTGCACACGCGCCACATCGAATGGCAAGGTATGGAAGTCGAAAAACCACTCACAGACGAAGTCACCGACGTTCTGCAGGCGCAGCACATCCTGGTCGAGCACGGCGATCCACTCGGTGCCGCTGCGGCTGATCAGCTCCTTGACCGCCTCGGGTCGCTCCAGGTGATAGGGCTGCACGCGCAACAGGCCGACATCGCAGGAGCGCTCGCCCACCGCCTCCAGCGCACAGCTGTCCACCGCCCACCCCGCCGTGCGTAAACCGGGCAGCAAGTCGTGACAATCGTCACAGGGGTCAACCACCAGCAAACGACGTTGGACGAGGGGCACACCCATGACTGATCCTTGGCGTCAAATTTGTCAAAGTTATTTAGAAACAACAGTTTGTGACGGCTGCTGATAACCATAGCAAGATATTGACACTCGACTTGTATCGTTTCGCTATAAGTGCGGGCAAAAAGCCATCTCTCTGTGTTGACAGTGTAAAAACCAGGCAACGGCGCAAGGTTCATTCAGCTTTCAAAACAGCTGCTTACATGACTTTAATCACGGAAAGTTGAAATTTGTTGCTCTAACATGTGACCCGTACCCCGTCATCGTGCATCAGTACAAGTAACCCACCGCACGGTCCGCCCAACCGCCGGTGCTCACTTGAATGGGCATTTAGAGAGAGACCCACATGAACGCCCCGCTCCGCATCAACGAAGCTCTTTTGATCGCAGACCGTGCTTTCCAGCCCTTTCAATGCGTGGCCTGGCACGATGGCAACGGCGCCCTGAGCCTGAGCGTCATCGACCGCACCAATACCCGTATCGGGCGTAAACAGTTGTCGTCGAAGACCTATACCGACCCGGCGCAATTGGAAGACTTGCTGTTGCAAGCGCGCGCCGAGCTCGACAAAGATGGCTACCAGCTACAGTCCTGGGCCATGCCGAAGTAAGTCGATGGGTTAACTTCCGATCATTGCAAAACAATGATCGGAAGTTGAGCGCTACAACTAAAGATGCTTATCGCGCCGCGAGCAGAAACCGTTCGATCGCTTGCGCCGCGCCATCCTCGATATTACTGCCTGTCACCACATCGGCCTGGCGCTTGACGATTTCTTCGGCCTGGCCCATGGCAATCGACCATCCGGCCACGTGAAACATTGCCGGGTCATTGCCGCCATCTCCCATTGCCGCGGTTTGCTCAAGCGGTACCCCCAGATACTCCGCCAGGGTCTTCAAAGCTTCGCCCTTATTGGCCAGCATGGCCGTCACATCCAGATAGACCGGTTGCGAACGCGACACCTGGGCCAGCCCCTGAACCTTGGGCTGCAGCCGTGCTTCCAGCTCCACCAGCAATTGCGTGTTTTGACTGGCGGCGACGATCTTGTCGACTCGGTCCAGGTACGGCTCGAAACTCTCCACAACCACCGGCCCATAGCCCAAACCGTGGGCTTCGCGCGGCTCCATCGGCCCTGGCGAGTCGCGGCGCAGCCAGTCGCCGTCGGCAAACACCCACACCTCCACGTCCGGCTCGGCCGAGAACAGCGCCAACGCGATCAGCGCCGCTTCCGCCGGCAGATGGTGGGCCACCAGGATGCTGCCATCCGGGTGGATCAACGTACCGCCGTTGAAACCCGCCACTGGCACGTCGATGCCAAATGTCTCGATCAGATGCAGCATGGCCTTGGGCGGTCGACCGCTGGCCAGGCTGAACAACACACCCGCCTCACGCAGACCGCGCACCGCATCGGCAGTGCGCTGGCTGAGACGGTGATCGGGGTGCAGCAATGTGCCGTCCACATCGCTGAGGATAAAACGGATGGGATGAATCGCGGCATCACTCATCCGAGGGTGTGCCAGGCACGGCCATCGCGGGCCAGCAATGCGTCGGCCGCCGCCGGGCCGTCCTCGCCGGCCTTATAGGCCTGGATTCCGTTGTCCTCCTGCCAGGCATCCAGAAAGGGCTGCACCGCGCGCCAGCCGTTCTCGATGTTGTCGGCACGCTGGAACAGGGTCTGGTCGCCGGTCATGCAATCGTAGATCAGGGTTTCGTACCCGGTCGACGGCTGCATCTCGAAGAAGTCCTTGTAGGCAAACCCCAACTCGATGTTGGCCATGTCCAGGGTCGGCCCCGGCCTTTTCGCCAGCAGATCGAACCACATGCCTTCGTTGGGCTGGATCTGGATTTTCAGGTAGGTGGGCTGGAGTTCATCCACCTCTGTGTCGCGAAACTGCGAATAAGGCGCGGGCTTGAAGCAGATCACGATCTCGGTGTCGCGAATGCTCATGCGCTTGCCGGTGCGCAGGTAGAACGGCACGCCGACCCAGCGCCAGTTGTCGATCATCACCTTGAGCGCCACGAAGGTTTCGGTGCTGCTGTCGGGCGCGACGTTGGCCTCCTCGCGGTAACCCGGCAATGCCTTGCCACCGATTTCGCCGGCGGTGTATTGACCCCGTACCGAATTGGCCCGCGCCTCCTCCAGCGACCAGGGGCGTACCGCACCGATCACCTTGGCCTTTTCGCCACGCACCGCATCGGCGCCAAACGCGGCTGGCGGCTCCATGGCCACCATCGCCAGCAACTGGAACAGGTGGTTGGGCACCATGTCGCGCAGGGTGCCGGTTTTTTCGAAGAAATTGCCCCGGGTCTCCACGCCGACGGTTTCGGCGGCGGTGATCTGCACGTGGTCAATGTAATGGTTGTTCCAGAACGCCTCGAACAGCACGTTGGAGAAACGGCTGATCAGGATGTTCTGTACCGTTTCCTTGCCCAGATAATGGTCGATGCGATAGATCTGCTTTTCGCTCATCACCTTGAGCAGACAGGCGTTCAGCGCTTCGGCGGTGGCCAGGTCGGAACCAAAGGGTTTTTCGATCACCACGCGGCGGAAACTGTCGTCGGTTTCCGTCAGCAAGCCCGCATTGCCCAGGCGCTGAACCACGTCACTGAAGAAGCGCGGTGCCGTGGCCAGGTAGAACATCGCATTGCCGGAGCCGCTTTCGGCGATCTTCCTGCCGATGTCGGCATAGGTGCTGTCGTCGAGAAAATCGCCCTCGACGTAGCTGATGCCCTTGGCCAACTTCGCCCACAATTGCGGGTCGAGGGCGTTATCCGCATTGCCCTTGACCTTGCTGGCGGCTTCGGTGCGGATGAAGTCCTCGAGTTTCTTGGCAAAGTCGGCATCGCTGATGGCGTTGTGATCCACGCCGACGATGCGCAAGCCGTCGCCCAGCAAGCCATCCCGACTGAGGTTGTACAGCGCCGGCATCAACAGGCGCTTGACCAGGTCGCCATGGGCGCCAAACAGAAACAGCGTGGTGGATGGAGCAGGTTCGGCCTTGAGCTTCTTACCGGTCATTTTTTGGCAGTCTCCACATGACCACCAAAGCCGAAGCGCATGGCAGATAGCATCTTGTCACCGTAGGTGCTCTGCTGGCGCGAACGGAAACGCGCAAACAACGAAGTGGACAGTACCGGTACCGGCACCGCCTGTTCCATGGCGGCTTCGATGGTCCAGCGGCCTTCGCCACTGTCGGCCACGGAGCCTGAATAGCCGTCGAGTTTCGGGTCGGTGGCCAGGGCATCGGCGGTCAGGTCCAACAGCCAGGACGAGACCACGCTGCCACGGCGCCAGACTTCGGCGATATCGGCCACGTTCAGGTCAAAGCGCTGATCTTCCGGCAGGTTTTCCGAGTTCTTGGTCTTGAGGATGTCAAAACCTTCGGCAAATGCCTGCATCATTCCGTACTCGATGCCGTTGTGGATCATCTTGACGAAATGCCCGGAACCCGCCGGGCCTGCGTGGATGTAGCCCTGTTCGGCGCGCGGGTCGGCATCGGCGGAACGATCCCTGGTGCGCGGGATGCTGCCCAGGCCGGGGGCCAGGCTGGCGAAAATCGGGTCGAGGCGCTGTACGGTTTCGGCGTCGCCACCGATCATCATGCAGTAGCCGCGCTCCAGGCCCCATACGCCGCCGGACGTACCGACGTCGACGTAATGCAGGCCTTTTTCCGACAAGGTCTTGGCGCGGCGTACGTCATCCTTGTAGTGGGTGTTGCCGCCGTCGATGATCACATCACCGTCTTCCAGCAGTTCACTCAGTTCATTGATGGTGTTTTCGGTGGGATCGCCCGCCGGCAACATCACCCACACGGCGCGGGGCTTGTGCAACCCGGCAACCAGGGCTTTCAAGTCGGCGACGCCAGTGGCGCCCTCCTCGCTCAAGCCTTTGACAAATGCTTCATTACGGTCGTAGACAACGGTGGTATGCCCATTGAGCATCAGGCGCCGTGCAATATTCCCGCCCATGCGGCCTAGTCCGATAATCCCCAGTTGCATGTGCTGATGCTCCTAACTACTAAAAAATGTGTGACATAGTTTATAGCGCAATGAGGCTAATGAGGGTTAGTCCAGAGCGGATCCACCTAGTTTCATAACAAAAAAATAGCCACTATTTCACCATCACTGCAGTGAAAGTCACACGACCGCGAAAAATATAAAAGTTCCATTGCCGCAGAAAAGAATTCAGAATTGCCGGTGACTGATGCCGAGAACCTCGACTCAAGCGTTCTGGCACACCGCGACACACCGGCTATTTGCGAGGCAAGCAATGACCACTGCACAGATGACACGTCCGCCACAGACCCTCTACGTCACTATTCGTCGTGATGAATTGCGCCAGTTGAAAGACGAACACGAACAGTTGCAACAGGAAGTCATGCGCCTGCGCGCTCATATCATTCAAGCCCAGTTGGACCAGCCTGCTGGTGCGCAACCGGCGCTCTGCTGAACCCGGTCACCGCTTTGTAAGATAACGGCTACAAAAATCTCACAAAGTTTTCACATGCTCTTCACGATACTCCCGCCCCCAAGGGCCGCCCCATGCAAGGGTGGCCTCTGTTGCGTGCAGCCCTGCGCGTCGACTGAAAATCACCGGGTTGGAGCGCTGGATGGCACTGTTCGAACGCAGCACCAAGTCTGCGAAAGGCTTTGATTGGGCCGGGTTTGGCTGGCTATTTCTGTTTTTCTGGTACTTCTCGGGTATTACCCAACTGCTGATCCAACTCAGCGGCACTTCCGGCTTCAGCGGGTTCCGCCAAGCCTTCTTCATGAGTGCGTTGTGGCTCGCCCCCATGCTGATGTTCCCACGTCGCACGCGCCTGCTGGCAGCCCTGATCGGCGTGGTGCTATGGGCCTGCTCCATGGCCAGCCTGGGTTATTTCTTCATCTACCAGCAGGAATTCTCGCAAAGCGTCATCTTCATCATGTTCGAATCGAACATCTCTGAAGCCGGCGAGTACGCCACCCAATATTTCGCCTGGTGGATCGTGCTGGCCTTCATTGCCCACACCGCGCTCGCCATTTTCCTATGGACGCGCCTGCGCCCGGTGTATCTACCCCGTGGCCAGGCAATGCTGGCAGCGGCGGCGATCGTGCTGGCGGTGGTCGGTTATCCACTGGTCAAGCAGATCGCCACCAACGACAACCTGGAACAGGCCATCGATGGCTTCGAAACCCGCATCGAGCCCGCCGTGCCGTGGCAGATGATCGTTGCCTACCGCCGTTACACCGAACAACTGGACAACATGCAAGGCATGCTCGCAAGCGCCAGCCATATCCCGCCCTTGACCGGCCTGAAGGACAGCATGGCCGGGCAGCCTTCGACCCTGGTGCTGGTCATCGGCGAGTCCACCAACCGCCAGCGCATGAGCCTGTATGGCTACCCGCGCAACACCACGCCGGAACTGGACAAACTGCGCGACCAACTGGCGGTGTTCGACAACGTCATCACCCCGCGCCCCTACACTATCGAAGCGCTGCAACAGGTCCTGACGTTCGCCGACGAAGAAAACCCGGACCTTTACCTGAAGACGCCGTCGATTGTCAGCATGATGAAACAGGCCGGCTACAAGACCTACTGGATCACCAACCAGCAGACCATGACCAAGCGCAACACCATGCTCACGACCTTTTCCGAACAGGCCGACGAACAGGTGTACCTCAACAACAACCGCAACCAGAACGCCCGCCAATACGACGGCGACGTGCTGGCGCCGTTCTCCAAGGCCCTGGCCGACCCCGCCGAGCGTAAATTCATCGTGGTGCACCTGCTGGGCACCCACATGAGCTATCAGTACCGCTACCCACCGACATTCGACAAATTCACCGATCGCCAGGGTGTGCCCGCCGGTATCAGCGACGCTCAATTGCCCACTTACAACAGCTACGACAATGCGGTGCTGTACAACGACTTCGTGGTGTCGAGCCTGATCAAGGACTACGCCAAGGCCGATCCCAATGGTTTTCTGCTGTACCTGTCGGACCACGGCGAAGACGTCTTCGACTCGGCCGGCCACACCACTTTGGGTCGCAACGAAGGCAAGCCGACGGCGCCGATGTACACCATTCCGTTCATGGCCTATGCCTCGCCGAAATGGCGTGAAAGCCACGACTGGAATTTTGCCGGCGACTTGCAACGCCCTTACAGCAGCTCGCAGTTGATTCATACCTGGGCCGACCTGGCCGGGCTGAGCTTTAACGAACTGGACCGCAGCAAAAGCCTCGTGAGCGACCGCTTCACGCCGCGCCCGCTGTTGATCGGCGATCCCTACATACGCGCGCAAAAGGCCTTGATCGACTTCAGTCTGATCAAGCCCAAAACGGTCAGCCCGGCAGATGTGGTGCTCCAACAGAAGTAAGGGTTCCCAACGATCGCCCCTCTTCTGGTTTAATCCTGAAGTACCTCCCCTCCCCTGGTCTTTACGGCTCTCCCTCTCCGGGAGAGCCGCAAAGACGACAACGAGTCTTGCGCAGTACTTACTTGGATTGCCGGCTATAAGCCGCCTTCAGCAAGTTAATAAAGCTGTTAACTTCCAATCAATCTCACGTTAACCCCCACTTAATAAGCCAGCGCCATAGTCGCTCCACGAATCTGATCATGGAGCGACCGGATGCCGCTCACTCTTAATGGGAACACTGCCATGAAACTCTCGACCTTGATGCTTGCAACCCTGATGACCCTGAGCTCCGCCGCCGCTTTCGCAGAAGGCGGCGCAGAGCGCTCGAAGGCGTTCTATGAAAATTTCGCCTTCACGCAGGAACGAACTCACGATACGACCGAACAAACTGCATCGACCGACAACAAGACATTAAAACGTATCAATGCCGACGGCGAACAACCCGAGAGTTAATTTAATACTTAGTTAATCCGAATATCCCTGTGCCATTACGCTCCGATGGCAAAGGTTTAACCGGCGCCATTGAATGGCGCCTTTTTTTTGCCTGTCGTTTATTAAAGCGCCTTGTTCCAGAACAACATGCGCCCGTGGGCCGGATCAAACTTCGAATCATCGAAACCGAACTTGCGATACGCCGACTGGGCGACCGCATTGCCCTCAAGCACCTCCAGGGTGATCTTGCAGCAGCCACGCTGGCGAGCGATCTCCTCGACCTTGTGCAGCATCTTCTGGCTCAACCCCAGGCCGCGAAACGCATTCATCACGACCACGTCGTGGATATTCACCAAAGGCCGGCAGGCGAAGGTGGAAAACCCTTCAAAGCAATTCACCAGCCCCGCCGGCTCGCCGCCGACAAACGCCAGCACACTGAAGGCATGGGGGCGCTTGGCCAGTTCGGCCGGCAATTGCGCCAGTAGATCGGCAGGCAGGCTATGGCCGCCGCCCATCGGGTCTTCGGCGTAATGGTTAAGCACACGGCCAATGGCCTGGGCATGTACGGGATTGGTGTAGCTGGCTTGCAGCACCAGGATATCTGGGGTTTCCATCGCCTTCCTCGATCACGACAACAAGGGAATCGGCTCCCTTTGAGGGCACGATTGTAAGCATGGAGCCGGCAGCAGATGAAGGCGATTAACGACAAATGTCTGCCCGAAAGCGCGAAGGTTATGCGGATCAAAAAATGCCAGACGCCCGTTCGGTGTTTTTTTCGTACAACACTCAGCCAAAACGCTGCAACTGCATTTCCTGCAAGCGGCTCAGGGTGCGTCGGAACGCAAACTCCAGGTAACCCTCGGTATACAAGCGCTCCAAGGGCACCTGGGCCTCGATGAACAGCGGCACCTTGCGGTCGTAGCACTCGTCCACCAGGGCAATAAAGCGACGCACGCTGTCATCGTGCACCGACAGCCGAGGTAATTCTCGATCGCCGGCCACCACCCGCTCGGCGCCGTCTTCGGTGCCACGGGCAATCAGGCCTGGGCGCTGCTGCGCACTCAGGTCGGGGACTTCGCCCAGCAAAATCGCCTTGAAACGATCGCACAGCAGCATGAAATCCATCGCCGCCAGCGGCTGCTCGCACAGGTCGGCATAGCGGCACCAGAGCACCCTGTCACTGCACCGCACCGACAGGATAGAGCGATGGCCAACGCTGACGGGCCCGCTGTGCACCTCCTGCCCCGCGGCCAACTGCGTGAACACCGCCGCCAGCGCCTCGGGTTGATTCACCCAGTAGCGCTGCAGGCCAATGCCGGGGTGCAGGCGGTGATCCTCACCACCGTCTACCGCCACCACCTGCATGTGCTGCTTGATCGCAGCAATGCCGGGCAGGAAGCGTTCCCGGTTGAAGCCATCGGCATACAGCTGCTCGGGCGGTTGGTTGGAGGTACACACCATCACCACCCCTTCCTCGAACATCACCTGGAACAACCGCCCCAGGATGATCGCATCGCCAATGTCATTGACAAACAGCTCGTCGAAACACAGCACACGCACGGCGTGACTGAGTTCCCGCGCCAACGCCTGCAACGGGTCGGGGGTACCGGTGAGTTGGAACAGGCGCTGATGCACCCATGCCATGAAGTGATGAAAATGCTGACGCCGCGCCGGCACTCGCAGGCTGTGATAGAACTGGTCCATCAACCAGGTTTTGCCACGCCCCACCGGCCCCCACAGGTACACGCCAGCAATCGGCGCGGCGCCCTGATGCAGGGCATCGTGACAGCGTTGCAGGGCTTCCACCGCCCGGCGCTGGGCATCGTCGACGACGAAGCCCTGCTGGACGATGGCGTGTTGGTAGGCTGCGAGAGGCGAGTCGAAAGTCATGCCCGCGATTATGACCTACAGCGAGATATCCAGCCGTGAAATCTTGCCTTGTTCATTGAGCCGGAAGGTGTAGCGCAACTCCAGCGGGCTGCCGGGAAAGTTGCCGGAGACCACATTGCTGACCAGCACTTTGCCGGTGCGGTGCTGCACGTTGAGCACTTCGACACGCGGCTGGTAACGCCGCCCGGTGTCTTCCATCCAGCGCGCAATGGCGTCGGTGCCGACCTGATGCAGACCTTCATCGAAGACGTTCGCATCCTCGGCAAAACACTGGGCAACGGCCGAGGTGTCGCCGGTGTTGGCCGCAGCGATATAGGCCACGATGGCCGGGGCCAATTCTGGGTGGGTTCCGGACATGGCATAGCTCCTTGTTGGTGATGTATGACGCCATGCTAAGCCAAGGTCGTGTCAGTTTTTGTCAGGAGTGAAAGGCCCGCATTCACGCTGTTCCATCAGCTTGCGCCAGGCCCGCAGCCAGTCACCGCGCCTTCCCGGATACCGCTCGCCATGAGCTTGCGCACTCGCCACGCGGTCGGTGCGAAAGGTGCGATAGGCGCCGCGTAATTCGCACCACGCGACGATCACCCGCACCTCGTTCAAAAAACCCAAGGCCAGCGGCCAGATCAGCCGTTGGCTCTGGGTCTGGCTCGCATCGGCGTAGTCGATATGCAGCTTGACCTGGTTGCCGATGGCCTCGCGGAACACATCGAGCGGCACGCGGTTTTCCGGGTAACCGAACCCCGGCGGACCGGGTAATAACGTCGGGTTGCGCAAGGCTTCCTGGGCGGCCGGGTCGAGCACATCGGCAATCTTCGCCAACGCGTTGGCCGCCGCTCGACTGAGCACCTCGTCCCCCCGCTGGTCCACATAACGCAACCCCAGCACAACGGCCTCGGTTTCTTCGGCGTTGAGCATCAAGGGTGGCAAGAACAAACCATTGCGCAGCACGTACCCAACCCCGGCTTCACCGAAGATCGGAGCACCCAGGGCGGTCAGCTCGGCAATATCGCGGTACAGCGTGCGTTCGGATACCTCCAGTTGCGCCGCCAGCACGGCGGCGGTCACCGGACGTTTCTTGCCCCGCAGGGCCTGCAACAAGGTCAGTAAACGAGTGGTGCGTGACACGCTGATCCCGCCGAGCAAGGAAAAAGTCCCACAGCTTAGCAGAGCCCTCTGTCAGAACATGTCAGCAGCGAAAAAGGCCTTTCCCACGCAGATCCAAGGCAAAAAAAACGGCCCGTTCAGGCCGTTTTCTTTAAGTGCATGGCTTATGCCAGGCTTTTGCTGACCACCTCGAACACATCGCTCGACAATGCGCCGGACGCAAGAATGCGCTCCAGCTCGGCCTTCATCAGCGCCTGGCGCGCGCTGTCGTATTTACGCCAGCGGGTCAGTGGCGCCAATTGGCGCGAGGCAATCTGCGGGTTGAAGCTGTTCAACTGGATCACCAGGTCGGCCAGGAAGCGATAGCCCGAACCATCGGCGGCGTGGAAGTTGATCAGGTTCTGCCCGGCAAACGCGCCGATCAGTGCACGCACCTTGTTCGGGTTCTTGAGCGTGAACGCCGGGTGCTCCATCAATGCCTGCACCCGCGCCAGGCCACCCGGCAAGGTGCTGCCGGCCTGCACACTGAACCACTGGTCCATGACCAGCGGGTTGTCTTTGAAGTTCTCGGCAAACACCGCCAAGGCCTTGGCTTTCTCCGCCTCGAACGGCGAGTTCACCAGCACCGCCAGGGCGGTCAGGCGCTCGGTCATGTTGTCGCTGGTGTCGAACTGGTCCAGGGTGGCCGCCAACACCTCAGGCTTGCCGCTGAGCATCAGGTACGACAGCGCGATGTTCTGCAATGCACGACGGGCAAAGTGCTCGGCTGCGGCAACATACGGCGTCTGTTTGGACAGCTCGCGATTGGCCTGATAACGCAGCCACAACCCTTCAAACAGGTTGTCGGCCAGTTGCTTGCGGGCAAACTCGCGGGCGGCGTGGATGGCATCGACATCCGCCACGTCGCTGATTTCCGTCAGGTAGGCCTCGCCGGGCAACGAGAGCATTTCGGCGACCATGGCCTGATCCAGGCTTTCATCGCTCAGCACCGTGCGCAGCGCGTCGATCAGGCGCTGATCGAGCTTCAGCGGCTGGCCCGCCTGATGCTGGCCGATCAGCTCCTGCAACACCTGCACCGACAATTGCTGGCCGGCATCCCAGCGGTTGAAGCCGTCGCTGTCGTGCTGCATCAGGAACATCAGTTGGTCGCGGCTGTACGGAAAGCTCAGTTTCACCGGCGCAGAGAAGCCGCGCAGCAACGAAGGCAGTGGCTGCTCAGGGATGTCGACGAAGGTGAAGGTCTGTTCGGCCTCGGTCACCGAAATCACGCGCGAGGTGCCAGCGGCAGTGGCTTCACCGGCCAGGCGCAAGGCGATACCGGCGCCCTTGCCGTCCAGCAGGCCCAGTTCAACCGGAATCACGAACGGCAGTTTTTCCACTTTGTCCGGGGTTGCCGGGCAACTCTGGCGGAAGGTCAGGCTATAGGTTTTGGCGGCGGCATCGTAGGACTCGCTCACCGCCAGGCGCGGCGTACCGGCCTGGCTGTACCAGCGTTTGAACTGGCTGAGGTCAGCGCCATTGGCGTCTTCCATGGCCTTGATGAAATCGTCGCAGGTCACGGCCTGGCCGTCGTGACGTTCGAAGTACAGGTCGCTGCCTTTACGGAAGCCTTCGGCACCGAGCAAGGTGTGGATCATGCCGACCACTTCCGAGCCCTTTTCGTACACGGTCAGGGTGTAGAAGTTGGAGATTTCGATAAAGCTGTCCGGACGCACGGCGTGGGCCATGGGGCCGGCGTCTTCGGCGAACTGGTGGGTGCGCAGGTACGCAACGTCCTGGATGCGCTTGACCGTGGCCGAGTTCATGTCGGCGGAGAAGCCCGAGTCGCGGAACACGGTGAAACCTTCCTTGAGCGACAACTGGAACCAGTCGCGGCAGGTCACGCGGTTGCCCGACCAGTTGTGGAAGTACTCGTGGGCGACAATGGCCTCGACGCGCTGGTGCGCAGCGTCGGTGGCGGTTTCGGCGCGGGCCAGCACGGCGCTGGAGTTGAAGATGTTGAGGCCCTTGTTCTCCATGGCGCCCATGTTGAAGTCGTTGACCGCGACGATCATGAAGATGTCGAGGTCGTACTCGCGGCCGTAGGTTTCTTCATCCCAGCGCATGGATTTCTTCAGACTGGTCATGGCGTGCTGGCACTTGTCGATGTTTTCCGGCTCGACGTAGATGCGCAGCGCCACGGTGCGCTCGGTCATGGTGGTGAAGCTGTCTTCGACACACCACAACTCACCGGCCACCAGCGCGAACAGGTAGGCGGGTTTCTTGAACGGGTCTTCCCAGGTCGCCCAGTGGCGGCCGTCTTCGCCGGGGCCGCTGGCAATCGGGTTGCCGTTGGACAGCAGCACCGGGTAGCGGTGTTGCTCGGCGATCACCGTGGTGGTGAAGGTGCTCATCACGTCCGGGCGGTCGAGGTAATAGGTGATCTTGCGAAAACCTTCGGCCTCGCACTGGGTGCAGAACATGCCGCCGGATTTATACAGGCCTTCCAGCGCGGTGTTGCTTTCCGGGTGGATGCGCACGCTGGTGTCGACCGTAAAGGTCTGGGTGGTCGGCTGCAGGGTCAGGTGGCTGTCGGTCAACTGGTAGTCAGCGTCTGTCAGTTCACGATCACCCAGGTTGACGCTCAACAGCTCAAGTTGCTGACCGTCCAGCACCAAAGGCGGCAAACCGGCGCCGCGCTCGGGGTTGCGGCGCATCACCAGCTGCGCGTGGACCAGGCTGTGGTCCTCGAACAACTCGAAGGTCAGGTGCGTCTCGTCGATCAGGTAGTCCGGCGCCTGATAGTCCTTCAGGTAAATCATCTTCGGTTGTTCGGTGCGCATGCGTGGGACCCTTCTACTGATGCACGGCGAGCTGGTAGGCCGTGTATTTACGAATATTGATAACGCCGGTGTCGAAGATCAGGTATTGGCCCTTGATCCCCAGCAGCGTGCCTTCGGCAATCGGATTTTTGTCCAGGTTGAAGCTGACGATCTTGGTTGGATACTGCTCTACCGGGTAGCGAATTTCGAGCGGATCGATGTCGGCAATGGTTTGGATGGCCTGCAGGCCAAAGCGTTCCTGCAAAACCAGCAGCCCGTCGGCACACGAGGCAAACAGCTCATCGCGCACCTGTGCCAGGTCCACGGCCACCGCATCACCCTTGAGCAGTGCGCGCCAGTTGGTCTTGTCGGCCACCTGGCTGCGGAACAGGTCTTCAACGAACCCGGACTGCTGGCGCGTGGCGACACGCATGATCGGCAGCGCCTGGCTGGCGCCCTGGTCCAGCCAGCGCGTCGGCAACTGGGTGGCACGGGTGATGCCGACCTTGATCCCCGACGAGTTCGCCAGGTACACCACATGGTCGGTCATGCAGAATTGCTCGCCCCAGGCTGGGTCGCGGCAGGTACCGGCGGCGTAGTGGCAACGCTCGGGGCTCATGATGCACAGGTCACACTGGGCCAGCTTGGTCATGCAAGGGTAGCAATAACCCTGGCTGAAGCTGGTCTTGGTCCTGCGACCGCAATGGCTGCAATGGATGGCACCGAGATACTCCAGGCGCACATGGGTACCGATCAACGGGTTGACCGGCACCTCGGTATCGCCCAGACGAAACGCGTATTGAACGGTCGGCTCACCGAGTTGCGCCGACATTTTGCTGACTGCACCGCGACCGATTTCAATCAATGGATCGCATCCGACTTGAACAGGATGTTCGGCACGGTGGTCGATTTCGACTGGCATTCCTGGGGGCCCATGTAGCCGGTGCGCTGGTCTTCCGGCAGGTTCTGGATTTCCCAGGCGATCATCGCCTGCAGGGACAGCTCGCGCTGTTCGGCGCTGAGCTTGCGGCCATCGGACCACTTGCCGATTTCCACGGCGAGCTTGAGGCTCTTGTAGATGTCCGGGGTGATGTTTTCGATCATTTCAGCAAAAGAGGACATGAGGCTCTTCCTTATCAAATAGAAGATTTGCGACGGTTGTACAAACCACCCAGCAAACCGGTCAGGCAACCGATAACCAAGCCACCCACATGGGCCGCATTGGCGATTTCGCCGAAGCCGATCATCGAGACCAGCCCCGACAGGCAGAGCACCAGCCACACCAGCATCATCACCAGCACGCCACGGGGCAGGCGATAGGCCGGGTTGGGCGACAACAGTTGAAAAATCCAGCAATGCCCGAGCAGGCCATACAGCACGCCGGATAACCCACCGAACAAGCCAGGGCCGCCGTAAGCGTATTGAGCGTAGTTGGAGACCAGGCTGAACAACAGCGTCAGGCCGAGCAGGTTGATACTGCCCTGGCGCGCCTCGATGCGCCGACCCAGCTCCCAGTACCACATGCCGTTCATGGCCAGGTGCAGGATGCCGAAGTGGATCAGCATCGGCGTGACCAGCCGCCACCACTGCCCCGACGCCAACATCTCCGCAAACGGGGTGAACTGGATGTATTCGCCCATCACCCGGAATGGCAGGAAGGTCAGCCAGCTCATGGCCTGCAGGTTCTCGCCGAGCAGGGTCACCGCGCCGACGATGAGGCTCGCCAGCAACACCAGGGCCGTCACCGGGCTGTGGCGCACTTGCTGGGCAAAGCTGGGGCGGATCACCGCTGCCTGTTCGGGAATATCCAGTTGCTGGTCCGGGTCACCGGCGGGAAAGCGCTGGTATAACACGCGCACATCCTCGCTCAGGTTCTCCGGCACCCACAACACCTGCTCCCCCGCTTCCTCGCTGACGCGATGGGGCACCTGCATGCGTTGCAGCAACTTGACGAAGCCACCCAGGTCGACGCCCAGGGGCAGGCGCAATACGGCCACGGCACTCATGTGATCACCTCGGGTCGTTCAACGTCGACCCATACAAATTTAGCCGGGTCCAGGCGGGTTTCCTGGTCGAGTCGGTACGCCACCAATTTGCCGTACAGCACCGCGCTGTAGTCCAGGCAGGCCAGGTTAGGGCGAATCGGTGCCGGTTTACCGCTGCGCCAGTAATGGCCGACAAACAGTAAGGGCTCATCGACGCCGTAGCGCAGCAGCGAACTCTTTTGTGTCGGCGACAAGGGCGTGCGCGCCACCGGCTCGGGCAGTGCGTCGGGCTGGAACACAATGTCGCCGTAGGTTTTGGGGTCATCTTCCCAGAACTTGGTGCGAAAGAACGCGCGCGTCAGACCGTCGCCGCCGGTCAGCGTCAAGCCATCGGGCAGGCGCATATCGGTGCCGCGCAGCAGGCGGTCAAAGGCGCTGTTGGCAAAGCTGCCGGGCACCGCCGCCGCTTGCAGGAAGTGCTGGTCAATGCAGCCGTCCGGGAAGGTCGCGCGCAGCGGCTGGATAAAACCGTCGTCCCAGCACGCATGCACCACGCGAAAACGCCCGGCATCGACAAACAGCGGCATGTCATAGAACCAGCCGAGGAAGTCGTGCCAGTCGGCCGGGTGATGCTCGAACTGGGTCAGGGTTTCGTGGATCAAGCGCTCGTGCCGTGGGTTGTGCTCGCGCACGAACTGCTTGCCGCTGCCCGGCGGTGCCGGCGTGGTCCAGCCCAGCGCGTTGAACTCATGGTTGCCCATGATGCACAGCGCCTGGCCGGCCTCGGTCATGTCGTGGACGATATGCAACGCCTCGCGGATGCGTGGGCCACGGTCGATGATATCGCCGAGGAACACCGCCATGCGCGATGGATGGCGCCACGTACCCGCTTGCTTGTGGTAGCCCAATTGCTCAAGCAAGTGCTCAAGGGTATGAGCGCAACCGTGCACGTCTCCAATCAGGTCGTAGCTACGCGCGGGATCGAGCATCAGTCGCCTCCACCCCCCAAGCGGCTGCCCCAGCCCAACTTGGTGCGGCACACTTCGTAGTAGTTGTGGTCCAGCGGGTGAATCAAGCGCAGCTTCTGCGCCTTCTTGCTTACGGTGATGGTGTCACCGGGCGCGCAGGTGAAATGGTTCTGCCCATCACAGGAGACTTGCGGGTAGATCTGCATGTCTTTGGACACCACGATTTTCAGCTCACTGTTGCCATCGACCACAATGGGCCGGCTGGACAACATATGGGGGTACATCGGCACGATCACAATGGCATCGAGCTTGGGATGCATGATCGGGCCACCCGCCGACAGCGCATACGCGGTGGAGCCGGTCGGCGTGGCGACGATCAGGCCGTCGGCCTTCTGGCTGCACACGAACTGGCCGTCGATATACAGCTCGAACTCGATCATGCGCGTGGACTTGCCGGGGTGCAGCACCACATCGTTGAGGGCATCGCCCTGGCCGATGGCTTCGCCGTGGCGGCGCACTTCGGCCTGCAGCAGGAAGCGGTTCTCCACCAAATAATGGCCGTCGAGCACCTTGGCCACTTCGACTTCCAGCTCGTCGGGGCGGATATCGGTCAGGAACCCCAGGCTGCCACGGTTGATCCCCAGCACCGGCACGTTGTGCCGCGCCAGGGCCCGGGCTGCGCCGAGCAGGCTGCCATCGCCGCCGACCACGATGACCATGTCGCACACTTCGCCGAGCATCTTGCGCGATGAGGTCTGCAGGCCGTGGCCGGGGAGGATTTCGGCGATGGTGTCTTCGAGGATCACATGCAGGTGGCGTTCCAGCAGGAATTTTTTCAGCCGGCGGACGGTGTCCAACACCTGGGTACTGCCCAGGCGACCGATAATGCCGATATTGCGAAAGTGCTCCATGGGGCTCCTGCGGGGTGTGGAGTGAGGCAAAAAAGAAACGATTATGGGCGAAAGGCTGCGTCAGGCAAAATCCTTTGTCGCCGCCAAGCCCTGATGACAACGCTTCTCAGGCCCCCGACCCAGGTTGAAAAGGCTATGCTCGGACCATGACTGTATTCCCCGACTTGCACACATTACCTCGCCAATTGCGTCACCCCGAGGTGCGCGACCTGGCGTGGGTGATGCTCGCCCCACCGATGCTCGCGCAAACACCGTGGCCACAGCGTCACCCGCTGGCCGGCAGCGACTGGGTGCAAGCGCCCGATCAGCTTGAACACTGGCTGCGTACCCTCGACCAGGACAGCCGCACCTTGCAGCAATGGCTGAGCCTGGCGCGCACCCGGCGCCTGGGCCTGTATTACGAACGCCTGTGGCAGTTCGCCGTGCACCACGCGCCGGGCGTGGAATTGCTCGCCGCCAACCTGCCGATCCGTCGCGCCGGGCACACCCTGGGCGAGCTGGACATGCTGCTGCGCGACCGCGATGGCGTGCACCACCTGGAGCTGGCGATCAAACTCTACCTGGGGCCGCAGGACGGCAACGGCCGGGACACCGCGCAGTGGCTGGGCCCAGGCTGCCACGACCGGCTGGACCGCAAGCTGGCGCACCTGGCCCAGCACCAGTTACCCATTTCGGCACGGCCAGAGAGCCGTGAAGTACTGGCGGCCCTGGATATTCAGCAGTTCGACGCGCATTTGTGGCTGGGCGGTTATCTGCTCTACCCCTGGCCCGGCCAGGCTGAATCACCGCAGGGCGCGCACCCGCGGCATTTGCGTGGGCGCTGGTTGCATCAGCGAGATTGGCAGGATTTTGTCAGCGCCAGTGCGCCAGGCCGCTGGCAACCCCTGCCCCGTCATGCGTGGTTGGCGCCGGCGCATTACCCGGCAGATGAGGTGTGGGATGAAGAGCGGATGCAGCGCTGGCTGGTCGACCTTGACCCCATGGCGCCGGCGCAGTTGTTGGTGCGCATGGTTCAGAACGGCGAGGATTGGGAAGAAGCCGAGCGGTTGTTTCTGGTGGCAGACCTTTGGCCGAATGTGCCGGGGGCGGGCTGAAGATTCGGCGCTGTTGTCGATGACCTCTTCGCGAGCAAGCCCGCTCCCACAAGGGAATGCGCTCAACCTGTAGGAGCTGGCTTGCCTGCGATAGCAATCGCTCAGGCGCTACACCTCATCAATATGCCGATAATCCAGCTGCAGACCGCTCGCCAACGCTTGAGCCCGGCCCAACCTGATGGGCCCGCGCTCGATATCCACCAGCATCCCCGCACACGCCAGTAACGGCAACGCACTGATGTCCTTGAGCCGCCCATCGGTAATCACCAGCAACCTCTGTTGCTCGGCCGGATAACGCTTGCGCCGCGCCACCAGCCACCGCTCCGCCTCGGTCAATGCCGCCAGCAACGGCGTACCGCCGCCCGCGCCCAATTGATCCAGCCACCCCGTCAAGCTTTTCGCGGCCTTCAAGCCTTGTACCTGCCACTTCGGCGTCTTGCCGCTGGCCGTCAGCAGCGCCATGCGCGCGCGCTGGCGATAAGCATCATCAAACAACTGCGCCAATAACCCTTTGGCATCGCTCAGCGCCTGATGGCGCCGGGTAGAGGCCGACGCATCGACAATCACCAGCCACAATTCATGCGCCGCACGGCTACGCAGGTGGAACAACAGATCCTGACGGCATCGCGGCCGGCCGCCGAGCAAGGTGCCCGGCCAATTGACCGAACCGTGTCGCGCGCTGCGCGCCTTACCCTGCCTGCCTCCGTCCAGTCGACCCGCCTTGGGCCGGGCATCCGCCCCCGCGTCAGGTCGGGGGCGGATGCCTAGGGCTTTTTTGGCCAGGTGGGCACATCGCGACGGGCGCCCGTGGGCAACGCCGGGGCGGGCATGTCGCCCCACTGGCCTTGACCCGCAGAGGTGTCGTCAGGTTTCGGGGCCTGCCCCTGCACAGGTGGGCTGGCAGGCGGCGACGGCGCCTGACGGCGATGACGCAAGGCAAATTCGGCCACCGCCTCGATATCGGCTTCGGCAATCGCATCAGCGCCACGCCACGCCGCATGTGCCCTGGCACCGCGCAACCAGACCAGGTCGGCACGCAAACCATCGACACCCGCCGCAAAGCAACGCTCGGTAATCTGCGCCAGGGCCTGGTCATCCATGGCAATGCTGTCCAGGCGTGCCCGCGCCTGGGTGCAGCGTTCGCGCAGGGCCGTCTGCGCTTCGGCCCACTGCGCGCAGAACGCCGCCGGGTCGCTGTCGAAATCCAGGCGCCGGCGGATGATCTGCCCACGCTGGGCGGGCAAGGTCTGCCCGCCCAGCGCCACATTGAAGCCGAAACGGTCGAGCAATTGCGGGCGCAACTCACCCTCCTCCGGGTTCATCGTGCCGATCAGCACGAAGCGCGCCGAATGCCGATGGGAGATACCGTCGCGCTCGATCAGGTTGGTGCCGCTGGCGGCCACGTCCAGCAGCAGGTCCACCAAGTGATCGGCGAGCAAGTTGACCTCGTCGACATACAGCACACCGCCATCGGCCTTGGCCAGCACGCCGGGGGAAAATTGCGCGCGGCCTTCGCCGAGGGCTGCGTCGAGATCGAGGGTACCGACCAGCCGCTCTTCCGTGGCGCCCAGGGGCAGCGTGACAAACTGCCCGCTGGCCAACAGGTCGGCCAGGCCCCGCGCCAGGGTGGACTTGGCCATGCCCCGTGGGCCTTCGATCAGCACACCGCCGATCCTGGGGTCGATAGCGGTCAGGCACAACGCCAGCTTCAGGTCATCGGCACCGACCACGGCGGACAGCGGGAAATGGGGAATATCAGTCATCCGGTCTCTCTTTAAATTCTGCTGTACAGGCAATCACTCTGTGGCGAGCGGGCTTGCCCACGTGTCACCGCTCGGCATGGGAACTGACCGGTAACTTTTTGGAGCGAGGGGGACGCCTGGTTCTTGCTCGCGAAGAACCCGAGAACGCTGCGGGGGATCAGGTTTCCCGCGTTATCGTTGACGTTCTTCGCGAGCAAGCTCGCTCCTACACTGAATCACTTTCGCTTAACTGAACGGCATTGGGGCAAGCCCGCTTGCCACAGCAAGCGACATCTCGCGTTCTAGCTGTCTTCTTCTATATCCAGCAACAGGTTTTCCAACGCCTCGCGGTACGCCCCCGGTTCCTGCCACATACCGCGCTGCTGGGCTTCGAGCATGCGCTCGGTCATGTCGCGCAACGCATCGGGGTTGTGCTGCTGCACAAAGGCGCGGGTGTCGGGGTCGAGCAGGTAGGCGTCGGCGAGCAAGGCGTATTGATGATCGTCGATCAGCGCGGTAGTGGCGTCGAAGGCGAACAGGTTGTCCACGGTCGCGGCCATTTCGAACGCCCCTTTATAGCCATGGCGTTTGACCCCCTCGATCCACTTGGGGTTGGCGGCGCGGGCACGGATCACCCGGTTCAGCTCTTCCTTCAAGGTGCGGATCTTCGGCAAATCCGGCTGGCTATGGTCGCCATGGTAGCTGGCCGCCTTGTCGCCGCTCAGGGTTTCCACGGCAGCGAGCATGCCACCCTGGAACTGGTAGTAGTCATTGGAATCGAGCAGGTCGTGCTCGTGGTTGTCCTGGTTCTGCAACACCGCCTGCACCTGGCTCAGGCGCTGGGCGAATTGCTCGCGAGCTGCGGTGCCTTCATCGGAACCGCCGTACGCGTAGCCGCCCCAGTTCAGATAGACCTCGGCCAAATCTTCCCGGCTTTGCCACAGGCGGCCGTCAATCGCCCCTTGCACGCCCGCGCCATAGGCTCCAGGCTTGGCGCCGAAAATGCGCCAGCCGGCTTGTTTCGCTGCCGCGTCTTCATCCTGACCCGCCAAACGCAAGGACTCACGCTCGCTGCGCACCTTGGCCGCCAGCGGGTTCATCTCCTGCGGTTCATCCAGGGCCGCCACCGCCTGCACCGCGGCATCGAACAGGCGAATCAGGTTGGCAAAGGCGTCGCGGAAGAACCCCGACACCCGCAAGGTCACGTCCACGCGCGGGCGGTCGAGCAAGCTGATCGGCAGGATTTCAAAGTCATCCACGCGCTGGCTGCCGGTGGCCCATACCGGGCGTACGCCCATCAGCGCCATGGCCTGGGCGATGTCGTCGCCGCCAGTGCGCATGGTCGCCGTGCCCCACACCGACAGGCCGAGCTGACGCAGGTGGTCGCCGTGGTCCTGCAAATGCCGTTCAAGCATCAGGTTGGCCGACTGAAAGCCGATGCGCCACGCGGTGGTCGTGGGCAGGTTGCGCACGTCAACGGTGAAGAAATTACGCCCGGTAGGCAGCACATCCAGGCGCCCACGACTCGGCGCACCGCTCGGGCCGGCCGGCACAAAGCGCCCGCCGAGGGCATCGAGCAAACCGCGCATTTCCGCCGGACCGCAGGCATCTAGGCGCGGCGCGACGACGATGCGCAGGCTTTCGATCACCGCCTTCACCGCCTCCCAGCCAGGCTCTTCCAACTGTTCGAGCGGGCCTTCCAGCGCCTGTTCGATCAAGCGCGCGGCATACAGCTCCAGGCGCTCGCGGGTATCGCCAGCGGTGCGCCACAGCTGCGTATCGATCGCCTGCAACATCGCCGGGCGGCGCCCGGCCCAGGGTTCGGACAAGGCGCAGTCCAACGGGTCGAAGCCCAGTTCGAAGGCTTTGGCCAGCGCCCGCAGCAGGCTCGATTGCGGGCCACGACCGTCGCCACGGGGAATACGCAGCAAGGCCAGCAAGGTATCGATGCGCAAGCGACCTTGCGGTGATTCGCCAAATATATGCAGGCCATCGCGGATCTGCGATTCCTTCAAGTCGCACAGGTAGGTGTCCAGGCGCGGCAGCCAAATGGCCGCATCCGCGTCTCCGTCCAGTTCAAGCTCCTGGTCGATGCGGGTTTCACGCACCAGCTTGAGAATGTCTTTTTGCAGCTCACGGGCGCGGCGCGGGTCAAGCAGTTGCGCCTCGTAGTACTCGTCCGCCAACAGCTCCAGGTCACGCAGCGGGCCGTAGGTTTCGGCACGGGTCAGCGGCGGCATCAGGTGGTCGATAATCACCGCCTGGGTGCGCCGCTTGGCCTGGGCGCCCTCGCCCGGATCGTTGACGATAAACGGGTAGATATTCGGCAACGGGCCCAGCAATGCGTCGGGCCAGCAGTTTTCCGACAGGCCCACGCCCTTGCCCGGCAGCCATTCGAGGTTGCCGTGCTTGCCGACGTGGATCACGCCATGGGCGCCGTAGGTGTGGCGCAACCAGAAATAGAACGCCAGGTAGCCGTGGGGCGGCACCAGGTCCGGGTCGTGGTACACCGCGCTGGCATCCACCTGGTAACCCCGCGCCGGCTGGATGCCGACGAAGGTCAGGCCCAGGCGCAGGCCGGCGATCATCATGCGCCCGTCGCGGAACATCGGGTCGTTGTGCGGCGTGCCCCAACGCTCAAGTACGGCCTGGCGATTGGACTCAGGCAAGCGATTGAACATCGCCTCGTAGTCGTCCAGGCCGAGACTTTGATGACAAGGGCGCAGGTCGAGGCTGTCCAGATCGTTGGTGACGCCGCCGAGCAGTTCCTGGATCAGCGCCGTGCCGCTGGTCGGCAGTCCATCCGGCAGCGGGTAACCTTCGGCTTGCAGGGCCCGAAGGATATTCAGTGCCGCCGCCGGGGTGTCCAGGCCCACGCCATTGCCGATACGACCGTCGCGGGTCGGGTAGTTGGCGAGGATCAGCGCGATGCGTTTATCCGCATTCGGCACTCGCGCCAGCTCGACCCAACGCCGCGCCAGTTCGGCGACAAAGTCCATGCGTTCGGGCGCCGCGCGGTAGCACACCACGTCCGACTGGCTGCGCTCGCTGCGCCAGGCCAGGTCCTTGAAACTGATCGGCCGGCTGATAATGCGCCCGTCCAGTTCCGGCAAGGCAATGTGCATGGCCAGGTCGCGCGGGCCCAAGCCTTGTTCGCTGGCGGCCCAACCAGGCTGGTTGTCCTGGGCGCAAATCGCCTGGATCACCGGGATATTGCGGCGAAACGGCCGCAGATGCGGGGCTTCGGGGCTGGATTGGGCAAAACCGGTGGTGTTCAGGATCACCGCCGCGCCCACCTCATCCAGCAGGTCCTCGACCACCGTCAGGCAGCCAGGCTCTTTCAAGCTGGCCACCGCCAGCGGCAACGGGTTAAGGCCCGCCGCCTGCAAGCGCTGGCAGAACACGTCGATAAACCCGGTATTGGCCGCCTGCAAGTGAGAGCGGTAGAACAACACCGCCGCCACCGGACGGTCGGCATGCCAATCCGCCTGCCAGTCATTAAGGCGGGCATTGGCTTTATGCGGGTGATAAATCGCGGTGCGCGGCAAGGTGTGCGGTTCGGCCCACGGGTAATCGCGCCCCAGGTAACCACTGGCCAGGCAGCGATAGAAATCCAGTGCATTGCCCAAGCCCCCCTGGCGCAGGAACTGCCACAGCCGGTCGCGCGCTTCTGCGCCCACCGTGCTCAGGCCGCTGAGCTCCGGGTCCGGGCGATCATCGCCCGGCACCAGGATCAACGTAACGCCACGCTCGGCCAACGCCACCAGGCGCTCGATGCCGTAGCGCCAATAGCCAATGCCGCCGTGCAGGGAAATCAGGATGACCTTGGCGTGGCGCAGCACCTCGTCCACATACAGGTCGACCGAGGCATGGTTCTGCACCTGCATCGGGTTGGCCAGACGCAGGCTGGGGTAGTCGTCGGGCAACTGCTGGGCCGCTTCGGCGAGCAGCGCCAGGCTGGAGTCGCCGCTGCACAGGATCACCAGCTCGGCGGGGGTTTGCCCAAGGTCGGCAATATTGTCGTCCGCGACGAAACCACCGGGCTGGGTCCTGAGCAGGTGCATGGGTTAAACGCTGAGCGCGGCGCGCAGTTGCGCTTCGAGGCCCGCCGCGTCCAGCGCCTGGCCGATCAGCACCAGGCGCGTGATGCGTGCTTCATCGGCTCCCCAGGCGCGGTCGAAGTGTTTGTCGAAACGCGTGCCCACGCCCTGGATCAGCAGGCGCATCGGTTTGTTCGGGATCGCGGCGAAACCTTTGACGCGCAGGATGCCGTGTTGCACCACCAACTGCGTCAGGGCGTCGAGCAGCAGCGCTTCATCGGCCTGGGGCAGGTCGATGGAAATCGAGTCAAACGCATCGTGATCGTGATCGTCTTCACCTTCATGGTGATGATCGTGATGGCTGTGGCGACCGTCGATATGCTCCTCGGAGCCGGCGCCCAGGCCGATCAGCACCTCCAACGGCAGACGACCGCTGCTGGCCTCGATGATTTTCACCGCCGGCGGCAGCTCCTCGGCAACTTCCAGGCGCACACGGGCCAGGTCTTCGGGGCTGATCAGGTCGGCTTTGTTGAGGATCACCAGGTCGGCGCTGGCCAGTTGGTCGGCGAACAACTCGTGCAACGGCGATTCGTGGTCCAGGTTGGGGTCGAGCTTGCGCTGGGCATCCACTTGATCGGGGAACGCGGCGAAGGTGCCGGCGGCCACGGCCGGGCTGTCGACTACGGTAATCACCGCGTCAACGGTGCAGGCGCTGCGGATTTCCGGCCACTGGAAGGCTTGCACCAGCGGTTTTGGCAGGGCCAGGCCGGAGGTTTCGATGAGGATATGGTCAAGGTCGCCGCGACGCGCCACCAGCTCGCGCATCACCGGAAAGAATTCTTCCTGCACGGTGCAGCACAGGCAGCCGTTGGCCAATTCGTAGACCCGGCCATTGGCTTCTTCCTCGGTGCAACCGATAGAGCACTGCTTGAGGAGATCACCGTCGATGCCCAGTTCGCCGAATTCGTTGACGATCACCGCGATGCGGCGGCCCTGGGCGTTGTCGAGCATATGCCGCAGCAACGTGGTTTTACCCGAGCCGAGAAAGCCGGTAACGATGGTGACGGGAAGTTTGGCCAGTGTTTTCATCGGATGCCCTTGGGGGCGGGCATACGGGACGATAGGCCCTGCGACAGGGCGCAGAAGCGGATTTCGTCACCGGATCACCCCGCCCGGTTGAATTGAAAAATCGCTGACGAGGCAGGTCTCCTGGCTTGGGGCGTGCGGGTCGTGAGACCGGCGCCGGCTGCGCCTTCCCGCCGGTTCAGGCAGTGGCGTGGCAGTCGGATACACCCTTTACAGTTGCGGGGGCAGCCGCGGCTTGAACCGCGTTCCCTTCTTAGCTTCGGCCTGGGCCGAAGAACCTCGAAGGTGCAAGGCTACAGGGGCGCGGTCAATTTGACTACCGTCGCTCTGCATGCTTTCCTACACGCCTTGTTTCGGGTGCCCTTCACAGGGTGAAACGGGAAACCGGTGAGCCATATGCCTGTGGCAAGTCCGGTGCTGCCCCCGCAACGGTAAGCGAGCGAAGCGTCACAGCCACTGTGCTTTTGCATGGGAAGGCGATGCTTTCCGGGCTCAGGTCAAGAGCCCCCTCGCAAGCCCGGAGACCGGCCCGAAAAATCCAGATAACAAACCCGCGGTGGGCGGGCGCTGTTCAGAACTCTGCGTGCCTGGCTCGCGGGGTTTGCATGCGCTCGTTTCGCCCAGAAACCAGAAAGGGACGCGCCATGTCGACCATCAGCAGCACCTCGCCCTCCGCCAGCAGCACCGCCACCCTCAGCCAACGCCTGACCGCCGCCATCGGTGCGTCGATCCTCGGCGCGTGCCTGGTGTATTTCGCCGGTTTCTCGCACATCGAGGCGGTGCACAATGCCGCCCACGATACCCGCCACAGCGCCGCGTTCCCGTGCCACTGAGGCCTGCCGAGATGATCAAGCGCATTGCCCAAACCGCAGGGTTCAGCGGCTTGCTGGCCGCTCTGCTGCTGACTTTGCTGCAAAGCTTCTGGGTGGCCCCGCTGATTCTGCACGCGGAAACCTTTGAACACGCCCCGGCCGCCGCCGAAGTAGCCCATGAACACAGTGCCGGCGCTGCCGCGCACAGCCACGACGCCGAAGCCTGGGAGCCGGAAGACGGTTGGCAGCGCGTGCTGTCCACCACCGGCGGCAACCTGGTGGTGGCGGTGGGTTTTGCGCTGATGCTGGCCGGCCTCTACACCCTGCGCGCGCCCACCCGCACCGCCCAGGGCCTGCTGTGGGGCCTGGCCGGTTACGCAACCTTTGTGCTCGCCCCCACCCTGGGCCTGCCACCCGAGCTGCCGGGCACTGCCGCCGCCGACTTGGCGCAACGGCAGATCTGGTGGATCGGCACCGCCGCGTCCACCGCTGCCGGTATCGCGCTGCTGGTATTTGGCGGCAACTGGCTGCTGAAAGTACTGGGGGTGGCGATCCTGGTCGTGCCACACATCATCGGCGCGCCGCAACCGCAAGTGCATTCGATGCTGGCACCCGAGGCCCTGGAAGCACAATTCAAGATCGCCTCACAGTTGACCAATGTGGCGTTCTGGCTGGCTCTGGGCCTGATCAGTGCCTGGCTGTTCCGCCGTAACCGTGATGATCAATACTGCGCATGACTTACGTGGTCGGCCTGGGTTGCCAGCGGGGCTGTGAGGTTCACACCCTGCTGGCGTTGTTTGATCACGCCCTTGCCGAGGGTGGCGTTGATCGCCGCTGCATTACCGCGCTGGCCAGTCTCGATCGCAAGCAGGATGAGCCCGGATTACTGGCCCTGGCCCGGTTGCTGCAACTGCCCTTGCATTGTTTGAGCGCCGAGAGATTGGCCGTTTATGAACACCGCCTGAGCCATAAGTCTGATATCGCATTTGCCCATACCGGCTGTCATGGCATCGCCGAAAGTGCCGCCCTGGCGCTCGCCGAACAGCTGGGTGGCGCACCCGCCCGCCTGCTGATCACCCGTAGGAAAAACACTCAGGCCACCTTTGCATTGGCCTGCGCCGGTTAAAACTCCGATAATCGCCCTTCCCGATCATGAGCATTGTTCATGCTCGCCCGTTTTTTTGACAGGAACTCTCCATGACCGTCTACTTCATCGGCGCCGGCCCCGGCGACCCGGAATTGATCACTGTCAAAGGCCAGCGGTTGATCCGCCAATGCCCGGTGATCATTTATGCCGGCTCCCTGGTGCCGACGGCGGTGCTGGACGGACATCAGGCCCACCAGGTGGTCAATAGCGCCGAGTTGCATCTGGAACAGATCATCGAGCTGATCAAGGCCGCCCACGCCAAGGGCGAGGACGTGGCACGCGTGCATTCCGGCGACCCGAGCCTGTATGGCGCGATTGGCGAGCAGATCCGCCATTTGCGCGAGCTGGGCATTCCATTCCAGATCATCCCCGGCGTGACGGCAGTCGCAGCCTGCGCGGCGCTGCTGGAGACCGAACTGACCCTGCCGGACATCGCCCAGAGCGTGATCCTGACCCGCTACGCGGATAAAACCCGCATGCCCGCCGGCGAAGACTTCGAGAGCCTGGCCCGCCACGGCACGACCATGGCGATCCACCTGGGGGTCAACCATCTGGAGAAGATCGTCGCTGAGTTGTTGCCACACTATGGCGCCGATTGCCCGATTGCCGTGGTGCACCGGGCGACGTGGCCGGATCAGGATTGGGCGGTCGGAACGCTTCGGGATATTGCCCAGAAGGTCGCGGCCAAGGGGTTCCGGCGTACGGCGCTGATCGTGGTGGGTCGGGTGCTGGCAAACGACAGTTTCAGCGAATCCTCGCTGTATCGCGCCGGCCATGCCCACCTCTATCGTCCGTGATATGAGACATGAACAAACTTGGCTAAGCTACTGATATAACTGAATACATACAAAATAATGTGGGAGCGGGCTTGCTCGCGAAAGCGGACTATCAGTCAAACCATGAAGCGACTGATACACCGCTTTCGCGAGCAAGCCCGCTCCCACAGTTAACCTTCTTTATCAAATAAACATCATAAGACATTGAATTACAGGCACAAAAAACGGCGCTCACGGGCGCCGTTTTTTGTTCGCAGTGAACGCCTTACTCAGTAGTAGGCATTTTCTTTCTGCGTGTGGTCGGTTACGTCACGTACGCCCTTGAGCTCCGGAATGCGCTCGAGCAGGGTGCGCTCGATGCCTTCGCGCAGGGTCACGTCCGCCTGGCCGCAGCCTTGGCAGCCGCCGCCGAATTTCAATACGGCGATACCGTCATCGACCACATCGATCAGGCTCACCTGGCCGCCGTGGCTGGCCAGCCCCGGGTTGATCTCGGTTTGCAGGTAGTAATTGATGCGTTCGTTGACCGGGCTGTCGGCGTTGACGTTCGGCACCTTGGCGTTCGGTGCCTTGATGGTCAACTGGCCGCCCATGCGGTCGGTGGCGTAGTCGACCACGGCGTCGTCGAGGAAGGCTTCGCTGAAGGCATCGATGTACGCGGTGAAGCTTTTCAGCCCCAGGGCGGTGTCTTCAGGCTTTTCTTCACCGGGCTTGCAGTAGGCAATGCACGTCTCGGCGTACTGGGTACCGGGCTGGGTGATAAAGACGCGAATGCCGATGCCTGGGGTGTTCTGCTTGGACAGCAGGTCAGCCAGGTAATCGTGGGCGGCGTCGGTAATGGTTATGGCAGTCATGGAAACTCCTCACAGGCTTGCCGGCAGTTTACGCCAAAATATTACGCAGGTACAAAGTCCTAGTAATTTTGTCGGAAAAGCTCCAGCACACCCGTCAGAGGTTTTCATAGCGGTTCATGTCCAGCACGCCCTCTTCCACCGGCATGGTCTCGTGCAGGTACGCCGAAAGATCATGGAAGTACTGCCAGAACTGCGGATGACTGCGGCGTACTCCCCAATGATCGACGATTTTCTCGAAGCTCTGCGCGTCCCTGGCGCTTTCCATGGCCGCCACAAACGCCGGCACCTGCTCGGCGGGCACATTGAACATGAAGTTCGGATAGCTGGTCAGCACGCCGGGGTATAGGGTCAGCGTGTCCAGGCCCGGCTGGTAACGGTAGGCCTCGCCCAACATGAACGCGACGTTACTGTGGGCGCGGTTACGCAACAGGCTGTAGACCATGCGCTCGCCGCTGGCGGTTTCGATACGCAGCATCGTCGCTTCAGGCAACTGATCGATCACCTTGAGCCCGGCTGCCGGGCGTGAAGTCAGGCGACTGAGGGCCTGTTCCACGTCCTGAAATGCCGGCCCAATGCCATCACGCGAGCAATAGGCGCCCGAGCAACGGTTGATCGGGTCCGGGCTGGCATTGAGCTCGCCGTAACGGGCCAGCAGCTGGTTGGCGAAATCGCGCTTAGGGTCCTTTTTATCCAATTGCAGACCGGTGGGCTTGTCGTCGTCAATCGACTCATAGTCCAGCCACAGCTTGACCTTGCCGCTGTTTTGATACCAATCGTCGAGCAAATCATCGCGCGAATTCGCCGGCATCAGGCGCAGGAAGTTCTGCTCTGCACCGTTGCGGATCAGGTCGAAGTACAACCGGGTCTGGGCCTGGTGGGAGACATTGCCGAAAACGTCGAAGTTGACCACCAATTGGTAGTAGGTGCGCTCCAGCAGCGGGTAATCGAACAGCCACATCGTCTGCGGCACCTCGCCGATCAGGCCTTTGCTCACCGAGGCGCTGTCAAAGTGACGGAAGATGCTCAGCAACGCATTGTCATTACCCGCCCATAGCGTGGACCAACTGGGCGGCGGCAGATCGGCGTAACTGTCACGGCGCAAGGCCTCGTATTCATTCCGCTTATCGCGGTATTTGAGCCAGAGGCTGAGCACGCTGCCCACATCATCGATCTGCCCTGGCATCGCCAATAACGGCGTGGCCTGGCCGCGATACCGCGCATCGGTGATGTACAGGTCGTGGTCCGGGTCCTGGAACAGGGCCCAGAAGTTGTCGCGAATCACATCCGTGGCGATCTGCCCACGGCATACCGGCCCGCGAATAAAGGTGCGCACGAAGTATTCGGCGTTATCGAGCATGAACTGGTAACGCGCTTTGGCCGGGATCGCCTCGAACGTCTCGAAGGGGTTGGCGCGACGGCCGGGCCCGTAACCCGGCAAGGCGTTGACCTGCCAGTCGCCAGCGTAGAACAACCCTTTTATACGTGCCATTTTCTCGGCACTGAGCGGGTAAGTGATATGGGTTTTATGCACGATCACGCCCTGGATCGGCCACAGGCGGTAGTACACGCGGGTGCCGGGGTCATCGTTGGGGCGGCGGGTGTTGATCAGGTCAATCGGCTGGCCGCTGGGGGTGCGCGAACGCACCCACTGGAAGAAATGCCCTGGCTCGCCACCCTCGAAGTACATATGCGCAATAAACAGATGCTCGAACAGCCAGCGAGCCACCAGGCTTTCCCGGGCGCCGGGGGCATTGAGCAGGTTTTCCCACTGCAGCACCTGGGCGGCTTCCGCGGCGCTCGGGGCCACGCCCTGCTGGTCGATCGGCGCGCCGGAGGCCAGCCAGCGCTGCAGGGTCTGGTATTGCGCGTCGCTCAAACCGGTCACGGCCAGCGGCATGCCTTCGTTGGGGTGCGCCCCGGCGTAGTTGTCGAACTCCTCCGGCAGCGGGCACATGTTCTCGCGGTTCAGGCCCAACACAATGTCATCGGGCAGCTTGCCGTTGGGCTGCAACGGCGCACGATGCCGACCCAGTTCCAGCATGCGCGCCATCAGCGCCGCCTGGCTGCCCTGGGCATCCAGTACCGAAGCAAAGCCTTCGCGCTGCCAGGCGGCCTTGCCGAAGGCGTCATAGAACAGCCGGGTCGGCTTGGCCGCCTGGCTGCGATCACCGTCGTAGACCAGGGCCTTGGACGCGCCCCGGGCCGCGCCCTCGCCGCTGCCCAGGTTCAACTGGCAGGCCGAGTCGTAGCAGGCATGGCACGCCACGCACTTCTCGGTGAAGATCGGTTGCACATCCCGAGTGTAGGAAGGCGCAGGGGCGGGATCCTCGGCCTGTGCGGCGGTGCCAATCAGCAAAAGTGCAAGACTGACGATGATGCGATACGACATGAGCCGGGTCCCAATAGGAAGCCAAAATGAAAAAACCTGTCGATTCTACCGATCTGCGGACGGCACCAACATGAACGATATTCATGCAAAACCTGGGCATGCCGCAAATCCGCACAGGTTTGCTATGATCCATGCCCTCCGTAATGCCTGACCAGAGTAGTCCCATGTCCGATCGTAGCGCTCGTCTGCAAGCCCTTCACCACGCCCTCAAGGAACGCATCCTGATCCTCGACGGCGGCATGGGCACGATGATCCAGAGCTATAAACTGGAAGAGCACGACTACCGTGGCAAACGCTTTGCCGACTGGCCGAGCGACGTCAAGGGCAACAACGACCTGCTGGTGCTCACCCGCCCGGACGTGATCGGCGGGATCGAGAAGGCTTACCTGGATGCCGGCGCCGATATCCTCGAAACCAACACCTTCAACGCCACCCGCATCTCCATGGCCGACTACGGCATGGAAGCGCTGGCCTATGAGCTGAACGTCGAAGGCGCGCGCCTGGCGCGCAAGATGGCCGACGCCAAGACCGCCGAAAACCCGGCCAAGCCGCGCTTCGTCGCCGGCGTGCTCGGCCCGACCAGCCGTACCTGCTCGCTGTCGCCGGATGTGAACAACCCCGGCTATCGCAACGTGACCTTCGATGAGCTGGTGGAAAACTACACCGAGGCCACCCAGGGCCTGATCGAGGGCGGCGCCGACCTGATCCTGATCGAAACCATCTTCGACACCCTCAACGCCAAGGCCGCGATCTTCGCGGTACAGGGCGTGTTCGAAGCGCTGAACGTGGAACTGCCGATCATGATCTCCGGCACCATCACCGATGCCTCCGGCCGCACCCTGTCGGGCCAGACCACCGAAGCGTTCTGGAACTCGGTGGCCCACGCCAAGCCGATTTCCGTGGGCCTGAACTGCGCCCTCGGTGCCAGCGAGCTGCGACCGTACCTGGAAGAGTTGTCCAACAAGGCCAACACCCACGTGTCGGCGCACCCCAACGCCGGCCTGCCCAACGAATTCGGCGAGTACGACGAACTGCCGTCGGAAACCGCCAAGGTCATCGAAGAATTCGCCCAGAGCGGCTTCCTCAATATCGTCGGTGGCTGCTGCGGCACCACCCCAGGCCATATCGAAGCCATCGCCAAGGCCGTGGCCGGTTATGCGCCGCGCCCGATCCCGGACATCCCCAAGGCCTGCCGCCTGTCGGGCCTGGAGCCGTTCACCATCGATCGCAGCTCGCTGTTCGTCAACGTCGGCGAACGCACCAACATCACCGGTTCCGCCAAGTTCGCCCGCCTGATCCGCGAAGACAACTACACCGAGGCCCTGGAAGTCGCCCTGCAGCAGGTCGAAGCCGGCGCCCAGGTGATCGACATCAACATGGACGAGGGCATGCTGGACTCGAAGAAGGCCATGGTGACCTTCCTCAACCTGATCGCTGGCGAGCCGGACATCTCCCGCGTGCCGATCATGATCGACTCCTCCAAGTGGGAGGTGATCGAAGCCGGCCTCAAGTGCATCCAAGGCAAGGGCATCGTCAACTCCATCAGCATGAAGGAAGGCGTCGAGCAGTTCATCCACCACGCCAAGCTGTGCAAGCGCTACGGCGCGGCGGTGGTGGTGATGGCGTTCGATGAAGCCGGCCAGGCCGACACCGAAACGCGCAAGAAAGAGATCTGCAAACGCTCCTACGACATCCTGGTGAACGAAGTCGGCTTCCCGCCGGAAGACATCATCTTCGACCCGAACATCTTCGCGGTCGCCACCGGTATCGAAGAGCACAACAACTATGCCGTCGACTTTATTAACGCCTGCGCCTATATCCGCGACGAGCTGCCGTACGCACTGACCTCCGGCGGCGTGTCCAACGTGTCGTTCTCGTTCCGTGGCAACAACCCGGTGCGCGAGGCGATCCACTCGGTGTTCCTGCTGTATGCGATTCGTGCGGGCCTGACCATGGGCATCGTCAACGCCGGCCAGTTGGAGATCTACGACCAGATCCCGGCCGAGCTGCGCGATGCGGTGGAAGACGTGGTGCTCAACCGCACCCCGGACGGCACCGACGCCCTGCTCGCCATCGCCGACAAGTACAAGGGCGACGGCAGCGTCAAGGAAGCCGAGACCGAGGAATGGCGCGGCTGGCCGGTGAACAAGCGCCTGGAACACGCGCTGGTCAAGGGCATCACCACGCATATCGTCGAAGACACCGAGGAGTCCCGCCTGTCGTTCGCGCGCCCGATCGAAGTGATCGAAGGCCCGCTGATGTCCGGCATGAACATCGTTGGCGACCTGTTCGGCGCGGGCAAGATGTTCCTGCCCCAGGTGGTGAAGTCCGCCCGCGTGATGAAACAGGCCGTGGCGCACTTGATTCCGTTCATCGAGCTGGAAAAAGGCGACAAGCCGCAAGCCAAGGGCAAGATCCTGATGGCCACGGTCAAGGGCGACGTGCATGACATCGGCAAGAACATTGTCGGCGTGGTGCTCGGCTGCAATGGCTATGACATCGTCGACCTGGGCGTGATGGTGCCGGCGGAAAAGATCCTGCAGGTGGCCAAGGAACAGAAATGCGACATCATCGGCTTGTCCGGCCTGATCACGCCGTCCCTGGACGAGATGGTGCACGTGGCCCGCGAAATGCAACGTCAAGGCTTCCACCTGCCGCTGATGATCGGCGGCGCGACCACCTCCAAGGCGCACACGGCGGTGAAGATCGAGCCCAAGTACAGCAACGACGCGGTGATCTACGTGACCGACGCCTCGCGCGCGGTGGGCGTGGCCACGCAGTTGCTGTCCAAGGAGTTGAAGGCCGGTTTCGTCGAGAAAACCCGCCTGGAATACATCGACGTGCGTGAGCGCACCTCCAACCGCAGCGCGCGCACCGAACGCCTGAGCTACGCCGCCGCCATCGCCAAGAAGCCCCAGTTCGACTGGAGCAGCTATACCCCGGTGGTACCGACGTTTACCGGCGCCAAGGTGCTGGACAATATCGACCTCAAGGTACTGGCCGAGTACATCGACTGGACGCCGTTCTTTATCTCCTGGGACCTGGCCGGCAAATTCCCGCGCATCCTCACCGATGAGGTCGTGGGGGAAGCCGCTACCGCGCTGTACGCCGACGCCCAGGACATGCTCAAGAAGCTGATCGACGAAAAACTCATCAGTGCCCGTGCGGTGTTCGGCTTCTGGCCGACCAACCAGGTGCAGGACGACGACCTTGAAGTCTACGGTGACGACGGCCAGCCGATTGCCAGGCTGCATCACCTGCGTCAGCAGATCATCAAGACCGACGGCAAGCCGAACTTCTCCCTGGCCGACTTCGTCGCGCCCAAGGACAGCGGCGTGACTGACTACATCGGTGGTTTTATCACCACCGCCGGCATCGGTGCCGAGGAAGTGGCCAAGGCGTATCAGGACGCGGGCGACGACTACAACTCGATCATGGTCAAGGCCCTGGCCGACCGCCTGGCCGAGGCCTGCGCCGAATGGCTGCACCAGCAAGTGCGCAAGGATTACTGGGGCTATGCCAAGGATGAGCAACTGGACAACGAGGCGCTGATCAAGGAGCAGTACAGCGGCATCCGACCTGCCCCCGGCTACCCGGCGTGCCCGGACCACACTGAAAAAGCCCAGTTGTTCCAATTGCTCGACCCCGAGGCCCGCGAAATGCACGCCGGCCGCAGCGGCGTGTTCCTCACCGAGCACTATGCGATGTTCCCGGCGGCGGCGGTCAGCGGCTGGTACTTCGCCCATCCCCAGGCGCAGTACTTTGCCGTGGGCAAGGTCGACAAGGACCAGGTGGCCAGCTACACCGCGCGCAAAGGCCAGGACCTGAGCGTGACCGAGCGCTGGCTGGCACCGAACCTGGGCTACGACAACTAAGCCCCGGCGGATTGTCTATGCTGTCCCTCACACATCCAGTGTCGAGGGACGTATGGACGATCCAGCCAACAATAAACCGCCGACCTTCTGGCAGATGCTCCACAGCGTGGTGGCCGCCGCCTTTGGCGTGCAGAGCGGCAAGAACCGCGCCCGCGACTTCACCCACGGCAAGCCCAGTCACTTTGTGATCCTCGGCATTCTGTTCACGGCGGTGTTTGCCCTGACGCTGTTTGGCATCGTCAAGCTGGTGCTGCACCTGGCAGGCGTCTAGTGCAGCAGCAAATGCAGGCTGAAGGGGTAACGGTAGGACGCCGGCTTGCCCTCTGCGGACAGCGCACGGAAGTTCACCCTGGGGGTTCGCCCTGACAAGCGACGCGCCTGGGCGGCATTGATCAGTTGGAACAACGCCGTCTGACGATCGCGCCCGCCGAAGGCGGCGATGTCCAGGCCCTTGGCATCGTCATTGATCAGCACCATGGCCCACCCTCCCACGGTGAAATGCCCGGCGACCAGGGTCGACAGGCGCCCGTCCAGGCGCGCCTGCAGGATCTGCGGCGAGCTGTTGAGCGCGCTGAACAGCGTGTCCTTGCCCGGCTGGCGCCCGCCGTCTTGAAATGCCTGCATCGCACCCAGCGCCATCTGATCGTTGGCCGACCACACCAACGCCGTCTGCGGATAGCGCTTGAGCAGCAGTGTCGCTTGTTCGAAGGCACGCTCACGACTCCACTCACCGTAGACCAGCTGGCGCAGGCGCACCTCGGGATGCTCGGTCAACGCCCGGCGCAGGCCCTGCTCACGCAACAGCGCGCCGGGGGTGGTCTTGACGCCGGAAAACGCCAGCAGGTCGAGGGTTTCGCCCGGCGCCACGGGGCCGTGCTGACGTAACAGATCAATCAGCATCAGGTAACCGGCCTGCTCGTCGTCGGGGACCAGGCTGCCGATCACATTGATACCGCTGTGTGCGCCCAATATGTGCTCCTGGTCGGGCGTCAGCGCGCTGTTGACTAACAACAACTTCACTCCCGAGCCCTGGGCCAGGCGCAGGATCTGCGGTGCCACGTATTGTTCATTGACCAGCACCAGGTAATCGGGGCGCTGGTCGCCTTGGAGGGCCTCGCGTGCCTGGATCAGGGTGTTCTGGCTATCGCGCTCGGCGTAACGCACGCGCAAATCCAGGCCGAGGTCCTTGGCCGCGGCCTGCATGAATTGCGTGTAGCTGACCCAGAAGGTTTCCGTGGACATGCCCGGGTTGAGAAACACCACCGAGGTCGCATGAGCCATCAGCCCATAGGTGGCCCCCAACAACCACACACACGTGATCAGCACCTTCAACATACTTGCCTGAGCCTTGAAAAAGAGCTCGCCATGATAGTGGCAATGCGACTGTCAATCGAGGCTCAATCAAGCGTCTTTATTGGTGGCTGACCCAGAACACGGCGGTTCCCACCACCAGGATGATCAGGAATAGAATGGCCCAGGCGTCCACGGTACTGTCGGGTTTACGGGCTTTTGTAGGATTGCTCATCGCATCGCCTCTTGTCGGTTTTATAGGTGACTGCATGAAGACTCGACCACAGTAAAGCCCACACTTGCCCCTATGACAAATGTGGGTACAGCGAGAATCAACCTCATTAGATAATTTGGTTATTTGCATATACTCAAACATCACTTTTGCGCATAAACGCAAACTGGTATCGTGCGCCGGCTCCGTTGGGAGTGCGCGGCCGTGCGCGCGGATTTGCCGAGAACAGGACCTATATGTACGTATACGACGAATACGATCAGCGCATCATCGAGGACCGCGTCAAGCAGTTCCGTGATCAGACCCGACGCTATCTGGCAGGTGAACTGAGCGAAGAAGAGTTCCGCCCTCTGCGCCTGCAAAATGGCCTTTATGTGCAGCGCTTTGCGCCGATGCTGCGGGTAGCCGTGCCTTATGGCCAACTGACGTCGCGCCAAGTGCGCATGATGGCCAAGATTGCCCGCGACTACGACAAAGGCTACGCCCACATCAGCACCCGCCAGAACGTGCAGTTCAACTGGCCGGCCCTGGAAGATGTGCCGGACATCCTGGCGGAACTGGCCACCGTACAGATGCACGCCATTCAGACCAGCGGCAACTGCCTGCGCAACGTCACCACCGACCAGTTCGCCGGCGTTGCCGCCGACGAGCTGATCGACCCGCGGCCCTGGTGTGAAATCGTCCGCCAGTGGACCACCTTCCACCCCGAATTCGCCTACCTGCCGCGCAAGTTCAAGATCGCCGTCAATGGCTCGACGTCAGACCGTGCGGCCATCGAAGTCCACGACATCGGCCTGGAGCCGGTGTACAACGCCGCAGGCGAGCTGGGCTTCCGCGTCCTGGTCGGTGGCGGCCTGGGCCGTACCCCGGTGGTGGGCGCCTTTATCAATGAGTTCCTGCCATGGCAGGACCTGTTGAGCTACCTCGACGCCATCCTGCGGGTCTACAACCGCTATGGCCGTCGTGACAACAAGTACAAGGCCCGGATCAAGATCCTGGTCAAGGCGCTGACCCCTGAGGTGTTCGCCCAGAAAGTCGACGCCGAGATGGAACACCTGCGCGGCGGCCAGACCACCCTGACCGAAGCCGAAGTGCACCGCGTCGCCAAGCACTTCGTCGACCCGCAATACAAGGCCCTGAGCAATCAGGACGCCGAACTCGCCGCGCTCGACCAGCAACACCCAGGCTTTGCTCGCTGGCGTGTGCGCAACACCCTGGCGCACAAAAAGCCCGGTTATGTAGCCGTGACCCTGTCGCTCAAACCGACCGGTGTTGCCCCCGGCGATATCACCGACAAGCAGCTGGACGCCGTGGCCGACCTGGCCGAGCGCTACAGCTTCGGCCAACTGCGCACCTCCCACGAACAGAACATCATCCTCGCCGACGTTGAGCAGAGCCAACTGTTCACCCTGTGGGGCGAGCTGCGCGAAAGCGGTTTTGCCACGCCGAACATCGGCTTGCTGACCGACATCATCTGCTGCCCGGGCGGCGACTTCTGCTCCCTGGCCAACGCCAAGTCGATCCCGATTGCCGAATCGATCCAGCGCCGTTTCGACGACCTGGACTACCTGTTCGACATCGGCGAGCTGGACCTGAACATCTCCGGTTGCATGAACGCCTGTGGTCACCACCACGTCGGCCACATCGGCATCCTGGGCGTGGACAAGAAAGGCGAAGAATTCTACCAAGTGTCCCTGGGTGGCAGCGCCAGCCGCGATGCGAGCCTGGGCAAGATCCTCGGCCCGTCCTTCGCCCAGGAAGCCATGCCCGAGGTGATCGGCAAACTGATCGATGTGTATATCGAACAGCGCACCGAAGATGAGCGTTTCATCGACACCTACCAGCGCATCGGCATTGACCTGTTCAAGGAGCGCGTCTATGCAGCGAATCATTAAGAACAACGAAGTCGTCGACGAAACCTGGCACCTGCTGCCCAAGGACACGAGCTTCGACGGTATCTCCAACTGCGACGACCTGATCGTGCCCCTGGCGCTGTGGCGCGAACACGCCCACGCGCTCAAGGCTCGCGATGGCGGCCTGGGTGTGTGGCTGGACGCCGATGAAGAAGCCGAAGAAATCGGCGAAGACGTGGCGCACTTTCAGGTCATCGCCCTGAACTTCCCGGCCTTCACCGACGGTCGCAACTACTCCAACGCGCGCCTGCTGCGTGACCGTTACGGTTACAAGGGTGAGCTGCGCGCCATCGGTGACGTGCTGCGCGACCAGTTGTTCTACCTGCACCGCTGCGGCTTCGATGCCTTCGCCCTGCGCGCCGACAAAGACCCGTACGAAGCGCTGGAAAGCCTCAAGGACTTCTCGGTGACGTACCAGGCCGCCACGGACGAACCGCTGCCGCTGTTCCGCCGCCGCCAATAACCTGTAGGAGCGAGCTTGCTCGCGAAGATCGTTAACGATAATGCGTGCATTCTGAATGCACGCGTTGTCCTGACGTTTTTCGCGAGCAAGCTCGCTCCTACAGTTCATAGCCAGTCAATGGCCCTTTACCGCCTCGATCACGCCCAATAACTGCGCCTTGCTATGGGCCGCGCGTCGATCAGCTCTTCGCGTTTGTGCTCCCCGGGCGCCGGCATTCGCCGCCTGCCGATCGTGCAGCAGATACTCGACAGCGGCATCGCCATGGCTGGAATAGCCACCGCCCTGACCCTGGAGCCGCAATTGATCAAGCCCTGGCGCACCGGGCGTGACCAATGGCTCATAGCCCGGCGTATCCGCCAATACCGCGCGGCGATGACGCAACTTTCACATTAAAGACGGAGCATTCGCCGTGATCGAACTGTCCCCTATTGATCAGCAGTTTTTAACCTCACTGACGATTGGAGTGCTTCATGGCGAAAATCAACCTGGCCCAGCAATTGGCGACCACCCTTGAACAGGCGGGCATCAAGCGCATCTGGGGCCTGACCGGCGACAGCCTCAACGGCCTGACCGACGCGCTGCGTACCATGGACAGCATCGAATGGATGCATGTACGCCACGAAGAAGTCGCGGCGTTTGCCGCCGGTGCCGAGGCCGCTGCCACCGGCGAGCTGACGGTGTGTGCCGGCAGCTGCGGACCGGGCAACCTGCATCTGATCAATGGCCTGTTCGACTGCCATCGCAACCATGTGCCCGTGCTGGCGATTGCCGCGCAAATCCCGTCCTCGGAGATCGGCCTCAACTATTTCCAGGAAACCCACCCTCAGGAACTGTTCAAGGAGTGCAGCCACTTTATCGAGCTGGTCACCAACCCCGAACAGATGCCCCAGGTGCTGCATCGTGCCATGCGCTCGGCGATCCTCAATCGCGGCGTGGCGGTGGTGGTGATACCAGGGGATGTGTCGCTGCTGGAAGTCGAAGACACACTCAAGCCATGGCCCGTGCTGAACGCGCCGCGCACGCTGCCGGCGGAAGCTGACTTGGTGCAGTTGATCGAGATCCTCGAGCGCAGTGAGAAAACCACGTTGTTGTGCGGCAGCGGTTGTGCGGGCGCCCACGCGCAAGTGGTGGCCCTCGCCGACAAGCTGGGTGCGCCCGTGGTGCATGCCCTGCGCGGCAAGGAACATGTGGAGTGGGACAACCCGTTCGACGTGGGCATGACCGGCCTGATCGGCTTCAGCTCCGGCTATCACGCCATGCTCAACTGCGACACCTTGATCATGCTCGGCACCGACTTCCCTTATCGCCAGTTCTACCCCACCGACGCGAAGATTATCCAGGTCGACCGCAACCCACAGGCGCTCGGCCGTCGCGCCACGCTGGACCTGGGCATCGCCGCCGATGTGAGTGAAACCCTCGACGCGCTGCTGCCGCGCCTGACCCGCAAGACCGATCGCAGCTTTCTCGACACCTCATTGAAGCACTACGAAAAAGCCCGCCAAGGCCTGGATGACCTGGCGCAACCGTCCAAGGCCAACCGGCCGATTCATCCGCAATACGTGGCGCGCCTGCTCAGCGAACTGGCCGACGACGATGCGATCTTCACTGCCGACGTCGGCTCGCCGACCGTGTGGGCCGCGCGTTACCTGAAGATGAACGGTAAACGCCGGCTGATCGGTTCGTTCAACCATGGTTCCATGGCCAATGCCATGCCTCAGGCGATTGGCGCGCAAGCGGCGTTTCCTGGGCGGCAGGTGATTTCCATGTCGGGCGACGGCGGTTTCGCCATGCTGATGGGGGATTTCATCTCGCTGGCGCAATTGAAACTGCCAGTGAAAGTCATCGTGTTCGATAACTCATCGCTGGGTTTTGTCGCCATGGAAATGAAAGCCGCAGGCTATCTGGACACCGGCACCGAGCTGAAAAACCCGGACTTTGCGGCCATGTCCAACGCCATGGGCATCCTTGGCATTCGCGTGGAGCAATCCGAAGACCTGGAGCCGGCCCTGCGCCGCGCCCTGGCCCATGACGGCCCGGTGCTGGTGGATGTGGTGACCGCCACCCAGGAATTGGTCATGCCGCCGAGTATCAAGCTGGAGCAGGCCAAGGGGTTCAGCCTGTACATGCTCAAGGCGGTGATGAGCGGGCGCGGCGATGAGGTGATTGAATTGGCGCGCACCAACTGGCTGCGCTGACCTAAAACGTGTGGGAGCGGCGGTGCGACGACTCGACTTGCCCGCGATGGCGGTGGGTCAGCTGGCATAGGGGTCTACTGATCCACCGCCAGCGCAGGCAAGCCAGCTCCCACAGGGGAGCTGCGCTTGACTGACTGGCTTTACCCCTTCTGTTTTTCCACCCACTGGCCGTAGGCATCGATGAATGCCTGCAAAAACGGCTTGGTCTTTTCCGACAACTTGCCGGACTCGTCAAACACACTGCCTGCACCGCCCAGGTAGGCTTCCGGCTGCTGCATGCACCACACGTCCAGGAACACCAGCGATTGGCGCAGGTGGTGGTTGGCACCGAAACCGCCGACGGCACCCGGCGAGACGCTGATGATCGCCCCTGGCTTGCCGCTCCAGGCACTCTGCCCATAAGGGCGTGAGCCCACGTCAATTGCGTTCTTCAACGGGGCCGGCACGGAGCGGTTGTATTCCGGGGTCACAAACAGCACCGCGTCGGATGAACTCACCTGCTGACGGAAAGTACTGTAGGCTGCCGGCGGCGAATCACCGTCGATGTCCTCGTTGTAAAGTGGCAAATCGCCAATTTCGACAATGTTCAATTTCAGATTGGCGGGGGCCAGTTCGGCCAATGCCAGGGCGACCTTGCGGTTGATCGACTGTGTTCTCAAGCTGCCTACCAGGACAGCGATCGTGTAGACCTTGCTCATTGAGGTTTCCCGACGTCTGACTAAAGGAGCTTGTAGTTATAGAGCCTTGGCGACGGGTTCACCAGAAGGTTTTGATAATCCTCCAGACGTTTGCCGCATCCTCGCTGCGTAGGAAAGGTCTGAAAACATCAACGAATAGTATTTTTTTTCAATAGGTAAACTCCCCATCTTTATGGCGGTCTACACAACCGTATATGAGTGTTTATCTCCAGAGGTTCTAAACAGATGGCAGCAGTACTAGTCGGACAGTTTCATGCCAGAGACGCGGAAGGTCGCGTGTATTCGGTGCATGAGTTCCAGGAATCCAACCCGGCGCATGGCGACCTGGCTGGCTCGGCGCCCACCACCACCTACAAGCTGGCCATTGGTGACCGGGTCAAGAAACTGGAAGGCGATGAATTCGAACTGATTCAATCGGGCATCATTATTGTCCGCGAATCGGCAACGACCCTCGCAACCTGAGCGTTCGCCCTATCGACCTGCTCAGTCCTGGCCATTGCTGGCGTTGACTGGGCCGGGGTTATCACGGCCTGCGCATCTCAGTCACTTCAATCCCCTCCTCGCCCGGCACCTGCTTGAGCGTCACCAGCAAACGCCCGCGCTCGCCCTCCACGGCGTACATCGAACGCTTGTAACCCGTCGCGTTGTACGCGGGATACGCTTCCACCTGCCTGACCAGGCTGATACCCAGCACAGCCCCTACCTGCTCGCCGACCTGTTCCTGGGAACGAATGAACGCTTCAAGCGCGAGGGTTTCCGGCGTGTTGTCGTCGTGATTGCTGAAGAGATAAGCAGCCGCACAGCCCACGGTCACCAGGACCACGAGTTGCTTGGCCGTTAGCCCGAAGAATTTCGAGGGCATCGGCATTTGAGACCAGACCTGTTTTTGTTGTAAGTGCCGGCAGCGGCATTGGTCGTTGATGATCAGACGAGCCATTCTAGTGAGGTCGTGGCTGAACGCCATAGGTGTGGACGACTCACGCAGTCTTTTTTGCGCACACTTTTTCTCACACACAGGCCTGCGCCATTGAATCCCCACGGCGCTGCACATAGACTCCGGCCATGCGTTTACGTCATATCGAAGTGATTCAGGCCATTTTGCAGACCGGACACCTCGGCACGGCCGCCGAATGGTTGCAACTCCCCGTGGGCGATGTGGACGCGACACTCAAGGACGCCGAGCTGCAATTGGGCTTTATGCTGTTCGCCAGCGTGCGCGGACGCTTGCAGGCAACCCGGGAAACCCTGGAGCTGCAGGCAGCCATGGCTCAGGTGTACGAAGCGCTGGAGCCGGTGCAACGCCTGGCCAGCCGCCTGAAACACCATCACGCCCCCACCTTGCGCGCCCTGTGCACGCCGCCTTTGGCCAATCAGCTGTTGCCGCAGAGCATTGCCCTGCTGCGCCGACGTTTCCAGGACACGCCCTGCAACCTGTCGAGCCAGCCAACCCGGGAGATCATCCGCAGCCTGCTGCTGCACGAAGCCGACGTGGGCCTGAGCCTGCATGACCCGGAACACCCGCAGGTGCACAGCACCGTACTGGCCCAGGGCAAGCTGCAATTGCTCGCGCCCCACGGCTGGCTGAAACCCAAGCAGAAGTACATTGCCCTGCAAGAGCTGGCTGGCCAGTCGATGATCGGACTGGAGGGGCAAGACCCGTTGAGTCGCCTGCTGGACGCCAAGCTGCAAGCCCTGCGCCCACTGCCGGTGGTGCAGACGCGGGTGCAGACCTACCAGATGATGCGCAGCATGGTGGAAGCGGGAGAAGGGTTGGCGATTGTCGACCCGTTCACCGCGTTCGGCGCGCGCGAGGCGGGGCTGGACGCCTGCCCGGTGTCGCCACCGATCATGGTCAGCCTGTATGCGCTGACCCTTGAAGACGGTGTGACGTCCCCGGCCTTGAATGCGCTGCTGGAGATTGTCACGCAGAAGGCTGAAAGCCTGTTGGCCGGCTAAGCCTTGTCGACTTCACTCTTGAACAGCCGATACCAGAAAATCGCCACCTCGCGGGTATGCGGGTCGATGCCGCGATAGCGCAAGTGATCGATGCCGCCCATCACGTACCCGCAACGCTCATACAGGCGACAGGCACCCAGGTTGTTGTTCTGGGTTTCGAGCATCATGCCTGGCAGGTTTTTCTTGCGGCTCCAGAACTGCGCGACATCCAATAACGCTTTTGCCACGCCGTGGCGGCGCGCCGGCAAGGCCACCGCCAACTCATCGACATGGGCGAAACCGTTCCAGTTGGTGCTGACCACGATATGCCCCACCGCCCGATCGTCCAGGTAAGCCATGAAAATCGCGCTGTCGGCGGCATCCCGAAAACTGGCGAACTCTTCGGGATCGATCCCATAGCACTTGCGGTACGGCAGGATGCGCTCCACAGGCCACTGGTCGACGCGCTTGCCCATTTGCGGCACGCCATAGGCGCTGACCTCGAAACTGAAATCATTGCCCCACACGTAGGCATCGAAGCCTTCGTCGGCGACTCGCACGCTGAGCCCTGGATATTTCGGGTTCATTACAGCTTGCATAAACATCCTTAACCCTTGATGCAATCGACGGTGTAACAACGACCGTTGCCGTCGTCTTCGTGTTGTAACCCGTGAACATCTGCGACAAAACCGGGGAAGCTGCTATCGAACGTGCGGGCAAACGCCAGGTAATCGATGATCGAGCGCGTCGACTCGGTAAAGCGTTCGCCCGGCATGATCAGCGGAATGCCCGGAGGATAAGGCACCAGCATCACGGCTGCGATGCGCCCTGGCAAGGCATCGATGGGCACGGCTTCCACTTCGCCCCTCACCAATTGGTCGTAGGCATCGGCCGGCTTCATCGCCACCTCCGGCAGTACCGTGTACATGCGCTTGAGGTGTTTGGCGGTGGCATTGCTGCGGTAACAGCTGTGCAATTGGTCGCACAGATCGCGCAAACCCAAGCCTTGATAACGCGCCGGGCCCTGGGCAAATACCGAGGGCAGGCAACTGGCCAGGCTGACATTCGCATCGTAACTGCGCTTGAACTCCAGCAACTCGGTGAGCAAAGTACTCCATTTACCTTTGGTGATGCCCATGGAAAACAGCACGAGGAAGGAATACAGCCCGGTCTTTTCCACCACCAGCCCACGCTCCCAGAGGAACTTGCTCACCACCGCCGCCGGAATCCCACACTCGCTCAAGGCCCCTCCGGCGTTGAGGCCGGGCATCACCAGGGTCACTTTGATCGGGTCCAGCAGCACGTAGTCTTCGACCACGTCGCCGAAACCATGCCAATCATCCTGCGGCTGCAGCAGCCAGTCCGCCGTGGCAACGCGGTCGATGCCGGCAACCGAGGGTGGCTGCCAGATGGAGAACCACCAGTCTTCTGCGGCGATATGCTGGCGCAGGTTAGCCAGGGCGCGGCGAAAGCTCAGGGCCTCGTCGAACATTTCCTGCAGCAACGAACGCCCGGCCGGCCCCTCCATCATGGCCGAGGCGACGTCGAGCGAAGCGATGATGCTGTATTGCGGCGACGTGGAGATATGCATCATGAACGCTTCGTTGAAACGGTCGCGGTCCAGCTGGCGCGCGCCACCGTCCTGCACATGGATCATCGAGGCCTGGCTGAACGCCGCCAGCAGCTTGTGGGTGGAGTGGGTGGTGAATACCAGCGGGCTGTCCGCGCTGCGCGAGGTACCCATGCCGTAGCGCCCGGCGAAGAACTCGTGAAACGCCGCGTAGGCGTACCAGGCTTCGTCGAAGTGCAGCACCTCGACACTGTTGCCCAATTGCTGCTTGATCAGCTCGGCGTTGTAGCACAGGCCGTCGTAGGTGGAGTTGGTCACCACCGCCAGCTTGACCTTGGGCAGGCGGCCACGGGTCAGCGGGCTGGCATCGATCTTGGCGCGGATCGACTCGGGGCTGAACTCGCTCAGGGGAATCGGGCCGATGATCCCCAGTTCGTTGCGCTCCGGGCACAGGTACAGCGGGATGGCGCCGGTCATGATGATCGAGTGCAACACCGACTTGTGGCAGTTGCGGTCGACCAGCACCAGGTCATCGCGGCCGACCATCGAGTGCCAGACTATCTTGTTGGCGGTGGAGGTGCCATTGATCACAAAGAAGGTGTGATCGGCGCCAAAGTTGCGCGCGGCACGCGCCTCGGCTTCGGCCAGGGGCCCGGTGTGGTCCAGCAGCGAGCCCAGTTCGGGCACCGAGACAGACAGGTCCGAACGCAGCGTATTTTCCCCGAAGAATTGATGAAACGCCTGCCCCACCGGGCTTTTGCGATAGGCCACGCCACCGCCGTGACCAGGAGTGTGCCAGGAATAGTTGGAGTCGGCGGTGTGCTGCACCAACGCCTTGAAAAACGGCGGCAGCAGCCCGTCCAGGTAAGTGCGCGCGGCACGGGCCACTTGGCGCGCGAGGAACGGCACGGTGTCTTCGAACAGGTAAAGGATGCCGCGCAACTGGTTGAGTTCGCTCATGGCATCGGCCGGGGCATTTTCCAGGGTGACTTGCTCGCCCAGGGCAAAGATCGGCAGGTTGGGCGCCCTCAGCCGCGCCAAGCGGATCAGTTCGACCATGTTTTGCAGTAAATGGGTATTTTCGCCGGCCCCTTCAGCGGCGATCAGCATGCACGCCAGGCCGTGATGAGTGGACGCAACCAGCCGGCCTTCGGCGTAGTCCACGGCGGAAAAGATACTGAAGCCCTCCTGTTCCAGTTCCCGGGCAATACCTCGAACCCGGTCGCCGGCAACGGTGTCGGCCTTGATGTCACGGTGCACGATAAGGACAGGAAACTTCAGGTCTTTGTACATGGGAGCGTGTAGTCCTGAGGGCTATGCACTCAAGGGTAGAGCCTGGGAGTGGATGTGGCGAATGAAGATTTTACAAGCAACGGGTAACGAATGTGGGAGGGAGCAAGCCCCTCCCACGTTATCTGAGCGCACTCAAGCCTGATTATTGTTGGGTCAACTGGGTCCACAACGCCGGCGCGCCGGCCGACTTGGCAATCGCTTCCAGCCGCGCCGCATGCTCGGCCATATCCTGTTCGCTGGCGCGGATGATAACGGAAGGCTTGCGGTCGGCCGGCAGCCGGCGGATTTCCGAAGGGCGGTTGCCCGAACCTTCCGCAGAGCCCGCGCCATCGGACGCATTACCCGCCAGGGACAGGCTGGTCTGCCCGCCGGTCATGGTCAGGTAGACGTCGGCGAGAATCTCGGAGTCGAGCAAGGCGCCATGGAGCTCACGGCCGGAGTTGTCGACGCCATAACGTTTGCACAAGGCATCGAGGCTGTTGCGCTGGCCGGGGTGACGCTCACGGGCCATCATCAGGGTGTCGAGGATCGAGCAGTGACGGGAAATGTCCGCGCGATCCATCTGCCCCATCAGGGCGAATTCATTGTTGATGAAGCCGACGTCGAACGCTGCGTTATGGATGATCAACTGGGCGCCGTTGATGAATTCGAAGAACTCATCGGCCACTTCGGCGAAACGCGGCTTGCCCTTGAGGAACTCGTCGGTGATGCCGTGGACGCCGATTGCGCCTTCGTCACTGTCGCGGTCCGGTTGCAGGTAGACGTGGAAGTGACGGCCGGTGAGGCGCCGCCCCATGAGTTCGACACAGCCGATTTCAATGATCCGGTGGCCGTCGGTCACCGGCATGCCGGTGGTTTCGGTATCGAGTACAACAGATCGGATCGCCATCAGGGTTCAGCTCTCAACGGTGTGGTGTCGTTCAAAGGGCGCAATGTTAACACGTCAGTCGGCCTCAGCCCTGCTTGTAGCCTCGCACTTCATCGACGCCACGGTTGGCCAGTTGGTCGGCGCGTTCGTTGCCCGGATGACCGATATGGCCACGTACCCATTTCCAGGTAATGTCATGGCGATTGCATTGCTCATCGAGCAACTGCCACAGGTCGGCATTTTTGACCGGTTCCTTGGCCGCGGTCTTCCAGCCGCGCTTCTTCCAGTTGACCATCCACTCGTTAATGCCCTTCATCACATACTGCGAGTCGGTCACCAGCACCACGCTGCAGCGGCGCTTGAGTTCTTCCAGGCCGCGAATGGCGCCCATCAGTTCCATGCGGTTGTTGGTGGTATTGGCTTCGCCGCCCCACAGTTCCTTCTCGACGCCCTTGCACACCAGCAAGGCTCCCCAGCCGCCGGGGCCGGGGTTGCCCTTGCAGGCGCCATCGGTGAAGAGTTCTACGCTATCGGTCATCGGTTGCATCCATCAAAACGGGCTGCCGGCCATTGACCGACAGTGTCCCGAGGCCAAGAGACTCGGCCTGAAATCAAAAAGGGATTTTACACGTCGCTTTGCTTGCGGTTGACCTTGGCCATGGGCATCGGTACCAGCTTGCCCATGGGCTGGCGCTGCACCTGGCGCACGGGCCGCAGCCCCACCACGATCTTGCGCGCGACCAGTAAATAGAAGCCGCCACCGGCCAATTGCCAGGCCCCCGCGCGACGTTCCCAGCCGGCCAGGCGGCCTTGCCACTTGGTCGAGGCAAGCGGCGGACGATAGCACCCGAAGCGGCGTTTCTCCAGCGCGAAACCCAGCAGGTTCAGCCAGTCCCCAACCCGCGACGGCGAGATGCAGCGCGCCTGGCTCAGGCCGTCATGGGCAAACACATGGCGCAGGCCCCAGCTGCTCCAGGGGTTGATACCAATGATCAGCAAATGTCCTCCCGGGCGCACACTGCTCGCGGCTTCGCGCAACAAGCCATGGGGCGACAGGCAGAAATCCAGGCCATGCTGCAGCACCACCACATCGGCGGCATGCTCGCTCAACGGCCAGGCCTGCTCTTCGCAGACGATCTCCACCCCTGGCAACGGCGCGCCCAGGCGCACATTGCGCTGCACCTGCGGCGCGCTGGGGGGCGGCTGGGCCGAAGGGCCGTAATGCACCAGATAGCCCCCGAAGAACCGGCCCAGCTCGTCTTCGAGCATGCGCCGTTCTTCGTCCAGCAAAAATTGCCCGATCGGCCCGGACAGCCATTCGCGGGCGGCGCTGATCAGGGCCAGCCACTGCGGATCGGCCTGGGCGAACGCTTTATCAGTCATTGCATTCTCCAACTCGCCTAGACGTTCTAAGATGCACCAATGTGTTCAGCTTGGCGAATCGAAGAATGATACAGATCAGTGCCCTGCCCGCCTTCACCGACAACTACATCTGGTTGTTACAGGACCCGCAAAGCCAACGTTGCGCCGTGGTCGATCCCGGCGACGCCGCGCCCGTGCTGGCCTGGCTGGCGCAAAACCCGGCGTGGACCCTCAGCGACATCCTGATCACCCACCATCACCACGACCATGTCGGGGGCGTGGAACAACTCAAGCGCGAGACCGGCGCCAAGGTCTACGGCCCGGCCAGCGAGAAGATCCCGGCGCGGGACGTCGCCCTGCATGACAACGAGCGCATCAGCGTGCTCGGCTGGGATTTCGAGGTTTATAGCGTGCCCGGCCACACACTCGGCCATATCGCCTTTTACCACCCGGGCGTGCTGTTCTGCGGCGACACCCTGTTCGCCGCCGGCTGCGGGCGCCTGTTCGAAGGTACTCCGGAGCAGATGCATACGTCACTGGAGCGCCTGGCCGCCCTTCCCGCCGACACCCAGGTGTACTGCACCCACGAATACACACAAAGTAACCTCAAGTTTGCCCAGGCAGTGGAACCGGATAACGCCGATATCGCCGAACGAGTGGAAAGCGTCCGCCAACTGCGGGCACGCGGCGAGATGACGCTGCCGTCCAACCTGGCCCTGGAAAAGCGTACCAACCCCTTTTTACGCACCGCCGAAACATCTGTTAAACAAAAAGCGGACGAACGGAATGGCCGCGACAACCGCACTGGGGCCGAGGTGTTTACTAGCTTGAGGGCATGGAAAGATAAGTTCTAAGGCGATGCAATCTGATACGTAATTTCTGAATGGTTGACCGCAACCACAGCGCTTTCTAGAATCGCCCGACATTTTTGCCCGGAACTTACTTCCAGCCAATGTCGTCACCTATTCGTAAATCCAACCATTCAGACGCATTGACCCGCCTGGCTCAAGCTGTGGCGGTGGCCGTGTCCGCGACTCTGGCGGGCTGCCAATCGACAAATTTCGCTGCACAATCCACCGTGCAACCCAAACCGAATCTTACTGTCAAGATCAAGCAAAAACCTATCTGGCTATCAGAGAAGCCCAGCCCCGAAGTGCCCCAGGATGTCTGGGAACGCATGCGCCGGGGCTTTCAACTACAGGACAACGTCGGCGTCAACCCGCGCATCGAGCAACAGCGCCTGTGGTTCGCCAGCAACCCGTCTTTCCTGGAGAACGCCGGCGAACGCGGCAGCCTCTATATTCACTACATCGTCGAACGCCTTGAAGAACGCAACATGCCCCTGGAGCTGGCGCTGCTGCCAGTGATCGAAAGTGCCTACAACCCAATGGCCTATTCGCGCAGCGATGCGGTCGGCCTGTGGCAATTCATCCCCTCCACCGGGCGCTACTTCAACCTGCGCCAGACCCGCGCCTACGACGGCCGCCGCGATATCACCGCCTCCACCACCGCCGCCCTGGACTACCTGACCCGCCTGCACGACATGTTCAACGGCGACTGGCTGCTGGCCCTGGCCGCCTATAACGCCGGCGAAGGCACCGTGAGCCGGGCCATCGAGCGCAACGAAAAGCTCGGCCTGCCCACCGACTACTGGAACCTGCCGCTGCCCCAGGAAACCAGGGACTACGTGCCCAAGTTCCTGGCACTGTCCCAGGTGGTGCTGGCGCCCGAGGCCTACGGTGTCAACCTGAACCCGATCGCCAACACGCCGTACTTCAAAGTGGTCGAAGTCAAGCAAAGCATGGACCTGTCCCGGGTTGCCGCGCTGGCCGAGATCGACGAAGACGAACTGTTCCAGCTCAACCCGGCGCTGAAACAACGCATCACCCTCGATGGCCCCCAGCATCTGCTCGTACCAAGCTCCAAGGCGCAGCTGCTCACCAGCAGCCTTTCGGCGATGAAGCCGGAGGAACTGCTGGCCCTGCGCCCGAAGAAAGCGGTATTCGACGAGGTCGAGACCAAGTCGGTGGCCGGGCGTACCCGCAGCTACAAGGTGCGCAGCGGCGACAACCTGACGCTGATCGCCAAGGCCAACAAGGTCGATGTGCATGACCTGCAGCGCTGGAACAAGCTCAACGGCCAGGCGCTCAAGGTCGGCCAGACCCTGGTGATGCAGGACACCCGCAAAGTCGCAGCGAATAAGCCCGTGCAGTACAAGGTCAAGAAAGGCGATTCGCTGTATATCGTCGCCAAGCGTTTCAACGTCGAAATGCAACATCTCAAGCGCTGGAACCCGCGTACTGGCCAGGCATTGAAGCCGGGGCAGATGCTGGTGGTTTCCGGGCCAAGATAAACCCGCAGGTGAGCTGGCTTGTGTGGGAGCCAGCTCCCACATTTCTCCTTCACACCACCCGATACCTCGACATCCCCAGCTGGCATTCCCAACAGCCTTTTTCCAACCGGAACAAGCTGTTACTGTACCGACCATAAAGCCCAAGCCGCCTGGATCGGATCTCTGACTTGAAGCGTCCCCTCCTTCTACTAATAAGTCTGGCCTTGAGCTTTGCTGCGAACGCGACGATTACCGAGAGCCACGGTTACACGCAGTTCGGCTTGCTCAAGTACCCGGCCAAATTCACCCACTTTGATTGGGTAAACCCCGCAGCGCCGAAAGGCGGTACGTTGCGGGTCATGGCATTTGGCACTTTCGATACCCTCAACCCCTATACCTTCAAGGGCTCAAGCCCGGTTTCCACGCCCAACTTCCTGCAATACGGCGTCAATGAGCTGAACGAGCCATTGATGGTCGGTACCGGCCAGTACGCGCCCTCCGGTGATGAGCCGACGTCCAGTTACGGGCTGATCGCCCAATCGGTGGAATACAGCGAGGACCGCAGTTGGGTGGTATTCAACCTGCGCCCGCAAGCGCGTTTCCATGATGGCCAGCCGATCACCGCCGATGACGTGGCGTTTTCCTACCGCACCCTGCTGACCGAAGGCCACCCGCAGTACCGCACCAACCTGCAGGAAGTGGCGCGCGTGGACATCCTCAACCGTCATCGCATCCGCTTTGTGTTCAAGCGCGCCGGCAACCCCTTGCTGATCCTGCGCCTGGGCGAGCTGCCGGTATTGCCCCAGCATTACTGGAAGAACCGCGATTTCAAGGCCACCACCTTCGAACCACCGTTGGGCAGCGGGCCGTACCGCATCAGCAAGGTCACTCCAGGGCGCCAGCTGGTGTTCGAACGGGTCAAGGACTACTGGGGCAAGGACCTGCCGGTCAACCAGGGCTTCTACAACTACGACAAGGTTGAAGTGGAGTTCTACCGTGACAGCGACGTAGCCTTCGAAGCCTTCAAGGCCGGCGAGTTCGACATTTACATCGAGCACCAGGCCAAGAACTGGGCCAATGGCTACAACTTCCCGGCGGTGAACCGTGGCGAGGTGATCAAGGCGCAGATCGCCCACCAGATCCCGACCCAGAGCCAGGGCCTGTTCATGAACACGCGGCGACCAGCCTTCAGCCAGACCAAGGTGCGCGAAGCCCTGGGGCTGATGTTCGATTTCGAGTGGACCAACCGTACCCTGTTCAGCAATGCCTACAAACGCACCTTGAGCTACTACCCCAACAGTGAGTTCTCGGCCACCGGCGTGCCGGTGGGCCACGAATGGCTGATGCTCTCGCCGTACCGCGAGCAGTTGCCGGCCAACCTGTTTACCCAAGCCTTCAGCCTGCCGCAGACCGACGGACGCGGCATCCCCCGCGAAACCCTGCGCCGGGCCCTGGCGCTGCTGGGTGAAGCCGGCTGGAAACTCTCGGGCCAACGCTTGCTCAACAAGGACGGCCAGCCGCTGCGCTTCGAAATACTGTTGGTCAACCCGAACCTGGAGCGCATCCTGCAACCCTATGTGGAGAACCTGCGCAGCATCGGCATCGATGCGAACCTGCGCACCGTCGACCGCGCCCAGTACAAGCAACGCCTGGATCAGTTCGACTTCGACATGATCCTGATCACCCTCAACCAGACCTTGAGCCCCGGCCTCGAACAGTGGCAGTACTTCCACTCCAGCCAGGCAGTGATCAGGGGCAGCAAGAACTATGCAGGCATCGCCAACCCCATCGTCGATCACCTGCTGGAAAAGCTGCTGGCGGCCCAGACCCGCGAAGAACAACTGGCCGCCGGCCGTGCCCTGGACCGGGTGCTGCTGTGGCAGCACTACAGCATTCCCAACTGGTACCTCAACTATCATCGCCTGGCGTACCGCAACCGGTTCGCCTTTGTCACCACGCCGCCCTACAGCCTGGGCTTGAGCGCATGGTGGCTGAAAGCGTCGGAGAAAGCCCAATGATGTACTTGCGTGCTTCACTGTTTGCCGGCCTGTTGCTGTGCACCGCGGCCCACGCGGCGCCGCAACATGCGCTGACCCTGTACAACGAACCGCCCAAATACCCGGCCAATTTCAAGCACACCGATTACGTCAACCCGGACGCGCCCAAGGGCGGTACGTTCCGCGAGTCGAGCCTGAGCGGCTTCGACAGTTTCAACCCGTTTATCAGCAAAGGCGTACCCGCCGACAATATCAGCCTGATCTACGACACCCTGGCCACCCAGAGCCTGGACGAACCCTTTACCGAATACGGACTGGTGGCCGGCAAGATCGAGAAAGCCCCGGACAACAGCTGGGTACGCTTTTACCTGCGCCCCGAGGCGCGCTTCCACGACGGCCACCCCATACGCGCCGACGACGTGGTGTTCAGCTTCCAGACCTTGATCAAGGATGGCACCCCGCTCTACCGCACCTACTACGCCGACGTCGACGAAGTGGTCGCCGAAGACCCGCTGCGGGTACTGTTCAAGTTCAAGCGCACCAATAATCGCGAATTGCCACTGATCCTCGGCCAACTGCCCGTGCTGCCCAAACACTGGTGGGCCACCCGCGATTTCACCAAAGGCAACCTGGAGTTTCCGTTGGGCAGCGGGCCCTACCGGGTGGCCGAGGTCCAGGCCGGCCGTTCGGTGACCTATGAGCGGGTGAAGGACTATTGGGGCAAGGACTTGCCAATCAACAAGGGTCTGTACAACTTCGACCGGCGCATCACCGATTATTACCGCGATGCCACGGTTGCGTTGGAAGCCCTCAAGGCCGGGCAGTTCGATTACTGGGCGGAGTTCAGCGCCAAGAATTGGGCGAATGCCTATAACGTGCCCGCCGTGGCGCAAGGTCGCCTGATCAAGGAAGAAATCCCCAACGGCAACCCCACCGGCATGCAAGGCTTTGTGTTCAACACGCGCAAGCCGATGTTCCAGGATGTACGAGTGCGCAAGGCCATCAGCCTGTTGCTGGACTTCGAATGGAGCAACAAACAGCTGTTCAACGGCGCCTACACCCGCACCCGCAGCTACTTCGAAAACTCCGACATGGCCGCCACTGGTTTGCCCGGCCCCGATGAGCTGAAAATTCTTGAGCCGCTGCGCGACAAGATCCCGCCCGAGGTCTTTACCCAAGCATTCGAGCCGGCCAAAACCGACGGCAGCGGCATGATCCGCGCCCAGCAGCGCGAGGCCTATCAGTTGTTACAAGAGGCTGGCTGGAAGATCGTCGACGACAAGATGGTCGATACCACCGGCAAACCGGTGACCATCGAATTCCTGCTGGCCCAGACTGAGTTCGAACGCATTCTGCTGCCGTTCAAGCGCAACCTGGCGGACCTGGGCATCGACCTGGTGATTCGCCGGGTGGACGTGTCTCAATTCGTCACCCGCCTGCGCTCGCGGGATTTCGACATGCTGGTGGGCAGTTTCCCGCAATCCTCGTCGCCCGGTAACGAACAGCGTGAGTTCTGGAAGTCCACCAGCGCCGACAAACCCGGCAGCCGCAATTACATGGGCCTCAAAGACCCGGCCGTTGACCAGTTGGTCGAGGAGTTGATCGACTCCGACACTCGCGCCAGCCTGATCGCCCACGCCAAGGCCCTGGACCGGGTGCTGCAGTTTGGCTACTACGTGATCCCCAACTGGCACATCAAGACCTTCCGCGTGGCCTATTGGAACAACCTCGGCCATCCAAAAGTGTCGCCGCTGTACGACGTCGGCATCGCCACCTGGTGGAGCAAACCCGACGTGCCACCGGCGATGCCACCAGCCCCCCAGACGAGCGCCGATCCGGCGAGCGGAGGCGATTGAATGCTGGCCTATATTGTTCGCCGCCTGTTACTGATCATTCCCACGCTGTTCGGGATCCTGCTGATCAACTTCATCATCATCCAGGCCGCTCCCGGTGGCCCGGTGGAGCAGATGATTGCCAAGCTCGAAGGCTTTGACGGCGCCACCAGCCGCATCGCCGGCGGCGGTGCCGAAGTGGCGGTGGCAGGCTCCAGCTACCGTGGCGCCCAGGGCCTGGACCCGGCGCTGATCAAGGAAATCGAAAAGATGTACGGCTTCGACAAGTCGGCGCCGGAACGCTTATGGATCATGGTCAAGAACTACGCCCGGCTGGATTTCGGCGACAGTTTCTTCCGTGACGCCAAGGTGATCGACCTGATCAAGGAAAAGATGCCGGTGTCGATCTCCCTCGGTTTATGGAGCACGCTGATCATGTACCTGGTGTCGATCCCCCTGGGGATCGCCAAGGCCACGCGACATGGCAGCCACTTCGATGTGTGGACCAGTTCGGCAATCATTGTCGGCTATGCGATCCCGGCGTTCCTGTTTGCCATCCTGCTGATCGTGGTGTTTGCCGGCGGCAGTTATCTGGACTGGTTTCCGTTGCGCGGGCTCACTTCGAACAACTTTGACGAGTTGAGCTGGAGCGGCAAGATCCTCGACTACTTCTGGCATCTGGCCTTGCCGATTACCGCGCTGGTGATCGGCAACTTCGCCACCATGACCCTGCTGACCAAAAACAGCTTTCTCGACGAGATCAACAAGCAGTACGTGGTCACCGCCAAGGCCAAGGGCCTGACCAACCACCGTGTGCTCTACGGCCATGTGTTTCGCAACGCGATGCTGCTGGTGATCGCCGGCTTCCCTTCGGCCTTCATTGGCATCTTCTTCACCGGCTCGCTGCTGGTGGAGGTGATCTTCTCCCTCGACGGCCTGGGCCTGATGAGCTTTGAAGCGGCGATCAACCGCGACTACCCGGTGGTGTTCGGCACGTTGTTCATCTTCACCCTGCTGGGGCTGATCGTGAAGCTGATCGGCGACCTCACCTACACCCTGGTCGATCCGCGTATCGACTTCGCCAACCGGGAGCATTGAGATGAATTTATCCCCCCTCAATCGCCGCCGGTTCGAACGGTTCAAGGCCAACAAGCGTGGCTGGTGGTCGCTGTGGCTGTTCCTGGTGCTGTTCGTGCTGAGCCTGGGCGCCGAGTTGATCGCCAACGACAAACCCCTGGCGGTGCACTACGACGGCGGCTGGTATTTCCCGGCGCTCAAGCGCTACCCGGAGACCACCTTTGGCGGAGAATTCCCCCTGGAGGCCAACTATAAGAGCCCGTATATCCAGGAGCTGCTCAAGGCCAAAGGCGCCTGGACCCTGTGGGCACCGATCCCGTTCAGCTACCAGAGCATCAACTACGACCTGAAAGTACCGGCCCCCGCGCCGCCCTCCCGCGTCAACCTGCTGGGCACCGACGACCAGGGCCGCGACGTGCTGGCACGGGTGATCTACGGTTTTCGCGTGTCTGTGTTGTTTGCCCTGACGTTGACCGTGCTCAGTTCGATCATCGGCGTGATTGCCGGCGCCTTGCAGGGTTTCTATGGCGGTTGGGTCGACCTGGCCGGGCAACGTTTCCTGGAGATCTGGTCCGGGCTGCCGGTGCTGTACCTGCTCATCATCCTCGCCAGCTTCGTGCAGCCCAACTTCTGGTGGCTGCTGGGGATCATGCTGCTGTTTTCCTGGATGAGCCTGGTGGACGTGGTGCGCGCCGAGTTCCTGCGTGGGCGCAACCTCGAATACGTGCGCGCGGCCAGGGCCTTGGGGATGCAGAACGGCGCGATCATGTTCCGGCATATCCTGCCCAACGCCATGGTCTCGACCATGACCTTCATGCCCTTCATTCTCACTGGCGCCATCGGCACCCTCACCGCGCTGGATTTCCTGGGCTTCGGCTTGCCGGCGGGTTCGCCGTCGCTGGGTGAACTGGTGGCCCAGGGCAAATCCAACCTGCAAGCGCCGTGGCTGGGCATGAGCGCCTTCGCCGTGCTGGCGATCATGTTGAGTTTGCTGGTGTTTATCGGCGAGTCCGCTCGCGATGCCTTCGACCCGAGGAAATGAGATGACTCAGGACAATCTGATCGAAATCCGCGACCTCAGCGTCGAGTTCGTCACCGGCGAGCACCACCACCGGGTGGTCAACCATGTCAGCTTCGATATCAAGCGCGGCGAAACCCTGGCGCTGGTCGGCGAAAGCGGTTCCGGCAAATCGGTAACGGCCCACTCGATCCTGCGTCTGTTGCCCTACCCGCTCGCGCGGCACCCCAGCGGTACTATCGAGTACTCCGGGAAAGACTTGCTGACCCTTAAGGAAAAGCCCCTGCGGCACATTCGTGGTAACCGCATCGCCATGATCTTCCAGGAGCCGATGACCTCGTTGAACCCGCTGCACTGCATCGAAAAGCAGATCAACGAAGTGCTCGGCCTGCACAAGGGCCTCACCGGCAAGGTCGCCACCCGGCGTACCCTGGAGTTGCTGGAGCTGGTGGGCATCCCCGACCCGCACAAGCGCCTCAAGGCCCTGCCCCATGAACTCTCCGGCGGCCAGCGCCAGCGGGTGATGATCGCCATGGCCCTGGCCAACGAGCCAGAGCTGTTGATCGCCGACGAGCCGACCACCGCCCTCGACGTGACCGTGCAACTGAAAATTCTGGAACTGCTCAAGGAGCTGCAGGCGCGCCTGGGCATGGCACTGCTGTTGATCAGCCATGACTTGAACCTGGTGCGGCGCATCGCCCATCGCGTGTGTGTGATGCAGCAGGGTTGCATTGTCGAGCAGGCCGAGTGCGAGACGCTGTTCCAGTCGCCGCAACACCCGTACACCCAGGAACTGCTGGCGGCCGAACCCAGCGGTGGGCCGGCCACCAACGCGGTAGGGCCGCCTTTGCTGGTGGTCGACGACCTGAAAGTCTGGTTCCCGATCAAGAAAGGCTTTTTGCGCAGCACCGTCGATTACGTCAAGGCGGTGGACGGCATCAACTTCAGCCTGCCCCAGGGGCAAACCCTGGGCATCGTCGGCGAAAGCGGCTCGGGCAAATCCACCCTGGGTCTGGCGATTTTGCGCTTGATCGCCAGCAAGGGCGGCATTCGCTTCGAAGGCCAGCAACTGGACCGCTTGACCCAGCAACAAGTGCGCCCACTGCGCCGGGAAATGCAGGTGGTGTTCCAGGACCCGTTCGGCAGCCTCAGCCCACGCATGTGCGTCAGCGAGATCGTCGGCGAGGGCCTGCGCATCCACAAGATGGGCACGCCGGCCGAGCAGGAGGTGGCGATTATCGCCGCGCTCAAGGAAGTCGGCCTGGACCCCGAGTCCCGCCACCGCTACCCCCACGAATTCTCCGGTGGCCAACGCCAACGCATCGCCATCGCCCGCGCCCTGGTGCTCAAGCCACGCCTGATCCTGCTCGACGAACCCACCTCGGCGCTGGACCGCACAGTGCAACGCCAGGTAGTGGAATTGCTGCGCAGCCTGCAAGCCAAGTACAACCTGACCTACCTGTTTATCAGCCATGACCTGGCGGTGGTGAAGGCGCTGAGTCACCAACTGATGGTGGTCAAGCACGGGCAAGTCGTGGAACAAGGTGATGCGCGGCAGGTTTTTGCCGCGCCGCAACACGCCTACACCCGCCAGTTGCTGGAGGCGGCTTTTCTCGTGCCGGCCTGAGAAGCGCTTCCGGCATCCCGAGCGCCCCTGCAACGAGTGACCCCGTGGCCCTTCTGACCCCGGGCGCCTGCCCCGCCAGCGTGGCTGATACAAGCCACGCCATTGCCGGAATCACCTGCTACCGGGCCTGGTCATCGCGAGGGATCATGCGGTTTTGTAACCACCTGGACCCCTCTCATGGATGACTTCAGAGCTCTCGCCCTGACCTGGGACACGCTACCCAGTGATACCGCGCTGCCGGTCAGTATCAGCCCTTCGACCGCATACCTGAGCGAACGCCAGGATTTGCGCATTGAAGGCGACCAGGCCCTGATCACGCAACTGATCAACCTGCTCTCCCCCGCCTCGGGCCAAGCATTCCCCAGCGCCGGGCAACCGCTGCCCATCCCTGGACATTCCCAGCTGGGCCAGTGGAGCGATGCGTTCAGTAAAGCCATTAACCAGAAAGACTTCATCGCCTGGGCCGAGGCGAAACACTTTGACTTCAAGACGCTGCGTGTGCACAACAGCACGCTGATGGTAAGCGCACGTCGTCGCCCTACAGTATTCACGATGGCCGATACCTCCGGCTGGTGGGGGCTGGCCACCCCCATCATCTACATCAGCCAGTTGCTCGATCCAATGGCCCTGGGCATGCCCTATATCGGCCCGAAGCTGGGCACGCTTGCGCTGACCTTACCGCTGGACATAACCCTGGCGTTTCACGGTTTGCCGATGCCGGCCAATCGCTTTGAAGCGCAAACCATCGTCGAGGAGCTGCGCGACTTTCAGCGTTTCCCTGGGTTTGACGACAGCGGCAGCAGCCAATCAATGATCTACACGCAGTTGCGCCAACAACGGCGAGACTACCTGCAACTGGCCAGTGCCCTGGAACCCCTGGCCGAGGATGCAAGCGCTTTCGATACATGGGATGTTTACCGGGCGCGCCTGCAACTGGCGTCCGATTCAAGATTGGCCCGCAGCCTTAAAGAAGCGGCCGTTCTGGTGCAGGCACTGGTCAATGAAAACACCCGTGGCTCAGCACCCGACGCGCCAGGAAATGCCTACTTCGACTATCAGCGACACATCCTCTGCGTACTCTCCCCAGGCAAAGAGTTCGAGCTTGAGACCCTGGTCCCCGCGACACTGGATGCGCGTTGGTACCGCCTGGTACTGCTCGGTGAACAACTGGAGGTGGATATCTACTCCGACCACAGCCTCAGCGTGTCGAGCGCATTGCGGGCCTATGCCATCGAGCGCCCTGATACACGCCCCCAACTCAGCGCCCTGATCCAGCGCCTGCGCCAGTGGACCGCGCCGGCTGCGCCGGTGGTAGCGAACGCCGCACGCTCGTTCTCCGAGCTGTACCGCTATCGCCAGTATGTGGGCCAGTTGAATGACAAACACGCCGTACGCGCCGCGCTGTCAGGCATGATTGACCGCGCAGACCTGCAAGGGCCTGAAGGCCTTGAAAGCGTCATCACGGGAGACCCGGAAACCCTTCAGGCCGTCATGAAAAAAGCCGCTGTCCAGTTGCGTGTGCTGACTGGGCATCCGACCTTCCTCGCCATTCGTACCCGTGAGCGCATTGCCCCCAACAGTCATGTATTGGTCAGTGACTCCGGCGGTATAGGCGCGCTGGGCCTGGATGGCGCCTGGATATCGCTCACCGATGCGGTGATGTCGGATGCCGAGCTCGCCACCCTGCTGGTGACGCACCTCAAACCGCTGGCGGCAAAGACCGGCGGCTATTTGCGAACCAACGAAGCGGTCACCCTGGCCCAGGCCTTGCGGTTGTACGGCTTCACGGTGCCCGGCACCCTTGAAGAAGCCAGCGTCACCCTGCGACGCCTGGAGATCAGCCAGCCGCTACCTGTAAGCCAAGGCCACTACTGGCGTGCCCTCAAGTCGAAATCCGCCAGGCAACCCTCGGCGTGGACATTGACCGCCCTTGAACACAACCAGATCATGGCCGTTATCGACAGATTCATGGCCGACCACGCCATGCCACTGTTCGAGTACCTCGGCCAAGGCATCGTGGCCGATAAGTCCGTCGATGACATAAGGGCTGAGGCTGATTTTCTCATGGTGCGTCTGCTGGCATCCCCCCTTGCGCAGCAATTGGGCAACGAACTGACGAGCGCCCTGCCGTGGCAGGGCAGTTCCCCCAACGAGCAGGCCAGGAGCAACCACCGTCATGCGCTGATCCTGGCGGCCTTAATCCTGAGCCTGGACCCACAGCCGCAGGCCCACCCCACACGTATCAACCACCTCGACTGCCACGACGATTATTTCTGGGGCGAATCGGCATCGTTCATGCGCACCTACATCGAGGCCAGCTTGCTTGCGCTGAGCCAACCGGTCGCCGTCCTTGCCGCTCACTTGATGCTCTGCGAGAAAAACCCGCAGTTGCTCGTGCGCGGCATACCCGACTTGGCGCCGTGCCTGAGCTCGCACCTGTGGGCCCTCTACCGCCAATACGTGCTGTACATGGAAAAAGTCTCGCCTGGGTCATCCCGTCAAGTGACCTACCACCAAGTCATATGGTTGGCGTCACAAGAGCCCTTTGGACGCTGGAAGACCTTCCTGGACAGCCGTGAAGCCAAGTGGCCACTGCTGGAGTGGGCCATAGCCAATGGGGTGCTGGCAATCCCGCCGCCCTATGGCAGACAGGCGATCGGTACCGCGGTTGAGGCCTTCAACGCTCAGCTCGCGCGCCTGAATTCAACCCTGGAAACGTTCGACGACCCGATCATATCGCTACGTCAAACGGCCCTGAACGATCTGCGCAAGGTGTACCCCGACAATACGCAGCTCGAAGCCCGAGTGCTGATGTGGCTACCGGAGCATTCACCGTTTTCCGAAGAGGGTCGCTTCGAGGGTATACATACCGGCAGCAAATATTCATTCGTCGACCTGCATATGGCGGGCGCCCTGGATGCCAACAACAAGCGCTGGCATTCTTCGGACAAGGCCATCAAGTACGGAGCGCTGGCTCAGCAGTTTCATTTGCTGGGGCAAATCAATAGCGTGTTTTCCGAGGCTTTTGATCAAAAGCTCGCCCAGGTGAAAGCGGCATATCAGGAGTCCATCTGCTATTGGATGTCTCAACTGACCTTGCCTGAGCGTCAAGCGCTGGAGTTTGGCCATGTGCAGTTCTTCAGCCTGAGCCAACGGGCCGCCCCAGATAACGTAGGCCGGTTTGGTCTGTTGGTTTACGTCTCGCATGACAGCCGCAGGGGCTTCTACGAGTTTTTCCCTCGACATCTGGTGATTCGTCGGCGACGTGACCTGGATTACGCGCACGTTACGCACGCCATCGACGCAGTCACCCACCAACCCTGGATGCGATTTGACTGGTCGGCTTATGCGCGCGGTACAGCGCCTGCGACATTACCGCCCGCCTCTTCGACCAACGACCTGGCCCTGCGCAGGCTCGACAACGAACTCGCAGAAACCGTCGACCTTCCACCACTGGATGCCATGGGACGACAGGTTCCACGCACCCTCGACTCGGCGCGTTCCCACGCGCTGAGCGATATCATCGTGGCGCACCACCTGCTGCACGATGCCCGGCCCTTGCGCGAAAAAGCCAAGCAGCCTATCACCCTGCAAGCCGCAGTGAGCGACGAGGATCCTTGGGCCGACTACCTGCGTGGCCTGGCCCTTGTGCCTCGCTGACGCTTGAACAATTGCGTTTTTTGTATAAGGCTGCTCTCCGGCTTATCTAATCACCGCGCTGGGAGCGCCTGCCCATGACTGCCGCTACCGCACCGTTGTTCTGGCGTGATCCTGCCCTGGCCTATATCGAAGCACGCACCATCGCCGACGGGCGCAAGGTCACGTATACCCGGCATGCCCACGAGCATTTTTCCATCGGTGCGATCACCGCCGGGCGCAGCTATTACCACTACGGTGCGCAGACCTTTGAGATCAGCGCCGGCACAGTGGTGCTGATGAACCCCGGCGATGTGCATGCCTGTAACCCCATCGAAAACGAGCATTGGTCCTACCACATGCTCTACCTCGACACGCCCTGGCTGACCGATCTGCAATACCAATTGGGTTTCAGCACCGACCAGGGTTACCGGCCGTTCAACACGCCCCATACCCGCGACCCCGTGCTGTACCGCGGTTTGCTCCAACTGTACCGACTATTGGTGGATGAACGGGCCGAACTCCTGCAGAAACAAAGCGCCCTGGTGAGCTATTTCAGCGAAGTCCAGCAGCGCCTCAACCCCTCCCTCACGCCCCCGCGCGAGGTCAATCACAAGCTGGAACGGGCCGCCGACTACATCCTCGAACACTGCACCGAGGCCTTGAAGCTGGAAGATATCTGCCTGGCGGCCGAGCTGTCGCCGTCTTATCTGATCCGCGCGTTCAAGCAGTATTACGGGCTCACGCCCCATGCCTTCCTGGTCAACCGGCGCATCCAGTTTGCCCGCACCCAACTGCGCAATGGCGAGCTGATCGCCGACGTGGCGCTGGCCGCCGGCTTTGCCGACCAGGCGCATTTCCAGCGCGCTTTCAAACAGCATTTTGCCGCCACGCCCGGGCAATACCGCGAAGTGCTCAAGCCATCAGCAAATAACCCACACTGGCCACCAGCAACGCGGCCATTGAGCGGTTGAACACACGTACGCCCCGAGGGTTGCCCAGGTAGCGGCGCAGAAAGGTCCCGGCATAGGCCCAGCACGCCACCGACAGGTAGCAGATCACCAGATAGAGGCTTGCGAACAGCCACACCTGACCAGTGTCGCCGTCGGCCACAAACAAACCCATGCCCGCCACACACGCCAGCCATGCCTTGGGGTTGAGCCACTGCATGATCGCGCCATACAGCATCGACGGCGCGGTGGCGCTGCCCTCGGCGTCCAGCCGGCCATCGTCAGCCGCCAGTTTCCAGGCCATGTAGAGCAAAAAAGCCACCCCGCCCCATTGGATCAATTGGGTCAGGATCGGCCAACGCAGCAGCACCTCATGCAAGCCCAGGCCAATCAGCACCAGCAGCGCGGTAAAGCCCACCGCGGCACCAAACACATGTTTCTGGCTGGCGACAAAACCGAAGCGCGCCCCTGAACTCAGGGCGACCACATTGACCGGTCCCGGCGTGATGGACGTGGCCAGGGCGAAGGCGGCCATGGAAATGATCAAACTCATTGCGGTTCCCTTTTTGTTGTGACGCATGAAGATAGCGTCACGGTAAAGGGCAAATCGCCAGCGGTATTGAAGAAAATGCCCCCGCGCGGCGATCAGGGCTGCAGCGCTTGGGTCACGCTATCGTCGCCCCAGCGCCCGCCCGATTGACCTCAAGGGCCGATCAACGAAAAGTGCGCGCCCACCCCGGCGCGTACACCCTCGGCTACGGCCAGCGCCACCGAGCCGGCGGCGAGGGATGCATCACCACAGGCAAACACGCCGGGCACAGAGGTCTGGCGCATGTCGTTGGTAAGCAGGTACGGCCCGGTGGGGCCATCGGCCAAGGCACAGCCCAACGCTTGGGCCAACGGGCCGATACGCGTGCGGGGCAGAGTGAAAATGCCGTCCAGTGCGATCACGCGGCCGTCAGCCAACTCCAGGTCTGCGCGTGCACCGCTGATGGCGCGCACGGGCGTGCTTTCCAGCGTAACGCCACGCCGCTCCAACTGCGCCTGTTGCTCGGCATCGGGGGTGAACACGCCATTGGTGAACAAGGTGGTGGTGCCCCAATCCGGCAGCATCAATGCGTGGTGCATCGCCAGCGCTGAGGTAGCCAGCACGCCAATGCGGCCTTGATCCAACTCATAGCCATGGCAGTAAGGGCAATGGAACACCCGCGTGCCCCAGCGCTCCTGCAAGCCCGGCAGCGCGGGCAACTCATCTACCACGCCGGTGGCGAGGATCAGGCGTTTGCCCGTGAATTCGCCATTGCACTGGGTGCGCACACTGAACCCGCCCGCTGCTTCGGTAGCCTGCACCACGCTGTCCTGCACCCAGGTGACCGTGGGGTACTCCATCAACTGGCTGCGACCTTCGGCAGCGATAATCTGCGGTGCCTGGCCGTCCTGACTCAGGAACCCGTGGGCAGTGGCGGCAAACCGGTTACGCCGCAGGCCCGCATCGATCACCAGCACCCGACACCGCGCCCTCGCCAATTGCAGGCCCGCAGACAGGCCGGCATAGCTGCCGCCCACGATAATCACGTCATGCATCATGAAAGTGCCCTCTGTTGAGTGCTCGCGATGATCCGCGGGCTTTCACGACACACCATAAGTTACGTAAAAATACGCGTCAAGCATCTCGCAACTTTCCGGGTTACAAATGATACTGTCGCCCACCGATATCTGAGGTTTTTAGATGAGAAACGACACCCGGCTTTCGCGCATGCTCCACGTGCTGATCCATATGGGCCGCCATGAAGCGCGCGCGACCTCAGAGACCATCGCGCAGATGCTTGGCACCAACCCCGTGGTGGTACGACGCACGCTCGGGCTGCTCAAGGAAAAAGGCTATGTGCGTTCGGAAAAGGGTCATCAGGGCGGCTGGAGCCTGGGCAAGCCCTTGAACGAGATCACCCTGCTCGATATTCACAATGCCCTGGGCACGCCGTCGATCTTCGCCATCGGCCTGTCCACCGACCACCCCGAATGCCTGGTGGAACAGGCGGTGAACGCGGCGCTCACGGATGCGTTCGAACAAGCCCAGGCATTGTTGTTGAAGCGCCTGGGCAAGGTCACCCTGGCGCAACTGGCCGAAGACTTCGACGAACGCTACCGCGTCGCGATGCAGCCCTAGCGCTGCGCGGGAATACGGATATCGCCGTCACGGCACTGGGTCTTGACGCTGCGCGGGCAGCCGGCGAAGGCCAGGTCCTTGCTCAGGCACACGCGCACTTCCGACAGCACCTTGCCTTTGCAGATCACCGCCAGCCCATGATTGCCCAGGCGCGGGTTGCTCTGGCGAAACAACGCTTCGATCTCACGGGCCGGCAACGACGGCGGCGTATTGAACGGCTGCAATTGCGCTGGAATGGTCACCACGCCCAGCGCGGCATCGGTTTTCTCCAGGTATGCCAGCGGTTCAAGCCCACTGCAGGTGCCGTGCTTGGCCCACTCGTGCTTGAGCAGCGAAGGGGTCGGAAACAGCGCCGCCCCCTTCTCCACCTCCTCGCGAGATAAGCGCGACTGCGGCACACAGGAGGCCGGCCAGCCGCCCCGCGCGTACTGCGGCCACAAACCATGCAGCACAAACCCATAGCCCTTGCCCGAACACTGCTCGTTGTCCGGGTGCGTCAGGCAAAACGTCGGCGACCACGATAACGACAACACATAAAAATCAAACTCCCCCGGCGTCCCCTGAGTACGCGGGGCAGCCATTGCGCTGGTGGCCACCGCCAACCACAACGCCAACCCGTATTTCATCCGTCTATTCCTTGAAAACAATTGATCAACGAAGAAGTCTATGGCGGCTACGCGGGGTAATAGGGGTTACGTTGCAACACCTTATCCAGGATCCGATCGGTCTTCAGCGCCTCGATCGCCAGTGAGGGATGCTCGGCCTCGCCGCGGATATGCGCGTTCATGGCCAGCACGTGGTGCCATTGGATATGCGCATGGCACGGCACTTCCAGCACTTCGCTGGTTTCGCCTTCAAGGCGCAGCGGCTGGTCTTCGAAGACCGAAAACTGGATCCGCCCGCGACTGCCGATCAACTCGACCACGTCCTCGCGGCGGTCGGCGACAAAGTTCCAGCAGCCCATGCCCAGCGCGCCCGAGCTGAAGGTCCAGCAGGCCGTTACCGCATCCTCGGCGGCATAGCGCCCGGCCTGGCGCGCGGTAAAACCCGAGACTTCGACAATGTCCCCGGCCAGGTACTGGAACAGGTCAAAGCCATGGCTGGCCAGGTCGGCAAAGTAACCTCCACCGGCGATCGACGGGTCGGTGCGCCAGTTGGCGGCGCTGGCATCTTCGGCACCCGGCGGCTTGCACAGGGTCCAGGTGAGCTGGCGCAACTCGCCGATGCGCCCGTCCCGCAGCCAATCGCGCACTTGCTGGAAGCGTGGCAGCGAACGCCGATAGTAGGAGACAAACAGGTGCAACCCGGCCCGTTCGAAGGTGCGCTGCATCAATGCGCTCTGCTCGGCATTCAGTGACATGGGCTTCTCGACGCAGCAATGCTTGCCGGCCTGCGCCACCATCAGGCTGTATTTCAAGTGGCTGTCCGGCGGTGTGGCGATGTACACGGCATCCACTTCGGGATCGTTGATCAGCGCCTGGACATCGGTATGGAAGCGGGCAATGCCGTGACGTGTCGCATAATCGCGCACGGCTGCTTCACGGCGCCCCATCACAGCCACCAGAGCCGAACCTGGCGCTTTGTAGAAGGCGGGTCCACTCTTTAACTCAGTGACACTGCCACAACCGATCATGCCCCAACGTACGGTGCTCATCTATTTTGCTCCTGCGTTTTCATCAGTCGGGCAGTATCCACATACCCACGGCCGCGCGCCATAACCACTTAGCATGACAATTGCATTACACTTTTATGACAGTCATACCGCTACAGGGCACACACCATGAAAATACGCGCAACGGTCATTTGCGAACACGAGGGGCATATTCTCTTCGTGCGCAAGGCCAGATCAAAATGGGCATTGCCAGGTGGCAAGGTCGAACGTGACGAGCGCCCGGTCGGCGCCGCCGAGCGCGAACTGGAAGAAGAAACCGGGTTGAACGTGGATGGGCTGCTGTATTTACAGGAATTGAAGGCCCGCGACACCCTGCACCATGTGTTCGAAGCCTCGGTGGTGAATATCGCCGAAGCGCGTCCGTGCAACGAAATCGTCGACTGCCAATGGCACGCCTATGGCGCCGTGGATCAACTGGACACCACCGACGTCACGCGCCACATCGTCAAATCCTTTCTGCGGCGCCTTTAGTGCGGTGGCGTCACTGGACGCCTGTCCACCTGTCAACCCTGACAGTAGACCGATCAACTTCACCGGATTAATTTCACAGACGAAGGTTCTCTTCTGCTGCAAGGAGCTAATTCGATGAAACTACTCTATGAGTTCAAAGAAGTGTTCGGCGACGATGAGCATCAAGAAGTCCAGATATCGCGCCTCAAGGATGAAAACGACAATCTCCAGAATCCTGACTACACCGTTACCTTGTCTTCGTACAATAACGACGGAAAGTATTACGCTATCAGCAAGCCGGAAGATGTCGATGGCGACAATGACAGTGACGAGGATGACGCCTCCTACTATGAAATGGCCGCCAAGCTTGTGACCGACTTGCTCACCTTGAGCAGCATGGATAGCAAGAAGCTCTTCGCGCGCATACTGATAAGATTCAAGCAGGGTTCAAAAACAGCTGTCGAGATATTGCACTTCAAACCAGGCAATACCGAGATACATAAGCCGGACGATGTCGTGACCGCGACCAACCCTGACTCCCTGGGTCGCTATACCAAGATAGAAGGTGTCATAGATGCCGATGGCGATGGCGACGAAGACGCCAATGACCAACTCATCTATCGGAACCTGGCCACCTCGTTTGTATCAATGAAGTCTCTGCCTCAGTAGTCGCTTACTTCGAGTTCAACGCTGTGTCCGCCAACCTGCGGGCCAGCGCTTGAATGCTCCGTGACTTCCTGGCGTTCGACAAAGAACCTGAGGAACGCGTCACTGCAAGGCTCACCAGCCCTCCTTCAGCATCCGCAACTCCAGATGCTGCAACAGCATGATCGTCTTGCCATCGACAATCTCACCGCGTTGCACCATCGCCAGCGCCTGCTCAAAGCCCAACTCCAGCACCTCGATATCCTCACCCTCTGCTTCCAGGCCACCACCGCCGCCGACGCGATCGCCAGGTTGATATTCACCGATAAAAAAGTGAATACGCTCAGTCACCGAGCCAGGGCTCATGAACGCCGCGTAGATCTGCTGCACATGGGCTACGCGATAGCCCGTCTCCTCCTCCGCTTCCAGGCGGATGCGTGCTTCAGGGCTGGCGTTGTCGAGCAAACCCGCCGCCGCTTCGATCAGGTAACCGTGATAGCCATTGACGAACGTGGGCATACGAAACTGGCGGATCAGCAACACCGTGCGCTGTTCGCGGTTGTACAGCAGGATCGTCGCTCCGTTGCCACGGTCGTACACCTCGCGGGTCTGGGCCTGCCAACTGCCGTCGCGGCGATGCAGGTCGAAGCTGTATTTCTTCAGCAGGTACCAGTTGTCCGAGAGGGTCTCTTCAGCGGTGATGCGAACGGGACTGTCGTGCATGGTCAGGTGTCAGCTCAAAGGCGCGATCGGGTTGATACGCGGCCGCCTACCCTAACAATCCCTGCATGGGTTGTTCAATGCTGTAACACTTTGCAAGCAATCCCCGTGCACGGTTGTCGAATTAATGCCTGCCGGTGCCGGCCATTCTGTTAAAACGCGGCTTCACCTTTGCCTTGGAACGTCCATGCCCTCTCGTTTTCTCTCGCGCTTGAGCCTGCGCTGGTTTCCCCTGCTGTGCATGCTGCTATTGGTCGTTGGCCTGCCGGTGGGTTGCAGCGTGCTGCAGCACAAGGAGCGCGAGTTGGTGTTTCGCATCGAGCCCGGTACCGCCAGTTGGTACAGCGGCTTGCCCGAGGCGGTGCAGGAGTTCGAACTCAGGCCTGCCCGTTTCAAGTCGGGGCAAAATATCCATGGCTGGTGGTACCCGGCCAGCAACCCGGACGCCCCGTCGATCCTCTACCTGCATGGCGTGCGCTGGAACCTTACCGGGCAGTTGTTTCGCATCGAGCAATTGCACGCGCTGGGCTTCTCGGTACTGGCCATCGACTATCGCGGTTTCGGCCAAAGCCACGGCGACCTGCCGTCGGAGACCAGCGTGTACGAAGACGCCCGTATCGCCTGGGAACGCTTCCAGGTACTGCAACCGGACCCCGGCAAGCGCCTGATCTACGGGCACTCGCTGGGTGGCGCGGTAGCCATTGACCTGGCTGCGGAACTGGGCCGGCAAACCCCGCTGCCGGTCCGTGGGCTGGTGATCGAATCGACCTTTACCTCCCTGGCGGACGTGGCGGCGGCGGTGGCCAATACCTCATTGCCTGTACGCTGGCTGCTGTCGCAGAAGTTCGATTCCCTCGGCAAGATTGCCGATATCCAGATGCCGTTGCTGGTGGTGCATGGCCTCGACGACCGCTACGTGCCACCGCGTTTCAGCCAGCAACTGTTCGACGCCGCCCAGGAACCCAAGCGCCTGTTATTGGTGCCCGGCGCCAGCCATAACAACAGCATGAGCCTGGCCGGGCGCAGCTATCGCCAGGCACTCGACCACCTGATGCAGGCCAGGATGCCGACCCAGGTTGTCAAGCACTCCACAAGCCGCAACGGCGACTCGTGAAAACACTTTTCGGCACTGGGTCGGCGCATGCCTGTCAAGCGCAAACCCAGCCCATACTGGGCCAAACCACAGGTTGATCAAATATTGATCTCAGGTTAAACCGCCAAGCCAGCCGGGCGTTGGCAAAGTTATCCACAGAGATACCCACGGTTTTCGTGGACAACTCTTTTTACTTTTTGCCGGTTTTTTTTGCTCGCAAATGCTTTCGGGAAAGGTCTTGGGCAGCAATACCTTGCGATCACATGGCCTGTATCGTTATCGCCCCACAGCGCCACCCCTCGCGCCCAAGCCCTATAAATGCGGATGACCGGAGAGTCAGCAACCAGCCATTGCGTTCAGCTCGGCGGACGACTAATCTTGCACAAACCCGCAATAAAGCGCACAAACATGCACGACACCCATCACCCCATCGACCTGCCCTCCTTGCGCAAACAGAAGATTTTGCTGCTGCTGGAACGCGACGGCAAAGTCACCGCCTCCGAGCTGGTGGAGCACTTTGCCGTGTCTGCGGACACCATCCGCCGCGACCTTGGCGAGCTCGCCGCTGCAGGCCTGTTGCAGCGGGTTCACGGTGGCGCCCTGCCGCGCCCCAAAGACACCGGCAAAGACTTTTTTACCCGCGTCGGCCAGACCAATGAGGCCAAGCGCCGCCTCGCGCGACTGGCGGCGGAGCGTGTGGAAGACGGCCAGATCGTACTGTTCGACTCCGGTTCGACCACCTTGCAGATCGCCCAATCATTACCACGCTCGATCCGCCTGACCGTGGTCACGGCCTCGCCAATGATCGCCATCGCCCTGGCCGACCATCCCGATGTGAAAGTGATTCTGGCCGGTGGCCAACTCAACCCGGTGACCCTGTCGACCGGGGGCCAGGAAGCCGTGCGCCTGATCCAGAGCGTCAAGGCCGACCTGCTCTTTACCGGTGTGTGCGCCTTGCATCCACAGGTGGGCATCAGCTCGCTGCATTTTGACGAAGTGGCGGTCAAGCAGGCGTTGCTCGACAGCGCATCCCAGGTAGTGGCCGTGACCCTGGCGGACAAACTCGGCGCGGTGGAGCCGTTTGTGGTGGCGCCGTGCAGCCGTATCCATACGCTGATTACCGAATGGCATGTGCCGAATGTGGAGGCGTATGAACAGTTAGGGTTGGAGGTGCTGCGGGTCGATGTCGAGTAGATACAGAGCGTCGGCCCACGCATAGCCGCTGGCCGTGTTGTCGAATATGCACCAACTGGGAATGCCCCGTTCGACGGATTGGCGCAACAGGCGTGCGAATGCTTGCACGCGTTCAGGCCCATAGGCGCTGTGATAGATGCGCGGCGAACCATGCAAGCGCCAGTAGCGCACGCCTTGCCACCCTGCACAGGTATCGCCGGCCTCGATTACCGCCGGGTCGGCCGCAACCCTTCCTATACGCAGATCCTGCAGCAGCGTCTCGGCCGCCAGCCAGCTGGCGTGCCGCGGCTCAAGCACCACATTGCCGGCAAAGCGTTGGCGCAGCGCGGTGAAAAATGCCTTGGCAAGGCCAGGCGAATAGCTCAGCGATGGGGGCAATTGCACCAGCAGGCAGCCAAGACGGTCACGCATTTGCAGGCACTGTTCGAGAAACTCATCCAGCGCAACCTCACACTGCTGCAAGCGCAGCTCATGCGTGATGCGCTTGGGCACCTTCACCGAAAAACGAAACGTCGGCGGCACGCACGCCCCCCAGCGCGCATAGGTCTTTGGCTGGTGAGGTCGATAAAACGAGCTGTTGATTTCCACTGCATTGAAGCGCGAAGCGTAACGCTGCAATTGCGTGCCTTCGCCGCTGAACGCTGGCCAGTACTCGCGCGGCAGGCTCCAGCCCGCACACCCGACGTACAGCGCTGCGGTCAAAACAGCACCGTCGCGGCATCGCGCATGAAAATCTCGATGGTCTTGGGCCCCACGCCGTCGAACTCGGCCAAGCGCTTCTCAAACCCCTGGCGGTCCGTACTGGCGTCACGGATCCGGGTAATCTTGCCCCCATACTCGGCATTCAATTTGGCACTCAGATCCAGCAGGCGCTGCGCGGTGGTTTCGTCGTAGCGCACGTAATGGGCGCGCCCCAGCATCGCCACCAGTTCTCGTGATGTGCAGTGCTGCAACTTGCGCGCAGTATCGCGCCCCTCCTCTTGCACGATCACCTTGTACGCCTGCGCGGCGATGGGTGCCTGGATGCGTTTGCCCATCAGGAAGCTGGCGATAAACCACTTGAACAGGCTGCTGTCATCGTTGGGCTTGAGCTCGATGGCCAATTCGGCGGCGGTAATGGAGCGCGCCATGCTCAGTGACCCAGTTTGCGTTCAGTCTTGGCGGCCTGTTCGTTGATCGCATCGGTCTGGCGCTCAGTGTCCTTGATCGACGTGGGCGTGAGTACTTTGTCGACGGCTTCTGTGCTTGGATTCGGGCGCTCCAGCGGTTGGCTTCTGGCAGCGTTGTCCGCCCCTTTCTGGGCGTTCTGCGAGCTGATGGGGTCGGGGGTTTTATCGGCAGTCTTGTGATCGGTCACGGTCTATCTCCGGGCAAATGACGGCACGTAAACGGCGCGTCCTTATGCAGCAGAGCCTTGGGTATTTCGATAGTTCAAGGAAATTGCCGGGCGCAATCGGTGCTAAAAAAATTAAACCTTTTGCTCGAGCCCCGGCTCAACAGTCAGGTACTGGCATTCGCCACTTTCAAGGAGATCCACCATGACTACGCTGCTGATCAAACACATGGGCTTGACCGTCGCACTGCTCGCAGGCTCGATTTCAACCGCCATGGCTGCCACGTCCAATGACTTTGTCGACACCGCCATCCAGGGCGGTATCACCGAAGTCGAGGCCGGCAAACTGGCCCTGGAAAAAAGCAGCTCGGCGCAGGTGAAAACCTTCGCCCAGCACATGGTCACCGACCACACCAAGGCCAACCAGGCGCTGATGGCGCTGGCGAAAAAACTGGATATCGAGGTGCCGGATGACGCGGCCCTGACCGACAAGGCCAAGAAAGCCATCCTCGAAATGCGCGACGAATCGTTCGACAAGGCCTACGCCAACAACCAGGTGGTCGCCCACGAAAAAACCGTCGAGCTGTTCAAGAAAGAAGCTGCCTCCTCGGACAACGCCGAGCTGAAGGCCTTCGCCAGCGAGACGCTGCCAACCCTGGAAAAACACTTGCAGATGGCCAAGGACCTGCAAAGCCAATACGCCAAGTAATCCATCCCCCACACAGGAGACCTCGACCATGAGTTCACAACTCAGCGGCAAGAACATCCTCATCATCACGTCCAACACCGGCATCGAGCGCGACGAACTGGTCAAGCCCCTGGAAGCGCTGCGCGGTTTGGGCGCGACGGTGACTCACGGTTCCAGCAAGGGCGGTACCACTCAGACCTTCGTCGGCGATACGGAAAAGGACAAGACCGTGGAATCCGACGTGCAGTTGTCGGATGTCCTGAGCAACGATTTTGACGCGCTGGTGATTCCCGGCGGTACCGTCAACGCTGACACCCTGCGTCAGGACGCGGCGGCACTGCGCTTGATCAAGGACTTCGCCGCAGCCGGCAAGACCATCGCGGCCATCTGTCATGGCCCTTGGACGCTGATCGACGCGGGCGTGATCAAGGGCAAGACCCTGACCTCGTACAAAAGCGTGCGCATCGACCTGGAAAACGCCGGCGCTGCCGGTTGGGTCGACACACCGGTCAAGGTATGCACCGCCAATGGCTGGACCCTGATCACCTCGCGCACACCGGATGACCTACCGGCGTTCAACGAGGCGATCGCCAAGGCCCTTGCCGGCTGATAGGCCTGGCCCTGAACGTAAACAGGCGCCCCACGGGGCGCCTGTTTGCTGATGGCTTCACGCCTCAGCTTTTACGGTACTGCCCCCCTTCGCGCTTGGGCCCGAACATCGCCCAGGCGATCAGCCCCAGCACCGGCACGAAGATCAGCACCACCAGCCACAGCCCCTTGGTTTCCCAGCCACTGGTGCTGCGCAACACGACATTGATCGCCCACAACTCCAACAGCAGTACGACCACGGCCAAACCGATCCAGATATATTCTAATTGCATGATTCACCTCCTGAGGTCTATGGCTTAGGTCAAGCATTCAACCCCAGGGTTCCATCGGATGTGCGCCAAACGCGGGATAGGCTTCAAGTGCCTGGCGGCCCAAGTCGCACGGTGGAATGCAATGGGCGTATCGCCCAACCATGCAAGCTGCACGATCGGCGCGCTCCCATAACAGATACAACTACCTGATTTAAAAGGTTTTTTCCAACGCGCGCAGGTTGGTACAACTGATGCAACAGCCTACCGGACGAGGCGCGCACTTCGACGCGCCCGAACGCTATCCGTGAGGTTCCACCATGAATGCCATCGACCTTCTCAAAGCTGACCATGAACGAGTTAAAGCGCTGCTGACCCAACTGAGCGAGTCCACCGAGCGCGGCGTGAAAAAACGCACTGAATTGCTGGCCAAGCTGGAGATGGAAATCAGCCTGCACACCAAGCTCGAGGAAGAGATTCTCTACCCGGCCTTCCGCAAGGCCGGCGGCAAGGAGCAGGACATCATGTACCACGAGGCCAAGGAAGAACACCGCACCGTCGACGCCCTGGTACTGCCCGACCTGAAGCAGACCGAGCCGTCCAGCACCGAGTTTTCCGGCCGGGTAAAAGTGGTCAAGGAACTGCTGGAGCATCACATCGAAGAAGAGGAAACCGAGATGTTCCCGCAGGCAAAAAAACTGCTGGGCAAAGCGGTATTGGAAGAGCTCGGGGCGCAAATGGAAGACATGAAAGCCACGTATAAAAAAACCATGACGGCCAAGGCCATGGCAGCCTGATGGACGCGGCACCGGGGCCGTCGTTGCAACGGCCCCGGTGTGCTCGATGAATCAGGCAACCACAAGAAACCCCGCACAACCGCACCACTCAGCCAGGGGTCGGCGTATCCGAACTCGGTGGCTCAGGCGCCAGCCCCCAATCACCGTGTTCATACCAGTCATCGCCGATCATCTCCGCCGGGTGCATGGTGCGATCCGCACCGTTGCCGCAGGCCAGCTCGGTGGCGCCGCAATAACGATCACAACCCCAACAGATGCGTTCGGGGTGCTTGGGGTGCAGCGGAAAAGGCTTGGCCATGACGAAGGGCTCCTTACCGGCGGGCGATGTTCACACCCTACCTCGGGCATGCGCGGTCGACCTTGACCCGCATCAAGCCTGGCAAAGATGAAATATCCTCCAGACTTGACAAGAATCATTATTGTTTGCGGCAAACCTTCCTAGACTCGGGTCCTTTCCCCTCACCCGTCAGGAAGCCTCCATGCGTACTCTTTCGTTATTGCCTCTCGCCCTGCTGCTGTCGACCTCGGCGGTATTCGCCAAGGAATATCCCATCGGCGAACCGCAACGGTGTCCCGGCCTGGAAATCGGCGCGGTGTACCTGCAACCGATCGAGATGGCCCCCACTGGCATGATGCGCGCCACCGCCGATTCCGACGTGCACCTGGAGGCCGATGTCCGCGCCACGGCGGACAACGCCCAAGGCTTTCAGGAAGGCAGCTTCGTGCCCTACCTGAACCTGTCGTTCTCGCTGAAAAAACAAGGCAGCGACACACCGATCACCGGCGACTTCCACGCCATGGTCGCCAACGACGGCCCGCACTACGGCGACAACGTCAAGCTGCAGGGGCCCGGCAAATACACCCTGACCTTCAGCGTACTGCCGCCGACCGGCCACCACTCATTAGGTCGCCACACCGACAAGGAAACCGGCGTCGCCCCCTGGTTCGAACGCTGCGACGTGCACTACGAATTCGTCTACGCCGGCATCGGTAAAAAAGGCGGCTACTGATGCGCCGTGCCCTGCTGTCGGGCGGTTTACTGTTCAGCGGCGCGGTGTTGGCGGCGCCGTTGCCCACCTATGAGCTGAGCCTTAAGGACGGCCATTTCACGCCGCCGCAACTGCTGGTCAAGGCCGGCGAGCGTTTCAAGATCGTGCTCAAGAACAGTGGCCAGGGCCCCGCTGAATTCGAAAGCACGCCATTGCGCGTGGAGAAAGTACTGTCCCCCGGGGTGACCACCTTCGTGGTGATCCACCCGCTTCAACCGGGGCTGTACCCGTTCTTCGACGAGTTCAACCCCCAGCTGCCCGAAGGCAGCATCCTTGCCCAATAGCCCGCGGAGCCGTTGATGAATCAAGCGATGTTTATTGTGTGGCGCGAAAGCGTCGAGGCGCTGTTGGTGATCGGTATCCTGCAGGCCTGGATCAGCCGCCAAGGTCCCCACTTACGCCTGGCACGCTTCCTGTGGGCCGGGGTGCTGCTGGGGTTGCTGTGTTCGGCGGGCCTGGCCGGGCTGATGCTGTGGGCCGGCGAGGCCATGACCGGTGCCGGGGGCGAATGGCTGCAAGCGGCGATGACCTTGATAGCCAGCGGCCTGATCGTGCAGATGGTGGTGTGGATGCACCGCAACGCGCCCACCCTCAAACACACCCTGGTCCGTGACGCCGACCGGCGCCTGGCCCATCAGGGCGGTTGGGGGGTGCTGTTGCTGGCGCTGTTGGCGGTCAGCCGCGAAGGCAGCGAAACCGTGGTGTTCCTCTATGGTGCCGGCGCGCGCCTGCATGACGCGGCGCTGGGCTTGTTCGCTGTCGGCGGCGCGCTCGGCCTGGTGCTGGCCGGGCTCACCGTGATGCTGTTGCGCAGCAGTCGGCGCTTTATCTCATGGCCGCGTTTTTTTGCCGTCAGCGAAGCGCTCTTGTTGCTGTTGGGCGGCGCCTTGCTGGTGGCGGCCGTGGACCGTATCAGCGGGCAACTGCTGGCCATGGACATGCCCGAGTGGGTCTACAGCGCCGTGGGCGACAGCCGTTGGGACAGCAGCGCCCTGCTCAGCGACAGCCACGGGCTGGGCGCATTGCTCGCCGATTTTGTCGGCTACCGCGCGGCACCGAGCCTGGTCACCCTGGCGGTGTTGCTCGGCTACTGGCTGCTGGTGGGCAGCAGCCTGCGCCGCGCCCGGCACCCGGCATGAGCTGGCTGCGGCAACTGGGCGACGGCATGCGCCGCCATGCCCGGCTGATCCGCGCCGTGCAATGGGTGGTGGTGCTGGTGTACGCGCTGCTGCTGGTGCTGCCGGCGTTGCTGCCATTGCCGGGGAGCCAGGCACGCCTGCTGAACAACCTGACGTTGCTCGCGCAATTCATCTTCTGGGGCATCTGGTGGCCATTCGTGTTGCTCTCGATGCTGCTGTTCGGGCGCCTGTGGTGCGGCGTGCTGTGCCCGGAAGGTGCATTGAGCGAATGGGCCAGCCAGCACGGACGTGGCCTGGGTATTCCACGCTGGCTGCGCTGGGGTGGCTGGCCGACCCTGGGCTTTTGCCTCACCACCCTCTACGGCCAACTGATCAGCGTGTACGACTACGCCCAGGCCGCCTTGCTGATCCTCGGCGGCTCGACGCTGGCCGCCGTGGTGGTCGGCCTGCTGTTCGTGCGCGGCAAGCGCGTGTGGTGCCGTTACCTGTGCCCGGTCAGCGGCGTCTTCGCCCTGCTCGCCCGCCTGGCGCCGGTGCACTTCGCGGTGGACGAACAACGCTGGAAAGCCAACAGCGCGCCGCGCCTGCCGTTGCCCAACTGCGCGCCCCTGTTGGACGTCCGCCGCCTGCAAGGCGCCAGCGACTGCCACGCCTGCGGCCGCTGCAGCGGGCAACGCGGCGCGGTACAACTGATCGCCCGCTCCTGCAACCAGGAGATCCTCCAGGCACCGCGCCAACCCGGCTCGCCGTGGGATGCGCGCCTGCTGCTGTTTGGTGTGATCGGCCTGGCCATGGGCGCGTTCCAATGGACCGTCAGCCCGTGGTTTATCGCCCTAAAGCAGCGCCTGGCCGAATGGCTGGTGGGTCATGACTGGCAATGGCCATTGCAGGACAACGCGCCCTGGTGGCTGCTCGCCCATTACCCGCAGCTCAATGACAGCTTCAGTTGGCTGGATGGCTTTTGCATCGTGCTGTATTTGGGCGCTAGCGCACTGGTACTGGGTGGCGCATGTTGGTTGCTGATGCGCCTGGCTGCGCGCGTGACCGGCGAGCCCGCACTGTTTCGGCCCCTGGTACTGACCCTGACGCCCCTGGGTGGTGCAGGGCTGTTCCTGGGGTTGTCGGCGACCACAGTGAAGTTGTTGCGGTACGAGGGGTGGGTGCTGGCTTGGGTGCAGCCGGTTCGGGCAGGGCTGTTGATCGCGGCAATCGGCTGGTGTTTGTGGTTGGGGTGGCGGCAACTGGATGGGGTGCAATCGCGCCGGGTTGCCTGGTTGTGCGTGCTGCTGAGCAATAGCGTGGTGGGACTTGGATGGTGGTTGCAGTTTTGGGGCTGGGTTGATTGAGTACCTATTCGTTGTCTCTTTGTGGTGAGCGGGCTTGTCGAATAGTCGCACCCCAACGCGGGACAAGCCCGCTCGCCACAGGTTACTGTTTGCTCGTTATATCTCTTAACTGACTGGCATTAGGGCTTGCCCGCGATGCGAAGCGAGCCGCTCTTGCTTTTGATCTCAGGCGCCCCGTTAAACCACGCTGGCCGCAATTCGATATTGATTTGGGGGGTAAACCGGCAGGGATGCCGGTTTAGCCGCCCCGCGCCATGGATGGCGCGTGGCGGCGGCCCTCCAAATCAATGTCGGATTTCGGGCACACCGAGCCTGGGCGAGGTGCCGAGTGGTGGGGCAAGCCCTTTTGGTTACTTTTGGGGCGTTTGCCAAAAGTGACCCGCCGTAAGGGCGGAACCAATAGCCGCCGTTACCGCAGTAACGGATATGTACCCCGTCTGATCTAACAAAATACTCGCCTGACACACCGCCACCGCAGGCAAGCTGGCCGGCATTCCGGCCCCCACCTAAACCTTGAACCGCGCCACCGTCTGGTGCAGCATCGCCGCCATCCCCGCCAGATCCTGCCCCGCGGTCTCCGTGTGCAACGCGCCCTGCAATACCTGCTGGGACACATGACGAATCCCCACCAAATTCCGATCCACCTCCCGCGCCACCAGCGCCTGCTCTTCGGTGGCGCTGGCAATCATCATATTGCGCTCGTTGATCTGCGAAATAGACCGCGTGATTTCCTCCAGCGCCTGCCCCGAACGTTGCGCCACGCCCAAGGTCGCCTGCACCCGTTCACTGCTGCTGTGCATGGCCGCCACGGCATGTTCGGTGTCCTGGCGGATATTGCCAATCATCTGCTCGATCTCCTGGGTCGAGACTTGGGTGCGATGGGCCAGCGCGCGTACTTCATCGGCGACCACCGCAAAGCCGCGCCCGGCATCCCCGGCGCGGGCAGCTTCGATGGCGGCGTTCAACGCCAGCAGGTTGGTCTGCTCGGCGATGCTGCGGATCACTTCGAGCACACCGCTGATGTCCTGCACACGGCCGGCCAGTTGCTGGATGCGCTCAGAGGTTTCCACCACGCCAGTGGCCAGGGCATTGATCGAGGCCACGGTTTCCTGCACCTGCGCTTGCCCGCGCTGGGCGGTCTGTTCCGACAGGCGTGAAGCTTCACTGGTGCTCACGGCATTGCGCGCCACTTCGTCGACGGCGGCGGTCATTTCATTGACCGCAGTGGCGGCCTGTTCGATTTCCTGGCCCTGCAACTGCAAGCTGTTGCTGGTCTGGCTGCTGACCGCACTCAATTCTTCCGACGAGCTGGCAACGCCCTCCACCGAGGTGGCGATATGCCGGACCATCTGGTTAAGGCTCTGCTGCATTCGGTGCAGGTTGCGCATGACGCTGCCCTCGGCACTGTTGCCCAATGGCACTTCGAGGGTGAGGTCGCCCTCGGCGATATGGCTCAACACCCGCGCCACTTCGTCCGGCTCGCCCCCCAGTGGCCGCGTGACGCTGCGCGTGACGATCACCGCCGCCGTCACCACCAGCGCCAGGCACAATACCAACAGCCCGAGCATGTTGCGGCGCGCTTCGTCATACAGGGTTTGCGCGGCCTGCTCACGCTCGGCGAACAGGCGCCCTTGCATGGCCATCAACGCATCCAGGCTCTTGAACACTTCCAGTTCGGCCGGCATGACCTGCTGCTTGAGCTGGGCCAGGCCCTGCTCGCGGGCGCCCTGCCGGATCAGCGCCTGCACTTGGGTAAAGGCCGCCACGTAGGCTTCGCGATGGGTCTTCAAGCGGGAGTAGGCGGCCTTGCCTTCGGCGGTGTCGAGCAGCGGTTCCAGGGTGGCAAACGCCTGAGTGATGCGCTCGCGCGTGGTACCGATGGAGGCCTGCGCCTGTTGGTTGTCCTGGTCGATCAACAAATCGCGGGTGTTGCGCCCGTTATCGCGCACACCCGTGGCGATCACCATGATCGGCGCGATCTTTGGCCAGTCCTGCTGCACGATCTGTTCGGATTGCTGCTTGAGCGTCGCCAGGTCGTGCAGGGCGTAAAACACCAAACCGACCAGAGCCAGCGGCGCAATCGCGAAACCGATGACAATGCGTTGAGCCGTGGTTAATTGCTTCATTCTGATATCCCTGATGAAAGCCTGCCCGACAGGGGCAGCATCTATAAAAATCCTAGGGAGGGTGGTGGTCACCCTCGCAATACAAACGCGGGGAATAATTCCCGCATACGGCCCCATAGCTCAGGCAGCGCTGCCTGTACCGGCGCGCTCGCCAATTGCGGATCGAGCATGCTGGCCGTGCGCACCAGCTGCACGGCGAAGCGCGTCACACCACCGGCTTGCAAACGTTGGGCCAGCAGCAGCAGGCGGGCTGGATCGATCAGGTGCCAATGCACCGTGGTGCGGCATTCGTACTCCACGCCACTGGCCAGCAAGGTGTCGAGGCTGCGCCAGTTGGCGGCGCCACTGCCCTTGACCTGGGTGATCGACTGGCAGTCTTCGGCCAGCGCTTTCACATCAAAACCGACCCAATCGGCATGGCACAGCGCGTTGGCAAAACCGGCCGGCTTGATCCCGGCGCTGTGCAGGCCAATGCGAAAGCCCATGCCGCGCACTTCGTCCATGGCTGCCGGCAAGCCTTCCTGCAAAGTCGGTTCGCCGCCACTGAACACCACGGCGTCGAGCAAGTCCTGGCGCCGTTGCAGAAACAGCAACACCCGGCGCCAATCCACCTCCGAGCTACCGCGCGGTGGGATCAGGTCCGGGTTGTGGCAATAACGGCAGCGCCAGGCACAGCCCTGGCAAAACAGCACGCAGGCGAGCATGCCGGGGTAGTCAAGGGTGGTCAGGGGCACCAGGCCCCCGACCCGCAGCGCTCGACTCATTGGCGCGCGGCCACGGCGGCACTTTCCGTAAAGTGCACACGCTCCTTGTGCTCGGATTGTTTGCCGGGGTTGAACGCCGACACAGGCCGGTGGTAACCCATCACCCGGGTCCAGACTTCGCAGCGCTGACGTTGTGGCTGGGATGTTTGCATGGTGAATCTCCTTGCGGGTTGGAAAAACGCGTTATCGCGCAGCGGCCAGTGCCAGGACTTCATCGCACTTGGGACAGAACTCATGTTCACCGGCCAGGTAGCCGTGCACCGGGCAGATGGAAAAGGTCGGGGTCACCGTCAGGTACGGCAGGCGGAAACGTCCCAATGCCTTGCGTACCAGCTGTTTGCAGGCCTGGGCCGAGGAAATCTGCTCGGCCATGTACAGGTGCAGCACGGTGCCGCCGGTGTATTTGCATTGCAGCTCGTCCTGCAGCTCCAGGGCTTCGAAGGGGTCGTCGGTAAACCCCACCGGCAACTGCGACGAGTTGGTGTAGTACGGCGCATCCACGCTGCCGGCCTGCAGGATGTCCGGGTAACGCTTGCGGTCTTCCTTGGCGAAGCGGTAGGTGGTGCCTTCGGCCGGCGTGGCCTCAAGGTTGTAGAGGTGGCCGGTTTCTTCCTGAAAGCGCAGCAACGTGGCACGGACATGGTCGAGCAACTTGAGGGCGAACGCGCGACCGTCCGGGGTGTGCATGCCCTGCTCGTCGCCACTGAAGTTGCGCAGCATCTCGTGCATGCCATTGAGGCCGATGGTGGAGAAGTGGTTGCGCAAGGTGCCCAGGTAACGCTTGGTGTAGGGGTAGAGGCCGGCGTCCATATGGTGCTGGATCACCTTGCGCTTGACCTCCAGGCTTTCCATGGCCATGTCCATCAGGCTGTCCAGGCGTTGCAGCAAACCGCTGGTGTCGCCCTTGAACAGATAACCCAGGCGCGCGCAGTTGATTGTCACCACCCCCAGGCTGCCAGTCTGTTCCGCCGAGCCGAACAGGCCGCCACCGCGCTTGAGCAGCTCGCGCACGTCCAGTTGCAGGCGACAGCACATGGAGCGCACCTGGTTGGGCTGCATGTCCGAGTTGAGGAAGTTCTGGAAATACGGCAAGCCATAGCGCGCGGTCATCTCGAACAGGCGGTCGGCGTTGTCGCTGTCCCAGGGGAAATCGTGGGTGATGTTGTAGGTGGGAATCGGAAAGGTGAACACCCGCCCTTTGGCATCGCCGGCCTGCATCACTTCGATATAGGCGCGGTTGAGCAGCTCCATTTCGGCCTGCAGGTCGCCGTAGGCGAACGGCATTTCCTCGCCACCGATCACCGGCACCTGCTCGCGCAAGTCTTCCGGGCAGACCCAATCGAAGGTCAGGTTGGTGAACGGCGTCTGGGTGCCCCAGCGCGACGGCACGTTGAGGTTGTAGATGAACTCCTGCACCGCCTGGCGCACTTCGGCGTAGCTCAGTTGGTCCTTGCGCACATAGGGCGCCAGGTAGGTGTCGAACGAGCTGAACGCCTGGGCGCCGGCCCATTCGTTCTGCAGGGTGCCGAGGAAGTTGACCATCTGCCCCAGGGCACTGCTCAAGTGCTTGGGCGGCCCGGCTTCCACGCGACCCGGCACGCCATTGAGGCCTTCGTGCAGCAGCGAGCGCAGCGACCAGCCGGCACAGTAACCGGCGAGCATGTCGAGGTCGTGGATATGCAGGTCCGCCTCCCGGTGTGCGCGGCCGATCTGCTGGCTGTAGACCTCATCGAGCCAATAGTTGGCGGTGACCTTGCCCGAGACATTCAACACCAGCCCACCCAGGGAATAGCCCTGGTTGGCATTGGCCTGCACGCGCCAGTCTTCGCGGTCGAGGTATTCGTTCATCGAGGTGGCGACTTCCACCAGGGTCTTGCGGTCGCGGCGCAGGCGGCCGTGCTGTTCGCGGTAGACGATATAGGCGCGCATCGACAGGAAGTAGCCGGCATCCATCAGCACGCGTTCGACGCTGTCCTGGATCTGCTCGACGTCCAGCTGTTCGATGCCCCTCAGTCGGGCGAGGACGGCACCCAATAACAGGTCGACGTCGGCCTCCTGGTACTCGCCGGTTGCGGTGCCGGCGGCGATCAGCGCCTGACGGATTTTCTCGGCGTCGAAGGGGACGAGCGTGCCGTCGCGTTTGTGCAGGCGGGTGCTGACCAGCGGGGTGAGCGTGTTTTGCATTTTCCGGGCTCCAGGCACTACATATAGATATTTTTAGACTGATAAACACAATATGCAGTGAGATTACGGAGAATAGGCCGGGTTGCCCTTGATCGGGGTCAAGGTTTTTTGATTGGGGATGTATCCATTCCTGCGGTAACGGAACCCTAAGCAACCGTTACATAAGAAACGGACGGGTACTCAGTTCCACGCCACAGCCCCCTCACCCCCCACTCATATTCATAAACCGCACCACCTGCACCTCCCCTGCCCCACTGAAATCATGCCGCAACGGCTTGCCCCTCAACCCCTTGAGCAACGCCTCAACCAAAGGCCCATCCTCCAACGGATAGCGCCGCAACAAAGCGCGAAAATCCACCGCATCCTCCTGCCCCAGACACAACAACAACTGCCCCTCCACCGTCATCCGTACCCGATTGCAGCTGCCGCAAAAATTATGCGAATTAGGCGAAATAAACCCCACCCGCGTCCCCGGATGCCGCGCTAACCGCACATACCGCGCCGGCCCGCCGCTGTGCTCGGTGCTGTCGATCAACGCATGATCACGGGCGATCACCGCGCGCACTTCATCACTGGCACAGAACGTCTCGCCCCGCGAGCGGCCCACGTCCCCCAGGGGCATTTCCTCGATGAAACTGATGTCGATGCCCTGGTCGATGGCGTACTGCACCAGCGCCGGCACCTCATCGAAATTGCGCCCTTTCATCACTACGCAATTGAGCTTGACCCGCTCGAACCCGGCATCCCGCGCCGCTTCGATACCCTCCAGCACCTGGCGCACATCACCGTTGCGGGTAATCGCGCGAAAGCGTTCGGGATCAAGGCTGTCGAGGCTGATGTTCATGCGCTTGACCCCCGCCTCCACCAGCGGCCGCGCAAGCCGGGCCAGCTGTGAGCCGTTGCTGGTCATCACCAGTTCGCGCAGGCCCGGCAGCGCCGCAATGTTGCGGCACAACCCGACAATGCCCGGCCGAATCAACGGTTCGCCGCCGGTCAGGCGGATCTTGCGCACGCCCTGCGCCACGAACAGTGCGGCCAGGCGTTCCAGCTCTTCCAGGGTCAGCACCTGCTGGCGCGGCAGGAACGTCATGTTTTTCGCCATGCAATACACACAGCGAAAATCGCAACGGTCGGTCACCGACAGGCGCAGGTAATCGATCGAACGGCCCACCCCATCCACCAGGCTCACGTCACTGCACCAATGGCGAGTCGGCGCCCTGCAGCGCGATGCCGCGAATATCCGCCGCGCCGATCAGGGTCTGCAGGTACTGCACCAATGCCTTTTGCCACACGCCTTGCTGCAACTGGGTGCGAATGGCGACGGCCACCGCTTCGTACGGCAATGGCTGGCCTTCGATACGCTGGTCGACACTGATCACGTGCCAGCCGTAGCGACTTTCCAGCGGCTTGGCGGCCAGGCCCGGCGCCAGGGTGAACAACTGCCGCTCCAGTTCGGGCACGGTCTGGCCCTTGCTCACCTGGCCCAGCGAACCGCCCTGGGCCTTGGACGGGCACGCCGAGTACTTGAGTGCCCGTTCGGCAAATTGGCCGGGGTGTCCTGCCAGGTCCAGCAGCAGAACCTCCGCCTGGGTACGTGCCAGATGCCGAGCCTCGGCGTCGTCCGGCGCGCATTCAAGCAGAATGTGCCGCACCGCCAGCAACGGCGCGCTGTGAAAGCGCCCGCGATTGTTGTCGAAGTAGCGCACACAGGTGGCCTCGTCGCACTCAGGCACCGTGACCTCACGCTCCAGCAGCAAGCGCGTGGCCGCTTCCTCTTCGTTCTCGCCCGCGGCGATCTGCACCGCCAGGCCCAGCTCGGCAATCCGCTGCTGCAACAGCTCGCGGATCACCAGCGCACGGGCGGCCAGGTACACCGCCTCCTCGCGGCTGTCGGCCGGGTGGTATTGCAGCTCCAGGGCCATGGCCTCGGGTGTGACCGCCACGCCGTTGACACTGATGATCGGCCATTCCTGTTCACTGCTGGCGATCAACTCCGGCGCCTTGAGTTCCTCGAAAGGGGCCTGGGCCACAACCTCGGCCATCACCGGTTCTTTGGCCGACGACCCGCAACCACCGCTGCCGCCGTTACCGCCACCACATCCGCATCCTGTAGTCATGACGTTCTCCTCAGTACTTCTGCCGCACGATTTGATAACGACGCCCCAGATACCAGATCGGCGCGCTGACCATATGCACCAGGCGGGTAAACGGGAACAGCACAAACAGGGTCAGGCCCAGCGCCACATGCGCCTTGTAGATCAGCGACACCGGCGCAATCGACTCGGCCGCTTCGACCGGCCGCAACAGCACCACGTTCTGCGCCCAGTCGGCGAGCATCACCATCACCGAGCCGTCCATGTGCCCGGTAGAGGCAACGATGGTCAGCAAGCCCAGCACCAACTGCGCGAGCAACACCAGCAGAATCAGGATGTCCGACGGGCTCGACGTGGCCCGCACGCGCGGATCACCCAGGCGCCGCTTGACCAGCATCAGCAGGCCCACCAGGCACAGCAGGCCGAAGAAGCCACCGGAGACCATGGCCAGCAACTGCTTGTTCTCAGTGCTGATCACATGGTGATAGACCGACGAAGGGGTCAGCAGGCCGACAAAATGTCCGGCCAGCACGAACAGCACGCCGATATGGAAGAAGTTGCTCGCCACGCGCATGCCACGGTTGTTGAGCATCTGGCTGGAGCCGGCCTTCCAGGTGTACTGCGACAGGTCGAACCGCGCCCAACTGCCCAGCAGGCAGATCGCCAGGGCGACATAGGGATAGACCCCGAATACCAGCAAATTCCACTTAGACATTACCCACCTCCCCGGCCGGCACTGCGGCCCGCCCTTCTTGCTGAAAATCCACCCAGTGCAACGGCACCGCGCTTTCTTCGCGGGCTTTACCCGGCGCGCTGGGCATCGAACTGCAACGGTCCTGCTGCTCGGCCTGCATGAAGTCCACCGCTTCCTCTTCCCAGATTTTGTCCAGGGCTTCGAGGGAGTCGTCGCGCGGTTCGGCAGCGACCTGGGCGCGCAGTTCGGCCACGGCCTGGTGCGGCTCGGCGCCGGCGATCTGCAGCAGCGCACGGAAGCAACTGGCGTAACCACTCTCGCGCTCGTCCAGACGCGCGGCGAGCAAGGCCAGCAGATGCGCCACATCCGCCAGGCCCTCGCGGGCCTCGATATCTTCGCGGGTGGAGAGGAACTCCAGGTACAACGGGATGTAGTCCGGCAGCTCCTTGACGCCGATGGCAAACCCGGCTTCTTCGTACTGGGCCATCATGTCGACCATGGCCTGGCCGCGGTCGCGGGACTCGCCATGCACATGCTCGAACAACAGCAGCGACAGCGAGCGGCCACGGCCAAACAACGCGCCGTAGTGTTCCTGGCCGTCCATCAGGTCATTGGCGCAGATCAACTCCAGCAACTCGAACAACGCGCCGCGCTGCTTGGGGCTGATTTCCCGCGATTCGAGAATCGCCTGCTCCAGTTCGTCGCGGCCGTTCACCAGGGTTTCGGTGGGGTAGTCCAGCAACAGCGAAATCACTTTAAGAATGCGCATGGCTCAGTCCTCCCAGATCTGGACGGTTTTCAGCACGTCGCGGCGGTTGGCTTTCTTGGCGCCGAACATGTTGGTGTCGGAGCTGCCGCTGCAGCCGCTGCCGAAGCTGAAACCACAGCCGGAGCGTTCGGCGAAGGCATCGCTCATGGCGTCTTCACGGTGCGCACTCGGTACCACAAAGCGGTCCTCGTAATTGGCGATGGCCAGGTAGCGGTACATCTCTTCCACCTGTTCCACGCTCAGGCCGACGTCTTCAAGCACTTGCAGATCCTGCACGCCATCGACTTGCTGGGAGCGTTTGTAGGCGCGCATCGCCAACAGGCGCTTGAGCGCACGCTTGACCGGCTTTTCATCGCCGGCGGTGAGCATATTCGCCAGGTAACGCAACGGAATACGCAGGCTGTCGACATCCGGGATCACCCCGTTCATGCCCACGGTGCCGGCAGCGGCGGCGTTCTGGATCGGCGACAGCGGCGGCACGTACCAGACCATCGGCAAGGTGCGGTATTCGGGGTGCAGCGGCAGCGCGAGTTTCCAGTCGACGGCCATTTTGTACACCGGCGAACGCTGGGCCGAGTCGATCACCGACTGCGGCACGCCATCGGCCAGGGCCTGGCGGATCACCGCCGGGTCATTCGGGTCGAGGAAGATTTCCAGTTGCTTCTCGTACAGGTCCTGCTCGTTGGCGGTACTGGCCACTTCGCTGATGCGGTCGGCGTCGTAGAGCAGCACGCCGAGGTAACGGATGCGTCCCACGCAGGTTTCGGCGCACACGGTGGGCATACCGGCTTCGATACGCGGGTAGCAGAAGATGCACTTCTCGGACTTGCCGCTCTTCCAGTTGAAGTAAATCTTCTTGTACGGGCAGCCGCTGATGCACATGCGCCAGCCCCGACACTTTTCCTGGTCGATCAGCACGATGCCGTCTTCTTCACGCTTGTAGATCGCACCGCTCGGGCACGACGCCGCGCACGCCGGGTTCAGGCAGTGCTCGCACAGGCGTGGCAGGTACATCATGAAGGTGTTTTCGTACTCGCCATAAATGTCGGCCTGGATCTGGTCGAAGTTCTTGTCCTTGCGGCGCTTGGCGAATTCGGTGCCGAGGATTTCTTCCCAGTTGGGGCCCCACTCGATCTTTTCCATACGCTTGCCGGACACCAGCGAACGCGGGCGCGCGGTCGGCTGGTGCTCGCCCAAGGGCGCGGTGTGCAGGTGCTGGTAGTCGAAGTCGAACGGTTCGTAGTAGTCGTCCAGGCTTGGCAGGTCGGGGTTGGCGAAGATGTTCGCCAGCACGCGGAACTTGCCGCCGATGCGCGGGTTGATCGAGCCGTTGGCGTTGCGCACCCAGCCGCCCTTCCACTTGTCCTGGTTTTCCCATTCCTTGGGGTAGCCGATGCCGGGCTTGGACTCGACGTTGTTGAACCAGGCGTATTCCATGCCTTCGCGGCTGGTCCACACGTTCTTGCAGGTGATCGAGCAGGTGTGGCAGCCGATGCATTTGTCCAGGTTCAGCACCATGCCGATCTGTGAGCGGATCTTCATCTCAGTTCTCCTCGATATCGGTCGGCAATGGGCGCGGCAAGTCATCGCCGCTGGAGCCATCGAGCCAGTCGACCTTGGCCATCTTGCGCACCACGACAAACTCATCGCGGTTGCAACCGACCGTGCCGTAATAGTTGAAGCCATAGGCCTGCTGGGCGTAGCCGCCAATCATGTGGGTGGGCTTGAGCACCACGCGGGTCACCGAGTTGTGGTGGCCGCCACGGGTCTTGGTGGTTTCCGAACCTGGCACGTTCACGATGCGTTCCTGGGCGTGGTACATCATCACCATGCCTTCCTTGACGCGCTGGCTGACCACCGCACGGGCGGTGAGTGCGCCGTTGACGTTGAAGCACTCGATCCAGTCGTTGTCTTCGATGCCGGCGCGCTTGGCGTCGATCTCCGAAAGCCACACGATCGGCCCGCCACGGCTTAAGGTGAGCATCAGCAGGTTGTCGCTGTAGGTGCTGTGGATGCCCCATTTCTGGTGCGGGGTGATCCAGTTCAGCACGATCTCGGTCTCGCCATTGCTGCGCTTGCCCTTCACCCCTTCGATGGTGCGGGTGTTGACCGGTGGCCGGTAGCTCATCAACTGCTCGCCGAACGCCTGCATCCACGGGTGATCCTGATAGAACTGCTGGCGGCCGGTGATGGTGCGCCACGGGATGTTTTCGTGGACGTTGGTGTAGCCGGCGTTGTAGCTCACATGCTCGTCTTCCAGGCCCGACCAGGTGGGGCTGGAAATGATCTTGCGCGGCTGCGCCTGGATATCGCGGAAGCGGATCGCTTCGTGGGCCTTGGAAATCGCCAGGTGGCTGTGGTCGATGCCGGTGAATTCCGACAGCGCCGCCCAGGCTTTCAAGGCGACCTTGCCGTTGGTTTCCGGGGCCAGGGACAGGATCACTTCGGCGGCGTCGATGGCGCTGTCGATCTTCGGCCGGCCGTGGCTGATGCCCGCATCGGGTTCGTGATGGTTGAGTTCACCGAGGAACTCGACTTCTTCATCGGTGTTCCAGTTGATGCCCTTGCCGCCGTTGCCGAGTTTTTCCAGCATCGGGCCGAGGGAGGTGAACTTCTTGTAGATGTTCGGGTAATCGCGTTCCACCACCGCCATGTTCGGCGCGTTCTTGCCGGGTACCGGCGCGACGCCGGCGCTTTTCCAGTCGGTGCCACCGAATGGCTGGGCCAGTTCGCCGACGCTGTCGTGCATCAGCGGCACGGTGACCAGGTCTTGCTCCACGCCCAGATGGCCGACCGACATGGCCGAGAAGGCCTTGGCGATGCCTTTGTAGATTTCCCAGTCCGAACGCGATTCCCACGCCGGGTCGATAGCGGCCGACAGCGGGTGGATGAACGGGTGCATGTCCGAGGTGTTCATGTCGTCTTTTTCGTACCAGGTGGCGGTCGGCAAGACGATGTCGGAATACACGCAGGTGGAGGACATGCGGAAGTCCAGGGTGGTCACCAGGTCGAGCTTGCCGATGGCGCCGTCGTCGACCCACTCGGCCTCGGTAGGCTTGCTTTCGCCGCCAAAGCCGATGTCCTCGTTCATCACCCCGTTGCGGGTGCCCAGCAGGTACTTGAGCATGTACTCATGGCCCTTGCCCGAGGAGCCGAGCAGGTTGGAGCGCCAGATGAACATGTTGCGCGGGAAGTTCACCGGGCTGTCCGGCTGCTCGCAGGCAAAGCGCAGGCTGCCGTCCTGCCAGGACTGCACCACGTAGTCCTTGGGGCTCATGCCGGCGGCTGCCGCATCACGGCAGATGTGCAACGGGTTGGTGTTGAGCTGCGGCGCGCTGGGCAACCAGCCGGCGCGTTCGGCACGAATGTTGTAATCCAGGGCGTGGGTGGGGAATTGCGACTTGTCCGCCAGGGGCGAGAGCACGTCGTGCATGTTCATCTTTTCGTGGCGCCACTGCGAACTGTGGCCGTAGAAGAAGCTGGTGCCGTTCATCTGGCGTGGCGGGCGGCTCCAGTCCAGGCCGAAGGCCAGGGGCAGCCAGCCGCATTGCGGGCGCAGTTTTTCCTGGCCGACGTAGTGGGCCCAGCCGCCACCGGTCTGGCCGACACAACCGCAGAGCATGAGCATGTTGATCAGCCCACGGTAGTTCATGTCCATGTGGTACCAGTGGTTCATCGCCGCGCCGACGATGATCATCGAGCGCCCCTTGGTCTTGTCGGCGTTGTCGGCGAACTCGCGGGCGATCTGGATGGCTTTCTCACGGCTCACGCCGGTGATCGCTTCCTGCCACGCCGGGGTGCCTGGCACGCTGGCGTCGTTGTAATCCTTGGCCACGTTGTGGCCGCCCAGGCCACGGTCGATGGCCAGGTTGGCGGCCGACAGGTCGAACACCGTGGCGACCTTGGCCACGCTGCCGTCGGCCAGGGTCACGCTGTGCACCGGCACGCGACGGAACTGCACGGCGTCACCCGCCACATGCTGGAAGTGCTCGTGGGCTTCGCCGGCAAAATACGGGAAGGCCACTTCAGCGACGTCATCACCGATCAGGCTGAGTTTCAGGTCGATGGCGCGGCCTTCACCGCCCTCTTTGGCGAGGATGTTCCACTTGCCCTTCTCGCCCCAGCGATAGCCGATGGAGCCCTGTGGCGAGACCAGTTCGCCGCTCTCGTCGAGGGCGATGGTTTTCCATTCCGGGTTGTTGTCCTGGCCAAGGTTGCCAGTGAGGTCCGAGGCGCGCAGGAAGCGATCAGGCTGGAAGCCGGCGCCGGGGGCGAAACCGGTCATGGGCTTGAGCATCACCAGCACTGGCAAGTCGGTGAAGCGCTTGGCGTAATCGGTGAAGTAGGCGCTCGGTTTGTCCAGGTGAAATTCCTTGAAGATCACATGGTTGAAGGCCTGGGCCAACGCGGCGTCGGTGCCCTGCTTGGGGTTGAGCCACAGGTCGGTGAGCTTGGCCACTTCCGAATAATCGGGAGTGATGGCCACGGTCTTGGTGCCCTTGTAGCGCACCTCGGTGAAGAAATGCGCGTCGGGGGTACGGGTCTGCGGGACGTTGGAACCCCAGGCGATGATGTAGTTGGAGTTGTACCAGTCGGCCGATTCCGGCACGTCGGTCTGCTCGCCCCACACCATCGGCGAGGCCGGTGGCAGGTCGCAGTACCAATCGTAGAAACTCAGGCACACGCCGCCGATCAGCGACAGGTAACGCGAACCCGCCGCGTAGCTGACCATGGACATCGCCGGGATCGGCGAGAAGCCGACGATGCGGTCCGGGCCGTATTGCTTGATGGTGTAGACGTTGGAGGCGGCGATGATTTCATTCACCTCCTCCCAGTTCGAGCGAATGAAACCGCCCATGCCACGCTTGCTCTTGTAGGAATCGGCCTTGGCCTTGTCCTCGACAATGCTCGCCCAGGCTTCCACCGGCGCCAGGGTCTGACGCGCTTCACGCCACAGCTTGAGCAGCGGCTTGCGGATCTTCGGGTACTTGAGCCGGTTGGCGCTGTAGATGTACCAGCTGTAGCTCGCGCCACGCGGGCAGCCGCGCGGTTCATGGTTGGGCAGGTCGTTGCGGGTGCGCGGGTAGTCGGTCTGCTGGGTTTCCCAGGTGATCAGGCCGTTCTTCACGTAGATCTTCCACGAGCACGAGCCGGTGCAGTTCACCCCGTGGGTGGAGCGCACGATCTTGTCGTACTGCCAGCGCGAACGGTAGACGTTTTCCCAGTCGCGGGACTCTTTGCGGGTCTCGCCGTGACCGTCGGAGAATTCGTTTTGTTTGCGGTTGAAGAACCGCAGTTGATCCAACAGATGACTCATGGTGCTTTCCTCATCAGGCGTGCCGTGGGGTGCGTTGCCCCGCGAATTCAGGTCGGACTAGCAGGGTGTGGCGCAGCCTTTGCGGGCGTACCACCACCAGGTCACGACGATGCAGCTCAGGTAGAAACCGACAAACATGTAGAAGGCCATGGCCGGGCTGCCGGTGGCGGCCATGGAGGTGCCGAAGGACTTGGGAATGAAGAACGCACCGAAGGCGCCCATGGCCGAGCTGAACCCCAGTACGGCGGCGGACTCCTTGCCGGCATTCTTGAGCGCCTGCTCGCGCTCGGCGGCGGATTTACCCGCGCTGGCTTTCTCGTGCTGGGTGCGGAAGATCACCGGGATCATGCGAAAGGTGGAACCGTTGCCCACGCCAGTGGTGACGAACAGCAACATGAACAGGCCGAGGAAGCCGTAGAAGTTGCCGCCCTGGCCGTTCTGCGGCAGAAAGTGCAGCACGCCGAACACCATCACGATCATCAGCACGAAGTTCCACAGAGTCACCCGCGCACCGCCCAGCTTGTCCGCCAGCCAGCCGCCCAATGGGCGCACCAGGGCACCGACCAGCGGGCCGAGGAAAGCGAACTTCAGCGCCACCACATCGGGAAACGAGGTCTTGATCAGCAGCGGGAACGCCGCCGAAAAGCCGATAAATGAACCGAAGGTCGCCAGGTACAACCAGCACATCAGCCAGTTGTGCTTGCGCTTGAAGATCACCGCCTGCTCGCTGAACGAAGCGCGGGCGCTGGACAGGTCATTCATGCCGAACCACGCCGCCACCGTGATGGCGAGGATGAACGGCACCCAGATAAAACCGGCGTTCTGCAGCCAGAGCTGGCTGCCATCCGGCAGGGTCTGCGGCTGACCGCCCACCAGGCCGAACACACCGAAGGTGATCACCAGCGGCACGCAGAACTGCATCACCGACACGCCCAGGTTACCGAGGCCGGCGTTCAGGCCCAGGGCCGTGCCCTGCTGGGACTTGGGGTAGAAGAAGCTGATGTTGGACATGCTCGAAGCGAAGTTGCCGCCGCCGAAACCGCACAACAGGGCGATCAGCACAAATACGCTGTACGGAGTGTTCGGGTCCTGTACCGCGTAGCCCATCCACAGCGACGGCAGCAGCAAGGACGCTGTGCTCAGCGCCGTCCAGCGGCGCCCACCGAAGATCGGCACCATGAACGAATAGAACACCCGCAACGTGGCGCCGGACAGGCCCGGCAATGCCGCCAGCCAGAACAGCTGGTCAGTGGTGAAGGTAAAGCCGATGGCGTTCAGGCGCACGATCACCGTGCTCCACACCATCCATACAGCGAAGGCCAGCAACAGCGCGGGAATCGAGATCCACAGGTTGCGGGTCGCGGTCTTTTTGCCGCAGGCGCCCCAGAACGCAGGGTCTTCAGGGCGCCAATCGTGAATCACCGGGCCCGAGCTGGGCTTTTGCGCGATGGACATGTTCATTCTCCTTGGAGAGGTCGGGCGGTTTTGCCCAAAAGCGGTTGCTTGCGCATTTCGCTGAAGTACATCCAGGTCAGGGACACCCAGACCACGCCGTACATCAACATGAAGCAGGACGAGCGCACGCCGGTGAGGTCCACCAGGGCGCCAAACAGGATCGGGAGCACAAAGCCGCCCAGGCCGCCGGCCAGGCCGACGATGCCGGATACCGCGCCCATGTTTTGTGGGTAGTCATTGGCGATGTACTTGAACACCGAGGCCTTGCCGAACGCGAAGGCGATGCCCATCACAAACAGCAGCACGGTGAACAGCGTGGCGTTGAGGCCGATATGGAAATCCAGGGGACCGTCGACGGTCATCACTTGCAGCTGGGTCTGCGGGTAGCTGAGCAGGAACAGGCAGATCCAGCTCACCCACAGCACCCACCAGGTCACGCTCTGGGCGCCCCAGCGATCGGACATCCAGCCACCCACGGCGCGCAGCACACCGCCGGGCAGAGAGAAACACGCGGCCAGCAGCGCGGCGCTTTGCAGGCTGAAACCGTATTCCTGCACGTAGTACTTGGTCATCCACAGCGCCAGCGCCACATAGCCGCCGAACACGATCGAGTAGTACTGGCAGTAGCGCCACACGGCCGGGTCTTTCAGGCACAGCAACTGCTGGCGCAGGGTGGCGCCGCCGGCGCTGCGGTGGCTCTTGTCTTCACTGGTGAGGAACCAGAACAGCAACGCGGTGATAAACAGGATTGCGCTAAACACTTTGGGCACCAGGTGCCAGGTACCCAGGGCGATCAGCGCCGGAGCAAGAAACTTGGTGACAGCGGCGCCCGCGTTGCCGGCGCCGAACACGCCCATGGCGAAGCCCTGGTTCTCTTTTTCGAACCACTTGGCGACGTAGGCGATGCCCACCGAAAATGAACCACCGGCCAGGCCGACAAACAGGCCCAGCACCAGGAACTGCCAATAGGCAGTGGCGTAGGTGATCAGGTACAGCGGCAACACGCAGGCGAGCATCAGCAGGAAGAACACGATGCGCCCGCCGAAGCGGTCGGTGAGCAGGCCCAGCGGCAGGCGCACCAGCGAGCCGGTCAACACCGGCGTGGCGGCCAGCAGGCCGAACTGGGTTTCGTTAAGTTGCAGCAGCTCTTTGATGGGCACGCCGAGCACGGCGAACATCATCCACACCATAAAGCAGACGGTGAAGGCCAGTGTGCTCATGCCCAGCACCAGGCCTTGTCTTATACGGGGTTGAGTCACGGTATGCGCTCCAGGAAGTGATTTCATGGGCGCAGATTAGGGGCGACACCCCCGTGGAACTTGACGCAGGTCAACGTCCGCCTGGGGGGTATGGGGCTATGCTGGCCCCGTCTACCTCTAAGGAGGTAGCCCTAATAACTAGAGAAAGTCTTTATTTATCAATGGATTGATCTCTTGTGCCGGTGTTTTCCCGTGGGAGGGTTTGCCGGCAACTCTTTAGAGGTAGTGCGCCAGGGATTGCGGTTTTTCAGCCCCCTTTCCTTTTCAGGTGCCGCCATGCAGGCCTTCAACCTCCTTCGATTACCCCGCCATGCTTGACTGGCTGCGCCGTTCCCTGCCCGCCCGCGCCGGCCTGGCCGTTATCCTGATCGCCATCCTCGCGCTCGCCAGTTCGTTGAGCGCCGGCTTGATCGCCTGGTTCAGCCAAGGCGACGCCGCCGCGATCAACACGGCCGGCTCGGTGCGCATGGAAACCTACCACCTGAGCTGGAAACTCAGCGCCGGCGCGCCGGCCGGCGAGATCGACGCCATCACCCAAAGCCTGCAAGGCCGTCTCGACAGCCAGTCGCTCACAGCGGTGTTGGAAGACGGCCCGCGCAGTGCCCTGGTGCAGAGCTACCAGCAGATCCAGCAACGCTGGAGCACCGATTTGCGCCCCGCCGTGAAGCGCGGCGATGCGGCGCTCTTCCAGGCCAGCGCGCCGGGCTTCGTCGAGCAGTTAAACCAATTCGTCAGCCTGCTGCAGCAACACAGCGAACAGAAACAACGCTGGCAGCAAGGCATCCAGGGCCTGGCGCTGTTCAGCACACTGATCATCCTGCTGGTGGGCCTGTACGAACTGCAGTACGGGGTGGTCAACCCCCTGGAAGAGCTGGTGCACGCCACCCGGCGCTTTCGTGACGGCGACTTCAAGGCACGGGTCAACCACCGCTCCGAGGATGAATTGGGGCAACTGGCCCTGAGCTTCAACACCATGGCCGAGACCATCGAGGCGTCCCATCGCACCCTCGAAAGCCAGGTGCGCCTCAAGACCCTCAACCTGCAACAGGCCAACGCCGCCCTGGAACTGCTCTACCAGAGCAGCCGCAGCCTGGCCACGCGCCTGGCCAACGCCGAGGGCCTGGATGAACTGATCCGACGCTTTCAGAAACGCCTGCCGGGCCTGCGCCTGTCGCTGTGCCTGCAAGGGCATTTCCTTGCGCCGGCGCAGCAGATGCTCGCCCTGCACGGCGGCGACAGCCGCAACGTGTGCGCCATCGGCGATTGCGCCACCTGCCAGAAGCACAAAGTGGCGCCGCCCCAGGTCTTCAGCATCAGCAACCAGGGCTCGGAACTCGGTGAGCTCAAGGCCCACTTCATCGACGGCCATGCGCCCCAGGACTGGGAGAAGCAGTTGATCCAGGCCCTGGCCAACCTGATCGGCACCTCGCTGTCGCTCAAGCGCCAGCGCGAACAGGATCACCGCCTGCTGCTGCTGGAAGAGCGCACCATCATCGCCCGCGAACTGCATGACTCCCTGGCCCAGGCGCTGTCGTACATGAAACTGCAGGTGAGCCGCATGCAAACCCTGATCCGCCGTGGCGAGCCGGTGGAGACCCTGGCCACCGTCACCGGCGAACTCCGGGAGGGCCTGAACAATGCCTATCGGCAACTGCGCGAACTGCTCACCACCTTCCGCCTGAAAATCCACGATGCCGGCCTGGTGCAGGAGTTGCAGGAGACCGCCGAGGAGTTCTCGCGGCGTGGGGAATTCCAGGTGCACCTGCACGTGGATGCCCTCGCCTTCCAGCTGTCGGCCAGCGAGCAGATCCATTTGCTGCAGATCACCCGTGAAGCCCTGTCCAACTGCCTGCGCCATGCCCATGCGCAAAACGCCTGGCTGCAACTGCGCCAGGAGGGCGAGACCGTGAGCCTCGACATCGAAGACGATGGCCGTGGTTTCTGCGGTGAAGTGGACAAACGCGAACACCACGGCCTGACCATCATGGATGAGCGCGCGCGCAGCCTGCACGGCCAACTCGACATCAGCCCCCGCGAGCCCCAGGGCACACGGGTGCACCTGCGCTTTCACCCGGAGTTTCTCGGACAATCCCTACAAGGCACCCACCCATGAACACCCTCACCCGCCACCGTATCCTGCTGGTCGACGATCACCCGATGATGCGTCACGGCATGCGCCAGATCCTTGACCTGGAAGACGACCTGCAAGTGGTCGGCGAAGCCGGCAACGGCCAGGAGGCCCTGGACCAGATCGCGGCCCTGCAACCGGACCTGGTGCTGCTGGACAACAACATGCCGCACATGAATGGCCTAGAAACCCTGCGTCGCCTGCGCGCCATGGACTATCGCGGCAAGGTGCTGCTGTTCACCGTGTCCGACGCCGAGGACGACATCCGCGATGCATTGCGCCTGGATGCCAATGGGTACCTGCTCAAAGACATGGAGCCAGAACTGGTGGTGGAGTTTATCCGCGATGCGTTGCATGGCGGGTTGGTGATCAGCCCCGGCCTGACCCGGGTACTGGCCCAGGCCTTACGCTCTCCGCAGCCCCATGCGGCGGTGGAATTGACCGAGCGGGAACGGCAGGTATTGAAGACGATTGCCAGTGGCTACAGCAACAAGGTGATCGGGCATAAGCTGGGGATTACCGAGGGCACGGTGAAGGTGCATGTGAAAAATCTGCTGCATAAGCTGGGGTTGCGGTCACGGGTGGAAGCGGCGGTGTGGGCGATGGAGCATTTGCGGCAGGCGGGGTGAGTTTTTGGGTTTGTCAGCCAAGCCAGCCTTTATAAAAATTAATATAACCTACTGATTTTAAATGACTTAAATTTCACCCTTAAGTCTTGAGCCTTGCCTAGCCATTTCAGTCGACCGCATTTTTTTGTGGCGAGCGGGCTCGTCGAATCGTCGCACCGCCCGCGTTGGGCTGCGCAGCAGCCCCAGAACCAGGCGCTGAGGCGTGCCTGATGTACCGCATTCGTCTTCATCAGGGGCGCTTCGCACCCCAACGCGGGACAAGCCCGCTCGCCACAGGGGCCCGTTTTTGCCGTGCGATAGCGCTACGTTTAAAGGGCTGAAGTTTCACCCTGTAGTCTTGAGCCTTACCTAGCCATTTCAGTCGAGCGCATTTTTTTGTGGCGAGCGGGCTTGCCCCGCGTTGGGCTGCGCAGCAGCCCCAGAACCAGGCGCTGAGGCGTGCCTGATGTACCGCATTCGTCTTCATCAGGGGCGCTTCGCACCCCAACGCGGGCGGTGCGACGATTCGACAAGCCCGCTCGCCACAAGGGAGCCCGTTTGCTGCGCGATAGCGCTACGTTTAAAGGGCTGAAATTTCACCCTGAAGTTTTGAGCCTTACCTAGCCATTTCAGTCGAGCGCATTTTTTGTGGCGAGCGGGCTTGCCCCGCGTTGGGCTGCGCAGCAGCCCCAAAACCAGGCGCTGAGGAGTGCCTGATGTACCGCACTCGTCTTGATTAGGGGCGCTTCGCACCCCAACGCGGGGCAAGCCCGCTCGCCACAGGGGCCCGTTTTTGCTGCGCGATAGCGCTACGTTTAAAGGGCTGAAATTTCACCCTGAAGTTTTGAGTCGTGCATGGCCATTTCAGTCGAGCGCATTTTTTGTGGCGAGCGGGCTTGCCCCGCGTTGGGCTGCGCAGCAGCCCCAGAACCAGACGCAGAGGAGTGCCTGATGTACCGCATTCGTCTTGATTAGGGGCGCTTCGCACCCCAACGCGGGCGGTGCGACGATTCGACAAGCCCGCTCGCCACAAGGGGGCCCGTTTGCCGTGCGATAGCGCTATGTTTAAAGGGCTGAAGTTTCACCCTGTAGTCTTGAGCCTTACCTAGCCATTTCAGTCGAGCGCATTTTTTTGTGGCGAGCGGGCTCGTCGAATCGTCGCACCGCCCGCGTTGGGCTGCGCAGCAGCCCCAGAACCAGGCGCTGAGGAGTGCCTGATACACCGCATTCGTCTTCATCAGGGGCGCTTCGCACCCCAACGCGGGCGGTGCGACGATTCGACGAGCCCGCTCGCCACAAGGGGCCCGTTTGCTGTGCGATAGCGCTACGTTTAAAGGGCTGAAATTTCACCCTGCAGTCTTGAGCCTTGCCTAGCCATTTCAGTCGAGCGCATTTTTTTGTGGCGAGCGGGCTCGTCGAATCGTCGCACCGCCCGCGTTGGGTTGCGCAGCAGCCCCAGAACCAGGCGCAGCAGCGCTGGAGTGAGGCCTCTCACATTACAGGCCAGTAACCTGTTGCAAGAGGTACTCCCACGGAGGCATATCCCATCGTATCGGCAACGCTCTACCATGCCGACAACGGAGGCCCCCATGCTCACTCACCCGCACATTGTCCTCACCCTGCGCCGTCACCATCTGTTCAGCCAACTCCCGGAAAAAACCTTCCAGGACGTTTGCACCCTGGCCAGCCTCAAGCGCCTGCCCGGCCATACGCCGTTGCTGCATCAGGGCGACCCTGCCGAGCGGTTCTTCCTGCTGGTCAGCGGCCAGGTCAAGCTGCACCGGGTAACCGGTGAAGGCCAGGAGCACCTGGTGGAAGTCATCCAGCCCGGCCAGACGTTTGCCGAAGCCCTGTTGTTCACCCAGGCCAAGGCCTACCCGGTGAGCGCCACCGCACTCAAGGACAGCGTGCTGGTGAGTGTCGAAGGCCAGCACTACCGACGCGCCCTGGAAGACCAGCCGAAAATCTGCCTGGCGATCCTGGCCAACATGAGCATCCACCTGCACCAGCGCCTCAAGGACATCGACACCCTGACCCTGGCCAGCGCCAGCCGACGGGTGATCAATTTCCTGTTCCAGGAGCTGGATGCGGTGAGTGGCGAGGTAGTGCTGCAAGTGCCCAAGCGCCTGGTGGCGTCGAAGCTGGGGATCCAGCCGGAGACCTTTTCGCGGATCCTGCACCGGCTGGTGGAAGGCGGCTTGATCGAGGTGCAACGGCGCACGATCCGTATCGTGCGCGAAGACGCGCTGATGGCGTATCAGGCCGGTTGAGTCGCCAGCCCTCGCCCTGCCCGCTCCAGATTGCGCCACAACCACCCCGGCAATACGTCGGGGTCAAGGCTGTCGATCAGGTTCTTCAAGCCCAGCCCCAATTCGGTATCCCCCTCGATCACCAGGCGCCGCCGGAAGAACAAGGTATCCGGGTCCTCCTGGCGGCTGGCCAACAACAAGAACTCACGCCAGTTGCCGCTGATCGTCACTTGGGCCGTGGCGTGTTCGGCAATGCGCAAACCGTCCCGCGCCAGGGTCAGGTACCAGCACAGGCCCAGGTCGGGGATGCGCAGGCACATCCAGCGCCCGCGCAGCAGGTCAAACCCACCGTCGCGCAACGGCTCGGCCAGGCAACGATTGAGAGCTTGCTGCAAGCCCAGGCGCTGCACCCTGAACGGTACGCGACGGATCAGCGGTAACAGCCGGTCGGCGCCCTTGAGCAACCAGTGTGTGCGACTCAACACAGGCCCACCTCCTCGACGCGCAACATGCCGGCCTGGCCATGCCAGTAGCCGTTGCAGCCGTCCACACACAGCGGCGGCATGGCGCCGTGGCGGACCTGGTCGAACGCGCGCACCACCTCGACCATGCCCTCGGCCCGAGGGCTGAGGCGCAACAGGTCGGCGCCACTGTTGACCAGCCCAGGATAATCGGCCAGCAGATTGGTAACGTCGGCCGACATCGTCTGGATGCCGTTCAAGGTAAACAACGCCTGCCCTTCCTGGCTGGTCAGCGCCATGCCGTCCGGGTAGTTGAGGCAGCAGAATTGGCAATCGTCCTTGGGCCGGTTTTCCGCGCGGGCGGTGAAGCAGCGCGCCGAATACGCCAGGGGCAAATGCCCGTAGGCGAAGATTTCCACCTCAGGCAACGGCCGCCCGAGTTCGCGCACCTGGTCGAGCACGTCGGCGATCAGGGTTTGGGAGCACTCCACCGGCGGCACCCAGCGCTGCATGCCGGCGTCGAGCAGTTGCACCAGGGCGTGGCCGTTGTAGAGGTTGAGCGCCGGGCCGCCGACAAACGGCAGGTTGCGCTCGACCAGCAACTGCACCGCGCCCATGTCGTTGGCTTCCACCAGCAGCTCACCGTTGTCGCACAGGCGGCGCAGGCTCGACAGTTCGGAGGCGGCTTCGATCAGCGTCAGGCTCGACAACACGATCTGCGCCGGGCTGCACGCTTGCAGTTCACGGCCCAGGCCCAACCAATGGTCCAGGGAAAACGCGCGGCGTTTGGCGCAGACGGTTTCGCCCAGGTAAATCACGTCCAGGGGCAAGCCGGCCATGTCCGAATAGAAGCGCCCCAGGTGTTCCTTATCCCAATAAAACAGCACCGGTCCGAGGCTGAGTTTCATCTGTGTCTCCTCACTGCCATGCACGATGGTAGGCGCCGAGCGTGGTCTGGCTGCCTTCGGATAACCCGGCCAACACCTGGCGCCACTGGTCCTTGACCACAAAGCTGGCCGGCGCGCTGCGATGGGCGTCCAGCGCGGCGCGCCAGACTCGGGTGACTTGCTCCACATAGGCCGGGCTGCGTTGCCGGCCTTCGATCTTGACTGCTTCGACGCCGATGGCGCTGAGTTCCGGCAGCAGGTCCAGGGTGTCGAGGCTGGTGGGTTCTTCCAACGCGTGAAAGCGCTTGCCACCGACCAGAAAGCGGCCCTTGCACAGGGTCGGGTAGCCGGCGGGTTCGTCGGCGCTGTAGCGGTCGATCAGCACTTCGCTCAGGCGCGCGCTCAAGCCGTCGGCGTCTTCGCTCCAGCGCACCGCCTTGGCCGGCGAACACACGCCGCACAGGTTCGGCGACTCGCCGGTGATGTAGGAAGACAAGTGACAGCGCCCCTCGGCCATGATGCACAGGCTGCCAAACCCGAAGACCTCAATCGGCACCGGGCTGCTGGCCGCCACCTGCCGGACCTGGGCCAGGGACAGCACCCGGGGCAACACCGCACGACGAATGCCGTAGCGCTCGGCGTAGAACTTCAAGGCCGCCGCATGGGTGGCCGAACCTTGTACCGAGAGGTGCAAGGCCATCTGCGGATGACGCTGGGCGGCATAGCCGAGCACCCCTGGGTCGGCGGCGATCAGCGCGTCCACGCCATGGTCGGCGGCACGGTCCACGGCGCGTTGCCAGCGTGGCCAGATCTTCGGCTGCGGGTAAGTGTTGACCGCCACATACAGCTTGCGCTGGTGCTGGCGAATAAACGCGACGGCGCCGTCGAACTGTTTGTCGTCCATGTTCAGCCCGGCGAAATGCCGGGCATTGGTGTCATCGCGAAAGCCGACGTACACCGCATCGGCGCCTTGGCGTACGGCGGCTTTGAGCGCAGGCAGGTTACCTGCCGGGCAGACCAGTTGCATGGGGGCTCCTTACAAAAATTCAGCGAAAGACAGAAATGGCACCGGCGCATCCTTGAACACCTGTTGCTCGCGCTCGACGATCACCAGGCCGTCGGCCCAACAGGCGGCGGTGAGCATTGCCGAGCTTTGCTGGGGGTGCGGGACCGCGCGCAACTGGCCGTCGATACCGGGGCTCAAACGCGCGCGCAGGTATTGGCGACGCTTGTTGGGGACGAGCCATTCGAACGCGGCCGGCACCTGGATCGGCACCGGCAACACCCGCTCCACCCCCTGGGCGCGCAGCAGGAACGGGCGCAACACCACCAGCGCGGTGATCAGCGCCGCCGATGGGTTGCCGGGCAGGCCGAGCCAGGGTTTGCCTGCCACTTCCCCAAAGGCCAGGGGCTTGCCGGGCTGGATCGCCAGGCGCCAGAAGTCCACGCGGCCGAGTTCTTCGATGGCCTGCTTGAGGTGGTCCTCCTCCCCCACCGAGACCCCGGCGGAGGTCAGCAGCAGGTCGCATTCGGAAGCCGCCAGGGCCAGCGCATCGCGGCTGGCGGCCAGTTCGTCGGCCATCACCCCGTAGTCGTACACCTCCACCCCCCAGCCGCGCAGCAACGCGGCGAGGGCATAGCGGTTGCTGTTGTAGATCTGCCCGGGCACCAACGCTTCGCCGGGTTCACGCAGTTCGTTGCCGCTGCTGAGCAGGCATACACGCAGCGGGCGATAGACTTTCAGTCGAGGAATGCCGGCCGAAGCGAGCAAACCGATGTCCTGGGCGCGCAGGCGTTTGCCGAGGCGGATCAAGGTCTGGCCGCGCTGCAATTCTTCGGCCTGTTTGCGCACATGCTCGCCGAGGCGTACCGGCGGGCACCAGATGCGCTGGCCGTAAAGCCGGCAGCGTTCCTGGGGCACCACCGTATCGGCGCCGCCCGGCAGCGGCGCGCCGGTGAAAATGCGCACTGCCTGCCCGGCCTGCACGCTGGCCGCGCTGTGCTGCCCGGCGGCAATACGCCCGGCGAGCATCAGGTAACCGCCTTCGGCCGGTACGTCCTGCGCGCGCAGGGCGTAGCCGTCCATCGCACTGTTGTCGAAGCCGGGCAGATCCAGGGGCGAGAACAGCTCTTCGGCGATCACCCGCCCGAGCGCCTGCTCCAGGGCGATCACCTCGGTGGCGGGCGGTGGCGGGGCCTGGGCCAGCAGCGTGGCGATGGCCTCGTCTACCGGCATCAGCGGCCCGCTGTCACACACCGCGACGCTCACGAGCGTGCCTCGCAGGCTTGCGGGGTTTGCGCAGCCTGAGCCTTGAGGTGCGGCACGAAGTTGCACGGGCCGGTGCGGCTGTCCAACTGGCCGGCGAGGATGTGATCCCAGGCCGTGCGACACGCGCCTGGCGAACCCGGCATGCAGCACACCAGGACGCCATTGCTGATGCCGGCCAACGCGCGCGATTGCAAGGTAGAAGTGCCGATCTCCGCCAGGGACACGTGGCGGAACAGCTCACCGAAGCCCTCCACGTGCTTGTCCAGCAAGGGCTGTACCGCCTGGGGCGTGTTGTCGCGGGCGGTAAAGCCGGTGCCGCCGGTCATCAGCACCACTTGCACCTCGGGGTCGGCGATCCACAGCGAAACCTGCGCGCGAATCTGGTAGATATCGTCGATCACCAGGCCACGGTCGACCAGCACGTGGCCAGCGCCCTGGAGGCGGTCCACCAGGGTCTGGCCGGAGGTGTCGGTGTCGAGGGTGCGAGTGTCGCTGATGGTCAGCACGGCGATGTTGAGGGGCACGAAATCGCGTTGTTTCAAATGGGCCATGATCAAGGCTCCGGGCGTGAAAAAGTGGTCGTCAGCCTGCGCCGCAATGGGCACAGGGCCTATTCCTCCAAGGAGGTACGCCGTCAGGGGGCCAGGCGCGTGCGCTGCCACTGGCCGTCGTGCAGACGGTAATCCAGGCGGTCATGCAGGCGGTCGGGCCGGCCTTGCCAGAACTCGATGCGCCGCGGTTGCAGGCAGAACCCGCCCCAATGCTCGGGACGCGGTGGTTTACGGCCGGCGAAACGCTCGGTGACCTCGCGCAAGCGGCCTTCCAGTTCGCTGCGATGGGCCAGGGGCTGACTTTGCGGCGACGCCCAGGCGCCTAACTGGCTGGCGGCCGGGCGGGCGTCGAAATAGTCGTCCGACAGTTGCGCGGCGGCGTGCACCACCGGCCCTTCGATGCGCACCTGGCGCTCCAGCCCTGGCCAGAAAAAGTCATGGCCGCATGGGGGTTGCTCGCCAGTTCGTGGCCCTTGGCGCTCTGGTAATGGCCAAAAAAGACAAAACCCTCGGCGCTGAACCCCTTGAGCAGCAGGATGCGACAATGAGCGTGGCCCTCGCTGTCCACGGTAGCCAGGGCCATGCTGTTGGCCTCGGCGGGCGGCACTTCGGTTTTGCGCGCCTGCTCCAGCCACTGGCCGAACAACTCGAGCGGATCAGCCTGTGCGTTGTCGTCGCGCAGGCCATAGAGGGTGTAGTTACGGCGCAATTGCGCAAGGGACAGGGGCATGGCGCGGTCCTCCAGAAAGTTCGTCACAGTGTGGTAACCGCCGCGCCTTTACCCCTTGATCACGATCAACATTCGCCCGTGGCATGACGCCGCATGCCTTTACTTGAGACCCAGCCTGCGCGCCAGTTTATGCAGGTTGCTCGAGTCCACCCCCAGCAGGCGCGCCGCACTCGCCCAATTGCCCGCGCAATGCGCCAGGGCCTGGCCAATCTTGTGGCGCTGACACTCATCCACCGCCGCCGCCAATGGCTGGAACGCCTCGGCGGCCGGCATCGGCTGCACGGGCACGGGCGTGGCAGCGCCCAGCCCCAGCCCCAGCCACTGCGATTCCAGGGTCATGGACGGCTGGCTGCCGGCCCGGCACAACAGCTTTAACGCTGCGCGGCTGATCACATGTTCCAGTTCGCGTACATTGCCTGGCCAGGCGTACGCCATCAGGGCCTGGCGGGCCGACGGCGACAGGCACAGGCTGCGCAGCCCCAGGCGTTCACGGTTGAGACCAACGAAGTGCTCGGCCAGTAACAGGATGTCGTCGCCACGCTCGCGCAGCGGTGGGATCGACATCGGGTACACCGACAGGCGGTGGTAGAGGTCGGCGCGAAACACGCCGTCGCGCACGCTGTCCGGCAGATGGCGGTTGGTGGCGGCGATGATCCGCACATCCACGTGCACCGGTCGGTCGGCGCCCAGGCGTTGGATTTCGCCGTTCTGCAGGGTGCGCAGCAACTTGGCCTGAATACTCAAGGGCAATTCGCCCACCTCGTCGAGAAACAGCGTACCGCCATTGGCCGCATCGAAACGCCCGGCGCGATCGTGGCTGGCACCGGAAAACGCACCCTTGACGTGGCCGAACAACTCGCTCTCGGCCAATGCCTCCGGCAGAGCCGCGCAATTGACCTGCACCAGCGGCCGATTGCAGCGCCGCGACTGGCGGTGCAAGCGGCGGGCAAACAGTTCCTTGCCCACGCCGGTCTCGCCCAGCAACAGCACCGGCAACTCGGTCTGCGCCAGCACCGCCAGCTCGTTGAGCAGTTGGCGCAGCACCTGGCTGTGCCCAAGGAGGCACTCGGACGCCACGGTGGCATCGACCCTGATGGGGTTCACATTACCCTGGCATAGCGTGGTCATGATCACCTCGATTCGAAAAAAACCTTATCTATCAATAGCTTTAAACATGGCACGGGCCATGCAATGACCGCTGCATACCGCTATCCCCGATGAGGAACCCCGATGAACACAAGCGATTGGCACACCCAACCCCAGGATCAATTGATCGATCATCTGCTGGCGCGCTACCACACCCGTCATCGTGAGCAACTGCCAGAGCTGATTCGCCTGGCCAGCCGTGTCGAACAGGTCCACGGCCACCACCTGCAGTGCCCCAACGGCCTCGCGGACCTGCTGCGCGACATCCAGCAGGAGCTGGAAAACCACATGCTCAAGGAAGAACAGGTGTTGTTCCCGATGCTGCAAATGGGCATGGGCGTGCAGGCGGCGATGCCGATCCAGGTGATGCGCCATGAGCATGACCAGCACGGCGAGGCGCTGGAACAACTGCTGAACCTCACCGATCGCATCAGCCTGCCGGCCGGTGCGTGCGGCACCTGGCGCAACCTGTACAGCGAGCTGACGAGCTTTCATAACGACCTGCGCGAGCATATTCACCTGGAAAACGAGGTGTTGTTCGCCCGGGCGCTGAACCCGGCGGCCTGATCAGTGCAGCATCCACTTCGCCAGGATGACGATCAGCACCATGTGCCCGAGGATGCTGCGGCGGATCCACGTCGCGCGCCTGGGGCTCAGGCGCTGATGGCTCAACAGGTACGCCAGCCACAGGTAATGCCCGATGATGCTCAGGGCCAGCAGGATTTTCAGGCTCAGCAACACGCTGAAGTGGCTGGCCCACGGCACGCTCAACAGCCCGCGATAGTGCCAGGCCAGGCCGATGCCGGCACCGTACAGCAGCACCACCACACCGTGCAGCACGCGCCGCGAACGGTACGCGATGGCGTGCTCGGCAGTGAACTGCGCCGACCAGGCCAGTTCCTCGCGGGCGCTGTGCCAGATCACCACCTCGAAAAACAGCGTGCCGATAAAGGCAATCGCCGCCAACAGATGCACGATCAACAACCCTGAATAGAGCATTGCGTTCTCCTAGCCTGGGTGCCCGTCGACCCGTGCGCGCCATAACATCGGGCCATAGCGCCACAGGAACAGGCCGAGCCCGAGGGTCCAGCACAGCCCGGCCAGCCACAGCGCGGCCAACGGCAACAGCAGCACCAGTACCACCCGGCACACACACGCCAGGTTCAACAGCACAAACGCCAGGGTCATTCCGGCCGGCGGCTGCAACGGGCGGCCGGTATGGCCGAGGCTGACGCGGGCGATCATTGCCAGGATCAAGCCGCCCATGGCGCCCACCGTCAGCGCGTGCACGGCCAGGCTCGGGTTGAACGGCGCGCCGAAGTGCCACAGCGCCATGCCCAGGCACGCCAGCGCCAGCCAGGCATACGCCAGGTGCAGCGACCACAGCAACGGCACGCGCCACAGGCCGCGATCATGCCAGCGCAGCAGGCGCAACAGGTGGCCCAGCCCGAGGCCGGCGAACAGCACGCCGAGCCAAGGCGTCGCGGACAGCGCAGGCCCCATCGCGTACAGCACCGCCACCAGCAGCGAACCACCGAGCAGCATGTGGTCCAGCCATGGCCAGGGCTTGACCGCCTCGACCCGGCCCAGACCGCGCTGGGTGAAAAACCCGATCACCCGCCCGCCGATCAGGCCCATCATCGCCGCCACCAGCCACAGGCCGGTCAGCACCGACTGGCGTTGCCAGCCGTCGTCGTGGCGCAACAGCCCATACAACGACAGCCCATCGGCCAGCGTCAGCAAGGCCAGCACCAGCACAATCGGGTAGTTGCGCTGCTGCCGCACGCTCCACAGCGTCCAGCCCATCACCCCGGCCACGGCCAGGGGGAAGCTCAGTTCCAGCACCGCCAGCAGCGGCCAGTGCAGGTTGAACAACCAGCCCAGGCGCGCCGCCAGCCATAGCCCCGCGAGCAATGCCAGGGCATTGCCGCTGAGGCCGGGGCGACCGGTCCAGGTCTGCACCGCCGTGAGCAGGAACCCGGCGATGATCGCCAGGCCGAAACCGAACAGCAGTTCATGCCGATGCCAGGCCAGCCAGCCGCCGGCGGGTTGCCAGGTGCCCGTATGTCCGGTGAGGGCCAGCAGCCACAGCGGTATCGCCAGCGCCGCCAACAGGCACGCACCGAGGAAAAATGGCCGAAACGCCAGGCGAAACAACGGGGTAATCGACATGGCCTTGCGCCGATCGAGCACTTGCATAACACGGTCTCCCTTCAGGACTGCGACCATCTTGCGCCGATACCTGTGCACTGCCCTTGTCGTAGATCAAGTCGCGTCCCGAGCCAAAAGACTACCCTTTGCGCAGGAACGAACGTGTTGTGGCAGGGCCGCTTTGAACCCCAACGCCAGCAAGCCTGTTCGCCGCAACACGTTCGCGCCTGCCATTTTGACCGTACTTGGAGCCCTCATGAAAAATGCCTATGTCCCGCTCGCCTGGTTTGTGATCCTCGGCTCCATGCTGGCCGCCGCCAGCGGCCTTTCGCTGGTGCTGGTGTGAACGCTCCGCTGATCGTCCGGGAGCCTGGTATGGTCTTGCATCGCGTGCATCACCAGATCCTGCGCAGCCATCACTTGTTCGAGCCGCTGAACGAAGAGGAACTCAACGCGTTGATGGGCAGCAGCCAGTTGCTGAGCATCGACAAAGGCGCCCCCCTGTTCCGCCAGGGTGAACCGGCCGATGCGTTTTACTTTGTGATCGCCGGTGCGGTGAAGATCTACCGCCTGACCCCCGACGGCCAGGAGAAGGTCTTCGAGGTGATCGGCGAACGCCAGACCTTCGCCGAAGCGATGATGCTGATGGACACCCCCAACTATGTGGCGTGCGCCGAAGCGGTGTGCCCCACGCAGTTGTATCGCCTGTCCAATGCCACCTACATGCGCCTGCTGCAGAGCAACAGCCGCCTGACCTTCGCGCTGCTGGGCAAGTTGTGCGTGCGCCTGCACCAGCGGGTCAACGAGATCGAAACCCTGTCGCTGAAAAACGCCACCCACCGCGTGGTGCGCTACCTGCTGACCCAACTGATGCACCTGCACAGCGACGCCTGCCGTTTCGAATTGCCCATGGCCAAGCAGTTGATCGCCGGGCACCTGTCGATCCAGCCGGAAACCTTTTCGCGGATTATCCGCCGCCTGATCGACGAAAAAATCATCACCCAGGACGGTCGCCAGATCGCCATCCTGGACCGGCCGCGCCTGGAACAATTCGAATGAAAACCTGCCTGTATTGCCAGCACCGCAACGCCGACATGCGCGAGGATTGCGCGGGCTGCGGTACCGCCCTGCCCGGCTCGGAGGCCAGCCTGCAAGCCCGTCGGCTGCGACGCTTCCAGTGGTTCTGCCTGAGCCTGACGCTGTTTTGCATCGCGATGTTCTTCTGGTTGCCGCGCGACTTCTACTGACGTTCGGTCAATTGCCGATACAGCTGCGGCAAGCGCAACGGCAGTTGCTCCGGCTGGCGGATCAGGGTGAACCCATGGGCACCGAACATGTACGGCAGGTACTCCCCGGCCTGTTTGTCGATAGTGATGCAGAACGGGATCAGGCCCTGGCGCCGCGCCTCCACCACCGCCTGGCGGGTATCCTCGACACCGTAGCGGCCCTCATACAGGTCCAGGTCATTGGGTTTGCCATCGGTCAGTAGCAGCAACACTTTGCGCCGCTGCTTGCACGCCCCCAGCACGTGGGCGGCCTGGCGAATCGCCGCGCCCATGCGCGTGTAGTAGCCCGGCTTGAGCGCCTGGATACAGCCACGCGTGCGGTCGTCATAGGCCTGTTCGAAGCGTTTGAGCGGGTGCAGGCGCACCTGATGCCGGCGCAGCGACGAAAACCCATACAGCGCAAACGCATCCCCGAGCCCCGACAGGCTTTCACCGAACAGCAACAGGCTGTCGCGGATCACATCGATGACTTTTTGCGTGTCGTTCAAATGCGCGTCGGTGGACATCGACAGGTCCGCCAGCAGCAGGCAGGCCAGGTCGCGGCGGGTGTGACGCTGCTCCAGGAACAGGCCGCGCTCGGCACAGGCGCCGTGCTGGCGTTGGGCACGGAAATCCACCCAGGCTTGCAGGTCGAGTTCCGCGCCCTGGGGTTGCCCGCGCTGCCATTGGCGCTCGGTGCGCAGTTGCTGGAACTGGCGGCGCAAGCGCTGGGCCGGGCCCTGCAAGCGGGCCGGCAAGGGTTGCGGGGCATCGCTGCGCGGCTGCATCAGTTGCAGGTTGACGAAGTTCTCCCGCAGGCGTTGTTGGCGGTAATCCCACTCGGGCAACTTGATCCCTTCGCCAAGGGGGATGTCATCGACGTCGGCCGGTGGCAGGTCCAGGTGCAGCTTCAAGCCGCCGCTCTTGCGCACGCGCTGGCGCGACAGGCTCAACTGGTCGAGGTCTTCGGCGACGCGGGCGGCATCCGGGTCGTCACTGTCGTCGCACCAGCGATCAAGATCGACCTGTTCGCTCCAACTGAACAGATTCTCCAGGCGCACCACCAACAGGCCGCCGTCGCGGCTGTGCTCATCGACCCGGTTCGCGCGCTTGGGCGCGCCTTGCTGCTCGCCGGGGCGGGTGGCCAGGTCGTCGCCCTCTTCGTCGGTGTCCATGGCCTGGGGCGTATCCAGGTGCAACGCGGGGTACAGCCACAACGGCAGCGGCCAGGCGGCCCGCTCGCTGCGCGGTAAATGATGCACGCTGCCGGGCTCGCGCAGCGCCTTGCGCAAGGCATTCTCCAGGGCGGCTTCAGCCGGTTTGAGGCTGGCCGGCTCGGGGCGCAGGGCAATATGCGCGCTCACCAGGCGTTGATAGCTGGGCAGCATGGCCGGGTAGCGTTGCAACAGCAGCCAGGTCCAGCGCTGGTTATCCCGGGCCCAGTGGCTCATGGGGCCGGCATGCGCGGCCAGCAATGCCAGCCAGCGGTACAACTCCAGGTTCAACGCGGCGCTGGGAAACACCGCCAGGCTTGCCGGCAGACGCAGGCGATTGCCATCGCAGGAGGCCAGGGATGCCTGCTTGCAGGTGCCGGCAATGCGCATCAGCAGGTTGCGGCGCAACAACAGGTCACGCTCACTGGCGGCCTCCAGGGCCACTGCGCGGGCACCGCCCAAGGCGCGAAACAACACGGCCAGGCTGCGCTGACGGTCGACCAGGTCGACCCGCGCGGTCGGGAAGTCGGCACTCGCGCGCCGGGTGATAAAGCGGTGCCAGGTACTGCCGACCCACTCTTCCAATTCAAGGGTAAAGGCCATGTGACGTGCTCCAACGGTAGAACGGCCCGCGGTACTCGCCGGGCCGCCTGCCTGGGGTTGACCATCAATACACAATGGGCGCCGGCGCACCGGCCACACTGCGCGGTTGGTGGAAGCTGCACAGGTAGCAGAGCAGCCCCAGCAGGAACACCACGCCACTGGCCAGACGCGCCCAGAACAACACCTGCAGTTGCTCCACCGTGGCCATGAACGGCAGCGCCATGCCGTCCACCGGCCAGCGTTGCAACCACACCTGTACAGCGCCCGCGGCGGTGAGCAACAGGGTAATCATCACCATCGACAGCACCATCATCCAGAAACCCCACACTTCAATGGTCTGCGAGCGCGCGTCGGGCGCTTCACCCAGGCCGCGCAGGCGGGGCATGGCATAGCTGATCAGGGTCATCACGATCATCGCGTAGGCGCCGAAGAACGCCAGGTGACCGTGGGCCGCCGTGAGCTGAGTGCCATGGGTATAGAAGTTGACCGGTGCCAGGGTATGCAGGAAGCCCCAGACCCCGGCGCCGAAGAACGCGGTGACGGTGGTGCCTTTGGCCCATAACGTGGCCGCACGGTTGGGATGCTGGCGCCGACGGCGCTTGACCATGGTAAAGGCGAACATCACCATCGCCAGGAAGGGCAGCGGTTCCAGGGCCGAGAAGATCGAACCGACCCACAGCCAGACTTGCGGCGCGCCGATCCAGAAAAAGTGGTGACCGGTGCCGATGATCCCGGTGATCAAGGCCATGGCGATGATCACGTACAGCCATTTCTCCACCACTTCGCGGTCGACGCCGGTGACCTTGATCAGCACGAAGGCCAGCATCGAGCCCATGATCAGCTCCCACACGCCTTCGACCCAAAGATGCACCACCCACCACCAATAGAACTTGTCGCGCGCCAGGTTGCCGGGGTTGTAGAACGAGAACAGGAAGAACACCGCCAGGCCGATCAGCCCGGTCATCATCACCATGCTCACCGTGGTCTTGCGGCCCTTGAGCAGGGTCATGCCGATGTTGTACAGAAACCCCAGGCACACCACCACGATGCCCATCTTGGTGATCGTCGGTTGTTCGAGGAACTCACGGCCCATGGTCGGCAGCAACTCGTTGTGGGTCAGCTTGGCCAGCGCCGCATAGGGCACCAGCAGGTAGCCGAGAATGGTCAGCACCCCGGCGGCGGCGAACACCCAGAACAACACAATCGCCAGCCTGGGGCTGTGCAGTTCGCGCTCGGCTTCCTCGGGCACCAGGTAATAGGCCGCGCCCATGAAGCCGAACAGCAACCAGACGATCAGCAGGTTGGTGTGGACCATCCGCGCCACGTTGAACGGAATCAGCGGGAACAGAAAGTCGCCCACCACGTATTGCAGGCCCATGATCAGGCCGAACAGCACCTGGCCGACAAACAGCATCAGCGCAAACACAAAGTACGGTTTGGCCACGGCCTGGGATTGGAATTTCAGATAGGGGTTGGTGCTGCGCATGGCTCAGCCCTCCTTGTTCGGTGGCCAGTTATTGGTGTCGATCTTCGAGCTCCATTTGAGGAACTCGGCCATGTCATCCACTTCCTGGTCGCTGAGGTTGAATTGCGGCATGGCCCGACGCCCAGGCACACCCAATGGCTGCATCTTCATCCAGGCGTGCAGGAACGGCTTGAACCCTTCTTCACCGCCCCGGCGCTTGAACACGTTGCCCAGCTCCGGCGCAAAGTACGCGCCCTCGCCCAGCAGGGTGTGGCAGCCGATACAGTTGTTGCGCTCCCACACGCCCTTGCCGCGCACGACCGACTCGGTGAGCTGGTCGACGTTGCTGCGCGCGGGAAAGGTTTGTTCGGTGTGATAGGTCAGGGCCAGGAAAATCAGGAAGAAGAACACGCTTCCCCCGAAGTAGATATTCCTGGCCATGCCTTTGGTGAAGGTCTCTGACATGCTCGCTTCCTCATGGCTTGGCGAGGCTCATGATAGGAAGGCAAGGAGGCAAAACGGCTTGATGGCGATCAAGAAATGTTGATGGTTTTGGTCGGGTATACAGCCGCCGATAACAGCGCCAGGGTCAGAGCCTGCGCGCCATATGCTCACCGATGCGCGCCCGCAACCAGCGCTCTGCCGGGTCATTGTCATGCACCCCGCTCCACACCATCGACAGCTCCGCCGCATCGATCGCAAACGGCGGGTCCTCGGCCCGTAGCGACGTGCCCTCGGTCAGCGCACATGCGGCATAGTCCGGCACCGTGGCTATGATCTGCGTACCCGCCAACAGCGCCCGCAACCCGCTGAACTGCGGCACCGCCAGCACCACGCGCCGTGCACGGCCGATACGGGCCAGGTCCAGGTCGATGTTGCCGCTCAGGTCCCCCGAGAACGACACCATCGCATGGGGGCGCTGGCAATACTCGTCCAGGCTCAGCGGCGCCACGCCATCGTCGCCGCGCAGCACCTTGCAGGGAATGTCGCGCAGCTTCTTGCGTTTGGCATTCGCCGGCAGTTCGGTGGTGTAGCTCACCCCCACGGTAATTTCACCACTGGCCAGCAACGACGACATCAGCAGGTAATTGGCGCGGCGCACCACCACGATGATGCCCGGGGCTTCTTCACGCAGTTGGCTGAGCAAGGGCGGGAACAGGCCGAATTCGGCGTCGTCGGACAGGCCGATGCGGAACACCGCACAACTGGTGGAGGGGTCGAAATCCTTGGCGCGGCTGACCGCGCCTGAAATGGTGTCCATGGCCGGTTGCAGTTCCTTGAGTATGGCCACGGCGCGTGGCGTGGGCTCCATGCCGCGACCGTTGCGCAACAGCAACGGGTCATCGAACAGATCGCGCAAACGGCCGAGGGCCGCACTGACCGCCGGCTGGCCCATAAAAAGCTTTTCGGCGACCCGGGTCAGGTTCTTCTCGAACATCAGGGCTTCGAAAATGACCAGCAGGTTCATGTCGACGCGGCGCAGATCGTTGCGGTTCATGGCGGTATCCAAACGGTTTGCAAGCCTTTAGAGAAGCACACCCGCCGCTGTTTCCATTGCATATCTGTGCTGTCTTTTGCGGCCACTTTCGCGTTTACACCTGGCAAAATTAACAACGATTAACTCGTCAGCCAGACGCCCGGCGCCAAGAATGAAGCGGTCAACACTGCATCCATTCACCGGGAACGCTCCCATCGACTGCGGACATCCGTCATGGCCCGATCTGAGTACCGTGCACCCCGCTTAACCGCCACCGGCGGCCTATGCCCCCGGCGCGAACGTATCGCCAAGCAACTGATTCTCGCCAACCTTGGCGAAAGCCTGGCCATCACCGAGCTGGCCCAGGCCTGCGCGCTGTCACGCAGCCATTTTTCCCGCGCGTTCAAGTGCACCACGGGGTTATCGCCCCAGGAATGGATTCGCCAGCAGCGCATCCAGCGCGCCAAGGAGCTGATCACTCAGTCCCACCTGAGCCTGACGCAAATCAGCCTGGAGTGTGGTTTCTGTGACCAGGCGCATTTCTGCCACATATTCACCCGCAGCGAGGGCGTCAACCCGATGACATGGCGAAATCACCAATTGCGTCACAAGCCTGGGGAGATCGCTGCCTAGTGGTCCGGGCAGGTCTGCACTATGCTGACGGCGTACCTTACCCGGAGCATGGCCGCCCATGAATGACCTCAGCGACCAGGCCGTGCAGTTCGGCCCGTACCGCATCCACCCGCGCCAACGCCTGGTGCTGGAGGCCGGTCGCCCGCTACGTCTGGGACGCCGGGCGGTGGAGATCCTGCTGATCCTGCTGGAGCAGGCAGGCAATGTGGTGAGCAAGCAGGAGCTGATCGCGCGGGTCTGGCCCAAAAGCGTGGTCGAAGACGGCAACCTGCGGGTGCACATGGCGGCGTTACGCAAGGCCCTGGGCGACGGCCAGGCCGGGCAGCGCTATATCGTCACGGTGGCCCAGCGTGGCTACAGTTTTGTTGCGCCACTGAGCATCGAACCGATGACGCCCCCCACCGAAGGCGCGCCCCAGAGCCCGTGTCACAACCTGCCGCTGCGCCGCACTCGCATGCTCGGCCGCCAGGCCCTGATCGACAGCCTGGTGCAGCACCTGCCCGAGCAACGCTTCATCACCCTGACCGGTGCCGGCGGCATCGGCAAGACCACCGTCGCGTTGCGTGTGGCGGAATTGCTGATCGGCCACTACCGCGACGGCATTCGCCTGCTCGACCTGGCGCCCCTCGGCGCACCGTCGATGATCCTGCCCAACCTCGCCGCCCTGCTCGACCTCACCCACAGCGAACATGAGCCGCTGGCCACCTTTGCGCGCCGCTTGCAGGAGCGCCAGCTGCTGCTGGTGATCGACAACTGCGAACACTTGCTCGATGACATTGCGCTGATCAGCGAAACCCTGCTGCGCCACGCGCCTCAATTGCACATTCTGGCCACCAGCCGCGAGGCCCTGCGGGCCGAGGGTGAATGCGTGCAACGCCTTGAGCCCCTGGCCTGCCCGCCCGCCACCGGTAACCGTGCCCAGGCCCTGGGTTACCCGGCCCTGCAATTGTTGATCGAACGCGCCATGTCCCATCAGGACAGCTTCGAACTGAGCGAAGCCGAGTTGCCCCTGGCCATTGATATCTGCCAGCGCCTGGACGGCATTCCCCTGGCCATCGAGCTGGTGGCGGCGCAGATCGAGCGCTTCGGTTTGCCAAGGTTGCTGGTGCAGATGGAAGACAACTTTCGCTTGCTCACCCGCGGCCGGCGCAGCGCCCTGCCCCGTCACCAGACCCTGCGCGCGACGCTGGACTGGAGCTTCGCGCTGCTCACCGCGTGCGAACAAATTTGCCTGCGGCGACTGGCAGTGTTTCGGGGCGGGTTCAGCCTGGCCAGCGCGGCGGCGGTGATCGCCGGAGACCAGGTCGCACCGACCGAGGTGCCGGGGTCGATCACCCAACTGGTGGCCAAGTCGTTGCTGACGGTGGAGGTCGGTGATGACGAGATGGTCTATCGCCTGCTGGACATCACCCGCACTTATGCCCTGGAAAAACTCAGTGTCGCCGATGAACTCGACGCCACCCGTGAACGCCATGCCAACCGCTGCCTGACGCTGATCGACCAGGCACAGAACGAATGGGAACATACCGCCACCCAGCCGTGGATCGAGCGCTATGCGCCGCTGCGTGAAGACGTGCGCGCCGCGCTCGATTGGGGCCTGGGCGACCGGGGCGTGCACCTGCTGGGGATTCGTCTCACGGTCAGCGCCATGCCGTTGTGGCAGGAGCTGTCGCTGCTGCGCGAACACGGGCTGTATGTGGGCAAGGCCTTGGCACGCCTGACGCAATTGCCCGCACCGAGCCAGCACTTGAACATGGCCTTGCAATTGGCGCTGGGCAGCTATGCCTATCACACCCAGGGCGGTACGCCGCAGACCCTTCAGGCCTTTGCCGAGGCGCGCCGCCTGGCCGAGGCCGGCAAGGATCTGGGCGGCCAGTTGCGCGCGGTGTCGGGGCAGATGGCGGTTAACCTGTGTGGTGGCAACTACCGCGAGGCCCTGGCCCTCAGCCTGCATTTCGACCAGCTGGGGCCCCAGGCCGAACCGTTGCGGGGCCTCAGCGCCCAACGCCTGCAGGTACTGGCGCAGCACTTCGCCGGGCACCAGGCGCTGGCGCAGCACAATGCCGAACAGGCGATCCAGCGCATGGCCCAAAGCGGCCACCTCAATCGCTTTACCCACGGTTTTGGTGTGCAGTACGACCAAAGCGTGGCCTCGCTGACCATCCTCGCGCGCATCCTCTGGCTGCGAGGATTTGCCGACCGTGCGCAGCGCACCGCGAGCCAGGCGTTGGCGTTGGCCTTGCAGATCAACCATGGCACGTCGATCTGCTACACCCTGGCCCTGGCCGGCGTGGTCATCGCGCATTACAACGGCGATACGCTGGCGGCTCGCGAGCAGTTGGACCTGCTGTTGCAGCAGGCGCAAAAGCATTCAGTGCAACTCTTCCACACCTGGGCGCAATGCTACGAAGGCACGGCTCGGGTCGAGGGTGTGCAGGGCCTGGGGCTGGTCCGCGACATCCTGGTGACCTTCAATGCCCTGGCCGTGGATGACGCACTGTTCGAGCGCGCCCGGCACGGTGCGGCCGGCTGGTGCACACCTGAGATCCTGCGTGTGCGCGCCGAAGCCATGCCCGATACCCGTGCGGCCGAAACCCTGCTGCTCCAAGCCCTGGGCCTGGCGCACCAGCAAGGCGCGCTGGCCTGGGAGCTGCGTTGCGCCACTTCACTGGCGCGCCTGTGGCAGGCGCAAGGCCGCGTAGCGGCGGCCAGGGACCTGTTGGGTTCGGTCCATGGGCGCTTTACCGAAGGCTTTGCCACCCAGGACCTAGTCCGCGTACGCCGCCTGCTCGACGAGTTGCAGGACAAACGGCCGGCCTGACAGCGGCCCCAGGTAATGCCCATAGCCCTGTTGCAAACGTGCCACCTGCCGTGGATCGCGCAGGTGCGCCAAGGCGTAGCTGCGCACGCAATTGAGCAGGCGGTAGCGCGCAGGGCCGGGGCCGGGTTCGAGGGCCAGCAGCGAGGTGCCGACCAGGCGCGTCAGCAAGTGAGACAGATCGGCGTGCTCCAGCTCCGTGTTGGCCACCAGGTCGCTCAAGGTCGGCAAGGACACCGCCGCCTTGAACAAGCTCATTTGCAGGAACAGCCAGCGCTCGGGCAGGCTCAGGCGCTCGTAGGTCCAATCCAGGGCGGCCGCGAGGGACTGATGACGCTCCACGGCGGTGCGTCGACCACGGGTCAACACCTGCAAACCGTTGCGCAATTGCGCCTGCAACCCGCGCACGCCCAGGGCATCGACCTGGGCGGCCGCCAATTCGAGGGCCAGGGGAATGCCGTCGAGGCGTAGGCAGATATCGCGCAACGGCGCCAGGTCCTGCCGGCGCAGCACAAACCCTTGTTGAGCGGCGCAGGCCCGGGCGACGAACAGTTGCACCGCCGGCCACGCCATCGCCTGCTCGACGCTGCCCAACGCCAACGGTGTCGGCGCGGCCAGGCGTGGCACGCACAGCACCCACTCGCCTGGGGCCTGCAAGGCTTCACGGCTGCTGACCAGCACGCTGACCTGGGGCGCCTGTTCGCGCAGCACCCGCAGCAGATGCCGGCAGGCGCCCAGCACCAGGTCGGCGCCGTCGAGCACCAGCAATAGCTGACGCTTGGCTAATTGCCGACACAACTGCGAGGCGCCGCTGCCCGGTTCAAGGTGCAGTGCGCCGGCCACATGGCAGAGCATGGCGGCCGGCGTGGTCACGGTGGCCAAGTCGACCCACCACACCCCATCGCGGTAGCGTGGCAACACGCGCTCGGCCAGCGCCAGGGCCAGCGTGCTTTTGCCCACGCCGGCGCAACCGGTGAGGGTCATGAGCCTGTGCCCGGTCAACCGTCGCGCCAGCGCGCCGAGCAGTTCATCACGGCCCAGCATCGGACTGAGCCGCGCGACCAGGTTGTGTCGGGGCGCCAATGCCTGCGGCGGGGCCTGCAGCTTGGCCGCGAAACAGTAGCCACGCTGAGGGTCATTGAGGATATAGCGTTGCCCATCGAGGGCACGACGCAGCGCGGCGATGTGCACCCGCAGGTTGCTCTCTTCCACCACGCTGCACGGCCACACCCGCTCGATCAGGGTGGCCTTGCTGATAAATTGCCCTGGCGCCTCCAGCAGCACGGCGAGGATGTCCACCGCCCGCCCGCCGAGCGGTATCGGCCACCCAGCCTTACTGACCAGCCGCTGCTGGCGGTGAAAGGCATAGGCACCGAAACGCATGGTGCCCTGGACGTCAAGCGCCTGAGGCTCGTTCATGTCTGTCATAGCGCTGAAACGCCCGGCCTTGGGCATCCGCGCATCCTTTTCCATGGGCTTGAGGCTATCTTGCCAGCTACCCGTAACAGGGCAATGCTGGCACGCGGAGCGATACGGCCAATCGGGGGCGCCAGACGGACATCCTGTCGTTAACTGAACTGCTGTCGGTATTGGGTCGGGTTAAGGCCGAGTTTTTCGCTGAATAGAAAGCGCATATGCCGCACGCTGCCGAAGCCTGCGTGGAACGCCACGGTCTTGAGCGGCAGGTCGGTGGTTTCCAACAGTTGCCGGGCGCGGTCGATGCGGGCACCTTGCAGGAAGGCCATGGGTGTCATCTGCACCTCCCTGGCGAACAGCCGGGCAAAGTGACGAGCGCTCATGCCGGCCAACTCGGCCATGGACTCGATGGTCAATGGCTGGTCCAGATGGGCCAGCACATGGTTCTGCACGCGGGTGATCGCGGTTTCATGGGGGGCCACGGCGGCCGTCATCGGGCTGAACTGCGCCTGCCCGCCCTGGCGCTTCATCACCACCAGCAGCACCTTGGCGACTTCCACCGCAATGTGCTTGCCATGGTCCTGGGCGACGATGGACAGCGCCAGGTCGATACCGGCGGTGATCCCGCCCGAGGTAATCAAGCGGCCATCCTGCAGGTAGATGCGATCGGTCTCGACGATGGCCTTGGGAAACGCCTTGATCAACCGCTCGGTGTAGTGCCAGTGAGTGGTCACGCGGTGCGCGTCGAGCAGCCCGGCATGCCCCAGCACAAACGCACCGGTGCAGATCGAGCCGAAACGCCGCGCCCGTGGTGCCGCGGCCCTGAGCCAGGGCAACAGCGCAGGATGGCATTCGTTATAGGCACCGGGGCCGCCGGGCACCAGTAACAGGTCGTAGGCATCCTGGGCCTGGTCCAGCAGCACGTCGACCTGCACCATCACCCCGTTGGAGGCGCGCAACGGGCCAGGCTCGGTGCCGATGGTGAGGATCTGATAATGCGCCGCCGCCGGCAGGTAGCGGTTGGCAATCGAAAACACTTCGAGCGGCCCGGCCATGTCGAGCAGCAGGAAGTCCGGAAAAAGCGCCATGGCCACGGTGTTCATACGGGAAACGTCCATCGAAGAGAAAGAGGCGGCGGGCATTATGGCACGCCTTTTATTGTCCACCCCATAGAGACAGTTATTCAGATTTCAGCTTCTTAATGAATATTCGAGTAACCAGTAATCTTCTTCTCAACGCCAGCGCCCTGCATCTCGCAGCCCGCGCTCACTTGAGGACACCACCATGCTGACCCTTCGCAAAGCTTCCGAACGCGGCGCCGCCAATCACGGTTGGTTGAAGTCGTTCCATACCTTCTCGTTCGCCAACTACTGGAACCCGCAGGAACAAGGGTTTTCCGACCTGCTGGTGATCAACGATGACCGCGTCGCCGCCGGTAAAGGCTTCGGCCAGCACCCGCACCGCGACATGGAGATCTTCTCCTATGTGCTCGAAGGTGCCCTGGAACACAAGGACACCCTGGGCACCGGCTCGGTGATTCGCCCTGGGGATGTGCAACTGATGAGCGCCGGCAGCGGCGTGGCCCACAGTGAGTTCAACCACAGCCAACGCCTGGGCGTGCACTTCCTGCAAATCTGGATCGTGCCCGCCGTGGCCGGTGCCGAGCCACGCTATCAACAGGAGCACTTCAGCGAGGCGCAGAAACGTGGGCGCCTGCAGTTGATCATCTCGCCGGACGGTGCCGACGGCTCCCTGAGCGTGCGCCAGGACGCACGGGTGTATGCCGGGCTGTTCAACGGTGACGAAGCCGCCACCCTCGACCTGCCGCCGGACCGCCATGTGTACATCCATGTGGCCCGGGGCAGCGTAGAGATCAACGGCCAGTACTTGCAGGAAGGCGACGGTGCCCGCGTGCGCGATGAGCGGCACATCCACGTGGGCCAGGGCCAGGACGCCGAGGTGCTGGTATTCGACCTGCGCCCTCACGAGCTGCCGCAGATGCCTTGACCAGCTCGGCGATGGCCCGCTGGAACGGGCCATCGCTGGCGTCGATAGTCACCATCAGCGCAATGAAGTTCTCTTAAAAAATGCAACGCGTAACATCAAACCCATACCCGGCAACACCTACTTAAAACACTTGGAGCACACACTCATGAAACGCCAAATCTTGCTTAGCCTCGCTTTCTCGGTACTCGCTGCAAACGCATTTGCTCATCCCGTCGTGGCTGAAGGCGGTGCGGATCGCCTGATTGACAGTCGTGTTGCCGAAGGCGGTGCGGATCGTCTGATTGACAGTCGTGTTGCCGAAGGCGGCGCGGATCGTCTGATTGACAGTCGTGTTGCCGAAGGCGGTGCGGATCGTCTGATTGACAGTCGTGTTGCTGAAGGCGGTGCGGATCGTTTGATTGACAGTCGTGTTGCTGAAGGCGGTGCGGATCGTCTGATTGACAGTCGTGTTGCCGAAGGCGGTGCGGATCGCTTGCAGGAACGTGGCCTGGCTGAAGGCGGTGCAGAACGCTTGCAGGAACGTGGCCTGGCCGAAGGCGGTGCAGAACGCTTGCAGGAACGTGGCCTGGCCGAAGGCGGTGCAGAACGTCTGCTGAGCACCCATGCTTGACCCGCATTGTTCGCGGGGCACCCCAAACCGGCCTGATCAGCCGGTTTTTTTTCGTCTGTGAGAAACTGCACACCGTTGGATTCAGTCTCGGGCAAGGACATGGCTTCACAGTGGCGACGCACTGTCTTCGCCAGAGAGCCGGTTCACACCGTGAGCCAACAAAAAAATCGTTGGGGCTAAAATACTTATCGAGCATTAAAATTTTGCACTAGGATATGTGTAACTCCGTAGAACCCCTGCGCAACAACCGCTTAGTACCTCCCCTCCGCACGTAAAAATCAAGTGCCAAATGTTAAAATTTGTCACGTTTTATCGTAATCAATTCGATTAGTATCTAAACGCCACCAGCGTTTGTACTGACGCGTTGCATGCCGGAAAAGGGAGTAGGTTATGCATTTTTCCAATGTCCTTGCTATTGCACGGACTCAATCGAAATCGGAGGGCTTTCGGGAGCTTTTAGTTCGCACTGTAGCGAACGATTTAAAAGTCGATACGCGCTGCTATGGTCAACTAATTGACGATCAAGAAATTGACGCTCAATACCGCGCAATTATTATAGAAATTGACACCCCCTCCGCCAGTGATCAAAGCCTCGACATCATAAAAAGAACTCGAGCTGAAAACCCTGGCTGCACAATTTTTGTTGTGGTCACTTTTGCTTCCACCTTGAGCAAAACAAAATATTATTTGGCCGGTGCGGATTATTGCATAAAGGTGAGTGATACTTCTCCGGAAGGAAAACTCAGCCTGTTTGATGCCTTTCTCAGTGAAAGCGCTCGGCTCAATCAGTGTGGCCTGGTGCTGGATCAGGATCGCATGTGCATTTATGGCAATGGAAAGAAGTTGGAAATATCCTTCGTTGAAATGAAAGTACTCGACGCACTCATCCAGAACAGGTTACTCAGCCACAACGAGATTGCCAGTGTCATGGGGCTTAATACCAAGTACTACGACTCTCGGGCACTTGAAAAGTCCATCAGCCGTCTGCGCGGTAAAATCAAAGCGCACTACGGTGAAAATTTGATCCAGAACATTCGCGGTTATGGCTACAAACTCAATCGCGGACTTATTTGCGCCAACCCTTTCCACCCCGTCAACGAGCGGTCGAACAGTGAATAGCGAACAAGCATCCGCCCTACATGCCACTGACATGCAATTTGCCCGGCAAGCCATCGTTGATCGTCACCATGGGTTATGGGCCTGTGAATACAGTGTCTTGGGTGGCGTTAATGGCGAGCCACTGGAAAACGCCAGCCTTGAAATCTTGCAACGTATGAACCCAAGGCGCCAAACATCCGGCGTCAAAGTTAATCACAAGTTTCTACGCATCGGTCAATCGGCCTTGATGAATGATGGACTTGTCAAGGCGATCATTCAGACCGCGCACGCATTGGAACAGCACCGGCAGCCATTGACCCTGAGCCTCGACAACCCCCTGGACGCCCTGCCCGGCCCGCTGGAGCGCCGGGCGATGGTACGTCAACTGTATAAGCTCAAGGACCACAGTGATATCACGCTGGCCTACAACAACTACACACTCGATACAAAGCTGACGGACTTGCTGGCCGACCTGAAGTTATATGACTATATAAAAATGCCCTTCCCGGATTCCGCCCTCCGACTGAGCCTGAATATGCGCTCCAGCCTGTTTGATCGGCTGTATGACCGTATGTTGGAACTGATCAGTAATACCCAGGTGCACTTTATCGCCGACCATATAGAGTTTGCCGACAGCGCGTTGCTGGCCAAAAACTTGCCGTTCGAATACTTTCAGGGCGGCTATTACTCCCCCGCTGACTGCCTATAACAACTGCATTTTCCTGATATCGGTGGATATGATGAGTTCTCTCAAGAAATACGCCTTTACCCCAACCCTTACAGCTATAGCACTGCATGACTTCACCCCCAATGCGGAGCTTTTCCATTACGACATGAACGCCCAAGCGGCGGATGCTCATCCGCAGCTCAACGCAAGCGACAGGCCCGAGGCCCACCTGCGTTTAAATACCTATTTCATTACCCACTCCCTTAGCTTGCCTTCACAAGGATTCAACGCCACGCGGCAAGAATCCAGGGCGTCAACGCCAACCCCCAACGCACCTGACAGCCCCCCCGATAACCGCGCCCGCACTCAGGAGATAAGCACCGAGCGGCCGCAACTGCATCCACAGGATTTCTGGCTGCTGACCCAACATGACCGCACTCTGGTCAAAGGTGGGCTGCGCATTTCTCTGACCACCATTGAATCTGCGCTGATTAAAAAGATGTTGCACCATGAAGAACGCGTGGTCAGCAAAGAAGAGTTGATTCGTAATATAGGCCGCGAACCCGAGTTATATCGTGGCCTGGAAATGTGCTTGAGCCGGCTGCAAGAAAAGTTCAGACGGGTCAACGACGGTGAGCGCCTGTTTCGTGCGGTCAGAAACCGTGGTTATTGCCTGACGCAAAAAATAAAAAAGCCGATCGAGCTTAATCAACCGCGTCGTTAAACAAAAAAAAGAGCTTATCACTCACCCCAACTATTACCATACATTTGTACCTGCCCTTTTATAACATTCCTCGCCAACAATAAGACCCTGGACTTGTTATAAGTCGTCAGCCACTGCTTCCTGCCGTTCATTACTATCAATAGGTACGCGCCTGCGCGTGCCTATTGTTATTTCGGACACCCCCTTAAACCCTGCCACCATGTGTGTGGTCACCACCGGGAGCAGAAGTATGCTTAATAACACTAGAATGCATCGAAACCTGACCCCCAGGGGTTTGACGTTCTGGGGCCAATGGACACTTGCATCGGGCATGACCGTTGCGCTGTTATTCAGTTTGGTTATCTTAAAGACCGGGCAGCTGGAATATCACTACCGTGTACTCGCCGCAATGACCATTCTGGCCTCCCTTCCGGCATATACGCTGTGTGATGTATACAGTAAAAAAGATGACTATGCCGTGGGCCTCGCACGCTTGCTCATGGGCTGGTCATTGACCATGGGAATCGTGTTTGCCGTAGGGGTAACATGCAACGCAAGTTCATTATTCCCACTCGAAACTTTATTGCTTTGGGCGGCGGTCAGTTACCCGCTTCTGGCACTGGCTTATATACCCTTACATAGTCTGTCACGGCACTACCACCGCCAACTTCACCAGCGCCAAAAGTCACTGATTGTGGGCACCGGCAAACTGGCCGTGGACCTGGCCAAAACCCTCTCACGGCAAAAGCGTTCGCCCCTGGTCGGGCTCGTCGGCAGCCCCAGCGATGCCACCGCGGACGCGCCCGCCGAGGTCCTCGGCGAGCTGCCGCAGCTACCGCAGCTGATCAGGCAGCACGGTATTCGCCGGCTCTACATCACTCATTCATTGCAGGAAGCCACGCACATCGAGGCGTTGTACCTCAACCTGCTGGATATCAGCGTGGATGTGATCTGGGTGCCCGACCTCAATAACATGCTGCTGCTCAACCACTGTGTGGCCGAAGTGGACGGCCTGCCGGCGATCTACCTCAACGAAAGCCCGCTCACCAGTCGCCCCACCGCCGCGTTGAGCAAGTCACTGCTGGACAAGAGCCTGGCCCTGCTGGCGATCATTGTGCTCAGCCCGGTATTGTTGCTATTCGCCCTACTGATCAAGCTCACCTCGCCCGGCCCGGTGATCTTCAAGCAGGACCGCCACGGCTGGAATGGCGAGGTGATCAAGGTCTGGAAATTTCGCTCGATGCGTGTGCATGACGACCACGAAGTGCGCCAGGCCAGCCGTAACGATTCACGCATCACCCCGGTGGGCCGGTTTATCCGGCGCACTTCCATCGACGAATTGCCGCAACTGTTCAACGTGTTGCAAGGGCATATGGCCCTGGTCGGCCCTCGGCCCCATGCGATCGCGCACAACGACTACTATTCGGGCAAGATCCGCGCGTACATGGCACGTCATCGGATCAAGCCTGGCATCACCGGCCTGGCGCAGGTCAACGGCTGCCGAGGCGAGACTGAGACCCTGGAGAAGATGCAACAACGCGTCGACATCGACCTGCGCTACATCAATACCTGGTCGCTGTGGCTGGACATCAAGATCCTGCTGAAGACGCCGTTTACGCTGCTGTCCAAAGATATCTACTGAACGCTGTGTGGCGAGGGAGCGTGCTCCCTCGCCACGGCAAACGCCCCTCTCACTCCGTGATCTTGCCGATGTTCTGGTAGAACAGGTCACTGTCGCGCCCATCGGTCATCGCATGCAGTGAATAGGCACGATTCAAGCGTGCGCCACCATCGCGGGTCAGCGGCGCCCATACCAGGTTGGCGCGGCGCAGGGTCGACAGGCTCATCAACTCATCGAATGGAATGGACAGGTACAAGCCCTTGTCGAAGCTGCCTTCGCCAAAATCCTGCTTGGACACGTTGGTGCGCGTGACCCACGCGCCGATCCGTACGCCGTTGCTCAATTGCCGCGACACGTCCAGCGTGGCCCCCCAATCCCTGGCCAGGTAGCGGCCGACACTCAACGCCCCCTGAAGGTTGAACGGCAAATCGGTATAAGCGGTGATATGCCCGGTGACGGTGCGGTAGTCGCGCAGGCTGAAATCCTGCTCGAAACCGCGCTGGCGCACGTAGTTGAGGTCGGCGCCCAAGGCCCAATGCTGGTTCATGGGACGGTACAGCACCTCGCTGCCGACACCGGCATACATCGACTCCAGCAAGCCACCGTAGACCATGCCGTAAAGGTCCTGGTCCAACTGCAGCGCATGGTTGACCTGAAAAGTCGGCAGGGTCACATCCGACGTGGTCATGTACTGACGCAAGTCGGTGCGCACTCGCGGCAAACCGCTGGGGGCGTCGTAGGTGAAGCCGTTGTAGTTGTTGAGCAGGTTGACGCTGAGCAAGCCACTCCACCAGGTGTTGCGGGTAAAGCGGTACTCGGCGTCGAGGTCGGCGGAAATCTGGTAGAGCAAGCCATCCGGGCCGCCGACGTTCTGCTTGTAGCCCAGGCCCACTCCATAGCTCAACGGGGTGGGCGGCTGGGTATAGAGCACGGTCTGCGCGGGGTTGCTGGGGCGATTGACCTCGACCTGGCGATGCAGGTCCTGCAGGTCTTCGCGCTGGTTGACCACCTCGCGGAAGGTCTGGCGCGGCACGCTGGTCTCTTCGATCGGCATGGCATAGCGCTCGTCCACGAGGGTGAACCAATCGATCTGGTCATTGACGCTGTTGTCCAGAATGCGGCTGGCCCGGCCTACCGCCTTGGCACTGTAGAAATAACGCTGCTGTTCGCCATACACCAACAATTCAGGCCCGCGCTGGGCAATACGCCGCACGTTGTAGCCGGCATTGTCGTGCAGGCGCCTGGAGACGTCAGCCCAGTCCACCTGGTCCATCGGCGTGGTCGGCACCTTGGCCGGCAGCTTGGGCGCCGGCGGGTCGTAGGTTTTCACCGGTGCCTTGCGGCTGACAAAGTTGGTGTGCAGGGTGATGCCGAACATCGCCGTATTGCCGCGCTCCCAGGCAGCACTCACATCGACCGAATCGGCGAGTTTGTAGACCATGCCGATGTTGACCGGCGAATCCTGGCGAAAGCGATTGCCACGGGGTTCGTTCTGGTAGTCGTTGCCTTCCACTTCCAGCTTGAGACTCAGCGGCGCCCAGGGTGTCTGGTAGGCAACGCCGCCAAACAGGGCGGGCCGACCGCGAAAATAACCGTTGGAAAAACTGCCGGAGCCTTCAGCCGCAGACCGTTTGTTGAACCGATCATCCAGGGCGCCCAGGGGGTTATCGAGATCACCGCGACTGCCCAGATAGCCCCAGGCGATGCCGGCGCTGAAATCCAGATCATCGTAACGCTTGTTCGCCACCAGATACTCGCTGGAAAACAGCCCGGTGCCACCCACGTCCAGAAACCCCAGCGCCACTTCGGGCAGCCAATGGCTTTCCTGATACAGGCGCACTTTGGCGTCTACCGCCTTGTCCTTGTAGCTCTGGCTGCCGCTGAACGATTCGGCGCCATAGCGGCGGTTGGTGATGGCCGTGTAGCGAAAGGTGCCCTCCAGCCAGTCCAGCGGCTGCAGCGAAAAACTGTAGCGGCTGTAAGGCTCGGTACGGTTGGCGTTGACGCTGAATTCGCCAGTGGAGGCCATGCGCGCGGTGGGGGTTTGCAGCAGCCCTACGCCGCCAAAATCGCTTTGGGTGTAACGGGGATCGCCATGCACGACGCCACAGGGCACCAGCAGCACGGCCGCAAGACATAATTTCAAGGCGTGACCTCAGCCGGGGGTTGGGTGGCAAGAAACTCGGCCAGTTGCTGATTCAGTTCAGGCGTGGGCGGGTCCAGGTCGTCGCTGCGGATCGGCACCAGCAGTGTGCTGCCCGGTGCGGGTGGCGCGCCGTCCTCGCGGTTCCACGGGGCGATGCCCAGGCGCGTGACGCGGCCGTCGGGCTGGATCAGCCACAGGTAATCGGCGTCCGCCTGCGCCGATGGCGGGCAGGCGCGCAGGTAATCAGCGGCCGCGCGCAGCGGTTGGAACGCCAAGCTGCAGGCTGTGGTGACAGCGCCCAGCACGCGCACGGTGGTGGGCCGTGGCGGATAGATCAGGCGGTCGCCGTCGCTGACCGTGGGGTTAGGCGCAAAGCCGACTTCCACCGCCACCGGGTCGAGCACCGTCAACTGGCGGCCGGTCACCGGCAAGGCCAGTACCTGTTGATACAGTTGTGCCGCTGTGCGAGCACGGCCTTCGCGCCCGGCGGCCAAGGCGGCACGCTGCAAGATGTCGAGGTCAAACAGTACGCCGGCCTTGAGCCGCGTCTGGCGTTCCAGCAGCGGCTGGTGCAACCACGCCGCGCCGAGCCAATAACCCTGGGCATCCGGCTGCGTCGCACTGATCACATCCAACAGGCGCGTCTCGGGTTGCAGTGCCAACGCACCGGGGTAGCGCACCTGGCCGCTGACGGTGATGGCGGCCTGGCACACACTGGCGCAGCTGCACAGCAGCACCAGCGCGCCGAATCTTCGAGCGGTCATGGGGCGTCCTTGCGGGTAGGTTGCAGTTGGGTAATGGTCAGGCTCAGGCTGGGGGTGAGGTGCTGCTCGCTGTGCACGATAAAACCGTCATGGGGGTCGACCCAGTAACGGTTGCGCGCGTGAAAGCCCAGCGCTTGAGCCTCAATGTCTTCGTCCACCCGCAGCAAGGCGTAGGGTTTGTTCAGGATCTGGAGCGTCTCCATGCCCTTGCGGGTCAGGCGACTGGTGACGACGATGCCCAGGCGATACCCGTCCACCAGATCGATCCGGCGCGTGCTGCGATAGCCATCCGGCACACGGTGCAGCCCCTGCTGGAACGGCGACTGGCCGTCCCAGTACGTGCCGTCGATGTCGACCCCCAAGCCGACCGTGCGCACCACCAGGCCGTCGCGCACCAGCAATACCTGCTTGCCGGACGCCACCCAGAACTGCAGGTCGCCGCGCTGGCGAATCAGCGCCATGACCCCTTCGCTGGACAGCGTGGTGACCTTGATCTGGGGAAACGGCACCGCGTCCACCTGGGCCTGGGTCAGCGCCAGCGGCTCAGGCCCGGCCACGGCGGCCTTGAAGGTGGCGAGGGAGGCCGTCATCAGCGGATTGCAGCCGCACAACAGCCACGCCAACCCCGCGTAAGTAGCGGTTTTCAGACTGTTCACGCAGGTTCCACCTTATCGGTTGCTGGCTTCGCTCAGGTTGTTTTGGGTGGAGGCACCAATGCCGATGATCGAAGCGGACGGCAACAACTGACTGATAAAGCGGTTCCAGCGCGTGATCGTGGCCGGGCCGACAAACACCACGTCCTGGGGTTGCACATCAAAGCGTGTGGCCAGGGCCATGGCCGCAGGGGACGCGGCTTCCAGTTTGAACACCTTGGCCGGCTGCACATCAATGTTCTGCGCACCGCGAATCACATAGATGGCGTCGGCATTGGAGGTGTTCTGGTTCATCCCGCCCACCGAGCCGAGCACGTCGGAAAGGTTCATACTGCGGGTCTTGAACGTCAGGGCGCGGGGCTGAATGACCTCGCCCATCACGTAGATGCGCTTGCGGTCGTTATAAGGCAGGTACAGCTGATCTCCGTCCTTGAGGTAGATATCATTCACACGCGACGGCTCAAGGTTGAGGGTGTCAAGGTCAAGGGTGTAGCGCTTGCCGTCACGGGTCAGCGTGAGGTTCGACAGATCGGCATTGAGCGGGTCGATACCACAAGCGGCGACGGCTTCCATCACGCTCATCGGGGTGCTGGTGATCGGCACCGGCCCCGCCTTGATCACCGCGCCGGTCACCACCACGCGCTGGCTGGCAAAACGCAGCACGCTGACATCCACTTGAGGGCTGTCGATGTACTGGCGCAACTTCTCGGTGATTTCGATACGCAATGCCGCCAGGCTCCGTCCCTTGGCGACCACTTCGCCGACATACGGATAAAACAGATTACCGTCCGGGTTGACCAGCCGGCCGTTGGCGTCAATCTGCTGCTGCGGCCCCGAGGGCGCGGTCAGTTCAGGGTGATCCCACACCGTGATATACAGCGCATCATTGGCGCCGATCAGATACGGGCCGGGTTTATAGCTCAACAGTTCCGGCGCGATGGAATAAGGCACTTGAGCGGCCGCGTCCATGGCCAATAACTTCGGCGTAATTGGAATTAACTCAACTCGACTACTTTCAGCACCACCCTGCTCGGTCATGGCCGCCGTATCCATATATTGACCGGGGGCAAACATGCAGCCTTGCAATAAGGCAGCCGTCACGGCGGCCACAGAAAAAATGCGCATCATAGTGTTAGGACACTCGCGATAAACGATAAGAAAAAAAGACCACCTGGGCGGGGATTCCAAGCGGTCTTGAAAGCGGAAGATTTACAACTTAGTTGCTGGCACTCGTGGTACCGGTCGTGCCTGTGGTGCCCGTGGTGGTGCCGCCATTGGAACTGCCGCCACTGCTGGAGGCTGCGGCTGCGCCGGCGATGAGGGCGCTGGCGACGAGGAGGGTTTCACCGACCGTGACAGACCCGACCACCGCGGTGTCGAGCCACAACGGCAACTCGGCAGCCAACGCAGAAGTACTCATCACACTAAGCAAAACAATAGCCAGTGTTTTTTTCATATCCGACTCCTTATCGTCAGTGAGTAGCCGGGCAGATAGTGCCACCCTACTAAACAACGCACCAGCCGGGGCATGTTCAGTGTTATTAGTTGAAAATAACGTTTTTCCGGCGAAGTGCCCGGCGGCCAATGCATTGCGCTCCCGCCAGTTATATAAAACGTTATTAAATGTCCGAAAACTTCACACCCGCCCGTATTTGTCTTCAAAGCGCACAATATCGTCCTCGCCCAGATAAGAACCCGATTGCACCTCGATCAGCTCCAGAGGGATCACCCCCGGATTTTCCAGGGCATGTACCTGCCCGATGGGGATATAGGTCGACTCGTTTTCCGACACCAGGTAGCTCTGTTCGCCATTGGTGACCTTGGCCGTGCCGCTGACCACGATCCAGTGTTCGGCGCGGTGGTGATGCATCTGCACCGAGAGCTTGGCCCCTGGTTTTACGGTAATGCGCTTGACCTGGTAACGCGCGCCATTGTCCACCGAGTCGTACATGCCCCAGGGCCGGTACACCTCGCGGTGGTTGAGGTGTTCATGGCGCCCGGCCTGTTTGAGTTGCTCGACGATGCCCTTGACCTGCTGCACCTGGTCCTTGTGAGCGACCAACACCGCGTCCTTGGTCTCGACGATGATCAGGTCCCGTACCCCCACCGTGCCCACCAGCCGACTGTCGGCGTGCACGTAGGTGTCGTGGGTGTCGACGGTCAGCCCGTCACCGCGTATCACGTTGCCGCTGGGGTCCTTTTCGCTGGCCTCCCAAAGCGCCGACCAGGAGCCGATATCGCTCCAGCCGGCCTGCAACGGCACCATCACCGCATCACTGGTTTTTTCCATCACGGCGTAGTCGATCGAGTTATCCGCGCAGGCGGCGAAGGTGGCCGCGTGCACACGGGTAAACGGCTGGTCCTGGCTGCCGCCCGCCAGCGCTGCGCGGCAGGCTTCAAGGATGGCCGGCTCGAAGCGCTCCAGCTCCTGCAGGTAGCGACTGGCGCGGAACATGAACATGCCGCTGTTCCAGGCGTAATCACCGCTGTCCACATATGCCTGGGCAGTGGCGGCATCCGGCTTCTCGACAAAGCGCTTGACCCGATAACCCCCCTCGCCCACCGGCGCGCCTTGCTCGATGTAGCCATAGCCGGTGTGGGCACTGTCGGGGGTGATGCCGAAGGTCACCAGCTTGCCATCGCGTGCCAGCGGCAGCGCGATTTCCAGGCTGGCGTGGAACGCCGGGACATCGGTAATCAGATGGTCGGCCGCCAGCACCAGCAGGATCGGGTCCTCGGCCTCGGCCAGCGCCTTGCACGCCGCCAACGCGATGGCCGGCGCGGTGTTGCGCCCCACCGGTTCGAGCAGGATGCTGGCGTGCTCCAGGCCCAGCTGGCGCAACTGCTCAGCCACCAGGAAGCGGTGCTGTTCGTTGCAGATCAACTGCGGCACGGCGACGTTCGCGCCTTCCAGGCGGGTGATGGTCTGTTGCAGCATCGACAGCTGTGCATCGGTGAGGCGCAGGAACTGCTTGGGGTTCAGTTGCCGGGAGAGCGGCCACAGGCGCGACCCCGAACCGCCCGCCATGATCACGGGTAATAACATGAGAGCATCCTTGGGAACGAGGGTCAGAAATAGGCACGGGTGTTTTCATGCACCCGTGGGCTGATACGCAGTTCATCCTGTGGCCACCAACGGTACTGCTGGTGTTGCTCCGTGGGCAGTTGCAGGGTTTCATCAGTGGCCAGTTGCAGGCAATAGCCGAGCACCACATAGTGAGTGTCCGGCCCGGCCCCGGCGTTGGCAAATACGCTGTCGTCGTAGAAGTGCTCGTACACCCCCAGCAGCTGCGCCTGGTCGCGCTCAAAGGCGCGCCCCAACTCGTCGCGGGTAATGCGCTGAAAGGCGCGGTCGAGGCTTTCGTTCTTCTGGATGCGCCCGCCAGGCACAAACCAGAAACCATAGGCCGGCCGATTGACCCGCAGGCCCATTAACACCTCACCACGGCTGTTTTTCACTACCAGGTCGATCGCCACCAACGGCGTCGACGCCACGACCGTCTTGAAGGTCGGTAAATCAAGCCACATACCGTTCAAACCTGTGCCAGAAAACGTTGCAGAATGCGTTCCTTGTCGAGGAACTCCTGGGCGTAGTTCAACGCCACCTTGTTGCCCGCGGGCAATGCCAGCACTCGCGCGATCCCGGCATTCAGCGCCGCGACGGACTCCGGCTCGACCAACACCGCAATGCCCGGATGTTCCGCGCATAGGCGCCCGAGGGTGGTGTCGGGGTCGGCGGTGATGATCGCGTGCCCGCCCACCGCCAGGATGTTGGTCAATTTGGACGGCAGCACCGCGTCCGCCACCCCGCGCTTCTGGATTACCAGGTGCACATCCGCCGAAGCCAGCAGTGCCGGCAGGTCTTCGTTGGCTTGCAACGGTGCAAGCAGCACATTGCGCAGGCCATCGCGCCGTATCCGCTCGAGCAAGCGTGCCTTGCCGGGGCCCTGGCCAACGATCAGAAAGACCAGGTCGGCCCGCTGGACGTGCGCCTGGGCAGCGTCGAGGATCAGCTCCAGGCCCTGCTTCTCGCCGATGTTGCCCGAGTACAACAACACCCGCGTGCCAGCCGGCACCCCCAGGCGCTCGAGCAAGGTGCGGTTGCGCGGCACCTGTCGAAAGCGTGAGGTTTCCGACCAATTCGGAAAGAACAACAGCCGCTGGCTGTGCACGCCTTTGCCACGGGCCTTGTCGAGCATGCCGCTGGAAATCGTCGAAACCCGGTCGAAGCGCCGCAACAACCAGCGCTCCAGGCCGAACGCCAAGCGACGCAGCAGCGAGCCGCCACCGATGCCCAGGCCAAACATCGCGTCCACTTCGTAGTCCTGGATATGCAGCACCGAGCGCGCGCCACTGAGCTTGGCCAGCAATAGCGCCTGGGGCGCGCAAAACAGCGTGGGCACCACCAGAATCACCAGGTCCGGCTTCCAGCGCAATTGCCCCAGCACCGCCAGGCACGAGCTGGCGGAAAAACTCATCAGGTGCAACAGCCGCGTCAACGCGCCGGGCTGGCGTGGCACATACAGCGGGCAGCGGATCACCGTGACACCAGCGTCCTGTTCGGTGCGATAGCGCCACGGCGAATAGCCCTCGCCCACCTGCCAGCAGGGGTAATACGGCGGCGCCGTGACCACCCGCACGTCATGCCCCTGACCGGCCAGCCAGCGTGCCTGTTCACCGCTGTACTTGCCGATGCCGGTCAGCTCCGGGCTGTAATTGATGCCGTACAGGAGAATCTTCATCACTGGCCCCGGGGTTGTTCGAGCGCCGCGAGATAGGCGTTATAGGCATCGCGCAGGCCTTCCTCCAGCGGCACATAGGCTTCCCAGCCGAGCGCGCTGATACGGCTCACATCCAGCAACTTGCGCGGCGCGCCATCGGGCTTGCTGACATCGAAACGCAAGCGCCCACCGAACCCGGTGACCCGCACCAGGGCCTGGGCCAACTCGGCAATGGTGCAATCCACACCGGTGCCGACGTTCAAGTGCGAGCACATCGGCTGGGTCTGCGCGCGATAGCGCTCGGGGCTGAGCTCCATCACATGCACGCTGGCCGCCGCCATGTCATCCACATGCAGGAACTCACGGCGCGGCGTGCCACTGCCCCAGATCACCACCTCCTCGTCGCCACGCTGCGTCGCCTCGTGGAAGCGCCGCAGCAAGGCGGCGATCACATGGCTGTTGTGTGGGTGGTAGTTGTCGCCCGGGCCATACAGGTTGGTAGGCATCACGCTGCGGTAGTCGCGGCCGTGCTGGCGGTTGTAGCTTTCGCACAGTTTGATCCCGGCGATCTTGGCCACGGCGTAGGGTTCGTTGGTGGGCTCCAGGGCGCCGTCAAGCAACACCGCCTCGATCATCGGTTGCGGTGCGTGCACCGGGTAGATACACGACGAGCCGAGGAATAACAGCTTGTCCACGTCATGGCTGTGGGCGGCATGGATCACGTTGGCCTGGATCATCAGGTTCTGGTAGATGAAATCCGCCGGGTAGGTGGCGTTGGCGTGAATCCCGCCGACCTTGGCGGCCGCCAGGTACACCTGGTCTATACGCTGCCTGGCGAAGTACGCCTGCACCGCCGCCGGGTCGAGCAGGTCCAGTTCATCGCGGCTCGCTGTGAGGATCTGGGTATAGCCCAGGGCCCACAGGCGCCGCACGATGGCCGAGCCGACCATGCCGCGATGGCCGGCGACAAAGATCCGCGCATCAAAATCACGAGCCATGCTCAGTTCTCCACGGCAATCGGTGCGTCGTGGCCGTGCAGGCGCAACAAGGCGTGGCGCTGAGCGATCTTGAGGTCTTCGCGCACCATCTCCGCACACATGTCCTGGGCGCTGATTTCCGGGGTCCACCCCAGCTTCTGTTGGGCCTTGGACGGGTCGCCCAACAATGTCTCAACCTCTGCCGGGCGGAAGTAGCGCGGGTCGACGCGCACAATCACATCGCCCACCAGGATACCGGGGGCCAGGTCGCCGTCGATGTGCTCGACCACCGCCACCTCCTCCAAGCCCTCACCGACAAAACTCAGGCGCAGGCCCAATTCCGCTGCCGACCAGCGAATGAAATCGCGCACCGAATACTGCACGCCGGTGGCGATCACAAAGTCCTCGGGCTTCTCTTGCTGCAGCATCATCCACTGCATGCGCACGTAATCCTTGGCATGGCCCCAGTCGCGCAGGGCGTCCATGTTGCCCATGTACAGGCACTGCTCCAGGCCCAGTGCGATGTTGGCCAGGGCGCGGGTGATCTTGCGGGTCACGAAGGTTTCACCGCGACGCGGCGACTCGTGGTTGAACAGGATGCCGTTGCACGCATACAACCCGTAGGCTTCGCGGAAGTTCACGGTGATCCAATAGGCGTACAGCTTGGCCACGGCATAGGGCGAGCGCGGGTAGAACGGGGTGGTTTCCTTCTGCGGGGTTTCCTGCACCAAGCCGTACAACTCGGAGGTGGAGGCCTGGTAGAAACGGGTTTTCTTTTCCAGGCCCAGCAGGCGGATCGCCTCAAGGATGCGCAAGGTGCCGAGGGCATCCACATCGGCGGTGTATTCCGGCGAATCGAAGCTCACGGCCACATGGGATTGGGCGCCAAGGTTGTAGATTTCGTCGGGCTGGATCTGCTGGATGATACGCGTCAGGTTCGACGAGTCCGCCAGGTCGCCATAGTGCAGGATCAGGTTTTTATGCTGGGCCTGGGGGTCCTGGTAAATGTGGTCGATGCGTTGGGTATTGAACGACGAGGAGCGGCGTTTCAAACCATGCACGATGTAGCCTTTTTCCAGCAGCAGCTCCGCCAGGTAGGAGCCATCCTGCCCGGTAACCCCGGTTATAAGTGCGACTTTTTTCATGTCTATCTCCCAAATAATAGGCGAGCGAAGGCCGACACCCGAATGTGGGTGTTTGTTAAAAACGGTCAGTTATTTCGGTATGGGCAGCGTCAAGTTATGTCCGGTCAACTTTGAAAGTTCACGGACAATGGCTTCCTTATCGTTTAAGTGAGCAATCGCGGTTTCCAGTTCAAGCACCTTGGCGCCCACCAGAAAGCGGTACCAGTAACCTTGGAGCACGTGATAAACCAGGCCGCTGCGGCCGTCGAGGAAACCCAGTTGCAGGATGTAGCGCCAGAAGAAGTACGCCGTCGAACTCACGGTAAAGGGCACGCGGTTATACACGCGGTTTTTCACCGTGCGCTTGAGCTTGGCCTGGAACGAACTGTGCCCCTCATTCAACTCATGGCGTACCGTAAATAACGCCAGGCGCGCATTGATGATCTCAATGGCTTCACGGGTCGCGTACTGGTTGTGCTTGTGGGTGAAGAACGTCAAGTCCCGCAGGTTGTGGTCGGCAAACCCACCTTCCAGGGTGATGGTGCGTCCCTGGGCCACCGAGATGTGCTCATCCATCCAGCGATCTTCGATGCGCCCTTGCCCCGTGCGCCATAGCCGCAGCATCTTCAACGGGTAGCGGCCGCCATGGCGCACCCAGCGCCCCATGAAAATATGCTTGCGCTTGAAGTTGATGCCGGTGATGTCCTCGTCCAGCGCCGGCAGACGCTGATTGATCTGCGCCGCCAGATCGGCCTCGATGATTTCATCCGCATCCAGGCGCATCGTCCAGTTGCCGGTAATCGGCAAATTATCCAGCGCCCACTGGAACTGCCTGGCCTGGTTGACGAAGGCGTGCTGCACCACCAACGCGCCGTGACGCCGGGCGATCTCGCAGGTGTCGTCGCTGGAAAACGAATCGACCACCAGCACCTCGTCGCTGAAAGCGCGCACCGACTCGATCGCACGGGCAATGTGCAAGCTTTCGTTGTAGGTGAGGATGATCACGCTGACGGTTTCACGAGTCATGGCATCGCCTCCTGCAAGTGCTGTGTGCGTAAGCCGATTGGCCGGGCCGGATGCCCGGCGTGGACGGTCCACGGCTGGGCAATGCTCTTGATCACCAGGCTGCGCGCGCCCACCACCACGCCATCGGCAATAACCACACCCAGACTGATAAAAGCATCGGCACACACCCACACGTGCTCGCCCACCACGATGGGTTTTGCATACAACTGAAAGTTTCGGCTGTTGTAGTCGTGGGACCCGCCACACAAATGGGCCCCCTGGGAAATCACGCTGTAGCGTCCGATGGAAATCGTCGCCATGTTGTAAAGGTTGGTGCCATCGGCAATACCGACATGGTCACCCAGTTCGAGATTCCACGGCGCCCACACTTTGGCGCGTGGGTAAACATGCACACCTTTGCCCAGGCGTGCGCCGAACAGCCTGAGTAAAAAAGCCCTCCAGGCGTGAAACGGACGTGGGCTGGGCCGAAACAGCAGCACGTACACCATATTCCACAGCTGACGACGCAGCCGGTGCGCCAATGAAAACGACGGCGAGCGATGAGGGTCATTGCCTTGGAGAATCATGGGAGGCACTCCCGGATGATCTCCAACAGGCGCTGAGCGCCACGGCGGATATGAAAACGCTCGGCAAAGCACGCCCTGGCTCTTTCGGACATGTGCGCGTAACCGGCCACGTCCAGTTGCAACCAGCGCTGCAGGTTATGCACCGCACCGGCCACAGTGTCTTCGCTGACAAACCCGACGGCGTCCTTTTCGATTTCACGCCAGATATTGACCTTGTTACTGATCAACACCGGCTTGCCGCAGGCCAGCGCCTCAGCCACGACCACGCCAAAATTTTCCTGGTGGGAGGGCAGGCAAAATACTTCCGCCGCGTAAAACGCCGCCCACTTTGCCGCCCCCTGCAACATGCCCGGCCACGTCACGCGATGGGCAATGCCCAGTTCCACGGCTTGCTCCTTCAGCGCCTGCACCCAGCCGTCTTGATCAGGCCCGGCCATGACCAGATGCAAACGCTCATCTTGCCCAGCGATCCGGGCGAATGCCTGCAGCAAGTGGTCGCAGCCTTTTTTTTCGTGGATACGACTCAAGAACAGCATCATCCGTTTGCCCTTCAGCTCCGGGTAATCAGTGACGAACGCCTGCGCCAGGCGAGCACCATCGGACGGTGGGCTGGAGGTGCCATAGGCGGTGAGCGTTTCGTTGGCGCGATATAACCAGAACGACTCACGCGCACGAACTTTCTCTTCTTCACTGGTAAACACCACGCGCTTGGCGTCCCTGAGTACCCGGTACTCTCCCCACGGCCAATACAGCCACTTTTTCAAATGTTTGAGCGGATATTCGTGCTTGAACCAGGGATCGAGCATGCCGTGGGTATACACGATGTAAGGTCGGCCTAATTTGTTCAGCACCTGGCGAGCGACAAAACCGTGGTACTGCCACAACCCGTTGACGATGAAAAAATCGTAGTGTCGCGCGTGCTGTTCAAGCCATTGGCGAATATTGCCGTTCAAACCGTAGCCGAACCGGCTCGGCCCCATGAAATGCACGGTGCCTGGATAGTCGACAGCGAAGTCCGCATCCAGCGTCAACACATCTACACGATGCCCCTCCTGAACGAGCAACTTGTCAATTTCCCGCGCGGCATTGATAGGGCCGCCATTTTCCGGTTTAACCGAAGAGATGATTCTTAGTAACTTCAAGTGCGGTCCGCTCATCCGTTGAATTGATTCAAGTCTTTTTGCAGGCTGCAATAATCAGACAGACGCACTACACACCAAAACTCCAATAATGTGCGATGCAATTAAATAAGGTCGGCGGCAAAAACCGCGCAGCGAGCAATCGACGACTCTCAGGGAACTGCCGGGCGCCATAAAAAACACAGAGAGTTGAACAGGCAAGGTGATCATTACGTATTAGCCGTCACCTATTAATACTCCGTGGCTATTAAAGTTTGCCAACGCCACTCAACGGCACACTGATAGTCTGCTCTCGCTGCAGGATATTCATCAGCAATAACACCCGCTCGACCCCATCCATGGCCATGAAGATCGCCTTCAACTCGGCAAAGGGACCTTCCTTGATACACACCGCCTCCCCGCGGGTAAGACACGTCTCTACCGTGACTCCGCTGTCGCGCTCATAAAGCTGGGCAATCAACGCATCACGGACCGGCAGTGGCTGCCCACCAAAACCCACAACCCTTAATACACCACGGGTCGAACGCAAAGGCCCCCAGTTATCGTGGGAGCTGACCCGGATAAATAAATAACTCGGGAACAGCGATTCACAAACAACCTTTCGCTGCCCTTTTAAAATACGCTCACGCCGGTGCTTGGGACGAAAGCAGGTATATCCCTGGCTAACCAGATTATTTTCGGCTCGCTCATCCTGATTAGCCTTGCACTGGACCAAATACCAGGCCGTTGCACAAAACGCCTCACTCTGGATATTCCTAACAGCTGTCGCGTGATGTGCCAACACTTTCAGGCCCTTATTCCGTCTAATACTTAACCTGCTTTCCACCCCTAACAACAACTCACTCAGCTTATACCGAGCCACATAAAAAAAACCATGAATGTTATTTTTTGTCCGTAGACAATTGGAATGTTATTTTTTGTCGAGTTTTATAAGCTGGCTAACTTCGAACACTATGGCATTAAGTAGGCAACTGATATTTAAGGGTTGCTGCTGCGGCGTATTCGACGTTAAGCTTCTAAACGTAACGACCACTTAGTCAGCCTTTCAGTTCACGCGCAAACCTTACAATACCCTTCAGCATTATAAAATTGGGTAGTTCACCACAGCACATGTCTATGCCCCAGGGAGGTTGCCGTGTTTAAGAAAATTCTGGTCGTGTGCATCGGCAACATCTGTCGCAGTCCTACAGCAGAAATTTTGTTGCGCGAAGCACTTGCTCGCTCCGACATCGAAGTCAGCTCGGCCGGCCTTGCCGCATTGGAGGACAACGCTATCGAACCCACTGCACGAAGGGTCCTTGAGGAACATGGCTACGTACCAAAGACGCACAAAGCCAGTCAACTAACGCCACAAACCGTCTGTGAATCGGAGCTTATCCTGGTGATGGAAAAAGGACATATCAACGGCGTTCTCGACATTGCACCCGAAGCACGGGGCAAAGTTTTCTTGTTAGGTAAATGGCAAGACAACCGCGAAATCAGAGACCCCTACCGTCAAGGAAAGGCTGCTTTTGTTCATGCTTATACGTTGATAGAAGAAGCCGTAAATGCATGGGCGCAGCGTCTTGCGCGCTGAGCGTCACTTATCAAATAGTCACCAGGGCCGAAAACTAACTTATGCAACAGCCAACTGTAGTTAATGTGCAGGATTACGACAACGACGAGATTGACTTTCTCGGCGTGCTCGGAGCCATGATCGATCACAAAGGGTTAATTACGGCAATTACTGTGATCTTTATGATCGTAGGCGTGGCGTATGCCGTGTTAACGCCCCCGATCTATCAGGCGAACGCGCTGGTTCAGGTCGAATCTAAAAAAAATGACCTGCTAGGGTTCTCGGATGTCAGCAGTATGTTGGGCAAGGAGTCTCCTTCTACCACCGAGATTGAGCTGATCAAGTCGCGTGCGATCATTGGCGAGACGGTCGATAAACTACAACTTGATATTGTCATCGTGCCGAATTACTTCCCTGTGGTTGGCGAGTTCATTGCTCGCCGCTTTAAAAGTACGCTGCATGGCGACGTCGCCAGCCCATGGCTGGGTATGAATAGCTTCGCGTGGGGTGGAGAATCCCTTAAGCTGTTTCAGCTCAAGTTACCGGATGATCTACTCGGTAAAAAACTGACCCTCGTCGCAGGCGCCAACGGGCATTACACGCTTCTAGACGAAGGCGGCAACCTGTTGGTTGAGGGCGAGGTGGGGCAAGCGGTCGATCGCGAGGGTATTAAACTTCAAGTTGAGGAGTTGCTGGCAAATCCTGGGGCCGAGTTCAGCATTGTCCGCAAACCTCGCCTGAACAGCATTCTGGAATATCAAGATGCACTGGATGTGCTTGAGCGCGGGAAAGAATCCGGCATTCTCAACCTGTCATTGGAAGGTAAAGACACCAGGAAAGTGGTAAAAATATTAAATACCATTGCGGATCTTTATGTACGACAGAACGTGCAGCGTACCTCGGCAGAGGCCGCTCAAAGCCTGGCCTTTTTGAGAGAGAAGCTTCCAGAGATCAAACAGGATCTGGAGAAAGCCGGAAATGCTCTTAACCAATACCAGACGCGTCACAAGTCCGTGGACATCACTCTGGAAACCAAGTCGATCCTCGATCAGATGGTCAACCTGGATACCAATATATCCAACATGAAACTCCAGCAAGCCGAGATGGATAGAAGGTTTACCCCTGAACATCCTGCTTACCGTGCCCTGTTGACTCAGATCGGTGAGTTGACTGAAAAACAAAAAATGCTGGAGAAAAAAGTTACCAGCCTGCCCTCTACCCAGCAGGAATTGCTCAGCCTCACCCGTGACGTTGAGGTGGGCACCGAGGTGTACACGCAACTGCTGAATAAATCCCAGGAACTTGATGTCATGCGAGCGGGTACCGTCGGCAACGTGCGCCTGATCGATACCGCGGATGTGAACGTTCAGAAGCCCGTCAAACCCAAGAAATTCTTGATCGTAATGGGCGCTACGCTGTTCGGCGGTTTTTTCGCCGTGACCCTCGTATTGTTTCGCAAAGCCTTGAATAAAGGCCTTGAAAGCCCGGAAGCCATCGAGCAATTAGGGCTGCCGGTATATGCCTCTGTTCCCTATAGCGTGCTGCAAGAAGCCGAGGAAGCTAAGAGCACTCGAGGCCAGAGCCGGTACAAGGCTGGCGCATTGCTGAGCCTGTCTCACCCCACCGACCTGGCGATTGAAGCACTGCGCAGCCTGCGCACCAGCCTGCACTTTGCGATGCTGGAAGCCCCCAATAACCGCTTGATGATCTCCGGTCCAAGCCCCTTGGTGGGGAAAACATTTGTCTCCGCCAACCTCGCCGCCGTGATCGCACAGGCAGGGCAGCGCGTACTGCTGATCGATGTGGACATGCGCAAAGGCTATTTGCATAAAGTACTGGGGACCCCGGCAGAAAATGGTCTTTCCGACCTGCTGGTCAAACGCTGTGACCTCAACACCGCCATACACAAAACGGAAACCGAAAACTTTGACGTCATTGGGCGAGGCCAAATCCCTCCCAATCCGTCAGAGCTGCTGATGCACGCAAACTTCAGTGCACTGTTAGAGCAAGTCAGCGCGCTGTACGACCTGGTTATTCTTGATACACCGCCTCTATTGGCCGTCACGGATGCGGCCATTGTCGGCCGCCAGGCCGGTACCAATTTGATTGTTACTCGCTTCGGTATGACCCCAACCCGTGAAATTGAATTGACCATACGGCGTTTTGCGCAAAATGGTATCTCGCTGAAAGGCGCCATTTTTAATGGGGTTAAAAGACGAGCGTCGGCTAATTATGGTTATTCCAACTATGGCTATTACCACTACGACTACAAATCCGATAAGGCTTAAAGCCCGGTCAACGGCTGTCGCTTCGATATTTACTGTTTCGTCGTGTATTCAATGAGCCGCTACTGAGTCTTTCCAGGCTCGGATGCAGTTAACCCTTCAACACCTGGCGCTCTCGGGGATTGGCAGAAAACCCCGGGGCGGTAGCGTGCCCGGACACTTAACTTTTTCGCATTTAAATACTTCCATAGAGAATCGACATGAAAGTTACCGTTTTCGGCATTGGTTACGTAGGTTTGGTCCAAGGCGCGGTCTTGGCCGAAGTCGGTCATGACGTTGTTTGCGTCGATATTGATGCGGATAAGGTTCAACAACTCAAGCAGGGCCATGTCCCGATCTATGAGCCGGGCCTGGATACCTTTGTAAAAGAAAATTATGCGGCGGGCCGTCTCAGCTTCACCACCGATGCAGTCTTCGCCGTGAAGCATGGAAATGTGCAGTTCATTGCCGTTGGCACACCGCCGGATGAGGATGGATCGGCCGATCTGAAATACGTGCTCAGCGTTGCAGAAACCATTGCCCTGCACATGGAAAGCCATCAGACCATCATTGACAAATCCACCGTCCCTGTCGGAACGGCTGATAAGGTCAATAACCGTATCGTGGAAGTCCTCGCTCAGCGAGGGCGCGAAGAACTGACATTCGATGTCGTGTCAAACCCCGAGTTTCTCAAGGAAGGTTCGGCAGTCGCAGACTGCATGCGCCCTGACCGCATCGTCATCGGCACCAGCAGCGCGCACGCTGAAGAAGTGCTGCGCGAACTGTATGCACCGTTCAACCGCAACCATGAAAAAATTATTGTCATGGATGCAAGGAGCGCCGAACTGACGAAATACGCCGCCAACTGCATGCTTGCCACCAAAATCAGCTTTATGAACGAAATGGCCAACCTCGCGGCGTTGCTCGGCGCGGATATCGAGATGGTTCGCCAGGGCATCGGTTCGGATCCGCGCATCGGCTATCACTTCATCTACCCAGGTGTCGGTTACGGCGGTTCGTGCTTCCCGAAAGATGTACAAGCTCTGATTCGGACCGCCAACAGCATCGATTTCGATGCCAGCCTCCTGAAAGCGGTTGAACACCGGAATAATGAACAAAAACACCTGCAGTTCAAACAAATCCATAAGCATTTCTCGGGCGAACTGGACGGTAAAACATTCGCCCTCTGGGGCCTGAGTTTCAAGCCTAATACCGACGATATGCGCGAAGCCCCCAGCCGCGTGCTCATGGAAGCGCTATGGAAAGCAGGCGCCAAAGTTCGCGTCTACGACCCAGAAGCCATGGAAGAAACCCAGCGCATCTATGGCATTCGTGACGATCTGAATTTGTGTGGAACCAAGGAGACAGCACTCAAAGGTGCAGAGGCACTGGTGATCGTCACCGATTGGCCCGCGTTCAAAGCGCCGGACTTTGAATTCATCAAACAGCAACTCAACCAACCGGTAATTTTCGATGGGCGAAACTTATTTGAGCCTGCACGAATGAAAAAGAAAGGCATCACTCATTACGCTATTGGTCGATAAGCAAGCCCCGCCTTCAGGAAAGTTCGACGCACCGATTCCACTATTGACACATGCAACCCTGCTCAGCCCAAACCAGAGATCTTATGTTGTGCGTCTAGATAATCGACTTCGAAGGCTGGTTAAAAATATCTTTGGGTCCGCCGCCGCCCGACTCATTAATCTGTTGATTGTAATGGCTCTTATCCCGCTCACCATTAACTCGCTGAGCGTGGCTGATTATGCATTTCTGTCAATGGCCATATCATTATCGGTACTGTCCGCTTACGCAGACCTCGGTATTGGACTGGCCATTGTCAATACCCTCGCGGGGGAGAGCAAAGAGACCGTGTCCGAAGGCTCTCGAAAAGCGGTTTCGGTGGTCTGGTTTACCTTGCTGACGATTGCAGGCGTGGCGCTGACTGTAACGGGCGGGTTGGCGCTGTGGGTCTACCACTATGCGCCGATTGCCGATGTTCCACGCTACCAGGCAATGTTGCTCGGGTCTGCTTGTGTCTTCGTCGGTTTGCCATCCGGGTTGATTCAACGGATTTTATTCGCACGTCACCGCATGACCGAGGCGAATGCCTGGGCCACCAGCGGACGTCTGCTGTCCCTGGTCTTCGTGTGGGCCGTGGTCGCGAGCGGCGCCGCCAACTTGTCATTGCTCGTTTTTGGGGTGATTGGCGTGCCCGTTATCGTTGGCTGGGTCTCAGTGCTGGTGGTATTCGGCAGAAGCAGCATGAAGCTTTTAGTACCTCGATTTAAATATTATGACCACACCCTGTTAAAACCGTACTTGATAACCGGCCTGTCATTTTTGATCCTGCAGGTCGTTCCGTACGCCGAAGTAGGCATAAACACCCTATTGGCCGGTAGCTTGATCGGCATCGACATCGTGCCCGCATTGGATGTGTACACAAGGCTCTACACCTATGTCCCCGCCCTTATTTCCATTGCGCTATTTCCTCTCTGGCCAGAAATCGCCAATGCAAAAGCAGAAGGAAATGGCGCCTGGATTTTAAAGGTCACGCGCTGGGCTTATTACCTTACAGGGGCGCTGGCGTTTGTCATAAGCCTGGTTCTTTTGCTCTTCGGAGAACAGCTGGTGAGCGTCTGGACCCACCAAAACCTTACACTGCCCTCCCCCGTACTGACCGGCATGGCGGTGTTTGCCGTACTTACTTGTATCGGCACTGTACAGTCGATGGTATTAAACGGCACCGGCGTAATTAAGCAGCAAGTCAAACTATACATCGTGTACTTAGTCATATTGTTCACGGCAAAAATATCAGCCACATCAACAGTGGGACTGGTTGGCATGATTTGGTCATTGAATGCTTGCCAGGTACTCAGGCTGGTTGTCGGAGGAAGCCTTCTCAAGACTCACATCAGGCTGACCTTCCCGAAGAACGTTGAAAACAGCGCGTCGTTCGCCAATAGAAATGTATAAGCCCCAACAACAAGTCTCAAGCCGATTTTGAAGCAGGACTGATGGCATACACGACACTGCGCAAAATAAAGGGCATCGCGCAATTACTGCGCCTACTTTATCGTGACTGGAATTTTTAGCATGCCAGAACCTTATCCTCTACCAGGTCTCTCCAGAGCACTCGCGCCGCTCAAAAAACACGTGGAACGGGACAGATCCAGGCTCAAAATAGCGCTCCGTTTTACGCCATTATTAATCGGCTTTGTCGCCAGCCAGAAGCTGTCTTTCGGCGGTGAGATTTATATTGGCGAAATTCTCGCGCTCATTTATCTGGCGTTAAACTTGGGCACGCTTAAGCTTGGCAAAAGCATCGGAACACTTGTTGTATTCGGTGTCATTTGGGCCATTTGCCAATTTATTTCCGACCAGGTCAATCAGTCCGATGTCATGGATTCAGTCAAAGGTGTCGGCGCGCCGCTTGTTTTTTTGTGTACGTTCATCGCCTTATCGATATATTTTGATCGCGACAACCAGCGCATGCCATCTTTTTTACTGGGCGCTTATCTGGGTGCTATTCCTCAATTTATTTTGTTTCCATCTGAATACTTCCTGGGTAACGCGTGGAAATGGGGGATTGCACAACTGGTCATTGCTCTGTTTGGCATGGTTTACACTTTCTTCATCGCTCGAAAGAAAAACCTCCACCTCATTCTATTTGTCTCGGTTTTTTCCATTTTCAGCCTTTTTAACGATTCGCGCAGCATGGCCATCTTTCCAATCCTTGCCGCCACAGCCTATATACTGCTGAGTCGCAAAAAATTTGCCGCGGCGCTCAACAGTATTAAAGGCCCCTTTGCCGCGACCAAAATGGTTTTTTTGATTTTCGCATTCCTGTTATTAATCAATGCCGTGTTCACCGTTATTTTTTCGTCAGACTGGTTCCTGGATAAACTTCCCGAAGAGTCGGCGAAAAAATTTCAGATCCAGGCCAGCGGCGAATATGGCGCTCTTCTTGGTGGTCGTAGTGAAATGCTGGTGTCTGTGGGCGCCTTCCTCGATAAACCTTTATTCGGTCATGGGTCTTGGGCAAAAGACACCGGTGGATATCAGGACAAACTGACCGCGCTTAAATATGCGCTGGGTTACTCGGAAAAAGACGAAGCAAACTACAACACCGATCTCATACCTGTTCATTCCTACCTCATGGGTGGATTAGTCTGGGCCGGCGTGGGCGGTGGTCTATTCTGGATAGTCATGAGTCGCTGGTTGCTGATTGAATTTATCAAGAACTTCAGATTTCTAGGATTCTATTTTTATAACGGCATCATAGAATTATTCTGGAACATCCTGTTCTCACCCTTTGGCGCGAGTGCACGATGGAGTACCGTGCTATTTATTGCAGCACTCTACTGTTATTCAAGACGTCTTTCAAAGAGCGGAAAACCACAGTGAAAATTTCAATTGTCACGATCTCGTTCAATCAGGCTGACTATTTAAAAAAATGTATAGACTCGGTACTTTCTCAACACTTCAAAGACCTCGAATATATCGTAGTTGACCCCGGCAGCAATGATGGCAGCCGAGAGATAATCGAATCGTATGGAGAGCAGATAATTAAAGTGTTCGAAAAGGACGCCGGTGCCGCAGATGGCCTCAACAAAGGATTTTTACGAGCCACCGGCGACATCTTTGGGTTCATCAATTCCGACGATGAATTGCTTCCCGGTGCGCTGGAAAAAGTCGCTGAGGCCTTTCGAACGAACACACGAACGGGGGTTATTTCAGGGTGTGGTTACTTTGTGGATGCCTCTGGCGCGATTCTAAAACCCATTACTCCATCGCGGTTCACACCTTGGCGGTATGCGCATGGCGCCGTGTCGGTCTTTCAACAGGGTACTTTTTTCCGCAGCGAGTGGTTCAGAAAAGCCGGCGGGTTCAATATCGAAAACCGAACCTGCTGGGATGGCGAACTGTTTTTAGACATGGCTCTTGCAGGCGCCCGCTTCAACACGATCGGTGAAGACCTGGCTATTTTTCGACTGCACGATGCGTCCATTACGGGAAGTGGGCGTCTGAATGAACTGTATGCACGGGACGCCGATCGGCTGTTCCGCTCGGCGCTCAAGCGACCGCGATCCGAACGAGACCGTTACATCGCTATTCTGGCAAGACTGCGCAAATGGTTTCTTGAGCCTTCATGGCTAATACGACGTGTGGCCCGACTTCGATAGTTGCAGGATAACTTACTATGCAGACCCATCCCCCGTCCTTGAGAAGACTCGTTATTTGGGAGCCTTCCCTCTCTCCTCACAAGGCAGATCTGTTCACGGCACTGGCACGCTTAAACCCTGAAATCGAGGTGATTTGCTGTGCCGACAAAGAACTCTCCGAGAGTCGTCGCGCCATAGGCTGGAGCGTTCCAGACCCTGTTGGGTATAGAAATATTGTGGCTCCCGATCTCCAGACCATTGAAGGGTTGGTGACAGAGTCTATTTCAACATCGCTGCACATATTTTCAGGGATACGTTGGGTTCCCACGATCCTCAAGGGCCTCACCGCTGTAAAAGCCAATAAAGCGCGCTATGCCATTATGTCCGAGCCTCGCGTCGCCTCAGGCTGGTCTGGCGCGTTGAGATGGCTGCAGTCCTGGGGCGAAGAGCGTTATCACCGCCGTCATGCGGCATTCATCCTGGCCATCGGTCGCAACGGGCCGCCGTGGTACACATCCACTGGTTATTCTGCGAAAAAAGTCATTCCATTTGCTTATTTCATCTCTCCCCCGGCCATGAAACCTTATGTCCCGCCACCTGACAAGAAACTACGTCTCGGGTATTTGGGGCGTTTGGTAAAAACGAAAGGTGTATTTGATGTCGTCGACGCGCTGGCGCAAATGAACGGGTGCGCAACGCTCGATATTGCCGGCGCCGGTCCCGACGAGGAGGCACTGAAAGCCCGCTGTATTTCAAGCGGTGTAGAAGCAGTATTCCGCGGCGTATTGCCCATGAACGAAATCAATTCCTTTTTCCGTGAGATCGATGTCCTGATACTCGCTTCCAGCGCCAAGGATGGATGGGGCGTCGTTGTCAGCGAAGCCCTCCTATGTGGGGTTCCCGTCGTTGCCACTACAACCGTCGGCGCATCGATAGTTCTGGAGCGAAGCCTGTTTGGTCGGTGCATTCCGCCCAAAAACCCGACTGCGATTGCCAATGCCGTCGAACAGATGAGGAATACAGGCGAACTGAGCCCGGCTAAGAGAGCACCGCGAGCAGCAGCAGCGGCAAACATTCTCTCAGCCTCTGCGGGTGCCGAATATCTGATGCGTGTGATTTCCTGGTATGACGGGCGCGACGCTCGACCACAGGATTTTTACCAACTGCACAATGACTGTCGTTAATATTTTCCCTGTTATTTTTTCGCTGTTTTATAGAGCGCGTATTCAGGTGAGTTCCTGACTTGACGGAGCAGTTTTCGACCGACTCGGATTTTTTAAACCTCAGGCAGCGACGGGATCAAAAAACGCTGGGTACTTCAGTACTTCCCCTAAATTTCAGCTGCAGGAAAAATAGAAAATGAAGTTAAACTATATCGACACCATGCGCGGCATAGCGATTTTGATGGTCGTTTTGGTACACACCGCCCAACCAGTAGTGGGCAAATCAAATCCACTGGCATTAATGGCAGAGTACGGACAAATGGGCGTTCAGCTTTTTTTTGTTGCCTCTGCTTTTACACTATGTCACTCATGGTTTGGGAGGCATGGGGAAAGAAGTAAATTGATAAAATACGGAATTCGAAGGTTTTTTAGAATAGCACCAATGTTTTACTTGGCGCTGATCTTGTATTTTCTTTTAAGCATTGCTGAAAACTTTTACAAGTTAAAACTTATTGAGCCTGCGGAACAATATACAGTTGTGAATATTTTGGTAAATATGCTATTTCTGCATGGATTTTACCCTCTGGCAAACAACAATGTTGTTCCGGGCGGGTGGTCTATTGGAACGGAGATGGCTTTTTATGTTGTGTTTCCGCTATTGGTGACGTGGCTTTCGAAGATCAAGATTAATCTTCTATCGGCGTCGATAATTATCTGCTTAACCATTTTTATTTCCCAGGCTTTCGTTTTTTTGATTTATGTCTTTACCGGAAAAGCAGTATCAAATAATAATTTTTTGTACTTTAATATGGTTGTTCAGGGGCCAGTCTTTATAATTGGAATGGTTTTTTATTTTCTGAACAAGGAGGACTTGTGGCCTTTTAGGTCGACCTATCCAAATGCGCTTGGCTTTATTTTTTTTACGGCGTTGGCGCTTGTGCTTTGGAAGCTTCGTGAGCCAAATTATTACTCCATTATTCCAATAATTTCTGGTTTTTCGTTTGTGTTTCTTTTCAAAGTTTTCGAGTTAAATGATGCATTGAACTCACCTCTCATTAGGCGAATAGGCGCCGTATCGTATTCAATGTATTTGCTGCATTTTATTTTCGCGCACAAACTGAATAAATTGATAAGTAACCGACTGACTGATTTTTTGGGTGCTGATATTGCTGTGCTGGTCCTTTTTTTGTCGACGGCATCATTGACTTTTATGTTGGCGGTTTTTTCGCAGCGTTATTTTGAGGCTTTCTTCATTGATCAGGGTAAGAGGTTGATTTCCAAACTGGGGAAACGCTGAAAACGACTTCCCGACTTGGTGAAATACCCGCCTTGCACGAATCGAACGGTTGAACCCCGATGAAACAGATGTCCTTCGCCGAATCCGAAAGGTCAAGGCGGTCGTCCGTTGTATCCGTTGCTGGCCATGTTGCGGGTTCATCTGATGCAGAACGGGTTCGGCTATATGCCTATTGAACACAGCAGCGAGGCACGGCCATGAAAAGTTCAAAGTTATTGGTAGAGCGTATTGGCCTGTTTCCCTCTTCAGGAAATATTCATGTCGAGGTGCATAACTCGACGCGTGTCGTAGAGCGCGTGCAGGTGTTATATGCCGACTACTCCCTGGACAGCGATGAGTCGTGCAGCGGCCTGTCCATGGTCTTTGCCGACTGGCGTTTCAAGTTGCAGGTCAGTGACGCCTTGTCGGTGTGCCTGTGCGTAGAAAGTCGCGGCGACAGTCAGTACCTGCAGATCAAGACCGCTGAGTTGCTGGCGAATATTTCCGGTACCGAGGAGCGCACATGAGTTCCTACGCGGGGCCTGGCGACTTACTCGGCGCTGCTGCGTACCTCGCCCAGCCGCCAGGCAGGCGCTTGATGGGCTTGATCGGCGCCTGAAAGGGAGACGGCGACGCGGTTGAGCAAGACCTCGGCGCTGTACTTGGGCACCAGCGCACACACCAGTAGAAATACCAGCCCACCGCTCATGAGCGAGGGCGACACCTTGATCGTTGCCGCTTCAATTCGCCACAGAAACAACAGCGCCGCGATCACACCGAGCGCGGCACCCGCCAAAGCCTCATTCAGGGGGTGTATATAAGGCGCGACGCAATAAGCACTGAACCACGCCCCCAGTACGACCCCCACCGCCGCCGCCGGCCAACGCCAGGCCAGGTTGAACTGGCGTGCCAATAAACTGATTGCCACCGTGAGCATCAGGCAGGTGTTCATGGCGTGGCCACTTAAGACCGCAATGTCCAAGTGTTGAAAGGCAACGCCCCAACCTTTGAACAACAACTTACTCAACGCCACCGTTGAATAAGCAATGCCGAGCGTAATTAACCAGGCGCGCAGGGCCCAGGGTGTGGAATACCTCAGCCACACAGCAATGACCACCGCAGCCGGAATCATTACGGTAATACCGCCATATTGCGCCAGTTCTGCCCGCATCAACGCCCAGCCCTCAAGGTAGCCTTTTTCGGCGCCCATCAGACCTTAGCCCTGAAGAAAATACAACGTTATCAATGGTCAACCAACAGCGCGCCCGCCCTGCTCCACCAACCGTTCAACAACCGCTGGCCAAGCGTTCGCGCAGGAACTCCACCAATGCCTGCACCGGTCGTGAGCTTTGCCGATGCTGGGGGTACACCGCCGACAGGGTCAGGGCTTCGGGGGCGAACTCGTCCAATACCGTGACCAGGCGGCCGTCCTTCAGCGCGTCGCCAACAATAAAGGTTGGCAAGTAGGTGACGCCCAGCCCGGCAATCGCGGTGTCGCGCAGCAGGTCGCCGTTGTTCACGCGCATGCGCCCGCTGACACTCAGCGCCTGCACCTTGCCTTTGAAGCGCCATTGCACCTGGCGGCCATGGCCGTAGGGCAGGCAGTCGTGGCCGCCAAGGTCTTCGGGTTTCTGCGGTGTGCCACGCAGGGCCAGGTACTCGGGGCTGGCACAGTAGACGCGTTCAATACTGGCAATACGGCGGGCGATCAGGGTGGAATCTTCCAGGGTGCCGATGCGCAGCACCAGGTCGTAGCCTTCGCCGATCAGGTCCACCGGGCGGTCGCTGAGGTCGACCTCCACCGACACGTGGGGGTGGCGCTGCAAGAACAACGGCAACAGGCAACCCAGATGAGCAATGGCGAACGATAACGGCGCGCTGAGGCGAATGGTGCCGCGCGGTTCGCTGTTCTGGCCGGCGATGCCCTGCTCCACTTGCTCGACTTCACTGAGCAGGCGCAAGGCCGATTCGTAGTAACTCTGCCCCAGGGGGGTGACATCCAGGCGCCGGGTGGAGCGGTTGAGCAGGCGCACGCCGAGACGGTCTTCCAGTTGGATCAGGCGGCGGCTGACGAACTGCTTGGACAGGCCCAATTGCTCGGCGGCGGCGGTAAAACTGCCGGACTCCATGACCTGGCAGAACAGGCGCATGTCTTCGAAGGGGTTCATTGTCGCTTCTCGGTGGACGATGGCGTGTTTTATAACCGGACAGTCGCAACACTACAAATCAAAAATGTGGGAGGGGCTTGCCCCTCCCACACGGGATGACCTACAGCCTGAAATACAGTTACTTGGCAGTGAACGCCGAGTAGCTGTTCATCAGGTTGCGGTAGTTGGGGATGCGCGGCGACAGCAGGTTGGCCAGGCCTTCCATGTCGTTACGCCAGTCGACTTGCAGCTCGCAGGCCACGGAGAACCAGTTCACCAGTTGCGCGCCGGCAGCGGTCATGCGTGCCCAGGCGGCCTGTTGCACGGTTTCGTTGAAGGTGCCGGAAGCGTCGGTGACCACGAACACCTCAAAGCCTTCGGCGAGGGCGCACAGGGTGGGGAATGCCACGCACACATCCGTGACCACGCCGGCAATGATGATCTGCTTGCGCCCGGTCGCCTTGACGGCCTTGACGAAGTCTTCGTTGTCCCAGGCGTTGATCTGGCCAGGACGTGGGATGTACGGCGCGTCCGGGAACAGCTCTTTGAGCTCGGGTACCAGTGGGCCGTTAGGGCCGCTTTCAAAGCTGGTGGTCAGGATAGTCGGCAGGTTGAAGAACTTGGCCACGTCGGCCAGAGCCAGCACGTTGTTCTTGAACTCGTTAGGCGAGAAATCCTGCACCAGCGAGATCAGGCCAGTCTGGTGATCGACCAACAGTACGACAGCTTCGTCTTTGTTCAAGCGCTTGTAAGTCATGGGTTAACTCCTTGGGTTTGAATGTTAGAAGGCAAAGCACGAGCAGCCGAACGCGCCCCAGAAACCCTGGAAGTCGCTGACCGGCACGCTGGAAAGACGCGCTTTCTCATGGCTATGGGAATGCACGCCACAGGGGCCACTGCATTGGTGAACCTGGCTTTGCAACGGCGAGCTCGGACGCCAATGCCCCGGAACCTTGACCACCGGCGACCAGTCCGGCAGGACTGGCACGCGCGGAGGTGCGTAATCTTCGAAGTCGCCGGCGCCATACACCACCTTGCCGCCGACCACGGTGAGCACCGATTCGATCCACTTGATGGCCTCTTCATCGACGCTGAAAAAGTCCGCCGACAGCGCGGCAACGTCGGCCAATTGGCCAACCTTGATCTGGCCTTTCTTGCCCTGCTCCGATGAGAACCACGCACTGCCGTGGGTGAACAGCTCCAGCGCGGTGAGGCGCGGCAGGCCTTCGGCGTGCAGCTCCAGGCCGCCGACGGTGCGTCCGCTGACCATCCAGTACAGCGAGGTCCAGGGGTTGTAGCTGGACACCCGCGTGGCATCGGTGCCCGCGCCCACCGGCACGCCTTCGGCGAGCATGCGCTTGATCGGCGGCGTGGCCTCGGCGGCTTTGGCGCCGTAGCGCTCCACGAAATATTCGCCCTGGAACGCCATGCGGTCCTGGATCGCAATACCGCCGCCCAGGGCACGCACGCGCTCGATGTTGTGCGGGGTGATGGTTTCGGCGTGGTCGAAGAACCACGGCAGGCCATTGAACGGAATATCGCGGTTGACCTTCTCGAACACGTCGAGCATGCGCGAGATGGATTCGTCGTACGTCGCGTGCAGGCGGAACGGCCAGCGCTGCTCCACCAGGTGACGCACCACCGGTTCCAGCTCCTGCTCCATGGTCAGCGGCAAGTCCGGGCGCGGCTCCAGGAAGTCTTCGAAATCCGCCGCCGAGAACACCAGCATCTCGCCGGCGCCGTTGTGGCGCAGGTAGTCGTCGCCCTGATGCAGGGTGACGCTGCCGGTCCAGTTCTTGAAGTCGCTGAGTTCTTCCTTGGGCTTCTGGGTAAACAGGTTGTAGGCGATGCGCACCGTCAACTGCTCATCCTTGGCCAGTTGCTCGATCACCGCGTAGTCATCGGGGTAATTCTGGAAACCGCCGCCGGCATCGATGGCGCTGGTGAGGCCCAGACGGTTGAGTTCACGCATGAACTGGCGGGTCGAGTTGACCTGGTATTCCAACGGCAGTTTCGGGCCCTTGGCCAGGGTCGAATACAGGATCATCGCGTTGGGTCGCGCCACCAGCATGCCGGTGGGGTTGCCGTGGCTGTCACGCACGATCTCGCCACCTGGCGGGTTCGGTGTGTCCTTGGTGTAGCCGGCCACACGCAGGGCGGCGCGGTTGAGCAAGGCGCGGTCATACAGGTGCAGCACGAACACCGGGGTGTCCGGCGCGGCCTGGTTGAGTTCCTCAAGGGTGGGCATGCGTTTTTCGGCGAACTGGAATTCGTTCCAGCCACCGACCACGCGTACCCATTGCGGCGTGGGCGTGCGGTCGGCCTGGTCCTTGAGCATGCGCAGGGCATCGGCCAGGGACGGCACGCCTTCCCAGCGCAGCTCGAGGTTGTAGTTCAAGCCACCACGGATAAGGTGCAGGTGCGAGTCGTTGAGGCCAGGGATGACCGTGCGGCCCTTGAGGTCGATGACCTGGGTGCCGCTGCCGCGCAGGGCCATGGCCTCGCCGTCGGTGCCCACCGCCACGAAGCGGCCCTGGTGGATGGCGACGGCGGTAGCGCGCGGGTTTTCACGGTCCACGGTGTGGAATTGGCCATTGAACAGGATCAGATCGGCGTTCATAGGGTTTCCTTTACAGAGGCTTCAAGCCAGGGAGCGAACAAGCGGGTGGCGGCCGGCATCAGCAGGTAAACCACCAGCAGGACGATGGTGACGGTAACCAGGAAGGTGGCGACCACGTAGTTGGAGAGAAACGGGTGCAAGCGCAGGATCGGCCCCCACACAATCGGCACCAGCAGGGTCAGCGGCAGGATCACGAACAGCGTGACCACCGCCTGTTTCCAGCGCGGCGGCTTGGCGGCACTGTCGGCCAGGGGGGCGAACCAGAATTCGTTGGCCGTACCGATTTCGGTGTTGTCACCCTCGGCCAGCATGGGCACGGCTTCGGCGATCAGGGTTTTGCGCTCGGGGGAGTCGAGCCAGGTTTCCAGGTCATCGGTGGAACGGTAGCGCAGCACACAAGTGAACAGGGTCAGGCCTTTCTGCTTGCTGCGCAGCACATCCACGCCCAGGTGGCCGGGACACTCGCTGGCAACCCGTATGATGCGGCGCAGCCAGACTTCGTAGTCGCCTTCCAGGCCTGCTTTGATCAGGTGTTTGACCACCAGGGTGACGACTTCGTCGGGCCCTGTTTTTGCTGCTGGGTCCATGGGGTGCCCCTCTGCCTTGATGTTTCAGCGATGAGGGGAGTGTGGAGGGGATGGTCGGGGGAAAATTGGATGTACGTGCTGTTTGGGGTCAAGCATCCATATCCTGCGCCGACGGATATGCACGCGTTAAAAAACCACGGTCACTCCGGCAACGGAATCACCCGCAACGCCCTCACCGACTTATAGGAAAAACTCGAATAGATCTCCTTAACGCAAGGCAGTGTCTGCAGCACCTCCCGTGCAAACTCCCCAAAAGACTCCAGGTCCTTGGCCACCACCTCCAGCAAAAAGTCATAGCGCCCCGACACGTTATGGCACGCGACGATCTCTGGAATCTCCAGCAAGCGCTGCTCGAACGCCCGCGCGATCTCCTGGGTGTGGCTTTCCATCATGATGCTGACAAACGCCGTCACCCCATACCCCAGCGCCTTGGGCGAGAGGATCGCCTGGTAACCGCTGATCACCCCGCTCTCCTCCAGGTGGCGAACGCGTCGCCAGCACGGCGAGGTGGTCAGGCAGACGCGCTCGGCCAGTTCGGCCACGGTTAAACGGGCGTTGCCTTGCAGGGCGTGTAATAGCGCTTTGTCGGTACGGTCCAGAGTGATGGGCATAATTTGCCTCTGCTTGTTGTTTTTACAGTGTTTTCATCCCAAAACCCGGCATTTGACGGCAAAGTTTGGAAGATTCATCCGTGTTCAGGAGCATAGCATTGTAGGAAACAAGGAGTGCCCGACATGAAAATTAAACGCCCCGCCTTCGGCTTTTCCACCCGTGCCATCCACCACGGTTATGACCCCAAGGATCACCACGGCGCGCTCGTCCCGCCAATCTACCTGTCGGCCACGTTTGCCTTTCCCACCGCCGAATACGGTGCGGCCTGTTTTGCCGGTGAAGCCAGCGGCCACTTCTATACGCGCATTTCCAACCCGACCCTGGCGCTGCTGGAAACGCGCATGGCCGCCCTGGAAAACGGCGCAGCGGCGGTGGCGTTCAGTTCCGGGATGGGTGCGATTGCCGCAACGTTCTGGACCCTGCTGCGCCCTGGCGATGAGGTCATTGTCAGCCAGACGCTCTACGGCTGCACCTTCGCCCTGCTGCACCACGGCATCGGCGAGTTCGGCGTCAAGGTGCGGCATGTCGACCTCACGGACCTCGCCGCGCTGCGCGATGCACTCTGCCCCGCCACCCGCATGGTCTACTGCGAAACCCCGGCCAACCCCAACCTGCAACTGGTGGATATCGCCGCCGTGGCCGACATCGCGCATCGCCAGCCGAATGTCACCGTGGTGGTCGATAACACCTACTGCACGCCCTACCTGCAACGCCCCCTCGAACTGGGTGCGGACGTGGTGGTGCATTCGGCGACCAAATACCTCAGTGGCCACGGCGACATCACCGCCGGGATTGCCGTGAGCAGCCAGGCCCTGGCCCAGCGTATTCGCCTGCAAGGTCTCAAGGATCTGACCGGCGCGGTGATGTCGCCCCAGGACGCGGCACTGTTGATGCGCGGCCTCAAGACCCTGGCGCTGCGCATGGACCGCCATTGCAGCAATGCCCAGGCGCTGGCCGAAGCCTTGGAGGCACACCCGGCGGTGGCGTCGGTGACGTATCCGGGGCTGCGTTCATTCCCTCAATACGCCTTGGCGACGCGGCAGATGAGCCTGGCCGGCGGCATGATCGCGTTTGAGCTCAAGGGCGGGATCGACAGCGGTCGACGCTTCATGAATGCCCTCAAGCTGTTCACCCGCGCGGTCAGCCTGGGCGATGCCGAGTCGTTGGCCCAGCACCCGGCGAGCATGACCCACTCCACCTACACCCCGGAAGAACGCGCACGCCATGGCATCAGCGAAGGGCTGGTGCGTTTATCGGTTGGCCTTGAGGACGTTGAGGACCTGCTCGCGGATGTGCGACAGGCATTGGCCAAATGCACCCGCCGGGGCTTGATAGCGTCGCGCGAGAAGGCGCTCTAGACAGCCTTCACCTTCAAATGCCGCGCATACCAGGGCCGCCTCGGCACACGCTTGAACAGCCCCTTGAGCGCGTCGTCATCCGCGCCGAAGGTAATGCGCAGGGCGAGCTTCATGGTCTCCGGGTCCATCTCCATCGACCGGCCCATCTGCAACCCCGGTGTGGTGCTGCAGCCATGGGTATCGGGGCCCAGCCACGGGTCGCCGACCTCCACCCAGCGTCCCGGCGCGAACCAGGCCACGCCATTGACTTGCATGCGACTGACCTCGCCGGGGTGGAAGCGCTGGTGGGCGCGGAACCAGTCTTCCACGCGGTCGTCGATCCAGCCATGGAAGTGCCAGAACACCGGGTTCACATGGGAGGAGAACGGGTCGCCGAGGAAGTCGTTTTCCGCCGCATACCAACGCGCGGCGAAGTCCGCGGGGTCACGGGCAAAAGGCACGGGGGCGCCGTTGGAAGGATCGCGGGGCACCGAGGCCCAGCGCATGTGCAGCCAGTCGTGCAGCCCCAGCTCCATTTCGGAACCGAGTTGTCCAAGGGTGAATTTGGCCAGGTAACGTGGGTCGCGGTATTGGGACTCCCAGACCTGGAAGTTGCTGTGGTAGGTCTCGGCAGCCTTGATGTCGCTGACCCACTGGGTGTATTCGCTATCGTCCGGCGCCGACCACGTCGGCGGCAGTGCGAAGCCGTCGTGGTTGTCAAAATAACGCACGAAACCCAGCCGGTCGCGCTCCAGCGCCGGTTGCGGTGCGGGGAACGCGGGCCATGAAGGCAAATCCTGCAGGGCGCGCGCAGTGCCGAGCATGTGCCGATGCATGAAGAAGAAGTCGACGCCCGAGCCGTTACGGTCCTTGTGCTTGCCGCGCGCGTCGCGTTCCTTGCCCCGTGGGCCGGGTTGCCAGCCAATGCCGCGCAGGGCATCGCGCTTTTCTTCGGAGAGTTTGTGCCATTGGTCACGGCTGGCGTGCCACAGTTGGTGGAACAGCCGATGTTCGGGGGCGATCAGCCAGGCCAGCAGGCTGGGGTTGAGGCCGATACGCTGGCGGGCTTCGGGAAACAACTGCTTGTGGGCGATAAAACGGTTGTCGCGCTCGGTCAGGGCCAGCGGTCGATCCAGGTCGAGGATCTGCCCACTGAGTGTGCCGCTGCCGGCATTGCCGAAGTCAGCCCAGACTTCGTCGAGGGTCATCTTGAATTCATAGGCGGGCACGCCATCGGCCGCATCGCGATCGATCAGGCGCCAATAGAGCAAGGCGCCCTCGCCCGTCAGCACGTCACCCAGGATGCGGTAGCGCGGTTCATCGTCGGCACGCAGGTTGGCCGCGGTGTCCAGGTAGCCGCGTAAACCACGGCCCCGGGGGGCGATGTCGAGCAGCAGTTCCAGGCCTTGCAGCGGCAAGCCTTTGAGGCCCGCATCACGACCTTCAAGGCGCAGGCTCCAGACCCCACGCAAGCTGTTCGCCAACTGCTGGCCGGCGGTGTCGGCGAGGTCCACCGTGGCTTCGCCGGGGGTGATGGGGAATTCTTCACGCGTCAACTCGCGATGGGCATAGAAGGCTGCCGGCACGGCCGCGCCGGTCAGCGCCAGGCCTGCGATGAACCCACGTCGAGAGATGGTCATTGTCTACCTTAGGAAACGGTTTTATCAGAGCTAGAACGTTTGCAGGGCGGGGAAATTTACCGCCCACCCGCCACCGCCTAAATTTGCGCGCCCAGCGCTCGTTCTCCCCTGATAGCGAAAGCCTCAACTGACTGAGATGGCAATGACAAAACCACGTTCGAAAAAGGCGCTGTATATCGGCTTGCCGCTGGCACTGGCCATCGGGGCCGGCTTCCTGGTCTGGAATCACTGGTTCAAGGGCAACGCCGGCTACCCGCTGGAAGTGATCAAGCAGGCCAATGAAATGCAGGAGCGCCTGCTGTCGTTCGATAGCCACATCACCGTACCGGTGGATTTCGGCACGGCCGGCAACGAGGCCGACAAGGATGGCAGCGGCCAGTTCGACCTGGCCAAGGCCAACCGTGGACGCCTCTCGGGAGCCGCGCTGACGATTTTCGGCTGGCCGGAAATCTGGAACGGCCCCAACGCACCGCACAAGCCCACCGACGGGTTTGTCGAAGCCGCCCGTCACGAACAGGAAGTGCGCTACAAAATCATCAGCGCCATGGTGCGTGACTACCCCAACCAGGTCGCCATCGCCTACACCCCGGATGATTTTCGACGCCTGCATGGCGAGGGCAAGTTTGCGATCTTCATGAGCATGCTCAACGCCTACCCGCTGGGCAACGACCTGAACCAGCTGGACCTGTGGGCGGCGCGTGGCATGCGCATGTTCGGCTTCAGCTACGTGGGCAACAACGCCTGGTCGGACTCGTCGCGCCCGCTGCCGTTTTTCAACGACTCGGTGGATGCGCTCGACGGGCTTTCGGACATCGGCCAACAAGCGGTGCATCGCCTCAACGACCTGGGGGTGATCATCGATGTGTCGCAGATGTCGACCAAAGCCCTGGAGCAAGTCGCCCGGTTGAGCCGCACGCCAATGGTGGCGTCCCATTCGGCGCCGCGCGCGGCGGTGGATATTCCGCGCAACCTCAGCGACAAGGAACTGCAACTGATCAAGAACAGCGGCGGCGTGGTGCAGGTCGTGGCCTTCTCCGCCTACCTGCGCCCGCTGAGCCAGCCTACCCAGGACAAGCTCAACACCCTGCGCGCCCGCTTCGGCCTGCCCCCCTGCCCAACCTGGCCATGGCCTTGATGCCGGGCGACGCGATCATTGCCGCCTGGCCCGAACACACGTTCGGCGAATACGCCAGCGCGCTGTACGGCATCCTCGATGAGGAACCCAAGGCCACCCTCAAGGACCTCGGCGACGCCATCGACTACACCGTGCGCAAGATCGGCATCGACCACGTCGGCCTGGCATCGGACTTCAACGACGGCGGCGGCATCGACGGCTGGAACAACGTCGGCGAAATCCGCAACGTCACCGCCGAGCTGATCCAGCGCGGCTACTCCGAAGCCGATATCGCCAAGCTGTGGGGAGGCAACTTCCTGCGGGTGTGGGACCAGGTACAAAAAGCCGCCAAGCCATTGGCTAATCGTTAACCCTGCGTGAAGTAAGCCCATGACCAACCGCCGCACGTTTCTCAAGCAGGCCGGCGTACTCGCCGCGAGCCTGCCGCTGGGCGCTCCTCTCCTGCCTCAAGCGCAGGCCGCCACACCAGAAGATCCATGGACGGGGCTCAAGCAACTGTTCGACCAGGACCCGAGCTACCTGCACTTCGCCAACTTCCTGGTGACCTCGCACCCCAGGCCGGTGCGCGAGGCCATCGAGCGCTATCGCGCACAGATCGACCGCAACCCGGGGCTGGCGATGGACTGGGACCTGCAGGAAACCTGGAAGCGCGAAGGCCAGGTGCGCGAGTGGGCCGGCCGCTACCTCAAGGCCACCCCCGCGCAGATCGCCCTCACCGGCAGTACCTCCGAGGGCCTGGCCATGATTTATGGCGGGATCCATGTACGCCCTGACCAGGAGATCCTCACCACCGTCCACGAACACTACGCCACCGAGTTCAGCCTGGACTTTCGCGTGCGCAAGGAGGCCACCCGGGTCCGCAGGATCAAGCTGTTCGAGCATGCCCAGCAGGTCTCGACCGACGAAGTGCTCGGCACTCTGCAGCGCAACATCCGCCCCGACACCCGCGTATTGGGCATGACCTGGGTGCACTCCGGCAGCGGCGTGAAGCTGCCCATCGCCGAGATCGGCAAGCTGGTGACGGAGCACAATCGCAACCGCGACGAACAGGACCGCCTCCTCTATGTGGTGGATGGCGTGCACGGTTTCGGCGTGGAAAACCTCGACTTCCCCGATATGCACTGCGACTTCTTCATCGCCGGCACCCACAAATGGATGTTCGGCCCGCGCGGTACCGGGCTGGTCTGCGCCCGCGATGCCCAGAGCCCATACGTCACACCGATGGTGCCAACGTTCTCCGAAGACCGGGACTTCGCCACCCGCATGACGCCCGGCGGCTACCACGCCTTCGAGCATCGTTGGGCAGCGGATGAGGCGTTCAAGCTGCATTTGCAGTTGGGCAAGGCGCAGGTGCAGGCGCGCATCCATGCGCTGAACACTGAATTGAAAGAGCAACTGCTGACGCTGCCGCAGGTGGAGCTGGTCACCCCGTGCAGCCCCGAGCTGTCCGCCGGGTTCACCTTCTTCCGGATCAAGGGCCAGGACAGCGACGCGGTCGCGGCCTACCTGCTGCACAACCGCGTGGTGATCGATGCGGTGGACCGCGACGTCGGCCCGGTGATCCGCACCGCCCCCGGCCTGCTCAACAGCTCCGACGAGATCCAGCGCTTCATGACCCTGCTACGCCGGCGCGCATGACGCCGACGCTTCCTTTTGAACGAGAGGCTCTTATGACTCCAGCCCGACTTACCCCCTTGACCACCCTGGCGCTGACGGCCCTGTGCAGCGCGCTGCTGCCCAACCTGGCACAGGCCGCCGCGCCGCAACCGGGCAAGGTATTCAAAGACTGCAAGGACTGCCCGGAAATGGTGGTCCTGCCCGCCGGCACCTTCACCATGGGCACGCCTGAAGACGAAGTCGGCCGCGAACCGGATGAAGGCCCGATGCATGCAGTGACCTTTGCCAAGCCCTTCGCCATGAGCCGCTTCCAGGTGACAGCCGGCGAATGGGACAGCTATATCCGCCAGACCGGCGTGAAGATCGCCGACGGCGACACCCGCCCCGGCCGCGAATGCATCGCCAGCAAGCCACGCTACCCCCAGGGCCCGCGCCAGCCCGCGGTATGCATGGACATGGACGACATTAAACACTACGTGGCCTGGCTGTCGAAAAAGACCGGCCAGCACTACCACATGGTCAGCGAAGCGCAGCGCGAATACGCCGCGCGCGCAGGCTCAAGCGGACCCTTCCCCTTCCCGTTCGACGAAGGCAAGGCCTACAGCATCGCCAAGCATGCCAACACTTACGGGCCAGCCGACGGCTACAGTTACTCGTCGCCGGTGGGCAGCTACCCGCCGAATGCCTTTGGCATGTACGACATGCACGGCAACGTGTACGAGCGCGTTGCCGACTGCGAACACCCCAACTACGTCGGCGCCCCCACAGACGGCAGTGCCTGGGTGGAACCGAACTGCGAGTCCTATCAGATTCGCGGCAACGACTGGGGTGAAGCGCCGGTATTTTCGCGCTCGGGCAACCGCAACACGATCTACCCGCAGACACGTGGGGACTGGATCGGCTTCAGGGTTGTGCGTGATCTCTGATCCCGAACACTGAAACTGGCAAAAAAAACCGCCGGGCATGTGCCAGGCGGTTTTTTTATGTCTGGAAGGCGCCGGTCCAAGTGCCGGCGCCGGGTGGATCAGAAGGCGTACTTGGCGTTGATCATTGCGTTGCGGGGCTCGCCGTAGGAGCCCGATGCAAAGGTACCAATACCGTCGTAATATTTTTTATCAAACAGGTTGTTCACATTCAGACCGACAGTCAGGTGTTCATCCACTTTGTAGTTCGCCAACAGACCCACCACTGCAAACGGATCCTGTGTTGCCTTGTAGGTTGGGCCGGTGTATTGCGGAATTTGCCCCTCGGCGTACATCTTGCTCTGCCAGGTCACATTGCCGCCGATGGTCAGACGCTCCAGATTGCCCTGCAGGCGGTAGGTAGTACCGAGTTTGAAGAGGTTGGAGGGCTGGTTGGTCTGGACACGCTCGCCATTCTTGTCGTGGGACTCACGATAGGTATAGCCACCGAATATGTTCCACCCCTCGGTCAACTCGCCTGATATCTCGGTCTCGACACCGCGAGTGCTGGTGCCGCTGATAGCCTTATAGGCCGCTTTGTTGGAGTTGGGATTGACGACCTCCTGAGGGCTGTTCTTCTGCTCGACATCAAACAACGCGATGCTGGCGTTCAACGCACCATTGAAGAACTCACCTTTCAAGCCAATCTCGTAGTTGTCACCCTGCAACGGCTCAAGGGATTTATTATCAACTGTCTTGTAGAACGTCTGCGGCAAGAAGATGTTGGTATAGCTGGCATACGCCGAGTACGTGTCGTTCAGCTCATAGATAATCCCTGCATAGGGAGTCACAACCCCGGTTTTACGGGTTTTATCAGTGGTTTTGGTCTGATTCGAAATGCTCGTGACGCGATCTTCCTGATCCCACCAGCTGACACGAGTGCCAAGAATCACGGTCAACGGATCGATTGGTTTCAGACGTACCGCACTGTAAACCCCGGTTTGCTGCAGGGTCGTAACCGTTCCACCATTTTCTACGAACTTCGGTCGAGCGAACTGACGACCATCCCAGGCGAAGATATTGTCCACCGCGGCGAAGTCCCCATCGGCTCCGGTGCTGGTGTAGTCAGGGAAGTTCAGGTGCGTGCGCGAGGTGCTGGCACCCACCACCAATTCATGCTGACGCCCACCCAAGGTGAACGGGCCCGTGGCATAGGTATCCAGGGTGTCTTGAGTCTGGTAGCTGTCCAGCCGACTGATGTAGGCATTCGCGCCGACGCCTGTCACTGGGTCGGGCGCGCCATTACTGGCAGAAGCGCCCTCCCCTTTGCGATAGCCATATTGGTGGCTGTAGGCGGTTTTCCAACTCCAGTCGTTACCCAGCTTGTGATCCAGCATGGTGCTGAAGTTGTAACTGGTGTTGTCCTGGAATGCCCAACGGCTGGCGGGATTGAACGAACGGGAAAAATTAGTCTGCTTGCCGGTGCTGTAGAACAACGGGATATGTCCGTAGGTCGTGCCATCGGAGTTGTTGTTCTGGTAATCGAGGCTGGTACGCAACGTGGTGTCATCGCTCAAGTCGATGTCCAACGCGCCGTACATCACACGTTTTTCTTGCTTGTACCAATCAATAAACGAGTTCTGCTTCTGGTACGCCGCGACAAACCGCCCACGCACGTTGCCGGTTTCCGTCAGCGGGCCGGATACGTCCACTTCGGAGCGGTAGCGATCCCACGCACCCGCCTCCCCGGAAACGTAACCCTGGAAGTCTTTGGTCGGACGCTTGCGTACCAGGTTGATAGTGGCAGATGGAGTGCCCGCACCACTCATCAGGCCGGTCGCGCCACGTACAACTTCAACGCGGTCATAGATAGCCATGTCCGACAGTGGGCCGGTGTACTGCTGGGACTCGTTCGCCACTTGCGACGGAATGCCGTCGTACTGAAAGTTCTGGATTGAGAAGCCACGGGAATAGAAAGAATAACGTTCGCTGTCGCGGTGGTTGATGCTGATCCCCGGCGTGAAAGCCAGCACTTCGTTGAGCGTTGAAAGATGCTGGTCTTCCATCAACTGCCGGGTAATCACGCTCACCGACTGCGGCGTTTCACGCAAAGACAACGGGAGCTTGGTCGCGGTGCTGGTGGCGCCCGTGGTGTAGGAACCGGTGTTTTCGGTCGTCGCCCCAAGCCCCTCGGCGCTGATAGTGGTCGCCCCCAGGTTCAGCGCCGAACCACTGGACGGCGTCATCACGATATAGCTGCCGTTCGTTTCGCGGTTGGCCTGCAAACCACTGCCCGACAACAGTCGAGACAAGCCTTCATCCACGCCGTATTGCCCTCTCAGCCCTTGGCTGGAGCGCTGGCTGGCGAGCGCCGGGTCGTAGGAAATCGACACCCCGGCCGCCGAGCCAAACGCCATCAGCGCATCCGATAATTTACCGGCCGGGATCGCGAAGGCGACCTTGCCCGTTTCGTTCTGGGCAAAGGCAGCGCTCGGCATCAATGTGGCGGCAGTCGGCACCGCCAGCGCGGCCCCCAACATCATCAGACGCACGGTCTGCGGCAACTTCTTCAATGCGTAATGCTTGGGCGTAGACAACCAAAGGAGATAAGGCATCGACAGCAATCCTTGAACAATGTGGCGTGTGATTGGCAGAAATAGTGGCGTCTTTGAGCACCTCTGGTTAATAAGACGGCTCAGGTAATGAAAACCAGACTCATTTACTTACTTTTTTTACCATCGCTCAAAACGCAAAAAACCATCAGCCGCCAGGGTGGTTGATGGCCTACCGGTGACAGCCATGGAACATGGCCGCATCCAAGCTATAACGTGGGACTGCCGGACAAATTTAGTCCTCGTGCCCACCGCAGCAGGGCTAAATCGCGCCGTAGTCGAAACGTCTTCTACAAAAGCCCGCGAGCGATCAAATCGATCGCCGGGCCTCCACTCGCCCTTAGCACGTAGCCACGTCGCGACCGAGGTAGTTTCATGACTGCAAAACCGCGTAGCGCCCTCAGCGAACTCTTGAGCCTGCTCAAGCCGTATCGCTACACCGTCATTCTGTCGATTCTGTTCGGCATCCTCGGCGGCGTGAGCGTCACCGCACTGCTGGCCACGGTCAACCAGGGCCTGCACAGCGAGTCCGGCCTCACCACTGCGGTGGTCCTGGCCTTCGCCGGCCTGTGCGTACTCGCCCTGCTCAGCAGCATCGCCGCCGATATCGGCAGCAACTTCGTCGGGCAAAAAGTCATTGCCAGGCTGCGCAAGGACCTCGGCGCCAAGGTCTTGTCGGCACCGATCGAACAGATCGAGCGCTACCGCAGTCATCGCCTTATTCCAGTACTGACCCACGACGTCGACACCATCAGCGACTTCGCTTTCGCCTTCGCCCCACTGGCCATTTCCATTACCGTCATCCTCGGCTGCCTGGGCTACCTGGCAAGCCTCTCACTGCCGATTTTCATCATGACCCTGCTGGCGATCGGCATCGGTTCGGCCATCCAGTTCATCGCGCAAAGCAAAGGCATCAAAGGCTTCTACGCCGCGCGGGAAGCTGAAGACAACCTGCAAAAACATTATTCGGCCATCGCCGAAGGCGCCAAGGAGCTGCGGATCCATCGCAAGCGGCGTCACGCGATGCTGACCCGCAACATCCAGGCCACCGCCGACCACATCTGCGACACCCACGTGCGCTCGATCAACATTTTCGTGATCGCCAAAAGCCTGGGCTCGATGCTGTTTTTCGTGGTCATCGGCCTGGCACTGACCCTGCAATCGTTCTGGCCCAGCAACAACCCGGCCATGATGAGCGGCTTTGTACTGGTACTGCTCTACATGAAAGGCCCGCTGGAAAACCTGATCGCCAACCTGCCGATCATCAGCCGCGCACAGATTGCCTTCCGCCGTATTGCCGACCTGTCCGAGCGCTTCTCGTCGCCGGAACCGCACTTGCTGCTCGACGCCGATGAGCGCCGCACGCCCCCCATGAAGCACCTGGAATTGCGCGACGTGCACTATGCCTTTCCACCCGTGGAGGGCAGCGCTCCCTTCAAGCTGGGCCCGGTCAACCTGAGCATCGAGCCCGGGGAAATCCTGTTTATCGTCGGTGAAAACGGCTGCGGCAAGACCACCCTGATTAAACTGCTGTTGGGCCTGTACACCCCGCAGCAAGGTGAGATCCGCCTCAACGGCGCGACGGTGGACGCCCACGGCCTGGATGACTACCGTCAGATGTTCACGACTATTTTTGCCGACTACTACCTGTTCGACGAACTGATGCAAAGCGATACCGCCCTGCCGGACGATGCCCACCAATACCTGGAACGCATGGAGATCGCCCACAAGGTCAGCATCCGTGACGGCGCTTTCACCACCACCGATCTGTCCACCGGGCAGCGCAAGCGCCTGGCGCTGATCAACGCCTGGCTGGATGAGCGGCCGGTGCTGGTCTTCGACGAATGGGCCGCCGACCAGGACCCGACCTTCCGCCGCGTGTTCTATACCGAGCTGCTGCCGGACCTCAAGCGCCTGGGCAAGACCATCATCGTGATCTCCCACGATGACCGTTACTTCGATGTCGCCGACCAACTGGTGCGCATGGAAGCCGGGCGTGTCATCAGCGAAAAGGCGTTCGCCTGATCCTGCCCCCGCCGGCGAGCGCCCTGCCGCTCGCCGCCTGCCCTTCAAGTCCCACAACACACCTAAATCTCGTCGACCACGCTTCGTCTTTCTGACAACGCATATTTACGCAGCCGATGGCGACGAGACCGCACATGAACCTACCGAATCAACTCCCCGACGACGAACTGCTGGCTCTGTTGATGGCCGACGACGCCGGCTCAGAGCATTCCATCAAGGCTCACACCCATCGCGGCCCCACGCCCCTGTCTTTCGCCCAGCAACGCCTGTGGTTCCTGCAACAGCTCTCGCCCGACAGCAGCGCCTATAACCTGCCCAACGCGCTGCGCCTGCGTGGCCCGTTGAATACACCGGCGCTGGGTGCGGCCCTGCAGCAGATCATCGATCGGCACGATGTGCTGAAAACCGCGTTCCAGGCCCTTGATGATCAACCCCGGCAAGTGCTTGACCCACACGCGCGGATCCACCTGCGGGAAGAGGACCTGTCGGGCCTGGCGCAATACTCCCGTAGCGCCGCCGTTACCGCGCGTCTGGCCGCCGAAGCCGCGGCGCCGTTTGATCTGGCGCGCGCGCCGCTGATTCGCGCCACCCTGATCAAACTCGAGCAGGACGAGCATATCCTGCTGTTGAACATGCATCACATCGTCTCGGACGCCTGGTCCAACCCGATCCTGATGCACGACCTGGTCCAGGCCTACCAACGCGCGTGCCAGGGCGACACCACAGCGCTGGCGCGACCTGCCATCCAGTACGCTGACTATGCGCGCTGGCAGCGTGAGGAATACCCGAACACGCCTGAACAACAGCGCGCCGCCGACTATTGGGCGCAGTACCTGGGACACGAGATTCCCACGCTGGACCTGCCTGCCGATTTCCCCCGCAGCGCCGGACAACAGCACCGCGCCGGCACCCTTCACCTGCCATTGCCCGAAGCCCTGAGCCAACAGTTGCAAGGCTTCTGCCGGCAACAGGCGCTGACGCCATTTATTGTGCTGCTGGGCGCCTGGCAACTGCTGCTCAGCCGCTACAGCGGCCAGCAGGATTTCACCGTTGGCGTGCCGAATGCCAGCCGCAATCAAAGCCAGACCCAGGATCTGGTGGGATTCTTCGTCAGCAGCCAGATCTACCGCACGCGCCTCACCGACGACCTGACCGCAGGCGCGTTTCTCCAAGCGCTGCGCCAGCAATCACGGGCGGCGATGGAACATGCCGACTACCCGATTGAACTGCTCATCGAACGCTTGCAGCTGCAACGCAGCATCCAGGCCAACCCGTTGTTCCAGACCCTGTTCAACTGGCGCGTGAGCCAGGAGCAACCAGGCGCACTGACGTTGGGTGAGTTGAGCCTGGAATTGCTGCCGGTGGCGCAACATGAGGCCAAGTTCGACCTGTCGATGGACGTGGACTATTCGCCACAACAGATCACGGCGAGCATCGAGTACAGCACGGCACTGTTCGACGCGGCGACGATTGAACGCCTGGGCCAACACTGGCTGCGCTTGCTGCAGAGCCTCATTGAAGGGCCGCAGCAGCGGCTGGCCGAACTGCCGATGCTCGGCCACGCCGAGCAACACCACATCGTCAGCACGTGGAACGCCACCACCACCCACTACCCGCTGGACCACAGCGTGCAGCAGTTGATCGAAGCCCAGGTGGCCGCCACACCCGAGGCCCCGGCCCTGGTGTTCGGCGCTCAACAACTGAGCTATCGCCAGCTCAACCAGCGCGCCAACCAGCTCGCCCATAAGCTGATGGAGCTGGGCGTCGGCCCGGACGCGTTGGTGGGCATCGCCACCGAGCGCAGCCTGGAGATGGTCATCGGCCTGCTCGCCGTGCTCAAGGCCGGCGGCGCCTATGTACCGCTCGACCCGCAATACCCCCAGGACCGCCTGAGCTACATGATCGAAGACAGCGGCATCGGCCTGCTGCTGACCCAGCAGCACGTGCTGGCACACCTGCCGATTCCGGCGGCGCTGCCGGTGCTGGCCCTCGATCAACTGGACGTCAGCACCTATGTCGACAGCAACCCGCAGGTCACCGTTGACGGCGAAAACCTCGCCTACGTCATCTACACCTCCGGCTCCACCGGCAAGCCCAAGGGCGCCGGCAACCGCCATGCGGCCCTGACCAACCGCCTGTGCTGGATGCAGCAGGCCTACGCCCTGACGCCCCGCGACACGGTGCTGCAAAAGACCCCGTTCAGCTTCGACGTGTCGGTGTGGGAGTTCTTCTGGCCGCTGATGACCGGCGCGCGCCTGGCCGTTGCCGGCCCTGGCGACCATCGCGACCCGGCCACGCTGGTCAGCCTGATTCAGCGTTACGACGTCACCACCCTGCACTTCGTGCCGTCGATGCTGCACGTCTTCCTGCTGGATGAAAACGTCGCGCAGTGCACCCGCCTCACCCGCATCATCTGCAGCGGCGAAGCCTTGCCCGTGGACGCGCAACAACAAGTGTTCGCCAAGCTGCCGAACGCCGGGCTGTTCAACCTTTACGGCCCCACCGAAGCCGCCATCGACGTGACCCACTGGACGTGCCGCGAAGAAGGCAAGGCCAGCGTGCCGATCGGACAACCGATCGCCAACCTCAGCACCTACATCCTCGATGCCGAGCTGCAACCGGTGCCGGCCGGGGTCATCGGCGAGCTGTACCTGGGCGGCGAAGGTCTGGCCCGTGGTTACCACCGCCGCCCGGCCCTGACCGCCGAGCGCTTCATGACCAGCCCGTTCGGTGACGGCCAGCGCCTGTACCGCACCGGTGACCTGGCCAGCTACCGCCCCGACGGCGTGATCGAATACCGGGGCCGTATCGACCACCAGGTGAAAATCCGTGGCCTGCGCATCGAGCTGGGAGAAATCGAAACCCGCCTGATGGAACTGGAGTGCGTGCGCGAAGCAGTGGTGATCGCCGCCGACGGCCAGTTGGTCGCCTATGTCGTACCCACCGACGCCCGCGACGCAACTGAACTGCGCAGCGACATCAAACGGCGCCTGGGTGAACACTTGCCCGATTACATGGTGCCGGCCCAGTTGATCCTGCTCGATCAATTGCCCCTGAGCCCCAACGGCAAACTCGACCGCAAGGCGCTGCCGAGACCGGATGCGAGCCTGCTGCAAAAAACCTATGTGGCACCGCACAGCCCGCTGGAGCAGCAGATTGCCGCCATCTGGCAAGACGTGCTCAAGCGCGAAACCGTCGGCCTGCACGATGACTTCTTTGAACTGGGCGGTCATTCACTGCTGGCCACTCAGGTCGTCTCTCGGGTGCGTCATGCACTGAACAGCGACGTGCCCCTGCGCAACCTGTTCGAGTGCAGCACCTTGCAGGCGTTCGTCGCCACCCTGGAGCAGCAACCGGCCCGCCACGAACCGCCGCTGGTACGGGTCGAGCGCGACCAGCCGCTGCGCCTGTCCTACGCCCAGGAACGCCAGTGGTTCCTCTGGCAACTGGATCCCCAGAGCAGCGCCTATCACATCCCGGCCGCCCTGCGCCTGCGCGGACGCCTGGACATCCAGGCGCTGCAACGCAGCTTCGACCGCCTGCTTGCCCGCCATGAAAGCCTGCGCACCTCGTTCACCCAGGACGGCGAGCACACCGTGCAACGGATTGCGCCCCACTCTTCTCTGGCAATCACCATCGAGTCACGGCCGGGCGCGGACGCCCCGACGATCCAGGCGTGTGTGAAACACGAAATCCAACAGCTGTTCGATTTGCAGCACGGCCCGCTGCTTCGGGTTAAATTGCTGACACTGGCGGACGACGATCACGTGCTGATCATCACCCAGCACCATATCGTCTCCGACGGCTGGTCGATCAACGTGATGATCCAGGAGCTGATTGCTCTGTACGCAGGCTTCAGCCAGCAACAGGACGTCAGCCTGCCGGACCTGCCCGTGCAGTACGCCGACTATGGCGTGTGGCAACGCCAGTGGATGGAGGCCGGCGAACGCGAGCGCCAACTGGCCTACTGGACCGCCCAGTTGGGCGGTGAGCAAACGGTATTGGAACTGCCCGTCGACCATGCCAGACCGTCCGAGCAAAGTTATCGCGGCGCTCAGTTGGAACTGGCGCTGGGCAGCGAACTGACGCAATCACTCAAGCATTTGGCCCAGCAACAGGGCGTGACGTTGTTCATGCTGTTGCTGGCCTCATTCCAGACCCTGCTGCATCGCTACAGCGGGCAAACCGATATCCGTGTCGGCGTGCCGATTGCCAACCGCAACCGTGTGGAAACCGAAGGGCTGATCGGGTTTTTCGTCAACACTCAGGTGCTGCGCGCAGAACTCAACGGCCAGGCGCGCTTTATCGACGTGCTGCAACAGGTCAAACACCATGCTCTACAGGCTCAGGCCCACCAGGACCTGCCCTTCGAACAGTTGGTGGAAGCCCTGCAACCGGAGCGCAGCCTCAGCCATAGCCCGCTGTTCCAAGTGATGTACAACCACGCCAGCGTGCAACCCCAGACCAGCGTCAGCCTGCCCGGCCTGAGCCTTGAAGTGCTGGAAGGCACGCTGCCCAGCACCCAGTTCGACCTCTCGCTGGATACCAGTGAGTCCGCCGACGATCTGCTGGCCACCCTCACCTATGCCATCGACCTGTTTGAAGCACCGACCGTCCAGCGCCTGGCCGGGCATTGGCAAAACCTGTTGCAGGCCATCGTGCGCGACCCGCAGCAACGCCTCGGTGAACTGGACATGCTGGGCCATGAAGAACGGCGCCTGCTGCTCCATGACTGGAGCAGCGCCACCCTCGATTACCCCAGTGAAAAAAGGCCCCATCAGTTGTTCGAGGCCCAGGTGGCGAAGCAACCTTCAGCCCCGGCCTTGCTCTTCGAAGACCGTCAATTGAGTTACGCCGAACTCAACAGCCGGGCCAACCGCCTGGCCCGTCATCTGGTGAGCCTGGGTGTCGGTCCCGACGTATTGGTGGGGATTGCCGTGGAGCGCGGCCTGGACATGATCATCGGCCTGTTGGCCGTGCTCAAGGCCGGTGGCGCCTACGTGCCCCTGGACCCGGAATATCCCCAGGACCGGTTGCTGTGCATGATCGAAGACAGCGGCACCCGCCTGATGCTGACCCAGAGCCACTTGCGTGAACGGCTGGCGATTCCTGCGTACGTCGAGCAGCTGTGCCTGGACCAGGACTCGGCCTGGGTCGATCTGGACCACAGCAACCTGGCCAACCGTGCTCACGCCGACAACCTTGCGTATGTGATGTTCACCTCCGGCTCCACCGGCCGCCCAAAAGGCGTGGGCATCAACCAGTCTTCGCTGACGCGCCATGCCTATGTGTCACTGGCGTTTTTCAACCTCAACGGCAGCGACCGCATCCTGCAGTTTTCCACCTTCAACTTCGACGGTTTCGTCGAGCAGTTGTACCCGGCGCTGATCTGCGGCGCCTCGGTGGTGCTGCGCGGCACCGAGATCTGGGACACCGAGACCTTCTACCGCGAACTGATCAAACACCAGATCAGCGTGGTCGACCTGACCACCGCCTACTGGAACCTGTTGGCCAAGGATTTCGCCGCGGCCGGCCCACGGGACTACGGGCGCCTCAAGCAGGTACACGCCGGCGGTGAAGCGATGCCGCCGGAGGGCCTTGCCGCGTGGGGCCAGGCCGGCCTTGGCCACGTCAAGTTGCTCAACACCTACGGCCCCACCGAAGCCACGGTGACGGTCACGGCGCTCGATTGCACCGACTATGTGACCGGTGCACGCCCGACGCCGTTGACCATGCCCATCGGCAAAGTCCTGGCCGGACGCAGCATTTACCTGCTGGACGACAGCGGTGCCCCGGCGCCAATTGGCGTGGTGGGCGAACTGGTGATCGGCGGCGAGTTACTGGCCCGTGGTTACTTCAATCGCCCGGACCTGACCGCCGAGCGCTTCATGCCCGACCCGTTCAGCCAACGTGGCGGTCGCTTGTACCGCACCGGCGACCTGGCGCGCTACAACGCCTTGGGTGTGATCGAGTATGTCGGTCGCATCGACCATCAGGTGAAGATTCGTGGTTTTCGCATTGAACTGGGGGAAATCGAGGCGCGGTTGCTGGAGCAGGATGGGGTGCGAGACGCCATCGTCCTCGCCCAACCGGCGGCCGGCGGCCTGCAGTTGGTCGGCTATGTGGTGCCCCACACCACGGATGTACCGGAACCCGAGTTGCGCCAGTCGATCAAGGCCGCATTGGCGGCCGTGCTGCCGGACTACATGGTGCCGGGCTTGCTGATGTTCCTTGAGGTGCTGCCCCTGAGCCCGAACGGCAAGCTGGACCGTAAGGCCTTGCCGAAGCCGGACGCCAGCCACCAGCAAAATCACTATGTGGCGCCGCGTACGGCCCTGGAAATCCAGGTAGCCGATATCTGGCAAAGCGTGCTCAACCTTGAGCAAGTGGGCCTGAGCGATGATTTTTTTGCATTGGGCGGCCACTCGTTGCTGGCGACCCAAATCATCTCCAGGGTGCGTCAGGGCCTGGGCCTGGACGTTGCCCTGCGCAGCCTGTTCGAACGCAGCGTACTCGGGGATTTCGTTGCCGGCCTGGACGGCCGCTCCCGTCAGCACGAACTGCCGCTGGTGCCCGTCGAACGTCATCAACCCCTGCCCCTGTCCTACGCCCAGGAACGCCAGTGGTTCCTCTGGCAATTGGACCCGCACAGCGCCGCCTACCACCTTCCGGCCGCCTTGCGCCTCAGAGGCCCGCTGGAGGTCGCGGCGCTGGAACACGCCTTTAACCAATTGATCGCCCGCCACGAGGTGCTGCGCACTACCTTCGTGGTCGATAACGAACAACCCCGCCAAGTCATCGCCGACCAGGCACCGCTGGCACTCGTGGTCGAGACGCTGAACGGCACGCCGGACGACGCCACGCTCAAGGCTTTTGTGGAGCACGAAACCCGGCAGCTGTTCGACCTGCAACAGGGCCCGCTGCTGCGGGTCAGGCTGCTGCGCCTGGCGGACGATGACCATGTGCTGGTACTCACTCAGCACCATATCGTTTCCGATGGCTGGTCGGTGCAGTTGATGGTGGAAGAACTGATCGTCCTGTACGGCGCCGCACAGGCCGGACAGCCTCACCCGCTGGCACCGTTGCCGATCCAGTACGCCGACTATGCCGCCTGGCAACGGCAATGGATGGAGGCCGGCGAACGCGAACGTCAACTGGCGTACTGGACCGCTCACCTGGCCGGCGAAAACAGCGTATTGGAGTTGCCGACGGATCGCCCGCGCCCGGCCGAACAAAGTTACCGTGGCGCACACCTGCCACTCACCCTGGCGCCTGGCCTGGGCGACGCGGTGCAGCAGATGGCCAATCGTCTCGGCGTAACACCATTCATGCTGTTGCTGGCGTCGTTCCAAACCCTGTTACACCGCTACAGCGGCCAGGCGGATATCCGCGTCGGTGTACCGATTGCCAACCGCAACCGGATCGAAACCGAGGGTCTGGTCGGCTTCTTCGTCAACACCCAGGTCATGAAGGCCGAGTTCAACTCGCAACTGCGGGTTGAAGAGCTGCTGCGACAGGTCAAGCAACACGCACTGGATGCCCAGGCGCATCAGGACCTGCCGTTCGAACAACTGGTAGAGGCCTTGCAGCCGGAGCGCAGCCTCAGCCACAACCCGCTGTTCCAAGTGATGTTCAACCACCAGAGTGACGACAAGCGCAGTACCACCGAACGTCAGTCATTGCCTTCGGCGCTGCAGGTCGAGGGCTTGGACTGGGAAGGCAGCACCGCACAGTTTGACCTGACCCTCAGCACCAGCGAATCGGCCGACGGTTTGAGCGCGACCCTGACCTACGCTACCGACCTGTTTAACGCCGCCACCATCGAGCGCCTGGGTCGGCATTGGCAACAGTTGCTGCACAGCATCATTGCAGACCCACAGCAGCGAATCGCCGACCTGCCGATGCTGGACCACGCCGAGCAACAACACATCGTCAGCACGTGGAACGCCACCACCACCCACTACCCGCTGGACCACAGCGTGCAGCAGTTGATCGAAGCCCAGGTGGCCGCCACGCCCGAGGCTGCGGCCCTGGTGTTCGGCGCTCAACAACTGAGCTATCGCCAGCTCAACCAGCGCGCCAACCAGCTCGCCCATAAGCTGATGGAACTGGGCGTCGGCCCGGATGCGTTGGTGGGCATCGCCACCGAGCGCAGCCTGGAAATGGTCATCGGCCTGCTCGCCGTGCTCAAGGCCGGCGGCGCCTATGTACCGCTCGACCCGCAATACCCCCAGGACCGCCTGAGCTACATGATCGAAGACAGCGGCATCGGCCTGCTGCTGACCCAGCAGCACGTGCTGGCACACCTGCCGATTCCCGCGGCGCTGCCGGTACTGACCCTCGATCAACTGGACGTCAGCACCTATGCCGACAGCAACCCGCAGGTCACCGTTGACGGCGAAAACCTCGCCTACGTCATCTACACCTCCGGCTCCACCGGCAAGCCCAAGGGCGCCGGCAACCGCCATTCAGCCCTGACCAACCGCCTGTGCTGGATGCAGCAGGCCTACGCCCTGACGCCCCGCGACACGGTGCTGCAAAAGACCCCGTTCAGCTTCGACGTGTCGGTGTGGGAGTTCTTCTGGCCGCTGATGACCGGCGCGCGCCTGGCCGTTGCCGGCCCTGGCGACCATCGCGACCCGGCCACGCTGGTCAGCCTGATTCAGCGCTACCAGGTCACCACCCTGCACTTCGTGCCGTCGATGCTGCACGTCTTCCTGCTGGATGAAAACGTCGCGCAGTGCACCCACCTCACCCGCATCCTCTGCAGCGGCGAAGCCTTGCCCGTGGACGCGCAACAACAAGTGTTCGCCAAGCTGCCGAACGCCGGGCTGTTCAACCTTTACGGCCCCACCGAAGCCGCCATCGACGTGACCCACTGGACGTGCCGCGAAGAAGGCAAGGCCAGCGTGCCGATCGGCCAACCGATCGCCAACCTCAGCACCTACATCCTCGATGCCGAGCTGCAACCGGTGCCGGCCGGGGTCATCGGCGAGCTGTACCTGGGCGGCGAAGGTCTGGCCCGTGGTTACCACCGCCGCCCGGCCCTGACCGCCGAGCGCTTCATGACCAGCCCGTTCGGTGACGGCCAGCGCCTGTACCGCACCGGCGACCTGGCCAGCTACCGCCCCGACGGCGTGATCGAATACCGTGGCCGTATCGACCACCAGGTGAAAATCCGTGGCCTGCGCATCGAGCTGGGAGAAATCGAAACCCGCCTGATGGAACTGGCGTGCGTGCGCGAAGCGGTGGTGATCGCCGCCGACGGCCAGTTGGTCGCCTATGTCGTACCTACCGACGCCCGCGACGCAACTGAACTGCGCAGCGACATCAAAGGGCGCCTGGGTGAACACTTGCCCGATTACATGGTGCCCGCCCAGTTGATCCTGCTCGATCAATTGCCCCTGAGCCCCAACGGCAAACTCGACCGCAAGGCGCTGCCGAAACCCGATGCAAGCCTGCTGCAAAAAACCTATGTGGCACCGCACAGCCCGCTGGAGCAGCAGATTGCCGCCATCTGGCAAGACGTGCTGAAACGGGAAAAAGTCGGCCTCACCGACAACTTCTTCGAACTGGGTGGGGACTCGATCATCTCCATTCAGGTGGTCAGCCGCGCCCGCCGGCAAGGCATCGTCTTTACCCCCAAGGAACTGTTCCAGCATCAGACCGTGCAGGGCCTGGCCAGCGTGGCACGCAGCGGCGCGAGTGCTCACGTGATCGACCAGGGCCCGGCCACCGGATCCCTGGCGTTACTGCCGATTCATCAGGTGTTTTTTGAAACCGCCATCCCTGAGCGTCATCACTGGAACCAGTCCGTGCTGCTCAAACCTGCGCAACCGCTGATGGCCGAGGCACTGCAACAGGCGTTGTACGCGGTGATCGAGCATCACGACGCCCTGCGCTTGAGCTTTGAGCAACACGCAGGCCACTGGAACGCACGGTACCGGCCTATGCTCGACTGGCAGTTGCAACAGGTTGAAGCCAGCGCCGAGCAACTGCCGGACCTGTGCGATCAAACCCAGGGCAGCCTCAACCTGCAACACGGCCCGCTGATCCGCGCCCTCTTGATCCACTTGGACGACGGCACGCAGCGCCTGCTGTTGGTGATCCATCACCTGGCCGTGGACGGTGTGTCCTGGCGGATTCTCTTTGAAGACCTGCAAAACGCCTATCAACAGGTGAACAACCAACAGCCCGTGCAACTGCCGGCCCGCACCAGCTCGGTCAAGGCCTGGGCCGAGCGCCTGCAACAACGCGCGCAAAACCCGACGTCCCAGGACGAACTGAACGACTGGCTGGCGCAACTCGCCACTGACGCGCCCGACCTGCCATGCGAACGCCCCCAGGGCAGCCTGGACAGTCGCCACAGCCACACGCTGCATACCCATCTCGACGCGCAGCAGACACGCCGACTGCTGCAACAGGCACCCAAGGCTTATCGCACGCAGATCAACGACTTGCTGCTGACCGCCCTGGCGCGTGTGATCAGCCGCTGGACCGGCGCCCCACACTGCCTGATCGAACTGGAGGGGCATGGTCGCGAAGACCTGTTCGATGACATCGACCTGACCCGCACGGTGGGCTGGTTCACCAGCCTGTTCCCGGTCAAGCTGGTACCGGCCGCCGGCCTTGGCGACTCCATCAAGCAGGTCAAGGAACAACTGCGGGCGATCCCCGACAAGGGCCTGGGTTATGGCGCGCTGCGCTACCTGGGCACTGCGCAGGCAAAGGCCAGCCTCGGTGCCCTGCCGACACCGCGGATCACATTCAATTACCTGGGCCAGTTCGATGCCAGCTTCGATGCCAAACAGGGCTCATTGCTGGCGCCCGCCCCCGAAGGCAGTGGCCGTGAGCAGGCACTCGATGCGCCACTGGGCAACTGGCTGAGCCTCAATGGTCAGGTGTACGGCGATGAGCTGACCCTGGGCTGGCAATTCAGCCGTGAGATGTTCGACGAAACGACCATCGCTCGTCTGGCCGACGACCTCAAGCGCGAGCTGCTGGCGCTGATCGAACATTGCTGCGACAGCGACAACGTGGGTGTCACACCGTCCGACTTCCCGCTGGCGCGGATCAGCCAGGCGCAACTGGACCGCTTGCCGGTGCCATCGGCCCAGGTCGAAGACCTCTACCCGTTGTCGGCGATGCAGCAAGGCATGCTGTTTCACACCCTGGAAGCGCCGGAAAGCGCGCTGTACGTGAACCAGATGGCTGTCTCGGTCACAGGCCTGGACGTTGCCCGCTTCACCGCCGCCTGGAACGCGGTGATCGAGCGCCATGAAATCCTGCGTACCGGGTTCTGGGCCGACAACCAACTGACCGAGCCGTTGCAAGTGGTCTATCGCGCAGCGACGATGCCGGTCGACGTACTCGACTGGCAGCAACGCGAAGTCACTGCGCAAGACCTTAAGGCCCTCGCCAGCGAAGAGTGCGCCCGGGGTTTCGAACTCTTGCGTGCGCCCCTCACACGCCTGACCCTGGTGCAGCTCGACCCGCAGACGCACTACCTGATCTGGACCAGCCACCACATCCTCATGGACGGCTGGTCCAACTCGCGGCTGCTGGGTGAAGTCTTTGCGCTCTACCACGGCCAGGCCGCACCGGCCAAACGCGGGCATTACCGTGATTACATCCGCTGGCTGCAAACACGCTCCCAAGCCGTTCTGGAGCAGTTCTGGAAAACCAAGCTCCAGGACTTGAGCGGCACCTCGTCCCTGGCCAACAGCCTGTCGCCCAAACCCTCGGTGGAGCTGGAAGGTCACGCGGCGCTTTATCTGAATTGGGATACCGCGCAAACCAACCACTTGCGTGAACAGGCCCAACGCCTGCGCGTCACGCCCAACACGCTGATCCAGGCCACCTGGTTGCTGCTGTTACAGCGCTACACCGGCCAGGACACCGTGTGCTTCGGCGCCACCGTTGCCGGTCGTCCGGCCAGCCTGCCCGGCTCGGAGGACATGCTCGGGCTGTTCATCAACACCCTGCCCATCATCCAGACCCCGCAACCGCACATGCCGGTGACCCAATGGTTACAAGCCTTGCAGGCGTACAACCTGGAAGTGCGCGACCACGAGCATGCGTCCCTGGCGGACGTACAACGCTGGTCCGGCCAAGGCGGCCAGCCGCTGTTTGACAGCATCCTGGTGTTTGAAAACTATCCGGTGGACGAACGTCTGCAGGAAGCCGGGCAGGAACGTCTGAGCTTCGGCGAAGTCAGCAGCCGCGACGTCACCAACTTCGCCATGGACCTGGCAATCAACCTCGGCGATACGCTGAAGATCGAGTTCCTGTACCTGCGCAACCGCTTCACCGAGGCGGCCACCGCGCAAGTGCGCCGCAGCTTTGAAACCCTGCTGCTGGAACTGCTGGACAACGCCCAGGCCAACCTCGGCAGCCTCAATATGCTGGCAGACACCGAACAGCAAGCGCTGCAGCAACGTAACGCACTGAACCCGCCAACCACCCCGCGCGACCACCTGGCACAGGTGATCCGTCAACACGCGCTGGAGCGGCCTGACGCCTTGGCGGTCGTGTGCGACGGGATCGCGTTGAGCTACGGCGAACTGGACACCCGCGCCAATCGCCTGGCCCATTACCTCCTGGCTCAAGGTATCGGGCCGGAGATGTTCGTCGGCGTCGCCCTCGAACGCTCAGTGGATGTCATCGTCGCCTTCTACGGCGTCATGAAAACGGGCGCTGCCTACGTGCCGCTGGACATTGACTACCCGCAGGAGCGCGTGCAGTGGATTGTCGAAGACTCGGCCATGTGCGCATTGATCAGCCAGCACGCGCTGCGGTCGCGCTTCGCCGGCCTCGGTCGGGCGACACTGATCGAACTCGATCAGGTGGCGCTGTCGGACTGGCCGGCGACGTGCCCGGCTCCGGCGGTGCACGATGACAACCTGGCCTACCTGATTTACACCTCGGGTTCCACCGGCAAGCCCAAGGGCGTGGCCGTGGCCCATGGGCCCATTCGCATGCACTGCCAGGCGATTGCCGAGCGCTACGAGATGGACAGCAGCACCCGTGAATTGCTGTTCATGTCGTTCGCCTTCGATGGCGCCCAGGAACGTTGGTTATCGACGCTGCAAAGCGGCGGGTGCCTGGTGGTGCGCGGCAATCAGCTATGGACCCCGGAAGAAACCTGGCACGCACTGCACGCCCATCGCATCAGCATCGCCTGCTTCCCTCCGGCGTATCTGCAACAGTTGGCCGAATACGGTGACAGCCAAGCCGATGCACCGCCGCCCGTGCGCATCTACTGCTTTGGTGGCGATGCGGTGGCCGAGGCCAACTTCGAACAGGTCAAGCGCGTGCTCAAGCCGCAGTTCTTGACCAATGGCTACGGCCCCACCGAAACCGTTGTCACCCCACTGCTGTGGAAAGTCGCAGTGGATGAGCGCTGCGCAGCGGTATACGCGCCAATCGGCACACGCGTCGGTGAGCGGACCTTGTATGTCCTGGACGAACACCTCAACCCAGTGCCCGATGGCGTGGCAGGCGAGCTGTACATCGGCGGTGAAGGCGTTGCCCGTGGTTATCACCAGCGGCCAGGTCTGAGTGCCGAGCGTTTTGTGGCCGACCCGTTCGCCGCCGACGGCACGCGCCTGTATCGCACCGGGGATCTGGTGCGCCAACGCCCTGACGGCGTCATCGACTACCTCGGCCGCCTGGACAACCAGGTGAAGATCCGCGGCTTCCGTATCGAGCTGGGGGAAATTGAGTCACGCCTGCGCGAGGTCCCCGACGTGCAGGACGCCGTGGTGGTCGCCCGCGACATCGCCGGCGGCAAGCAACTGATCGGTTACGTGGTGGCCGCCAACGCCGCAGCCGGCCTGGGCGAACGCCTGCGCGCGGGCTTGCAGGTAGAACTGCCTGATTACATGGTGCCGGCGCAGATCCTCGTGCTCCAGGCCTTCCCGCTCAACCCCAACGGCAAGCTGGACCGCAAGGCCCTGCCTGATCCGAACTTCAAGGGCCGCGCCTTCGTGGCCCCGCGCAATGGGTTGGAAGTGCAGCTGGCGGCGATCTGGCAGGAGGTACTGGAACTGGACAGCGTGGGCGTCACCGACAACTTCTTCGAGTTGGGCGGCGACTCGCTGCGTATTCTCAAGGTGCTGTCGAAGGTGCGCAGCCAACCGGACATCGGCATCGAACTGAAACTGCGCGACATGATCGGCAAACCTACCATCGCCGAGCTGTCCGGGTTTGCTGAAGACGACGCCAGCCTGAATCCGCTGCTGTTGCTCAACAGTGAAACGGCTCACGGCTCGCCGCTGTTCTGTCTGCATGCAGGTTTTGGCACGGTGTTCGATTATGAACCCCTGGCCCGTCGCCTGGATGGGCAACGCAGTGTCTATGGCCTGCAATGCCGGATGTTGCTGGACCGTCAGTGGAACGATGAATCCCTGGTGTCCATGGCCATCGATTACAGCCAGTACATCCGCCAGCAACAGGCCAGCGGCCCGTACCACCTGATGGGCTGGTCGCTGGGTGGCACCCTCGCGGTGCTGGTCGCCCAGGAACTGGAAAGCCAGGGCCAGCACGTGGCGTTTCTCGGCCTGGTAGACAGTTTTGTGCCAACCGGCGAAGACGTCGTCAGCGTCGACTGGAGTGAAGACTTGCGCGGCTTCCTGGCGGTGCTGTTCGCCGTGCCGAGCGAGCACTTGCCCGGCTTTGACGTCACGGCGACCACGGACAATGCCGTTCTTGAGCAACTGATCGCGCAGGTCCAGGCCGGTGCCGCCGCACACTCGGTGTACGCCGGGATCAGCGCCGAGGAGCTGGCCCACACGTTCCAGGTGGCGATGAAACTCAAGGCGCTGTCGACGCGACTGGAGGGCTTGCCGCCGACCCGGGCGCAGGCCCATTGCTGGTGGGCCACCGCGACTGGCGACCAGCCGGCTCCGAACCTGGCCTGCGCGCGAAGCAACGAACAGATTCCGGCCGGCCACTACGACATTCTCAATCACCCGACCCTGCTTCGCGGGCTGTTGCAGCACCTGGCGCTGCGCCCCGTCACCAGTTGAAACCGGCGCCGCCCCTGATGATCAGGGGCGGCGCTTCATTCTATTTCGCAAGGAACATGCAATGCCCCTGGACCCCGATCTCGAAGGTTTTCTGGAATTGGCCCAACTGGGTCGCCTGACCGGTAAAAGCCAACCCATGCACACACTGAGTGTCGAACAGGCACGACAGGAGTTCGAACAGACTTCTGCCATTCTCGACCCCAGCCCGCCGGGATCGGTGGAGGTCACTCAACTGGCGTTCACGGCACGTGATGGCCATGCACTGCCCGCCCGCCTCTACCGGGCCTCGGGTACCACGCAGTTGCCGGTGATTGTGTATTTCCACGGTGGCGGTTACGTCGTGGGCAGCCTGGACTCCCATGATTCCATCTGCCGCAGGCTTGCGGCCGGCGGTCAGTACGCGGTATTCGCGCCCAGCTACCGCCTCGCGCCGCAGGCGTGCTTTCCGACCGCCGTCAATGACACCCTCGACGCCGCCAACTGGCTGGCCGAACAGGCTGGCAACCTGCAACTGGACAACCAGCGCATGACCCTGGCGGGCGACAGTGTGGGCGCGACGCTGGCGACCGTCCTGGCGATCACGGCCGTGAAGGCACCGCAACAACTGGCGTTCAAACCCTGGGCCCAGTTGCTGTTCTACCCCGTCACCGACACGTCCGGGCAACGCGACTCCCACCGGCGCTATGCCGAGGATTACCTGCTGGAAACCGCCACGCTGGAATGGTTCTACCAACACTATTGCGCGGATGCCAAACAGCGCCTCGACTGGCGCGTCTCGCCGCTGCTGGCCGAAGGGCTGACAGCCTTGGCACCGGCCTATATCAGCCTCGCCGAGTACGACCCGCTGCATGACGAAGGGCAGGCTTACGCCCGGATGCTCGCCGCCACCGGCACAGCGGTCACCCTGCACATAGAGGCGGGGTTGACCCATGACTTCCTGCGCATGAACGGTATTACCAGCGCGGTGGCCGGCATTTACGAAGAGGTTTTGAGCTGGTTGGGGGAACAGCGCTAGACGCCACGTGACCGTTCCCGCCTGTCACAATCGGGGCTGATTGCCAGCCCCGTTCCGTAGGTTTATCCCTGCTCCTTGCTCACCTGCAATTGCCGGGCTTTTTCCAGCAGTGCCGCCTTCTCTTCAGGCGTCATGGCATCCATGCGCAAACGCGCCTGGGCGATTTTTTCCAGCTGCCCCGCGACACTTTCGCGTTCGCGCAGCACCCGCGCCAGTTGCGCCACGCTGGGGTGATCAAACACCACGCCGGGATGAATCTCGCAGTGCAGCAGCTTGCGAATACCCGCCACCAGTTTGATCACCAGCAACGAGTGCCCGCCTGCGGCGAAAAAGTCCTCGTCGATGCCCAGCCGCTGCAAGCCGATCAATTGGGCCATCCGCGTGGACAACAGCTCCTCAAGCGCATCCCGTGGCGCTGCGTAGGCCACCCGGCGAGGCTCCGGCTGAACGTGCTGCAACGCCTGGCGGTCAACCTTGCCATTGGGCAGGCGAGGCATGTGCTCAAGGCTGTGGAACCGGCGTGGCACCATGGCCGCCGGCAAGCGTTGAGCCAGTTGGTTTTGCAACTGAGTCAATACGTCCTCGCCCGCTGCTGCGCGCAGTACCACGAACGCGTGCAGCTCCTCTTGCACCACGACCACCACCGCCTCACGGACCTCAGGCAAACGCAGCAACTGTGCGTCTATCTCCGCCAGTTCAATGCGGAAACCGCGCACCTTGACCTGATGATCACGGCGGCCATACAGCTGCACGCCACCGTCGACCCGATAACGGGCCAGGTCTCCCGTGCGGTAAAGACGCTCGCCCCCCACCAGCGGGCTATGGATAAACGCGGCAGTGTCAGCCTCGCCCGTCAAGTAGCCTCGGCACAGTTGCCGGCCACCGATGAACAACTCGCCGAGTTCGCCCGTCGCCAGCAGTTGTGCGTCTGCACCGAGCACAAACACCTGGTTGCCGGGGAGCACCTGTGTCAACGGGACGCCGTGGGTCAGGTCCTGGTCGGGCAGCAACGGATGCACCATCACACCCACCGTCGCTTCGGTAGGACCGTAATGGTTGAACACAAGGCAGTCGGGCCGCAGTTGACGAATTCGCTGCACCAGGCTGGCACCGATCGCTTCACCGCCGAGCACCAGCGTGCCCGGCAGTGCGGCGCTCTCGGCCTCCAGCAAGGCCGCCAGATGTGAGGGCACGATTTTCAGGCAGTCGATGCTGTTTTCCCGCAGGAACCCGGCAAAGCCCTGGGGATCCTGCAGGGTGGCATCGTCAGCGATATGCAGCGTCGCGCCGTTATAGAGCGCGCCGAACAAGGCGGTATTGCCCAGGTCCGCCGCCACCGTGGAACTGAAGGCGACGTGACGGCAGGCGGACAGGCCCAATTGCTGGCTGCTGCCTGCGGTGTAGTTGAGCAACGCGCCATGCTCGATCACTACGCCTTTGGGCTGCCCTGTAGAGCCGGATGTGAACAACACATAGGCGACGTCCCGAGCCTGCACGAATGCCGCCGGTGCCACCGAAGCGTCCAGGGGCGACGCGGCCAGGTTGAGGACCTTGAAGGAGGCCATGGGGTCGTTGGGGACAGGCGCCTGCGCCTTCAGGATCAAGCTCGCGGCGGCAAGCCGTGCGATGTCGGCCTGGCGCGCCGCAGGCCATTGCGGGTCCAGCGGCAGGTAGGCTGCGCCCGCACGCCAGGTGGCGAGCATCGCGACGACCAGGTCCGCAGAGCGCGGCAACGCCAGGCCGACGAGCGAGCCCGGCCCCACGCCTTGGCGCAGCAGCTCGGCACTCAATTGCGCGGCTCGGGCATCCAGCGCGGCGTAGCTGAGGGTCTGGCCTGCGGCGACCAGCGCCACTGCATCCGGTGTCTGGTGCGCCCAACCGGCGATGCGTTGCGGCAACAGCAGCGGCGTCTCCATCACCTGCGCCGGCGGATTGAGCGCCAGCAACCGGCTCTTTTCGTCGGCATCCAGCAGGTTCAGGCGTGCGATGGTTTCATCCGGCGTATCAGCAATGCTCTGAAGCAGTTGGCGGTATTGGCCCAACAGGGTCTCGACGGCTTGCGCGGTGTAGCAGGCGGGATTGAACTCCAGTGACACGCCTTGAGGCTCGCCGGCCGCTGCGATGTCCAGTTGCAGGGCCAACTCGAATGCCGGTACACCGGTCGGCAGGTCGCTGCCCGCCCAGACCATCCCGGCGTCCTCAACCGGTGCCCAAACGCGTCGACGGCCAAAACCCATGGCAGGCCTGGCCTGTTGTGGGAACGACAACGGCGCCAGGTATTCCTGCCAGGTGCGGTGCTGATCCAACTGCGCAGCCAAGGTGCTCATCAGGTCACGGAAGGTGCTGGCCGGATCGATACGAATCGCCAGGGGTAAGGTTTTCTCGAACAGGCCCAGGCTATGGCTGAAAAACTCGTAGTCCTCGCGCGCATTGTGCCGCCAGCCGCCAAGGAACGCATCCCGACCACTGATGCGGGCCAGCAGCACCCACCAGGCAGTTTGCATCAGCACGTCCAACGGCTGCCCTTGGGTGCGCAGGCGAGCCAACAGGGATTGATCCAATGGCACGCTCAAGCGTTCGGCCGGTAAATCCTCAGCGCACGTCAGCCGATAGGGCAGGTCCGGCCCATGGACCAGCGGCGCGGGCCCTTGCAGCGCCTGCTGCCAGTATGCCTTGGCGGTTTCGGCGTCTTCATCGAAGATCACCTCGCTGCGCCATTCCAGATACTGGGAAAACTGCCCCGGTTCGTCTTCTGCAAACCCTTGCTGCCCATAAGCGGCCAGCAGCTCCTGCTGGATCAGCGCCAGGCTCACAGCATCGGCGGCGTAGCGCGCCACACCGATCAGCAGTTGCCAGTGGTCGCTTGCCAGGCGCTGCAACAAGGCACCGATCAGCGGCAGCGGCTGTTGCAACCAATGCTGCTGACGTGCGCTGACCTGTTGGGGGGACGCTACGTCGAGCCATGAGGTCAAGCTCACCGCTTCGGCCGCCACGACTCGTTGGCGCAGCCCGTGATAACCGCTGACAGGCGAAAATTGCGTCGCCAATGCTGCGTGCCGCAGCGCCAGGCTGTCCAGCGCCTGTTGCAGGCGCAACGGGTCCAGCTCGCCACGAATGTCCAGTTTCAGGCAGTGGGCCAAATCGCCCCAGCTCGCCCCCTGCTCCCGAGCGTCCAGATGCTGTTGCTGCTCGACCAGCAACGCCAACCCCGCGTCCACGGTTCCCTGTTGTGCAGTACTCATACTCCGGCCTCTTCCTTTTCGGTCTCGCCGTGCGCCACGTGCAGCGCACTGCGCTCAATCATTTCGCCCATCGCCACGACAATCTTGCGCGGCCCTTCGAAGGGGTCACGTGCGTGGGCAGCCAGCATGTTGTCCAGCAGGATCACATCACCCTTGTGCCAGTCGAACCGCACCGCGCAGGCTTCGTACAGCTCGCCGACCGTGGCCATGACTTGATCGTCAATCGGCGAACCGTCGCCGTAGTACACGTGACGGGGCATGCGGTGCTCGCCGAACAGCGCCAGCAAGTCCTCGCGCACATCCGGGTCCAGGCAGGAGATGTGATGCAGTTGTACCTGGTTGAAGAAGGTTTTTTCCCCCGTCACCGGGTGCCGGACGATTGCCGGGCACGGTGTTCGGATTTGCAACTCATCATTGTCCAGCCAGGTCCACTCGATGCCCGCAGCGCGGCAACGCGCCTCGACCTCGGCCCGTACATCTGTCTTGAAGAAGTGCTGCCAGGACACGTCCAGCTTGTCGGCAAAGGTACGTACGTACAGCAAGCCCTTGTCTTCGAAGCGCTCGCGTATGGCCACCGGCAACTTCAGGTACATCTGTCGGCAGTCCACCACCGGCGTGGCGCCGCCCACAGGCGATGGCTGTTCGCAGAAGAACAGTTGCTTGCGCGGCCAGCGGTCCTGATGGGAGCTTTCGTTATGAAACAGGATCATTTTCTTTTCAGGGTACGGCGTCGAACGGTAGGTGTTCTTGCCACCCTCTTTTTTCGGCAAGTCGCCGTATTGGCCATACAGGCCCGGTTGTACCGCCTCGGCGAACGCTTCGAAGTCATGTATGTCGCGCAGGGCAAATCCGCGGAACAGAATGCCCGCATGACGAGCCAGCTTTTCTTCCACCAGCGCGCGGTTGTCCTTGATCCATGCCACCAGGTCCAGACCCGGGTCAGTGGGCTCCATCAGTAATGGAAAATCCTGCCCTGGCACCAGCAGCGATTCACGCATCGGCGCGCCGGCAGGCCTATCGCTGCGGCTTTGGTTTTTTTTCAGGAATTTGCCCAGTTTATCGGCCTTGATGGCAGGCGCTGCGGGCGTCGCGGTTTGTTCCAGGGTGTGGGTAGGCATGGTGATATCCCCTAATTGAATGTTCGGATCACACACAATCTGTTCAAGAATTCCCGTCCAGGCGCTGACGAATGACTCAATACGTTGTTGTTCAAACAGGTCGCTGGCGTACTGCCAGGTACCGTGCAGGCCGCCTGCATCCTCATCAATGAACAGGGCCATATCGAACTTGGAGTAACCGCCACGGGTCGGCAGCACCTCGACGTCGACCCCCTCCATCCGGCCGCTCTGCACCGGCAGGTTGTTCATGACGAACAGCACCTGGACCAGCGGGTTGAAACCACGTTGGCGCGGGCATGAGCAGGCCTCGACAATCATGTCGAAGGGCAGGTCCTGATGATCGAAGGCATCCAGCGCGGTGCCTTGGGTGGTTGCCAGGAAGGCGCTGAACCGTTGCTGGGCCGCAAAGCTCGAGCGCAATGGCAGGATGTTCACAAAGAACCCGATCAGACCTTCCAGCTCGGGCTGCTGACGCCCGGCAACGTCGGCACCGACCAGCACGTCATCGGCGCCGCCGAGGCGATGCAGCAGGACCTGAAACGCCGCCAGCAGCGTGCTGTACAACGTGACGCCGGCCCGCGCCGACAACGCCTTGAGCCCTTCATGCAAGGCACCGGGCAGCGTGAAGCCAAGGTCGCGGCCTTCATAGGTGGGCGCCTGGGAGCGAGGCTGGTCGGTGGGCAGTTGCAATACGCCGCTGTGACCGGCCAGTGCCTGCTCCCAGTAACGCGCCTGCGCAGCCAGCACGCCGGTGTTTTGCAGTTGCTGTTGCCAGAGGGCGTAATCGGAGTACTGAATCGGCAGGGGCGGCAGCGGCTCAAGTACACCCGCCCTCGCCCGGCCATAGAGCCCCACCCATTCGTTGACCAGCACCGCCATCGACCAACCGTCGGAGATGATGTGGTGCATCGAATAGAGCAACACGTGTTCAGTGGGGCCCAGTTTGAGTACCTGCCCGCGGAACAACGGTGCCTGCAACAGGCTGATGGACTGGCGGGTATTGGCTTCAACGGCGGCGGCGACCTGGCGCTGCTGCTCGGTCGGGTCCAGGGACGACAGGTCCAGCACCGGCAAGTCGACCTCCACATGCTCGGCGATGACGGCCAGCGGATCCCCCTCATCGTCGGTGAAGTAGGCGGTGCGCAGGGTTTCGTGGCGGGCAACCACTTGCGCGAAGCTGCTGATGAGCAGCGGCACCGACAACTCGCCGCGCAGGCGCACGGCCAACGGCATGCCATAGGCGCCAGAGGCCGCCGACAGTTGCTCCACCACCCATAGCCGGCGTTGCACCAGGGAAAGCGCCGAGCTGGATTTTTCACCGTGGGCCACCAATGGAATGTGCGCCACCGCGCCCTCCTGCGCGGTTCGGTCTGCCAGCGCAGCGGCAAAGTCAGCCAGGCGCGGCGCACCAAACAGATCACGCAGGGTCAGGTCACACGACAACAACGCCTTCAAGCGCGCGACGACTTGAGTGGCCAGCAGCGAGTGCCCGCCCAGCTCGAAAAAGTGGTCGTCCAGCCCCACCCGCTCCAGCCCCAGCACGCATTGCCAGACCTCGGCGACCTGTACTTCCAGAGCCGTTCGTGGGGCCACATAGTGCCTTTGCTGGTGGCTGGCATCCGGTGTCGGCAAGGCTTTACGGTCCAGCTTGCCGTTGGGGCTCAGGGGCAGCGCGTCGATGAACATCAGCAAGCCAGGCACCATGTAGTCCGGTAAGGACTGACGCAACGCCGCCGTCAAGGTGTGCGCCTCCACGGCATCCGTCCGGGGCACGACATACGCAACCAACTGCGCGCCGGTCGGCCCATCCGACGCGATCACGGCCGCCTCACGCACCTGGGGCAAGGCTTGCAGGCAGGCTTCGATTTCGCCTATCTCGATCCGGAAACCACGGATTTTCACCTGATGGTCGATACGGCCCACGTACTCCAGGGCCGCGTTTTCGTTGTAACGGGCCAAGTCACCACTGCGGTAAAGGCGCGCGCCCGGCACACCGGAAAACGGGTCCGGCAGGAAGCGTTCGGCGGTCAGCGCCGGGCGGTCGAAATAGCCCTGGGCCAAACCGGCCGAAGCACCGATGCACAACTCACCGACGCCGCACGTCGGCAGCAATTCAAACCCGCTGTCCAGCACGTACAACGCGCGTCCGTCGATAGCGTGCCCGATCGGCATGCCGAAGGTGTCATTGGCATCCAGCAACTGGCAGTCGTGCACGCTGGACACCACGGTGGCCTCGGTCGGGCCATACGTGTTCAGCAAACGCACGTTGCCCAACCCCGCCGCGTGCCAGGCGCGCACCCCCTCCACCGCCATGGCTTCGCCGCCGACATGCACCTGGCGCAGGTTACCCAGGGCGCGGCCGTCAATGGCGCACTCCTTGGCCAGCAGGTACCAATAGGCCGCAGGCAAATCGGCCAGGGTCACGCCCTGCTCGACGATTTCCCGGGCCAGCAGCCCGGCATCCCACAGTTCGTCACCGCGCATTATCAGTGCCGCGCCGACGCACAGCGGGGGGTAGCATTGCTCGACAAAGCCATCAAAGCTGAACGTCGCAAATTGCAGCACGCGGTCAGCGCACGTCAGCGCGCTGTAGGCGACCGCCGTGTCGCAGAATTGATCGAGGGCGGCATGATCGATGGCGACCCCTTTGGGCTGGCCGGTGGAGCCGGAGGTGTAGATCAGATAAGCCAGGTCGGCGGCGGCGGCATGGCTCGGTGGATTGGTCGCCGGGTAGCCCGCCAGCTCTTCCCCACGCGCGCTGAAATCCACGCGATTGAGCCCTTCGGGCAATGGCAGGTCGGCCAGCAACCCGGTTTCGCTGAGCAATAGGTTCAGGCGGCTGTCGGCCAGCATGTAGCTCAGGCGTTCGACCGGGTAGTTGGGGTCCAGCGGCACATAGGCTGCGCCGCTTTTGAGCACCGCCAGCAGGCTGACGATCAACTGCGGTCCACGCCGGGCAGCCAGGCCCACACGCTGGCCCGGGCCCACGCCATATTCCAGCAAGCGATGAGCCAGGCGGTTGGCCTGCTGATTGAGCTGGGCGTAGCTCAGGCATTCAAGGCCCGCCTGTACCGCCAGGGCGTGAGGGGTAGCGAGAGCCTGGGCGGCGATGCGTTCATGCACACGCACCTGTCGCTCAGGCGTGGCGGGAGCCTGGCAGAGGGCGAGCAGATGGCATTGCGTACGCTCGTCCAGCAGTTGCAGAGTGCCGAGGGGCGCGTGGGTATCCGTCACCAGTTGCATCAGCAGGTGCTGGAGGTTGGCACCCAACTGCGCGACCTGCTGCGCGCTGAAGCGCGCACGGTCGTAGCTGAATTCCAGGCGCAGGCCGGCACCCAGTTCGATGCCCAGGGTCAGCGGGTAGTGGGTCCGCTCATGGTTGTGCATCCTGCCGAAGGTCAAGCCCGCCGGCGCGCCTTGTTTCAACGCTGCGGCGACGGGGAAGTTTTCAAACACCAGCAAGGTATCGAACAGCGCGCCACCTGATTGACCGGCCCAGCCCTGGATGTCGTAGAGCGGTACGTGTTCGTGGTCGCGCAGGCGCAGGTTCAGGGCTTGCAGCTCGGCGAGCCAGGCAGCGGCCGACTGGGCCGGCGAAGCCGCGCTGATGATCGGCAACGTGTTGATAAACAGGCCCAGTTGCTGCTCGATGCCCGGTAAAGGCGCCGAGCGTCCGGCGACGGTGGCGCCGAAAACCACGCAATCCTGACCGGTATAGCGTTGCAGCAACAGGCTCCAGGCGCCTTGCAGCAGCGTGTTGAGGGTGACTTTGTGCTGGCGCGCACAGTCACCGAGCGCGCGCGTGAAGGAGGTGTCCAGCGTGACGTGATGGTCGGCCATACCGGCCCCATCGACCGGTACACGCAATGCTTCGGCCAACAAGGTGGGCGCTTGCAGTGGCGCCAAGGCCTCCTTCCAGAACCCTTCGCCCGTCCCTTGCTGTTGCAACCAGCTCAGGTAGTCGCGGAACTGCCCCAGCGGCGCCGGCACCACGTGGCCGGCGTAGTGGGCAATGACTTCGCCGAGCAACTGGGCGTTACTCCAGCCATCCATCAGCAGGTGATGGCTGGTGAAGATCAGGTGCCAGGTGTCGTCGGCACCGCGCACCAGCTTCAGGCGAAACAGCGGCGCGGCATCCAGCGCGAAACCTTGCTCGCGCTCGGCCTCGGCGAGGGCATCGCAGTCGGCGCTGCTGTCTTCAATCACGTGCAGTGGCAGGTCGACCTGACGCTGGATCACCTGGTGGGGACTGTCCAGGCCCAGCCAGTGGAAGCTGCTGCGCAGGCTGTCATGGCGGTCCAGCGCTGCCTGCCAGGCGCGGCCGAACGCCAGCGGGTCGAGACCGTGGATATCCAGGCGCAACTGGTTGATATAGGCCTGGGCCTCGGGCTCATACAGGGTATGGAACAACATGCCCTGCTGCATCGGCGACAACGGGTACAGATCGGCGATGGCCGGCCCCGCGATGGGCAGCGCGTCCAGCTGCGGCTGGGCCAGGCGCGCCAGCGGGAAGTCCGAGGGCGTGACTTGCCCCGCCGGCGTGGCGCAGCAATGGTCGATCAACGCCTTGAGTTCCGCCGCGTAGGCATCCGCCAGGCGCTGGATGGTCGCGGTCTCGAACATCTCGTGGCTGAAGCCCCAGTGCAGCGTCAGTTCGCCGCCGTACACCTGCCCTTCCACGGTCAGCCAGTTGGCCAGCGGTGCCTCGGGGTCCTGAGCCTGGCCGCTGCCTTCGGTGGCCGGCACCCACAGCGCCGACTCGTTGAACTGGCGGTCGAACTGACCCAGGTAGTTGAAGGTGATGCGCGGCGCCGCCAGGTTCGCCAACGCATCGCGGGCATCCGCCGGTCCCAGGTAGCGCAGCAGGCCATGGCCAATGCCTTTGTCGGGCACGGCGCGCAGTTGCTCCTTGATCGACTTGATCGCGTCCGCCAGCTCGCCATCGGCTTGCAACCGTACCGGGAACAGGCTGGTGAACCAGCCAACGGTGCGCGTCAGGTCGACGTTGTCAAACAGCTCTTCGCGGCCATGGCCTTCCAGCTGGATCAAGGCGGCGCGCTGGCCGCTCCAACGGCTGACGACCCGCGCCAGCGCCGTCAGCAGCAGGTCGTTGACCTGGGTGCGGTAAGCCGCCGGTGCCTCTTGCAGCAGTTGGCGGGTGTGCTCGGCGTCGAGGCGGCTTTCGAGCTTGCGGCCCAAGCGGTGTTGCAGGCCGCCCTGGGGGTTGTCACAGGGCAGGTCGGCGTCGCTGGATTGGGCCTGCCAGTATGGCAACTGCGCGTTGAGCGTCCGGGCATGTGCCTGCAACTGTCGGGCCCAGTGCTGGTAAGCGCAGGTCTTGGCCGGCAGAGGTGCCTTGGCATAGGCCTGTTGCAGGTCTTCGAGCAGGATGCGCCAGGACACGCCGTCAACGACCAGGTGATGGACCACCAGCAGCAGGCGCTGGGTGCCGTCGGCCATGCCCACCAGCACGGCACGCAGCAACGGGCCCTGCTCCAGGTCGAGGCTGCGCTGGGCTTCATCGCACAGCGCAGCCAACTCATCATCGCGGGTTGCGCGAGACTGCCACAGCCCGGGCTCGGTAATCGGCCCGGCGTGGCTTTGCCGCCAACCTTCAGCCTGCGGCACAAAACGCAGGCGCAGGGCGTCGTGGTGGTTGATCACTTGCACCAGGGCCGCCTCCAGCCGCGCGGGCTCGAGGGTTTCGCGCGGGGTCAGCAGCAAGGACTGGTTCCAATGCTGACGCACCGGGATCGCCTGGGCGAAGAAGCTGTGCTGCACCGGGGTCAGGCTCACGTCGCCGCTGACCGGGCCCTGGTCGATCACGCTGGCCTGCTCGACCGTCGCCACCCGCGCCAGGCTGCGTACGCTCTGGTACTGGAACAGGTCGCGCGGGCTGAGGCGAATACCCGCCTGGCGTGCGCGGCTGACCACCTGGATGGAAATGATCGAATCTCCGCCCAGCTCAAAGAAGTTGTCGTCCAGACCGACCTGCGGGGTGCCGAGCACATCGCTCCAGATCGTCGCCAACGTTTGTTGCAGGGCAGTTTCCGGGGCGCTATAGGCGTGCTGCGGTGCAGTGTCCGGCACTGGCAGGGCTTTGCGATCGAGCTTGCCGTTGGCGGTCACCGGCAGCTTGGCCAGGTGCACCAGGTGGGTCGGCACCATGTATTGCGGCAGGCTGACGAGCAGCCAGGCCTTGAGGTCGGTCGGCGTTTCACCGTCCAGCACCAGATAGGCCACCAGTTGCTTGCCGTCCTGCACCAGCACCACGGCTTCACGCACGGCGGGATGTTGCATCAGGCGCGTCTCGATTTCCCCCAACTCGATGCGCAGGCCGCGCAGCTTGACCTGATGGTCGAGGCGGCCAAGGTAGTCGATCACCCCATCGGCACGTTGGCGCACGCGGTCGCCGGTGCGGTACAGGCGCGCGCCGTCAGCGAAGGGACTGGGCACAAAACGTTCGGCGGTCAGGGCCGGACGCCGGTGGTAACCGCGGGCCAGACCGGCGCCGCCCAGGTACAGCTCACCGGACACACCGGCGGGCACCGGGTTGAGCTGGGCATCGAGGACATAGGTACCGAGGTTGGCGATCGGACGACCGATCGGCACGGCGTCGCGGCCTTCGTCGACGCAGGTCCAGTGGGTGACGTCGATGGCGGCTTCCGTCGGGCCATAGAGGTTGAACAAGCCGGCCTGGGGTAGCTTGGCGAACACTTGCAGCTGTGCATCCAACGGCAAGGCTTCACCGCTGCAGACGATGCGCTTGAGGCTGGCGCAGGCCTGCACACCTGGTTCATGGATAAACGCCTGGAGCATCGAGGGCACGAAGTGCAGCGTGGTAATGGCGTGGCGACCAATGGTCTCGATCAAGCGCGCCGGTTCACGGTGTTCACCAGGGGCCGCGACCACCAGACGCGCGCCGCTCATCAGCGGCCAGAGGAATTCCCAGACCGACACGTCAAAGCTGAACGGGGTTTTCTGCAACACCGCGTCGCTGGCCTCCAGGCCATAGGCCTGCTGCATCCAGCACAAACGGTTGACCAGCGCGCGATGGCTGTTGCCGGCGCCTTTGGGCTTGCCGGTGGAGCCGGACGTGTAGATCACGTAAGCCAGGTTCAGCGTGTGAATCTCGACGGCGGGCGATGCGCTGCTGTAGGCATCCAGCCAGCCGGGCGCCTGGTCCAGGGCAATCACTTGGATGCCTGCGGTAGGCAGCAGCGGCAACAAGCGGTGCTGGCTGAGCAGCAGCTGGATGCCACTGTCTTCGATCATGTAGGCCAGGCGTTCCCGGGGGTACTCGGGGTCGAGTGGCACGTAGGCGCCGCCGGCCTTGAGAATGGCCAGCAGGCCAACGACCATTTCCACCGAGCGCTCGACGCAGAGGCCGACCAGCCTGTCGGGGCCGACCCCCTGTTCACGCAAGGCATGGGCCAGTGTGTTGGCGCGGGCGTCGAGCTCAGCGTAGGTCAATGTGGTATCGCCGAACACCAGCGCCGGGGCGTCAGGCGTGGCCTGGACCTGGTCTTCGATCAGCTGATGAATGCCGCGCTCGGCTGGGTACGTTTCGGCCGTCTGGTTCCAGTCCTGGACCAGCACCTGCCGCTCCTCGGCGGCCAGCATCGGCAGCTCACCCACACGCTGCTCGCCATCGGCGACCATGGCCTGCAACAGGCTGGTCCAGTGCCGGGCCATGCGCTCGATGGACGACGCGTCGAACAGGTCGTTGGCGTAGGTCAATGCGGCGTACAGGGTGCCGGATTTTTCATAGGTGTCGAGGGTCAGGTCGAACTGGGTGGTGCGGCCTTGCCATTCCACCAGGGCCAGTTCCAGGCCGGACGCAGTGCTGGTCGAGGCTATGTCGGCCACTATCGGCTGGTGGTTGTACATCACCTGGAACAGCGGCGTATGGCTGAGGCTGCGCTCAACCTTGAGGGCTTCCACCAGGCGCTCGAACGGTAGCTCCTGATGGGCCTGGGCACCGAGGGCATGCTCCTTGATGCCTTGCAGCAACTCGGCAACGCGGGTTTGCCCGCTCAGCTCGGTGCGCAGTACCTGGGTGTTGACGAAGAAGCCGATCAGCCCCTCGACTTCACTGCGGTTACGGTTGGCGATCGGCACACCGACGCGGATATCGCCCTGGCCGGTGTAACGGTGCAGCAGCACGTTGAAGGCGCCCAGTAACAACATGAACAGGGTGACGTTGTGCTGTTGCGCGCAACTGCGCAGCTGTGCGGCCAGCGCCGGTTCAATCGCGAAGTTATAGCGGGTGCCCTGGTAGCTGGGCATGGCCGGACGCGGGCGGTCGGTCGGCAATTCCAGCACCGGATGTTCATCGCCCAGGCGTGCCTGCCAGTATGCCAATTGCCGCGCCTGCTCTCCCGCTTCCAGCCAGCGGCGCTGCCACAGGGCGTAGTCGCTGTACTGGATCGGCAGCGCCGGTAATTGTGGCGTCTCGTGGCGTTCATGGGCGTCGTAAAAGCGGATGAACTCCTCAATCAGCACATTCATCGACCAGCCATCGGAAACGATGTGGTGCAAGGTCAGCAGCAGGACGTGTTCCTGGGCATCGAGCTTGAGCAATTGCACGCGCAGCAACGGGCCGTGCTCCAGGTCGAATGGCAGCAGCGACTGGCGCGTCGCCGCGTCGTTAACCGCCTGCTCGCGCGCGGCCGGGGCCAACGCACTCAAGTCAAGTTGTTCAATGGCCACCGACGGCGCTGCCGCAACCTGCAACAGGCGGTCATCGGCCTGGCGCTGGAACACGGTGCGCAGGGTTTCGTGCCGGGCCACCAGGCTGGCGAACGCCTGCTCCATTGCGTGCAGGCTCAGCATGCCCTTGAGACGCACCGCTCCCGGCAGGTTGTAGGCACCGCTGGCCGGGTCCAGTTGCCACAGAAACCACATGCGCTGCTGTGCGTAGGACAGTGCCTGGCGGTCCTGCGCCTCGACCCCGGCCGGAATCGGAAACCGCGAAAAATCCACGCCTTCTTTCTGCAGGGCCTGCAGGAACACCTGGCGTTTTTCCAGAGGCAACCCGATAAACCGGCGAGCAAGTTTCATGGAGTCTTCAGCATTCATTTTTTGGAGTCCGGAGCAATAGGCAGGAAGCACAAAGGCACGTCGTCCCTATAAAACGAACCGCAAAGGGAAAAATTAGCGAGGGCTGGGGGGCCGGGCGCGGTGTAATCAAGGGTTACATCAAACCCGGGAAAGACTCCCAGAGCCGAGCTAGCATTGACGCACACCACTTTTTGCAACTACATTTAGTTACACGCAGGGAACGCCGTGTCCAAAAATGAAAAGCTGCTCGCCAAACTGCTCAATGAGCACATGGCATTTACCTGGCCTGAACTCGTCACGCTGTTACGCCGGCTGGGATACACACCGATTGAAGGGGCTGGAAGCCGCGTCAAATTCGACCTCGGCGACCCCAGTGCAATGATCACCTTGCACAAGCCTCACCCCGGCAACGAACTGAAACACTACATTCGGCGCCAGATCATCGAACAACTGCGATCAGGAGAACTGATTCCGTGAACAATCAACTCAAATACAAAGGCTACATCGGCTCTATCGAAGCCAGCCTCGAAGACAACTGCCTGTTCGGCAAGATCCTGTTCATCAAGGCATTGGTGAGCTATGAAGGGAAAACCGTCGCCGAACTGGACGCGGCATTTCGTGAGGCCGTGGACGACTATCTCGCGACGTGCGAGTCGCTCAGGCAAACACCTGAAAAACCTTGCAAAGGTTCGTTCAACGTACGCGTCGGCCATGACCTGCATCTGGCGGCAGCCCTGGCAGCGATGCGAAAAAAAGTCACGCTCAATGACCTCACCCGCCAGGCGTTGAATGAATTCCTGCAACATCACGGCGCGGATGCCAGCCCGGCAATTGGCTGATTACCCCAACCGCCGATACCCCAACACTGCCGAACCCAACACCACCACTCCCGCCGCCAGCGCCACCCAGAAGCCACTGGCGGCGCCGAAGTGGTCGATCATCCAGCCGGAGCTGGCGGCACCGATGGCCACGCCAATGCTCAGGCCGGTAATCAACCAGGTCATGCCTTCGGTCAGGCGGCTGGGCGGCACGATCTGTTCCACCAGGGCCATGGACACGATCAGGGTCGGCGCAAAGAACAGGCCGGAGACAAAGATCGCCGCCGCCAGGCCCGGAATGTTGCTCACCAGCAGCAACGGCAAGGTGGTCAGCGCCGTCGCCACGCCGCAGCAGAGGAACTGGCGCGGCAGCGGCGCCTTGAGTTTGAGGGTGCCGAAGGCCAGGCCCGCCAGGCACGAACCGATGGCATACACCGACAACACGATGCTCGCCGCCGCCGGCTGGCCCTGGTGTTGAGCGAAGGCGACGCTGACCACATCCACCACGCCCACGATCACGCCCATGGCCAGCAGCAGGACCATCAGGATCAGCACCGAGGGTGAAGCGATCAGCCAGCCGGCGTGGTGGGCGTGATGTGCATGTATCGGGGGTTCGGTCGCGCGTTGCAGCACAAACGTGGTGACCCCCACCGCCAGCAACAGCGCGACCATCAGCGGCCCGGCTTCGGGGAACAGCACCACGCTCAGGCCCACCGAAATCGGCGGGCCGATGATAAAGCACACCTCATCGAGCACCGATTCCAGGGCAAACGCGGTTTGCAGTTTGGGCTGGCCCCGGTACAACTCGGTCCAGCGCGCCCGCACCATGGCCGACATGTTCGGCATGCAACCGGCCATGGCGGCGAACAGGAACAGCGTCCAGGTCGGCGCCTGCAAGCGCGTGCACAGCAACAGCAACAACAATGCCCCACCACCGATCAGCGCCGCTGCCGGCAGCACCCGGCCCTGGCTGTAGCGGTCCACCAGCCGTGACACCTGCGGTGCGCAAAATGCCGTGGCCAGGGCATACACCGCCGCCACCGTGCCCGCCAGGCCATAGCCGCCATGCACCTGGGACAGCATGGTGATCAGGCCGATACCCGCCATCGACACGGGCATGCGGGCGAGCATGCCAGCGAGCACGAAAGCCCGGGCGCCAGGCACCTGGAACAACTCGGCGTAAGGGTTTGCCATGATTTAAACGCCTTCGGTCCTTAAATTGCGCAACCTTTTATCACACCAACCGCTTGATCTGCTTATGCCGCCACACCAACCGGTAATACGCCGTCTGCAACCCGAGCATCGCCAGGTACGTCACCGGAAACGCCATCCACACCCCTTCCAGGCCGAAGTGCGCATTGAACAAGTAGGCCATCGGCAGTTCAACGCAGAGCACGCAGAAAATCGAGATTGCCACCGGCATCAGCACCACGCCGCTGGCGCGCATGATCCCGCCGATCACCGCCTGGAAGCCGAACACCAGGATGCTCCAGAGCATGATGTGCAGCAGGTGCTCGGCCTTGACCCGCGCCAGGTCATCGGTGATGAACAAGCCCAGCAACCAGTGCGACAACACGTACCCCAGCACGATCAAGCCCCCGGTGAGGCAGGTGTTGATCAGCAACCCGGTGCGCAGGATCGGCCCGATGCGTTCCAGGCGCCCCGCACCAATCGCCTGGGCCCCGAGGATCGAGGCGGTGATGGCGATCGACAGCGCCGGAAATTGCACGTAGTTGACGATCTGCGTCACCGCGCCATAGGCCGCCGTGGCCTGGGAGCCGTGGCCATTGACCAGGGCCAGAATGACCAGCTCCGACAGCGACAGCACCACCATCTGCAAGCCCGTGGGCAAACCAATGCGCAGGACTTTGCCGAGGATGACGCGGTCCAGGCGCAAGGCCGCGAGCAGTTCACGGTCCGGTGCCATTACGTGATTTTTGTGACGCAGCCGCAGGATCAGGAACAGCATCGCCGCGGCATTACCCACCAGGCCGGCATACACCGCGCTCTGGATACCCAGGGGCGGCAGGCCGACCCAGCCGCGAATCAGCGCAGGGGTCAGCAGCAGGCCGACCAGTGTCGAGACCATCAGCGCCAGCAACGGCGAAATCGTGTCGCTGACCCCGCGCAACAATTGGGTATACAGGATAAACACCAGCAGCAGCGGCATGATCAGCATCATCATCTGGGCGTAACCCACCGCATCGTCGAGCACATCAATCGGCGTCCCCAGCGCCTGCAATGCCGGGCGCGCAAACAGGCTGCCGAGTACTGCCGCGATCAAGCCCACCAACGCCCCCAGTGCCAGGGTGGCACCGGTGATCGACTTGACCATCGCCGTTTCCCGCGCGCCCCACGCCTGACCGATCAGCACCGAAGCGCCCGCCCCCAGGCCGATCACCAGGGCAATAAAGAAGAACACGATGGGAAACATCCCCGACACCGCCGCCAGCGCCTGGGTGCCGAGCATCTGCCCGACATAGATGCCGTTGAGAGTGCCGGAAAAGCTTTGCAGGAAGTTGGACAGCACCATCGGAGCCAGAAAGAGCAGGTAGACCTGCCACAGCGGGCGTTGCAAAGGGCTTTGCATGAAAAACGGGGCCTCGGAGAACAAAAGCGTCCGAGGGTTATACCGTAAGTGGATCCAATGTTCCTGTGCTTTATCAAGGCATGGGGTCGACCACCAGCCAGGCATTGCGCACCGTCGCATTCAGACGCCGGGCGTGGCCCTGCAAGACGCACTCGGCCAGCGCGGATTCCAGCTCAACCCGCAACCGCCGGCACAATGCCCTCGCGCCAAAGCGCACGTCATGTTCACGGCACAGCCAGGCCCGCGACGGCTCATCCACGACTAACGAACGCTGGTGGGCTGCACGATGCCCGGGCGGCTGTAGGTGCCCTGGATCAACTCACTGTTGAACAGGCTGATGCCCTCCTTGCTGCCCACATACCCCGGCGGCGCGCCGGTCAACGCAGCCGCGTAATGTTCCTGGGCCAAGGTGTGCATGTCGATGCGGCAAAAGCCATCTGCGCGACCGTGCAGCGCCTGGGCCAGCAGGCGCACGACTTCAGTCTTGCCCACGCCGGTCGGGCCCATGAACAGATTGACGCTAAGCGGTCGCTCACGCTCGCCGATATCGGCCTTGACCACCTTGAGCAAGCCTTCCACCTGGGCCAGCGCAGCGTCCTGGCCGACGATACGGCTGCGTAGCAAGGCCATGACCTGGGCCGGTTCGAAGGTAAAGCGCATGCCCTACCCCGCTGTCTGCTCTTTGCCGGCATGGGGCAGTTGCCCCACCGGGCATGCGGCCACGCCCACCGTGCTGCGGGTGATCTTCTCGACATTTTCCTGGGCCTTCTGTGCGTCCAACACCCAGGTGCGGTAGAACTCGAACGGGCAGTCCGCTACGCCCTTATCGCCATCGCCCGAGGCGTGCATACCGGTATAGCCGCGGTGCAGCAGCTTGAACAGATGGTTCTGCGACTGGTCATTGGCCCGCGCATCGCGGATCTGCGACACCGACAACTGGGCGTACTGGATGCCCATTTCCTCTTCGCCGCACTCACCCAGGGTGCGCCCATCAAAACCGATGATCGCCGAGTGGCCGAAGTACGAATACACGCCATCGAAGCCCGCCGCATTGGCCACCGCCACATAGCAGTTATTAGCCCAGGCCATGCTCTTGGACATTTGTACCTGCTGCTCCTTGGCCGGGTACATATAGCCCTGGCAACGCACGATCAGCTCGGCGCCCTTCATCGCACAATCGCGCCAGATCTCCGGGTAGTTGCCGTCGTCGCAGATGATCAGGCTGATCTTCATGCCCTTGGGCCCGTCACACACATAGGTGCGATCCCCCGGATACCAACCCTCGATGGGACACCAGGGGATGCACTTACGGTAACGCTGCACGATCTCGCCCAGGTGGTTGATCAGCACCAGGGTGTTATAGGGCGCTTTGTGGGGATGTTCTTCGTGGCGCTCGCCGGTCAGGGAAAACACACCCCAGGTGTTGGCCTGGCGACATGCCGCCGAGAAAATCGCGGTTTCTTCGCCGGGAATACTCGCGGCGGTGGCCATCATCTCGTCGTGGTCGTACATGATGCCCATGGTGCTGTACTCGGGAAACACCACCAGGTCCATGCCAGGCAGGCCTTGTTTCATGCCGAGAATAATCTCGGCAATCTTCTTCGCGTTATCGATGACCTCGGCCTTGCTGTGCAGGCGCGGCATCTTGTAGTTCACCACCGCGACACCAACGGTATCGGGGCTGCTGGAAATATCGCCATGACGCATAACAACGCTCCTGGTCTAGTGACTGATCATCCACGGACGTGGGCCGGTCCTGGTCTTGAGGCCCAGCGGGTTGGCCTTGCTCGGCAACACCTTTTTTTGGCTGCCGCAGCAGCTGCAACCGGCCGGATGGCGACGGCTGTCCTGGTACTCGCCGACGGTCTGCGGTGCATGGGCACTGCGCTCGTTGCCGGCGATGGCCTTGCGCTGGTTGGTCGACAGCAGTTGCAAGGCCGGAGCCGACACCTGCAACGGCCCTCCCGGCCCTGCGCAGTACGGGCACTGGCTGGGCTCGTTGCGCTGGGCGATGGACCGCAGCAGGGTGAAGGTGCCGCACGCCTGGCAGGCGTATTCGTAAGTCGGCATGGCTACAGGTCCGGGGCAATGGGCAGGTCGATGCTGCCGTCGAGGAACTTGGTCGGGCCGCTGGCGTTGGGGTTGATATCGAACTCGAAGATTTCCGTGGGCAACCACAAGGTGGCGCAGGCATTCGGAATATCCACCACGCCGCTGATGTGCCCCTGCACCGGCGCCGAGCCGAGCAACGCATAGCCCTGGGCCGGCGAGTAGCCGAACTTGGTCAGGTAGTTGATCGCATTCAGGCACGCCTGGCGGTAGGCAACGTTGACGTCCAAGTAGTGCTGCTGGCCCTGCTCGTCCACCGAGATGCCTTCAAAGATCAGATAGTTCTTGTAGTTCGGCGTGATCGGGCTCGGCTTGAACACCGGGTTCTTGATGCCGTACTTGGCCATGCCACCCTTGATCAGCTCGACCTTCATATGCACCCAGCCCGCCATTTCGATGGCGCCGCAAAAGGTGATTTCGCCATCGCCCTGGCTGAAGTGCAAATCACCCACCGACAGCCCGGCGCCGTTGACGTAGACCGGGAAGAAGATCTTCGAGCCACGGGACAGATCCTTGATGTCGCAGTTACCGCCATGCTCACGGGGCGGCACGGTGCGCGCGCCAGTGGCGGCCGCATCGTCGCGGGCCTGGCCCTTGAGCTTGCCCATGTGCGCGGTGGCGGCCAGCGGTGCGTTGGCCAACGGCGGCACGCGAGTGGGGTTGGTGTCGATCAGTTCCTGCTCGCGGCGGTTCCAGTCGGCAAGCATCACCGGGTCGGGCAGGCAGCCGATCAGGCCGGGGTGGATCAGGCCGGCGAAGTTCACCCCCGGAATATGCCGCGAGCGGGTGAACATCCCCTTGAAATCCCAGATGGCTTTTTGCGCGCAGGGGAAGTGATCGGTGAGGAAACCTCCGCCGTTCTGCCGCGAGAAGAAACCGTTAAAGCCCCACTGGGAATCGGCCTTGGCGCCAATATCGAGCAAGTCCACCACCAGCAGGTCACCTGGCTCGGCGCCCTGCACGCCCACCGGGCCCGACAGGTAATGCACGGTGGACAGGTCCACATCGCGCACGTCGCTGGCGTCGTCATTGTTCTTGATCGCGCCGGCGGTCCAGTCGTAGGTTTCGAGGATGAAGTCATCGCCCGGCTTCACCCAGCAGGCCATCGGGATATCCGGGTGCCAGCGGTTATGGATCTGCTCGTTCTCGGTGACGGGTTGGTTGAGGTCGACTTTGATCAGCGTTTCGGTCATGGACGGGCTCCTGGACGGGTGGTTTGCTGCGTTGAAACCAGTCTCGGGGAGCGGGGTAAAACGGGAAATACGTTGGATGACGTATGGCTCTGCCAAAGGGTGAAACCCAAACAAAAATGTAGGAGCTGGCTTGCCAGCGAAGGTCGTTAACGCTGACGCAAGTCACCAGGATGAACGCGGTGCCTGGGCGTTTTTCGCTGGCAAGCCGGCTCCTACAGATGGGTTCGCAGGTCCGCTTTCTGTAGGCGCTGGCTTGCCAGCGAAGGTCGTTAACGCTGACTCAAGTCACCAGGATGAACGCGGTGCCTGGGCGTTTTTCGCCGGCAAGCCGGCTCCTACAGATGGGTTCGCAGGTCCGCTTTCTGTAGGCGCTGGCTTGCCAGCGAAGGTCGTTAACGCTGACGCAAGTCACCAGGATGAACGCGGTGCCTGGGCGTTTTTCGCCGGCAAGCCGGCTCCTACAGATGGGTTCGCAGGTCCGTTTTCTGTAGGCGCTGGCTTGCCAGCGAAGGTCGTTAACGCTGACGCGCGTCGTCAGGATGAACGCGGTGCCTGGGCGTTTTTCGCCGGCAAGCCGGCTCCTACAGATGGGTTCGCAGGTCCGCTTTCTGTAGGAGCTGGCTTGCCAGCGAAGGTCGTTAACGCTGACGCAAGTCACCAGGATGAACGCGGTGCCTGGGCGTTTTTCGCCGGCAAGCCGGCTCCTACAGATGGGTTCGCAGGTCCGTTTTCTGTAGGCGCTGGCTTGCCAGCGAAGGTCGTTAACGCTGACGCGCGTCGTCAGGATGAACGCGGTGCCTGGGCGTTTTTCGCCGGCAAGCCGGCTCCTACAGATGGGTTCGCAGGTCCGCTTTCTGTAGGAGCTGGCTTGCCAGCGAAGGTCGTTAACGCTGACGCAAGTCACCAGGATGAACGCGGTGCCTGGGCGTTTTTCGCCGGCAAGCCGGCTCCTACAGATGGGTTCGCAGGTCCGCTTTCTGTAGGCGCTGGCTTGCCAGCGAAGGTCGTTAACGCTGACGCAAGTCACCAGGATGAACGCGGTGCCTGGGCGTTTTTCGCCGGCAAGCCGGCGCCTACAGATGGGTTCGCAGGTCCGTTTTCTGTAGGCGCTGGCTTGCCAGCGAAGGTCGTTAACGCTGACGCGCGTCGTCAGGATGAACGCGGTGCCTGGGCGTTTTTCGCCGGCAAGCCGACTCCTACAGATGGGTTCGCAGGTCCGCTTTCTGTAGGAGCTGGCTTGCCAGCGAAGGTCGTTAACGCTGACGCAAGTCACCAGGATGAACGCGGTGCCTGGGCGTTTTTCGCCGGCAAGCCGGCTCCTACAGATGGGTTCGCAGGTCCGTTTTCTGTAGGCGCTGGCTTGCCGGCGAAGGCCGTTAACGCTGACGCGCGTCGTCAGGATGAACGCGGTGCCTGGGCGTTTTTCGCCGGCAAGCCGGCTCCTACAGATGGGTTCGCAGGTCAGCTTTCTGTAGGAGCTGGCTTGCCAGCGAAGGTCGTTAACGCTGACGCGCGTCGTCAGGATGAACGCGGTGCCTGGGCGTTTTTCGCCGGCAGGTCGCTGCTAGACGGACAGGTAGCGGCTGATGGTTGCTTCGTCTACCCGATCCCGGGTTTCTTCGATGACGAAGCGCCCCTTCTCGATCACCAAAAAGCGGTCGGCGATTTCCAGGGTGAATGACAACACCTGCTCCGACACCACGATGGTCAAGTCGCGCAAATTGCGGATCTCTTTGAGGGTGCGCGCGATGTCCTTGATGATCGACGGCTGGATGCCCTCGGTCGGCTCATCCAGCAACAGCACCTTGGGGTTGGTCGCCAACGCCCGGGCAATCGCCAGTTGCTGTTGCTGCCCGCCGGACAGGTTGCCGCCCTTGCGCGACTGCATGTCGTAGAGCACCGGGAACAGCGCGTACAAATCCTCCGGCACCTTGCCGCGCGCCGAGGCCGGCAGGCCGGTCTGGATGTTTTCCAGCACGCTCATGCTCGGGAAAATCATGCGCCCCTGGGGCACGTAGGCAATACCGCGCGCTACCCGCTCATGGGTGTCCAGCGCCGACACATCCTGCCCGTCCACGCTCACCTGGCCTTTCCATTGCGGCAGGATGCCCATCAGGCTCTTGAACAAAGTGGTCTTGCCCATGCCGTTGCGGCCCATCACCGCGACGATCTCGCGCCTGGCCACAGTCAGGTCCAGGTCGTGGAGGATCTGGCTCTGGCCGTAGCCGCAGGACAACTGGTCGATCTTGAACATGCCTGCTTCCTCAGTGGCCCAAATACACTTCGATGACTTTAGGGTTGCTTTGCACCGACTCCATGCTGCCCTCGGCCAGCACCTTGCCCTGGTGCAACACCGTGACCTTGTGGGCGATGCTCTTGACGAACTCCATGTCGTGCTCGATCACCAGCACCGAACGGCCCTGGCTGATGCGCTTGAGCAATTCGGCGGTTTGCGCGCGCTCGTTGACGCTCATGCCCGCCACCGGTTCGTCGAGCATCAGCAGCTCGGGGTCCTGCATCAGCAGCATGCCGATCTCCAACCACTGCTTTTGGCCGTGGGACAACAGGTCGGCCTGTTGTTGCAGCAAATCGCCAAGGAAGATCTCTCGCGCCACTGCTTCTACGCGGGCGATTACCTGGGCGCTACGCTTGAAAAACAACGCACCCCACACCTTGCGGCCCGCCGGGTAGGACATCTCCAGGTTTTCGAACACCGTGAGGTTTTCGTAGATCGACGGGTTCTGGAACTTGCGTCCGACGCCGGCACGCACGATGTTGTATTCGCGCATCCGGGTCAGTTCCTGGCCGTCGAACTGGATGCTGCCGCTGGTGGCGCGGGTCTTGCCGCAGATCAGGTCGAGCACTGTGGTCTTGCCGGCACCGTTGGGCCCGATCACCACGCGCACTTCGTTGCGGTCGATATACAGGTTGAGGTTGTCGACCGCCTTGAAGCCGTCGAAGGACACGGTGAGACCTTCGATGGCCAGCACCGGTTTTTTCATTTCAAAGCCGACGGCGGTCATGGCTGGGTCTCCAGGATTTTGCTTTCAGTCTTGGGCTTGGCCAGCGGCGCCACGGCTTTCACTGGCGGTTGGCGGCGCAGCAGCCGCGCCAATGCCTGGCGCCCATGGCTGTCCCACAAGCCGGCCAGGCCATTGGGGAAGTACATCACCACGGCGATAAACAGCCCGCCCATCAGGTACAACCACAGCTCGGGAAAGGACTCGGAAAAGTAGGTCTTGCCGTAGTTCACCAGCAGCGCGCCATACACCGCGCCGAGCAACGACATGCGCCCGCCCACCGCGGCGAAGATCACCATCTCGATCGACGGCACAATGCCCACGAACGACGGCGACATAAAGCCCACCTGCAAGGCGAACATCGCCCCGCCTATTGCGGAGAATGCCGCCGCCACGCAGAACACGAAGATCTTGAAGCTGGCCACGTCATACCCGGAGAAACGCACGCGCTCTTCCTTATCGCGCATCGCCATCAGCAACCGCCCCAGCTTGGACGCCAGGATGAAGCGGCCGATAAAGATGCAGCCAAACAACAAGCCGGCGTTGATGAAGTACAGGATCAATTTGGCGCTGTCGGTGCGCAGGTCCCAGCCGAGCAGGGTCTTGAGGTCGGTGGTGCCGTTGACGCCGCCGGTCAGGCCCTGCTGGCCAACGATCAGCACCGTGAGGATCAGCGCAATCGCCTGGGTCACGATGGAGAAATACACATCGCCCACGCGCCGCTTGAACAGCGCCATGCCGATGATAAAGGCCAGCAGCACCGGCACCGCGATCACTGCCACCAGGGTAAAACTGAAGCTGTGGAACGGCTGCCACAGCCCCGGCAGTTCGGTGATCTGATTCCAGTCCATAAAGTCCGGAATGCCAGGTGTGGACTGAATCTTGGTGCTCTCCGGGTCCGAGGCTTCCAGCTTGAGGAACATCGCCATGCAGTAGCCGCCCACGCCAAAGAACACGCCCTGCCCCAGGCTGAGAATGCCGCCATAGCCCCAGCACAGCACCAGCCCCACCGCGACGAACGCATAGGTCAGGTACTTGCCGACCATGTTCAGGCGGAACGCATCCAGGGTCAGGGGGAATATCACCAGGATCAGCAGCGCCAGCAGCACGATGCCGATCAGGTTTTGCTGGCCGCCCAGCAGCTTGTCTAAAGCCTTCATCTGCTCGCCTCTACTTGCGCACTTTGATGGAGAACAACCCTTGCGGGCGCAGCATCAGGATCAGAATCACCGAGGACAACGTCAGGACCTTGGCCATCGAACCACTGAGGAAAAACTCCGACAGCGATTGGGTCTGGGCAATCACGAACGCCGAAGCGATGGTGCCGAACAGGCTTTGCGCGCCGCCGAACACCACGACCAGGAAGGTGTCGACGATGTATTGCGAGCCTGCCGTCGGCCCGGTGGAGCCGATGGTGGTGAACGCCGCACCGGCCACGCCGGCCACGCCACAGCCGAGGGCGAAGGTCATGCGGTCGACCTTGCGTGTATTGATGCCCACCGCGCGGCTCATCAGGCGGTTCTGCACGGTGGCGCGCACCTGCAAGCCCCAGCGCGAGCGATATAGCATCAGGAAGATCGCACCGGTCAGCAGCAAGGTCAGGCCCATCATGAACAGACCGTTGCGCGGGATCTCGATGGCATCGCTGAAGTTGACCGAGCCCATCAGCCAGGCCGGCGGTTCGGCGCTGACTTCGCGGGCACCGAACACCGAACGAAAGGTTTGCTGCATCACCAGCGACAAACCCCAGGTTGCCAGCAGGGTATCCAGCGGCCGCTTGTATAAGCGGCTGATCATCGCCCATTCCACCAGCCAGCCGACGGCACCGGCGACAAGGAAAGACAGGGCGATGGCCACGAAGAAGTAATAGGGTTGCAAGCTTGGCGCAAAGTGCGCGGTGAGGCTGGAACACACGTAGGTGGTGTAGGCGCCGATGGTCAGGAACTCACCGTGGGCCATGTTGATCACGCCCATCTGGCCAAAGATGATCGCCAGCCCCAATGCCATCAGCAACAGCACGCAGAACACGGACAAGCCGTTGAACCCCTGCATCGCCGCGATGGCTCCAAATTCCGATAGCCATTCCATGATGATGGTCTCCTGAGCGGGAGGTTGAAATGCAATCTGCCTTTGCTTTATGTGGGAGCGGGCTTACTCGCCCCCACATTTGGATCTCTGTGCTTCGCTACTTATTGGTAACCTTTTGGAAACGGGTTCGGCTCGATCAGATCCGACTCATAGATCACCTTGAACTGCCCGTTGGGCTGCACCTCACCGATGCGCGACTTGCTCCACAGGTGGTGATTCTCGTGGATCTTCACGTAGCCTTCCGGTGCGGTTTTCAACTCGATGCCGGGGCTGGCGGCGACGACTTTATCCACGTCGAAACTGCCGGCTTTCTCCACCGCGGCTTTCCATAGCCATGGCCCCAGGTAAGCGGCCTGGGTCACGTCGCCGATCACCGCATCCTTGCCGTACTTGGCCTTGAAGGCCTCGACGAAGGCTTTGTTGTTGGGGTTGTCCAGGCTCTGGAAGTACTTCATCGAGGCGTAGAAGCCGGCCATGTTTTCGCCGCCGATGCCGAGCAGTTCGTCTTCGGTAACCGACAGGGTCAGCAGGGTCTGCTTGGCCGCGTTCACGCCCGCCGCGTTGAGTTGCTTGTAGAAGGCCACGTTGGAGCCGCCCACCACCGCCGCGAATACCACATCGGGCTTTTTCAGCTTGACCTTGTTGATCAGCGAGCCGAACTGGGTGTTGCCGAGCGGGTAGTAGTCCTCGCCGACCACGGTGCCGTGCAGCACGTTTTCAATATGTTTGCGCGCGATCTTCATCGAGGTGCGCGGCCAGATGTAGTCGGAGCCGACCAGGTAAAAGGTCTTGGCGCCCTTGGTCTTGGCGATCCAGTCGAGGCTGGCGAGGATTTGCTGGGTGGCTTCCTGGCCGGTGTAGATCACGTTTTTCGACTGTTCCAGGCCTTCATAGAAGGTCGGGTAGTAGAGCAGGCCGTTTTCTTTTTCGAAGATCGGCAGTACGGCTTTGCGTGAAGCGGAGGTCCAGCAGCCGAACACGGCGGCGACCTTGTCGTTGACCAGCAGCTTCTTGGCTTTTTCGGCGAAAGTCGGCCAGTCGGAGGCGCCGTCTTCCTGGATCACCTTGATCTGCCGTCCCAGGATCCCACCCGAGGCGTTGATCTGCTCGATGGCCAGGCGTTCGGCCTGGATCGAGCCGGTTTCGGAAATCGCCATGGTGCCGGTGGCCGAGTGCAACTGGCCGACGGTAACTTCGGTCGGGGTCACGGCCAGGCCTTCGTTATCGGCCAGCGCGCCCTGGCTGAACAGCGCGGCCGCCAGCAATGACAGGGCCAACAGCGGTTTGGAGCGGATCAATCGTGGTTCCATGGGGCGACTCCTCTGCAATGAGGGCTCCAGCATGGCGGCAGTGGGCCAGCGCGGGTATACGCAGCCTGACGTAACGCTGTACGTCATTTGACGTATGCCGTTGCGCACCGTTTTCGAGCAGGATCCCGACCGCCCAAACACCCTCGATCAATGTGGGAGCTGGCTTGCCTGCGATGGCGGTGTATCAGGCTGCATCTGCAAGGGTTGACCCACCGCCATCGCAGGCAAGCCAGCTCCCACATTTTGAATCGGGGCATGGAACTTGCTCATTTAAACTCGCCCACTCTGCGGAGCCTCCCACCGTGCACCCCACCCCCGGCACCCAGCGCATCGTCAAGATCCGCCGCGACTACAACACCTGGGTCGCCGACGAGACCATGGAAGACTATGCCCTGCGCTATACCCCCAAGTCCTTTCGCAAGTGGTCGGAGCTGCGCATTGCCAACACGGCCCTGGGCGCGGTGTCGTTCCTGGCGCTGGAGGCCATCGGCGGTGTGCTGGCGCTGAGTTACGGCTTCACCAACACTTTCTGGGCGATCCTGGCCATCAGCCTGGTGATCTTCCTCACGGGCCTGCCTATCAGCTACTACGCCGCGCGTTACGGCCTGGACATGGATCTGCTCACCCGCGGCGCCGGCTTCGGTTACATCGGCTCGACCATTACCTCGCTGATCTACGCCAGCTTCACCTTCCTGTTCTTTGCCCTGGAAGCGGCAATCATGGCCCTGGCCCTGGAGTTGTATTTCCATATCCCCCTGGCCTTCGCCTATGTGATCTGCTCGCTGCTGGTGATTCCGCTGGTGGCCTATGGCGTGACCCTGATCAGCCGCCTGCAACTGTGGACCCAACCGGTCTGGCTGCTGTTGCTGGTGCTGCCCTATGGTTTCGTGGCGTGGAAAAACCCCGAAGCCTTCAGCGACTGGACCAGCTTCGTCGGGCGCAGTGGCGATGGCGACGGTTTCAACCTGCTGGCCTTCTGCGCCGCCTGCACCGTGGCGTTGTCGTTGGTGACGCAGATCGGCGAACAAGTGGACTACCTGCGCTTCCTGCCGGAAAAAACCGCCGCCAACCGCAGGCGCTGGTGGGCCGCCCTGCTCTGCGCCGGCCCTGGCTGGATCCTCCCCGGTGCACTGAAAATGTTTGGCGGCGCGTTCCTGGCGTTTCTCGCCCTGCAACACGAAATTCCCATGGAGCGCGCCGCCGAACCGACCCAGATGTACCTGGTGGCGTTCGGTTATGTGTTCAGCTCGCCGGAATGGGCGCTCGGCGCCATGGTGTTGTTTGTGTTCATCTCGCAGATGAAGATCAACCTGACCAACGCTTATGCCGGCTCTCTGGCCTGGTCGAACTTCTTCGCCCGCGTGACCCACAGCCACCCCGGCCGTGTGGTGTGGCTGGTGTTCAACGTGGCCATCGCCCTGATGCTGATGGAATTGGGCGTGTTCGACGTGATCGACCAGGTGCTGGGCCTGTACGCCAATATTGCGATTGCCTGGATCGGCACATTGGTGGCCGACCTGGTGATCAACAAGCCGCTGGGCCTGTCCCCCAGACATATCGAGTTCAAGCGCGCGCACCTCTACGACATCAACCCGGTGGGCGTCGGCTCGATGCTGGTCGCGTCGCTGCTGTCGATCCTCGCCCACTTCGGCCTGTTCGGCCCCCTGGCCCAGGCCGCTCCGCCCTTTGTGGCGTTGGGCAGCGCGCTGGTGATGGCGCCGCTGTTGGCCTGGTTGACCAAAGGCAAGTACTACATCGCGCGCACCAGCGATGCGCAGTTGATTCACCCGGTAGCGCCCGCCAGCCACGCGGTGTGCGGGCTGTGCAGCAACCCGTTCGAGACGGCCGACATGGCGTTCTGCCCGGCCTACAGCACGCCCATTTGCTCGTTGTGTTGTTCCCTGGATGCGCGCTGCGGTGATCGCTGCAAACCCCATGGACGGCTGGCCATCCAGTTCGAAGGCGTATTGCGCTGGCTGCTGCCCAATACCCTGATGCCACGCCTGCATACGCGCCTGGCCCATTACCTGGGCTTGCTGCTGGCGTTGGTGCTGATGCTCGCCGGGGCCCTGGCCTTGATTTATATGCAGGCGGCCCAGGGTTTGCCCCATTCGGAAACCTTGTACCAGGCGTTCTTCAAGGCCTTCCTCACCCTCTCGGTGCTCGCCGCCGTGCTCGCCTGGTGGGTGGTGCTGACCCGTGAAAGTCGCCGCGTCGCCCAGCAAGAGTCCGACCGCCAGACCCTGCTCTTGATGCAGGAAATCGACGCCCACAGCCTCACCGACCAGGCCCTGCAACAAGCCAAGGAGGCCTCGGAGGCAGCCAACGCCGCCAAGAGCCGCTACGTCACCGGCTTGTCCCATGAACTGCGCACACCGCTGAACAGCATCCTCGGCTTCACGCAGATCCTGCAGCGTGACAGTGCTATGCCCGAACAACACCAGGATGCCCTGGCGACCATCCTGCGCAGTGGCTCGCACCTGCTGTCGTTGATCGACGGTCTGCTCGACGTAGCCAAGATCGAGGCCGGCAAGTTGCGCCTGGAACTCACCGAGATCCCCTTCCCCGAACTGCTGCACGACCTGGAACAGATGTTCACGCCCCAGGCCCAGGACAAGGGCCTGCGCTTTCGCCTGGACTGTGTGGGCAAGATCCCGGCGGTGGTGCGCGGTGATGAAAAACGTGTACGGCAGATCCTGATCAACCTGCTGGGCAACGCAGTGAATTTCACCGACAGCGGCGAAGTGTGCCTGCGGGTCAGCTACAGGCGTGAGACCGCCAATTTTGAAATCATCGACACCGGCATCGGCATTGACCCGGGGCAGCTGGAGCGGATCTTCCAGCCGTTCGAACGCGGCGACCTGATGCGCCAGGACAACGGCGTTGGCCTGGGGCTGACGATCACGCGCATGCTGACCGCCCTGATGGGCGGTGAACTGCGGGTCACCAGCGAACTGGATAAGGGCACGTGCTTCCAGGTGCGACTGTTCCTGTCGCAGGTGCGCGCGCCGCAAGCGGTGGTGCATGTGGAACACGACATCATCGGCTACCAAGGCGAACGGCGGCGCATCCTGGTGGTGGACGACCATGTGGACCATCGCAAGGTGCTCAGTGGCATGCTCACGCCGCTGGGGTTTGACGTGGTGCAGGCGAGCAACGGCCAGGATGCAATTCGCCAGGTGGCACTGCTGGCGCCGCACCTGATTCTGATGGATCTGTCGATGCCGACCCTGGACGGTTATGAAACCAGCCGACTGATCCGCCGCAATGCGCTGTCCACCGCACCGATCATCGTGATCTCCGCCAACGCGTTTACCGACGACCGCGAACGCAGTATCGCTGCCGCCTGCAACGACTACCTGGTCAAGCCGGTACGCACCCCGGAGCTGCTCGGGCGCCTGCAACAGCACCTGGATCTGCAATGGCTGCGACGCACCCAGAGCCTGGTCCCACCGCCACCGCCCAGCGTATTGCCCTGCGCCGAAGACCTTGCCGCCCTCACCGAACTCAGCAACATGGGTTACGTGCGCGGCCTGCACGCCAAACTCGACACGATCCTCGAACAGAACCCCGACACCGCGCCGTTTATCAGCAAAGTGCGGGGGTTGCTCAAGGGTTTCCGCCTGGATGAACTCAACCGAACCCTCAAGGAGGCCGAAGATGAATGCCCTCAACCGCAGCACTGAACCCGGCGTGGTGCTGATCGTTGACGACATCCCGGACAACCTGGCCATGCTCTCCGACGCCCTCGACGACGCCGGCTACATGGTGCTGGTGGCCCTCGACGGTCTCGGTGCGCTGAACCGCGTGCAACGCCGGCGCCCGGACCTGATCCTGCTGGACGCGATCATGCCGGGCCTGGACGGCTTCGAAACCTGTCGCAGGCTCAAGGCGCAACCCGAAAGCGCGGACATCCCGGTGGTGTTCATGACCGGGCTGACCGACAGCAAGCATGTGGTGCGGGGTTTTGAGGTGGGCGGCAGCGACTACGTGACCAAGCCGATCCAGACCGATGAAGTGTTGGCACGGGTGGCAGCGCATTTGCGCACGTCGCGGATTTTGTTGTCGGCGCGGGCGGCCCGTGCGCCGAGTGTACTGACCCTGGAGGATGAGCCGGCGCAGCGGCTGCTGTCGGCCAGGTTCCAGCTGACCGAGCGCGAGGTGGAGGTATTGCGGTGGGTGGCGTGCGGGAAAACCAATCGGGACATTGGCGATATTCTGGGGCTGAGCCCACGCACGGTGAACAAGCATTTGGAGCATGTGTACGTGAAGCTCGGCGTGGAGACCCGCACGGCCGCCACATCAGTGGCCCTCGCCGCGATCTGAACGTGTGTGCAGCCCGCTCTTATCAAACTTAAAATAACTTGTTGATTTTAAAGGGCTGAAATTTCACCCTGAAGTCTTGAGTCTTGCATGGCCATTTCAGTCGAGCGCATTTTTGTGGCGCGCGGGCTTGTCAGTTAAACGCAGATCCCCTGTGGGCTGGCTTGCCCACTTGCCACCGCTCGGCATGGGCACTGACCGGTAACTATTTGTAGGAGCGAGCTCGCTCGCGAAAAACCCGAGGACGCCGCAGGGGATCAGGTTTACCGCGTTATCGTTAACGTTCTTCGCTAGCAAGCTCGCTCCTACAGAAGAGCCTGGGTGCCCCGCTCGGCATGGGCACTGACCGGTAACTATTTGTAGGAGCGAGCTCGCTCGCGAAAAACCCGAGGACGCCGCAGGGGATCAGGTTTTTCGCGGTATCGTTGACGTTCTTCGCGAGCAAGCTCGCTCCTACAGAAGGGCCTGGGTGCCCCGCTCGGCATGGGCACTGACCGCTCACTATTTGTAGGAGCGAGGGGAACGCCTAGTTCTTGCTCGCGAAAAACTCGAGGCCGGCGACTACTACGCAGTCGAACGGGTGCAAGCGCCCTCGCCACAGGCCAAGTCCGCACCTATTGCGGAGTAACCGGCAGCGCCCGCTTGTGCGCGGTCTTGCGGTATGCCCCCTCGACCACCGCCCTCACTCGCTCGCTCACCGGCTCGCCCATGAGGTACGCATCGATCTCGTCATACGAGCAACCATAGGCCTGTTCATCCAGCTTGCCCGGCGCGAGTTCTTCGAGGTCGGCGGTGGGGGGTTTGCGCACCAGGTTGGCCGGTGCGCCGAGGGCAGTGGCGAGCAGGCGCACCTGGGTTTTGGTCAGGCCCGAGAGCGGTGCCAGGTCGCAGGCGCCGTCACCGAACTTGGTGAAGAAACCCATCAGCGCTTCGGCGCCGTGGTCGGTACCGACCACCAGGCCGTTATGCAGGTTGGCTACGGCGTACTGGGCGATCATGCGGGTGCGGGCCTTGACGTTGCCTTTGATGAAATCCAGGTGTTCGGCACCGGCCTCGGTCGCCGACAGGCTGGCCATCAGGCCGTCGACGCTGGCGGCGATGTTGAGGGTGTCGATGTGGTCCGGGCCGATGAAGTCCAGCGAAGCCTGGGCATCGCCTTCGTCGGCCTGGGTTTTGTAAGGCAGGCGCATGGCGATAAAACGCGCGGCATCGTGTTCATCGCGCAGTTGCTCCACCGCCAATTGGCACAGACGGCCGGCGGTGAGAGAGTCCACGCCGCCGCTGATGCCCAGCACCAGGGCCTTGCAGCCCGACTGGCGCAACGTGGTCTTGATGAAGTCGATACGCCGCTGGATTTCCCTGGCTTCACCGCCCTTGAGCAGTTGCCGGTCGATATTCAATTCTTGTGCGATACGGTCTTGCATGTCACACCTCCACATTGCCGACGTTGAATACCTTGGCTGCATACTGCAAAAACGAAGCGTCTTCGCAGACGTTCTTGATCGGGTCATCGGAGAACTTAACCACCGGTTCGCCGTGAACCCGCACCAGTTTCATCACGATGCTCAGCGGCTCGACCCCCGCCACATCGCACGCCAGGCTGGTGCCCATGCCGAAACCGAACTTGGCCTTGCCGCGCACGTGGCGCAGGATCGGCAGGCATTTTTCGAAGTTCAGGCCATCGGAGAACATCAGGTCCTTGGTCATCGGGTCGATGCCCAGTTGCTTGTAGCGGGCCAGCACCTTGTCGGCCCAGGCGATGGGGTCACCGGAGTCCTGACGCAAACCGTCGTAGAGCTTGGCGAAGTACAGGTCGAAGTCCTTGAGGAAAAAGTCGGTGCTGATGGTGTCGGTCAACGCAACGCCCAGGCGACCACGGTATTCACGCACCCAGTTTTCCAGGCCCGCGTTCTGGCTTTCACGCAGGCGTCCCAGTTGCTGGTGCACCATCATCCACTGGTGGGCCATGGTGCCGATCAAGGGCAGGTCGAACTCATAGGCCAGGTGCGCGTTGCTGGTGCCGACGAACTGGCCGGGGAAGTCGCGGCGCATGATGTCCACGACTTCGCGCTGGGCCTTGAACGACAGGCGCCGCCGCGTCGAGAAGTCGGAGACGCGCAGGTCCGCCAGCTCATCGCGGCTGAGGTTTTTCTCCAGCCAGTCAAATTTCTGGTAGAGCTTGCGGGTGACGTCCTCCAGGCTGACGTCGGGGTACTTGTGACGGTTGCGCAGTTCGCTGACCAGCGCCAGCACCGGTTGCTCGAACATGATGCAGTGCAGCATCGGGCCGACTACGCGGATGTTCAGTTGGCCGTCGACTTCGCTGACGTGGATATAGCGCAGGTTGAAGCGGAACAGGCCGAGGAAGCGCTCGTAATCCGGGGTGAGGTACTCACGAAAACGCGGGTTGAACAGAAAGCGCAGCTCGCCTTCACGCATCTGCAGGCCGGCGAGTTTTTCCAGCTCGGCGCGCAGTTCGGGGATCAGGTGGCCGAGTTTTTCCTTGGAGCGAACGATGAAGTTGTACTCGACGTCTACATTCGGGTGCTGGTGCAGCACCGCCTGCATCATGGTGAAGGTGTAGTAGTCGGTGTCGAGCAGACCCTGGATCACCGGGGATTCGCGGTCGTAGGCACTTTCCATGGTGTTTCTCCTTAACGCGCGGCCATCGCGGCCAGTTCTTCGCGGGTGCGGCTGATAGCGGCACCGGCCTTGAGCAACGCATCGACGGCCTGTACGCCACCGTCCTCACTGATACTTCGGCACGCCGGCAGGTGCAGGACCACTTCGAACCCGGCCTTGAGCAGTTGCATGGCGGTGGTCTTGACGCAGTAGTCCAGGGCCAGGCCACCGACGATCACACGCGTGACGCCGTGGGCCTTGAGGTACTCGATAACGCCCGTGGACAGCTTGTCGTGCAGGTCGTGGTAGCAGGCGCCGTAAGGGTGCAGGTCGGGTTCGACGCCTTTCCAAATGAAGTAATCGTAGTCATAGGGCGTGGGCAGCGCGTCCAGCAGGGTGAAACCTTCGGTGCCCGGTACGCAGTGGCTCACCCAGGTGACGTCGGCGTGAACCAGACCGGTGGGTTGCAGCATGTCGCTGTGCCGGGCAACCACCCAGGGGGCGTTCGGGGTGTGCGCGTCCTTGCTGCCGACGCGGTGACCGGCAAGGCTGGCCATGTAGTTGAGCTCGGCGCCGATCTGATCGCCACCGGCCACGGGCAACTCGTTAGGGCACAGTGGTGTAAAGCTCTTCTGGGCGTCGACGTCGAATGCAGCGATGGCAGTTTTCGCGAGGGTCATGGCGGTTCTCCTGTGGCCTGGAAACAAAAGTACACGTCATGTACTTTTGTTGCAAGAAACATTTGTATATCTATTCTGAAGGCCGTACATGACATAACTGTTCGATCCGTTAGACTGTACCCCACCGATGTTTAGAAGGACTGCCCATGCCGCTTAGCGCCTACCTCCATACCGTCGACCTGTGCGTGTTGTTTTACTGCCGCGCCTCGGGCGAACTGAAGCTGCTGCTGAACAAACGCGACGCCGAGCCCTTCGCCGGGCACTGGGCGCTGCCGGGTGTGGTGGTAAATGGCGGCGTGCAGGATCTGAGCCTCAAGGATGCCGTGGAACGCTTGCGCGCGAGTGACAAGGTTGGCCTGGAACTGGCCTGGTGCGAGCAGGTGGGCACGGTAGGCGATGCGTTCCGCGACCCGCGCTGCTGGTCGTCGTCCACTTACTACCTGGCGATCGTGGCGGATGAAGTGACACTGGGTGAGCATCAGGGCTGGTTTTCGCTGAACGCGGTGGCTGAGGGCAGGATCAAATTGCCGTTCGATCACAACACCCTTGTCGCGGCGGTCCAGGAACGCCTGTTCTCCAAGTCGCTGTACAGCAGCTTGCCGCTGATGTTTCTGGGCAACGAATTCAGTGCGCCGCAAGCGACCACGATTTTTTCCCTGGTACTGGCGCGGCCAGTATTGAAGACCAGCGTTCGTCAGCGCCTGTTGAAGCTGACCGAGGCAGGGTATTTGCGCGAAACGGGGCGCAAGAAGCCCGGCGAAGGCGGCAGGCCCCAGGCGACGGTGGAAATGTTGAAGCCTGGGGAGATTTACTTCTTTGATCGAAGTTTTGCTGAATAGCCCTCTTTCAAGCACAACGAAAATCAACTGTGGGAACTGGCCTTGCCTGCGATAGCCATAGGCCTGCACCACTCCCGAGATCAGTCCAACATCATTGACTGATTCATCGCAGGCTCAAATCCTCCGGCCGACTGGTAAGAAAAACACTCATCGCTGTGTAATCACTGCCATTGGCATGTCGATACAACGTGTTGCTGTGATAGTCAGATACTTCCCCCGCCACCGAGACAATGATCGTGCCACCTTGCACATCAACCCTTGCCGATGCGTCACGAGCAATTAGAAACGGGCTGGCACCTTCGAGTGCAGACAATATCTCATCGTCATCGGCCAAGGTCCGATAAACATAGTAGCGGTAACTGAATGGAACAGTTGCCCCACCACGGTCATCCTTAACGCCATAGATGGATGCATCAGCGTTCAGAGGTGCTCGAAGCACAACTTCAGTCAGCTGCGGACGATCCTGCGAAAAAAGCCAACCACCGGCGATGTACACCAAGCAAAGTGTCAACAGGATCGTAGTCACAATTGAATACAGCGAACTTTTAGTAATTCCTGAATTTGGCATACCTGATTCCTTCCTTGATCCAATATTGGTCGACCGGATCATCACCGAACGGCGCGCTGCCCCACCAGTTTCCAAACTCAGGTTTGTCCGAGCCGGCCTTATTCTGAGCAAGGCCCGCGGCTCGCAAAAGCACTTCTTCACTGAAACCGGCAGCAATCCCTACAGCACCATAATGAAAGTTACCGAACGCTTCATGCTCCTTGGAGATCTGCTTGTAGTCCCAAGGTCCGCGATTTCGGACTTGAGTATAAAACCAAGAGTACATAAACGCTGAGCCGGCCTTGAGCACGTTCTTTCTATGAAGCGAGCCGCTCTTGATCTTGCTTTTGATCTTGATCTCAGGCGCCCCGTTAAACACGCTGGCCGAACGCAGGCTTGAATCCGTGGGCAACCCGGCAGGACGCCGGGTTAGCCGTCCTGGGCCATGGATGGCCCATGACGGCGGCCCACGGATTCAAGCCTGCGTTCGGGCACACCGAGCCTAAGCGAGGTGCCGAGTGTTGGGGCGAGGACCTTTTGGTTACTTTTGGGTCCTTCCAAAAGTGACACGCCGTAAGGGCGTAACCTTAAGTGGCCGTTACCGCAGAAACGGATATGTACTCGGTCCCGATCTAACAAAATATTCGCCTGACACACCGCCATCGCAGGCAAGCCAGCTCCTACAGAGGGGCTGCGCTTAACTGAACGGCATTCGGGCAAGCCCGCTCTCACACTTTTTGCTCGATGCGAGCCTCTAGTTCATCCAGTTGCCGCCATCCACGTTATAGGTCTGCGCCACCACGTAATCAGCCTCTTTGGACGCGAGGAAGATCGCCATCCCGGTCAGATCCTGCGCCGTCCCCATCCGCCCAAACGGCACCTCAGCGCCTACCCGCTGTTTCTTCTCGCCCGGCGCCAGCCCTTCATGCCTGGCAAACAGCGCATCCACCCCGTCCCAATGCTCACCGTCCACCACCCCCGGGGCGATGGCATTGACGTTGATGCCTTGCTTGATCAGGTTGAGCCCCGCCGATTGGGTGAGGCTGATCACCGCCGCCTTGGTCGCGCAGTACACCGCCACCAAGGGCTCGCCGCGCCGCCCGGCCTGGCTGGCCATGTTGATGATCTTGCCGCCATGGCCCTGGCGGATCATCTGCCGGGCGGCGGCCTGCAAGGTGAACAGCGTGCCGGCAACGTTGATCGAGAACAGCCGCTCGAAGCTGTCGCGGGTGATGTCGACAATCGGCGCCAGGTCGAACAGGGCGGCGTTGTTGATCAGGATATCCAGCTTGCCGGCATGGGCGACCACGGCGGCAATCGCGCTGTCGATAGAGGCCTGGTCGGTGACGTCCATCGCCACCGCGTAGGCCTGGGGGCCCAGCTCGGCGGCCGTGTCCTGGGCGCGTTGCTGGTTGATATCGGCGATGGCGACGGTGGCGCCTTCAGCGATATACGCCTGGGCAAACGCGCGGCCGATTCCGCGCGCCGATCCGGTGATCAGCGCGCTTTTACCTTCGAGTCGTTTCATGAGGATGTCCTGTAAAAATCATTTCGGGTAGCCAGCGCGTTTAATTTCACGCTCGGTGGTGGACTGGCGCGTGTCCAATAGCGGTTTCTACCCATTGTTTTTTGTTGTTGAGCGCCGATTACAGCAGCTTGGCCAGCCCCCCACAAACGAATGACGAATGCCCCGGTGGTACTTTTTTAACCGCCGCGCCAGGATCAAAAAAGTATCAGTGCCAGACAAAATCGGGGGTAGCGCCTGACGACCCGGCCCGCGTATTTTGGTGAGACCCAACGAAAAAGAGGCGGCACCATGCCCGTCAACCGCGCCAAACTGTTCGAGCACCGCCCTGCCGAACTCGAAGTGATCCTGCCCGAGCCGGAGCACTGCTTTCGCTGGTTCGAACACGACTACCCCTACGACCTGGCGCGCTGGAACCACCACCCCGAATTTGAGATCCACCTGATCCGCCAAGGCAGCGGCAAGTTGGTGGCGGGCGACTATATCGGCGCGTTCAGCGCCGGCCATGTCGCGCTGATCGGGCCAGACCTGCCCCACGACTGGATCGGCGAACTGGCCCCCGGCGAACACTTGGCCGGCCGCGATGTGGTACTGCAATTCGACGGTGCTACCCTCCTCGCCCTGCGCAAGACCCTGCCGGAACTGGGCGATGTACAACAGTTGTTCGAACAGGCCCGGCGCGGCCTGGAGTTTACCGGCGACACGGCGATACAGGCCGCGCGCTTGCTGGAAGCCATCGGCCCGGCCCGCGGCCTGCAGCGGCTGATCCTGTTCCTGCAACTGCTCGACACCCTGAAGAACGCCCCGTCGCCGCAGGTCAAGGCGCTGGCCAGCGCCTGCTATGCCCCCACCCTGGACGCGCGCAGCGCCGAGCGGATCAACAAGGCTTTCGACTATCTGATGCGCGAACTCACGGGCGACCTGCGCCTGTCGGTGATTGCCCGGCAACTGGAGATGAGCGAGCCGGGCTTCTCGCGGTTCTTCAAGCGCAACACCGGCCACGGCTTTATCGACCTGATGCGCAAGTTCCGCGTACAGCGCGCGTGCCGGTTATTGCTGCAAAGTGATCGATCGGTGGCGGATATCTGCTTTGAGGTGGGCTACGCCAACCTGTCCAACTTCAACCGGCACTTTCGCATCGAAATGAACCAGACACCGAGCGAATACCGCCGCGAAACCGCGATACACCTGTTCAATCGCAGCGAAAAAATGACACCCAGTCATTTCTGATCAAAAGGTCGACTATTCCTGCATTTTTCCATGGTATTCAAGCTATTAAGCAAAGTTGGTACAGCCTGTGCAAAATGTTTGCGGTATGAACTTGGCAACCCAGTTCATCAGCCCCGAAGCATCGGGTTCAAACCGCGTACGAATAAGGACTTTCAATGCACCCCACCTCAAAGCCTCGTGCTTGCTTTGGTGTTTCCTTGCTACTGGCTGCCGTTACGGGAGTACTCAGCGCACCCATTTTGGCGCAGGAAGCATCCGCCGATGACTCAGCACAGGGCGAAACCCTGAGCCCCGAAGCCAACCCGGCGAAAAAAGGCGTCTATCTGTCGCAATGGTTCAACCAGGACCTGACGCTGATCGGCAGCAAAGACATCAGCTTCGGCCCCAAGCCGTCCGACGACATCTACCTGGAATACGAGTACTTCGGCCGCAAGGGGCCCTTCGAGTTGTACGGCTATATCGATGTGCCGAAGATCCTCGGCATCGGTAATAGAAATGACAAAGGCGTGTGGGACCATGGCTCACCGGTGTTCATGGAGCATGAGCCGCGTATCTCCATCGACTACCTGGCCGGCCGCAGTTTGGCCATCGGCCCGTTCAAGGAATGGTATGTGGCGTTCGACTGGATCTACGACCACGGCAGCAACCAGGACAACCGCGCCAACACCCTGTACAGCGGCCTGGGCACCGACATCGACACTCACTCGCGGGTCAACCTGTCGGCCAACTTCTACGGGCGTTACCAGTGGGAAAACTACGGCGCCAGCAACGAATATTCCTGGGACGGTTACCGCGCACAGATGAAGTACATCGTGCCCATCGGTAAATTCGATAACGGTGCCTCGCTGACCTACATCGGCTTCACCAACTACGATTTCGGCTCGGACCTGCACAAGGACAACCCGGCACGTACCGCCAATTCCCTGGTGGCAACCAACGTGTTGCTATACGCCTTCACCCACCTGCGCTTCACCCTGGTCGGCCGTTACTTCCATAACGGCGGCAATTGGGAGGATGGCAGCGAGCTGAATTTCGGTGACGGCAACTTCCGCGCGCGCTCCGACGGCTGGGGTTACTACGCCGGCATGGGCTACCAATTCTGATCAAGGAGCAAGAGATGAATACCTTTACTCGTCTGTCGATGGCCGTCGGCCTGGCCCTGCTGCCGCACGTGGTACTGGCCGATACCCCGGCACCGATCAAACCCAAGGTGATGCTGATCACCATGTTCGCGCCCGAGGCGCAAACCTGGATCGATCGCCTGCAACTTACGCAGCAAGTGCGGGTGCCGGGCCTGTCCGCCGAATACCCGGTGATTCGCTGCAACACCCAGGCCGTGTGCCTGCTGGTGACCGGCATGGGCCAGACCAACGCGGCCGCCTCCACCCTGGCGCTGGCCTTGTCGCCCAAGTTCGACCTGCGCCAGAGCTATTTCCTGGTCGCCGGCATCGCCGGTATCAGCCCCAAGCACGGCACCCTCGGCACCGCCGCGTGGGCGCATTACCTGGTGGAATTCGGTACCCAATGGGAGCTGGATTCGCGGGATGCGCCCAAGGACTGGCCAACCGGTTATCTGGGCATCAACACCAAGGGGCCCAACGAGAAGCCGCCGCTGGACTACAAGACCGAAGTGTTCGAGCTCAATCCCAAGCTGCAAGCCAAGGCGTTTGCCCTGTCGCAGAAAGCCCAACTCACCGAGAGCGAGGCGTCCGCGGCCTGGCGCAAGCACTACCCCGCCGCGCCCGCCAACCAGCCGCCGCAGGTCACCCGCTGCGATACCCTGGCGGGCAACACCTGGTTCTCCGGCACGCGCCTGAGTCAGCGTGCCGAGGTCTGGACCCGATTGCTCACCGACAACAAAGGCGAGTACTGCACCACCCAGCAGGAAGACAACTCCACCTATGAAGCCCTGTTGCGCGCCAGCCGCGAAGGCCTGGTGGATATCCAGCGCCTGGCGGTGGTGCGTGCCGGTTCCGATTTCGATCGCCCTTACCCAGGCTACAGCGAGGTGGACAACCTGCTCAAATATGCGGACCAGGGCGGGTTCGTGCCCGCCTTGGAGAACCTGTACCGCACCGCAAATCCGTTGGTACAGGCGATCCTGAACAACTGGTCGGCCTGGGAAAAAGGCGTTCCCGAGGCATGACCGATGGCGTCAAGGCACCAGGATGATCTTGTCCGCACTGCCTTGATTCACCTCCTCGTAGCCACTCACGCCATCGGCCAGCGCCACTTCGCGCAGGCCGGTCGGCAACGGCAGCGAGCCTTCATCAAAGAAACGCCCGAACTGCTCCAGCATCACCGCGCACTGTTCGCAGTTGTAGAGCAATGAATTGATCCCCACTACCGAGCCGCCCTTGCGGTAGAGCGCCAGGGCCGGCAGTTGCACGTGGCCGTCCATCGGCGCGGCGATGATTGCGATGCGACCGAACGGCGCCAGGCCGGCCACGGCGGCGGGCAACCAGAAACCGGTGGTGTCGAAGACCACATCGGCGCCGCCCTTGAATACCGCATTGACCTGCGCGCCCAAGTCTTCCGGCGTGCCCAGGGCAATCGCTTCAACACCTTGCGCCTGCAACACCTGGACCTGATCGACCTTGCGTACCGCCGCCAGCACTTGGGCGCCACGGATTTTCGCCAGGGCCAAGGCCGCGCTGCCGACCGCGCCATTGGCGCCAATCACCAGCAACCGCGTGCCTGCGCCCACCCCGCTACGCTCCAGCGCATCCCAGGCGGTGGTGTACGGCACGCCAAGGCTGGCCGCCTGGGCAAAGCTCAAATGCGTGGGTTTATGGGCCACGCCCTTGGCCGACACGGTCAGGTATTGGGCGTGGGAACCGTCGGCGAAAAAGCCCAGGTCGCGACCGGTGCCCCAAACGTCGCGGCCCAGCAGTTGCTGCGGGCCTTCAACGACCACACCGGCAAAGTCACGGCCGGGAACACGTGGCAGCGTGGTGTAGGGGAAGCGACCGAGCACATTCTTTATATCGCTGGGGTTCAGGCCGGCAGCCTTGATCTGTACCAGCACCTCACCGGCGGCCGGCACCGGGGTGGGCATGTCGACGAAGCGCAGGGCAGTGAGGTCGCCGGTGGCAGAAAATTGCAGGGCTTTCATAGGCAGCATCCATCGCAGGGAAAAGGAATCAAGACAACCAACCGCTGACCCACAGTCGCCCCATCGGCCAAAGCTGTTCGCCGAGCAACATGCCCATCAGACCGACGAGAGCGATGGCGGGTGGCGCCGGCGAGCGAAAGTCCAGCGCGCCATAGATCAGGCCGACAAACAGGCCAATCGCGAGGGAAATCAGGTAGTTCATAGGGGCTGCACCGTGTGGGTTGATAGGCTCAGTGTAGGGAGCCCATCGCGGCAGCATCGGCCAACTGCTTCAGGATTTCGGCCAAACCCTCAGCCTCGGTATTGCGAGGGCGCCACCCCAAGTTCGCGGCGAAACATGTCGCTGAAGCTGCTGGGCGAATAGCCCAGCGAACGGGCAATACCGCTGACCGACTGGCCCTGGATCAACGCCGCCACTGCCGTGGCCAGTTGCACCTGCCGGCGCCATTCGGCAAAGCCCATGCCCAGATGGCTTTGGAACATTCTGGCCAAGGTGCGCACGCTGGCCCCCGCCGCTTCGGCGTGTTGCTCAAACGGGATCTCCAGGGATGGCTCGGCCATGACCGCCTGGCAGGCGCTGATCAGGCGACGGTCGGCCGCCACCGGCAGGGCGATACGGATCTGCGAGCGGCGCGCACGTTGCAATTCCAGCAGCGCGAGGCCGACCACCGCGTCGTAGTAGGTCACATCAGCGCTGTCGCCCTGCTCCACCAAGGTCACGATCAGCTCGCGCAGCAACCCACTCACGTCGATCACCTGCACCTGATCGTCCAGCGTCGCAGCCAGGGCCGGGCGCAGGTAGATATTGCGCATTTGCAAATCCGAGACCACGCGAATCCCATGCTCCACCCCCGGCGGCAGCCACACCGCACGCTGCGGCGGCACCACCAACGCTTCGCGCGGTGTCTCCACCCACATCACGCCGCTCATGGCGTAGAGCAATTGACCCCAGTCATGGCTATGGGGCTCCACATACCACCCACGCGCGTAGGTACGCGCCAAGGGTTGCACGGGGACGGCATGATCCGTCAGGTCGGGGGGCGCGGCCAGGGCCATAGGGGGCACGTCAATTGAGGATAAGACGCCATGGTAATGACCACCGCTCGACAATCCGAGTGAATTTTTACAGGCCCAGGGGATCACTTGCTTACACCACGAGGGTTGATGGGCCAATGAATAACGCAAAACTGTTTGTGATCGACTACACCCTGCATGGCGAAGCGAAGTCATTCATTATCCGCCTGGAAAAGCTCGATATTGCCGAAGCCTGGCATTGGGCAAGCTGTGACGCCGGCGTCGGCCGTATCGGCCGTTTCGCCCGCGAGCAGATCAAGAAGACCAGCCAGGAACAGGCCGAGAAGTTCGGCATAAAAAACCTGCAATGGCGCCGCTCGGACGTGCGGGCGCAGGCTTGATCAAGGAGTGATAACCATGACGTTACCCGAGCAGATCCACGGCAAGGCGTGGATCGATTACACCCAGGACACGTTGTTTGGGCCACTGGCCAAGCACGTGGAGTGCCAGGTGAGCTTGCAACAAAAGCCAGGATGGCTGGTGCTGAAGGTGTTCCAGCCGTTGCCGGAGGACCTGCACGACGCGCAGACCGTGGTGTTGGCATTGGCGGGCCGGCGAACCAGTGGGGTGGTAAAAGATTGCCAGCGCCTGGCCGACCACAGCCTTCGGCTGGAGCTGGAAACCCAATAAATCCCGCGATGGGGGCCGGCCATACCGGCCCCCTACGTAATACCTTCAGCCGTGAGCCGATTTGTCGCACTCACAGCCTGTCGGCGCGGCGCAAGGCTCGCCGTGGGCGTGATGTTCCGCACACCCCTGGCAGCAATAGCCTTTACCGTCTTTCATCACCGCATCGACACCCAGTACACATTTGCAGTGTGGGCAGGCACAGGTTGGATCTGGCATGTTCAGGCTCCTTCTTCAGGGTTCATGGTCGTCCCGGTGCGGCAATGGCCGGCACCTTAAACAGTGACTGCGGGGCCATGCAGATCGTTCAAACCATCAGTCGGTGCGTGTGTTGCTGCGGTACATGAACACCAGCGCCAAGGCCAGGCAGAGCATCGCCACAATGCGACTGCCGGACAACTCGATGGCCGGGTTGCCCAGCCAACCGAAATTGTCGATCAGCATGCCCATGGCCAACTGCCCCGTGATCACCGCGACGGTGGCGACTGCCGTGCCAACCACCGGTACCGCGCCGACCATCACCATCATGTACACCACACCGAACAGCGCGCCGGTCAGTTGCCACTTGGGCACATCCAACAGGCTCACCGCCTGGGCCGGCTCGAAGAAGAAAATCAGCAGGGCCGTCACGAGGGCGCCTACCGCAAAGGTCACCAGGCTACTGCGCAGCACCCCCACCGTTTGGCCAAGCCGACCATTGATTGCCGCTTGCACACTCAATACCGCACCCGCGGCGACCACCACGACCAACAACAGAATCAGATTCATCGCATTACCCTCGTGCAATCAAAACAAGCGCCGCCACAATCAACGCCAAAGCAATCCAGCGCTCGCCATTGACCCGCTTGCGCGCCGTGCCGAACCAGCCGAAGTGGTCGATCAACACGCTCTTGCCAACCTGCCCGGACAGAATCGCGATCATGGTCATGGCGATACCGATGTGGGGTGTAGCCAGGGTCAGCACCACCACGTAGATCGGCCCCAGGAAGCCGCCGATCAACTGCCAGCGCGGCAGGTCGGTGAGCGCCGGGCCCTTTTGCGGGCCGCTGAACAGCAACAGCAAAACCAGAATCGCCGAACCGACGCCAAAGATGCTCAAGGTCGCCCACAAATGTCCGACCTGCTCCCCCAGCGGCCCGAGCAAACCCGCCTCCACCGACAAGCCCATGCCGGCCAGGATCACCAGCGGCAACAGCAGCAACCGCAGCACGTTATTTTTCGGCGTGGCTTGCGTCACACCCTCGATAGAACTGGCCCGCATACATCACCTGCGCTTTAACAAAGGATTGGATGGCACGCATTATCCGATGGCCGTCCTGTGCGATAAATGGGAGCATGCAGACAACACCTTTGCGCAAAACGCACAGCCTGGAGCCATGATGCAGGGTTTGAATGAATTGAGTTTCAAGGCGCTGCGCCTGTTCGTCGCGGTGCTGGACCACAGCAGCTTTTCCGAAGTGGCACGCCGTGAAGGGCTTGCGCCCTCGTCGATCTCGCGGCAGATCCAACTGATGGAACAGGCCCTGGGCCAGCAGTTGCTCTATCGCCACACGCGGGCGGTGAGCCCGACCGAGGCCGGACGCCTGCTGGGACGGCATGCGCGCCTGATGCTCGAACAACTGGAAGCCGCAGGCCAGGCACTGCAGGAGCAGGAAAGCGAACCCAGCGGCCTGGTGCGCGTCAATGCACCGATGGTATTCGGCCAGCGCCATCTGTCACCCTGGCTGGGGGAGTTGTGCCGGCGCTACCCGAAGCTGCAGCTGGATATCCAGCAAACCGATACCTACGTCGACCCGCTGCAAGACGGCACCGACCTGCTGTTTCGCATCGGCGTACTCAACGACTCCAGCATGCAGGCACGCATCTTCGCGCCCCAGCGCTTTCGCATCGCCGCCAGCCCCGCCTACCTGGCCAGATACGGCACGCCCACGCACCCCGACCAACTGAGCAACCACCAGTGCCTGGCCTACAAAGGCGTTACCGGCCAGCAGCGCTGGTTCTTCCGCCGCGGCCAGGGCGATTGGACGCCCTACAGCGTCAAAGGCCCGATCACCGGCAACCACGCCGACACCCTCACCCACGCCGCCGAGCAAGGCCTGGGGCTGGTGGTGTTCCCGTCCTGGTTGATCGGCGAAAGCCTGCGTGCGGGCACCCTGCAGGCGGTGCTGACGGAGTACGAGGTCGCGACCACGCTGGAGCCGCAGCAGATTGCGGCGTTATGGCCGGGGAGCCGGCGCTTGTCGCTGAAGGTGCGCACGGTGATCGATTACTTTGTGGCGTGTTTTGGTGAAGTCCCCTATTGGGATCGATGAGGACATTTCCTGCTGGTAGAAGTAGGTTCGTTCTGATTTTTCGAGCCACTATTTTTTAGCTCTATGCGTTAGGGCAGGCTTTGGCACTGTCTTTTTTGGAGAGTTGCCATGGTTTTCACCTACAAAAAACAATCACGTTCAGCACGCATGGCTGCAACCAGCGGTCGGGCTGTTTTTGATAGCGCGCGGAGTTTTGGCTATATTTGGCCAAAATATGGGGGAAACCACATGATTACCGTGCCCTTGGGTGAAGCAAAAAATAATCTGTCAAAACTGGTCGATGAGGCTGCCGCAGGCAACATCATCACTATCGCCAAGCACGGTCGTGCCATGGCCCAGCTCGTTCCCGTCGGGAAATCCACAGGCCGGCGCATTGGCGCCATGAAAGGCAAGCTTGTCATCCCACAAGATTTTGATGCGCCTTTGTCAGACGACGTGCTGGACGCGTTCGAGGGCAACGCTTGATGAGAGTGCTGCTGGACACCCATATCCTGCTGTGGGCACTCAGTGATGACCCCAGGCTATCCGGCAAAGCCCGAAAACTGATCGAGAATGCCGCAGAGGTTTACGTCAGCGCTGCAACATTCTGGGAGATGGCAATCAAGGTCGGCTTGGGGAAACTCACGGTGGATCTGGACGAAATCCGTGAGTACTGCCTGCACAGCGGTTTCGTCGAGCTACCCATCACGTCAGAACATGCGATTGCGGTAAAGGATCTCGAACATCATCACAGGGACCCTTTTGATCGGCTTATCGTAGCGACCGCCATGAGTGAGCCGATGAAGCTATTGACGGCCGATCCACAGCTTGCCCACTACACGTCCCTGGCCATCCTGGTGTAGCCCGCCAGTCATCCTCGGCCTTGGAGTCAGAACAACCACTGCCCGATCAACCACGCATTAGCGCCACTGATCAGCGCAAACAGAAACCACGCCAACATTCGGGTATGCAGGCGATTGACGAACGGTCCCATCAGTTGCTTATCGCCGGTCATGCGGATCAGCGGGTACAGCGCAAACGGCAGCTGCAGGCTGAGCACCACCTGGCTCAAGATCAGCAGCTTGCCAATGGCATCGTCGCCCATCAGCCACACCCCGACAAACGCTGGGATCAGCGCCAGCCCACGGGTGATCAGGCGGCGTTGCCAGCAGGGAATGCGCAGGTTCAGGTAGCCCTCCATGATCACTTGCCCGGCGATGGTGCCGGTAAAGGTCGAGCTTTGCCCGGACGCCAGCAAGGCGATACCAAACAGGATGCTGGCGAAAGCGCCGCCCACCAGCGGGTCGAGCAAGTGGTAGGCGTCCTGGATCTCCACCACGTCGGTGTGGCCGGACTTATGGAACGCGGCGGCAGCAAGCACCAGGATGGCGGCATTGACCAGCAGGGCCAGGGCCAATGAACCCACGGTGTCGATGCGCGCCAGCTTGACCGCATCCTGTTTGCTGGCCAGGTCTTTGCCGATCAGCCGGGTTTGCACGATCGAACTGTGCAGGTAGAGGTTATGAGGCATCACGGTGGCGCCCAGGATGCCAATGGCCAGGTACAGCGGCGCGGCATCGCTGATGGCCGACAGTGACGGCGTGAAGCCGCCGAACACATCCGGCCAGTAAGGCTTGATCAACACCAGTTCAATGAAGAAACACACGCCGATGGTTGCCACCAACGCCAGCATGATGGCTTCCAGGCGGCGGAAACCGCGATTTTGCAAGGCCAATACCAGCAACGTATCGAACGCGGTAATGATAATGCCGGTGGTCAGCGAAACGCCCAGCAATAGGTGAAACGCCAGGGCGCAACCGAGCACCTCGGCCAGGTCGGTGGCGATGATGGAAATTTCCGCCAGCACCCACTGGGTGCGCGCAGAACCTCTGCTGTAGCGCTCGCGGCACAGCTGCGCCAGGTCTTTGCCGGTGGCGATGCCCAGCCGTGAGCACAGGCACTGCACCACCATTCCCGCCAGGCTGGCGAGCAACACCACGAATAACAAGCTGTAGCCATAGCGCGAACCGGCTTCGATGGCGGTGGCCCAGTTGCCGGGGTCCATATAGCCGATGGACACCAGCAGGCCGGGGCCGGCGAACATCAAGGCGCGTTTGAAAAACGACGCCTTGGGATCAACGACGACGGAGCCGGCCACTTCCGGCGGGCAGAATGGAGCAGTAGCGATTTTTGGCAGGCTGAATTTCACACGGTATCCCAGGCAAACACACTCGACAGCGGCGCAGCTTATCAGTCGGACGCGACCGTACGCATCACCGTCTCCCGCGGCAAGTCAAACGCCTCCACCACGTTCACCACCAGGTCCAGTTCCTGGTTCAGCGCTTCCCGCTCAATACGCTGGCGGATCAACCCGATCACCAGCACCGCCAGGGTGGTGATCGAATACGCGGGGCCGGAAAACGCCCGCACACCCGTCACCAGCAGCATGGCCGCCGCCAACGCCTGGCCCACCACCGGGATCGCCGTGGCCGCACCACGGCGCAGGATAAACCCGGTCAGCCCCGCCAGGGCCGTACCGCTCAAGGCCGTGGTGGCCGAACGGGCGACATCGATGCGATTGAACACGCCCTGCTCTTTCTGCGCGGCCGCCTTGAGTTCGGCGTCGAATACCTGCCGGTCGGCGTTGCTGAGCTTGTCTTTGTATTGCTCGATGAGTTGTTCGGCGACCCGGGCTTCGATATCAGCCAGCGCAACGGTGTCGAGCGGCTCATCAAACTTGATCCCCAGGCGCTGCGCCACATCTTCGGCGATCTGGCGATAACCCACGCCATGACCGCGGGCCAGGTTCATAAAGGTATCGCCGCCCATGCGCTGCAACTCGATGGCCAGCTTGAGCGGCTCGCGTACCGTGGCATCAATCGATGCGCTGCGCTTTTGCGCCATCAACTCAGCGAGGAATTTCAACTCTTGCGGCCGCGCTTGCAGCAGCGCCGGGAACAATTCTGCGTCCTCCTCGGCAAAGCGCACCTCGCTGCTGCGCTGGTCGGCCCGGATCATGCCGCGCCGCTCGTGCAGCAGGTCGGTGTACTGCACCACCTTTTGCAACTGCGGCCAGTAGGCGGCGTGATCGAACGTGGCCAGGTGCACATTGCTGACCTTGGCCTTCAGCGCCGGGGTCACCGGGATCGCATAACGACCAATGCAGCGCTCGGTGTCCGGTTTCATGGCCAACGCCCAGTCCTTGCTGGAATGGCAGTTGATCACTCGGCCCTTGAGTGGCGCCGACACCTCATCCCAAGGGCTGGAGGTACAGATCGCCCCGCCCATCAGCAGCAGGTTGTCCAACGGCAGTTCCCGCGCGGTTTCAGGGCTGGCCAGCAGGCTCTTGACCAGGATTCGCGCGCCCAGGGAATGCCCGATCAGATTGATACGCCGCACCTGCAGCGACTCACCGTGCAGATAGCCAGCCAACTCCGGCAGCAAGCTCTTGGCCACTTCATCCACTCGCGCCTCGACGCTTTTGTAGTGATCGAGGAAATAAGCAATCGCCTTGCCCACGCCCACGGTAGCCGCGCCCACGCTGCCACCACCGAGCATCGCGCCGATCACTTCCTTGAAGGGCGCAAACAGGTTTTCCAGGAAGTGCCCCGCCGGCCAGAACAGCATCAGGTTGGTCGAACCTTCGATGCCGGCCAGCTGCGCCTTGAAATTGCCCAGTTGTTGCCGATTGAAAAACGCCGAATAACCGTGAACATAGAGATTGAGCACGTCTCCCTGGGGCTCGCCACACAGTACGAATGTGGGCTTACGGGTGCGGTGCATTTCATCCCACTGGTGCTGCATGGGGCGGTGACTCCTGATGGCGGGGGGGCAATAGTAACAAAGGGTGTGCAAAAGAAAGGTGAATCCTGACCGACGTCGCAGCAGGCTTAAAAAACTCGGCACTGTGCGGGCTTTGGCAACCGGTTCAACCAGCGAAATTGTTTGCACATTCATCCGAAACGGCGAGGCACTTCGCTGATATGCCGCAAAAACACAATTTTCAACCTGTAAAAAACGCTCTAATACGCCCCTGTTGATTGGTTTTAAAGATTCTGGAGTTCGCAATGCCCCATGAAGGCAACCTGTTACAAGCAGCCGTCGTGTTCCTGCTCGCCGCCGTGCTGACCGTGCCCCTGGCCAAGCGCCTGCAATTGGGCGCGGTGCTGGGCTATCTGTTCGCCGGTGTGATCATCGGCCCGTCGGTGCTGGGTTTGATTGGCAATCCGCAAAGCGTGGCGCAGTTCTCTGAGCTGGGAGTTGTGTTGCTGCTGTTTATCATCGGCCTGGAGCTGTCGCCCAAGCGTCTATGGGTGATGCGCAAGGCGGTGTTCGGTGTCGGCCTGGCCCAGGTGTTGCTGACCGGGTTGGTGATGGGCGCGGTGGCGCTCTGGGTATTTGGACAGGCCTGGAACAGCGCCATCGTGCTCGGCCTGGGCCTGGCGCTGTCGTCCACCGCGTTTGGCCTGCAAAGCCTGGCCGAACGCAAGGAGTTGAACCAGCCCCACGGTCGCCTGGCCTTTGCGATTCTGCTGTTCCAGGACATCGCCGCGATCCCGTTGATCGCCATGGTGCCATTGCTGGCCGGTAGCGATCACCCGACCACCGAAGCCCAAGGCCTGCAGCATGTTCTGCAGATCCTTGGCAGCATCGCCGTGGTCATCATCGGCGGGCGCTATTTGTTGCGGCCGGTGTTTCGTATTGTCGCCAAGACCGGCCTGCGCGAAGTGTCCACGGCCACGGCATTGCTGGTAGTGATCGGTACCGCCTGGCTGATGGAGCTGGTGGGCGTATCCATGGCCCTGGGCGCGTTTCTTGCCGGCCTGCTGCTGGCGGATTCGGAGTACCGCCACGAACTGGAATCCCAGATCGAACCGTTCAAGGGCCTGCTGCTGGGCCTGTTCTTCATCAGCGTGGGCATGGGCGCCAACCTCAGCCTGCTGCTCAGCTCGCCGCTGATCGTGATCGGCCTGACGTTGCTGCTGATCGGTTTGAAGCTGCCGTTGCTGTACGCGGTCGGCCGGCTGGTGGGCGACCTCAACCGCGAAAGCGCCCTGCGCCTGGGCGTGGTGCTGGCGGCCGGCGGTGAGTTCGCCTTCGTGGTGTTCAAGATCGGCCGCGACCAGGGCCTGTTCGAGCCCCAGCTGTACGACGTGCTGGTACTGACCATCACCCTGTCGATGGCGGTCACGCCGCTCTTGCTATTGGTGTGCCCGAAGCTGTTCAAGCCCAAGGTCAAGCCGATAGACGTGCCCGAGGAATACCGCGCCATCGAAAGCGATGCGCCGCGCGTGGTGATCGCCGGCATGGGCCGCATGGGGCAGATCGTGGCGCGGATCCTGCGCGCCCAGAACATCTCGTTCATCGCCCTCGACACCTCGGTGGAAACCATCGAGCTGACCCGCAGCTTCGGCGGCATGCCGGTGTTCTACGGTGACCCGCAACGCCCCGAGATCCTGCACGCGGCCAAGGTCGACCAGGCGGAGTTCTTCGTGATCGCCATGGACGACCCGGAAATCAACATCAGAACCGCCGAACTGGTGCGCAACCTCTACCCACACATGCAGATCATCGCCCGCGCGCGTAACCGCCAGCACGTGCACCGCCTGGTGGACCTGGACGCCTCGCCGGTCCGCGAAACCTTCTACTCCAGCCTGGAAATGAGCCGCCGCACCCTGGTCGGCCTGGGCTTGAGCCAGGCCCAGGCCGATGCCCGCATCACCCGCTTCAAGCACCATGACCAACAGGTGCTTGCCGCCCAGCACGCGGTGTACGACGACGCGGCCAAGGTGATGCAGACCGCCCAGGAAGCCCGTACCGAACTGGCGCGGCTGTTTGAGATGGATCGTCTCCAGGAAGAGTCCGACAAGGTGTAAGGCTGCAGATGAACGATTTTGCGAATTTTCTGACAGAATACTCCGCAATTTCGTTCATCACTGGAGCGCTTTCATGGCCACCCTCACCAAGACCGCTGTCCTGCTGGCCCTTGCGCTAACCGCCGGCAGCGTGTTCGCCGCCGCCAAGCCGACCACCCAGACCATCTCCACCCTGGGCGGCAAGTTCACCTTCAACCTGCCCAAGGCCTACGCCGCCGACACCCTGCCCGCCGGCAAGGCCGAGGATGGCGTTGCCGATACCCAAGGCACGATGTACGCCAACCCGACGACGAAAAGTGTGGTGATCGTCGCCGAAACCGTGCGTAACGATGGGGTCAAGATCGGGGACAATGACACGCAGTTCCTCGACGGCGCCGTCGCCGGTTTCGTCAAGGACCAAAGCGCCGCCCTGCCCGACTTCAAGAAGCAGAGCGAGAAAAAACTCACCTTCAAGGGCCTGGGGTTGCGCCAGGTGGACAGCACTGCCACCCAGGGCGGTGGCAAGACGTTGAACTCCACGTTCCTCGGCGGTTCGGGCAACCAGTTGGTGGTGATCCAGGCGATCTCGCGGGCGGATGATGTGAAGGGGCATGCTGAACTGGTGAAACAAATCACTGGCGGTAAGTAACCCGACTCAGAGACCAACAGAACTCGACTGTAGGAGCTGGCTTGCCTGCGATAGCAGTGGGTCAGACAACGCTGCATTGACAGACACAACGCCAGCGCAGGCAAGCCAGCGCCTACAGTTTGAGCGCATTCACCGCTGCATTCAGTGCAGGCTCTTCTCCAGCCAGGCTTTCAGGTCCTGCACTTCCGCCTCGCTGACGGTGTGGTTCATCCCCGGATAACCATGAAACTCGGGCGTGAGCCCCAACCCCAGCAACACCTCATTCGCCCGCGTCGCCGAGGCATACGGCAGCGCCTGGTCCAGAGTGCCATGGCCGATAAAGATCGCCAGCTTGTCCAACGCCTCATTCGGCTTGAGCTCGGCCTTGAGTACCGGCAACAGGCTACCGCTCAAGGCAGCGATGCCACGTACCCGCTGCGGGTCGCGCAGCGCCACCTCGTAGGACATGATCGCGCCCTGGCTGAAGCCCACCAGAAACACCCGATCACTTTGGGTGTGGTATTTGGCGGTGGCTTTCGCCACAAAATCCTTGATCAGCGCGGCGCTGCTCTGCAGATCGGCCGTCACGCCATCGTAATCGCCGTTACCCGGCGTCTTGGTAAACCAGCGAAAGCCATTGGGCTCCACCGGCATCGGCGCGCGCGCTGACAAATAGGTCCAAGTGGCAGGCAGCGCATCCTTGATGCCAAACAGGTCTTGCTCATTGCTGCCGAACCCGTGCAAAAAAATCACCAGCGGCTGGTTGCGCGTATCGTCCTGGGTCTGTTCCAGGTAGGCCAGCGGCAGGTCGGTGTGCAACTCGGAATCGGCATGTGCAGCACCGGCCACCAGGGCCAGCGCGAGGGCAAACAGTTTGAGCATGGGACGTTACCTCAGGGTTTACGCAACAAATAAGTGTCCATGATCCAGCCATTGGCCAGGCGCGCGGCCTTGCGCACCCGTTGGATGTCGTCAGCCACTTCGCTGACTTTACCGCTGATAAGAATTTCATCGGGAGTGCCCAGGTAAGCGCCCCAATAAATCTCCAGGCCCTGATCGGCCACGGTGCGATAGGAGTCTTCGGCATCCAGCATCACCACCAGGGTATCGGCATCGCTGGCCTGCCCTGCTGCCAACCGTCGGCCGGTGGTGATCTCGACTGACTTGCCGATGCGGTTCAACGCCACCTTATGCTGGGCCGCCAGGGCCTGCACGCTGGTGATGCCGGGGATCACTTCGAATTCGAACTCGCACCGGCCGCTGGCCAGGATCGCCTGCAGGATGCGGATGGTGCTGTCGTACAGCGCCGGGTCGCCCCAGGCCAGGAACGCGCCCACCTCGTCGTCGGCCATTTCCTCATTGATCATGCGCTCGAAGGTGGCCTGTTTGTCGCGGTTGAGGTCCTGCACGGCGGTGGTGTAGTCGATGTCACCGCGCACGCGCTCGGGGCAATCGGCCTCGACAAAGCGGTAGCCCGGCTCGGTGATATAGGTTTCGCAGATTTCGCGGCGCAGGTCGATCAGCTTGTCTTTGCTCTGGCCCTTGTCCATCAGAAAAAACACGTCGGTGCGGTTCAGCGCCTTCACGGCCTGCATCGTGATGTAGTCAGGGTTGCCGGCGCCAATGCCGATGATCAGGATGCGTTTCATGGGTTGCTCTCATTGCGGGGCATGGATTTTGCCATGTTCGAAGGGTCAGGCGTGAGTTTGCAGGCGCAGGCGCCACACGCTGTTGAAGCGCAGCTCGACGGCAGACAGCGGTTCGACGTCGATCAGGTAGAACATCGACACCGGACACTGCATCACGTAGAGCAGCGCCGCACGAATCACAAAGGGATGGGTGATGGCGACTACATGGCCAGGCTGGTCTTCGAGGGATTTCATCCACTGCACCACCCGCGCGCAGAGCTGCTCTACCGACTCACCACCGTGAGGCGCGCAGGTGCTGTCCGTGAGCCAGGCACTCAAGTGATCAGGCTCAACGTGCGCAATGTGCTGGCCTCTCCAGTCACCCAAGTCACCGGCGCGCAGGGCGTCCTCGATCACCGGGTGTGCGCCGAACAACCCCGCCGTCTGCCGGGCGCGCGCCTCGGGCCCGCACAGCAGGCGCAGTTTTTTCGGGTAACGGCCGGCCAGGGACAACGCCGCACCTTGCCAGTCCATCGCCACCGACTCGTCATCGGCAAAGCGCCCCTGTTTTTGCAGGGGCGTGGCGGCGTGGCAGATCAGGGTCAAACGGGTGGCCTGCATCGCAGGTCGCTCCAACACAAAAGACGAGGCCACCAAGACTGGCGCACTTGGCGCCATGACGCAACGCCTGGGGCAGATCCCACGGCAATGCTAGTCAAACCATTCCCGCCGCCCCTCAAACGTGTTGACGATCAGCTCGACAATCATCTGCACCGCCTCGGCCTGCCGCGTCTGCGCATTCACCGCCAGCCACACCTGGCGCTGCATGCTCTCGGCCAACAACCCCGGCAAGGCCACCAGGCCACGGTCGAAGCTGCTCATGTAGTGCGGCAGCAGGCCAATGCAGGCGCCGCAGCGGATCATCTCCAGCATCAGCGAATAGGCATGCACCTGCACCACCGCCGCCAGGCGCTGTTGCACCAATTGGTTCCACGGTTGCAAGGCATCGACCTGGGCGTCGGGGTGCCATTGCACCAGCATGTAGTCATCCAGGCCGTCGACACTGTCCGGGCGCGTGGTCAGCCGCGAGTAGCGCTTGGCGATATGCGGCAGATACTCCAGGCGCGCCAGGGCCCTGGGCGGGTCGATGGCAAAGCTTGGGCCAGGCTCCGCGCCATCGCTGTCCGACAGCCACAACACCACGTCCACGTCCACCGCTTGCAGGGTCAACTGACTGTCGATGGCGATGATTTCCAGACGCACGCTGGCGTTGCGGCGCAGCAAGGCGATCAGGTCGCGACCGAGGATGTCATGCAGGATCGGTTCGGCCACGGCCAGGCGTATCAGCGGCTGCTCCACCACCGGTAAACGCCGTTGATTGGCCAGGGCGATCAATTGCGCCTGCAATTGCTGGCCGTTGCGGCTGAGCACCAGGCCGTTGCCTTGGTAAGTGAACAGCGAATGACGCAGCTGTTCTTCCAGTTGCGCCAGGCGTTTGCGCAACAGCGTGGCCTTGATATTCAGGCTGCGCGCCGCCTGCATGAAGCAGCCACAGCGCGCACTCACCAGGAAGTAGCGCGCTACCTCCGGGTCGATGTCATGGGCCAGGGCCAGCCAGTGGCTGCGCAATTGGGCCGGCGCGCGATAGTGCGCAGGCTCCTGGGGAGCGGACGATTCCAGTAATGCCATGGGGAGACTCCCTGTCTTGTGGTCCTGTGCATCCGACGCGGGTAGACGCGTATTACTCCAACACCTTGTTCAACTCGGCACCGTCGATGCTCAAGGTCGCGGTATTGAGCATGCCTTCGAGGTAAGCCTTGGCGATCTGCTCCTGACGCTGGGCACGCAGGGCCTCGGTCAGGCGTTCACGCAGCTCGTCGAGGGTCGCGGTGCGCGCCGGTTGCTGGCCGATCAGCTTGAGTACATGAAACCCGGCCGCGCTTTGCACCGCGTCCGACACGCCGCCCACCTTGAGGCGCGATACCACCGCGCGCACCTCCGGCACCAGTTGCTGCAACGGCTGCAGACCCGAATCCCCCCCGCGCGCCGCGCTGTCCGGGTCCTGGGAAAACTGCGTGGCCAGGGCGGCAAACTCCCCCGGCGAGGCCTGGGCCTTGCGGCTCAATTCCTGGGCCTGGCGCCGCACGGTGTCGAGGGTTTGCGGGTCATTGACCGCGAGGAAAATCTGACCGACCCGGTACAACGGCGGCGTCACCCATTGGGCTTTGCCGCTGTCATAGGCCTGTTGCAACTCGGCGGCGCTGGGGTAATCGGCCGGCACCTGGCTGACCGAGAGCATGTAGTCACGGAACACGATCTGCTCGGTGGCGGCGCGGGTCTGTTGTTCCACTTCAGGGCGCTGGCGCCAGCCCTGGGCGTCGGCCTGTTCGAGCACGGCCTTTTGCGCCAGGCGCGAGCGAAGCCAGGTTTCCAGGGCGCCCCGGTTACCGCGCAATTGCTCGCGGGACTCGGGCGGCAGGCTGGCCAGCACGCTTTTGAGTTCCTGCAGGTCGATCTGCTGGTTGCCCAGGCGCGCCACCGCCGGGCCCGCCGGGGTGGTGACGGCCACTGGCGCCGGTTGTTGCGCGGCCACCGGGTCGCTGCCTGGGCGCAGGCTCAACGCTACGACCACCACCAGCAGGGCCAGCGCGCCTGCGCCGACCATCAAGGTTGGTTTTTTCACAGCGCCGGGGCCTCTTCCGCCGTTTCTACAGACTGCGCCTGCAACTGCGCCGCCTGCTGGCTGTATTCACGCAGGTAAACGATGAACTCCTGCAGCAGGCGGTCCCACAGTTCCAGCTGACTGCGCAGGTGCGTGGCGCCGACGCCGGCCACTACCACGTCCATTTCCATCAGCAAAAACTCGCCCTGCACCGACAACCGTGCAAAGCGCCGCGACGCATTCCACACCTGGGCCAGGCCCTCGGGCAATTGGCCCTGTACCCGCAGGGCGCAACTGTAGGTGAAGTCCACGTAAGCGCCCTGCTCCGCCGCCGGGTTGCCGAAGCGCACGGCAAAGCCGATGCCCTGGCTGGCGCTGAGCAACTGCACGATGCCGTTCTGTTCGCTCTGGTTAACCCGATAACCGGCTTCCTGCAACAGCTCGGTAAGGCTCTGGACGGTCACGCTGGTGATCAATTCGTTCATGGCGATCTCTTCCTTGTCTATCAATGATTGGCGGTTGCCTGGGGCGCGTCGAAACGGCTCTTGTACAAATCGTCGCCAAAGCCCTGGGCCAGTTCCTCGAACTTGACCCGCGCACTGTTGGCGAAGGGCTGGCGAATACTCATCACCTCGGCCACATCGATTTTTTCGTAGGCCGCGAGCAACTGCCGGGCCACGCCATACATCTGTTGATTCTTGACTGAACATTGCTGCACTTGTGTGTCACGTTCACTCAACTTGGCCTGGAGCACGGCACGTTCAGCCTCTTTGCCCTTGGCCAGCACCAGCAGTTCGTCATAGGCCTTCTTGAACTTGCCGATCTGCTCGTTACTCGCCGCCACCTGGGCTTGCGCCTGGCTGTGCAAGCTCTGTTGCTGGCCCGCCAGTTGCTCGGCCACGCCACGGGCTTTTTCCAGCTCAGCCGTCAATTGTTTGATCTGCGCCTGGGCCTGCTTGGCCTGGTTTTCCGCGGCCAAGCGTGCGGCACTGGCCTGGGCCTGCTCGCTTTGCAGCGTCTGCAATTGCTGGGTGGTGCTGCGCAGTTGGGTGCGCAGGCGCTCCTCCATGCCTTCGGCCGAAGCGCCCGTGGCAACCAGCAGCAACAACAGCCCGCCTATTCGAATGTTCATGGGGCATCTCCCTGCGCATCAGAAGCGCGTGTTGAGTTCCAGTTGCATCACATCGACGTCAAACCGCTTGCCGTACACTGCGGACGCGTTCAACCAGCGCGCACTGGCGTAGATGTTCTTGTCGATGCCGTAGTTGCCGCCGATGAAGTAGCCCTTGGCATTAGTGCCACCCAGGTGGAACGATGAGTCGTTGAAGCCGTCGGGCAAGGCGTCGGGCTGGATGTATTTGTAGCCGGCCAACACGTTCCAGTCGCCGCGCTTGCGCATCTCCAGCGCGCTGCCGAGGGTGAACGACACCATCAGCGCATTACCGCCACTTTCAAACTCGCCCTTGCTGTTGAGGTTGTTGACGATCTGGCCTTCGCTGCGCTTGAGCATCTCGCTCTCGTCGTAGGCCAGGTTGTGGATGAAGTTGCCCTGGCTGCGCAGTTTCAGGTCGCTGGGCAACTCGGTGTCCCAGACCGCGTTGAGGTCCAGCACATTGAACTTGGAGGCCAGACCGACATATTGCGGCTCCGGCGTGGTGCCAGGTGTAGCCGGGTTCGGCGTGATGTTGCGCAGGTTGAATACGCTGTTGCCCTTTTGCATAAAGGCCGCGCGCGTGCCATCGGTGTCGCAGCCCGCCGCGCCGGCCCAGGGCGAGCAAGGGCTGGAGCGCTCACCTTCAATGTCCTGGAACTGGTAATAGGCAGCGGCAAGTTTGAGTGTGTTGCTGCGGTTGATCTTCCAGTCCGCGCCAATCTGCCCGCCAAACAGCCATTTGGTATTGCTGTCTTCCTTATCGACGCCGTTGCTGCTGGCGGTATCGGAGGTGTATTCGACCGGGAATGCGCCGAGGGTACCGAACAGGCCCCACTCGCTGTTGAGGCGGTGGTTGAAAATCGCCGCCACGCCGTCGAAGTTGAGGTCGTTGGAATACATCATGTCGGTGGAATAGAACGGATTGGCGATACGCCCGGCGGTCAACGTCATGTAGTCGGTGGTTTTCCAGCTCAGGTAACCCTGATCGAGCCAGATGTCCTTTTTGCCAAAGCCGCCGCCCAGGGTCTGGGTGGTGGACACCGGGTTATTGTCGGAGCCGGTGGCGATGCGAATGCCGGCGGTCCATTCCGGCGAAATCACCGCTTTCATGCCCAGGCGGGCACGCAGGCGAAACAGGTTTTCACGGTCTTCGCGGGTGTTGAGCAAGGGCGGAAACCGGGTATTGGAGTTGGGGTTGACGTCATAGGGGCCCGAATCGTTGAGCTTGGCGTAGTCGGTGATGGTGTCGTCGTTCTTGCCCGAGAAATAGCGCGATTCGTCGCGCAAACGGATATCGCCATCAAAGCTGATGCGCGAGATCCAGTCGGGGAAGGTATTGGGTTGGGCCCAGTTTTCCTTCTTCGCGGTGGACATGACCTCGGCTTTGACCTGGTCGCGGATCTGATCGCGCACCGCCTGCGGCACGTACTGCACGCGCACATCGCCGGGCGCGGTCGCCGGGCCGCTGGCAACCGCCGGCGCAGCGTTGGCCTGGCGGGCCTGCTGGGCTTCCTTTTCGGCCTGGGCGATCAGGCCATTGGCGGTGTCCTGGGTGAGCACACCCTGTTGCACCAGCAGGCGGATCAGGTTGATGGTGACGTTTTCCGAGGGGGCAACCGGGGCAGCCGCCGCCTGGCCGACCAGGGTCGCGATGACCATGCCAACCGCCAGGGTCAGTCGATTCACGGGGGAAATCATGTGTACGCAACTCCTGTAAAAACCGTTGAGAAATGCAGTTGAAAAAGCCTTCGATCAATCCGGGCGTCGGCCCTTGAGGGACAGCCGTATTGGCAGGGTCACCGAGGGCGGCACCCGTTGTGTCGCATGGGGCGCCCTCAAGGCCGCCAATACCTGGGCATCGGTGTCGGCATCGCCGCTGGACTTGGCCAACTGCGCGCGAGTGACCTCGCCCTCGGCGTTCAGCCACAAGTCCGCCTGCACGCTGTAAGCCTTCTTGCGCAACTCCGGGTCTTCGCGCAGCAGGCGTTGAAACACCCCGGCCAGGTACTGCTTGTACGTACCGGCGCCGAGGCCACCGCCACCGGAGCCCGCCATGCCACCGCCCTTGCCCGCGCCGATGTTGAAACCGTCGTTGCCCGACTGGGCATCGCCATCGATCTGCATCGGGTTGGCCAGGTCATCGGCGGGCGACGGCGGCGCTTCCTCGGCCGGCTTGACCTCTTCCGGCTCTGGCGTCGGTACCGGCTCCGGGACTTTTTCTTCCACCTGGGGCTCGGGCTCCTTGGGTTTTTCCGGGGGTGGCGGCGGCGGTGGCGGCAACGGGATAATCGTCGGCACCTTCGGCGCTTCGCGGCGTACGCCACTCATGTCATTGGCCCATTGCCACAAGAACCAGGCCGCGACGGCGCCCAGCAGCAGGCCGGCGCCCCACTTGAGCGGGCGCAACGGCGACGGGTTCTTGACTGGCACGGGCGTGATCGGCATCTGTGCGGTCATGACTCAGCCCTGGCTCGGTTTGCCGGTAACCAGCCCGACCTGGGACAGCTCCAGCCGACGCAACAAGTCGAGCACCTCGATGACCTTCTGGTACTGCACCATGGCGTCGCCGCGCACGATCACCGGGAAGTCCGGGTTCAGCGCTTTTTCGATACGCAGGCGCTCTTCCAGCTCGCCGAGGGTCACCGGGTAGGCATCGAGAAACACCTGGCCGCCGTCGTTGACGGAGATGGCCTTGGTCTTGGCCTGCGACAACGACACCGAGGCACTGGCCTTGGGCAGGTGAATCTGGATACCCGAGACCTGGGCGGTGGCAGTGAGGATAAACATCACCAGCACCACCATCAGCACGTCCACCAGGGGCGTGATGTTGATACTGTCGACAGCGGCATCATCGTCATCGTCGTGGGAGGCATTTACGGAAGCCATGGCAATTCTCCTCAGGCCGGAACCGACGCATGCGGCTCGCGCCGGTGCGCCGTTTCACTGTGCTGGCTCTCGCCGTGCATCTCCGCCAGGCGGGTGATGAACTCATCGACAAACACACGCATGTCGGCGCTGACTTCCTTGTTGCGCGTGATCAGGCGGTTGTAGCCAAACAGCGCGGGGATCGCCACGAACAGGCCCATGGCCGTGGCCAGCAACGCGGCCGCCATACCCGGAGCGATGGCGTTGATGTTCACGTCACCGGCCATGGCCGTGCCGAGGAACACCACCATGATCCCCAGCACCGTGCCGAGCAGGCCGATGTACGGGCCGCCGGCGATGGCGTTGGACAAGGTCGAGAGCTTGGAACTGAGCGCCTGGTTTTCGCGGGTGCGCACGCCGTCCATGGAGCAGCGAATCGCTTCGATGGTGGCCGCCGACACCGACGAGGTATCGGCGCCCTGGGCGCGGCGGGTGCGGATCTCCTTGACCGCCACCAGGTACAGACGCCAGAGCGAGGAATGCGTGAGGCGCTCCGCCAGTGCCGCGTCGTCGGCGTACATCTCCAGGCGCGTGCCGATCTGGGCGAAGTGCTCGCGGAAGACCTCGTTGGCACTGCTCAAACGTCCCACCTGGCGGTTCTTGCGCAGCATGATCAGCCACGACTGCACCATCATCGCCACCAGCACCAGGATGATCACCCAGGCGTCCACCGGCACCGCTTTGAGCAGGAAGCCCAGGCTACCGAAGCCCATGCCCGACTGCTCTTCATCCACTCCGTAGGCCACCAGTTTCGACTCGGCGCCCTGGGCGCTGGCATCGGCCAGCAACAGCGCGGCCGGGCGCGCCACCTTGGACACGCGCAGCTCATCCATGGCCCCGGCGAACGGCAGGTACGTGCTGCCCGCGTCCGGCAGGTCGGCACCGATGGCCAATTGCGTGTTGAACGCGGGCATGGCCACGGCGAGGCTGGCGGTTTCGCGGCCATTCACATACAGCGCGACTTTTTCGCCCTCGGCGGTGAACGCCAGGTGCTGCCATTGACCAGGGTTCAGTGGTTGGGTCGATACCGCGCGCTGGCCGTCGATCTCGATAAACGGCGTGCCCTGGCTCAAGCCCAGCAACAGGTTATGCGGGCCGTCTCGGCGCGCCAGGACGGATTGCTCGCCATTGGCCTGGTCCAGGCGCACCCAGGCGCTGAAGGTGAACGCGCCGCCAGCGGCGTGTTGCAGCGACGGGCTGGCGGGCAGCAACAGCGGCTCGCCGCCGAACTGCAAGGCGCGGCCGATCACACCGTCGATGCTCGTGCCGGTGGCGTTCAACGCCGTGTTGGCGTAGGCGGTGGTGTCCCGTGGTGGCGTGGCATTGGCACCGTCAAAGTGGTACAGCGCAGTGTAATTGGGGTCGAAGGTCAGTTGGCCGTTGGCGGTGGCCGGGGCCTTCTGGTTGCCGTAGTACATCCACAAGTCCTGGCGCTGAGCACCCTCGACCTTGGGCACATCCACCCAGATCAGCGCCATGCCCATCAGCGGGTCGAAGCTTTCGATCTGGTGATTGAACACGGTCTTGTCATCGGCACTCACAAAGCGCAGGTCGCTGCCGTCCTCCTTGACCCCGTCAAAGGTGAAGTTGCCGGTGTGCAGGCGCACCAACAGCGCGGTGCGGCCCAAGGCCTGGCTGATCGCGGCGCCTTGAGGGGTGGTGTCCACGGTGATCTGTTTGCGGTAATGCCAGTCGTCCTGCCACCACGCCTGGGCGGTGGACGGGAGCGCGAAGCCCAGGCAGATCATCAGGCTCAGAAATAGGCGTTGCATGGGTGAAGTCTCCGGAAGAAAAAGTCAGAAAGTCGCCTGCACACTGAAGTGCAGTCGCGAGTCCTGTTTCTGGGTGTTCGGTCCATCGAGCAGCGGGTAACCCCAATCCAGGCTGCCGGACAACCACTTGCTCAAACTGGCGCGGGTGCCAAGGCCGACACTGGCCAGGCTGTATTCATCTTCTTGCTCGGGCAGCGGGTCGTGCAGGCGCAGGCGCGCGCCTTCGGCGAACGCATAAAAGCGCCACTCCTGCACATAACTGCCGAGGAACTTGGCCAGGGACGGCGTGCGCAGTTCCTGGGAGAGCAAATACCCCTCGTCCCCGGTGCGCTCGGCCGCCAGGTAGCCGCGCACCGAGGTGGCGCCGCCAGCGGAATACTGCTCGTTGGACACCAGCGGCCCCGAGGCCAGCTGGAAGCCGGCCTTGGACGCCGACTGCCAATCGTTGGCGAAGGTGTAGCTGTAGTTGAGGTCGCCCTTGAGCACCGCAAAGCTGGGGCTGGCCTTGTAGCGTTTGTAGTCGAACGCTTGCTCGTCGCTGCCGTAGCCGAAGAACGCGCGGGTGCCGACCACCAGGTTCAGGCCCAGGCCCAACTGGGACTGTTCGGTGTAGCGATAGCCGTTGTAGCCCAGGGTGAACGGCGCGTACTTGAGTGGCACCTGGTCGCTGCTGGCGCCGAACTTGAGCTGCTCGTCGAAGTCCTTGAAATCCACGCCAAAGGAAAACGAGTTGGCCCAGTTACCGGCCGCCGGCAGGTTGTAGATGGCCGACACGCCGTAGGAATGGCCCTTGCCCAACACGTTGCTGCCGCCGATGGTGGCAATGTTGCTGTCGGACTGGTAACCGGAAAACTGCAAGGTCCAACGCTCGTCCAGCGGCGCGCTGTAGGAGCCCGACCAGACCTTGGCGTTTTCGCTGTCCTGGGGCGCGGTGAAGTAGGTCAGGGAAATGCTGTGGCCCAGTTGCCAGAGGTTGTCGTACCCCAGGGTGGCGACCGAGCGCAGCTTCTCGGTGTCGGCGCTGTAGTCGTTGTTCACGCCGAGGCTGGCGTGCCAGGGGTTCTGGTCTTCCACCTGCAAATCCACATCCATGGTGCCGGGGCGCTGGCCTTCGCGCACCAGCGGCGTGACCTGGCGCCCGGCACTGCGGTTGAGCCCGGCCAACTGGGTTTGCACCGTGGCAAAGTCCGGCACCGCGCCCTCCTCCAGGCCCGGCACCTGCTCGCGGATTTCCACCGGCGAGTAATGCTTGGCGCCGACCACACGTACCCGGCCGACCTTGGTTTCGCTCACTTGCAGGTAGACGATGCCGTCATCGACCTTCTGCTCCGGCAACTCGACAAACACCGATTGGTAACCGCGCGCCTGGTAGATCTTCTGCAGCGCGTCGCGGGCGCCTTCGATATCGTCGAGGGTCTTCTGCGGGCCGAGGAACGGGTAGACCGCCTCCTCGATCGTGGCCGCGTCGAGCACGGTGTTGCCGCGTACGAAGTACTCATTGACGTCGACCCTGCGTGCCGCTGCTTGCTCCTCGGCCAGCGCCGGCTGGGCCATTGCCCCCAGCGTCAAGCAGCACAGCGCCAGCGTTGATTTGAACAGATGCTCCACACCGCCCCCTGACTTTCTGATTGTTTGCGCCGTGATTGACACGGCGTTTGGCCGGCTCAATTGCTGGCGATCGAGGTGTTGCCATGGCGTGCCAGCCAGGTGTGCAGCAAGGCGAAGTTCAAGGAGAACTCCGGCATGTGCAGCAAGGCGCCACAAAACACGTCACCGATGATTTTCTGGATGAGTTGCACCGCACGCGGGTTGTTCAGCAGCGTGGCGATGTCGTGGCTGAGCACATGGATGCTCCAGACCTTCTGGTTCAGGTCCAGGCCGACGAACCAGCGGAACAGCAGGTTGTAGTTGAGTTGTTCATGCAGTTGCTGTTCGCTGGGCACCGAGTACAGCAGTTGCAGCAACAGGATCTGCAGCACGGTCTGCGGCGCGATCACCATCGACTGCTCGGCCACCAGCCAGTCACGGTGCTGCTCGAGGACTTCGTCGATCTGCGGGCGCAGCAGCACCAGGGAATGGCCGGCGGGGATATAGCTGGAGACTTCCTTCAAGGCGCCTTGCCAATCGTCCTGGGACACGATCCATACCCAGGGCGCGCCATAGCGATAGACCGACACCGGCTTCTTGCGCGCCGCTTCGACGATCTTCGACAGGCGCTGGTCGAGCTCCTGCATGCCGACTTTCGAATAACGTTCCATAGTTCCCATTGCCCCACTCCTGGCGTACTGCGTGCGCTTTGAAAAACGCCTGCATGGCGTTCTTGAGCGCGTTACACAGGAGAGACGGGGATGGCCAAGGGCTACCGAACTTTTGTCATGAAAGGTTCATTTGGGATTGAGTGGGGGGCAATTTTTCCAGCGTTGGAAGGCTGCAGCCTAGCTGATGCAGGTGTCAGGTACCGGGCAGGCGTAAGCCACCGTCACCTCCATGACGGCTCTGGACCGGGCCTCAAAAAAAGGGGCGATCACTGATCGCCCCAAAGCTACAACGAGAGGCCTTTGAACCGACCTACAAGGTAATCTGCTTACGCTCCTCATCCGTCAACCGCGCCCGCGCCTGTTCGCTCAAGGGGCCTGCGCCCAGCACCTGCACCGGGCTGTCGGGGTTGTAACCCGAGGTTTTCTGCTGCTCCTGCGGCTCACGCTGCACCGGTTCAGTACCAAACCCCAGCACCTCCACGGTCACGATCGAAGGCCGCCCCTGCCTGGCCGCCGCCTGCTGGCCGCGCGCCGCGTCTTCGGCCGCCTGGGACGCCGCCGCCCCCGCCGCGCTGGCCGAACTCATGGCCCCGGTGTTCACCGCCGCCGTTACCGGCACCCCGGAGGATTTGCCCTGGGTCTGGATATTCGCTGCGTTGACCACATGCAAGGCGGCGATGTTGACGTTGCCGCTCACCCGAATCCCCGCCTCGCCCGCATCGATGGTGCCCAGCGGTGCGATCAAGTCGATATCCCCCGCCGGTACTTCCGGGATCGGATTCAGCGTGGCGATCCCCGCCCCGGTGCTCGGCACCGCCGGCGACAGCCCTACGTTGCCCCAGTTGTCATAGACCCGCTTGGGCGGCGTGTACACCACGGTGGTCTTGGAACCGCGCCCGGCGTTGATGTCGCCTTGGGCAGTCCAGCCCATGATCGAGCCGCCGAAGGTGGTCATGATGCGGCTCTGGCCGAGCAGGATGCTGCCCATGGAATACAGCTGAATGTCGCCCGCGCCCTGGGTGATCACACCCGCCGTCGACGGGGGCGCGGCGCCTTCGATACCGAAGGTCTGGCTGCCGCCGGGGGTGAGCATCTGGATCGAGCCGCCGGCATTGGTGTGCACGCCGGAGCCATTGAACAACGTGATATCGCCTTGGTAGGTAATCGAGTTGCCGGCCACATCCCGGGCGGGGAACAGCGCCGCAATCGCCGCGCGCCCCCGCACATAGCTGCCCTGGCGTACACCGCCATTCTGGTTGTACTCGCGCCCGGCAGCCTTGAGTTCGGCGAAATACACATCACGGGCAAATACCCGCTGCTGCTCGACGGGCAAGGCTGCGTAGTAACTGCGAGCCTGCGCGGTATCGCCAACAAAGCCGAAGCGCTCGGCGAGCCAGCTGACCAGTTCGTGCTCGTAGGTTTTGGCCACCTTGCTGCCCAGCAACGACTCACCCGCTTGTGCCTGGTTGACCGGGTTCAGGTAGGTCTGCACGAATCGCTGGTAATCCAGCCCGTTGGCGCCGGCACCGGCCTGCATGACGATACTTGCGCCGGGGCGGTTGTCGCCTGGCAACACCGAACCGAGGCTGGTCACGCTGTGCTCGCCGCCCGTGCCTGTCAGCAGGATATTGCGCCCGGCCGACACGTCGAGCAGACCAGGGCCGGCCACTTGGAAGCTGCTGTAGAGAATGTCACGGCCGGCAGACACGATGGAGATGTCGTTAGTGTTTTTGTGAATGAACAGATTGTCGCTTGGCGCTGCGACCGCAAAACCATCGGTGCCAAAGGTACGACCACTGCTGACGATATCTCGCCCGGCCATCATCCGTATCGCGCCATTGCCTTCATACCAGGTCTCACCTTCGTGCAATGACCCGGCGGTCTTTTGGAACGTGATGATCCGGCCACTGCTCACCCCGACCAGGTCCCCGTCCATCGCATAAAACCGCGCCGGTTGAGCACTGCCGATGGATGAAGCCGCTGTGGTGCCAGACCCGAAGGCGAACAACGGCAAATTACCCGAGTTGCCATTGACTGACAGGTTGCTGGCCTCCACGGCGCCGTCAATACGGCCCTGGTATGCAGGCTTCCACGGCGTCGCCATCGCACTGGGCGCTGTCCCGGACTGGCTGACGGTCATGCCGCCGGCGTAGATCGAGTTCTGGGCGAGAAACTGCAACTGGCCATTTTCTCCGGGGGCCAACAGCAGCGGGTAGCTGTAGGTGTTGTCGTTGGTCTGCGCCTGGGCCGCTTTACCGTAATACAGGCTGCCGCCGGCTGCGGTAGCCCTGAGGATGGAGGGGTAGACCACCGCCAGATCGGCCGTCGCGTCGGAACGGCTGAACGGCGTCAGGTTGCCGCCCATCGAAAACAGATCAATCGCTGTACCTTTGGTCCACAACGTAAACCAGCTTGAACCGCTGCCGAGTTTCTCGCCTTGAGCGAAGGGCGATACGTGCGAGAGCAGTACCCGGCCCGGGTCTTCGACGTTTTGCACCACCAGGTCACCCAGGGTCTGCAGGTTGAACGTCGCATCCCCGGGTACCAGGGTCATACCGCCACGGGCAACGCTGCGTGTGGCAACCACCGGGTCGAACGCGCGGGTTTCGCCGGGGCTTTGGGTGGGGGCGGTGCTGCCGTACAGCATGTCGATGTGGCCCACGGTAGCGCTGCGCAACTGCACGTCACCTCGCAGGTTGACCAGCACCCCATCACGATGGTCCGCCGTGGCGGCCACGCTGGCCGGGTTTAATGCGCCACCGATGCGCACCCGCAAATCGCCGCCGCCGGTCAACTCCTGGCTGCCATCGCTGGCGATCCGTCCCGTACTGCCGACGGCCAGGACCAGCCCCTGGCTATGGGGATTTACCGCGGAGTTGTTAACGCTGTACCCCAAGGTGTTCAGGACCCCGGCGTCGCCATCCACGTTCACCTCCAGGTTGCCCCCGCCCAGGGTGCCGAAGCCGGTGAAGCCGAGCATTTTGTCCGCCGCCGTGGTCGCGGTGTAACTGCCGAAATTGATCCACCAGGCAGTCTGTTGGGCTTGCCCGCCGGTCCCTGTTCCTATGCCAGCGCTGCCCTGGCGCCACAGCCAGTTACCAACCGCAGCCGAGTCCACACCGCCATCCTTGGGGTTGGGACGCGCATTACTGGCCACGACGCTGGTGATATTACCGCTCAGGTCGCCGCCGACCTTCAGCGTCACATTGCCCCCGGCCTCCGGGTACCAGGCTCGGTACCGGCTGGTGGACGAGCCATTGACGAATTGCTCAAAATAGCTGCCTGGGTCGTTCAGCACGCGGGTCAACTTCGGGTCCGCGCCGGCCAACTGTGCCTTTGGCAGATTGTAAGGATCGCCTGCATACGTACCGGTCGATGAGGTGCCGGCGGTGTACACGCCGTACAGCGAATCCATGCTCAGGTTGCCTGCACTCAACAACTCCAGATCGCCGCTGCCCGTGCGGATCACGCTCAAGCGCGTGCTCGAAGGCGTCGCCCCGTATTCGGTCTTGCTCTGGGCCGCGCAATATTCGGGAACAAGGGCGCACACCTCGTCGACACCCGGTAACCCCAGACTGGCCAGGAACTCATTGGTGATCGTCGCCCCTACGGGAATCACAACACCGGACTGGTTCAGCAGGTCGTCAGCGGCTTGCTGAGTCCACACGTAGGTCACTCTGATCGCGCAATACTCCGGCGCGCCGGCACAGAAATCCTTAATCGAACCCAGGCTCAAGTCATCGAGCAATTGCTGGTCGATGGGGTCGCCCTCTTTGATGTTCAACCCGGCCTCGGTCAGCACCGCCACCGCTGCGGCGGTCCAGGTCTGAACGCCTTTGCTCGGCAGTTCTTTGGCGTACATACCGTAGTGATTGTCCGCCAAGTGAATATCACCGCTGCGCGGATGGGTCTGCAGCAGACGGCTGTCCGCCGCCTCGGTATCGGCACCGGCCACCAGGCGCAGCGACCACGACTGGGTCCCTTCGGCCAGCATCGGCGCAATGGCCCATACCCGACCGAATTCGCCGGACACCCCGACCCGCAACTGCACCGAGTCAACCCCGTTGGGCAACTTCACATCGGTACCGGCGGGGATCAGCGCCCCCTTCGGCAGGGCTTTGCTGCCCATCAGTTGCACGACATTATTGGCCAGGTTCGCCCCGTGCACCGCCGGCAGCGGCACGCCTTTGGGCCAGGTCATGTCTTGCAGGCGCGTACCTTGGGTCAACAGTGTTCCGGCGCCCAACTGCGTGCCCGCCACCAGGGTCTGCGCCTGGCCGAGCAATGTGCCGGCGGCGAACAGCAGGTTGCCGCCGGCATCGCGCACGTCAGCCGCTAATACGCTGCCTGCCGGCAGTACCAGGTCCTGGCCCAATGTCGCGGCCACCGGCAAGCGAGTGCCGGCGGCGACTGTCAGGCCCTTTATCGGCAGGTCATAATTAAGCGTACTGCCTGCCGCAAAGGTGGTGCCGTCCGCCAGGGTCACGCCATTGCCCGGCACCACGATGGTGCCGCCGCTGAAGTCGACACCGGGCAGCAGCACCCAACCTTTGTCATCCTCCGATACCGGCGGTTTGGCAAAGCCATCGTTGATGCTGCCGTAGATATTCAGGTCACCGCCGGCGCGCAGGGTCAGGCTGCCGGACTCGCCGGAGCCATATACGTTGTTGTTCTGCTGGCTATGGGGGTTAAGGCTGGCATAGCGATAGCCGGACAGGTCCAGGTCGCCCTGCACCACCAGGTCGCCGTCAGGGGTCTTACTGACGATTTCCACACCAGGGCGCAGATGGAAGGCATCAGCGTAGGTGGCGTTGTTCAAGCCGGCGAGCTTTGTCTGCGTCAGTTGGGTGTTACGCAATGCGGCGTTGATGAAGTCGACGGCCAGCTTGTTCTTCTTATCCAAATAATCCTGGGTAATCTCCTGATACGACCTGCCGCTGGCGGTAGGGTCGTTTTTTTCCAGCGCATCGTCATAGGTGGCCATACCGTTGAGCGTGATCGAGCGCGCGCCTTGAATAGTCAGGCGCCCGCTGGCATCGATCGCCACGTCATTGCTGCTGCCATCGGCATTGAACAGGCGTGGGGCATTCAGTTCCAGGGTGCCGCGATTGCGCCCATCGTTGCCGGCAGCCGCGCCGGTACCGTGGCGCAGGTCGATACGCACGCCATCGGCGAGGGTCAATTGACCGCTGCCAGACCCCAGCACCACCATGGCCCGGCTCGGCGAGTCGATGATCTTGCCGTAACTGTCCACCCGCAGTTTGCTGCCGTGGGCGTCGAGTACCGCCGTGCCGTCCAGGGTCAGGCCATGTTTGCCTGCCAGGTTGATACTGCCGACCCGTTCGCCACTGGCGTCCACCAGGCCGGTCACACGCAGGCTGCCGTTGTCCACGGACACGTTGACGGTGCCGGCCTTGAGCCCGTTGCCGATGGTCAGGTCGCCCTGCTTGAGTTGGAAGCTGCGCGCGCCGAACACCTCGCCCTGGTTCAAGCGTTGGTTGAGGTCGGCAAACTGCTGGTCCAGGGAGCCGCTGCTGCCCAGGCGCTGAGCCTGGATCTCCAGCGTGCCGGCCGGTTGCGGCAGTGAGGTGCCACCGGCGTTGACGTAGCCACTGCTGCTGCCGAGGATCGTGCCCTGCAGATCGACGATGCCGCCGGCCACATCCGTTGCCACCGCACGTAATTTGCCGGCCTGATTGTGCTTGGCCGACAGGTCGATGGTCGAGCCCGCCGCCTGCAGGATATTGCCGTTACGGCTGTCCAGCAGCACATCGCCGCCCCAACCGTATTGGGTCACATCGTTGAAGGGGATCGCACGACCGGCCACGTCCATCAGGGCCTCGTCGGTCAACACCACATCACCACGGGCACTGAGGCTGACTTTGCCACTGGGCAACACCACCGCCGTGGCCACGCGGATGCTGTCGCCTTGCAGGGACAGCACGGCACCCTGGCCGCTGACGCTGCCACGGGGGCCTGCCAGGGCGCCGATGTCTATCGCACCACCGGCCTTGATCGTATTCACCGAACCGGCTTCACCTGTCATCAACGGCGTGCGGAAGGTCAGGTTGCCGCCGCTGTACTGGAAGCCGCTGACCGGATCATACGCGCCCTGGCGCTGGTACACCGACAGGCTGCCCTTGTGGTTGGCGGTGATGCGCTCGCTGGCATTGAGACTGACGTTGGCAAAGCCCAGGGCCAGACGGTCGAAGCTTTTTACATTGCTGGGCTGGCCAAATTCGCCATAGCCAAACTCGATGCGCTCGGCATTGATATCCAGGCGCCCGCTGCCGGTGCCTGCGCCGCCGGCCACCACCGCGCCGGGTGCGCTGGTAGCGCCCAGCCAGATCAGGTTGGCGGTGTGAATGGTCGCCGCATCGCTGGCACCACCGGCACCGTACATGGCCGGGGTGGACAGCATCAGGTTACTCAGCAGCGACTTGCCGGTCAGCGGGTCATAGGTGTCGAGGCTGGCGCTGCCGTAGAAGTTAAAACTGTCACGCGCCGACAACTGCAGGGTCTCCAGGGCCGGTGCGCCAAATTGCGTGTCGCCGCGCAGCAGGCGGTCGAACAGCGCCTGGTTCAGGGTCAGGCCGGCTGGCAAGCGGTTTGCGGCGCCAGCCGCAGCGAGGGCTTCGACGCTGCCCAGGTTGATGGTGCTCACGCCCAGGTTCAGGTGCCGGGTGCCATAGCGCACCTGGTCGCCCAGTTGGAAGGTGCTGTCGGTCAGGGCCACGATGCTGCCGTTGGAATACAGCCCGGTCTGGCCGGTGCAGGCGCCGGTGCTGCACGCGCCAATGTTGATACCACCGCTGATCACGCCGCCAGCCTGAGGGGCACTGACCACGTTGAGCAACCCGTTGGAGACCGCCAGCATATTGGCAACCTGGTAGATAAAACCGTCGCGGGCATCGTAGCTGGCGGCACCTCGCCCCAGGGTATTGATCGAAGCGCCCTGCTCTACCAGGATGGAGCCGGTGTTACTCACCAGCAACACCTCGGGCGCGGCAAGGGTGGCGCCCGCACGCAGGGTCACATTGCTATTGGCGTCATTCACACCCGATGCCAGGCTTATGAAGTTACCCGACTGGCCATACTGCACCACTGTCATGCCCCCCACCATCAAGCGTGAAGCACCGATGGCATTGAGGGTGTCGGCTTTAAGGGTAATACCGGAAAAACCGGCGGTCGCCGAGGTGTCAGCCGCGATCACTTCGATACCACGCCTACTAGGGTCCAACACCGCTACCGTACCGCCATATCCTCCCGTCGCGGCCGCAAAACGTCCGCTCCCCTCAAAGGAGAATGCATTGGCCCCCTGGCCGGGGCGCAGCGCCAGTTTCAGGGTTTTGGCGTCGACTTCCAGCATTGGACGCGGCACACCCAACCTGCCTGCATCGGCTTTGGCGAACTGGGCGTAACTGGTTTCGTTGTACTGGGAATAACGGCGCAGGGTGTCCGCCGAGGTCAGGATCAACTGGCTGGCAATACTATTGCGGATCCCGGTGTGGGCAATCGACAGCTGCCCGGCCGTGGCCCACGAGCCATTGCGCATCAAGGTGGTCGCGGCTTGGCTGCCGAGCCCGGCCAGGCCATTGATCTCCACGCGATAGGCGCCGGGCAGCAAGGCATAAGTCGACGGCATCAAGGTGTAGGTGCCCGCCGGTAACCCCGGCACACCCGCGCCGATGGTGACCTGTTGGCCAACCAGCGGCGCCACGGCACCGCCCTCCGCGGCCACTGGCGCCGCGCCGGGCTGCACGCCCGGCACGATGGCGTAGATCGGGTTGGTGGACAGTCCCGGCAGCACAAACCCACCGTTGGCGCCAAATTGCACAAGCGGGTTGTAACGCGCATCCGTGGAACCCCCGCGCCCGGAAACAAAACCGGCACCGAGCAGCTCGCCACCGCCCGACAGGTCCAGGATGGCATCCTGCTGTACCGCAACCGACTGGCCGCCCAGAATGACGCCGACGCTCAACTCGCTGTTGGTGTTGGCCAGCCCGCCCTGGCCGAGGAATGTCACCGTCTTGCCGTTGTACTGGTAGATCTGCCCGTCCAGCGTGCCGCCATACGGCAACACCAGCCCCCTGCCGCTCACCGAGGTAACGCTGCCTGGCAGCAATTGCACCAGGCTGCTGCCCATACTGCCGATATCGATCAGGCCCAGGGGCGCGCGCACTGTGCCGCCTTGCTTGACGGTGGCGGCCCCCAGTTGCAGGCGCCCGAAGGCCGAATATGGCAGCGGCGCATCAGTGCTGCCGACGCGGCCAATGGTCAACGTGCGCAACGGATCAAACGTCAGGCCCAGCGCCTGAGTCGTTGAATCGCCAAGGTAGCCGGCAATGACTCGGGCGCTGACTTCCGTGCTCGGGTACACCTGTGCCGCCCGCAGGGTCATGTCGCCCTGGGTCAGTAACTGGGTACTGACACCGGTGATGATGTCGTTCGCGGAGGCACCGACCAGAAAGCGCAGATCGCCCTGGCTGGTCAGGTTGACCTGGTCGAAGCCGCGGCGTTCAAGGCCCGCCAGGCTATTGTCGGCGCGGAACAGGCGACTGCGATTGCCGAATATCACGTTGCCGCGCACTTCCACCAGGTCGCCGTCGGCGTTGAACTGCGCCTCGGTTGCGCGCTGGGACGGCGCCGGCAACACTGGCACCGGACGCACGTATAAATCCTTGCCGTCCTCGGGAGGCGCGAGGTAACCCGCCAGCAACAGGTGCGGTGCCGTCAGGTTGATGCGTGAGTTGCCTGCGGCGTTTTCACTGAGGCCATAACCACGGCTGTAAAGACGCAGGCTCTGGCCCATGCCCAGGCGCACATCGCCGTCAAAGCTCAACAGGCCATTGCTCAACAGCGCGAGGTTATCGAAACCGCCGGCAGTGACTTGATCCACCCCAAGGCGGCCATGCCCGTACTCCAGGCTCTCGCCCTGCGCCGTAGGGTTATGCACCTGGCTCAACACCAGGTCACGGACCTTGAGCACCCGATCGGTGACCCCGGTTTTCTGGTAATACGGGCTCTCCAGCGCCAGGTTAAGGCTACCACCCGCCGCACCGGCGCCACCGGCCCTGGCGACCAGGCTGCCATCCAGGTACAGGCCATTGTTCGAGGCCAGGCTGATGCTGCCGCCGTTACTGGCGACCTGCACCGTGCCCTGCCCCGGCATATTCAACGAGGCCTGGGTGCCGGACGCATCCAGGCGCGCACCGTCGCGTACCACCACAAACAGGTCGCTGGCCTTGGCAAGGCCGGTGCTCAGGTCCAAGGTGCCACCGATATTGATCGTGCCGCCGTCGCGCACCACGCCGTAGGTGCGTCCACGGTTGTCCACCGCCGTGGCCGCCCGCGCCGCCACGTCGATCAGTGCCTGTTCGCCAATCCGGATCGAACGGTCATGGCCGATGGCATTCACCGCCAGCGAGGCGCCGGTAGTCAGGCCGCCAAGGCTGACACTGCCGCCCCAGGCATTGAGCGTACCTTCCAGGGTCAATTGACCGATGCTGCGCAAATTGATGGCCTGGCCGGGGTCGACGTTGATCACCGCGCCGTGGCCCACCGTGAGGGCCGTGCTCGCCAGTTGCGCAGCGGTGGCATCGGCAGTACCCGCGGTGAGGCTCAAGCCGGCGCCACGGCGCTGGGTCAGCACGCCTTTGGCGGCGTCCTCCTGATACAGCGGCGCCGTCCACTGCTCCAGGGCCGTGTCGGGATGGCTGCCCGTCGGCGTCGTTGACGCTTGCGCGCCCGATCGATAGGTCGGCACGCTCACATCCACGTGGGTGCCGTCGGTAACGATCAGTCCTTCGTTGCCGGTGATGTCGTAGGCCGAAAAGCCCTTGTTGAAAAAGTCGCCGGCCAGTTTCAGCGTGTCGCTGTCCACCGCGCCCGCACTGTTGCCGATCTGCACCTTGCGCGCCTGCAAGGCCAGGGTGCCGCCGCCATTCACGCCAAAGCCGCGCACGTCGCCATCCAGAGCCAGGGCCCCGAGGGCGCCCAGGGTCAGGCTGCCGCCCTTGCCGCCGGTGAGTTTGCCATCCACGCCAAGGGTCGCGCCGGACGCCACATCCACCACACTGCCGGCCGCCAGGTTGAGGTTGTTCGAACTGCGCAGCGAGACCTTGCCGCCGTTGACATACGCCACGCTGCGGCTGTTGGCCGGCTCGAGCAGCAGGTTGTTCCAGCGGCCACTGGCATCGAGCTTGACGCCGGCCGCGACATTCACCGTCGAACCACCGGCCAGGATCGTGTCCTCGACTTCGCCGGGCTTGAGCGGATTGACCTGGCTGAGAATGTTGCCAGCATTGATGCTGCCACCTTGCGCCGTCAGGTTGGCGTTGATATCGACACGTGGCCCGAACAGGGTGATGTCACCTCCAGCGGCCACGCTGAGCGCGCCATTGACGCTCACTTGGTGGCTGGCCGCGACCTTGATCGCGCCCAACGGGTTGCCATTGAGCTGCTCGCTGTCGAGCAGGATTTTGCCTTGGCGCGCCTTCGGCAACGCGGTGGCGAGGTCCAGGCCAGCGGCGATTTTTTCCGGGTTGCCTTCAATCAACACCTCGTCGGCGTTTGCCCCCAAGGCATAGCGCAAGGTGCCGGTGGTCTTGTTATAGACCGGCGTGTACTGGCCAATGATCAATTGCGCGAGCTGGGCCATGGCCTTCTGCGATTGCTGATAACCGTCGAGGCCGATGTTCGGTGCCTGAGTCTGGCGGTCACCCTGGAACACGGCGCTGATCATCTGGCCTTCCAGCACGGCGCTGGAGGTGCTGACCACCAGCTTGCCGGCGTCACGCCCCACGGTATAACCGGCCTCATTACGGCCCTGCGGAGCAATCATCGGGTTGTAGTAGTACTCGGTCTGGCCCCAGCGAATGCTGGTGTCTTCATAGCCCTTGTAGATGCCCGAATACAGAATGTCGCCCGGTGCCTTCGACAACTCGTACAAACGCCGATCCGGGCCCTTGAGCCAGGTTTGCCGGATATAACCCCCCTGCACATCCACGGTGCCGCCCGACAGGTTGATCTGCGCGCCCTGCTGGGTCACCACATCCTTGCCGGTAAAGGTCACGGTACCGCCCTGGGCCATCCATTCGCCCACCGAATGGCCCTGGGTGCCGAGGTAGCCGCCGACTTCCAGCAGACCACCGGCGGTGTACCAGCGGTCGGTGGCGTAGCCGTTGGTACCGGCGGGGACAAACACCAGGTCGCGCAGGTCCACCCACACGTCGTTGTTGATCAGTTGCCCATGGTCGCGGTTGATCGGCGCATCCCGCTGCTCGTTGCCCTGTACGTTGATCTTGATGTTGTTGGCTTCCATCGACACCTTGACACCCACGGCGCCCGACACATCGATCATCGCGCCATCGCGCACCAGGCTGCGCTGGCCGGCACTGACCGCCACCTGGCCGCCGGTGGCGAGGGTGATCGAACCTTTCTGGAAGTCCACGGTGGCGCCGCTGACGATCTCGATCCGCGACTGGTCAGTGCGGTCGGCGACGGCGCTGAGGTGGTTGAACTGCCCGCCGATCAGGTTGGCGGGCTTGCCGTCGAGCGCGATCAGGCCGTTGGTTTTTTGGCTGTTGAGGGCGGTGCTGCCACTGGCATCCAGCAGGATCGCGGTGGTGCTGCCCTCTCCCAGGGTGACGCTGCCGCGGGTGTCACTGGCTGAGTTGAGCAAGTGCACAGTGCCGCGGGTGTCCACCGAAGTGCTGGCCAGGGCCACACCGTTCTGCTGCACCTGGTGCCCGGTCAGGGTGACGTCCCCCGTGGAGGCCATGATCAGGCCGTTGTTAATCACCTTGCCTGCGCTGCTGCCCGCCTTGAGGCTGGTGGCGACCTCATTTCCACGGGTGGTGGAGCGCTCGTTGCCTGCCGTGCCCACGCCTTTGCGGATATAAAAACTGTCACCGGCCGCCAGGCTGGTCTGGCCCTTGGCGGTGATGATCGTGCCGGCGTTTTCCACCTCACTGCCGAGCAGCAAGGCATAGCCACCCGCGTCGGTGGAGGTGGCGGCGTTGTGGGTCTGGATCAACGCACCGCGCTGTACCTCGACTTTGCCCGCCGCATCGGTGAACGTCGGTTGAGTGCCATTGGTGTCGACATAGAGGCCACGCTGGTTGAACTGCTCATCGGTGATCGTCGCGGCCGCCGCCACCAGGTTGCGCACATTGACCTGGCTGGTGCCGCTGAAGACTACGCCATTACGGTTCAGGATCATCACCGTGCCCGCGCCCTGGATCTGGCCCTGGATCTGGCTGGGGCGTGCCTCAGGGTCATTGACGCGGTTGAGTACCGCCCAGGTGGACTGCTGCTGGAAATTCACGGTGGTGTTGCGCCCGACGTTGAACGTCTCCCAATTGAGGATCGCCTTGTCGGCGGTCTGCTCGATGTTCACCGTGACCTTGCCGCCCGCTGGGGTCTGGGTCGGCGCCTTGGCGTTGGTCCAGCCCTGGGTCAGGCTGTTATCCACCTGCAGGCCACCTTTGCCGAGGCCATCGGGAATCGTCGAGACCTGACCGAACGCCGCCTGCCGCCCGGCGGCCTGCGCCGCTTGCTGCGCCGCAATCGCCGCGACCGTGGTGTTCAACGTGCTGATGGAGCGTGCCAACTGCTGGTTGACCCGTGCCTGTTGGTTCAGCGTCGGCACCGTCGGCAGCTGCCCCGCATTGATCCGCGCCGCAGTCGTCGCCTGGCCCGCCCCCTTGGCCGCGAACCACGCCGGGCTGAACGCCGTAGCCGCATGGGCATTGCCCGCCACCACCAACAAGGCAATAACCTGGGCCAGAGGCTTGAGGCGCAACACAGTCTGGGCATGCGAGCCCTGGGCATTCAGCTTGAGCGTCGGTTTGCAGCGGACCATCGGGAATCTTCCTTCTTTGTAATCATCAGGAGCAAGACAGGCTCACGTATGAGGGTTAGGCGGTTGGCGAGGGGCAGGACTGAACTTCTGTCATGCAAAGTTCATAAAGGCCTGCTAACGCAAAAAAATCAGCAACGGCACAGGCCGTTGCTGATCGGTGTCGCGGGTCGTTGAAAGCCTGGGTTACAGCGGACGACCGATGGCGTTGCAGACGCTGGTGTTGCCGATGCCTTGAGCGCTGGAAGCGGTGGCGAAGGTGTCACGCACGGCTTTTTTCCAGTTCGATGGCAGCGGTACGAAGCGGTTGTTGTTGATGGCAGTGTCGTTGTTGATCAGGTTGCCGTAGTGGCGGTTGAAGAACGCCCGTACCTGAGTGGTCTGGGTGGCGTCGGCGTAGCACTGGCTGAAGATCAGGTTAGTGAAGCCCAGGATCGGGTAGCCGCTGGAAGGGTATGCGAAAGTGGCCGGGCCGCTGGCGGTGGCAGCGAATACTGGCACCCAGTTGTCCTGGTCGGTAGCGTCGATGAACGAACCATCGGCACGGGCTTCGGTTGGCGCAGGGATCTGGCCAATGGCGGTCGAAACGTTGGCAGGCGCAGGCGAAACACCGCCAACCTTGGCCACTTTGGTGGCGTCATCCAGACCGGCCAAAGTGGTCGCCGCGTAATCCGGGCTCATGTAGGTGATACGGCCATCGACTGCGTTCAGCGCGGTCATCACACCCTGGCTGCCGTTGGCGGCCACTGCGGTCGATGGCAAGCCACCGCCATAGCTCGAAGCGAAGGTGGTGGTCACGGCGAACGGTTGAGCCTCGGTGCATTTGGCGCTCAGGAAGCGGGTGAACAGCTCAGTGGTACCGCTGGACTCGCTGCGATACACCAGCGTGATCGGGCCGGTGCGGCCGGAATCGGTAATCTGGTCCCACGTGGTCAAGCGGCCGGAGAACACACCGCACAGTTGGTTCACGCTCAGATCAACCGCGTTGGTACCCGCCTTGTTGAACGGGATGGCAACCGATGTGGCCACCGAAGGTACCTGGATCAACTTGCCCCAGGTCGGTTGCTTGTTGGTTTTGTAAGCCAGCAGCTCGGCAGCCGACAGCTTGGAATCGCTACCTGCCCAGTGCACGTTCTTGTTCGTCACACCAGCGACGAACTTGGTGTAGTCGTTGTTCAGGAAGGCAGACTTGCCGTTGCCGCTGCCCACGCCGATGTAGGCGGCGAAGCCTGTGGTGAGGACGCCGGAGGTTTGATACAGCGGTTGTGGCAGGGTCGCACCACCGCCATTGATGTCAGCCATTGCAGCCTGGGCCGAGCACAGTGCAGCGAGGGTCATGGATACCGCGAGAACGTTGCGCTTAAACATGAAGAATCTCCTTTCGTCGTGTTTGTACGTTTGGGTAGAGGGCTCTTGCATGACGCCATGGCTTCGGTCCCAAGCCGAGTTCCGGGGGTGACCGGGGTGAGGCCATGGGTAAGTAATTTCGCAGCATCCGATGACAGCTAAAGGAAAAAACCTCGGGAGGAAACGCTTGATTTTTAAAAAGATTCTCGGGTGTTTCGGTCATCGTTTTGAGCGGTTTCGGCCCAGGTGACAGCGTGGTTTCAGCAGGGATGTGGTGCAGGCCGCATCCGCGGGTGGTGTATGACGAAATGAGGAACCCGAGGTTGGGGATGGCGGAATCGGGATCGCAGAGACATCACTGAACCAACACAGTGCCCACACTAAGTGACCAGTTGGTTGATCTCGATGATCGGCAACAGCACCGCCATCACGATCACCAGCACCACCGCGCCCATCACCACGATCATCAGCGGCTCCAGCAGCGCCGTCATGCCCATCGCCCGGCGTTCGATATCCCGCGACAGGGTCTGCGCCGCGCGTTCGAGCATCGGCGGCAACGAGCCGGTCTTTTCGCCGCTGGCGATCAGGTGGATCAGCACCGGCGGGAACACCTTTTCCATCGCCAGCGCCGGCGCCAGGTTGACCCCTTCGCGCACCTTGGCGGTGGCCTCCTGCACGCACTGGCTCAGGCGCTCATTGGACAAGGTTTGCCGCGCCGCCTCCAAGGCGCGCAACAGCGGCACACCCGCGCTGCCGAGAATCGCCAGGGTGGAGGCAAACCGCGCGGTGTTCAGGCCCAGCACAAAGCGCCCGATCAACGGCAGGCGCAGCACGCGGCTGTGCCAGGCCAACCGCGCGGCCGGGTTACGCAGGTACAGGCGCCAGCTCCAGAAACTGCCGACGATGCCGGCAAAACACAGCCAGCCCCAGGCGCGGATAAAGTCGCTGGCGTTGAGCATCGCCAGGGTCAGCCCCGGCAGGTCCTGGCGCGCCTGGGAAAACGCGCTGACTACCTGGGGCACCACGTAGCTCAAGAGGAAAATCACAATGCCGATGGACACCAGCCCCACCACGCCAGGGTAGATAAACGCGGTGAGGATCTTGCCACGCAGGTTGTTGCGCTCCTCGATGTAGTCGGCCAGGCGCTCCATCACCTGGGCCAGGTCACCGGACTCCTCCCCCGCCGCGATCAACGCGCGGTAGATCGACGGAAAATCCCGTGGCCGCGCGGCCAACGCCTCGGCCAGGCGCATGCCGCCACGTACATCGGCGCGCACGGCGGCGAGGGTCTGGGCGATGTGCTTTTTCTCGGCCTGCTCCACCGTGGCACTCAGCGCCGCTTCCAACGGCAGGCTCGCACCGAGCAGGCTCGCCAGCTGGCGCGTGGCCCAGGCCAGGTCATTGTCCGACAGCTTGGCGCTGAACAGCCTGCTGTCGGCCGCCCGCTGCTGCGTCCCTTCAACCTGGACCTGCAACGCCGTCAGGCCACGGCTGCGCAGCACGGCAAACGCCGCGCTCTGGCTGTCGGCCTCCAGGTGCCCGGCCTCGACCTTGCCGCTGGCATCGGCGGCTTCATAGCGATAGCGATTCATCAGGCGTCCCGTGTCACGCGCAGGATTTCTTCGGGCGCCGTGGCGCCGCTGCGCACCCAGCGCTCGCCGTCTTCACGCATGCTCAACATCCCCGCGCGGCGCGCGGCCAGGCGCAGCTCCTGCTCGCCGGCGCCCTGGTGGATCAGGCTGCGCACATCGTCATCGACGCAGAACAATTCATGAATACCGGTACGCCCGCTGTAGCCGATCTGGTTGCACTGCGCGCAGCCCACCGGGCGCCAGGTGCCGGGCGCGGCCGGGTCTTCCTGCTTGCAGTGCGGGCACAGGCGGCGCACCAACCGTTGCGCCAATACGCCCAACAACGACGAGGCCAACAGGAACGGTTCGACCCCCATGTCGACCAAGCGGTTGACCGCCGACACCGCGTCGTTGGTGTGCAGGGTGGCGAGCACCAGGTGGCCGGTGAGCGAGGCCTGCACAGCGATCTGCGCGGTCTCCAGGTCACGGATTTCGCCGATCATGATGATGTCCGGGTCCTGGCGCAGGATCGCCCGCAGCGCCAGGCCGAAGGTCATGTCGATCTTGGCGTTGACCTGAATCTGGCTGATGCCCGGCAGGTCGTACTCCACCGGGTCTTCCACGGTGAGGATATTGCTGGTACTTGCATCCAGCCGCGCCAGGGCGGCGTAGAGGCTGGTGGTCTTGCCGCTGCCGGTGGGCCCGGTGACCAGCACGATGCCGTGGGGCTGGCGAATCAGCGTGTCGAGGCGCGCCAGCAACTGTGGTTCCATGCCCAGGGTCTCCAGTTGCAGGCGCCCGGCCTGTTTGTCCAGCAAGCGCATCACCACCCGCTCGCCATGCCCGGTGGGCACCGTCGACACGCGAATATCAATCGGCCGCCCGGCCACGCGCAGCGCAATGCGCCCGTCCTGGGGCAGGCGTTTTTCGGCGATATCCAGCTGGGCCATGATCTTGATCCGCGACACCAGCGCGCCATGCAGCGCCTTGCGCGGCGACACCACGTCACGCAGGGTGCCGTCGACGCGGTAGCGCACCACGGAATGGGTTTCATAGGGCTCGATGTGGATGTCACTGGCCTCGTCCCGCGCGGCCTGGGTGAGCAAGGCGTTGATCATGCGAATCACCGGCGCGCCGTCCTGGGTGTCGAGCAGGTCGGTGATCTCGGGCATGTCCTGCATCAGGCGGTCGAGGTCCACCTCGTTTTCGGCGGCGCCCACCACGGCAGCGGCGCTGCCGGTGTCGGCATAGGCGCTGGCGAGCAGGCCGTCGAGTTCGTCGTCGCGCACCTGTTCTATCCGCGATTCGCCGAACTGGCGCTGGACTTCGCTGATGGACCAGCCGGGCGTCGAGGGGCAGACGGTGAGCAGCCGGCCCGCCTCGCCGGGGCGCAGAAGGATGCGCTGGGATTTGGCCCACGCGTAGGGCAGCAGGCTCATGGGGCCGGCACCGCGCGAATCACGGCCCTCGGCCCCTGCTGCCGAGCGCCCGGAATCGCCTTGTCCACCGACGGCAACTGCGGCGCCTGCACATCCGGCATCGCCCAGCTGTGCTCCGGCTGCAAGCCGCTTTGGGCCCGGCGCATGAACTCATAGCGGTTCAAGGTAATACTGCGTCCGGCACCACTGTCACGAATGATGTACGGCCGCAGGAACACCATCAGGTTGGTCTTGTTCACACTGCGTTTTTCATTGCGAAACAACGCACCCAGGCCTGGGATGTCCGAGAGCCAAGGCACTGCGTCATTGCTCTGGCTGTAGCCATCCTGCAGCAAGCCGCCAAGCACCATGATCTGCCCGTCATCCAGCAAAATGCTGGTATCGATCGCACGCTTGTTGGTCACCGTGCCCGCGGTCACCGAGGTGCGCGCATCCACGCTGCTGACCTCCTGGTAGATATCCAGCTTCACCGTACCGCCCTCGGAAATCTGCGGCCGTACGTTCAGCTTGAGCCCCACCTCCTCACGCTGCACGGTCTGGAACGGGTTGTTGCTGGTGCCGCCGCCACCGGTGACATAACTGCCGGTGACAAACGGAATGGTCTGCCCCACAAAAATACTCGCCGCTTCGTTGTCCAGGGTCAGCAGGTTCGGCGTAGACAGCACGTTGGTGCCGCCCCGGCTCTTGAGCGCGCGGGCCAGCACCTTGAGGTCGAGCACCTTGCCGATTCCCGGAATATCCACGGTGCCGTCGACCACCCCGATATTCAGGCCCTTGGGCAACACGTCGAGACTGGTCTTGCCGGTGGTGACGACGCCACTGCCGCCCAGGTTGACCCCGCCAAAACCGCCCTTGCCCCCGAGGTTGCCGGCCTGCCATTGCACACCGAACTCGGTGGCGTCGTCTTCGTTCACTTCGACGATCAGGCTTTCGATCACCACCTGGGCGCGGCGTTGGTCGAGCATATCGATCACTTCGCGCAGGTTGCGGTACAGCGGGTCCGGCGCAGAGATCAGCAAGGTGTTGGTGGTGGCATCGGCCTGGATAGTCACACCGCCGGCGCTGAACGCCGTGTCCTGGTCCTTGGACGGGCTATTGGTGCCCGTGGTCGCGGTGTTGCTTTGCCCATAGCCGGCCTGCACGCCGCTGCCGGTGGGTGTGCCGCTGCTGTTCTGCGCATTGCTGCCTTGGGGGGTGTTCTGGCCGCCGCCCATGGCACTGAGCTTGCTGCGCGCCTCGTCGCTCACGCCGGACTCGCTCTCTCCGGTCAACAACCCGCGCAGCGACTGGGCCAACTTGCCCGCCTGGGCATTGCGCAAATACACCACGTGCATATTGCTCGGGTTGCTCTGGGCATTGTCGAGTTTGTAGATCAGGTTGCGCGCCAGCTCGGTGCGTTCGGGGCTGCCGGAACGGATGATGATCGAGTTCGAGCGCGGGTCGCCGATCACGTTGATCTTCTGAGTCGGGTCGGCGCCCTGGTTTTCCAGGAGCTGGGACACCATCGCGGCAATGTCCACCGCAATGCCGTTCTGGATCTGCACCACGTCGGTGTCGATGGCGCTGGGGGTGTCGATGCCGCTGATGATCTGTGCAACGCGCGCCAGGTTCTCCGCGTAGTCGGTGATCACGATGCTGTTGTTGCCGGGGTAGGCGTTGATCGGGTTGTTCGGCGACACGATGGGGCGCAGCACCGGGATCAGGTTCACCGCGTTTTCGTATTGCAGGCGAAAGGTGCGGGTCTGCATGCCGCTGCTGCCGGCACTGTACATCGGCCCGCCGAGCAACTTCGCATCGGCCTCCGGCACCACCTGGGCCACACCGCCCACGTCCACCACGCTGAAGCCCTGCATGCGCAACGCCGCCAGCAGCATGTCGTAGGCCTGGTGCGCCGGCACCTGGCCTTCGCTGACCAGGGTCAGGTTGCCTTTGACACGCGGGTCCACCAGGAACTGCTGGCCGGTGGCACGGGACAGCGCGCGCACCACCGCCTGAATATCGGCGTCGACAAAATTCAGCTGCACGGGCTGATCGCCCAGCGGGTTGCGCGCCTTGACCGTCGTCGGGGCCTGGCCGCTGGCGCCGTGGGTCACCCGATGTTGTACGGCAGGCTTGGGCAAGGGTTCGCGCTGGCGGTCCAGCACGGTTTCGCCGCTGCGGCGGGTGTCCGCCAACGGCTGGCCGAGTTCACTGTCCACCAACAACGGCTTGGCGGACTCCTGGTTGCTGCACGCACCGAGGGCCAGCAACAGCAGCGGCGCGACGATGCGAAAAGGCGGGACTGACCACTTCATGAAGCTTCCTTAGCGCCAAGCGCCTGATCCATGCGAACGGTCCCGGACACAGTACCGGCCGAGGTGTCGACGGCATCCGGGGCACGTTGCAAACGCGCCTCGGACACCTCCAGAGAAAACGAACGGGGATTGCCCAGCAACCACCCCACCACCGCGTCGGCCGGGGCGTTATCGAAGCTCAGGCGCCAGGCGCCGGACTCCAGCGCCTGCAACTGGTAGTGCCCTTGCAGGCCGGCGCTGTCCAGGGCCTGGCGCAATGCGTTGTCGTCCGCCACCCGAGGCGCCGCGACGTCCTGCAACAGCACCTGCAAGGCGGCGGCCTGGGCGCGCAATTTGGGGGTTTCGGCCTGCCAGTAGTCGATCTTTTTCAGCGCAGGCTGGACCAGCACCAGCCAGGTCAACAGGCTCGCCAGCACCAGCCCGGCGCCGGCCAGCATGCGTTTTTCACGCAGGGCCAGGCCGTTCCAGAACACATGGGCCTGGCCGCGCAGGCGGCGCCATTTATTCATCGCTGGCCCCTGGGTCTTGCGCGACCGGCGCCGGGGCAATGCTCCAACCGTGATCGTCCCGCGTGGCGGCAAAACCGGCCTGGGCCAATGCGGCTTGCCAATCACCCTCGGCGGCCGGGCTGCGGCTGTCGGCCAGCAATTGCAGGTGCAAGCGCCCTTGCTCGAAGGTCAGGCGGTCGACATTGCCCACCATAAAGGGCAAGTGGCTGCCCGCCAGTTGCAGCAGGCTGGGAAAGCGCTGGCCAGGGTCGGCGGCCGCACCGCTCTGGCGCGCGGCCAACTGTTGGCGGGCCTGTTGCAACGGGTTGAGCACCACCGGCAATTCGGGAAACGCCTGGCGCACCTGCTGGCTCATCAACGTCTTGAGCCGCTGGCCTTCGTTCACCTGCCGGGCGGCGTAGAGGTTCAGACCCAGGGTCCAGATAACCGTGGCCAGCGCGGCGCACGCCAGCGCCCTGCCCCAGCCACCGCTGGACGGTTGACTGAGGCGAGCGTGCAAGCCCCAGGCGGGTACGGCGCCGGCCCAGCGCTGCGACGCGTCCACCAGCGGCACCTCCAGCGCCTGCACCCCCAACGGATGCACGCTTCCTTGTTGCAGGCTGTCGCGCGTCAACCAATAGCCGTCGTCCAACGCCGCAGCCCCGACCGGCAAGGCATAGGGCGCCGGGTACAGGCCACGCAGCTTGAATTTCGTCTGCGCCAGGACCTGGCCGAGCCGTTCCAGCCCGGCCTTGGCCACCCAGCCCACTTGCACGCGCCCATCGCTTTCGCGCGGGCCATGGGCCACGTGCATCTGTTCCACCGGGCCGAGGATCAGCGCCTGCGCGGCACAGGCCACCGCCGCAACGGTTTTCGCAGCGGGCAATGGCGGCAGTTCCAGGCTGGTCAGCAGGCTGTCGCGGGGGTGCAGAAAGCAGTCCACGGCCTGACGGGTCTTACCCAGCCCGGCCAGGCTTTCCTGACCGTGGGACACCACCGCGCCACGCTCCAGCCAGGCATATGTCACCCGGCTGTCCACGCTCAACTCAGCCAGCGGCGGCAAGGCAATGCGCAAGCGTTTCATACGCCCACCCGCGACCAGATCACCTGCGGCCGACGGTTTTCCGGGCGATGCAGGAGCGCGTCGAGGGTCACCCGGCGCTGGTCCTGCCGCGCCTGGCCTTGCAGGCGAAACCACTCGCTGGTGATGCCCACCTGCACCGACTCCACCGCCACCTGAGGCAAACGCAGGCGGTTGACGAAGTCGCCACGGTTGATAAACCAGTGCCCGCCGTCACGCTCGGCCACCAGGGCCTGGGCCTGGGCCAGGCTCAACGCCGGCACCACGGCGCTGAGCACTTCGGCGCGGGCGGTGTTGCCATTGACCCAGGTACTGCCGGGCAGCACGCTGATATATGCCTGCATGCGCTGCAACAGCAGCGGGTCGAGGCCTTCGATACCGCTCAGTTCATCGAGGCTGCGCAGCATCGGGTATTTGGCGGGCGTATCGAGCTGGTCATAGGAGGCGATAACGCGCTGGCTGATGCGCCGGCTCACCGCCGGGTCGACCCCGATCATCCGGCACAGGCGCTCGAAACTCTGCAACTGCTCGACGTCCACCTGCTGACGGTTGACCAGGTTGCGCAGGTTGAACTTGCCCTGTTCGTCCTCGATCCGACCGTCGAACGCACCGCCCTGGGCGCGGGCCCAGGGCTGGTCGAGGCGCGTCAACACGTCCTTCTGGCGCGCTTCCCAGAGCATCTGCCGGCTGCGCTCCAGGCTACCCTGCAACAGCCACTGGCCTTGCACGCGCAGTTGTTCGGCCTCCAGGCTGCGGGTGAACACGGTCTGGCGGCTCAGCATGGCGCCGGCAATCACCGCCACCACCGCAGCGATCAGCAACGCGCTGATAATCGCCATGCCGCGCTGCTTCGCCGCTGGGGGCGAATACCGTTTCATGGCGCGCCTTACAACTGCCAGGAGCCAATATCGGCATTCACGCCATCGCCATCCGGTTGGCCGTCGGCGCCCAGTGAAAACACATCGACCTCACCGTTGGCGCCTGGGTTGAGGTAGTGGTAAGGGTGGCCCCAGGGGTCGTTGGGCAGGCGGTCGAGGTAGGCGCGCCAGTTGCTGTTCTTGGCATCCGCCGGGCGCTCCACCAGTACTTTCAAACCCTGGTTCATGTTCGGGTAAGTACCGTGGTCGAGGCGGTAGAGTTTCAGCGCCTGCATCAAGCCGCCGATGTCCTGTTTGGCCGCCGTGGCCCGCGCCTGGTCCGGCCGGTCGAGAACCTTGGGCACCACCATCGCCGCCAGGATCCCGAGGATAACCACCACCACCATGATCTCGATCAGGGTGAAACCACGCTGGCCGCGAGGGCCTGGCAATGGGGACGTTAGGCGCGCGATATCCATCTCGACAATCCTTGGGTTGAGTGCATTTCGTGGCGCAGTGTTGCAAGAACACATGTCAGTCGTATTGAAAATCCTCGGGAGGTTCGGTCGCCAATCGGTCAACTGCCGGCGCTAGTCTGCGGGCTTGTTTCCCGGCGTTGAGCAGACCATGTACGGCCGTCGTAACGAGCAAGGTTTTACCCTGATCGAAGTGCTGGTGGCGCTGGCGATCATTGCCGTGGCCATGGCCGCCGCCGTGCGCGTGGCCGGGTTGATGACCCAGAGCAACGGCCTGCTGCGCGACAAAGCGATGGCGTTGCTGGCGGCCCAGAGTCAGCTGGCGCAAATGCGTCTGGAGGGCCACTTGCGCAGCGGCAAAAAGACCTTCACGTGTGATCAAGGGCGCTTGAAGCTGCGTTGCGAGCAAACCGTCAGCGCCGACGGCCCGCTGTTTCAGGTGTCGGTGCAGGTGCTGGACGCCAGCCGCGAGGCGCCGCCCCTGGCGCGCCTGGCCACTCAGGTCATGGCCGAGTGAGACGCGGCAATGCAGGGGCCTGCGGCAGCTTGTCGAGGTTGACGCGGTGCTTTTCGCCGCCGCGTTCAATCTCCACGCCGTCGCCTTCGATAGCGGTCAGGCGCACGCCAGGGCTAAGGCGTTCACCCAATAGAAAGCTGCGCGGCGGGCCGTCGTTGAGGCTGAGGATCGCCACCGCGCCGCGCGCGCCGGCCAGCACACCGGTCACCTTGACCTGCAACGCCGTCGGCGTATTGGCAAACCATTGCAGCGCCGGGTTATCGCTGCGCGCCGCCACGGCCTGTGGGACGGCTTGGGGGGTGTGGGACTCGGCGGAGGTGAGCAGCAGGGGCGTCCACACCCCCACGCCGGCCAAGGCCACCAATAACGCCACCAGTTGCACGCCGTGGGCGAGTGAAAAACGATGGATGAATGCCATGAGCAGGACCTCCTGTTTGTCCGTTGCATCAGCCTACCGCTCAATTCGCACGTTTTTATTTCACAACCTCACCAGTTCAACGGGTAACCCTCGATGAAACAGCAAGGCTTCACCCTGATCGAGCTGATGGTGGTGCTGGTGATCATCGGCATCGCCAGCGCCGCCATCAGCCTGACCATCAAGCCCGACCCGCTGCACCTGCTGCGCAAGGATGCCGAACGCCTCAGCCAATTGCTCCAAGTGGCCCAGGCCGAAGCCCGCGCCGACGGCCGCCCGATTACCTGGCGCGCCGACGCCAAGGGTTTTCGTTTCAACCGTCGCCGCGACGACGGGGCGGGTATCGAAGCGTTCCAGGGCGACGCCCAACTGCGCCCGCGCTTATGGGAGAGCACGCCAATGCAAATCAGCATCGAACCCCGGCAGACGCTGGTGCTCGACGCCGAATGGATCAACCCACCCGTGCGCGTGGAGCTGTCGGACGGGCAACACCGCCTCAGCCTGCAACGCGACGCAGCAGGCCTGATGCGCGTGGTGAGCCAGCCATGAACCCATCCCAGCAAGGCTTCACCCTGATCGAAGTGATGGTGGCGATCATGCTGATGGCCGTGGTCTGCCTGATCGCCTGGCGCGGTCTCGACAGCGTGACTCGGGCAGATCAGCACCTGCAGGCGAGTACCGAACAGAGCGAAATGCTGTTGCGCGCCCTGAACCAGATGCAACGCGACATCAGCCTGCGCGCCAGCGTCGAACTGAGCGTGCCGAAAGACGACGTCGCAGGGCTCGCCGCCGTAACGGTCCGCAGTTCGGATAACAACGGGTTTCGGCTGGATGTGATTCGCAGCGCACCGGTCGCCGGGGATGGCCTGCAACGGGTGCGCTGGTGGCTCAAGGGCGACAGCCTGTATCGCGCCGCGGCACCCGCGAGGAACCGCTTTCCGTTACCCGCGGCGAAGGACGGGGTAGCAGTGTTGACCGGCGTCAGTGAGGTGCGGCTGCGGGTATGGGACGCAGACAAGGGCTGGCGGCAGTTGAGCGGAAACCGGCGCGAGGACCCACTGGGGCTGGAGATCAGCCTGGTACGGCAGACCCCGCAGGGGGTGGAGCAATATCGCCAGGTGGTGGGACCATTGAAGTAACACACCCCCCTGTAGAAGCTGGCTTACCTGCGATGGCGATAAGTATCTACACCACTTTGTAGCAGCCAACGCTAACCACGATGCGAAGCGAGCCGCTCTTGATCTTGATCTTGCTTTTGATCTTGATCTTGATCTCAGGCGCCCCGTCAAACCACGCTGGCCGTAATCCGATATTGATTTGGGGGGGTAAACCGGCAGGGATGCCGGTTTAGCCGCCCCGCGCCATGGATGGCGCGTGGCGGCGGCCCCCCAAATCAATGTCGGATTACGGGCACACCGAGCCTGGGCGAGGTGCCGAGTGGTGGGGCGAAGCGTTTTTGGTTACTTTTGGCGCTCTTCCAAAAGTGACCCGCTGTAAGAGCGGAACCAATAGCCGCCGTTACCGCAGTAACGGATATGTACCCGGTCTGATCTAACAAAATACTCGCCTGACACACCGCCATCGCAGGCAAGCCAGCGCCCACAGAAAACCGCTCCGGTCAGTCTCGGGGTCAGCTCAGCAGCACCACGCCACCGGGCAACTCCGTACACTTGGCCCCATACGCATCCCGAATCAACAACGCCACCCCCGCCAGCTGCTGCAGACTGAACCGCGCCTGTACCCGGCGCTGGCCCAGCTCCTTGTTGAGCAGCACCAGCATCCCCGGCCGGTAGCGGTTGATCTCATCCACCACCGTCGCCAGCGTCGCGTTGTTGAAGACCAGCACTTGTTCACGCCAGGCCACCACCGCCTGCGTATCCACGGTGGTTACTTCAGTCACCCCGGCCGCGCCATAACTCAGTTGGCGGCCACTGCCCAGGCTGATGCTGTTGCCGGCAACGTCCACCGACAGCGAGCCGTCGATACAGGTGACGCAGACCGTCTGATCGGTATGACGCACATTGAACCGCGCTTGCGCCGCACTCACCCAGCCCTCACCGGCCTGGACCTTGAGCGGCCGCGCGAGGTGGGCGACCACCTCCACTTCACCTTCGAGCAATTCAATCCCCTGCCCCACGCGGCTGATGCGCGTCTGCGTATTGAGCTCTAGGCTCACGCCGTCGCTCAACAGCACCTGGCGCTGCTCGCCGACCTCCGTGCGATAGTCCGCCGTCAGCCCCGCGAAGCCACCGGGCACGCCGACGCGCACCATCACCACGGCCGCCGAGGCGGCAAGCGCTGCGCCAAGAAACGCACGCCGGCCAAAGTGATGCGGGCGCTGCGCCTGCTCGACCGCCGCGCCCATGTGTTGCCACAGCGCCTTGGCCTGTTCGAATGCCTGGGCATGCTCCGGGCTCTGGGCGCACCAGGCTTTGAGCGCTTTGGCATCGGCCACGGTGGCGCGGCCCGAGGTCAGCAACACCAGCCAGTCGCGGGCTTCATCGTGCAGGGGGCTGGCGGTGGATTGCCGGGCGGTGGAGAGGCTAAAGATATTCAAGCGCACACATACTCACGGATTTATCAGGGACTCAACACTAAGACGGTTTTCCGGCCCCGGGACCGAACCGCTGAATCACTTTTCTTTCAAGGCGCTTGGCGCAGTGGCCCAGGGCAGCCTTGATTTCCTTCTCGACCATGCGCGTGGAAATGCCGAAACGCTGGGAGATTTCCAGGTGCGGCGCCTCTTCCAGGCGCGCGGCGATGAGGATCTTGCGCCGGCGTGCCGGCAGTTCGTAGAGGGCCTTGACCAGGGATTGGATGTCTTTCTGGCCGCCCACCACCCGCGACGGGTCCTGGGCCTCGTCGGCACTTTGCAGCAACTCTTCGACCTCGCTGCCAGTGAGCAAACGGGCGTCGGCCTGGCGGCGATCGGCGGCGATGTTCAGGGCCATGCGGTACAGGTAGGCGTTGGGCTGCGCCAGGTTCGGCGGCACGTCCATGCGATCGACGCGCAGGTAGGTTTCGTGCAGGACGTCGTTGGCCAGGTCCTCCGAGCCCAGGCGCTTGCGCAAACGCACCTTGAAGTCTTCGTAGGAGGCCAGGAACAAGCTGACCATCGTGCTCCGCCCGGTATTTTTCATCCCTCCGAGGCTCCCTTTACGGCTGTGCAGTCCATGCGTGTTCCTGCTGTGTCAGGCATCAAAAGTAAAGTCAGCGGTTGGCGCAGCGAGCTCGGCGCGGGGCGTTCCACCCGCGCCGTTGCCAGGCTGCGCACCAGTGCTTCATCGCGTTGTTCATCACCGGTGGAACTGACCAGCCGGCTGTGTTCGACCCGCCCTTGCGGGTTGACCCACACCTGCACCAGCGCCCGGAAACTGCCGGGGCGGGTCAGCGGCGAGCGGCACAGGCTGGTCTCGATGGCCTGCTGCAAGGCCGTGGCGTAGCTGTTGTTGATCCGTGCTGCCTGTCGCGACGCTGCGCCCCGGGTTGCAGGCGGTGGGTTGACCTCGGGCAACTGCAAGGTGAACGCGTCACTGCGTGCATAACGCGCCATCAGGCCACTCCCCGTCAGCAACATCGCCAGAGCCTCCTGCGCCGTAAAACGTCCGCGCACACTGATGGAACGCCGGCCCCGCGTGAGGTCGCGGTCGACCAGCACCGCCATGCCGGTGGCGCGGCTGTAGGCTTGCAGTGCATGTTCCAGGTCTTGCGCCGGCAGGTTCAACGACAGTACCGGTGACTCAGCCCGCGCGGTGCGAACGCCGGCCAGCAGCAACAGCAAGACCAGGACGCATACGCCGCGCCTCCAGCCTCTCTGTTCACCTGCTGCTTTGCCTCGCTGCACGGCCGACGCGCCCTAGAAAACCGTCATCCTGAGGCCAATTTATGAACCTGATGTTACGGTGATAGCAAAAAAAACATCACGGTGACGGGAGACCCGCTGCACTACACTTTCAAGCCTTAACGGCCACTCCTTTCCGGCCTGCCAGGAGACCCTGATGAAACTGCTCCCGACCCTCGCCAGCCTGTTGCTGTGCAGCGCCCTGCCCTTGCTCGCCCACGCCGAAAAAGCGCCCGGCGGTTGCACCGAGGTCACGGTGGATGGCTACAAAGCGCCCAACTATGGCTGCCTGGGCCAACAAATGGGCAACGACACGAATGCGGCCAAGGCAGCGAAGAAAAACCGCGAAGCCCAGAATCTTTCCGTCGAGAAGCGCCAGCCCAATGCCGTGGGTTTATCCACCCCGGCGGCCACGGGTGTGCGCATGGGCAATACGTTCGGGACGTCGGTCAAACCACAACGCCCTTGAGCAAACGCTCTGAATCGTTCAACCAAGCACGTGCGTACAATTCCCACCGGCGCCCTGCCCCTAACCTCACGGCTTTCCCGTAGAAGCGTTGGAGAGTGGGCATGCGTAGTAAAGCATTCAAGGTATCCGTGGCATTGACGCTGCTGGCGAGCGCAATGATGGGCAATGCCTTCGCGGCAACCCCGAGCGTGGCCGTAGCGCCGCAATATGACACCAGCCATGTGTATGTCGCCCCGGCGGATGTAGACCGTTTCGCCCAAAGCTTCCTCGCCACCTTTGGCGGCAAGAGCACGGCCCAGGTGGTGGTGAATGTGCTGCCGGTGCCGAGCAGCACCACCTCGCAACTGTTGCAGACACCGGCGGGCACGGTGTCGCTGTTCGGCTTCACCACGCCCATCCCGCACCCGTTTGGTCAGGAACGCAATGGCTACCTGGTCAAGGATCTGGACGTCGCGCTCAAAGCCGCCCGCGAAAACGGCGCCGCCGTGATCGTCAGCGACTTCCCCGACCCCATCGGGCGTGATGCCGTGGTGCAATGGCCGGGCGGCGTGAACATGCAGCTCTACTGGCACACCAAGACCCCGGACTATGCAGCCTTCCAGACCGTGCCGGAAAACCGCGTGTACCTCAGCGCCGAGCGGGCCGACGCCTTTATCAAAGCGTTCGTGGGCTTCTCCCACGGCAAGGTGCTGGGCGACAACAAGCACGCGCCGGGCATCGATGTGGGCCAGGCCAATGGCACCTACCGGCGTGTCGACATCGAGTCGCCGTTCGGGCGCATGGCGGTACTGGTCACCAACGGCCACCTGCCCTACCCGTTCGGCCACGAAACCACCGGCTACCAGGTGGCCGACCTGAGCGCCACGCTGGGCAAAGCCACCGGCTCCGGCGCCAAGGTGGTGGTACCGGCATTCGACAGCAAGGGTCGTCGCAGCGCGCTGGTTGAGTTCCCGGGCGGGTATGTGGCGGAAATTCACCAACTCAACGCCGCAAAATGATTCGCCGCACAGGCTGGAGCCTGGCCGTGCTGTGGCCGCTGCTCGCCGGCAGCGTCCACGCCGACGAGCAAGCGACACGGCCGGTGATCAAGGCCAATCGCTGGCAGGAGGACTGGTCCGTCTTGCAGAACCCGGCGCTGCGCACGCAAGCGCTGGACAACCTCAAGTACATCCCGTTGTCAGGCGCCAACCCGTACACCTACCTGTCGCTCGGGGCGACCTTGCGTGAGCGTTTCGAGATGAACGACGCCAGTGGCTTCGGCGTGAAGAACGTGAAGCGTGATCGCTACCTGATCCAGCGTTTCCAGGTACACGCCGACCTGCATTTGAATGAACACTGGCGGGTGTTTACCCAGCTGGAAGATGTGCGGGCGTACGACAAGACCACCATCGGCGGCGCCGACCAGAACCGCGTCGACCTGCGCCTGGCGTTTGCCGAGTACGTCAATACTTTCGACAGCGGCACGTTCAAGGCACGGGTCGGGCGCCAGGACTTCGCCTTCGACCTGCAGCGCTTCATTTCTTCGCGCGACGGCCCGAATGTGCGGCAGTCGTTCGATGCGCTGTGGGCTGACTGGGAGACCACGAACTGGCGCTTTATCGGCATCGCCAGCCAGCCGGTGCAGTACCAGGACGGCAGGCACTTCGACGACAAGTCCAACAGCGACGCGCGTTTTCACATGGTGCGCGTCGAGCGCCTGGTGGCTGGCAAGAACGAGCTGTCGGCCTACTACGGCGTGTATGAACGCAGCGCCGCGCATTACCTGGATGCCGACGGCGACGAGACCCGCCAGCTGTTCGACGCGCGCCTGGGCGGCGCGGCCATGGGGTTTGACTGGGACATCGAAGCCATGCTGCAAAGCGGCTCGGTCGGCCACAAGGACATTCGCGCCTGGGCCGGCGGCGGCCGCACCGGCTACACCTTCGACAGCCTGGCCTGGAAGCCGCGCATCGGCCTGCAACTGGATATCGCCTCCGGTGACCGCAAGACCGGTGACGGCACCCTCGGCACGTTCAACCCACTGTTCCCCAATGGCTACTACTTCTCCCTGGCGGGCTATACCGGCTACAGCAACCTGATCCACGTCAAGCCATCGATCACCGTCAAGCCCATCGCCAAGCTCAGCGTGCAAACCGCGATCGGCCTGCTGTGGCGCCAGACCACCGAAGACGCGGTGTACACCCAGCCCAACCTGCCGGTGGCCGGCACCGCAGGCCAAGGTGAGCGTTGGACCGGCGCCTACGCGCAACTGCGCACCGACTATGGCTTCACCCCCAACCTCACGGGCGCGGTCGAGGCGGTGCACTATGCTGTGGGTCAAACCCTGCGTGATGCCGGCGGCGCAGACAGCAACTACCTGGGCGTCGAACTCAAGTTCAGTTGGTAGGCCCAAGCAAGCACACCCGTACAATCTGCAACACTGATTAAAAGCAATAGTGATCCCGCATTTTACCCACCCCTTATCAAGGAGTTTTTGCATGAGCACATTCGTTGCCAAAGACGGTACCCAGATCTACTTCAAGGACTGGGGCAGCGGCAAGCCGGTACTGTTCAGCCACGGCTGGCCACTGGATGCCGATATGTGGGAATACCAGATGCAATACCTGAGCAGCCGTGGCTTTCGCACCATTGCGTTTGACCGCCGTGGCTTTGGCCGCTCGGACCAGCCTTGGACCGGCAACAACTACGACACCTTCGCCGACGATATCGCCCAGTTGATCGAACACCTGGACCTCAAGGACGTGACGCTGGTGGGCTTCTCCATGGGTGGCGGTGACGTGGCCCGCTACATTGCACGCCACGGCAGCGCCCGCGTTGCCGGCCTGGTGCTGCTGGGTGCGGTAACGCCGATCTTCGGGCAGAAACCGGATTACCCGCAGGGTGTGCCGGCCGACGTGTTCGCCGGTATCGAGGCGGGCCTGCTCAAGGATCGCGCGCAGTTCATCTCGGACTTCAACACCCCCTTCTTCGGCCTCAACAAGGGCCAGGTCGTCTCCGCTGGCACCCTGAGCCAGACCCTGCAGATCGCGATGCTGGCCTCCCTCAAGTCGACCGTGGATTGCGTCACGGCGTTCTCCGAAACCGACTTCCGCCCGGACATGGCCAAGATCGACGTACCGACCCTGGTGATCCACGGCGATGGCGACCAGATCGTGCCGTTCGAAACCACCGGTAAAATCGCCGCCGAGATGATCAAGGGCGCCGAGCTGAAGGTGTACAAGGATGCGCCCCACGGGTTTGCCGTGACCCATGCCCAGGCGCTGAATGAAGACCTGCTGGCGTTCCTGAACCGCTGAAACGACTGCACCACCCCTCTCCTTATTTGGCCGGGCATGCCCGGCCCTTTTTTATTCAGGCAAAACGCTGCCCCAGGGTGAAGCGACCCGGCCCGGCGATCAGCACGCTGGTAAAGATGATCAGCAGCAGCCAGCCGAACTGCCCTTCAAACAACGTCCACTCCGGGTGCACCACCACCATGGCGATCAACAGCACCGCCAGGATCGGCAGGCATGCCAGGCGCACCAGTACCCCGGCGACGATCAATACGGGGCACAGCACCTCGGCGAAAATCGCCAGCAGCAAAGTAATGTGGGCGCCCAAATGAAACGGGTCTTCGATCAGCTTCAGCTGTTCGCTATAGTTGAGCACCTTGGGCAAGCCATGCACCCACAGCAGGAACAACGCTCCGCTCGCCCGCAGAAACAACAGCCCCTGATCCTGGTATTTTGATTCGTTCATATGCGCTCCCTGTTGGTTGACACGTTATCGACTTCGATTGTGTCCACGCAGAGGCACGCAAGATTGCAAGCGTGTGCTGACCTTAACTCCCCCGTGCCGGCTGGCGATGCATGATCCTGCTGAACCGCCGGCCGCTCGCTGCGGTCCCAACCCATACGCTCATCGCTGCAGGTACTCTCAAATGACGCTTCCTAACGACATGACCCTGATTGAAATCACCACCCCTGGCGGCCCAGAGGTGCTGCAACCGCGCCAGGTCGACCTGCCGGTGGCCGGCCCCGGTGAGATCCTGATTCGCGTGCATGCCGCCGGGGTCAACCGCCCCGACGCCCTGCAACGCGCAGGCAAGTACCCGATGAAACCCGGCATGAGCCCGTATCCCGGCCTGGAAGTGGCCGGTGAAGTAGCGGCATTGGGCGACGGCGTGTCGGCCTTCAGCCTGGGTGACAAGGTGTGTGCGCTGACCAACGGCGGCGGCTATGCGCAGTACTGCGCGGTCCCCGCCGGCCAGGCCCTGCCGATCCCCGAGGGCATGGACTGGGTGCAGGCCGCCGCCGTGCCGGAAACCTTCTTCACCGTGTGGGCCAACCTGTTCGGCCTCGGCGATGCGCACACCGGCCAGCGGGTGCTGATCCATGGCGGCACCAGTGGCATCGGCACCACTGCGCTGATGCTGTGCCGCGAGTTCGGCATCCAGGCCTTCGCCACCGCCGGCAGCGCCGACAAATGCGCCGCCATCGCCAAACTGGGGGCTGAACCGATCAACTACCGCGAGCAGGACTTCGCCGAGGTCATCGCCCAGCAGACCAACGGCCAGGGCGTGGACGTGATCCTCGACATCATGGGCGGCTCTTACCTCAACAATAACCTCAAGGCCCTGGCCATGGACGGGCATCTGGTGATGCTGGGCTTCCTCGGTGGCGCCAAGGCCAACGACGTTGATCTGCTGAGCATCCTCGGCAAACGCGCGGTGATTACCGGCTCGTTGCTGCGCGCGCGTACCGGGGAAGAAAAAGCCGCGATTGCCGAGCAACTGCGCGAGTACATCTGGCCGGTGCTGGCGGCGGGTCGCTGCCTGCCGATCATCGACAAGGTGTACGACTACACCGACGCCGCCCAGGCCCATGCGCGGATGGAAGGTGGGGACCATATCGGCAAGATTGTGTTGCGGGTCAGTTGACCTCAAAACACCCCAATCAACTGTGGGAGCGGGCTTGCTCGCGAATGCAGTGTGCCAGTCGCCGACATTGCTGACTGATACACCGCGTTCGCGAGCAAGCCCGCTCCCACATGGGCAGACTGCATCTTGAAGATGCGTATGTTTTATCCGGGGTACGCAGGGTAGTCGGTATAGCCGACCTCATCCCCACCATACATCCCCTCTTCCCGCAGCGGGTTCAACGGCCAACCGTTGAACAGCCGTTGCGGCAGGTCCGGGTTGGCGATGAATGGCCGCCCGAATGCAATCAAATCCGCCAACCCGGCCTCCACCAGCTTCGCACCGCGCTCGGCGGTGTAGCGCCCGGCGTAGATGATGCGCCCGCTGAAGGTGCTGCGTACGGCTTCACGGAAACTGTCGGGCAGTACGGGGGCGTTATCCCAGTCGGCCTCGGCGATGGAGACATAGGCGATGCCCGACGCCTCCAGCACTTTGATCGCTTCGATGTAGGTGTGGTGCGGGTCTTCTTCCACCAGGCCGATGTAGACGCGGTCCTCATCGGTGCCGCTGAACAGCGGTGAAAAACGCACGCCGAGGTGTTCCGGGCCGACGACCTTGCTCACTGCCTCGACGATCTCGCGCAAAAAGCGCAGGCGGTTTTCCAGCGAGCCGCCGTATTCATCGTCACGGGTGTTGGAATGGGCCGAGATGAACTGGTTGACCAGGTAGCCGTTGGCCGAGTGAATTTCCACCCCGTCGAAGCCGGCGTCCAACGCATTGCGCGCCGCTTGTGCGTAGTACCCGACCAGTTCCTCGATTTCCAGCGTGGCCAAGGCACGCGGCACCGGTGGCTGCACCAGTTCCCCCGCGCCTGGCCCGGTTTCGATAAAGGCCTTGGCCTGCAACGCCGGCAGCGCAGAAGGCGCCACCGGTGCGGCGCCGCCGGGCTGCAAGGCATTATGGGACACCCGCCCCACATGCCACAGTTGGGCGAAGACCACCCCGCCTTCGGCATGCACCGCATTGGTGACCTTGCGCCAGCCGTCGATCTGCGCCGGGCTGTAGACCCCCGGTGTCCACGCATACCCCTGGCCACGCGGTTCGATCTGCGTGCCCTCGCTGATCATGAACCCGGCGCCGGCACGCTGGCGGTAGTACTCGGCCATCAGGTCGGTGGCGATATCCCCGGGTTGGGCGCTGCGTTGGCGCGTCAGCGGTGGCAGCACCACGCGGTTTTTCAAGCGGTGATGTCCCAGTGTGACCGGGGTATTCAAAATGCTGTGAGTCATAGGGGTATTCCAAATTCGGGACGAGCAAAAGCATTGGCGACTCTCAGGAGTCGCCAATCAATAGAGTGCAGCGTTAACTTAAGCGGTGAGTTTCAACAGGGCCTTGGCGACATCACTGGAACTGCCAGGATTCTGCCCAGTGACCAATAAGCCATCGACCAGAACGAAAGATTGCCAGTCGGCACCCTTCTCATATTTGCCACCCAGCTGCTTGAATTCATTTTCAATCAGGAACGGCACCACCGCTGTCAGGCCGACGGCGTCTTCCTCGGAGTTGGAGAAGCCGGTGACGCGACGGCCCTTGATCAGTGGCTCGCCATTGACCGCCTTGACGTGACGCAAGGCACCCGGTGCATGGCACACAAAGCCAATGGGCTTGCCGGCACGCTCGAAGGACTCGATCAAGGCAATGGACGCAGGCGACTCCGCCAGGTCCCACAGCGGGCCGTGACCGCCAGGGTAGAACACGGTGTCGAAGTCGTCGGCGTTGAGCGTGTCCAGCTTCACCGTGTTGGCCAGGGCCTGTTGTGCGGCCGGGTCGGCGGCAAAGCGGTGGGTCTGCTCGGTTTGCGCATCCGCCTCGTCGCTTTTCGGGTCCAGCGGCGGCTGACCACCGGCCGGGGATGCCAGCACCACCTCGGCACCGGCGTCCTTGAACGCGTAATAGGGTGCGGCAAACTCTTCGAGCCAGAAGCCGGTCTTACGGCCGGTGTCGCCCAACTGGTCGTGAGAGGTCAGTACCATTAATACTTTCATGTTCCAGTGCCTCGATCAGTGAATGTCAGTGTGTTGAGGGTGACCCAACAGCTGGAGGGTCAGCAGCAGCGCCTCATCGAAAGGCGCGGACGTACGGGATATCTTGCTCATGACGCTGGCTCCCAACCACAACGCATACAGGCGCCGGGCCAGGTTTTGCGGGGCCTGCCCAAGCGTGAGCGAGCCGTCTTCGACGCCGCGTTGCAGGGCAATCGCCAGTAATTCGATGGTGCGTGACGTGCCGCGCTGCAGCGCCAATCGCATCGGCTCTGAAAGGTCTGACACCTCGGCACCGAGTTTGACGGCAAGGCATTTGCCCGCCTCGGTGCAGCCGGTCTGATTGTCGATCCAGGCGTGCCAATAGCGCATCAACTTGGCGCAGTACGTTAAGGCCGGCTGATCGAACAGTTGCTGCATGCCGTGCACATAGTTGTCGAAGTAGGTGTCGAGCAACACCACGCCGAACCCATCTTTGGAGGTGAAGTAGTGATAAAACGAACCTTTGGGCACCTCGGCGGCGTGAAGTATTTCGTTCAAGCCCACCGCAGAAAAGCCTTTGCGGCCGACAATCGCCTGTGCCGCATCGAGAATGGCCTGCCGTGTACCTTGGGTTGCGCTGTTCATTGTTCATCCCGTCCGATTAGACCAGTCGTCTAGTTCGTTGAGGAAATGTTAGGGGGCTGGCCACGCCCTCACAATGTCAGATGCGCAAGGATTACGGACATGACCCGAAGGCGGTTGCCGTTTACCCGGCACGCGCCGACAATCCCCTGCCCCCCTGCCTGGAGAATGACGATGCACAGCGTTGCGCTGATGGTTTACCCGAACTTCCAATCCCTGAGCCTCAGCCTGGGCTCGGTGTTCGAGTGCGCGAACCTGCTGCGGGGCGAGGCGGCCTATGAGTTTCACCTGGTGTCGGAAAGCGGCGGCGCGGTGATGACGTCCCAGGGGTTTTCGGTGAATACCTCGCCGATTCGGCCCCAGGGCTATGACACGCTGATCGTCAGCGGCTACCTGGAGTTTCGGCTGCCGGAGGCCAACCTGCTGGAACTGGTCAAGGCCGCCTCGGCGCAATCGCGGCGCGTCGCGTCGTTGTGCATGGGCATCTTTGTGCTGGCCGAAGCCGGCTTGCTCGAAGGCAAGCGCACCACCACCCACTGGATTCACGCGCCGGCATTCCGCAAGCGCTACCCGGATATCCGCCTGGAAGACGACAAGTTGTTCGTGGTGGACGGCCAGGTGTGGACCGGCGCCGGCATGAGCGCCGGCGTGGACCTGGCCCTGGCCATGGTGGAGAACGACCTGGGCAGCGACCTCGCCCGGCGCATCGCGCGCAAGCTGGTGATTGCCCAGCGTCGCGGCAGCGAGCAGTCGCAATTGTCGGCGCTGCTGGAGCTGGACCCCAAGTCCGACCGCGTGCAACTGGCCCTGGCCTACGCCCGCGAGAACCTGACTCACGACCTGTCGGTGGACGCCCTGGCCGATGTCGCCCGGTTGAGCCCGCGCCAGTTCAGCCGGGTGTTCCGTGAAGAAACCGGGCAAACCCCGGCCAAGGCCATCGAAGCCCTGCGCGTGGAAGCCGCGCGGGCGATGATGGAAACCAGCCGTCACCCGGTGGAAGTGGTGGCCCGTGAAACCGGCTTTGGCGATCGCGAGCGCATGCGCCAGGCGTTTCTACGCGCGTTCGGGCAACCGCCGCAGGCGATGCAGCAGGCGTTTAATGCAGCGCCGCACGCGTGATCAGGTAACTCACCAACTGCGGCTCATCCTCAAGCTCAATCGTCTGCACCGGGCGCGGCAGGTTATCCAGCACCGAGCGCCAGAACGCCTGGGACACTTCGTCCTGATCATAAAAGCGCACCAGCCAATTGGCCTCGCCGCTGCACAGCACCTGAGTGGCGATGGCCCGGCCAATGCCTTTGCGGCGATAGCGCTTGAGGATGAACAGGTCGGCCAGCTCCAGCGCGTCGATGCCCGACACTTCACTGTCCTCAATCAACAGGAAACCGGCGATAAAACCATCGACCAGCAGCAGGTTGGCGCTCCAGCGCGGGTCTTGCCAATAGCGGGCCAGGTGTTCGTCGTGGATGTAGAAGCGGCCGTCGGCCTCGACATCTTCCTGCTCCCAGTCCGAGGACTCATAGGCGTAATACTGGTAAAGGTTGCGGATCAGTTCGGCCTCTTCAGGGCCGGTCTGGATCAGTTCGACAGTTGTTTCAGGCATGGGGCTCTCAGTGAAAAAACGCAGGGCGCCATTGTTCACAAATCGCCGGAACAGTCCAATACAGCGGCGAACCTTTCTACTTGCTGAACCAATCGCAAATAGCCGTAGCCTCCTGCCTAAGCGCTGAAACATTTCGAATAGACTTCGCCGAAATCCCCTTTTCTCAAGGACACGTATTTTGACGAACGTCTGTTCCGCCGGCCTGGATGTGGGCTTTGCGTCCCTGGATTACCTGCAGATCTTTATTCTCGGGGTGATCCAGGGCATTACCGAATTGTTGCCGGTGTCCTCCACCGCCCACATGCGCGTGGTACCCGCCCTGCTCGGCTGGCAAGACCCCGGCTCGGCGTTTTCGGCGGCGATGCAGTTGGCGGCGCTGGCGGCGGTGGTCAGTTATTTCTGGCGCGATGTACGCCAGGTGACCACAGGCAGCATCGGTGCGGTGCGCCGAGGCGACTATAACGACCGCTGGTTCAAGCTGGCGGTGGCGATCGTGCTGGCGACGATTCCTATCTGCATTGCCGGCCTGGCCTTGTCGTCGACCTTGAATGCCTGCAATTCGCCTCTGCGCGGGTTGATGGTGATTGGTATTTCCTGCGTCGTCATGGCGGTGTTGCTGGCGGTGGCCGAGGTGCGCGCCCGGCATACCCGCGAGGTCAGCCAGATGCGCCTGCGCGATGCGTTGATCGTGGGCGTTGCACAGATTGGCGCTTTGATTCCCGGCGTATCGCGTTCCGGTTCTACCTTGACCGCCGCGCTGTTCCTCAACTTCAAGCGCGAAGAAGCCGCACGCTTTTCCTTCCTGCTGGGCCTGCCCGCCATCGCCCTCGCCGGCTTGAAAGAACTGTGGGTGTTGCTGCACACCGACCTGCCGGCCCACGCCTGGCCGCACCTGCTGTTCGGCTTGGTGGTGGCCAGCGTCTCGGCGTTTTTTGCGATCTGGGGCCTGATGAAATTCCTGGAGCGGTTCTCCACCTGGCCGTTCGTGATCTACCGTGCGTTGCTGGGGGTGTTCCTGATTGTGGCGGTCAGCAGCGGTTTGTTGGCTTGATCATGGTTGCTGGCCTTTTGTCATGGTTTGTAAAGGGCCAGCAAGCCTGCTCCCTTTTAATTGCAGGACGTTTCCTAGACAATCCTCGCCGCCTTGTGCCTGCTGGAATCGATGGCTAGTCTGCGCTCCGTCACTGCCAATTCAGTGATCGGGTTTAGTCGCCCGGAATGTCACAAGGCGCATAGTCCATGTAGTTTTATGGTGGCTGTGCGCAGGGCACCTTCGTGTGCGCCGGATTTCCTTGTGGCCGGTCGACTAACCTGTGTACAGCCGCCACCCATCGTTTAGTCGCGACAGGTGTTGGCTTCTATTCACACAAGGAGCAACACAATGAACAAAGCCCTACCCGATCCTCCTCACGACCCCGCCAAAGACCGCGCCGCCTTCAACCGCGCCATCGATCATTACCTGCCCACCCAAGGCTTTCACGCCATCAACGAAGACCTGAGCTTCGAAGACGCCCTGCTCTACACCGCCAGTTTGCTCGACAGTGCTTCGGCGACTGCGCTGGATTGCGGGGAGCAACTGGAAAGCCCGGAACGGGCCAAGATTCTGGCGGTGTGGCATTTGCTTGAGATTGCCAAGACCACGGTGGATCGCTCTATCAACTGCCTGAAACACGGTTAGACAATGTGGGAGGAGGCTTGCCCCCGATGAGGGTGGGTCAGTTGATACATCTGTGACTGATCCACCGCTATCAAAGATCGTTCCCACGCTCCCGCGTGGGAATGCAGCCCGTGACGCTCTGCGTCACCTGTGCGCAGCAGCCAAGACTTGCAGCGCTGGCGGGACGCAGAGCGTCCCAGGAGGCATTTCCACGCAGAGCGTGGGAACGATCATCGGAGGGTCGTGCTATCGACTGTCTGAAACGAGTTAAAAATGTGGAAGGGTACTTGCCTCCTCCCACCTTTTTACAGCGTTGGCCCTCAGTCCAGGTCACTTGCATCATGGCGTTCGGGCACCTGGTCGTCTCCCGACACCCGGTTCACCCTCCGCCCACGCTGCACCGCCGGCCGTGCTTCAATCGCGTCCGCCCAGCGCTGTACGTGCTTGTATTCGTGCACGGCAAGAAACTCCGCCGCCCCATACAAGCGACCTTTGACCAAACCGCCGTACCACGGCCAGATGGCGATGTCGGCGATGGTGTATTCATCGCCGGCAATGTATTCGCTCACCGCCAGGCGCTTGTCGAGCACGTCCAGCTGGCGTTTGGTCTCCATGGCGAAGCGGTTGATCGGGTATTCCATCTTGCTCGGCGCATAGGCATAGAAATGCCCGAAACCGCCACCCAGGTACGGCGCGCTGCCCATCTGCCAGAACAACCACGACAGGCACTCCGCGCGAGCCGCCGGTTCGGTGGGGAAGAACGCGCCGAACTTCTCGGCCAGGTATTGCAGGATCGCGCCCGACTCGAACACACGAATCGGCGTGGCGCCGCTGTGGTCCATCAAGGCGGGAATTTTCGAGTTGGGGTTGACTGCCACAAAGCCGCTGCCGAACTGGTCGCCGTCGCCGATCTTGATCAGCCAGGCGTCATATTCCGCACCGCTGTGCCCCAGGGCCAGCAGCTCTTCCAGCAGGATGGTGACCTTCTGCCCGTTGGGCGTGGCCAGGGAATACAGTTGCAGTGGGTGCTTGCCGACCGGCAATGCCTTGTCGTGGGTGGCGCCGGCGATGGGCCGATTGATACTGGCGAAGGTGCCGCCGTTTTCGGTGTCCCAGGTCCAGACTTTCGGGGGTACGTAATCGGTCATGCTTATGGCTCCAGAGGCGTTTGCGATCAGCTGAGCGCTTCAGACTAAACCAAAGATTGGTGGCGCGTCACACTCCCCGTCGCAGCCTGCCGGGGCACCTGCACTCGCAGGCCGATCAACAAGGCCGCCAGCAGCATCAAGCAACCCGCGCCCAGAAATACCCCATCGATGCCGGTGGCACTGAACATCGCGCCCCCGCCAGCGGCACCCGCCGCAATTGCCGATTGCACCGAAGCCACCACCATGCCCCCGGCACTTTCCGCCTGATCCGGCACCGCACGGGCCACCCAGTTCGACCACGCCACCGGTACCCCGCCGAAGGCCATGCCCCACAGCGCCAGGAGCAATGCCTGGCCCGGCAGCGATGCCGGCAGCAGCACCAGGGCCAACGCAGCGACGCCCACCAGGGCCGGCATCAGCACCAGGGTTCCACGGGGGTTGCGCACCAGCAACCATCCGGCCAGCAGCGTGCCGACAAAATTCGCCGCGCCAAACCCCAGCAGCATCAACGCCAACCCTTGGGTGCCGACCCCGGTGCTGCTTTCCAGAAACGGGCGAATGTAGGTAAACAGCGCGAAGTGCCCGGTGTGCACCAGCACGCAGCCGAACATGCCCATGGCAATGCCGGGGCGCAGCAGTACATCAAGCACGGTGCGCAGGCGCGTGGTGCCGCTGGGTGCCAGGCGCGGCAGGGTGAACAGCTGGAAGGCCAAGGTCACCACACCAACGGCGGCGGCCGCAACAAATGCACTGCGCCAGCCATACAGGTCACCCAGGTAGCTGCCCAGCGGCACCGCGACGACAGTGCCCACCGCAATGCCGCTGAAGATGATCGACAACGCACGCGGCAATAACGCCGCGGGTACCAGGCGCATCGCAACGGCTGCCGCCATGCTCCAGAAACCGCCGAGGGCAATGCCCAGCAGGATGCGCATCAACAACAGCACCAGGAGGCTGGACGAGAGCGCCACCAGCAGGTTGGACGCAATCATCAGCGTGGAGAACCCCAACAGCACCAGGCGGCGGTCGATGCCGCGTGTCAGGCCAGGCACCAGCAAACCAGCGAACAAGGCCACCACTGCGGTGACCGTTACGGCTTGCCCGGCCAACGCTTCCGACACGCCCAGGTCCAAGGCCATCGGCGTCAACAGGCTGGCCGGCAGGTACTCCGCCGTGAGCAGGCCGAACACGCCCATCGCCAGGGAAAACACCGCCATCCAGGCCGGTGTGGTCGGTTCTGCCCTGCAATCGACAGGGGCATGGGACACACAATCATTCATCGCAAGACATCCTCAAGCATTAGCGTGACGGCCAGTCTAGGTTTTGCCCCTAGGATGATCTATGCTTCAAACCCTTGAGTTTTTGACCGAAACCCCGAAGATGACCGACCACAGCGCGTTCACCCTGTCCTCCGAACTGATCAATGAGCTGCTGCGCAGCATGCGCCTGCGCGGCGTGCAGTACCGGCGCATCCAGGCCGGGCCGGTGTTCGGCATCAGCTTTGCGGCCAAGCCGGGCCATGCCTATTTCCATTTTCTGGCCGCCGGGTGCGCGACCCTGCGCATGCAGGACGGCAGCCTCTTTGAGTTGTCGGCCGGTAATGCGGTGTTTATCGCCCACGGTGGCGCCCATGCGCTGTTATCCAAACCGGACGCCCCCGTGCAGGACATCGCCAGCTTCGACGCCGCACCGCTGGGCGATACCGTCTGCGCCGTGAATGCCTCGCCCTTTGATCCCCCCAGTAACCTGCTGTTCAGCGCCTGCATGGAGTTCGAACTCGACAGCATCCAGGGGCTCGGCAACCTGATGCCGGCCTTGATGCTGATCGACGCAGGGGGCCAGCGTTACCCCGGCTTGATGCCGATCCTGGCGGTGATGGAGCGCGAAGTCGCCAGCGCCCGCATCGGTTATGCCGGCATCCTCGCGCGCCTGGCCGATGTGGTGGCGGCGATGATCGTGCGGGGCTGGGTCGAATGCGCCTGCGCCAATGCGTCGGGCCTGGCGGCCGCATTGCGCGACACCCGGTTGGCAGGCGCCCTGCTCGCCCTGCACCAGCAACCGGGCCGCGACTGGAGCGTGGCCGAACTGGCGGCGCACTGTCATACCTCGCGCTCGGTGTTCGCGGATCGTTTCCAGGCCACCCTGGGGGTTCCACCGCTGCGTTACGTGACCGAACTGCGCATGCGCCTCGCCAGCCAGTGGCTGACCCTGGAGCGCCTGCCCATCGAAGAAGTGGCGTACCGCCTCGGCTATACCTCCCAGGCCGCCTTCAGTCGCGCCTACAAACGCATCACCGGGCAACCGCCGGGCGCCAGCCGCCAAGGCTTCAAGAGCCCGGCATGAAGGGCTCCTCGCCGACCGATTGCACAGTGGCTGCAGGCGTATCAACAATTGCGCAGGGCGACCGCGTGCCCTTAATCTCTTGAGCTCATCACCCTGATAGCAATGGAGGCTTCATGAAACTGGTCGGCATGCTGGACTCGCCTTACGTGCGCCGCGTGGCAATTTCCCTGGACCTGTACGGGGTGGATTTCGTGCATGACCCCCTGTCCGTGTTCCGCACCTTCAACGAATTTGCGCAGATCAACCCGGTGGTCAAGGCCCCTACCCTGGTGCTGGACGATGGCACGGTGTTGATGGACTCCAGCCTGATCCTGGATTACCTCGAAGCCTTGGCCCCGGCTGACAGGAAGCTGCTGCCCCAGCAACCTGCGGCACTGGCCAAAGACCTGCACGTTCTGGGCCTGGCCCTGGCAGCCTGTGAGAAAAGCGTGCAGATCGTCTATGAGCACAACCTGCGCCCGGCCGAGAAGCTGCATGCGCCATGGCTTGAGCGCGTGACCGGCCAGTTGCTCGCGGCCTATGCGCTGCTGGACAAGCAACTGGGGAACAGCGAAGCACTGACCCAGGCGTCGATTACAGCGGCAGTCGCCTGGTCGTTCAGCCAATTGACCGTGGCGTCGGTGGTCAAGGCGGATGCGTTTCCCAACCTGCAACGGCATGCCGAGCGGCTGGAGCAGCATCCGGCGTTCAAGAAATACCCGATCGAATAACACCGCCATCCAACATGTGGGAGCGGGCTTGCTCGCGAAGGCGGCGTGTCAGTCAACAGCGTTATCGACTGATCCAGCGCCTTCGCGAGCAGGCCCGCTCCCACACTTGATTTGCATGGTCTTGAGAGTCGCGTTTTAAACCCAGCCGCCGTCAACGATGAAGTTCTGCGCCGAACACATCGCCGAGGCATCCGAGGCCAGGAACAACGCCATATTGGCGATGTGTTCCGGCATCACGCTGCCGGGCATGCACTGGCTGCGGGCGATGAGTTCCTTGGCCGCATCGTCCACCCACATAGCCAGTTGTTTTTCGGTCATCACCCAACCGGGTACCAGCGTATTGACGCGGATACGGTGAGGGCCCAGCTCCCGCGCCAGGCCCCGGGTCATGCCATGGGCAGCGGCTTTGCTGGCCGCGTACACCGGATAGCCGGCAGACGCCATCATCCAGCCGACCGAACCGAGGTTGATGATCGAACCGCCGCCGGCGTTTTTCATCATGGGCGCCACCGCCTTGGCGGCGAAAAACGCGTGTTTGAGGTTGACCGCAATCAACCGGTCGAACATCTCCGAGTCGACTTCTTCCAGGGTATGGCGTACGTCGTTTGCGGCGTTGTTCACCAGCACCGTAATCGGCCCCAGCGACTGCTCAAAACGCGTGATCGCCGCCCGGTAGCCGATCTCGTCGGTGATGTCGCAGCACACGAACTCCACCGTATGCCCTTTCGAGCTCAGCAGCGCCGCCAGGCGTTCGCCCTGGCTTTGCGCACGGTCCACGAACCCCACCTTGGCCCCCTGCGCAGCGAAGGCGCGCACCATGAACTCACCGATGCCCGAAGCGCCCCCGGACACCAGCACGGTTTTACCTTCAAGGTCCGGATAAACAGCCAGTGCAGTACTCATATAACGGTTGCCTCGATCAATTAGTCTTATTTTATTTTACGAAATCGGCGTTTAAGGCTATAAATTCGCTGTCACACCGACAAAATATCGCTATTAGTAGAACTATTCCACTCAAAACAACAAAAGGAAGTTCGACCATGAAGCACCCTCGATACCTGCTCTCGGGCCTTGCCATGTCCATGCTGATTGCCAGCGGCGGCGCCCAGGCGGCGGGGCTCACCAGCGAGCACAAAGCTTTCGGTAAAACCAACGACGGCACGCCCGTCGAACAGTACATCCTGCGTAACAGCCATGGCATGCAAGCCACGGTGATCACCTACGGCGGCGTGTTGCAGTCGCTCAAAGTGCCGGACAAACACGGCAAGGTCGACGATGTGGTGCTCGGCTTCGACGACGTACAGGGCTACCAGGCCGGCACGGCGTTTTTCGGCGCAACCATCGGCCGCTTCGGCAACCGCCTGGCCGGGGGCGCCTTTGAACTCGACGGCAAACGCTACCAGGTGCCGCTCAACGATGGCCCCAACGCCTTGCATGGCGGCGCCCAGGGCTTCGACAAGCAGGTGTGGAAAGCCGAGTCGGTCAAGGACAAGGACTCGGTCGGCGTGAAACTGAGCTACCTGTCCAAGGACGGCGAGATGGGTTTCCCCGGCAACCTGCAAACCGTGGTCACCTACCGCCTCAACGACAAGAACGAATTGCACATCGACTACGCGGCCACCACCGACAAACCGACGGTGCTCAACCTCACCAACCACAGCTACTTCAACCTGGCCGGCGCGGGTAACGGCGACATCCTCAAGCAGGTTGCCACCTTGCACGCCAGCCACTACACGCCGGTCAATGCAACGTTGATCCCTACCGGCGAACTGGCGCCGGTCAAGGGCACGCCGATGGACTTCCTCAAACCTACGCCGATCGGCCAGCACATCAAGGACGATCACCCGCAGCTCAAATTCGCCGAACCGAAGCAAGGCGGGTTTGACTTCAACTGGGCGCTGGACACCAAAGGCAACGTGAAACAGCTTGCCGCCGAGGTGCATGACCCCGCGTCGGGCCGGCGCTTGCAGCTCTACACCAGCGAACCGGGGGTGCAGTTCTATACCAGCAACTTCCTCGATGGTTCGGTGAAGGGCAAAGGCGGCAAGACCTACCTGCACTGGAGCGGGTTTACCTTGGAAACCCAGCACTTTCCGGATGCGCCCAACCAGCCAAGCTTTGCTTCAACCCGCTTGAACCCTGGGCAGACCTACACCCAGAACACCGTCTTCAAGTTCAGCGCCAATTAAACCGTAGGAGCTGGCTTGCCTGCGAAAGCGATGTATCAGTCAAAGATGCATTGACTGATACACCGCTTTCGCGAGCAAGCCCGCTCCCACATTTAGCCCTCACAGGGCATGACTTAGCGTTGTTTCATGCGGTCGATAATCACCGCCAGCAACAGGATCGAACCGCGGATCACGTACTGATAAAACGTGTCGATGTTCTTCAGGTTCATCGCGTTCTCGATGATCGCCAGGATCAGCACCCCGGCAATCACATGGCGGATCATGCCGATCCCGCCGCTCAACGACACCCCGCCCAGCACGCACGCCGAGATCACCGTAAGTTCGAAGCCCTGGCCGATCATCGGTTGGCCCGAGGTCATGCGCGAGGCGAGGATCACCCCGGCCAGTGCGCCGATCAGGCCGTGCACGGCAAAGATGATGATCTTGGTGCGATCAACGTTCACCCCGGCCAGCAGCGCCGCTTCCGGGTTGCCGCCGATGGCCATGGTGTTGCGCCCGTAGGTGGTGTAGTTGAGCAGCCAGCCGAAAAACAGGAAGCACAGGATGGTGATCAGGATCGGCACCGGCACGCCAAACAGCTGGCCGTTACCGAAGATGAAGAATTGATCCTGGGACACGCCCACCGCTTTGCCGTCGGCAAAAATGTAGGCCAGGCCGCGCACGATCTGCATGGTCGCCAAGGTGGTGATCAGCGCGTTGACCCGCAGTTTGGCAATCACGATGCCGTTGATCAGCCCGACGATCAGGCCCATCAGCAGCGCCGCGCCGATACCCAGCATCACGCTCTCGGTGTCGCGCATCACAATCGCCGCGACCACGCCGGCGCAGGCGATCACCGAGCCCACCGACAAGTCGAAGTGCCCCGAGGCCAGGCAGAACAGCATGGTGCAGGCGGCGATGCCCACGGTGGAAATCGCCAGGCCCAGGCCGCGCATGTTCAACGGCGAGAGGAAGTTGTCGATCAGCAAGGCGCACAGGACAAAAATGCTCACCGCCGCCAGCAGCATCGCCCAGTTGTCGAGCAGCGCGCGTATATCGAGGGGTTTGCGTGCGCTCGGCAACGCGTTGTTTTGAGTATTCATGGTCGTCTCTCAGTTCGTCACGCGGCGCGGCAAGGCCAGCTGCAGCAGGTTGGATTCAGTGGCATGTTCACGCAGTTGCTCGCCACGCAGGGTGCCTTCGCACAGCACCAGGATGCGGTCGGAGATGCCCATCACTTCCATCAGGTCGCTGGACACCACAATCACCGCAATGCCCTGGGCCGCCAGGTTGTGGATGATCTGGTAGATCTCCGACTTGGCGCCGATATCGATGCCCCGTGTCGGTTCATCCAGCAGCAGCACCTTCATCGGCATCGACAGCCAGCGACCGAGAATGGCCTTTTGCTGGTTGCCGCCGGACAGGTACATGATCTTCTGCGCGGCGTTCGGGGTTTTGACTTTCATCGCCTGGATCTGCTGCTCGGCGTTGCCCGTTTCCCAGCGGTCGCGCAGCAGCCAGCCGAACGCGGAATGTGCACCCCGCGCGCTGATGTTGATGTTTTCGGCGACGCTGGACAGCGGGATGATGCCTTCCTTCTTGCGGTCCTCGGGGCACAGCAGCACACCGGCAGCGATGGCATCGCGCGGTGAGCGCAGGTGCAGCGGCTCGCCACACAATGCCAGGCTGCCGGCGCTGGCGCGCTCCAGGCCACTGAGCAGGCGCAGCAGCTCGGTGCGCCCGGCCCCCACCAGCCCGAACAGGCCAAGGACTTCACCTTTGCGCACCTCGAAACTGACCGGCTCACGCAGGCCAGGGCCGAGCAGGCCGTCGACCTTGAGCGCCACCTCGCCGTGTTCACGCGGGCGGTAGTCGTAGATGTCCTGGATATCGCGGCCGACCATGCAGGTCACCAACTGGTCGTGGGTCAACGCGCTCATGTCGTCGAAGGTGCGCACGTAGCGGCCGTCCTTGAACACTGTCACCGCGTTGCAGATGCGGAACACCTCTTCCATGCGGTGCGACACGTACAGCACCACTTTGCCCTCATCGCGCAGGCGCGTGATGATCGCCATCAGCCGGTCGATCTCGCGCGCCGACAGACTGCTGGTGGGTTCGTCGAAGGCAATCACATGGGCGCCACGGGACAGCGCCTTGGCGATTTCCACCAGTTGGCGCTGGCCCAGGGACAGGCGCCCGAGTTTTTCCTGCGGGTCGATTTCATCGGCCAGGCCCTTGAGGCAGGCCAGGGCCTGCTTGCGCAGCAGGCCCCGGTTGACCACACCAAAGCGCGCCGGCAAGTGCCCGAGAAACAGGTTCTCGGCCACGGTCATTTCCGGCACCAGGTGCAGTTCCTGGTGGATCACCGCCACGCCGCTGGCGATGCTGTCGGCAGCGCATTTGAAGGCCATGGTCTGCGCGCCGATCTGCACCGTGCCGCTGCTGGGGATATAGGCACCGCCCAATATCTTCAGCAGCGTCGACTTGCCCGCGCCGTTCTCGCCCATCAGCGCATGCACCTGCCCTGGGTGGGCGCTGAAGCTGATGCCATCCAGCGCCTTGACCCCGGGGAAGGTTTTGCCGATACCGTCAAACCGCAGACTGGCCCCGGTCGTATGTTGTTCATTGACTTGCGCGTGCATAACCACCTCATCACACCGATCAGGCAGCCCTGTTACCAGGGCTGCCGAGGAAAGCGAACCGCCTTACTTCCACAGACCGATCTTTTCCAGTTCCTGCTTGAAGTTCTCACGGGTGATCAGCGTCACTTCATCCATGGCTGTGTACTTCGGTGGTTCGGTGCCCTTGGTCACCCACTCGTACATCATCTCCGCCGTTTTGCGGCCTTCGATATGCGGGCTTGGCAGCATCGAGCCGAAGAAGCCGCTGTTGGCTTTCTTCAATTCGCCGATGGCGTCGGTGCCGTTGATGCCGATGCCGATCACGTTGGCGGCGGCAAAGCCGGCACTTTCAGTGGCGCGCACGCCGCCGAGCACGGTGTTGTCGTTCATGCCACCGATGATCAGGTTTTTCGCGCCGCGCGGCAGTTTGACCAGGGCCGAGTTGACGGAGTCCATGCTGCCGGGGACGTCGAGGGTTTTCAGCGGGGCGGTGAGGATGTGATCTTTAGGAATGCCAGCCTCTTCCAGGGACTTGATCGAACCGTCGGTGCGCTTCTTGCCGGTATCGAGTTCATTGAAGGTGCTGACCACCGCGTAGGTCTCCTTCCAGTCCCAGCCACGCTTCTTCGCTTCGGCGGCCATGGCGGCGCCTTGCTTCTGGCCCACTTCGAAGGCGGCCATGCCCAGGTACGGCACGTCTTCCATGAAGTTGCCCTTGGCATCGACGAAACGGTCGTCCACCGCCATGACCTTCATGCCGTTGAGCTTGGCCTTGGCGACGATGGCCGGGCCGAGGGACACATCCGGCGGGCAGATCACGAAGCCCTTGGCGCCGTTGGCGGCCAGGCTGTCGATGGCCGAGAGGGTTTTCTCGCCATCGGGCACGGCGATCTTGATCAGTTCGAAACCCTTGTCCTTGGCGGCTTTTTCGGCAAAGGCCCACTCAGTCTGGAACCACGGTTCTTCAGCCTGCTTGACCAGAAAGCCGATTTTCACTGTATCAGCGGCCAGCAACAGCCCGCTCAAGCTCATGCTCGACACCGCGACAGCGGCGCAGCACAGGGAACGGATACCACGACGACGATTCATACGGGTGACTCCTTGTTGTTGTTTTTTGTTTGCTGTTTTTTGTAGAAGCGAGCTTGCTCGCGAAAAACGTTAACGATGACGCGTACATCCTGAATGCACGCGGCGCGCTCAGGCTTTTCGCGAGCAAGCTCGCTCCTACAGTGAAGCGGTGCAGCTAACCGGCAAAGCGATGGCAAGGCTTGCCAGGTACATCAACATCAATGGCCAGCACGGCACCGTCCAAGGGGTGATCCAAAGGACTGGCCGCACTGGTGATAAACAAGGTGGTGAGGTTGGGCCCACCGAATACGCAACTGGTGGGGCGGCTGACGGGCAGTTCGATGATGCGGTCCACCTCGCCTGCGGGCGTCAGGCGCAGCAGGCAGCCGCCGTCCCAGCGGGCGTTCCAGATATAGCCTTCAACATCCATCGCCGAACCGTCCGGGCCGCCTCGCGTGTGCGGCCCGAACCATACCTGGGCCGGCGCGAGCTGGCCGTCGGCTTGGATCGAATGCTGATAGAGCGTGGCGTCCAGGCTGTCGCCGAAATGCACCTGGCTCCCCTCCTCGTTCCAGAGCAGGGTGTTGGGAATGCCCAGGCCGCTCAGCAACGGCGTGACCTGTCCATCGGCATCGATGCGAAACAGGCCGCCGGAGCGTCGGGTAATCGGCAGGTCTTCGCCGTGTTCGCCGATATTGTTTTGCATGGTGCCCAGCCACAGGCGGCCCTGGGCATCACAGCGCGCCTCATTGCCGCGGTTGCCCGCTTGCGGGTCGGCCACGCACAACAACGTCAAGGCCTCGGTGGCCAGGTCCAGGCGGTAGACACCGCTGCTCAAGGTCACCAGTGCATCACCGCTTTCACACGGGATAAACGCCGAGACATGCTCGGGCAACTGCCAGATGCGCAATTGCCCGCCCATCAGGCGCAGCGCCTGCTTGCCGGCGATGTTGACCCAATACAGCGCCTGGGTCGGCACATCCCAGAACGGGCCTTCGCCCAACTGGGCACGGTGTGAAGTGACTGCGATCACCGACATGACGCCTCCTGAGGGTGGTTTTTTACAGCGCGTCACGGGACGGCGTGCCATCCACCAGCCGCTGGATACGCAACGGGTTGGCGTTTTTCAACGCATCGGGCAGCAGGCTATCAGGGTAGTTCTGGAAGCACACCGGGCGCAGGAAACGATCGATGGCCAAGGTGCCGACCGAGGTGCCACGGGCATCGGAGGTCGCCGGGTACGGGCCGCCATGCACCATCGAGTCGCAGACTTCCACGCCGGTCGGGTAACCGTTGAGCAGGATGCGCCCGACTTTCTGTTCCAGCAGCGGCGTGAGTTCGGCGAACTGCTGAAAGTCTGCCGGCTCGCCGATGATCGTCGCGGTCAGTTGACCGTGCAGGCCGTGCAAGGCGGCGCTGAGCTGGGCCTGGTCGGCGACTTCGACAAACACCGTAGTAGGGCCGAACACTTCTTCCTGCAGCGCCTCATCGCCGTTGATCAGCAAGCTGGCATCGGCTTTGAACAGCTGCGGCTGTGCCTGATTACCGGATTGGGCAGTGCCCGCCAGGTGCTGGATGCCAGGGTGCGCCAGCAGTTTTGCCAGGCCCTTGCCATAGCTGCTCAAGGTGCCGGCGTTGAGCATGGTCTGCGCCGGTTGCGCGCCGATCAATTGCGCCACCTGCTGGGTGAACGCAGTGAATTCAGGCGAGGCAATGCCGATCACCAGGCCAGGGTTGGTGCAGAACTGGCCGCAGCCTTGCACCACCGAGGCGGTGAGGTCGCGGGCAACGGTTTCGGCTCGAGCCTGCAAGGCCTGGGGCAACACGATCACCGGGTTGATGCTCGACATCTCGGCAAACACCGGGATCGGCTGCGGGCGTGCCGCTGCCATGTCACACAGGGCGCGGCCGCCTTTGAGCGAACCGGTAAAGCCCACGGCCTGGATGGCCGGGTGCTTGACCAGCGCCTCACCGACACCGCCACCGAAGATCATATTGAACACACCGGCCGGCATCTCGGTCGACTCGGCCGCGCGGATGATTGCGTTGGCGACCTGTTCAGCCGTGGCCATATGCCCGCTGTGGGCCTTGAACACCACGGGGCAACCGGCGGCCAGCGCGGCGGCGGTGTCGCCCCCCGCCGTGGAAAACGCCAGGGGGAAATTACTTGCGCCGAACACGGCGACCGGGCCCAGGCCGATGCGGTATTGGCGCAGGTCCGGGCGTGGCAGCGGTTGGCGATCCGGCAGCGCTTTGTCGATCCGTGCGCCATAGAAATCACCACGGCGCAGCACCGTGGCGAACAGGCGCATCTGACCGCTGGTACGCCCGCGCTCGCCTTTGATACGCGCGGCAGGCAACGCTGTTTCGCGGCACACCAGTTCGACGAAGTTATCGCTCAGCGCATCCAGCTCATCGGCGATTGCGTCCAGGAACTGCGCACGGCGCGCGGCGCTCAGGGCGCGGTACGCCGGGTAAGCCTGGGCGGCAGCGTTGGCGGCGGCGTCGACTTCCTGCGGGGTGGCCTGGTAGAAATCCTGAGGCAGGGCTTCGCCGGTGCTGGCGTCGACGCTTTGCAGCTTGACGCTACCGTTGGCACTGCGCTGGCCGCCGATGAAATTGTGGCCGAGGAACTGGGTCATGTGGTTCTCCTTAAAGGGGGTGACTTGGCCGGGTTCGAATGCCGCATCAACGCTGCCGACACTGTTGACCAGCGGCGCGCCGAATTCGGCTTGGCAGATCTCGAACACATCGCCCGGTTGGGTACGTATACCGTCGGCGAATGACAGTGTGGCGGTGCCGAAAAAGTGGATGTGCACATCGCCCGGCTTGAGGAACTGGCTGTATTTGAAGTGGTGGTATTCGAGGTTTTCCAGGCTGTGGCACATATTGGCCTCGCCACTGAGGAATTCGTTCCGCCAGATTTCCTCACCATTGCGCAGGATACGGCTGGTGCCCGCCAAATGCTGGGGCAAATCGCCCACGCGCAGTTCCGGGCCATAGCTGCAGCTGCGCAGTTTGGAGTGGGCCAGGTACAGGTAGTTCTTGCGCTCCATCACATGGTCGGAGAATTCATTGCCCACCGCGAAGCCCAGGCGATAAGGCTTGCCGTCGTGGCCGATCACATACAGGCCGCCGATTTCCGGTTCTTCACCGGCGTCTTCGGCAAATGGCGGCACCGGAAAGGCCTGGCCTGGGCGCACGACGATGCTGCCGTCGCCCTTGTAGAACCACTCCGGTTGCACACCGGCCTGGCCGGCGGCGGGCTTGCCGCCCTCCACGCCCCACTTGAAGATGCGCATGGTGTCGGTCATGGCGCTGTCGTCGCCGGCCTGCTGGTGCATCTTGTCGCGGGCCGAAGCGCTGCCCAGGTGGGTCAGGCCGGTGCCGCTGATCAGCATGTGTGCCGGGTCCGGGTGGTCCAGCGGTGGCAGGATTTTCTGTTCGGCCAGCAGCGCGGCGTAGTCATGGCTGTCGCCCAGGCCCAGGGTTTCGACCTGCTGCTGCAACTTGACGCCCGCCTCGATGGCGGCCAGCGCCAGTTCGCGCACGCTGCATGCGCTCAGCACTTCGCGCAATGTGGCGCCTTGTACAACGCCGACCCGGCGTTCACCGTTGCTTAACTCGAACTGAACTAAACGCATGAAACTTCTCCCAGATTAAGTACGTGTGGCGCCACGGGCGCTGGCGGCGAATTGATCGGCGGGGAGCACATGCCTGCGCTCCAGCAGGCGGTAGACCACGAAGGTCAAGACCAGCCCGAACACCATGACCGCAGACAGGAAGTACAAGCCCGAAGCCAGGTTGCCGGTGTATTCCTTGAGCGCGCCGATCACGAACGGGCCGATATAGCCGCCGAGGTTGCCCACCGAGTTGATCAGCGCAATGCCCGCCGCTGCACTGGCGCCGGCAAAGAACCGCCCCGGCAGGGTCCAGAACACCGCCGTGCAGGAAAACATTGCAAACGCCGCCAGGCACAGCGCGGCCATTTGCAGCACCGGCACACTCAGCCAGGCACTGAAGAACAAGCCGATGGCACCCAGCACATAGAGCACCGCCAGGTGGCCGTAGCGATCGTTCAAACGGTCGGAACTGCGCGGGATGATCAGCAGGCCGATGATGCCGAAGATGTAGGGCACGGCGGAGATAAAGCCGGTGGTGAGGTCGCTGCCGCCGAACTGCTTGATCAGGGTCGGCAGCCACAGGCCGAGGCCATAGATGCTCAGGGTCACCGGCAGGTAGAACAGCGCCAGCAGCAATACGCGTTTGTCCTTGAGGGCATGCAGCGGGTTGCCGTGGCGGGTCTGGCCGTAGGCTTGCAGGTCCTTGGCCAGCTCATCGGTGAGCCAGGTTTTTTCCGCTTCGCTCATCCACTTGACCTGCTTCGGACCATCCGGCAGGTAACGCAGCACCGGCCAGGTCAACAGGATCGCCGGGGTGCCGATCACGATAAACAGCCACTGCCAGCCGTGCAGGCCGAGGATGCCATCCATGCCCAGCAGGCCACCGGACACCGGGCCGGTGATCATCATTGCAATGGGTTGGGAGAGAATGAACAGCCCGAGGATCTTGCCGCGATGGCGCACCGGGAACCATTGGGTGATGTAGTACAGCACCCCTGGAAAGAAGCCGGCTTCGGCCGCGCCGAGCAGGAAGCGCATCACATAGAAGCTGTGCGGCCCCTGTACGAACGCCATGCCGATGGTGATGGCGCCCCAGGTAATCATAATGCGCGCGAACCAGCGCCGCGCGCCGAAGCGGTCGAGCATCAGGTTACTGGGGATCTCGAACAGGAAATAACCAATGAAGAACAACCCCGCACCCAGGCCGTAGGCCGCGTCACCGATGCCGACGTCGGCGCCCATGTGCAGCTTGGCGAAACCCACGGCGGAACGATCCACGTAGGCGATCAGGTACAGCAGGATCAGGAACGGAATCAGTTTCAGCGTGATGCGCCGGATAAGCCGCAATTCCTCGCTCATGGGGGTCGATCTCCGATTGTTGTTCTTATAGGAATCGGGGACGCCTCTCGCGGAAATCCGCCAGGGCCGTACCTCAGTTGAGATTGACTATATAGTAGTACTATTTACGAAACAACACTTCCAAATGGAAGATTTTGCGCTTATGTTTAGCCGCAGAGAGAACATATAGTCATACAATAAGAGAATCGATCATGTCTGATAAAAAGCCCGGCCTACGCTCCGCCCAGTGGTTTGGTACCGCCGACAAGAACGGCTTCATGTACCGCAGCTGGATGAAGAACCAGGGCATTGCCGACCATCAGTTCCATGGCAAGCCGATCATCGGCATCTGCAACACCTGGTCGGAACTGACGCCATGCAACGCGCATTTCCGCCAGATCGCCGAACACGTCAAGCGCGGCGTGATCGAGGCCGGCGGCTTTCCGGTGGAGTTCCCGGTGTTCTCCAACGGCGAATCCAACCTGCGCCCCACCGCCATGCTCACCCGCAACCTGGCGAGCATGGACGTGGAGGAAGCCATTCGCGGCAACCCCATCGACGGCGTGGTATTGCTGACCGGCTGCGACAAGACCACCCCGGCCCTGCTGATGGGCGCCGCCAGCTGTGACGTGCCGGCGATCGTGGTCACCGGCGGGCCGATGCTCAACGGCAAGCACAAGGGCCAGGACATTGGCTCGGGCACCGTGGTGTGGCAGCTCAGCGAGCAGGTCAAGGCCGGCACCATTACCCTGGACGACTTCCTCGCGGCCGAGGGTGGCATGTCGCGTTCGGCGGGCACCTGCAACACCATGGGCACCGCATCGACCATGGCGTGCATGGCCGAGGCACTCGGCACCTCCCTGCCCCACAACGCGGCGATCCCGGCGGTGGATGCACGGCGCTATGTGCTGGCGCACATGTCCGGCATGCGCGCGGTGGAGATGGTGCGCGAAGACTTGAAGCTGTCGAAGATCCTCACCAAGGAGGCGTTTGAAAACGCGATTCGCGTGAACGCGGCCATCGGCGGTTCGACCAACGCGGTGATCCACCTCAAGGCCATTGCCGGGCGCATCGGCGTCGAGCTGGACCTGGACGACTGGACCCGCATCGGTCGCGGCATGCCGACCATTGTCGACCTGCAACCGTCGGGGCGCTTCCTGATGGAAGAGTTCTACTACGCCGGCGGCCTGCCCGCCGTGCTGCGTCGCCTCGGCGAAGCCAACCTGATCCCGCACCCGAATGCCTTGACCGTCAACGGCAAGACCCTGGGCGAGAACACCAAGGACTCGCCGATCTATGGCCAGGACGAAGTGATCCGCACCCTCGACAACCCGATCCGCGCCGACGGCGGCATTTGCGTGCTGCGCGGCAACCTCGCCCCATTAGGTGCCGTGCTCAAGCCTTCGGCGGCCAGCGCCGAGCTGATGCAGCATCGCGGCCGCGCGGTGGTGTTCGAAAACTTCGACATGTACAAGGCGCGCATCAACGACCCGGAGCTGGATGTGGACGCCAATTCGATCCTGGTCATGAAGAACTGCGGCCCCAAGGGTTACCCAGGCATGGCCGAAGTCGGCAACATGGGCTTGCCGGCCAAGCTGCTGGCCCAGGGCGTGACCGACATGGTGCGGATTTCCGATGCACGCATGAGCGGCACGGCATATGGCACCGTAGTGTTGCACGTAGCGCCGGAAGCCGCTGCGGGCGGGCCGTTGGCCACGGTGAAGGAAGGTGACTGGATCGAACTGGACTGCGCCAATGGCCGTTTGCACCTGGACATCCCCGATGCAGAGCTGGCGGCGCGCATGGCCGACCTTAAACCGCCGCAGAACCTGATCGTCGGCGGCTACCGCCAGCTGTACATCGACCATGTGTTGCAGGCGGACCAGGGTTGCGACTTTGACTTCCTGGTAGGTTGCCGTGGGGCTGAAGTCCCCCGTCATTCCCACTAATTGGGATGCTATGATGCCGCGAATTTAAGCCAGAGCATCCCTGTCGTTATGGATCACCAGCCGCCCAAGCCACGCAAGAGCATGCATGCCCAGATCGTTCAGGACTTGGGCATGCACATCGTTTCCGGTCGCTTCAAGCCCGAAGAAAGACTGCCCATGGAGGCCACGCTCTGCGAGGAGTACAAGGTCAGCCGCTCGGTGCTGCGCGAGGCCACCCGCGTGCTCAGCGCCAAGGGCCTGGTGTATTCCAAACCGCGCGTGGGTGCCGTGGTACGGCCACGCTTGAAATGGCACCTGCTCGACCCGGACGTGTTGTCCTGGCTGATGCAGTCCACACCCCATAGCGAGTTCTTCAATACCCTGGCCGGCGTGCGGCGCATCCTGGAACCGGAAATCGCCGCCATGGCCGCAAGCACGGCCACCGACGAAGACATCGCCACCATCGAAAAAGCCTACCGAGGCATGGAAACCGCGAAGACCCACGAAGACCTGTTGCAGGCCGACCTGGACTTCCACCGCGCCATCGCCGACGCCACGCGCAACGATTTGCTCGCCTACATGTGCAACATGCTGTCGTTGCCGCTGCGCGAGTCGATCAACATCACCAACCGCCGCCCGGATATCCAGGGCCTGAGCCTGCCCCGGCACAAGGCGATCCTCACCGCGATCCAGAACCGCGACGCGCTGGGTGCGCGGCATGCTTCGCTGGTGCAACTGGATGACACGCGGGTGGCGTTGGATACGGTGATGAATGTACTGACGCCGCTTTAAAACGGGCCGAAGGCACATAGGGGCGGTTTTCCCCAAGCGTGCCTTAAGCTGCATTTTGTTATTGAAGTAATGCCAATTAATGCTAAAAAACTGTCATTTCTAACAGTATCCCCCGCGCAAGCCACTGGGCATTATGGAGACGTCAAGCGAAGCTCGTGACCCATTCGCTGAAATAGGGTGATTTGATCTTCGAGCGACTTTGTAACTTGCTCCAGTAGCGCAGTGGTATGCGCGCCACCTGAACACGGTGGAGGTCGGTGGTTCGAACCCATCCTGGAGCACCCTTTGCCAAAGGGCTGGACCTATGAAGTCCAGCCCTTACGCTATCAGGTAAGTCCCCCCAATAATCGTAGGCAACCCGCTCCCACGCCTGGCTCTAAGCAGGCTGAAGCTGTTGCGCGGGTGTTGGCCTGGCGCGTTCCGGTACACACCGCAGTATCCTTGGTCACTTCGGCATCCACGTAGGCATAGCCGCCGATCATCCGTCACTCAGGCGTCAGGTTACCGGCCACGTTCAGGTCAAAACCGCGGCTGCGCACCTGGCCCGTCGCAACATTGAACGCTGAGTCGACGGGGTCGACGCCCTGGACGTTTTTCTTGTCGATCTGGTGATCGCCGCGTCGACACTCAACTGTTTGTCCAGCGCTTCCCATTTCACGCCCATCTCATAGGATTTGCCCTTCTCCGGCTCGAACCCGCCACCTTCGCGGCTGGCGTTGCCGCTGCGCGAGTCGATCAACATCACCAACCGTCGCCCGGACATCCAGGGCCTGAGCCTGCCCCGGCACAAGGCGATCCTCACCGCGATCCAGAACCGCGACGGGTGCGCGGCATGCGTCGCTGGTGCAACTGGATGACACGCGGGTGGCGTTGGATACGGTGATGAATGTACTGACGCCGCTTTAAAACGGGCCGAAGGCACATAGGGGCGGTTTTCCCCAAGCGTGCCTTAAGCTGCATTTGTTATTGAAGTAATGCCAATTAATGCTAAAAAACTGTCATTTATAACAGTATCCCCCGCGCAAGCCACTGGGCATTATGGAGACGTCAAGCGAAGCTCGTGACCCGTGCACTGAATAGGGTGACTTGATCTTCGAGCGGCTTTGTAACTTGCTCCAGTAGCACAGCGGGAGATGCGCCACCTGAAACATGGTGGAGGTCGGTGGTTCAAACCCATCCTGGAGCACCCTTTGCCAAAGGGCTGGACCTATGAAGTCCAGCCCTTACGCTATCAGGTACCCCCCCCCCATAATCGTAGGCAAACCCGCTCCCACGCCTGGCTCTGCACTTACAGCGTGTAGGAAATGCCCACCTGCACGGTACGCGGGGCGCCTGGATAGGCGTAGAAGTTCAGGAACGAGCCCTCGTCGTACTCACGATTGAACAGGTTCTTCACATCGAGGTTGAGCCTTACGTTTTCGTTGACCTTGTAGTAACCGAGCAGGTCGACCACGGTGTAGGCGTCCATGGTGAACGTGGCATTGTTGGTCTGCCCGGCACGATCAGCGACGTACTTTCCACCGGCGCCAAGACCCAGGCCCTTGAGTGCGCCGTCCTGGAACTCATACACGTTAAGCAGGCTGAAGCTGTTGCGCGGGATGTTGGCCAGGCGCGTTCCGGTGCGCACCGTAGTGTCCTTGGTCACTTCGGCATCCACGTAGGCATAGCCGCCGATCATCCGCCACTCAGGCGTCAGGTTACCGGCCACGTTCAGGTCAAAACCGCGGCTGCGCACCTGGCCCGTTGCGACGCTGAACGCGGAGTTGACCGGGTCGACGCCCTGGACGTTTTTCTTGTCGATCTGGTAGATCGCCGCGTCGACGCTCAACTGTTTGTCCAGCGCTTCCCATTTCACGCCCATCTCATAGGATTTGCCCTTTTCCGGTTCGAACCCGCCGCCTTGGCGGCTGGCGCCGGTATTGGGCTTGAAGGAACGCGCGGCGTCGGCGTAGATCGCGACGGTGTCGGTGAGGTCATACATCACGCCGACTCGCGGGGTCACGGCGTTGTCTGCGGCTTGCCAGGGTTTGACCCCGGTCACATAGCTTTCGTAGTCATGCTCGAAACGCTCAAAGCGCGCACCCGCCAGCACTTTCAACCGATCGGTCAGTGCCACTTGATCCTGGACGAAGGCCGCGTAGGTCTTGAGGTTTTCCTTGTCGTGGGTCGGCGTGCGGGTGAGTGCCGGACGTGGCTGGCCATAGACCGGGTTGAAGATATCGATCGGGAACGCAGCACTGGAACGCTGGATGATCGACTTGTAATCGTAATTTTCGTATTCGATACCGGTCAGCAGGGTGTGCTCCAGGCCGCCAGTGGAGAAGTGCCCGGTCAGGTTGAGCTGGTAGTCCTGGTCGGTCCAGTCCAGCTTGCGGTAGTTGAAGTTGCGTTGCAGGGTGCGCCCGTCGACTCCCAGGCTGCTGGCGTTGTTTGCCTCCACCCCATTGCCCTTCATTGTGCCATCCAACCATTGGAACCCGCCGCCCAAGGTCCAGTTGTCGTTGAGCATATGCTCGAAGCGCAACTGCGCCATGTTGTTATCGTTGTGCAGGTCGCCGGCGTATTTTTCGCCCCAGAACGTGTCGCGCGACGGCGTGCCGCGCTGGTTGGCGAAGCGGGTCAGGCCGCGATCCAGCGGGTGGTTGTTACGCATGAAGTCGCCTTCGAAGATCACCTTGGTGTCATCGCTGGCCTGCCAGGTGATCACCGGGCTCACGCCGTAGCGTTCAGTCGAGACATGGTCGCGAAAGGTATCGCCGCCCTCGCCCACCACATTCAGGCGATACGCCAGGCGCCCTTCGTCATCCAGCGGGCCGGAGGCATCCAGGGTGCCGCGCTTCATGCCTTGATCATCCAACTGGCTGCCCAATGTGACCGTGCGTTCGGTCAGGGGCTGTTTGGAGACGATGTTGAAGGTACCGCCAGGATCGCCACGGCCGTACAGCAGAGTTGCCGGGCCGCGCAGCACTTCGAGGCGCTCGATGGTGTTGGCATCCGGCATGCTCGGGTAACCACGGTTGACGGGGAACCCATTGCGATAAAACTCTGCAGTGGTAAAGCCACGCACGGTGAAATTGGTCAGCCCCTGCCCGCCAAAGTTATTTGCCCGCCCCACGCCGCCGGCATAGTCGAGGGCATCTTGCAGGCGGGTGGCACCAATGTCCTCGACCACGTCCTTGGACACCACGCTGATGGACTGCGGGGTTTCGTGGATCGAGGTGTCGGTGCGCGTCGCACTCGCTGAACGTGTGGCGTGATACCCCTTGACCGGCCCCTGAGCCGTCTCATAGTCGGCGGTGCCGGTGATGCTGGTGGCTTGCAACTCAATGCCGGTGTGTTCAACCGGCTCGACTTCAGCCCAACTGAAAGGTGAAAACGCCTGCAGCACGCAAATTGAAATCAGGGTACGACGCATGAAGGATGAACCTAATGAATGAGCCAAATGGGACGGCAGATCTGCCAGAAATTCGGCGGGATGTTATACCAAACCATTCCCACTTGATATGTATTCTCATTCATTCTTTTTCGTGTATCCGCTTTGTACAAGCCTTAAACGTTTCAGTCCCTGGACGAACCTTCCTCCTCAACCGGCGTCCGAGCTAAGGCACTGTTGCTTACCGCTCGCCACGAGGTTGTCGTTTGAAAGCCGCCATCATCAAAAAATACCGCCTGATCATCAAAACCATGGGTTACGTAGGCTGGGCACTGTTCTGGCTGTTGCTCTGGGACGTCGCCGTGACGGTGGATTTCATGCTGTTTCTCACCGCCAAGATCAACCTGCCGCTGATGCCGCTCACCCTGCTGGGGTCGGCGTTGGTGGTATTGATCAGTTTTCGTAACAGCAGCGCCTATAACCGCTGGTGGGAAGCGCGCACCCTGTGGGGCGCGATGGTCAATAACTCGCGCAGTTTTGCGCGCCAGGTGCTGACCCTGCTCGACGATCCCGGCAGCGAAGTGAACCCGGTCAAAGCCACCCTGCTGCGCCGCCACGTGGCCTATGTGAATTGCCTGGCCGCCCACCTCAAGGGCGAGCCGTGCCCCGAAGAAGTCCGCGCGTTTATCCCGGGCGAGGAATTTGCCCGTAACGGCGCCACCAATAACTTCGCCAACGACATCCTCACCGGCTCGGCGGCGCTGCTGGCCCGGGAATACAAGGCCGGGCACCTGGACAGCATTCGCCTGGCGCGGCTGGAGTCGACCCTGGTAGACCTGTCCAACGCCCAAGGCGGCATGGAACGTATCGCCAACACGCCACTGCCCTACCCTTACGTGTATTTCCCACGGCTGTTTATCTCGCTGTTCTGCCTGATCGTCCCGGTAGGTCTGGTGGAATCTTTGGGCTGGTTCACGCCGCTGGCTTCCACGGTGGTGGGTTTCATGCTGCTGGCCATCGAACGCATCGGCACCGACCTGCAAAGCCCGTTTCACTCCAGCGAACATCAGATCCAGATGGAAGCCATCTGCGAAACCATCGAGAAAAACCTGCAATCGATGCAGCGCGATGCGCTGGGTAGCGACCGTATCGGTTAAACAACGCCTGCGCCCTCAAGTGCTTGCCCCCACGGTCGATATACAGGGGTATGCATGGGCCCCATTCCTTCACAACAACACATGCGGCGTTCAGCACTAGCGTTTCTCCTTGCCAAAACTATAAATACCCGCAGGTGAAGTCATGAATATCAAGCAGAAGTTGACCTGGGCGTTCGCCGCTATCGCCTGCCTTCCGGTCATCCTGGTAGCGGTGTTGGTCGTGCTGAATCTGCGCGAGGGGGCCCTGGCCAATTTCCTCGACAGCAGCGGCCGCGAAATACGCCAGATCGACAATGGCATGAAGCAGTTTTTCGACGGCATCAGCCAGAACGTCGACTTTGTGGCCAAGGACCCGCGCGTTGTCGCGGCCAAGGACCTCAAGAGCTACGCCAGCGCCGACGCCGCGCAAATCCCCCTTACACCCACCAATAAAGAACTGTTGGCGATTTTCGACCAGTTCGCCAAAAGCCATCCCAGCACCGCCTACCTGTCGTTGGGCCTGAGCGACGGCGGCTACGCCAGCTGGCCGGACGACACCAAACTGACCAACTACGACCCGCGCGTGCGCCCCTGGTACAAGGCCGCCATCGCCGCACCGGGCGCCACCGTGCGCACCAGCGCCTATTACTGGGCGCCGGACGATGTGGTGCTGATCGGCACGGTGCACACGGTGGCCGACGCCACTGGCAACATACTGGGCGTGGTCGGCCTGGACGTGTCGCTCAAGCAGCTCACCGAACTGGTGCGCAACATCAAGCTCGGCGACAGCGGCTACCTGATGCTGGTGGAAGCCAACGGCAACGTGCTGGTCGACCCCAGCGACGCCAAGCACAACTTCAAACCCCTGGCCGACCTGGGCCCTAACTACGCCGAACTGGCCAAGCGCGGCGACGGCGTGACCCAGATCGACATCGACGGCGTGGCCTATATGGCCAACGTGGTCAGCTCCAAAGACCTGGGCTGGCGCTTTATCGGCCTGATCAAACGCGATGAAGTCATGGCCGGCGCCACCCGCCTGACCTGGTTGATCGCCGCCATCGCCGCGGCACTGGCCGTGGTCTTCGCCATCGTCGGCGCCAGCTTCGCCCGCGTCATCGTGCGCCCGATCCGTGGCGTGGCCGACGGCCTGCAAGAGATCGCCGAAGGTGAAGGCGACCTCACGCGCCAACTCAAGGTGCAAGGCAAGGACGAAACCGCCAGCCTGGCCGGTTGGTTCAACCAGTTCCTGGGCATGATCGCCCAACTGGTGCAGCGCATCGGCAATGCCTCCTCCGACCTGCAGAGCGCCGCCGCCGATACCAGCGAAGTGGCCAACAACATGAACCAGGCCGCCGGGCGCCAGCGCGAAGCCGTAGAACTGGTGAGCACCGCGTTCAACGAAATGGTGGCCACCGCCAACGAAGTGGCACGCTCCTGCAGCGCCGCCGCCTCGAGTGCCGACGCCGGCTACCGTGACGTACACGACGGCCAGCAGCACATCGGCGAAGCCACCGGCAGCGTGCTCAAGCTCAGCGAAGACCTGCAAAAGTCGACCCAGACCATGCAGTTGCTGGAGCAGGACAGCCAGAACATCAACACCATCCTCGACACCATCCGCTCGATCGCCGAACAGACCAACCTGCTGGCGCTCAACGCCGCGATCGAAGCCGCGCGCGCCGGCGACCAGGGTCGCGGTTTTGCCGTGGTGGCCGACGAGGTCCGCGCCCTGGCGCGCCGCACCGCCGACTCCACCGGCGAAATCGACAGCCTGCTTGGCAACCTCGCCCGCCGCACCCAGGAAGTCACCCAGCAGATGCAAAGCAGCCTGCTGGTGTCGCAAACCAGCGTGGAACGCATCCAGCAGGCCCGCGACAGCTTCGATAAGATCCAAGGCTCGGTGGACTCGATCCGCGACCAGAACACCCAGATCGCCACCGCCGCCGAGGAACAGCACCAGGTGGCCGAGGAGATCAACCGCCACATCGCGCAGATCCATGCCGATGCGCAACTGGTCGAAGGTTTTGCCCACTCGGCGCAGACCGGGTCCGGGCGGTTGACGGATATTTCCGGGCAGCTCAAGGGCTTGGTGGGACGGTTCAAGTTCTAGCCTGGCACCGAGGCGGTGACCCCATCACCGCCTCCGCCGCTCAACCTACACAGACTCCACCTTGAGTTCAGTCGACCGCCCGGTCGCCTTGAAGAACATCAGCACCGCGATCCCCAGCGCAATCCAGCAGGCCCCGCCGATCTTGGCGTAGCTGTCGGAATTGACCAGCACGTAGCTGATGATCACAAAGCCGATCAACGGCACCAGCCCATGCACCAGCCAGCGACCGGCACCGCGGTAGTGCCAGGCCACGGCCACATGAAGCAGCAGGAAGGCGCTCAGCGCACCAAAGTTGCACATCGACGCCAGCAGGTTGATCTGCCCGACGAAGAACAGGCCCAGCACCAGGCTCAAGCCCGCCACCAGCAACGTGGCGCGTTGTGGAACGCCGGTGACCGGATGCACCTGGGCAAGAAAACCCGGCAATTGACGGTCCCGCGCCATGGCAAACAGTAACCGCGAGGTCGCGGCCTGGGCCACCAGGGAGTTGGCAATGGCCGCGCCGATCGCCACGGCCAGCGCGATCACGACTTGCAGCCAGGGCCCGGCGACCAGCCGGCCGATGTCGTAGAACGCATTGTTGGACGCATCGGCATCCGGGTACTGGATCAGGTTGGGTTGCAACAGCGCCGCCAACCAGGTTTGCACCATGAACAGCGCCGCCACCAGGGTCAGCGCCCATAGGGTCGCGCGGCCCACGGCGCGGCTGCCGCCACGGGTTTCTTCCGACAGCGTGGAAATCGCGTCAAAGCCCAGGAACGACAACACCGCCACCGACAGCGCGCTGAAGATCAACGGCATGGAAAACTCGGCCGGGTTGTACAGCGGCTTCATTGTCCAGCTCGCGCCGTTGACGCCCTGGTTGATGGCAATCACGGCCAGCACCACAAACACCAGCAGCACCACCAGTTGCCCATACAGGAACAGGCGGTTGGCGCGCGCGGTGGTCTGGATGCCACGCAGGTTCACCAGCGTATTCACCACCACGAAAAACACGATCCACACCGGTTGCGACACCCCGGGGAACACGTTGGCCATGGCGTTGGCGCCGATCACATAGAGCAAGGTCGGCACCAACAGGTAATCAAGCAGGATCGCCCAGCCCGCCAGAAAGCCCGCCTGGCTGTTCAGCCCACGCCCGACATACGCATACACCGAACCGGCCACGGGGAACGCGTGGGACATCTGCTGGTAACTGATCGCGGTAAACAACATGGCGACAAACCCGATCAGGTAGGTGAGCGGGACCATGCCGTGGCTGGCGTCGAACACGCCACCGAAGATCGAGAACGGCGCCAGCGGCACCATGAACACCATGCCGTAGATCAGCAGGTCGCCCAGGCTGAGCTGACGCTTGAGTTGTTGGGTATATCCGAAACGCGCCAGCTCCGCGCTGCCGCCGGGTGTGGGGGTGTCGATCATAAAGGCGCTCCGCAAGGATTGAACAGAAGCCTCACTCTAGGGCGACGCCAGCGTAGGCTCTATCCTGAAAAGTACTAGGTTTTGCCATTGGCAGAGTGTTTGCTACAGAAAGCGCGCACCCCACCGCCCGGAGGCGCCATGCACACCGACCTGATGACATTCAGCGAGCAACTCGCCCACCTGCCCAGCCTTGATGCCTGCCTGGCCCATGTCCAGCAAGCCACCAATGGGCTGGGCTTCAAGACGCTGATCTATGACTACGCGCCGGTGCCCGTCAGCCACGAGGGCGCCCTGATCACCCCATCGGTGTTCAAGGCCTTGAACGCGCCCGGCGACATGCACACGCTGTGGTGCGAGCACGGCTATTACCAGATCGACCCGGTGCAGCAATGCGCGGCGCGGCGCACCACGCCATTCGTGTGGTCGTTCGGCACCGGCACCCACTGGAATGGCGCCCTCACCGACGCCCATCGCCCGGTCGCCCACTACATTCGCGACTACGGCCTGAGCACCGGGCTGACCGTGCCCCTGCATTTACCGGATGGCGGCTTTGCCACCCTCACCGCGATTGTCGATGGCACCCCGGCGGACGCCGAGCAACAGGCCCGGCGCAACCTCGGTGAGCTGCTGGTGCTGGCCCACACCTTCCAGGCCCAGGCCAGTGAATTGCTGGCGCCAGCCGAGCGTTGCTGCGCCCACATTCATCTCACCCGTCGCGAACGCGAGTGCCTGCAGCATTCGGCCAAGGGGCTGTCGGCCAAAGGCATCGCCGCCGCACTCAACCGCTCCGAGGCCACGGTCAACCTGCACCTGATCGCCGCCGCGCGCAAACTGGGCGCACGCAACCGCGTAGAAGCCGTGGCGCGCGGCCTGCATTACCGCCTGGTCAACGTCTGAGAACCTAGCATTTTTGCCAGTGCCCTTAGCCGCGCAGTTTTACTAGCCTGTACCTCATCGATCCCCAATGAGGTACACAGCATGCAGGTTCGCGAAGGTTATGCCGATTTCCGTGGCCATCGGACATGGTTCCGCGTCACGGGCGACTTGAAATCAGGGCGCCTGCCCTTGATCGTTGCCCACGGCGGCCCCGGTTGCACCCACGACTATGTCGACAGTTTCAAGGACCTGGCCAGCACCGGCCGCGCGGTGGTGCACTACGACCAGTTGGGTAACGGCCGCTCCACCCACTTGCCCGATGCGCCGACGGATTTCTGGACCGTGCAGGTGTTTCTCGCCGAGCTGGATAACCTGATCGCCCACCTGGATATCGGCGACTACGCATTACTGGGCCAATCCTGGGGCGGCATGCTGGGGGCCGAACATGCGGTGCGCCAACCGGCCGGCCTTAAGGCGCTGATCATCGCCAACTCCCCGGCGTCCATGGCGCTGTGGTGCGAGGCGGCCAATGAACTGCGCCAGGCGCTGCCGGCCGACGTCCAAGCCACCTTGCAACGGCACGAGGACGCGGGCACCACCGACAGCGCCGAGTACCGCTCCGCCTCCGATGTGTTTTACGCGCGCCATGTATGCCGCGTGCAGCCGATGCCCGCCGAGGTGGCACGCACCTTTGCCGCCATCGATGCAGACCCCACCGTGTACCACGCCATGAATGGCCCCACCGAGTTCCATGTGATCGGCAGCATGCGCAACTGGAGCATCATCGAGCGCCTGCCGCGTATCCAGGTGCCCACGCTGCTGATCTCGGGGCGCTTCGACGAAGCCACCCCGGCGACGCTGCAGCCATTTGCCGACGGCATCGGCGATGTGCAATGGCAGATTTTCGAGCACTCCAGCCATATGCCCCACGTGGAAGAGCGCGAGGCGTGCATGGCCTGCGTGGCGGCGTTTCTTGAACAGCGCCTGGGCTGACAAAGCGGGTGATGCGCGGACTCAGTCGTCGGCGGGCGGCAAGGCCCGGTTGGCCTGCTCGAGCGCGGCAATGCGCTCGACCTTTGCCCCGGAACGCTCCGCCTCGAACTCCGAGGTCAGGAACACTTTAACGATGCTTTTGGCCAGCTCGGGGCCGATCACCCGTGCGCCGATGGACAGGATCTGCGCATCGTTGCTTTTGCGCGCGCGTTCGGCCGAATAGGTGTCATGGGCCTGCGCCGCCCGCACTCCCTTGATCTTGTTGGCGGAAATCGCCATGCCGATGCCGGTGCCGCAAATCAATACACCCAGGCGCTGCTCACCGGCGCCCACCGCCGTCGCCACCGCCACCGCAATATCGGGGTACAACACCGGGCTGGACGAGTAGCAACCAAAGTCCTGCGTGCGGTAACCCAAGGTTTCGATATACCCCTTGAGCAGCTCCTTGAGCTCAAAACCGGCCTCATCACAACCGATGGCCACTGAAAACAATGTGTGTGCCCCCATTACTCTTCCTCCACGGCCATTGCAGGACGCATGAAAATGATCAGATGATCACCAACTGAAATTATGCACAAACATTAGCGAACGACCAGTAGGAGCCTGTCAAGCCTTATTTAAGCGGAAAGTCCCGCACAGACCGACTTAAACCGCAGATCCGCGAGACGCTCAACCATCTAACCATTGACAAATTAAGCGCAATCAGTTTAAACATATGATCACTGCTCGATCATATGATCAGATAAATCTAATAAGAAAATCAGCAAGAGGACACACCAATGGCCACGCCATTACTGCTCCAGGCTGAACATATTTCCAAAGCCTACGCGGGGGTCCCTGCCCTGCGAGACGGGCGCCTCTCCCTGCGAGCCGGCAGCGTGCACGCCCTGTGCGGCGGCAATGGCGCCGGCAAATCCACCTTTCTCAGCATCCTCATGGGTATCACCCAACGCGATGCCGGCAGCATTTTGCTCAACGGCCGGCCGGTGCAATTCGACCGCCCCAGCGCCGCGCTGGCCGCCGGCGTGGCGATGATCACCCAGGAGCTGGAACCCATCCCCTATATGACCGTGGCCGAAAACATCTGGCTGGGCCGCGAACCGCGCCGGGCCGGCTGCATTGTCGACAGCAAGGAACTGAACCGGCGCACCCGCGAGCTGCTGCATAGCCTGGAGTTCGACGTCGACGCCACCAGCCCGATGCACCGCCTGAGCGTGGCGCAGATCCAACTGGTGGAGATTGCCAAGGCGTTCAGCCATGACTGCCAGGTGATGATCATGGATGAGCCGACCTCGGCCATCGGCGAGCGTGAAACCGACACCCTGTTCAAGGCGATCCGCCGCCTCACTGCCCGTGGCGCAGGGATCATCTATGTGTCGCACCGCCTCAGCGAGCTGGCGCGGATCGCCGATGACTACAGCATCTTGCGTGACGGCGCCTTTGTGGAAAGCGGGCGCATGGCCGATATCGACCGCGCCCACCTGGTGCGCGGCATCGTCGGCCAGGAGCTGCAACGCATCGACCACAAGGTCGGCCGCGAATGCGCGGCCCACACCTGCCTGGAGGTCAGCGGCCTGAGCCGCCGCGGCGAGTTCCAGGACATCAGCCTGCACCTGCGCCGGGGCGAGATCCTCGGTATCTACGGGCTGATGGGCTCAGGGCGCAGCGAGTTCCTCAACTGCCTGTACGGCCTCACCGTGCCGGACGCCGGCAGCGCCACGCTGCAAGGCCAGCCCCTGCCCGTCGGCGCTCCGGCGGCGGCAATTCGCGCCGGCCTGTCGCTGATCACTGAAGACCGCAAAGACAGCGGCCTGGTGCTCAGCGCCAGCATCCTGGCGAATATCGCGCTCTCGGCGTACCGGCAATTGTCGAGCTGGTCGGTGATCAATAGGCGCAAGGAAACCGCCCTGGCGCAAAGCCTGGTCAAGCGCCTGCAGATCAAAGTGTCGTCCCTGGAGCTGCCGGTGGCCTCCATGAGCGGCGGCAACCAGCAGAAAGTGGTGCTCGCCAAATGCCTGTCCACCCAGCCGATCTGCCTGCTCTGCGACGAGCCCACACGCGGGATCGACGAGGGCGCCAAGCAGGAGATCTACCACCTGCTGGATGAGTTCGTGCGGGCCGGCGGCGCCGCCATCGTGGTCTCGTCCGAGGCGCCGGAGCTGCTGCACCTGAGTGACCGCATCGCCGTATTCAAAGGCGGCCGGCTGGTGACCGTCAGCACCGACACCGCCCTTTCCCAGGAAGCCTTGTTGAGTCTTGCCTCATGAATAGCAAAGTCATTGCAGCCCCTGTCGCCGCCCCACCGCGCAACCGCCTGCGCCTGTCCCTCGATCGTTTCGGCCTGCCGCTGGTGTTTCTCCTGCTGTGCGGGGTGCTGGCGTTTTCCAGCGAATACTTCATGACCTGGCGCAACTGGATGGACATCCTGCGCCAGACCTCGATCAACGGCATTCTGGCCGTGGGCATGACCTACGTGATCCTGACCAAGGGCATCGACCTGTCGGTGGGCTCGATCCTGGCCTTCGCCGGTTTGTGCAGCGCGCTGGTCGCCACCCAGGGCCATGGCCTGCTGGCGGCGGTGAGCGCGGGGATGTTTGCCGGGGCCATGCTCGGCGTGGTCAACGGCTTTATGGTCGCCAACCTGTCGATCCCGCCCTTTGTCGCCACCCTGGGCATGCTCAGCGTGGCCCGGGGCATGACCTTTATCCTCAACGATGGCAGCCCGGTCACCGACCTGCCGGACGCTTTCCTGGCCATGGGCATCGGCAAGCTGGGCCCTGTCGGCATCCCGATCATTATCTTTGCCGTGGTGGCGCTGCTGTTCTGGATGGTGCTGCGCTACACCACTTACGGCCGTTACGTATATGCGGTGGGCGGCAACGAAAAAAGCGCGCGCACCTCCGGCATCGGCGTGCGCAAGGTCACGTTCTCGGTGTATGTGATTTCCGGCCTGCTGGCCGGCCTGGCCGGCGTGGTGCTGGCGGCGCGCACCACCTCGGCGCTGCCCCAGGCGGGGGTGTCCTATGAGCTGGACGCGATCGCCGCCGTGGTGATCGGCGGTACCAGCCTGTCCGGCGGCACCGGCAGCATTGTCGGCACACTGTTCGGCGCGCTGCTGATCGGTGTGATCAACAACGGCTTGAACCTGCTCGGGGTGTCTTCGTATTACCAACAAGTGGCCAAGGGCTTGATCATCGTGCTGGCGGTGTTGATCGATGTCTGGCGCAAGAAAAAACGCTAAGTGGAGTGTGTGCAATGTCCAATTTCTGGAACCAGGCGTTCGACCTCACCGGCCGTTGCGCCGTGATCACCGGCGGCGCTGCCGGCATCGGCCTGGCCTGCGCCAGCCTGCTGGTGGAACGCGGCGCCAAGGTGGCCTTGCTGGACCGCGACCCGGCCGCGGTGGAGGTGGCCGCCGGCCTGGGCCCTGGCAATCTCGGCGTGGTCGCCGACCTGCGCCGGCTCGACTCGCTGCAGGCAGCGCTCGACCAGGCCGCCGCGCAACTGGGGCGCATCGATTACCTGGTCAACAGCGCCGGGGTCGCGCTGCTGGACAAGGCCCTCGAGGTCAGCGAAGACGCCTGGGACACCACCCTGGGTATCAACCTCAAGGCCAGTTTCTTCATGGCCCAGGCCTGTGCCCGCCATATGATCGAGCAAGGCGGCGGGCGCATCGTCAACCTGGCCTCCCAAGCCGCCGTGATCGGCCTGGACCGTCACGTGGCCTATTGCGCGAGCAAGGCCGCGGTGGTCGGCATGACCAAGGTACTGGCCATGGAATGGGCGCCCCATGGCATCAACGTCAACGCGGTGTCACCGACCATTGTCGAAACCGCCCTGGGCAAAAAGGCCTGGGCCGGCGAGCTGGGGGAACGGGCCAAGCGCCAGATCCCGGTCGGGCGCTTCGCCCAGCCCGAGGAAATCGCCGGGCTGGTGCTCTACCTGGTCAGCGACGCGGCCAAGATGATCACCGGCGAAAACGTGGTGATCGACGGTGGCTACAGCATTCAGTAACCAGGCTTCTAATAAGAACAAAAGGAAGACGGCATGAATCGAGTCATTAACGATCCGGACCTGGTAGTCGAGGACATGCTCGCGGGCATCCTCCTGGCGCATCCGGAACTGGTGCAGTACGAGAGCAACCCACGGGTGATTCGCAAGAAAATCCCCTCACCGGCGGGCCAGGTGGGCATCGTCACCGGTGGCGGCTCCGGGCATGAGCCGGCCTTCCTCGGTTACGTCGGCCCGGGCCTGGTGGACGCGGTGGCCGTCGGCGAGATCTTCTCTTCGCCCACCGCCAAGAGCTTCTTCGATGCGTTCCGCGCCGCCGACCAGGGCGCCGGCGTGGCGTGCCTGTATGGCAACTATGCCGGCGACAATATGAATGTGAAGCTGGCGATGAAAATGGCCGCCAGCAAAGACATGACCATCCGCACCGTGGTCGCCAACGACGACGTGGCTTCGGCGCCTGCGGCCGACATCGCCAAGCGCCGTGGCGTGGCCGGTGAAATCTTCATGTGGAAAATCGGTGGCGCCGCCGCCGCCCTGGGCTACGACCTCGACGGCGTGATCCGCGTGGCCCGGAAGGCCGTGGACAACTGCCGCTCCATCGGCGTGGGCCTGACGCCCTGCACCATCCCGGCGGTGGGCAAGCCGAACTTCCAGATCGCCGACGGCCTGATGGAACTGGGCATCGGCCACCATGGCGAACCGGGCATCGAAGTGATAGCGGTGGAGTCCGCCGCCGCCATGGCCGAACGCATGCTCGCGCCGATCCTGGCCGACCGCGACTTCAGCGCCGATCAAAGCGTGGTGGTGCTGGTCTCGGGCCTGGGCGCCACGCCGGTGATGGAGCTGTACATCTTCTACGCCGAGGTCGAGCGCCAACTGCGGGCCAAGGGCCTGGGCATTCACCGTTGCTACGTGGGCAATTACTTCACGTCCCTGGAAATGATGGGCGTGACCCTCACCCTGCTCGGGCTCGATGCCGAGCTGCGCACCTTGATCGACCACCCGTGCCGCGCCATTGGCATGACACAGACGGAGTGAAGCATGAGCGAATATTTCCCCAGCAACACCGGCAGCGCCATCCTCACCCAACTGGTGTCGGTCATCGTCGCCAACCGTGAGTACCTCAGTGAAGTGGATGGCGCCATCGGCGACGGCGACCACGGCATCAACATGGCCAAGGGCTTCTCGCGGTGCGGCAAAGCCCTCGAAGGGCGCGAGTTGTCCTTGGCCGAGGCGCTGGACGAACTGACCCTGGCGCTGATGGAAGGCATCGGCGGTTCCATGGGCCCACTCTACGGCAGCCTGTTCATCGGCATGGCCGATGAAGTACGCGGCTGCGAGCACATCGATGCCGTGCGCTTCGCCCGGCTGCTGCGCGGCGGCCTGACGTCGCTGCAAGACATCACCGAAGCGGGCGTGGGCGACAAGTGCCTGATGGATACGCTGATCCCGGCGGTGGAGGCCTTTGAACAGGCGCAGGCCAGCGGTGCGCCGTTTGCCCAAGCCTTGCGCCGCATGAAAAGCGCGGCGTCCCAGGGCCGCGATTCCACCCGCGACCTGGTGGCGAAGATCGGCCGCGCCAGCCGCTTGGGTGAGCGATCCCTGGGGGCACTGGATGCGGGCGCGGTGTCGTGCTGCCTGATCCTCACCGACCTCGCCGAATCGGTCGAGGCGCGACTGCAGGCTTAACGTCGCGTGGCGTCGTCCAAGGCGAGGATCGTGTAGGCATTCGACACGGTCGTCGCCAGCGTATTGATCACCCCGGAACGCAACGCGCCGAGGGTGGCCGCCGCCTTGGTGTTCTCGCTGGCGATCGCCACCACGTCGGGGATGCGCACCAGCTCCTGCACCGTCAGGCCGATCACCCGGCCCTGCATGGCATTGACCGCCGGCTGGCCGTGGATGTCGATAAAGTCGTAGCCCATCATGTCGCCTACCGTGCCGGACAACCGCGCCTGGGCGATTTCCTGGGGCGAGAACCAGCCCATGCGCACCATGTTGCTGTTCTCGCTCATGTCACCGATGCCGATCAAGGCGATGTCGGCGCGGCGCGCGCGGTCCAGGGTGGAGCGCACGGTATCGTTGTTGATCAGCACACTGCGCAGCTCGGGGTTGGCCACCAGGGCCGGGGCGTACAGGGTTTCGCTCTCGGCGCCGAAACGCAGGGCCAGGCGCCGGCAGATATGGTCGGGGTTCATGTATTCGCCAGCCTTGAGCGAGCCGCCGATCGCGCACACAAAGGTGCAACTGCGCGTCACCGGCAGGAACACGTTCTCGGCTACCGCGCCCACGTTGCGGCCCATGCCCACGGCGACGATCATGCCGTCGCTGAGGGTCTTGTTCAGGTAGTTGGCGACCAGGCTGGCCACCGCCGAGCGCTGGGTGTCGGGGTCGCCATGGTCCACCGCGATCAACGCCCGATCCAGCTGGAAACGCTCGACCAACGCCTGCTCCAACTCGGTGTTCAAGGCTGGATGCTGCAACACCCGCACCTCCACTACCCCTTCATCACGGGCGCGCTTGAGCAGCCGGCTGACCTTGACCCGGGACAGGTCGAAGCGCTTGGCGATGGCTTCCTGGGTGATGTTGTCGAGGTAATAAAGCATGGCCACTTCAGTCATCAGGTCGATGTCGCTGGCGGCACGCTGGGCACTGTCGGTCATGTGAGCTTCCATTTTCGCCACAAAAAACCATTCTCCCTAGTCTGTACGGTGCAAGTCCAGCGGCGAATGGCCGGAGCCGACAAAGTTTGCCGGCACTTGCCGGTACTCGCGCGGCGTACAGCCGAACTCGCGCCGGAACACGGTATGCAGGTACTGCGCCGAGGTGAAGCCACACTTCTGTGCGATGGCGGCAATCGCCGAGTCGCCCTGCTCCAGCCGTGTGGCCGCCGCCGCCAATTTGAAGCGCAGGATCTCGTCGTGCACGCTGCGGCCACGCACCTTGCGAAAGTGCGCCTCCAACGATGAGCGCGACACGCCGACATAGGCCGCCACCTGCGCGGTCTTGATGCCCTGGCAAGCGTATTGGCGGATAAACAGCAGCGCCTGCATCACGTAGGGGTTGCCCAAGGGTTGATGCAAGCTCGACGCCTGCACATTGATCGCCTCCGGCGGCACCAGAACCTGCGTGCCCTGGCAGGGCTTGCCGTGCAGCATCTGGTGCAACAGCGCGGCGGCGGTGCGGCCCATGGTTTCGGTGCCCTGGATCACTGAACTCAGGGGCACCCGCGTGAGCGTGCGGGTCAGCGGGTCGTTGTCGATGCCGATCAGCGCGACCTGCTCCGGCACGGCGATGCCGGCGGTGAGGCAGGCTTGCAGCAACTGCCGGGCGCGGGCGTCGGTGACGGCAATGATGCCGATGGGCTTGGGCAGGCTGTGCAGCCAGGCGATCTGCTGCTCCACGGCGCTGTCCCACAGCGGCGCGCTGGTGCCCAGGCCGCGATAAATCTCAACGTGCAAGCCATCGCGTTGCAGCAGGCGGCGGAAGGCTTTTTCACGCTCCTGAGCCCAGCGGTTGGCCTGGGCCTCGGGCAGGCTGAAACAGGCAAACTGCGTCAGGCCCGCTTCGATCAGGTGCTCGTAGGCCAGCTTCATCAGCCCATGATTGTCGGTGGCCACATAAGGAATGTCCTTGGGATAGGCGCCTGCGTCCTCATACGAGCCCCCCACCGCCACCACCGGCACCCGGCTGTCGGCCAGCGCTTCGCCGATCAACGGGTCGTCGAAGTCGGCGATGATGCCGTCGCCATGCCAACGTTCGATGCCCCGCAGACGACAAAGGAAATCCTCTTCCAGGAACAGGTCCCACGACGCGCGGGTGCTGCTCAGGTAATTGCCGATGCCGGCGATGATGCCGCGGTCGTAGATTTTGCTGCCATTGAATAGCAAGGCGATGCGGTGCACGGGCGGTAGGGTTTGCATTGTTTTTATCCTGAGGCCGGTCGCTACAGACTAGACCCAGCCACTCAAAATCGCACTACACCTTGGTGATTTTCATAATCAGCGGCCAGGGTGCCGTTGCTAGTATCGAGATACCGCCAAGAACAATAAGGAAAACGCCATGCCGTACTTCCCCGGTGTCGAGAAGGTCCGCTTCGAAGGCCCCAGCAGCGACGCTCCCCTCGCCTTTCGCCACTACGATGCCAACAAGTTGATCCTCGGCAAACCCATGCGCGAACACCTGCGCATGGCCGCCTGTTATTGGCACACCTTCGTGTGGCCAGGGGCGGACATGTTCGGCATGGGCACCTTCAAGCGCCCGTGGCAGCGCAGCGGCGAGCCGATGGAAGTGGCCATCGGCAAGGCCGATGCGGCGTTCGAGTTTTTCTCCAAGCTGGGCATCGACTACTACAGCTTCCACGACACCGACGTGGCGCCGGAAGGCAGCTCGCTCAAGGAGTATCGCAACCACTTTGCGCAGATGGTCGACCATCTGGAGCGCCACCAGGAACAGACCGGGATCAAGTTGCTGTGGGGCACCGCCAACTGCTTCAGCAACCCGCGTTTCGCCGCCGGCGCTGCCAGCAACCCTGACCCTGAGGTGTTCGCCTACGCCGCCGCCCAGGTGTTCAGTGCAATGAACGCCACGCTGCGCCTCAAAGGCGCCAACTATGTGCTGTGGGGCGGCCGTGAAGGCTATGAAACCCTGCTCAACACCGACCTCAAGCGCGAGCGCGAGCAACTCGGGCGCTTCATGCGCATGGTGGTGGAGCACAAGCACAAGATCGGCTTTACGGGCGATCTGCTGATCGAGCCCAAGCCTCAGGAACCCACCAAGCATCAGTACGATTACGACAGTGCCACGGTGTTCGGCTTCCTGCATGAGTACGGCCTGGAACACGAGATCAAGGTGAATATCGAGGCCAACCACGCCACCCTGGCCGGGCACAGTTTTCATCACGAGATCGCCACCGCCGTGTCCCTGGGCATCTTCGGCAGCATCGACGCCAACCGTGGCGACCCGCAGAACGGCTGGGACACCGACCAGTTCCCCAACAGCGTCGAGGAAACGACCCTGGCCACCTATGAGATCCTCAAGGCTGGCGGGTTCAAGAATGGCGGCTATAACTTTGATTCGAAGGTGCGGCGCCAGAGCCTGGACGAGGTCGACCTGTTCCACGGGCATGTCGCCGCCATGGATGTACTCGCCCTGTCGCTGGAACGTGCAGCGGCCATGGTGCAGAACGACCGGTTGCAGCAGTTCAAGGACCAGCGTTATGCCGGCTGGCAGCAACCACTGGGCAAGGCGGTACTGGCGGGAGAATTCAGCCTGGAGTCGCTGGCCGAGCATGCATTTGCCCATGAGCTGAACCCACAGGCCGTGAGTGGTCGGCAAGAAATGCTGGAGGCGGTGGTCAACCGGTTTATTTATCGGTGACATTGTGGCGAGCGGGCTTGTTGTGGCGAGCGGGCTTGCCCCGCGTTGGGGCGCGAAGCGGCCCCATTACAGGCGATGTGTTTTTAACTGACACACCGAGGTGCCTGGTTTTAGGGCCGCTTCGCAGCCCAACGCGGGGCAAGCCCGCTCGCCACAACAAGCTCGCTGGCCACAGGTACAGCACTTGCTACCACTAATCAGTTAGCCACAATTACAGTCTTCGCCTAGAGTCTTGCCCCAGTGTCTTTCCAACAACAATAAAAGGACGCACCACCATGAAGTCATTCAAACGTACCCTGCTCGCCAGCGCCCTGGCGCTGCTCGCCCTGCCGGTGATGGCCGATTCCGCGCACCCGAAGATCGGCTTTTCCATCGACGACCTGCGCCTGGAACGCTGGTCCCGCGACCGTGACTACTTCGTCGCAGCGGCGGAGAAACTCGATGCCAAGGTCTTCGTGCAGTCTGCCGATGCCAACGAGCAAAAGCAGATCTCGCAGATCGAAAACCTGATCTCCCGTGGCGTCGATGTGATCGTGATCGTGCCGTTCAACGCCACGGTACTGACCAACGCAGTGGCCGAAGCCAAGAAGGCCGGGATCAAGGTGGTGTCCTATGACCGCCTGATCCTCAATGCGGACATCGACGCCTATATCTCCTTCGATAACGAAAAGGTCGGCGAAATGCAGGCCAGCGGCGTGCTGCAAGCCGCGCCCAAGGGCAACTACTTCCTGCTCGGCGGCGCGCCCACCGACAACAACGCCAAGGTGCTGCGCGAAGGCCAGATGAAAGTGCTGCAACCGGCCATCGACAAGGGCGACATCAAGATCGTCGGCCAGCAATGGGTCAAGGAATGGAACCCCACCGAGGCCCTGAGCATCGTCGAAAACGCCCTGACCCGGAACAACAACAAGATCGACGCCATCGTCGCCTCCAACGACGCCACCGCCGGCGGCGCGATCCAGGCCCTGGCCGCGCAGAAACTGGCAGGCAAGGTGCCGATCTCCGGCCAGGATGCCGACCTCGCCGCCGTCAAGCGCGTGATCGACGGCACCCAGACCATGACCGTATACAAACCGCTCAAGCTGATCGCCAGCGAAGCCGCCAAGCTCTCGGTGCAACTGGCGCGCAACGAAAAACCCACCTACAGCTCGCAATACGACAACGGCAGCAAAAAGGTCGACACCATCCTGCTCACCCCGACCCCGCTGACCAAGGCCAATATCGACCTGTTGGAGAAGGACGGCTTCTACACCAAAGAGCAGATCGGCCTGTAGGAGCGAGGGGGACGCCTAGTTCTTGCTCGCGAAGATCTCACAGACAACGCGTACGTCCAGGATGCACGCGTCATCGTTGATGTTTTTCGCGAGCAAGCTCGCTCCTACAGGAACACGCGTTTCTTCGGCCTTTTGTGTGAGCCATTGCCATGTCGCACTACCTGCTGCAAATGAACGGCATCGTCAAACGTTTTGGCGGTGTCAACGCGCTGAACGGCATAGACATCAAGGTACGGCCGGGGGAATGTGTCGGCCTGTGCGGTGAGAACGGTGCCGGTAAATCCACCCTGATGAAGGTGCTGTCGGCGGTCTACCCGCACGGCACCTGGGAGGGCGAAATCCTCTGGGATGGACAGCCGCTCAAGGCCCAGTCCATCAGCGAAACCGAGGCCGCCGGCATCGTCATCATTCACCAGGAACTGACCCTCGTGCCCGACCTGTCGGTGGCCGAGAACATCTTCATGGGCCACGAACTGACATTGCCCGGCGGGCGCATGAACTACCCGGCGATGATCCACCGCGCCGAAGCGCTGATGCGCGAACTCAAGGTGCCGGACATGAACGTCGCGCTGCCGGTGTCGCAGTACGGCGGCGGCTACCAGCAACTGGTGGAAATCGCCAAGGCGCTGAACAAAAAGGCGCGCCTGTTGATCCTCGATGAGCCCTCCTCGGCCCTGACCCGCTCGGAAATCGAGGTGCTGCTCGACATCATCCGCGGCCTCAAGGCCAAGGGCGTGGCCTGCGTGTACATCTCGCACAAGCTCGATGAGGTGGCAGCGGTGTGCGACACCATTACGGTGATCCGCGACGGCAAGCACATCGCGACCACGGCCATGGCCGACATGGATATCGCGCAGATCATCACGCAGATGGTCGGCCGTGAGATGAGCAACCTCTACCCCACCGAGCCCCATGAAGTGGGCGAGGTGATCTTTGAAGCGCGCAACGTCATCTGCTATGACGTCGACAACCCCAAGCGCAAGCGCGTCGACGATATTTCCTTCGTGCTCAAGCGCGGCGAAATCCTCGGCATCGCAGGTCTTGTGGGCGCCGGGCGCACCGAGTTGGTGTCGGCGCTGTTCGGCGCCTACCCCGGCCGCTACAGCGCCGAGGTGTGGCTGGACGGCCAGGTGATCGACACACGCACGCCGCTCAAATCGATCCGCGCCGGGCTGTGCATGGTGCCCGAGGACCGCAAGCGCCAAGGCATCATTCCCGACCTGGGCGTGGGCCAGAACATCACCCTAGCGGTGCTCGACACCTACGCGCATCTGACCCGCATCGACGCCGAGGCCGAACTGGGCAGCATCGACCAGCAGATCGCGCGCATGCACCTCAAGACCTCCAGCCCGTTTTTGCCGATCACCAGCCTGTCCGGCGGCAATCAGCAAAAGGCTGTGCTGGCGAAAATGCTGATGGCCAAGCCCAAGGTGCTGATTCTCGACGAGCCCACGCGCGGGGTGGACGTGGGCGCCAAATATGAGATCTACAAGCTGATGGGCGCGCTGGCGGCCCAAGGGGTGTCGATCATCATGGTCTCCTCGGAGCTGGCCGAAGTGCTGGGGGTGTCCAACCGCGTGCTGGTGATCGGCGATGGCCAGCTGCGCGGCGACTTCGTCAACAACGGGCTCACCCAGGAACAGGTACTCGCCGCGGCGCTCAGCCCACACAATAACAATCGGAAAACCGCGTAGATGAATCAGGTAAAACAGCTGTTTACCCGCTATAAAATGCTCGCCCTGGTGATCGCCGTGGCCGTGATCTGGCTGTTTTTCAGCTGGCAGACCGAGGGCGGCTTCCTCACGCCGCGCAACCTGTCGAACCTGCTGCGGCAGATGTCGATCACCGGGATATTGGCGTGCGGCATGGTGCTGGTGATCATCAGCGGCGAGATCGACCTGTCGGTGGGATCGTTGCTGGGGTTACTGGGCGGCCTGGCGGCGATCCTGGATGTGGTCTATCACATCCCGCTGCTGGCCAACCTCAGCCTGGTGGCGCTGTGCGGGCTGATGATCGGCCTGGCCAACGGCTACATGACCGCCTACCTGCGCATCCCCTCGTTCATTGTCGGCCTGGGTGGCATGCTGGCGTTTCGCGGGATTCTGCTGGGGATCACCGGCGGCACCACCATTGCGCCGGTGTCGCCATCGCTGGTGTATGTGGGCCAGGGGTATTTGCCGCATTCGGTGGGGATTGGCCTTGGGGTTCTGCTGTTTGCCCTGACCCTGTTCCTGACCTGGAAACAACGGCGCAACCGCGCGCTGCATGGCCTGACGGCACACTCGCTGGTGCGTGACGTATTGCGCGTGGTGGTGATCGGCGCGGTGCTGGCCGGGTTCGTCACCACCCTCAACAGCTACGATGGCATCCCCGTGCCCGTACTGCTGTTGCTGGTGCTGCTCGGTGTGTTCAGCTACGTCACCAGCCAGACCGTGTTCGGCCGCCGCGTGTACGCGGTAGGCAGCAACATGGAAGCCACGCGCCTGTCGGGTATCAACGTGCAGGCGGTGAAACTGTGGATCTTCGGCATCATGGGCGTGATGTGCGCCCTCGCCGGCCTGGTCAACACCGCGCGCCTCGCGGCAGGCTCACCGTCGGCCGGCAACATGGGCGAACTGGATGCCATCGCCGCGTGCTTTATCGGTGGTACGTCGATGCGCGGTGGTTCGGGCACGGTGTATGGCGCGTTGCTCGGGGCATTGGTGATTACCAGCCTGGACAATGGCATGTCGATGCTGGATGTGGACAGTTACTGGCAGATGATTGTGAAGGGCAGCATCCTGGTGCTGGCGGTGTGGGTGGACGTGAGTACGCGGGCGGGCCGGCGCTGAAGCCCGTTCTCACTAACACCCCATAACCCTGTGGGAGGGGGCTTGCCCCCTCCCACATTTGACTGCATTCCAAGGTCGGAGCGAGGGGGTCAGTCCTATTCGAAGTCCTGGCGATTCTCGGGCGTGATCAACTTGAACGGTACCCAGACCACCGTCGATTCCAGCACCTCGCCGAGTACCAGGCGTAGTGCGGTGTCCACGGCGCCACTGGCCTGGCCGGCGGCATCCTGGAATACGCTGACCGCCATCTTGCCCTCGGCCATCAATTTCAAACCGTCCGGTGTGCCGTCGATGCCGCCGACCCAATAGTCCTTGGCCTGTTTACCGGCCTTTTCCAGCCCCATGATCGCGCCGATTGCCATTTCGTCGTTGTTGGCGGCGATGATCGAAAAATCGACGCCCTGCTTGACCCAGTCAATGACAATCGTGGCGGCCTGGCTACGCTGCCAGTTACCGATTTTTTTCTGTACGACTTTCATGTCCGGGTATTTGGCGACGACTTTTTCCACGTCCTCGGTGCGCATCGAGGAGGAAGCGTTAGCCGGGTCGCCCACCAGAATCACCACGTTGCCTTTGTAACCGGCACGGCGCGCCAGCTCTTCCATCTGCAAAGTCCCCGATTCCAGCTCGTTGGAGCCGACAAACGCGGTCTGCGCGGGCCATTTTTCCGGGTTCGGATTACGGTTGACGAAGACCAGTGGGATCTTTGCGTCCGTGGCCAGCTGCATCATCTGCGCTGCAATTTTGCCGTTAACCATCGCGACGATGATCGCGTCCACCTTGGAATTGACCAGGTTGCGGAATTGGCGCATCTGCAAATCGACGCTGTCCTGCCCATTCTCCATAAAGATGTCGACGTTCATGACGTCGGCCTGTCGCTGCACGCCATTGCGCAGCAGGGTCTGGAAGTTATCGTCGTATTTTGCCATGCCCACACCGATCAAGGGCGTGGCGGCCTGGGCGGGGCCTGGAATGAGCAGCGTCACCCCCAGGGCGAGCATTAACCATGCTTTCATGTTCTGACTCCTGCGGCTCAAACGCTGAAATGATGGAGCAGCTCGCGCTGCACTTTGGCCATGTCCGACAGCGCTTGGCTGCTGATGGCGGACTGCTCGGCACCGTTTGCCGTGAGCTGGGCCGAATCGTTGATCTGGATGACCATCCGACTGGTTTCCTGCACCGTCGCGCTCTGTTGCTCGGTGGCGGCGGCGATCTGAATGTTCATGTCGCGGATACTGTCGACCGCGCCGCTCATCGACAGCAACAAGTCACCGGCGCCCGAGGCCAGGGACACGCACTGGGTGGACTGTGCCTGGCTTTCATTCATCACGTGCACCACCGAGTGAATTTTTTCCTGCATGAGCCCGATCATGTCCTGGATTTCGCTGGTCGAGGTCTGGGTACGGCTGGCCAGGGAGCGCACTTCATCGGCCACCACCGCAAAACCGCGCCCTTGCTCGCCGGCACGCGCCGCTTCGATCGCCGCATTCAGGGCAAGCAGGTTGGTCTGTTCGGCAATGGTACGAATGGCGACCACAATGCCCTCGATGTTCTGCCCGTACTTCTGCAACTCATCGGTCACCTGCGTGGCCTTGTTCACCTGGTCGGCCTGCTGGCGAATATTGACGATGGTCTCGGCCACGCGCTCCTGCACCTTGTGGGTGAGATCACTGGTGTCGTCCACGGCCTGGCGGGTGTCCTGCGCACGCCGAGCCACCTCTTCGACCGTGCTTTCCATCTGCGTCATGGCCGAGGCGGCCGATTGCAAACGGTCCTTCTGTTCATCCACCACACGGGTAGTCTGCTCGCTGTTCAGGGCGTTGCTCCCGGCGGTTACGGCCAGCGCATCGGCAGAGCTGATCAATTCACGAAAGGTTTTCTGCAGGGCCGTGGTCAGCTCGTTCAGGTAGCCGCCCAGCTCACCGAACTCGTCTTTACGACTGACATCGAAACTGACCCGCATATCCCCCGCAGTGAGCGTCTTGAGCACTTCGCGAAACGCCGCCAGCGGACGCCGCAGGCTGAAGGCGACCCACGTGCCAATCGCCACCGCCGCCAGCACCGCCAGCACACACGCGATCAACAGCAAGCTGCGGCTGGTGCCGATGGTGGCATTGGCCGAGTGACTGGCCTGGTTGGCGACCTCCAGGGATTGGCTGCCGAACTCGCCAATTTTGTCCAGGGTGGTTTTTAGCGCTGCGTCAACCGCATTGCGTTGCTGCTGCACCTGCGCGGCCAGTTTCGCCTCCACCTGATAGGCCTGGAACAGGCCGTCGGGGGCAGTCAGGTCAGTCAGCAGGCGATTGACCATGACGCCGGCAATCCGCCCGACCCTCGGGTCAACTTCCGTCAGGGCCTGGGCCCGGGTGCTGATCACTTCGTCCTGCAGATTGAGCACACGCTGTAATGTATCAATGGCGGGCGTGACGGTATGAGCCGCGAAGCCATCGTAGGATTTGTTGACTTCCAATAGCAGCTTTTCCGCTGCGGCAACCTGTTGCGGTTCGCTGACGCTGCGTGCATGCGCGATGTAATCACGCAAATAGCTGGTCAACTGCATCGCCTGCGCACTGCTGTAGCCTTGCAGTTGCCGCGTCAGCACCACCTGCTGCACATGCTGCAAGTGAGACGTCATCAACGCCTGCGCCTGTTCCACATAGGCCAGTACCTGTTGACGCTGCTGCGTCAGGTTCGCCCGCAACGCCTCGTGCTCGCCGGTATAGGCCGCGGTGCCGTCGAGCAACTGATTGAACTGGGCGATGCTTTCGGTAAACGGACGCTTGCCGTCCTCGATCTGCTTGGGGTCGGTGCTGATCTGAATGGCCAGCAATGCCTGGTTGGCGCGCAGGATGTGCACGTATAGCTCACTGGCGGCCCGGCTCAAGGGGGCCGACTGGCCGGTGATAATGCTCAAGCGGCTGCTGATGGACTGCGTGTTCTGATAGCTGATCCCCGCCATGATCAACAGTAACAGCACCAACACCGCAAATCCGCCGATCACACGTTGCAATATGGTCATGGCCACCCCTTCTGATTTTTATTCGTTGACCTGGGCGACGACCAGGCGTGCACCTGCCAGCTCAGGATCGCTCATGGCGCTAGTGCCTGTATCGGCCTGGTGGGCGGGGACTTGAGGGCGTGCGTGGCACTTCGTCAACGAAGACCGACCGCCTGAAACGCGGTCAAAAAATGTGGGAGGGGTTTGTCCCCTCCCACATTTGGATCGGTTTACACCTGATGAAATCAGGCTGGCTTTTGCATTGCGGTCACTGGCTCAACACCACATCGCGCATCGCCGGGATGTAACCGTAGTCGTAAGCCTCCTGCACAAACGAGCGGTCCCCCTTCAATACAATCCTGACCGTAGGCGCTTCGGTGCCGCCGATGCGGTAGTCATCACCGGTGGTAGGCACGCTGTCGATGAACGACGTGACCAGGCCGTTGGGCATCACGCAATGAGAATAGGTCTGGAACGGCTGCGAAGGCGGGTTGCCGAGTACCAGCCCGGAGGCGTTCATTGGTGTGTAGGGGCCGAACAGGTGATCACCGACGAATCCATAGACACCATCCGGGCCGGTCACGCCGTCTGCATACGTGAACTTGTGGCTGATGGTGAACAGGTAGTACTTGTTGTCCTGGAACACATAGTGCGGCCGCTCGGTCTGGTCGTTCACGCCGACGGCCGTGACCAATGGCGGCAGGATTTCCCATTCGTCACCGTTGAGGTCCTTGGCCACAGCGATGCCGATGCAACCCACCTGGTAGCGGGCCCCGCCCACTTCCTCGTGCCCCGGTGGCACCAGGCCCAGTTCATTCGGGCCCACCTCGTGCGTGCCGCGCTCACCGGCGACATTGCCTTCGAACACCATGTACAACTTGCCATCCACCGGGTCGATAAACGGGCTGGGATCGCGAAAGTTCCAGGTCGCGTTCTGCGCTTCGGTCTGGTAATAGGTGCCGTCGGCTTCGAAGAGCGCCTTGACCTGGGTAAAACCGCGTAGCTCGACACCACTATCGGACGTGACCACTTGGCCTCTGACCTTGGCAATCGTCGCACCCGGCGTTACGCAGGTGTAATACAGGTCGATATCACCGTTGTTATTCAACAGGATCGGCGTACCCGCCCACTCACGCGTGGTCGGCGAAACCCCTTCGGCCATGACCCGGCCGCCGAAGATCCAGTCCTTGCCGGTGCGCGAGTACCAGTAGCAGATGCGCGCATGGCCATGGCGATCTTCCCAATCGCGCTTGATGTCGTAACGGCCATCGGCATTGATGAACTGTGGATCGTGGGGGCGACGGTCAGCCGTCAGGGTGAAGATAACGGACCAGCCGTTGACCGAAACCACCGTGCCCTCCAGCGTACGCAACGGCATGGTGTCCCAGATAAATACCGTGTCGCTCATCACTGGAAAGTCGGCAGGCACCAACGGCTGGGTAGTGGTCGGGTCGTTTTCATTTACTTTGAGCGCATCGGCGCGCGTCCAGCGAGTGGGGATGATCGTGGTGTGTTTCATGATTAAGTCCTTTTAATAATACCGGTGAGTCAATCCATAACCTGTACACAGTGTCTGGCGTGGCTGATGTGACCGATCCTGGGTGATCAGCGCTTAGACACTGTGTTTATATACAGTATTAGGCATGCACTTGGCCGTCAACCCTCAAGTGAAAAACAAGCCGATGTGGGAGGGGCTTGCCTCCCTCCCACATTGGACCTTCTACAGTCTTGAGTTATTTGGAGACGGGCATCGCAAACTCCGCACCCTGCTCGATGCTCTCCGACCAGCGCTGCATGATCGACTTCTGCTTGGTATAGAAACGCACACCCTCAGTGCCATAGGCATGCATGTCGCCGAACAGGCTCTTCTTCCAGCCGCCGAACCCGTGCCACGCCATTGGCACCGGGATCGGCACGTTGATGCCGACCATGCCCACCTGGATGCGCCGTGCAAACTCGCGGGCGATGTTGCCGTCGCGGGTAAAGCAACTGACACCGTTGCCGAACTCGTGGTCATTGACCAGTTGCACCGCTTCAGCGAAGTCGTTCACACGCACGCAGGCGAGCACCGGGCCGAAGATTTCTTCGCGATAGATACTCATCTCTTCGGTCACGTGGTCGAACAGCGTCGCACCGAGCCAGAAGCCGTTTTCCAGGCCCGGTTCGGTGGGCACATAGTCACGGCCGTCGAGCAGCAGTTGTGCTCCGGCTTGTACGCCTTGTTCGATGTAGCCGCTGATGCGGTCCAAGGCGGCACGGGACACAATCGGCCCCATTTCGGCCTTGAGGTCGCGGCCGTCGGTGACGCGCAGTTGCCTGGCGCGTTCGGTCAGGGCGGCGACGACTTTGTCGCCCACATCGCCGACCAGCACGGCGACGGAGATGGCCATGCAGCGCTCGCCGGCACTGCCATATGCCGCGCCCATCAGTGCGTCTACGGTTTTTTCGATATCAGCGTCAGGCATCACCACCATATGGTTTTTCGCGCCGCCCAGGCCTTGCACGCGTTTGCCGTTACGCGCACCGGTTTCGTAGAGGTACTGCGCAATCGGGGTAGAGCCGACGAAGCTCACGGCCTTGACGTCCGGGTGCTCGATCAGCGCATCCACCGCTTCCTTGTCGCCCTGCACCACGTTGAACACACCTTTTGGCAGGCCCGCTTCACGCAGCAGCTCGGCCATGAACAGCGAGGCGCTCGGGTCGGTCGGGCTTGGCTTGAGGATAAAGGTGTTACCCGCCGCAATGGCGATCGGGTACATCCACATGGGCACCATCACCGGGAAGTTGAACGGCGTTACCCCGGCGACAACGCCCAGGGGCTGGCGCATCGTCCAGTTGTCCATGCCACGGGACACCTGGTCGGAGTGTTCACCCTTGAGCAGATTGGGAATGCCACAGGCGAATTCGAGGATATCGATACCCCGGTCGACTTCGCCCTGGGCGTCGGTGAAGACCTTGCCGTGTTCGGCGACGATGATGCGCGCCAGGTCGTCCTTGCGCTCACGCAGCAGGTGCAGGTATTCGAACAGCACGCGGGCGCGGCGGATCGGCGGGGTGTCGGCCCACTCGGCGAAGGCGGCCTGGGCGGCGGCGACGGCTTCGGCCACGGTCTGGCGGCTGGCCAGCGCGACGCGCCCGGTGACTTCGCCGGTGGCCGGGTTGTAGACGTCCTGGTAGCGATCATCGCGGGAAACGCGCTGATCGTTGATGTAGTGCTCGATTGTTGTCGTCATGGCAGTCGATCCGGGTGGGTAGCGTTGGGACACACGATAGGCTTTCGCTTTGTTCAAAACCAGAGCAGAATCCTGAACTTATTGTCCATATATGCGAACAATCCAAGCATGGAAAAGGCTGAAATCGAGGGGCTGTGGACCCATATCCATTGGCTGTCGGTACTGGAGGAACAAGGCACCTACACCGCAGCCGCCGTGCGGCTGGGAGTGAGCAAATCGGCGGTGAGCCAGCGGATCTCCGACCTGGAGAAAGCCACCGGAACGCAATTGGTCACCCGCACCACGCGCAGTGTGCGACTGACGGAGGCCGGGCTGTCGTTGACCCGTGAAGTGCGTAGCGCCTACGCGCAGATCGCCCGCAGCTTTTCGTCGGTGCGCGACGCTGTCGGCGAGATTCGCGGGCTGGTGCGCCTGACCGCGCCGGTGGCCTTCGCCAGGCAGCAACTGGTGCCGCATCTGTCGGAGTTTTTGCAGCAGTACCCGCAGGTACGTATCCAGTTGGACGTATCGGATGCCTTGAGCTCACTGGCCGCCGAAGGCTACGACCTGGCGGTGCGCCACGGCTTCCAGGTGCCGGAAACCCACGTCGCCTGGAAACTGTGCGACACCGTCTCGGTGCTGGTCGCCACCCGGGACTACCTGCAACGCCACGGCGAACCCCGCGAACCCGGCGACCTGTCCGCGCACAACTGCCTGTTTTACCCACGGGGCACCGACCAACCGGCCTGGACCTTCGAACGCGGCAGCAAAAACTTCGAGCGCCTGACCGTGCCCATCGCCGGCAGCTTTGCCACCAACAACAGCGAAGCCTTGCGCGACGCGGCCCTCAACCACCTGGGCATCGCCCTGCTGCCGGACTTCAGCGCCCATGCCGCGCTGGCCAGCGGCACGCTGGTACCGGTGCTCAAGGGCTGGACGCTCAAAGGCGCGTTTGCCGACGAGATCTACCTGATCCGCCCCTACTCGCCCCATGTGCCGAAGGCGGTGAGCGCCCTGGTCGGTTATCTGAAGGGCAAGCTGTCGGGCGGGTTCAGCGTACGTTAAGGCGCTTATTTGCTTTCATCAGCCTTGCCTTCCTGCATCTGCACCGACGACTGGGTGCCACTGGTGTTGCCCTTGGTGTCGTTGTCTTCGCGGTCGAAACACCCCTGCAGCATGAACACGCCGCAAAGGCTCAGGCACATCGTGAGTTTTTTCATGATCGTTCTTCCGTGTATGGGCATGGGCAGCAGCCTGCCCCTTATGCGTTGGGGTGAAACCAGCGCAGTCTCGTTCCGCCCATTATCCCGTGGCCTGACGAATGGTCAGGGCACTCCACGCGGCCCACAGTCAGAACTAATTTGAACAAACCGCCCCCCTCATCCCTCAACACACAAGGACAACAGGCACGAGAATGGCTCGTGCCGCGCCTATGCGAGCTTTGGACCCGGCAGCCTCGATCAGGCCCCTGCGCTCTTCGCTCGCACATGACGACCTTAAGGTGAGGCCATGGCAGCAAACATCCGCGAATCATCGCAACAAACCGACTGGGATGCCGCGTTGGCGCACAACACCCAATTGTTCTACGAAGCCGACCGGCTGGAACAGGCCGCCTATGACATCATCGGCTCCAGCCTCGCCGACGCGGCCGCGTGGTTGCGCTTCAGCGAGGCGAAACAGCTGGCCGATGACAAGCGCACCGAGGCGTATCAGGACCTGATGCGTATTCGGCGGGAGATGGAGGGCGCGCGATCCCGTTAACCGCTGATTGAAGCGGCGACGCAAGCCGCCTCAGAAGCGCGGTTTGACGGTTTTCCACGCCGGTTGATAACGCTGCATCTGTTTCACGTCATCGCGCTGGCGAATACCGCAACTGAGGTATTGATCGTGCAGCTTGCCCAACTGGTCATGGTCCAGTTCCAGGCCCAACCCTGGCGCGCGGGTGATCCGCACGCAGCCGTCGACGATCGGCAGCTTGCCGCCCTTGATCACCTCTTCGTCCGGCTCCTGCCAGGGGTAATGGGTGTCGCAGGCGTAGTCGAGGTTGGGCACCGACGCGGCCACGTGGGCCATGGCCATCAGGCTGATACCCAGGTGTGAGTTGGAGTGCATCGACACCCCGAGGCCAAAGGTCTGGCACATTTTCGCCAGCACTTGGGTGTCGCGCAGGCCACCCCAGTAATGGTGGTCGGCAAGCACGATCTGCACGCTGTCGAGTGCCACGCTGCGGCGCAGTTCGTCAAAGTCGGTGACCACCATATTGGTCGCCAGTGGCAAGCCGGTGCGCTTGTGCAGTTCGGCCATGCCCTCCAGGCCGGGGGTCGGGTCTTCATAGTATTGCAGGTCATCACCGAGCAACTCGGCCATGCGAATCGAGGTTTGCAGCGACCAGTTGCCATTCGGATCAATACGCAGCGGCACATCGGGGAAGGCCTTTTTCAAGGCCTTGATGCACGCGACCTCATGCTCGGGTTGCAGCGCACCGGCCTTGAGCTTGATGCTCTTGAACCCGTAGGTCTCGATCATGCGCCGGGCCTGGGCGACGATCTGCACTTCATTGAGCGCTTCGCCCCAGCTGTCGGGCTTGTAGGGTGAATCGATGTGCTCGGCGTATTTGAAGAACAGGTAGGCGCTGAACGGAATCTGATCACGAATCGCGCCGCCGAGCAGGTCCACCAGCGGCACATTCAACGCATGCGCCTGCAGGTCGAGAAAGGCCACCTCGAACGCCGAATAGGCATTGCTCACCGCCTTGCTCGCGTGGGAACCCGGCGCCAGTTCCGCGCCGCCAAGGCTCGCCGGTTTATGCGCGGCCACAGTGGCCTGGACGATGGCGCGCAGCCCGTTGAGGTTAAACGGGTCAAGGCCGATCAGTTGCTGCTGCACCTGTTGCTGGATCGCCAGCGCCGGGGCATCGCCATAGCTCTCACCCAGGCCGATGTAGCCGGTGTCACTTTCGACCTCGATGATCGAACGCAGCGCAAAAGGCTCATGAATGCCGCTGGCGTTGAGCAAGGGCGGGTCGCGGAAGGCAATCGGGGTGACGGTAACGCGGACAATTTTCAAGAGGCGGCTCCCTGTGGACCTGGACGCAAGGCGTGATGAGTGGAAGGTGTTGACGTGGGGGGCACACCGCCCCGTGGCGCGGTGCGAGCGAAGAACACCACCACCGCTGCCAGCAACGAAGTCGCGGCCAGGCCATACAGGCCGCCCTCGATGGACCCGGTGGTCTGCTCCAGCAGACCGAAGGTGGTGGGCGCGACGAAACCGCCCAGGTTGCCCACCGAATTGATCAAGGCAATCACCGCCGCCGCGATCCGTGCATCCAGGTAGCCCTGGGGGATCGGCCAGAACAGCGCCGAGGCGGCCTTGAAGCCAATCGCGGCAAAACAGATGGCGACAAAGGCAAACACCGGCCCGCCGGTGGTGGACATGAACATGCCAACGGCGGCGATCACCAGCATCAGTGAAACCCACGCCTGCTGGTGCTTCCACTTGCTCGCCAGAGACGCAAAAACGTACATGGCGACGATGGAAATCAACCAGGGGATCGAGTTGAACAAGCCCACCTGGAAGTCACCCAGGTTGCCCATTTTCTTGATCATGCTCGGCAGCCAGAACGTGGCGCCGTAGATGGTCAGGGCGATGGAGAAGTAGATAAAGCAGAACAGCGCGATCTGCTTGTCGGCCAGCAACTTGAACATCGACGGCCGCACGCTCTGGCTGGCTTCGCGTGCCTGCTGCTCCAGGGTGATGGCGCTGACCAGGGCGTGCTTTTCTTCGTCGCTCAGCCATGTGGCCTGGCGGGGATGGGACTGCAACCAGCACCACACAAACCCACAGAGCACGATGGAGGCGAAGCCTTCGATCAGGAACATCCACTGCCAGCCATGCAGGCTCAAGCCGCTGACGTTGAGCAGCGCCCCCGAGACTGGCCCGGAGATCACCGACGCGATGGCCGAGCCACTGAGGAAAATCGCCATGGCCTTGCCACGCTCGGCAGCCGGCAACCATTGGGTGAAGTAGTAAATGACCCCTGGGAAAAACCCGGCTTCGGCAGCGCCAAGGATAAAGCGCAGGATGTAAAAGCTGGTTTCACCCCGTACGAAGGCCATGGCCATCGCGGCGGCGCCCCAGGTGAACATGATGCGCGTCAACCAGGCTCGCGCGCCGTAACGCTGCAACAGCAGGTTGGAGGGTACTTCGAAGATCGCATAACCGATGAAGAACAGCCCGGCGCCCAGGCCATAGGCCGCCGCGCCAATGCCCAGGTCGGTTTCCATATGGCTGCGCACAAAACCGATATTGACGCGGTCGATGTAGTTGACGATGAACATCACCACGAACAGCGGCAATACATGGCGCTTGACCTTGGCGGCCGCGCGGGCGAGCACGGTCGGGTCTGGCGGATTCTGGAGGGTATCCACGGGGCAACTCCCATTCATTGTTTTTTTAAGGGACGCAGGGATCATGGACGCCAGGGATTGTTCCCGTCTAATCTAACTTGGCATGCGATTGATACCGGGATTAGATCAATGTTCGAACTGACGCAACTGCGCTGCTTCACCACCGTGGCCACCGAGCTGAATTTCCGCCGGGCCGCCGAACGCCTGAACATGACCCAGCCGCCGCTGAGCCGACAGATCCAATTGCTCGAGCATCACCTGGGCGTGGAGCTGTTTACCCGCACCACCCGCAGCGTCGCCCTCACCGCCGCCGGCCGAGCCTTTTTCATCGAGGCGCAGAACCTGCTGGAGCGCGCCCAGCAAGCAGCCGTCACCGCACGGCGCTTTGCCGAGGGCGATATCGGTACGGTCAATATCAGCTTCGTCGGCAGCGCAGTGTATGAGTTCTTGCCCAAAGTCATCGCCGAAGCGCGGCTCAAACAGCCCCACGTCAAGATCGACCTGGCGGAGATGAACACCTACCAGCAATACGAAGCCCTGCGCGCCCGACGCATCGACCTCGGTATCGTCCGCGCGCCCCTGCTCGAACCCGGCTACGCCACCGAATGCCTGGTGCGCGAGCCGTTTGTGCTGGCAGTGCCGAGCAGCCATCCGTTGGCCCGTGTCGAAACGGTCAGCGTGCACGACCTGGATGCGCAGCCCTTCCTGATGTATGCCCATTCCGCCTATCCACCGTTCAACGAACTGCTCACCGGCCTGCTGCGCTCGGCCCGCGTGGCACCGGAGTACGTGCAGTGGCTGGGCTCGTCCCTGACCATCCTGGCGCTGGTCAACGCCGGCATGGGCCTGGCCCTGGTGCCGCGGTGCGCCAGCAGCGTGGTGTTCAAGAACGTGGTGTTCCGCGCCATCGAACTGGGCGAAGGCGCGCAGAGCGAGCTGCACCTGATCTGGCGCGAAGACAATGACAACCCGGCGTTTGGGATGTTGCTGGAAGGAATTCGCAGTGCGGTGCGCGAGGGGTGGGGTTGAGTGTCGATGACTGACAAGCCATGGCGATCATTGCTGGCATTTGGTCATGATTTGTAAAGTGCCCCCGCTCGGCAGGGGCACTGACCGATCACTTTTGTAGGAGCGAGCTCGCTCGCGAAAAACCTGAGGACGCCGCGGGGGATCAGGTTTTTCGCGTTATCGTTGACGTTTTTCGCGAGCAAGCTCGCTCCTACAGAAGGGCCTGGGTGCCCCGCTCGGCATGGGCACTGACCGATCACTATTTGTAGGAGCGAGCTCGCTCGCGAAAAACCTGAGGACGCCGCGGGGGATCAGGTTTTTCGCGTTATCGTTGACGTTTTTCGCGAGCAAGCTCGCTCCTACAGAAGGGCCTGGGTGCCCCGCTCGGCATGGGCACTGACCGATCACTATTTGTAGGAGCGAGCTCGCTCGCGAAAAACCCGAGAACGCTGCGGGGGATCAGGTTTTTCGCGTTATCGTTGACGTTTTTCGCGAGCAAGCTCGCTCCTACAGTGGGGCCTGGGTGCCCCGCTCGGCATGGGTACTGACCGATCACTGTTGTAGGAGCGAGCTTGCTCGCGAAAAACCTGAGGACGCCGCGGGGGATCAGGTTTTTCGCGTTATCGTTGACGTTTTTCGCGAGCAAGCTCGCTCCTACAGAAGGGCCTGGGTGCCCCGCTCGGCATGGGCACTGACCGGTCACTATTTGTAGGAGCGAGCTTGCTCGCGAAAAACCTGAGGACGCCGCGGGGGATCAGGTTTACCGCGTTATCGTTGACGTTCTTCGCGAGCAAGCTCGCTCCTACAGAAGAGCCTGGGTGCCCCGCTCGGCATGGGCACTGACCGGTCACTTTTGTAGGAACTAGGCGTTCACCCTCGCTCCTGCAGAGCCTTTACAAAAGTGACACGTCGTAAGGGCGTACCCCTAAGTGGCCGTTACCGCAGCAATGGATATGTACCCGGTTTTATCAAAAGCGCTAGGGCTCCAACGCCCAACGCAGTCACCCAATCCTGTTGAATACTTGCCTGATCCTCTGAACTTGAGCCCCATCAGATAGATACCCCTTGCGCGGTGGTCTAGAGTTCGACGATGGGCGACCTATAGTCGCACCCCCCTATAAGAAATCAGCACCACCAACCGATGATCAGCAGGTGAGTTCGCCATGGAATTACGTATCAACCAAAAGGCCTATCAGGTCGACGCCGACGCCGACACGCCCTTGCTGTGGGTGATCCGCGACGATCTGGGCCTGACCGGCACCAAATACGGCTGCGGCCTGGCCCAGTGCGGCGCCTGCTCGGTGCTGGTGGACGGCAACGTGGTGCGCTCGTGCGTGACGCCGGTGGCCGGTATGGTCGGTCGCGAGATCACCACCATCGAAGCCATCGAGACCGATGAAGTGGGCAAACGCGTGGTCAGCGCCTGGGTCGAGCATCAGGTGGCGCAATGCGGTTATTGCCAGTCCGGGCAGGTGATGGCGGCGACCGCGCTGCTCAAGCACACCCCCGCCCCCACCCAGGACCAGATCGACGCGGCGATGGTCAACCTGTGCCGCTGCGGCACCTACAACGCCATCCATACCGCCATGTCTGACCTGGCCGCCGGGAAGGAGACCGCCTGATGAACACACCTGAACTGATCCCCGGTGTGCCCTTGGGCGAACCGATCAACCTGTCGCGTCGACGCTTCCTGGCCAGTACCGCAGTGGGCGCGCTGGTCATCGGTTTCGGCCTGCCGCTCGGCGCTTCCCGTGTGCAGGCCGCCACTGGCGCCGCCGCTGAACGCGGCACCCAGGTGCCGGCGTTCCTGGAGATTCGCCCGGACGGTACGGTGCGCCTGCTCAGCCCGTTCATGGAAGGCGGCCAAGGCACCCACACGGCCATGGCGCAGATCGTCGGCGAAGAGCTGGACGCCGACCCGGCCACGTTCATCGTCGAAGCCGCGCCGCCCGGCGATGCGTACGTGGTGATGGACAACGGCATGCGCATCACCGGCGGCAGCATGTCGGTGCGCACGAGCTACCCGACCATGCGCCGCCTGGGCGCCCTCGCCCGCGCCATGCTGCTGCAGGCCGGCGCCGAGCAGCTCGGCGTGTCGGTGAGTGAGCTGAGCACCCAACCGGGCCGCGTGGTACACGCGGCGTCCGGCCGCTCCCTGGGCTATGGCGAGTTGGCCGGCCGCGCCCTGGACATGCCGGTGCCGGATGCGGCCAGCATCACCTTGCGTGACCCGAGCCAGTTCCGCTGGATCGGCAAACCGGTCAAACGTGTGGACGCCTACGACAAATCCACCGGCAAGGCGCTGTACAGCATCGACTTGAAGGTCGACGGCATGCTCCACGCCGCCGTGCAGCACGCGCCACGCCTGGGCATGACCGTGGGCAGCCTGCGCAACCAGGCGCAGGTTCAAGCCATGAAAGGCGTGCATTCCGTTCACCCACTTCCCGGCGCCGTGGCCGTGGTGGCTGAACGTTGGTGGCATGCCAAGCGTGCGGTGGAGGCGATCCAGGTCGACTGGCAGGAGCCGGGCGCCGATTCCAAGGTCCGCGTCATGCCCGCGGACTTTTCCAGCGACGGCTTCCGCGACGTCCTCGCCGCCCAGCAAGGCCCGGCCCGTGACGATGAAAACGAAGGCGATGTGGCCGCTGCGCTGAAAAACGCCAAGACCCAGGTCGAAGCCACCTACCACAACCAGTACCTCAACCATGCCCAGCTGGAGCCACCGTCGGCCCTGGCACGCTTCAACCCCGACGGTTCCCTGGACATCTGGCTACCCAACCAGGCGCCGGACCTGTTCCGCGCCGATATCGCCAAACGCACGGGCCTGGCGCCCGAGCAAATCAACCTGCACTCGCCGTTGCTGGGCGGTTTTTTCGGCCGGCATTTCCTGTATGACTCAGCCAGCCCCTACCCGCAGGCCATTGCGCTGGCCAAGGCGGTGGGGCGCCCGATCAAGCTGATCTGGAGCCGTGAGGAAGAGTTCCTGCGCGATGTACTGCGCCCGGTCGCCGTGGTCAAGTTCCGCGCCGCACTGGACGCCGACGGCCTGCCGGTGGCCATCGAGGCGGTCAGCGCCACCGAAGGCCCCAGCGAAGCGATCGCCGGCAAGCAAGGGGAAAAGCTCGACCCTACAGCCCTCGAAGGGTTGTCGGGCAAACACTACGCCATCCCGAACAAACGCATCGCGCAGATCTACGTCAAAGGCCCGGCCATGCTCGGCTACTGGCGTTCGGTGGGCAATTCGCTCAACGACTTTTTCTACGAAGCGTTCCTCGACGAACTGGCGGACAAAGGCGGCCGCGACCCGTATGAACTGCGCCTGCACCTGCTGCGCGACAATCCACGGTTGACCACCCTGCTCAACGCCGTGGGCGAGTTGTCCGGCGGCTGGAAACGCGGGCCCTATACCGCCGAAGACGGCACGCGGCGTGCCCGTGGCGTGGCCATGGCCTCGCCGTTCGGCTCCCATGCGGCGGTGATCGCCGAAGTGTCGATTGAAAAAGGCCAGGTCCGGGTGCATCACATCTGGGAAGCCATCGACCCCGGCAGCATCGTCAACCCGGCGATCATCGAGGCGCAGGTCAATGGCGCCGTGGCCCTGGGGTTATCGCAGACGTTGCTGGAAGAGGCGGTGTATGTGGACGGCAAGCCACGGGCGCGCAACTACGACCTGTACCCGATCCTGCCGTCGTCACGCATGGCGCAGGTGCATGTAAAAATCATCGAGAGTGGCGAAAAAATGGGCGGTATCGGTGAACCGCCGCTGCCCGCCGTGGCGCCCGCCGTGGTCAACGCGGTGGCGCAGTTGACCGGCCAGCGTGTGCGCAGCCTGCCATTAAGCCGACACACCTTCAGCTAACCGAGCGAGACCGCCCATGAACAACCGTCGATTCGCAAGAACCGTAGGCTGGCTCGCGCTGCCCTGCCTGGTCGCCGCTGGGCTGTTGGCCTGGTATGTCACCCGCCAGCCCGCCTCACCGTTCGAACAGGAACAGGCCGCCAGTTTCGACCCGGCCCAAGTCAGTCGCGGCGAGTACGTCGCGCGCCTCAGCGACTGCGTGGCCTGCCACAGCCTGCCAGGCAAGGCACCGTTTGCCGGCGGCCTGGAAATGGCTACGCCGCTGGGGGCGATCCATGCCACCAATGTGACCCCGGACCGCACCACCGGCATCGGCGCCTACAGCCTGGCCGACTTCGACCGCGCGGTTCGCCACGGCGTGGCGCCGGGTGGGCGACGGCTCTACCCGGCCATGCCCTACCCGTCTTACGCCAAGCTCAGCGACGACGATATACGGGCGATGTACGCGTTTTTCATGAAAGGCGTACAGCCGGCCAAGCAGGCGAATATCCCCAGCGATATTCCCTGGCCGCTGAATATGCGCTGGCCCATCGCACTCTGGAACGGCCTGTTCGCGCCAACCGCCACCTATGCCGCCAAACCCGATCAGGACCCGGTGTGGAATCGCGGCGCCTACATCGTCCAAGGCCCCGGCCACTGCGGCAGTTGCCACACGCCGCGCGGGCTGGCGTTCAACGAAAAGGCCCTGGATGAGTCCGGCAAACCATTCCTCGCCGGTGCCCTGCTTGACGGCTGGTATGCACCGAGCCTGCGCCAGGACCCGAATTCCGGGCTGGGGCGCTGGAGCGAGCCCGAGATCGTACAGTTCCTCAAGAGCGGGCGTAACAGGCACGCCGTGGTCTACGGCTCGATGACCGAGGCGTTCAACAACTCCACCCAGTTCATGGCCGACGACGACCTGGCCGCCATCGCCCGCTACCTCAAGTCACTGCCCGGTGACCCGCAGCGTGACGGCACGCCCTGGCAGTACGTGAATGCCGAGATACGCCAGGACGTGCCCGGCGCCCATACCTACGCGATCCGCTGCGCGTCCTGCCATGGCCTCGACGGCAAGGGCCAGCCCGACTGGATGCCACCGTTGGCCGGTGCCACCTCGGCCCTGGCCGGCGAGACCGCGTCGGCGATCAACATCACCCTCAACGGCTCACAGCGCGTAGTGGCCGCCGGCGTGCCGGATGCCTACCGCATGCCGGCGTTTCGTGAGCAGTTGTCCGACCAGGAGATCGCCGAGGTGCTGACGTTCGTGCGCGGCACCTGGGGTAACCAGGGCGGTGCGGTGGACGCCAAGGCGGTGGGCACACTGCGCGGGCATACCGATCCCGCGAGCAGCAGCCCGATCATTCTGCATATGCGCTGATGCCTGGCCGCGCAGGGCGGTGACGATCTCTGCGCGGCCCCCATCAAGCCTCTCGTCTGAGCGTCTGGTTGCATTCGTCGGGCAATGCGTAAAAATTTGCAGGATTGCGCGCCGCCTCTCTTCATGATCGGGCTATGATCGGCCGACATGAACCAGATGCCCAATGTCCCATGTCCGTTGACCTGCAAGCGCTCTACCCCAAACTCATCCACCTGATGCTGGATACGGTCTTTGTCGTCGACGGTGACAGCCAGATTGTCTTTGTCAGCGATGCCTGCGAGGCGCTGCTCGGCTACCGTGCCGAGGAGCTGATCGGCACCCCGATCACCCACTACATGCACCCTGACGACCTCGCACGCACCCGAGCCTCGATTATCCGGGTCATGAATGGCCAGCCCCATGTCGACTTTCGCAACCGTTATATCCGCAAGGACGGCAGCATCGTGCACATCCTGTGGGCCGCCTTCTGGTCCCCGGAGGTGGGCGCGCGGATCGGCGTCGCGCGGGATGTGACAGCCCTCACCCAAGCCGAGGAAGAGCTGCGTTTCCTCGCCCACCATGATCCGCTGACGGCCCTCACCAACCGGTCGCTGTTCAACGATCGACTCGATTGCGCCCTGCAAACCGCGAAGATTCACAACCACACCCTGGCGTTACTGTTTCTGGACGTCAATGATTTCAAGAGCATCAACGATGTGCATGGCCATGCCATGGGCGATCGCGTGCTGTGTGTGATTGCACGCCGGTTGGAACGCTGCGTGCGTGGCAGCGACCTGGTGGCCCGGATGGGCGGTGATGAGTTCACCGTGCTGCTGACGGATCTCCCGTCGCGGGATGCGGTTGCCGCAAAGGTGGCGCAGATACTCGCGGTCATGGCCGAACCGCTGGGTGCCGAGTTTGGCGCGGTGAAGATGCCGTCCTGCAGTATCGGCACGGCGTTTTACCCGGCCGACGGAGAGGACGCGGATACGCTGCTCAGCCATGCGGACGGTGATATGTACCGAATCAAAAGGCACCGGATTGCAGGTGAGTGACGAGGGCTCACGGTGCTCACCTCTTCGTTAAGCATCAGGCACACTATGGCGGCCCCTATGGCGTGCTTTTTTGCGTGGCGGCGTCACTGCCTGGCGCTTGCAGAAAGCCACGCGCCAACTGTTGATAGAGCTCGGGGCCCATCCTGGCGCTGACGGCCTTGGCAATCAGCGCGACCGCCATCAGGCTGATCACCATGCCATGGCTGTCGATCATCTCCATCACGATGATCGCTGAGGTGATCGGCGATTGGGTGACCGCCGCCAGGAACCCCACCATGCACAACGCGATAACGGGCTGTGCAGCCAAGCTGAAGAACTCGGCGACGTTGGCCCCGACGGCCGCCCCTACCGCCAGGGAAGGAGCAAAGATGCCGCCCGGGATACCGGAAAAATAAGTCACGACGGTCGCAAGGAAACGCGTGATCGGCGCGTGCCAGGGCAAACCGACGTCGGACACGAGGATCTGCGAGGTGATGCCGTAACCGCTGCCAAAGGACATCCCGCCACTGAGCCAGCCGAGCACCGCCACGATCAGGCCGCAGCCACCCGCGAACCACACAGGGTGCAGGCGCCGCCATTCCCATACCGCCAAGTGGCGATAGCGCTGTGGCCACAGCAGCATGCGACTGAACAACCCACCCATCAGGCCACAACCGATGCCAATCGCCAGGACCGGAATCACGATATCGAGGTTGGCCTCTTGCACGTCGAAGTGGCCGAAATAGTTGTAGTTGCCCTGCAAGGCGATCGCGACCATCCCCGACAGGATGATCGTGCTGAGCAACACCCCGCTGGTGCGGGTTTCCAACTTGCGTCCCAACTCCTCCACCGCAAAGGCCACACCGGCCAAGGGCGTGTTGAAGGCGGCGGCAATGCCGGCTGCGCCACCGGCGAGGATGAGGTCTTCAGGGCGGATGATTCGCGCATTGGGCAGATAGCGGTGAAAGAAATGCATGATCGAGGCGGCGACTTGAACCGAAGGGCCTTCGCGGCCGGCTGAAAATCCACCGGTCAAGGCCAGGGCACCCAGGCCTATCTTGGCGAAGGCCAGGCGCAACGACACCAACGTATCCACGGGTTTGCCCTGGCGGGCCAAGCGTGTCGCCGCGATCACCTGGGGAATACCGCTGCCCTGGGCCCCGGCAAAAAACCGGCTGGTCATCCACACCACCAGCATGCCGATCAGCGGTGTGTAGATAAACGGCAGCCACGGTCGTTCGGCGGCCTGTTGAGCGAACTGCATCAATGCCAGATCGGCCAGTCGGGCGAACATCACCACCAGCAACCCGGCGAGCGTGGCGGCTGTCCAGAGGGTCACTCGCGTGCGCCATCGGATCGAGGCGAAACGACGACGTATCAGCACTATCGGTTTGATCACCCGCGCGGATTCCCGTTGTTGAGGTTCAATAAAAGGCGGAAAGCAAGATTAACGGGTTAAACGGTCAGGTCCAACTGCCAGCAGGCAATCAGTCAGCGCCGCGGTTGCAGAGATTGCAAAATCGCGGCTGCTATCTGTTCAAGCGGCAACTCGCGCTCCACGGCGCCGAGCTTGAAGGCCTCCTTGGGCATGCCGTATACCACGCAGGATTCTTCATCCTGGCCCAGGGTGCGGGCACCGTTGTCGTGCATTTCCTTCAGGCCACGGGCGCCATCGTCGCCCATCCCGGTCATGATGATCCCCAGCGCGTTACCGCCGGCACTGCGGGCAACGGAGCGAAACAGCACATCCACGGAAGGCCGATGCCGGCTGACCGGGGGGCCGTCCACGATGTCTACCTGGTATTGCGCGCCGTTGCGCTTGAGCACCATGTGCCGGCCCCCGGGAGCAATCAATGCGCAACCGGGGATCACCCGGTCACCACTTTTCGCTTCCCTGACCTCGATCTCACACAAGCGATTGAGTCGCTCGGCAAACGCTGCGGTGAAGTGTTCGGGCATGTGCTGCACGATCACGATGCCTGGGCATACCCTGGGCAGCGCGGTCAACACCAGCTCCAGGGCTTGAGTACCGCCGGTGGAGGTGCCAATGGCGACAATACTTTCAGTAGTGCGCGCCATCGCCTGGGTGCCCGCCGGCAGAATCACGTCGGCATTCAACCTGGGCGGGATACGCCCGCTCGACGGCACCATGCGTTTCATATTGGCCTTGGCGGCGGCCTTGACGGCCCCCGCCAACTCATCGGCGCTATCGGTCAGGAACTGGCGCAAATTCAACTGCGGCTTGGTGACGATACTCACAGCTCCGGCGGCCAACGCTTGCATGGTGGTGGCCGCGCCCTTCTCGGTCAAGGTCGAGCAGATGACCACTGGCGTGGGGTGTTCGGCCATAAGTTTCTTGAGGAACGTAATGCCATCCATCCGCGGCATCTCGACGTCCAGCACAATCACATCCGGCCATTGCTTGTTCATTTTGTCCATGGCGAACACCGGGTCCGCCGCCGCGCCGATCACTTCAATGGCGGGGTCTTGTCCCAGGGTCGCCGTCAATACCTGGCGGACTACCGCGGAGTCGTCGATGATCAGTACTTTGATAAGACTCATATCGCACGCTCTCCATGAGGGCCGCTGAGGGGCTGCTGCAGCGCCAGGTAGTTGAGTTGAATGTTGCCATTGGCCAGGTCGAACACCACGGTGCGATACCCCACGCCTTCCACGTGCCAGTTGACGCACCGCAGGTGATGCGCATCGAACAGGCGCCTGGCCTGCTCGACATTGCGTTGCCCAACGTAGTGATTGTCCGGGCGCACCAGCCCGGGGAACATGTTCCCGCCGCCATACACATTGATTCTGAACTCCGTCGGCGGCACTTTGATTGCGTGCATCCGCGCCAATAACAACTGGAGGGCTTCATTGCCGTAACGGCCGTCCAGCACCGGCGAGCGGGACACGGTGCGCTGCGGGAGCAGGTAGTGACACATGCCCCCCACCAAGCGTTGCGGATGCCAGAACACCAGGGCCACGCAAGAGCCCAGCACCGTACGCAGCCGAATCGTGCCTGAGCCGAAAAACCACTCGCCGGGATTCAGGAATACCTCGCGGGAGGGTTGAGTGTCAGGCATGTGGCCTCCGGTAGATTGAAGGTTTGACCAGCCGCAGCTCATCGGTCACGCCATTGAGGCTTTCCGAATGGCTGACCAGGAAATAGCCGCCGGGCTTGAGGTGGCTGACCAGTCGCTTGACCACCTGCACTTTGGTGTCGTTGTCAAAATAGATCATCACGTTACGCAGGAAGATCACGTCAAACATGCCGACTTTCGGCAGCGGGTTATTCAAGTTGATCGCCTGGAAATCGATCCGCGACGCCAGCGCCGGTTCAACCATGAAGCACCCGTGGTTGGCACCGACGCCCTTGAGGCAGTATTTGTTGAGCAACGCTTCGGGAATGCCCCGCGTACCGTCGAGGGGATAGCGGCCTTGGCGGGCCTTGTCCAGCACGCGGCTGCTGATGTCCGAGGCGACAATCTCCCAAGGCCGCCCGCCCAGGTTGTCCGCCAGCACCATGGCCAGGGTGTAGGGCTCTTCACCCGTGGAGCAGGCGCCACTCCATACCCGCAGCGTGCCGCTGCCACGCAGTTCGGGCAGGGCCACATCGCGCAGGAAATCAAAATGCTTGGGTTCGCGGAAAAAGTAGGTTTCGTTGGTGGTCAGCATGTCTACCGCCACCTGCAGTTCCTTGGCGTCCTTCATCAGCACCTTGTAGTAAGCGCCGTAGGTCGTCAGGTTGAACACCTGCAGTCGCTTGGCGAGCCGAGTGCTCACCAACTGTTTTTTGGCATCGGACAGGCTGATGCCAGCGATCTGATGGATAAGGGTGCGAAATTGCTGGAACTCGGCGTCGGAGAGAATCACGTTCATAAGGGCACCCCAAAGTCGAGTCAGGCGGTTGCAGGCAGCAGGGATTCAAGGTTGGACAGCACATCGACCTGTTCCAGGGACAACACGCGAGCGATATCCAGCAACAGCACAAAACCGCTTTCCAGTTTGCCGATGCCCACCAGGAAATCGGCCCTGACCTCGCTCCCGACGTTCAGCGAAGGCTCGATGTCCTGATCGGCGATTTCACGCACCTCGCTGACCGCGTCCACAATGATGCCCACCGGTTTGCGCACGGCACCGGTCTGCACCTCCAGGATCACAAAGCAGGTTCTTGACGTCTGTACCGTACGTTCGCCGCGAAAACGCACACCGAGGTCCACCACCGGTACCGCGGCGCCGCGCAGATTGATCACGCCACGGATGCTGGCAGGCAGCAACGGCACGCTGGTGATCGGCCCGTATTCGATGATTTCCCGCACATTGAGCGTGCCGACGGCAAACATCTCCCCCCCAACTCGAAGGTGAGGTATTGGCTCGGGTTCGAGACCGTCGCATTGCCTGGACTGTCGATGGATAACGCCATGATTCACCTCGGATCAATTGCTTTGCGGCCGTGCCTGGCGGCACGGTCGTCGGTCATGCACCTCAAGCGCTCATCAGCCCGGCGATCTCATCGACGCACAACACCTGCTCGATTTGCAGCAGCGTGACAAACGCACCTCGCACCTTGGTCATCCCTCTGATGAAATCGGTACGAATAGGGTTGCCGAAGGCCGGCGCGGGCCTGATGTCGCTGTCGTGGATCTCGATCACTTCGCTGACCGAGTCCACCACCACCCCCAGCACCTGGGACTCGCCCTCTTTCGCCGCTTCCAGAATGACGATGCACGTGCGGTTGCCCAGGGCTGTCGCCCCCTTGCCAAACCGCGCCTTGAGGTCCACCACCGGCACCACCGAGCCGCGAAGATTGATCACCCCGCGCAGGAACGCCGGCATCATCGGCACGCTGGTCACTTGGCTGTACTCAATGATTTCTCGAACACTCAAGGTATTGACCGCGTACATCTCCTGGGCAGCCGAGAAGGTCAGGTACTGCAAGGGCGCATCGACTTGCAGCGCTGGCGCTGCAGTGTCCGGCACAACGGCTGAGGCGCTCATGGGTCAACTCCCGAAGCGGACGAAACCGCTCTCCACCGCACGGCCGTCATGCTCCGGCATGGACGCCGCGCGACTCAGGCCAGGCATTGCGACAGCCCGCCCGGCACGCTTGCTTTGCACGGTGAAGAAGCCCATCAACTCCTGCAACTGCTCGGCCTGGCCACTCATCTCCTCGGCCGTCGCGGCCAGCTCCTCGGAGGCCGAAGCGTTTTGCTGCGTCAGTTGGCTCATCTGCGACATGGCGCTGTTGATTTGCTCGGAGCCGATGGATTGTTCTTCCGAGGCGGCCGCGATTTCCTGCACCAGGTCGGAGGTCTTGGCGATTGAGGGCACGATCTCATCCAGCAGGTTGCCCGCGCGCTCCGCCAGGGCCACGCTGTTCTTGGCCACTTCACTGATTTCCTGCGCCGCGATCTGGCTGCGCTCGGCCAATTTGCGCACTTCCGCCGCCACCACCGCAAACCCTTTGCCATGCTCGCCGGCACGCGCCGCTTCGATCGCCGCGTTGAGCGCCAACAGATTGGTCTGGTAAGCGATGGAATCGACGATGCCGATTTTTTCCGCGATGGTCTTCATCGCCGCCACCGTGTCCTTCACGGCGCGACCGCCTTCGGAGGCCTCTTTGTTGGCCTTGCCCGCCATGCCATCGGTCACCTTGGCGTTTTCGGTGTTCTGGGCGATGGACGCCGACATTTCCTCCATCGACGCCGAGGTCTGCTCCACCGATGCGGCCTGTTCGGACGCCGATTGCGCCATGCTCTGGGCAGTGGCGGAGATCTCCTCGGACGCACTGGACAGCGAATCGGCCGACCCGCGCACTTCGCCGATGATTTCCGAGAGTTTTTCCACGGTGTCGTTGACCGAGTTTTTCAGCTCCAGGAACTTGCCCTGATAGTCGCCGACGATAGTCCGGGTCAGGTCGCCGCTGGAGATGGCCGACAACACGTCCATGGCTTCAGTGATCGGCACGATGATCGCATCCAGCGAACCGTTGATCCCCAGGATGATGCGGCGGAAATCGCCCTGATGCCGAGAGGCGTCAGGCCGGGTGTCGAGTTTGCCGATCATCGCGCTGTCGCTGATCTGACGCGTGTCGTCGACCAGGGCCAGAACGTTGGCGCGCAGTTGCTCGATGTTTTCGTTGATAAAGGCTTTCTTGCCCGGGAATTGTTCCAGGGGCGCTGCCAGATCGCCTTCGCCGAACGCGCGGATACACGCCATGGCCTTTTTCTTCACACTGATATGGCCGTTGACCATGTCATTGATACCCTGACCGATTTCGCGGTACGAACCGCGAAACCGCTCGACATCGATCATCACGTCAATGTCGCCTTTTTCGTGCTCGCGGGACATGTGCTGCATTTCATTGATCAACGCCAGCACATTGCTGCGCAGCAGCTCGATATTTTCATTGATAAAGGCTTTTTTGCCGGGGAACTGTTCCAGCGGCGCCGAAAGATCACCTTCACCAAAGGAGCGGATACACGCCATAGCCTTTTTCTTGACCGCGATATGGCCGTTGACCATGTCGTTGATACCCTGGGCCATCGAACGGTAACTGCCGTGAAAGCGGCCGGCGTCGATCTGTGCGTCGATCTCGCCCTTGTCATGCTCGCTGGACATGCGGTTGATCTCCACGACCATCCCATGCAGGCTCGTGCCCAGTTGGTGCATGGAGGCCATCAGGCTCGTGGTATCGCCCGCCTTGAGCGAGGCCTTGGCATCCAGTTCCCCCGCGCTGAGGCGCGCGGCGAAGGCGCGAACGATGACCGGTTCACCGCCGAGCTGACGCATCAGGTTGCGCGCCAGAAAGGCGCCCATCACGCCAGTGGCCAGCAGGGTCAGTGCGCTGATCAGCAGGATGATGTAGCGGGCATTCTGCTCGGTGCGGGTGGCCAGCAATTGCCCCTTGCGCCCCTGCTCCAGGTTGTATTGGCGCACATCGGATATCGCCGCCTGAATCGACGCTTGCAATGGCTGACTCGCCTCGAGCAGCGCACGGCCTCCAGTGGTATCGCCCGCTTCGATCAATTTGTCGAACCGCGTCTGCGCGTTGGCAAACGCGTCAAACCGGGTGCGCAATTGGTTCAACAGCGCGGCATCATGCTCGTCTGAAACCAGTTGGGTCTTGTAGCGCTCCAGCGCCTTATCGACCACGCTGACATGCTGCGCCACCGCTTCGGCGTAGGGAGGCACAGTGCTTTTGTCCGAATCATTGAGGCGCTGCCATTGCAAGGCATGCAGACTGGCAATGGCCTCGGCGGTCCGATCGATCTCCAGCAGGCTGGGTACGGTATTGACACTGGCGTAACTGGCGCTGGAATTGATTTCATCGGTCAAGTAGAAACTGGCGCCACCCAACACGAAGACGCCCAGCATTGCCGTGAAAACCAACAGCGTAATATTTTTGATAACGGTCATGGCGAGGAACTCCTGATGACGCTTTATTGAGTCGATAAGGGACTTGGGGTCGAACGGTTGGTGGCTTCCTTGGCAACGAGTCCTAACAGATTGGGAATATCCAGAATCAGGGCCACGGCCCCACTCCCGAGGATGGTGAACCCACCCAGCCCACGGGCATCCCCAAATACCTTGCCCAAGGGTTTGATCACGGTTTGAAACTCTCCCTGCAAGCGATCGACCACCAGGCCGGCACGCAGGCCGGCGTAGTGCACGACCACCACGTTTTCCCGGTTACCCCCCGGTTCCTGCACGGCAAACAAGTCGCGCAAGCGCAGGATCGGCAGCACATCACCGCGCAGGTCCAGGAAACCGGTTTCGGCGCCCTGCCCAGGCGCCAGCTCGATGCACTCCTCCACCATGTTCAGCGGGATCACATAAGAGGCTTTGCCCACGCCAATCAGGAAGCCGTCGATGATGGCCAGGGTCAGCGGTAAACGAATGCGTACCGTGGTGCCCTGCCCCTCTTCGCTCTCAAGGCTGACGCTGCCACGCAAGGCGGTGATATTGCGCTTGACCACATCCATGCCGACCCCTCGGCCGGACAGGTTGCTGACCTGGTCGGCGGTGGAGAACCCCGGCTCGAAGATCAGATTCAGGATGTCTTTTTCAGCCGGTATCTGGCCTTCCCCCACCAGGCCGCGCTCGCGGGCCTTGGCCAGGATTTTGTCCTTGGCCAGGCCACCGCCGTCGTCCGACACCTCGATCACGATGCTGCCGGATTCATGGTAGGCATTCAGGCGCACCGTGCCCTGGGCCGGTTTGCCACGTTGCAGGCGCGTCGCCACCGCCTCGATGCCATGGTCCATGGCATTGCGCACCAGGTGGGTCAATGGGTCACCAATGCGCTCGACAACGGTCTTGTCCAGCTCGGTTTCGCCGCCGCCGATGCGCAGCACGATGTCCTTGCCCAACTCTTTGGACACGTCGCGGACCACCCGCTGAAACCGCGTGAAGGTCGCGCCGATCTGCACCATGCGCAAGGTCAGCGCCGAGTCACGCACCTCCTCGACCAACCGCGACAACAGGCTCGTCGCCTCGATCATCTCGCCGATGCCACTGCGCACCGCCACCAGGTTGGCGCCGGCACCGGCGATGATCAGCTCACCGACCAGGTTGATCAGTTGATCCAATTTGGCGGCGTCGACCCGAATCAGATTGCTTTCGTTGCTGGTCGCGCCTTTACCGGCCTTGGTCGACGGTGCCAGCGAACCCTGCACGACGTCAGGCTCGCCAAGCGAATCGGCGGGCGAATCGGCGGGCGTCGGTGCACCCTCTTGAGCCACGAGCACGGCCTGGGCCTCAGTCAAGGTGCCGCACTGCACCCACAGCGCCAGCAGCGCGGCATTGTCCTGGGGCAGCGCGTCGATGTGCGCGCGGCACGCCTGGACACTGGCCTGCGGTGCCAGGATCAGCACCAAGGCGTCATCGCGTACGAAATCAAAGGCGCCGTCGATAACCTCCCGGGAAGCGTCGCTGGCCAGCGCCAGTTCAAAGCCCAGGTAGTTGGTTTCCGGGTCCATCGACGGCAACGACGGTAATGCGTCAAACAACGTGACGGTATGCAGCAACTGCCCCAGCGTGCCCAGGTAACGCAGGAATGCCAGGGGGTCCATGCCATTGCGCAACACATCCGGACCAAAGCGTAGCGACAGATGCCAGTGGCCAGGCCCCGCCTCCTGGCCGGCCGCCGGCGGAGTGTCTTGAGGGCGCGCGGAAGCGGCCGCCACCGGCGTGTCCAGATACTGCGCCAGACGCTCTGCCAGCCGCTGGCCCTGAGCCCGCAACGGTTCATCCAGCCGATCAAGGTGGCCATCCTCGGCCAGCAGGTCGATCAACTGGCCGATATGGTCACGGGCGTCGAGGAACAACGCGCTCAATGCCTCGTCTACACGCACTTCCAGGCTGCGTACACGGTCCAGGACGCTTTCGGCGACATGGGTGAACTCTACGATGGGCATCAGGCCAAACAGGCCGGCCGAGCCTTTGATGGTGTGGGCCACGCGGAACAGGCTGTTGATGGTGTCCAGGTCCTGCGGCGACTGCTCGATCTGCAGCAGCGCGTCTTCCATTTGCAACAGAAGCTCGCGACTCTCGGCAATGAAGGTCTGCAGCACGTCATCCATGTTCATGGGCTGGGCCATACGATCATGCTCCAGCCGACAGGGTGAAAGACGCATTGGTGAAGTAGTCGTCAAGGCCGCTGAGCCGTATGGCTTCCGTCACCGTGGGGCTGGGGTTGCTCAGCAACAGCTGCGTGCCCTCCTTGAGGGACTCGCGCTTGATGAGGATCAACAGTTGCAAACCGGCGCTGTCCAGTTCGTCGACGTTGGACAAGTCCAACTCAACCTCATGGGCCAGGGGAAACAACGACAACAACACCTCTTTTTGTTCAGTGGCCGTGTAGATCGTCAGGGGGCCTTCCATGACCTGGATTCGACGCAACATCGGAGCGGTGCTTTTCATGGAAACCTCCTGGCCAGCACTCGCTGGCTATTGCTATGGCAGGATCAACTTGGAGACGGCGGTCAGCATTTGCGCGGGCTGAAAGGGCTTGACCATCCACGCCTTGGCGCCGGAGGCCTGGCCCTGCTGCTTCATCGCATCACTGGCCTCGGTGGTGAGCATGATGACCGGCGTGAACTTGTAGGCCGGCAACAGCTTGGCCGCCTTGACGAAGCTGAGGCCGTCCATGTTGGGCATGTTCACATCACTGACAATCAGGTGGATTTTGCGGCCGTCCAGCTTGCTCAGGGCGTCTCGCCCATCACAGCCTTCGATCACGTCGTAACCCGCGCCCTTGAGCGTGATACTCACCACCTGGCGGATGGAGGCCGAGTCGTCGACGATCAGAATGGTCTTGCTCATCGGAAAAGCTCCTCTAGAAAAAGGTGATGTCGCTGGCGTCCGCCTTGGCGTGGGTCTTGCCGCCATGGATGGCGTGTTGCTCAGGCATGGTGTAGGCCGTTGAAAGTTCCCGCAGCCAACGCTCGCTGACCATCGGTGTGAGGGCCTGACCGCTGAGGCTCGCGTCATGGCGCTCGCTTAACTGTTGCTGCAGCTTGCCCAGGTCGCCGGTAACCAGCGTCAACATCTGGCTGACGCGGTCCTGAAACTGCAGGGCGACCAGCACCTGGGCAATCTCGTTGGCGACGTTTGCGTTCTGTTGCTGCAGGTCATGACTGTTGCGCACGAGGGTCTGGGCGGTACCGCGAAAATGCTCGATGACCTGCGAAACCACGCGCTCAGAATCCGCCAGGGTCAGGGTGTCTTGTTCGGCGTGGTGGCGGGACATGTTTACCGTGCGGGCAATGGCCGCGTTGACGGTGTTGACGGTTTCGCTGATCTTGAGCCCGGTCTCGCCGGACATGCTCGACAGCTTGCGGACCTCATCGGCCACCACGGCAAACCCTCGCCCTGCCTCACCGGCCCGCGCCGCTTCGATGGCGGCGTTCAGTGCCAGCAGGTTGGTTTGACTGGCAATGTCTCCGACAAACTTGGCCATCTGCTGGAGTTGCTCGGTAAACCCGGAGAGTTGCAGGACTTCCTTGAGTTCGGTCTCTTTGTTCGACAGCGCGGCACGCAGCGCCAGAACGATGGAGTTGAGGTCACGCTGGCCGACTTCCAGCAGGTCGATCAATTGCTGGGAAGCGTCTTGCCCGCCATGGCTGGACACACTGTGGCTGATGTCGGATGACAGCGTGCCAAAGCGTTCGCTGAGCTTGAGGATGGAGGTTTCGCTGATCTCACGAGCCGCTTCTATCTGCCTGGACCAGATGGGCACCACGCTGAGGCACACATCGGCCAAGCCGTTGTCGATGGCCAGCGTCGCCGGGGCCATCGCGGGATGATCAAGGAGCTGGTACCGGCGGTTCCAGTACGCCTGGTGGCGCCTGCCTGCCAGCCAGCCAAGGCCCGTGCACAGCCCAAACAACGCGCTCCCCGCCCCCACCGCCGCGGCACTGAACCCATGGCTGTAGGCAACCGCGACGCCCCCGAGCAGGCCGGCAACCATCACGGGAACCAGGGTCAAAGCGGCCGAAGGGGGTGGCGTCTGTTCATTCACGGTTTGTCTCCCGGTCAAAGCCTGTCGCGGCCGGCGGATCGGCAGCTGGATGGCTTGGGAGAAATAATGGCCCAATGATGGCATCGCAACCATCGGACCATCCCTATTCTGGGGTAGGGATACCGGGAAACCGGGTAGGAAAATCCCTACCCGAATATGCTGATCACGAAATGCCCAGGGTCATGGCGAAGCGAACAATGTCTGCGGTGGAAACAAACCCCATCTTTTCCATCAAGCGCGTCTTGTGGGTGCTGACGGTTTTGTTGCTGATCACCAACTGTTCGGCAATCTGGTTGACGCTCATGCCGTGCGCCAGCAGGCGCAGAATCTGGAACTCCCGATCAGACAGGCTTTCGACGTAGGTGTGTTGCTTCAAACCACTGCTTTGCAGGGCAATCTGCTCAGCCAGGCCCGGGTCCAGGTAACGTTGCCCGCTGACCACTCGGCGCATGGCGGCCAGCAAGGTCTCGGGGTCGCGGTCTTTGGTGAGGTACCCGAGTGCCCCGGCACGTAATGCGCGTTGGGCGATATGAACCTCGTTGTGCATGCTCAACACCAGGATCGGCAGGTTCGGGTACTGGGTATGCAATCGGGCAATCAAGATCTCGCCACTGATACCCGGCATGTTCATGTCCAGCAGCAGCAGGTCGATCTCGACCTGGCGCAGCAGTTCGATCAGTTGCGTTCCACTTTCGGCTTCGGCCACCACCTGCACGTCGGGAACCAGGGTAAACAGTTGCTTGAGCCCTTCGCGCATGATGGTGTGGTCGTCGGCAATCAGCATGCGAATCATCAATACGTATCCTTGTGCATCGGAATAAACGCCTGAACCGTGGTGCCCTGGCCGGGATGGCTGAAAATAATGACTTTGCCGCCCAACATCAGGCCGCGCTCGCGCATGCCCGCCAGCCCCAGGGTCTGGCGCGGCAGTGCATCCGGATCGAAGCCCTTGCCGTTGTCCTGAACCTCCAACAACCAATGGGTGTCCTGCGGGGTCAGGGTAACGCTGACCTGCGTCGCTTCGGCGTAGCGCGCAATGTTGGTCAGCGATTCCTGCACGATGCGAAACGCGGCGGTAATGTGAGTATCGGGCAGCGTCAGGGGAATCGAAGGCAGGTGCAGCGCACAGGGCACCCGGGTCAAGGTGACGAATTCGCTGGTCAGCCATTCAAGCCCCGAAACCAGCCCCAGGTTCAATGCGGACGGTCGCAGGCTGGTGGACACATTACGCACCACCTGGATGGTCTTGTCGGTCAGCGCCATCAGGTGTTCAACCTGAGGCGCGAGTTCCGGCGTGGTGGCGCCGAACTGAAACCTCAACAACGAGATGCCCATGCGCAGTGCGGTGAGGTGCTGGCCCAATTCGTCGTGGATTTCCCTGGCGATCAGTTTTCGCTCCTCTTCCCGTGCCGTTTCCCGGCGGGTCGACAGATCACGCAGCTGTGCATTGGAATTGGCCAGGCGCCGCTCGGCCGCGCGCAGCTTGGAAATATCGCGCCCCACCGCCAACACACTGACCACCCGCTGGCCGTCGAGCTCGGGGACAAAGTGAATCAGCACCACCTTGGGCGCAGCCTTCAAACCTGTGAGTCGGAATTCTTGTTCGGTGGCCTTGTTTTCATGAATCACTTGGGCCACCAATTCGCGGAACAGCTGCGATTGGTGATTCAGCGGCGCCACCGTATCCAGGGACACACCCACCAGCTCCGGCCACGCTTCGCCGACCCAGCTTCTCAACCGCGTATTGACGTAGAGCACTTCGCCTTGGGCGCTCAAGCGAGCAACCGCGTCCGGGCTGTTTTCCACCAGTGTGTTGATGTCGTGCTGGCGCTCCAGCTCTTTCTGCCGGGCCCGGTGCAGCAAGGTGGTGTCACGGCTGATCACCAGTATCCGTGAGCCCGCACGCCCCGAGTCGGCCACCGGCACCAGGGTGAAGTGCAGGTGGCGCATCTCGTGACGCAACATCATGCCCTGATCGGACTCGACCACGCGTCCGGCGACCCGGCACTGCTCGCAAAGCGCCTGGATTTTTTGCGCGTTCGACCGGCCGAATATCGACGCCAGTGGCGCACCGATGACCTCGACATGCGGTTTGCCCAGCACGCGTAACAACGCCGGGTTGGCCTCGACGCATTGCAAGTCGCCGGCCTGGGTCTCCTCCAACAGGCACAGCATGTCCAGGGTATGGTCAAAAATATCGCGGTAACGGCGCTCGCGCTCGCGCAGTAACGACTCCGATTGCCAGCGTTCAATCGCAATCGCGGCAATGTGACAGGTCTGGCGTACGGGCTGAATTTCGCTCTCGTCCGGTGCGGAGTCGCAGGACCGGGACAATTCAAAAGCCCCCAGGACGTGGCCTTGTTTGTCCACGATCGGTTCGGACCAGCAGGCACCTGGGTTGTTGGCCAGCCGCGAGGCAAATGCCTTGTACGTCGTCGGTGCGATGTTGAACGGCTCTACCAGATGAACGGCGCAGGACCGATGGGGCAAGGCCAATTGCAGATAACCCACGAGTAACGCCAGCGTTTCCTCCAGGGAGGCGCCCGTGGCCATTTTTTCGAAGATGCCCAGACGTGCATCTTCCAGCACTTGTTGCTTGCGCAGCTCGGTAATGTCATGGGCCAACGAAAGCACGCCGACCACCTCGCCGGCGTTGCTGCGCTCGGCCATCAGACTGACCGCACAACTCACATACCCGGGAGCGCCCGCGACGGTCCAGCTTTCTACAAACTGCGCCGTCTCCCCCGTCGCCACAACACGGCGCAGTTGGGCCAGGTAGTCACCCACCTGCTCATCCGGCCTGGCACCTATCGCTTCGTCATAAGTCTTGCCGGTCAACAGCAGGTAGGCCGGGTTGACGTAGGTGCGTAACAGGTCGCGGTCATAACGGACAATGATGTTGGGGGAGTTTTCCGCCAGGGTGAGGAACTTGAGCTCGCTGCCCATCAAGGTTTCGCGCAGCTGCCAATTTTCGGTGATGTCTTCCAACTGAGAAACAAAACACACCGGTTGCCCTTGATCGTCACGCACCAGGCCGACGGTCAGGCGCACCCACACGACGCGGCCATCGCGGTGGATATAGCGTTTGTGCAACGTCACGCCAGGCTTTGCACCGCGCTTGAGTTCTTCGATCAGTTGTTTGCCGACCTCAAGGTCGTCGGGGTGGGTCAGTGCCATGAACGTGGTGCATTGCAACTGCGCCTCGCTGTAGCCAAGCAACGTGCAAATGACACCATTGGCCCTTAGCCAACGGCCATCGAGAGACACCAGCGCCAAGCCCGTGCCGGAAGAATCGAAAATCGACCTGAGCGGAATCTCCGGGTACCTTTCGGCAGCCGGCGCGGGTGCCGAGGGTTCCTGATGAGCAAGCACCTCGACAATGAAATAATCGTCGCGCCACAGCGTCAGGGAGATATTCAACACGCATGACACGCCGCTCGTCACCACGCAGACCGCGCGAGTGCCTGCGGCCGCCTTCTGCTGCGCGGCGTAAAACAGCCCGTGGTCCTCAGGCCGCAGCAGCGAGACAAACTCACGGCTCGCGGCGGGAGAAACCTTATGTTGAATGTGCAGATGTGTGAACGCGGGATTGCCCATCACCACGCGAGCCGCTCGATCAAGCACGACCACCGCACCTGACAGGCAGTCGAGCACGCTCTCGAGGGTGCGCAACATGTCGTCGTCAGCCACTTCCTGTGCTTCGCGAATCATCCCGCCTGGTACCTCAGATTGGAAAAGCAATAAAGCAGGGCTTCAAGAACCACGTAACCGGCCTGGCAACCCTTGGGGCGAACTCTAGCTCAACATCACCATAAGAACAGGTGGTGCCTCCCGCTGTAAATCGACCTTCAGCCGTCGCAGGCACTATTGAGTGCATGGTATGACGAGTTTAAGCCAATAAAAAAATCGAACCCCCCTCAAAACATTGACGCAGGTCAATATTCCAGCAGAACGCCATGCGACCCAAGCTCAGATCCCCTGTAGGCGCTGGCTTGCCTGCGATGGTCATGGGTATCTACACAACGTTGTAGCAGCCAACGCTAACCACGATGCGAAGCGAGCCGCTCTTGATCTTGCTTTTGATCTTGATCTCAGGCGCCCCGTTAAACCACGCTGGCCGCAATTCGATATTGATTTGGGGGGTAAACCGGCAGGGACGCCGGTTTAGCCGCCCCGCGCCATGGATGGCGCGTGGCGGCGGCCCCCCAAATCAATGTCGGATTACGGGCACACCGAGCCTGGGCGAGGTGCCGAGTGGTGGGGCGAAGCGTTTTTGGTTACTTTTGGCGCTCTTCCAAAAGTGACCCGCTGTAAGAGCGGAACCAATAGCCGCCGTTACCGCAGCAACGGATATGTACTCGGCCTGATTTAACAAAATACTCGCCTGACACACCGCCATCGCGGCCAAGTCGAGTCGTCGCACCGCCGCTCCTACAATTGATCTTCGTTGCGTTCGCTTGACTGATCGGCATTTGCGCTCACCCGGCGTTGTGCAGACAGCAGGCGTTGACCGGCGGTATCCGGCCCCGCCAGGGCTGCGCCCGCTCCAACTGTGCGGCCAGGGCGAACAGGGTGCTTTCCTCGCCAAAACGAGCGGCGAAGTGCGCGCCCATCGGCAAGCCTGCGGCGCTCCAGTACAGCGGCACCGACATTGCCGGCTGCCCGCTGGCGTTGAACAGCGCTGTGAACGGCGAGTAGCTGTGAAAACGTTCGATCAGCTCATCCAGGCTCAGGCGGTCATCCTGCAGGTCCAGCTCACCGATCGGTACCGGTTCGCGGGCCAATGTCGGCGTGAGAATCAGGTCGTAATCCTGCATGAACACCGCCAATTGACGCCCCATGGCATGAATCCACTCCACCGCCCCCGCGTACTGCGCGCCGCTGACGTCGCCTTTGCCGCGCAAAATGATGCGGGTGCGGGCTTCCAGCTCCTCTGGCCGTACCACACTACCGCGCATCTGCCCCAGCATGTCGACGTAGTGACGAGTGCTGGCGCCGATGATGGTGAAGACCTGGTCAAGGAACGCCGGCAGCGCCACCGGCAAGTTGACCGGTTCAACGTGGTGGCCCAGGGATTGGCACAGGCTGGCGGCCTGGCGCACGGACTCCACCGCCTCGCGGGAAGTCGGCCAGGGCCCGAATTGCTCAACCAGGCCAATGCGCAGCGGCCGGGGGTCGCGCTGCAACACCGAGACATACGGCTGCACCTGCAGCGGCGCGGCATACGGCGCCCCCAGGTCCATGCCTGCCGTGGCATCCAGCAGCGCGGCGCTGTCGCGTACCGTCAGGGTAATGGCATGGGGGGTTCCCATCCCCGCCCACCCTTCGCCGATCATCGGCCCGGAAGGCAGCAAACCGCGACTGGGCTTGAAGCCGAATACCCCACAACAAGACGCCGGCACGCGCAACGAACCGCCGCCATCGTTGCCGTGGGCGAACGGTACGACGCGCGCTGCCACCAGGGCGGCGGCACCGCCGCTGGAACCACCTGCGCTGTGGGCGATGTTCCAGGGATTGCGCGTGGCGCCGAAGCGGGTGGACTCGGTGGAGTACGAGGTGCCGAACTCAGGTGAGGTACTGGTGCCGAGAATCACGCAACCGGCACTGCGCATACGGGTCACGATTTCTGACTCAACGTCGGCGCGCGCCCCTCCCAGCGCGTGGGACCCATTGGTCATCGCCGCGCCGTTGACCGGTGAGAACAGGTCCTTGATCAAGGTCGGTACCCCGGCAAACACCCCATCACCGGGCCGCGTTGTGCGTGCAGCCTCACGTGCCGCATCGTACAGGCGCTCGGCCACGGCGTTGAGTTGCGGTTCGACCAACTCGATGCGATCAATGACCGCCTCCAGCAGCTCGCCGGGTTGTATCTCGCCGCGCCGCAGCCATTCGGCCAATCCCGTGGCGTCTTCGGTGTCCAGCAGGTTGTGGATGTCCATGTGCATGTCCTCTTGATTACGAATGACTTGAGCCCAGTGTTCGGGTGACCGCCTTGCGCCGCGCTTGCAGGCCGGCCAGCGCCCAGACCAGGGCAGAGGCCACACTGGCGAATGCCAGCCACTGGATCGACAGGCGCAGCTCGCCCGAGTAGGCACCCAGCAGTGCCACCACCAGCGGGCTGACAAATTGGCCGAAGTACAGGCAGGCGGTGAACCCGCCCAGGCCGCGCCCGCGGGTCCTGGCACTCAAGGCATTCATCACCGGTGCCATCGCGTTGGGCACCAGCAGCCCGGCGCCCAGGCCGTGAATCAGTACTGCCAGCAATACCGCGTTGTAGCTTTTCCCGTGCATCAGCAGCCACAGCCCCACCCCCAGCAACGTCAGGAGCAACGCATTGCAACCGGCGATACCGATGCGGCGACGCAGCAGCGGCCAGGCCAGGGAACCACCGAGGGTCGCCAGCAGGCTCAACCCCGCCGACAGCCCGATCATCGTGCTCGACGTCACACCCAGGCCGACCAGCAGAATCGGCGTCTGGATCGGTACGACAAACGTCAGGACCATACCGCTGAGAATCAGCAGGTAGCCGACCACCACGGGCAGGATCGCCACCCGGCCTTCTTCAGGCATGTCGATGGGTTGTCGAGTGGCTGCGGGCTCCCACAGCACTTTCATCATCACCGGCACCAGCAACAACGGCAGCAGGTACAGCAGGAACGGCTGGCGCCAGGAGTGTTCGCCCAGCGCCCCGCCCACCACGAAGAACAGCGCCCCCACCAGGCCGATGGTCACCACTTGCCGATTGACGTAGCGCATGCGCTCCTCGCCGTGCCAATAGTCGGCGATCAGCGCAGCGCAGCAGGTCATGACCGCGGCTTCGGCGCACCCGAACAACAAGCGTATACCCACGATGGTCGGCAAGTGATCGAGCACCGCCGGCAGCGCGCCGAGCACGGCATACAAGAGAGTGGCGATGATCAGCAGGGTCTTGCGCCCTACCCGATCGGCCAACCACCCGGCCAGCGGCGCGCACAATGCGATCGCCAGTGCCGGCCCGGTGACCACCAGCGGCACCAGCAAGTCGGTGCGCGACTCCAGCGGGCCAAACTCGGCGCCAAGCTTGGGCAGCACCGGCGCCACCATGACCGCGCCCATGATGGTCAGGCTACTGCCGAGCATCAGCACCAGCCCTTCGCGGCGCCCGGAGGCTTGTCGAGGTGATGCGCAATCAGAACGTAATGGGTTCATGGCCAGCCCCTTAGAAACTTTGAGAAATACGCAGCGCCACGGTGTAACCCTCGGCACGGTTGACCGCACCGGTTTCCTTGTAGGCATGCAGCCAGAAAGCCGGCAGACCGGGCGTGACGTAACTCACCGCCGGCCCGACGGCCAGCACCCGCGCGCGATTGCCCGACTGCAGCCCTGGCGCATCGTCGTCGCTGAATTGCCGGTAGTAGTAACCGCCCAGGCCGACAGTCCACGCGCCCACATGCTGGCCCACGGCAAATTCGTGGCGGTACTCGACACCGTTTTTGTAGTCGGTCGCGGGGTTGCGGGTGTTGACGTCGACTTCAAAGCTGGAAGACACCTCGAAGCCACTGTCGGTGATGTACGTGGCGTTGACGATCGGCGAGAACGTCCAGTGGTTGAGCCCCGGAGAAACCAGACGGTTCTTGTCGTAGTCCCCGGTGGGCATCTGGATCTGCAACTGCGTGTTGATAAACAGATTCGGCGACAACGTCCATTGCAGGATCACCGGCAGAAACTGCACGTCGGCCAATCGAAACGGATCGGCCTCCAGGCTCAGCGGGCCGGCCGGTGTCGGCACCTTGATCGAAGCGTCCATCTTGAAAAACGGCACCACCGCGCCAAAGCCGTATTGAGCACCCAACACCGTGTGATCGGTCATGTGCATATACGCGGCCGCAATGGACAACACATCCAGGGACAGGTGGTTGTCCACCGAACGCCCGTGGCGATCTTTCTGCACATTGGCCGAGTAAAACCCCGTTCGCAGCCCAAGCGTTCCGAAAGGCGTGGCCGGTGGCATCATTCCCGCGCCGAAGTCATACACCCCGACCGCCGTGGTTGGCGCGCCGTTCTCGGTGGCCTGGGCGCTGGCGCAGCAGCCGAGCAGCCCCAGGGTGAACAGCGTCATGCGTGCGGCGTTTGCTTTATTGTTGTCGATCATCGAATGCCCCTCCCATCCAGTGGTGTGGGCCATCCTATTGAGCAGTGCCGTGGGCGGGTTATCCGTTTTCAGCAGAGTTGAGTGCGACGCAGGGTCTGTGAAGGGCTTTCGCCAAACAGGGTGCGGTAATCGCCCGAAAATCGGCTCAAATGCCAGAACCCCCAACGCGCCGCCACTTCCTGTACGCCCTGAGACTGCGTGCTGGTACGTAGTTCACGACGCACTGCATTGAGGCGCAATGCACGCAAATACGCCACCGGGTTGATCCCCAGGGTTTCCTGGAAACAGTACTGGAGTTTGCGCCGGCTGGCGCCGATGTGGTTGCACAGGTCGAGGATCGACAACGGTTCGTCAAGGTGGCTAAGCGCATATTCGCGGGCGCGGTCGACCATCCTTTTACGCGCGGTGGGGTTGAGGGGCGGCGCTTGATCCGGCGCAATCAGTTCCAGCACGTGCACCATCACCGTGTCGCGTATGCCGCGGCGGATCGAGTCGTGCCCGAGCAGTGCATCACGCCCCTGGTCGCAACCCGCCAGCTCTTCGAACAGGACCGCGAGTTCATGTTGCACAGGTGAGTCGCCCAAGCGGTAACACTTGGGAAGATCGGTAATTCGAAAAGCGCTGCCCTGGCGCTCCAGCACATGTTCCAGCACGCGCTCGTCAACCGCCACACTGAGCAAATCAAGGTGCTGAGGGGTGTGCAGTTCAGGCAGGTTGTTCCCGTGGGCGACCAACAGGCTGGGCTCGTGAATCGGATGCCCCGCGCAGTACACCGGGCCTTGCGCACTCAACGGCAAGCTGAAAGTGATTGCGCCGTCCCAGGCCGCTCCGCTCTTGATCATGGCTTGATTAGAGCGGTCGCGGGCCAGTTGCATCCAGTCCGAACGGAACGCGATCAGCTCGCCCTCAAAGGCGCCCGGCGATAACTGATCGTAGCGAACCTGCCAGCCCTGCATGTTCCGCGCGTGCTCATCGATGTCGCTCGTCAGGAAACGCTGCAGGGACGACGTCGACCGAGCCGGCTTGGAAACCGCAGGCATCAGATCATTATTGTTATTCATTGACCCGACCTTTTTCAGTTGCAAGGCTTACAGGTCACCTACAAGGCAAGTTCCATTCCGAACTCAGGACAGGTCGCACATCTGTGCCGAAAACGGATAGTGGGAGGGCGACCGCATGTTGTCATGCGGGCAAACACGTTCATCTATTAATGAATTTTTTACGCTTCAAGGCTTTATATTTTTCAGCTCGTTGAGCAGGCTCAGCAGTTGTTGCATTTTTTCCGCGCCAAACTGCTCTTCGATCTTGCGGTAGTTGCTTTCCATGCCGTCACTCATCGACACGAAACACTGCTGGCCGCGCTCGGTGAGGCCGACGAACACCCGTCGCTGGTCCTGGCTGGACTTTTGCCGACGCACCAGGCCATCGCGCTCCAGGCGGCTCAACACGCCGGTCATGCTCGGCTTCAGAATGCACGCCTGCTGGGCAAGTTGATGGCTTTCCAATTCGCCCTGCTGGCGCAGGATGCGAATCACCCGCCACTGCTGCTCGGTCAGTTCATGCTTGTTCAGGGCCGGCCGGAAAAACGCCATGGCGGCTTCACGGGCTTGCAACAGGATCAGGGTCAGCGAAGGTCTGGGGTCGGCCATATCGGCACCACTTGGATGAACGAGTCGGCAGCTTAGTGTCGCCGCCCGGCGCACGCAAGCCTGTGAAAAGTACAACCGGTTCCGCGTAAAAGCCATTTTGTCGAAGCGCCGCGCTGGTCATGCTGGTCCCTGCACGATCAACAGAACCAAGGCGCAACGGCCCATGCCTGGCTCAACGCAAACCCAATTGCCGCTGGCGATACTCCCCCGGAGTGAGCTGTGCGTAGCGCTGGAAAAACCGACTGAAATAGGCCGGGTCCTTGAACCCCAGCTGGTAGCAGATTTCGTTGGCGGAGCTGCCGGTGAACAACAGCAGGCGTTTGGCCTCCTGCATCAGGCGTTCCAGGATCAGGCGCTTGGACGGCAGGTCGGCGATGCGTCGGCACACATCGTTGAGTCGCGCCTCGGTCACGCCGATACCTTGCGCATACCGCGACAATGGCCAGTGTTGCAGGTAATGCGCTTCGATCAGCTCGTTGAAACGGTGGAAAATCTTCAAGTCTTCGTGCCGCGCAGGCGTGGCTTTCAACGAATGCGAGCACAGGCGCAACAGGCTGACCATGATCAAGCGCGTCAAACTGTCCAGGGCGGCGCCATGGCCTGGGCGACGAGCGTCCACTTCCTCGCTCAACTCATCGAACAAAAAATCCAGCCGGCGTATTTCACTCGCGTTATGCGGCCCCAGATGCGCCAGCGCGACACACGCCGCCGGCAATTGCGCACCGGCCGGCGCCAGGCTGGGGTCGGTCTCGATCAGTTGCCAGACCAGTTGCTGGCGCACCGTCAACACATGCCCATCACTGTCGGCTTCGGTGACGAAGGAATGCGGCACGGTGGGCGGTGTGAGGAAGAACATCGGCCCGGACTCGACGTACTGCTGGTCGTCCAGGTACACGCGCACCGTGCCGCTTTTGACGTAGTGCACCTGGAAGAACCGGTCATGCCGGTGCACCGGCATGTTGCGCCCGAAGAAACCCGCCAGATTGGCCAGCCGGTCGTAGTGCACCTGCGCGTCGCTGTAGCGCTGGTCGTACACCTGGCCAATGTTGATATTCGGAATGGGTTGACGGTCAGTCATCGCACGCTGCTCGTTTTTATTGTGATTGCCGTGATGCTCATCCTGCACCGAATCGTGCTGCGCAACCACCGTGAAGAAAGTGTGCCACGCTTGACGTTAGTTAACATCTTAATTATAACTGTTAACACATTAACAAAAATCGGAGCCGCCCATGGCTCTGCCAGGAGAAAGCATGAGCCGTGCCTTGCATGACGTCGCGACCGGCACTCTGTTCGGTGTCGCACTGAACTACCAGGGGCTGCTCAAACAGCGCCTTGCCGAATTCGAGCAGCCGCCGTATCAAAAGCCGCCGGTCAAACCGGTGCTGTTTATCAAGACGCCCAACACGCGCAATCAGCACGGCGCCGTGGTTGTGCACCCAGGCCAGGGCGAACGCTTGCAACCCGGGCCGGCCCTGGGCGTGGTGATGGGCAAGAACGCCAGCCGCGTGAGCGCGGCCGAAGCCCTCGATTACGTGGCCGGCTACACCATTGTCAATGAATTCAGCTTGCCGGAAGACAGCTACTACCGCCCGGCCGTCAAAGCAAAATGTCGCGACGGTTTCTGTGCAATCGGACCGGAGTTGGTCCCACCCGCGCAGATCACCGACCCGCATAGCCTTGCCATCACGCTGTACGTCAACGGCGAGATTCGTCAACAAAACAACACGGCCAACCTCGTTCGTGACATTCCACGACTGATTGCCGAAATCAGCGAGTTCATGACGTTGCATGCGGGTGATGTACTGATCACGGGAACTCCTGAAGGCCGCGTCGACGTGGCCCCCGGCGACCGTGTCGAAGTTGAAATCAGCGGCCTGGGCCGCCTCGTCAATCACATCGTGGCCCAGCAACAGGAGCTTCCATGAAACATGCACGTGTTCGCTTCGAAGGCGAAACCCACGCCGTCACCGTTGAAGACAATAATCAGGTGCGCCTGGCTGATGGCCGTCAATTGGCCGAGCAGCAAGTGGAATGGCTGCCACCGGCGACCGGCAACATGTTCGCCCTGGGTTTGAACTATGCCGACCACGCCGCCGAACTGGCGTTCAAGCCGCCGACCGAGCCGCTGGCGTTCATCAAATCCCCCGGGACTTACACCGGCCACAATCAGGTGACCTGGCGCCCGGACAACATCGCCTACATGCACTACGAGTGCGAACTGGTGGCCGTCATCGGCAAACCGGCGCGCAACGTCAAGCGTGAAAACGCCCTGGACTACCTGGCCGGCTACACGGTGTGCAACGACTACGCCATTCGTGACTACCTGGAAAACTACTACCGGCCCAACCTGCGCGTAAAAAACCGCGACGCCACCACGCCGGTCGGCCCGTGGATCGTCGATGTGGCCGATGTGCCCGACCCGAGCAACCTGACGCTGCGCACCTGGATCAACGGTGAACTGCGCCAGGAGGGCAGCACCAAGGACATGATTTTCGACATCCCCTACCTGATCGAATACCTGTCCAGCTTCATGACCTTGCAGCCCGGCGACATGATCGCCACCGGCACGCCCGAAGGCCTGGCCGACGTAGTGCCCGGTGATGAGGTGATTGTGGAAGTCCAAGGCGTAGGCCGCCTGGTGAATCGAATTGTCAGCGAAGCGGAATTCTTCTCCGCCCGGAAAGAGGCTTGAGTAGCATGATCAAACACTGGATCAACGGCCGCGAGGTCGAAAGCAAAGACGTGTTCGTCAACTACAACCCGGCTACCGGTGAAGCCATCGGTGAAGTGGCCAGCGGTGGTGCCGAGGAAGTGGCGCAGGCCGTGGCGGCCGCCAAGGAAGCATTCCCGAAATGGGCGGCGACCCCCGCCAAGGAGCGCGCCAAGCTGATGCGCAAGCTCGGCGAGTTGATCGAACAGAACGTCCCGCGCCTGGCCGAACTGGAAACCCTCGACACCGGCCTGCCGATTCACCAGACCAAAAACGTATTGATCCCACGCGCCTCGCACAACTTCGACTTCTTCGCCGAAGTCTGCACGCGCATGGACGGGCATAGTTACCCGGTCGATGACCAGATGCTCAACTACACGCTGTATCAACCCGTGGGCGTGTGCGCGCTGGTCTCGCCATGGAACGTGCCGTTCATGACCGCCACCTGGAAGACCGCGCCATGCCTGGCGCTGGGCAATACCGCCGTGCTGAAGATGTCCGAGCTGTCGCCACTGACCGCCAACGAACTGGGGCGTCTGGCCGTCGAAGCCGGCATCCCCAACGGCGTGTTGAACGTGATCCAGGGTTACGGCGCCACCGCCGGCGACGCGCTGGTGCGCCACCCGGACGTGCGCGCGATTTCCTTCACCGGCGGCACCGCCACCGGCAAGAAGATCATGCAGACCGCCGGCCTGAAAAAGTACTCCATGGAACTGGGCGGCAAGTCGCCGGTGCTGATCTTCGAAGACGCCGACCTGGAGCGAGCCCTCGACGCGGCGCTGTTCACCATCTTCTCGCTCAACGGCGAACGCTGCACCGCCGGCAGCCGGATCTTTATCCAGGAAAGCGTTTACCCGCAGTTCGTCGCTGAGTTTGCCGCACGCGCCAAACGCCTGATTGTCGGCGACCCGCAAGACCCGAAGACCCAGGTCGGCTCGATGATCACCCAAGCCCACTACGACAAGGTCACCGGCTACATCAAGATCGGCCTCGAAGAAGGCGCCACCCTCCTCGCCGGTGGCCTGGAGCGCCCGGCCAACCTGGCGGCGCACTTGAGCAAAGGCCAGTTCATCCAGCCGACGGTATTCGCCGACGTGAACAACAAGATGCGCATCGCCCAGGAAGAAATCTTTGGTCCGGTGGTGTGCCTGATCCCGTTCAAGGACGAGGTCGAAGCCCTGCAACTGGCCAACGACACCGAATACGGGCTGGCGTCCTACATCTGGACCCAGGACATCGGCAAGGCGCATCGTCTGGCCTATGGCATCGAAGCCGGCATGGTATTCATCAACAGCCAGAACGTGCGCGACCTGCGCCAGCCGTTCGGCGGGGTGAAAGGTTCCGGCACCGGTCGTGAAGGCGGCCAATACAGCTTCGAGGTGTTCGCCGAGATCAAGAACGTGTGCATATCGATGGGCAGTCATCACATTCCACGCTGGGGCGTCTGACCTGTGTGAAGGCGCTTGCTCGCTCATCACCGAAAGCCGCTGAGACAAAAATAATTAATCAGGAGAATCATCATGGGCGAAGTCGTCCTGGCTGCGAAAATCTGCCACGTCCCCTCGATGTATTTGTCGGAGCTGCCCGGCAAACACCATGGCTGCCGTGAGGCGGCGATTGCCGGCCACAAGGAAATCGGCCGGCGTGCCCGCGAACTGGGCGCCGATACCGCTGTGGTGTTCGATGTGCACTGGCTGGTCAACAGCGCCTATCACGTCAACGGCGGCGAGCACTTCAAAGGCATCTACACCAGCAACGAGTTGCCGCACTTCATCAAGAACATGGAGTACGAATATCCGGGCTGCCCGGAGCTGGGCGAACTGATCGCAGCCGAAGCCAATGCCGCCGACGTGCGCACCCTGGCCCACAATATTCCGAGCCTGGAGCTGGAATACGGAACCTTAGTGCCGATGCGCTATATGCACATGGGCATTCCGGAGGATCAGAAATTCAACGTCGTTTCGATCGCCGCTTGGTGTGCATGGCATCGCCTGCAAGACAGCTTCACCTTTGGCGCCGCCGTGCGCCGCGCCATCGAAAAGAGCGACCGCAAAGTCGTGGTGCTGGCCTCGGGGTCGCTGTCGCACCGTTTCTCGGACGATCGCAACGCCGAAGCCAATATCCATAACTGGACGCGCGAGTTCGACAAACAGGTCGACCTGCATGTGGTGGAACTGTGGCGCCAAGGCCGCTGGAAAGAGTTCTGCGCCATGCTCCCCGACTACGCCGAGCACTGCTTTGGCGAAGGCAAGATGCACGACACCGCCATGCTCCTGGGTTTGCTCGGTGGGCCGGACTACACCAAGCCCGCCGAGATCATCACCGAACCCTTCGGCAGCTCGGGCACCGGGCAGATCAACGCCATTTTCCCTGTTTGAATGAGAGCAGCGGCAAGCTACAAGCTACAAGCCGATCACGCTCACTTGCCGCTTGAAGCTTGCCGCTAAAAGCTACCGACGCAGGAGGTTCCCATGCCCCACTTCATTGCTGAGTACACCGACAACATCGAACAGCAGGCGGACCTGCCCGGCCTGTTCGAAAAAGTCCACGCCACCCTGGGCGACAGCGGCGTGTTCCCGCTGGGCGGCATCCGCAGCCGCGGCGTGCGCCTGGACACCTGGCGCATGGCCGACGGAAAACATGACTACGCCTTCGTGCACATGACGCTCAAGGTCGGCTACGGCCGCGACCTGGCGACACGGCAGACCGTCGCCGAACGCCTGTTCGACGTCATCACCGCGCACTTCGCCGAACTGCAAGCCCAACGCCTGCTGGCCTTGTCGTTTGAAATGGTCGAACTGCACGAGCAGCTCAATTTCAAGCAGAACAATGTGCACGCCTTCCTCAAGGCACAGGTGAGTTAACCCGCTCCGCCCGTTCGTTCCATCGGCCTCTCAGACAAAAAGTATAAAACCATGAGCACAGCCAATACTGCCGACACACCTGCCGCTGCCGCCGTCACCCGCGACCGCACCCACGGCACCATCACCTGGCGGCTGATGCCGCTGTTATTGATCTGCTACCTGTTCGCGCACCTCGACCGCATCAACATCGGCTTCGCCAAGATGCAGATGAGCGCCGACCTGAACTTCAGCGACACCGTCTATGGTTTCGGCGCCGGCCTGTTCTTCGTCGCCTACGCACTGTTCGGCGTGCCGAGCAACATGGCCCTGGACCGTGTCGGCCCGCGGCGCTGGATCGCTACGCTGATGGTGGTGTGGGGCGCACTGTCGACCTGCATGTTTCTGGTCGACAGCGCGACGGGTTTCTATGTGCTGCGTTTTTTGCTCGGGGTTGCCGAGGCGGGTTTCTTTCCCGGCATCCTGGTGTTCCTGAACCGCTGGTACCCGGCCAGGCGGCGTGCACAAATCACGGCCTTGTTTGCGATTGCAGTGCCCATGGCCGGTGTGATCGGCGGACCGCTATCCGGTGGCATCCTTGAGCACTTTCATGACCTGGGCGGCCTGCGCGGTTGGCAGTGGATGTTCGTAATCGAGGGCGCGCCGGTCATCCTGCTCGGGCTGGTGGTACTCAAATGCCTGCCGGACAGTTTCGAGACAGTGACGTGGCTGACGCCGCTGCAGAAGCAGCAGTTGCGCGAACAACTGCACACCGAAGAACAGCGCAAATCCATCACTTCGTTGTCCGCCATTGTGCGTAACCGGCAAGTGTGGCTGCTGGTGGCGGTGTATTTCGCGGTGATGCTGGCGGTCAACACCCTGGCGTTCTGGATGCCGACGCTGATCCACGGCGCCGGGGTCGGCAGCGACGGCAAGGTCGGCTTGCTCAGTGCGGTGCCATACCTGGCCGGGTGCTTTTTCATGATCGGCTGCGGGCGCTCGTCCGATCGGCACCGCGAACGCCGCTGGCACCTGTGCGTGCCGTTGCTGATGTCGGCTGGCGGCATTGCCATCGCCGGGCTTGCTCCCGCCAACCCGATCCTGGTGCTGGGCGGCCTGATCGTCGCCGGCATGGGCGCCAGCGCGGCATTGCCGATGTTCTGGCAACTGCCGCCGGCGTTCCTCTCCAACCACACCCAGGCCGCCGGCATTGCCTTGATCAGTTCCTTCGGCAGCATCGCTTCGTTCTTCGCGCCCTACCTGATCGGCTGGGTGCGCGACACCACCCACAGCGCCAGCCTGGCCCTCTATGCCCTGGCATTGCTCATTGCACTCGGTGGCGTGCTGGTGCTGCGCACCCAGGCGGCCATCGTCAACCCTCACTAAGAGACCCTTGCCATGCTCGATCAACAGCTCATCCAACAAGCCGCCACGCGCCTCGACCAGGCCGAACGCTCACGGGAACAGGTGCGCCAGTTTTCCCTGGACCATCCTGAGATCACCATCGACGACGCCTATGCCATCCAACGCGCGTGGGTCGCCCAGAAAATCAAGGACGGGCGCAAGCTGGTCGGCCACAAGATCGGCCTGACCTCACGCGCCATGCAAGTGTCCTCCAACATCACCGAGCCGGATTACGGTGCGCTGCTCGATGACATGTTCTTCGACGAAGGCACCGACATCCCCTTCGAGCGCTTTATCGTGCCGCGCGTCGAGGTCGAATTGGCGTTCATCCTGGGCAAGCCCTTGAAAGGCCCGAATGTGACCGTGTTCGACGTGCTGGACGCCACCGAATGGGTGATCCCGGCGCTGGAGATCATCGATGCGCGCATCCAGCAGGTCGACCCGCACACCAAAGCGACCCGCAAGGTGTTCGACACCATCTCCGACAACGCGGCCAATGCCGGCGTGGTGATGGGCGGGCGCGCCGTACGCCCCACCGAGATCGACCTGCGTAAGGTGCCCGCCGTGCTGTACCGCAATGGCGTGATCGAAGAATCCGGCGTGTCGGCCGCCGTGCTCAACCACCCGGCCAAGGGCGTGGCCTGGCTCGCCAATAAACTGGCCGCCTATGACGTCACCCTGCAACCCGGGCAGATCATCCTGGGTGGTTCTTTCACCCGCCCGGTGACGGCCAGCCCCGGCGATACCTTCCATGTCGACTACGACATGCTCGGGTCGATTGCCTGTCGTTTTGTGTAAGTGGAGGACTGCCCGATGGAGATGCCTGTGAACACCTTCAAACAGCGCCTGCGCAGCGGTGAAGCCCAGATCGGCCTGTGGCTGGGACTGGCCGATGCCTACTGCGCGGAACTGGCCGCCAACGCCGGATTCGATTGGCTGCTGATCGACGGCGAACATGCGCCCAATGACCTGCGCGGCATGCTCGGCCAACTCCAGGCCGTGGCGCCCTACCCCAGCCATCCGGTGATTCGCCCGGTCATCGGCGACACGGCCTTGATCAAGCAAGTGCTCGACATCGGCGCGCAGACGTTGCTGGTGCCCATGGTCGAGAGCGCCGCGCAGGCGCAGGCGCTGGTGAGCGCCATCCACTACCCGCCCAAGGGCGTGCGCGGCGTCGGCAGTGCGCTGGCCAGGGCGTCGCGCTGGAACAGCATCGCCGGTTATCTCGACCAGGCCGATGAACAGATGTGCCTGCTGGTGCAGATCGAAAACCGTGAAGGCCTGGCCAACCTGGACGCCATCGCGGCCGTGGAAGGTGTCGATGGGGTGTTTATCGGGCCGGCCGACCTGAGCGCCTCGATGGGCCATCGCGGCAATCCGGGGCACCCCGAGGTGCAGGCGGCGATTGAACACGCCATCGCACGCATCCGCCAAGCCGGCAAGGCCGCCGGCATTCTCAGCGCCGACCAGGCGTTAGCGCGGCGTTACATCGAATTGGGTGCAGCGTTCGTGGCGGTGGGCGTGGACACCACGGTGCTGATGCGTGGGCTGCAAAGCCTGGCGGCAGCGTTCAAGGGTTCAGCAGCGCCCGCCAGCGCGGCGGGTGCGATCTATTGAGGGCTAGCCCACTGCTTGCGGATGTATAGAGATCAAAAATGCGGGAGCCCCCACGCGCAGCAAACTGGGACCTCTGTGGCGAGCGGGCGGTGCGACGATTCGACAAGCCCGCTCGCCACAGAAACAGCCTCGACTCAGCGCTTCAGCGTTTTCAACTCATTCAGCAAACCCAATAACGTCTGCAGCTTCTCCTCACCAAAGCCCGCCTGCAAACGCTGATAATTGGCTTCCATGCTCTGGCTCATCGAAGCGAAACAGGCCTGCCCCTTCTCAGCCAGCCGCACCAGCACACGCCGTTGATCCTGGTGCGCCTTGCGCCGCTCCACCATCCCCGCTGCCTCCATGCGCACCAGCACCCCGGTCATGCTCGGCTTGAGGATGCAGGCCAACTCAGCCAGGCGATTGATCTCCAGCTCTTCATGCTGGCTCAGGATCCGAATGACCCGCCATTGCTGCTCGGTCAACCCATGCTGGTTCAGTGAAGGACGAAAAAACCCCATGGCGGCTTCCCGCGCATGGAGCAAACTGAGGGTCAAGGATGGGCGTAATTGAGGCATAAAAGTCGGCATCGCGTTTAGTTAATAGATTAACAACATTCTAGCATCGGCACCTGTTCCCCGTGTGCAGCTTTACCGCTACGCAGGCTTCATGGCTGGGAGTGGCAGCCATGGTCAAGCGCGGCGTCAGACAGAATCAAGACACCTACCGCTCGGAAGGCACCTAATAGCAGCCAACAGGCACAGAGCACCAACCCGGCTCTGCAGTGAGTTCCCCTTCACCTTTCCAGGCTGCGCCATGATCAATATCGAAACGCCTACCTACTATTCGGCAACCAAGAAATACAACCTCAGCTTCCCGACTCTCGAACAGGACGTGGACGCCGACGTGGTGGTGATTGGTGGCGGTTTCTCCGGCATCAACACTGCACTGGAACTGGCGGAAAAAGGCATCACCAACATCGTGGTGCTCGAAGCGCGTTACCTGGGCTTCGGTGGCACGGGCCGCAACGGTGGGCAAATCATGGCGGGCATTGGTCATGACCTGGAGAAAATCAAGCAACAAGTCGGCGACGAAGGCCTGCGCCAGATCTTTGAAATCAGCGAGTTGGGCGCCGGCATCATCAAGGACCGCATCGCCAAATACTCCATCGACGCCGACTTCTGCCACGGCTACGGCTACATGGGCTTCAACGCCCGCCAGGAAAAAACCTTGCGGGCCTGGGAGAAAGACTTCAAGTCGATCAACACCAGGGACGAAATTCGCTTTATGGCGGGGTCCGAGGTCAAACAGATCATTGGCTCCGACGCCTACAGCAGCGCGTTGCTGCACATGGGCGGCGGCCATGTGCACTCACTCAACCTGCTGCTGGGCGAAGCCAAGGCGCTGGCCGGGCATGGGGTGCGCATCTTCGAGCACAGCCCGGCTCTGGAAGTCAGTTATGGTGAGCGCATCACCGTGCGCACCGGCCGTGGCTCGGTCAAGGCCGCCAAGTTGCTGTGGGCCTGTGACAGCTTCCTCAACAAGCTTGAACCCGAGTTGCACAAGACCACCGTCAACACCTACGCTTTCCAGTTGATGACCGAACCGCTGTCGGACGAGATGATTAACCGCATCAGCCCGATACGCGGCGCCTACAGCGATATCCGCCCGGTGATCGACTACTACCGCGTCACCAACGAAAACCGCCTGCTGTTCGGTGCCGCCACGCCTTTCGTCGAGCACATCCCGCTGGACCTCAAGGCCTGGAACCGCAACCTGATGCTGAAGATTTTCCCGTATCTCAAGGACGTGAAGATCGACCTGGCCTGGGGCGGGCCGATGGCGACCGGCGCCAACCTGTTTCCGCAGATCGGCACGCTCAGCGGTCACCCCAACGCCTTTTACGTGCAGGGCTACGCCGGCTTCGGTGTCACGCCCAGCCATATCATTTGCAAGGTCCTGGCCGAGGGCATGAGCGAAGGCTCTTCACGCTATGACCTGATCAGCTCGGTCAAGCACGCGCAGATCCTCGGCAAGGACCATATCCGCCCGCTGCTGCTCACCGCCGGCAAAAGTCTTCATCAACTGTCAGGCTACTTCAACGGTCGCCGTTGATTCCCACCCTATCAATCACAGGAGAACCGCCATGCCCGTAACGACGCTCAAGAAAGCTATCCAACTGTCGGACCTCGACGCCTGGGGCACCGTTGCCGACCTCGGCTCCGAGATCCTCGAAGGCGAGGTCAAGGCCTTCGGCAAGATGACCTTCGGCGCACCGACCGACCCGGTCAGCAGTGCCTATTTCGGCACCACCCAGGGTAAATTCCGCATGGTCTACCCGTTCGCCGAACAGGCCACCGTGGTCACCGGCGAAGTGGTGCTGACCGACGAAAGCACCGGCCTGAGCACCCGCTACAAGGCCGGCGACAGCTGGTTCGTGACCAAAGGCACGCCGGTGCTGTGGGACGTGGTCAGTGAGAGCTTCGTGAAGCACTATTTTGCGGTAGTCTGATCGTTCCTGGCTGCCGGCTCGTGCCGGCAGCGTTTTTCCTGGCGCAGGTAACCGACCATGCATGCCATCCCCGCTCAGGAAGTCGCCGGCCACTGCCTGCAGGCTTTCACCCAACTCGTACCCGCCAGCCAGGCGGCGTTCTATTGCGTCGACCGCAACCTGCAAGCCCGCGACTTCAGGTTGCAGGGCATGAGCGGTGAGATGCACCGCGATTACCTGGACAACTACCGCCAATTCGACCCTTTGCAACCGCGCAACTGCCTGTCCACCGGGCTGGCCGTGGTGCCGCTGGGGTTGGCCATGGCCAGGCAGCCACTGCGTGACAGCCGCCGCTACCGGGACTTCCTGGCGCGCTACGGGGTGGTCGATGTGGTGGAGATCGTCGCCCATCGCGCCGACCAGCCCCAGGCCGCCATCTCGTTACTGCGCACGGCTGAACAAGGGGTGTTCACCCTCGACCAGTTGGCCCAGCTGAATGCCTTGCAGGCGTTACTGCAAATGGCGGTGGCCAACATGCAGCCCACTGACGACGGGTTGGCCGGGCTCACCCCCAAGGAGCGCCAGATCGCCTGGCTGCTTCGCCAGGGTGCGAGCAACAAGCAATTGGCCCAGGAGCTGGACGTCGGCCTGCCCACCATCAAGACCCATCTGATTCATCTGTTTCGCAAGGCAGGCGTCAGCAGCCGCACCGAACTGGTGTCTGCGCTGTTTCTTTAAGCGGGGTCAACCATTCGGTTGATAGGCGCGCGCCCTTCCCCGCCGCATGCTCCGGGTTGTCAACTCAACCCACTGGAGCCATGCAATGACCAACCCATCCGACTGGATCACCGTAGGCGCCCTTGCCGACGGTTTTGCCCCTGAAGCCTTTATCCTGCCCAACCTGGCAGACCTCAACGGCAAGACCTTTACGCTGCACTTCGCCAACGGCTGGCAGATCGAACACCGCTTTGAAAGCGATGCGCTGCACTGGAACGCCGCCGATGGTCACTCCAGCGGTTGCGCCACCTACCGCGCCACCTCGGTACGTCCGGGCCTGTACCTGGTCGATTTCATCAAGCACGAAGCCGGGCAAGCCTGGTCGATCAGCCTGGTGCTGGATACCGCCACGTCGTCGTTCACCGCCGTGATCGGCAGCATGCCGAGCCGCGAGAACACCGAAGAAGGTCTCTACAGCCGCGCCCTGGCCGGCAAGGCCCTGACCTCGGTTGAAGTGGAGTTTCTACATGGCAGCCTGAATCAACCCTGGCAGGCCGGCCAGTGCCCGCACGCGCCGACCCAGGAACTGACCGGGTTGCGCAACCTGTATCGCTACAGCCCCAGCGAAGTCTACGAGCACATCTACCTCAACGATCAGTTCTACTCCTGGCAGTGCCTCAAGGGGGTCGAACAGGGCCTGTGCGATACCGACCGCTGCCATTACTACAAGATTGCCGACCAGCTGTACCTGTTCGTCTGGCGCGAAAAGATCATCCCGACCCTCGGCCTGGTGCTGATCGACCTGCAACAGCATCGCAGCGACGGCAAGATCTTCGGCTATGCCGGTTCGTCCTTCGATGAGTTGTCGAACTTTCCGGTCAGTTCCTACTGCCAGGTCCTCAATCATACGGAGTATCCCGATGCCTGATCCCCGCACCGTGGTCATCACCGGTGCCGGCACCGGCATCGGTGCCGCCTGCGCGCGGCTGTATGCCGCCGAGGGGGCCAACCTGGTGCTGATCGGCCGGCGTCGCGAGCCACTGGAGCAGATCGCCGCGCAAACCGGTGGCCTGGTGCTGGTCGGCGACGCGGCCTGCCCCGACACCTGGGACCGTTTTGTTGCACAGATTCGCGCGCGCTACGGCCGACTCGATGTGCTGCTGGCCTGTGCCGGCGGGCATGGCGTGGGCAGCGCCAGCCAAACCAGCCCGTCCACTTGGCAAGCGGCGTTGCGCAGCAACCTGGACAGTGCGTTCTACAGCGCCCGCGCCTGCCTGCCGCTGCTGATCGAGAGCACCGGCTGCATCGTGCTGTTGGGCTCCATTGCCTCGTTGGCCGCCGGGCCCGAAGTGTGCGGCTACACCACCGCCAAGCACGCGCTGCTCGGGCTTAACCGCTCCCTGGCGCGGGACTACGGGCCGCGCGGTGTGCGGGTGAATGCGGTGTGTCCGGGCTGGGTCACTACGCCGATGGCCGACGAGGAGATGCAGCCCCTGATGCGCTTCCACGGCGATACGCTGCAGCAGGCCTATGCCCGCGTGTGCGCCGACGTACCGTTGCGACGTCCCGCCAGCGCTGAAGAAATCGCCAAGGTCTGCCGCTTCCTGGCAGGCCCCGACGCCTCGATCATCACCGGTGCAAGCCTGGTCGCCGACGGCGGTTCGAGCATCGTCGACGTGCCGACCCTGGCCTACGCCCATATGGAGCAAGCGCATGTCTGAAGACCTCGATTTCAGCGGCAAAAGCGTGCTGGTCACCGGGGGCGCGCAAGGTATCGGCCGGGCCATCGTCGAAGCGTTTGCGCTGCGCGGGGCGCGTGTGATGATCGTTGACCTGCGCAGGGCGCAAGCCCAGGCGTTGGCCGACGAATTGGATGGGCGTGGGTGCCGGGTCGAGGCCATCGAACTCGATCTGGCCGATGCGGCGGCGGTCTTTGACGGGATCAAGGGCATAGAGCGAGACTGGGGGCGCCTGGATATCCTGGTGCACAACGCCGGCTATTTTCCGTTGACTGCATTCGAGCAGATCACCCCGGCCGTGCTGGAGCGCACGCTGGCAGTCAACCTCTCGGCGCTGTTCTGGCTGACCCAGGCCGCTTTGCCGATGTTTCAGCGCCAAGGGGGCGGTTGTGTGCTGGTCACCTCATCGGTCACCGGGCCCCGCGTCGCTTATCCGGGGCTCAGTCATTACGCCGCGTCAAAGGCCGGGGTCAACGGGTTCATCCGCAGTGCCGCGCTGGAACTGGCCGGCGACCGGGTAAGGGTCAACGGTGTGGAACCGGGGATGATCGCCACCCCGGCCATGGGCAACCTGGGTGATGATCAAGTCAATGACGACATCGCCAGCCGCGTGCCACTGGGACGGCTCGGCGCGCCGGAGGATATTGCCGGGGCCATGCTGTTTCTGGCATCTGACCTGGCGGCTTACATCACCGGGCAGACCATCGTGGTGGATGGCGGCTCGACGCTGCCTGAGGTGAAATAACCTCTGTCGAGCTGTAAACCGGGATCAAAGGTGGGAGGGCAAGCCCCTCCCACCTTTTGAGTGCGGTGTATCCGTTCAATAGCGTCCGACGCTTTCGAGCATCGACAGTGAACCACTGAAGACCCGCGACAAGGCCGCAAGCCGTTCGACGTAGCCCAGGCAGGCGTCGCACCGCCTAGGCCGCGCCCACTGCCTGCTGCAGATGGGTCGAACGAAAATCCTTGGGGGACAGCTCGAATTGCTTCTTGAACGAACGACTGAAGTGGGCTGAGTCGGTGAAGCCCCACTTGTAGGCAATCGAAGTGATCGACTCGCTCTTGAGGAACGGGTTGGTCAAGTCATCCGCGCTGCGCTTGAGCCGCGCACGCTGGATGTAGCGGCAGACGCTGTCATCCTGCTCTTCGAACAAACGGTACAGATGCCGCACCGAGATGTTCAAGCGGCTGGCCAGGCCCACAGGGCTCAGGCCGGGCTGGGTCAGTGACTCGTCGATGACTTTCTGCACATAACTGCGCAAGTTGTTGCCCTGCAGGCCGGCGATGCCCTCACCGGGCGCGTCATGCGCTTCAAAAGCGGACCCGAGCAAGGATACAAACGCCGCTTGCAAGGCCTGCGCCTCCTCATTCGGATCCTGGTCACCCAGCCCTTCCCGGCACAGTTGGTCCATCAGCACGTGGAGCATGCGGCCACAGGCCCTGCTCGACGAGATTTTACCGAAGGTTTTCGAGGTACCGCCCAGCTGCTTGCACACTTCATTGCGCGAGAGCGACAGCGACGCATGTTCGATCAGGCCAAATGGGCTGATCTCGATCGAGCCCGTGGAGTCCATCAGCAACATATCGCCGGGGGCCAGTTGGACGACCTGGCCGTTCTGGGTGATCTGGCAATAGCCGCTGCGTTGGCTGACGAGAAAACAATACTGGTCCATATCGTGATCGGCGTTGGGTCGTTCGCGCTTGATCCGTCCGGCGTTGGTACGCAGATTGGCCAGTGACAGGCCACCCCGCTCTAGCTTGGACACCTCACCGATAAACAGTGAGCGGTTAAACGCCAGTTCCGTATCGAAATGGCCGCAGGCCGCTCGCAAATCCCGAGTCCAGGTTTCCAATCCATGGTGCGCAGATTGATAGGTGCTCATGGCAACTCCAAAGTGGCTTCTTGTTTTTGTTGGCCAATAGTTAACATGTTATCTATATAGGCGCAACAAGCACGTCATCCCAATGGTAGAAGCACTAATGATGCCAACTGCTCACAACCCGCTCAGCACCCGCTGCAAGCCCGTCAGTACAGTGAACAAAGCTGCCCGCTGGGCCGGGCTCAGGGCGATGTAACGGCGAAACGCCGGCATGCGATTGACCACCTCGCTGCCGCCCATGTGCTCCAGCCGAACACACCATTGCCGGTCGTCCAACTCGATGCGCAGGTATTTGAAATCCAGCGCCATCAAGGCTTGATGCAATGACTCATCGCGGGTTAACACTGCCTCAAGCCGGGTCAGCCAAGGCGCTTCACCAGCCCGTTGCCGAAACGCCAGCCCCGTACGCCGAATCGATCCGCGATGGTGCAGCTCCAAGCGTGCACTGCCCTGCTCTGAAGCGGGCACCTGGATCCTGAACTCAGTCATGACCAGGTGCATCAGCAATTGTGCTTCAGTGCGCTCGACAATCGTCACCTCAAGGCCGTTGGTGTCCAGAGCGAACACCGCACTGGCCGGCCCGGTCGAGGTAAAATTCGCCAGGCCCAGGTTGCGCCGCAGGTACTCCAGCGTAACCCCGGGCCGGTAACCGGCCGGGGCGCGTTGCGCACTGAACAGCTCAGACAGCTTTTGCAGCATGCTCGAAACGCCCGTTGTGAGGGTTGCCAGGTTCATGGGAAAACTCCTTGGCCAGCACGTCTTCGACCGCCGCCGGCTTGAATGGATTGACCTTCTGCACCACCAGTGTCCAGAACAGCGCGTATGCAGCGGTAACCCCCAACATCACGCCGAACGGCACGTAAATGTCGGCGGGGTTCATGCCCGGCGGGGTGATGAACCACATCCCGAGTACAATGCCGACGCTGGACAGGATCTGTGGCAACGGGAAGAACGGCGAGCGATAGGCCCGTGGCAGATCAGGACGGCGAATCCGCAGGATCACCACCGACAGCGTCACCAGCAGGTAAGAGAAACTCCACGCACACACCGCCGCCAGCACCAGGTGCATGATGTTGTCGGTGTTACCCGCCAGCCACAGGGCATACAGGCACGGAATCAGCATCGCCACCAGGATGCACAGCAACGGCGTCTTGAAACGTGGGTGCAGATAGGTGAACACCTTGGGCAACGCGCCGTCCACGGCCATGCCGTACAGAATCCGCGGCACGCCCGCCATCAGCGTGTTGATGGTCGCGGCGCCGGCAAACAGAAAACCGATGCCCAGCCACAGCGGCCCGACCTGTCCCACGACCTGCTCGGCGAAGCGCGGAATCGCCATCGGCGTGTCCAGCAGGTGTACGCCGGTAGCCGCATCCAGCAACACGTTTTCGACCTGGCGCTTCATCGCCGCGCCGTAGAGAAACATGCAGGTGGCCACGCTCAACAAGCCGAAAATCATGGCCTTGGGCATGACCTTGGCCGAATTGCGCAGGTCCGGGGCCAGCGGTGTGACGAACTCGCACCCGACGAACATGAACATGGCCATGCCCACCAGCGACAAGATGGTGATCAGGTCGGTGCCCACCAATGACACGCCAAACCAGCCCTCCAGTTGCACCGCCGGCGCCGCGATCAGCCCCAGTACGGCAAACACCATCAGCGTGGTCCACATGCCGAAGGTCAGGATGATCTCGGCCCTGCCGAAGGCGCTGACGCCAAAGGCATTCAAGATGCCGAACACCACGACAAACCCGACGCCCAGCAACCACGAGCCGCCGGCGAGACTCCGCCAGGGTATTGAGGTGCTCGAAGTTCACCAGCGCCATGACCCCGGACAGAATGGTTTCGGCGGTACCGGCAAACACATGCACGATCAGGTACGCCGACAAGGTGCCGGTGATCGCAAAAAAACGGCCCATGCCGCAATTGATGTAGTCGTAGACCGAGCCGGTGGTCGGCAGGATCGCAGCGGCCTCGGCGAAGGTGGTCGCTTGCGCCAGCATCATCACCACCGCAATCAGCATGGCCACCGCAAAAGCGCTGCCGCCGATCCCGAAGCCCATGGTCGCGGTGAGAATCACCGGGCTGGCCATGATCAGGCCGATGGTGCTGGCCAGCGCGGTCGGAAAGCCGACGCTGCCTCGTTTCAAATGCTGCGTAAGCCGGTCATTGATCGACATGGTGCGGATCCTCGAAAGCGGATTTCTTAGTGGATGCATCGAGCCGTACAAGGCGCTGGCGTTGAAGCCTTCCCCTGCCAGTCCTTGATCGAAACGGCCTCGAGCGAAAATCACTGTGCGCCTCCAACGCGTCGAGCGTCTTGCCCATGTCTGCCGTCACTTTTGTTGCTGTCTGCCAAGGCACGGGGCTTGGCGGGCAGGATCAATTACCTGGCACGCAGGTAAAAGACTTCCCCTGCCTCCAGCCATCTTAATGCGCCCTCGACCTAACCACGCTGGGGACTATAACAATGGAGCACACACTGAAAACCCGCACGCTGTCCAAGGCTGTCGGCCTGGGCATCATGCTCTTGATCACCCACTCGTCGGCACAGGCCTATGAGCTGTACGCCGACGAAGACACCCACCTCAATGCCGACTTCCTGGCGGTCTACGGGATGTTCAACAGCCGCCACAACTATGACGGCACGCCCGGCGGTTCGTCCTGGCGCGAGGGGTTCATCAAATATGGTGTCAGCGGCGATCAGGGGCTGGCCGGTTACGGTACCGGTTATGGCGCACTCAATTGGGTCAGCTCTGGCACCTGGGGCGATGGCGATGCCGCCGGCAACACCGACGGTTCGGAACGCACCACGAAAATCGAAGACGCCTACCTGGGCTGGCGCTCGGCCGAGCTGTTCCCGGCACTGGGCAAGGACGGTGTGGATTTCTCCGTCGGCCGCCAGGTGGTGAAGCTGGGCCGCGGTTTCCTGATCAACGACGACGGCCCCAACCTGGGCAAGGGCCCGGCCGACGGTGCATTGAATCGCGGGGGCGCCTACTACCTTGCCGCTCGGCACGCCTTCGACCGCACCGCCGTGCTGCGCCTGGGCGGCCAGGACGGCCTGCACGGTTCGGTGCTGTGGCTCAAATCCGACAACCGCGCCCAGGCCGAAACCGAGCTGGCGGCGGGCACCCTCGACTACACCGCCGCAGCCGGTACGCTGGGGTTGACCTGGGTCCACGGCATAGGCGTCACCGACCAATGGGCCAGCGACTTCCAGAAACAGCGTGACGGCATGAACACCTACAGCCTGCGCGGCGAAGGCAGCGCGGGTATCGAGAATGCCAGCTTCGCCTTCGAGTATGCCTGGCAAGACAAGGATGCCGGGCCGGAGAAAGCCTGGTACGGCGAAGCCGGCTACACCTTTGCCGACGTCAGTTGGGCACCGAAGCTGACCTATCGCTACACCCGTTATTCGCAAAAATGGGACCCGCTGTTCACCGGGCTCAGCACCGGCTACGGCACCTGGTTCCAGGGTGAAGTGGCCTCCAACTACGCCGGCCCGTTCAACAGCAACACCGGCATCCAGCATGTAGGACTCAAGGCCACGCCCCTGGAAAACCTGACGGTTGGCGCGCTGTACTTCGACTTCAATACTTTGCGCAAACACGATGCGCTGAACCTTGACGCCCGCGAGCTGGACCTGTACGCCGAATGGGCGGTCAACAGCCACCTGATCATCAGCCCGCTGGTGGGCATCTACCAACCGAAAAAAGACGCGGACAGCGGCGGCAACCAAGTGGGTGGCAACGGTACCAACCTCTACAGCCAGCTCACGGTGGCCGTCCCCTTCTAACCACGTCCGGGAGCTGCCCCGGCGCAGCTCTCGGAGCACTCGACACCCTCGAAAAAAAACCGAGGCCTTTATTGGCCTCGGTTTTTTACCATCAGCAGTGTCGGATCAGCTGCTTCAACACTGTCTTGAACGTTTCGACCTGCGCCTCAGTGAACTCGGCGAACACCTTGTCTTGCTGTTCACGCGCGATCGCCCACAGGTCTTCGGTCTGCTCCACACCGGCCGCGGTCAGGTGTACGCCCTGGTCATCGTCGCTCACCAGCCCTTTGCGCTTGAGGTTGGCCACGGCTTCATCGATTTCCCGTACCGGCATGGCCACTTCGCGCAACAGGTCGTGGGTGCTCAGCCGGGCATCGTTCTCCAGCACCATCAGCATGCGCGCCTCGTTGGTGCGCAGGCCGGTGGACAATTGCCGGGGTTGATAGCTGGATTGATAGGCGCGCACCGCCTGAGTCATCAAGTAGTACAGGTTGTGGCTCAGGCGCCCCTGGAAATGGCTGCTCGGCGGCTGACTGTCGTCACGCTTGGTCATGCGCGTGTGGGGCAGCACCATCGAATAGGCCCCCTGATGGTAGAGCAACGGCGCACGGCCGAAATCATCGAAGGCCACCACCTTACCGATCATGATCCAATGATCGCCGCCGTCCACCTGCTGATAGTTCTCGCAATGAAACCGTGCCGAACAATCGGCGAACACCGGCGCGCCACCCTCGCCGGGCTGGTACTCGATCTCGGCGAAGCGATCGTCCCTGGGCCGGGCAAAATTGTTCGACAGGTCGATCTGGTCCGCCGCCAGCACGTTGACCGCGAAGTGGCTGGCCTGCTCGAACACCTCATGGCTGTTGGAACGTTTGTCGAGGCTCCACAGCACCAACGGCGGGTCGAGGGACACTGAGTTGAAACTGTTGGCGGTGACGCCCACCCTGCGCCCGGAAGCGTCGGCGGCGGTGACGACGGTCACGCCGGTGGCAAAGTTACCCAGGGCGCGGCGAAAGGCGCGTGGGTCGAAGGTCGATTCAGACATGCAAGACTCCCGGGCTGCGTCAGGCGCAACCCTGATTGTTGTTATCAAACGCGGCTTCAGATCATGCTCGGGTCGGGTTCCAGGCCCATCAGCTCGCGGCCGAGGATCTGCGCACAGACGTCGTAGTCGGTGTAGGCATGGGCGCCGGTCATGTGCGAGTCACGGAACAGGCGCTGCATCTCGTTGTGTTCGAACCAGGCATTGCCGCCGGCGGCTTCGAACAGACGATCCACCGCCTGGATGCACATCTTGGTCGCATACGCCTGGTTGGTGCGCCAGAACGCCAGGGTTTCGCGGCTGGGGTAGCGCTGCTGCTCACTGTGTTCGGCGTGGTCGGCCCAGGTCTTTTCAAGAAACGCGCGCGCCGCACCGACCTGATGCGTCGATTCCGCCAAGCGCATCAACGCCGGCGTCGCCGCTCCGACCGCCGCGCCGGTGTAGGCGCGCACACGGGTCTTGGTCTTTTCGCGGAATACCTCGAGCATGCGCTCGGCGACACCCAGGCTCACGGTAGAAAAGCCACTGGCAAAATATGGACGATACGGCGAGTAGAACACCTTGCTGTCAGGGTACAAGCCGAAGCCTGCGGACTTACCCTCCATCATGTCCTTGGCCTTCTGGATGCGATGCTCCGGCACCCAAGCCTTGTCGATGATCAGGGTCTTGGTGCCGCTGCCTTTCATGCCGGCAGCAAACCAGTCGTCGCGGATCTGATAGTCACTGCGCGGCAACACCGCGAAGCAGTAATCCTGCGTGCCTTCGGCATTCGGCCGGCGGAAACCGACAATCGCCCACTCGGCGTGGTCACAGCCGCTGCTCCAGCCCATCTCACCGCTGAACAGCACGCCGCCCTCAACCTCTTCGGTACGCCCGAAGGGGGCGATACTGCTGCTGGCCGTCGCATTCGGGTCGGTGCCCCAGACTTCCTGCTGCAGGGTGGCCGAGAACAGCGCCAGTTGATGACTGTGGGTACACAACAGGCTCATGGCCCAGGCCGTGCTGGCACAGGCCCCGGCGAGCGCCGCGATGCAGTCGGCAAACTGCGGCAGCGACAACTCCATGCCACCGAACGCCTTGGGCTGAAATGCACGGTGCAGACCGATGCCTTTGAGCAACGCAATATTCTCGGCGGGTACCTGGCGGTCCTGCTCGGCCCGCAAGGCATTGGCCGCGATGGCCGGCAGGAGGGACTTGAGGTCTTCGAAGAGCGGGTTTGGCTTTTTCATGGATGGCCCTGCTTATTATTGGATGTCCGGGCAACCGCAGGAATCGAGGCGGAGCGCCGGATGCAGGGCCAGTATGGAGTGCGCCTGGCGGGCATAAAATGCACGTTCCAGAGTCAAGATTGCACTTTTCACAGGCCTGGCAGCCACAGACATAGCGTGCGGCAGACACAGTCAAGCCTGGCAACAAGCGGTGGATTAACCTCGTTTTTTGTTTGTTCACGACCAGGAAAACCCATGAGCGATATTTCACTACTGCCTCACGTCGAAGCCTTTCTGCGTCGACAACACGCGCTGTTTATCGACGGTGGCTACGTTCAGAGTCACTCCGGCCAGACGCTGGAGGTGATCAACCCGGCCACCGGCCAGGTCATTGCCCAAGTCGCCGACGCCGACTCGGCCGATATCGACGCGGCCGTGGTCTCCGCGCGCCGTGCTTTCAAACAATGGTCCCAGGTCGCCCCGGCGACACGCGGCAATGTGCTGTTCAAACTGGCCGACCTGCTGGAACAGCACCGCGAAGAACTGGCGCAGATCGAGACCTGCCAGTCGGGCAAGATCATCCAGATTTCCCGGGCCTTCGAAGTCGATCAGGCCGCGCATTTTTTGCGTTACTACGCCGGCTGGGCCAGCAAGATCACCGGGCAGACCATCACACCGTCACTGCCCTCCTTCGCCGGTGAACGCTACACCGCCTTCACCCTGCGCGAACCGGTCGGGGTGGTGGTGGGGATCGTGCCGTGGAATTTCTCCACCATGATTGCGCTGTGGAAACTCGCCTCGGCGCTGGTGACCGGTTGCAGCATCATCATCAAGCCCAGTGAGTTCACGCCGCTGACCATGCTGCGCATCGCCGAACTGGCGATGGAGGCCGGCCTGCCGCCGGGTGCGCTCAACGTATTGACCGGCGGGGGCAGGGTAGGCAAAGGGCTGATCGAACACCCCGGCACCAACAAGGTATCGTTTACCGGCTCGGTGCCGACCGGCATTGCCGTGGGCCAGAGCGCCATGGGCGCGGGGTTGACCCGGGCAACCCTTGAACTGGGCGGGAAGAACTCCGCGGGTTTCCTGCCCGATGTGGACCTGGACAAGGCGGTCAACGGCATCATCGAGGCGGGCTTCTTGCACTCAGGGCAAATCTGCGCCGCTGCCGAGCGTTTCTTTGTGCATCGCTCGCAGATCGACGCGGTCATGGACAAACTGGCGCAACGCTTGGGCGCGCTGAACATCGGTTCGCCGTTGGATGAGCTCACCGAGTTCGGCCCGGTCGCCAACCGTCAGCATCAACTCAAACTGGGCGAGTTCTTTGACAAGGCGCGGGCGCAAAACAACCGCATCGTGCACGGCGGCAAACTGATTGACCGGCCGGGGTGCTACGTTGAGCCGACGATCATCCTGGCCAACGGGGTCGACGATACATTGCTCAACGAGGAGACCTTTGGCCCGATTGCTACGTTTTTGCCGTATGACACTGAAGACGAGTTGGTAGCGTTGATGAACAACACACCTTATGGGTTGAGCGCCAGCCTGTGGACCAATGATCTGGGCAAGGCGCTGCGGATGGTGCCGGCCATTGAGGCAGGCACAGTGTGGGTGAATATGCATACGTTGCTGGATCCGGCGGTGCCGTTTGGGGGGAGTAAATCCTCGGGGGTGGGCCGGGAGTTTGGCGGGGCGTTTATCGAGGATTACACCGAGTTGAAATCGGTGATGATTCGTTACTGATATCTGGCTGATGCCCATGAACCGAATGTGGGAGGGGCGGAGCGACGATTCGACCTGCTCCCACATGTCCGATCAATGGATCCATTAATTAGCAAGCCGTTCGATAATCGCCCAACAAAACCCTCAACACAGCTTGACTACCTCCTACCCCTCCAATCTAATGGATCCAACAAACAAAAATAATCCATTGCCTGGAGAGTCGCCATGTACCCCAAGAACACGTGGTATGTCGCCTGCACCCCCGATGAAATCGCACAAAAGCCCCTGGGTCGGCAGATCTGCGGTGAAAAAATGGTGTTTTATCGTGGCCTGGAAGGCGCGGTGGTGGCCGTCGAAGATTTTTGTCCTCATCGTGGCGCCCCGTTGTCGCTGGGGTATGTGGAGAACGGCAACCTGGTGTGCGGTTATCACGGCCTGGTGATGGGGGGCGATGGCAAGACCGTCGACATGCCTGGCCAGCGGGTACGCGGTTTTCCCTGCAACAAGACGTTCGCGGCGGTTGAACGCTACGGCTTTATCTGGGTGTGGCCGGGTGATCAGGCCCAGGCCGACCCCGCGCTGATCCACCACCTGGAATGGGCGGTGAGTGATGAGTGGGCCTATGGCGGCGGGCTGTTCGATATCCAGTGCGATTACCGCCTGATGATCGACAACCTGATGGACCTGACCCACGAAACCTACGTGCATGCCTCCAGCATCGGCCAGAAGGAGATCGACGAAGCTCCACCGGTCACCACCGTTGAGGGCGACGAAGTGGTCACCGCCCGGCACATGGAAAACATCATGGCCCCGCCGTTCTGGCGCATGGCTTTGCGCGGCAACCACCTGGCCGACGATGTGCCGGTGGACCGCTGGCAGATCTGCCGCTTTACCCCGCCCAGCCATGTGTTGATCGAAGTCGGCGTGGCCCATGCCGGCAAGGGCGGCTACCACGCCGCGCCCGAGCACAAGGCCGCCAGCATCGTGGTGGATTTCATCACCCCGCAGACCGACACCTCGATCTGGTACTTCTGGGGCATGGCGCGCAACTTCAACCCCCACGACGAGGCACTGACCGCCAGCATTCGCGAAGGCCAGGGCAAGATTTTCAGCGAAGACCTGGAGATGCTCGAACGCCAGCAGCAGAACCTGCTGGCCCACCCGACGCGCAACCTGCTCAAGCTGAATATCGATGCCGGCGGCGTGCAATCACGCAAGGTCCTCGAACGACTGATCGCCAAGGAACGCGCCGGGGAGCCAACATGATCGAAGTCGTGGTGACGCGCCGTCACACCGAAGCCCAGGACATTTGCAGCTATGAACTGGCCCGTGTCGATGGCAGCCCGCTGCCGCCCTTCAGTGCCGGGTCGCATATTGACGTGCACCTGCCGGACGGGCTGATCCGCCAGTATTCGCTGTGCAACCACCCTGAAGAACGCCATCGCTACTTGATCGGCGTACTCAACGATCCTGCCTCGCGGGGCGGTTCACGCAGCCTGCATGAACAGGTACACGAGGGTACCTGCCTGACCATCAGCGAACCGCGCAACCTGTTCCCCCTGGCCCACGAAGCGCGGCGCAGCCTGTTGTTCGCCGGTGGCATCGGCATCACCCCGATCCTGTGCATGGCTGAACGCCTGGCCCACCTGGGTGCCGACTTCCACTTGCATTATTGCGCCCGCGCCGAAGAACGCGCGGCGTTTGTACAGCGCCTCAAGACGTCGTCATTTGCCGAGCGGGTGTCCCTGCATTTCGATGAGCAGCCCCACACGGCCTTGAATGCCGCCCAGGTACTGGCGGCGCCCGAAGACAACGTGCACCTATATGTGTGCGGCCCCGGTGGTTTCATGGAACATGTGCTCGACAGTGCCCGGGCCCAGGGTTGGCAGGAAGACTGCCTGCACCGCGAATACTTTTCGGCGGCGCCGGTGGACAGCAGCCTCGACGGGCGTTTTTCAGTGCAGATCGGCAGCAGCGGCCAGGTCTTCGAGATACCGGCCGACAAGAGCGTGGTGCAGGTCCTGGAAAGCCACGGCATCGAGATTGCCGTGTCCTGCGAACAGGGGATCTGCGGCACCTGCCTGACCCGCGTGCTGGAAGGTGTGCCGGAGCACCGCGACCTGTTCCTCACCGAGCAGGAGCAGGCGCTGAACGACCAATTCACGCCCTGCTGTTCACGCGCGAAAACACCCTGCTGGTGCTCGATATCTGAAACGCATCACGACGCGGGCAAGATCACTTTCATGCGCGCGTCGGCGGTGGCGGCGCTGAAGATCTCGGCATAGCGCAACGTCGCATTGGCGTGTTCGCGCATGATGGCTTCGGCTCGTGCGCCCTGGCGATTGACCAGGGCGTCGAACACTGAGTGATGCTGCATATGGGCGTAGTTGAAGCGCCGGTATTCGCGGGCCATGTCCTCGCGATCCACCGCCAGCGCGGTCACCGACGCGAATGGCAGGTGATCATTGCGGGCCAGCGCGTCGGCGATCGCCGGGTTGTGGCTGCCTTCAACGATGACCTGGTGAAAGCGCATGTTCAGGTCGTGATAAACCTCGAGATCGTCCTCGGTCACATAGCCTTTTTCGAACAGTTGATCGCCCTCGACCAGACAGCGCTCAAGCACCCCGCGCGCCTCGGCGGACAAACCACGCTCGGCGGTTTGGCGCGCCGCCAGGCCTTCGAGCACGCCGCGCACTTCGACGGCGCCGGCAATGTCGCCGGGGCTGACCGAACGCACTTGGTACCCGCGCCCGCCAAACGGCACCAGCAACCCTTCCTGCTCCAAGGTACGGAACGCCATGCGCACGGGCATGCGCGACACACCAAAGCGCTGCGCCGTGGGAATTTCCATCAGGCGTTCGCCTGCCGCCAACTCGCCGCTGGCAATCATCTTGCGCAGTGCAACCAGCACCAATTGACCGGGCTTACTCATCCAGGCAACTTCCAGAAAACGTGGGCCGCCATAGTACCGCAAGCGCCTGCCCCCGTCAGACGAACGCCAATGCTGCCCGCGCGCCGTCGATTGCCCCCAGGTGCTGGGCCAGCCGGGAGGGCAGGTAATCAAAAAAGAAACCGGCACTTTGCAGCTTGGCGGCACGCAACGGATCGTCCGCCGGCAAGGCCCTGGATACCCGCGCCGCCCGTGCCCAGGCAAACGCCAGCAGCGCCACGCCGCACAACTGGAGGAAATCCGGCGCTGCCCGGTAAGGGTATTCGCTGTCCTCGTGGGACCGCTCCTGTATGGCGCTTACCACACTGGCCAATGCCTCGCACACGCCGCCCAACGCGCGGGCGAACCCTGCGCACTCGGCATCCTGGCTGCCCTGCTCGGCCTCGGCGCGCAACTGGGCCAGCAACAGGCCAAATGCCTCGCCCTCGTCTGCCAATACCTTGCGCAGCAACAGGTCATTGGCCTGGATCTCATTGCTGCCCTCGTAGATCATCGCTATGCGGCTGTCGCGCAGGGTTTGCTCGATGCCGAACTCGACGACGTAGCCATAACCGCCGAACACCTGCAACGCATGGCTGGCCTGACGAAAACCCTGCTCGGTGAAAAATGCCTTGATGATAGGGGTCAGCAACGACGCCAACCGGGCGGCCGACGCGTCCTGGTGATGCTCGGCCTGGTCGAGCAAATGTGCCGCCCAATACCCGATAGCGCGCAGCCCCTCGCCGGTGGTGCGCAACTCCAGCAACACACGGCGCATGGCCGGGTGATAACGGATCGGGTCAGCGGCCTGGGCCGCCACCTCTTCGGGCCTTGACGGTGCACGCATTTGCACGCGCTCGGCGGCGTATTGCCGGGCGTTCTGCCACGCTGCCTCGACATGCCCCAAGCCTTGCAAGCCGACATGCAGGCGCGCCGAATTCATCATCACGAACATCGCTGCCAAACCGCGATGGGCCTCGCCGATCAGCCAGCCCTGGGCCGCATCGAAGACCAGCGAGCAGGTGGCGCTGCCCTTGATGCCCATCTTGTGTTCAATGCCGTCACAACGCACGCCATTGGCCTGGCCATCGTCCAACCGCTTGGGCACCAGGAACAGTGAAATCCCGCGACTGCCCGGCGGCGCGTCGGGCAGGCGCGCCAGCACCAGGTGCAGGATATTGGCCGTAAGGTCATGCTCACCGCCGGAGATAAACAGCTTGCTGCCGCTCAGGCGATAACAGCCATCGGCCTGGGGCTCGGCGCGACAGCGCAGCAAACCGACATCGCTGCCGGCCTGGGGCTCGGTCAGGCACATGGTGGGCAAGGCCTGGCCGCTGATGATCTCGGGCAAATAGCGCGCTTGCAGCCAGGGTGCGGCGTGAGTCTTGAGGCACAGGTAGGCGCCGTGGGCAATGCCGGTGTACATGGCCCAAGCGTGGTTGCTGGCGTAGAGCATTTCCTGCACTGCTGCGTCGAGCAGTTGCGGCAAGCCCTGCCCGCCCAGCGCCTCGGTGCACGCCAGTGCCGGCCAACCGCCCTCGACATAGGCTCGATACGCCTGGGCAAAGCCGTCCGGGGTGCTGACCTGGCCCGCCTGCCAACGACAACCCTGGCGATCACCGCCACTGTTCAACGGCGCCAGCACGCCCTGACTGAAGCGCGCCGCCTCCTCCAGCACCTGGACCGCCAGCGGCAGGTCCAGGCCTTCGAAGGCCGGGTTGCGGCGCCACGCGTCGGGCGCCTGCAGCCAATGCTCGAGCACAAATTGCATATCGCGCAGGGGCGCCTTATAGCTCCACATCGGGACACCTCATCGAATAAAAAAGCACGCGTACGCTCAGGCGCGCCAGGCGGGATTTTCGATCAGCAACGCCATGCCCTGCCCGCCACCCACGCACGCGGCGGCAATCCCGTAGCGCAGGTTGTGCTGGCGTAATTGCCGGGCCAGGCTCATGACCAGGCGCAAGCCAGTAGCCGCCAACGGATGCCCCAACGCAAGAGAGCCACCCTCGACATTGAGGCGGGTGCTGTCCAACTCCAATTCCTGGGCCACCGCCAGCACTTGAGCCGCCTGCGCCTCGTTGATCTCGAAGCGGTCGATATCGCCCAGGCCCAAGCCACTGCGCTGCAACAGCAGGCGGATTGCCGGTGCCGGGCCGATGCCCATGAATTCCGGGGCCACCCCCACCACCGCGCTGGCCACCAGCCGGGCCAGCGCCGGGCGTGTGCTGTCAGAGGCGCGCCCTACCAGCGCCGCTGCCGCGCCGTCGACCACCGCACAACTGTTGCCGGCGGTTTGCACGCCGTCGGCATGCACCGCGCGTAAACGTGTCAGGGCCGCCAGGTCGGTGGCGCGTGGATGGCTGTCCTGGGAAACGGCATCGGCCCGGTGTGCCAGGCGGATGCCCCTCGGCTGATAGCCCTCAAGCTCGAACACCTGGTTATCCACGGTCGCGATCTCTTGCGCCCAGGCACCTTCACGCTGTGCCTGCAAAGCGCGCTGATGGCTGTCGCAGGCATACCGGTCCACGGCCTCGCGACCCAGGCCATAACGGCGCGCGAGGTTATCGGCGGTGGCGATCATGTCCACCGCCGGGGCCGGGTCGTACAGCGCCTCCCAGAGAAAATCCTTGAATTGCACCTCGCCGCCCAGGCGAAACCCGCCCCGGTGGGTATAAGCGGCAATCGGGTTGCGCGACATCGACTCAGCCGCCACGCACAACACCAGTTGCACCTCACCGCGCAGTTGTTCGCCAGCCTGGCGCAACAGCTCGAAACCGGTGGCGCAGATGCGCTGCACCCCCAGCGCCGGGACCGCTTGCGCCACACCGCTGTACAGCCCGACATGCCGTGGCAGCAAGTAGGCATCGAAGCTGGCCTGGGCCATGGAGCCTGCCAGCACGCTATCCACCGCCTGCGCGTCAATGCCGGCCCGGGCCAGCACCTCGCGACCGACCTTGATCCCCAGATCGATGGGCGACACCGGGGACAGCGCGCCGCCAAGGTCGACCCAGGGCGTGCGCACGGCCTCGAAAATCGCCACATCGGCAAACGCCGAATACTGGCCGGCGCTGTTCAAGGCTTGGGTCCGGCGCGCAGGATCGTGGGGTCTTCACCGCGATACAACGCCTCGACCTTGGCCGCGCGCCATTGCAACACCGCACGCTGGTTGATCGAGCCTTTGTCGGTGATCTCGCCGCGGTCGATGGACGCCGGCTCGTCGAGCACGGCGATCCATTCCAGGCGACTGGCGTTGCCGGTAGCCTCGCGATTGAGGCGCTGCAACCAGTCGCCGAACCATTGGCGCACCGGCGCGCTGGCCAGCACCTCGGCGTCGCTGGCGTCGGCGCTCAAGCCGGCCAGACGCCGGCATTCGAAGGGCCTGGGGAAGACCAGGGCGCCCAGGCACTCGCGGTCCGGCGCGGTAATCACCAGGTCCTGTACGTAGGGCGAGCCTTCGAGCACCGCGCGATTGCGCAACGGCCCGACGCTGACGAACACCCCGGAAGACAGCTTGAAGTCTTCGGCAATGCGCCCGTCGAACATCAGCCCCAGTTGCGGCTGCTCGGGGTCGGCAAGCTTGATCGCATCACCTGAACAGTAGAAACCCTGCTCATCGAACACTTCGGCGGTTTGCTCGGGCGCGCGCCAGTACCCCGGCATGATGTGCGGGCCGCGAAAGCGTCCTTCGAACTTGCCGTCCACCGGCACCAGGCGCACCTCGCAGCCCGGTGCGGGCAAACCGATGTAACCGGCCATCGACAACGGCCCGGTGGTGAAGGTGCACGACGGCGCGGCTTCGGTCATGCCCAGCCCGGCCATCATGCGGATGCGTTCGCCGCAGTGCTGCTCGGCCACGCGGTCGAGGCGGTCCCAGACGCTTTGCGACAGGCCGGCGGCGGCAAAGAAGAACAGCTTCATCCGCGCAAAAAAGCGCTCGCGCAACTCGGCGTCCTGTTCCAGCGCATTGACCAACTCTTCCCAGCCCTTGGGCACCGTCAGGTAGGCGGTGGGCGAAATCTCTTTGAGATTGCGCAAGGTCTCGGCCATGCCCTGGACCGTGGGTTTGCCAGCGTCGAGGTAAAAGGTACCGCCGTTATAGAGCACGATGCCGACGTTGTGGCTGCCGCCAAAGGTGTGGTTCCACGGCAGCCAGTCCACCAGCACCGGCGGCTCCTCGCCGAACACCGGAAACGTCTGCAGCAGCATCTGCTGGTTGGCGCACAGCATGCGTTGGGTGGTGATCACCGCCTTGGGCAATTTGGTCGAGCCCGAGGTGAAGAGAAACTTGGCGATGCTGTCGGGGCCGGTGGCGTGGAACGCCGCGTCGGCCTCGGCGCCACCGGGGGTATGCAACAGGCTGGCGAAGCTGACCTGAGTGCGCCCGGGCAGGTGACCGCGCACGGTGATCAGCGGTGTCTCGGCCGGCACGACCGCCTCGATCGCGCGCTGGTAAACGGCCGCGTCACTGACGAACACCAGGCCCGGTTGCAGCAGGTTGCACACATGCCGCAGCTTGGCGAAATCCTGGGACAACACCGAATACGCCGGCGACACCGGGCAGTAGGGAATGCCCGCGTACATGGCACCCAGGGCCATCTGCAGATGCTCGATGTCGTTGCCCGACAGCAAGGCCAGCGGCTTATCCGCCGAGAGCCCGTAACTCAGCAGGCTCTGGGCGATGGCACGCACGCTGTCGAGCATGTCGCGGTAACTGACATGGCGCCACTCACCATCGTCCTGGCGCGCGGCAATAAACGTCTGCTCGGGCCGCACCTGGGCCCAATGCACCAGCCGGTCGAGCAAGCGCGGCGGCAACGCGGCCAGTGGTTCCAGGGCACGCATATGCAACACGCCCTGTGCTTCGCTGACCTCGACCGGCGCCTGGCCGATGGACACCGCGCGGTAGCGCGGCGGCTGCTGTTCGGGCTGGGGTTGCGCTCTGAATTCGGAACTCACAAGGATGTCCTCCAGCAAGGCGGGTCAACGCCGCCTTGTTATTGTTATGACACGGTGCCTGCTCAGATCGGGTAGTGCCGTAGCCCGTTCTGCAAGGTCACCCAGCGCAGTTGCGTGAAGTGCTCGATCGCAGCCCTGCCGCCGAAGCTGCCGTAGCCGCTGGACTTGACTCCGCCGAAGGGCATCTGCGCCTCGTCATGCACGGTCGGGCCGTTGATATGACAAATGCCCGACTCCACCCGCTGCGCCAGGGCCAGGGCACGTCCGGTGTCGCGGCTGAAGATCGCCGCCGACAGGCCGAACTCGGAGTCGTTGGCCAGGCGCAGCAGCGCTTCATCACCGTCACCACGCAGCAACACCGCCACCGGGCCGAAGGACTCTTCGCGGTACAGGCGCATGTGTTCGGTGACGCCATCGATGAGGGTCGGCTGCAGGATGCTGCCTTCCAATTGCCCGCCCACCACCAGGCGTGCGCCCTTGGCCAGGGCATCGTCGATCAGGGCCTTGATGCGCGTACCGGCGCTGGCATCCACCAGCGAGCCCAAGACCGAATCCGGCGCAGCGGGATCACCCGCGTGCAGGGTTGCGACCTTGGCCGCCAGCTTGGCGATAAAGGCATCGGCGACCTTGGCATCGACAATCAGGCGTTCGGTGGACATGCAAATCTGCCCTTGGTTGAAGTAGGCACCAAAGGCTGCCGCCGCCACCGCTGCATCCAGGTCGGCGTCGTCGAGTACCAGCAATGGCGCCTTGCCGCCCAGCTCCAGCAGGGCCGGCTTGAGGTGACGCGCCGACAGTTCGCCGACAATCCGCCCGACATGGGTCGAGCCGGTGAAATTGACTCGCCGCACCGCCGGGTTGGCGATCAGCCGTTCAACAATCGCGGCCGCATCCGCCGGGGCATTGCTGATGACGTTGACCACGCCATCGCCAAGGCCGGCATCCTGCAACACCTGGCCGATCAGGCGGTGCACCGCCGGGCTCAGCTCCGAGGCCTTGAGCACCACGGTGTTGCCACAGGCCAGCGGCATGGCGATAGCGCGGGTAGCGAGGATGACCGGGGCATTCCACGGCGCGATGCCCAGCACCACGCCGCAGGGCTGACGCAGGGCCATGGCGAAGCTGCCGGGTACATCGGAGGGGATCACGTCACCGGTGATCTGGGTGGTCATCGATGCCGCTTCGCGCAGGATGTTGGCCGCCAGGCGCACGTTGAAGCCATACCAGTTGGCCATGGCGCCGGTCTCGCCGGCGGCCGCGATGAATTCGGCGCTGCGCGCCTGCAATTGCTCGGCAGCAACGAGCAAGCGGGTGCGGCGTTCGTTGGGCGCCAGCGCGGCCCACGCGGGGAACGCGGCCTGGGCCGCGGCCACGGCGGCGTCGGCATCTTCCAGGGTCGCGGCGGCCACCCGCGAGACCACTTCACCGGTCACCGGGTTGCGACGCTCGAAGGTTCGGCCGTCGCGGGCGGGGCACGACTGGCCGCCAATCAATAGGGGTACGTCCAGCATGGTGATTCCTCTTTATTATCTTTATCGGGAATACGTTCAGCTTCGGTCACAGCAGTGCGGCCCGCAGGCCGCGCACTTCAGCGTTTATACGCTTGCAGGCCAGGCTTGATGCTCTTGTCGTCGAGAAACTGTTTCATACCCTGTTCGCGGCCACCTTCGGTGTCGAGCAAACGCGACTGATCGAGCTTGGCGTACAGGTAATCCTCGTTCTGCTCCCAGGTCAGTTCGCGGCAACGCTTGAAGCCATGCTTGGCCGCGCGCAGCACCACCGGGTTTTTCTCCAGCAGGTTGCGCGCCAGCTCAATGGTGACTTCGCGCAGTTGAGCCAGCGGCACGCTCTCGTTGACCAGGCCCATTTCGGCGGCTTTCTGCCCGCCAAAGGTCTTGCCGGTCATGATGTAGTACAGCGATTGACGGTGGCCCACGGTGTCGGCCATGGCCTTGCTCACCAGGTTGCCCGGCGGGATGCCCCAGTTGATTTCCGAAAGACCGAAGGTCGCTTCATCGGCGCAGATCGCCAGATCGCACGCCACCAGCGGGCTGAAGCCGCCGCCAAAGCACCAGCCGTTGACCATGGCGATGGTGGGCTTGGCGTACATGCGCAGCAGTTTCCACTGCCATTGCGAGGCTTCGCGACGGATCTTTTCCTGGAGGATTTCCGGACCGGCGTCGATTTCGCGGAAGTATTCCTTGAGGTCCATACCGGCGGTCCAGGATTCGCCGGCACCAGTCAGCACCAGCACGCCGGCGGCGGGGTCCTGCTCGAGGGTTTCGAGCACGTCGATCATTTCCCGGTTGAGGGTCGGGCTCATGGCGTTGCGTTTTTCCGGGCGATTGAGAATGACCCAGGCAATGCCTTCCTCGATCTCGACTTTGACGGTGGTCCAACGGCCTTCGTAATTGCTCATGGCGATTGCTCTCTTGTTGTTCGTTCGAAGATGAGCAAAACCTAACCGGCAAAATTAGTTATGTCAATTAACTATTAATCGATTTAATCAAATTTTCAACGGTTCGGCAGGCGAAAAGTCACCGAGCAACTCAACGAAGGATTGCCGCAACCATCGATTGGCCGGGTCATGATGGAAACGCGTATGCCAGTAAAGATGAATGTCGTATCCGCTGATGTCCCAGGGTAGCGGCACCAGGCGCACGTTGGTGATTTCAGCAAACCGCCGTCCTACGGCCAACGGGACGGTGGCAATCATGTCGGACTCGGCCACCAGAAACGGCACCCCCATGAACCGTGGCAAGCTGAAACGCACCCGGCGCACGATGCCGTGGGCCGCCAGTTCACGATCCAGCACACCCATGCCGCGCCCTTCGGCCTGTACCGCCACATGCACGGCGGCCTGGTATTGTTCGGCGCTGATGTGCTCTCCAATGGTGGGATGATCACTGCGCACGATGCACACGAATGAATGCCGATATAACGCCTGATGCCGGATCGAGGTATTCAGTAACCGTGGAAAATAGCCGATGGCCGCGTCCACCTCGCCGGCATCCAGGCCCTCTTCCAATTGTTCCGAGGACAACGCCTGGGTACGGATTTTCAAGCGAGGCGCTTGTTTGTCGAGCATTCGCATGAGCCTGGGCAGGAACACCATTTCACCGATATCCGACATGCACAGCACCAACTGGCGCTCGGAATGCTCGGGGACGAACCCGGTAGACGGCAGAACTTCCGCGCTGACCATTTCCAGGATCCGCTGCACCGGCTCGGCGATCTGCAAGGCCCTTGCCGTGGGTTGCATGCCACGGGAAGTGCGGATGAATAATGGGTCATCGAACAACGTGCGCAATTTGCCCAGGGCGAAACTCATGGCCGGCTGGCTGAGGCCCATCAGATCACCGGCCAGGGTCACGCTCTGCTTTTTGCGCAACGCATCGAACACTTTGAGCAGATTGAGATCGACGTCTTTGATATCCATATTTTGGATTTTATCTATAAGTGAAATAAGGTTTTCGGATTCTAGGTCTACGCCTAGACTCGGCACAAGATCGTTAATGCGATTAACCAGATTGGCACTCAAATAACAATAACGGAGCACAACATGCCCAAGAAGCTGCGCAGCAATTTCCCGTATGGGTCGTATTTATGGGCTGTGCGCGCCGCCCAGTGGCGTGCCTTGGGCATCGATGAGAGCGAACTGGAGAAACCCAAGATCGCAATCGTGAACTCGTCATCCAACCTGGCGATCTGCTTCAGCCACTTGGACGGTATTGCCACGGTTCTCAAGCAGTCGATACGCGACGCTGGCGCCCTGCCCTTCGAAATCCGCACCGCCGCCCCCAGTGACTTCATCACCGGTGCCGGTGCCGGGGGTGCCTATATGCTTGCCGCGCGCGATCTCATCACCAACGATATCGAAGTCGCGGTTGAAGGTGCCCAGCTCGACGGCATGATCTGCCTGGCCTCCTGCGATAAAACCGTCCCTGGCCAATTGATGGCTGCCGCCCGCCTGAATATTCCGACGCTGGTCGTGGTGTGCGGATACCAGCCGAGCGGCGAATACAACGGTAAGCACGTGGATATCGAGGACGTGTTCATCAGTTCCATGCACGTCGTCACGGGCAAGCTGCCGGTCGAGGAGTTGGCCGGCATGGCCCGCAATGCGATCAAGGGCCCTGGGGTGTGCTCGGGGATGGGCACCGCCAACTCGATGCACCTGGTGTGCGAAGCCCTTGGCATGGCATTGCCCGGCAGCTCGCCCATCGCGGCCAATAGCCCACAGATGTTCGATTTCGTGCATCAGGCCGGCAGGCGCATTGTGGAAATGGTCGAGGAAGACCTCAAACCTCGCGATATCCTGACCCCCGATGCCTTCGCCAACGCCGTATCGACCATTCTCGCTGCGGGCGGCTCGGTCAACACCATCAAGCATATGCAGGCGGTGGCAGCCGAAGGCGGCGTTGACGTGGACGTCTATCAACTCTTCAGGGACCTGGGCAAACAGGTGCCGGTGCTGGTCGGTGTACGGCCGGTGGGTGAACACAGCATCGAGCAAATGGAAGCCGCCGGCGGTGGGCGCGGGCTGCTCAAGCGCCTGGAACCCTTGCTGCATGGCGATGTGTTGACGGTCACCGGCAAAACCCTGACGCACAACCTGCGCTCAGTGGCCGTCAGCGATGACGCGGTGATCCGCCCGTTGGACAACCCCTTCGCCACCCAGCCTGCCATCGTGATGCTGAGCGGTAACATCGCGCCGCAGGCGGGCATCGTCAAATACGGCATCGACCCGAGCAAGATGCGCCGTTTCGAAGGCCCTGCGATCTGTTTCGAGCGCTCCGCCGAGGCTATCGAAGCCCTGCAGGACGGGCGCATACAGCCTGGCCATGTGGTGGTCATGCGCGGCGCCGGTGTGCGCGGTGGCCCGGCCATGGGTGGCGGGGCCTCGAAAGTCGTGTTCGCCATTGACGGCGCCGGCCTCGGCGACCACGTGGCCATGCTCACTGACGGCCATCTTTCAGGCTTGGTATGCAAGGGCCTGGTGGTGGCCGAAGTCGCGCCTGAAGCGGCCATCGGTGGCCCATTGGCGCTGGTCGAGGACGGCGACATCATCACCATCGACCTGGACCTCAACACGCTCGACGCCACTATCAGCGAAACCGAGATGCAGGCGCGGCGCGCGCGTTGGCAGCCTTTGGCGCCGCAGTTCGGCGGTGGCTGGCTGGATATCTACCGCCATAACGTGTCTTCCATGGAACACGGTGCGGTGCTGATCAAACCACTCGACATCACCCGCGCCGGAGAACAACCGCAATGAGGCTGCGCGACGACGAGAAAGCCATGCTCGCCGGCGACCAGGGGCCGGCGGTGCAAAAAGCCATGGACCTGCTGGTGCGGTATGGCGAGGCTCTGGATGCACCGTGCCTGGTGGACACACGGAATGTGGCCGGCACCATCGGCGCCACCACGCCTTTCCTGCGTCATTACGCAGCGCGCGAGGGCGGCATGGACGCGGTGTTCAGCGAGTTCAACCTCGACAGCGCCGAGGTGGTGCCGATTCCCAAGGTCAGGGTGTTCAGCAGTCACCTGCAACAGGGCATCGATCCAAGGCATGCCGAACGCCAGGGCATCGGCGAGGACGTGGTGCGTATTTATGAGACCGGCCAGGCCTACAGCAGCGGCCTGGGCGTACAACCGTTGAATACCTGCACGCCTTATCAGGTCGGCAACGTACCGGTAAAAGGCGAACACTGTGCGTGGATGGAGTCCTCCGCCGTGATCTACATCAACTCGGTACTCGGCGCCCGGACCAATGCCGAGGGCCGCGAAAGCACGGGGGCGGCGATGCTGACCGGCAAGATTCCCTATTGGGGCCTGCACCTGGACAAGAACCGTCGCGGCACCCATCTGATCCAGTTGGATATCGAGGTGAGCACCACGGCCGACTGGGGCCTGCTCGGCTACTGGGTCGGTGAACAGGTGCAGGATCGTATCCCGGTCATCGAAGGCGTGAGCCACCAGCCCAACCTGGCCCGCCTCAAGCACTTCGGCGCGGCGGCGGCTTCCAGCGGCGGCGTGGAGATGTATCACCTGGTGGGCGTCACGCCCGAGGCACACACCCGCGAGCAAGCGTTCGGCGCCTCCCTGCCTTCGGCCACCTTGCGTTTCGGTGAAGCCGAACGACGCTGGGCCTACGAGCAAGTCAACGTCACGGCGCGAGATACCCACATCGATTTTGTCATGCTCGGCTGCCCGCACTACAGCCTCGAGCAAATCTGGGAAGTCTGCCAGTTGCTCGAAGGCCAACGCCTGAGCCCGAATACCGAGCTCTGGCTATTTACCGCGGCATCGATCAAGCAACTGGCCGACGTCGCCGGCTACACACGCATCATTGAGCAGGCAGGCGGCCATGTGATGACCGATACCTGCTCGGCGATCGGCAAGGTGATACCCAAGGGCACCCGGGTGGCGGCCGTGGACTCGGCCAAACAGGCCCATTACCTGCCAGCGATCATGGGCATTCAGGCCTGGTTCGGCACCACCGCCGAGTGCGTCCAGGCAGCCATCGAAGGCCGCTGGAAAGGTACCTTGAAATGAACGCAACCTTTACGCTCAGAGGCCGCAAAGTCGTCGGCGGCTGCTTCGAAGGGGAAGCCCTGGTAACCGCTGACCGCATCTCCGGCTGGGGCGGCATCGACCCGCGAAGCGGCACCGTGATCGAAACACGCCATGAACTCAAGGGCATCAGTTTCGCCGGCAAGGTCCTGGTGTTTCCGGGCGCCAAGGGCTCGTCCGGCTGGTCTTCGCAGTTCCACATCGCTCGTCTCGCCGGCGTGGCGCCCGGCGCCATGCTGTTCAATGAAATGACCGCGAAAATGGGCCTGGGCGCGGTCGTGGTGCATGCGCCCGCCATGACCGATTTCAGCGAGGATCCGCTGAGCCGGATCCGCACCGGCGATTGGGTACGCGTCGATGCCGACGCCGGGATCGTCGAGGTGACCCCGCGTCAATCATGCAGCACCGATGCATCGCCACGAATACCAGCCCCGTCATAACCCGAAGAGACTTGTCGACATAACCGCTTCCGTGGCCGCTGGCCAGCGGGCTCGGGTTCGATCGCCCTTTTTTTCACGTCAAAGGTAGTTTTATGGCTCATGTTATTCGCACCGTACGCCGTACCAGCGCGCCCCCCGTCCAACACCTGCAGGCTGACGTTTGCATTGCCGGCGCCGGTATTTCCGGTATTTCCGCCGCCCTGGAGGCGGCCGCGCTCGGCAAGCGTGTCGTGCTGTTCGATGCCCTGCCGATGCTCGGCGGCCAGGCCGTGGGCTCGATCATCGGGACTTTTTGCGGCTTGTTCTCCAATGGTCCTAACCGCAGGTTACTGACCCATGGCATCGCCGACGGCATCCTTCGCGACCTGGGGGCCTCGGGAGACCTGCACCACTCCGTGGGCCCCTTGACCACCGTGGTTTACTACGACGAAGTCGCCCTGGGCCGCTGGATGGGCCAACAGGTGCTCAACGCGGGCATCACCGTGGTGCTCGGCGCGGTGTTACGCGATGTGGTGCGCGAAGGCTCGCGGGTCCAGCAGGTAGAATTGGCCACCCGCTACGGTGACGTGCGAGTGACGGCCGACGGGTTTATCGACGCCAGTGGCGACGCGGCACTGGCCTGGAACGCCGGGTTTGCCTGCCGCGAACCGGACACACCCATCTACGGCACACAAATGTTCGTGCTTGAGCATATCGATGAGGCCCACTTGCCGACCCGCGCGCAGTTCACCGCTCGCGTCAAGGAAAAAGCCAGGCACTACGGTATCGAGCGCGACGACGGCTTGTTCTTCCAATTCCCCGGACGCGGCACAGCGGCATTCAACATGACGCACATCGAAACGCCCCTGGACCCCGTCGCCGCCTCACACGTGGCCATCGCCGGGCGCCAACAGGTGGACCTGGTCATCAACTTTCTCAAAGCGGAGTATCCCGAGGCCTACGACAAGGCCAGGGTGCGGGCGTTGGCGCTGCCGGGCATTCGCCAGACCCGCTGGATCGTCGGACAGCACCACCTCACGACCGAAGAAGTGCGAGCGGCCACACTGTTCCCGGACGCGGTGGCGCGCACATCATGGCCGGTGGAATTGCACGGCAATACCAGCGGTTATCAATGGGAACCCTTTGGTGACGATCACATCCACAGCGTGCCTCTGCGCAGCATGCTGCCCGAAGGCAGTGACAACCTGGTGGTGGCCGGGCGCTGCATCGATGCGGACGCCGCCGCGCTGTCGAGCGTGCGTGTGATGGGGCCGTGTATCGCAATGGGGGCCGCCGCCGCCCATGCGCTGGATCTGGCGGGCCCGGACGGCCGCTTGAGTGATATACCCGCGCAGGTATTGCGCGAACGCCTGGCGTTCAATCTGGAATAGGTGTTCAAGCAGTTCGACGCGCCTGCCGTGGACACGGCGGCGCCACTCCAACAACAATAAAAAATGCACTGGAGAACGCACATGTCACAGTCCCGCACCCTGGACGTCGCGGCGCTTATAGAAGGCCGCAAACTGACACGTTTCAACTACGTGGTGATCCTGGTCTCGACCTTGATCACCTTCCTCGACGGCTTCGATCTGCTGGTGCTCTCGCACACCGCCTCCTACATTGCCGACGAGGTCGGCCTGGACAAAATCCAGTTGGGCGAAATCTTCTCCATCGGCCTGCTGGGGATGATGCTCGGCGGTTTTTTCTTTGGCTACCTGGGTGATCGTATCGGGCGACGCCCCACGATTCTGTTTTCCACCGCCGCGTTCGGGCTGTTGACATTGCTGTTTGTCATTGCCGACAGCTACGAATCGCTGATGGTCCTGCGCTTTTTCAACGGTTTTGCCCTGGGCGCGATGTTGCCACTGTGCTGGGCCTTGAACATTGAGTTCGTGCCCAAGCGTTATCGCTCCACGGTGGTGACCATCATCATGGTCGGATTCAGCCTCGGCAGCGCGATGGCCGGCCCGCTGACGGTCTGGCTGGCGCCCCACGTCGGTTGGCAGGGTGTGTTCGTGTTCGGCGGTGTGCTGACGCTGCTGTCCTGGGTCGTGTTGTTTTTCACCCTGCCCGAATCGGTTCGGTTCCTGGCCAGCAAACGTAAGAACCCGGAAAAAATCGCGTCAACGCTCAAACGCATGGACCCGCACCTGGATGTGCGCCCCGACGACCACTTCGTGCTGCTCGACGAGCCGGATATCGGACGCCAGGCATTCCGGGTCGGCCAGCTGTTCATCGGGCGTTTGAAGTGGATCACACCGATGATCTGGCTGGGCTACTCCGCCAGTTCCATGGCCATGTATTTCCTCGCGTCCTGGAGCCCGCTGGTCTATCAATACGCCGGGTTCGACCGTGCGACCGCTTCATGGGTCAGCTCGATCGCGTCGTTCAGCGGTGCGATGGCGGGCCTGGCGATGATGCGCTTCGTCGATACCCGTGGGCCCTACACGGTGATGATCTATCCGCTGCTGGCGTTGCCCTTCCTGCTGGTATTGGGCATCACCGGCATGCAGGGAACTGCGTTCCTGATGCTGAGCCTGGTCGGCGGCGTGTTCGTCAAAGGCTCTCACTACGGCATCCTCAGTATTGCCGGCGTGTTCTACCCCAGTGCGATCCGCGCCAATGGCGCAGGCTGGGCCACGTCCATCGCCAAGATCGGCTCGATTCTCGGCCCGTTGCTGGGCGCCTATGTCCTTAACAGCGGGCTGCCGGTGGTGAAGAGTTTCCTGGTCCTGGCGATCTGCCCCGCCGTGCTGGCCGCCTGTGCGTTTGTCATCGGGCACCTGACTCGCGGCCACGCCGCGTCGGGCCCACTACCCGCCACGTCAGAAACCTGAACATGCGCTGTTGACCCACCGCGTTTGAACAAGAGCCACCCTACCGCGTCGTCATCGGCGCGGTCAGGCAACGCTCGCCCTGAATAATCTTACTTATCCTGAGACCAATAAAAATGAACAGGAATCTTTCCTTCGCCGCAGCCCTGTTGCTGTGCGGCCAAGTGACCTGCGCCCATGCGGACTTCTTCCAAGGCAGCAGCGCGACGCTGACAACGCGCAACTTTTATCTGAATCGCGACTTCCGCCAACGCGGTGCCCCGCAGGCCAAGGCCGAGGAATGGACCCAAGGCTTCATCGCCGAATTCCAGTCCGGCTACACCGACGGGCCCCTTGGCTTCGGACTCGATGCCTTGGGGGAACTGGGGATCAAGCTCGACTCCGGCCCTGGCCGTCGCGGCACAGGGCTGTTGCCCTATGGGCCCGACAGCAACCAACCGGCAGACGACTACAGCGAACTGGGGCTGACCGCGAAAATGCGCCTGTCCAAGACCCAGCTCAAGGTGGGAACCCTGATGCCGACTCATCCGCTGGCCTATTACAGCGATACTCGCCTGCTGCCCTCGACCTTCACCGGCGCCTACCTGACGTCCAGCGAGATCGACAACCTGACCGTCACCGCGGCAAGGCTGACCAAGGCCAACGGCCGCGACTCCTCCAGCAATGACGACATCGGCTATGCCGGCCAAAGCAGTGATCACCTTGACCTGCTCGGCGGCGAATACACCGTTGGCAAACAGCTGACCCTGCGCTACCACCAGGGCGAGCTGCAGGACATCTACCGTCAGCAGTTCGCCGGCCTGATACACGTATTACCCCTGGGCCAGGGTGTCAGCCTGCGTTCCGACCTGCGCTATTTCGACAGCACTGACATTGGCGCCGGAAAAGCCGGAAAAATCGACAACCGCAACCTCAACGGCATGTTCACCCTGACCGTCGGCGCCCAGCGCTTCGCCATGGCGTTCCAGCGTCTGTGGGGCGAGAGCGCGTTTCCGGTCATCGACACCGGCACACCTTATGTGGCGAACCTGGTGACCTACAACCCCTTCACCAAGGCCCATGAAAAGTCCTGGCAGCTGCGCTACGAGTATGACTTCGCGGCACTCGGCCTGCCCGGTCTGACATTTATGACCCGCTACGTGAAAGGCAGCGATATACACACACGCACCGTCAGCGACGGCAGCGAATGGGAACGTGACACCGACCTGACTTACGTGTTTCAGAGCGGTGCGCTGGAAGGTCTTAACCTGCGTTGGCGCAACGTGACCTTCCGCTCCGGCAATGGCCTGACCCAGGACCTCGACGAGAACCGCCTGATCGTGGCTTACACCTGGAAACTGTGGTGAGCCCGGCCCACTGGCCCCCGCTCGCCTTTGAGCCCTTCGCCGCCTGACAGTGAAGCTGCGCAGCGCAAGGATGCGCTAGCCAGCGACCGACAATCCCGGCAAGCTAGTTAGCTTTGTTAACTTGATTCGTTCGAGGATCCCCTTTTAATGACCACGCGTTCCCCCATCGCCAACGCGAGTAAAGTGCTCCCCGAAGGCAGCGACGCACCGCCGCCAGTGGATTCGGCGCTGGATGACCTGATCGGCTATGCCATGCGCCGCGCACAGTTGAAGCTGTTCCAGAACCTGATCGGCCGGTTGTCGGACCACGACCTGCGCCCTGCGCAGTTCTCGGCCCTGGCAATCATCGAACAGAACCCCGGCCTGATGCAGGCCGACCTGGCCCGCGCCCTGGCCATCGAGCCACCCCAGGTGGTGCCGCTGTTGAACAAGCTGGAAAGTCGCGCGCTGGCGGTGCGGGTGCGGTGCAAACCGGACAAGCGCTCCTACGGGATCTTCCTCAGCAGGACCGGCGAGACCTTGCTCAAGGAACTCAAGGCCATCGCCGCGCAGAGCGACCAGGACGCTACCGCAGCCCTGGACGTCGACGAACGTGCAGAGCTGCTGCGCTTGCTCAAGAAGGTGTATCAGGACTGACCGCGCGTGGCCTACCAGAGGGCCACGGTGTAGAGCACCAGGAAACGGGTCTGGTTTTCATCGCGGAACGCCGCGCCGCCGGGGAAGTCATTGCGGTAGATCGACTTGCGCGCCATCAGCCCGACGTTCTTCAACGGGCCGCTCTGAATCACGTAGCCCAGTTCCATCTGGAATTCGCGCTCCTTGCGGTCCTCGGCATTGAAGGCCGCCAGTTCGATGTTGTCGCCGCGCACATAGCGCAGCCGACCCTTCAGGCCCGGCACACCCGATGCCGCAAAATCATAGTCGTAGATCGCCTGCCAGGTGCGCTCCTTGGCATTGAGAAAGTCCGAACTCATGGTCAGTTCGCTCATGCCCATCAGCTCGGTCCCGGAGATGTACGGCGTGGCCGTTGCCCCGCTTGAATGCATATAGCCCAGGCTGACTCGGTGGCCACCCAAACGGTAGCCAAACAACGCCGAGAGGTTGCGGTTATCGACATTGCCGGCCTTGGCGCTGCCATCCTCGCGGCTGAAGAAACTGCGCAGGTCACTGGTGAGCACGCCATCGCCCACCGGCAGGTTGTGCAGCAATGCCAGGGTGTCCTGCTGGTAGAGGTCCGCCACCTGGGCATGATAGGCGCGCAGGCTGAGGTCTTTGTTGACCTGGTAATCACCGCCCACATACGCCAGGTGCGAGGTGGTGGCGGTGGCGTTGAAACGCCGGTTGGGCGAAGCAATGGTCATGGCCTGGTAGTCGGTGGAGTCGCGCTTGTTGATACGGTCGATATAGCCGGTGTTGAGGGTCAGGCCATCGATGTCCTTGGAGCTCAAGGTGGTGCCGCGAAAGGTTTGCGGCAGCAGGCGCGACGGGCTGGCGAAGGCGAACGGCAGGAAGATCGACACGTCGCCGGTCTTCACCGTGGTTTGGGCAAAGCGCAGCTTGGCGGTGGGGGCCAGGCGTGAATACTCATCGGCGGCACGCTTGTCGCTGGCCGACACCGGCAACAACTCGGTGCCGCTGCGGTCTGGCGACGAGTCGAGCTTGAGCCCCATCAAGCCGCGCACATCCAGGCCAACGCCCACCGGCCCTGGGGTGAACCCCGATTCCAGGTTGACGATGATGCCCTGGGCCCACTCCCGCGCGGCGGTCTTGGCGCCGTCGTCCTTGTAGTCACGGTCCAGGTAGTAATTGCGCAAGGTCAAGGTGCCGTGGCTGTCATCGATAAACCCCGCCGCCCACAGTGGAGCAGGCAATAGGCTCAAGGCCAGCAATGTCGTGAGCAGGCGTGGAGTGTTGTGCGGCGCACAGGAGACCGGCGCAGCCGCAATGGCGCCCTCCATAGGGAGTTCTGGCATGTTCGATGTCCATTTTTGTTGTTGTTTTTGGGGGTGGCACACGCTCGGCCCCTGGGGCTTTGCGAGCAAAGAATGGAAACAGCCGAGGGCGCTCGTCAACTGCAAATGATCGATAATCGAACATTAATAAAACTAACTATTTTTCATCCGATCATGGGTAAGCATTAAAACTCGTTGTTTTTATTCAATTTATTCTTATTTCACGACCACTTTTATCAACGATTCATTTTTTAGTTATCTTTGTTATCTTAATCGCCAGCAGCCATCCGAGCTCGCCATCACAACAAGAACAACAATGAGGTTTGCCATGGACAGTCCATCGCGTCGTTCGACGCTGACTATTGCGTTGTGCTTTATCGTTGCGCTGATCGAAGGCTTCGATCTGCAAGCCGCCGGCACCGCCGCTGCGGGGTTGCGCCAGAGTTTTGCCCTGGATCCGAAAATGCTCGGCTGGGTATTCAGCGTCGGCATCATTGGCCTGCTGCCGGGGGCGTTCTTCGGCGGCTGGGTCGCCGACCGCATCGGGCGCAAGAAAATCCTGGTAATGGCCGTGCTGCTGTTCGGAGTGTTTTCCCTGAGCACTGCCTTTGTCGACAGCTACTCGAGCCTGTTGCTGGTGCGCTTCCTGACCGGCCTGGGCCTGGGCGCCGCGCTGCCCAACCTGATCGCCCTGTGCGCCGAAGCCGTGAGCGAACGCAAGCGCGGCACCGCCATCAGTGTCATGTACTGCGGTGTGCCGCTGGGTGGCGCACTGGCGGCAGTGGTGGCGATGTTTTCCAGCGAGCACTGGCAGACCACCTTTATCATCGGCGGCCTGGCGCCCTTGCTGGCCGTGCCGTTGATGATCCTGCTGCTGCCTGAGTCCAGCGCCTTTCGCCAACAGCTCGACACTACGCCCGGCGCGCGCGCCTCTACCCGCCAGGCACTGTTCGGCGACGGTCGCGCCCGCACCACGCTGGCCTTGTGGCTCAGCTACTTCTTCACCCTGACCGTGATGTACATGCTGCTCAACTGGCTGCCGTCGTTGCTGCTGGCGCAAGGTTTCAGCAAGCCCCAGGCGGGCATGGTGCAGATGCTGTTCAATATCGGCGGTGCGCTGGGTTCGCTGCTCGGCGGCGTGCTGCTGGACCGTTGCAATGCGCTCAAAGTGGTGCTGTTCGTGTATGCCGGGTTGCTGGCCGCGCTGGCCGGTGTTGGTCTGTCGGTGGGCATCGTGCCCATGGCCATTGCGGGCTTTGCCGCCGGTTTGTTCGTGATGGCTGCGCAGTTGGTGCTGTATGCCAGCGCCCCACCCGCCTACCCCACCGCTGTGCGCGCCACCGGTGTAGGAGCGGCCGTGGCTATCGGGCGATTGGGTTCGGTGGCCGGGCCGCTGGCAGCCGGGCAACTGCTCGCGGCGGGCGCCGGCACCAGCGGCGTGCTGCTGGCGACCTCCCCCGGAGTCGTGATCGCCGCCCTCACCATCATCAGCGTGATGGTGCGTGCGGCGCCACAGAACCTGCCGGGGGCTGCCCGGCAGACCAACGCCTAGAACTTGTGCAGCCAATTGAGTACCAGCTTGTCGCCCTCGGTGCGGTTTTGCGCCTGCTGCTCGAAGTAGGCGTTCACCGACAGCACGTCCTCCTTGCTGAACGCGTAGACCAGGCCTGGGCCAATGGCCCAGACCTTTTCTCGACGCCCGCTCACCGCGTGCCCGTCGACCTGGGTGTCGGTGATCTGCTTCAACCAGTAGCCGTTCAAGCCCACACTCAGTTGTTGGTTCACGGCATATTGCAGCGTCAGGTTGGCGTGCAACGCCTGGCCGGCCTGGGTGTTGGAGACATCACCGAAACCGGCCGCCGGCTCATTGTTCTTGCCATTCCATAGGTACATGAAACGCCCGCTCGCCGACCACGTGGGGCTGAACCAGTAGGTGGCCGCGTAATACGGATTGAATGACCAGAAGTTGCTGCCGGGGTTGATCGAGCGCTTGCGGTCATAGGCGCCCACCGGCACCGAGATATCGGCTTCGACACGTTGGGTCAGCAGCGGGCTGCCGTCAGCGCGGCTCAAAGTCGGCAGTTGCAGGAAAGGCCCGACGACCACATCGCCAAACCCCGCGCGGGAACTCAACGCCGCATTGTTCAAACCGTCATCGACATCCGCATGGGCCAGCGATGTATTGATCAGGGTAAAGCCCGGCATCGCGCCGTTGGCCAGAGGTTGGCCGACATAGATGATCTGCGTGGTCGGCGCCACCACGTCCACGTCCTGCCTGGGCAGCGCGAGCTTGTTGCCGTGGGCATCGTTGAAGCGACTGGCCCGGGAGTACGTCAGGTATTCCTCCAGGTACCAACCGGGGCCGGCGGGTGCCGGTGAGCCGTCGTAGAAACTGGTGCTGCCCAGGTTGAGTCCGGGCAAGTCGTAAGCGTGTGCAGTCGATGACAGTGCGACAAAAGTGGTAGCCGCAACCGTCCGCAAGATAGGCTTGAGCATCTTGTGTGTCCTGTATTTTTGTTGTTGTTCAAGACCCCCGGCGCGGCGGATCCGCACCGGGGCTTAACGCGGTGCCCCGCTACACGTAGGTGGCCGCCAACCCACCGTCCACGGGCAGGTTGACGCCGTTGACCCAGCGCGCCGCGTCCGAGCAGAAGAAGGCAATCACTGCCGCCACCTCATCGGCCAGTGCCGGACGGGTCATGCGCTGACTGTCCTGGGCCACCCGCTCCGGGCCGAGCATACTGACGAAGTCACCGAGGATCGGCGTGAACACCGGCCCCGGCGCGACGCAGTTGATGCGCACACCGTGATCGCGAAACCAGGCCTGGGATTGCGCAAAGCTCCAGACAATCAGCGCCTCCTTGAAGTACTGGTAACAGGTAGCCTGTTCGACCGGATGATCCTTGAGCCATTGCTGCCCGGCGCGGTAGCTGTCCGTGGCCGCCAACGCCTTGTGCTGCGCCAGCCGTTGCGGCCATTGCGCGCCGAGGATCGAGGCGACATTGACGATGCTGCCGCCCGCCGGCATGCGCGGCAGCAGCGCTTGAGTGAGATGGCGCAGCCCCAGGTAATTGACCTCTGCCACCGCTTGCACCGGCGCCGTGCCGGGTACGCCGGCAATGTTGCAGAGCGCATCGACCCGCGCCGGCAGACGCGCGACCAAGGCATCGATGCTGACCGGGTCGCCCAGGTCAGCCTGGAAGAAACCGTCCAGGGTCAACTGCGGTTCATGGCGATCGACACCGATGACCGTGGCGCCCTGGAAGCGCGCAAGCCGTGCCAATTCGGCGCCAATGCCTGAGGCGACGCCGGTGACGACCAGGGTTTTGTTATGCAGGTTCATGTTCAAGCCCTCTTATTTTTGTATAGGCGTGGGTGCATCAAAACAGCGAGCCGGGGCTCAGAAAGGGTACGTCGGCGCGGTGTTTTTCACGGTGACCCACTGCCACTGGGTGTACTCGTCCCAGTCGGCCGGCCCGCCAACACTGCCGCCATTGCCGGAAGCACCGCGCCCACCGAAGGGGTTGATGCATTCGTCGGCCACGGTCTGGTCGTTGATGTGCAACAGGCCGCAGTCAAGCCGCTCGCCAATGGCCATGGCGCGCCCCACCGACGGCGAGATAACGGCGGCCGACAGCCCGTATTCGGTGCGGTTGGCCAGCTCAATGGCCTCCTCGTCCGTGGCAAAGCTGACCACCGTGGCCACCGGACCGAACATTTCTTCCTCGAAAGCGCGCATGCCCGGCCGCACGCCACTGAGGACGGTGGGCTGGTAGAACAACCGGTCATATTCACCGCCCGCCTCCAGGCGCGCGCCGGCCTGCACGCTGTCGCTGACGATCTGGTGCACGTGCTGCAATTGCCGTTGGTTGATCAGCGGACCGAGCGCAGCTTCACCGCGGGCGGCATTGCCCACGGTCAGGGCTCGAGCCTTGTCCACCAGCTTGCGTGTGAGGCTGGCGGCAATGGACTCATGCACCAGAATCAACCCGGTGGCCATGCAGATTTGCCCCTGGTGCAGCCAGGCGCCCCAGGCGGCATTGCTCGCGGCCAGGTCGAGGTCGGCGTCTTCGAGAATGATCAGCGGGTTCTTGCCACCCAGTTCCAGCGCGACTTTTTTCAGGTGGCGCCCGGCCGTCTCGGCGACTTTGCGCCCCGCCGCCGTGGAGCCGGTGAACGCAATCATGCGCACATTGGGATCGCAGCACAGTGCCTCGCCGGCCGCTGCGGCACCGGGCAACACCTGCAACAGGCCCTTGGGCAGACCAGCCTCCTCGAACAACCGGGCGATGAGGAACCCACCGCTGACCGGCGTTTGCGGATCAGGCTTGAGCACCACCGCATTGCCCGCAGCCAGGGCCGGCGCCACCGAACGCATCGACAGCACCAATGGGAAGTTGAACGGCGAAATCACCCCGACCACGCCATGGGGCTGGCGCCGCGCATAGGACAGCCGCCCCGCCTCACTGGGCAGCACCAGCCCATGGGGTTGCGACAACAGCCCCGCCGCCTGATGCAGCAGCACGATGGCCTCGCGCACTTCGTGTTCGCCTTTGAACAACGCCGCCCCGGTTTCCCGGGCAACATACAGCGCCAGTTCGGCGAACGACCGCTGGGCCACGTCCGCGGCCTTACGAAACACTTCGGCGCGCTGCCGTGGGCCGAGCGCGGCCCAGGCCGGCTGAGCCAGCGCCGCACTGCGGCTGGCGCCAGCGATGTCGGCCGGACTGGCCATGGCGCAGCGCATCAGGGGCTCGCCGGTGGCCGGTTCGATCACGGGGCTCACACCCCCCGAGGCGGGGACCCAATCGCCGTTGAACAGGCATTCGGACGCAATGGCCCGCTGTAACAGGTGGGTGGTTTCAGACACTGACATGGCAACTCCCGGTTCTTGTAATTGTCATCGTCCGCACAGTGTGCAAACGCCGCATCAAGCCTTGAGCAAAGGCTGTGCCGTTTTGTACGCGCCGGCCCTTGCATCCAGCGTCGAAGGCTCTAGACCGGGGCCTGCTTCACACCGCCCAGGCACACACCGCCCAGCGGCGGCAAAAACCGGATCCCTGCCACTTGTTCAATTGATAAGGTTATGTTTAATAACTATCTCAGCCGTTACTCATATCGATCATTCGCTTTGCAGGGGCATAACAATGACCAATCCCCACAGCGCTGTGCCTGAACATCCGACGGCCACTGCGCCCTATCATCCGCGCGGCGACAGCCGCCAACTCAGCGACAACAGTTCGCCGACGCCTGCGGAACTGACCGACTGCCTGTTCTTTTCTCCCGAAGACGGACGCATCTGGCTCAATGACCAGCGCATGCTGTTGCTGCACAGTTCCGCCTTCGGTGCCCTGCGCGGGGAAGTCATCGAACGTCTCGGCCTGGAGCAGGCGCGCGGTCTGTTCACGCGCACCGGTTACGCTTCCGGCCTGCGGGACGCTCGCTTGATCCGGGAACGCTGGCCCCAGGCCGATGCCGCTGCGGTGTTTCGCGCCGGCACGCACCTGCACACCCTGGAAGGCATGACCAAGGTGGAACCGCTGCACTTCAAATTCGATGCCGACTCGGGGTTCTATGAAGGCGAGTTTCTCTGGCACCACTCGTGCGAGGCCGATGAACATGTGAGCGCCTACGGGATCGGCCAGGACCCGGTGTGCTGGACTGAAACGGGCTACGCCATCGGTTTCGTCAGTGGCCTGTTCGGGCAAATGGTGATTTTCCGTGAAGTGCAATGTCGAGGCATGGGCCACAGCAGTTGTCGGGTGGTGGGCAAGACGGCCGAGCAATGGGGTGACGTCGAACAGGACCTGCGCTACCTGAATGTGTTGCAGCCCGGCACCAGCCCCGCCGCCGCCGCCCCCACCCCGCCGCTCAGTGGTGGTGCGCGGCTCGACCAGCCGCAACCGTTGATTGGCGCCAGCGCCGCCTTCAACGCCGCGACCCAAGCCCTGCAACGCGTCGCGCTGACCCCGGCCACGGTGCTAATCAGCGGTGAGTCCGGGGTCGGCAAGGAGATGTTTGCCCGCCAGTTGCATCAGCTCAGCCCGCGCCGCGACAACCCGTTCGTGGCCCTCAATTGCGCGGCCATCCCCGACAACCTGATCGAGGCCGAACTCTTTGGGGTCGAGCGCGGCGCGTATACCGGCGCGACCCACTCGCGCGCCGGGCGTTTCGAGCGCGCCCAGGGCGGCACACTGTTTCTGGATGAAATCACCAGCCTCAGCCTGGCCGGGCAAAGCAAACTATTGCGGGCCTTGCAGGAACGCGAGATCGAACGGGTCGGTGGCGTACGCGGCATCAAGGTGGACGTACGGGTGGTGGCCGCCACCAATATCGATCTGCGCAAAGCCGTGGCGGACGGCACCTTTCGCGAAGACCTGTTCTACCGGCTGAATGTCTACCCTATCGCCCTGCCGCCCCTGCGCGAGCGCCGCGATGACATCCCGCTGTTGATCAATGCGTTCCTCACCCGCTTCTGCCAGGAATATGCACGCACGCCGGCGGGCTTGACCATGCGCGCGCTGAAGGTGCTGCTGCGTTACGACTTCGCGGGCAATGTGCGCGAACTGCAGAACCTGATCGAGCGCGGTCTGATCGCCAGCGATGAAGGCCAGGCCATCGACCTGGTGCACCTGTTTCGCAACGAAGCCCTGCCCGCCGATCCCTACAGCCTGGATGACCACGGCAGCCTGTCAAACAGCGGCCCGGTCGCGTGCCCCGCACTGCTGGACACCCTTGGCCAATTGGACCAGGGGTTTTCCATCGAAGGCCTTGAATCACGTCTGATCAACGAAGCACTGCAACGCAACGCCGGCAACCTGGCCGCCGCAGCCAGACTGGTAGGGCTTAGCCGCGCGCAGTTTGCCTACCGCTTGAAGAAACATCAGCGGCAGACCCGCTGAGTTGGCGAACACAATCGCCGGCCTGGCAATCAATGCTTTAAAAGTTTTACCCAATTAAGTATTTTGCTGGGGTAACGGGCGACAAGCGCCCTCTTCTTCCTCGTGACAAGGACCCCCCGTGAGCGGACTGCGTGAACGTCAGAAAGCCGAACGACGGCAAGCCATCAGCCAGGCGGCCATCGAGCTGTTCGAGCGCCAGGGCTTCCAGAACACCACCATCGAGCAGATCGCCAGCCAGGCCGGCGTATCGCCGCCCACCGTGTTCAAGTACTTCGGCAACAAGCAGGAAATCATCCTGGAAATCCTGCACCACGCCGACCAACGCGCCATCACCGACACCCGCCGCCTGATCAAGGACATCGAGGACCCGGTCGACGCGATGTGCCATTTGGAGCGACTGCTAACCGGTTACGCCCTGGAAGTCATGCACCCCAGCCTCTGGCGCGAACTGCTGCCGTTGATCCTGTTCGGCGGCAGCAACGAACTGCCCGCAGGCTACCGGGCCATGAACGATGCGCTCAGGGCCGAAATCAGCCAACTGCTCAGGGAACTGCAACAGGCCGGCAAACTGCGCCCGCAACTGGATGTGGAACTGGCCGCGTTCCTGTTGAACGACTACTCACACCTGCAACTGTTCCGGCTGGTAAACCAGGAGCAACCGGATATCGAGGCGCACTCCTTGCAGGTCAGGCGTATCACTGAGCTGTTGTTTTATGGCATGCAGGCCTGACAGACCGAAGTGCCTGCATCGCAGCATAGGTATCTACACAAAGGTGTAACCACGATGCGAAGCGAGCCGCTCTTGATCTTGCTTTTGATCTCAGACGCCCCGTTAACCACGCTGGCCGTAATCCGATATTGATTTGGGGGGTAAACCGGCAGGGATGCCGGTTTAGCCGCCCCGCGCCATGGATGGCGCGTGGCGGCGGCCCCCCAAATCAATGTCGGATTACGGGCACACCGAGCCTGGGCGAGGTGCCAAGTGGTGGGGCAAGACCTTTGGTTACTTTTGGGGCGTTTGCCAAAAGTGACCCGCTGTAAGAGCGGAACCCTAAGTCGCCGTTACCGCAGCAATGGATATGTACTCATTCCACTCCAACATCCTGGTCGGCCCAGATGCCGCCATCGGGAGCAAACTCTCACAGAAAAGCAAAAACAGTTCTGCTTTTGCTTTTCTTTTGATCTGAGGCGCCCGTCAAACACGCTGGCCGAACGCAGGCTTTGGAGCGTGCCACCCCGCACCGGGCCACACTGATCAGCGGTTGGTCTTGATGGCGGTCCAGGTACGGTTGCGGATGCGATCCACTGCGGCTGGTACCGGTTCCAGGGCGAACAGGGTCTTGCGTGCTTCATCCGGCACATACATGTTGGGGTTGTTGCGGATACTGGCATCCACCAGCGCGGTGGCGTCCTTGTTCGGGTTGGGGTAGCCGATTTTGTTGCTGATGCGGGCGATCACGTCCGGGCGCAGGATGTAATTGATAAACACATGGGCCTCCGACAGGTCGGGGGCATTGGCCGGTATCATCATCACGTCCGACCACATCGGTGCCCCTTCCTTGGGCAGTGCCATCTCGACGTGGACGCCCTTGCCGGCGGCGTCCGCCAATCGTGTGGCCAGTGCCACCCCACCCGACCAACCCACACCGATACAGATATCGCCATTGGCCAGGTCCATGCCATAGCGCGACGAGTTGAAGTAGGTGACGTAAGGGCGAATCTTCATCATCAAGGCCTGGGCCTGCGGATAGTCCTCGCGTTTCTGGCTGTTGGGGTCAAGGCCCTTGTAGTGCAAGGCAATGGGCAGGATCTCGTTGCCGGCGTCGAGAAAGCCCACTCCGCAACTGGCGAGCTTGGCAATGTTTTCTTCCTTGAAGATGATGTCCCAACTGTTCATCGGCACATCGGGCCCCAGGGCTTTGCGCACCTTGTCGACGTTGTAGCCGATCAACGTGGTGCCCCACAGGTAAGGCGCGGCGTAGCGATTGCCGGTGTCCCCCACCTTTTCCAGCGACTGCATGAACTGCGGGTCCAGGTGCTGCCAGTTCGGCAACTGTTTGCGGTCCAGGGGCTGGACGGCACCGGCCGTGATCAAGTGCCCCAGGTTGGCGGTGCCCGGAAACACCACGTCATACCCGGAGTTGCCCGTCAGGAGTTTGGACTCCATGGTTTCGGAACTGTCGAACACATCGTAAATCGGGCGAATGCCGGTTTCTTCCTGGAAGCTCTTGAGCACTTCCGGCGGCAGGTATTCGATCCAGTTGTAGATGCGAACAGTGCGCTCTTCGGCCAGGCAAACCCCGCTGAGCACCAACGAAGCCAGGGTGCCCAGCAAGGTGTTACGCAAAAAACTATTCATGATAAAACACTCCAGCGCGGCCGCGATGGCTCGCAGCACTTAATAGCGATAGGTGAAATACAGTTCCAACGCACTGAACTTCTGGTCGTTGCCGAACACTTGCTTGGCGGCGGCCAGTGGCTTGACCCAGTTATAGGACAGCGACGTATAGAACGACGGCGTGGGCGTCCAGTCGAGGAATATCACGCTCTCATCGGCAAAACGCCGGTCGCTGACCGCCGCGCCCATGTAGTTTTTCTCATCCAGCCAGAACTGGTAGTGAATCGCGCCGAGGGTCAGGGTCTCGTTGAGGTGGGTCTTGAGTGAGAACTGCTGGACATTTTCGTTGCTGTTGAACAGCAGGTAGTTGCCGACCACGTCGCCGACGAGCCATGTGCTCCAGTCGACGAAACCCTTGCTCAACGGGTCCCAGGCTTTCTGGCGGTTGTCGGCCAGGTTGTCGTCGCCGGAAAAGCTCGCGTAGCGATAGCCGATGACAGGCGTCAGCGGCAGCGTGCTGAAGGCGTAGTCCGCCTGACCATACCAAGCCTCGGCATCGTAATCGACACCCTCGCCACTACCTCGCTCCAGCGCGTATTCGGCGTTGAGGGTCAGTGCAGGCACGCCCGGCACCTTGGCGTTGAGCGCCCTCACGTTGTACACCAGCATCCCGTCCCGCCGACGCGGCAGTGTGCTGCCTTTGGGGCCCAGGGCGTTGACCTTCATGGCCATGGCACCCAGGGTTACCTGGTCGTCGAGGTTGTAATCGAGGTTGACACCGGTCATACGGAAGTCGCCCAGATCATCATCGGTGCGCAAAGTGAACGCCTGCGACTTCAGCGCGCCATGGTTCCAGGCCAGGACCGCCGAATCCTTGAAGGCGGTTCGAGGGCCCAGCCAGTAGGCCCCATCCTTGAACTGGTCGAGGTTACCGTCCATGACGATGAACCCGGTACCGATCATGTAGTTCTGGCGGCCTGCGGTGAACGTCCATTCGCCGCTGCGAAAACCACCGTAGAGTTCTTCGGCGGCGACCTTGCCGTCGGAGCTGCGGGTGAAGCCGCCCGCATCGCCATCGCCGAACGTGGTGGCGGCCACCAGGGAACCGCCGGCCAGCAGGCTGAAATCGGGTTGCAACGTGTAGTCGAGCTTGACGCCCGGCTTGACGTAGAACTCTTGCCAGCCAATGCGGCTGCCGCCGTTCTTGCCGTTGCGCCCATCGACACGACCGCTGCCGAAGTTGACGCCACGGGTGGAGAGCGTCGCACCGCCCATCGTGAGGTTGACTTCACCCTTGAGGTTACCGTCCTCAAAGGTGTAGCCCGCCAACGCGACATGGGTGGTCAAGGGCAAGCCGACCGCTAGGAACGCTTGAGAGAATCGCTTGGTGAACACCATGAAAAGCTCCTGTGGAATTATTGTTGTTACAGGGCAGTCAACGGCGACGCAACGCGCCGCCAACACCTGGCCAGGGCCAGGTGAATAGAACGCAGGACTCTTATTGTTGGGCGTGTGTCAGTGGCTCAGGTGGTCGGCAATCGCGCGCAGCATGCGCACGCTGTCGGCATCGAACGGGCCGACCGCCTCAGTCAATGACGATTGCTTGACGATCACCACGCCGGACGGCTTGTCGATGAACAGGTACTGGCCGTGGATCCCGCCGGCCATCAGGGCTTGGCTGTGGTCGTTGAACACGTACCACTGGCTTCGATAGGACGCACCCGGCGTCCAGCTGGCGAACTCGGTATTTTGCGCGTAGATCGCCGGATCGGACCCGGCGGCGATACGGGCCACGGTCTGCGGCGACAGCAGCTCAACCCCCTCGTGGCGCCCGTCATTGGCCAGCAGGCGGCCGAAACGCGCCATGTCTCTCAAGGTGGCACTGAAACCCGCCCCGGCCACATTGCGCCCCCAGGGGTCGGCCATGAAATAGCCGTCGCGGTCGCACCCCAAACGCTCCCAGATCGCCTCCAGCATCTGGCTGCACGCCTTGCCCGAGGCACGCTCCATGACCCAGGCCAAGGCTTCGGTGGTGGCGGTCACGTAATGGAAAAAGCCGCCGTGACTGCCGCGCTTCTGGAGCGACGGCAAGTACTGGTACAAGGATTCGAACTGCGCGTATTGCGCCGGTGCCGGTTGAAAGCCGCAGGCATAACCGTACTGCGAGCTCTCTGAGGCCGGATCGTCGTACACCTCGCTGTAGTTGATGCCGACCGCCATATCAAACAACTGGCGCACCGTCGCATCACCAAACGCACTGCCCGCCAACTCGGGCACGTAGTAGGCAGCGGGCAACTCCGGCTTGAGCATCCCTTGGGTCACCAGTTGTTCGCCCAGGGTTCCGATCAGCGACTTGGTCACCGAGAACATGATGTGGCGGTCACTGGCGCGCTGCCCGTTGAAGTAACGCTCAAACAGGACGGTGTCGCCCTGCATCACGATAAAGGCGTCGGTCTGGCTGGCGACAAGGTGGTCGCTGACGCTGATGCTCAACCCGCACTCGCTGTTGAAATGCACCGCATCCAGTGCTGTCGGAGCCTCCTTGAGCGGCCCCGCAGACGCTGCGCCTGCTTGCACATCGATGGTGGGACGCAGGCGCGCCAGGTTGCGAAACCCCCATTGACTGAAGGGCGGGCTCATCCAATTGCTCCACGTGACCCGGTGTTTCGGTTCTGCCGGGAAGCCCTGCATAAGGACCGGCGCCAAGCGCGGCTCGGATAAGGACTCGGCAGTCTGGACATAAAGACTGGCGAGTGACGGCGTGATTTTCTGACCCATGGCATAACCCTGGAAATGACTCTGCGTTCGAGCAGATGCGCAGCAATCATTAACCAGCAAATATTCTTTAGTCAATAAAATATTTTACAGACATCAACAATGCTCAGCCATCGATCAGTCCGCCCAACGACAACGGATGAGCATGCTTCAATCCTCTATGCACACACGCCTGGCAATCGTCGCCCGTGCTGTCAGCAGGCTTTCGACGCCTGGCCCAGACGGTGGTAGGCGCGGTTGAAATACACCAGCCCTTCGTCGGCGCCGCTCTGGCGAATGGTCTGGATCTCGCAGTAGAAAATACTGTGGGACCCCACCTCGTGTACCTGCGCGATACGGCAGTCGAAATTCACCAGCGCTTCAAGCATCACCGGCGCACCGCTTTCGAGCGTGGTCCACTCGGTGACAGCAAAGCGTTCATCCATTGTCAGCGTGCGGTCGGCGAAGGCACCGGACAGGTGCTGATGATCACCACACAAGGTGTTCACACACACCGAGCCGTTGCGCTTGAAATGCTCGTTGGAATGGGAAGACCGGTTCATGCACACCAACAGCGTGGGCGGTGAATCGGTCACGCTGCACACCGCCGAGGCGGTAAAGCCGAACCGCCCCGCCACGCCATCGGTGGTGATGACCGACACAGCACCGCCCAGCATGGCCATTGCATTGCGAAAGCTGCCTACGTCTACCATGGTCGTTCCCCTTAGATATCCAGCACGAGTTTTTTGGATTTGGCTCGTGAACAGCACACTAGAATTTGATCGTTGCCGGCCTTCTCATCGTCCGTGAGGTACACGTCACGATGGTCCGGCTCACCTTCGAGCACGTCGCACAGGCAGGTCCCGCACACACCCTGCTCGCAGGAAATCTCGATCTTGATACCCACCTGCGCCAGTGCGGCGAGAATGCTCTGCCCTTCGGCCACCTGGACGGTCTTGCCACTACGGGCGGCCACCACTTCGAAACTGCCACCCGAGCTGTCCACATCCACCTGGAAATACTCCTTGTGGATATGCGCCTCGGTATAGCCCTGGTCGCGGGCGCCCTGGATCACCCAGTCCATGAACCCGGCGGGGCCGCAGGTGTACAGGTGCACGCCGGCCTCGCCACGGCCCAGCACCTTGGTCAGGTCGAGCTTTTGTTCAGCGCCTTCATCATCGAAGTGGGTGAACACCTGCGCGGCAAACGGCGCGCCGGCCAGTTCCGCCAGAAACGCACTGCGATTGCGCTCACGCCCGCAATAGTGCAGCTCGAAGGTCTGGCCGGCCGCGTGCAGCGCATAGGCCATGGCGATCATCGGCGTGATGCCGATCCCGCCGCCCAGCAGCAGCGAACGCCGCGCCTCGGCCGCCAGCGGGAACAGATTGCGCGGCGCGCTGATCTGCACCTCGCGGCCTTCGAGCAGGGTGTCGTGCACCCCGACCGATCCGCCACGCGAGGCCGGGTCCTTGAGCACGCCCAAGCGATACAGGCTCGAGTCGGCGGGGTTGCTGCACAGCGAGTACTGGCGCACCAGCCCGGGGCCGATATGGATATCCACGTGGGCACCGGCATCGAATACCGGCAGCGGCGCGCCGTCGCGCCGGGTCAGGTCCAGAACGACAACGCCGTCCCCTTGCAGCTCGCGCTTGCGCACGACTACGTCCAACAATTCTTCAGTCATGGCGTTATTCCATGGAGTTCGCGAAGGCCGCCGTGGCGGCCGGTATCAGTCAGCGCATGAACAGGCCGCCGTTCACGTCCCAGGTGGCCCCGGTGGTGAAATAGGCTTCAGGCCGTGCCAACTGCACAATCAGGTCACCCAGAAAATCCGCATCACCCAGACGCTGCACCGGAATATTGGCCAGCAGGCCCGGCAAGCGTTCCGGCGGTATCGCCGCGCGCACCGCCGCCGACTCGATCGGGCCCGGGGCAATGGCGTTCACCGTGACCCCGCGTGCGGCAAATTCCTTGGCGAAGACCTTGGTCAAGGTCACGATGCCGCCCTTGCTCGCGGCATAATGCGCGCCGGTCGCGGTGCCGCCGTTCTGCCCGGCCAGGGACGCCATGTTGATGATGCGCCCGTAGCCGGTTTCGGCCATGTACGCGCCCAGCACCTGGCACCCCAGGAACACGCTGCGCAGGTTCAGCCCCACTACGGCGTCGAATTCCTCGGGGCTGATCTGCATCAGCGGCGTGGTCTTGGTCACCGCGGCGTTATTGACCACCACATGCAGCGCGCCAAAACGCGCCAGCACCTGGTCCAGGCCAGCCTCGAAATCGGCCTTGCTGCCCGCGTCCAATTGCAAGGCAAGGCTGCGCTCGCCACTGGGGTCCAGGTGTTGGGCGCAGGCGTGTGCGGCCTCAAGCCTGATGTCGGTGATAACCACCGAGTACCCCGCCCGCAGCAGGCTGGCGCAGAAATGCTGCCCCAGGCCCTGCCCCGCCCCCGTTACCAATGCGATCTGGCTCATGTCGGCGCTCCTTAAAGGATGTAGCCGATACCGGCGAGGGCATCGTCACTGTTGATAAGGCTGACCACTTTGCGCTGGATCTTGAACCCCGTGTCGCAGCGGATCAGCTCGTAGGTGAGGTCGGCGCTGTAGAACTTCAGGCTTTCCTTGCGGAACTCACGCACGTTCTGTGCACAGCGCACGGTAACGGACTGGCCGTCATCGCTCAGCACCCGAAAGCGCGATTGCATACGCACCGTGCGTGGCTGCGGGCTGGTGGAAATCGACTCGCCGCCGATCAGGCGTTGCACGCGCAGTTCACGCATATGATGGTCGTCGTAGGCGTAATTGAGCGTGTTCTCGAAGTCGGTTTCCCTGGGGTCGATGGGAATGATGTAGGTACCTTTGTCGGTCCACATCTTCAACCAGCTGGCGTATTCACCGTGGTCGAGCATGTCGCCTTCCTGCCAGATGAAAGCGGTTACTTCTTGCAGCAATTGCAGGTTCATAAGGTTCTCCACAGGTCAGGCCGACATCATCTTCTTCCACTGCTGGTACGCAGCGCGCATGCCGGTCTCGGCACTCACGTCAGACACCCGCCCGTCTTCACTGGGTTGCTCGCCGGGCAGGCCGCGATTGAGCATGATCCACAGGTCTTCACCGGCGCTGGCGCCCTTCTGCACGCGCTCCCAGGCCTCCGAATCGTCCGGGGTGCCGAAGCCCATCGGGCCCTGAAAGTGCTCATGCAGGCGCAGGCGATAACGGTTGGCCACGGCCGGCCCGCCGTCCATGGTGATCACCGAGTGGTGGATTTCGGTCTCGGTCACCGAGATCGGTTGCAGTACCCGGAAGAACGCCATCGAGCAGGCGACGTTAGGGAACAGGTTGAGGTTGAAGCCGGTCCCCCCCACCGCACGCACGATCCGGCGCACCTGTTGCTCTTCGATGCCTTCGTCACGCAGCTCGGCTGCCAACGCCATGAAGCGCTCGGGGATCGGCTTGTCCAGGTCGGCTTCGAGGTCGATCAGGTCGGGGATCATCACCATCACGCTATGGCCGTTGCCCAGGTCTTCGACGTAACCGGGGCCCTTGACGAAATCGAACAGCTCCAGGGTCTGCTCGTCCACCGACGACAGGAAGCTCTTGTGCACCAACGGAAAGTGGTAGGCGTCGGTGGTGTTTTCCAACTGGATCTTCCAGTTGCCGGGGAAGCGGAAACGGTGTTCGCCCGGTACCTTGATGCCGTAGCCGGCGCCCTGTTTCATGAACAGGTCCATCCATTTCTTCGCTGCGCCGAGGTAGTCCTCCAGCGGTTCGATGTCGTCCTTGAAGGTGGCGAAGATCATGCCGGCATAGCTTTCGGTGCGCAGGCTGACCAGCGGCAGCTCGGCCTTATCGATGCAGTCGCCATAGCTTTCCGGGTGCGGAATGCCGCGCAGCGAACCGTCCAACGCGTAACCCCAGCCGTGGTACGGGCAGACAAAACTGTTGGTCTTGCCTTTCTTGTGTTCACACACCGTGGCGCCACGGTGACGGCAACGGTTGAGCAGCACGTGCACGTCTTTCTTGCGATCACGCACCACAATCACCGGCTGCTTGCCGATGTAGGTGGTCTTGTAGCTGCCGTTATCGGGGATCTCGCTGGCGTGGGCCACCCAGATCCAGGTGCTGTAGAAAATCTTCTCCAGCTCCGCGTCGAACAGTTGCTCATCGGTGTACATCGAGGTGTGGACGCGGTCGGCCTGCACCAGGTCGGCGGGGTCGACGGCAAGGTTTACAGCGGGAATCAGCTTGGTCATGGGAATGTCCTCGTCGGCATCAGGTACGCTGAATGATCAGCTCGCGCCCAACCCGGGCTTCAACCTTGGTGTAGCGCCACAACTTGTACGGGCCATCGCCCACGGGCGTGCTGCGGAACAGGTTGCACGCGGCATGCACGGTCTCGATATCCGGCACATCGGCCAGCAGGTAGGTGGTCCACGGGAAACCGTCGGAAGGCCCGACCATGCTCTGGTCGTCATCCATGTTGCCCAGGACCTTGACCCCGGCGAGGTCGTGGATGCCGTTCCACATGGCGCTGAACGCTGCCCACACCTGCAGCTGCTCGTCGCGCGCGGCATCGAAAAAATTCTGGTTGATGCCCATGCAGAACAGCACGCGCAAGGTCTTTTTATCGCTCATTTTGGTTTTCTCGACGGTTAGAGGTAGCCGGGCAAAGGCTGTTTGCCGAAGAACATGGCTCCGGCGTTCTGATAGGTGATGTCACCCATGAAGGCGTGCTGGGTCACCACCTGGGCGTCGTTGACGCAGCGCGCCAGCGGGCTGTCGTTGTACACGCCGCTCATGCCCGAGAGCATCTGCGCGGTCCGCGCCACATCCGCGGCAACCCGGGTGGCATGGGTCGACGACAGGCGCAACAGGTTGATCGCGGCCACGGGCACGGTATCGCCGGCCAGAACATAGTCCCAGGCACGGTCGATGGATTCGTAGAAGAACGCCCGCGCGGCGCGCAGGCTGGCTTCCGCCCGGGCAATGTCGACCTGGGCCAGGGGCCGATCGGCAATCGCCGGGGCGCCGGTGACCGAGGCACGACCGCAGGCCATGTCGCCCAGGGCATCGAGTGCCGCACGCGCGACACCCAGGCCAACCACCGAAAGCACTTGGGTGGCGAATGACAGCGACGGGTAGCGGAAGAATGGCTCGTCCAGGTTCGGCAGGCCGCCGCGCACGAAGGTCCACTCCTCGTCGACCCGCACATTCTCGGCCACCAGGTCATGGCTGCCGGTGCCGAGCAAACCGACGGTGTCCCAGGTTTCTTCGATCCGGATCGCGCTGCGCGGCATCACCGCTATACGCGGCAGGCCGAAGGTGTCGCCGTTTTTCGGGGCGATGCCGACACCGACGATGTCCGCGCCCAGGGAGCCGCTGGAGTACTTCCAGCGGCCATTGACCACAAAGCCGCCCTTGACCACTTCAGCCGGCTGCGGCGGGAAGATACCGCCGGCGAACACCCGGTCGGGACCGTCGGCATACACCTTGGCGATGCTGTCGAGCGGCAGTGCGGCGAGGTACACCGGGCTCATGCCGAAACTGGCGACCCAGCCGGCGGAACCATCGGCCTGTGAAATGCGCTCGATCACCTGGCAGAACTCGGCGGGCGAACACTCCAGGCCACCAAAGCGTTTGGGCACCAGGGCCCGGTAAATACCGTGCTGTTTGAAGGCCTCGATCACATCCGACGAGATATGGCGCTGACGGTCGAACTCACCGGCACGGGCACGCTCACGCACATCGTCAAGCAACACATCGAACGTGGGGCCATCGGCAAGCGAACTCACCGCACCCACCGCTGGTTTTTTTAGCGAATGCATACATTTACTCCGTTGTCAGGAACGGTATTGGGCTGGGCAGGAAATCAGTGTCGGGCTGAGACGGGGCGCGGGACGAGCGGGATGGATCGGCATAGTGGTTACCTTTGTTTTTGTGGGTGCCGTTGCAGCGAATTTGATCTCGATTACGTGAATTGTCAATTGATTTATCATGCTAAAAAACACCACTAATCACGTAAAAATAACGCAAAAGAACAAGATAAAAACAAACTATCTATTTGTTTTTATTGAATAAATACTCAAACATCCACTCTTAAAAACCTTCGATAAACATTGGTAGTTATTTATTTTTTAATCGTCAAAAAATATGAGAGCGGGCTTGCTCGCGAGGGCGGTGTATCAAGCCAACATGAGTCGACTGACACTGCGCTTTCGCGAGCAAGCCCGCTCCCACATGGGATCTGCGTTGCTTTGGAGAGAGGGGTTATGCGTGAGCGCTTGGGGTCACTGCGCAGCAGGCTGGGGCACCGGTAGCTCGGCGTCACTGTTCCACGCCTGCACCGGACGGCCGAACAGGTTTTCGGTCTGGAAATGCGCCATGCGCCACTGCCCCTCTTCTTCAGCGAAACGCACGGTCAGGCGGGCGGCATTGAGATGGGAAGCGCCGCTGGCGAAGGTGGACGTTTGCAACATCACCCAACGGCCGATGACCGCTTCGTCTCGCACCTCGATCAGTTCGCTGGTGAGGAAGTGCACATTGAGGGCAAAGTGCGCCGGCGTTTTCATGTAGCCGGCGAACATCGCCGCAATGGCTTCGCGCCCGCGATAGCCGCCGAAACTCTTGGCGTACTTGGCGCCCTTGCCCTCCCACACTGCGTCATGGGTAAACAGCCCGGCCAGTTCGTCGAGGGGCGTGTGCGCATCGAGGGCGTCACACAGCACCATGTAGCGGTTCATGCAGGCGCGGGCGCTGTCCTGGATTTCAAAACGGCGCAGGCGTTGTTCAAGGTCGGCGCGCGGGATGGCTGTGCTCATGCTCATGTCACCCCTCATGCCCGGCATACAGACGCTCAAGCAAGCGGCCGGCGATAGCCAGCAGTTGCTCATCGGCGCCCTTGGCCCCCACCAGTTGCAGGCCCACCGGCAACCCCTCGGCGCTGGCCAACGGCATGCTCAGCGCCGGGTGGCCCGACAGGTTGAACGGTCGCACGAACGCGGTCATGCCCAGCACCGCCTGGGTATCGGTCGCGTCGGCGAGGGTCAAGGGGAAGTCCGGCATGGTCGGCAGCACCAGCACGTCGACCTGCTGCAATGCCGCGTCGACCTCAGCGGTGAACTGTGTGCGCACCCGCTCGGCCTCGGCCAGCGCCGCCGCCGTGGTGTTGCCGGCGGCGGCCAGGCGAGCGGCGATGTCGGCGCCCACTTTGCCGGTGCCCAGCAAGTGCCCGCAGGCATCGAAGGTCTCGCGGTTGATCACCACCATGCCGGCGTCATAGGCCGCCTTGAGGCTGGGCAACGTGATGGGCTGGCTGGGCAGCCGGCTGGCGGCGATGGCGGCGGCGATCACGCGCTGTACGGCAGCGCCGGCCTGCACCGTCACGATGCCCAGGCGCGGTGCATCCGGTGCCGGTGCGGGCTTGAAGGTTGCGTCGATCATCTGCATGGCCGTGACCAGCATCGGCAGGCTTGCGGCAAACGGGCCAACGCAGTCGAGGCTACTGTGCGTCGGCATCACGCCACGGCGGCTGACCCGCCCGAACGTCGGTTTGAACCCGAACACCCCACAGCAACACGCCGGGATGCGCACCGAGCCCCCGGTGTCGGTGCCCAGGGAAAAATCCGCCAGCCCGGCCGCCACGGCAGCCGCCGAACCACTGGACGAGCCGCCGGGAATACGCCCGGGAAACCGCGGGTTGGGCGCGGTACCGGTCCAGTGATTGATGCCCGTGGTGCCGAACGCCAGTTCATGCAGACTGGTCTTGGCCACCAGGCGGCAACCCTTGTCCAGCAGGGCCTGCACCACATCGGCGTGAGCCGTGGCGGGTGCGGCGTCAGCCAGTGCCCGGCTCGAGGCGCGCGTTGGCAGGCCGGCCACATCGAGGGTGTCCTTGACCATCACGGTCGGCCCATTGCCGCCAAGGGAAAGCTGTTCAATCACCAGGGTCATGTCACGTCACCTTCAGTGCAAATGCGAAATGGGGACGCGCGATGCGCCCTTTCCTTTTTTTCACACTCACCGAATTTTACGTGAATTGTCAATCAAATTTCAGCAGCTCCCTGCGACGATCACCCGCACTGCCTGCGCGTCATTAATCGCGCCGAAATCACGAGAAAAGTCTATGATTACTCGCCTCCTCTGACCTGAGCACGCCATGACTTCCAGCAAAAAAACCACAAACCGCTACGACCCCGGCAGCGAAAACTTTCACAAGGAAGACTTTCCGTTCTACTGGCTGGCCATGGTGCACGGCCGCTACAGCCAGTACATGGAAAAGGCGCTGAAGAAAATCGGCCTGGATATCCCGCGTTGGCGCGTGCTGCTCATCCTCAAGGAGAACGGCCAGTCAAGCATTTCCGAGATTTCCACCCACGCGATCGCCAAGCTGTCGACCATCACCAAGACGGTCTATCGCATGAAGGAAGACGGCCTGGTGGATACCGCACCCTGCGAGGACGACGGCCGGGTCACCCAGGTGCGGATCACCGCCGAGGGCCGCGCAGCGATCGAGCGCATCCAGGCAGCGACCAGCGACGTCTTCAAACGCAGCTTCGCCGGCATGACGCAAGCACAGATCCAACGCCTGAGCCGCCTGCTCGAAACGGTGTTCGATAACCTCGGCGAACCTTAGGCCGGCCCGTGCCCCAGCCCGTCAGGCATATCCAAGTCCCAGGCAGGCTCGAACAAGCAGACAGACGCGCATCCGTTTTTAATGCAAAGGTCTTTCGAGCGCCCACCGCCACAATCGGCCCGGGCGCGACAAACCCTTCGTTGGAGCGCCGCCATGCACATTGCCTTACTGCCCTCAGTCTCTGCCTTCCTGGGCCGCGACCATTCCAACTTCATCGATGGTGCTGTGCAGATCAGCGCGTCCATCCAGCGCATCCCCCTGGTCGACCCCGCTACCGGCGAGACCATCGCGCACCTGCGTGACGCTCAGGCCGAGGATGTAAACCTGGCCGTCGACAGCGCCGCCGCAGCCTTCAAGGGCGCTTGGGCCCAGGTCACGCCCTACCAGCGTGGCGTGCTGCTCAATCGCCTGGCTGACCTGATCGAGGCCAACGGTGAAGAGCTGGCGCAATTGGAAACCGTGAGCTCCGGCAAATCGATCAATTTGTCGCGGCATATTGAGGTGGGCCAGAGCGCGGTGTTCCTGCGGTACTTCGCCGGCTGGGCAACCAAGATCGGGGGCCAGACCATGACCCCTTCGTTCCCCTCGATGGACGGCGAGCAGTACAGCGCCTATACCTTGCGCGAGCCGGTGGGCGTAGTGGCGGCCATCGTGCCCTGGAACTTCTCGTTGATGATCGGCGTATGGAAGCTGGGCGCCGCGCTGACCACCGGCTGCACGGTGGTATTCAAGCCCAGCGAATACACACCGTTGTCCCTGCTGCGCCTGGCTGAACTGGCGATCGAAGCCGGGATTCCGCCAGGCGTGATCAACGTGGTCAACGGCCGCGGCCAGGTTGGTCGGCAGTTGATCGAACACCCTGGCGTGCGCAAGGTGTCGTTCACCGGTTCGGTGCCCACCGGCATTGCTGTGGGCAAGGCCGCCATGGCCGCCGACCTGACCCGTGTCACCCTGGAACTGGGGGGCAAGAATGCCGCTGCGCTGCTGGCCGACGCCAATGTCGATGACGCCGTGGCGCGCTTCGTGCAGTCGGCCTATGTGCACCAGGGCCAGGTGTGCGCATCGCCCGAGCGCTTGTACGTGCACCGCTCCATTGTCGAGCCCGTGACGCAGAAGATGGCAGCGATGTTGTCGCAGATGGTCATTGGCTCGCCCCTGGATGAACACGCCCAGTTCGGACCGCTGTCGAACAAGCCGCACTTCGACAAAATCCTCGGCTTTTTCGAGCGCGCCCTGCGCGGCAACCAGGTGGTGTGCGGTGCGCGCGCCGTGGACCGCGCGGGTTACTACGTGGAGCCGACGCTGATCGTGGCCAGCGGCAAAGACGACCCGCTGCTGCATGAAGAAACCTTCGGCCCGGTGGTGTGTGTGCTGGCGTTCGATGATGAAGAAGAACTGGTCGAACTGATGAACGACAGCCCGTTCGGCCTCACCGCCAGCATCTGGACCAACGACCTGTCCAAGGCCCTGCGCCTGATCCCGCGTATCGAAGCGGGCACGGTGTGGGTCAACATGCACACGTTCGTCGACCCCAGCGTGCCATTTGGCGGGATGAAGGCTTCGGGTGTTGGCCGCGAATTCGGCAGTGCGTTTATCGACGATTACACCGAACTGAAATCCGTGATCATCCGCTACTGAAAGGCCTCGATAGCGCCGCTGTCCGCATCGGCGCGCAGGGTCAGTGCCCCCGGTTTCTGTAGAGGCTGGGTGTGAGGCCCATCTGTTTCTTGAACGTTTTGGAAAAATGCGCCGAGTCGGCGAACCCCCAGTAGCTGCCGATCTCGGTAATTGAGCGATGCGCGCAAACGGGGTCACGAAGATCCTGCGCGGCCTTCAACAGCCGCTCACGCAGGATGTAACGGCAAACACTATCGCCACTCGCCTCGAACAGCCTGTAGAGCTGACGGCTGGAAATGCCCAGCTCTTCGGACAGCGACGCAGGCGACAACCGCGCAGAGTCAAGCCTTTGCTGAATGACTGATTGCACTTCATGCAACTGCCATCCCGGCGAGTGGTCGCTCGCACGATACTCCAGCACCGACTCAAGCAAGGCCACCAAGGCCTTTTCCACGCCAGCACCATCCTGCGGGCACGACCACTGAGCCAGCTCGCCTCCAGCGACTTGACGCACCAGCGTGCCAAGCAGTTGGCCACAGACCCCCGTGGTCGACAGCTTGTCGAAGCGATTGCGGTCCAGGCCTTTGAACAACTCACGCGGAAAAGGAATCGAGACATGGGAGAACAACCCTTTGGGTGTCATTTTCACCGCGTCAGTGAAGTCGAGCAAAGCGAGGTCGCCTGCCCGCAGGTCAACGACCCGGTCGCCCAACTCAATGGCCATCGAACCCTGCTGCTGTAACACAAGGAAACACCTGGCCGATAAATCGCGCGCGCTTGACCGCCCTGCCTTGGCAATCACATTGGCATTGCTGCGAATGTGGGCAACAGCCGTGCTACCCACCTGGGTTTGCTTCATTTCCCCAATGAAAAGGCTCTGACAGTGGTCATAGCGCGTTTCGAAACGACCGCAGGCCGCGCGTACACGTTCGTTCCACGCCGACAATGCTTGACCACTCATAGATATCCTCCTCGATGCACGCCCAGAATTAGTGCGCTTTTCACGTGATTCCGGTAACAAAACAAAACACTTGAAAAAGATAGGCACAGAGCGGGCCAACTTGCGACAAAATCGCCCTTTTTGCTCACGGCGGTGCAGAACAACGTGCAGGTCGAAGGCCCGTCCCAGGCGCACCTGCCGATGCCGCGCAGGTACCTGCACGGCATCGAGATGTCTATCGGTAGGTGACTACGCCACCGCCAGCGAACGCCTGGCGGCGTTCATCCAGGGTAGCGGCCAGTGGCGGGCTTCACAGCCTGGAAAGGACTGCGGCGTCTGAATCCTGGGTGAGCTTGAACGCGAGCTCAGCTCTCAACACAGCGGCACCATAGACGGCCAGGGTCACCAGCGAACAGCCACCCGAGAACACCAATACCGCGGAGTAGCCGAATTCCTCGATCAGGAACCCACCCATGGCCGGTCCGAATGCCGCACCGAGGGACAGGCACAGCGCACCCAGCGCAACGAGCTTGCCCGACAGGTCAAACTCAGCCATCACGCCAAAGGTGTATGCCAGCACGAAGCTGATCGAAAACAGAAAGCAGATAGCCCCTGCAACATAGGTGGTAAGCGAAGAGAACTGCGCCAGCGCCACCAGCCCCAGCAGCTCCGCCAGGATGATCACGGCCATCGGCATGAAGCGCCCCACCTTCAGGCCAATCGCCGACGCGATGAAGCCACCGCCTGCATTGATCAAAAAGCCTAATGCCAGCACCATCCCGATGGTATCGGAGGTCAGGCCGGTCTTTTTCCCCATGAGTTCAAGGAACGCCCACACCGACATGATGCCGGTCAGGAAAACCAGGCTGGCAACCAGACTCAACCACACGATGGCGCGACTCTCGGCGCTGGCAATCAGCACAGCAGTATCGGACGCATCCAGTTGACGCGCGCTACGGCGCGGGACCCAGGGCAATGGCAGGATGCCCATCACCACCATGGCAATGGCGACAGTGATCAGCATGCCTTCAAAGCCCCAGACCGGCGCCACCGCCACCGGCAGCACGATGAGCAGGAAGGCGCCCGGCACGGTCTCGATCCCCAGCTTGAAACCAAACGCGCGTTCAGGCTGCGAACTGTCACCGAAAATCGTCATGGCCAGCGCATACAAAGCGCCTGTCCCGGCGCCCGCCAAGGCCATGATCACCAGCAGCATTTCATAGGAAGGGTCACGCAAGACAAACAACACTGCACCCACCACCAGCGCCGACGACAGTGCCGAAATAACCCGCCAACTGAGCCGGTGAATCCACAGCAAGGACGCCAGCCCGAACGCACCGAACCCCAGGTTCATGGCCATGGCGAGGTTGCCCAGTTGCTGTTCGCCGAGCCCGAAACGCTCCGCAAACGCACCAAACAGCACGGGTAGCACATTCAATAACAGCGCACCTGCGCCCGAGACCAGCCCTGCACACAGGTAAACGGATATTTTATCGATCGGATTTTTTTTTGTAGTTTTCATTTAGGTATCCCGGCTTGATAAACAGAAGCTCACGCTTGCTTAACGACGGCCTACGCTAGGCATTGAGTTGGCGAGAAACCTTGCCCACAGGACCACGCAGTCACGGTTGCCAGCCCAGGATGCACCGCTGACCAATATTGCATTGGCCGCGCAATGCGCATCCGAACGACACCGCCCTGCTTATCGCGCCCACAGTGTGTAGCGGATCGGCATGGCGGGCATGTCCAATATCGCCGGATTTTTGGTCAAGGCTGACAACTCACCCGCCGGCGGTCTTAAGACTGCACGGCGACCGCACGGACCGGCACGCGAAGAGTGACGGCATAGGCGAGCAGACACCCCACGCCGCAACACCCCACCACCAGACACATCGGCCACGCCGTGCCATCGGCCAGGTAGCTGACCCACAGGCTGGCCAGCGCTCCGGTGGCGAACTGCACCGAGATCCCCAGCGCGACGGTCGCCCCGGCCTGGCGTGGAAACAGCGCCATCAGGCTGGCCGTGCAATTGGCGCCAAGCAGGCCGGTCACGCCCATGTAAAGCACCATGCAACCCACAATGCTCGCCAGCCCGCCCCATTCGGTCAGCCCCACGACCATCAGCGCCACCCCTGCCCCGCCCGCCAATACGGCGCCCATGCCGAGCATGCGTTGCGGACCGTAGTGCCCGACCCAGCGCGCATTGATGAAGGTCACCAGGATGATGCCCAGGATGTTCAATGCGAACAACGCGCTGAATACCCGTGGCGACGCGCCGAAGTATTCGACATACACAAAAGGCGAGGCCGTGATAAAGGCAAAAATGCCGCCAAACGCCAGTGACATGCACAGGATCAGCGCCACCGCCTTGGGTTGCCGGGCGATGGCGAGGTAAGCCGCAAAGGCCGCTCCCACCGTCGCGCCACGCGCCTGCACCGGCAGGCTCTCCTTCAAGCTCAGCGCGACCAGCAACAGGCACAGGCTGGAAAGGATGAACAAGGCGGCAAAAATCGTGCGCCAGCCGTGGATCAGCACCAGCCAGGTGCCCATCATCGGTGCAACCAGCGTCGCTATCATCGTCAACAGGTGCATCCATGACAGCACCTTGGCCGCCTGCACCAGGCCCACCACATCCCTGGCAACGGTACGCGCCAGCACCAAGGCACCCGCCCCGCCCAACGCCTGGACAAAGCGCCAGGCAATCAATTGCTCGACGCTGCCGGCAAACAGGCAACCCAGGGTCGCCACCCCATACAACGCCAGGCTGCCCAGCAGCAGCGGACGACGACCATAGCGATCCGACAGCGGACCATAGAACAGCATGCCCAGGCACAGCCCGGCGAGGAAGGCGCTGATGGTGTGTTGCACTTGCGCCGTACTGCTCGACAGGTCATCGGCGATCTGCGGCAGGCTGGGCAGGTAAGTGTCGATCGAAAAAGGCACGAAAGCCGTCAGTGATGACAGCAGTGCGATCAGACGCGCCCGCGCCTTCATCGCCCCGCAATCGCGAGACTGTCAAGAAACTCGACGACCAGGCGGTTGAAGGTTTCGCCCTGATCGTCGTGCACATAGTGGCTGGCGTCCGCGACTTCTACCGTGCGCACCTGCGCATTGCTGTCGCGCATGGCCTGCAGTGTCGCGGCCGGCAAAAAGTCAGAACGCATGCCGCGAATGAACAACGTCGGGCAATCCAGGGCCCTGACCGCCGGCCACAGGTCGGTCGGTTCAATGCTCAGGCGCGCCTCGGCGATGCCCTGCTGATCGTGGCGCCAGGTGATCGCGCCCGCGCTTTCCTGCATCGAATGCGCCAACCGCGACGCCAGGCCCTGTTCCGACAAGCCAGGCCGCGACGCCTGCCAGAACGCGCGTGCCGCCTCCCAAGTGTCGAAACGCAAAGGCGTCTGGTTCATCTCGCGACGAATGCGCGCCGCACCGTCGCCCTGGCTTGAAGAGCCGGGCCCGATGTCTTCGATGATCAAGCCAAGCAGGCGCCCTGGGTTCTGCCGTGCGTACTCCAACGCATTGGCGCCACCCAACGAATGCCCCAGCAACACGAACCGCTGCAAGCCAACATGCTCGACAAAGTCTTGCAGGTCCTCCACGTAGGACTGCGTGTGATAGCTGGCGGACGGCGCCCAATCACTCAGCCCGCGACCACGCTGGTCCAGGGCATGGATGTAATAGCCATCGCCCAGCGCCTCTACCAGAGACTCCCAGGTCTGGGCATAAGCGCGCAAACCATGCAGCAGCACCAAGGGCGTACCGCTCGGGTCGCCCCAGCGTAGAAAATGCAGACGCAAGCCTGCACGATTGGTGAAAAAAATACTGTCTGGTGACATTGCCTGGCTCCGCCGCTCAGTGAAGGAAAAACACCGCTTTTCTGGGACTGTCGCGGTGCATGCGACCTAGAAACGATCAAAACGATAAGGGCTCGGATCGATGATCGGGGTATGCCCGCTGACTATATCGGCCGCCAGGTGACCCGCCGCCGGCGAGGTGCCGAAGCCGTGCCCGGAGAAACCGGTGGCCACGGTCAACCCAGGGATCTGCAAAACGGGCCCGATCACCGGGTTGGAGTCCGGGGTCACGTCGATCGTGCCTGCCCAGGCCTGGGCTATCCTGGCTTGCTCGAATACCGGCCAGGCCGCCTTCAGGTTGTTCATCGCATCGTTGTTGAGCTGCGGGTTGGCGGCAGGGTCCTGCACGCGCACGCGTTCGAACGGGCTGACACTGTCAGCCGACCAGCGCCGCGAAAGCGCCAGGTCTTTAAAGAAATACTTGCCCAGCGACACGTTCAACACGCTGCGTTGCGCACGAAATTGCGGCATGTATTGCTTGGCCAGCAACAGGTGATCGAGGGTCAGGAAGGCATCCAGCTTACCGCGCTGGGTAATGATGAAGCCGCCATCCTTGTGCTTGCGAAAGGAGAAGTCCGGCGCGCCCACGGCAATTTCCGTGGGGCCCTGCATCGGATGGGTGCGCAACACCGAACAGGTCAAGGCCAGGGTCGGCAACGACACCCCGAGGTTGCCCAAAAAGCGCCGCGACCACATGCCGCCCGCGAGCAACACCTGGTCGCAACGAATCTCGCCTTTTTCGGTGACCACGCCACTGACCTTGCCGGCGGACATCTGCAGGGTACGCACCGCACACTGCTCGATAATCACCACCCCCAGGGCCATGGCGGCCTTGGCGATCGCACTGCTGGCCAGGGTCGGCTCCGCACGGGCATCAGACGGCGTGTAGATCCCGCCCGCCCAGTCACCCGCGCCGCCCGGCACCAGCGCCGCGATCTCGCGCTTGCTCAGCAATCGCGAGTCAAGCGACAGGTGCTCGACCGATTTGAGCCAGCCTTCATGCATTGCCATTTGCGCTTCATTGCGGGCAACGAACATGATGCCCTCCTGGCGATACCCCACATCCGCGCCAACCCGCTCGGGCATTTGCGCCCACAAGCGATCCGCGGCCAGGGCCAGCGGAATATCATGGGCATGGCGGCTGGTCTTGCGCACCCAACCCAGGTTGCGCGATGACTGCTCGGCGGCAATACGGCCTTTTTCCACCACCACCACCGAGATGTTGCGTTCGGCCAAGGTCAGCGCGGCCGTCAGGCCGATGATCCCACCGCCGATGATGACGACGCAGGCCTCGGAGGGAAACACAGTGGACGTTGTCACGGGCGCTATAGTCGGTGCCATGATCAAGACTCGGTAAACGAATAAGGGCGGCCACGCCTGCGCATGGCCGCATTACGATTATTGCGACAGACGAATGACGTCGACTTGCGCCTTGGACGCACCGCGATAGGCCGTCACTTCCAACTCCACTTTGTACACCGTCGATCCCAATGGCGGGCAGGTGACCGTGCTGGCCGGGTCGACGCCGCGAAACTTTTCGCCGATCAGGGTCATCACGGCAGGAACATCCTTGGGGTCCTGGATGAACACCCGCGAACACACCACATCCGCCAGGCTCGAATCGACCGCTTTCAGCGCCGACTCGATGTTGGCAAATACCTGGTGCGTCTGCTCGAGGACATCTTCCGGGATCAGCTTGGTCTGCGGGTTGCGGCCTGCGGTGTTGGACACGTAGATCCAATTGTCCACGACCACCAGGCGCGAGTAGCTGCCCTGATCTTCAAACGGCGAACCGGTCTTGAGCTTGATGATTTTTGTCATAGCGAATGCCTCGTAGAGAAAGTGTGGGATGGCTTAACGCAGTACCGGGGTTTCCCAGAGGTTCAAGGTCACGCCGATGCCTTTTTCGATGGCATTGCGGTACACCACCGTGCCCCAGGCCACGTCTTCCACCGGCATGCCGCCAACCGACATGATGATGATTTCTTCATCGTGCAGACGGCCCGGCGCGGCCCCGGCGATGATCTTGCCGATGTCCTCGACGTCTTCGAGGCGCATCTTGCCTTCGGCAATCATGTCCATGAAACGCACACCAATGACCGGCACATTGTTGTGCGCAGGCTTGGGCAATTCTTCAAACCAGGCCTGGTACAAACCGGTGTTGTCCAGCACCTTGCGTACGTCGAGCTGTTCCATCCCGGCATCGAGCGAGCAGGACGCCGGCATGGCCAGGAAGGCACCTGGCTTGACCCATTCGCGCCGCACAATTGGGTACATTGAGGGGTCACCTGTTTCGCCGGAGCTACAATAAGTAACAAGGTCCGAGTCGCGGACCACCTCTTCGAGTGTGCCCACCACGTTTATCGTGGTGATCTGCGGATACGTTTCCTTAACCCACGCGATAAAGTCGTCGAGACTCTTCTGGCCACGGCCTTTGATTTTCAGCGTGTCGATGTGCGGGCAGACCGCCATGAACGCCGCCAGCGTGGTTTTGCCCATCACCCCTGGGCCGAGCAGGCCGACGACTTTCGAGTCCTTGCGGGCCAAATGGCGCGCGCCCACGCCGGGAATCGCACCGGTGCGGTACGCCGACAGCAGGTTGGCCGACATATGCGCCAAGGGTGCGCCCGTGTCGGGATCGTTCAGGGTGAACATCAGGATGGAGCGCGGCAGGCCTTTTTCGCGGTTGGCGATATTGGAGCCGTACCACTTCACCCCGGCGGTGCAAAAGTTGCCGCCCAGGTAGGCGGGCATGGCCATCATGCGTCGATCAGCCGTGGGCTTGGGCATCTTCGGGAACGGCGAATCCGGCGGAAAAATGACCATCGCGCCATGGGAATCATTGTTCGGGCCGGCCATGCGGTAGTCACCGGCATACAGCAAGCCGAACATCTCTTCCATGGTATTCACGCACGCCAGCATGTCGGTCACGCCCGCGCGGATCATGTCTTGCTCGGAGAGGTAGATGAAGTCGATTTTTGTATTTGTGGACATAATTATTCTCGGGCTGAAGGTGATATCGCTGCGGTAGGCGCAGCTCCACGCTGTCGACGTCGAGTATCAAGTGGGGGTCGTGGGCGGTATTGTAAATTTCGGACATCTGCGGCGACCCGACGCGACAGAGTTGGCGCGATTAATGCGTGAAAATTCGCGTATTGCGGCAGTCCCAAGGTGTAACCATGATCAAACAGAGCGAGCCGACTCCCCGGCACCATACGGCGAACGAACAACCCTGGTTCGTGCTCAACTCTTCACGCTATTCGGTAATGCCTTCCGGGCACCCGGCGATCTCGCATTTCTACGCCTTCGATGTGGCCCTATCGACCAATATGATGGCCGTGCCGGACGGCTGCGTGGATATTGTTTTCGACTGCGATGCCACCCGCCCCAGCGCCAGGATCTGCGGCACACCGCTGTCCGCCCAGGCCGTTGAATTGCAACAGCACCATCACTACTTCGGCGTGCGTTTTTCACCGGGCATCGTTCCCGGTTTCATCAATGTGCTGGCCGAAGATCTGACCGAACGGGAACTCGACCTGCTGGAGGTCTCGGGGTTTGCCCAACGCATTTTCGAAAGCATCGTTCAGGCACCGCTGCTGGGCGATCAAATGCGGCTGTTCAACGACTATCTGGCCCCGCGCCTGATGGGTAAAACGTCCAGGCTTACGGCCATGGTCATCCAGCAGACCCTGCGCCATCGCGGTGACATTCGCATCCAGCAACTCGAGGACCTCAGCGGCTACACCAGCCGTACCTTGCACCGCCAGTTCAGCCAGGACACCGGCATGTCGCCCAAGACGTTTTGCCGAATCATCCGCTGCCAGGCCGCCCTGGACACCCTCAACACCCAACGCGATGTGTCGTTTTCGCAGTTGGCCCTCGACCTGGGTTTTTCCGATCAATCGCACTTCCTGCGCGACTTCAAGAAACTGGTCAGCACCACGCCCTGCGACTACCAGCGCAAAATGATGCAGAACGCCTACAGCGACAGAATCAACTACGCCTGACCAGGGCGTTCGCAAAAAAACCGCCTCTCCATCATTTCTCCATAAAACCTCCCATGAAAGCGCATGCTCGTGGTGCACAGTGCTCTTCGTCGCCCCGTGGAAAATTCGCCATACTGCGATGAGCCAATAGCACACGGCCCCCAAGACCCGAGCAGACCATGACCGAATCGCACCTTGCATCGACAGCACCGAACCTCGCGGACAAACGCCAGGCGTTGGTATTGATCGCCGAAGACGAACCCGAAATCGCCGACATCCTGGCGGCCTACCTCAAGCGCAGCGGCTTCCAGACCGCGCATGCCCTGGACGGGCGCCGGGCCCTGGAACTGCATCAGACGCTCAAGCCCGACCTGGTGCTGCTGGACGTGCTGATGCCGAAACTGGATGGCTGGATGGTGCTGGCCGAGATCCGGCACCGGGGAACCACCCCGGTCATCATGCTGACCGCGCAGGACCAGGACATGGACAAGCTGATGGGGCTGCGCATCGGCGCCGACGACTACATCATCAAACCGTTCAACCCCGCCGAAGTCGTCGCCAGGACCCAGGCCGTACTGCGTCGTTCGATCGACCATGGCCACGACACCCGCCAGAGCGTGCTGCGCGTGAATGCCTTTGAAATCGACATCGACAGCCATGAAGTCAGCGTTCAGATCGGCGCGCAGAAGCACGCCCTGAACCTGACGGTCACGGAGTTCAGGTTGCTGGCCCAGTTGGCCAAGGCACCCAAGCGCGTCTTCAGCCGCGCCGAGTTATTGGCCCTGTGCTCGCCCGAAAGCGACAGCCTGGAACGCACGGTCGACAGCCATATCAGCAAGTTGCGCAGAAAAATCGAAGACCTGGGTCTACAGGGAGTACCGACCAGCATCCGCGGCGTGGGCTACCGATTCGGGAGCAGTACATGAGAATCGCCAACAGCTTGAGCCGACAGATCATTCTGTCGATGTCAGCCGTGGTGTTGTGCGTGATCGCCCTCGCGATCGTCGGGTCCTACGTGTTTTACGCGCTGCTCTGGATGTTCTGGCCGCCGTCGGACCTGGACCTGGACGAGTGGCTGCCCACCGGCGTGGAATGGGCCTGGATGGCGCTGATCACCTGTATCAGCCTGGCGGTGGGCGCCGTGGTGGCGATCAAATTGGCGCGCCGCATTCTCATGCCCTTGAACTCTGTCGCGGCCAGCCTTCGCCGCCTGGCCGATGGCGACCTGGACGCCCGGGCGGTCGCTTCCGACCGCCCAATGGCAGAGGCCGCCCTATTAGTGGATGACTTCAACAGCATGGCGACACGATTGAAACGCATGGCCGAAGAACAGTCGTTCTGGAACGCCGCCATTGCCCACGAACTGCGTACCCCGCTGACCATCTTGCGGGGCCGGTTGCAGGGTTTGGCCGAAGGGGTCTTCACACCGGACCAGGCACAGTTCTACAGCCTGCTGTCCCAGGTGGAAGGCTTGACGCGCCTGATCGAAGACCTGCGGGTCGTCGGCCTGGCGGACAACGGTTACCTGGAAGTCCATATGCAAAGCGCCGACCTGGCCAAGGAGATCGAGGCAGACGTCGACCTGTTCGAACCGGGCCTGCTGGCCAACGGGTTTGTGCTTCATCTGGACCTGCTCAAGCAGCCGCTCCATTGCGACCCGGCGCGGATCCGCCAGGCCTTGCTGGCCATGCTGGACAACCTGAAACGGCATGCAACGCCAGGCAACGTCACCGTACGCCTGAGCAGCCAGCACGGCCTGAATGCCTTGAGCGTCGCCGACGAGGGCCCGGGGATCGATGAAGCCTTTGCAACCCATGTCTTTGAACCGTTCCAGCGCAGGGAAAGCTCCCGCTCCCGCGCTCAGGGCGGCAGCGGCCTGGGGCTTGCCGTGGTGCGCGCGATTGCCCTGGCCCACGGCGGTACCGTGACCTGCCGGAACCTGGAGAGCGGCGGCACCTTATTCGAACTGAGTTGGCCCGACCAACTCGCCCCCTCTGAATCCAACCGCCTCAGGTGAAGGCATGTGCCTCTCTTTTTTTCGCGCCAACCGCGCTCAACACTGTCACCACTTTGCCTTGCTCGACCTGCAGGGACGCTGTATCGCTTTCAAGAGTTGCGAAGGGATTCCACGCAATGGCGAATGGGTGCAAGTCAACGAAGTCAATCTCGCCTGGCTCAACCGGACCCTGCCGGCACGCGCCGTCGTCAGGTCACACACCCTCCCCATATAGTTCACTCACGGGTTGCCTGTATGTCTACTCACTACCGCGATCGAAACACGACCGACTCGGCACTGCTGGAAGAATCCGTCAGGTTCTACAGCGCCAAGCTCAGGAAGTTGCAGCGCTTCTGGATTCCCCTGCAAAAACAGGCACCCCGTCTGGTGTTGTTGCTGTGGGTGGTTGGCGTTACCGCGTCGCTGTTCACCCAGTCCTATTCCCACTGGGTAATTACGGCTCCGGCCATTTGCCTGCTGATCACCCTGGAAATCGTTATCGAAGAAGTGCAGACCGACCTCTTATTGATGACCGAGGAGACCCGTTATCTGCTCGACGTCACCCGCAGCCTGTATATCAGCACACTGAGTTCTCCCCCGCGCCCTATGCGCAAGCCAGGTAACCCATGTCTTCCGTCACACCTCCAATACTGATCGAACACAGCCGCAGGATCGGTCAACAGTCCGCTAGCCAAACACTCAAGGCCATCGCCAAGGCTTATCCCGGCAAATTGTTTTGCACCCTGTCGCTGGTGGCGTTGGAAAACGCGCTGCTGCTGGCCTACCCGCTGTTTGCGGGGTTCGCCGTGGACGCGATCATCCGTGGCGATGCCGGCAACGCGCTGTTCTATGCGGCCGTGGTCCTGGGTTTCTGGGTGGTGGGTGCCGCGCGACGAGCCCTGGACACCCGCACCTTTACCCGCATCTATGCCGACCTGGCGGTGCCGGTGATTCTCAACCAGCGCCTGCAACGCCACAGCACCTCGAAGGCGGCGGCGCGGGTGGTGTTGGCGCGGGAATTCGTCGATTTTTTTGAAACACACGTACCCACTATTGCCACGGCGCTGGTCTCGATCATTGGCGCGGCGGCCATGTTGCTGGTGATTGAACCCTGGGTCGGCCTGGCGTGCCTTGTCGCGCTGGGGCTGTGCCTGGTGGTCGTGCCAGGCTTCGCGCGGCGCAACCAGCAATTGCACGAGCGCCTGAACAACCGCCTGGAAAAAGAAATCAGCCTGGTCGACAGCGTTGGCGCCCCCACCCTGCGCCGTCATTATCAGGTGCTGTCGCGGTTGCGCATTCGCTTATCCGACCGTGAAGCGATCGCCTTCCTGAGCATCGGCATCATCGCGGCGTTGCTGTTTGTGGTGGCGATCACTCAACTGGCCCTGGCACCGGCGGTAAAGGCCGGGCATATCTATGCCGTGATGACTTACCTGTGGACGTTCGTCAGTTGCCTGGATGAAGCTCCCAGCGTGATCGACCAGTTGGCCCGGCTCAAGGACATCGGCAAACGCGTGGATCCGGGGTTGGGCGAAACCGCCAGCTGACCCCTGGTCGCCGTCAGCCCAGCGCCCGTCGGGTTTCGGACGGCGACTCGCCAAACAATGCACGGTAATGCGCGGCAAAGTGGCTCAGATGGAAAAACCCCATGGCCACCGCCACCTCACCGACGTTCTGGGAACTGGCGGGGGTGGCGATCAAACGTCGGCGCACGGCATTGAGGCGCAGGTTTCGCAGGTACTCGACCGGGCGCATGCCGGTCACCGCCTGGAAACTGTTCTGCAGGGTCCGCCGGCTCACCCGCAAGTGTTCGCACAGGTCGAGAATGCTCAACGGCGTATCGCCACTGGCGTCGATCAATTCCTGGCAGCGCTTGACCAGGTAAGCACTCACGGTGAAATTGCCGCGACGGCAACGCACCTCGTCGGTGGCGTTGCTGAACAAATCGAGGAACGCCATGAGCAGCTCGTCCTCGAGCATTTTTTCGGCGGTGGTGCTGACAGCGTCCGGTTGTTCCAGAAGGTGACAAAACAGCGGATAGATACGCTGGCGGATACGCAGCAGTAACGCGTCGTCCACGCAGAGCTGGGAGCGGGTGCTCAGGCGCTTGAGCTGATCGCAGGACAACTCGAACGCTGCCAGTTTGGCGAAACGTACCGTGTCGACATTGAAGGCGAAGAAGTGCGTGCCTTCAGGCGCATGCAACACGAACTCCTCACTGTCACGCAACAACACCACGCTGTGCCTGCCCACCTGCTGCCCCTGCACAACCGGCTCGCTGCCCAACGACATCGCCGCGCACAGGCGTCCCTTGGGCGCATAGCCACGCTGCACCACGCGCTTGTCCAAGACTTCCTGAAAAATCTGGAAGCGGTCGGCGGACAACTGGCGCAGCTCACTGGTCAGGCAGCCACGGCCGAGCTGGTCGTAGACTTGCCGCCATCCCTGGATGGAGCCGGCGTGTTGTTGAGAGTCATTGAAGGTTCGAACTTCAGCAAGCATGGTGGTCGTTCCTCGGTGGCCCGTTGTTTTTTTCGGCCTGAAAGGGACTTAAGTCATCCTTGACGGCTCGGTTCACACAGGGGCGGTGTCCGCGGTGAAAACCAAAGCCAGTTCCGTGCCAAACATATGCAGGCGGTAGGTGGTGGGCTGAATGTTCATCGGCGCCAACAGCGCCCCGGACAGCACCACCTGCCCTGCGGCCACCGGCTGGCCGTCGGCCAACAAGCGGCGAATCAACCAGCACAGATTGGCCAGGGGCTTGTCCTCACGGTCCTGGGTATCGCCGTCGCCACAGGGCGCGCCCGCGCATTCCAGGCGATAACCGACGTTGGCGTGCCGTACCGGGTCGAACGCAATGCGCGGCCCCAGGCAATACAGCCCCGCCGCCGCGTTATCGGCCAGAAAGGCCCCCACGCCGAATGTCCAACCCTGCCAACGGCAGTCGGCAATCTCGAACGCCGGCGCAACCTCACCGATGGCCGCCAGGATCTCCTCGTCGCGGTAGTCACCCGGCGCCAGGTCGCGCGCCATGACGATGGCCATCTCGATCTCCAGCTTGGGCTGGATCAACGATGAAAGCGCCACTGCCGTGTTCGGCTGCACGCGCATCCGATCGGTCAGGCCGCCATACACCGGCTGATCCAGGCCGAAGCGCCGTTGCGCGGCGCTGCCGGCGAAAGCGATCTTCCAGCCACTCAACTGTTCGCCCGCGGCCAGGCGCCTATCCAGCGCCTGGCGTTGCAACGCGTACCCGGCAAGCAGATCCAGCGCCTCTGGCTCCAGCGGCGCAATGGCCTGCGCCAGGCGCGTGGCCTGGTGCAAGCGCTCCAGCAGCGGGTGATCGCCGTTCATGACAGCTGCTCCGCCAATTTACGCAGGACACCTTCAAGCCGCTCAGGCGTGGTAATGGCGGCGACGAAGCGGTCCGGACGCACCACTACGATGCAGTCACGCACCTTGGAGAACCATTCACCGAGGCGGTTATCCACATCCTCCACGCTGATCGCGTCCGTGGCCGTCAAGGGCTGGTTTCGGCCGATGCCACTGCGCGAGCGGTTGACCTGAATGAAACGGGTGTCCCAGCGCGCCCAGAAAGTGGCCATGTCTTCGCTGAGCTGCTCACGTGGGTTGACCCGGTACCCCAACACCGCATAGGAACTGCCCAGCACATCATCCAGGCGCCGACGCTGCCCCTGGGCGTCTTCGATATACGGCTGCACAAACAGCTGGCCGACCAGGTCGTCTTCGCGCAATTCGGCACGCTCGTGATAGACCAGGCCTTTGGTCAGGGTGGCCTTGGGTTTGAACTTGAACTCAAGCAGGTGTGAGCGCAGGTTGTCGACGCTGTTCACCGCCTGGAACAACCAGTCACGCACGCCGGCCATCAACGGGTTGGTCAACCCGAGCACGGTGCCCATATTGTCGGCCAGCGCCACCAGCTCGGTGGCGTGGCCACGGCGCTCCTGGTCATAGCTGGCGAGGATCTTATGGGAGGCACGCCCCTGGATGATGGCCGCCAGTTTCCAGGCCACGTTGGCCACGTCGCGCAGGCCGGAATTGAGGCCCTGCCCGGCCCAGGGTGGAGAAATGTGCGCCGCATCGCCCACCAGCGCCACGCGCCCCTCGACAAACCGCGCCGCGACCCGCGAGTGGTGGGTATAGGCACGAATGCGGATGATGTTGAGCTGGTCGACGGCGTCGCCGATATGCCCATGTATGAGTGTGCGAATAGTCGCCTCTTCGCACATTTTGCCTTCGTCTTCGCCCTCCATCAGCATGAATTCCCAGCGCCGCTGCTGATACGGCAGGTAGATGCACACAAACGGCCGCTGCGGATCGGCATGCAGCGCAGTATAGGGCGCATCCAGGGTGTCATTGGCGGTGTCGACCACCACCCATTTACGTGGGTGGGTCAACCCGATCAGCTCGACACCGAGTTTTTTGCGCACGGTGGAGCGCCCGCCATCGGCACCGATGACATAGTCGGCGCGCAGTTGATATACCTCGCCCCGGGCATCGCGCACCTGCAGGGTGACGCCGTCGCCGTCCTGCTCCAGTTCGAGCATTTCATGGCCTTGGCGCAACGTGACACTGGCACGCTGCACGAGGGTTTCGCGCAGCGTGCCTTCGAGCAGCTGCTGCATGAAAATGTTGCGCATCGGCCAGCCGTACTGGGCGGTACTGGGCTTGACCTCGGCAAAACACACACCGCGCGCGTTGTAATAACGCAGCGGCACATCGCAAATCATGTCGCGTACGGCCAGTTCAGCCACGCCGATACCCTGCATCACGCGCAGTGCTTCATCATCCATGCCCACTGCGCGTGGATACGGCAGTATGCCGTCGGCAAGCTCAAGGACGGTGCAGTCGATACCGTACATCCCCATATAGTGCGCGGCGGTGATCCCGTTGGGTCCGCCACCGACAATGACAACTTGGGTCTTCTCCTGCTTCATCGCTATTCACCGCTTCTTGTTGTGGTTTTAATCCGGCGTCGCCGTAGCCGCACGCTTTTAATCAATGCAGTCCGTCAATGCCTATGACGTCTTCAGCCTGCAGGCCGCCCAGCCTTGCATGCAAGCGCCCGCGAGTGGCGAAGGCCCAGATCACGATCACTTCATCCGGTGCGGGGCCGTCACCGAACATCAGCGACATGCTGTCATAGTGGGAACGCACATACAGCGCATCCTTGTGAGCCAGGGGTACGTCAATGGTCGAACCCGGGCCGCCACGCTTACCGGTGGAGGGCACCCACGACTTACCGCCACCCAGCGCGACGCGGATCGGATCGGCGGCCGGGTTGGTCAGGAAGGCGTTGCCGTGCTCGTACTCGCCCGCGCTGCCCACCAGGATCGCCTTGCCATAGCTGACAATCTCATGATCACCGGCCAGTGCCAGGATGCGCCGGCCAAACTCTGCGCCCAGCAGCGGCGAAGAGGCGACCAATTGCTCGAGGTTCTCGCTGTAGCGCCCGGCATAGGGGTTGTGGATCACGGCGGCCACGGCGTACTTGAACAACGGTTCGCCGTCGGCCAGCTGGCCCGTTTCATTGGCCAGGGCTTCTTCGACAAAGCTGTACCATTTGCGGATGTGATAGGTCGCAAAATTCGCGGTTTTCATCAGGTTTACCTTTAAAGGGGATCCAGTGGGTCCAGGTTGAAATGTCGGCTGGGCGCGCCGGCGGCCTTGAACCGGGCCTTGCCGAGCGCGTCGTCATGTTCGGTCTCGAGAAAAAACTCCATGCGATTGCCGTCGGGGTCGTTGAAGTACACGCCATGGCCGATCTCGTGATCGGTGATCTTCACCACCTCGACGCCCTTGCCCAGCAACATGCCGTAGAGCTGGCGCAAGGTGGTCATGTCGCCGGCAATTTCCAGACCGTAGTGCTGCAATCCCAACCCGCCCTGATGGGCGCCGGGATCTGCACGAATCAAGGCAATGTCGTGATGCTTGCCGCCAAACGCCATCATGACCCAGCTCTCGCCACGGGCACTTTCGTGCATGCCCAGAATGTCGGCGTACCAGCGTGCCGACACATCAGGGTCACTGACCCAGAGCGATAAGTGAGTACGCAGGATCTCGACCTTCATGACGATACTCCTCAGTGTTTTTTGACGATGGATTGGTGCCCGGCCTTGATCTGCGCCACTGCTGGCGTCCAGAGCACGTCAGCGATCTCGCTGAATTCGCGCCAATGCTTCTGCCAGCCGTCACCGCCATTGTCGGAGGTGAACAGGTGTCCATACTTGGTGCCCGCCACGATCTGGCGCGGGTTGGCCGGGTTGAAGGCGATCGCCCAGACACAGGAGTTGGGCTGTTGTGGCAGGGGCAGCACTTCCCAGCTTTGCGCAGCGTCGCGGGAAACCAGGATCTTGCTGGTGGTGCCGGGCGTGCCGTCGGAAATACTCAGGTACAGCTGGTCCTGTGTGCCCAACGGCGCGTTCATGGCGCGTATGTAGTACAGGCCGAAGGCTTCGCGACCGATGATGCCGGTCCAGGTCAGCCCCTCGTCCAGGCTGCGGTAGACCGCGTTGACGCAGACCACCACGATGACTTTCTCGCCATGGTTGGGCAGTACCAGGATGTTGTGGATGTCGGAGTTGAAGTCCCACAGCAGGCGATCATCGACGCGGGTCCAGCTGTCGCCACCGTCACGCGAATGGAACAGCCCGCCCTCCTCCAGGCCGAACCACACCTGGTTGCGGTCGGTGGGGTCATAGGCGAAGGCCAGCAGGCGTGGGCGGCTGACGCCGTCACAGAACTCCGGAATCTCCACCGGCGCACGGTCCCAACTGGCGCCACCGTCCAGGGTGCGCCACAGCACGGCGCGCGAAGGCGCACCCGTGCCGACGAAAATCCGCTGTGCATCCTGGGGATCCACCGCCACCTTCCACACGGTCTCGCCGTTGAACGGCGAGTCGACCCGGTGCCAGTGCCCGCCGGTGTCATGGCTGACACACAGACCGATATCGGTGCCGGCATAGATCACTTCCGGCGTGCCGGGGTGCATGCTCAGCGAGCGGGTGATCGCGTCGAATTCCAGGTCTTGCCCCAGGCCCAGGCGATGCCAGGTCTTGCCATCGTCGGCGCTGCGGATCACCGCCTGGCCAACGGTGGCGACTAAAAGGGTTCCGCTACTCATCACTGATACTCCTCAGATATAGATGCCACGGGTCAAACCACCGTCGATACCGATGGACTCGCCCGTCACCGCGCCGGCCTTTGGCGACGCCAGGAAACCAATCAGCCAGCCCATTTCCATCGGCGCGAGGGTGCGGCGAATCGGCGTGGCGTCGATGTAGGCCTGCTCGACCTGCTCCGCCGTCTTGCCTTGCTTGACGGCTTCGCGCTCGTACAGCTCCTGGATATGCGGCGTGTCCACGACGCCTGGGTGAATCAGGTTGACCGTGATGCCCGATGGGCCCAACTGGTCGGACAGGGTTTTGGTCATGTGGGCGATGGCCAGGTTGCGCATGCCCGAGAGGACTTTGCTGCTGCGCCCGGTGAGGCCGCCGATGTTGATGATGCGACCGAAGCCGCCGGCTTTCATGTGCGGGGTCACGGCCTTGGCGCAACGGAAGTAGCCGATCACCTTGGTGTTGAGGTCCGACAACAGTTCCTCGTCACCGGCGTGTTCGATGTCGTTGCGCACCACACCCGACGGTGCTGCGGCACCATTGACCAAGATGTCGATACGGCCGAAGTGCTTGTATGCAGCCTCGACCATCTCCGCCACGGCTTTCATGTCATTGGTGTCACAGAACAGCGGCAGGACTTCATTGCCGGTCTGTGCGCTGATCTCTTCGGCGGCCAGTTGCAGGAACGCCATACGGCGCGCGCAGATCACCACCTTGCAGCCTTCCTCGGAGAGAAAACGTGCGACTTCCTTGCCGATGCCCATACCACCACCGGTGACAATGGCCACGCGGCCTTTCAATTCCAGATCCATAGCAACTACCTCTTGTGATTATTCTGTTCAGGCCAGATCGACAAACACGCTTTTGGTTTCGGTGTAGGCATCGATCACGTTTTTTCCCATTTCCCGGCCCCAGCCGGATTGCTTGTAGCCGCCGAACGGCGACGCCGCATCGACCACGTTCCAGCAGTTGACCCACACCGAGCCTGCTTTGAGTTGCGCCGCCACGCGGTGCGCCGAACGCAGGTCGCGGGTCCACAGGCCGGCCGCGAGGCCATAGGGCGAATCGTTGGCGCGCAGCACCAGGTCGTCGATTTCGGTCCAGCTCATGACGGTCAGCACCGGCCCGAAGATCTCTTCGCGGGCCACACAGGCACGCTCGGCGCGATCCAGAAACACGCTGGGGGCAATGAAGTGACCACGCTCCAGGTGGGCCGGACGCCCGCCACCGCAGATCAGTTCGGCGCCCTCCTCCTGGCCGCGTTGCAGGTAGCCCTTGACCGTATTGAGTTGGCGACCCGACACCAGCGGGCCCATGCTGCTGGCAGGGTCCAGGCCGTTGCCGAGCACGTGGGCGGCGGCATGCCGTTCCAGCTCTTCCAGCACCTGGTCGAGCACGCTGGCGTGCACGTACAACCGCGAGGCGGCGGTGCATACCTGACCCTGGTTATAGAAGATGCCATCGGCGGCACCCTTGGCGGCGCGCACGATATCGGCGTCCGGCAAGATGATGTTCGGCGACTTGCCGCCCAGCTCCAGCGAGACCTTTTTCATGTTGCGGGTGGCCGCTTGGGCGATCAGTCGACCGACCTGGGTCGAGCCGGTAAAGGCAATCTTGTCGACGTCGGGATGCTCGGCCAGCGGTGCGCCGGTCTCGGCACCCAGGCCGGTGATCAGGTTGACCACACCGGCCGGGAACCCGGCGGCCTCGATCAGCTCCACCAGGCGAATCGCTACCAGCGGCGTCTGCTCGGCGGGCTTGAGCACCGCCACGCAACCGGTAGCCAACGCGGGGCCGAGCTTCCATACGCACATGTTCAGCGGGAAGTTCCACGGCACGATCAGCGCACACACCCCCACCGGCTCACGCAAGGTGTAGTTGAGCATCGGCGCACCACTGGCCGGCGACACCGGCAGCGTGCTGCCTTCGATCTTGGTCGGCCAACCGGCGAAGTAACGCAGGATGGTCGCCGCACTGGCCGCCTCGCCACGCGCGGCAGCGATGGGCTTGCCATTTTCCAGGGTGATCAACTGCGCCAGCTCCTCGCGGTGCTGGTCCAAAAGGTCCGCCAGGCGGAACAGCAGCAGGCCGCGCTGGGCAGGCGACTGCTGTGCCCAGGTGCCGGTGAAGGCCGAGCGCGCGGCGGCCACCGCCGCATCCACATCCCGTGCGTCGCCTTGGGCGACTTCGGTCAGGGTTTCTTCAGTCGCCGGGTTTTCCACGGCAAATCGCCGGCCAGCGGCAGCATCCTGCCAGCTGCCACCGATAAACAAGCGGCCTGGCCGGGCCAGAAAGGCCTGGACAGCGGGTAACACTTCGAATGCTTTCATCATCGACTCCTTCACAGCGCCATTTCGATCAGGCAAGGACCACCGTCGACACTGGCATTGGCCAGCGCCCGTTGCAGTTCGGCATTGGTTTGCACCGTGCAGGCCGGCACGCCGTAGCCTTTGGCCAGGGCTTTCCAGTCAATGCGCGGGCTGTCGAGCACGGTCAGGCGCAGGGCCTGCGGGTCCATCTCGGTCATGCCGAAACGACGCAGTTCGTTCTGCAAAATCGCGTAGCGGTGGTTAGCGGCAATCAGGATCACCACCGGCAACTGTTCGCGGGCGATGCTCCACAGGGTTTGAATGGTGTACTGCGCGCTGCCGTCCGATTGCAGGCAGAACACGCGGTTGCCCCGCTCCGCCAGAGCGGCGCCGAACCCCACCGGAATGCCCTGGCCAATCGCGCCACCGGTATTGGTCAAGACCCGATGCCGCGCGGCGCGGGCAGAGGCGGTGAAGAAGGGATAACCGCAGGTGCCGCCTTCGACCGAGACAATGCTGTCGTGCGGCAGAGCGGCGGCCAACACTTGCCCGATCGACTGCGGGGTCAGCTCGGCATCGCCGGGCGGCAAGTCGATACCCTGCGGGGTCGGCACGTAGGCCGGCGCATTCAGGGCGTCGGCCAGCGCGGTCAGCGCACCGGCCACATCGTCACCGACATCGGCCAACGCCAGCAGGCGGTCACGCTCCGCGAGACGCGAGGGGATGCCTTCGTAACCAAAATAACTGATGGGTTCCGGCACGCCGGCGCAGACGACCAGGTCGTACTGCTCAAGAATTTCAATCGCCACTTCCGGGAAGTACGGCAGGCGATCCAGGTCCGGCAAACCACCGCCGCGGTAGCTGAGCCGTGGAAAGGTCTCGGCAAACAAGCGCACGCCGGGCAATTGGGCCAGGCGCCCGGCGGCTTGCAGACCCGCGACCGATAACCCTTCGTCGCCGACGATAAACACCAGGCGTTGCCCGTCACGCAGTGCCTGCGCCACGCTCTCGACCCGATCACCGGCAAACCGGCGAACCGGCGCGCGCAGCGGGGCGAACACACCGTTGTGCGTCACGGTGTGGGCCTGCAGGTCCATGGGCAGAATCAGGCTGGCGATTTGCCCTTTGGCCTGCCAGGCCGCGCGCACCGCTTCCTGCAAATCCTCACCGATCCCGGCCGCCGTGCGTGAAGTGCGCACCCAGCCGGAGACGGTGCCGGCCAGGGCCTGGATGTCACTGGCCAAGGGTGGATCGTAGTTGACATGCCAGGAGGCGTGATCGCCGATCACGTTGACGATGGGGGTATTGGCGCGCCGTGCGTTGTGCAGGTTGGCGATGCCATTGGCAAACCCTGGGCCCAGGTGGGTCAAGGTCATCGCCGGCTTGCCGGCGATCCGGCCATAGCCATCGGCCGCGCCCGTACATACCCCCTCAAACAGCGACAACACCGGCTTGAGAGCAGGTGCGCTGGCCATGGCAGCCACCAACGGAATCTCGGTGGTCCCGGGGTTGGCGAAGCAGTATTCGATACCGCTTGCCGCTGCCGCATTCACTATCAGTTGCGCACCATTCATTTTCAGCCCTCTTGCTTGAGCATTTGCAGTGATGAGATTTATCACACGAAAATAAACATCCAACAAGCATTTTATTAGTATTTTTCTCATTTAATGAGATTTATGCGAGTTAAATGCGTCAAAAAAGCGACTCGAGATTGCGTTTTTCCGCCACTGCGGTAGTGTGGCGCCAGCGTTTGGCGCTCGCACGGGCGGCCCGATCAAGGCCCGCACGCAGCCGGCGTTCTCCCCCTTCTCTTAGGAACGAAATGAGCAGCCTGAGCAAATTGCTGGGTGTGCTGGACCTGTTTGGTCCCCACACACTGAAAATCGACCCCGACACCATCGCCGAACGCATGGAGCTGTCGCGGGCAACCGTGTACCGCTACGTCAAGGATCTGTGCGACGCCGGCCTGCTGACCCGCGTGGACGCCGGCAGCTACAGCCTGGGGCCGCGCGTCATCGAATTGGACTGGATGATGCGCCAGTACGACCCGATCCTCGTGGCCGGGCGCGAGCTGATGCACCAGCTGTCCGCCGAAACGGGCCTGGCGGTGTTCGCCAGCGTGTTTTACGACGGGCGCATCATCAACACCTACATCGCCGAACCCACCGACACCTATCACTTCGCGTTCGGACGCGGGCAACCGTTGCCCTTCTTTCGCGGCGCGCAATCGAAGGTATTGATCGCCTTTCAGAAGGGTCGCCGCCTGCAGCGCCTGTTCAACGAACACATGGCCGATGACCCCGACAGCCCGTACGACTGGGCGGGCTTCTCAAAGGCCGCGAAAAAGATCCGCAAGGACGGTTACTGCCTGACCCACGACGAACTCAACCTGGGCCTGACCGGTATCGCCGCGCCCATCCTCCAGGCGGATATCGACGAAGTGGTCGGCAGCCTGTCGGCCGTCGGCAGCAGCCAGAGCTTCAAGCTGCTGCGCGAGGAAACCGTGATCGAAATGGTGATGGACACGACGCGACGGATTGCCGAAAACATGCGCAACCCATCGCCCGCCACCGCGCCCTAGCCGACGCATCTGGACCTGGAACGCGGCGCCTGCAGGGTCAGAACGGCACGGCCACCGTCAATTGGCTATACACGTTGGTGCCATTGCCACCGACCTGGTTGCCACCGGTGGTCGAGTCCTGCTTGGGTTTGTACAGCCCCACCAATGGCGTGATGATCAAGTGCGGGTTAACCGCCCACTCGGCGTACACGTCCAGTTCGCGCGCATTGAGGTCCAGGGCATTGCGTTTACGCACCGTGTCGAAATCGAAGTACAGCGCGCCCAAGGTCAGGTTCTCCAGGGGCGTGGCCTTGAGCCCGACGTGCTGGATGCTGGTATTGGTGTTGAACGGCCCGGCGTAGTTGCCAGCCACTTCACCCTGGAACCAGGTCCCGTAGCCCATGCTCAGGCCGGTGAACATCGCGTCCCACTTCTGTGAGTAGCGGGTATAGCGATAAGTGACCTTGGGCGCCCAGGCGGTATCGGCAAAGGTGTAGCCCGCCTCGCCGTACCAGGCTTTTTCCGGCCCGGTGTCCTTGTCCTGCCAGGCATACTCGAACGCCAGGCTGACGTTCTGGATACCCGCATCACCTTCACCGCGCACGCTGTAGATATTCATGCCCTTGCGTTGGCGTTGAAAGTCGCTGGCCCATTGATCGTTCACGTCAATGCCATGCACCCAGGTCAAACCGATCGTGCCCGGCTTGGCGGTGTAATCCAGCGTACCGGCGGCCAGTTCGGTTTCGGCCTGGACACGGTTATCGGACTTGAGCCACATCATGCTGCCGTGCAGGCCATCCTGCCCGCCCAGGCGCAACACCGCGGTTTGATCGAAGGCGTGCCGGGCGGCCAGGTAATACGCCCCGCCACGGTTCATACGCCCATCGGCCGGACCCTTGCCCAGGTTCAGTCCGTCATCGTTGATCAGGAACCCTCGACCCACCTTGACCACCTGGCGCCCACCGGAAATGTCGACCCCGTCCTTGCCCAGCGCGGGGAACAAATCGCCGGAACGCCAGCCCAGGTAAGCGTCTTCGATCTTTGTCGTACGCTCGGTGCCAAGGCTATTGCCACCCGGATCACCATCGCCCCAGGTGGCGGAGCTGACCAGGGAGAATGCGCCGTAGGCGGTGCCATTGCCCCCCAGCGCCTGATCGCCACTCAAGCCGTATTTGATAAAGCCTTCACGCCAGGTCGACCCGCCCGACCTGCCATCGTAGTTCTTGCGGCTGTTGAATTGGCCGAACACCGCCGTCATGTCGGCGTTGAGATGGCGGCTGTCATCGCTGTACAGCTCATAGGCCTGTGCCTGATGGGTAGCGCCGAGCGCCAAGGTGCACAAAAGTGTGCAACCGAATACCGGATGATGTGAGAGATAACGCATGGTTCAAGCTCCTTGTTCGACATCATGCTTTCGCACAAATAACAGTTGTTGGCCGGTGAACTCCAGCAGTCCCTCAAGGCCGAATTCCACACCAAAACCCGACATCTTGCTGCCACCAAACGGCGTATTCGGCTGGATCTGCGCATGGCAATTGACCCAGGCAACGCCGCTTTCCAGGCGACTGGCCAAGGCCTGGGCCTGCTCGACATCCGGCCCCCAGACCGACCCGCCCAGGCCCATGTCACCGGCATTGGCGCGCTGCAATACCTCCTCGACATCCCGGTAGGCAATCAGCGGCAACACCGGGCCGAATTGCTCCTCGTCGACCAGGCGATGACCGTCGGTCACGTCGGCGACCAGTGTCGGCGGGTAGAAAAAGCCAGGCCGATCCAGGCGCGCGCCACCGCACAGTACCCGCGCACCGTTTGCCCGTGCGTCGGCGACCAATGCCTCCACCAGCGTCAGTTGCTCAAGGTTCTGCACAGGCCCGAAGGTGACCCCCTCCTCCAGCCCATCACCCACCACCTGGCGCGCCGCGATCTGCGTCAGCGCCTCGGCAAAGGCCTGGTACTGCGACTCGTGGACGTACAGGCGCTTGAGGGCCGCGCAAGTCTGGCCCATGTTCAGGAAGGCGGCCTGGAAGATGTCTTCGGCCACCGCTTCAACGGGGGTTCCCGGCAATACGATGGCCGCGTCGTTGCCGCCCAGTTCCAGGGTCAGGCGCTTGAGATTGCTCGCCGCGCCACGCATGACGCTTTGCCCGGTGGCGGTGGAGCCGGTGAAGACAATCTTCTGGATACCGGTGTGCGCGGTGATCGCGCTGCCGAAACCCTGTTCGCCGGTCACGCAATTGATCACGCCATGCGGCACATGGCGGGCGATGATCTCCACCAGGCCCAGGGTGCTCAGCGGCGTCAGGCTCGAGGGTTTGCTGATCACACAGTTACCGGCACGCAGCGCCGGCATGATGTGCCAGACGGCGATCATGAACGGCCAGTTCCACGGCGTGATCGACGCCACCACGCCCAAGGGCTTGCGGTGCAGTTCGACCCGTTGGGTGGGGGTGTCTTCCACCAGCTCCACCGCAAGCTCCTGACCCGCCGCATAGCGGGTCCAGGCGGCGGCTCCCATGACCTCGGAGAACGCCAGCGCCAGCGGTTTACCTTGTTCCTGCACAATCAGCCGGGCCAGTGGATCGGCGGCCTGCTCGATGTCCGCCGCGATCGCCAACAGACGCTCACAACGGTCAGCGTGAGTGCCGTGCCGCCAACGCTTGAATGCCGCCTGCGCCGCGTTCACGGCCTGGTCCAGCTGCCCCAGCGAACCGGCCGGGCATTGGGCGAATACGGCACCAGTCGCCGGGTTGATCACGTCGAACTGGCCCTGTTCACCGGCAACCTGAACGCCGTTGATGAGCATCTTGTAATTGTGCATTTGAAACCTTCCTTTCACACACGGACAAGCCATGCCGAACACCGGCAGGCTGGATTAGTCTGGTTGGTCGAGCGTTGACGAACTGGGCCTAAAGCTTGTGGCTACCCAAGGCAAGAAAGCGTTGCGGCGAGCTCTTGCGCAGGCGTGCAGCGAGCACGACGCCGATGATCAAGGCGGCGGGAATAATCGCGCAGAGGCTATAGGACAGCAGTTGGCTGGCACCTGTCAGCACGTCGAAATGCACCACCGCCAGCACCAGCACCGACACCAGCGCCAGGCACGAGAAACCGGGCAGGATACGGCCACGCCAGATCCCCACGTTGAGTTCAGGATGACGATGGAAGTAGGCGAACACCGCCACCGAAGTCAACGCCATCAACAGGATCACGCACAGCGTCGCCAGGTTGGACAACCAGGCAAACAGCTGCAGGATCGGGTCGGCATCCATCGCGGCGAACATCAGCACCACTACCGCCGCAATCAGACTCTGCAAGGCCGAGCCCATGTGCGGGCTCTGATGCACGCGGTGGGTGGTGCCCAACAGGCTGTGCAGCAACCCGTCACGCCCGATGGCATAGAAGTAACGCGCGGCGGCGTTGTGGAATGCCAGCAGCCCGGCGTAGATACTGACCATGAACAGCACGCGGATAATCTGGGTCAGGTGCGGGCCGACAAAGTGGTCGGACATGCCATAGATAAACGTGGTCGGGTCTTGCAGGGCTTGGAGCATCGGCACGATTTTGTCCGCCCCCACGCCTACCACCATCGACCACACCGAAATCGCATAGAAGCCGCCAATCAGCAGCACCGAGCAATAGGTCGCGATCGGAATGCTCCGTTGCGGGTTCTTGGCTTCCTCGCCGTAGATGGTCGTGGCTTCGAAGCCGATGAAAGCGGCAAAACAGAACAGCAAGCCGATTGACGGCGTACCGCTGAACACGTGGTTTTGGCTGAACGCATCGAGGTTGATACCGCTGTCGCCGCCGGTCTTGAGGATGGAGAAATCCAGGATCAGGATCGCCAGGTACTCGGCGATCACCACCACCGACAGCACCCGCGCCGACAGGTCGATCTTGCGATACCCAAGGATCGCAATGCTCGCCATCGCCATCAGCGAGTAAGACCACCAGGGCAACACCAGGCCGAACACGCTTTCCATGGTGCCACTGACCACCCCGCCGAACATGCCATACAGCCCGACCTGCAGGATGTTATAGGCAAACATCGCCAACACCCCGGCGGCACCGCCCGCCAGGCCACCCAGGCCACGGGAGGTAAAGGCATAGAAACCACCGGCATTGGTCACGTGGCGCGACATGGTGGTGTAACCCACCGAAAACGCCAGCAGCACCGCCAGGGCCAGCAGCAGCAAGGCCGGGGTACCGGCGCCGTTGCCCAGCATGATGCCAATCGGAAAGCCACCGGCGATCACGCTTAACGGACTCGCCGCCGATATCACAAAGAAGATGATGAAGCCCACACCCAGGGCACCACGCTTGAGCTCCGTGGAGCTGTTGACCGGGATAGATACACTCATGTTGTTGACCTTATTGTATGAGGCAGTCGCTGTAGGGGTGGCCCGACCAGACTGCATCGGTGCCGCTAGCGTTTTTGTTTTGGTTGCACGCTGAATTTGATGCTATGCCCGCCCCACCCCCCTCGCTATCCCAAATCGGTAGCATCCGAGGTCACGCCCCAAAACAGGTCGAGGTTACAGGGGTAACTCCAGCGCTCTTGCCGATTCGGGATAGCCGCCCGAGCTGTCATCCCCGCACTCTAGGCTTACCCGTGCTATACCCGGATGCCGGCCAAGACAATAAAAACCGAGGGTTTGCTCCCCGACCCATCGCCGCCAACGCCCCCTGCAGGAAGCCCCCCGTCATGCGTCTACCTCACCTCACCCTCCAATGGCGAATCACACTGCTGAGTGGGCTCTGCCTGCTGGCTGTGGTTGGCGCGCTGATAGGCGCCTCTGCCTACCAGAATCAAACCAGTGCACAGCTGCTCAAAGAGCAGAGCGGCGAATTGCTCGGGCAGGCCGCTTTAGCGCGCTTGCAGGCCCAGGCCACGGCCCACGGCCAACAGGTGGAGCGTTTTTTCAACGAAACCGCGTTGTATGGCGAAGGGTTTGCGCAACAGGTACTGCAACTGCGCGAACAAACGCTCAATGGCCGCCTCACGGTCGCGCAACTGCGCGAAGCCTTGATCAACACCGCCCGTGAAACCCTGAAAAAGCGCGAAAAAGTCCTCGGCCTGTACGTCATCATGCTGCCGGACGCACTGGCGGGCGCCGACGCTGAGTGGCGTGGCCAGCGCGCCCTGGCCGGGAATGAAACCGGCCGCTTTGCGCTATATTGGTCGCAGAGCCAGCCAGGGCAATTGGTACAGGAGGTGCTGAGCGAGGAACAAATCGCCGCCAACACCGCGCCACCCGGCAGTGAACCGGCAAACGCCTGGTACGCCTGCCCTCAAACCCAAAAGCGGATTTGCGTGGTCGAGCCCTACACCATCGAAGTGGAAGGCCACAACGTCCTGATGAGCAGCATTTCCATCCCTCTGATCGTCGACGGCAAGACGCTCGGCGTAGTGGGCATGGACATCAGCCTCGACACCCTGCAAAAGTTGGCCGCCACCCTCGGCCAGGACCTGTACCAAGGCCACAGTGAAGTGACCATTGTGTCGTCCTCGGGCCAAGTGGCGGGACGCAGCGGCGACGTCTCGGGGGCTACGCTCGATATACGCCAGGCCGTGCAGACCGTAGCGGGCAACCCGCCCTGGCAATTGCAGTTCAAGGTCCCGCAGGCACAGGTGCAGGCACCGGCCAAACAGATGCAGCGTGAACTGGACGACAAAAGCCGTGAGTCGAACTGGCTCAACCTTGGCCTGGGCCTTCTTGCCAGCAGCCTGGGCATGCTGCTGATCTGGCTGGCCGCCTTTGGCGTGACACGCCCGTTGCTCAAGATGGCCGAGCTGCTCGAGGCGATCGTCCGAGGCGACGGCGACCTCACCCAACGCCTGCCCGCCGGGGGGCGCGACGAGTTGGGCCAACTGGCCAACGGGTTCAACGGTTTTCTGGACACCTTGCAACCGATTATTCGTGACATCCAAACCGCGTCCCTCAACACCCGCGACAGCGCCGACACCTCCTCAGGCATTGCCCGCGAAGTCAGCGCCGGCATGCAACGCCAGTACCGCGAAGTCGAGTTGGCGGCGACCGCGCTGCACGAGATGAGCGCCAGCGCCCAGGAAGTCGCGCGCCACTCCCACAGCGCCGCCGACGCCGCCACCGCCGCGGAAAGCGCGAGCCGCTCGGGGCAAGCCGTATTCTCCAGCGCCGAGCGCAGCATCGAGGCCCTCGATCAACGCCTGGAAACCACCCTCAAGCACGTCAACGCCCTGGCCAACAGCAGCAGCCAGATCGGCCAGGTCCTGGACGTGATCAGCAGCATTGCGCAACAGACCAACCTGCTCGCATTGAATGCGGCCATCGAAGCGGCGCGGGCGGGCGAACAGGGACGTGGCTTTGCGGTGGTGGCCGATGAAGTCAGGCACCTGGCCAGCAATACCCAGAGCTCGGTCGAACAGGTGCGCAGCGTGATCGAAACGCTGCAACAGCTGAGCCTTGAGGTGGTGCACAGCACCCAACTGAGCCGCGAGCAAGCCGGCGGCAGCGTGATCCAGGTACAACAGACCAGGGTGGCGCTGGAAAGTATTTCCCAGGCGGTGGATGTCATCGAACAGATGAATCAGCAGATCGCCAGCGCGGCCCTGGAGCAGAGCAGCGTGGTGGAGGACATCAGCCATCGGGTCAGCGACATCCGTGGGATCAGCGAAACCCTCGCCAGCCGCATGAACGATGCCTCGATGGCCAGCGACTCATTGCATGAAATGGCCCATCACCAACAGCAACTGGTCGGCCATTTTCGTGTGTAACGGGTAAAGCGCCTCGACCGCGTTAAAGTCGCGCGGCGGGCCAAGTCGAGCAAGCAACCGCCCCAGGACACGCCTTAAAGCTTGTGGCTGCCCAAGGCCAGGAAGCGCTCCGGCGCGGCCTTGCGCAGTCGAGCGGCGAGGACCACACCGCCCAGCAAGGCCAGCGGAATAATCGCGCAGAGGCTGTAGGACAGGCGCTGGCTGGCGCCGGTCAGCACATCGAAATGCACCACCGCCAGCACCAGCACCGCCACCAGGGCCAGGCACGAGAAACCGGGGAAAATCTGGCCTCGCCAGGCGCTCACCTTGAGTTCGGGACGACGTCGGAAGAACACCAATACCGCGGCCGACGTCAGCGCCATCAGCAGGATCACGCACAGGGTCGCCAGGTTGGACAACCAGGCAAACAGCTGCAGGATCGGATCAGCATCCATCGCAGCGAAAATCAGCACCACCACGGCCGAAATCAGGCTCTGCAACGCCGAACCCATGTGCGGGCTCTGGTGCACGCGGTGGGTGGTGCCCAACAGGCTGTGCAGCAACCCGTCACGCCCGATGGCGTAGAAGTAACGCGCGGCGGCGTTGTGGAATGCCAGCAGCCCGGCGTAGATGCTGACCATGAACAGCACGCGGATAATCTGCGTCAGGTGCGGGCCGACAAAGTGGTCAGACATGCCGTAGATAAACGTGGTCGGGTCTTGCAGGGCTTGCAGCATCGGCACGATTTTGTCGGCGCCCACCCCCACTACCATCGACCACACCGACAGTGCATAGAAACCACCGATCAGCAGCACCGAGCAATAGGTGGCAATCGGAATGGTGCGCTGCGGGTTCTTGGCTTCCTCGCCGTAGATCGTCGTGGCTTCGAAGCCGATAAAGGCCGCAAAACAGAACAGCAAGCCGATTGACGGCGTACCGCTGAACACATGGCGTTGGCTGAAGGCATCGAGGTTGATGCCGCTGTCGCCGCCGGTCTTGAGGATGGAGAAATCCAGGATCAGGATCGCCAGGTACTCGGCGATCACCACCACCGACAGCACCCGCGCCGACAGGTCGATCTTGCGATACCCAAGGATCGCAATGCTCGCCATCGCCATCAGCGAGTAAGACCACCAGGGCAACACCAGGCCGAACACGCTTTCCATGGTGCCACTGACCACCCCGCCGAACATGCCGTACAGCCCGACCTGCAGGATGTTATAGGCAAACATCGCCAACACCCCGGCGGCACCGCCCGCCAGGCCACCCAGGCCACGGGAGGTGAAGGCATAGAACCCACCGGCATTGGTCACGTGGCGCGACATGGTGGTGTAACCCACCGAAAACGCCAGCAGCACCGCCAGGGCCAGCAGCAGCAAGGCCGGGGTACCGGCGCCGTTGCCCAGCATGATGCCGATGGGGAAACCACCGGCGATCACGCTCAAGGGGCTCGCCGCCGATATCACAAAGAAGATGATGAAGCCCACACCCAGGGCGCCACGCTTGAGCTCCGTGGAGCTGTTGACCGGCATAGATACACTCATGTTGTTGACCTTATTGTATGAGGCAGTCGCTGTAGGATCGGAGCCGCCGGTTGTTCACCGCCGCCCAATGGCTTGTCGTTCTTGTTGCACACTGGCATTGATCCTATGCCTGCCCACGAACGCCCCGGTATCCCAAATCGGTAAGGCAAGCACCCACAGCGAAACACCTGCGTATCCCGAGCAGGCGATGCAGGTTATTCAAGGTCTTTTCACACGTTCTTTGTATTCAGGCACGCACGCAGGCGGCGATGGCCGCGCGGGCAGTCTGGGACGGCAGCTCCGCGAACAGCTCCTGATACTCCGCCGCAAAATGGCTCAGGTGATAGAAGCCCCACTGGGACGCGGCATCCCCAATCGAAAGGTCGGCTGCGCGGGTCGACATCAAGGTGCGACGTACGCCATTGAGCCGCACGGAGCGCAGGTAATTGAGCGGTGTTGTCTCGGCCACCGAGCGAAAGCTGTTCTGCAACGTACGCCGACTCACCTGGAGGCGTTGGCACAAGTCGATCACGCTGGGCACGTTGATCATTTCCGCGGTCGTCAGGCGGTGGCATTTCTCGACGATGAAGCTGCGCGTGGAGCTGGGGCTGCGCTGGGACTTGTCACAGGCCGGGTCGGTCATCAGTTGCAACAGCTCGCCGAGCATGGCCTGCTCCAGCGCCGCTTCACGATCGGGCGCGCTGTCGAGGTCTTCATCCGCCAGGGCCTGGGCGAACAGCGCCAGCAATCGGCGCCGCGCCTGGGCGAAACGCTGGGGAGACACCCTGATCACCGGCTGGCGCAGCAACAGGTTGAGTTCCTTCGCCGAAGCCGTTTGCTCCAGCGCCTGCTCGAACAACTCACGCTCGAAGGTAATGGACAGCAGTTCCATGCCCATCGGCATATGGAACATGAACTCCTCGCCGCCGTGCAGAAAGAACAGGCTGCTGTCATTCACTTCCCGGCCCTGCATCCGAATCGAACCTGGGACGTTGATCGGCACGGCAAAACACATTTTGCCGCGTGGGGCCACGCCGTTCTGCACGACACGCTGGTTGATCTGCTCGAGAAACAAGTGACAGCCCGGCGTCGTCAATTGCATCAGCGTGCTCTCGGCCGAGCCGGCGGTCAGTTGGCTGTAGTCCTGGTTCCACTGCTGGACGGTGGCCGCATGGACATGGACGTCTCGAAAATGGCTGATCGTTGGGTTTTTCATGGAGTTGCAAGCCTCGGCCAGAATTCTTGTTTTCATATCGCCGTCTCGTCTGATATTCGCACATAGCACACCAGCTGCAAGCTGTTTGTGGTATCGGCGCCTGCGCAGGCGTGCGCATGCCCATGTGCCAATTCGGGCTACCGGTTCGGAACTCGCCCCGGAGATGATCGGCACACTTGAATCGACATCCCAGAGAGACCGTCATGAGTGAAGCCAAATTTGAATCCCTGCACTTCGCCGATGCTCCGCAGATTACTTCCAGTACGCTGCCAGGCCCGAAAACCCGCGAAGCCCTGGCGCTGTCGGCACACACCGAGTCGATGGCACGCGGCGGCGGCCGCATGCCTATCGCCATGGACCGCGCGTTCGGCGCGACCTTCAAGGACCCGGACGGCAACACCTACATCGACCTCTCTGCCGGTGTAGGCGTGAGCAGCGTCGGCCGGTGCCACCCGAAAGTGGTGCAAGCGATCCGCGATCAATCCGAAGTGCTGATGCACGCCCTGGAAATCAACAGCACCCGCCGCACCGAACTGGCAGCCAAACTCTCTGAAATCGCGCCCGACGGTTTACGCGGCGACTGCATCACCTTCTTCACGCAAAGCGGCAGCGATGCGTTGGAAGCCGCGATCAAGTTCGCCAAACGTATCACCGGGCGTCACCAGATCATCGCCTTCCATGGCGGCTACCACGGGGTCTGGAACGCCTCGGGTGCCCTGACCACCGGCACCGCCTACCGCAAAGGCTACGGCGCGCAGATGGGCGGCGTGATTCATGCCCCCTACCCTTATGCCTACCGCTTCCCTTTCGACACCACGCACAAAAGTGCCGAACAAATTGCCGGCGAGTACGTCGACTACCTGTTGAATACCCCCTACACCGCCGCCGATGACGTGGCTGCGGTGATTGTCGAGCCGGTGCAGGGCGAAGGCGGCTACGTGCCGCCGTCCCCCGAGTTCCTGCAATTGTTGCGCCAGGCGTGCGACCGCAGCGGTACATTGCTGATCGTCGATGAAGTGCAGTCCGGCGCGGGCCGCACCGGCAAGATGTGGGCCGTGGAGCATTCCGGGGTGAAGCCCGACATGCTGACCTTCGGCAAAGGCATCGGCAGCGACCTGCCGATGGCCGGCCTGATCATGCGTTCGGACCTCGCGGCCAAGATTCCCGACGGTTCGATGCCCAACACCTTTGCCGCCAACTCACTGTCGGCGGCGGTGGCGCTGACCAACATCAGCATTCTGCAGGACCCGGAACTCGACCTGCTCAATCGCGCGCACACCCTGGGGCAGGAAGCCCAGGCCTACATCCGTGACTTCAACAGCCCGCTTGTCGGTGAAGTGCGAGGCCGCGGCCTGATGATCGGTATCGAGCTGGTCGAAGACCCCGCCACCAAGGCGCCGCTGGCACCGGAAAAAATCGGCCAGCTCATGGGTTACCTGCTCAACCACGGCGTGCTGATGATTCCGTGCGGGCGCTACAGCAACGTGATGCGTGTGATGCCCTCGTTGACGATCTCCCGCGCGCTGTTCTTCAGGGCCCTGGATGTCTTCCGCGACGCGCTGGCTTCCCTCAAGGCATGACCACTGCACATTACTTATGGACTGCACAATGACTGAGCACTTGAATCACTTCATCGCAGGCGCGACCTGCGAATCCTCCGATGGCCGTCGCATCGACCTCGTCAACCCCGTGACCGAGCAGGTGTATGGCAGCTCCGCGCGCGGCACGCCTGCGGACGTGGACCGCGCCGTGAGCGCGGCATACGCTCAGCTGGAGCATGGCGACTGGAGTCAGCTGAGCGGCGCCCAACGCGCCCGCCTGCTGCTCAAACTGGCCGATCTGGTCGAACGTGACAGCGAACTGCTGGCCGATATGGACGCCGACGCCATCGGCCGCTCGCCGATTGAACCGCGGCGCATGGACCTGCCCAACGTACTCGCCAACCTGCGCGCCGCCGGCGGTTGGGCCAACCAGCTCGAAGGTCGCACCATTCCCAGCGGCGGCTACTTCGGCACCAAGACCCTCTCGTACACAGTGCGCGAGCCCGTGGGCGTGGTCGGCGCCATCGTGCCGTGGAACTCGCCGCTGATGATCACCGTATGGAAACTCGCCGCGCTGCTGGCGGCAGGGTGCACCGTGGTGATCAAGCCTTCGGAAGAAACCCCGCAGTCGGCCCTGTACCTTGCTGCACTGGCTCAGGAAGCCGGTTTCCCGGATGGCGTGATCAACGTAGTCACCGGCTACGGCACGGAGGTCGGCCGAGCCTTGTGCGAGCACCCGCATATTTCCAAGGTCAGCTTTACCGGCAGTCCCGAGGCCGGGCGTGAAATCCAGCGCACCGCCGGGGTGCTGTTCAAGCATGTTGCCCTGGAATTGGGCGGCAAAAGCCCACAGATCGTGTTTGACGACGCCTCTTTCGATGACGCCCTGCGCGGCTGCTCGCTCGGCCTGTTCGCCAACCAGGGCCAGATTTGTGCCGCCGGTTCGCGCGTTCTGGTGCAGCGCAGCCTCGCCGATCGCTTCGCCGCCGCCCTGGCCGATGCCGCGCGCGCGGTCAAGGTGGGCGACCCTCGCCAACCCGGCGTACAGATGGGGCCAGTGGCCAAAAAGGCGCAATTGGAACGGGTGAACCGTTATATCCAACTGGGTATCGACGAAGGCGCCACGCTCCTGGCCGGCGGCGTATCGTCGCCTGAACAGGGCTGGTTCGTGCGCCCGACGATTTTCGCCAATGCCCGCAACGACATGGCGATTGCCCGTGACGAGATCTTCGGCCCCGTGGGCACCGTGATCCCGTTCGACACCGAAGCCGAGGCCATCGCACTGGCCAACGACTCCAGCTACGGCCTGGCGGCCACTGTCTGGACCGCCGACCTGGCACGCGCGCACCGCGTGGCTGCTGCGGTGAAAGCCGGCGCCGTGGGCATCAACTGCTGGAGCCCGTTGGACTCCAACCTTCCCTGGGGCGGGCTCAAGTCCAGCGGCATTGGCCGTGAAGGCGGGTTTGGCGGCGCGCTGGCCTACACCGAGGAAAAAGTCATTACCGTGCTGTTGCCCGCCTGAGAATAAAGGTTACGCCCACCACCCTTGAGACCTGAATTCGTCAAGGGTGGTATTGGACCGTGCTTTTTTCGATGCCCTGATGATCAATGAAGAGACTGCGATGAACACTCAAGAACAAGCGACAATTGATCGGTACCCTACCTCCCTGCGCCTCCTGCACTGGGTACGCGCCATCGTCATAGCCGGCCTGCTCTGGGCCGGCTGGCACATGACCGGGCTGGATGACGAAGTGGTAAGCAAATACACGCTCTACTATCCGTGGCACAAATCCTTCGGGGTGCTGGCGTTCCTGCTGGTGCTGGTGCAGATCGCCCTGCGGGTGCGTACCCCCGCACTGCCGCTGCCGCCTGTAACATTGGCCGGGCACGAGCGCTTCATGGCCCGGTTTGTACAACGCTCCATGTACGTACTGATCGTAGCCGTGCCGTTGATGGGGTACTCGATGTCGAGCACCTACACCATGAGCGACGGCGTGTTCTTCTTCGGCGTGAACCTCCCGGAGCTGCTGCCGAAAAATGACAACTGGTTCGTCGTGTTCCAATGGCTGCACAAAGTACTGGCCTACACCTTGCTGGTGCTGATCGTGCTGCATATTGTGGGCGCCCTGAAACACCGCTTTTTCGACAAAGACCCTCGCAACGATGTGCTTCGCCGCATGCTCTGATGTGAGCGAACGTCGTTAATTCAAAGGGCGCCACTGCAAGAGTGGCGCCGCTGTTCAAGCCAAGCGGTGACGCATCAGTAGGCGACCCACACAATGAACTGAAAATACGTGTTCGTTGCTGCACTCCCGCTCTGCCGGCCACCATTACCTAACCATTTGTCAGGCTTGTAGAAACCGACAAGCGGTGAAAGCGTGATGTTATCCGTCACCATCCAGTCCAGGAACAAGTCCACTTCGCCCGCGCTGTAGTCCACCTCTTGCTTGCGGGAGAGCTGGTGGTAGTCGAAGTACATGGCGTTAAGGGTCAATTTGTCCGTGGGTTTGACGGAGAACAGCACGTCGTGAATGCGCATGTTCGAGGTGACGGAACCTGCGTAGTTCACACCGACTTCCCCCTGGAGGCGCTTGCGGTAACCACCCTGGAACAGGAAGTCCCATCCTTCGGAATAACGCGAGAAACGATAACTCACGCTCGGTTGCCATTGGACATCGGCAAAGGTGTAGCCGGCGTCGAAAAACATCGCCCGCTGCGACCCTGAACGTTTTTCCTGACGCGCCACCTCGAACGCGAAATCGGCATTATCGATACCCGCATTGCCCTGGCCACGAACGCTGTAGATGTTCATGCCCTTGCGCTCCATCCGATCGCCGAAGGCATAGCGCTCCTCCACGTCCAGCCCGTGCACATAGGTCGAACCGAGCGAGCCGATGGGCGTGGTGTAGTCGATGGCGGCGGCGGCCACTTCGGTCTTGGACTGACCGGGATTGTCCGATTTCAGCCAGATCAGGCTGCTGTGGAGCCCCTCGGTGCCGCCCAGCTTCAACACGGCCGTGTTACCGAACGCCAGTCGCGGCCCCAGATAAAAGGCACCGCCGCGATCGAAGCGACCATCGACCACGCCCTCGATGGGGTTGAACGCTTTACCGGGTGAGAAGCCATCATCGGTAATCAGAAAGCCGTCCACTGTCACCAACTGCCGGCCAAAGGAGAAGTCCACGCCATCCTTGCCCAAGGCAGGAATCAGGTCGCCCGACTTCCATCCCAGGTAGGCATCCTCCACAGCGGTTCTTCTCTCCTCACCGGCGGTGTTCGCGCCACTATCCCCGTCGCCCCATGACCCGGTGCTGATCATGCTCAAACCGCCGTAGATCGAACCGGCGGTGACCTTATCGGTCTTGCCGCTCAGCCCATACTTGGCGAAGCCCTCCTGCCATCGCATCCTGCCGGGCTCGGCCTCGGGGTTGCCGAGGTAGTTTTTTTCGCTGCCAAACCAGCCAAACCCTGCCCACAGCTCGGCGTTCAGCGTCGTTGCACCATCATTTTCGTTGTACAGCTCATAGCCATGAGCCTGCGGTTCAAACGCACAAAGTGCGACCAGCGAAAGCAATGGGCCGTAAGGGGGTGTGCGCATAACGTCTCTCCTGTTTTTATATTTATGAGGCGAGCCGGCAGTGTTCAGTCTGAATGACGCAGGCGTTAACCCAAATCAGCACTTGTGAAGGGTTGATCACATGTTCTTTTTCACCCGAGCGCTTCGCCCTGGCGAGCACCATAAGAGGGCAATCAATGGTTGCCGTTTTGGGCTAGGGTCCTGCCCCGATCCACCCTATGCTGCGCCCATAAGAACGTATAAGAATCGAGGCATTCGCTATGACACTTTTGTTGTCTTCCCCACGATTACGCAAGGGGCTTGGTCTGCTGACCATCGTCGCCTGCGTCGCTTTGCCCTCGGTGGTCTCTGCCCACCATTCCTTCGCGATTTTCGACCAGAGCAAAACCATCACACTCAAGGGTGTGGTCGGGCGCTTCGTTTGGACCAATCCCCACGTCTCGATCTATTTCGATTCGCCAGGCCCCCCTCCTCAGCAATTCAAAATCGAAACCGGCAGCGTCAATGCCTTGAGCCGCACTGGCTGGAAGGCTGATTCGATCAAAGCCGGCGACGTTGCCGAGGTCACCTTCAAACCGCTGAAAAACGGTGATCCGGGCGGGCTGCTGGTGGAGATCAAGATCGGTGACGTGGTGCTGAACGGCGGCGGATGAGCCGCCACTCCCGTTCCATGGATGCCTGAACAGACCAACGTGATTGGAGACGCCCGCAATGAAATCGACCCGAACCTTGAACCCGGCAAGTCTCTTGCTGAGCGTGGTGCTCATGACCGTCACCGGGATAAGCATCGCCGCTTCAAAACCCCAGGATGGCAAGCACGCGGCGGGCACCCGCCCCGACATCAGCGGTACCTGGGAGCGAACCCCGGACGACTGGTTCGGCGAGAACCCGGACGACCCGGTGCACCCGGGCGGGCCGATGGACCTCAAACAGCCCTACGCCAGCCAATACACGGACCTCAAGAAGCGCCAGGCGGTCGCCAACGAAGCCGGTACACCGCTGGCTACCACCAGTTCCAGGTGTTTGCCCGAGGGCATGCCTGTGTTAATGGCGGCGCTCTTTCCTATTCAGATCATTCACGACGATAAGCAAGTGGTGGTGCTCGGCGAATATCTCCAGCAAGTGCGCCGCATCATCCTCAACGAAGCGATGCCCGCGCTGGATACTTTGGACCCCAGCTACCAGGGGTATTCGCGCGGCCACTGGGAGGGCGACACGCTGGTGGTGCAAACCCAGGGCGTGCGCACGGACGTGGCGTTCTACGACGTTCCCCATAGCAAGAACATGACGATCACCGAGCACATCAGACTGACTGCGCCAGACCGCCTGGAAAACAAGGTCGTGATCGAAGACCCGCAGGTACTTAACAGTCCTTATCGCTTCACGTTCGACTACAAGCGGTCCGACTATCGGATTCACGAGTACGTCTGCGAGAACAATCAGATCGTGATCGACAGCGAGGGCAAGACGAGCCTCAAGCGCGACTGACCCCATGCCCTCATCGATCCTCACACTGGAGGTGAGCGAATGGAACGACTGAGCACAATCGGCATCCTGCGGCCATCGATACAAAGCGTGTTGCTGTCGCTGTGTCTGATCTCGCATGCGCTTGCCGAGGTACCCCGGATGCCCACCGCCATTGCGGTGCCACCTTCCGGCCAACCGCCACTGTCGTCGGCCACACGTGCGGGTACCGAGTACATCGATCTCGAACGTTACGGCTACATCGAGCAGGAGTTTTACCTGCAAGGCATCGCTGCAGCGATCACCGCCGAGGGCAAAACGCTGTTCGACGCGCCTTACACCACGCGCATGCTGATTCGCCGGCCGGCGGACCCGGCGCACTTCAACGGCACCGTGGTGATCGAGCCATTCAGTTGGTTCGGCGAGCGCGCTGCCGGTTGGATCCTGACCCGCGATTACTTGCTGCGCCATGGCTACGCGTATGTCGGGTACACGTTGAACATCAACCAGCCGGCGCTCGACCCGAAGTTCATCTCGGAGACCCCGGCCGCCGAGGCCGAGCAGATCGCCCAGTATGGACGCATCGTCAACTTCGAGTTCATGCGCCGCTTCGACTATGCCCGCTATGCGCCGCTGGGTACCTATTACGATCCGCAACGCTTCATCCGTGGCCAGGCACCCGACCCGTTCGCACCGCAATCCCAGAGCATCGGTGCGCAGTTGGCGCTACTGCTCAAGAGCAATGCCCCTCAAGGCCCGCTGGCAGGCCTTGACGTGCAGCGCGTGTATGTCGACAGCTGGGCCGTTACCGCGCAGGTGTGGATGGACTACCTCGATCAGGGCCGCCATCAGCAATGGCGCATGCCCGACGGACGAGCGTTGATCGATGCCTATATGACAGGTCGCATGGCCTATGGCGAGGTGGGCGGCGACGTCGTTCGAGTGCCGCGCCGGATGCCCGAAGACGTGCCGTTCGTGACCGTCTTCAGCCAGTCGGAACTGATGCACGACGTGATCGAAGGTATCCCCCTGCCAGCGGACACCGACAGCCCCCGGCTGCGCTATTACGAAGTGACCGGCATGCCCCATCTGCGCCTGGCCGACCTCGGCACCGAGCACACCGAACATGTGGCTGCCGACATCGGCAAGGGCGATGACCCCCAATGCCGCACGCTGTACGACGAGCCGGTGGAGCTGGTGGTGTCGGCGTTGCTCGATGGCATGGACAAATGGGTGCGCCAGGGCAAGCCGATGCCAAAGGCTCCCCGGGTGGTGCGCAACGGCAACACGGCCGTGCGCGACCCCGCCACCGGCAACCTGCAAGGCGGCGTTCGCCCGCCATGGGTGCAGGTGCCAAGTGCCACCTACCTGACCGACCAGGAAACCGATTGCGGCCTGATCTACGACACCAAGGTGCCTTACTCGCGGGATGCGCTGCGCCAGCGCTATGGGAGCTTCGAGCATTACCAACAGGCCTTCGAAGACGCCAAGAACCAGTCGGTCAAGCAGGGTTATTTGCTGCCGGAAGATGCCGCCGGCCTGCGCACGATCGCGACACCTCAAGACTTCTAACCCCTTGCCCCCGCGGGAGAACAACAGATGTCATCCATACCTGTGATTACCTGGCTCTATGCCACACCGCTAAGCACCGCCATCAGGGACTTGCTCTGGGTCGTGCCCACGGTGCAGAGCATTCATATCATCGCCATCGCGGTGATCTTCGGTTCCGCCGTGATCTGCGACCTGCGCATGGCCGGCGTATTCGCCACCGACGAACCCTTGCGCGGCGTGGTGCGCCGCTACTATCCGTGGATGCGCAACGCGCTCGTCGTACTGCTCGCCACGGGCTTGATCATGGCCATCGGCGAGCCGGACCGCGTACTCGTCAATAGCACGTTCTGGCTGAAGATGGCCCTGGTCGTCGGCGCATTCACCCTGGCCTGGCGGGTGCGACGCCCCTTTCTGCGCCCCGTTGACCCCGCCCACCACACCCTCGACAAAGAACCGGTCAAGGCACTGGCATGGCTGTCGATCGCCCTGTGGTGCGCGGTGATCGTCTGCGGCCGCTGGATCGCCTACTCGATCTAAGCGTTTTCAACCCGAGCTATCAGGTATTTGTCATGGACATTCAATCAATACTGCAAGTCATAGAGGCCACCTCACTCGCCACACTGATCCGTGAGTCGGGCTCGGCCTTTCCAGCCCTGGAATCCGTGCATGTGATCGGCATCGCCCTGGTGTTCGGCAGCATCGCGGTGGTGGACCTGCGTCTGCTCGGCATTGCCTCCCATCGCCGCAGCGCGCTGCGGCTGATCCAGGAACTGCTGCCGTACACCTGGGTCGCCTTCGTGGCGTGCGTGATTACCGGCTCGCTCATGTTCGCCGCCAACGCCACCACCTATGCGCAGAACCCGGTGTTCCTGTGGAAGATGGGCGTGCTGATGCTGGCGGGCCTGAACATGGCGGTGTTCCACCTGGGCGCCTTTCGCCGCATTGACGAATGGGACACGCGCCTGCCGCCACCCGGCCAGGCGCGTGTCGCCGGGTTCAGTTCGATGGCGTTGTGGGTGGGCGTGATCTTTCTCGGCCGCTGGATCGCGTTTGTCTGATGGCATCCCTATCGCCCCCCTGGCATCGCCCCGACGGCGCACCCAGCCATGACGCCAACAGTCACGTCACGCTGGTGCGCCCGCGCTCCGGTCGCTGGGAAACCCTGGCCCTGCTGCTGGCAGCGCTGGGCGTCATCGCCAGTGTGAGCGGCTATATGCTGTTGCGGCCACAGAAGGTCGGCCCCCCCACGGTCTTGAGCTGGCAGGTGCGCTCCTTCGATGGCCTCGGCCCTGCCGATCAGGCCATCCATAGCGCGCTGTTGCCCGCCGGTGAAGAAATCATCTGGAACAACAACGATACCGGCGGCTGGATCACCCTGGAGCGTGCCCAGGAGCTTTTGCTGCCGCCCTTCTACCGGGACGCGTTCTGGAAGACCAACGGCAAGGTGCATTGGCAACTTATTCTGCCCGGCACCCACCCGTCCCATACGCTATCCGCCGACAAGCACGCCGACACCGACGGGCATGCCGACGCCGCCGTGGCCCCAGTGGACCAACCCCCCAGCGAGGTGTCGAAAGCCACCCAGGGCCAGGGCGCCACCGTCTACTACGGCACCGGCGGCAGCGCACCGGGCCAGAGCGCCTACCTGCTGGTCATCGGGCATGCTCATGCCGGGGTGATGTGGGCCAACCAGGCGACGATCTGGATCCACCCCAACCCGAATGCCCCCTACCCCGCCATCGTCAAGGCCGAGTCACTGGTTGGCGACGGCTGGCGACAGGTCATTCCTTACGACGGCACCAGCGAAATCGAACGCGTAAAAGGAACCCTGCCATGAATACCTTTGCAAAGCACCGCACGCTGTTGCGCCGTTGCCTCGCGCTGCTGTTGCTGATCCCGGCCATTGCCCTTGCCAGCACGGAACACCCTGCGGGCAAGCGCCTCAAGGTTGGCGTCACACTGCACCCCTACTACAGCTTCGTGGCCAACATTGTCGGGGACCGGGCGGATGTGATTGCGCTGATCCCGGCCGACGCGAATCCGCACAATTACCAGCCGCAACCGGACGATATCACCCGCGCGATGAACATCGATGTGCTGGTGGTCAACGGCATCGGCCACGATCAATGGGCCTTCGAGATCCTCAAGGCCGCTGGCCGCCGGGACACATTGCCGATCATCCAGGCCAATGCCTCGGTGGCGCTGATTCCTGTCAACGGCGACCAGGGCGACGTCAAAGTGGTGAATCCGCATACGTTCGTCTCCACCACCGCCGCCATCCAACAGGTGTTCGAGATCGCCCGTCGCCTGGGGGAGCTGGACCCGGACAACGCCGCAGCCTATCGCCACAACGCCCTGGCCTATGCCGGACGGATCAGAGCACTCAGGGCGCGCTTCATGACCCGGTTTGCCGCGCTGGATCTTTCGACGTTTCGTTGCGCGACGTTGCATGGTGGTTATGACTACATGATGCAGGAGTTTGGTTTGTTCGTGAGTGCGGTGATTGAACCGCGTCACGGCGTGGCCCCCACCGCGCGCCAGCTGGCCACTACCATCGACACCATCAAGAAAGCCAACGTCCGGGTGCTTTTCGCCGAGAAAAACTTTTCCCTGGACCTGGCCAAACCCATCGAGGCCGCCACCGGCGTGAAGGTCTTCAGCTTGTCGCACATCACCGGCAGCGCCTACAGCGCGGATGAGTTCGAGGTGGCCATGGGCGAAAACCTCGAGACCCTTGCCGAAGCTGTCGAGTTCACACAGCCATGAAGGGGGCACTTGCGATGCGCGGACCTGCGGTGGTTTTCGATAACGTCTCACTGCAATTGGGCGGCACCCAGGTGCTCGACCAGGTGAGCTTCAGGGTGCAAGCCGGTGCACTGCACTGCCTGGTCGGCCCCAACGGCGGTGGCAAGACCTCGCTGGTGCGGGCGCTGCTGGGGCAGATGCCGCACTCAGGGACCATCCGCCTCGAGGGCGTCGCCAAGCCGCTGGGCTATGTGCCTCAACTGCTGGATTTCGACCGCAACGTGCCAATGACGGTCAACGATGTGATGGCGCTGCTCGGTCAACGCCGCCCGGCCTTCCTGGGCGCGAACCGCCGCGCGAAGGCGGCGCATGCCGAGGCCCTGGCGCGTACCGGTGTTGCCGGCATGGGCGCCAAACCTTTTGGCAGCCTGTCCGGCGGCCAGCGCCAGCGCGTGTTGCTGGCCCAGGCGATCAGCCCCGCGCCGTGGCTGCTGATCCTCGATGAACCCACCGCAGGTATCGACGAAGCGGGGGTGCGCCTGGTGGAAGCACTTGTGGCCGAGTTGCACGGCAGCGGCGTCACCGTGCTCTGGATCAACCACGACCTCGAACAGGTCAGGCGCATCGCACAGTCCGTGACCGTTATCAACCAACGGGTGCTGTTTCATGGCCCTGCCGATCAGATCGACAGCAGACTGGAGAATCTGCGATGAATGCCTTGTATGACTTCATACGCGACCACCTGCAGGCACTCGCCGCCAGCCAGATACTGCCGCAACCGTTCGAATACGAATTCGTGATCAATGCGCTGATGTGCGCAATGCTCATCGGGCCGTTGCTGGGCGTGCTGGGCTCGATGGTCATGATCAAGCGCATGGCGTTCTTCAGCCAGTCCGTGGGCAATGCGGCGATGACCGGAGTTGCCATCGGCGTGCTGATCGGCGAGTCCTACACCTCGCCTTATCTGTCGATGTTCGGCTTCTGCCTGTTGTTTGCGCTGACACTCAAATACACGCAACACCGCACAACGCTGGCCAACGACACGCTGATCGGTGTGTTCCTGTCCATTTCGCTTGCCGTCGGCGCCTCGTTGCTGTTGTTCGTCTCGGCGAAGATCAACACCCACGTCATGGAAAGCGTGTTGTTCGGCTCCATCCTGGCCGTGGACCACACCGATATGAACGTACTGCTGGGCGTCACGCTCATTTGCGCGCTCATCGGGCTGCCTCTGTACAACGGCATGTTGCTGTCCAGCCTCAACCCGAGCTTGGCTCATGCGCGTGGCGTGCGGGTACGCAGTGTCGAATACGTGTTCGTGGTGTTGGTCACGCTGGTGACGGTGGCCTGCCTGAAGATCATCGGCGCGGTGCTGGTCGAGGCGCTGTTGCTGATACCCGCGGCGGCGGCGCGCAATGTCACGCGCTCCCTTCCCGCGCTGGTCGCGCTCGCCGTGGTGATCGCAACGTTCTCCTGCGTGGTCGGCATCCTGGCGCCCATGCAATTGCACATCCCGGTGCCGACCGGCGGCGCGATCGTGCTGGTCGCCGCGCTGGTATTCATCACCACTACCCTCATCCGCGCCACCTCACCGCGCTTCAGAGGGGCCAGCGTATGAAAGGGTTTTGTCTGTCACTGACAGTGCTGGCATGGCTGCTGGGGGCACCGCTCCCGGCCTCTGCCGACACCGACCACCCGCGAGTGCTGGTTGCACTGCCGGCGGTCTACGCACTCACCTCGGCACTCACCGAAGGCACACAGATCGATGCCGTGCGCCTGCCGCCAGATATGCCAGTGCCCATGGAGAGCCTGGCCAACGCGCTGTCGCGTCTTGACCCGGCGCTGTTCCAGCAGGCCGACGCCGTGGTGACCCTGGGCAATCTCTGGCGAGCGGACCCGCTCTATGCGACCGCACGTCGCCACAACCTGCGGATCATCGAGATCGACGCCTCGCGCTCATGGGAGGCTATCAAGCCCGGTGTGGCCGTGGTGCGCGTGCCGTCGAACGACGTACCCTGGGCGATGTCGGGTCACGTCGATGGCGGCCCATCGCCCTACGCCTGGCTGGGGCCGGTGAACGGTATGCGCATGTCAGCGCTGATCGCCGCCGACCTGGCACGCCTGTCGCCCGCCGATGCGCCTCGCATAGAGCGCAACCTCGCCACCCTTGAAAGCCGCTTGCGCCAACTGAAGGCCGAGTACGGCGCCCGGATGGTGGCGCTGCCAGATGTGCGCGTGCTGTCGCTGGCCAACGAGTTCATCTACCTGTTCGGCGAATTCGGCGTCTTCGTCGACGGCTGGTTCGTGCGCCAGGACATCGACTGGAGCGACGCCGACCGCGCCGCACTCACCCAATACCTGCGCGAGCGTGACATTCGCGTGGTGGTCCACAAGTGGGCGCCGAACGAAAAAATCGCCAAGGCCATCAGCAATGCCGGCGCGCGCCTGCTGATCCTGGACACGGGCAACCCGGGAATACTCGCCGACTCGGCGATCAGCTACGAGGCCCTGTTGCGCTCAAATCTGGATGCACTGCTGGCGGCCTTCCCCGCGCCTGACCACCTCGCGGCAAAAGCCAGCGGCGCTGCGCAGGTGCCGGCTCAATGATGACTTCGACCAAGGAGACTCACCCGTTATGAAACCTCTAGGCTCAGCGCACTGGCCACTGATGGCCGGCGCTCTTTTATTCGGTCAGGCCGCCTTCGCCCATGGCCCCGTCTTCGATTGCTACATCGAGCACGCTGACGAGGTGAAATGCGAAGCCGGTTTCACCGATGGCAGCTCGGCCGCCGGGCGAAAAATTCAGGTCCGCGACATGAGCAACAAGGTGTTGCTTGAAGGCAGCGTCGGCCAGGACAGCACCTATTCGTTTCAAGCCCCGGCGGGCACCTACTCCGTGATATTCCTCGGCGGAGAGGGCCATGAAACCACGATTCAATCTGCCGATATTGCAAGGTGAGACCGACCATGATGATCAACCGACTTTCCCAGGCCTTTGTCACCGCGACCGCGCTGTGCCTGGCCGGTGTGGCACAGGCGCACTTCCAGGTGCTCTACGTCGACGACACCGCCTTGCAGCGTGCACAACCCCTGGAGTTCGCGGCCGTGTTCACGCACCCCTTCACCGGGAGCCCGACCATGGCCATGGGCAAGCCCCTCGCCTTCACCCACATCGGCGCCCACGGCGGGGAGAAAACCGACCTGCTCAAATACTTGCGCCCGGTGCAATGGCAGAGCCGCGAAAACCGCGCGACCGCCTATCGCGCATCCATTCCACGGGAGTTGATGCGCGCGATGGGTGACCATATTTTCGTACTCGAACCCGAGCCCTACCTGGAAGCTGAGGAAGGCCTGTACATCCAGCAATTCACCAAACTGATCGTCAACGTCGGTGGCGTTCCCGGTGACTGGTCAGAACCCCAGGGACTGCCGGTGGAAATCCAGCCGCTGAGCAAACCTTATGCAAACTGGACCGGCGGTGTGTTCCGTGCGCGGGTACTGGCCGACGGTAAGCCGGTGCCGTTCGCCAAGGTAGAAATCGAATACCTGAACAACGCCGTCGACCTCAACAATAATGCGTTCGGCCCTGAACCCTATGTAAAGGCGCCCCAACCTTCGTTCAACGTGACGAGCACTTATACAGATGACCTCGGCATCGTCACCCTCGGCCTGCCACGGGCTGGCTGGTGGGGTATCGCCGCGCTCGACATTGGTACGACGAAAACACATAAAGGCAAACCCCTGTCGCAAGACGCCGTTCTTTGGGTACAGGCCAGAGACATGAAGTGACGTAGGGGTAGCCTGGGCTTATCCGCGCTGGGCGGTTAAGCCCGCCTTCATGCGGTTCGTCCGGATTTTTCGCCGGGTCAATCCCGCCCCAGCCACAACGTCGCGTCCTTCCACGCCCCCACTGTCACCAGCTCTTCCAGGGTCTCCAGCAGGATCTTTTCCCAGCTCAATGCCAGGCGGCTGTTTCTGCGATCCTTGAGCGTGGTCAGGGAGACCGTGGAACGAATCCCCGGCCGTTCAATGGCATGCCCCACCAAAAGCCCCTTGGCAAGGTCTTCCTGGACGGCGGCATGCGCCAGAATCGAATAGCCCATGCCATGACGAATGAACAGCGCCACTTGCAGCGGCTCTTCAAGCTTGGCGAGCTGCCGACTCAGCGCCGGCTGGGCGACGAAAAGCTCTTTGGCCGCGCGGCTGAAGCCGCCGCACTGGATGAGCGAGGACGACCGGTTTGATACACCAGGCGCCGGCAAGGCACCGATAAACCGTTCGCTTGAACGCGGCCTGGAGATTCTGCGGGCCTTCCGCGCGGGCACCGAGTACCTGGGCAATGGCGATATCAGCGAGCGCACCGGTTTGTCCAAGTCCACCACCAGTCGCCTGACTCAGACACTGATCCACAGCGGCATGCTGGTGTACGACGGCCAGCGCAGTGCCTATCGCCTCGCCCCGGCCACCCTGTGCTTTGCCAATGCCATGTACAACAGCAGCTCACTGGTGCAGTTCGCCGCGCCGCTGATGCGTGAAGCGGCCCACGCGCTGAGGGTGAATGTCGGGCTGGCCGCCGCCGACCGCGATGAGATGATTTACCTGGAATCGATCCGCCTGAGTCGCAAGAACACGCCGCGCACCGTACAAACCGGCCAGCGCGTGCCCATGGAGTTCACGTCCCTGGGGCGCGCTTACCTGGCGACGATTAGCGTGCGGGAGCGGCAAGTGTTGATGGAGCACTTCAAGGCCAGGCGTTGCGATGCCCGCTGGAAGGTGCTGGAGACCGAGATTGCCGACGCCTGCGAGAGCGTGCGACGTTCAGGGTATTGCGCAGCGTCCTGGCAGGCCGAAGTGGTGGCGATTTCCACCCCGCTCGGCATCCACAATTACCAGGACCCTATTTTGAATATCAGCTTATCCACCCCGCAGTCGATCGAGGCGGTCGTGGCGCAATATGCCGGGGCGCTGCTCAGCCTCAGGCCGCGCTGAAGAACGCAACCTTAGCAGTGAGGCGGTCGGCCAATTGCGCGAGCTCATGACTGGCGTCGGCCACCCGGCGCGAACCATTGGCCGACTGCACCGTCGACCCGTGAATACGGTTGATGTTTTGCGCCACCTCTTCGGCCACGGTGTTCTGCTGCGCGCAGGCGCTGGCGATCTGCGCGTTCATATTGCTGATGGCGCCCACCTGCTCGCTGATCCTGGCCAGTGCCGTTTGCGCACTGCGGGTTTGCACCACGGTCTGGTCCGCCAGTTCGCAACTGTCGCGCATTGTTTGCAAGGCGGTATTGGTGCCCGTTTGCAGCGTGCTGATCATCTGCCGAATTTCCTCGGTCGACTGCTGGGTACGGTTGGCCAGCGAGCGCACTTCATCGGCGACCACGGCAAACCCGCGCCCATGCTCTCCGGCCCGGGCGGCCTCGATGGCGGCGTTCAATGCCAGCAAGTTGGTTTGCGCCGCGATGGAGTTGATCACCTCAATCACTGACTCGATCTGTTCACTGTGCTGGGATACCTGACTCACCGTGCCCGTGGTTTGCTCCAGCCTGACGGCCAGTTGTTCGATGGCAACGGTAGTGCCTGCAACCAATTGATTGCCATTTTCCACCTCGATATCGGCAAGTCGGGAGGCATCGGCCGCCTGCGCGGCGTATCGGGAGACCTCATTGATAGTGGCGACCATTTGCGTGATCGCAGTCGCCACCTGCTCGGCTTCTCGGGTTTGCAGGCTGATTTGGTCATTGTTGGCCAATGAGGTGGAAGACAGCTGAGTGGACGAGTGGTTGACCTCCTGGGCCGCGCCCCTCACTTGCACCATGGTCTCGGCCAGATGGCTGAGGGCGTCTTTCAACACGCCCATCACACTGCGCGGATAGTCGGTAGCAATCGCCTGATTCAACTCACCCGCCGCTAACCGTTCGATGGCCGTTGCAACTTCGGTGGGCTCCGAGCCCAGCGTGGATTTAACGAAGCGAATAATCACCACCGACAACGTTATGCTCAGCAGCAGGGCAATGGCGGTCGCCACCAGCATCAGCGTACTGAACTGGCTGGCAGTGGCCTGCACCTCGCCCAGCTTCGCCTTGATGGACGTCTCTTCGTAATCAATCAGCGCGTTTACGCGGTTTAGCCACTCACTGTAGTCCGCCGATGTTTGCCGCATCAGCAGCGCCCGAGCGCCCGCAATATCGCCGCCCAGGCGCAGGGAGATGACCTGCTGGGTAGATTTCAGCGCTTGTCGTTCCATGTCCTTGATTGCGTTCAGTAGCCGAACTTCATCGGCGGTGACGTGCGCGTCCTTGAACAGTTGATCCATTGGGGCCGCCGAATCGGAGTAGGCCTTTTCCAGGCTGGTCACCTGCGCCAGGTGCTTTTGCAGATCCGCCGTGTTTTCCACCAGCACCGCATCGCGGATCGCAATGGCGCGGTTATGCACACTGCCCCGGAAGTTGATCGCATAGCGCTGCACATTCGCCGCGTTTTCGCTGACATCGCCCAAGGTGGAATCGATAAACGCCACGCGCTGAATGCCGATCGCGGTAATCACCACCAGTAACCCCAAGACCGCTGCGAAGCTCAGCCCTATGCGTGTGGCCAACGAAAGCGTTTTTTTCATGGATAGCTCGAAATAGGGAATGCAAGGGACTGGATTGGCGTGAATGATGCCATTATGCAATCACCGTGGATACAGCCACAATACGGCGATGCCAGATGATCGTCGAGTCAGGATGGGGCCCCCTCAATAACTCCGTGTCGTCAGGAGACACTGATCGTTTCGGGTGGTCAGGGAGGGACCTTTGTCTAATTGAGACCCTGGGGTTGCCATAGAATAACGCACGTCAAAACCCACCATGAACAATGCCCGCTCCAGACTCAGCAGCGTTACGCCTTGCCCCTGTGCATCAAGCGTTTGGATCACCTCGTGCAGGATGCGACCGGTGATCCGCACAAGTCTCGCCCAAACCTCTGCTTGAGATGGCTGTTTGGCGCTGCTTTTTTTGTAAAGGCAATCGAACTTGAAACCTTCCTGCGAAGGGCCACGTGTTTCGATCTTGTTATTGGACGGTTTCCGATTAGGCCCCCAGCGAAACGCAAGATCTGGCGGGACTACGCTTTGCCCGCTCCCCTCGAGCCATTTACGCGCCAATAACCCCAGCGCAGCCCCCACCCGGCCATCGTAAATGATGATGCCATCCGGGGCGGCGGCAGCGTAGATCTTGGTCATTGCGGCGTTCATCAGCAGGTTGATGCCATCGAAAGCCGCGAGTGATTCAGCGCTTGTGGGACGAAGCAGTTCGACCGCACGAAGGATCGCGCGGCACAACGTCCCGTTGACAGCATGCACCTGCACCCACTGCCAAGAAGCATTCTGAGGTGTATTGGCAACACCGCCCCATTTGAATATTTCCAGGCAGGCCGTTCGCGCATCAGCGCAAACATTCGCATCCAGTGCCGCGCGCAGTCGCGTCGCAATGCTGGCAAAGTCGTCAGGTGCTTTGCGTTCCGGCCAGGAATAATGCTCGGCTGCCTGGGCCAGCGACAAACACCACCAACTCTGGCTTTGCGACCGGGAGTATTCCTTCCATGGCCTCCACGCCCGGCTCCGGGTGATCGCGTAACGATGCTCGAAAGAACCCGGACCACCTGACCACAGTGTTACCAGATAGTCAGCAAAAGCCTGTTGAGCCGGACTGAGACTTCCAGCCGGCCTCTCTTCATCAACCCGTTGGCCCGGTACGCAAATCGTCGGTATCGCCATAGGCTGCGAAGTTAACCACGCAGCCGTGGGCAATGTCGGGCTGATTCCAACAACCCCCATTTGCTCAAGAATCGGAAGCACATACGTGATGTTTCGCGGGCCGTAGGTTCCGGCAGGGCGTTTTCGCGAGATTTTGCAAAGCGGGCCGGCCTTTTCATGGTCATTATCAGACTTGATTACACACGGATTACCTACGTAGTGGTCATTGACGTGCAGATAGTCCAGTGCTGCTTCAAAAGCGGTTTTCGGGATCATCAGTGTTGTCTCACCCACAGCGACCTTGACCCGATCAAACGTCACACCCTCGACACCGAATTCAGAACGTCGCGACGGTGTTTGAAGCGTTCCCAACTCACCCAGCCTTGCCCATACCGATGAGAGGGTTCGAACTGCCCAATGCGGCATGCTGACGTCCTTGCCTGATACCGGAAAAAACTAACGACGGACACTAACTGTAGCTCCCCATCCTGCGCAAGATCTCAATTTCCGCTTTAACGGTTTGCGCCTGTTCAGGGGTGAATAGCGCAGAAAAATCGTCAATCACGCCCCTGCCCCGCTAAAGCTTTTGTCGCCGATGCCGATGCAGAGCGATGGACAATCGCTGCGCAAACACGCAGTTCCACACCAACAAGGATGTTGTTGAATGCCTCAGGCAATCCCCATTTCCACGGTTCTCCTTGAGCCAAGCTCCGGACCAGCCTCCTCCGTCCCCATCGGACCGTGTCATTACCGTTTCGCTGAACAGGCGGCGGCCGCTCCCTGCGTTTTCCACATCATCGGAACACCGAATACGGCACAACGTGTCGTGGGCACGCATCACACCCGGCATTTCCCTTACCTCCATGACCAGAGTCATGACCCCTCGTTGCCAGCACACAAGGAACCGTAATGAACGCGCCTCAAGACCTTAACCGCCTGTACTCCGATGTTTCTGCCAATATCGCCAGCGCCATGGCAGATATTCTTGAGCTGAATGTCGAGCACAAAGATGGCAAGCGCGAAGTTGGCAATATGACCGAGACGCTTCGCGCCATTCAGGTTCGCTTCGATGGCGAACTCGATCAGTTGAAGACGCATGCCGAGTGGGACATGTTTACCATGGCGTTTTTCGGCGAAACCAACGCGGGCAAGAGCACGATCATCGAATCGTTGCGCATTCTATTCAAAGAAGAGTCTCGCCAAACGTTACTGGAACACAATGCTCACGACCTGGTGAAGTACGAGAAAGCGCTGGCCGAACATATCGATCAATTGCGCGAAGGCCTGAATGCAATTTACGAGGAATATGCGGCGCAAATCACTGAAATCCGCCAGGGAGTGCGCCGTCTTTCCGAGATTTTGCAGAAAGAAGCCATAGCCAGAAACAGCATCGCTGAAGCCGAAGCTCAGGCCCGAACGGCACTGGCAGAGCAAGAGGCCAATGCCCGATTAAAGGCCGAGCAAGAAGTGGCTGCGCAACGGCTGACAGTTGAACAGGAGGAAGCCGCGCAACGCCTGCGCCTGGCCCAGGCTCAATCCAACGCCCAAATCATGAAAAAATTGATTGCCTTTGCCTGCGGCGGACTGGTGATGGGGGCAGCCGCATCGGCCCTGCTCTTGAAAATGGCAGGAGCCTGAGATGAGCAACTTCGAACTCGACGAACTGTTCGATGAAGCGAACAGCGTGTCTGAAGAGGTAGTTACGGCAAGCCCCTTTGTTCAGCTCAAGACCCACTCGGCAGCCATGGATGAGGTGCTCAACCATCGATTGGCCGGCGTGTTTTCAGCGGCCCTGGCACTTGACCGGAAAAAGGCGCTGGCCTCGCGGATAGATGGAAGAATCATCGGCACGGGCGAAGAGGATTTTACTAAAGGCAATACGTGCTACACCCTCAACTACAAGGGCAAACGTTTTCAGTTGATCGATGTGCCCGGCATTGAGGGTGACGAAAGCAAATATTCTCACATGGTCCGCGAAGCAGTGGCCAAGGCGCATCTGGTGTTCTACGTGAACGGCACCAACAAGAAGCCTGAAAAAGCCACTGCGCAGAAGATCCGCTCTTATTTGCGCCTCGGTACCGAAGTGTGCCCACTGATGAACGTGCGCGGCAATGCCGATCAATACGAGTTTGATGGCGTCCCCGCCACTCTCGAAAGCGATGGCGATTCGACAAAGGCATTGCAGCAGACCGTCGAAGTGCTTGAGTCCGTGCTGGGCACTAAAGCCATGCAGCCCGGACACTGCGTACAGGGGTTGCTCGCTTTCTCATCTCTGGCGATGGCACCAGGAACCGAACGCACGACCATCCACCCATCTCGGGATCGAAACCTGGTCATTCACCAGCGCAATTACCGCAAATATTTCGCCTCGTCGAAAGCCATGTATGAGTTCAGCCAGATCAAGTCAATTGCCCAGGTACTTCACGGAAAACTGGGCACATTCAAAGAAGACATGATCGAAAGCAACAAGACCAAAGTGCATGAGTTGCTGGTGGAGAACCTCGCCATCCTGCAAGAGCTCCACACTAGTCACAAGGTGTTCGTGGCCAGAACAGAGCCGGAATTTGAAAAATGTCGCGCAGCTATCAGGGATGGGCTGACCAGGTTCGAACGCCTATTACAGGATGGCCGAAAGAACCTCTGGAATGGACTATTCATCGACTTGAGCGCCTCGGCCGATAAGATCGTCGAGGAGCATTTCGGTGACAACGATTTTATCTCCACCAAGATTCAACGGGCCTTCCGCGACCGTCAGCAACAACTGAAAGAAGATTTACAGGCACAGTTTGAAAAATATCTCGCGGAATTACAGGGCGACCTTGTCCAGGCCATGCAGCGCTTGCTGGAGGACGTTTCTCGGGTTGAATTCGAGCAGGCAATCGCTTACGCAGGCGAAGACCTCAATGCCAGCTACAAGACACCGGAGTTGGGTCTCGGCCTGGATCTCAAAGATTATGGCTGGATGCTATTCAACGTCGGTTCCTATGCCCTTGCAGGGGCTGGAATCGGTACCGCGTTCCCTGTGGTCGGCAACCTGATTGGCGCTGCTATCGGTGCTGCGGTGGGTTTTCTGATCAACCTCATGAACTTCCTTCTCAGCAAGGAAAAACGCATTCGCAAAGCCCAGGCTCAAGTCCAGGAAAAGATCGCCGAGGCGCGTACCAAGGCCGTCGGCGCCTTGCAGGGCGAGCTCAAGGATTTGCTCGCGCCGGTTCGCAGCCAAATCGAAGAAAAGGTCCTCGGACAAGTCAACGACATCCATGCCTCCCTGATTCGCCCACTGCACATTATCAAGCAGCAGATGGCGTCGATGCAGCGCACTAAAGATCAACTGGAGAAAATGCCCCATGGAACAATTCACTCAATTTAATGTTGATAAACAGGCAGCGATCAAAGGCCTGGATCAGCTTCGGGCCATCCTGAAAGAGCTGGGCGAGTTAGGCGCCGACGTTAATGTCGAAATGGAAAAGATCGACTCAGCTGTCAAGGCGATCGAATCGGATGTCCTGCGGATTGCGCTGTTGGGCGCCTTCTCCGATGGCAAGACCAGCGTAATCGCGGCATGGCTGGGCAAAGTCATGGCCGACATGAAGATCGACATGGACGAGTCCTCCGATCGCCTGGCGATCTACACGCCAGAAGGGCTGCCGGGCAAATGTGAGATCGTCGATACCCCAGGCCTCTTCGGTGACAAGGAAAAGACCGTCGATGGCGAACAGGTGGTTTATGAAGACCTGACCAAACGCTACATCTCTGAAGCGCATCTGATCCTGTACGTCGTGGATGCCACCAATCCGCTCAAGGACAGTCACAGCGCTATCGCCAAGTGGGTATTGCGCGACTTGAACAAGCTGTCTTCGACGGTCTTCGTCATTAACAAAATGGATGAAGTGACCGACTTGACCGAACAGGTGTTGTTCGATGATCAGGCCATCATCAAAAAGAACAACCTGAAAACCAAGCTGCAGCGTGCAGCCAACCTGACTTCAGAAGAACTGGCGCGCCTGAATATCGTCTGCCTGGCCTCTAACCCCGGTGGCCGAGGCCTGGAATTCTGGTTCGGCAAGCCCGAGCATTACGAAAGTCGCTCGCGGATCAACGACTTGAAGGCCATGACCACTCGCATCCTGCAGGACAACGTGCCCACGGTACTGATGGCCAAGACAGGCATGGATGTGGTGCGCGATATCGTCGGTCAGCATGTGACCCGGGCCGAAGAGCAACTGGGCAGGCTCAATGCCTTCGCGCAACAGAACGCCGAGGAGTCTGTGCGGATCAACCAGGACATTTCCAAGGGCCGCCGCGATGTCAAACGTCTTGCAGGGGAGCTGTTCGAAGAGCTGCGAAATGTCGAGAACGAATTGCTTGGCAAGCTCCGCCCTTTGTCTCTGGAGAATATCCGCGACTTTCTCGAAGACGAGATCGGTTACACCGAAGAAGGCGTCGGCTACAAACTCAACCTGAGAATCAAGGGCGCCATCGACCGCTCCTTCGACCAATCATCCAAGGTCACCAGCCGCATCTCTCAGGACATCGGCCGTCAGCTCAATTCAAGCGAAAGCTTCCTGAACGCCATGAGCGAGGGCGCACTCAAGTCCATGGGCGGCGCAGCGAAAGGTATCGCCAATCTGAGCCCGGACATCATCAAGGGTGCAGTGTTTGCCGCACGAGATGCGCTAGGCTCGGTGACTGGTGTGGTTATCAAGTTCAAACCGTGGCAAGCCACTAAAATCGCAGGTGCTATTTCCAAATGGGCCGGCCCTGCCGGTGCAGCCTTCACTCTGACCTCGGACCTTCTAAGCGCCTACAAAGCTCACGAACTCGAACAGGAACTGAAGGCCGCCAAAGAGTCCATCACCACGGTCATCAAGAGCTCATTCAAGGACATCTATGATCTGATTGGCGATGACGAAAAACTGCTTGATTTCTTTGCGCCACAGCTCAAAGAGTTTGAAAAGATCGTCGCAACCGTTAATGAGCGTTCGGCCTTCATCCATGCCAGCCAGGAAAAACTGATTCAGGTGCGCGAAAAACTCAGCGTACTGGGGCTTGCGGGCACCACAGTGCCTTCAATCGATGCGGTGACGGCTTAACCCGGACTTGAGCGCCGCCAGTGCAGCACGCCGCAATCAAAGCTTCTGCGACAGAGTGCCAAGCATCTCATCGGCCGTTTTGACGACTTTTGAGTTCATTTCGTAAGCACGTTGGGTGGTGATCATATTGACCATTTCTTCCACCGTGCTGACGTTGGAGGTCTCCAGGCTGTTTTGCAATGTGGTCCCGAAACCGTTGAGGCCAGGCGTGCCGACCTGCGGGGCTCCGCTGGCGGCCGTTTCGAGAAACAGGTTGCCGCCGACCGCCTGCAAACCCGCCGGGTTGATGAAGTCGGCTGTTTGCAGGTTACCGATGACCTGGATCGCCGGGCTCCCGGCCACACTGATGGAAACCGTGCCATCCCGGCCAACGGTGAAGGTCTGGGCGTTGGCGGGCACCACAACGGCCGGCTCAAGCGCAAAGCCGCTCGCATTCACGACTCGGCCATTGGCGTCCAGGTGGAACGTGCCGTCGCGGGTATAGGAGGTGGTCCCGTCCGGTTGCAGGATCTGGAAAAAACCTCGACCGTTGATCGCCACATCCAAAGGTTGACCGGTGGTCTGCAGGCTGCCCGCGGTAAAGTTTTTTTGCGTGCCGACGATGCGCACGCCGGTGCCCGTTTGCAGCCCGGAAGGCAGCTCCGTGTTTTGCGTGGACTGGGCACCGGGCTGGCGCTGGGTCTGGTACAGCAGGTCTTGAAATTCGGCTCGGTCACGCTTGAAACCGGTTGTCGAGACGTTGGCCAGGTTATTGGAAATCGTCGTCAGGTTGGTGTCCTGTGCGGACAGACCTGTCTTGGCTACGTAAAGGGCTGGAAGCATATTGACTCCTGAGCGCGCCGCCTCGGCGCCGGGCAATGTGAAACGCGACGGCGTTGCCGGCCACATAAGGTCGCTTGAGGAGGCATTCTACGAAGGCGCTGTGGAGTTTCAGTTGAGCGAATGTGGAGGGAGGATGGAGGTCGCGGGAAACGAGCTTGCCGGAACACGTTCGCCGACAAGCTCTCAGGGCCGGATCAACCCTTCGCTAGACCGATCGCGGTGCGCTGCATGCCGACAAAGTTTGGCAATGCCTCGATGCTGCTCAACCATGCCCGAACATTGGCGTATGGCGTCAGGTCGACATTTCCTTCCGGTGCATGGGCGACATAGGTGTAGGCCGCCACGTCGGCAATGGTGGGTGTGTCACCGGCCAGAAAGCGACTTGCGCCCAGTTCGTCTTCCATGACCTCAAGCAAGGCGTGCGAGCGCTTGATAGTGTCCTCGGCGTCGTGCTTGGCGCCGAATACCGTGATCAGTCGGGCCGTAGCGGGCCCCGCACTGATCTGGCCGGCAGCGACCGACAACCAGCGCTGCACCTTGGCTTGTGCAACCGCATCGCTCGGCAGCCATTGGCCGTTTGCGTACTTGACGGCCAGGTAAGTCAAAATGGCATTGGAGTCCGCCAGGACTGTCCCGTTGTCATCAATGACCGGCACCTGGCCAAAGCGATTGAGCGCGAGGAACTCAGGCGTTTTGTGCGCCCCTTTCATCAAGTCCACGTCTACCCGCTCAATCGGCAGGCCGAGCAGAGACAGCATCAGTTCCACACGATGCGCGTGGCCGGACAATGGGTGACGGTACAGTTTGATTGCGTTCTGAGACATGACGGACTCCATGTAGTTATCGGTGTTCGAAGCGACTATCGCGTCGATGAAGCTATCGTCCGGGTTTAAACCAGGCAGCGGAATAACCAGCGTTGGCAATCCAGCATTTCATTATTTGAAACAACGCGCGGGGCCCACACGGACGCGTCGAGCGCTCAAACCTCCACCGTCACAGGTTCGCTGCCCTCGGCGGGCACTGCACAGCAAATCAATACCTCACCCTGCGCCAGAGGCAGCGCCGGGGTGTTCAGGTAATGCACCTGGCCGCTGTTGAGACGGGTCTTGCAGGTGCCACAGGTACCGCCTCGGCAACTGAACTCCGGGCTCAGGCCACGTGCCTCGGCCAGTTCCAGCAGCGTGCCGGCACCTGGCTCCCAGCGCGCCTCCTTGCCCGAGGTGGCAAACAACACCTTCACCGGGGTGCTTGCCACCTGGGTAAGTGGCGGCGTCGCCGCGCTGACCTCGACATCCCGCACGAGTGTGGAAGGGCCGAAGGTTTCCGCATGAATGCGTTCGTCGGGGATGCGCAGCTTTCGCAGGCCGTCATACAGCGCTTGGGTAAAGGTTCCGGGGCCGCACAGGTAGTAGTCGTAGTCATCGAGGGGCAGCAATGATTTGAGCAGTGCGAGATCAATCCTGCCCGCCACGTCATGCCCTCCTTGTGTGCCCTCGGCGGGCGGTTGGCTGACGACACGCACGTGTCGGACCTTGTCGCCGCCACGCGTCACCAACTCATCAAACTCTTGGCCGAATGCAAGATCGTCCACGGTGCGAGCACTCTGTATCAACCAGGTCGGGCGCATGCGATTGATACGTTTACCCTCGTAAACTACCGCGCGGAGCATCGACAACAACGGTGTGATGCCCACCCCCGCCCCCATCAGCACCAAGGGACGCCTTTCGGCGGGCTGTACGGTAAAACCGCCCTGGGGCGAACGCGCGTCGATCCAGTCACCGACCTGCAGCCGCTCATGCAGGTGCGAAGACACCACGCCGTCGCGCTTGACGCTGATGCGCAGGAACCCATCGGACGGTGCGCTGGATACGCTGTAGGTACGAATCAACGGCGCTGCCTGCCCCATTACCGCAACGCGCACCGGCAGGTGTTGACCGGGCTCGTAACGGGGCACCCCGGCGCCGTCGTCGGCCTCCAGATAGAACGAGCGGATGTGCGGGCTCTCGTCGACGATTCGCGCGACGCGCAGCGCGCGCCATTGTGTGCGCAGGGCTTCGGCGCGCAGGCGTTGAGCCGCTTGCTCCCAACTGCCGGTCATCGACGAACTGGGCGAATCACCCTCGGCCTGCTCCGCCCAGCGCAGGGGGATGGCGGCCGGGCGAAAAACAATACGTTGCGGCACAAAGCGCCACAACCGTTCGGCGCCCTGGAAGGCGGCAATTTCAGGATCGTCCAGTAACACCTCGGCCTGGCCGGTCATTTGCAGCAGGTCGCCGGTGTGAAAGTCGACGAACACCAGCCCCGCGCGCGGGTTCAGAAGGATATTGCCCAGGGTGTTGAAAAACAGGTTGCCGGAAAAGTCGGGGATCGTCAGCGTACCGTCTGCGGCCATGCGCACGAAGCCGGGTTTGCCACCCCGGTGGGAAGCGTCGACCTGCATCTCGGTGTCGCGCACGACATAAGTGGCGACATAAAACGAATCCGCCGCAGTGACCAGGCGCCGAACCTGTGGGTCGGTTGCCGTCAGCGCCACGGCCGTGGGCGTTTGCTCTTCGGCAAACGTGTATTGGCGAAGGTTGATGTAGCGCGGGCAATTCCCGTAAGCCTGGCTGACCGATATCTCAATACCGCGTTCGAGTTGGGCGCGCACGCTGCCATTCATGCGGTTGCGGCGCCGCGTGTGCAGTTCAATGCCCAGCATGCCAAGCGCCCGGCCTTCGGCCAGGCCTTCATCGGCCGGGTCGTGGGGCTGTGGATCGAGGGTGATCCGGAGCGTTTCGGGAGTCGGCGAGTACATGAAGCCCGGCGCCCCGGTGCGCAGGGTTGCCCAGACATCACCGTGGTTGTCGACGCTGCCCAGCACCACGAAGGGCAATTGCCGATAGAACTCACGGTGCTGGTCCGGCATCCAGGTTCGCGCCATTTGCCGTTGCCCCACGCCAGCCATCATTTCGACGGCGCCAACGGCACGCTGCAAGGTCAGTTCGCCTTCATGCCACGGCGAGGCTTGCGCTTTCGAACTATCGTTCATTCACTTTCTCCTCGCCTGCAGCGTCGTCATACTGGCGTCGTCGTCAGGTGCTTGATCGCACCGGATCACACACAGCGCTGGCAGTGATCTTCACACCGTCTTCCCGGCGGCGGAACTGACATAAACTGCAATCCACCGTTTCAGAATATGAAACAGCGACACGCCTCCTCCTGGGGCTGGCGGAACGCTATGGGGTAGGCAATCATGGGGTTCAGAAGCAAGCTTCTTTATAGGGTGGTGACGTGAAGCGTGATAGCCGGCTCGTTGTGCTTATGCTGTTTGTGGTCGGCTGCTCGCTGGGAGCGCTGACGGTGTGGAAAGTGCTGGCCTCTCGTGACCGAACGTTGGAGGCAGTGGACGTCCATGGCATGAACCTCACGCAGGCGCTTGCCACCTATTCCGAAGGGATTGTTCGTCAAAGCTCGATACTCCTGCTCGGGCTGGTGGAGCGCTTGGAAAACGAAGGAAGCGGCCCCGCGCAGATCCAGCGGCTGAGCGTATTGATCGCTCAGCAGCGCCCCCTGATGCCGCAACTCAGTGGCGTCACCATCTGCGACGCGCAGGGGCACTGGCTGTTGACCTCCAATCGGCCGATCCCGATCAACCCCAGCAGCAGTGATCGCGCCTATTTCATGCATCATCGCGATAACCCCTCCAACGCGCCGTTCATCGGCCCGCCAGTGCGAAGCCACTCCACCCAGGAGTGGATTGTTACCGTCAGCCGGCGTTTCAACGACGCTGACGGAAAATTCGCTGGCGTAGTGGTCATAACCTTGGGGGTGGAGAATTTCCTGGGGCTTTTCGGGAAAATCGACGTTGGCCAGGAAGGCACCATCGGCTTGTCCCATACCGATGGCACGCTGCTGGTGCGCTACCCATTTCGCGAGCGGGACATTGGCATCGACCTGTCCCGATCGCCCATCTATACCAAATACCTGGTGGACCATTCTGACGGGACCGCGACATTTACCTCCAGCATAGACGGCGTGGAACGGCGCTACGCGTTTCATAAGAGTGATCAAATTCCGCTGATCACTACTGTGGCAATTGGCAGACACGAAGCGCTGGCCGCGTGGCGCCTGGAAACACTGATGTCGGTGGCGGTGGTATCAGGGCTGCTCGGCCTCACCTGCATGATTGGCTGGTACCTGATCCTGGACATGCGCCGCCGTACCGCACTCGAGCTCGTGTTGAGGAGCACTCAGGAGCAGCTACTTTCCTCCAATGAGCAACTTGAACAGCTGGCCATGAAGGACGCCCTGACGGGGTTGGCGAATCGACGCTGCTTTGATGAAAGACTGGCCATGGAGACACGCCGAGCACAGCGCGAGAGATCCTCCTTGGCGCTGCTCATGATTGATGTCGATTATTTCAAGCTGTTCAATGACTTCTATGGGCATGTTGCCGGCGATGCGTGCCTGCAGGGCGTCTCCAAACTCTTGGAAGAATGCATACGACGGCCATCGGACCTGGCGGCGCGCTATGGTGGCGAAGAGCTGGGGGTTATCATGCCCAATACTGACCGCGCCGGCGCACAGGTCGTGGCGCAACATATCCTTGATCGTTTGCAGCAAGCGAACATTACCCACGAATCCAGCCCATTGGGGCGCGTGAGTGTCAGCATCGGCATTGCCGCAACTGATGGCTCCCAACCAGAAACCCTGCAGAGCTTGATCGAAACAGCAGACCAGGCGCTGTATAAAGCCAAGTCATTGGGACGCAACCAGTATGTGATCCTGTAAGAAAACCATCTGATGATCGGGATGGCGTCGATGATTGTCAGTCATCTGGACCGGTTGGCGCCCGCCTGAACCTCAGCTGAAGACAATGGCTATCGGGCCTAAACCGATTGATAAATGCTGGCGTGTATTCAGATCATGGCGGGCCTGTCCGACGAGGCTTGGCCGCCTGTATTGAAGCACTCGGAAAAATGCCATTGACGCTCAAGATTCCCTTTGCGCGATGCCTGTCAGCGGCCGTGCTATCTACCGCTTTGCTGGTACCGCAGCCGTCTCTGGCGGCCAGCCACGCCGACGGTTTTGCCAAGGCCGTGACCGGGGGTGGCGAAGCGCCGACGGTGCATCCCGCCACGCTGGCCGAACTGAAAAAAGCCCTGTGCGCGAGCTTCGACACGCGCGGCAATTGCACCGATGAGACACCGCGCGTTATTGCCTTAGACCGTGTTTTTGACTTTCGCGGTTCGGTGGTATCCGACGGCAGCGCCCAAGCGACAGAAACCGGGTGCATGGCCAACGCCTGCCCCCACGCCGACGGGCAATGGGCAATCGACGGTGCCAACCATTTCTGCCAGTCGAAACCGCCGACCACGGTGACCTATGACAAGGCAGGGTTGCAGCGCCTGAAGATCGGCTCGAACAAAACCCTGGAGGGCGTGGGTGCCCATGCCGGTATTCAGGGCATGGGGTTGTTCATCGGAAGTGGCGCGCACAATGTCATCGTGCGCAACCTGACGCTGTCGGACATCAACCCGCGCGTGGTCTGGGGCGGCGATGCTCTCACCCTGGACGATGCCGACGGCGTGTGGATCGACCATGACACCTTTGCCCGTATCGGCCGGCAGATGATCGTGACCGGTTGGGGCAGCGCGACCCATGTGACGATATCCAACAACGAGTTCGATGGTCGCACGCCCTACTCGGCGACCTGCGATGGCCATCATTACTGGGTCTGGTTGTTCCTGGGCCATCACGACACCCTGACACTGCTTAGAAACTACGTGCATGACACTTCGGGGCGCGCGCCCCATTCCGGCGGAATGGGCAATGCCGAGGTTAGCGCGCAACTGGTCAATAACGTGTTTGCCCATCTGACATACCAGGGCGCGATCATGTCCCGTACCGCCAGCTCCCATCTGTTGGTGGAAGGCAATGACTTCGAAGATGTGACGCACCCGCTGTTCAACGATACCCGGCAACCGGGCACGGCGTATGCCCTCTTCGCCCCTCTCGCGCAGTCGGCCAACGACACCTGCCAGGCCGCGCTTGGCAGGCCCTGTGTTGCCAACCAGCAGCACCTGAGTGGCGACGACTATCGTCCTCAGGACACTCCCGCAGTGGAGGCGTTCAAGCAGTACCGTCAATACCTTATTGCACCGCAGCCTGCCGAAATGGCGCGAGTCGAAGTTCCGCGCGACGCCGGTGCGGGCCACAGCGATCATGGAGACCACTGATGCGACGCCTTTTGCTGATGATGTTTTGCGCGCTTTCGGCCCATGCACACGCCACCGGCTTCGGCTTCACGCACACCGGTTCCCGAATCGTCGTTGACACCGATGCACACCTGCTATTCAGCGTGGACACACGCAATGGCGATCTGGTCTCCCTGCGTTATCGCGACAATGAACTGCAGACCACCGAACCCAAAGCCTCGCAGATTGCATCCGGCCTGGGCAGCGCCCAAGTCGACGCACGCACGCTGGGGGACGTGATTGTCATACGTGCACGGGCGGGTGATCTGACCCACTACTATCTGGCGAAAAAAGGTCGCGCAGCCATTTACATGGCGACCTATGCCCCCACCTTGCTGCCCGTTGGCGAACTGCGCTTTGTTGCGCGGCTCAACGTCAGCAAGCTGCCCAAGGCCGACCGTGGCACCGACTCCAATGTCGGCACGGCGATCGAAGGCAAGGACGTGTTTCTGCTGCCGGACGGACGCACCAGTTCCAAGTTCTATTCGGCACGCCCCATGATCGACGACCCGTTGCACGGTGTTAAAGGCCCGGGCGTCGCCGTGTATATGTTGATGGGCAATCGCGAACTCAGCTCGGGCGGTGCATTTTTCAACGATATTGCCACCCAGAAAACGCCGAACACCCATGAGCTTTACAACTACATGTACTCCAACCACACCCAGACCGAGCCCTATCGCGGCGGCTTGCACGGGGTTTACGGGCTGTTGTTTACCGACGGTGACGCGCCCGACGCCACGTTGACCGACCTGGGTTTTGTCAACAATGACCTGGGCCTGACCGGCTTCCTGGACAGTGCCGGGCGCGGCACGCTGGCCGGCCAGGTTGCCGGCGTGGCCAGTGCGCTGCCGGCAGTGGTGGGTTTGAGCAATGCCAACGCCGAATACTGGGCGCGCGCCGACGACAACGGGCGGTTCGTAGTGACCGGGGTTCGACCGGGACAATACCGCGTCACGCTGTATCAGCGTGAGCTGGAAGTGGCGCAGACCACAGCCACCGTGAGTGCCGGCAGCACCACGCAGACGCGCTTGCAGGCGCAACCGCTGGCCGGCCAGGTGAAATGGCAAATCGGCATGCCCGATGGCACGCCGGCAGGGTTTCTCAACGCCCACCTGCTGCCAGCCGCACACCCCAGCGATTCACGCATGGCGCCATGGGCCCCGGTCACCTACCGCGTTGGCACCCGCACGGCCGACGCATTTCCCGCCGCGCAGTGGCGCGACGTCAACAGCCCCACGCGCATCCAATTCGCATTGGCCGCCAACGAAGTGAGGGCGTATCGGTTGCGTCTGTTTATTACGCTGGCTCAAGCCGGCGGGCGCCCAGCGGTGAGCGTCAATCAACACTGGCAGGCGCCCGTGCCATCGGCCTCGAACCAGCCCGACAGCCGTGGTATCACCCGAGGCACTTATCGCGGTAACAACACCCTGTTCGAGATCAATATCCCGGCCACCGCGCTGCAGGCGGGGGTTAACACGCTGGAGATCGGCGTTGCGTCGGGCAAAACGGGCAAAGGCTTTCTGAGCCCTGGTTTTGTGTTTGATTGTGTGCAATGGGTGCAGTAGATAGTGGCAGATCGCTGAGATGATGGATAAGCGGTCGGCTCCTGGGCTCTCTTTCAGGTGTTCTGCAAGAAAGAATTGCTTTCCATACCTTCGAGCCAGCGACTCTCCGACTGCTTGAGGTGGTAGCGCATCGCGGTTTGTGCCCCCACTAGATCCTTGGCCTGGACGGCATCAAGAATGGCTTCATGCTCAATCACTGCGGCCGCCCAGGTACCACGGCTTTCTGCGTGTTCCCTGATGTGAGCAGACATCGGGCTGTGCCTTTCATCGAATAATGCGCAAATGATTTTAAGCAGCGCAGTGTTGCCACTCATTTTGGCGAGCCGATAGTGAAATTTCCGGTCTTCATCAACGGCCTGCGTGCCTGTTGCAACGCCCTCTCGCATACCGTCGATACACGCCTTCAAATAGCGATAATCGGCTTTGGTGCCATTCATGCAAGCCATAACAATGGACTCGCCTTCAATAATAGCGCGAGCCTGCATCAGTGCCGATGGACTCTCCCCAAACGTGGAGGTTTTACTTTTTGCGTCGAGCAGCTTCTGGCAAACATAAATCCCGGAGCCCATTTTTATTTCGATACTGCCGTCTATTTCCAGAGCAATGAGTGCTTCACGCAATGAGGGTCGGGATACCCCAAGTATTTGCACAAGATCGCGCTCTGCCGGAAGACGGGAGCCCGCCTTGAATTCCCCCTGACGTATGCGCTCCCTGAGACGATCAGCGATGATTTGGTAGACCTTACGTTCTGCAGGTATCTTTTCTTGAGGCATTGAAGAAAGTCCGTGATTATCGCGAAAAGATTACCATAGGGACGTCCAGTTCTCTGCAGGCAGCCGCTTACAGGCGGGCATCTCTGCGCGCAGCTATTGGATAGCGTCGCCGGTGCGCAAGGTGGCGCTTAACCTGAAAATCTCCTTGGACAGCTTCCATTTTCCGCCTGCGGAGCCTGGTATTGCGCACTGAAATCGCCACATCAGTTGCTCCCACTCCTGCACTTTCGGGTTGCTGGCTTCCATTGTCTGCAGGCGCTCAAAGGAAAAGTCATCGCCGGCTTCCAACAGCATGATCAGTCGATTCTGATAACGCCAAATGGTCATGTCTTTCACACCCGCCAGGCGCAAATGATCCAGTACCTCAGGCCATACCGCCTGGTGGTACATCTCATATTCGGCGATCAGAACGGGGTCATCCTTGAGGTCGAGTACTTGGCAATATCTCATCGTGGCGAGCTCTGATGCGTGTCAGTTTGTTTAGCACTCTGGAAAAAAGCCGACATTTCTTCACGTGTTGGCAGCCCGTCACTATCGCCGGGAAAACCCAACACCCGAGCGCCAATCAGGTTTCCTCTGTCGACTGCCTGCGCGATGGGTAAGCCTTCAATCAATGCGCTGATAACACCACACGCAAATCCATCACCTGCTCCGACCGTGTCAACCACATCGCTGACCACGTAGCCTGGGCAAAGCCCCCGCTCGGTCGGCGTTCCATAGTAGGCCCCTGCCGCGCCAAGCTTGACCGCCACCCGTGAACAGCCCTTGTCGATATAAAAACTCACGATGTCATCCACCGTATCCAAGCCGGTAAGAAGCTGCGCTTCCGCCAGCCCGGGAAATACCCAATCGGCAAGACCTGACAGTTCGTTGAGGCACTCTCTCATCACTGTGGCGCTCGGCCAGAGTGCTGCGCGCAGATTGGGATCAAACGATACTGTTCGCCCGGCCGCTCGCATGTCCCTGGCCATGTGAAATATGAGTGCGCAGGCACTTGGACTCAGCGCGGGGCTGATGCCTGTTATATGCAAGTGTCGAGCAGCCGTGCAATAACTTGCGGGGTAATCGTCGATGCCAAGGTGGCTCGCGGCGGAGCCTTTGCGATGATACTCAATGTCCGGATCGCCTCCGTCGGATCGACGTGATTTGAACATCAGCCCCGTTGAATGCAACGGGTCCTGAATCACAAATCGGTGATCGATATTCTCCCTGGACATCACTTCTCGAAGCCAATGCCCCAGGCAGTCGTCACCCAATCGGCTGACGAAGCCCACACGGTGTCCCAGGCGGGAAAGCCCGGTCGCGACATTCAGTTCCGCGCCGGCAGCTACCCTGACATAACGATCCGCGTCCTTAAGGGGGCTGGCCTTCTGCGAAGCGAAGAGTCCCATTGCCTCTCCGCAGGTCACGACACTCATCACGGGTGCTATTACGTTCATGTCACATCACCGCCCCGATTTGCCAGGGCAGGAACTCATTGTCGCCCATGCCGTTTTTCTCGCTGCAGGTTTTGCAACCCGACGCCGTTGCGATCATCAACTCGAACAGCCTGCGCCCCGCATGAGCCACCGATTCATGGCCAGTGACAATCTCGCCAGCGTTGAAGTCCATGTCCAACTCCATACGATGGAACAGTTCGGTATTGGTCGCGATTTTCAAGGAAGGCGTTGGCTTACACCCGTAGGTCGAACCCCGTCCCGTTGTAAAGCAGATAAGGTTGGCGCCTCCCGCCACCTGGCCGGTCGCCGAGACCGGATCGTAGCCGGGCGTATCCATGAATACCAAGCCTCTGGTCTTTACCTTTTCTGCATATTGGCAGACGTCCATCAGCCCCGTCGTTCCAGCTTTTGCCACGGCACCCAGTGATTTTTCAAGAATGGTGGTAATCCCTCCGGTCTTGTTACCCGGTGACGGGTTGTTGTTCATATCTCCACCGTTGTGCAATACGTACTGTTCCCACCAGCGCACACGCTGCATCAATCGATCAGCGATATCCGACGTGGCGGCGCGTGCGGTAAGCAGATGTTCGGCGCCATAGATTTCCGGAGTTTCGGACAGTATCGCCGTGCCTCCTTGACGTACCAGCAGGTCGACCGCCTCACCTAACGCCGGATTGGCACTGATACCCGAGTAACCGTCGGAGCCTCCGCACTGAAGGCCGACTATCAGATGACTGAGCGGCTGAGAGGTACGCCGTGCGGCGTTGACGACAGGAAGCATGTGCTCGATGAGCGCGATGCCCTCCTTTACCGTTTCTCGCGTTCCGCCAGCCTCCTGGATAATCAGGCTCGACATGAGGCCACTTGGACGTGGACTCAAGTCATCCATCAGGGGGACGAGCTGATTGACTTCACAGCCGAGCCCGATCAACAAAATACCTGCAAAATTAACGTGGTTGGAGTAGCCCAGCAGCGTGCGCTTGAGGATGTCCATTCCCTCCCCTTTTGCCCCCATGCCGCATCCGCTGCCGTGGGTAATTGCAACGACGCCATCAACCTGCGGCCATGGGTTGAGGGCATCGCCCTTGAAGGCTTCGGCAATTTGCTTGCAGACGGTGGCGGAGCAGTTGACGCTGGAAATAACGCCGATAAAGTTGCGCGTACCGACCCGCCCGTCGTCTCTCAGAAAGCCTTCGAAGGTGATTGGTTTTTCAACCAGGGACGTAGGCCGATATACGCTTTTCAGCGCCTGTGACGAAGCGTCTGAAGGCATGTCCAGATTATGAACATGAACATGATCGCCAGGGTGCAGGTCGCTCGTTGCCTGCCCTATGACCTGACCGTACTTGTGCACGAGGCTACCGGTTCTGAGCGCTCTAAGCGCTATCTTGTGGCCTGAAGGGATGAGGTCTTGCGCAACGACGGTGACGCCGTCGACACTCACCTCTGTCCCCTTGTCCAGAGCTGTCCGAGCAATCGCGACATCGTCGCCAGGTGCCAGAAGAATTAACGGGCTAAGTACTGCCATTTCCTGGATCCTCATTAGGCAAGCCTCACTGAGTGGCCGCTCGAGAGCGCTTCATTTAAACGTGGTTGAACCCGTTCGGGACAAACCTGTGCCGCCAGCTTTATCAACGGCAAGATCCGTCGACGCTTTTTCTCTTCATGGTTCTGGGCGATGTCGGCAATACGGTGCTGCAGAAATGGATTGAGCAGGCGATCCCTGACGGTGGCGAGGTAAGCTTGAGCGATCTCGCTTTTGCCCAGCGCATCGAAAACCGGTAGCACTTCCTGCGCCCAAACCCTTTCCAGGTCGGCCCGCAACACAGGATCACTCATGGCCTGGTGCACTGTTTCGTCCTGGGCCCGCCCCTCCTCAAGCCAGCGTTCGGCGAGGTAGCTATGCCCCAGATTGAGCAGAAACAACTTGAGCTGCTCAAACTGTTCAAGGTCGTCGGTTAACACCACCGCAGGGTGCGAACAGGGCAACGTCAACCCCGCCTGACGCTCGATCGCCCACAACGCATAGGGTTCAGCTACCGCACCGATGGGTTGGATCGGCTCGGAGACGATGCGGTCAACCAGTGAGTTGGCCCAAAGGCACGTTTGGGACAGGTAGCGAATAAACGCCTGATCCAGTTGCCACTCCGCCGCCAATGCGACGATCAAGTCCCGTAGCACATCGCCGTTACGCACCACTAATTCACAGGGAAACAGGGAAATCGCAGCCGTCGGTCTTTTTGACCAACGACCCTGCAACAGCACGAGCAGCTTTGCGGGAAAGCTCCTTGGCGTCGGCGCGTGGTGTGCCAGCAAACTTGCGTTGTCGAGAGGGTCCAGCCGATAACCACTGTCGCCGGTATTGGAAATGACCACCTGGATGTCGTCTATAAATACCTGGCGCAATAACGCCCATTCAGCCTCCGCATGGACAGCCCGTTGCACTGACGAGGACCAATGAACTTCGTCGACCTCCCGGCCATCCCGGATGCCCTGGACTTTTACGGGATAAGCGCTTCCCGATGCCAGCGCAGCCACTCGCTGCGCACTGTCCGGATTGCCCGTGGTCTGTACGACAGTAATCTTGCCCAACGCTTGACCGCGCGCCAGCGCATCGGACACGAAGAGATCGACATGGGCCTGAAGAAAGCGGCTGGTACCGAACTGCAGAATTGGAGCTACATCTGACGCGATCATTGCCAAGCTCCTAGCACTCGATGATTGCCTTGACGACGCCTTGCGAGGGGTCCAGCAACGTAGAGAACTGGCTCACGACGTCGACCAGTTTCATCCGGTGGGTATTGAGCGCGGCATCCGGTATCAGGCCTTCACGCAGACACTGCTGCACATAATGAAAGTCCTCGACGGTTGCATTGCGGCTGCCGAGCAACGTCGCTTCGCGTTTGTGAAACTCTGGATCGGCAAACGTGATGGTGTCCTTCACAACGGAGATCATCACGTATTTGCCTCCATGGGCGATGAACTCAAAGCCCCGTTCCATCGCTTTGGCATTCCCGGTGGCATCGAATACAACATCAAAGAATTCGCCGTCGGTAAGCGCCGAAAGTTGTTCCTTATCGCTGTCGCCGACCGTCACCGTGGCATCGACCTTGAGGTGTTCACGGCAAAATTCGAGACGGTCATCACGGGTGTCCAGAACGCTGACCACCGCGCCCCTGAGCTTCGCGAAAATCGCCGCAGCCATGCCTATCGGCCCTGTGCCGACTACCAGCGCGCGTTGACCGGACTGAATGTCGGAGCGCCTTACGGCATGTGCGCCAATAGACAGAAATTCGATCATGGCGGCTTGATCGAGGGTGATCCCCTCAGCCTTGTGTACGAATTGAGTGGGCAGGCTGAGGTACTCGGTGAACGCGCCATCGCGATGCACACCGAGCACCTGGATGCGTGTGCAACAGTTGGTTTTGCCCTGCCTGCATGCAATACAAGTTCCACAGGAGATATACGGCATTACATACACCACGTCGCCTGCCGCCAAGCCACTCGCGGCGTCACTCTCCTCAACGACGCCTGAAAATTCATGCCCCATCACTCTGGGGTATTCAAGATAAGGCTGATTTCCCGTGAAGATATGCAAGTCGGTACCGCAGACTCCCACACGCCTGATTCGAATCAATGTTTCGCCATCGCCACGGGTCGGAGTTTTACGCTCCAGAGCAACCAGCGAACGCGGCTTTTCACAAATAACTGTCAACATGATTATTCCCCGATCCACTTTGAGTGGTTGGTTGTCGATGCAAGGGCAGACTCAGGACTGGATGAGCGCGGGTCGGCCGCAATCAATCCGATAAAAAAGACAGGCGTTGATGCCCATGATCAATTGGGTACTTTCGCGGATAGATCGGCTCTCATGCTCCTCCAGGTACTGGCGAGTCATCGTCCACCACGCGAAGTAATCCGAAGCGAGATTGATCACAGGCCAATCGCTGCCCCACATCACCCGCTGTGGGCCAAATAACGCAAGGACGCTGTCCATGTAAGGTTGCAATGCCTGGGCACCGTCGCCTTGCGCGGCCTCCGTGAGCAGACCGGACAGCTTGCAATACACGTTTGGCAGGGCTGCCAGCCGCTGGAGGTGATGGCGCCAGGGCTCGGTCTGCCGACTGGCGATATCCGGCTTTCCCGCGTGATCGATCACGATCCTCAATGCGCGATTACGCGAGGCCAAGGCCACCACCCCGCTAAGATGCTTAGGCAAAACCAGCACATCGAGACTCAGATCGTGCTCCACAAGCGCATCCAGAGCACCTTGGATCTGGCTCTCCTCGATCCAGTTGTGAGCCGGCAGAGCTTGCAACATGGCGCGCACCCCCTTGAATTTTGGATGCTGAGCCAAGCGTGTTATCTCCTGCACTGCCGTGGTTGAGGTCAGGTCGACCCACCCCACTACGCCCAGGATGCTTGCGTGTCGGTCGGCCAACTCCAGCAGGAAACCGGTATCGCCCAAGTGGGGGTTCGATTGAACGGCGACGGTTCCATCGATACCACATTCGCGCAGGTGTTCATTCAAGTCCTCAGGTGTGAAGTCCTTGAAAATAGGCGCCAGGTCAGCCGAAGGCCAATCCCCATGGCCGCTGCCGAGACGCCAGTAGTGTTGATGGGCATCGATGCAAAGCGTCATGGGGCACCTTTGGGCAATGGCGCATCAGCGTCAATCAACGCCCGATCTTGAAGTGCCTTCCAGAAAGCTTCCGGTATGTCCTGCTCGAACCACGCGATACTCCGGTCGAGTTGCTGTGGCGTGCGTGTACCAACGACACAAGACACCACCGCGGGATGCGCCATCGGAAACTGCAAGGCTGCCGCGGGCAGAGGCACCTCAAATTCTTCACAGGCCGTTTTCAGCGCCTGGACTTTTGCAATCACCGCAGGGGGCGCTTCGCCATAATCAAAGTGTGCGCCGCCGGCAAGAATGCCTGAGTTGAATACCCCCCCGACTACAATTGAATTGCCCTGCTCCAGGCATTTGTTCATCAGTAGTCCGAGACTTTGCTGATCAAGCAGCGTGTAACGCCCCGCCAGCAATGTGCAGTCCAACTGGCATTCGTTCATGCTGTCCTGCACAACTTCCCATTCGTTGACACCCAAGCCAATGGCGGCAATCGCTCCGCTCTCTCGCAGACTTTCAAGCGCTCGAAATCCGCCTCCTCTGGTCAAATGATCCCAATGAATAGAGTGCCGTTCGCCGTGGGTAAGCCGCCCGATATCATGCACGTACAGGATATCGATGCTGCAGACCCCCAGACGTTGAAGGCTGTCTTCATAAGCGCGCATGATCGCGTCGTACCCATAGTCGTACACGGGCCGGAAAGGCAGCGGATTGGCCCATCCGTCGTCCCCATTGCGTACGGAATCATCGGCGCGCAGCAGCCGACCGACTTTTGTACTAAGGATAAAATCGGCCCGCGAGCGCTCGGCCAATTCAGTGCCCACCCGGCGTTCGGAACGGCTGTACCCATAAAAGGGCGCCGTATCGTAATAACGGATTCCCCGATCCCAGGCGGCTTGCAGCGTTTGTGTCGCCTGGTCCGCAGAGACTTCCCGGTAGAGGCCACCCACTTGTGAGCATCCCAAGCCGAACACCCCTATTTCCAGCGAGCGTTTGGAAAGCCATCGTTTTTCGGAGATTTTCAAGTTTGCTCACTCCCTTCCAATCAATACAGGACGTTCCGAGCCTCGGAACTGTCGATGTTCGATTTATCGATCAGGAGGACGCCGGTATCGATATTCTTGGGCACTGCAGTCCCGGCGATGACCTTGGCGACGGCGGTCACCGAATCTAGCCCCATCTTGTACGAGCTTTGAACGATGATTGAATCGAGGGTGCCATCCTTCACAAAGTTCTGAAGGTCTTCGTTGCCGTCAAATCCGATGGCGACCAGTTTTCCGGCTTTTCCGGCTTGTGCGATAGCGCGGGCCATGCCTACGGCCGTCGGCTCGTTGGCACCATAAATGCCTTTAAGATCGGGATTCGCCGCCAGCACATCGGTGGTTTGATTGAGCGCGTTGGCCATCTGGGCCTGAGAATAGAATGGGCCCACGATAGTCAGGTTCGAGTGCTGCTTTATGTAGTTGATGAACCCGCCTACTCGACCAATTTCAGATCCCGCGCCGGGCACGTAGGACATCACGGCGATCTTGCCGGTCTTTCCGACTTTTTCGATCATGCGTTGCGCGCAGAGCTCGCCGGCCCTGGCGTTATCCGTTGAGAGGAACGACTGATAATAAGCAGCTGCGTCCGGGGAAACCGCCGAGTCGATAAGTACCACCGGAATATGCGCTTCCCAGGCCAGTTTTATGGCAGGCACCAGGGCATCCGGGTCGGCAGCGGCCAGAACAATCCCGGAAACCTTGCGGTTGACCGCATTGACCACCATGTTCACTTCATCCGCTACCGCCGATTCGGATGCAGGCCCCTGAAAAGTTACCGTCATGTTCGGCAGTTCCTTTGCGGCCGCTTGCGCACCTTTTTGAACATTCTGCCAATAGTTGGAATTTGCACTTTTGACGATCACTGCAATTTCATTATTACTTGCGAACGTGGGGGCGGATGCGAGTAAGGCAGTCATAACAATCGCAATCAAGTTTAGCTTGTTCATCGAGATTCCTTATTGTTGTCGATCTATGGCTTATCTTTTCCGGTTTCTGAGCTGGTCAATACACACGGTCAGCAAGATGACGAGCCCGATGATGATTTGTTGGGTAAAACTGGAAACACCCAACATATTCAAACCATTGCGCAAAATGCCTATGGTGAACGCACCAATTATGGTGCCGGATACACTACCGATACCGCCCGATAAGGAAGTACCGCCAATGACCGCGCTGGCAATAGCGTCGAGTTCATACATGACACCTTCATTGGGCTGTGCGGTTACCAACCGGGACATCAATACACAGCCGGTCAACCCTGCAAGCACACCGGACAGTACATAAGTGAACAGCGTCACTCGGTTAACATTCACCCCGGACAATCTTGCCGCTTCCGCATTGGATCCGACGGCGTAAATGTGACGCCCCAGGCGTGTACGGCTCAAGATCATCCAAAGCCCGATTGCCAGGGCGATCATGATCACCACCGGGTACGGGATACCGGGAAAGATGACATCCGGGAAACCATTGGCACCGATGTTCTCTATGCGAAAAAGAGTACCGTTGCCCAGGGTGCCGAACCCCTTGCCCAGGCCCGAGACAGGTTGAGCATCCGTCAGCCGCAGGGCGAGGCCTCTGGCAACCAGCATCATTCCCAACGTGGCAATGAAGGGTGGAAGCTTCAGTCGAGTGATGAAAACACCGTTAATGGCGCCGCATATCCCCCCCACCAGCAGGCCGACCAGGATGCCGACGGGAATTGAGGCACCGGCTTTGATGGCCAGTGCGTTGGCTACCCCTGCCAACGCCAGGACCGAGCCCACCGAAAGATCGATACCGCCGGTGATAATGACCGCGGTCGCACCAAGCCCGAGGAAGGCAATAGAGGTGACTTGCAGCGCCACGCTCATACCGTTGCCCATCGATAAGAAAGCCTCGCTGGTACTTGCGAATACGAGGATCAGGGCAAAGAGGCTGGCCAAGGCGCCGAACTTTTGTAAAAGCTCTTTGCGTCGATCGGTATTGATCGGGTTTGCGGTAACGGGTGCGGCAGGCTTATCGATACTCAGGTCGCTCATTTGGAATACCCCGACGCGTAACGCATGATTTCTTCTTGTGATGTAGTGCGAGCATCAAGTTCGCCGGTTGCATGCCCCTCATGGAAGACCAGAATTCGATCACTCATACCCAAGAGTTCGGGAAGTTCGGAACTGATCAACACAATCCCGATACCTTGCGACGCCAACTTATCAATCAGTTCATAGATGGCATACTTGGCACCGACGTCTACGCCCCTGGTAGGCTCGTCAAAAAACAGAATTTTGGAGTTTCGAAACAGCCATTTGGCGATAACAACTTTTTGCTGGTTTCCACCCGAAAGATAGCGGGTAATCTGTTCAGGCGAAGGGGTGCGAATGCCGAGACTATCGATGTAGCTGCGTGCGGCCTTGTTTTCATCCTTGAATCGAATGAATCCAAAAGCGTTACAGACCGCCTCCATGTTTGCCAGGGTAATGTTGCTCGCAAGCGACATTTTCAAGGCCAGTCCGTCACTCTTGCGGTCTTCCGACAGGTAAGCGATGCCGTGCCGAATGGCGTCCTGTGGCTTGTTGATCGCAATGGGGTTGCCGAAAAGCTCCAGGCTGCCGGTATCGATAGGATCCGCGCCAAAAATGGCACGTGCGATCTCAGTCCTGCCTGCGCCCATCAGCCCTGCAAATCCCAGGATCTCGCCTTTGCGAAGCTCAAAATCAATCGACTGAAATGCGCCTTTTCGGCTGAAATTCCGGACTCTGAGCAACACCTCTTCAGTAGGCACGCCGGTTCGCGGCGGAAACTTTTCCTTCAGCGACCGACCGACCATTTCAGCAACGATCGTATCGATGGTGGTGTCGATGAAGAGCGAGGTAGAAACATAACAACCGTCCCGCATGACGGTGACCCGATCAACAATGTGTTGCATTTCGTCCAAGCGATGCGAGATGTACAGCATGCCGACGCCCTGGGTCTTCAACTCCTTGATAATTCGAAAAAGCTGAGTCGTCTCCGTTTCGGTCAGTGACGAGGTGGGTTCGTCAAGGATCAGCACTTTTGCATTCAGCGATAAGGCCTTGGCGATTTCGACCATCTGTTGCTGAGCGACGGAAAGTTTTTTAACCAACATGGTGGGGTCAATATCGACCCCTAGGCGTTGAAGGCACTCGCGTGTGTCCGAGAGCAGTTTTCGCCGGTCGATGAGTCCGAACTTCACAGGCTCTCTTGCCAAGTACACGTTTTCAGCGACAGACAGATGCGGTACCAGATTGAGTTCCTGGTGGATGATTGCAATGCCAACCCGCTCGGCATCCCCCACCGATTGAAACATTCGCTCTTCACCCAGATAGGCAATTGTCCCTTCGTCGGGAGCCAGTTGCCCACTGATGACTTTCATCAAGGTCGATTTGCCGGCTCCATTTTCGCCGCATATCGCATGCACCTCTCCTTCATTGAGGCTAAGCGACACACCGTTCAATGCGAGTACACCGGGAAAACGCTTGACGATGTTTTTCAATTGCAAGCAAGGAGGAGCCGGGGGCGGTTGAAATGCAGGCTCACGAGATAGAGATGGCAAGACATTCAAGGTGGCGTTCTCATTTATTTTTATTAAAGGTCTAGAGACCCATTAAGAAAATGCACTCCCCGCAATCTACGCTTGAGAAAAATTATTGGCAAGACCAATTTTGTTTTTTAATGATTGGACAGACCAGTTTGGATTTTTTAAGCGCCTGCGAGGCAAAAACCAGGCGTTAAAAAATGCCGTAGCACGCGCAGTCGCACGCATGCTACGGGCGTGGCAGTCAGGCCATCAGTCCGACTGTTGACGCATAGCCAATTCCACGCCACGGATTTCCGCCAGGCCCTTGAGGCGTCCGATCAGCGAATAGCCGGGGTTACTTTTACGGTGCTGATCGTCGAGCAGTTGATGCCCATGGTCCGGACGCAGCGGCAAGCGCGGGCCGCCTTCGCGCTCACGTCTGCGCTCTTCCGCCACCAGGGCACCGATGACCCCGACCATGTCGACGTCGCCGTCCAGGTGATGGGCTTCATGGAAGCTGCGCGGGTCAGCCTCACGGCGGGTTGAGCGCAGGTGAGTGAAGTAGATGAACGGCGCGAAGTGCTTGGCCATCGCCACCAGGTCGTTGTCTTCACGCACGCCATAAGACCCGGTACAGAATGTCAGGCCATTGGCCGGGCTGGGGACGGCGTCCAGCAACCACCGGGCATCTTCGGCGGTGGACAGAATACGCGGCAGGCCAAGCAGCGCACGGGGTGGGTCGTCTGGATGGATCGCCATGCGTACGCCCACTTCCTCCGCAACCGGAATCACCGCGCGCAGAAAATACCCCAGGTGTTCACGCAACCTGTCGGCGTCGATGCCAGCGTAGGTGCGTAGTAAAGCCCGAAAGTCTTCCAGGCTGTAATGCTCCTCGGCACCGGGCAAACCGGCGATCAAGGTATTGACCAATGTCTCGGTGCGGGCTGGCGTCAGTTGCTCGAAGTAGGTTTTGGCCCGCTGGATATCCTCGGCGCTGTATTCGGCCTGGGCATCCGGACGCTGCAGGATGAACAGGTCGAACGCAGCAAACGCGGTTTGATCGAAACGCAGCGCCCAACCGCCATCTGCCAGCTCCCAGGCCAGGTCAGTGCGGGTCCAGTCGAGCACCGGCATAAAGTTGTAGCACACGATATCGATGCCGCAACTCGCTAGATTGCGCACGCTTTGCTGGTAGTTGGCGATGTATTCGTCACGTCCGCCGCAGCCGCGCTTGATGTCTTCATGCACCGGAATGCTTTCCACCACCGACCAGCTCAAGCCTGCGGCTTCGATCATCCGTTTGCGCGCCGCGATAGCCGCCACCGGCCAGACTTCGCCATTGGGGATGTCGTGCAATGCGCTGACAATGCCAGTCGCACCGGTTTGACGGATGTCCGCCAGAGAGATCGGATCTTTGGGGCCAAACCAACGCCATGTGTGTTCCATGGGGTACTCCTGTCCTGTTATTTCGGGGCAGCACGGTTGTGCAGAAGACTCGCCATGCCATCGCGGGCCAGGGCGGCATAGGCGCGTTGCACTGCTTCGCGAAAGACTGCGCGATCGGACAATACGGCCGGGAACACTTCGTCCAGGCCGAGAAAGGCATCCACCAACGCCGCGCCTTCGAACCGGTCGGCAAGACCGGCAAAGGTTGCGCTCAAGGGGTCATCGATCGCCTGTGCCGAACCGTCGGCCTGCGGCTGCGTGCAGTAGTGAATCCAGGCAGCGATGCCCAATGCGGTACAACTCAGGTCGCGCCCCTCGTCGAGCAACTGCCGTGCACCGAGCAACCAGCGTTGCGGCAGTTTCTGTGAGCCATCCATGGCGATCTGGCGCAGCCGATGTTGCAGACTGTCATTGGCAAACCGCGCCTTCAGCTCCTGGGCGTAGAGCGCGAGATCAATGCCCGCCGGCATGGCCAGGGTCGGCGCTGCTTCCTCGGCCATATAGCGTTCGATGAAATGCGCCAGGTCCGCATCGTTGATAGCGTCGAACACCGAGTCGTGGCCGACCAGCAACCCCACATAGGCCAGCAACGAATGACTGCCGTTGAGCATGCGCAGCTTCATCGTTTCAAACGGGCGGACGTCCTCCACCATCTGTACCCCTTCCACTTCCCAATCCGGACGCCCGAGAGGAAAGTGATCCTCGATCACCCACTGGCTGAAACGCTCGCAGACCACGGCCGCACGGTCATGACAGCCCAGTTGCTGTTCCAGCCGAGTGAAGGACTCGCCATTCATGGCGGGAACGATTCGGTCCACCATGCTGCCAGGGAACGCCACATGCTCATTGACCCATTGCGCCAACCCTTCGTCCTGCACCGCCGCCAGCGCGCTCACTGCCTGGCGGGTGCGCTGGCCGTTATCGGGCATGTTGTCGCAGCACAACACAGTGAACGCAGGAATGCCGGCTGCGCGGCGGCGGCGCAAGGCTTCGAGGAGAATGCCGGGGGCTGTGCGCGGCGCGTGTGGATGAGCGATGTCGTGGACAATCGCTGGATCTTCAGTGCGCAACTGCCCGGTGGCAGGATTCAGGCAGTAACCTTTCTCGGTAATCGTGAGCGTGACGATGCGTGTTTGCGCTGCAGCCATGCGCTGCAACAGCTGCTCAAGTTCATGACCACCCTCGCCCACATACAAGGCCTGGCGCAGTACACCGATCTCACGCAGCGTCACCTGTTCGCGGTCGCGATACTCGGCTACATGGTAGCAGCCGTCCTGCTCGCGCAATTGATCGACCAACGTGCGATTCGAACGCAGGTTCGCGCTGCACAATCCCCAATCACTTTCACCATGACGATTGAGATGGTGTTGCAGGTAGACCGCCTGGTGGGCGCGATGAAACGCCCCCAGGCCAAGATGCACAATTCCAATCTCACGGATGGCGCCGCTGGAGGGCACACGGTTGACTATGGGCATCGACACGCTCCTTTCATGACGGGTTATGGCCGGCTCAGGACCGAGCGTGGTTGCGCGCCGTGTACCGGCGAACTACCACCGGCATCCGCCGCCGACAGGGGTTTGACATAGCGCGCCACACACACGGCGCCAATCACGGTCAACACTCCCGCCAGCAAAAATGCGCTGGTGAACGAACCGGTGAATTGCACCAGAAAACCAGTCAAGGTAGGCCCGATAATGCCCGAGGTGTTGGCCAGAAAATGCATGAAGCCACTGACGCCGCCCACCCGTGCGGCAGGCACGGTGTCTTGGATGATCGCCCAGTAGATGGCACCGGTTAGGTAAAGGAAGAACACCGCCAAGGCGACGAGGATGACCGCCGGATACAGGGTTTTGACGATCCCGGCAAAGGCGATACACGCGGCGCAGAACAACAGGCACGTCACCAGTACGACCTTGCGGGAGAACATCATCCGCCCGGTTCTTTTGAACACGAAGTCGGAAATGAAACCACCGAGGGCCAGGCCGAGGAAACCCAGGACCCAGGGAATGACGGTGGCAATGCTCATGTCTTTGACGTTGAGACCGTGGGCCATGGTCAGGTAGCTGGGGAACCAGGTCAGGAAGAAGAACAGCGTGTAGTTATAGGAAAAGAATGCCAGGGACGTGAACAGCACCGTAGGCTGCTTGAGGTAGTACCGTAACGGGAACACCGGCTGCGCCGCCAGCTCGCCTTGGCTTTCGGCCCGCTGAATATCCTCGGCGCCTTCGCCTTCAGGCCGTTCCTTGACGAACTTGTACCATACCGCCGCCCAGATCAGGCCGATCACCATGATGATAATGAACGACATCTTCCAGCCGTAGGTAACGGCAATGAAGCCCACCACCGGCCCGGAAATCGCCCCGCCCAACGGTGTACCGGACATCGACGTGCCAATCGCCCGCGCCCTGCGCTTGGGGGCGTACCAGTTGTTGATCATCTTGCTCGTCGTGACACTCAGTGGCCCCTCCCCCATCCCGAACAGGATGCGGATGAATACCAGCGAGGCAAAGCCAATCGTCAGCACCGTAAGACCGCTGAACAGTGACCACAGCACCATCGCCAGCAGCAGCGTGGTTTTCGCGCCGTAGCGGTCGGCCGCCCAGCCGCCGACAAAGTTGAACACCGCATAACCGACGAAAAAACTACTGAAGATCATGCCCATTTCACCCGTTGAAAGACCGTAGTCTTTCTGGATAAAAGGCGCGGCAACGGACAATGCCGAGCGATCCAGGTAATTGATGACGCCTGCCAGGAACAGCATGACGATGATTAATGTGCGACCTTGACCAAACATTGGAACCTCCCGCTTCTTGTGTTTATTCGGTGAGGGTGCCCCGCAGGGCACGAGTCTCTGCAGACTGCTATTGATTGACGCCGCTCAGCTCCACGAGGACCTTGCGGGTTTGTTCGGGGTGGTTTTCGATCAAATCGATGGCCGCAGGCATTTCATCGAAGCTCACGCGGTGACTGATCATGTCCTGGACCTTCAATTTGCCGCTGGCGATCAGTTCGATCACCTTTGGAAACTTGCGGTTGTTCAGGCGCGAGCCCACCAGCGTCAGTTCTTTTTTGATCACTTCCAACTGCACCAAATCGCTCGGCACGGTGTTGAAACCCAACAGGCCGATACGGCCCGCCGGCGAGGCCAGCCGGACCATCTGCGGCATCAGTGCGGGAATGCAGGCAGCGTCGACGATCAGCGGCACGCCTTCGCCACGAGTCAATTCGCGCATCGTTGCCTCGACGTCCACATCCTTGCCGTTGAGGGTCCGGCTGGCGCCGAGCGCCTTGGCCGTTTCCAGGCGGGTGTCGATGACATCCGTCACGGTGATATCGCTCAGCCCCAGCGCTCGAGCCATCTGCACCAGGGTCAGGCCGATCACACCCGCGCCGTAGATCAACAAGCTGTCGCCTGGGTGGAGCTGCATGCGATCAAGCACATTGAGGGCGATGGAATAAGGTTCGACCAGCGCCGCGTGACTCAGCGACATCGAGTCAGGCAAGCGGTGGGCATTGGCGGCCGGCACGCAGACCTGCTCACTGAAGCCGCCATCGCGGTGCACGCCAATCACTTGCAGCCGTGTGCAGACGTTCGGCCGGTTGATCCGGCACGGGTAGCAGGTGCCGCAGCTGATGACCGGATCGATGCACACGCGATCACCGACCTTGAGGTTCTCAACGCCCTCGCCCACTTCGCGCACCAGGCCTGAGAACTCATGGCCGGTCACCCGTGGGAATTGCACAAAGGCATTTTGCCCATGGATGATGTGCATGTCCGAGCCGCAAATACCGGCGTAGGCGACGTCTACCTTGACTTCACCTTGCGCCACTTTCGGCATTTCGACCTGTGCAAGGCCGAATTCAAAAGGTGCTCTTACTTGAAAAGCTTTCATCGGGTATCTCCAGCCAGGGTGAGTGGCGCCCTGTGTGCTTGTCGTTATTGATCAATCCAAACAGCGTTTACCAATGCCAGAGCGTGCCGTCTTCCAGGCGGTTGACCGGCAGACTGGCACGCTTGTAGGGGTATTTCGCCGCCAGGTTCTCGTCGATGTCGACGCCATGCCCCGGCGTTTCACCTGGCGTGAAGTGGCCATCCTCAAAGCGATAGGCGTGGGGAAACACTTCGTCGATACGTTCGTCGTGGGGCATGTGTTCCTGGATACCGAAGTTGGGCACCCAGGTATCGAAATGCAGCGCTGCGCCCATACACACCGGCGACAGGTCGGTGGCGCCGTGAAAGCCGGTGCGCACCTGATAAAGCGCGGCAAAATCGGCAATACGGCGCACGTGCGTGATGCCACCGGCATGCACCAGGGTGGCGCGGATGTAGTCGATCAACTGCTCCTGGATCAGCTCACGGCAGTCATGAATGGAGTTGAACACCTCACCGACCGCCAGCGGCGTAGTGGTGTGCTGGCGGATCAGGCGGAAGGCTTCCTGATTCTCGGCCGGGGTGCAGTCTTCGAGCCAGAACAGGTTGAATGGCTCGACCGCCTTGCCCAAGCGACCCGCTTCAATCGGCGTAAGGCGGTGATGTACGTCGTGCAGGATGTGCAAGTCATCGCCGAAACGCTCGCGCACCGCGGCAAACAGCTTGGGCGCATGGTTCAGGTACTTGGCGGTGTCCCACACATGTTCGGCGGGCAGGTCACTGTCAGCCGGTTCATAACGCTCACCGCTGCGTTTGGCTACGCCATAGGTGGTCGCGATGCCGGGAATGCCGCACTGCACGCGCACCGCTTTGTAACCCAACTCGACATGCCGGGCGACTTCGTCCAGGCAACCTTCGATGTCCTTGCCCGTGGCATGCCCGTAGACCATCACCCGCTCGCGACTTTTGCCACCGAGCAACTGGTATAACGGCATTTGCGCGGCCTTGGCCTTGATGTCCCACAGGGCGATGTCCACAGCGGCAATCGCGGTCATGGTCACCGGGCCTCGGCGCCAGTAGGCACCGCGATACAAGTACTGCCAGATGTCTTCGATACGCTGGGCGTCGCGACCGATCAGTGCTGGCAGCACGTGTTCTTCAAGGTAGGCGACCACTGCCAGTTCGCGGCCATTCAAGGTCGCATCACCGATGCCGTAGATACCGGAATCAGTAACGATTTTCAGGGTGATCATGTTGCGACCAGGGCAGGTAACGATGACGCGGGCTTCAGTGATTTTCATAAAGACAGGCCTCTGCGGCAGAAGAAAAGGAAGGCGTGCTCATGCCCGGCATGGCGGCTTTGGGAATCAGCGCAGCGCGATGCTGGACGACTTGGGCCGCCAACCGATGGCCCCACCGCGCCACCAGTTGCGGGTCACCGCCTTGCAGACGGCACGCAGGGTATGCCGCACTGAAGGAGTCGCCCGCAGCCGTGGTGTCAACGCTCCCTTCATCGCGCCACGACTGACACATGGCGTCGCTGAAACTATCGGCGCCTAGGGCAGTGACGTAGCCCACAGCAATTCGGGCGGCCGGGCTCAGTCGGGTCAGGTAGACCGCGGCATTGAACGTGTCGCCGCCGAAGGTCTGGCTGAAGCCTGATACAGGCTCACCGCGCATCTCGATCATGCACTCGCCCAGCAACGCTACTCTCAGGCGGCGATGTGACAGGGATTGCGGGCACCGTCCTGGAATTACGTTCATTACTGCGCGCCTTTATTTTTTTAAAACGGCGGTTCATTTTAATGTTCGTGGTCGAGTTTAATCTGATTTCCCACACCGTCAAGAAAAATGAAACAGCGTTTTGACTTGCCAGCGTATATGCTTGGACTTTCCGTTCTCGTCGGAGCCCTCATGAACGACAGCACCACCCAGAACAACGAACTGGTCTCCGCCGTAGGCCGAACCATGGCCATCCTTGAAACGCTGGCAGGGAATCCCGAGGAAAGTGGGTTGTCGGAAATCGCGCAGAAACTCGACATGTCCAAAAGCACGGTTTACCGTTTTTTGCAGTCACTCAAGGCTCGAGGCTATGTGATGCAGGATGCCGAGGATCGTTATCGGCTCAGCGTTCGGCTGTTTGAACTGGGCGCACAAGCCCTGCCCCACCTGGACATCGTCCGTGAGGCGGAACCGGGCATGCGGCGTATCAACGAATTGACTGGCGAGACTGTGCACCTGGGTATTCTCGACGAAGGCAGCATCGTCTACGTGCACAAGATCGACTCCAAATACAACCTGCGCATGTACTCACGCATCGGCCGACGCGCGCCGCTGTACTGCACCGGTATCGGCAAGGTATTGATGGCGTGGCTGGAGCAGCCCGAGCTGATCGCTCATTTGCAGGAAGAAAGCTTCGAGCGCCGTACCGCCAACACCTTGACCAGCATCGAGGCGTATCTGCAAGAGCTGGAAGTGGTTCGCGCCCAGGGTTACGCCGAAGACCATGAAGAGTTTGAAGACAATATGCGCTGCCTGGCGGCACCGATCCGTGACCGTTTTGGCCATGTGATTGGAGGCCTGAGCGTGTCATTCCCCTGCTTTCGGTTCCGCGAAGAGCTTAAGCAGGACTACGTCAAGCGGTTGGTGGAAGCCACGCAGCAGATTTCCCGGCAATTAGGCTGGCATGCGAATTAGCTTACGCAATCTGTCCTGCAAAGAGCTGCTCCTGATGGAGGGAGCCGGACATCCTGTCGACATGAGTGCAGGTATTTCTCAGGCACAAAAAAAGCCACTCATCCGAGTGGCTTTTTTCTGAATCCTGGAGCGGGAAACGAGACTCGCATCTGGCGTCCTCCCCATTGAAATACAAGGGTTTTCTTTTCCTTCAGAAACAGGGAACACGCGCCTCGTCGACAGGCCTTACCGTATCCGGTACAGCACAGCAGCCCCTGGCTTGGGTTCGAAAGCCGGCACAGTGCGCTGCTCAAGTGCCTCACCTTTGGCATCCCAAACCAAGGTGTCCGATGGGTACTCGTCCTTGCGGGTCATGGCGTCGATCTGCTTGGCGATCACCTCCGAGCTTGCAGGCACTTCGGGGTTCCATTCGAATACACCAACTCTACCGTAGAACACAGCCGGCGCGTCGACATCAAGGCGCCGGTCGGGACACATCACCAAGCCGCGGTCGAGCATAACCCGCAACGCGCCGACAGGCACCGCCTTCACCGTGGGCGTGGTGCGCTCGGTGCTGTGGCCTGGGCAGACATTGGCCGAGCGAGTAACCATGTCCTCGACCACTTGACGATCGGATTGGGCCTGCGCCGAAAAGGCAACGGCAGACAGGGCGAGCGCTACAAGATTTGACTTCCAGAGCACGCGAAACCTCCTATGGAAAAAAATACTCCAACGTTGCGGACCGCCCCATGCAAGAACCGTCCGTTGCCAGGGGGCACTCTGAAGACTACCAAGACATTGGTTGGTTCCACTTGCTGATTAAGGGCCATTCATCTGCATGCATAGATGAGTGAGGGTATTTCTCATACTTCGTTTTTTCCCACACTGCGTACCGCCCTCGGTACATCCCTGCGGCGCCGACAGCTCAACCGAGAGGAAGAGCGACTGATACGTTACTACCGTGTATTGTCAGAGCAGGATCGTGAAGCTGTGCGCTGTCTGTTCTTTGCGATCAAGGAAACCAGCCGGGCCGAACGCCCGAAGCACTAGGACGTGACACAGGTACCTGTCAGCAACAATGAAGCACCCGCGGGGTTGGACACGTTGCAGGGAGCCTGTCACCAACACCCTCCCGATGAATTTTTCCTACTCATCAGCCGACACGGGAAGCGGCGGAATCGTAGCAGTCGCACAGGCATCCCATTGCCACCAACCAGATGGGTAGTTGGCATTGTAGTGAGCAATTTTGACCACCTTTCGCGCCAGATACTCCGGCGTGTTCATACCGAACACCTCCATCGGATAGTCGCCGGCCATGTCCAGCAGCCAGAAATCCGGGAATACCACATCAAACGCCGCATCAAAGCGAAGTGGCTTGTAGAAGCTGCGTTGGTTGTCGTAGAGCAACTTTTCCACCGTTGCCTCATAACCGGAGTCCAAGGGTATCAGGCGTTCACTCACTCGCATCAGCGCCACCTTGTTCACATCCGCATAGGGCTTGGTTCCGGCCCGTACGCTCACATGCAAAATGGCGTAGATCTGAGCACCCGCCTGCCAGGCATTCAACTCGGCGGCGAAGCTCTCGGTTAACGCCGTCCTCGCCATATCGGCCAGGTACATAGCGGGCATGCCGGCGGCGCTGCGCAGGGGTAGTCGTTCAAGCACCGCATCACGATCCGGGTTGTATCTTGCCAGCGGCGCAATGGCCACCACGTTGCGCTTGTGTTGCCGGGCAGCCGCCACGACCTGGAGGTTCCTTTCCTTTTCCTTGGAGCCATCAGCGGCTGGCACCAATAGCACGTCGTTCAGCGTCATTCGTGCAGTGCTGATCCTTTGCGCGTGCTCGGCCATCAAACGCGCGACAAGCCATTCCCCACGCTTTCCATCCATTGCCGGGTACCACTTGATCAGACCGCTTTCGGTCCAAAGCAGATGCAAGAGTCCCAGCAGCGACATCGCGTCCCGTTTCACGCCCGATCCAGCAACGCGCGGCGATGCTGGTTTGGCCTCTGTATTGGCTTGACGCGGCTGACGCAGTGCAAAGTCCAGCCGAACATTCAGCCCTCCATCCTCAAGTTCCTTGACCGCCTTGAGGCTGTAACCCTGCAACCCCGAACTGGTGGCATCCGGTGAGTAGAAGCGGCAATTGCGGCGATGATTCGGACCAGAGCCTGGGTAACGATGCAGGTGATAGTTGTTGCGCAACTGAACCGAAAGCCGACCTTCGCCAGTCTGCGTGCAAAGGCAAACGAAATGGGTCACACGGTGGGCACGGGTAAGCGCAGAGATCCAGCCAGCTCCTTGCTGGCTGTTTCTGTCAAAAACCTTGCCGGTGTTGGCAACCTTGAGTGAGTAAATTGTCGTCATCCCATCTCCATGTTGGTTCGATTCAGTGGCCGGCCTTGCTCACTATTGATCAAGGCCGCTCCTCTAGCTCACGGGTTATAGAACCCCATGATCAGGAAGGCGCGCAATGCAAGGACGCATCTGCACTGCTATGTGGCTGTCGGCGTGACCCATCAATCGCCGTGGGTGGCACAGGCTCTGCAGCAGCTACCGGGCCGGGCGAAGGCAATGCACTTGACGTCAATGCACCCTCCCGATGGGCTTGAACCAAACCCCTACCCTCAGCAATGACCGGACTTAGCATGCGCTGTCCTTTGAAAGCGACTGCCATCCTCGCAGACACGCACGAACTCGCGGGCCGCTGGATAGTCCCTCAGGACCACAAACGCGGAATCCTGGTAGGCAAGGGCCAGACGCAACGCACGCGGATCCAAGCTGATCCGCATGCCGAAGGCTTCACAGACATCCATCACCAGCACCATGGGGTGCACCTTATTCCATGCCCCGCAGAGCAACAGCTCGCGCAAACGCTGAGTCCGCTGATGAGAGAGGCTCGCTGAGTTATTCAACCACGTGACCAATAGCGTCAGAAAAGCGATCACCAGCGGCACAACGATGGCTTGCCACACCTGAAAATCCATAAGTAGCTCCCTGCTGAGCGTTGAAGGTAAACAGTGCCTACTTTCGCATACCCCACCGCCGCATTCAGCTAAGGCATCGGTACTCATTGCTCAGGCAAACAGGACAGTCGCCACATCGGTTTGCCGCTGTCACATCGAGGCGGCCACACCCACGCTACCCCCCAGCACTGCCGACCCGCTCGGCACCTGCCCAGGTAGCCCAAACCTTCAAGGCCATGACGCGGCGTTCACCGTGTTGGTCCAACGGCCTGTCCGAACTCCCACTTGATGCGCAGTGCGCGCAAGGAGGCGGGCAAGTTCACCGAAGGGGTGATTCTGTCCAAATCGATGGAAGTATTTTTCCGCGCGGTGCCGCCGAGTCTGTACTTGGCTATGGCGATGACTGGACCGGAGGAGAAACACCAGTGTCACCAGTTGTTGATCCTGCGTTCCTGCCGCCCTGTTCCGGGTGCGAATTTCTTATCACTCCCTCGGGGTTCCTTGCCCCTTGGGGCGGGCCGCGCAAAACAATCCCGGCTTGAAAGACCTGCTGAACCGCTCCGTTCCGCGGTGCAACTGATGCTTCGGAAGTACCCCGTAAGCTGCCGGCCCTATGAACCTCAAGGCGCCCGATTCGGGCGCCTTTTTTGTCTTATCGGTCAACATCCAACGTCCTGCTGTAGCCTATTTCCGTCATCCCACAAACACTTTGCCGTGGGCTCCGTCTCGATTCCGTCCAGGTGATTGTGGGGCCTACTACGCGCTCCTAGACTCCGCCGCTGTAGGGCAAATCCCTGTCCCATCGATGATTCCCACAGGCGGCATGTCGCACAACTCGCTGCCGCCGCCACTCGCAAGGAGCCACACCCGTGACCAAGACCTCAACCGCCCTCCTACTGCTTGCACTGACCAGCCTGTTGGCGGGTTGCTCTACTAACCCCAATGTTCTGCAAATGCACAAAGTCACCGCCGAGGCGATCGGCCTCGCGTCCACGGATGAACTGACCATGGGCCCGGTAACCAAGGGCAAGGAGGACTTCCTGGGTGGCGCTGAACTGACCTTTAAAGCCACGACCGCCAAGGGGCGTGTGTTCAACTGCTCAACGTTCATGACTCCAGGCATCCTGCTTGAGCCGCCGACGTACTCGCGACTGACCTGCACCAAGTAAGCCCAGCATCCGGAGCGAACATCGCGCGCACCGGCTTGCACTAAGGGTATCGGTCGCGGCGCATAGTGCGGCGACATCCGGGCACGCTGTTGTTCAATCGCTTCGCCAGCCAGTTCGGCTACAGTCTGCGCTGGGGCCAGTTGCCGGTGACGCGCGGGCTGGTCGAGGCTGTCACCGTCAGGGACAGGCCGTCAATATCGCCGAGGGTGTAGTCTTTGCCGGTGGGCTTGGCCTACCGGACGGCAGCATCAGAAAGAGCCATGCTTCTAGCCTCTCTTGTAGCAATCACGTGCCACTCATGGGCTGGTGCATCGACGCGCGCGATCTGCAACCAGTCACCAGAGAATGAAGGACATCCTAAGGTGCTCGGCGACATCAGCAAGCGGTCATTCGCGACTGGCTGCATTCGACCCGCTCCTGCCCTCCGTCCGCCATCGCGCCACGCCGCCCTCCCCTCACATATGCAAAGAAATGAAATCCACGAAACAGCGCAGCTTGGGCGTGATAAAGCGGTTCGGCGGCCACAGCACACTGAAGTGAATGGTGCGAGTCACCTCCTGGGTCAGCACGGCCTGCAGTGCCCCGGACTCAAGGGCCTCCTTGACGGCAAATTCCGGCAGGCAGGCGATGCCACGCCCTTCCATTGCTGCATTGAAAAGCATGTCGATGTTATTGCAGACCAGCACGGCCCGCAGGTCCTGCGTGCCGTTGTGGGACTTATCCGGTAGCGGCCAGCGCTCAAGCTTGCCCGTGGATGGCACCCGGTATAACAGGCAGTCATGGTTGCTCAATTCGCTGGCGTCCACCGGCGTACCCTGGGCCTGGAAATAGGCCGGGGCGCCCACCAGCAGGAAACGGAAAGCACCCAATCGCCGCGCCACCAGGCGAGAGTCGTTCAGCTCACCGGTCCTGACCACCGCATCGAAGCCCTCCTCCACGACATCCACCAGGCGATCGCTGAAATCCAATTCCAGATGAATGTCCGGGTATCGCTTGGCAAAGCTGGACAACAACGTGAACAGGAACTGCCCGGCCAAGGGCAGGCTCACGCGCAGCTTGCCGCGCGGTTCGCTGCTGGTGCTCGACAGTTCCAGCTCTGCTGCTTCCAGCTCATTGAGCACGCGCTGGCAGCGGTTCAGGAAAAGCATGCCCTCCGCCGTCAGGTTGATGCTGCGGGTGCTGCGATGAAACAGCCTGACGCCCAGGCGCTGCTCCAGGCGCGCGACGCTTTTGCCGATCGCCGATGAAGACACGCCCAGCTGCCGTCCCGCCGCGACGAAGCTACGAGTTTCGGCGACCTGGACGAAGACCGAGATTCCGCTGAGGTTGTCCACGCTCTCTCCTTGAGTTTCTTGCGCTTTGGATTGCGGAACGAAACGTCCGATGTGTCAGGAATTCTAGCCTCTGTTTCCCCTGCCGTCTGCGACCTAGCATGGCGACGTCCATTACAGCAGGGAATCGCGATCATGACCGCCAAAGAAACCATTCAACTCTCCAGCGATATCGCCACTGATCCCATGCAGGCGCGAATCGACGCTGCCTTGAACAGTGCCATCGAAGACAAACGCCTGGTGGGCGCCGTGGTGCTGGTCGCCCGTCACGGCGAAATCACTTATCGCAACGCCGTGGGCCTGGCCGACCGAGAGACTGGCCTGCCGATGCGCACCGACGCCTTGTTCCGGCTCTCCTCGGTGACCAAACCTATCACCTCGGCCGCCGCCCTGGCCTTGGTCGCCCAAGGCCGCATTGGCCTGGATGACCCTATCGCTCGCTGGCTACCGGAGTTTCAACCAACCCTGGCGGACGGCACTCGCGTATCCATCAGCGTGCGCCAGTTGCTTAGTCATACAGCGGGCCTGGGTTACGGTTTTCTCGAAGGCACGGGCGGCGGCGCCTATGCGCAGGCCGGTGTGTGTGACGGGCTGGAAAATGCGCCGCTGACCCTGGAGGAAAACATTCGGCGACTGGCGACCGCGCCGCTGCTCTATCGTCCTGGCACCAATTGGGGGTATTCAATTGCCACCGACGTACTAGGCGCGCTCATTGCCAAGGTATGCGGGACCAGTCTGGCCGATGCAATCAACCAACTGGTGTGCGAGCCACTCGGCCTGTCCGATACCCGTTTCAATGTCGTCGACACTTCCCGCTTGACGGCCGCCTATCTCAATGCCGATCCGGCGCCACGTCGCATGAATGGCGTCGAAGTGATCGAGGTTTTCGAAAACACCGCCGGCATCCGGATGGACGCGGATCGGGCCCTCGACAGCAATGCCTACCACTCAGGAGGCTCAGGGATGATCGGCTCCGCCGAAGAATTTCTGACCTTGCTCGAAACCTTGCGCCAGGGTGGTGGCCCGCTCATGCCGGCGGGCCTGGCGAAAGAAATGGGAACCGTCCAGACCGGCAACCTGGAACTCGCCAACTGGCCCGGCCGTGGTTTCGGCCTGGGGTTCACCGTGATGACTGATCCGCAGGCGGCACAAGCGCCGGAGTCTGTGGGCACTTGGCGCCTGGGCGGGGCTTTCGGTCATTCCTGGTTTGTCGATCCGGCGCAGCAGATCTCCGTGGTGGCGTTTACCAACACCGCCTTCGAGGGGATGTTCGGACAGTTCACGGTCGATCTGTGCAACGCCGTATACGGCGCTTGAATGAGGCAAGTCAGTTGCCGCGATAAGAAGTCCATCATGAAAAGACCGGCTTGAGAGCCGGCCTTCATGCGAATGCAGTTTGAGTTGTCCAGCTTTGTCTTGGCTACCTGCCCCACGGAATTGACCTGGCGCTTCGGACCCCGACAGTGCTGCGGATCTTTATTGAAAGGTATCGACTCATGACGCATTCACGCCCGTACCACAATCATGCCAACGTACGCCTGGACTCCCTGACAGGGTTTCGATTTATTGCGGCTGCCTTGGTGTTCTTCTTTCATGCCTCACTGACAAAAATCATCGGATTCAATCCGTTTGCCGACCCACAGATCGTCGTCGGCTTCCAGCGCTTGTTCAGCGTGGGTGGCTGGCTTGGGGTCTCGTTTTTTTTCGTGCTCAGTGGTTTCGTCATCACCTGGTCGGCCCGCAGGAACGATGCGCTCGGCGCTTTCTGGCGCCGACGCTTGGTGAAGATCTACCCCAACCATCTGGTCACCTTCGTCCTGGCGATGATTCTGTTCGCCGTACCACTGACGGCCGTCAGCGCCTGGCTGCCCAACTTGCTGCTGGTCCATGCCTGGGTGCCGGACATGTCGGTGTTTCTGAGTGTCAACGGACCGTCCTGGTCGCTGTGTTGTGAATTGGTTTTCTACCTGGCGTTCCCGTTTCTCTTGCGCGCGTTGTGGAAGGTTCCAGGGAACCGACTCTGGTTGACTGCAGGCCTGACAGTCTGCTCGATGGCCGCAACCCACTGGTTCATCGCCGAGTTTGTCAACGGTACGCCGCAGATCGTCGAATACCCGATATCCCTGAACCAGTGGTGGCTGGCTTATTACTTTCCGCCGCTACGGCTGTTCGAATTCGTTCTCGGCATGCTGATGGCGCGGATCCTGATGACTGGGCGCTGGGTTGCTATCCCAGTCGCTCCGTCCCTGACGTTGGCGGCGGTGGCTTATTTCCTCGCAGGAGAAATGCCTTTTATCTACAGCCTGTCACTCACCACCGTCGTTCCCATTGCCTTGCTGATTACCAGCCTGGCCGCCGCCGATGTCGCGCAACGCAAGTCCTGGTTTCATCATCCGCTGATGGTCTGGCTGGGGGAGATATCGTTCGGGTTCTACATGATCCACCTGCTGATCATGATGGGCGTGACCTCGCTGCTGGACGGCCAACGTTTTTCCGTGGTGCCCGCCTCTTTCATTCTTGCCGCCACGTTCTGCCTGTCGCTCCTTGGTGGCTGGCTGCTCTTCGCCTTTGTTGAGCGGCCCGCCATGCAACGTTGGGGCAAGGCCAAGCCGATGGAGCGGCCATTGAGTGTCCCTCAAGCCTGATTTTTTACATAGAAAGGATGCTTGCCATGTCATCGTTAATTCGCAGGTTGACCGGCGTGCCCGCTTGGGCGCTGGGTATATTGGTGCTAGCGGCACTTGCCGGCTTTGCTATCAGCATGCGGGGCCCGGTTGCCCAGGCAAAAACCGCCCCAGCACCGCTACCCCAGGTGCAAGTGATGACTGCCGTCACGCGTGATGTTATCGATTGGCAGAGCTACACCGGCCGCCTGGTCGCCACCGACACCGTGGTGATCAAGCCTTTGGTGGCGGGCACGCTCATCAGCGTGCACTTCAAGGACGGCGCGCTGCTGCGCAAAGGCGATCTGATGTTCGAGATCGACCCCCGCCCTTATGCCGCCACGCTGCAACAAGCCCAAGCCGCGTTGGTGGCTGCCCGGTCGATGAGCCTGTTTGCGCTGAAAGAGCTGCAGCGCTACGAGCATTTGATCACCAGCAATGCCATCGCAAAAACCGACCTGGACAAGCGCATACAAAGCGCCAACGAAGCCCAGGCCAGGGTCAATGAAGCCCAGGCCAGGGTCGAGCTGGCCCGGCTCGATCTTGAGCACACCCGCATCCTCGCGCCATTTGATGGCCGGGCTTCACGGGCAGAGGTGACACCGGGCAACATCGTCGATGTGGGGGAACGCTCCACGGCGCTGACAAACCTGGTGTCGATCTCACCGATCTACGCTGACTTCGACGTGGATGAACAAACCTTCCTGCGCTACCTGGGCAACCGTGTGGCAGACGATCCGGTCCCGGTCATGCTCGGGTTGGCCCACGAAGAGGGATATCCGCGCAAAGGCAACCTGAGCTCCCTGGACAACCGGCTGGATACCCGGTCAGCCACTATCCGGGTCAGAGCCAGTTTCGACAACAGCAACGGCGAGCTGCGCCCGGGCCTGTTTGCCAGGGTCCTGCTGCCAGGCAGCGCCAGCCACCCCGCTACCTTGATTGAAGACAGCGCCATCGGCACCGACCAGGACAAAAAGTACGTGCTGGTGGTCGATGCCGAGGGCCGCGTCCAGTATCGCCAGGTCAAGCCCGGGATACGCCAGGGTGCGCTACGGGTCATTGACCAGGGCATCGCACCCGAGGAGCAGGTTGTCGTGAATTCCCTGCACTTGGCGACGCCCGGAACCCAAGTCGATCCTGTACGCGCGCCGTCCCAACCACAGGCGCAACAATGATGAATATTTCCGGATTCTTCATCGACCGTCCGATTTTCTCCGGCGTCCTCAGCGCCCTTGTCCTGCTGGCCGGCCTGCTCTCGCTGACGCGGTTACCGGTCTCGGAGTACCCCGACGTCGTGCCGCCGCTCATCGTGGTGAATGCACAGTACCCAGGCGCCAACTCCAAGGTGGTGGCTGAAAGCGTTGCCGCGCCGCTTGAAGAGCGCATCAACGGTGTGGAAGGCATGCTGTATATGCAATCCCAGGCCAACAGCGATGGCACGCTGGCGATCAATGTGACATTCGCCTTGGGCACTGATCCCGACAAGGCGCAGCAGTTGGTGCAGAACCGCGTCTCCGAAGCACTCCCGCGCCTGCCGGCCGATGTGCTGAACCTGGGCGTGACCACCAGCAAGTCGTCATCGACGCAGACCCTGGCGATTCACCTGGTGTCGCCCAACAACGAATACGACGCCAACTACCTGCGCAACTACGGCATCCTGAACATCAAGAGCCAGCTCGAACGCGTCCCGGGGGGCGGCGAAGTGCGAATCTGGGGCGGCGGCGATTACGCCATGCGTATCTGGATCGACCCTGACAGCGTGGTGCAGCGAGGCCTCACCGCCGGCGAGGTGGTCCAAGCCATCCGGGAGCAGAACATCCAGGTTGCGGCCGGCGTCATTGGCGCTTCTCCCATGCATGCCGGCGTCCCGTTGCAGCTGTCGGTGAATGCCCAAGGTCGGCTGAAAACCGAAGAGGAATTCGGCAACATCGTCGTAAAAACGGTGCCGGATGGGGGCGTGACGTATCTGCGCGACGTGGCCCGGATCGAACTGGCGGCTTCTACCTACGCGCTTCGCTCGCTGGTGGACGGGCAGCCGGCGGTGGGCTTCGGTGTTTTCCAGATGGCTGGCGGCAATGCGTTGGACATCTCCGCACGTGCACGGGAAATCATGGCTGACGCCAAGGCCGATATGCCGGCAGGCGTCGATTACAAGATCGTCTTCGACCCGACCCAATTCGTTCGTTCGAGCATCGATGCGGTCATCAGCACTCTGTTCGAAGCCGTCGTGCTGGTCGTGCTGGTGGTCATCATGTTCCTGCAAACCTGGCGCGCCTCAGTCATTCCATTGTTGGCAGTGCCAATCTCCATCGTTGGCACACTGGCGTTCTTGCTGGCGTTCGGATTTTCCATCAATGCCTTGTCACTGTTCGGCCTGGTATTGGCGATCGGCATCGTCGTGGACGATGCGATCGTGGTGGTGGAAAACGTCGAACGCAATATCAGCCAGGGATTGTCCCCTCACCAGGCGACTCACCGGGCGATGGCAGAAGTCAGCAAACCCATCATTGCCATCACCCTGACGCTGGTTTGCGTGTTCATTCCATTGGCGTTCATGCCTGGTCTCTCCGGCGGGTTCTACCGCCAGTTCGCTTTGACCATTGCGATATCCACGGTGATATCGGCGTTCAATTCGTTGACCCTTTCTCCAGCCCTCTGTGCCCTGCTACTCAAACCACACGGCGCGCCGAAGGATCCACTGGAGCGCGGCATCGACAAAGTCATGGGGCGTTTTTTCAAAGGCTTCAATCGTCGATTCAAGCAGGCCGAGGACCGCTATGGCGCCGGCGTGCGCGGTGTCCTGGCGCACAAGGGCAGGACCTTCGCGTTATTCGGCGCTTTGCTGTGTGCCTGCGCATGGCTCAGCCACACGCTGCCGACGGGGTTCGTCCCGGCCCAGGACAAGGAGTTCCTGGTGGGTTTCGCCCAATTGCCCGCTGGCGCCTCGCTGGATCGCACCGAGCAGGTCATCCAACAAATGAACGACATCGCGCTAAAGCATCCTGGTGTTGCCCATACCCTCGAATTCCCCGGCATGTCCGTCAATGGCCTAATGAATTCCTCGAGCGCAGGAATCATTTTCGTGATCCTGAAACCCTTTGCCGAACGCGCCGGCGAGACGCTGGGGGCGAACCAGATAGCGACAGATCTCAATGGCGAGTTCAGCAAGATCGCGCAGTCGTTCACAGCCGTGTTTCCACCGCCGCCCGTCCTTGGCCTGGGAACGCTTGGCGGTTTCAAACTGCAGATCGAGGACCGGGCGAGCCTGGGTTCTGTCGCCCTCGATAGCGCCGTCAAGGCGTTCATGGCCGAGGCTGCCAAAGCGCCGGAATTGGGACCGCTATTCTCCAGCTACCAGATTAACGTGCCCCAACTGGACGTCGATCTCGACCGGGTCAAAGCCAAGCAGCTCGGCGTCTCGGTAACGGACGTGTTCGAGACCCTGCAGATTTACCTGGGGTCTTTATATGTCAACGATTTCAACCTGTTCGGGCGGGTCTACCAAGTGCGGGCGCAGGCCGATGCGCCGTTCAGGGCCAACCCGGAAGACATCACACGCTTGAAGGTGCGCAATGCCTATGGCGACATGGTGCCCCTGTCGACGCTGCTGTCGGTAGACCCCAGCTACGGGCCAGAAATGGTCGTGCACTACAACGCCTTTACGGCGGCGGATGTCAACGGCGCGCCCGCCCCCGGTTACTCCTCGGGCCAGGCCGAAGCGGCCATCGAGCGCATCGCCCGGGAAACACTGCCCCAGGGAGTACGTATGGAATGGACCGACCTGACCTACCAGCAGCGGCTAGCTGGTGGCGCGACCGGCTGGGTATTGGCGGTCAGCACGCTGCTGGTATTCCTTGTGTTGGCCGCACTGTACGAAAGCCTTCTGTTGCCGCTGGCAGTGATCCTGATCGTTCCGATGGGCGTGCTCTCGGCCTTGGCGGGCGTCTGGCTGACCGGAGGCGATAACAACATCTTCACCCAGATCGGCCTGATGGTGCTGGTGGGTCTGGCGTCGAAAAACGCCATCCTGATCGTCGAGTTTGCAAGGGACTTGGAGCGCCAGGGTCATACTCCGCTGAACGCCGCCTGGGAGGCCAGCAAGCTGAGGCTTCGACCGATCCTGATGACCTCGATTGCCTTCGTCATGGGCGTCGTTCCCCTGGTGATTTCCACCGGTGCCGGGGCGGAAATGCGCCAGGCAATGGGTGTCGCGGTGTTCTTCGGCATGTTGGGTGTGACCGCTTTCGGACTGATTTTCACGCCGCTCTTCTACGTGCTGGTTCGCAGCGTCGGTCGCCGGCTACCCCAGGGCCAATCCATTGCAATTGCGGACACATATATCCGTTAACACCGGAACTCCAGCGCGTTTTTCTGCATTGGACGCGCCTCTAGACTGCAAACGTTCCTAATCCTTGCGAGAAATGCCATGACACGTGTCGTTCGATTTTATGAGTATGGTGACCCAGACGTTCTACGGATAGAGGACTTGCCGGTCGCCCAGCCAGGCCCCGATGAGGTCCGCATCCGCGTGAAAGCCATCGGTCTCAACCGCGCTGAATCGATGTTCAGGCGCGGCCAGTACCTTGAACAGGCGGCGTTTCCCAGCCGACTGGGTTATGAAGCAGCCGGTTTTGTCGAAGCCGTGGGCGACGCCGTACACGGCTTCGAAATAGGTGATCCGGTCAGCCTGGTCCCACCTTCGAGCATCGCCCAATGGGGAACCTACGCCGAGCAGGCGGTAGTGCCGGCAGCGATGCTGGTCCGTCACCCGGACAACCTCAGCATGGAACAAGCCGCTGGTATCTGGATGCAATACCTCACAGCCTGGGGCGCGTTGCTGCCCGTGGCCGGGCTGGTCGCGGGTGACTACGTACTCGTCACTGCGGCTTCGAGCAGCGTAGGCCTTGCCGCCATCCAGATCGCCAACCGCGTAGGGGCGATCCCCATCGCAGTGACCCGTGGTGAACAAAAGGTGCGCAAACTGCTGGCGGCAGGCGCAGTCCATGTGATCGTCAGCGACCAGGAAGACCTGGCAGCGCGCGTCGAGCACATTACCGCTGGCAATGGCGTGCGGGTTGTCTTCGATCCTGTCGGCGGGCCGGCTATCGAGCAGTTGGCGGACGCTACCCGTCGCGGCGGCATCATCATCGAATACGGTGCCCTGAGCAGCGAACCCTCGCCTTTTCCGCTGTTCACCGTATTGGGTAAAAGCCTCACGCTGCGGGGCTACCTGCTACACGAAATCATCAACGACCCCGCCCTGTTCGCCCAAGGCAAGGCGTTCGTCTCCAGCGGCCTGGTCGATGGCAGCCTGTCCCCTGTGGTCGCCAAGACCTTTGCCTTCGATGAAATCGTCGAGGCCCACCGCTACCTGGAAGCTGGCGAGCAGTTCGGCAAAGTCATCGTGACGCTGGAGGACCAGCCATGAAAATGTTCAACCCGTTGTTCTTCATTGCCCTGGGTTTGTTCGGTGTCTACACCATCGAATTCGGCGTGGTCGGTATCTTGCCGGTGATCATCGAACGCTACAGCGTCAGCGCCTCCGAGGCGGGTTATCTGGTGGGTGTTCGCCCTGATCATCGCGGTGTTCGGTCCCTTCATGGTGTTGTGGTTTTCGCGTTACAACCGCAAGCGGATCCTGACCCTATCGCTGTTTATTTTCGCCGGTGCAAGCGCCTTGTCGGCCTATGCGCCCAATTATGGAACGCTCGCGATCCTGAGGATCATTCCGGCGTTCTTTCATCCGGTGTATTTCTCGCTGGCGTTTGTCGCGGTGGTCTCTCTATATCCCAAGGAACAGGCGACTCAGGCGACGGCCAAGGCGTTTGTCGGCACCAGCATGGGCATGGTGCTCGGCGTACCTATCACCACCTGGATCGCTGCACGTTTTTCCTACGAAGCGGCCTTCCTGTTCTGCACCGCAGTCAACGTGATCGCCGGGCTGGGCATCATCGCGCGGTTACCCGATACCTTTGCCGGGCAGAGGACGCCTTACGGAGAACAGTTGGCTATCCTGCGCAAACCGACGTTGTGGCTCAATATCCTGGCCTCGACACTGATCTTCGGCGCGATGTTTTCGGTGTATTCCTACAGCGCCGAATATCTGTCTCGGGAAGCCGGAATGAGCGGTGAAGTGATCAGTGCCATGTTGATTCTGTTCGGCGTGGGCGGTGTGGCCGGTAATCTGCTGGCAGGCCGTTTGTTGTCCAAAAATAAAGTGGGTACCACGCTAATGCATCCGATCATGCTGGGGGCGTCGTACCTGATCCTGCATTTCTTTGCCAGTCCAGACATCTTGCCGATGATTCTGATCGTCGTACTCTGGGGCGCCACCCACACCAGTGGCCTGATCGTGACCCAGGTCTGGCTGACCTCCGAAGCCCCGGAGGCACCTGAGTTTGTTACTGGCCTTTACATCTCGTTCATCAATCTGGGCGTGACGCTCGGCGCGACTGCCGGAGGCTGGTTCCTGGCCCGCATGGGGATGGAAGGTACCATCGTAAGCGGCTTGGTTTTCTGCGCGCTGGCAGCCGCGACGATCGCGACCAAGGTACTTGTATACGGGGCGCGACAGCCAGGTCTTGCGACGGAAACCCAAGCGGTTTTGCACTAAAGTCATTCATCGGAGACCGTGGCAAGCCACGGTCTTTCTCGAACTCAGCGGAGTTTCTATCGGTCAGAACCACTCGAATGGAGTCACGATATGGATGTTAGCAGCACCTCATTCACAGCCACGCAGGCCGTCGACTTCCCTGTAGACAGCACCCAGTTCGACTGGGAGAACCTTCGGTACTTCATCGCCTTCGCGCGGATACGCTCCCTGGCCGCCGCAGCGCGATCCTTGAACGTCGAGCACGCTACCGTCTCACGGCGGATAGCAGCCCTTGAAACCGCACTGAAAGTGCGCCTGGTGGACCGACGAAGTCACCGGTACGAGTTGACCGAAAATGGGGAACGAATCGCCCAACTGGGTAACCGCATGCAGGAAACCGCTTGCGCTCTGAGTCGCGCCGTCTGCGCGATCCGCACTGACAAGGTCGCAGACATCACCCTCAGCGCGCCTCCCCACCTGACGACACACTTCATTGCGCCCCATCTGGGTCGGTTAAGGGAACAATGCCCCGGCGTCAACGTGCGGATCCTGTCCAACCCGCGCATGGCTTCCATGGCCAGGCGCGAAGCGGATATCGCCATCAGCGTTGGACGCCCGACCGAGACGGATCTGGTCGTGCGCAAGATCGGCACCCTGGACTTTGGCTTCTTCGCCGCACAATCCTACCTTCAGGGCCGCGTCGCCGCAGACGATGAATTCATTGCCCATGACGATGAGCAGGAGCCCTCCCCTCAGCGGATCTGGCTGGAAAATGCCGCAGGCCAACGGCCCGTGGTGTTAAGAGTCAAATCCTTCGACGTACAGGCCGAAGCGGCCAGGGCGGGGGCTGGTATCGCGTTGCTACCGGTCTTCATGGCCGATGCCCCAGGCAATTTGCAAAGGGTCCCGATCGAAGAGCAACCCTTACATGCTGAACTCTGGCTGGTGGTCCATCGTGACATGCGAACTGCTCCTGGAATACGCGCAATGATGGACTTCGTCATTCATTGTTTTGCCCAGCAACATCGTTAATCACGGATTCGGCCCGACTGGGAATTTTTTAACAGCCACTGTTAAAAACAACCTGTTTACAACCTGTAGGAAATTGTCCAGTATCGAATCAGGTCAGGCAAACAAACTTCGCTTGAAACCATAATCTCAAACAAAGCCGTACCTGCTTAACTCCTATAATAATAAATCCCCCTGCCCGTACGATAAATAACGCTGCCTCTGCTGGCATATCGTTATGCGTATTCGGCTGCGCAAGACATTGTAACTCCTGGTTGCCTCTGTTTATTCGAAGTAGAAACGGCACACTTGCGTGCCTTCGAAACATGAAAAAGGGACTGTATTCATGAGCCAGATAAAGATTATCGATGTCACGCTGCGAGACGGTGGATACCGTAATGATTTCAACTTCACCGTTGATTACGCCCAGTCTGCAATTTCCCAAATGATCGAAGCCGGCATTCCTTATTGCGAAATCGGGTACCGCAACGGTTCGTTCGTACGTAAAGACGAGCATGGACTGACCAGCGCTGTCGATGCCCGGTACCTGAGTGCGGTCGATACCGCTGCAGCGGGTCGGATCGACTTGTGTGTCATGGTGCATCCGCACAATGTCGATGCCAGTGATTTCCAGCTGCTTCAGGAACATGGCGTGTCCATGATCAGGGTTTGTCTACGCCGCGACCGCCTGGAAGACGGGTTGGCGACCGTGCGACTGGCCAAGGCTTATGGCTTCCAGGTGAGCGCCAATATCACCCACGTCACGACCCTGGGGCCAGGGGAAATCTCCGACATGAGCCTGCGCGCGGAAAACGCCGGGGCAGATTTGCTGGTGTTCGCGGACTCCAACGGCAACATGATCCCTGCCGATGTCGACCGGTTGATCACGCGGATCTCCAGTCGGGTGCTGATTCCCCTGGGCTTTCATGCCCACAACAACCTTTCCCTGGCGCTTTCCAATTCCATCGCCGCCATGGATGCCGGGGCCGAATACATCGATGCGTCCATTTGCGGCATGGGCAAAGGGGCTGGCAACCTGCACCTGGGCGTGTTTGTCGCCTACCTGCACCGCGCGGGCATACGCAACGACTACGACCTGGTGAGTGCCCTGCATTTATCCCAGCGCACTGCTGAAACTGTGCCAGCCAGCAGCCTTCCGCTGTCGCTGACGGATGTCATGATGGGCACTTACAACATGCCGTTCGACGTTCAGCAACGCTTGGACGAAGTGATAAAGGCACACAGCCCCGCTTCAACTTTCCATGCCTTGCAGATATTGCATGAACAAGGCAACCGGAAACCGGAAAAGACCATCAAGCCGTTGTCGACAACTCCGTCACCCTCGCTTGCAAGTGGGGGTATCCGCTAATGAGCCAGCGCCAACAAGTATGTGTATTGGCAGGTGATGGCATTGGCGTCGAAGTCACTGAAGCGGTACTGCCTTTATTCGACGCTCTTGAATTGCCCATCGACCTCAGGTTTGGAGATATCGGCTGGAGTTGCTGGCAGAACGAGGGAAATTGTATTCCAGACAAAACCTGGGACCTCATCAATCAAAGTAATGCAACGCTGTTAGGAGCGATTACCAGTAAGCCTCTTCGCGAGGCAGAGGCAGAACTTTCATCGACACTCAGAGGAACCGGACGAGTCTATGTTTCACCGGTTATCCAGCTTCGCCAAAAACTTGGGCTGTTTGCCAATGTGCGGCCTGTTACCGATGTGCTGGGCACCAACCGTTATCGATTTTCGGTGATTCGAGAGAACACCGAGGGCCTCTATGCAGGCCTGGATTTTGCCAGCATTCCGCAAGCCTTCGAGCCGATCCTGGCTGAGCGCGAACGCAATGGAGCGCCATGGACGCGAGAGAGCTGCACCGACGCCACGATGACGGTGCGCCTGCAAACTCGCGCAGGACTTTTGCGCCTGTTCCGCTTTGCCTTCGAGCACGCGCGCCAGCAGGGCTATGACCGCGTCACGCTGGCGGATAAACCCAACGTCCTGAGGTACAGCGGCGCGTTCGCCCGAGAGATCCTGGAGTCGGTTGCCGCTGATTTTCCCGACATCCAATGCAACATCGATAACGTCGACGCCGTTGCGTTGTGGATGGTCCGACGGCCCGAGCGCTTCGGGGTGATCGTGGCGGAAAACATGTTCGGCGACATTCTTTCCGACCTCGGGGCCGGGGTCATGGGTGGACTGGGCCTGGCGCCCAGCGCAAACATCGGGGCCCAGGGTGCCTACTTCGAACCCGTACATGGCAGCGCGCCCGCCTATGCCGGCCAGCATCGGGCCAACCCGAGCGCAATGTTTCTGTCGGTCGCGCTGATGCTCGAGCACCTCGGACATGTGCACGCCGCCGAGGCAACTCGCAACGCCGTCTCCCAGGTGGCACGCAGTGATTGCCGCACCTACGACCTGGGCGGAACGGCCAATACCTTCGAAGTGGCGGCAGCCATTGTCAAGCAAACCCTCGAATGGGCGGAGCGGCTTGATGGGGCGGCCGCCCAGCAGACCGGAAACCAGGACAAGCACGCCCTGAAAAAGGAGCCCACGCATGAACGCGATCATCTCTCCCTCCGTACAGAACAACGATGCGCTGCTCAAAGCTTGCGAGGCTCTCGACACCGCCAGCCTGTCGGATGCACTGGACAGCCTGGGGCTTGCCGGCGGCTTAGCGGGCCTCAACCAGCAGGTACCGGGGACCCGCTGCGTGGGTTTCGCCTACACGGTGTTGTACGAGCCCGTGCAAGAACGAAGCGGCTTCAGGACCGCCGCCAACTACATCGATGAGGTGCCGTCTGACGCGGTCATCGTTTCCAGCAACCCTGGGCGCACCGACTGCACAACCTGGGGCGACATCCTGACCCACGTCGCGATAAGCAAGGGCATTCGCGGCACGCTGATAGATGGTGCTGCGCGGGATATCGATACGGTCCAGCGCCTGAACTATCCACTGTTCAGTCGCGCCCGCTTCATGCAGTCGGCAAAAAACCGAGTGCAGCTCAAGGCGACCCAGGTGCCCGTGCAGATATCCGGGGTGACGGTCAATCCGGGTGACCTGGTGATCTGCGACAGCAGCGGCTGCCTGGCAATACCTACCGACAAGGCCGAACAAGTCATCCAACGCGCCCAGGCCGTCGAACAAACCGAGAAGGAGATCATCCAGAGCGTGAGCGATGGCTACACCCTGGAACAGGCCCGCGCCCTGCACCGTTACGACCAGCCCTGGCTGTCATCCAGGGAAAAGCAGGCCAACGTCTGAGTTGCGACTTATTCCGTTCATTTGAAAGAGTATTGACGACATGACCACTGCAAACGTGTCCACTCGCAAGCCTAACCCGGTGCGCGACAGCCAAAACAAAATCAAACTCGGCGTGTTCGGTTTCAACATTGAAGGCGGCTGCACGCTGACGAGCGCCCCGGAGCGCCACCGGGCGGCCGATTGGCAAAGCAACTTGGCAATCGCCACCCTGGCCGATCGCGCCGGCCTGGAGCTTTTGCTGCCCGTCGGCCGTTGGCGCGGCTGGGAAGGCGCCAGCAACCCGATGGGCGTTTCCTACGAAACCTATACCTGGGCCGCCGGTCTGGCATCGGTCACCGAGCAGATCGCGTTGTTCACCACATCCCACCTGTCCACGGTCCACCCTTTGTTTGCCGCCAAGCAGGCGGCGACCATCGATCACATCAGCGGTGGCCGTTTCGGGTTGAACATGATCTGCGGTTGGTTCGGCCAGGAAATGGGCATGTTCAATGGTCACCAGCGTGACCACGATAAGCGCTACGACCATGCCGATGAGTGGATAGAGATCGCTAGAAAAGCGTGGGAGGCCAACGGGTACTTCGACTATGAGGGCGAGTTCTTCAATGTGAAGCAAGGCTACGCCGAACCCAAGCCGATCAACCGGCCGTTCCTGATGAACGCCAGTGGTTCTCCAAGGGGCCGCCAATTCTGTGCCAAGCATTGCGATGCGGCGTTCCTAATCCTCAAGCACGAGGATGACGACGACACCATACGCGCGCAGATCAAGGCTTACCGCGATCTGGCGCGCCTGGAGCATGGCAAGGAACTGCAAATTTGGGTGTACGCCTACGTCGTTCACGAAGACACCCTGGACCAGGCGCACCAGCAGCTCGACTACTACGTCACCCAGCATGGCGACGACGCCGCGCTGGATAATGTGACCCGCGAGATCGGTGTGCAAAGCGGCATGTTCAAGGACGCCGCCGATGCCGAGCGTTTCCGCTTTCATTTCAAGGCGGGGTTTGCAGGCGTGCCGTTGGTGGGTACCTCCGGATGATCGTCGACCAGATGCAGCGCTGGTCCGACCTGGGCGTGGACGGCATCAACCTGACGTGGCTGGACTACCAGAGCGGACTCCAGCGCTTCGTCAAGGAAGTGTTGCCCTTGATGGAGCAAGCAGGCCAACGCGCGCCGCACAAACCTGGCAGGATCATGGAGGCCGTGGCATGAGCAAACTCTCCCAGGCCCGCAATGCTTCGGGCAACGTCACGGTCTTGCCCATCGCCACCGATGTCGACGCTGACGAATTGGCGGATCAGTTCAAGAACGCCATGCGCAGGCTGACGTCCAGCGTGGCAATCATTGCCAGCCGCGACGGCAATGACCCGGTAGGTATGGTCGCGACGGCAGTGATCTCAGTGAGCACCACGCCCCCCGCGCTACTGATTTGCGTCAACCGCTCGGCCAGCCTCCACAGCCCGCTCATGCTGGCTGGACGCTTTAGCGTCAACCTGCTGAGCGCGGCCCATAGCGCCCTGGTGCCGGTGTTCGCCGGCCAGGTCAAAGGCCCCGCACGTTTCGCCCACGGGCAATGGGAAGACATCCAAGGCCTGCCCTGCCTGACGGATGCGCAATCGAGCCTTATCTGCACCTTGGACAAGCGCCTCAGCTACGGCACCCATGATGTGATCATCGGCCGCGTCGACGCCGTCCAGTTCGCCGAACCTATCCATCCACTGCTTTGGGAAAACGGTAGTCCGGCGATATCCGCCCGGCTGACGCAATGACCCACCCCAATCCCCAGGAGAATGACTCATGACTCAGATCGAACAATTCCAGGCGCCACAACCGGACGAAGACCAGGCCATTTTTCTGGTGAACGTAGTCCATGTGAATCCAGGCCAGCAGGATGCCGCTCTCGCCGTCCTGCGCGACACCGTCCAGTACGTCGCGCAAACCTATCCGGCCTTCCAATGGAGTCGACTGTATAAAAGCCTTGATGGGAAGACCGTCATCAACCAGGCGCAATGGACCAGCAAGGACGCCTTTGACTCGTTGTTCCAGGACGAGTCATTCATGTCCCGTTATTCAGGCCTCAAGGACACCGGAACCTGGGAGTTCCACCTTTACCAGGTGAGCGATTTCATCCCCCAGGCGCTGACTGCGGCACTTATCGCTGAGTGAATCCAAAAGCCGAACCGGCCTGCCCGCACGAGAACAGGAGTATCGATATGGCTGACTTCAACACGCGCTTTACACAAAGCTTCAATATCTCCCACCCCATCATCCTCGCCCCCATGGGAGGTGCCTCAGGGGCGAAACTGGCCACTGCGGTATCCAGGGCCGGTGGGTTGGGGCTGGTCGGCGCCAGCTATGGCGACGAGCAGTGGATGCGCACCGAGCTGGCGCCCATGCGGGAACTGAAGCAGCCATGGGGTGTTGGTCTGGTGATGTTTACCGTGGCCCGGAACATGGCGCTGCTGGACCTGGCACTGGAATACGGGCCAAACGCCGTCGCATTGTCGTTTGGCGATCCTGCGGCATTCGTGCCGATCATCCATCGGGCCGGCGCGAAAGCTATCGTACAGATCCATGAGCTGGACCAGGCCAGTGCGGCCCTGGACGCCGGGGCCGATGCCTTGATCGTCCAGGGTGCCGAGGCTGGCGGGCACAGCTTACGTCGCGGCCTGATGCCACTGTTGCCCGCCGTGCAGGATCAAGTCGGCGACAAGATTCCATTAATTGCCGCCGGAGGCATCGCAGATGGGCGGGGCGTGGCAGCAGCGCTGATGCTGGGTGCCGACGGGGTCATGCTGGGCACACGCTTTCTTGCGTCCGAGGAGGCCCTGCCCTCGGCCGCATTTAAGAAACGCCTGATCGAGTCCAGCACATCGGACACGGTGCGCACACGGATTTTCGATCTGGTGCGCGGCATTGAATGGCCTGAACATTACAGCGGCCGAGCCATCGCCAACCGCTTTTCGCAAGCTTGGCTAGGCCGCGACGGGGCACTCCGGGAAGCGCCGGATTCGATCCGCCAGGACTACGCCAGGGCGGTCCTTGCTGACGATCTCGACAATCGGGCGATTTGGGCGGGTGAAGTTCTGGATCTGGTAAGCGACATCAAGCCGGCACGCCAGATCGTCCACGACCTGTTGAACGAAACCACGCGAATCTTGCGCAACAGCCAACAACTGTTGGCTCTCGACAAAATCGCCTGATTCATCCGGGAGAAGGATTATGCAAACGTCCAATGCAGTAAGCAGCCATTGGGGCGACGGCAGTCAACTGGCGGTGGTCATGTCGCCGGTCATGCCCGTTTGGGATGAAGGGCTGTTCTTCCAACCCATGATCGCCCCACTGGTAAGAGCGGGTTACCGGGTGGTCGTATTCGACACGCTATCGCTACTGGCCGACGAAAACGAATCGCTTGAGGATTTTTCACAACGCTGGCATCAAGTGTTGTCGGCTCTGGGCCAGATCGATCTGCTGGTGGGCTCGGCCCTGGGTGGCGCGGTTGTCCAGGCGCTACTCGGCACCAGCCTTGCGCGCCACGTCAGTAACGTACTGTTGCTGTCCTCGCCTGCCCTGGCGGATGGAATTCTTGACGGTCGACTGGGAAAAATGGCTGATCTGGCCTTGCTCGGCGATCTCGAACAAGCGCTACAACTACTCGATCAACTCGTACAACCGGCGACCCGGATACGCCCCAGCGAGCCAATCAACATCGATCTGGCCAGTGCCGCACTCCAGGCCAGGCGCCTGCACCTAGGTTTCCGGCTGCTCAATCGCCTCGACCTGCGGCAAGCCAGCCATAGCTTTCCCGGTGCGTTATTGACGGTCTACGGCGAACAGTCACAGCTGGTGCGCGGTATCAATGTGCATGTCAACGAGCAGGCCCGCCATTACCGGTTACCCATTCCTGATGGCGGCATGCGCCCATTGTTCGATGCGCCGGCATTGGTCATGCGCACCGTGCGCGACCACTTGGGCATCAACCTGGAGGTGGCCGCATGAGCCACCTGCGCCGTTTACTCGAAGCTGACTTTATCGATGTGCATTATCACACCGGTCCCGACGCCTACCTGCGGCGCCATGGCGTGATGGAGGCCGGTCGGCGCTACAGCTCGCTGAACGGCTGGGTGGTGTTGAAAAACCACCTGGGCTGCAGCGCTTCACAAGCCTGGGAGGCTCGACAGGAAGGGCTTCCCGTCTCTGGCTCGGTGGTCCTCAATGAAATCGCCGGCGGTATCGATTTCAGGGTAGTACAGCGTTCACTGTGCCATCACGGGGACAGCGAAGCCCGGCTGATCGTGCACCTTCCCACCGTCACGGGCCGCACCCACCAGTCCCATCTCAAGCGCAACAGTGGTCATTGGATCCTGGATAAATACCCCATCCGGCCGCTGACCGTGAGTCATGAGGGGAAATTGAACGCGCAAACACTGGATGTGCTGCGGATGGCCCAGGACTACCCGATTGTCATCTCCACCGGCCATGCCGACGCTCAGGAAGTGCGTCTGTTGGTAGACGCGGCGGTGCGGTTGGATGTGCCCAGAATGATGCTTAACCAACCGGCCAACCCCTTGACTGGATTGGACGCCAGTACCCTACTGGAATTGGCTCAAGCCCCCATGGTCTACACCGAACAAACCGCCCTGACCTACCTGCTCGGTTACCAGCCATGGGAAGACTTCACTCGGGTCCTACGCCACGTGCCCAGGGCGCTCTATAGTTCCGACCTGGGGCAGACCTCTCAACCTGATATCGAACAATGGCAGGTAGACAGTTTGCTGTGGTTTGAAAGGATGGGATTAGGCAGTGAGCGAGCGCAGCGAGTCAGCCAGGGGAATGCGCAGGAACTTTTGCAACTGGAACCGTAGTGCGGATGGGCCGCTGTTTGTTCGGAGCAGTCTTACGGAATCAATATTTGTTAGAGCACGCTCTAAGCAAGTGCTGAGTGCCTTCAGCTAAAGGGGCACGCTTTTTTTCTGTGCCTTGTCCCGTCCTGAATAAGGTTTACACCTTCTGATCGGTTTTTCAGGAGGATGTAATGGAATCAGCAAAAAGGCGTAGTCAGCGAGACTACACGCTGACCTTTAAATTGTCGGTCGTCGACCAGGTCGAAAAAGGCGAGCTGAGTTATAAAGAGGCTCAGGAGCGCTACGGGATTCAAGGCAAAACGACCGTTCTGACGTGGTTACGTAAGCACGGCCGGCAGGATTGGAGCCCAGGCACATACATTGGCTCGCCGAGGATGGGGTCTATGCCCGACAAAAACCGACCATTAACGCCAGAGCAACGTATCAAAGAGCTTGAAGAGCAGTTGGCGCTATCCAATCAGAAAGCGCAGTTTTTCGAGGCGGTCGTGGATGTCTTGAAGAATGACTACGGTCTGTCTGTCGTAAAAAAGCGTCCCGGCAAGTCCTCGCGCAAAAACGAATCCAAAACCTGAGCATCAGCAGGGCTTGCCAGTTCATGGGAATAAGCCGACAGGCTTACTACAAAGGCAATCGCGCCGATGTTGCTCGTTTCGTTCTGGATCAGAAAGTTGCCGATTTTGTTCAGCAAAAACGTCAGCGGCAGCCGCGGCTGGGCACCCGAAAACTGCATTACTTGCTGCATTGCCAGCCTCAACTTGAGCTGCAAGTGGGTCGAGATCGGCTGTTTTCGATTCTGCGGGAAAGACGTCTATTGGTAGCTCGCAAGCGGGCTTACCACAAGACGACCGACAGCCATCATCGCTTCCGGCGCCATCCGAATCTGCTCAAGCCCGGTCCCGATCAGGTTGTTCCAAGCGGCCCAGAACAAGTCTGGGTCGCGGACATCACCTATTGTGTGCCCGGAGTTCAGAGCGAGCATGGACGCTCAATTGAACCACGAGTCTATCTGGAATGTTGAACTGAAAACTCATGATGAGGAACCAAACAACCCCACCGACTGTGACGGTGGTGAACCTGAGCGGCAGTGACCTGTGGCATGCCTGCAGGGTGATGTAACCCGCTGACAACGGGGATTGAGGCGAGATCACTAAGCCAAGATGATCCTCAAGGTTGAGTGTTGAAAGGCTGAAGAACATGAATCCATTAATCCGCCTCTGAGGGTTGAAATGTCACCACGGCTTACGTGATCTGATAAGCCGTACAGAAGGAACAGGCAGTGACAAATAGGCGCTGCCGACCGAAGGAGCTCTGATAGGTAAGCGGAACTCTGGGACAGCGGAATCCATCACAGATCGGACTGCTGCCTTCTGTCAACTTGCGGCAAGCAAGGGTAAAGAGTGCGATGGGCAGCCTCCTCAATATGCTTGAGTCCAGATAGGTAAACCGGGGAAGGTCAATGACGGATGCCAAGGGGGCATGGCCCCGATGCCGCATTGACTGGCGGAGCTTCCGTAGTAGTTCGAGATGGGGAAAGCCCATTACATGGCGAAGGGAAGCAGTTTAAATGTGTTTGCCAAGCGAATTAACTGACCTAACAAGGTGAAGACCTTTGATAATCAGCGAAATGCAACGCAAGCTTGCCACATGGGCAGCAACAGATCCGCCCCAGCGGGTTGACCGGTTGCTGCGCCTGATAGCACAGCCGGACTGGCTGGCAGAGGCTGCGCGAATCACCCTGTCATCAAAAGGTGCCCGTACGCCTGGCGTTGATGGAGTGGATAAGCCAATGCTGCAAGCCAGACTGGCGGATGTATTGCAAAAGCTCAGGGAAGATCTTCTCTCAGGTAACTACCAGCCTCTGCCGGCCAGACGGATTTACATCCCCAAGGCCAATGGCAAGCGAAGACCTCTCGGCATCCCCACTCTGCGAGATCGTATTGTTCAACGGGCTATGCTGATGGCTATGGAGCCCATTTGGGAGAGCGAGTTTCACACGCTCTCGTATGGTTTTCGGCCTGAACGCAGTGTCCACCATGCAATTCGTACTGTGAAGCTCCAACTCACAGACAATGCAGAAACGAGGGGCCGCTGGGTCATTGAGGGTGACTTATCCAGCTACTTCGATACCGTGCATCATCGCCTGCTGATGAAAGCCGTACGCCGTAGAATCAGAGACACTCGTTTCATGGAGCTGCTGTGGAAAACAATCAAGGCTGGGCATATCGATGTCGGACTCTTCCGGGCTGCCAGTGAAGGAGTGCCGCAGGGTGGTGTTATATCGCCGCTACTGTCGAATATCATGCTCAATGAATTCGATCAGTACCTGCATGAACATTACCTGAACCAGAAGGCCCGAAAAGATCGGTGGTACTGGAACCATAGCATCCAGGTTGGTCGAAGCACGGCGATCAGAGAGAACTGGCAATGGAAGCCAGCCGTTGCTTACTGCCGATACGCCGATGACTTTGTGATCATCGTCAAAGGCACTAAAGCACAAGCGCAAGCCATCAGAGAAGAATGCCGGAGTGTGCTCGAAGACAGCCTGAAACTAAGGCTGAACATGGAGAAGACCAAGATCACTCATGTGAACGACGGGTTTGTCTTTCTGGGCCATCGGATTATCCGCAAGTGTAGCCGCTACGGCGATATGCGCGTGGTAACGACGATACCACGAGACAAAGCCAGAAGCTTCGCAGCATCCCTGACGGCTCTGTTATCAGGTAACTACAGTGAAAGCAAAATCGATATGGTTGAATCGATCAACCGAAAGCTGAAAGGCTGGGCCGCGTTTTATCAATTCGTTGATTTCAAGGCCAAAGTGTTCAGTTACATCGATCGTGTCGTGTTCTGGAAACCGGCCCATTGGCTGGCTCACAAATACCGATCCCGTATCAAACCCCTGATGCGTCAATGGTGCAAAGCTCCTAAGCCCTGCCAAAGTAAGACCTGGGTTTTATTTGGCAAGACTAATAATGGCAAGCTCAGTGGTGAAACACTATATCGGTTAGTTGGGCAAGGCAAGAAGCTGTTCCGATGGCGTCTGCCCGAAGGTAATCCTTACCTGAGGTCGGAACCCAGGAACACATGGACCTCGCGCTTCACTGAAGTGGCCATGGCGTTCGCCGGCATTTAAACGGAGAGCCGGATGCATTGAAAGGTGCACGTCCGGTTCGGTGAGGAGAGGCAGGGAAATAGTCCGACTACGCCCTGCCTCTTACTCAACTGCCAACGCAGGAAGGTGTGGCCTATCTGAGCCTTGTGACGGATGCTTTTTCGCGAAAGATCGTGGGCTATCACGTCCATGAAAGCCTGCACGCCGAGTCGGTCGCGCATGCACTGCGCCGGGCGGTGAAACACCGTCGAACGGAGCAGCCGCTGATCCATCACTCAGATAGAGGCAGCCAGTATTGCTCGGGAATGTACCAGGAACTGCACGCGAAACACGGCATCCGGTGTTCGATGACGGACGGCTATGACTGCTACCAAAACGCCTTGGCAGAGCGGGTCAACGGGATATTGAAGACAGAGCTTTTGCTCCAGCGACCTCAGGATTTAATGCAAGCGAAGAAGATGGTGAGTGAGTCGATATCGATCTACAACCGCGAGCGTCCGCACCTGTCTTTGAAGTACAAAACGCCCGATGCTGTGCATCGGGCGTTAGGGTGAAACAGGTGTAAACCTATTTCAGGACTAGACAGGTTGCTTTATTAATGGATGGATCACTTTGACCCTTGCTGATTGGCGCCGAGTCAGCCATCACCTGATCGCCGGATGTCGGCCCCAAGCTATTCTCCTGAGCGAAAATGGCATAATATGCCAATGATCGAAAGAACCTGCTTGCCCAGAGCTGGAGTTAATTATGGCGACGCGAAACGTTGTGCTCACCCCTCACCAGGAACAGGTTATCCATGACCTGGTGCAGTCCGGCCGTTATCAGAATGCCAGCGAAGTGATGCGAGAAGGTTTGCGTCTATTGGAACAGCGCATCGCCGAAGACATCGCTAAAATTGAAGCCCTGCGTCAGGCTACCTCGATAGGCATCATGGACCTTGAGCACGGGCGCTTCACTCAGTTGAACGAAGGGGATCTGGAGCATTTCCTTGAGGGATTGAGCCAGGAGGCAACCATCCCGGCGAGGGAGAAACACTGAACATGCCGCAGTATCGGATTTCCAACGCGGCGCGCGCCGACATTGTCGACATCCTCAGGCTCTCCCTGACGCAGTTCGGCGATCATGCACGCCAGCGCTACCAGGCACTGATCCTCGCCGCGCTGCAAGCGGTTGCCGACACGCCTTATCGCGTTGGCAGCCACGACCGCGATGAGCTTGCACCGGGCCTTCGCAGCTATCACCTCATCTATTCACGCCAGCAGGCCAAACAAATTCATGGAGTGGTCAAAAGTCCGCGACATATCGTGTTCTATCGTGTAGGAGACGGCAACGTGATTGAGATCGTCCGACTCCTCCATGACGCCATGGAGGTGCAGCTGCATCTGCCCAACGATTGACCACAAACGCTAAAGGCCAACGCCTCCTGCACATTAATTTTAGACAAAAAAAAAGCCACTCATATGAGTGGCTTTTTTCTGAATCTTGGAGCGGGAAACGAGACTCGAACTCGCGACCCCGACCTTGGCAAGGTCGTGCTCTACCAACTGAGCTATTCCCGCTTGGTGATGCGCATTCTATAGAATCCTCGGCACCCGTCAAGCCCTTGATTCAAAAAAGTTTTATTTCTTTTCAACGGTGGTGCGCAGGTGCGGCCAGGCGGCGCGCAGGTATTGGAGCATGGACCACAGGGTCAGGCCGGCGGCGATGAGCAGCAAGGCGTAGCCCAACAAGACCCAGAAGGTGAAGTCCGAGGGGTTGGCCAGCAGGATCACCAGCGCAAGCATTTGCGCGGCGGTTTTCCATTTGCCCATGTTGGATACGGCAACGTGGGCGCGGGCGCCGATTTCGGCCATCCATTCGCGCAGGGCCGAGACAACGATCTCGCGGCCGATGATCACCGCAGCCGGCAGGGTCAGCCACAGGTTGCCGTGTTCCTGCACCAGCAGCACCAGCGCGACGGCCACCATGAGTTTGTCGGCCACGGGGTCGAGGAACGCGCCGAAAGGCGTGCTCTGCTCCAGGCGGCGGGCCAGGTAGCCATCGAGCCAGTCGGTGGCGGCCGCGAAAGCGAATACTGAACTGGAGGCCATATAGCTCCATTCGTACGGCAAATAAAACAACAAAATGAAAATCGGGATAAGCAGAACGCGTAGAACGGTGATCAGATTAGGGATATTCATCGGCACAACTGGCTACGAGGTGGAAAGGCATTCTATTCGCTATGCAGATTCGCATAAATCAACTCAGCGAGCTTTTTACTGATACCGGGTGCTTTGGCTATCTCGTCAATGCTGGCACGGGACAGCTCCTGCAAGCCACCAAAATGTTTGAGCAAGTCACGACGCCGCGTCGGGCCTACACCCGCCACCCCTTCCAGGGTTGAGGTTCGCCGGGTTTTGCCACGCCGGGCGCGGTGGCCGGTAATGGCGAAGCGGTGGGCTTCGTCGCGGATCTGCTGAATCAAATGCAGTGCGGGTGAGTCGCCCTTCAAGGTGAACTCATGGGCGGCATCATTCAAGTACAACGTCTCGAAGCCGGCTTTGCGCGTGGCGCCCTTGGCCACGCCGAGCAGGATCAGGTCAGGCACCGCCAGTTCGTTGAGCACGTCACGGGCCATGGACAGCTGGCCTTTGCCGCCGTCCACCAGGAGAATATCGGGCAGCTTGCCCTCGCCGTCCTTCAATTTACTGAAGCGCCGAGTGAGGGCCTGGTGCATGGCGGCATAGTCATCGCCGGCAGTCACGCCTTCGATATTGTAGCGCCGGTAGTCGGACTTGATCGGCCCTTCCGGCCCGAACACCACGCAGGAGGCCACCGTAGCCTCGCCGCTGGAGTGGCTGATGTCGTAGCACTCCAGGCGTTGAGGCGGTTCGTCCAGGTTGAGGACTTCGGCCAGGGCGTCGAACCGTGCGGCGACATGTTGCCGGTTGGCCAGGCGCGCACTCAGGGCCTGCTCGGCGTTGGTCACCGCCAGTTGCTGCCAGCGTGCGCGGGTGCCGCGTACGCGGTGGCTGATGTCCAACTCGCGGCCGCGCAATTCATGGATGGCCTCGATCAGCGTGGGGAAGTCTTCATGCACCACATTCACGATCAACTCCGACGGCAGGTCACGCTCGGGGCTGCTGACGTAGTACTGGCCAAGGAAGGCGGCCATCACTTCGGCGACTTCTTCGTCGATACCAGTCTGCGGGAAGAAATTCTTGCTGCCCAGGACCCGCCCGCCCCGCACGCTGATCAGGTGCACACAGGCACCGCCCGGGTTGACGAAGGCGGCGATCACGTCGACGTCGCCGCTGCCGCCTTCCATACTCTGTTGGTCCTGGACCCGGCGCAGCAGCGAGATCTGGTCGCGCAACCCGGCGGCCCGCTCAAAGTCCAGGGTCGCGGCAGCCTTCTCCATGGCGACGGACAACTCATCAGTGAGCGCATTGCTGCGCCCCTCGAGGAACATCACCGAATGGCGCACATCCTCGGCGTACTCCGCCGGATCCACCAAGCCCACGCAAGGCGCTTTGCACCGTTTGATCTGATATTGCAGGCACGGCCGGGTGCGGTTCTTGTAGAAGCTGTCTTCGCACTGGCGCACAAAAAAGGTTTTTTGCAGCAGGCTCAGGCTTTCACGTATCGCACCCGCGCTCGGATAGGGCCCGAAATACTTGCCCTTCTGCTTCTTCGCCCCACGATGAATGCTCAGGCGCGGGAAATCGCCGTCGGATAAATACACGTAGGGGTAGGATTTATCGTCACGCAACAAGATGTTGTAGGGCGGCCGCCATTCCTTGATCAGCGTTTGCTCAAGCAGCAGCGCTTCGGTTTCGTTGGCGGTGATGGTGGTTTCGACCTGCGCAATGCGCCCCACCAGGGCAGCGGTTTTCGGCGCGAGACCGGTCTTGCGAAAGTAGCTCGCCAGGCGGCTTTTCAGGTTCTTGGCCTTGCCGACGTACAGCAGGCGTGCCTCGCTGTCGAACATGCGGTACACGCCGGGGCGGCCACTGCAGGTTGAGAGAAAAGCACTCGGATCAAACGGTGTGGTCATGTCAGGCGCTGGCGTCCACCATGCCGTGGCGCACCGCGAGCAGGGTCAATTCAACATCACTGCTGATGGCGAGCTTCTCGAAAATGCGATAACGGTAGGTGTTGACGGTCTTGGGTGACAGACACAACTTGTCGGAGATCGTCTGTACCTTTTGGCATCCGACGATCATCAAGGCGATCTGGATTTCCCGCTCCGACAGCGCATCAAACGGCGAGTCACTGGTGGGCTGGAAGGATTTAATGGCCAACTGCTGGGCAATCTGTGGGCTGATGTAACGCTGGCCGGCAAATACCAGGCGAATGGCTTGCACCATTTCCGCCAGGCCCGCGCCCTTGGTCAGGTAACCGGCGGCGCCAGCCTGCAAAAGGCGGGTAGGAAACGGATCTTCCTCGCACACGGTCACCACCACGACCTTGATGTCCGGATGGCTGCGCAACAACTTGGTAGTGGCACCAAGACCGCCGATCCCAGGCATCTTGACGTCCATCAACACCACATCGGGTTTCAACTCCCGGGCCTTGATCAGGGACTCCTCCCCCGACTCGGCCTGGCCGACCACTTGCAGGCCATCGATGTCAGCCAGCATTCGTGTAATGCCTGTACGAACGAGATCATGGTCATCGACTACTAGCACCCTAATCAAGCAGACACCTCGCGATATGGTCTTATAGGTTGCTGAACACCTTAGCAAAAAACCAAGGCGCAGACCTAGCTGCAAGCGTCATATATATAGAGTTTGAATACGCGGCAGCCCCCCACCAAGAGGCGGAGGGCTGAATTTGCTGGGCAAACGATCAGGAATCCTGGAACTGCGCCTTGGATTTCCCATTCATCGAAACGGAGTGCTCGGCCAGGGTAGAGGTCAAGCGACGGATCGCATCCTGATCTTCCTTGAACATTGAGCGGTAATTCCCGAGCACCTTCTCTTCGACCTGGCTCAAGGTTTCAAGCTGCATCGGCGTGGCCGTGCCAGTTAACACGTACAGCACATCAACACCTCTTTCGGCAACACGAGACAAGTAATCCGCTTTGGGCGCACGCTCTCCACTTTCGTACTTACCTTGTGCGTTAGCTTCAACCCCTCCTATTTCACCAAAGACTTTTTGCGACAGACCAAGTCGCTCCCTTTCCTGCCTCAAACGCGAACCTATTCCACTCATTTGGATGTATGATCCTGGTTGGCACACCCCTAGAGGTGACACACTCATCTCTTTATTGAACGAATTTGAACGGTTTTGAACTATGCCCGGAATCCGTACTGCCGCACAAGCAAAGGCCTGGCTGGAACATCAGGGAAAGTCCGTTCAAGCGTTCGCCCGCGAACATGGCGTTGATCCGGCAACCACCTATCAAGTGCTCGCTGGGCGCAAAAAGGGACGGCGTGGGGAGGCCCATAAGGTAGCGGTCCTTCTGGGCATGAAAGAAGGGATCATCCTGTCCGAGGCAGATAGCCTGAACAGCGATCAGGAAGTCGGCTCCTGAGGCCAGTATGCGCCTATTAGGCTTGCACGCATGCTTTAGCTCGAACGACAGACAAGCTCCATGCGCCAGAAGCAATCCTCTTCCCCAACAATGATGAGCCCCATGCGCTGATAGAGCCTTCTGGCTGGATTCGTCTTGAACACGGTCAACCTCAGCAGGCCCAGGCTCTGCGCCTTGAGCGCCATCTGCTGCAATACCCAGCTCCCCGCGCCAAGCCCGCGACACGCCTCGAGCATATGCAACTCGCGAATATAAAGTGCCCTGTTGTCACGGCTCAGGCTGACAAAGCCCAACACCGCCTCGTCCTGGCAAATCAACCAGTTTTCCCGACCGGCCCAGGCGGTATCAAAGCCATCGCCGGACCACAGCAGATCATATTGGCGGTAGTAGTAGCTCATTGCCTCGCGGGTCAGGGTTCGCGCAAAAGGCAGGTCCTGCTCCGTTGCAGCGCGCAGATGAAATGCCATTTACACAGCCACCACGCAGCCTGCCCAACGCCCACCCGCCTGGCGGGCAATGACCAGCGCATCGCCCGTGCCTGGCACCGCAGCAAGCAAACGACCATCGGCGGCCCAGATCGCGCTGCGACCGGCACAGGCCCAGCCACCCGAAGGGCCACCATGATTGGCCATCAGTACCAGCAGCCCATGTTCAGCGGCGTAGCCCTGGAGCAACGCACTGTCCGCCGGGTAACCGCCCTCACTGATCAACACGCCGGCGGCGTACACCGTGGCGCCTGCCTGCGCCGCAGCACGCGGGTGGCTGGCATGGGAAAAGTCTGCACACACCGCCAGCGCAATCCGTTCATCTGCCCATTCCAACGCCGCGCCACCCTGCCCCGCGATAAAGGCCAGTTCTTCGCCTGGATGCAGATGCTGCTTGGTGTAGACCGCCAGGGACCCGTCCGCCCCCAGCACCAACGCGCCAATGAACACCCCCGAGTCCGGAGCCAATCGGATCGGCATGCCCACCACCGCCGTCAACCGCAACGCCTGGGCCATCTCACGCAGTGGCGCCAGCCGCAAATCGTCCGGCGAAAGGGCCAATTCACTGGCCAGGGAGGGTTCATACCCGGTCAGTGACAGCTCCGGGAATACCAACAGTTGCACACCCTGCTGCGCAGCCGCGCGCATGAACGCCAGGTGCCGTTGGATATTCGCCGGCACATTGCCCGCAATAGAAATGGATTGAGCAGCAGCAAGGGTCAAGGCAGTCATCGTCGCGTCCAGGCCATCATCAAATGCGAGCAGCATATCGACACCCCCCCATAGCCGTAAGTCCCCCTACCCGATAGAAATTACTGATTGAATCTCCCCGTACGCCTCTAGTAAGCTGCGCCCATCATTCGGAGACACATCATGTTGCCACTCACCCACACTCAGGTTTGCCCTGCTGCCAGCGCCCAACGCTCGGTATCGGCCGCCCGTGTGAACGGTTCGAGCGCACCTGCCAGCTTTTATTTTGGGTATTGGTTTAGCCACTGGCGCGCCTGATACCTGAAATCGGCGCCCACTGTTCAAGGGGTCGCCTACCAGAGAAATCTAACCCCCGGTCGGCTCCCCGATCGGGGGTTTTGTTTTTTCAGCGGTTATTTTTTGCTTGATCTCGAACACTTAAGAAGGAATCACGACATGAACTACGCCACCTATTACCGCTACGACACGTCCACCGCATGGCGATTTAGCCAGCTCCGTTCGGGACAGCCTGCCGCCTCCGACCGGTCACCGATGGGTGGCAAACCAACACACGTAGCCGATACGGCCAATTGTCGAACACCCCAGTAGGCCAGCCGCGCGGGAATCGCCCGCCGCCTGCCCAGGAAGCCTTGAATATGAACTCCTCCGTCGCCGCTCTGCCCGTCTCTGCCCTGTCCAGCGCCAATGAAGCCCTGACTCAGCGCCTGCCCAGCGCCCTTGAACTCAAGCACCAGTTGCCCCTCAGCCCGTTCCTCAACGAACAGATTCATGCCCATCGCCAAGCCGCGCGCGCCATCCTCAATGGCCAGGATTCACGCTTGCTGGTGATCGTCGGCCCATGCTCGATCCACGACCCGGAATCGGCCATGGAGTACGCACGCAACCTGAAGAGACTGGCCCTGGAAGTCAGCGACCAGATGCTGCTGGTGATCCGCGCCTACGTCGAAAAGCCGCGGACCACCATCGGCTGGAAAGGCCTGGCCTACGACCCTCATCTGGATGGCAGCGATGACATGGCTGCCGGCCTGAGCCTGTCCCGCCAGCTGATGCGCGAAATGTTGCGTCTGGGCCTGCCGGTCGCCACCGAGCTGCTGCAACCCATGGCCGCCGGCTACTTCGATGACCTGCTCAGTTGGGTCGCGATTGGCGCACGCACCACCGAATCGCAGATCCACCGTGAAATGGCCAGCGGCCTGGGCATGCCCGTGGGCTTCAAGAACGGCACCGACGGCGGCGTGGCGATTGCCTGCGACGCGATGCGCTCGGCGTCCCACCCGCACCGCCACTTCGGTGTCGACAGCCAGGGCCACCCGGCGATCATCCAGACCCCTGGCAACCCCGACACCCACCTGGTGCTGCGCGGCGGTCACCGTGGGCCTAACTACGACGCACACAGCGTGGCGCAGGTAAAGCACGACCTGGCCAAGTCCAAGGTAGCGCCACGACTGATGGTCGACTGCAGCCACGCCAACAGCGGCAAGGACCCCTTGCGTCAACCGGCGGTGTTCAACGACGTGCTGGAACAACGCCTGCGCGGCGACACCTCTCTGATCGGCATGATGCTTGAAAGCCATTTGTTCGAAGGTTGCCAGCCGTTGAGCGCATCGATGCAATACGGTGTGTCGGTGACCGACGGTTGCCTGGGCTGGGACGCCACCGAGCAACTGTTGCGCAGCGCGGCCGAGCGCCTGCGCGCTTAACCCTGACCGATCAAGGCGCTGCCGCAGCGGGTACAGCGCCTTATCGCACGGCTCAAGCGATTCGTGACTGGAGGTCAAAAGTCCCTTTCGGGTTTAGCGGTTTTTCCGACGCCGTGGTGGGCGGATACTCGACGCCACTGTTCACCCTTCAGGAGCGACTGATGTCCATCCCCACACACAGCATTCCCGCCTTCGGCCTCGGCACCTTCCGCCTGCAAGGCCAGGTGGTGATCGATTCGGTCAGCACCGGCCTGGAGCTGGGCTACCGCGTCATCGATACCGCACAGATCTACGAGAACGAAGCAGACGTTGGCCTGGCCATCGCCAACAGCGGCATCCCCCGCGATGAGCTGTTCATCACCAGCAAGATCTGGATCACCCATTTCGCCGAAGGCCAGCTGATCCCAAGCCTCAAGGAAAGCCTGCGCAAGCTGCAGACCGATTACCTGAACCTGACCCTGATCCACTGGCCCTCGCCGGAAGACCAGGTTCCCGTCGCCGAATTCATGGGTCAACTGCTGGAAGCCAAGCGCCTGGGCCTGACGCGCCACATTGGCGTTTCCAACTTCACGGTCGACCTGATGAAACAGGCCATCGCGGCGGTGGGCGCAGAACACATCGCCACTAATCAGGTTGAACTGCACCCCTACCTGCAAAATCGCAAGGTGGTGGATTTTGCCACCGCCAACGGCATCCACATCACCTCGTACATGACCCTGGCCTATGGCGAAGTACTGAACGACCCGGTGATCCAACAGATCGCCGAACGCCACCAGGCCAGCGCCGCACAAGTCGCCCTGGCCTGGGCCATGCAACTGGGCTATGCGGTGATCCCGTCGTCGACCAAGCGTGTCAACCTGCAAAGCAACCTCAAGGCCCTGCAACTGACCCTGAGCGCCGACGACATGGCCCGTATCGCCAGCCTGGAACGCGGCCAGCGCTTGACCAGCCCCAAGGGCATCGCCCCGGCGTGGGACTAGACCCCGGTCACGGGCCTGCGGGATAACTCACGCAGCCAAGGCAGCACCCGCAGGCCCGCTGCGGCCTCGGGTGGGTCGATGATGTCCATGAAGTGTTCAAGGTTGACGTTGTCCGGAACGCCCTGCAGGCGTATCAGTACCGCCGGCGTTATACCGGCCGGTGCGCCCAGGTCGAGGTGGTCGTAGACCAGCACATGCCGCACCTGGGGCTGTGGCTCGCAGGTAGTGATCGCCAGCCCGGCATTGATGATCAACACGTCGAAGGGCTCGGCCGGAATGGCGGTGAGTATCTGCACCTCTTCGAACGTTTGCACCGGGACAATCCGGTGGTAACCCAGTTGGTTGAGCATTTTCTCGATGTACAGCCTTTGCAGGTGCTGTTCATCGGCAATCAGGATGGTCAGTGCTTTGTTCGGCATGGCAAACCTCCGGGCAGGCGGCGCTCTTCATTGAGTGCCGCCCATTCTCCAGACATATTCCGACGACAAAATCAGGCATATTCCCCCTTCGTGTAGGAATTATCCTAAATTAACCGAGCGGCCATCCACCTCGGTCAAGCCTGATTGCAGTAGCGGGCCAGGCTGTGATGCAAATCGTCGATGGCCGCACACGCGGCCTCAACCGCCGCGCCCAAGGCATTCTCATCCTGCCGTTCGCACACGCTCTCCAGGGTCTCGCAGCACGCGATCAACGCCTGGGCCTTGACCATCCGTGCGCCACCTTTGATGCGGTGAGCCAAGTCATGCAGCTGGGGGAAATGCGCCTGCTGGTCCATTGCCGACAACACCCGGCGGTCCTCCTCCAGGCTGGCAAGCAATGGTCGCAACAACTCTTCGAGGGCGGCTTTATCCCCTCCCGTCAACGTGATCAGTGGGCTGAGGTCAAACACCGGCTCGGCGTCTTCCACGGCACGGAAGGTGCGAGAGGCCAAGGCCAGCCGCAAGTCTTCAAGCCCGGTCGGCTTGAACAGGCAACCATCCATGCCGGCCTGGCGACAGCGCTCGGTCTCTTCCGGTTGGGCATTGGCCGTGAAACCCAGCAACAGGCAAGGCTCCAGGCCGCGCTCGCGTTCCTGTGCACGGATATCACGCGCCAATGCGTAACCATCCTTTAAGGGCATATTGCAATCGGTGATCACCCCATCGAATTGCCCGGCCTGCCACAGTGCAAGCCCTTGAACGCCATCTTCGGCGGTGACGATGCGATGCCCCAGAAAGCTCAGTTGCCGCGCCAGCAGCAGGCGGTTGGCGGGGTAATCATCCACGACCAGGATGCTCAACCCGCGCGCCGACGGGCGAGTCGCAACAGGCAGCGCCGCCGGTGCCACCGTGGTCAGTGCCAACGTCAGCGTCACATCCACCCGCGTGCCCTTGCCCAGCACACTGCTCAGGTGCAATTGGCCACCCATCATCTCGCACAAATTGCGACTGATCACCAGGCCCAGGCCCGAACCGCTGCGCGCGGATTGCTCGTTGTTACTGCCCTGGATAAACGGGTTGAACAACCGCTGCTGGTCTTCGGCGCTGATGCCCACGCCGGTATCTTCAATCCATAACCGCAGGTTCAAATCGCCGCCGGCCGATGTGGGGGCGCCCAAGGCCCCCAGGCGTACATAGCCTGTCGTGGTGAACTTGATGGCATTGCCCAACAGGTTGGAGACCACTTGCTTGAAACGCAACGGGTCGACCAATACCGGGCGGTTGATCAACGGGTCCAACTGCACGTGCAGGACCAGCCCCTTATCCCGCGCCAGTCCCTCGAATACCCGCGCCAGCGAGGTCAGCAATTCATGCAGGTTGGCCGGTTCCAGGCTCAGGGACAGGTGGCCGGTTTCGATCCGCGCAATATCGAGAATATCGCCGATCAACTCCAGCATGCTCCGGGACGCCACCGACGCCACCTCCAGCGCATCGCGGTCTACCCGACCCTGCTCGGCGTTTTGCAGGGCCAGTTCGATCATGCCGATCACCGCATTCATGGGCGTACGAATCTCGTGGCTCATGGTTGCCAGGAACGTAGTCTTGGCACGGTTGGCCGCGTCGGCCTCCTCCTTGGCCTCCTGCAACTGGCCCAACAGACGCTGACGTTCGCTCACGTCGACCCAGCCGGCAATCATGCCCACGACTTTTTCGTCGCCATCGCGGTAGGGCAACATCCACTGATAGATGGTCAACACCTCGCCACTGGGCACCTTGAGCACACGGTCAAGGATCCGCGGCTCGCCCTGCTCCATCAAACGCAGGTAATCGGCGTGGAACGACTGGGCCTGGGGCGGGTTGCCGGTGTCGGTTTCCACCACGGTCTTGCCGATCACATCTTCGAGCTTGAAGCCGAACACATCGAGGTAAGCGTTATTGCAGGCCATCAACCGGCCCTGGCGATCACGCACGTAAATCGGGTGAGGCGTGCCATCGATCAGCACGCTCATGAAGCGCATCTGGTCGCTCAAGGCCCGCTCGGCCTGGGCACGCTTGCGGATCAGGTTACGCAGGTAGAACACCCAGCCCAGGGCGACCAGCAGCAACAGCGCCGCCAACCCGAACCCTTGGATAATCACGTTGCGGTGACGCTTCCAGTAGCTGTCTTCCAGGATGATCTCGCTGCGCCAGTGGTTGGTCAGCTCGTCCATCTCTTCGGGGGTAATGCTCAACAACGCTTTGTCGAGGATCGAATACAACTCCAGCTGGCTGCGGTTGACGCCAAAGGTAATACGCGCAGGTTCGGTACCGACAGTGCTGGTGATGCGCAGGCGGTTACGGTATTGGCGCGCAATCATGTAGCGCGCGCTGATCAGCGAAATGACCGTGGCATCGACACTGCCCTTGGCGACAAACTCCATGGCCTGCTCGGGGTCCTCGACGTCGACAAACCCGACACTGGGATAATCGCGGGCGATTTGCGCCGCCAGGCTGTTGCCGCGAATAAACGACAGGCGCTTGCCGGCCATATCCTCCAGGGTCACCAGGCGCTCATCGCCTGCGCGCACCACCAGCACGTAGGGGTTGGACAAGTAAGGCCGGGTAAAACGGATCTTTTCCGAGCGCTCGATGCTCGGCGTGACCACCGCCAGCATATCCACGCGCCCGGCACTGGTGTCGTCGATTTGCCGAGGCAGTGAACTGTCGCGCTGCACATCGAATTTGAGCCCCGTGCGCAAGCTGATGCGCGACAGCACCTCGGCGCTCACGCCTTCGAATTGCCCCCGCTCGTTAAAAAAGGACAGCGGCACGAATTTATCGAGCACCGCGACTTTCACCCGCGGATGCTTCTCCAGCCAGCGCTGCTCACTGTCACTCAGGCGCAGCCGGTCGACCTCCAGGAAGCGACTGTCGCCGGCACTCCAGCGGCGCAGGATTTCCATCTGCTGGTTGTCCGGAATGATGGCCAGCGCGGCGTTGATGATGTTCAACAGGCGCGTATTGTCCTTGGCGAACGCGAAGCCGAACGGGTTGACCTCCAGCGCGGAAAAGTCCGCCATGCGCACGTTGTTGTGGTGGTTCTTGTTGATCAAGTAATGGGTGCTGATGGCGTCGCCCAGGTACACGTCGGCCTGGCCGAACGCGACCGCGCCGATGGCTTCGAACGTCGAGGCAAACAAGAGCAACTGCGCGTGGGGGTAAAACGCCTGGACGGCGGCCGGTTGCATGTAGTGATACAGCATCGCCACGCGCTTGCCCGCAAGGTCAGTGCTCAGTGCGTGACTGTCATCCCTGCGCGTCAACAGCGTGGGCTGATCGTTGGCGTAGGAATGCGACAGCACCAACTGCGGGTCGGCCGCCTCATAACCGTTGGCCGATCCCAGGAAATCCACGGCCCCGGTCTTCAGGGCTTCGATCACTTCGTCGCGGGTGTCGTAGCGCCGCACCTCGATGGTGACATTCAGCGCCTGGGCGATCAGCGCCGTGTAATCGGCGGTGATGCCTTCAAGTTCATCGTTGTTGTTGGTCAGGTCGAACGGCGCGTAGTCGGGTGCCGACACCCCCATCACCAAGGTGCGCCGTTCGCGCAGCCAGCGCCAGTCGGCTTCGTCCAGCACCACCGAAGGGCGTTCAAGCGTGGAGTGGCCCAGCAAGCGTAACGTGCGCGGTTCATCCAAGGCCATCGCCGTCCAGGGCAACAACCCCAGCAACAGGATGGCCAACGCTTTGAGTAAGCGGACGGCGCTCATTCAGATCAGATGATTACGCTGGGCGAACTTGGACAAATGCACCACCGACGACATACGCAGCTTCTCCTTGAGCCGCGTTTTGTAGGTGCTGATGGTCTTGTGGCTCAACAGCATGTCTTCGGCGATTTCTTTATTACCCAAGCCAAGGGCGAGCTTTTGCAGCACGGTCAATTCGCGGTCAGACAGCGCCTCCACCAGTTCCTGCTCCGTGGACTGCAGATCGTCGCGGCGCACCGAACTGGTCGGCAGGCTTGGGAAGCAACTGTAGCCCGACCTGATCGCCCGGATTGCTTTTTGCAGCTCATCGAGTTCTCCCGTCTTGGCGACAAACCCCATCGCACCGGCACGCATGCAGCGAGTGGAAAAGAACACGGCCAGATAAGAGGTCAAGACCAGGATCCGGCATGGCAACTCCAGCGCCTTGATCCGGCTGATCACCTCCAACCCACCGAGCTTGGGCATCGCCAGGTCGAGGATGACCAGGTCCGGGCGCTCCTCGCGGGCCACCTGCATGGCATCGGCGCCGTTACCCGCCTCGTAGATAGTATCGAAGCCTTCCTGCTTCAACAGATACTTCACGGTGGCGCGTATAAAAGGGTGATCATCCACAATTAAAGCTTTGTTGCTCATAAGACTCCCCTGGGAAGATCAGTACGCTTACATATCACGCGAGACCCATCTACCTGTGAAAAGTAACAGTTCCGACAAGCGGTGCTGATTACTCTGCAAAACTTCAGGCAGGACAGGCCCCTCCTCTTGAAAAACACCCTAACCACGTAAAGCCGCCCGTTGATTCCTGGGCAGGCGCAAGCGCGCCACCTTAACAACGGCGTGTATTTTCAACTGAAGGGATAGTCTCGCTACATTGTAGGACTTTTCCTCACCACTACAGCGTCAGCTGTTATGCAAGAGGCCCAGCCCGGGCCTCTTGGGGCTAGTCGGTGGTACTCGGGCTCCAGAAGGCTTGCACCACCAGGCTCGACCTGGAAATACGCGCCACCAGCGCATCCAGTTCGTCACCGTCCACCGAGGTCACGGCCAGCGTGGCTTCGATTTCCACTTCTTCGCTACCGAACGGCCGCACATCGACGTCACTGGCCGGGTAGTTGCAGCGCGCCAGCTCCGCTTCCAGCAACGCCAATACCGCGGTTTGCTGGGTACGTCGGGCGATGACATAAAGGATGTTGGTGACCTCCGCCGACACCACATCCAACGGCTGGCGGTTGATGTTATTGACGATCGGCCGCAGCAAGGTGTTGGCCGCCAGCACAAACAGCGTGCCCAGCAGCGCTTCGAGTACCAGGTCGGCACCCGCACAGGCCCCCACTGCCGCCGACGCCCAGAGCGTGGCGGCGGTGTTGAGCCCGCGCACATTGCCCTCTTCGCGCATGATCACGCCGGCACCGAGAAAGCCGATGCCCGACACCACATACGCGACCACCCGCACCGCGCCTTCCGCGCCGCCGAGGCGGTTGGCCATGTCGACAAAAATCGCCGCGCCCACCGCCACCAGCACATTGGTGCGCAGGCCCGCCGTGCGCTGGCGGTACTGGCGCTCGAGACCGATCAGGCCACCGAGGATGAACGCAGCGGTGAGACTGACCAGGGTGTCGACCAGGGAATCGAGGTTGATGTTGTTGATTGCTTGCATAAAGAATCTCCCTGTATGCAACTGCACATTGAAACCAGCGCCAATCCGTGCAGGCGCTGGCTCACCCACGTGCCCCCGCTCGGCACGGGCACTGACCGTTAACTTTTGTAGGAGCGAGGGGGACGCCTAGTTCTTGCTCGCGAAAAACCCGAGAACGCCGCGGGGATCAGGTTTCCCGCGTTATCGTTGACGTTCTTCGCGAGCAAGCTCGCTCCTACAGTGGGGCCTGGGTGCCCCGTTCGGCATGGGCACTGGCCGCTCCTACATTTGATCTTTGTTGCGTTCGCTAACTGATCGGCATTAGGGCAAGCCCGGCTCCCACAGCGTTCTGGGGCGCTTGAGAGAACGTGTTACTGCCAGCCAAACTTGCGGATGTAGTAGCCCTTCACCGCCTGGGTCAACGCCATGTAGGCCAGCAGAATCACCGGCAGGAAAACGAAGTACAGCGACGGCAGCGCCTGCAATTTGAAGTAATGCGCCAGCGGCCCCATCGGCAGGAAAATCCCCACGGCCATGATCACGCCGGTCATCACCATCAGTGGCAACGCCGCGCGGCTTTGCAGGAACGGAATTTTCGGCGTGCGGATCATGTGCACGATCAGCGTCTGGGTCAGCAGCCCCACCACGAACCAGCCCGACTGGAACAGCGTCTGATGGTCCGGGGTGTTGGCATCGAAGACGTACCACATGAGGGCGAACGTGGTGATGTCAAAGATCGAACTGATCGGCCCGAAAAACAGCATGAAACGCCCCACATCCCCCGGCTGCCAGCGTTGCGGCTTGGCCAGCATCTCCTCATCGACGTGATCGAACGGAATCGCGATCTGCGAAATGTCATACAGCAGGTTTTGCACCAGCAGGTGCATCGGCAGCATCGGCAGGAACGGGATAAACGCACTGGCCACCAGCACCGAGAACACGTTGCCGAAGTTGGAACTGGCGGTCATCTTGATGTACTTGAGCATGTTGGCGAAGGTACGCCGCCCCTCCAGCACGCCCTCCTCCAGGATCATCAGGCTTTTTTCCAGCAGAATGATGTCGGCCGCTTCCTTGGCGATGTCCACCGCGCTGTCCACCGAAATGCCGATATCCGCGGTGCGCAGCGCCGGCGCGTCGTTGATCCCGTCGCCCATGAAGCCCACCACATGCCCGTTGGCCTTGAGCAGGCGCACGATGCGCTCCTTGTGGCTGGGCGTCAGCTTGGCGAACACATTGGTGCTTTCCACGGCCTTGGCCAGTTCGGCGTCGGTCATGTCTTCGATGTCGTTGCCCATCAGCAGGCCCTGCTGCTCCAGGCCCACTTCCCTGCAGATCTTCGCCGTCACGCGCTCGTTGTCGCCGGTCAGCACTTTGACCGCCACACCGTGGGCCTTGAGGGCCTTGAGGGCCGGCGCGGTGCTTTCCTTGGGCGGGTCGAGGAACGCGACATAGCCGATCAGGGTCAGGTTGTTCTCATCCGCCAGGCTGTAGGCATCGCGGCCCGGCGCCATCGGTTGCGCAGCCACGGCCACCACGCGCAGGCCTTCGTCGTTGAACGCGGCGGTGACCTCGCGGATACGCGCCAGCAACTCATCGGTCAGTGCTTCATTGGTGTCGCCATGGCGCACGGTGTCGCACACCGACAGGATCTCCTCCACCGCACCTTTGCAGATCAGCAAGTGCGGCTGGCCCTGCTCGGCGACGACCACCGACATGCGCCGCCGGTTGAAATCGAACGGGATCTCATCGATCTTTTGGAACGCGGTGCCCACCTTCAACTCGCGATGCACCTCCACATGTTCCAGCACCGCCACATCCAGCAGGTTCTTCAGGCCGGTCTGGTAGTAGCTGTTGAGGTAGGCCATTTCCAATACATCGTCGGACTCTTCACCCCAGACATCCACATGGCGCGCCAGGAAGATTTTGTCCTGGGTCAGGGTGCCGGTCTTGTCAGTGCACAGCACATCCATGGCGCCGAAGTTCTGGATCGCATCCAGGCGCTTGACGATGACCTTTTTACGCGACAGGAACACAGCGCCCTTGGCCAGGGTGGAGGTCACAATCATCGGTAGCATTTCCGGGGTCAGGCCCACGGCAATCGACAATGCGAACAACAGCGCTTCGGTCCAGTCACCCTTGGTAAAACCGTTGATGAACAGCACCGCCGGCGCCATCACGAACATGAAGCGGATCAGCAGCCAGCTGACCTTGTTCACGCCATGCTGGAACGAGGTAGTGGCACGGTCGGTGGCGGTTACCCGTTGGGCCAGGGCGCCGAAATAGGTGCTGTTGCCGGTGGCCAGGATCACCGCCGTCGCCGAGCCGGACACCACATTGGTGCCCATGAACAGGATGTTTTCCAGGTCCAGCGGGTTGCGGGTGTCCGCGTCCTGTTGCTGGACGAACTTCTCCACCGGCATCGATTCCCCGGTCATCGCCGCCTGGCTGACGAACAGATCCTTGGCACTGAGCACACGGCAGTCGGCGGGGATCATATCCCCGGCCGACAGCACGATCAGGTCGCCCGGCACCAGTTGCTTGATCGGCAGTTCGATGCGCTTGGCTTCGTCGCGGCGCAGTACCGTGGCGGTGTTACTGACCATCGCCTTCAACGCATCAGCCGCCTTGTTGGACTTGGCTTCCTGCCAGAAGCGCAGGAGCGTGGAGAGCACCACCATGGAGAAGATCACCGTGGCGGCCTTCATGTCCTCGGTCAGCCAGGAAATCACGGCCAGCAGGGTCAGCAGCAGGTTGAACGGGTTTTTATAGCAATGCCACAGATGCACCCACCATGGCAGCGGCTGCTCATGCTCGACTTCATTAAGGCCGTATTGCACACGCAGGGCATCGGCTTCCAGGGTATTCAACCCGTCGCTGTGGCTGCCCAAGGTACCGAGCAATTGCACGGCACTGCTGTTGGCCGCGACCACCAGGGTTTGCGCCAGGGTCGGCGGGACTTCGCGGCTGACGCTGGCGTCGGTCACGGTTTCGAGCATCGCCAGGCGACGGAAATGCCGAGCGATGTGCCGGGTCCGCAGGAAGCCGGCGAAGAACTCTTTCAACAGGGTGAGGTTCATGGTGTTACTCCTGCGCGAGGAAAAAACCGTCGTGCAGGTACTGCCCGTCCGTACCGTGCCCTTGAACAGGCACAGCCAGATATGGCCCGCCCGCCGTAAAAGGCAGGCGCGTCCGTAGCATCCCGAGATGAGCCGGGTTGCTGGTCAGCGTCGATGAGAGAGGATCAAGACAAGGCCAGGACTGGCCGCTGTCGGGATGCCGCTTCTCGCTTTGTTGGCGAGACAACGGCATCGGAAGAATGCGCGTTACCTTGCCAAGTATGTGCCGGTTACCGAAACCGGCCGACTACTGTCACTCGAACAAGTACCCACTGAGGGTCTCCGCTATTGATGAAAACGCGCGAAGCTTACGCCGCGATTCCAGGGGAGTAAACCGTAGGAAAGTTTCCGCATGATGAATAAGAAAATTCTTCAGGATGGGTTCAGGAAGCCGCTACCTTGAGCTCACATTTACGGCGTGCCGGGCCGATCCCGCTCAACCAACGCCAGGTACTCAGCGATCTGCCCACCCGCCAACGCCTTCACCTGAATCGACACCCGATTCACCTGCCGCCCCATCCTGATCCCGTCACGCAGGCGTACGCACACATACCCGAGCCTGGGCCAGAAACGCTCGGCCCTGGTATTGCCCACCACCACCGTCAGCCGCAGCCATTGAGCGTTGTTCTCCACAGCCCAGTGTTCAAGGTCTGCATGCAGCCGCTGCGCAAACCCCGTGCCCTGCAACTGTGAGCCGACCAGCAACAGCCCGATATGCCATACCCCATCAGCGAGCACATCCGCCGCAATATTCACCACGGCCACCAGTTGCTCATCCGCATCGCGGTAACCCAGCCAGTACATGCGACGGCAACGCCAGCCCGGTGGCAAGGGGCTATGCAACTCTTCCCGTGCTTCGGTTGGCGTGGCGGGCTCGCCGTTGACGGCGATGAAGTAGTCCGGGGCACGTTCGAAAAACCGCTGCAGCTCACCCTCATCGCCCGCGCTCAGCTCAACCACCCGGACGCCGTCGATGGAACACCTGATACCCAGGTCTTTTTCACGCGCTGCGTCAATCATCTCGCGTCAGCACTTCCAACAACTCAATCTCAAAGCGCAGGTTGCTGTCGGGCTTGATATGCGCGCCCATGGAGCGCTCGCCATAGGCCAAGTGCGCCGGCACAAACAACCTGCGTACGCCACCCACCCGCATGCCCATCAGGCCCTGGTCCCAGCCCTTGATTACCCGCCCGGTGCCGATCACGCACTGGAACGGCTTGCCGCGCTCCCAGGACGAATCGAACACCGTGCCATCTTCCAGGGTGCCGGTGTATTGGGTGGTGATCAGCGCGCCCTTGACCACGGCTTTGCCGTCGCCCAGGCGAATGTCGGTGATCTGCAGTTCGTCGTGGCTCATGGAGTTCTCGTTGAATGCGCAAAGGCTGGGGTTTTCCCAGAATCGAGAGGGTTTGGCAAGTGTAGGAACAGTCGCAGCCGTGACATTTCCCTTTAACTTGCAGGACGTTTCCGAGAGAATCCCAAGCGCTTGCGCCACTCAAATCACGTGGCTAGTCTTCGGCGGTCACTGCCAATTCAGTGATTCGGGGTTTGGTAGACCACGAGTGATTAGGCGCTAAGCGCCCCCTTCTGCAAGGCGCTTTTTTTCGGCCCTGCATTATGGTGGCCGTGCGCAGGGCACCTTCGGGTGCACCGGTTCCTAATCACCGGTCTACCAATCTGCGTATGGCCACCGCCCTTAAAGTCGTTTGGTAGCGATGGTGGTGGCTCTCCAACTTAGATTAGGAGTTGAACCATGGACAAACTTGTCCCCTCACCACCCGCCTCAGAACCGTCATTTTTCACCACCACCCCAGACCTCAGCTTCGAAGACGCCCTGGCCCACGCCAGCAGCGTGCTGCGTTGCGCAGCCGTTGCCGCGCAAACGGCGGGCGATCAACTGGACGGCACTTCGCGCACGCTGGTGCTGTCGGTCATGCACCTGGTGGGCATGGCGAGCGTGATGGTGGACCGCTCATTGGAGTGTGTGCAGCCGCGCTGATTACGCCACAGGCGGGGTGGGGGCAGGCGCCCTCACCTCAGGTGTCAGCAAACCCTCACCCTTCAAGCTCGTTCAACAGGGTCTTCTTGGATTCGAGCAGCCCCAGCGTCTGCAAAACATCATTGACGGCGCCGACGGTGCCCAAGTTTTCTGGCGTGGCACTCCCACCGACAACAGCCCTCAACGCCGTCAAAAACGCGGCCCTGCCCGTATCAACCTTGTCGGACTTGGTCATTTTGGCCGAGGTCCGTTGCTGGGCAGATGAGATTTCCACGGCCAGGTAATCGAGAAATTCGGATTTAGTCATGACAGGTTCCTTCTTCAATATTCCAAGGGGGCGAAGCCTCAGCCTACAAAGGTGAGCGCAACCTGCCTACTGTCAGAGTTGACAGGTATGCCAGTCAGGCGCCAGCACTGAAGACGTCGTCACGCGCGACGGCTGCCTGGTGCAGGTGCATACCGTGCCGATGAAATTCTGTGCACTATCCTAAAGCCCAGGTGTCGTACTCCCATGCGCCCAACCCCCGGAGAAACCATGCCCCAGGATGTGCTTGCCAAAGAAACCAATCGCCGACAACTGCAGCAGATCATCTCCGGGCTGTCCGACGGGATCATCCTCGCGGAAGTCGACCAGACCATCCTGTGGGCCAATGAGGCCGCGCTGAACATGCACGGCGTGGATGAGGTGCAGGCCCTGGGCGCCAACACCGAGGCGTACGCCGAGCGCTTTGCCCTGCGTTACCGCAACAACCATCCCGTCCAGCTGGATAACTACCCCTTGGCCCGCGCGGCAGCGGGTGATGAATTCAGCGACGTGGTGGTGGAAGTCACGCCCACCGCAGCCCCGGAAAAAACCTGGGTCCACCGCCTGCGCAGCCTGGTGATGACCGACTCACATGGAGAGCCCGAGTTGCTGGTACTGGTGCTCAGCGACGCCACCGAATGGGCCAGCGCCGAGCAGCGCTTCGAAAAAACCTTCAACGCCAACCCCGCGCCGGCAGTGATCTGCCGCTTGAGCGACCTGCGCTACATCAAGGTGAACCAGGGTTTCCTGGAAATGACCGGCTACAACCGCGACCAGGTGATCGGCCATTCGGTATACGAGCTGGATGTGCTGGAACAGGCCGAGCGCAAAGACCTGGCCATCCAGCGCCTGAACGAAGGGGGGACCATTCCGCAGATGCAGGCCGAACTGCGCCTGCCCGACGGCGGCAGCAAGCTGGTGATCGTCGCCGGCCAACCGTTGGACATGAACGAGGAAGACTGCATGCTGTTTTCCTTCACCGACCTGGAGCCGCGCCGCAAAGCCGAAATTGCCCTGCGCCAGAGTGAAGAGCGCTTCGCCAAGTCGTTCCGCCTCACGCCAGTACCGACATTGGTGTGCAACGCCGCCAACCGCCAGGTGGTGGACGTCAACGAAGCCTTCATGAGCATTACCGGTTACATCAGCGAAGAACTGATCGGCAAATCCATCGAAGACATCGACTTTATCGACAGCCCCCAGGCCTGCGCGCAATTGTTCGCAACCCTGGAGAAAGCCGGCAATCTCGACGGCCAAGACCTCAAGGTGCGCAAGAAAGGCAACGAGGTGATCGACTGCGTGGTCTCGGCCGACACCGTGATCATCCAGGACCTGCCCTGCTACCTGTTAGTGCTGATGAACATCACCGAACGCAAGCGCTCGGAACTCGAGCTGGTGGCGGCCATCGAGGAAGTGATGCAGGACGCCTCCTGGTTCAGCCAGACCCTGATCGAAAAACTGGCCAACGCCAAGAGCGTCAACAGCCCCAACCTGCCGACGGTCAATTTCACCGACCTCACCGCCCGTGAGCGTGATGTGCTGGGCTTGATCTGCGAAGGGCTGGCCGACAAAGAGATCGCCTCGCGCCTGAAACTGGCGCCCAACACCGTGCGTAACCATGTGGCCACGGTGTACTCCAAACTGGGGGTGCATAGCCGTAGTGCAGCCATCGTCTGGGCCCGTGAACGCGGGCTGTTTGCGGGGGAGCGGCGCCTGAAAAGCAAGCGATGAACGTGCAAATGCACTAATGCGACTAGTGCGAATTCGCCTTATGGCGCATCGGCTCAATCAATAACCTTCAACGCATCGCATAGTGATGCCTTGAAGGAACCTGCATGTTTACCCTCGCCCAACTGCGAAATTGCATCGAAGAAGGCCTGTCGCCGCTGACCTGTGAATTCACCCTGTGCCGGGATGCCTCCTTGACCCTCAAGGTCTACGACGCCGAAACCGGTCGGGTTGACCTGGTGGTTACCGGGATCAGCACCAACCGGCTACAGACCACGCAAGAAGTGGAAAAAATGGTGGAGGAACTCCGCTACGAACTGCAAAGCAACAACATGGGCAATCTCACGCTGGAGGAGCAGCCTTCAACGACGAACCGATGAAATAGAACACCCCGCCCGCGACAATAAATGCCCCTAGCATGTAGAACATGGAGTGGGCCGGCAGGCTGGCCAGCACCAGCCCACACAGCACCGGCCCCAGCGCCGCGCCGAGGTTGGACAGGTTCTGCGCCCCGTAGTACATGCCCCGCAGGTGGTCCGGGGCGATCCGGTCGATAAACATGTACTCGGCCGGAAACACAATGATCTCCCCCACCGTGAACACGGCCATCGCCAGCACCCACCACAACACGCTGGTGGACAGCGCAAAACCGATCAACCCGAACATGAACATGCTCAAGCCAGCGATCAGCCATTGGCTCAGATGCCGGTGCGAAATACGCCGGCCGATCACATATTGCAAGGCGATCACCAGCACAGCGTTGGTGGTGAGCACGGCGCTGATCACCGTGTAGGTGTACTGCGCCGTGGTGGTGGTCACCAGGTATTGCGAGAGGTACGCAGTGAACTGGCCAAACACCACCGCACTGAACAGGCCGCCGAGGGTAAAGCACACCAGCCGACGATCCCGCAGCAGCACGCGCCCCACGGCAAGAAACGGTACCGGCTTTTGCGTCGCATCGGCAGTGGCCAGCGTACGGTCACCCCACCGCCAATACACCAGGAAAAACCCAGCCCCCAGCAGCGCCGACAATATAAACGGCAAGCTGATATCCAGCTTGGCCACCATCGCCCCGAAAAAGGGCCCGACCGCGTAGCCGATATTGGTGAGGGTGTACTTGATGGAAAACACCTCACTGCGTGCCTCTTCCGGCAGCAGGCTGGCAAAACCGGCCTTTACCGCGATATCGATGACCGCGTAGGCCAGGTTGATCAGGATCAGGCAGCTGTAGAACGCCCAGATATTGCTCGCCAACACGGTGCCGATAAACCCCAGCGCAAACAACACGCTCAGGCCCAGCAGCAGGCGATAGCTGTTGATACGGTCGACGAGAAAACCACCGTAGACACTGAGCAGCGAACCGACGATCAATGAGCTGCCGATCACCAGGCCGACCTGGCTGATATCCAGGGCAAAGTGGTCGGTGAGATAGATCACGAGGTACGGAAAGGTAATCGCCTTGGCCAGCGTCAGCAGCAACGTGGCGCACAGCAACAGGTTCACGGTACGGGGGTAGTTTCTGATGGTGGCAAGCATCCTGCTCTCATTCTTCGAAGGTAAGGCGACCATTGCGGCCGGTCACCTTAACGCAAGAATGTGAAAACGAGCAGGTGGTGGCGCAGGATTATTTCTTGACCGGGGTGATCTCGAGAATGGTGCCGTTGGTGGTTTTGAGCAGCACGTATTTATCACCTACCCGCGCCCATTGGCTGTCTGCTTCGGGCTGCTTGAGGCCGCGCTTTTTCCAGTCGCCAAGCGCCGACTCCTTGCGCATCAGAATATCCGGGGCGCGGTCGCCCTCTTTCAGGTCACGGGTATTGATGTTGGAAGGCTGCACGGTTTCCTGGGGCGTATCACCGGCCTGCACCACGAAGCTGGCGGTGGACAGGCTGGCGGCAACTAAGACGCAGGCAACGAGGGACTTGGACTTCATGGGGGCTCCTTCAATGAATGACGCGTACCCAGGTTCCGACCGCAGGCGCACAAAATCATTCACCGCATGAAATCCGCTTGGTATCTAGCAATATGCCTTTATCTTGCGACTGGGCAGTACTGCTGACCCGACTGCGTGAGTGATGTGCAGGAAAATTAGTGAACAACGTCACGGTTCGCCATGGCAGGAATAGAACAATTGACTCTACTTAAGCCACTTTAAGCGAACTGCGCACATCCAGACCGCTTGGCGCCCCTCAGCTGCTAACCTTGCGCCAGCCCTGTCTTCGAGCCCGACAATAATGAAAACCGCCCTGACCCGAACCAAACTCCTCGCCAGCGCCCTGGTGGTGGTCGCCGTCATCGGCGGCGCGGCCTATTACCTGATTGACCGGCACGTCATCACGGGCATGGTCAGCGGCACCGAATACAGCGAAGAACAGCTCAATGAAGGGGCCGTGGACGACATCCACAGCCTGACACTGCCGCAAGCGAAAAAACGCCTGAACTACCTGGTGCAGGATGCACGCGACAGCATCAACCAGATCGCCATGATTGAAAGCATGCGTCTGGAGATTTCGCCGGTAGCCAGCAGCGACCAGCCACCTGCCGCGAAAAAAGAGCTGCGCTATGGCGAGCCCTTCGTGCCCTTCCCGGCTGCCGAGCTGAAGACTGCGCTGGAAGACCTCACGCAGAAAACGTCGGCCTTCCAGCAGTTCTTTTTTGACGGCCAATCGGGGCTGAAACTGGACGTGGAGGCGATCCGCGAGATCCTCAAGCGTGGCGCCCTGCCGGACCAGCGCGAGGAAGAACGTTACGCGGTACAAGCCGTGTACTTTCGCGACGGCACGCAACAGGCGTTTGCCGACGTAGGGGTCGACAACGCTGAGGAACAGGACACCTCCAAGGTCGAGCTCAAGGTTAACAAGCCGGTGGAACGCGTCAGCGTCACGCTCACCTATCCGAGCTACCCCGGCTTCAAAAAAATCGTGCTGGATGCGAAACATCCAAAGGCCACTGGCAGCGACGGTGAGGTCTATCAACTGACCGGCCTGGCTGACGATCGCGCCTCGCTGCTGCTGGCCACGCCAAAGAACAAGACCTACGTGGTCGAGGGCCTCAGCGCCGACGGCAAGACGCTCTACAGCGGCGGCAACAGCAGCAATTCCTCGCCCACCGCCGAACAAAAGGCCAACCTGCGTGCGTACTACGACGAATTGCTGCGCATGCAGGACAATTTCTCCCGCTACACCACCAGCGCCGCGCTGCAGGAACACCTGGAGCAATTCGTCAAAGGCCTGCCGGATAGCGCCAGCGCCCTGACCAACGTGCAAGCCACCTACCAGTTCGAAGACACCCCGGCGAGCATCGTCATCTACCTGCTCGACCCCGCCCAACCACAAACCCTGGCGCTGGAGATGCACAACAGCTTACCGGCCCAGGCGCGCTATATCGCTTACGACAACGCCACGAAAAAAAGCGGCTTTATCGACAACAACGGACAATGGGTAGTCAAGCCGCGCTTCGAACGCATCGAGTACAGCCCCATGCCCGATGTATTCAATATGCAGGTGGGCAAGACACCGCAGAAGGATGGCTGGAGCCAGTTGCTGTTCAAGTATTTTACGTTCGTGCCCGGCGGGCATACGTTGAAGCAATTGCCGTTCGAGATCATCGAGAAGCCGATCAACGCTGATCTGATGATCGTCGAGCGCGAAACCAACGGCCCCTATGGCGTGTACGACGCGAAAAAACAGCAGGTGGTGGTGCCGATGAAGTATGTCAATGTCCAGGTGGTCGGCGACCTGTTCATTGCCCGGCCTGGGCTTAAGACCTACGAGGGCGATTCGTCCTATGGTGTATGGAACCTGGCCGGCAAGGAACTGCTGGCGCCACGTTTCGCCAACATCGAAGCCATCGGTGACTACCTCTACACCACCTCCGCCGACGGGCGACAAATAGACGTCTACACCCTGCAACTGCAAAAGCTCAACCCGCCGGGCAGCACGGCGATCGGGGCGTTTATCCAAGGCCAGCCGCAACTGCTGCAAGACCGCAAGAGCCAGAAATACAGCTTCATCGCCCCAGACGGTAAACCCGTGCCCATCAGCCTGCCGTATGACGAAGTCGAACCGTTCTCCAACGGCATGGCCGTGGTCAAAAAAGGTGAGCACTACGGCGCGCTCGATCTCACCGGCAAACTGCGCGTGCCCCTCAAATACACGCGCCTCAACCCCTTTCAGAAAAACCTCGCCTCGGCGGAAATGGACGGTTTCAGAGGCCTGGTACTGATCGACAAAAACAACACCCTGGTGAAAAAACTCGGCTCGTACACCACCTACAGCCTACCCACCAACAGCAACGACGCGACGTACAGCATCTGGGATGCGAAGGACGAAAACCGGGTGAATGTGTTCAATGCCGATGGGGTCCAGGTGGACAGCTACGAGCGCGAGTAAGCATCGATGTGGCGAGGGAGGCCCCGCTACCTCTGTGGCGAGCGGGCTTGTCCCGCGTTGGGGTGCGAAGCGCCCCTGATGAAGACGAGTACGGTGTATCAGGTGCTCCTCTGCGCCTGGTTTTGGGGCTGCTGCGCAGCCCAACGCGGGACAAGCCCGCTCGCCACAGAGGGGCACAGGCCGATGCGCCCATTGCCAGCGTGAAATTAATCCTGTAATTTTTCATGAAATTTACAGACATAAATTTCATGACACCACAAGAAGAACTCGCCACCCTCGCCGCGCTGATCCACGACCTGCGCAAGCACAAGAAGCTCACCCTGGCGCAACTCGCCCAGAAGATCGAGCGCTCGGTGGGCTTCCTGTCCCAGGTCGAACGTGGCCTGTCGCGCCCGACCGTGGCGGATCTCACCGCCATCAGCCACGCCCTTGACGTGCCCACCACCTATTTCTACAGCCAGCCCAAACCCAAGGCGGTGGACTGGATCACCCGCCCCAACGAGCGGCGCACGGTGTATTACGCCAATGGCATCACCGACATTCTGGTTTCTCCCAGCATGAACGGCGCCTTCTCGATGCTCGACAGCCTGCTCGCCCCCGGTGCCAACAGCGGCGAGCAGACCATGAGCGACCGCGCCGAGCAGGCAGGTTTTGTGCTGGAAGGCCAATTGACGCTGTGGGTCGAAGGCGAGGCCGACGCGGTCACCCTCGGCCCCGGTGACAGTTTCCACCTGGCCAGTTTCGCCCATTGCCGCTACGCCAACCTGACCGACCTGCCCGCCCGCGTGTTGTGGGTTTACAACCAGGAGCTGTACCCGTGAAAAGCCATGCCGCCACGTTACTGGCCGAAGTGCGGACCTTTCGCCAGCATCACCCCGATGTGCGTTATGTCGACCTGATCGCCCTGGATATCCCTGGGCATTTCTACGGCAAGCGCTATCCGATAGACATGCTGGAAAAGGTCGCCGCCGGCAGCCCGTTGAAGCTACCGCAGAATGCCGTGCTGCTGGGCGCGCAAGGCGGCTTGTTCAAGATCGGCGATTACTGCTTCAACGACGGCGACCCGGACGCCAACCGTCGCCTGGTGCCGGGCACGCTCAAGCCGGTGAACTGGGAAGCGCAGCCGTTGGGGCAGATGCTGATCACCTCGGATGGCACCGAAGCGCCCATCGAATTCGAACCCCGTGAAGTGCTGGCCAAAGTGCTCGAACGCCTGCAGCACAAGGGTATTCACCCGGTGGTGGCGTTCGAGCTGGAGTTCTACCTGTTCGACAAGCAGCTCGACCAAGGCCTGCCGCAATTCGCCCGCGACCCGTTGAGCGACGATGCCGATGACCAGCCCAACCTGCATATCGAACGGCTGTCGCGTTTCAGCGAAGTGCTGGACGATGTGGCGCAGACCGCCAAGGACCAGGGCATCGACATCACGGTGATCACCGCCGAACTCGGCCCCGGTCAGTTTGAGATCAATTTCGGTCACCTCGACGACGGCCTGCGCGCCGCCGACTGGGCCGCCCTGTTCTGCCGCAGCACCCGCGGCGTGGCGCTCAAGCATGGCTACCGCGCCAGCTTCATGGCCAAGCCCTACCTGCAATTTCCCGGCAGCGGCATGCACGTGCATGTGAGCCTCTACGACAGCGCGGGCAATAACCTGCTGGCGGCGCATCAGCAGCAACCGTTGCGCCACGCCGTGGCCGGTTGCCTGGAATTGCTGCCCCACTGCATGCCGATCTTCTCGCCCAACCACAACGCCTTCCGCCGCCTGGGCGGTACGGTCAACGCCGCGACCCGTGCCAGTTGGGGGTTTGAAGACCGCGACGCGTGCGTGCGCATCCCTGACTCCGACCCGCGCAACCTGCGCATCGAACATCGCCTGGCCAGTGCCGACGCCAACCCGTATCTGGTGCTGGCGGCGATCCTGGTCGGCCTTGAGCATGGCCTTGAAACCAAGCACGACCCCATCGCACCACTGAACGAGGACCGCAGCAGCGGCACCGACTTTCCCGTCGAAATGCTCGATGCCGTGCGTGCCATGCAGCATCAGCCGGTATTGCGCGATAAGCTGGGCGCTGAATTTATCGACGTGTACTGCGAGAACAAACGCCAGGATCACTTGGCCTTTCAACAAGAGATCAACGCGCGGGAATACCGCTGGTTTCTTTAACCCTGGAATAACCGATGACCGACCAAAGCGCCCCGGCCCTCAAGGAAATTTTCAACGTCGAACGGCTGCAACACATCGCCAGTGAAATGACGGCGGTGTACCCGGCATTCGACGCCAAGGGATTTCTCAAGCATGCCAAGGCCGGGCTGGCCGAGTTGTCGGTGATGCAGCGTATGGCGCGGGTCAGCGAAAGCCTGCATGCGGTGATCCCTCTCGATTATGCGCAAACGCTCAAACGCCTCTACGCTCTCGCCCCGCGCCTGAACAGCGGGTTTGTCAGCCTGTTCCTGCCGCACTACGTGGCGAGTTACGGCCTGGGCGACTTCAAGCGCTCCATGGCCGCGCTCAAATACTTCACCACCTTTGGCTCGGCTGAATTCGCGATAAGAGCCTTCTTGCTGCACGATTTCGAACGCACCCTGGCGGTCATGCACGCGTGGTCGCTGGATGCCAACGAACACGTGCGCCGCCTCGCCAGCGAAGGCTCGCGCCCCCGCCTGCCGTGGTCCTTCCGCCTGGCCGAGGTACAGGCCAACCCCGAGCTGTGCGCGGCGATCCTCGACAACCTCAAGGCCGACCCCAGCCTCTACGTACGCAAGTCGGTGGCCAACCACCTCAACGACATCACCAAGGACCACCCGGATTGGGTACTCAGCCTGATCGAAGGCTGGAACCTGGATAACCCCCACACCGCCTGGATCGCCCGTCACGCACTGCGCAGCCTGATCAAGCAAGGCAACAGCCGTGCCCTGACAATCATGGGCGCGGGCGCCAAGGCCGAGGTGAAGCTCCATCACCTGAGCGTCACGCCAGCGGTGATCAGCCTGGGCGAGCGGATCAACCTGTCGTTCAGCCTGGAATCCACCGCTGCCACCGCACAAAAGCTGGTGGTGGACTACGCCATCGACTACGTCAAAAGCGCCGGACATAGCGCGGCCAAGATGTTCAAGCTCAAGGCATTTACGCTGGGCGCGGGTGAACACCACAGCATCCGCCGCGAGCAACATATTCGCGAGTTGACCACGCGCAAGCACTATCCCGGTCGGCATGTGGTGCATGTGATGGTCAATGGTGAGCGATTGGGCAGTGCGGCGTTTGAGCTGCGCGATTGACGACGGTTGAATGAACATACGCAGCTCCCACTTTTGACCGTGTTCATTCAGTTGGATTCGCCGAGCAGCAGCTTTTGCTCACGCGCACACAACTCCACCACGTAATCCCACAACACCCGCAACCGCACTGATTTGTGCAGCTCCCGACGCGAGCTGATCCAGTAACTGCGCTGGATGTTCTCCCCCGGCAGCAAGGCCACCAGATCCGGATCGCCGGCGGCCATGAAGCACGGCAATACCGCGATGCCCAGTCCGGAGCGCGCCGCCTGATGCTGGGCGATGACGCTGGTGCTGTGGAACACCACCTTGGGGGTGCGGCAGAAGCTGCTGAGGAATTTCAGTTCCTGGCTGAACAGCAGGTCGTCCACGTAATCGATCCAGGCATGGGCGGCGAGGTCTTCGCGCTTTTCAATGGGCGGGTTGCGCGCCAGGTAGGCGCGGCTGGCATAGAGCGCCAGGCGGTAGTCGGTGAGTTTGCGCGTGACCAGTTGATCGACGCTGGGGCGTTCGAGGTGGATGCTGATTTCCGCTTCGCGGTTGAGGATGCTGACAAAACGCGGCACGGCCACCAGTTCCACTTCCAGCCCGGGGTAGCGCTCGAACAGGCCGGCCATGCGCCCGGCAAGGAACATCACGCCCAGGCCTTCGGCCACGCCAAGGCGGATCTTGCCCAGGGGCACCGCAGAATGGGTGAGCTCGTCTTCGGCCAGCAGCGCGACGTTTTCCATCGCTTCGGCGTGTTTGAGCAGGGCTTCGCCCGCGGGGGTCAGTTCGTAGCCGTGGGCGTGCTGCACGAACAGAGCGGTGCCGAGGCTCTTCTCGATAGCCTCGATATGCCGGGCCACGGTGGCATGCGTGGTTTTCAGGCGCTGCGCGGCGGTGAGCAGACGCCCGCTGCGCTGCAACTCAAGAAAATACCGCAGGTCGTTCCAATCAAACATCTCGCCTCCATCGCATGGGCCAGGGCCGCGCTGTTTAAAAACGCACAGCAGCTGGGTAAAAACTAACATTTTTAAGACGAAAACTAACAACTAGGATGGAGCCAATAAGAAAAACAAGCGAGGCCTCAGATGCCCATTGCAGCTGCGCAATACGATTACGTGATAGTAGGCGCCGGCCCCGCCGGCTGCCTGCTGGCCAATCGGCTGTCCGCCAACCCCGCCCACCGCGTGCTGCTGCTCGAAGCCGGTGGCCGCGACAACTACCCCTGGATCCACATACCCGTCGGCTACCTGTTCTGCATCGGCAACCCGCGCACCGACTGGTGTTTCAAGACCCAAGCCCAGGAAGGCCTGCAAGGCCGTGCCCTGAGTTATCCGCGAGGCAAAGTGCTGGGCGGCTGCTCGTCCATCAACGGCATGATCTACATGCGCGGCCAGGCCCAGGACTACGACGGCTGGGCCGCTGAAGGCAACCCCGGCTGGGCCTGGAAGGACGTACTGGCGCTGTTCAAACAGAGCGAAAACCACTTTGCCGGCAGCTCGGAGTTTCACAGTGATGGCGGTGAATGGCGGGTCGAGCAACAGCGCCTGCACTGGCCGATCCTGGATGCCTTCCGTGACGCGGCGGCGCAAAGTGGTATCGCGCCGACCGGGGACTTCAATCAGGGCGATAACGAAGGCTGCGGTTACTTCCAGGTCAACCAGAAGGCCGGTGTGCGCTGGAACGCGGCCAAGGCGTTTCTCAAGCCGATCCGCCAGCGGCCCAATCTCACCGTGCTGACGGAGGTGGAGGTGGACCGGGTGGTCCTGGAAAACGGCCGGGCCTCGGTGGTGGTCGGGCGCCAGCACGGCCAGCAGGTCTATTGGAAGGCACGCCAGGAGATTGTGCTGTGCGCCGGCTCCGTCGGCTCCCCCGGCATTCTGCAACGTTCGGGCATCGGCCCCGCAAGCGTACTCAAGCCGCTGGGCATCAATGTGTTGCACGAACTGCCCGGCGTCGGCGGCAACCTGCAGGACCACCTGCAATTGCGCCTGATCTACAAACTGGAAAACGCCCGCACCCTGAACCAGATCGCCGGCACGGTGTGGGGCAAGATGGGCATGGGCCTGCGCTACTTGTATGACCGCAGCGGCCCGTTGTCGATGGCGCCCAGCCAGCTCGGCGCCTTTGCCCGCTCCGGCCCGGAACAGGCCTCGGCCAACCTTCAATACCATGTGCAGCCGCTGTCCCTGGAGCGCTTTGGCGAACCATTGCATGCGTTCCCGGCGTTTACCGCCTCGGTGTGCGACCTGCGCCCGCAAAGCCGTGGCCGTATCGATATCCGCTCGGCCAACCCGGCGGATGCGCCGCTGATCCGGCCCAACTACCTCAGCCACCCGGAGGACCTGCGCGTAGCCGCCGATGCGATTCGCCTGACCCGACGCATCGTCGCCGCACCGGCCCTGAGCCAGTTCAAGCCAGTGGAATACCTGCCCGGCGACGCGCTGCAAAGCGAAGAACAACTGCACGAAGCCGCCGCGCGTATCGGCACGACGATCTTCCACCCGGTGGGCACCTGCCGCATGGGCAGCGACAAGGACGCCGTGGTCGATGCGCAACTGCGGGTGCATGGCATACCTGGCCTGCGCATTGCCGACGCGTCGATCATGCCGCGCATCACCTCCGGCAATACCTGCTCACCGACCTTGATGATCGCGGAAAAGGCCGCGCAACTGATCCTTTCGCCGAACACTGCAGGAGCGAGCGTGCTCGAGAAAAACGCAACGGCGCCGCGCTCATCCAGCTTTCCCGCGTAATCGTTGACGATTTTCGCGAGCACGCTCGCTCCTACAGAGGAACGGAAAACAGACCGGCGCCGAGATTGGCGCCGACAGTGGAACAACAATAAATAATCACTGTGAGGGCTACCCGATGTCAGACCATGCTCAACCCCTGGGCTCGGCAGTTACCGCGAGCACCAGCAACGAATCAAGAAAAGTCATCTTCGCCTCGTCCCTGGGGACGGTGTTCGAGTGGTATGACTTTTTCCTCTACGGCGCCCTGGCGGCGGTAATCAGCAAACAGTTCTTTGCCGGGGTCAACGACACCACGGCGTTTATCTTTGCCTTGATGGCCTTTGCGGCGGGCTTTGTGGTGCGTCCCTTCGGAGCGCTGGTGTTCGGACGCCTGGGCGACATGATCGGGCGTAAATACACGTTCCTGGTGACCATCATCCTGATGGGCGTGGCGACTTTCTGCGTCGGGCTGCTGCCGACCTACGCCAGCATCGGCATTGCGGCACCGATCATCCTGATTGTGCTGCGCATGCTGCAAGGCCTGGCGCTGGGCGGTGAATACGGTGGCGCGGCCACCTATGTGGCCGAACATGCACCGGTCGGCAAACGCGGCTTGCACACCAGTTGGATTCAATCCACCGCCACCCTTGGCCTGCTGCTCTCGCTGCTGGTGGTGCTGGCCTGCCGTTACTTCACCGGTGACCAGTTCGACGTGTGGGGCTGGCGTATTCCGTTCCTGTTCTCCATCGTGCTGCTGGGCATTTCCACCTGGATCCGCATGAGCCTGCACGAGTCGCCGGCCTTCCTGAAAATGAAAGAGGAAGGCAAGGCCAGCAAGGCGCCGATCCGCGAGTCCTTCGGCAAGTGGGAAAACCTCAAGGTGGTGCTGATTGCCCTGTTCAGCATTAACGGCGGGCAGGCAGTGACCTTCTATGCAGCGCAGTTCTATGTACTGTTCTTTCTCACCCAGTTCCTGAAGATGGACCCGGCCCTGGCCAATATGCTGCTGATCATCAGCGTGGTGATTGGCGCGCCGTTCTTTATCTTCTTTGGCTGGCTGTCGGACAAGGTCGGGCGCAAGCCGGTGCTGATGCTCGGGCTGCTGCTGGCGACGGTGTTGTATTTCCCGATCTTCAAGAGCCTGGCGCACTACACCAACCCGGCGATGGACCAGGCCAGCCAGCAGGCGCCGATCAGCGTGCTGGCCGACCCGGCCACCTGCACCTTCCAGTTCGACCCGGTGGGCAAGGCGCGTTTTGACAGCCCCTGCGACAAGGTCAAGACATTCCTGGTCAAGCAAGGCCTGCCCTACAGCAGCGTCGCCGCGCCAGCCGGCAGCCCGGTGCAGGTGAGCGTCGGCGAAGTGCGTATCGACGGCTTTGACGAAGCAGCCCTGCGTGGCGCCGTGACCCTGGCCGGTTACCCGGCTTCAGCGGATATCGCCCAGGTCAACCAGGTGATGGTGGTGGTGCTGATCGTGGCGCTGATCCTCATCGCGGCCATGTGCTACGGCCCGCTGGCGGCGTTGATGGTGGAACTGTTCCCGACGCGTATCCGCTACACCTCGATGTCGCTGCCCTACCACATCGGTAATGGCTGGTTTGGCGGGTTCCTGCCCACCGTGTCGTTTGCGCTGGTGGTGTACACCGGGGACATCTTCTACGGCCTGTGGTACCCGGTGGTAATTACCGGGGTGAGCCTGATCGTGGGGTTGTTTTGCCTCAAAGAAACGCGGCATGTGGATATCGATAACAACTGAATAAGCTTCAAGGGGCAAGCTGCAAGCGGCAAGTAAAAGCCAATCGGCTCTTTCTTGAAGCTTGCAGCTTGAAACTTCAAGCTGTACATCCATACAGATAATGGTTGCCGAATCAACGTTGACTGAGCATCCTGCACAGCATCAACCCGATCTGATGTGATGACCATGCGGCTGTACCTCTGTGAAAAACCCTCCCAGGCCAAGGACATCGCGGCCGTGCTCGGCGCCAGTCGTCGCGGCGATGGGTGCTGGCTGGGCAATGGGGTCACCGTCACCTGGTGCATCGGCCACCTGCTGGAAACCGCTCCGCCCGATGCCTACGACGCCAAGTACAAACGCTGGGTACTGGCCGACCTGCCGATCATTCCCGATAAATGGAAAATGCTGGTCAAGCCCAAGACAGCCAGCCAGTTCAAGGCGGTCAAGCGCCTGCTGGGAGAAACCCAGGAACTGGTGATCGCCACCGACGCCGACCGCGAGGGCGAGATGATCGCCCGCGAGCTGGTGGAGCATTGCCGCTATCGCGGGCCGATCCAGCGCTTGTGGCTGTCGGCGCTGGACGATGCCTCGATTCGCAAGGCCCTGGCCGCACTCAAGCCCGGCGCGGAGACGTTCAGCCTGTATCACTCGGCCCTGGGCCGCTCCCGCGCCGATTGGCTGATCGGCATGAACATGAGCCGCCTGTTTACCCTGCTTGGGCGGCAGTCCGGTTATCAAGGCGTGTTGCCAGTGGGCCGGGTGCAAACGCCGACCTTGCGCCTGGTGGTGGATCGCGATCGCAGCATTGCCGATTTCGTGCCGGTGGCGTACTGGGCCATCGATGTGGATTTGCACCACGAGCGCATGACCTTCACCGCCCAGTGGCGCGCCGCCGAGGATGCCTGCGACGATCAGGGCCGCTGCCTCAACCCGCAACTTGCCCGTGACGCAGCCGACGCGATGAGCAACGCCGCCAGCGCGCGCCTGGTAAACCTGCGCACCGAGCGCCTGCGTGAAGTGGCGCCCCTGCCCTTCGACCTCGGCACCCTGCAGGAAATCTGCTCCAGGAAACTCGGCCTCGGCGCCCAGGAAACCCTGGATATCGCCCAGTCACTCTACGAAACCCACAAAGTCATCACCTACCCGCGCAGTGACTGCGGCTACCTGCCCGTGAGCCAGCACAGCGAGGCGCCAACGATTCTTGCCGCGCTGGGCCGTGCCGATACGGCAGTCAGCGAACTGATGCCGCATATCGATCCCCAGCGCCGCTCGCGGGCCTGGAACGACGCCAAGGTCAGCGCCCACCACGGCATCATCCCCACCGGGGCGGGCAAGGATGTCGGCCAACTTACAGGCAAACATCGGGCGGTCTACACCTTGATTCGCGCGCGCTACCTGGCGCAATTTCTGCCCAACCATGAATACGATCGTACCCAGGCGGATTTCGACTGTGCAGGCTTTGTGTTGCGCGCAGTGGGCAAAGTGGTGATCGAACCGGGCTGGAAACGCGCCCTGCCCGAAGCACTGGCGCCCACCAAGGGCCGTGAGGTTTCTGCGCCACAGGCCTTGCCGACGTTGGTCCAGGGCCAGGACTATGCGGTGGCCAAGGTCAATCTCAAGGACCTCTGGACCCAACCGCCCAAGCCCTTTACCGAAGGCGACCTGATCAAGGCGATGAAAAACGTCGCCAAACTGGTGGAAGACCCACTGCTCAAGCAGAAACTCAAGGACACCACCGGCATCGGCACCGAAGCGACCCGTGCCGGAATCATCCAGGGCCTGCTCGACCGTGGTTACCTGATGAAGAACGGCAAGGCGCTGTCGGCAACCCCGGCGGCGTTCAGCCTGATCGACGCGGTGCCCCGCGCCATCGCCGACCCCGGCACCACCGCCATCTGGGAACAGGCGCTGGACATGGTGCAAAACGGTGAGATGAGCCTGGAGGAATTCGTCGCCAAGCAGGCCGCCTGGATGAGCAAGCAGGTGGCCCGCTGCAACGGCTTGCGCATGACCATCAGCGGCCCGGCCAGCCCGGCGGGCAAAGGCGCCACACCCTGGAAAAAGAAGCGCAAGGCAGCGCCTCGCAAAACGGCGGCCAGCCTGAAACGGGCACAAAAACCGAAAAATGCCGGATGAAAGGCGAAAAAAGCCGGCGAATGACGTTTTTCGACGGGTTTGACGCCGCATTGGACCTTGCTCCGACGTGGTCCGTCTAGGATTCTGTAGGGGACGCTGACTTTCCAATAACAACACGCCCCGGAGTGGCCACCATGAAGACCATCGCACAACTGCTGAAAGCCAAGGACCCGAAAAACCAGGACGTCCACACCGTCCAATGGGATCACACCGTGTTCGAAGCGCTGGTACGGATGTCAGAGAAAAACGTCGGTGCCTTGCCAGTCCTTAAGAAAGGCAAGGTGGTGGGCATCATCAGCGAACGCGACTACGCACGAAAAATCATGCTCAAGGGGCTGTCGTCGGTCACCACCAAGGTTCATCAGGTGATGAGTTCGCCGGTGAGAACCGTTGACACCCGCAAAAGCGTCGAAGAATGCATGAACATCATGACCAACAGTCACCTGCGCCACTTGCCGGTGGTCGAAGGCGGAAAACTGCTTGGCCTGCTCTCCATCGGTGACCTGGTCAAGGAAGCCATTGCAGAACAGGCGGACCTGATCAAGCAGCTGGAGCAGTACATCCGCGGCGAATAGGCAACCCCATGCTCGATACCCTGGAACATCAGGAAGACCACCTCGACACCCTGCACCGGGCCATGGCCGCACGGCGTTTTCTGGTGTTGACCGGTGCCGGGATCAGCACCTCGTCGGGAATCCCGGATTACCGCGACAGCGAAGGCGTGCGCCGGGGCAAGGCGCCGATGATGTACCAGGAGTTCCTCGCCACCGCCCAAGCCCGGCGCCGTTATTGGGCACGGGCGATGCTGGGTTGGCCGCGCGTACGCATCGCCCAACCGAATAACGCTCACCGTGCGCTGGCAGCCTTGCAGCAACGCCAGTGCATCAGCGGCCTGATCACGCAAAACGTCGACACCCTGCATGATCAGGCGGGCAGCCACGATGTGATTGAACTGCACGGCAGCCTGCACCGGGTGCTGTGCCTGGACTGCCTGCAACGCAGCGAACGCGATGTGATTCAACGGCTGATGGAGAGCGAAAACCCATACCTGGCGGGCGTCGATGCGGTGCAGGCGCCCGATGGCGACACCTTGCTTGATCCCGCCTTTGAGGAACGCTTCCAGGTTCCCCGCTGTCCCCATTGCAACGGCCAGCGGTTGAAACCGGATGTCGTGTTTTTTGGTGAAAACGTGGCACAAGCCACCGCGGCCAAGGCAATGGCTGCGGTGGAGCACGCCGAAGGGTTGCTGGTGATCGGCTCATCGCTGATGGCCTATTCGGCGTTCCGCCTGTGCAAGGCAATGGTCGAGCAAGGCAAGCCGGTGATTGCCATCAACCTGGGCAAGACCCGTGGGGATGAGCTGTTGCAGGTGAAGATCGAGGCATCGTGCGAGCATTTGTTGCCATTGCTGGCTGAGCGCCTGGGATAGCAAGCCAGCTCCCACAGGGGTTTGGTGGTGAACCGAGCATCCAGCCTCAGCGACCCAGCGCTCCAGAAAATGACGCCCAAGTCACGTTCCTGCGCATTCCCCCGTCGCTACAACGATTTATGTAGTGAGCAAAAATAATCACTACATAACCGTTGACGTAACCTTTTTGTCCTTGCATGATCTAGACGTCTCCCGGATCGGGAACGTTGGTAACACGCGTTTTGAAATCGCTCGTCTGACCGCCGAGCTGTTTTTTCCGGATGTGCACTGCCCACAAGGCAGATTGATGAAGCTGACCTGCCCCGAAAGGGATAGGTACAAGGAGCTCAAACGCTGCTTGTCTTCGTTATGAAACCATTGCGTAGCAGTTCATCAGCAAAACTACATGCATCAGGTTCAAGACCCTGCCCGTATTCGGCAGACCGTCACTGACGCCCGGTTTTTTAAACCGGAGACAACTAAGCAGTTTTAACGGAATCAACTGATAGATCGCCAACTGGTCAAGGGGCTTACACATGAATCTGAACAACCAACCAACTATCGATGAATTGGCTGAGATGTTCGCAGCGCAGAAAGACACACTCGACGACCATATCCTGTGGATTGGCAAATCGGGCGAAGTGCAAATTGACTGCCTGGCGCCCCACACCGAAGAAGCCGAGTTCGACCGCAATAACCGTGAACTGGCGGCGCGCCTGAGGATGTACCGCCGTGGCCAGGGTTATGTCGGCAAAAAAGCCGCAGCCGATCGTAACTTTATCGAGCAAGTGTTCGACACGCTTAACAAAGCCTGGGAGTCTTTTAAAGACAACTCGCAAGTTAAAGTGATCGACCGTTACTACTAAGTACAACTCGACTCAGTAAGGGAGCTGGCCAGCCAGCTCCCTTTTTACTTGTCGCCCTTTTAAAAAGTTGGAAACCGGCTCTTCCCCGCTTCATCCCGAAAGATATCAAACAACACCTGCGCCGCCGCCGACAGTTCATGTCCGGGTTTGGTCAATACGCCAATCGGCCGTTCGATCACCGGGCTGGTCAAGGTGATGCAGTGCGCACCCGCTTCCTCCATCTGCTGCGCGCACAATGCAGGCACCGCACTGACGCCCAGGCCGCAGGCAACCATCTTGCCCACCGTCGCCAACTGGTGGCTTTCCAGCGCCACGGGCAACTTCATCTGCAAGGCGCCCAGGTGCTCTTCCAGCATGACCCGCACCGTCGACGGCCGCTGCAAGGTAATGAAGGGGTGTTCCAGCAAGGTGTGCCAGTCGATTTCGGCACACTGTGCCAGAGGTGAATCGCCCGGCACCACGGCAATGAAGCGGTCCAGGTACAGCGGCGTGAACGCCAGCGACGAACCTGGCGACGGCTCAAACGCCACGCCCAGTTCTACCTGACGATCACGGACCATCTCCAGCACCTGCTCGTTGATCAAGTCATGCACCGTTACGTTCACCTGGGGGTAACGCGCACGGAATATCTTCAGGATCGGCGGCAACAGGTTGCCCGCAAACGAGGGCATCGCCGCCACCGTCACCCGTCCGCGTTGCAGGGTGAAACGCTGGCGCAGCTCGTCCTCGGCATTGTCCCAGTCGGCAATCAAGCGACGCGCCAGAGGCAACAGCGATTCACCTTCCGGGGTCAGCGCGACATTGCGGGTGTTGCGGCTGAACAGACGGCCACCCAGCCCTTCTTCCAGCCCCTTGATGGTCAAGCTCAGCGCCGATTGAGAGAGATGCAGACGCTCGCAGGCAGCGGCAAAACTCAGGCTCTGGGCCACGGCGAGAAAGGCGCGCATCTGTTTAACGGTCATGAGGCTACTCCGAACGGGGATCAACTATGCTGTTTTCTAAATTAATCAACCATAAAAAACAACTTAACAAATCAATCCGTCAGCGCAACACTCAATCCATTGGCTGGCCCACATATAATAAAAGAGGTGCATATGGCAGGTTTCGATAAACGCGTGGCGTCCTACGAGGAAGCGCTGGCAGGCCTGGAAGACGGTATGACCGTGCTCGCGGGTGGTTTTGGCCTGTGCGGCATTCCGGAAAACCTCATCAAAGAGATCAAGCGCAAAGGCACCCGTGACCTGACCGTGGTGTCCAATAACTGCGGCGTCGACGGTTTCGGCCTGGGCATACTCCTGGAAGAAAAGCAGATCCGCAAAGTGATCGCCTCCTACGTCGGTGAAAACGCGCTGTTCGAGAAGCAATTGCTCAGCGGCGAAATCGAAGTGGTACTGACCCCCCAAGGCACCCTCGCGGAAAAAATGCGCGCAGGCGGTGCCGGCATCCCGGCCTTCTTCACCGCCACCGGCGTCGGCACTCCGGTCGCCGAAGGCAAGGAGACCCGTGAATTCAACGGCCGCCCGTACCTGATGGAAGAATCCATCACCGGCGACTTCGCCATCGTCAAAGGCTGGAAAGCCGACCACTTCGGCAATGTCATCTACCGCCACACCGCCCAGAACTTCAACCCCCTGGCCGCCACCGCCGGCAAGATCACCGTGGTCGAAGTCGAGGAAATCGTCGAACCGGGCGAGCTGGACCCGGCGCAGATCCATACCCCTGGCATCTACGTCGACCGGATCATCTGCGGCACCTTCGAGAAGCGCATCGAACAGCGCACCGTCCGCAAATAATCCGCCTCCAGCCCTAAGAATAAGAGGAACACAACCATGGCTCTGACCCGCGAACAAATGGCCCAACGCGTCGCCCGCGAAATGCAGGACGGTTTCTACGTCAACCTGGGCATCGGCATTCCAACCCTGGTGGCCAACTACATTCCCGACGGCATGGAAGTGATGCTGCAATCGGAAAACGGCCTGCTGGGCATGGGTCCGTTTCCCACCGAAGACACCATCGATGCCGACATGATCAACGCCGGCAAACAGACCGTAACCGCGCGTATCGGCGCGTCGATCTTCTCTTCCGCCGAGTCGTTCGCGATGATTCGCGGCGGCCACGTTGACCTCACCGTACTCGGCGCGTTTGAAGTGGACGTGCACGGCAACATCGCCTCGTGGATGATCCCCGGCAAGCTGGTCAAGGGCATGGGCGGCGCCATGGACCTGGTGGCCGGTGCGGAAAATATCATCGTGATCATGACCCATGCGTCCAAGGACGGTGAATCGAAGCTGCTCAACCAGTGCAGCCTGCCGCTGACCGGTGCCCACTGCATCAAGCGTGTACTGACGGACCTGGCCTACCTGGAAATCGAAAATGGCGCTTTTGTCCTCAAGGAACGCGCACCAGGCGTCAGCATTGAAGAGATTGTGAGCAAGACCGCCGGTAAACTGATCGTCCCGGACCACGTTCCAGAAATGCACTTCCAGTGAGGACAGATCTCATGCAAGACGTCGTGATTGTTGCTGCCACCCGCACCGCCGTGGGCAGCTTTCAAGGTTCGCTGGCCAGTATCCCGGCCCCGGAACTGGGCGCCGCCGTGATCCGTCGCCTGCTGGAGCAGACCGGCCTGGACCCGGCCCAGGTGGATGAAGTGATCCTCGGCCAGGTGCTCACAGCAGGCTCAGGCCAGAACCCGGCGCGCCAGGCCTCGATCCTCGCCGGCCTGCCCCACGCGGTGCCGAGCCTGACACTGAACAAGGTCTGCGGCTCGGGCCTCAAAGCCCTGCACCTGGGTGCCCAGGCCATCCGTTGCGGCGATGCCGACGTGATCATCGCCGGCGGCATGGAAAACATGAGCCTGGCCCCCTACGTCCTGCCCGGCGCGCGCACCGGCTTGCGCATGGGCCACGCCAAGATGATCGACAGCATGATCACCGACGGCCTGTGGGATGCGTTCAACGACTACCATATGGGCATCACTGCCGAGAACCTGGTGGACAAGTACGGTATCAGCCGTGAAGCCCAGGACGCATTCGCCGCCGCCTCCCAGCAAAAGGCCAGCGCCGCTATCGAAGCCGGCCGTTTTGTCGATGAAATCACGCCGATCCTGATCCCCCAGCGCAAAGGCGATCCAATCGCCTTCGCCGTGGATGAACAGCCCCGCGCCGGCACGACTGCCGAGTCCCTGGCCAAGCTCAAACCTGCCTTCAAGAAAGACGGCAGCGTCACCGCCGGCAACGCTTCCAGCCTCAATGACGGTGCCGCCGCGGTGCTGCTGATGAGCGCTGATAAAGCCAAGTCCCTTGGCTTGCCGGTACTGGCGCGTATCGCCAGTTACGCCAATGCCGGTGTGGACCCGGCGATCATGGGCATCGGCCCGGTGTCCGCCACCCGCCGCTGCCTGGACAAAGCCGGCTGGAACCTGGGCGATCTCGACTTGATCGAAGCCAACGAAGCTTTTGCCGCGCAATCCCTGGCGGTGGCCAAGGAGTTGGAGTGGGACGCTGAAAAGGTCAACGTCAACGGCGGCGCCATCGCCATCGGCCACCCGATCGGTGCCTCAGGCTGCCGCGTGCTGGTGACCCTGCTGCATGAAATGATCAAGCGCGACGCCAAGAAAGGCCTGGCGACCCTGTGCATCGGTGGCGGCCAAGGCGTGGCCCTCGCCCTCGAACGCAACTGATTCAAAGAGCAACACGGAAGAGGCCCGGTTCCACGAAAACCGGGCTTTTTCTTTGCGCAGCTGTATCGAATGAAACACAGCTCTTATCAAACGACCCCTGTGTTTGTGGCGCACTTCAAACTTCTGTAGGAGCGAGCTTGCTCGCGAAGAACCCGAGAACGCCGCGGGGGATCAGGTTTCCCGCGTTATCGTTGACGGTCTTCGCGAGCAAGCTCGCTCCTACGGTAGTGCATCGGCGGTCGCCTGCGATGGCGGTGGATCAGTAGACCCCTATGCCACCTGCCCCACCACTTTCGCGAGCAAGTCGAGTCGTCGCACCGCCGCTCCCACAGGGGATCTGCGCTTAACTGATTGACACCCCCCTGTGCTGCTCCCGCCGCACCATGATCCACTCCCCGACCATGCGCACTGCCAAGGACATCATCAGCGCTTCATGCAGCGCTGATAACGCTCATCCACCCGCTTGGCAAACCATGCGGTAGTGAGGTTGCGGGTGATCTTCGGGCTCTTGAGCACAATGCCCGGCAGGATCGCCCGCGGCATTGGCTGACCGTTCGCCTTGTCAGCCAGAGCAAACACGCGTTTGTAGAGGGTGGTGTCCTCAAAATCCAACTGCTCGCCCTGTTCCAGCTGGCTGCGGATGCTGGGGTTGCGCATATCCAGCTTGGTGCCCAGGGAACGCACCGCCAACTCGGTAGTGCCGGGCATTAATGAGCCATAGCGAATCAGGTCTCCATCCAACGCCAGCTCGGTGCCCGAAGCGCGGCTGACAGCCGCCTGGAACGCGGCATTGCGGCTGGCGTACCAACCGGCATTGAAGTCGGCGAAGCGGTACAGCGGCTGGTCGTAGTTCACCGGGTAACCGAGCAAGTGGGCGATGCCGAAGTACATGCCACCCCGCCGGGTGAAAACTTCGCGACGAATCGTGCCGTCCACCGTGTAGGGATAACCGCGCGCCTGTTTCTGCGCAAAGTCGATACTGACCTGCATGGGCCCGGCGGTATGCACCGGGTTGAAACCGCCAAACAGAGTGTTGCCCAGCGGCACCATGCTGATGAAGTCATCGAAGATGCCGCTGAGGTCTTTCTCGGTGCGCGCAGCGTTCAAGCGGTCGGCGTAGGACTTGCCGGTGGGTGACTTCAATTGCAGCGCGCTACGCACCACGAACGCAGGCACATGCACCTTGCCGGCCCGGCGCAGGATTTCGTCCTGGGCGATCTTGCCCATGTTCGGTACCGGCGGGTCTACCTGAAAGGTGGACTCCTGCTCGGTCACCGCCAGCACGGCGCAGATGTTTTCGGTGCTGGGGTAGATCTCCTGGGTGTCGAAGGCGGTGTAGATGTCCTGGGCCCAACCATCGCGGTCTGCCACCTTGGCCGGCAGCAGGCGCACGATCTGCGCCTTTACCTCTGCCTCGCTGCGCTCCGGCTGCTGCGGGCCGCGTGAGGTGGAGCAGCCGGCCAGCACCAGCAAGGGGGCGAGGCACAGGATCAGGCGGCGTAGGGACATTGGACTTCCTTGAAGGCGATGGGCCGGGCGTTGCCGATATGGACCGGTAAGTCTAACGCGGGTTCGCCAACCTGCCCTCTCGCCAGCACAGGGCGAACGTGACAGGATCTTTCATCCCCCATTCGTACAAGGAGTTTGAATGCCATGCTCAGCCTGAACTTCCTCATCACCTGCCTGATCGTCGTGCTGATACCCGGCACCGGCGTGATCTACACCATTTCCACGGGCGTTACCGCCGGCAGGCGCGCCAGCGTGTGGGCCGCGCTGGGTTGCACCGCCGGAATTATCCCTCACCTGCTGGCCTCGACCCTCGGCCTTTCGGCCCTCTTGCACACCAGCGCCCTGGCGTTCGAAGCGCTGAAATTCGCCGGCGCCGCCTACCTGCTGTACCTGGCGTACGCTACTTGGCGGGATCGCTCGGCCTTTGCCATGCATGACGCACCGGTGGCCTCCAGCGCGCGCAGCCTGATGATCCGTGGCGTCCTGCTGAACATTCTCAACCCCAAACTGAGCCTTTTCTTCCTGGCCTTCCTGCCGCAGTTCGTCACACCAGGCACCAGCGCGCCGGCCCTGCAAATGCTGGTACTGAGCAGTGTGTTCATGGCAATGACGTTTGCCGTGTTTGTGCTGTATGGCTTGCTGGCCAATGTGTTTCGCCGCGCGGTGATCGAGTCGCCACGGGTGCAGAACTGGCTGCGCCGCAGTTTTGCGGCAGCGTTCGCGGGCCTGGGGTTGAACCTGGCGTTTGCGCAGCGTTGAAACCTTGTCGAATCGTCACAATGCAAAGAGGACAAAAGCTGCTGAAACTTCCCACGTAACTGGCGGCTAAGCTCTACAGCCTTCTCCTGAAAACCTCTGCAAAGTCCTTCGCCTGATCACACAGCGCGAGGGATTGCAGATGGTTTTCTTAGTGTGTGCCCCGGTTGAAGGGGCTGTCTCATGATTGCAGCGACCAGCCAAGGCATTGGCTTTCTGGTGCTCGCTGCCATGGATTCGAAGACGCGTGACGTCGAATCCGTCCTCCGCGATTTCCGCGGATGCCTCAACCACTACGATGCCTGGGCCGAGAGTTTTTTCAGCTTTTGCGCGTTGGATATCGAGCAAGTGTTCAAGGTTGGGGACGAGGTGGCACTCGTCGCCCCCATCAACCGTTCCCTTTTCCCCAGCAGCACCGTCACCGCCTGCCGACCAGATGGCACCTTGACCTTGGTGCATATGTTCCAGAGTGCGCGGTTCGTGCCCATTGGCAATACGCCCGTGGTACTCCAGCGCGTCGATCCAGACGGTGGGCCACTGGGCGATCCCATTCATCACACCATCGGCCCCAGCGGCATTCTTGAAGTCAAGGAATGTGATCGCAACCAGCCGTACCGAGTCAATTTCTACCCCAACGTTTCCAAGACACATTTCAAGGCGCTCTATGCCTCCTACCAGTCAGTCATTGCGCCGTTGGAAAACTGGCTGCGCAGTGAATGGAGCAGCACGTTTGGCCCCCTGTGGGAGGGCTACTCCGAGGCGAACTTCCTCAAGCGCTATCTCTCACTGCACCACGCCTATGCCCGTGGGTTTGGTGAGGCATTGTATGCCCTCTGGGACAACCTCAAGCAGCTGTACCAGTGGCTTTCAGCCCCGCTGACCCATGCCGAACAACTGCTGCACTATCTCTCCCAGACCGAGTTTGAACAGTTACTGGCGTTAAGCGCCGAAACCCTCGCCAAGGGTTTGTTGGTGCTCAGCGATGAGCCTTTGCTGTTTATCCACCTGGCGGCGTTGGTCAGTTGGATGCGCCTGCTGCCGCCCCCGTATATGAACGAAATGCTGGGAGAGATCAGCGTCGAAGTGCTGATCAATGTGCTCCTGGGGCTCGCAACCGGTGGTATGGGCGTGGTGGTGCGCATCAGCACAAAAGTACTCGGCGGTATCAAGTCTCTTCGTGTGCGCAAGTGGCTGGAACAGATCGCCACACAGTTCGGTACGGCGCGTTTGGATGGGCATGCCGAGGCCCTCAAACCGGTGCTGCTCAAGAGTGACGCTGTTGCAATCAGCACGGTGCCGGATGCGCGATTAAAGGCTGGGGAGCATGTGGTTTCCAACCCGGTGCCGGCGGTTCGTAACAAGTCGCAGCGGACAGTGTTGGTTCGGCAGGAGGCTGTTGACGATGCGCCTGTTTCGGGGAAGAACCCGAACGGGGATGCGGCGGCCTCCTCGGAAAAAACCGTTACTAATGGCTGCCCGGTGTCGATGGTCACCGGCGAGGAACTGCTGACCCTCACCGACGGCACGCTGGACGGGATCTTGCCGTTTGAGTGGACGCGGTTGTATCGCACCAGTGCGGTGGAACTGGATGTTGGATTGGGGTTTGGTTGGAGCCATTCGCTGGCGCAGCGGCTGATGGTTTCAGGCGATTCGGTGGTGTGGACCGACCATGAAAACCGCTCGACCGAGTTTCCGCTGCCTAGCGCTGCTCGGCCGGCGATTACCAATAGCCTGGCCGAGGCGGCGATTTACTTGGGGACTTCGCCGGACGAGTTGGTGCTGGCCCAGGCGTCGCGGTTTTATCACTTTCGCGATGGTGTGCTGTTCTCGATCAGCGATGCGTATGACAACCGCCTGCGGATTTCCCGGGATTTTTTGGGGCGCATTGAACGCTTGGATAACGGCGCGGGGCGTTCGCTGTGCTTGCGTTATGAGGCGGGTCGCATCGTCGCGGTGGATTACCAGGTTCAGCGGGCCGAAGGCCGTGAAGAGTATGCCTGGATTACCGAGCAGAACGTCGTTTCCTACGCCTATGACGACGCAGGCCGACTGGTTGGTGCGACCAATGCTGTAGGTGAGCGCGAGGTTTATCGCTACGACGATCAGCACGTCATTCTGGAGCGTGGGCTGGCCGGTGGGGCGAGTTTCTTTTGGGAGTGGGAAAGATCGGGCAAGGCGGCGCGGTGTGTCCGGCACTGGGCCAGTTTTTCGCAGATGGATACGCGGTATGTGTGGGGTGGCGACGGCAGCGTCACGGTGCACAACGCCGATGGTAGCCAGGAGGTTTATGTCCACGATGATCGGGCGCGGCTGGTGCAGCGCGTCGATCCGGACGGTGCTCAGCATTTCAAATCCTACGATGAAAAAGGTCGGCTGACGGTCGAGCAGGATCCGCTGGGCGCAGTAACGGCCTATCAATACGACGATGCCGGACGTTTGGTGGCGGTGTTTCCGGGGGATGATGAGCCAACGTCCTACGAACATGACAATGGCTTCATACGGGTGGTGCGTCGGGGTGAGGCGGTTTGGAAGTATGCGCGTAACGATCAGGGCGACGTAACGCGTAAGACCGATCCCGATGGTCAGGTTACCGACTACAGCTACAACAAGTACGGGCAGTTGATTGGAGTTTGGTATCCGGATCACAGCTGTCACCGCCTGGCGTGGAATGAGCGCGGTCAGCTCATTGAGGAGCAACTGCCGAATGGCGCTATTACGCGCTATCGCTATGACGACCTGGGAAGGCAGATTGCCCGCGAGGATGAACACGGTGCGCTGACCCAGTATCAATGGGACAGTGTCAGCCGGTTAGTTCGTGTCGTAATGCCCGGCGGTGCAACCCGCGAATACACCTACAACCCCTACGGCAAAATCACCGCCGAACGCGACGAACTCGGCCACGTCACCCGCTACGAATACGCCGACGGCCTGCACCTGATCAGCCGCCGCATCAACGCTGACGGCACCCAGGTCAACTACCGCTACGACAACGCTCGACTGCTGCTGACCGAAATCGAAAACGAAGTCGGCGAAACCTACCGCCTGGACTACCACGCCAACGGCCTGATCCAGCAGGAAGTCGGCTTCGACGGCCAGCGCACCGCCTACGTCTATGACCTCAACGGCAACCTGCAGGAAAAGACCGAACACGGCGACGATGGCCGTCAGCTAATCACCCGCTACGAACGCGACCATGCCGGCCGCCTCGTACGAAAAACCCTGCCAGACGGCAGCAAGGTTGATTACACCTACGACCGCCAGGGCAATCTCCTCAGCGTCAACGACGGCCACTGGGCGTTGGCCTACGAGTACGACAGCCAAAACCGTCTCACCGCCGAACATCAGGGCTGGGGCACCTTGCGTTATGGCTATGACGCCTGCGGTCAACTCAAACACCTGCGCCTGCCGGACAACAACCGCCTCAGCTTCAACCACGACAAAGGCGGCGAGCTCGCCACTGTTGAGTTGAATGGGGAAACACTCACATCGCACCTATTCAAATCAGGCCAGGAACACCAACGCCAACAAGGCCAACTCCTCAGCCATTACCACTACGACGATCAGCAGCGCCTGCACGCCCACACCATCACCCAGCAGGAAAACCACCTCTACCAACGTCACTACGACTACGACAAAACCGGCAACCTCACCCGCCTCCACGACACCCGCAAAGGCGAACACCGCTACCACTACGACCCCTTAGGCCGCCTTACCCGCGCCGACCACTCCCAAGACCTGCAGGAACGCTTCGGCCACACCCCCGCCGGCACCCTGCTCATGCAAGACCGCCCCGGCCCCGACATCGTCGCCGGCAACCGCCTGATGATCCAGGGCGACCGACATTACGACTACGACGCCTTCGGCAACCTGATCCGCGAACGGCGTGGCAAAGGCCATCAACTCGTCACCGAATACCGCTACGACTGCCAACACCGCCTGATCGGTATTACCCAACCCAACGGCCAAACCGCCAGCTACCGCTACGATCCATTTGGACGGCGCATCAGCAAAACCGTAGATGGCATAACGACGGAGTTTTTCTGGCAAGGCGACAAACTCATCGCCGAACACCATGCGGATCGCCACCGCAGTTACCTCTACGAACCCGACAGCTTCCGCCCGTTGGCACTGTTGGAAGGCTTCGGCCCACAAGAAACAAAACCCTATCACTACCAACTCGACCACCTCGGCACGCCGCAGGAACTGACCACCCCCGACGGCGAAATCGTCTGGTCCGCGCACTACCGCGCCTACGGCCAGATCAGCCGCCTCGACGTCGGAAAAGTCGACAACCCGCTGCGCTTCCAAGGCCAATACTTCGACCCGGAAAGTGGGCTGCACTACAACCGCCATCGCTACTACAATCCGGATGTTGGTCGTTACCTCACGCCTGATCCGGTGAAGCTGGCGGGTGGGATCAACGCCTACCAGTACGTGCCCAATCCGACGGGGTGGGTGGATCCGTTAGGCTTGAGCTGTAAGCCCAGTAACTGCCCTGAAGGTCCGTATAGCGTAATAGTTCCTGGCGGAGGCTTATACACACATGAATCTGCTGGTGGGCACCTAATCAAAAAGCATGTTGGCAGAACCGACGAGCAACTCGCTGAACGTTTGAAGCAAGAACCTCACGTTCCTACCGCCTCTACTTTCCCTGATCGTGCGACAGCCGAGTCGGTAATTTCAAAAGTCCTTAACGAAAACAAAGCTAAAATAAATAAATTTCTTAAAGGAAAGGATAATCAAATTGTAATTACTCAAACAACTCAGGAGCCTGTAGGTGTAAGCCTGAAAAGGGGGTCTCAGACGACGGTCCCAGGAAAAGAAATTTACCTTATTATTCGAAAAGACAAAGAAATGCCACACGGCTATAGAATTCATACTGGATACCCAAACCCATGAAAAAACAACTTCCTGAATTACAGCAATTTCTAGCTGGCTATTTTCATCAAGACTGGGTTGACGAACACAAAAATGCAGACGAAGTAATTAAGAGCTTCATATCTGAAACATCGACGGAAACCATAGCCAAAGTTAAGCAGGAACTTAAAACTTTGATATCACTAGAAAAACCCGAAAAAGATCTTCAAGCTTTTTTATTTTATGACATAGGCTGCAACTACTATTACCCTCACGAATGGAGCGATGGAATATCGTGGCTAAAACATATCTGTTTAGTTTTTAGCCAAATTGAAAACAAAACCAACAACTAAGCTAATAACCCTCAAAAATCACAGCATAAATATTACAACGGCCAAGTTAGTACGACGAGCAACCGACATGCTTGTCGAAGGGTCAGGCTACCCCAGTCCGGACGATGCGGTGTTTCAGGTAGCTCGACGGTGTCAGTTTTGGGGCTGCTGCGCAGCCCGACGCGAGCAAGCTCGCCACAAGGGTTTCGCGCGGCTTTCAGATCCCCGCCAACGCCAAATCCATCGCAAAATACGTAAAAATCAAATCCGCCCCCGCTCGCTTGATCGACCCCAACGTCTCGCGCACCACCCGATCCTCATCAATCGCACCCGCCTGGGCACCAAACTTGATCATCGCGTACTCACCGCTGACTTGATACGCCGCCACCGGCAAGCGTGAGGCTTCGCGGATGTCGCGGATGATGTCGAGGTAGGCACCGGCCGGCTTGACCATCAGGGCGTCCGCGCCTTCCTGTTCGTCGAGCAGTGATTCGCGCACGGCTTCGCGGCGGTTCATCGGGTTCATCTGGTAGCTTTTGCGGTCGCCCTTGAGCGCGCTGCCGCCGGCTTCGCGGAACGGGCCGTAGAGGGCCGAGGCGAATTTGGTGGAATAAGCCATGATCGGGATATGGGTGAAGCCCGCATCATCGAGGGCACGGCGGATGGCCTGGACCTGGCCGTCCATCGCGGCCGAGGGGGCGATCACATCGGCGCCGGCGCGGGCGGCGGCCACGGCTTGTTTGCCCAGGTTGACCAAGGTCGCATCGTTGTCGACATGGGCGCCGTGCATCACGCCGCAGTGGCCATGGTCGGTGTATTCGCAGAAGCAGGTGTCGGACATCACGACCATTTCCGGCACCGCGTCCTTGATGATCGAGGACATGCGCGAGACCAGGCCGCGTTCTTTCCAGGTGTCGCTGCCGCTGGCGTCCAGGTGATGGGACACACCAAAAGTCATCACCGACTGGATGCCGGCGCGGGCATAACGCTCGATCTCGGCGGCCAGCTTCTTCTCAGGGATGCGCCGCACACCCGGCATGCTGGTGATCGGCACAAAATCGTCGATTTCTTCCTCGACGAAAATCGGCAGTACCAGGTCGTTGAGGGTGAATTCGGCTTCCTGGAACAAACCACGTAGCTGCGGGGAGCGGCGCAGGCGGCGTGGGCGAGCTTGGGGGAACTGGCTGGTCATGGGTTTCCTGACTTAAGACAAATCACTTTGGGGCGAAAGCTTATGCCCCAGACCCCTGCCGCACAAACGCCCAGGGGCCAACAGTGTATTGCTCGGCTGGTAATAATTCATTGATCTAGAGCTGTAGACGTCCTTCGATGCACACTGCGACGGCACCGCCGATCCAGATCTCCTCACCCTGGCGCTCGACACGGATACGCCCCGCGCGCCCCATGACGGTGCCTTGGCTGACCACATAGCGCTCCGGCGCCAGGCCTTCACCCAGCAGCCATTGGGCAACGCCGGCATTCAGGCTGCCGGTGGCCGGGTCTTCCGGCGCCCCGTCGCCGGCGATAAATGCGCGCACTTCAAATTGCGCGTCCACGTCGTCGTGCGCGGGGTCGCAAGGCGCAATCACGCCCACCGCCAGGCCACGCAGTTGCGCATAATCGGGTTGCAGATCAAGCACCGCCTGGCGATCAGCCAACATCACCGCCAGCCAACCTGCGCCGTTATCCACCCATTGGCTACGCACGACCGCCTCCGGTGCAAGGTTCAACCCCAGGCATACACACTCCAGTACGTCGTCTTCCACCGGTCCCGAACGCAGCAATGGCGGTGCGATGAATGCCAGTTCAGTGCCTTGACGACGAATACGCACCAGGCCGATTTCGCACTCCTGGATGATCTCCTCACCCTTTGGCACACCGCCCGCCGTCAACCATGCGTGGCAGCTGCCCAGCGTCGGGTGCCCGGCGAAGGGCAGCTCCTGCAAGGTGGTAAAAATTCTCACCCGGTAGTCCGCCCGTGGATCACGCGGTGTCAGTAAAAAGGTGGTCTCACTGAGGTTGGTCCATTTGGCAAAGTCGGCCATCTGCTGGTCACTCAGGCTGTCTGCGCCGAGCACCGTCGCCAACGGGTTACCTTTGAGCGCGACGCTGCTGAACACATCCAGTTGTTTGAAATCGAAAGTCGGCATTCGCTCAGCTCGGAATATTCAGGCCACGGATAACGGCCGGGCGGGCGACAAAGCCATCGAGCGCGCGCAGTACGTTAGGGAAATCGGCGATGCCCACCACGTCGCCCGACTCGTAGAAACCGATCAGGTTGCGAATCCACGGGAAGGTGGCGATATCGGCGATGCTGTAGTCGTCGCCCATGATCCAGGTGCGGCCCAGCAGGCGTTTTTCCAGCACCTCCAGCAGTCGCCGGGATTCGGCGGCGTAGCGGTCACGGGGGCGTTTGTCTTCGTAGGCCTTGCCGGCGAACTTGTTGAAGAACCCCAACTGGCCAAACATAGGGCCGATACCGCCCATCTGGAACATCAGCCATTGAATGGTTTCATAACGTGTCGCCGGATCTTCGGAGAGCAACTGGCTGGTTTTTTCCGCCAGGTAGATCAGGATCGCGCCGGACTCGAACAGCGCCAACGGCTGGCCGCTGGGGCCATTGGGGTCGATGATCGCGGGGATCTTGTTGTTGGGGTTCAGGGACAGAAACTCGGGAGAGAGTTGGTCCTGGGTCTCGAAACTGACCTTGTGTGCCTCATACGGCAGCCCCAGCTCCTCGAGCATGATCGAGACCTTTACCCCATTGGGCGTGGGCAACGAGTACAGTTGCAGACGCTCGGGGTGTCGGGCTGGCCATTTGCTGTTGATCGGAAAGGCAGCGAGTGAGTTCATCGGCATGATCCCTGAGGCAGAAAGCCCCATGATAGTCATCTCAACGCTGTCCTGCATGGGTCATTAATACGCAACATCGGCGGGCTATTATCCCGCGTGGGAGAACCAATACGCCCGATCGCACTCTTAAGGTGCGCGCATGGTGAAAGGAGGCACCTGGCTGTATCGACAAGGAACACACCGCACTACGTCCAAGGCGTCGCTGTGGCCCGGCTTGTCCGCCTTAACGCAATGCACGAAGACTCGAACCTACAATGAAGATCAAGCCTCTGCGCCTTGTGCCCACACTGAAACGCTACGCCTACACCCTGTTGCCACTCTTGCTGGTCAGCGCCGCCATGGTCGCCGCCCTCGACGCCCGTGAAAGCCGCGCCCAACCCGTGGACGGCGTGCAAACCCTGGTGTTCCTGCGCCATGGTGAAAAACCCGCCGGGGGCCTGGGCCAGCTCAATTGCCAGGGCCTGAACCGAGCGATGAACCTGGCGACGGTATTGCCGGAAAAATTCGGCAAGGCCGACTTCGTCTTCGCGGCGAACCCGACGCGCAATGTCGAGGAAGGCGAGCTGGACAATTCCTACAGCTACATTCGCCCACTGATGACCATCAGCCCCAGCGCCATCAAATTGGGCCTGCCGGTGAATATCAAGTTCTCGGCGAACGACACCAGCGACCTGGCCGACGAACTGGTGGAAGACAAATACCATAACGCCACGATCTACACCGCCTGGTCCCACGGCTACCTGCCGGAGTTGATCAACAAGGTGGCGAGCGAAGCCTCCGGCGAAAAACACACCATCACCGATGACTGGTCCGGCAGCGACTACGACACCTTGTATGTACTGACGCTGACCTGGCACAACGGCAAGGCCTCGCTGCTGAGTCGCAACTATAAGCAAGGCTTGAACCACGGCGACGAAAACTGTCCGCAACCAACGCAGGTGAGTGCCGACAGCTGACAGCGTATGATGCGTCGCTATTGACTCATCTGCGGATCACCAACCATGTCCTACCTCTCCTCCACCCAGCCCAACCGGGGCTGGTCATTCTGGTGGAAACCAGCACTGTTCCTGCTGGTCGCCTGCGTCGGCCTCTATTACGTGAAGTGGTCGCCCTACTACTTCAAGGCGTTTGTAGCGGCTGACAATCACAGCATCGGCGCGTCGATTCTCAATGATCAACAGAGCTCGCCACTGGCGGGGGCGCTGGCCTATGCCCAGGTGTATTTCCTGGCGATCTGGAAAGCTGCGGTGCTGGCGGTGATTCTGGGCTCGCTGCTGCAAGTGCTGATTCCGCGCGATTGGTTGCTGCGCCTGTTTGGCCGCGCCGGGCTGGGGTCGACCCTGCGCGGCGGGCTGTTCGCCTTGCCGGGGATGATGTGCAGCTGCTGCGCCGCCCCGGTGGCGGCGGGCATGCGCCGCCAGCAAGTGTCGGTGGGCGCGGCGCTGGCCTTCTGGATCGCCAACCCGGTGCTCAACCCGGCCACCCTGGTGTTCATGGGCTTTGTGCTGGGCTGGGGCTTTACCGCCTTGCGCCTGGTGGCGGGGGTTGTGCTGGTGGTGGGAGTGTCGCTGGTGGCGCAACGCATTGCTCGCCCCGAGCAGGTGCCGGAAGCAGCGCTGGAGGCTGTGGCCGACGTCAGTGCCGTCGAGTCGCAACCGTTCCTGAGCCGCTGGTTGCGCACCCTGTGGCAGTTGTTCTGGAGCACGATCCCGATCTATATCCTGGCGGTGCTGGTCCTGGGCGCGGCGCGGGTGTGGCTGTTCCCCCATGTGGACGGGGCCATGACCAACAGCCTGGTGTGGCTGGTGCCGCTGGCGATCGTCGGCACGCTGTTTGTGATTCCTACAGCGGCAGAGATCCCTATCGTACAGACCATGATGACTCTGGGCATGGGCACCGGCCCGGCCGTGGCCCTGCTGATGACTCTGCCAAGCGTGAGCCTGCCGTCGCTGCTGATGCTGCGTAAGGACTTCGATGCGCGGGTGCTGGTGACAGTCGCCGGGCTGACGATGCTGGTGGGTGTGGTGTGTGGGTTGATCGGTGCGGTGATTCTCTAGCGGTTGGGTGAGGCGGAGGGCCTCTTTCGCAGGCAAGCCAACTGCCACCTCGACTGTATTCACAGTTCAAAATGTGGGAGCTGGCTTGCCTGCGATGGCGCCAGAAAGGTCAGCCGTGTCTATGACGCAGATACTCCATCACGGCGCCCTGCTCCCCGGCAAACTCGATGCGCGCGCCTTTGCTTTCACGCTGGAAGGCGTACATCGGGTCGTAATACTCGCGCAATAACCCTTCGATCCACCCACGATGCAGGTCCACGGCGCCACTGCGTGCCTGTTCCGCCAGGGCTTCCTGCATGATCGTGTGCAAGCGCTGGAAACGTTCGCCGCCCAGGCGCTTATGGATATTGGCCAGGCTCTGGGTCAGACGCTCGCTGAACAATGCGTAGCCGTTTTCGCCAAACACCGCAATGAACTCAGCACACAGGTCGACGACATAATCGCGCAGGATGCGCTCGACGCGCCCTTCGAGGCTGTCTTCCAGCCACACCATCGCAAAGCCCTGCATGCCCTTGTGCAACGGCAACGGCAGGGCGCAACTGCCAATCATGCGGCTTTCGTCCTCGACCACGAACTGCTCGATGCCGCCCGCGCGCTTTTTCAGCAGGTCTACCGCCAGGCGGTTCTCAAAGTCGATGTTGGACGGCTGCGTCGTGGCGCGCTTGCCAAAGCTGGAACCGCGATGATTGGCGTGGCCTTCCAGGTCCAAGGCGTTGCGCAGTTGCCCCAGCACTTCAGTCTTGCCGGTGCCGGTCATACCGCCCAGCAACACGAAGTCGCACTCGGCCGTGGCCTGTTCAATGGTCTCCACCAGGAACGTACGCATGGCCTTGTAGCCACCCCCTACCCGGGGGTATTCGATACCGGCTTCGGTTTTCAGCCATTGCTGCACGATCTGCGAACGCAGCCCGCCGCGAAAGCAATACAGGTAACCGTCGGGGTTGGCCTGGGCGAAGCGTGCCCATTGCTCGATACGTTCGGCCTTTATTGCACCGGACACCAGCTCATGGCCCAGCACGATGGCCGCCTGCTGGCCCTGCTGCTTGTAGCAGGTGCCGACCCGCTGACGTTCGTCATCGGTCATCAGCGGCAGGTTGATCACCCCGGGAAACGCGCCCTTGGTGAACTCGACCGGCGCGCGGGTATCCATCATCGGCCGGTCGTTGAGGAAGATGTCGCGGTAATCGGTGATGTCAGTCGCCATCAAGCCACCTCTACCGCGTGGGTCTGTCGCTCAACCAGCTCGCCAATCGGCGCAAGGCTCAAGCCGAGCTCGGCGGCCACGGCGTGGAATTCGGCATCGCCTTCGGCGGTTACGGCGATCAACAGGCCGCCGCTGGTCTGCGGGTCGCACAGCACGCGCTTGTGCAGCTCCTGCAACCGCCCGAGCTTGCTGGCGTAGCTGTCGTAGTTGCGCAAGGTGCCACCGGGCACACAGCCCTGTTCCAGGTAGTACTCAACCCCAGGCAGACGTGGGACTTTTTCATACTCGATGCGCGCGGTCAGGCCGCTGCCGTCGGCCATTTCTACCAGGTGGCCCAACAGGCCGAAACCGGTGACATCGGTCATGGCCGTCACGCCGGCCAGCTTGCCGAAGCGGCTGCCGGGTTTGTTGAGGGTACACATCCAGTCACGCGCCAGGCCGATATCCGCCTCGCGCAACTTGCCCTTCTTTTCGGCGGTGGTGAGGATGCCGATCCCCAGGGGTTTGGTCAGGTACAGCTTGCAGCCGGCGGTGGCGGTGTCGTTGCGCTTCATATGGCGCTTTTGCACGATGCCGGTCACGGCCAGGCCGAAAATCGGCTCCGGGGCATCAATGGAGTGGCCGCCCGCCAGGGGGATGCCGGCGGCGTCGCACACCGAACGCCCGCCGCGAATCACCTCGCGCGCAATTTCCGGCGCCAGCACGTTCACCGGCCAACCAAGAATGGCGATGGCCATCAGCGGATCGCCGCCCATGGCGTAGATGTCGCTGATGGCATTGGTGGCGGCGATGCGGCCGAAGTCGAAGGGGTCATCGACAATCGGCATGAAAAAATCGGTGGTGGAGACCACGCCGCGCTCGTCGTCGATGGCGTATACCGCCGCATCATCGCGTGAGGCGTTGCCTACCCACAGGTTCGGGTCGAGGTTCTGTGCGCCGCTGCCGGCGAGGATCACTTCCAGCACCTGGGGCGAAATCTTGCAGCCGCAACCCGCGCCGTGGCTGTACTGGGTAAGGCGAATCGGCTCGTTCATGGTGGACCTCAAGCTATCAAGTGGGCGGATTCTACCAGACAGCAAAAGGCCGGCTGGGCTCTTGTGAGCACAGCCGGCCTATTTGTTTCAGCGGTTACTGTCGAGCAGCGAGCAAACGCTTGTGGCGGTTGCGCCGCGCGATGTTCAAGCACTCGATGGCTGCCGAGAAGGCCATGGCCGCGTATACGTAGCCTTTAGGCACATGGGCGCCGAAGCCTTCGGCGATCAGCGTCATACCGATCATGATCAGGAAGCCCAGGGCCAGCATCACCACGGTCGGGTTGTCGTTGATGAACTTGGCCAGGGGCTCGGCCGCTACCAGCATCACGATCACCGAGGTCACCACGGCAATGATCATGATCGGCAAGTGTTCGGTCATGCCCACGGCGGTGATGATGCTGTCGATGGAGAACACCAGGTCGAGCAACAGGATCTGCCCGATTGCGGCTGCAAAGCCGATGGCCACGACATTACCAGCGCTGGCCTTCTCTTCCGGCTCCGGATCCATGCTGTGGTGGATCTCGGTGGTGGCCTTCCACACCAGGAACAGGCCACCGGCGATCAGGATCATGTCCTTCCACGAAAACGCCTGGCCGAACACTTCGAACACCGGCGCCGTCAGTTGCACGATAAAGGCGATGGTGCTCAACAGGCCCAGGCGCAATACCAAGGCCATGCTGATACCGATGCGCCGCGCCTTGGCCCGGTGTTTCTCGGGTAATTTGTTGGTGAGGATCGAGATAAAGATCAGGTTATCGATGCCCAGCACGATTTCCATGACGATCAAGGTGGCCAATGCCACCCAAGCCGTGGGGCTGGCGGCCAGTTGTAAAAGGTAATCCATGGTTCAGTCCTGACGTTGTGCTGGGAAATTAGCTTTCTTGGGTGTTCGATTCAGACTCTTTTTCTTGCTGATCATTCTTTTTTTGCGGGCTGATCAAGCCTTGTGTCGCTTCACTCAATGCCTGCTCGGCGGCCTTGTGGGTGTCATCGATGGCTTGCTTGGCGGATTCGGTGGCTTTGCCCAGCACCTGTTGCGCGCTTTTTTCCACCTGATCGCAACCGCTGATCATCACTAATGAAAGCGCAAGCAACGACGCCGCGCCGAGAGAATTGAGTTTCATGATGTATGCCTCGTTAGCACCAATGGGTCCAAATAGTGGCCCCGCGATAGCGAGGCATTCTATGCAGGTGAACACTTCAGTAAAATTCGTATTTTTCTCGTATATACTTCGATTTTTACGAAGTGACGACGCCGATGCTCAATTACCGACAGCTGCATTACTTTTGGGTCGTAGCCAAGACTGGCAGCATTGTGCGTGCCTGCGAGCAACTGAACCTCACCCCCCAGACCATCAGCGGGCAGATCAGCCTGCTGGAGCAAACCTTCGGTATCGCGCTTTTTCAACGGGTCGGTCGTCAGCTTGAGCTGACCGAGGCCGGGCGCCAGGCCCTGCCCTATGCCGAGCAGATGTTCCAGACCGGGAATGAATTGGAGGCAATGCTGCGCGCGCAACCCAATGAACAGCAGATTGTGTTTCGGGTCGGTGTCGCGGATGTGGTGCCCAAGTCCATCGTTTACCGGCTGATCGCACCGACCATGGAGTTGAGCGAGCCGATCCGCATCACCTGCCGCGAAGACAAACTCGAACGTTTATTGGCCGACCTGGCGATCCAGCGCCTGGATCTGGTGATCTCCGACAGCCCCATGCCCTCGCACCTGGATATCAAGGGCTACAGCCAGAAACTGGGGGAATGTGGCATCAGTTTTTTTGCCACCCAGGCGCTGGCTGACCAGCACGGTGGCGACTTCCCACAGTGCCTGCACGGCGCGCCGTTGCTGATTCCGGGCGCCGAAACCGTGGTGCGCAGCCGTCTGCAACGCTGGTTCGCCGAACAGCAGATCCAGCCGAAAATCATCGGCGAATTCGATGACAGCGCCCTGATGCAGGCGTTTGGCCAATCCGGCAGCGGAATTTTTATCGCCCCCAGCGTGATCGCCGAGGAGGTGGTGCGCCAGTATGGCGTGGCGCTGATTGGCCAGACCGATGCGGTCACCGAGTCGTTCTACGCGATCTCGGTGGAACGCAAGGTCAAGCACCCCGGCATCGTGGCGATTACCGAGGGCGCAAGGCGCGAGCTGTTTACTGCCCTGCCCTGACCGCTCAGGCGCTGGACGCGACCGGCTGTTTGGCGGTCATCAACCACAGCGCCAGCAGGATCGACACCAGGATAAACCCGGATGCCGCAAAGCCCAGGCTGCCCAGGCCAAGAGTGTCGATCACGTGCCCGCCGACCAACGCCCCCAGGCCGATACCCAGGTTGGCCCCGGCAATGTTCAGCGACGCGGCAAATGCCGGCGCGTGGGGCGCGGCCTTCATCAGGCGTACATGGCTGACCAGAAACATCGCCGCCTGGGTCACGCCCCACACCGCCATTGCCGCGGCCAGGCCGACGGTGGAGTGGATCGCCGGCACCAGCGCCACCATGCCGGCGATCATGAACCCGCAGAACACCATGGACGCGATCAGCGGGTGGCGATCCACCGCGCGGCCGCCCAGGGAATTGCCGATCAACCCCACCGCGCCGAACCCCATCAGGCACCAGCCCACCAGGGTGCCGTCGAAGCCGGCCAGGCGTTCAAGGATGTCCGCCAGGTAGGTGTAGGCGGTGAACATGCCGCTGAACACCAGGATCGACAGCAGGATATGACCCTGCATCAACGGGTTGCGCAGGATCTTGAACTGCGAGCGCAACGTCACCTGGTCATTCTTGGGTGCTGTCACCGGCAGGTAGATAAACAGCAGCAACGCCTTGGCCAACGCCACCACGGCAAGGATGGCGAACGCGCTGCGCCAGCCGAACATGTCGGAAATCAGCGTGCCCACCGGGATGCCGAACACCGTGGCGCAGACGATGCCGAAACCGATTTTCTCGATGGCGCGCCCGGCATAGTCCGGGCCGACAATGTCCACCGCCGTCTCACTGGCCAGGGCCCAGAACACCGGCAAGCCCAAGGCCGGGATCAAGCGCGCAAACGCCATGACCCAGATATTCGGCGCGAGCGCGGCGATGGTATTGGCCACACCGAACATGATCAGGATAGAAATAAACAGGCGCTTGCGTGGGAACCGCGCGCAGTAAGCTGTGAGAAACGGCCCAAAGGCCGCCACGGTAAACGCGAACAGTGTCACCAGCAGCCCGGCCTGGGACACGCTTACATTCAAGTCCCGGGCAATCGACGGCAACAGACCGACGATGATGAATTCCGTGGTCAGCACGGTAAAGCCGGCGGCCGACAGCAGCAGGATGGGAAACAGCATGAAAACTCCAGAAACGACGACATCAACGGCAGCCCTGAGGGCCCGCTGACAAAGAGGAAAAATGAGAAGGAGGGAATCTTAACAGAACATGTCCGGATTTGGCCAAACCCGGCTGGCGCGGGTGACGGAATGCCGCAGCGAACGGGACGCTTCCTACAGCATGTTAGACTTCTCGCCCACTTCCTACAGTACTTTCCGCCTGCAATGCTGTGCCCTACTAAAAAAATCAGAGACAACCCTTTATGACTGCTGCCCCTTCTCTGCTGCACCGTTTAATGCGCGTCAGCCTGGTCACCCAAATTGTCATTGGCCTGATCGCCGGGATCGTATTGGCCCTGCTGCTACCCGAAGCTGCCCGCGCCACGGGTTTTATCGGCAAGGTATTCGTCACCGCGCTCAAGGCCGTGGCGCCGATCCTGGTGTTTGTGTTGGTGATGGCATCGATTGCCAACCATAAACACGGGCAGGAAACCCATATCCGGCCGATCCTGTTTCTGTATTTGCTCGGCACCTTTGCCGCGGCGGTCGTGGCGGTGGTTGCCAGCACGCTGTTCCCCTCGACGCTGGTACTCGCCAGCCATGACGTAAGCGTCACCGCCCCGGGAGGCATCGCGCAGGTGCTGCAAAGCCTGCTGCTCAGTGTGGTGGATAACCCGGTCAGCGCGCTGATGAACGCCAACTTCATCGGCATCCTGGCCTGGGCCATCGGCATGGGCATCGCCATTCGCCACGCCGGAGAAACCACCCGCACCGTGCTGGACGACCTGTCCAACGGCGTCACCCTGATCGTACGCGTGGTGATCCGCTTTGCGCCGCTGGGCATCTTCGGCCTCGTGGCGTCGACCCTGGCCACCTCCGGTTTCGGCGCCCTGCTCGGCTACGCCCACCTGCTGGTGGTGCTGATTGGTTGCATGCTGTTCGTGGCGCTGGTGATCAACCCGGCCATCGTGTTCTGGAAACTACGCCGCAACCCTTACCCGCTGGTGCTGATGTGCCTGCGTGAAAGCGGCATCACCGCATTCTTCACCCGCAGTTCGGCGGCGAACATCCCGGTGAACCTGGCGTTGAGCAAGCGCCTGGGCCTGCATGAAGACACCTACTCGGTATCGATTCCGTTGGGCGCCACCATCAACATGGCCGGGGCCGCGATCACCATCACGGTACTGACCCTGGCAGCCGTGCATACCCTCGGTATCAGCGTCGACCTGCCCACCGCCGTGCTGCTCAGCGTGGTCGCGGCCGTTTGCGCCTGTGGCGCCTCGGGAGTCGCCGGTGGCTCGCTGCTGCTGATCCCCCTGGCCTGCAGCCTGTTCGGCATTCCGAGTGAAATCGCCATGCAGGTCGTGGCGGTCGGCTTCATCATCGGCGTGCTGCAGGATTCGGCAGAAACCGCGCTCAACTCCTCCACCGACGTGCTGTTCACCGCCGCCGCGTGCCTGGGAGAGGAACAACAGCCGGCTTAAACGCCGGCTGCAAAAAAGCCCGGGGCGGTTCTTGCATGAACCACTCCGGGCTTTTTTTGTGACTGAATGCTTAGAAAGCGCCCATGTAATCACGCTTGCCCACTTCCACACCGTTATGACGCAACAGCGCGTACGCCGTGGTGACGTGAAAGAAGAACTGCGGCAGGCCGTAGGTCAGCAGGTAGGAGTGGCCGCTGAAGCGCTTCTCTTTCGGCGTGCCTGGACGGGTGATGATCTCGATGCCTTCCTTGCCGTCGACCTGTGCCGGTGTAATGGTGTCGACGAACGCCAGGACCTTGGCGATCAGCGCTTGCAGGTCGGCGAAGGTCACTTCGGTATCTTCGTATTTCGGCACTTCGATCTCGGCCAGGCGCGCGGACACACCCTTGGCGAAGTCGACGGCGATCTGCACCTGGCGCACCAGCGGAAACATATCCGGGAACAGGCGCGCTTGCAGCAGGGCGTTGGGGTCGATGTTCCTGGCAGTGGCGTGGGCTTCGGCCTTGTTCAGCACATCGCTGAGGGCGTTGAGCATTTGCTTGAAGACTGGGATGGAGGCGGCGTACAGGGAAATAGTCATGACAGTCTCATCGGTAATGGCAGGGTTGGAACCAGCGGCGATTATAGCCATGCCTGCGGCTTGTCTTTTATTTTTTCAGGATTAGGCTAGTGGGCTTCACTGCATAGGGAACGCGCGATGACCGCCGAGCACGACACCGACACCCCCGAGCCGCGCCTGAACAGCACGGAAATCCGCATCCTGGGCTGCCTGATCGAAAAACAGGCGACCAACCCGGAAACCTACCCCCTCACCCTCAATGCCCTGGTGCTGGCCTGCAATCAGAAGACCAGCCGCGAGCCGGTGATGAACCTCACCCAGGGCCAGGTTGGCCAGAGCCTGCGCGCCCTCGAAGGCCAAGGTTTTACCCGACTGGTGATGGGCAGTCGGGCCGACCGCTGGGAACATCGTGTGGACAAGGCGCTGGAGCTGGTACCGGCGCAGGTGACGCTGATTGGACTGCTATTTCTGCGCGGCCCGCAGACCGTCAACGAACTGCTGACCCGCAGCGCGCGCATGCATGATTTCGAAGACGCCGAGCAGGTCGTGCATCAGCTTGAGCGCCTGATCTCGCGCGGGCTGGCGCTGCTGGTGCCGCGCCAGGCGGGGCAGCGGGAAGATCGCTATACCCATGCGCTCGGGGATCCGGCGGATATCGAGGCGATTATCGCGGCGCGGGGCAGCCCGATGGAGCGTGGAGCGGTGGTTTCAGTCGAGCGTATTGAAGAGCTGGAAGCGCGGATTGCGGCGTTGGAAGAACGCTTGGCGCAGTTGGAACAGGCCTGACTCGGTAAAAGTGTGGGAGCGGGCTTGCTCGCGAAGACGTCGGCCCAGCAAACAGTGATGTTGACTGACCCACCGTTTTCGCGAGCAAGCCCGCTCGCCACAGAGGCCCCGCTTGCTGCACGTCAGCGCTACCTCGAAGAGGTACTGAGGGCTCCCACATTTGGCCACCCGTGGTCTTCAGCTTCGGGCAAATGCCACGGCTTTTTCGAACTGTTCCTGGGTCGGTCGAACACCGGTGTACAGCACAAATTGCTCCAACGCCTGGATCGCAATCACTTCCAGGCCGGTAATCACCCGCTTGCCCTGGGCCCGTCCGCGCACGATCAATGGCGTTTCCGAGGGGATCGCCACCACATCGAACACCGTCTCGGCTTTATCAATGGCATCGGCCTCAAACGCCAACGCGTCCGCCTCGGCCCCGCCGGTCATGCCGATCGGCGTGACATTGATCAGCATCTGCGGGCGCAACTCGCCTAGGTCGGCTTGCCACTCATATCCCAGGTTCTGCGCCAATCTGCGCCCCGCTGCTTCATTGCGCGCCACAATCACGCCATTGGCATAGCCTCCGTCACGCAGGGCACTGGCCACGGCCTTGGCCATGCCGCCGCTGCCGCGCAGGGCAAAGGTCGAAGCCTGCGGCACCGCGTGCTTTTTCAGCAGTTGCTCGATGGCGATATAGTCGGTGTTATAGGCCTTGAGGTGGCCATCGGTGTTGACGATGGTGTTCAAGGAGTCGATGGCTTGAACCGAATCGTCCAGTTCGTCCACTAAGGCAATGGCGGCTTCCTTGAAGGGCATGGAAACCCCGCAGCCACGCACGCCCAACGCGCGTATACCGCCGATCGCGCCGGGTAAATCCTGGCTGCTGAAGGCTTTATAGTAAAAATTCAGACCCAACTGTTCGTACAGGTGGTTATGGAAACGCAGGCCAAAATTCCCGGGGCGCGCCGCCAATGACATGCACAGTTGGGTGTCCTTGTTGGGGTGCATCTGCATGAGTAACTCCTTTGAGTAAGCAAATCGGTACAGACCTTACACAACCTTTACCTAGCGGCCGTGCTGTTTTTCAGAAATACGTTGTCTTAAAAGTATCCCCGCGACATTACTTGAGTCTATTGATTGCAGACCACAAGCGCAGGGGCTAACCGAGGAATGACCATGATTCGTACAATCCCCAAGATCGCCCTGCTCGTTGGTGCACTCGCGATGGCAGGCCAAGCCTCTGCCCACGGTGGTGGATGGGCTGGGCCGGCCGCCTTGGGTGCCCTGGTCGGCGCCGCCGTAGTGGGCTCCGTGGTTGCCAGCCAACCCCGTGAGGTCTATGTGCAACAGCCGGTCTACGTGCAGCCACAGCCGGTGTATGCCGCACCACCGCCGGTCTACTACGCGCCGCCACCACCGGTCTATGTGCAGCAAGAGGTGTATTACCGCCCGGCCCCGGTCTATTACGGCCCACCGCGTGGGTATTACGGCCCGCCCCATGGCTATTACCGTCGCGGCTGGTAAGCATCGATCGTTACCTTTAAAAAAGGCCTCGCCCGACGCGGGGCCTTTTTTCGCGCGCAAAGTCCGGATTCATCGCTCCAAGGTCGCTCTGAGAACAATGCCCCAGCCACAATCCCACATTATTAAGATCGAAAGTCTACTTGCCCAACGAGGGCCCTCGCTGTCATGTTTGTGTCACACCCCACTCTCACTATTGAACCGGTCCACTGAATAACAACAAGGACGGCTGACCATGCCCACACAACATCCACACCGCGCTGCTGGCCTCTGTACGTCCAGCAAGGTCTACAGCGCTCTGACTGAGCTCAAGCACCTGGAAGGCCACCGTAGCGCGAAGTTCCTCGCGTTGCTGACGGAAAACCTGGTGCGCAAGGGCTTGCTCAGTGAGGAGGAAGTCGTGAGCATGCTCGATCAGGTCGTGGATTGACGCGTTGCGTTAATGTCGACTATCGAGCCAGGTGATTTTTCCTACACCGCCTGGCCCCGTAAGGTGGCCTCCATAGCGATTGGAGGTCCTTATGCCCACTGTTCAAATCATGTCTGTCATCGGCAGTGCCGTCCCCGCCCCGCTGCGGGAGCTGGGGTTGCTCGCCTGCTGGTACCTGGTACGCGACGGCGAGACCATCAGCGGCCCGCTGATGAGCTTGTCCGCCGCCGAACAACAGCTGCAACACGCCTCGAACTTCAGGCTGCATGCCTGAGGTTCACGGCAATGGCAGTTTGGTCCGTGGCTTGCTTTCGACAAACAGCGCCCAGCTCGATATAAACAGCGCCGCCACCAGTGGCCCGATCACGAACCCGTTGAGGCCGAATACCGACAGGCCGCCCAGGGTCGAAATCAGGATCAGGTAGTCCGGCATCTTGGTGTCCTTGCCCACCAGGATCGGGCGCAGCACGTTGTCCACCAGCCCGATCACAAATACCCCGAACAGGCCCAGCACCACGCCCTGCCAGATCGCACCACTGAGCAGGAAATACGCGGCCACCGGCGCCCACACAATCCCCGCGCCCACTGCCGGCAGCAGCGACAGAAACGCCATCAGCACCGCCCAGAGCAACGCACTGGGAATGTCCAGGAACCAGAAGATCAAACCGCCCAGTGCCCCCTGGGTCACGGCCACCAACACATTGCCCTTGACCGTGGCGCGCACCACCCGATTGAACTTGAGCTGCAACCGACGCTTTTGCGGCTCGGCCAGCGGCACTGCCGTGCGCACTTTGCGCACCAACTCCGGGCCATCGCGCAGCAGGAAGAACAGCAGATACAGCATGATGAAAAAGCTCACCAGAAAATCAAAGGTGCCCTGGCCGAAGCTGAACGCCTGGGTGGCAAAGAACTGGCTGCCCTGCATCGCACTCTTGACGATTTTCTCGCGCAGCCCTTCCAGGTTGCCCATGCCAAAACGGTCCAGCAGATGCTGGAAGTAAGGTGGCAGGAACTGTTTGAACTGTTCGATATACCCGGCCACGTCCAGCTTGCCGCTTTCGACGTTCTTGTAGAGCGTCGCGCCTTCTTGCACCAACAAGGCACTGGTGATGATCACCGGCAAAATCGCGATGACCAGGCACACCATCAGGGTGGTCAGGGACGTGAGGTTGCGGTTCCAGCCGAACCGCTGCTGCAGGCGACGTTGCATCGGCGCAAAGATGATGCCCAGGATCACCGCCCAGAACACCGCGCCGTAGAACGGCAGCAATATCCAGATAAAGGCAATGGTCACCAGCGCCAGCAACAACAGCAGGGTTTTGAATTGCAGGTTGGTTTGATTCATGTCCGGTCCATGTCAGAAAAACAGGACGCGCGTTTGCGTCCAGATGCTTAGTCCGCCGCAAATTCCGGGAGTGCCATCTTTGTTGCGGTAAGCGTAGACCCAGATCAATAAAGCCTTGCCCCGCTTCGACTAACCTCGCGACTTTTTGCGACCCACGCCCATGCCCGTTGCCATTGCTCCACGACTGCTCGCCCCGGAACTGCTCGCCCCCGCCGGCACCCTGAAAAACATGCGCTACGCCTTCGCCTATGGCGCCGACGCGGTGTACGCCGGCCAGCCGCGCTACAGCCTGCGCGTGCGCAACAACGAGTTCGACCACGCTAACCTGGCGCTGGGTATCCAGGAAGCCCATGCGCTGGGCAAGCGTTTCTATGTGGTGGTGAACATCGCGCCGCACAACGCCAAGCTCAAGACCTTCCTCAAGGACCTGGCACCGGTGATTGCCATGGGCCCGGACGCACTGATCATGTCCGATCCGGGGCTGATCATGCTGGTGCGCCGGCACTTCCCACAGATGCCGATTCACCTGTCGGTACAGGCCAACACGGTGAACTGGGCCAGCGTGGAATTCTGGCAGCAGCAAGGGATCTGCCGGGTGATCCTGTCGCGGGAACTGTCCCTGGAAGAAATCGACGAGATCCGCCAGCACGTGCCGGCCATGGAGCTGGAAGTGTTCGTGCACGGCGCCTTGTGCATGGCCTACTCCGGGCGCTGCCTGCTGTCGGGCTATATGAATAAGCGCGATGCCAACCAGGGCAGTTGCACCAACGCGTGCCGCTGGAAATACCAGGCCACGCCGGCGATGGAAAACGCCACGGGGGATATCGTCCAGGTGTTTCAGCCGGAACCGACCCTGGGGATTCGCGCGCCGACCGACCACGTGTTCCTGTTACAGGAAGCCAACCGCCCCGATGAGCAGATGCCCGCCTTCGAAGACGAGCACGGCACCTACATCATGAACGCCAAGGACCTGCGCGCGGTGCAGCATGTGGAGCGCCTGACACGCATGGGCGTGCATTCGTTGAAGATCGAAGGCCGCACCAAGTCGCACTTTTATTGCGCGCGCGCCACCCAGGTGTATCGCCGGGCGATTGATGACGCGGTGGCCGGGCGTGAGTTCGACCGTACGCTGATGACCGACCTGGAGTCCCTGGCCCAGCGCGGCTACACCGAAGGTTTCCTGCGCCGCCATGTGCACGATGAGTACCAGAACTACCAGAACGGTAGTTCCGTGTCGGAGCGCCAGCAGTTCGTGGGCGAACTGACCGGCGAACGCCGCGGCGAACTGGCCGAGGTCAAGGTGAAGAACCGCTTTACCCTGGGCAACCACCTGGAACTGATGACCCCCGCCGGCAACTTCCACTTTGACCTGGCTACCCTGCACAACGCCAAGGGCGAGGCCATCGATGTGGCGCCGGGAGATGGGCACATTGTGTATATGCCCTTGCCGGCTGAGGTGGAGCTGCGCTTCGGCTTGCTCATGCGTGACCTCTGACGTTGATATGTCTTTCAATATGGCCTTAGCGGGCTCCACGCCGCCAACAAGCAGATGGACTGAAAGCACCATCCTCAAAACGTTGATTCAGATGACATGACGCCGAACAACCAGGCCAAGCCCTGACCCCCAGGAACCCTCAGATCCTGAACTGGCCGACCAATTGCCCCAGCCGCTGGCCCAGGTCTGCCAGGCTGCGGGAGGTCTGCGCGCCCAACTGGGTCTCATCGGCAACACTGTCCACCGCCGCAGCAATCTGATGCACGCTGCGGTTGATCTCTTCGGCCACGGCAGTCTGCTCTTCGGCGGCGCTGGCGATCTGCGCGTTCATCGAATTGATGGTGCCGATCAACTGGGCCATGGTGTCCAGGGACGCCCCGGCCTCATTGGCCCGGGCCGACGTGCCGTCGCCGGCATCGCTGGAGCGGCGCATCGCGTCCACGGCCGCTTCAGTGCCTTTTTGCAGACGGTCGATCATGCCTTGAATTTCCTGGGTGCTGGTCTGGGTGCGGCTGGCCAGGGCGCGCACTTCGTCGGCCACCACCGCAAAACCACGCCCGGCCTCCCCTGCCCGCGCGGCTTCGATCGCCGCATTGAGGGCCAGCAGGTTGGTCTGTTCGGCAATCGAACGGATCACACTCAACACGCTGACAATCGATGACACATCCTGCTGCAGGCTGTCGAGGGACACGCCACTGCTGCGGATGTCATTCACCAGTGCATGGATCTGCGCGATGCTGCCGTCCACCACGCGCTTGGCGGCCTGGCCTTCGGCGTCGGTCTGTTGCGCGGCCACGGAGGCGCCCTGGGCACTGCGCGCCACTTCCTGCGCGGCGGAGGACATCTGGTTGATCGCGGTGGCCACTTGATCGGTCTCGTGGCGCTGGCGCTCCATGGCCAGTTCCGAGCGCTGGGCCTGGTCGGACACCTGGCTCACCAGCCCGGTCAGTTGCGCGGTCATTTCAGTGATCTGGCGCACCAGGCCGTGGATCTTGTCGACAAAACGGTTGAACGCACCTGCCAGGTCGCCCAGTTCATCCTGGCTGGTGATGGCCAGGCGGCGGGTCAAGTCGCCTTCGCCGGCGGCGATGTCGTCAAGGTTGGCTTTCATCAGATGCAGCGGTCGCAGAATGGTATTGGCCAACAGTATGCCGGCGGCGGCAATCACCAGCAGCACCACCACGGCCACGCCGAAGATGCTCAGCAGCACGCCTTCCATGCGTTTTTCCACCTTGGCCTCGACCACCGCCACCTGGGCTTCGATGCCGTCCAGGTTCACCGAGGTACCGATGACCATGTCCCATTTGGGCAGGTACTCGGTGTAGCCCATCTTGGGCACCAGTTCGGTCTGGCCGGGCTGGGTGGAGCTGTATTGCAGGTAGTGGGTGCCGTCCTTGCCGACCTTGACCAGGTCGCGGTTGACGTACACACCGTTAGGGTCGCGGTTATCCTTGAAACTCTTGCCTACGCCGTCGGGGCTGTTGCCCTTGAACAGGCGGATGGTCTCGGAGTCGTAGCCAAAGAAATAGCCGTCCTTGCCGTAGCTGGTGTTGGACAGCAGCTTGACCACCTCGGCCCGCGCCGCCGTATCGCCTGGCGTGGCCGCATCATAAAGCGGCTTGATGGTGCTCATGGCGACTTCCACATAACTTTGCAGAGTGGCCTTGGCAGCGTCGAGCAGGCGCTGACGGGTTTCCTCCACCTCGTTGCGCGCCTGCTCCTGGAGAATCCACACGGTCGTCAGGCTGATAACCACGGCAAACAGCAACACCGGCACGACGGCGAGGGACAGAACTTTGGCCTTCAGACTCAGACGCATGGCTTTTATCTCTTATTAGGCGACTTGAAAGGTTATCGGCCAGTTGCGCGGATTCTGTAAGTCCCAGGCGACGTTAGCCAGGTGGGCTTACTACAAGGGTGCGATAAGGGTCAGAGGGTCATCGCGGCCAGCCAGCCAAATGCCAGTAATGGGATATTGTAGTGCAGGAATGTCGGCACCACGGTGTCCCAGATGTGGTGGTGCTGGCCGTCGATATTCAGGCCGGAGGTCGGGCCGAGGGTGGAATCCGACGCGGGCGAGCCGGCATCGCCCAATGCGCCCGCCGTGCCGACGATGCACACGATGGCCAACGGGCTGAAGCCCAGTTGCACACACAACGGCACAAAAATCGCGGCGAGGATCGGCACCGTGGAAAACGACGAGCCGATCCCCATGGTCACCAACAGGCCCACCAGCAGCATCAGCAACGCACCGACGCCACGGCTATGGCCAATAAACGCCGCCGACGCTTCCACCAGCGAACGCACGTCGCCGGTGGCCTTGAGCACTTCGGCGAAACCCGAGGCGGCGATCATGATGAAGCCGATCATGGCCATCATCTTCATGCCTTCGGTGAACAAGTCGTCGGTGTCGCGCCAGCGCACGATGCCCGACACCGAAAAAATCAGGAACCCGGCCAGGGCGCCGATGATCATCGAATCCAGCCACAGTTGAATGATGAATGCCGAGGCAATCGCCAGGCCGGCCACCAGCAAGGTCAGCGGGTTGTATTGCACGGCCACTTGCTCGACCCGCTCGATTTTCTCCAGGTCATACACACGTTTTTTGCGGTAGCTGACAAACACCGCCACCAGCAGGCCGACCACCATGCCCAGAGCCGGCAGCCCCATGGCGTGGGTGACGTTGACCTGGCTGATGTCCACACCGCTGTTGGCCACATTGGCCAGCAGGATCTGGTTGAGGAAAATATTGCCAAAGCCCACCGGCAGGAACATGTAGGGGGTGATCAAACCGAAGGTCATCACGCAGGCAATCAGGCGGCGGTCCAGTTGCAGCTTGGTCAGCACGTAGAGCAGCGGCGGCACCAGCAACGGAATAAACGCAATGTGGATCGGCAGAATGTTCTGCGAGGCAATCGCCACCACCCACAGCAGGCCGATCAACAACCATTTGACGTGGCTGCCACCGCTGGCGTCCTGACGGTCCACCAGCAGCAAGGCTTTGTCCGCCAGGGCGTGGGCCAGGCCGGACTTGGCAATCGCCACCGCGAATGCGCCGAGCAATGCGTAGGACAACGCGACGGTCGCGCCACCACCCAAGCCGCCATTGAAGGCTTTAAGCGTGGCCTCGATACCCAGGCCGCCCGTCAGGCCACCCACCAGGGCGCCGACGATGATGGCGATGACCACATGCACGCGGGACAGGCTGAGCACCAGCATGGTGCCGACTGCAGCGATGACGGCGTTAATCATGGTTACCTCAAGCAGAAACATACAAAACAGACATGCCCGCGCCCAAGTGGCCATTGAATGGCAACCCGCGCGCAGGCTTTAGGAGGTCTTATTAGAGGGCGCGCACTTTGCAGCAGGCGGGCGCACATGTCAAAAAGCGCGGTGAAGGAAGAGATCAACAGCAATGTGTCGACCATCCGCGCCTGGTTGATGGATCACTTTCGGATGTAGTGCCCATACCTGCGTCGTCCAAATGAAGACGCTGCCACAATTTGCTTGCGGTGTGTCAGGAGTGGCGCTTGGGCAGCTCGATCAGCACCTTGAGCCCACCCCACTCACTCTCCTGCAACTGCAACACCCCGCCCCACACCTCGACGATATCGCGCACGATTCCCAACCCCAAGCCATGGCCATCTATCTGCTCGTCCAGGCGCGCGCCACGGCTGAACACCTGGTCGCGTTGGGTTTCGGGGATGCCGGGGCCGTCGTCTTCGACTGCCAGCAGGTAACCATGCTCAGTTTCGCTGACGCTCAGGCGGATATCGGCATCCGCCCATTTACAGGCGTTGTCCAGCAGGTTGCCGAGCAGTTCCAGCAGGTCTTCGCGGTCCCACGGCAATTGCAGGCCGGGGGTGGCATGGTAGCGCAGGTCCAGGTGATCGCCGTGGATCATGGTCAAGGTGGCCAGCAGGCCGGGCAGTTCTTTGTCACAGTCGAACAAGGCGCCGGGCAACGTTTCGCCGGCCAGGCGTGCACGGTTGAGTTCGCGGTTGAGGCGTTGTTGCACCTGCTCCAACTGGTCGTGCAGCAGCTTGCGCAGTTCGGGGTGGTCTTTGAGCGCCTCACTCGAGGCCGCGCTCAGCAGCACCGCCAGCGGGGTTTTCAACGCATGGCCGAGGTTGCCGAGCGCATTGCGGGAGCGTTTGAGGCTGTCTTCGGTGTGGGCCAGCAGGTGGTTGATCTGGGCGACCAGCGGTTCCAGCTCCAGCGGCACCTGGGTGTCGAGTTGCGTGCGTTGGCCCTGTTGCAACTGGGCGATCTGGTTGCGCGCGTTTTCCAGCGGGCGCAGGGCGCGACGCACAGTGACCCGTTGCAGGATCAACACCAACAGCAACGCCGCCAACCCCAGCACCAGGCCGATCTGACGCATCAGGCGGAAGCTTTCCCGCACCGGGGTGTAGTCCTGGGCCACGCTGATGGAAATCGACTGGCCAAAGCGCTTGTAGTCCGACCGCAGCACCAGCAGTTGTTGACCTTCGGGCCCCAGTTGCAGGTTGCCCTTGAGCCCGGCCTCCGTCAGTTGCGGCAGCTCCTGGTCCCACAGCGAGCGGGAACGCCAATGCGTGTCGGCAAAATCGATACGAAAGTAATGCCCGGAAAACGGTCGCTGATACGCAGGCGACAGGCGCTGCTCATCCAGCTGTACGCCGTTGGGCCCGCGCACCAGCGCCACCAGCAGGTTCTCGCTGTCGTTATGCAAGCCCGCTTCCAGGTAGCGCTGCAAACCGGCCTCGAACAACCACAGACTGGTTTGCGCCAGCACCACGCCGACGATCACCATCACACTGATCAGCCCGAGGCTGAGGCGTCGTTGAATCGACTTCATGCAGGGCTGGCGCCAAACCGATAGCCCTGGCCACGCCGGGTTTCGATCACGCCGCGGCCCAACTTGCGGCGCAGGTGGTTGACGTGGACTTCCAGCACATTGGAGTCGCGCTCGGTCTCGCCGTCATACAAATGCTCGGCCAGGTGGCTTTTCGACAGGATTTGTTCGGGGTGCAGCATGAAGTAGCGCAACAGGCGAAACTCGGCGGCCGTCAGCTGGATCTCGTCGCCGTCACGCAGCACGCACTGGCGCCCTTCATCCAGGTGCAGGCCGGCGGCTTGCAAAGTGGGTTGGTTGACCTGGCCGTGGGAACGACGCAACAGCGCCTGGATGCGCAGGTGCAGTTCTTCCGGGTGGAAGGGTTTGCTCAGGTAATCGTCGGCACCGGCCTTGAGCCCTTCGATACGCTCGGCCCAGGAATCGCGGGCGGTCAGGATCAGCACCGGGGTCGCCAGCGCTGCGGCACGCCATTGCGCCAGCACTTGCAACCCAGGCAAACCGGGCAGGCCCAGGTCGAGAATGATCAGGTCATAGGGCTCGCTGCGGCCCTGGTACGCAGCATCGCGCCCATCGGCCAGCCAGTCGACCGCATACCCCTGGCGCTGCAGGCCGGCCAGCAGTTCATCGGCCAGGGGTACGTTATCTTCCACCAAAAGCAGGCGCATCAGTCTTCCTCGTCTTTGATCAGCACACCACTGGTCGCGTCCAGCTTGATCTCGCGCACCACACCTTCAATGGTCACCAGTTCCACTTCGTAGGCATATTGACCGTGTTTTTTCTCAAGCTCGGCCTCCAGCAAGCGGGAGCCGGGGTAGCGGGCCATGGCCTGCTGCAACAGTTGCTCCAGTGGCAGGATCACTCCCTGCTGGCGCAGGGCCAGCGCTTCATCCTGGTTGAGGTCGCGGGCTGCCACGCTTGAGCAACAAGCCAGGAGCACCAAGGCCACCAGGGCCACCCGACTGCCGGCGCATAAATTTACCGTCATTACGTATCCTGATGATTCTTGAGAACTTGCCCGGTGAGCGCGTCCAATTCAACCTCCCATTCAATACCGTTGCGGTCTTGCAGCTCGACTTCGTAGCGGTACCTGCCGTACGCCTCATCCAGGTCGGTGTCCAGCAGCGTCGAACCGGGATGCAGGCCCAGGGCCGTGGCTTCCAGTTGATCGAAAGCGACAATAGTAACAGTGGCGGGCACGCTCAGCGGTTTGTCGGGGTCCATCGCCACGGCCTGGGTCGCCGAGGAAGCGATGATAGCGGCGGCGACCAGAGCTGTGAGGCGCTTCATGATAAGACTCCGTTACACGATGTTTTTCCTACGCCGGCCACGGTACCCGCTGCAACTTAACTGAAACTGAATTGCCACCATGGCAATTTATGGGGTGGCCTTTTTCCCACACCGTGCGAGATTTTCTATACTGCCCCGCTCGCTTCAACAGAGACCGGTATGACAGCCATCCACATCAAGTTTCCCGCCCTGACCCTCAAGGCCGGCAAACGTGCCTTTACCCGCATCCGTGAGCAGGGCCTGGCGTCGGCCGACGTCGGTATTCTTCCCGGTGCAGCCGGTGGCCCCAAGGCCCTGGGCATCCAGGGTCTGGACCTGGCGCTGTTCGGCGACTGGCTGCCCCGCGCGCCACGGGAACGCGCGCTGATCGGTGCCTCTATCGGCTCCTGGCGCTTTGCCAGCGCCTGCCTGCCCGACCCGGTGCAAGGCCTGCTGGACCTCGGCCGCCTGTACAACGAACAACGCTTTGCCAAAGGCGTGACCATGGCCGACGTCAGCCAGAGCTGCCAACGCATGCTCGACGATCTGCTGGCCGGCCGCGATGCGCGGGTGCTGGACAACCCCGACTATCGCCTGAACATCATGGTGGTCAAAAGCCATGGCCTGCTTGCCGATGACCACCGTGGGCGCCTGGGCCTGGGCCTGTCATCGGTGATTGCCGATAACCTGCGAGGCCGCGCGCGGCTGTCGCGGCATTTCGAACGGTTGATCGTTCACGACCCGCGCCAGCCGCCCCCGGTGCACCCGTTGAAGGACTTCCCGTCGCGCTTCCTTGACCTGGAACTGGGCAACCTGCGCCAGGCGTTGCTCGCCTCGGGCTCGATCCCCATGGTGATGCAAGGCGTGCGCGACCTGCCTGGCGCTGGCGCTGGCACCTACCGCGACGGCGGCCTGCTGGACTACCACCTCGACCTGCCCTACCACGGCGACGACATCGTGCTGTACCCGCATTTCACCGACCGGGTCATCCCCGGCTGGTTCGACAAGGGCCTGCCGTGGCGGCGCAGCAATCAGCAGGGCTTGCAGGATGTGTTGCTGCTGGCACCGTCCAAGGACTACCTGGCCCGCCTGCCCCACGGCAAACTGCCGGACCGCAGCGACTTCAAGCGCTTCATGGGCGATGACCCAAGCCGCAATAAATATTGGCAAACCGCCATGAGCGAAAGCCGGCGGCTGGGCGATACGTTTCTGGACTGGGCGGATAACGGCAAATTGGGCGAGCACTTGCAAGCCCTCTGACCCAGCGGTGTGCGCGGCGACGGATCAAGCTGTTAAACTCGCCGCCTGCCAGATACCTGACCGAGCTGAAAATACCGTGGAAATCTTCAAAGAGTTTACCTTCGAGTCCGCCCACCGCTTGCCGCACGTGCCGCAAGGCCATAAATGCGGGCGCCTGCATGGGCATTCGTTCAAGGTGGCGATCCACCTGAGCGGCGACCTGGATCCCCATACCGGCTGGATCCGCGACTTCTCGGAGATCAAGGCGATTTTCAAGCCGCTCTACGACCGCCTCGACCACAATTACCTCAATGACATTCCGGGCCTGGAAAACCCCACCAGCGAAGTGCTGGCCAAGTGGATCTGGAATGAGCTCAAGCCGTTGCTGCCGGAACTCAGCGCGATTCGTATCCATGAGACCTGCACCAGCGGTTGCATCTATCGCGGCGAGTAAGCGCGACGTGCAGAAACCACCCTTGCGGTGGTTTTTTTTGGCTGGCGTAGCACCCTTGCGCGTGCACGCCCTGTTCGGAACCCAGGGAGACGTCCATGGAAAACATCTGGTTGGCCCAGGCCAAACGCCTGCAAGCGCTGGCCTCCACCGGGCTGCACTTTTGCACCGATGATTTCGAGCGCGAGCGCCTGGAGGAAATTGCCCAGATTGCCCACAGCATGCTGGCGCAACTGGGCAATGTGCCGTTAGCGCGCATCTGCGGGCTGGTCACGGACTTCGCCCAGCGCTATTCGACGCCGATGATTGACGTACGCGGTGCCGTGATCGAAGGCGAGCGGATTCTGCTGGTAAGGGAATCGACCGACGGCTGCTGGGCACTTCCGGGCGGTTATGCGGACATCGGTTTGTCGGCAGCTGAGAACATCATCAAGGAGATTCGCGAGGAAGCCGGGCTGACGGTGACGGCGCGCGCGCTGTACAGCGTGACGCACAAAGCCAAGGGTTTGTATCGACCGGATGTACGCGACTTCTACAAGTTGTACTTCTTGTGTGAGCGTGTGGATCAACAGGCGCCGATGCCCGGGTTCGAAACCACCGATGTGGGTTTTTTCCGCCTGGACGCGCTGCCGCCACTGTCCCGCGGGCGCACCATCGAGAGTGATCTGGAGGCTGCGTTTGCATTTCATCGCGGCGAAACCACGCAGACGCTGTTCGACTGATCCAATTTGTATCACCGCTGCACCGCTTTCGTGCCCGACCGGGCACCGCGAACACTGACGCTCGCGTCGCTCCCCGCTTTGGCTATAAATACTGTGCACGGTGCACAGCGCTCACCGTGTGCGCGTCACTGCCGCTGAATTGGCACGCGCGGTGCAACAGGCCTGCGTCACTCATTCAGGGAGCAAGGCACATGACGCAACACGAACCGGGCAACGACTACCCCTTAAGCGAAGTGCCCCTGCATGCACGCAAGGGCCTGGCTTCTACCGCCATGGTGCTGCTGGGCTTTACGTTTTTTACCGCGACCATGTTCGCCGGCGGCAAGCTGGGGGTGGCGTTCAGTTTCACCGACATGCTCGGCGTGGTGGCCTTGGGCAACCTGCTGTTGGGTATTTACGCCGCAGGCCTGGGCTATATTGCCTTCAAAAGCGGCCTGAACTCGGTATTGATGGGGCGCTTCTGCTTTGGCGAGGCCGGTAGCAAGCTCAGCGACCTGATCCTCGGTTTTACCCAGATCGGCTGGTACGCCTGGGGCACCGCCACCGCTGCCGTGGTACTGGGTAAATATTTCGAACTGAGCCAGGGCAGTGTGTTGGCATTGATGGTGCTGTTTGGCCTGATGTTCTGCGCGACGGCCTACGTGGGGTATCGCGGGTTGGAGATTCTGTCCTACGTCGCGGTGCCGGCCATGGGGCTCTTGTTGTTTCTGTCGATGTGGGTCGCCACGGTGAAAGTCGGCGGTTGGGAGGGCTTGCTGGCGGTGGTACCGACCGGGGAACTGGACTTGTCCACGGCGATCACCCTGGTGTTCGGCACCTTTGTCAGCGGCGCGACCCAGGCCACCAACTGGACGCGGTTTTCGCGCTCGGCCAGGGTGGCGGTGCTGGCCAGCCTGATCGGCTTCTTCGTCGGCAACGGCCTGATGGTACTGATCGGCGCCTATGGCGCCATCGTCTACCAGCAACCGGACGTGGTGGAGGTGTTGCTGCTGCAAGGCTTTGCCATGGCGGCCATGGCCATGTTGCTGCTCAATATCTGGAGCACCCAGGACAACACCATCTACAACTTCGCCGTGGCCGGCTGCAACCTGTTGCGCACCCGGCGCCGCAAGACCGTGACCCTGGCCGGCGCGGTGATCGGCACCCTGCTGGCGTTGTTGGGCATGTACGACATGCTGGTGCCCTACCTGATCCTGCTGGGTACGGTGATTCCACCGATTGGCGGGGTGATCATGGCGGATTTCTTCTACCGCTATCGCGGCCGCTACCCACTACTGGCGCAGGCGCGCCTCCCGGCGTTCAACTGGTCGGGGCTGGTGGCCTACGCCGTGGGCACCGTGCTGGCGTTCAACTCCCCGTGGGTCGCCCCGCTGGTGGGGATCGCTGCCGCGTCACTGACCTACATCGCGTTGACCGCCGTTTTACGCGTACGTGCACCGCTGGCTGACGCCCAGGCATGAGCCTGACCATCGCCGAGTACCTGCTTATGCTGCGCAGCGGCGTGCGTGATCGCACCCCGCAAGCCTGGCCTCACGAGAATGGTAACCTGATGGTCGCCGCTGAATAATTCATATGACCGCCTGGACATCGGCATCCCCCTGATGATCCGGCGGCTGTCTGCCTGATTGCTTTTAGCCAAGAGGAACTTGCCCATGCACATCATCAACGCCCGCCTGCGCAACCGTGAAGGCCTGCATGATCTGCACCTGGAAAACGGCCGGATCGCCAGCATCATCCCACACACGGCAGCACCCGCCTTGGCCGCCGGCGACCTGGACGCCGCCGGCAACCTGGTGATCCCGCCCTTTGTCGAACCGCACATCCACCTCGATGCCACCCTCACCGCCGGCGAACCGCGCTGGAACATGAGCGGCACCCTGTTCGAAGGCATCGAGTGCTGGGGCGAACGCAAAGCCACTATCACCCAAGAAGACACCAAGACCCGCGCGAAGAAAACCATCCAGGCTCTCGCCGCCCACGGCATCCAGCATGTGCGTACCCACGTCGACGTCACCGACCCGGACCTCACGGCGCTCAAAGCCATGTTGCAGGTGCGCGAAGAAAGCACGCACCTGATCGACCTGCAAATCGTTGCATTCCCCCAGGAAGGCATCGAGTCCTATCGCAACGGCCGCGAACTGATGGAAGAAGCCATCCGCCTGGGCGCCGACGTGATTGGCGGCATTCCTCACTTTGAATACACCCGCGACCAGGGCGTGAGTTCGGTGAAGTTCCTGATGGACCTGGCCGAACGCACTGGCTGCCTGGTGGACGTGCATTGCGACGAAACCGATGACCCCCACTCGCGCTTCCTTGAAGTGCTCGCCGAAGAAGCCCGCAGCCGCGACATGGGTGCTCGCGTCACTGCCAGCCACACCACCGCCATGGGCTCCTACGACAATGCCTACTGCGCCAAGCTGTTCCGCCTGCTGGGGCACTCCGGCATCAGCTTCGTCTCGTGCCCGACCGAAAGCATCCACCTGCAGGGCCGCTTCGACAGTTTCCCGAAACGCCGGGGTGTCACCCGGGTCAACGAACTGCTCGAAGCCGGCATGAACGTGTGCTTCGGCCAGGACTCAATCGTTGACCCCTGGTACCCGCTGGGCAATGGCAACATCCTGCGCGTCCTGGAAGCAGGCCTGCACATCTGCCACATGCTCGGTTACCGCAACCTGCAAAGCGCCCTCGACCTGGTGACCGACAACAGCGCCAAGGCCATGGCCCTGGGCGACCGCTACGGCCTGGAACCCGGACGCCCGGCCAACCTGTTGATCCTTTCGGCGGACAGCGACTACGAGGTGATCCGCAGCCAGGGCCTGCCGCTGTACTCCATCCGCGACGGCAAAGTGTTGATGAAGCGTCAGCCAGCGCACGTGGAGTTTGTATGAATGCTCGGGTCAGGTGATTGAGTCGATATCCAGCATCTGCGCCCTCCCCGGCTCGCCATCCATGACGGGAGGGATGCTGGCGACTTGGGACAGCGCTCGGTTTTCCCGATGGCTGAACCAACGCTTGAGGCTGGATGGAAGGTGGGCAGCATGGGCATGGCTGCCATAGACATCGCGGGCTTTAAGGCGACGCCAGCGCAGGGATTGCAGGCGTTCGCGACTGGTGTGCAGCCGGTCGATTTCGGCATTGAGCGCCTGATTGAACTCGCCCGGTTTATGACTGCGTCCATTGGATGGCCGCCGACGCTCCAGTTCTCGCCGTTTGTCGCGTAGTTGCTGGCGCATGGCCTCCAGCGCCCGATCCAACAGTTCGTACTCTCTTTGGGTCACCAGAGGGCCCTGGGTGTCCAGGGCCTGCTGCCAGCGATGCAGCGTCGCCCAAGCCGCCGGGATATAACTGGCGGTCATGAAATGCTGGCTGGCCTCGAACAGTTGCTTAATCAAATTAGAGCGATCAGGCATATCTCCATGCAATTGCAAGGCGCGATTGATCGCTACCTCTTCGATGGACTCACAACCGGGCTTCCACAGCACCGAGGAGCGCGTGCCATCCGGGAGCATGATCGGCATGAAGTGCTGTTGTTCACCATGGTGCCGGTAGGGGTTGCCGCCAAAACGCACCAGGCCGGCGGCGAACAGCAGGCCACCGGTTGCGGGAGCACTGAACAGCGTGACGGCGCCAGGAATCCAGAGCTTGGCGGTGGTGTTCATCCAGGGCGCTGGGACGCTGGGAACGGGGTCGTTGTGGTTGACGATGCGGTGGTGGACCAATGTGGATGCACCGGCAGTGAATTCGGAATCGCCGGCACGGGGGGCGCCGTAGGTGTAGAGGAGGATGTTGTAGTCACGATCAGGCATACGACGTAGCCCTTCTGCCAATAGCAATGCAATTGCACCGCCCAGACTATGGCCGCAAATAACGATGCGTTGTCCACTATGAAATTGGCTGAGGTAACGCAGCACGAAATCGCGCATCGCTCGGTAAGCCTGATAAAAACCTTCGTGTGCCTTACCGACACCGTCGGTAAAAACCACCTGATGGGCATTTGCATCACGCAATGCGTCGGCCGTACTGAAGGTGCCTCGCACGGAGATCAAGATCACTTCGTCGTGGTGAGTGATGAAAGCTTGAGTGTCAGTTCCCGTTTTTTCGTCATCAAAGAAGTGCACACTCGCTGGATGTTCCTGTTTGTCCTGTAACTCCGGGCGATTCTGTGGATACAACTCAGGATCAAAAGGTAGGATTTCGAATCGCCGGGAGTAAGGGACATCTTCATAAAGGGGATAAAAACGCTGCGTTTGTGCGGGGTCGATTCGCCATGCTTCGTGATAGCCCGATAGTTTTTCAGCAAACAAATTTCCAACGCTGGGATCCCATGGGAAGCGAACTTTATCAGCGGGCTTTTCTCGCGGCTCCTGACCGAAATCGCAATAACTTAACGCAGCAAACAGCGCCAAATGGTACAAATTCAAGGCGCAGAAACTGTCTTCGGTCGAGACCATCGGGCGCAGGGCCCGCAGCGGACGCACCTCCAGAACCGTATAGCTATTTGGGAACAGCACAATCCCTGACAAGGCGGGCTGGGGTGGACCGAACCCCAAATCGGCCATCATTTTCAGCGCATGACGCTCAGGCCGATAAGCGCTGGCAGCCACGGGCGGAAGATGAGCGGTATGGCGCACCAGGTCGCTGACTTCAACCTGATAAAACCGATCCGCTTTCTGCCGTGCGGGGTTGTCCTCGGTACGCCGGCCATCGGTATTTGAAAAACGTGTTTGTTCAGCCCGGACCTGGAGATCGCTGATAGGTAATGGATAGTTTTCCCGTTGCTGCAAAGTTGAATAGTAGCCCTCCCCTATCTCATATGAAGCATCAACCATCAGAACGACGGGGCCTCGGCATTGGCCCTCCAACCCAGCAAAACCCTCTGCATTCAAATACCCTGTGTAGCGCTGCCCGAGGCTGTCAAACACTTCATACTTGAGGCCGCCATAGGCTTTTCCGTCGCCTGTTTCATCGACTAGACAAAAACTCAACCTGCCGCCACGTAATGCGCAAGCAGGCATTTTTCCATTAAAAAAAGAATGCTTCCATTGCTCCATCGTCATGCCTGGATATCCTTATTCAGTACAAGTTGGATATATGTCGCAGATACGCCCATCGGGCATTTTTATCGGTTTGAAGTCGGTGGTATTTCCCCGGCAAAAGGCATACAGGTCCTCGAAACTTTCACCCCGGCATCGTTTCCACCCCTGAGGAAAACGAACCCAGTTGTCCCCCATATAAGGTCGCTCTTCATTAATCACGTTCATTTTTACCCGAACCGTTTTCCCTCCAAGCTCATCTCGCGCCAAAACCCCGCCCGCTCGGCCTTTATGTGACTGCCGACTTACTTCCAAAGAGTTACATTTAAGGACCTTTATGATTGCATGCTGTCGCCCCACCGTCCGAAACAGCCACTGACATTGCCCGAGCAACTCCTGAACACCCGACTCAGGCATCCCCGCCATCTCGTCCTCCAGCCGATCACGAATTGAGATCCCGCCGATATCCCCTCCAACATCCGAGCTGCGCGTCCCCCACTTCGCGTAGAAATCAAATTCCACACTGCGCAATACCAACGGACACCCCTCGACGGTTTCACTCAACGGCAGTTTGTAACTCACGCGACTGGCCGCAGGTTCGTATTCAGTAAAAAACACCTTCCTCTCCGGCCTCTTGCCTCGACGCCGTGGCAAGGTGCACATCTCACCTGTCGCGGGGTAGTAATTGGCGGCGGTTTTAAGCTTGAATTCCGCCGGCAGGTCCACCTCCAGCGTAAAGCTATCAACCTGCTTTCCCACACACCCTGTAAGCCCCGTGATACCCAGCGCAAGCAGCACACCCAACATTCGCCTGCTCATTGTTTTTCTCCCCCATGCCGCCATTGCCGCATCACACGCTCGAAGTGGTCTTCGGGCGCTTCCCCCACTATCGGCGGCCACCGAATCACGCTGCCGCGAGTGGTCTCTTCCAACCGTCGTACAACCAGAAACTCAAGCTGTTCCGGGCGTTTCCACTGCCATGCACGCGCCTGCTCAAGTACCTGGCTCAACCATATTCTCGGGTCCTGGAATTCAACCAGCACCACCAGGTCTTCGCTGTGCTCGGCCAGCAGATAACGCAGGACATTGGCGTGCAGGATGGCGTCGGCCTGAGGGTTGGGCGTGTCCAGCCACGGGGCGGGGTCGGGCATCGGATACTCGCCGGGGGCAGGGTTATTAGCGCAATGCCAGCCGTGGTCGTGCCAGTAGCACACGCTGATCAGCGGGCCGAGCAATAACGGCCGATGCTCGGGTGACAGATAGGCTAAGGCGCGCGCCAACGTGCGATTGTCATGAACGCGGTACAGCGCCTGCTCACCCTCGGCTCCGACCAGCAGCCGGTCGCGCCAGTGCCGCGTCACGCTCGTCAGCTCTGCGCCTGGCAAGCTGCCCAACCACCCCCAATTCGTCTGCGGCGTGTTTAAAAGCTGCAACAACGCTGGCTCGCTCAGTTCGTCCAGCAGCAGGATAACGGGGCCCGCCGTTGCTATTTCCGCCAGCGGGGTGTGCGCATAGAGGCTGCAATAGGCTGACAGGTCGCGGGCGGCGATCATTGGCTGGCGGGCCTCGTTATTGCCCTCCAGCATCAGGCACAGCCGGCGCCCCGCTTGCTGCTGCTGGGCCATCCAATGGCTTGGAAGGTTGTCCATCAGGCCGCCCTCCCGTCGATATCGCACTGGCCTTCGCGGCAACGCTCGCACAGCGGGCAGAAGTCGGCGCCCAGTTGCCTGGCCAACTCAACGATCGCGCCTTGTACCGTGGAGAGTTTCGGGCCCTCGGCCACTGAACGAACACTCGCCGATGGCGAGCCACCGAGGGTGATGGGCCGGCTGCTGAAAATGCCGCCCGCCTGGATCACCAGGTGCTCGCCGCCGGCCTTGAAGCTCAATTGCGCGCCCGCGTCGATCACCAGGCTGGCGCCGGCCTTGAGATGAACCTGCTGCCCGGCTTCAAGCACAAGGGTCTGCCCGACATACGTCTGGCTGTCGCCTTGCACACGCAGGTGATCGCCGGCTTTGAGCACAACCTTGCGATCGCCGGTGATATGCCGGTGCTCCTCGCTTTCCATCTGCACCGTGCTTAAGCCGTGGATAAGCTCCCGTCGCTCCCCTGCCACTTCCAGGCGGCTGTCATGACCTACCCATTGTTCCAGGTCCCGTTGCGCCCGCAGGTAGATAAGTTCCTCGCCACGGCGGTCCTCCAGGTACAACTCGTTGGCACCCTCGCCGCCCGGGGTGCTGCGGCTGCGCAACACGCTGCGGGTTTTGTGCTGTGGCAAGGGATAGGTGGGCATGTGCAGTGCATTTGGCAGGCAGCCGTTGATCAACGGCTGGTCCGGATCGCCCTCCAGGAAGGTCACCAGCACTTCCATGCCTACCCTCGGGATCATCGTTGCGCCAAATCCGTCGCCGGCCCAACCGGACGCCACCCGAACCCAACAGCTGCTTTTGTCATCGGTGTGATCCAGGCGGTCCCAATGAAAACGTACCTTCACCCGACCATAGGCATCGCAATGCACGTCTTCGCCAGCCGGCCCGGTCACCGTTGCGGTCTGGCTGCCGCTGATGGTCGGCTTGGGATGCTTGAGGGCAGGTCGATGCGTCGCTTGCCAGGGGGTCGCGGTGAAGCGGTTGCGATACCCCTGGAACTTATCCACCTCGCATACCGCCTCTTCCAGCACCTGCGGTTGATGCCCCTCGTGACGTACCGAGGTGATCAGCCACAAGTCGTTGCAGGACGGTTCGGGATGCTCGCACAACTCAAGAAAATGGCCACTGCGCACTGCGGGTTGATCGCTCTTGCCCAGCGCCCGTTGACGATCGCGTTGATGGCCCTCCAGAGCCCGACGCGCCAGGCGCAAACCACGTGCGTGGCGGTTGAAACCAGCTGGGTAGCGGTAATCCTCAAGGAGCGGCGCCGAGGCCGGCCCTGCCGTTTCCTGCAGGCACAGGGAAGGATGCTCGAAATCATGGTCACGCCGTACCGTTTGCCGGCTGCGGGTGGACAGCCGCACATCGAAACGCTGGATGACCGACGTTTCGGCTTCCGGCCCGCCCGCCGGCGAATACCGCTGCGCGGGCAAACGCCGAAAGACGGTCTGGTCATCGCCAAATACCAGTACATGCGCATCTTCGCTGTGGCGGAAGTGATAATGAATGCCCTCCTCTTCACACAGCCGCTGGATGAAGTGCAGGTCGGTTTCCGCGTACTGCACGCAGAACGCACGTGGCGGGTAGACCACCGGGCCCAACTCGAACACATAGGCGTCGGCCAGGATGCCATGGTGCTCGAGGACCGCCGCAATGATCTGGGGAACGCTGCGTTGTTGGAAAATCCGTTGGTCACGGCGATGGGCCAGGCAAGCCAGGCGCGGCGCCAAGGTCAGGTGATAGCGCGTGAGTCGCCGCCCAGGAGCATCGCGACCGATAGCATAAACGTGGCCGTGCAGGCCCTCGCTCGCTTCACCGAAATCCAGATAGACGGGTTGGTGGAGCAGTGCCTCCAGGTCAAGCCCAGGGTTCTCACTGACGACCTGCATTTGTATGAAATACGGTTGATCAAGGACCTCCTGGCCTTTGAATGCCAGTACCTGAAAGTCAGTCGTTATATGGGGAAGGATCAATTTGAAACGTGACGAAACAAACGCGTTAACCATCCGTTGTTACCCGCCATAGTTGTTATTGTCGGCGTTATTGCCGACCTGAAGTACTTACTCCCGTTAAACATTGAATGCGTTATCGAGAAAAAGCGCCTGAACGCCTTAAAGCTTAGCGATTCCAGGAAAAATTCAGCCTGTTTTAAATAAAAAAGAAGTTTCGTACGAATGAGATGGAAGTATCTTTTACAAAATACTAAATCGATTCCGCCCATCACGGATTAAAGATAAGAAACCACCTACACGGACTTACGTAAAAAAATTAATTAAAAGCGAAACAGCTGACACTCCCCCCAGTATCATCCGTTCAAAAGACTTCATGCCTGCGGCCGTGCAGTCCCGAACAGGCTGACGCTCAGCAGTGCATCGGCGTGTGCATGCAGGCGTACGGGCGCGGTGCCACCCGGCATCACCACCGCGACTTCGCCAGCCTCGACCCAGCCTGCCCGCCAAGCCGCACATGCCACGGCACTCGCGCTGGTGCCCGAGGACGCGGTAGGCCCCTCTCCCCGTTCGAACACCCGGGCAAGCACCCGGTTGCCAGGTTGCCGGGCTGCCCATTGCAAATTGACCCCGGCCGAGCAGGGCCGACCGTTGCCAGCCGGAGGCGCGAAGGCTATCGCCTGCAGCGCTTCGAACAGGGCCGGTTGCTGCATTCGCGGATTGTCCGGCAAGGCCCTGACCTGTTCGACCAGGGTCACGCAATGGGGGTTGCCCACACGCACGAACTGACTATGGGCCCAGTGCGGATTGATCGCCGCCAACTCGCGCACACGGCTCAGTTCCGTGCCGTCCAGCAGCACCTTGTCAACGCCCCGCGCGCCCACGGACGAGGGCCCGAACTCGGGCAACCCCAGCGCCAGCCAGAACCCCGCACAGTGCTCGTGAACAGCCGGCTCGACCTGTGTGGCCAGCGGCGATACCGCATCGGGCTTGTCATGATGCACCCGCAGCTCGCACGCCTGGGTCATCAAGCCCTGATCAGTGAGTGCCTGGGCAAAAATCGTCAAGCCGTTGCCACTGCGCTCGGCCAGGGAGCCGTCGGTGTTGACGATCAACACGTCGAACGGCGGCTCGGCCTGGAACGGGCCGACCAGCAGGCCATCACAGCGGTGGGCCTTGGCATCGATCGGCTTTGGCGTGGAGCCCCAGTCGCATTCGGACGCTATCGCCGACTGCGTCCAGACGTTGCGCGTACGCGCGGCCGAGGCAGCATCGTCAGGCACGTCGATGCCCTGGCGCCTTAATGAGGCAGGGCTGACCACACCATAGATATTGCCGCGAGCATCGTAGAACAGGGCCATTGGGACATCCACGTTTATCAAGGGGGTGAGGGGCGAGATGTAAACACGCTGTTCGATTGTGCGAGAACCTGGCGTGTCACGCCATCCGGCACGTCCTACACTGCCTGGACCGTGGAATGGAACTTGTGCCCGACGGCGGCGCGAGGTTGGATGCGTTATTCCATACCGCACCGGCCTTGGGTGAATTGGCGGTCGGCGTTGTGTATGGATACCTGCATGGCCGCCCCGGTCTTGACCCGCGCCTGCAAGAGGCGGCGATCTTTGCCGCCATCGTCGCGGCGGGCATGGCAGGGCGCGGATCGCGTCGTTGTCGAGAGTTACAGGGGTAAGGAAACTACCCCTCAAGGCATGTTGCTGGTACGGGTAACCGGTGCCGAGGTCGTTGGCGTCAGCCCGTATATGTCAACGACCTGACGGGTTTACAAAAGGCGGCCTGGAAGGTGGTAATCCACCGCAAGAAGCCCGGGGTTCACCAGTTCCCACGGGGATTACGCACCTTCCAGAACGCCTGCTACGCACTCGACATATTCTGTGTGGTTGCCGACGAGCAAGGCGTTCCCTGTTTGTAAAAATAAAATTCACCGCCGGCCATCCCAAGGGAACCCGGCTCGCTCCCCGCGACCTGATGTGCAAGGATGTCGCGCCGGACATCGTTCGTTGAACGCAAAACCAAGGATTTTTCATGACTGCCATCCCTACCTCAGCGCCCGTGGTTCCCGGGCGACTGGAGCAAATGTCGACCCGTATCGCCTTTTTTATCGCTGGCTTCGGCATCGCTGCCTGGGCGCCGCTGGTGCCTTACGCCAAGGCACGCGCGCAGCTGAGTGAAGGCACACTGGGCTTGCTGCTGTTGTGCCTGGGGGTGGGGTCGATCATTGCCATGCCGGCAGCGGGTGCGCTGGCGTCACGCTATGGTTGCCGCCGCGTGCTGACGGCCGGCACGCTCATGATCTGCCTGGCCTTGCCAATGCTGGCCACGGTCAGCTCGGTGCCACTGCTCATCGCCGGGTTGTTCCTGTTTGGCGCGGGCCTGGGCACGGTGGACTCCACGGTGAACCTGCAGGCGGTGATCGTCGAGCGGGCCAGTGGCAACACCATGATGTCGGGCTTCCATGGCTTGTTCAGCCTTGGCGGTATCGTCGGTGCGGCGGGGGTTGCCGGGTTGCTGGGGTTGGGCCTGTCGCCGCTGCAGGCGACCCTGGTCGTGGTCGTCATCATGGTGGTGGCGCTACTCAAGGCCGGGCCGCATTTGCTGCCCTACGGCAGTGAAAGTTCGGGCCCGGCGTTTGCGATCCCTCACGGCGTGGTGCTGTTTATCGGCTGCCTGTGTTTTATCGTGTTTCTGGCTGAAGGTGCCGTGCTGGACTGGAGCGCCGTGTTCCTCAGTGCCGAGCGCGGCATGGACGAGGCCTACGCTGGCCTGGGTTATGCGGCCTTCGCCCTGACCATGACCGCCGGACGCCTGACCGGCGATGCCATCGTGCGGCGCCTGGGCGCCACCCGCGTGATTGTGATCGGTGGTGCGCTGGCCACAGCCGGAATGTTGGTGGCGACGCTACTGCCCGCGTGGCAAACCACACTGCTGGGCTACGCACTGGTGGGGGCCGGTTGTTCGAATATCGTGCCGGTGCTGTACACCGCGGTTGGCAAGCAAAAGGTCATGCCGGAGCACATCGCTGTGCCGGCCATCACCACCCTGGGCTACGCCGGAATTCTGGCGGGCCCTGCCGTGATTGGCTTTATCGCCCACGGCAGCAGCCTGTCCACTGCGTTTTTGCTGATCGCACTGTTGCTGGCGGGCGTAGCCATCAGTGGCAAAGTTCTCAGGGCTTGAAACTTGACCGCACAAAGCCAGGTCGCTACCTGGCTTTGTGCGCGTGGTCTTGCTTGAGCCAACGCTCAAGACTTTTATTGCTCAGCCAACCCTCTTCATAGGCGCGCCCGAACAGGCCGTTGACCGTGCCTCGCTCCAGCGAGTGCAACAAGCCTGGGCGCTCGATAACGTTTTTGGCCGTGTACACACAGTGCTCGCTGTACTGCTTCTTCGGTAGCCCGGTAGCGGCATCCAGAACAGGCAAGCCCTGCGGGTCGACGGCGTCCGGGTCGGCCGTCACCGCTCTAAGCGTGGCGATCGGCATGTATTGATACTTTTCAAAGAACACCGTCCGGTCCTTGGATGCGTCCCTCAACTGTTCGAACTCGCCTTGGAGCGCCTTGACCACCTGGGCGTTGCTCTGTGAATGAAAAGGGTCTTGGCTGCAGGCGCTCGGGGCACTGCTACCCGTCATCTGCGTAGCCGCGCGCCTCAGGCTGTCGCGGGTAATATAGCCTTCGCTGTTCATGATCGCATCGCTGAGTCGCGGGCGATTGAGCACCTCCCGCGCTGCGAGGATTGCGCGATTGAGCACGTCATTCTCACCCAGCTCGAGCGCCGCCACCTGCCGCAGCGATGAGTGCGTCAGTTGTCCGTCCTTCAAATAGGGGTGCAATATTCCAAACGCGGTTTCCAATGCCTTCGCCAGTTGGCTATCCGTTGATTTCGAACCGGGCACCTCGTAATTCGCGCGTGTGGCGGGCAAGTTTTGTAACGTCGAGTAGCGCAGCGCAGACAAGGCTCCGCGTAACAGGAAGGGCCGTCGCGGCAGTGCGCTGCGCGAGTCGGGTTGATCATCAGGGGGAGCATGAACCAGAGGAGGCGGCAACGTCGGCCGCTCCTCCGCCGCCCCCACGGCCGTTGGCCGTCCACGAGGAATTGCACCATCAATTTTCATGCATCATCTCCAACCTTTTCCGGATCCGCGCTTGCCTGGCTCAGCAAATCGATGCCCTGAAAGCCAGCCATCGATGTGTGGCCAGGCGAATGCGTTAGTTCCGAATGGAAGACGAATAGCAATGACAGCATGTAAATGAGGGAACGGCGATGCCTGCTCAGTCGGACTCGCGGGAGCCTGCCGTGGGGTTGTCGTCAGCCTGCTGCACATTGCACAAGGCTTTGAGCCCGAGGATCACCGACGTCAGAGCGCCGTAAATTCGCACCACTGGTTGGGTGTCTTTTTTACGGTCCTGTCCGGGCGCCAGCATCCCTCGGGCAAAATCATCGGCAACCGGTGCCTGGAACCTGCGCCGACCGGCAAAATCTTTCATGCGCTGGACTTCATGCGCATGGCGCAATGACCAATGGTCTTGTTCGCCAGACGCACCGGGTGTCTCGCCAGAAGGTTGGGTGTTGGCCGCCTGCCGGGGGCATCCGGACTGGCCAGCGTTAAATAAAGTTGTAGTCATAGGGCCCCCAGGGAAAACGCCACGAAGGCTCGTGGCGCCCTGCCTGTTCAATGAATCACTCTACGATACGGCTGTATCGGCGAGACATCCGACGTAGCGTGTCTATGTGGATCCAACCGTCCTTACCCCAATAATCGCCACCGTCCATGTTGCCCATTACGGCGGCGCGCTTGAGGACCTCCTGCGCGATCCAGGCGAGATGGCCGTGGGTCGGGTGGCTGGTCGGCACGTTGGCCAGTCGGCGCAGATTGTCGATGCTGATGTAACTCGGATTACGAGGATCGCTCAACTGGCCGAAATTCTGCAGCATCTGCACCGCCAATTGCGAGTCATCCGAATACTTCAGCGGGCTCTGGCTGCTGAGGATCATCGCGATCTTTTGCCGGTCGATCAGGCCATCCAGAACACCGGTGGTGCTGTGCCGATCCACAGCATTCACCACTTCCGGACGCTTCATCAGTTCCCGCGCCAGACGAACGTTGCGATCCTGCGCAGGGTTGCCGGTCAATGGTCGGTTGGCCATATCCGACAGGCTTTGGATAGTGATGTACCCAGGTCGCGCCGGGTCCTTGAAGGCATTGAAGCTATTCAACAGCATGCCCAACAACTGATCATTGCTCTTGTTCGCGTACCAAGGGTCGGGCCTGCCATAGCAAGGGTCAGGCCTGCACGGCGTCGGCCGCTCTGGAGGCCGGCTGCTGCACGGTGGTGGCGTCGGCGGGCAAGGCTTGGGCGGCGGTGGCGGACAGGGCGGCGGTGGGCACGGCTTAGGCGGCGGTGGCGGCGGTGGGCACGGCTTGGGTGGTGTTGGCGGCTTACCGTAGCAAGGCGGCGGCAGGCACGGATCCGGTTTTGGCGGGCGCGGCCCATTGCACCAGCCCTTCAGCTTTTGCTTGAGTTGGTCGAACGCACCGGTCGTTTCGGCATCCGTAGCTGACGTCTGGCGAGCATCGCCCTGCGGCCGGGTGTCCTCGGTACCGGCATGACGGGCAGGCGCTTGATTGGCAAACAGCTTGCCGGGTTTGTTGTCACCCGCGTTGAAACCGATGCTCGTGTTTTTTTGACCCTCCGTTTGTGCGGTGGTCGCTCCTTTAGTCTTGGGGTCGACCTTGGAGGGTGGTTTCTGAAGGGGCGAATGGGGTACGGGTACATCGAGGGCGGATACCGACATTTAAATCTCCAATCCGGCGTTATCACAGGGTTGCCTGCCTTCAATGAAGGAATGCAGACCTCCCTTGTGTGGCGAACCTGTCCGATTCAGTTCCTGCAAGCGGCACCCATTTGCCGACTTGGCAGTAGGAGATTGGAGCGAACCCGGGTCATGGGGCCAGCGCGTACCAGGCGGTCACGCAGATGTCGCAGCGTGCGCTGCGGCTAGAGGGCTTGCCGCTGACGGCTCAATTTCTCACGGCTGCCGCATACGCTCATCTGGCACCATTTGCGCTGTTTGTTCTTGGAGATATCCAGGAACACCCAATCGCAATCAGTGGCCGTGCAGCATTTGAGCGTGTGAAGGTCGCCGGATACCAGCAATTGCGTGGCGTCGATCGCCAGGCGCCCTATCAGCATCGCGATCAATTCCTCGGCACTGGTGCAGGTTTTCCATTGCCAGGCCGGCAGGCCGTCGACCGAGCGCAGCACTCGCCAACTCACGCCCTGTTGGAAGGCCAGGTTGATCGGCTGCAAGGCCTCGTCGGCCACGGCCTGGTGCGACGACAACGGAAAAAACACGGCATACAGGCACTCCCTGAACGCAATAATCGCGTCCAGGCCGGGCTGGTATGAAATCGGCGACTCCAACACCATGGGCCTGTACGCATCGAACTCCCGGGCGGAGATCAACGCGGCATGCAGCGCCCATTCAAGGAAGAACGGAAAGCTGGTGAGCCGTTCTTCCATCACCTTGAGTGCCGAGCCCGGGCGGCGACCGTTGGTGGTGTTGATAAAGTCCAACACCCGGGCCCCGCCAATCAGACGAATCGATTTTGCAGTGCCCGTAAAATGTGTCATGCCTGCTCCAGCGCAAATGCAATAGTGCTCCGATGGCGCAGATTACCCTGTTTTCTGAAAAGGCAAACACCGTATCCTCTTGCGCAAAGACCAATGGCTAAGCCGGGTTGTCGTTTCGCGCCAGCCAAGCCAGGAGGGTCTCGACGGACTGTTCAACCGAAAGCGCCTGGGTATCGAGGTGCACCTCCGGAAAAACCGGCACGTCGTAGTTCGAATCTATCCCCGTGAAGTGTTTGATCAGCCCGAGGCGGGCTTTTTTATACAAGCCTTTCGGGTCGCGTTGTTCGGCCGTTTCCAACGCGGCATCCACATGCACCTCGACAAAATACTCATTGCCGATAATGGAGCGCGCGTAATGCCGACTGGCCGCCGAGGGTGAAATCAGCGCGACGATCACGATCAGCCCGGCGTCCAGCATCAAGCGCGCCACCTCCGCGACACGGCGGATATTCTCGTCGCGGTCGCGGTCGGTAAAACCCAGGTCGCGGCACAGCCCGCCGCGTACCGAGTCGCCGTCAATGATGCAGGTAAACCGCCCCTGGGCCTGCAGGGCCGTGTCGAGGGCGTCGGCAATGGTCGACTTGCCGGAGGCAGAAAGACCGGTCATCCAGATTACCACTGGCTGTTGCTGAATGCGCGAATACCCCACGGGCAGAGGGCTGAACGCAAACGCATGCAGATGCGGGTTTGAACGTTGCGCAAAATAACTCATGCCGGCTGCCCCTGCGCCACTGAAACAGGTTGTTTACCCAGGGTGAACACCATCACGCATTGCAGAAACAGCAGCAGCGCCACCACCCAATAGACGCTGGAAAACGACCCGGTCAGGTCCTTGGAGAGCCCTCCCAGGAAATTGCCGCACACCCCACCCAGGCCAATCAGTACGTTGGCAATGCCAAAGGCCTGGGTCAGGCGGCTGACCGGTACAAGTTGCCCGATATAGCTGGGGACCAGCCCGAAGATCGGATAAAACGCCAGCGCAAACAAAAACGCCGCCAGATAGAACAGCGGCACACTGTTGACGCTGAACACCAGGGTGGCGGCCAGGCCCGCACTCAAAAAGCACATCGCCAGCGATGCCCGCACGCCAACCTTGTCGGCAATCCAACCGACCAGAAAGCCCGAGGCCATCCCCACCGCGCCGATGGTGGTCCAGATAAACCCGGCGTCCTGCACCGAAACGCCCAACTCATCCCGAAGGTAAGGCGCCAGGTACGTCTGAAACGGCAGCAACGCCATGCCATTGAGAAAAGCGATGGCCCAGATCATGTACAGCGACCTGCTCAACCAGGACCTGTGGTGGTCGACCGCCACCGATCGCTCATCGACAGCCCCGCCCTGCTCGCCCGCCGCCAGGTTGCGTAGCAGAAACCAGGCCGCCCCGCACAGGGCAACCGAGATCACGCCGGCCGTGAGCCAGATCGAACGCCAGCCGCCATGCACGGTCAGGAACGACACCAGCAAGCCGTTGATAAACACGCCGTAGCTGGTGCCACTGGAAATCAGCCCCATGACCCGGGAACGATTACCGGGGCTGAAGCCCTTGGTGACGATCTCTGCGAGGGGGATATACACCGAGGCGGAGCAGCCCCCAAGCAAAATCAACAACGCCCCGGACACCCCGATGCTGTCGCTGACACTCAGGCCCAGCAGCGCCAGGGAGGTGATGACCGTGGACACCAGGCTGATCTTCCAGCCCTCGACATAACGGCTGATCACACTGGTGACCGACGAAAACAGCAGGAAACCGATCTGGGCGCCGCCGGTGATCAAGCCTACGGTGGTGTAGTCGAAACCGATGTCGCGGCGCATGTCCACCACCAGGTTGGCGAACAGGTAAACGCCAAAGCCGTAGGTGCTGGCCACGAAACCGGTCAGGACCACCGCCAGGACGACACTGTCCAGGGGACGGGCAGCGCGCTGCTCCAGTACGCTCATCAGGGCCTCCCAGCGCTGGCGAGCGCGGTGTGTATGACAAAATCACACTCCATCATGTCGTAGTCGGCCTGGAAGTCTCCGTAACTCTCATGGGTGGAAAATCCGGACTTGAGCACCTCACTCTTCAACTCCCCTGGCAACAGCGGATAGACCTGCAACCGGTACTGTTGCGCGTTATCAAATGAGTAGATGAACTCACACAGGTTTTCATCGACCTGCCCCAAGCCCACGGATGCGTGCGTGCCGCAGTAGTAGTAATTGCCGCTGGCTTTGAAGCGGCCTGCACGAATGGCAAAGAAATTACGTTGGTCAACAATCAGCAAACCACCCGGCTTGAGCAACGCCCTGAACCTCTCCAGCACCATCAACCGCTCGTGGGCTGCAAATACATGGCACAGCGAACTGCCCAGGCACACCACCGCGTCAAATTGGCCAAGCTCCTGCGGGTCGAGCGCATGCCAGTCCCGGTAATACGATTGGATATTCAACTGGCGTTTTCGAAAGTTTTCCCGCGCCTTGGTCAACATTGTGCTGCTGCCGTCCGTGGCAACCACATCGAACCCGGCCTGCTTGAGTTGTACCGCATGAAAACCACTGCCGGTGGACACATCGATCACCGACTGGACGCCGTGCTTTTTCAACAACTTTTCAAAGAAACCGTTTTCCCCCGCTTTTCGTTTGTCCCAATCGATCAAATCATCCCAGCGTTCGACAAACTCCGCCGAATATTGCGCGGAGTAACTGGCGACGTCGTTGTGGTTGTGCCTTGCCATCTGATTCATCACACACCTACCAGGTTGAATGCTTGAAAGACGAGTACTTGCGCGCCAACTCGTGGGCGAACTCGGCGGACTGCTCGACGGACATGGTTTTCTTGGAATACCCCAGCATGGCCTGCATGACGGCCATGCATTGCGGGTTATAGGTAACCGACCCATCGCAATGGATTTCGTCGATGCCATCGTGGCTTTGGCAGATGGTATTGATGCGCACCGCCTCGTCCTTTGGGCAGGCGTCAGAGAATTGCACCTCGATTTTCCCTTCCTGCAGCCGCACCGGATAACCGCCCGGAAGGCCCAAGGGGCCGGGCGCATGCACCAGTACCGGCACCGGTGAAAACAGCCCTTCGATCACGCTGACCGCCGAACACGCCGTGAGGAACTGCCCGTCTACGCCACCCAGGCGCCGAAACTCCGACTTGACCGTGGAAAAAATCGCCTCGGCCGGCAGGCGGGTGGTGGTCGCACGCCCATGAACCTCATACAACAGGCGGTAGCTGGCACGCGGCGGCAGGCCACCGCGTGGCACGTAGTGGCTGAAATAATGCTGGGCATACAACTGCACCCGCACATCGGTGGGGGAACATTCCAGCAACCGTGCGATGGAAAAGCGCACCGCCGGAATCAGGTTGGCCACATTGCCCACGCCGATATCCGGCGCCAGGCCGACCCTGGCCAGGATCGGATTGACCGCATCGGGAAACGCCGCATTGACGGTCCTGGTCACGATGCCGGAGGCTTTTACCGCCTGCATCAGGTTATGCATCAACGTCAGGTGCATGGGCAGCCAGGGCCCGAACTGCGCCTGGTCGAGTTTTTCGAACGAGAGCTTGGGCAAACCGGTGATCACCCGCCACGACTGCAACGACGCGCAGTTGACCAGCATGTCCGGCGCCTCTGCGCGCAGCAGCCGCGTTACCTTGTCGATATCGGTCAGGTCAGCGATCACCGGCTTGATCGCAATGTATTGCCCCAGTTGCGCGCACGACAGCGCCACCAGGTTACACAGGCGAACGGTCGCCTCCTCATTGCGCCCCAGCACCACAAACTCGAACGCATTTTTAGGCCCAAGGATCTTCAGGATCTGCAGGCACAGGTTGCCCGCCCCCACCAGCAACAGTTTTTTCTTGAGTGCTGGCGAGTTCATCGTGGGTAGGCTCCGTTGTCGACCGGTATCACCCGTCCGCTGATATGTCGCATGGCATCGCCCACCAGCAGCAAGATCACGTCGGCGACGTCGACGGGGCGGATCGGATCCTTGAGGATCTCCTGGCGCGCGTATTCGGCGCGACGGTATTCGGGGATGGTGTCGTAGATGGCCGTGTCGTGGATCAGCGCCGGCGACACCGCGTTCACCCGCACAAACGGCGCGAAGTTCCAGGCGTTGGCTTTGGTCAGGCCGATCACCGCCGCTTTGGTCGCGCCGTACAGGGCATCGCAACTGCCCACCTCGCCGGCCACCGAGGCGATATTGACGATGCTGCGCGGCGCTTCGTACTTCATTTCCCGTTCGGCGAAGTCCTTGGAGAGGTAGACCAGCGCCTTGAGGTTGACGTTGAGGACCTCGTCCACTTGCTGATCGGAATAGGCGTAGACACTTTTGCCGTGGTAAATCCCAGCGTTGTTGACCAGCCCGTAAATCGTGGCGTGCCGCTCATACAGCGCGGGCATGAACGTCTTGATAACCGTGTTATCGGCAAAGTCGACGACGTGGGTCTCCAGCACCTGGGGGCCGTAAAGCGTGCGCAGCCGGCCCAGCCCTTCGGCATCCTTGTCGGCGGCAATCACAAAATACCCAGCCTTAATGGCTTGCTCCAATGTCGCTCGACCAATCCCATTAGCGGCACCGGTCACAATTAACTTTTTCATGCAACTGTCCTTATTGACAAAACTCATTCATGCGCGCGTAAAAAGTCCGATGGTATTCATACATCGCCTTTAACTTTGGCCATTGTTCGAATACTTGCAGGTCGACGACCGGGTTAGCCGGTAAAACAATGCGCTCACTGTTTTCTGCCGCCACATGCCAACTTCGCCAGGTTTTCCATTGTTGTGGACATTCACGCTTCCAAGTCATGGCTTGAGGCAGGAATTCAATCTGCAAATAGTCACACAACTTGCGAATCACGCGCTCCGGCTCAGCGGCAAGAGCGTCCGCGTTAATCACATAGGGAACCTGCCCCGTCAGTTTGGTCACGACACAAAAAATCTCGTACAAGGCTTTATGCCCGATGGCTTCCAGAGGCATATCGGGATGTACCCGGTGATGAGAAACAATGCTGCTGGCGGGCTCTCGAATAATAAAAATATTGTGTTGCTGGGCGAGAAAGTCGAGATCGACTTTCAACTTATCCAGGCAGTGGTAGCACATGTCTTTATGAAAGACATTGGCGCGCGCCCTGGCGTCGATCAGCTGTTGTTTAATCCCCTCATAAGTGGTGGGAAAACTGTGATCCCATTCATCCGAGGGAATTGCCGAATCCTCGGAAAATGCCATATGCGCAAAAGGCTCGTGAAATACCTCGAAATCCCCACGCTCGATGAACACCCGCTCCAGCACGGTGGAGCGCGAGCGCGGGTGCGCCCATAACCCGACCATCCTGTTCATGCCAGCACCCCGTATTCGGCGGCGAGAATGTCGTTGAGCGAGCGCGCCAACGGCCGCGCCACCGGGCAAAGGCGCACGCAGTAATCGGTCAACCGCCGATGCGCGCTGTTGGCTTCATTGCAGGCATTGATAAATGCTTCATGGTTGCCAAAGTCGTAGGGCTCGATGCCGCCCAAGAAGTAGCCTTCACAGAAGTACGCAATGCGCATGAGCTTGGCGAACGTCGCCAGCGGCGGCTGCAGCGGTTCGCGGGCAGGCAACACCGGTTTGCCATGGCTTTCACGCTCAATCAGGAACTCCACCACGTCCGGTGTCAGCGTATAGCTGGTCGCCGATAGCCCGGTCTTTTCCAGGTGCCAGCAGTGTTTGTTGCCGCGTTCGTCGACATCGACTTTTATGCTCGAAAGCAGGATGTTGACCGGCACGGTCGAAGCCGCGACCAGCGTCTGTATCTGCTGGTAGATCAGCAACTCGGCCCAGCGCAGTTCTTCGGCGCTCAGCGTCAGGTTGCGCTCTGTCGCCTGCAACGCGAACTCGGGCTGGCAGGAGAAGCGCCCGATCATGAAGGTGATCACGTATTTGCAGCGGCGGGTGTCGACGCCATGGCTGCGCGCAGTCGCCCTGCCACGCTCTATGGCCTGGATACCGGCCTGGAACTGGGAGACGGTAAAGCAGAACGTGATGTTGACCGAAGCGCCCTGGGCCACCAGGAGTTCGACCGTCGCAAGCCCTTCCAGGCTGCCCGGCACCTTCACCATCACATTCGGCGCCAGGCGCTGCAGCTCCAGCCCCCTGTCGGTCATGCGTTCGGTGCAACGCACGTCCACCGGTTCGACCTGCGCACACATCCAGCCCTCGTTCTGGGCGGATTGCCCCCAGAGCAACTGGAGCGTCGAGGCCCCTTCGACTATCACTTCGTTGTAGAGCTTCTTGCGTAACTGAGCCGGCGACAGGCTCGCCAGGCTGAATCGCGAAGACCAATAGTCACGCTTATCGAGAATCGCCGCCGCGACCAACCGAGGGTTGGTGGTCACGCTGCTGAAGCCATGGGTCGGCGAGAAGTCATCCGGCATCAGTTGTTCAATATGGGCCACCGCCGCCGGGTACTTATCCAGCAGATGGTTCTTGAAAGGCGCATAGACCGAGGGCGACGAATCCCACCACACTTCTGAACATGGGTCATTCTGCTTCAGCCGTTCTATATAACCCTGTACGTTCACAACGCCTCCTCCCTGGGGAAGTTCACTGGTTAATGAGGCTCAACATTTCACGCATATCGGAAAACGGTAACGCCCCGGCATCGGCCAGCATCACGTGACGATCCGGCGGGCCAAAACCCAGTACCCTGATGTTGGCGGCAACCGCCGCCTGCACACCGGTCACACTGTCTTCAATGACCAATGCGTCGCGGGTATTAATGTTGTAAGTCCGGCAAGCGGTTAAAAACACCAGCGGGTCGGGTTTCCAACGGCCCAATTCATAACAACTGAATATTCGCCCCTCGAAATAAGAAAACAGTCCGGCGAGACGCAAACACTGTTCTATCTTGTTGCGCGGCGCACTGGACGCCACGCAATAGGGAATATTCAACGCTTGCAGAACTTCAACAATGCCATCGGTGGCTTTCAGGTTTAATACCAATGCATCCAGCGCCTGCTGCCGAAACGCCACTTCAAACTGACTGCTTACTTGAATACTCAATAAACGTTCTGCTTCGCGCACACAGTCAGCAATCCTGCGCCCACGAAAATGTTCAATAAACCGAACAGGGTCTAATTGTGCACCGCCCTGTGCGTGGGCATTAAGCATGGAGATCAATACAGACAGCGTAATTTCTTCACTTTGGACAAGCACACCGTCGCAATCGAAGATAATCAACTTAGGCAAACCACTCTCGTAGCCGGCCATTAATGCCTGCTCTGGTAGTTCTCCTATAACGGCCGACAAATACATAGGCATCTCTATATAGGTGCCCCGCGATGACTGCCGAACTACCAGCGGAGCGGGTTGGGGTGTGCCTATAAGACACGCGACAAAAAATCCTGTCAAACGCTTTTGAACGGTTTTTTAGTATCTTGTAGTTATTTTTTATTCTTCTGTTATTCCATTTTCCACCATGGTTGTAGTCGCTAATTTCACACGGCTGAACTTCCGCTGCGCCCGGTCAGTCAGCTGCTCTGAACTCAAAAATTCAAGGTCGGTGGACAATGCGTATTTCGTTGGAGCAACAAGTCGCACTGGTGACGGGCGCCAGTTCCGGAATCGGCGCCGGCGCGGCCAAGGCCTTGGCGGCGGCCGGTGCTGCGGTGGTATTGAATTACAACAGCCAGAGCGCACCGGCCGAAGCCTTGGCGGCGCAGATCAACGCCGAGGGTGGCCGGGCACTTGCTATCGGCGCCGACGTAGCGAAAGAGGCCGATGTGGAACGGCTGTTTGCGCAAACCCTTGAGGCGTTCGGGCATCTGGACATCCTGGTGGCCAACTCCGGCATGCAAAAAGACGCTAACCTGGTCGACATGACCCTCCAGGACTGGAACAGCGTGATCGGCGTCAACCTCACCGGCCAGTTCCTGTGTGCCCGGGCGGCCGTGCGCATTTTCCAGGGCCAGGGCGTGCGCGACGGCGTGTCACGGGCCGCTGGAAAAATCATCCACATGAGCTCGGTGCACCAGTTGATCCCTTGGGCCGGGCATGCGAACTACGCAGCGTCCAAAGGCGGCGTGGAGATGCTGATGCGCACCCTCGCCCAGGAAGTCAGCGAGCACCGCATCCGCATCAATGGCATTGCGCCGGGGGCGATTCGCACAGCGATCAACCGCGCCGCCACCGAAGGCGCTGCGCAAAACGAATTGCTGAAATTGATTCCTTATGGCCGCGTGGGCGATGTGGAAGACGTGGCCAACGCCGTGGTCTGGCTGGCGAGCGACGCCTCCGATTACGTGGTGGGCAGCACCCTGTTCATTGATGGCGGCATGAGCCTTTATCCGGAGTTTCGTGGCAATGGTTGATTTGAAAAACGAGCAACAAAGTGCCATCGATGCCCACGGTATCATCGGCGACATGCGCAGCGCGGCGCTGGTCAACGATAAAGGCAGCATCGACTTTTTCTGCTGGCCGGAATTCGACAGCCCGTCGATCTTTTGCTCGCTGCTCGACACCCCCGACGCCGGTGTCTTCCAGCTCACGCCGGACCTGCCCAACGCCCGCCGCGAACAGATCTACCTGCCCGACACCAACGTGCTGCAAACCCGCTGGCTCAGCGATGAGGCCGTGGTGGAAATCACTGATCTGCTGGCCATCAGCGACGATATCGACGACCTGCCCCTGCTGATTCGCCGGGTCCGCGTGGTCAGTGGCACGGCCACCCTTCACCTGCGTTGCGCCGTGCGCCAGGACTACGCGCGCGCGCCCACCCACGCCGCCCTGGAAAATGGCACGGTGAGTTTCAGCGCCGACGGCCAGCCTGGCCTGCGCCTGGCCGGCAGCCAGCCGTTGCAGATCGAACACCATGCCGCCGTGGCCACGTTCACCCTGGCCCAGGAAGAAGGCGCCGAATTTGTCCTCGGCGGCCGAGACGATGAGCGGGTAGACAACCGTTGCACGGACCTGGCGCTGGCCCACACCCTGGCGTTCTGGCGCGGCTGGATCGCGCAGTCCAACTACCGCGGGCGCTGGCGCGAAATGGTCAACCGTTCGGCCCTGGCGCTCAAGCTCCTGACCTCACGCAAACATGGCGCAATCGTCGCCGCCGCGACCTTCGGCCTGCCGGAAACACCCGGTGGCGAACGCAATTGGGACTATCGCTACACCTGGATCCGCGACGCCTCGTTTACCGTCTACGCCTTCATGCGCCTGGGCTTTGTCGACGAAGCCAATGCCTATATGCGTTGGCTCAGGGGACGGGTCAGCGACTGCTGCGGCCAGACGACCAAAATCAATATTCTGTACGGTGTCGACGGTCGCCAGGAACTCCCCGAGACACAGCTCGATCACCTCAGCGGCCACGGCGGCGCCCGGCCGGTACGCATCGGCAACGAGGCGGTCGATCAGATTCAACTGGATATTTATGGCGAACTGATGGACGCGGTGTACCTGGTCAACAAGTACGGCGAAGCCATCTCCCACGAGGGCTGGAAACATACGGTTGAGGTCGCCGATCAGGTCTGCGAAATCTGGGACCAGAAGGACGTGGGCATCTGGGAAATGCGCGGCGAACAGCATCACTTCCTGCATTCGCGGCTGATGTGCTGGGTGGCCCTGGACCGCGCGATTCGCCTGGCCTCCAAGCGCTCACTGCCGGCGCCGTTCGCACGCTGGGACCAGACCCGGCAAGCCATCTACGCCGACATCTGGAGCCGTTTCTGGAACGAAGAGCGCGGGCACTTTGTGCAGCATATCGGCAGCACCGCGCTGGACGGTTCGATGCTGTTGATGCCGCTGGTGCGCTTCGTCGCGGCCACCGATCCGCGCTGGCTGAGCACGCTGGAGGCGATCCAGAAAAGCCTGGTGCGCGACGGCATGGTCTACCGTTATCGCAACGACGATAGCCAGATCGACGGCCTGCAAGGCACCGAAGGCGCCTTCGCCGCCTGTTCGTTCTGGTACGTCGAATGCCTGGCCCGCGCCGGACAAGTGGAAAAGGCTCACCTGGAATTCGAACAGTTGCTGCGCTACGCCAACCCGTTGGGGCTGTACGCTGAAGAGTTCGACAGCCAGGCACGACACCTGGGCAATACGCCCCAGGCGTTGAGCCATTTGGCGCTGATCAGCGCGGCGACGTTTCTGGATCGCAAGTTGAGTGGGGAGAAGACGGTGTGGCAGCCCTGAGGGCAGCGGCCAGTATTTGACGGATGCGGCGGTGGGCATCCACATAACGTTCAATGACTGAAAACCCAATACATTAATCAGACAACGGAGACAGGAGCCCGCCATGAACGCCCCCTTGCTATACGTGCGCACCTCCATGCTCGACATCGCCTACGAAACCCATGGCCCCGCCGAGGGTGAGCCGGTGATCCTGCTGCATGGCTTCCCCTATGACCCACGCAGCTACGACGCAATTGCGCCGGTACTCGCCGAGCGCGGTTACCGGGTACTGGTACCGTACCTGCGCGGTTACGGACCGACGCGGTTTATCAACGCGCAGGTGATGCGTTCCGGGCAGCAGGCGGCGCTGGCGCAGGATCTGCTGGAGTTCATGGATGCGTTGCGGATCCCGCAGGCGACGCTGGCCGGTTATGACTGGGGGGGCGGGCCGCGTGTATCGTTGCGGCGCTATGGCCGCAACGGGTGCGTGGCTTGGTCACCGCAGATGGCTACAACGTCCAGGACATTGCCCAGTCGCTCAAGCCTCTGGCGCCAGAAACGGAGCACAGGCTGTGGTACCAGTTTTACTTTCATACCCAGCGCGGTGTGGAGGGCTTGACCGCCAACCGCCGCGAGCTGTGCAAGCTGCTGTGGTCGCTGTGGTCACCGTCATGGGCCGAGGGGCCAAGCCTGTATGAGCAGACGGCGCCATCATTCGATAACCCGGACTTCGTCGAGGTGGTGATTCACTCCTATCGCCACCGGTTCATGTACGCCCCCGGCGATCCTGCGCTTGAAGCCATCGAGCAGGCCCTGACGCTGCAACCACCGATTTCGGTCCCGAGTATTTCGCTGTGCGGGGCCGATGATGGCGTCGGCCCGCCGCCGGACGAGGACGATGACATCGAGCACTTCAGCGGCGTTTACCGACGCCAGGTGTTGCCCGGCGTGGGCCACAATATTCCCCAGGAAGCGCCCCACGCCACCCTAGCCGCGCTGCTGGAATTGCTCGCCTATGACACCGGCGAAAAGCGTTCGCGGTAAGCCTGGGGCGTGACCGACAAGGCGCGCAAAAAGCTGCGACGCAGGGTTTCTTCACAGCCAAAGCCGCACTGCACGGCAATGCGTTTGATCGACGCAGTGCTGTCCGCCAATTGCCGGCGCGCGGTCTCGACGCGGATCCGCTCGACGGCGCGCGCGGGCGTCTGCCCGGTTTCGGCGCGGTAGTGGCGCACGAAGCTGCGCTCGCTCATGCCGGCCTGGGCAGCCAGGGTCGGGATGTTCAAATCCAGGGTCAGGTTTTCGGCCATCCACGCATGGAGTTCGGCGAAGCGGCTGTCGCTCTTTTGCAGGGATAAGGTGACGCTGAACTGCGACTGCCCGCCGGGGCGCTTGAGGAACACCACCAGGTGCCGCGCCACTTCCAACGCTACGGCGCGGCCGAGGTCTTCTTCCACCAGGGCCAGGCACAGGTCGATGCCGGCGGTGACACCGGCCGACGTCCACACCGCGCCCTGCTGGATGAAGATCGGGTTGGACTCCACCGTCAGCGCGGGAAACCTGCGCGCCAGTTCTTCACAGCGCGTCCAGTGGGTGGCCACGCGACAGCCGTCGAGCAGGCCGCTGGCGGCGAGCAGAAACGCGCCGGTGCACACCGAGGTCATGCGCCGGGTGGACCGGGCTTTTTCCCGAACCCAATCCACCAGCGCCAAGTCTTCGGCGGCACCGTATACCCCCCAGCCACCGGCGATCACCAGGGTGTCGCAGGGCGCATCGGCGGCAGGCAGCGGCTCGGCCACCAGCGCCAGGCCGGCGGACGTCATCACCGGTTCGGTCTGGGCAGCAATCACCGAGACGGCGTAAGGCAACGGCAAGCCGCGCTGGCGGGCCAGGTCATTGGCGGAGGCGAACACCTGCAGCGGCCCGGTCACATCGAGCACCTGGGCGTTATCGAAAGCGAGGACATGGATGAGTCGCGGCATGATTGGCGTGATCTGTTGGCTCAATGGCGTATTCGCCAAAGCCTAGGCCTCTACAGTGAAGTCGTCCACCCCTTTATCGGAGCACTATTGATGACCTTGCAGATCGGCTTTGTGTTGTTCCCCGACGTCCAGCAACTGGACCTGACCGGCCCTTATGACGTGTTGGGTTCGCTGCCTGACGTAAAATTGCACCTGGTGTGGAAAGACCTTGCGCCGGTCACCTCCAGCACCGGAATGGTGTTCACCCCGACCATGACCTACGCCGACTGCCCCAACCTGGATGTGCTCTGCGTACCCGGCGGCTCTGGCGTCGGCGCGCTGATGGAAGACCCGCAGACCCTCGACTTCCTCAAGGCCCAGTCCCAGACGGCGCGCTACGTGACCTCGGTATGCACCGGCTCACTGGTGCTCGGCGCGGCGGGTTTGCTGCGCGGCCGCAAGGCCACCACCCACTGGGCCTACCACGACATGCTCGCCCCGCTCGGCGCGATCCCGGTGCAGGAGCGCGTGGTGCGCGACGGCAACTTGTTTACCGGTGGCGGCATTACCGCAGGCATCGACTTCGCATTGGTCCTGGCAGCAGAGTTGTACAGCGAAGCAGCGGCTCAGTTGGTGCAGTTGCAGATCGAATACGCGCCGGCGCCGCCGTTCGAGGCGGGCAGCCCGCAGACCGCGCCTGCGCACGTGCTGGAAGAGGCGAAAAAACGCACGGTGGAATCGCGCAAGGTGCGCGCTGAGATCACTGCGCGAGCCGCTGCGCGCCTGGGCTGAGGCGCACTGCCTGTGGTTGGGGGAGCTTGTTGTGGCGTAGAGACTCGCTCCCATGGCGCAATCAACCCATGCGAGTTGACTGCAGACCCGGTGGGTCGGTACGTGGATCAGTCATCCAGTTGCTGAGGGGCTGGCTTGCTGCCCTGTTTCGTCGGCTTGGCGCCCTTGGCCGGGGCAGGCGCGGCGGGTTCCGGTTCAGCCACGGCGGCGGCTTCTTTCTCGGCCATGGGCATCTGGTCGATGGCGCTGAAAAACGCTTTCAAATCGAGGGTGTCGGGCGGTACCGTCTTCTCTACTTTCTTCTCGCCGTCCTTGCCCACCAGGATCACCTTGGTGCCGCTGCCGGCGCCGAGCTTGAGGGCGCGGATCAGTGCATTGGTTTCAGGCGGGGTGAGTTTCTTGTTGTCCTTGGGGTCTTTGGCGAACTTTTCTCCTTCGGCACCGATACTGCCGAACTTCACGGTGTAGAGCACCATGCCGCGCTCTTCGAAGGACTGCTTGGTGGCAGGCTCGTCCAGCTGTTTCTTGAGGGTCGCCAACGTGTCGTTGCCGGAATCAAGCTCCACCACCACCAGCGGCCGGGCCTTGCCCAGATCCTGCTTGAGCGGGTTGATATCATCAGCAGCCAACAGTGGCCCCGTAAAAGCCATCAAGGTAGCCAGGGTCAGCGACCGGATGAGCATGCACACCTCCTTTGAATTTCGTACAGGGTTCTTGAGTTTCATGTCTGCGACAGTCAAATTCAAGGATGATTCCTACACCGCTTTCAGAAAGCGTAGGCCAGGGGGGCCTCTACGCAAGGGGTTGAAAGGTACAACGGTGATTGTTTCCTCTGATTACGGAAACACTACGAAACCTTCCACTGCGGCCAATGCCGTGCAAATACGGGCGCGACAATAGGGTCCGCATCCACTTGCGCCAGTGACTGGGCAAAGCCTGGCGCCAGGGCGCTCAATGCCTCCCGTGCTTCGTCCCAGCGCGACACCGCGGCCGCCATGATGCCCAGTGCATTGGGCTCACCGCTTGCCGCAAACAACTGACCGGCAAACTGTTCGGCAAATATCACCCAGGCTTGGTGCAAGTAGCGGCGCGTGCCGGTGACCAGTTGTGCCTGCACGGCTTCACTCGCGTCGCCCAACCAGCGTTGCGGGTAATCGATGATACCGATCGCCGAGTAGCAATGAGCAGCGATGTACACCAGCCCACGCAGGATCTGGGCGCGGTTGCCGTTCAATAAATCCGAAGAAGGAAACTCCAGGCCCAGGTGGATCAGGATCGCCGCGCTTTCCGTCAGCACCTGACCGTCCGGGGTGACCAGGGTAGGCACCTGTTTGAGGGGGTTGATACGGGCCAGTTCATCGCTGCCCTCGCCGTCGGCCCAGGAGGCAGCATCCACCCGACGCCGCGGCACCGCACACCGCTGCAGGGCAATTTCGATCATGCAGGAGCCGGACTCGTCGATGCCATAGAGCGTGTACATGGAGGGTTCCTCCTGAGAGTTGATCATCGGATGACAACAATGCAGCGCCTCGGCACACCGAAGCAAGTGCTCTAGAACAGACCCATTTGCCCGCCGACCAGGGTACTGAAATCGTCATTCACAAACGGCAGGATCGCATCCGCCACTGGCTGCAATTGGCGAGTGACGTAGTGGTCGTAGTCGACGGGCGCCTGGCGCGCTTCCAACGGTTCGGGGCCATTGACGCTGATCACGTAGCTGATCCAGCCGCCGCGTTGGTACTGACGCGGGCGCCCGAGGCGGTCGTTGTATTCATCGGCCAGGCGCGCGGCGCGCACGTGGGGCGGTACGTTGCGTTCGTAGTCGTCCAGCTGGCGGCGCAGGCGCTTGCGGTAGATCAGCAGCTCATCGAGTTCACCGCTCAGGGTCCGGCGCACGTAGTCGCGTATGTAGTCCTGGTGGGGCTGGCGATGAAAGATGCGCTGGTAGAGTTCCTGCTGGAATCGCCGGGCCAGCGGCGACCAGTCGCTGCGTACGGTTTCCAGGCCTTTGTAGACCATCTCTTCGCTGCCGTCTGCGCGCACTACCAGGCCGGCATAGCGTTTCTTGCTGCCCTCCTCCGCGCCACGAATGGTGGGCATGAGAAAGCGGGTGAAGTGGGTTTCGTATTGCAGCTCAAGTGCACTGTGCAAGCCAAATGCGCTGCGCAGGTGCTCGCGCCACCAATCGTTGACGTGCTTGACCAATGCCTGGCCGATACGGCTGGCGTCCTCTTGGGAATGAGCGCGGCCGAGCCAGACGAACGTGGAGTCGGTGTCGCCGTAGATCACCTCGTACCCCCGGGCTTCAACCAGCTCGCGGGTCTGGCGCATGATCTGGTGGCCGCGCATCGTGATCGACGACGCCAACCGCGTATCGAAAAAGCGGCAGCCGCTGGAACCGAGTACGCCGTAGAACGCGTTCATAATGATTTTGAGGGCCTGGGACAGCGGCGCGTTGTGCTCGCGCTTGGCCACTTCGCGGCCCTCGGAGACGCGTGCGACGATGGAGGGCAGGCAGTGGCGCGTGCGAGAAAACCGCGCACCGCGAAAGCCTTCCACGGATTCGCTGTCGCCGGGCTGCTTGAGGCCCTCGATCAGGCCCACCGGGTCAATCAGGAAGCTGCGGATGATCGACGGGTAGAGGCTTTTGTAATCGAGCACCAGTACCGATTCGTAGAGGCCGGGGCGGGAGTCCATGACAAAACCGCCGGGGCTGGCCTGGGGTGGCTTGTCCCCGAGGTTCGGCGCGACGAAGCCCTGGCGGTGCATCAGCGGCATGTACAGGTGGGTGAAGGCGGCGACGGAACCGCCGTTGCGATCAGCCGGCAGGCCGGTGACGCTGGCGCGTTCGAGCAGGAACTTGAGCAGTTCGGTCTTCGCGAAAATCCGCGTGACCAGCTCGCAGTCCTTGAGGTTGTAACGCGCCAGGGCGGGCTTGTCCTCGGCGAACATGCGATTGATTTCATCCATGCGCTGGTACGGCGTGGAAATGTCCTTGCCTTCGCCAAGCAGGGTTTGCGCGACGTTTTCCAGGCTGAAGGATTCGAAGCTCCAGGTGGCCGAACGCAGGGCTTCGATACCGTCGATGATCAGGCGCCCCGCCGCCGCCGCGAAGTAATGGTTGCGGCTGCCGTGCTCGCGCCAGGCCATCGGTTCGTCGCCACGCCCAAGCATCAGCGGCACGTTGAGGCGTTGGGCATGTTCGTGGAGGACGCGCAGGTCGAACTGCACCACATTCCAACCGATGATGGCGTCGGGGTCGTGGGTGGCGAGCCATTGGTTGAGGCGCTCGAGCAGTTGGGCACGGGTGTCGCAGTAGTCGAGCTTGAAGTCCACCGCATCGGTTTTGTTCGGCGGGCCGAGCATGTAGACCTGGCGCTCGCCGCAACCTTCGAGAGCGATGGAGTACAGGTCGCCCTGGGCGGTGGTCTCGATGTCCAGGGACACCAGCTTGAGCGGCGGGCGGTAGTCGGGGGCGGGTTTCATCTGTGCGTCGGCCAGGGCGCCACTGGCATCGGGCGTGCCGCCGAACCATACCGGGGCGGTGATGAAGCGCTCCATCATATAGCGCTCGGGCGGGCGTATGTCGGCTTCGTAGACATCCACGCCGGCGGCGCGCAGGCGCTTTTCCACGTCCATCAATTGGCGATGCTGGCGCGTGTAGAGGCCGAGGACAGGACGGTGATGGAAGTCGCGCAACTGCAGCGGGCGCAATTCGATATCGCGCTCGCCCTTGAGCAGCCAATCAAGCGGCTTGCGATGGGCCTCCGGGATAAACATCACCGACGTCTGGACAGGCAGGCAGATGAGTCTTGGCCCCTGGTCGGTGGCCAGCCAGAAACTGACCTGCGTGCCCGCCGGGGTATCGCGCCAATGCCGGGTCAGGACAAACCCCTGCTGTAAATCCACCGTACCGCACCTCTGGAATCGCTTTCAGGCGTTGATTCTACGCGGCATCCGGCCAAACGCAGCACGTTAACGTGCACGCAGCCCCAAACGACCGTCAGGACAGCAACACGTTAGAACTGGGGGCCACTCACATTAAAGCCGAAGCCTGCGCACCAAGCGCTCTTCCCCCGGTATGCGCCGGGCGGCCAGGTGGCACGCGGTGGTCAACTGGGTGTGCTGGGCAATCAGGACATCCTGGATTCGCCGTTCAGTATGGCGTCCTCATGGATTCATGACCAAATGCCCTGAAGCAGGTGGAAGCGTTCACGGGGCCAAACGCCTTTATCAACGGCCCCATGTCCACCGACTCGGGGCTCGGCGGCGGCGTGAACCTGCAACCCCCATTTGGCTCATGCCCGATGGGTCTCGTTCAGATAAGCCTCGATATTGCTCATTTGCTCATCCCAGCCGCGAGAGTTCATCTTGAACGCCGTCTGGCGCCGGGCCTGCGGTATTTCATTGAAACCGGACTCAATCACCCGCAGAAGTATGCCTGGCGCGCACTCCTCGATAGTGAATTCCACCAGGGTCGGGGTCTCCTCGTCGTAGTCAACACCCTTCTCTACCGCGAAGGGATGCCACCGAAAAGAGAATAGCGTCTGCGGCAGGATACGTTCGATCCTGGCTTTCCAGATAACATGCTCGTAATGCGGAAAAGTGATCGGCGCCTCAAGGGTATGTCCCTCGACAAAGGTTTTGCCTTTGAGGGCAACGCCAAACCAGCTGCCGAATTCCTCGGCGTTTGTCAGTGCTTCCCAGACTTGTTTACGCGGCGCGTTGAGCAGGACCTTTCGCTCTATGCGATCTAATACATGCATAAGTCACCTCCTCCATTGACAGTAGGCGACATCAAACAATGCGCAACTCGAGGTTGTAAGCAATGATGATGACCCCGTCCTTGAACCGGCAATACCTATGACTGACCCATTGAATGGAAGTTGCTTCTGCAAAGGCGTGCATTACCAGGTGCACAGCCTGGACATGCCCATCAGCCATTGCCACTGCAACAGCTGCCGCAAAATCCATGCGGCACCGTTTGTCGCCACCGCAGGGGTGATGCGTGAGCATTTTCGTTGGACGCAAGGTGAAGCATTGCTGTCGTCCTTCGAATCTTCACCGGGGAAACTCAGGTATTTCTGCTCGCGATGCGGCTCACACCTGATGGCCGAGCGTAGGCATCAGCCCCATGTGATCGTGCGGGTGGCGACGTTGGATGATGATCCACGCGTCAGGCCCACCTCGCACATCTGGACCGCCCACGCTGTGCCGTGGCTGGCCTACGACAACATGGAGCAATGGGGCGAGTGGAAGACATGACTTAGACGTGCGGGTCACCTGCCGCCTTGGAGGGCGTTGCATATTGCGGCTTCAGGTGACCTTCCTGGTCGAGCAGCCAGGCGTCCATGATCTGCCGCACTACCGGCCCTGCGACACGACCACCGGCCTCACCGTTTTCGATCATGACCGAAATCACGATTTTCGGGTGTTCGGCTGGCGCAAAACCTACAAACAAGGCGTTATCACGGTGGCGTTCCTGGGTCTTGTCACGGTTGTAACGCTCGCCCTGCTTGATCGCTACCACTTGAGCGGTACCGCTCTTGCCAGCGATACGATATTGCGCACCTTGGGCGGCAGCCCTGGCGATACCGCGCGGGTCATGCATCACCAACTGCATGCCGTGGTTGACCTGTTCCCAGTCACGCGGGTCCTTGAGGACAATATTCGGCATCGGGTGTTCGTCCACCGGCGGCACGCCATTGATGGTTTTGGCCAGGTGCGGTCGGTTCCACACACCTTTGTTGGCGATCAGTGCGGTCGCCTGTGCCAGTTGCAGCGGCGTGACTTGCATATAGCCTTGGCCGATCCCCAGGATCACCGTTTCGCCGGGAAACCAGGGTTGGCGGCGGGTGGCGCGCTTCCAGGCTTGGGATGGCATCAGCCCGGCGGACTCTTCGAACATATCCAGGGAGACTTTCTGACCCAGGCCGAACTCGGCCAAATAATCGTGCAGGCGGTCGATGCCCAGTTTGTGAGCCAGGTCGTAAAAGTAGGTGTCATTGGAACGCATGATGGCCGCGTCCATGTCCACCCAGCCGTCGCCGCTGTGGTTCCAGTTGCGGTATTTGTGGTCGAAATCGGGTAGTTGGTAGTAACCGGGGTCGAATACTCGGGTCTGTGCGGTGACGACACCGCTGTCAAGCCCGGCGATGGCGACCTCTGGCTTGATGGTCGAGCCCGGCGCATAGAGTCCGCGTAATACACGGTTAAACAGTGGCCGGTCAATGGAGTCGTGCAGCGCAGCGTATTCCTTGAAACTGATGCCGGTGACAAACAGATTGGGGTCGAAACTCGGCTTGCTGACCATGGCCAGGACTTCACCGGTTTGCGGATCAAGGGCCACTACCGAGCCACGGCGGTCACCCAGGGCTTGCTCCGCTGCTTCCTGGAGTTTGACGTCAAGGCTGAGGACGATGTTTTTCCCGGGGATCGGATCGGTGTGCTTGAGCACGCGCAGTACGCGGCCCTGAGCATTGGTCTCAACCTCTTCATAGCCCACATGGCCGTGCAGCTCAGATTCGTAGAAGCGCTCGATACCGGTCTTGCCGATGGACTGTGTGCCGCGGTATTCCACCGAGTCGAGGGACTTGGATTCTTTCTCATTGATTCGTCCGACGTAGCCGATGGAGTGGGCGAAGTGAGCGCCCAGCGGATAGTGGCGAACAAATTGCGGTTCTACGTCCACACCAGGCAGACGGAACTCGTTAACCGCCAACAACGCGATCTGCTCTTCAGTCAACTCGTAAAACAACGTCACCGGTACGAAAGGATGGCGTGCCTGTTTCAGCTCCTTGTCGAACAGTGCACGGTCTTCTGCGGGCAGGTGCAACAGATTAACGATAGCGTCCAGTTCTCCCTTGAGGTCGGTGGTGCGCTCACGGGTGATCGTCAGGTTATAGCTGGGGCGGTTGTCAGCCAGTACCACCCCGTTGCGATCATAGATCAGGCCCCGCGTCGGCGTGATGGGCAGCACATGGACACGATTGTTTTCGGAGATGGTGGAGTGATAGTCGAACTGCACCACCTGCAGGAAATACATGCGTCCCACCAAGGCACACGTGATGCCAATCACTAACAGCGCGCAGGCGAGCAGGCGCTTATTGACCAAGCGGTTTTCTTTTTCGTGATCCTTGATTGGTATCGGTTCAGGCATTTCTACAGCATCTCGTTGAAGAGCGATCGACATTGCGTCCTGCGGATAAATATCAATCCTTTTGAAAATGTGCTGCACCATACCAAAAATGCAGAAATATTTTGCATCGATTTCCCCAGCGGCACTCTGGAGGAAACGCTTTGTATCGATGGCCAGTGCACCAGCCTTAAAGCCCCTCCTAGCAAGGTCAGAAAAGATCACCGCACTTTTCGACCGCCCAAAACAAAACCCCTGTCTGCGTTAGCAAACAGGGGTTTCGGAATTTAATCTTGACGATGACCTACTCTCACATGGGGAAACCCCACACTACCATCGGCGATGCATCGTTTCACTACTGAGTTCGGGATGGGATCAGGTGGTTCCAATGCTCTATGGTCGTCAAGAAATTCGGGTACCGAATCGTGGCCAGCTGGCCGCGCTTCAGCAAATTGGGTATGTGACAGCTTTCGGTGTTTTGTGAGCGTCGAACTTTCGGTTCATTTCGTCTTCACACACCGCAATCTGGTGCTCTTTCGCCTTTCGGCTCGAAGCAAGCAAATTGCTTGGGTGTTATATGGTCAAGCCTCACGGGCAATTAGTATTGGTTAGCTCAACGCCTCACAGCGCTTACACACCCAACCTATCAACGTCGTAGTCTTCGACGGCCCTTCAGGGAACTCAAGGTTCCAGTGAGATCTCATCTTGAGGCTAGTTTCCCGCTTAGATGCTTTCAGCGGTTATCTATTCCGAACATAGCTACCCGGCAATGCCACTGGCGTGACAACCGGAACACCAGAGGTTCGTCCACTCCGGTCCTCTCGTACTAGGAGCAGCCCCTCTCAAATCTCAAACGTCCACGGCAGATAGGGACCGAACTGTCTCACGACGTTCTAAACCCAGCTCGCGTACCACTTTAAATGGCGAACAGCCATACCCTTGGGACCGGCTTCAGCCCCAGGATGTGATGAGCCGACATCGAGGTGCCAAACACCGCCGTCGATATGAACTCTTGGGCGGTATCAGCCTGTTATCCCCGGAGTACCTTTTATCCGTTGAGCGATGGCCCTTCCATACAGAACCACCGGATCACTAAGACCTACTTTCGTACCTGCTCGACGTGTCTGTCTCGCAGTCAAGCGCGCTTTTGCCTTTATACTCTACGACCGATTTCCGACCGGTCTGAGCGCACCTTCGTACTCCTCCGTTACTCTTTAGGAGGAGACCGCCCCAGTCAAACTACCCACCATACACTGTCCTCGATCCGGATAACGGACCTGAGTTAGAACCTCAAAGTTGCCAGGGTGGTATTTCAAGGTTGGCTCCACGCGAACTGGCGTCCACGCTTCAAAGCCTCCCACCTATCCTACACAAGCAAATTCAAAGTCCAGTGCAAAGCTATAGTAAAGGTTCACGGGGTCTTTCCGTCTAGCCGCGGATACACTGCATCTTCACAGCGATTTCAATTTCACTGAGTCTCGGGTGGAGACAGCGCCGCCATCGTTACGCCATTCGTGCAGGTCGGAACTTACCCGACAAGGAATTTCGCTACCTTAGGACCGTTATAGTTACGGCCGCCGTTTACCGGGGCTTCGATCAAGAGCTTCGCGTTAGCTAACCCCATCAATTAACCTTCCGGCACCGGGCAGGCGTCACACCCTATACGTCCACTTTCGTGTTTGCAGAGTGCTGTGTTTTTAATAAACAGTCGCAGCGGCCTGGTATCTTCGACCGGCATGAGCTTACGGAGCAAGTCCTTCACCCTCACCGGCGCACCTTCTCCCGAAGTTACGGTGCCATTTTGCCTAGTTCCTTCACCCGAGTTCTCTCAAGCGCCTTGGTATTCTCTACCCAACCACCTGTGTCGGTTTGGGGTACGGTTCCTGGTTACCTGAAGCTTAGAAGCTTTTCTTGGAAGCATGGCATCAACCACTTCGTCATCTAAAAGATGACTCGTCATCAGCTCTCGGCCTTAAGATCCCGGATTTACCTAAGATCTCAGCCTACCACCTTAAACTTGGACAACCAACGCCAAGCTGGCCTAGCCTTCTCCGTCCCTCCATCGCAATAACCAGAAGTACAGGAATATTAACCTGTTTTCCATCGACTACGCTTTTCAGCCTCGCCTTAGGGACCGACTAACCCTGCGTCGATTAACGTTGCGCAGGAAACCTTGGTCTTTCGGCGTGGGTGTTTTTCACACCCATTGTCGTTACTCATGTCAGCATTCGCACTTCTGATACCTCCAGCAAGCTTCTCAACTCACCTTCACAGGCTTACAGAACGCTCCTCTACCGCATCACTTACGTGATACCCGTAGCTTCGGTGTATGGTTTGAGCCCCGTTACATCTTCCGCGCAGGCCGACTCGACTAGTGAGCTATTACGCTTTCTTTAAAGGGTGGCTGCTTCTAAGCCAACCTCCTAGCTGTCTAAGCCTTCCCACATCGTTTCCCACTTAACCATAACTTTGGGACCTTAGCTGACGGTCTGGGTTGTTTCCCTTTTCACGACGGACGTTAGCACCCGCCGTGTGTCTCCCATGCTCGGCACTTGTAGGTATTCGGAGTTTGCATCGGTTTGGTAAGTCGGGATGACCCCCTAGCCGAAACAGTGCTCTACCCCCTACAGTGATACATGAGGCGCTACCTAAATAGCTTTCGAGGAGAACCAGCTATCTCCGAGCTTGATTAGCCTTTCACTCCGATCCACAGGTCATCCGCTAACTTTTCAACGGTAGTCGGTTCGGTCCTCCAGTTAGTGTTACCCAACCTTCAACCTGCCCATGGATAGATCGCCCGGTTTCGGGTCTATTCCCAGCGACTAGACGCCCTATTAAGACTCGCTTTCGCTACGCCTCCCCTATTCGGTTAAGCTCGCCACTGAAAATAAGTCGCTGACCCATTATACAAAAGGTACGCAGTCACCCAACAAAGTGGGCTCCCACTGCTTGTACGCATACGGTTTCAGGATCTATTTCACTCCCCTCTCCGGGGTTCTTTTCGCCTTTCCCTCACGGTACTAGTTCACTATCGGTCAGTCAGTAGTATTTAGCCTTGGAGGATGGTCCCCCCATATTCAGACAAAGTTTCTCGTGCTCCGTCCTACTCGATTTCATGACTAAGAGATTTTCGCGTACAGGGCTATCACCCACTATGGCCGCACTTTCCAGAGCGTTCCGCTAATCTCAAAGCCACTTAAGGGCTAGTCCCCGTTCGCTCGCCACTACTAAGGGAATCTCGGTTGATTTCTTTTCCTCAGGGTACTTAGATGTTTCAGTTCCCCTGGTTCGCCTCTTGCACCTATGTATTCAGTACAAGATAACCATCTTATGATGGCTGGGTTCCCCCATTCAGACATCTCCGGATCAAAGTCTGTTTGCCGACTCCCCGAAGCTTTTCGCAGGCTACCACGTCTTTCATCGCCTCTGACTGCCAAGGCATCCACCGTATGCGCTTCTTCACTTGACCATATAACCCCAAGCAATCTGGTTATACTGTGAAGACGACATTCGCCGAAAATTCGATAATACTCAATTAAGAGATACTCACAAATTTTACCTTAGCCTGAGCCGTTACCAGTGAAAGTAACGTCCAGTCTATCTTTCTATCACATACCCAAATTTTTAAAGAACGATCTAATCAAAGACTAGAAATCAATATTCACGCCGGAATATTCATTTCTAAACTCTAACAAGTAAAAGCAGTTAATGGTGGAGCCAAACGGGATCGAACCGTTGACCTCCTGCGTGCAAGGCAGGCGCTCTCCCAGCTGAGCTATGGCCCCATAACAAAATTGGTGGGTCTGGGCAGATTCGAACTGCCGACCTCACCCTTATCAGGGGTGCGCTCTAACCAACTGAGCTACAGACCCAATTTCGAGCGCGTAACTGTTAGCTTGGAGCTATCAGCTTGGAGCTTAAAGCTGCTTCTATCGTCTTCTTCAATGAATCAAGCAATTCGTGTGGGAACTTATGGAGCAGCTGATGTCGTCGATTAAGGAGGTGATCCAGCCGCAGGTTCCCCTACGGCTACCTTGTTACGACTTCACCCCAGTCATGAATCACACCGTGGTAACCGTCCTCCCGAAGGTTAGACTAGCTACTTCTGGTGCAACCCACTCCCATGGTGTGACGGGCGGTGTGTACAAGGCCCGGGAACGTATTCACCGCGACATTCTGATTCGCGATTACTAGCGATTCCGACTTCACGCAGTCGAGTTGCAGACTGCGATCCGGACTACGATCGGTTTTATGGGATTAGCTCCACCTCGCGGCTTGGCAACCCTCTGTACCGACCATTGTAGCACGTGTGTAGCCCAGGCCGTAAGGGCCATGATGACTTGACGTCATCCCCACCTTCCTCCGGTTTGTCACCGGCAGTCTCCTTAGAGTGCCCACCATTACGTGCTGGTAACTAAGGACAAGGGTTGCGCTCGTTACGGGACTTAACCCAACATCTCACGACACGAGCTGACGACAGCCATGCAGCACCTGTCTCAATGTTCCCGAAGGCACCAATCTATCTCTAGAAAGTTCATTGGATGTCAAGGCCTGGTAAGGTTCTTCGCGTTGCTTCGAATTAAACCACATGCTCCACCGCTTGTGCGGGCCCCCGTCAATTCATTTGAGTTTTAACCTTGCGGCCGTACTCCCCAGGCGGTCAACTTAATGCGTTAGCTGCGCCACTAAGAGCTCAAGGCTCCCAACGGCTAGTTGACATCGTTTACGGCGTGGACTACCAGGGTATCTAATCCTGTTTGCTCCCCACGCTTTCGCACCTCAGTGTCAGTATCAGTCCAGGTGGTCGCCTTCGCCACTGGTGTTCCTTCCTATATCTACGCATTTCACCGCTACACAGGAAATTCCACCACCCTCTACCATACTCTAGTCAGTCAGTTTTGAATGCAGTTCCCAGGTTGAGCCCGGGGATTTCACATCCAACTTAACAAACCACCTACGCGCGCTTTACGCCCAGTAATTCCGATTAACGCTTGCACCCTCTGTATTACCGCGGCTGCTGGCACAGAGTTAGCCGGTGCTTATTCTGTCGGTAACGTCAAAACCACCACGTATTAGGTAATGGCCCTTCCTCCCAACTTAAAGTGCTTTACAATCCGAAGACCTTCTTCACACACGCGGCATGGCTGGATCAGGCTTTCGCCCATTGTCCAATATTCCCCACTGCTGCCTCCCGTAGGAGTCTGGACCGTGTCTCAGTTCCAGTGTGACTGATCATCCTCTCAGACCAGTTACGGATCGTCGCCTTGGTGAGCCATTACCCCACCAACTAGCTAATCCGACCTAGGCTCATCTGATAGCGCAAGGCCCGAAGGTCCCCTGCTTTCTCCCGTAGGACGTATGCGGTATTAGCGTCCGTTTCCGAACGTTATCCCCCACTACCAGGCAGATTCCTAGGCATTACTCACCCGTCCGCCGCTCTCAAGAGAAGCAAGCTTCTCTCTACCGCTCGACTTGCATGTGTTAGGCCTGCCGCCAGCGTTCAATCTGAGCCATGATCAAACTCTTCAGTTCAAACATCTTTGGGTTTTTAAGAAACCCTAAACTTGGCTCAGCAATCGTTGGTTATTCTTTGATTTCTCGCGGAGTAACTTGTGATGCTGATAATCTTGTTGACTATCAGTCTGACTCCACAAGCACCCACACGAATTGCTTGATTCAGTTGTTAAAGAGCGGTTGGTTAAGAGCTTTCGTCTCAACCGAGGCGCGCATTCTACAGCAGCCTCATTTGCTGTCAAGTGATTATTCTCAGAAGCTTTCGAAGAATTCTTCAACAACTTCAACCACTTGCGCCTCCGATCTCTCGTCAGCGGGAGGCGAATTCTACAGCGTTACACGCTGCTGTCAACACCTCTTTTTCAACTTCCTTCTGGCTTCGATGAACTGAAGCAACTTGCTGTCTAAAACCGATTAACTCATTGTTTAGCAAGGATTTTTCAGTTTTGGCAGCGCCGGAAGTGGGGCGAATTATAGGCTTCCAGAATCTGCCGTCAACTCTTAATTTCGGTTTTCTATCAAGCCGCCTGAAAATCTATCAATCCCTCTATTATAGGTAACCCTCCAAGCCCACTTGAGCAATATATTGCTCAATATCGAACAGTTAAGCATCATAGCGCCCTCTGCTTCTTCAAATATGACCTCGGACGAACACCCCCAATGACCACTTCCCCTCGCAGCCTGGCCTCGGCATTGTTTCCCGTCGGCCTGCTGCTGATCGCCATGGCGTCCATCCAGTCCGGCGCCTCATTGGCCAAGAGCATGTTCCCAATTGTCGGTGCCCAAGGTACGACGACCCTGCGCCTGATTTTCGCCAGCGTGATCATGCTGCTTCTATTGCGCCCGTGGCGCGCCACATTGACAGCCAAGTCCCTACGCACCGTGATCGTCTATGGCATGGCATTGGGTGGCATGAACTTCCTGTTCTATATGTCCTTGCGCAGCGTCCCCCTGGGCATCGCGGTCGCGCTGGAATTCACCGGACCGCTCGCCGTAGCGATCTATGCGTCACGCCGCGCGGTAGACTTCCTGTGGATTGCACTCGCGATCATCGGTCTGCTGCTGTTGATTCCCATGGGGGAAGCCAGCAGCAGCATCGACTTGGTGGGTGCGGCCTATGCCTTGGGGGCAGGCATTTGCTGGGCGCTCTATATTCTGTTCGGACAGAAAGCAGGTAACGACAATGGCGTACAAACCGCCGCCCTTGGCGTGATGATCGCTGCCCTGTTTGTTGCACCTATTGGCATTGTCCATGCCGGCACGGCACTGCTGACGCCCGCTTTGATTCCAGTTGCCATTGGCGTGGCGATTCTGTCCACCGCCCTGCCCTACACACTGGAAATGGTCGCCCTGACACGCCTGCCTGCCCGTACCTTCGGCACGCTTATGAGCATCGAACCAGCATTCGGTGCGCTCTCCGGTCTGTTCTTCCTGCAGGAGCACCTATCCTTGGCGCAGTGGCTGGCCATCACCTGCATCATCCTGGCCTCGGTTGGTGCGACGCTGACGGTGCGCAACGAGTCAACGCCACTGTTACCAGCAGATTGAATCATCTTTGAATGTAGCTCTGGTATTTGCCGGTCATTTAGGCCATGTTTAGGCCGCAAACGAATGTCATTCATGGAGATTTCCGACAAGGACAGCACGAACGCTACGCTCGAGAGCGAGTAAGGCCGGCTTCTAGCATTGCGAAGCGGCTATTAAGGATAGGAATGAAGCGAATTTTGATACTGTCAATGGCCGTGGCTATTGCTGGCTGCGCCGCGACCACCAAGACAGAAGTAAAACGGGGCAAAAAAGGGCTGCATATCAACTGTTCCGGTCTCTCGTCTTCCTGGGACCAGTGTTACAACAGCGCAGCCCATTCATGTGGCACCAAGGGTTACCGGGTTATTGCCAAGTCCGGTGACAACTCCGAGGAACCAGGGGATTACCCCTTCGGCCTTAATCCTGCGGGCTATACCAGCCGCAGCATGATCGTCATTTGCAAATAATCGACCGAGCAGTCCACTCGTGACTGCTCCATCGCTGCACTGAGCGAGTCTGTCAGATCTCAATCGCCAAACGCCCTTGCGCACCTCTTGCCAGTAACGCATAGGCAGCGTTTGCCGTTTGCAGGTCAAATTGGCGAGCATCCATGATCGGTTTGAGCTTGCCCGCGTCGATCAAACGGGCAGCCTCGGCAAGTATGTGCCCATGACGTTCGCGGCCCTTGCCGGTCAACAACGGCAACAATGTAAACACGCCGGAGTAGGTCGCCCCGCGAAACGATAGCGGCGCCAGGCTGTGTTGCCCCCACCCCAGGCAGCTCACGACATGACCATCATAGGTCTTGGCCGCTCGAAAGGACGCATCCAGCGTCGCTCCGCCCACTGTGTCATACACAATGTCGAAGCCTTCACCTGCCGTGTGCTGCGCCACGTATTCATCAACAGTGTGTTGCTGATAGTCGATAAAGGTCGCCCCCAGGTGTTCAATTACCGCCCGATGTTTGGCCGAACCGGTGGCATACACTTCTGCACCGCAGGCAATCGCCAGTTGCACCGCGATATGCCCTACACCACCTGCGCCGCCCTGGATTAACACCTTATGCCCCAAACCTACATGGGCACGATCCATCAGCCCTTCCCACGCGGTGATCAACACCAGCGGCAACACCGCCGCTTCACGCATGCTCAGAACCTGAGGTTTTTTCGCCAGCAAACGCGCATCAACCGCCGCATATTCGGCCAACGATCCCTGCGCGCCACCAATGCCCGTCGCCAAGGCATAGACATCATCGCCGACCCGCCACTCATCGACGTCAGGCCCCACCGCCTCAATCGTACCCGCCAGGTCCATGCCGATTACCGCAGGCAATGGCTGACGGGCATGGGCCGCCTGGCCCGCGCGAATCTTGCCGTCCAACGGGTTGAGCCCACTGGACTTGATCCTGACCAGCACCTGCCCAGCCATTGCAATGGGCTTTGGAACAGTCGTCAAACGGAACGGCGCATCTACGCTGTCCACCATCAAAGCACGCATATCGGTCATGTCGGCGATCTCGCTTGAGTGAGAAATGAAGAACGAAACCCATCTTCCACCCGCAGACTCATGCCGATAAGACGCTAAAAATCTATAGTGAACATGCGCATTTAGCATGAATAGGACAACCCATGGACAAACTCAATGCAATGGCGATTTTCGTTCGAGTGATCGAACGCGGTAGTTTTTCCGCCGTGGCCCGGGAGATGCAAACGACCCAACCCACCATCAGCAAGGTCCTGCGCGCCCTGGAAGCCGAACTCGGCGGCAAGCTGATTGCCCGCAGCACACGTCACCTTTGCCTGACCGATGAAGGCCAGCGGTACTACAGCCATTGTCGAGAAATTCTCGCCGCCGTGGACGCGGCCGAGCACAGCTTTCAAACGGGCAAGGAGAACGTCGCAGGTCCCCTGCGTATCGGTTCCTCGGTGAGTTTCGGTCATCTGCAGATCGCCGCGCGCCTCAGCGGTTTTTTGCAGCAATACCCCAACGTGCAGGTGGACCTGCAACTCAACGATCAACTTCAGGATTTGATCAGCGAGGGCCTGGACGTGACCCTACGCATTGGCGAACTGCGCGACAGCGGTTTGATCGCCCGACACATCGGCACCACCCACCGAGTCACCCTGGCCAGCCCTGCCTACCTGGCCCGACATCCGGCACCACGAACCCCGCAAGACCTCACCCAGCATAATTGCCTGCTCTTCAATCTGCTCAGCAGTCAGAACCAATGGGTTTATGACAAGAATGGCGCGCAACACACCGTGCGCATCACCGGCAACGCCCAGAGCAACAGCTCCGAAGCGGTGCGGCAGATGGTATTGGCGGGGCTCGGCATTGCGCTGTCCCCGCTGTGGTTGTTCTACGACGATTTGAAAGCCGGCCGCGTGGTCGCGCTGTTGCAGGACTACACCCCGCTGTCGCTGCCGATTCACGCGGTGTCGGCGCCCAATCGTCGCCAGTCGGCGCGGGTCAAAGCGTTCGTCGACTACCTGGTCGATGCCCTGGCCCAGGCGCCCGAACTGCAACCAATCAAATAGCCACCGTACGTCGTTGCAACCACTCCAGACCTGGGCCGCTCAACAACGGGCTCAAACGTTCACGTACCTCGGCGTGGTACGCGTTAAACCACTCGCGCTCGTCTGCGCTGAGCAGCGAAGGCTCCAGGCAACGCGTATCGATCGGACACAAGGTCAGGGTTTCAAACTTGAGGAACTCACCAAACTCCGTCTTGCCCGCTTCGCGGTTCAGCACGAGGTTCTCGATACGGACACCCCAACGGCCCGGACGGTAAGTACCCGGTTCAATGGAGGTGATCATTCCCGGCTGCATCGCGGTTTGCGGCGCAGTGGCGGCCTGGTAGGCGATCACTTGCGGCCCCTCATGCACATTGAGGAAATAACCTACGCCGTGCCCGGTACCGTGACCATAGTCCACACCCTCGGCCCAGATCGGCGCGCGAGCGATGGCGTCCAGCAGCGGCGACAGAATCCCTTTGGGGAAATGTGCGCGGGACAGCGCGATAACACCTTTCAATACGCGGGTGCAATCACGTTTCTGTTCTTCACTCGGCGTTCCGACAGGCACCATCCGCGTGATATCCGTCGTGCCGCCCAAGTACTGGCCGCCCGAGTCGATCAGCAACAAGCCATCACCCTCGATCACCGCATGTTCTTCTTCGGTGGCGTGGTAGTGGGGCATCGCGCCGTTGGCGTTGAATGCGGCGATGGTATTGAAACTCAGCGACACATAATCGGGGCGGCGAGCACGCGCGGCGGTCAGGTGTTCGTCGATAGTCAGCTCGGTGATGCGCTCACGCCCCAACGCACTGTCCAGCCAGGCGAAGAATTCGCACAAGGCCGCACCGTCCTGCTCCATGGCCTGGCGGATATGTTGCGCATCAGCCAGGCTCTTGCGAGATTTGGCCAGTGTGGTCGGGTTGAGGCCTTCAATCAGCCTCACGCCGGCATCCAGATTTTCCAGCAAGCCGGCCGTTACGCGAGCGGGGTCAACTTGCAGGCTCGCACCAGGTGGCACTGCCCGCAGCGCATCCGCCACTTCGCTGTAGTCGCGCAATGTAACGCCGTCCTGCTCGAGTACCGCGCGCAGGTCGGCGTCGACTTTACCCAGTGCTACAAATAACGTGGCCTGCTGCTGATTGATCAATGCAAAGGACACGAATACCGGGTTAAACGAGACATCGCCACCACGCAGGTTGAACAACCAGGCGATGTCATCCAGGGTGGCAATGAAGTGCCAGTCGGCCGCCTTTTCTTTCAAGCTCGCGCGCAGTGCGGCGAGTTTTTCACCTCGGCTGACCGTGGCTTGCGGCGGCAGGTGTGGATAGATCGGTTGGTTCGGCAGGCTCGGACGGTCTTTCCAGACCTGGTCGAGCAGGTCGATATCCGTGCGCAGGCTTGCACCACGTTCTGTCAGCTTGGCGCCCAGGGTGCGCGCCGAAGCCACCGCCATCACCGCGCCGTCCACCGCCACCACGCCGCCTTCGGGTGTCTGCTCGGCCAGCCACTCCAGCGGCCCGGGTTGACCGGGTTGCAGCTTCACCAATTCAATGCCACTGCCCTTGAGTTCCTTGGTCGCCTGTTCCCAGTAACGGCTATCGGCCCAGACACCGGCGAAATCGGCAGTGACAATCAGCGTCCCCACCGAGCCATGGAACCCCGACAACCATTGGCGCCCTTGCCAGTAACCCGGCAAGTATTCGGACAAATGCGGATCAGCCGACGGCACCAGCAAGGCATGAATGCCCTCGCGGCTCATCAGTTCGCGGGTATGCGCCAGGCGCTGGGGAACCGTTCCATGGGTCAAAGGCTGCGTACTCATTCTCTCTCCTGCTAACCACTCATCATTGTTATGTGAAAATCAAACGGCCCAGAACGCCGGTGCGCTGGCGAGGGCGGCCTTGATCAGTTGCACGGCCTGGTCGATATCCTGCTCGGTGGTAAACCGGCCCAGGCTCAAGCGAATGGTACGGCCGGCACTGCGTGCATCATGGCCCAGTGCAAGCAGCACGTGGGAGGGTGCGTTGCTCGCAGAATTACATGCCGAGGTCGCGGAAAACGCCAGGCCCGCGCTCAATGCGGCTGCATTGAACTCGCCCTCGCCGAACGTGAGGCTCAGGGTATGAGGAATACGCTGCGTGGGGCTGCCATTAAGGCGTACACCGGCAACCGACGCCAGTTGATCAAGCAAGCGCTGGCGCAAGCCAACGATATTCGCCTTTTCTTCAGCGAAAAACGCCGCTGCCAGGGCGAACGCCGCGCCCATACCCGCGATCTGATGAGTCGCCAGGGTGCCGGAGCGCAAGCCGCCCTCATGACCGCCGCCATGAATCTGCGCCAACACTTTCTGCTGGGCCCGGGGCCCGACGTACAGCGCGCCGATACCTTTGGGGCCGTACAGCTTATGCGCGGAAAACGACATCAGGTCCACCGGCCATTGCGCCAGGTCGATCGCCACCTTGCCCGCACCTTGTGCCGCATCCACATGCAGCAGCGCGCCGTGCTCGCGTACGCGCGCGCCGATGGCGGGGATGTCGTTGAGAGTACCCAGTTCGTTATTCACCAGCATCAGCGACACCAGGAAGGTGTCTTCGCGCAGCGCCTCACTGACCGCGTCGGCACTGATCAAACCGTCGGCATCCGGTACCAGGTAGGTCACCGCCACACCGGCTTCCTGCAGTTGTCGCGCGGTATCCAGCGTGGCCTTGTGTTCGATCTGACTGGTGATGATATGCCCGCCCGAAACGCCCCGCGCCTGGGCCACCCCCTTGATCGCGAGGTTGTTGGACTCGGTGGCGCCAGAGGTCCAGACGATTTGCTCAGGCTGTGCGCCAACCAACTCGGCCACCTGGCGGCGCGCCTGTTCAACCGTTTGCCGGGCCGCCTGGCCAAACGCGTGGGAACTGGACGCAGGGTTACCGAAATTGGCGTTGAAGCCCAGACACTCGACCATCACCTGGATGACCCGCTCATCCACCGGCGTGGTGGCGGCGTAGTCGAAATACAACGGACGTTTATTCATGACGTTAAAGACTCGCAGAGCAGGTTCCCGAGAACAACGTCTCAGGGACATCGACCGAAACGGGGATCGTCAGGTTTAACCGATCGAATGCCATTAAAGAAGGACCACTTTATGTAAATGTGCGTAGGAACGCTTCTGAAATTCAGCTTAACAGGCTGAAGTCGCGTCATGGCAAACAAAAAGCCCGAGGTTCCTTAAAGGAAACCTCGGGCTTTTTGTTTGCCAGGCGCCTGCTCAACTGGGACGCCCCTGCAATGCCACGTTGCGCTCGGCGTTCATTTCACCTTGGTGATCAAAACCAAAGGATTTCTGTGGCTGGCCGATCAGTGCGGCGCGCTGCCGTTGGTATTCATCAAACGACAAACCGCGACGACTCAGCGCTTCCAAGGCCAGTTGCTTGGTTTCTTGCGCCGTATAGGGGCGCAATTCGGGTGCGGGATGGGTGGCACAACCCGCCAGCACAGCGCTGACAATCAATAAGCAGACGGCGAGAAATCGGTTCATGGCGCAGGCCCTGGAAAGTAGGTTTCGAGTCAATGAACACAGGCTACTCCCGGCCCTGCACGGTGAAAAATCACTGTCCGTGATAGTCGCTATCGACCGCCAAGGCTCCCTTGGCAGCGCCACCCCTGCATATTCATAAATGATATATAAATATGGAAATACATTAATTTACGGAATAAAAATAACCCTCTATAAATGGCCTCACACCGACTTCGACTGTCGCTCAGGCAACAGCCATTCAACAATCAACGAGCCTTAAGCAGCGGTCTATGCGGACATAACGTTATTAACCTCACTGGCCGGTTCGGCGAAATGATCGCCAACCCCGTACCGCCAAATGGGGCGTCACATCAGGCGCTGCCGACTCGGACGTTCTACTCATAAAAAAGAGGTATCCATGCAGCTTCTGACCCTACCGCCCTCGCCTGCCCTCGCAACCTCGATCCGTGCCACGGCCCAGGTCTTCGAAGACCCGAAATCCCAGGCGCTGCTCGACCACATCACGCAAGTGGCGCCCAGCGAAGCCAGCGTGCTGATCATCGGCGAGACCGGTACTGGCAAAGAGCTGGTGGCGCGCCACATTCATAATCTCAGCGCGCGGCGCAACCGACCGTTCGTGGCGGTGAACTGCGGGGCATTTTCCGAATCGCTGGTGGAAGCCGAGCTGTTCGGCCATGAAAAAGGCGCCTTCACCGGCGCCCTTGGCGCCAAGGCCGGCTGGTTCGAAGAGGCCGACGGCGGCACGTTGTTCCTGGATGAGATCGGCGATCTGCCGATGGCGATCCAGGTCAAACTGCTACGGGTTCTACAGGAGCGCGAAGTGGTGCGCCTGGGCTCGCGCAAAAGCATTCCCATCGATGTGCGCGTGCTCGCCGCCACCAACGTGCAGCTGGAAAAAGCCATCAACGCCGGGCATTTCCGCGAAGACCTCTACTACCGCCTCGACGTGGTCAGCCTGGAACTCAGCCCGCTGCGCGACCGTCCCGGCGATATCCTGCCGCTGACCCGGCACTTTATCGAAGCCTACAGCCAGCGCCTGGGCTATGGCCCGATCACTATCAGCCGCGAGGCCGAACACAAACTCAAAAGCTACAGTTGGCCGGGCAATATCCGAGAGCTGGAAAACGTGATTCACCACACCCTGCTGATCTGCCGCAACGGCATGATCGAGCGCGACGATTTGCGCCTGTCGAACCTGCGCATCGAGCGCCAGGACGACAGCCAACACAGCGCCGACAATAGTGCCGAAGCCTTATTGGAGCGTGCCTTCCAAAAACTCTTCGAAGAACAGGCCGGCGCCCTGCATGAAAAGGTCGAGGACGCACTGCTGCGCGCAGCCTATCGCTTCAGCCATTACAACCAGGTGCACACCGCCAACCTGCTGGGCCTGAGCCGCAACGTCACGCGCACCCGCCTGATCAAGATCGGCGAACTGGCGGTGAACAAACGCCGACCAGGGGAAAATGTGCAGGGTGAACGGATGCTGCACCTATCCATTTAGGCGGCAGTGCAACGCATCGTCGTGGCTGCGCTCGAAGCTGCTCAGCACCTGGAACGAACCGAAGATCACGGCGCTGGCCTGATGAGCGCGAATCAGCGTCCAAAAATCTTCATCGCCCTGTTCAAAGCATTTGAACGCCGCTTCAGCGTCCTCGCGGGACTGCCATTGCAGGTAATTGAGCACCCGCCGCCCATCATCGCTAACCTGTACGCTCGCCCTCAAGAACCCAACATGGCCACGGGCAAGGCGCTCGCTCTGGGTGGACAACGCCGCCACCAGGGCGGACTGCTGCCGGGGTTCGATATGAAACTCGATCAACTGAGTGAAGCTGCGATTCTTCTCTGATACCTGCATGAATACTCCCCTTTCTCCGTAGGCAGAATCTTGCGATTCGATGCCTCGCAGGGTAAAACCTCGAGTTAAGTCAAGGTCAAGCATTTAATCGGAGCTTTTATGGTTACCAAGGAACTCACCGTTGGCCAATTGGCGGCTCGTAGCGGTGTGGCCGTTACGGCCCTGCACTTTTACGAAACCAAAGGGTTGATCAATAGCCATCGCAACGCGGGTAATCAACGGCGTTATCCACGGGATGTATTACGCCGCGTGGTCGTGATCAAGATCGCCCAGCGCCTGGGTATTCCACTGGCGACGATTGGCGAGGCGTTACAGGCGCTGCCGAATGGCCGCACACCCACCGCCAAGGACTGGGAACGCTTGTCGGCGCTGTGGCGCGAAGACCTGGACCACCGCATCAATACGCTTTTACTGCTGCGGGACAAGCTCAACGGCTGCATTGGTTGCGGGTGCTTGTCGCTGGAGGCCTGCCCGCTGCGCAACCAGGACGATCAACTCGGTGAGCGTGGCCCGGGGGCGCAACTGCTGGAGCCCAGTTAAGTCCTCTCGTCGAGACCCACGGAGCCCTTGATTGGCGTGGCCTATAGTGAAAAGGCCGCCCCTCCACAACCCCAATCAAGGAGAACGATATGAACGTTCAACCCATCCCCGAGGGCTATCACAGCATCACGCCCTACCTGGGCATCGACAAAGCCGCCGAGGCCATCGAGTTTTATAAAAAAGCCTTCGGCGCCATCCAAGTCATGCGCCTGGACATGCCCGACGACAAGGTCGGCCATGCCGAACTGCGCATTGGCGACTCGCCGATCATGCTCGGTTCGCCTTGCGATGAAACGGCCCTGCGCAATCCCGCAGAACACACCAGCGTCGGTTTGCATCTGTATGTGAAAGACGTCGACGCGCAATTCCGACAAGCCGTTTCCGCCGGCGCCACTGCAGTGTCCGAACCGAAGGATCAGTTCTATGGCGACCGCTCCGCGAGCGTTAAGGATCCTTACGGCCATCTCTGGTTCCTGGCCACCCACAAGGAAGACCTTACCGAGGAACAGATTCGCGAACGTGCCCAAGCGATGTTCCAGCAGGGCTAATGACCCAATGGGAGCCTGCTGCCGCTGTCCGCGCAGCAGACTCCCGTTTTTTTTGAGAGTCGTCATCTTCCCGAAAGCCAACCCCCACCTTTCCTGCTCGCCCCCAACCTCTGAAACATTTTATTTCATTTGAGGCTTAGGGATTTCTCATTCTCATTCGTCTTAATTTAGATACAGCCTGTCGCGTCAGCAAAAGCTATGACTGGTCTTTCCGGGCCTCCATCGCCCTCCTCCGATCAAGACCCTCATTTACATGTCGAAGAAGTCACGCTCCAAACTCTGGTTTCTCGTGCATAGCTGGTTGGCATTGCCCATCTGGTTCTTTGTACTGATCGTCTGCGTCACCGGCACCTTGGCGGTGGTCAGCCAGGAAATCGTCTGGCTGGCCAACCCGGACATGCGTGCCAACAAGCCGTCGGATGACGCCGAACCGCTGAGCTTTGACCAGGTGATTGCGGCCATCAGGCGCGAGCAACCGCAGGTGATCGTGCGGTCCATCAGCCGTCCCGACGAATCACACTTTGCCTTGAGTGTCGGGCTCAGCTACCCCGACGGGCGCTCGGTGGAGGCCTACGCCAACCCCTACACCGGCTCGATCCAGGGCATCAGCCCGGCGTTCGACTTCCAGCAATTCACTCGCGCGCTCCACGGCTGGTGGCTGGTGCCGTTTACCAATGGCTATAGCTGGGGCTGGTACCTGGTGTCGTTACTCGGCCTGCCGTTGCTGGCGTCACTGGTCACCGGGCTGGTGGTGTACAAGCGTTTCTGGAAGGGCTTTTTGCGCCCAACCCTGCGTATCCGCCACGGCGCCCGGATCTTCTGGGGCGACTTCCACCGTCTGAGCGGCATCTGGTCGATCTGGTTTATCGCGGTCATTTCCATCACCGGCACCTGGTTCCTGATCCAGGCGATCCTGGGGGATAACCAGATTTCGATTTCCAGCGAGCCGGTCATCCCGGTGATCGCACGCGAAAAAGTACCGACCTCTGCCCCAGGCGTACCGGCACCGATGATTACCGTGGATGAAGCGATCAAGATCGCCACCCAACGCATTCCAGGCCTGGAAGCGAGTTTCGTCATCATGCCCCTCAATGCCTACAGCCACCTGCGGATCGGCGGGCGGGGGTGGTACCCGCTGATGTTCCAGACCGCGCAGATCAACCCCTATGACGGCGAAGTCGCCTCCTCGCACCAGCTGTCCGACCGGACAAAACTGGAGTTCGTCACCGAATCCATGCGCCCGTTGCACACCGGCGACTTTGGCGGGCTGTGGATCAAACTGATCTGGGCATTCTTCGGCCTGGTGTTGAGCATGATGGTGTTGAGCGGCCTGCTGATCTGGACCAAACGCACTGCCCTGGCCACTGCCAATGCCCTCAAGCGTACCCACAAGGCGCGGCGCCAACCCACTTCAATCCCAGCCATGCCGGCTGAAACCTCGGAGGCCAACCAATGAGCAAAGTCGCTGCCGCTGCACCTCCGTCGCCGCTGAGGGCCTTTTGGCTGAAATGGCGTTTCCACATCAATCTCCTGCTGGTGCTGGTGCCCCTGGGCTATATGCCTAAATACTTTGCCGACGCCGCCTTGTTTCGTGGTGACACCGGCATCGGCGAGCGCGTGGCTGGCGACGTGCAGGTCGGGCCCTGGAGCCTGAAGCTTGCCGAGTTCCGTAACGAAGGCCCAAGCCCGGATCCGGCCGGCCCGATGAAATTCTTCAACGCCGCTCTGTGCGATACCTGCGCCGATCAGGTCAAGGCCACTTACCTGCGTATCGGCAAACCGCGCAGCCTGAGAGCCGCCGGGGTGATCTTCTTCGGCACGCCATACCGCATGGGTGCCGCCCTGCCGATACCGGAACGCACGCCGGCCGACGCCGTGCTGTGGGTCACCATGGAAGGCTGGGACGGCACGATGCACCAGGGTTCCATCCCGCTGAGCCAGGCCTCGCCCGCCACCATTGCCTGGCTGGACAAGCAAGGAGTTAAACCATGACGTTCAAGCGCCTGCCCTACACCTGCGCCGCGCTGTTGTTCTGCGCCGGTTTCAGTACCAGCGCCCAGGCCCACAACCCGATGTGCGAATGCAAGGAAATCCCCGACGAGCAGATCCAGTGCAAAGGCGGCTTTTCCGATGGCAGCGGCGCCCCCGGCGTGACCCTGGACGTGATCGGCTACGACGAAACCCTTCTGGTCCCCGGCAAGCTGGGCCAGGATTCGACCCTGACCTTCAAGAAGCCCTCAGCCGAGTTCTATGTGCTGTTTGACGCCGGTCCCGGTCACGTGGTGGAAATCGACCAAGCGGATATCCAGCCACAATGAGCACCACACAGGTTGTACGCCCCGCCGGTGCCGGCCACGAAACCCTGTATGTCCTGCTGCTGTGCCTGATCATCCTCGCGGTGGCCGGCACGGTAGTGGCATTGCACGGCGAATCCCAGGAAGTCACGACACTGCCCAGCCACCAGTTGGACGCCCGCCGTGACCTGAACGCCGCCGAGCAAGGCATCTATGCTGACCTACGGGTGACCCTGGACGAAATCCATCTGCTGCGCGAAGAGCAAAACGCCCTGCCGACGCCTGAACAACTGGCCGAAGAAGGCTTCGCGCCATTCGCCCGGGACGCCAGTTCGGTCAGCCGTGGCAACCACCGCTGGCAGTTGCTGGCGCCATCGACCTACCTGGGCTTGAGCCAGACGCCGACAACCAGCGGCTCGTTGCTGATGCGCGTGCAGGGCACCGAGCCGGATATCTGGCTCAACCGCCACAAGGCGCTCGCCGCCCCCTCCGACCTCACTGACCAGGCGCTGATCGCGGCCGGCTGGCAGCAAGTGGTCGCGCAATTCGATGCCGGCGTCACCCGCCAGCACCGTCACTGAACGAGAAGACCGATTGCCCATGTCTATTTCATCTGCCCTGTTACGCCTGCTGCTGGTCAGCCTGTTCAGCCTGATGCTCGCGCCCCTGGCGAATGCCGAGGCGGCCAAACGCCTGCGTATCGGCATCACGCTGCATCCTTATTACAGCTACGTGGCCAATATTGTCGGCGACAAGGCCGATGTGGTGCCGTTGATTCCGGCCGGCTTCAACCCCCATGCCTACGAGCCGCGCGCCGAAGACATCAAGCGCATTGGCACCCTGGACGTAATCGTGCTCAACGGCGTCGGTCACGACGACTTTGCCGACCGTATGATCGCCACCAGCGAGCGTCCGGATATCCCCGTCATCGAAGCCAACGCCAACGTGCCATTGCTGGCCGCCACCGGAAACGCCGCGCGCGGTGCGGGCAAGGTGGTCAACCCGCACACCTTCCTGTCGATCAGCGCGTCGATTGCCCAGGTCAACAACATCGCCCGCGAGCTGGGCAAGCTCGACCCGGACAACGCCAAGACCTATACCCGAAACGCCCGCGCCTACGGCAAGCGCCTGCGCCAGATGCGCGCCGATGCCCTGGCCAAGCTCACCAGCGCGCCCAACCCGGACCTGCGCGTCGCCACCGTGCATGCAGCCTACGACTACCTGCTGCGCGAGTTCGGCCTGGAAGTGACGGCCGTGGTCGAACCGGCCCACGGTATCGAGCCAAGCCCCAGCCAATTAAAAAAAACCATCGATGAGCTGCGCGCCCTGGACGTGAAGGTCATCTTCTCGGAGATGGATTTTCCGTCCACCTACGTCGACACCATCCAGCGTGAATCCGGGGTCAGGCTGTACCCGCTGTCGCATATTTCCTACGGTGAATACAGCGCTGAAAAATACGAAGTGGAAATGAGCGGCAACCTCAACACCGTGGTGCGGGCGATTCAGGAGTCGGGCGCATGACGGCGGCGGAGCAACTTAAGGTGGCCTGCGTAGGCCCGACCATTGAGTTCGACAAGGTGTCCCTGACGCTGGGCCGCACCATGATCCTCGACAGCGTGGGTTTCCAAGTGCAGCCGGGCAGCATCCATGCCCTGGTCGGCCCCAACGGCGGCGGTAAAAGCTCGCTGATCAAGACCCTGTTGGGGCAAACGCCGCATCAGGGCCGTTTGAGCCTGGAGTGGCCGACCACGCCTGGCACGATCGGTTATGTGCCCCAGGCGCTGGAGTTTGACCGCGGCTTGCCGATGACCGTGGACGACTTCATGGCCGCCATGTGCCAGCGGCGCCCGGCGTTCCTGGGCGTGTCCAAACATTACGCCGCTGCGATAGGTGATGCACTTGAGCGCGTCGGCCTGCAAGACAAACGCAAGCGGCGCATGGGTGCATTGTCCGGCGGTGAGCGACAGCGTGTGTTGCTGGCCCAGGGCCTGATCCCCGCACCGCAATTGCTGGTACTGGATGAACCGATGTCGGCCCTCGATGAGGCGGGCATCCAGGTCTTCGAACGCCTGCTCAACGACTGGCGCATGGCCGGGGTCACCGTGCTGTGGATCGAGCACGACCTGGAGGCCGTCGCTCGCCTGGCCGACCGCGTCACCGGCCTGAACCGCCGCGTGCTGTTCGACGCCACGCCAGACCAGGCGCTGACCCCGGATCGCCTGCTGACCCTGTTTTCCACTCACCCTCGGAGCCCTGCGCAATGAGTTATGAAGCGTTCCGCCTGATGGTCCAGGGCTGGGCCTCCTCGGGTTACCTGCCGGAAGCGCTGGCCTATGGTTTCGTGGTCAACGCTCTGCTCGCCGGCCTGCTGATCGGCCCGGTGCTGGGTGGCCTGGGCACGCTGGTGGTGGTCAAGCGATTTGCGTTCTTCTCCGAAGCGGTCGGCCATGCCGCCCTTACCGGTGTGGCCGTGGGCATTCTGCTCGGCGAACCCTACACCGGGCCCTACGGTAGCCTGTTCGGTTACTGCCTGTTGTTCGGCATCCTGCTCAATTACCTGCGCAACCGCACCGGCCTGGCGCCGGACACTTTGATCGGCGTGTTCCTGTCGGTATCCCTGGCATTGGGCGCGAGCCTGCTGCTAATTCTGGCGGGCAAGATCAACGTGCATATCCTTGAGAACGTGTTGTTTGGCTCGGTGTTGACCGTCAACGGGAACGACCTGCTGGTACTGGCGATCGTCGGTTCGCTGGTGATGGCCCTGGCACTGCCGTTGTACAACCGCATCATGCTGGCCAGTTTCAACCCGCAACTGGCGGCGGTGCGCGGCGTGGCGGTGAAGACCCTGGACTACCTGTTCGTGATCCTGGTGACGCTGATCACCGTGGCGGCAGTCAAGGTGATCGGGGCGATCCTGGTGGGCGCCCTGCTGGTGATTCCCGCCGCGGCGGCGCGCCTGTTGAGCCAGTCGCTCAAAGGCTTCTTCTGGGTCTCGGTGGCGATCGCCACGGTCAGCACCGTGTGCGGGATCCTGCTGCCGATCATCTTCGACCTGCCCATCCCCTCCGGTGCCGCGATCATCCTGATGGCCGGTATCGCCTTCGCCCTCGCCGCCATCGCGCGCGGTATCGTGCCCAGCCTCAAAGGGAATCTTGGATAATGCGCTCTGTTCTTCAGCCTCTGGCCCTGGCCATCGCCTGTTTGATCACTCCCCCGCTGATGGCCAGCGAGTCAGCCAAACCGCCTGCTCACGCCGCCAAACCAGTCAAAGTGCTGGCTTCGCTGCCGATCACTTATGGCCTGGCCGAGATGCTGCTCAAGGGCAGCGACGTGCAACTGGAGCGCGCGGCACCGGCCAATCTGCCGGGCTCACGCCAAGTGTCGTACTTCACCGGCCGTGGCGCCCCGGCACTCAGCGCGCTGGCCCAGGACGCCGACGCCGCCATCGGCCTGCGCTCGCTGTGGGCGGATGACCCGCTGTACCCGGTGGCACGGCGTAGCAATATCCGTATCGTCGAAGTCGATGCCGCACGCCCGGTGGATGGAGGCTTGCCGGGCATCGCCGTGCAACCGGGCGTCGCCGACGGTTTGAACAGCCAGCCATGGCAATCGAGCAACAACCTGGGGCGCATGACCGATGTACTGGCCGCCGACCTGAGCCGCCTTGCGCCAGGCGCCAAAGCGAAAATCGACGCCAACCTCGCGGCGCTCAAGCAACGCCTGCTCAAGCTCACCGCCGACAGCGAAGCGCGGCTGGCCCAGGCGGACAACCTGAGTGTGGTCAGCTTGAGCGATCACTTCGCCTATCTGATCAGCAGCTTGAACCTGGAACTGGTCAGCACCGATGCACGGCCGGATGCCGATTGGACGCCTGAGACACTGCAAAAACTCAGCGCCGCGTTGAAGGGCAACGACGTTGCGGTGGTGCTGCACCATCGCCAGCCAAGTGAGGCGGTGAAAGCTGCTGTAACCGCAGGCGGCTCAATATTGCTGGTACTGAGTGTCGACGGCGCCGACCCGGTATCGGAGCTGGAAACCAATGTGGATCAAGTGATCAAGGCGTTGACCCCATGACATCCACGCCCACATGAATCGCATCATGCCGCCAGAACTCAAGGTCGCAGTCGATCAAGCGCTGGTGCTGATCATAATTGACCCGAGCGATGCGCAGGCCCGGGCTGCCTACCGACACGCGCAACGCGGCGGCGGCTTCCACCGGCAGTGACGTCGGCACGATCTCGAAACGTACACGCCCGTAATGCAGGTCGTACTTGCGGGCGTACAACTCGGTCATCGACTGATTCAGGTCGCACTCAAGAATCCCCGGAAAATACTGCGGGTTCAGATAGTGCTCCACGTACAGCACCAAACGCCCATCTATCCGGCGGCCCCGGCAGATCTGGATCACACTGGACAGCGCCGGCAGTTGCAGCCACGCGCACACCGCCGCCGATGCGGGTTGCAACCGCGCAGAAATCACTTCGGTGGAGGCCACACGCCCCTGGTCATTGACCATCGCGTGAAAGTGGCTGCGTTGCATCAGGTTGTAGGCCAGTCGCGGCGGCGAGACAAACCAGCCACGGCGCTCCTCGCGATAGATCTGCCCTTGGGCCTCCAGTTGTAACAGCGCTTCACGCACGGTGATTCGAGTGGTACCAAACAACTCGCTGAGCTTGCGCTCGGCGGGCAGTTTGCTTGCGGGCGGCAACAAGCCGTGGTCGATCTGCTCTTGCAGCGCCAGGCCGATGGATGTCACCGCCTTAATTGCCTCATCACGCATCAACGTTACCTATCTGGACTAGACCAGCACCGTTCAGGTGCAAAAAGCACTGGGTTAATGAGCGTCTACTGTTGCACGCCAGCCTAGGCATTGCAGATGACCGACAGATGACAGTCCGTGTCGAGTGCCTCCCCCTTGTCTTGCAATACACCGGCCAAGTCCAGGCGTTGCGGGCACTTTGGCATGGTCTACGCTTACCCGACGCCGACCCACATTGGCGATTTAAAAACGACATCGACATGAAACTGTCATCCAGCCGGCCTAAATTGGCTCAGGTATTGCTGACCTAGACCAACACCACCGCAATCGTTCATAACAACGCCGCGTTGAAAACGCCCAAAGGAGCTTCGGATGAAACAGCTTTTCCTGGCATCACTGTTAGGCTCGACCATTGCCATGTGCACCGCCGCCATGGCTGCTGATACCGATTTGAAAAATCTGGAAGCCAACGCGAAAAAAGAAGGGGCCATCAACAGCGTTGGCATGCCCGACGACTGGGCCAACTGGAAAGGTACCTGGGATGACCTGGCCAAGACCTATGGTCTCAAGCACATGGACACCGACATGAGCTCGGCCCAGGAAATCGCCAAGTTCAAGGCTGAAAAAGACAACGCCAGCGCCGACATCGGCGACGTGGGCGCAGCCTTTGGCCCGATCGCGGTGAAACAGGGCGTTACTGAGCCTTACAAACCGTCCACCTGGGCTAAGGTGCCGGATTGGGCGAAAGACAAAGACGGTCACTGGGCCCTGGCCTACACCGGCACCATCGCGTTTATCGTCAACAAGAAGCTGCTGCACGGCTCTGCAGTGCCCACCAGTTGGGCTGACCTGCAAACCGGCAAGTACAAGGTGTCGGTGGGTGATGTGAGCACCGCGGCCCAGGCGTCCAACGCCGTACTGGCCGCCGCCATCGCCAATAAAGGCGATGAGAAGAACATCGCACCCGGCCTGCAATTCTTCACCAAGATCGCCCAGCAAGGTCGCCTCGGCCTGTCCAACCCGACCATCGCTACCATGGAAAAAGGCGAAATCGAAGTGGGCATCGTCTGGGACTTCAACGGCCTGAGCTACAAGGCCAAGATGGCCAACCCGGATGACTATGTGGTGCTGATCCCTTCGGACGGCTCGGTGAAATCCGGCTACACCACCATCATCAACAAATACGCCAAGCACCCGAACGCCGCCAAGCTGACCCGCGAATACATCTTCAGCGATGCCGGCCAACTCAACCTGGCTCGTGGCAATGCGCGTCCGATCCGCGCTGAAACCGACCTGAAACTGCCGGCCGATATCGCCAAGAACCTGATCCCGGGCGAGCAGTACACCAAGGCCAACCCGCAGCCGATCAAGGATGCCGATGCCTGGGAAGCCACCTCCAAGAAGCTGCCTCAGCTGTGGAACGAGCAGGTCATCGTAGAGATGAAGTAAGGGTTTATCCCACATTGGAGCTCCAGTGGAGATCCAATGTGGGAGCGGGCTTGCTCGCGAATGCGTACGTTCAGTCAAGGGATTTACCGCCTGACACAGCGCATTCGCGAGCAAGCCCGCTCCCACATTTTTGACCCCATTCCTCCTGAGGAATTGAGCCACGTCAATCGTTGCGGAGCGTCGCCCCCCATGAAGCACCCAGTCATCCTTGTCGTGCTCGACGGCCTGAACTTCGAGGTTGCCAGACACGCCATGGGGCACTTGCAGGCCTATGTCGGCGCAGGACGCGCAGCCCTCTACAAACTGGAATGTGAACTGCCTGCCCTGTCCCGTCCGCTGTATGAGTGCATCCTGACCGGCGTACCACCGATCCAGAGCGGCATCGTGCACAACCAGGTCTCGCGCCTGTCCAACCAGCGCAGCATTTTCCATTACGCCACCGACGCCGGCCTTACCACGGCGGCGGCGGCTTATCACTGGGTCAGCGAGTTGTATAACCGCACGCCCTTTCTCGCCGCCCGCGATCGTCATACCGACGACAAGGCGCTGGCGATCCAGCACGGGCATTTCTACTGGAATGACCACTATCCGGATTCCCACCTGTTCGCCGACGCCGAGAGCCTGCGGCTCAAGCACGCGCCGGACATCCTGGTGGTGCACCCGATGAACATCGACGACGCCGGCCACAAGCACGGCCTCGACACCGCGCAATACCGCAACAGCGCACGCTCGGCCGACATCATCCTGGCCGACTATCTGCAAGGCTGGCTCGATGCCGGCTACCAGGTGCTGGTGACCGCCGACCACGGCATGAACGATGACCGCTCCCACAACGGCCTGTTGCCGCAAGAGCGGGAAGTACCGCTGTTTGTCCTCGGCGATGCCTTCAGCCTGGATGCCAGTGCCGCGCCGAAACAAACCGATCTGTGCGGCACCGTCTGCGAACTACTCGGCATCCCCCACGACAAACCTGTATGCCGGGAGCTGCTCAAGTGAATGCCATGACTCGCGGCAAATGGCTGGCGCTGCTGTGCCTGCTGCCCTTCACCCTGTTCTTTATCGTGTTCGAGATCGCCCCATTGGTATGGGTGCTGATCAACAGCCTGCAAACCGAAGAAACAGGCTGGGGCCTGGACAATTTCACGCGCATCTTCAGCTCGAAGTTCTACCTGCAGGCGATCCAGTTCAGCCTGGAAATCAGCTTCTACTCCAGTATCTTCGGGATCGTCATCGCCACGCTGGGCAGCTACTCGCTGCGGCGGGTGGACTCCCCGTTGCGCAACTTCGTCACCGCCTTCGCCAACATGACCAGCAACTTCGCCGGCGTGCCCCTGGCCTTCGCGTTCATCATCCTGCTGGGGTTCAACGGCAGCATCACCATCATGCTCAAGCAGGCGGGGATCATTCAGGACTTCAACCTGTACTCCAAGACCGGGCTGATCATCCTCTACACCTACTTCCAGATCCCCCTCGGCGTGCTGTTGCTGTACCCGGCCTTCGATGCGCTGCGCGAAGACTGGCGAGAGTCGGCCTCCCTGCTCGGCGCCAATGGCTGGCAGTTCTGGCGGCACATCGGCCTGCCGGTGCTCACGCCCGCGCTGCTCGGCACCTTTGTGATCCTGCTGGCCAACGCCCTGGGCGCCTACGCCACGGTGTATGCGCTGACCACCGGCAACTTCAACGTGCTGCCGATCCGTATCGCGGGGCTGGTGTCCGGTGATGTATCGCTCGACCCCAACATGGCCAGCGCCCTGGCCGTGGTGCTGGTGGCGCTGATGACCCTGGTCACGGTGGTCCATCAACTGCTGCTCAAGAGGAGCTACCATGTCTCGCGCTGAAGCCGGTCCGGCCTCCCTGTACCACCGGGTGGTGGTGTACCTGTTGTTTGCGATTCTGGTGTTGCCGCTGGTGGGCACCTTTGTCTACTCGATTGCCAGCAGTTGGTCGGCGACCATCCTGCCCGCCGGCTTCACCGTGAAATGGTATGTGCAACTGTGGAGCGACCCACGCTTCCTGATGGCCTTTGGTCAATCGTTGCTGGTGTGCGTGGGCGCGCTGATCCTGTCGGTGGTGCTGATCCTGCCGCTGCTGTTCGTGGTGCATTACCACTTCCCCAGGCTCGACGCGCTGATGAACATCCTGATCCTGCTGCCCTTCGCGGTGCCGCCGGTGGTGTCGTCGGTGGGGCTGTTGCAACTGTATGGCTCCGGGCCCTTTGCAATGGTGGGCACGCCGTGGATCCTGATCGGCTGCTACTTCACCGTGGCGCTGCCGTTCATGTACCGGGCGATCACCAACAACCTGCAGGCCATCAACCTGCGTGACCTGATGGACGCCTCGCAACTGCTCGGCGCCAGCACCTGGCAGGCGGCGATCTTCGTCGTGCTGCCCAACCTGCGCAAAGGCCTGATGGTGGCGCTGCTGCTGTCGTTCTCGTTCCTGTTCGGCGAGTTCGTGTTCGCCAACATTCTGGTGGGCACCCGCTACGAAACCCTGCAGGTGTACCTCAACAATATGCGCAACAGCAGCGGCCACTTCACCAGTGCCGTGGTCATCTCCTATTTCTTCTTTGTGCTGGTGCTGACCTGGGCCGCCAATATCTTGAACAAGGACAAAAGCCAATGAGCTTCGTCAGCGTCCAACACCTGCAAAAAGGCTACGCCGGCACCCCGGTCTTCAGTGATATCAACTGCGAGATCGCCAAGGGCGAGTTCGTCACCCTGCTCGGCCCGTCCGGTTGTGGCAAATCCACCCTGCTGCGCTGCATCGCCGGGCTGACCTCGGTGGACAGCGGCAAGATCCTGCTGGACGGCCAGGACATCGTGCCGCTGAGCCCGCAAAAGCGACACATCGGCATGGTGTTCCAGAGCTATGCGTTGTTTCCCAACATGACCGTGGAACAGAACGTCGCCTTCGGCCTGCGCATGCAGAAGGTCAACGCCGACGACAGCCACGCGCGCGTGCAGGAAGTACTGCAACTGGTAGAACTCAAGGACCTCGCCGGCCGCTACCCGCACCAGATGTCCGGCGGCCAGTGCCAGCGCGTGGCCCTCGCCCGCTCCCTGGTCACCCGCCCACGCCTGTTGCTGCTGGATGAGCCGCTGTCGGCGCTGGATGCGCGAATTCGCAAGCACTTGCGCGAGCAGATCCGCCAGATCCAGCGCGAACTGGGGCTGACCACGATTTTTGTGACCCATGATCAGGAAGAGGCCCTGACCATGTCCGACCGCATCTTCCTGATGAACCAGGGCAAGATCGTGCAAAGCGGCGATGCCGAAACCCTCTACACCGCACCGGTGGACGTATTCGCCGCCGGTTTTATCGGCAACTACAACCTGCTGGATGCCGACAAGGCCAGCCAGTTGCTGCAACGCCCGATCAGCGGGCGCATCGCCATTCGCCCGGAAGCCATCGAACTGAGCCGCAGCGGCGAGCTGGACGCACTGGTGCGCAGCCATAGTTTATTGGGCAACGTGATTCGCTACCGCATCGAAGCCCGGGGCGTGGAATTGGTGGTGGATGTGCTCAACCGCTCGGCGGACGACCTGCACCCGGACGGCCAGCGCCTGGCACTTTCCATCGACCCCAGTGCCCTGTGTGAAGTAGCCTGATGCAAGGTTTTTTGAGAGAGCATGACGGATGGCATTGGTAATTTTTGATCTGGACGACACGTTGATCCACGGCGACTGCGCCACCCTGTGGAGCGAGCAGATGGGCCGCCTGGGCTGGGTCGAGCCGGAGTCGTTCATGCGTCGCAACACTGAACTGATGGACGCCTACAGCCTGGGCAAACTGGCCATGGAAGACTACATGGACTTCAGCCTGGAGCCGATGATCGGCCGTACGCCGGCCGAGATTGAGCATCTGGTGGAGCCCTGGGTGGAAGACATGATTGAGCCGCTGATCTACAGCGACGCGACCAAGACCATCGCTCGCCACCGTGCAAACGGCGACCGGATCCTGGTGATCTCCGCCTCGGGCACTCATCTGGTGAAACCGATTGCCGCGCGCATCGGTATAGATGAAGTGTTGGGGATCGAACTGGACGTGGGGCATGGCGTTTACAGCGGCAAGACAGTCGGTGTGCTCACCTATCGTGAAGGCAAGATCACGCGTTTGCTGGAATGGCTGGAACAAGAAAGTGAGACATTGGACGACGCGTACTTCTATTCGGATTCGCGCAACGACTTACCGTTGCTGTTGAAGGTGGATCACCCGCAGGTGGTGAACCCTGACCCGGTATTACGCGAACATGCCGAGAAGGCCAACTGGCCGATCCACCACTGGATCTGATTCAACAGAGATCAACATGTGGAAGCTGGCTTGCCGGCGATAGCGGTGTATCAGATGAAGAATTCTTCACTGTCATACTGCTATTACCGGCAAGCCAGCTCCCACTTTGACTGCATTCCAATCCGGGATCAGACCAGGCTTTCGTCAATCACCAACACCAGCTTCCCGGCAATCTGATTGCTCGCCAGCTCGGCAAACGCCACCTCGGCATCCTTGATCGGGAAGGTCCTGGCCAGTTGCGGGCTCAGGCGTCCTTCGGCAAACAACGGCCACACATGCTGGCTCAGATCACTGAACAGGTCCGCCTTGAACTGATCGTCACGGCTGCGCAGGGTCGAGCCCAGCAACTGAATACGCTTGCCCAGCACCTGCGCCAGGTCCAGCTGGGCCTCGCGGCCGCCCATCAAACCGATCAACACCCAGCGACCGTCCAGGGCGAGCAATTTAAGGTCCAGCGCGGCGTAGTTGCCGCCAACCGGGTCGAGGATCACGTCGAACGGCCCGAAATCGCGCAGCCCTTCGATACCGTCGGTACGGACCACGCCGCCCTGAGCGCCCAGGTCTTCACAGTACGCCAGGCGTTGCGCCGATCCGACACTGACCCAGCAAGGGCTGCCAAACGCCTTGCACAGCTGGATCGCGGCCGAGCCCACGCCACTGGCGCCAGCATGCAACAAGACTTTCTCACCGGGCTTGAGCCGCGCCAACTGGAACACATTCAGCCAGGCCGTGCTGTATACCTCAGGCAAGGCCGCCGCTTCAGCCAGCGACAGACCTTCCGGTACCGGCAACACATGACGCGCATCCACCACCACTTCTTCAGCCATGCCACCACCGGCCAGCAAGGCGCACACGCGATCCCCCACTTGCCAGGACGAGCCCGCGCCCACTTCACTGATCACCCCGGAACACTCCAGGCCCAGCACAGCGCTGGCACCCGGCGGCGGCGGATAGAGCCCCGCCCGCTGCAATAAATCCGCGCGATTGAGGCCCGCAGCCGCCACACGAATGCGAACTTGGCCTACATCACATGTAGGACTTGGTTCTTCCAACCACTCCACATGACCTTCCACGCCTTGCAATGCTTTCACAGTGCCTCCATAGTGAGTCTGGACTGAGCCCGTAGCAGTAGCGCCGGGCTTTTTGCATTATGCGACCGGCCCCTATGGAACCGGCAACTTCAAAGACGGCCTAATATGCGTTATCAATTGCCCCCGCGTCGAATCAGCATGAAGCATCTGTTCCCCAGCACCGCCCTCGCTCTTTTCATTGGTCTCGGCTGCGCGTCGATGTCGGCCAATACGTTCGCAGCCAACAGCTGGGACAACCTTCAGCCGGACCGCGACGAGGTGATTGCCAGCCTCAACGTCGTCGAATTGCTCAAGCGCCATCACTACAGCAAGCCGCCGCTGGACGACGCACGCTCGGTGATCATCTACGACAGCTACCTCAAGCTGCTGGATCCGTCGCGCAGCTACTTCCTGGCCAGCGATATCGCTGAGTTCGACAAGTGGAAGACCCAGTTCGACGACTTCCTCAAGAGCGGCGACCTGCAGCCCGGCTTCACCATCTACAAGCGCTACCTGGACCGCGTCAAAGCCCGTCTGGACTTCGCCTTGGCCGAGCTGGACAAAGGTGTCGACAAGCTCGACTTCACCCAGAAGGAAACCCTTCTGGTGGACCGCAAGGACGCCCCTTGGCTGACCAGCACCGCCGCCCTCGACGACCTGTGGCGCAAACGCGTCAAGGACGAAGTGCTGCGCCTGAAGATCGCCGGCAAAGACCCCAAGGCCATCCAGGAATTGCTGACCAAGCGCTACAAGAATCAGCTGGCGCGTCTGGACCAGACCCGTGCCGAAGATATCTTCCAGGCGTACATCAACACCTTCGCGATGTCCTACGACCCGCATACCAATTATCTGTCGCCAGATAACGCGGAAAATTTCGATATCAACATGAGTCTGTCGCTGGAAGGCATCGGTGCCGTCCTGCAAAGCGACAATGACCAGGTCAAGATCGTGCGCCTGGTGCCGGCAGGTCCGGCCGACAAGACCAAGCAGGTGGCCCCGGCCGACAAGATCATCGGCGTAGCCCAGGCCGACAAAGAGATGGTCGATGTGGTCGGCTGGCGCCTGGACGAAGTGGTCAAGCTGATCCGTGGGCCGAAAGGCAGCGTGGTACGCCTGGAAGTGATTCCGCACACCAACGCGCCGAACGACCAGACCAGCAAGATCGTGTCCATCACCCGTGAAGCGGTGAAGCTCGAAGACCAGGCCGTGCAGAAGAAAGTCCTCAACCTCAAGCAGGATGGCAAGGACTACAAGCTGGGCGTGATCGAAATCCCGGCCTTCTACCTGGACTTCAAGGCCTTCCGTGCCGGCGACCCGGACTACAAGTCCACCACCCGCGACGTGAAGAAAATCCTCACTGAGCTGCAGAAGGAAAAAGTCGACGGCGTGGTCATCGACCTGCGCAACAACGGCGGCGGTTCCCTGCAGGAAGCCACCGAGCTGACCAGCCTGTTTATCGACAAGGGCCCGACCGTGTTGGTACGCAACGCTGACGGCCGTGTCGACGTGCTCGAAGACGAGAACCCCGGCGCCTTCTACAAAGGGCCGATGGCGTTGCTGGTCAACCGCCTGTCGGCCTCGGCCTCGGAGATTTTCGCCGGTGCCATGCAGGATTATCACCGTGCGTTGATCATCGGTGGCCAGACCTTCGGCAAAGGCACCGTGCAGACCATCCAGCCGCTCAACCACGGCGAATTGAAGCTGACTCTGGCCAAGTTCTACCGGGTTTCCGGGCAGAGCACCCAGCATCAGGGCGTACTGCCGGACATCGATTTCCCGTCGATCATCGACACCAAGGAAATCGGCGAAAGCGCCCTGCCGGAAGCCATGCCTTGGGACACCATTCGCCCTGCGATCAAGCCTGCATCGGATCCGTTCAAGCCATTCCTGGCGCAGTTGAAGGCTGACCACGACACCCGCTCCGCCAAGGATGCCGAGTTCGTGTTTATCCGCGACAAGCTGGCCCTGGCCAAGAAGCTGATGGAAGAAAAAACCGTCAGTCTCAACGAGGTGGACCGTCGTGCGCAGCACAGCGAGATCGAAAACAAGCAACTGGTGCTGGAGAACATCCGCCGCAAGGCCAAGGGTGAAGACCCACTCAAGGAACTGAAGAAAGAAGACGAAGATGCATTGCCGACCGAGGCGGATAAAACCAAGCCAGAAGACGATGCCTACCTGGCCGAGACAGGCCGGATCCTGCTGGACTACCTGAAAGTCACTAAACAGGTGGCGAAGCAATAAATGATGGCAATTTAATGTGAACTCTCCCCGGAGTGTCATCATATAGACATTATTCTGTCGTGAAATGAAGGACCGCTGGCTAACCGCCTGCGGTCCTTTTTTTCGATCGAGATCGCCATGACCATGACCGAACAGCTGAATGCATTGGGCTCTATCTTGGCTCAAGGCAGTTTGCACAGCCTGTTCCAGCCGATCATCAGCCTGTCCGAACGGCGCATCCTCGGTTACGAAGCCCTCAGCCGTGGGCCGTCCAACAGCCCGCTGCACTCTCCCATCTCACTGTTCGCGGTAGCTCGCCATGCCGGGCGCCTCAGCGAACTGGAAATGGCCTGCCGCGAAAGCGCATGTCGACGTTTCAACGAACAAAAGCTTCCAGGCAAGCTGTTTCTGAATATCTCCCCGGAATCTTTGATGGAAACCGCGCACCAACCGGGGCGCACCCTGCAACTGCTGCGCGACATCGGCATCCCGCCGAGCCAAGTGGTGATCGAACTCACCGAGCAAACCCCCACCGATGATTTCGACCTGCTGCAAACCGCTCTGCATCATTATCGCAGCATGGGTTTTTCGATTGCGCTGGATGACTTGGGCGCTGGCTATTCCAGCCTGCGTTTGTGGTCGGAACTGCGTCCGGATTACGTGAAGATCGATCGACACTTTATCGACGGTATCCATCAGGATGCACTCAAGCGCGAGTTTGTCGGCTCTATCCTGCAAATCGCCAAGGCCTCGCGTGCCCAGGTTATCGCCGAAGGCATCGAATTACCCGAAGAGCTGGCGGTATTGACGGAAATGGGTGTCGACCTGGTCCAGGGCTACCTGCTTTGTCGTCCGCAGGAACATCCACCACAGGAAGCACGCCTGATGCTGCCCAAGCCCGACCAGACCAGCGTGGCGCTCAACGACGAAGGCAGCGACCTCAGCGCCCTGCTCAACGAGCAACCGGCGGTTTACCAGGATACCGCCACCGCACAGGTGCTGGAGGCGTTCCGCCGCCAGGCCAACCTCAATTCCCTCGCCGTACTCGACGGGTGCGGCCACCCAGTGGGCATCGTCCATCGGCATTCGCTGTCCGATGCACTGCTCAAGCCCTTCGCCACCGACCTGTTTGCGCGCAAGCCCATCAGCCGCTTGATGAGCACCGACTTCCTTGCGGTGGAGTTGAGCCAATCGTTGCAACAGGTCAGCCGCCTGTTGACCAGCCGCGCGCGGCAACGCATCGAAGAAGACTTCATCATCACGCTCAATGGCGACTACCTGGGCCTGGGTCGAGTGATCGATGTCCTCAAGCTGATCACCGAGCTCAAGATCCAGCAGGCGCGCTACGCCAACCCACTGACCCTGCTGCCCGGCAACGTCCCGATCCAGCAATGCCTCACGCGGTTGCTGCAACAACAACGGGAGTCGGTGATCTGCTATGTGGATATCGACAGCTTCAAGCCGTTCAACGATATCTACGGCTACGGGCGCGGAGACGAGGTGCTGCTGTGCCTGGCGCAGTGCCTGAACGACCGGGTAGACCCCAGCCGCGACTTTGTCGGGCATATAGGTGGCGATGACTTTTTGCTGGTGCTGGGGCCGCAGGAGTGGCGCAAGCGGCTCAATCAACTGCTGGACGATTTCCACACCCAATGTCGGCGTTTCTACCGCGCCGAACACCTCGATGCGGGCTGCTTCGTGGCGCTCAACCGCCAGGGCGTACGCCAGGAGTTCGCGTTATTGTCACTGTCGATTGGCGTGGTGCATTTGTATCCACAGGCCTGTGGACAACTCGATGCCAGCCAGTTGGCGGAATTGGCCTCGCAGGCCAAGCACCATGCCAAGGATATGGCCGGTTACAGCATCCATGTGATCGACAGCATGGACAGCTTGCCCCAGGCACTCTAGGCCTCGGCGGACTCCGGGTATTCGTACTCGAACACCCGCACCACTTCCGAAGCGTGCCAGGAAGCGGCAGCCACACCGTCGGATGGGCCGCTGAAACGCCCCAGGCGCTCCACGCATTCAAAGAAACCGGTACGCGGCAGGCGACTGGCACCCTGGCTGATCACCAGGGAGCTGCGCAACGGCTGCTCGGCCTTAGCGTCCAGCGCCGCCAGGTGTTCCAGGGCGGCGGCCAGGGTTTGCATGGCCGGCGTGGGAAACTGCAGGCGCTCGAGCAGCGCGCGATAGGTGAGCAGATGGCGTTGACGACGCGCCTGGTCCAGTTCGTTGAGTAACCCATCCCAGTGTTGACGGCTGATACGTAGGCTCAAGATTCATCCCTCCAACCTGCAACGCCCAATTCCCAGGCCAGGCTGCGACGGATCGCGGCATCCGGCTGGCGTTCACCACTTTCGATCAGTCCAAGATACGACGGGCTGATACCCACCGTACGAGCCAGGGTCTCGATAGCCAGGCCCTTGGTTTCACGCAAGCCGCGCAGGTCCGCAAGCGCGCGCAGATCCTGGACGGGAGCGGCTTGGGCGGCAGAAGGCAGAGGTGGTGTAAGCGGTGGCTGACCGGCAGCTTTTAGCAGCGCCTGGTACTGATCCCATGGCAATACCGCATATTCGGGCTCGCCATTCCGTGAAATTATCTGAATATCCATGACTGCCCCGTAGGATAACAACACTTACCAAGTAAGCACTTTCCTTAAGCACTTGCTGAGGAGTGTAATCCTAACAGCCACAAAGGTTGTAGGGGGATAAGCACATCGTCAGTTTTTTTGCGGGTTTTCCTTGGCCAGCAACGCAGGCGTCGCCGGCAGGCGCTCAACCACCGCGAGCTTTTCCGGACGCTGCGCCTCACGCCAGGCGCGAAAGGCGCTCAGCTCGCCCTCCAGGGTCTTCATGACCCACGCCAATACGGCGATGTCATCGAGCATGCCGAACATCGGGATAAAGTCCGGGATCGCATCGATCGGGCTCAGGAAGTACATCAGCGCCGCCACCACCGAGATCAGCGCCTTGGGGCTGATGGCCCGGTACTCGCCGCGCCAATAGGCCAGGCACAGGGATTGAAGCAGTTTGAGATCATCCTTGAGCTTGCCCAGGCGGTTGCCCTGGCTTGAGCCCTTGGCGGCCACGGCGAACAGCAAGGTCGGCAAACGCCCACGGCCCAGCAAGCGTGCGGCGATGGGCAGGAAGCGGGTGAAATTGAAGGGTGGTTTCATTCGTCACTCCAGTTCCAGGCAACACAAAATGTTATCCACACAAATTGTGGATAACCTTGTGAACAGAGCCTGTTTTCTCGGCTGAAAGCCACGGTTTACAAGGCGTTCAGTCAGATCGGGCGTTTTTTGCCCACATCAAAAAAACCCAAGAATTCATTGACTTGGCGCGTGCAGGCGGCTAGCCGCACTCGAGTCTTATATCAGACTGTTGCAGGTTGCAGGCGTTCGTTTGGATGTATGCAGGCAGGGCGACAACTGAAAAAAACTTCAGAAACAACAACGCCCCGTCAAGACGGGGCGCTGTGTATGGAGCCGCTGATTACTTCTTGGCGGCGGGTGCAGCTGGGGCTTCAGCCTTGGCTGGGTCCTTGATGCCCAGCAGCTCCAGGTCGAATACCAGCACGGAGTTGGCGGGGATCGCCGGGCTCGGGCTCTGGGCGCCGTAGGCCAGGTCGGACGGGATGTACAACTCGACCTTCTCGCCGACATGCATCAGTTGCAGGCCTTCGACCCAACCCGGGATCACGCCGCTGACCGGCAGGTCAATCGGGCTGCCGCGATCCACGGAGCTGTCGAAGGTGGTGCCGTTGGTGAGCTTGCCGGTGTAGTGAACAGTCACCACGTCAGTCGGCTTGGGCTGTGCGCCGTCGGCCTTCTTGATGATCTTGTACTGCAGACCGGAAGCGGTGGTGACGACGCCGTCTTTCTTGGCATTGTCTTCGAGGAATTTCTTGCCGGCGGCCGCCGACTCTTCGCTCATCTTGGCCATGCGTTCTTCAGCACGTTTTTGCAGTGCGGCAAACGCTTCAACCAGTTCGTCGTCTTTGAGCTTCTGCTCTTTCTTGCCGACGGCATCTTCGATGCCCTGGGCTACTGCCTTGGAGTCCAGATCGTCCATACCTTCCTGGGCAAGGCTTTTGCCCATGTTCAGGCCAATGCCGTAGGAAGCTTTTTGCGCCGGGGTTTTCAGCTCTACGCTGGTCTGCGAATCACAACCCGCAAGTACCAGGCTAACCAGGGCCACCGCCGCCGCCAACCGATGCTGTTTCATGCTATTTCCTTGTTCATGCGCCAAAAGGGCATTCGAATAAAGTCGCGAGCTTATCAGGCGGCCACGACCAATGGCTACCGGCATGTGAGCAGGAAACTTCTGATAAGTTCACGTGTTTAAAAGCATTTTCATTCATGATGGAGACCCGCGACGGATCGGGGGACCGCCTCTCATCAGGCTCATGGCCACTTGCCGCACTTGTAGGGTAGTGGCATAACAACACGACCACTCGACAAGACTGAGACAAGGATAGCTATCTTGCGCTTTTTTTCCCGTGCTTTACTGCTGATATTGAGCCTGCTGGGCCTGATCCTGGCCGTGGTGATCTATTACACCGTGCGCCCCAGGCTGCCAGACTATGTACCCGTGGAACAGGTGCACTACCAGGATCAATGGAGCGCCGCCGACCGCCAGACCTATTACTTCACGCCCCAGGGCACCCAGGTAAAAGGCCTGCATTACGACTGGTTCACCGCCCTGGAATTGCCGTTCTCCGAGCGACGTTTTGCCACACCCGACTACCTGGCGCGCTTCGGCTTCCTGGTGGACCCCAAACAAGTGCCCACCGCGCAAAACCCCGGCAACCTGCCCGTGGGTTTCGCCCGGCACAAAAACCCTGGCAGCAACGTTGAATACCTGGATATCACCTGCGCCGCCTGCCACACCGGCGAGTTGCACTTCAAGGGCCAGGCCCTGCGCATCGACGGCGGTTCGGCCCAGCATGTCCTGCCGTCCAGCGTGCCGACCTTGCGCGGCGGCAGTTTCGGCCAGGCCCTGGTCGCCAGCCTCGCCGCCACCTATTACAACCCGTGGAAGTTCGAGCGCTTCGCCCGCCAGGTACTGGGTGATCGCTACGATGCCGAGCACAGCCAACTGCGCCAGAACTTCAAGCGGTCACTGAACACGTTCCTCAAAGTCGCCTGGAACGACACCCACCGCGGCCTCTACCCCACCGAAGAAGGCCCGGGCCGCACCGATGCCTTCGGCCGCATCGCCAACGCCAGCTTTGGCGATGCCATTTCCCCGGACAACTACCGCGTCGCCAATGCACCAGTGGACTACCCGCAACTGTGGGACATCTGGACCTTCGACTGGGTGCAATGGAATGGCTCGGCCCAGCAGCCAATGGCACGCAATATCGGTGAAGCCCTTGGCGTGGGCGCCACCCTGGACTTCTTCGACAGCGCCGGCCAACCGCTACAGGGCGATGCCCGCTACCCTTCCAGCGTCCGCGTGCGCGACCTCAACCTGATCGAAGAAACCCTGCAGCGCCTCAAACCGCCCACCTGGCCCGAAGACCTGTTCGGCGCCATCGACAAGCCTCTTGCGGCCCAGGGTCGTGCACTGTTCGCCGAAAACTGCGCCGGCTGCCATGTACCTGCCGTCAGTGAAGAAAATGGCCGCCCGGTACAGCACCTGAAGATGCTGCCAGTGGACTACATCGGCACCGACCCCGGCACCGCCAACAACATTGCCGATCAGCGCTATGACCTCAGCGCCCTGCAATGGGATCCGGCGCAACTGGCCAAGCTCAACGTCCAATTGCACCCGACACCGACCGAGCCCCTGGACCTGAAAAAAATGTCGGTGGCCAAGGGCCTGGCCTACGTCACCGCCTTCGTCGAAGACCACGCCTACCGAGCCGTCGGCGTCACCCCCGCCGAGCGCCCGCGGCTGGATGGCTACGGCCTGCCCATCGGCGTGCGCGAACTGCGCGCCTACAAGGCGCGGCCACTGGCTGGCGTATGGGCCACCCCGCCGTTCCTGCATAACGGCTCGGTGCCGACGATCTACCAATTGCTCTCGCCTCAGGACGAGCGCAGCAGCACCTTCTATAAAGGCACCTTCAACTACGACCCGCGTCACCTGGGCTTTGAGACCGGCGCGTTCAAGAACGCCTTCCTGTTCGATACCCGTATCACCGGCAACCACAACAGCGGCCACGAATTCCGCGCTGGCAAGCGTGGCGATGGCGTCATCGGCCGCGGCTTGCTGCCGCAGGAGCGCTGGGCGCTGCTGGAATACCTCAAAGTACTGGGCGGCCCGCTGGAGCAACAATTGCCATGATTATCCGATCGCAATACAACCAACGTTCCCTGCTTGCGCGCCTGTGGCTGCGCCTGGGTGCATTACTGGGCAAGGCCCTGCTCTGGCTGGTGGGCCTGGGCTTGCTCGGCTGGCTCGCGGCCACTGCCTGGTATGCCTGGCAGCACAACGGGCCGGTGTCGCCGGATGAGCAGATCCCCGCAGGGGAGGCGGCGATGACCCAGGGCATCATCCAGACCGCGGTGCGCATCGTCGACCAACACCGCGAAGGCACACGCTACCTGCGCGATGCCCATGCCAAGGCGCATGGCTGCGTGAAGGCCGAAGTCCGCGTACTGGCCGACCTCGACCCGGCACTGCGCCAGGGCGTGTTCGCCGAACCGGGCAAGACCTGGCAGGCGATGATGAGGCTGTCCAATGGCAACGCCTACCCGCAGTTCGACAGCATCCGCGATGCCCGGGGCATGGCGCTCAAGCTGCTCGATGTACCTGGCAAACAGTTGCTAGCGGACCAGCAAGCGCGGGCCGAACAGGATTTCGTGATGTTCAGCCACCCGAACTTCTTTGTCAGTGACGTGGCGGAATACGCGCAGAACATCGGCGCCCAGGCCGACGGCAAGAAAGTCATGGCGTTCTTCCCCAAGGTCGACCCGCGCAGCTGGCAAATCCGCCACTTGTTCATCGCCCTGGCAACGCTGGCACCGGCGCCGGCCAGCCCGACGCAAACCACGTACTTTTCGGTATCGCCCTACAAATTTGGCGCGGCCAATGCCAAGTTCCGCGTCGCGCCCGACCCGCAGAGCTGCCCGGAATACCAACTGCCCAAACAGAACCAGGACCTGCCGAACTTCCTGCGCAGTGCCTTGAGCCAGCAATTGTCCACCGACCGTGTGCCGGCGTGTTTCGTGTTGCAGGTCCAGCGGCAGAATCCGCAAAAGTTCATGCCGATCGAAGACACCAGCATCGAATGGAAAGAAAGCGACGCGCCTTATGAAACCGTGGCCAAAGTGAAGCTGCCAGCCCAGGACTTCGATACACCGGCCTTGAACCTGGCGTGCGACAACCAGTCATTCAACCCCTGGTTCGGCCTGGAAGCGCACCGCCCCATCGGCGGCATCAACCGCTTGCGCAAGGCGGTGTACGAGGCGGTCAGCGATTACCGCCACAGCCGCAACACACCATGACTAGGCCTGCACCGCCGCCGCCCGCGCCAACAGCCACTGGGTAAAACTGCGCGCCGCCGTGGGCGGGTTGCGATGATGGGGCTGCATCAGGTGCAGGCGTCCACGGCTGGGCAAGGTGTGGGGCAAAGCCATTTGCAGGCGCCCGCAGGCCAGTTCGCCCTGCAACAGGCTGGCCCAGCCGAGGGCGACGCCATGCCCCATGACTGCCGACTGCATCAACAGTTGATAACTGTTGGTGCGCAGTGCGTGGCGCGGGGTGTGGTAGTGGGCGCCGATATCCGCGAACCAGTCGGCCCAGGTCAGCCAGTCGTGGTAATGGTCCTCGACGATCAGCAACGTATGGGCATGCAGCAGGTGTTGCAGGTCACGAATCGGGCCATGACGCTCGATATACGCAGGGCTGCACACCGTGATGACCTGCTCGCTGTCGAACACCGGTGACAGCTCCAGGCCGTGGGGCGCGGGCAGTTCGTCGAGGTGGTAGAACAGGCCCAGGTCATATTCGCTGAGATCCAGGTGGCTGGGGCTTTCGCTGCACAGGATGCGAATATCCAGGGTCGGGTGTTCGCGTTGGAAATCCGGCAGCAGGCTGGCCAGCCAGATGGAGCTGATGGTGGGCGTACTGGCCAGCGTCAACTGGCGGTCGGCACCGCGCCGGCGCAACTCCGCGGACTCGCGGTCCAGCTCGCGCAACAGACGCTGGACGGTACGAAAGTAACGCACTCCGGCGGGTGTCAGGCTCAGGCCCAGGGCAAGCCGGTAGAACAACGGCCGGGCGAGGTCTTCTTCCAGGCGCTTGATCTGGCGGCTGACCGCGCTCTGGGTCAGGTTCAGTTCATGGGCGGCCTGGGTGAAGCTCAAATGGCGGGCCGCCGCTTCGAAGGTCTGCAGGCAGTTGAGCGGTGGAAGATCGACGTTTCGGCGCGACATGAGCGATTCCAATGGCAGAGACGGGCCAAGATTTCCCCAGGCCCGCAAAGATCACGTGGGCAAGCATCCTGCCAGTTGCTCACTCACAGTGCGACCCTGGCCACACGCTTGCTCCATTGCCTGCGGTGTTCCAACTGGCCGTTTTCCCAGGCGGTCTGTTCCGCTTCGACGTAGAACCATTGCGCGTCCGCATGCACGCTCAGGCTGCTTTCCACCTCCACCGTCCACTGGTCGCGCCCCACCTGGTAGTGCCACTGGATGTCGGCACGGGCCGACAGCGGATCCCAGGGCAAGACGCGATAGTGTTCGGTACAGCGCTGGTCCACCGACAGGCCGTGGTCGGTAAAACGCATCGCGCCCAAGTCGTCCTCGATCTTTACGCACACTTCGCCAGTGCCTACGTCTTCACTCAAGGTGCGTTTCGGCGCGGCGGCGCGCACCACCTCCAGGGCCGCTGGCGTGGCGGCTTGCGGGGCCGGGAATGGGCAGGCCACCGCTACGCCGGTAAACACCGGCAGTTGCAGGCGTTGCACACTCGGCAGCAAGGTCAGGGTGGTCAGCTCGCGGCTGGGCCACAGCAGCGGGAAACTGGCGGTGCTCAACGCCAGGCGCAAACGGTAACCGGCCGGCAGGCGCACGCCAATGTGGTCAAGGCGCAGTTGCACGTCCATCGGCTCGCCGGGCACTACCGGAGTCACCTGGGAAAAGTCCTCGCGAAGGCGCAGATTGAGCACCCCGTAAGAGACCTGTGTGACCTGCCCGTCCGGCGCAATGGCATTCAGGCGCGCGACCAACTGCCCGCACGCGGTGTCGCTGGCCAGGCGCAGCCTCAGGCATGCGTCGCCCAGCAGCGCGAGGGGTTCGGTCAGGGGTTGCGAGTCGAAACACAGCGAGTGGGCATCGTCGCGGCGCTGGTCCGTCGGACCATCGGGGCCGAACCAGATCGCGCAATACTCGCCCTGGTGCAGGCCTGTGGTCAGCGGCGAGCAGATACTGCGCGATACGGCTAAAGGCTGCGAGCCGCGGTTCAGGCCATATTCATCGAGGCTGAAATCGGTCCATTGCACCTGAGCGTCCGGCCACCCCGAGGTTTGCACCCAGACGCCCGGCCGTTCGGCGTAACTGCCCTTCGGCGGCAGAATATCCTGTAGGTAGAAAGTGCAGGCCGCGTCGTCCATCACCCGGTTCTCAATGCCTTTAAGCCAATAGTCCCACCAGCGCTTGGCTTCCTGCAGGAAACCGATGGCAGGATTGGGCACGGCGAAATGCGGGTATTTGTGAATCCACGGCCCGATCATGGCCTTTTTCGGCCCGGGCAGGTTTTGCATCAGGCGCGACACGGTATTGCGGTAGGCATCGCCCCAACCGCCGACGGCGTAGACCGCCGCCTTGATCGAGGCATAGTCCTCGCACACCGAGCCGTGGCGCCAGTAGTCATCGCGGGTCTGGTGTTGCAGCCAGGTCTCGGCGAGCAGCGGCATGGCCTCCAGGCGTTGGTGCCAAAGGGTTTTCCAGGCATCGCCGACCAGCAACGGGTCGGGCACGGCGGCGCTGAAATTGAGCATGGTCGCGGCCCAGCCGAAGTTCTCCATCAACAGGTTGCCGCCCTTGTAGTGGATGTCGTCGGCATAGCGGTCGTCGGTGGAGCACAGGGTGATGATCGCCTTCAACGCCTCGGGCTGGCGCGCAGCGACTTGCAGGCCGTTGAAGCCGCCCCAGGAGATGCCCATCATGCCGACGTTGCCATCGCACCAGGGTTGTTGGCACAGCCAGTCGATCACTTCGAGGGCGTCGTCCTGCTCCTGCAACAGGTATTCGTCGGCCATCAAGCCCTGGGATTCGCCATTGCCACGCATATCCACCCGCACGCAGATGTAGCCCTGCCCCGCCATCCACGGGTGGGTCAGCGCATCGCGCACGGCGGTGCCATCGCGCTTGCGGTACGGGAGGTATTCCAGGATCGCCGGAAAGGTCTGCGGGCCGGCGACCTCCGGCAGCCAGATGCGCGCGGCCAACTGGGTGCCGTCTTGCAATGGAATAAGGCAGTGCTCGATTTCACGCACGGCGTAGGCAAATTCAGTAACGGTTTCCATCAGTAACTCCAGCAGCGGTTCAATCGATCAACGGGCAAAATCCGGCACGGGGCTCGCGCCTCGCACATCCGTCTCAGAGCTCGGCTGAAGGTTTTTCACGTCCAGCAATGCAGGATTTTTTAACCAGAAGATCAGCGAGGTGCTGGCCAGCAGCACCAGGATCATTCCCGGCAAACCTCCCAGGTTAGAGAGCATCTTCACGCCGTCGATGCCGACAAAGGCGACCATCACCCACGACACCGTGCCGATGATCACGCCCCAGATGATTTTCAACACCGGGTTGCCGTCCAGGTCGGAATCGGCGGTCACGCCTTGGCTGCAGAGGTTGGCGATCACGTCGGTGCTGGAGTCGGCCGCGGTGACAAAAGAGATAAACGCCACGAACAACAGGAACGCGATCATCAGGCCGCTGGCCGGCAGTTGCTGGAACATCTGGTACAGCACGTGCTCGATGCCCTGCTCGTTCAGCACGCGGTTCAGGCTGCCGTCGCCCAGCGCATCGAAGTACAGGCTGGCGCCGGAGAAGATGCAGATCCACACCGCAGTGAACAGCGCCGGGTACAGCATGTTGATATGGATAAACTCACGCACGGTGTAGCCACGGCCGATCTTGCCGAGGAACAGCGCACTCACCGGAGCCCAGGCAAACCACACCGACCAGTAGAACACCGTCCAGCTCTGCGGCCAGGTGTCGCCACTGGCAGCGCCGGTGAACAGGCTGCGGCTGAAGAAGGTGTCGAGGTACACGCCAAGGGACTCGACGCCAAGGCTGAACATATACAGGGTCGGCCCGCACAGCAGGACGAACAGGCCCAGGGCCAGCATGATCCAGGTGTTGAACGACGACAGCCGCACAATGCCGCGCTGCAAGCCGCTGGCGGCCGAGGCCACAAAGGTGATGACGATGAGTGCGATGATGATCGCCAGGCGCAACGGTGTGGTTTCACCACCGATGTATTGGCTCAGGCCGCCCGACAGGGTCAGCGCGCCGGTGCCCAGGGACGACGCCATGCCGGCCACCAGGGCAAACATTGCCAGGGTGTCGATCAGCCCGGCATAGCGTCTGACGCGCGCCACGCCCAGCAACGGTTCAAGCATGGCGCCAATGGAGAAGTGGCTGCGACGGTTGTAGAACACCAGTGCAAACACCAGCGACGGGATCAGGTAGATGGCATAGGGGGTGATGGTCCAGTGCAGGAACATCGTCGACATCGCAAAGCTTTTTGCCGCGCCGCTGCCTGCTTCGATCGCCAGGCTGGGGGGCGGTGCGTACAGGTGGTAGAGCGGTTCGGCGGTGGTCCAGAACAGCACCCCCACAGCCAGGGTGGTACACAGCGCGACCATGAACCAGCGCCACTTGCTCAGCAACGGCCGCGCGTCTTCGCCGCCAATGCGCACCTTGCCCAAGGGCGACAGGTAGACGATGACGGTCAACACCACCATGGCAAACGAACCGGCACTGAATAGCCACGAGAAATTTTTCAGGATCACGTTATTGAGCTGTTTGCTGACCGCAAGGAATGCACCCAGGTCGATGTAGCTGGCGATCACCGCCGCCAGCAGGATAAGAAACGTTGGCCAGAACACCAACGCACGCAGTGGATATTTCATGGAGTGCCATTCCCCTTGCAGACTATTTTTATCGCCTCGAAAGGCCATTGTTAGAAAGCAGGCATCGCAGCATCCTGCTGCGGGTCGCTCGCCTGGAAGTCTTCGCGTGGCTATAGGTAACCGTCTAAGCGGCAAGGGACGCAATCGACCAATGTGCATGGGGGTATTCCCCCACGTCATGACACACCAGTACAGCCCAGGGCGAACATGCAGTGCACAACGACAACGCGTGGAGAGGCAAAATCGCGGGTAAAAATGGACGGAGGTGACCGAGTGGCAAGCACAGTCCAAGCGCGCTGCTTAGCAACGGGATTGAGCTGTTTTTTGGTATTCGAAGAGGCGCTATTCCCGTTGACCGCGCAACCCGCTATTGCGCGACAAGAGATAAAGTGCGCCAGTGGAGGCGCACTCTCAGTGCGGACTTTAAAGTTTGAATTTGGCTACTAACTGGTTGAAGGAAATTGCAAGTCTGGAGAGTTCGTGACTGGAAGCACTTGTCTGATGGGCTCCTGTAGCAGTTTGAGCTGACAAGCTTTGAATGTTGACCAGGTTCCGGTCGACCTCACGAGCCACTTGCGCCTGTTCTTCTGACGCGCTGGCGATCACGAGATTACGCTCGGTTATCGCTGCCACGCCATCGGTAATCGACTGCAACGCAACGCCCGCAGCCTGCGCAAGCTGACGTGTGTTATCCGCCTCGCGCTGGCTCTTGCTCATGGTTTCAACGACAGACGTCGCGCTTGTTTGAGCGGTGTTAATCATCCCCTCGATTTCAACCGTTGACGATTGGGTGCGATGAGCGAGTGCTCTTACCTCGTCAGCCACGACCGCAAACCCACGACCTTGTTCGCCTGCTCGTGCCGCTTCAATGGCCGCATTCAGGGCCAGGAGGTTAGTCTGGTCGGCAATCGAGCGAATAACTTCAAGCACTTTGCTGATTTCTTGGGTCTGATGAGCCAACGCTTGAACTTGTGAGCTCGATGCGTTTATTTCTTCAACCATGCCTTCGATTGCCAGAACCGCTTCGCCCACCTGGGTTTTGCCGGCCATCGCATCCTGATTTGTGCGCTGCGATATTTCCGCGGTAGAAACAGCGTTGCGCGCAACTTCATCGACCGCGGCGGTCATTTCATTTACCGCAGTCGCGGCTTGCTCAATTTCACTATTTTGCTGGGTCAGGCCTCGCGTACTTTCGTCCGTTACCACACTCAGCTCCTCTGCTGCGGAAGCAAGCTGATCCGAGGCGCTCGATATATTTTGAATCGTATTTCGAAGACTCGTTTGCATTTCACCCAACGACGAGAGCAGTTGCCCTGTTTCGTCATGGCTGCCGGGTTCAATATGCTGCGTAAGGTCTCCACCCGCAACGCGTTCGGCAGCCAACACGGCATAAGAGAGTGGCCGGGTAATAAGACGCGTGATCAGGAGCCCCAGGCCCATCGCCAAAACAAAAGCAATCAGCATTCCCACAAGCATCGTAATTTGTAAGTTGTTAATTAAACTTTCTCCAGCCACTTGCAGGTTATCGGCCTGATCATTATTTGACTGGATGATGCCTGACATTTCCTTTTCAGCCAGACTGTATTTTTCGCTTACATCACCCGCTAGCGCTGATCTTGCTTGTGGCAGCTCACCAGCGCGTACAAGATTAATAAATTTTTCGCCAGCCTTTATATAAGCGGGCCAATCAATATCAAATCTCTCACTCAGCACCTTCTCGTCATCACGTTGCGGAGTGCTGCGATAAGTTGCAAACGCTTGTTCAACAACAGTTTGGCGATCAGATAGCGACTTTATGGTGATATCCAATTCACTATCAGGCGCATTGCTAGCTTTTTGTGAAAGTAAAAGATAGAGATCTCTGTTGTGATAAATTATTTGCTGAAGCGCCTCATTGACGTTGTTGATTGAGGTTATGTTATTGCTAAAAACCGATGAAATCATGTCGCCGAGCCGCGAATTGCCGTTCATTCCGACAAGACCAATTGCAATCGTTATCAATGCGCATACCAAAAATGACATCGACAGTTTTGCCGCAAGGCGTAGATTCAGAAACCACGTCATAATACTTCCTCTTCATTTGGGGGGATCTGGTTAACCTTGAGGCGTGCCATTGATCAGCAGAGGTATCGGCAACTATGCGCAGTTATTGAGTTTTATTTGTTATGGGCTGCATCTTTGAAATACTGTCCGAAAAGCGGAAAACTGAATTTTCGTCGATGAGCAAATTGGCTAAACAATAATATTCAATTTTTGAATCAAGACTTTCTACATGTCAAAGCAATCAAACACCCTCCTTAAAACAAGGGAAGGGAATACAGCCCAAGGGTAGGTGAACCCATACGAACATTGCTGTGCAAGACATTGTGAAGAGCTGTGCCAGCGGTGTACTTGAATGCGTACTTAAAAACCGTGGCTGGAGAGGCATCCCAGTGGAATTCAGAAACGAAAAAAGCGGCACAAGGCCGCTATTTCCGTGGCTTCCAGGCGCTCAATGGGCCTTGACGGAAGCAAATATGGCGCAGCGGACGGGACTCGAACCCGCGACCCCCGGCGTGACAGGCCGGTATTCTAACCGACTGAACTACCGCTGCGCGTAACACTTGAAGCGAATGGTGGGTGATGACGGGATCGAACCGCCGACCCTCTGCTTGTAAGGCAGATGCTCTCCCAGCTGAGCTAATCACCCTTCGTTTCGGTGTGGGCGCATCATACACTAAAAAATCGTAATGTCTTGATTTAAATGCAATTTATTTAAAATAAAGCTCATCGCACGATTTTTTTACCGTATTCCGCACAGCAAAAAGCCCGCTATTAAGCGGGCTTCCTGTGGTGACCTGGCGTTCAGCGTTCCAGGTTACCGAATATGGCGCAGCGGACGGGACTCGAACCCGCGACCCCCGGCGTGACAGGCCGGTATTCTAACCGACTGAACTACCGCTGCGCGTAACACATGAAGCGAATGGTGGGTGATGACGGGATCGAACCGCCGACCCTCTGCTTGTAAGGCAGATGCTCTCCCAGCTGAGCTAATCACCCTTCGTCTCGGTGTGGCGCGCATTCTACGGAGCGACCCAAGGTCTGGCAAGCACTTTCTTAAATCTTTTTTTTGATAGCTTCCAATGGCTTAGGCAGGGTTGGCCTGGGACGCTATCAAGAGAATAATGCCCCACTTTGTATAAAGGAGAGACTCACCCCATGTGGTTCAAGAACCTGCTTATCTATCGCCTGACCCAAGATCTGCCTGTTGATGCCGAGGCGTTGGAAGCGGCCATGGCCACCAAACTGGCGCGCCCATGTGCAAGCCAGGAGCTGACCACTTACGGTTTCGTCGCGCCTTTTGGTAAGGGCGAAGACGCTCCTCTGGTACACGTCAGCGGTGACTTTCTGCTGATCGCCGCGCGCAAGGAAGAACGCATCCTGCCGGGCAGCGTAGTGCGTGACGCGCTGAAAGAGAAAGTCGAAGAGATCGAAGCCGAACAGATGCGCAAGGTCTATAAGAAGGAGCGCGACCAGATCAAGGATGAAATCATCCAGGCCTTCCTGCCGCGCGCTTTTATTCGTCGCTCGTCGACCTTCGCCGCCATTGCGCCGAAACAGGGCCTGATCCTGGTGAACTCGGCCAGCCCCAAGCGCGCCGAAGACCTGCTTTCCATCCTGCGTGAAGTGATCGGCACCCTGCCAGTACGCCCGCTGACCGTGAAAACGGCACCGACTGCGATCATGACCGACTGGGTCACCACCCAGAAGCCGGCCGATGACTTCTTCGTCCTCGACGAATGCGAGCTGCGCGACACCCACGAAGACGGCGGCATTGTGCGCTGCAAGCGCCAGGACCTGACCGGCGAAGAAATCCAGCTGCACCTGACCACCGGCAAAGTCGTCACTCAACTGTCCCTGGCCTGGCAGGACAAGCTGTCCTTCATGCTCGACGACAAGATGACCGTCAAGCGCCTGAAGTTCGAAGACCTGCTGCAAGACCAGGCGGAACAGGACGGCGGCGACGAAGCCCTGGGCCAACTGGATGCCAGCTTTACCTTGATGATGCTGACGTTTGGCGAATTCCTGCCGGCGTTGGTGGAAGCGTTGGGTGGTGAAGAAACCCCACAGGGCATCTAACCAACACGATCCAATGTTGGCACAACCCGTGTGGGAGCCGGCTTGCCGGCTTCCACAGTTGATCGGGTTGCCACATCCAGCACTCTAATAACAAGGACATCCCCATGCGCGCACTCGCCGCCCTGAGCCGCTTCGTCGGCAATACCTTCGCCTACTGGGTGTTGCTATTCGCCGTCCTCGCCTTCCTCGAACCCACTTGGTTCATCGGCCTGAAAAGCGCCATTGTGCCGTTGCTGGGCCTGGTGATGTTCGGCATGGGGCTGACCCTCAAACTAGACGACTTCGCCGAAGTCGCTCGCCACCCGTGGCGCGTGGCATTGGGCGTGGTTGCGCATTTTGTGATCATGCCGGGGGTGGCGTGGCTGCTGTGCCAGGCCTTTCACCTGCCACCGGAAATTGCGGTCGGCGTGATCCTGGTCGGCTGCTGCCCAAGCGGCACGTCATCCAACGTGATGACCTGGCTGGCGCGGGGGGACCTGGCACTGTCGGTGGCCATCGCGGCCGTCACTACCCTCCTCGCCCCGCTGCTCACGCCGGCACTGATCTGGCTGTTGGCCTCGGCCTGGCTGCCGGTGTCGTTCATGGAGCTGTTCTGGTCGATCCTGCAAGTGGTGCTGCTGCCGATCGTGCTCGGTGTGGTCGCGCAACGCCTGCTCGGCGAGCGGGTACGCCATGCGGTGGAGGTGTTGCCACTGGTGTCGGTGATCAGCATCGTGATCATCGTCGCTGCGGTAGTTGCCGCCAGCCAGGCGAAGATCGCCGAGTCGGGCCTGCTGATCATGGCCGTGGTGATGCTGCACAACAGCTTCGGCTACCTGCTGGGCTACTTCACCGGCCGTTTGTTCAAGTTGCCGCTGGCGCAACGCAAATCGCTGGCGCTGGAGGTGGGCATGCAGAACTCCGGGTTGGGTGCTGCATTGGCCAGTGCGCACTTCTCGCCACTGGCGGCGGTGCCCAGTGCGCTGTTCAGCGTCTGGCACAATATTTCCGGGGCGTTGCTGTCCACGTACTTCCGCCGCATGAGTGAGAAAGAAGACCGCCGCGCCATGGAGAACACGCCGAAAACTTGATCGTCCGATCCATTTTCGGCACTCTACGCGCTTCGCGGGGACGACCTCGCGACGCCAGCGAGCGTTGAATCCGGGGACGACCCCGCCTGAAGAAGCGAGGTCATCATGTCCTGGATCATTCTGGTTTTCGCCGGATTGTTCGAAGTCGGCTGGGCCGTCGGCTTGAAATACACCGACGGTTTCAGCAAGCCACTGCCTACCGTCCTGACGATTGTCGCGATGGCCATCAGCCTCGGCCTGCTGGGGTTGGCGGTCAAAGAATTGCCGCTGGGCACCGCCTATGCCGTATGGACCGGCGTGGGCGCCGTGGGCACGGTGATCGCCGGGATTATCCTGTTTGGCGAATCCATGGCGCTGTTTCGGTTGGCCAGTGTGGCGCTGATCATTTGCGGGCTGATTGGCCTGAAGATCAGTACTTAGGCCACTGCCGCCTTCGCGAGCAAGCCCGCTCCCACACTGGACCGCGTTCGCCTGAACAACTCGGTCAAATGTGGTAGCGGGCTTGCTCGCGAAGAGGCCCTGACAAACCGCAGAAAACTACCTGACACTCCCCCGCAACAGCACCACCCGTGCTTGCAACTGCGCAGGCGTCGCTACCTCTGCCGCAACCGGCTCCCCCGCCACCAACACCACACGCGACCAGATCCGATAAAAAAAACCCTTGTTCGGATCGCGGCTGAAGAAACTCCCCCACAACCCCTGCAGCGCCATGGGAATTACCGGCACCGGCGTCTCTTCCAGAATGCGCGTCACGCCACCACGAAACTCATTCATCTCGCCGTCCGCCGTCAACTTGCCTTCGGGAAAGATGCACACCAGCTCGCCTTCCTTCAGGTACTGGGCAATCCGTGTGAAGGCCTTTTCGTAAATCTGGATATCTTCATTGCGCCCGGCAATCGGAATGGCCCCGGCGGTCCGGAAAATAAAGTTGAGCACCGGCAAGCGGTAGATCTTGTAGTACATGACAAAGCGAATCGGCCGACGCACCGCGCCGCCAATCAGCAGCGCATCGACAAACGACACGTGATTGCACACCAGCAACGCCGCGCCTTCGTCAGGAATAGCCTCCAGGTTGCGATGCTCCACACGGTACATGGAATGGCTGAGCAGCCAGATCATGAAGCGCATGGTGAACTCGGGGACGATCTTGAAGATATAGGTGTTGACCGCGATGTTGAGCAGCGACACCACCAGGAACAGCTCGGGGATCGACAGCTTGGCCACGCTCAACAGCAGGATCGACACAATCGCCGACACCACCATGAACAATGCGTTGAGAATATTGTTGGCCGCAATCACTCGCGCACGCTCATTCTCGGCGGTACGCGACTGGATCAGCGCATACAGCGGCACGATATAGAAGCCGCCGAACACACCCAGGCCGAGGATATCGAACAACACCCACCACGCCTGGCCGACACTGAGCACCGCCAGCCAATCGTTGGCCTGCACGTTCTGCGGGAAGCTGCCGGAATGCCACCACAGCAGCAAGCCAAACACCGTCAGGCCGAATGAACCGAACGGCACCAGGCCGATTTCCACTTTACGACCAGAGAGTTTTTCGCAGAGCATCGAACCCAGCGCGATCCCCACCGAAAACACGGTGAGGATCAACGTCACCACGGTTTCATCGCCGTACAACCATTCCTTGGCATACGCCGGGATCTGCGTCAGGTAGATCGCCCCGACAAACCAGAACCAGGAGTTGCCGACAATGGAGCGCGACACCGCTGGCGTCTGCCCCAGGCCCATGCGCAAGGTGGCCCAGGACTGGGTGAAGATGTTCCAGTCCAGGCGCAGTTGCGGGGTGGATGCCGCGGCGCGTGGAATGCTGCGGCTGGCCAGGTAACCCAACACCGCCACGCCGACAATCGCTACCGCCACCACCGGCGCGTAATGGGTGGACGACATCATGACCCCCGCGCCGATGGTGCCGGCCAGAATCGCCAGGAACGTGCCCATCTCCACCAGGCCGTTGCCACCTACCAACTCATCATCGTGCAGCGCCTGGGGCATGATCGAATACTTCACCGGGCCAAACAGCGCCGAGTGCGTGCCCATGGCAAACAGCGCCAGCAGCATCAGTTCCAGATGGTTGGTCAGGAAGCCTGTGGCGCCCACGGACATGATCACGATCTCGCCGATCTTGATCGCGCGGATCAGCGCGTCCTTATTGAATTTTTCACCAAACTGCCCGGCCAGCGCCGAGAACAGGAAGAACGGCAGGATAAACAACAAGGCACACAAGTTGACCCAGATGGAGCGGTCACCGTCGATGGTGAGCTTGTAGAGAATGGCCAGGATCAGCGATTGCTTGAAGATATTGTCGTTGAAAGCGCCCAGCAACTGGGTAATGAAAAACGGCAGAAATCGCCGCGTGCGCAGCAAGGTGAATTGTGAGGGGTGGCTCATCGTCCGTGTTCCTGCGTGGCCTGAAGGCTTATAGATTGTCAGGCCACGACTTTACCTAATCTCGCTTACTTATTCCCTAACCCTGCAATACAGGGTGAAACAAAAAGCTCACCTTTGTAGGCGCCCTGCACGGTGCGCTTGGCCACGACCAGCCACATCAGTGCCAGCGCCACCACCAGCCCACTGCCCACGGCGCTGAAGAAGCTCAGTTGCAACACGCTTGCCAGCTTCAAGGTGGCCAGGGCGTAAACCCCCAGCGGGAAGGTAAAGCCCCACCAGCCAAGGTTGAACGGAATACCCGTGCGCAAGTAACGCAGGGTGATCAACACTGCGATCAGCATCCACCACAGGCCGAAGCCCCACAGGGTGATACCCGCCACCAGGCCCAGGCCGCTGGCGATTTCACCGACGCCGGGCATGCCATTGGCGGTGAAGATCGCCGGGGCATCGCCACCGAGCAGCAACATACCCAGGGCACCCGTACCGATGGGGCCAAGCGCCAACCAACTCGATGCGGCCATATTGGCGTGGGGCAGTTTATGCAGGGCCATGCGCAGCATCAGGATAGTCAGAATGCTGAATGCCACCGGCAGGGAAAACGCCCACAATACGTAGCTGGTCACCAGCATCACCAATTGCCCATGGGCGTCCGCCAGGTGCGGGGCGAGCAAGCCACCGCTGGCCGCGGCGACTTCGGCGGCGACGACGGGCAACAGCCACACGGCGGTCATCTGGTCGATGCTGTGTTCCTGGCGGGTGAACATCATGAATGGGATCAACACGCCGCAGGCCGTTGCCATGGCCACGTCAAGCCACCACAAAGCTTCGGCCAAAGGGATCACACCCGCGCCCCAACGTGGCAGACCGAACAGCAGCAAGCCATTGATAAGGGTCGCCAGCCCCATGGGAATAGTGCCGAAAAACATCGACACCGTGGAGTGCCCGAAGATCTGCCGCGCCTCGTGGAAGAACATCACCCAGCGCGCGGCATACAGCGCGCTGAACAGGATGAACAGGCCAATGGTGAACATCCACAGCCCTTCGGCTATCGCATGCACACCTGGCAGGTTGATCGGCAACTGGGCCAAGGCCAGCGCCAACACGCCCGTGCCCATCGTTGCGGCGAACCAATTAGGCGTGAATTGGCGAATCACTTCGCGGGGACGGGTCAGGTGACTGAAAGGTTTGTAACTGATGGTATTCGAACAGGTCATGATGGCAATCCTCTTCCTCGCATGAGGGTGAGGCCATGGTAGAACCTGATCGAATATCTATATAACGGGTAATATCTCTAACTGTTATCTATTTTACAAATAAGCGCTAGACGCTACCCTCGCTTTCGATCACCAGAATCCGCGCCGGGCCTTGGGGATGAGCGACGTGCTCGGTGCCGACGCTGGCGTAGAAAATATCCCCCACAGCCAACTCCGCCACCTGTTCAAACCCCTTGTCGCGATAGTGCATGTGCACCCGGCCATCCAGCACCACGAACACCTCTTCACCGTCGTTGATGTGCCAGCGATACGGCTGGTCGGTCCAGTGCAGACGGGTGGTGATGCCATTCATGTTGGCGATGTCCAACGCCTCCCAGGCGCGAGTACCGGTGAAGTCCTTGCTGCGGATGATCTTCATGCTTGAATCTCACGGCTGTCGGAGTCGCCGATTATCACCGCATCACTGGCTGGATGTCGCCCTGCGACTGGAGGATTCCTGCAGCAGCAGCGCAACCAGGGCACTCAGCGCCAGCACGATCAGCAACGCGCCATACGCGTCAGTGGTGGCAATCAAACCAAAGCTGCGGATCAGGTTGCCCGCCAGCAGTGACGGCACGCAGAACGCCAGGTAACTCAACACATAAAACGCCGACATCAAACCCGCCCGCTCGTGGGGCAAAGCCAACGGCACTACGCTACGCACAGCACCGAGGAACCCGGCCCCGAAGCCGCTGCCGGCGATCAATGTGGCGATAAAAAATAATTGCAGGCTGCCCGTGTGCACAGCGCTCAGGATCAGCGCCACCCCCACCGCCAACCAGACGGCCCCCAGGCGCAGGACCTTATCTGCCGGGCGATTGCGCAAGCTGTAAATCATCAGCGCCCCGCTCAATGTCAGCACGGCCACCAGCCCGCCGCCGATCAGGTTTGAGGTCGAACCGGTCGCCGCCCGTACCAGCGACGGCGCCAGGGACAGGTAAAACCCACCCATGGCCCATACCGCCACATCCACCGGCAATGAAACCCATAATGCGCGGCGCGCCTGGGCAGGCACGTGCAAGGTGGGCCACAGCGACGCCAACGCCCCCGGTATCCGGCTGACGGTTTCCGGCAGGCGCCACACATATAAAGCCTGCAACAGCATCAAGGTGAACAGCACCGAGTAAATCAAGGTGGTCGGGAACGGTGCAAACTCCACCAGCAGGCTGCACCCCATCGCTCCGCATGCCATTCCCAACAATGGCGCCACACTGTTGATCAGCGGCCCTTGCTGGCGGTCGGTATCAAGCAACGCCGCCCCCAGCACCGCCGTGGCCATGCCGGTGGCAAAGCCCTGTAACGTACGCGCGGCGATCAGCCAGGCCACGCTGGCTTCGTTGATAAACAGCAGCATCGCCAGCATATTCAGAACCAGCGCGGCAAAGATCACCGGTTTGCGCCCCAAGTGATCCGACAGCGAGCCCACGGTCAACAGCGCCGCCAACAAGCTCAAGGCATACACACCGAAAATCAGCGTGAGCATGCCCGCGGAAAAATGCAGGCCTTCCTGATACAGGTGATACAACGGCGTCGGCGCGCTGGAAGCGGCCAGGAACGTCAGCAAAGTGATCGCCAGGAACGCCAGGCTGGACCGATGAGAAGTAAGGCTGGACATGGGCACGCTCCGCTAAAGCTAATATTTTGCTTTTGTGGAGTGTGCTACCAGCAGGCGCTTAAAGCAAATTCTTTGTGCTAAGGTCACAAACATGGCAATTAAAGAAGGCCTCCGCCCGGGGGGCCGTAGCGCCCGGGTACAGGAATCCGTTCATTCGGCGGTGCGTGAACTGCTCGAAGCCCATGAGCGCTCCAGCGTGACCGTGCCGATGATTGCCGCGCGCGCGGGCGTCACGCCGTCGACCATTTACCGCCGCTGGGGTGACCTCTCCGTGCTGCTCGCCGATGTAGCCCTGGCGCGCATGCGTCCGGACAGCGAGCCGGCCAACACCGGCAGCCTGCGCGGCGACCTGCGAGCCTGGGCCGAGCAGTACCTGGATGAAATGAGTTCGGAGCTGGGGCGCAACATGATGCGCGATGTGCAGTGCAGCGTGACGCCAGGGTATTGCGTGAACATCTTGAGTGGGCAGTTGCAGTCGATTGTTGATCGCTACCCGCAAGACACGCCGCCGAGCGTCGACCACCTGATCAACCTGCTGGCGGCGCCGACGGTGTTTCGCATCTTGTTTTCCACCACGCCGTTGACGGTCGAAGAACTGCACGAGTTGATCGAGTTGGCGCTAAAAGTCTAAAGACCGCGCGTCGAACACACTGTAGGAGCTGGCTTGCCTGCGATAGCGGTGGCTCAGCCAAATATCTGTTACTGATACACCGCTATCGCAGGCAAGCCAGCACATTTATTCATGGGTACATTTCATAAAAATGGCCTCACAAAGAGGCCATTTTTTATAGTGTGTCAGCGGTTATGTACGCATCCCACGCCCACTCACCAGCAACCGCGCGCAACCGATATACAAGACGATGGTGGCCACGATCATGAAAGTGATCGCCACGCTGATCTTGATATCCGACACGCCCAGGATGCCGTAGCGGAAAGCGTTGACCATGTGCAGCACCGGGTTGGCCAGCGACACGGTCTGCCAGAACGGCGGCAGCAAGGTGATGGAGTAGAACACTCCGCCCAGGTAGGTCAGCGGCGTCAGCACGAAGGTGGGGATGATCGAAATATCATCAAAGTTGCGTGCGAACACCGCGTTGATAAACCCCAGCAGCGAGAAGATCGTCGCCGTCAGTACCACCACCAGAATGGTGACCCCGAGGTGATGCACCTGCAGGTGGGTGAAGAACAGCGACAGCAACGTCACGATCACCCCGACCATCAAACCACGCAACACCCCGCCCAGGGTGTAGCCGATCAGGATGGTATGCGGCGACACCGGTGACACCATCAGCTCTTCGATGGAGCGCTGGAACTTGCTGCCGAAGAAGCTCGACACCACATTGCCGTAGGAGTTGGTGATCACCGACATCATGATCAGGCCCGGCACGATGTATTCCATATAGGTGAAACCACCCATGTCGCCGATCTGCCGGCCGATCAGGTTACCGAAGATCACGAAGTACAGGACCATGGTGATCGCCGGGGGCAGCAGGGTCTGCGGCCAGATCCGGGTAAAGCGCTTCACTTCACGGTAGACGATGGTTTGCAGGGCGATGAGGTTGGGTTGCAGTTCGGAACTCATACCGCCACCTTCGTCAGATTTTTCTCCACCAGAGACACGAACAACTCCTCAAGGCGATTGGTTTTGTTACGCAGGCTCAGCACTTCAATGTTCTGGGTCGCCAACTGAGTGAACAGCGCGGTGATGCCCATGGCCTTGTCCACCTGGACTTCCAGGGTGCGGCTGTCCACCAGGCGGCTGGGGTAGCCGAGCAGTTGCGGCGGTGTCGACAGGTTGTTCTTCAGGTCGAGCAAAAAGGTTTCCACATGCAACTGGCTGAGCAGATTACGCATGCTCGTGTTCTCGACGATGGTGCCGTGGTCGATGATGCCGATGTTGCGGCACAGTTGCTCAGCCTCCTCCAGATAATGAGTGGTGAGGATGATGGTGATGCCTTTCTGATTCAGCTCGGTCAGGAAGGTCCACATCGAGCGACGCAACTCGATGTCCACGCCGGCAGTGGGCTCATCGAGAATCAACAGGCGCGGTTCATGCACCAGTGCGCGGGCAATCATCAGGCGCCGCTTCATACCGCCGGACAGCGAGCGCGAAGGCACATCGCGCTTGTCCCACAGGCCCAGCTGCGTCAGGTACTGCTCGGCGCGTTCCTTGGCGATTTTCGCCGGGATGCCGTAGTAGCCAGCCTGAGTCACGACGATGTCGAAGGTTTTTTCAAACTGGTTGAAGTTGAATTCCTGGGGCACCACGCCGATGGAGCGCTTGAGCGCCGCCGGGGATTTATCCAGGTCATGACCGAAGATATTCACCGTGCCGCTGGTCTTGTTGACCAGGGTGGAGAGGATGCCGATGGTGGTGGATTTGCCGGCACCGTTGGGGCCGAGCAAGGCGAAGAAATCACCTTCGGCAACGTCCAGATCGATACCACTCAGGGCCTGGAAACCGTTGCCGTAGGTTTTGGTTAGCTGCCGGATGGACAGAGCGGAACTCATATCGGATTACGCACCAAAGAAGGGAATAGAAAGAGTAGATGAGGGCGCACCGCAGGTAGTTCAACCTGCGGCGTATGGCGAGCATGGTGCGTGCCCGCGTCGCACAAGTACAGTCACCCGCATTAATAGTCAGTATTAAGTCAACGCGGTCATGACTGCTTTACGGTAGGCCGGTCGCTGCTGCAAGCGCTGGTACCAGGCCTCCAGATGGGGCATCGACGGGCGCTCGATGGGCATTTCGAACCAGGCGTAGATAAAACAGCCCAGGGGGATATCGCCCATGCCGAACGTATCGCCCGACAGGTACGGCTGCTCGGCCAGGGCCTTGTCCACGGTAGCAAGCGCATCGATACAGGCGTGGCGCCCGGCATTAATGCTGTCCCAGTTCTGTTTTTCCGCCGGGGTACGCACGACACCCCAGAACACCGCCTTGAACGGTTCGGCGAGGGTCGCGGTGGTCCAGTCCATCCACTTTTCAGCGTTGGCACGCGCTTGCAGGTCGCTCGGGTAAAACGCCGACGCGTGCTTGGCGCAGAGGTAACGCACGATGGTGTTGGATTCCCACAATACAAAGTCATCGTCCTGAATCATCGGCACCCGGCCATTGGGATTCAACGCTCGGTATTGCGGCGTGTCGACCACACCAAAAGCTCCGCCCGCATCAATCGCCTCATAGTCCAGGCCGAGCTCCTCGGCGCACCACAGTGCTTTCCTGACATTGGATGAATTTTTACGACCCCAGATCTTCAGCATGACCGCGCCTTATTGGTAATGAACATGGCTTGTTGAACGCAGCAGCATACGCCGGTTCACGCGCGGCTTGAATCGCTGTGCATGTCCCCCAACAGGCTCGGCAGGTGCTCGGCAAACAGGTGCGGGTAACATTTCTGCAGGTGGGCGAAGAAGAATTCCTCGGGTACATCGGCAAACTGGCCGTGGTCCAGAACGTACTCCATCGAACGCCGGCCCTGGCGGTTGAAGGCGTGGAAAACGCTGTCATTGACGCCATCGAATTCCAGCGGCGGCACATCGAACACCTCGCACAATTGGCTGTTGAACGCCGGCGTGGCCTTGACCCAGCGACCGTTCAAATACAGTTCGGTGTAGCCGTGCATGGCGAACACATCACTCTTGAGCAACGCGAGCAAGCGTGGCGTCGACAGGTGGTTGCGCACATCCGCCAGGCCGATGCGCGCCGGGATGCCGCAGTGGCGTGCGCAAGCGGCGAGCAAGTTGGCCTTGGGCACGCAGTAGCTCTGGCGGGCAGCCAGTGCGAAGCTCGCGCTCAGAGTGTCTGGGTCGCGGCTGAAGGTGTAGGGGTTGTAGCGGATCGCCTCGCGCACGGCAGTGTAGAGACTGACTGCCTGGTCAGTTAAATCCGCACCGGTTCCGCGGTGTTTTTCGGCGAACTCCACCACCGCAGGGTGGTCACTATCGATGAAGCGGCTGGGACTCAGGTACGTTTCCATGCGCGTGATCTCCGAGGGGAGCCTGGAGTTTAACGACAGGTCCGCCACAGAGATAACGACGATTCGGCCAAATGTCGGCGCCTGCTGATCGGTGCCTCCCGTACAACTCGTTACACCCTGACTACCGCGCTTTCTCGGATGCCGACTAAGCTCCATGGTGGTTTCGCCCCTGGTTTCACGGAGGATTGAATATGCTGTTGTTGTGGATACTGGTTCTGGTGGTCGGCATTGCCTACCTGGCACACCGCCGCACCGCGCCCCTGCCCGCGCTGGGCGTGGTCGCCGTTTACCTGCTGGCGATGGGCGCCTGGAGCCATGCACCGGGCTGGCTGCTGCTGATTTTCTGGGTGTTGATTGCCCTGGTTGCAGCACCCTTGCTGCTGCCGGACCTGCGCCGCCAATACTTCACCAGGCCGCTGTTCAGCTGGTTCCAGAAAGTCCTGCCGCCGATGTCTGAAACCGAGCGCGATGCCATCGACGCCGGCACCGTATGGTGGGATGGCGAGCTGTTCAGCGGTCGCCCCGACTGGGACAAATTGCTGGCCTACCCCAAGGCCCAATTGACCGAGGAAGAACAGGCCTTTATCGACGGCCCCACCGAAGAACTGTGCGCCATGGTCAGCGACTGGGAAATCGGCCAGGCCATGGACCTGCCTGCCAGCGCCTGGGAGCATATCAAGACCCACGGTTTCTTCGCCCTGATCATCCCCAAGGAATACGGTGGCAAGGGCTTTTCCGCCTATGCCCACTCCCAGGTCGCGATGAAGCTCGCCACCCGCAGCGGCGACCTGGCCTCCACCGTCATGGTGCCCAACTCCCTTGGCCCGGCCGAACTGTTGCTGCATTACGGCACCGATGAACAACGCAACCACTACCTGCCGCGCCTGGCGCGAGGCGATGACATTCCATGCTTCGCCCTCACCGGCCCGCTCGCCGGCTCCGACGCCGGCGCCATGCCCGACACCGGGGTGATCTGCAAAGGCGAATGGGAAGGCCAGGAAACCCTTGGCCTGCGCCTGAACTGGGAAAAACGCTACATCACCCTCGGCCCGGTTGCGACGCTGCTCGGGCTGGCGTTCAAGGCCTATGACCCGGATCATCTGCTGGGTGAAGAAGAAGACCTTGGCATCAGCCTCGCGCTGATTCCCACCGACACCCCAGGCGTGGAAATCGGCCGCCGTCACCTGCCCCTCGGCGCTGCTTTCATGAACGGCCCCAACTCAGGCAAGGATGTGTTCATCCCGCTGGAGTTCCTGATCGGCGGCCAGGACATGCTCGGCAAGGGCTGGATGATGCTGATGAACTGCCTGTCGGTGGGCCGCTCTATTTCCCTGCCGGCAGTCGGCACCGGCGCGGCCAAATTCACCAGCCTGGTGACCGGCCAATACGCCCAGGTGCGTGAACAGTTCAACGTCCCACTGTCCGCCTTCGAAGGTATCCAGGAAGCCCTGGCGCGTATCGGCGGCAATGCCTGGCTGATGGACAGCGCGCGCATGCTCACCGCCAATGCCGTCGACCTGGGGGAAAAACCCTCGGTGTTGTCGGCGATCCTCAAGTACCACCTCACCGAGCGCGGCCGCGAGTGCATCAGCCACGCCATGGATGTGCACGGCGGCAAGGGCATCATCATGGGCCCGAACAACTACCTGGGCCGCAGTTGGCAGGGTGCGCCGATCTTCATCACCGTGGAGGGCGCGAACATCCTGTCGCGCAACCTGATGATCTTCGGCCAGGGCGCCATCCGCTGCCATCCGTTCGTTCTCAAGGAAATGGCCCTGGCCGGTCGCGAAGACCGCGACCAGGCACTGAAGGAGTTCGACGGCCTGCTGATGCAACATATCGGGTTCGCCGTGAGCAACGCCGCCAGCACCTTGGTGTTGAACCTCGGCATTGGCCACTTCGAGAAAGCACCCGGTAACCGTCTGAGCCAGGGTTATTTCCGCGCACTCAACCGTCAGGCCGCTGCGTTCGCCCTGCTCGCCGACCTGAGCATGATGCTGCTGGGCGGCGAATTGAAACGCCGCGAACGCCTGTCGGCACGCCTGGGGGATGTGCTCAGCCACATGTACCTGGCCTCGGCGGCCCTCAAGCGCTACCACGACCTCGACTCGCCGGACCACATGGAGCCGCTGTTTGCCTGGGCCATGGAAGAAAGCCTTGGCGAATCGGAGCGTGCGCTGGATGAACTGCTGAGCAACTTCCCGAACAAGATGCTTGGCTGCCTGCTGCGGGTGATCGTGTTCCCGTTCGGGCGTCGCCACACCGGGCCGTCCGATGCACTGGACGCCGAGGTGGCCGCCGTGATCGGTCGAGCCAAGGGCGACCCGACCCTGGAAGAGTTGCTGGCCGGCTGCTACCGCCCACACGCGGTAGACGACCCGGTAGGCGCCCTGCAACATGCCTACGACCTGCTCGGCGCCAGCCACCCATTGCAGAAAAAACTGCACAGTGCGTTGAAAAGTGGCCAGGTCAAACCGGCTGCCGGGGAACACGCCATCGACGCCGCACTGCATGCCGGCGTGCTGCAGCCGGCCGAAGCGCAGACCCTGCGCGACGCCGAAACCGCACGGCGCAAGGTGATCGACGTGGATGATTTCAGCAAGGAAGAGCTGGCCCAGGCTGAGGGTAAAGTCCGCTGATCCCAGCGGTCATATAAATGCGGGCGCGAGAGCTATATACTCTCGCGCCCGTTTTTGCTTTAGAGGACTTATCTCGTGTCCAACGTCGTTGCCGATCACCTCGTCTTGCTCGACCACCTGCGCAGCATCCTGGTTGCCGTCGGCGAAGCCGAACAGGTGCCCGAGGAAAGCCACACCCTGTTCCTGGAGCGCTTCGACGAATTGCGCGCCCTGTTGCCGATCGACCCGATCGAGAGCCAGTACCTGGGCCAGGACCTGATGAGCCAGGTCATCCTGCGCTACCCGCAAATTGCCCACCTGGTGCCACGCGACCTGCTGTGGTTCTTTGGCGGCGATTGCCTGCACTTCATGCCCGATGAAGAACTGGACCTGTACCAGGCCTTGGAAGAACGTCGCCATGAAGCCGAATTGAACGACGAACCGTTCGACTGGAACCAGGAAAAGCAGCTGCTGGCCATGCCGGCTGACCAGAGCAAGCACTGATCAGCCAGCCACGCCTGGGGGCCGCTGCAATGTCGGCTCCTTCGCCATGCACTCCACCAGATAATCAATGAACACCCGCAACTTAGGCGGCAGGTAGCGCGTGGGCGAATGCAGCAACCACGCCTGGCCATGGTAGGACGCAATAAAATCCCACCCTGGCAACACCTGCACCAACTGCCCCGCCTCCAAGGCATGTCGCGCAGTAAAGTACGGCAAGCTGCCAATACCCACATGCTGCAACACCGCATCCAAGCGCACGCCGGTGTGGTTCGCCGCATAGCGGCCCCGCACGCCAACCGTCACCGTCTTGCCCGCCTGGCGGAATTTCCAGCGCGAGTCGCCCGGGGTTTCGCCGAGGTAGATACAGCTGTGCTCGAGCAAATCATGGGGGTGCCCGGGCGTACCGTGCTCGGCCAGGTACTGCGGCGTCGCGCACAGCAAATGTTCGATTGGCAACAACTGGCGCCCCACCAACCCCGGCGGCGGGCTGTCGGTGATGCGGATGCTCAGGTCGACGTTGTCATCGATCAGGTCCAGCTGCCGGTCCTCGAGGATCAATTGCACATCCACCTTGGGATAGCGCCGCAGGAATGCCGGCATATGTGGATGCACCACGAACCGCCCCACCGCCTTGGGCACGCTGACCCGCACCAGGCCCTCGGCTTCGTGGGTGAACTGGCCGCTGACTTCCATCACCGAGCGCGCTGCGCTGACCATCTCCTGACAGCGCTTGAACACCTCTTCTCCACCTTCGCTCAGGCGCAGTTTGCGCGTGGTGCGTTGCAGCAAGCGGGTCGCCAGGGCCTTCTCCAGGCGCGAGATACTACGGCTCACCGCCGAGGGCGAAAGGCTCAACTGACGCGCTGCTTCGGAAAAACTGCCGGTCTCGACGACCTTGACGAAAATCGCCATTTCGCCCAGCAGCGGCAAAGGAAGATTAATGCTCATGACGCACAGGTCCATTGAAAATTTCGTGGATTATCACCCATCCACGCACTACTTATACTGCCCGCAGAACCCCGATGCGGATGTAGAGAATGACCGAGCGCCTGTTTTTCACCCACGACCACTTGACCGCCGAGCTTGAAGTACTGAGTTGTACCCCTCACAAGGACCAGTTTGCGGTCATCCTTCAGTCGACGATTTTCCACCCCCAGGGCGGTGGCCAGCCCTTCGACACCGGCCGGCTCGGCGAAAGCAACGTGCTTCGCGTGAACCATGAGGCCGACCGTGTGGTGCATTACGTCGACCAACCGATAAAACCCGGGCCGATCACCGCGCAAGTCGATGCACAGCGCCGCGCCCTGCACACCCGCCTGCATTCGGCCGGGCACTTGATCGGCAACGCCGGTGAAACCTTGGGCTGGATGCCGATCAAGGCCCACCACTGGCCGGGCGAAGGCAAGGTCACCTTCATCCGCGGCGAAGTCGCCCAAGCCATGGACGCCCAGACCCTTCAACGGCAGATCGACCACTGGATCGCCGCCGACTACCCGCGCTATATGACCCTGGAAGACGGCACCCGCGAAGTGGGCTTTGGTGAGTTGCCTCCGTACGCCTGCGGCGGCACCCATGTGCAAACCCTGGGCGAATTGGGCCAGGTGACGATCCTGGCCCTGTCAGAGAAAAAGGGCGCGCTGTCGGTGCGCTACGCTCTCGACTAAACCGCAATCGCCCCCGCCCGCCCTGGTTCCACCACGAAAGACTTGAGCGTCGACACCGTGGCCGTCGGGTCGCGCGGGTCGCTGATTACCCGCAAGTGGGTGAGCATCTGCTGCGCATCCAACGCCACCGACACATAGCCCCGTTGGCGACTGTCGAAAAACTTCACGTGGGGGTTGAGCGGCAGGATCCTGGTAAAGGCCTCGAAGGGCGGCCCGTCGGACGTCACCGAGGTGCCGACGAACTCGGTGGCAACCACCCGCGAATCCGGGTTGTTGGCCTCGGCATGCAGGTCCGTGACCCAGAACGAATGGATATCACCGCCCCAGAACACCGGGTTATTGACACCATGGCGCTGGATGGACGCCAGCATCCGCGAGCGGTTAGCCATGTAGCCATCCCAACCATCGGTCCAGCGCCCCGGCTTATGGTTGGTCAGGTCGCGCTGGGTCAACGGCGCCACCAGCAAATCCTGGGCGATCACATTCCACTGCGCCTTCGACTGGGCAAAGCCCTGGTCCAGCCACGACTCTTGCTGCCAACCGAGCATCGTGCGAGCAGGGTCGCGCAGGTCGCGGCAGGTGTTGGCGGCGATATGCCCCTGGTGACTGCCATTGGCCAGGATGCACGGCTGCTCGGATCGGTATTGTCGCCCGTCAAGCACGTGGAAACGGGCAAGCCGGCCGTAGTCCAGCCGCCGGTAGATGCGCATATCCGGCCCCTTGGGAACACTGCTGGCGCGCAGTGGCATATGTTCGTAATAAGCCTGGTAGGCCGCCGCCCGCTGCTGAATAAATTGCGCGACGGCTATCTTCGGGTCCTGGGACCAGCGGTTGGCATAGTCGTTCTGTACCTCGTGATCGTCCCACGTCACCACGCTGGGCGCGGCGGCGTGCAGGGCCTGCAGATCCGGGTCGGTCTTGTACAGCGCATAGCGGTTGCGGTAATCGCTCAGGCTCTGCGCATTGCCGCTGCCATGGGAGCGAAACACCTTGCCGGAGTCCGCCGCGTACGAACTGTCGTAAATATAGTCGCCGAGAAAAAACACCAGGTCCGGCTGTTCCGCCGCCAGGTGACGATAGGCGCTGAAATAGCCGCGCTCCCAGTGCGAACAGGAGACAAACCCCAAACGCGCCGCCGCCATGGCGTGCAGCGCCGGTGCCGTGCGCGATTGCCCCAGCGGGCTCTGCGCGCCTAACCCTTCGAACTGATACCAGTACGGCCTGCCCGCCTCCAGTCCCGTGACCTCCACGTGCACCGAATGCGCAAACCGCTCGCTGGCCATGACCTCACCCTGGCGCACAATCCGCGTCATCGCCGCATCGCTTGCCACCCACCAACGCACTGGCACCGCGCGTGCCAGGCCGCCACGACCGTCCATGGCATTGAACAACGGCGCCAGGCGCGTCCAGATCACAAAGCCATCGGGCAACGGGTCGCCCGACGCCACGCCGAGGGTAAACGGATAATCCACCCCGGCACTGCGCGCAAAAGGGCTGAGGATCGAAAACGTGGTAGCGACCGCCAGCCCGGCGAGTACCCGGCGTCGGCCGTGGTCGACCGCGCCGCTCACAGTCGCGACTCCCAATCCTCGCGCACAGTGGCGAACACCAGCATGTCTTCATGCACGCCGTTCTTCAGAAACGCCCCGCGCAGGCATCCCTCATAGCGCAGGCCGATTTTCTCCATGACCCGGGCCGATTCCTTGTTGCGGCTGAAGCACTGGCTGCCCACGCGGTGCAGGCCCAGTTCGGCAAACCCATGGTCCATCAGCGCGCTCGCGGCTTCAGCGGCAAAACCCTGGTTGCGCTCGCTCGCCGCCACCCAGCCCCCCAGGTGCCCGTAGCGATGGGCAGCGTTGATACGCAGGCTGACGACACCCATCAGTTCTCCGTTGTCACGCCGATGCATGCCCAGACTCAAAACCCCTACGGTGCGAAACTTTTCCTGCAGGCCGTCGATAAAATCCAGCGCCGTTTGCAGCGTGTAGGGTGACGGAACGCTCGCGGTGTTATCGGCAATCTTCGGACCATTGGCAAGGCGGCATAAGGTCTCGGCCTGGTGTTTTTCCAAGGCGCGTAATAACAGTCGAGGGGTGGACAGATGTGGCAATTCGCTACTCATTTCCGGGAGCCCTCAATGTAAATTTTTTGAGAATGGCCCCATTGAGTTTCAGTTCTGTTACGTCGCAAAAATGACCGGGAAGTCGGCTGTAAGACGCGTCCTAGAGCCCTTAAAACGTCAATTAAAGTTAACCAATCGGTCATTTTTCGCTGCTAGCGAGTCGCCCCTAATTCAATAACGGGGTAGCGGAATGAGAACCTGGGACGAACCGAAAAAACGCAAGGCGCACATCGAGCTGATTCCGATGATCGACGTGATGATGTTCCTCCTGGTGTTTTTCGTACTCGTGAGCCTGAACGTGATCCCGGCCCTCGGCATGAAGACCCAACTGCCCAGCGCCAGCAGTTCGCAACAGCTCAAGCCGCAGAACAAATTCATCCTGACCCTGGGCCTGGAAGGCCAGCTGCAACTCGACGGCAAGGACCTCACAGTCGACGCCCTGGTGCCGGCGCTGAAGGCCGCGGAAAAACCCGACACCAAGTCGACCATCATCGTTAACAGCGACAAGGGCGTGGAGGTTTCACGCCTGGTGGAGGTCATGGACACCCTGCGCCTGGGTGGCTTTACCTCCGTGTCCATCGCCACGCGTAAGTCCTGATCATGTACATCCTGTTTCGTGCGCGCCAGTGGCTGGGCAGTGTCCCGGCCGTGATCGCCCTGGTGCTGATTGCACTGGGTATCCAGTCACAGACCTTGAAGGTCGAGCCGGTGTACGACGAGTCGGCGGTCGAGTTGGCGTTGGTTGAGCCGGAGCCAGAGGTGCCTCCCACACCGGTGGTGGAACAAGAGCCACCACCGCCGGTGATCGAGAACGAGGAGGCCGAACCGGCGCCACCACCGCCACCGCCAAAACCGCTGCCAAAACCTGAGCCCAAGCCCAAGCCAAAACCGCTGCCTAAGCCCGTAGTGGCCAAAACCGCGCCCACCTCGCCACCGGTGGCCGCTGCCAAACCAGCCCCACCCGTGGCCGCGCCGACACCGGCCCCGCCGGCGTCCCCCCAAGGTCGACAGCCAAGCCTTGGAAGGCGGCTATCTCAAGGGTTTGCGCAACGAGCTGGACACCTACAAGCAGTACCCCACCGGACGCCAGGCATCCCTCGAACGCCCCACCGGCGAGGTGGTGGTGTGGCTGCTGGTGGACCGCCAGGGCCGGGTGCTCGATTCCGGCTTGCAGACCCAGGCCTCGAGCATGCTGCTCAACCGGGCCGCCACCAACAGTTTACGTCGTATCAAGCAAGTCAAGCCGTTCCCCGAGCAAGCCTTCGGGGGGCGCAATGAGCAGCGCTTCACCGCCACCTTCAACTACAGCGTGCAATAGCACCCGACACCAGGACGATACTGATGAGGTTCACACGGATTCATCTGGCACTCGTTGCCGCGAGCATGGGCCATGGCATGGTCATGGCCGACACCAGCGAAAGCGATGTCGGCACGATCGGCGTTCAGGGCAAGGCCACCGCAGGGGGCGGCTACATGGTGCAGGAAGAAAGCATCAAGGGCCGTTCCACGGTGACCAAGGAAGCGCTGGATAAACAAACCGCCACCGGCAACGCCATCGACAAGCTCAAATACACGCCGGGCCTGAACATTTCCAGCGAAGACAACACAGGCCTGTCGGGCTTTCGCTTCACCATGCGCGGGCTCAACTCCGACCAGGTGGGGATGTCGGTGGACGGCATGCCGATCAACGATTCGGGCAACTACGCGCTGTACTCCAACCTGCTGGGCGACCCGGAAAACATCGACCAGATCTTCGTCACCCAAGGCTCGGCCGAAGCGGACGGCCCGCACATCGGTTCCAGCGGCGGCAATATCGGTATCGTGACCATTCGCCCGACCAAGGAAACCGGCGCGTTCGTCAAACAGACCGTGGGCAGCAATGCCACCCGCAAGACCTTCGCCAGGCTCAATACCGGTGAGGTCAATGGCCTGAGCAACTGGCTGTCGGCGTCCCATACCGAAGGCCAGATGTGGCGCGGCTCGGGCGCCGTACGCGCGGACAAGGTGGAGTGGAACAGCTTCTTCGACGCCGGCAATGGCAACACCGCCAACCTGATCCTCAAGTACCACGAGCAGGACAACAACAGTTACAGCCAGTTGACCAAGGGCCAATTCCAGCAGAACGGCCGCAAGTACGACCCCTACCCCGCCACGCCGACCGTGGGCAGCAACGGCAAGCTCAACAGCTATTACGCCCTGGCGCAGAACCCGTTCCAGACCTTTACCGGCGTGCTGAACACCCAGTTCAAACTGGCCGATAACCTGGCCCTGTCGGTGATCCCGTATTACTTCTGGGGCAACGGCAGCGGCGTCAACTCGTCGAGCTATGCACTCAACAGCGGCTCCAACCAAGGCGGCGTGTTCGACCTGAGCAACCTGCCCAGCGCCGCCCAGTACAACGCCGACGGCTCCTCCACCACCGGCGTGTACTACCGCCCTTCGCGCACCCAGACCTGGCGTCCGGGCATCACCACCAAGCTGAACTGGGACCTGGAAGAACACAGCCTGCAATTCGGCTACTGGTATGAGCGCGCACGCCAGAGCCAGACCCAACCGTTCATCGCCCTCAAGAACAGCGGCAAGCCCACCGACACCTGGCCGGACGGCGACGCCGTAGTCGATGCCAATGGCAACACCGTGCAAGGCCGCGACCGCTTCACCGTGACCCCGGCGCAGAAGGTCTGGGCCCAGGACACCTGGTACATCAACCCGGACTGGACCCTGGTAGCCGGCCTGGCCTACATGAACGTCAAACGTGACGGTACCAACCACGGCAGCCTCACCGAACAGGCAGAAAAACGCAACCAGACCTACAACAAGCTGCTGCCCAACGCAGGCCTCAAGTACCAGTTGGATGAGCGCGATCAGTTGTTCTACAGCCTCTCGCGCAACATGCGCATCCCGCAGAACTACGTGCTGTACGACAAGGGTGTGGATTCGATCGACTCCAAGCCGGAAACCAGCTGGAACCACGAGTTGGGCTGGCGCTATACCGATGACGACATGACCGTGGCCGCCACGCTGTTCTACATGCAGTTCAAGGATCGCCAGGTATCGTCCAAAGACATCAACGGCGACTTCGCCGACATCAACGCCGGCGCCGTCAACAACAGCGGCCTGGAGCTGGAATGGAGCGGCCTGCTGCCCAACCACTTCAACTACTACACCTCCTACACCTACACCAAGGCCGAGCAGCAGGACGACCTGACCGTGTACAACGCAGGCAAGGCCATCCTGTTGCCCACCAGCGGCAAGCAGTTCGCCAACGTGCCGAAAAACATGCTGGCGGCCAACATCGGCTATGACGATGGGCGCTTCTACGGCACCTTCGGTGGCAAGTACACCAGCAAGCTCTATGGCGACCTGACCAACGACGAAGCCATCTCCGGGCGCACCGTCTTCAACGCAGGTGCCGGTATCTACCTGCCGGTGGACAAAAAGGTGGTCAAGGACGCGACCCTGCGCCTGAACGTCGACAACCTGTTCGACAAAAAGTACCTGGACGGCGTGTACACCACCAAGACCAACGCGGCCAGCTACAGCGGTTTCCGCGACGGCGACCCGGCCTACATCGTCGGCCTGGAACGCACCGTGACGGTGTCCCTGGAAGCCAATTTCTAATTGCGAGGTAAGCGAACATGGACATGAACCTGCTCCACGACGTCACCTTTTATGTGATGTATGCGGCGATGGCCATTGCCATCTTTATCACCATTGAGCGCGGCATCTACTTCGCCTATGTACGCCGCCAGGCACGGGCGTTGACCGAGGTGCTGGGCGCCAATGTGCACAGCGAGCACGACTTGCCCCAGCAGTTGACCCGCCGCGACAGCCTGCCGCTGAATATGGTGTTGCCGGTGTTGGCACAGAAAGCATCCCAGGGTTCGCGCAAAGACCTGGATGACGTGATCGAAACCCAATACCTGACCACCCGTGCGCCATTGGCCCGCAGCCTGTGGATCATCGAAACCATCACCACCGCCGCACCACTGCTAGGCTTGTTGGGGACTATCCTGGGCATCATAGATACCTTCAAGGCGCTGGCCACGGCCGGGGTTTCCGACCCAGGGCAGATTTCCGGTGGTATCGGGACGGCGTTGTTCGCTACGGGTCTGGGCATCGCCATTGCGCTGTTCTGCGTGGTGTTCCACAACTTTTTCCAGGACAGCCTGGAGCGTATCAACGACCAGTTGAAGATCCTGCTGATCCGCGCCGCCACTGGCGCGCGCGTGCAGGGTGAAGTGCCACACCTGGTGCCGGCGCCGTTGCACAGCCGCACCGCATGACCGTTCGGTCGGGCGCATAAGGCGCCCGCCACTTTTTCAGTGAAGGGAAGCTATGTCCGTCGCTTTGAAATTGCGCATCGCCGGCCTGGCAGGCCTGCTTATGAGTCCGCTGGTTCACGCGGACTTTTCGATTCCTGGATTTGAACTGGTGCACACCGTACCGGTGGATACCAGCCTCGGCACCGACGATTTGCGCCAGCCTGGGCCGGTATGGATCGAGCTGTTCGACGGCGCCAGGAGCCGCATTGATATCGGCCAGTTTTATGCGGCCGACCATCCAGGGTCGGTGATGGACAAGGTGATCGAACATCTGGAAGCCGCCGGGAAACGCGGAGTCAACATTCGCTTTCTGCTCGAAGAAAAAGGCATCAAATTGTCGGACGCCTCCACGCTGGAACGCCTGCGCGCGATTCCCAACCTGAGCTTTCGCGTACTGCCCTACGGGCAACTGAGCGGCGGTATCATCCACGCCAAATACATGGTGGTGGACGGCAAACAGGCGTTTATCGGCAGCCAGAATTTCGACTGGCGCTCCCTGGAACATATCCACGAAACCGGCCTGCGCATCAGCGACGCGACGGTGGTCGGCCAGGTGCAGGCGATCTTCAATCAGGACTGGCACGCCCAGGCGGCGCTCAGCGCAAACAAACCCGTGCCACTACCGGCACCCGGCAAACAACCCGCGCGCACCGGCAACTACCTGGTAGCCAGCCCGCAACGCTACAACCCGCCGGGTGTGGGTGACTCACAACTCGAACTGCCGCGCCTGCTGGGCGAAGCCAAAAAGGAAGTGCGCGTGCAACTGCTCGACTACGCGCCGCTCTCTTATGGCCCGGATAAAACCCGGCCCTACTACGCGGTGATCGACAACGCCGTGCGCGCCGCCGCTGCGCGCGGGGTGTCGATCAAGCTGATGGTGTCCAACTGGAACACCGAGCCGCTGGAACTGCCCTACCTGAAAAGCCTGGCGGTACTGCCCAACGTACAGATCAAGATCGTCACCCTGCCCGAGGCCAAGCAAGGGTTTATCCCCTATGCGCGGGTGATCCACAGCAAGACAATGGAAGTCGATGGGCAAGTGGCCTGGGTAGGCACCAGCAATTGGCTGGGCGGCTACCTGGATAATTCGCGCAATCTGGAGGTGGTGATGCGCAGTGAAGCGATGGCCAGGCGCGTCGCAGCGTTGCATGAACAGTTATGGGATGGGCCGTATGCCAAAGCCCTGAATGTGACCGATGAGTATCCGGTGCCACACCCTGGCCAGCCTTGATCAGGCCCACCTGAGTAACGGTATTGCGTGGAAACATTTCTGACAGTTTGATCAGAAAATTCCAACTCAACCTTGCAAAGGGATGCATTCAACAATGCACGTCCCATTCAAGCAATTGGCGGCTGCCACCCTGTTCGCCGCCAGCTTTTTCGATGCTGACTTCGCCCGCCTTCGCCAACATCACGCCTGAGCAAAGCCCGGCGATTCTCAAACAGCTCAACGAAACATCCGTCGCACATAGGGCAAGGCAGACCTGAAAACCCTGCGCGACCAGTAGATCGTCACTGAAATGTCTGGGGCCTATCGGACCACTGTCCAAGCGCGCCTGAAAAACCTATGCATAAGCAAAAAAAATGTACAGCTTTTTCGAAACGTGCCGATAGAGGTAATAAGGTGTCTAAGCGTGGCGACGCGCACCACTGAAGCAACCGAACAAGCTGCCGGGATGATTACCCGGTAAGTATAAAAATTCATAGACCTCTTCCATCACGCAGAGACATATCAATCCGCGGATGATAAGCAAAAAAGACACTTAAATATCGCAGTACCTTCAGGCCATTTTAAAATTAAAAACATAATGGTCGGTATTCATGTACGACGTGCCGTTCCCCCATGCCCGAAACAAATAGCCCCCCATATACATGCCACGGACAGGCACGTTTCAGGAAAGAAGACCATGTTCAATAAGCTAAGTATTTCGCAAAAACTGTATTTGAGTTTCACGGCCGTCGTTGTATTAATCGGTATGCTGGTGGCGAGTGCCTATAAAGGCTTCGAAGCAGTAGAAGATGCAACAACCAGCAACGTTCATACCTATCAGGTCATCAGCGCAGCTCAGTCTGCGCTAGAACAGTTGATCAACATCGAAACGGGTATGCGTGGTTTCGCCATCTCTTCAACAGATGCGTTTCTGGAACCTTTGGTTGCCGGCGAAAAGCGCTTTTCAGAGCAACTGGATTTGCTCAAACGGTTGACCGCGGATAATCCGGTACAGCAGCAACGGTTGGCGTCCTTGGGTGACACGCAAAAGCGCTGGATCACTGAAGACGTCGATCCCATCATCGCCTTGCGCAGAAGCCTGACCGCGCGCAACCTGCCCGACGATGAACTGGACACTCGCATCACCTCCGGTGCCGACAAGGCCAAAATGGACAGCATGCGGGGCACCTTGGCCGACATCACCGCTACCGAGGCCGCTCTGTTGGCGGCAAGAAGCCAGGAAATGGTCGATGCCAAGCAACTCGCCCTCACGATCCTGATCCTGGGCGGAGCGTCGGCGGCAGTGCTCTCGTTGATTCTGGCGGCGACGCTGGGGCGCAGCACCACCCGACGCCTGCAATTGGCGATTGATGCCGCCACTGCGATTGCCAACGGTAAACTCGATACGGTGATCGACACCAGCAGCCACGATGAGCTCCCCAAAGCCTTCGACCGCATGCAAAAGCGCCTGCGTGAAATGATTCAACAGATCAACCAGGCCGCCAACCAGCTGATGGTCTCTGTGCAACAAATTTCCGGAGCATCGGAGCAATTGTCCGGTGCGATTCAGGAGCAGTCGACTTCGGCGTCGATGATGGCCGCCACCATCGAAGAATTGACCGTCAGCATTCATCACGTCTCCGAAAACGCTGATGAGGCCCACCAGCTCGCCAGTCGTTCGGGCCAGCAATCCAAAGACGGTGCGCGGGTCATCGAAAATACGCTGACCAGCATGAACGACATTGCCAGGACCGTGCAGCACTCCTCTACCCAAGTCGCAGGGCTGGGCCAGCACTCCGAGCAGATCTCTTCAATCATCAGCGTGATTCAAGGCATTGCCGATCAGACCAACCTGCTGGCACTCAACGCCGCCATCGAGGCTGCCCGGGCGGGCGAGCAAGGTCGCGGGTTTGCCGTGGTGGCCGATGAGGTACGCCTGCTTGCGCAGAACACGGGCAAATCGACGCAAGAGATCGCGGTCATGATCGAGAAAATCCAGGCAGGCGTGCGGGATACCGTTGAAAGCATGCGCGGCGGTGTTCTGGAAGTGAATCAGGGCGTGGAAACGGCAGGTACCGCGGGTCAAGCGATCATCGAAATTCGTGACAGCTCGGACAAGGTACTGCACGTGGTCGATCAAATTTCGTTCGCCTTGCGTGAGCAAACCGCAGCCAGCCAGGACGTCGCCCGCAATGTCGAGCGCTCGGCACAAATGGCGGAAACGAACAACGTTTCAGTCCAGGAGTTGCTCAAGACCAGCAGTGGGTTGAAGAACCTTGCCACCAGCCTTCAGCAGGAAGTAAGCAAGTTTCAGTTGTAATAATGGGCGGGCCTGTTGATTTAGACCGTTCTTACCACTCGGTCTTGTCGAATACGCAGCAGCCGCACTGAGTCACACGTTCCGGCTTGTCACGAGGTACATGGGGAATTTCAATCGGCCCCACGTGGCATCACTGCGCCCTTGTGACAGCCCCGCACTTGTTGAGGGGCTTTGCCAAGCGCGCAGGAGCATCCACGCTGCCAGTGTACCCGGTGATGCTGAGCCAAAAAGACGCCGAGCGTCCCTTTCATTAAATCGCAGGCAAGAAAAAGCCACTCTATTGAGTGGCTTTTTCTTAATAATTGGAGCGGGAAACGAGACTCGAACTCGCGACCCCGACCTTGGCAAGGTCGTGCTCTACCAACTGAGCTATTCCCGCAAATGGCGTCCCCTAGGGGACTCGAACCCCTGTTACCGCCGTGAAAGGGCGGTGTCCTAGGCCACTAGACGAAGGGGACACGCTACTGAAACACATGGTGTGTATTTCAGTGCCCAGAGGCCTCATCCGAAGACGTGGCCCTGGTTTCACTCAATGCCGCCCGAGGGCCGCACTGCTTAAAATTTGGAGCGGGAAACGAGACTCGAACTCGCGACCCCGACCTTGGCAAGGTCGTGCTCTACCAACTGAGCTATTCCCGCATTGGCGTCCCCTAGGGGACTCGAACCCCTGTTACCGCCGTGAAAGGGCGGTGTCCTAGGCCACTAGACGAAGGGGACACACGTACAACATTCACTGCCTACCGCGTTTCGCTGTGTGCTTTACGCTGTAAGTGGCGCGCATTCTATGGATGGATTGAAAGGTCGTCAACCCCCAAGGATAAATTTATTTAAATCAATGACTTCGCCCCCGTTTACCGACCCGCTCGGGCATTCTGCCCGTTCGGACGTTGGCGCCTATATTCTGGCGCCCGACAAGACGCTATAGTTCGCCCCAGCAAATGATGGCAATGTGCATCCAGACAGGAACCGGCAACCTATATACCTATATAGAAGAAACTACCTCGGCAACTGGTCGATCAGACCTATCCGATAGCTGACCCAGTCACTACACTCCACTGTAAACCCTATAAAGAGGTCACACCGGTGACACCACTCATGATCACCCTGCTGGTAATAGCCGGGATCGCACTACTGATCGCCATTGGCTACATGAACCACGTGGTGGAAAACAACAAGCTGGAAAAACAGCGCACTCAGATCGAGCTCACTGATCGCCTGCGTCGTTGCGGTGAAATCACCGAGACGTTCCCTGGCCAGTTGATGACCCCGGCGCTCAAGCTGTTGCTCACCCGTCTGGAACTCAACGTCAACCAGCGCCTGTTGAACCTCAACAAGACCAGCGCATCTCTCAAGGCGCGTATCGCCGAACTGAATACACTGGTGGCCCAGGGCGAATCCATCCCGGTGAACAACCCTCCGGCCCCGATCCAGACCGAAGCCAAGGCCAAGGATGTACGTTTCCTGCTTGAAGCCCTGCACGGCCAAGTCACCCGTGCTGCCCAGGATGGTTTTCTGCCAACCAACGAAGCCAAGCACTGGATCAAGGAAATTCGCCATATCCTCGTGCTGCTGCATATCGAGTTCTTCAATAACCTCGGCCAGCACGCCCTGCAGCAAGGCCAGCCAGGCCAGGCACGCCTGGCGTTCGAACGCGGTGTGCAGTACCTGCGCAAGCAGCCGGAGCCGGTACTCTATACCGCGCAACTGCAGCAGCTGGAAGGCCAACTGGCGCGCGCCAACTCAACGGTACTGGCGAACAGCCAACAGGCGGTAGAAGAAGTCAGCGAACTGACCGAAGGTATGAAGGAAGTCGAGGCCGACGCCGAGTGGAAAAAGAAAGTCATCTACGACTGATCACCGTGCCGTGGGCATGCCTGGTGTGAACGGGCATGCCCACTCACCACAGACAAGCGCCTCCCCCTTTGATGCCATCATTTTGCATCTATCCCCCCGCTCACGACTAGCGTAAAAAAGTGCCCCTTACTCCCTGAAGTTAGAGGCCCGCCATGCCTGTCGCCGTGATTGATGGACAACCGTTGCACTATGTCGACCAGGGCAGCGGCCCTGCCGTCCTGCTGGGCTCAAGCTACCTGTGGGGCTGCGACATGTGGGCACCGCAGATCGAGGCACTGTCGTCAAAGTACCGCGTGATCGTGCCAGAGCTGTGGGGGCATGGTGAATCCGGCCCGTTGCCCGAGCGCACCCAATCCCTCGATGACCTCGCGCGCCAGGCCCTGGCCCTGCTCGATCATCTGGACATCGCGCACATCAACCTGGTCGGCCTTTCGGTCGGCGGCATGTGGGGCGCGCGCCTGGCCTTGCAGGCCCCGCAGCGCATCAACAGCCTGGTGCTGATGGACACCTACCTCGGTGCCGAGCCCGAGGCCACGCGCCAGTACTATTTCTCGCTGTTCAAGATGATCGAAGACACAGGTGCCATCCCTGAGCCCTTGCTGGATGTGATCGCACCGATTTTCTTCCGCCCGGGCATCGACCGCGAATCGGCACTGTACCTGGGCTTTCGCACGGCCTTGCAGGGGTTTTCCCGGCAACGCCTGCTGGACAGCATCGTGCCCCTGGGCCGCTTGATCTTCAGCCGCAAGGACGTGCTCGACCAGCTACCGCGCCTGGACGCCGACACTACCCTGGTGATGTGCGGCGAGCAGGACCAGCCTCGACCTGCGGCTGAATCGCGGGAAATGGCCGAGCTGATTGGCTGTAGCTTGACCTTGATCCCGGACGCCGGGCATATATCCAGCCGGGAGAACCCCGACTTCGTCAATGAAGCGCTGCTGACTTTCCTCGCCAACCACGCCTGATCCCCCCTTTGATCGCCGTACCTTGGCGGCGATCAAAGGCGGAAGTGCCCCACCATGCCTTTAAGCTCCGCCCCCAACTGCGCCAGCTGGATGCTCGACGCAGCGTTGCCCTGCATGCTCAGCGCCGACTGATCGGCACTCGCGCGGATACTGGTGACGCTGCGATTGATCTCTTCGGCCACTGAGCTTTGCTCCTCGGCGGCGGCGGCGATCTGCTGGTTCATCTGCTGGATCAACGAGACCGCGGCGGCGATGCTGCCCAAGGCACTTTCGGTTTCCAGGGCATCGCTGACCGCCAGCTTCACCAATTCGCCGCTTTGCTGGATCTGCTGCACCGAAGACTGCGCTGCGCTGCGCAAGGTGCTGACCAGCCGCTCGATTTCTTCGGTCGACTGCTGGGTCCGCTTGGCCAGCGCCCGCACTTCATCGGCAACCACGGCAAAGCCACGGCCCTGTTCACCCGCGCGGGCGGCTTCGATGGCGGCGTTCAAGGCCAGCAGGTTGGTCTGCTCGGCCACGCTTTTGATCACATTCAAGACCACGCCGATATGCTGGATCTCTGCACTGAGGCTTTCAATGCTGGCGCTGGCACTGGTGCTGGAGGTGGACAGCAATTCGATGCGCTGCAAACTCTGGCGGACCACCTGCTGGCCGCTGTCGACCTTTTCGTCCGCCGTCTGCGCGGCTTGCGCGGCCTCTTCGGCGTTGCGCGCCACATCGTGCACGGTGGCGGTCATCTGGTTCATCGCCGTGGCCACCTGCTCGGTTTCTTCCTTCTGGCTGCTGACCTCGACATTGGTCTGTTCGGTAACGCTGGACAACGCATGGGCCGAATTGGCCAATTGCTCGATGCCGGCTTGCAACCCGCTGACCATATGGCTCAAGCCATTGCCCATCTGTTGCATGGCTTGCATCAGTTGGCCGATTTCATCCCGGCGGCTGACCTCCATGCGCCCGCTGAGGTCCCCAGCGGCAATCCGCTGCGCCACGGCGATCACACTGCGCAGCGGCGCAACGATCAAACGGGTAATCCCCCACGCCGCAATCAACCCCACCAACAGCGCCAGCGCCGAGGATCCCATGATCAGCACCGCGCTTTTCTTCAACTGTGCCTGCATCGATTGGTCTTCGGCGTCATATGCCTGGTTGACCCGGCTGACCACCTGCTCCGCTCGATCATGCAGTTGCTTGTAAACCACTTTTTCCTGGGCCAACAAGCCGGTGTATTCGCCCAGTTTTTCACTGAAGGCGGCGATATGCCCCGAGACTTCATTAAGCACGGTCTGGTAGCCAGGGTCCTTGACCGAGGTTTTCAGCTGCTCGACCTGGGCCAGGGCCTGGTCGGCCTGTTCGATCTTGCCCTGCTCGGTATTCTCTTCGTCCGTCTTGCGGCTTTGGTCCAGACGTACATGGGCTTCGTTCATGGCTTGCAACATCAGGCGCGAAACCTGGCTGACCTGCCCCGACTGCGCGATAAACTCGGCGCCCTCCTTGCCTTGGCTTTCCTTCAAGCCATAGGTGCCATCGTCGGCCAGGCCGGCTTGCAACACGTCGAGGTTATTGGCCACGCTGGACACCGACCAACTGGCCATTTCCAACGCCAGGTCTTTGGTCTGGGTCAGTTCGACAAACTCATCGAACGCCTTGCGGTAGGCGGCCAGGGCCTGTTCGACGTCGGTCATGACCGGCCCGTTGGCCGCAGACCGGACCTTGAGGCTGGCCGCCTGAGCCGCCAAGGCATCGACGCTTTCATGCAGAGCATCGACGGCCTTGGGGTCGGCGTGCAGCGCGTAGTCCTGCTCGATCAGACGCACCTTGAGCAAGCCACTGTTGAGCGACGCCATGGCCTTGAGGCCTTCGAAACGCTGGCCAACGGTTTGCAGGGACCACACCCCTATGGCCGCGACCAACGCCGTCAGCAGCAGCACCAAGGTAAAGCCCAAGCCCAGTTTTTTCGCCATACCGAGGTTGGCGAAACGTCGTTGCACGCCCGAAATCATTGCACTTGAACCCTCTTGCAATGGCAGATGCCATCAAGCCCGATTTACATAAGCGAGATTGGCAACGTCAAGGCCCTGAACACAAGCCGTTGGCGCCGGAATAATGGCAAAAAGCTACATGCTCGTCGTTTTCAGAATGGTCGAGGTCGATCTGGCGGGCCCCATGGCACGAAACAATGCCAAAGCCCGATGATCAGCAGCATAGGCCACATTGATGCGCAGCCACTCACTTTGTTCGCCCGTCGGGCTGAACAGCGCCGCCGGCGACACCAGCACCCCCAGGCGCCGGGCACTCGCCTGCAACCGCGACATCTCCCTCGCCCCCGGTCGTGCCCACAGGAACATGCCGCCGGCGGGCACGGCGAACACCTCCCACTCTTCGTCCTCCAGCACCTGCAAGGTAGCCGCCATTTCAATGCTCAGGCGCTTGCGCAGGCGTTGTACCCACTTGCGATAGGTGCCATTGGCCAACAGCATGGCGACCACCGCCTCGGCAAACCGCGAGGTACCGAACCCGGTCAAGGTCTTGAGGCTGGTCAGTTGCGCAATGATCGCACTGCTGGCGCAGAGATAGCCCACGCGCAACGCACTGCTCAAGGTTTTGGAAAAGCTCGCCACGTAAATCACCCGATCATCATGGGGCAAGGCCGACAGTCGCGTGCAACTGGCGTGTTGCAGGTCACCGTAGACGTCCTCTTCGATGATCAGGAAGTTTTCGCGATGGGCCAGCTCCAGCAAACGTTCGGCCACCGCAAGGCACAGGCTGGTGCCGGTGGGGTTGTGATACAGGCTGTGGATGAACAGGCACTTGGGGCGATGCTGGCGCAACAGTGCTTCCAGCGCCGGGATGTCCGGACCGCCACGGGTGCGCGGCACCTGCAACAGGCGGACGCCCTGGAACGCCAGTTGTCGATAAAGGTTGGCATACCCCGGGGTTTCGACCACCACGCTATCACCGGCCCTGAGCAGCGAACGTATCAGCAGGTCCTGGGCATGGCTGGCGCCTGCGGTCGTAAGAATGCGATCCAGGCTGGTGGCAATATGGATTTGCGTCAGGCGCTTGAGCAGTTGCTCACGCAGTACGGGCAGGCCCAATGGCGTGCTGTAGTTGAACAGGCCGCAGGTGTCGGTGCGGCTGACCTCGCGAATCGCATAGCTGATGTCATCGCTTTCGCGCCAGGCATCCGGCAGCCAGCCACAGCCCAGTTTCAACTCCCCCAAGGGGTTATCGGCAAAGACGCCCCACCCCTGCTCCGCGCCTTCATACCAATTGCCTTCATGCAAGGCCGGCGGCTGGGCCACCACAAATCCCGAGCCCTGCCGGGGCGCCAGCAAGCCCTGGGCGACCATGCGTTCGTATGCTTCGATCACGTTGGATTGGCTGAGCAGATTATCGAGGGCCAGCTGGCGAATGGATGGCAAGCGCGTACCGGGACTCACCCCGTTCTTGCGAATCCATTCCGCCACTGCGCTGACGATTTGCTGCACCACCGGTACAAGGGCTTGTCGATCGATCCCTAAATCCATGAGCCACTCACTTCAACTGTCTGTTATCAACCCGAAGAGTTAAGCACAGAAGCCGTCGACAACCGGTCGCAAAGATTTATTAAAGTATTGATTTTATTGGGTTATTTACCTAATGACACATATTCGGTCACGGCCTTTTGCCAGCTCTGGAAAAGCCTCACAGCACCTCAGACATTTTCGAATAGGGTACGGCGCCAGGTCCTAGATCGCCGTCGCGCCACCGTCCACAGCCAAGGCTTGGCCCGTGGTGAATGCCGCGCCGTCGCTGCACAGGTAGAGCACTGCGCTGGCGATCTCCTCAACCTTGCCAATACGCCCGACCGGGTGCATCGCGGCAGCGAATTCAGCCTTGCGTGGGTCGGCTTCATAGGCGCGCCGGAACATATCGGTGTCGATCACCGCCGGGCACACGGCGTTGACGCGGATGTTCTTCTTCGCATATTCGATGGCCGCCGACTTGGTCAGGCCGATCACCGCATGCTTGGAGGCCGCATAGATGCTCATCTTCGGCGCCGCGCCCAAGCCCGCCACCGACGCGGTATTGACGATAGCCCCACCGCCCTGGGCCAGCAGCAGCGGCAATTGGTGCTTCATGCACAACCACACGCCCTTGACGTTGACGCCCATGATGGCGTCGAACTCATCCAGGGTGCCCTGCGCCAGCTTGCCCTTCTCGATCTCGATGCCGGCGTTATTGAAGGCATAATCCAGGCGCCCGTAAGCGCTGAGGGTCTGCGCCATCAATTGCTCGACCTCTGCTTCCTGGGTCACATTGCAGCGCACGAACACTGCTTCGCCGCCCGCCTGCTGGATCAACGCAACAGTCCCCTCGCCACCGGTCACATCCAAATCGGCAACCACGACCTTCAAGCCTTCGGCGGCAAACGCCAGCGCGGTGCAGCGGCCAATACCGGCGGCGGCGCCGGTCACCAGGGCGACCTGGCCGGAAAACGTCATGCTCATGGGCAGTTGTCCTATGGGAGAAATAAGCGTGGCTGGAGTCTAGCCAACGCCGGGACTCACGCGTCAGCACTATCAAAAGGCCGGTTAGTGCTGCATGAGTGCGGGTGATAAGGCCACCGGGCTGACTATCCATGACGCCTATCGACGAGCATTCGCCGTCCTCTACTAAGCTTGCCCGCAGGCGGACGAAGGTCTATCACTCTTGATTCATTTCTAAAGAGTGCCTGCCATGACCACCCAGACCAACCGCCAATTCCTGCTCGCCAAACGCCCGGTCGGGGCCGCCACGCGGGAAACCTTCACTTACCAGGAAGTACCGGTGGGCACGCCCCAGGACGGGCAGGTGTTGGTGCGCAATGAATACCTGTCTCTAGACCCGGCCATGCGCGGCTGGATGAACGAGGGCAAATCCTACATTCCCCCTGTGGGCATTGGCGAAGTGATGCGTGCGCTGGGCGTAGGAAAAGTGATTGCTTCGAACAATCCGGCCTTCGCGGTCGGCGACTACGTGAATGGCGCCCTGGGCGTGCAGGATTACTTTCTTGGCGAGCCGCGCGGTTTCTACAAGGTTGACCCCAAGCTCGCGCCCCTGCCGCGCTACCTGTCCGCACTGGGCATGACCGGCATGACGGCCTATTTCGCACTGCTGGACACGGGTGCGCCGAAGGCGGGAGAAACCGTGGTGATCTCCGGCGCGGCCGGGGCGGTGGGCAGCATTGCCGGGCAAATCGCCAAGCTCAAGGGTTGTCGCGTGGTGGGCATTGCCGGCGGTGCCGACAAGTGCAAGTTCCTGGTAGATGAACTGGGCTTCGACGCCGCCATCGACTACAAGAACGAAGACCTGCCCGCCGCCCTCAAGCGTGAATGCCCCAAGGGCGTGGATGTGTATTTCGATAACGTTGGTGGCGACACTCTCGACGCGGTGCTCAGCCGCCTGGCACTGAAGGCACGGGTGGTGATTTGCGGGGCCATCAGCCAGTACAACAACAAGGACGCCGTGAAAGGCCCGGCCAACTATTTGTCACTGCTGGTCAATCGTGCACGGATGGAAGGTTTTGTGGTGATGGATCACGCGGCGAACTTCGCCGCCGCCGGGCAGGAAATGGCCGGCTGGATGGCGCAGGGCAAGCTCAAGAGCAAGGAAGATATCGTCGTGGGGCTGGAGACATTCCCGGAGACGCTGATGAAGCTGTTCAACGGCGAGAACTTTGGCAAGTTGGTACTCAAAGTCAGCTGAGCCGCCCTGATCTAATTGCGCGAGCAAGCCCGCTCGAAGACTGACGCAATACCCCTGTGGGAGCGGGCTTGCTCGCTCCCACATTTTTACAGCGTACGCCTCAGCTCTCAGGCGATCTCGGCTACAACGGCCGCCAACGCCTTGGCCGGATCGGCCGCCTGGCTGATCGGACGGCCGATCACCAGGTAGTCGGAGCCTGCGTCCAATGCCTGGCGCGGCGTGAGGATACGGCGCTGATCGTCCTGGGCGCTGCCCGCCGGGCGAATGCCGGGGGTGACCAATTGCAGCGACGGGTGGGCGGTCTTCAGCGCCTGGGCTTCCAGCGCCGAACACACCAGGCCATCCAGTCCGGCTTTCTGCGCCAGGGCGGCCAGGCGCAATACCTGCTCCTGAGGCTCGATGTCCAGGCCGATGCCGGCCAGGTCTTCGCGCTCCATGCTGGTCAGCACGGTCACGCCGATCAGCAATGGCTGGGGCCCGCTGCGCTGTTCCAGTATTTCGCGACAGGCGGTCATCATGCGCAGGCCGCCGGAGCAGTGCACGTTGACCATCCACACACCCATTTCGGCAGCGGCCTTGACCGCCATGGCGGTGGTGTTGGGAATATCGTGGAATTTCAGGTCGAGGAACACCTCGAAGCCTTTGTCGCGCAGGGTGCCGACGATTTCCGCAGCGCAGCTGGTAAACAGCTCCTTGCCGACCTTGACCCGGCAAAGCTTGGGGTCCAATTGATCGGCCAGCTTCAGTGCGGCGTCACGGGTAGGGTAATCCAGGGCGACGATGATAGGAGTCTGGCAGACGGACATTGGAATGAGCTCTCAGGCAAGTCGAAATCGGCGCGGATTGTAGCGCAAGCGACGCCATTGCGGGATCCGATGATCGGTAAATCCTGATCAACCGCCTTCTGGCGGGCATGTCGGGTATTTATTTCAAAGCCGATACATTCACGACATGCCCACAACATGCCCTGCCGCTAGTCTCGCCCGCACGCCCCACCGACCAGCACTTCCAGCCATGGGGCTGGGCGCCTATGCTGACCGCAACAACCAGGCAGATGATCGCACTATGCATACCCCTTCCGTCCCTGTGAACGACGAGCAAAAAGGCGCGGTAATCGCCGACGAAAAGCGCTGGAACACCCGCGCACTGATTGTCGACGACGACGTGCCGATCCGCGAACTGCTGATCGACTAACTGGCCCGCTTCAATATCCTCGCCATCGGCGTGACCGACGGCACCGCGATGCGCCTGGCCATGCAGGCGGAAACCTTTGATGTGGTGGTGCTCGACCTGATGTTACCGGGCGAGGACGGCCTGACGCTGTGCCGCTGGCTGCGCGCCGAATCGGACATCCCGATCCTGATGCTCACGGCCCGTTGCGAACCGACCGACCGCATTATCGGCCTGGAGCTGGGGGCCGACGATTACATGTCCAAGCCGTTCGAGCCCCGCGAACTGGTGGCACGTATCCAGACGATCCTGCGCCGAGTGCGTGATGACCGTACCGAACAGCGCGCCAATATCCGCTTCGACAACTGGCGGCTCAACAGCGTGCTGCGCCAACTGGTGGCCGACGATGGCCTGGTGGTGCCGTTGTCCAACGCCGAGTTCCGTCTGCTGTGGGTGTTTATCGAGCGCCCGCGCCGAGTATTGAGCCGCGAGCAATTGCTGGACGCGGCCCGTGGCCGCTCCATCGAGGCGTTTGATCGCAGCATCGACTTGCTGGTGTCGCGCCTGCGGCAAAAGCTGGGGGATGACCCCAAGGCTCCCCAATTGATCAAGACCGTGCGTGGCGAAGGCTACCTGTTCGATGCACGGGATATCGGCTGATGCGAGCGCCCTTCAACACGCTGTTCGGTCGGCTGTTCGGCGTGTTGCTGGTGGCGATCATGCTGGCCCATGTGTTGGCATTCTTCTGGTTTCACCATTACGGCCACCCACCCCCGCCGCCGCCTGACCGCTTTATCGAGCAGCCGGACGGCACCCTGGTGCCGATGCGCGAGAAGCACCCGCGCCCCTGGTTTGGCGGCCCGGTGGTGCCGCTGACGTTTCAGTTTTTCTCGCTGATTATCGCCGCGTGGTATGGCGCCAAACTGCTGAGCCGGCCGATCCGGCGCCTGAGCGAAGCGGCCGAGCGCTTGAGCCTGGATCTCGACAGCCCGCCGCTTGACGAATCGGGCCCGCGTGAGGCGCGCCAGGCCGCCTCGACCTTCAACCTGATGCAAAAGCGCATCCGCGAGCAGGTCAGCCAACGCGCGCGCATGCTCGGCGCGGTCTCCCATGACCTGCGCACCCCCTTGTCACGCTTGAAACTGCGCCTGGAACAGATCGAAGACAGCAAGCTGCAAGGCCAGATGCGCCAGGACCTGGACGACATGATCGGCATGCTCGACGCCACCCTGAGCTACCTGCACGAACAGCGCACCAGCGAAACCCGGCACTGGCTGGATGTGCAGGCACTGGTGGAGTCAATCAGCGAGAACGCCCAGGACCACGGCTCTGATGTGCAATGCGCCGGTACCTGCATACCGCTGCAGGTGCAGCCAATGGCCCTGCGCTCATGCCTCAACAACCTGATCGACAATGCCTTGCGTTATGCAGGCACCGCCCGCGTGGAACTGGAGGACAGCCGCGAAGCCCTTGTGATCCGCGTGATCGATCACGGGCCAGGGATTGCGGCCGATAAACGCGAGGCGGTGTTCGAGCCCTTCTATCGCCTGGAAGGCTCACGTAACCGCAACTCCGGCGGGGTCGGCCTGGGCATGACGATCGCCAAGGAAGCCGTCGAACGCCTCGGCGGCCGCGTGAGCCTGGAAGAGACGCCGGGCGGCGGTTTGACTGCGGTGATGTGGCTGCCCCGCACCTGAAAGGCCAACACAGAATCAAACTGTGGACGAGACCTGCTGCCCACATTGACCGCTGCCCGCCGGTTACAGCGGTTTGTCTTCTCGATGGCCCTGGGCCTGGGTCGCGCTCCAATCCATCAGCAGGCTGTAGGCCACCGCCAGCAACGTCGGGCCGATGAACAGGCCGATAAAGCCAAAGGCGATCAGGCCACCGAACACCCCGAGCAGCACGATCACCAACGGCAGGTTGCCGCCACGGCTGATCAGGTAGGGCTTGAGCACGTTGTCCACGCCGCTGATGACGAATGTGCCCCACACGCCGAGGAACACCGCGTAGGTGTAGTCGCCCTTCCAGGCCAGCCAGGCGGTGGCTGGAATCCACACCAACGGCGGGCCCATGGGGATCAGGCTGAGCAGAAAGGTCACGATCCCCAGCACCAACGCGCCCGGCACGCCGGCGATCAGGAAGCCGACCAGCGCCAGTACGGCCTGGGCGGCGGCGGTACCGATCACACCGTTGACCACCCGTTGCACGGTACCTGCCACCAGTTCGATGTAGTAACCGGCACGCTCGCCGATAAGGCGCTGCAACAGCCGATGCACGAACATCGCCAAACGCGGGCCATCCCGGTAGAAAAAGAACACGAACACCAGGCTCAGGGTCAGTTCGAGAATACCGCCGCCGATCTGCGCGCTGCGCGCCAGCAACCAATTGCCCACCTGCCCCAGGTACGGTTTGATGCTGACCATCAGCGCCGCGCCCTGCTGGTCGATGCTGTTCCACATGCCGACCAGACGTTCCCCCACAAAGGGCAGCGAGCCCAGCCAGGTCGGGGCCTCGGGCAGGCCGTCGACCTGGATGTCCTTGATCAGCGCCACCGCGTCGCGCACATGGTCGGCCAGGTTGAATCCCAGCCATACCAACGGCACCGCGACCAGCAGCATCCAGCCCAGGGTCAGGATGCCGGCCGCCAACGATTCACGACCGCCCAGCCAGCGCGTCAACAGCACCATCAGCGGCCAGCTGGCGAAGGCCAGTACCGCGCCCCAGAACAGCGCCGACCAGAACGGCGCCATCACCCATAAACTGGCACCGAACAGCACCAGCAGCAGGATTTGCACCAGCAGGCGATCGTTATTGAGCATGGGGTATCTCGAAAAGAAGGCTGTGGGAAGAAAGCTTAGGCGAACGGCACGGGCGCCGTTCGCCTGATGGTGGTCAGCGTATCAGATGCAGGTGCAAGCCTTTGGCTTCTCCGGTCCCGGTTTCCAGGCGCGCGGCACGCACGCCCTTGTCGACCAAGGCCTGGCGCCAGGCTTCGGCATTGGCGCCGGTCAGGCTGACGCGCAAGGTGGTATCGAGGTTCAAGCCACGGGAAATCAGGGTCAGCCAGGTGTCGTCAGGCGCCGCGCCCAACGCGGGGAAGTCCAGCTCGCCAGTGCTTTTCAACTCGCGCAACAGGGTTGCCGACGTGGGCAGCAGCACCCCCAAGGGCGCGCTGGCATCCAGTTGCTCCACATGCAGGTAGGCACGGCGGTTGCCACGGGTGATGCCGTACAGCGCCACCAGGGAGTTGTCCTGGGGAGCGGCCAGGCGCAGGAGCAGGTACTCCTGCTGGCCGTCGGCGCCGACCAGCTTGGCATTGCCGAAGATTTCGTTGGCCCACAGGCTGCTTTCGCCGCAATCCCGGGCCTGGCACCAGAACAGCAACTGCGCGCCATTGGCCTGGAGCGCCTCGCGCGTGGCGGTGAATGCAGCGCTGGAGGTGTGCTCCGCGGGCAGTTCATAGGTAATGGCAGTGGTCTGGCCACGTGCGATGGCCTGGCCTTCGTAGCGTAGTTGGCCGCTGATCTTGCGGATCGCGCCCAGCGGGTAGATACGTTCCTTCTCTTCGGCGGGGCGGTAATCGACGATTTGCGCGTCGACCTGACGGGCCACGGCAGGCAGGTCCTGGCTACCCGGTACATCGGCGGCGAACGCCAATGGGCTGAAACAGCACAGCCCCAGGAAACGGATACATCCTCTTCGCACGCTCATCGGATCGGTAAGCCCTGGCCATCGGAGGTCGCAGCGGTGTTGAGTTGGTTCATGGTTGACTCCCTTTCAATCCGCCCAGCCTCGGCAGTTGCCCGCGCCAAGTCAAGGCGCGTGGAAGAACCGATTGAAACAGTCTGCAACAAGAGCCGCGCCGGGCTCATCATTCAAGTGCAAATGGTGGCCTCCGGGCAGCGTGGTCACGGTAAAGGGTAGCTGAGAAAGCAATTCGGAATGTTTCGCCAACATACCGTCGGCTGCCACTACCACCTGCGTAGGGCAACCCACCCGCCGCACGAAGGCCATTGCCTGTTCGTGGGTCAGACGCATCGGGGAAGCCAGGGTCAGACGGCTGTCCGTGCGCCAGGTGTAACCGCCAGGCACCGGCATCAAACCGCGCTGGGCCAGCAGTTGCGCAGCCTCACGGCTCACGGCCACCAGGCCTTTCATTCTGGCTTCCACGGCGCGATCAAGGGTGTTGTACACCGGTTTTTGCTTGCCTTGCAGGTTCAGTTGCGCCTGCAACGCCATGCCCAATCGCTCGGCCACGTTCTCGCCACTGGCGGTGGGCGGGATCACACCGTCGATCAAGCCGAGATGGGTCACCCGTTCCGGCAAGGCGCCGGCCAGCACCAGGGAAACGATGGCGCCGAGGGAGTGGCCAAGTAATGCAAAACGTTTCCAGCCCAGTTGTTCGGCCACTTGCAGGACATCAAAGACGTAATCCCACAACGCATAACCGGCGCCAGGCGGACGATGCGCCGAATGCCCGTGCCCTGCCATGTCCAGGGCCACGATACGCACTCCCTGCAGCCTCGGCGCCAGGCGCGCAAAGCTGTTGGCATTGTCCAGCCACCCATGCAGGGCGATCACCGGCAGGCCGTCTTCAGGACCAAACAGATGGGCCGCCAATTCGATGTGGGGCAGGCTCAGGCGCACTTCCTCGACCGGTGTGCTCATGCGCAACTGCGCTCACGGGCTTCCCAGCGGGCGAACAGGTTCTTGATCAGGATGGCGGTGTCCTGAGGGCGTTCGAGGGGAAACATATGGCCACCCGGCATGGTGAGCATTTCGCCCATGGGCAGGCGGCCGACGCCGCTGGCGTGGTGACGCATCACCACCCGGCTCTGGCGGCCACGCACCACCGCCAGCGGCACCTTCAACTGACGCACCTGGCCGGGGCTGGTGTGGGGCACGCCCCGGTAGATGCTGATTTCGGTGGCCGGGTCGAAACGCAGGCGCAGACGATCACCCGCCTGGTACAGCCCATGTTGCAGATAGGCGTCGAAGCACTCCGGGTCGAAGCCGCGGAACAAGGTCTTGCCGGCGAAGTAACTGCGCGCGGCGTCCAGATCGCTGAATTCTTCGCGACGGCCCAGGGTGCGCCCGGCCGGCGTGAGGCGGTCGATAAAGCCAAAACGCTTGGCGGCGCGAATCACCCAGCGGTCCGCGCGGGTCAGCACGGGTGAATCCAGCATCACCACGCCGCGATACAGTTGCGGGCAACGCAGGGCCGCATGCAAATGCAGCACGCCGCCCAGGGAATGCCCAACGCCCCATACAGGTGCCGGCTGCTGTTCCAGGTGGTGAATCAGCTCGTCCACCAGGTTGCGCCAGTTATCGTCCACCGGAAACCTGGGGTCGTGACCGTGCTGCGGCAGGTGAGCCACCGCGTATTCCGGAGCCAGCGCGGCAAACAACTTGCCGTAGGTGGCCGAAGGGAAGCCATTGGCGTGGGCAAAAAAAACGTGCTGCGACATACCGGACCCATCTGCAAGAACAGACAGTGATTGTCACCATGCCGGGCCGGCGCAGCAATGACTGTAACTGCCAGGAATGATGACACTCACGCCACGCCTATCGCACCGGCGGGGTCTCGCCCAGGGGCACCACGGCCATGGTCAGGCGCGAGATGCAGCTGGCCTTGCCATCCTCGGTGGTCAGGCGAATGTCCCACACCTGGGTAGTGCGACCGATATGGATCGCCCTGGCCACCGCCGTTACGCGCCCGCTGCGGACACCGCGCAGGTGGTTGGCGTTGACCTCCAGGCCCACGCAATAGAACTTGCTGGCATCGATACACAGGTATGCCGCCATGGAGCCCACGCTTTCCGCCAGCACCACGGACGCGCCACCGTGCAACAGGCCGTAGGGCTGGTGGGTGCGATGGTCGACCACCATGCTGGCGGTCAGGGACTCGTCGTCAAAGCTCTCAAAACGAATATCCAGCAGTTCACCTATGGTGTTTTTCTGGCTGGCGTTGAGTTGCTCGATATTCGGTTGGTTGCGCCACAGGCTCATGCCGTTGTCCTTTGTGGGTTTTATGATGACCCTAATCCTGCCACACAACTGTCTCCGAACGCTCGCTCCAGGATTGAAACCGTGCGCCATAGGTCGACTCGATCACGTTGCGCCTGATCTTCAAGGTCGGGGTGAGAAAGCCGTTGTCCACCCCCCAGTTGTCTTTCACCACCACCAGGCGGTGCACACGCTCGTGTTTGTCCAGCGTCTGGTTGACCCGCTCCAGCCAGCGCTCCAGGTCGCCAAGCAGCGCCTGCCGGTCCTGGACCGCCGCCGACAGCACGAGCAGCCCCATCGGTGCGGCCAGGCCATCGCCGACCACACACACCTGTTCGATACATGCATGCTCGGCCAGGCGGTTTTCAATCGGCGCCGGAGCCACGTACTTGCCTTTACTGGTCTTGAAGATTTCCTTGAGGCGCCCGGTCAGGCGCAAACGCCCATCGGCGCCCTGCTCGCCTTTGTCGCCGGTGCGCAGAAAACCATCGGCCGTCAGGGTCTCGGCAGTTTTTTCCGGGTCTTTGAAATAGCCGAGCATGGTCGCACCACTGCGCACCTGCACTTCGCCCAGAGGGTCGATACGCACCTCGACGCCCGGGCACGGCAGGCCGATCCAACCGATTTTTTGCTCGCCAGGACGACACACATGGGAGTAGCCGCAACTCTCGGTCATGCCATACACCTCCAGCACATCCAGGCCCAGGCGTTGATACCAGCGCAACAAGGCTTCGGGCACGGGCGCCGCGCCGCAGAGCGCAACACGCAGCGCGTCCAGCCCCAGGCCGGCGAGCACCTTCTGGCCGACGCGCCTGCCAATGAACGGCAGGCGCAGCAGGGTATCGAGGCGCTGCTGCGGGATCTTGGCATACACGCCCAATTGGAACTTGGTCCAGATACGCGGTACGCCGAACAATGCTGTCGGCCGCGCCCTGCGCAAGTCCGCCAGGAAGGTGTCGAGGCTCTCGGCGAAAAACACGGTTTGCCCGGTGTAGATCGCGGCCATCTCCACAAACATCCGCTCCGCCACATGGCACAGCGGCAGGTATGACAGCAATCGGTCGCTCTCCCCCAGGCCAAATAGCTCAGTGCCGCGCGTGGCGGCAAAACCCAGGGTGCCGAAGCTGTGCATCACGCCCTTGGGCAAACCGGTGGTGCCGGAGGTGTAGATGAGGGTGGCGAGTGTCTCGGCGGCGGGTGCGGGGTCATCCTGGATCGGCGGGCAGGCTTGCAGGTCGGCCCACCTGAAATCGAACGCGCCGGCCGGGCACAACGGCAGGCTGATGGTCGGCACGCCAGCCGGTACCCCCTGGGCCATGGCTGGCCAGTCATCGAGCTTGCCGACGAAGACCAGCGCCGCCTCGGAGTGGGTCAACACATGGGCGACAGAGTCGGCAGTGAGGTTGGGGTACAGCGGCACCGAGACATGCCCGGCCATCCAGATCGCCAGGTCGGCAATGATCCAGTGCGCGCAGTTTTTTGAGATCAGGCCAATAGGCGAACCCTGGGGCAACCCCCTGGCGCGCAGCCAATACGCGGCGCAGCGAGCCTGATGCGCTACGTCGGCCCAGGTAAGGCACTGCACCTCGCCCCCACCCACGGGCTGTACCAGAAAAGTCTGGCGCGGGTGTCGCGCTTCACGTTCGAAGAAGGCCTGCAACGGCAAACGAAAAGCGACAGGCATGGGACGCGCTCCTTTGTGGTCCGACGATAGCCAACCAAGCACTTGCTTGGTTGACTATATAGCACACACAAAGGCGCCGTATGACCTACGGATTCTTCACACTGAGCAGGCTCATCAACCCGGCCAGCGGAAAGTCGCCCTCCAACTCCGCCAGGCTGGCGGTGTGCATCGGCTGCGGCTGGCGCGAGTGCCCGTACTGCAGGACGCTGATCAAGCTGCCGACCAATGGCTGATGGCTGACCAGCAGCACATTGTCATCGGTGTCGAGCTTCGACAGCACCGTCAGCGGGTTGCCGTCGGGCGTCAACCACGGCACGGTGCGGATATCCGGCGCAAACGCCAATGCCTGCCGCACCAGTTGCGCGGTTTGCTGCGCGCGCGCATACGGGCTGGCGATGATGGCGCCGAGAGGTTGGCCGATCAGGTGCGCAGCGCTGCGCAACACTTCGGCGCGACCATGCTCGGTCAGGTTGCGCTCGGCGTCGGTGCGGGCATGGCCTTCAGCCTCACCGTGGCGCAAAACCCACACCTTCATAGCTTCGGCTCCTCATCACGCACCGGGTGCGGCGCTGGCGGCACGCTGTGAGCGGCTTCGCCGTCGGGCGCGCGTGGCGTCGGCCAATCGGCGAACGGCCAAGGTTTCTGCTCGCTGTGGAAACTGCCGAAGCGGCCGATCTGCGCAAGGAACTGGCTGAGGCTGTCGCCGACATTCATCAAGCCCAGGTTCGGCGCGCCGTAGACCAGGCGATAAATCAGTTGCACCACCACCAGCGCGCCGAGCAGGAACTGCGCCACTTGCCACACCAGGGCAAACACCAGCATCCACAGGATGCGCAGGGCAATGGATTCGTACTTGGGGGCTGTTTTCGGGTCGTTCATGACGCGTTCCTCAGTTGAAACCACTGGTGGAAATAAAGTCGACATCGGTTTTCGGCTCGGCGCGCATCAATAACTCAATGACCTGATTCAAGGTGCGCCCTTCAAACAGGATCGCGTGCAACCCGGCGACCAGCGGCATATACACGCCGACTTCCTGAGCCTTGGCCTTGAGTACCTTGAGGGTGTTGACCCCTTCGGCCACTTCGCCCAGGCGCGTGACGGCGTCTTCCAGGCTCAAGCCCTGGCCCAGGGCAAATCCCACCTGATAGTTGCGGCTTTTCGGTGACGAGCAGGTGACGATCAGGTCCCCCACCCCCGCCAGCCCCAGGAAGGTCATCGGGTTGGCGCCCTGGTTCACTGCAAAACGGGTCATTTCCGCCAGTGCACGGGTAATCAGCATGCTCTTGGTGTTCTCGCCCATGCCCAGAGCCACCGCCATGCCGGCGATGATCGCGTAGACGTTTTTCAGCGCACCGCCCAGCTCGACCCCATAGCGATCGCCACTGGCGTACACACGGAAGGTGCGACCATGCAGCACCGCCTGGACCCGTTCGCACAGCGCTTCATCTTCACTGGCGATCACGGTGGCGGTCAGCGCGTGCTCGGCCACTTCCCGCGCCAGGTTCGGCCCGGACAGCACCCCGATGCGCGCGTGGGGCGCGATCTCTTCGAGGATCTCGCTCATCAGCTTGAAACTCTGCGCCTCGATGCCCTTGGTCAGGCTGACCAGCATTTTGTTCGCCAGACGTTGCGCGTGAGGCGCCAGCACCGAGCGCAATGCGCTGGACGGCAGTGCGACAAAGCACAGGTCGCAGTCGGTCAAGGTGGCCAGCAGGTCGGTCACCGGTTCGACCGCCGGATGAATCTTGATACCTTTAAGGTAGCGGGGGTTTTCCCGATGCACGCGGATAGCTTCGGCCTGCTCGGGGTCACGCATCCACTGGCGCACCGGGTGACCGTTCTCGGCCAGCAGGTTAGCCACGGCGGTCCCAAAACTTCCGCCTCCCAGGACCGCAATAGGGCGCTGTTCAGTCATATGCAATCCGTTAATCCATACCAGTGGCGATGGCGGCATTATACGGGCCGACCCGATTGCGGCCAGCCCCTGTGTCAATTCGTGCGCCTGTCGGAAAATGCCATGTTTGTGTGAAGTAAATGCAAGAGCGACGACTGGCAAATGGCCCGGCCTCGGTTAACATGGGCGGCTATCCGTCATGAACAAGGCCGTTCCGTGCATCTGGGCCCCCCTCCTCGCTCATCTCTGTTATTGATGCTGCTGTGCAGTGGCACGACGCTGGCCGATGATTTGTTCCTCGACAGCCAGCCGCTGCCGCAGGTCTTGACCGCCACGCGCCTCAAGCAATCGGCCGCCGCGGTGCCCGGCAGCATGACGGTGATCGACCGCGAGTTGATCAAGGCCAGTGGCGCGCGCGACATCAGCGAACTGCTGCGCCTGGTGCCGGGCATGATGGTCGGCTACACCACCGGCAACCAGGCGTCGGTGAACTACCACGGCACCAGCGCCAGCGATGCTCGGCGCATGCAAGTGCTGATCGACGGCCGCTCGGTGTACCGCGCGGGCCTGGCCACGGTGGACTGGAGCGACATTCCGGTGGCCATGGAAGACATCGAGCGCATCGAGGTCTTCCGCGGCCCCAATACCGTCAGCTACGGCGCCAATGCCTTGATGGCGGTGGTCAATATCCTGACCCGCTCACCGGCCAACAGCCATGGTTCACGGGTGAAAGTCGTTCGTGGCGAACGCGGGATCAACGACTTCTATGCCAGCCAGGGCGTGGGCTGGGAAACCGGCGATCTGCGTTTGTCGCTGTCCGGGCAACAGGACGATGGTTTTGACAGCGATGCCGCCGGCGCCGACCGCCGCGACAGCCGCCGCCTCAACCGCTTCAGCCTGGCGGTGAGCCAGACCTTGAATGCGCAGCAGAGCATCGACTGGCAACTGGACGCCAAAGAGGGCACCAACCAGCGTCCGTATACCTACCGCCCGGTGTTTGCCGAAATTACCGAAGGCGGCAACAACTCCGACGTCGTAGCCAAGGACTACGCCGCTTCCCTGCGTTGGAACTTCGATTTCAATCCCGAACACAGCCTGTATATCCAGGGCTCCGCCCAGCGGTGGGACCGCCGGCAAATCTGGAAAGCCTGCGACGCCGAGGTTTCGTTCAGCCCCGAGCTGACGCAGTTGTGGCAGCTCAACCCCAACTACGCCGAGTTGCTCGCCCGGCATATGGACACCTACAGCCAAGGCTCGGCGCCACCGGGCAGCGCTGCCGAGCAAGCCCTGGCCGAGCAGGTGCTGACTCAATGGCGCAACGGCGCCAACCAGAGCGTGTGCGGCGACATCGACCAGAGTACCCGCGAAAGCCGCTACGACCTGGAGCTCCAGGATACCCTCAGCCTGTCCGACAGCCTGCGCCTGGTCAGCGGCATGAACTACCGCTACGACCGTGCCGATTCCGACACCTACTTCAACGGTACCCTGGACGACACCACCTGGCGTCTGTTCGGCCAGCTGGAATGGCGTGCCAGCGAGCATTGGTTGCTGCAAGGCGGCGCGATGTATGAAGACACCCACCTGAGCGGCCACTCGCTGACGCCACGGGTGGCGGTCAACTACCTGATCAACCCGCGCCACGGCTTGCGCGCGGTGTACTCCGAGGCCATCCGCTCGCCGGACATGTTCGAGAACAACGTCAACTGGAGCTACCGCGTCACCAACCTCACCCCTGCGGCCTACGGGCAGAGCTCCGGGCAGTACTTCGTGAAGACACGCGGCCCGGGCAACCTCGACAAAGAGCTGATGCGCTCGCGGGAACTGGGCTACAACGGGTTCTTTGCCGACATCGGACTGAACGTGGACGTGAAGCTGTTCCATGATGAAATCACCGATATGATCAGTTCGCCGTTGCGCAATAACCAGTACATTGCCAGCAACGCCAACAGCTCACGGTTTACCGGTGCCGAAACGCAGTTCGACTGGCGGGTGAGCAACGCCGACCGCCTGCGCCTGACCTATGCTTACGTCGACGCCACCACCAGCAACCCACTGGACAAAGCGCAGACCGCGCGCAACAGTGGCTCGGCCGGCTGGTTGCGAGAATGGGGCCAGGGCTGGTCCAGCGCACTGTTCTACTATGGCGACGACGCACTCAACGACTATCGCTTCGAACGGGTCGACCTGCGGGTGGCCAAGCGTATTGCCCTGGGCAAAACCAATGTGGAGCTGGCCGGCATGCTGCAGCAACGCCTCGATAACCAGCCCACCACATGGGCCGATAACAATTATGACCAGCGCCACGTGCTCTACTTCAGTGCGGAGTTAGAGTTCTGACATGGGCGACTCGTCAAGGATGACCCGCATTATCTACACGCTTTGGCGCCGCGGCCTGCTGCTGGCCTGCCTGCTGCTGGCGGCACCGGCGTGGAGCGCCGAGATCCTGCTGACAGCCGCCGAAGACAGTGCCGGGGTGCAGTCTTTTACCCAGGCCCTGGCCCGGCAACGCCCCGAAGACCGCGTCACCTTCACCCCCCTGGGCGACCTGCCGGCGCCCAATCGCCTGCCCGCCGGCACGCGCCTGATCCTGCTCGACCTGCCCGCCCTCGATTGGCGCCTGCAAGACGCCCAGGGCCCATCGACCCTGGTGCTGCGCATCAGCCGGCTGCAAGCCCATCAGCACCAGGGGGCCATGCAGCACGCACGGCTCAGCCTGCTCTGGAGCGACCCACCGCTCGCGCGGCAACTGCACCTGATCACCAGCATCCTGCCGCAGGCACGGCGCATTGGCGTGCTGTACGGCGACGAAAGTGAATTCCTGCTGCCCGAGTTGCGTCGCTATGCGCGCACACTGGAGCTGGAGATCGTGCCGCAGCGTTGGGACAACACCAGCGACAGCCGCCCGCTGCAAAGCCTGTTCAGGAACAGTGACGTGTTACTCGGCCTGGACGACCCGCAGTTGTATAACCCCAAGACCGCGAAGAACCTGCTGCTGAGCAGCTACGCCCAGCAATTGCCACTGGTGGGCCCCAATGCCGGATTTGTACGCGCCGGCAGCCTGGCCAGCACCTACAGCGACCAGGCTGACTGGCTGGCGGTACTCAAACGCCTGCTGGACCATCCGCCGGCGAGTTGGCCGCGCACGCTGTACCCGGACCACTTCAAAGTCCTGGGCAACCCGCAAGTCGCACGCTCACTGGGGATCGAGCAGGTAGACGAAACCGGCGTCGCCGCCCGACTGGCCGAAGGAGAAAAGCGCCTATGACCTTGCGCCGTCGCTGGGACATCAACACCCGCACCCAACTCATCACCCTGGGCCCCGCGCTGTTGCTGACGTTGCTGCTGATCAGCTTCTTTACCTTCGTGCGTATTCAGGACCTGCGCCAGGAACTGGATCACACCGGTCAGTTGATCGCCAACCAACTGGCACCCGCCACCGAATACGGGGTGATTTCCGGCAACAACGACGTGCTTGAAAGCCTGCTGCGCGCCACGCTGGCCACGCCTCATGTGCGCTTTCTGGAGATCCAGGACAACAACGAGAACATCCTGGTGTACGTTGAACAACCGTCGGAAAAACACGATCGCTCGCTGTCGGTCAAAGTGTTCCAGGCGCCGATTCGCTTGCAGCACATCCAGCTGGGCAATGATTTCTTCCAGGACAACCTCGACGAACCCAAGGCACCGCGCGCCGATTACCTGGGCCGGGTAATCGTCGGCATGTCCAACGACGCCTTCAGCCAGCGCCAGCAGGAGATCCTGTTCAAAGCCGGCATCCTCGCCTTGTTCGCCCTGCTGTTTACCTTCCTGCTCGCCCGGCGCCTGGCCGCGAGCCTGTCGCAACCGATCAGCGCCATGGGCCATGCGGTCAAGGCCATCCAGCAAGGCGACTACAAGACGCCGCTGCCGATCGTGGATGACTCGGAACTGGGTGACCTTTCGCGGCATATCAACAATCTGGCCGAGGGCCTCAACCAGGCCAGCCGTGAACAGCAGCAGGCCATCGCCCAGCTGATCCAGACCCGCGAAGAGGCCGAGCGCGCCAACAACGCCAAGTCGGATTTCCTGGCCATGATGAGCCACGAACTGCGTACACCGATGAATGGCGTGCTAGGGATGCTGCAACTGTTGGAAACCACCGAGATGACCGAGGAGCAGAGCGAATACGCGGCGCTGGCCTCCGAGTCCACCGAGCACTTGCTCAAGGTGATCAACGACATCCTCGACTTCTCGCGCATCGAACGCGCGGCCCTGGAGCTGGAGCATATTCCGTTCAACCTGGCCGACCTGATCACCAGCTGCGCCCAGGCCTTCCAGCACAGCGCCCAGCAACGCGGGCTGGCGCTCAACCTGCCGATCCCGCCGGGCATGGAAGCGCTGCAGGTACGGGGCGACCCGACGCGCATCAGGCAGATCCTGGTGAACCTGATCGGCAATGCGCTCAAGTTCACCGAGCACGGCACCGTCAGTATCGAGCCCCACTGGCAGCCCCTTGACCATGAACTGGTGTGGTTCACCTGCACCGTGCGCGACAGTGGCATCGGCATTTCCGCCGAGCGCCTGGAACTGATGTTCGATGCCTTCCAGCAAGCCGACAGCTCCATTTCAAGACGTTACGGCGGTACCGGCCTGGGCCTGCCGATTGCCCGCACCCTGGCCGAACGCATGGGCGGCACCCTGCGCGCCCAGAGCGAAGAAGGCCGTGGCTCGGTGTTTACCCTGGAAATCCCGCTGGCCATTGACCAGCACAGCCAGCCGGCGCTCAACCTGAACACCGAAGGCAAGGGCCGCGCCGGTGAGGGCCGCCATGTGTTGCTGGTGGAAGACAACCCGGTCAACCGTACCGTGGTCGAAGCCATGCTGCGCAGCCTGGGCTTTGAAGTGAGCCTGGCCACCGACGGCGTTGAAGCGATCCACAGCGCCGAGAGCCTGATTTTCACCGCGATCCTGATGGATTGCCGGCTGCCGCTGATCGACGGCTATGAAGCCACCCGTCAGATCCGCCAGCTGCCCGGCTGCGCCGATCTGCCGATCATCGCCCTGACCGCCAATGCTTTGCAGGGCGACCGCGAAGCGTGTCTTGCAGCAGGAATGAACGATTACCTGGCTAAACCATTCAAACGCACAGACTTGCAGCAAATCCTGCAGCGTTGGGTGCAGTAGCGCGGGGCCATCTGCCAACTGCGACTGGCGTGAAAGACGAAAGTGCGGCAGTCTTAGGCACCCAAACGGGTCCCTGAACAGGCCCGGTTTAAAATTTCAGTGAACACGTGTACATTCAGTACCTTGACGCTGTGACTTTCACTACAACGCAATAGTCTATGTGTAGGCTGCCGACATGAGGCATGAACGCTTCATTCGGTTCGGGAAGATTTGCCCTACCCTGCCGCATGGGATTATTGAGGAGCTCGCATGACCAAACAAAACGCCTTTACTCGGGAAGATCTGCTGCGCTGCAGTCGCGGTGAGCTGTTCGGCCCAGGTAACGCGCAACTGCCCGCCCCGAACATGCTGATGGTGGATCGCATCACCCATATCAGCGAAGAGGGTGGCAAGTACGGCAAAGGTGAATTGGTCGCCGAGCTGGATATCACCCCGGACCTCTGGTTCTTCGCCTGCCACTTCGAAGGCGACCCCGTGATGCCTGGATGCCTGGGCCTCGACGCCATGTGGCAGTTGGTCGGTTTCTTCCTCGGCTGGCAAGGTCTGCCGGGCCGCGGCCGCGCCTTGGGTTCGGGCGAAGTGAAATTCTTTGGCCAGGTCCTGCCGACCGCCAAGAAGGTCACCTACAACATTCAAATCAAGCGCGTCCTCAAGGGCAAGCTGAACCTGGCCATCGCCGATGGTTCGGTGAGCGTCGACGGTCGCGAGATCTATACTGCCGAAGGCCTTCGGGTCGGCGTATTCACTTCCACTGACAACTTTTAAGGGTTATCCGCATGCGCCGCGTCGTTATCACTGGTCTGGGCATCGTTTCTTGCCTGGGCAATGACAAAGAGACCGTCACCGCTAACCTGCGTGCAAGTCGCCCTGGCATCCGCTTCAACCCGGACTATGCCGAAATGGGTCTGCGTAGCCAGGTTTCCGGCTCCATCGACCTGCCCCTCGAAGAACTGATCGATCGCAAGATCTATCGCTTCGTCGGCCACGCTGCCGCCTATGCCTACCTGGCCATGAAAGACGCAATCGCCGACTCCGGCCTGAGCGAAGACCAGGTATCGAACGTGCGCACCGGCCTGATCGCCGGCTCCGGCGGCGCCTCTACCCTGAACCAGATGGAAGCGCTGGACATCCTGCGCGAAAAAGGCGTGAAGCGCGTTGGCCCGTACCGTGTTACGCGGACCATGGGCAGCACCGTTTCGGCCTGCCTGGCCACGCCATTCCAGATCAAGGGCGTGAACTACTCGATCTCCTCCGCATGCGCCACCAGTGCTCACTGCATTGGTACCGCCGTTGAGCAGATCCAACTGGGCAAACAGGACATCGTGTTCGCCGGCGGCGGCGAAGAAGAACATTGGAGCCAGTCGTTCCTGTTCGACGCCATGGGCGCACTGTCCACCCAGTACAACGACACCCCGGAAAAGGCCTCCCGCGCCTACGACGCCAAGCGTGACGGTTTCGTCATCGCCGGCGGCGGCGGCATGGTAGTGGTCGAGGAGCTGGAACACGCCCTGGCCCGTGGCGCGAAGATCTACGCGGAAATCGTCGGCTACGGCGCCACTTCCGATGGCTACGACATGGTTGCGCCAAGCGGCGAAGGCGCCATCCGCTGCATGCAGATGGCCATGTCCACCGTGGATACCCCGATCGACTACCTGAACACCCACGGCACCTCGACTCCGGTCGGCGACGCCAAGGAAATGGAAGGCGTGCGTGCGGTATTCGGCGACAAGGCTCCGAAAATCAGCTCCACCAAGAGCCTGTCCGGTCACTCCCTGGGCGCCGCTGGCGTTCACGAAGCGATCTACTGCCTGCTGATGATGGAAGGCAACTTCATGGCCGGCTCGGCCAATATCGAAGAGATCGACCCGGTCGTCGCCGATATGCCGATCCTGACCAAGACCGTTGAAAACGTCAAAGTCGACACCGTAATGAGCAACAGCTTCGGCTTCGGTGGCACCAACGCCACCCTGGTGCTGAAACGCTGGCAAGGTAAGTAAGCCCCGCCACCGAGGCGCCTGCTTCACGAGCAAGCCCGCTCCCACATTTGACCGTGTACTTCCTGAAGGAATGCGGTCAAGTGTGGGAGCGGGCTTGCTCGCGAATGGGCCCACGCGATTCCCAGCCCCCCAAAAACCGCGCCACCCGCCTATTCAGATCCAACGCCAACCGATGCCGCTTTAGGCAGAATGGCCAGGAAGTTATCGCGCGCCACTTTGCGAGCCACGTCCTCAGACAAGGCATTCAGAAAGGGGTCAAAGCGGCGCATTTCCTTACCCAGTTTATTGAAACGTCCTACTACGTCCGAGCCCAGCATAAACCGCTCAGGGAAGCGCTCCACCAGCTTTACCCACTCCGGCCGAGGCTGACCCGCCTCGTCGAGCAGATATGGCGTGAGCATGCTCCAGGACAGGTCTATGTATAAATTGGGGTAAGCCTCGAGCAGGCGGTTCAAGGTGGGCAGCAAGAAGTCCATCTGCACCTGATGACGGTGAATCTCCTTACTGGTACCGGCATGGGCCCAGATAAAGCGTGTGTGGATGGTTGCGCAGCGACTCTTCCACTTCCGCCAGGTACAACGGATTGCGCTCGCGCTTGGAGGTGATGTTGGAGTGCAGCATCACGGGCAGGTCGTTTTCTGCGGCCAGGTGATAAATACGCGTCATGGCTTCGTTATTGGCGCGTGGCGTGTCACCCGAGGTCAGCGCCGTGAGGTCGTCGTGGCGCGTGAAGACTTCGCCGATGCCCTGCCACAGCCCAGGGTTGAGATCGAGCATGCGCTGGATGTGGGCCGCAGAATTCTTGTCGTTGGGGTTGAAGCCACTCAAGAACGGATGAAAATGCCGGCGCTGTTCGGGCGCGAGCTTGTTCACCGCCGCCGCGACAATCACATCGGTCGCGCTGTACCAATAGGCATCGGCGTCGTCGCCGGCGTAGTAGCGCGGGCGCTTGGGCTCATCTTCGTGCCATTTTTTCGCGACGGGGATACCGGAAATCATCACGTGCTCAATGCGATTGTCCTTCATGGCCTTGAGCAGCTTGTCCATGCCCGCCGTTTCCTGGAAGAAATCCACATAATGCAGGTGCGCATCGCTGTAGGCGTAGTCGCGGGCCTGCACGGCAAGGCTGCTGGCGGCAAGCAACAGGGCGAGACTCAGGCGGGTCCAGGGCACGGTACAACCTCGATAAGGGCTAATACGGGTAGACCCTACCTCCCGCATCGGGGTTCATCGCGGAAAAAACGTGGAACGCCCAGGTACCCGCATGCTCTATAACTGCATGACCTTCATCCTGTCATCCTGTGAGGTTTGCCATGTCTGTTACCGTCAATACGCTGAACGCTGAAAACTTTCGCCACAGCGTCAATATCAATCATCACGAGCTGTTTACCGACCTGCCCAAGAGCCTGGGCGGTGACGATTCGGCGCCCTCCCCCCACGATTACTTCGATGCCGCGCTGGCATCGTGCAAGGCCCTGACCGTCAGGCTGTATGCGCAGAAAAAGGACATCCCGCTCACCGGCGTGACGGTGGAAGTGACCCACGACGACACTGAAGAAAAACACGGCAAGTACACACTCAGCGTCAAGCTGACCCTCAAGGGCGTGCTCACCGACGCGCAGCGCGATGAACTGCATCGCGTGGCAGACAAGTGCCCGGTGCACAAGCTGATGACCGCCACCAAGATCAATATTGAAACGAAGCTGTCCGAAGGCCCCTTCAGCCAATAGCGGCAACCTCCCATCGAGCGGGTTATGCTCAGCACCTTCAACCCGCTCAGACTGGGACGCACCCATGACCCACCTCACCGTGATCCACCCTCGCCTTGAAGATGTCGAGGGCCAGCCCATCCTGCGCCCGCTGCCGTCGCGGGAATGCCGCGCCGTCGGGCCTTTCGTGTTCTTCGACCATATGCTGCACACCCGCTACGCGCCGGGCAGCGGCATGAATGTCCGCCAGCACCCGCATATCGGCCTGTCTACCCTGACCTACCTGTTCGAAGGCACGCTACAGCACAAGGACAGCCTGGGTTCCGACCAGGAGGTAGCGGCCGGCGATGTGAGCTGGATGACCGCCGGCAGCGCGATTGCCCACGTCGAACGCACGCCCGAGGCGCTCAAGGCCAGTGGTTTCAGCCTGCATGGGCTGCAGGTATGGCTGGCCTCGCCCAAGGATCATGAAACCGGCCCGGGGCACTACAGCCATCACCCGGCGGCGAGCCTGCCGGTGAGCGACAACCTGGGTGTCCGGATTCGCCTGATCGCCGGCAGTGGCTTCTGCCTCAAATCGCCGGTACCGGTGCTGTCGCCCACGTTGTATGCAAATGTACAGATGCAAACGGCCACGACCTTGCTGATTCCTGACGAGCACGAGGAACGTGCGGTGTATGTGCTGGAGGGTGAAGCACAGCTGGAGGGTGAGCGGCTTGAGGCACATAGCCTGGTAGTATTGCCGGCCGGGCAGGCAATGACCCTGTTCGCCGAGAGCGATTGCCACTTTGTGGTATTTGGCGGAGCACCGCTGGATGGGCCACGGCGGATCAATTGGAATTTTGTCGCGAGCGATCCGCTGAAGATCGAGCAGGCCAGGCAACGGTGGGCGGCAGGGGATTGGCCGACGGTGCCGGGTGAAACTGAAAGAATTGAGTTGCCTGTGAGATAGCTATCGGGGGCAAGCCCCCGATGAGGCCGGAACAGGCACTAAAGACTTAGCCTTTGAACACTTCATCCAGCAAGTTATGCATCGACTGGAAAGCCCGTGCAGCGGTCTTCGCGTCGTACATCATCTTGCCCGGCACATTGGCGTCCGGGTCGGTGAAGGAATGCACCGCGCCGCCGTAGCTCAGCAGTTGCCAATCCACACCGGCCGCGTTCATTTCGTCTTCGAAGGCTGGCAGTTGCTCCTTCGGCACCAACGGGTCGGAGGCGCCATGCAGCACCAGCACCGCCCCCTTGATGTTCCTGGCATGCGCCGGGTCAGGTGTGTCGAGGGTGCCGTGGAACGATATGGCAGCCTTCAACGGCGCGCCCGTACGGGCCAGCTCCAGGGAGCAGCAACCGCCAAAGCAGAAGCCGAAGGTCGCCAGCCTGGACGTGTCAATAGCCGCTTCAGTCTGGCCTTGCAGTTGCTCGAGGGCCACCTGCATGCGCTTGTTCAATAGCACGCGGTCATTCTTCAACGGCATCATCGCCGCACCGGCTTCATCGCCATTCGTCGGACGCACGGTTTGCCCGTAGAGGTCGGCGATCAGCACCACGTAGCCTTTACCGGCAACCGCCTTGGCGATTTCTTCGGCACCCGCACTCACCCCCATCCAGTTCGGCGCCATCAGCAGCCCCGGCAAGGGGCCTTTGTGGCTCGCATCGAACGCCAGGCGACTCTCATAGGGCTGGCCATCAATCTGATAGACCACGGAACGCACAGTGACTTGGCTCATCATTCTCTCCAGTTGAAGATCACTAGAATGGAAATGGGCTGTAGGAGCGAGCTTGCTCGCGAAGAACCTCAACGATCACGCGGGCAACCTGACACCCAGCGCCGCCCGCAGGTTTTTCGCGAGCAAGCTCGCTCCTACAAACGAAAAAACCCGCCGAAGCGGGTTTTTCTACAACGGTATTAAACCGACAATTCAACCAACAGCTTGTTCAGTCGGCGCACATAAGCGGCCGGGTCTTTGAGGCTGTCGCCGGCGGCCAACGCCGCCTGGTCGAAGAGGATGTGCGACAGGTCGCCAAAACGCTCTTCGCTCTGCTCGCCGTCGAGCTTCTCGATCAACGGGTGAGCCGGGTTGAATTCGAAGATCGGCTTGGAATCCGGCACCTTCTGACCGCTGGCTTCGAGAATCTGGCGCATCTGCATGCCCAGATCCTGCTCGCCGATGGCCAGGATCGCCGGGGAGTCGGTCAGACGGTGCGAAACCCGCACTTCGCTGACGGCATCGCCCAGGGACGCCTTGATCCGCTCAACCAGGCCTTCTTTGGACTTGGCCACCTCTTCAGCGGCTTTTTTGTCCTCTTCGGAGTCCAGGTTACCCAGGTCCAGGTCGCCACGGGCCACATCGACAAAGGACTTGCCGTCGAATTCGTTGAGGTAGCTCATCAGCCACTCATCGATACGGTCGGTCAGCAGCAGCACTTCGATGCCTTTCTTGCGGAAGACCTCCAGGTGCGGGCTGTTCTTGACCTGGGCGTAGGTTTCGCCGGTGAGGTAGTAGATCTTGTCCTGACCTTCCTTGGCGCGCGCCAGGTATTCGGCCAGCGACACCACTTGCTCGCCGTCGTCGCCCTGAGTCGAGGCAAAACGCAGCAGGCCGGCGATTTTTTCCTTGTTGGCAAAATCTTCCGCCGGGCCTTCTTTCATGACCTGGCCGAAGTTTTTCCAGAAGCCTTTGTATTGCTCAGGCTCGTTTTTCGCCAGTTTTTCCAGCATGTCGAGTACACGCTTGGTCAGCGCAGACTTCATGGAGTCGATGATCGGGTCTTTCTGCAGGATTTCCCGCGACACGTTCAGCGACAGGTCGTTGGAGTCGACCACACCCTTGATAAAGCGCAGGTACAGCGGCAGGAAGGATTCCGCCTGGTCCATGACGAACACGCGCTGTACGTAGAGCTTCAGGCCTTTTGGCGCTTCACGCTGGTACAGGTCGAACGGCGCACGGGCCGGTACGAAGAGCAGCGAGCTGTATTCCAGCTTGCCTTCGACCTTGTTGTGGCTCCAGCTCAGCGGGTTTTCGTAGTCGTGACCGATGTGCTTGTAGAACTCCTGGTATTCCTCGTCCTTGATCTCGGTACGCGGACGGGTCCACAAGGCACTGGCGCGGTTGACGGTTTCCCATTCAACGGCTGGCGCTTCTTCGCCTTCGGTCGCGGCCTGTTCTTTAGGCAACTCGATCGGCAGCGCGATGTGGTCGGAATATTTCTTGATGATGTTGCGCAGGCGCCAGCCATCGGCAAACTCGTCTTCACCGGATTTCAGGTGCAGCACGATACGGGTACCGCGGTCAGCCTTATCGAGGGTGGCGATTTCGAACTCGCCCTCGCCTTTGGAGGCCCAGTGCACGCCTTCGCTGGCGTCCAGGCCGGCGCGACGGCTGAACACTTCAACCTTGTCGGCGACGATGAAGGCCGAGTAGAAGCCCACGCCGAACTGGCCGATCAGATGCGAGTCTTTTTTCTGGTCGCCCGACAGGTTTTTCATGAAGTCAGCGGTGCCGGATTTGGCGATGGTCCCCAAGTGGGTGATCGCATCGTCACGGCTCATGCCGATACCGTTGTCTTCGATGGTGACGGTCTTGGCATCCTTGTCGAAGCTCACACGGATTTTCAGTTCCGTGCCACCTTCCAGCCACTCAGGCTTGGACAGGGCTTCAAAACGTAATTTGTCGACAGCGTCGGAGGCGTTCGAGATCAATTCGCGAAGGAAGATTTCCTTGTTGGAATACAGCGAATGGATCATGAGGTGCAGCAGTTGCTTCACCTCGGTCTGGAAGCCCAGGGTTTCCTTTTGAGTTTCCACACTCATGGTCATCAAACTCCAAGTGGATGGCAGTAGCCGCGCCCGTGAGGGTTGGCGGCGGGTTGTCATCAAAGTTGGGGTCTAACGCCAGAATTTCAAGGGCAGCTTGATTCCTCGATCTTGAAATGCGCGCGCGCCGTGGCAATCGGCTCGGCCGGAGTGCTCTGCCAGGCGGTGATCGCCACATTCGCCACCCGGCGGCCCTGGCGCCACACCTGGCACCTGGCATAGGTGTCACGAAACTGCCCGGCCCGCAGGTAATCCAGGGAAAAGTCGATAATTTTCGGCAGGCCCGGCGCGCCGGTGAACACCAGCAGGTGCAACGCCGCCGACAGCTCCATAAAGCCGGCAATCACCCCGCCGTGCAGCGCCGGCAATATGGGGTTACCAATGTTGTCCTTGTTGGCGGGCAGGCGAAACAGCAGCTCATCCCCCAGGCGGGTGCATTCGATGCCAATCAGCTTGGCGTAGGGGACCAACTCCAGCAGCGTCTCGTAGTTGCCGCGCTCATGGGCCTGCTCCAGGCGCGTCTTGAATCGGTGCATCATGCCTGCTCTCCCTTTATGGTGCCGCCCAGCCCTTGCGTTCCTTTGAGCCGCTTGCCCATGCGCATGAACGTGCCCACTACATGGGCAATAGGTTGTTGCGGGTCGTCCTGATAGGCGACGCCACGGGTGAAGATCACGTCAGTGGTCACTCGGTAGCATTGCGCAAAGCCGTAGACCGGTTTGTGCGGCTCGGCGGGATGCATGTAGTCGATACGCAGGTCGAGGGTCGGGCACACCTCGAATTCGGGCAACACACACAACGTGGCCATACCGCAGGCCGTGTCCATCAGTGACGTTAATGCTCCACCGTGGATCACGCCGGTCAGCGGGTCCCCCACGATCGCCGAGGCATAGGGCAGCACCAGCGTCATGCCCTCCTCGCTCGCCCCGTGCACGGTAATGCCAAGTACCTGGCAATGGCGCAGGGCCGACACAAAGCGCGTGGCACGCGCCAGCAGTGAATTTTCGGTCATCGGGTCTAGACTCTTATTAGTGTTGATCCGCGGAGTAGGCAGTGCGGGTGAAAGTTCCTCGAAGCGTGTTGTTTATATATCTGCGTAATAAAAGGAACTAATGCTGAACCTCCAGGCTCGAAAGGCCAGTAGATATCTTCAATAAGGAGAAACACCCCATGCGCAAGACTTTAGCTATTTCCATGATGCTGGCCGCTGCCCTCGGTCTCGCTGCCTGCGACAAGAAATCCGAGGACAAAGCCCAAGACGCAGCCTCCCACTCCGAGCAAGCTCAGCAAGACATGGCGAAGGCTCAGGATAAAGTGAACGACGCTGCGAAAGAAAACGCCGATGCTGCCAAAGCTCAGGCTGAATCGAACGAAGCCGCCGCAAAAGAAGCAGCACCTGCCACACCAGCCACCGGTTCTTGAGACCACGGCTTGAATTAGCTTAGCTGCAAAAAGAAAGCCCGCTTAGATAGCGGGCTTTACTTTGTCTGCTGTTTTTATTCGCCGTATTAATATGCGACGTGGACTAGGCCGCCTCTTTGACGGTGTCCGGTGCCGACATCTCCGTCGGTGTATACACCATCACTTGCAGGACGTCGGAATGAAACTCCCGGCGGTACAGCACGAACACCACCCCAGCGCTCATCAACATGAACAACCAAGGGCTGACAAACCACGCCAGCATGGTCATGCCGAAGTAATAAGCGCGCAGACCAAAGTTGAACTGGTTGGCGGCCATCGAAATCACGCGCGCAGCGCGCAGCGCAAAGGCCTTGCGCTCCTGCTCCGACACATGCCGCTCACCGATCATCGGCGCCGAACCCACCAGCACCGCTGCAAAGTTGTATTGGCGCATGCACCAGCTGAAGGTGAAGAAGGCGTAGACAAACACCAGCGCCAGGCACAACAGCTTGATTTCCGACATGCCCTGGGAAGCCTGCTGCACCATGGGAATGTCCGCCAGCAACGACACCGCCCGCTCGGACGCTCCGAGCACGGTGAGAATGCCGGCGAGGATGATCAAGGTGCTGGAGGCGAAGAACGAGGCATTGCGCTCCAGGTTGCCGATCACGCTGGCATCGGCGATACGGTTGTCCCGCATCAGCATGCGACGCATCCAGTCTTCGCGGTACAGGTGCAGCACACTGGCCAGACACGCGGTGTCCCGGGCTCTCCAAGTGGCATAACGGGTGTAACCGCCCCAGCACAAGACGAACCAGAGGGCGGCAAGCAGGTGGATCTGATTGGTTTCAATGAACGACATGCGGGTCCTATGGCAAGAGGTGGTGCGGCATACGTGGTTCAAATGTGGGTTTGCTCCCACACCTACCGAGTTCCAACTTTAGAAGGTCGTAGTCTATTAAGCATAAAAAATGCCCCGTATCTATTGATACGAGGCATTACGGTAGTGCTTGGCAGGTGTCTTAAGCGATAGCTTCGCTGCGTTTGCCAAGCATACGGTCAATCACCACCGCCACCACCAGGGTCATCACCGACGGCACCAACCAGGCCAGACCCTGCTCACTCAGCGGCAGATTCGCCAGCTGCGACGGCAACCAATCCGCCAGGCCTGCGCCCTTGAGCGCATCGATGCAACCAAAGATGAACGACACCAGCATCACCGGGCCGACGATACGGCCCTGTTCCTGCCAGAAGTCTTTGCAGAAGCTCAGGGCCACCAGCACGATGCAGGGCGGGTAGATCGCGGTGAGCACCGGGATCGAGAACGCAATCAGCTTGGTCAGGCCCAGGTTGGACACGAACAGCGAGAACAGCGCCAGAATCACCACCAGGGCCTTATAGGACAGCGGCAGGATGCGGCTGAAGTACTCGGCGCAGGCGCAGGTCAGGCCCACGGCGGTCACCAGGCATGCCAGGGAGATCAGCACAGCCAGGAAGCCGCTGCCCAGGGAACCGAAGGTGTGTTGCACGTAGGCGTGCAACACGGCGGCGCCGTTGGCGGCACCGGCGGCCACCGCATGGCTGCCCGAACCGAGCCGGAACAGGCTGACATACACCAGCGCCAGGCCGACACCGGCAATCAGCCCGGCAATGATCGCGTAGCGTGTGATCAGCTTGGGCGACTCGACGCCACGGGAACGAATAGCGTTGACGATCACGATGCCGAACACCAGGGCGCCCAGGGTATCCATGGTCAGGTAACCATTGATGAAGCCTTGGGAGAACGGCGCAGCCACGTATTCCGGGGTCGCGACACCCACTTCACCGGCCGGCAAGGCAAAGGCGGCGATGCCGAGGATCGCCAGCGCGATGATCTTCAATGGCGCAAGGAAACGTCCTACGGTGTCCAGCAATCGCCCTGGGTACAGCGAGACAAAGAACACCACCAGGAAGTACACCGAGCTATAGAGGAACAGCGCCAGCGGGCTTTCGCCAGTCAGCGGCGCCAGGCCCACTTCAAAGGATACGGTCGCGGTACGCGGGGTAGCGAACAGCGGCCCTACCGCCAGATATGCCGCCGCCGCGAGCAGGCCACCGGCGATCTTGCCGATCGGGCTACTCAACGCGTCCATCCCGCCGCCAACCTTGGCCAGGGCGATCACGGTGACCACCGGCAAACCCACCGCGGTGATCAGGAAACCCAGCGCCGCCATCCAGACGTGAGGCCCGGACTGTAAACCGACGATAGGCGGGAAGATGATGTTGCCAGCGCCCACGAACAGGGCAAAAGTCATAAAGCCCAACGCCAGGATGTCCTGGCTTTTCAACACTTTCATTTGAGGAAATACCACACTACTGAATCGGAATTTAGAGAGGGATTCCCTATGGATGAGGGAAATACTGCCGGCCATTGTGGTGACCGACCAGTCTGGCGCGCAGCGTCCTTTTGGGATGCGGGCACATAAAGAGGCGGCTAGGGTACAGAATTGAGCCGACAAACGCACTGTTGCGGGGCGCACTGTCCGATAAGCGACATCTCTATGTCGCGTTTTTGTAAGAGCAGCGGCAAGCGGCAAGCTTTAAGCGGCAAGACTGGCCGCATGTTGTTGTCTTGCAGCTTGAAGCTTGCCGCTTACAGCTGCCCTTAAACGCACAAAGGCCACCCGAAGGTGGCCTTTGTGGGGTGAAGCGTCAGTTAAGCGCGAGGCTTACTTGACAGCCCAACCGGTCAGCTCGGCCAGGGCCTTGCCGATGTCTGCCAGCGAACGCACGGTTTTAACGCCTGCGTCTTGCAATGCAGCGAATTTCTCGTCTGCAGTGCCTTTGCCGCCAGAGATGATTGCGCCAGCATGGCCCATGCGCTTGCCCGCAGGGGCAGTCACACCAGCGATGTAGGAAACAACCGGCTTGGTCACGTGTGCCTTGATGTAGGCAGCCGCTTCTTCTTCAGCCGAACCGCCGATCTCACCGATCATCACGATCGCTTCGGTCTTCGGGTCTTCCTGGAACAGCTTCAGGATGTCGATGAAGTTGGAGCCTGGGATCGGGTCACCGCCGATGCCGACGCAGGTCGACTGACCGAAACCGGCGTCAGTGGTCTGCTTCACAGCTTCGTAGGTCAGGGTGCCGGAACGGGAAACGATACCGACTTTACCTGGCAAGTGAATGTGACCGGGCATGATGCCGATCTTGCATTCGCCTGGGGTGATCACGCCTGGGCAGTTAGGGCCGATCAGGACTACGCCCAGCTCGTCGCACTTAACTTTAGCGTCCAGCATGTCCAGGGTAGGAATGCCTTCGGTGATGCACACGATCAGCTTGATGCCGCCGAAGGCTGCTTCCAGGATCGAGTCCTTGCAGAAAGGAGCTGGAACGTAGATCACGCTGGCGGTGGCGCCAGTGGCAGCTACAGCGTCTTTCACGGTGTTGAACACTGGCAGGCCCAGGTGCTCGGTGCCGCCTTTGCCCGGAGTTACGCCGCCAACCATCTTGGTGCCGTATTCGATGGCTTGCTGGGTGTGGAAACTACCTTGCGAACCGGTAATACCCTGGCAGATAACTTTGGTGTCTTTATTGATCAGGACGCTCATTATTTGCCCTCCGCAGCTTTGACAACTTGTTGAGCAGCGTCGGTCAGGCTGGTAGCCGCGATGATGTTCAAACCGCTTTCTGCCAGTACTTTAGCGCCCAGTTCAGCGTTGTTACCTTCAAGGCGAACAACAACCGGGATTTTAACGCCGACTTCTTTCACTGCACCGATGATGCCTTCGGCAATCATGTCGCAACGAACGATACCACCGAAGATGTTGACCAGTACTGCGGCGACGTTGGAGTCGGACAGGATGATCTTGAACGCTTCGGTTACGCGTTCTTTAGTAGCACCGCCGCCCACGTCGAGGAAGTTGGCTGGTTTGCCGCCATGCAGGTTGACGATGTCCATGGTACCCATGGCCAGGCCGGCACCGTTGACCATGCAGCCGATGTTGCCTTCCAGGGCTACGTAGTTCAGTTCGAACTTGGCAGCGTGCGCTTCGCGCGGATCGTCCTGCGACGGATCGTGGAAAGTCTTCAGCTTAGGCTGACGGTACATGGCGTTGGCGTCGATGTTGATCTTGGCATCGAGGCAGTGCAGATCGCCGTCGGCCTTGATCACCAGCGGGTTCACTTCCAGCAGGGCCAGATCGTGATCCTGGAACAGTTTGGCCAGACCGACGAAGATCTTGGCGAACTGGGCAACTTGCTTGCCTTCCAGGCCCAGCTGGAAAGCCAGCTCGCGACCCTGGAATGGCTGAGCGCCAACCAGTGGATCGATAGTGGCTTTCAGAATTTTTTCTGGGGTTTCGTGAGCGATCTTCTCGATGTCCACGCCACCTTCGGTGGACGCCATGAACACGATGCGACGGCTCGAACGGTCAACGACAGCGCCCAGGTACAGCTCTTTAGCGATATCAGTGCACGATTCAACCAGGATTTTGGTGACTGGCTGGCCATTGGCATCAGTCTGGTAAGTCACCAGACGCTTGCCCAGCCACTGCTGTGCGAAGGCCTTGGCGTCTTCTTTGCTGCGAACCAGCTTAACGCCGCCCGCTTTACCGCGACCACCTGCGTGGACCTGGGCTTTGACAACCCACTCGGTGCCACCGATTTTGTCGCAAGCTTCTGCTGCTGCTTCCGGGGTGTCTACTGCGTAGCCCTTGGAAACTGGCAGGCCGTATTCAGCGAACAGCTGCTTACCCTGATACTCGTGAAGATTCATGCTTTTTACCGTCTTCGTTAGGTACTGCGCATTCGGCGCTGCGCTCATTATGAGTGCCGCACCACCTGTGACTGCTGCTTGCGCAACTTGCGGGGCTTATGGCCCGTAAAGCTGCGCAAGGCTGCGTCCAGCGGATATTCCGCGGTGAGTCTTGCGCGCAAGGCTCACGACGGGCAACTCCGCCGTGGTTTCTTATTATCTCGCTTAGCGCTTCTTCTTGTTGGCGATGTGGATGGCATGGCCATTCACTGCCAACGCGGCTTCGTGCAGCGCTTCGGACAGGGTCGGATGGGAGAAGACCATCATGCCGATGTCCTCGGCACTGGTGCCGAATTCCATACCGATCGCGCCCTGCTGAACCAGCTCTGCTGCGCCTGGGCCAATCACGTGGACGCCCAATACGCGGTCAGTCTTGGCATCAGCGATGACTTTGACAAAACCACCGGTGTCGTTGGCTGCCATGGCACGGCCAGAAGCGGCGAACGGAAAGGTGCCGACGTTAACTTCAACGCCTTCAGCTTTCAACTGCTGTTCGTTCTTGCCGACCCATGCAATTTCCGGGTGGGTGTAGATAACCGATGGGATCAGGTCGTAGTTCATCTGGGTTTTGTGACCCTTGATGCGCTCGACGACCATGATGCCTTCTTCGGAAGCCTTGTGCGCGAGCATCATGCCGCGCACCACGTCGCCAATGGCATACACGCCAGGTACGGTGGTGGCGCAGTGATCGTCAACGTGGATGAAACCACGCTCGTCGATGTTCACGCCGCTGTCGGAAGCCAGCAGGTCGGTGGTCACTGGACGGCGACCCACGGCGACGATCAGCTTGTCGAATGTGATGGTCTGCTCGCCATCCTTGTCGGTGTAGGTCACGACGACTTCTTCGCCATTAACCTTCGAACCGGTTACGCGAGCGCCCAGCTTGATGTCCAGACCTTGTTTGGTCAGGGTTTTCAGCGCTTCTTTGGACACCGCGGTGTCGGCAGCCAGCAGGAACGTGTCCAGGGCTTCCAGCACGGTCACCTGCGAACCCAGGCGGGACCACACCGAACCCAGCTCCAGGCCGATCACGCCGGCACCGATCACGCCCAGACGCTTAGGCACTGCCTGGAATTCCAGGGCGCCGGTCGAATCGACAATTACGTTCTGGTCAACCGGGGCCGGTGGAATGTCGATTGGACGCGAACCCGGCGCCAGGATCACGTTTTCGGCTTCGATGACTTCAACCGAACCGTCCGGCTTGGTGATTTCGACTTTCTTGCCGGCCAGCAGCTTGCCGTGGCCTTGCAGGGAAGTTACGCCGTTGGCCTTGAACAAGGTCGCAACGCCGGAAGTCAGGCCTTTGACGATGTTGGCTTTACGGCCGACCATTGCAGGTACGTCCATGGTCACGCCAGCGTGGTTGATGCCGTGGATGGCAAAACCGTCTTGCGCTTCGTGGAACTTCCAGGAGCTGTCCAGCAGCGCCTTGGAAGGAATGCAACCAACGTTCAGGCAGGTACCGCCCAATGCCAGTTTGCCTTCCTTGTCAGTGTATTTTTCGATGCAAGCAGTCGAGAGGCCCAGTTGTGCGGCCTTGATCGCGGCAACATAGCCGCCAGGGCCCGCACCAATCACTACGACGTCAAATTTCTGAGACATGAAAATAGATCCTCTATTAGCTACAAGCTGTCAGCCGCAAGCTGCAAGCTAAAGCCACACTGCTTCTTCTTGCAGCTTGTAACTTGGCGCTTGCAGCTGCTTCTCTTAAATATCCAGGAGCAAGCGAGCCGGGTCTTCCAGCAGATTCTTGATGGTCACCAGGAAAGTCACGGCTTCTTTACCATCGATCAGACGGTGATCGTAAGACAGTGCCAGGTACATCATTGGGCGGATCACGACTTGGCCGTTGATGGCCATCGGACGCTGGATGATGTTGTGCATGCCCAGGATCGCGGCTTGTGGCGGGTTGACGATCGGGGTCGACATCATCGAACCGAAGGTACCACCGTTGGTGATGGTGAAGGTACCACCGGTCATCTCGTCGATGGTCAGCTTGCCGTCACGGGCTTTCTTGCCGAAGCCGGCGATGCCGCCTTCGATTTCAGCCAGGCTCATCAGCTCGGCGTTACGCAGGACCGGAACCACCAGGCCACGGTCGCTGGACACGGCAACGCCAATGTCTGCATAGCCATGGTAGACGATGTCGCCGCCGTCGATGGAAGCGTTAACCGCCGGGAAGCGCTTCAGCGCTTCGGTGGCCGCTTTCACGAAAAACGACATGAAGCCCAGGCGCACGCCGTTGTGGGACTTCTCAAACAGGTCCTTGTACTTCGAACGCAGGGCCATGACTTCGGTCATGTCGACTTCGTTGAACGTGGTCAGCATCGCCATGTTCGACTGCGCTTCAACCAGGCGCTTGGCCACGGTGGCGCGCACGCGGGTCATCGGTACGCGCTTCTCGGTGCGGTCGCCAGCGGCGAACACTGGAGCAGCGGCAGCCGGCGCAGCAGCCTTGGCAGGCGCGGCAGCCGGAGCGGCTTTCTTGGCAGCCACAGCGGCAACCACGTCTTCCTTGGTCACACGGCCGTCTTTACCGGTACCGTTGATGGAAGCCAGATTGATGCCGTTTTCTTCTGCCAGTTGGCGAGCAGCTGGCGCGGCGATTGGATCTTCGCCACCCGCGGCCGGAGCAGCGGCAGGCGCCGAAGCGGCGGCCGGTGCAGCAGCGGCAGCAGGAGCGGCAGCAGCGCTGCCCTCTTCGATCGAGCCCAGTACCTGGTTGGACAGGACGGTAGCGCCCTCTTCGGCAACGATTGCGCCCAGCACGCCGTCAGCTTCGGCCAACACTTCCAGCACGACTTTGTCGGTCTCGATGTCGACGATCAGGTCGTCACGCTTGACGGCCTCACCTGGTTTCTTGTGCCAGGTGGCAACGGTGCCATCGGCAACCGATTCCGGGAATGACGGGGCTTTGATTTCGATAGCCATTATCTGTGGGTCCTTAAAATTCGGTTTCAGTCAGCGCGAAGGCGTTAAACAGTGAAAGCATCTTGCAGCAGTTTTTCCTGCTGCTCGGCGTGCATCGACGCATAACCACAAGCAGGTGCAGCAGAAGCATCACGACCGGCGTACTCCAGGCCCAGGGCCTTGTTGTGGTTACCGATGCTGCGACGCAGGTGATGCTGGCTGCTGTACCAGGCGCCCTGGTTCATCGGTTCTTCCTGACACCACACTGCATTCGTGAGGTTGGTGTAAGGCGCGATGATCTCCATGAGGTCATCTTCCGGGAACGGGTAAAGCTGCTCGATACGCACGATGGCGATGTCTTCGCGGCCTTCGGCACGGCGTTTTTCCAGCAGATCGTAGTAGACCTTGCCGCTGCACAGGATCAGGCGAGTGACCTTGGCCGCATCCAGGGCATCGATTTCCGGAATAACGGTCTGGAACGAGCCATCCGCCAAGTCTTCCAGGGTCGAGATGGCCAATTTGTGGCGCAACAGCGATTTCGGCGTCAGCACTACCAGCGGCTTGCGCAGCGGGCGAATGACCTGACGACGCAGCAGGTGGTAGATCTGGGCCGGGGTAGTCGGCACGCACACCTGGATGTTGTGCTCGGCGCACAGCTGCAGGTAACGCTCCAGACGGGCCGAAGAGTGCTCTGGCCCCTGGCCTTCATAACCGTGTGGCAGCAGCATGGTCAGACCGCACAGACGGCCCCACTTGTGCTCGCCGCTGGTGATGAACTGGTCGATAACCACCTGGGCACCGTTGGCGAAGTCACCGAACTGGGCTTCCCAGATCACCAGCGCGTTAGGCGTGGTGGTCGAGTAACCGTATTCGAATGCCAGTACGGCTTCCTCGGACAGGAACGAATCGTACAGGTCGAATCGTGGCTGGCCTTCGTACAGGTTCTGCAACGGGATGTAGGTACCCGCGTCTTTCTGATTGTGGAGCACGGCATGACGGTGCGAGAACGTACCACGGCCGATGTCCTGACCGGTCATGCGGATCGGGTGACCTTCGAACGCCAGGGTCGCGTACGCCATGGTTTCAGCGTAACCCCAGTTGATCGGCAGGCCGCCGGCTTGCATCTTCTGACGGTCCTCGTAGATCTTCGCAACCTGGCGCTGAACCACGAAGCCGTCCGGGATTTCCAGCAGCTTGGCGGACAGTTCCTGCAGGGTCTTCAGATCGAAGGAGGTGTCGTGACGCGCGGTCCAGGTATGGCCCAGGTAAGGACGCCAATCCACGAACAGCTCTTTGTTCGGCTCCTTGACCAGGCTTTTTACTACATGCAGGCCGTTGTCCAGCGCGTTGCGGTATTCGTCGACTTTCGCCTGAACACGCGCTTCGTCAACCACGCCGGCCTTGGTCAGGCTTTCGGCGTACAGCTCACGGGTGGTGCGCTGCTTGGTGATCTGCTGGTACATCAATGGCTGGGTGCCGCTGGGTTCGTCCGCTTCGTTGTGACCGCGACGGCGGTAGCAGACCAGGTCGATCACCACGTCACGCTTGAACTGCATGCGGTAGTCGACAGCCAGTTGGGTCACGAACAGCACGGCTTCCGGATCATCACCATTCACATGGAGGATCGGCGCCTGGATCATCTTGGCAACGTCGGTGGCGTACTCGGTGGAACGCGCGTCCAACGGGTTGCTGATGGTGAAGCCCACCTGGTTGTTAATGACGATGTGGACCGTACCGCCCGTCTTGAAGCCGCGGGTCTGCGACATCTGGAAGGTTTCCAGGACCACGCCTTGACCAGCGAATGCCGCGTCACCGTGGATGGAAATCGGCAGGACCTTCTCACCGGTGGTGTCGTTGCGACGATCCTGGCGAGCACGTACCGAACCCTCGACCACTGGAGAAACGATTTCCAGGTGGGATGGGTTGAAGGCCATGGCCAGGTGAACTTCGCCGCCGGTGGTCATCACGTTGGACGAGAAACCCTGGTGGTATTTAACGTCACCGGAACCCAGCTCGACCTTCTTCTTGCCTTCGAACTCGTCGAACAGCTCACGCGGGTTCTTGCCGAAGGTGTTGACCAACACGTTCAGGCGACCACGGTGGGCCATGCCGATCACGATTTCCTTGGTGCCATAGGAACCGGAGCGCTGGATCAGCTCATCGAGCATCGGGATCAGGCTTTCGCCGCCTTCAAGGCCAAAACGCTTGGTGCCCGGGTATTTGGTACCCAGGTATTTTTCCAGGCCTTCGGCAGCGGTTACGCGCTCGAGCAGATGGCCGCGCACCTCATCGGACAGCACCGGACGGCCACGCACGCCTTCCAGGCGATGCTGGAACCAGTGGCGCTGCTCGGAATCGGTGATGTGCGTGAACTCGGCGCCAATGGTGCGGCAATATGTCTGCTGCAGCGCTTCGTGAATTTCGCGTAGGCTCGCCTCCTCTTTGCCGATGAACAGGTCGCCGGCACGGAAGGTCGTATCAAGATCGGCATTGGTCAAGCCGTAATGATTGATCGACAGGTCAGCAGGTGCAGGACGCTTCCAGAGCCCCAGCGGGTCAAGCTGGGCCGCCTGGTGGCCACGCATCCGGTAGGCCTGGATCAGTCGCAGTACTTCAACTTGCTTCTTCTCATGCTCGCTGCTCACGCTTGCGGCGGAAACCGGCTGGGCGCGGCGCTGGTTCTTTGCCAGCAGCACGAACTGATCGCGAATTGTTGCATGCGATACATCGGTGGCAGCGTTGCCGTCTGAAGACAACGTCTGAAATTTGGTGCGCCATTCTTCTGGCACAGCGTTAGGGTCGTGCAGGTAGAGCTCATAAAGCTCTTCCACATAGGCAGCGTTACCACCTGAAAGATAGCCGCTGTTCCACATGCGCTGCATCACGCTTTCTTGCATGCTTGGTCACCCTCGATTTGGGGACACCACCGGCGAAAACACCGAGTTTGCTTGCAAAGGGCCAAGTGCAGCGACCAAAACAAGCCACTTAGGATCACGCTGATAGTTCGGGTACCAACCCGAATGCCCCTGCTTGTCTCATTTCTTCAAAATAAGAGCCGCGGCTTTGTAAGTCGCTGCTCAAGTTAAAACTACGGCGCCGGTTGAAGCCTGCGCCGCAGCATTTACGGGCACAACGGTCCTGCTTTGTTACAACGTCGGTTACACGCCGCTTTGCAGCAGCATGTTACGGATGTGACCAATGGCCTTAGTCGGGTTCAGGCCTTTAGGACATACGTTGACGCAGTTCATGATCCCGCGGCAGCGGAATACGCTGAACGGGTCATCCAGCGAAGCCAGTCGCTCGGACGTCTTGGTATCACGGCTGTCTGCCAGGAAGCGGTACGCTTGCAGCAGCGCAGCCGGGCCCAGGAACTTGTCCGGGTTCCACCAGAAGGACGGGCACGACGTCGAGCAGCAAGCGCACAGGATGCACTCGTACAGGCCGTCGAGTTTTTCACGCTCTTCAGGGGACTGCAGACGCTCGATGGCCGGAGCCGGCGTGTCATTCTGCAGGAACGGCTTAACTTTTTCGTATTGCTTGTAGAAGATGCTCATATCGACGACCAGGTCACGGATCACCGGCAAACCTGGCAGTGGACGAACGATCAGCTTGTTGCCTTTCACCACGGCGGACAGCGGCGTGATGCACGCCAGACCGTTCTTGCCGTTGATGTTCATGCCGTCGGAGCCGCAGACACCTTCACGGCAGGAGCGACGATAGGAGAAACCTTCGTCCTGCTCTTTGATCAGGGCCAGCACGTCGAGCACCATCAGGTCTTTACCACCGGTATCGACCTGGAATTCCTGCATGAACGGCGCAGCGTCCTGATCAGGGTTGTAGCGGTAAACACTGACTTTCAACATGGCAGCCACCCTTAGTAAGTCCGAATCTTCGGTTCAAACGTCGGAACCGTTTTCGGCGAGAAGTTCACGGCACGCTTGGTTACGCGCTTGTCACCCGGGAAGTACAGGGTGTGGCACAACCAGTTCTCGTCGTCGCGGTCTTCAAAGTCTTCACGAGCGTGAGCACCACGGGATTCCTTGCGAACCTCGGCGGCGATCGCCGTCGCTTCAGCCACTTCCAACAGGTTCTGCAGCTCAAGGGCTTCGATACGAGCGGTGTTGAACGCCTGGCTCTTATCGTTGATCTTGACGTTGGCGATGCGCTTGCGCAGGTCGGCCAGCTGGGCAATCCCCTTCTGCATGTATTCGCCGGTACGGAATACACCGAAGTAGTTCTGCATGCAGTTTTGCAGCTCGCGACGCAGGGTTGCCACGTCTTCGCCATCGGTACGCTCGTTCAGGGCGTTCAGGCGCGCCAGGGCAGCCTCGATGTTGGCGTCGGTGGCGTCATCGTACTCGATGCCGTCGGACAGTGCTTTTTCCAGGTGCAGGCCAGCCGCGCGGCCGAATACCACCAGGTCGAGCAGCGAGTTGCCGCCCAGGCGGTTGGCACCGTGTACCGATACGCAAGCCACTTCACCTACCGCGAACAGACCATGGATGATCTCGTCCACGCCTTCGGCGTTCTGGGTGATCGCCTGGCCATGAATGTTGGTCGGAACACCGCCCATCATATAGTGGCAAGTCGGAACAACCGGAACCGGAGCAACCACCGGGTCAACGTGGGCAAAGGTCTTGGACAGCTCGCAGATACCAGGCAGGCGACTGTGCAGGACTTCTTCACCCAGGTGATCGAGCTTGAGCAGCACGTGATCGCCATTCGGGCCACAGCCGTTGCCGGCGATGATTTCTTTCACCATGGAACGGGCCACAACGTCACGACCGGCCAGGTCTTTCGCGTTCGGAGCATAACGCTCCATGAAACGCTCGCCGTGCTTGTTGATCAGGTAACCACCTTCACCACGGCAACCTTCGGTCACCAGTACACCGGCGCCGGCGATGCCGGTTGGGTGGAACTGCCACATTTCGATGTCCTGCACCGGCACGCCGGCACGCAGCGCCATGCCAACGCCGTCACCGGTGTTGATCAGGGCATTGGTGGTCGATGCATAGATACGACCCGCACCGCCCGTCGCCAGCACGGTAGCCTTGGCGCGGATGTAGGTGGTTTCACCGGTTTCGATACAGATGGCGATCACGCCGACGAATGCGCCGTCCTGGTTTTTGACCAGGTCAACCGCGTAGTACTCGTTCAGGAACGTGGTGCCGGCTTTCAGGTTGCCCTGATAAAGAGTGTGCAGCAGCGCGTGACCGGTACGGTCGGATGCCGCGCAGGTACGGGCAGCCTGGCCGCCCTTACCGTAATCCTTCGACTGACCGCCGAATGGACGCTGGTAGATACGGCCTTGCTCGGTACGCGAGAACGGCAGACCCATGTGGTCCAGCTCGAACACCGCGGCCGGGCCTTCCTGACACATGTATTCGATAGCGTCCTGGTCACCGATGTAGTCGGAACCCTTGACGGTATCGTACATGTGCCAGCGCCAGTCATCGTTCGGATCGGCGGAAGCGATGGCGCAGGTGATGCCACCCTGGGCCGATACGGTGTGGGAGCGCGTCGGGAACACTTTGGTGATCACGGCAGTCTTGTGACCACCCTGGGCCAGCTGCAGCGCGGCGCGCATGCCGGCACCGCCGCCACCAATAATGATGGCGTCGAAGGAAATAGTTGGAATGTTAGCCATGAATCAGATACCCCAAAGAATCTGCACACCCCAGACGAAGTAAGCGAACATCGCAACGCCGCATACTGCCTGGAAGAGGAAACGGACTGCGGTCGCGGGCTTGCCCAGCGCCATTGGCGTCAGGTAGTCGGTCGCGATGGTCCACATGCCGACCCAGGCGTGTGCGCCCAGGGCAACCAGGGCCAGCAGACTGAAGATTCGCATCGCATTGTGGGAAAACAGGCCATGCCACTGCTCATAGCCGATGCCCGGGTTTGCGACGAGGTATCCGATCAGGAAAATGAAATAAGCCGCGAGAACGACCGCAGACACACGCTGTGCCATCCAGTCATAGAGGCCCGAACGCGACAGATTCGTTACGCTGGTTACCATATCCAAACTCCTGCCAGAACGATCAGCACCAGGGAAATGGCGATGATGATTTTCGAGCCCAGGCGGCCGCCTTCCAGCGTCTCACCGATGCCCATATCCATGATCAAGTGGCGCACACCGGCTACCAGGTGATACAGCAGAGCGGACAGGAGGCCCCATGCTACGAACTTGGCCAGCGGGCTGGTCAAGCATGCCTTCACCTCGGCGTAACCTTCCTCGGAACCCAGGGATTTGCTCAATGCATAAAGCATGATGCCCAAGCCCAGGAACAGGATGATGCCGGAAACACGGTGCAGGAACGACGTAACGCCGGTGATGGGGAGTTTGATGGTCCTTAGGTCTAGGTTTACAGGTCGTTGGCTATTCACGGCTTTTTTTCACACTGAAGAGCCCCTAACAATCAGGGCAAAGTTGTTGGGGAGTGCGACTGGTCAGGTAAGCACCACCCAGGGAGTGCGACCCCCAATGAAAGCAAGCCCAAAAGCCCTTGGCGGTCGGTGGCCGAGTATAGACAGTTAGGCTACTAATGACAACGCGCGCACCTCACCCTAATAGCGGATTGCGCTGGCGGGATAAAAGGCGTAAATGGCCGATAATTTCGAGGAAAAAGTCCGCTTAATGCCTTCTGGAGCAAGACTTTAGGCAAATTGACATCTGAATTTATCTCACTATAGTGGTGCGGGCCCTGCGTGGGGGGTCTGTCTGATGATTTGAAGCATAAATAGGAGGCCACATGGCTGACAAAAAAGCGCAGTTGATCATCGAGGGCGCAGCCCCCGTCGAGCTGCCCATTTTAACCGGCACCGTTGGTCCCGATGTTATCGACGTACGGGGCCTGACGGCCACGGGCCGTTTCACTTTCGACCCAGGCTTCATGTCGACCGCCTCTTGCGAGTCGAAGATCACCTATATCGACGGCGACAATGGCATTCTGCTTCACCGCGGCTACCCGATCGAGCAACTGGCTGAAAAATCGGACTACCTGGAAACCTGCTACCTGCTGCTAAATGGCGAATTGCCAACAGCCGAGCAAAAAGCCCAGTTCGTCAGCACTGTCAAGAATCACACCATGGTCCATGAGCAGTTGAAGACCTTCTTCAACGGCTTCCGTCGCGACGCCCACCCGATGGCCGTCATGTGCGGCGTGGTCGGCGCCCTGTCGGCCTTCTATCACGACTCCCTCGACATCAATAACCCGCAGCATCGCGAAATCTCCGCGATCCGCCTGGTTGCCAAGATGCCGACCCTGGCCGCAATGGTTTACAAGTACTCCATGGGCCAGCCCATGATGTACCCGCGCAACGACCTGACGTACGCGGAAAACTTCCTGCACATGATGTTCAACACCCCGTGCGAGATCAAACCGATCAGCCCGGTGCTCGCCAAGGCCATGGACCGGATCTTCATCCTCCATGCCGACCACGAGCAGAACGCCTCGACGTCCACCGTGCGCCTGGCGGGCTCTTCGGGCGCCAACCCGTTCGCCTGTATTGCCGCCGGTATCGCCGCACTGTGGGGCCCTGCCCATGGCGGTGCGAACGAAGCCGTATTGACCATGCTCGATGAAATCGGCGATGTCTCGAACATCGACACGTTCATCGCCAAGGCCAAGGACAAGAACGATCCGTTCAAGCTGATGGGCTTTGGTCACCGGGTCTACAAGAACCGCGACCCGCGCGCCACGGTCATGAAGCAGACCTGCGACGAAGTGTTGAAGGAACTGGGCATCAAGAACGATCCGCAACTCGAACTGGCCATGCGCCTGGAAGAGATCGCCCTGACCGACCCGTACTTCATCGAACGCTCGCTGTACCCGAACGTCGACTTCTACTCGGGGATCATCCTCAAGGCGATCGGCATTCCAACCAGCATGTTCACCGTGATCTTCGCCCTGGCGCGGACCGTGGGCTGGATCTCCCACTGGAAAGAAATGCTCTCCAGCCCGTACAAGATTGGCCGCCCGCGCCAGCTGTACACCGGCTACGAGTCGCGTGACATTACCAAGCTGGAAGATCGGCACTAAATCCCAGCCAAATAAAACGGCCTCTTGATGAGGCCGTTTTTTTTGGCTGGGATTTGGTGAGCTGCAAGCTATAAGCCGCAAGCCGCAAGCCGCAAGCCGCAAGCAAAAAAAATACCCCTGCATCTCTACAGGGGTATCTCTCTACACAGCACTGCTTCTAACTTGCAGCTTGTAGCTTGCAGCTTGCAACTACCTCAATGACTCACCGCCCCACTCGCCCCCAGGCCAGTCTGCGAACGCACGAACTGCGGGAAGTACAGCGCACGTTCTTTCACTGCCGCCGCCGACTTGTCGGTGATGGAGAAGAACCAGATGCCGATGAACGCGATGATCATCGAGAACAGCGCCGGGTATTCGTACGGGAAGATCGCTTTTTCGTGATGCAGGATCGAGACCCAGATGGTCGGGCCCAGCACCATCAGGCCCACGGCACTGACCAGGCCCAGCCAGCCGCCAATCATCGCGCCACGAGTGGTGAGGTTTTTCCAGTACATGGAAAGCAGCAGTACCGGGAAGTTACAGCTGGCGGCAATGGAGAACGCCAGGCCGACCATGAACGCGATGTTCTGGCTTTCGAACAGGATGCCCAGACCAATCGCCAGCACCGCCAGGGCGATGGTAGTGATCTTCGACACGCGAATCTCATCCTTATCGTTGGCCTTGCCTTTCTTGATCACGCTGGCGTACAGGTCATGGGACACCGCCGAAGCACCGGCCAGGGTCAAACCGGCAACCACTGCCAGGATGGTGGCAAACGCCACAGCCGAGATGAAGCCCAGGAAGATACTGCCACCCACCGCGTTGGCCAGGTGCACCGCCGCCATGTTGTTACCGCCGAGCAAGGCGCCTGCGGCATCCTTGAACATCGGGTTGGTGCTGACCAGCAGGATCGCGCCGAAGCCGATGATAAAGGTCAGGATATAGAAGTAGCCGATGAAGCCAGTGGCATACAGCACGCTCTTACGCGCTTCCTTGGCGTCGCTTACGGTGAAGAAGCGCATCAGGATGTGCGGCAGGCCGGCGGTACCGAACATCAGCGCCAGGCCAAGGGAGAATGCCGAGATCGGATCTTTCACCAGGCCGCCCGGGCTCATGATCGCTTCACCTTTAGGGTGAACCTTGATCGCCTCGGAGAACAGCATGTTGAAGTCGAAGTTGACGTGCTTCATCACCATCAGCGCCATGAACGAAGCACCGGACAGCAACAGCACCGCCTTGATGATCTGCACCCAGGTGGTCGCCAGCATGCCGCCGAACAGCACGTACATGCACATCAGGATCCCGACCAGGATCACTGCCACGTGGTAGTCCAGGCCGAACAGCAACTGGATCAACTTACCCGCGCCCACCATCTGCGCAATCAGGTAGAAGGCTACCACTACCAGCGAGCCACAGGCCGACAGGCTGCGGATCTGGGTTTGCCCCAGGCGGTAGGACGCCACGTCGGCAAAGGTGTACTTGCCCAGGTTACGCAGGCGCTCGGCAATCAGGAACAGAATGATCGGCCAGCCCACCAGGAAGCCGATCGAGTAGATCAGGCCGTCGTAGCCGGAGGTGAACACCAGCGCGGAAATCCCCAGGAAGGATGCAGCCGACATATAGTCGCCGGCAATCGCCAGGCCGTTCTGGAAGCCGGTGATCTTGCCACCCGCGGCGTAGTAGTCAGCCGCCGACTTGTTGCGCTTGGAAGCCCAGTAGGTGATGCACAGGGTGGCACCGACGAATGCGACGAACATCACGATGGCCGAGACGTTCAGCGGTTGCTTTTGCACTTCGCCGGTCAATGCGTCCGCCGCCCAAACGGCAGGAGCAAAAAGCGAAGCGCCGAATACAGCCAGTAGACGACGGATCATTGCGCAGCCTCCTTGAGAATCGCATTGTTCAGATCGTCAAACTCGCCATTGGCGCGACGCACGTAGATGCCGGTCAGTACAAAGGCGGACACAATCAACCCGACACCCAGTGGAATACCCCAGGTAATCGACGAACCGGGGCTGATCTTGGCCCCCAGTATTTGCGGCCCGTAGGCAATCAGCAGGATGAATCCGGAGTACAGCCCAAGCATGATCGCCGAGAGAATCCAGGCGAACCTTTCCCTTTTTCTCACCAGCTCCTTGAAGCGCGGGCTGTTTTGAATCGAGAGGTAAATGCTGTCGTTCATTGTTTTTATCCTCGCAGCACAGCTTTTTTATTATTGGAACATGGCCACTGTATGCGGCTGCGGAACAGGTTCCAGACGACCTTAGTAGTAGAGGAGTGTAGCGAGGGTTCAGAGAGGCACAGAAACAATTGCAGGAGCGAGCTTGCTCGCGAAGATCGTCAACGATAACGCGCTCATTCAGGATGAACGCGTTACCTTTGGGTTCTTCGCGAGCAAGCTCGCTCCTACAGTTTTATCGCGGGTTATTTAGCGGTCCACTCGGCCACGCGCTCAGGGTGCTTGGCAACCCAATCCTTGGCCGCTGCGTCAGGCTTGGCGCCCTCCTGGATGGCGAGCATGACTTCACCGATTTCGTCCTTGGAGGCCCACTGGAATTTCTTCAGGAAGGCCGCGACTTCCGGCGCTTTCTTCTCCAGGCCCTTGCTGCCGATGCTGTTGACGGTCTCAGCAGCGCCATAAATCCCTTTTGGATCGTCCAGGAAGCGCAGTTTCCACTTGGCGAACATCCAGTGTGGCACCCAACCGGTGACCGCAATGGATTCCTGCTTGTCTTCTGCACGGGTCAGTTCGGCGATCATCGCGGCGCCCGAGCTGGCCTGCAGTTTGTAGTCCAGGCCATAGGCCTTGATCGCTTCGTCGGTCTTGAGCATCACGCCTGAACCGGCGTCGATACCGACGATTTTGTTCTTGAAGGTCGTGTCGGTCTTGAGGTCTTCGATGGACTTGGCCTTGACGTACTCCGGCACGATCAAGCCGATCTTGGCATCCTTGAAGTTGGGGCCGTAGTCGACCACCTTGTCCTTGTTCTTGGTCCAGTATTCGCCGTGGGTCACGGGCAGCCAGGCGGAGAGCATGGCATCGAGTTTGCCGGTGGCGACGCCCTGCCACATGATCCCGGTGGCGACCGCTTGCAGTTTCACGTCATAACCGAGTTTTTGCTTGATCACTTCTGCCGCCACGTGAGTGGTGGCCACACTGTCAGACCAGCCATCCACGTAGCCGATGCTCAGGGTTTTGCTGTCGGCACTGGCCAGTGTGGAGCTCATCGCAACTACCAGAGTGGCAGCTGCGCCCAAGAGTCGTCGCATCTTCATCATACTTCCCCGAAAGTGCTGCGCCCGACGGATGCCGAGCGACGTCAACCTGTTGTTATGTGGTGCACCGCGCCCCCTTCACGCGCATCGATCCGGTGGCTACAACATCAGTGGAGTGCTGACGCTTCGATGATCAACCTGCCGGCGCCATCGACCTGCTCTGTCAGCGACCTCATGCAAGCAAGAAACGACATCACATCGCCAGCAGGACGATTTGTAGGACATCGCCGCACAATCCCGCTCGAACTTTGCATGTCAAAATTATGCGAGCCCACTGGGAAGGGGTAAATCCGGGTAAGATGCGCGCCTTTGCTCCCCAGATAAGCCGACCATGCCTGCGACTGCCCGCTTCCCTGCCCTGCCCTATATCTTCGCTCTGATCCTTGGCCTGCTTGCCCTTGTCGGCTATTGGTATGGCCTCGGCCGATCGGTGGTGTTGCCGGATGTCGCCAGTGCCAGCCACAAACTGCAATGTGCCTCCTACACGCCGTTCGACAAGGACCAGTCGCCCTTCGACCAGCCTTTCAAGCTGCGCCCCGAGCGCATGGACGCTGACCTGGCGTTGCTGGCCACCCGCTTTGAATGTATTCGCACCTACTCGATGACCGGCCTGGAAGCCTTGCCCGACCTGGCGCGCAAGCATGGCCTGAAGCTGATGATCGGCGCCTGGGTCAGCAGCGACCCGGTAGCGACCGAAAAAGAAGTCGACCTGTTGATCGCCTCAGCCAACGCAAACCCCGATGTGGTGACCTCGGTGATCGTAGGCAACGAAACCCTGCTGCGCAAGGAAGTCACCGCCACGCAACTGGTGCGGCTGATTCATAAAGTCAAAAGCCAGATCAAGCAGCCGGTGACCTATGCGGATGTCTGGGAGTTTTGGCTGCAACACCCGGAAATCGCCCCGGCGGTGGATTTCCTCACCATCCACCTGTTGCCGTACTGGGAAGACGACCCTTCGGGCATCGACCAGGCCCTCAAGCATGTGGGCGATGTGCGCCAGACCTTCGGTAACAAATTCGCGCCCAAGGACGTGCTGATCGGCGAAACCGGCTGGCCCAGCGAAGGCCGCCAGCGCGAAACCGCGGTGCCGAGCCGGGTCAACGAGGCCAAGTTCATGCGTGGGTTTGTGGCCATGGCCGAAGCCAATGGCTGGCACTACAACCTGATCGAAGCCTTTGACCAGCCGTGGAAACGCGCCAGTGAAGGTGCCGTGGGCGGTTACTGGGGCCTGTTCGATGCTGATCGCCAGGACAAGGGCATCCTCGCCGGGCCGGTGACCGATGTGCCGCACTGGCCGCTGTGGCTGGGCGTGGGCGGGATCATCCTGCTGGGGACGTTGGTGCTCGGTGGTCGGGTTCACACTGCTCGCACGGCGATGGTCCTGCCACTGCTGGGCGCGGTGGCGGCGTGCTCGATCGGCACCTGGGCCGAACTGACCCGCGTGACTGCGCGCTTTAATGGTGAATGGGTGTGGGCCGGCCTGCTGCTGGTACTGAACCTGCTGGTGCTGGCCCATGCCGCCCTGGCCTTGAGTCGCCGGGAAGCCTGGCGCGAACGTGCCTTCAACTGGCTGGAGCAACGTGCGGGCTGGCTGGTGGCAATTGCTGGGTTCGCCGGGGCGGTGATGATGCTGGCGCTGGTATTTGACCCGCGCTACCGCAGCTTCCCAAGCGCGGCACTGGTGCTGCCGGCCTTGGTGTACCTGGTGCGCCCAGTGACTGGACCACGTCGGGAGCTTGCGTTGCTGACCTTCATCATCGGTGCCGGCATTGCGCCGCAACTGTATCGCGAAGGTCTGTTGAACCAGCAGGCGTGGGGTTGGGCGGTGGTCAGCCTGCTTCTGGTTGCAGCCCTGTGGCGTTGTTTGCGCGTGCGCAAGGCTTAAGACCGCTATCGCAGGCAAGCCAGCTCCTACATTTGACCGTGTGAGCCCGATCAAGAACGTGAGAGCTGGCTTGCCTGCGAGGAGGCGTGGTCAGGCGCCCCGAGGTTTCCTGACCAACCGCAACCCCGCAATCACCAACGCAAACACCGCAAACGTAGTGTTGTACAACGCCAGTGCCGGCAGTCCGAACACCAGCCCCAGCACTGCCAAGCCCCACCCCGCGCGCCCCGGCACAAAAAACGCCAGCGCCGAAATGATCAACGCCGCCCAGCCCAGCACCTGGAAGTGAATCATCAACCCCAGGTTGCCACGCAACTGGCACTCCCAGCGACTGGCCTCATCCACGCAAATGCCCACCCAGCGGCCATCCTCCATGAAACCGTAGCGTGCGCCGTAACTGGCGGCTAACCATAAAGGCAGGGCAATAAGCAGCAGGACCAGCGGCAAACGGCGGGACATGGAGCACTCCAATAGATAAAAACGGCGCTCAGCTTAATGCTCCGGCGGCCGTTAGCAAGGTACATACACACAATTAGTGTTCACCAACTCGTGGCAAAGTGTATCGTCTGGCGACTATTACCCCGATTCCGACGTTTTTTTCCGACTTTTCGTGCCGAGAGCTGGCACTTCGGTGGCAACGCGGTGGTCATAGCCTGCGAACTTCATTAAGCACGTTTCCTCTTAGGGATTAAGTCATGCTCCGTTCCTTGCGCTGTGCTGCCTTACTGGGCAGCCTTTTTTTGAGTGCGTCAGCACTGGCGGTCGATATTGACCAGGCCAGCTATGGCTACCCTTTGACCAACCCGTTCGAAGCGACCATCGCCACCACTCCGCCCGACCTTCGGCCGACCTTGCCGACCAATGACGAGATCAACCAATCCGATTACACGCTGAACATGCGCCCCGAGCGCGAGTTCAGCCTGCCGGACAACTTCTGGGCGGTGAAGAAACTCACCTACCGCATCGCCAAGCAGGATCGCGCCGCGCCACTGATCTTTCTGATCGCCGGCACCGGTGCGCGGTTTGACAGCAGCATCAACGAATACCTGAAAAAGCTCTACTACAAGGCCGGCTACCACGTGGTGCAACTGTCGTCGCCCACCAGCTTCGACTTCATCAGCGCCGCCTCGCGCTTCGCCACCCCGGGTATCACCCAGGAAGACGCCGAAGACATGTACCGCGTGATGCAAGCCGTGCGCGCGCAGAACGCCTCGCTGCCGGTGACTGACTTCTACCTCACCGGCTACAGCCTTGGCGCGCTGGATGCGGCGTTTGTGAGCAAGCTCGACGAAACCCGCCGCAGCTTCAACTTCAAGAAAGTGTTGCTGCTCAACCCGCCAGTCAACCTCTACACCTCGATCACCAACCTCGACAAGCTGGTACAGACCGAGGTCAAGGGCATCAACAACACCACCACCTTTTATGAGCTGGTGTTGAACAAGCTGACTCGCTACTTCCAGCAAAAGGGCTACATCGACCTCAACGACGCCCTGCTCTACGACTTCCAGAACTCCAAGCAGCACCTGACCAACGAACAGATGGCCATGCTGATCGGCACCTCGTTCCGCTTCTCGGCGGCCGACATCGCCTTCACCTCGGACCTGATCAACCGCCGCGGCCTGATCATTCCGCCGAAGTACCCGATTACCGAAGGTACCAGCCTCACGCCGTTCCTCAAGCGTGCCCTGCAATGCGACTTCGACTGCTACCTCACCGAGCAGGTGATCCCGATGTGGCGCGCCCGTACCGACGGCGGCAGCCTGTTGCAACTGGTCGACCAGGTCAGCCTGTACGCCCTCAAGGACTACCTGCACACGAGCCCGAAGATTGCCGTCATGCACAATGCCGATGACGTCATCCTCGGCCCTGGCGACCTCGGCTTCCTGCGTAAAACCTTCGGCGACCGCCTGACGGTCTACCCACTGGGCGGCCATTGCGGCAACCTCAATTACCGCGTCAACGCCGACGCCATGCTGGAGTTCTTCCGTGGCTAAATATCTTCTGCTGCTCGCCGCCCTGATGTGCGCCGGCGTGGCCAATGCCGACAACAGCAAGGCCCACGGGCCGAACACGGTCGACGCCGATGGCTTCAAGGAGCCGTTGAGCAAACTCAAGTTCAACCCGGGCCTGGACCAGCGCGAGTTCGAGCGTTCGTCGCTGACCGCACTCAACGTCTACGACCCGCTGGAGTCGTGGAACCGCCGCGTATACCACTTCAACTATCGCTTCGACCAATGGGTGTTCCTGCCGGTGGTCAACGGCTACACCTACGTCACTCCAAGCTTCCTGCGTACTGGCGTGAGCAACTTCTTCAACAACCTGGGGGATGTGCCCAACCTGTTGAACAGCCTGCTGCAGCTCAAGGGCCACCGCTCCCTGGAAACCACCGGTCGCCTGCTGGTCAACACCACCATCGGCATCGCCGGCCTGTGGGACCCGGCCACCGCGATGGGCCTGCCGCGCCAGAGCGAGGACTTCGGCCAGACCCTGGGCTTCTATGGCGTACCCGGCGGCGCCTATCTGGTGCTGCCGGTCTTCGGCCCATCGAACCTGCGTGACACCACCGGCTTGGTGGTGGACTACACCGCCGAATCCCAGATCAACTTCCTGAACGTCTCCGAAGTCAGCTCCAACCACCCGGAAATCTGGGCCTTGCGCGCGGTCGACAAGCGCTACCAGACCAGCTTCCGCTACGGTCAGATGAACTCGCCGTTCGAGTATGAGAAGGTGCGGTATATCTATACCGAATCGCGCAAGTTGCAGATTGCCGAGTAAACGACGCCCACAAAAAAGGCCATTTGAATGGCCTTTTTTTGTGCCTGCGGTTTCAGGCCCGCAGGTGTTTCCAAACCTTGCCAACGACACTGACCACCGCCAGCACAACGCCCCCCGCAATAATCCCCGCCACCGCATTGAGCAAGGTCGGCATCAACCACGCCATCGCACCTGCGCTTTGGCTCACTGATTCAATCCAGTGATGCACCACCGGTACGCCGTGAGTGAGGATGCCACCACCCACCATGAACATCGCTGCCGTGCCGATCACCGACAGACTCTTCATCATGTACGGCGCCGCGCGCAAGATGCCGCCGCCGATACTGCGCGCCACCTGACCCGGCTTTTGCGTGAGCCACAGGCCCAGGTCATCCAGCTTGACGATACCGGCCACCAGCCCATAAACGCCCGCCGTCATGACAATGGCGATACCCGACAGCACGATCACCTGCTGCATCAGTTGCGCATCGGCCACGATCCCGAGGGTAATGGCGATGATTTCCGCCGAGAGGATGAAGTCGGTGCGGATCGCGCCTTTGATCTTGTCCTTTTCGAACGCCACCAGATCGGTCGCCGGGTCGGCCACGGCTTCGACCAAGTGCGCATGTTCGGCCTGGTCTTCGGCCTTGCTGTGCAGGAATTTGTGCGCGAGCTTTTCAAAGCCCTCGAAGCACAGATAAGCGCCACCGAGCATCAACAGCGGTGTCACCGCCCAAGGGGCGAAGGCGCTGATCAACAGTGCCGTTGGCACCAGGATCAGCTTATTGACGAATGAGCCCTTGGCCACCGCCCACACCACGGGAATTTCCCGCTCGGCGCGCACACCGGAGACTTGCTGGGCATTGAGCGCCAGGTCATCGCCCAGCACGCCGGAGGTTTTCTTCGCGGCCACTTTTGTCATCAGGGCGACGTCATCGAGTACCGCGGCGATATCGTCGATCAATACCAACAAGCTGCTTCCTGCCATGAATCGGGCATCCGTAAGAGAGAGATGGCGCGAGCATAACGCGGTGTAACGCTTTACGGGCACATTGTTGAGGCTCGCGGATAGCCGGTGCTACCATGCGCCACCGCCGGTCTTGGCAAGGAAGTTCCTGGTTTATGAGCAGCATTCGCGAGCGCAACAAAGAAAAAATCCTGCGGGCGGCCAGCGAGGAGTTTGCCGACAAGGGCTTCGCCGCGACCAAAACCAGCGACATCGCCGCCAAGGCCGGGCTGCCCAAGCCCAACGTCTATTACTACTTCAAGTCCAAGGACAACCTCTACCGGGAGGTGCTCGAAAGCATTATCGAGCCGATCCTGGCCGCTTCCACGCCGTTCAACCCCGAGGGCGAACCTGCGGCGGTGCTGAGCAACTACATCCGCTCGAAAATCCGCATCTCTCGCGACCTGCCGTTCGCCTCCAAGGTCTTCGCCAGCGAAATCATGCACGGCGCCCCGCACTTGAGCGCCGAGCAGGTCGAACAGCTCAACGCCCAGGCCAGGCACAACATCGATTGCATCCAGAGCTGGGTGGACCGCGGCCTGATTGCCGCCATTGATCCCAATCACCTGATGTTCAGCATCTGGGCAGCGACCCAGACGTATGCCGATTTCGACTGGCAGATCTCGGCGGTGACGGGTAAAGCCAAGCTGGATGAAGCCGATTATGAAGCGGCGGCGCAGACGATTATCCGGTTGGTGCTCAAGGGGTGTGAGCCGGACTGATAGACCGGGCGCCAGTGCAATTGGCGAGCAAGCGCCAGACACACAATGTATAAACACCGCAGATCCAATGTGGGAGCGGGCTTGCTCGCGAAATTGCCCTCCCAGACACATCCTGCCAAAAGCCTGCCGATCAGTCCCTGCCCCCCAGATCTAGCCTCTCAGAACATCCCCTGCAGAGAGGCCAAGGAATGCCTGAACCCGCCGCTTCACATCGCCTGCGAATCGGAAGATACAGCGAGCCGAGCCGCATTTACCTGATCACAACCAACACCCACGAGCGGGTGCCGATATTCAGTGACTTCCACTTGGGGCGCTTGGTGGTCTGGCAATTGAGACTCGCCCAGTATCAAGGGCTGGCGAACTCCCTGGCATGGGTCATCATGCCCGACCATTTTCATTGGTTGGTCGAATTGCAAAAAGGTTCGCTGGGCGACTTGATGTGCCAAGTGAAATCCAAGAGCACTCGTAGCGTAAACGGTATTACAGGCCGCAGAGGCCGATTGTGGCAAACCAGCTTTCATGACCGGACGCTGCGCAAGGAGGACGATCTGGTGAAGATGGCCAGGTATGTAGTGACCAATCCACTCAGGGCAGGACTGGTTAAGCGGATCGGCGACTATCCGTTGTGGGATGCGGTTTGGGTATAGAGCCAAGACCGTGGTGCCTCTTTCGCGAGCAAGCCCGCTCCCACATTTGACCGGTGTTCGACAGGTAAACAAGGTCGAAGGTGGGAGCGGGCTTGCTCGCGAAGGGGCCCTGCCACTCAGCACAGAATCAAGCAGCCACCCCCGCATCCGCCCGCAGCCCCACCCCCTCGATCGCCGTGATCGCACACTGCTCATCAATGTCCGAAGTATCCCCGCTGATCCCGATCGCCCCCAGTACCGCCCCTGCCTGATCCCGAATCAACACCCCACCCGGCGCCGGCACGACGCTGCCCTGCCCCAGGCTGTTCAACGCCGCAATAAACGCCGGTCGCTGCTGCGCATCCAGCGCCAGCAAGCGTGAGCCCTTGCCCAGGGCTATCGCGCCCCAGGCCTTGCCGATGGCGATGTGCGGGCGCAGCAGACTGGCACCGTCTTCGCGTTGCAGGGTGATCAAGTGGCCGCCGCTGTCGAGCACGGCAATGGTCAGCGGCGCAGCCGCGATGGTGCGCCCGGCGTTGAGGGCCTGGCTGGCCAGTTGAGTGGCGAGTTTCAAGGTTAAAGCGCTCATGGGGCCGTCCTTCTTTTGTTATTGGGAAAGCGGTGGCGGTCTCTTGGATCAGATGCCATATCAAACAAATAGAACACAATTATATTAGTTTTTGTATACAATATTTTCATACACATTCTCCATACTTCGAAAAAATCCGTTCAAACGAACGAAAAAGCCACTTTATAAAATGCATTGACCTGCGACGCTCGCCATGAATACACTTTGAAAAAATACAACTTGTATACAATTACAAAACGAAAGAGGCACAAAACAATGAGCAAAATGAGAGCAATCGAAGCCGCTGTCCTCGTCATGCGCCGTGAAGGCGTGGACACCGCCTTCGGCATCCCAGGTGCCGCGATCAACCCGCTGTACTCAGCCCTGCAGAAGGTGGGCGGCATTGATCACGTCCTTGCTCGCCACGTTGAAGGTGCCTCGCATATGGCCGAGGGTTACACCCGCACCAAGGCCGGCAATATCGGCGTGTGCATCGGCACCTCGGGCCCGGCGGGCACCGACATGGTCACCGGCCTGTACAGCGCCTCGGCCGACTCGATCCCGATCCTGTGCATCACCGGGCAAGCGCCCCGCGCACGCCTGCACAAGGAAGACTTCCAGGCAGTGGACATCACCAGCATCGTCAAGCCGGTGACCAAGTGGGCGACCACCGTGCTCGAACCCGGCCAAGTGCCCTATGCCTTCCAGAAAGCCTTCTATGAAATGCGTTCCGGCCGCCCGGGCCCGGTGCTGATCGACCTGCCATTCGACGTGCAGATGGCCGAGATCGAATTCGACATTGACGCCTACCAGCCACTGCCGCTGGCCAAACCACGGGCGACACGCATCCAGGTGGAAAAGGCCCTGGCCCTGCTTGACCAGGCCGAACGCCCGCTGTTGGTCAGCGGCGGTGGTGTGATCAATGCCGACGCCAGCGACCTGCTGGTGGAGTTTGCCGAGCTGACCGGCATTCCGGTGATCCCGACCCTGATGGGCTGGGGCACCCTCCCCGACGATCACCCGCTGATGGTGGGCATGGTCGGCCTGCAAACCTCGCACCGTTATGGCAACGCGACGCTGCTCAAGTCGGACGTGGTGCTGGGCATCGGTAACCGTTGGGCCAACCGCCATACCGGTTCGGTGGAGGTGTACACCGAGGGGCGCAGGTTCATTCACGTCGACATCGAGCCGACGCAGATTGGCCGCGTATTCACCCCGGACCTGGGCATCGTTTCCGACGCCGGCTGCGCGCTGACGATGTTCATCGAAGTGGCCCGCGAGTGGAAAGCCGCAGGCAAGCTCAAGGACCGCAGCGCCTGGCTGCATGACTGCCAGCAGCGCAAAGCCACCCTGCAGCGCAAGACCCATTTCGACAACGTGCCGGTCAAGCCGCAACGGGTGTACGAAGAGATGAACCAGGTGTTCGGCAAAGACACCTGCTACGTCAGCACCATCGGCCTGTCGCAGATTGCCGGCGCGCAGTTCCTGCATGTGTACAAGCCACGCCACTGGATCAACTGCGGCCAGGCCGGCCCGTTGGGCTGGACCATTCCCGCCGCGCTCGGTGTGGTCAAGGCCGACCCGAGCCGCAAAGTGGTGGCACTGTCCGGCGACTATGACTTCCAGTTCATGATCGAAGAGCTGGCCGTGGGCGCGCAATTCAAGCTGCCGTACATCCACGTGGTGGTGAACAATTCCTACCTGGGGTTAATCCGCCAGGCCCAGCGCGGGTTTGAAATGGACTACTGCGTGCAGCTTTCTTTCGACAACCTCAATGCGCCGGAACTCAACGGCTATGGCGTGGACCATGTTGCCGTCGCCGAGGGTTTGGGTTGCAAGGCTCTGCGCGTGTTTGAGCCGGGGCAGATCCAGCCCGCCTTGCGCAAGGCCCAGACAATGATCGAAGAATTCAAAGTGCCGGTGATCGTTGAGATTATCCTGGAGCGCGTGACCAATATTTCCATGGGCACCGAGATCAACGCCGTCAACGAATTCGAAGACCTGGCCCTGGTCGGCAACGATGCGCCGACTGCCATATCCCTGCTCGATTAAGGAGAACCCTATGCCGCGCTTTGCCGCCAACCTGTCCATGCTGTTTACCGAGCAGGATTTTCTCGCTCGCTTCGAAGCCGCTGCCGATGCCGGCTTCCAGGGTGTCGAGTACCTGTTCCCCTACGAATTCAGCTCGGCTGAAATCAAGGCCCAGCTCGACGCCCATGGCCTGACCCAGGTGCTGTTCAACCTGCCCGCCGGCGACTGGGCCAAGGGCGAACGGGGCCTGGCGTGCCATCCGGACCGGGTCGAGGAATTCCGTGCCGGGGTCACGTTGGCTATCGCCTACGCCCAGGTGCTGGGCAATACCCAGATCAACTGCCTGGCGGGTATTCGGCCGCAGGGCGTTGACGATGAAACCCTGGAACAGACCTTCGTCGCCAACCTCAAGTACGCCGCCGACAAGCTGCAAGCGGTGGGCATCAAGCTGGTGATGGAGGCGATCAACACCCGCGACATCCCTGGCTTCTACCTGAACAACACCGCCCAGGCCCTGTCGATTCGCGAGCAGGTGGGCAGTGACAATCTGTTCCTGCAATACGACATCTATCACATGCAAATCATGGAAGGTGACCTGGCCCGCACGCTGGCCACGCACCTGGGCGAAATCAACCACATTCAACTGGCCGACAACCCTGGGCGCCATGAGCCGGGCACCGGTGAGATCAACTACCGCTTCCTGTTCGAGCATTTGGACCGCATTGGCTACCAGGGTTGGGTCGGCTGTGAGTACAAGCCGTTGACCACCACCGAAGCGGGTCTTGGCTGGCTCAACACCCTGTGGGAGGGGGCTCGCTCCCGATAGCTGTCTTTCATTGAGCAGGTGTGTCGACTGATGCACGGCTATCGGGAGCGAGCTCCCTCGCACCTTGGATCTGCAGTGTTTGGTAGACCGCGCACTACCCAATAACAAGAGGATGTTCATCATGGCTAAAATCGGATTTATCGGCACCGGCATCATGGGCCAACCCATGGCCGCAAACCTGCAGAAAGCAGGTCACCAACTGTTTCTCTCCGAACACCACGGCAAGGCCCCGGCTGAACTGCTCAGCGCCGGCGCCGTGGCCCTGGCCACCCCGCAACAGGTGGCCCAGGAAGCCGAGTTCATCATCGTCATGGTGCCCGACACCCCACAGGTCGAGGACGTGCTGTTCCGCGCCGATGGTGTGGCCGCCGGCCTGTCACCGAACAAGGTGGTGATCGACATGAGTTCGATCTCGCCCACGGCCACCAAGGCGTTTGCGGCGAAGATCAACCAGCACGGCGCGCAGTACCTCGACGCGCCGGTTTCCGGCGGTGAAGTCGGCGCCAAGGCCGGCACCTTGAGCATCATGGTCGGTGGCGAGCCGCAGACGTTCGAACGCGCCCTGGCGCTGTTGCAGAGCATGGGCAAGAACATCACGTTGGTGGGTGGCAATGGCGACGGCCAGACCGCCAAGGTCGCCAACCAGATCATCGTCGCGCTGAATATCCAGGCGGTGGCCGAAGCGCTGCTGTTCGCCGCAAAAAACGGCGCCGACCCGGCCAAGGTGCGTGAAGCGCTGATGGGTGGCTTTGCTTCGTCGAAGATCCTGGAAGTGCATGGCGAACGCATGATCAAGGGCACTTTCGATCCGGGCTTTCGTATCAATCTGCACCAGAAGGATCTGAACCTGGCACTGGCCGGTGCCAAGGAGCTGGGGATCAACCTGCCGAACACCGCCGGCACCCAGCAAGTGTTCAGCACCTGCACGGCAATTGGCGGCGGTAACTGGGACCACTCGGCGCTGATCAAGGGCCTGGAGCATATGGCGAACTTTTCGATTCGCGATAAGTGACATACACCGCTACTACCTTTGAAACTTGATGCATCCCTGATAACAAGAATCCCCCGGGAGCCCGCTTATGTCGGTCGATCCGCAACACCTGCTTCGCGAGCTGTTTGCCACAGCCATCGACGCCGCCCACCCCCGGCAAGTCCTTGAACCCAACCTGCCCGCCGACCGCAGCGGCCGGGTGATCGTGATCGGCGCAGGCAAGGCGGCGGCCGCCATGGCGCTGGTGGTGGAAAACTGCTGGCAGGGTGACGTCTCGGGCCTGGTGGTGACCCGCTACGGCCACGGCGCGCCGTGCCAGAAAATCGAGGTGGTCGAAGCCGCCCACCCGGTCCCCGATGCCGCCGGCCTGGCGGTGGCCAAGCGCGTGCTGGCACTGATCAGCAACCTGAGCGAAGACGACCGCGTGATCTTCCTGCTCTCCGGCGGTGGCTCGGCGTTGCTGGCCCTGCCCGCCGAAGGCATCAGCCTGGCCGACAAGCAGGCCATCAACAAAGCGCTGCTCACATCCGGCGCGACCATTGGCGAGATGAACTGCGTGCGCAAGCACCTGTCGGCGATCAAGGGCGGCCGACTGGCCAAGGCGGCATGGCCGGCGACGGTGTACACCTACGCGATTTCCGATGTGCCGGGCGACCAGGCCACGGTGATTGCCTCAGGCCCCACTGTCGGCGACCCGAGCACCTCGCAACAGGCGCTGGCGATCCTCAAGCGGTATGGCATCGACGCCCCGGCCTCCGTGCGCAGCTGGTTGCAGAACCCCGCCTCGGAAACCGTCAAGCCCGGCGACCCGTCACTCGCCCGCAGTCACTTCCAATTGATCGCGCGCCCGCAGCAATCCCTGGAAGCGGTGGCGGTCACAGCGCGTCAGGCCGGCTTCAGCCCGTTGATCCTCGGCGACCTGGAAGGCGAAGCGCGCGAGGTGGCCAAGGTGCACGCCGGTATCGCGCGGCAGATCGTGCAGCACGGCCAGCCGCTGGCGCCGCCGTGCGTGATCCTCTCCGGGGGGGAGACCACTGTCACCGTGCGTGGCCATGGCCGTGGCGGGCGCAATGCCGAGTTCCTGCTGAGCCTCACCGACAGCCTCAAGGGCCTGCCCGGCGTCTACGCCCTGGCCGGTGACACCGACGGCATCGACGGCTCAGAGGACAACGCCGGCGCGATCATGACCCCAAGCAGCCATGCCCGTGCCGAAGCCCTGGGCCTGAGCGCCAGCAATGAGCTGGATAACAACAACGGCTACGGCTATTTCGCAGCGCTCGACGGTTTGATCATCACCGAGCCGACCCGTACCAACGTCAACGATTTGCGCGCCATTCTGATCCTTGGGGCGGCCAACCATGACGCCTGACAACAAGGTCAAGATCCTCGCCTGCCGGCGGGTGCTCGCCAGCCGTAGGAGGCTTCAGAAACCGCGCATGGACAGCCCCTTCGAATCCCCCTAGGCTTGCTCGATATTCGATTCAGGCGGAATTTATGGACAGCAACAACGACTGGCGCCAGCGGCTCTACGTCATGGTTTTCCAAAGCGATACCGTCGCCGGGCGACGGTTTGACGGCATCCTGCTGTTGATCATCCTCGCCAGCCTGGTGATCGTGATGCTCGACAGCATCGACCAGGTGCACCAGAACTACGCGGATGTGCTGGCCTACATTGAATGGGGCTTCACGCTGATCTTCGCCATTGAGTACGGCTTGCGCCTGTACTGCTCGCCCAAGCCGTTGCGCTATGCCTTCAGCTTTTACGGGCTGGTGGACCTGCTCGCCATCGTGCCCGGCATCCTCGCCCTGTATTACAGCGATGCACAGTATCTGCTGATCATCCGTATCATTCGGATGCTGCGGATTTTCCGCGTGCTCAAGCTCAGCCCATACCTCAAGCAAGCCAACTACCTGATGGCGGCGCTGCGCGGCAGCAAGCAGAAGATCGTGGTGTTCCTGGTCAGTGTGTGCACGCTGGTGACGGTGTTCGGCACCTTGATGTACGTGATCGAAGGCCCGGAGCATGGCTTTACCAGCATCCCCAAGGGGATCTACTGGGCCATCGTCACCCTGACCACCGTGGGCTTTGGCGATATCGTGCCCAAGACCCCGCTGGGCCAGGTGATCTCGTCGTTGGTGATGATCACCGGTTACTCGATCATCGCCGTGCCCACCGGGATTTTCACCGCCGAACTGGCCAGCGCCATGCGCGGTGAGCAACTGCAAACCGACTGCCCGGTGTGCAAGAAGAACAGCCATGAGCCCAACGCGGCGTTCTGTTCGCGCTGTGGCAGCAATCTTTTTAAGAAAATGGAATAAGCAAAGTACTTTTTAATCTTTAAACGACTATGGCGCCCCGGCTATAGTCGTTGGCAAATGGCCTTACCCCTTCTCTCGAACAACAAGGAATGAGCAGTGAAAAAACTCGTTAGCGCCTCTCTCCTGGCCGCCGGCCTGGCCCTGGCGGGCGCCGTGCAAGCTGCCCCGGTCACTCTGCTCAACGTCTCCTACGACGTGATGCGCGATTTCTACAAGGACTACAACGCCGCCTTCCAGAAACACTGGGAAGCCGAGCATCCGAACGACAAGCTGACCCTGCAGATGTCCTTCGGCGGTTCCAGCAAACAAGCGCGTTCGGTGATCGACGGCCTGCCGGCGGATGTGATCACCATGAACATGGCCACCGACATCAACGCCCTGGTCGACAATGGCAAATTGGTGCCGGACAACTGGGTCACCCGCCTGCCGAACAACAGCGCACCGTTCACCTCCGCCACCGTGTTCATCGTGCGCAAGGGCAACCCCAAGGCCCTGAAAGACTGGCCAGACCTGCTCAAAGACGGCGTGCAAGTGATCGTGCCCAACCCGAAAACCTCGGGTAACGGCCGCTACACCTACCTGTCGGCCTGGGGCTATGTGCTGAAGAACGGTGGTGATGAAGAGAAGGCCAAGGCTTTTGTCGGCAAGCTGTTCAAGCAAGCGCCAGTGCTGGACACCGGCGGCCGTGCCGCCACCACCACCTTCATGACCAACCAGATCGGCGACGTGCTGGTGACCTTTGAAAACGAAGCGGAAATGATCGCCCGTGAATTCGGCCGTGATCAGTTCGAAGTGGTCTACCCAAGCGTCTCCGCCGAAGCCGAGCCGCCGGTGTCGGTGGTCGACAAAGTGGTCGAGAAGAAAGGCACCCGCGTGGCCGCAGAAGACTACCTGAAGTACCTGTGGTCGCCGCAGGGCCAGGAAATCGCCGCCAACAACTACCTGCGCCCACGTGATCCGGAGGTGCTGGCCAAGTACACCGACCGCTTCCCTAAGGTCGACTTCCTGTCGGTGGAGAAGACCTTTGGTGACTGGCGCACAGTGCAGAAGACCCACTTCAATGATGGTGGCGTTTTCGACCAGATCTACACCGGGCAGTAACTGAACAAACGCGATAAAAAATGTGGGAGGGGGCTCGCCCCCTCCCACATTGGTTTTGTAGTTGGTGTTACATCGGCGGTGTCACGCCATCCTTGCCGGCCGAGATGGCTTGGGCAGTGATTTTCCCATCCGCCCCCTGCGCTGCAAATAGCACCACCTTCACCCCCGGCTTGAGCAAGCTGCGATCCCCCGGTTCCAGGTTGACGATGGGCACGTCCTGCGGCACCACGATCTTCTGTTCGCCGCCCTTGTACTTGACCGTCAACGTCCGCCCGTTGCTGACCACCAGGTCGCCAACGGTGCCATTGGTCATGCTGCTGCCTTCTTTCAGATCAAACGCACGATGCCCGTCCCCCGTGCCGGCCATGGCCGGTGGGAACACATGCACTTCCAGGGCCGTCAGGGTGCCCTCCGCGTTGGGCATGGCAGCCGAGCCGATGTAGCTGCCAGGCTTGATTTCATCGATCCGGGCCAGGGTGACGGCGCGCACCTGAGTCGCGTTGGTAAGGTGCACGGTGACCTCTTCACCGCTGTTGACCCTGACGTGCAGGGCGTCGCCGTCGATCGCCGTGATGGCGCCGCGCACACCGACGCGCGGCGCCTCGGCAGCATTGGCCAGCCCCAATGCCATCGCGGCGGCCAGGGTGGAAGCCAGGAGCATCTTGTTCAACGTGATCTTCATCGCAATGGATTTCCTGTTTCGGCAGTTGGGGCTGACTGTATCATTGCCCTTCGCGCAGAAAGTTAACGATTCACTCATCATTACCGGGCATGAGTGTTATCACTGCCAGAGGCCTACCCCGGCTACGCTGTTGTCTTTAGGCTCGCCTCACTTTCCTTCGTCTTTATGAGAACACCATGAACGCTACCTCCCACGCTACAACCACCATGACCCGAGGCATGGTGATGCTGTTTGCGTTTTGCTGCGGCGCCATCGTTGCCAACCTCTACTACGCCCAACCAATCATCGAACTCATCGCGCCAGACATCGGCCTTACGCCTGCGATAGCCAGCCTGATCGTGTCACTGACACAGATCGGCTATGCCCTGGGCCTGTTCTTCCTGGTGCCGTTGGGCGACCTGCTGGAAAACCGCAAGCTGATGCTCTTGACCACCGTGGTCGCCATCGCCAGCCTGCTGGGCGCGGCATTCACCGAACAGCCGAACCTGTTCCTGCTGGTGTCGTTGCTGATCGGCTTCAGTTCGGTGTCGGTGCAGATCCTGATCCCGCTGGCCGCGCACCTGGCCCCCGCCGAGTCCCGTGGCCGGGTGGTGGGCAGCATCATGGGCGGCCTGTTGCTGGGCATTCTGCTGGCACGGCCGGTGTCCAGCGTGGTGGCGGACCATTTCGGCTGGCGGGCGATGTTCATGGCCGCCGCCGCATTGATGGCGTTTATCAGCGTGGTACTGATGCTGACCATCCCCAAGCGCCAACCGGATCACTCGGCCAGCTATGGTCAACTGCTGCGCTCCCTCGGCACCTTGCTGCGCACACAACCGCTGCTGCGCCAACGCGCCTTTTACCAAGGCTGCATGTTCGCCACCTTCAGTCTGTTCTGGACCGCCGCCCCGCTGGAGCTGGTGCGCAACCACGGCCTGAGCCAAACCCAAATCGCGATCTTCGCCCTCGTCGGTGCCATTGGCGCCATCGCCGCGCCGATTTCCGGGCGCCTGGCCGATGCCGGCCACACCCACCGCGCTTCGCTGCTGGCGATGCTGTTCGCGGCGCTGAGCTTCCTGCCGGCCTTCGTGCACCCGCTGTACAGCGTGATCGGCCTGGCGGTGACCGGCGTGGTGCTGGACTTCTGCGTGCAAATGAACATGGTGCTTGGCCAACGGGCGATCTACGCCCTCGACGCCAACAGCCGCAGCCGCCTGAACGCGCTGTACATGACCAGCATCTTTATCGGCGGCGCCTTCGGCTCGGCGATTGCCAGCAGTGTGTATGAGCACGGCGGCTGGCTGGGGGTGATGCTGGTGGGCGGCGCGTTCCCGCTGGTGGCGTTGTTGCGGTTTATCAGTGCCTCGCGTCAGGCCTCGGTGGCCATCGCTTGAGTGATAGGCTCACGTCTGGTTTTTCCTGCGGGCGCCTGGCCGGACGATGATGTCAGCAGGTTCAGCAACTGCGAGAAAACCGTTAGCAGGGTGCTGGCAAACATTTGGATCAAGCCGGCGGGGTCTTCCAGCGTCTTATCCGGCAACGGAGCGGGACCCGGTGTCGGGGAAGGTGAAGGTGTCGGCACAGGCGCGGGCTGGACTTCAGGCGCCTGGCCGCCCCAACGCACATCGGCTGACTTGATCTCTCCCTGGCTCCTGATCAACAGGTCCGCGTTGCCCGTTCCCCTAAGGTCAATGGCCAGGCTTGAGCGCCCGGTACTGGCATCATGCTTGAGCACCGCCTCCCCGGCTCGTCCAGTGAAGCGAGCTGTAAATACCAGGGCGCGTACCCCCGCTTCCTTCAGGGCTCCCGACACGTCGATCTTATCGGTACCGCTGGTGAAGTCCTCAATCATGTCAGGCTTGTCCGGCGTGGAGTCACTGGCCTTGTCATACACAAAAGTGTCCGCACCGCTGCCACCCCTGAGGGTATCGGCCCCTCCACCCCCTTGAGCCGATTAGCGGCCTCGTTCCCCGCCAGAGTGTCCCGGCCGGAGCCGCCAATCGCGTTTTCAATCGTGCAGCCCTTGGCAATGGATACATTGCCCTTCAGCCCGCCGACGTCAGAAAACGATTCGGCGTTCAGGTTGATGTTCTGGTCCTGGGCAAAACCGGAGAAATCCAGGGTGTCGACACCGCCGCCGTCCCACACACAGAAGACGGGTTTGTCCGTGGTGTTGTTGAGGCTCAACGCCTCGCGCTCGGTATTGGAGTTGAAGCCATACGTGGTGTCGGTGTTACGGGTTTGATGGTTGGCACCGTACAGGCGTTGCGCCGCAGCGATGTCGTCCATCATCGGCGCGGACGGATTCTGCCCCTTGAAGTCGTGAGCCCGCTGATTCTTCTCCGACCAATAACTCATCACCGTGCGCGCCTTTGTATCCTCGGCATAGGCCGCACCGCTGCGGTAATCGACATCGCCCCGGCCGTAGTTTCCCGGATGATGCAGGCCGATGGCGTGACCGATCTCATGAACGGCAGTCACCGAAAAGTGGCTGCCCAATGCCGGGGATCGGCTTTCTCCCAGCGTGCCAATAGTGGCCGAGGTGTTGGCAGTAGAACGGCCGGGAAATGTGGCGACGCCCCGTTCGCCGCGTGGGTTGTTGCGGATGTTGAGCGTGCCGTCCGAACCGCCTGAGCGCTCGCGAAAATTGATATTGGCCACATCCTGCCAGGATTGCAGCGCCTGGCGGACGCGTTGCTGCTGCGGGTGAGTGAAACGGTTATCGACCGTGTAATGCACATCGACTTTCGAGTCGTCATTACGGTCGTGAAAACGCAGGTTGTCCCGCGTGAGTTGTTTGGCTGCCTGTTCCGTTGTGTAAGAGGGTTTATTGCCCGTGCCCGCACCAAACGGACCCGGGTCCGATATCGGCAGGAGATTAAGAGATCTAACACCGCGCAGGTCATAATTATTCATCGTGAGGCACCTTCAGTTTTAATAAAGAGAGCCGGCCACCGATCATCGGCCAACCGTTCCAGAAGTAAAACTCGCACGCTGAAAACTCTGATACCAACGTCGATTTGGTTCTAATCGCAACACCTGCATGCCGCGAAATACGACGCGGCACAATCAGGAATTCATTTGCAATTTAAACACTCGACAACACAAAGACTTGGGCAATACCTGATTGTTTTCACAAGAGAAAAACAAAAGCTAAAAAAGCTTTTTTTACTCAAGTACAGTATTTCCCTATCGATCAGGACATATTCATTAAACCTTCCTCAAGAGCGCACCAACTTCTCAAGCGCGGCATCCGCCAGAAATGACGAGCGGCTTTTGACCTTGTGCTCCCGCACGTATCGGTCGATGCGCTGGATGACATAGCCGGGCAAGGTCACGTTGACCTTCTCGGTCTTGCCCAGATAAGGCGAGATGTCCAACTCCAGCATGCCCCAGCCCATCCCGGCATAGTCTTCGAGCGCCTTGATCAATAGCCTGCTTTGCACCTCTGCCTCCTTGGCTCGGCCGAATAAAAGCAACCCTGGAGTTATCTTTACTCAAGCGCAGAATTGATCAGACAGACTGGCGGCTATTTACCGGATGTTCACAGTTCAACGTTCGTTACGCCGAGATCAACCCGGATTACACTCCACGCCCAGAACCGTCGACGCTGCTCGACGCCCTTACCCGCTGAGCCAAGGAGCCCCGATGGACCGCCTCGCAGCCATGGAAACTTTCGTGCACGTCATCGAGACCGGCTCGTTCTCCGCCGCCGCCAAACGCCTGGGGATCGGCCAGCCCGCCGTGTCCAAAAGCGTTGCACAATTGGAGACGCGCCTGGCGGTACGCTTGGTGATGCGCTCCACGCGCGGCCTGACCCCCACCGAGGCGGGTCTGGCGTTTTTCGAGAAAGCCAGGCGGGCCATCGATGAAGCCAACGAGGCCGATGCCGCCGCCCGTGGTGCGGGCGCCGGGCTGTCGGGCACCCTGCGCATCAGCGCTGCCGTCACCTTCGCTCGCATGCACCTCATTCCCCACCTGGGAGCGTTTCTGGCGCAATACCCCGACGTCAACGTGGAGGTGGTGCTCGACGACCGCAACCTCAACCTGGTGGAAGAAGGTATCGACGTCGCCCTGCGCATGGGCAACCTGAATGATTCAAACCTCACAGCGCGCAAGATCGGCGCGTCGCCCTGCGTCATCCTGGGCACCCCGACCTACTTCGAACGCTTCGGCGAGCCCGTTACCCCGGCGGATTTGCTGCAACACCAGGCGATCATCTACACCCGGGGCGAAGGCTCGCACTGGCACTTCACCCAAGGCGACACCCAATACCCCCTCGTCGCCCACGGCCGCGTGCGCGTCACCGCCGCCGAAGGCGTACGCGCCGCCGTGCTGAGCCATTTGGGCCTGACCCTGTCATCCACCTGGATGTTCGCGCCGGAACTGGCCAGCGGCGAGGTCAAAATTGTGCTGGAGGACTGGCAATTGCCGGCCCGTGACTTATGGGCAGTATTCCCCACGGGCCGGATGGCCAGTGCCAAGGCGCGGGTGTTTGTCGAGTATGTGGAACGGCTACTGGCTTAGTGCGCCGCTGTGGAATCGAGGAATGCGGCTATTGAGCGACGGCCAATAGCTGCACCCGGCAATGCTGTCCAGCCAGCCTGGCTGCCTGCGCAGCAGCGCCAGAACGGCCTGCGAGGCAATGCTCAACGCCAGTTGCTGGCCAGGGCACCGATGGTGTCCTGCGCCGAAGCTGAAAATTCGCCGTTGCGGCCGCTCGAGCATGAAACTGTCGGGCGTGGGGTTGGCATCAGGGTCGCGGTTGGCCGAAGCCAGCAACACCAGAATGGTATCCCCCGCCTCCAGAACGGTATGACCAAGCGTGCATCGCCTGGCCACGAACCGTCGTGTGTTTTGCACCGGCGAATCGTAGCGCGCCACTTCCTCCACCAGTGCCATCGACAGGGCCGGTCTTTGCTGGACCGTCTCAATCAGCTCGGGCTGGCGAACGAGCGTCAGCAGCGCATTGCCGATGAGGCCGGCAGTCGCTTCGCAGGTCTGCGACAACAGCCCGATCAGGTTGGCGGTCAATACGTGTGTATCCTCCCACTCCCCAAGGCGGATGTGCGCCAACAGCCTGGTGTCCTGCAGCACTTGCGCGAACAGGGTACTCAACCGCGACGCGGCAATATCGGCGTGGCGCAACTGCACCTCATCGCTCAGCGGTGACAGGCAGGCAACAAACTCCCGCGTCAGCCTCGCGACCATGGCCAATTGCTCTGTCGGCAAGCCCAGCAGGGAGGCAACCACCGAGACCGGCAGGCTGAACATCAACGTGTCCAGATCATCCACGCGGTCCATGACCTGTTCCACCGTCTCGACGATAGCGGGCGCCTGCACAGCGCGCAGTGCAGGTTCAATCGCCGCTCTCGGGCACCGATGGGCCGCCTCTTCATTCATGCGCATCAGGCGGGCAAACACCTGCCCTGCCGCGCCTTGGGCAATCGCTGGCGGCACCGGCTCGTGCAGCGGCCGCACGCGGCAATCGGGGTGCATGAGCACCGCTTCGACGTCCTGCGCGCTGCTGGCGACCCATACTTGCAGTTCCCTATCGAACAGCAGCCCGGCGCTGAGTCTAAGGTGCGAGTAATAGCCATAGGGGTCAGCGTGAGTGGCAGCTTCAAGCGGTGTCATTCAGAGCATCCTGTTCAAAAAGAACCGCTACTATCAACGCCTTCACACAACCACAATTCGCTCAGGAACGAAATATGCCCTCCCAGGACGAGGATGCTGCGCTTTCGCGGGTCGCCGGCGCGGTCGCAGAACCGGCCCGCACGAAAATGCTCTGCGCGCTGATGGACGGCCATGCGCGTACCAGCACTGAAATGGCAGTGATCGCCGAGGTCAGCGCCTCTACCGCCAGCGCCCATCTGAGCAGGCTTAAGGATGAGGGCCTGATCAAGTTGCAGACGCAGGGCCGTCATCGTTACTACCGTCTCGCTGGCGCGCACGTGGCCCAGGCGCTCGAAGGTTTGATGGTGATCAGCCGCAGCAGCGTCAGCGCATTTGTGCCCAACACTCCTACGCGCCTGCAGTTTGCGCGCACCTGTTACGACCACATGGCCGGCCGCCTGGCGGTACGGCTGCATGATCATTTCATCGCATGCGGCTGGTTGACGGGCGACGACAGCTATCAGCTCAGCATGCAAGGCGAACAGGCGATGATTGAACTGGGCGTCGATGTGGCGGCAATGCGCACGCAGCGTAGGCGTTTCGCTTGCGCCTGCCTGGACTGGAGCATGCGCCGCCCTCACCTGGCCGGCGCCTTGGGTGCGGCGTTTTTGCAAACAGCGTTGCGGCGCGAATGGGTCACCCAAGACCTGGACAGCCGTGCGCTGGGGTTGACGCCCAAGGGCCGCAAAGAAATGAGCGCTCGATTTGGCATCCATATCTGTGAGCCATGACGATCAAATGTGGGAGCCGACGTAGCGCTGTCGCGCAGCAAACCGGGGCCTCTGTGGTTGACTGAAATCGCTTGTTGCATGCGATTGTCTCGTCAGGCGCAGGCTGAATGCCCCTGATCCAGGCAGCACAGCAAACGCTCGACCGTGTGTTCCAGCGGGCCGGAGTTATCCAGCACGAACAACCCGCCGCCATTGGCGGCGATCAGTTCCTCGGTGAACCGCGCATTGCGCGCCAGGCGCGCCTCGATATCCGCCAACGACTCACGCCCACGCGCGGTCAAGCGCTGTCTCAGCACCGCCTGATCAACCGTCAGTAACAGCACCAACGACGACGGATAACGCTCGCGTGTCTGCGCCAGATACGCGCGCGAGCCGTTGACCAGCACGTCCTGCCCCGCCGCCAGCCACTCGTCAATGTCCTTGGGAATGCCATAAGACAACCCGTTGGCCTGCCAACTCAGGGCAAATGCGCCCTCAGCTTCCATCACGGCAAACTGCGCCGGGCTCACGCCTTGGGCCGCTTCGCCTACCGCCTCCGCGGAACGGGTGATGACGCGGCGCACAATCCGGCAACCGCGCTCGGCCAAACGCGGGCGTGCGGCATCCAACAGGCTGTCCTTGCCCGAACCCGATGGCCCGATGAGATAGATCAACCTGCCTGCCATCAACACACTCTCTTTGCTTGTTTACGCAATCGACCCACGTTGCCGGTTTGCTCGGCCCGGCTGAGTATATCCGGCAATTGCTCCGCAGCCAGACTGGCGGTGGCCGCCTTATCCGGAAAGCGTGAGCCACAGCAGCCGTAGATGGTTGCGGTGCCCCGTGGCTTGACGGTTGAGAAGTTCTACTTTGAGAGGGGCGGTGCGGAGGCCGTCTTTTGCATTTCGCGTACTGCTTGCTCAACCCACAAATATGTAAATTTGTAACCGCGATACAGCATGAAACAAATCCCCGATTGTCGCACCAACTTACAAACTATAAAAAGTTTCAGCACGCTCCTACAGGGAGCGGTTTTTTTATTCTATAGCTAAAAGTTAAAGTAAGGATTTTGAACATGGAGTTCGATGTAATTGTGGTAGGCGCAGGAGCCATTGGTGGCTCCATTGCGTATGAGCTCAGCTCACGTGGATTGAATGTGTGCAGAGTCGGCGAAACTGACCGTACAAACGCAGCATCCAAGGCAGCTGGTGCGATGAATGGCTGTTTTGGTGAGGTCACCAGTGGCCTCTTAGCCAGTGAGCATGGTCGACTCAAATTAAATATGGATCGTCAGGCGCAAGATCTCTGGCCTAGTTGGGCTGAGCGTTTGGCCTTGGGCAAACGCTTGAATTCAGGTGCAGTGGACTGCCAGCATCTGTTTTCCCTGTTGAACTGAACTGAAAATCGTCTCGAAGAATCGACGAGACGGCTTATCGCACGGTCATGAATATATGGCCCATGAACTTTCTTGATAAGGAGCCGGTAATGTCATTAACGGCCGACAATACAACCCGGCAACCACACTCCAGCAGGTGGTTGGCTCTCGCGATATTGATGCTGCCGGTCTTGCTGGTAACCGTGGATAACACGGTATTGGGTTTTGCCCTGCCAAAAATCGCTGAAGCGCTACATCCCAGTGCCAGCCAGCAATTGTGGATGATTGATGCCTACTCATTGGTACTGGCGGGATTACTGATTTCCATGGGGAGCCTGGGTGATCGCAAAGGCCATCGGAAACTGCTGCTGATCGGCTCATTGGGGTTCACCATCGTGTCCGTGATAACGGCCTACTCCGGCTCTGCCGCGCAATTGATAGCCGGACGTGCAGGCATGGGGATCTTCGGGGCGATGTTGATGCCCTCGACACTGGCATTGATACGCTCAATTTTTGAAGTGCGGGAGGAGCGGCGACTGGCCGTGGCTATCTGGGCAACGACCTTGACGGTCGGTTCAGCACTCGGGCCCTTGATCGGCGGCGTACTACTGGAGTTCTTCAGTTGGGGATCGATTTTTCTGCTGGCAATACCGGTGCTGGTACCTCTATTGGTCCTCGGACCATTGCTGTTACCCGAGTCTGAACGGGATGCGTCAGGCCCGATGGATGCCATCAGTACCGTTCAATCAATGATGGCTCTCAGCGCGCTGGTGTACAGCATCAAGCACATCGCCAGTAACGGTCCGGATGCGTTGGCACTTGCGACCTTCGCCATTGCTATCATTATCGGCTGGCTATTCGTGCGCCGGCAGTTGCGTCTGCCAACGCCGTTGATGGACCTGAACCTGTTTCGCAACAAGACATTCAGCGGTTCAGTGACCATCAACCTGATGAGTTTGGCCTTCCTGATCGGGTTTGTATTTTTCGCCACTCAATTCCTGCAGATCGTCCTGCGCATGTCCCCCCTTAGCGCCAGCCTGGCGCTGATACCGGGTCAGATCATGGCTATTGCAGTGGGCATCCTGATCGTCCCGATCGCCCAGCGAGTGTCGGTCAATGTTCTGATTCCGATTCTGCTGGTCTTTACTGCGGCGGCCTTTTTACTGGTTGCCGGTCTTGGCAGCAGTCTGACGGTGTTAGTGGTGGCATTTGCGTTACTGAATATTGGGGTTGGTGCCATAGCCACAGTATCCAACGACGTGATTCTGTCAGCCACCCCCTCCACCAAAGCAGGCGCGGCATCAGCCATCAGCGAGACCGCTTATGAAGTGGGGGTGGTGCTCGGTACCACCCTGCTAGGTGGTCTAGTCACTGCCTACTACCGCGGTTCATTGCAGCTGCCTGACTTCCTGACGCCGATGCAAGTGCACCTGGCCAGCGAAACATTGGCAGGTGCCCACGCCGTATCGGCGACATTGGTGGGAGAGCAGGCCAATGAAGTCATGCATAGCGCCGCAAGAGCATTTGAAGGCGGGACAAGCTTAATGGCATGGGCAACCTTTTGCCTGGCGGTGCTGGCAACCCTCATCGCCAGGCGCACATTGAATACACCTAAGGTGGCGAGCTCGTAACGTATATCTGAGCCACTGCCATTGGGAGCAAGGCCCCTCCCACATCTGGACTGAGTTTCGAGGCCTAAAAGGCGACCTTCAAGGGTCGCCTTTTGTCATTGCGCGTACTGCTTGCTCAACCCCGACAGTACGCCCTGCATGAGGATCGTCGTTAGGACCTGCCCTACACAGATTTCGGGTTGCGTCCGATCAGTGTCGCCGTTAACCTTCGCGGGTCGCTGCAAAATCAGCGAACGGGTGTGGAAGCCCGAACTCTCCAGGCGTATAAGCGCCCATAGCCTATAGCGGGCGCTTTTTTCATGCCCGCTATAAAGTGTTATGGCGGCTGTGCGCGGGGCACCTTAGGGTGCGCCGGGGTCCTGGAGTCCGGTCTTCCACACCTGCGTACAGTCGCCACCCATCATGTGGAAGTGATTGTGGCGGCTCCCTTAATTCCAGGAGCAACCGTATGAAAAAGGTCACCCCCAATCCCCCGCCATCCCCTTCGGATGACACTCCCCAAACCCCACCCAACATCATCTTCACTGTCCGCCCCGGCCTCAGCACCGAAGCGGCGTTGAGCAATGCCAGCGAGATGCTGGAATCGGCGACGGCCTGTGCGTACGACTGTGCCGAGCACCTGGATGGCGCAAGCCGCAAGCGGGTGCTGGCGGTGGTGCAGATGGTGGAGATTGCGCAGTTGTTGGTGGATGAAGCACTGGAGCGGGAGTGTCCGGTGGCCTGATGGCTGGGGAGATCGTCTGTGGCGAGCGGGTTTGTCGAATCGTCGCACCGCCCGCGTTGGGCTGCGCAGCGGCCCCAAAACATAGTCCAGGAGCTGCCTGGCACACTGCAGCGCTCTTATTGGGGCTGCTGCGCAGCCCAACGCGGGGCAAGCCCGCTCGCCACAGTTATAGTGTTCCTCCCTAACTGAGGGGCGTTAATTTGATCTCCAGTGCTTGATTTCACAGGCATGAAAAAGGCGACCCGAAGGTCGCCTTTTGTCATCGCGCGTATTGCTTGCTCAAGCCCGGCGGAACGCCCTGCACATTGGTTTCTTCCCATGGGCCATTCGGGCTGATGGAGCGGCTCCAGCCGTTGCTCCAGCGGTAGTAGGTGCGCTGGCGGTAGAAGGTGTCGGGCTGATCGTCGAGCACGTAGACCTGCATCTTGCCGTCCCAGTGGCTGGCGGCGCCGGGCGGTGGGGCGAAGGTCGGCGATTGGGTGGGCAACGGTTTCGGCGGCGGGGTCACCGGGCCGGACGGTTTGGTGCTCGGCTGGGTCGACGGGACCGAGGGTGGAATGGTCGGGCCCGTCGGGGCCGGAGGTGGGCGGTGGACCGCACAGGCACTCAGGCCTAATACGAGGCTGAGCAGGGTGATACGTGCAAATGCGGTCATGGGCGTTTCCTCGAATTACGGGTCCGGACTGTCGATGGTCAGTTGCTGCTGCGCAGTCGTGCTGCTGGCCAGGGGTTGGCTGCGGCCGATCCATTCACCCTTGGTCGGCTGACCGGCCCGGGAAATGCGCGCAACCAGTTGGACTTCGGGGAAGTTGGACAGTTTCAACTGCGGCATCATTGCGTCGGCGTCGCCCAGTTCGACGGTGATCGGCAACTCGGCGACAGTGACGCGTTTGGCCGCCAACGGCGCCGGCGGGCCTTTTACGGCGCGGGCGAAGATGAATACGCTGTCGGTCGGCAGGGCCTTGGCCTTGACGTCGGCAGACAGGTCCACACGAACCGTCATCACCGCCTTTGGCGCGACGGTGCCACCGCTCTCTTTCAGCTTTTCCGCCGCCCGGTCGATCCCGCCCTGAAGCGCGGCGCGGGAGTTATCTTCGGGTGGCAACTGCGCCAGCAGGCGGCCCCAGTAATCAATCGCGTCCTGATAACGCTGGCCTTCAAAAGCTGCAATACCGAGCAACCCCAGGCTGGTGACTTCCTTGGGGTCCAGCTTCAAGGCTTCGTCGGTCAGCGCCTGGACTTTGGGCGACCACTGTTTGTTGTCGGCAAAGTACTGCGCCTGGGCCCACTGGCCGAGCAGTTCCGGCTGGCGACCGGCCAGGGCCACGGTGCGTTCGAAAACTTTGGCCGCATCGGCCGAGCGGTCCTGGGCCATATAAGCGCGGCCGAGGAAGTAGAGGCCTTCGGCGGAATCCGGCTGGGCCGCAGCGGCACGCTCCAGGCGGCGGGTCATGTCGTCGATGGACACTGGCGGCTGGGAGAATTCGCGGGTCAGTTCGACCTTGTCGCTCGCCCCGTAATGCAGGTACAGGGCAACGCCCAGGACCGGCACCAGAAACGCCGCCAAAAACGGCAGTGGTTTGCCCAGGCGCGATTCGCGGGGCTTTTCGACGCCTTCGGTGTCGGCCAGCAGTTCACGGGCGGCTTCGGCGCGGCCGGTGTCGAGTTGCGCGGCATTGAGCACGCCTTCGTCCTGCTGCACTTGCAGTTCGGCGACGCGCTCTTGATACAGCGCCACGTTCAGCGCGGTGCGATCCTCTTCACGCTGGGCACGGCGGCCGCGCAACACGGGGATCAACAGGAAACTCAGGGCAATCAGAAGCAGCAGGCCGGCTGCGAGCCAGAAATCAATCATCAGTCTTGGTGTCCAGCAATTGGTCGAGGCGTTGGCGCTCTTCAGGGGATAGCGCGTCGGAGCCATCGGTAGGCGCGGCGCGGCGGCGGCGGACGATCACGGCCATGACGACCACACCGGCCAGCAGCAGGCCGGCGGGGCCGAACCAGAGCAGCGCGGTCTTGCCGGTGAGGGCCGGTTTGTAGCGCACGAAATCACCGTAGCGGTCGACCATGAAGTCGATGATCTGCTGGTTGTCCTTGCCCTCTCCCAGCATGCGGAAGATCTCTTTGCGCAGGTCGGCGGCGATGGGTGCGTTGGAGTCGGCGATGTCCTGGTTCTGGCACTTGGGGCAGCGCAGTTCCTTGGTCAGGTCGCGGAAACGCTCGCGCTCGGCGTCGTTGGCGAATTCGTAGGTGTCGATGGCGGCGTGGGCCACGCCGGCCAACCCCAAGGCTAAAACCGTCGCCGCTAACAGACGCCTCATGGCTTGGCCTCGTCGACCAGCGCCTGGTACTTGGCGGCCAGTTGTTCACGCCACACGACTTCGTCGATCACGCCGACGTACTTGTCGCGGATCACGCCCTTGGCGTCGATAAAGAAGGTTTCCGGGGCGCCGTAGACGCCGAGGTTGAGGCCCAGATTGCCGTCTTCGTCGCGGATATCCAGCTGATACGGGTTGTGGAATTCCGCCAGCCATTTCAAGGCGGCGGCGTTGTCGTCCTTGTAGTTGATGCCGTAGATCAACACGCCTTTCTCGGCCAGTTTGTTCAGCACCGGATGCTCGACGCGGCAGGAAATGCACCAGGTGGCCCACACGTTGACCAGCGCCGGTTTACCCTGCAAGTCGGCTTGGGTCAGGGTTTTGTCGCCCTGCACGGTCGGCAGGCTGAACGCCGGGAACGGCTTGCCGATCATCGCCGAGGGCAGCTCGGCCGGGTCCAGGTACAAGCCGCGATAGAGGAACACCGCCACCACCAGGAATGCCGCCAGCGGCAACACCATCAACCAACGCTTCATACTGCCGCTCCTGAAAGGCCCAGGGCTTCACGCACCCGGCTCTTGACCTTGACCCGATAACGCCGATCCAGCGCGGCCAGCACGCCACCCAAGCCGGTGAGCAAGCCACCGAACCAGATCCAGCGCACGAACGGTTTGACATGCACGCGCACCGCCCAGGCGCCCTCGCCCAGGGGTTCACCCAGGGCGACGTAGAGGTCGCGGGTGAACCCGGCGTCGATACCTGCTTCGGTCATCATCGAGCTTTGCACGGTGTACAGGCGTTTTTCCGGGTGCAGTACGGCGATCTCTTTACCGTTACGGACGACGCGCACAGTGCCTTTGTCTGACGTGAAGTTCGGCCCTTCGAAGTGCTTGGCGCCCTCGAAAATGAAGTGGTAACCGGCCAGGTCCATGGACTCGCCAGGCGCCAGGCGCAGGTCGCGCTCGGCGCTGTTCTGGCTGGAGAGCACCACGCCCAGGGCGCACACGGCGATGCCGAGGTGGGCAATCTGCATGCCCCAGTAGCTGCGGGTCAGGGTCGGCAAGCCTTTGATCAGGCCTTTGTGGCGAGTCTTGTCGAAGAGGTCGCGCACGCCGGCCAGCAATACCCAGGCGGCGAGCAGGAAGGTGGCGAGCACCGCCCAGTTGAAATCACCGTAGGCAAAACCGGCGATCACTGCCAGGGCCACGCTGCCCAGCAGCACCGGCATCAGCATGCCCGCCAGCCATTTGACCGGGGTGTCTTTCCAACGCACCAGCACACCGACCGCCATCACCACCATCAACAGGCCCATCAATGGGATAAACAGCGCGTTGAAGTACGGCGGGCCGACGGACAGCTTGGCACCGCTCAGGGCATCCAGCACCAACGGGTACAAGGTGCCGAGCAGGATCATCGACGCGGCCACCACCAGCACCAGGTTATTACCCAGCAGCAGGGTTTCCCGCGACCACAGGTTAAAGCCGACGTGGCTCTTGACCACCGGTGCGCGCAGGGCGAACAGGGTCAACGAGCCACCCACCACGAACAGCAGGAAGATCAGGATGAACACGCCGCGCTCCGGGTCGGAGGCGAACGCGTGCACCGAGGTCAGCACGCCGGAGCGCACGAGGAAGGTGCCGAGCAGGCTGAGGGAAAACGCGGCGATGGCCAGCAACACCGTCCAGCTCTTGAACACACCGCGTTTTTCGGTGACGGCCAGTGAGTGAATCAGTGCGGTGCCTACCAGCCAGGGCATGAACGAGGCGTTTTCCACCGGGTCCCAGAACCACCAGCCGCCCCAGCCGAGTTCGTAGTAGGCCCACCAGGAACCCAAGGTGATACCGATACCGAGGAAGGCCCAGGCGACGATGGTCCACGGCCGCGACCAGCGTGCCCAGGCGGCATCGAGGCGCCCGCCGAGCAAGGCGGCGATGGCGAACGCGAAGGCCACCGAGAAACCCACGTAGCCCATGTACAGCATCGGCGGGTGCACGATCAGGCCGATGTCCTGCAGCAAGGGGTTGAGGTCATGCCCGTCCGCCGGGATCTGCGGCAGGATGCGGGTGAACGGGTTGGAGGTCATGATCAGGAACAGCAGGAAGCCGATGCTGATCATGCCCATCACCGCCAGCACCCGCGCCAGCATCACTTGCGGCAGCTGCCGGGAGAACACCGACACGGCGAAGGTCCAGCCGCCGAGGATCAACGCCCACAGCAGCAACGAACCCTCGTGGGCGCCCCATACCGCGCTGAACTTGTAGTACCAGGGCAAGGCGCTGTTGGAGTTGTTGGCGACATAGGCGACGGAAAAGTCGTCGGTCATGAAGGCATAGGTCAGGCAGCCAAATGCGAACACCAGAAACGCACACTGGCCCCAGGCGGCCGGCTGCGCCAGGCTCATCCACAGGCGATCGCCACGCCAGGCACCGAGCAACGGCACCACGGCCTGGACGATGGCAAAACACAGGGCGAGGATCATCGCCAACTGGCCCAGCTCCGGAATAAACAGTGCGGACGTCATCACTTAGCCCTCCTTGGCTGGAGCTGCAGTTGCATCAGGCGCGGATTGACCGCTGTCTTTCAAGGCTTTGGTGACTTCCGGCGGCATGTATTTCTCATCGTGCTTGGCCAGCACTTCATCGGCCACCACCACGCCGTCGGCGTTGAGTTTGCCCAGGGCGACGATGCCCTGGCCTTCACGGAACAGGTCCGGGAGGATGCCACGGTAGGTGATGGTCACGGCTTTGTTGAAGTCAGTCACCACGAAGGTGACATCCAGGGAATCGCCAGAACGCTTCAACGAGCCCTTCTCCACCATGCCGCCGGCGCGGATGCGCGTATCGACAGGCGCTTCGCCATTGGCGATCTGGGTGGGGGTATAAAACAGGTTGATGTTCTGCTGCAGGGCGCTCAAGGCCAGGGCCACGGCAATGCCGACGCCGGCCATGATGGCGAGGATGATCAACAGACGCTTTCTACGCAGCGGATTCACTTTTCGGTCTCCCGGCGCAGACGACGCGCCTCTTGTTGCAGGTAACGCTTGCGGGCCAGGATCGGCGCGGCGACGTTGAGGGCCAGCACTGCCAGGCAGATGCCATAGGCCGTCCAGACATACAGGCCGTGGTGGCCCATGGCGAGAAAATCACTGAAAGAAGCAAAACTCATCCACGCGCTCCCAGGCAGCTTTGCACTTCGGCCTTGACCCAGCTGGCGCGGGCTTCACGCTTGAGCACTTCGAGGCGCATACGCATCAGCAGCACCGCGCCGAAGAAGCAGTAGAACCCCAGCACCATCAGCAGCAACGGCGCCCACATTTCCACGGGCATCGCCGGTTTTTCGGTGAGGGTGAAGGTGGCGCCCTGGTGCAGGGTGTTCCACCACTCCACCGAGTATTTGATGATCGGGATGTTGATTACGCCGACGATGGCCAGCACCGCGCAGGCCTTGGCGGCGCTGTCACGATTACTGATTGCGTTGCCCAGGGCAATCAGACCGAAGTACAGGAACAGCAGGATCAACATCGACGTTAGTCGCGCATCCCACACCCACCATGAACCCCAGGTCGGCTTGCCCCAGATCGCGCCGGTGACCAGCGCCACGGCCGTCATCCACGCGCCGATGGGCGCGGCGCATTGCAGGGCGACGTCCGCGAGTTTCATCTTCCACACCAGGCCGACAATGCCGCACACCGCCAGCATCACGTAGCAGGACTGGGCCAGCATCGCCGCAGGCACGTGGATATAGATGATGCGAAAGCTGTTGCCTTGCTGGTAATCCGGCGGCGCGAAGGCCAGGCCCCAGACCAGGCCGATGCCGATCAGCAACACGGCGAAGAGGCTCAACCACGGCAACAGCTTGCCACTGATGCCGTAGAACCATTTGGGCGAGCCGAGCTTGTGAAACCAGGTCCAGTTCATTGCTGTTTCTCACGGTTGCTTCTCGTCATTGCGAGAAGCGTAGGGCCTTTACTGACCAGGCGTATAACGCTTGGTCAGACCTCATTATTCGCCGACGCTGATCTTCAGCCCGGCGGCTATGGCAAAGGGTGTCAGGGTTACCGCCAGGGCGGTCAGGCTGCCAAGCCACAGGAGGTAACCGGTCGCCGGCATACCCATGAGCGCGGCTTGCAAGGCGCCGCTGCCCAGGATCAGTACCGGGATGTACAAAGGTAGAATCAACAGGGCCAGTAACAGGCCGCCGCGCTTCAAACCCACCGTCAGTGCCGCGCCCACCGCACCCAGCAGGCTCAGGGTTGGCGTGCCGAGCAACAAGGAAAGGAGCAACACCGGCAGGCACTCGGTGGGCAACCCTAGCATCATCGCCAGCAACGGTGAGAGCAACACCAGCGCCAGGCCGGAAAAAGCCCAGTGTGCCAGCACCTTGGCCAGTACCAGAAGTGGCAGGGGGTGCGACGAAAGGACCCACTGTTCGAGGGAACCGTCTTCGAAATCACTGCGAAACAGCCCATCCAGCGAGAGCAGGACGGATAAAAGTGCCGCCACCCACACCAGCCCAGGGGACAAGGTTTGCAACAGTTTAGTCTCGGGGCCGACCGCCAACGGGAACAACGCAATCACGATGGCGAAGAACACCAGCGGGTTGGCCAATTCGGCCGGGCGACGGCACAGCAACCGCGCTTCGCGGGCGACCAACAGGGCGAACACACTCATGCCGACCACCGCCCCAGGTCCAGGTCACGGTAACCGGCGGGCATGCGCGTCAGGCTGTGGTGGGTGGTAAGCAGCACCGTGCCGCCCTGCTCGCAGTGCATAGCCAGGTGGTCTTCCAACTGAGCAACGCCTTGTTTATCCAGGGCGGTGAAAGGTTCATCGAGAATCCATAGCGGCGGGCCCGGCAGGTACAAGCGCGCCAGGGCCACGCGGCGCTGTTGGCCGGCAGACAGGGTGTGACAGGGAACGTCTTCAAAGCCCTTGAGGCCCACGGCGGCCAGGGATTGCCAGATGGCGTCACGGGAAGCGCGATGATGCAGGGCGCTGAGCCAGCTGAGGTTTTCTTCGGCAGTGAGCACGTCCTTGATCCCGGCGGCATGGCCGATCCACAGCAGGTTGCGGGCCAGCGTGGTGCGTTGTTCGCTCAGGGGCTTGCCGTTGAGTCGCACTTCACCGGCCGTGGGCTGCATCAACCCGGCCAGCAGGCGCAGCAGGCTGGTCTTGCCGCTGCCGTTGGGCCCACTGACCTGCACCATGTCGCCGCCCGCCAGCCGCAGTTCGAGGTGTTCGAACAGCAGGCGCAGGTCGCGTTCACAGGAAAGCGCTACGGCTTCAAGAAGAGGGCTGGTCAAGAGATCGCGGGCCTTTACGGTTCAAGTCGGCGGTGCAGCGGCCGTTAAAGAGAGATGCACAATAACGACTTTGGCGACCGATTTTAGAGAGCTGGATCAAATAGTTGTGAGGTTTTTACCGCTCTCTTTGCAGACGGGCGGCATTATACATGCGATGCCCTACGCTAAAGAGGGCAATTTCCCCAGAGACGATGCGCACGATGACCGGCGAAATCAACCTTCCTACGCTACCTCCCACACCAACGACCGGGCAAAGCCCCGCGCCCGCGGTGGGGGCATTGCTGAAACTGCTGGAGCCGCAGATCGGGCTGATTGAACCGGGGAGAACCGCGAATGCCGAAGTCATTGCCCTTAAGCAAGGCGGTGAAGCTTTTCAGTTGCTGCTCAAGCTGACCCTGGAAGGCGGCCGCCAGACCCTGGTGCAAGCCAGCAGCCCCCAGCCCTTGCCGTTGGGCAGCAATGTGGCGGTGAGCCAGACGCCAGCGGGCAACCTGACCCTCAGCCTGCAACAAGCCTTGAGCGCCAATGTCGCCGCCCTCACGCGCATCGATACGTCCAAGGTACCGGAAGGTACGCTGCTGCAAGCCAAGGTGCTGACCACCCAGGCCCTGCCCCAGGGCACCACGCAACCGGCGCTCTACCGTTCGCTGGTGACCGTGCTCAATAACGCCCTGGCCGGCGCGACGCTGACGGTGGAAAGTCCCCAGCCCTTGCGCGTGGGCAGTTTACTCAGCGCTGTGGTACAGAACGCGCAAACCCTGAACTTCGTGCCGTTGAGCGGGCTCAAGGATCAATTGGCCGTCGCGCAGCAACTCACCACCCAGCAAAGCCGCCAAGGCTCGCTGGATGCAGTGTTCACGGCCCTGCAAAACCTGCCCCGTGGCGATGGCACTTCCGCCGACCTGCGCGCCGCCGCCGAGCGGTTGCTGGCCGCCCTGCCCGACCTGGCACAGGTGAGCAACCCCAAGGTGCTGGCGCAGGTGATCCAGAACAGCGGCGCCTTCCTGGAAGCCAAATTGCTCGCCGGGCAAAACCCGCAAGTCCCGCCATTGGACATGAAAGGCGCGCTGCTGCGCCTGGTCGCCGATTTGTTGCCCGCACTGCCCGCCAGCACCAACCTGAATGCCATTCTTGCCGCCAACACCTTGGCCCAGGTAATGCCCAATTTCGTGCGCAGCCCGTTGGGCACTCTCGGTCAGGTCGGCGCACGCCAGGCTCCGGCTGGTTTCCCACTGCCCGAGCGGCTCATGGCGAAACTGGAAGGCGAAGGCGACCTGGAAAACCTGCTGCGCCTGGCCGCCGGGGCTATCTCGCGCTTGCAGAGCCACCAGTTGTCGAGCCTGGAACAGACCGGCACCACCGCCGATGGCCGTCTGCAAACCACCTGGCAGCTGGAAATCCCCATGCGCACCTTGCAGGACATCGTGCCATTGCAGGTCAAGTTCCAGCGCGAAGAACCGGCGCCGGACAGAGAGCCGTCCGAACGCAAAGACAAAAAGGACCCGAAGCAGATGCTCTGGCGCGTCGAACTGGCTTTCGACATGGAGCCGTTGGGCCCCTTGCAGGTCCAGGCACAGTTGACTCAAGGAAAGCTATCGAGCCAGCTGTGGGCAACCCGGCCCTTTACCGCGAGTTTGATCGAAAGCCATCTGGGCAACCTGCGCGAGCGCCTGGTGACGTCGGGCCTCAACGTCGGCGACCTGGATTGCCACCTCGGCACACCGCCGCGCGGACCAAAAACCGGACTGGAACAACGCTGGGTGGATGAAACCGCATGAGCAACACTGAGCCTCGCCAGGCGATTGCCCTCAAGTACGACGGCCAACAGGCGCCAACCCTCACCGCCAAGGGCGACGAGGCCCTGGCTGAAGAGATCCTCAAGCTGGCGCGGGAAAATGAAGTGCCGATCTATGAAAACGCCGAGCTGGTAAAGCTGCTGGCGCGCATGGAATTGGGCGACAGCATTCCCGAGGAGCTGTACCGCACCGTCGCCGAGATCATTGCGTTTGCCTGGACGTTGAAGGGCAAGTTCCCGCCGGGTTACGACCCCGACGCGGGGCCGGTGGAGCGGGACGTCACCGAGCGCGGCGACGATTACTGAGTTTTAACTGACACGCTGAGTTCCAAATGTGGGAGCGGGCTTGCCCGCTCCCACAGGGATTTGTGTTCAGTTGAGGACTTCACTCAGCGGAATGAAATTGACGGTATCGCCGATCGCCAGCGTCGTGCCCTCCAACACCTCCACAAACCCCTCCGCCCACGCCGCGCTGCGCAGCACGCCGGAGCTCTGGTTACTGTAGAGGCTCGCCTTGCCTTGTTCGATGCGCCCACGCAGGTATTCGCGGCGGTTGCCGGGTTTGGGCCAGGTGAACCCCACTGGCACCTCGAAACGCAGCGGCGCCACGTCTGCCACGCCTTGACGGCGCAGCAGGTACGGCCGCGCCAACAGCGCGAACGTCACCAGGGTCGAGGCCGGATTACCGGGCAGGCCGATCACCGGCACGCCACGGAAATGGCCGACGGTCAGCGGCTTGCCGGGTTTGATCGCAAGCTTCCACAGGGCCAGCTCGCCCTCTTCGCGCAGGGCGATGCCCAGAAAGTCCGCCTCCCCCACCGACACACCGCCCGTGGACAGGATCAGGTCGACGCCGCCCAGGTCCGCCAAACGAGTGCGGGTCTGCTGCAAATCATCCGGCAGGATCCCGGCATCGATCACTTCGCAGCCCATGCGCTCAAGCCAACTGCACAGCACGCGACGGTTGCTGTTGTAGATCTGGCCCGGGCCCAGCGGCAAACCCGGCTCGATCAACTCGTCGCCGGTAGACAGCACGGCCACCCGCACGCGGCGCACGACGTCGAGGCGATCACGCCCGAGCGACGCGGCCAGGCCCAGCTCGATCGGGCCCAGGCGTGTGCCGGCCGACAAGACGGACTCACCGACGGTGGCCTCCTGGCCCTGGGGGCGGATGTTCTGGTTGAGGTGCAACGGCTCGGTAAAGCTCACACGCTCGTCGGCGTGGACCACAGCGTTTTCCTGCATTTGCACGCAATCGGCGCCCTCTGGAACCGGCGCGCCGGTGAAGATGCGCGCACAGGTACCGACAGCCAGTGGCTGCGGTGCCTGGCCGGCGAAGATACGCTGGCTCACGACCAGCGGTTCGCCGGTCCAGTCCGCCAGGCGCACGGCATAACCGTCCATGGCACTGTTGGGCCAGGGCGGCAGGTCGAGGGTGGAGACCAGCTCCTGGGCCAATACGCGGCCGTCGCAATCGGCCAGGGGCAACACTTGCTGCTCGCGGATCGGCGCGGCTTCGGCCATGGCCAACAACTGTTGCAGGGCTTGCTCTACCGGCACCAGGGCGCCGGTCTTGCCGGGCTTACCCACGGGATTCACAGGGCTCGGCCTGCTTCAAGTGCGGTACGAAGTTGCACGGGCGATGCCGATTATCAAGTTGCTCGGCGAGGATGCCATCCCAGCCCGTGCGCACGGCATTGGTGGATCCCGGCAGGCAGCACACCAGGGTGCCATTGGCCAGGCCGGCCAGGGCGCGGGATTGCACGGTGGAGGTGCCGATGTCGGCCACGGATATCTGGCGGAACAGCTCGCCAAATCCGTCGACCTGTTTGTCCAGCAGGCAGCTCACGGCTTCGGGGGTGCTGTCGCGGCCGGTAAAGCCGGTGCCGCCGGTGATCAGCACAACCTGCACCACGTCTTCGGCGATCCAGTGGGCGACCTGGGCGCGGATCTTGTAGAGGTCGTCCTTGAGCAATACGCGCTCGGCGAGGGTGTGGCCGGCGGCGGTCAGGCGGTCGACGAAGACCTGGCCCGAGGTGTCGGTGTCCAGGGTGCGGGTGTCGCTGACGGTCAATACAGCGATATTCAGGGGTACGAAGGGCGCATCAGCCTTGGCTTTCATGGCATGGTCCGGTTGTCGAAGGAACAGCCTGGTGTTATATCACAGGCCCTCCTTTTGCTGCCGCTGCGGAACCACCATGCCCATCGATTCATGCCCCCTGCCCTGTTCGATCCTGCTGCTGTCCGGCGGGCGTGGCCAGCGCATGGGCGGCCAGGACAAAGGCCTGCTCGAATGGAACGGCCAGCCCCTGATCGCACATCTGCAGAGCCTGGTACGACCGCTGACCGATGAGCTGATCATCTCGTGCAACCGCAACCAGGCGCGCTACGCGCCCTACGCCGACCACTTGATCAGCGACGACAGCCCGGACTTCCCCGGGCCACTGGCCGGGATCCGCGCGGGGCTGGCAGCCGCGCACCATGCCCACCTGCTGATATTGCCGTGCGATGTGCCGCATATCGACGCGCAACTTCTCGCCGACCTGCGTGAGACCGCGCAACGCAACCCGCTGTTGCCGGTGATGGTGCGCCATGGTGAATTCTGGGAACCCTTGATCTGCATCCTCCCCACCCACCTGAAAACCGCGGTAGAACAGGCCTGGCAGGCCGGTGAACGCAGCCCGCGCAAGATCTTCCTGCAGTTGGGTGCAGTAGGCCTGGAATGCCCGGCGGATGATCCGCGCCTGGCTAATCTGAATACGCCCGCGCTGTTGCACCAGAGGTCCGGCGTGTCAGAATGAACCTCGCACAAGGAACTTTGTCGGCGTGTCGTGCGTCACAAGGTCAGCATTTAAAAAGCACTCTTTCGGAGACACACTCATGACTCAACGGACCATCGCTGCTCTCATGCTTGCACTGGGCCTCGCTACCCTCGCCGGTTGCGCCTCGCCTACAGTGATCACCCTGAATGACGGTCGCGAAATCCAGGCCGTCGACACCCCGAAATACAATGAAGATTCGGGTTTCTACGAATTCGAACAGCTGGACGGCAAGCGCACCCGCATCAACAAAGATCAGGTTCGCACCGTCAAAGACCTGTAAGTCTCAGGTTCAGCCCACAAGGCCCGCCTCGCGCGGGCCTTGTCGTTTCCGGGGGTTACCAGTCGAGGGTGATCCGGCTGCGGAAACTGCGCTCTTCACCCGTGACAGGGTCGACAAACCGCACGCCCTGGGCCAGCAGCTTGAGCGGGTTGGCGTAGTCGTCCACGGCATCCTTGAGCACCTGCGGGTAGAACGGGTCGTTGCAGATGCTCGCCCCCAGTGCGGTCATGTGCACGCGCAACTGGTGCTTCTTGCCGGTCACGGGGAACAGGCCGTAGCGCCATAATTCGCCGTGTTTTTCCCGCACCTCCACGGCCGTTTCGGTGTTGCTGGCGCCGGGGCCTTCTTGCATGCGGAAGAACGGCTCGCCCTCCACCAGGCGACTTTTATGCACCAACGGGAACGTCAGCCCTGGCAGGGCCGGAGCGATGGCTTCGTAGAATTTATCGATCTGGCGCGTGGGAAACAGCTGTTGATAGGCCGAGCGGCTGGCCGGATTGGCCGAGAACAGCACCAGCCCGGCGGTATGCCGGTCAATGCGATGCAGCGGCACCAGCGACGGGTTGCCCAGCCGGCGAATCAAGCGGCGCAACAGGGTTTGTTCGACATACTCGCCGGCCGGGGTCACGGGCAAAAAGTGCGGTTTATCCGCCACGACCAGATGCTCGTCGGCGTACAGGATGGTTTCCTGCACCGGGATCACCTTTTCGTTGGGCACCTCGCGGAAATAGTAGATGCACAGGCCTTCTCTATAAGCGAGATCCTCGCGGATCGGGTTGCCGTTGCTATCCAGTACCCGGCCGCGGGCGATGCGGTCCAGCCAGTGTTCGCGGCCGATGGCGGGAAAGTGTTCGCACAGGCAGTCCAGCACCGTCGCCCAAGGGCCAGGGGGCAAATACAAGGTGCTGGCTTGGTGCTGGGACGCGGAGAAACCGGAAGTGGGCATGCAGACGCTCGAAGCCTTGGAAAAACAGGCGGGCATTATCCCGCATGAAGCGGGACTCGGCCTAGGGCGGATCTCAGGCCTTGGCCAACCGCGCCTGCAAAATCGGCGAAGCGCTGGCGGCCTCGGTAAACTCCTTGAGCCAGCGCAGCACGTCCACCGCTTCCCAGCGCCCTGGATCGTACAGGGCGTAAAGCAAGCCCTGGTAACCCACCACATCCAACTGCTTGTGATAGCCGGCGCGCTGGAACAACGCCTCGATCTCGGCAAAGCAGGTATTGAAATGGACTTTGTTAAACGGCGTCTTGCCTTCCGTGACCAGGCCGTCGAGGCGCAGCTCATTCACCGCGTCGCGCACGACATCGACGGACATGCGATTGACGCTGCTTTTAAGTTGTTCAACATTCACCACGGGCGTTCCCTCTATTCAATCGCTGTACAAACATACAGTAACGGAATATTCGGAAACTCGCCATCGCGTTAACGTCAGCCGAGGAAGGCGACGACCTGCGCAGTGTCGAAGGGCCAATCCAGTTCCGCGCCGGTGTCCCCCCGGCGAAGCACCGGAATCCTTAGCCCGTAGGCTTCGGTCAGGTCTTGGGGGTCGGTGATATCCACCAGTTCTACGAGTAGGCCGTGTTCGACGAGCGGCATGATTTCGGCTTCGGCAAACTCACAAAGATGGCAACCCACGGTGCCGAACAGCTGGCATTCAGGAAGCATGATGACGGGACCTGATAAGAGACAGGTGACCATTCTAAAGCCGCCCTCCCGCTGTGACCCATAAAAAAAACTGACGCAGATCAGCATGTCCTATAACTGATTCAGCGACTCTCGCGGCTTTTTGCCCGCTCGCCCTGCAATGGAGATGCCTGTGTTTGCCAACCTGCTGATCATTCTGGCCTCATCCCTGGTGGTGATTGCGCTGTTTCGCCGGCTGCAACTGCCGCCCGTGCTGGGCTACCTGTGCGTGGGCCTGGCCGTGGGGCCCACCGCCCTCGACTGGATAAATGACAGTGAAGCGCTGCCCGACCTCGCTGAATTGGGCGTGGTGTTCCTGCTGTTTTCCCTGGGCCTGGAGTTTTCCCTGACCAAAATGCTCGCCCTGCGTCGCGTGGTGTTTGGCCTGGGCAGTTCGCAGGTACTGGGGTGCGGGCTGCTGCTGGGCGGCTTGTTGATGGGCTTTGGCGTGGCGCCGGGCATTGCCTTGTTGCTCGGCGCGGGCCTGGCGCTGTCGTCCACTGCCATCGTCAGCAAGGAACTGACCAGCCTCGGGGAAATCTTCAGTAGCCACGGCCAGAATGCGATTGGGGTGTTGCTGTTCCAGGATGTGGTGGCGGTGTTGCTGCTGACCCTGGTACCCGTGTTTGCGGGCAGCAGCGACCAGGCCTGGTATGTGGCGCTGCCGCTGACCCTGGGCAAGACCGTGGTGTTGTTCGTGGGCCTGCTGCTGGCCAGCCGTTGGTTATTGCCACGCCTGTTTCACGAAGTCGCCGCCTCTCATTCGGCGGAGCTGTTTGTGCTGCTGGCGTTGGTGATCGTCCTGTTGACCGCGTGGCTCACACACTTGCTCGGCCTGTCCCCTGCCCTCGGCGCATTCCTGGCCGGCATGCTGCTGGGCGAAAGCCATTACCGCCACCAGATCGAAGCGGATATCCGCCCGTTTCGTGACATTTTGCTGGGGCTGTTCTTTGTCAGCATCGGCATGCTGATCGACCTGCAGTTGTTCCTCAGCCACAGCCTGTTGATCGTAGGCCTGACCCTCACGTTGATGCTGCTCAAGGGCGGCGTAGTGGCCGTACTGGTGAAGCTGCGCGGCAGTGACAGTGAAACCGCCTGGCGCAGTGGCCTGGCCCTGGCCCAGGGTGGGGAGTTCTGTTTTGCGTTGATGGCGCAGATGCAGCAAAGCCGGCTGATCCCCGACCAGTTCAATGGCCTGCTGCTCGCCGCCACCTTCTGCTCAATGCTACTGACTCCGCTGCTGCTGCGCGCCGCGCCGGCAATTGCCCTGCGCCTGCACCGCAAGCCCAACCAGCAGGTGCAATTGGAAGAGATCACCGCGCTCAATGCCCAATTGCGTGGGCATGCGGTGATCTGCGGGTATGGACGGGTCGGGCAGTCCATCGGGCGTTTTCTGCGCCGGGAGCAACAGGCCTTTATCGCTCTGGATGACGACCCGGAACGCGTGCAGGAGGCCGCCACCGAAGACAGCAGCGTGCATTACGGCGACTGCCGTCGCGGCGCCCTGCTCAGTGCGGTGGGCCTTGAGCGCGCGCGGTTAGTGGTGATCGCGGTGGACAACAGCGATGTCGCCCTGGTCGTGTTGAAAGAAGCGCGTCGAATCAACGCACGGGTGCCGATCCTGGTGCGTACCCGCGATGACAGCCAGTTGGCCGACCTGAAAGCCGCGGGCGCCAGCGAAGTGGTGCCCGAGCTGCTGGAGTCGAGCCTGATGCTCGCCTCCCACGCCTTGACGCTGCTGGGCCTGCCGGACCAACAGGTACAGGCGCGGGTGGATGAAGTGCGCCAGAGCCGTTATCGCCTGCTGCACGGCTTTTATGCGCAGGCGGACACCGACGAAGAGTCGCCGATCAATCCTGACTGACGGCACCGATCTTGTGGATCGACAGGTCCGCGCCGTAATACTCCTCTTCCTGGCTCAGGCGCAGGCCGTGCACGCGCTTGATCACGCCATACACCAGCAGGCCGCCGGCAAACGCCACCGCCACGCCAAGGCCGGTGCCGATCAATTGGCTGATCAGGCTCACGCCTCCCAACCCGCCAAGCGCTGTCTGCCCGAAGATGCCGCAGGCAATGCCGCCCCATACACCGCACAGGCCGTGCAGCGGCCATACGCCCAGCACGTCGTCGATCTTCCAGCGATCCTGGGCCGCAATGAAACACCACACAAACAGCCCGCCGGCGACCACGCCAGTGACCAGCGCGCCCACCGGGTGCATCAGGTCGGAACCGGCACAGACCGCCACCAGCCCGGCCAGCGGCCCGTTGTGCAGGAAGCCTGGGTCGTTGCGGCCGATCACCAGCGCGGCGACCGTGCCGCCGACCATGGCCATCAGCGAGTTGACCGCCACCAGGCCGCTGACGCCGTTCAACGTTTGCGCGCTCATCACGTTAAAGCCGAACCAGCCGACGATGAGGATCCACGAACCCAGCGCCAGGAACGGAATACTCGACGGTGCAAACGCCACCAGGCGCCCTTCGCGATAACGCCCGTTACGCGGGCCCAGCAGCAACACAGCCGCCAGCGCCAGCCAGCCGCCCATGGCGTGCACCACCACCGAGCCGGCGAAGTCATGGAAGCTGGCGCCAAAGGTCGCCAGCAACCAGGCTTGCAGGCCGTAATTGCCGTTCCACACCATGCCTTCGAAAAACGGGTAGATAAAAGCCACGATCAACGCGGTGGCGCACAATTGCGGAGCGAACCTTGCACGCTCGGCGATACCTCCGGAAATAATCGCCGGGATCGCTGCGGCAAACGTCAGCAGGAAGAAGAACTTCACCAGGCCATAGCCATGGTCGGCGCTGATCACGGCCGCCGGCTGCATGAAGCTCACGCCGTAGGAGATCCAATAGCCTATAAAGAAATAGGCCAGGGTGGAGATCGCGAAGTCGCTGAGGATCTTGGACAGGGCATTGACCTGGTTTTTCTGGCGCACCGTGCCGACTTCCAGGAACGCGAACCCGGCGTGCATGGCCAGGACCATGACCGCCCCGATCAGGATAAACAGGGTGTTGGAACTGTGGACGAGGGTATCCACTGCGCTTTGCAAATTTTCCATGGAGGTTGGCAGGCCTGCATTAAGGGCAAAAAGCACCAAAGCGGTTCACGCCAGGTTGTCGCGCACTAAATTGGCACCACCGGCACCACCCTTCTTCAGAGGGCGTGAACCGCTTTGGCGCAGCGATCAACACATCAGGCTGTTACCGACAGGGTTTTTCCGCGAGTTTCAGTTATTTAGGGTAAGGTTTTTTAAGGCATTGCCTCAGACCGCCCGAATTCAGCGCAAACCCTGGGGCTTGCGCACCAAGGCAAAGCAAAACCTGTACCAGACAATTGCACTGAACCTTCACCGATGCCGGTGACTCGAAACCACACGTACAGCCCAGCCAATCACGGAGATAACCATGGCCAGAAAAACAGCACAGACCGCTCAGGAAATATTGATGGCGGATTTCCAAACCCTGGTCAGCGACACCGAAAAGTTGCTGGATGACACCGCGATCCTCGCCGGCGACCAGGCAGATGAGCTGCGCAGCAAAATCCATGAAAGCCTGCTCAAGGCCCGTGAAACCCTGCAACTGACCGAAGACTCCCTGCGCGAACGCGGCCAGGCGGCAGTCACCGCCACCGAAGATTATGTGCAGGCCAACCCCTGGCAGTCGGTGGGCATTGCCGCCGGCGTGGGCTTTCTGATCGGCCTGCTGGCTACAAGGCGCTAACCATTATGTCTATCGGCGAAAACGGCTCGTCCACGGGCGCAAGTTCTACCTCACGACGCCTGGGCGCAGCCGTTCTAGGCTTGCTGCACAGCCACGTCGAACTGTTCGGCATCGAATTGCAGGAACAGAAGGCACGCACCGTCAGCCTGCTGCTGTTTGCTGGCCTGGCGCTGGTGTTTGCCCTGCTGTTGCTGGTGGGTTTGTCGACGTTGGTGATGATCCTGGTCTGGGACACCGGCTACCGTCTCACCGGGATCATCTGCCTCTGCGTGTTCTACAGCCTGGCCGCCGCGTTCTGCGGAGTGCGCCTGAAAGCGGCGGTGTTCGATGAGTCCACGCCCTTCCATGCCACCCTCGAAGAGCTGGCCAATGACCGGGAGCGCCTGCTGCCATGAGCATGACTGAAATACCCCATACCACCTCCCGCCGGGAAATGCGCAAGGCATTGATCCGCCTGCGCATGGAAATGCACCGCCAGGAAATCCGCCACGAATCCCAGCAACTGATGATGCCGCTGCACAAAATGCGCGACATGCGGCATAACTGGCAGGACAGCCTGGGCATCAAGCACGCGCCGCTGTGGGGCGTGGCGGCGGTGACGCTGATGGGCTTCCTGACCGGCAAGGGTGCCAAAGGCGGCAGTATCAGCAGCCTGACGCGCCTGGTGCGGCTCGGCGCCGGTTTGATCCCGCTGATCAAATTGGCCATGGCGGGCGCTTCGCGTAAAGGTTGAACCCTGCTGGCTGCATTCTTGCAGACAGAATCGGCCCGGACTTCGTTGATCGAAGGCCGGGCTTTTTTCGCCACCTCGCTTAAGGAGGCCCCGTGATCGACGGGCAACCGCTCGCCTGCTTCCAGCCGTTTATCGATACCGCCACCGGGCGCATTGCCGGCGTCGAAGCCCTGGGCCGTCTGCGCCAGGCTGACGGCCGCCTGCAGTCCGTGGGCCCGCTGTTCGCCGACCCGCGTACACCCGGCGTGTCGTTGCGGCGCCTGGACAGGCAGATCCGCGATAACGCGCTGAGCCGCCTGCATGAAGCCCCTGACGACTGGTTCCTCAGCCTGAACATCTCCCCGCGCTGGATCAACCGCCTGCGCCCGGGCCAGGTGCTGCCCAGCCTGAAGCAAATCGACAGCCATGGCGTCGACCCGCGGCGCATCGTGTTCGAGATCACTGAATTGGGCGGTAACATCCAGCGCCTGGCGGACGTGGTGGCACGCTATCGCGAGGCCGGCGCGCGCATCGCGATCGATGACTTTGGTGCCGGCTACTCGCAGCTCGACCGGGTGCTGGCATTGCAGCCAGACATTCTCAAGCTGGACATGCGCCTGTTCCAGGAAGCGGCCCGGGGTGGCCCGAGCAGTGAGGTGGTACGGGCACTGGCGCAAATGGCGGAAAAAACCGGCTGCTGGATCATCGCCGAAGGCGTGGAAACCGAGGCCCAGTTGAGCTTCGCCCTGGAATGCGGTTCGCGTTATGTGCAGGGCTATCTGTTTGCCCAGGCGCAGTTGGACTGGTTCGCCGCCGATGCCTTCGTGCCACGCTTTGCCCAGCTGCGCGCCGCGTACGTGCAGCAGAAACTGATGGAACGCGGGCATATCATGCAACGGCGCCAGCAATTGGCCGAACTAATGAAAATCCTGCAAACCTGGGCCCAGGGCCAGGCGCCGCTGAGCCAATTGCCGCGACTACCGGACTTCCCCTGGCTGCTGCGCTTTTACCAGTGCGACCGGCATGGCACACAACTGACGCCCAACTTCGAATGGCGCCAGGACGCCTGGCAAGCCGACAGCCGCTACCTGGGCCATAACTGGTCATGGCGCCCGTATTTCTATCACTTACTGGCCGAAGGCTGGGAAGAACGGCGCCTGACCTTATCTTCGACCTACCGCGACGCGACCACCAACCAGTATTGCCTCACCGCCGGACAATTCTTCGAGAACGGTCAGCGCTTGCTGTTAATCGATATCGACGCAGCCGGCCTGTAGATTTTCGCTTGCCCCGCCAGGGCGGAACCGGGAAGCTGGGAGGGTCATTCACCGTACGGAGAGTACCCGCCTTGGATTGGCCCACCCTGCTTACCCGCGAACGCCTTGGAAAACCCCTGCATAGCCCGGAAGAGCTCGGCCGCAGCCCGTTTCACAAAGACCATGACCGCATTATCTTCTCTGGCGCGTTTCGTCGGCTGGGCCGCAAGACCCAGGTGCACCCGGTATCCAGCAACGATCATATCCATACCCGCCTGACCCATTCCCTGGAAGTCAGCTGCGTGGGCCGCTCCCTCGGCATGCGCGTCGGCGAAACCCTGCGCGGCGCCCTGCCCGACTGGTGCGACCCGAGCGACCTGGGCATGGTGGTGCAATCGGCCTGCCTGGCCCATGACATCGGTAACCCGCCGTTCGGTCACTCCGGCGAAGACGCCATCCGCCACTGGTTCCAGCAGGCGGCCGGGCGTGGCTGGCTGGATGACATGAGCAAGGCCGAGCGCAATGACTTCCTCAATTTCGAAGGCAACGCCCAGGGTTTCCGGGTGCTGACCCAACTGGAATACCACCAGTTCGACGGCGGTACACGGCTGACCTACGCCACCCTGGGCACCTACCTGAAGTACCCCTGGACCGCGCGCCACGCCGACTCCCTGGGCTACAAGAAACACAAGTTCGGCTGCTACCAGAGCGAACTGCCAATCCTCGAACAGATCGCCAATAAGCTCGGCCTGCCGCAACTTGAGGAGCAGCGCTGGGCCCGTCACCCGCTGGTCTATCTGATGGAGGCGGCGGATGACATCTGCTACGCCTTGATCGACCTGGAAGACGGCCTGGAGATGGCACTGCTGGAATACGCTGAGGTCGAGTCGTTGCTGCTTGATCTGGTGGGCGACGACCTGCCGCAGACCTATCGCCAACTGGGCGCGCAGGACTCGCGCCGCCGCAAGCTGGCGATCCTGCGCGGCAAGGCCATCGAGCACCTGACCAATGCGGCGGCCCGCGCCTTCGTCGAACAGCAGGATGCCTTGCTGGCCGGCGCCCTGCCTGGCGACCTGGTGGAACACATGCACGGCCCGGCCAAGCGCTGTGTGCTGGATGCCAAAGACATGGCGCGCAAGAAAATCTTCCAGGACAAGCGCAAGACCCTGCACGAGATCGGCGCCTATACCACCCTCGAAATTCTCCTGAATGCCTTCTGCGGCGCGGCCCTGGAGCAGCATGGCGGCCGCACCCCCTCTTTCAAGAACCGTCGCATTCTCGACCTGCTGGGCAACAATGCACCCGACCCCGCGTGGCCGCTGCACGCATCGTTCCTGCGCATGATCGACTTTATCGCAGGCATGACCGACAGCTACGCCACCGAGATGGCGCGGGAAATGACCGGGCGCTCCAGCCCTCAGTAACACCATTGATCAAGCCGCCTGCTCGCTGAAGAGAATCGACCTACGAAGGGAACAGAGCGGCCTGATCGAATTCGCACAAATACTCGGAGAATAATCGCGCACGCTCCGGGCAAATCTGGCGACCTGTTCCTACCTGCCCCCCATCGACGCTTGACTCATCGTGTGCCTTCTATGCCCAGTTACCCCCTTCGCATCCTGTTGGTGGAGGACCACCCCTTTCAACTGCTCGCCACCCAATGTCTGCTCAGGAGCTTTGGCTTCGAACAGTTGACCCCTGCCGAAAACGCCGAACAGGCAATCCGTTTAATGACGCTGAGCGAAAGCCCCTTCGACATCCTGTTGTGCGACCAATGCCTGCCTGACCTGCCGGGGCTGGAATTGATTGAAATCGCCAGCCGTCGAGGCTTTATCACAACGGCCATCCTCCTCAGCGGGCTACCCGTGGCAGAACTGTGCACCCTTCAAACCCTGGCCCTGAAGCGCGATCTGCCATTGCTCGGATATTTACCCAAGCCTTTAAACAAAGATGAACTGGACCGTTTAATTCACCTGCAAACACAACTCTAACTGTAGGAAACTAAACGTATCGGTCCGTCGAAAAGTTTACGCCTGCCCACTGCACCGCCCCTCGCACCGCGATTTAGTCCATTCGGCCGTATAACGCTTACATGGCGTTTCACTACGCCTTGGCACCCGGTAGGTCTTTACCTTTTTTAATGTAGGAACTTTCCTGTTTTATATTCGCCCCCCCTCGACTTCATGCTCCTCCACCCGCTTCTGAGCTAATGTGCCGCCTTTATTTGCACTTGTATGGAATGTGATCATGAACACAGTTTTTATTATTGATGACCACCCGGTTATAAGACTTGCCATCCGAATGTTGCTGGAGCATGAAGGTTACAAAGTAGTAGGCGAAACGGATAACGGTTGCGACGCCATACAAATGGTCCGCGAATGCCTGCCAGACCTGATCATCCTGGATATCAGCATCCCGAAACTCGATGGCCTCGAAGTGCTATGCCGGTTCAACGCCATGAATACCTCGATGAAAACGCTGGTGCTGACGGCCCAATCCCCCACCCTCTTCGCCACTCGCTGCATGCGTTCCGGTGCCGATGGCTATGTGTGCAAGGAAGGTGACCTGAGCGAACTGCTGAGTGCCATTCGGGCGGTTTTATCCGGTTATAACTACTTCCCCAGCCAGGCCTTGAGCGCCGGCGGCGTGGATTCCAAGGAGCTCGAACTGTTCAAGTCAGTTAACGACCGTGAGTTGATGGTATTGCAACTTTTTGCACAAGGCCGCACTAACAAGGAGATCGCCAAAGGCATGTTCTTGAGTAATAAAACAGTAAGCACTTACAAAAAGAGGCTGATGCAAAAACTTCAAGCCAAATCCTTGGTAGAACTTATCGAGATGGCAAAACGAAACGCGCTAGTGTGAGAAAGCGGATGCCCAGGCATATAAAGGATTATCTGATTATATTAAGTGCCGGGTTGTGCTTCAGCACCGCAGTGCCCGCAGACCTTCAAACGGGCCCGGAAAATTTCACCCTACTGAGTCGCGCACGCCCCGTACAACTGGAACTCTCGCTGAACAAGGCCCAACGTCAGTGGCTGCAGAACAAGCGCGAATTGGTGTTGGGCACTGCCTCACCTGACTATCCTCCGTTTGACCTCACCTCAAGCGGGCGTGACTACGAAGGACTCACCGCTGACTACGCCGGCCTGCTGGCCAAGGCACTGGCCTTGCCGGTAAAGGTAGTGCGCTATCCCACCCGAGAGGCCGCCATCCGCGCCCTCGAAACAGGGCATATCGATCTGCTGGGCTCCTCCAATGGCTTCGAAGCGGCCAACCCCAACCTGACCCTGTCGGAGCCGTATGCCGTCGATCAACCGGTACTGGTTACGCGCGAGGGGGAAACCCGCAGCCTGAGTGATGGCCTGGCGGGGATGCGCCTGGCCCTGGTCTACCACTACCTGCCCATGGACGAAGTGGAAAAGCTCTACCCCAAGGCGATCATTCGTACCTATCCCTCGTATCAAAATGCCTTGAATGCGGTGGCATTCGATCAGGCCGACGTGTTTCTCGGCGATACCATCTCCACCCATTACATGATCAACAAGGGATACTTGAAAAACGTCCGCATGGCCAACTTCGGTAAACATGAAGCCTATGGCTTCAGCTTTGCCATGCTCCAGCACCAGCATACTTTGTCGAGCCTCGTCGACGCCGTGCTGATGGCCGTGCCCACCAATGAACGGGACGCCATCACCAAGCGCTGGAGCGCCGGCAGCGATATACTGCTGACCGACCAGAAATTGCAACTGACAGCGCGCGAAGAGCGTTGGCTCAGAGACAACCCGGTGGTCAAGGTGGTGGTCAACGAAACCTTCGCACCGCTGACATTCTTTGATGCCGATGGCAACTTCCGCGGTATCACCGCCGACTTGCTGGAGCTGATTCGCCTGCGCACCGGCTTACGCTTTCAGATCCAGCGCGAGCGGGATGTGAATAAGATGATCGAACAAGTCGAGGCTGGTAAAGCCGACATCATTGGCGCGATTATCCCCAGCGTCGAGCGAGAAGCCCAACTGGACTTCAGCCGGCCCTACCTGGAAAACTCCTACGTCATGCTGACGCGCAAGGAACAGCAGGCCCCCACCGGGCTTGGGGAGATGGAAGGCAAGCGCCTGGCGGTCACCCAAGGCAGCCCGCTGGCGAGATTCCTGCGCGATAACTTCCCGAAGATCCAACTGGTCGAAACAGGCGATAACTTCAAGGCCACCGAACTGCTGGCGCAAGGTCATGTGGAGGGGGCGGTGAACAGCTTGGTGGTTGCCAACTACTTCCTGTCTTCGCCAATGTTCCAGGACAAGATCCAAATCAGCTTCAGCATTGGCACAAGGCCCGCCACGTTCTCGCTGGCGACTTCACGCAGTACGACCGAACTCAGCTCGATCCTCGACAAGGCCCTGCTCAGCATCGCCCCGGATGAACTAGGGGTGATCAACAGCCGCTGGCGCGGTTACACCGCGGCCTCCGACAGCTACTGGCGCAATTACCATGACCTGATTGCCCGCATCATCATTGGCACCGGGCTGCTGTTGCTGATCTCGCTGACCTGGAACGCCTACATGCGCCGCCAGATCAAACACCGCAAAATGGCCGAGCGCGCCCTCAATGACCAGTTCGAGTTCATGCGCGCGCTGGTCAACGAAACCCCGCACCCCATCTACGTACGTGATCGCATGGGCCTGCTGCAGAGCTGCAACGACAGCTACCTGCAGGTGTTCGACGTCAAGCGCGAAGAGGTGATCGGTAAAAACGCGATGCAGATCAGCACGGCCACGGCCGCGGAGGCGGCGCAATACCATGCCGACTATCAGCGTGTGGTGGCCGAGGGCAACCCGCTGATCCTGGACCGTACCCTGCATATTCGCGGAAAAAAATTGACGATCTACCATTGGATCCTGCCGTACCGCGACTCCATCGGCGAGGTACAGGGCATTATCGGTGGCTGGATCGACATCAGCGAGCGACGCCAATTGTTCGACGAACTTCGCGCGGCCAAGGAGCGCGCCGACGAAGCCAATCGGGCCAAGAGCACGTTCCTCGCCACCATGAGCCATGAGATCCGCACTCCGATGAACGCGGTGATCGGCATGCTGGAGCTGACCCTCAAGCGGGCCGACCAGGGCCATCTCGATCGCCCGGCCATTGAAGTCGCCTACAACTCGGCCAAGGATCTGCTGGAGCTGATCGGCGATATCCTGGACATTGCACGCATTGAGTCCGGCCGCCTGAGCCTGGCGCCGGAGCGCGTCAACCTGCGCGAAGTCATCGAGTCGGTGGTGCGCGTGTTCGACGGCCTGGCACGCCAGAAAACCCTTAGCCTGCTGCTCGAATTCAAGCCCGACCTGGATGACACTGATGTGCTGATCGACCCGCTGCGCTTCAAACAGGTGCTGTCCAACCTGGTCAGCAATGCGATCAAATTCACCGAGCGCGGCGAGGTCAAAATCAAGGTTGAGGTATTACCCACCGACCTGGCGCAACAGGTCGAGATGAGACTGGTGGTGGAAGACACGGGCATCGGCATCAGCCGGGACGACCAGAAGCGTCTGTTCGAGCCTTTTGCCCAGGCCGACAACTCCGGGCAGTTGGCCAGGAGCGGCGCGGGCCTGGGCCTGGTGATCTGCCGCAGCCTGTGCGCAATGATGGGTGGGCAACTGAGCCTGAACAGCGTGCCGATGGTCGGCACTCAAGTGCATGTCAGCCTGAAGATGACGCGCCTGCAAGCGGTGCTGGCCGTGGACGAACTCAAGTCCGAAGCCGCCGCGAGCAACACGGTGCTCAATGTGCTGGTGGTGGACGATCACCCGGCGAACCGCCTATTGATGTGCCAGCAGCTCGGCTACCTGGGCCACCAATACACCGCCGCCCAGAACGGTGCCGCCGGCTTTCAGGCCTGGCATCGGGAGCACTTCGACCTGGTCATCGCCGACTGCAACATGCCCATCATGAATGGCTACGAGTTGAGTCGCTCGATCCGCGAATACGAGCAGCGCGAACACCTGCCCCCCTGTGTGGTACTGGGCTTTACCGCCAATGCCCAACCCGAGGAGAAACAGCGCTGCGCCGAGGCGGGCATGAACGACTGCCTGTTCAAGCCCATCAGCCTCACGGCACTGGAGCGACAACTGGCCAAGATCGGCCCCCAACCCAACAGCCCGGCGCTGGACCTCGGCAACTTCGAAGCCCTTACCGGCGGCGATCCGCATATGACCCGGCGCCTGCTGGAAGAGTTATTGAGCAGCAGCCGTCAGGATCGCCAGGAACTGCTCGCGCTGGTGGCGGCACAGGCGTCGCGCCAGGACATTATCGAACAGGCCCATAAGATCAAGGGCGCAGCGCGCATCGTCCAGGCCCATTCGCTTGCCTCGCAGTGCGAAGCCCTGGAGCAGGCCTGCGCCCGCAGTGAAAGCGATCAACAGATCGAAGCCGGCGTGAAAGCCCTGGAAAAACTGATGCTGGAGCTGGAGAGGATGCTGCAAGTGCAGCTCCAGGAGCTGGCCGCCCCGTAAGGAACGGGGCTGGCCTTGCCCCACCCTTGGTTCAACAGTCCGTCAGGCGCAGGAAAATCGCCGCCAGCTGTTCGATGCCGGCCTGGTCACCTGGGGTAAAGCGCGCCAGCGACGGGCTGTCGAGGTCGAGGACGCCAATCAATTGGCCGTTCTTGACCAGCGGCACCACCAGCTCACTGTTGGATGCGCTGTCACAGGCAATATGCCCGGGGAATGCGTGCACATCCTCGACTCGCTGGGTTTGCCGCGACGCCGCGGCCGCACCGCACACGCCGCGGCCGAACGGAATGCGCACACAGGCGATCTGGCCTTGGAATGGGCCCAGTACCAGCTCTTCATTGCGATTGAGGTAGAAGCCGGCCCAGTTCAAGTCGTCCAGCTGGTTGAACAGGAAGGCGGAAAACTGTGCGCTGTTGGCAATGAAGTCGCGTTCATCGGCCAACAGCGACTCCAGCTGTGCGCACAGCATGGCGTAGCCATCCAGGCCAGTGCCCGCCTGTTGCAAATCGATCATGGTTGACGCTCCAGCAATTTGAGACCTACCCAGTAACGGGCAAATTGGTACGCGCAACGGCCATTGCGGTTGCCGCGCCCGGTCGCCCAGCGCACGGCGAGAATGTCGAGTGCTTCATCACGCTGCCACTGCAAGCCGGCCTTGTCGGCCAGTTCGCCGATCCAGTGCGCCACCACCTCCAGGAAGTGCTCCTGGGTGAACGGGTAGAACGACAGCCACAGGCCAAAGCGGTCGGACAGGGCAATCTTGTCTTCCACCGCTTCGCTGGGGTGCAGTTCGCCATCCACGCGCTTCCAGTTGTCGTTGTCGCTCTGGTTTTCCGGCACCAGGTGGCGGCGGTTCGACGTGGCATACAACAGCACGTTTTCCGGCGCCTGCTCCAGGGAACCGTCCAGCACGCTCTTGAGTACGCGGTAGTCGCCTTCGCCCGCCTCGAACGACAGGTCGTCACAAAACAGGATGAAGCGCTGCGGCAGTTTGAGCAGTTGCTCGACCACGCGCGGCAGGTCGGCCAGGTGGTCGCGCTCGATTTCGATCAGGCGTAAACCGGCCTTGGCGTGCTGGGCCAGCAAGGCACGCACCATGGACGATTTACCGGTGCCACGCGACCCCCACAGCAAGGCATGATTGGCGGGCAGGCCATCGATAAACTGTTGGGTGTTGCGCGCCAGTGTTTCGCGTTGCTTGTCCACGCCGATCAGGTCGGACAGGCGCATGTCCAGGCTCACCTCCAGCGGCAACAGATAGCCGCTGCGGCCTTCGCGCTGCCAACGGGCCGCGAGGCACTGGTTCCAGTCGATGGCCTGGCGTGGCGCGGGCAACAATGGCTCCAGGCGGGCGAGCACTGCGTCGGCGCGCTCAAGAAAGGCATTCAATCGAGAATCCACGATTATTCCTCTGGCAAGTTCTTGCAAAAGATGGCGTATTGGCAACCCTGCGGCAGACCACACGAGGCTGCATATAAAACGATTCATGCCGGGCAGGTCAGAGCCTGTGGATGTTCAGCTATGCTTGCCGGGCGAAGGGAAACGTGAAGTGGTTCAACACTCGATGGATATCAAGTTCGCCCACCGCTTGTCTTACAAACAAGCCAGATTGACTGTGCTGGTCGGTTTTGTCTTGGGAACCCTGCTCAGCTTGATCCAAATCGGCATTGATTATGCCAGCGAAGATGCATCCATCAACCGTGAAATTCGCTCGTTGATTGAAATCAGCCATAACCCCGCCTCACGCATCGCCTACAACATCGATGCGGAACTGGCCCAGGAACTGGCTCTGGGTCTGCTGCACTCCCCCGCCATCATTCATGCGCAGTTGATCGACAATAACGGCGTGGTGCTGGCCGATGTCGACCGCCCACGCAAAGAAAGCACCTATCGGCCCCTGAGTGACTTCATGTTTGGCGCCAATCGCCAGTTCGAAGACCGCCTGTTCCTGAGCCATATGCCCAGCGAATCCCTCGGTGTGCTGCGCCTTGACGTCGACACCTACGCCTTCGGCAGCCGTTTCCTGCGTCGTGCCGAGATCACCCTGCTTAACGGTTTCGTCCGCAGCCTGCTGCTGACCGGCATCCTGCTGGGCCTGTTCTACGTGATGCTGACCCAGCCGCTGGTGCGCATTATTCGTGAGCTGAGCACGCGCAAACAGGCGCGCGTGGACTGCCCGCCGGGGCACGAACACGATGAAATCGGTGTGCTGGTCAACGTCGCCAACCAGCAATTCGAGAACATGCAGACCGAAATCCAGCAACGTCGTCACGCCGAAGACCGACTGACTGAATACTTGGGGCAACTGGAGGATATCGTCTCGGCGCGCACCCTTGAGCTCAAGGCCAGCAACCAGCGCTTGAGCCAGTCCAATGATGAGCTGGAGGCCGCGAAGATGACCGCGTTGGGCATGGCTCAGGCACGGGCGGCGTTCCTGGCCAACATGAGCCACGAAATCCGCACGCCGCTCAATGGTTTGCTGGGCATGATTGCGCTGTCGCTGGACAGCCCGCTGAACGCCGAGCAGCGCCAGCAGCTATCCATTGCCCATGACTCCGGCAAAGTGCTGGTGGAGTTGCTCAACGATATCCTCGACCTGTCCAAGTTCGATGCCGGCCAGTTGGAACTGGAGCACATTCCGTTCGACCTGGGCTCGCTGGTGGAAGACACCGCCAACCTGCTGTCACAGAACGCCGCGCCGAGTGTCGAGCTGACGTGCCTGGTCGACCCGCTGTTTCCGGCCCAGGTGCTGGGAGACCCGACGCGGGTGCGGCAGATCGTCAGCAACCTGCTGTCCAACGCCTTGAAGTTCACCCGTTTCGGTCGTGTAGACGCGCGCCTCAGCACGCGTGACGGTCAAGTCAGTATCGCCGTGTGCGACACCGGGATCGGTATTGCCCAGGAAGCGCAAGCCAGGATCTTCCAACCGTTCACCCAGGCCGGCGCCGGGATCACCCGCCAGTTTGGCGGCACGGGGCTGGGCCTGGCGTTAACCCGCAACCTGTGCGAAGCGATGCACGGCCGCTTGAGTATCAGTTCGCAGGTGGGTTTTGGCAGCCAGTTCTGCGCCGAGCTGCCGCTGCCAAGCCACCTGCCTGCATCCCAACCACCGCCATTGGCGGGCGACGTGATTGTCATCACCCACCACAGCAGCGGCCTGCAAGAATTGCTCACCACCCTGCTGCCCCACTGGGGCCTCAAGCCTCGTTGCTACACCATCGATGACGACTTCAGCGGGCAAAAACCCGACCTGTTGATCACCGACTGCCCGGAGTGCCTGTTCCGCCTGCGCCCGGGCCTTACCGCGCCGATCCTGCTGGTCACCGCCTACGGCAGCTTCATGCCCAGCGAAGAAGTGGCGGCCCTGGCGCCATTGCAGCAACAGGCACGCCCTCTGAGCCGCAACGCGCTGTATCAGATATTGCAACGCAACTTGCGCAGCGACGCGCAACCGGTGCTTGATCCTATCCAGCTGGATACCGCCCCTCTTGCGCACCGGGCGCGCATCCTGCTGGTCGAGGACAACCCCGTCAACCAACTGGTGGCCAAGGGCATGCTCAGCAAGCTGGGCTGTGAAGTGGTGGTGGCCGCACATGGTGGCGAAGCACTCAAATGCCTCGAAGAACAACACTTCGACATGGTGCTGATGGACTGCAACATGCCAGTGATGGACGGCTACGAGGCCAGCCGGCAGATCCGCCGCAGCGGGCGCTGGCCAGACCTGCCGATTGTCGCCTTGACCGCCAACGCCCTGTCCGAAGAACGCGAGCGGTGCCGTGCGGCAGGGATGAACGATTACCTGGCCAAGCCATTTCGTCGCGAAGAGCTCAATGCCTTGCTGGAGCTGTGGGTGCCGAAGACGACACCTCTTTGATCTGCCGGAGCAACTGGTCCAGCCCGTCGCGCAGGGCGTGCGCCTGGTTCAGGTCGATGCCGCTGTCGCACAACAGCCGTTCCTTCAACCCCTGGGTCCGCTCGCGCAACCGCACACCGGCGTCGCTCAGGCTCAGGTGCACTTCCCGCTCATCCTCGGCGCTACGCTGGCGCCTGACCAGCGACAGCTGTTCCAGGCGTTTGAGCAGTGGCGTCAATGTGCCCGAATCGAGCATCAGGCGCTCGCCCAAAGCCTTGACCGTGGGTTGCGCCGGCGTTGCCGTGTGCCATTCCCACAGCACCAGCATGACCAGGTATTGCGGGTAGGTCAGGCCCAGTTGGTCCAGCATCGGCTTGTAGGCACGGGTCACCGCCCGTGAAGCGGCGTAGAGCTTGAAACACAACTGGTGGTCCAGGGCGAGTGAGACGGCGGGCAGGTCGGTCATTTGAGCAAGGCTTCGATCTCTTGGGTCAGGTCCTGCGGCTTGGTCGTCGGGCCGAAGCGCTTGACCACCTGGCCGTCGCGGCCGATGAGGAACTTGGTGAAGTTCCACTTGATACCCTTGGAGCCCAGCAGTCCCGGTGCCCGTTTTTTCAAGTGCACGAACAAGGGGTGGGCATCGCTGCCGTTGACGTCGATCTTCTTGAACAGTGGGAAGCTGACGCCGAAATTCAGTTCGCAGAATTCGGAGATCGTCCCCTCGTCACCGGGCTCCTGCTTGCCGAACTGGTTGCAGGGGAAGCCGAGCACCACCAGGCCCTGATCCTTGTACTGCTGCCAGAGTTGTTCCAGGCCCTTGTACTGCGGGGTGAACCCGCATTTGCTGGCGGTATTGACCACCAGCACGGCCTTGCCGGCGAAATCGGCCAAGGTCTTTTGCTCACCCTTGATGGTGGTGCAAGGGATGCTCAGCAGGTTGTCACTCATGGCAGTGCCTCGATAAGGGGGGAACGAAGCCGAAACATAGCGACCGATTCAATTGCGTGCAATTGAATTGAGCAGACTGATACCTCGCCATACATCGCCCCCGCACGCTGCCAGGGGCGATAACGGCCTAGCGCTCCTTCAAGTCCAGGCACACCGAGTTGATGCAGTAACGCAGGCCGGTGGGCGGTGGACCGTCCGGAAACACATGCCCCAGGTGCGCGTCGCATTTGGCACAGGTGACCTCGGTGCGGATCATGCCGTGGCTGACGTCACGGATCTCGATCATCGCGCTGTCGGCGATCGGCTCGTAGAAGCTGGGCCAGCCGCAGCCCGAGTCAAACTTGGCGGTGGAATCGAACAGCGGCTCATTGCAGCAAATGCAGTGGTACACGCCGTCGGTCTTGGTGTCGTTGTACTTGCCGCTGAAGGGTCGCTCGGTGCCCTTCAGCCGGCATACGTTGTATTGCGCTGGATCGAGCATGGCTTTCCATTCATCAACGGTTTTCTGCACTTTTTCCATCGGTACACCTCGGCAACTGAAAAACCCTGATCTGTGTCTTTTCCATGGATCAGGTGGCACGTATGATTGCGCCTCTTCGATACGCCAGTCTGGCACCCGCGCTACCGGCATTCAAACGTATTTATGGGTGCGGGCCTCGCAGTATTCACAGTACGGTAGTGCCCATGCCGTCTGGATCGTTCATTTTCAGGATCACATCGCCATGCAGGTCAGCAAATCGAACAAGCTCGCCAACGTCTGCTACGACATTCGCGGCCCGGTGCTCAAGCACGCCAAGCGCCTGGAAGAGGAAGGCCATCGCATCCTCAAGCTGAACATCGGCAACCCGGCGCCCTTTGGTTTCGAAGCGCCGGATGAAATCCTCCAGGACGTGATCCGCAACCTGCCCACCGCCCAGGGCTACAGCGATTCCAAGGGCCTGTTCAGCGCGCGCAAGGCGGTGATGCAGTACTACCAGCAGAAGCAGGTGGAAGGTGTAGGCATTGAAGACATCTACCTGGGCAATGGCGTGTCCGAGCTGATCGTGATGTCCATGCAGGCGCTGCTCAACAACGGCGACGAAGTGCTGGTGCCGGCGCCGGACTACCCATTGTGGACCGCAGCCGTGACCCTGGCCGGCGGCCACCCGGTGCATTACCTGTGCGACGAAGGCGCCGACTGGTTCCCGGACCTGGCCGACATCAAGGCCAAGATCACGCCGAACACCAAGGCGCTGGTGATCATCAACCCGAACAACCCCACGGGCGCGGTCTATTCCAAGGAAGTGTTGCTGGGCATGCTCGAACTGGCGCGCCAGCACAACCTGGTGGTGTTCTCCGACGAGATCTACGACAAGATCCTCTACGACGATGCCGTGCACATCTGCACCGGCTCGCTGGCGCCGGACCTGCTGTGCCTGACCTTCAACGGTTTGTCCAAGTCCTACCGGGTGGCGGGTTTCCGCTCCGGCTGGATCGCCATCTCCGGCCCCAAGCACAACGCCCAGAGCTACATAGAAGGCATCGACATGCTGGCCAACATGCGCCTGTGCGCCAACGTGCCGAGCCAGCATGCCATCCAGACCGCTCTCGGTGGCTACCAGAGCATCAATGACCTGATCTTGCCCCAGGGCCGCCTGCTGGAACAGCGCAACCGCACCTGGGAACTGCTCAACGCGATTCCGGGCGTGAGCTGCGTCAAGCCCATGGGTGCGCTGTACGCCTTCCCGCGGATCGACCCGAAAGTCTGCCCGATCCTCAACGACGAGAAGTTCGTGCTCGACCTGCTGCTGTCGGAAAAACTGCTGGTGGTCCAGGGCACGGCGTTCAACTGGCCGTGGCCGGATCACTTCCGTGTGGTGACCTTGCCGCGTGTGGACGACCTGGATATGGCCATTGGTCGTATCGGCAATTTCCTCAAGTCCTATCGCCAGTAGTGGAAACGGTGCTGTACGACCGGGAGTCGGTCGTACAGCGAGCATCTGGCAACACTTCTCTGCGCTTCACCCTTGCCGTCCCGCTGCTTGCCCCCGATACAACCAGCAGCCCCCTTGTTTACGGGACGGAAAGACCCTTGAAAGGTGCTCGCAGAGGACAGCACATGTCAGAAAATCCTTTCAAGACTCTACATTTATGCTGTAGGACACAGTTTGAAATAGTCGCTCGGTTGAATCACCCCAGGCTGCACCTTATATACCCCGCAGTACGCGACATATTAAGCATGAGGAGAACTCTACAACCATGATGCGCATTCTGCTGTTCTTGGCCACTAACCTGGCGGTCGTGCTGATTGCCAGCATCACCCTGAGCCTTTTCGGCTTTAACGGGTTCATGGCGGCCAACGGGGTTGATCTGAACCTCAATCAGCTGCTGATTTTCTGTGCGGTCTTTGGTTTCGCCGGCTCGCTGTTCTCGCTGTTCATCTCCAAGTGGATGGCGAAGATGAGCACCAGTACCCAGATCATCACGCAACCACGCACTCGCCATGAACAATGGCTGATGCAAACCGTGGAGCAGCTGTCTCGGGAAGCGGGTATCAAAATGCCCGAAGTGGGGATCTTTCCTGCTTACGAGGCCAATGCCTTTGCCACGGGCTGGAACAAGAACGACGCCCTGGTGGCCGTGAGCCAGGGCCTTCTCGAGCGTTTTTCGCCCGATGAAGTCAAGGCGGTACTCGCGCACGAAATCGGCCACGTGGCCAATGGCGACATGGTGACCCTCGCGCTGGTGCAGGGCGTGGTGAACACCTTCGTGATGTTCTTTGCGCGAATCATCGGCAACTTTGTGGACAAGGTGATCTTCAAGAACGAAGAGGGCCGCGGCATCGCCTACTTCGTGGCAACGATCTTTGCAGAGGTGGTGCTGGGTTTCCTGGCGAGTGCAATCGTGATGTGGTTCTCGCGCAAACGGGAGTTCCGCGCGGATGAAGCCGGCGCACGCCTGGCAGGCACCAGCGCAATGATCGGCGCGCTGCAGCGCTTGCGCTCCGAACAGGGCCTGCCGGTGCACATGCCGGACAGCCTGACCGCCTTCGGGATCAACGGCGGCATCAAGCAGGGCCTGGCTCGCATGTTCATGAGCCACCCGCCGCTGGAAGAGCGTATCGACGCGCTGCGTCGTCGCGGCTGACAGCGTTCAGCAAGCTGAAGGGGCGATTGTATCGCCCCTTTTTTTGGCTTATGCGTTATAGGTGCGTGAGTTGGTAGGCGCGCTCTTCCAGGCGCGTGACGCCGTCCTGGGCGAACTTCCCGCTCTCGCCCAGGATGTCCCGCTCTTCGAGTAGCGCCAAGGCCCAGTGCGGCCCCAGCAATACCTTGACCTCGTCGTCCGTTACCGCGAAGGGCGGCCCGGCCTTTTGCACTTGGTCGTAGTCGAGGGTGATCAGCAAGCCCTTGCAGCCCACGCCGAGCAGGTGCCCGAGGTGTTCGGCGTATTGCGCGCGCATCAGCGGCGGCAACGCGATCAACGCAGCGCGATCATAAAGCGCCGTGCAATCGGCCACGGCGTCAGCGCCGAGGGCAAAGAAATCCCCGCACCACACTTCGACCCTATCGGCCCGGTACACCTTGAACGCGCCCTGCTGGCTGATACGCGGCGTCAGGTTCTGCTCACCGAAGAAGGCTTCAACCGCCTGCTCCGACAACTCCACGCCAAGCACGCGATACCCCTGGCTGGCCAGCCACATCAGGTCCAGGCTTTTGCCACACAGCGGCACCAGGACCTTGGCCCCTTCGACCACCGCCAGTCGAGGCCAGTGCCGTTGCAGGCCAGGGTTGACCTCGGGCAAGTGAAAGCCGATCTGATTATCCGCCCAGCGTTTGTGCCAAAAGTCAGGCTCCATGGGTCACCTCCGGAAATTCGATCAAATAGCGCTAAAACTTATATTAGATTTAGATTAATGATCTGATTGAAGATGGGCCCATGTTAACGCTCAGGACCCCACTTATGCTCCCCAGCCTGTTTATTTCCCACGGTTCACCCATGCTCGCCCTGCACCCCGGCGCCAGTGGCCCGGCGCTGCAGCGTTTGGCGGCGCAAATACCACGGCCCAAGGCGATTGTGGTGGTGTCGGCGCACTGGGAAAGCCATGAATTGCTGGTCAGCGGCGGTGCCGCGCCCGACACCTGGCACGACTTTGGCGGCTTCCCCCGCGAGCTGTTTGCCGTGCAGTACCCCGCTCCGGGCGAGCCGCAACTGGCGAGCAAGGTTGTCGAACTGTTACAGGCTGATGGCCTGGCAGCGCGAATCGACGACCAGCGCCCCTTCGACCACGGTACCTGGGTGCCGTTGTCGCTGATGTATCCGGCGGCGGATATCCCGGTGGTGCAGGTTTCCCTGCCCAGCCGCATGGGCCCTGCCCTGCAGACCCGAGTCGGGCATGCCTTGGCGAGCCTGCGCGAACACGGCGTGCTGCTGATCGGCTCCGGCAGCATCACCCATAACCTGGGGGAACTGGACTGGAGCGCCGGGCCCGAGAGCATTGAGCCGTGGGCACGTGACTTCCGCGACTGGATGGTCGATAAACTCGCCGCCAACGATGAGGCTGCGTTACATGACTATCGCCGTCAGGCACCTCACGCCGTGCGCAGCCACCCGAGCGACGAACATCTGTTGCCGCTGTACTTCGCGCGCGGCGCCGGCGGTGAGTTCAGCGTCGCCCACCAGGGCTTCACCATGGGCGCGCTGGGCATGGACATCTACCGCTTCGGCTAACGCCACCTGCCCACGGGCGCCAGGCAAAAAAAATCCCCGAACCAGTCGGGGATTTTTTATGTGCGATCAATCAGCCCAAGGGCGGATCAATCTTCGCGGTAGCGACGCAGCTTCAACTGCTTACCGGCAACGCGCGTGTCTTTCAGCTTGGTCAGCAGTTTTTCCAGACCGTCTTCCGGCAACTCCACCAGGGAGAAGCTGTCACGGACCTGGATACGACCGATCGCTTCGCGTGCCAGGCCACCCTCGTTGAGGATAGCGCCCAACAGGTTCTTGGCCGCGATACCGTCACGCGCGCCCAGCGCGGTACGGCAACGAGCACGACCTTCAGCCAATGGAACCGGAGCACGACGCTCACGATCACCACGGTCTGGACGGTCGCCGGTACGCTCTGGACGATCACCGCGTGGCGCGCTGTTCGGCACCAGTGGACGTTCTTTCTCGATGGCCGCCAGGGTCAGGGCCTGACCGTTGGTGGCTTTGCGCAGCAGGGCTGCGGCAAGAGCACGCGGGGTGCAACCGATATCGGCGGTCAGGCGGTCGAGCAGTTCGCCGTGGGTCGATTCAGCGTCAGCCACCAGGGGTGCCAGGCTGTTGGTCAGTTTCTTGATGCGGGCATCGAGAACGGCCTGGGCATCCGGCAGGCGGACTTCAGCGACTTTCTGGCCGGTTACACGCTCGATCACTTGCAGCATGCGGCGCTCACGCGGAGTCACCAGCAGCAGTGCACGACCTTCGCGACCGGCACGGCCGGTACGGCCGATACGGTGAACGTAGGATTCTGGATCGTAAGGCATGTCAACGTTGAACACGTGGGTGATACGCGGAACGTCGAGGCCACGGGCAGCTACGTCGGTCGCCACAACGATATCCAGACGGCCATCCTTGAGGGAGTCGATGACGCGCTCACGTTGGTTCTGGGCAATGTCACCGTTCAGCGCAGCGGCTTTGTAGCCTTTGGCTTCCAGGGCACTGGCCAGGTCCAGGGTCGCTTGCTTGGTGCGCACGAACATGATCAGGGCGTCGAAATCTTCGACTTCCAGCAGGCTCAATACAGCCGAGGTCTTCTGGTCAGCGTGAACCAACAGGTGAGCCTGTTCGATCGCGGTAACGGTCTGGGTCTTGGTCTGGATCTTCACGTGTTGCGGATCGCGCAAGTGGCGTTCGGCAATGGCACGGATCGACTGTGGCAGGGTGGCCGAGAACAGCACGGTCTGACGGGTCGGAGGCAGTGCCTTGAAGATGACTTCCAGGTCATCCATGAAGCCCAGCTTCAACATTTCGTCAGCTTCGTCCAGAACCAGGTGGTTCACGGTCGACAGGACTTTCTCGTCACGACGCAGGTGGTCGCACAGACGGCCCGGAGTGGCGACAACGATCTGTGCGCCGTTACGGATGGCTTTCAGTTGCGGGCCCATCGGCGCGCCGCCGTAAACGGCCACGACCGTAACGCCTGGCATTTGCTTGGCGTAGGTTTCAAAAGCGGTTGCTACTTGCAGCGCCAACTCACGCGTTGGCGCCAGGATCAGGGCTTGCGGTTCGCGCTTGGCAGGATCGATGCAGTGCAGGATAGGCAAGGCGAACGCGGCGGTTTTACCGGTACCGGTTTGCGCCTGGCCAATCATATCCTGGCCGGCCATGATGATCGGGATCGATTGCTGCTGAATAGCCGAAGGCTCTTCGTAGCCGGTCGCTGCGACGGCTGCAAGAATATTCGGGTTAAGATTAAAAGCGGCGAAGCCGCCGGTTTCCTGGGTCATGGGTCTGCCTCTAAGTGCATCCGCAAAGACCCATGCTCCAAAGCTGCGCATGCCGTGTTGAGACTCAAGAGTCGCCCTGGCTGCTTTGTCGGCGGGGATTTGCGAAAACGAATGAATGAAAAAGATTCGTCAAGGGAGAGTCCGCTGTGCGGACGTGCAGCCGAAGCTGACTTCGGGAAATTGCGCTACCTAAACGCGGCCCGGTTAAAGGCCGGCGCGCACTATACCGGAAATAGCTGAAAAAGGGAGCTTTTTTTATCGCCAGTCGCCGATAAACCGCGCTGTATCACAGTCTTTGCAGAGAACCGCGCCAGGGTCTATTTTTCAGAGGCCCGGCCCTGTTGGTCTTGACGCTTAAACGATTCACTCAACCATCAGGCCCCTTTGGTCTGAAACCCTTCCCGCACTCGAGGGCACACCCGATGAATCAAGCCAGCAGCAGCCGCGTCAGCCGTGAACTTCAGGGCCATGTTCTGCTGTTGGGCCTGGACCGCGTGGCCAAGCGCAATGCCTTCGACCTGGACCTGCTCAATGAACTGAGCCTGGCTTATGGCGAATTTGATCGAAATGACCAGGCGCGGGTGGCGGTGGTTTTCGCGCATGGCGACCACTTCACCGCCGGGCTGGACCTGGCCAACGTCAGCGCGACGATGGCCGGCGGCTGGCAACCGCCGCAGGGGGGTTGCGATCCATGGGGTGTGTTCGCCGGGCCGCGGGTGAGCAAACCGGTAATCGTGGCGGCCCAGGGCTACTGCTTGACCATCGGTATCGAGCTGATGCTGGCTGCGGATATCAATCTCTGCGCGAGCAACACCCGTTTTGCTCAGATGGAAGTGCAGCGTGGGATCTTTCCGTTTGGCGGCGCAACATTGCACTTTCATCAGATTGCCGGCTGGGGCAACGCGATGCGCTGGCTGCTCACCGGCGATGAGTTCGACGCCCACGAAGCCCTGCGCCTGGGGCTGGTACAAGAGGTGATGGCCAGCGAAGACCTGCTGCCGCGCGCCGTCGAACTGGCCAGCCGCATCGCGCGCCAGGCTCCGCTCGGCGTACAGGCCACCTTGATGTCGGCGCGTTTGGCACACATGGAAGGCGAGACGGTGGCGGCCGCCGCGTTGCCGCCGATGGTGGATAAATTGTTTAACAGCGAAGACGCCAGGGAAGGCGTGCGCGCGATGCTTGAAAAGCGGCCGGGGATATTCAAGGGTATTTGAGTTGGCAGTACCAGCCTCTTCGCGAGCAAGCCCGCTCCCACATTGGGAGCGCACTGCAAAGGTGGACTTGCTCGCGACGGCGTCAGAACAATCACCTAGGTCGCCGGGCGAATCGCCTTGATCAACGATTGCAACGAATAGCCCAGGCGCGGAGCCAAGGCTTGCGCGCGGGTCGACAACGCATCCAGGTCCAATACCTGATCCAGCTCAGAAGGCACCAACAGAATCACATTGCCCTCCTTCACCGGCAACTCCCAGTAATGCCGGTGATACAACCCGCGCAGCAACGCCGCTCCCAGCGGTTTGCCGTCGTCGGTGGCCCACTGGTTGATCACCAGCCAGCCACCGGGGTTGAGTTTCTTCTGACAGTTTTCCAGGAAGGTCCAGGCCAGGTGCCCGACGCCGGGGCCCACATCGGTGTAGAGGTCGACAAAGATCAGGTCGGCCGACTCGGCGGTGTCCAGCAACTCCAGGGCATCGCCGATGCGGATGTACAGCCGCGGGTCATCGTCCAGGCCCAGGAACTCGATGGCCAGGCGCGGTACGTCTGGACGCAGCTCGATGGCTTCGACGTCTTCCAGCGGCAGGAACTTGAGACAGGCCTGCGTCAATGTGCCAGCGCCCAGACCGAGGAACAACGCGCTCTCCGGCTGTTCGTGGCCCAACGCGCCGATCAGCATCGCGCGGGTGTAGTCGTACTCCAGCCAGCTCGGGTCGGCGGTGAACACGCAGCTTTGCTCGATGGCGTCGCCGAACTCGAGAAAACGGTAATCGGCCACTTCGAGCACACGGATCATGCCGAAGTCATCATGGACCTCGGCCAACACGCGCTCGACACGCTCCTCTGTCATCACTACTCCTAACGGGCTTGCTGCAGGGCAAAGGCGCGATTGTCGGCCAACCGGCGGCAACAGGTCACGCACTAATTGCTGATAACATGGGCCCCGACCGTCAACCACCCAATCGAGTTCACGATGAGCCAACCCTGGAGCCCCGAAAGCTGGCGCGCCCTGCCGATCCAGCAACAACCCCAGTACCCGGACGCCGCACACCTGCTCCAGGTGGAGCAGAGCCTGGCCAGTTACCCACCGCTGGTGTTTGCCGGGGAAGCCCGTGAGTTGCGCCGTCAGTTTTCCGAGGTGACCCAGGGTCGCGCCTTCCTGCTGCAGGGCGGCGATTGCGCCGAGAGCTTCGCCGAGTTCTCTGCTGCGAAAATCCGCGACACCTTCAAGGTGCTGTTGCAGATGGCGATCGTGATGACCTTCGCCGCCGGCTGCCCGGTGGTGAAGGTCGGGCGCATGGCCGGCCAGTTCGCCAAGCCGCGCTCGGCCAACGACGAAACCCTCGATGGCATCACCCTGCCCGCCTACCGTGGCGATATCGTCAACGGTATCGGCTTCGACGAGAAAAGCCGCGTGCCGGACCCGGACCGCCTGCTGCAGTCCTATCACCAGTCCACCGCCACCCTCAACCTGTTGCGCGCCTTTGCCCAGGGCGGTTTTGCCGACCTGCACCAGGTGCACAAGTGGAACCTGGACTTTATCGCCAACTCCGCCCTGGCCGAGAAATACAGCCAGTTGGCCGACCGCATCGACGAAACCCTGGCCTTCATGCGCGCCTGCGGCATGGACAGCTCGCCACAATTGCGCGAGACCAGCTTCTTCACTGCCCACGAAGCGCTGCTGCTCAACTACGAGCAAGCCTTTGTGCGCCGCGACAGCCTGACCAACGACTACTACGACTGCTCGGCGCACATGCTGTGGATCGGCGACCGTACCCGTCAGTTGGACGGCGCCCACGTGGAGTTCCTGAGCGGGGTGAATAACCCGATTGGCGTCAAGGTCGGGCCGAGCATGAACCCGGACGACCTGATCCGGCTGATCGACATCCTCAATCCAGACAACGACCCCGGCCGCCTCAACCTGATCGCGCGCATGGGCGCAGGCAAGGTCGGCGACCACCTGCCGGCGCTGATTCGTGCGGTGCAACGCGAAGGCAAGCAGGTGCTGTGGAGTTCGGACCCGATGCACGGCAACACCATCAAGGCCAGCAGCGGCTACAAGACCCGCGACTTTGCACAGATCCTTGGCGAAGTGAAGGAGTTCTTCCAGGTGCACCAGGCCGAGGGCACCTACGCCGGGGGGATTCATATCGAGATGACCGGGCAGAACGTCACCGAATGCATCGGCGGCGCCCGGCCGATCACAGAAGACGGCTTGTCGGACCGCTACCACACCCACTGCGACCCACGGATGAACGCCGATCAGTCGCTGGAACTGGCGTTCCTGATTGCCGAGACGCTGAAGCAGGTCAAACGCTGAGAGGTTTGTCGAATGAACTGAAGCCATCGCGGGCAAGCCCGCGATAAGGCCCTACAAGCCGGCATCCATACTGATCATCGCTGCCCGTAACCGCGCGGCACTCGGCCGTTGGCAATTGAGCCGGACCTGTTCCAGCCCCAGCCAATCCGCCATTTGCCGCAGGTTCAGCGCCAGCGCGCGCATGCCCTCCTCATCCAGCCCCGACTCCTCTTCGTGCACCGCATGCACAGCCAGGCATCCATTGGCGCGTTCGGCTCGCAGGTCGAGCCGTGCGGCAATGCGCTCGTTATGTAAAAACGGCAGCACGTAGTAGCCGTACACCCGTTTGTCTTGCGGAGTGTAGATCTCCAACCGGTAGCGAAAATCAAACAGGCGCTCGGTTCGGCTGCGCTCCCAGATCAGCGAGTCGAAAGGCGACAGCAATGCGCTGGCCCTCACGTTGCGCGGTACTTTCGACTCGGGCAGGCAGTACGCCGGTTGCTTCCAGCCCTGTACCTGGCAGGTCAGCAACTGGCCGTCCTCGACCAACTCAGCCAAGCGCGCGCGACTGTCGGCAGGGCCCAGGCGGAAGTAATCACGCAGGTCTTTTTCGGTGCCCACGCCCAAGGCCGTGGCGCTGTGCAGCAGCAAACCGCGCTGGGCCTCGGCCTCCGTCAGAGGGGCTTGTTGAAGGAGGTCGCCAGGGATAACACGCTCGGGTAAATCGTAGAGCCGCTCGAACCCTCGCCGCCCCGCGACCGTGACCAGGCCGGCGGCAAACAACCATTCCAGCGCGTGCTTTTCATCACTCCAGTCCCACCAGGGGCCGGCGCGGTCTTCACGGGTCGACAAACTCCCCGCCCCCACAGCCCCCTGTTGTTCAACGGTTTTCAACACCCGCTGAATAATCGCCTGCTGCTCCCGCCCAAAACGCGCCATCTGCGAATAGATGCCCTGCCCCTGCCGTGCCCGCTCCATGCGCCAACGCATCAACGGATACAGCGCCATAGGCAGCAACGACGCCTCATGCCCCCAATACTCAAACAACGAGCGCCGTCGCCCCTGGCTCCAGGCGGCCTGCTCAAGTATCAAGGGGGAGTAACTGCCCAGCCGGGAAAACAGCGGCAGGTAGTGAGAGCGCACCACGGCATTGACGGAATCGATCTGCAGCACGCCCAGGCGCTCGATCAGACGGTTGAGGTGTGCGGCCTTGATCAGTGCCGGCGCCTGGCGCCCGGAAAAACCCTGGGCTGCCAGCGCCATGCGTCGAGCTTGTTTGAGGGAAATACACAGGTCGGCGGGCATGGACATCTCCTTGAGTGCACGCGACCTACCCTACTGCATCCTGGGTCATTTTCGCAGCGGGTCTTCCCAGAAATGCCGATGACTCTCCAGCTGTACATCGGCACGGTTGAGGCCGATATCCTTGAGCGCGTCATCGCTCAGGCGCGCCAGCATCTGGCGTTCGCGGTGCAGCGTCTGCCACCGCGCAATCGCTTGGAACGCTCCGGCAAACGGCCGTGTCGCCAGCAATACAAAACCTTTCTGACCTTTCATCTTCTCGCCCTCCCGTGGGGATGGCGCCAGTGTGTGCCCGGCCTTATGATCAATCCAACGAATGTTTTTTATGCAACACATCTCAGAGATTGATCAATGTCCAGCTACCCGAGTATCGACACCGACGTGCTGCGCACCTTCGTCGCCATCGCCGACCAGGGGGGGTTCACCCGCGCTGGCGAACTGGTCAACCGCACTCAATCGGCGGTGAGCATGCAGATGAAGCGCCTGGAAGAAGACGTGTTGCAGCGCAAGCTGTTCGAACGTGACGGCCGCCAGGTGCGGCTGACGCCCGAGGGCCAGGTGCTGCTGGGTTATGCGCGGCGCATCCTGAAACTGCACAGCGAGGTGTTCAATACCCTGCGTGAGCCGCACATGGTGGGCCTGGTGCGCATCGGCACGCCGGACGACTATGTGATGCGCTTCCTGCCGGGGATTCTCAAGCGGTTTTCCAAGGCGTACCCACTGATCCAGATCGAGTTGCACTGCGAATCGTCACTGGTGCTGATGCAACGACGCGACCTGGCACTGACGGTTGTGAGCCGCGAGCCCGGCAAGGAGTTGGGTGAGTTGTTGCGCACCGAGCGCATGGTCTGGGCGGCGGCGCCGTGTTTCTGCGTGGACGAACACGAGGCATTGCCCTTGGCGATGTCCGGCACCGACTGTGTCTATACCCAGTGGGCGTGCACCGCACTCGACTCCGCTGGACGGGATTATCGCCTGGCGTACCACAGCACCAACGTGGCGGCGATCCAGGCAGTGGTCAACGCCGGCCTGGCAGTGATGGTCAGCATGGAAAGCCTGGTGACGCAAGACCTGCGCGTGCTGGGCAGCGACCAGGGCTTCCCGCCGCTGCCGGCAATGAACCTGCACTTGCTGCGCAACCCGGCAATGACGTCGCCGATCACCGAATGCCTGGCGGAGTACATCGTCGAGGGTTTCAGACTTTAAAGGTCAGCATCACCGCGCACAGCACCAGGAAGCCACAGAACAGGCCACGCAACAGGCGTTCCGGCAGCGCGTGGGCCACTTTCACGCCCCAACTGATACTGAGCAGGCCACCGATTGCAAGGGGTAGGCCGATCATCCAGTCCACCTCATGGTGCCAGGCATAAGTCACCAGGGTCACGCCGGTGCTGGGCAACGCCAGGGCCAGGGACAGGCCTTGGGCGACCACCTGAGAGGTGCCGAAAATACTGGTCAGTACCGGCGTGGCCACGACCGCGCCGCCGACCCCGAACAAGCCGCCCATGGAACCGGCCGCGGCGCCCAACACCCCAAGCCAGGGCCAGGAAAAGCGCATCTGCGCGGTCGGCGGCGCGTTGCGAGTGAACATGCGCAACAGGTTGTAGGCCGCCAACACCACCAGGAACACGATAAAACCGATACGCATCGCGCCGGCATCCAGGCCCACCGCCCAGATCGAACCCAGCCAGGCAAAACTGAAGCCCATCACCCCAAGCGGCAACGCGTGGCGCAGCTCAATACGGTTGCGCTGATGATAACGCCACAAGGCGAGCATCACGTTGGGTACGACCATGACCAGCGCGGTGCCTTGGGCAATCTGTTGGTCCAGGCCGAACAATACGCCGAGCACGGGGATGGCAATCAGCCCGCCACCAATGCCGAACAACCCACCTACCGTGCCCAAGGCCGCGCCCAATATCAGGTACATCGCTAAATCCAGCACCGCTCGTTACTCCTCAATCCCAGGCCTTGCATGCTACGCAGTCGGCTCTGGTACGGAAACGCACAGCAACGCACAATGGCTGTGCCAATCTCGCATAAGCGTCTACTCATGAACCCTAACACCCTCACCGACCAACTGAGCCTGTTTCTCGATGTGCTGGAGACCGGCAGCTTTTCCGCCGCCGCACGGCGCCATCCGCTGACGCCCTCGGCCGTGGCGAGGCGCATCGACAGCCTGGAAAGTTCGGTGGGCAGCCGCCTGTTCCAGCGCAGCACCCACGCGGTGGTGCCAACCCCCGCAGGCCTGGCATTTGCCGAGCGCGCGCGGCGGATTGTCAGTGAGTTGCAGTTGGCCCGGGCCGAAGCGGTGTCTCTGAGCCATGCGCCGGAGGGCCTGATCCGCGTGGACGCGCCGGCAGCCTTTGGCAGACGCCACCTGGCGCCGGTCATTGCAGACTTTCTGAATGTGTACCCAGGGCTGGATGTGCACCTGCATCTGATCGACAGCTTTGTGGACATGCAAGGCGCGCACCTGGGCAAGGTCGATCTGGTATTGCGTGCCGGGCATATTGTCGACACGCGGCTGATCGCCACGCCGCTGGCCAGTATCGTGCGTATCGCCTGCGCCAGCCCGGCTTATCTGAAAAGCCGTGGCACACCGACTCATCCACGGGAGTTGAGCGAGCATGACGGCCTGGACTGGGATGGTTTGGCGCCGATGTTCGCCTGGCGCTTCGAGCTGGACGGGCGCCGCGCCAGCTACCGTCCGCAGCGTATACGCCTGAGCGCCAACAACGCCGAAGCGCTGTTGTCTGGCGCCCTTGCCGGACTGGGGATCGCCCATCTGCCCACCTGGCTGGCCAGTGAATACCTGGTGCGCGGCGAGCTGGTGCCATTGTTCTGCGAAAATGGCCTGCCAAGCCCGGAAACCACCGGGATCTATGCCTTGCGCCTGGAACAGCAACCCAACGCACGCAGTCGCTTGTTGCTCGAATACCTCAAATCCCGTTTCAGCCCGGTACCGCCCTGGGATCTCGCCTTGCAAAGCGGCCTGGTCTGACCGCTCGGCCAGAATTACCTGGCGCATTAAAGATTTGCCCGCTAGATTCCAGGCCAGACACGTTTTTTTAAGGCGCCGCCATGAGCAAGAATCCAGACCCCTGCGAATCCCTGATGCTGGACAACCAGCTGTGCTTCGCCCTGCACTCCACCTCGCTGTTGATGACCAAGGTCTACAAACCCCTGCTGCAAGCCCTTGGCCTGACTTACCCGCAGTACCTGGCCATGATGGTGCTATGGGAAGAAGATGGTTTGACCGTCGGCGAAATCAGCAATCGCTTGTTGACGGATCCAGGCTCCCTCACGCCATTGCTCAAGCGCCTGGAGGGCGAAGGCCTGCTCAGTCGCACCCGCAGCCGTGAAGACGAGCGTGTGGTAGTGGTGGAACTGACCGATGCCGGCCGCGCCTTGCAGCAGAAGGCCATGGGCATTCCACAGTGCATTCTCGGCGCCAGCGGCCTGGAACTGGAGCAGTTGCGCAAGCTGCAAGCTGATTTGCTCGCGTTGCGGCGCAATCTTCAGGACGCGATCTAAACGCCAAAATCCTGAAAATGCGGGAGTGCAAACGGGAACACCTGTGGCAAGCCCGCTCGCCACAGGATTGCAGTTTGCTGCGCGACAGCGCTACGTCGAAGAGGTAGCGGGGCCTCCCACAGTGGTTTAGAGCAAGCGATAAAAATATTTTCCATATTTATCTTGCGCGCAAAACATTAGCGCTGTACATTCGCCTCACCAACTACTTAGCGCGCAAACATTTAGCGCTAACAACCAAAGAGGAAACCCCCATGCAAACGCTCTATACCGCAGTAGCCACCGCCACCGGCGGCCGTGATGGTCGCGCTGTTTCCAGCGACAACATCCTCGACGTCAAACTGTCCACCCCTAAGGAACTGGGCGGTGCCGGCGGCCAGGCGACCAACCCGGAACAACTGTTCGCCGCCGGTTACTCGGCCTGCTTTATCGGCGCACTGAAATTCGTCGCCAGCCAGACCAAACGCAAAATCCCGGATGACGCTTCAATCACTGCCCATGTCGGCATTGGTCAGATCCCCGGCGGTTTCGGCCTGGATATCGACCTGCACATCAGCCTGCCGGGCCTGGCCCAGGACGACGCGCAGAGCCTGGTCGACGCCGCCCACCAAGTCTGCCCGTACTCCAACGCCACCCGTGGCAACGTCGATGTGCGCCTGCACGTGACCGTCTAACTTCAGCTGCGACTCAAAGGAGAAGCACATGAACACCCTTGGCAAAGCACTTACCGGCACCCTTCTTGCCCTGTCCATCAGCAACGCTTTCGCCGCCAGCGGCGACGTTGAACACAACACCCAAGCGTTCCTGGATGTGTTGAACGCCGGCACCGGCAAACCGATGGAACAACTGACGCCCAAGGAAGCACGCGCTGTGCTGACCGGCGCCCAGGCTGGCGTCAAGCTGACCCTGCCAGCGGCGGACATAAGCCAGAAGACCATCCAGGTCGATGGCAAGCCACTGGACCTGACCATCGTGCGTCCGGCCGGGGTCAAGGGTACTTTGCCAGTGTTCATGTTCTTCCACGGAGGCGGCTGGGTGCTCGGGGATTACCCCACCCATGAACGCCTGGTGCGGGATCTGGTGGTGGGCTCGGGGGCGGTGGCGGTGTTCGTCAACTACACCCCCTCCCCGGAGGCGCATTACCCGGTAGCGATCAACCAGGCCTACGCCGCGACGAAGTGGGTGGCCGAGCACGGCAAAGAGATCAATGTCGATGGCAAGCGCCTGGCGGTCGCCGGCAACAGTGTTGGCGGCAACATGGCGGCAGTGGTCAGCCTGATGGCCAAAGACAAGGGCACACCGGCGATCAGGTTCCAACTGCTGCTGTGGCCGGTGACAGACGCCAGCTTCGAGACCGCGTCCTACAATCAGTACGCCGAAGGGCACTTCCTCACCCGCAACATGATGAAGTGGTTCTGGGACAACTACACCACCGATGCCAAGCAGCGCGCCGAGATCTACGCTTCGCCGCTGCGAGCCACCACCGAGCAACTCAAGGGCCTGCCGCCCGCGCTGGTCCAGACCGCCGGAGCCGACGTGCTGCGTGACGAAGGCGAAGCCTATGCACGCAAGCTGGACCAGGCCGGCGTGCCGGTGACCGCCGTACGCTACAACGGCATGATCCACGACTACGGTTTGCTCAACGTGGTCAGCCAGGTGCCAGCGGTGCGTTCGGCATTGCTGCAGGCATCGGATGAACTGAAGCAACACTTGAAGTAAAAACAGGCACCGACGAAAAAGCCCGACGCAAGGTCGGGCTTTTTATGTCGTACGGCAGGGCCAGAATTACTTCTTGGCGCGACCTTTGTACGAACCACCTTCACGGGTGTCGATCTCGATCAGGTCGTCGATTTCGATGAAATCGGCTACTTGCAATTCGGTACCATTGCTCAGTTTGGCAGGCTTCATTACTTTGCCCGAGGTGTCGCCGCGAGCGGAACCTTCGGTGTAGGCGACCTTACGCACGATGGTGGTTGGCAGCTCTACGGAAACCAGGCGCTCTTCGAAGAAAATAGCTTCGCAGACGTCTTCCATGCCTTCTTCGATGAACGGCAGAACGGCTTCGATATCTTCAGCGTTCAGCTCGTACATGGTGTAGTCGGTGGTGTCCATGAACGTGTAGGTGTCGCCGCTGATGAAGGACAGGGTCGCTTCCTTGCGGTCGAGGATTACGTCGTCCAGCTTGTCATCGGCGCTGTAGACGATCTCGGTCTTGTAACCGGTCAGCAGGTTCTTCAGCTTGGTCTTCATGATTGCGCTGTTACGACCAGACTTGGTGAACTCAGCTTTCTGAACCAGCCAAGGGTCGTTTTCGAGACGGATCACTGTACCGGGTTTCAGTTCTTTACCAGTTTTCATTGCGTATATCCGAAATTTGGATGGGATTTACAAAAATCAAGGTCGCGTATCATATCCAACTTTCATAAAACTGTACCAGCGCCGTCGCAAGATCGGCCTGCAAGGCCTGTTCCAGACACCACGCTTGTGCGTGCCTGCTGACCTCCGGCCAGTGTTCCAGCAGCATTTTCCATGGCAGCACCATATCGCCCTCGGTGTTCCAGGCTTGCCAGAGCGCAACCAGCGCAGCCTTCGCGGCCGGTGACAAGGCGGCGGTGTACAGCGCCAGGAAGGCATCGAGCTTGTCGAGGTGGATGTCCTCGTCCTGGCGATAGATGTGCCACAGCAATGGCCGCCCGGCCCACTGGGCGCGCACGAACGAGTCTTCACCACGCACGGCGTTGAAGTCGCAGCACCACAGCAAGTGGTCATATTGCTCCTGACGCACGAATGGCAGCACCTGCACAGTCAGGGCGCCGCGCTGATGAACATCCCCCGCTGCCAGCATCTCGACACCGAGCCAGCGTTGTACGTCACCCAGGATGCGTCCCTCCGGCACCACCAGATGAGTGGCGCACCCGTCCGTCGACAATACGTCCAGCCAACCGGCAAGGCCGGCATTTTCGTAGGCGAACAGTGAGAATAACCGCGCACCCGCTGCCGGAAACACGCCCAGGGTTTGCAGGAATTGTCGCTGTGCAGCCGCATCCTGCTGAAAAACCTGACGCTGCGCCAGTAACCCCGCCTCACGCAACAGCCCACCGGTACCGGGCCTGAAGCCAGGAAAAAGAAGTACTTCTGCACCCCCTTGAACTTCACCGACGGCAGGCGATGGCAGCCCACCACCCAGTCTTCGGCACTCAGGTAATCCAGGTTCATCCACAAGGGCACGCGTTCGCGCTGGGCCATGGCCTCCATATAGTCAGGCGGCAACTGGCAGGCGAAGGCGGCAATGACCACATCGGCCGCGGGCGTTGTCGCCCATTCGGCGGGCCAATGGCGCACATCGACGCCCTCCTGCCACTGCTGGTCAAGCCGCACATCCACCTCGGGGCACATGCGCTCGAAGGCGCGCAGGTCATCGACCCACAAACGCACCTCACACTTGTGCTCCACCACCAATTGCCGAGCCAGACGCCAGGTCACACCGATGTCGCCGAAGTTGTCGACGACGCTGCAAAAAATATCCCAGCGGGCTTTCATTCCGGGCTCCAACGCTCAAAGGCTCGATTGTCCGCATAAATGCCCCGATGCAGAAGACTTGATCGCGATTATTCTGCACGGTGGCTGTGCGACAATCGTCGCCAACCTACCCTACGTTGATCATCAAGGAGCGTCATCATGCCCACGAGCGCACCGTTGTCGCTGCTCAAGCTCTGCCTCGCCATCGCCGTGGGGGTGTGGCTGGGGTTTATCGCCATTGTGCTGACCACTTGGCTGGCAACGCGCTATCTGTTCCCGCAAAGCCTGGCGCCCGTGGCGCAGGCCGTGCAGCAAATGGGCAAACCGCCGGCCGCCGTCGCGCCGGAGCCGCCCAACCGTATGTTCGAGCAGTACCAGCAGAACCTGCAAAAGCAGGAACAGCAACAAACCCTGGACCAGGCGCGCAACAATGCACGCAATTTATCCAACCCCAAATGCCAGTTCTGGCTGCAACAGGACCAGAACGCTCCGAATGAAAAGAGCCGGGCCAATGTCCTGCAATTCTGCGATTGACGACCATACACAGCCATGAATAAACACGCCGTTCTCCAGTTGATCCTGGAAAAACTCACCGTCGACCTCGACATCGCCCAGCGCGCCGCGCAAACCGCCTACGAAACCGCGACCCACGAAGAAAACATCGCCGAAAATAAATACGACACCCTGGGGCTGGAGGCTTCTTATCTGGCGGCCGGGCAGGCCAGGCGGGTCGAGGAGATCAAGCAGTCGCTGGCGCTCTGCCATAACCTGCAACTGCGTGCATACGATGATCAACGCGGCATAGAGGTGGGCACGCTCGTGGGCCTGGAAGACGAGAACGCTCGCCAGCAGTGGCTGTTCCTGGCGCCGGATGCGGCGGGCCTGAAGGTGGATGTGGTCGGGCAACCGGTGACCGTCATCACCCCGCGCTCGCCCTTGGGCAAAAGCCTGTTGGGCAGGCACATCGATGATGAGGTGGAGATTCTGGTAGCGGGCACCCGGCAACACTTCACGGTGACCGAGGCCCGCTAGGCCACTTAATGGACGGGCAGTTCTACGCCGTCAAACAGCTCTTCCAGTTCCTGCTTGTTGTGGCACTGGATCGCCTTGGCCATGACTTCGCGAGTCAGGTGCGGGGCGAACTTCTCGATAAAGTCGCACATGAAACCCCGCAGGAAGGTGCCACGGCGGAAGCCGATCTTGGTCACGCTGGACTCGAACAGTTCGCTGGCGTCCAGCACCACCAGGTCTTTGTCGAGCTGGGTGTCGACCGCCATTTTGGCGACGATACCCACGCCCAGGCCCAGGCGCACGTAAGTCTTGATGACGTCGGCGTCGGCGGCGGTGAACACCACTTTCGGCGTGAGGCCACGATGGCTGAAGGCTTCATCGAGCTTGGAGCGGCCAGTGAAACCGAATACATAGGTAACGATCGGGTATTCAGCCAGGGCTTCCAGGGTCAGCTTCGACAACTTGGCCAACGGGTGCCCCTGGGGCACGACCACACAACGGTTCCAGCGGTAGCACGGCATCATCACCAGGTCGCCGAACAGTTCGAGGGCTTCGGTGGCGATGGCAAAATCGACCGTGCCGTCAGCGGCCATCTCGGCGATCTGCATCGGCGACCCCTGGTGCATGTGCAGGGCCACGTCGGGGTATTGCTTGATGAAATCGCGGATCACCGACGGCAACGCATAACGCGCCTGGGTGTGGGTAGTGGCGATCGACAGGGTGCCCTTTTTCTCGTTGGAGAACTCCTGGGCGATCTGCTTGATGCTTTCGACTTTGCGCAGGATTTCACCGGCGGTGGTGATGATGCGCTCGCCAGCGGGAGTGACGCGGGTCAGGTGTTTGCCGCTGCGGGCGAACACTTCGACGCCCAACTCGTCTTCGAGCAGGCGGATCTGCTTGCTGATACCGGGTTGCGAGGTGTAGAGGCTTTGAGCGGTAGCGGAAACGTTGAGGTCGTGGTGCGCCACTTCCCAGATGTAGCGCAGTTGTTGAAGCTTCATATGTATCCCTCAAAGCAGATAGACGCCACGGGTATCAGCGACGATATATAACTATATTAAAGGTTAAACAGATAAATCTAGAACTTTTTTATCAGCCTCACCATTCACACGTCATCACTGCGTCGACGTTGTAACGACGGCACCAGGTAAACCGGCACCGTAGACAGCTGCAGCACCCGGGCCGCGGTACGTCCCAGCGGAGTGGCGGCTGCCGTTGCATGGCTGTGACTTCCTACGATCAACAGGTCGGCGGAAAGTTTACGCAACTGGTCGAGAATCACCTCGCAAGGGTCGCCCTGAATCACACGCACCGAACGGATCAACTTCAGGTCCTGCTCGCCCTCCCCCAACTCCTCACGAAAACTGTCGAGTACCCGCTGCTCAATGGTTGCCATCAGCGTGGTCAGCCCCTGGCTCTGCCATTCACTCAGGGCCTTCTCGTCGAGGTAGCACTGCAACACCGATTCAGCGAACAACCCGATGGGCTCGACCACGTGAATCACATACAGGTCAGACTTGAACGTTCGCGCCAGCGACAGCGCATGTTGCATCACATACGGCGCATACAGACCGAGGTCCGTCGCGTACAGCATCGAACGAATCATAAAACCTCCCGGACAGCCAGGGTGGAGGAGATTGAATGAGCTTAGCAGCGCCCCAAGGAGTTAGCCCTCGGCCTGAATCCTCACCTCGTTACTGATGCCATGGGGCACGTGCCCGGTGGCCACCACCTCCCTGGCTTTTTCGCAGTGCCCGGCCTGATCATCGAAAAACACATCGGCGGCAAAGGCCTCCAGGAATGCGGATTTCTCCAGGCCACCCAGGAACAGCGACTCGTCCAGGCGAATGTCCCATTCACGCAAGGTACGAATTACCCGCTCATGGGAAGGCGCCGAACGCGCGGTGACCAGCGCCGTGCGGATCGGGCATGCCTCGTCCGGGAATTCACGCTGCAACAGGTTGAGTGCCGCCAGGAACCCCTTGAAGGGGCCGCCGTGCAAAGGCTGGCGCGCCGACTCGCGCTCGCTGGCCTGGAAAGCCTCCAACCCGCCGGACTGGTACACACGCTCGGACTCATCGGAAAACAGCACCGCGTCACCGTCAAAGGCGATGCGCAGCTCCTCGCTGGAGGCCCGGCGCGGGCCGCCCGACAGGATTGTCGCCGCGGCAAAGCCGGCATCGAGGGCGCTGCGCACGTCCTCAGCGTGGGTGGACAGAAACAGATGGCAGCCGAAGGCCGCCAGATAAGGATAAGGACTACGCCCTCCCACGAAGGCGGCGCGGGAAATATCCAGGCCGTAATGCTGGATCGAGTTGAACACGCGCAAACCGGTGTCGGCACTGTTGCGCGACACCAGCACCACTTCTACGCGGGCACGGCCCAGGCTGACGTTGAGACTCAGTAATTTCTTGACGAGCGGGAAGGCATCGCCGGGTTCGAGGACCTCCTCTTCGTGGTCGATCTGGTATTTGCGGTAGGCTTCGACCCCCTGGGCCAGGTAGACCTTGTGGCTGTCACTCAGGTCGAACAGCGCCCGCGAAGAAATCGCCAGCACCAGTTTGTCGCCCAATCCCTTCACCATGGGTGCACCTCCGACTCAGCGGTTATGCCGATCAATGAAACTCAAGGCCTGGTACAGCGCCTGCATCCGCGGTAATTCGCAACCGGCGGCCTTGGCGGCGGCCAACGGTCGCGCGTAGATTGCCGCCAGCTCCAGCGGGCGTTTATGCACGTGGTCGTGGTACATGCTGGGCAGATAATCATCCATGCTCTCGGTCATGGTGAACATCTGCTCGGCGTAACTTTGGGGGATTGCATGCCCGCAGGCGTGAGCGCCCTGCACTACCTCGGCCATCAGCGCCTGGATCAGCTCGCGGCTGGATTCGTCGGCCATCATGGCCGTGGTGCCGGTGCCCAGCAACACAGAGAGGCCGTTGTACGGCACGTTCCACACCAGCTTGTGCCAGCGAGCCTGATGCACATTGGCCATGGCCTGGGATTCGAGGCCGGCCTTGTGAAACAACGCCGCGCCGGCTTCGACAATTGCCCGTTGGGAGGCTTCATCGTTGGCGGCCGGGCCGCTGTGATAGCCCAGGTTGACCCGCCCCAGTGCCTGATGCACAACGACGCCGGGGCCGGAGCGGTGCACACCGATGTAGCACAGGCCGCCAAGCAGATGCAGCGACGCCGGCAGGTGTTGGCGCAGGCTGTCTTCCACATCCAGGCCGTTTTGCAGCAGCACCACTTTGGCCTCCGGCGCGGCGACCTGGGCGAGGGTTGGCGCCAGCTCGACGTTGCCTGTGGACTTGGTGCCCACCAGCAACCAGTCGCACGGCGGCATATCGGCGGCGCGGGCATAGGCCTGCACCGGGTGCAGATGCAGGTGACCATGCAGCGTACTGTCGACCTGCAAGCCGTGCTCACTGACGGCCGCGTATTCACTGCGCAGCAAAAAGTGCACATCGAACCCGGCGCGGGCCAGCATCACACCGTAGAAACCACCGATGGCACCGGTGCCGATAATGCCGATGCGGGGCGATTGTGTGGTCATGGCAACTCCTCAGGGACGCGGGTGAGCGCTTGATTCACGGCGCTGGCAACGTCGCAAGGCGTAAGCCGTGTGTGTAGTTGCCCGAGGAATTGACCCTCGCACACCACGAACAGCGCCGGCAAATGAAAGATCTGGTAGCGCTCGACTGCGCCGCCATTGTGCCCGGCATCCACCCAGCACACTTGGTCCACCGGCAAGCGCCAGCCCGGCAGTTGCTGGCGCGCCCAACGGCAACTGGAGCAGCCTTGGCTGGTGAATATCACGAGCGAAATCCCTGGTAATCCCAGCAATTGCTGGTCAATATCCAGGTCGGTCAATTCCCGCTCCTTCACTATAGTGCTGCCACCGCCGTCAACAGGACGGTGTTCGGAGTCCGTGTACATGGATCGTTTTTTACCTCACCCTGATGATGTCGCTGCCCTGTTAATCCAACGTCCCGCGCCTGCCATTCCTCGCCAACGCCTGCACACTATCGGCCTGGGCGGCGTCGCCTGCAATTGGCCACGTGCCTGGCGCCAAGGCGCCGCCGTTGATCTGCACATCCCGTCCCTGGGTGCCAGTGCCCGTTATCCGGGCTATGTGGCATGGTGTCGCAAGGTGCAGGATGGCTATCGCATTGGCATCTCGTTCACCGATGAGCATGCATTGTTCGCTGCGCGAATGGGCGAACAAGCATGCCGGATACAGCGCTACTGCCGCCAGCACGAAGATGCCGAACCCACTGCGCAGCAACTCGAAGCCCTGGCCCGGGAATGGGTATCGCGCCATGCCGGCGAGTTCTCCCATGAGGCATTTGTGCGGCCAGGGCGGGATTAAAGCGGGTTTTGCCCATTGTCGCGGGCCCGTGTTACGCGCTAAGGTTCCTCCCCCCTGCATCCAAATCATGCTGTGCTCCGCCGCACGGGGATGGCTGGCGGCCGGCACCCGTGACCCTGACGAGTAACACGATGGCTGATTTACCGATCAATGACCTGAACGTCGAATCCAACGAGACGCTGATCACACCTGATCAGCTCAAGCGCGAAATCCCCCTGAGCGACGCTGCCCTGCAGACCGTCACCAAGGGCCGCGAAGTCATCCGTGACATTCTCGACGGTACCGACCACCGCCTCTTCGTCGTCATCGGGCCCTGCTCGATCCACGACCTCAAGGCCGCCCACGAATACGCCGAACGCCTCAAGGCGCTGGCCGCGGAAGTGTCCGACACCTTGTACCTGGTGATGCGCGTCTACTTCGAAAAACCGCGTACCACCGTCGGCTGGAAGGGCTTGATCAACGACCCGTACCTGGACGACTCGTTCAAGATCCAGGACGGTCTGCACATCGGTCGTAAGTTGCTGCTGGACCTGGCCGAAATGGGCCTGCCCACCGCCACCGAAGCACTGGACCCGATCTCTCCGCAGTACCTGCAGGACCTGATCAGCTGGTCAGCCATCGGCGCGCGCACCACCGAATCCCAGACCCACCGCGAAATGGCCTCCGGCCTGTCTTCTGCCGTGGGCTTCAAGAACGGTACCGACGGCGGCCTGACCGTGGCGATCAACGCGCTGCAATCGGTTTCCAGCCCCCATCGCTTCCTGGGTATCAACCAGGAAGGCGGCGTCTCCATCGTCACCACCAAGGGCAACGCCTACGGTCACGTGGTGCTGCGCGGCGGTAACGGCAAGCCCAACTATGACTCGGTCAGCGTTGCGTTGTGCGAGCAGGCGCTGAACAAGGCCAAGATCAAACCGAACATCATGGTCGACTGCAGCCACGCCAACTCCAACAAGGACCCGGCCCTGCAGCCGTTGGTGATGGAAAACGTCGCCAACCAGATTCTTGAAGGTAACCAGTCGATCATTGGCCTGATGGTCGAGAGCCACCTGAACTGGGGTTGCCAGGCGATTCCCAAGGACCTGGCCGACTTGCAGTACGGCGTGTCGATCACCGATGCCTGCATCGATTGGGCCGCCACCGAAAACACCCTGCGCAGCATGCACGCCAAGCTCAAGGACGTATTGCCCAAACGCAAACGCACCTGAGCCGCGCGCGCAACTGAATGGCGCACACACAAAAACGCCGGGCTGAGCCCGGCGTTTTTTTATGCGGTTGGTGATGTCTACAGCTTCGCGGCATGGCGCTCCATGTAGCGTTCGACATAGGAGCACGACGGGATCACCGTATAGCCAGCCTCTTCAGCGAACTTCAAGGCCTCTTTGGTCAACGCCGCCGCGATGCCACGGCCCCGCAATGCGTTGGGCACAAAGGTCCGATAGATGTCCAGGGTCTGCTTGCCAAGGTCCATATAGGTCAGATAGGCACGATGACCGTCCACACTGGTCTCGAACTGATGACCAGCCTGGTCATGGTGGATGGACAACGCCTCGCTCATCACTACTCCTCGCGGGTCTTGGTTTATGACCCCTACCTTACCGATGTTTTTCCGGCGAAGGAACATCTACGCCACCCCGTGCCGGTTTCGACAACGAGAAAACCCTGAGCGCTCACAACCAGCACGTAGGGAATAGTAGGCACCAATCCTGCAATTGCTCAAGGCGCACTCGTCATTCCTTGCCGCTGGTAGATATAGAAAGGGCCTCGACCAGTCGCGGATCGAAAGCCTGAACATTGCCGGCAGTTGAAGCTTGAGACGAACAGACGCCCTTAAAGTCACCTCTACATGCGCAAAAGATGCCGCCCCCCGCAACGCAACGTCTAATGAAAGTGTCAGCGTGGATATATAAATTTTCATCTGATCACAAGGCTTAACACATGCGGGCCGGCCTTTTCAGGCTGGATCCAATCCTTGCCCGACAGCAAAAAACTGGATAGTTTTTATACAAACCTTCGAAAGGTTAGCCAAAATAGATTCACGGTGAGAATTTTTTTTGCTTCTTGCGCTACGTCAGTTTACTTACTACAAGTAATGGGTAGTATGTACGCCGGCTATTAGCTCACTCTGAGAAAGTAGTCATTTAATAGAAAGTCCTTGAAGGGGAACACGATGAACAACGTTCTGAAATTCTCTGCTCTGGCTCTGGCCGCAGTTCTGGCTACCGGTTGCAGCAGCGTCTCCAAAGAAACCGAAGCTCGTCTGACTGCAACTGAAGACGCAGCAGCTCGCTCCCAGGCCCGTGCAGACGAAGCCTACCGTAAAGCTGATGAAGCTCTGGCTGCTGCTCAAAAAGCACAACAGACTGCTGACGAAGCTAACGAGCGCGCCCTGCGTATGCTTGAAAAAGCTAGCCGCAAGTAATAACCCCTCGGGGTTGTTATCAGGCCGATCCATTTTTGGATCGGCTTTTTATTGCCTGGGATTCGACACTGAATCCCAGGCAATAAAAAGCCCGCCGCGGCGCAAGGCCATGGCGGGCGTTTGATCGAGCAGGCTTACTGCTGCAGGTCTATCGGTGCGCTGGAGGCTATCGGCGCTGCGCCGGGCTCCCCGATTTCGGTGGGCAAGCCATCTTCTGCCGCCACCACGTCACGCACCTGGTCCCAGTTGACCCGCAGATTAGTCGCCAGGTCTTCACGCTTGAGCAACGCGTTGATCACCGCAGTGTGCTTGTCGACCACCGACGGCGTGCCATCGTCATTGAGTGGCGTGTGCGCTTCCAGGTAGACCTTGCCACCACTGCTGCCAAACTTGTAGGCATCGTTGATGATGCGTACAGACGTGCCCACCGGCACCATGCCGGCCATTTCCAACACATTGTTGTTGAACATGCGGAAGCAGCCATGGCTGGTCCGTGTGCCAATACCGAACTTCATATTGGAACCATGGATCAGGTAACCCGGCGTGCCCAAGGTGAACTTGAACGGCCCCAGCGGGTTGTCCGGGCCGGCAGGGACGACGTTGGGCAGCGGGTCGCCATTGGCCGCGTGTTCGGCCTTGATCGAGGCGGGCGGCGTCCAGGTCGGGTTGGGGGTCTTGGCGATGATGCTGGTGTGGGCAATCGGCGAGCCCCAGCCTTCACGACCAATCCCCAACGGGAAGGTGTAGACCACGTTCTGCCCCTTGGGGAAGTAATAGAGCCGGTACTCGGCCAGGTTGATCACAATGCCTTCGCGGGGGCCGGGCGGCAGGATGAATCGCGTCGGCAGCACGATCTCGGTACCCGCACCCGGCAACCAGGCATCGACACCCGGGTTGGCCGCGACCATCTCCGAATAGCCCAGGTCGTAAGTGGTGCCCAGGTCGGCAAAGGTGTCTTCGTACTTGGCCTTGATCACCTGGACCTGGCCGACGATGTCTTCACCCGGTGGAGGCAGGGGCAATTGCAAGGCTGAAGCAGGCGCAATCGCACAGAGGGCGGCGAGAGACAGGCAGCAGGTGACGACGGAAAGGCGCGACAACATCCGGAAAATCCTTCGCAGAACGACGGGTAGGTTAAAAGCGAGCCGAAAGCCGCAAGCTTTCAGGCGCTAGCTTACAACTTATAGCTTGCAGCTTGCAGCTGCTTCTAAAGCTCAAAACGCAGCTCCGGCCAGATCGGCGGAGTGCCGCGCTTCTGGGACTCAAGGATCGCCCGGCACAAGGGGCACAGGCGCTGGTCCTGGAAGATCGACCGATCGACCAGCGACCAGCGTGGCTGCGCCGGCAATAACGTGCCGCACAGCGTCCGATCGATGGAGCCGCCCAGTTCCAATTGACGCGTCACCAGATGCACCCGCACTTCCTGGCAGGCGAACAGATCCAGCTGCTCGTCCGGCTCGATCAGTTGGTAGTTAAACAGGGACCAGGCAGGACGCGACATCGGGGGCTCCAGATCGGGGGGGCGCCACCTTAGCCGAAAGCCTGCCGGTAGAAAAGCGTCATAGCAGAGGTTTCAGCGCCGGCCAGACATTTTCCAGCAATCGGTCCTGGGCAGCGACCGCCGGATGCAGACCATCGGCCTGCATCAACTCGGGATGGCCACCGATGCCTTCGAGGAAAAACGGCACCAGCGGCACCTTTTTCTCCTGAGCCACGTCGCCGAACACCTTGGCGAACGCGTCGACATAACGCTTCCCATAATTGGGCGGAATCTGCATGCCCAGCAGCAGCACCTTGGCGCCGCTGTCCTGGGATTTCTGGATCATCGAAGCAAGATTTTGTTGCAATTGCGCAGGCGGCTGGCCGCGCAGGCCGTCATTGCCTCCCAACTCGATGATCACCACTTCCGGCTTATGCTCTGCAAGCGCCGCCGGCAGCCGCGCGAGGCCTCCAGCACTGGTGTCGCCGCTGATGGAAGCGTTGACCACTTTATCGTCGAAACCTTCTGTCTTGAGCCGTTGCTCCAGCAGTGCAACCCACCCCTTGCGGGTATCCAGGCCGAAACCGGCACTGATACTATCGCCAACGATCAGGACTGTACCCGCCGCTGCGTTCTGGGCCATGCACATCAAGGCCAGGCCAGCACTCAAAAACCACATTCGCATCGGATTCTCCATGGGCGCAAGCATTCTCACCGCGCGAAACCTTAGCAAAGTGGTTCCCAGCGCGGAAGGTGAACTGACTATCCTGCACGAACTGAACCTGGAACTGAACAAGGGCGATAGCCTGGCTATCGTCGGCAGTTCGGGTTCCGGCAAATCCACCCTCCTCGGCCTGCTGGCCGGCCTCGACCTGCCCAGCAGCGGTGAAGTCACCCTTGCCGGGCAGGCCCTGAGCAGTCTCGACGAAGACCAGCGCGCCCGCATCCGCGCCGAGCATGTGGGCTTCGTGTTCCAGTCGTTCCAACTGCTCGACAGCCTCAATGCGCTGGAGAACGTGATGCTGCCGCTGGAGCTGGACGGCCGTCGGGACGCCCGCGAACGCGCCAGGCACTTGCTCGAGCGCGTGGGCCTGGGGCAACGCCTGACCCACTCACCGCGCCAGCTTTCCGGAGGCGAGCAGCAACGGGTCGCAATTGCCCGGGCATTCGCTGCCGAGCCGGACGTGCTGTTTGCCGATGAACCCACCGGCAACCTCGACAGCCACACCGGCGAGCGCATCAGCGACTTGCTGTTCGAACTCAATAAAGAAAGCGGCACCACGCTGGTGCTGGTCACCCATGACGAGCGCCTGGCCCACCGTTGCCGGCGCCTGATCCGCCTTGAAGCCGGCCTGATGGTCGCGCCCCTGGAGCCTTGATGGCACGTTTGCCGCTGTTGCGCCTGTTCAGCCTTGCCATGCGCCAATTGCTGCGCGATGCCCGCGCCGGCGAATTGCGCGTGCTGTTCTTCGCCCTGCTGGTAGCCGTGGCCTCCAGTACCGCCATCGGCTACTTCGGTGCCCGCCTCAACGGCGCCATGCTGTTGCGCGCCACCGAATTCCTGGGCGCCGACCTGGTGCTCGAAGGCAGCTCACCTGCCCGCCCGGAGCAAATCAAGTCCGGCACCGAACTGGGCCTGGACCATGCACGCGTGGTGGAGTTTTCCAGCGTCATTGCGACCGATAATGGCATCCAGCTCTCGAGCATCAAGGCCGTCAACGAGCAATACCCGCTGCGCGGTGAACTCAAAAGTACCGGCGTGCCCTTTGGCGATGAAACCCCGGGCGGCGGCCCCAAACCCGGTGAAGCCTGGGTGGAGGCTCGACTGCTGACGGCGCTGGACCTGAAGATTGGCGACAGCATCGATGTGGGCATGAAGACCTTGCGCCTGGCCCGCATACTGACCTACGAACCGGACCGCGCCGGCAACTTCTACAGCCTCACGCCCAGGGTGATGATCAACCTGGCGGACCTGGACGCCACCGGGGTGGTCCAGCCAGGCAGCCGCGTCAGTTACCGCGAACTGTGGCGCGGGCCACAAGACAGCACCGCACTCCAGACCTACCGCGACCTGCTCAAACCGGGCCTCGCCGCCAACCAGCGCCTGCAGGATTCGCGGGACGGCAACCAGCAGATCGGTGGCGCCCTGGGCAAGGCCGAACGTTACCTGAACATGGCCAGCCTGGTGGCTGTGCTGTTGGCCGGGGTGGCCGTGGCCTTGTCGGCCAACCGCTTCGCCACCCGACGTTTCGACGCCAGTGCGCTGTTGCGCTGCCTTGGGTTGTCGCGCCGCGAGGCCATGTTGCTGTTCAGCCTGCAATTGAGCGTACTGGGCCTGCTGGCCAGCCTGGTCGGCGCCCTGTTCGGCTGGCTGGCGCAATTTGGCCTGTTCTATTTCCTGCATGACCTGCTGCCGGCGGATGTTCCCCCTGGCGGCCTGTTACCGGCCGTTGCCGGAATCGGCACCGGGCTGGTCGCCCTCGCCGGCTTCGCCCTGCCGCCACTGGCCGCACTGGGGCGCGTGCCACCGTTGCGAGTCTTGCGCCGCGATCTGCTGCCGATTCCCTCCAGCACCTGGATGGTATATGGCGCGGCGCTCGTTGCGCTGGGCCTGATCATGTGGCGCCTGAGTCTCGACCTGCTGCTCACCTTCGCCCTGCTCGGCGGCGGTGTCGTGGCGGCGCTGGTGCTGGGCGGTCTGCTTCTGCTGCTATTGCAAAGCCTGCGACGCCTGTTGGCCCGGGCATCCCTGCCGTGGCGCCTGGGCCTGGGCCAGTTGCTGCGTCATCCCTTGGCGGCGGCGGGCCAGTCCCTGGCGTTTGGCTTGATCCTGTTGTCCATGGGCTTGATCGCACTGCTGCGTGGCGAGTTGCTCGACACCTGGCAAAACCAGTTGCCCAAGGATGCGCCCAACTACTTCGCCCTCAATATCCTGCCGGCCGACAAAGACGCCTTTGGCGCCCGCCTGCTGGAAGTGCAGGCACAGTCCGCGCCGTTGTACCCCGTGGTACCGGGCCGGCTGATCAGCATCAACGGCGAGCCGGTACAGGAGATTGTCAGCAAGGACTCCAGCGGTGACCGCGCGGTACAACGCGACTTGAGCCTGACCTGGGCTGCCGACCTGCCGCCGGGCAACGCACTGAGTGCAGGTGCGTGGTGGTCGCAACAACCCACCGATGAAATACCTGGCGTCTCGGTAGAGGCCAAGGTCGCGGAAAGCCTCAAGCTCAAGCTGAACGATCACCTGGTGTTCACCATCGCCGGGGAAAACCGTGAGGCCCGGGTCACCAGCCTGCGCACCATCAACTGGGATAACTTCCAACCCAACTTCTTCATGATTTTCCAGCCGGGCACCTTGAAGGACCTGCCGGCTACCTACCTCACCAGCTTCTACCTGGCGCCTGGGCATGATCAACAGATCGTCGATCTGTCGCGAGCGTTCCCGGCAGTCACGATCCTGCAGGTCGAGGCGCTGCTGGAGCAGTTGCGCAGCATCCTCGCCCAAGTGACCCTCGCGGTGGAATATGTGCTGTTGTTCGTGCTGGCGGCGGGGATGGCCGTGTTGTTCTCCGGCCTGCAGGCCACCCTGGACGAGCGCATCCGCCAAGGCGCCTTGCTGCGCGCGCTGGGGGCGGAACGCAAATTGTTGGTCAAGGCCCGACGCATCGAGTTCGGTTTGCTCGGCGCGGTGAGTGGCTTGCTCGCGGCCCTCGGCACTGAGCTGGTGACAGGGGTGTTGTACCGCTATGCCTTCGATCTGGCCTGGCACCCGCACCCATGGCTACTGCTGCTGCCGGTGATTGGCGCCCTATTGATCGGTGGTGCGGGAGTATTCGGAACGCGTCGCGCACTGAATGCCAGCCCGCTGACCGTACTGCGCGAAGGCTGAAAACACGCTGGCCCGCATTCTTCAATGAATGCGGGCCAGCTGCCTACTTCTGATACTCGATGGCCGTGATCCACCAGCACACCTCGCCACTCGGGGTCTGCACAATGGCCTCGTCGTCGACCTCCTTGCGCAGCAGGGCACGGGCCATCGGTGAGTCGATGGAGATATAGTCCATACGCTCATAAATCTCGTCATAACCGACAATGCGAAAACGCTTGGTCTCGCCCTGCTCGTTTTCAATAGCGACCCAGGCGCCGAAAAAAACCTTCCCTTCCTGCTCCGGCATGTATTCCACCACGCGCATGTCTTCCAGGCGCTTGCGCAAATAACGCACCCGCCGGTCGATCTCGCGCAGCAACTTCTTGTTGTACTGGTAGTCGGCGTTTTCGCTGCGATCCCCCAGGGAGGCGGCCCACGTCACCTTGCGCGTGGTATCCGGACGTTTTTCTCGCCACAGGTAGTCCAGTTCTTTTTTAAGCGCCTCATGACCTTCTTTGGTAATCAGCTTGGTACTCAAACGCGTACATCCCCACGAAATGTCCATTGATCCCAATACGCCGCGGCATCACAACCCCGCGTCGACGAACAGACGGTGATGATAAATGAACGCGGCAAAGTAGCCAGACCAGCGGACACATTGCGTCAAACCGGAGTCGTCCAAGGATCCTGGCTGGGCTCAGCCTGTTCAGGCTCGGCCAGGCTTTCCAAGGCCTGATCCAGTTCACTGAACATTGCCTGCACGTTCTGCCGCAGGCCCGAAAAATGCGTCAGCAAGGCCGCCAACTTCTCTTCTCTGCGGTGAGCCAACTGTGCCTGGCGCTGAACCTCTGCCTCTCGTGCATCAAGGGCGCGAGCGCGCTCATCCATGCGCTGCTGCTCGAGTTGCTGCGCGACCGAAGCGTTTTCCACCTGGGCTTCACGTCCCTCAAGTACCTGGGCTCGCAATTGCAGGACGGCTTCCTTTTCCCGAGTTCGATCAACCAGCTCCTGACGTTTCTGGTCAAGTTCGGTCTGGTTCTGCTGCAACTGGTTACGCCACAGTTCAAGCGCCTCCTCTTGCTTGAGCGCCGCCAGTTTTTGTTGCGCCAGCTCCTGGGAAACACGCGCCAGGTTGGTCAAGGTACTGTCCACCTCAAAAAAAGCGTCCTGCTCGGTCTGCACGCGCGACACCGGTCGCTCCTCGAATGCGACGGGAACAGACGGCTCCGCCGACACGGCCACGGATGCCGGTGGCTGGAACTGAGGCTCGACCGCCTGTTCCAGTAACGCGGGCTGGCTCGCCTCAGGTAAGTTTTTAACCTTGGGTGCTGAGATCATCCGCGAAGAAAAGCGAATGGACGGGACAATCAACCCGGCGCTTTCAATGGCGGTGGACGCGGGCGCGGAAGTTCCCAGGGTAATGACCTTCATCACCAACACTTTCTTAATGATCATGGAATGATGATCGGCGGGCCTGGCGGGAGGTAATTTACAGCCTTTCAAATCGACAAAGTGATAAGGAACCTGGCTATCGCTGACACTGGCGGATTTGGCACCGGAAGCGGCCAACATTAATATCTGTTTGAACACTCGCATGGCGACTTGCAAGTCCTCCTGCGACTCAACGCCACTCAAGAAGTAACGCTCAAGTTTTTTTTGCAATGCCGCGACATACACTCTGGAACTACCAGGTTCGGCTTCTTCATCAAGACTGTAGACAAGAAAGTTAGAGGCAATCTGAGGCACGGCAAAGCCACAGAGCAGCGCGCCGTTGACCGGAGCATCCTCCCCGGAGCGTTCGAGAACAAGGGTACGTAATAGCATCATGGTCATCAGGCCTCATAACGATAAGTAAACTTTATTTAAACGTCAGATAAAACCTGACCATTAACAAACACTCATCACCCTGCAATTGTTTCAGCGAGCCACAAAACTGACCGTAGGACTTATCCCATTAATAGACTTTTACGTTTTAAAAACTTTCCAAGCCTCGTACACTTTTTTAAGCCCGTGCCCAAGGCTGCCCTAAGAAGGCACAAGCTCTTCATTTATCTTTTGATACTAACCCAGCAGAAAATCCTAATGATCGAGATCAGTAATCTGACTAAATACCTGGGTAAAAAAAGCGTCATCAACAATTTCTCGTTTTCTGCGCAGTCGCAGGAATGCATCGCAATACTCGGCCTCGAGGGGGCCGGCAAATCCACCCTGCTCAAGATGATCGCCGGTTCGCTACGGCCTTCTTGCGGGCAGGTGAAGATCCTCGGCTTCGATACTCAAACCCACCGCCTGCAAGCCAGCAGGGCTTTAGGTTATCAACCCGAATCCGGCATCGACCATCCCACGATGTCCGTCAGGAGCCTGCTCAACTTTATCGCTGCCCTGCGTGGTTTCCATGGCGCGGAGAAACACAGCCGGGTGGAAAACGCCGCGATCCGGCTGGACCTGTGGCCGGTGCTCGATCATCCGATCCAAGCACTCCCCCTGAGCCTCAGGCGTAATGTCGCCCTTGCCCAGGCCATCCTGCATACCCCCAGCATCCTGCTGCTGGACGAACCCGGAGAAGGGCTCGCGCCGCATCAACAAGGCAAAATCAGGACACTGGTCAAGTCATTGAGCCAAGAGATGACCGTCCTCATCGCCGCTCGTGATTGCGACGCGCTGGCAGGGGTGTGCACACGCGCCTTGGTCATTGGCGAGGGGCGCCTGCTGGCGGATGCACCAATACTCGAACTGCAGCGCAGTTCCCGGCACTTCCAGGCCGTCACGCTGGCATCGGAAACTGCCCTGGATCTGCTGGCCCTCGCCGTACTGCCCGGTGTCGCCGGTATTGAAGAGAACCGCTATGGCGCCGGCACAGTGACCGTTCTGGCGATGCCAGGGCACAACATTTACCCCGCCATCAGCGCGTTGGTTGCCAACCGGCGATGGCCAATAAACTCATTGCATCTGGAGCCAGGTCGCCTGAGCGATGTCGTCCATCATCTGAGCCAAGAGGCGCCACATTGAAGCTGCTTTACCCGGTTTTCAAACGCCAACTCGCCACCTATTTATCCGCACCCGCCACTTACCTGAGCATTGCCGCTTTCCTGGTATTGTCCGCCGCGTTGGGGCTGCATGCGAGTCAGTGGCTGGAACGAAACAGCAGTGACTTATGGGCGTTCTTTGACTGGCACCCGTGGCTATATCTGATACTGGTTCCAGCCCTCTCCACCCAACTCTGGGCCCACGAGCACCAGAGCGGTTTCGGCGACTTCATGAAAACGTTGCCCATTACCCCGATGGAACTGGTATTCGGAAAATTTCTGGCCGCCTGGGTCGTAACCGCGCTGGCGCTCTTGCTGACGTTTCCCAATGTGGTGGCGGCCAATGTGCTCGGCACCGCAGATAACACACTGATCGCCTCACAACTTCTGAGTAGTTGGTTGTTAGCCGGCAGTTATCTCTCCGTGGGGGGCTTCATGTGTGCGCTGAGCCGTCAGCGACTCGTCATTTTCATCATGACCGCGAGCCTGCTGATAATGGCCAACGGATTACCCTCCATACTTGATACGCTCGAACACCAGGTACCAGGCTGGGTCATCGAGAACTTGATAACCCTCAATCCACTCCTGCGCTTCGGCATCATCGACCACGGCGTGATCACCCTGAGGGAGAGCCTGTATTTCATCAGTACGATGGCTGCCTTCCTGGCCGCGACCACTGTTGTCCTCAACTATAAAAACAGCTGAGAAGGAACATTTACAATGCGATACGCCCTGCGCGCCGCCATGACATTAAGTGTCATCCTGTTAGTGTTCCTGGCATTCAACCTGGTATGGGCGGTCAAACTTCCCGATCTGCGCTGGGACGTCTCGCAAGAAAAAATCAATACCTTATCGCCCGCAGTACTAAAGTTGCTCGCCCCACTGGAGAGTCCGCTGGCTTTATATTATTTCAACTCAAAAAAACCGACATTCAATAGTCATTCACTGAAGGATTACGGCAAGGATGTTGAAGAAAAACTGAAGGCATTCGAGCAAACGGCCAACGGCAGGATCACGCTGCACACGATCAACCCGGCCGCGTTTTCAGAAGAGTCCTACAAAGCTGGCCTGTACGGCCTTGACGACAAACCGGGATTCTTCGGCCTTATCGGCACCCGGGACGGCCAGGTGGCGCAACGTATAGCGTCATTCAGTCACGACAGGGAACCGCTGCTTGAATATGAAATCAGCCATCTGATTACCCGCTTGCTCCAACCCGCTCCCGCCGAGATCGGCCTGCTGTCCGGGCTGCCGACACAAGCGACCATGGAGCCACTGCTGCAGGAATTGCGCAGGCACTTCGACCTCACGGCATTGGAGCCGAACATTCTCGATGTCCCGGCGCACATCAAAACCCTGATGCTCATCCACCCACGCAGGCTACCCGAACGGGCCCTGTATGCGATTGATCAGTTTGTGCTGGGCGGAGGCAAGCTGATGATGTTCATCGACCCCGAGGATGCTGCAGACACGCAGGCAACACCCACTGTCTCGGCATTGGACGGACTGCTTGCCGGCTGGGGCGTCCAGATGCCCAGCGGTAAGGTACTGGTCGATAGTGCCTATGGCTCCCCGCAGCATCGTCCCACCCGGCTGACCCTGGGGCGGCAGGCCATGAATACAAACGATCTCAGCACTTGGAAGCTGGGGTCCGTGACCGTATCGAACAGCGGCGCCCTCTTCCCCCTGGAAAAAAGCCGGAACACTTTCACACCGCTGCTGCGCAGTTCGGCATACGCCACGCTGGCAGATCCAGGCACGCCGCCTCCCGCAACGTCCAAGCGCGGTGAACGCTATGTGATCGCGGCGCGCATTGAAGGGGCAGCGTATTCGGCATTCCCCGACGGCGTCGATGGGCAGCAGCCGCCACTGCAGAAGGCTGAGCAGATTCATGTGGTGGTGGTCGCCGACACGGATTTGCTCAGCGAAAGACCCGGCAGTTCGACGCACCACAGCAACAGCCTGTTTGTATTGAACACATTGGATAACCTGGCCGCTCCCGATGCGCTCGCCAATATTCGGCCGCGTGCAGCCACGAACTACTCGTTACACGTGCTCAGAAACATGCGCGAGGTGGCCGCGACAACCTATCAAGACCAGGCTGGCGATCTGGAACGCCAGTTGGCGCAGACCGAAAAGGAATGGCAGCGCTTGAACCCCACGCATACCGTTCTGGGCTCCGAAGGGGTGGATACCAGTACCCAGTTGCAAGTGCTGAACAAGGAACGCCTGCGCTTACCGATAGAATTGCACGCCTTGAGGGTCGAAGCCTACGCGCCGGTTCATCGCCTTGAGCTGGCCGTGACGTTGCTGATGATAGTCCCATTGCCGGCACTGCTCTGCGTGATTGCCTGGGCGCTATTTCGGTGGCGTCATCGTTGTCGACCGGTGCCGCCCGCCGCGTTTTACTGAGGGCTCAGCGGCGCGCAATCAGCCCTTGCCGCGCAATACGTGTCAGGTGGTGGATGACCTCGCCTGCATCACGGGCATTCGGAGCCTGGATAACCGCGAGGTCAAAGCTGTTGTTGGCAAAGCGCGCAAGGGAATCGCCATCTTCTACAAACTGAATCAGGAAGGCCGAAGGTCGCCCGGTGCGACGCGGCCAGCCGTCCAGGTAACGCAACAGCGTCGGCTGGTGCTTGCCGCCCAGGAGAATTTTCGGATTGCGTTGAGTGAGGTCCGCGGTGATCGGGGCCAGGCGTATCAGAGGGCGTATTGCATTCATCGTGTCGTGTCTCTGCCTCAAAAGTCTGCGGGCAGGTGAGAGGCAACACCGAACCAGCGCTTTAGCGGTATTTCGAAGCCGTCTCGGCAAGGGAGACCAGGCTTCTGTCGGGCTGAATGGAGTCCCGGTGGCGCCCCGCAATTAGCTGTTTAAATCGGCGCATGAGCAGCATCCTAGAGAAGCCGGTGGGCCGGTGTCAAGAATCCCGAGCAACGAAAAGGCCCCACGCAATGGTGGGGCCCTTTCAGTATTTCATGCCGCTGTCAGTTGGCGATGGCGCGGTCCGCAGACAGTTTGCCGGCGCCTTCCAGCAACACCGCCAGGGAACCGCCCAGCAACGCTAACGCGAACTCATAACCGTTGTTGGCCATGAACAAGCCATTGTGGATGTGCACCGAGAAGATCGCCACCAGCGTCAGGATGGTCAAGCCCAATGCCGCCGGGCGTACCAGCAAGCCAATGATCAGCGCCAGGCCGGCAAAGAATTCGGTGCCGCCCGACAGCAGCGCCATCAGGGTACCCGGTGCCAGGCCGATGCTTTCCATCCACTGCGCCGTACCCGCGAGGCCGTAGCCCCCAAACCAGCCGAAGAGCTTTTGTGAACCGTGGGCAGCGAAAATGATACCGACAACGATGCGCAGGGCAGTCAAGCCGTAGCCGGCGCGGGTGGACAGGATGTTCTTGATCAATGGGCTCATGGTGCGGATCCTTTTGAAGTAGGGGGTTGGCCGCTATATTAATCAGTTAATGGAATGATAAAAGCGCAAAAAATGCCTTATTAACATCGATAAAACCGATTATTTCCGCGATGCGATTTTAGATGCCGCCGGCTCCAGAGACTCCCGTTCCCGATCAAACGCCAAGTAGTATTTGTTGACGCTATTAACATAGCTGACACCGCTCATCCCCACTTGCTCCATGGCAATGCGTTCAACCTGGAAGAACCACTGGTTGGGGTTCAGCCCCCGCCGCTTGGCTTCGGTGCGCATCCCCTGCACTCGCTCCGGCCCCATGTTGTAGGCCGCCAGCACAAAGGCCATGCGCTCGCGCTCGTTGAGCTTGGGGCTGGCGAAAAACTTGCGGCGGATCAAGGCGAGGTAACGCGCGCCCGCCTGGACGTTGCTGTCGAGGCTTTCGATATTGTTGACGCCCACCCGCTGCGCCGCCGCGGGGGTGATCTGCATCAGGCCGGTAGGGCCGCCGCTGTTGCGCGCGCCTGGGTCGAAGGCCGATTCCTTGAAGGCCAGTGCCGCGAGGTTCAGCCAATCCATGCCCTGCTCGCGGGCGTGCTTTTGCAAGACCGGGCGCAGTTTTTCCAAGCGCTTGCGGTCAGCACGCGCCAACGGGTTACGTACCTGATAAAGGCGTCGATAAATACGCTGAAACGCCACGTCCTGGTCGGACGGGGTTCGATAGGTCTTGAGAAATCGATCAATACTGGCGCGCAGCATCGAGGCGTCCTGGCCCACAAACCAGTACTCATTACCCGGCTCGCTGATTGCCACCTGCTTGTCGAAACGCAACTTTGGCAGGATCTTCGCCCAGCGTTCGGCAATCGGCTTTTCGACAATGGTCAGGTGGAAAATGCCGGCTTGGACCATCTCCAGCACATCCTCCACAGCCAAGCTCGGATCGACCCATTCCACTTTGATCGGTGGCCGCTTGTGCAGGGCCAGCTTCTGGTTAACCTGACTGATGGCATCCGCCGCCACGCTGCCGGTGGTCAGTGCCAGAGTGCGCCCGGACAGCTGCTCCAGCTGGGTGAACCGCCGCTCGCCCTTCACCCCCACCAGCCACAACGCTACGTCGCTGGCGATAGGGTCACTGGCGCTGATCTTGTGCGTGGCTTTTACATCAATCAGTTCACCAGGCGCCACCAGGTCACCTTCGCCACGCGCCAGGGCGCCGAGCAGTTGGTCCTTGGCCTTGGGAATGATCTTGAGGTTGATTTCCTGGCCGTCCCGGGCATGTCCATTGAGGTATTGCTCGAAGGCGCGCAGGCGATGGTACTCGACACCGATGGCCTGGCCCTGCACCTCGCCGGAGCTGTTACGGCTCTGGTTGACCAGCACGCGCAGGGTACGACTGGCGCGAATCTGCGCCAGGTCACGCACTTTGCCGGGCTTGGTCACTTCCAGCGGGCCATCCAGACGCGCGACCGCCGCCATGGGCAGCAGTAACGTCAGGCATAACATCAGCAACGCCGAGGGTCGGATCATCCGCTCTCCGGAAAGAATACTGGCCAACGCCCTCGCTAAAAACGAGGCGGTTGGAGTCAGAAACAGAGCGCTTTAAGCGCGGGCTTTGCGCGCAACGGCGGCACAGGGCGAGACGTCGAGCCCACCACGATGTCGCTTGCGTCGTTCAAAGACAGCTATAACTCATTGTAGTTCTTGGTTTTTCTTATAAATCTACAGCTCTGATATGCTTTCCGGCCGAAGGCGGAGATAGCACCATGCAACTCATTGATATCGGCGTCAACCTGACTAACCCCAGTTTCGACGACAAGCACCAGGCCGTACTCGACCGTGCCTATGCCGCCGGCGTGCAACAATTGGTGCTCACCGGCACCAGCGTCGACGGCAGCGAACAGGCCTTGGAACTGTGCGTAAGACTCGATGAAAGCGGCCAACGCCTGTTCAGCACCGCCGGCATCCACCCTCATTCCGCCAGCGACTGGAACGCTGACAGCGCTCAGCGTTTGCGCGGTTTGCTCGGCCAACCTCGCGTGCGGGCCGTGGGCGAATGCGGCTTGGATTTCAATCGGGATTTCTCTCCGCGCCCACAGCAGGAAAAAGTCCTGGAGGAACACCTGGCTCTTGCCGTGAAACTGAAACGGCCGGTGTTTCTCCATGAGCGTGACGCCAACCAACGCCTGCTGGAGATCCTCAAAGACTACCGTGACCACCTCACCGCCGCCGTGGTGCATTGCTTCACCGGCGAACAGCAGGCGCTGTTCAGCTACCTCGACCTCGACTTGCACATTGGCATCACCGGCTGGATCTGCGACGAGCGCCGTGGGACACACCTGCACCCGCTGGTCAGGGAAATCCCCCGCGGCCGTCTGATGCTGGAAAGCGACGCACCCTACTTGCTGCCGCGTACCCTGCGCCCCAAACCGAAAAACGGTCGCAACGAGCCTGCCTACTTGCCGCAGGTACTGCGCGAAGTCGCCCTGCACCGTAACGAAAGCGTGGAAGACCTGGCCCGGCATAGCACGGCCTGCGCACGCGCGTTTTTCGGGCTACCGCCCGTGGATGATGCGGCGCATTGACCCATGTCAAAACCGTTTTTCTGAGTAGCGGCACAATAATGGCACCTTGCCAATGCTGTTTCCGCTATCAGAGAAAACCTTCCATGGGTGCCTGGCTTAGCAACATCTCACTGAAGTACAAATTCTGGGCCGTCAATGCGGTCGCCTTTATTACCACCCTGCTGTTGGTGCTGTACGCCGTACAGCTCGAACAGCAAGCGCGCAGCGTAGCGTCCCAAGCCTCGGCGCAGGCCCAGGCACGATTGCTCGGTGCCTGGCCAGCCGACAAGGCATTGCCCAAGGGCGACCAGTGGCTGACGTTTGCGCGCGGCCAAGTCCCACAACTGGCCGCTCAGGATCTGTCAGCCCTGAGCGACGCCAGCGGCTGGGTTGAGCTCAATCACATGCCCGTGTTTGGCGACAACCCGTTGTTGGGTGCCGAAGTGATCGCCCGCCCTGACGGCCAGCAACTCGCCGTCCTCGCCTATGCGCCAAGCTTGAGCCAAGTGTTCAGCGACCGTTTCACTCACTACGCTGTGGCGGTCCTGATCCTGATGCTGGCGATGCTCGGCGCTTCGCAATTGCTGATCCGCTTTCTGCTCAGCCAGCTCAACACCCTCAAGGACGTGATGCTGCATGTGGAGAAAACCGGCGACCTGTCGGCCCGCGTGCCATTGGCGTGCAAGGATGAAGTCGGCCAGATGGCCAGCGCCTTCAATGCCATGCAGGCCGGCTACCAGCGCGTGGTCAACACCGTGGCACGCACCGCCCGGCAACTCGACGAAGGGGCCGCACGCCTGGCCAGCAGCATGAATGAAGTGCAGCACGGCATGCTCGGCCAACAAAGCGAAACCGACCAGGCCGCGACCGCCATCAACGAGATGACCGCCACCGTCCACCACATCGCGCAACACGCCGGCGCCACCCGCGACTTGTCCCAGACCGCCGACACCCTCGCCGGCAGCGGCAAGGAAGTGGTGAGCCGCGTGCAGCAGTCGATCGCCGGCCTGTCCAGCGGCGTGCAACAGACCGCCGAGATGATCCAGAAACTCGCCGAAGACAGCCAGAAGATCAACAGCGTGGTCAGCGTGATCCACAGCATTGCCGAACAGACCAACCTGCTCGCCCTCAACGCGGCCATCGAAGCTGCCCGCGCGGGGGAAATGGGCCGTGGTTTTGCCGTGGTCGCCGACGAAGTTCGCAACCTGGCCAAACGCGTGCAAAGCTCCACCGACGAAATCACCCGCATGGTCTCGGCACTGCAAGCCGGCACCCGCGATGCGGTGGACTTCATGCAGGAGAGCTCGTTCAAGGCCGACGACTGCGTGCAACAAGCGCAGGAAGCCGGCGCCGCGCTTGCCGAAATCACCGGTGCCGTAGCGCAAATGCGTGAAAGCAACACCCAGATCGCCGTCGCCGCCGAACAACAGAGCCATGTGGCCGAAGAGATGAACCGCGCGGTGGTGAGTATTCGCGATGTGACCGAGAACACGGTGCAGCAGACTGTGGACTCGGCGACGACCAGCAATGAGCTGGCGACACTGGCGGGGGAACTGAGCAAGGCGATTGGGCAGTTGAAGCTGTAGGACTGCTCAACCTGTAATCCGGCTCCTACGACCGCCCCTCCATTTACCCGAAGCTTTGGCGAACCCTCCTAGCCGTCCTGGCGAATAGCGCCGACTTCTTTACCTCACAAACCACTCCAAAGTCTCTCGCCTGATCACACAGTGCGAGGGATTGCAGATGGTTATTGTCGTTATGGCCCTGGTTGTCGACGGGGCTGTGTCTTGAACCCGGCCATTGGCCGGCTGGCCCTGACTCCAATGGACGTAACGACGGTCGATATTGAAGCCGTCTTTCGTGATTTTCGTGAATGCCTGAATACGTTTGACGACTGGGCCGAGCGCTTTTGGAGCTTCTCGGCCCTGGACGTCGAACAGGTATTCAAGGTCGGCGATGAGGTGGCGCTAGTCGCGCCGCTCAGTCGCTCGATCTTTCCCAGCAGCACCGTCGCCACTTGCCGGGCCAATGGCACCTTGACCCTGGTGCATATGTTTCAAAGTACGCGGTTCGTGCCCATCGGCAATACGCCGGTGGTGCTGCAACGCGTCGATCCAAACGGTGGCCCGCTGGGCGAGCCGATCCACAAGACTATTGGCCCGAGCGGCGTCCTCGAAATCACCGAGTGTGATCGCAACCAGCAGTACCGAATCCATTTCTACCCCAACGTTTCCAGGGATCACGTCAAGGCGCTGTATGCGTCTTATCAGTCAGTCACCGTGGGGTTGGAGGTTCGCCTGCGTGAAGCGTGGACCGGCACCTTCCAAGACCGCTGGAAAGACTACGTCGATGCCAAGCCGCTTGATCAGCGTCGGACGCTGGAAGTGGCGTTTATCAGTGGGCTTGGAAAAGCCCTCTTCAACCTGTGGGACAACGTCACGCAGTTGTGGGACCTGCTGGCGGACATCCAGCCCAACAGCGAAAAGTTGCTGCAATACATCTCCCAGACCGAACTCGATGAACTGCTCAAGCTCGGTAGCGCCAAGATTGCCAACGGCTTGCTGCTGCTCAGCGATGAGCCGCTGCTGTTTATCTACCTGTCGGCGATGGTCAGTTGGATGCGTCTGCTGCCGCCGCCCCAGATGAATGAACTGTGGGGAGAGATCACCGGTGAGGTGCTGATCAATCTGCTGTTGATTCGTGCGTTGGGTGCGATGGGAGTAGCGGTGCGGCTGGGGCCCCAGGTGCTGAGCCATATCAAGTCCGCGCAGGCGCGGGAATTATTGGAGCTGCTGGCCAAGCAGATAGTGGCGCCGGATTTGGAACCGCATGTCGAAGCGGTTAAGCCATTGCTGCTGGGTAGCACCGCGACGCCGATCAAGGCAGTGCCGGTTGTGCCGTTGAAAACTGGCGAGAACGTCGTTTCAAATGCGGTGCCGGCGGTTCGTAAAAAGTCGCAGCGGACAGTGTTGGTTCGGCAGGAGGCTGTTGACGATGCGCCTGTTTCGGGGAAGAACCCGAACGGGGATGCGGCGGCCTCCTCGGAAAAAACCGTTACTAATGGCTGCCCGGTGTCGATGGTCACCGGCGAGGAACTGCTCACCCTCACCGAGGGTGTTTTAGACGGAATCTTGCCGTTTGAGTGGACGCGGTTGTATCGCACCAGTGCGGTGGAACTGGATGTTGGGCTCGGGTTTGGCTGGAGTCATTCGCTGGCGCAGCGGCTGGTGGCTTCAGGCGACTCAGTGGTGTGGACCGACCATGAAAACCGCTCGACTGAGTTTCCGCTGCCTAGCGCTGCTCGGCCGGCGATTACCAATAGCCTGGCTGAAGCGGCGATTTACTTGGGGACTTCGCCGGACGAGTTGGTGCTGGCCCAGGCGTCGCGGTTTTATCACTTTCGCGATGGTGTGCTGTTCTCGATCAGCGATGCGTATGACAACCGCCTGCGGATTTCCCGGGATTTTTCCGGGCGCATTGAGCGGCTGGATAACGGCGTGGGGCGTTCGCTGTGCTTGCGTTATGAGGCGGGTCGCATCGTCGCGGTGGATTACCAGGTTCAGCGGGCCGAAGGCCGTGAAGAGTATGCCTGGATCACCGAGCAGAACGTCGTTTCCTATGCCTATGACGACGCAGGCCGACTGGTTGGTGCGACCAATGCTGTAGGTGAGCGCGAGGTTTATCGCTACGACGAGCAGCACGTCATTCTGGAGCGTGGGCTGGCCGGTGGGGCGAGTTTCTTTTGGGAGTGGGAAAGGTCCGGCAAGGCGGCGCGATGCGTGCGGCACTGGGCCAGTTTTTCGCAGATGGACACGCGGTATGTGTGGGGTGACGACGGCAGCGTTGTCGTTCACAACGCCGATGGCAGTCAGGAGCTGTATGTCCATGACGACCGGGCGCGCTTGGTGCAGCGCGTCGATCCGGACGGTGCTCAGCATTTCAAATCCTACGATGAAAAAGGTCGGCTGACGGTCGAGCAGGATCCGCTTGGGGCGGTGACGGCGTATCAGTACGACGACGCCGGACGTTTGGTGGCGGTGTTTCCGGGGGACGATGAGCCGACGTCCTACGAGCATGACAACGGCTTCGTACGGGTGGTGCGACGGGGTGAGGCGGTTTGGAAGTATGCGCGTAACGATCAGGGCGACGTAACGCGTAAGACCGATCCCGATGGTCAGGTTACCGACTACAGCTACAACAAGTACGGGCAGTTGATTGGAGTTTGGTATCCGGATCGCGGCTGTCACCGCCTGGTGTGGAATGAGCGCGGCCAGCTCATTGAGGAGCAGCTGCCGAACGGTACTATCACGCGTTATCGCTATGACGATCTGGGCAGGCAAATTGCCCGCGAGGATGAACACGGCGCGCTGACCCAATATCAATGGGACAGTGTCAGCCGGTTAGTTCGTGTCGTAATGCCCGGCGGTGCAACCCGCGAATACACCTACAACCCCTACGGCAAAATCACCGCCGAACGCGACGAACTCGGCCACGTCACCCGCTACGAATACGCCGACGGCCTGCACCTGATCAGCCGCCGTATCAACGCCGATGGCACCCAGGTCAACTACCGCTACAACAACGCTCGCTTAATGCTGACCGAAATCGAAAACGAAGTCGGCGAAACCTACCGCCTGGACTACCACGCCAACGGCCTGATCCAGCAGGAAGTCGGCTTCGACGGCCAGCGCACCGCCTACGTCTACGACCTCAACGGCAACCTGCAGGAAAAAACCGAACACGGCGACGATGGCAGTCAGCTGATGACCCGCTACGAGCGCGACCATGCCGGCCGCCTCGTACGAAAAACCCTGCCAGACGGCAGCAAGGTTGATTACGCCTACGACCGCCAAGGCAATCTCCTCAGCGTCAACGACGGCCACTGGGCGTTGGCCTACGAGTACGACCACCAGAACCGCCTCACCGCCGAACATCAGGGCTGGGGCACCTTGCGTTATGGCTATGACGCCTGCGGTCAACTCAAACACCTGCGCCTGCCGGACAACAACCGCCTCAGCTTCAACCACGACAAAGGCGGCGAGCTCGCCACTGTTGAGTTGAATGGGGAAACACTCACATCGCACCTATTCAAATCAGGCCAGGAACACCAACGCCAACAAGGCCAACTCCTCAGCCATTACCACTACGACGATCAGCAGCGCCTGCACGCCCACACCATCACCCAGCAGGAAAACCACCTCTACCAACGTCACTACGACTACGACAAAACCGGCAACCTCACCCGCCTCCACGACACCCGCAAAGGCGAACACCGCTACCACTACGACCCCTTAGGCCGCCTGACCCGCGCCGACCACTCCCAAGACCTGCAGGAACGTTTCGGCCACACCCCCGCCGGCACCCCGCTCATGCAAGACCGCCCCGGCCCCGACATCGTCGCCGGCAACCGCCTGATGATCCAGGGCGACCGGCATTACGACTACGACGCCTTCGGCAATCTGATCCGCGAACGGCGTGGCAAAGGCCAGCAACTCGTCACCGAATACCGCTACGACTGCCAACACCGCCTGATCGGCATCACCCAACCCAACGGCCAAACCGCCAGCTACCGCTACGATCCATTTGGACGGCGCATCAGCAAAACCGTCGATGGCATCACCACCGAGTTTTTCTGGCAAGGCGACAAACTCATCGCCGAACACCATGCGGAGCGCCACCGCAGTTACCTCTACGAACCCGACAGCTTTCGCCCGTTGGCACTGCTGGAAGGCTTCGGTCCAAATGAAACCCAGCCCTATCACTACCAACTCGACCACCTCGGCACGCCGCAGGAACTGACCACCCCCGACGGCGAAATCGTCTGGTCCGCCCACTACCGCGCCTACGGCCAGATCAGCCGCCTCGACGTCGGAAAAGTCGACAACCCACTGCGCTTCCAAGGCCAATACTTCGACCCGGAAAGTGGGCTGCACTACAACCGCCATCGCTACTACAATCCGGATATCGGTGGTTACCTGACGCCGGACCCGGTGAAGTTGGCGGGTGGGATCAACAGCTACCAGTACGTGCCTAATCCTACGGGGTGGGTGGATCCTTTAGGGCTCAGCGCAAATTGCCCTGGGTCAAAAACAAAGGATCCCGCCTGCGTCACGCCCACTCAACCGGAGATCCCTAATGTTTCTCGCAAGGGGGCTTTCAGGCAAGCTAAAAGAGATGCTCATATACCGATGAATCAGAATCCAGACGTGATGACCCACCCAAAAACCGGACGGATGGCGCAGTACAAAAAAGAAAACATGACCGATTTGAACGATAAAAAAATATTGAGTACGACCGGTCACCCCATTGAGACGAGGGTATATCAATTTACAAGAGAAGATGGTTCACAAGTTCTTATTCAAGATCACTCGGCCGGGCATAAATATGGCAGACCTGATGGGCTTGGAGATCAAGTAACACATTTTAATTTGCGACCGATTGAACAACCCCGTAACGGTAAAGTCATCGGCGCAGAAGCGCACTATTTTTTCAGGAAAAAAATGAAATATTGGAATGAATTAGATAAGAATATATTTTTTGAAAAAATCTTCACACAGCCTGTCAAGATAGGAGAAATTACGCTATTTTCTTTGCAAATAGACAATGATCGGCCGTCCTTGGGTATTGGTTTCGACATACCTGAATTCCCAGACGCTCTACCGGAAAAATGGAAAAACAAAGGTTACAACGTTTGCAGACTTGGTATTGACTGCTATGACATTAGCGAACTAAAAATACTAAACATACCCATCCGAGATACTTTTAATTTAAGGATAACAAAGGAAAATGATCAGTTTTTATTTCAAGCCACCAACAAAAATTCTTTAGTCGAGTTCAAAGCTCAGAGTATCTCAATTTGCAACCCTAACGTGTATGCCAGAGGCAAAGATGAAGACTTTTAAATCAACAAAAGCCAGTAATAAAAAATAAAAAACTCATTAAAAAACCTGGAAACCAACTACAAAAATCTTGAATCAAACAAGATCCAAAATCGGTTTATATGAACAATCATATACGTGTTATTTAGGGACAAAGATGGTCATGTCACAAATTGCTGTCTATAGACCCCATAGCCAACCCCAATTCGCCGCCCCGCCCTCCCCCACCTAAACTCCATCCAAGTTGTTTCAACGGACAGAGGATTCACCATCATGGGCAAACGTCATCCCAATCTCCCCGCCTGGCAATGGCGTCACTACCCGCAGAACCATCAGCACCCGACCAACCTGGCGCTGCACCTGATTGCCGTGCCGCTGTTCATCATCGGTTTTCTGCTGATCGTGTCTGGCGTCTTCAGTCTGAGCCTGGCCAGTTTTGCCGTAGGCATTGTCGGCATCCTGGCTGGCCTGGCGTTGCAGCGTCATGGCCATCGCCTGGAAGCCGAGGCGAGTGAGCCGTTCAGTGATCGTAAAGATGCGGTTCAGCGCCTGGTGCTGGAGCAGTTCGTAACGTTCCCGCGCTTTGTGTTGAGCGGTGGTTGGTGGCGCGCCTGGCGGCAGCGCCCTCGGCACTGAGACTCAGGCGAAGACCACCACGGTCTGGCGGCTGAGGGCGATCAGCTCGCCGCTCGGGCTCCATAGCGCGGCGGCGGCATGGCCGTAACCGTCGCGGGCGTGTTCGATGTTGACGTGGTACTGGCACCAGTCGAGGGTGGTGAGGTGCGGCAGTGGCTGGATGAACTCGATGGTCCAGGTCAGGGTGCTACCCGGCGCCGGTTTTTTCAGGTGCGGCAACAGGGCCGGTGGCCACGCATCGACCAGGGCGAGGATATGCGCCTCGGTCAGGGGCTCTTCTTTCACCTCTCCACGTAATCGAACCCAGCCCCCCATCTCGCGGGATTTATTACCGGTAAACGGCAGGCCGCCAACACTCCAGCGCATTGCCAGATGGCGCATGAACTCAGGCGTGACGCCTTTGATATAGGGCAGCTCCTGGCATTCCTCCCAGTGCTTGAATGTCGGCGCAGGTTCGCTCGCCACATCAATTTCCGACGCCCGTGATGCGCCGAAACTGGCCTGCACCAGCGTCGCCACTTCACCGTTCTGCACTACCCGCCCCAGCAATTGGCTGACCGCCTTGCCTTCGCGCAACACTTCGACTTGATAGCTGGCTGGTACATCCGGCGCCACCGGACCGACGAAGGTGACGGCCAGCGAACGCAGTGGGCGATCCTCTGGCACTTGGGCGCGCAGGGCTTGGTATTGCAACGCGGCCACCAGGCCACCAAAGGTCGCGCGGCCCTGGGCCCATTCGGCTGGGATGGTGACATCCAAGGGGTTGCTGCGGGCAGCGTCGAGCAAATCACTAAAGCGCATGGCGACCTCACGTCAAGAAAACCGATGACGGGGATATTAACCATCGCGCCAAGCCGGTACAGCGCCTATTCCGGCCAAAAACCGGACCGCCTCAGAAACAATCGGCGCTGAGCTTGTCCAGCACCCGATCCGCCTGCCCTTGCGCCTTGGCCATGGTGCGATGCCATATTGCAACGCAAGGCTGCAGGTCGGCCTGATGTTCGGCCTGTGCCAGCCATTGCCAGCAGTCATGCCAATCCCCCAGGGCAGCTTGGGCACTCTTCAAGCGCGACAAGGCCTTGCCAGGAAGTTTGTCCAGTTCGGGATAGGCTTCGGCGGCGTAGCGTACGCGCTTGATCAACAATCGCAGGCGGTGGCGATCATGATCAGGGTTATTCAGCGCTTCATCGAGCTTGCGCCATTGCTTGGCCAGGCGTTTCTCGATGCGTGAGCGCAGGCCCTTGAGCAACTTCTGGTGTTGGGAGGCGCGAATAAAACGCGGGAATGCATCGAGGATCTGCAGCAACTGCGCCAGCTCGGGCCCTTGCGCCACGTGGCGATAGGCCTCGGGTTGCAGGCGCAGGCGTCGGTCCGCCGCTTCGTGGTGACCATGCTGATGCAAATAAGCCGCCAGCACTTCACGATCACGCAGTGGGGTGGTCAACTGACCGACGGCACTGGCGGCCGACTCCAGTTGTTCGACGCCGGGCAACCCCCGCAAGGGTCGCAATAGACTGCGCAGACGCCGCACGGTGGTGCGCAGGTCATGCAGTGCTTCATCATCGGTGACGGCGGCAAGGCGAGCCTGGCAGCTCAGTAACCCTACTTCCAGGCCAATGACCTGGGCGACTAGCTGATCGACCAACGCTGACATCTCGCCCTCACTCCCCAATGAAAGATCCTACGCGCAACGCACGACTCAACGCCCGGCGCGCGACTCACGAATATAGAAACGTGCCTTTTCGGCCTTGTTGGCACAGCCCTCAAACGCTTCGAATTGCTGTTGGGTCTTGGCCCCCGTCAACAGGGAAAGCGCCTTGGAGTAGCTGACGGTGCCGGCAAACCCTTCGGCCTTGGCCAGGTCCAGTTCTTTCCAGGCGGCATCCAGTTGCGAGCCACAGCTATCACGATAGGCAGTTTTCCCGGCACAGCCGGCAAGAGCCAACATCATCACAGGCACACACATCCAGGCTTTCATCGATGACACCTCAAAATAAAGAGAAACAGTCGTACCGTGTAGACGTTGCCTACAACAAAAAGTGCCTTGTCCTTAGCCTGAAATCGGTAGTACCTATTGCCAGAGCATACCCGAGACTAGTCGCTATTCTGGAAAAATATTGCGCAGTTCAACGAAGATTGAAGCGCCCCCCTCAATAGGTGCATTGTGGGCACCTGCCGATAAAGGACATGGACCATGAAGAAGCGTGTTGCCTTAGTGCTGGGCTCCGGTGGGGCCCGGGGCTATGCCCACATCGGGGTAATCGAGGAAATCGAACGGCGCGGCTACGACATTGCCTGTATCGCCGGGTGTTCCATGGGGGCCGTGGTGGGCGGGATCTACGCCGCCGGCAAACTGGAGGAGTATCGACGCTGGATTGAAAGCCTCGACTACCTCGACGTGCTGCGCCTGGTGGACGTGAGCTTTCGTCTGGGAGCGATTCGTGGCGAGAAGGTCTTCGGGCAGATCCGCAAGATCGTCGGCGAGATCAATATCGAAGAGCTGCGCATCCCCTACACCGCGGTGGCCACCGACCTCACCAACCAGCAGGAAATCTGGTTCCAGGAAGGCTGCCTGCACCAGGCCATGCGCGCCTCCGCGGCGATTCCCAGCCTGTTTACCCCGGTGATGCAAGGCAACCGCATGCTGGTCGATGGTGGCCTGCTCAACCCGTTGCCGATCGTGCCGGTGGTGTCGAGCCACTGCGACTTGATCATCGCGGTCAACCTCAATGCCACCAACCAGAAGCACTATCACTTGCCGGTAATCCAGCGGCCGCCGGCGTTCAAGAGCCGCTTCAACAGCCTGGCCAAATCACTGGGTTCGCATTTGCCGTTTCGCCGCAAGCAGGCCGAGCAATTAATGAAGCTTGAGCAGGAAGCCTTGCAGGCCCAGGCGGCCGAGATCAACCCATGGCTGGAGTCGGCCGAGCCCGAGTCCCAGCAACCCGCTGCCGCGCCGGAAAAACCCGGGGCACCGAAGTCGGCCACCGGGTCGTTCATCATCGACAACGTGGGGCCGGCGTCGTTATTGGACCTGATCAACCAGAGTTTCGAAGTGATGCAGACGTCACTGGCCCAGTACAAGATCGCCGGCTATCCGCCGGATGTGCTGATCAACGTGCCCAAGCGGGTGTGTCGGTTTTTCGAGTTCTACAAGGCACCGGAGCTGATCGCCCTGGGGCGGGAAATTGCCAGTGATACATTGGACCGCTATGAAAGTGAGCAGCCCTGAAACCGGGGGCGCCATCGCAGCCAAGCCCCAATGCCGATCAGTTAAGCGAACGCAATGCTCAAAGCAACGAAGATCAAATGTGGGAGCTGCGGTGCGACGATTCGACTTGCCCATGTGTCCCCGCTTGGCATGGGCACTGACCGGTAACCTTTGTAGGAGCGAGCTTGCTCGCGAAAAACCCGAGGACGCTGCGGGGAAACAGGTTTACCGCGTTATCGTTGACGTTCTTCGCGAGCAAGCTCGCTCCTACAGGGGTACATGGGCGGCCGCCCGGTTCCCACAGGGACATGCGTTCCAAAAGGGGAACTGGCTGGCCTGCGATGCCGTCGGAGCAGGCAATAGAAATCTAGGCCCCTAACAACCGATACCCCACCCCCGCCTCAGTCACGATAAACCGTGGCTGCATCGGGTCATCCGCCAGTTTCTGGCGCAGATGGCCGACCACGATGCGCAAGTAATGGCTGTCCTCGGTATGGGTCGGCCCCCAGATATCCTTGAGCAGTTGCTGCTGCGTGATCACCCGCCCTGGATGCCGCGCCAGCTGCGCCAGCACCGCGTACTCCTTGCGGGTCAACGCCACTTCCGCGCCGTCAAGCAACACGCGGCGGTAGGCCAGGTCTACCGTCAACGGGCCGAAATGCAACGCCGCTTCCTGCGCCTCGCCGGCGGGCGCCTGGCGCAGCAACGCGCGGACCCGGGCAAGGAACTCCTGGATGCCAAACGGTTTGGTCACGTAATCATTGGCGCCGGCGTCGAGCGCCTCGACCTTTTGCCCTTCGCTGGCCCGCACCGAGAGCACCAGCACCGGCACCGTCGACCACTCGCGAAACTCACGCAGCACCTGCTGGCCATCCATGTCCGGCAGGCCAAGGTCGAGCACCAGCAAGTCCGGTTTGCTCAGCGCCGCCTGGGCCAGCCCTTCGTTACCGGTGCCGGCCTCGATCACTTTGTAGCCCTGGGAGGCCAGGCTGATACGCAGGAACTTGCGGATCTGCGGTTCGTCATCAATGACCAAAATCGTCGCGGTCTGGCTCATGGTGTCCATTCAAAACCCGTGGAGCAAAGAGGGTAGCTCACGACTCGCGCTCCAGGCCAGGCTGGGTTGGCAACGGCAAGTACAAGGTGATGCAGGTGCCGCGCCCGTCGATGCCCTCGGTCACGCTGATATGCCCGCCGTGCGCCCCGACCATGCCCTGGCAGATCGCCAGGCCCAGGCCGGTGCCCTGCCCGCCTCGATCACCGCGTGCCGCGGTGTAGAACATATCGAAGATCTTCGCGCGCTCATCTTCGGGAATGCCCGGCCCTTCATCGGCCACGGCAAAGAACAGCTGGTTATCCGTCACCCCGGCGCTTACCTGCAAACGGCCCTGGGCTGGCGAAAAGCGCGCGGCGTTTTCCAGCACATTGACCAGCGCCTGTTCGATCAACGCCGCATGCACATACAGCAACGGCAACTCAGATGGCACATCTGTACTCACCTGTAGCGGCGCCAGCACCGCGCGCAAGCGGCCGAGGGCGCTGCCGACGATATCGCCCGGCGACACCCAGTCTCGCGCCAGCTTCAACGCGCCATGGCCCAGGCGCGTCATATCCAGCAGGTTCTGGATATAGCGGTCGAGGCGTTCGGCTTCATCGCGCGTGCCTTCGAGCAACTCACGGCGGTCCTCCAGGGGGATGGCTTCACCCAGCGCCAGGAGGCTGTCGATACTGCCGCGCATGGAGGTCAGCGGCGTGCGCAAATCGTGGGACACCGAGGCCAGCAAGGCGCTGCGCAGTTGCTCGGTTTCACCGTGCAGGCGTGCGGATTCCAGCTCCTGGGCCAACTGCGCACGGGCCAGGGCCTGGGCCAGCGGCTGGCTCAACGCGGTGAGCAAGCGCCGCCGCTGGCCGCTCAACTCCAGACCCGGTTTGGCGCTGACGCCAAGCAGGCCCAGGGGCCCTTCTTCACCCGAAAGCGGCCACCACCACCAACGCCCGAACGGCAAGGTGCCGGTGCCCTTGCCCGCTGGCTGATCATGTTGCCAGGCCCAATCGGCGGCAGCGCGTTCGGCGTCGGTGAGGGTCAGCGGGCCGCCGGTCTCGATCTTCCAGCCGCCCTGGCCGTCACGATTGACCAGGCACAGATCCAGGTCGTTCCAACCCTCCAGATGATGGGCCGCCGCGCTGATGACGGCCTGGCGATCGGTGGCGGCGGTGAGTTTGCGTGACAGATCCAGCAACTCGCCGGTTTCTTCCTGGGTGTCGCGCAGGGCCTGCAACTGCCGGCGCTGACGCGCGGCCAAGTTGCCGGTGAGGGCCGCCATCAGCAGGAAGAACAGCAGGGTCAGCACGTCCTCTTCACGCTGGATGGCGAAGGAAAAATTCGGCGGAATAAACAGAAAGTCATACGTGATAAACGATAACGCCGCACACACCAGCGACGGCCCCAGACTGCTGCGCACCGCCACCAGCAACACGGCGGCCAGGAACACCAGGGAAATGTTCGGCAGCGGCAACACGCTGGCCACCGCCCAAGCCACGGCCGCCGCGACAACCGTCGCCACCACCGCCAGGGCGTAATCGAACCACACCAGCCCACGCACCTCCGGCAGGCGTGGCGATGCCGGAAGGTCATCGCTGTCGAGCACATTGATTTCCAGGCCACGGGCGCTGCGCAACAGGCGCGCGGCCAAGCCTCCCCCGAATAACCGACGGCGCCAGCTCATCCGTGACTGCCCCACCAACAGCAGGCTGGCGCGGCGTTCGGCGGCATGCTGGATCAAGGTCTTGGCCACCTCTGCCGCGCGCAGCAGTACCACGTCTCCCCCCAGGCGTTCGGCCAATTGCTGGGCGTTTTGCAGGCGCAGGCGCGATTGCTCATCCCGCGCGCGACCGTTATCAATATGCACCAGGCTCCAGGGCAAATGCCGCCGCTGTGCCACGCGACTGGCATGGCGCACCAGGCGTTCGGCCTGCGCATCGCCATCCACTCCCACCAGCAAGCGACCGCGCACAGCCGGCGCGGCCTGGCCGAGTTGGCGATAGCCCTGGGCCAAATCATCGTCGACGTGAGCGGCGGCGGTCTGCATCGCCAGCTCGCGCAGGGCCATGAGGTTGGTCTGGGTGAAAAACGCGTCGATGGCCGCTCGGGCCTGTTCCGGCACATACACCTTACCGTCGCGCAGGCGCTCCAGCAGCTCGCGGGACGGCAGGTCGATCAGCAGCAGTTCATCGGCCTCCTGCAACACCCAATCCGGCAGGGTTTCGCGCACTTGCACCCCGGTGATGCCGCGCACCTGATCATTGAGGCTTTCCAGGTGCTGGACGTTGACCGTGGTGAACACGTCGATACCGGCGGCGAGCAATTCCTGGATATCTTGCCAGCGCTTTTCATGGCGACTGCCGGGGGCATTGCTATGGGCCAATTCATCCACCAGCACCAGCTTGGGCTTGGCAGCGAGCAGGCCATCGAGGTCCATTTCTTCGAGCATCACGCCGCGGTATTCGCTGCGCAGCAGAGGCTGCTGCGGCAGGCCACTGAGCAGGGCTTCGGTTTCGGCGCGGCCGTGGGTTTCGACCACACCCACGATCAGCTTGACGCCCTGTCGCAGTTGGGTGTGGGCGGCCTGGAGCATGGCAAAGGTCTTGCCCACCCCCGGTGCGGCGCCAAGGAAGACTTTGAGCCGGCCACGGCCGTCCCGGGGCAGATCGGCTAACAAGGCATCGGCGCGGCCGGAGTCGCTCATGCGCGGGGGTTCCTTCAGGTGTGGGTGGAGTGTCTTTCAGTGCGCTCTCGCGGGCAAGCGCGGCTCCCACAGGTGAGCGCATTCCCCTGTGGGAACCGGGTTCGCCCGCGATAGCGATATCAAGCGTTACAGCTTTTCCAGGGCCATGTTCAGCGCCAGCACATTCACCACCGGCGGGCCCACCAGCGGGCTTTCGATATGTTCATCGAGCAACCGCTGCAAGGTGGGCACCGGCACATTCCGCGCCGCCGCCACACGCGCCAGTTGATAGGCAATCGCCTCGGGTGGCAAGTGTGGATCAAGGCCGCTGCCGGAGGTAGTCAGCAATGCCAAAGGCACTGGGCCCTGGCTCGGTACCCACTGTTTATTGGCGTCATCGAACACGCGGGTGGCCAATGCCGGGTTGCTTGGGCCAAGGTTGCTGGCGCTGCTGGAAACCGTCGCGAAAGCGCCGGCGGAAGGACGCGGGTGGAACCAGCTGTCGCCGGTAAAATCCTGGGCGATCAGGCTGGAGCCGCGCACCTTGCCACTGGCATCGCGCACCAGGCTGCCATTGGCCTGGTCCGGGAACGCGACCTGGGCGACACCGGTGACGACCAATGGGTAGGCGACGCCGGTGATCAGCGTCATGAGCACCAGCAGGCTCAGGGCGGGGCGGATGATGTTGGACATTTCAGATTCCTCAACTCAGTGGGTTTACACCAGGTGCAGCGCGGTCAGCAGCATGTCGATCGCCTTGATGCCCACGAACGGCACCAGAATTCCGCCCACGCCGTAGATCAGCAGGTTGCGCCGCAGCAACGCCGCCGCACTCGCCGCCTGCACGCGCACACCACGCAGCGCCAGCGGGATCAACACCACGATGATCAGTGCGTTGAACACAATGGCCGAGAGGATCGCGCTTTGCGGGCTCTGCAGGTGCATCACGTTGAGCACGCCCAGTTGCGGGTAGATCGAGGCAAACAGCGCCGGCAAAATCGCGAAGTACTTGGCCACGTCGTTGGCGATGGAAAAGGTGGTCAACGCGCCACGGGTCACCAGCAATTCCTTGCCGATCTGCACCACGTCCAGCAGCTTGGTGGGGTCGCTGTCGAGGTCGACCATGTTGGCCGCTTCGCGCGCGGCCTGGGTGCCGTCGTTCATCGCCATGCCGACATCCGCCTGGGCCAGCGCCGGTGCATCGTTGGCACCGTCGCCGCACATCGCCACCAGGCGGCCGTCGTTCTGTTCATGGCGAATGCGTGCGAGTTTTTTCTCCGGGGTGGCTTCGGCCAGTACGTCATCCACGCCCGCTTCGGCGGCAATCGCAGCGGCGGTCAGCGGGTTGTCGCCGGTGACCATCACGGTCCGAATGCCCAGCTTGCGTAACTCGGCGAACCGTTCACGGATACCGGGCTTGACCACGTCCTTCAAATGAATCGCACCGAGCAATTTGCCATCGGCGCAGACCAGCAACGGCGTGCCGCCGCTTTGGGCGATCTTGTCGACTTCCCGCGAGAGTGCCGGCGGCAGGTCGCCGCGTGGCTGGCCGATAAACGCCAGCAGCGAATCGACGGCGCCTTTGCGGAACACACGGCCCTGGTAGTCGACACCGGACAAGCGGGTTTCGGCGGTAAATGGCACAGCGGTCAGCGCGTCCAGGGCCGGCTCGGCCTGCGGGTGCAGAGCGCGCAGGTATTCAACGATGGATTTGCCTTCCGCCGTATCGTCCGCCAGCGACGCCAACAGCGCGCCTTCGGCGACCTCGCGACCACTGACGCCAGGCGCCGCAACCACCGCCGCACAGCGACGGTTACCAAAGGTGATGGTGCCGGTCTTGTCCAGCAGCAGCACATGCACATCCCCCGCCGCTTCCACGGCGCGGCCGGATTTGGCGATCACGTTGAGGCGTACCAGGCGGTCCATGCCCGCGATGCCGATGGCCGACAGCAAACCGCCGATGGTGGTAGGAATCAGCGTCACCAGCAGTGCGACCAGGAACACCAGGGGCAAGCTGCCGTTAGCGAAGTGGGCGAACGGCTGCAGGGTCACCACCACCAGCAGGAAGATCAGCGTCAGGCCGATCAGCAGGATATCCAGCGCGACTTCGTTGGGGGTTTTCTGGCGTTTGGCGCCCTCCACCAATGCGATCATACGGTCCAGTGTCGACTCACCGGGGTTGGCGGTGATGCGGACCAACAGCCAGTCGGAGACCAGCCGGGTGTTGCCGGTGACCGCCGAACGGTCGCCGCCGGACTCGCGGATCACCGGCGCGGATTCGCCGGTAATTGCCGCTTCGTTGACCGCCGCGATACCTTCGATGACTTCGCCATCACCCGGAATCATCTCCCCAGCGGCGACGCGCACCACATCACCTTTGCGCAGGCTGGTGGCCGGTACGACCTTGAAGCTGCCGTCGGCCTCCTTACGCCGTGCGCTAAGGCCTTCGCTGCCGGCCTTGAGGCTGTCAGCACGGGCCTTGCCACGCCCTTCGGCCAAGGCTTCGGCGAAGTTGGCGAACAGCACGGTGAACCAAAGCCACACGGCGATTTGCACCGCGACAAACGTGGGCACGGTGGTGTCGGGCACGAAGCAGAGCACAGTGGTGAGGATCGCGGTCAGTTCGACCACCAGCATCACCGGCGAGCGTTGCAGTTGACGAGGGTCCAGCTTGACGAACGCCTGGACCAGCGCAGGGCGCCACAAAGCCGAGATGGCGGTTTTGGCGGGCTCCTGGGTTTTGACCGGGGCCGCATTTTTTGCAGGCATATTCATGTTCATATCGCCTCTTAGAAGCCCATGCTCAAGTGTTCAGCAATGGGGCCCAGCGCCAGCGTTGGCAGGAAAGTCAGGCCGCCCACCAGCAAAATGGTCACGGTCAACAGGGTCACGAACAACGGGCCATGGGTGGGGAAGCTGTTCTGGCCAATGGGTGCGGTCTTTTTCATCGCCAGGCTGCCGGCCAGGGCCAGTACCGGGAGGATGTAGCCAAAGCGGCCGATCAACATGCCCAGGCCCAGCATCAGGTTATGGAACGGCGTATTGGCGCTGAAGCCACCGAATGCCGAGCCGTTGTTGGCACCGGCCGAGGTGTAGGCATACAGCAACTGGCTGAAACCATGAGGGCCGGGGTTGCTGATGGCACCGGCCGGGCCCGGCAGGCTGGCGGCGATGGCGCCAAGCACGAGCACGGCTACCGGCATCACCAGCAGGGTCACCACCAGCAACTGCACTTCCTTGGCCTGGAGTTTCTTGCCCAGGTATTCCGGCGTGCGACCGATCATCAGGCCGGCCAGGAACACGGCGATCAACACGTTGAGCAACATGCCGTACATACCGGCGCCGACGCCGCCGAAGATCACTTCGCCGACCATCATGTTGACCAAGGCCACCATTCCACTGAGGGGGTTGAGGCTGTCCTGCATGCCGTTCACCGAACCGTTGGATGCCGCCGTGGTGGCCACCGACCACAGCACGGTGCCGGTAGTACCGAAGCGCGACTCTTTACCTTCCAGCGGCGCAGTCTGTTCCACGGCCGGGTTGTGCAGGGTTGGGTTGGGCTGGTATTCCGCCCACAGCGAGGTCGCGCCGCCGATCAGGAAGAGCGCCAGCATACAACCGAGGATCGCGCGGCTCTGACGCAGGTCTTTGACGTAGTGACCAAAGGTGAACACCAGCGCCACCGGGATCAGGATGATCGACGCCAGTTCGAACAGGTTGGCCCAGGCAGTCGGGTCTTCAAACGGATGCGCCGAGTTGACGCCGAAGAAACCACCGCCGTTGGTGCCCAGTTGCTTGATCGCAATCTGGCTGGCCGCCGGGCCGAGCGGGATCACTTGATCCACGCCCTGCATCGTCACGGCATCCACATAATGGGCGAAGGTTTGCGGCACGCCCTGCCACACCAGGAACAGTGCCAGCACCAGGCACAACGGCAACAGGCCGTAGAGCGTGGCGCGGGTCATGTCGACCCAGAAATTACCCAAGGTGTTGGTGGATTTGCGACCGATCCCACGGCACAACGCGACGAGGACTGCGAGACCGGTGGCCGCACTGACGAAGTTCTGCACAGTGAGGCCAGCCATCTGGCTGAGATAGCTCAGAGAGGCCTCGCCACTGTAGTTCTGCCAGTTGGTGTTGGTCATGAAACTGACGGCGGTGTTGAATGCCAGGGTCCATTCCTGGCCCGGCAATTTCTGCGGGTTCAGCGGGAGGGAGCCCTGGAATAACAGGATCGAGAACAACAGCAAGAAGCCTGCAAGGTTGAACGCGAGCAGCGCCAGCAGGTATTTCTGCCAGCTTTGCTCCTGCTGCGCGTCCACGCCCGAGAGGCGATAGCAGGCGTTTTCCACCGGCCCCAGCACCGGCGTCAACCAGGTGCGCTGGCCTTCCATCACCTTGTAGTAGAACCGCCCCAGGAACGGCGCTGGCACCAATACCACGGCAAAGAAGGCGATGATCAGCCAATAGTCATAACTGTGCATAGCCTGCTCCTAGTTCCGATCCGCGCGTAACAGCGCAACCAGCAGATAAATGAACAGCGCCACGGCCAATAGCAGTGACACCCCGTCCAGAACACTCATGGAAGTCTCTCCGTTTTGCGGCGAGTGCCGCGTGTAAGGCAATTGTCGGCAGGAGTGGCGTAAAGGAACGAGAGCGAGGGGGTGGGTGAGGCGTAAAGACGGCGTAAAGAGTGGGTTTATGCGCGGTTTACAGGGAGATTTGTAGCGCCTGGAATGGCCTCATCGCGGGCAAGCCCGGCTCCCGCAGTGAAGTGAGGTGACCTGTAGGAGCCGGGCTTGCCCGCGATGGCGGCAGATCCGGCGCCCCTGCACCTGCCTGGTGCAATGTCGTGAAATTTCAAACGCCAAACCATCCCCCACGCGACAGTTGCGCGCCTTTACGACAACGATTCTCAGGCTGGCATGGCCGCTGCAACACCTTGAATCATTCCAAACCGTTCAGGGAGCGCAGCACGATGAACACACAACTCAAACCCACCTTGGGCACCCTGCATTTATGGGGCATTGCCGTCGGGCTGGTGATTTCCGGGGAATACTTCGGCTGGAGCTATGGCTGGGGCGTGGCCGGGACCTTGGGCTTTCTGGTGACGTCGTTGATGGTCGCCGCGATGTACACCTGTTTTATCTTCAGCTTCACCGAACTGACTACCGCGATTCCTCATGCCGGCGGGCCGTTTGCCTACAGCCGTCGGGCCTTCGGCGAAAAAGGTGGATTGATCGCCGGGCTGGCCACGTTGATCGAATTTGTCTTTGCACCGCCCGCCATTGCATTGGCCATCGGTGCTTACCTGAATGTGCAGTTCCCGGCACTCGACCCGAAACACGCGGCCGTCGGCGCCTATATCGTGTTCATGGGCCTGAACATCCTCGGCGTGAAGCTTGCCGCCACCTTCGAGTTGGTGGTGTGCGTGCTCGCCGTCGCCGAACTGTTGGTGTTCATGGGGGTGGTCGCACCGGCCTTCAGCTTCAGCAACTTCGCCCTGAATGGCTGGGCCGGCTCCGATACCTTTGGCGCGCCGGCAATTGCCGGGATGTTTGCGGCGATTCCGTTTGCGATCTGGTTCTTCCTGGCGATCGAAGGCGCCGCCATGGCGGCTGAAGAAGCGAAAGATCCGAAGCGCACCATTCCAAAAGCCTACATCAGCGGCATCCTGACCCTGGTGATCCTCGCCATGGGCGTGATGTTCTTCGCCGGCGGCGTGGGCGACTGGCGCACCCTGTCGAACATCAACGACCCTCTGCCGCAAGCGATGAAAACCGTGGTGGGCGACAGCTCCGGCTGGTTGCACATGCTGGTGTGGATCGGCCTGTTCGGCCTGGTGGCGAGTTTCCACGGCATCATCCTCGGTTACTCGCGCCAGTTCTTCGCCCTGGCACGCGCCGGCTACCTGCCATCGTTCCTCGCCAAATTGTCGCGTTTTCAGACACCGCACCGCGCCATCATCGCCGGGGGCGTGGTCGGTATCGCAGCGATCTACAGCGACGGCCTGATCAACCTGGGTGGCATGACACTGACCGCAGCGATGATCACCATGGCCGTGTTCGGCGCCATCGTCATGTACATCATGAGCATGCTCAGCCTGTTCAAGCTGCGTAAGACCGAACCGCTGCTGGAGCGCACCTTTCGTGCACCGGGTTACCCGCTGGTCCCGGGCATTGCCTTGGTGCTGGCGGTGGTGTGCCTGGTGGCCATGGCCTGGTTCAACACGCTGATCGGCCTGATCTTCCTCGGCTTCATGGTGGTCGGTTTCATCTACTTCCAGATGACCGCGCAGGACCGCGCCGACGCACCGGCAGACGCGATGTTGACCGGGCTCTAAGGTTGACGAGGCAGAACAGGCCTACAATGAACTCCTGAGAAAGCCTGTTACTCAAAGCAGTTATTACCGTGGGAAAGTTCTCCCACGGCAATCTGCCTCAAGGAGAGCGTTATGCCGTGGTATGCATGGTTGATTTTAGTGGTCGCAATCGGGTCGATCGTCGGTGGCCTGATGATGCTGCGTGACAGCGCCAACAAGGTGGAACTGACCGACGAACAACGCAAGCGCGTGGCCGAGCGCAACGCCCAGGCAGATGCCAAGGATGCGCAGGACCGCTAGGTGTTCACTCCCACGCCGCCTTGGCAATATGCAACCCGTGCTGCCCCTTGTAGGCAGCACGTTCGGGCTGGCTCCAACCCTTCAGCAGCTCATCCTCCAACGTATAGATCTCAACCCCCAGCGGGCGGCATACCGTCAGCGGGTCCTGTGCATCCGGCCCCCACATCGGCAACGACAGATCCCCACCCGGGCACGTCGACAGCGCGCACAACAAATCAATCTCGGCAAAAAACTCCAGGTAGTCGCCCTTCTGCGCCGGGCAGGCTTTCATGAAGTACATGTCGTCGTGATTGAGGCCCGTGCACTGGAAAATATTCAGCACGTCATGCACGTCGAACTCCGTCAGCCCATGGGGCAGCACCGCGCGGGTCAGGTTTGAGTGACAGTGGTGATGGAAATCTTCACCAGTGAGCATGCGGTTCACATACGGATCGCAGCGCGTGCCGAGCAAATCATGGAGGCGCCCGCCGTGCTCATCGATGCCGTAGCTGGCCAGGCTGTCATCGGTGATCGTCACCAGAGGCCTTAGAAAGGGCAGGTTCGACCACAGGCGGTCATGGGTGCTGACATGGGCGCCTTGTAACTGCCGCGTGCGCGCCGCCCACAGGCGTTCGCGCGGGTCGTTGGCGTTCCATACGTTGAAGTCCCCCACTTGCGGCCCCACCGGCGTGGTCACACGGAACACATGCCCGGCCGGCACTTTCCACGCCCTGCCCGTGCGGATCGGCACTTCGAACTGCTCAATCAAGGTGCGTTGATCCTTGCGCTCACGAATACGCTCATAAAACGCCGTGTCGACCTGCAACGCCGAACCTTTGCTGACCTGATAAGCGGCCGGATAGTCTTTGTACATGATGCGAATCCTCACTCAGGGGTGGGTAAACAGGGCCAACGACAGACGCTCCGAATCATCCAGGTACACGCTCATCGCCTCCCCTGCTGCCGGTTTATCCTGCTGGATCAAGAGTTGGTAAATCTGCCGATCACGCTCCAACCACGGCGACTGGAAACGTTGTTCATCGGGCGCCGCGCAAAACACCAGGCGCAACTGGGCGATGACCTGGGCGAAAAACTCATCGAGCAAAGGGCTGCGCATCAGCCCGACAATCTGTTGGTGAAATACCAGGCTGTGAGTGGCCACGGCGCGCCAGTCTTCACGCTCCCGCGCCAAGGTGGTGGCGTCGATCGCGTTTTGCATGCGCTCGGATTGGTCCTTGCTGAGCGGGCTGCTCTGGGCAATGGCCTGCAACTCCAGCGTGCGACGGACCACAAACAAATCACGCACCTCGTCTCGCTCCAAGCGGCGGACCATCACGCCCTTGTTGCGCACATAACGGGCCAGCCCTTCCTGCCCCAAACGGTGCAACGCTTCGCGGATCGTATTGCGCGACGCGTTGTAGGCCTTGACCAGATCCGCCTCGACCAATGCCATCCCCGGCAACAGCCGACCGCCGATGATATCGGCGCGCAACTCCAAAGCGATCTGGTCGGCTAAAGACAAACTGAGCGTCATGAACACCTCATGATTGTTGAACAATCTCTTACTCAGGTGTAATCACTTTTCATGCCAATGCCCGCACATAGGTAAAAAGGCCCAAGTTGGTTAAACTGCCCGCCTGCCACCGAGGCCGCCCTATGCGCTACTCACAGCACCATAAAGCTCAGACTCGCCAACGCATCATCAAGGAAGCCTCCGCGCGCTTCCGCCGCGACGGCATCGGCGCCACAGGCTTACAGCCTTTGATGAAAGCACTGGACCTGACCCACGGCGGGTTTTACGCACACTTCAAGTCCAAGGACGAACTGGTAGAAACCGCCCTGCAGGCCGCGGCAACAGAACTGGACGCACATTGTGAAATGCTGTTCAGCCAGGAACGGCCCCTGGACGCGTTTATCGATAGCTACCTCTCGGAATGGCACCTGACCTCTCCGGACCAAGGATGCCCACTGCCCACCATGTCCTCCGAACTGGGCCTGAGAGGCCAGCCCAGCGCGACGACAGACGAAGTACTCGGCGCAAGACTCAAGCAAATCGAAACGGCGTTGGGGGATGGGCGAGGTGATGCGGAGAGTGTGGTCATGATGTCGACACTGGTCGGCGCACTGGTCCTGGCCAGAAGTGTCGAAGACCCACAATTGGCGGCGCGGATCCTGGATAAGGTGCGCCAAAGCCTGAAGACGCAGAGCCCTGAATGATAAAAGGCCGGTCAATGACCGGCCTCTCGCGTGGCTTAGTTGATGGCCAACCTATCGCGATTCTTCTCCAGCAACGCCTTGCCGATGCCCTTCACTTCCAACAGTTCATCTACAGCCGTAAACGGACCATTGCTTTCGCGGTAGGCGATAATCGCCCTGGCCTTCGCAGCACCGATCCCGAACAGATCCCGACGCAGGGTCTCGGCGTCAGCGGCGTTCAGGTTGACCTTGGCGGATTGTTCGACCTTGGCCATCTGCGCAGCGATCGGGGCCGGGGCTTCGGGTTTGATGGACGGGGCTGCGGTGGTGGTGACGGAGAGAGTGGTGAGGAAGGCGAAGATTAGGGAGGTAAGGTAGGTGTTTTGCATTGGTGACGCTCCATGACATCGGTAGAAGAAAAGCAGCTTTCCGAAGCTGCTTTTCAAAGTTAGGTGATGTTGGGCATTCGTCAAAAACGCTTGAGTTACAGAGTGTTAAATCATGGCTCCAGGCGGCGTTGCTGGTAGATCCAGTCGACTATTTCGCCATCCGGGGAGTAACCGCTGACGGTGTCGCGCAGGAGCTGGCGGACTCGGGTGTAGTCGTCCTCATCTACCGCAGCCAACAACTCTGTCAGTTTGGCTTTGAGGGTTTCCCAAGACAGGTGGTCTTCATTCGCACTCATAATCATCGGGTGCTGAGTGGCAACGACGTTATCGCCAATGAGTAACTCTTCGTACAGTTTTTCGCCAGGACGTAGACCCGTGAACTCGATGGCTATATCGCCGTGGGGGTTCTTATCAGAGCGCACACTCAGCCCCGACAGGTGAATCATCTTCTCAGCCAATTCCACGATCTTTACCGGCTCGCCCATGTCCAACACGAACACGTCGCCGCCCAGGCCCATGGATCCGGCTTGGATGACTAGCTGTGCGGCTTCGGGGATGGTCATGAAGTAGCGGGTTATTTTGGGGTGGGTAACCGTCAGCGGTCCACCGGACTTGATCTGCTTGTGGAATAGCGGGATCACTGAGCCGGACGATCCCAGTACGTTGCCAAATCGGACCATTGTAAAACGTGTTTTGTTAACCCTTGAGACATTCGACTTATCGCCAAACAGTACCGGCGCCAGCTCACGACTCAACGCTTGCAATGTCAACTCAGCCAGACGCTTGGTACTGCCCATTACATTAGTAGGACGCACTGCCTTATCCGTGGAAATAAGCACAAAGTTGCTCACACCCGCCTGAAGCGCCGCTTGGGCAGTATTGAGCGTACCGATCACGTTGTTCAATACACCTTCGGCGATATTGTGTTCAACCATAGGCACATGCTTGTAGGCAGCAGCATGATAAACAGTGTTCACATGCCAGGTCTTCATGACGTCCAGCAATTTGGAAGGATCACGAACAGAGCCTAAAATAGGCAGAATCCGGATCGACAACGACTCACGGCTCACTCGTTGTTCAAGTTCTGAAAGAATGCTGTATAGATTGAATTCGCTATGCTCGAACAACAGCAGCGTAGTCGGCTGCAGGGAAACTATTTGCCGGCAAAGCTCAGAACCAATCGATCCTCCGGCTCCGGTAACTAAAACGCTTTGCCCTTTGATGCAGTGTTCGAGCAATTCGCCTTGCGCGGGTACAGAGTCACGCCCGAGGAGATCAGCGATATCGACCTCCTGAATATCATCAACCTTGACCCGCCCACTCGCCAAGTCCATAAATCCAGGAACACTGCGCACGTGCAGGGGGAAACCCTCCAGAAGCCCAAGAATCTCCCGACGTCGGCCACGGTTCGAGGAAGGGATCGCTAAGAGTATCTCTTGAGCCCCTGTCACATCGATCATTCGCTGGATGTGCTTAGGTTTATACACCTGCAATCCTGCAATGACCCTATCTGCGATACCGCTGTCGTCGTCGATGAAGGCCACCGGTCGCATAACTCGGCCCATACGCAGTGCCGCTACCAACTGGTTGCCTGCTGCCCCGGCCCCATAAATCGCGACCTTCGGCAGCCCATCATCTCTGTTAGTGAAAGGTACATGCTGCGCGGCGGTAAACCAGTCTCCCAGGAAATATTGACGCATGGCTAACCGTAATCCTCCCACCATGATCAAACTCAACCACCAATAGTTGAAAATGATTGATCGCGGGATCACATTCGCATGATTGCTATACCAAAAAACAACCACACCAAGGATAAGCGCGGACAAACTTACTGCTTTTATAATAGCGATCAACGCATCATTGCCAAAATAGCGCATGACCGCCCGATACATACCAAATCTAATAAAAAGAGGAATAGTGATAATTGGCGCGGTAAAAAAAAGCCACGAATGCAAAACAACGGGATTCACAAGTTCGTCAATACCAAGCCGGACGACAAATGCCATCCATAATGAAAGCCAAACCAGAAAAATATCAGTGATCACTTGCAGAATACGTTTCTGCCGACGCGGAAGGCTCAGCAAATAGGCACGTAATTTATCCATAATATCTACAACGCCCTTTTCACTTAATTAATTTAAACTCTCATCATAAAACGTATCTTAGACTGCATGAAAACCTGCAACCTACGTGTAGCGCTAGCCTGCTGATGCACGCATAATGCAACAGTCTATACGCCTCACCGCCAGATAGGTAGTACGCCGAAAGACGCTCTCTATGACAATTCCATCCTTTAAAATGGTGAGGAGGCGCTAATTAACACCACATTCCAGCCTGATCGCGGCAAACTGGCCAAATATCAGACTCAACCAGCCCGTTCTTGCTCGGAGCCTACCCCCTGTGCTCTGGCTGTCCGGCATTGAACTTAAAGGCTAGCCATACCAGTGGAGTGTAGGCGATCAGCGTCATTGCCAACCCATCAAGTTGGAAATACATCATGCAAAATGCAATGGGCAACAACCAAAAAACGTTGATCAAAAACGCCGTTATTGTGACTGGCAGATGCTTGCCATAGTTCCGAGAAGCGAATTGATACGCGTGGCTTCGATGAGCCTCATACACCTTTTCACCGCGAATCAGACGCCGAAATAACGTCAGCGTGGCATCAACAATAAAGACGCCCAGTAAAATAATCCACACCCAGAGCAAGCGTGAATCGGTCCATGCAGCCTGTAGCGATAGCGTGGCCAGGATTATCCCCAAAAAGCCACTACCAGCATCTCCCATGAATATCTTTGCGGGAGGAAAGTTCCAGAAGAGAAAACCCAGTGACGCCATTGATAGAACCAACGGTGACCATATCAATTGATCAAAACCAAGGACTGAATAAATCAAACTTGCGCCCAAACAGACGCAAACGACCTCACCGGCTGCTAACCCGTCGATCCCATCCATGAAATTATATAGGTTGAGCATCCAGACTAGATAAAACGCACCAAGGACAGCACCGATGTAGCCATGCTCAAGAGTGAACCCCAGTATTTTTATGGAGGGTACTCCACCCAGCCAGTAGAGGGCCCAGGCGCCAGCGCTGAAATGGCCCAGCAAGCGCCAGCGCGCGGCAATGTGGCCGTGATCATCCATGAACCCGATCAACGCAGTCAAAGTCCCCGTACCTAAGAGGGCGACAGCAACAAGGGGGTCGATCCATTCCTCGACACAGGCAATCAACAATGCGCCCAGAAAACTGACCACAATCGCAACTCCGCCGCCTCGCGGAGTCGGTATGGAATGCGAGCTGCGCGCGTTCGGCACATCAATCAACTTGCGAGAAATCGCATAACGGCGCAAAAGGCCCGTGAGTAAAAGCGAGATCAGTAAAACGATGAGCAAAAACCAGAAGTTCATTAAAATAGCCTATTACAGTTTTACTGTTCGTTGCTGTTTGTAAAGCTTACCTGCGTTCACAAGCGCTTGCTCGGTTGAGATCACCGGCTCCCACCCAAGAAGAGCCTTAGCCTTTCCACAGTCCACGACGAGTGAGCCACACAGCTGAATATAGAGTGCCTCTCTACGTAATAAACGGGCGCCCAACTTCATGATGATCAAAGGAAACGGAAAAATTATTAAGCGCTTGTCCATCCCACGGGCCAGGTAGCGAAATATATCTGAAGTGGAAACCTCCACATTGTCACTGATCAAGAAGAGCTCGTTAGCCGCTGCTGGATGGATTGTGCACAAACGGATGAAATCAACCAAGTTCTCAAGGGCAATCATGCTGCGCCGATTTTTCAGTGTTGCAAATGGCATTGGGATACCCAACGACACCAGTTTCAAAAGGCGAGCAAAATTCCCAGGAGCATGCGCAGCATAAACTAATGGCGGCCTGATGATGACCACTTCAAAATTATCGCTCCTCAAGGGCAGCAAACCTTCTTCCGCTTCAAGCTTCGAGATCGCATAGTCAGCATGAGGGGCTGGTATAGCATTTTCAGAAAAAGGCACATCGGTAGTGGAAGAGCCGCTGACCCCGATCGAACTGATAAAAACGAACCTTTTTACCCCCGCTGCCTTCGCGCATTTAGCAAGCAATAAGGTTGTATCCCGGTTGACTGCACGAAATGCCGCTAGGGGATCGGTGGCATCGTCATTCAGTTGGTGAGCACGTCCCGCCAAGTGAACAACACAGTCAATTTCAATGAGAGCGGATGCAAGAGCTACTTCATCATCGAGCTCACCGACAACGACTTCCACGCTCTCCCACTTATGGTGGTCGGCGCGAACCAGGGCTCGCACTTTGTTTGTGCCGCAGGCCAACTGTGAACACAACGCGTTGCCGACAAATCCCGTCGCACCCGTGACCAAGATATTCATGCTGTGACTACCTCCAGGATTTCGTCTAGCCATCCTTCCAGGCGATAACGCTGATAAATCTCAGCCGGGATATCCACGTACTCTGACGCCAAGAAACCTGAAGGAATGGCCGGTGCCCGGCGATCAATCACACAGATATTTTCTTCGGAAAAAAAATCGTATTCGCGCACTGCAGCGTTGGTCGTGATCAGTTTTTTCTTCGCGCCCAGCGTCTCCAACGACCTCATCGTCAACCCCGTCTGCTGTGGGTGTTCAATATCCAATATCGTTTTAGAGGAAAAAAACTCGCTGCACGGTGCCTTTATCAAGCGGATCGTACTTAAAGTCTGAAATGCTTGCTCCTTTAAAACCTCTGTTCGTCAGCTTATAAGTTAAATAAACCCATTTGGCCTGAAGAAACAAATACCAATGTTTATTGATCGATGGCCCAAGTGCTTTATCAACTTTTTTCAAAACCTGATATCGATCAGTGTGGGCGGTGCCGATAAAACTGATATCAAATTCGGCCTGTACGGGAGCGACCACCTCAAAACCACGAGAGAAGAACAGCGCTCTGAAGTTAAGGCCATACTTAGCCGCGTCATTACGATCGAAGGTGAAGACGTGGTGAAAGTATTTTAAGTTTTCCAGCACCCAGCGACGGTTACCAAAAGAGTCCCACATATAAAGCACGAATACCGCGCTGGGAAACATTTTTTGCCAGCACTCGAGAATGGTCGTGGAAAGCGTCTGGCCATTCACGACAAAAATGTAATCGTATTCGCTGGATTTAATCTGTTCCATCTGGTGTGTGTAGTAACGATCAGCAGCCTTGATCACCCACTGACGACGTAAACGAGTGACAGCTTTCATCAAGGGTGAGGCGAAAGGCCGGTCAAGCAGGAAATCCACCTTGGCCCCACGACGTTTCAACTCATCGCAGATTTCCGTTTCATAGCCAAAGAACTGAGGTGCGACAACCAAGACCTTTTTTCCATCCAGTAGATATTTCATTCTAACCGTTCCGAGACTTGAGAATTTTGGCGGGGATTCCTCCCACCACTACATTGTCCGGGACGGACGACAACAGCACGGCATTGGCTGCCACCGTTACACGGTGACCCAATTCGATACCGCCGAGCACCTTGGCGCCTGCGCCAAGAAGGACATTGTCCCCTATACAAGGTCGATGAGCAGCGTCGTAGGTAAAATCCAGATCCTTGGCACCGACTGTGACTCCCTGATAGATCACGGCATTCTTCCCAATCGTGAAGGCCCCGATGACAGTGCCGTGAGTATGAGGGAAGAAAAGACCTGGCCCGATCTTGCATGCCACGGCAATTTCAATTCCAAAAAAAGGAAATTAATCAACGAGAAAATCTTCGCGAACAGCGCCAGAGGCCCCCGGTGGCAGCGATGCGCGAGACGATAGAGCATTACAGGCGCGAATCTTGGAGACAGCATGCCGGCCCATAATTTTAAGCCTGAACCAATGGTACTTCGCCCCAACAATTCGCGATGGCGTATAGCATCAGAGATCAGTAACTGTCGAAGACCTAATGGTCGCTCGGACATGGAGTAGCCCCTCAGTTCATCAGTTTCCGATCGCGAAGTTCCTTGTTGGCCTTCTCGAGTTGATCTTCAGGAAGAGGTTGTTCCAGCACCCAATTGGCGAAACGTTGCAAGCCTTCCTTGAGAGAAACTTTGGGTTCTAGACCAAGTAAATTTTTCAACCGGGTAATATCTGCATAGTTGTGGCGGATATCGCCTACGCGAAACTGGCCAGTCACGACAACATTAGGTTCCTTGCCAAATGCGCGAGTCAACTCCTGCGCCACAGTCCTGACGGAGGTGGCCACACCGCTACCGACGTTGATTGCCGTATTGGGTGCTGTATCGACCAAAAGCCCCTTCAACAAGGCGTCGGTCACATCATCGACATGCACAAAGTCTCGGCTTTCTTCCCCATCTTCGAAAAGTGGCAATTGGCTGTCCATACGAATTTTCGTCGAAAAGATCGATAAAATTCCGGTATAAGGATTATTAAGCGACTGACGTTCACCATAAACGTTTTGTAAGCGGAAAATGGCAAAACCGATCCCCATTGCCTGACAACCAATACGCACTAGATCTTCTTGAGCATACTTGGTCGCTGCATAAATCGAAGCCGGCGAGATCAGATCATTTTCCTTGGTAGCAACCAGCTTGAGCACTTCACCTGTCTCAGGGCATACCGGCTCCCATTGCGCATTCGACAGTGTCTCTGCGCTACGAGCAATTGGGTAGATTCTCTGGTTAGTTACCGGATGGACATAGGCGCCTTCACCATAGATCGAGCGACTGGAGGAAAGGACGATCCGCTTGACCTGATGACTCACTCTTCCCAACGCATCAAGCATCAGTGCCGTAGCCTGAGTATTGACTTCATTGTATTTAGCTACTTGATACATCGATTGCCCAGTGCCGGTTTCGGCCGCCAGATGCACGATACCATCCACACCGACGAGGGCACGCTCCCAGTCCGAATGTCTGGTGACATCGCCACGAATGAACTCAATGCCCTCGCTAGAAAGCCATTCAAGGTCGGCGGGGACTTGACCGTGAACTTGAGCAGAGAGGGAATCAAGAATGCGAACCTTAAAACCCGAGGCAAGCAGCTTAGGCACCAAATGCGAGCCAATGAAACCCGCACCACCCGTTACCAACACTAAACCAGACATTTTGACACTCCTATTAATACGTATTAACCAGCGGTTTCAAAACCCGCTCCACTCAAGATCTTTTGCGACTGAAAGCCCTGTAAAAAAAACAGAACATCATCGCCAGTACGAATTGAAACAAAATAGGCAAGAGAAAAAACATATCATAAAATATTGAAAAGATAAGAATCTGTAGGGCAACAGCATAAGCAAATATGCCCCAGGGCCGTCCCTTACGCGCTACCGCGTAGGTGAAACAGCAGCAAAACTGAATAAAGAAAACGATAAAAAAGGCACCTATGGGACCGAAATCAGACACAAAACCTGAATAGAAAGTCGCCGCGTTCAAATTCCCATCCACAAATACAAACAAATCGCTTCGTTGATCAAACCCGAACCATACCTTAAGTGCGCTGGGTATCAGATTGTAGAAAGAATAACCAAAGCTATAGGCTGGTTGCAATGTATCTACATTGTAAAAAAGGTTGCTCATGCCAGACGTCAAATAAACATAAAACCAAAGAAATCCACTTGGTAGTGCATTGAAGAACGTTACGTAATCTTTACTGACAAGATAAGAAAACGGGTTCAGAACCTGGCGTAAGTCGCCCACGTAACCGAAAAGAAAAATAGCAGTAATTGCTGAAAAAAATAGCGTCACCACTACTCTAAAACTCAGCGTGCGCATCAGGAAGAATACGGCGACCACTTGAATAATTGCACTCAATAAAATGCCACGCCCTAACATCATGATCGGCCAGCATAACAACAGTAAGACAAAGAGCACAATTCGAAATCTGGGTTTAATAAAGTATAAATATGCAAGCGCCGTAACAACCTGCAAATACATTGCATTCATTATCCCGTGAAAAGACGGGATACCAAAATCGGTATACAACCGACCATCTCCAACGTAATTCCAGTACAAAGGAAAGCCACGCTGTATATAAATTTCAAAGAAAGTACCTAACAACCAGATCCAAAACAAGATTTTTAGATAGACTCGCACACCGGCCTGATAATTCGCCAATGTTTCGGCATCGGGCCTTCGAAAAGCGCCACCTACCAATAGATAAATTAACAGCACGCTCATCATATTCATAATAATGAGCGTCAAACCAACAGAGTTTATAGGAACCAGATTAGTAGTGGCACCCAAGCAATAGAGGAAAAACACCCCCCCCCAGACTGAACAAAAGACAAATACAGGATTACCCATTAAATAATGACTCCCATACTACCCCATGAAGCGTTTAATAAAATATTTAAGACGCTCGCCTAAAAGCTTAATCACCGCATTTCCGCCAGGCACGTAACGATTACCCCATGCGAGCGCATACAGCCCAATATAACTGGGTGTCTTGGGCGCGTACCCCAAGGTCTGGGAAGCGAGCGAAAGTGCCAATGCACGATTCATATTCAGCTGTCGGAAACTCTCGCCAGCGATATAACGAGCTTTAGCTCGCGCTACCAGTGGTGGCAAATTTTGACTTTTATCGAACTTATCGAGGAAAAAATCGAGTGCCAACAGCGACTCAGATAGCAGACCGTAAGTTTGCATGCTCGCACCACCCGCATGCTTGCGGTATCGCGCCAACACCTCATCGATTTTATACAAGCGCCCACGCATGGAGATCTCTAGGAAGAACAGCCAGTCGCTCACAGTCTTGAGTCGACCGTCATAACCACCTTCGGGGATAACATCCCGACGAATCATGATTGAGCAACCACCTGGAATTCCACCTTTGAGCAGCAAATCCTCAGTGGAGTACACGTCCTCACGAGCCTGTTGATTCGTTGTAAAAATCGTCTTATCTGTTTCTGAGTCGAAAATCTCTACGGGGTGATATGACAACACAATATCAGGAGAGGAATCCATGACAGCAACTTGCTTACTGATTTTACCCGGCAACATAAGATCATCCCCAGCAAACAATGAGATATAGTCACCTTCACATAAGCTGAGTGCTTTGTTGCAATTGAGTGTTACACCAAGATTTACAGCATTGACAACTGCTTTTATTTTGTCCGGATGACGTAAGCTGTAAGCTGTAATAATTTCTGCTGTTTTATCTTGTGACGCATCGTCACAGACAACTATCTGAATATTATCATAATCTTGACTCAGAATAGACTCCAATGCCGCCGCCACATAACGCTCTGCGTTATAGGTCGGCATCATTACACTAACCTTTTTCATTTCATACCTCTAATAAACCGGTTCGCCACATATGCCGTAAATACAAAATAGAAAAAATAATTTACTACGAACGCATACATCGCACCAATCAAACCGAAGGTGAGAGTTAGGAAGTATACCCAAGCAACATACGTCATACCAAAAAATATCTCGGAAATAAGAAATGTCTTGGTCATCGCCTTGGCCAGCATGATGAACGACAGAATGAAAGAGGCTACTTTGACGACATCACCGATCAATTGGGGAGCATAGAGGTAAAGAGAGCCAGTGAACTCGTCAGAGAACAGAATCCATGTAATCAAATCACGAAAGCAATAAATACCTAACCCCAGCACGCTAACAATAGGAATTAAATACTTATAGGCTGTTGTAATTTCGCGAATGAAGGGCTTCTTCTCCGTAATTGCGGACAGCTTTGGCAAGTAATAAATACTGATGGCCATGGTCACAAATAACAGATAAGCCTCAGACACTTTGCTCACTGCCTGCCAATATCCTACCTGCTCCCAGGTAAACCTATCCGCAAGAATATTCCTTACCAGAATTTGTAATAGCGGTGCCAGTAACGCCGAGGTCAATGTCATCAATGAATAGTAAGAAAGCTTTTTAAGCATATCTCTATTCAGTGCGGGCTTTAAATATTCGGAATTGAAGTATGTACTCTTATAATAAAATGTGAAGCTGATGATCAGAAGGCAAGCCTGCGCAATCAAAAATGCAAGCAGCACCCCGAACAACTGATAAAAGTATCCCAATATCAGGGGTGCCAGAATCCCTATTACAGCACCACCGACATGAATATAGGCAAGGCGCTTTACGTCCATCATTCCATTAACAATGGCAATAATCAAATTATGCAAAGCGACGAAAATCTGAGCAAATGCAAGCACCACGATCAAGCTTTGGTATCGAAGATCACCGAGTAGCCAGTCGGTAATCTGCTCACTCAAGATCAGCACAGCCGCGCACATAATCACCGAAGATACCAAAGAAAAGCAGAATGCTGAATTTATCAGCACTTTTACGTAAGTCTCTTCTTCACGATGCTCCGCAAGGTATTTAATAACCCCTGGGCCCACCCCTCCTCCAGCAAACACTACAAGCAGGGCCGTCAAACTCATGAATTGGCCCAGCTGAGCAACCCCTTCAGGACCTGCCAGAACTGCAACCAGCTTCATCACCAGAAACCCGGAGAGCAGTCTCGCAATCGTGGCGATAGAAGTTAACGCTCCCGTCCGTAATATATTCAAGTTGTACTCAACCTAGCACCGCGTCGCCAACTACTAGTTGAGCGACGTGTACAGTAATTCACAAACCTGGAAAATAAAGTCACTTAGGAAAACCGATTCAAACTTTCAATAACGCAATCAACTTCCTCAACCGATGTAGCGGTACTGAGCGGTAAGCTCAACACTTGCTGATGAATGGCCTCGGTGATAGGGAATTGGTTACCGGAAAGCTCTTTATAGGCTTGCTGACGATGTGCAGGTATTGGGTAATGAATGAGGGTTTGTACACCTTGCGCATACAAATATTCCTTCAATTCGTCACGTTTTTTACTTTTTACAACAAATAGGTGCCATACATGTTGCTCTTGCCGAGTTACGGTAGGTAATAGCAATACATTACTGTCTACACCTTGGATGTATCGAGTTGCCAATTCACGCCTTACACTGATTTCGTGGCCGAGATGGCGCAACTTGATTCTAAGCATTGCAGCCTGGATTTCGTCCAAGCGGCTATTTACGCCTTTATATTGATTCTCATATTTTTTATAACTACCGTAGTTACCGAGAGCGCGTACCACAGACGCAAGTTCTTCATCATTGGTTGTGACCGCTCCACCATCACCGAGCGCGCCGAGATTTTTCCCAGGATAAAAGCTGAATCCCGAAGCATCCCCCCAATTTCCCGCTCGGCGACCATCAATACTCGCGCCATGGGACTGTGCCGAATCTTCAAGCACAAGCAAATTATGCTTTTTAGCAATAGCGCACAACGCAGGCATTTCAGCCAATAGGCCATAGAGGTGAACAGCCAATATAACCTTGGTGCGCGGTGTGATCGCTCGCTCTACACACTCGGGGGACAGGTTAAAACTTACCTCATCAGGCTCTACCAATATAGGTACCAAACGATTCTCAGTAATCGCAAGGATGCTGGCGATATAGGTGTTAGCCGGAACGATCACTTCATCGCCTTCAGCCAACTTGCCCATCTCTTTCCAAGCACGCAGCGTCAGAGTCAACGCGTCAAGACCGTTCGCTACTCCGATGCAATATTTAACGCCACAGTATTCAGCGAATTCGCGCTCAAAACTCGACAACTCCTCGCCACCGATATACCAGCCTGAATCAATAACCCGCGAGCAAGCCTGCTTCAACTCTTCGGAATACACATCGTTAATTTTCTTTAAGCTGAGAAAGTCTATCACTTTAATGCAACCTCATAAGAGTCGATGGCCATACCGCGAGCGCCGAAGCTTTCTTTTTGCGCTAAAAGACCAGGATTAACATATCGACCTTGATCTTCTGTAGAGATGCCGAAACTAAAATATTCGAACTCATCAACTTGACTTTTTTGAATACAGAACTCGATCAGATAGTCTAACGCACCTAACTCTTTGCCCTCTTCACTGGTCGCTAGATATTGTGTATGAACTACATTTTCAAACTTGAACAGCAGCGTTGCTGCCAGCATTTTACCTTCATGTTCCACCGCCATTAACGAAATCTGGCCGGGGAAAAGAGATTGCAGGCTAATAAGCTCTTGCGCCGTATGAACAGGCACCGCGTCGTGCCTTTCCAGCACGCCACTCAACAGCCCAATAAACCCGTCCCAATCATTAGAAGGCATTGCAGACAGGTTATTTTTCTTCGCCCGGGCGATTAACCACTTCCGCCCCTTAGACAGCTTTAATCTATCCTTAAGATAGATAACACTCGATAAATCCCGGCGAATTAATCTTGCATCCACTCGAAACAATGCGTAAAGATCTTCCTGTGCCCCCTGGCGAGCAAATACATAGGGGATTGCTTTATAGATTAGCTTTTCAAAACCATGCTGGACACTGAACTCTTTGAGCGTTTCGAAGCATTCCAAAGTGCTCACAGCCCTGACTTTTTGCGATAAGACCAAACCGCCATAAGTCAGCCCGCCGTGACTCGCCAAGACATCCGCTTTCTGTGATGCTGGCATTACCGCGATCAAAGTGTCATCTTCGTAAAACATGATCGAAGCATCCACAAACCGATCGGCATGGTACTCCATGAAATCTCTTTTAAACATAAATAACGGCGTTTTGGACTCCGTAATAAAACGGTCCCATATTTCTTTTTTTCCGCAGAGTAAAACTCACAAACTACCATTCAAGTAACTCCGCGACGCCAAACCCCTCCGCCCCCATATTATTGCCATTGTAAAAGCAAAACGTCTTCCCGTGAGCGTTGACCAAGCGAGGATAACAAAGATGAATAGAGTCAAATCCTTCCTCTGATAGGGTCAAGCCGAATTCTACATCTTTGCGAATCCAGTTTTTTCCATCATCCGAGACCGCGACGCCCGGGAAATAATCTTCACCTGAAGTACCGCCTTTCGTATAAAACATGTAGTATTTATCATAATGCTTATATACAGACGGCCGACCGATGCGATACTCATCACCTTCGACATCAATACATAGTTTCCCAAGCTTATCAAATACAACACCATCTGCCGACTCGGTATACCAAATATTGTAATTCGGAAAATACTTACCTTTGATCAGCTCCCAAGAGTCACCGACCGCATACCAAGCCTTCCATATACCATCTTCGAACAAAACAGAGTGAATAGCACGAATGGTCGTGCCGCCCTGAGCTCGATCCATTACTGGCGCTTCGGAGACGCGCTGAAAACTGTTACCGCCATCGGTGCTTTCTGCAAGGCCTGTAAACGCCAAAAATTTGGCCCGCTTGACCAATTGGAAACCAACGTAATACATGCGCAAAGTATCGCCAATCTTGACGATATCCCCCATGATCACGCCATTATCGTCAAAACACCCATCGCGCCCTCTGTCGAGAACCGGTTTTTCTGATACGCCCAGAATCCTTGTAGGATCTTTCGCGCAAACATCTACATAACCGATTCTACTGATGCCCTCTTTATCACGAAAACCGGCGTATATGCGAATGACGTTCTCATTAAGGAGAATCGGCATGGGCGTCAGCGCTGAGCTACTTTTCCAATCATCACCTCCTGACTGGGAAAATACGTGACCTAATTTATTCCATTTCATAGTATGCCCCCTCACAATTTAACCGAGAGCGAACTTTTTTTAGGCATTTCTTTTGCTGGTGCCCCGTAATAGATTCGCTCAGGCTCCTTCAAGCTTTTTGACACCAAGGAGCCTGATGCCACTATACAGTCACGTGCAACGGTAACGTGATCGTTAAACGTCGAATTGACACCAAGAAAGGATGAATTTCCTATACGGCAATATCCGGAGACAACAACATGTGAAGAGAGAAAACAGTTATCTTCGATAACTGAGCGATGACCGATATGGTTACCACTCCAAAGAATTACGTTATTACCGATCTCGACAAAAGGCTGCACAGTATTATTTTCAAATATAAAGCAGTTTTCACCAACAATCGCGTTTCGCCAGACAAATGCGCGAGAACTGATATAAGTTGCGCATGTATAACCCATTTCTTTAACTGCCAGGTACAGCCGAGTTCTCAAGCGATTCAGCTGCGAAGCGGGAATAGCAACAAAAACTTCATATTCAGCGACAGGAAAATGCTGTTGCAGATCTTCGAAAGGAACAATTGGCAAGTCATACATGACTTTACTGTCCAAATATTCTCGTTCAACAGCAAAGCCAGAAACTTCATAAGCGGAATCGTAGGTAAAGTACTCATAGGCAATCATCGCTAACTCGCCTGCCCCCACGATGACTATCTTCTTATGCTTTTCCATTTTTGACTTCCTTAATAAATTGATGGTAGCTTCGGATATAATCAGATTCATCATAGTGTTCACTGGCGAAAACCAGCAAAACACAATCCGGGCTAAATTCATGCATTTCACGCCAAATCATGTTTCTGATAATCAACGCCTTAGTACTTGAATCCAATAGAACAGACTCTTTAGTCTCACCATCATCAATTATCATTTTACAGCTACCAGAAACGCAAATTGCCATTTGCTCAAGGCGACGATGAGCATGGAACCCACGATTAACGTCCGGCAAAGTACCAAATATATAATAAGCACGTTTTATAGCGAACGGGATGTTCTGTCCTTGTTCAAGTGCTATCAGGCTTCCACGCTCATCACCAATAACGCGTAGATCTATCAGCTCGATTGTCCCAGGCAGAAACTCCGAGTGCCGACTAGCATCCTTCAACACGGGGGCAGCTGCGTCTTTGGCGCTGACCAGAACATTTGCGATCGCTGGCCAGGATATTCCAATTTCCGGGTCGTCCCAGCGGATGCTTCGCTCAGAAGCTTGATGGTACACATCTGTAGTTTTGTATAGAAAATGCGTGTCGTCTTCAAGCGCAACGAAGCCGTGCGCGAACCCTTCTGGAATCCACAGCATCCGCTGATTGACCGCACTAAGCTCCACGCCCACCCATTTACCGAATGTCGGGGAGTCAAGCCGTATGTCCACAACCACATCATAAGCAGAACCACGACTCACGCGCACCAGTTTGCCTTGAGCATGTGGAGGCAGCTGATAGTGCAATCCTCGAATTACGCCTTTTTTTGAGCAAGAGTGATTATCTTGAATAAAAGCGCGAGGTATTGGCAGGCCTATCGCCTTAAGCCCATCGTGGAACGCGGGCTCATTGAAGGTTTCCAAAAACCAACCGCGGTCATCGCTAAATATTTTTGGTTCGATGATCACAACGTCAGGTATTGATGTTTGTATTAAATTCATTCGCCTGGTGCCTCTTCCGAGAGCATTTTCAAATACTGACCATAGCTGGTTTTTTTCAACTTTTCTGCCTGCATGACAAGTTGCTCTCGGCTGATCCAGCCATTACAAAATGCAATCTCTTCCAAGCAGGCGACTTTAAGACCCTGGCGATTTTCGATGGTATGGACAAATTGACTGGCTTCTAACAACGACTCATGAGTACCTGTGTCCAGCCAAGCAAACCCACGGCCCAACATTTCTACGCTTAACGATTTATCATCCAAGTAGGCTCGATTCACATCAGTGATTTCAAGCTCTCCCCGCGGCGATGGCTTAATGCCCCTAGCAATCTCCACTACACGATTATCGTAGAAATACAATCCGGTCACTGCAAAATTTGACTTAGGTGTTTTTGGTTTTTCTTCAATACTTAAGGCTTTACCATTAGCATCAAACTCAACCACACCAAACCGCTCTGGATCGGAAACGTGATAACCGAAGATCGTGGCACCTATCTGCTGCGACATGGCCGACTTCAAATTATCCGAGAAATGCTGACCATAGAAAATATTATCCCCAAGGATCAAGCAGCATGGATCATTCCCAATGAACTTTTCACCGATCAAGAAAGCTTGAGCCAGTCCGTCAGGGCTTGGTTGTTCAGCGTAACTCAACTGAAGGCCGTACTGACTGCCATCGCCAAGCAGTTTTTTAAAACTTGGCAAATCATCAGGCGTGGAAATGATCAAAATTTCTCGCATCCCGGCAAGCATCAATACAGACAGCGGATAGAAAATCATCGGCTTATCGAAGACCGGTAGCATCTGCTTCGACACGCCCAGCGTAAGTGGGTGCAAGCGCGTGCCTGAGCCGCCAGCAAGGATAATTCCTTTGCGTTTGATGTCCATCATATCTTTACCGCTTCCTAAAATATCCAAAGTGCGCCACATGACCTACCGACCATGCGGATAAAAATATTATGTAGTTTCTCGGTATTGCTGCGGAAATTCAATGGCCGGTTTGGCCATATCGACGCAGTTGCGCAATCCGAAGTTCAACACGGCTCCGGAAAATCGCTGACATTGAGTTGAAATGGATAGAGAACCCAATACGCCCGTGATAAAGCTGTCACTTTTAACACCCCCCCCCATAAAACGTAGCGGTCTCGGGCCTTCACGCAGGTTTTTCCGGCACCCAACAAGATATAGCCCAAGATATATACAGTTCCTCAAGCAGTCCTTGAAAGCGACAAAGTCTGTATGCTGCATACTTAACAGGTCGCCCCATCGTCCTACCCATGATTAGCTCAGGATAGCAAATTATGCTCTGCCCAGAAGAGAATAGCTGCTAGATCTATAGAATATCCTGACTAGCGATGCCCACCTGTATTGACCAACATCTACTGAGTCCGTTACGTGCGCCCCCCCCCCCCATCGAGAACGAGGCGTTATATCTATAGGCCTATCTACCAACACCGGTCACTGCACGCTGCTTCCACTCTCTGAATAAGTGAAGCAGCGAGAAATAGAGGCAACTAGCCATCACCCCAAAGATAACGCCAAACAGAATAATCTTGAATTTCTGAGGTCTTATGGGCTGAGTTGGCTCCAACGCTCTCCTATCAATAGCAACCAGATTTAACCGGCTCATATCAATATTCAGATTACGAAGACGCGCTTCTTCAGCACGCAATGGCTGTACCCCTGCAAGAAAAAGATCATCCTTCTGACGAAACTTTAACACTTCAATTTCGCGGTTTGCTCGCAAGAGCTGCAACTCCTTGGCAATCTGGGCGATCCGGCTCTCCGTGAAGTCATCCGATTTACGTTGCATAAGTGCATTTTTTTCGGCTTCTAGGGCATCGACACCAAGGAAGTACAAAGGAACCTGCTGGCTATTGACCTCGGTGCGCATCACGCTGCCGGAGACAGAATGGTCGGGATCGCCAAACGAAGACGGCGTACTGGGTTTCTTGATCCCCAAAGCCTTGGCGATACCAATTGCCTCATTTAGTTGAGCCACACGATCACTGCGCAGTGTTTTCAACTGATTCCGCAAAGCCTTCAGCTCATCCTGCAACTGTGCGCGACGAAGGGTGTCCGACTCGTTCAGAGTTGCAATCTTGGCCTCTTTCTCTACGTCGTAACTTGAACGAGCAGCACTCAGCTTCCCCTCAATCTCTCTCAGTCGGTTTTTTACTATCACAGTCATGTCGGCTGCGATCTGGTCACGCTCTGTTGCGATTGCGTAATCGACAAATCCATTTAGAATCGCTACTCCATCAATCCCTGCTGGATAGCTCATACCAATTTTTATATAAGCACTCAGAGCGCTGGATTTCGAATCAGGAAGTGTGAGATTGATAGAGTTTCGATTGAACTCTTCGAAGCCTTGCTCTAGGGTCCGCCCAGGCTGCTCAAAAGCCTTGAATAGCTTTTGATTTGATCGAAAGAAACCCAGACGGGTGTCGTACGACTCCAGTGCTGCGCCGACCCTTGTAAGAGCTTCGCCAGGAGGAAGTTTATACACCTCAGAACGGTTCAACGCGTCGAGCTCATTGATAGCCGAAGGTCGCAATACGCTGCTGACCTCAAACTCAGGAGTCGCCAGAAATGCATAGGCGGTAGCGAGAAGACCTACCCCGGCAGTAATAAGCACAATCAGTTTTTTATGTCGCCAAACGCCATCAAAAAAAACGCTAACATCTACTTCTTTCGAAGATTGAGCCGGTGGAGCACGGAAGCTACTACTCACAACAAAAACCTGCCTTCAAAAAGAAACTGCGGGCTCGTTATGCAGACAAAATTGTGTCTTTTTTATTCTAATTAGATGACCGTCAAAACCCAGCGTCTCTGCCAAATTTTGAGCGCACAAAATGCCCGTTATCGAGAACAGATTTCATTCTGCCATCTCTCTGACATATTACAAGTCTTGACAGAGCCGTCAGATTTTTCACAAACAGGCAGGTTAACCCGCCAGAGGCCATGTCTGAGGAGGCTGAAAGCAGAAGGAAAATTCCGAATTGGTGGGTTAAGCTCAATGAATCCGGGAAAGGGACCTACTTGAGGAGGACCGCATCATTACAAGGCAGCGGCGAAATTAATGTGCGATGTTAGGGCGATTTTCTGACGAGTGGTGGTCTCAGCGTGTGCTAAATCGTTTTACTAAAAGAAAGAGCATCCCCCTAGGCACGCCCTGCAGGAACCGACTTATGACGCCTGGTGCGCGCCAACACACCTAACAACGGCCCTATCAGCATGCCGAAAATCAACGCCACGATTACAAATACCGACACCGGCAACTGCCCAGTCGCCATCCCCAGGAACGAGAGAGACACGCCCTGCTGATTCTCCAGCACAAACGCCAGCACCACTAGCGCAACCACCAGCACAGTCAGCACCACTACAACGCGCTTAACCCCACGCATAACCGTCTCCTACCCCAAAAATGATCAGACGCCTTCTTCCTCTTCTTCGTTCACCCGATCACGCAATTCTTTGCCCGGCTTGAAGTGAGGAACGAACTTTCCGTCGAGGCTGACGGACTGGCCTGTCTTTGGGTTACGGCCTACACGCGGAGCACGATAGTGCAGCGAAAAACTGCCAAAGCCACGGATCTCAATTCGATCCCCGGTCGCCAGGCATTGGGACATTTGCTCAAGCATGGTCTTGATAGCCAGCTCCACATCCTTGGATGAAAGCAGCCCTTGATGGGTGACAATTCGTTCGATCAACTCCGACTTCGTCATATTTTTCCCTTCTTTTTCAAGCAGCTAGGAAAAGCGCTTCGAAGGTTTTAGCATGACTTGATGAATTTGAACAGCCCACTCGTTAACTTATCTGCGGGATAGATGACAGGCAATTGAAGGCGCTTTCGCTCTTCAATTACAGATCACCAACATGGTGCGCGTTACGGCGCCAGCAGGGTTCCAACCGAACAGATAGTCACCCTCTTCGTCCTTGGCGTCGCTGGACCTGGTGATCACCTTATAGCCCTGCATCTTGCACTCACGGGCAGCGCGCTTCTCGCACTTCTCCCAGCGGTTGCCAAGGCCCGAGCAATCGATCTCAATGCCGCTGACGCCGCGCTTGGCGTGGGTTTTGGCGCTGGTGGAGGAGCAACCGGCGAGCACTATCATTGCGAGTATCACGATAAGCCTGTTCATTCAAACCCTTACTGAGACAACACACCGAAGCAGCTTTTATAAAACTATAGTCAGTTCTGACACGGAGCTGTACGCCTTGGTTCTCAATAGTTGAGTCAATGAATTTCAAGCACAAAAAAGGGCGACCGAAGTCGCCCTTTTTCTATGGTCTGACAGAACTTAGTTCTGCTTTTCCATTTGTGCACGCAGCAGGTCGCCCAGAGTGGTCGGACCCGAAGCGATGTCAGAGGTAGCTGGCTTGTCACGCAGGCTCTGGATAGCTTCTTTCTCTTCGATCTCGTCTTTCGACTTGATGGAGAGTTGGATCACGCGGCTCTTGCGGTCAACGCTGATGATCTTGGCTTCTACTTCCTGGCCTTCTTTCAGAACGTTGCGCGCGTCTTCAACGCGGTCACGGCTGATTTCGGAGGCTTTCAGAGTCGCTTCGATATCGTCGGCCAGAGTGATGATGGCGCCTTTGGCGTCAACTTCTTTCACAGTGCCTTTAACGATTGCGCCTTTGTCGTTCTCTTGAACGTACTCGGAGAACGGATCGCTTTCCAGTTGCTTGATACCCAGGGAAATGCGCTCGCGCTCTGGGTCAACCGACAGGATAACGGTGTCCAGCTCGTCGCCCTTCTTGAAACGACGAACAGCTTCTTCGCCAACTTCGTTCCAGGAGATGTCGGACAGGTGAACCAGGCCGTCGATGCCGCCGTCCAGACCAATGAAGATACCGAAATCGGTGATCGACTTGATGGTGCCGGAGATTTTATCGCCCTTGTTGAACTGGCCAGAGAAATCTTCCCATGGGTTAGATTTGCACTGCTTGATGCCCAGGGAGATACGACGACGCTCTTCGTCGATGTCCAGAACCATAACTTCCACTTCGTCGCCGACTTGTACGACTTTCGAAGGGTGGATGTTTTTGTTGGTCCAGTCCATTTCGGAAACGTGTACCAGGCCTTCAACGCCTTCTTCCAGCTCAGCGAAGCAGCCGTAGTCGGTCAGGTTGGTAACACGCGCGGTGACGCGAGTGCTTTCTGGGTAACGGGCTTTGATAGCGACCCATGGATCTTCACCCAGTTGCTTCAGGCCCAGGGAAACACGGTTGCGTTCGCGATCGTATTTCAGAACCTTGACATCGATCTCGTCGCCAACGTTGACGATTTCGGAAGGATGCTTGATACGCTTCCAAGCCATGTCGGTAATGTGCAGCAGGCCATCGACGCCACCCAGATCGACGAATGCGCCGTAATCGGTGAGGTTCTTGACGATACCTTTGACTTGTTGGCCTTCCTGCAGGGATTCCAGCAGAGCTTCACGCTCGGCGGAGTTCTCTGCTTCCAGGACGCTGCGACGGGAAACGACAACGTTGTTGCGCTTCTGGTCGAGCTTGATGACCTTGAATTCGAGTTCCTTGCCTTCCAGGTGCGTGGTGTCGCGCACAGGACGAACGTCGACCAAAGAACCTGGCAGGAACGCACGGATGCCGTTAACGTCGACAGTGAAGCCGCCTTTAACCTTACCGTTGATAACGCCCTTGACCACTTCTTCAGCTGCGAAGGCTGCTTCGAGAACAATCCAGCATTCAGCGCGCTTGGCTTTTTCACGGGACAGCTTGGTTTCACCGAAACCGTCTTCAACCGAGTCCAGAGCAACGTGAACTTCGTCACCGACATTGATTGTCAGATCACCAGCATCGTTGTAGAACTGTTCCAGCGGGATCAGAGCTTCAGACTTCAGACCAGCGTGAACGGTTACCCAGCGAGCTTGGTAATCGATATCAACGATAACACCGGTGATGATGGAGCCTGCCTGAAGGTTCAGGGTTTTTAGGCTTTCTTCAAAGAGTTCCGCAAAGCTTTCGCTCATTTTAATTCCTGTTGATAAGGGCGAAGAATACGCCCATCTCCACACCCCAGACGGTATGGGTCAGTTTCAATTAAAAGAAGCACCACAGGACTATGACTGGTCCCCTGCGGCCTTCTTGGTCACCCGGCGATATCGCGAATGGCGATCTCGCTCAAGATGCGTTCCAGCACCTGCTCGATGGACAACTCCGTGGAATCCAGCTGTATGGCATCAGCCGCCGGCTTGAGCGGGGCTACTGCACGCTGGGTATCACGCTCATCGCGTGCACGGATCTCATCTAGCAGACTCGACAGACTAACACCATCGACTTTGCCCTTCAACTGCAAGTAGCGGCGGCGAGCCCGCTCCTCGGCGCTGGCGGTCAGGAAAATCTTCAGCGGCGCATCGGGAAACACCACCGTGCCCATGTCGCGGCCATCAGCCACCAGCCCCGGTGGCTCCTGAAACGCCCGCTGGCGCTGCAGCAATGCATCGCGCACGGCCGGCAGCGCGGCGACCTGGGAAGCCCAGGAGCCGACCTGTTCGTTACGCAGATCATCCGTTACATCATCGCCTTCAAGGATGATGCGCTGGGGATGACCTTCCGTCGCGCCGACGAATTGAACGTCCAGATGCGCGGCCAGCAGCTTCAGGGATTCTTCGTTGGTGAGGTCCACGCCATGGTTGCGCGCAGCGAACGCCAGCAGGCGGTACAGCGCGCCGGAATCCAGCAGGCACCAGCCCAGGCGCTTGGCCAGGATGCCAGCGATCGTGCCTTTGCCCGAGCCGCTTGGCCCGTCGATGGTAATCACCGGTGCTTTGATATTCACAATTGAGCCTCTTGGGCAACACGGATGCCGACTTGGGCACACAGTGTAAGAAAGTTCGGAAAAGACGTAGCAACATTGGCACAGTCATGGATACGAATCGGCGTCATCGCCCGCAGGGATGCCACACTGAACGCCATGGCGATCCGGTGATCGCCATGGGCATGGACTTCACCGCCGCCGATCAAGCCGCCATCAATGATAATCCCATCGGGGGTGGGTTCACACTTCACGCCCAGCGCCAGCAGACCGTCGGCCATGACCTGGATACGGTCAGATTCCTTCACGCGCAGCTCGGCAGCACCCCGCAACACGGTTCGCCCCTCGGCACAGGCCGCGGCGACAAACAGCACGGGGAATTCATCGATCGCCAGTGGCACCAACGCCTCGGGAATCTCGATACCCTTCAACGGCGCCGCACGCACACGCAGGTCGGCGACAGGCTCGCCCCCCACTTCGCGGCGGTTTTCCAACGTGATATCGGCCCCCATCAACCGCAGGATATCGATGACCCCGGTACGCGTCGGGTTAACACCCACATGCTCCAGCAACAGCTCGGAGCCTTCGGCAATCGAAGCGGCCACCAGGAAAAACGCCGACGAGGAAATATCCCCCGGCACCTCGATATGGGTAGCGATCAGCTCATGCCCCGACTCAACCGACGCGGTAGCCCCCTTCACAACCACCGGGCAACCAAACCCGCGCAACATGCGCTCGGTATGGTCACGGGTCGGCGCAGGCTCGGTCACCACGGTCTTGCCTTCGGCATACAGACCGGCCAGCAACAGGCAGGATTTGACCTGGGCACTGGCCATCGGCAGCGCATAGTTCAAACCTTTGAGCTTTTGGCCACCACGAATGGTCAGCGGCGGACGCCCTTCCGGACCGGTCTCGATCACCGCCCCCATTTCCCGCAGCGGCTTGGCCACGCGGCTCATCGGGCGCCTGGACAGCGAGGCGTCACCAGTCAGCACACTGTCAAAGCGCTGCGCCGCCAGCAACCCGGACAACAAGCGCATCGACGTACCGGAGTTGCCCAGATAGATCGGCCCCGGCGCGGGCTTCAAGCCATGCAGCCCCACGCCATGAATGGTCACGCGCCCATGGTGCGGCCCTTCAATCACCACTCCCATGTCGCGGAACGCCTGCAGGGTCGCCAGGGCATCTTCGCCCTCAAGAAAACCTTCCACCTCGGTCACGCCCTCGGCCAACGAACCGAGCATGATCGAGCGATGGGAAATCGACTTATCACCCGGCACCCGAATACGCCCGCTCAAGCGGCCACCTGGGTTGGCGATAAAAGTCAGGTCATCGGCGTTCACAGCGGTTTCCACATAGGCCCGGCGCGCCAGGATCTTGCTGAAATGTTCACGCGCCACCCGCGCACGGGTGAACACGCCCAACAACTGATGGCCATCACCGGCATCTACCGCGTCGCGCAAGGCGTCGAGGTCACTGCGGAAGGTGTCCAGGGTGCGCAACACCGCTTCGCGATTGGCGAGAAAGATGTCATGCCACATCACCGGGTCACTGCCGGCAATCCGCGTGAAATCGCGGAAGCCGCCGGCGGCATAGCGGAAAATCTCAAGGTTTTCGTTGCGCTTGGCCAGCGAGTCCACCAACCCGAACGCCAGCAGATGGGGCAGATGACTGGTCGCCGCGAGCACTTCGTCGTGACGCTCGACCTGCATATGCTCCACATCCGCGCCCAGCTCTCGCCAAAGGCGATCCACCACCGCCAACGCGGCCGGATCGGTTTGCGCAAGCGGCGTCAAAATCACTTTATGCCGACGGAACAGCTGCGCATTCGACGCCTCCACCCCGCTCTGTTCGGAGCCGGCGATCGGATGCCCCGGCACAAAACGCGCGGGCATGCCGCCAAAGGCCTGTTGCGCCGCGCGCACCACATTGCCTTTGGCACTGCCGACATCGGTGAGAATCGCCTGGCCCAGGTCCATGCCGGCCAGCACCGCCAGCAACTTTTCCATGGCCAGGATCGGCACGGCGAGCTGGATCACATCCGCGCCCTGGCATGCAAGCGCCAGGTCCGCTTCACAGCGATCCACCACGCCCAACTCCACCGCCAGCTTGCGCGATTGCGGGTCCAGGTCCACGCCGACCACTTCGCCACACAGCCCGCTTTCGCGCAGGCCCTTGGCGAACGAGCCACCGATCAACCCCAGACCGACCACCACCAGGCGACCGATCATAGGCACAACAGGTTGCAATGCAGTGACATCAACCACGAGCCAGAACCTTGGCCAACGCCTCCAGGAAACGACTGTTTTCAGCCGGCAAACCAATGGTGATACGCAGGTGGTTCGGCATGCCGTAATTGGCCACCGGGCGCACGATCACGCCTTCGCGCAGCAGCCCCTGGAATACCGGAGCGGCTACCTGGCCGAGGTCGACGCAGATGAAGTTGCCCTTGGACGGAATCCAACCCAGGCCCAATGCACGAAAGCCTTCCTGCAACTGCAGCATGCCGCTTTCATTGATACGACGGCCCTCCTCCAGGTACTCGGCATCCTTCAGTGCCGCGCAGGCCGCCGCCAGGGCCAGGCTGTTGACGTTGAACGGTTGACGCACGCGGTTCAGCACGTCAGCCACAACCGCCGTCGACAAACCATAACCCACCCGCAGCGACGCCAGGCCGTAGGCCTTGGAGAAGGTACGCGACACCAGCAGGTTCGGGTACGCCGCCAGGAAGTCCAGGCCGTCCGGCAGGTCGCTGCCTTCGGCGTACTCGATGTAGGCTTCGTCCAGCACCACCAGCACGTGCTCCGGCACATCCTGCAGGAAGTCGTTCAACGCCTGCGCGTCGAACCAGGTGCCGGTCGGGTTATTCGGATTGGCGATAAACACCACACGCGTGTCAGCGTCGATGGCCGCCAGCATCGCCGGCAGGTCATGGCCCCAGTCCTTGGCAGGAATAACCCGCGCGTCGGCCCCTACCGCCTGGGTCACGATCGGGTAGACCGCAAAGGCATGCTCGCTGAACACTGCATTCAGGCCAGGCGCCAGATAGGCGCGCGCCACCAGCTCAAGAATGTCGTTGGAGCCATTACCCAGGGTTACCTGGTTCAGCTCGACACGGCACTGCTGCGCCAGCAGGGACTTGAGGGCAAAGCCGTTGCCATCCGGATAGCGAGTCAACTCGGCCAGTTCTTCACGAATCGCCGCCAGCACTTTGGGGCTCGGGCCCAGCGGGTTTTCGTTACTGGCCAGCTTGACGATCTTCGATGGGTCGAGGTTCAGCTCACGCGCCAACTCGTCCACGGGCTTGCCCGGAACGTATGGCGACAGTTGTTGCACGCCCGGTTGAGCCAGGGCGAGGAAATTGCCACTCATGTTAACGCCTCACAAAACCGCTTTCGGGTAAGAGCCCAGCACCTTGAGTGCCACCGCTTCCTGGCTGATCTTCTCGAGCACCCCCTTGACCAGTGGGTCGCGGTGATGGCCGATGAAGTCGATAAAGAACACGTACGTCCATTTACCGCTGCGCGAAGGCCGCGTCTCGATGCGCGTCAGGTCTATCCCGTTGTCGTGGAACGGCACCAGCAGCTCATGCAGCGCGCCGGGCTTGTTGCTCATGGAGACGATGATCGAGGTCTTGTCGTCGCCGGTCGGCGGCACTTCCTGGCTGCCGATCATCAAAAAGCGCGTGGAGTTGTCCGGGCGGTCCTCGATTTTCTCGGCCAGACGCGTCAGGCCATACAGGCCCGCAGCCATGTCACCGGCGATCGCCGCCGAGTTCCACTCGCCCTTGACCCGCTTGGCCGCTTCGGCGTTGCTGGAGACCGCCACGCGCTCGACATTCGGGTAATGGGCATCCAGCCATTTGCGGCACTGGGCCAGGGACTGGGCGTGAGAATAAATACGGCTGATGCTGTCGGTCTTGGTGTTTTCGCCCACCAGCAGGTGGTGGTGGATACGCAGCTCAACCTCGCCACAGATCACCATGTCGTGCTCGAGGAAGCTGTCCAGCGTGTGATTGACCGCGCCTTCGGTGGAATTTTCCACCGGCACCACGCCAAAATTCACCGCGCCGGCCGCCACTTCACGGAACACTTCGTCGATCGCCGCCATCGGCTTGCTGATCACCGCATGGCCGAAATGCTTCATGGCCGCCGCCTGGGTGAACGTGCCCTCGGGGCCGAGGTACGCCACTTTCAGCGGCTGCTCCAGGGCCAGGCACGAGGACATGATTTCACGGAACAACCGCGCCATTTCTTCGTTGCCCAACGGCCCCTTGTTGCGTTCCATCACGCGCTTGAGCACCTGGGCTTCACGCTCGGGACGATAGAACACCGGCACTTCGCCTTCGGCCAGGGAGGCCATCTTCACCCGTGCCACTTCCTGGGCACACCGCGCACGCTCGCTGATCAGCTCCAGGATTTTCTCATCCAGGCTGTCAATGCGTACGCGCAGGGCCTTGAGTTCTTGCTCAGACATTAGCCATGTTCCTTTTCGAACTCTGCCATGTAGGCCACCAGCGCGTTGATCGCGTTGATATCGACAGCGTTGTAGATGGAGGCGCGCATACCGCCCACCGAGCGGTGACCCTTGAGGTTCAGCAGGCCACGCGCGTCGGCGCCGGCCAGGAACGGCTTGTCCAGGCGGTCGTCAGCCAGACGGAACGGCACGTTCATCCACGAGCGATCGCTCAGGTTGATCGGGTTGCTGTACAAGCCGCTGGCGTCGATGAAGTCGTACAGGGTGCGCTTCTTCACTTCGTTGAGCTTGCCCATGGCCGCCACGCCGCCCTGCTCCTTGAGCCACTCGAACACCAGGCCCGACAGGTACCAGGCGAATGCCGGCGGGGTGTTGTACATCGAGCCGTTGTCGGCCGCGACCTTGTAGTTGAGCATGGTCGGGCACAGCGAGCGGGCGCGGCCCAGCAGGTCTTCACGGACGATGTTGACCACGATGCCGCTCGGGCCGATGTTCTTCTGTGCGCCGGCGTAGATCATGCCGTAGCGCGATACATCGATCGGCCGCGAGAGAATGTCCGAAGACATGTCGCATACCAGGGGAACGTCACCGACTTCCGGCACCCAGTCGAATTCCAGGCCGCCGATGGTTTCGTTGGCCACGTAGTGCACGTAGGCCGCGTCCTTCGACAGCTTCCATTCGTTCTGACCTGGAATAGCGAAGTAGTCGTAGGGCTTGGCGGTGCTGGCCACATTGACGTGACCGTAGCGCGAAGCTTCTTCAATGGCCTTCTGCCCCCAGATACCGGTGTCGATATAGTCGGCGGTGCCGTCTTCCGGCAGCAGGTTCAGCGGGATCTGCGCGAACTGCTGGCTGGCGCCGCCTTGCAGGAACAGCACTTTGTAGTTGGAGGGGATGTCCAGCAAGTCGCGCAGGTCCTGCTCGGCCTTGGTGGCAATGGATACGAACTCATCGCTGCGATGGCTCATTTCCATCACGGAGAGGCCTTTTCCATGCCAGTCGAGGAGTTCACCCTGCGCGCGCTGCAGGACTGCTTCAGGAAGCGCCGCGGGACCGGCACAGAAGTTATAGGCTCTCTTGCTCACATCCAATCTCTCTGATCTGGTGGGACTGAAATCAAACACGGTAGGAGCGAGCTTGCTCGCGAAAAACCCGAGAGCGCAAGGGCGCATCAGGCAGCTCGCGTTATCGTTGACGATTTTCGCGAGCAAGCTCGCTCCTACAGGGGGCGGCGTTGTTCTTTCAAAGGGGACAAACAACAAGGGGGCGAATCTTCATCCGCCCCCTGTGTGTCCGCTTATTCCTGCGGTTCTTCTTCGTCTGCGGCAGCATCGAGGGTTGGCTCGTCGACGTTGTCATCGCCGGCTGCGATCACCTCGCCATCGAACTCCTCGCCTTCCAGCTCTTCGCCTTCGACTTCCGATGGCTCCTGCACGCGCTCCAGGCCAACCAGTTTTTCGTCCTTGGCCAGCTTGATCAGGGTGACGCCCTGGGTGTTACGACCCAGGCTCGACACTTCAGCCACACGGGTACGTACCAGGGTGCCCTGGTCGGAAATCAGCATGATCTCCTCGCCGTCGAGCACCTGGACCGCGCCAACCAGGCGGCCGTTGCGATCGTTGCTGACCATGGCGATCACGCCCTGGCCACCACGTTTGTACTCAGGGAACTCGCTGATAGCGGTGCGCTTGCCATAACCACGCTCGGAAGCGGTAAGGATCTGGCTGCCTTCTTCCGGGATCAGCATCGAAATCAGCTTCTGCCCTTCCGGCAGGCGCATGCCGCGCACACCGCGGGCGGTACGGCCCATGGCGCGCACATCGGATTCCTTGAAGCGCGTCACCTTGCCGCCGTCGGAGAACAGCATGACTTCGCGCTCGCCATCGGTGATGGCCGCGCTGATCAATACGTCGCCTTCGTCCAGCTCCAGGGCGATCAGGCCCACGCTGCGCTGGCGGCTGAAGGATTCCAGCGGGGTCTTCTTCACGGTGCCTTTGGCGGTGGCCATGAAGATGAAGTGACCTTCGGTGTATTCCTCGACCGGCAGCATGGTGGTGATGTATTCATCACTGTCCAGCGGCAGCAGGTTGACCAGCGGACGACCACGGGCGGCACGGGAGGCTTCCGGGATTTCGTAGGTTTTGAGCCAGTACACCTTGCCCTTGCTGGAGAACAGCAGCAGGGTGGTGTGGCTGTTGGCGACCAGCAGGTGAGCAATGTAGTCCTCATCCTTCACGCCGGTAGCCGATTTACCTTTACCGCCACGACGCTGGGCCTGGTACGCAGCCAGTGGCTGGGTCTTGGCATAGCCACCGTGGGAGATGGTCACCACGCGCTCTTCTTCCGGGATCATGTCACCCAGGGTCAGGTCGAGACGGGCATCGAGGATTTCGGTGCGGCGCACATCGCCGTATTCGGCGCGGATCACTTCCAGTTCTTCGCGGATCACTTCCATCAGGCGCACGGCGCTGCTGAGGATGCGGATCAACTCGCCGATCTGGTTGAGGATCTCCTGGTACTCGGCCAGCAGCTTCTCGTGCTCCAGACCGGTCAGGCGGTGCAGGCGCAGTTCCAGGATGGCCTGGGCCTGCTCCGGCGACAGGAAGTACTTGCCTTCACGCAGGCCGTATTGCGGGTCCAGGGTCTCCGGACGGCACGAGTCGGCGCCGGCGCGTTCAACCATGGCCACCACGGCGCTGGACTCCCAAGGCGTGCTGATCAGCGCTTCCTTGGCTTCCGACGGGGTTGGCGAAGCCTTGATCAGGGCAATCACCGGGTCGATGTTCGACAACGCAACGGCCTGGCCTTCCAGGATGTGCCCACGCTCGCGGGCCTTGCGCAGTTCGAACACGGTACGGCGGGTGACCACTTCGCGACGGTGGCGGACGAAGGCTTCCAGCAGGTCCTTGAGGTTCAGGATGCGTGGGCGGCCATCGATCAGTGCAACCACGTTGATACCAAACACGCTTTGCAGCTGGGTCTGGGCATAGAGGTTGTTGAGGATCACCTCAGGCACTTCACCACGACGCAGCTCGATCACCACGCGCATACCGTCTTTGTCGGACTCGTCGCGCAGTTCGGTGATGCCTTCGAGCTTCTTCTCTTTAACCAGCTCGGCGATCTTCTCGATCAGACGCGCCTTGTTCAGCTGGTACGGGAGTTCGGTGATGACGATCTGCTGGCGACCACCGACCTTGTCGATGTCTTCGATCATCGAGCGGGCGCGCATGTAAATGCGGCCACGGCCGGTGCGGTAGGCTTCGATGATGCCGGCGCGACCGTTGATGATCGCGGCGGTCGGGAAGTCCGGGCCGGGGATGTATTGCATCAGCTCGTCGACGGTCAGCTCAGGGTTGTCGATGAGGGCCAGGCAACCGTCGATGACTTCACCGAGGTTGTGCGGCGGGATGTTGGTGGCCATGCCCACGGCGATACCGCTGGAGCCGTTGACCAGCAGGTTGGGAATGCGGGTCGGCATGACCGCCGGGATCATTTCGGTGCCGTCGTAGTTCGGCACCCAGTCCACGGTTTCTTTATGCAGGTCAGCCAGCAGCTCGTGCGCCAGCTTGGTCATGCGCACTTCGGTGTATCGCATGGCTGCGGCGTTGTCGCCGTCGACCGAACCGAAGTTGCCCTGGCCGTCTACCAGCAGGTAGCGCAGGGAAAACGGCTGGGCCATCCGAACGATGGTGTCGTACACCGCAGTGTCGCCGTGAGGGTGATACTTACCGATCACGTCACCGACAACACGGGCAGATTTCTTGTACGGCTTGTTCCAGTCGTTACCCAGCTCGCTCATCGCGAACAGTACACGCCGGTGCACGGGCTTCAAGCCATCGCGTGCATCAGGCAGTGCCCGACCGACAATAACGCTCATCGCGTAATCGAGGTAGGACTGTTTCAGCTCGTCTTCGATATTGACCGGGAGGATTTCTTTGGCCAGTTCGCCCATGAGAAGCCTGATTCCTTTTTCGGGTGAAACCTCGTCGCATCCATATGGGACGAACGAAGCTCGCCGCCGCCGGCACGGTGCCTGACAACGACTTACGACAAATCAACGAGTTATGACACGGATCTGCACGTTACAGGCAACCCCTCGGGGCAGCCCTGGAAACCGCCGGATGTTATCACAATCGCCGCCACGCACCTATCCCTCTGATGCGCATGGAGCATAGTAAGTTGACGGATGACAGGCTTGAGGAGGACGAGAGAGGCTCAGAGCCGGATGGAGACGATTTTTTGAGGGCAGATCCGAAGGTTTTATTGACTTGGGAGGTCAATCGAGGGCATACCCCCTGCTACCTCAATTTAATGCCGATCAGTTAAGCGAACGCAACGAAGATCAAATGTAGGAACTAGGCGCCCCCCCTCGCTCCTACAAAAATTACCGGTCAGTGCCCATACCGAGCGCGGGCACGTGGGCAAGCCAGCCCACAGGGGATCTGCGCTTAAAGCCATTTCACAGCCGCCACAACCCTCAATGCAAACGCTTACGGCACATCAATTTGGCCAGCTTTGCGGTGTCGGGGCGCTCGACGATGCCTTTTTCGGTCACGATCACATCGATAAGGTCGGCGGGAGTCACATCAAACACCGGGTTGTAGGCCTTTACATCAGCGGCAAAACGCTGGCCTGCGACTTCCAGCAACTCGCCGGCATCACGCTCTTCCAGCGCTACGTCGTCGCCCGTGGCCATCATCAAGTCAAGCGTCGAACTCGGCGCCACCACCATAAAGCGCACACCGTGGTGCATGGCACACACCGCCAGCTGGTACGTGCCGATCTTGCCGATCACATCGCCGTTGGCGGCAATGCAATCGGCACCGACGATCACCCAGGTCACGCCCTTGGTCTTGAGGATATGCGCGCCGGCCGAGTCGGCATTCACGGTAACCGGGATGCCCTCGCCCGCCAGCTCCCAGGCGGTCAGCCTTGAACCTTGCAGCCAGGGACGGGTTTCGTTGGCGTACACCTGCTCGACCATACCTTCCAGGAAGGCAGCACGAATGACGCCAAGGGCGGTGCCGACGCCGCCGGTGGCCAAGGCGCCCGCGTTGCCATGGGTGAGAATCGCCTGGGCATTCCCCTGATGCTTGCGGATCAGTTCCACGCCCAATTGCGCCATGGTGAGATTGGCTTCGCGATCACTTTCATGGATCGCAATGGCTTCGGCTTCCAGCATTGCCAGCGGGTCTGCGTGTTTCCTGAGGCGGTCCAGGCGGTCGCGCATGCACTTGAGGGCCCAGAACAGGTTCGACGCAGTCGGGCGGGTATCGGCCAGCAGTGCGTAGTCTTCTTCCCATGCCACCTGCCAGTCGCCCCCCTCGGCGATGCGCTCACGGGCGGCCAGCACCAGGCCATAGGCTGCACTGATGCCGATGGCCGACGCACCACGCACCACCATGGCGCGAATGGCTGCGGCCACTTCATCGACCGTGGAGCAGGCGACCCAGCTTTCCCGGGACGGCAAGGCACGCTGATCAAGCAGGTGCAGCGTACCGTCGCGCCAATCGATGGCCTTCACTTTCTCCACAGCCAACAGTCGATCGCGCATCCCTTACTCCGCACTCATGAACAAAAGCCGCCGATTATAGCGATCCGCCAGCCAGGACGCTCGGGTATACTTCGCCCTTCTTTGATTGCTGCCCGGGAAGAAGCCTGCGATGACCTCCACTGCCGCCCCGCTCGACGTGTTGCTGCTGCCAACCTGGCTGGTGCCTGTCGAACCCGCCGGCGTGGTGCTCAAGGAACATGGCCTGGGCATCCGCGATGGGCGCATCGCCTTTATCGGGCCACGAGCGGCGGCGTTGAAGCTTGCCGCCACCGAGGTGCGCGAACTGCCGGGCATGCTGCTCAGCCCCGGCCTGATCAACGCCCACGGGCACGCGGCGATGAGCCTGTTCCGCGGCCTGGCCGATGACCTGCCGCTGATGACCTGGCTGGAAAAACACATCTGGCCGGCCGAGGCCAAGTGGGTCGATGAAGCCTTCGTACGTGACGGCACCGACCTGGCTATCGCCGAGCAGCTCAAGGGTGGCATCACCTGTTTCTCGGACATGTACTTCTACCCCAAGGTCGCCAGCGACCGCGTACATAACAGCGGCATGCGCGCGCAGATCGCGATTCCGATCCTCGACTTCCCGATCCCCGGCGCCAGTACCGCCGATGAGGCCATTCGCCAGGGCATCGAGCTGTTCGGCGATCTCAAGTACCACCCGCGCATCAAAGTCGCCTTCGGCCCCCACGCGCCCTACACCGTGTGCGATGCCAACCTGGAAAAGATCCGGGTGATCGCCGAGGAGCTGGACGCCGCGATCCACATGCATGTGCACGAAACGGCCTTCGAGGTGCGGCAAGCCGTCGAACAGACTGACGAGCGCCCACTGGCGCGCCTGGGCCGTCTAGGATTGCTGGGCCCGCGCTTCCAGGCCGTTCACATGACCCAAATCAGCGAGGAAGACCTGGCTTTGCTGGTAGAAAGCAACACCAGCGTCATCCATTGCCCGGAATCCAACCTGAAGCTGGCCAGCGGCTTCTGCCCGGTGGAACGCTTGTGGCAGGCTGGCGTCAATGTGGCCATCGGCACCGACGGCGCCGCCAGCAATAATGACCTGGACCTGTTGGGCGAAACCCGCACCGGCGCGATGCTGGCCAAGGCCGTCGCCGGCTCGGCCACCGCCCTGGACGCTCACCGCGCCCTGCGCATGGCCACGCTCAATGGCGCCCGCGCCATGGGCCTGGAACGCGAGATTGGCTCGCTGGAGGTCGGCAAGGCCGCGGATATCGTGGCCTTCGATCTTTCCGGGCTGGCGCAACAACCGATCTACGATCCGGTCTCACAGCTTATATATGCCACCGGACGCGACTGTGTGAAACACCTTTGGGTCGCCGGCAAGCAGTTGCTCGACGACCGGCAACTCACCCGCATGGATGAACAACAGTTGACCGCCACGGCCATTGCCTGGGGCAAACGCATCAGCGGGCACACCGAATAACGTCGGCGTTGAAGCCACGCTTGAACACCGGCAAACCGATTTATCAGATTCAGAGGATGCACCATGAGCAACGTTGACCACGCCGAAATCGCCAAATTCGAAGCCCTGGCTCACCGCTGGTGGGACCGCGAAAGCGAGTTCAAGCCCCTGCACGACATCAACCCGCTGCGGGTCAACTGGATTGACGAGCGCGTCAACCTGGCCGGCAAAAAGGTCCTGGATGTGGGTTGCGGCGGCGGCATCCTCAGCGAAGCCATGGCCCTGCGCGGCGCCACGGTGATGGGCATCGACATGGGCGAAGCACCGCTGGCGGTGGCCCAGTTGCACCAGCTTGAATCCGGCGTAAGCGTGGAATACCGCCAGATCACCGCCGAAGCCCTGGCCGAAGAAATGCCCGAGCAGTTCGACGTGGTCACCTGCCTGGAAATGCTCGAGCACGTGCCGGACCCGTCCTCAGTGATCCGCGCCTGTTTCCGCATGGTCAAGCCCGGCGGCCAGGTGTTCTTCTCCACCATCAACCGCAACCCCAAGGCTTACCTGTTTGCGATCATCGGCGCCGAATACATCATGAAGCTGCTGCCGCGCGGCACCCATGACTTCAAGAAATTCATCCGCCCGTCCGAGCTGGGCGCGTGGAGCCGCCAGGCCGGGCTGACCGTCAAGGACATCATCGGCCTGACCTACAACCCGCTGACCAAGCACTACAAGCTGGCCAGCGACGTTGACGTCAACTACATGATCCAGACCCTGCGCGAGGAGTAAGCCTGTGAAGTTGCGAGCGGTTCTCTTCGACATGGACGGTACCCTGCTGGACACCGCGCCGGACTTTATCGCCATCTGCCAGGCCATGCGCGCCGACCGCGACCTGCCACCGATCAACGACCAACACATCCGCGATGAAATCTCCGGCGGTGCGCGGGCGATGGTGGCAGTGACCTTCTCGATGGACCCCGAGTCGCCGGGCTTTGAAGCGTTGCGCCTGGAGTTTCTGGAGCGCTACCTGAAAGGCTGCGCCGTTCACAGCAAATTGTTCGACGGCATGGCCGAGCTTCTGGCGGACATCGAGAAGGCCAAGCTGGTCTGGGGCGTCGTCACCAACAAACCCTTGCGGTTTGCCGAGCCGATCATGCAGCAGTTGGGCCTGGCCGAGCGTTCGGCCCTGCTGATTTGCCCGGACCACGTGAAAAACAGCAAGCCGGACCCGGAGCCGATGATCCTCGCCTGCAAGATGCTCGACCTGGACCCGGCCAGTGTGTTGTTCGTAGGCGATGACCTGCGCGACATCGAGTCCGGCCGCGATGCCGGCACACGCACGGCGGCGGTCACCTATGGCTACATCCACCCGGATGACAACCCACGCCACTGGGGCGCCGATGTGGTGGTGGACCACCCGCTGGAATTGCGCAAGGTGCTGGATCACGCACTGTGCAGTTGCTGATGGGCTGCCCTCCTCTGTAGGAGCGAGCTTGCTCGCGAAGAACCTGAGAACGCCGCGCCTATCCAGAAGCCCCGCGTTATCGTTGATGTTTTTCGCGAACAAGCTTGCTCCTACAACGGTTACATGGACTGTCATCTGAATTTTGTCGAGGCTATTTATGTTTGATTACTCTGCACGCCCGGAACTGCTCAAAGGCCGAATTATCCTGGTGACCGGCGCCGGTCGCGGGATTGGCGCGGCAGCGGCAAAAACCTATGCCGCCCATGGCGCCACCGTATTGTTGCTGGGCAAGACCGAAGCCAACCTGGCCCAGGTGTACGACGAAATCGAAGCCGCCGGTCACCCTCAACCGGTGGTGATCCCGTTCAACCTGGAAACCGCCCTGCCCCATCAATACGATGAGTTGGCCGCGATGATCGAAAAAGAATTCGGCCACCTCGACGGCCTGCTGCACAACGCCTCGATCATCGGCCCACGCACGCCGATCGAGCAGTTGTCCGGGGAAAATTTCATGCGGGTGATGCACATCAACGTCAATGCGATGTTCATGCTCACCAGCACCCTGCTGCCGCTGCTCAAGCTGTCCACGGATGCGTCGGTGGTGTTCACCTCCAGCAGCGTCGGGCGCAAGGGCCGGGCATATTGGGGCGCGTATGGCGTGTCGAAATTTGCCACTGAAGGCCTGATGCAGACCCTGGCCGACGAGCTCGAAGACGTGGCGGCGGTGCGGGCCAACAGCATCAACCCGGGCGGCACGCGCACCAGCATGCGAGCCCAGGCGTATCCGGGGGAAAACCCGATGGAAAGGCCGGCACCGGAGGAGATCATGCCGGTGTACCTGTACCTGATGGGGCCGGACAGTGCCGGGATCAATGGGCAGGCGTTCGACGCGCAATAAACCTCGACACACCGCAAAACAAATGTGGGAGCTGGCTTGCCTGCGATGCAGATACCTCGGTGCTTCAGTGGCACCCAGGTGATGCTATCGCAGGCAAGCCAGCTCCTACATTGCTTTGCGGTGGATTGAAGATTTAGTTTTTCACGACTTCCTCAAGGGTGAAGCGGCCCAGCGGGTTTTGCAGGAAGTTACTGACGTTCTTGCGTGAGATGTTGATATACGGGCTGTAGTACAAGTCGATCCAGTTCACATCCTGCTTCGCCAGTTTCTGCAGTTCAACGTACATCTGCTCACGTTTGACCGGGTCGGCCTCGATGCGGGCTGCCGCCACCAGATCCTTGACCTTGTCGTTCTTGTAGCGGGTCATGTAGTTCTGGTTGGTGTCGTGGCCGAGGACGAACGTGGTCTTCTGGTCCGGGTCGAGGATGTCGTTGGTCCAGTACATCACCGAAATATCGTAATCACCGTCCACCAGCATCTGCCAGCTTTGGGTCGGGTCGACTTTCTGCAGGTTGGCCGTTACGCCGACCTTGGCCAACTGATCCTTGATGATCACCGCAATCTGCTCGTCGGCCTCGTTGCCGGCGTTGACCACGTAGTTCAGCTTCAGGTCCTTGGCGCCGGCGGCGGCCAACAGTTTCTTGGCTTCGGCAGGGTCGTATGGACGTTGCAGGTTGTTGGCGTAGTGGTAGAGCGAACCTTTGGGAATGTAGGAATAAGCCACGGTGCCTTGACCGTAAGTGACGGCCTTCACCAGCGATTGTTTATCGATGGCCATGTCCAGCGCCTGACGGACTTCCGGCTTGGCCAGCAGGCCATGCGCGTGGTTGATCAGCAGGTGATCTTCACGGGTGGACGGGTCGGCATGAATCACCACGTTCTTGTCTTTCTTCAGTTCCTTGACCCGCGAGAACGGCACGAAGATCGCCGTGTCGAGTTCGTTGTTCTGCACCATGCGCATGCGCGTGTTGTCATCGGTCACCGAGACCCATTCCACGCCGTCGAGGCTGACGTTCTTGGCCTGCCAGAAGTTCGGGTTCTTCTTCAGGATCACCCGATCCCCCTTGCGCCACTCGTCCACGGTAAACGCGCCAGAGGTCACCGGGTTTTCCGAGTAGGCGTCTTCACCCATTTTGGTCATGGCCTTTTCCGACAGGATCGACACTGTCGGCGAAGCCAATTGCGATAGGAAGGCCACCGCCGGCGTCTTCAGGGTGACGACCAGGGTTCTCGCGTCGGCGGCCTTGGCCGTATCGATCAGGTTGAAAGGGTCTGCCCACAACGAGGCTTTGTTATCGCGAATGCGCAACAGGCTGAACGCGGCGTCGGCGGCAGTGATCCGCGTGCCGTCGGAGAACTTCGCCTTGCGCAGCTTGAAGGTGTAGGTCAGGCCGTCCTTGGAAATCTCCCAGCGTTCTGCCAGGCCCGGCTCCATTTTGGTGCCCAGGTTATCCACGCGGACCAGGGTGTCGTAGACGTTGGCGAAGACCCAGGTGTCGCGGTTTTGCGCGCTTTTGATCGGGTCGAACGTGGTGCTGTCTTCACGGCAACCGATGGTCAGGACGCCGGCGGCCTGGGCCAGCCCGGCGGTAAGGGACCAAGCGGTCAGCATGGCGGCGGCGAGTAACTTCAAGTGGCGCGATTGCATGTCATAACTCCTTGTCTATGAATGGCAGTGGTGGGTTAAAGCAAAGGTTCTTCAAGCACGCAACTGTACCGATGCTCGTGCAGGAAATGGGTCGGCGGCAACACCACGGAACACATGGCTTGCGCATACCGGCAACGCGGGTGAAACGCACAGCCCGCAGGCAAGTTCAGTGGGCTTGGTGGCTCGCCCGGCAACGGCTGCGCAGGCAAGGGCCGATGGGGGTCGATCTCTGGAATCGCCTGGATCAACGCCGCCGTATAAGGATGACGCGGCGCAGTGAACACGGCCTCCACCGGCCCTTCCTCGACGATCTTGCCCAGGTACATCACCGCCACGCGGTCGCACAGGCGCCGCACGATGGCCAGGTCATGGGCGATAAACAAGATCGCCAGGTTCATGCGCTGTTGCAACTCCAGCAGCAGGTTGATGATCTGGCCCTGGATCGACACATCCAGCGCCGCCACGCATTCATCGGCGATGATCAGCCGCGGCTCCACCGCCAGCGCCCGGGCAATGCCGACGCGCTGGCATTGGCCACCGCTGAGGGAGCCCGGTTTGCGGCTGGCCAATTCGGGGCGCAGGCCTACCAGTTCGAGCAGTTCATCGACACGACGCGACACCTGATCCGGCGCCACCTTGCGCTGAACCCGCAGCACTTCGGCGATGGTTTCGCCGATGGTGTGGCGCGGGTTCAGCGCCGCATATGGGTCCTGGAAAATCATCGCGGTTTCATGCCGCAGGCGGGTGATATCGACGGCGCTGCCATGGGCCATATCGATACCGTCGAACACCACCTGCCCGGCGCTGATCGGGTTCAGATGCAGGATCGCCCGGCCCAGGGTGCTTTTACCGCTGCCGGACTCGCCCACCAACCCCAGGGTTTCGCCCGCCGCCAGGTTCAACGACACACCGTTGACCGCCCTCACCCACTGCTTGTCGAGGCCGAACAGGCCACCGCCGGATGCCGCAAAGCGCACCTCCAGGTCCTTGATCTGCAACAGGCTCATGGTCGTGCTCCCAACGGATAGTGACAGGCCACGCGCGTACCTTGCGGCAAGCGCTCGGTACACAACGCACCGACCTGCGGGCAACGCGGGTTGAAGCGGCAGCCATCGGGCAAGGCGTCGAGCAAGGGGGGTTGACCGGGGATGGTGCGCAGCAAGGCGTGGCCGCTGCTGTGGGCCGGCTGGCAATCGATCAAGCCGGCGGTGTATGGATGTTGCGGATGCGCCAGCAACTCGTACTTGCTGCCGTGCTCGCACAGGCGCCCGGCGTACATCACCGCAATGGAGTCACAAGTTTGCGCAACCACGCCAAGGTCGTGGGTAATCATGATGATCGACAGGCCGCGCTGATCGCGCAGCTCCAGCAGCAACCGCAGGATTTGCGCCTGCACCGTCACATCGAGGGCGGTGGTCGGCTCGTCGGCGATCAGCACTGTCGGGTTGCAGCCCAGGGCCACGGCGATCATCGCGCGTTGGCGCATTCCGCCGGAAAATTCATGGGGATAATTGTCGACCCGCGCCAGGGGATCGGGAATGCCGACCTGGCGCAGCACGTCGATGGCCTGGCGGCGCGCGTCCTTCTTCGACGCACCCTGGTGCAGGCGAATGCCCTCGGCGATCTGCTCGCCAATGCGCATCAGGGGGTCGAGGTGGCTGCTGGGGTTCTGGAAAATCATGCCCAGTTGCCCGCCACGCACGGCACGCATGCCGGCCTCGTCCAGTTGCAGCAGGTCCTGGCCCGCCAGCCGTACCGCGCCGCCCTGCACACGCAGGTTGGGCGAAGGCAACAGGCGCATCAGGCCGCGACAGGCCATGGTCTTGCCCGAGCCACTCTCACCCACCAGCCCCAGGATCTCGCCTTCGGCCAGGTCGAAAGACACGCGGTCGACCAGGGTGACATCGCGCCCGGCGTTATGGGCGATCACACTCAGGTCCTGAACCTGCAACAGACTCATGAGCGTTCCCCCAACACTTGCGCCACGCCATCGGCCAGCAGGCTGAAGCCCATGGCCAGGGTCACGATGGCGACCCCAGGAAAGGTGCAGATCCACCAGGCCGTGGTAATGAACGCCTGGCCTTCGGCAACCATGGTGCCCCACTCGGCGGTCGGCGGCTGCACGCCCAAACCCAGGTAGCTCACGGCGGCGCCATTGAGCAGCACCAGCACCGCATCAGACATGGAAAACACAATCGAGCCAAACATGGCATTCGGCAGCAAATGCCGGAACAGAATGCGCCCATGGCCGAAGCCCAGGCTCTTGGCGGCCAGGGCAAAGTCGCTTTCCTTGAGCACCAGGATCTGCGAGCGGATCAGCCGCGCGTATGACACCCAGCCCACCAGTGCCATGGCAATGTAAAAGCTCTTCAAGCCAGGTCCGAGGATAGCCATGATTGCCAGCATCAACACCAGGAAGGGGAACGCCAGGATCACGTCGATCACGCGCATGCAGAAGCTGTCGAAACGCCCGCCGATATAACCGGAAACCGCGCCAATGAAAGTGCCGATCATGAACGGGAAGATCACCCCGACGACCGCCAATTGCAGGTCGATGCGCGCGCCCCATATCACCCTCGAAAGAATGTCACGACCGTAATTATCCGTGCCAAACGGATGGGCCAGGCTGGGGCCCAGCAGGCTGATATCGGTGTTCTGCGCAATCGGGTCATAGGGCGCGATCCACGGCGCAAACAGCGCCAGACCAAACCACGTCAGCAGGATCAGTAGCCCCCACGCCGCCGTCAGCCGGCCATTGCGAAAACCGAAACGCAGGCGCACGCGCCATGGAGAAATCAGCGGGCGACTGCTCATTGCATCTTCACCCGTGGGTCGAGCGCCACGGTCACCACGTCAGCGACGAAGTTGACCACCACCGTCGCGCAGGCCAGCACCATCGCCACACCCTGCACCACCATGTAATCGCGGGTGAAAATGCCGCGCACCAGTAACTGGCCAATCCCAGGAATGGCAAACAGGCTTTCGATCACCACCGTGCCGCTGATCAGCCAGCCGATATTCACTGCCAGCAGGTTCACCGCCGGCACCAGGGAATTGGGCAACACATGGCGACGAAACACCGCCGCTTCCGGCAACCCACGCGCCCGCGCAGCGGTGACGTGGTCGGCCTGCAGCTCCATCAACATGCTCGCGCGCAGGTTGCGCACCAGCACTGCCGACAGCGCCAGGGCAATGGTCAGGCACGGCAATACCATGTGGTGGGCCTTATCCAGCCAGGTACGCCCATACCCCGAGACCGGGAACAACCCCCAGCGCACGCTGAGCAACAGGATCAACATCAGGCCCAGCCAGAACGCCGGCATACCCAGGCCCAAGGTGGTGAACACGCGAATCAGGTTATCCGCCCAGCCGCCTTTGTGACGTGCGGCCAACGTCGCCAGTGGCACCGCGATCAGCAGCGCCAGCACCACGCTGCCCAGCACCAGCACCAGGGTCGGTTCGATACGGGTGGCGATCAGCTTCAGGGCGTCGACCTTGTACAACAGCGATTGACCGAGGTCGCCCTTGAGCAGGTTCTTCAGGAAATAGAAATACTGCAGCCACAGGGGCTGGTCGAGGCCGTACTGGGCGCGGATTTTCAACAAGGCGTCCGGTGTGCTGCGCGAGCCCAGCAGCGCGCGCGCCGGGTCACCCGGAATCGAGCGCACCAGCACAAAGGTGATCAGGCTGATGCCCAGCAGCACCGGCAGCAATTGCAGCGGCCGGGACAGGACAAAACGGTAACGCGTCAGGTTCATCCGTCAGCCTCGATGACGTGCGAGAAAGTCCAGCAACACCGGGAAATACGCCTGGGGCTCTTCATAGAACGGCATATGGCTGCTGTTGGGGAATACATGCAGTTCGGCGTGGCGAGCCGCCATCTTCATGCGCATGGCGCAGGCCGGGGTGAGTTCGTCGTGCTGGCCGGTGGTGATCAGGATGGGCATCTTGAAATCGGCCATCTCGGGGATGCGGTTCCAGTCCTTGAGGTTGCCAATGTAGAGGAATTCGTTGGGGCCCTGCATGGTTTCGTAGGGGCCCATGTTCCAGTCGCCGAGGGAGCGCTTGACCGGCTCGGGCCATTCATCCAGGCGGCAGACGTGGCGATAGTTGAGCAAGGTGATGGCAGCCTGGTACTGGGGGTGGTCCAAAGTGCCCATGGCTTCATGGCGCTGCATCATCGCCACGGTTTCACTGCCCAGGGCACCGCGCAGGCGCTCCAGCTCCCGGGACAGGTGCGGGATATCGCCGACCGTGTTCTCAAGGATCAGGCTTTTCAGCGCGCCGGGGTAATGAATGGCATATTCGATGCCCAGCCAGCCGCCCCAGGAATGCCCGAGCAGGTGCACGCGGCCCAGGCCCAGTGCCTGGCGCACGGTTTCGACTTCTTCGACATAACGGCGGATTTCCCACAGGGAAACATCGGTCGGTCTGGCTGATGCGCCCGTGCCAAGCTGGTCGAATGCAACCACTCGCAGGTTATGGTCCTTGAGCCAGCCATGGGCGTCGCGCAAGTAGTCACATGGCAGACCCGGCCCACCGTTGAGGCACAAGAGCACCTCATCGCCTTCGCCAAAGCTGTAGACCACGAGGTTGTGGCCGTCGACTTGCACGTTGTACCGCTGGTCGGGGGCAATTTCACGCCACATGCATACATTCCTTGTGTTGTATCGGCCTGGCGGGTAGCGGCCGTGTATCAGGCCAACACTACCGAGGATGCCGTGCGTCCATAACCTAGTATTTCTTATAGGTTTGGCCTGGCAGTCCTTCGCCGGGGCGTGGCATTCTACTTGCCGCAAGTCGAGATTCAAATGAAAACGGGAGCAGAACGGATGCTGGCCAAGCTAACTGCGTTCAATAATCGTCTGATGCCGGGCAGGAGCCTGGATGAGCAGATGGACAATACCTTTATCCTGGCCCAGCAATTGGGCTTCGATGCCTTGGTCTATGACTACACCCCAGTGCCCATCGACCTCAACGGCGCATTGATCACCCCTTCGGTGCTGGCATTGCGCAACACCCCGCCAGGCTGGCACGCCTTATGGTGCAGCGAAGGGTTTTACCAGATCGACCCTGTGCAACACCTGGCCCTGAGCACGGTATCGCCTTTTGTCTGGTCGTACGAGGCCAAGGCCGATACTCCCCTGCAAAAAATCATCGACCCGTGCCACGCGCCCGTCTCATCCTACTTGCATGATCAGCAACTGACCTGCGGCGTCAGCGTGCCGATCCACCTGCCCCGTGGCGGTTTTGCCTCGCTGACCGGCCTGCGCACAGGCAAAGCCCACAGCGTGCTGCCGGATTCACAACGGGCACTGTCGGATTTCAGCCTGATTTCCCATGCCTTGCAGGAAGCGGCCTACCCACTGTTCAGCAAGGAGCTGCGCACCTACCCGCATATCCACCTGACCAAACGCGAACGCGAGTGCCTGAAATGGGCCGCCGACGGCCTCACCGCCGCGCAAATCGCCACGCAGTTGAGCCGTTCTTTGGCAGTGGTCACCCTGCACCTGGCCTCGGCGATGCACAAATTGGGGGCAAAGAACCGCGTCCAAGCGGTGGTTCGCGCCACTCATTACCGCCTGCTCGAAGACTGACCCACCGACAAAAACCTAGCTGTTTTGCTAGTTACTTAAATTTCGCCTGCGACTTATCGTCTCCCTGATCCTTTTTTCAATGCAGGGTGCGAAATGGAATTCATCGACAACATACATGAAGGGTATGCGACCTTTGGCGACTACCAGACCTGGTACCGCGTCACGGGCGACCTGTCCAGTGGCCGCACGCCACTGGTGATCATTCACGGCGGCCCTGGCTGTACCCATGACTACGTCGACGCCTTCAAGGACGTCGCCGCCAGCGGTCACGCCGTGATCCACTACGACCAGTTGGGCAATGGCCGCTCCACCCACCTGCCCGACAAAGACCCGTCGTTCTGGACCGTCGAGCTGTTCCTCGCCGAGTTGAACAACCTGCTGGATCACCTGCGGATCAGCGACAATTACGCGATCCTCGGGCAATCCTGGGGCGGCATGCTCGGCAGTGAGCACGCGATCCTGCAACCCAAGGGCCTGCGCGCGTTCATCCCGGCCAACTCGCCGACGTGCATGCGCACCTGGGTCAGCGAAGCCAACCGCCTGCGCAAACTGCTGCCCGAAGGCGTGCACGAAACCTTGCTCAAGCATGAAGCCGCCGGTACCTACCAGGCCCCGGAATACCTCGCCGCTTCACGGGTGTTCTATGACCAGCATGTGTGCCGGGTCCACCCATGGCCGGAAGAGGTGGCGCGCACCTTTGCCCAGGTCGATTCAGACCCGACGGTGTACCACGCCATGAGCGGGCCGACAGAGTTCCATGTCATCGGCAGTTTGAAGGACTGGACATCCATTGGCCGCCTGTCGTCGATCAAGGTGCCGACCCTGGTGATCTCCGGTCGACATGACGAGGCCACGCCGCTGGTGGTCAAGCCGTTCCTGGATGAGATCGCGGACGTGCGCTGGGCGCTGTTTGAAGACTCCAGCCACATGCCCCACGTGGAAGAGCGCCAGGCATGCATGGGCACCGTGGTGAAGTTTTTGGACGAGGCGTGTTCTGTCCCGCACAAAACACTCAAGGCTGGCTAGATCCCAATGCGGGCTTGCTCGCGAAAGCAGTGGATCAGTTGAAACATTTGTACCTGACACACTGCATTCGCGAGCAAGCCCGCTTGCACATTTTTAGACTTCGGTGGTTTCCCGTTTCGAGGTTTGCCTTGGGGAGTCGGCCAGCAACGGAATCTCCTTGCCCTCGGCATCAAACAACTTGCCGCCCCTGAAATAATCCCCATCACGCAGCGCCGCCACGTCGTGGAAACACAGGCTGCGCTCGGTCCCCGCCACAAACACCGATTGCTGGTCCGAGTTACCTGTCGTGAAATGGTTGAATGCCAGGTTCAGCAGGATCGCCATGATCGCCGACGAGCTGATGCCCGAATGGAAAATGGTCGCAAACCCGCTGGGGAACTGGTCGTAAAAACTCGGCGCGGCGATAGGGATCATGCCAAAACCGATGGACGTGGCAACGATGATCAGGTTCATGTTGTTGCGATAATCCACTTTGGACAAGGTCCGAATACCGCTGGCCGCCACCGTACCGAACAACACAATCCCGGCTCCGCCCAGCACCGACGTCGGCACCGCCGCGATCACCCGCCCCATAAAGGGCAGCAGGCCAAGGATCACCAGGAACAGCCCGCCGGTAGCCACCACAAAGCGGCTCTTCACCCCGGTAACCGCCACCAGGCCGACGTTCTGCGCAAACGCGCTCTGGATGAACGAGCCGAAGATCGGCGCGAACAGGCTCGACAGCATATCGGCGCGCAGGCCGTTGCCCAGGCGTTTGGAGTCGACCTTGGTGTCGATGATCTCCCCCACCGCCAGGATGTCGGCCGAGGTTTCCACCAGGGTCACCATCACCACGATGCACATGGAGATGATCGCAGCGATGTGGAAGGTCGGCATGCCGAAATGGAATGGCGTAGGGAACCCGAACATCGGCCCTTGGGTCACGCCGGAAAAGTCCGCCATGCCGAGGAACACCGCGATCACCGTGCCGATCACCATCGCCAGCAGGATTGATAAGCGTGAGAGGGTCGCGCTGCCAATCTTGCTCAACAGCAGCACCAGCACCAGGGTCAACGCCGCCAGGCCGATATTGGACATGCTGCCGAAATCCGCCGCGCGGCTGTTGCCGCCCATGGCCCAGCGCGCCGCAACCGGCATCAAGGTCAGGCCAATGGTGGTAATCACGATACCGGTCACCAACGGTGGGAAGAACCGGGTGATCCGCGAGAACACCGGTGTGATCAGCAGCCCGATCAACGACGCGGCCATCACCGCCCCGAGGATCGCCGGCACCCCGCCGGCACCGTCGCTGCCGACAATCGCCACCATGGTGGCCACGCCAGCAAACGACACGCCCTGCACCAGCGGCAACTGACAACCAAAGAACGGCAGGCCAAGGGTTTGCAACAAGGTGGCCAGGCCACCGGCGAACAGCGACGCGGCGATCAGCAGGCCAATATCCGCTGGCGCCAACCCGGCCGCCTGGCCGACGATCAAAGGTACCGCGACGATGCCGCCGTACATGGTGAGCACATGTTGCAGGCCGTAAGCCATGTTGGCGACGACGCCAAGATTCTCATCTTCTGGCCGTTGCAATGACGCCTTCGGGATAGTCATGGTGAGGGGGTTCTCTGTTTTTGTTGTGCGAACACTGTATGCAATTAAAGGACTACATGTCCATATAGTTGTATACAATCAACAAAACAAGATGCACGCCGCGCGGATGGAGATAACGCTCAAGGATTGCCGCTCAATCAGTTGCGCAAACCCAGCGCCCACCGTTTTGAGTTCAAGCCTTTGCCAGTTCAGCCGGTTCAGGCTTCGGCCGCGCCAGCCAGTAGCCGAACACTGCCAGCGGCGCGGTCGCCAGCATCACGATCACGGTGATCAACAGCGGTTGATCGATCATAGCCGACACCAGCAGGCTGCTGAGAAAGCACAGGCCCAGTTGCAGGGTATTTTGCAGCGCCGCTGCCTTGCCGGAGTTTTCCGCAAACGGCATCAGTGCATTGGCCACCACGATCGGGTAGCTGGCGCCGTTGACCAGCGCCATCAGGCAGAACGGAATCAGCAAGGTGGTCAGGGTCGGCATGGTCAAGGTGGCGACCAGGTACAGCGCCACCATGCTGATGCAGTAAGCCGCCAGCAACCAGGGCAGCAATGTCTTGCCCTGCAAACGCTGCAAGGCACTGCGGCAACTGTAGCCGCCCACCAGGAACGCCAGGGTCGGCAGCACGTAACTCAGGCCAATGTCATTCGGGCTGTAGCCCATGTCGCCAAGGATGAACGGAGATGCCGTCAACCAGGCGAAGAAACTCGCGGAGCACGCAGCGAAGATCATCACATTGCCGGTGAACACGCGGGACGAGAGTAACTGCACATAACCCAGGCGCGAAGGCGCTTGCGTCGCCTTTTTTGGCACGTTGCGCAGGCACAACGTCGGCAGCAGCAACAACAGCGACACCCCCAGCAACACGCCGAAGATCGCCTGCCAGCCAACATGATTCAACACCAGCGCCCCCAATAGCGGGGCCAGGGCTGGCGACAGCGACATCAGCGGCATGATGCTGGCGAACACACGATGAGCTTTGTCGGCCGGGTAACGGTCAATCACCAGCGCCTGCCAGCTCACGGCTGCGGCACACACACCTATCGCCTGCATAAAGCGCAGGGCCAGCAGTTGCGGCGCGGTCTCAACCCAGAACATCCCGGCGCAGCCCAGCACGAACAAGCTGAGCCCCGCGAGCAGGATCGGTTTGCGCCCCAGGCAGTCCGACAACGGCCCCCACACCAACTGCCCCAGCGCAAAGCCCGCGAGGAAGATACTCAAGCTCGCCCCTACCGCACCCGCGCCAATATGCAACTGCTCGCCCATGGCGCCGAACGCCGGCAGGTACATGTCCATGGCGAGATAACCGAGCATGCTCAGCCCCGCCAGGTACCAGGTAAAACCAAAAGAATTTTTCATTGAAGCCTTGTTGATCTTGCCATCAAACTATTTGCTGACTGCCGCCTATTATGAAGCTGACATATCGTGTGTGAAGCGATAATAATTGGACGCTCATATCAATAATTTTGAAGGCAATACCTATGTGGTCGGAATACTCCCTTGATGTGGTCGACGCGGTGGCGCGCCATGGCAGCTTCAGCGCCGCCGCCCAGGAGTTGCACCGCGTACCGTCGGCCATCAGCTATACCGTGCGGCAGCTTGAGGAATGGCTGGCGGTGCCGCTGTTTGTGCGACGCCATCGTGATGTGGAACTGACCCCCGCCGGCCGCCTGTTTATCGACGAAGCCCGTGGTGTGATGAAAAAAATGCTCGGCACGCGGCGGTTGTGCCAACAGGTGGCCAATGGCTGGAGTGGCCAATTGAAGGTGGCGGTGGACTCCATCGTCAAACCCCAGCGTTGTCGGCAGTTGGTGCTGGATTTTTATCGGCAGTTTCCCGAGGTGGAACTGCTGTTGGAGTACGAGGTGTACAACGGTGTGTGGGATGCCTTGGCCGATGAACGCACCGACATTGTGATCGGCGCCACCAGCGCGGTGCCGGTGGCCAGTCATTTCACCTTTCGTGATATGGGGCTGTTGAACTGGTTATGCGTGGTCAGTGCGAAACATCCGTTGGCAACCATTGAAGGTTTGCTCAGTGATGACCAACTGCGCCCATTCGCTTCCCTGTGCATGACCGACACCTCGCGCAACCTGCCCAAGCGCGACACCTGGACCCTGGATAACCAACGCCGGCTGGTGGTGCCGAATTGGGCGTCCGCCATTGATTGCCTGCGTGACGGCCTGTGCGTCGGCATGGCGCCGGCGCATCAGGTGTGGCCATGGATCGAACGCGGTGAGCTGGTGGCACTGCAACTGACCCGGCCCTTCCCCGCCAGCCCCTCGTGCGTGGCCTGGGCACAGAGCAAACTGTCCCCGGCCATGGCGTGGTTGCTGGAGTACCTGGGCGACACCGAGACGATGAACCAGGAATGGCTCAATGGGCCTGACCCAATAACCGCGTGATCGCCCGCACGATCATCTCGACCTCCTTGGCATCCAGGGTCAGTGGCGGCAACAGGCGGATGACCTTGCCCCGCGTCACGTTGATCAGCAACCCGTGCTCCTGGGCGGCGCGCTGGGCCAGGTCGCGACAAGGGCTGGCCAGCTCGATGCCGATCATCAGGCCGTGCCCGCGAATCGCCAGCACCTGCGGGTGCTCATCCAATTCCACCCGTAACCGCGCCAGCAGGCGCTCGCCCTGTTGCGCCGCGTTCTGCAACAAGCCTTGCTCCTCGATGATGTCCAGCACAGTGCAGCCCACCCGGCAGGCCAGCGGGTTGCCGCCAAACGTGCTGCCGTGACTGCCCGGCGTGAACAGCTGGGCCACTCCGGCGCGGGCCAGGCAGGCGCCGATGGGTACGCCGTTGCCGAGGCCTTTGGCCAGGGTCATCACGTCCGGGACAATGCCTTCATGCTGGAAGGCGAACCAGGCCCCGGTACGGCCGATGCCGGTCTGGATTTCATCGAGCATCATCAGCCATCCGTGCCGCGTGCAATGATCGCGCAAGGCACGCAGATAACCAGGCGGCGCTGGCAAGACGCCGCTTTCGCCCTGGATCGGTTCCAGCAGGACCGCCGCGATACGCGCACCAAACGCCTGGGTGAGTGCCTCGATCGCCGCGATGTCACCAAACCGGACCTTGAGAAAATCCCCCGGTAACCGCTGGAAACCCAGGCGCACCGACGGCCCATCGCTGGCCGCCATGGTGCCGAGGGTACGACCGTGGAAGGCATTTTCCATCACCACCACCAACGGCTCTTCGATGCCTTTTTTCCAGCCATGCAAGCGCGCCAGTTTCAGCGCCGTCTCGTTGGCTTCGGCGCCGGAGTTGTTGAAGAAGGCGCGGTCCAGGCCGGACAACCGGGTCAGGCGCCGGGCCAACTGGTGCTGCCAGTCGATGCTGTAGAGGTTGGAGGTGTGCAGCAACAGACCGGCCTGTTCGCTGATGGCCGCCACCAGCCTGGGGTGGGAATGGCCGACATTGGTCACCGCCACACCGGCTACCGCATCAAGGTACTCGCGCCCCTGCTGATCCCACAGACGCGTGCCCAGGCCACGGGTGAAACTCAAGGCCAAGGGTTGGTAGGTGGTCATCAGGCAGGCGGCGGTCATGGTGGCGGGCTCCAGTGCATCGTTGGGTAGCCAGCAGTATCGTTAGCCACCTCAGCTGGATAAACTGTGCATTCCTGCAATGACTTTAAACCAGGACTTGATAATGGATCTGTTCCAGGCGATGTCGGTGTATGTGAAAGTGGTAGAGGCCGGCAGCATGACCGCCGCTGTCCACGCCTGCGGGATGTCGACCACCATGGTCGGCAATCATCTGCGCGCCCTGGAACAACGCCTGGGCGTCAGCCTGCTCAAACGCACCACGCGTAAACAAAGCCTCACGGAATTCTGTGGCCAGTATTACCAGCGTTGCCTGGAAGTACTGGGGCTGGTAGCCGCCTCCGAGCAACTGGCCGAACAGGCGCACAGTGACGTGCCCCAAGGCACACTGCGCATCACCGCCCCGCCGGCATTCGGCACCGAACGCCTGGCGCCGGCCTTGAGCGAGTTTTCCCAACGCTACCCCTTGGTCAAGCTGTACGTGGTACTCAGCAACCAGCGCGCGGACATGGTCGACAGCGGTTTTGACGTGGCGATCCGCCTGGGTGAACTGGAGCCGTCGAGCCTGATCGCCCGGCCAATGCAGGACTACACCATCACCCTGTGCGCCTCACCGCTCTACCTGGCTCGACGCGGGACACCGCATACACCCGAAGACCTGCAACAACATGACTGCCTGGCCTTCGCCTACCCCTCCACCGACGATTGGCGCAACGCCGACAAACTGTGGCGCATGACCGGCGCCGAGGGCGAAGTGGAAATCCCGGTGTCCGGCTCGATGACCATCAACAGCTCCCAGGCCCTGCGCCAGGCAGCGGTACAAGGCATGGGCATCGTCATGTTGCCCGATGCCCTGGTGCAGCCCGACCTGCAAAGCGGAAAGCTTGTCGCCCTGCTGACCACGTATCAAATGCCGAGCCGCCCCATGCATCTGCTGTACGGCCAGGACCGTTACCGCCTGCCGAAACTGCGCGCCTTCGTCGACTTCGCCATGGAAAAGTGGGCGCGCTAAAAGCCCACGCCCAACTCACGCAATCGCGCCGCGGTGCGCTCGGCCGACACGTGGTGAATACCCTGCCAACCGAGGGCGACGGCGGCCTCGATATTGCCGGCCACGTCATCGATAAACACCACTTCGGCGGGCTGGATATCCGGCAAATGCGCGCGCACCTGGCCAAGGCTGGCGTGGTAAATCGCCGGATCTGGCTTGATCAACTTCAATTCGCCCGACACGACAATCTCGCGCAGGCACTGGAGAAATGGGTAATTGGCCCGCGCATAGGGAAAGGTTTCGGCCGACCAGTTGGTGAGCCCGAACAATGGCATGTTGGCTGCGTGCAACGCCTTGAGAATCGCCACCCCTTCCGGCAGCGGGCCGCGCAGCATTTCATGCCAGCGCTCGTAGTACGCCGTGATCAAGGTTTTATGCTGCGGGTATTGGTCGATCAGGGTTTGCGTACCTTCGGCCAGGGGCCTGCCGGCATCCTGTTCGGTGTTCCAGGCCTGGGTACAGATGTTGTCGAGGAACCACTGGCGCTCGTGATCGTCGGCAATCAGCTCGCGGTACAGATGCTGCGGGTTCCAATCGAACAGGACACCGCCGAAATCAAAAACTACTGCACGAATTGTCATCGGATCCTCCGTTAGCGTGGGATAGCGGGAGGAGTCTGGCAGATTTGTAAGGAGGGAAGCGCGCGCCGAAGCGTAAGAAGGTTCTGAAAAAGACGACTACCAAATGTAGGAGCTGGCTTGCCTGCGATAGCATCACCTCGGTGCGTCAGGTGCACTGTGGTGATGCTATCGCAGGCCAGCCAGCTCCTACTTTTTTGACTGTGTTCAGGCCTGGATCAGGCCATTGATCTTCACGGTCGGGTTTACATCGGCGTCGTAGTCCACGCCGTCAATCTCGAAACCGAACAAGCGCAGAAATTCAGCCTTGTAGCCGGCAAAATCGCTGATCTCGTTAACGTTTTCGTCGGTCACCTGGTTCCACAGGGCTGCCACGGCGTCCTGGACTTTCGGTTCCAGCTCGGCCAGGTCGGCACGCAGGCGGCCATCGGCGTCAAGCCTGGGCGCCTTGCCGTACAGGCTGTCCTTGAACAGGCCGTAGACCTGCTCGATGCAACCTTCGTGGGTGCCCTGCTCTTTCATCACCTTGAACAGCAGCGACAGGTACAGCGGCATGATCGGGATCGCCGAGCTGGCCTGGGTGACCACCGCCTTGAGTACCGACACACGGGCGTCGCCCTTCAGTGCCGCGAGGTTGTCGCGCAGGGTCAGGACTTTCTTGTCCAGATCCTTCTTGGCTTCGCCGATGGAGCCGTTCCAGTAAATGTCCTGGGTCAGCTTCTCGCCGAGGTAGGTGAACGCGGTGGTCTTGGCGCCTTCGGCCAGTACGTCGGCGTCACGCAGGGCGTCGATCCACAGCTGCCAGTCTTCGCCGCCCATGACTTTCACGGTGCCGTCGATTTCTTCCTGGGTCGCAGGCTCAAGGGTGGTGTCGACCACTACGCCCTTGTCGGTGTTGATACCGCGCAGGGTCACGGCCTTGCCGATCGGCTTGAGGGTGGAGTTGTGCACCACGCCTTGTGGGTCGGTACGGCGTGGCGCGGCCAGGCTGTAGACCACCAGGTCGATCTTGCCCAGGTCTTTCTTGATGGTGTCGATGGTCAGGCGCTTGATTTCATCGGAAAACGCGTCGCCGTTGATGCTCTTGGCGTACAGGCCTTTTTCGACGGCAAACTTCTCGAACGCGGCGCTGTTGTACCAGCCGGCGGAGCTGAGCTTGCCTTCTTCGCCTTCTTTCTCAAAAAACACGCCCAGGGTGTCGGCGTTGCTGCCAAACGCGGCACTGATGCGCGCGGCCAGACCGTAGCCAGTGGACGCGCCGAGGACCAGCACCTTCTTCGGGCCGCCTTCGATGATGCCGTGTTGAGTCACGTAGTCGATCTGTTCCTTGACGTTCGCTTCACAGCCAACAGGGTGAGCGGTCACACAGATAAAGCCACGAACCCGCGGTTTGATGATCATAAAATTTCTGCCTCTTCCAAGGTGCCGAAGGCCAGTGGTGGCCATTCAACTTCAATCGTACCGGTCTATGACGCCCGAAAAACCGAAGCGTCACGATAGTCGTAAATCTTCCGTTTACAAAATCCGCCCCACAAAACCCGCACGACGCGCCGGCAACGGCTGAACATTGTGTAAAACCTGCGCGATTTCGCTGTATTTAAAACGCCTTTGTGGCGCATAACACTTTATTATGACGTAGTTGTTTCATTATGTTTCAAACACCCAACCACTCGCAGCCACGGATCCGGACCTGTCGAATGGCGTCCAGCTGGAGCTGAGTTGCATGAACAAGCCTGCTTTGCGTAAAAAAGCGGTATCGGTCGCCTGGGTACTCGGCGTCTTGCTGATTATTGATCTATTCCCCGAGACCACCCTGGTGTTCCTCTGCCTGGTCCTGGTCTGCGGTATCTACGACTTCCTGCGTAACGGCTTGTATGACAAGCCCACTTTCAAGAAGTATTTCATCGGCAGTGGTCGCAATACATGGCTGCTGGCGCCCTTCAACACGCTGTTCGACCTGCTGAGCTCGCCTAACCGTCACGTCTATACGCTGCCAGACCTGCCACCGGCCTGGCGTGCCGACCTGCAACAAGTGCTCGACGACGCCATGGCCCACAAGGACGAGATCATCACTTACCTGGATGAACGCATGGCCGAAAAGAAGCGCGGCATGTTGTTTTTCCAGTGGTATGGGCGGCCGATCGAGACCACCCTGGATATTCCCGAACTGCGCAAAAAGCTGCCATTCGTGAAGACCATCGGCGTATCGGTATTCAATGAAAACCGCTCCACCTCCTTTCACTTCGGCCCCTTGCGCATGATGTTCCGCGTGCTCTACAACATGGCGCCCGCGCGCCATCACGAGGGCGTGTACATCCAGGTCGGCAACCACAAGCATTACTGGCATGACGACCCGCTGTTTATCTTTGACGACACGCTGATGCATGCGTCCTTCAACAAGAACGACGCCAAGCGCTATTGCCTGTTCATCGACATCGTGCGGCCGACCCCATTGCCGTTGGTGCTCAACGCCGTGATCGCTGGGTTTGCCGGCCTGGTCTTTACCCTGCGTCGGGTTTTCTACAAAAACTGGAAGCTGATCCAGTAAGTTCTGCGGCATGATGGTGGCGGACGGTATTTGCGCTCGGCCTTGCGCCTGAGGTAAATAATCGGCTCGTGCGCCCTTACAATCGGCGCCCACCATTCTCAAGCCATCGCGCCTCACTGGGTGCGGTGGCTGTGCTTTCAAGGAATCAGAATGCCCCAACGTCAAGTCATCAATGCCTCGGTCAGCCCCAAAGGCAGCCTCGAAACCCTGTCCCAACGTGAAGTCCAGCAGTTGAGCGAAGCCGGTACCGGCAGCATCTACACCCTGTTTCGCCAATGCGCCCTGGCGATTCTCAACACCGGCGCGCACATCGACAACGCCAAGACCATCCTCGACGCCTACAAAGACTTTGAAGTCCGCATTCACCAGCAGGACCGTGGCGTACGCCTGGAGCTGTTGAACGCCCCGGCCGACGCGTTCGTCGATGGCGAAATGATCGCCAGCACCCGCGAGATGTTGTTCAGCGCCTTGCGTGACATCGTCTACACCGAGAACGAACTGGACAGCCAGCGCATCGACCTGAGCAATTCCCAAGGTATCACCGACTACGTGTTCCACCTGCTGCGCAACGCCCGTACGTTGCGCCCGGGTGTAGAGCCGAAGATCGTGGTGTGCTGGGGCGGACACTCGATCAATACCGAAGAATACAAATACACCAAGAAAGTCGGCCACGAACTCGGCCTGCGCAGCCTCGACGTGTGCACCGGTTGCGGCCCCGGCGTGATGAAAGGCCCGATGAAGGGCGCGACCATTTCCCACGCCAAGCAACGTATTACCGGCGGGCGCTACCTGGGCCTGACCGAGCCGGGCATCATCGCTGCCGAAGCGCCGAACCCGATCGTCAATGAGCTGGTGATCCTGCCGGACATCGAGAAGCGCCTGGAAGCCTTCGTACGCGTGGGCCACGGCATCATTATCTTCCCGGGCGGCGCCGGTACGGCCGAAGAGTTCCTGTACCTGCTGGGCATTCTGATGCACCCGGACAACCGTGACGTGCCCTTCCCCGTCATCCTTACCGGGCCGAAGCAGGCCGCGCCATACCTGCAACAACTGCACGCATTCGTGGGCGCTACCCTCGGTGAAGCAGCGCAAGCGCACTACCAGATCATCATCGACGACCCGGCCGAAGTGGCGCGCCAGATGACCACCGGCCTCAAGGCGGTGAAGCAGTTCCGCCGCGAGCGCAACGACGCCTTCCACTTCAACTGGCTGCTGAAGATCGACGAAGGTTTCCAGCGCCCGTTCGACCCGACCCACGACAACATGGCCAGCCTGCAACTGAACCACACGCTGGCGCCCCATGAGCTGGCGGCCAACCTGCGCCGGGCGTTCTCGGGCATCGTGGCGGGTAACGTCAAGGACAAGGGCATTCGCCTGATCGAACAGTACGGCCCTTACGAGATCCACGGCGACCCGGCCATCATGCAGCCGCTGGATGAGCTGCTGCAGGCGTTTGTCGCGCAGCACCGCATGAAGTTGCCAGGCGGCGCGGCGTACGTGCCGTGCTATCGCGTGGTGCAGTGAGTTAGCGTCGCCGTCTTACCGCCGCCAGCAGAAGTTGGCGGTCGGTCATCGTTTGTATCGCTTTGGTGCCTGGGCAAGGGTGCGGGTACGTAGCGTTCGGTCTAGGGTTTTGATTCCGACCTACTCATATCTGCGAGCCCCCCCATGGACCAACGGATCTTGTCCTCCATCACTCCTTACCCTAGGGTAAGGAGCATCATGTTGGAGAGACTTACTATGGCGACCGCTACACTGACCTCAAAAGGGCAAATCACCATCCCCGTCCAAGTCAGGACCGCACTGGGCCTGGAAACAGGCGACCGCGTCGAGTTTGTCGAAATGGAAGATGGAAAATTTTCCATCATCGCAGCGAGCAAGACCGTTCAGGACCTCAAGGGCCTGATCCGCAAGCCTGCCGAGACGGTTTCCATTGACGATATGAACCGCGCCATCGCTGCGCGGGGAGCGAACGCCGGATGATTGGGCTGGATACCAACGTATTGGTGCGCTATGTCACTCAGGATGATCCTGTCCAATCCCCGAAGGCGTCCGCCCTGATCGAGTCCCTCACCAACCTTTCACCAGGCTTTGTCAGCCTGGTGTCCGTGGTGGAACTGGTGTGGGTTTTACAAAGCTGCTACCAATCGACCAAGAACGAAGTAGTCACTGTGCTGGAAACGCTCTTGCGCACCCGTGAATTGACCGTCGAACATGCCGAAGTCATCTGGCAGGCGCTGCGAAGATTCGCGACCAACGGAGCCGATTTCGCCGATTGCCTGATAGAACGCTGCGCCCACGCAGCCGGCTGCGAATACACCGCCACCTTTGATCTCAATGCCGCCAAAGCGACGGGTATGAAACGACTGACCTGAGCCGCGGCGTTGCGGCGACTGGCAGGCTTTGATAGAAATCGCCTTCACCCACTGATCGAGAGAAAGCTCACGTGCGTACGCTTCTTCTTGCTGCCCTGGCCCTGTCGCCCTCCCTCGCCCTGGCCGACATCGTCTGGCCGGACCTGCCGAAAACCTGCTTCGTCAGCGGCCGCTCTGCCACCAGCGCGGATGTCGATACGGGCTGTGCGGCGTTTCTGATCAATGTGAAAGGCAAGGCAGCGGGCACGCCGATCAAGGTGGATATTCCCCAATACGCACTGCACGTCGACGAAGCCACTGGCCAGGAAACGCCGGTGTTCATTATCCAGGCGGAAGAAAACGGCGAGGTCAAGGCGGTGGGATACAAGGAGCTGGGCACCGATCAGCTCGGTGCCGCGCTGCTCCGGGAAGTTCGACTATTGGGAACGAAAAAGCCCTCTTGATACAAGACTCAGCGAATCCACCCCCTACCTGCCAGTGATACCCGTCATTGCGCTGCACCCAGTGCGGATGCACATAGCGATAACCTTCGCGCACCGGCTCCCAATGGCCATGCACCGCAACATAGCGCCCGCCTTCCCAGCGCCAGTAACCGCGTGACCATATATAACCTTCGCGCACAGGCGGCTCGACTTCAATCACCTGCACCGGGGGCGGTTGCGGCGCAACCACCTCGACATACTCACGTTGCATCGGCCGACGCTCATGCACAACACGCTCTTGCACACACCCGGATGCCGCGACGACAACCGCCGCCAATGCCGCATAACGTAGCAACATACAAAACCCTCGGGCGCTGACGCCCAACACTTGCACCAGTAAAAAATCCCCCCGTGTTTCAGCCGCGCTCCTGCTTGGCCTGGGTACTTTTTTAACAAGTGGTGTCTGTCAGATTGCTGAACCCAAGAGCATCAAGAAGTACAAGCGACGGTCGGTCGTTTGAACCGCACCAGCAGCAGCCCCGCGACCACCACCGCAATACCGGCGTAGGTCGAGGCGTGAATCACATCGCCAAACATCAGTGCTGCCCACACTAACGTCACAGGTGGCTCCAGGTAGACCAGTGCTGCCACGTGCGTCGCAGTCATGACGCGCAGCAGCATCCACAGGCTCAAATAGGCGACAAAGGTGGAGAAGACCGTCAGCCACACAATGGAGATCAGCACGTCAGGTTCATGGGGAACGCTCAGCGTATCGGTGTACAGCACGGCACCGGTGAAACCGATCAAGGTCAGCAGCGACTGAATGAACAACGGCAAAACCAAGTCGCCGCTCTGGGTTTGTACCGAGCGGCGCTCATATAAGGTGGCCAACGTGAGGCCCAACGCCGATACCAATGGCAGCAGGTACATGACCAGTCCAACACTTTGCCCGCCGCTGTTGTACTGCCCGAAGATAACAATCGATACCCCGCCAAAACCGATCATCAACCCCAGCCACTGCCAACCTCCGCTGCGCTCCCCCACGTTGCCTGTCGATAACGCCGCCGTCATCAAAGGCTGCAACGCCGCGATGATCGCTGCAATGCCGGGAGGCAAACCATTTTGGATCGCTACGTAGACACAACTCAGGTACAGGAACTGCGATAGAAAGCCGATCACGGCGTAGTGGCGAATCTGTACCCAGGAAACCTTCAACAACCGGACGTTCAAAAACAGCGCCAGGCAAACAGACACCAACAGGAAACGCCAAAACAACAGGTTGAAGGCCCCGGCACTCTGCGCACCCAACTTGGCGCCGATAAAGCCGGAACTCCACGAGAGGACAAACACGGCTTGAAGAAACAACAATTTCAAAAGCTTACCGGCTGAAGCGCTATGAAACATCATCGAGCCCCCTGCAAGGCTGCCAGGTCATCAAAGGTGATGGGCTCAATCCCTAAACGCCGATATTGATCACAGGCCGGGCGTGCCAAATCACGCTTGAGCTGGAGCCAAGGCCTGATGGTCGTCAGCACACCGTCATCGGATGCAAGGTGCCAGAACTTATTCACATCCTCTTTGCTGTAAGGGCAGTGGAATGAAAGCACCAGTGACATGCGCCGGCCATGGGTGAGCGGCCGGACGCCATGAAAAACCATGCTTCCATAGATGTACACCGCATCCCCGCTGGCCTTGACTGAACTGGTGCGCACACGGTCGCCCAAACCTTCGACATTGAACCGCTGTATGGGCCCATCGAAATAAACGAACTCGCCGCCGTCGTACTCACTGGGGTCGGACAGCAGGATATTCAGCACAAAGCTGGTCCCGTCGGTATGCCACATCCCGATCTGCGCCTTGGCATCCGGGATTTGGGGCGGATAGAAATAGTTGACCTGAGATCGCGCGCGCACATAGGGATGCGGCACCAGTGGAACACCCGCAACTCTCGACACAGCCAGCAAAAACGCTCGACTGCTCATCATCTCCCGAATAAGTGTCGACGACTCTGTCACCGCGCGGGTGCGGTTGGAAATAATCCAGTCGCTGACACTGGAGCCCGTCTCCAGTTGATAACACGCACGCTTTAACTCCACGATCCCCTGCTCACTGAAGAGCCCGGACACCTGAGCCACCGCCGCCAACTGCTGAGGCGTGGCGATGGGCTGCGGCGAGGTGGTGTAGCCAAAATCAGCGAGGCTGCGATAGACAGGTAAGTCCAGCCGCTCACTTTGCAGATAGCTGTCGCTCCAGTGCTGCAGTGTGTCCAGCAATGCTCCAGGGTGTTTACACCTGGATGCCGGTGAGAGTGACGCCTGCAAGGCTGACTTCAAGCGTGCCGCGCCCTGGGCAAATACGGGCAGTTCACTGTGTCGTCTCATGATGATGCACCTCAGTTGGCAACTCGGTCGTCCGCGCAATACTCCGCCAACCGATACAGGACGCTTCCACCGCCACTGCAATACTCGCCAATGACACGGCACGCACCGTAATCCTGGCGCACGCGGATAAACTGGACTCCCGCTTTTTATTGTTTGACGTCGACGTGCCTGCGCTCGCCTGTTTGACTCAAAGCCTAGGGTGGCCGCATGATTTTGTATATTTGAATAATCTGCACAACTAATTCCCAAAAGAGGAATCATGAGCAAGCAATTGAATATCGACTTGTTGCGTACCTTCCACGCGGTTGCACGCTTTCGGCGCTTCAACGAAGCGGCCAATCACGTGCATCGCAGCGCATCGACCGTCACTACACAGATCCAAAAACTGGAAGATCTGGTAGGCCAGCGCCTGTTCAGTCGCAGCAATCAGGGGGTTGAGTTGACCATGTATGGCAAAAAATTGCTCAGTGAAACGACAGATTTCCTCAAGAGCCACGATCGTTTACTGGCCTCCCTGACCCCACAACGCATGCAGGGAAAGATCCGCCTGGGACTGCCCGACTCCTACGCCCCAGCCTTTATGCGTGATTTTCTGCCGCAACTCATTGCCGAAAACCCAATGTTGGAACTGGAACTGGAAGCCCGCTCCAGTGGCGAGCTATTCACGATGTTCAGCCGGGAACAGATAGACCTGGCGCTGATCGTCAGCGCACACCCTTTGGAACAAGGAGAACATGTGGGCTCGATACTGCCGGTATGGGTGGTCTCTGAGCAGTTCAAAACCCCAGAGCAAGCCCCACTGCCTATCGCCGTGCAATTGACCGGTTGCCCTTATCGAGCCTCGGCCATCCGGGCGCTGAAAGACCACGGGGTCTACTATCGAATCCTGCTTGAAAGCGCCAGTTCGACCGCCGTAGAAGCAGCGATCATGTGCGGTATGGCTGTGGGCATGATTGAGGAAAGCCGAATCACTACTGGATTGACTAAAACCATTGCGGGCGTGCAGTTGCCGGAGTTGCCGCGACATCACCTCTACTTGCTTTCCGACAGCGCAAACCACTTGGCGCTGCATCTGCATGAACAACTGAAAAAAGGTTTCAATATTTGAATAACGTCCGGGTGGTCACGCAGGAACCCGGTAATCTCGTCCGTAAATACGACACCCACAGAAAAAGCCCGCTGACCGTCGCCGGTTCAGCGGGCTTTTACTCAGCTTTCTTACAGCGCCAGATCAGACGCCGGCTTGCTCGGCTGAGCCGCAGGCTTGGCAGCCTCGGTCGCCTTTGGAGCAGCCATCTGCGGGATCACAGGCGGTGGCATCAGTTGCAGGACGCCGGCGGTGTAGGCCCATTCCTTGGCAACCGCCTCAGGGCTGTCGTTCAGCTTGGTGCCGTAGCTCGGTACGATCTGGTGCAGTTTTGCCTGCCACTCAGGGGTCGCGACCTTGTCCTTGAACACTTTCTGCAGCACGGTCAGCATGATCGGAGCCGCGGTGGACGCGCCTGGCGATGCACCCAACAGGCCGGCAATGGTGTTGTCGGCGGAGCTGACCACTTCGGTGCCGAGCTTCAGGACGCCGCCCTGTTCTTCGTCACGCTTGATGATCTGCACGCGCTGCCCGGCCTGCCACAGACGCCAGTCGGATTGCTTGGCGTTCGGGAAGTACTCCTGCAGTGCCTTGAAGCGGTCGTCATCCGACAGCATCAGTTGGCCAGCGAGGTACTCGACCAGTGGGTATTCACGAATACCGACCTTGGTCATTGGCCAGATGTTGTGAGTGGTGGTGCTGGTCAGCAGGTCCAGGTACGACCCTTCCTTGAGGAACTTGGTCGAGAAGGTGGCGAATGGGCCAAACAGGATCACGCGCTTGCCATCCAGCACGCGGGTGTCCAGGTGCGGAACCGACATCGGCGGCGAACCTACCGAAGCTTTACCGTAGGCTTTGGCCAGGTGCTGCTCCGCGATTGTTGGGTTATCGGTGACCAGGAACGAGCCGCCAACCGGGAAGCCCGCGTACTCCTTGGCCTCAGGGATGCCCGACTTTTGCAGCAGGTGCAGGGCACCGCCGCCGGCACCGATGAACACGAACTTGGCGTCGGTTTCAGTCTTGGTGCCGTCTTTCAGGTTTTTGTAGCTGACACGCCACGAACCGTCGGCGTTCTTGGTGATGTCCTGCACTTCACTCGACAGTTTCAGGTCGAACTTGGGGGTGGTTTGCAGGTGAGCGACGAACTGGCGGGTGATCTCGCCGAAGTTCATGTCGGTACCCAGCGGGCTCCAGGTGGCCGCGATTTTCTGGTTCGGGTCACGCCCTTCCATCATCAGCGGAACCCACTTGGCGATCTGCGCCGGGTCTTCGGAGTACTGCATGCCGGCGAACAGCGGGCTGGCTTGCAGCGCCTCGTAACGCTTCTTGAGGAACTTGATGTTGTCATCGCCCCACACAAAGCTCATGTGCGGTGTGGAGTTGATGAACGAACGCGGGTTCTTCAGCACGCCCTGCTGGACCTGCCAGGACCAGAATTGACGGGAGATCTGGAACGCTTCGTTGATCTCGACCGCTTTGGGGATCTCAACGTTGCCGTTCTTGTCTTCCGGGGTGTAGTTCAGCTCAGCCAGCGCGGAGTGGCCGGTACCGGCGTTGTTCCAGCCGTTGGAGCTTTCTTCGGCCACGCCATCGAGGCGCTCGACCATCTCCATCGACCAGTCCGGCTCCAGCTCGTTAAGCCACACGCCCAGGGTCGCACTCATGATGCCGCCGCCGATCAGCAGCACATCGACTTTCTTTGCCTCTTGCGCTTGAGCGGAAGTGATCCCCATCGACAAAGCCAGCCCCAGCAGGGCAGTGTTTACTTTTTTAAACATCAGTAGCACCTATGATAAAACGCCATCCGCCCCGCTGCCCCTGACTCATTTCAGGGCCGCAGGGTGGGCACACAAGACCGACGTATCGACCTCACTTTTATGTCCCTTCTGCGCTGACTTCTTATCATTATTGGCTTCAGCTACCTGGGCGACAGCCAACCGCCGGGACGTATACAGATGTATGCACCGGGGAAAGGCCAGACCAAGATGGCGCGCAGAATATCACGCTAAACAGCGTTTATGCGCCGTTTGGCCAATTGACAGCTCTAAATCGCGGCTTTTAACGCATCGGTGTCAAGTGCAATGGGCGCGACGTGGCGTCACAGCCTCGGAACTCCCGTGCAAAACGCGGTTCTAGACACCTTCACCGTGGCTTGCGTAGCATCGACGGTTCTCCTTCGTGTCACCCTCCAACCCAGAGCGATCCATGTCTATCCACTCAAATCCCGGGCACCTCTTGCCCGCGCGCAGTGCCGCCAAAATGGAAGCTGCGATGGCCGTGGGCGCTTTCGCTATCGGTACTGGCGAATTCGCCATCATGGGCCTGATGCCCGACATCGCCCAGAACCTGGGTTTAAGCGAACCCCAGGTCGGCCACGCCATCAGCGCCTACGCGTTGGGCGTGATGGTCGGCGCACCGCTGCTGGCCATCCTCGGCGCCAAACTGCTGCGCAAACACATGCTGCTGTTGTTGATGGGGCTGTATGCCCTGGGCAACCTCGCCACGGCATTTACCCCAACCTTTGGCTCGCTGGTGGTGTTCCGCTTTATCAGCGGCCTGCCCCACGGCGCCTACTTCGGCATTGCCGCCGTGGTCGCCTCCAGCATGGTGCCCACCGACAAACGCGCCGGTGCCGTCGCGCGGGTGATGATGGGCCTCACCTTGGCGATGTTGCTCGGTAACCCCATTGCCACCTTCCTCGGCCAACACCTGGGCTGGCGCTCGGCATTCGGGCTGGTGAGCGTGATCGCTTTGTGCACCATCGCCCTGGTCTGGCAATTTGTCCCGCACCGCCACGACGAACAACGCAGCGACCCGCGCAAGGAAATGCGCGCCTTCACCAAACCCCAAGTGTGGATGGCCCTGTCCATCGGCGCGATCGGCTTTGCCGGAATGTTCTGCGTGTTCAGCTACCTGGCACCGACCATGCTGGAAGTGACCCACGTGTCACCGCAGTGGATTCCGTTTGGCCTCGCCGCGTTTGGCGTAGGCGGGATCATCGGCAACATCGCCGGCGGCAAGCTGTTTGATCGCATGCAGTTTCGTGCGGTGGGTTTGATATTGGTGTGGTCGATCGCCGTGTTGCTGTTCTTCCCCTTCGCGGCATCGTCGCTATGGGGCGTGCTGCTGAGCATGGGCCTGGTCGGCACCATGGTGGCCTTGGCCGCACCCTTGCAGATCCGCCTGATGGACATCGCCCACGAAGCGCCGAGCCTGGCGGCGGCGTCCAACCATGCAGCGTTCAATCTGGCGAACGCGCTGGGGCCGTGGTTTGGCGGGATGGCGATTACCGCAGGGCTAGGCTGGACCAGCACTGGCTACATCGGCGCGGCGACGGCGCTGATCGGACTGGGCATCTACCTGATTGCCCGGCGCATGAAAGGCGGCCATTAGCTTTATCTGTAGGAGCGAGCTTGCTCGCGAAAATCGCCAACGATAACGCGGGCCTCCTGATTTAACGCGCAGCCCTCGAGTTTTTCGCGAGCAAGCTCGCTCCTGCAAGTCATGCCCCCCGCTGGCCTGCACGGCAGACCAGCGGGGAATCAATCATCATGCAACAACCCCGACCCGTACTCCCCATAACTGCTCCCCAGCCCACTGCCACCAAAATTCATCTTGGCGGCTTTGCTGGGGCTGCGGTCGCCAAACGCCTGGCATCCGCCTGAAAAACATGGGTCGCTGCTCACGCCAGACGAACCGGACGAACAAGCGCTCAACAACAACGTGCCGGTGACCATCACGACTTTGACGAGGTTGGAGATCATTTTAATTCCCTATGGACTGGAGGCACGGGGGCCCTCTGTTGAAGAGGATCGTAGACCTCAACGGCACAGGGAATTATGAAACTTGGCTGGGTGACAGGAGGGATTCAGGTTATGAAGGTTTCCAAGCGACTGGACTTGATGGCGCCACCTGTTAACTATTCCTATCTGCGCCCTTGGTAGCACAAGACCTTATAACCTCTCTAACCCGCCCAACGACCTAAAAGATCAGACCTATAACTGACTTTCTGTTGCATCCACACCAAAATTCTTAATTACTAGAATTTAAAGTTATATAAAACATCTCGCATGATACCTCATTGACATCATGCGCGACGACAAAGTAAAAAAACCATTCAAAAAAACAATAAAAAAACCAAAGCCACCCAAACGAATTATTTTTAACAAAACCATTACAGGCAATCCAACTTATCACTACTTTAGGACCAATTGACGTATTAGTTTGCTAGCACTATCTTTAAGCAGGCCAGACAAAAAATATTTACGAGGACTCCTCCGACTCTATTTTTGCTGACGCTTTAAAGCCCAACCAAGCTAATACACCGTATCAAAAAGTAGAGGTACAACCAATCGCCCGTCTTGCTGATGCGAATCCCCCATCATAATTAACTACAATTCTCAGGAGCATAATTATGCTCAAAACATGTACGTGGATTCTGAAAAATGATGAAAGAATGCTCATAAGCAGCACACTTTCGATGAAGCTAACAAAAATGGAGCTAACGATACTGATGATATTTTTAGAAGGGCCTAGAAAACCTATGAGCCACGTCGCGATCACTGAGCGTATTGAAAAGAACCCTGACACATACAAAGGTATTTGCATGTGCATAAGCCGGTTAAACAAGAAATTCAAAAAACTCACTCGAGGAGACCGATTATTCATTTCCATAAGAAACAAAGGATTTTACCTTACACAAGTCATATTACCCTGTGGAGAAAATATCTCACTTCAAAATAAAATTTAGAAAACAGTAAAAACTCTATAAAATCAACAAGATATAAAACAATCGCTAAAACTAAATTTACACCTCCGCTCATTTTATATGGCAAAGGCTTAGATCCAGATGAATAAAACTGATGAATCCGACTTGATTTTGTCAGCATTATCGTCGGCCAGCAAAAATCAATAACTTATAATAATTTCACTTGAATACCTAACGCACTGGCTATTACAACTTTCAGATAAAGAAGCCGACCTTACGGCCTTTAGAATACAGACCACACTTGCCGACATCAATAAAAGCGTATTTCCGCTAATTCAATCAGCCATAAAGCTGAGAGAGTTAGAGAAGGCAAATTCCGACAACTTATAACCCCATATTAAAACTCATGGCATGGATGCCAAAAAAACCTGCACTGATGCATTAATACTTTTACCCCCCTCTACTTTCTAAATGATTACCCCCACCTAGCACACTATTTTTTCGACTATGCCGCATAGCCTCCGCTAATAGCCCACTTTTTATAACCATCCTTTTTACATCACATAAAACACAGCCATACTTAGCCGCATCGAACCAGTCAATACTGGACCGTCTTGTCGTCGAGACTTTTGGTCGTACCGCGGAGCCACCAACTTTCCCCACCAATGACGAAAGGTCAGTTCATTAGCCAGGCGATGTTGGTGGAGATGATGGGTAGCCAGAAATTAGAGGCCAACTATCCGACAAATCAATCTGTCCGAAAAGGCTATAGTCTAAAAAGGAAGTCGGCGATAAGCCTGGCCACTAGAGACGACAGCAAAACAGCCTGCCGTTTTTGATTCAGTTGCAAACAATGCGGCGGAGCCTGCGATCTGCTCCAGCATCCCGCTCAATGGATACGCTACCGCAAGCACACGCCATGACAACGATGTATGTCAGACCTTGAAGCGCGCCACCAGCCGATTCAGTTCAATCGCCAGGTTGGCCATTTCACCGCAGGCGCTAGCGGTCTGACTGGCGCCGGCCGAACTCTGGATTGACAGCTCGCGGATACTGGTCAGGTTCTGATCGGCCTCGCGGGCCACCTGCGCCTGCTCTTCGGAGGCGGTGGCGATCAGCAGGTTGCGCTCGTTGATCTGGGCGATGGCCTCGGCGATCTGCTTGAGCGACAGGTCGGCATTCTGCGCCACCGAGATTGAGCTGCTGGCCATCTGCGCACTGACGTTCATGGCGCTCACCGCGTGGGTCGAGTCGGCCTGAATCGCGCTGATCATCTGTTCGATTTCCTGGGTCGACTGCTGGGTGCGGTGGGCCAGGGCCCGCACTTCATCGGCCACCACCGCAAAGCCACGGCCTTGCTCCCCGGCACGGGCGGCTTCAATGGCTGCGTTCAACGCCAGCAGGTTGGTCTGCTCGGCAATCGCACGAATCACCTCGACCACCTTGCTGATGTCCTGGGCCTTGCCTGACAAGGCCTTGACCTGGTCCCCAGTGCTGGCCACATTGCTGGCCAGACCTTCGATGGCGTTAAGGGTCTTCGCCACGTTCTCGATACCCGAGCGGGTGAATTCCAAGGACTCACGGGAAGATTGAGCGGCGGCTTCGGCATTGCGTGCCACCTCGTCCACCGCAGCGCTCATTTCGGTCACCGCGGTGGCGGCCTGGTTGACCTCATCGTTCTGGCGTACCAGCCCGCGGCTGGCTTCTTCAGTGACCGCGGTCATTTCTTCAGAGGCTGACGCCAGTTGGGTTGATGAGTCGGCGATGCGGGCGATGGTTTCCCGCAGGTTACTCTGCATTTTCGCCAGGGCGGTCAGCAGGCGGCCGGCCTCGTCGCGGCCACTGACCCCGACCTCCTGGGACAGATCGCTGCTGGCAATTCGCTCGGCCACGGCCAAGGCATCGCTGATGGGCGACGTAATACTGCGGGTCAGTATCGCAGCCAGCACCACGGTGAGTATCACGGTCGCCACCAGCAGGCCGATAACCAGCGTTAGGCCACTACTGTAGGTGGACGCAGCATCCAGGCCTGCATGTTTGGCGCCCTCATCGTTAAAGTCCGAGAGTTTGTTCAGCTTTTCCTGTAAGGCATTGGTCATCGGGCTGATGCGGGTATTGATCAGGACAATGGCTGCGGGGTTATCACCACTTCGCAGCAACGGGTCCAACTCATCCAACAGCTTGAAATACTGCTGCACATCGCCGGCCACTGGCTGATAGAGCTCACGCTCTGCCGGACCGGTAAGCAAGTGTTCATAATGGCTGATGGTGTTCTGCAGCGTGCTGCGGTAACCGCTCAACGCGGCAATGCGGGTTTGGCGCTGTTGTTCGTCGGTAATGATGGTAATGCGGACGCTTTCAAGGCGCAGGCGCAAGATGTCTGTCTGCATCTTGCCGATCTCACGGATGCTCGCCATCCAATTTGTTTCGACATCCTGCTCCGACTCCCGAAGCTTGCCCATTTGCATCACGGCGACAACGCCCAGAGCAAAAACCACCAGAATAATGAGTGAGAAGAAGCTGGCAGACCTTGGAGCGAGGTTCATATTCCTGACGTTCATTTTTTTCTCTCTTAAAAAGGTCGGTACGTCATGGACGCTACTTCGGTAGCCAGCATCAGTAAAAGTTGAACAATCACCGCAAGGCGCGCGAGCTGGCTGGCAACCCTCACGGGAAACCGGGCCAAAGCGACAGAAGGGTTAGGGTGAGTTGGCTCACGGTTTATGGTTTATCTCCCACTCAAAACCTGTCGCCGCCGGTGGATCGGCAGCTACTAGATGTTCTGACGGGATAGTGGCGCAGTGATGGCATTACAACCATCAGATCATCCCTATTCTGGGGTAGGGATACTGGAAAACCGGATAGGAAAATCCCTACCCTAATGCGCGGGTCACAAAGTGACGAATGTCAGGGATATCGGGTCCAGACCACAATCTCCGACAATGATCGCCTGCAGGCCCTCAGCGCGTGCTCCACATGCGGCAACGTAGGTGCACGAGATGGTGATGAGCGCAATACAAGCCTCCCCTACACCCAGGATGCATCCCTGATAAACTGCGCACCATTCGCCTCGCTGACTCAGATTCCCAATGCCCCTACAAACCGCTGCACTCTCCCGCCGCTTCTCTGTTGCTCCGATGATGGATTGGAACGATTAACAACAAAGGTCTTTAAAACAAAGGCTTCTATCGACACCCAATTCCCGCCCGTACCAATTTTGTACCACCAGTATTATCAACTGAGCTTTGCACACCGGAAAACTGCGCTTAACGACATAAGCAACTCAGGACCGGCAGAGACGTTCGTAACTCCGAAATGCTGAAGCTAAAATAAAATGAGCCAGTGGTTGAATTGGTGCTTGGGAGCATGTGCTTGCACCAATTCGCGATTAACCCAGGGAGGCAAAGCGCCTCCCCTAACCAAAATGTGCTCAAGGAAGGTACCTAGCGTAGACGCTATGATGTCGCTCTGCTACCTTCCGCCTTGGATACCATAATCAAAGTATGCAAGGACGGTAAGATATTATGTGGGAAATTGGTTTCCATTTAGACGCGCCGGCTATTACCAACCCTAAAAAAGTGGGTATATTTGCCGTCGGTACAGGCTGGAATGATTTTGGATTTACTTTACAGGCAATTGTTAGATTAAGAATCAATGGTAAACATAAAGACATATCGATCAGACTCCTGCCATTTGTTGAGGACAAACCGCAAGGATCCGTTCAAGACTGGATTAAATATTTACATAGCGTCAAAGATGGGAAAATTGAATGGAAACCCGCCAACAAGATATTCCCACACTACATCATTGTGTTTGCTACCGAGGAGTCGTATCGAGAACTCGCAACTTCAATGCCCACCAAAGAGTATGAACAGCTACTAATCGAACTAAACGAAATTAATGCAATTCACAAATCAGAAAAAATCACTAACGACACCTTTAAAAAAATAATTGAAACCCCACAATTCTCAGTTAGTGTACTTCGTGAAACAGCACCTTACAGGTCTTTCCGCTTCGGTTACGCATCTGCGTTTCGGGCTCCGCCGTTATCGGATGCACGAATGGAATTTTCGTTTAGCACTCAACTCGACGGCTTCAAAAACAAACACTCAATCGACTTCACATACAAAGAAATGCAGCTCATCTCGGATCGAGTACATACTGTTATCGGAGTAAATGGAATCGGAAAAACGCGCTATTTAAATAGTTTAATCATTGCAGCCCTTCAGAAACTAAACTCTACCTATCCTGCCGAGCAAGTTTCAGAATTGTATGACAGCAAAGCAAAGTCGATGCAAGCGTCAGCATTTGGTGTACGCCAAGAAGATTGGGCAGAACTCCCCCTATATAGCAAAATAGCAGCATACTCTTCTGACCCGAATAATATTTTACCTAGGGCAGTGAGTTTACAAGGGCCTTTCGACTATAAGTATTTTGACATAGGAATTGAGAGCTCACAAAAACTCTCACAACTTATAGTAGATATAATGCGAAATGACGTAGACTTAATAGATAGTGAAAGTCGATTCATTTTATTAAAGAAAATACTTGCAAAAATAACACCTACTGCCTTATTACTTGTTCCGACTATCTCAACGTCCAAAGACCCTTCTCACATCGTCGACGCAGATGGCAACCGCTGGATTGCATTAAAGTCAATCTTAGGTGGAGAGATGAGAAGACTTGAGATTTTGAGCCAGATAGATTTCTCAAGGGATCTAGCTTTCCAGACGCACGAAGGTAAAGTCATTCCGCTTAGCAGCGGGCAAAAAATGTATTTCCGTTTTGCCACTCACTTTTTAACAGTCGCAAGCCAAGGCATGCTTGTAATAATCGATGAGCCGGAAACACATTTGCATCCAAATCTAATCACAGAATTCATGGATCTGCTTTACTTAGTATTGGAAGCAACGTCATCTGTGGCGATTATCGCTACGCACTCTGCTTATGTAGTACGAGAAGCGCCCTCGCATTGTGTTCATGTAATAAAATCTGATGAGACCCAAACCGTCCGAACTGAAACTGTTTACATGAACACATTAGGAGCAAGTGTCACATCGCTCTCAAACAACGTATTTGGTGACAGCCTAGTAGAATCCTTTCATAGCAAAATAGCGACCTATATTGCTGAATCCAACTTGCCTCTAGATGAAATCATAGATCGCTATAGCGACACATTAAGCATGGAGATGCTAGTAAAAATCAGAGAACTCATGAGAAAAAAGGAGAATAATTTTGCGAGCACTGAATTACAAAATTATCCCCGACCGTAAGTTACTACCAAAACTTACCTCTCACTACGCTAGCCTGGAAATCATACATGACTCGATTAAAACATCTTACAAAGAATACATACTAAAAAGAGCCTCCCCTTCCATTATACCAATAGCCGTTACTGACCAACAAAGAAATGACTTTGAAAACGCCTATCTAAATAAACCTGTAAAGGCTGGTTTGGATTGGATTCCTAGCATTTACATTAATGGATTGAGCAGCTGCCCATTTTGCGGCGGAGATGGTGGACGAACAATTGAACACTTTTTACCTCAAGCATCATATCCAGAGTTTGCAGTATACAGTTTAAATCTGATGCCATCGTGCGCAAACTGCAACAGCAAAAGAAACGCCTTAAACGCCTACGGAGCGAAAATTAAACTTCTACACCCATTTTTTGACAAGGTACTTCTCGAAAAACTAGACGTTTATACGCACATTAGCTTTGCTTCTGGAATAATTGGCTTCAATCTAATTTACGACCGAACACCTTTTAACGATGAGCAACAGGAAAGAATCGACCACCACCTTAATACTTCTATAGATGAAATATCCCATATAAATAAGTGCCTATCATCACTGGAGAGCTTAACGATAACCGCCGAACTGCATAAAGACTTACCTTCCTTTATGGAACACGTAATTAAAGAAGAGATTTATACATGCGTACGTAAAAAAGATTTTAACTCTTGGCATCATGCCTTATGCAAAGGAGTAACTCGACTTCCGGCCGCTCAGGTCCTCGCCATTTTCTCTCCGCATTTTGGTCGTCGGTGTTGATGCAACTTTGCAACATCTATAGATCGAGTTGGGACACCGTGCGAAACGGTGTCTTTTGGTTTATACCCGATCGGTATGGCTTATGGGCGGATCACAGGTCTTACGTCAGTCCAAAACCGATCCATTTTTTAATGAAGCAAAAACGAAAAACCGATGGTAATAATTGGACAATTGCGGGGGGGGGCGGCGGCGGGGCTTGCTTCTCCCCGCATTCGCGTCGAAAAAAAGGATACACATTCATGATGTGCGGGTACGTAACCGCTCCACGAACCTCACATTCAAAGCCGCGATTTGATGCCTGATGCTGTGCTCCCGATCTCTTTCAGAAGCCAGCGGCTATGATGCGTCCCGATACCAAAGTTGAAAAAGTGTACCTCTATCCTAAACCCGTAGACTTTCGAAAATCCATCGACGGCCTAGCCGCACTGGTGGAGCTGGATATCAAAGTGGCGATGTTCGATCCGGTGCTTTTCGTCTTTCTCAACAAACCCCGCAATCGGGTGAAGATTTTGTATTGGGAACGCAACGGCTTTTCGATTCCCTTCACCCGCTCCATTATTTAAAGCTTCCAGCGGTACCGATGTGACGTTGCGTAAAGCTGACGACAGTTTTGGTGACAGTTACTGAAATCCTAGAGTATTTGCGCACCAGCGTGCGCGCACAAAACTCTGATGGACCTGGACCAGCACCCTCCCAATCAGGACTTTCAGCTTTTCATGTTGACCCACGGAAAAGAGGTTAGGCAGGTTAGCTTTTTTCTGAACTCCCTGAAAGCCTTGTCTGATGCTGGCTTGCGGAAGATCTACAGGGTTAGTTCTGTGGTTATGTTTGGTTAATTACTAACCTTTGGTGATGTTAAACACTAAATATATTAAACCCTTTAAAAACATACACTTACAGAATTTCAACTTTCGACTTAACCTTTACTAACCCCTCAAAGTTAGCGCTCAAGCCCAACAAATACGGGCCTTCCAACTCAATACATCTCCGCTTCAAAAAAACTAACCCTTTTCCCGAGCCGACTCCTGAATACGTCTGCCTGCTCGTTCACATGAGCATCATTGAAAAGCACCCACCATCGCAGGGTTCCGATAACCTGAAAACGTTCCGACAGCCCCCAGCCGGCGTAATTTTGATGGGGGTGCAGAAGTGCAGAAAAAGAGCCCCATTTAGCCCGCAGGCGAGGTGGGGGGACGACGGCGCGCGCCGGGTGCAGAACTCTTGCCCGAGGCCAGCGCGGCCCTATATTGGTGCTCTCGAAAATATGCGCCCTTGTCGAAAATAGTCGTGAATGGTAGGTTTCACAGAATCGTACGAAAGACTTCATGTAAAGCCAATCTCACTCTCTAGCCCGCAGTGAATTCCACCTGCTGACCATCCACAGCTAGAAGCCTCATAAATCGTTCTGAAAGGAAGCAGGAAATGGCCCAAGAAGCAATTTATCCGGGTGGTTCAAGGAAGCGTGTCAGTCGGGCTGGGGATAACGTAAGAGCTGCAACTGCAAGTAAGGAAGACTTAGATACAATCGAAGAGTGGCGAGCAGCCCATCGTGGGGTGTTGAACACTTTTCAGGCCATTTTGCGAACCAGAACCAAGCTCACTCAAATTATCGTCGCTCAACGTCACAAGCGTAAGAATACGATTTTTGACAAATTAAGACGTCTTCCAGGAATGAAACTGGCTCGAATGGATGATGTAGCAGGTTGCCGACTTATCTTTCAAAGCATTGAAGAGCTTTACGCATTCCGAGATGAATTTCACAAAGCACGGTTTAAGCACAAGCGCCGAAATGACGAAAGTAAGTATCACTACATAAACTTCCCTAAAGATACGGGCTATCGGGGAATCCATGACGTTTATGAGTATGACGTAAATTCAGTAGCTGGGCAGAATCTTGCTGGATTATATATCGAAATTCAGTATCGAACTTTGGTTCAACACGCGTGGGCTACGGCCATTGAGGTAATCGGTTTTATCACCGAAAGCCAGCCAAAGTTCAAACAAGGGGATAGGCGATATGAGCACGCGATGGCGCTTGCGAGCGAAATACTTGCACGAGCACACGAGGATTTAAAAGGCCCGTTTCCTGAGCTTGCTGACCGGGAACTACTTGAAGAGTTTTTAACGCTAGATAAGGAACTATCACTACTGCAAACACTTCGCGGACTCAATGAAGCCAAAGGTGAGATCTCAGACAAACGCAATACAATTCTAATATTTTCTGAGACTGGCGAATTGGAAGTAAAGAGTTACCGAGACGCGCCTGATGCATTGCGAGCACTTTTTGATCTTGAAAAGCAAATGCCGAACAAGGACATCGTGCTGGTAAGGGCAGACTCAAGCGAGGAAGTTAGATTAGCGTTCCGAAACTACTTTTCTGATGCCCGTGAGTTTATCCGATTGCTGGACGATGCATGTGACAAACTCGGCGGACATCAGGGCGATCGACTCGCTGAGTTTGAAGATCTGATAGGAAAGTTTGATGAGGCGGATTGACAATCTGCCAATTACTTGAGGGAGGATTAAGCTACTCCATCAAGTCTATAACTTTTGAACCGCATCACTTCCTCACCAAGCCAATCATTTAATTGCGCCATACGCGCCTGAATCGGCTCCAGCTCATTGGCCGCATAGATCTGCGCGGCCTCCCTGATCGACCCAAACCCACCCGCGTTCTGCGGCACGATGCCCATCAGCTGCGGCGGAATGCGCAAGCTGGCCAGCACATCGTCGCGGGTCTGGTTTTTGATCGAGTTGAATTCGTCCTTGGCCGTCACCTCGCTAACCGGGATGATCTGCAACCCGTCCTTTTTGCCGTTCGGCGAGTACACGAACAGATTGCGGAAGTTGCCCGGCCCCTTGGAATCCTTGAGCGCCTTGCGCAGGGAGTCGACGTCCGCTTCGTTCTGCGCGGCGTCGGTCATGTAGAGGATGAAGCCGGCATGACTGCCGTTTTCGTAATATTTGCGACGAAACAGCGTGGCCGACTCGTTCAACAATGCCGACTGCAAGGCGCTGATCCACTCGGGCAGGCCGTACACTTCCTGGTGCAGATCCGCCTCCCGCAGATGGAAAACGGTGCCCGGCTCAAATTCGTGTTCTTCCTTCCAGCCCTGCACCATTAACTGCCGACCATCCTTGCCCGAGCGCATGTACTTCGCCAGCGGCGGTACCAGCTCGCGCACCGGGCCGAGCATCGAGCGCCGTCCTTCCAGATAGCCGTTACCCAGGCACAGGAAGTCCAAGGCAAACTGTTCGAACGCTGCCCGCGACAGTAGCCGGTGTGGAATGAAGGTTTTGCTCAGCAAATTGCGCTTGAACATCAGCCCCGAGTGAAGGTGCACGCTGGAACCCACAGACCGTGCCAAACCGTCTAGCGACAGCGGCGGTTCGTACCACCGCCCGTTAAACCAGCACTCCAGATAATCAAACACCTCCCGGCCACTCAGCACCGGTGACGGGTCGCCAAAACTGAACGCCTCCATCTTGGTGTCACTGCGCGGGATAAATTCCTGCGTTGCCACGATGGGCGCCTGGGTCAGCTGCTTGGTACTTCTGCGGCGGTTCGACATCAAAAAATCTCCATCCGCCCGGTGTTGGCAGAGGTCTGCCCCTCCAGCGGTTCGTTGTGCAATGCGTGAAAGAGCGCCCACGCCAGGTCGGCGTGGCCGGTGTTGTCGTTGCGGCCGGCGGTGTAGGTGAATTGGCGACCGCCTGCGGTGATAGTCTTGCGGATCGCCATCAACGACTGCGCCATGTCGGTCCAGCCAGCGTCGAACTCCAGCCGGCCCCGGTGGATCACGTCGTAGGCCTTCAGCACCAGGCGGGTCTTGACCTCGGGCGAATGAACAAAAGTGAACAAAAGGGGACAGATTTATTTATCCGCCATATCGGGTTTTGAGTTGGCAAAGGAAAAGCGAACGACTCACTCCCTGACACACCTCGCGACGGCCTGCTGCGTCAACCCGACGCTTCACGGTGTAAGATGCCTCACAACCGTCCACCATCGAGACCGCCATGACTGGGATATCCCTAAACCTGCCGGAAGACCTATCCAACTCTCTCGCCGACCTGGCCAAAACCAACGGTCAGACCGCAAGCTACCTGGCGATGGACGTTCTTCGAGACTACATCGAGCACGAAAAAACGCTAACCGCTCAGATCGAGCTGGCGGTAAAAGACGCCGACGAAGGCAAATTCGCCACTGATGACCAAGTGGCGGCCATGCGCGCTAGGCGCTGGAGCAGGAATGCGGGTTGAGTGGCTTGAAAAAGCCCTCAAGAATCTGGAAGACGAAGCGAACTATATCGCTCTTGAAAATCCAAAAGCCGCCGACGACTTCTCGGATGCCATTTTCACCAGTGTCGACAGGCTGGCTCAGTTTCCTTCCATGGGGCGCGAAGGTCGGGTGAAACATACCCGCGAATGGGCAGTTCCCAACTGGTCCTATCTGATCCCGTATAGAGTGCGAGGTGATCGACTGCAGATCCTTGGCGTATTCCACACACGGCAACGTCCTCGCTCGAAGTGGTAATGCGCGCAAAACTTGCCTCTCCGGCACCCGAGATCCGTTCCTGATAAACTGCGCCCCATTCGTCTCGCCAACTCAGATCCCCCATGCCCCTACAAATCGCTGCACTCTCCCGCCGCTTTTCCGTTGCTCCGATGATGGATTGGACCGACCACCACTGCCGGTTCTTCCTGCGCCTGCTCTCCAAACACGCTCTGCTCTACACCGAGATGGTCACCACTGGCGCGATCCTGCATGGTGATCACGAACGGTTCCTGCGCCACAACGAGGCCGAGCATCCGCTTGCGTTGCAGTTGGGCGGTAGCGTGCCGGCGGATTTGGCTGCTTGTGCGCGCATGGCCGAGGTTGCTGGGTATGACGAGGTGAACCTGAACGTCGGCTGCCCCAGTGATCGTGTGCAGAACAACATGATCGGCGCGTGCCTGATGGGCCATCCGGCCCTGGTGGCCGATTGTGTGAAGGCGATGCGCGATGCGGTGTCGGTTCCGGTCACGGTGAAGCATCGCATCGGGATCAACGGCCGGGACAGTTATGCCCAGCTGTGTGATTTCGTCGGGCAGGTGAAAGAGGCGGGTTGCACCAGTTTTACCGTGCATGCGCGGATTGCGATTCTGGAGGGATTGTCGCCGAAGGAGAACCGCGACATTCCCCCCTTGCGCTATGACGTGGCGGCGCAGTTGAAGCAGGACTTCCCTGAGTTGGAGATTATCCTCAACGGTGGGATCAAGACGCTGGAGCAGTGCCAGGAGCATTTGCTGACGTTTGATGGGGTGATGTTGGGTCGGGAGGCTTATCACAATCCGTATCTGCTGGCGGAAGTGGATCAGCAGTTGTTTGGCAGTGCGCAGCCGGTGATCAGCCGGGCTGAAGCGCTGGCGCAGTTGCGGCCTTATATTGCTGAGCATTTGGCTGCGGGCGGAGCGATGCATCATATAACTCGGCATGTGTTGGGGCTGGGGACTGGGTTCCCCGGGGCGCGCAGGTTCAGACAGTTGTTATCGGTGGATATTCATAAGGCTGCGGATCCGTTGGTTTTGTTGGATCAGGCGGCGGAGCTGCTGGAGGGGCGGTGAGTGTCAGTTGATGGTTTTGATAGCTGGTCTACCGCTATTCGGAGCAAGCCCCCACATTTTGCTCAGTGATCGGCCCATGCTTGGCGTGGCGGTGGTCAAGTGCAAGGGCGCGGCATAAGCTGCCGGCCCTTGCTACAGCGTTGCTTAGTTTTCCGGCACTGTTCCTTTGGGAACAGTTACCCATTGCTGGGTGTCGCGGTTATAGCGCTTCCAATCTTTCTCAGTTCTAACTTTTCGGTAAAGCGTGTTGAACGTTGTGCCACCAAGAATTTGAACTTGAACTTCACCACCTGGAGTTTTGCAGTTAACCAATCCCAGAATGGGTGAATTCGGGTTCACCTGAAGTGCATACACGGCTTCTCCAAAGGTCCCGGTTGTGGCGTAGTCCAGTGCAAAACTTACAAACTGACTTTGCGGAGTGTCGCTGGACTGTAACGCGAGCAGTCGCATTGTCGTGTAAGTAGCACTGCTAAAACCCGGCTCGTGCAGGTCAGGCCCATCGACCGCCCAGTACTCTTCAGGTGTACCGCCTCGTTTGATGTATTTCTCCAGGTCATTCTGGGCTTTGGCATAGATCACGCCCTCCTTCAGCTTCTGGACATGCCAATTGTTGGTGTCTGGCCCCTCATAGGCGCGGTAAACCCAGGTGGCAGGCGCGGTCACTCTGGAATCCGTGATCTTGCCGCCGTAGGTGGAGGTCAGTTCATTCTCCTTTTCAAGGGTACGGCGCCCTATCGGCTTGCCGGCCTTGGCGATGCCAATGATTTCACTCATCTCATGGTTATCGTAGCAACCGCCGCTAAGTGCCTGCTGCACTGTTACATCGGCAAATACCGCCGTTGAACATATAAAACCCATGGCAGCGAATAGCGTTGATATATTCCGTTTCATCACATCTCTCCTTTGCTTTTCCAACAAGCGAACAAGCAGATTTTTAATGGATAGGCAAACACGCGCTTCGCCGCGGACAGTTAAGTCATCAGAGTTTTTATCGGCCTACTTTAGCGTCTGCGACTCAGGTATAGCACAGGTAAAATCAGTAACAACCAAACTTATAAAAAATAAAGTTTTTCACAACTTCAATTTATTGAAATTGACTATATCAAATGGCTTAAAGACAGGAACGCCGACCGCATTCAATCAGGTTGAACCTACCACCGATTTTGCCCTCCTATTTACCAGCAAGGCTCGCCATTCAAACGGCTGTTTTCAGGTTGTTGCCCTCGCAAACGATCGAACGCATTTGCGCCCTTGAGCGCTTGTCGGCGCTCGGGTAATGTCATCAGACCCACAGGACAGAGCACGCCCATGACTTCCAAGCTGGAACAACTCAAGCAATTCACCACCGTCGTAGCCGATACCGGCGATTTTTCCACCCTCGCCAAGCTCAAGCCACAAGACGCCACCACCAACCCTTCCCTGCTGCTCAAGGCCGCGTCGATTGCAGGCTATGCCAAGCTGCTGGATGAGTGCGTGAAGGACTGCAACGGTGATGTGGGCCTGGCCAGCGACCGTTTTGCGGTAGCGGTGGGTCAAGAGATTCTGAAAGTCGTACCGGGGCGTATTTCCACCGAGGTGGACGCCCGCCTGTCGTTCGACACCGACGCCGTACTCAAGCGCGCGCACCGTCTGATCGACCTGTACGAAAAGGCCGGCGTAGGCCGTGACCGTGTGTTGATCAAGATCGCTTCCACCTGGGAAGGCATCCGCGCGGCAGAGACGCTGGAAAAAGAAGGCATCCAGACCAACCTGACCCTGCTCTTCTCTTTCGCCCAGGCCGTGGCGTGCGCCGAAGCCGGCGTGTTCCTGATTTCGCCGTTCGTGGGTCGTATCTACGACTGGTACAAGAAGGCCAACGGCAACGACTACACCGGTGCCGATGATCCAGGCGTGCAGTCGGTGACACGTATCTACAATTACTACAAGGCGAATGATTACAAGACGGTAGTGATGGGTGCGAGCTTCCGTAATCTGAGCCAGATTGAAGAGCTGGCTGGGTGTGATCGCTTGACCATCAGCCCGGACCTGCTGGAGAAACTGGCGGCGGATACTGGCAAGCTGGAGCGCAAGCTGGCCCCAGGCAATGCTGGCGAAGCCCGCGTGCACATGACTGAAGCGCAGTTCCGTTGGGAGTCCAACGAGGATGCGATGGCGACCGAGAAGCTGGCGGAGGGGATTCGTCAGTTTGCCCGGGACCAGGAGAAACTCGAAGCGTTGTTATCTGCCAAGTTGTAAAAACGGCGGTGGCAAAAAGGGCGGTCACCCTCACAGGTACCGCCCTTTTTGTCTTTCGCCTATCTGAAGCGTAACGCAGCTAACTGTGGGAGCAAGCCCGTTCACACATTTGGAATGCGTTTCAAGTCAGGATCAGTGGCGTTCGAGAGCGTTGACGAGGTCGTGGAAGGCTTCGCGGTTGGACTCGTTAAGGCCCATCAGGATCTTGTGCGCTTCCAGCACCTTGACCCGTACCACTTCCTCGGACTGATCCTGCGAGGGCAGGTCGGTCAGGCATTCCGGGCACGGTATCGGGCGATTAACAATGTTGAACACCTGATCGAAGCCCATGGACTGCAGCAAACGGGTGATGTCGTCATGGGTCGTCACGACCGTAGGCAACAGGCCGACCTTCTGCCGAGACAGAATGGACAGCTTGGCCAGCAGCCCCAGGGTGGTGCTGTCGATGCTGCGGGTTTCGGTCAGATCGATCACGATCGCCGAGAAATTCAGCGCAGTGAAGATCTTCTCAATCGTCGCATCCAGCGCCGAACACAAGGTCAGGCGCACTTCACCGACAAACTTCAGGACAAAGGTCCCGTTTTGCTCGGCGAATTGGATTCTTCCGGTACTCATCAAAGATTCCTGCTCAACACCAATAGGGCGATATCATCCGGCATCTCCCCTAGCGTGGCCAATCCAAAAACCTGCCGCAGGCCATCCAGGCTGCCGCCCGCCGCCTTGACCCGTTGGGGCAAGGCCGCTTCTTTCTCTTTGAGTGTAGGCTCTGAAAGAAGGTCCAGGATGCCGTCGGACATCAGCGTCAGGCTGAACGTCGGCGGCAACTCCAGGATGTGGTCTTCGTAGGTGGCTTCATTGAACAAGCCTACGGGCAGACCACGCCCTTCCAGGTAACGCACACTGTCGGGAGTGTATAAAACAGGCATCGGCAGGTGACCGCCAATACTGTAGGTCAAAAGACCGGTTTCTTCGTCAATCACGCCGCCGACCATCGTCACGTGCTTGCCCAGCTTGCAGCTGATCAGGCCCCGATTGATATGGCCCAGCACCTGGGACGGGGTGAACTCCGGCAAGGTACCGTTGCGCTTGGACTCGAACAACAGCCGCGTAGTCATGAACTTCAACAGCACGGTCACAAACGCGGAGGAAGCACCGTGGCCGGAAACGTCGGCCAGGTAGAACGCCACGCGGCGCTCGTCGACGCGGAAATAGTCGACAAAATCACCCGACAGGTACAACGATGGGATGATCTGGTGGGCAAACTTGAATTCGTCGATAGCCCACGGGCTGACCGGCAGCATGTTCATCTGCACCTGCCGACCGGCGTTCTGGTCTTCCTGAAGCAGGTTCAGGCTGGCTTCGAGTTCACGGTTGGCGGTTTCGAGCTTTTCGCGGTAGCGCTGGTTTTCCAGCAGCAGGCGTGCACGGTCCAGGGCACGGCGCACCGAATGCTCCAGCACCGCCAGGTCTTCCAAGGGCTTGATCAGGTAATCGGCGGCGCCCAGGCGCAAGGCTTCGACGGCATCGTTCATCACCCCGGCACCGGACACGACAATCACCGGCGTCTGCGGAGCAAGCTCGGTCACCTGCCGAATCAGCTCGAGGCCCCCCATCTGGGGCATGCGCAGATCGCAGATCACGAGGTCGGGCTTGTCGCGCTCGAATACCTGGAGACCCTGTTGACCATTGCTGGCCTGCAGGACGCTGAAGCCACTGTCTTCCAAATAGGCCGCAAGGCTTGCGCGCACTACTTCGTCGTCATCGATTATCAGCAGCGTGGCACTGGTTTTTTGCATGTGGGCAAACGGCGCCAGAATTAGGTTGGCGTAGGCGACTCGGCAAGGGCCGGGCTCACACTACTGGATTCGCTTTCTAGCCTCTCTGTCCTACAAAGCATAGGCGTTTTGCCCACGCACAACTGTAAAGCAGAGGTGCCCTTCTAAGGCGCAGACGGTACTCCCATCCGCCAGGTGTTTCAAGCTCATGCCGATGGTCGCCGGGCGTCTTTACATCGCAAATCACCGGGAGTTATAAGAACAGCGGCCACCACAACACAAAGTAAGGATGGAACCGATGAGCGAACATGAGCGCGACTACGCTGAAAAACGCGATTTCATCCGCATGCGCGTGGATGCCAATGTCTCGTTGATCCACGCTGGGCAAGAGATTACGGGGGTTTGCGTGGATCTCTCCAGCACGGGAATGCAAGTACAGACACCGCGCCAGTTCAGGGTGGGAGACCTGTTGACCGTACGCATCGATTCGGAGCACGCCACGCTTGATGGCCTGAAGGCGGACACTGAGGTGGTATGGGCCAAAGCCGAGGGCGAGGAACAGCGCCTGGGGCTCAAGATATTGAAAATGCACTGAATTCCGCACACAAAAAAGACGACCGCCAGGGATCGCCTTTTTTCATTTCAAAACGTCACAACTTAGAAGTCGTCGACAACCTTGCCATCCTTGACCTTGAACTCGCGGTTTTGCAGGTAGGCATTGCGAATGAAGGTGTACTTGTCGCCGGTGATCAGCTTCTCGCTGTCGAGCAGGCTGGCACGCGTGTCAACCACATTCAGGCCGAAGGTGCTGTTGCGCCAGCCGATATCGTTCATGTAGCGATACGGCTGGGTGTAGCTGTCTACGTATTTGGACGGCGCATCCCGCAGGGTGCTTGGCCCCAGCAGCGGGATCATCACGTACGGACCGCTGCCCACGCCCCAGTAACCCAGGGTCTGGCCAAAGTCTTCATCGCTGCGTTGCAGCCCCATTTTGGTGCCGACGTCGATAAAGCCCAGCACACCAAACGTGGTGTTGACCAGCAAACGGGCCGTGTCGACGCCTGCGTTATGAGGCTTGAGTTGCAGTACGTTGTTGGCCAGGTTGCCGACATCGCCGATATTGCGGAAGAAGTTATGGATACCGTCTTCGACAAACTGTGGCGTAATCCACTGATAACCCTGGGCCAACGGCTTGAGGGCATAGGTGTCAACGGTGTCGTTGAAGGTGAAGATCGGGCGGTTGATGCTTTCCCATGGATCGTCTTCCGTTGCAGCTTGTGCGGCGAACGGCGCCAGCATCACAGTGGCACACACCGACAGCTGAGCGAAGTAGTGGCTCCAGCGCATAGCTTTTGCTCCTTGAATGGTCTGTCATGGGCGCTACGCCCTGAATAAGGCCGTCAGTATATGATGGAAGTGTCCATTTAGGCAGCCAGTAGGAAACGTCATGCTATAAATGCACAAAATTCCTACAATTAACCTGCCTGTCATCTGCTTGTCATCCGACCCCGATAGCGTCACAGCTATTTCAGGGACGTCGATATGCCTCAAGCCGAGATAGCCATCGCCAGCGCCCCCGCGTTGACTGCCGTGTTGTTTGGCCTGAGTGGCTGCCTGGTGGATTTTGGTTCCCAAGCGCGTACCGATGTGCCGCCCCTCGTCTCCCAAGCCACGCCGGGCGCGCTGAACATCCTGCGCAGCCTCAGGGAGCAAGGCGTTCCCTGCGCCTGGCTGGATGAACTTCCCCCCTCGGTCACCACGCCACTGGCTGCCGCCCTGCCCGACTGGCTCAAAGCCGCCTCCCCCTCCTCCATCCGCTGGCCCGCGCCCCATGCATGCTGGCAAGCCTTGATGGAATTGAACATCGAACGCCTGGAAGGCTGCGTACTCGTCAGCGGCGAGCCGCGCCTGTTGCAATCGGGCCTGAACGCAGGGCTCTGGACGATCGGCCTGGCCTCCTGTGGTTCACTGTGCGGCCTGGCGCCCGAGCAGTGGCAGGCGCTGAGCGACAAGGAACGCGAGCACAAGCGCGGCAAGGCCACCGTGGCGCTGTATGGGCTGGGGGTGCACTCGGTGATCGATCACCTCGGTGAGCTCGGCAGCTGCCTGGCGGACATCCGCCTGCGTCAGCTCAAAGGCGAGAAGCCCTGATCGAGATCATGCACAGTTGACGGCGGTAGATTAATCTACAGATCAGTCCGTAGACCTTTCCCGGCGTGCCGTGGTCTATGCCAGTGCCTATCGATAAAAGGAAGAACGTCATGCCTGATCGCAAAAAACTGGAAGAACAGGTCGAGATCCTGCGCGGGCAGTTGGAACAGGAACCGCCGCTGTCGGCAGAAAAACGCGAAGCGCTGGAAGAGTTGATTGCCAGATTCGAAGTGCAGCTTGAATTGGAACCGGCCACCCAGACACCGAGCATCGCAGACGATGTGAAGCGGGCTGCTTTTAGGCTCGAATCCGAACATCCGCTCATCGCCGGGACGTTACGAGATATCGTGAATATCTTGGGCGGCATCGGGATCTAATCCGCCGCCAAGCCAAGACCAGAACCTGAATGTGGGAGTGAGGCGGCTCCCTCCCACATTTTAATTGGCGTGACGCTTACTGGCGCGCCAGACGCACGTTCTGGAACGCCACCTCCTCAGTACTGCGATACGGGTTGATATCCAGCCCACCCCGCCGCACATATCGCGCATACACCGTCAATTTTTCCGGTTTCAGCAGGCGCTGCAGGTCGAGGAAGACGCGCTCTACGCACTGCTCGTGGAAGTCCGAGTGCTGGCGAAAACTCACCAGATATTCCAGCAGGCTCGCGTGATCCAATGCCGAACCGCGATACTCCACCACCACACTGCCCCAGTCGGGCTGGCTGGTCACGGGGCAGTTGGATTTGAGCAGGTGGCTGTGCACGCTCTCCTCGACGATGCGCGCATCATCGCAGCGCAGCAACTCCGGGCGTGGGTGTTCGTAACTGCTGACGTTGATATCCAGGTCGTCAATACACACGCCCGGCAACGCCATCACACCTTCGGCCTCGACCTCGGCCAAGCTGCGGATACGCACGCTCACCGGTTTGCCCGCGGCAGCGCTGAGGTCGGTGCGCAGGGTGGCTTCCAGGCGTGCGGTATCGGAAAACGCAGTCTGGTTCAACGAATTGAGGTATAGCTTGAAAGACTTGGACTCGATGATATTCGGCGAATCGGCTGGAATGCTGAACTCACCGATCGCCACCACCGGCTTGCCCGACGGCAGCAACCAGGACAATTCAAAGCAGTTCCAGAAGTCCACCCCCTTGTAAGGCAGGGTTTCGGCGCTCAGGCCCAGCTCGGCCCACTTGGCGGCACGGGGAATCGGGAACAGCAACGAAGGGGTGTAAGTGGAGATGTATTCACTGGACTTGCCCAGCGGCGAATGTTCGGCTGCGGGATGCATGACGGAAACCTGACTGAATGAACCGCGCCAGTCTACCAGCCTTTGCACCCGCCCTTAAGAATGGACTCACTCAACAGTCAGTTTGCCGACCATACCCGCCTGGTAATGCCCGGGCAGGTTGCAGGCGAACTCCAGGCCCGTCGCCTTGCTGAAGGTCCACGTCAGTTCGGCTGTCTTGCCGGGCTCTACCAGTACGCTGTTGGGGTCATCGTGTTTCATCCCACCCATCGCTCCGTGGTCCATTGCACTATGATCCATCTTGCCCATGCCAGTGGCGGTAAGCATGCCGCTGGCCTGCATCTGCAGCATTTCCTTCTGGTGCGCGGCGTGCATTGCCGCGTTACCCAGGTTGAATTCGTGGAGCAACCGGCCTTTATTGACCAGCACAAAGCGCACGGTCTCACCGGCCTTTACCTCGATGGACTTGGGCGAAAAGGCAATATCCTGCAGCGTCACTTCCACGGTGCGCGTGGCTTTGTCAGCCGGGGCTGGCTGACCGAACGCGTAGGTAGAGGCCCCGTCGGCCATCGCATTGAAACTCAACGCCAACAGGCAACTCGCCAACAACAAGGGTGTACGCAATGCCATCGTTCTTCTCCAAAAATGTGTAACCCGCTTGGACAGCACTTTAAGATGGTGTCACTGCCAGCCAACTGACTGCCAGATTACAACTTTGTCAGGTTGCGCCCCTCGCCTGGCCCCCACGGTATAACGCCCGTTGTTACTCGCTGCCAAGAGCCGCCCATGAAACTGCTGATCGTCGAAGACCAACCGAAAACCGGCCACTACCTGCGCCAGGGCCTGGCCGAGGCAGGGTTTACCACCGAGCTGGTCGCCGACGGTATCACTGGCCAACACCTGGCATTGACCGGTGACTACGACCTGCTGATCCTCGATGTGATGCTGCCGGGCCGCGACGGCTGGCAAATCCTGCAAGCGGTGCGTAGCGCCGGACTGGATATTCCGGTGTTGTTCCTCACCGCCCGCGATGCGGTGGAAGACCGGGTGCATGGCCTGGAACTGGGCGCCGACGATTACCTGGTCAAGCCCTTCGCTTTTTCCGAACTGCTGGCGCGGGTGCGCAGCCTGTTGCGCCGTGGCAGCAGCACACCGCAGGAAACCACCCTGCAACTGGCGGACCTGCGCCTGGACCTGATCCGCCGCCGCGTCGAGCGCGACGGCCAGCGCATCGACCTGACCGCCAAGGAGTTCTGCCTGCTGGAACTGCTGCTGCGCCGCCAGGGCGAAGTGCTGCCCAAGTCACTCATCGCCTCCCAGGTATGGGACATGAACTTCGACAGCGACACCAACATCATCGAAGTGGCGATTCGCCGCCTGCGCCTGAAAATCGACGACAACTTCCCCAATAAACTGATCCACACCGTGCGCGGCATGGGTTATGTACTGGAGGAACGCTGCAATTGATCAAGCGCCTGTCCCTGGCCAGCCGTCTGGCACTGCTGTTCGCCGCCTGTACCGCAGTGGTGTCGTTGCTGGCCGGCGTGCTGTTCAACCAGGCCAGCGAGGCGCACTTTATCGAGCTGGACCAGCAACAGCTCGACAGCCAACTCGTGGCGCTGCGCAGCACCTTGCAAGGTGTCGATTCGGCGCAATCCTTTGCCCAGCGAGCAGCGCAACTGCGCGTCGAACTCAATCGCCAGCCCGACCTTGCGCTGCGCATCACCGCCGCTGGCCAGCGCTGGCTCGACGATGCGCCGAGCGTCACCCTGCCCACGGCACCTGGCCTGCACAGCCTGCGAAACGCCGGCACCGACTACCGGGTGTACAACGCGCCGCTGGTGGCGGGCCAACCCGACTCGCCGCAACTGAGCCTGATGCTCGACATCACCCACCACCAGCACTTCCTGCAACGCATGCAGCATTTGATCTGGCTCACCGTTGGCCTTTCGGCCCTGGCCACGGCGCTGCTCGGTGCCTGGGCCGCGCGCAGTGGGTTGCGGCCATTAAGGCGCATGAGCGACGTGGCGGCCGGCATCTGCGCGCATTCCCTGACCCAGCGCTTGCCCCAACAGCAGATGCCGGTGGAACTGGCCGAACTGGCCCAAGCCTTCAACGCCATGCTGGGCCGCCTGGACGACGCGTTCCAGCGCCTGTCGGCGTTCTCCGCCGATATCGCCCATGAACTGCGCACGCCGCTGTCGAACCTACTGACCCAGACCCAGGTCATCCTCACCCAGCCGCGCTCGCTGGAGGATTACCGCGAGGCGCTGCACAGCAACCTGGAAGAGTTGCAATGGATGGCGCAACTAGTCAACGACATGTTGTACCTGGCCAAGGCCGACCACGGCTTGCTGACACCCAAGCGCGAACCCTTGGCGTTGGCAGACGAAGTGGAGGCGGTGCTGGAGTTTTTCGCATTGCTGGCCGAAGACGCACAGGTCAGCCTGTTGCGCGAAGGCACCGCCTGCACCGAGGGTGATCGTGGCATGTTGCGCCGAGCATTTTCGAACCTGCTGGATAACGCACTGCGCTTTACCCCGCCGGGCGGCGAAGTGCGTGTACACATGAAGCAAGACGCACGAGGCGCGGTGCTGACCGTGGAGAACACGGGCGACGGCATTCCGCCAGCGTTGTTACCGAGGTTGTTCGACCGGTTCTACCGGGCAGACCCGGCACGGCATGAAGGCAGCAGCGAGCACGCGGGGCTGGGGTTGGCGATTACCCAGTCGATTGTGCGGGCGCACGGGGGGAGGATTTTTTGTGAGTCTGGGGCGGGTTGGACAAGGTTTGTGATTGAGTTGCCAAAGATAGACTGATGCCAGCTGTTGCTGCCTTTATCGCCCAAGCCAGCACCCATTTCGAGCGGTGAATACATTCAAAATGTGGGAGCTGGCTTGCCTGCGATAGCGGTCTCAACGACTACGAATATCTCAGCGCATGCGCCGGCTCAATCTTCGCCGCCCGATACGCCGGGTAAATCGTTGCCAGAAAGCTCAGCACAAACCCCGCCGTGCAAATCAGCAACACATCGCCACCTTGCAGCTCCGAAGGCAGGTTGCTGACGAAGTACACATCCGAACTGAAGATATGCTGCCCGGTCACCCGCTCAAGCCAGCCCACCAGTTCACTCACGTTCAGCGCGGCAATCACGCCCAACACGCCGCCGATCAAGGTACCGACAACCCCGATCACCGTGCCCTGCACCATGAAGATCGCCATGATCTGCCGTGGCGTGGCGCCGATGGTGCGCAGGATCGCGATGTCCGCACCCTTGTCGTTCACCACCATGATCAGCGTGGCGATGATGTTGAACGCAGCCACGGCGACAATCATCAGCAGCAACAGACCGATCATGGTCTTTTCCATCTTCATCGCACTGAACAGGCTGCCCTGGGTGTGGGTCCAGTCATCGGGCTTGTAACCCGCGCCCAGGCTGGCGGCAATGTCCGTCGAGACCTTGGGCGCTGCGTACAAGTCCTTCACCGCCAGGCGCACGCTTTGCACCTGGTTCGGCTGCCAATGCTGTATTTCTGCGGCGTCGGCCATGTGGATCAACGCCATGGAGCCATCCAGCTCGGCGCCGACCTTGAAGATCCCGACCACATTCAAACGCTGTATACGCGGGGTGATGCCACCCGGTGCGCTGCTGATTTCCGGCACGATCAGGGTCAGCTTGTCGCCCACGTTCAGGCGAAAACGCCGAGCCGTGATGTCGCCAACCACCACGCCGAACTCTCCGGGTTTCAAGTCATCCAGTTTGCCCCGCACGATGTGCTGGGCCACGATCGACACCTTGCCTTCCTGGGCCGGATCGATGCCACTGATCTCGATGGGCTGCATCGCGCCCTTATAGGAGAACATACCGTCCATTTGTGTGAACGGGACGGCGGCAGTCACTTGCGGATTCTTCATCGCGGCGGCGGCCACCGGCCGCCAATCATCGATCGGGTTGACGCCCACGATGGTGGCGTGGGGCACCATGCCGAGGATGCGCGAGCTCATTTCGCGCTGGAAGCCGTTCATCACCGACAGCACCACGATCATCGCCAGCACGCCCAGGGCGAGGCCGATCATCGAGGTCATCGAGATAAACGAGACAAAACGGTTGCGGCGCTTGGCGCGGGTATAGCGCGTGCCGATAAAAATCGATAACGGTCTGAACATTCGCGGACACCGTTGAAAAATTGAAAAAGCCCGACGCCTGGCGCCGGGCTTGAAACGGGTCAGATGGCGACCAGATGACCTTCCTGCAAGTGCAACACGCGGTCCATCTGCCGGGCCATGCTCATGTCATGGGTCACTACCAGGAACGCGGTGCGCATCTGGGTGCTCAGTTCCAGCATCAAGTCCTTGATACCCTGGGCGGTGTGGGAATCGAGGTTGCCGGTGGGCTCGTCGAGCATCACCAGCCCTGGGTTGTTCACCAGGGCACGGGCAATCGCCACACGCTGACGCTCGCCACCGGACAATTCCGCCGGTTTGTGCTCCAGGCGATGGCCGAGGCCCACACGCTCCAGCAGCGCCGTAGCGCGTTGACGCGCCTCCGGGATCGCGGTCTTGCCGATCAGCAGCGGCATACACACGTTTTCCAGGGCGGTGAATTCCGGCAGCAGATGGTGGAACTGGTACACAAAGCCCAGCGACCGGTTACGCAGCTGGCCACGGGCCTTTTCATTCAGGGCTGACAGCTCTTCGCCGGCCAGCCACACACTGCCTTGTGACGGCGTATCGAGGCCGCCCAGCAGGTTGAGCAAAGTGCTTTTGCCGGAACCGGAACTGCCGACGATCGCCACGCGCTCGCCCGGATGCAGTTCAAGCTGCAGGTTGGACAGCACCACCACCGATTCCGGGCCTTCCTCGTAGGATTTGCCCAGGTTGCGGCAGCTCAGGATTGCTTTTTCACTCATGCCCGATTCACTCATAACGTAAGGCCTGTGCTGGCTGGGTACGCGCCGCGCGCCAGGCTGGATACAGGGTGGCAAGGAAACTCAAGACCAACGCGGCACCGCCCACCATCAACACGTCCTGGGCCTGAACCTGGGACGGCAAGTAGTCGATGAAGTAGACGTCGGCGTTGAGGAACTTGTGGCCGATCACTTTTTCAAGCAAGGCAATGGCGGCGCTGACGTTCAGCGCGGCCAGAATCCCCACCGCGGTGCCGATCAGGGTGCCGACCACACCGATCACGGTGCCCTGCACCATGAAGATCGCCATGATCTGCCCCGGGGTGGCACCCAGGGTACGCAGGATAGCGATGTCGCCTTTCTTGTCATTCACCACCATCACCAGGGTGGAGATGATGTTGAACGCGGCGACAGCGACGATCAGCAGCAGCAGCAGGCCGATCATGGCTTTTTCCATGCGAATGGCCTGGTACAGGTTGCCGTGGGTGCGGGTCCAGTCGCGGGCGTAATACTGGCTTTCGCCCAGGTGCTGAGCGATTTCCCAGGCGCCGCGCGGCGCATCGAACAGGTCGTTGAACTTCAGGCGCAGGCCCTGCACCTGGTCCGGCTGCCAGCGATGCAGGCGCGCCAGGTCGGTGAGGTTGGTCAGGCCGAGGTAGCCGTCGATCTCGCCGGCGCCGACATGGAAGGTACCGACCACGGTAAAGCGCTTCATGCGCGGGAACATACCGGCCGGGGTCACGGTGACTTCCGGCGCGACGAAGGTCAGCTTGTCGCCGAGGCCCACGCCGAGCTTGGCCGCGGCCTTGTCACCGATCACGATGCCAAAGCTGCCGGGCGACAGGTCGTCCAGTTTGCCCTGCAACATGAACGTGTCGATGATCGAGACCTTGCGCTCCTGGGCCGGGTCGATGGCATTGAGCAAGATCTTCTGCACCTTGCCATCATGGGTCAGCAGCCCCTGCATCTGGGTAAACGGCGCAACGGCCAGCACCTCGGGGTTCTGCTTGACCTTGGCGGCCAGGCTTTGCCAGTCGCTGATCGGTTCACCCGACTCGATGGTCGCGTGGGGCACCATGCCCAGCACACGGGTACGCATCTCATGATCGAAGCCGTTCATCACCGACAGCACCACGATCATCACGACCACGCCGAGGGCGAGACCGATCATCGAGGTCAAGGAAATGAACGACACAAAATGATTGCGACGCTTCGCACGGGTATAACGCGTGCCAATAAATACGAAGAGAGGTCTGAACATGTCGGGGCTTGTTCGGAGGAAAAGAAGACGTCCCTGGTGGCGGGGTCTGGTAAGCAGCTTTACACTCAGACCATTACCGCCAGCTGGGGTTCGCCATGTCGACATTAGATGAAGAAGAACGCCGCGAATACTACCGTATCAACGACATGATCGCACTCCAAATCAAAAGCCTGTCTGCCTCCGAGGCGACGAGCAAGGAAGTGTTGCTGGATGATTCGCCACTGTTCAACCTGCTGAGTGAACTGCACCTCAGCGAATTCGAAGCCCAGCACCTGCTGCGCCAGCTCAGCGAGAAAGATCGCACCCTCGCGGCCTTCCTGCGCGTGCAGAACAAACGCGTGGATTTGCTCAGCCAGATCATGGCCCGCGGCCTGCTCGACGAAGTCGGCGCTCCGCAGCCGGTGATCATTTCCGAAGGCGGTATCGACTTCCAACACCCAGTCCCATTGGCCACCGACACCCACCTGGCCGTCAAGCTGGTACTGATGCCCCAGGCGCTTGGCCTGTTGCTGCGCGCCCGCGTCACCCATTGCGATCCCAAGGGCGACGGTTTTGACGTGGGTACTGAATTCGAAACCATGACCGATGCCCAACGCCAGCTGCTGGCGCGCTACATCCTGCAGAAACAAGCCCAGGAACGACGCCTGGCGCGGGAACAGAGCGATACCCAAGACACCTGATTTCGTATTGACCTGGCCAGAAGACCTGGCATTAAGGAGCAACTGTGACCCTGATTTACGGCCACCGCGGTGCCAAAGGCGAAGCACCGGAAAACACCCTGACCAGCTTCCAGGAGTGCCTCAAGCACGGTGTACGCCGTTGCGAACTGGATTTGCACCTGTCCATGGACGGCGAGCTGATGGTCATCCACGACCCCACCCTCAAGCGCACCACCGACCGGCGCGGCAAAGTCGTCGAGTATTCGGCGGCGGACCTGATGAAAATGGACGCGCGCAAAGGCGGCCCAGGCTGGGTCAAGCCGTGCCCGATTCCCCGCCTGGAAGACCTGTTTGAACACTGCGACTTCGACCACTGGCAACTCGAAGTCAAAAGCGCCTCGCGCACCCGCGCGGCGACCACCGTGCTGGCCATTCGTGAGATGGCGGTACGTTTCGGCCTGATGGACAAGGTCACCGTGACCTCGAGCTCGCGGGAAGTGTTGAAAGCGGCGGTTGAACTCACCCCGGACCTGTCACGCGGACTGGTTGCCGAATACGCCTGGCTTGACCCGCTGAAGGTCGCGCAAAACTACGGCTGTGAAATTCTGGCGCTGAATTGGACATTGTGCACCCCTGAACGCCTGGAAAAAGCCCAGCGCCAGGGCTTGCACGTGTCCGTGTGGACGGTCAACGAACCTGCGCTGATGCGCAGGCTCGCCGACTTCGGCGTAGATAGCCTGATTACAGACTTTCCCGGTTTGGCCACTGCCACCCTCGAGAATTACTGAAATCGGTCTCCCCGGCCGGCTCAGGCCACCGGCCGGAGCCGCTCAAAAAAGCCGGTTGAGGCCGTCGTAGGCTGCTACCCGATAGGCTTCGGCCATGGTCGGGTAGTTGAACGTGGTGTTCACAAAATACTTGAGGGTATTTTGCTCACCCGGCTGGTTCATGATCGCCTGGCCAATGTGCACGATCTCCGAGGCCTGGTAACCGAAGCAATGCACACCGAGCACTTCCAGGGTTTCGCGGTGGAACAGGATCTTCAGCATGCCTTGCGGCTCACCGGCGATCTGCGCACGCGCCATACTCTTGAAGAACGCCTTGCCCACTTCATAAGGCACCTTGGCCTTGGTCAGTTCGTGTTCGTTCTTGCCGATCGAGCTGATCTCGGGAATCGTGTAGATCCCGGTCGGCACGTCGTTCACATAACGCCAGCTGCCGTTGTCGACAATGCTGCCGGCGGCCGAACGGCCCTGGTCATGCGCGGCACTGGCCAGGCTTGGCCAGCCGATCACGTCACCGGCACCGTAGATGTTGGTCACGCAGGTACGGTAGTTCTCATCGACTTCGATCTGGCCACGGTTGTTGACCTTGACCCCGATGTTTTCCATGCCCAACTTGTCGGTGTTGCCGGTACGGCCGTTGCACCACAGCAAGGCGTCGGCCTTGATCTTCTTGCCGGACTTGAGGTGCAGGATCACCCCATTGTCCAGGCCTTCGACCCGCTCGTATTCTTCGTTATGGCGCACGGTGATGTTGTTGTTGCTGAAGTGGTAGCTCAACGCCTGGGAAATTTCCGAATCGAGGAAGCTCAGCAATTGGTCGCGGTTGTCCACCAGTTCCACCAGTACACCCAGGCCGCTGAAGATCGAGGCGTATTCACAGCCAATCACGCCGGCGCCATAGATGATCAGTTTGCGCGGGGTGTGGCCCAGGCTCAGGATGGTGTCGCTATCGTAGATACGCGGGTGGTGGAAATCGATATCCGCCGGGCGATACGGGCGCGAACCGGTGGCGATGATGATGTGCTTGGCCACCAGTTTCTCGACCACGCCATTGGCGCACACCACTTCGACAGTTTGCTCGTCGGCGAAGCTGCCGGTGCCGAAAAACAGGTCGACACGGTTGCGGGCGTAGTAACCGGTACGCGAGGCGACTTGCTTGGAGATAACTTTTTCTGCGCTTTTCAACACGTCCGGGAACGAGAACCAGCGCGGCTCGCCAATGGCCCGGAACATCGGGTTGGTGTTGAACTGCATGATCTGGCGCACCGAGTGACGCAGGGCCTTGGACGGGATGGTACCCAGGTGGGTGCAGTTACCGCCGACCTGGCGACGGCTATCGACCATCGCCACCTTGCGCCCTGCCTTCGCGGCGTTCATCGCCGCACCTTCTCCAGCCGGGCCGGAACCCAGTACCACCACGTCGTAGTTGTAGACAGCCATGCGTACTCCTCAGAACAGGCCAGGCGTACGGTAGGACGCCTGGCTAAATCATGCCGCGGCCAGCGGTCATGAAGGACAATTTGGCTCAAGTGTGTGAACCGGGGCACAGTCTATATAAGGCTCAACGCCGCGCACATTAACCCTTGGTCGCGTCGTAGGCCAGTATTGCCATACTACATGACGCAAATCAGCGTCGATTTCAGGATGAGCCATTATGCGACAACTATTTTTTTGTTTGATGCTGATGGTGTCGATCACAGCGCACGCCAATGAAGCGGAGCGACTCAAGCAAGCGGGCTTCCCGGCACAGGTTGAGGGACTGACGCTGAAAAACCAGGCGGTGCTCAACTATCTCTGGGCGGATGTGTATGCGGCGGCGCTGTATGCCCAAGCGGGGCTGAATGCAAGGCACGCCTGGGACCAGCAGACGGCGCTGCGTCTGACGCTGTATTACTTTCGCGACATCGACCGTAGTGACGTGATCAAGGCCGCCACGACCACCCTGGAGCGCCAACAAGCCAATGCTCGATTAAAGCCGGAACTGGATAAGTTGCATGCCAGCTTTCGCAACATCCGCAGCGGTGATCGTTATGCCCTGGATTTTCATCCGGGTCGTGGTTTGAAGCTGGAGATCAATGGGCAGGTGGTGTTCAGCAGTCGAGATGACGAACTGGCACGGGCCTACCTGGGTATCTGGCTGGCGCCCAAGGGGTTGTCGGACAGTTTGCGCGGCCGGTTGCTCAATTGAGGATTTGCGCTGGATGAACGATCGCCTTCGCGAGCAAGCCCGCTCCCACGATTGACCGAGTACATCCTGACGGAATGCGGCCAACTGTGGGAGCGGGCTTGCTCGCGAAGAGGCCCTCCCAGACAACACCATGCCACCAGGCATAAAAAAGCCCCGAACCAGTCGGGGCCTTTTCATTCAGCACTCAGGCTTAGCGCGGGAACGCCGGCGGGTTGACCCCAGCCATGTCTTCCATCACGCGAACCACCTGGCAGCTGTAGCCGAACTCGTTGTCGTACCACACGTACAGCACAACGCGGTTGTCCTGGCTGATGGTTGCTTCCGCATCCACCACGCCGGCGTGGCGCGAGCCAACGAAGTCGGTGGACACCACTTCCTGGGAATTGACGAAGTCGATTTGCTTATGCAGATCGGAGTGCAGCGCCATGTAGCGCAGGTACTCGTTCATCTCTTCACGGGTGGCCGCTTTCTCGAGGTTCAGGTTGAGAATGGCCATCGATACGTTAGGCGTCGGCACGCGGATCGCGTTACCGGTCAGCTTGCCGGCCAGTTCAGGCAGAGCCTTGGCAGCCGCGGTGGCGGCACCGGTCTCGGTGATCACCATGTTCAACGCGGCGCTACGGCCACGGCGATCGCCCTTGTGGAAGTTGTCGATCAGGTTCTGGTCGTTGGTGTACGAGTGAACGGTTTCAACGTGGCCGTTAACGATGCCGAACTTGTCGTTCACTGCCTTGAGCACCGGCACGATGGCGTTGGTGGTGCAGGAGGCGGCGGACACGATCTTGTCGTCAGCGGTGATTTCGCCGTGGTTGATGCCGTGCACGATGTTCTTCAGCTTGCCCTTGCCAGGCGCGGTCAGCACAACGCGGTCGATACCCGGGCAGGTCAGGTGCTGGCCCAGGCCTTCGGCATCACGCCATACGCCGGTGTTATCCACCAGCAGGGCGTCCTTGATGCCGTACTGGGTGTAATCCACCTCAGTCGGGTTGTTCGCGTAGATCACCTGGATCAGGTTACCGTTGGCGGTGATGGTGTTGTTTTCTTCATCGATGGTGATGGTGCCGTTGAACGAACCATGCACCGAGTCGCGGCGCAAGAGGCTCGCGCGCTTGGTCAGATCGTTGTCGGCGCCTTTGCGCACCACGATGGCACGCAGGCGCAGGCCGTCGCCGCCACCGGTTTTCTCGATCAGGATGCGCGCCAGCAGGCGGCCGATACGACCGAAGCCGTACAGCACCACGTCGGTGCCTTTGCGGGCAGCGGCGCTCTGCTGGCCAACCACGTCGGCCATTTCTTCACGCACGAACTGCTCGGCGGTGCGGCCGTTGCCTTCCTTGCGGAATTTGTAGGCCAGCTTGCCCAGGTCTACCGACGCCGCGCCGAGCTTGAGCTCGCTCATGGCCTTGAGCAGTGGGAATGTTTCGTGGACGGAGAGTTCGCTGTCGTCGGCGGAGCGATGGCGAGCAAAGCGATGCGCCTTGAGAATCGCGATGACTGACTGGTTGATCAGGCTGCGGCCATAGATCGAGCTCACCACATTGTTATTGCGGTACAGCTGACCGATAAGCGGGATCATCGCTTCTGCGAGTGCTTCACGGTCGATCCATTCACCAAGACACTGGTCGGGCTTCTGAGTCACGGGAACCTTCCACATGTAGGGGCTGAAAAAAGGGGCTACATTATGTCGTCCGACCGCCCGTTGAGCAATGCGCCAATCACAACAAAAAGCCCTTGCAAAAAAATACCACCCCGCTACAGGCCAGGAAACACGCGGGTTTCAGAAGGCCACCAATGGCGCCGTGCTGCCAACTTGTCCGTAACCCTCCGAAACATCCGTGCAAAACGGCACTACATAATGAGTCAAAAGGCTGCTTTGTTTGTCTTAGCCACTACATTTCCTACAAACCGTATTAGGCACAGTCAGCAACTGACAGGCGGCACCTTGCCCCGTTACAATTACCGACTTTGTCGCAACGCTTGGAGCTCAACCTTCCGTGCCCGTTCTGCGTCTACCGCTACTCCCTGCCGCGGCAGGTAAACAGCACTGGGGCAACCTGCCCGGTGCCGCCCTGAGCCTGGCCATTGCCGAGGCTGCCAGCGCAGCCAAGCGCTTTACCCTGCTGCTCACCGCCGACAGCCAAAGCGCCGAACGGCTGGAGCAGGAGCTGAGCTTCTTCGCCCCCGATTTGCCGGTGCTGCATTTTCCCGACTGGGAAACCCTGCCCTACGACCTGTTCTCGCCGCACCAGGACATCATTTCCCAGCGCATCGCCAGCCTGTACCGCCTGCCGGAACTGGCCCACGGCGTACTGGTGGTGCCGATTACCACGGCCTTGCACCGCCTGGCGCCGACCAAGTTCCTGCTGGGCAGCAGCCTGGTGCTGGATATCGGCCAGAAACTCGACGTGGAACAGATGCGCACCCGCCTGGAAGCCAGCGGCTACCGCTGCGTCGACACAGTGTACGAGCACGGTGAATTCGCGGTGCGCGGTGCACTGATCGACCTGTTCCCGATGGGCAGCAAGCTGCCGTATCGCATCGACCTGTTCGATGACGAAATCGAGACCCTGCGCACTTTCGACCCGGAAAACCAGCGCTCCATTGATAAAGTCGACTCGGTCAAGCTGCTGCCGGCGCGGGAATTCCCGCTGCAGAAAGATGCGGTCACGCGCTTCAAGGCGCGTTTCCGGGAACGCTTCGACGTGGACTTCCGCCGCTGCCCGATCTTCCAGGACCTGAGCAGCGGGATTACCCCGGCCGGTATCGAGTACTACCTGCCACTGTTCTTCGACGAAACCTCCACCCTGTTCGATTACCTGCCCCAGGACACTCAGGTGTTCTCACTGCCTGGCATCGAGCAGGCGGCGGAAAATTTCTGGAACGACGTGCGTAATCGCTACGAAGAACGCCGCGTCGACCCGTCCCGTCCTTTATTACCGCCCGCCGAGCTGTTCCTGCCGGTTGAAGACTGCTTCGCGCGCCTGAAAAACTGGCCGCGCGTGGTCGCCAGCCAGCAGGATGTGGATGCCGGCAGCGGCCGCGAGCGCTTCCCTGCGGGGACGCTGCCGGATCTGGCGATCCAGGCCAAAGCCACGCAGCCGCTGGAAGCGCTGTCCAACTTCCTCGGCGACTTCCCCGGCCGTGTGCTGTTCACCGCCGAATCCGCCGGGCGCCGCGAAGTGCTGTTGGAACTGCTCGAACGCCTGAAGCTGCGCCCGAAAACCGTCGACAGTTGGCCGGACTTCGTCGCCAGCAAAGAGCGCCTGGCGATCACCATTGCGCCGCTGGATGAAGGCTTGCTGCTGGATGATCCGGCCCTGGCCCTGATCGCCGAAAGCCCTCTGTTCGGGCAGCGCGTGATGCAGCGCCGTCGCCGTGAAAAACGCGCCGACGCCAACAACGATGCGGTGATCAAGAACCTTACCGAGCTGCGCGAAGGTGCGCCGGTGGTGCATATCGACCACGGCGTGGGCCGCTACCTGGGCCTGCAGACCCTGGAAATCGACAACCAGGCCGCCGAATTCCTCACCATGGAATACGCCGAGGGCGCCAAGCTCTATGTGCCGGTAGCCAACCTGCACCTGATCGCGCGCTACACCGGCAGCGACGACGCCCTGGCGCCGTTGCACCGCCTGGGTTCCGAGACCTGGCAGAAAGCCAAGCGCAAGGCCGCCGAACAGGTGCGCGATGTCGCCGCCGAGCTGCTCGACATCTATGCCCGCCGCGCCGCCCGCGAAGGTTACGCGTTCGCCGACCCGAAAGCCGATTACGCCACCTTCAGCGCCGGCTTCGCCTTCGAAGAAACCCCGGACCAGCAAACCACCATCGAAGCCGTGCGCGCCGACATGCTCGCGCCCAAGCCGATGGACCGCCTGGTGTGCGGCGACGTGGGTTTCGGCAAGACCGAAGTGGCCATGCGCGCAGCGTTCATCGCGGTACATGGCGGCAAGCAAGTGGCGATCCTGGTGCCCACCACCCTGCTCGCCCAGCAGCACTACAACAGCTTCCGCGACCGTTTTGCCGACTGGCCGGTGACCGTCGAAGTCATGAGCCGCTTCAAGTCCGCCAAGGAAGTCAACGCCGCCGTCGCCGAGCTGGCCGAAGGCAAGATCGACATTGTGATCGGCACCCACAAGCTGCTGTCGGACGACGTGAAGATCAAGAACCTGGGCCTGGTGATCATCGACGAAGAACACCGCTTTGGCGTGCGCCAAAAGGAACAGCTCAAGGCCCTGCGCAGCGAAGTCGACATTCTCACCCTCACCGCCACACCGATTCCGCGCACGCTGAACATGGCGGTGTCGGGCATGCGCGACCTGTCGATCATCGCCACGCCGCCGGCGCGGCGCTTGTCGGTGCGCACCTTCGTGATGGAGCAGAACAAAAGCACGGTCAAGGAAGCGCTGCTGCGCGAACTGCTGCGCGGCGGGCAGGTGTACTACCTGCACAACGACGTGAAAACCATCGAAAAATGCGCCGCCGACCTCGCCGAACTGGTGCCGGAAGCGCGTATTGCCATCGGCCACGGGCAGATGCGCGAGCGCGACCTCGAACAGGTGATGAGCGACTTCTACCACAAGCGCTTCAACGTGCTGATCGCCTCGACGATCATCGAAACCGGCATCGATGTGCCGAGCGCCAACACCATTATCATCGAGCGCGCGGACAAATTCGGCCTGGCCCAACTGCACCAACTGCGCGGTCGCGTCGGGCGCAGTCACCACCAAGCGTATGCGTACCTGCTGACGCCGCCACGCCAGCAGATCACCGGCGATGCCGAGAAGCGCCTGGAAGCCATTGCCAACACCCAGGACCTGGGCGCCGGTTTTGTGCTGGCCACCAACGACCTGGAAATCCGCGGCGCCGGCGAACTGCTGGGCGACGGCCAGAGCGGGCAGATCCAGGCCGTAGGCTTCACCCTGTACATGGAAATGCTCGAACGCGCGGTCAAAGCCATCCGCAAGGGCGAGCAACCGAACCTTGATCAACCCCTGGGCGGCGGCCCGGAAATCAACCTGCGCCTGCCGGCGTTGATTCCCGAAGACTACCTGCCGGATGTGCACGCGCGGCTGATCCTGTACAAGCGCATCGCCTCGGCCACCGACGAAGAAGGCCTCAAGGACCTGCAGGTGGAAATGATCGACCGCTTCGGCCTGCTGCCGGAACCCACCAAGAACCTGGTGCGCCTGACCCTGCTCAAATTGCAGGCCGAGCAACTGGGGATCAAGAAGGTCGACGCCGGACCGCAGGGCGGGCGCATCGAGTTTGAAGCGCAGACGCCGGTGGACCCGTTGGTGCTGATCAAGCTGATCCAGGGCCAACCCAACCGCTACAAGTTCGAAGGGGCTACGCTGTTCAAGTTCATGGTGCCGATGGAGCGCGCCGAAGAACGCTTCAACACCCTGGAGGCGCTGTTCGAGCGCCTCATTCCGAAATCTGTTTGAAGGACGCCCCGATGCGCGTGTTTCGCATGCTGAGCCTGTTGTTGGTCGTATTCGCGCCTTCGGCGTTTGCCGACAGCCTGTATCAGGTGGAAATGATCCTGGTGCGCCAAAACGCGGAGCCGGCACTCAATAGCCGCCCCGCGCCGGAAGACTGGGACGCCGGTGCCGTGCGCCTGGGCGACAACATGAGCCCGCCGCGCCTGAACAACATCGTCGACAAGCTCAGCGCCGATAACAGCTTTACCGTGCTGGCACACAAGGCCTGGGAGCAGAACCTGGGCGAGCAGCCGGTAAAGATTGCCATCACCGATGGCCAGGAGCAGTTCGGCCAGTACCCCATCGAAGGCGTGCTGAGCCTGCAACTGGGCCGCTTCACGGATATCGATGCGGACTTCTGGATCAACACGTTCGACAGCAACGGCAGCGTGGTCGCCAGCGAACACCTGGCCCAGAAAGACGTGCGCACCAAGAATAACCAGCTCAATTACCTGGACGGCGGCCACCTGGCGCTGCTGATCAAGATCACCTCGCTGACCGCCAAACCACCCAGCGCACCACCGCCCGACCTCCAGGACTGATCCAGCGCCATGCCCCTGACGTCGTCGTTGACTAAACCCCTGGCCCCTTCGTGGGCCAATCGCTTCAAAGAGCAAAGCCTGGAGCGCGGGCGACGTTATGCCTTGGAGAACCGCGTGCGCATCGTCGAATCAGGCGACAGCACCATTCTTGCCAGTTGCGAAGGCTCAGGCGGCAACGTTTACCGACAGACCATCTCGCTGCGTGAATCGGCCAAGGGCATGCTGATCCTGGTGGACAGTCGCTGTACCTGTCCGGTGCACACCAACTGCAAACACATCGCGGCGGTACTGCTCAAGGTCCAGGAAACCCTGGCCTACCCGGCCGCCGTACAGGATGCCGAACTGCTGGAAAAACTCCAGGCCGTGCTGGAAAACCGCGTGGCGCTGCCCCAGGTAGTGATGGAGGATGTGTTGCCAGTGCCACGCCTGTGGCTGGCCAGTGTCGAGTTCAGTGCGTTTGAACCGCGTAATGGCAAGATGCAACGCTATATCCAGCACCGGGCGGCACTGTCGTTCAACTACCTGGGTAATTATGTCAGCGGGCAGAAAAACGCCGACATCATTGTGCGCCAGGAAACCCAGAGCCTGCGCATCAAGCGACATCCCGAGCGGGAGCAACCGTACCGTGAACAGCTGCGCCTGCTGGGGTTCAAGATCGCCACGCGCCAGAGCAAGGCCCTGCCGGAAAGCGCTGGCGAATTGTTCGAAATGGTCAATGACAGTGCCTGGCTGAACTTCACCCTCAACGCTTCACCGACGCTGCGGGCCGAAGGCTGGGAATTGCAGATCGACGACGACTTCGGCTTCGACCTGAGCGCGATCGACGATTGGTACGCCACCGTCGATGAAGCCCCGGAACGCGATTGGTTTGACCTGGAGCTGGGGATCATCGTCAACGGTGAGCGGCTGAGCCTGTTGCCGATCCTGTTGAACCTGATGCGCTCCCACACCGAGCTCCTCAACCCGGAGAAACTCGCGCGGCGCCGCAACGATGAACTGATCCTGGTGAACATTCCCGGCCTGCCCAACGGCGGCCATGGCCCATTGCAAGTGGCACTGCCCTACGGTCGCCTGAAACCGGTGCTGGCCACCCTCGGCGAGTTTTACCTGCAGGAGCCCGGCACCACCACGCTGCGCCTGGCCAAGGCCGATGCGATTCGCCTCAACCCGCTGCAAGACCTGCCCCTGCAATGGGAAGGCGGCGAGAGGATCCGCACGTTCGCCCAGCGCCTGCGGGACATCAAGGACTTCACCTGCGCGGCGCCAGAAGGCTTGAACGCGACCTTGCGCCCCTATCAACTGGAAGGCTTGAGCTGGATGCAGTCGCTGCGCCAGCTCGAAGTCGGTGGCATTCTTGCCGATGACATGGGCCTGGGTAAAACCCTGCAAACCTTGGCGCATATCCTCAGCGAAAAGATCGCCGGGCGCCTGGACCGTCCGTGCATGGTGGTGATGCCCACCAGCCTGATCCCCAACTGGCTCGACGAAGCGGCCCACTTCGCCCCGCAACTCAACGTACTGGCGCTGTACGGTGCCACGCGCAAGAAACACTTCGAGCACTTGCAGGACTATGACCTGTTGCTCACCACCTACGCCCTGCTGCCCAAAGACATCGAGCGCCTCGCCGCCCAGCCCTTGCATGTACTGATCCTCGATGAGGCCCAGTACATCAAGAACCCGTCCAGCAAGGCCGCCCAGGCGGCGCGCGAACTGAATGCGCGGCAGCGCCTGTGCCTGAGCGGTACCCCCCTGGAAAACCATCTGGGTGAGCTGTGGTCGCTGTTCCACTTCCTGTTGCCGGGCTGGCTGGGCGACGTAAAAAGCTTCAACCGTGATTACCGCGTGCCCATCGAAAAACGCGCCAGTGATGTGCGACTGCAGCACCTCAACGGTCGGATCAAACCCTTCCTGTTGCGCCGCACCAAGGAACAGGTGGCCACCGAACTGCCGCCCAAGACCGAGATTATCCACTGGGTCGACCTCAACGAGGCCCAGCGCGACGTGTACGAAACCATGCGCCTGGCCATGGATAAAAAGGTCCGCGACGAGATCACGCGCAAAGGCGTGGCCCGCAGCCAGATCATCATTCTTGAGGCGCTGCTCAAGCTGCGCCAGGTGTGCTGCGATTTGCGCCTGGTCAATGATGCCCCCCGCCCACTCGGGGCAGCAGCTCGGGCAAGCTCGATAGCCTGTTGGAAATGCTCGATGAGCTGTTTGCCGAAGGTCGACGCATTCTGTTGTTTTCCCAGTTCACGTCGATGTTGAGCCTGATCGAAGCCGAGCTGAAAAAACGCGGAATTGCCTACGCGCTACTGACCGGCCAGACCCGCGACCGACGTACGCCGGTGAGGGATTTTCAAAGCGGCACGCTGCAGATTTTTCTGATCAGCCTGAAAGCGGGTGGCGTGGGGCTGAACCTGACCGAAGCCGACACCGTGATTCACTACGACCCGTGGTGGAACCCGGCCACGGAAAACCAGGCCACCGACCGTGCGTATCGCATCGGGCAAGAGAAGCCGGTATTCGTTTACAAGATGATTGCGCGGGGCACGGTGGAGGAAAAAATCCAGCACCTGCAAAAGGAAAAATCCGACCTGGCAGCGGGTGTGCTGGATGGGCGCACCACTGGGGATTGGCAATTGGGCAATGAGGAGATCGAGGCGTTGTTTGCGCCGTTGCCCAATAAGCAAGAGAAGCGCTGACTGTCGGAGAGCTATCGGGGGCTTGCCCCCGATGGGCGCGACTCAGTCTTCAGTCGATCAACTGAGCCTCCCGCAACGCGGCAAGCGCTGCCAACCAACGCGGATCCTGTTTGTACTCCGTCGAAGCAATCGCTTGCCCGCGCATCCGCGCAATACGAGCAGACGGTGTGACCTTCATGCGCTGCGCCGCACTCAGCGCCAACTCGGCCGCCGCGCGATCGTTGCACACCAGCCCCATGTCGCAACCGGCGGTCAGCGCCGCTTCAATCCGACTGGCCGCGTCGCCGACCACATGGGCACCGGCCATCGACAGATCGTCACTGAAAATCACCCCGTCAAATTGCAGCTCGCCGCGCAGGATGTCCTGCAACCAGCGGCGCGAGAAGCCGGCGGGCTGGTTATCGACATGCGGATAAATGACGTGCGCCGGCATCACCGCCGCCAGTTGCTTGCTCAGGCGTGCGAAAGGCACCAGGTCATTGGCGCGAATCTGTTCCAGGCTGCGTTCGTCATTGGGAATGGCGACGTGGGAATCGGCCTCAGCCCACCCGTGACCGGGAAAGTGCTTGCCGGTGGCGGCCATGCCGGCGCTGTTCATGCCACGGATAAATGCTCCGGCGAGCACGGCAGCGCGCTCAGGGTCGCCTTCGAAGGACCGGGTGCCGACCACGGCACTGCGCTGGTAATCCAGGTCCAGCACCGGGGCGAAGCTCAGGTCCAAGCCAACGGCCAGCACTTCGGTGGCCATGATCCAGCCGCACTGCTCGGCCAGGTATTCAGCGTTGGGGTTATCCGCCAGCGCGCGCATCTCCGGCAGGCGTACAAAGCCCTGGCGCAGGCGCTGTACGCGACCGCCCTCCTGATCAACGGCCAACAGCAGGTCCGGGCGCACCGCACGAATCGCCGCGCTCAACTCGCGCACCTGGCGCGGATGCTCGATATTGCGCGCAAAAATGATCAGGCCGCCCACTTCAGGTTGGCGCAGCAGGTGACGATCCTCGGCCGTCAGCCAGGTACCAGCCACATCGACCATCAAAGAACCTTGCAGGGCAGCAGTCATAAACCTTCCTTAAATAACGCACACAACCCGTCGGGCTCACGGCGTGCGATACGCACGGCAAGCACAACGGGTTGCGAGTAAATAGCTGAAATCGGCATGGCGGCTAGCTTAGCGGATGCAAGCGGCCGCGCACACCCAGCGGTCAAACCTTGGCGAGGGCTGGCGCGGTTTTGCTGCGCGGACGCAACTGGGCAGCCGCCATGGTCGGGTCGGTCACACCGGTTTCGGCACGCATGCCGGCGGCGAGGAACGGCACCATCAGGCGCATCACTTGTTCAATGGAGGTGTTGACGCCGAAATCGGTCTCGGCAATCGCGCGCAAGGCCTTGATGCCGGACATGCTGAACGCCGCCGCACCCAGCATGAAGTGCACGCGCCAGAACAGCTCGATAGGCGGGATACGCGGAGCGGCTTCGTTGACCAGCAGCATATAGCGGCGGAAGACCTTGCCGTACATGTCTTCCAGATAGCGGCGCAGGTGCCCCTGGCTCTGGCTGAACGCCAGGCCCAGCAGGCGCATGAAGATCGACAGGTCATTGCCGCTGCGTGGCTGCACCACCAGGGCTTGCTCAACGAGAATTTCCAGCAGTTCTTCCAGGGTCGGCTTATGGTCGGCCTTGGCCTGACGGCGCTCGAGCTCACGGTCGAGGCTGGCGCAGAACGGCCCCAGGAAGCGCGAGAACACTGCCTGGATCAGGGCTTTTTTCGAGCCGAAATGGTAATTCACCGCCGCGAGGTTCACCCCGGCCTTGCTGGTGATCAGCCGCAATGAAGTTTCGGCAAATCCTTTTTCCGCGAACAATTGCTCGGCAGCATCGAGGATGCGTTCAACGGTTTCCGACTGGGCCATGGCTACTCCGCCTGACAAACACTTGTTTGAAACATACGTTTCAGGGTGTGTCTTGTCAAGCCTGAGGGTTCGCTTTCCGGCCGGGCAGTCATCGGTGCGGGTGCTATTTAATCACATCCTTTCAACTCTGTAGGCAGCGCTATCTCTTCCCTGTAGGACGGTTGACGAATGACCGTCCAGCGGAGTCATGGAAAAGGATGATTGCCAAGCGCAGTCCACTGTATATAATCCCAGTCACTGTATAAAAAGACAGAGCGATCAACATGCTAAAACTGACGCCACGCCAAGCTGAGATTCTGGCTTTTATCAAGCGCTGCCTCGATGACAACGGCTACCCGCCGACACGAGCGGAAATTGCGCTGGAACTGGGGTTCAAATCTCCCAACGCCGCCGAAGAACACCTCAAGGCCCTCGCTCGCAAAGGTGCGATCGAAATGACCCCCGGTGCTTCGCGGGGCATTCGCATTCCTGGCTTCGAAGCCAAGGCCGACGAATCGACCCTGCCGATCATCGGCCGCGTCGCCGCCGGTGCGCCGATCCTGGCGCAGCAGCACGTCGAGGAATCCTGCAACATCAACCCGACGTTCTTCCACCCTCGCGCCGACTACCTGTTGCGGGTCCACGGTATGAGCATGAAGGACGTGGGCATCTTCGATGGCGACCTGCTGGCCGTGCACACCACCCGCGAAGCCCGCAATGGCCAGATTGTCGTCGCCCGTATCGGCGATGAAGTCACCGTCAAACGCTTCAAGCGCGAAGGCAGCAAGGTCTGGCTGCTGGCCGAGAACCCTGAGTTCGCACCGATTGAAGTGAACCTGAAAGATCAGGACCTGGTGATCGAAGGCTTGAGTGTCGGCGTTATTCGCCGCTAAAGGAGGCATCATGCAGCTCGTGCACACCCCGCCACACACCCAACTGTCGTTGTTCGAGGCCTTTATGGCCCAACCCCTTGCGCCCCTTCTCAAGGAAACGGTCGAGGCGCCTTGGAGCGCCGAGCCTGAGGCGTTCAGTGAACTGTCGTTGCGCGGTGCAGCAGGGAGCTGCCTGAGCCTGCTGGCACCGATCCTGCGTGAGTTGAGCGAAGAGCAGGACGCCCGCTGGCTGACGTTGATCGCCCCACCCGCCAGCCTGACCCAGGCCTGGCTACGGGACGCCGGCCTCAACCGCGAGCGCATCCTGCTGCTGCAACCGCGTGGCGCGCAAAGTGCCCAGCAACTGACCTGTGAAGCGTTGCGCCTGGGCCGTAGTCATACGGTGGTCAGTTGGTTGAACCCGCTGAATGCAACAGCCAAGCAGCAGTTAATCAGTGCCGCACGCACGGGTGATGCACAAAGCTTGAACATTCGATTGGGATAAGTGATGACCAGGCTTGCTGTTGCAGTGAGCCCGCCGCCTACACTCAGTGAAGCACCCGCGGCCCGTCTTCTTTTTCCGGCTCGCCTTCCGCCAGGCGGCCTGCCATCTGCACACCCACGCTCAACATGGCTTTTGCCACTTCCACGTGTTGGCCCTGCAGGAACACCTTGGCATCTTCGGAAAAATCCAGAATAACCAGAGAACCTTCGTCCTCAGCCCGGCGCAGCTCGATTCGGCCGTCAGGCAACTCAACAATTTCCAGAAAGGACGTCGGCATAAAAGTCTGTTCTCCACGAAAGGCGCGGATTATATCAGTCATCCACCCGGACTCGCTGAGGATCTGAACAGGTTTCTTTACCGCTTGATGAACGGTGCTGTCTGAATCCGAGCCGGTTTTAGCACTCGTTCAGGCCTTCGCGAAAGCGCAGTGCCATCTTCTTCAGCTCCTGGCGCCAGCCTTCCAGCTCTTCACGGCTCAACGGCTGCGGCTCTTCCTCCTGCACCGCAACCGCCACGATCAGTGGCTGGGTCACATCGCCCTTGGGCACGTGGGGAATGCGCGGAGGCTGGAACATATCTGCGTGAGCCTTAAGTAAGCGCGCCACCCAGCTGTCCGGGCTCTGGGCCATTTCCACCAGTTCGGCCAGCTCAGGGATTGCCATGGTGTCCAGCACTTCGCGGCTCATGATCATTTCCGCGCGGGGCGAACCGGCCTGGGGCAAACGATAAAACCCGGCGATTTCATGGCACAGCCCCAGCAAGGCGCCGTACAGATGGAACAACGCCGCTTCACGCCCCGCCTGGAGCAGTGCGATAGCATTCATCTCCCTGCCTTCCTCGGCACGGCCAAGGGCTTCCAGGGACAAACCCGCGAAGTAAATTTTCTGGTTGGTACGGGTATAGAGTTCGTTGGCCATAGGGGCAATCTCCACAACGACATAAACGTGATGCAGGCTTTGTAGGAGCGAGTTTACTCGCGAAAAACCCGAGAACAACGCAGTGCTTCGGGTTTATCGCGTTATCGTTAAGGACCTTCGCGAGCAAGAACCAGGCGTCCCCCTCGCTCCTGCAGATCAAGCGCCCTGACGCTTGTCCTCGACCTTCCACTTGCCGCCGTCGTAGAACGCTTTCCAGCCGGTAGGCTTGCCGTCCACTTCGGTCTGCACGTACTGCTCCTTGGTCTTGCGGCTGTAGCGGATCACGGCCGGGCGACCATCCGGGTCCTTTTTTGGTGCTTCGCACAGGAAGTGGTACTTAGGATCGATCTCGTCCTTGTGCGGCACGATCTCCAGCACCAGCGGTGCCCGGGTCTCGCGGTTTTTCGGGAACTGGCTGGCTGCCAGGAACAGGCCCGAGGCACCGTCACGCAGGATGTAGGTGTCGTTGACCTTCTCGCACTTGAGCTCCGGCATCTTCACCGGGTCCATCTTCGGCGGCGCCGCGTCACCGCTTTTCAGCAGTTTGCGGGTGTTCTTGCAGGTCGGGTTGGTGCAGCCGAAGAACTTGCCGAAACGGCCGGTCTTGAGTTGCATCTCGCTGCCGCACTTGTCGCATTCCAGGCTCGGACCTTCGTAGCCCTTGATGCGGTAGGTGCCCTCTTCAATCTCGTAGCCGTTGCAATCGGGGTTGTTACCGCAGATGTGCAGCTTGTGCTTCTCGTCCAGCAGGTAGGCGTCCATCGCCGTGCTGCAGATTGGACAACGGTGCTTGCCACGCAGCACCAGCGATTCGGACTCACCCTCGTCATCGGCGGCGATTTCGTCACCCGGCACCAGGTTGACGGTGGCCTTGCAGCGCTCTTTCGGCGGCAGGCTGTAGCCCGAGCAACCGAGAAACACGCCGGTGGACGCAGTACGAATCTGCATCGGGCGGCCGCAGGTCAGGCACGGGATGTCGGTCATCACCGGTTGGTTGGCACGCATGCCGCTGTCAGGGCTTTCGGCCACTTCGAGTTTTTTCTTGAAGTCGCCGTAGAACTCGTCCAGCACGTTTTTCCAGTCGCGCTCGCCCTGGGCCACGTCATCGAGATTCTCTTCCATGCCGGCGGTGAAGCCGTAATCCATGAGGTTGGAGAAGCTCTCGGACAGACGCTCGGTGACGATGTCGCCCATCTTTTCCGAATAGAAACGCCGGTTGTGCAGCGCTACGTAGCCACGATCCTGGATGGTGGAGATAATCGCCGCGTAGGTCGAAGGACGACCGATACCGCGCTTTTCCATCTCCTTGACCAGGCTGGCTTCCGAATAACGCGCCGGCGGCTTGGTGAAATGCTGGGACGGGTCGAGCTTGATCAGCTTCAACGTATCGCCCTGGGCCATGTCCGGCAGCACATCGTCGTCGCCTGGCTTGGCAATTTGCGGCATCACACGGGTGTAGCCGTCGAACTTGAGGATACGGCCCTTGGCGCGCAGCTCGAAGTCACCAGCGCCCACGCTGACGGTGGTGGACAGGTATTGCGCCGGCAGCATCTGGCAAGCCAGGAACTGGCGCCAGATCAGCTCGTAAAGGCGCTCAGCGTCGCGTTCCATGCCGCTCAGCTTGCTTGGCTCGGTGTTGGCATCGGAAGGACGGATCGCTTCGTGAGCCTCCTGGGCGCCTTCCTTGCTGCTGTAGACGTTGGGCTTCTCCGGCAGGTACTTCTTGCCGAATTCGCTTTCAATGTACGTGCGCGCCATCGCCACTGCGTCTTGCGACAGGTTGGTGGAGTCGGTACGCATGTAGGTGATGTAGCCAGCTTCGTACAGACGCTGGGCCATCATCATGGTTTTCTTCACACCGAAGCCCAGGCGGTTACTCGCGGCCTGCTGCAGGGTGGAGGTGATGAACGGTGCCGACGGCTTGCTGCTGGTCGGTTTGTCTTCGCGCTTGACGATGCTGTAGCTGGAAGCCTTGAGCTTCTCCAGCGCGGCCATGGCCTGGGCTTCGTTCAGCGGTTTGAACGCCTCGCCTTTCTCGCGGGCCACTTCAAAACGTACATTGGCGCCTTTGGCGGTGCCGAGGTCGGCGTGGACTTCCCAATACTCTTCGGGGTTGAACGCACGGATCTCGCGCTCACGCTCCACCACCAGCTTGACCGCTACCGATTGCACACGGCCGGCGGACAGGCCCCGGGCGATCTTCGCCCACAGCAACGGCGAGACCATGTAACCCACGACACGGTCGAGGAAACGACGGGCCTGCTGGGCGTTGACACGGTCGATATCCAGCTCGCCCGGCTTGGAGAAAGCTTCCTGGATGGCTTTCTTGGTGATTTCGTTGAACACCACGCGCTTGTAGCGGCTGTCGTCACCGCCGATGGCTTCCCGCAGGTGCCAGGCAATGGCTTCCCCTTCGCGGTCCAAGTCCGTTGCGAGATAGATGGTGTCGGCATCCTTGGCGAGCCGGCGCAGCTCTTCGATGACCTTTTCCTTGCCCGGAAGGATTTCGTACTTGGCCTTCCAGCCATGATCCGGGTCCACACCCATGCGCGAGACCAGCTGCTTGCGCGCTTTCTCTTTAGGCGTGAGCACCGGACCTTCGCCCGCAGCCGCCTTGCCGCGCTTGGCGGCAGGCTCCTTGCTGGCGCTAGCCGAACCGCTGGTGGGCAGGTCTCGGATATGGCCGATACTCGACTTCACCACGTACTCGTTGCCCAAGTACTTGTTGATGGTCTTGGCCTTAGCCGGGGATTCCACAATGACCAGCGATTTGCCCATGGATCGGAAAATTCCTGAATTCGAGAAGTGAAAGGCAGTTGGCGCCTGACGCGGCAACGCTATATATAGTGGCAACCGGGTGAGGTCAAGCGCAGTATTCTGCGCGACCTGCCGTTATTGCCCTTTAAAAAGACTGGGTTCGGCCTGGACCAAAGCAAAGCGCGGGACCTGCTCGCCGTCAACTTCGACGGTCTCCAGGAACATGCTCAAGGGGCGTACCCAAAAGCCGTAATCACCATACAGTGCTTGGTAGAACACCACTTGCTCTTCAGTCTCGGAGTGGCGCGCCACACTGAAAACGCGGTACTGCGGACCTTTATAATGCTGGTAGAGCCCCGGTTCGACTTTCATGCTCTGGCCCCCTTACAAAATTTGTTAAAAAAAAATATAAAATCGCCAAAAAACAAAAACCGGGGCACTAGGCCCCGGCTTCCGTCAAGCCAACGCTTAAACGCGTTCGAAGACGGTGGAAATGCCTTGGCCGAGACCAATGCACATGGTGGCTACCCCGAGGTTGCCGCCATTTTGCTTCATTACATTAAGCAAAGTACCGGAGATACGCGCGCCGGAGCAACCGAATGGGTGGCCCAGAGCGATTGCGCCGCCGTGCAGGTTAACCTTCTCATTCATCTTGTCGAGTACTTTCAAATCTTTCAGCACCGGCAGGGCCTGTGCGGCGAAAGCTTCGTTGAGCTCGAAGAAGTCGATATCGGCAATGGTCAGGCCCGCGCGCTTCAAGGCTTTCTGGGTGGCCGGGACAGGACCATAGCCCATGATCGCCGGGTCCACACCCGCCACGGCCATCGAACGAATCACCGCCAGCGGCTGGATACCCAGGTCCTGGGCGCGCTGCGCCGACATCACGATCATGCACGAGGCACCATCGGTGATTTGCGATGACGTACCGGCTGTCACGGTGCCGCCCTTTGGATTGAACGCCGGCTTGAGCGCCGCCAGGCTTTCCAGAGTGGTATCCGGACGAATGGTCTCGTCGTAGTCGAACAGTTTCAGGAAGCCGTTCTCGTCATAGCCGTTCATCGGGATGATTTCATCCTTGAACTTGCCTTCCACGGTCGCCTTGTGGGCGAGTTGGTGCGAACGCACGCCGAACGCGTCCTGGGCTTCACGGGTGATGCCGTGCATCTTGCCGAGCATTTCCGCGGTCAGGCCCATCATGCCCGAGGCTTTTGCCGCGTACAGCGACATGTGCGGGTTAGGATCGACGCCGTGCATCATGCTCACGTGGCCCATGTGTTCCACGCCACCGACCACGAACACATCGCCGTTACCGGTCATGATCGCCTGGGCGGCCGTGTGCAGCGCGCTCATGGACGAACCGCACAGGCGGCTGACGGTCTGGCCGGCCGCGGTGTGTGGAATCTGGGTCATCAGCGACGCCATGCGCGCGATGTTCCAGCCCTGCTCCAGGGTCTGGTTGACGCAACCCCAGATCACGTCCTCGACCTCATTGGGGTCGACCTTGACGTTGCGCTCCAGCACTTTGCTGATCAGGTGCGCCGACATGTCTTCGGCACGGGTGTTGCGGTGCATGCCGCCCTTGGAGCGGCCCATCGGCGTGCGACCGAAGTCGACAATCACCACGTCTCTTGGATTCAAGCTCATAAATATTCTCGCTCTAGTCGTTTGGGCGCTTAACCGAAGAAGCTCTGACCGTTCTTGGCCATTTCACGCAGCTTCGCGGTCGGGTGGTACAGCGGGCCCAAATCAGCGTATTGATCAGCCAGGGCAACGAATTCGGCCACACCGATCGAGTCGATGTAACGCAGCGCACCGCCACGGAATGGAGGGAAACCAATACCGTACACCAGGCCCATATCGGCTTCGGCGGCGGTCTCGACGATGCCGTCTTCCAGGCAACGCACAGTCTCCAGGCACAGGGCGATCATCATCCAGTTGATGATGTCCTCGTCGGACACCTCACGCTGTTCGTAGATGACCGGCGCGAGCACTTCGTGCACCGACGGGTCGGCCACTTTCTTCTGCTTGCCCTTCTTGTCGGCCTCGTAGGCGTAGAAGCCCTTGCCGTTCTTCTGGCCCAGGCGCTTGGCCTCGTAGAGCGCATCGATCGCCGAGCGGCGCTCGTCTTTCATGCGGTCCGGGAAGCCTTCAGCCATGACGTCGCGGCCGTGGTGGCCGGTGTCGATGCCGACCACGTCCATCAGGTACGCCGGGCCCATGGGCCAGCCGAATTTTTCCATGACTTTGTCGATGCGCACGAAGTCCACACCGGCGCTGACCAGCTTGGCGAAACCGCCGAAGTACGGGAACAACACACGGTTGACGAGGAAGCCCGGGCAGTCGTTGACCACGATCGGGTTCTTGCCCATTTTCTTGGCGTAGGCAACGGTGGTGGCAATCGCCAGTTCGCTGGACTTCTCGCCACGGATCACTTCCACCAGCGGCATCATGTGCACCGGGTTGAAGAAGTGCATGCCGACGAAGTTCTCCGGACGCTTGAGGGCCTTGGCCAGCAGCGAGATGGAAATGGTCGAGGTGTTGGAAGCCAGGATGGTGTCATCTTTGACCTGGGCTTCGACTTCAGCCAATACAGCCTGCTTGACCTTCGGGTTCTCGACAACGGCTTCGACCACCAGGTCGACGTGGCCAAAATCACCGTAGGACAGCGTAGGACGAATGCCGTTAAGCACTTCAGCCATTTTCGCTGCGGTCATGCGACCTTTATCCACGCGCCCCACCAGCAGCTTGGCGGCTTCCGCCAGGCCCTGCTCGATACCGTGTTCGTTGATGTCTTTCATCAGGATCGGCGTGCCTTTGGACGCCGACTGATAAGCGATGCCGCCGCCCATGATGCCGGCGCCGAGTACGGCAGCCTGTTTCACGTCCTTGGCGACTTCATCGTAGGCCTTGGCCTTTTTCTTCAGCTCCTGATCGTTCAGGAACAGGCCGATCAGGCTTTGGGCGGCCGAGGTTTTCGCCAGTTTGACGAAGCCTGCCGCTTCCACTTCCAGGGCTTTGTCGCGACCGAAGTTCGCGGCCTTCTGGATAGTCTTGATCGCTTCAACCGGCGCCGGGTAGTTCGGGCCGGCCTGGCCTGCCACGAAACCTTTGGCGGTTTCGAACGACATCATTTGCTCGATGGCGTTGAGCTTGAGTTTTTCCAGCTTCGGCTGACGCTTGGCCTTGTAGTCAAATTCGCCACTGATGGCGCCCTTGATCAGGTTCAGTGCAGCCTCGGCCAGTTTGTCCGGGGCAACCACGGCGTCGACGGCACCGACTTTCAGCGCGTCTTCGGCTTTGTTTTCCTTGCCGGCGGCAATCCACTCGATGGCGTTATCGGCCCCGATAATGCGCGGCAGGCGCACGGTGCCGCCAAAACCTGGGTAGATGCCCAGTTTGACTTCCGGCAGGCCGATTTTCGCGGTGGCCGACATGACGCGGAAATCCGCGGCCAGGCACATTTCCAGGCCGCCGCCCAGCGCAATACCGTTGATTGCAGCAACGGTCGGCACGTTGAGGTCTTCGAAATCGCTGAAAATCTTGTTGGCTTCGAGGTTGCCAGCCACCAGCTCGGCATCGGGCAGCTTGAAGTTGTCGACGAATTCGGTGATGTCAGCGCCGACGATAAACACGTCCTTGCCGCTGGAGACGATCACACCCTTGACCGAAGCATCTGCTTTGAGGGCGTCTACGGCCTGACGCAGTTCGTTCAGGGTTAGACGGTTGAACTTGTTGACGGACTCACCCTTGAGGTCGAATTTCAATTCGACGATGCCACTTTCAAGAGCCTTAACCGTGATGGCTTTACCTTCGTAAATCATCAACTGATCTCCACGATATGGAAGCTGAACAGTACACATCGGACGCTGGCCTCTGGTTGGGCATTGATAATTGCGTCAATGCTCACGCCAATCCGCCAGGCACACCCGCCAATGCGATAGTCGGGATTCTGTATGAGCGGTCTGACAGACAAACGCTCAATTCATACGCCCGTTTGATTCGGGTACGCCACCTTCATCCAATTCAGGGCAATTGTCAATCGCTCGAAAGGCCAGGAAAAAACCGACTTTCCAGTCATTTCAGAACCCCGCCCCCAGGCCGGCGCTTCGTCAATATTCCAACATTCACCCGATCAATAGAACCAACGCTGTGGGAAAAGGCTGTACAGATAAGGATATCCAGCTAGGCTAGCGGCACCTTTAACAGGATAGTCAATGCGCCGGATGAACATCCGGCGTGGGGAACCACAGATTTACCGGCCTGCCTGGCCAACTCCAGCCCGATGATGTTTTCGGGCTTTTTATTGCCTGCGGGTCAGGCCAGGGCCTTGAGCAATTTATCAATGGCCAGCAGGTCACGCGCCTCGCCCTTCTCGCCCCAATACAGGGCAATCATTTGCTTATCGGCCTCGACCTTGTAGACGTTGGCTGGCAACGTCGCAAAATGCGGCAACAACTTCTCGTCGACACACACTTCGCGCCATTGGTTGACCCACACCCCCGGTTCCAGCTGCCAGTAACTCCAGGCCGCCGGCACACTGCCGCGCCGTGGCCGGCAGTACTGCGCACACGGGCTTGGCGGTTCCTGCTTGAGCCAATGCGGCCAATCCTGGGGCGCCAGTTGCATGGCCAGGCCCATGCGACGCGCCTCCATGCGCAGCGCCATGCGTCCGCTCTGATGACGCGACGGGCGCAGCCATGCCAGGGGGCTCAGAACCACAACAAGGATTGACACCACTATCCAGACCGTCATATGTGTACTCCCGAATTTCTAGATGAGCGGATATGACCTGACGCAACTCCATCCGCTTGAAAGCAGCCATACTGAATTTATTGCAGCCCCCTGGAGGAACGCCCCATGTCATACGAACATATTCTGGTCGCCGTAGACTTGACCGAAGAGTGCGATCCAGTGATCAAGCGCGCCCGTGAGCTTGCCAAGGCCAGCGGCGCCAGACTGTCGCTGGTGCATATCGTCGAGCCCATGGCCATGGCCTTCGGTGGCGACGCCCCCATGGATTTTTCCCAGTTGTATGAGCAACAGGTTAAGCAGGCCGAAGAGCGCATCAAGAGCCTGACCATCAAATACCCAGTGATCGAAGGCAACTCCCACGTCAGCTACGGGCAACCACGCAAGGAAATCCACGAGCTGGCCAAGAAACAGAACTGCGACCTGATCGTGGTCGGCAGTCATGGCCGCCACGGCCTGGCACTGCTGCTGGGTTCTACCGCCAATGATGTGCTGCATGGTGCGCCATGCGACGTCCTGGCCGTGAGATTGATGAAGAACCCGTAAGGTTGATGGAGACCCAATGTGGGAGCGGGCTTGCTCGCGAATGCGGTGTGCCAGTCGCCAGATGCATCAGCCGATAGGCCGCATTCGCGAGCAAGCCCGCTCCCACATTTTGAATCGCATTTCATATAGAAAACCCGGTGTTCATCAGATGAACACCGGGTTTTTTAATGCCTTGGAATCAATCAGCCATCCAACTCGGCCCAACGCTCAACCAGCACTTCCAGCTCCTGGTTCAGCGTCTCCAGGGAGGCGATGACCTTGGCGGTTTCCGCCGCAGGACGCAGGTAGAAACCCGCGTCAGCCATTTCTGCTTCTACCGCCGCGATCTGCTGTTCCTTGGCGTCGATGTCGCCCGGCAAGGCTTCCAGCTCGCGCTGGAGCTTGTAGCTGAGTTTCTTCTTGGCCACCGGCGCAGCTTCCTGAGTAGGCTCCGCCACAACAGGAGTAACCACGGCCGAGGTCAAGTCAGCCTTGCCGGACTTACTCTCGGTGACGCCCAGCAGACGCGGCGAGCCGCCCTGGCGCAACCAGTCCTGATAACCACCGACGTACTCGCGCACCTTGCCTTCACCTTCGAAGACCAGGGTGCTGGTGACCACGTTGTCGAGGAATGCCCGGTCGTGGCTGACCATCAGTACGGTACCGTTGAAGGTCAACAGGACCTCTTCCAGCAGCTCCAGGGTTTCAACGTCGAGGTCGTTGGTCGGTTCGTCGAGCACCAGCAGGTTCGCCGGTTTGCTGAACAGCTTGGCCAGCAGCAAACGCGCACGCTCGCCACCGGACAGGGCTTTGACCGGTGTACGTGCACGCTGCGGGCTGAACAGGAAGTCGCCCAGGTAGCTCAGCACATGGCGGCTCTGGCCGTCGATATCGATAAAGTCGCGGCCTTCGGCGACGTTGTCGATCACGGTTTTTTCCAGGTCCAACTGGTGACGCAACTGGTCGAAGTAGGCCACGTCGATACGCGTGCCCTCTTCCACGGTGCCGCTGGTCGGTTGCAGGCCGCTGAGCATCAGCTTGAGCAAGGTGGTCTTGCCGGTACCGTTGGCGCCCAGCAGGCCGATACGGTCGCCGCGCTGCAGGACCATGGAGAAATCCTTGATCAGGAACGGGCCATCCGGGTGATGGAAGCTGACGTTCTCCAGCACCATCACCTGCTTGCCCGACTTGTCGGCGGTATCCAGCTGGATATTGGCCTTGCCGGTGCGCTCGCGACGCTCGCTGCGCTCGACACGCAGGGCCTTCAGCGCACGCACGCGGCCTTCGTTACGGGTGCGGCGCGCCTTGATGCCCTGGCGGATCCAGACTTCTTCCTGGGCCAGTTTTTTATCGAACAACGCGTTGGCGGTTTCTTCGGCGGCCAGGGCGGCTTCCTTGTGCACCAGGAAGCTGGCGTAGTCGCCGTTCCAGTCGATCAGGCCACCACGGTCCAGCTCAAGGATGCGAGTGGCCAGGTTCTGCAGGAAGGACCGGTCGTGCGTGATAAACAACACCGCGCCCTGGAAATCCTTGAGGGCTTCTTCAAGCCAGGCGATGGCGCCGATGTCCAGGTGGTTGGTCGGTTCGTCGAGCAGCAGCAGGTCCGGCTCGGACACCAGGGCCTGGGCCAGCAGCACGCGACGACGCCAGCCGCCGGACAACTCGGCGAGGGTCTTGTCGGCCGGCAGTTGCAGGCGGCTCAAGGTACTGTCGACCAATTGCTGCAGGCGCCAGCCGTCACGGGCTTCAAGGTCTTGCTGGACATGCATCAGCTTGTCCAGGTCTTCCTCGGTGACGCAGTTCTGCGCCAGGTGGTGGTATTGCGCAAGCAACTCACCCACACCATCCAGGCCTTCGGCGACCACGTCGAACACTGTCCGTCCGTCGGCCACCGGCAATTCCTGCGGCAATTCGCCGATCTTGAGGCCTGGAGCGCGCCAGACAGAGCCGTCATCGGGCTTCTGGTCGCCCTTGACCAGCTTCATCATGCTGGATTTGCCGGTGCCGTTGCGGCCGATGATGCACACCCGCTCACCACGGGCGATCTGCCAGGACACCTTGTCCAACAACGGCATAGCGCCGAAAGCAAGGGACACATCGCTGAATTTGAGCAGGGTCATACGCTTCTCCAAAAACTGGGCGCGCATTCTACCTGACTTGAGGGTGGGATGCGGCCAGCATTTTCGCTGCCGACACGTTCTGTAGGACATTTCCGGCGAACTTGAACGAACCCGCTGGCAAAGCTTTCGCCGGTCGCTGGCAAAAGGCTAAGCTAGGGGCAATCAGTGTCGGCGGTGCCGGTGCTAGTCGTGATTTCTCTGCACGGACGTATCATGCGCAGTCGCCTTTTCAACTTTTTATCTTGTCTGCTTCTCTCCGCCACCGCCGTTCAATCCGCCCAGGCCGTGGACCTCACCACCCAACGTCAATATTACGATGAGGCCAAACGCGCCCTGGCCAAGGGCGATACCGGCCCGTACATGCAATACAGCCAGGCCCTGGCCGACTACCCGCTCACACCGTACCTGGCGTACGACGAACTGACCGCCCGCCTGAAGACCGCGAGCAACCAGGAAATCGAACAGTTCCTCGCTAAGAACGGCGACCTGCCCCAGGCCAACTGGATGAAACTGCGCTGGTTGCGCTGGCTGGCCGAGCGTGGCGACTGGCAGACCTTTGAAAAGTACTACGACCCCAAGCTCAACTTCGTCGAACTGGACTGCCTGCATGGCCAATTCCAGTTGACCCACAACCTCAAGGCCGAAGGCTACAAGACCGCCGAAGCGCTGTGGTTGACCGGCAAGTCCCAACCGGCTGCCTGTGATGCCACCTTCGGCCAGTGGGCGGCGGATGGCCAACTCACCGAACAGAAAATCTGGGAGCGCACCAAACTGGCCGCCGAAGCGCGCAACTACGCGCTGGCCAACAGCCTGGTGAAGACCCTGCCGACCCTCGGCGCCCAAGGCCGCCTGATGGTGGACGTGGCGCAAAAGCCCGACATGCTCAGCGACCCGTCACGTTTCCTGCCTGCCACCGAGGCCATGTCGGACGCCGTGGGCCTGGGCCTGCGCCGCCTGGCGCGCCAGGACCCGGACAAGGCCATGGCCCTGCTCGATGGCTATGCCAGCAGCATGCACTTCTCCCGTGACGAAAAAGTGTCGATCGCCCGCGAGATCGGTCTGACCCAGGCCAAACGCTTCGACCCGCGCGCGCTAGAGGTGATGACCAAGTACGACCCCGAGTTGCGCGACAACACCGTTTCCGAGTGGCGCCTGCGCCTGCTGTTGCGCCTGGCGCGCTGGGAAGATGCCTACCAGTTGACCCGCAAACTCCCGCATGACCTGGCCATCACCAACCGTTGGCGCTACTGGCAGGCCCGCAGCCTGGAACTGGCCGAGCCGAAAAACCCGCAAGCGCTGGTGTTGTACAAGAACCTGTCGCGGGAGCGGGATTTCTACGGTTTCCTCGCCGCCGACCGCTCCAAGGCGCCGTACCAGTTGAACAACAAGCCGCTGGTGATGAGCCAGGCGCTGATCAATAAGGTACGCAACACCCCCGGCGTACGCCGTGCCCTGGAATTCTATGCACGTGGCCAAGTGGTGGATGGCCGCCGCGAGTGGTACCACGTCAGCCGTCACTTCAACCGTGACGAGATGGTCGCCCAGGCCAAACTGGCCTACGACATGAAGTGGTACTTCCCGGCGATCCGCACCATCAGCCAGGCGCAGTACTGGGATGACCTGGATATCCGCTTCCCGATGGCCCACCGCGACACCCTGGTGCGCGAAGCCAAGGTCCGCGGCCTGCATTCGAGCTGGGTATTCGCCATCACTCGCCAGGAAAGCGCCTTTATGGACGACGCCCGCTCCGGCGTCGGCGCCAGCGGCCTGATGCAACTGATGCCCGGCACCGCCAAGGACACGGCGCGCAAGTTCAGCATCCCCCTGGCCTCCCCGGCCCAAGTGCTGGACCCGGACAAAAACATCCAGCTCGGCGCCGCCTACCTGAGCCAGGTGCACAGCCAGTTCAACGGCAACCGCGTGCTCGCCTCCGCCGCCTACAACGCCGGTCCTGGCCGCGTACGCCAGTGGCTGCGGGGCGCCGACCACCTGAGTTTCGACGTATGGGTGGAAAGCATCCCGTTCGACGAAACCCGCCAGTATGTGCAGAACGTGCTGTCTTATTCGGTCATCTACGGGCAGAAGCTCAACTCGCCACAGCCGTTGGTGGATTGGCACGAGCGATATTTCGATGATCAGTAAGAGGGGCAGCTTCAAGCGGCAAGTTTGAAGCTTCAAGAGCAATGCCTGCATTGAAGGATGCGGGCATTTTTTATGAAACCGCCGGACGTTCGCTTTGCACCGCTTCGGCCAACGCCAGACTCAGCGCCTGCAACATGAACTCAACGAAGGGAGTCGCCTCGGCTCGCTGATCGGCCGCCGACAACGCGGCATAGTAGGCGTCCTGCTGTTCCCGAATCACCGCTTCCACCGGCAAGTAAGCCAATACAGGGCGCCACTGGCTAAGGATCAAGGTTTGCCATAGACGCCCCATCCGCCCATTACCGTCTGCAAATGGATGGATAAACTCAAACTCGTAGTGGAACACGCAGCTCGCGATAAGCGGATGCCAATCAGAAACAGATAGCCATTGCAGCAAGTCATCCATCAGATGCGTCACGCGACTGGCGGGCGGAGCCATATGAACTAACTGCTCGCCGCGATAAATGCCGACGCCCGACTGGCGAAACCGTCCGGCATCATCGATCAATCCAAACATCAGCAGTTCATGCGCCTTAAGCAGATCAGCACGATCACCCGCCGCCCACTGCGGCATCGCCTCGTAAGCAGAAAATGCATTACGCACTTCCTGGATTTCCCGAGGCAAACCCAACACCCGCTTACCCTCCAGCACAGCAGTCACTTGCTCGACGCTAAGGGTATTGTTCTCGATAGCCAGCGAGGCCTGGATGGTGCGGATTCGATTGCCACGTCTTAACTGAGGCGTCTGACGATTATCATCACCGACTGAAAGTTGACCAATCTGCTCACTGATGTCGGCAACCAGAGCCAGCATCTTTGTAGTCAGTGTCAACGGAGGTTGATAACGGCTCATGTCCTCATCCAGCTCAATAACGAAAGGTCACATGATGCCTTAGGAACAAGCTAACCGCAGCTTCATTCCGCCTCAGCTCCATCACTGAACTGCAACGCCGCCAGCCTCGCATATAGCGGATTACTCGCAATCAACTGCTGATGCGTACCCACCGCCACCAGCTTGCCTTGGTCCATCACCGCAATCCGGTCGGCATTCTTCACCGTAGCCAAGCGATGGGCGATGACCAACGTGGTGCGCCCTTGCATCAGTTGCGGCAAGGCTTGTTGTATCAAGTGCTCACTCTGGGCATCGAGGGCGCTGGTGGCTTCGTCCAGCAGCAGGATCGGCGCGTCCACCAGCAGCGCGCGGGCAATGGCCAGGCGTTGGCGCTGGCCGCCGGAAAGGCCCATGCCGCCATCGCCGAGGTGGGTCTGGTAGCCCTCGGGCATTTGCAGGATGAAGTCGTGGGCGTGGGCAATGCGCGCGGCAGCTTCGACCTGCTCGCGGGTAGCGCTCGGGTTGCCGTAGCGGATGTTTTCTTCGACGCTGCCGAAAAACAGCGCCGGGCTCTGGGACACCAGGGCGAAGTGGCGGCGCAGGTCCAGGGGGTCGAGCTCGGTCAGCGCATGGCCCTCAAGCAGGATTCGGCCTTGCTGGGGGTCGTAGAAGCGTAGCAGCAGGTCGAAGAGCGTCGATTTGCCCGCACCGGACGGTCCCACCAATGCCAGGGTTTCGCCGGGCTTGATGGTCAGGTTCAAGCCGTCGATGGCGTAGCTGTCTGGCCGTGAGGGGTAGGAAAAGCGCAGGTCTTGCAGTTCCATGCGGCCACTGACCCGCTCCGGCAAGCGCACGGCATCGGTTGCGGGTGCTTGAATTTCGTTGGTTGACTGCAACAGCTCACCGATCCGCTCGGCTGCACCCGCGGCGCGCTGCAGCTCGCCCAGCACTTCACTCAGGGTGCCGACGGCACTGCCGACGATCAGGCTGTAGAACACAAACGCGGCCAGTTCACCGCCGGAAATGCGCCCGCTGATCACGTCCATACCGCCGACCCACAACATTACGCCCACGGCGCCAAGCACCAGCATGATCACCAGGGTGATCAGCCAGGCGCGCTGCGCGATGCGTTTGCGCGCGGTGGCAAAGGCCTCTTCCACGGTCACGGCGAAGCGCTGCTCATCCTGGACCTGGTGGTTGTAGGCCTGCACGGTCTTGATCTGGCCGAGGGTCTCGGCCACATAGCTGCCCACATCGGCAATACGGTCCTGGCTCAGGCGCGACAAACTGCGCACGCGGCGACCGAAGATCAGAATCGGCGCCAGCACCAATGGCAGCGCCACCACCACGATGCTGGTGAGCTTGGGGTTGGTGATAAACAGCAGCACGATACCGCCGATGACCATCAGCGCATTGCGCAGGAACAGCGACAACGACGAGCCGATCACCGATTGCAGCAAGGTGGTGTCGGTGGTCAGGCGCGACTGGATCTCCGAGCTGCGATTGTTCTCGTAAAAGCCGGGGTGCAGGTAGATCAGGTGGTTGAACACCTGGCGACGAATATCCGCCACCACCCGTTCGCCGATCCACGACACCAGGTAAAACCGCGCAAACGTGCCCACCGCCAGGCCCAACACCAGCACCATGAACAGGCCGATGGACTGGTTGAGCAGGTGCGGCGACTGGGTCATGAACCCTTGGTCCACCAGCAGGCGAATACCCTGCCCCATGGACAAGGTGATGCCGGCGGTGACGATCAGCGCCAGCAAGGCACCCAACGCGTGCCAACGGTAGGGCGCGATAAAGCGGCTGGCCAGGCGAATCGCGCGGCGTTGACGGGTTGAGAACATAGGGGGATCACCGATGAGGAACCTGTACCTCAACATTGGGGGAACTTGGGCAAATAACAATGAGTCAGGTTAATTATGCCCACCGATGCAGGCGCCTAGAGGCTATCGGTCTAACGTCCGGCTGGAAATCCCTGGAGGTTTCTGATGGAGTGGGTGTTCGAACCGGTGACCCAGCAGGGAGTTGTAACAGCGTGGTCACGCGGGGGGTCTAAAGTAGGTACACAACCTGATGAGGAGACAGGCCATGACCTTGCAAAACAGCAGCGATGCCAAGATTGAAGTAATCCGCCAACCGCAGCACTTGCCTTGCTCCGTCATCGACGCCCAAGGCCGCGAAGTGCAGATTACCGAAGAGATGATCCAGCAAGCGTGCCGCGAACTGGAAGAAAAGCTGGTCAAGCCTGCCCGGCAAGGCTGAAGCACCCGGGATCTTTCAGAACCGGCCTTTGAGGGCCGGTTTTTTTATGCCGGTTAAACCAATTCGGCGCCCAACGCACAGACGATAGTCGACAACACCGCCGACTCCCCATTGATACGCACCTTCAAGCCATCAATCTCGCGGCGCTCTGGATAATGCTTGCGCAGCAGGTCGAACGCCTTGCGTTGCTCCTCGACAGTTCCCACAAGACTGCGGCGAAAATCCGCATCGTCACGGCGTGGGTCATACACGCTGCGGCACAAGGTTGCCAGCGCCCAGGCGGGGTCGGTCGAGGCATTCAAGTGCACCTCGGCCAGCCACGGTGGTGGCAAGAGGTCACTCAGTTGAATACTCGGCGCCTGGCCCAGGTGCGCGCAGAACGCCTGGTAAATCTGCGCCGTGCCGCGCTGTTTGCCGTCCAGGCTGTAACCGGCGATATGCGGAGTGGCCAGTACGCACAGGTCGGCCAGGTCAGCGTCCACCTCCGGCTCGCCTTCCCACACATCCAGCACCGCTTGCAGGTCTTCGCGCTCCAGCAGGGTGTCGCGCAGGGCGGCATTGTCCACCACCGGGCCGCGGCTGGCGTTGATCAGCCAGGTGCCAGGCTTGAGGCGGTTGAGCCGCTCGCGATCCAACAGGTGCCAGGTGGAGCCGTTGCCGGACTTGGTCAGCGGCGTATGCAGGCTGATCACATCGCACTGCTCGATGATTTGCGCCAGGCTGACGTAATCACCGTCTTCGGCGATCTGCCGTGGCGGGTCGCACACCAGCACGTTCCAGCCCAGGCCCCTGAGTACGCCGACCAGCCGCCCGCCCACTTCACCCGCGCCGACCACGCCATAGGTGCGCTGGTTGAGATCGGCACCTTCGATCTCGGCCAGGGTCTGCAGGCTGCCCAGCACATAGTCCACCACGCCGCGCGCGTTGCAGCCGGGGGCGCTGGACCACTGGATACCGGCCTGCTTGAAGTACTCGAGATCGAGGTGGTCGGTGCCGATGGTGCAGGTGCCGACAAAACGCACCTTCGTGCCCTCCAGCAGGGCACGGTTGACGTTGGTCACCGAGCGCACCAGCAACACGTCGGCCTGCTCGACCGTGGCGCGGTCGATGGAACGGCCGGACACTCGGCGAATCTCGCCAAATCCTTGGAAGAACTCATCGAGCAGCGGGATATTTTCGTCGGCAACAATCAGCATGGCAGGCTCCTTTGGCGGACCCGCAGTGTACAGGCATCGCAGCCGTCGCTTACAAATCGCTAACACAGGTTTTTTCCTGACCATTGTGTCAAGGCGTAGAATCCGACGTTTTTGCGCGCCCCTGAACTGGACACCTTCACGTGAATACCGCCACCGCTGCCCTCACCCGCCCCGCCCGCATCAGCCGGGAAGTGCGCGGCCTGCTGACGCTCGCCCTGCCGATCATGATCGGCCAGTTGGCGACCACGGCCATGAGTTTCGTCGACGCGGTGATGGCCGGTCGGGTCAGCCCCCAGGATTTGGCGGCAGTGGGCCTGGGCAACTCGATCTGGATCCCGGTGTACCTGCTGATGACCGGCACCCTGCTGGCCACCACGCCGAAAGTCGCCCAGCGCTATGGCGCGGGCCAATTCAGTGAGATCGGGCCGTTGGTGCGTCAGTCATTGTGGCTGGCCATAGTGGTCGGTATCATCGGCGCGCTGTTGCTGCTGTGCGCCGAACCGATCCTGCACGCAATGAAGGTCGAACCCGACCTGATCGAGCCGTCCATGGGCTATCTGCATGGCATCGCCGCCGGTATGCCGGCCATCGCGCTTTACTATGTGCTGCGGTGTTTCAGCGATGGGCTGGGCCGCACACGGCCGAGCATGGTCATGGGCCTGGTCGGCCTGGCACTGAATATTCCGCTGAACTACATCTTCATCTACGGCCACTTCGGCGTGCCGGCGATGGGCGGCGTAGGCTGCGGCTGGGCCACGGCCATTGCGATGTGGGTGATGATGCTCGGCCTGGCCGGCTGGACGCGCTGGGGGCCGGCTTATCAAAGCAGCGAACTGTTCAAGCGCTTCGATTGGCCGCAGTGGGCGGTGATCAAGCGTGTATTGGGGATTGGCTTGCCGATTGGCGTGGCGATCTTTGCCGAATCGAGCATTTTTGCGGTGATCGCCCTGCTGCTCGGCAGCCTGGGCGCCACCGTGGTGTCCGGGCATCAGATCGCACTGAACGTCAGCTCGCTGGTGTTCATGATCCCCTACTCCCTGAGCATGGCCGTCACCGTGCGGGTCGGCCAGGCCCTTGGGCGCGGCGAACCTCGGGAAGCGCGCTTCGCTGCCGGGGTCGGCATGGGCACCGCACTGGCGTATGCGTGCTTTTCCTGCAGTTTGATGCTGGTGTTTCGTGAGCAGATTGCCGCGATCTATACCCCCGACCCGGTGGTGATCCACCTGGCATCCATGCTGATTGTGTTCTCGGCGCTGTTCCAGTTCTCCGACTCGATCCAGGTGACCGCCGCTGGCGCACTGCGCGGCTACCAAGACACCCGGGTGACCATGGTGCTGACCCTGTTTGCCTATTGGGGCGTGGGGTTGCCGGTGGGTTACGCCCTGGGGCTGACCGACTGGCTCGGCGAACCGAGCGGCCCAAGCGGTTTGTGGCAAGGGCTGATCGTTGGCTTGAGCTGTGCGGCGGGGATGTTGCTGGTGCGCCTGGCGCGCAGTGCACGCCGGCGCATTCGCGCCAACAAGGCATAAGCACAACGCGTACCCCCTCGCTCCTGCAGGGACCGGTGTTAGTCGAGTTTTTTGCGGATCCAGTACAGATAGGTACCGGCCTGCTCCTGTTGATCCACCAGTTCATGGTCAAGGAACACGCAGAACTTGGGGATATCGCGGCGCGTTGACGGGTCGGTCGCGATGACCTTGAGCAAGCCGCCAGGCGGCAGGTCGCGTATGTGTTGGTGCAACATCATCACCGGCTCAGGGCAATTGAGGCCCGTTGCGTCGAGGGTGCCATCCACGGCGGTGTCGAAAATATCGCTCATTGTCTACTCCTGAAACCGGCGCTCAGTTCAGCGGGCCTTGGTTTTCTTCACATCCACCAGCCGACGCAGGTGGCACGTCACTTCCTCGCGGTCGTGGTACAGCTGCTTGCAGCCGATCTCCACCCGAATACCACGCGCCTTGAAGCCGTCTTCGATGCGCTCCAGCAAGCGCTTCACTTCGGCATACCGCTGCTTCATCGGCAACTTCAGGTTCACCACCGCCTCACGGCAATACCCTTCGCCGATCCAGGTTTCCAGCAGCGCGGCGTTGCGCGCCGGTTTCTCGACGATGTCGCACACCATCCAGTCCACCGGTTGCTTGGGCACAAAGGTGAAGCCATCGGCCATCAAGTGTTGCACCAGGCCGGTGTCCATCAGGCTTTCGGCCATGGGGCCGTTGTCGATGGCGGTCACCAGCATGCCCCGGTTGACCAGTTGCCAGGTCCAGCCGCCGGGCGCTGCGCCCAGGTCGACGCCGGTCATGTCGCTGTGCAGGCGCTCGTCCCACTGGTCGCGGGGGATAAAGTGGTGCCAGGCCTCTTCCAGCTTCAGCGTCGAACGACTCGGCGCTTCACGCGGGAATTTCAGGCGTGGAATGCCCATCGGCCACATCGCCGAGTTGTTCGACTCGGCCAGGCCCATGAACACTTCGCGGCCGCTCTTGAAGGTCAGCAACAGGCGCGGCTTGCTCGGGTCGTCGACCAACTTGCCGGCGTTGAGCAAGGCCTTGCGCAGGTGCACTTCGAACTTTTTGCAGAAGTTCGACAGCTCCTTGCCGTCGTTGGTGTCGACCATCTCCAGCCACAGGCTGCCACACACCGGGAATTCGCGCAGATGGGCGAGGATCACGCTGATGCGATCGGTGTCCGGCAGGTCGATAAACACCCCGCGCGCCCACTGCCTTGGGAAGATCAGTTCGGCAAAGCGCTGGCCGTGCATCAGGCGCTGGGCGCCGTCTTCTTCAGTGCAGACAAATTCGGCGCAGGCGCTGCCGGTCTTGGCCTTGGCGTAGCCGGACACGTTCAGCCGTGCGGCGTGCTCCGCGATCTCGGAGCAGACTTCGCCTTCAAAACCTGGGCGGCAGTGCATAAAAAGGGTGTTCATTGAATCTCCTGGCAACTGGCTTGCGCTATCGCACGACCTGTCATGAAAACGCGCGCATGATAGCCGAGTTCGGAACCTTGGACTTAACGATAGGGTCCAGTTATTAGCCTGCTAATGAAAACAGAGCTAGTTTTAAAGCTCTGTTTGTCCCGTCAGGTCCGTAGCCGTGCGGACCATAAGGAGTCGCGTCATGTCATCGCTTGATAGCCTGAGAACCCTTAAAACCCTGGAAATAGACACTAAAACCTACCACTACTTCAGCCTGCCCGAAGCCGCCAGGAGCCTGGGCGACCTGGACAAGCTGCCGATGTCGCTCAAGGTGCTGCTGGAAAACCTGCTGCGCTGGGAAGACAACAAGACCGTCACCGGCGCCGACCTCAAGGCCATTGCCGCCTGGCTCAAAGAACGCCAGTCCGACCGCGAGATTCAATATCGCCCCGCCCGCGTGCTGATGCAGGACTTTACCGGCGTGCCCGCCGTGGTCGACCTGGCCGCCATGCGCGCCGCCGTGGCCAAGGCCGGTGGCGACCCGCAGCGCATCAACCCGCTGTCGCCGGTGGACCTGGTGATCGACCACTCGGTGATGGTCGACAAGTTCGGCAACGCCGACGCCTTCGGGCAAAACGTCGACATCGAGATGCAGCGCAACGGCGAACGCTATGCCTTCCTGCGCTGGGGCCAGAGCGCTTTCGATAATTTCAGCGTGGTGCCGCCGGGCACCGGCATCTGCCATCAGGTCAACCTCGAATACCTGGGCCGCACCGTGTGGACCAAAGATGAAGACGGCCGCACCTACGCCTTCCCCGACACCCTGGTCGGCACCGACTCCCACACCACCATGATCAACGGCCTTGGCGTACTGGGCTGGGGCGTGGGCGGTATCGAAGCCGAAGCGGCAATGCTGGGCCAACCGGTGTCGATGCTGATTCCGGAAGTGATCGGCTTCAAGCTCACCGGCAAACTGAAGGAAGGCATCACCGCCACCGACCTGGTGCTGACCGTCACCCAGATGCTGCGCAAGAAAGGCGTGGTGGGCAAGTTCGTCGAATTCTACGGCGACGGCCTGGCAGACCTGCCCCTCGCCGACCGTGCCACCATCGCCAACATGGCTCCGGAATACGGCGCCACCTGCGGCTTCTTCCCGGTGGATGAGGTGACGTTGGACTATCTGCGCCTGTCCGGCCGCCCCGCCGAAACCGTGAAACTGGTGGAGGCCTACACCAAGGCCCAAGGTCTGTGGCGCCACGCCGGCCAGGAGCCGGTGTTCACGGACAGTCTGGCGTTGGACATGGGCAGCGTCGAAGCCAGCCTGGCCGGGCCGAAACGCCCGCAGGACCGCGTGTCCCTGCCGAACGTGGGCCAAGCCTTCAGCGACTTCCTCGACCTGCAATTCAAACCCACCAACAAGGAAGAGGGCCGCCTGGAAAGCGAAGGCGGGGGCGGTGTGGCCGTGGGCAACGCCGACCTGGTGGGTGAGGCCGATTATGAATACGAAGGCAGCACCTATCGCCTGAAAAACGGCGCGGTGGTCATCGCGGCGATTACGTCGTGCACCAACACCTCCAACCCCAGCGTGATGATGGCGGCGGGGCTGGTGGCGAAGAAGGCGGTAGAAAAGGGCCTGACCCGCAAACCATGGGTGAAAAGTTCGCTGGCCCCCGGCTCGAAGGTGGTCACCGACTACTACAAGGCCGCCGGCCTCACCCAGTACCTGGACCAACTCGGCTTCGACCTGGTGGGTTATGGCTGCACCACCTGCATCGGCAACTCCGGCCCGTTGCCCGAGCCGATTGAAAAAGCCATCCAGAAAGCCGACCTCACCGTGGCTTCGGTGCTGTCCGGCAACCGCAACTTCGAAGGCCGCGTACACCCCCTGGTGAAAACCAACTGGCTGGCTTCACCGCCGTTGGTGGTCGCGTATGCCTTGGCCGGTACCGTGCGTATTGATATCAGCAGCGAGCCGCTGGGTAACGATCAACACGGTAACCCGGTGTACTTGAAGGACATCTGGCCCAGCAGCCAGGAGATTGCCGACGCGGTGGCGCAAGTCAGCACCGGCATGTTCCACAAGGAATACGCCGAGGTGTTTGCCGGCGACGAACAGTGGCAGGCGATTGAAGTGCCGCAGGCCGCGACCTATGTGTGGCAGCAGGACTCCACCTACATCCAGCACCCGCCGTTCTTCGACGACATTGCCGGTCCGCTGCCGGTGATCAAAGACATCAAGGCAGCCAACGTGCTGGCGTTGCTGGGAGACTCGGTGACCACCGACCACATCTCCCCCGCCGGCAACATCAAGACCGACAGCCCCGCCGGCCGCTACCTGCGCGAGCAGGGCGTGGAGCCGCGCGACTTCAACTCCTACGGCTCACGCCGGGGTAACCATGAAGTGATGATGCGCGGCACCTTTGCCAATATCCGTATCCGCAATGAAATGCTCGGCGGCGAGGAAGGCGGCAACACGCTGTACATCCCCACTGGCGAGAAAATGCCGATCTACGACGCCTCGATGAAATACCAGGCGTCGGGCACGCCGCTGGTGGTGATCGCGGGGCAGGAATATGGCACCGGCTCCAGCCGCGACTGGGCGGCCAAGGGCACCAACCTGCTGGGGGTCAAGGCGGTGATCGCCGAGAGTTTCGAGCGGATTCACCGCTCCAACCTGGTGGGTATGGGTGTGTTGCCGTTGCAGTTCAAGCTGGATCAGAACCGCAAGTCGCTCAAGCTGACCGGCAAGGAGAAAATCGACATCCTGGGGCTGACCGATGTGGAGATCGTGCCGCGGATGAACCTGACGCTGGTGATTACTCGAGAGGATGGCAGCAGCGAGAAGGTCGAGGTGCTGTGCCGGATCGATACCTTGAATGAAGTGGAATACTTCAAGTCGGGGGGGATTTTGCACTATGTGCTGCGGCAGTTGATTGCGTCCTGAAGGACAGCAGCAAGTGACAAGCTTCAAGCTGCAAGTGAGTTATCAGCTTGAAGCTTGCCTCTAGAAGCTGCTTTTTATCCGAACAACCACTTCCACAGCAGTACCAGGACAACCACCGCCAACACCGGCCGCGCAATGCGGTAGGCCTTGGGATGCTTGCGCTTCCACTGCTTGACCATACCGCTGAATTTGTCGCTGAAGGTCTTGCTCCAGGCATACGCCTGGTTGATCCCGCCCACGCGCTCGTCGTCCAGGTTCTGCGGCGCGGTGGCGCGGCCCAGTTGCATGCTGACCCAACGGTTGATACGGGTCATCAGGCGGTTGCTCAGGGGGCGCTCGATGTCGCAGAACAGGATCACGCGGGTCTGCTCGGTTTCGTTCTTCACCCAGTGCACGTAGGTTTCGTCGAACATCACGTCTTCACCATCGCGCCAGGCGTAGACCTGACCGTCGACGAAGATGCGGCAGGCATCGGAGTTCGGCGTGGACAACCCCAGGTGATAACGCAGGGAGCCGGCAAACGGGTCGCGGTGCGGGTTGAGGTGGCTGCCGCCCGGCAACAGCGCGAACATCGCCCCCTTGACGTTGGGAATGCTGCTCACCAGGGCCACAGTCTTGGGGCACAAGGCCTCGGCCGAAGGCAGGGGTTTGTCGTACCACTTGAGGTAGAAACGCTTCCAGCCTTTCTTGAAGAACGAGCCAAACCCGGCATCGTTGTTCTTTTCGGCGGCGCGGATGTACCCCTCGTCGAACAGGTGCATGGCCTCTTCGCGGATCACCTCCCAGTTGTCCTTGAGCACATCCAGTTCCGGGAACTTGCTGCGGTCCAGGTAGGGTTTGGACGGCACCGCCGAGAACAGGTACATCAAAGCGTTATAGGGAGCGAACAGCGCCGAATGGTTGACGAACTGGCGCAACATCGGCAAACGGGCCTTGCCGCGCAGATGTACGTACAGCGTGCTGCCGATAAACAACAGCAGCACCGACAACTTGGCGGTCAACGAAAAGGTCATGCAGCAACTCCTGGAAATAAGCGCCTGGCCAACAACTTCCCGTCACGGGGAAACCAGACATGGCAGCCAGCCATGATAAACAGTTGGGCCATTATGCAGAAGGCCCAGGGCAACGGGGCTGACACACATCAACCCCAAATGCCTATCAGGCCTGGTTTTCCTGCTCGGTAAACAAATCGCTGAACAACATGCTCGACAGGTAGCGCTCCCCCGAGTCCGGCAGGATGACCACGATCGTCTTGCCCTGCATTTCCGGCTTCTCGGCCAAGCGCACGGCCACGGCCATCGCGGCGCCACAGGAGATGCCACAGAGGATCCCCTCTTCCTGCATCAGGCGCAGGGCCATGGCCTTGGACTCATCGTCGGTCACCAGTTCCACGCGATCGACCATCGAGAGGTCGAGGTTCTTCGGCACAAAACCGGCGCCGATGCCCTGGATCTTGTGCGGGCTGGGCTTGATCTCTTCACCGGCCAGCGCCTGGGTGATCACCGGCGACACCATCGGCTCGACGGCCACCGACAGGATCGGTTTGCCCTGGGTGTTCTTGATATAACGCGATACGCCGGTGAGGGTACCGCCGGTGCCCACGCCCGCCACCAGCACGTCGACGGCGCCATCGGTGTCGTTCCAGATTTCCGGGCCGGTGGTTTTTTCGTGGATCGCCGGGTTGGCCGGGTTTTCGAACTGGGCCGGCATAAAGTAGGTGGCCGGGTCGCTGGCGACGATTTCGCCGGCCTTGTCGATGGCGCCCTTCATGCCCTTGGCCGGCTCGGTCAGCACCAGCTCGGCGCCAAGGGCCTTGAGCACCTTGCGGCGTTCGAGGCTCATGGACGCCGGCATGGTCAGCTGCAGCTTGTAGCCACGCGCAGCCGCGACAAACGCCAGGCCGATGCCGGTGTTGCCTGAAGTCGGCTCGACAATGGTCATGCCCGGCTTGAGTTTGCCGGTGCTTTCGGCGTCCCAGATCATGTTTGCGCCAATGCGGCACTTCACCGAGTAACCTGGGTTACGCCCTTCGATCTTGGCCAGGATGGTCACACCACGGGGTGCGATGCGATTGATCTGTACCAGGGGCGTGTTACCGATGGAGTGCGCGTTATCTGCAAAAATGCGGCTCATGACGGGTCCTATTGGGCAATTTCAGGAAGGCTTCAAGGGTATGCCTCGTGTTCCAAGGCGTCCAGTCGGAGGAACGTTGCGGCGTTCACGACAGTCAATCTCCTACAAGCAAGGAGAATGCCCCATGAAACGTCGCTACAGTTGGCCACTCTGGACCATCGCCGGGCTGGTGGTACTGCTGGCTGCCCTGAGCATCGCGCTGCCTTATCTGGTGCGTAACTACCTGAATGACAAGCTCGCCGACATGGGCGACTACCGTGGCCAGATCACCGATGTCGACCTGGCGCTGTGGCGTGGCGCGTACAGAATCAACGGCCTGCAGATCGTCAAGGTCGACGGCAAAGTGCCGGTACCGTTCGTCAAGGCACCGCTGATCGACCTGGCGGTGAGCTGGCACGCGTTATGGTATGACCACGCGGTGGTGGCCAAGGTGCTGTTTATCCACCCGGAAGTGAACTTCGTCGACGGCGGCGCCAACCAGCAGGCCTCCCAGACCGGTAAAGGCACCGACTGGCGCGAACAATTGGGCAAACTGTTGCCAATCACGCTGGATGAAGTGCGCATCGAAGACGGCAAGGTCGCGTTCCATAATTTCAACTCAAAACCGCCGGTGAACATCAACGCTACCGAGGTCAACGCCAGCTTCTACAACCTGACCAACGTGGTCGACGTCAAAGGCAAGCGCGATGCTCGCTTCGACGGCAAAGCCATGCTGCAGGGCCAGGCGCCACTGGAAGCCAGCGCCACCTTCGACCCGCTGAGCAATTTCGAAAACTTCGAATTCCGCTTTCGCGCCAAGGATTTGCAGCTCAAGCGCATGAATGACTTTGCCTCGGCCTATGGCAAGTTCGACTTCAAGGCGGGCACCGGGGATGTGGTCATCGAAGCCCAGGCCGAAAACGGCCAGTTGAGCGGTTACATCAAGCCGCTGATGCGTGATGTAGAGGTGTTTGACTGGCAGCAGGACGTAGAAGACAAAGACAAGAACATCTTCCGCTCGATCTGGGAGGCCGTGGTCGGCGCCAGCGAGACCGTGCTGAAAAACCAGCGCAAGAACCAATTCGCTACCCGTGTCGAGCTCAGTGGCAGCGTGCATCAGCAAGATGTCAGCGCGTTCTCTGCGTTTTTAGCGATCTTGCGCAACGGATTCATCCAGGCATTCAACGCCCGCTACGAACAGCCCAAGCCCAGCGCCGACTGAGCCCCTGTAGGCGCGAGCTTGCTCGCGAAAAATCCGACGACGCGGCGTTAAACCATGCTGAACGCGTCATCGTTGACGTTCTTCGCGAGCAAGCTCGCTCCTACAAGGCAGGGTGACTGGCCATTCAGAGACTGAATGGCCCGCCTGCGTTCACAGTCGCCGGGGCCGCGCGGTATAGTCGAGGCATTGTTGAATTCGAGGAAACACCGATGAAGTTCGAAGGCACCCAGGCCTATGTGGCTACCGATGACCTGAAACTGGCCGTCAACGCCGCCATCACCCTGGAGCGTCCGTTGCTGGTCAAGGGCGAACCGGGCACCGGCAAGACCATGCTCGCCGAACAATTGGCCGAGTCCTTCGGCGCCAAGCTGATCACCTGGCACATCAAGTCCTCCACCAAGGCGCATCAGGGCCTGTACGAGTACGATGCGGTCAGCCGTCTGCGCGACTCACAATTGGGCGTGGACAAAGTTCACGATGTGCGCAACTACCTGAAGAAAGGCAAGCTCTGGGAAGCGTTCGAGTCCGAAGAGCGGGTGATCCTGCTGATCGATGAAATCGACAAGGCCGACATCGAGTTCCCCAACGACCTGTTGCAGGAACTCGACAAGATGGAGTTCTACGTCTACGAAATCGACGAGACCATCAAGGCCAGGAAGCGCCCGATCATCATCATCACCTCCAACAACGAAAAAGAACTGCCGGACGCGTTCCTGCGCCGTTGCTTCTTCCATTACATCGCTTTCCCCGACCGCACCACCCTGCAAAAGATCGTCGATGTGCACTACCCCGACATCAAGAAAGACCTGGTCAGCGAAGCGCTGGACGTGTTCTTTGACGTGCGCAAGGTACCGGGCCTGAAGAAAAAACCGTCCACCTCCGAACTGGTCGACTGGCTCAAGCTGCTGATGGCCGACAACATCGGCGAAGCGGTGCTGCGTGAGCGCGACCCGACCAAGGCCATCCCGCCGCTGGCCGGCGCGTTGGTGAAAAACGAGCAAGACGTGCAACTGCTCGAACGTCTGGCATTCATGAGCCGTCGCGGTAATCGATAATGTTGCTCAACCTGTTCAACGAGATGCGTGCAGCCAAGGTGCCGGTGTCGGTGCGCGAGCTGCTCGACCTGATCAACGCGCTCAAGCAGCGCGTGACCTTCGCCGACATGGACGAGTTTTACTACTTGGCCCGGACGATCCTGGTCAAGGACGAGCGGCATTTCGACAAGTTCGACCGCGCCTTCGGCGCCTATTTCAACGGCCTGGAAAAGCTCGATGACCACTTGCAGGCGCTGATCCCCGAAGACTGGCTGCGCAAGGAGTTCGAACGTTCGCTCAGCGATGAGGAGCGCGCGCAGATCCAGTCCCTTGGTGGCCTGGACAAGCTGATCGAAGCCTTCAAGAAGCGCCTGGAAGAACAGAAGGAACGCCACGCCGGCGGCAACAAGTGGATCGGCACCGGCGGCACCAGCCCGTTCGGCTCCGGCGGCTACAACCCGGAAGGCATTCGCGTGGGCGATGCCGGCAAGCGCCAGGGCAAGGCGGTGAAAGTCTGGGACCAGCGCGAGTACAAGAACCTCGATGATCAGGTGGAACTGGGTACACGCAACATCAAGGTTGCCCTGCGCCGCCTGCGCAAGTTCGCGCGCCAGGGCGCGGCCGAAGAGCTGGACATCGATGGCACCATCGACCACACCGCCCGCGACGCCGGCCTGCTGAACATCCAGATGCGCCCGGAACGGCGCAACACCATCAAGCTGTTGCTGCTGTTCGATATCGGCGGCTCGATGGATGCCCACGTGAAGATCTGCGAAGAGCTGTTCTCGGCCTGCAAGACCGAGTTCAAGCACCTGGAGTACTTCTACTTCCACAACTTCGTGTACGAGTCGGTGTGGAAGAACAACCAGCGCCGCACCTCGGAACGCACGTCCACCCAGGACCTGCTGCACAAATACGGCGCCGATTACAAAGTGATCTTTATCGGCGATGCGTCGATGGCGCCGTATGAGATCACCCAGGCCGGCGGCAGCGTCGAGCATTGGAACGAGGAACCGGGGTATGTGTGGATGCAGCGCTTCATGGCCAAGTACAAGAAGCTGATCTGGATAAACCCGTATCCCAAGGACACCTGGGGCTATACCGCCTCGACCGGGATCGTGCGGGAGTTGGTCGAGGACCAGATGTACCCGCTGACGTTGCGCGGGCTTGAAGAGGGCATGCGCTTTCTCTCCAAGTAACCCGACGCCGCTTCCCCCTGTAGGAGCGAGGGGGACGCCTAGTTCTTGCTCGCGAAAGACGTCAACGATAACGCGTACATCCAGAATCTACGCGGCGCCCTCAAGTTTTTCGCGAGCGAGCTCGCTCCTACAGAAGCGTCAACGAGTCATGCAATGGTTCAGGGCTGCTTGAACTGCTGCAAAAACGCCACATGCTGGCGATGCGCCGTTTCCTGCACCATCGGCGCCAGCCGCACCTTCTGCCCTGGCAGACATTGCGCCAGCCGCGCCAACGCCAAGGGCGTGAGCGCACCCAGACGCGGGTAGCCGCCAATGGTCTGCCGGTCATTGAGCAACACGATCGGTTGGCCATCCGGCGGCACCTGGATCGCCCCCAAAGGGATCCCTTCGGAAATCAGCGAGGGCCCCTGGTACTCAAGCGGCGTGCCCAGCAGGCGCATGCCCATGCGGTCGGCGCGGCTGTCGAGGGTCCATTCGGTGTTGAAGGCATCGAACAGGCTCTGGCCGCTGAACTGGCCGATCTGGGCACCGATAACCACATCCAACGGCGCGTTGGCAGGCAGCGTGGGTACGTTCAACACCTTCATCGCCCCGCCGGTGCCGGAATAAGCCAATCGCCCGCCTTCGCCGAGGGCTTTACCAAAACCGTCCGGCCCGCCCAACTCTTCGCGCACCACCGTGGCGCAACTGCCCAGCACATCCGGCGCATCAAACCCACCCGGCGCCGCCAGGTAGGCCCGCGCGCCATTGAACGGCTGGGTAAAGCGCAAACGTTGCCCCTTTTGCAGGATAAAACCGCGCCCCGGGCTGATTGCGCGCTCATCGATATACGCGCCCAGGTCCGCCCCGGCCAACGCCAGCAGGCAATAATCCTCGGCCTGCACGGTAAAACCGCCGAGGGTGATTTCCACCACCGGGGCATCCAGCGCATTGCCCAGCAGCCAGTTGGCCCAGGACATCGATACCCAATCCAGCGCGCCGCCCTGGGTCACGCCCAGGTGGCGCACGCCAAAACGGCCGGCGTCCTGCACCAGGCACAGCGGCGTGCTGGCCTCAATGATCAAGCGGCTCATGCCTGCGCCTCCAACGGCGTGTCATCGCCACCCAGCTTGATAAATTCGGCGTGATCGACGCACTCAAAGCGCACCGTGTCGCCCGGTTGCATGAGGCTGTAGCCATCGCGCTCACGATCGAACAGTTTGGCCGGGGTACGGCCGATCAGGTTCCAGCCGCCAGGGGAAACCACCGGGTAGGCGGCGGTTTGCCGCTCGGCGATACCGACGCTACCGGCCGCCACGCGTTTGCGCGGAGTGTTGAGCCGTGGCGTGGCAAGCACTTCATCCACCAGCCCCATAAAGGCAAAACCGGGGGCGAACCCCAGGGCAAACACCTGGTATTCGTGGGTGCTGTGGCGGCGGATCACGTCATCCACCGCCAGGCCGCTGCGCCGGGCGAGCAAGGTCAGCTCGGGGCCGACGCTCAGGTCATACCACACCGGCAGCACGTGGCACTGGCCGCTGCCCTGTACCTGGGGTTGCAGGTCGGTAAGCGCCTGGTCGATCAACTCTCGCGCCTGAGCCGGGCTCAACGCGGTGAGGTCGTAATGCACCATCAAGGTGGTGTAGGACGGCACCAGGTCCACCAGCGCCGTGCCGAAACCGCTGCGCAGGCGCTGGGAAGCAGCGAGCATCCACGGCATGTTGGCTTCGGCGATCACTTCAAACAGACGCACCATCAGGCAGTCGATGGCCACCACTTCGATCCGTGGCTTCATGCTGGCTTCAACGCCGCGCGGATGCGCTGCACAGCGGCTACCGAACTGGCGTTATCGCCATGCACGCACAGGGTATTGGCCCGCAACACCAGGGGGCTGCCGTCGCTGGCGGTCAGCGGCTCGCCACGGGCGAGGGATACGGCTTGGCGCACGATGGTGTCGGAATCGTGATGCACCGCGCCCGGCAACTGCCGGGAAACCAGATGGCCATTGGTGTCATAGGCGCGGTCGGCGAAGGCTTCGAACCACAGGATCACCCCGTATTCGTCGCCCAAGGCCTGGGCCGCGCTGTTGTCGCGGGTGGCCAGCAGCATCAGCGGCAGGTCGCCATAGGCGGCGACGGCCTCGATCACCGCACGCAGCTGTGCCGGGTTGGCCATCATGTCGTTGTACATCGCGCCGTGGGGTTTGACGTAGCTGACCCGCCCGCCCTGGGCCCGGCAAATACCCTCGAGGGCGCCGATCTGATAGTGCAACAGGTCCTGGATTTCCTGCGGCGTGTAGGCCATGGAACGGCGGCCGAAGCCTTGCAGGTCCTGATAAGCAGGGTGCGCGCCCACCTGCACGCCGTGCTTGAGCGCCAGGCTGACGGTTTTGCGCATGATGCCAGGGTCGCCGGCATGGAAACCGCAGGCCACATTGGCGCAATCGATGAACGGCATGATCTCCGCGTCCAGACCCATGGTCCAGTTGCCAAAGCTTTCGCCGATGTCGCAGTTGAGTAGAAGGCGGCTCACGCTGATCGCTCCTGTAGGCATTGTTTTTTTGTAGTGTGGGATCTTTTACCAATATCTCGCAACGCTGTTGTCCTTACACCCCAACGACGCTTATCGTGGAATGGCTCGATTTTTGGCGCTTGCCCGCTGCGGCGTCCAACTAATAAAAACCGATCCAGGCATAAGAAAAAGTTGATCCCATGAATTTGAAGTTCCTCGAAACCTTCGTCTGGGTAGCCAGGCTCAAGAGCTTTCGCCTGACCGCCGAGAAACTGTTCACCACCCAGGCCTCGATCTCCAGCCGCATTGCCGTGCTGGAAAGCGAACTGGGCGTGAAGCTGTTTCTGCGTGACTCACGCGGCGTGAGCCTGACCCCGGAAGGCTTGAAGGTGCTCGATTATGCCGAGCAGATGATGCTGACCCTGCAGGGTCTGAAGCAGTCCCTGGAGACCACCAGCAGCCAGGTCGGGCGCATTCGCATCGGTGCGATGGACACAGTGATCCATACCTGGCTCAGCCCATTGGTGGCCGAGCTGATGGACCACTTCCCACGGGTGGAAATCGAATTGGTCGCCGATACGGCACTGAACCTCAGCGATCAGCTGCAAAAAGGCTTTCTCGACCTGATCCTGCAAACCGACCTGCTGCGCCTGGAAACCGTACGCAGCCTGGAGCTGGCCAGCCACCCCATGGCCTGGATCGTCGCCAGCCAGTCCATCTACCATCGCGATTATGCGTCCCTGGCCGAACTGGCCCAGGAACGCATCATCACCTACTCGAAAAATTCCCACCCGCACCAGGATGTGCTGAGCCTGATGCAGGCCAACGGTGTGGCCGCGCCACGCATGAACTGCGTGAATTCGGTGTCGGCGATCACGCGGTTGCTGCGCGACGGCTTCGGCATTGGCGCCCTGCCGCCGGTGCTGGTCAGCGAAGAGCTGGCACGCGGAGAGCTGGTGATGTTGCCAATGGCGCAGAAACTGCCGAACTTGCAGGTGGTGGTGTCGTGGCGCGTGGGGGTGGAGTTGGTGGAGGAGATAGTGGGGTTGTGCCAGAGGGTCGTTGCACGTTATGCCGAGGCAGTCGGCGAAGAGCGGATGGTACTGAGCCACTGAATACACCGCTCCCACCTTTTGGATCTGTGGTGGACCTACAACCCTTTCAGATCCCGCTCTTCGATCGGCCGGCTCTGGCGCAGGCGCTTGCCGCCCAACACCACCCAGTCGATCAGGCGGAACAGGCATTCCAGGCCGAACGACAACAGCATCGCCCCGCCCAGGCCCCAGCCCATGGCTTCGGGGGTCAGCAGGATCTGGTAGCTGTAGCCGTTCCAGGTTTCCAGGCGGATATCCGGGTCGGCGGCCACTGCCACCTGCAGGGCACGGATGTACCAGGGGCCCTGCATGGCCTGGAATTGCTTGTCCAGGGCGACCTGACGGTCGAGCATCGCGCCGAGGCTGTTGGCGTCGCTCTGGAACACCGGGTCATCGCTGGCGCGGTAGTGCGCCACCAGGGCCTGCAAATCGCCCTTGAAGAACTGCTGCGCGGTCGATTCAAACCCGCGCAGGCCGGTCTGTGCCTCGATCAGATGGGCTTCGACGCGCTTGGCGTAGTCGTTGATAAACCCCGGAACCTGCACACCGACCAACAGGCCAATGGCAAACAGCACCAACCGCAGATAGCTGAGCAACATGGTCGATATCCTTACTCGGTAATGCCCTGGCTGACGCATTCACCGCGTCGCCACAGGCTCCATTGGCCCGGTTCGTAGCGGGTCCAGTTTTCGTTGTCGGTCAAAGGCTCGGTGGCGATCACCGTGACCACGTCATTGGGCGTGGTTTCGGCCTGAAAATCGACGATCACGTCGACATCTTTCAGGCGCGCGGGGCCAAATGGCGCGCGCCGGGTGATCTGCGCCAACTTGGTGGAGCAGTAGCAAAACAGCCAGTCGCCGTCGCTCAGCAGGCAGTTGAACACGCCTTTGCCACGATATTCAGCACAGGCGGCGACCAGGTCCGGCAGCACCTGTTCGATGTCCACCGGCTCGGGGAAGGCTTCGCGCACACGGTTGAGCAGGTCACAGAACGCGGCTTCGCTGTCGGTATCGCCCACCGGGCGATAGAACGTGGCACGCGGGTGGAAATCCGCCAACTGACCGTTGTGGGCAAAGCACCAGTTGCGCCCCCACAACTCACGCACGAACGGATGGGTATTGGCCAGGCTCACCTTGCCGACATTGGCCTGGCGGATATGGCCAATCACCACTTCACTCTTGATGGGATAACGCTGCACCAGCAGCGCAACTTCCGACTCACTGCTCGCGGCCGGGTCCTGGAACAGCCGCAGGCCACGGCCTTCGTAGAAGGCAATGCCCCAACCGTCGCGGTGCGGCCCGGTACGCCCACCGCGCTGCATCAGCCCGGTAAAGCTGAACACGATATCGGTGGGGACGTTGGCACTCATGCCCAATAATTCACACATGCCAGGGCTCTCGCTGCAGGGCGGACAACGTTAAAGGCGCGGCTCTACCCGCATACCGCTGACTGGCGCCGGGCGACGAAACGGCTCGTCGTCTTCGTCCTCCGGCTCGGCCGCCAAGGCCGCATCCACGGCGGCCTTGCGCTCACGACGGGCCTTGGCGGCGCGTTCGATGGGCCAGCGGATCAACACGAACGCCAGGTACACGCCAAAGGCGATCATCGTGTACATGAACAGGTCGGAAACGGCTCGCCAGGCGTTATTGCCGACCTTGAGCACCAGGTCCATGGCGGTGATCGCCACGGCCGGCGCGAACTGGGTCTTGACCGGGTCGACGATGGTCGGGCTGAACAGCAACACCGCCATCAGCAATTGCAGCGGTTCGCGCAGCCAGCGCCAGATCCAGCGGGTCATGCGCCACCACACCAACAGGCAGCCCAAAGCGGCAAAGGCGTAAAGGCCCCAAGCGATCAGATAGTCGTTCTCGGTCATGGTGTCCATGGCAAGGTTGGCAAACAGGCCGGTATGATAACGGCTTTTCCTCGTCGCGGCTGCACTGCCTGCGGCAAACCGCCAGACAGAGAGTGATCCATGCCGTCATCGACCCACATCACTGCCGCCCCGATTGCCCGCAAGGCCCCTGGCCAAGACCCGTACGCCTGGTTGCAAGAGCGTGACAGCGCTGAAGTCCTCGATTACCTCAAAGCCGAAAACGCCTGGCAGGAAGCGCAACTCGCCGATCAGCAGGCGCTGCGCGACAGCCTGTTCGAAGAGATCAAGGGCCGCATCCTCGAAACCGACCTGTCGCTGCCCTCCCCTTGGGGCCCGTACCTGTATTACACGCGCACCACCGCCGGCGACGAGTACGCCCGCCACTACCGCTGCCGGCGCCCGGCCGACGACAGCAACCAGGTGGACGACAGCAGCGAAGAGCTGCTGCTGGACCCGAACGCCCTGGCCAACGGCGGTTTCTTCTCCCTTGGCACGTTCAGCATCAGCCCCGACCACCAGCGCCTGGCCTACAGCCTGGACACCAGTGGCGACGAGATCTACACCCTGTACGTGAAGGAACTGGCCAGCGGCAAGGTCAGTGAGCTCGCCTTTGAAGACTGCGACGGCAGCATGACCTGGGCCAATGACAGCGTGACCCTGTTCTTCGGCGAGCTGGACGACACCCACCGCCCGCACAAGCTGTATCGCTATCGCCTGGACGGCACGGCGGCGCAGGAAGTGTTCCATGAGCCCGACGGGCGTTTCTTCCTGCATTGCTACCGTTCCAGCTCCGAACGCCAGCTGCTGCTGGCCCTGGGCAGCAAGACCACCAGTGAAATCTGGGCATTGGATGCCCACCAGCCGCACCTGGACTTCACCTGCATGGCGCCACGGGTGGAAGACCACGAATACGACGTGGACCACGGCAAGCTCAATGGCGAGTGGACGTGGTTTATCCGCAGCAACCGCGACGGCATCAACTACGCGCTGTTCGTCGCCGCCGACACCGGCCATGTGCCGAGCGAAGCCGACTGGCGGAACCTGATCCCCCACAACGAGGAGGTCATGCTCGACGGCGTGAGCCTGAACGCCAGCGCCATGACCCTGAGCCTGCGCATCGGCGGCCTGCCGGTGATCGAAGTGCATCCGCAGGATCTGCCGACATACCGCGTGCAATTGCCCGACGCGGCCTACAGCCTCTATGTGCAGAACAGCCTGGAATTCCCCAGCGACAGGATCCGCCTGCGCTATGAGGCCCTGAACCGTCCGGCCCAGGTGCGCCAGCTGGAACTGGCCAGCGGCGCGCAGCAGGTGCTCAAGGAAACCCCGGTGCTTGGCGTGTTCAACGCCGACGACTACGTCAGCCAGCGCCTGTGGGCCACCTCCGCCGATGGAACGCAGGTGCCGATCAGCCTGGTGGTCAAGCGCGACCAGTTGGGCCAGAACACGCCGTTGTACCTGTATGGCTACGGTGCCTACGGTCAAAGCCTGGACCCCTGGTTCTCCCACGCACGCCTGAGCCTGCTCGAGCGTGGCGTAGCGTTTGCCATTGCGCATGTGCGCGGCGGTGGCGAGCTGGGTGAAGCCTGGTACCGCAACGGCAAGCAGGCACACAAGCAAAACACTTTCAGCGACTTTATCGCCTGCGCCGAACACCTGATCGCCCAAGGCCTGACCACCGCCAAGCAACTGGCCATCAGCGGCGGCAGTGCCGGCGGCCTGTTGATCGGCGCCGTACTCAACCAGCGCCCGGAGCTGTTCCAGGCGGCGATTGCCGAAGTGCCGTTTGTCGACGTCCTGAACACCATGCTCGACCCGGATTTGCCGCTGACCATCACCGAATACGACGAATGGGGCAACCCCGAGGAGCCACAGGTCTACGAACGTATCAAGGCCTACGCGCCATACGAAAATGTCCACGCCCAGGCCTACCCGCACCTGCTGGTGATCGCCGGCTACAACGACAGCCGCGTGCAGTACTGGGAAGCGGCCAAGTGGGTGGCCAAGCTGCGTGACACCAAGACCGATGACCACCTGCTGTTGCTCAAGACAGAACTGGACGCCGGCCACGGCGGGATGAGCGGCCGTTACCAGGGAATTCGTGACGTAGCGCTCGAATATGCGTTTGTGTTCAAAGTGCTGGGGCTGGTGTAAGGAACTTAGCCGGACGGTCCTGTCTGAACACAGGACCGCTTACTTGTTTGATGGACCCAGATCAGTGATGCCTCAACCGACGTTACTCAGCAATGAAATCCGCGACATGCTCATGGACTGCGGCCTGTTCGATCCGTTGCTGCCGGAAGATTTCCACGTGGCCGCGGGCTACTTCAATATCAGCAGCATTGCCCAGGGCGAGGTGATTTTCCTCGAAGGCGATGCCGGCACCTTCATGTGCATCCTCCACAGCGGCCAGGTGGCGGTGCAGAAAACCCACCACGACGGCCAGCGCCTGACCATTGCCACCCTGCGCAGTGGCCGGGCCTTTGGCGAAATGGCGGTGCTCGACGGCGAGCGGCGCTCGGCCAGTTGCGTGGCCGCCAGTGACTGCGTGCTGTTGAACCTGGGCAAGGACGCCCTGGAGAAGATGCTTAACGAAACGCCGAGGGTGGCCGCCAAGATCATCCGCGCGATTGCCATTGCCCTGTCCAAGCGCCTGCGCATGGCCGACGGGCAATTAATGGCACCACCGGTCTAACCGCCTGGCGTCTTCGGCTTACTGTCATTGGGCGGCAGGCCGGGCACCGTCTGGTCCTTCGGCGGAGTGGGCAACACGATGGGAGTCAGGGGCGGTGAGCCGTTCGTCCGGGGTACGGCCGGCGGGGTGACCTGCGGGTACAACGTCGGCGTTGGCGTGCCCGGCGCGCCTGGGGTTGGCGCGGGTGCGACCGGTACGGTTTGCAACTCCTGAGCCTGCGCCGCACTGCAGGCGAGCGCGCTCAACACAATGACCGTTAGAATGCTGCACTTCATCGATGGCTCCATGGCCTGACCGGAATGTCGTAAGGCTACTCCCTACCGCACAAGAATGCCCTTCCCAATGAGATTTCCATGAAACGTTTCGTTCTGCTGGACACCACCCCCATCCCCGACAACGGCGGTGCCTTGTGCCTGTTCGAATACGGTGAAGACTTTGTGATCAAAATCCAGGGCGGTGACGGCGGCCAGTTGATGAACACGCGCATGCACGGTTCCGAAGATGCCCTGGCGGAGATCCCCTGCCGCAAGGTCGCCGGCCGCCCTGGCTCACGAGTGCTGATCGGCGGGCTGGGCATGGGCTTTACCCTGGCGTCGGCGCTCAAGCATTTGGGCAAGACCGCCGAAGTGGTGGTCGCGGAGCTGGTGCCCGGCGTCGTGGAGTGGAACCGTGGGCCACTGGGGGAAAAATCCGGGCGCCCGCTGCTCGACCCGCGCACTGTGATCCGCCTGGAAGACGTGGCCAAGGTGCTGCAAGCCGAGCCCCAGGGTTTTGACGCGATCATGCTCGACGTCGACAACGGCCCCGAAGGCCTCACGCAAAAAGCCAACAGCTGGCTCTACTCCGCCGGTGGCCTGGCCGCCTGCGCCAGGGCCCTGCGGCCCAAGGGCGTACTGGCCGTGTGGTCGGCCAGCGCCGACAAGTCATTCAGCGACAAACTGCGCAAGGCCGGCTTCAAGGCCGAGGAAGTGCAGGTGTTTGCCCACGGCAACAAGGGCACGCGGCATACCATCTGGATCGCGGAAAAGCTCAAGGGCTGATGCCGCTCCCACATTTTTGCTCCCTGTCAGTTGTGGGATTTGCGGTAGTCGATGACGTACGGCACTTTTTTATCGAGGGTCTTCTCCAGCTCATCATGGTCCAGCTGGGTCATGCCGCCCAGTTGATGGGCGGTGAAACCGCTGTCGCCCACCTGTGAGCCCGGCGCCAGGCCGACCATACGTTTGGCAACCGCTTCGATAGCCTCCGTGTAGCCGCCTTTCTTATTCAGGTTGTACTGGCCCAGATCCATTTGCGTGCGCAGCCAGTTACCCCAATAGAACTCCAGGAACTCCGGGGCGATCTGCCCGTCATCCGGCTTGCCATAGGCGGCCTTGCGAGTGAAATACACCAGGCTGCGGAATGTGTCGTCCTGCAGGTTCTTGAAGCCCAGGTGCGCCGGCAGTTGTTGCGGTGACAGAGCCTGGCCTTGATTGTCCTTGAGCCAGACCTTGCGGGCCGCTTCCATACGCTGCCAGAAGCTCGCCATGTTCGGGCTGTTGCTGAAGTCGTCGGTGACCTTGACCCACATTTTCAGATGCGGACCGCCGCCGGGCACTTCCCACAAGGTGGTAAAACTGTGGTGACCGTCAGTCAGGTACAACTGGCCAGCGGGGCCGACCACCACGGTTTTCATGTCTTCTGAATGGGTACCTACCGGGTCCTGGCAAGTGAAGCTGTCGGGCTTGTGCAGGTCAGCCTTCTTGGGCACCTTGCCGGCCTCGCCCTGGCCATTGCTTTCGCAATATTCATCGAAAACCTTGGCCGGTTTGTCGGCGAACAGCCCCAGGCTGTAGTAGATCTGATCAAAGCCCACCACGGCCTGGGTGGGGTGCAGTTGGTCGAGGGCGACCTCGATCACCTGGCCGGGCTTGGCTGTAGAGAATGCCTGAGCTTGAGCAGTCACCACGCACAGCAACAACGCTACGGTCCATGAATGCAGACGCATGAGTTTCAGATCCTTATCGATAAAGTGAAGCGGTTATTTAACGCGCGAGCGGCTAGAATCAACCCTATCCGTGACCCACCAAATAGCCAGGAGCCATGATGAGCTCGACCAATCCGCCCTCCCACACCGCCAAGCTGGACCGCATCCTCGCCGATGCCCAGCGCGACCGGGAAATGGGCTATCGCGACAAAGCCTTGAAAATGTACCCCCACGTGTGCGGCCGCTGCGCCCGTGAGTTCGCCGGCAAGCGCCTGAGCGAACTGACCGTACACCATCGCAACCACAATCATGATGACAATCCCCAGGACGGTTCCAACTGGGAGCTGCTGTGCCTGTACTGTCACGACAACGAACACTCGCGCTACACCGACCAGCAGTACTTCGGCGAAGGTTCCACCAGCAGCCCGACCATTGCCAAGGCCACCCACAACCCGTTCGCGGCGTTGGCGGGGTTGATGAAAAAAGACAGCTGAATTACGCAGCTTCAAGTTTCAAGCAGCAAGCTACAAGAAAAAGCCATGCCGCTTTTACTTGCAGCTTGAAGCTTGCCGCTATACTGCTGCCTTTTTTAAGGCACTCCCGTGGGCAATAAACGCTACAGCTGCATCGGCCTGTATAACCCCAAATCCCCCGAAAACGTCGGTTCGGTCATGCGCGCCGCCGGCTGCTACGGCGTGGCCTCGGTGTTCTACACCGGCGTGCGTTACGAGCGCGCGCGGGATTTCATCACCGACACCAAGAAGGTCCACCACGACATCCCGCTGATCGGCATCGACGACCTGAAAAAAATCCTGCCGCTGGGCTGCATCCCGGTCGCGGTGGAACTGGTCGAAGGCGCCCGCCCGCTGCCCGAGTACACCCACCCCGACCGAGCGCTGTATATCTTCGGCCCCGAAGACGGTTCCCTGGACAAGGACATCCGCGACTGGTGCGAAGACGTAATTTATATCCCGACCACCGGCTGCATGAACCTCGCCGCCACGGTCAATGTGGTGCTCTACGACCGCCTGGCCAAGGGCAACAACACCCGCTCGGGCCCCAAGTACTGATTTATCGGGAACATCCGGCGCCTGCGCGCAGTCAGCTACATACACTTGCCCTTGTTGGAGACAGATCATGAGCGACAGCACAACCCTGCGACCTATCATCGAGCACACACCGTTCCAGGCTCGCCCCACGCAAAACGTGCACGGCTGGGAACGCATCGGCTCGGTGGCCGGTGGCGTGATAATGGTCGGTAAAGGCCTGCGCCGTGGCGGGATTTTCGGCCTGGTGCAGGTGGCGATCGGCGGTGTGGCGCTGGCGCGTGGTTTCACCGGGCACAGCTCGCTCAAAGACAAGCTGGAGCAGGGCCGCCAGGAAATGAATGCAGTGCGCACGAAGATCGAGCGTGCAGGGCAAGAGTTGAAAAACTTGAAGACCAAGGCGGAAGTGGCCGCTGAAAAAGCGGTGAAGACCACCGACTGACCTCGGTTTCCAAGCTATAGCTATTAGGCAACTGCAACCCCCTGTGGGAGCGGCGCTTAACTGAACGACATTGGAGCAAGCCTGCTCGCCACAAAAATACTGTCGTTTAAGTAAAAAATGATAAGAGCATGGCTGTTGATCAGCGCAATAGTTTGGAATCCAGCACCACCGACGACTCGCCGATGATGCCTGCGGCCAGCTGAACGAATTCGGCGGTGGTGATGCCGTTGGCGCGCATCACCGCCTGCGCGAGGTCATCCAGCGAGCGCTTGTTATGGGTTTTCACGCGGATCTCGCGGTCCAGCTCCTGCAACACCACCACCGCACGTGACAACGTCGCACCGCTGATGTGCTCGCCGCGCAGGCTGGTCACAGCCTTCCCCTCGCTGATCAGGCGCGCCTGGACCGCGGCATATCGCTCATCAGTCATGCCACCAGCGCGATGCAGCAATTCAATGGCGTAGAACTGCGCCAGCCCTTCGCTGATCCAGTCACTGGTGTCGTGGTCGTTGAACCGGCCAATCGCCTGCACGACTTCGCGGATCAGCGGGCTGCTGCCGCTCTCGCTGACCAGCGGCGTGCGGCTGTTGAGGTAGATCGAATCACGCGACGAGAACGCACCACGGCGCATCGGGTCGCTGGCGCCCACCACCAACAGCTTGGCCGGATGGCGCGGGAACGCCGCTTCCACCTGGGGCCAGATGAAAGTCAGCAGGGTCAGCACATCCATGCGGCGCATGGCCTGGCCCTTGGGCGAGGCGACGGTGACTTCAGTCTCGCCCAGGCGCACGCGGCGGCTGCCCAGGTTGCCGGCGAGCATCCAGCCGGTAGGCCGGTCGAACAACCGGGAAACGTTGTCGATGCGGAATGTGTGCTTGCCAATGCGCGGCCAGGCGGTTTCCACGCTCTTCCAGCCCGCCGGCAGTTCGAACACCAGCCGCGCGACCAGCTCAACGCCGTCTTGTTGGTCGAGCCGCGCGGTCGGCACCAGGTCTTCGCCACGAAACAGCGCCCAACTCGGGGTCATTCGCGCTTCATAGACGCCAGGCTTACGCGCATGGGCGAGGCGTACGCGGTAGGTGAGGCTGGCCTTGGCGGCACTGGGGTGCCAGTGGCCACGTTGACCGCTGACCGTCCACTGGCCATCGGCCTGGAAATCGCTGTAGTCACCGTCGCGGCCCAGGTCGAAGTCCAGGCTGCGCACCGCCGAGCCCTGCGAGAGGCTCACGCGCACTTGCGCCTGGTCGCTCTGGGGCAACAGCTTGACGTGATAATCCAGGTCGACTTTCTTCGCGCACCACGCCGGCATGCTCAGCGTCAGTAGCACCAGGCCTGCCGCCAGCTGTGTTCGCCCCCTCATACACACTCCTTGTTCAGCCGGCGCGGAAGATCAGGTAATCCTCCCAGTCGTCCTCGGGCACGCTGCCTTCGCTGAGCATGCGCCCGGACTGGGAAATGCGTTCGTGGTGCACGGCATCGCGGTCGCCGCAGACCAGGTGGTGCCACAATGGCAAGTCTTTGCGCTCGCTGACCAAACGGTAGCCGCAGGTCGGCGGCAGCCATTTGAACTGATCGGCCTGGCCTGGGGTGAGCTGGATACAGTCAGGCACCGAGGCACGGCGGTTGGGGTAATCGGTGCACTGGCAGGTTTTCAGATCGAGGAGTTTGCAGGCAATCCGCGTGTAATAGACGCTGTTGTCCTCTTCATCCTCAAGTTTTTGCAGGCAGCACAGGCCACAACCGTCGCACAGCGATTCCCACTCCTCCTGGTCGAGCTGTTCAAGGGTTTTGCGTATCCAGAAAGGTTCGACTTTAGCGGCCATGGCTCTACATCAGTATCGGTAGGTGAAAAGGCCGCCAGTCTAGTGCCCAAGCCCCTTGGGGCCAAGCGCTTACGACTGACGACGTTACAAGACTTGTCAGTCTAGCGGGCGCGCAGCAGCTCTGAGCTGCCGAATTGACGCCCGTACCACCCTGCCGTCAAGGTTCGCGGGCGATAAGCGCATTGAAGCTTCTGCGCAATTGGTTGGCGTGGCTCTCATAGACATCGATGATTCCCGGCCCCATGAATTCACCGGGCACGCCGTTCATGTCGACGGGGTAGACCTTGTTGTCTCTCTTGGAGTACATGAAGTTTTTCAGTTGCAGGTCATTGTGGTAGATGTCCTTGGCCTCCATCTCCGCCAGAGCATCATCCAGTAATGAGCGCACCGAGGGCGGCAAGCTGCCCTTTTCGATCTTGCTCAGGTCCACGCCGTCGATCTTGCCCATTTTTATATACTTACGACCGTCTTCAATGATCAGTTGGGCAAAGCCCTCACCGTAGTATTTGTTCAGGTTGACCACCTCCATATCCTTGCGACCGTCGGCGCTCGTCCTCAGGGTCGGTCCGAAGTCCTTGTAGACGCTTTTCCCGTCAAGGCTTTCATAAATGGTCCCCTCCGCGCCTCCGCCAATCTCAGGCCCGAGGTCTGCTTTGACCGTCACGGGTTCAACTACCTCTGCGGCTGCCGGCACGTGAGTCAACTCGCCATCCACCGCACGGGCACCAGGCACGAAGTCGTCGATCGGGCGTCCATAGAGGCGCATGGTCTGCGTATCCACGGCATACCATTGGCCGCTGTGCAGCACGGCGCCACCTTCAACGGGCTCCCCCGCCACCTTGAAGGTCCCCGTTGCGGCCTCGCCATGCTGCTTGCTGGCGGCCTTGAGCAGGTCGTAACTACCCGCCGTACCGCGAAGCTGGTTGAGCTGCCGTGTCACTTTCGCTGCAGCATAACGTCCGCCGCTCAGCGCCAGTCTGCCGCCACCCACCAGCAAATCGCCCAGGCCGCTCAGGGGATTGAAGGCCTCGACCAAGGCTGCGCCGACAAACCTCGCCGCTTTAGCTGCCTGGCGCGCCGTCGACAGCGCGGCGCCCAGCACCTTGCCGGCGTGGGCCGCCTTGCCCACCCCCAGGGTGATCAGGCCGACGGCATCCACGGCCAGGTCGAACACGCCCTGGCCAACATTGCCCTTTTTAAAATTGACGATGGCCGAGCGCAAAGGGATGAGGTTCAGAAAGAACTGGGAAATCGCCTCGTTCCTGGCGCTGTCCTGATCATAGGAGGTGGTGCCTCGGGCCTCTTTCAACAGGTCGTCGTTCTTCAGGTCCAGCGACTTCACGAACATGTCGGCGATCGACTGGCTGCGCGAGGAGTTGAAGCTGTCAGGCAGCACCGTCCCCTCCGGTTGTTCCAGAAAGCGCTGAGCCAGTCCAACCTCGGGCTCGAACAGCACAGTTTTGGCCAGGATATTGGCCTCGCGTTCCTCCATCTTGCTGGCGGTGTAAGGCGCTGTGCGGCGGCGTAGCAGGAAATTTTCCTTCTCGATGGTGCCGCGTCGCGTGTCGATGGTGTAGAGGTTGACCTGCCCGTTGCGCGTCGTCTTCACCTCCAGGGTATGGCCCCTGACGTGAAGGGTCGGCGGGGTGAATAAATCCCCGGCTATTTTGTACTGGTTGGTATGGAAGAATTCCAGCTTGCCGAACTCCAGGTTTTTGCGGTCTTCCAGCGGCAATGTGGCGATCAACTGCCTGACCTTGCCCTGGTGCCCCTCTTCCTGAGCGCGGATAGCCTTGTCATAGGCGGTCTTGAACGACGTGGCCACGCCCAGCTTGCCCTGCTCGTAGAGCGCGCAGAACGTCGTGATGGGCAGGCGTTTATCGTTGCTGATCCAATGCTCTTCAGCCCCCAGCTTGCCGCCTTCCATGACGATATCCAGCATCGAACGCAAGCCGGGATGGAGACCGGGTCGTCCCTTCTTGAGCCTGGCCTTCTGGATACTCCTTACCTCGAACAGGCTGGGGTCCAGCTCAGGAAACGCCGCCGCAAGCTGGGCAAGTGCCAAGGTCCTGCGGCTGGGAATGGCCGTTTGCAGCAAGGTGCTGGTGGTTTTCAGCGCACTGAGCTGGTGGTTATACGCGGCCCGCACGCGCTCCATATCATTCGCCGATGGCGCCTCGACAGCACTGCCCAGAAAACCGTTGACGACGCCCCAATCCCTGAGTGCGTCATAGTCGATTGCCTGGCCGAGGGCCGGGTCGGTCTTGAGCTGCTCGGCGCTCAGCAAGATCTCGGCATAGCCCATGGAGAGCGTGCGACCGGGGGTGTGCGCTTCGATCCTGGCCACTGCCATCGCCAGTTGGGCCCACATCACGCTGCCGTAGGTCACGCTGGCGGGGATGTCTTTGACCAGATACTCAGGCGCCGTCCTGGCCAGCAGCAGATAAGCGCCCAGCCTGGCGGTTCGCGCGCTGACCCGGCCTTGTTCAAGCAAGTGCTTGCCCAGGCCCTCCATCACCGCCGAAGCCGGTTGCCCCCAGAATTGGCTGTGCGCCAGGTCAAACCCTGCAACGCTATTGCGCGTGGGGGCCACCTGGGATTGCGGGTCCAGGCCCAGATGCAGGGCGGTCATCACATAGTCGTCGCCAGCGCCGGGGGTCGGCGCCCCGCCCAGCCGGGTCTGGAGGGCGCGGCCCAAGGCCTGGGCCTTGGGTGAGGCGAGTAATTTCTCCAGCGCGACAACCGGTTTTTCGAGGTCGGCATCTGACACCGAGCTGCCGCTGAGCAGGTAGCCGAGCGTGCCTTTACCGCCCTCGGGCAACGGCAGGCCTGGCAGCTTGCTGGTGCTGCTGCGCAAAAAGCTGACGAGGCTGTCCTGGTCCTGGCTGGGCATCGCCAGCGGCCAGGACAGCGCGCCACTGAAATTGCCCAGGGGGTGAACCTGCGCTTGCCTGAGCACCGAATCCTTGAGCTCGACCAACGCTTCCAGGGTACTCGGCAGCGTCATGCCGCAGCCAAGCAGATACGCCTCAAGGCTGATAAAGCGGTTGGCAGCCAAGGGCGGTTGCGTGGGGTAGGAAGAGTCTTCGCACACGTACATCAGGGTGCTTTTCAGGCGCGAGGCCAGCGCCGTTTCCATCTGCTCCCTGGCCTTGGGCAGGGACAGCGACGCATCGGCACGTACCTGTGCGGGCAGCGTCTGAATGAGGCTTTGGAGCCTGTCGGCCAGGTTTCGTCGGTTGCAGTGGTCGCCCAAGGCCGTTTTCAAGGCCGATGAAGGCTGGGGAACGGATGTATTGGCAACCGATTCGGGCTTTTCAGCAAGGGCGGCGGGTGTATTAGGAAGCGCCATGGGGCGCGTGCGGATGGCGGGCGGAATGAGGGTAGTCATGATGTTGCCTGTCCTTAGTCAAGTAGATGTCCTTCAGAGCGCGCCACCTGGCGCGCTCTGCGGTCATTGGGTGGAGCGACCGGGGAAGGCGGTTCCAACTTGAATGTGAGGCTTTGTGTACATGACATTGCGAACGAACGCGCCCGGTTGCCGGGCGCTGCCGTCAGTAACCGCGCTCGAAGCTCACTTCGCCGCGCAAGGCGTGCCTGGCTTGATAGGCGCGCAGGTTTTGCACAAACAATTGCACCATCATCGACGGCGAAGTCGGCGCCGAACTGTGCCCCGTCAACAGCAGGCCCCAGGCCGTCCAGAACGGATGACGCTGCGGCAGTGGCTCCTGGCGGCACACGTCGATGACCGCGCCAGCCAGGTGCCCTTCTTTCAAGGCCCCGACCAGATCGGCATCCACCACTGCCACGCCGCGCCCGACGTTGATAAACAAGGCGGTGGGCTTGAATTGCTTGAACAGCGCCGCGTCGTAAAGGTCATGGGTATTCGGCGTGTTGGGCAACAGGTTGATCACGTAGTCCACCTCGCCCACCAGCCGACCCAATTGATCCAGCCCGGCCACTTCGACAAACGGCGCCTGCTCGCGGGCAGTGCTGGCAATGCCGTACAACGTGACACCGAACGGCACCAGGAACTGCGCGACGCTCTGGCCGATATCGCCAGTGCCGACGATCAACACCTTGCGCCCCGCCAGGCTCTGGCCGGTGCGGTTGTCCCATTTACGCTCGACCTGGCTGACCAACCGCGCCAGCACTTCGCGTTCATGGCCGAGCATGTAGGCGAGGACAAACTCCGCCATGACCTGGCCATAAATCCCCACGGCGCGGGTCAGGCGATAGTCGCGCGGCAAGCCTTCGGCCAACAGCGGGGTAATACCCGCCCAGGTCGATTGCAGCCATTGCGGTTTATGGCCCTGGCGCAACAGGGTGGCCAACAGGTCCGGTTGGCCTAGCCATACCGGGCAATCGGCGGCCAGGCGTGACAGTTCGGCCGAGTCGCCGCTGGTCAGTACTTCAAGGTCCGGGGCGGCTTCTTTGAGCAATTGGGCGTAGAGCGGGTGATCCTGTTCAGCAATCAGAACACGCATGGTTCAAACCTTTCAAAAACAGTGCAGACGGCCGCCCGCATCCTTACGGCCACCGCCCACTTATACGATTTCATTGAAGCAGGAGCCCTGCACGGGGCAAGGACCGATCACATGGGGTCGTTGCGGCGCAGCAGCTCTTCGGGCAAGTGTTCGATGTACTCGTCCTCGGCCGGCGGCATTTGCAGGTGGTAGCCCTGCTTGTCGAGGTTTTCCAGCACGACGATGATGTCTTCGCGCGACAGCTTGCGCTCCGGTGTCAGCACCATGTCGAACGCGTGGTGCGGCTTGCCGAAGGCAGCCATCAAGGGCTCCGGCACGCGCTCCAGGGCGTCGCTCTTGAGCACGTAGAGGTACATGCCATCTTTTTCAAGCTGCGATAAATGGAGCAAATATGTTTCACGGCTGTTCTCCGGCAGTGGCCAGGCTGTCGAGCAGTGCCTGGCCCATCAACTCGCGGCGCCAGCCACGCAACGAGTCTGGCAATTGGTAAGGCCCATCGGGGTAGCCACTTTTAACCAGGGCTTCGAGGGTTTTCTTGCGCAGCATCAGTTCCGGCGCCATGTCCAGGCGCTCGGCGAACGTCTGGCCCAGGGCGCGCAGCTGCTTGATCAGCACAGCGGCGTCCACCGGCAGCGGCTCGGCCACGGCGGGCGGCCATTGGTCCATGGGCACGCTGGCCGCACGTTTGATCAGGTCCAGCAGGAACTGGCCGTCCTGACGCACGGTGCGCGGGTGCATGTCTTCGATCTTGCCCAGGGCGGCGAGGTTGTCCGGCTGGGATTTGGCCAGGGGCCACAGCGAGTGCTCGCGCACGATGCGGTTGCGCGGCAAGTCACGGGCGCGGGCTTGCTGCTCGCGCCAGGCGCATAATTCACGCAGCACCGCGAGCTGGGCGCGGGACAGTTTCCACGCCAGCTTGGCGTCGCGGTACACCTCGTACGGGTCGACCTCGCGGCGCAGGTTGGCCACCAGCTCGGCGCCGTCCTCCAGTACCCAGGCGTATTTATCATCGGTCAGTCGCGGACGCAGACGGATATAGACTTCGGCCAGGTGCACCGCGTCTTCGGCGGCGTAGCTGATCTGCGTTTCGGACAAGGGCCGCTGCAGCCAGTCCGAGCGCGTCTCGCCCTTGGGCAATTCGATGTCGAGCACCGCTTGCACCAGGCGCGAGTAGCCCATGGAGAAGCCAAGGTTCAGGTAGGCCGCGGCCAGTTGAGTGTCGAACAGTGGCACCGGCAAACTGCCCGTCAGGCGCAGCAACACCTCGAGGTCTTCGCTGCAGGCATGCACCACTTTGATCACGCCGGGGTTTTCCAGCAACGCGGCCAGGGGCTGCCAGTTGTCGATGGTCAGTGGGTCGATCAGGTAAGCGCGAACGCCATCACCAATCTGGATCAGCCCGGCAATGGGATAAAAGGTATCGACCCGCATGAATTCGGTGTCGAGGGCGACGAATGGCAACTGCTGCCATTCGGCGCAGTGCTGGCCGAGGCTATCGTTGTCGCAGATCCAGTGAATATCGATGGCCACACGGCTCTCCCTTGAAGAATGGCGCGCAGTATATATCGCTAAAGGGCCTTGCGAGCATTCGCAGTGCACAGCCAATCATGAAAACTCCTACAGGAGAGAAAGAATAGCCCTACAGGCTGGAGTTATCCTTTCTTGCGCAGTACATAGACCCGCCACAGGGTGGCGCCCGGAATGAACTCCTGATGGTTCAGGACCCTGAAGCCCGCGTCGCGGAACTCGTCCTCTACGGCGATACGCGAGTTGACGGCGACAATCACCGTGTCTCGGCTGACCCGATGAAACTCACGCAACAAGGCCAGGCGCCCTTCAGAATCGGGCACATGGCGAAACAATTCCAGACAGAAAATGCAGTCCACCGCATTCGCCGACAAGCCGATGGAAAACGCCGAGCCCTGGAAGGTTTTGACCCGTTTGAGCAGCGCCGCCGAGTGGTGGGTGCGGGCATGGTCGAGCATGGCCTGGGAGTTGTCCGAGGCCAGGATCACGCGATTGATGTGTTCGGCCAACACAGGCCAGAACCGCCCCGACCCGCAGGCCAGGTCCAGGATCAACCCCGGCTCACCGGCAACCTTCAATGCCTGGCGCACCAGCCGCGCATCGCGCCACAAGGCCAGGCGCTGGCGCATGCCAGGCGGGCGCGTGTCGCCGCAGACCCTGGCGTGCTCACGGTCACAGCGTTCGGCGTATTCGATCTCGATGGAGGATGGAGGTTGTGGCGACATCGCGGGCTCATGTGGCTGGAACGGTAGAGAACGACTTTGATCGGCAGCTTAACCAGCGCAACGTGAAAAAAGGTCGAAGCCCTCGCCACCGTTAATCCGCTCATGCCTGATGCAAATACCAGCGCCAATCCTGCTCCCCCACCTCGCCCATGAACTGGCGATATTCAGCGCGCTTTACCGCCAGGTACACCCCCAGGAACTCACTGCCGAACGCTTCCCGGGCCCAGTGGGAACCTTCCAGCGCGCGCAGGGTGGTCAGCCAGTCGGTGGGCAATAACGCCTTGGCCTGGGTGTAGCCGTTGCCTTCCACGGGCGCGCCGGGGTCGCGTTGTTCGCGGATGCCACGGTGGATGCCGGCGAGGATTGCGGCAGCGGCAAGGTAGGGGTTGGCGTCGGCACCACAGATACGGTGTTCGATATGCCGGGAATGGGCCGGACCGCCGGGCACGCGCAGGCTGACGGTGCGGTTGTCCACGCCCCAGGTGGCGGCCAGGGGCGCATAGCTGTTGGTTTGGAAACGCCGATACGAGTTGGCGTTGGGGCAGAACATCAGCAGCGAGTCGAGCAGGGTGCTGAGCATGCCGCCCACCGCGTGGCGCAGCAGCGGCGTGCCATCGCTGGCCTCGCTGGCGAACAGGTTGTGGCCTTGGGCGTCCGCCAGGCTCACATGCATGTGCATACCGGTGCCCGCCAGGTCGTCGAACGGCTTGGCCATGAAGCACGCGGTCATGCCGTGTTTGTGCGCCACGCCCTTGACCAGGCGTTTGTAGCGCACCGCTTCATCCATGGCTTGCAGGGCATCGGTGCGATGTTCCAAGGTGATTTCCACCTGACCTGGGGCGTATTCCGAGATCGCCGTGCGCGCCGGGATACCTTGCAGTTTGCACGCGCTGTAGAGGTCGGCGAGGAACGGCTCGATCTGCTCCAGCTCGCGCAGGCCGTAGACTTGGGTCGAGCGTGGGCGACCGCCATCCACATCCCGCGCCGGTTGCGGCCGGCCATTGCTGTCGGGCTGCTGATCCAGCAGGTAAAACTCCAGCTCCGCGGCCATCACCGGGTAGTAACCGTCGGCCTTGAGTCCATCGATCACGTTGGCGAGCACGTGCCGGGGGTCGGCCACGGTGGCGGGCAACCCTTCGCTGGGGTGCATGCTGACTTGCACCGCCGCCGTCGGGATCAGGCGCCATGGCATACGCTGCAAACTGCCGCTGATCGGGTAGGCGCGGCAGTCGATATCGCCCACTTCCCACACCAGCCCGGAGTTTTCCACATCGTCGCCATTGATGGTCAGGCCAAGAATGGTGCTGGGCAACGGCCGGCCGCTTTCATACACCGCCAACAGTTCATCGCGGTGCAACCACTTGCCGCGCGGCACGCCGTTGTTGTCGAGGATAAACAGCTCGAACATCTCGATGTCCGGGTTTTGTTCAAGGAAGGACTGGGCTTCGTGCAGGCTGGCAAAAACACTCATGGGGGAGTCTCTTACGATTGTGTCAGGCAGGCGCGCGGGCGCCGCCGGGCAGATGCGCACAGGTGCGCGTCATCCATAGGCAGATCAATGCAGGAGAAAGGTGTCGGGAGGGCGAGCGTGTCGGCAGTGGAAGAGCGCCCAGAAGGCAAGCTCGGACGGAAGCGTCTCGACATCCGCCGCACGACTCGGCGCACAAGCGCCAGGCAATGTCACGGGGTGAATGTCCGAGGAACCATCCATTGGCCAATCGCAGTGATGTAGATCGACGCAGCGTCACACGCCAGGATAGGCGGTTCAAGTCAGGGTTTACGGAGTTCAGTTACGCCATGGCTAAACTTTCGCCGCGCCTTGCCACCCTGCCCCGCACTGGAAATAATGCCTCCCCACCCTCCCCCAAGGACTCGACCGCATGAAAGCGCCCTTAACCCTGTGTGTACTGGCGAGCCTGGCCACCAGCGCCCTGGCCGACACCTCCCCGTCGCGCCTTGACGAAGTGCTGCAACGCGGCACGCTCGCCGTTTGCACTACCGGCGACTACAAGCCCTACACCTCCCTGCGCGCCGACGGCAGCTACGAAGGCATCGACATTGCCATGGCCGAGTCCCTGGCCAAGAGCCTCAACGCCACAATCACTTGGGTACCCACCACCTGGAAAACCCTGATGCCGGACTTCCTCGCCCAGCGCTGCGATATTGCCGTGGGCGGAATCTCGGTGTCGCTGGAGCGCCAGAAAAAAGCCTTCTTCAGTCAGTCCCTTGGCGTCGATGGCAAAATCCCGCTGGTGCGCTGCGCCGATATACAGCGCTACCAGACCGTCGAGCAGATCAACAAACCCGAGGTGCGGGTGATCGAACCGGCGGGCGGCACCAACGAAGTATTCGCCCGCGCGCACCTGGGCCAGGCGCAGATCCGCCTGCATGACAACGTGACGATTTTCGACGAGTTGCTGGCCGGCAAAGCCGACGTCATGATCACCGACGCCAGCGAAGCGCGTTACCAGCAGAAGCTCAAACCTGGGCTGTGCGCCGTCAACCCTGAACGGCAGATGCAATACAGCGAAAAAGCCTTCCTGCTCCCCCGCGACGATGTGGCCTGGAAGAGTTATGTCGACCAATGGTTGCACCTGAGCGTGGCCACCGGCGTTTACGATGGCATCGTCAATCAATGGCTGGCAGCGCCCTGAGCCATAGCCGTCTACGCTGTGCTCACACCCACAAGAACGAGAAACATGCCATGAAGGGATTGCTGCGCATCACCTGGCTGCTGCTGTTGTGTTGCAGCCAGGTGCTCGCCGATGCGCCTCAGGATGAGGACGCCCAGGCAGCCAAGGCTTTGCTGGAAAAAGCCCTGGCTTATTACCAGAGCAATGGCGACAAGGCCTTCGCCGCGTTCAGCCGCCAGGGTGAGTTTGTCGACCACGACCGTTATGTGTTCGTGGTCGATACCCAAGGCGTGCTGCTGGCCAGTGGCGGCCCCTCTTTCGCGCTGATCGGCAGGGACGTAAACGAGGTCTTGGGGCCGGATCTGCGCCAGTCCTTCAAGGACGCGCTCAACACCCCCGAGGGCCAGGGCATCCAGCAGGCCGATTACCGCTGGCAGAACTGGAACGACGGAAAGGTGGAACACAAACATGTGTTCTACCAGCGCATCGGCGAACGTATCCTCGCGGTAGGTTATTACCTGCCACGGGCCACGCCGGAACAGGCCCGCGCCCTGCGCAACAAGGCGGTGAAAGCATTGCTCAAGGACGAAGCCGGCACGCTCAAGGCCATCAATTCATTGCGCGGCGGCTTCCTGCAGGATGATCTCTACGTGTTCGTGGTGGATTTGAACACCCGGCGCTACGTGGCTCACGGCACCAACCTGCGGCTGATCAACACCGACTTCCGCAAGATCAAGGACCCGGACGGCAAGCCGGTGGGCGAACCGATCCTCCAGATGATGGCGGAGCAGGACCAGGGGGAATACAAATACCGCTGGAAAAACCCGGTGACCGACAAGGTCGAGAACAAACATGCCTACGTGCGCAAGGTCGGGCATTTCATGGTGGCGGTGGGTTACTACAGCCCGTGATCGGGCTTTGGTATGCGATCAAATGCGGGAGGCAAGCCACCTCTTATCAAACTTAAAATAACTTGCTGATTTTAAAGGGTTAAAAATCCACCCTGAACTCTTGAGCCTTGCATAGCCATTTCAGTCGACCACCCTTTTGTGGCGAGCGGGCTCGTCGAATCGTCGCACCGCCCGCGTTGGGCTGCGCAGCAGCCCCAGAACCAGGCGCTGAGGAGTGCCTGACACACCGCATTTGTCTTCATCAGGGGCGCTTCGCCCCCCAACGCGGGCGGTGCGACGATTCGCCAAGCCCGCTCGCCACAGAGGTCGCGTTTGCTGCGCGACAGCGCTGCCTCGAAGAGGGAGTGGGCCTCCCACAGTTTTACCGTCATCCAACCTTGTCTTCGCGGCCACGCAGCACTCGATTGGGCATCGCTATCGCCGCCGCCAACCCGAGCAGCGATACCGCCGCGCTGATCATCAACAAGTGCCGGAACGTCACCGCCAACTCCGCGCGCAAGGCTTCCTGCGCGGCGCCTGGCGCGGCGTTCAGGCCATCGAGCAGCACGTTGCCGGAACCTCCCTCGGCCACCCCCGCACCGCTGGCCAAGTGGGCGAAACTGGAATCCTGCAACAACGCCAGCAACAGTGCCGACATGCACGCCACCCCCACCGCGCCGCCCAGGGAACGGAACAGGTTGGTGGTGCTGGTCGCCACGCCGATGTCGCGTTGCTCCACCGAGTTTTGCGAACCCACCAGGGAGGTGGGGAATTGCATGCCGGCGGCAATCCCGCACAGCAGCATGAAGATGGCCGTGAGCAGCACGTCCTGGGGCGCACTGAAAGCCATGCCCAGGATCGCCAAAGGGCTCAACAGCGCACCGCCGAGGATCAGCGGTTTATAACGCCCGGTCACCGAGGTCATGCGCCCGGCGGTATACGCGCCAATCGGCAGTCCCATCGCCAGGGGCAGCAAGTGCAAGGCGGCGCTGTCTGCACCGCCTCCGGTCACTGTCTGAAAGCGCAGAGGCATCAGCACCGTCAAGGAAATCGCCTGGAAGCTGGTGAAAAAAATCGTGCACCAGCACAGCACCGCGCTGCGATTGGCGAACAGGTGCATCGGCAGCAAGGGTTCCCGCGCACGGCGTTCGTGCCACACAAACACCGTCAACGCCACCAGGGCACAGGCCAGCAAGCCCAGCACTTGGCGGTCACGCCAATGATGGCCCTGGCCGATTTCGGTGATGCCCAGGAGCAAGGCGGTCAGGCCGATGATCATCAGCACCGTGCCGAGGTAATCGATGATCGGCTTGCGCTGGGGCGTCGGCAGCCCCACCAACGTGCGATGGGCCACGTACCAGGCGCCGGCACCCAACGGAAGGTTGATCAGGAACACCCAGCGCCACGACAGGTATTCGGTCATGTAGCCGCCCAGCACCGGCCCGGCCACGCTGGCCACCGCGTACATGCTGCTGAAATAGCCCTGATAGCGCCCACGTTCACGGGGCGGGATGATATCGCCGATGATCGCCTGGCTGACCGAGATCATCCCGCCGGCCCCGATACCCTGCAGCACGCGCGCCAGCACCAGTTGCTCCATGCTGTACGCCATGCCGCAGAACAGCGACGCCAGGGTGAACACCCCCATGCCGATCAGCATCATTGGCCGCCGCCCGAACAGGTCGCCGAGCTTGCCGTAGATCGGCACCACGACCGTCATCGCTACCATGTAGCCGGAGATCACCCAGGCCAGCAGGTTGACGTCGTGGAACCGCGCGGAAATCGCCGGCATGGACACGGCGACGATGGTCTGGTCCAGGGCGCCCAGGAAAATGGCCATCATCAGAGAGACGAGGATGCTGCGCACAGCGGGCATCGGCGCAGCGGGCGGGTTGAGGTGAGTCACGGCAGAACCTTCGAGCAAGGCCCGCGGTAAAAGGTGGACCGCGGGAATGGCTCAGTACGATAGCAGGCTACTCAATAGCTTCGTAAGGAAGTCCGACGTAATTTTCCGCGATGGTTCTACGGCCGGCTTCGGAGTTCACGAAGTACTCCAACTCGCTCTGGGCGATGCGCTGGCTGAAGCCGTCGGCCTCGGGGAACTGATGCAGCATCGAGGTCATCCACCAGGAAAACCGCTCGGCCTTCCACACCCGTCGCAGGCAGATCGCTGAATAGCGCTCCAGCAAGTCCACCCGCCCCTCGCCATAGACCTTGAGCAAAATCCGAAACAGGGTGCTCACATCGCTGGCCGCCAGGTTCAAGCCCTTGGCCCCGGTAGGCGGCACGATATGCGCGGCGTCCCCGAGCAGGAACAGGCGGCCGTACTGCATCGGCTCCACCACAAAGCTGCGCAACGGCGCGATGCTTTTTTCGATCGACGGGCCGGTGACCAACTGTTCGGCCAATTCGCTGGGCAGGCGGGTCTTGAGTTCGGCCCAGAAACGCTCGTCCGACCATTCGTGCAGGGGTTCTTCAGCCGGTACCTGCAGGTAATAACGGCTGCGAGTCGACGAACGCATGCTGCACAGGGCAAAGCCACGCGGGTGCTTGGCATACACCAGCTCGTCGTGCACTGGCGGCGTGTCGGCGAGAATGCCCAGCCAGCCGAAGGGATAGACCCGTTCGAACACCTCCTGGGATTCAGCCGGGATCGACTGGCGGGCCACGCCGTGGAAGCCATCGCACCCGGCGATGTAGTCGCATTCCAGGCGAAACGCTTGGCCCTGATGCTCGAAGGTCAGCCACGGCCGATCACTTTTCAGGTCATGGGGCTGCACATCACGCGCTTCGTAAAGGGTGACGGCGCCGGCGGCGGCACGTGCGGCCATCAGGTCGCGGGTGACCTCGGTCTGGCCGTAGATCATCACCGACTGGCCGCCGGTGAGCGTTTTGAGGTCAATGTGGGTGAGCTGGCCATTGAGCGCCAGTTCGAAGCCGTCATGCACCAGGCCTTCGGCATCCATGCGCTGGTGCACGCCGGCCTGGCGCAGCAGGTCGACCATGCCCTGTTCCAACACGCCGGCGCGGATGCGACCTTGCACGTAGTCGGCGCTCTGGCGCTCCAGGATCAGGGTCTGGATACCGGCATTGTGCAGCAGTTGGCCGAGTAACAGTCCGGAGGGACCGGCGCCGATAATGGCGACTTGGGTTTTCAGGGTTTTCATTATTGTTATCGCCCGCAGGTTCCACCCGAACGTATTGGGTGAAAGAGTTGTCATTGGTTTTGTTGCTGACATTTTTCACTTGAGTGAGCAGCATAAGAAGGTGAAAACTGCGACAAAGCCTGCACTTTCTGCCAATTGGGGCGATTACCGAACGACTATTCTGAGTATCGGATTAAAACCATGACCAAAACCGCGATTCCGGTCTTCAAGCTTTACGGGGAAAGCCAACAATGGCCGACGCCCGATTTGTTGCACTGCGAAACCATTTCTCGGCGCAGCCGGGAATACCAGTGGGAAATCCAGCCCCACCGGCACGCGGATCTGTGCCAGTTGCTGTACGTCCACAAGGGGGAGGCCCAGTTGGAAATCGAAGGCAGACGCACCACACTCAGCGAAGCCACCCTGCAGGTGCTGCCGCCGCTGTGTGTGCATGGGTTTCGCTTTGCGCAGGATGTCGAAGGTTACGTCGTCACCCTGGCGGCGCCGCTGGTCAGCCATCTGCAGGCGCAGTTGGGCGCAACGGTAGACGGCCTGCAGGCTCTGGGCAGTTATCCGGCGGGCAAGGACAGTGACTATCTCAACAGCCTGTTCGCACGCCTGCAGGTCGAATACGCCGATGAACAACCGGCCCGGGACATGATGATGCATGCCCTGGTCAGCGTGCTGCTGGTGTGGATCAGCCGCCAGGCCATCCAGCGCCGGCACCCGCGCATGCCGCGAGGGCGCGAGTATTTCCGGCGCTTTACGCAACTGGTCGAGCAGCACTACCGCGAGCATCCGAAGATCGAAGAGCTGGCCCACAAGCTGGGTATCTCGGTCTCGCACCTCAATGGCACGTGTCGGGAACTGGGCGGCCAGCCGGCGTTGCAGATCATGCATGACCGCCAATTGCTCGAGGCCAAGCGCCTGCTGACCTATACCAGCATGACGATCAATGAAATGTCGGAGGTGTTGGGTTTTTCCGACCCGACCAACTTCTCGCGGCTGTTCCGCCGACGGGTCGGGTTCTCACCCAAGGCGTTTCGAGAACAACTCAAGGCTGAACAGCCTACCTGAGTGCGCTGAAACTGCCGGAGTGGGGCACGCATTGATCCTGATGGCAGCTGATCGCAAAGGTCGGCTGCATTCGGGTCTGCTCCACGCGGTAGGCGGCAGTCCCATACAGTGCGCTGGCCAAGGCGCAGAGGCTGAAAATCATCAGGTACTTTCTGGTTTTAATGCTCATGGCACAGACCTCTGGACGGATCTACTCGGTGCTGTTTACAGCATAGGCCAGCCAGGGCGAGTTGCCATTATCGGGAGACATTCAACTGGCTGATGTCGCCCTGCAACCCCACGTCCCATGCCGGCGCTTCGGGAAACCTCAGCACCAGGAAATCCAGCAGGCTGCGCAGCGCCGACGGCATGTGTTTGCGCGAGGCGTACACGGCGTAGATGTTCATCTGCCGGGGTTCGGCCTGGGGCAGCAGGCGCACCAGTTCACCACGGCGAATGTGATCGCCGGCCTGGTAACTGGGCAGCATCGCCACCCCGGCTCCGGCCAGCGTCAGGTGCAGTAACGTGCTGGCCTCGTTGGCGGTGATATTGCCGTGCACCGGCACCGAGACCTGCTCGCCGTTTTCCTCGAAATGCCACAGGCTTTTGCCGAAGTACGAGTGAGTCAGGCAATTGTGCCGGGCCAGGTCTTCGACTTTGCCGGGGGCCGGATGCTCCAGCAGATAGGCCGGCGTGGCGCACACTACCGAACGGCACACGGTAAGGCGCCGGGCGATCAGGTTGGGGTCAAGATCGTTGCTGGTGCGGATGGCCAGGTCGATGCGCTCGTCCACCAGGTTGACAGTGCGGTCGAGCATTTGCAGGTCGACCGTGACCAGCGGGTAGCGCTTGACGTACTCGGCGATGGCGTCGGCCAACTGCGCCTGGCCGAACGACGTACTCACACTCAGGCGCAACAGGCCACGGGGTGCGTCATCGGGCTCGCGGACGGCGGCTTGCATGTCACCGCACAACTCCAGCAATTGCCGGCAACGCGGCAAGGTTTCGCTGCCGGCGGCCGTGAGGCTGAGCTTGCGCGTGGTGCGGTGCAGCAGGCGCGCGCCAACCCAGTCTTCCAATTCGGCCAGGTAGCGCGAGACCACTGGGCGCGACAACTCCAAATGGTCGGCTGCGGCGGACTGGCTGCCCAGGTCCACCACGGTGACAAACACGCGCATTGCTTGAAGACGATCCATGATTTGCCCGATTTCAGAAACAAACTATGTTCCAGCATCGCATTTTTAGTCTCGTTTGGTGCAACTAAGCTCTGTGCATCCTAATGAATCGATTGCTGGAGCTGCCCGATGTTTTCAACCCTCAAGCGCCTGACCCTGGCAACCGCCACACTGGTCTTCACCGTCCATGCCGTGGCGGCGGACCTGACCCTTGATGTCTACAACCCTGGTGAGGCAGCGATTTTCCCGGTCAGCTCGGTGCTGGTCAGCGGCGCCAAGGACGCGATCCTGGTGGACGCGCAATTCGGCAAGGGCCAGGCTGAACAACTGGTGCAGAAGATCCGCGCCAGCGGCAAGCACCTGACCACCATCTACATCAGCCACGGTGACCCGGACTACTACTTCGGCCTCGATACCCTGACCGCCGCGTTCCCCGACGCCAAGGTGGTGGCGCCGCAACCGGTGGTCGACCATATCCACGCCACGGTGGCCGGCAAACTTGCGTTCTGGGGCCCGAAAATGGGCGCAGACAAACCCGCCAGAACCGTCGTGCCGCAGGTGCTGCAAGGCCACAGCCTGACCCTTGAAGGGCAAACCCTGGAAGTGATCGGCCTGGACGGCGCGCAGCCGGATCGCAGCGTTGTGTGGATCCCTTCGATCAAGGCCGTGGTGGGGGGCGTGGTCGTCGCTGAAAACATCCACTTGTGGATGGCCGACACCCAGTCGGCGCAGTCTCACAAAGACTGGCTGGCGACCCTGCAACGTATTGAAGACCTGAAGCCGCGCACCGTGATTCCCGGTCACTACCTGGGCACACCGTCCCTGGCTTCGGTGACATTTACCGCCGACTACATCAAGGCGTTCGACGCCGAGACCGCCAAGGCCAAGGATTCCACCGCCCTGATCGCGGCCATGAAAAAGCGTTACCCCACCCTGGCTGACGAGAGCTCGCTGGACCTGAGCGCAAAAGTTGCCAAGGGCGAAATGAAGTGGTGAAACCGTTCACACCTGAACCGTACTGGAGAAGATCATGAGCAAGATCGCAATCATTGGAGCTACCGGCCGCGCGGGTAGCCAATTGCTGGAAGAGGCGTTGCGGCGTGGGCATAGCGTGGTGGCCATTGCACGCAATACCGACAAGCTGGCGGCGCGCCCGGGCGTCACCGTCAAACCGGTGGACGCACTGGATGCCGATGCCCTGCAACAGGCGATCAGCGGCAGCGATGTCGTGATCAGTGCCGCTCACTTCGCCACCCTGCCCGCCGACGCCGTGATCGGCCCGGTGAAAAACGCCGGGGTTAAACGCTTGCTGGTGGTGGGCGGCGCAGGTTCACTGTTGCTGCCAGGTGGTGGGCGGGTGATCGATAGCGCAGGTTTCCCTGAGGAATACAAAGCAGAGGCCGGCGCAGGCGCGATGTTCCTGGACAGGTTGCGCCAGGAACAGCAGCTGGATTGGACCTTCCTGTCGCCATCGGCGTTGTTCGATGGCACCGAACGCACCGGTAAATTTCGCCTGGGCCAGGACGATTTGCTGATGAGCAGTGACGGTACCAGCTCAATCAGCTTTGCCGACTATGCCATCGCCATGATCGATGAAGTGGAAACACCGAAGCACTCACGCCAGCGCTTCACCGTCGGCTACTGAGACAACGCGGTCAGACCTGTGGGAGCGGGCTTGCTCGCGAAAGCGGTGGGTCAGTCAAAATCAATGTTTGTTGGGCTGATGTCTTCGCGAGCAAGCCCGCTCCCACATTTGATCTTCGTTGCTTTAAGCGTTGCGTTCGCTTAACTGATCGGGCATTAGGGCTTGGGGGATGGGCGGCGTACGCATTTTTTAAATAGCCCCTGCGACTTTCTCATTTGCCCCCCTTGCGCCCTGCGTGGCCTGATGCGCGCCTGTCTATTCAAGGCCCGCCCATGGAAAACGTTCACGCAAAACCTGCCACCGCCGTTTGGCTGATGATCAGCGTGGTGCTGGTCGCCTTGAACCTGCGCCCGTCGATGGCGGCCGTGGGGCCGTTGCTATCGTCGATTCGCGGCGATGTACCGTTGAGTTTCAGCGGCGCGGCATTGCTGACCATGCTGCCGGTCATGACCATGGGCCTGGCGATGTTTTTCGGCATGGGCCTGGGCAAGCGTTTTGGCGAGCACCGCTGCATTGTGCTGTCGCTGCTGGTGATTGGCGTGGCGACGCTGTCACGGTGGTTCCTCGACTCGGCATGGGAACTGATCGCCAGCGCCATCGCGGCAGGGGTGGGTATCGCCATGATCCAGGCGTTGATGCCGGCGCTGATCAAGTCGCGCTTCAGCGCTGATGTTTCTCTGTTCATGGGCCTGTACGTCACCGCCATCATGGGCGGCGCGGCGCTTGCTGCTTCGTTGTCCCCTTTTGTGCAAGTGCATACCGGCAGCTGGCGCATCGGCCTGGCCATCTGGGCGATGCTGGCGGTGCTGGCACTGGCGGCCTGGTCTGCGCAGCGTTCGGTTTCGCCGCCGTTACCTGATGCCGGCGGCGCTGCGCGGGAGCGGTTTTTCGGCAACGGCCGCGCCTGGTTGCTGGCGATCTTCTTTGGCCTCGGAACGGCCTCCTACACCTGTGTCCTCGCCTGGCTGGCGCCGTACTACGTGGAACAAGGCTGGAGCGAGCAGAACGCCGGCCTGCTGCTGGGGTTCCTGACCGCCATGGAGGTCGTATCCGGCCTGGTCACACCGGCCATCGCCAATCGCCGCGAGGATAAACGCGGGGTGGTCGCGGTGTTGCTGGTGCTGATCATCCTCGGTTTCTGCGGCGTGGTCCTTATGCCCCAGTCGTTGAGCCTGCTATGGCCGTGCCTGCTGGGCCTGGGCATTGGCGGGCTGTTCCCGATGAGCCTTATCCTCGCCCTCGATCACCTCGAGAACCCACGCCGCGCCGGCGGCCTGACCGCGTTTGTGCAAGGCATCGGCTACGTGATTGCCGGTGTGTCGCCGCTGCTCGCGGGAATGCTCCGCGACCACTTGGGCAGCTTCGAATGGGCCTGGTGGGCGCTGACAGCGGTGGTGGCGCTGATGCTGTTGATCGTCACGCGCTTCGACCCCAGGTATTACGCCCGACATATCCGCTGAAGTCGTGTTGCGAACAGTATTTGTCCCACGCCAAACATAGAAACACCCTACAGCGCTTTCTATTGGCACGTCCGTTCCGTTAAGCTTTTGCGCTGCCTTGTACTGAGTTCGGTACAACGGCGTATACGGACGGAACCGATGCTAAACAGCAACTTGCTCAGAAAGCTCGATATGCAGGACTTGATGGTGTTCATCGCCGTCTACGACCAGAGCAGCGTTACCGAGGTGTCCGAAACGCTGTTCGTCAGCCAGTCCACCGTGAGCTATAGCCTGAAGAAGCTGCGCACCAGTTTTGAAGACGAGCTGTTTATCAACACGCGGGCGGGCATGCGTCCTACGTATAAGGCCAACATCATGTACGGCCATGTGCAGAAAATCCTCGAAAGTATCAACCTGTGCCACGCCGGTGGCCAAGCCTTCGACCCGACCCGGCAGGCCGTGACGTTCAATGTGTGTGCGCCGGAATATTTCGAGCAACTGATCCTGCCGCGCCTGTTGAAAAACTTCGACCGCGCCGACCTGCCCGTGATCGTCAACGTACACAAGCTGGAAACCGACATCCCCGCCGACGCCCTGCGCGAAGGTCGCCTGGACCTGGTGATTTGCTTCGGCCCGCACTTTCATCGCCTGCACAAAGATCTCAAGACCCAGATGCTGCTGGAAGACGACCTGGTGTGCGTGTTCGACAAGCGCTCGGCGCCACGGGAGCCGGCATTCAGCCTGCAAGCGTTCGTCGAGCGGCGCCATGTGTTCCCCACGCCGTGGGTCTCCGATACCAACATGATCGACGGCTGGCTGGCACGCCAGGCCCATAAACGTCAGGTGATCGCCCGTGCCAACAGCTACAGCGCCGCACTGAAGATGGTCACCGGCAGCGATTTCATCGTCACCTTGCCGCGCCGTATACAAAAGCTATTGGCGCCGGCGACGGTGTTCGGTCACTGCGAGGCGCCTAACGGCCTGCCGGGGTTCACCCTGGAGATGCAGTGGGATGAAACCAGTGAGCAGGACAGTGCCAATGCCTGGTTTCGTGAGCAGGTGGTGAAGGTGTGCGCCGACCAGGGTTTGCTCTAAGCCTTAGCCGATGGCGACTTTGCTGTAGGTGTCGCGGTCCATATCGCGCAGTTCAACGCTCAACTGCACCGGCACGCCTTCTGGCCAGGGACCGAGGTCCTGCAATACCGCCAGGAGGCTTTCAGACAGCTGCTTCTTGACCTGCGGCGAACGCCCGCTGAGCAACGCCAAACGCACCGCCACGAAGCCACGCTCGTTCATGCCGGTGCCCACGCGAAAGCTCTCGACCTTCATTGCACGGCTTTTGATATCGAACTCGGCCGCGAACTGACCGGAGGCCACCAGCGCATGGTTCAAGCGCAACAGGGCCTTGTCTGTGTCCAGTTGCGTCAGGTTGGCGGTGTATTCCAAGTGCAGGTGTGGCATGGGACGGCTCCAAAGCATGAGTAGGAAGACTTCTACGTATAGCACGGAAAAAGCATCACGCCTTGGCCCCCAGCTTTCGATCACTCATAAACGCCTCCAGCCGCGACCGCACCCAGCGCTCTGCGGGGTCGGTGTCCACGTGGCTGAGCCAGACCATGGACAAATCCAAGGTCGGCGTCTCGAACGGAAACGGCTCACAGAACAGGTTGCCCGACACCGCCATGGCTTCGGCGGTGTAGTCCGGCAGGCTGGCGATCAGGTCGGTACCGGCCAGCAATGCGGGCAACGCGCTGTACTGCGGCACCGACAGCACCACCTGGCGCTTGCGACCGATTTCCGCCAGCCACTCATCGGCAAACCCTGACACATTGGCGGTGTGGGAGACCAGCACGTGGGGGCGTGCGCAATATTCATCGAGGGTCAGCGGTGTGTCCGATACATCGGCGCGCAGCAGGCGTGGGCGGATATGGCGCAACAACTTGCGCTTGGCATTCGCCGGCAGGCCGCGGGTCTGGGTGATGCCCACGGTGATATCGCCGGAGGCCAGCAGGTCGGGAATGCGCCAGTAATCCACATGCTGAACCACGAACACCACCTGCGGCGCCTCCTGGCGCAAGGCGCGCAGCAGCGGCGGCAACAGGCCGAACTCGACATCATCGGACAGGCCGATGCGAAAGGTCATGGTGCTGATGGACGGGTCGAAATCATGGGTCAGGCTCAGGGCCGACGATAACGAGTCCAGAGCCGGAGACAAGTGCTGGATGATTTCTTCGGCGCGCGCCGTGGGTTCCATGCGGTGGCCGACACGAATAAACAGCGGGTCATTGAACAAGGTACGCAACCGGTTGAGGGCCGAACTGATGGTCGGCTGGCCGAGGAACAGCTTCTCGGCCACTCGCGTCACGTTGCGCTCGAGCATCAGTGCTTCGAAGACCACCATCAGGTTGATGTCGGCCTTGCGTAATTCATTGCGATTCATCGGCGCCTGCCCCTCTCCCCAAGACAAGCGGCAGTTTAGAAAGGCAACGGGGCGGCGTCTATGTCGGTGGTGGCAGGCTCCTGTTACCGGCCCTGGCCCATGAGCAATTATTTGCCGACGACGCGACTGTGCTCTTGTCACCCGGCCACGGTCTGTCGATCATGAATGCCCGCCATCGACAAGGACCGCCAACCATGAAGTTCGCCTACACCATCATCTATGTACCCGACGTTGCCGCCTCCCTGGCTTTTTTCGAAAAAGCCTTCGGCTTTACCCGCCGCTTCCTGCATGAATCCGGCACCTATGGCGAACTGGAAACCGGCGAAACCACCCTCTCGTTTGCCGCGCATGAAGCAGGCGAGATGAATTTCGACGGTGGCCATGTACAGGCGCATGCCTCCAGACAGCCATTGGGAATGGAGGTGGGTTTTGTGACCGAGGATGTATTCACGGCGCACGCCAAGGCACTGGTGCATGGCGCGCGGGAGCTGGCAGCGCCCAGTACCAAGCCCTGGGGCCAAGTGGTGTCGTATGTGCGCTGCCCGGACGGGACGCTGGTGGAGTTGTGTACGCCGATCCCGGCCTGAACAGTTGACTGAGCGGGCATGCCCTGATGCCGATCGGTTAAGCGAATGCAACGAAGATCAAATGCAGGAGCGGCGATGCGACGACTCGATTTGCCCGCAATGGCGGTGGGTCAACTGGCATCGGCGGGCGACCGCCATGTACCACTGTAGGAACTAGGCGTCCCCCTCGCTCCTACAAAGGTTACCGGTCAGTGCCCATGCCGAGCGGGGTACGGGGGCAAGTCGAGTCGTCGCACCGCAGCTCCCACATTGGAGCTTCGTTGCGTTGAGCATTGCGTTCGCTTAACTGAACGGCATCAGGGCTTGAGTGGCCGCTCCTGATCTCGCTCGGAAAGCTCCGTACCATCGTCGGGGTGCTTCCAGGTCTGTGGTTTTTCTTCTTCACGCTGCCGGGGTGGCTCATGCTCCGACTTATCGCGCTGCTTGTTTTCGTTACCCATTGCCCTCTCCCATCCGTAAGAATTGGTCACAACATCAAGCATAGAACGGACCGCGCCACTGTGACGTTCGCTCCGTCTGATACCTACCGCGCATTAATAAATCTAAAATATTCACTTATCATTTCTAAATGTGTCAGCCAATATCACCGGTCTTAAGCGAAACACGCACTTTAAAAAGAACGCTGGAGACACAAAACCATGACTAGCCCTACACGGCCCGACTCTGCCCGTTCGACAGTTGGTGCGGTATTCCGCGTTACTTCGGGCAACTTCCTCGAACAGTTCGACTTTTTTCTGTTCGGCTTCTACGCCACCTACATCGCCGCCGCATTCTTCCCCGCCGCCAATGAGTTTGCGTCATTAATGATGACCTTCGCCGTATTTGGCGCGGGCTTCCTGATGCGCCCATTGGGCGCGATCATCCTGGGTGCCTACATTGATGACGTCGGTCGCCGCAAAGGGTTGATCGTGACCCTGTCGATCATGGCCAGCGGCACGTTGTTGATCGTGCTGGTACCGGGTTATCAAAGCATAGGCCTGTGGGCGCCATTACTGGTGCTGCTGGGCCGCTTGCTGCAAGGCTTTTCGGCCGGCGCCGAACTGGGCGGTGTGTCGGTGTACCTGTCCGAAATGGCCACGCCCGGCCGCAAAGGCTTCTACACCAGCTGGCAGTCGGGCAGCCAACAGATCTCCATCATCGTCGCCGCCGCGCTGGGCTATGGCCTCAACGTCTGGATGGAACCGGCCGTGGTGGCCGATTGGGGCTGGCGTATTCCGTTTGCCATCGGGTGCGTGATCATCCCGTTCATCTTCGTGCTGCGTCGCAACCTGCAGGAAACCGAAGAGTTCGCCAACCGCAAGCATCGCCCGACCATGCGTGAAGTGCTGGCGACCCTGACAGCGAACTGGACCGTGGTCATCGGCGGCATGCTGATGGTGGCCATGACCACCACCGCGTTTTACCTGATCACTGTGTACGCGCCGACCTTCGGCAAGACCGTGCTGCAACTGAGCACATCCGACGCCCTGCTGGTGACCTTGCTGGTGGCGGCGTCGAACTTTGTCTGGCTGCCGATCGGCGGCACCTTGAGCGACCGCTTTGGCCGCAAACCGGTGCTGATCGCCATGACGGTGCTGACCGTTCTTACGGCTTATCCGGCGCTGTCTTACGTAGTCAACGCGCCCAGTTTTGCGCATATGCTGGAAACCCTGCTGTGGTTCTCGTTCCTGTACGGCATGTACAACGGCGCAATGATCCCGGCCCTGACGGAAATCATGCCGGTGGAAGTGCGCGTTGCGGGTTTCTCCCTGGCCTACAGCCTGGCGACGGCGATCTTCGGCGGCTTCACTCCGGCGATCTCCACCTGGTTCATTCACATCACAGGGGACAAAGCCTCGCCGGCCTACTGGATGATGTTCGCCGCAGCGTGCGCGCTGTGTTCGACCCTGGCGTTGTATCGCCGCGCCAACGCCCGTGGGCAGGTGATGCAGGGGGCCGCGTGATGAAGCCACTGGTCAAAACCCTGATGGCCCTGGCCCTCGGCACCCTGGCGCTGACGGCCCAGGCCGAGGAGCTCAAGGTCATGACCTCGGGCGGCTTCACTGCCGCGTATAAACTGCTCGGCCCGCAGTATGCCAAGCACAGCGGCGATACCCTCGACACGATCCTCGGCCCATCGATGGGCAAGGCACCGGAAGCGATTCCCAACCGCCTGGCTCGTGGCGAACACGCCGATGTAGTGATCATGGTCGGCTATGCCCTGGACGAGTTGATCAAACAAGGCAAGGTCGATCCCGCATCGCGTGTGGAACTGGCAGATTCGCGTATCGGCCTGGTGGTCAAGCAAGGGGCGGTGAAACCGGCGATCGGCACCGACGCCGAGCTCAAGGCCGTGCTGAGCAAGGCCAAGTCGGTGGCGTATTCGGACAGCGCCAGCGGTGTGTATGTCGAAAAGGAGCTGTTCAAGAAACTCGGCATGCCGGCCAAAGGCACGATGATCGAGCGCCTGCCGGTGGCCGAACAGGTCGCCAAGGGTGACTACGAGGTGGGCTTGCAGCAGGTGGCGGAGTTGTTGCCGGTAAAAGGGGTGACGTATGTCGGCAAGATCCCCGAGGACGTGCAATCGGTGACGCGCTTTGCCGCCGGTATTCCGGTCAACGCCGAACACCCGATACAGGCCAAGGCGCTGCTGCAGTTCCTGGCGTCACCCGAGGCGCAACCGGTGGTACAAGCGACCGGCCTGGACTCGGTGTCACGCTGACGGCATTTCCCCGCACCCATCGCTCCAACGCCAGCGCCGCCGGTGGGCAATGCCCGCCCGCGGTGCTTGATCAACCCCTCATTGCGCACCAGCTGCGGCACATTCACCAGGAGCTGGGCTCGGTGGGCGGTATCGCCATCGAAGCCCCCCTCGCCATTTCCAACGGCATTGCAGACCTCACCGGCCCCGCCGCATCGCGCCGCGATAATGCATCGTAAAAACCGCTCAGTATCGCACTCCTCTACCCTCGACGAACCTGTCAGAAATGACAGTGCCGCTGGTCTTCCAGGGTGTTGACGCGGTGTTGCTTCGAGACTTTCATTATGAATACCGCTACCGAGCGTTTGTCGACGTGCAGCGGGCTATAAGGGTTTCGAGGACAGCCAACATGAGCGGCAGAGAAGAAGGTACGGTGAAGTGGTTCAACGATGAAAAGGGCTACGGTTTTATTACTCGGCTTAAAGGTGAGGATCTGTTCGTGCACTTCAGGGCGATTGAGGGTAGTGGGTTCAAGTCGCTCAAAGAGGGGCAAAAGGTCACCTTCGAAGCAGTGCCAGGGCAAAAAGGCATGCAAGCCGACAAGGTCCAGATAGTGCCCTGAACCCCAACCGCTTAACGATTCCCCAGCCCGCAACGGGGCCTGTATTGCACTGAAAAGGAGCACGGCCATGCCTGATAAAACTCCACAGACTGCAATCTCCATCAGCAGGGGAACTGCCGTCTACGATACCCAGGACGTGTTCTTTCAAAGCCCCACGCCCCGCGATGGCCAGGTGCTGCGCGAAGGCCAGACCGTCACCTACGAACGGGTGAGGGGACCGGGAGGCGAATGGCTGGCGATCAATATCGAGGTGGTTGAAGAGTCGACGCTGAATTAACCCGGCCCGCGTGCCACCTACCTGTGGTCAGTGGCACGCGCTCGACTACAGTTGAAACCGCGCCACCGCCTCATTGAGCGCCACCGCCAGCCGCGCCAGCTCCTGGCTGGAACCATTGATCTGCCCGGCACCGGTAGAGGATTGCGCGGACAGGTCACGAATATTCACGATGTTGCGATCCACTTCCTTGGCCACCTGCGCCTGCTCCTCGGCGGCACTGGCGATCACCAGGTTGCGCTGGTGGATCTGGTCGATGGAGTCGGTGATCTGGCTCAATGCCCCACCCGCCCCCTCCGCCAGGGCCAAGGTATCGGTGGCGCGCTGGGTACTCGACTGCATCGAGGTCAACGCGTCATTGGAACCGGTACGCATCGCGGTGACCATCTGATCGATTTCCAGGGTCGATTGCTGGGTGCGATGGGCCAGGGCGCGGACTTCGTCTGCCACCACTGCAAAGCCACGCCCGGACTCCCCGGCGCGCGCCGCCTCGATGGCGGCGTTGAGCGCCAGCAGGTTGGTCTGCTCGGCGATGGAGCGAATCACATCGAGGACCTTGCCGATGTCCCGCGATTGCTCGGCCAGGTTCTGCACCAGGGTCGAGGTCTGACCGATGTTGGTGCTCAGCGCCTGGATGGCGCTGACGGTCTCGCCCACGCGATGCTGGCCTTCGCGCGCGGTTTCATTGGACAGGCGCGTGGACTCGGAGGTGGACACCGCATTACGCGCCACCTCATCCGCCGCCGAGGTCATCTCGTTGACGGCAGTGGCGGCCTGCTCGATTTCGGCTGTCTGCTGCTGCAGGCTGCGACTGCTTTGATCGGTGATGCCATTGAGGTCAGTGGCCGACGACGCCATCTGCCCGGCCGACTGGCGAATCAGTTGCAAGGTCCCGCGCAGGTTGGCTTGCATGGTCTTGAGTGCAATGAGCAGGCGGGTGACTTCGTCGTCGCCGGTCACGTCCACCGCCTGCGTCAAATCCCCCTGGGCGACATTCTCGGCCGCCCTCACCGCGTGGCTCAGCGGGCCGACAATACTGCGCGTCAGCAACCATGCCAGCGCCACGGTACTCAACGCGGCAAGGAGCACGAAGCCGAACACCATGGTGCGCGACCGACTGTACTGCGACTCGGCCGCCAGGCCCTGCTGGTTGATCTGAGCGTTGTAATAATCGGCCAGGGCATTGAGCTGGGCACCGGAGCCATCGACCACGGTTTTCATGTCCACCAGCAGCAATTTATTGAGCTCGGCGCCCTGCTGCTTATCCGCCAGGATGAACGACTGGGCCAGCCCCTGCTGGTACTGGCGCAGCGAGACCTGGAACTGGTCGTAGAGGGCACGCACCTCTGGCGTGTCGATCACCACATCCAGCTCGGCCAGCCGTTTGGTCAGGTCCTGGCTGCGGGTGTCCATCTGGCTGCGGTACTGCGGGAGGTTCGCGGGGTTGGGGTCCAGCGCCATGCGCAAAGAGATCGTACGAATACGCAGCATGATTTCACGAATGTCCGCCACCAGCCGCATCTTGGGCACCAGCCCATTTTCAACCTGCAACGCGCTTGTGCGGATGCTGGCCATGTTCGAGAGCGCAAAAAAACCCAAGAGGGCCACGAGCAAAGCAATCAAGGCAAAACCCAAACCCGCACGGCGGGCGATGGACAGGCTGCGAAGGGACATTTTTCAGGCGCTCTCTCATAGGTAATATGACGTCGTATGAGATAGTTTCGGCCTGAGGGAGCAGGACTTTAGCGTTATTGCGCAAAGTGCTATCGAGAGGCGGACGCCCTGCTCTGGCCATGGACTACTGGCAAGTCCCCCCTTTGTGATGTGACCCCGTGCCCCCCACCGGATGCGTGCCCTTCGGGCAACCCATAGCAATCATTGGGCTCGCAGCCAATACCATCAGCAACACCACCATCGACAGCTTCTTCATGACATCCCCCCGTGACCATCAGCTCGCGTAATGGCACAAAGATATCACACGACCAACACGCGGCAAGCTTTGCATTGATTGCACTGATGATGACTATCGAAACGAGCACCTGCGGGATTTCGCGACTGGGTTCATATAATCGCCTCCCCTACCCTCTTCCCCTCGCCTTCTTTCGGGCGACATTCCCTTGGAACCCAACACCATGCCAAGTGCCAGCCAGGCCTCCAGCGGCCTTCCCGAACACAACCAACAGAGTGTCAAACAACAGTGGTTGGCGATCCTCTCGGTCGCGGTGGGCGCCTTCGCCCTGGTGACCAGTGAGTTTCTCCCGGTGGGCGTACTCAACGACGTCGCCAGCGACCTCGGCATCAGTGCCGGGCATGCCGGGCTGATGGTGACTTTGCCTGGCATCATGGCCGCCCTCGCGGCGCCGTTGCTGTCTGTCGGCATTGGCGCCATGGACCGCCGTTATCTGCTGATCGGTCTGACGCTGATCATGATCATTGCCAACTCGGTGGTGGCCTTCGCCAGCGACTTCAGCCTGCTGCTGTTTGGCCGCGTACTGCTGGGCATCAGCATCGGCGGCTTCTGGGCCACGGCCATCGCCCTCAGCGGCCGCCTGGCACCCAAGGGGGTGGACGTGGCGAAGGCCACCTCGATCATCATGATGGGCGTGACCCTGGCCACCGTATTGGGCGTGCCCGTCGGCACTTGGCTCAGCGGGCTGATGGGCTGGCGCATGACCTTCCTGGTGACCGCACTGGTGGGCATCCCGGTACTGCTGGCGCAGGTGCTCCTGCTACCGCGACTCACCCCGGAAAAAGCCATCCGCGTCAGTGACCTGCCGGCCTTGTTTATCAACCCACAGGCGCGGGTCGGCCTGATCGCCGTATTGCTGATCGGCCTGGCGCACTTTGCTGCGTATACGTATGTCGCGCCCTTCTTCAAACTCAGTGCCGGTTTCGACGGGCCGACCATCGGCTCACTGCTGCTGCTCTACGGCGTGGCCGGGGTCATGGGGAATATCTTTGCCGGCTTCGCCGCCAACCGCAGCGTACGTCATACCCTGCTGTTGGTCGCACTGATGATCGGCACCAGCACCGCCCTGTTCCCCCATTTCGCCACCGGCATGACCGGCGCAGCCATGCTGATCGCACTCTGGGGCTTCGCCTTCGGCGCCTTCCCAGCCTGCGCCAGTATCTGGATGTTCGTCGTAGCGCCCAAGGATGTCGAACGCGGCATGCCGCTGTTTGTGGCCTTGTTCCAGGTGATTATTGCCCTGGGTTCATTCTTCGGCGGGCGGATCGTCGACCAACTGGGCAGCTCGGTGCTGTTAAGCCTGGCCACGGTCTTGGTGACTTGTGGGTTTGTGACGGTGCTGGTGTTGGGGCGCAAGGTCAGTAATAGCCTGGTGGCTCAACCGGCCTGATCCAAGCGCAGAAACGAAAAAGCCCCGTAGCTTATTCAGCTACGGGGCTTTTTCTATGTTATGGCGGAGAGATAGGGATTCGAACCCTAGGTACCGGTGAAGGTACAACGGATTTCGAATCCGTCCCATTCGGCCACTCTGGCATCTCTCCAACGGCGCGCATCATAACAGCCTGTTTCGTGGAAGCAAAGCGCCAAGGCGAATTTTTTCCGTGCTATCAGATGCTTGCGTCGATTACAGCGGTACGCCGAGGCGTTTGGCGACTTCTTCGTAGGCTTCGATGACGTCACCGAGGCCCTGGCGGAAGCGGTCTTTGTCCATCTTCTTCTTGGTGTCCTTGTCCCACAGGCGGCAGCCGTCCGGGCTGAATTCGTCGCCCAGGACGATAGTGCCGTCGTGGAACACACCGAATTCGAGCTTGAAGTCGACCAGCAGGAGGCCGGCGTCATCGAACAGCTTGCTGAGTACGTCGTTGACCTTGAGGGACAACTCCTTCATGCGCGCCAACTGCTCGGCGGTGCCCCAGCCGAATGCCACGACGTGGGATTCGTTGATGAACGGGTCGCCCTTGGCGTCGTCCTTCAGGAACAGTTCAAACGTGTAAGGGTTGAGCTTGAGGCCCTCTTCCACGCCCAGGCGCTTGACAAGGCTGCCGGCGGCGTAGTTACGCACGACGCACTCGACCGGGATCATGTCGAGTTTCTTCACCAGGCACTCGTTGTCGCCCAGCAGTTTGTCGAACTGGGTGGGGATGCCGGCCGCTTCGAGCTTTTGCATGATGAAGGCGTTGAACTTGTTGTTCACCATGCCCTTGCGATCAAGCTGTTCGATGCGCTTGCCGTCGAACGCCGAGGTGTCGTTGCGAAACAGCAGGATCAGGCGGTTGGCGTCGTCGGTCTTGTACACCGACTTGGCTTTGCCGCGGTAGAGTTCTTCACGTTTTTCCATGATGGGCTCCGCTTTGAGTAAGGTGGGCTAGGCGATGTGTCGCCAGTCGAGCCCTGAATCTTGATCGGCCAGTTGCAGCCAGTCCGGGTCGCACCCAAGGGTGTCGACAAAACATTGCCGGGCAAGCGTCGGCAGGTTGTTCTTGCTGCTCAGGTGGGCCAGGACCAGGTGTTGCAGGTCTTGCCAGCCCAACTCATACACCAGGTATGCCGCCTGGTGGTTGTTCAAATGCCCTCGTTCGCCGCCCACCCGCTGCTTGAGAAAGTAGGGGTAGTGACCACGCGCCAGCAGGTCTCGGCAGTGGTTGGACTCGATCATCAGGGCATCGAGGTCGCGGTAACCGTCCAGCACCTTGGCGCAGTAGGAGCCCAGGTCGGTGAGCACGCCAAAGCGCCGCTCGCCGTCACTGAATACATACTGCGTCGGTTCCTGGGCGTCGTGAGCCACGGCAATCACGTCAATGCTCAAGGCACCGATTTGCAGTTGCTCGCCACCGGCCAGGAAACCCGCGGGTTCAATAGGTTTGCGCATCCCGCGCAAGGTGCCGCGACTCAGGTACACCGGAAGATTGTAGCGCCGAGACAGCAAACCCACGCCATGCACGTGGTCGGCATGTTCGTGGGTCACCAGAATCGCGCTCAACTGCGTGGGGTGAACCCCCAGGCGCAGCAGGCGCCGCTCGGTTTCCTTTAACGAGAAACCACAATCCACCAGCACGTACGTGTCGTCATGTGCGACCAGCGTGCCGTTCCCTTGGCTACCGCTGCCGAGAACGGCAAAACGCATCGGATCAGCCCAGGTTGTCCTGAATCACGCCCAACACTTTACGCGCTGTTTCAGCGGGCGCGACGGTGTTGATGTTCTTCTCGACGGTGACTTGCACGCTTTCGCCAACCTTGCTCAGACGAACCTGATAACGCTCGGCGCGGGTCTCGATTTCTTCCTTGGTCGGTTTGCTGCCGAACAATTTCCCGAAGAAACCAGGCTCTTCATCCTTGCGCTCGGCCTTCTCAGCCACGTTGATGTAGTAGAGGCCCAGGCTGCGGTTGATGTCTTCCACACGCCAAGGGCCTTGCTCCAACGCACGACCAACACTGGCCCAGGCACGGTCCAGGTCTTCACCCAGGTTGAGTACCACGTTGCCGCTGCCGTCTTCGGTGAGGCTGACGCGGCTAGGGGTGTCGTAGTCACGGGCGGCGAGCAGGGAAACGGAACCGCCCTTCTCGGAGATACGGCTCATGCTGGCCAGCATTTCGTCGACCAGGGCGGCGTCAACTCCGCTGTTGACCGAACGGTTGGTGAACTCGACGTTGGCGGTGCTGCCGGCAGGACGCTCGGCGCTGACCACGTAGACTTCACTGGTGTTGCGCTGCACACCCGGCTCGATGCGCACGCGCACGCGGGCTTCGTTGCCGGCGGCGACACCACCGGCCTGCAGGCGCTTGGCCATGGCGGCGGACAGTTCGCTGCCCTGCTGCCATGCCGTGGTGAATTCACCGGTCTGCGGGCGCTGCTCGTCAATACGGAAACCGTTGTCCTGGAAGAACTGCACGGCCACCGGCCAGACTTCGGCGGGTGGGCGCTGAGCGACGATCCAGCGCGAGTCACCGCTCTTCTGCAGGCTGTAGTCGCTGGCATCCGCCACCGCCGAGATCGGCTGTGGACGTGGCACGACGTACTCACCCTTGGCGGTGTCATCAGCGACGTTGCGCGGAATTGGCAGCAACGGGTCAAGACGCTTGGCGACGTTGACGTCCGGCGGCAGTTGCATCGGTTTGGTTGCTTGTGCTTCCAGGTAATCGCTGCCGCGGTCACGGAAGTAGCCTTCCGGGCCCCAGATCCAACCGCAGCCACTGGTGCTGGAGATAATCAAGGCAAGTGCGGAAAGTCCGGCCAATCGCTTCATGCGTAGTGCTTCCTCAATTAAACCAGGACGCCGGACTGGCGCAGGGCCTGTCGCAGCGGTTCGTGAAAGGCTTCGCTGAGGCGGGTGAGCGGCAGACGGATACCGTCCGGCATCATGCCCATCTCGAACAGCGCCCATTTCACGGGAATAGGGTTGGATTCGACAAACAGTGTCTTGTTGAGCGGCATCAGCTTCTCGTGGATCGCACGGGCTTTCTCGGCGTCACCGGCGATGGCGGCGGCGCACAGGTCGCTCATGGCGCGCGGGGCCACGTTGGCGGTTACCGAGATGTTGCCCTTGCCGCCCAGCAGGATCAGCTCGACAGCCGTGGCGTCGTCACCGGAATAGACCAGGAAGTCGCTGCTCACGCCGGCCAGGATGTCCTTGGCGCGTTGCAGGTCGCCGGTGGCTTCCTTGATACCGATGATGTTCGGCACGGTGGACAGGCGGATCACGGTCTCGGTCTTCATATCGCACGCGGTACGAGCCGGTACGTTATAGAGGATCTGCGGGATGTCGACGGCTTCGGCGATGGTGCGGAAGTGCTGGTACAAGCCTTCCTGGGTCGGCTTGTTGTAGTACGGGGTCACCAGCAGGCAGGCGTCGGCACCGGCTTTCTTGGCGTTTTTGGTCAGTTCGATCGCTTCACGCGTCGAGTTGGCGCCCGTACCGGCGATCACGGCGATACGGCCCGCGACACGCTTGACCACGAATTCGATCACCTGGATGTGTTCTTCCACATCGAGGGTGGCCGATTCACCTGTGGTGCCGACCGCCACGATGGCGTTGGTGCCTTCTTGCAGGTGGAAGTCCACCAGTTTGCCCAGGCTGTCCCAGTCGAGATGACCTTGTGCATCCATGGGTGTGACCAGTGCCACCATACTGCCCGCAATCATGCAACCGCTCCTGCCGGAAAAAGAGAGCCGTAATGGTACTGGCGCCAAGATGCTTGTACAAGCGAAGTACCGCCTTGGGATGCGTTCTGGCGCAACTAAACAATGGGCAACGCCATCAACGGGCCAAAGTACCGCCTATGGCAGGGTGAAATCAGGCCGTTCACGCAATGAAAACGCCACCTCCTATCCCTTGGCGACGCTTTTCGCTACCCTTCATGCTTTGATCGATACGGCACTTACAGTATCGACCGCTCATCGTTTTAGGAAGGCTGCATGTCCACCCCCACAGTTCGCGAACAATTCCTTGTTATCAGTGCCCTCGGCGCCAACCCCATGGAGCTGACCAACGTCCTGTGCCGCGCCAGCCATGAAAACCGCTGCGCCGTCGTCACCTCGCGCCTGACCCGCCATGGCGAGTGCAGTGCGCTGGTGCTGCAGATCTCCGGCACCTGGGACGCCCTGGCCCGCCTGGAAACCGGCCTGCCGGGCCTGGCTAAAAAGCATGACTTCACCGTCAACGTGGTCCGCAGCGCCGCGCTGGAGAACCGCCCCCAGGCCCTGCCCTATGTAGCCTACGTCAGCTCGGCCTACCGCTCGGACATCGTCAATGAGCTGTGCCAGTTTTTCATCGACCAGAACGTCGAGCTGGAAAACCTGACCTGCGACACCTACCAGGCACCGCAAACCGGCGGCACCATGCTCAACGCCACCTTCACCGTGACCTTGCCGGCCGGCGTGCAGATCAGCTGGTTGCGTGACCAGTTCCTGGATTTCGCCGATGCCCTGAACCTCGACGCACTGATCGAACCGTGGCGCCCACAGAACCCAATGTAAGGAAGCCCCCCATGGCGGTAGTCATCGACAAACCCGTAGCCGATTTCGAAGCCCAGGCCACCAGTGGCCAGACCTTCAGCCTTGCCGCCCTCAAGGGCAAGCAAGTGGTGCTCTACTTTTACCCCAAGGACAGCACCCCAGGCTGCACCACCGAAGGCCAGGGTTTCCGCGACCAGTACGCCGCGTTCAAGGCAGCCAACACCGAGGTGTTTGGGGTCTCGCGCGACAGCGTGAAGTCCCACGAGAACTTTAAGGGCAAGCAGGCGTTCCCCTTCGAGCTGATCAGCGACAAGGATGAGGCGGTCTGCCAGCTGTTCGATGTCATCAAGCTGAAGAAGCTGTATGGCAAGGAATACCTGGGGGTGGATCGCAGCACCTTCCTGATCGACAAGGATGGCGTACTGCGCCAGGAGTGGCGTGGCGTAAAAGTACCGGGGCACGTGGATGCCGTGTTGGCGGCAGCCCAGGCACTGAACAAAGCCTGACCTGGCGAACGACTGTGGCGAGGAAGCCTGCTCCCTCGCCACAATAGACTTGCCGCTACAACAAAGGCGCTACCACCGGCTCCCGTCTTGGCCACGCGTCCAGCACCGCCTTGAACAACGTGGCCAGGGGTATCGCAAAGAACACGCCCCAGAATCCCCATAACCCACCAAACAACAACACGGCGCAGATGATCGCCACCGGGTGCAGGTTGACGGCCTCCGAGAACAGCAGCGGCACCAGCACATTGCCATCCAGCGTCTGGATGATGCCGTACACCGCCATCAGATAGATGAACTGGTCACTCCAGCCCCACTGGAACAAGGCTATCAGCGTGACCGGTACCGTCACGACTACCGCGCCTACATACGGCACCACCACTGAAATACCGACCAGCAATGCCAACAGGGCCGCGTAGTTCAAGTCCAGGGCGATGAAGGCGATGTAGGTCACACCGCCACAGATAATGATCTCGATGACCTTGCCACGGATGTAGTTGGCAATCTGGCGGTTCATTTCCTCGGCCACCCGGGTGATCAATGCCCGCTCGCGCGGCAGGTAACCACGCACCCAGCGGCCGATCATCGCGCGGTCCTTGAGGAAAAAGAACACCAGGATCGGCACCAGTACCAGGTAGATCATGATGTTGACCAGCAAGGGCAGGCTGGACAGGGAAAAGGTCAGCGCCCATTGCCCGAACTTTCCGATTTCGCCACGTGCCACTTCAATAGCCTGCAACACCTGTTCATCCGACACCAGGTGCGGGTAACGCTCCGGCAACAGCAGCAACAACGACTGCCACTTGGCGAGCATGCCCGGCAGTTCGTTGAACAGCGTGATCAGTTGGTGCCACAGCAGCGGCAGTACCACCACAATAAACACCACCAGAAGCCCCATGAACAAGGCGAATACCAACCCCACCGCCGCCGCGCCGGGCAAGCGCAAGCGTTCCAGGGTAGTAACCAGGCCTTGCATCAGGTAAGCCAGCACCATCCCCGCCAGTACCGGCGCGAGCATGCCGCCCAGGGTGAGAACGGCCGTAAAGGCCAGGCACAGCAGGACTGCCAAGACCACGGCCTCCTCATCGGAGAAGTAGCGCTGGATCCAGTCTCGTAACACTTTGAACATCAATCAACCTCGGGGGGTAGGGGCAACGGTTCAGGCCTTGCGCAACCAGTAACGGTACACACCGACCGCCTCTTCTTCGTGCAGCAGGGTATGCCCGGCCAGCTTGGCGAATGTACGGAAATCACGCTGGGAGCCTGCGTCCGTGGCGGTTACCTTGAGTACCGCACCGCTGGCCAGTCGATTGAGTTCGAGCTTGGCCTTGAGCAAGGGCAACGGGCAATTGAGGCCGCTGGCATCGAGTTCGGCATCAAAGGCTACAGCGTCGGTCATGGTTTTACTCCGGGCAAGCGTTCAGGGTGCTTAGAATATCTGGTCCGAAGCTCAGTGTCCGGCTACAGTAAGCTCTTTGTCGAAAGGCTCTGTGCATGACTTTTTTGCGCCCCACCCTGCTGACGCTGGCTTGCCTGCTGGCCTCCCCAGGCTTCGCTGACGACCTGCCGTCGCTTGGCGACGCCAGTTCTGCCATTGTCTCGCCACAACAGGAATATCAACTGGGCCGGGCCTGGCTGGCGTACCTGCGCGGACAGGTGTCCCAGCTGAATGACCCGCAGCTCAAGGATTATGTCGAAACCAGCGTGTACAAGCTGGTGGAGACCAGCCAAGTCAATGACCGGCGCCTGGAGTTCATCCTGATCAACAGCCCGCAGCTCAACGCCTTTGCCGCGCCGGGCGGAATCATCGGCGTGAACGGCGGCCTGTTCCTCAATGCCCAGACCGAAGGGGAATACGCATCGGTGCTGGCCCACGAATTGGCGCACTTGTCCCAGCGTCACTTTGCTCGTGGCGTGGAGGCGCAGCAGCGCATGCAACTTCCCATGATGGCCGCCCTGCTCGGCGGCATCATTGCGGCCGCCGCCGGTGCGGGCGATGCGGGGATTGCCGCGATTGCCGGCACCCAGGCGGCGGCCATCCAGGAACAACGCCGCTTCTCCCGCCAGAATGAACAAGAGGCGGACCGCATTGGCATCGTCAACCTCGAAAAAGCCGGTTACGACCCGCGCTCCATGCCGACCATGTTCGAGCGCCTGATGCGTCAATATCGCTTCGACGCCAAGCCGCCGGAGTTCCTGCTGACTCACCCGGTCACCGAATCGCGTATCGCCGACACCCGCAACCGCGCCGAACAGGCCAAGCCCGGCGGCAAGGAAGACAGCCTGCGCTACCAACTGATTCGTGCCCGGGTACAACTGCAATATGAGGACACGTCGGGCCTCGCCGCCAAGCGGTTCCAGGCGCAGTTGGACGAGAACCCGAAAAACGATGTGGCGCGCTATGGCCTGGCCATCGCCCAGATCAAAGCCTCGCAGTTCAAGCAAGCGCGTGAAAACCTGCAAGCGTTGCTGGCCAAGGCGCCCAACGACATCACTTACAACCTGGCGCAGATCCAACTGGACATCGACAATAGCCGCCTGGCCGATGCCCAGCAGCGTACCGATCGTATGCTCACCCAGTACCCCGGCAACTATCCGCTGAATCAGATACAAGTCGATCTGCTGCTTAAACAGAATCGCACCGCCGATGCGGAAAAGGCCTTGGATGGGTTGCTCAAGTCGCGCCCGGACGATCCGGACGTGTGGTACCAGGTGGCCGAAACGCGCGGGCTGTCCGGCAACATCATCGGCCTGCATCAGGCACGTGCCGAGTATTTCGCATTGGTGGGCGACTTCGAGCAGGCCATCCAGCAACTGGACTTCGCCAAGCGTCGCGCCGGCAACAACTTCCCACTGTCTTCACGTATCGATGCACGGCAGCGTGAGCTGATCGAACAGGAACGCCTGGTAAAAGGGATGATGGGCTAACCCTTCACCCTGCATCTGAGCGCATTAAAAAGCCCCGCCATCGTTAACCGATGGCGGGGCTTTTTATTGGGCTGCGGGCTAGCGGATTACTCGGCCAGCTTGAAGGTGATGAAGCTGGCACGGCCCTGTCGCAACACACGCATCGATACCGAACGGTTCTTCGGCAGCGCCTTGGCGATGTCGGTGAACTGTTTGGTGGTATCGATCGCTTGATTGTTCAGGTGGGTGATCACATCACCCGGCTGCAGGCCGATCAAGGCCGCGGGACCGTCCTGCACTTCCTTGATCACGACACCGCTCTTGAGATCGAAGGCCTTCTTCTGCTCATCGGTCAGCTCGGCCACGGAAATGCCCAGGCGATTGCTGCTGCGCTCGACACCCGGCTTGGTGTTACCCAGGGCATCCAGGGTCGCACCTTCTTCAGGGATGGCGCCAACGGTCAGTTCAACGTTCTGGCGCTTGCCTTCACGAATCACTTCCAGCTTGGCTTTGCCGCCGGCCTTGAGTGCGCCGACCAGGTGCGGCAAATCGGCGGACATGATGATCGGCTGGCCATTCATGCTCAGGATCACGTCGCCAACCTGCAGGCCGCCCTTGGCTGCCGGTCCGCCATCCTGGATCTGCGCGACCAGGGCACCGGCCGGCTTGTCGAGACCGAAGGATTCAGCGAGGTCTTTGTTCACTTCCTGGATCACCACGCCCAACCAGCCACGGCTGACCTTGCCACCGTTTTTCAGTTGGTTGGAGACATCCATGGCCACATCGATCGGGATAGCGAAGGACACGCCCATGAACCCACCGGAACGGGTGTATATCTGCGAGTTGATACCCACCACTTCGCCCGCCAGGTTGAACAGCGGACCACCAGAGTTACCCGGGTTGATCGGCACGTCGGTCTGGATGAACGGCACGTAGTTTTCGTTTGGCAGGCTGCGGCCGATGGCGCTGACAATGCCTTGGGTCACGGTATGGTCAAACCCGAACGGCGAACCGATTGCGACAACCCACTGCCCGGCTTTCAGATCCTGGGATTTCCCCAGTTTGAGCACCGGCAGGTCCTTGCCTTCGATCTTCAGCAGCGCCACGTCGGAACGCGGGTCGGTACCCACCAGCTTGGCTTTGAGCTCACTGCGATCCGCCAGGCGCACGAGAATCTCGTCGGCGTCGGCAATCACGTGGTTGTTGGTCAGAATGTAGCCGTCTGGCGAAATGATGAAGCCCGAGCCCAGGGACTGCGCTTCACGCTGGCCACCGCCGCCACGGGGCGTGCGTGGCTGGGGCATGCCGCGCTCGAAGAACTCGCGCAGCATCGGCGGCAGGCCTTCCAGGTCAGGCATCTGCTGGTCCGAGACTTTGCGGTCGGGCAGCTTCTGCGTGGTACTGATGTTCACCACAGCCGGCGAAGCTTGCTCAACCAATTGGGTGAAGTCAGGCAGCTCGACCGCTTGCGCGGGCACGGCCTGAGCCAGCACGAACACCGTGGCGATGATGGACAGGTAGGATTTCAAACGTGGTATCGACATACAGCTCCCGTTACAACGAGCAGGGTTGAGCGACAGGGTTCAAGAAACGCCGGAAACTGCGACCGACATCTTGTTCCGCGAACAAAACAAGGCCAGAGCCGACAAGCTCTGACCTATAAAAAACATGGGAGATTTTTGCAAGTGAAAATGCTGATCCAGACATTTCATGTCTCTCGGCAGCCAGCCTGTCAGAGCTACAGTGAAAGCGTTGGATGAACACAGGATTAAGAACTCACGGCTTGTTGATCGCCTTTTTTTCACCGCGCACCGATAGCGCGATACGTTCGGCGGTGCCGATAGGAATTTCGCCAACGACCGTCACCATCATTTCGCCATCTACCGTATTCAGCCGTCGGGATACGGCAACTGTAGGGCCCAACTGGGTGCGGGTCTCGGTCACGCTCGCCTCGTTGATCGGCTCCAGAAACACCGAGAAGCGCGCCAACCCATCCTCATACATCAAGCTGTCGATGATCGCTTTGGTGTGGGCATCCTGGCGAGTGCTGCTGTTGGTCAGCTGGAAACCAGGAGGCAACCATTCCATGTGCCACGTCTCGGTGGACTCCACCTCCCCAGCCTTGCTGTCAGCCACAGCAATAGGCGTACAGTCCCTGCTCGGCTGCAAGTCCTGATCATCAGGAACGGTTGACGTATTCAAGCGCGTAAACTGAAAGCGCTCCAGCAACTGGCCTTGGTCATTCAATAACAGCGACTTGAGCGGCAGCGCGGTCTCACGATCCAGGTGCAACTCAAAACCATAACGGTATTGATCACGCGGCGTGATCGACACAATCACCGCATTACGACCGGCCACGCGGGATTTGCCGATGACGGCCAATTCATAGAATTGATTGAGTTTTTGCGGGTCAAGCGCGCGTGAAGGTGCACCACGCGAATGATCAAGGCCTGCGACCAGAGTGCCGCTGACGCATTGGGTATGGCCGTCCACACGTACCACTTCCTGAGCCGAGCCATCGAGCTGCAAGAGTCGCTCACGAACCTGACCATCGCGGACGCGATGCCAGATATCATGGGTGGAAAAACTGCCACTACGCTCGTAAACGAACGTCCCTTCAAAGCTCTGTTGCTGCTCGGCACGCCCAAGTCGAGTGAGCCAGTCTTGGGCTTCATCGGCATGGGCGGAGAGTGCAAACCAACCACCGAGCAAAAGCGTAAGGAGCGGTATGGCGCGCATAGGGCTCCTTAACGGTTCAGCGGTTTTCCAGACTTGCAGCGCGTGCGTATGGCAGAGCGCTTTCAGTACCTTTCAGGGCAGATTCCTGAGCATGCTGGCGCAAATAGCCTGGAAGACGCTGGTCCTGCCAACCGGATTGCCCTTGAAGCACACCGTTGGCCATGGGGCCGGTGGTGTCCGAGCTTTCCTTGTAGCCGGCCAGTACCGCTGGGCCTTTGACTTGTGGGCCAGCCATGACCGGCTGCTGGGTTTGCTGGGCCAGTTCGGCACCAGCGATCTCGTCCTGGTTGTACAGGCGGACACCGGCCAGCACGGCAACAGTCACCGAGGCAGCAACTGCCAGACGACCCAGGCTACGCCATGGACCACGAGCAGCTTTTGCCGGAACGGCTTCATCAGCCAGCGCGGCAGAAACGGCCGCAGCAATATCCAGACGAGGGATTAGAAGATCCTTGTGCATCACCGCCCGAGCGACTTGGTAACGAGACCAGGTGTCACGGGTTTCGGCATCATCGAATGCATTGAGCACTCGACGAAGTTCCAGTTCATCCGCTTCGTTATCCATCACTGCGGACAGCGATTCCTGCAGGGCATCACGACTCATGGCGGTTCCTCTCTTGGCTGTCGCCGCTGTCTTTAGTTTTCCTGCAACAACGGTTGCAAGGCTTTATCGATGGCTTCCCGGGCCCGGAAAATCCGTGACCTTACAGTCCCCACCGGACACTGCATGACGCTCGCAATGTCTTCATAACTCAGACCATCGAATTCACGTAAAGTTAACGCCGTTCGTAAATCTTCTGGCAGTTGCTGAATTGTGCGATGGACGGTGCCTTCGATCTCGTCGCGCAGCAATGCACGCTCCGGCGACTCGAGATCTTTGAGGCCGTGATCACCATCATAAAATTCTGCATCTTCTGAACTGACATCACTATCGGGTGGGCGGCGTCCGCGAGATACCAGATAGTTCTTCGCCGTGTTGATGGCGATGCGGTATAGCCACGTGTAAAACGCACTATCACCGCGGAAATTTCCAAGTGCACGGTACGCCTTGATAAAGGCTTCCTGTGCAACGTCCTGCGCTTCATGGGTGTCGTGCACAAAACGCACGATCAACCCGAGAATTTTGTGCTGGTATTTCAGCACTAGCAGATCAAATGCTCGCTTGTCGCCGCGTTGAACGCGCTCGACCAGCTGCTGATCCTCTTCCTGGGTTAGCATGAACACTCCTCGTTGTACTTGAAGGAGGCTTGCATAACTAAACGATCAGGCTTGCAAACATAGACTCGGACTTTTCGCAAAAGTTCTCCCCCTCCAAGCAAGTTTCCGGCATGCACTGATTTGGCACACACGAAAAACGCAGCGCGGGCTATGCCGGCTGCGCGAATAATCTTGTCGCCGGTTTTCTGACGCGTCCAATGCTCCCGACGGGCCAATAAACTCAACGCTTTCCCAGCTTTCGGGCAACCTGCTATTGAGTCAGGGCTTATGCAAAAAGTTCCCGATTCAATAATTGGCTGCTTTTGCCCAAGCCGTGCACCGTAATCTCACATTGCCACGAAGGCCCGGCTATTGTGCCGCTCCCCCCCTCTATATACTAGTGGGCCGTGTGACCCTTTGATTCGCCGATCCAGGCGTCCTGTTTGCGCCAGCCCCTTTGGATCGCTTTTTGCGGAATCCTTCAAATGAGCCAACAGTTTCAACACGATGTCCTGGTAATCGGCAGCGGCGCGGCCGGGTTGAGCCTTGCGCTGACCCTCCCCAGCCATCTGCGCATTGCGGTACTGAGCAAGGGCGACCTGGCCAACGGCTCGACCTTCTGGGCCCAGGGTGGTGTCGCTGCCGTGCTGGACGACACCGACACAGTGCAATCGCATGTCGAAGACACCCTGAACGCCGGCGGCGGCCTGTGCAATGAAGACGCGGTGCGCTTCACCGTCGAGCACAGCCGCGAGGCGATCCAATGGCTGATCGACCAGGGCGTGCCGTTCACCCGCGATGAACACGCGAGCAGTGACGATGGCGGATTCGAATTCCACCTGACCCGTGAAGGTGGCCACAGCCATCGCCGTATCATCCATGCTGCCGATGCCACCGGCGCCGCCATCTTCAAGACCCTGCTCGACCAGGCCCGCCAACGCCCCAATATCGAATTACTGGAACAACGCGTCGCCGTCGACCTGATCACCGAAAAACGCCTGGGCCTGCCCGGCGAGCGCTGCCTCGGCGCCTATGTGCTCAACCGCGCCAGCGGCGAAGTCGATACCTACGGTGCGCGTTTCACCATTCTTGCCTCGGGCGGTGCGGCCAAGGTCTACCTCTACACCAGCAACCCCGACGGCGCCTGCGGCGACGGCATCGCCATGGCCTGGCGCTCGGGCTGCCGAGTGGCCAACCTGGAATTCAACCAGTTCCACCCCACCTGCCTGTATCACCCGCAGGCCAAGAGTTTCCTGATCACCGAGGCTCTGCGCGGCGAAGGGGCGCACCTGAAGCTGCCGAATGGCGAACGCTTCATGCAACGCTTCGACCCGCGCGCCGAACTGGCCCCGCGCGACATCGTCGCTCGCGCCATCGACCACGAGATGAAACGCCTGGGCATCGACTGCGTCTACCTGGACATCAGCCACAAGCCCGAAGCCTTCATCAAAACCCACTTCCCTACTGTCTACGAACGCTGCCTGGCCTTCAACATCGACATCACCAAAGGCCCGATCCCCGTGGTGCCGGCCGCGCACTACACCTGCGGCGGCGTGATGGTCGACCAGCACGGACGCACCGATGTACCCGGCCTGTATGCCATTGGTGAAACCAGCTTCACCGGCCTGCATGGCGCCAACCGCATGGCCAGCAACTCGCTGCTCGAGTGCTTTGTCTATGCACGCTCAGCGGCAGCGGACATCCTTGAGCAACTGCCGCGCATCCCCGTGCCCGCTGCCTTGCCACGCTGGGACGCCAGCCAGGTGACCGATTCGGACGAAGACGTGATCATCGCCCACAACTGGGACGAGCTGCGACGCTTCATGTGGGACTACGTAGGAATCGTGCGCACCAACAAGCGCCTGCAACGCGCCCAGCACCGGGTACGCCTGCTGCTGGATGAAATCGACGAGTTCTACAGCAACTACAAGGTCAGCCGCGACCTGATCGAGCTGCGCAACCTGGCCCAGGTGGCCGAGCTGATGATCCGTTCGGCCATGGAGCGAAAAGAAAGCCGGGGCCTGCATTACACCCTCGACTACCCGCAGATGCTACCCGAGGCCCGCGACACTATCCTGGTGCCAGCCACCTACGGCGGCTGAACTTCAGGCGAACCCGCAGGCGCCGATGCACATCGGCAGCCTGCGAGTCCTTCGGCACACAGATCGAGCGCACGCGCCATTGACCCGGCAGCCGGTAGCGCAGCACCACAATCAGCGGCAATGCCAGGCTGTCGGGGCGCAGTTGCACGCCGTGCCAACCTCGTTCGGCGCTGAATAGCTGCCAGCCTTCTTCATCGCGACGCAGGCCGCGAATCGACGAGCGGTGAGTCAGCAGGATGTGACGCGGCAATACCCAGGCAGCATGAGCCAGGCATAGCAACGCGCCAAGGAACGCAAAAGGCAGGTCAAGGACCAGCAAGGCCCCCAGCGCCAACAACTGGGCGAGAAGATACGCCGCCAGCAACAGCCGTGAAGCCTGCCAGCGGCATTCGAAGCGATTACTTGGGCTGGACACGATCCAGGATCATCCGAACCATGCGTTGCAGCTCAGGATCTTCCGATTCGGCACGCTCCATGAACCAGCCGAACATATCCTGATCTTCGCAAGTCAGGAGCCTGACGTAGAGATCGCGATCCACCTGATTGAGGGTCGAGTACACCTCTTTAGTGAAAGGAACCAGCAACACATCCAACTCCAGCATGCCACGACGGCTGTGCCAGTAGAGACGATTGATTTCTACTTCTTCGACCATGGAGCGCTCCTCAAATAGCACGCAAGTATACAGCCCCGACGGCACCCGAACAGTCGGCTTTGGTCGCCCCACATGGAAACTATCCATTTTCCGGGCGCCCCTCTATGATGCACCCATGACTTTTTGACCTGCGATGACCCATGGCTGACTCTGCTTTCTTCTGCCCCCTGTCCCACGAAGGCGTTCTCGCCGTCCGCGGCTCCGACGCTGCCAAGTTCCTGCAGGGCCAACTCACCTGCAACCTCAACTACCTGAACGACACCCAGGCCAGTCTCGGCGCGCGCTGCACGCAAAAAGGCCGCATGCAGTCGAGCTTCCGCATCCTGTTGCAAGGTGACGGCGTGCTGCTGGCGATGGCCACCGAACTGCTCGAACCGCAACTGGCGGACCTGAAGAAATACGCCGTGTTCTCCAAGTCCAAGCTCACCGACGAAAGCGCCGCCTGGGTACGTTTCGGCGTGGTCAACGGCGATCAAGCCCTGAACAGCCTTGGCCTTGAACTTCCAGCCCAGACCGATAGCGTCGCCCGCACGGAACAATGGATCGCCATTCGCGTCTCCCCTGCTCGCGCCGAGCTCTGGGTGCCCGCCGAGAGCGCAGAGAGCGTGCACAGCCAACTGAGCGCGCAATTGAAACAAGCAGGGTTGAATGAATGGCTGCTGGGCCAGATCCGCGCCGGCATCGGCCAGGTCATGCCCCAGACACGCGAACTGTTCATTCCGCAGATGCTCAACCTGCAGGCCGTGGGTGGCGTCAGCTTCAAGAAGGGCTGCTACACCGGCCAGGAAATCGTCGCGCGCATGCAGTACCTGGGCAAACTCAAGCGTCGCCTGTACCGCTTGAGCCTCGAGGCGACGCAAGTGCCCGACCCAGGCACGCCACTGTTTTCACCCAGCCACTCCAACTCGATCGGCGAAGTGGTGATTGCAGCAAAAGCTGATCAAGTGATTGAACTTCTGGCCGTATTGCAAGCCGAAGCTGCCGAGAGTGGCAATGTGCACATCGGCACACTGGAAGGCCCGGGATTGCAGTTGCTTGAACTGCCTTACTCACTTGACCGCGATCTAGAAATCCAGCGTTAACCGCCGTACTTTTTTGCAACACCCTAGAGAACGTGAATGAACGAACTGGCGGAAAAAGTCCAACAGGCGTTGGTTAAGGCCATCGACAATGATGACCTGGTTCTGCCGACATTACCGGAGGTGGCCCTGAATATCCGTCAGGCCGCCGAAGACCCGGAAATCAGCATCAGCCACCTGAGCAAAGTGATCGGACGTGACACCGCACTGTCGGCACGCCTGATCAAGGTGGTCAACAGCCCATTGCTGCGCGCCACCCAGGAAGTCACCGACCTGCACACCGCCATCACCCGGCTGGGCACCAACTACAGCAGCAACCTGGCCATCGGCCTGGTGATGGAACAGATCTTCCACGCCCGCTCCCTCACCATCGAACAGAAAATGCGCGACGTCTGGCGCCGCAGTCTGGAAGTGGCAGGCGTGAGTTATGCCTTGTGCCGCAGCCACAGCCAGCTCAAGCCCGACCAGGCCGCATTGGGCGGCCTGGTGCACCAGATCGGCGTGCTGCCGATCCTGACTTACGCCGAAGATCACTACGAGCTGCTTTCGGACCTGGTCAGCCTCAACCATTTAATCGACGCCATTCATCCGATGCTTGGCGACAAACTGCTGGGTGGCTGGGACTTCCCGGAGATGCTGGCAAAGCTGCCGGGGCAATACCTGAACCTTGAGCGCGACTCCGCCAACCTCGACTACATCGACCTGGTACAAATTGCCGTGCTGTATTGCCATCGCGGCACCGATCATCCTTTGGCAAAAGTGCCGTTCTCAGATCTGCCGGCGATGACAAAACTGCGGGTTGACCCCTACAGCGAAAGCTTGCGGGCAGAGCTGGATGAAGCCCGTTCGATGTTTTATTGATCAGCCCGCGATAAACCTCACCCGCACCTTCAACCCCGCCTGCTCGCCATCATGCAGACTGATCTGTGCCAGATGCGCCCGGCAGATTTCGCCGACAATCGCCAACCCCAGGCCTGAGCCCATGCCCTGTTGGCTGCGTCGGTAGAAGCGCTCGAACACCCGGTCGCGTTCATCCGCCGGAATACCCGGGCCATCATCTTCCACTTCCAGCACCGCTGGCGCTGTCACCCGCAAGATCACGTTGCCGCCGGGTGGCGTGTGGGCCAGGGCGTTATCCACCAAGTTACTCAACAGCTCGTTCAGCAATGTCGGCTCACCGCGCAACCACACCGGCTCATCGGCCTCCAACGCCAATGCCACGCCACGCGCGTGGGCCAACGGCGCCATCGCCATGCCCAGTTCACGGGCCAATTGGCTCAGGTCCAACAACTGCGCGCCGCCTTCGGCAATGGCCCGGGCGCCGTTTTCGATACGCGCCAGAGACAGCAATTGATTGGCCAGATGGGTCAGGCGATCGGTGCCTTGGGCGGCGGTTTCCAGGGTGCTGCGCCAGGTAGCCGGGTCTTCGGCGCGCAACCCAAGCGCCAACCGCGCCTTGAGCGCTGCCAGGGGGGTGCGCAACTCATGGGCCGCATCGGCAATAAACTGCGCCTGGCGCTCGAACTGGCCGCGCAGGCGTTCGGTGAAGTGATTGAGGGAACGTACCAGCGGGCCGAATTCATCCTGCACTTCCACCAAAGGCAACGGCCGCAGGTCGTCGGGCTGGCGCTCTTCCACCGCCGTGCGCAGGCGCTCCAGCGGACGCAGCGCCGCGCTCACGGCGAACCACACCAGCAGCAACGCGCCGATGGCGAGCATGCCCAGGCGCAGCAACGTGTCGGCCATCAGGCTGCGGGCCATGGCGACCCGTGCTTCATCGGTTTCGGCGACGCGAATTTCCGCCATGCCGTTCATGTTCGGCTCCGAAACGGCCTTGAGCAGGCTGACCACCCGCACTTCCTGCCCCTGGTACTTGGCGTTGTAAAACCGCGCCAGCGCCGGGTAGTCATCCGTACGCGGCGTGCCAGGCGGCGGGCCGGGAAGGTTTTCATAGCCGGAAATCAGCTTCTGATGAATGTCATTGACCTGATAATAAATACGCCCGGCGCTGTCATAGGCGAAGGTGTCCAGGGCCACATAGGGCACGTTGGCGCTGAGGGTGCCGTCCACCTGGGTCAGGCCGGCCGCGATGGTGCGCGCCGAAGCCAGCAGGGTGCGATCGTAAGCGGTGTCGGCCGCCTCGCGGCCGTTCCAGTAGGCACTCATGCCGCTGGCCAGCATCAACAGCACCAGCAACAACGCCAGGTTCCACAACAGGCGCCAGCGCAGGCTGCTGGGCTTATGCATCACGGGCTTCCAGCAGGTAGCCGAGGCCACGGAAGGTCACGATGGCGATGGGCTGGCCATCGAGTTTCTTGCGCAGGCGATGTACGTAGATTTCGATGGCATCCGGGCTGGCCTCTTCGTCCAGACCAAACACCTGGGAAGCAAGCTGTTCCTTGCTCATCACGCGGCCCGGGCGAGCAATCAACGCTTCGAGCACGGCCTGTTCACGGGAGGTCAGCGTCATCAACTCGCCCCCCACGCTGAAGCGCCGCGTATCGAGGTCATACACCAGCACGCCGCAGGTCTGCTGGCGCTCGCCGCCCAGCACACTGCGTCGCAGCAGCGCCTTGACCCGCGCTTCCAGCTCCGTCAGCTCGAACGGTTTGGCGAGGTAATCATCGGCACCCAAATTCAAGCCATACACGCGGTCTTTCACATCACTGCGCGCGGTCAACATCAGCACCGGAAGATTTTTCCCACGCGCTCGCAGGCGCGCCAGCACCTCGAAACCGTCCATGCGCGGCAGCCCAACATCGAGGATCACCGCGGCGTATTCCTCACTGCTCAAGGCCAGGTCTGCGGCCACCCCATCGTGCAATACGTCGACGGTCAAACCCGTGCTCTTGAGCGCTTGGGCGACACTTTCGGCCAGTTGCAAGTGGTCTTCAACCAAGAGGACACGCATGGATTTCTACCTCGTTCGGGGGTGGTCGACGCCACGCTTTGCGAGGCAGTTTACAGGCGCCGCCCGGCCTGTGAAGCCCGAAAACATTGAAAGGCAACTGAAAGGTTAGTGAAAGCTTCGCCGTTTAGCATCCAGCAACGGTGGGTGATACCCGCCCAGCTACCAGACCCGTAGCGCCCGAAAAACGCCTCGATGCGTTTTCGCCAAAATAAGAACAATAACGGAGTGCACCACGATGCTGTCGACACAGCCCCAGGCTTGCCCGCCTGTTCGTTGCCCCCACCTTCATCAGAACGCCCTTGCCAGCTTTTTGCCGCGTAGCCAGGCTGCCCTCTTCGAAGACAGCAGCGCGACACAGCCCCCCACAAGTATTTCACCCCCGACGTCGGCGACGACACTGCATGCGCCCCGGATGCGGATGAACTGCGCCTGCAGGTCCGCTACAGCATCACCCCTTGGTAAGCCTCATAACAACAACAGACGGAGATAACCATGACCCTTTCACTGCGTAAATTTGCCCTCGCCGCTGGCTGCATGCTGTTCGCCGGCCAACTGCTGGCCACCGACGAACCCAAGCGCCCGGAGTGCATCGCCCCGGCCTCTCCCGGCGGTGGTTTTGACCTGACCTGCAAACTGGCACAGAGCGCGCTGGTCAACGAGAAACTGCTGAGCAAGCCGATGCGCGTGACCTACATGCCCGGCGGCGTGGGCGCGGTGGCCTACAACGCGGTGGTCGCCCAGCGCCCTGCGGACGCCGGCACCCTGGTGGCCTGGTCCAGCGGCTCGCTGCTGAACCTGGCCCAAGGCAAGTTCGGGCGCTTCGATGAAAGTGAGGTACGTTGGTTGGCGGCGGTCGGCACCAGCTATGGCGCGATCGCGGTGAAAAGCGATTCGCCCTACAAGAACCTTGACGATCTGGTAAAGGCCCTGAAGAAAGACCCCGGCAGCGTGGTCATCGGTTCCGGCGGCACCGTCGGCAGCCAGGACTGGATGCAAACTGCCCTGATCGCCAAGGCGGCCGGGATCAACCCGCGCGAGCTGCGTTATGTGGCACTGGAAGGTGGCGGTGAAATTGTCACGGCGTTGATGGGCAACCACATCCAGGTCGGCAGTACCGATATTTCCGACTCCATGCCCCACATCCAAAGCGGCGACATGCGCATCCTCGCTGTCTTTGCCGACAAGCGCCTGGATGAGCCGGAAATGAAAGATATTCCGACCGCCAAAGAGCAAGGCTACGACATCGTCTGGCCAGTGGTGCGCGGTTTCTACCTCGGGCCAAAAGTCAGCGACGCCGACTACGCCTGGTGGAAAGACGCCTTCGACAAGCTGCTGGCTTCCGAGGACTTCGCCAAACTGCGTGACCAGCGCGAGCTGTTCCCGTTCGCCATGACCGGCCCGGAGCTGGACACCTACGTGAAGAAACAGGTGGCGGACTACAAAGTGTTGGCCAAAGAGTTTGGTCTGATCCAGTAATCGCCCCCCCTGCAATGCCGTTCAGTTAAGCGAAAGTGATTCACTGTAGGAGCGAGCTTGCTCGCGAAGGACGTCAACGCTAACGCGGGTTTCTGCATGAACGCGGCGTCCTTGGGTTCTTCGCGAGCAAGAACTAGGCGTCCCCCTCGCTCCTACAAAAAGCCTTAACTGAACAGCATTGCCCTGTCGTGCGGCCATGTCCTGCTTGCCTGAGGACGTGGTCCAGGAGTTCCACATGCTCTTACAACGCATTTTCGCCGCCGTGCTGTTGCTGGCCTGTGCCGGCCTCGCCCTGATGGCCTGGCCGTATCAAGCGGCATTTTCCTACGAGCCGGTGGGGCCTCGCGCCTACCCGCTGCTGATGCTCGGGCTGATGAGCCTGGCACTGATCTACATGCTGTTTCGCCCGCAGCCCACCCAGCACACCGAAGAGGAGCCTGCTCTGGACCGCGACACCCTGGTCAAGATCGGCATCTGCGTCGTGCTGTTGATCGTGTTTGCCGCCACCTTCGAACCGCTGGGTTTCATCCTCAGCAGCATGCTGATCGGCATCCCCATGGCGCGCCTGTATGGCGGCCGCTGGGTACCCAGCATAGTGATCGTCAGCCTGATGGCCATTGGTCTTTATCTGCTGTTCGATAAAGTCATGGATGTTCCGCTGCCCCTCGGCCTGCTCGACGTTCTGGAGAATTGATATGGATACTTTAGGCTATCTGGGCCAGGGCTTCGGCGTTGCACTGTCCCCGTACAACCTGGTGACCGCCTTGTGCGGCACCTTGATCGGCACCGTGGTCGGCCTGCTCCCAGGCCTGGGCCCGATCAACGGCGTGGCGCTGTTGATCCCCATCGCATTCGCCCTCGGCCTGCCGCCGGAATCGGCGTTGATCCTGCTGGCTGCCGTGTACCTGGGCTGCGAATACGGCGGACGTATCAGCTCGATCCTGCTGAACATCCCGGGCGAAGCCTCCACCGTGATGACCACCCTCGACGGTTACCCGATGGCCCGCAAAGGCCTGGCCGGCGTGGCACTGTCGTTGTCCGCATGGAGTTCGTTCATTGGTGCGTTTATCGCCACCTGCGGCATGGTGCTGTTTGCCCCACTGCTGGCCAAATGGGCAATCGCCTTCGGCCCGGCGGAGTATTTCGTGCTGATGGTATTCGCGATTGTCTGCCTGGGCGGCATGGCCGGTGACAAACCGCTGAAAACCTTTGTGGCGGCGCTGATCGGCTTGTTCCTCTCAGCGGTGGGCATCGACGCCAACAGCGGCGTATACCGCTTTACCGGCGACAACATTCACCTCACCGATGGCATCCAGTTTGTAGTGCTGGTCCTGGGCCTGTTCTCCATCAGCGAGATCCTGTTGCTGCTGGAAAAAACCCACCGTGGCCAGGAAGCAGTGAAGGCCACCGGGCGCATGATGTTCAACTTCAAGGAAGCGGCATCGGTGTTTGTGGTGAACCTGCGCTGTGGCGTACTGGGCTTCATCATGGGCGTGTTGCCAGGTGCTGGCGCGACACTTGCCAGTGCCGTGGCCTATATGACGGAGAAACGTCTGGCCGGTGCCTCGGGCGAGTTCGGTAAAGGTGACAAGCGTGGGCTTGCAGCCCCGGAAACCGCTATCGGCGCAGCCGCTTGTGGCGCCCTGGTGCCGATGCTGACACTCGGCGTACCTGGTTCGGGCACCACGGCGGTGATGATCGGCGCACTGTCGCTGTACAACATCACTCCCGGCCCGCTGCTGTTCCAACAGCAACCGGACATCGTCTGGGGCCTGATCGCTTCGTTGTTTATCGCCAACATCATGCTGGTGATCCTCAACATTCCGATGATCCGCATCTTCACGCGCATCCTCGCGGTGCCGAACTGGGCACTGGTACCAGTGATCGCGATCATTACCGCGATCGGTGTGTACGCGGTCCACGCCACCACCTTCGACCTGTTCCTGATGGTGGGCATCGGCATCTTCGGCTACATCCTGCGCAAGCTGGACTTCCCGCTGTCGCCAGTCCTGCTGGGCTTTATCCTTGGTGGCCTGATGGAGCAGAACCTGCGCCGCGCGCTGTCGATCTCCAACGGTGCGCTGGAAATCCTCTGGTCGAGCCCGATCACCTTTGGCGTCTGGGTACTGACCGTCATCATGCTGTTGGTGCCGCTGCTGCGTATCTGGCGCAAACGTGCGCAACAGCGTCGTGCCCTGGCCGATGTCTGAGGTCACCTTTAAACATTGGTGGGGAACACCGCTGGTCGGCCTGGCCGGCGGTTATCTGGCCAGCCTCGTCGGCTGGCCTTTGCCGTATATGGTCGGCTCGTTGCTGGCGATCATCCTGGTGCGCTGCCTCACGCCGTGGCAGTTGGCGGAGATACCCGGCGGGCGCAAATGCGGCCAATGGGTGGTGGGCATCGGCATAGGCCTGCACTTCACCCCGGTGGTGATCGAACAGGTGATGAGCCATTTCGGCCTGATCTTCTTTGGTGCGCTGGTCACCAGCCTGTCGAGCGTGCTCGGCGTGTGGCTGATGCGGCGCAGCGGTGAAGACCGCGCCACGGCGTTTTTCTCCAGCATGCCGGGCGGCTCCGGCGAGATGGTCAACCTCGGATCGCGCAATGGCGCGGTGCTCAGCCGGGTCGCGGCGGGTCAGAGTTTGCGCGTGCTGGTGGTGGTGCTATGTGTGCCGGCGATCTTCAAGTATTTGCTGGGAGACGGCGCACCGCAGTTTCATCCGGCGCCGGTGAGCTGGGCCTGGCTTGCGTTGCTGTTTCCCGTCGGTGCGCTGGTGGCCTGGGGTTGGCAACGTTTGCGCCAGCCTAACCCATGGTTGTTCGGCCCGTTATTGGTGAGCGCTACCGCCAGCGTAGTGTGGGACCTGCACATCGGCTTGCCCGACGGCGGCAGCCAGATCGGCCAATGGCTGATCGGCAGTGGCCTGGGCTGCCACTTCAACCGGCAATTCTTTCGCAGTGCCCCGTCATTCATGGGCCGCACCTTGATCGGCACGGCCTTGACCATGGCGCTGGCAACACTGGCTGCGGTGGGGTTGAGTGCCATGACCCATCTGGACCTGCGCTCGCTGACCCTGGGCATGATGCCAGGCGGGATCGCCGAGATGAGTTTGACGGCGGAAACCTTGCAACTGTCGGTGCCGTTGGTCACGGCGATGCAGGTGATGCGCTTGTTGTTCGTGCTGTTTCTGGCGGAGCCTCTGTTCCGGTACTGGGATCGCCAGCCGGAAAAATCCTGAAGTCTTGACAGCGTTCAAATGGGGAACGGGCTTGCCTGCTCCCACATTTGATTGCAGTGAACATCAGACCGGCGGCAATCGCCACTCAATCGGCGTCTCGCCGTTCTGCTCAAGAAACTTGTTGGTGCGGCTGAAATGCCCACAGCCCAAAAACCCGCGATACGCCGACAACGGCGACGGGTGTACCGAGGTCAGCACCAGGTGCTTGGTGGCATCGATCAGCTTCTGCTTGCCCTGGGCATGTGCGCCCCACAGCAAAAACACCAGGTGTGGCTGGTGCTCGCTGACCACTTCGATAATCCGATCGGTAAAGAACTGCCAGCCCTTGCCCGCATGGGCGTTGGCGTTGGCGCGTTCCACAGTCATGGTGGTGTTGAGCATCAACACACCCTGGTCGGCCCAGCTTTGCAGGTAGCCATGGTTGGGGATGTCGATGTTCAGGTCGCGCTTGAGCTCTTTATAGATATTGACCAGAGACGGCGGCGCCGGCACGCCCGGCTGCACCGAGAAGCACAGGCCATGGGCCTGGCCGGGGCCGTGGTAGGGGTCCTGGCCGAGGATCACCACTTTGACCTTGTCCAACGGCGTTGAGTTGAGCGCGTTGAAAATCAGCGGGCCGGGCGGGTAGATCTCTTTGCCGGCGGCATGCTCCTGGCGCAGAAACTCACGCAACTGGGCCATGTAGGGCTTCTCGAACTCGTCGCGCAGGGCGTGTTTCCAGCTGGGTTCGAGTTTGATACGGTCGCCATCGGTCATAGTTGAATTGTCTTGTAAAAAAGAATGAGGCGAACCCTAGGAAAGCCGAACCCGCTTGTCAATTGATCTGACACACCACCGGTACTTTCCCACAAAACGATCATACTGATCCTTCACCTTCTCGATTGAGGTCACGATGAACCTGCACTTCGAAGAGCTGACCGGCAGCGCCGGTGCCCGCATCGGCATCGCCAGCCTCGACGCTGAAAAGTCCCTCAACGCCCTCTCCCTGCCGATGATCCTGGCTCTCACCGACCGCCTGGATGCCTGGGCCAAAGACCCCAACATCGTCTGCGTGCTGCTGCGTGGCAACGGCCCCAAGGCCTTTTGCGCCGGCGGCGAGGTGCGCAGTCTGGCCCAGGCCTGCCGTGAACAGCCGGGCGAAGTGCCGGCCTTGGCGGCGCAGTTTTTTGCCGCCGAATACCGCCTCGACTACGGCCTGCACACCTACCCCAAACCGTTGATCTGCTGGGGCCACGGCTATGTGCTGGGCGGCGGCATGGGCCTGCTGCAAAGCGCGGCGGTACGGATCGTCACCCCGAGCAGCCGTTTGGCCATGCCCGAGATCAGCATCGGCCTGTACCCGGATGTGGGCGCCAGTTGGTTCCTGTCGCGCCTGCCAGGCAAGCTCGGCTTATTCCTTGGCCTCACCGGCGCCCACCTCAACGGCCGTGACGCCCTGGACCTGGGCTTGGCCGACCGCTTCCTGCGCGAGGACCAACAAGAGGACCTGCTCGAAGGCCTGCTGCAAATGAACTGGCAGGAACAGACCGCGGTCCAGCTCAACAGCCTGCTCAAGGCCCTGGCCCAGGAAGCTGTCAGCCAGCAACCCGAAGCCCAGTGGCTGCCGCGCCGGGCGCAGATCGACGCATGGTTGGATGTAGGTGATGTGCGCAGTGCCTGGCGCGCCCTGGGCTCATTGCATGAACATGCCGACCCACTGTTCAGCCGTGCCGGCAAGACACTGAGCGAAGGCTGCCCGCTGACCGCGCACCTGGTGTGGGAGCAGGTCCGACGCGCGCGGCATTTGTCCCTGGCCCAGGTGTTCCAGATGGAGTACGCCCTGAGCCTCAACTGCTGTCGTCACCCGGAGTTCAGCGAAGGCGTACGTGCGCGGTTGATCGACAAGGACCAGACGCCCCATTGGCATTGGCCTGATATCAATGCGATCCCGGATGCGGTGGTGCAGGCGCACTTCAACAAGGCATGGGAAGGCCGGCACCCACTGGCGGATCTTCCCGACTATTGACAGCTCACGGCTTCAAGCCCTTGATCGTGAATGAACAATTGTCCGGTTGGCTGTCCTGGCAGATATACACGTCCTGCCCCAGTGCGTCGCTGGCGAGGTGCCAATACAAGGTGCCCGTCAGCGACATGCTGTCGACCTCTCTCGGGCTGCCGTAACGCAGCGCGATAACCTGAGCACTGCCGGTTCGGTACATGCACTTTTCGAGGTAGCCGTTTTCGCGCGCCTGATCCTTGCCAGGCGTAAACACAGCGCCCAGGAAAACATCGACGAAGTCTCGATATTCGACGCGCTGGCTACGCCACAATGCTCGCTCCCCGGACGTCTCGAAATAACCCCCCACATAGTGAATGGACGAGGGATAGGGGCAACCCTGCCCGGCCACTGCCTGCGCAACGCCACCACCTGCCAGCAGGCAGGAACAAAGCATTTTCTTAACCATAGGGAGTTCCATGACCTCACAGGGCACTCGGAAAAACGAGACGTTTCCCTGCCCAGTAAAATACAGCTGCAACTCACAAGATAGCTGTTAAATATGACAGTGCCGTCCTATAACACGCATAAAAAAGCGGCGCTTCATGCGCCGCTTGCCTCAAGACCTGTTAACGGTGACCGTGACGACCGCCGCCATGATCGTCACCGCGTCCATGTCCACCATTGCCCCAGCGGTCCCCCCAGCCCTGGTTCGGGTAAGGCCGGTAACCGGCCCTTGGCCCCGAAGGGTAATAGCGCGGGGCCGGTTGGTAATAACGCGGGGCCGGCACGTAATAGCGCGGCACGGGGTAATAGTCACGCCGGTATTGGTAGGCGGGGCCGCCGTAGTAGTACGCCGGTGCCGGTGAGGTGTACACCTCGGATCGATAGTAACTGCGGCCTCCATCGTAATAAGGCACACATGCGCAAAGGGTTAGACCGAGTAAAGCGCTGAGTAGCAGTCGTCGATACATGGCGGCCTCCTGGACCGCGAAAGAGCACCTGCCGCGACGCGGGAGGGCGGCATTCAGCTTTCACTGAATGACGAAGTATCTGACATCAAAAAACGAAACTGGTGCGTTTCCGCAATAACTTGCAATACGTGCAGTACAGGGCATTGCGCCCGTTAGTTAAGCATCTCTGCCTCTCCAGAACATTGACTTAAATCAAACATATTTATACAAACTGAAACTTTCCGGATTTGAGCAATGTCACAACGCCATCGCACAATGGCACGGAGGCTCTGGCGCGAGCATCCCAACCCTACTCCCCGCCCCCCCGGATTTACGCTATGAAGATATCAACCAAACTGCTGCTCTCCTTTGTCCTGTGCGCATTCATTACCCTGTTGGTGGGTGCATTGGGTATCAAAGGCGTGGTCCGGCTCGCTTCGGCACTTGATTCCACCTTTTCCAACAACCTGGTCTCGGTCAGCAATACATCTGCCACGCTCAACGGGCTGGTCGCTCACAACCGCGGGCTGTATCGCCTGATGGATGCCAGTAAAGGCGATGTCGCCCAGCAGGACCGCGACCGCGTGCGCCAGGACATCGCCAACGAGCTCAAGCGCAGCCAGGCGGCCTACGCCAGCTACCGCGCCACACCGCTGGAGAATGACGAACGTACCGCCGGAGATGCTCTCGACCAGATCTGGCCGAAGTACGTGGCCAGTTCCGCACAGATCATGTCCATGCTCGACACAGGCCAACTCGAACAGGCGCGTACACAGCTCAACACCACCAACAACGAGCTGTTCCGCCAGGCTCGCGAGTTGATCCGCGTGATGGTGGAGTCCAACAACCGCCAGATCAAGGAAGGCGCGGTCGCTGCCGATGACCTGCGCAGCAGCGCCTTGACCTGGATGATCAGCGGCATCGTGTTGGCCTTCATCATCGCCATTGCCATCGGCTTGCTCATCACGCGGCTGATCACCCGCCCCATCGCCCAGGCCGTGGAAAGTGCCCAGTACATTGCCAATGGCGACCTGACGCATGCGATTACCACCGACCGCACCGACGAAGCCGGGCAACTGTTGATGGCGCTGGCCGATATGCAGGGCGGTTTGAAAAGCACCTTGCTGGAAATCGCCAACGCCTCCGACCAGCTCGCCTCGGCCGCCGAAGAACTGAGTGCGGTTACCGAGGAAAGCACCCGTGGCCTGACCCGTCAGAACGACGAGATCCAGCAAGCCGCCACCGCCGTGAACCAGATGACCGCTGCCGTAGACGAAGTGGCGAGCAACGCCGTATCGACTTCGGAGGCGTCCCGCCAGGCCACCACCGAAGCCGAGGACGGCCGACAGCAAGTGGAACAGGCGGTGTCCGGCATGAGTTCGATGGTGGTGGAGATCAACGATTCCACTCAATCGGTTGCCGACCTTGCTGGCCAGGTTCGAGAAATCGGCAAGGTGATCGATGTGATCCGTGGCATTGCCGACCAGACCAACCTGCTGGCCCTCAACGCGGCCATCGAAGCCGCCCGCGCCGGAGAGCAGGGCCGTGGTTTTGCGGTGGTGGCCGATGAAGTGCGGGCGCTGGCCCATCGCACCCAGACGTCCACGGTGGACATCGAAAAAATGATCGGCGAAGTCCAGACAGGCGCCGACGATGCGGTGGCCGCGATGAACAAGAGCCTCAGTTGGGCCAACAACACCCAGGCCATGGCGCAAAACGCCGGTGAGGCGCTGCAACGGATCACCGCCAGCGTGGCGAAGATCAACGAGCGTAATCTGGTGATCGCTTCAGCCTCGGAAGAACAGGCCCAGGTGGCCCGTGAAGTGGACCGCAACCTGCTCAACATCCAGGACCTGTCGACTCAGACCGCCGCCGGCGCCCACCAGACCAGCGCCTCCAGCCAGGACCTGTCGCGCCTGGCCACCTCGTTCAACATGCTGGTCAGCAAGTTCCGGCTGTAAGTAGCCTGCTGTCGGTTAGCGCTGTATCGTGCAAATCCAAGAGACTCCTGCCGATACAGCCTGACCGACAATGACCACGCCAACCCTTTGCCCTGCCTGCGGCGCCCGTAACGATTGCACCCTGGCCGATCCGCGCACCGCCGACCAGGCCTGCTGGTGCTACAGCGTCACCATTGACCCTGCGGTACTCGAAGCGCTGCCCGATACCTTGCGCAACAAGGCCTGCCTGTGCCCGCGCTGCGCCCAGGTGGACGAACAACTGCGTAGCCGCGATGCGAGTTGACCGCTTCCTCAGTAATCTGCCCCGTTTCAATCGTCAGCAAGTACGCCTGCTATTGGTTGAGCGACGGATCAGCGTGGATGGCGTGAAGGTCAGCGACCCGCACCATGAAGTGCGCGAATTCAGCCGCGTGTGCATTGACGATGAAGTGCTGCAGACGGGCAAACCGGCGCGTTATTTCATGCTGCACAAGCCCCGGGGATGCGTGAGCGCGACGTCGGACATGCAGCACCCGACGGTGCTCGACTGGCTGGATGAACCGGATAAAGACGAGCTGCATATCGCCGGTCGCCTGGATTTCAACACCACAGGTCTCATGTTGCTCACCAACGACGGCCAGTGGTCGCGGCGCCTGACGCAACCGCAGACCAAGCTGCCCAAGGTCTATCTTGTGGAGACCGAACAGAACATCGGCCCCGAGTACGCGACCACCTTCGCCGCAGGGCTGTACTTTGCGTTCGAAGACCTCACCACCCAGCCAGCCGAGCTGGAGTTGCTGGGGCCGACAACGGCGCGCTTGAGCATCATTGAAGGGCGCTATCACCAGGTGAAGCGCATGTTCGGGCATTTCAATAACAAGGTCATTGCCCTGCATCGCGAGCGTATGGGGCCCCTTGAATTGGACGCTACGCTTGCACCGGGCGAATATCGGGCGCTGAGCGTTGAGGAAATCCGCCAGGTCTGACGACCGTTCAGCCGGCGCTGGCAAAAACCCATTTGTGCAACTTGCGACATCCCAGGGCTGTGCTTGACTCTCTATCACCAGCCACATGATGACTGGCGCGTCACCTATAACCTCCAAGAACCACCTTGCCCCGCCCGCGCTTGATCCACGGGCCTTCCCGGCAAACAGCCCGCCATAACAACACCCGTCGGCCAGCCGTCATCGGACCGACATGGGCCCTCATCTTCCAGGCGTATGCCTACCTGTCACAAAGCTCGTGCAGAGTGATCTGCGCGCCCTACCCGCTTGCCAGGAGTCTTACGACATGAGGCCAGAAATCGCTGTGTTGGATATACAGGGTCAGTATCGGGTTTACACGGAGTTCTATCGCGCGGACGCTGCTGAAAAGACCATCATCCTGGTCAACGGCTCCATGGCCACCACGGCATCCTTCGCCCAAACCGTGAAAAGCCTGTACCCGCAATTCAATGTGGTTTTGTACGATCAGCCCTACGCCGGTCGTTCCAAAATCCATAACCGTCATGAGCACATGCTGACAAAGGAAGTCGAGGGCCAGATTCTGCTGGAGCTGATCGACCACTTTGCCGCCGAACACGTGCTGTCGTTCTCGTGGGGCGGCGCCGCCGCCCTGGTCGCCCTCGCCCACCGACCGCGTCGCGTGGAAAAAGCCGTGATCAGCTCGTTCTCCCCGGTGATCAATGCACCGATGCGCAACTACCTGGAGCGCGGCGTCGACTACCTCGGCAACCTCGACCGCGACCGCATCGGCCACCTCGTCAACAGCACCATCGGCAAACACCTGCCGTCGCTGTTCAAACGCTTCAACTACAAGCATGTGAGCAGCCTGGCCGAGCATGAATATGGGCAGATGCACTTTCACATCAGCCAAGTGCTGCACAGCGATCGGCTCTGCTACCTCAAGGCCGCCAGGCAGATCGACGTGCCGGTACTGTTCTTGAACGGCGAATGGGACGAATACACCAGCGCCCAGGATGCCAGGCAGTTCGGGCAGTACGTGGCCAAGAGCAGTTTCAGCACCATTCAGGCGACAGGGCATTTCCTGGACATGGAGCACAAGGCGGCATGCCGGGACAGCCGCGACGCGGTGGTGGGCTTTCTGAAACCGGAACGGCAGGTCAGCCGATTGCGCTATCACCAGGGCCAGCCACAACATGCGTTTGCGATTTGAGATGAGAGCCTTTGCAAGCGCGGGCGTGTTATGAAGCGCACGCCCACGCTTGCATTGGCCCCGTTGATCGCCGTATTGAATGCAACCAACCGGCACATTTTTCGAAGAAAAACTTCAAATCAGTGCGCACATCTGGTACAAAGTCAGCCGCTCTGAGCGGGTGTCGTATAATGGCATTACTCCAGCTTCCCAAGCTGATAACGAGGGTTCGATTCCCTTCACCCGCTCCACTCAGACAGTGCTCCCGCGTCAGGTGTTTTTGACGGGGGATGCGTAAAAACCGGTCCTTGATGACCGGTTTTTTTATGCGCGCGATTTAGCATCCTGGGCAGCGTCTGGCAGGCGGCGGTTGGCAAACCCGAAACACTCCGCCGACAAAACCTGTACAAAACTATATTTCTGTACAACTATCTCCCTTGAGCGATGGCGCGGTGCCTCGCGCGTTCGAGGAGCCGGCTCATGACGCGTCTATTGATTTCTCTGTTGCTGGCATTGAGTTTGAGCAGTTGCGGCAACGTGGGTGTCGAGCACTATGCCGACCAGACACCCCAGCTGGACCTTGTGCGGTTTTTCAGCAAGCCCGTGAAGGCGTGGGGGATATTCGAGAAACGTTCGGGTGAAGTGGCCAAGCGTTTTGAAGTGACCATCACCAGCCGGCGCGACGGCGAGGCGCTGATTCTCGATGAACGCTTTCTCTACAGCGATGGTACGCGCCAGCAGCGCGTGTGGACGCTGACGCCGGATGGCCCTGGCCGCTGGCGTGGCCGCGCGGGGGATGTGGTCGGCGAGGCCATCGGCGAAGTGGCCGGGAACGCACTGCGCTGGCGCTACCGCCTCAATCTTGCAGTGGATGGCGCCGTCTACGAAGTCAGTTTTGACGACTGGATGTACCTGATGGACGAGGACACGATGATCAACCGTTCGAGCATGTCCAAGTTCGGTGTCGAATGGGGCCAGGTCACCTTGTTCTTTCGCCGCCAATAACCGACGCAACGTGAGGGGCAATCATGAATCTGCACAGGCTGGCCGAACTGGCTGCAAAGGGCGAAATACGCGAGCTGGAACTGCTGTCGCTGGAGGGCGGCGTGTACCTCGCGCGCGTGCGGCTGGAGCACACTGAAACGACATTGCAGGGCGATGATCAACAGCCGCTGCGCATCCGCTCCACCACGCACCTGCGGGACCTGTTGCAAGGCATTCCACCGTTCCCCTGCGTGCTGTACAGCACAGCGTTCACGATGAAATGTGCGGCACGCGTGAAGGGCCGATTGGCGGGTTGCGGATTGCGTTTACGCTGAACTCGTCTTTTTAGGGTGAGCATCTGAGGTCAGCAACTATCTGGCAAGGGCAGCCCCAGGGTCACTGATCGGCCCGAATTCAACCGCAAGAAACGCAGTTTTCCACGGGGTGAGGTGTTCTATAGTGAGCGCTCACCCAACCCAGGATCCCGCTCATGTCCTCGCCCTGCAAGCTCATGCCCTCCCCTGTCGGTGTGCTCACCCTGGTGGCACGCGGCGACAAGCTCAGCGCCATTTTGTGGGAGTGCGAACGCGCCAACCGCGTACGCCTGGGCGAACTGCACGAGGCCAATAACTGCCCGGTGCTGTTGGAAACCGAGCGCCAGTTGAACGAATACTTCGCCGGCACCCGTCACCGGTTCGAGTTGGAATTGGACTTCACCGGCACCGACTTTCAGAAACAGGTCTGGCAGGCACTGCTCACCATCCCCTTCGGCGAAACCCGCAGCTACAGCCAGATCGCCCGGCAGATTGGCAACCCCAAGGCCGTGCGCGCGGTGGGCGCGGCGAATGGGCGCAATCCGATCTCGATCATTGCGCCGTGCCACCGCGTCATTGGCGCATCGGGCGGCCTGACCGGGTTTGCCGGCGGCCTGGAAGCCAAGCAATACCTGCTGGCGCTGGAGGGTACCGGCCAGGCGGCGTTGGCGTTCTAAGCGCCCGCGTGGCAAAAACGTACAGCGTTGTTCACCGCGCAAATTGTAAAAGGAAATTTCAGCGAGCCGCTGCGGTCCATCATTTCATCACCCCCTCACTAAGGAAAATGGTCATGAAATTCTCCGCAGTCTCACAATCGCTATCCCGCTGGGCAGGCAGTGCCCGGACGTTCTATGCGGCCGTCGCGTTGATTTTCCTGTGGAGCTTGAGCGGGCCGTATTTCCACTACAACGACACCTGGCAGTTGATCATCAACACCTCGACCACCATCATCACCTTCCTGATGGTGTTCCTGATCCAGAACACGCAAAACCGCGACAACGACATCCTGCACATCAAGATCGATGAACTGCTGCGCGTGTCCAAGGATGCGCAAAACGCCGTGTTGAGCCTTGATGGCCTGGACCGCAAAGAGTTGGAAAAACTGCGCCAGGAATACCGCAGCATCGGCAGTACCGGCACGGTCAGCCTCAACAGCAGTTGCGGCCACACCGCCGATGATGCGGCAGCGACCAAGACCGACTTGAACCAGGCATGAAAAAACGGCGGTTGGAGAAGATCCAACCGCCGTTTTTCATATCACGTCACGGCCTCAACCGTCACCTTGATGGCCCTTGCCGTAGGTAGATGCCAGGGCACGGGCTTTCTGCAGACGCTCTTCCAATTTAGGCAGCGTCTCGTCCACCAGCGCTTTGATTTCCGGCACACTCGACGCCGCGCCTTCGCGCTTGAACAGGGCGATGGCGTCTTCGTTTTCCTTGACCTGCTGCGCGGTGTAGGCGGCGTCGAAGGAGTCGCCGTCCTTGAGCTCGGGCATCAGGGTCTCGGCCTTGTCGACGATTTTCTCGCGCGGCGCCACGGGCAGGTCGAGCTTCTTGGCGATGGCCGCCAGGTGCTGGTTGGCCAGGGTCCGCTCGTTGATCACCTCGATGGTGTAGTCCTTGATTTCCTGGGACGAGGTCTTGGCGTGGGCCATGCGGCTGGTTTCGATATCGGCCATGCCTTTGGCCGACGCCTGCTCGATGAATTCAGCAGGCGACTGGGCGAAAGCATTGCTGGCGCCGAGGCCCAGCAGCATCGCGAAACTGGCGGTGCGTAACCGGATAGCCATGCGGCTCATGATGGGTTCCTCCAAGGCAAAAATAGGTGCGGGGGAATACTCCCCGCCCTGAATTCGAATTTTCAGGGCGGCAAAGGTTTAGAAAAAACTTACCCGCGCGACGAACGGTCGTCTGCCGCTCAGGCAGGTTTGCTCCCAAACAGGCCAGGTAAAGCGTGCGCCAGAGCATTGATAGCGAAACCGATAAACATCACGCCGCAGAGCTTGGTGATAAGAATTTCGTGGCGCTGGTACACCGTGCGCACCCGCTGGGCGCCGACCACGCCGATCAAAATCGCGTAGGCCGCCATGCCACCGATGAAGCTCAGGAAAATAAGCGACGGCAGCATCGCCCAGGTCAGCAACTCGGCACGGCTGGACAACAACGCCGTAAACGTTGCCACCGCCACCGGGTAAGCCTTGGGGTTGGTCAGGCCGAACAGGATACCGTGCCAGAACGGGTGCCGCGCCGCGCCCTGGGGCGCATCGCTGCTACGGCGCTGGGTACGGATCGCGCGCCAGCCGAGCCAGAACAGGTACAGGCCGCTGAGCACGCCCAGTACATCGAACGCACCGCTACCGACTTCCCGTGCGCCGACAATCGCAATCAACGCGGTACTGCACCACACCACATCCCCCAGCAAATGCCCGCACAGGAAACCCGCTCCGGCGCGACGACCGCGAGCGGCACCGATGCCAAACACGGCCAACACCCCAGGCCCCGGGGTAATACCGTAGATAAAACCCGAAGCGAGTACGGCGAGCAGCAACGATGGGGTCATGGGGGAACGCTCTGACAGACGTTTGAAGGTGATTGATTCTGCATGTTTCAGTGCGCCGGGTAAAACTTCATTCCGGCGTAAGGCTGGCTGCGGCAGGCTTGCAGGCGCGAAGCCAAGTCGCCGGCATGAGCCTCCAGCTTGTGACCGTCCGGATCGAGAAAATAAAACGACGCGCCCTCGCTGCGGTTGTCGCGCCATTCCCGCACGTTGGCGGCGCGCAGGCGCGAGACCAATGCGGTGAAATGCCCCGCCTCGACCGTGAAGGCGTAATGGGTGTAATCGGCGGCCGGACCGGCCTGGCGCTGGGGGTCAAGCGACAAGCAAAGCCAGAGCCCCGGCAAGGACAGGTAGGCCCCGCCCTCCCAGGTAGCGTCAAGTTGGAGTTGCAACAGCTCATGGTAGAAATCGACGCTGCGCGGTACATCGGTCACGGCCAGGGTCAAGTGGTTGAAGCCCGAGAGCATGGGATGTTCCTTGGTGATCAGTGGCGTTCGAACGATACACCTTGCACCGGCCCCACCACCCCCTGCAACCGCGCCGCGTGAATAGCCGTCAACGCTTGTCGGAACTACGCAGCTTGTGCGGCAGGCCCCACAGCAACAGGGCGGCGGCGATCAAGGCGCACACGCCGATGACATAGAGCGCCGGCGTGGTACTGCCGGTGACGTCCTTGATACGCCCCACCATCACCGGGCTGACGATACCGCCCAACTGCCCCAGCGTATTGATCAACGCAATGCCCCCGGCGGCACCGGCTCCGGCGCCTGCCAGCAGTTTCGGCGGCAAGGTCCAGAATGTCGGGATCGACGCAATGATGCCGGCACCCAACAGCCCCAGGGCAATAATCAGGAAGGTGGTGTGATCATCGAAGATCCCGGCGCAGAAAAATCCGACCGCCCCCATCGCCACCAACCCACTGACAAACTTGCGCCGTTCACCGGTGGCATCCGACCAGCGCCCCACCACAACCATGGTGATCGCCCCGCAGATGTAGGGGATGGCGGTCAACAGACCAATCACCACCGGGCTTTCGATACCGGCACTGCGGATCAATTGCGGCGCCCAGAAGTTGAGGCCGTAGGACGCCACCTGAATCAGGAAGTAAATCAGCCCCAGCATCAGGAAACCGGGAATACGCAGGGCCTGGAGCAGCGAGCCTTTCTTGTGCACTTCATGCACGGCGATGCGGCTGGACAACAGGGTCTTTTCTTCGGCACTCAGCCAGGGCGCATCTTCGATGCGGTCCTTGAATTGCGTGAGCACCAGCCACGCCAACGCGACACAAGGCAAGCCACCCAGCAGGAACAGCCAATGCCAGCCGCGCATTTGCAATACGCCGTCCAAGTGTTCCAACACCAGGCCGGAGAACGGCGCGCCCACCAGCCCGGCGAACGCCGAGGCGAGGAACAGCAGGGAGGTAATCCGCCCGCGGAAATCCTGAGGGAACCACAGCGTCAGGTAATACAGCACACCCGGAGCGAACCCGGCCTCCATCGCGCCGATCACGAAGCGCAGGGCATAGAACTGCCACTCCGCCGTGACAAACACCATGGCCGCCGTGGCCAGTCCCCAGGACACCATGATGCGTGCGATCCAGCGGCGGGCACCGACCTTGTACAACATCATGTTGCTCGGCACTTCGAAGATCACGTAACCGATCACGAACAGACCGGCCCCCAGGCCGTAAGCGGTGTTGCTCAACCCGAGGTCGGCCTGCAACTGGAACTTGGCAAAGCTGATGTTGATACGGTCAAAAAAAGCGAACAGATAGCAGACCATGATCAGCGGCATCAGGCGCCAGGCAACCTTGTTGACTACCGTTTTGATCGGATCGACTGCAACGGCCGGGCGCGCGCCGGCCTCCAACGGATTAGTGCTCATTGTTTTTCTCCAGCGGACGGCTCACAGGCCGCCGATTGTTTTTGTTGTCTGGTACGAGGGTTACAAGGTGGCGATGTACGCCGGGGGTGGATGCAGGTCGCAATTGCGCCCGGCCTTGGCCACCTGGCCGGGCAATTCATGCCCCAACAGTGCCGGTAGACGGCGGGACAGGTGCAGCAGGTGCGGCAGGTCGATCCCGGTGTGAATACCCATGTCGTCACACAGGTTGACCAGGTCTTCGGTACAGATATTGCCCGATGCCCCCGGCGCAAACGGACAACCGCCGAGGCCGCCGAGCGCCGCATCGAAGCGCCGGGCACCGGCTTCGTAGGCAGCCAGTACATTGCACAACCCCAGGCCGCGGGTGTTGTGGAAATGCAGGGTCAGGTCACTGGCCGCGACGCGCTGCAACACGCGCTTGACCAGATGCGCCACCTGGCGCGGGTTGGCCATGCCGGTGGTGTCGGCGAGGCTGATGCCCTGGATGCCGAGTTCCTGATACGCCTCGACGATTTGCACGACGCGGTCTTCATCGACCTTGCCTTCGAACGGGCAACCGAAACCCGTGGCAATACTGCCGTTGAGGTGTACCGGATGCTCGCCGGCAAAGCTGACGATGTCGGCAAACGCCGCCAACGACGCCTCGCAGCGCATGCGCATATTTGCCAGGTTGTGGGTCTGGCTGGCGGACATCACCAGGTTCAGCTCATCGGCGCGGGACGCAATGGCGCGCTGCGCACCCTTGAGGTTGGGGACCAGCGCCACGTAGATCACGCCTGGCCTGCGCTCGATGCCATGGAATACCTGCTCGCCATCGCGCAGCGCAGGAATGGCCTTGGGCGAGACGAACGAGCCGGCCTCGATCCGGGAAAATCCGGCGCGGGAAAGCTGGTCGATCAGCGCAATCTTGTCGGCCGTCTCCACCCAGGTCGGCTCGATTTGCAGGCCATCGCGCGGGGACACTTCCTGCACGATCAACGGGTCACCATAGTCCTGGATCATTGCACCACTCCCGAGTTTTTCAGGCGTTGGATGTCGGCACCGCTCAGGCCCAGGCCGCCGAGAATGTCATCGGTGTGCTGGCCCAGCGCCGGGCCCGGCCAGTTCACCGCGCCGGGGGTTTGCGAGAGCTTGGGCACAATGCCCGGCATCTTCACCGACACCCCACCGGGCAGCTCGGCCTCGAGCAACATATCCCGCGCCTGGTAGTGCGGGTCGTTGACGATATCGGCCACCGAGTAGATGCGCCCGGCCGGCACTTCGGCCGCCTCGAGGGCACTGAGCACCTGGTCGATGGGCAGGCTGCTGGTCCAATGGGTGATCGCCGCATCCAGCACCGCGCTTTGGGCGGCACGACCATCGTTGTGGGCAAACTCGGGGGCCTCGGCCATATCGACGCGGCCGATGGCGGTCATCAGGCGCTTGTAGATCGGGTCGCTGTTGCCGGCGATCACCACATAGGCGCCGTCGGCGGTCAGGTAGGTGTTGGACGGCGCAATACCCGGCAGCGCCCCGCCACTGCGCTCACGCACATGGCCGAGCATGTCGTATTCCGGCACCAGGCTTTCCATCAGGTTGAACACGCTTTCAGCCAGGGACACGTCGACAATCTGCCCATCGCCCTGGCCGGTCTTGACCCGCAGCAGCGACATCAATGCGCCGATCACGCCGTGCAGGGAAGCCAACGAATCCCCCAGGCTCACCCCCACCCGCGCCGGTGGCGAATCCGGGTTGCCGGTGGTGTAGCGGATCCCGCCCATGGCCTCGCCAATCGCGCCGAAACCCGGGCGGTCGCGGTAGGGGCCGGTCTGGCCGTAGCCAGAGATACGCACCAGGGTCAGCTTGGGGTTGAGGGCGTGCAACACGTCCCAGCCCAGGCCGAGTTTTTCCAGGCCGCCAGGGCGCAGGTTTTCGATCAGCACGTCGGCGTCGCCGAGCAGTTGTTTGATCAGCGCCAGGCCTTCGCTGGACTTCAGGTCCAGGGCCAGGGACTTCTTGTTGCGTGATTGCAGGTACCACCACAGCGATGTGCCTTCGTGCAGCTTTCGCCATTTGCGAAGCGGGTCGCCCTGGCCCAGGGCTTCGATCTTGATCACCTCGGCACCAAACTCGGCCATCAGCCGGGCGGCGAACGGCGCGGCAATCAGGGTGCCGATCTCGATCACCTTGATCCCGCTCAGGGGAGCCGTCATGGCGTGTACCTCTTATTCCTGGAATGTGCGCCAAGGCTAGAGGACAGCGACGGGAAAAATCCAACCGTCAGTTGGCAAGAAGCGTTCGCAAAAGGCGAACGCTCAGCGACTTTTCTGTAGGACCAGGCTGTCAGGCTGCTCCAGAGACGGCGTCGAGAGACTCAAGTAATCGAACAACAAGCGGCTCACCGGCGACAATTGCGCTTCGTCGCGCGCCACCAGGATCAAACTGCGATTGGACCAGGCATCTGTCAGCGGCACGGCGTGCAGGCCCAGCGCGCGACCGAATAACTCGTAGGCCTTATGCGGCAGGATGCCGATGCCCATATTGGCCTGGACCATCCGGCACATCGCATCAAAACCCGGCACGTGAATACGCAGGCGCAGCAGCTTGCCGGCCTCGCGCGCGGCCGCGTAGGAGCGCATATTGATCGAGCTGGCGGCGTGCAGGCCCACATAATCGCTGCCGAGCGTGTCACTGAACGCCAGGGTTTCGCGGGCGGCCAATGGATGATCGGCCGGCATCAGCACCACCAGCTTGTCGTGGCGATAGGTCACGCTTGGCAGGCCGCGGGTGTCGGTGTCGCAGGAGCAGATGCCCAGGTCCGCCACGCCGTCGAGCACGCCTTGCACCACGCCGGTACTGGGGCGTTCCTCCAGGTCGGTTTTCACCTCGGGATGCAGCTCGGAAAAATCCCGCAGATCTTCGGGAAGGAACTGAATGATCGCCGAGAGATTGGCCAGCATCCGCACGTAGCCGCGCACACCATGGCTATGTTCGCCCAGCTCCAGGCCCATTTTCTCGACGTTGAACAGCATCTGCCGCGCGTGGTGCAACAGGGTTTCGCCGGCGGCCGTCAGGTCCATGCCCTTGGCCCGGCGCACGAACAGGCTCACGCCCAGCACCTGCTCCAGCTCCATCAGGCGCTTGCTCGCGGCCGACACCGCGATGGCTTCGCGGGTGGCGGCACGGGTCAACGTGCCCTCCTCGAACACCGCGACAAACAGTTGCAGGGTGATCAGATCGAGGCGGCGCACCAGGCTTTTGTGCAACATCAGCGAGGTTCGCTGGCCAGACGGTTGATCTCGGCCTGCTCCACCACCGACTGCGGCGCGCCATGACGCACCACCGTCAACATCGCCCGGCCGACGGTCTCGGTGCTCACCACCCAGCCCGGTTTCACCCGGCGCACCAACGACAACAATGGCCCCAGCAGCGTATAAAAGGCCTGGTACAACGGCGTCTTCGAACGCACGCCATGCAACGGCTGGATCACCCCCGGCCGGAACAGGTACACCGCCTTGAACGGCAAGCGCAGCAAGGCATTCTCGGTCTTGCCCTTGACCCGCGCCCACATCGACTTACCCGTCTCGGTACTGTCCGTACCGGCGCCGGATACATAGATAAACGTCATGTGCGGATTGAGTCGCGCCAAGGTGCTGGCAGCAACCAGCGTCAGGTCATAAGTGAGGTGGGTGTACCGGGTTTCATTCATGCCCGCCGATGAAACGCCGAGGCAAAAGAAGCAGGCATCAAAGCCCTGCAGCAGGTTTTCCAGGGGATGGAAATCCAGCATGTCGCTGTGCAATACCTGGTGCAGCTTGCCGTGCTCCTGGGGCAACGGCGTGCGGCCGACCGCGACAACTTCCTGCACGTCAGCGGCCAACAGACACTCGCGCAGAACGCCCTGACCGACCATGCCGGTGGCGCCGAATAGTAGAACTCTCATAAGGGGGACCTCAGCGGCAAGCCGCAAGCTTCATGCTACAGGTTGAACCTATCCAACTTGTAGCTTAACGCTTGCAGCTTAAGGCTGCCCCCTCAAAACGCGCTGCGAAAGATCTCCTCAATCTGCCGCTGATCCGCGCGCCGTGGGTTGGTCAACCCGCAGGCATCCTTCAACGCGTTAGTGGCCAGCAGTGGGATGTCCTGCAACTTGGCACCCAGCTCGCGCAGGCCGGCCGGGATTTCAACGTCCAGGGCCAGGCTGCGAATGGCGGCGATGGCGGCCTGGGCGCCCTCTTCATCGGTGACGCCCGGGGTGTCGGCACCCAGTGCGCGGCCCACATCGCTCAGGCGCTTGGCGCAGACGCTGGCGTTGAAGCTTTGCACATGGGGCAGCAGCACGGCATTGCACACGCCGTGGGGCAGGTCGTACAAGCCGCCCAGTTGGTGGGCCATGGCGTGTACAAACCCCAGGGAGGCGTTGTTGAAGGCCATGCCGGCGAGGAACTGCGCGTAGGCCATGTTCTCCCGCGCGGCCTTGTCGCTGCCGTCGCGCACGGCCAGGCGCAGGTTGGCGCTGATCAGTTCGATGGCTTTGATCGCGCAGGCGTCGGTAATCGGCGTGGCGGCGGTGGACACGTAGGCTTCGATGGCGTGGGTCAGGGCGTCCATGCCGGTGGCGGCGGTCAGGACCTTGGGCATGCCAACCATCAGTGATGGGTCGTTGACCGACAGCAGCGGTGTGACGTTGCGATCGACAATGGCCATTTTCACGTGACGGGTTTCGTCGGTGATGATGCAGAAGCGAGTCATCTCGCTGGCGGTGCCGGCGGTGGTGTTGATCGCAACCAGTGGCAGTTGTGGCTTGGTTGACTGGTCGACCCCTTCATAGTCGCCGATATGCCCGCCATTGGTCGCGCACAGCGCAATGCCCTTGGCGCAGTCATGGGGCGAACCACCGCCCAGCGACACCACGAAATCGCAAGCGCTCTTCTGCAACAGCGCCAGGCCTTTCTCAACGTTTTCCACATTGGGGTTGGGCTTGGCGCCATCGTAGATCACCGAGTCGATGTCCTGCATTGCCAATTTCTCGGCGATCATGCTGGCCACACCCGCCTTGGCAAGGCCGGCATCGGTGACGATCAATGCCTTGCGAAAGCCATAGTTGCGGATGGCGACCATGGCTTCGTCGAGGCAGTCGGTGCCCATGATGTTGACGGCGGGAATGAAGAAGGTGCTGCTCATGGCGAATCCTCGGATGGCGTTTATACCGATAGCATCAACCTCACCCGCCTGCGGCACCTTGATCAGGATCAACGCCCACTCGTGATAAAGTCACCGTCCAGCCGATTTCGAGTAGACCCGCCGCAATGAAGGATTTCCAGGATATTGACGCCCACCTTGAAGACTGGAGCGCGCTGCGCGACACCCTCGACTTCAGCGGGATTCTGATCGGCAACGGCGCAAGCCGGGCGATTTGGGAAGACTTTGCCTACGACTCGCTGTTCGAAAACGCGCGCACCGTTGAAGAAAAACCCCTGAGCCAGTCAGAACTCAGCGTGTTCGATGCCCTGCAGACCCGTAGCTTCGAGCAAGCCCTGGGCGCGCTGAAAACCACCAGCCGGGTCAACAAGGCACTGGCCGTCAGCTCGGCGGCGCCGCGTAACCGCTACTACGCGATCAAGGAAGCCTTGATCAACACCATCCACGGCGTGCATATCCCGTGGCGCCTGGTGCAACCTTCCACGCTGACGACGATCAACGCGGAACTGGCGCGTTATGCCACGGTGTTCACCAGCAACTACGACCTGCTCAACTACTGGGCGATCCTGCACACACCGGGTATCGACGACCTGTTCCGCGGCGCCGATGCCAGCTTCGACCTGCGCGACATCCGCACCGATACCCCGCGCATCCTGTACCTGCACGGCGGCCTGCACCTGGTGCGTAACCTCGATGGCACCGCGCGCAAACTGCCGTCCACCGACAGTACCTTGCTCAGCAGTTTTGCGATCAACAACACCATCAAAACCCTGGACGATGTGCCGTTGTTTGTCAGCGAAGGCACGGTGCAAGAAAAGCTCAAGACCATCCGCAGCTCGGATTATCTGTCGTTCTGCTATGAGCAATTGCTGAGCCATGAGGGCGCGCTGTGTATCTTCGGCCATGACTTGGGAGCGCAGGATGAACACCTGGTCGATGCCATTCGCCAAGCCAGGCCGACCACCCTGGCGATCTCGGTGTCGGGCCGTAGCGACGGCTTTATTCGCCAGCAGAAACGGCGGTATTCGCAGTTGTTTGACGGCTGCGGTGCGCAGCTGAAATTTTTTGCGGCGCGCACGCATGCACTCGGTAACCCAGCGCTGTCGGTGCCGGTGGAACGCTGATCAAAAGGTGATCGCATTTCCAGCATCCACCGCGGTCATTCTTCGCATCTGCGCACCACCCCCGACAACCGCGCGGGGTAGATGCTTTAAATAGAGACAAATGACAATGATTCTCGATACCATCCACGACTTTCCCACGTCGTGCTTCGCCAAGAAGGGTATCCATGTCTCGTCCCAAGCCCGACCCGTTGTCGGCCGATGCCTTTCGCAGGTTCTATACGGACATTCTGTATTTCCTGCGCAAACGTACAGACAACGCCAGCGACGCCGCGGACATGACCCAGGATGTGTTTACCCAATGGCTGGGTTACCGCGACCGGGCCAAGGTCGAGCAACCCCGGGCGTTTCTGTTCCAGATGGCGCGCAACCTGCTGCGTGATCACTGGCGCAAGCAGCAGATCCGGCACACCGTCCACGCCGATCAGGTCGACAGCGACGCCGAGCCGGTCACCGATGAGCAACACGAGCCCATGGCCGCCGCGCTTCGCCTGCAACGCCTGGAACAGTTGAAAGAAGTCCTCGCCGAACTCTCGCCCCGCAGGCGAGAAGCCCTTATGCTGCACCGCTTCGAAGGCCTGAGCCAGGCGCAGATTGCCAAGCGCATGGGCATTTCGACCAGTATGGTGGAAAAGCACATTGCCTTTGCCCTGCTGCATTGCAAGCGACGCCTTCAAAACGACCCCGGCACGGAGCAGCCAGAATGAACCGCCTGAGCAACAGCGACGCCCTGGACATCGAAGCCAGCGACTCCATCGACGCCCAGGCCGCCAGCTGGTTTGCCCGCAACCGCAACGAGATGAACCGCGCCGACCGCAAGGTTTTTGCCGCCTGGCAGGCCGAACCGGCCCATGCCCGCGCCTACGCCGAATTCGAGCAACTGTGGGCGGACCTGGCCCAGTTGCAGCAACTGAGCAAACCCGTGGCATTGCCCACGCGCAAACCGTCGGTGTGGCGCCCTGCCGTGGCCGTGGCCGCCGCGCTGTTATGCGCCGCGCTGGCCACACCTGTCGGCGCGCCCCGCGAACTTTATCGCACCGAGGTCGCCGCCCAGGCCAAAGGCATGCGCACCTTGGACCTGCCCGATGGCAGTACGCTGTACGTCAACGCCAATACGCACGTGCGCGTGGATTTCAGCGCGCACCAACGCAACCTGTATCTGGACCAGGGCCAGTTATATATCGAGGTTGCCGCCGACAAGGAACGCCCGTTATTCGTCAAGGCGGGCGAGGCCTACGTGCGAGTGGTCGGCACCGGTTTCGATGTGCGCCGCAGCCAGCAGCAACTGGTGGTCAGCGTCGCCCATGGCCAAGTCGGCTTCAAGCCGGATGCGCAAAGCCCGGTCACCCTGCTTGGCGCGCGGCAACGCGCCCGCTACAGCTATGCCAAGGGCACGTTGCAGCAGCAAACCCTGACCGCCGAAGAAGTCGCGGACTGGCGCAGCGGGCACTTGTCGTTTCGCAACCGCGAACTGGCCAGCCTGATCGACGAACTGAGTCTGTACCGCCCCCAAGCGCCGCTGCAGGTGAGTAACGCCGTGGCGCACCTGAAGGTCTCGGGCAATCTTGATGTGAATGATCCAGACGCCTTGCTCAATGCCCTGCCCGCCCTGCTGCCGGTAAAAACCGTGGTGTCGGCCGATGGCGGGGTGCGGATCGAACCTGTCCGGTGAACGGCGAAAAACCACACATGAGAATATTTTGCATTCGCACGTGTGGTTTTTTTGGCCAGCCCCGTCTTCCTCCCGTCTGTGTTTGATACGCACACCTTTCTGGCTATCCAGCCGCACCGGGGGATTTCATGTTTCGCGCGCCTTGCCCTGCTTCGTACCTGTTTCTGCGTCCGACCCTCATCGCCACCAGCCTGGCGTTCAGCCTCAACGCCCAGGCTGAGTCGCTCAACCTGCAACTGCCCGTCCAGCCCCTGGCCACGTCCCTGAGCCAGGTCGCGCAGCAGGCGAAAATCCAGCTGCTGTTCGATGAAAGCCTGCTCAAGAACGTACAGGCGCCGTCACTGAGCGGTCACTTCACACCCGAAGTGGCGATCCGCGCCCTGCTGAAAAACAGCACCGACCTCATCTTGATCAAGGTTGGCAACACTTATGTGGTAAAGCCCGAAGAGGCCAAAAGCACCAACAGCGCTGTCATCCAGCTGGACGCCCTGAGCGTGATCGGCACCGGCAACGAAGTCGACTCCAGTACCGTCGGCCGTTCCACGTTGAGCCAAGCGGATATCGACCGTTATCAAGCCAACAACATCCCCAGTCTGTTGCAGACCCTGCCCGGCGTCAGCCAGGGCGGCTCGCTCAAGCCCGGCGGCCAGACCATCAATATCCGTGGTTTCGGCGATGCCGAGGACGTGCCGCTGACGGTCGACGGTGCCAGCAAGAGCGGCTTCGAGCGCTACCAGCAAGGCACCGTGTTTATCGAACCTGAGCTGATCAAAAGCATCGAGGTCGAAAAAGGCCCCAACTCGCCCTTCAGCGGCAACGGCGGTTTTGGCGGCACGGTCAACATGACCACCAAGGACGCCCCGGACCTGCTCGAGGACGGCCGCAACAGCGGCGCAATGCTCAAATACGGTTATTCCAGCAATGATCACGAACAGGTGTACAGCGGCGCCGCGTATGGCCGTACCGAAGATGGTCGTTTCGACGCCCTGGTCTATCTGACCCAGCGCGACGGCGACGACATGAAGTTGGCCGCCAAGCTGCCCAACGAAGACAATCAATACCCGATCAACCCCCAACGCCTGCCCAACACCGCCCAGGATGTGGACGGCAAGCTGTTCAAGGTCAATGCACACTTCACCGATGAGCACAGTGTCGGCCTGTCTTACTCGCGCTCCCAGAGCGACCGCTGGACGCCGTTTTCCGCCGCCAGTTACCCCACGCCACCGACCCAGGCCAACATCGACCGCTATGGATACGAAGGGGCGTTGAAACGTTTTCTGGCTCACCGCAACACCGTCGACACCACCTGGTCTGGCAAGTATGAATATCAGCCTCTGGACAACCCACTGGTGGACGTGACCGTCAAGTATTCCCAGTCCAATACCGATCAGACCGACGAGCGCGACGCCACGGCGTTTTTCCAGTTGGCCACCGGTGGGCGCAAGATGGACACGTCCTACACCGACAAGCTCCTCGACGTGCGCAACGTCAGCCTCTTCGATACAGGCCCCTTGCAGCATGCACTGACCCTGGGCGGGCAGATCCGCAAGCACGTGCGCGAAACCGAGATGTGGATGCCAGGCACCACCTACAACACCCCGCGCTACAACTACGGGCATTTCCAGCCAGGTTTCATGCCCCACGGCAAGGTCGATACCAACAGCTTCTTCATCCAGGATGCGATAACGCTCGGCGACGTGACCCTCACCCCTTCCCTGCGCTACGACCATGTGCGCAACCGCGGCGAAGCCAACGACGCGCCTTACTACAGCAACCCCAACCCTGCGGTCGGTCACGACTACAGCGACCGCACCTACACCGGTTGGTCGCCGCGCCTGGCGCTGTTCTGGACCGTGACCCCGCAGGTTGGTTTGTTCGCCAACTGGAGCCGGACCTGGCGCGCGCCGGTGATCGACGAACAGTACGAAGTACAAGGCCTGGGCAATCGCACGGCGACCAGCGTCGACCTGGACCCGGAGCGCATCACCTCGATCACCCTGGGTAACATCACGAGCTTCGATAACCTGCTCACCCGGGATGACAACCTGCAAGTACGCACCACGCTGTTCCACAACAAAGTCGAAGATGAAATCTTCAAGTCCACCGGTGTGGGCTGCCAGAACCAGGCGGTGAACGGCGGCACTATAGGCACCGCGTGCCCTCCCGGCGCGATGTCCAATTACCGCAACATCGGCGGCCTGACCATCAAGGGCTTCGAGGTCGAGTCGTTCTATAACTCCACATACCTGTTCGGCTCGGTGTCGTACGCCTACGCCAAAGGCCAGCACGAAGGTGCCTACACCAACCCCTGGGGGCCGGACGTATCGGCTCGGGATATTCCGCCGACCAAATGGGTGCTGGTGCTGGGCACCCACATCCCGGCGTGGGATGCCCAAGTGGGATGGATGGGCCAGTTCATCGGTGCGACCGAGCGCTTGCCAAGTGACAAGTATTCCGGCGGCCCCGGCTCCAGCGTCGGCGACCTGTTCTACGACCAATACGGCAACAAGCGCTACAACACCCAGGGTCTGTTCGCCAAATGGAAGCCGCAGCAGGCGTACCTCAAGGGCACCGAGGTCAACTTCACCCTGGACAATATGTTCAACAACAACTTCCGCCCGGCCTTGAGCGGCGACCGTGCCTACACCAAAGGGCGCGATGCAAGGATCAGCGTTACACGCTTCTTCTAGAACTGTACGGATAAATCCGTACCCAGCTGTAGACCCTAGATCGACGGGGGTTGTGGCTAGATGGGCTTCCCTTGAAGCCCTCTGAATTGCGGTTACCCCCCATGAGCTCGCGCGAAAATACCGGCATGGCCCTCGGCCTGCTGGGCGTCATCATCTTCAGCCTGACCCTGCCCTTCACACGCATCGTGGTGCAGGACCTCCACCCGCTGCTCAACGGCCTGGGCCGCGCCCTGTTCGCGGCGGTGCCGGCGGCGGCGCTGTTGCTGTGGCGCCGCGAGCGCTGGCCCACCTGGCGCCAGGTGCGCGGGCTATGCCTGGTGATTGCCGGGGTGATCCTGGGCTTCCCGGTGCTGTCGGCATGGGCCATGCAAACCTTGCCGGCGTCCCATGGCGCACTGGTCAACGGCTTGCAACCGCTGTGCGTGGCGTTGTACGCGGCGTGGCTGTCCCATGAACGGCCGTCAAAAGCCTTCTGGGCCTGCGCGGCGCTGGGCAGTGCGCTGGTGTTGAGTTATGCGTTGATCACCGGGGCCGGCAGTATCCAGGCGGGTGACTTGCTGATGCTCGGCGCGATTGCCGTGGGTGGCCTGGGCTATGCCGAAGGCGGCCGGTTGGCCAAGGAAATGGGCGGCTGGCAGGTGATCTGCTGGGCGTTGGTGTTGTCGACCCCGCTGTTAATCGGCCCGGTGTGGTACCTGGCGGCGCAACATCAAGGTGCGATTTCAATGCGCACCTGGTGGGCGTTCGGCTACGTGTCGCTGTTCTCGCAGTTCCTCGGCTTCTTTGCCTGGTACGCCGGGCTGGCCATGGGTGGCATTGCGCGGGTCAGCCAGATTCAGCTGTTGCAGATCTTCTTCACCATCGCGTTTTCGGCGTTGTTCTTTGGCGAACATATCGAGCCGATTACCTGGGTGTTTGCGTGTGGGGTGATCGTGACAGTGATGCTGGGGCGCAAGACGGCGGTGCAGCCTGCGCCCGTGCCCAAGGCGAGCACGGTCTGAATGTGGGGCAAGCCCACAGGTATTCAGGCCAGGTAGCCATCCGCGCGCAACAGGGTTTCCAGGCAGTGGTCGGTGATGTGGTAGAACGCCTTGAGTTGCTGGACCTTCTCCAGCAACTGCGCGTTGTCCACCGGCTCGGCGCGCTTGACCGCCAGGATCATCTTGTTCTTGTTGGTATGTTCCAGGGAGATGAACTCGAACACCTTGGTCTCGTAGCCGCAGGCTTCGAGGAACAGTGCACGCAGGCTGTCGGTGACCATTTCCGCCTGCTGGCCCAGGTGCAAACCGTATTGCAGCATCGGCTTGAGCAGCACCGGGCTCTGGATCTGCAGGCGGATCTGTTTATGACAGCACGGCGAGCACATGATGATCGACGCACCGGAGCGGATACCGGTGTGGATCGCATAATCGGTGGCGATGTCACAGGCATGCAGGGCAATCATCACGTCCAGTTCGCTGGGCGCCACACTGCGCACGTCGCCACATTTGAATACCAGCCCCGGGTGTTCCAGGCGCGCGGCGGCAGTGTTGCACAGGGTCACCATGTCTTCGCGCAGTTCCACGCCGGTGACTTCGCCATCGGCCTTGAGGGTGTTGCGCAGGTAGTCGTGGATGGCGAAGGTCAGGTAGCCCTTGCCCGAGCCGAAGTCGGCGACACGCACCGGCTGGTCCAGCTTCAGCGGTGACGAGGTCAACGCATGGCTGAACACCTCGATGAACTTGTTGATCTGTTTCCACTTGCGCGACATCGACGGGATCAGCGCCTGTTTGGCGTCGGTCACGCCCAGGTCGGCGAGGAACGGCCGGCTGAGGTCGAGGAAGCGATGCTTCTCGCGGTTATGCTCGGCCGACGGCGCCTCGCGCAGTTGCTGCGGTTTGCTTTTGAACAGCGCGCTTTTGTTCTTCTTGCTGTATTCCAGCTGGGCTTCGTCGGTCAGCGACAACAGGTGCGCGTTCTTGAACGAGGCCGGCAGCAACTCGGCAATCGCCGCCACACCGTCGGCCAGGGGCAGGTTCTTGGTGATGTCGCGGGTCTTGTAGCGGTAGACGAAGGACAGGCACGCCTGCTCCTTGACCGTCACCGGCTTGATGATCAGCCGTTGCAACTCGGCGTCCTCACCCACGTACTTGGCCAGTACCAGCTTGATAAAGGCGTTCTGCGCCAGGCTTGTGTTCAGCAGTTCGATGAACTGGGCGTGGTGATCCGGTTGAACGGTGACAGACATGAACAAAAACGCCTCGGGCAGTGAATGCCAGGCATTTTAGGGGGGATGGGGTTTTAGGGCACGGGGTTATTTGATCAACGGTCGATAACCCACCGCAAATCAAATGTGGGAACTGCTTTATGTAGGAGCCGGGCTTGCCCGCGATGGCATCGCCTCGGTTGCCTGATAGACCGAGTTGCTTGCATCGCAGGCAAGCCAGCGCCTGCAAGAGCCATTGTGTGGCTTGGGTTATTCGAGTACGACCAGGCGGTTAGGCAATTCATTCCGAGCTTGCGTCACCGGCACATGCACCTTAAGCAACTCCCCGCACGCCTCGATGCAGGTAATGAACCCGGCCAATGTCTGCCCCTGTTTGACCTGCCGGGTAAACACCTTGACGATGGCATCCCAACTGCTGTTATCCAGGCGCGTGGAAATACCGTCGTCCACCAGGATCTCCACATAGCGCTCGGCCTCGCAGACAAAAATCAGCACCCCGGTGCTGCCCACGGTGTGGTGCAGGTTCTGCTCCAGGAACTGCCGGCGCGCCAGGTTGGATGCGCGCCAGTGGCGCACGGAGCGGGGGATCAAGCGGGTGGTGACCTTGGGCAGGCGAAACACCAGGCACAACACGATGAACGTCGCCCACTGCGCCAACAGCAAGGTGTACATGCTCAGGTAGCCCGACACGTAATGCACCACACCCGGCACCACCAACGCGATCAAACTGGCCCATAACAACGGGATATAGGCGTAGTCGTCGGCACGCGCGGCCAGCACGGTCACCAGCTCGGCGTCAGTCTGTTGTTCGACCCGGGCAATCGCCTCGGCGACTTGGCGTTGCTCGTGTTCAGTCAGTAGTGCCATGGTTGTAGATGCTCTTTTCTCGTTATTGTCATTACCAGCCACCCGAAGCGCCGCCACCGCCGAAACCGCCACCGCCGCCGCGGAAACCACCACCGCCACCGCCTCCCCCGCCGCCGCGCCCACTGCTGCTGAGGATCGCCAGCAGGATAGCGCCCACCGGCAAGCCCATGCGGTTGCACAGCCACAACACACCGATCAGCAGGATAAACAGGCCAATGGAAAACCCCGGATTATCCTTGGCAAAGTTGGCATCCGCCACATGGGCCGGCACCGCCAGCGGCTCGCCGCCCACCACCTGGAGCATTGCCGCCACGCCGTCGCTGATGCCCTGGCTGTAATGACCGGCCTTGAACTTGGGCGCGATCACCTGGTTGATGATCACCCAGGACTGCGCATCGGTGAGCACGCCTTCCAGGCCATAGCCGACTTCGATGCGCAACTTGCGCTCATCGCGGGCGACGATCAGCAACGCACCGTTGTCCTTGCCCTTCTGGCCGATGCCCCACTGGCGGCCCAATTGGTAACCGAAGTCTTCAATGGGCACGCCTTGCAGGTCGGGCACGGTGACCACCACGATCTGGTCACCCGTGGTTTGCTCCAGCGCCTGCAATTGTTGGGTCAGCTGCTGGCGCGTGGCAGGGTCGATCATTTGGGCGTTATCCACCACCCGCCCGGTCAGCGCCGGGAAGGTCAACGCCGCCTGGGCCACGCCCACGCAGGCCAACAGCCACAGCGCCAGGCCTATCCTTAATAAACGCATCGACACCTCAATGCAGCCTTATTTGAACTTCACTTGCGGCGCTTTATCGGCATCGGCACTGGTGGCTTCAAACGTGGCGCGGATCGGCAGGTCGCTGTACATCACGCTGTGCCACAGGCGACCGGGGAACGTGCGGATCTCGGTGTTATAGGCTTGCACGGCCTGGATAAAGTCGCGGCGGGCCACGGCGATACGGTTTTCGGTGCCTTCAAGCTGGGATTGCAAGGCCAGGAAATTCTGGTTGGCCTTCAGGTCCGGGTAACGCTCGGACACCACCATCAGGCGGCTCAGAGCACTGCTCAAGCCATCCTGGGCTTGCTGGAACTGCTTGAGTTTTTCCGGATTGTCGAGGGTGCTGGCATCCACCTGGATCGAGGTGGCCTTGGCCCGCGCTTCGATCACGGCGGTGAGGGTATCTTGCTCATGGGCGGCGTAGCCCTTGACCACTTCCACCAGGTTGGGGATCAGGTCGGCGCGGCGTTGGTACTGGTTCTGTACCTGGCCCCAGGCGGCTTTGGCCTGCTCGTCCAGGGTGGGAATAGTGTTGATGCCGCAACCACTGAGCACCGTGCTGATCAATAGCAAAGCCGCGGCTTTCAAGCCCCAGCGGTAACCGTGTGCTGCTTGCATGGTGTTTCTCCTGCCCAACTTGGATGGAATGTGATGACTAACCCTATAAACCACGCGCTTGGGGCATAATCCGCCACCACTGGCATGCATCGAGCCAATCAGCTACAAAGATGCCCAGCGCGATAAAGAGTTCAGAGTGTGCTGCATTTATCTGAACAACACCCGAACAACAATAGACGCTCCCCACATTTTGGCCGACAGCGTTCCCCGGATGCTGTGCAGTGAGCCGAAAAAGGATATTCATGAAAAAGCTGTGTTTGCTCGGCCTTGTTGCAACGCTGGCCACCCACCCCGCCTGGGCAGAAACAAAGCCTGCTGCGCTTAAAGACAAGGACGCCTTTGTCAGCGACCTGCTCAAGCAGATGACCCTCGATGAAAAGATCGGCCAATTGCGCCTGATCAGCATCGGCCCGGAAATGCCCCGCGAGCTGATCCGCAAGGAAATCGCCGCCGGCCACATCGGTGGCACCTTCAACTCCATCACCCGCCCGGAAAACCGTCCGATGCAGGACGCGGCCATGCGCAGCCGCCTGAAGATCCCGATGTTCTTCGCCTATGACGTGATCCACGGCCACCGCACAATCTTCCCGATCAGCCTGGCCCTGGCCTCCAGCTGGGACATGGACGCCATCGGCCGCTCCGGGCGCATCGCCGCCCAGGAGGCCGCCGCCGACAGCCTCGACATCACCTTTGCGCCGATGGTCGACATCTCCCGCGACCCGCGCTGGGGCCGCACCTCCGAAGGCTTCGGTGAAGACACCTACCTGGTCTCGCGCATTGCACAAGTGATGGTCAAGGCCTTCCAGGGCGCCAGCCCCGCCAATGCCGACAGCATCATGGCCAGCGTCAAGCACTTTGCCCTGTATGGCGCGGTGGAAGGCGGGCGCGACTACAACGTGGTCGACATGAGCCCGGTCAAGATGTACCAGGACTACCTGCCGCCCTACCACGCCGCGATCAAGGCCGGCGCCGGCAGTGTGATGGTGGCGCTCAACTCGATCAACGGTGTGCCTGCCACCGCCAACACCTGGCTGATGAACGACCTGCTGCGCAGGGACTGGGGCTTCAAGGGCCTGGCCGTGAGCGACCATGGCGCGATCTTCGAGCTGATCAAGCACGGCGTGGCCAAGGACGGGCGTGAAGCCGCCAAGCTGGCAATCAAGGCCGGCATCGACATGAGCATGAACGACTCGTTGTACCGCAAGGAATTGCCGGGGCTGCTCAAGTCCGGCGAGATCGAGCAGAGCGACATCGACAACGCTGTGCGCGAAGTGCTCGGCGCCAAGTACGACATGGGCCTGTTCAAAGACCCGTACCTGCGCATCGGCAAGGCCGAGGATGACCCGGCCGACACCTACGCCGAGAGCCGCCTGCACCGCGCCGATGCCCGTGACATCGCGCGCCGCAGCCTGGTACTGCTGAAAAACCACGACAACACGCTGCCGCTGAAGAAGTCCGCGACCATTGCCCTGGTCGGCCCGCTGGCCAAGGCGCCGATCGACATGATGGGCAGCTGGGCCGCCGCGGGTAAGCCGGCACAATCGGTGACCCTGCTCGATGGCTTGAATGCCGTGATCGGCGAGAAAGGCAAGGTCATCTATGCCCGTGGCGCCAACATCACCAACGACAAGGCCGTGGTCGACTACCTCAACTTCCTCAACTTCGATGCCCCGGAAGTGGTGGATGACCAGCGCTCGCCGCAGGTAATGATCGATGAAGCGGTCAAGGCCGCCAAGCAGGCCGACGTGGTGGTCGCCGCCGTGGGCGAATCCCGTGGCATGTCCCACGAGTCCTCCAGCCGCACCGACCTGAACATCCCGCAAAGCCAGCGCGACCTGATCAAGGCGCTCAAGGCTACCGGCAAACCGCTGGTGCTGGTGCTGATGAACGGCCGCCCGCTGTCGATCGTGGAAGAAACCCAACAGGCCGACGCGATCCTGGAAACCTGGTTCTCCGGTACCGAAGGCGGCAACGCCATCGCCGACGTGCTGTTCGGTGACTACAACCCGTCGGGTAAACTGCCGATCACCTTCCCGCGTTCGGTGGGGCAGATTCCGACCTACTACAACCACCTGACCATCGGCCGGCCATTCACCCCAGGCAAGCCGGGCAACTACACCTCGCAGTACTTCGATGACACCACCGGGCCGCTGTTCCCATTCGGCTATGGCCTGAGCTACACCACGTTCAGCCTGTCGGACATGGCGCTGTCGTCCACCACCCTGAACAAGACCGGCAAGCTCGATGCCAGCGTCACGTTGAAAAACACCGGCAAGGTCGACGGCGAAACCGTGGTGCAGCTGTATATACAGGACGTGGCCGGCTCGATGATCCGCCCGATCAAGGAGCTGAAGAACTTCCAGAAAATCATGCTCAAGGCCGGTGAAGAACGCACCTTGCACTTCACCATCACCGAAGACGACTTGAAGTTCTACAACACCCAACTCAAGTACGCGGCGGAGCCGGGCGAGTTCAATGTGCAGATCGGGTTGGACTCCCAGGATGTGCAACAGCAGACGTTCGAGTTGTTGTAAGAGCTAGAACACCTGTAGGAACTAGGCGCCCCCTCGCTCCTACAGGTGATCCCGTCAGCCGCGTCTGTCGAGCAGATTGACCACCAACCGATCAACCCACCCCCACACCCGCTGCTTCACCCGCCGCCACAATGGCCGCGACTTCCACGCCTCCAGACTCACCGCCTGGCTCTGGGCAAAATCGCGCTCGAAACTGCTCGCCACCGCCGCCGTCAATTCCGGGTCCAATGCTTCGAGGTTGGCTTCCAGGTTGAAGCGCAGATTCCAGTGGTCGAAATTGCATGAGCCGACGCTCACCCAGTCATCCACCAGCACCATTTTCAGGTGCAGAAAGCACGGTTGGTATTCAAAAATCTGCACCCCCGAACGCAGTAACCGCGGGTAATAACGGTGGCCTGCGTAACGCACGGACGGGTGGTCGGTGCGCGGGCCGGTGAGCAGCAGGCGCACATCCACCCCGCGCCCTGCGGCACGACGCAAGGCACGACGCACGCCCCAGGTGGGCAGAAAATACGGGGTGGCCAGCCAGATACGCTGCTGGCCTTTGTTCAAGGCGCGGATCAGCGATTGCAGGATGTCGCGGTGTTGCCGGGCGTCGGCATAGGCAACGCGACCAAGGCCGGGCCCGGTCGCCGGTACCTTGGGCAGGCGCGGCAACCCGAAATGGGTGGAGGGCTTCCACTCCCGGCGCGCCGCGTTGGCGTGCCATTGGCGGTCGAACAGCGCTTGCCAGTCCAGCACCAGCGGGCCGCTGATCTGCACCATCACTTCGTGCCAGTCGGCGGTGTCTTGCCCTGGTGTCCAGAATTCATCGGTCACGCCGGTACCGCCGACCACGGCAATGGCCTGGTCAATCAGCAGCAACTTGCGATGGTCGCGATACAGGTTGCGCATCCAGCGCCGCCAGTTCAGACGATTGTAGAAACGCAGCTCCACACCCACATCGGTCAAGCGCTTGCGCAGCCCAAGCGTGAATGCCAGGCTGCCGTAATCATCAAACAGGCAGCGCACCTGCACGCCACGCTCGGCCGCCAGGACCAGCGCCTGCACCAGGGCTTCGGCGCAGGCCCCGGCTTCCACCAGGTACAACTCCAGATCAACCTGGCGCTCGGCGCGGGCAATGCCCACCAACATCTGCGGGAAGAAACGCGGCCCGTCGATCAGCAACTCGAACTGGTTGGCGCTGCGCCAGGGGAACACTGCGCCGCTCACGTCAGCGCGCCGTAAAAATCAGCACCGCACCCACCGGCACCGACAAACTGATCGACTTGAGCCCCGCCGCCTGGCGCAACGCCGCCACCCCCGGCGCCAGGTCAAAATCCTCGGCATGCAACACCAGCGGCTCCAGGGTCACCACCTGGAAACGCCGGTCATCCAGGCGCGTGGCCAACAGCTCGGCGCTGTAGGTGTGGGTCTTGCCATGCAAAGTCACGCTCAATGGCAAGCGCAATTCCAATTGCGCACCGGGAGCCAGGTCATTGATCGGTTGCAGGTTGATCTGCGCGCTGATCTGCGCTTCGGGGAAAGTCTTGATCTCGAACAGTTGGTTGCGCATGCGCTCATCGCGCAGCGGGATGCCGCTGTTGACCGACTCCAGCTCCACTTCCAACGTTGCCGCGCCCTGGCTGTCGACCTTGCCGTGCAACACCAGGAAGCGCTGCACTTCGGCCATTTCGGTGTTTTTGGTGGTGACGAAAGAGAGGCGCGAGGATTCGTTGTCCAGGTACCAGTCGGCGTGGGCGGGCACGGCCGCACAGGTCAGCAGCGTGAAGACCAGAGGTTTGACATTGAACATAAAGACTCATGGGGCAAAAAACCTGCACGAACCTTAAGCGCAATGTCACAACAGGCGCAAATCCAATGTGGGAGCGGGCTTGCTCGCGAATGCGGTGAGCCAGTCGGCACATTTTTACCGACAGACCGCTTTCGCGAGCAAGCCCGCTCCCACAGGGGATCTTTGGTGTGTCAGGGGGTCAGGCGACAGCCTTGGCGCTCCCCCATCCACCTTGCCGTATGCGTACGCCCCAACCCACTCGCCGTCACCTCACTACGCTCCGGGCTATCCCTGAACGCACTGGTCGGCACGTATTGCTTCACATACCCCAAGCAATACTCTGCCGGGTTGTTCGCCACGTACCGGCACGAGCAGTATTCCTTGGCAGTGTACGCCGCGATGATGTCGGGGAAGGCTTGCAGGTTGACGCGCTCGTGCCACACCCAGCCCAGCAGGGCGAGCAACAGCAGCACAAAGACGCTGGTAAACGGCCGACGACGGATCATGGTTGCACCGCCGCGAGCACGCGCTTGAGCAGTTCGTTGTGGCGGTAGCTGCTGTCGCGGTCGTCGCCGTAGCGCACGATCACCAGGTGTTCGGCGGGCATCACGTAGAGCGCCTGGCCCCAGTGGCCGAGGGCGGCGAAGGTGTCGGCCGGGGCGTCGGGCCAGGGTCTTGGGGTGCCTTGGTTGAGCCACCAATGGCCGCCGGGAACGGCTTCGTCCTGGCCGGTTTTGTATTTAGCGAAAGGCTGGAGGTTGAAAGCGACCCACTCCTTGGGCAGCAATTGTTGCTCCCCCCAACGCCCCTCCCGCGCCATCAGCAGGCCGACACGCGCCAGGTCGCGGGCGGTGAGGTAGGCGTAGGACGAGGCGACAAAGGTTTCATCGGCGTCGGTTTCCCAAGTGGCGTTGCGAATGCCCAAAGGCTTGAACAACGCATCCCATGGGTAGCTCATGTAGGCCTTGTGGCCGAGCATGCCCTTGAGCGCGGCGGACAATATATTGCTGTCGCCACTGGAGTAACGAAAGACCTGGCCCGGTGCGCTTGAAGCGTCCATATCCGCGGTGAACGCGGCCATATCGCTACGACCACGGGTGTAAAGCATCGCCACCACCGAGGATTTCAGCGGGGCGTATTCGTAGTCTTCCTGCCAGTCCAGGCCCGAGGCCCAGTGCAGCAGGTCGGCCATGGTCACTGTGGGGTGCTGTTTCATCGGCGGATAGAAACGCGCCACGGGGTCGCTGAGTTTGAAGCGATTATCGCCGTAGGCCACGCCAAGCACGGTGGCCATCAGGCTCTTGCTGATCGACCAGGTGAGGTGCGGCGTACTGGCTGTGGTGGGCGCGGCGTAGCGTTCATAGATGACCTGGCCGTCGCGGATCACCAGCAGCGCATCGGTGCGAATGCCCTGGCGGGTGGCATCGTCACGTGGTGGGAAGGCGTAGGCGTCGAGCGCGTCGACGGCGGGACCGGACAGTGGCGTGCCCTTGGCCCAATCCTTGTCAGGCCAGGTTTCGGCGCGGGAGGTGACGGTGACAAGCAGCAGGGCAACACACAACAGGCCTCTGACCATGGACGCAAACTCAAGGGGGCAATCAAGCCCGCGAGCCTAGCCGAGACTGATGACAGATTGGCGACACGAGGGCTGTCATCCAAGCGTCACCATAACTTCATGGAGATGACACCGGGGCTACATAGCCTGAGTTTGGACAAACAAGTCGACCGGCCGAAAAGTGGCTGGCACTCGGAGATTCGCCATGACTCAGATCGCCCGCATCAGCGACACCGGCAATGAACGCCGCCTGCAAGCCGAACGCCTGATTGGCGCGAAGGCTTTGCAGGAAGCCCAGGCCCTGCGTTTCAACGTGTTCAGCGGCGAGTTCAACGCCAAGCTGAAAGGCGCGGAACTCGGCCTGGACATGGATGACTATGATGTTCACTGCAGCCACATCGGCGTGCGGGATTTGAACAGCGGTCGATTGGTCGCCACCACCCGTTTGCTCGACCACCAGGCCGCCAGCACCCTGGGCCGGTTCTACAGCGAAGAAGAATTCAGCCTGCATGGCTTGCTGCACTTGCAGGGCCCGATCCTGGAAATCGGCCGCACCTGCGTCGACCCGGCCTACCGCAACGGTGGCACCATCGCAGTGTTGTGGGGCGAGTTGGCCGAAGTGCTCAACGAAGGCAGCTACAGCTACCTGATGGGTTGCGCGAGCATCCCGATGCATGACGGCGGCATTCAGGCCCACGCGATCATGCAGCGCCTGCGCGAACGCTACCTGTGCAACGAACACCTGCGCGCCGAACCTAAAAAGCCACTGCCGGCGCTGGACCTGCCGTCCAACGTCATCGCCGAGATGCCGCCGTTGCTCAAGGCCTATATGCGCCTGGGCGCGAAGATCTGCGGCGAGCCGTGCTGGGATGAAGATTTCCAGGTGGCCGACGTGTTCATCCTGCTCAAGCGCGATGAACTGTGCCCGCGTTACGCCCGCCACTTCAAGGCGGCCATGTGATGAGCCGCCTGCGCGTCTACGGGCGCATTGCTCGCGTATTGGTGGTGGTGGCGCTGGGCTTGAGCATGGCCAGTGTGTTTGGCCTGTTCGAACGTTTGGGCGTGGCCAACTCGATGGTGCGCCGCCAGCGCTGGTCGCGGTTCTTTATGGCGCGGCTGACCAATGCCCTGCCCTTTCGCGTCACGGTGCACGGTGAGTTGCCGACGCAGCCGATGCTGTGGGTGAGCAATCACGTGTCCTGGACCGACATTCCGCTGCTGGGCGCAGTGGCGCCAATGTCGTTTTTGTCCAAGGCTGAAGTGCGCACCTGGCCGGTGGCCGGCTGGTTGGCGGCCAAGGCCGGCAGCCTGTTTATCCGCCGCGGCTCAGGCGATAGCCAGTTGATCCGCAAGCAGATGACCCGCCATCTGGAGCAACAGCACCCACTGCTGATGTTCCCCGAAGGCACCACCACCGATGGGCGCAGCCTGCGGACCTTCCACGGGCGCTTGTTGGCCAGTGCAATTGACGCGGATGTGTCGCTGCAACCGGTGGCGATTCGTTATCTGCGCGATGGCCAGGTGGACACGCTGGCGCCGTTCATTGGTGATGATGATCTGCTGTCGCACCTGATGCGCCTGTTTACCAACGACCAGGGCGATGTGGAAATCCATGTGCTCAAGCCGATCGCCTGCGCCGGGCAGGAGCGCGCGGCGCTGGCGTATCAGGCGCAGCAGGCGGTGCAGAAGGCGTTGTTCGGTGAAGTGGTGCAACCGGCTGAACCGCGTGGCGCATTGATCGCCGCCTGATCGCTGCCGCTGTAGGAGCGAACTTGTTCGCGAAAAACGAACAGGCGACACGGGCTACCAGATAGCGCTGCGTTATCGTTAACGATCTTCGCGAGCAAGCTCGCTCCTACAGAAGTCTTGCAACAGCGGGTAGAAAACGCTGAAGTCTTCACTGAGTGGCTCGTATAGCCTGCGCAACTCCTGCATGGCATGGCCCAATTCCTCAGGCTGTGTCAGGCGCCGCGAAATCCCCCGCAACACCGGCTCCATCACCGCGAACTCACGGTATGAACCCAGCCAATCATCCGCTGCCATATAGGGCGCGATCTGTGCCAACCGCCCTGGCAACTCAGGTTCGGCCTTCAGTACGCGATACACCTGCGTGGTGAAGTGCTCCAGCGGCTGGTCCGCATACAGCGCCCAATCCCGCGCCAGGCAATGATCGAAAAACACGTCGAGGACGATCCCGGCATACCGCCTGCGGGTCAGGCTGAAGCGCGACAACGCCTCGCCGACCAACGGATGGCTGTCGGTGAAGCGGTCGATGGAACGATGCAGCTGGATCGCCGCTTCGACTTGCGGGCTGAACTGCCCCTGCAGGCGGCCTTTGACGAAGTCGCCATACAGGCTGCCCAGCAGTTGCGCAGGAAGTTGGCCGCCCAGGTGCAGATGTGCGAGATAATTCATGGCGCGCAGTCTAACACCTCCGCCAACGTATCGTTATAACCCGATATACCGATTTAGCCTGTTCTCAGAGCAAAATCATATTGGTATATCGGAATACAACGATTTAAAGTTCGCCTCATCGCGATATAACGCTTTACGACACCGAGCATCTGCCATGTCCATCGACCTCGACGAAATAATAAAAGCCCTGGCGCACCCAGTACGACGAGACATCCTCACCTGGCTGAAAGACCCGAAGGTGCAGTTCCCCGAGCAACTGCACAACCATGAATACGGCATCTGCGCCGGGCAGATCGACCAGCGCTGCGGCTTGTCCCAGTCGACCGTGTCGGCGCACCTGGCCACGTTGCAGCGGGCGGGTTTGATCAGCAGCCAGAAGGCCGGGCAGTGGCATTTTTTCAAGCGCAATGAGGAAGTGATCCAAGCCTTCCTCGCGGCACTTATCACTGAGCTGAGCGCTGAATTCAGCGCCCCGTTGTAACGAGGAAACGACAATGCCCCTCTCGCTACTTATCCTGGCCCTGAGCGCCTTCGCCATCGGCACCACCGAGTTCGTCATCATGGGCCTGTTGCCCGATGTGGCGGCGGACCTCGGCGTGTCGATCCCCGGCGCCGGCTGGCTGGTCACCGGTTACGCCCTGGGCGTGGCCATTGGCGCACCGTTCATGGCACTGGCCACCGCCAAGCTGCCACGCAAGGCCGCCCTGGTAGCGCTGATGGGCATCTTTATTGTCGGCAACCTGCTCTGCGCGCTGGCCAGTGACTACAACGTGCTGATGGTTGCCCGTGTGGTCACCGCGCTGTGCCACGGTGCCTTCTTTGGCATCGGTTCGGTGGTTGCGGCCAACCTGGTGCCGGCCAACAAGCGTGCGTCGGCCGTGGCCTTGATGTTCACCGGTTTGACCCTGGCCAACGTCCTTGGCGTGCCACTGGGTACGGCGCTGGGCCAGGAAGCCGGCTGGCGTTCGACCTTCTGGGCTGTGACCGTGATTGGCGTAATCGCCTTGATCGGCCTGATCCGCTTCCTGCCCGCCAAGCGTGACGAAGAAAAACTCAATATGCGCGCCGAGCTGGCCGCCCTCAAAGGCGCCGGGATCTGGTTGTCGCTGAGCATGACCGCACTGTTCGCCGCCTCCATGTTCACCCTCTTCACCTATGTCGCGCCGCTGCTCGGCGATGTCACTGGCGTGTCGCCCAAGGGCGTGACCTGGACCCTGCTGTTGATCGGCCTGGGCCTGACCGTGGGCAACATCATCGGTGGCAAGCTGGCGGACAAACGCCTGGCGGCCACCCTGGTCGGTGTGTTTATCAGCATGGCGGTGGTGTCCACCGCGCTGAGCTGGACCAGCGTCGCGGTGGTCCCGACCGAGATCACCCTGTTCCTGTGGGCCACCGCCTCGTTTGCCGCCGTCCCTGCGTTGCAAATCAACGTGGTGACCTTCGGCAAGGCCGCACCGAACCTGGTGTCCACCTTGAACATCGGCGCCTTCAATATCGGCAACGCCCTCGGCGCCTGGGTCGGCGGCAGCGTGATTGCCCATGGTTTCGGCCTGACCCGCGTGCCTTTGGCTGCGGCGGCCCTGGCGCTCCTGGCGCTGGTGGTGACGCTGATTACTTTCCGTCAGAGCGGCGATGCCGATCTGGCCCCTGCGACCAACTGATCCACTCAATTGAAAGGGTGTTATCCCATGACGACTATTTTCGATCCAATCACACTGGGCGACCTGCAACTGTCGAACCGCATCATCATGGCGCCACTGACCCGCTGCCGTGCCGACGACGGTCGCGTGCCCAACGCGCTGATGGCCGAGTACTACGTGCAACGCGCCTCCGCCGGGCTGATCCTCAGCGAAGCCACCTCGGTGACGCCAATGGGCGTGGGCTACCCGGACACCCCGGGCATCTGGTCCAACGACCAGGTGCGCGGCTGGGCCAACGTCACCAAGGCCGTGCATGGCGCGGGCGGCAAGATCTTCCTGCAACTGTGGCACGTCGGGCGCATCTCCCATGAGTCGTACCTGAACGGCGACACCCCGGTGGCACCGAGTGCGATCCAGCCCAAAGGCCACGTCAGCCTGGTGCGCCCACTGGCCGACTTCCCGACCCCGCGCGCCCTGGAAACCGCTGAAATCGCCGACATCGTCGATGCTTATCGCACCGGGGCCGAAAACGCCAAGGCTGCTGGTTTTGACGGTGTTGAGATCCACGGCGCCAACGGCTACCTGCTCGATCAGTTCCTGCAAAGCAGCACCAACAAGCGCACTGACAACTACGGCGGCTCCCTGGAAAACCGCGCGCGCCTGTTGCTGGAAGTGACCGATGCCGCCATCGAAGTCTGGGGCGCCGGCCGCGTGGGCGTGCACCTGGCACCGCGCGCCGACGCCCACGACATGGGTGACGACAACCTGGCGGAAACCTTCACTTACGTCGCCAGTGAACTGGGCAAGCGTGGCATCGCCTTTATCTGCTCGCGCGAAAAAGAAGGCGCGGACAGCCTGGGCCCACAACTGAAAAAAGCCTTCGGCGGCATGTACATCGCCAACGAACGTTTCACCAAAGACAGCGCCAACGCCTGGCTGGCGGCGGGCAAGGCGGATGCGGTGGCCTTCGGTATACCGTTCATTGCCAACCCGGACTTGCCGGCGCGCCTCAAAGCCGATGCTCCGCTGAACGAAGCGCACCCGGAAACCTTCTACGGCAAGGGCCCGGTGGGTTATATCGACTACCCGACGATGGCGCTGTAATCGCCTGCGACGCACAACCCACTGTGGGAACGGGCTTGCCCGCGAATGCGATGAATCAGTCAGCTTGGCTGACAGACCGCTTTCGCGGGCAAGCCCGTTCCCACATGTTGTATTTGTACAGCCAGGTAACAATCCTTAACAGCCTTGCAACAAAATCGCTACAAAATACTAAGTCGGCGACCTATCAACCGCCCGCCGGCCCCTATATAAAGTCCCCCCACAAATAAAGCAGAAGGACGATTGATCATCCTTAGGCTTTACTGTTGACATAAGCTGATGCAATTACGCATTTTGTCTTAATTGCGCAGGCTAGGGCTCAGGCGCAGCATATCGAGCCCAGCATCCACCCAGCGTTCGGCCTCCTGATGTAACTGGAAGCTGTCGGGTACCAGCAGCCACTGGCCAATCAGCCCGTTAATGTAGGCATGAATGCATACGGCTCCACGAGTCGTGTCGAGGTTTTCTGGAAGTTGCCCACGATGGACCGCGTTACGCAGTGTCAGGCCGATGCGCAGGTTGCATTCGAGGCTGTGGGTTTGGCGCTGGCGGCGCATGTCGCACATTTCATCGGTGAATTCGCACTTATGAAACAAGATCTCATTGATGCGCCGGGTTTTCGGGTCCAGGGCCACTTGGTGAAACAAATGAATCAACAACTGGCGCATGCAGCCCAGAGGGTCGAGTTCGTCCTCGCTCTCACTGGCCCTGGCCAACTCGTCCAGCGGCTCGTGCAGGGTGTCGAGCAACGCCCGCAGCAGGTCGGATTTATTGCTGAAGTGCCAGTAGATGGCACCCCGCGTCACACCGGCCAGCGCGGCGATGTCCGCCAGCGTAGTCCGCGCAACACCGCGATCGTAAAAGGCTTGCTCGGCGGCTTGGAGAATCTGGCTGCGTGTTTCCTGAGCTTCCTCTTTGGTGCGACGAACCATGGCAATACAACCTCAATCAGGGCACTTAAGACTATCGCCAACGCGTTCTCAACAGACGTTGCCGATCATCTAAATATTTGTGGGACGCCACCGTCATGGGTGACGAACGTAGTGAAAACGAGGCTTTGGGCGTTGCTTTGTCAACATTGCGCCAAACCTGTCAAGAGTTTACAAACAACCATGAACGTAAGTATATTGCGTAGCAAGCTACTTATCTACTCACGACCTGTTTTTTACCCTTCCACCCTTCTTGTGCGCACTGCGCGCGCCTGACCCGAGGATCTTCATGCAACTTAAGCCAGCTGTTACCGCTCTGGTCACTGCCGTCGCCCTGGCATCGCTGCTCAGCGGATGTAAAAAGGAAGAAGCGGCTCCGCCCGCTCAAATCCCTCAGGTCGGCGTGGTCACCATCGAACCGCAAGCCTATACCCTGACCACCGAGCTGCCAGGCCGCACCACGGCCTACCGCATCGCGGAAGTTCGCCCACAGGTCAACGGCATCATTCTCAAGCGCCTGTTCAAGGAAGGCGCGGACGTGAAGGAAGGCCAGCAGCTTTATCAGATCGACCCGTCGGTCTATGAAGCCACCCTGAAAAGCGCACAGGCCAACCTGACCCAGACCAAGTCCATCACCGACCGCTACAAGCAGTTGGTCGATGAACAAGCCGTCAGCCGCCAGGAGTACGACACCGCCGTCGCCAACCGCATGACTGCCGAAGCAAACGTTCAAACCGCCCAGATCAATGTGCGCTACACCAAAGTGCTCGCGCCGATTTCCGGGCGTATCGGGCGTTCCGCGGTGACCGAAGGCGCGCTGGTCAGCAATGGCCAGGCCGACGCCATGGCGGTGATCCAGCAACTGGACCCGATCTATGTCGACGTCACGCAGTCTTCCGCTGACATGCTGAAACTGCGCCGTGACCTGGAGAGCGGCCAACTGGAGAAAGCCGGCGCCAATGCCGCCAAGGTCAAGCTGACCCTGGAAGACGGCAGCGACTACGGTCACGACGGCAAACTGGAGTTCTCCGAAGTGTCGGTCGACCAGACCACCGGTTCGGTGACCCTGCGCGCCGTGTTCCCCAACCCTGACCACACCCTGCTGCCCGGCATGTTCGTACACGCCCAATTGCAGGCCGGCGTGAACAGCAAGGCAATCCTGGCACCCCAGCAAGGCGTGACCCGTGACATCAAGGGCATCCCGACTGCGTTGGTGGTGAACAAGGACAACAAGGTCGAGCAACGCACCTTGGTGGCCAACCGCACTGACGGCGCCTACTGGCTGGTGGAAAAAGGCCTGAACGCCGGTGATCGCGTGATCACCGAGGGCCTGCAGTTCATCAAGCCGGGCATCGAAGTCAAGGTCAAGGACGCCGACAACGCCAAGCCCGCCGGTTCCGCCGCCGCTGCTCCTGCTGCCGCGCCTGGCCAGGGGGAGTAACCCATGTCGAAATTTTTTATCGACCGTCCCATTTTCGCCTGGGTCATTGCCCTGGTGATCATGCTGGTCGGGGCACTGTCGATCCTGAAGCTGCCCATCAACCAATACCCGGCCATCGCACCCACCGCGATCGACATCCAGGTGACCTACCCGGGCGCGTCCGCACAAACCGTGCAGGACACCGTGGTGCAGGTGATCGAACAACAGCTCAACGGTATCGACAACCTGCGTTATGTCGCCTCGGACAGTAACTCCGACGGCAGCATGACCATCACCGCGACGTTCAACCAGGGTACCAACCCGGACATCGCCCAGGTTCAGGTGCAGAACAAGCTGAACCTTGCCACCCCACTGCTGCCGCAGGAAGTGCAGCAACAGGGTATCCGCGTCACCAAGTCGGTAAAAAACTTCCTGATGGTGATCGGTCTGGTGTCGGAAGACGGCAGCATGACCAAGGACGACCTGTCGAACTATATCGTGTCCAACATCCAGGACCCGATTTCCCGTACCGCGGGCGTGGGTGACTTCCAGGTGTTCGGCTCCCAGTACGCCATGCGTATCTGGCTCGACCCGGCCAAGCTGAACAACTACCAGTTGACGCCGGTAGACGTCAGTACGGCCATTGCCGCGCAGAACGTCCAGGTGGCCACCGGTCAACTGGGCGGCCTGCCTGCCCTGCCCGGCACCCAGCTGAACGCGACCATCATTGGCAAGACCCGCCTGCAAACCGCAGAAGAGTTCGGCAAGATCCTGATGAAGGTGAACACCGACGGTTCCCAGGTGCGCCTGCGTGACGTCGCGCGTATCGAGCTTGGCGGCCAGAACTACAGCATCAGCGCGCAGTTCAACGGCAAGCCGGCATCCGGCATGGCGATCAAGCTGGCGTCCGGTGCCAACGCCCTGGACACCGCCAAGGCCATCCGCGCCACCGTGGCGTCCCTGGAACCGTTCTTCCCGCCAGGCATGAAGGCGGTGGTGCCGTATGACACCACGCCGGTTGTGAGCGAATCGATCTCCGGCGTGGTACACACCCTGGTCGAAGCGATCGTGCTGGTGTTCCTGGTGATGTTCCTGTTCCTGCAGAACTTTCGCGCCACCATCATCACCACCATGACCGTACCGGTGGTATTGCTGGGGACCTTCGGCATCCTTGCCGCGTTCGGCTTCACCATCAACACCCTGACCATGTTCGGCATGATCCTGGCCATCGGTTTGCTGGTGGACGATGCCATCGTGGTAGTGGAGAACGTCGAGCGGGTCATGGCCGAGGAGCACCTGTCGCCGAAAGAGGCGACGGTCAAGTCCATGGGCCAGATCCAGGGAGCCCTGGTGGGTATTGCCCTGGTCCTGTCGGCGGTACTGCTGCCGATGGCGTTCTTCGGGGGCTCCACCGGTGTGATCTACAAACAGTTCTCCATCACCATCGTTTCGGCCATGGCGCTGTCGGTACTGGTTGCCCTGATCTTCACCCCGGCCTTGTGCGCCACCATGCTCAAGCCGATCGACCCTGAGAAGCACGGCCAACCCAAGCGTGGTTTCTTTGGCTGGTTCAACCGCACCTTCGACCGTAGCGTGATCAGCTACGAGCGCGGCGTGGGCAACATGATCAAGCACAAGTTTCCGGCATTCCTGGTGTACCTGATCATTTTCGCCGGCATGATCTGGCTGTTCACCCGCATTCCAAGCGCGTTCCTGCCCGAGGAAGACCAGGGTGTGATCTTTGCCCAGGTACAGACCCCGGTCGGCTCTTCGGCTGAACGTACGCAAAAAGTCGTCGACGACATGCGTGCCTTCCTGCTCAACGACAAGGAAGGCGAGCCCGGCGAAGGCAAGGCCGTGAAGTCGGTGTTTACCGTTAACGGCTTCAACTTCGCCGGCCGTGGCCAGAGCTCGGGCCTTGCGTTCGTGATGCTCAAGCCGTGGGGCGAGCGCGACGCTTCACAATCGGTCTTCGAAGTGGCCAAGCGTGCCCAGGGTTACTTCTTCGGAGCCTTCAAGGACGCCATGGTATTTGCCATCGTGCCGCCTTCGGTGCTGGAGCTGGGTAACGCCACCGGTTTCGACGTGTTCCTGCAAGACCAGGGCGGTGTCGGCCACGAAAAACTGATGCAAGCGCGTAACCAGTTCCTCGGCATGGCCGCCCAGAGCAAGATCCTGGCCGGTGTGCGCCCCAACGGCGTGAACGATGAGCCGCAGTATGAGCTCACGGTCGACGACGAAAAGGCCAGCGCACAAGGCATTACGCTGTCGAGCATCAACCAGACCCTGGCGATTGCCCTGGGTGGCAGCTACGTCAACGACTTCATCGACCGTGGTCGAGTGAAGAAAGTGTACGTGCAGGGTGAGGCCGCCAGCCGGATGTCCCCGGAAGACCTGAACAAGTGGTTCGTGCGCAGCAGCTCCGGGAAGATGGTGCCGCTGTCGGCCATTTCCTCGGGCAAGTGGATCTTCGGCTCGCCCAAGCTCTCGCGCTATAACGGTGTAGCGGCGATGGAAATCCTCGGTACCCCGGCGCCGGGCTACAGTACCGGTGACGCCATGGCCGAAGTCGAGCGCATCGCCAAGCAATTGCCGGCGGGCGTGGGCTATGCCTGGACCGGCCTGTCGTACGAAGAACGCCTGTCCGGCTCCCAGGCGCCTGCGTTGTACGCCCTGTCGCTGCTGGTGGTGTTCCTGTGCCTCGCGGCGCTGTACGAAAGCTGGTCGATCCCGATTGCGGTGGTACTGGTCGTGCCGCTGGGTGTAGTGGGTGCGTTGATCGCGACCAGCCTGCGCGGGTTGTCCAACGACGTGTTCTTCCAGGTGGGCCTGTTGGTAACGGTGGGCCTGGCGGCGAAAAACGCCATCCTGATCGTGGAGTTCGCCAAAGAGCTCCACGAACAAGGCAAAGGCATCGTCGAATCGGCCATCGAAGCCTCCCGCATGCGTCTGCGCCCGATCATCATGACCTCCATGGCGTTCATCCTTGGCGTGTTGCCGCTGGCGATTTCCTCGGGCGCAGGTTCCGGCAGCCAGCACGCGATCGGTACCGGCGTTATCGGCGGTATGATCACGGCCACTGTCCTGGCGATCTTCTGGGTACCGTTGTTCTTTGCCACCGTGTCTTCCCTGGGCGAGCGCAAAAAGCCCCACACTTCTGAAACTCCTAAAGAGGCTGGCCAATGAGCAAGTCGCTACTTTCCCTAGCCGTCACCGCATTCGTGCTCAGTGGCTGCTCGCTGATTCCTGACTATCAGCGCCCCGAAGCGCCGGTGGCGGCTCAGTTCCCGCAGGGCCCGGCGTATTCGTCGGCCCAGGCGCCGAACCAGGCCGCTGCCGAGCAGGGCTGGAAGCAGTTTTTCCACGACCCTGCCCTGCAACAGCTGATCCAGACCGCGCTGGTGAACAACCGTGACCTGCGTGTCGCGGCCTTGAACATCGACGCCTATGCGGCGCAGTACCGCATCCAACGCGCCGACCTGTTCCCGGCCGTGTCGGCCACTGGCAGCGGCAGCCGCCAGCGTGTACCGGCGCGCGCTTCGCAAAGCGGCCAAGCGAACATCACCAGCCAGTACTCGGCTACCCTCGGGATCAGCGCTTATGAGCTGGACCTGTTCGGCCGCGTGCGCAGCCTGAGCGAAGAAGCGCTGCAAAAGTACTTCGCCACCGAAGAAGCGCGGCGCAGCACCCAGATCAGCCTGGTGGCCAGCGTGGCCAATGCCTACCTGACCTGGCAGGCCGACAAGGAACTGCTCAAGCTCACCCAGGAAACCCTGGGTGCCTATGAGCAGAGCTTCAAGCTCACCTCGCGCAGCAACGAAGTCGGCGTGGCCTCTGCCCTCGACCTGAGCCAGGCGCGCACCTCGGTGGAAAACGCCCGGGTCGCACTGGCGCGTTATACCCGCCAGGTAGCCCAGGACGAAAACAGCCTGACCCTGCTGCTGGGTACCGGCCTGCCGGCGAATATCGCCAGCCGGCCGCTGTCGGATAACCTGCTCAGCGAAGTGCCGGCCGGGTTGCCATCGGACCTGCTGCAACGTCGTCCCGACATCATGCAGGCCGAGTACAACCTCAAAGCGGCTAACGCGAACATCGGCGCGGCCCGTGCAGCGTTTTTCCCGAGTATCCGCCTGACGGCCAATGCCGGCACCCTGAGCCCGGACCTGGGTGGCCTGTTCAAGGGCGGTTCGGGGACCTGGTCGTTCGCGCCGCAGATCAACATCCCGATCTTCAACGCCGGTAGCCTGCGCGCCAGCCTGGACTACTCGAAGATCCAGAAAGAGATCAACGTGGCCAACTACGAGAAGGCGATCCAGACCGGCTTCCAGGAAGTCTCCGACGGCCTCGCCGCCCGCGAGACCTACAAGCAGCAACTGGATGCCCAACGCGGTTTCGTCGCAGCCAACCAGGATTACTACCGCCTGGCCGAGCGTCGCTACCGCATTGGCGTCGACAGCAACCTGACCTTCCTCGACGCCCAGCGCCAATTGTTCAGTGCCCAGCAATCGCTGATCACCGACCGCCTGGCGCAGTTGACCGCCGAGGTCAACCTGTACAAGGCCCTTGGCGGCGGCTGGAACGAGCAGACCGCAAAGAACGAGCCGTTGAAAGAAGAAGCGCCAGCGACGAAGTTGTTCTGATCGCAGCGCAGTAAACAAAAAACCGCCTCCTTTACAGGAGGCGGTTTTTTTATGTGCCCGCACTTGATCAAAATGTATTCAGGTACTGAGCCGCAGGGTTGAGCATTTGACCTCCATGCCCTCCCCGTTGCCTGTCTGCCACTTGATCGAGAAGCTGACGTCGATCGACGCCTTACCCGCACCATCGTCAGAAAGGTGATTCACGCTCAAATTGCCCGAATAGCTCTTCGGCAAGTATTCCAAGTACCCCTCCAACCCGAAGCTGGCCTGTATGGGGAAAGGTGGTGGGCCGATGTCGTACTTCATACCGGGTTCCAGCGGGAGATTATCGGCCTCAAGCGTCAACTCGTTCTTTGAACCGGGGTTGTCCATGATCCCCAGGCGTATACGTAACTGGTAGCCCTCGATGTAGGAGCTCAACTCGAGGGCATCGAAGTTGATCGGCACGCTCCTAATCACATCTGCCTTGAACTCATTCGAGGCGGTTCGAGACGCCTCCGTATCCGATTCCGTGCCCATCAGTTCTTCTCCCTTAAGCGTTTCAAATAGACTGTTACCGCCCCCAAAATAGCCCCTTGAAACCCGCGCATCTACTGTCATACCTGACAGTAGACGCCTGAGCCCGTATGCCTGAAGCTGGCGCGTTGAGCGCCTTGCTTTCCCTTCAACCTTTCAGGGGCAAAACCGTTGAAAAAAGGCATCGGTGATCAAGGTGTCATCCCTGACATCACGTCCGGGTTCTCCCAGGGAACGCTGGCGTAATTCCAGCATCCGCAGCGACTACAGCAACAACGAATTCGATGAAAACCGGTTGATCGTCAGTTGCCCGATAAGTCTGCTGTGAACCGGCGCGGCACTTACTGTATCGTGCGCGCCTGCCGCTGCTGATCCGCCCAGCAGCGGCCTCTCATTCGAGCCTGCGCACACCATGAAATCCGTTGCCATCGCATCCGCCGTGCTTGCCCTGGCCATCAGCCTCAGCGGCTGTATTGGCGCGCCCATCGCCCTCACGCCGCAGACCGAACAGCGCCTGCAAGCCCAGGCGCCAATCCGCTTCCTGCTGACCTTCGATGACGGCCCCAGTGCCTCGGGCTACAACAACCCGAGCCGTTCGGTGGTGGCCGACCTGGCAGACAACCCAGTCTTGCCGGGGATCAAGGCGGTGTTCTTCCTGCAAACCGAAGCGGCCCGCTCCGGCGGCAGTTTGCGCGGCCGCAAGATCATGGAGCGGGAATACGCAGGCGGGCACATCCTGGCCTTTCACACAGCCACGGCGTTTCATACCAACCACCGCTGGCTGAACGATGCAGAACTGGAACGCACCCTCACCCAGGGCGCAGCCGACATTGCCGCGATCACCGGCACACCGCCGACCCTGGTTCGTCCGCCATTCTGGAACTACGACCGCCGCACCTACGCCGCCTACCAGCGCCATGGCATGCACGTGTTGCTCACCGACTTGAGTGCCAATGACGGCAAGATCTGGGGTTTCAATGCCAGCCCACGGCGTCGTGCCAACCTGTACCGGCAACTGTCGGTGGTGCGCGAACGCATCGCGCTGGGGGAGTTGCCGACGATAGACGGTGTGATACCGGTGGTGGTGACCTTCCATGACATCAACCGCTACACCGCGCGGCATCTGCAGGAATACCTGCAGATCCTGATGGACAGTGCCCACGTCAACAGCCTGAAGACCGCCACCGAGCCGTTCTACACCGACTCAGCCCAACTGGAGCGCGCCGCCTTGGCGCGCACGGTCAAGAATGTGAACGAAGAGGTGCATCTGCCGGGGGTATGGAACTGGGTGTGGGATGCCGACGCCCGCTGAAGAGGGGATAAGCCCCACAGAAACTTACATTACGTGCAGGAACCTCAAACACCGCGCGACGCACTACTCAATGGAATGTTAACTCCCCACAGAGAGTAGAGCGCTAATGATAAGTCCGGTACCGTTCGCCCCCTCCAGCCTGCCACCTGCCTTAGGCGAAGCTTCCAGCAACGCTCCCTCACCGACCCTCAAGGCACCGCCCAGGAGACGTCCAAGCCATGACGATTTCCTGGGGCGTTTCACATCTGCATCCCGATTAACCAGCGATCAATATTACGTACAAAAGTACCCAAAATACGTCAATACCACCCCCGTGTTTCAGGATGACCAAATCAAGGTCTCGTACGAATCCACTTGGCTCACGGAGAAAAAGGGGCCGCCCTTTAACGAGGACGGCCGCTTCGTCATTGAAACGGGGGACAAAGACGACAGGATCGACATCCAATCACTGCCAAACAATGAAATCGGCGTGAAGGTCAATGGCCGTCCTTATCAAATCAAACTTCCACGCAATGACTTCTTCCTTGCAGGGCTACACGTCAAGTCAAAAGGTGGGGATGACGCGATACGGGTCGATCCTTCTGTCAACATCCCTGTCACCATCGAGGCCGGCAGTGGGCGCGACAGGATCGACGCGCTCGGCAGTGGCGAGATGAATGTCTACGGTGGCGCTGGCGATGATGAAATCACGCTCGGCCGCGGTACGTCCTATGCTGAAGGCAATGATGGAAATGACACGATCCGGGGAGGTACCGGAAAAGCCGTCATCTACGGCAACAATGGTAACGACCGGCTGTTTTCCGGCGTGGGCGGCAAGGGCACATTTGCCCATGTGGACGGAGGCAACGGAAACGACCTTATCGTCAGCCAAAGCCCCTTTACCGTGGCTCACGGCGGGGCCGGCGACGACCTGATGATCGGCACCGGCCGAACCACGTTCTACACCGGCCAAGGCCGAGACGTTGTGCTGAGCAGAAGTACCAACGACAAAATCTTTGCAACGGCGGGCGACCGCATTTCACGCGTGGTCGGCTCAACGTTGAAACAAGTCAAGATCGACAACAACGCGGGCAAGGCCGCGTTCAACATTGTCGGCTCCGATGCGTTCAAACAGCGAACCGAGGATGACTTGGCGTTATTAAGAAGTTCACCCACGGCCCAAAAGATGCTGGCTGAGTTGGACAACGCCGCCCAACGCAACGGTGCGCCTATCGACTTGAAGGAAACGGAAGCGGCCAGTTCCAACTACGCATACGCAAACGACTTCACTCGAAAAAAAGATGACGCGTTGGAAGATTACGAGGGTATCGAAGAGTCTCCCCAGCTTGGTTTTATCGAGAACGACCAGAGAGGCGCCGCGGCCAAGGGAGCCAGCGTGCATCACAATGCAAAGTTCACGAACCCTCACTATGATGCTTTGCCGATAAACAGCCTTTACCACGAACTTTCCCACGCTTATAACGGCGCGAACGGTACCCTGCTGCCAGGACGTTCAAATCCCCCAGGCGAGGACTATCCAGTACCCAATCTGGAGCTTCAGGCCTTGGGCCAGGAGACGAATGCTCCTGCGTTCGATATCGACAACGCCCCCTCTACACCTCCCACGAACACCAATCCCAAAGCGCTGACAGAAAATGGCTTGCGCGAAGAAATGGGGTTTCCCTTGCGCACTCGGTATTACATGCTCCCCAACGCCGACGAATAATGACCTGCCATCTGGCAACCGCCTCAGCCATGAGGCGGTTGCCAGGGGCCCGCCGCCGAAGCGCGCCGGATGATCAGGCCCGCGACTCGACGCCCAACTCATCCCACACCGATTCAGCCAAATGGAACGTGGCATTCGCCGCCGGAATCCCGCAGTAGATCGCGCTCTGCATCAGCACCTCCTTGATCTCGGCACGGGTCACGCCGTTGCTGGCGGCCGCACGCAGATGCAGTTTCAATTCTTCATTGCGGTTCATGCCGATCAGCATGGCGATGGTAATCAAGCTGCGCGTGTGTCGAGGCAGGCCGGGGCGGGTCCAGATGTCACCCCAGGCGTGACGGGTGATCATGTCCTGGAACTCGCTGTTGAACTCGGTCAGGGCGTTGAGGCTGCGGTCGACATGGGCGTCGCCCAGCACTTCGCGGCGCACTTGCAGGCCCTCGGCGTAACGTTGTTTCTCGTCCACGAAAGACTCCTCAGCGGGCAAGCAGGAATTTAATCACCCGGTCGCTGAACGCAGCACCGGCTTGAACATTGGACAGGTGCGCGGCGTGGAACTCGACGTACTCGGCGCCCGTCACGTGGCTCTGGATAAAGTGCCCACCGGCCGGCGGCGTGACCGCATCTTCGGTGCCGGCGACCACCAGGGTCGGCACCTGGATCGAGGACAGTTGCTCGCGAAAATCCGCATCACGCACCGCCGCGCAATTGGCGGCGTAGCCTTGAGGCGAGGTGGCCGCGAGCATGTCGGTGATCTGCTGGACCTGGTGCGGGTTGGTCGTGGCGAAGTCGGCGGTGAACCAGCGCGCAATGGAGGCATCGCGCAGCGCCACCATGGCCTTCGCGCCGTCTTGCAAGACCATTTCGATGCGTGGGTTCCAGATCTCCGGCGTACCGATCCTGGCGGCGGTGTTGCACACCACCAGGCGCTGCAGGCGCTCACCGGCGTGGATACCCAGCCATTGGCCGATCAAGCCGCCCATGGACAGCCCGCAGAAATGCGCGCGTTGAATGTCCAGCGCATCCAGCAGTGCGATCACGTCGCGGCCCAGTTGCTCGATGCTGTACGGCCCTGCGGTCACCAGGGATTGGCCATGGCCACGGGTGTCGAAGCGCAATACGCGAAAATGTTCGGTGAAGGCCGGGATCTGGAGGTCCCACATATGCAGATCGGTACCCAGGGAGTTGGACAGCACCAGTACCGGCGCGTCAACGGGCCCATCCAGTTGGTAATGCAGTTCGCCCTCGGCGAGTTGTACAAAAGCCACAGCGGTCTCCTCAGGCAGTCAGTTCAAAATGTTCGGTTACAGCGCGGCTGACCCAGGTGCGCGCCTGGCCCAGGTAGTGGGCCGGGTCGAGCAGGCGGTCCAGTTCGGCGCCTGACAGTTCGGCGGTGACCTGCGGTTCATCCGCCAGTACCGCGCGCAAATGACGGTGTTCGGCAACGGCACGTTTGCAGCATTGCTCCAGCAGATGGTGCGCGGTTTCGCGGCCCAGGCGCTGGGCCAGCACGATGCTGACCGCTTCGGCCAACACCAGGCCCTGGGTCAGGTCGAGGTTGTGCTGCATGCGCTCGGGGTCGACTTCCAACCCCTCGCTCACCAGCAGCGCCTGCTGCAGCGCGCCGGAGACCAGGCGGCAAATCTGCGGCAAGGTTTCCCATTCGGCATGCCACAGGCCCAGGCTGCGTTCGTGTTCCTGGGGCATGGCACTGAACATCGTCGATACCAACCCCGGCACACGGGTGGCGGCGCTGATCAGCACGGCGGCGCCCACCGGGTTGCGTTTGTGCGGCATGGTGGACGAACCGCCCTTGCCCGGCGCCGAGGGTTCGAATACTTCGGCGGCTTCGGTCTGCATCAGCAGGCTGAGGTCACGGCCCAGCTTGCCGAGGCTGCCGGCGATAAGGCCAAGAACACTGGCGAATTCCACCAGACGGTCACGCTGGGTATGCCAGGGTTGTTCGGGCAGGCTCAGTTGCAACTCCGCCGCCAGGGCTTCGGCCACGGGTAGGGCCTGGTCGCCAAGGGCCGCCAAGGTGCCGGACGCACCGCCGAACTGCAGCACCAGCAAGCGTGGTTTGAGTTCGGCGAGACGTTGCCGGTTGCGGGTGACCGCGCCCAGCCAACCGGCGATTTTCATGCCCAGGGTCACCGGTGTTGCGTGCTGCAACCAGGTGCGCCCGGCCAATGGCACATCGGCATAATGCTGCGCCTGGGCGGCAAGTACGGCGCCCAGCCGAGCCAAGTCGGCTTCGATCAATTCCACGGCGCGGCGCAGTTGCAACACCAGGCCGGTGTCCATCACATCCTGGCTGGTGGCGCCCAGGTGCACGTAGCGCTCGGCGCCGGCGTCTTCGCTGGCAATCAACGTGCCCAACGCCTTTACCAACGGAATCGCCGAGTTCCCCGCCGTGGCAATCGCCGCGCCGAGGGCGTCCACATCGTACAGCGACGCCAGGCATGCCTGGGCAATCGGGGCGACGGCGGCCTGCGGGATCAACCCGACCCGCGCCTCGGCTCTGGCCAACCCGGCTTCGAAATCCAGCATGCCCTGCAGGCGGCCCTGGTCACAGAACACCTCGGCCATGCTGTCCGCCGTGAAGTAAGCGTCGAACAGTTGGTTGCTCGTGCGCAGTGTCATAAATCAGTCCTTACAAATCGTGGTGCAGGTACGCCGCCTGCTTGGGCAAACGCAGGCTGAACAGGAAGGCCACCGCCATCATTGCGGTCACGTACCAATAGAAGGCGTTTTCCAGGCCAATGGATTTGAGGCCCAGGGCGACCACTTCGGCTGAACCGCCAAAGATCGCATTGGCCACGGCGTAGGCCAGGCCCACACCCAGGGCCCGGACTTGTGGTGGAAACATTTCCGCTTTCACCAGGCCGCTGATCGAGGTGTAGAAACTGACGATGGCCAACGCCAGGGTGATCAGTACAAACGCCAGGAACGGACTGGTCACGGTCTTCAGGGTCAGCAGGATCGGCACAGTGAACACGGTGCCCAGGCCGGCGAACCACAGCATCGAATTACGCCGGCCGATCTTGTCGGCCAACATGCCGAACAGCGGCTGCATGCACATGTACAGAAACAGCGCACCGGTCATGATGTAGCTCGACGTCTTGGCGTGCATGCCGACGGTATTCACCAGGTACTTCTGCATGTACGTGGTGAAGGTGTAGAAAATCAGCGAACCGCCGGCGGTGTAGCCCAGCACCGTGATGAAGGCTTTACCGTGGTCACGAAACAGCGCGGCAATGCTGCCGGCATCCTTGTCTTCGCGTATTTCCTTGGTGGTGGTTTCTTTGAGGGTGCGACGCAGCAACAGCGAAATCACTGCCGCGATCGCGCCGATCACAAACGGAATCCGCCAGCCCCAGGCGCGCAGCTCTTCTTCGCTGAGGAACTGTTGCAGGATGACCACCACCAGCACCGCCAGCAGCTGGCCGCCGATCAGGGTCACGTATTGGAACGAGGCGAAGAACCCGCGCTGGCCCTTGAGCGCGACTTCACTCATGTAGGTCGCGGTGGTGCCGTATTCGCCCCCCACCGACAACCCCTGGAACAGCCGCGCCACCAACAGTAACGCCGGGGCCCAGGCACCGATGTCCTTGTAGGTGGGCAGGAAGGCAATGACCAGGGAACCGGCGCACATCATCAGCACCGAGATCATCATTGAGTTTTTGCGACCGTGCTTGTCAGCCACGCGGCCAAACAACCAGCCACCGATGGGGCGCATCAGAAACCCGGCGGCGAATACACCGGCGGTGTTCAGCAACTGCACGGTGGGATCGTCCGACGGAAAAAACGCCGGGGCGAAGTAAATGGCGCAGAAGGAGTAGACGTAGAAGTCGAACCATTCGACCAGGTTGCCGGAGGAGGCACCGACAATCGCAAAGATCCGTTTGCCGCGTTCTTCTGCGGTGTAGTGACTGGTGGTGGTTGTCATGATTGTTTTCACTCAGTGGGAACGGTTATAGCCTAGACATACTTTGCAACAACCATGTTCCGCATTTGGTGCAGTTATCAGTTTCAAGCTGCAAGTTTCAAGCTGCAAGAGGAGAGCTGCTTTTCCTTGAGGCTTACAGCTTGCAGCTTGAAGCTTGCAACTAACACCCATCAATAATCGAAGAACACCGTTTCCTTATCGGTGCCCTGCAAGATCACATTCCACTGATACACCCCTGCCCCATCCTGCTGAGCAATCAAGGTGCCGCGTCGCTCTGCCGGCACACAGGCCAGCAACGGGTCGTCGCCGTTCAGTGCCTCACCGTCAAAGTAAATCCGCGTGAGCAGGTGCTTGACCAAACCACGGGCAAATACCAGCACCACCAGGTGCGGCGCCTGGGTGGTGCCCTTCACCCCCGGCACGCTGCCCGGCTTGATGGTGGTAAAGCGAAAGCGCCCTTCGGCATCCACCGGTACGCGGCCGAAGCCTTCAAAATTCGGATCGACCGCCTTGTCCTGCTCATCCTCGGGGTGGTCGTACTTGCCGGCGGCATTGGCCTGCCAGACTTCGAGCATGGCGTCGTTGACCACATCACCGTTGCCATCCACCACTTGCCCGCTGATCGCCACGCGCTCGCCGAGGGTGGCGGCGGTGGTCAAGTCTTCGCGGTTCAGCCAGGTCAGACCAATGTGATAGTACGGCCCGACGGTGTGGGACGTGGTTGCGTAAAGGCTCATGTTCATTTCTCCATCGGCGTGGCGTCGCGGCCGCGCAGGACGATGTCCCAGCGGTAGCCGAGGGCATAGGAAGGAATGGTTTTTTCCAGGTCGAAACGCGCAATCAGGCGTTCCTTGGCGCGGGTATCGGGCACGCAGTTGTAGATCGGGTCGTATTCCAGCAGTGGGTCGCCGGGGAAATACATCTGCGTCACCAGGCGCGTGAGCACACTGGGGCCGAACAGCGAAAAGTGGATATGCGCGGGGCGCCATGCGTTGTGGTGATTGCCCCACGGGTAAGCACCGGGCTTGATGGTTTGGAACTGGTACCAGCCATCGGCGTCGGTGATGGTGCGCCCGGTGCCGGTGAAATTGGGGTCCAGCGGTGCGTCGTGCTGGTCACCTTTGTGCTTGTAGCGGCCGGCCGCGTTGGCCTGCCAGATTTCCACGAGGATGCCCGGCACCGGCAGGCCGTTTTCATCCAGCACGCGGCCGTGGATGATGATGCGCTCGCCCTGAGGTTCGCCGTCGTGCTGGGCAGTCAGGTCGTTGTCCTTCTCGAAGACCCGCTCGGCACCGATGGTCGGGCCGGTGATTTCCGACAAGGAATGGGGCAGGAACACCAACGGCTGGGACGGCGAACGCAGGTTCGTCGACTGGTAGGCCGGATGCAGGTAATCAGGTTGGGTTCCCGCTTGCGGGCGCCGGTAACCGGGCTTATCACTCATGGAGCAATCCTCTCTTATTAGATACGTTCAATCGCCAATGCCAACCCTTGGCCGACGCCCACACACATGGTCGCCAGGCCTTTGCGTCCACCAGTGTTCTCAAGCTGATGCAGGGCGGTGAGCACCAGCCGCGCGCCGCTCATGCCCAAGGGATGGCCAAGGGCAATGGCGCCGCCATTCGGGTTGACCTGAGGCGCGTCGTCGGCGATACCCAACTCGCGCAGCACCGCCAGGCCTTGGCTGGCGAAGGCTTCATTGAGTTCGATGACGTCAAAGTCAGTGACCGCCAGGCCCAGGCGCTCCACCAGCTTGCGCACCGCCGGCACCGGGCCGATGCCCATCACTCGCGGGGCGACGCCAGCACTGGCCATGCCCAGGACGCGGGCGCGAGCGGTCAGGCCGTGTTTCTTGACGGCGTCGGCCGAGGCGAGAATCAGCGCGGCGGCGCCGTCATTGACGCCCGAGGCATTGCCGGCGGTAACGGTCTTGTCGGGGCCATTGACCGGTTTGAGTTTGGCCAGGGTTTCCAGGGTGGTGTCCCTTGGGTGCTCATCCTGTGCTACCACGGTTTCGCCTTTTTTATGGGCGACCCGCACCGGCACGATTTCTTCAGCGAAGAACCCGGCGGCTTGCGCGGCGGCGGTGCGTTGCTGGCTGCGCAGGGCAAAGGCGTCCTGGTCGGCACGCGATACCTTGTAGTCGTCGGCGACGTTATCGGCGGTCTGCGGCATGGCATCCACGCCGTACTGCGCCTTCATCAACGGGTTGATAAAGCGCCAACCGATGGTGGTGTCTTCGAGCTTCATGTTGCGCGAAAACGCCGCATCGGCCTTGCCCATCACGAACGGCGCACGGGACATCGACTCGACGCCGCCGGCAATTGCCAGCTCCATCTCACCGCTGGCGATGGCGCGAAAGGCGGTGCCGATGGCGTCCATGCCCGAAGCACACAAACGGTTGAGGGTCACGCCGGGAATACTCTCCGGCAGGCCGGCGAGCAACAGCGCCATGCGCGCGACGTTGCGGTTGTCTTCGCCGGCCTGGTTGGCACAGCCGAGAAACACTTCGTCCACTGCCGTCCAGTCCACCGACGGGTTGCGCTCGATCAGCGCCTTGATCGGCAATGCGGCCAGGTCGTCGGCGCGCACGGTCGCCAGGCCACCGCCGAAACGGCCGATGGGGGTACGGATGGCATCACAGATAAATACGTCGCGCATCAGGCTTCTCCGGGGGCTTGGCCATGGGCAGCGGCCGTGCGGGCTTCAAGATCACGCAGGGCGGTCAACTCCCCCTCGGTGGGTTCGGCGGTGGTGCTCACCTGGTCGGCAAAGCGGATCGCCCAACCGGTGGCGGCCACCACTTGCTCGCGGGTCACGCCTGGGTGCAGTGCGGTGACCACGAATTCATGGGTGCCCTCTTCCGGCTCCATGATGCACAGGTCGGTAATAATCCCGACCGGGCCAGCACCCGGCAGGCCCAGGCGCTTGCGCGAATCGCCGCCTTCGCCGTGGCCGACGGAGGTGATGAAGTCCAGCTTGTCGACAAACGAACGGGAGGACTGCTTGAGAATGATCAGCACGCTCTTGGCCGAGCCGGCGATTTCCGGCGCGCCACCGGCCCCCGGCAGGCGCACCTTGGGCTGGTGATAGTCGCCGACCACGGTGGTGTTGATATTGCCGAAACGATCGACCTGGGCCGCACCGAGGAAGCCCACGTCAATGCGCCCGCCTTGCAGCCAGTAGCGAAAGATCTCGCCGGTTGGCACGACGGTGTCGGCGGTTTCCGCCAGTTCGCCATCACCGATGGACAGCGGCAGTACGCTGGGCTTGGCACCAATCGGGCCCGACTCGTAGATCAACACCACGTCGGGCGACGAGGTCAGGCGAGCCAGGTTGGCCGCCTTGGAAGGCAGGCCGATGCCGACAAAGCACACCGAACCGTTCTGGAGGCGGCGCGCGGCGGCGACGGTCATCATTTCATTGGTCGAGTAAGCCATCACTTGGCCTCCTGCGCGGTGGCCAGCTTGGCCTGGAATTCACTGAAATCAGCCGTGCCGTGGATGTATTCGTCGATCCAGGCGGTAAAGGTCGCACGGTCGCGGGCGATCGGGTCCCACGCCTGGTAGAAGCGATTATCACGCTCGTTGTAGCCGTGGGCGTAGGACGGGTGGGCGCCACCGGGCACATGGCACACCGCAGTCAGGGCCCAGGTCGGCAAGACGCAGCTGTTCATCGGTGCATTCAGGTCGTCGACGATTTCTTCCACGGTGACGATGCAGCGCTTGGCCGCCAACGCCGCTTCCTTCTGCACCCCGAGAATGCCCCAAAGCAACACGTTGCCCTTGCGGTCGGCTTTCTGGGCGTGGATCACACTGACATCCGGGCGTACCGAGGGCACCGCCGCCAGCACTTCGCCGGTGAACGGGCAGGTCACAGTCTTGATCAGCGGGTTGACCTTGGGCAGGTCGGAGCCGGCGTAGGCACGCAGTACCGCGAACGGCAGGCCGGAAGCCCCGGCGACGTAGGCATTGGCCAGGTCGGCGTGGCTGTGCTCCTCGATCTCCAGCGCCTGCGGCCACTGCTTCTCGACCGCGTCACGCAGGCGGTGCAGGGAGCCCACGCCCGGGTTGCCGCCCCAGGAGAAAATCAACTTGCGCGCACAGCCGGCACCAATCAACTGGTCGTAGACCAGGTCGGGAGTCATGCGCACCAGCGTCAGGTCTTTCTTGCCCTGACGAATGATTTCATGACCTGCCGCCGTTGGAATCAGATGGGTAAAGCCTTCAAGGGCGACGGTATCGCCGTCGTTCACGAAGCGCTTGACCGCATCACGCAGGGTGAGGATTTCAGCCATGGGGGGTGGGCTCCCGGTGTTGATTGAAAAAGGCGCTGAGGTGGCGCCGAAGTGCTTGAAGATTAAGCCGGGGACATGCACCAAACAATCCGATAATCGACTAAGCGTTCGATTATCGAACCAATTGTTGGCAAGCTATCAATCATCTTCACGTCGCATCCGCATGGCTGACCATGCCCTTGATCACCACGGCTGCGGTGGCCAGGGCAGCCGGGATCACCAGCGCGGTGAGCACCTGCTCGAAGTTCCACCCCAGGCCCAGCAAGGTGGCGCCCATCCAGGCACCGAGGATCGCGCCGAAGCGGCCGATGCCGAGCATCCACGATACGCCGGTGGCGCGGCCCTGGGTCGGGTAGAAACGTGCCGCCAGGGAGGGCATCGCCGATTGCGCCCCGTTGACGCACATGCCGGCAATCAACACCAAGGTGGCCAACAGGGTAATGTTGCCCAGGCTCTGCCCTACCGCGTAGGCAAACACCCCGGCCAGCAGGTAGAAAGTGCCGATGACCTTGTGGGGATTGAAGCGGTCCATCGCCCACCCCACGCCGACCGCACTCAATACGCCTCCCAACTGGAACAACGCACCAATAAACGCGGCCTGTTCCATGCTGGCGCCGCTGTCACGCATCAGGGTCGGCAGCCAACTGGTCAGCAGGTAAACAATCACCAGGCCCATGAAGTAGGTGAGCCACAACAGTAAGGTGCCGGAGCTGTAAGTGCCGGAGAAGATCACCGCGAACACGTTGCGGGCCTTGACGGTTTTTTGTTCCGGCACGCTGAAGGCAACGGCCTGGGCGACGAGCACAGGCTCGATGGGGGATAAGGTCTTGCGCACCTTGTCGGTACCACGGTTGCGCACCACCAGGTAACGCGCCGATTCCGGCAACCACACCAACAGCACCACGACCAGGATCAACGGCAGAATGCCGCCGATCAGCAGCAGGCTATGCCAGCCGAACGCCGGGATCAGCTTGGCCGAGATAAACCCGCCACCGGCCATGCCCAGGTTGAAACCGCAGAACATGCTGGTCACCAGCAACGACTTGTGGCGCTCGGGGGTGTATTCAGAGAGCAGCGTGGTGGCGTTGGGCATTCCCGCGCCCAGGCCCAGCCCGGTGAGAAAGCGCAGCACCAGCAGTTGATCGACGTTAGCGCTGTAGGCAGACGCCAGGCTGAAGGCGCCAAACACCAGCACCGCGCCCACCAGCACGACTTTGCGGCCAAAACGGTCGGCCAGCGGCCCGGAGCCCAGCGCGCCAAATACCATGCCGATCAACGCGGCGCTCATCACCGGGCCAAGGCTGGCGCGGTCGATGCCCCAGTCCTGGGATAACGCAGGCGCGATAAAGCCCATCGCCGCAGTATCGAGGCCATCGAGGAAAACAATCAGGAAACACAGGATCACCACGCGCCACTGGTAGCGGGACAGTGGCTGGGTGTTGATAAAGGACTGCACGTCCAGGGTGGTGCCAACAGAAGGCTGATTCATTATTTTTATTCCACACCAATGGCGGGCTGACAACCTGAGGTCGTCGTTATTATGAGTCACGCCCCCCCTGGAGCGCTGCCGCACAGTAATAAGCCTGGGGAAACAGCGTCAATTGATCCAGCCGGGATCTGTGCGATCACCGAACAGCTTAAGCAAACAGTTGCGCACTCAACTCACGGCTGGCGCTGAGCATGCTCGGCAGGAAGCGTTGCTCCAGCTCGCTGCGGCTGACCCGCCCGGCATGGGTGCTGACATTGAGCGCGGCCAACACCTGGCCCGACGCGTCATACACCGGCACGGCGATGGAGCGCAGGCCCTGTTCCAGTTCCTGGTCGACGATACACCAGCCCTGCTGCCGCACCTGCTGCAGGCATTCGAACAAGGCTTCGGGGGTGGTGAGGGTGCGGCTGGTCTTGGTCGGCAGGTCGGCGTGGTCGAGGTAGTCCTGCAACGAGGCATCGTCCAGCGCTGCGAGCAGGATGCGGCCCATGGAGGTGCAATAAGCCGGCAAACGCCCGCCCACCGACAGGTCCACGGAAATCAGGCGCTGGGTGGTGGCAGAACGGGCGATGTAGAGGATGTCATCGCCTTCGAGGGTGGCCATGTTGCAGGCTTCGTGCAACTGCTCGCTCATGCGGTCCAGGTAGGGTTGGGCCGACACGGCCAGCGGTGTGGACGACAGGTAGGCATGGCCCAGGGTCAACACTTTGGGCAGCAGCGAGTAGGTACGCCCGTCGGTGGTGGCGTAGCCGAGTTTGATCAGGGTATGCAGGCAACGGCGTACGGCGGCGCGAGGGATTTCGGTGCGGTGGCTGATCTGGGCGATCGTCAGGTGGCGCTTGCGTTCCTGGAACGCCTGCACCACGGCCAGGCCACGGGCCAGGGAGGTCATGAAATCCGGATCACCAGTAAACGCCTGGATACGCTTGGCCGGTGAGGCAACGATCGGCGGCGCCGCTGACGCGAAAGAGTTGCGCAATTGATCGTTCATGTGTGGATCCTTTCTCTTATTGTCAACCGCAGGAATTGGGCTGCCATTACAAGCCGCGCTGGCCGGGATGCACAAGGCAAGGGCGAAAACACCGGGGCGATTATCGGACAAGCATGCGATTATCGCAATTTAATGGCGCAAGAGCGCTGCACACGCGCCTGCCACGGCAAAGTTAAGCGGTATTTTATAGCGTCTAATGTGGGGTGCTACTCATGACGCCAGAGTTTGTACAACTACTGACGCACGCGTGTAACAAAACACTCACATAAAGTTGACGGTTTTTAACTTTATGCCGATAGTGTTATTCAAATGCGCCGCTATAATGCACCCTGTGCGGAGGTCAGCCCGGTTTCCATCGGGATCGGAACTCGCCAAGTCATGCACATGCCGTGCATTGCAGACTGCAACTACCTGCTTCGAATGACCGCCATAACAAGTGGCCCCTCGTATCTCTTTCAAAGTTGAATCGATCATGGGTTCAACTTTGAACATGTCGAGGGCGGCATTCAGGCACAACGCTGCAACGTAATTACACTCACTCAATTAGGTAACAATGTGACGAAAGATGAACTGCGCGCGGAACTTGAGCGCCAGGAGCAACGTTACAAGGAAGTTTACGGCGGGGAAGTCACCACCTACGCCGCCCAGCCTGAACCCGAGCGCAAACCATGGCGTAAACGCGCCAGCCTGCTCGACCAGGCATTTGCCCAGGAAATCCAAAAGATTGAACAGGAACTCAAGGCAGAAGAGCCATAAGCGCTTCGATTCGAGCCTCTGGGACCGTGCTGTCTCCGTCGACTCATCATCGGCGGGGGGCACCTCCTGCGGGGTTGAAGGCCAGCATCCTGCTATAGCCTGTAAAATTTCATACAAATGTTTCAGATATGACGCTTCGATGACGAAATCGTGTCATTTCGCCCGCGCACTATATAAATCAAAGACTTGCCAAAGCCCCGAAAACCCTGGGATGGCCGCCTTTCGCCGGTTTTTTTTCAAGGAAGATTGTTACCGATGAGCAGCTAGTGCATCGATTAGCGAGGTTTTCTGGCATAATCGCGCCCCCTTACGACCGGGTCAGAAAACCTTCATGATCGATTTATTCAGCGGACTGGATGCTTGGGTTCTCGTGAGCCTGTTGCTCGCCCTGGCCTTTGTCCTCGCCTTCGAGTTCATCAATGGCTTTCATGACACCGCTAACGCGGTGGCCACAGTCATCTATACCAAAGCCATGCCGCCGCATCTGGCCGTGTTCTTCTCCGGGGTGTTCAATTTCCTCGGCGTGTTGCTCGGTGGTGTCGGCGTCGCCTACGCCATCGTGCACTTGCTGCCGGTGGAGTTGCTGATCAATGTGAACACCGGCCACGGCCTGGCCATGGTCTTCTCTTTATTGGCGGCGGCGATTACCTGGAACCTGGGTACCTGGTACTTCGGCATCCCCGCCTCCAGCTCCCACACGCTGATCGGCTCGATCCTCGGTGTCGGCCTGGCCAATGCCTTGATCAACGATATCCCTTTGGCTGACGGTGTGAACTGGCAGAAGGCTATTGATATCGGCGCGTCGCTGGTGTTCTCGCCGATGGCCGGCTTTTTGGTCGCGGCGCTCGTGCTGCTCGGCCTGAAGTGGTGGCGTCCGCTGTCGAAGATGCACAAGACCCCGGACCAGCGCCGCAAGCTCGACGACAAGAAGCATCCACCGTTCTGGAACCGCCTGGTATTGGTGATTTCCGCCATGGCCGTGAGCTTCGTGCACGGTTCCAACGATGGCCAGAAAGGTATCGGTCTGATCATGCTGGTGCTGATCGGTATCGTGCCTGCGCAGTTCGTGCTTGACCTGCGCAGCACTACCTACCAGATCGAGCGGACTCGCGACGCTACCGTGCATTTGAGCCAGTTCTACCAACGCAATAACGACACGCTCGGCGAGTTCCTCGCGCTGGGCAAGAGCGTGAAGGACGATCTGCCGGGCAAGTTCCGATGCAACCCGCAGCAGACCGAGCCCACCATCAACGCACTCGTCAGTACCTTGAAAGGTGTCTCCGACTACCACTCGCTGAACGCCGATCAGCGTATCGAAGTGCGTCGCTACCTGCTCTGCCTGGACGACACGGCCAAGAAAGTCGGCAAGCTGCCGGGCCTCGATGCACGCGAGAAGGCTGACCTGGACAAGCTGCGCAAAGACCTGACCGCTACTACCGAGTACGCACCGTTCTGGGTGATCCTCGCGGTCGCACTGGCCCTCGGCCTGGGCACCATGGTCGGCTGGAAACGGGTGGTACTGACCATCGGCGAGAAGATCGGCAAGCAGGGCATGACCTATGCCCAAGGCATGTCGGCGCAAATCACCACGGCCACCATGATTGGTTTCGCCAATATCTTCGCCCTGCCGGTGTCCACCACCCACGTGCTGTCTTCTGGCGTGGCTGGCACCATGGTTGCCAACAAAAGCGGCCTGCAAGGCGGTACGGTCAAGACCATCCTGATGGCTTGGGTGCTGACCTTGCCGGCGACCGTCGGCCTGTCGGCCGGGCTGTTCTGGCTGGCCTCCAAGGCACTCGGCAACTGATAGCCAGCAACTGAAAAAGAAGGTGCGGCCCCCCAGGGGACCGCACCTTTTTTTATGCGCCGGTATTCATCAACGGCGTTAAATCATAAGCAAAAAAAAGGGCGACCGAAGTCGCCCAAAATGCCTTGCGTGCTCATGTAATCCGGAAAAACTTATGGTTTTTTACGCTTGTGCGCGTCTTTCCAGATAAAAATCCCAAACCCTACAAAAAACAGCACCATGAGGCCTACAGTCAGCACTCCGGCGAACACCACATTATCGATAAACATGACCGGCCTCCCGTGCTTGCCCTGTTGCGATAGGGCTAAGTTAATAGAGAAGGCACAATGGAAAATTGACGAAGATCAATGTCGCCCGCAACGGGGCGTAAAGAAGGGCAATAACTGACCTGCATCAATAAATGCAGGTCGGTTTAACGCTTTTTCGGTTTGTTCTTGGGCTTTTTCTTGGTTTTACCCAGCGGCATCGCGTGTTCAAACGCCTGGCGAACTTCATTCAGGCGCTTGTCATTGAGGTCATGCACGCGCTTGGCGCGTTCGGCATTCAGGTCGATCAGCTTGTCATCATCACTCATGGCTTGGCTTACGTCGTGGCGAGAAGGGCTTAATCATGCGGGCTCCTGCGCTCGACGGCAAATCAGCAGGCGACAAAAGGCAGGCTCTCGCCCGGGAACTACACGGTTAAACCTCGACGTCTACCCATAAGCCCTGGCGCGGCGCATCTTCGATCAGCGGCACCACGGGCACGGTGTTGTCGGCGTTGAGCACGTCCCCCGGGATCGCCAGGTGCTGGTCCGGGTCGTCATCGGCTTCGCGCCGGCGTTTCTGTTGTTCCTGCTGGCGGCGTTGTTCTTCACGCAGCAAAAAAGTCGACTGCTCGGCATCGCCTTTTTTCAGGTCGATGGTGCTTTCGTTGGAGCCCGCCTGAACAGGAACCACGGGCGGGATATCCGGTTTCTGGCGAACCGGATCGAGTTGCGAGGTAACCGGTACGACGCTGACGGGCAGCATAGGTGGCAGCATGATAGTTGTTCTCCTGTCAGCAGGCTGTCGGCGGGCCACGCGGCGACTTGAGCGCGGGCTCGCCAACCTGTGACCCAGTCGACACTCGCAAGTGCCCGCCACCCGTCGATTCCGTGCGCACACCGCCACCCGAACGGCGTTGTTTTTGTCAGAATCCTTTGGCTCAGGACCTTGTTCCGTTAAGATAGTCGGCTTTTTCACGGCGGGAGTCAGGCAGCATGGCGCAGCAGTATCAACCGGGGCAACGCTGGATTAGTGACAGCGAAGCAGAGCTGGGGTTAGGCACCGTTCTGGCACAGGACGGTCGCTTGCTGACCGTGCTCTATCCGGCCACTGGCGACACCCGCCAGTATGCGCTACGGAATGCGCCCCTCACCCGCGTGAGGTTCTCGCCGGGCGACAGCATCACCCATTTCGAAGGCTGGAAAATGACCGTACAGGAAGTCGACGACGTCGACGGCCTGCTGGTCTACCACGGCCTCAATGGGCAGAACGAGCAGGTCACCCTGCCGGAAACCCAACTTTCCAACTTTATCCAGTTCCGTCTGGCCAGCGACCGCCTGTTCGCCGGGCAGATCGACCCGCTGGCCTGGTTCTCGCTGCGTTATCACACCCTGGAACACACCAGCCGCCAGTTGCAGTCCTCGCTGTGGGGCCTGGGTGGCGTGCGTGCGCAACCTATTGCTCACCAATTGCATATCGCCCGTGAAGTCGCCGACCGTATCGCGCCGCGGGTGTTGCTGGCCGACGAAGTGGGCCTGGGCAAGACCATCGAAGCCGGCCTGGTGATCCATCGCCAGCTGTTGTCGGGCCGCGCCAGCCGCGTGCTGATCCTCGTGCCGGAAAACCTGCAACACCAGTGGCTGGTGGAAATGCGCCGCCGCTTCAACCTGCAGGTTGCACTGTTCGACGAAGAACGCTTTATCGAAAGCGATGCCGCCAACCCGTTCGAAGACACCCAGCTGGCCCTGGTGGCCCTGGAATGGCTGGTGGACGATGAAAAGGCCCAGGACGCGCTGTTCGCCGCGGGCTGGGACCTGATGGTGGTCGACGAAGCCCACCACCTGGTCTGGCATGAAGATAAAGCCAGCCCGGAATACAGCCTGGTCGAGCAACTGGCCGAGGTCATCCCCGGCGTGCTGCTGCTCACCGCCACCCCGGAACAACTGGGCCAGGACAGCCACTTCGCGCGCCTGCGCCTGTTGGACCCGAACCGATTCCACAACCTGCTGGCCTTCCGCGCCGAGAGCGAGAACTATCGCCCGGTGGCCGAAGCCGTGCAGGAGCTGCTCGACAAGGGCCGCCTGTCACCCGCCGCGCACAAAACCATCCAGGGTTTCCTTGGCAGCGAAGGCGAAGCGCTGCTCACCGCCGTCAACGATGGCGACGCCGAAGCCAGTGCGCGCCTGGTGCGTGAACTGCTCGACCGTCATGGCACCGGCCGCGTGCTCTTCCGTAACACCCGTGCCGCCGTGCAGGGCTTCCCGGAACGCAAGCTGCACGCCTACCCGTTGCCGAACCCGGACGAATACCTGGAATTGCCGCTGGGCGAACACGCCGAGCTGTACCCGGAAGTCAGTTTCCAGTCGCAACCGGACATTGAAGAAGAAAACCGCTGGTGGCGCTTCGACCCACGGGTCGAGTGGCTGATCGACCAGCTGAAAATGCTCAAGCGCACCAAGGTGCTGGTGATCTGTGCCCACGCTGAAACCGCCATGGACCTGGAAGACGCACTGCGCGTGCGCTCCGGCATCCCGGCCACGGTATTCCACGAGGGCATGAACATCCTCGAGCGTGATCGCGCCGCCGCCTACTTCGCCGATGAAGAATTCGGCGCCCAGGTGCTGATCTGCTCGGAAATCGGCAGTGAAGGCCGCAACTTCCAGTTTGCCCATCACCTGGTGCTGTTCGACCTGCCGTCCCACCCCGACCTGCTGGAACAGCGGATCGGCCGTCTGGACCGGATCGGCCAGAAACATGTGATCGAGTTGCACGTGCCATACCTGGAAACCAGCCCGCAAGAGCGCCTGTTCCAGTGGTACCACGAAGCACTGAATGCCTTCCTCAACACCTGCCCGACCGGCAACGCCCTGCAGCATCAGTTCGGCCCGCGCCTGCTGCCGCTGCTGGAGAATGCCGACGACGGCGAGTGGCAAACCCTGGTCGACGAAGCCCGTGCCGAGCGCGAGCGCCTGGAACAGGAACTGCACACCGGCCGCGACCGCCTGCTGGAACTCAATTCCGGCGGCGCCGGTGAAGGCGATGCGCTGGTGGAAGACATCCTTGAACAAGACGACCAGTTCGCCCTGCCGATCTACATGGAAACCCTGTTCGACGCCTTTGGCATCGACAGCGAGGACCATTCGGAAAACGCACTGATCCTCAAGCCCAGCGAGAAGATGCTCGACGCCAGCTTCCCCCTGGGCGACGACGAAGGCGTGACCATCACCTACGACCGTAACCAGGCGCTGTCGCGCGAAGACATGCAGTTCATCACCTGGGAACACCCGATGGTGCAGGGCGGCATGGACCTGGTGCTGTCCGGCTCGATGGGCAACACCGCGGTGGCGCTGATCAAGAACAAGGCGCTCAAGCCAGGCACCGTGTTGCTGGAACTGCTCTACGTCAGCGAAGTGGTGGCCCCGCGCGCACTGCAACTGGGCCGCTACCTGCCGCCGGCGGCGCTGCGCTGCCTGCTGGATACCACTGGCAACGATCTGTCCGGCCGCGTCTCGTTCGAAACGTTGAACGACCAGCTCGAAAGCGTGCCACGGGCCAGCGCCAACAAGTTCGTGCAGGCCCAGCGCGATCAACTCACGCCGCGTATCAACGCCGGTGAAGAAAAGATCGCCCCGCGCCACGCCGAGCGTGTGGCCGAGGCAAAACGTCGCCTGGCCGCGGACACCGACGAAGAACTCGCCCGTCTGACCGCGTTGCAAGCGGTCAACCCGACCGTGCGTGACAGCGAGCTGGTTGCCCTGCGCAACCAGCGCGAGCAAGGCCTGGCCATGCTCGACAAGGCGGCGTTGCGACTGGAGGCGATTCGGGTATTGGTGGCGGGTTGATGACCGCCCTGCCCTGCTGACTAGGAGGCCGTGGCGAGCAAGCTCGCCCACGCGCCCCCGCTCGGCATGGGCACTGCCCGGTCACTGTTGTAGGAGCGAGCTTGCTCGCGAAAAACCCGAGAACGCCGCGCTGGATCAGGTTTCCCGCGTTATCGTTGACGTTCCTCGCGAGCAAGAACTAGGCGTCCCCCTCGCTCCTGCAGTGCTACATGGGCACGCCCGCTCGCCACACACCACAAATAGCCCTAAGCAGTCGCCGCAGCAGCCGGTACCTCCATCGCCACCAACCCCTCCTTCATCCGCTTGGCATCGCGCACAAAGCTGCGCGAAGCCTGGAACAGGAACAGCATGGTCAAAAACAGCGCCACCGGGATCAAGTACATGGCGTCGTGCAAACCCACCGCTTTATAAGCCTCGGTCATCTGCTCAGCCCCCGCCGCATACATCGCCGAATGGGCGAAATAGTCGGACAACCCACCCACCACAATCGGCCCCATGCCCCCGCCCAGCAAGTACAACCCGGCAAAGAACAACGCCATTGCCGTCGCTCGCAAGCGGGGCTCAACCACGTCCTGGATCGCCGTGTACACGCAGGTGTAGAAGTTATAGGCAAACAGCCAGCCCACGCTGAACAGCGCGACAAACACGCCGATCTCGATGCGCCCGGCATGCAGAGCCCAGGCGGTGGTGACGGTGGAAATGATCAGGCTGAACGCGACGAACAACAGCCGGCCATTAGCGATGCGCTGATGGATCTTGTCGGCGATCCAGCCGCCCAGGGTCAGGCCCACCAGGCCGGTCACGCCGACGATGACGCCGGTGGCAACCGCCGCCTCTTGCAACGGCATAAGGAAGTAGCGCTGCAGCATCGGCACCAGAAACGAGTTGCAGGCATAGGTGGCGAAGTTAAAGCACAGCCCGGCCAGCACCAGCCACAGGAAGGTCGGCACAGCCAGCACGCGGCGGATCGGGCGATCAACGCGCACCTGGGAGACTTGCACGGTTTCTGCCGCGCCGCGCTTGGGTTCTTTTATATAGAACATGAAGATCGCCAGGATCAGCCCCGGCACCGCCGCAATAAAGAACGGCGCGCGCCAGCTGTCGAATGCCTTGACCATCGCACCGATGGTAAAGAACGCCAACAACAGGCCAAGCGGCAGGCCCAGCATGAAAATCCCCATGGCCCGGGCGCGGCGGTGCGCCGGGAACAGGTCGCCAATCAGCGAGTTGGCGGCCGGCGCATAGCTGGCTTCGCCGATTCCGATGCCCATGCGCACCAGCAAAAACGTCCAGAAACTGCCGACCATGCCATTCACCGCCGTGAGCCCGCTCCAGGCGAACAAGCCCCAGCCCATCAGCTTGCTGCGCGAGCCGGTATCGGCCAGGCGTCCGAGCGGCAGGCCGGCAATGGCGTAGACGATGGTGAAGGCGGTGCCGATGATGCCCAGCTGGAAGTCGCTCAGGTGCCACTCCATGCGGATCGGCTCGATGATGATTGCCGGAATGGTGCGGTCGAAGAAGTTGAACAGGTTGGCGAGGAACAGCAGGAACAGAATGCGCCAGGCATTCGCCGCTTGGGTCGAGTTCTGCATGGGTCCGTCTCTTTTTATTGTTATGAGCGCTGCGATGCCCGATGCATCCTGCTCAGGTCAGTGCAACATAGTCAGGCGCGCCGCCGTTGTCTGTAATGATTCGTAAGGCTGATAGGGCGTAATTTCACCCAGCGCTATGGGACTTCGCCTACACAAAATATAAGTGTGCCCCCCTCTTCCCAACGGCCATGGCGTGGATAGAATGGCGAGCCTTCCCAAGCCCCTCCTTTCTTACTTTTCTTATCGATGACGCCCATGTCCGAAGCCAGTCCGTGTCTGAGTTGCGGTGCCTGCTGTTCCTATTTTCGCGTGTCGTTCTTCTGGGGTGAGTGCGCCTCATCGGGGGGCACGGTGCCCGATGATCTGGTGGTACAGATCAACCCCACCCGCGTGGCGATGATCGGCACCGACCAGAAACCCGCGCGCTGTTGCAGCCTTGAGGGCGAAGTGGGCACAGGCACCCGTTGTACAATTTACGAGCAACGCTCCAGCGTATGCCGCGAGTTTGACTCGTCGTGGAGCCAGGGCGTGCAGAACGTCGATTGCGATGCAGCCCGCGCCGCCTTTGGCCTGGCCCCGCTGGAGGCCCCCTTCGAACTGGAATTACCCATCAGCGCTTAGCACTGAACGCTACGTAAAGCATTCCAAAATCATATAAAGCCGAGCGCGACCGGCGCGCCAAAAGTGCCATCTCCCAGCCTTGTCGGGCATCAATCGATCATCCGGCCAATCCGATGACGCCCATTTTTTGGCATTTAGCCATCATTTACCTAAAGATCGGCGACGAACGGCCGATCCAACAGAACCCGGCCAGGTTTTCCTTAGAGAATATAGGGTCAATCTGGATATTCCGGACAAGGACGCACTGCAAAGTCGCGAATTACCATTCAGTGATGGCTATTTGACATTTTTCAGCCATCCGTCCCAGGCACATGGCGCACAATGACTTCTAAAAATAATCCTGCCACCGTGGTACCCGATGTGTTGCTCCCAACTCCTGCGCAAAAGCACTCAGGTGAGAAGTCATTGAGCACCACCCGCGCGTTGGCCACCCAGCAATACCTGTACTTCACCGAAACCAATACCGACCGCATCCTCGATAACCTCGATGGCCTGCGCGACATGGTGTTCCCGCGCCCACCCCATGTGGAAGACGACGGCGAGCTGCGCAACGAGCAGGAATTCCCCTCGGTATGCTTGATCGGCCTGGGCCGTTGCGGCTCGAATATCGCACTGGACGTGGCGGAGTTGGTGTACAACGCGCGCAAGTTCTACCTGAACGAATTCAGTAACGAAGACAAGTCCTTGGATAAGGGTTACAGCCCGGCCCAGTGGATTCGCAACAACCTGCGCCTGGGCGGCGGCAAGGCCAGCAAGCCGGTGTTCCTGGTGGAGCCGCTGGTGATGCTGGGCGACCTGGACAAAGACATCGCCGGGCGCATCCGTTTTTCGCGCAAGGGTGAAAAAAGCGGATTCCTGCGCGACTACAGCAAGATGAAGATCATGGACCTCTCCGAAGTCCATGCCGGCGGCGCCGGTAACGCACCGATCCTCGGCCAGTACCTGGCCAAGATCATCCTCAACAAAGACACCCAGCGTTTTTCCAGCCCCGACTGGAAGATGATCCACTCGTACCTGATCGACTCCTGCGGCATCAAGGCCAACCAGTCGCGCCTGTACTTCTCGATCTTCAGCGCTGGCGGCGGCACCGGCTCGGGCATGGCCTCGGAGTTCGGTCTGGCGCAGCAACACTCGTACATGAACAAGACATTCGACACCAAGCCTGCCGACGAGCACGACAGCAAGAGCGGCCATGCCTTCGTGTTCGAACCGATCTTTACCAGCGGCATCTGCGTACTGCCGAATATTTCCGACCACCGCAGCGAAATGTCCGAAGCGCTGCACATCAACGCCGGGCGACTGCTGTGCAAGTACCTGTCGGAAGAATGGGATTTTTCGTACAACTTCGCCAATGAAGACAGCAGCGAAGCCAGCGTGAAGGGCCGCATCCGCCCCTGGAACGCGATGATGCTGATCTCCAATGACATCATGCGGTATGCCGAAGAGAGCGATGACGGCAACATCCAGAACATTGACGTCAATGCCATGGAAAAACACGCCAACCAGTACATATCCCAGCAGATCTTCAACATCCTCACCGCCCAGGCGGTGACCACCGATTACGACCAGAACTACTTCCGTCGCGCGGGTATCGATATCGGTGAAACCATCCGCCTGGATGCCAACGACCTGTTCATGAGCCTGGCCGGTCCGGTGGCGATTGCCTATGCCGAATCCGTGGTCCCGGAAACCCCGGCCCCGTCGAACGACAAATTCAAGGTCTTCGAAAAAGAGCCGCAACGCCTGAACATCGACGACCTGTTCTTCCGCTCCATCGACCTGCCGCACTTCAACAAAGTCACCCAGGCCATCGAGGGCATCAGCCTGCTGCCGATCGAGTCCAAGCGCTACAAGGCGTCGCTGGAACAATACAAGAACTCCGGCTACGACGCGGCGGCGCTGCACGACCTGCACTTCTTCAAGAACTGCTCGTCGGTGGTGTCGATCGTCTCGCTGCCCAAGGACTACAAGCTGTCCTACATGGACCTGAACCGACTCAAGACCCATCTCAACAGCCTGTTTCCCAACACCACCCTCAAGCGCTACGCCCTGGTGATCGGTGCGTCGGCCAACCTGTCGCTGACGACCCTGATCGCCAAGAGCCCTTGCCTGTCGGATGACTTCCTGACGCTGATCGTGGCCTTTATCAAGCGCTGCTTTGCCCGCAACCCGTACCGCTTCGACGACACACTGGACAACTCGATCCTGGACTTCATCATTCACGAGGACTTCGACGAAGACCGCATCGACGAGTTGCTCAACGAATTCGAGAACCCGGCGAAGATCCTCGATACCAACTGGTATGCGATCAAACCGATGTATGAGAAGAAGTACCGCGAGCTGATCAACGACAAGGATAAGTTCGTGTCGATCAACGATATTCGCCTGTCACGAGAGTGTGTGAAGAAGGCAATCAAGTACTTGCGCGAGATTTACCGCCATCGCATCGGCAAGACCAAGGTTATTTCGTTGAATAACCATACGGGCAAAACCGCCTAGCCGTATGTGGCGAGGGCGCTTGCTCCCTCGCCACAGCGATATGCTCACACCCAGAAACAATTCTCCCGGCATTTCGCCATCCGCAAAACTGTTCCCGTGACGCGCACGTCACCCTGACCTGTGACCTTTCTCCACGGCAAGATGCCATCACCGCATCAGCGGTTACTCCGCTACACACTTGCAGCGGCGCAAACTGCGCACCTTTTTTGTGCGGCGCTTTCTTACACCGCCCTTTCCTGGATCAGAATCCATGGCGAAACCACCACCGCCCACAGTCTGGGATTGCGTTCCAGCAGGTCCAATGCCCGCGTCGCAGACACTTCGCCAAGGCTCCCCGAGGCCAGCCAGGCAGCGACTTTATCGCGGTTGTCCTCGGCCATGCCCTCGGCGGCCTCAAGCAAATCCAGGCCAGCATCGACCCACAATAGGGCACCCTTGGCAAAGAACGGTTCAAGCTCCTTCCAGGAAATTTCAGCCGTTTCCCCGAGCAGCTTGGCATAGAGGGTGCTAGGTTCTTGCGTCATGGGAGTTCACCTTGGGAAAAAATCGGCGCAATCATAACGTCGTGGCCGGGGTAGAAAAACCCAGTTGCAAATGAGTCATCGATAGAAAGTGTCAGGAAAGCCAAGGATTGCCGAGAATCTGGCCTCAGCCCCGCCGCAATTCTGTCTTTTTCTTTCATTTAAGCGACACGCCCGGGTTTTGCCCCCAGCAGCCAGCTTTTCAAGCGATCAACCGGCGCTCTACACTGTACCGGTACAGTTGCCAGGCCGCTGCCGGGGGATATCCGAGATATCTGATCCGGTTCTGCAGCTCACAAGGCCGCTAGAACTATAAAAAATACAACAGTAAGAGTGGAGCACTATGAATAAGGCTACTAAGCAGATTTCCAAACTGTTTGCCGCTATGGTCCTGGCTGGGGTTGCCGGCCATTCTTTCGCAGCCGACACCATCAAGATCGGTATCGCAGGTCCCAAGACCGGTCCTGTGACGCAATACGGCGACATGCAGTTCATGGGTGCCAAGCAGGCCATCGCCGACATCAACGCCAAGGGCGGCGTCGACGGTAAAATGCTTGAAGCCAAGGAATACGACGACGCTTGCGATCCCAAGCAAGCCGTGGCCGTCGCCAACAAAGTGGTCAACGACGGCGTCAAGTTCGTGGTCGGTCACCTCTGCTCCAGCTCCACTCAGCCAGCGTCCGACATTTATGAAGACGAAGGCGTGATCATGATCACCCCGGCAGCCACCAGCCCGGACATCACCGCCCGTGGCTACAAGCTGATCTTCCGCACCATTGGCCTGGACAGCGCCCAGGGCCCAGCCGCCGGCAACTACATTGCCGACCACGTGAAGCCGAAAGTCGTTGCTGTCATCCACGACAAGCAGCAATACGGTGAAGGCATTGCCACCGCCGTTAAACAAACCCTCGAGAAGAAAGGCGTGAAGGTTGCCCTCTTCGAAGGCATCAACGCTGGCGACAAAGACTTCGGCTCGCTGATCCAGAAGCTCAAGCAAGCCAACGTCGACTTCGTCTACTACGGCGGCTACCACCCAGAGCTGGGCTTGATCCTGCGCCAGGCCAAGGAAAAAGGCCTGAACGCCAAGTTCATGGGCCCTGAAGGCGTCGGCAACGACTCCATCTCGCAAATCGCCCAGGGCGCTTCCGAAGGCCTGCTGGTTACCCTGCCGAAGTCTTTCGACACCGATCCGGCCAACAAGGCAATCGTTGAAGAATTCACCAAGAACAAGCAGGACCCAACCGGTCCGTTCGTCTTCCCGGCCTACTCGGCTGTTGAAGTGATCGCCGGCGGTATCGCTGCCGCGAAGAGCGAAGACACCGCCAAGGTGGCCGAAGCCATCCATGCCGGCACCTTCAAGACCCCTACCGGCGACCTGAGCTTCGACGCCAAGGGCGACCTGAAGGACTTCAAGTTCGTGGTCTACGAGTGGCACTTCGGCAAACCTAAAACCGAAGCTTCCCCTCAGTAAGCCAGGCGTTACTGGTCAACAAGCCCACTGTGAAAGCAGTGGGCTTTGTTTTACGAGGTTTATGGGCCTGTCACCCGCGATCCGGGCGCTGGCTCACCTGAAAATCTTAAAACCGTCACCAGCGGTTCGCTGGCAAACGCTTTGTGCAAATGTGCTCACAGAACACAGCCCAAGGCCGGAACATGACTCCACCAGTGAAATGCGTATCGGGTTTTTAGGAGCGCTGTAATGCCTGAGATCTATCATTTTTTCCAAACGCTGGTTAACGGCATGACCGTTGGCAGCACCTATGCCTTGATAGCCATTGGCTACACAATGGTTTACGGCATCATTGGAATGATCAACTTCGCCCATGGCGAGGTGTACATGATTGGTTCCTACGTGGCCTTCATCGCCCTTGCCGGGCTGGCCATGCTGGGTATCCACTCCCTGCCGCTGTTGATGACCGCCGCGTTCCTTGCGTCGATCGTCGTAACCAGTGCCTATGGCTACAGTATTGAGCGCGTTGCCTACCGCCCCTTGCGTGGCAGCAACCGTTTGATCCCGCTGATTTCCGCCATCGGCATGTCGATTTTCCTGCAGAACACCGTATTGCTGTCCCAGGACTCCAAGGATAAATCCATCCCCAACCTGATCCCGGGGAGCTTCTCCTTCGGTCCGGGTGGCGCGCAAGAAGTGCTGATTTCCTACATGCAGATCCTGGTCTTCGTGGTCACCCTCGTGGCCATGCTGGGCCTGACGCTGTTCATCTCCCGCTCCCGTCTGGGGCGCGCCTGCCGGGCCTGCGCCGAAGACATCAAGATGGCCAACCTGCTGGGCATCAACACCAACAACATCATCGCCCTGACCTTCGTGATCGGTGCCGCGCTGGCGGCCGTCGCGGCCGTGCTGCTGAGCATGCAATACGGCGTGATCAACCCCAACGCCGGTTTCCTGGTGGGCCTCAAGGCCTTTACCGCGGCGGTATTGGGCGGCATCGGCAGTATTCCGGGCGCGATGCTCGGCGGGCTGGTGCTGGGTGTGGCCGAGGCGTTTGGCGCCGATATCTTCGGCGACCAGTACAAGGACGTCGTGGCGTTCGGCCTGTTGGTTCTGGTGCTGTTGTTCCGTCCGACCGGCATCCTGGGCCGTCCGGAGGTTGAGAAAGTATGAGCAGATATCTTAAATCGGCGTTTTTCAGCGCCTTGCTGGTCTGGGCCGTGGCCTTCCCTGTACTGGGTCTCAAGCTGAGCATTGTCGGCATCAACCTGGAAGTGCATGGCACCGGTCCCGTGACCCTGACCATCATCGCCCTGTGCTCGGTACTGATGTTCCTGCGTGTGCTGTTCACCCAGCAGGTCGGTGCTCTGTTCAAGCGTAACCGTGGCCCGTTGGTCTCGCCCAAGGTCAGCCAATTCCTGACCCTGCCGCGCACCCAGCGCTACATCATCATCGGCCTGATCGTGGCCGCGCTGATCTGGCCGTTCTTCGGCTCGCGCGGTGCGGTCGACATCGCCACCCTGATCCTGATCTACGTGTTGCTGGGCCTGGGCCTGAACATCGTGGTGGGCCTCGCCGGCCTGCTCGACCTGGGTTATGTGGGTTTCTACGCAGTGGGTGCCTACACCTACGCGCTGCTCTCGCATTACCTGGGCTGGAGCTTCTGGATCTGCCTGCCGCTGGCCGGCATGGCGGCCGCTACATTCGGCTTCCTGCTGGGCTTCCCGGTGTTGCGCCTGCGCGGTGACTACCTGGCGATCGTGACCTTGGGCTTCGGGGAAATCATCCGTCTGTTCCTGCGTAACCTGACCGACATCACCGGTGGCCCCAACGGCATCAGCAGCATCCCCAAGCCGACCTTCTTCGGGCTGTCGTTCGACCGCACCGCTGCCGAAGGCATGCAGACCTTCCACGAGTACTTCGGGATTGCCTACAACCCGGTGAGCAAAGTGGTGTTCCTGTACCTGGTGGCGCTGTTGCTGGCACTGGCGGCACTGTTCGTGATCAACCGCTTGCTACGCATGCCCATCGGCCGTGCCTGGGAAGCATTGCGCGAAGATGAAATCGCCTGCCGTGCCCTGGGCCTGAACCCGACCATCATCAAGCTTTCCGCGTTCACCCTGGGTGCCGCGTTCGCAGGGTTTGCCGGCAGCTTCTTCGCCGCTCGCCAAGGCCTGGTGACCCCGGAGTCGTTCACCTTTATCGAGTCGGCGATCATCCTCGCCATCGTGGTACTGGGTGGCATGGGCTCGCAACTGGGCGTGATCCTGGCCGCGATCGTGATGATCCTGTTGCCGGAAATGATGCGTGAGTTCAGCGAATACCGCATGTTGATGTTCGGCGCCATGATGGTGCTGATGATGATCTGGCGTCCTCAAGGCCTGCTGCCCATGCAACGTCCACACATGGAGCTGCGCAAATGAGCCGCGAGATCCTGAAAGTCGAAAACTTGAGCATGCGCTTCGGCGGCCTGCTGGCGGTCAACGGCGTGGCCCTGACCGTGAAAGAGAAACAGGTGGTGGCGCTGATCGGCCCCAACGGCGCCGGCAAGACCACGGTGTTCAACTGCCTCACCGGTTTCTACAAGCCGAGTGGCGGCAGCATCCTGCTGGACGGCCAGCCGATCCAGGGCCTGGCCGGTCACGAGATCGCCCGCAAGGGCGTGGTGCGGACCTTCCAGAACGTGCGGCTGTTCAAGGACATGACGGCGGTCGAGAACCTGCTGATCGCCCAGCATCGTCACCTGAACACCAACTTCTTTGCAGGCCTGTTCAAGACCCCGGCGTTTCGCAAGAGCGAGCGCGAGGCCATGGAATACGCCGAGTACTGGCTGGACAAGGTCAACCTCACCGAGTTTGCCAACCGTCCCGCCGGCACCCTGGCCTATGGTCAGCAACGTCGCCTGGAAATCGCCCGCTGCATGATGACCCGCCCGCGCATTCTCATGCTCGACGAACCCGCCGCCGGCCTGAACCCCAAGGAAACCGAAGACCTCAAGGCGCTGATAGGCGTGCTGCGTGAGGAAAACAACGCCACGGTGCTGTTGATCGAACACGACATGAAGCTGGTCATGAGCATCTCCGACCACATCGTGGTGATCAACCAGGGCACGCCATTGGCCGATGGGACGCCGGAGCAGATCCGCGACAATCCTGACGTGATCAAAGCCTATTTGGGGGAAGCGTAAAATGCTGCAATTCGAAAACGTTTCCACTTTCTACGGCAAGATTCAGGCCCTGCACGACGTCAACGTGGAAGTGCGCCAGGGCGAGATCGTCACCCTGATCGGCGCCAACGGCGCTGGCAAGTCCACCCTGCTGATGACCTTGTGCGGTTCGCCGCAGGCTCACAGCGGCAGCATCCGCTACATGGGTGAGGAACTGGTGGGCCAGCAGTCGTCGCAGATCATGCGCAAGAGCATCGCAGTGGTGCCCGAAGGCCGCCGCGTGTTCTCGCGCCTGACCGTGGAAGAGAACCTGGCCATGGGCGGGTTCTTCACCGACAAGGGCGACTACCAGGAACAGATGGACAAGGTGCTGCACCTGTTCCCCAGGCTCAAGGAGCGCTTCAGCCAGCGCGGGGGCACCATGTCCGGCGGCGAGCAGCAAATGCTCGCCATCGGCCGTGCGCTGATGAGCAAGCCCAAGCTGTTGCTGCTGGACGAACCGTCCCTGGGCCTGGCGCCGATCATCATCCAGCAGATCTTCGACATCATCGAACAACTGCGCAAGGACGGCGTAACGGTGTTTTTGGTGGAGCAGAACGCCAACCAGGCGCTGAAGATCGCCGACCGGGCCTACGTGCTGGAAAACGGCCGGGTGGTGATGCAGGGCACGGGGGAGCAGTTGCTGACCGATCCGAAGGTGCGTGAGGCGTACCTGGGGGTTGAAGAAGAGGTTGCTGTAGGAACCGATTCTGAATGTGGGAGCGGGCTTGCTCGCGAAAGCGGTGAATCAGTCGAATAAGTGACTGACACACCGCATTCGCGAGCAAGCCCGCTCCCACATTTGTTTTGTGCACATCGTTAAATGTGCGTTGTTTGAAATTATTTTCGGCTGACTTGTAACGAATATCATCCGGCCCTCTCTAGTGGTGTAAGCAGGCACTCAAGCCCGCTACCTCAACCCACTGCTGGAGAAATACCATGACCACTCACACCCGCTCGCTGTCCGCCGCTACCCTCATCCTGGCCCTGGGTTCCGCCCTGAGCCTGTCCGCTTTGACCACCACCGCCCACGCCGCCGACGACATGCAGAAATGCTTTGGCGTCGCTGAAGCCGGCAAGAACGATTGTGCCGCTGGCGCTGGCACTTCCTGCGCCGGCACCTCGAAAACCAAGGACCAGGCCAACGCCTGGAAGCTGGTCCCGGCCGGTACCTGCACGAAAACCCCAAGCACCACCTCGCCGACTGGTTTCGGCCAGGAAGCGGCCTTCACCGCCAAGTCCTGAAACCCTGCGCACCTGAGCACTGATGATGACCCTTTCATCCCCGCAAACCGTCTACCAAGCTCAGGCGCCTGGCCTCCCCTATCGGGCCGGGTTGGGGCTCAAGCACGAGCACTTCACCGAAGTGCTCCAGACCTGCCCCGACCTTGGCTTTTTTGAAGTGCACGCCGAAAACTACATGGTGGCCGGCGGCCCGTTTCATCACTACCTGGGGTTGATCCGCGAGCAGTACCCGCTGTCATTGCACGGTGTGGGCCTGTCCATCGGCGGCGAAGGCGCGCTGGACCGCGAGCACCTGGCCCGCTTGGCCAGGCTGATCGAGCGCTACCAACCCCAGTCTTTTTCCGAGCACCTGGCCTGGTCCAGCCACGGCCCGGTGTTTCTCAATGACCTGCTGCCTCTGGCCTACGACACCACGACCCTGAACCGCGTGTGCGAACACGTCGACCAGGTACAGAACGCGCTCAAGCGCCCGATGCTGCTGGAAAATCCATCCACCTACCTGCTGTTCCAACGCTCCACCTTGGACGAGACCGACTTTATCAGCGAGATCATCCGTCGCACCGGCTGTGGCTTACTGCTCGATGTGAACAATGTCTATGTGTCGTGCATCAACCATCAGCGCGCCCCATTGGCCTACATCGACGCCTTGCCCTTGCACGCGGTGGGTGAGATTCATCTGGCCGGTTTTGCCGAAGACACCGACAGCCTGGGGGATCGCCTGCTGATCGATGATCACGGTGCGCCCATCGACAACGCGGTATGGCAGTTGTATGAACAGGTACTGGCACGCATTGGCCCGATGCCCACCCTGATCGAGCGAGATAACCAGGTACCGCCCCTGGGCGTGCTGCTGGCCGAAGCCGCGCAGGCCGAACGGCATCTGTCGCAGGTACGCTTATGAGCCTTGAAGACGCATTTGCCCACGCCCTGCTGGCACCTGACCACGCCTGCCCCGACGGCCTGTTCAGCATCAACGGTGCCGATCCGGCCAGCCGTTTTGCGGTGTACCGCAACAATGTGCACAGCTCATTGATCAATGCGTTGTCAGCGGCGTACCCGGTGACGCTGCAACTGGTGGGCGACGACTTCTTTCGCGCCATGGCCGGGCTGTACGTGCAAGCGTCTCCCCCCACCTGCCCGCTGATCAGCGAGTACGGCGGCACCTTTGCCGACTTCATCCAGGGGTTCGAACCGGCGGCCAGCGTGCCTTACCTCGCGGACATCGCCCGCCTTGAACGCTTGCGGGTGCGCGCCTATCACGCGGCCGATACGCAGGCACTGGAACAACAGGCGGTTATTCACGCGCTGCAAAGCCAGACGGACCTGGGCCAACTACGCCTGCAACTGCATCCGTCCCTCGCCACCTTGAACGCCGCCTATGCAGTGGTGGCGGTATGGGCGGCACACCAGACCGAGGGCGCCATGGACAGCTTGAACCCCTGGTACGCCCAGAGCGCCTTGGTCCTGCGCCAGGGCCTGGCGGTCAAGGTCTTTGCCATCGATCGCGGCTCGGTGGCGTTCATCGACAGTCTGAACCACGGCACGCCCCTGGAAATAGCCGTGGCATACGCCCTCGAGGCTTCGGCCGAATTCGACCTCAGCGCCTGTCTCTCACTGCTGATTCGCCACGACGCCATCACCCATTTACTCGCCGAACAAAAGGTCTCGCCATGAACACCCCACCCGCTCTGCTGATCAAACGGGCCATCGCGCTGTTTGAGAAAATCCCCTACAGCCTGATCGCCTTTCTCGCACGTTTCTCGGTTGCAGCGGTGTTCTGGAAGTCCGGGCAAACCAAGGTCGAGGGCTTTGCCATCGACCTGGTCAGCGGCACCTTCGAACTTGGCGAACCCAAGCTCGCCGCCTCGACGCTGCCGCTGTTTCGCAGCGAATACCACGTGCCGTTACTGTCGCCGGAAGTGGCCGCGCACCTGGCGGCGTTTGCCGAGCACTTTTTCCCGGTGCTGATCCTGGTGGGGTTCGCCACGCGCTTCTCAGCCCTGGCCTTGATCGGTATGACGCTGGTCATTCAACTGTTCGTCTACCCGGACGCTTACCCCACCCACGGCACCTGGATCGCCTTGTTACTGCTGTTGGTCGCCAAGGGACCGGGGCGTTTGTCCATCGATCACCTGATTGCTCGGCGCTACCGTTAAAGCCGATCCAACGCTTCGCCGCTGCGCTTGAACCAATCCATCAGGTAGTCGGCCAACACTTGGGTGCGACGCGGCAGACCGCCTTGATAGGGATGCACCAGATACATCGGCAGGCTCCGCGTCTGGTAATCACGCAGAAGCCAGCGTAACCGACCGTCAGCCAATTCCGCCGGCAACACGTAGGACGGCAGGCGTGCAATACCGGCGCCGACCAACGCGGCCTTCTTCAACAAGTTGTAATGGTTGGAGGCAAAGGTGCCACTGACCCGCACGCGCAATAACTCATGTTGCTGGTGATACAACCATTCTTCGCGACCGCTGTAGTGACTGTTGAGCAAACAACTGTGCGCGGCCAGGTCGGCGGGGGTCTGGGGTTCGCCGTATTGTTCCAGATAGGCCGGGCTGGCGCAGGTCATCTCGTGCCAGGCCAGCAGCGGCTTGGCCACCAGGCGCTCGTGTTCAATCGCGCCGGAGCGTACCCCCAGGTCAAAGCCATCCCGTGCCAGGTCGCGGTAGCTGTTATTGAGCTCCAACTCGATCTGCACGCGCGGGTATTGCTTGGAAAACTCCAGCAACAAGCCATCGAAGAAGGTTTCCCCCAACGAGACCGGCACGGTCATGCGCACCGGCCCGGCCAGATCGTCCTTGAGCCGCGCCAATGCCTGACGCGCGCGCTCCACCTGCACCACCAACGCCTGGGCTTGGGGCAACAACGCCGCCCCGGCGGCGGTCAGGCTGAGCTTGCGGGTAGTGCGGTGCAGCAACACCACGCAAAACTGCGCTTCCAACTGGCTGATGCGCTTGGACAACTGCCCCTTGCTGCAGCCCAGTTGCTGCGCCGCCAAGGTAAAGCTGCCGGCTTCGATCAACACGGCAAAGGCCGCCAGATCATCCATCTCGCTCATGGATTGTTTCCAAATGAAAACCAAAGGTTGCCTATTAGCACGTTTATCCGCCAGAAAAGCCACTCTAGACTGAACCTTCACTTATCCTCTGGAGGAACAGCACCATGAAAATCCTGTTGATTGGCGCCAGCGGCACCGTGGGCTCAGCGGTCAAGGCAGAACTGGCTCAACGTCACGAGGTGATCAGCATTGGTCGCCGCAGCGGTGACTTGCAAGTGGATATCAGCGACAGCGCCTCGATCCGCCAACTGTTCGAACAGACCGGCCAGTTCGATGCCCTGGTCTGTGCGGCAGGCCGCGTGAATTTCGTGGCGCTGGGTGACATGAGCGAAAGCGATTTTGAACTGGGCCTGCGTGACAAACTGATGGGTCAGGTCAACCTCCTGTTGATTGGCCGCGAGTATGCCAACGATGGCGCCTCGTTCACCTTCACCAGCGGTATCCTCAACCGCGACCCGATTCGTACCGGCGCCTCGGCGGCGATGGTCAACGGCGCAATCGACGCCTTTGTGAAAGCGGCGGCGATCGAATTGCCACGTGGCCTGCGCATCAATGCAGTGAGCCCGACGGTGCTGCTGGAAGCCATGGACAGCTACGCGCCGTATTTCCGTGGATACAAACCGGCGGCGGGAGCCGATGTGGCCCTGGCCTACGCGAAAAGTGTCGAAGGCTTGCAGACAGGCCAGACCTTTATCGTAGGCTGAGAGTTTTCGCAGCGCGGTTGACGCGGCGCCGCACATCGCTACTGCATCAGCGACGGCATCATTTCAAGGAGCCTGTCGCGGGGAATTGAAATGCTCAATTGCCCGCTGTCCATGACGCTCTTGACGGTGCTCGTGGTCAATTGCCGGCCGTTGAGATACAGCGTCAGCGACTTGTCCATGGCCTGTGCGCTCAATGCGGCAGTGCGGGCTTTGGCTTCAGGGCTGAGGACCACCTTCATCTCGATGTAGGGGGCGTTGGCGTCATGCTCTTTTTTCAACACCAGCCGCATGTCCACGAAGTCCGCTCGCGAGTTGTAGTAAAGCTGCGTGGGTTGTTCTGCCCATGCGGTGGGCGCCACCACCAGCAAAAAAGCGCAGAGGCCTGTTCGAAGATGCATGGTTAGAGCTCCAGAGGTAAAACCAAAGGTTTGCACAGAATCTCGCACTGCGCTGTAGGACAAACCCACGTTTTTTCTTACTGTATGCGATCGTGTTAACTGACTTGTGATGCATCGCCAGCCTGCGTAACGTGACGGCACCTGTCTGGAGACCCCTTATGCGTGCCGCCCGTACCTTCGCCCTGTTTGCCTTGCTTCCCCTGTTCGCTGCCTGCCAGTTGTTCGAAAGCGAGCCCGCCAAGCCGTCTATCGCCGGGCTGACCCGCATGCAGGGTCAGCTTTCAACGGTGGATGGCAAGTTGCTCTTCCAACCGTGCCATGACTCGCGTAACTACGTGGTCAAGGACACCGCGGGCACCAGCATCCTGCAGGAAGCCGCCGCCCTCGCCGGCCAGCAAGGCACTGTGTTTGCCGACCTGCGCGGCAAGTTCTCCGGCGTTGCCACCGGCACCCAGGGCGAGGTGGAGTTGCAGCAGTTGTACCGCGTCGAGCGCTCCACCTCGGCGTGCGACGACCCCGATTTCAAACGCATGATCCTGCGCGCCAACGGCCACACGCCGGCCTGGACAATGAACGTCACGGGCAAAGGCATGGTACTGGAGCGTGAGGGTCAGCCGCCGCTGGCGGTACCTTACGTGGAAGAGCAGATCGGCGACGGTCGCTTCAACCTGATGACCGAAGCCAATAACCAGCACATCGAACTGTGGGTGGCCCCGCAACGTTGCGTGGACAGTGCCAGCGGCAGCCTGCAACACATGACCGCCGAATTGCGGATCAACGGTCAAGTCCAGCGTGGTTGCGCGGCTTTCGGCGGCTCGCGGGACGATTGAGTGTCGCCGATGCTGTTTTTAGCATGACGGGAAACCACGGTTGGGGCTTATAATCGCCGGTTTGCAAAACCGCCGGCCTTACCAGGCGCCGCACACCGGATCCCGTCATGTTACGAATCACCGAACTCAAGCTGCCCATCGACCATCCCGAAGAAGACCTGCGGCCAGCCATCGTGCAGCGCCTGGGCATCGCCAGTGATGACCTGCTCGATTTCACCCTGTTCAAGCGCAGCTACGACGCCCGCAAAAAATCGTCGGAGCTGTGCTTCATCTACACCATCGACCTGAACGTGAAGGGTGAGGCCGCCCTGCTGCTCAAGTTTGCCGATGACCGCAACGTCAACCCGGCACCAGACGTCAGCTACAAAATCGTGGGCCATGCGCCGCAAGGCCTGGTCGAACGGCCGATCGTGGTCGGTTTTGGCCCTTGCGGCATTTTCGCCGGGCTGTTGCTGGCGCAGATGGGCTTCAAGCCGATCATCCTCGAGCGCGGCAAGGAAGTGCGCCAGCGCACCAAGGACACCTGGGGCCTGTGGCGTAAAAGCGTGCTCAACCCCGAGTCCAACGTGCAGTTCGGCGAAGGCGGCGCGGGGACCTTTTCCGACGGCAAACTCTACAGCCAGATCAAGGACCCGAAATTCCAAGGCCGCAAAGTGCTGCACGAATTCGTCAAGGCCGGCGCGCCAGAAGAAATCCTCTACGTCAGCAAGCCGCATATCGGTACATTCCGCCTGACCGGCGTAGTGGAAAACATGCGCCAGCAGATCATCGCCCTGGGGGGTGAAGTGCGCTTCGAACAGCGGGTCACCGACGTGCTGATCGAAGACGGTCAACTCAATGGCGTGGTCATCGATGGTGGCGAGCAGATCCTGTCCAGGCACGTGATCCTCGCCCTGGGCCATAGCGCCCGCGACACCTTTCGCATGCTGCATGGCCGTGGCGTGTACATGGAGGCCAAGCCGTTTTCGGTAGGTTTCCGTATCGAACACCCGCAGTCACTGATCGACGCCGCGCGCCTGGGCAAATACGCCGGGCACCCGAAACTCGGCGCCGCCGACTACAAGCTGGTGCACCACGCCAAGAACGGCCGTTCGGTCTACAGCTTCTGCATGTGCCCGGGCGGTACCGTGGTAGCGGCCACCTCCGAGCCGAACCGCGTCGTGACCAACGGCATGAGCCAGTATTCGCGCAACGAGCGCAATGCCAACTCCGGCATCGTGGTCGGCATCACGCCGGAAGTGGACTACCCCGGTGGCCCGCTGGCCGGTATCGAATTGCAGGAGCGCCTGGAGTCCCACGCCTACATCCTCGGCGGCAGCAACTACGAGGCACCGGCGCAGCTGGTAGGCGACTTTATTGCCGGCAAGCCATCCACGGCCATTGGCAGTGTGGAACCGTCCTACAAACCCGGCGTATCCCTGGGAGACCTGGCCCTGGCGCTGCCGGCGTTCGCCATCGAAGCCATCCGCGAAGCGCTGCCGGCATTCGAGAAGCAGATCAAAGGCTATTCGCTGCACGATGCCGTCCTGACCGGCATCGAAACACGCACCTCGTCGCCGTTGCGGATTACCCGTAACGAATCGATGCAGAGCTTGAATGTGAAAGGCCTGTTCCCGGCCGGTGAAGGCGCAGGTTATGCCGGCGGGATTCTGTCGGCAGGTGTTGACGGGATTCGAATCGCCGAGGCGTTGGCGCGGGATATGTTGGGTATCGAGGCTTGAAGCGTCGATGACCCACTGTGGGAGGGGGCGTGCTCCCTCCCACAGTGGTTTTGCGCTGTATCAGATATTGGCGCGCAGGATGTTGGCGGGTAATGGCTCGCCCTGCTCCACACTGGCTGCAACGGCAGCGATCAATCCCTCCAGCGCATAGCCCTGCCCCGTCAACCACGCCTGATTGTAATAGGTGGTGGCATACCGCTCGCCTCCATCGCACAAGATCGCCACGATCGAGCCCGACTCCCTCGCCGCTTTCATCTGCTGCGCCGCCATCAGCGCACCAATCAGGTTGGTCCCACTGGAGCCGCCGACTCGTCGCCCAAGCCGCTCGGCCAGGTAATGCATGGCAGCCAGTGACAACGCATCGGGCACCTTGACCATCGCATCGATTACCTTGGGCAGAAACGACGCCTCGACCCGAGGCCGGCCAATGCCTTCGATCCGCGAACCGCAGTCCAGGCGCAGGCTGGCATCGCCGGTCTGGTAATAGTCAAAAAACACTGAACGCTCGGCATCGGCGCACAACACACGGGTGCAATGCTGGCGATAACGTACATAACGGCCGAGGGTCGCGGTGGTGCCCCCGGTGCCTGGGCTGGAAATCAGCCAGCTTGGCTCGGGATGCCTTTCGAAGCGCATCTGCTGGAAGATCGACTCGGCGATGTTGTTGTTTGCCCGCCAGTCGGTGGCGCGTTCGGCGTAGGTAAACTGATCCATGAAGTGGCCGCCGCTTTCCTGGGCCAGGCGTTCGGACTCTGCGTAGATTTGCGTCGGATCCTGTACCAGATGGCTCTTGCCGCCGTAGAAGGCGATCTGGGCGATCTTTTCCTGGGAGGTCGTCGCGGGCATCACCGCGATAAACGGCAGGCCCAATAGCCGGGCAAAGTAAGCTTCGGAGATGGCTGTCGAACCGCTGGAGGCTTCGATTACCGGCGCGCCTGGCTTGAGCCAGCCGTTGCACAGCGCGTACAGAAACAGCGAACGAGCCAGCCGATGTTTGAGACTACCGGTGGGATGGCTGGATTCGTCCTTGAAGTACAACTCGATACCCGGCAACCCCGGCAGGGGTAACGGAATCAGATGGGTGTCAGCGCTGCGCTGGAAGTCCGCTTCAATAATACGGATGGCTTCGCGGGCCCAGGGACGATGGTCGCTCATGAGGGAATCTCTATAGGTTCATCGACAATCTTAAGGTGTTTCCTACACTGCACACAGACACAGTAACGACTCAATTGGACACACAATTGCTAGGCTTCGGCGCAATACCCCGCTTACCCGTCGCTTATAACAAATAAGAATATAACTTTTGTTTTAACAACTAACGGTACGGGTTAGGGTATCCATCTATTGAACCTGGATTGGAGAGCATCCCTTGGCTCTGCGTAGCACTTTCACCCGTTTCTTCCAGCTGGAAGCCGCCAGCGGTCTGCTATTGATCGCCGCTGCTGCCTTGGCGTTGATCATCAACAACTCACCCTTGTCGCACCTGTACGGCGCGTTTCTCGATGTGCCGGTGGTGGCGCAGATCGGCGCGTTGAAAATCGCCAAGCCGGCCTTGTTATGGATCAATGATGGCCTGATGGCCCTGTTCTTCCTGCTGATCGGCCTGGAGGTCAAGCGCGAACTGCTTGACGGCCACCTGTCCAAACCCTCGCAAGTGGTATTGCCCGGCGCAGCGGCCATCGGCGGCATGGTGGTGCCAGCGCTGATCTACTGGGCGATCAACAAGGACTACCCCGCCGCGCTCTCCGGCTGGGCGATCCCGATGGCCACCGACATTGCCTTCGCGCTGGGCGTACTGGCGCTGCTGGGCAAGCGCGTTCCGGTGTCGCTGAAGCTGTTCCTGATGACCCTGGCGATTATTGACGACCTCGGCGCCATCATTGTGATCGCGGTGTTCTATTCCGCCGACCTGTCCGGTGCCGCACTGGCGGGCGCGGGAGCCTGCCTGATTGCCCTGATCGCGATGAATCGCCTGGGCGTGATCAAGCTCGGAGCGTACCTGATCGTTGGCTTGATTCTGTGGGTCTGTGTGCTCAAGAGCGGTGTGCATGCCACCCTCGCCGGTGTGACCCTGGCATTCTGCATCCCCATGCGCACCAGGAACGCCGAGCCTTCGCCCCTGCTGACCCTGGAACACGCCCTGCACCCGTGGGTCGCGTTCGGCATCCTGCCGCTGTTCGCCTTCGCCAATGCCGGCGTTTCGCTCACTGGCGTGAGCCTGGAAAGCTTCACCCATCACGTGCCCATGGGCATCGCGGCCGGCCTGCTGATCGGCAAGACCATCGGCGTGCTCGGCTTCACATGGGTGGCCATCAAGATCGGCCTCGCCGCACTACCGGGTGGCGCCAACTGGGGCCAGGTGTTCGGCGTGGCGATCCTGTGCGGCATCGGCTTCACCATGAGCCTGTTCGTTGGTTCCCTGGCGTTTGTGCCGGGTGCCAGCGAGTTTGCCGGGGAAGATCGCATGGGGATCTTGACCGGCTCGATACTGGCAGCGTGTATCGGTTATATGGTGATGGCGATGGCGAGTCGCAAAAAGGCCTGATTTTTTGCAGGAGCCGGCAAGCCGGCTCCTGATTCATCCAATTCCCCATCTTTCGCAATTCCTTCCTACACCCACCCTCCTCGGCTTGTTCTAACGTCAGCCCCCGGCTTCGACGCTGGATTTCGTTAAGCACCCAGCCAGGAGGGCAAAATGGCAAGCAACAAGGACGTACTTCAAGTAATAAAAAACCGCCCTACTAAGGCGGTTTTTATTGCCTGCATAAAACCACAAACCCCAGCCGGTCACCCGGTTGGGGTTTTGTGCTTCTACGACCGACGTTTAGCGGGTAACGCGGCTGGTGCCATCAACTGTCATGATGCGCACGCGGTCGCCAATGCGGAAGATTTCATTTTCCTGCACCGCCTGTACGTAAGCGCGAGTGCTGCCGTCGTCTTCGCGCACGGTGATTTCCACGCCCTGGGTACGGGTCAGGCCTTCTTCGGTGGCCGAGCCCAGCAGGCCGCCGGCCACGGCGCCAATGACCGCGGTGACGATACTGCCACGGCCGCCGCCAATGGCGCTGCCGCCCACGCCGCCGATGACTGCGCCAGCTGCGCCGCCGATCGGGGTCTTGGTACCTTCGATTTTCACCGGGCGCAGAGCTTCGATGGTACCCATGCGCACGGTCTGCACACGGCGCGCTTCATCACGGGAGTACGAGTCGCCGGTCAGACTCGAGGCGCAGCCACCCAACAGCAGCGAAAGGGTGGTAAAGCAGGCAACCAGTAAAACGGACTTACGCATAGCATCAACTCCAAAGGACAGGTATTCATTAAACGCCGCAGCTTGACGCCTGTCACGGCAAGCCGGGCAGAAAATTGCTTTCATTCAGCCTTAGTACAGACTGCCAGCACCACAAAACTCGACGAGCGGTAGCATTCTTCTCGTTACCAGGAGCTTCATGGATTACTTCATCATTGTAGTCACTACGCTTGCCGGCCTGTATTTCCATGCCTGGCTGTACCTGCGCATCAAGCGCTGGATGGACCGCGACCTGGCACTTTCCCTGGCAGGCGACGACGTGCGCAAGCGTGACTTTATGCTGCGGCAACTGGATAAAGCCCATGCCCTGAAGGTGAAGCGAAGCGACCTGCCGCAGTGGCTGAAGAACGCTGCACAGCACTACACACCCGACGTCTCAATAACAGAGACGTCGGGGTGAGGCGCATCATTCAGGTGAGGTGACGAAAGGTGTGGATCAGGGCGCCAGGCGCTCGCGAGCCCAGCCGTCCCCTTGCAGGCGGTAGTTCAGGCGGTCGTGCAGGCGGCTGGCGCGACCTTGCCAGAATTCGATGCGCTCCGGCAGCAGGCGATAGCCACCCCAATGCTCGGGGCAGTCAGGCTGAGTATCGCTGAAACGCTGTTCGGTGGCCTTGAGCAGGTCTTGCAGTTCCTCACGATCACGAATGACCTGGCTTTGCGGCGAGGCCCAGGCACCCAGACGGCTACCCAGCGGACGTACCTGGAAATAGGCGTCCGACTCCTCGGCAGTCACCTTGACCACCCGGCCCTCGATACGCACCTGGCGTTCCAGGGTCGGCCAGAAAAAGGTCATGGCCGCAAACGGTCGCGCCGCGAGCTGTTCACCCTTGGCGCTCTGATAGTTGGTGAAGAAGGTAAAGCCCTGCGCATCCAGGCCCTTGAGCAACAGGATGCGGCAGTGCGGGCGACCGTCCTGGTCGACCGTGGCCAGCGTCATGGCATTGGCTTCCACCGGGGGCTGCTCGGTGTTCACCGCGTCGGCAAACCACTGGTGGAACAACGCAAACGGCTCGCTCGGGGCCTGGGCCTCGCTCAAACCGTCTCGCGTATAGTCACGGCGCATATCAGCCAGTGCCTGGGTCATGCGACTTTATCCTTGTTCAGCGGATCAGTTTTTCGCCTGGTCGTTTGCAGCCGGTGCCGCAGCCTTGGCCTTGGCTGGCGCGGCTTTCTTGGCCGCAGGCTTGGCCGGCGCTTTTTTAGCGGCTGGCTTGGCGGCGGCCTTTTTGCTGGCGGATGCTTTTTTCGCCGGGGCTTTGGCCGCCGGAGCCGGTGCGGGAACATCCTGAACGGCGACCATTTCGGCCACAGGTGGAGTCTTGCCCGAGTTGTACTTGCTCAGCAGGGCCAACATGGTGCTGCGCTGGGTGAACATGATTTCCATCCGACGGTTCAGGGCGCGGCCCTGGTTGCTGTCGTTGGCTGCACGTGGCATCAGGTCGCCCATGCCGCGCAGCATCAGACGGTCTTGCTTCAAGCCGCTGAGGCTGAAGATCGACGCGATGGATTGCGCACGTTCCTTGGTCAACGCCTGGCTGGCCGGAGCCGTGCCGGTGGCATCGACGTGCCCCAGGACCAGCACGGCAGTCTTCGGATCGGCCTCGACCGCCTTGGCAACACGGGTGAACGGGCCAAGCGTGACTGGCAGCAGCATCGCCGGGCGTTTCGGGTTGTAGGAGCCGTCCACCGGGGCAATCACCACCAGTACGTTGTCACGACGCTCCAATTGCAGGTTGCTGTCCTTGATGGCCGCCCGCAGGCGCGGCTCATAGTCGTCCAACCAGGCCTGGGTGATTTTCGGGTCAGGCATCTGCACGTTGCTCACGTCGACCTTGGCCAATGGCTTGGGCTTGCTTTCGAACGGCCACCACCAGTGGGTTTCGCTGTCGGATTTGGCGACGACAGGGGGGGTGGATGGCGCCGGCGTGGCGGCCTTGAGGTCGGCTTTCAAGTCGGCGGTCTTGGCATCGGCGGCTTTTTCGTCGTCACTTTTGGAAGAGAACGGCCACCAGCTGGAACCGGTATCGGCCTTGGCGACCGGCGCTGGAGCAGCGGCGGCGGCGGTTGCGGGTGCCGCAGGCTTGGCGCCGGCGGCGGGTTTGACATCCGGCTTGGCGTCGGTTTGGGTCACTGCGTCCTTGGTAGCGGCCTTATCAGATCCAAATGACCACCAATGCCCACCCTCGGCATCATTTTGTGGAGTTTGTGCGCAGCCAGTCATAGTAAGGCAAAGAGCCAGGGCCAAGGACTTGTTCGATAACATGAGATATCCACAAAATGAGAAAAGAAACGGGGGTCTGATGACCCGTTAAACAGACGCTTACAGAATATTAAAGTTACAAAATTTCGCTCAGCATCTTCTTATAGTTGCCTTTGTAACAAAAAAACGTGAAACAGCAAGGGGTTTACAGACAACCGGCCAATATTCTGACCAACTTCTGTGCACGTGGGTCCATAAGTACATAGGGCCCCAATGTATTGGTCACAAAACCAAACGCTACATCACGCTCAGGGTCGGCAAACCCCACCGAGCCACCGGCACCAGGATGCCCGAAAGCACGCGGCCCAAGGCCGAAGGTGGCATTGGGCAATTGTGGTTGATCCAACATGCAGCCCAGGCCGAAACGTGTGTGTGTCAATAATGTTTTATCCGGCCCGAGACTGTGTTCACGGGTCAATTGTTCGAGCATGTCGGCTTCCAGCAAACTACCGTCCAACAAGCCACTATAAAACCCCGCCAGGCTGCGCGCATTACCGTGACCATTTGCCGCTGGCTGCTGCATGCGTCGCCATTCGGGTTTATTAGTGCTGGTCAAAATAGACGGTGGGTTGGCAAATGCCCGCGTGGTCATGGCCGTCGGTTCACGCATCATTACTTGCAGTAAGCGTTGTGCCGCTTCATCACCCATATTGCCTTTGCTGCGGGCTACATGCGCAACACGATAAAACTCTTCATCGGCCAGCCCCACATGAAAGTCCAGCCCCAATGGCCGTGCAACCCGCGCGACGATGGACTCCCCCGGCCCACGCCCATCGGCGCGGCGCAGCAACTCGCCGATCAGCCAGCCGTAGGTGATCGCTTCATAGCCATGGCCCTGGCCCGGCGTCCACCACGGCGCTTCAGCGGCCAGGGTGTCGACCATCAACTGCCAGTCATAGAGGGCTTCGGCGGGCAGCATCTCGCGGATCGCCGGTAACCCGGCCTGATGGCAAAGCAACTGGCGCAGAGTGATGGTTTCTTTGCCGGCGGCAGCGAATTCCGGCCAATACCTGGCCACCGGCGCATCCAGTTGCAATTTGCCCTCGGCCACCAATTGCAGGGCCGTGACGGCGGTGAAGGTCTTGGTGCAGGAGAACAGGTTGACGAGGGTATCGCTGTGCCAGGCCTCGGTACCGTCCTTATCGGCGGTGCCGGCCCACAGGTCGAGTACGGTTTCGCCACCGATCTGGATGCACAGCCCGGCGCCACGCTCCTGCGGGTCATCGAACAACGCGGCGAACGCTTCACGTACCGCTTCGAACTGGAGCTCGTAATGACCCTGAACCTGCACCTAAGTCCCCTCGAAAAACCGCATGGAAAGTGGCCGACATTGTTCCAGTCCTTGTGGGTTTTGTGAACCCACCAACGCTGCAATCAATGCCCATTTCCCGAATGCCCGCCAGCGTGTCCGGCGCCCTGCCCCGCACCTTTGGCGTCACGCCCTGGCTTGCTGCCCTCGCCTTCACGCGCGGCATCGGCAGCCTTGGCCTTTTGCGCGGCCTCACCCAGTTGGGCGAGCGCCGCCAGGTTGCTTTTACGCACGCTGTCGACAAAGCCCTGGAACGGCACATCGGTGATACCGACCAGGCCGAAGTGGCCATTTTCACCGTCCAGCAAACGACCGGTCACCGGTTGGTCCAGGTACTGGAACCAATGCACGCCGACAATCGACGGCTCGGCCATGGCTTGCTTGAGGAAGTTGGCATACGCCGCGCCACGCTCCTCTTCCCTGGCCAGCTGCGTGACGCCGCCCCAGAACGGGCCACGGTCAGCCGAGCCAAAGTTGAATTCGGTGATCAGTACCGGCTTGTCCAGCGCGCGCAGGGCGGCAAAGTCGTAACCGTCCTGGGGTTTGAGGGTGTACATATTGAAACTCAGCACATCGCAATACTGCGCACAGGACGCCACGGCTTCCGGGGTGCTCACCGCATAACGACCGCCCAGCAGCAACTGGTTGGGGGCATGCCATTTCAGCGAGTCGGAGAGGGTCTTGAAGTAGGCATCGGCGAACGTCTTCTGGAAGTATTTGAAGTCCGCTTCGATCTCCGGGTGCTCGGGGTTGGGCAAAGGAGGCTCGAAGCCCGGGTCTTCCATCAGCTCCCAGCCCGCCAATTCAATACCCCAGGCTTTCGACAGGCCTTGCTCATTGCGGTACTTGTCACGCAACTGCTTGAGAAACGCGCGCTTGGCCGGCACATCGGTGGTCATGCGCAACGTGCCGTAGGCCAGGGCATAGCGGGATTTCGGATCATCGCCGGGGCCGGCCCAGGCCAACTCATTGTCGGCAAAATAGCCGATCAACCAAGGGTCATCACGGTGGTCGCGCGCGGCAATGGCCACGGCGCGCTCAGTGGCCATGGCGAAGCGCGGGTCGAACGGATCGGGCATGCCGCCCCACCAGTCGGTGCCGGTGCTGATGCTGGCATAGTCGCCGACGATCGACAGCGGCAAGGTGTAAGGCACGCGGTCGGCGCTGGCCAGCGCGGGGTCGCTCCAGTTGCCTACGGTGTTGAAACCCCAGGCTTGCAGGCGGTCGAGGGTGTGGTTGACCCAACGCTTGTGGTCAAAGCCTTCACCGCCATAGGTACGCTGCAGGTTCGCGCCGTAGAAGTCATACCAACGCCCGACCCCGAAGCTGCGGCCTTCGCCCGCGCCGTTCCCGGTACGGTGATCGTCACTGCCGTAGTACTTGTCGAAGGGTTCACCGGGCTTGGGCAGCGCCGCGAACATCCACTCACGACCGGCCACGTAGGTCTGATTGTTGTCCGGGGCCACGGTGTTGACACCCAGGGAGTAGAACGGATGCCCCTGCGGCGTCACCAGGTACCAGCGACCGTCACGTTTTTCGGTGCGGAAAAAACCGCTGGCCTTGAACGCCGGGCCTTTGTTCCAGCCACCGTAGGGGTCCAGGGAGGATTTATCGCGCGCGGCCAGCCAGCCCTGGAGCTGGGTTTGCTCCTTGGCCGCGGCGGACTAGAGCTGCTCGTCGCTGCTGACCTTCTCCGGCCAGCGTGCACGGGTCGATTGGCCATAAGCGTCGACCAGCTCGCTGTAGGCGGCCTTGAGCACCGGCTCGCTGTCCTGCACGCCGAAGCGTTCCAGCAGAATACTTTGGGCGGCATCGGGTTTGAGCATCGACAGGGTGACCGATACCACCTGGCTACGGTCGATTTCGCCGGCGCTGGCGGCCAGCAGTACACGTTGGCCGTCCACGGTGATCGGCATTGGCGGGCCGGCCTTCATGCCCTGGCTCAAGGGAGAATTGGCTTGCAGCGGAATCAGCAGGGTCTGGGCTGGGCCGGCCGGCAGGTCGATGCGGCTGACCAGGGTCCTGCCATCGTTGCTCTGCACCTTGACGTAGAGCGTCAGCGCCCAGTCCATGGCGCTCTGGATACGCAGGCTCATGGCGCTGGATTGCGACCAGTCCCAGGAACCGGTCTGCGGGCTGAGTACCAGCCGGGGTTCAGCGGCCGGGTTGAACGTGATACGGCGCAGCACCTCGCCTTCGGGGGTTTGTTCGGCATTGTATTGCGGCAGGCTGGCGTCCTGGGTCGCCACCTTGACCACATCGGCAGGCCGGACGAAGTTGAACAGCGTTTGTTGCCCGGCGGGCGCGGCCATCGAGGGCGCGGCGAACAGCAGGGCAAAAAGGGCGGGCAGCGTGCGAATCATACGAACAAGGTTCTCCCAAACGGCCGGTGAACGGCCTGTTGATATCCATGAGATAGACCACGAAGTGGGCGAATTCGCCCACGGTGGCTTAAGAAATTTCGCGCCTGAAAGGCGGCAAAGCATTCAGGATAGCTTTGCCATAGCGCTGAGTGACCAAACGGCGGTCGAGCAAGGTGATGGTGCCGCGGTCTTCTTCGGTGCGCAGCAAGCGCCCGCAGGCCTGAACCAGCTTGAGTGAAGCATCCGGCACCGAGATTTCCATGAACGGGTTGCCACCCCGCGCTTCGATCCATTCGGCCAGCGCCGCCTCGACCGGATCATCCGGCACCGAGAACGGGATCTTGGCGATCACCACATGTTCGCAATAGGCACCGGGCAAATCCACGCCTTCGGCGAAGCTCGCCAGGCCGAACAGCACGCTGGAATCGCCACCGTCGACGCGCGCCTTGTGCTTGTTGAGGGTTTCCTGCTTGGACAGGTTGCCCTGGATAAACACCTGCTTGCGCCAGTCGCGGTCGAGGCCGTCGAACACGTCCTGCATCTGCTTGCGCGACGAGAACAGCACCAGCGTGCCGCGCGAGCCCTCCACCAACTCCGGCAGGTCACGGATGATCGCCGCGGTGTGCGCCGCCGCGTCCCGTGGGTCGGCCTTGAGGTCGGGCACACGCAACACGCCAGCGTCGGCATGATGGAACGGGCTCGGCACCACAGCGGTGACCGCCGTTTTCGGCAGGCCGGCGCGCATGCGGAAGCGATCAAAGGTGCCCAGGGCGGTCAGTGTGGCGGAGGTCACCAGGCATCCATAAGCCACGTTCCACAGGTTACGACGCAGCATTTCGGCGGCGAGGATCGGGCTGGCATTGACCTCGATATCAAACAGCGCGCCGCTTTCCGACAAGGTCAACCAACGGGCCATGGGCGGGTTGTCTTCCGGGTCTTCGACGGTAAAGGCGGTCCACAGCTCCCAGTTGCCCTGGGCACGGGACAACAGGCTGCCGAACAGCGGGTACCACTCCTCGGCCTGGTTGCTGGCGATGCCGATATTGACCTCGCCATCCATGCCTTCCTTGAGCAGGTCGGTCAGGCGCGTGAACAGGTCGGTCAGGCGCGAGAAGCCCTTCTTCAACTCAATGCCCATTTCACGCATGTGTTCGGGGATCAGCCCACCGACGAAACGGTGACGCGGCCGCTCACGGCCTTCGACGTCTTCGCCGGGCTTGAAGTCGGCCACCTGTTCGCAGGCACTGAACATGAACTGCTGCTGGGTCTTGATCTCACGCGCCAGCTCCGGCACCTGTTCGATCAACTTGCCCAGGTCACCGGGCAGCGGGTGCTGGGCCAGCAACTTGGTGAGATTCTTCGCGGTGGTCTCCAGCCAATCGGCGGTGGAGCGCAGGCGCGTGTAGTGGGCGAAATGGCCGATGGCCTTGTCGGGCAGGTGATGGCCTTCGTCGAACACGTAGAGGGTGTCGCGCGGGTCGGGCAGCACGGCGCCGCCGCCCAGGGCCAGGTCGGCCAGGACCATGTCATGGTTGGTGACGATCACGTCGACCTTGCCCATGCCTTCGCGCGCCTTATAGAAGGCGCACTGCCCGAAGTTGGGGCAGTGGCGGTTGGTGCACTGGCTGTGGTCGGTGGTCAGGCGCGCCCAGTCGGCATCTTCGAGGGCGGTGGGCCAGCTGTCGCGGTCGCCGTCCCATTTATTGCCGGCCAGTTTCTCGATCATGCTGGTGAACAGCTTCTGGCTGACTTCATCCACCTCGATCTTGAAGCCTTCTTCTTCGAACAACGAGGCCGTGGCGGTTTGCGCGTGGCCTTCCTGCAACAACACGTCGAGCTTGGACAGGCACATGTAGCGGCCACGGCCCTTGGCCAGGGCGAACGTGAAGTTCAAGCCGCTGTTGCGCATCAGGTCGGGCAGGTCTTTGTAGACGATCTGCTCTTGCAGGGCGACAGTGGCGGTGGCGATCACCAGGCGCTTGCCGGCGGCCTTGGCGGTAGGGATCGCGGCCAGGCTGTAGGCCACGGTCTTGCCGGTACCGGTCCCGGCTTCGACGGCCACGACCGCGGGCTCACCCTCGCGGCGGCCTTCGTCGTCGGTGTCGATATCCCCGAGGACCTTGGCCACTTCGGCGATCATCAGGCGTTGGCCGTAGCGCGGTTTCAAGCTCTTGGCTTCGAGAAAACGCGAGTAGGCGCCCTGGATCGTGGTTTTGAGTTCAGTGCTGATCATGGATAGTCGGGCGCAAAAAACGCTGGATAAATTTTCAGTGGTTCGGATCGGCCGCTATCATACCCCGCTAATTAATCCCGCGCAGAACGGAGTACCACAATGACCGCGTTTAGCCTCGCTTACACCCTGCATGTATTGGCCGCCCTGATCTGGGTCGGCGGTATGTTTTTCGCCTGGATGATCCTGCGCCCTGCCGCCGTGGCGGCACTTGAGGGCCCTGCCCGGCTCAAGTTGTGGGTAAATGTGTTTCAACGTTTTTTCGTGTGGGTATGGCTGGCCGTGCTGGTTTTGCCGATCAGCGGTGTTGGCCTGCTGCATCTGCGTTTCAGCGGGTTTGAGACCGCACCGCGTTATGTACAGGTAATGATGGGCTTGTATCTGGTGATGACCGCGCTGTTTATCCGCATCCAGGCGCTGAAATTCCCGGAGTTGCGCACGGCGGTGGCGGCTGAGGATTGGCCGGCGGGCGCGACTGCGCTGGGGCAGATCCGCAAGTTGGTGGGGATTAATTTGATCGTGGGGTTGTTGGTGGTTGCGATTGCTTCGGCTCGGCCGATGTTCTGAAGCGACCCTGACACCGTCTTCGCGAGCAAGCCCGCTCCCACATTTGAGATGCATTCCTGTAGGAGCGAGCTTGCTCGCGAAGAACGTCAATGATAACGCGGGAAACCTGATCCCCCGCGGCGTTCTCAGGCTTTTCGCGAGCAAGAACTAGGCGTCCCCCTCGCTCCTACAAAAGTGACCGGTCAGTGCCCATGCCGAGCGGGGGCACGTGTGCCTTGTGAAGTGTGGGAGCGGGCTCGCTCGCGAAAGCGTCAGGCCAGGCGATTCAAAGTCGCTGGATTGTCACAGTGCCAGCAGGCCCTGCCGGCCCTGGCTGCCCCTCCAACCCTGGGCGCCCTTTCTCGCCCCCATCGGCGCGGTACACCAGGCACCCCTTCGACTGTCCGCCTTTACCGGGCTTGCCCGCCGTACCGGCCAAACCACCTGCGCCACCATCGACCCAGACTTTGATCTGCTGCGCCGGGAAGTCCTGCGGCAACTCGACCCGCACCTGCGCACCCGCGGCGCCGGGCAAGCCGTCGCCGCCGTTATCGCCATTGGCACCACGCCCGGCCGAACCCCAGGTGCAACCCGGATCTTCACCGTTGGCGCCATCCAGCCCGGCATAACCTTGGGCGCCTGCGCCGCCACGGGCATCCACCGAGAGATCTTCTGCCGTCAATGAATTGATCCGCAAGGTCAGATCACGCCCGGCCTTGGCCGGTTTTTCATGGGTGCCCGGCGCGCCGCGCGAGGTGATCTGGCTGCCCTGGTCCAGTTGCGCATGACGCACCTGCAATTGCAGCCCGGTATTGCCGGGGACAATGGCGATTCGTGCATCGCGCCCCAGATGCAGTTCATCCACCGTGACCTGGCTGATGGTGGCCGGAATCAGCAACGTGCCGTAGTCCGCCACGTCCAGACGCTCCAGTTGCAACACGCTGGTGCTGCTGGGCAGGCGCATCAACGAGTTGGTGTCGACACTGATATTCTGAGCCAGGGCAATGGGGCTGACCAACAGGGCCAGCAGAAAAACCTTATGCATCATGGGGCTCCTGAGTGTTTTTTAAATTTTTCTTTGAACGCACAGTAACGACTTCTACCGGCGTTTTGCCAGTGAAGGATCAAAAAAGTTAATAAAGGGGCGGTTTAAGAGACGCTCACCGACAATGCCGCTGTGGATCCCTGAGGGGCAAGGGCTGCCAGCGGTTGATGCGGATTTTCGTACGACGGTTCAGGACGCGGACTAGGCCAGCACGCTCAGCCGCGCTAGTCTCTACGGCCCTGATGTGAGGATCTCTGATGATCGCTGGTATTTCCGCCCGCACACCCCAGCAAGCCGTGGCCGCCTTGCTTGATTTGCACCAGCCCAACCGCCTGTTGCTGTTGGGTGCCAGCCAGTTCCCTGCGCTGGATGCGTTCAAGGCGGCGCATCCCGACGTGCAGGTATCTGTCGCTGAACCCGGCCCGCTGCCTGCGGAACTCGCGGCGCAGCGTTTTGACCTGGCGTTGGTGGTCGACTGCCTGGAGCACCTGCCAAAACCGCAAGGCCTGACCTTGCTCGGTGGCATCCGCAACCTCAATGCCAGTCGCATTGCGGTGCTGGTGGACTTGGGCGCCTGCGCCTGGAAAGACACCGACTTCTTTTCCCTGGCCCTGCAGGCCAGCGAACGGTTCCAGCGCGATCAACAAGTGCTGACGCTGTTTACCTACGATCTGCTTGACTATAAACAGGTGCCGGACTGGCTCAACGCCCGCTTCTGGGCAAACCCGGAAAACTTCGGAAAGTATTGGTGGTAACCCCGATGAGTACATCCATTTGCCCCTGCGGCAGCGGCAACCTGCGGGAAGACCTACGCCGTTCGGACCTCGTTGAGTAACTCTGGATGACGATCGAGCAACTTGAGGAGCTTTATAAGTGCCAGTGGTGGCTTAGTCTTTCCATTCTCATAGCGAGAAAAGGCGTTGACCCCACCGCCGAAAATCTCAGCCGCTTCCCGTTGGTCCAATGCAAGTTTCTTACGCACCATGGCAATAAAACCAGGGTCTACGAGATCCCCATTGACCCTCTTTGAGAATGCACGCATCGCCTTCATGACACGATCCGACTCCGGCAGATTCAGAACCGACTCGGAGCAAGACGGACAAAACTCCCCCGTCACATTCTCGATCAGCGTGGTCTCGCCCTTATAGGAATAGGGCACGTCGCGGGTGTCGTGGACCAAACCCGCAGCGCCGCACACCGGGCATTTCATGTTCATAGCTCCTTGAAGGACACGATCAGTACGTCATCGATAACCGTGAGTTTCAGGTACACATGCCCCACCTTCGTATGTGGCCTGTACACGTCTTGCCATATCGTGTGGTCGGCGTAGGTGGTCATGCTCTTGTAAAAATCCATTGGTTTAAGGGCCAGTATCACGGCCAGCATCTCGGAGAGATCAAGGTCAAGTGCATCGGCCCTCACTCGGGCAGCGTTCGTGGTGCGTACTTTGCCGGATTCAATCAGGGCCTTGAGGGTGGTCAGCTTGCAGTGCGGAGTCGTCTTCTCCAGGGGCAAAATTAACCTAATAGGTTTTAATTTGGCAAATAGGTTGAAATCAACTCTTCTCGCAACAGTCCCCCCAATGGAACCTCAGCAGGTTTCAGCGAGCCAGCGACGAAGTGTCTCAACGAATAACCAGAAGGTCGCCGCAAGACGCCAGCCGCTCTTTCGCAGCCACTGGCCGTCGAGTTCCCCAGCGTTCGTCTGTAGTATCTGGTCATATGCGGTTACCGGACCTTCCACCGTCAGTTCGAGGTATGGTCCGGTGGCCCTCTGTGGAAAACGACGGCGTCGATAGGTGAAGAGAGACCGCTTGCGTGGTCATACCAAGGCTTAGCTAACGTTACGTCTAATAGAACGAGTATGGGTGGTAACCCCGATGAATACATCCATTTGCCCCTGCGGCAGCGGCAACCTGCTGGATGCCTGCTGCGGTCATTATCACGCCGGCCACCCGGCACCTTGTGCCAGCGCACTGATGCGCTCGCGCTACAGCGCCTATGTGCTGGGCCTGGTGGACTACCTGGTCGCCACCACGTTACCGGCGCAACAGGCCGGCCTCGACCGCGACGCCATCGGCGCCTGGAGTGCCCAAAGCACTTGGCTTGGCCTTGAGGTGGAAAGCTCCGAGGTGTTCGGCGGCCAGCCCGAGCATGCCTTCGTGACCTTTACTGCGCGCTGGCATGACAGCAACGGCGAACATAGCCACCGCGAGCGGTCTTCTTTCGTACAGAATGAAGGGCACTGGTACTTTATCGACCCTACGGTAGAAGTGAAGATCGGGCGCAACGATGCGTGCCTGTGTGGCAGTGGGCAAAAATTCAAGAAGTGCTGCTCCAGCTACCTTTGATCACAACAGGACTCACGCCATGCTTCGGATCTACAGCTTGATGCTGGCGTTAATCTTCGGCCTGACCGGTTGCGCGTCGTGGTTCGAAGACGATTCACCACCGCCCCACGTCGCCTTGGTGAAAGTCGAAGTGGTGCGTGCCAAGCTGCTGGAGCAGAAATTCAAACTGTACTTTCGCGTGGACAACCGCGACGACGCAGACCTGACCGTGCGCGGCCTGATCTATAAGGTCACCCTCGGTAATTTCGTGCTCACCGAAGGCGAGTCCAACGAATGGCTCACCGTGCCACCCAAGGGCCATGCGTTTTTCAAGGTATCGGTGCGCACCAACCTCTGGCCGCAAATCCGCGAGGTGGTGCAAATGCTGAAAAACCCCCGCAAGCCCGTGCCCTATCGCCTGGAGGGTGAACTGAAAACCGGATTATTCATCGGTTATGACGTGCAGGTGGCCCACAATGGCGAGATAATCCCCGGCAATTTTATTCCGGAGCGACATCGATGACTCAGCAACCCCACGTCCATGGCCCTGACTGCAACCACGATCACGATCACCATGATCACGACCACGGCCATGTCCACGGCCCGAACTGCGGCCACGCTCACCAGGAGCCGGTGCGCAATGCCCTCAAGGATGTTGGCCGCAACGATCCTTGCCCATGCGGCAGCGAGAAAAAATTCAAGAAGTGCCACGGGGCGTAAATCGCGCTCTGGCCCAAGTGTGTGAGGGCACTGACTCAAGATCTCAGGCTTAACCCAAACTCCTGCTTGCGTCGTTTCGCCGCGCTCACTAACGTAGCGCCTTTACTGACGCTACCCCCCGCAGGAGCTTTGCCATGGCCTCGCCAGCCCTCTCACATTTTTTCCCCCGGTTCGGCGTTGCCGCGGCAGTGGCCAGTGCGTTAAGCCTGGCCGGTTGCCAGCTCCATAGCACCCAGGACACGCTGCCGCCGGTTGCCGGCGTGCAACCGATCAAGGGCCTGGCACAGAATGTGTCGGTGCGCCGCAATGCCCAGGGCATGCCGCTGATCGAAAGCAACACCTTCCACGACGCGCTGTTCAGCCTCGGTTATGTGCACGCCAGTGACCGCATCACCCAGATGGTCACCCTGCGCCTGCTGGCCCAAGGCCGCCTGGCGGAAATGTCCGGGCCTGAGGTGCTGGATGTCGACCGTTTCATGCGCGCGGTCAACCTGAAAAAAAGCGCCGGCGAGCTGTATAACGCCTCATCGCCACGCCTCAAGCGTTTCTTTGAGGTATACGCCCGTGGCGTGAATGCCTACCTGTTCCGCTACCGTGACAAGCTGCCGCCGGACCTGGCCCAGACCGGCTACAAGCCTGAATACTGGAAACCGGAAGATTCGGCGCTGCTGTTCTGCCTGCTGAATTTCAGCGACTCAGCCAACCTGCGGGAAGAGCTGGCCTCCCTGGTGCTGGCGCAAAAAGTCGGCGTCGACAAACTCGCCTGGCTCACCCCTAGCGCGCCGGATGAGCCGATCCCGCTGGCCGAAGCCGACAAGCTCAAGGGCGTGAACGTGAGCCAGATCACCGGCCTGGCCGGGCTGGACACGGTCAGCCAGCAACTGAGCAGCCTCAACTCGCTGGCGGTTACCACGTCGAGCAACTGGGCCATCGGCCCGCAACGCAGCCGCAGCGGCAAAAGCCTGCTGGCCAACGACCTCGCCGCCCAGCCGCAAGCGCCGTCGCCGTGGAGCTACGTGCAGATTCGCGCGCCCAAATACCAGGCGGTCGGCGCTTCGATTGCCGGCCTGCCGACCCTGTTGTCCGGGTTCAACGGCAAAGTGGCGTGGAGCATGAGCACGGTCAAGGGCGACACCCAGGACCTGTTCCTGGAGAAGGTCAAACGCCAAGGCAACGCGCTGTACTACGAAAACAACGGCAAATGGCTGCCCGCCGGTGTGCGTAACGAAACCTTCTTCGTCAAAGGCCAACGCCCGATCCGCGAAGTCGTCTACGAAACCCGCCACGGCGCCCTGCTCAACAGCAGCCAGGCGCTCGCCAACGGTTTGGGCCTGGCCCTGCAAAGCGCCGATTTCAAAGACGACAAGAGCCTGGATGCGTTCTTCGACCTGTCCCGCGCGCAAGACGTCGGCAAAGCCTCGGACGCCACCCGGGAAATCCGCGCCATCGCCTTGAACATGATATTTGCCGACGCCACGCATATTGGCTGGCAAGTCACCGGCCGCTTCCCCAACCGTCGCGAAGGCGAAGGTCTGCTGCCCTCGCCGGGCTGGGATACGCGCTTTGATTGGGACGGTTACGCCGACGCGATGCTGCACCCTTATGACCAGGACCCGGCCCAAGGCTGGATCGGCACGGCCAACCAGCGAACCGCGCCGCGCGGTTATGGCATGCAGTTGTCCAACTCCTGGGATGCACCGGAGCGCAGCGAGCGCCTGGCGCAACTGGCCAATGCCGGCAAGCATGACAGCCGCAGCATGATTGCCATGCAATACGACCAGACCACCCCCTTCGCCGCCAAGCTCAAGACCATGTTCCAGGCACCGGGCATGGCCCAACCGCTGAAACAGGCGATTGACGCCCTGCCGGCGGCCGAACAGGCCAAGGCACGCGAAGCGCTGAGCCGCCTGATGGCCTTCGACGGCCGCCTCGCGCCCACCTCCGCCGACGCCGCGCTGTATGAGCTGTTCCTGCAGGAAAGTACCCGGCAGATCTTCCTCGACGAGCTGGGCCCGGAAAACAGCGCCAGCTGGAAGGCATTCGTCAGCAACGCCACCCTGTCCTACGCCGCCCAGGCCGACCACCTGCTGGGTCGCGAAGACAGCCCATTCTGGGACGACGTGCGCACCGCCCAGAAAGAAGACAAACCGGCGATCCTTGCCCGCAGCCTGGCCGCCGCGATCAGCGCCGGCGACAGCCAACTGGGCGCCGATCACAAGGCCTGGCAGTGGGGCAAACTGCATACCACCACCTGGAAAGACACCAACGGCCAGATCATTCGCGGCCCATTGGCCAGCGGTGGCGACCACAACACCCTGAACCCCGCGCCCTACCGCTGGGGCCAGGACTTCAACACCACCGAGGTGCCGGCGCTGCGCATGATCGTCGACTTCGGCCAGGCGGAACCGATGATGGGCCAGGATGGCATCGGCCAATCCGGCAACCCGGCCAGCCCCAACTACGCCAATGGCATCGAACCGTCGCTGAAGGCGCAATACCTGAGCTTCCCGATGCAGCCGCAGAACTTCGAGAAAGTGTATGGGAAGGCACGGTTGACCCTGACGCCCGCTAAATAACCGGGTACTCCCTGAAGAAATGTGGGAGCTGGCCTGCCTGCTCCCACATTTGCCCGGTATGTATCCGGATAGAACTTCTGCGTTCGGCCCCGCCTCATAAGTAACAAGCCCATCGCCCCCGGCACGCCCATGGACCTTGTCATCGCCCGCCCCGAGGGCCTCTATTGCAGCGCCGGAGATTTCTATATCGACCCCTGGCGCCCGGTAGAACGCTCGGTCATCACTCACGCCCACGGCGACCACGCCCGCACCGGCAATGCGCATTACCTGGCCGCCGCGCCCGGCGAAGGTATCCTGCGTTCGCGCCTGGGCCAGGACATCAACCTGCAAACCCTGGCCTACGGTGAAAAGCTGCTGCATCACGGCGTCACCTTGAGCTTCCACCCGGCCGGGCATGTATTGGGTTCAGCTCAGGTACGCCTGGAATACCAGGGTGAGGTATGGGTGGCCTCCGGCGATTACAAAGTCGAACCGGATGGTACCTGCGCGCCCTTCGAACCGGTGCGTTGCCATACCTTTATCACCGAATCCACCTTTGGCCTGCCGATCTACCGCTGGCAGCCTCAGGCGCAGGTCTTCGCCGGGATCAATGATTGGTGGCAAGCCAATATCGCCGCCGGCAAGGCCAGCGTGCTGTTCTGCTATTCCTTCGGCAAAGCCCAGCGCATCCTGCATGGCATCGACGCCAGCATCGGCCCGATCCTCAGCCACGGCGCGGTCGAGCCGTTGAACCGGGTGTACCGCGAAGCCGGTATCCATATTCCCGAGACGCTCTACGCCGGCGATATCCAAAAAACCGACCCGTTGCTGCGCCAGGCGCTGATCATTGCCCCACCCTCCGCCGGCGGCAGCAGTTGGATCAAGCGCTTTGGCGACTACAGCGACGCCTTCGCCAGTGGCTGGATGCGCCTGCGCGGCACCCGGCGGCGACGCGCAGTAGACCGCGGCTTCGTGCTATCGGACCATGCCGACTGGCCCGGCCTGTTATGGGCAATCGAACAAACCGGCGCCGAGCGGGTAATGGTCACCCACGGATCTGTCGACGTACTGGTACGCCATCTGCGGGAAAAGGGCCTGGACGCCCAGGGTTTCACCACCGAATACGGTGATGACGAAGAAGAGGCCACGGCATGAAAGCCTTCGCCGAGTTGTACGCCAACCTCGACGCCACCACCTCCAGCAACGCCAAGCTCGCCGCCCTGCAAGCCTACTTCCTGCAAGCGCCACCGGAAGATGCTGCCTGGGCGGTGTATTTCCTCTCCGGCGGGCGCCCCCGACAATTGGTTCCGACGCGCCTGCTACGGGACATGGCCACCGAAGCGTCCGGTATCGAGCCGTGGTTGTTCGAAGAGAGCTACCAGTCGGTGGGTGACTTGGCCGAGACGATTTCCCTGCTGCTACCGGAATCGCCCTACACCTCTGAAGACGGTCTCGCCGTGTGGCTGGAAGAAAAACTCCTGCCCCTGCGCGGCCTGTCGCCGCAGGACCTGGCCGACCGCCTGCCAGCGTTATGGGCACAGCTGGATCAACCCAGCCTGATGGTGTGCATCAAGTTGATCACCGGCAGTTTTCGCGTCGGCGTGTCCAAATTACTGGTCACCCGTGCGCTCGCCGCCCTGGCCGGCCTCGACAGCAAGCGCGTGGCCCAGCGGCTGGTGGGCTACACCGATCTGTCCAACCGCCCTACGCCTGAGAGCTACCTCAAGCTGATCGCCGCCGAATCGTCAGACGAACATGCACAGCGCGGAGGGCAGCCTTATCCGTTTTTTCTCGCCCATGGGTTATCGCAGCCAGTGGAGCAATTCGACGCCCTGCTCGGTTCACCGTCCGACTGGCAGGTGGAATGGAAATGGGATGGCATTCGCGCGCAATTGGTCAAGCGCGAGGGGCGCCTGTGGATCTGGTCGCGGGGCGAAGAGCTGGTGACCGAACGCTTCCCCGAACTGCACAGCCTGGTGAGTGGCCTGCCCGATGGCACGGTGATCGACGGCGAAATCGTAGTGTGGAAAGACTCGGTGCAACCCTTCGCGCTGCTGCAACAACGCATTGGCCGCAAGAGCCTGAGCAAAAAAGTCCTCGAGGATGCGCCGGTGGCGGTCCTCGCCTATGACTTGCTTGAATACGCGGGCGACGACTGGCGCAACCGCCCCCAAAGCGAACGCCGCGCGCAGCTTGAACAGGTGATTGGCGAATGCAACCGTCCCGTGTTGCTGCCCTCGCCGTTGTTGCAGGGAGAAACATGGGCAGCGTTGGCCGAACAACGCGAAGCCTCCCGCAGCCTCGGTGTAGAGGGCATGATGCTCAAGGAGCGCAAAGGCCTGTATGGCGTGGGCCGTACCAAGGACATGGGCCTGTGGTGGAAGTGGAAAGTCGACCCGTTCAGCGTCGACGCGGTATTGATCTATGCCCAACGCGGGCATGGCCGGCGTGCCAGCTTGTACAGCGATTACACCTTCGCCGTGTGGGACGGCCCGCCGGGCAGCGAGCGAACCCTGGTGCCGTTCGCCAAGGCGTATAGCGGGCTGACCGACGAGGAAATGCGCAAGGTCGACGCGATCGTGCGCAAGACCACGGTGGAAAAGTTCGGCCCCGTCAGCAGCGTCACGCCAAGCATGGTGTTTGAGTTGGGGTTTGAAGGAATTGCCCTGTCCAAGCGTCACAAAAGCGGAATCGCCGTGCGGTTTCCACGGATGCTGCGCTGGCGGCAGGATAAGGCGGTGGATGAGGCGGATAACCTGGCAACGCTGCAGGACTTGTTGAGCTGAGCGCAGATCCCCTGCGGGCCGGCTTGCCAAGGTGCCACCACTCGGCATGGGCACTGACCGGTAACTTCTGTAGGAGCGAGGGGGACGCCTAGTTCTTGCTCGCGAAAAACCCGAGAACGCCGCGGGGGATCAGGTTTCCCGCGTTATCGTTGACGTTCTTCGCGGGCAAGCCCGCTCCTACACCTCGTCAGACCCAAAATGGTGCACCGAAGATTCAGTGCCCATTTTCGGGCATCTCTTACACTTAGGCGTCCCTCGTCCCGCCTTTTAAAACGCTCATTCGGAACTATGGTGCAGAAATTGCTACCAGTGATCCGTCTGATACCGTTCAGTAACAGTCCTAACCGCGCCACAAGCGCTTATCTTGGTTTCCAGGGATTACATAATGAAAAAAGCATTGCTGACCCTTTCTGCACTGGCTCTGTGCATGGCCGCCGGTACCGCGCTGGCCAAGGAATACAAGGAATTGCGTTTTGGTGTCGATCCGTCCTACGCGCCGTTTGAATCCAAAGCCGCCGATGGCAGCCTGGTGGGCTTCGATATCGACCTGGGCAATGCCATCTGTGCTGAGCTGAAAGTGAAGTGCAAGTGGGTCGAAAGTGACTTCGACGGCATGATTCCGGGCCTCAAGGCCAACAAGTTCGACGGTGTGATTTCCTCCATGACCGTGACCCCGGTGCGTGAAAAGGCCATCGACTTCTCCAACGAGCTGTTCTCCGGCCCAACCTCGCTGGTGTTCAAGAAAGGCGCTGGCTACTCGACGCCCGAGTCGCTCAAGGGTAAAACCGTGGGCTACGAGCAAGGCACCATCCAGGAAGCCTATGCCAAGGCCGTACTGGACAAAGCCGGTGTGACCACCAAGGCCTACGCCAACCAGGACCAGGTTTACGCCGACCTGACCTCCGGCCGCCTCGACGCTTCGGTGCAGGACATGCTGCAAGCCGAACTGGGCTTCCTGAAGTCGCCAGCAGGTGCCGGCTATGAAGTCAGCGCGGCCATCGATGACCCATTGCTGCCATCGAAAACCGCAATCGGTATCAAAAAAGGTAACACTGAACTGAAGGCCCTTTTGGATAAAGGTATCAAAGCGTTACACGACGATGGCACCTACGCCACCATCCAGAAGAAACACTTTGGCGATCTGAACCTGTACAGCGGCAAATAATGCCTGGGGCGCCCCTCTGCGTGGAGGGGCGCTTTTTTATCGCCATAGGTCCTGATTTATGTTCGAAGATCTGTTGCAAACCCTCGGGCTGAGCGCGTTCAGCTTGAAGGGTTTCGGCCCGCTGTTGCTGCAAGGCACCTGGATGACCATCAAGTTGTCGGTGCTGTCCCTGGCCGTCAGCGTGTTGCTGGGCTTGCTAGGCGCCAGCGCCAAACTCTCCAGCCTGCCCTTCCTGCGCATTCCCGCCCAGCTCTACACCACCTTGATTCGCGGGGTGCCCGACCTGGTGCTGATGCTGCTGATTTTCTACAGCCTGCAAACCTGGCTCACCGGCCTTACCGACTTTATGGAATGGGAGTACATCGAGATCGACCCATTCAGCGCCGGGGTGATTACCCTGGGCTTTATCTACGGTGCCTACTTCACCGAGACGTTTCGTGGCGCAATCCTCGCCGTGCCCCGTGGCCAGTTGGAAGCTGCCACCGCCTATGGGCTCAAGCGCGGCCAGCGGTTTCGCTATGTGACCTTCCCGCAGATGATGCGCTTTGCCCTGCCGGGTATCGGCAATAACTGGATGGTGATGCTCAAGGCCACCGCGCTGGTGTCGATCATCGGCCTGGCCGACCTGGTCAAGGCCGCCCAGGATGCCGGCAAGAGCACTTACCAGCTGTTCTACTTCCTGGTACTGGCCGCGTTGATCTACCTGTTGATCACCAGCGCCTCCAACTTCGTGTTGCGCCGTCTTGAACGTCGCTACTCCGCAGGCTCACGGGAGGCCGTGCGATGATCGAACTCTTGCAGGAATACTGGCGCCCATTCCTTTATAGCGACGGCCAGCACATCACCGGCCTGGCCATGACGATGTGGTTGCTCAGCGCCGCGTTGGTCATCGGCTTTGTGGTGTCGATCCCGCTGTCCATCGCCCGCGTGTCGCGCAAGCGCCTGGTGCGCTGGCCAGTGCAGTTCTACACCTACCTGTTTCGTGGCACGCCGCTCTATATCCAGCTACTGATCTGCTACACCGGCATCTACAGCCTCGCCGCCGTGCGCGCCCAACCGCTGCTGGATGCGTTTTTCCGCGATGCGATGAACTGCACGATCCTGGCCTTTGCCCTCAACACCTGCGCCTACACCACGGAGATCTTCGCCGGGGCGATCCGCAGCATGGCCCACGGTGAAGTCGAGGCCGCCAAGGCCTATGGCCTCAGCGGCTGGAAGCTGTACGCCTATGTGATCATGCCGTCGGCCTTGCGCCGCTCGTTGCCGTACTACAGCAATGAAGTGATCCTGATGCTGCATTCGACGACCGTCGCGTTTACCGCGACGGTGCCGGACATTCTCAAAGTGGCGCGGGATGCCAACTCGGCCACCTTCATGACCTTTCAATCATTCGGCATCGCTGCGCTGATCTACCTGACCGTAACCTTTGCCCTCGTCGGGCTGTTCCGACTGGCGGAGCGTCGCTGGCTGGCGTTTCTCGGACCGAGCCATTAAGGAGCCTTCATGCGTCATCAGGTACATGATCTGATCGCGCCGGTCCCCGGCACCGCGCGGCAGATTCACAGTTTTCACTTCGGCCCCGAGCAGGCTGAAGGCAAGGTGTACATCCAGGCGTCACTGCATGCCGATGAACTGCCGGGCATGCTGGTGGCCTGGCACCTGAAAGCGCGCCTGGCGGAACTGGCGGCAGCCGGGCGCCTGCGCAGCGAGATCGTGCTGGTGCCCATCGCCAACCCGGGGGGCCTGGAACAGGTGTTGATGGATGTGCCGCTGGGCCGCTATGAGCTGGAAAGCGGGCAGAACTTCAACCGCCTGTTCGTCGACCTCAGCGATGAAGTCGGCGACCGGGTCGAAGCGCTGCTCGGCGATAACCCGCGGCAAAACGTCGAACTGATCCGCGCCGCGCTGGTCACCGCGCTGGCCGCGCACACCGCCGACACCCAGTTGCGCTCCCAGCGCCTGGTGCTGCAACGCCTGGCCTGCGATGCCGACATGGTGCTGGACCTGCATTGCGACTTCGAAGCCGTGGCGCACCTGTACACCACGCCCGAGGCCTGGCCGCAGGTAGAACCGCTGGCGCGCTATCTCGGCTCGGAGGCCAACTTGCTGGCCACCGATTCCGGCGGGCAGTCCTTCGACGAGTGTTTCACGCTGGTGTGGTGGCAATTGCAACAACGCTTCGGCGAGCGCTTCCCGATTCCCATGGGCAGCTTTTCGGTGACGGTCGAGCTACGCGGTCAGGGCGACGTCAACCACGGCCTGGCCAGCCTCGATTGCCAGGCGATTATTGACTACCTGATTCACTTCGGCGCGATTGCCGGTGAGGTGGCGCCGCTGCCCGACCTGCCCTACCCGGCCACCCCGCTGGCGGGCGTGGAGCCGGTGGCCACGCCCGTCGGCGGCCTGCTGGTGTTCAGCGCCCTGCCCGGCGAATACCTGGAGGCCGGGCAATTGATTGCCGAAATCATCGACCCTATTACCGACCGCGTAACGCCCGTGCACTGCCAGAACGCAGGCCTGCTTTACGCCCGTTCGCTGCGCCGCATGGCCACTGCCGGGATGGTCGTCGGCCATGTTGCAGGCACCCAGGCCTACCGCAGCGGCTACCTACTTTCGCCTTGAGGATGCATGCCCCATGTACAAATTGACCGTTGAAGGCCTGTATAAAAGCTATGGCGACAATGAGGTGCTCAAAGGTGTCTCGCTCAAGGCTAAGACCGGTGACGTGATCAGCCTGATCGGTGCAAGCGGCTCGGGCAAGAGTACGTTTTTGCGCTGCATCAACTTCCTGGAAACCCCTAACGACGGCGCCATGACCCTCGACGACCAACCGATCCGCATGGTCAGCGATCGTCATGGCATGCGCGTGGCTGACGACGCCGAACTGCAGCGCCTGCGCACGCGCCTGGCGATGGTGTTCCAGCATTTCAACCTGTGGAGCCACATGAGCGTGCTGGAAAACATCACCATGGCCCCACGCCGCGTGCTGGGTTGCAGCAAAAAAGACGCCGAAGACCGTGCCCGCCGTTACCTCGACAAGGTGGGGCTACCGGCGCGAGTGGCCGATCAATACCCGGCGTTTCTCTCCGGCGGCCAGCAGCAACGGGTGGCCATCGCCCGCGCCTTGGCCATGGAGCCTGAGGTGATGCTGTTCGACGAACCAACCTCGGCGCTGGACCCGGAGCTGGTAGGGGAAGTGCTGAAGGTGATCCAGGGCCTGGCCGAAGAAGGCCGCACCATGATCATGGTGACCCATGAAATGAGCTTCGCCCGCAAGGTATCGAGCCAGGTGCTGTTCCTGCACAAGGGCATGGTGGAAGAGCAAGGCCCGCCGGAGGATGTGCTGGGCAATCCGAAGAGCGAGCGCCTGCAGCAGTTCCTGAGTGGCAATTTGAAATAAACCTTTGCGGTGCCTGGAGGGTCTGTGGGAATAGACCCTCCGGAATGTCAGCCACCGTATGGCAAAACCCGCCGACTTCGCCAAGCAATGGTTTGCCACCCAGGGCTGGAAGCCATTCGCCTTTCAAAAGGCGGTGTGGGCAGCGGTCAAGGACGGCCAGTCGGGCCTGCTGCATGCCAGTACCGGCGCGGGTAAAACCTATGCCCTGTGGTTTGCCGCGCTCAATCGCTTCGCCATCACCCGCCCGCCGGCTACCGCTAAACGCAAACCACCCGCTGAACCACTGACCGTCCTGTGGATCACGCCGATGCGTGCGCTGGCCGCCGACACCGCGCGCGCCCTTGAAGCGCCGCTGGAGGCCCTGCAGATTCCCTGGAGCGTCGGCTTGCGCACGGGAGATACCAGCCATAACGAACGCGCACGCCAGGCCCGTCGCCAACCCACCGCACTGGTCACCACTCCGGAAAGCCTGACCTTGATGCTCGCCCGCGCCGACAGCGAGCTGAGCCTGGCGCACCTGCGCATGGTGGTGGTAGATGAGTGGCATGAACTGATCGGTAACAAACGTGGCGTGCAACTGCAACTGGCCCTGGCGCGGCTGCGGCGTTGGCATCCGGGCTTGCTGGTGTGGGGCATCTCGGCGACCTTGGGTAACCAGGCGCACGCGCTTGAAGTATTGGTCCCACAGGGCAACGGGATAAACGTGCAGGGGCAAACGGCGAAGCAACTGAAAGTCGACACCTTGTTGCCGCCGATCGCCGAGCGATTTCCCTGGGCCGGGCATATCGGTTTGAAAATGCTCCCGCAGGTGGTCGCCGAGGTCGATGCCAGCAGCAGTTGCCTGGTGTTCACCAACACGCGGGCGCAAGCGGAAATCTGGTATCAGGCGCTGCTGCAGGCCCGACCGGATTGGGCCGGGTTAATGGCCCTGCACCACGGCTCGCTGTCGCGTGAAACCCGCGACTGGGTGGAGCGCGCGCTCAAAGACGGCCAGCTCAAGGCCGTGGTGTGTACCTCGAGTCTCGACCTGGGGGTGGATTTCTTGCCAGTGGAGCGGGTGTTGCAGATCGGCTCGGCCAAAGGCGTGGCACGCCTGATGCAACGCGCCGGGCGTTCAGGCCACGCACCCGGCCGCCCATCGCGGGTGACTCTGGTGCCGACCCACAGCCTGGAATTGGTGGAAGCGGCGGCGGCGCAGGATGCGATCGCTGGGCGGCGCATCGAAGCGCGTGAATCGCCCCACAAGCCACTGGACGTGCTCGTACAACACGTGGTCAGCATGGCCTTGGGCACAGGCTTCACCCCGCAGGCGCTGCTGGCGGAAGTGCGCGGCGCCTGGGCCTATCGTGACCTCACCGAGGCCGATTGGGCATGGGCCCTGGGGTTTGTACGCCATGGCGGCCTGTCGCTGAGTGCTTACCCGGATTACCGGCGGGTGGAGCCCGATGATCATGGCATCTGGCGCGTCCCCGATGCACGCCTGGCGCGCCGCCATCGCATGAGCGTGGGCACCATCGTCAGCGATGCCAGCCTGCAGCTGAAATTATGGAGCAAGGGCGGCGGCGGCAAGCATCTGGGCAGTGTCGAGGAAGGCTTCATCGCACGGCTCAAGCCCGGTGACGGTTTCCTGTTCGCCGGGCGTTTACTGGAGTTGGTGCGAGTGGAAAACATGACGGCCTATGTGCGCCGCAGCACCGCGAAAAAGCCCGCCGTGCCACGCTGGAACGGTGGGCGCATGCCGCTTTCCAACGAGCTGGCCCAGGCCGTGGTGGAGCGCTTCGATGCCGCAGCCCACGGAGTGTTCGCCGGCCCCGAGATGCAGGCGGTGCAACCCTTGCTGCACACGCAGTTGCGCTGGTCCGGCTTACCCACCCGTGCGAGCTTGCTGGCCGAAACCCTGAAGTCTCGCGAGGGATGGCACCTGTTTCTCTACCCGTTCGCGGGGCGCCAGGTGCATCTGGGGTTGGCGAGTTTGCTGGCGTGGCGGGTCAGTCAACGCCAGCCGCTGACCTTTTCGATTGCGGTGAACGATTACGGGCTGGAACTGTTGAGCGCGACACCGGTGGATTGGCCGCCGCTACTGGATACAGGGCTGCTGAGCCCGGCGAACTTGCTGCAGGACGTGGCGGCCAGCCTGAATGCCGGTGAGTTGGCCCTGCGCCGCTTTCGGGAAATTGCACGCATCGCCGGCCTGGTGTTTGCCGGTTACCCCGGCGCGCCGAAAAGCACCCGGCAGGTGCAGGCGTCCAGCGGGTTGTTCTTTGAGGTGTTCAAGCAATATGACCCGCAGAACCTGCTGCTGGCTCAGGCCGGGGAAGAAGTCCTGCGTGATGAGTTGGATATTCAACGACTGGAAGAGACATTAGTGCGCCTGTCGGCGCTGCAACTGGACCTGCATAGGATCGAACGCCCCACGCCCCTGGCCTTCCCCTTGCTGGTCGAGCGGATGCGCGAAAGCATGAGTTCGGAAAAACTCTCGGAGCGCATCGCACGGATGGTCAAGGACCTGGAAAAAGTCGCCGATAACGGGAAACGTTGATGGTTTGCTCAGTGACGCTGGAAGGCGAAGAGCTCTGGCTGCTGGCGGACAAGGCGGTTTATTGGCCCGCGCGCCAGTGCCTGTTGATTGCCGATGCGCACTTTGGCAAGGCGGCGGCTTATCGCAGCCTGGGGCAGCCGGTGCCGCAGGGCACCACTACCGAGAACCTGCAGCGCCTGGACCGGCTGTTGGCGGCCGTGCCGTGCGCTCGGGTGATCTTCCTGGGCGACTTCCTGCACGGCCCCGGCTCGCACGCCAGCGGCACTCTGGGCGCGCTGCGGGCCTGGCGTGAGCGCTATCCCGACCTGCCCATGACCTTGATTCGCGGCAATCACGATACACGCGCAGGCGACCCACCCGCCGACCTGAGGATCGAGGTGGTCCCGGAGCCGCTGCTGATGGGTCCGTTTGCCCTGCAACACGAACCGCACGCGCATGCCAGCCACCATGTGCTCGCGGGCCATGTGCATCCGGTGTATTGCCTGCGCGGCAAAGGTCGGCAACGTTTGCGCCTGCCGTGCTTTCAGCTCGGCACACGCGTCAGCCTGCTGCCAGCGTTCGGGGCGTTTACCGGGGGGTATGCAGTGGAGCAGGACAATGACCGCCGAGTCTTTGTCATCGGCGATCATCAGGTGTGGCCCGTTCGCTGACCGGCCCTGCGGGTATCAGGCGACCGGCGCGGGCGGCGGCTCGTCTGGAAGGGTTGGCTCACCGGGTTCGGTGGGCGGCTGCGGCCAATCTTCATCCGGTTGGCCGGGGATGCCGCCCGCATACGCGGGATCGGCCATCAGGGACCAGGCCAGAACGCCTATCTGGTTGGGTTCAAGCCGGGCAAGTTCTGCGCTGATTCGCGGGTCGATCTTCATAAGGCACTCCTCAAGCGTGGCTCGGCGCGTTTTGCACGCACCGAGGCAGTACACCCAATAGAGTCACTTTCTTCGGACTAATTCCCTTTACGCGTAGGACCTTTCGATCAAGCGCGAGGCAAGGTGACGCCGCGCTGGCCCTGGTACTTGCCGGCTCGGTCTTTGTAGGACACTTCACAGGCCTCATCGGACTGCAGGAAAAGCATCTGCGCCACGCCTTCGTTGGCGTAGATCTTCGCCGGCAACGTGGTGGTGTTGGAGAACTCGAGGGTCACGTGACCTTCCCACTCAGGCTCAAGTGGCGTGACGTTGACGATAATGCCGCAACGCGCGTAGGTGCTTTTGCCCAGGCAAATGGTCAGCACGTCGCGGGGAATACGGAAAAATTCCACGGTGCGTGCCAAGGCGAAGGAGTTCGGCGGGATGATGCACACGTCGCTCTTGACATCGACGAAGCTCTTTTCGTCAAAGTTTTTCGGATCGACGATCGCCGAATTGATGTTGGTGAACACCTTGAACTCATCGGCGCAGCGCACGTCGTAGCCGTAGCTGGAAACCCCGTACGAAATCACGCGCTCGTCGCCTTCACCACGAATCTGGCGCTCAACGAACGGTTCGATCATGCCGTGCTCTTGCGCCATGCGGCGAATCCACTTGTCCGATTTGATGCTCATGGCGGGTGTCCTGAAATAGCGAGGTGGAAAATTCTGTGTGGCATCTTACCGGGGCCGGCGTTGGGGTTCAAAGGCCGTGGGGCTTTTCTTGCTGAATGCGCTGCGCGCCACAAGCCACGACCAGCGGGGCCGGGCCCCGGGCGACCAAGCACGGCGACTGTAAATACCACCGCCAGTCACGAAAATAGAGAAACCTTCGGAAATACCATTGGCACGTTCCGGAAAAAGGGTTAAGGTGGCGCCACTGTGCTGCTTGTGTCACTGAGAATCTCTACACGATATGTTGAATTTCGATCCAACCATCTCCAAGAATTTTTCCTGCTCTTTGCACTCAGTCTCGGCCAGGGCTTTTCCTGAGTCGCAGTTAACTTTGTCCAAGGAGATACACCATGTCTAATCGCCAAACTGGTACCGTTAAGTGGTTCAACGATGAAAAAGGCTTCGGCTTCATCACTCCACAATCCGGTGACGACCTGTTCGTTCACTTCAAAGCTATCCAATCCGACGGCTTCAAAAGCCTGAAAGAAGGCCAACAGGTTTCTTTCATCGCTACCCGCGGTCAGAAAGGCATGCAAGCTGAAGAAGTTCAAGTTATCTAACTTGTACTGACTCAGTCGAAAGAACCCCGCCCTTAAAAGCGGGGTTTTTTTATGCCCGGGATTTGGTATCAGGCAATATAGCGCCAGACACAAAAATGGGAGCTGAGCTTTATGCCCGCCCCCACCTTCCATCATGCGTCGCTTACTGGAACAACGACTCACTCGACAAGCCGTTCTTCTCCAGGATCTCCCGCAAGCGCTTGAGCCCTTCGACCTGGATCTGCCGCACCCGCTCACGGGTCAGCCCGATCTCCAGGCCTACGTCCTCCAGGGTGCTGCTCTCATGGCCGCGCAGGCCGAAGCGGCGAATCACCACCTCACGCTGCTTATCCGTCAGCTCAGACAACCACTGGTCGATGCTTTGAGAGAGATCATCATCCTGCAACAGCTCGCAAGGATCCGTAGGACGATCATCCGTCAGGGTGTCCAGCAGGGTTTTATCCGAATCCGGACCCAGCGAGACGTCGACCGAAGAGACCCGCTCGTTAAGGCCCAGCATACGCTTGACCTCACCTACCGGTTTTTCCAGCAGGTTGGCGATTTCTTCGGGTGAAGGTTCATGGTCGAGTTTTTGTGTCAGCTCACGCGCCGCCCGCAGGTAGACGTTGAGCTCCTTGACCACATGGATCGGCAACCGGATCGTGCGGGTCTGATTCATGATCGCCCGTTCGATGGTCTGGCGAATCCACCAGGTGGCGTAGGTGGAAAAGCGGAAGCCCCGCTCAGGGTCGAACTTCTCCACCGCCCGGATCAAGCCCAGGTTGCCCTCCTCGATCAGGTCCAACAGGGACAGCCCACGATTGACATAGCGTCGGGCGATTTTCACCACCAGGCGCAGGTTGCTTTCAATCATGCGCTTGCGCCCAGCCGGATCGCCCTTTTGCGACAAGCGCGCAAAATGGACTTCTTCTTCGGGGGTAAGCAGAGGGGAAAACCGATTTCATTGAGGTACAACTGGGTCGCGTCAAGCGCCCGCGTGTAATCAATGTACTTGTGTTGCTTTAACGCAGTGGAGTTCTTGGATTTGGTGCGAACTGAAGGTGTTACAGGTCCCTCATTCGACATCGATTCCGTATCGATGACAGCCTCCATAAGGAGAACCTCATCGTCGATGTCAAACTCCGGCGCTTCTTTACTGAGAGCCATTGTTATAGTCCTTTGGTGAGTTCGACCTCAAGCTCAAGCGACGCCTTTATCCTTGGCAACGCTGGAGCCTGTTCCTTCTACGTGAGGAACAGGCTGTGCAACATATCAACGACGGGGTAGGAATTGCAGTGGATCTACAGGCTTCCCTTGACGGCGAATCTCAAAGTGCAGTTTCACCCGGTCTGTACCAGTTGACCCCATTTCGGCAATTGTCTGTCCGACTTTGACCTGCTGCCCCTCCCGAACCAACAGCCTACGGTTGTGGCCGTAAGCACTGACGTAGGTATCGCTGTGTTTGATGATGACCAGCTCGCCGTAGCCCCGCAAACCACTCCCGGCGTAAACCACTGTCCCATCAGACGCAGCTAAAACAGGCTGTCCCAAATCCCCCGCGATATCAATGCCTTTATTCAAACTACCGTTTGAAGAGAATTTTCCAATCAGCACCCCATTTGAGGGCCATCCCCAACCGGTCGGCGCAGGCCCTGCAGGAGGTAACGGCGTGGGTACCGGCTTGCTTGCAGGCGCCGGTGAAACCGTGCCGGCAGGGCGTGTAAAAATGGTGGTTTTGCTCGAAGACGACGGCGAAGATCCGGTGTTTGTCACAACGGCCGTAGGCGTTGAACCGGTGCGACCGTCAAAGCGAATCGTCTGACCGGGATGAATCGTGTAAGGCACAGGAATATTGTTGCGGGCAGCGAGCGCCTTGTAGTCCCAGCCATACCGAAAGGCGATGGAGAACAACGTATCACCCTTGCGCACCACATATTGCCCGGTGGTCACCGTCGGCCTTTGCGGTGCCGCGTTATTGCGATCGACCACCCGCGCGCCGCCGCCTGGCGAACTGGAACACCCTGCCAGAAGGGAACCAAAGACAAGGCCAAGCACCAGTCGCTGAAAACTTGTTTTACTCATACGCTGCGCAAGACCTGTGAGACTCACCCGCCGCTCCCTTTGTGGTGGCTGAACATGAATGCCTGTATCAGGCTTGAAAGATGACGCAAGTATAACTGGGCATTGAAGTTTTACCGGCACGCAACTGAAACGAATCACTCAGCGTGTTGAATCGCGGTGCCTATCGTGTGGACTTGATAGACCCCGCTGTAAGACACATCCCCACCAGTAGAATTCACTGCCAGCGAAAATTGATCAGGCCAGCGGGCCATTGAGCAACGGAACAAAGCGTACGGCGCCCAGTACGTGCCGGGAAAAACCTTCGTCTTCGCGCACAATAAGCATCAATTGTTGCACTTCGCCCGAGCCGACTGGAATGACCAGGCGCCCGCCCGGCGCCAACTGGTCGAGTAACGCTTGCGGAACATCGGTGGCCACCGCCGTGACAATAATGCCGTTGTAGGGCGCCAGTGCCGGCCAGCCTTCCCAGCCATCGCCCCAACGGAATACCACGTTGCGCAGGTTCAGCTCCACCAGGCGCTCTTTGGCGCGGTCCTGCAGCACCTTGATGCGCTCCACCGAAAACACCCGCTCCACCAGTTGCGAGAGCACGGCCGTCTGGTAGCCGGACCCGGTGCCGATCTCCAGCACCTTGTCCAAAGGCCCCGCCGCCAGCAGCAGCTCGCTCATGCGCGCCACCATGTAGGGCTGGGAGATGGTCTGGTTGTGGCCGATGGGCAGCGCCGTGTCTTCATACGCGCGGTGCGCCAGGGCCTCATCGACAAACAAGTGCCGAGGTGTGCGCCGGATCACTTCCAGCACCTGGGCATTGGACAAGCCCTCTTCGTACAGGCGCTGGATCAAACGCTCACGGGTGCGCTGGGAGGTCATCCCGATGCCACGACGCAGCAGGTCGTCTTGTTCACGAGCCATCAGCGCAGCCTCTCCAGCCAGCCATCGAGACTACTGAAGGCATCACTGAAGGTGCGATCAAGCTGCAACGGGGTAATCGATACATAGCCTTGCATCACCGCATGAAAGTCCGTGCCCGGGCCACCGTCTTCGGCATCGCCCGCCGCAGCGATCCAATACCCTTCCTTGCCGCGCGGGTCGACTACCTTTAACGGCGCCGCCGCGCGAGCGCGATGGCCCAGGCGTGTGAGCTGGATGCCACGAATGTGGTCGAGGGGCAGGTTGGGAATGTTGACGTTGAGCACCGTGCGCGGCGGCAGGTCCAGGGAGCCATGAGCCTCCACCAGCTTGCGCGCGAAATAGGCGGCGGTGGGCAGGTTGTCCAGTTGGCGGGCGGCGAAGGAAAACGCGAACGAGGTGCGGCCCAGGAAACGCCCTTCGAGGGCCGCCGCCACGGTACCGGAATACAGCACGTCATCCCCCAGGTTGGCGCCGAGGTTGATGCCCGACACCACCAGGTCCGGCTCCTGTGCAAGCAGGCTGTTGATTGCCAGGTGCACACAGTCGGTGGGGGTGCCGTTCACGCTGATAAAGCCATTGGCCAGAACCTGCGGGTGCAGCGGACGGTCGAGCGTCAGCGAACTGCTGGCGCCGCTCTTGTCCTGGTCGGGGGCAACCACCACGCACTCGGCGTAGTCTTCCAGCGCGGCATAGAGCGCGGCAAGACCGGGTGCGGTGGCACCGTCATCGTTTGATATCAGAATACGCATGGGCTGTCCGTCTGCCCCACCGGCACCAGATCCACAAGCTCGCGCACCAAGACAGTGGCGAAGCATCCGGCCGGCAGGACGAATTCCAATTGCAGAATGTCAGGCCCGGGATAATGCCACGTCAACCCGCCAATGGGCAGCCGCAGAATGCGACGTTCCTGGCTCATGCCGGCATTCACCAGCCAATCGCGCAGGTCGGCTTCACTGGCGGCGACCGCTTGCTCGAGTGCGTGGGTAGCCCCTGTGGCCGGCGAATCGCCCTCGCCCCACTGCGGCCCGGTAGGGTGCAGGTCGAGGATCGCCAGGCGTGGGTCGCTGCATTCAGCCTCGCCCGCCGGGAAAAAACTGCGACTGTCGGTAAATGCCAGCAGGTCGCCGACCTGGGCATGCTGCCACGAGCCATCGGCAACGCGCGCCGCGAGCACCTTGTTGAAGAGGAAACTGCGCGCGGTGGACAGCAGCCGCGAACGCACGTTGCGTTGCTCGGGCAACGCCTTGCGTGCGGCCCACTCACGGGCGTCAACCACGTTGCCACCGTTGTGGCCAAAGCGCTGGGCGCCGAAGTAGTTGGGAATGCCGTGCCGGGCGATCAACTGCAAGCGCGCGTCGATGGCCGCGTGATCGCCCGCCAATTGAGTCAGGCGCAGGGTAAACCCATTGGCCGAATGTGCACCGCGTTGCAGCTTGCGCTTGTGGCGGCCGGTTTTCAGGATCCTGAGGGTGTCGTTTTCCGCCCCGCTCATGTCCGGGTCGGCCTTGCCTGGCAATTGCACGCTGAACCACTGGCGGGTCAACGCCTGGCGATCCTTGAGGCCGGCATAGCTGACGGTGCGCAACGGCACGCCGGCGGCCTTGGCGATACGCCGCGCGGCCTCTTCAGTATTAAGGCCGCGCTTTTCCACCCACAACCACAGGTGCTCGCCCTCGCCGCTCAGTGGGATATCCAGCACTTCGTCTACCTGGAAATCTTCGGCGGTAGCCTTCAGCACCGCGCGCCCCAAGGCCTCGCCATAGGCTCGCGGGCCCAGCAGTTCCAGGTCATTCATGCGCGCAGCAACAAGGCGACGGAGTGCACCGCGATGCCCTCTTCACGACCGGTGAACCCGAGCTTTTCGGTGGTGGTGGCTTTCACGTTCACTTGATCCAATTCAATCTGCAGGTCCGCGGCAATCAGTGCGCGCATCGATTCGATATGGGGGGCCATTTTCGGGGCCTGAGCCACGATGGTGTTGTCGACGTTACCGACCTTCCAGCCTTTTGCATGGATCAGGCCAACCACATGGCGCAGCAGCACACGGCTGTCCGCGCCCTTGAAGGTGGGGTCGGTATCCGGAAAGTGCTTGCCGATATCACCCAACGCCGCCGCGCCGAGCAAGGCATCGCTCAAGGCATGCAGGACAACGTCACCGTCGGAATGAGCCAGCAACCCATGGTGGTGCGCAATGCGCACGCCGCCCAGGGTGATGAAGTCGCCTTCAGCGAAACGGTGCACATCGTAGCCATGGCCAATACGCATAAAAAAACGCCCCGATTTAATTCAGGGCGTGATTCTACCTACTTTTGCCTCACTTTAACCGAGCAAAGCACGACCATGATGTCGCAAATGGTCCTCGATGAAGCTGGCGATGAAGAAGTAGCTGTGGTCGTAGCCTGGCTGCAGACGCAGTTCCAGCGGATGGCTCGCAGCCTTGGCCGCTTGCATCAGGGCCTCCGGTTTAAGCTGCACGTCGAGGAAATCGTCGCGGTCGCCCTGATCCACCAGCAGTGGCAGCTTTTCCGAGGCTTCGCTGATCAGCACGCAGGCGTCCCATTCGCGCCATTTAGAGCGTTCTTCGCCCAAATAACGGGAAAACGCTTTCTGCCCCCACGGGCAATCCATCGGGTTGTTGATCGGCGAAAACGCCGATACCGACAGGTAACGCCCGGGGTTGCGCAAGGCACACACCAAAGCACCGTGGCCGCCCATGGAGTGGCCGCTGATGCCGCGTTTATCCGACGCCGGGAAATGCGCTTCAACTAACGCCGGCAATTCCTGCACCACGTAGTCATGCATTCGATAGTGCTTGGCCCAGGGCTCCTGGGTGGCATTCAGATAGAAGCCAGCGCCCAGGCCGAAATCCCAGGCGTTATCCGGGTCGTCCGGTACACCAGGCCCGCGCGGGCTGGTGTCCGGCGCCACGATGATCAACCCCAGCTCGGCGGCCATGCGCTGGGCGCCGGCCTTCTGCATGAAGTTCTCGTCGGTGCAGGTCAACCCGGAAAGCCAGTACAACACCGGCAGCTTGCCGCCCTGCTCCGCTTGCGGCGGCAGGTAGACGGCGAAGGTCATGTCACAGCCGAGCACGAGGGAACTGTGTTTATAGCGCTTATGCCAACCGCCAAAACTCTTTTGGCACGAGATATTTTCCAGGGACATGGGAGTTCTCCCAGCTACAAGCCGCACGCTATAAGCAGCAAGAAGGTGTAGACCTTCCTGCAGCTTGAAGCTTGCAACTTGCCGCTGCTTCAAAAATGAATGACGGTACGGATGCTCTTGCCTTCATGCATCAGGTCAAACGCTTTGTTGATGTCTTCCAGGCCCATGGTGTGAGTAATGAACGTGTCCAACGGAATCTCGCCGGTCTGGGCCATTTCCACGTAGCTTGGCAACTCGGTACGGCCGCGTACGCCACCGAATGCCGAACCGCGCCAGACGCGACCGGTCACCAGTTGGAACGGACGGGTGGAAATTTCCTGGCCGGCACCGGCCACACCGATGATGACCGACTCGCCCCAACCCTTGTGGCAGCACTCGAGGGCGGCACGCATCAGTTGCACATTGCCGATGCACTCGAAGGAAAAGTCCACGCCGCCGTCAGTCAAATCGACAATCACGTCCTGGATCGGGCGATCGTAGTCTTTCGGGTTGATACAGTCGGTAGCGCCCAGTTGCTTGGCAATTTCGAACTTGGCCGGGTTGATGTCGATGGCGATGATACGGCCGGCCTTAGCTTTGACCGCACCGATCACGGCTGACAGGCCAATACCACCGAGCCCGAAGATGGCAACGGTGTCGCCCGGCTTGACCTTGGCGGTGTTGATCACCGCACCGATGCCGGTGGTGACGCCGCAACCGAGCAGGCAGACTTTTTCCAGCGGCGCTTCTTTTGGAATCTTGGCCACGGAAATTTCCGGCAGCACGGTGTACTCGGAGAAGGTCGAGGTCCCCATGTAGTGGAAAATCGGCTGACCCTTGTAGGAGAAACGCGTGGTGCCATCCGGCATCAGGCCTTTGCCTTGGGTGGAGCGAATGGCCTGGCACAGATTGGTCTTGCCCGACAGGCAGAATTTGCACTTGCCACATTCCGGGGTGTACAGCGGGATCACGTGATCGCCTACGGCAACCGAGGTGACGCCCTCACCGATAGCCTCAACCACTGCGCCGCCTTCGTGGCCCAGGATAGACGGGAAGATGCCTTCCGGGTCCGCGCCCGACAGAGTGTACGCGTCGGTGTGGCAGACGCCGGAAGCCACCACGCGCAGCAGGACTTCGCCAGCCTTGGGCATCGCGACATCCACCTCCACGATCTCCAGTGGTTTTTTGGCTTCAAAGGCGACAGCGGCGCGTGACTTGATCATCCGGGTTTCTCCAGGCACTGAAAATTGAGAGAAGCAGTGTAAAACATGGCTAACTGATTAATAATCTGACACAAAGCAAAACATTATTGCTGCACAGGGACAATCTTCATGCTGGAGAACCGCTGGGAAGGCATCGACGAGTTCGTCGCCGTGGCCGAATGCAGCCAATTCACGGCCGCAGCCGAGCGCCTGGGCGTATCGTCATCCCATATCAGCCGCCAAGTCGCACGCCTGGAAGAGCGATTGCAAACACGTTTGCTGTATCGCAGTACGCGCAAAGTCACCCTGACCGAAGCCGGACAAACGTTCCTGCAACATTGCCAGCGCCTGCAAGACGGCCGCGAAGAAGCGCTGCGAGCGGTGGGCGACTTGGCCAGCGAACCCAAAGGCATGTTGCGTATGACCTGCGCCGTGGCTTACGGCGAGCGTTTCATCGTGCCGCTGGTGACACGGTTCATGGGACTTTATCCGCAGTTGCGGGTGGATATCGAACTGAGCAACCGTCAACTCGACCTGGTGCACGAAGGCCTGGACCTGGCAATTCGCCTGGGGCGCTTGCAGGATTCGCGCATGGTCGCCAGCCGCCTCGCGCCCCGGCGCATGTATTTGTGCGCATCGCCGTCCTACCTGGAACGGTACGGGCGCCCACATAGCTTGTCTGAATTGAGTCGGCACAACTGCCTGATCGGCAGTTCGGATATCTGGCAACTGGCCCAGGATGGGCGGGAATTTTCCCAGCGGGTGCAAGGCAACTGGCGCTGCAACAGTGGGCAAGCGGTGCTGGATGCGGCGTTGCAAGGGGTGGGGTTGTGCCAGTTGCCGGACTATTACGTACTGGAGCATCTGCATAGCGGCGCGTTGGTATCGCTGTTGGAGGCGCATCAGCCGCCGAATACGGCGGTGTGGGCGCTGTATCCGCAGCAGCGGCATTTGTCGCCGAAGGTCAGGAAGCTGGTGGACTATTTAAAGGCAGGGTTGGCCGAACGGCCCGAGTACGGTGCTGAGCATTGATGGCGTTTGTGTAGGAGCGAGCTTGCTCGCGAAAAACTTGAGAGCGCCGCTTCAATCCAAATTGTCCGCGTTATCGTTGACGTTTTTCGCGAGCAAGCTCGCTCCTACAGCCGATTGGCCCAGCGTAGTCGCAGCCATTCCAGGTCCTCGGGCCGGGTCACCTTGATATTGTCCGAGCGCCCTTCGATCAGGCGCGGCGCCTGGCCAGACCATTCCATGGCCGACGCTTCGTCGGTAATGACCGCATCGGCCACCAGGCTGTCGGCCAATGCGCGATGCAACGCGCCCAGGCGGAACATCTGCGGCGTGTAAGCCTGCCAGATCAGGCTGCGGTCGACGGTCTCGATGACGCGCCCAAGCTTGTCTACACGCTTGAGGGTATCGCGGGCCGGCACAGCCAGCAGGCCACCCACCGGATCGTCCGCGAGTTCGGCGAGCAGTTTGTCGAGATCATCACGACTCAGGTTAGGCCGCGCCGCATCATGCACCAAGACCCAATCATCATCGCTGGCACCCAGGGCATTGAGCTGCAGCAACGCATTGAGTACCGAGCCCGAACGCTCCGAGCCACCGTCCGCCCGTTGGATACGCGGGTCAGCGGCACACCCAAGGTGAGGCCAGTAAGGGTCATCAACAGCAAGACTGACCACCACCCCCTTGAGAGTGGGATGGTCGAGAAAACAGCCAAGGCTGTGTTCGAGAATAGTGCGCCCGCCCAACTGCAAATACTGCTTGGGACGGTCCGCAGCCATACGGGCACCGACGCCCGCGGCAGGGATCACGGCCCAGAAGGCCGGCAAACGCTGACTCATTGGGCCAACTGGTAGAGGGTTTCACCCTCCTTGACCATGCCCAACTCATGACGAGCCCGCTCTTCAACGGTCTCCGTGCCTTTTTTCAGCTCGAGCACTTCGGCATAGAGCACACGGTTGCGCTCCAGCAGGCGTTCATTCTCGGCATGCTGGTCGGCAATTTGCTGGGTCAGGTCTTTGACCTGCGCAAAGCTGCCATTACCTACCCATAGGCGGTACTGCAGGCCAGCCAGCAGCAAGAGCAAGACGAGGAACAACCAATTGGGACTGCGCATCGAATATCGGGTATCCAGTGAAAAAAGACAGTCATGCAAACTTTTGCAGCAACTGATAGCACGAAGCCTGGAAGAACCAGGCTTGTGCTTGATAGCCATCAGATTAGCGTTGAAATCTTCACTTTCGTGATTTTTCTGACGCAATCGGTCGACTTTTTACCATTTCTATCATGTAGCGATCAGCCGCGAAACTCGCCGCGACCGTTGTATTTGGCCTTGCCAGCCAATTGCTCTTCGATACGCAGCAGTTGGTTGTACTTGGAAACGCGATCGGAACGGCACAGCGAACCGGTCTTGATCTGGCCCGCCGAGGTGCCCACGGCCAGGTCGGCAATGGTCGAATCTTCGGTTTCGCCGGAGCGGTGGGAGATCACGGCGGTGTAGCCCGCGGCCTTGGCCATCTGGATGGCTTCCAGGGTTTCGGTCAGGGTGCCGATCTGGTTGAACTTGATCAGGATCGAGTTGGCGATCTTCTTGTCGATGCCTTCTTTCAGGATCTTGGTGTTGGTCACGAACAGGTCGTCGCCCACCAGTTGGACTTTCTCGCCGATCTTGTCGGTGAGGATTTTCCAGCCATCCCAGTCGGACTCGTCCAGGCCGTCTTCGATCGAGATGATCGGGTAGCGCTGGGTCAGGCCCTTCAGGTAGTCGGCAAAACCTTCGGAGTTGAACACCTGGCCTTCGCCGGACAGGTTGTATTTGCCGTCTTCATAGAACTCGCTGGCGGCGCAATCCAGGGCCAGGGTCACGTCGGTGCCCAGGGTATAGCCGGCATTGGCCACGGCTTCGGAGATCACTTTCAGTGCATCTTCGTTGGACGCCAGGTTCGGGGCGAATCCCCCTTCGTCACCCACGGCGGTGCTCAGGCCACGGGCCTTCAGTACTGCCTTGAGGTGATGGAAAATCTCGGTACCCATGCGCAGGCCTTCGGAGAAGGTCTTGGCGCCAACCGGCTGCACCATGAATTCCTGGATGTCGACGTTGTTATCGGCGTGCTCGCCACCGTTGATGATGTTCATCATCGGCACCGGCATCGAGTAGACGCCCGGAGTGCCGTTCAGGTTGGCGATGTGCGCGTAAAGCGGCAGGTCCTGGTCCTGGGCGGCGGCCTTGGCGGCGGCCAGGGACACGGCGAGGATGGCGTTGGCGCCCAGGCTGCCTTTGTTTTCGGTGCCGTCGAGTTTGATCATCGCGTGGTCCAGGGCTTTCTGGTCCAGCGGGTCCTTGCCCAGCAGCAGGTCACGGATCGGGCCATTGATGTTGGCTACCGCCTTGAGTACACCCTTGCCCAGGTAACGGCTCTTGTCGCCATCACGCAGTTCCAGCGCTTCGCGCGAACCTGTGGAAGCACCGGACGGCGCGCAGGCGCTGCCGATGATGCCGTTATCGAGAAGCACGTCGGCTTCGACGGTGGGGTTGCCACGGGAGTCGAGAACTTCACGACCTTTGATGTCGACGATTTTTGCCATTGTTGTAAACACTCCAAAGTTGACGAAAACGACGCAGCTGAAGGAAATCTTTTGACCGACCGCAAGAGTGGAACAACGGGGCAGGCTTGCAGGCGACAAGGCTCAGGCCCAAGGGCCTGAGCAGAAAGCGTGGGAAAGTCTACCGGAGAAACGACGCTTACGCGGTCTCTACCGTCGGAAAACTCTTGACCAGTTCGTCCAACTGCTTGAGCTGGGCCAGGAAAGGCTCCAGCTTGTCCAGGCGCAGGGCGCATGGGCCATCGCATTTTGCGTTGTCCGGGTCCGGGTGGGCTTCCAGGAACAGGCCGGCCAGGGACTGGCTCATGCCGGCCTTGGCCAGGTCGGTGACCTGGGCACGACGCCCACCCGCAGAATCCGAGCGACCACCGGGCATTTGCAGCGCATGGGTCACGTCGAAGAACACCGGGTACTCGAACTGTTTCATGATGCCGAAACCGAGCATGTCCACCACGAGGTTGTTGTAGCCGAAGCTCGAACCACGCTCGCAGAGGATCAACTGGTCGTTACCCGCTTCCACGCATTTGCTCAGGATGTGCTTCATTTCCTGAGGCGCGAGGAACTGGGCTTTCTTGATATTGATCACAGCGCCGGTCTTGGCCATGGCGACCACGAGGTCGGTCTGGCGCGACAGGAAGGCCGGCAACTGGATGATGTCGCACACCTCGGCGACCACGGCAGCCTGCTCAGGCTCGTGGACGTCGGTGATGATCGGCACGCCAAAGGCTTGCTTGATGTCCTGGAAGATCCGCATGCCTTCTTCAAGACCGGGGCCGCGATAGGAGGTCACGGACGAACGGTTGGCCTTGTCGAAGCTGGCCTTGAACACGTACGGAATGCCCAGTTTCTGGGTAACGCGCACGTATTCTTCACAGACCTGCATGGCCATGTCGCGGCTTTCCAGCACGTTCATGCCGCCGAACAGCACCATGGGCTTGTCGTTGGCAATCTCGATGTCGCCTACGCGAATGATCTTCTGGGCCATCAGGGTTACGCCTTCTTCTGGTGTTGCGTCAGTGCCGCCTTGACGAAACCGCTGAACAACGGGTGACCGTCGCGCGGCGTCGAGGTGAACTCCGGGTGGAACTGGCAAGCGACGAACCATGGATGATCCGGCGCCTCGACCACTTCAACCAGCTTGCCATCACCGGAGCGACCGGAGATTTTCAGGCCGGCTTCCTTGATCTGCGGCAGCAGGTTGTTATTCACTTCGTAGCGGTGACGGTGACGCTCGACGATCACGTCCTTGCCGTAGCAATCGTGAACCAGCGAGCCCGACTCCAGCAGGCAGTCTTGCGCGCCAAGGCGCATGGTGCCACCCAGGTCGGAGCTTTCGGTACGGGTTTCAACAGCGCCGGTGGCGTCTTCCCACTCGGTGATCAAGCCCACGACCGGATGGCCGCTCTTGCTGTCGAACTCGGTGGAGTTGGCGTCTTTCCAGCCCAGCACATTACGGGCGAACTCGATAACGGCCACCTGCATGCCCAGGCAGATCCCCAGGTAAGGCACTTTATTTTCGCGAGCGTACTGCACGGCGGTGATCTTGCCTTCCACGCCACGCAGGCCGAAACCACCCGGTACGAGGATCGCGTCGACGCCTTCGAGCAGCGCGGTGCCCTGGTTCTCGATGTCTTCGGAATCGATATAACGCAGGTTCACCTTGGTCCGGTTGCTGATACCGGCGTGGCTCATCGCCTCGATCAGCGACTTGTACGCATCCAGCAGCTCCATGTACTTGCCGACCATGGCGATAGTGACTTCATGCTCGGGGTTGAGCTTGGCATCGACAACCGCTTCCCACTCGGACAGGTCGGCACCGCCGCACTGCAGGCCGAAACGCTCGACCACAAAATCATCCAGGCCCTGAGAGTGCAGGATGCCCGGGATCTTGTAGATGGTATCGGCGTCTTCCAGGGCAATTACCGCGCGTTCTTCAACGTTGGTGAACTGCGCGATCTTGCGACGCGAGGAAATATCGATCGGGTGATCGGAGCGGCACACCAGCACGTCCGGCTGCAGGCCAATGGAACGCAGTTCCTTGACCGAGTGCTGGGTAGGCTTGGTTTTGGTTTCGCCGGCAGTGGCGATGTACGGCACCAACGTGAGGTGCATCAGCATCGCGCGCTTGGCGCCGACTTCGAAACGCAACTGGCGGATGGCTTCGAGGAACGGCTGGGATTCGATGTCACCCACGGTGCCACCGATTTCGACCATCGCCACGTCGGCGTCGCCCGCACCCTTGATGATGCGGCGCTTGATTTCGTCGGTGATGTGCGGGATCACCTGGATGGTTGCACCCAGATAGTCACCACGGCGCTCTTTGCGCAACACGTGCTCATAGACACGGCCGGTGGTGAAGTTGTTGTTCTGGGTCATGGTCGTGCGGATGAACCGCTCGTAGTGGCCCAGGTCCAGGTCGGTTTCGGCGCCGTCGTGTGTGACGAACACTTCACCGTGCTGGAACGGGCTCATGGTGCCCGGGTCGACGTTGATGTACGGGTCCAGCTTGAGCATGGTGACTTTAAGCCCCCGCGCCTCCAGGATGGCCGCCAATGAAGCGGAGGCAATGCCTTTCCCCAATGAAGAAACAACACCGCCCGTGACGAATATGTAGCGCGTCATGAAAAACCCTAGAAGTCTGCGTTAAAGCGGTCCGAGCCGCCGGGGAAAGCGAAGAGAGGCCGAAGCCCCCGATCACCTGCATTAATCACAGTGCACCTTTCAAAAAAACCGCCGCGTTGTGACAGACCGGCAATGACACGCCGGTACGTTGATCGCTACACATTTTTTGGAATCGCCCAGCAAAGACTGCTTGGTAATCGGCAACCGCTGCGATTCAGGCGAATCCACAGAAGTTGTATCAAGAAGGGAGCGTAGTCTACCGGAAAGGCTCTATCAGCTCAAACCTTGATCGCAGGTCCGTGGCATCCAATGTAATTGCCAGTCGCCGGACGGTGCGCGCCATAATCCCTCCAGGCTGGGTACCCCCAGCAATTGTTCACCCCGATACAGCAGCGGCAATCTGCCACGGACGAACCCCGGCAGCCCACTTTCGTTAAGCAGACGCTTCAAGTCACGCCGGCCTCGGCCGGGCACTTCAAGCTGTTCACCGCCCCGGCGATAACGAACCTCCAAAGGCCCCTCGGGCGCCTTGCCGATAAACTCCAGCTGACCATTGCCGGGTAACTCTAGTGGATTTTGCGGGCGGGGCCAGCTCACCGTTGCGTCGGAAAATTCCGACCATATGCATGGCACCCACCAGATGCGCCCGTCACAACGGTGCAACTCGCCGCCGGCCAGGCGCCATAGGGGTTGTCCGTCATCCTTGGCATCTCGCAGCGACTGCCAGCCGGCCCAGTGATCACTGTCTGGTAAACGGGTCAGTGGGCTCAGCCAATGACGCAGGGCGTTGCGCTGGCGGGCGTCGGAAAGCGCGCACACTGGCGCCAGCGCCAATGACGGCAAGGGCAGCCAGGGAAACGGCGAAGGTTGCTCGGCGGCTTGCAGGTCCAGACGGGCCAGTTCGTCCAGCAAGCCCTGGGCTTCGCGCAGATGCTCGGCAGCGCGGGCCAGGCCAGCGGCGGCTTGGGGCCACCGCTGCGTCAACGTCGGGAATACGCGATGGCGCAGGTAGTTGCGCGAGAAACGTGGATCGACGTTGGACGGGTCTTCGACCCACTGCAATTGATGCTCATCGGCATAGATCTCCAACTCATCGCGCGAGACATCCAGCAAAGGCCGCACCAGATAACCGGCCGCCAGTGGCCGAAACGCAGGCATGGCCGCCAACCCTCTGAGGCCCGCACCACGCAGCAGGCGAAACAACAGCGTTTCGGCCTGATCCTCGCGATGCTGCCCCGTCAGCAGCACCTGCCCCGCCCCGATCACAGCGCCGAACGCCTGATACCGTGCATCACGGGCTGCACGCTCGAGACTGGCGCCAGGCTGTACCTGCACGCGCATGACGCGCAACGGCACACCCAGGCTGTCACATACCGATTGACAATGATCTGGCCAGGCATCAGCGGCAGCTTGCAGGCCGTGATGCACGTGCACAGCACTCAGGGCCGGGAGGGATTCGGATGTTGCCAGGCGGGCCAGCAGATGCAGCAGGACGGTGGAATCGAGGCCACCGGAGAAAGCGATATGCCAGGCCGGGGCATTGCGCCATGGGGCCAGGGTTTGCAGGAGTTTGGCGGGTAGAGTTGGTTTCATGACACATTGCCGCCGCAGTTCTGAAATACGTTAGCCAAGCATACACAAAGCAAATGTGGGAGCGGGCTTGCTCGCGAAGGCAGCGAATCAGTCACTTATAAGTCGACTGACACTCCGCCTTCGCGAGCAAGCCCGCTCCCACATTTCAGTATTACGTCGCTCTTAGAGGCCGTAGCTCATCAGGCGCTCATAACGGCGGGCCAGCAGCGCTTCGTTGTCCAGCTTCTTGAGCATCGCCAGTTGCGAACCCAGCTCGGCACGGATAGTCGCGGCAGCGGCAGCCGGATCGCGGTGGGCGCCGCCCAGTGGCTCGGCGATGACTTTGTCGACAATGCCCAGGCCCTTGAGGCGATCGGCGGTAATGCCCATGGCTTCGGCCGCATCGGGTGCCTTTTCCGCGGTTTTCCACAGGATCGAGGCGCAGCCTTCCGGCGAGATCACCGCGTAGGTGGAATATTGCAGCATGTTCAGTTGATCGCAGACACCAATGGCCAGCGCGCCGCCGGAGCCACCTTCACCAATCACGGTGGCGATGATCGGGGTTTTCAGGCGGGCCATGACGCGCAGGTTCCAGGCAATCGCTTCGCTCTGGTTGCGCTCTTCGGCGTCGATCCCCGGATACGCACCCGGGGTGTCGATGAAAGTCAGGATCGGCATCTTGAACCGTTCGGCCATTTCCATCAGGCGGCAGGCTTTGCGATAGCCTTCCGGACGCGGCATGCCGAAGTTGCGGCGGACTTTCTCACGCACTTCACGGCCCTTCTGATGACCGATGACCATCACCGGTTGGTCGTCCAGGCGCGCAATACCGCCCACAATGGCCGCGTCGTCGGAGAAATGGCGGTCGCCATGCAGTTCGTCGAACTCGGTGAAGATGTGCTGAATGTAGTCCAGGGTATACGGACGGCGCGGGTGGCGGGCAAGGCGCGCGATCTGCCAGCTGGTCAACTTGCCGAAGATGTCTTCGGTGAGCGTGCTGCTCTTGTCTTGCAGGCGGGCGATCTCATCGCCGATATTCAGCGAATTGTCATTGCCGACCAGGCGCAGCTCTTCGATCTTGGCTTGCAGGTCAGCGATCGGCTGTTCGAAATCAAGAAAATTCGGGTTCATAAGCGTCCGTCTTGGGTCGACGGCCAAGGAGTGCCTGGCCAGCCGGTTGTCTATTCGCGCCCTACCTTAAGGGAGAGGCGCGTCTAGGTCGAGATTAAATGTTTGGTCGAGACCAGGCGATTTGCCACTACCTGATCGTCAACGGTATTGGAGGAAGACGTTGTCACGACCGAACTGGTCACGCAATGCTTGAATCAAGCCGTCAGCCGGATCAATTCGCCAGGTCTCGCCGAACTGCAGCATGGCCTTGGCGTCGTTGCCGGTGTATTCCATGGTCACCGGGCATGCACCACGGTGGCGCTTGAGCAGGTCGCCCAACCAGCGTAGTTGATCGCCCTTGAGCGCTTCGGTCTTGACCTTCAGCCGCAGGCTTTCGGCCAGGTTGGTGCGCGCATCTTCCATGCTCATCACCCGCTTGATGCGCAAGCGCAGGCCGCCGGAGAAGTCATCGTTGCTGACCTCCCCTTCCACCACCACCATGGCATCGGTCTGCAGCAGCGACTGCGCGGAATGGAAGGCGTCGGCAAACAATGACGCTTCGATCCGGCCCGAGCGGTCATCGAGGGTGATGAAGCCCATCTTGTCGCCCTTTTTGTTTTTCATCACCCGCAGGGCGATGATCATGCCCGCGACGGTCTGGGTATCCCGTGCCGGTTTCAGGTCGATGATGCGCTGACGGGCGAAACGGCGGATCTCGCCTTCGTATTCGTCAATCGGGTGACCGGTGAGGTACAGGCCCAAGGTGTCTTTTTCACCTTTGAGACGCTCCTTGAGGGTCAGTTCCTTGGCCCTGCGGTGGTTGGCGTACACATCCGCGTCGTCCTCGACGAACAACCCACCGAACAGGTCGGCGTGACCGCTGTCATGGGTGCGGGCGGTCTGTTCGGCGGCCTTGATCGCTTCTTCCATGGCGGTCAGCAACACCGCACGGTTGCGGTCGATATTCGCCTGGTAAGCCTTTGGCTCGTCATGGAAGTAAGGACCGAGGCGGTCGAGCGCGCCGCTACGGATCAAACCGTCGAGGGTGCGTTTGTTGATGCGTTTGAGGTCAACCCGCGCGCAGAAGTCGAACAGGTCCTTGAACGGCCCGTCCTGACGCGCTTCGGTGATTGCCTCCACCGGGCCTTCGCCCACGCCCTTGATCGCGCCCAGGCCATAGATGATGCGGCCTTCGTCGTTCACGGTGAACTTGAACTCCGAAGCGTTCACGTCCGGCGCGTCGAGGCGCAGCTTCATGGTGCGCACTTCCTCGATCAAGGTCACGACCTTGTCGGTGTTGTGCATATCCGCCGAGAGTACCGCCGCCATGAACGGCGCCGGGTAGTGGGCTTTCAGCCAGGCGGTCTGGTAAGACACCAGGCCGTAGGCGGCGGAGTGGGATTTGTTGAAGCCATAACCGGCGAATTTCTCCACCAGGTCGAAAATGTTACCGGCCAGGTCGGCGTCGATATTGTTGGTGGCGCAACCTTCAATGAAACCGCCACGCTGCTTGGCCATTTCCTCGGGTTTCTTCTTACCCATGGCACGCCGCAGCATGTCCGCGCCGCCAAGGGTGTAGCCCGCCATCACCTGAGCAATCTGCATCACCTGTTCCTGATACAGGATGATGCCGTAGGTCGGCGCCAATACGGGCTTGAGGCCTTCGTACTGATAGTCGGAGTGCGGGTACGCCAGCTCGGCACGTCCGTGCTTGCGGTTGATGAAGTCATCCACCATGCCCGATTGCAGCGGGCCCGGACGGAACAGGGCCACCAGTGCGATCAGGTCTTCCAGGCAGTCGGGCTTGAGCTTTTTGATCAGCTCTTTCATGCCGCGCGACTCAAGCTGGAACACCGCCGTGGTTTCGGCTTTTTGCAGCAGGGTGTAGGTCGGCTTGTCGTCCAGCGGGATAAAGGCGATATCCAGCGGCGCTTCGCCGACCTTGGCGCGGTCGCGGTTGATGGTCTTGAGCGCCCAGTCGATGATCGTCAGGGTCCTGAGGCCCAGGAAGTCGAACTTCACCAGGCCGGCCGCCTCCACGTCGTCCTTGTCGAACTGGGTGACCAGACCACCGCCTTCTTCATCGCAATAGATCGGCGAGAAGTCGGTGAGCTTGGTCGGGGCGATTACCACGCCACCGGCGTGCTTGCCGACGTTACGCACCACGCCTTCAAGCTTGCGCGCCATCTCCCAGATTTCGGCGGCTTCTTCGTCGACCTTGATGAAGTCACGCAGGATTTCTTCCTGCTCGTAGGCTTTCTCCAGGGTCATGCCGACTTCGAAGGGGATCATCTTCGACAGACGGTCGGCCAGGCCATAGGACTTGCCCTGCACCCGCGCCACATCGCGGATCACCGCCTTGGCCGCCATGGAGCCGAAGGTGATGATCTGGCTGACCGCATTGCGGCCGTATTTCTCGGCCACGTATTCGATCACGCGGTCACGGCCGTCCATGCAGAAGTCGACGTCGAAGTCGGGCATGGACACCCGTTCGGGGTTCAGGAAGCGTTCGAACAGCAGGTCGTATTCCAACGGATCAAGGTCGGTGATCTTCTGCACATAGGCCACCAGCGAACCGGCACCCGACCCCCGGCCCGGACCTACCGGTACGCCGTTGCTCTTGGCCCACTGGATAAAGTCCATCACGATCAGGAAGTAACCGGGGAACCCCATCTGGATGATGATATCCAGCTCGAAATTCAGCCGGTCGACGTAGACCTGGCGCTTGGCTTCGTAATCTTCAGTGGTGTCCTTAGGCAGCAGGACAGAGAGGCGCTCCTCCAAACCGTCAAACGACACCTTGCGGAAATACTCGTCGATGGTCATGCCATCGGGGATCGGGAAGTTGGGCAGGAAGTGCTTGCCCAGCTTCACCTCAATATTGCAACGCTTGGCGATCTCGACGGAGTTTTCCAGGGCCTCGGGCAGGTCGCTGAACAGCTCGGCCATCTCCTCGGCGCTTTTAAGATACTGCTCTTCGCTGTAGTTCTTCGAGCGACGCGGATCATCCAGGGCCCGGCCTTCGCCGATGCACACGCGGGTTTCGTGGGCCTCGAAATCTTCCTTCTTGATGAACCGCACATCGTTGGTCGCCACCAGCGGCGCGCCCAGCTTGTCGGCCAGGGCCACGGCAGCGTGCAGATGCTCTTCATCGTTGGGGCGGTTGGTGCGCTGCACTTCCAGGTAGAAGCGGTCGGGAAAAACCTGCATCCACTCACGCGCCAGCACTTCAGCTTCATGGGGGTTGCCGCCCAGCAACGCGAGACCGATCTCGCCCTCTTTGGCGGCCGACAACATGATCAGGCCTTCGCTGGCCTCGGCGACCCATTCGCGCTCGATGATGATCGAGCCATTGCGCTGGCCATCGATAAAGCCACGGGAAATCAGCTCGGTAAGGTTGCGATAGCCGACGCCGTTCATCGCCAGCAGGCTGATGCGGCTCAGGGCGTTATCCGGGTCTTTGTTGGACAGCCACAGGTCGGCGCCGCAGATTGGCTTGATACCGGCGCCCATGGCGTTCTTGTAGAACTTGACCAGGGAACACATGTTGTTCTGATCGGTCACCGCCACCGCAGGCATGTTCATGCCCACCAGGGTTTTGACCAGGGGCTTGATCCGTACCAGGCCGTCGACCAGGGAGTACTCAGTGTGCAGGCGTAGATGAACGAATGAAGCCGGCATAGTGATCCTGTCTAGAAACTTAGAAACAACAAGGCCCGGGATTGTACCGGGCCTTGAGCAAAACATCAGCCTCGCGGCTAAACCTCGCTGAAGCTCTCGCGCAGCGCGTAAGCCTGACGCACCGGGGCAAACGAGCGGCGATGGATCGGGGTCGGGCCAAGGCGCGCCAGGGCTTCCAGATGAACGGGCGTCGGGTAGCCTTTATGACCGCCAATGCCATAGCCGGGGTAGATCAATTCGAACGCGGCCATTTCACGGTCGCGGCTGACTTTGGCCAGGATAGAGGCGGCGGCAATTGCCGGCACCTTGCTATCGCCTTTGACCACCGCTTCCGCCGGCATCGCCAGTTTCGGGCAGCGGTTGCCATCGATCATCGCCAGTTTGGGCGTGATATGCAGGCCCTCTACCGCACGCTGCATGGCGAGCATGGTGGCGTGGAGGATGTTCAGTTCGTCGATCTCTTCGACTTCGGCCCGGGCGATATGCCAGCTCAGGGCTTTCTCACAGATTTCATCGTAGAGCTTCTCACGACGAGCTTCGGTGAGCTTTTTCGAATCATTGAGGCCCAGGATCGGACGGCTCGGGTCGAGAATCACCGCCGCCGTGACCACCGCGCCGCATAGCGGGCCACGCCCTACTTCGTCAACGCCGGCCACCAGTGCGTGAGCGTCGGCGACCAGGCTGAAATCCAGGCCCATTTGCGTGGTCATAAGGCTTCCTGTTGATGGCCGATCAAGGTCAGTACGGCGTCGGCCGCCTGGTTCGAGGCATCACGACGCAAGGTGCGGTGGATGTCATCGAAACCGCGGGTTTGTTCTTCGCCGCCGTCGATCAAGGATAGCAGGGTGCGCGCGAGAGCCTCGGGCGTTGCATCGTCCTGCAACAACTCCGGCACCAACAGGCGCTGGGCCAGCAGGTTGGGCAGGGAGATGTAGGGGCTCTTGACCATGCGCTTGAGAATCCAGAAGGTCAGCGGCGCCAGGCGGTACGCCACAACCATCGGGCGCTTGTACAGCAAGGCCTCGAGGGTCGCGGTGCCCGAGGCGATCAGCACCGCGTCGCAGGCCGCCAGGGCCAGGTGCGACTGGCCGTCGAGCAAGGTCAACGGCAGGTTGCGCCCCGCCAGCAACGCTTCGATTTGCGCGCGGCGTTGCGGGCTGGCGCAGGGCAGTACGAAACGAACACCGGGCTTCAAGGCCTGCAGACGCTCGGCAGCCTCGAAAAACACACTGCCCAGGCGCCCGACTTCACCGCCCCGGCTGCCGGGCATCAGCGCCACGAGCGGACCGTCGGACAAGCCCAGCTCGGCGCGGGCCGCCGCGCGGTCGGCTTGCAAGGGGATGGTATCGGCCAGGGTGTGCCCGACAAACCGCACCGGCACGCCTTTCTCTTCGTAGAACCTGGCCTCGAACGGCAGCAAGGTCAGCATCAGGTCACAGCCTTCGCGGATCTTCAGCACACGCTTCTGCCGCCATGCCCACACGGAGGGGCTGACGTAGTGCACGGTCTTGATCCCGGCCTGACGCAATTTGAGCTCGATCGTGAGGGTGAAGTCCGGCGCGTCGATTCCGATGAACACGTCGGGCTTTTCTTCGATCAGCGTCTGGATCAGCAGCTTGCGACGAGCCAACAACTCACGCAGGCGCCCCAGCACTTCCACCAGGCCCATGACCGACAGACGTTCCATGGGAAAGTAGGACGTGAGGCCTTCGGCCTGCATCAATGGACCGCCGACACCGATGAATTCAACCGCGGGATGCCGGGCCTTGAGGGCTCGCATAAGACCTGCACCCAGAATGTCGCCAGAAGCTTCCCCGGCCACCAGCGCAATACGCAAATTGGCCATGATCAGCGGGTGATGCCGCGAGTCGACGCCTGGATCGAGTCACGGAAAACCGCGACTTCCGGGAACAACGCCGCCGGCTCGGTCAGTTGGATCAACGCCTGTTCCATTGTCAGCCCCTGGCGGTACACCACCTTGTAGGCGCGGCGCAGGGCATGGATGGCCTCTTCGCTGAAACCGCGACGGCGCATGCCTTCGAAGTTCATGCTGCGGGCTTCGGCCGGGTTGCCGAACACGGTGACAAATGCCGGAACGTCCTTGCCGATGGCAGTGCCCATGCCAGAGAAACTGTGGGCGCCGATATGGCAGTACTGGTGCACCAGGGTGAAACCGGACAGGATCGCCCAATCGTCAACGTGCACATGGCCCGCCAACGCGGTGTTGTTGACCAGGATGCAGTGGTTGCCGATCACGCTGTCATGGCCGATGTGGGCATAGGCCATGACCAGGTTGTGATCACCCAGGGTGGTTTCGGCACGATCCTGCACGGTACCACGGTGAATGGTCACGCCTTCACGGATGATGTTGTGATCACCGATTACCAGGCGGGTTTCTTCACCCTTGTACTTCATGTCGGGAGTGTCTTCGCCTACCGAGGAAAACTGGTAGATACGATTGTATTTGCCAATGCGGGTCGGACCTTTAAGGATCACGTGTGGCCCGATGACAGTCCCCTCGCCGATTTCCACACCTGCGCCGATGATCGACCAGGGGCCGACCTCAACGTCGGCGGCCAGAACGGCCGACGGATCGATGATTGCGCGAGGGTCAATCAAACTCATAGTTTGCGTTCCGCGCAGATGATCTCGGCGGAGCACACCGGCTTGCCATCCACCGAGGCCTGGCATTCGAACTTCCAGATCTGGCGTTTGCAACTGATGAACTTGGCTTCCAGGATCAACTGGTCACCCGGCGTGACCGGGTTGCGAAAACGCAATTTGTCCGAGCCCACGAAATAGTAAAGCGTACCGTCGGCAGGCTTGAGGTCGAGCATTTTGAAACCAAGAATACCGGCGGCCTGGGCCATCGCCTCAATGATCAACACACCCGGCATGATTGGATGCGCGGGAAAATGACCGTTGAAGAACGGCTCGTTGATGCTGACATTCTTGTAGGCACGAATGCGCTTTTCCTCGACATTGAGGTCCACTACGCGGTCCACCAGCAGGAACGGGTAACGGTGAGGCAGGTATTCGCGAATCTCGTTGATGTCCATCATTTCGGGGGGAAGCCTGTAATAAAGATTGGGGGCGGGCGACTAAACGCACGCCCCGCTAGCAAATCAAGGAGGCAGTCTAGCGGCTGTGCACACTTGATATGGAAATGGTATCAGCCTTCTGATGAAGCATTACCGCCAGGGGTCACGTCCCCAACACGCTTTTCCAGCTGCTTGAGACGTCGAGCCATGTCGTCGAGCTGTCTCAAACGCGCTGCACTCTTGCGCCATTCAGCCGCGGGCTGCATGGCTGTCCCGGAAGAGTAGGCACCCGGCTCGGTAATCGAGTGGGTCACCATGGTCATGCCGGTGATGAAAACGTTGTCGCAAATATCGATATGCCCCACCAGCCCGACGCCACCGGCGAGCATGCAATGCTTACCGATCCTGGTACTGCCGGAAATCCCCACGCACGCCGCCATGGCGGTATGATCGCCGATCTGCACGTTGTGGGCGATCTGGATCTGGTTATCGAGCTTCACGCCGTTGCCGATCACGGTATCAGCCAACGCCCCGCGATCAACGGCCGTGTTCACGCCGATTTCCACGTCGTCGCCAATCAGTACGCCGCCGACCTGAGCAATCTTGTGCCAGACACCCTTGGCGTTGGCAAAGCCGAAGCCTTCACCTCCAATCACGGCGCCGGACTGGATAACCACCCGCCGCCCGATACGTACGTCGTGGTACAGGGTAACGCGAGGCGCCAGCCAGCCATCGGCACCGATCTCGCAGCGCGCACCGATAAAGCAGTGAGCCCCTACCGTGACGCCTGCGGCGATGCGCGCACCACTTTCGATCACCGCAAAGGCGCCAATGCTCGCAGCTGGGTCTACCTGAGCGTCATCGGCGATCACCGCTGACGGATGAATACCGCCGGCTGCCTTGGGTTTGGGATCGAACAGGTGCGACACCCGCGCATAGGCCAGGTACGGGTCGGCTACCACCAGCGCTTCCCCGGCAAACCCTTCGGCGTCAGCGGCCTTCAGCAACACGGCTGCGGCTTGGCTGTCTACCAGGTATTTACGGTATTGGGGATTTGCGAGGAAGCTCAACTGAGCTGGGCCAGCCTCCTGCAAAGTGGCTAGCCCAGTAATTTCCTTCTCCGGGGAGCCACGCAAGGTGGCCCCCAGGAACTCGGCCAACTCGCCGAGCTTGATAGTCGCGGTCATGGCTTACTTCAGCTGGTTCATGCGCTCGATCACCTGGCGGGTGATGTCGTATTGAGGCTTGACGTCGATGACCGCGCCACGTTCGAACACCAGGTCAAAGGCACCTTTCTTGATGACTTCTTCCACAGCGCTGTCGAGTTTCGGCTTGAGCTGCTTGAGCATTTCGCGGTCGGCAACAGCCTTGGCTTCGTTCAGTTCCTTGGATTGGAACTGGTAGTCACGGGCCTTTTGCTTGAATTCAAGCTCCAGGCGCTCGCGCTCGCCTTGCTGCATCTTGTCGCCACCGGCTACCAGGCGGTCCTGGATACCCTTGGCACTGCTTTCCAGAGTCTTGAGCTTGTTCAGTTGCGGACCGAACTTTTTCTCGGCATCCACGGCGTATTTCTTGGCCGCGTCGGATTCCAGCAACGCCATCTGATAGTTCAGGACGGCGATTTTCATTTCGGCGAAGGCCGGTGTGGTTACCAGCACGGTGGCCAGCAGAACCAATTGAGTCAACTTACGCACGATGTACTCCTACAGAATCCGTTGTCGTTATCTTGGGTCAGACGCTTAGAACGTCTGGCCGAGGGAGAATTGGAAAATCTGGGTTTCAGCGTTATCCGGTTTCTTGATCGGCATGGCCAGAGCAAAGCTCAATGGGCCCAGCGCAGTCACCCAAGTCACTCCCACGCCCACGGAGCTCGCCATGTTGCTGAGGCTCACGTCGTTGCACTGAGTGTTGGACTTCACGCCACTCGGGTTGGTGATCTGCTCGCACTTGGAGTCGAACACGTTACCCACATCCCAGAAGACCGAGGTCCGCAGGGAGCGCTGATCTTTCACGAACGGCAGCGGGAACAGGATTTCAGCACCGCCCTGGATCAGCACGTTACCACCGAATGGCAACGGTTTATTGTCCGAGTCAACAGAGGTGCCCTGGTTACCGGTTACGCCAACACCGCGGCTCGGGGTACCACGTGGACCGAGGGTGCTGTCCTTGAAGCCACGTACGGAGTTGAAACCACCCGCATAGTAGTTTTCATAGAACGGCAGACCGCTGGTCGAACCGTAACCGTCGCCATAGCCCAACTCAGTGTGCAGGCGCATGGTGTAGTTATCGCTCAGCGGCTGGAACAACTGGCCACGGTAGTCGAGTTTGAAGAACGACAGGTCGCTGCCCGGCGTGGTGGTTTCCAGGGTCAGGCTCTGGGAGTGGCCACGGGTTGCCAGTACGCCTTTGTTCAGGGTCGACTCGGACCAGCCGGCAGACGCCTTGAAGTTCAGGAACTTGTCACCTTCACGACGGGTAAAGTCGAAGATCTCGTCCACGGTGAACACACCGGTCTTGATCTCATCCTGCTGGGCGGTCAGGCCAAACGTCAGGCGAGACGTCTCGCTGATCGGGTAACCGATGTTGACACCAGCACCCAGGCTGTCGATCGCATAACTTGCCACATCGACATCGAGGTCTTTGTAGTCGGTGGTGCGGTAGAAGGCGTTATAGCCCAGGCTCACGCCGTCGGCGGTCCAGTAGGGGTCGACATAACCGAAGTTATAACGGCTCTGGTATTGGCTTCGGGTCAGGCCGATGGAGACCTTGTTACCGGTACCAAGGAAGTTGTTCTGGGTGATCGAACCACCAAGGATCAGACCGGCGCTCTGTGCGAAGCCGACGCTGGCGGTGATGGAACCCGACGCTTGTTCTTCCACGGCGTAGTTCACGTCAACCTGGTCATCCACGCCCGGTACGGCCGGGGTCTCGACGTTGACTTCCTTGAAGAAGCCCAGGCGTTCAAGACGGGTCTTGGACTGGTCGATCAGGTAAGTCGACGCCCAGCCGCCTTCCATCTGGCGCATTTCGCGGCGAAGCACTTCGTCGGCGGACTTGGTGTTGCCACGGAAGTTGATGCGGTTCACGTAGGCACGCTTGCCTGGGTCGACCACAAAGGTAATGTCCACGGTGTGGTCATCGTCGTGCGGGGTCGGTACACCGTTGACGTTGGCGAAGGTATAGCCTTCGTTACCCAGGCGGCGGGTGATCAGTTCGGAGGTGGTGGTCATCAGCTTGCGCGAGAACACCTGGTCCTTCTGCACCAGCAGCAGGGACTTGACCTGGTCTTCAGGCACTTTCAAGTCGCCGCTCAGCTTGACGTCACGAACCTTGTACTTCTCGCCTTCGTTGACGTTGACGGTGATATAGACGTGCTTCTTGTCCGGGGTGATGGACACCTGGGTCGAAGCGATATCCATGTTGATATAGCCACGGTCCAGGTAGTAGGAACGCAGGCGTTCCAGGTCACCGGAGAGTTTTTCGCGGGCATACTTGTCATCGTTCTTGAAGAACGACAGCCAGTTGGTGGTCTTGAGCTCGAACAGGTCGATCAGGTCTTCATCAGCGAACTTGGTGTTGCCCACCACGTTGATGTGCTGGATGGCCGCCACGGTTCCTTCGTTGATGTTGACCTTGAGGCCCACACGGTTACGAGGCTGCGGCACCACTTCCGTTTCCACGGTCGCGGAGTAGCGACCCTGGGCAACGTATTGGCGTTGCAACTCGTTACGCACGCCCTCAAGGGTCGCGCGCTGGAAGATCTCGCCCTCGGCCAGGCCGGATTGCTTGAGCCCCTTCATCAGGTCTTCAGTGGAGATCGCCTTGTTGCCCTCGATCTCGATACTGGCGACGGAAGGTCGCTCGACGACAGTGATGACCAGGACGTTGCCTTCGCGACCCAGTTGGATGTCTTGAAAGAACCCGGTTTTGAACAGCGCACGAGTGGATTCCACCAGGCGACGATCATCCGCCTGTTCCCCAACGTTCAACGGCAAGGCACCAAAGACGCTACCCGCGGAAACCCGCTGGAGGCCATTGACGCGAATATCGGAGATGGTGAAGGACTCGGCGTGAACTTCGGCGATCATCAATACGGTGAGAACCGCAGTTAGCAGCAGACGTTTCATGAAGTCCTTTCTTATTCCAACTGGCAATAAACAAACTGCCGCAAAATGCGGCAGATTCGCAATTCAGCGAAGCGTTACAGTCGACCCAGATCGTTGACCAGGGCTAATAACATCACCCCGACCACCAAACTGATACCGATCTGTATCCCCCAACCTTGCACCCGATCCGACAAGGGGCGACCACGCACCCACTCGACCAGATAAAACAACAGATGCCCCCCATCCAATACTGGAATGGGCAACAAATTCAGAACACCCAGGCTGATACTCAGATAAGCCAGGAAATTCAGGAAATCCACGACGCCCGACTGGGCAGAAGCGCCCGCCACTTTAGCAATGGTTATCGGCCCACTCAAGTTTTTTACCGAGAGCTCGCCGAACAACATTTTCTTGAGCGACTCGAGGGTCAGCACACTCATGGTCCAAGTGCGTTTTGCACCCTCGCCAATTGCCGCCAATGGCCCGAAGCTGACTTCGCGCACCATCGATGGCGGCCATTCGACAGCTTTGACGCCAGCACCCAGGTAACCCCCGGCCGCCTTGGCTTCCCCACGAACCGCCAGGGTCACCGGGACGTCAATTTGAGCACCGTCACGCTCAACTTTCAGCACAATTTTGGTATCGGGACGCACACGCACCAGATCGACAACTTGCTGCCAGTCACCCAGCGCCTGCCCATCGAGGGCCAACAAGCGATCGCCGGTTTTCAGACCCGCGGCCTGTGCGGGGCCCTTCGGATCCAGCTCGGCGAGGACCGGCGGCAGCGCAGGGCGCCACGGGCGGATCCCCAGGGACTTGATCGGATCGGGCTCATCGGCGCCTTTGAGCCAATGGTCCAAGGCCAGCGACCGTGGGGTTTCAGCGCTGGAATCCTGCTCGCGCACCACCACATTCACGGTGCCGCTCTCGCCCAGGCGACGCACCAACTGCAGATTGACGGCACCCCAGCCCGTGGTGGGCTCGCCATCAATGGAAACGATTTCCTGCCCCGCCACCAGGCCGGCCCTGGCTGCGATGCTGTCCGCCTCGACCGCGCCGATCACCGGCCGCACCTGCTGGCTGCCCAGCATGGCCAACACCCAGAAGAACAGCATCGCCAACAGGAAGTTGGCGATCGGACCGGCGGCGACGATGGCAATACGCTGACGAACGGTCTTGCGATTGAAGGACTGGTCCAACTGATCGGCCGGCACTTCGCCTTCGCGCTCATCGAGCATCTTGACGTAGCCACCCAACGGAATCGCCGCAATCACGAACTCAGTGCCACGACGATCATGCCAGCGCAGCAACGGCATGCCGAAACCAATGGAAAAGCGCAGTACCTTGACGCCGCAACGACGCGCCACCCAGAAGTGGCCGAATTCGTGGAAGGTAACCAGCACACCCAGAGCAACCAGGGTGCCGACAATCATGTAAAGCGCACTCATCTAATTTCTCCGCATTCCAATCCAGTGCCTGAAGGCTCAAACACGCCCACAAGCTAACGCGCCTTGCGGTTCAACCATTGTTCGGCCAAGGCCCTGGCCTTGGTATCCGCCTCGAACACCGCCGCCAGGTCATTCACCGCCACCACAGGTTCAAGACTCAGAACGTCCTCGATGATACTCGCGATCTGCGGAAAGCGGATGCGCCGTTCGAGAAACGCCGCCACAGCCACTTCATTGGCCGCATTGAGCATCGCCGGCGCGCTGTCGCCAGCCTCTGCCGCTTGCCGCGCCAGGCGCAGACAAGGAAAACGTTGCTCGTCCGGCGCCTGGAAGTCCAGGCGGGCAATCGCGAACAAATCCAATGGCGCCACGCCAGAATCAATCCGCTCCGGCCAGGCCAGGGCATTGGCGATCGGCGTGCGCATATCGGGGTTACCCAATTGGGCCAACACCGAACCATCCACGTAGTCGACCAGGGAATGAATCACACTTTGGGGGTGAATCACCACCTCGACCTGCTCCGGTCGCGCGTCGAACAACCAGCAGGCCTCGATCAACTCCAGACCCTTGTTCATCATGCTGGCCGAATCCACGGAGATCTTGCGCCCCATGGACCAGTTCGGATGGGCGCACGCCTGATCCGGAGATACATGTTCCAGCTCAGTCAGCGGCGTCTGTCGGAACGGCCCACCCGAGGCCGTCAGCAGGATGCGGCGCACCCCCACCTGGCTCAGGCCACGCGCATAGTCACCCGGCATGCACTGGAAGATCGCGTTGTGCTCACTGTCCAGGGGCAGCAGAACGGCACCGCTTTTGCGCACCGCCTGCATAAAGAGCGCGCCGGACATTACCAGCGCCTCCTTATTGGCCAACAGGATTTTCTTGCCGGCATCGACGGCGGCCAAGGTTGGCCGCAGACCGGCGGCACCGACAATCGCCGCGACCACCGTATCCACCTCGGCATCGGCCGACACCTGGCACAACCCCTCCTCCCCCGCCAACACCTGAGTGGCCAGCCCCGCAGCCCGCAGATCATCCTGCAGGCCGCGAGCCGCCGCGGCTTCAGGGACGACGGCAAAGCGCGGCGCATGACGCACGCATAGCGCCAGCAACTCGCTCAAGCGGCTGAAGCCGGTCAAGGCGAAGACCTGATAGCGATCAGGGTGGCGAGCGATCACATCCAGGGTGCTCAACCCTACCGAGCCGGTAGCACCGAGCACGGTCACTTGTTGCAGGCGGCTCACGAGGCGGTCATCCACAACAGCACGGCAAAGATGGGGATGGCGGCGGTAAGGCTGTCGATACGGTCAAGCACCCCACCATGGCCCGGCAGCAGGTTGCTGCTGTCCTTGATCCCGGCCTGGCGCTTGAACATGCTTTCTGTGAGGTCGCCCACCACCGAGATGAACACGACGATGGCAGTGCCCAACAAGGCCAGCAAGATGTTCTGGACCGACCAATCGCGCACCACGCCGACTACCAGCGTGATCGCCAGGGTCAAGGCCAGGCCACCATACACGCCCTCCCAGCTCTTACCGGGACTGACCGCCGGCGCCAGCTTACGCTTGCCGAACGCCCGCCCAGAGAAGTAGGCACCGATGTCGGCGCCCCAGACCAGCACCATCACCGCCATGATCAGCCAGTTGCCCATCGACGAATGCTTGATCAGCACCAGCCCCTGCCAGGCCGGCAGCAGGATCAACAAGCCAATCACCAGCTTGCAGGCCACGCTGGACCAATGACCACTGGTCTGCGGGTAGGTCAGCACCAGGAATGTCGCCACCCCCCACCACAATACCGCCGCCCCCAACACCCAGGGCGCAACATCCGGCAGGATATACATCAGAAACAGCAGCAGCGCCACGACAGCGGCGTACACCACGCGCGGCAACTGCGCGCCGAACCCCGACAGGCGTGCCCACTCCCAGGCGCCCAGGGTCACGACCAGGCCGATAAACAGCGCAAAGCCGGAACCCTCCAGCAGGAAAAAGCCACACAAGGCAATGGGCAACAGGATCAATGCGGTGATGATTCGTTGTTTAAGCATTTAAACCCGGGCTCCAGCTTCGATCTGCTCGCTCGTTTTACCGAAGCGACGCTGACGGGAAGCGAAATCAGCCAGCGCAGTGCGCATGGCATCGTGTTTGAAGTCCGGCCAGAACAGGTCGGAGAAGTACAGCTCGGTGTAAGCCAGCTGCCACAAGAGGAAATTGCTGATGCGGTGCTCGCCACCGGTACGGATGCACAAGTCCGGCAAGGGCAGGTCGCCCGTCACCAGGCAGGTTTGCAACAGTTCGGGCGTGATGTCGTCCGGACACAGATGACCGGCCTGCACTTCGCGGGCAAGGCGCTGCGCCGCCTGGGCAATATCCCACTGGCCGCCGTAGTTGGCTGCAATCTGCAACACAAAACGGTTGGCACCAGCAGTGATGGTCTCGGCTTCGCGCATGGCCGCCTGCAGTTCCGGATGAAACCGCGAGCGATCGCCAATGATGCGCAGGCTGATGTTGTTGTCATTGAGGCGCTTGGCCTCACGCCGCAACGCCTTGAAGAACAGATCCATCAAGGCGCTGACTTCTTCGGCGGGCCGCTGCCAGTTTTCACTGGAAAAAGCGAACAAGGTCAGCACTTCGACCTTGGCCTCGGCGCATACCTCAATCACCGCCCGCACCGCGTCGACACCCGCTTTATGCCCGGCGACACCCGGCATAAAGCGCTTTTTCGCCCAGCGATTATTCCCATCCATGATGATCGCGACATGGCGCGGCACCACTGAGGGTACAGTCTGCTTGGTCTTTTGCATGAAGGCGTCCTGACCCCTTATACGGCCATCAGGTCCTTTTCTTTTTCTTCCGTGGCCTTGGTGATCTGGGCCTCGGCGTCCTTGGTCAGTTTATCGATATCGGCGACAGCACGACGCTCTTCGTCTTCACTGATTTCCTTGTCCTTGACCAGTTTTTTCAGGTCACCCAAGGCATCACGACGGATGTTACGCACGGCGACGCGTGCATCTTCCGCCGCACTGCGCGCCTGCTTGGTGAAGCCCTTGCGGGTTTCCTCGGTCAGCGCTGGCATGGAGATCAGCAGCAATTCGCCCAGGTTGGTCGGGTTGAGGTTCAGGCCGGCGCTCTGGATCGCTTTGTCGACCGCTGCAAGCATGTTGCGCTCGAAGGCCACGACCTGCAGGGTACGCGAGTCCTTTACGGTCACGTTGGCCACGCTGCTCAGCGGAGTATCGGCGCCATAGTAAGGCACCATCACGCTGCCCAGGATGCTCGGGTGCGCCTTGCCGGTACGAATCTGGCCGAATGCGTGGCTCAGAGACTCCAGGGATTTCTGCATACGCGCTTGGGCGTCTTTCTTGATTTCGTTGATCATTGTTGGCCTTCCTCGATCAGAGTCCCTTCCGCGCCGCCGTGTACGATATTCAGCAGGGCACCGGGCTTGTTCATGTTAAATACGCGCAGCGGCATCTTGTGGTCGCGGCACAGGCAAATAGCCGTCAGGTCCATGACACCCAGCTTGCGATCCAGCACTTCATCGTAGGTCAGATGATCGAACTTCTCGGCATGCGGGTCTTTGAATGGGTCCGCGGTGTACACGCCATCCACCTTGGTCGCCTTGAGCACCACGTCAGCATCGATCTCGATGGCGCGCAGGCAAGCCGCCGAATCGGTGGTGAAGAACGGGTTACCCGTGCCGGCAGCGAAGATCACCACTTCCTTGGAGTTCAGGTGGCGCATGGCTTTGCGGCGATCATAGTGATCGGTCACGCCGACCATGGAAATAGCCGACATCACGATAGCCGAGATATTGGCACGCTCCAGTGCGTCGCGCATTGCCAGGGCGTTCATCACAGTGGCCAGCATGCCCATGTGGTCACCGGTGACCCGATCCATGCCGGCCGCACTCAGTGCCGCACCGCGGAACAGGTTGCCGCCGCCGATCACCAGGCCCACTTGTACGCCAATGCCAACCAACTGGCCGACTTCCAGCGCCATGCGGTCGAGCACCTTGGGATCGATCCCGAACTCTTCCGAGCCCATCAGGGCCTCGCCGCTGAGCTTGAGTAGAATGCGTTTATAGCGAGCCTGATAACCACTGCCCTGCTGAGCCATTGCGAATCTCTCCTGCGGCGTATTTTTTGAAAAATCTTGGCGAGCCGTTTACGGCTTGCGTTCACTCTAGCTGGACGCTGTCACAGCGCCATCGGAACACGGCTTTGTAAGCCAGTTCCGGGAAGAAGCCAAATAAAATCAGCCTTCCCATTTGAAAAGAGGCTGCGCGCGTGAGCGGGCAGCCTCTTTCGGGCGACAGTTGAAAACTGTCTTATTGCTTGGCGGCAGCCAGCTGGGCAGCAACTTCTTCAGCGAAGTTGTCGACCGGCTTCTCGATGCCTTCGCCTACTTTGAAGTAAGTGAAGGAAACGATTTCAGCACCGGCCTTCTTGGCCAGCTCGCCAACCTTGACTTCAGGGTTCTTGACGAACGCCTGCTCAACCAGGCTTGCTTCGGCCAGGAACTTGCTGATACGGCCTTTGACCATGTTTTCAACAATATTGTCTGGCTTGCCTTTGATTTTCTCTTCGTTCAGCTGCAGGAACACAGCTTTTTCACGCTCGATCGCTTCGGCAGAAACTTCCGAAGGCAGCAGGAACTCAGGGTTGCTGGCCGCTACGTGCATAGCGATGTCTTTGGCCAGTTCAACGTTGCCGCCTTTCAGGACAACTGCAACACCGATCTTGTTGCCGTGCAGGTAACCACCGACAACATCACCTTCAACGCGAACCAGGCGACGGATGTTGACGTTTTCGCCAACCTTGCCGACCAGTACCAGGCGATCGGCTTCTTGAGCTGCGATCAGCGGAGCGACGTCAGTCAGTTTGTCGGCGAACGCTTTTTCAACGCTGGCGGCAACAAAAGTCTTGAAGTCGTCCTGCAGGGCCAGGAAGTCGGTCTGCGAGTTCACTTCCAGCAGAACAGCGGATTTGCCGTCTTCTTTCAGAGCGATAGCGCCTTCAGCAGCCACGTTGCCTGCTTTTTTGGCAGCCTTGATCGCGCCGGAAGCACGCATATCATCAATGGCTTTTTCGATGTCGCCGCCAGCCTTTTCCAAGGCCTTCTTGCAATCCATCATGCCTTCGCCGGTACGCTCACGCAGTTCTTTAACCAACGCTGCAGTAATTGCTGCCATTTTCAAATTCCTCTTGGATAGGTTTTCAACCATTCCACCCGATCGAACGGGCGTTCAATTCTTCCCGAACCACCCTTGTTAACCGCTGCACGTTACAACTGCTGTAGCTGTGCTGCTCACAAATGGTTTTCGAGGTGGCAAAAAGGGGGCCAAGCCCCCTTTTTGCTTACTGAGTCAACGCCAGGGCGTCAATTACTCAGCTGCGGCTACCGGAGCTTCTTCAACGAACTGCTCGGTACCACCAGCAACGTGGTTGCGACCACGGATAACAGCATCAGCCATCGAACCCATGTACAGCTGGATAGCGCGGATTGCGTCATCGTTGCCTGGGATGATGTAGTCAACGCCTTCCGGGCTGCTGTTGGTATCGACTACGCCGATAACAGGGATGCCCAGCTTGTTGGCTTCGGTGATCGCGATGCGCTCGTGGTCAACGTCGATAACGAACAGTGCGTCAGGCAGACCGCCCATGTCCTTGATACCACCCAGGGAACGATCGAGCTTTTCCAGGTCACGGGAGCGCATCAGCGCTTCTTTCTTGGTCAGCTTGGCGAACGTACCGTCTTCGGCCTGCACTTCAAGGTCACGCAGACGCTTGATGGAAGCACGGATGGTTTTGAAGTTGGTCAGCATGCCGCCCAACCAGCGGTGATCGACGTACGGCGAACCGCAACGTGCAGCTTCTTCAGCTACGATCTTGCCAGCGGAACGCTTGGTGCCGACGAACAGAATCTTGTTTTTGCCCTGGGCCAGGCGTTCTACGAAAGTCAGCGCTTCGTTGAACATCGGCAGGGTTTTTTCAAGGTTGATGATGTGGATCTTGTTACGCGCGCCGAAAATGTATTTACCCATTTTCGGGTTCCAGTAACGGGTCTGGTGACCGAAGTGCACACCGGCCTTCAGCATATCGCGCATGTTGACTTGGGACATGATAGTTCCTTAATAAGTCGGGTTTGGCCTCCACGTATCCCAATGACCAACCAGCGGCATCAAGGCCTCCGGCACCCAGGTCATCGTGTCGACACGTGTGTGGATTTAAGCTTTACGGGGTATCCCCGGAAAGCGGCGCATTTTATACCACACGAAGGGCGAAAACGAAACCTGCAATCACATTTTGCCTGCGCGACTTCTACGCAAGCCGTTGAATAGCGCGGATATAACCCCATCTCATAGAGAGAAGCGATCGTCAGGGGCTCATGGTTTGCTGCCCGCGTCTGTTAGAATCGCGTTTTTTGGCGCTTGTGCGAATTGCGCAACCTTTTATCGCACGCCCGTAAACCGTATTGATTTCAGCGCGTCGCGCTAGAGAGAGCCTGTATGACCGTTAGTTTGAAAACCGCCGAAGACATCGCCGGCATGCGCATTGCCGGCAAACTGGCCGCCGACGTGCTGGAGATGATTGCCGAACACGTCAAGCCCGGCGTCACCACCGAAGAACTGAACCAGATCTGCCACGACTATATAGTCAATGTGCAAAAGGCTATCCCTGCGCCGCTGAACTACAAAGGCTTTCCCAAGTCGATCTGCACCTCGGTCAACCACGTGGTCTGCCACGGGATTCCGGGCGACAAGCCGTTGAAGGACGGCGACACCCTGAACATCGACGTCACCGTGATCAAGGACCGCTACTTCGGCGACACCAGCCGCATGTTCCATGTCGGTACCGTGCCGGTCTGGGCAGAGCGCCTGTCCCAGGTCACCCAGGAATGCATGTACAAGGCCATCGAAATCGTCAAGCCCGGCTGCCGCCTGGGCGATATCGGTGAAGTGATCCAGAAGCACGCCGAAAAGAACGGCTTTTCGGTGGTACGCGAATTCTGCGGCCATGGCATCGGCACGGTGTTTCATGAAGAACCGCAGATCCTGCACTACGGCCGCGCCGGCACCGGTATGGAGCTCAAGGCAGGCATGACCTTCACCATCGAGCCGATGATCAATCAGGGCAAGGCTGACACCAAGGTGCTGGGCGACGGCTGGACCGCCATCACCAAGGACCGCAAGCTCTCGGCCCAGTGGGAACACACCCTGCTGGTCACCGAAACAGGCTACGAGATCTTCACCCTGCGCGCCGACGACACGATCCCACGCGTTTCGGCCTGAAGATTTGCCAGGTTTTCCCACAGCGTGTTGTGACTGACTGATAGATAGAAGGAAAGCCGATCGATGCCCCAGGTGGACCCCGAACTCTTCGACCGTGGCCAGTTCCAGGCCGAACTGGCCCTGAAGGCGAGCCCCATCGCCGCTTTCAAGAAGGCGATCCGCCAGGCCCGCGAAGTGCTCGATGCGCGCTTTCGCAGCGGCCGGGACATCCGCCGGCTGATCGAGGACCGCGCCTGGTTCGTCGATAACATCCTGCAAAAGGCCTGGGAACAGTTCAACTGGAGCGAAGACGCCGATATCGCCCTGGTGGCCGTCGGCGGCTACGGTCGCGGCGAACTGCATCCCTACTCCGACATCGACCTGCTGATCCTGCTGGACAGTGCCGATCATGAGATCTTTCGCGATTCCATTGAGCGTTTTCTCACGCTGCTGTGGGACATTGGCCTGGAAGTCGGCCAAAGCGTGCGCTCGGTGGACGAATGCGCCGAAGAAGCCCGCGCCGACCTGACCGTCATCACCAACCTGATGGAAAGCCGCACCATTGCCGGCCCCGAGCGCCTGCGCCAACGCATGCTGGAAGTCACCAGCACCGCTCACATGTGGCCGAGCAAAGACTTTTTCCTGGCCAAGCGCGCCGAGCAGAAGGCCCGTCACCACAAATACAACGACACCGAATACAACCTGGAGCCCAACGTCAAAGGCTCGCCGGGCGGGCTGCGCGATATCCAGACGATCTTGTGGGTCGCCCGTCGCCAGTACGGCACCCTGAACCTGCGGGCCCTGGCCGGCGAAGGTTTTTTGGTGGAGAGCGAAAACGCCCTGCTCGCCTCCTCCCAGGAGTTCCTGTGGAAAGTGCGCTACGCCCTGCACATGCTGGCGGGTCGCTCCGAAGACCGCCTGCTGTTCGATCACCAGCGCTCCATCGCCACCCTGCTGGGCTTTGAAGGCGAAGACGCGAAGACCAGCATCGAAAGCTTCATGCAGCAGTACTACCGGGTGGTCATGAGCATTGCCCAGCTCAGCGACCTGATCATCCAGCACTTCGAAGAGGTGATCCTGGCCCCTGAAGACGAGGCGCCGCCGCAGCCGATCAATGCGCGCTTTCAGCTGCACGACGGCTATATCGAAGCGCGCAGCGACCATGTGTTCCACCGCACGCCGTTCGCCATGCTGGAAATCTTCGTACTGATGGCCCAGCAGCCGGAAATCAAGGGCGTCCGCGCCGACACCATCCGCCTGCTGCGGGAAAACCGTCATCTGATCGACGACGACTTTCGCAACGATATCCGCAACACCAGCCTGTTCATCGAGCTGTTCAAGTGCAAGATCGGTATCCACCGCAACCTGCGCCGCATGAACCGCTACGGCATTCTCGGGCGCTATTTGCCGGAATTCGGCTTTATCGTCGGGCAGATGCAACATGACCTGTTCCACATCTATACCGTGGACGCCCACACCCTGAACCTGATCAAGCACCTGCGCAAATTGCAATACACCCAGGTATCAGAGAAATTCCCGCTGGCCAGTAAGCTGATGGCCAAGCTACCCAAGCCCGAGCTGATTTACCTGGCCGGGCTTTACCACGATATCGGCAAGGGCCGGCATGGCGACCACTCGGAGGTCGGCGCGGTCGACGCCGAGGCGTTCTGCCAGCGCCACCAGTTGCCGCAGTGGGACAGCCGCCTGATCGTCTGGCTGGTGCAGAACCACCTGGTGATGTCGACCACCGCCCAGCGCAAGGACTTGTCCGACCCGCAGGTGATCCACGACTTCGCGCAGATCGTCGGCGATGAAACCCGCCTCGACTACCTGTACGTGCTGACCGTCTCCGACATCAACGCCACCAACCCCACCTTGTGGAACTCCTGGCGCGCGAGCCTGTTGCGCCAGCTGTACACCGAGACCAAGCGCGCCCTGCGCCGCGGCCTGGAGAACCCGGTGGACCGCGAAGAGCAGATCCGCCGTACCCAAAGCGCAGCCCTGGATATCCTGGTACGCGGCGGCAACGACCCGGATGACGTCGAGCAACTGTGGTCGCAACTGGGTGACGACTACTTCCTGCGCCACACCGCCGGTGATGTGGCCTGGCACACCGATGCGATCCTGCAGCAGCCCGCCGACGGCGGCCCACTGGTGCTGATCAAGGAAACCACCCAGCGCGAGTTCGAAGGCGGCACGCAGATCTTCATCTACGCACCCGACCAGCACGACTTCTTCGCGGTGACCGTGGCAGCCATGGACCAGCTCAACCTGAACATTCATGACGCTCGGGTCATCACCTCCAGCAGCCAGTTCACCCTCGACACCTACATCGTGCTCGACACCGAAGGCGAGTCCATCGGCGATAACCCGGCGCGGGTGAAAAAGATCCGCGACGGCCTGAATGAAGCCCTGCGCAACCCGGACGACTACCCGACCATCATCCAACGTCGAGTGCCGCGCCAGCTCAAGCATTTTGCCTTTGCACCGCAGGTCACCATCTCCAACGATGCGCAGCGCCCGGTCACGGTGCTGGAACTCAGCGCCCCGGATCGCCCGGGCCTGCTGGCCCGCATCGGCGGGATCTTCCTGGAATTCGACCTGTCGTTGCAGAACGCCAAGATTGCGACCCTCGGCGAGCGGGTGGAAGACGTGTTTTTCATCACCGATGCCGATAACCAGCCGCTGTCCGACCCGGAACTGTGCCTGCGCCTGCAGGCGGCGATCGTGCAGCAGCTGAGCGTGCCCCAGGAACCGGGCGTCGAACTGACCAGACTGACCATTTGAATTAATTTAACGTCCCAGTGGGCACGGTCCTGTGGGAGCTGGCTTGCCTGCGATGGCATCGACTCGGTATGGCTGATACACCGAGTGCCCGCATCGCAGGCAAGCCAGCTCCCACAAAAAGCCGTCCTCATCCTGATCGAGGCCCTTATGAACAACGCCCTGAACCAACTGCAGCCCTACCCGTTCGAGAAATTGCGCGCCCTGCTGGGCAGCGTCACGCCGACCCCGGACAAGCGCCCGATTGCACTGTCCATCGGCGAGCCCAAGCACACATCCCCGACGTTCGTGGCCGAGGCCCTGAGCAACAACCTCGACCAGATGGCGGTGTACCCCACCACCCTGGGCATTCCTGCACTGCGCGAGGCCATTGGTGCCTGGTGCGAACGCCGCTTCAACGTGCCCAAGGACTGGCTGGACCCGGCGCGCAACATCCTGCCGGTCAACGGCACCCGCGAAGCACTGTTCGCCTTCACCCAGACCGTGGTCAACCGTGGCGACGACGCGCTGGTGGTGAGCCCGAACCCGTTCTACCAGATCTACGAAGGCGCCGCGCTCCTGGCCGGGGCCAAACCGCACTACCTGCCCTGCCTGGACGCCAATGGCTTCAACCCGGATTTCGACGCCGTGACGCCAGACATCTGGAAACGCTGCCAGATCCTGTTCCTGTGTTCCCCCGGCAACCCGACCGGCGCGCTGATCCCGGTCGAAACCCTGAAAAAACTCATTGCCCTGGCCGACGAATACGACTTCGTGATCGCCGCCGACGAGTGCTACAGCGAGCTGTACTTCGACGAGCAAACCCCGCCGCCAGGCCTACTGAGCGCCTGCGTCGAACTGGGTCGCCAGGACTTCAAGCGCTGCGTGGTGTTCCACAGCCTGTCCAAGCGCTCCAACCTGCCGGGCCTGCGCTCCGGGTTCGTAGCCGGCGACGCCGAGATCCTCAAGGCCTTCCTGCTGTACCGCACCTATCACGGTTGCGCGATGCCGGTACAAACCCAGCTGGCCAGCATCGCCGCCTGGCAGGACGAAGCCCATGTACTGGCCAACCGTGACCTGTACCGCGAGAAATTCGACGCGGTGCTGGCGATCCTCAAGCCGGTGCTGGATGTGCAACACCCCGACGGCGGGTTCTACCTGTGGCCCAATGTGAATGGCGACGACGCGGCGTTCTGCCGGGACTTGTACGTGGAAGAACACGTGACCGTGGTGCCGGGCTCGTACCTGTCGCGGGAAGTGGATGGTTTCAACCCGGGTGCCGGGCGCGTGCGCCTGGCGCTGGTTGCGCCGCTGGCAGAGTGCGTGGAAGCGGCTGAGCGAATCAGGGACTTTATCCAGCGCCACAAATAAGCACTTCGACACCCGCACTGTGCAATGCAGTGCGGGCCCGTTTGTTGATCAGAACAAGGAACTCTTTACTCGACGATCACCACCACCTGAAACCTATTTCAGGAGTCGAGTCAATGAACATCACCATCCCGACATCGTTCACCCCTCCCGCGCCCACTCACGACGACGGCAATGCAGCGCCAGCGCGCGTCGAACGAAAAAAAGAGGCGTTGCCGAGACCAACAAACGATGGCCCGACGGCGTCATCACCGTTGCACTGGATTTGAGAGATGCGAAAAGCAATGCGCTGGTAATCGATGCGCTCAGGGAGTGGGCTCATCACACCCCCGCGCTTCGCTTTCAAATTACCCATGGCAAAGAGGGTGACATTCGCATCTCCGATGACGAAGGACTGAAAGGCAACTGGTCCATGTTGGGTACCGACGCGAAAGACGTGCCCCAAGGTGAGCCCACGATGCATTTGGACAGGAACGACAACTCAAAAGAGTTTCGTCGGATAGCCTTGCATGAGATCGGGCATGCACTGGGACTTGAACATGAACATCAACATCCAGAGCACGACATCAATTGGAACGAGGAGGCTGTATCCACAGCCGCCAAGCAAAACAACAACTGGGACCAAGAATACGTTTACCACAACCTGTTCAAACTCCTGACCGGAGACGGTCTGCTCATCACGGCCTACGATAAAAAATCCGTGATGCACTATCCCATCGACCCCAGCGCAACTACAGATAATAGAGGGGTTGCGACCAATGATTCCTTATCAGACGCAGACAAGAAAATCATCCGCAAGCTTTACACTCCCGGACGCTTTCAAAGCGATGATTCCAAGTCGGCGCAATGACCAGAAGCCGCAGGCTATCCAGGGGTCAACGTCCCCAGGTTCGCCTCGCTCATGTCCAGTTCTGCCAATACCTCTCGCAACACGTCATCACCAATCTGGTGATGACGGCTCAGGCTGTACAACTCCAACCGCTGCGCGCGCAGGGCCTTGAGGCGTAATTTGCGCTCAAGCAGGTCCATCTGCCGTGCCAGTGCCTGGGCTTCGGCCGAGTCGTTGAACACATCAAGCTGATGGCGATACTCCGACATCAACCGCGCCTTGAGCTCAGCGGCCAATGCGGCCTGGGCCGCATCCTGGGTGTCGCCCCCCGCGGGCTCGTCGGTCTCCAAGGCATGGATGGCGGCCACCGCAGTCTTTTTCCACGCTTCACGCACTTCATTGTGACGCTTCTCATCAGGGCTCTTTTCGATGCCACGCAACAACAGTGGCAAGGCGATGCAGGCGGCGATCAGTGAAAGCAGGATCACCCCGGCCGCAATAAAGATCAGCAGATCGCGCTCGGGGAAGTCTTTGCCCGGCGCCAGCCACAAAGGCACCGACATCACACCCGCCAACGTCACCGCACCGCGCACCCCGCCGACCGTCAACAGCCAGCAGGACCGGGCGGTGGGTACCAGCGTCAGCTCGCTTTTCCCACGCAGGCGGCGCAATAACCCCGACAGCCTCCAGATGCTCTGTACCCAGATAAAACGCAGCACCACCAGCACCAGGAAAATCGCAATCACGTCCAGGCAGCGATACAGCAGGGTCGGCCACAGCGTCGACTCATGGCTGACCACCGCCTTGATAATGTCCGGCAGTTGCAGGCCCAGCAGCAGGAAGATCAAGCCATTGAAGGCAAACTCCAGCAACGACCAGACGCTGCGGTTGAGCAGGCGCGTACTGGTCTGGCGTGGCAGCAGGTCGAGCCAGCTTTGCATCATGCCCGCCGCGACGGCCGAGAGAATGCCCGATGCGCCCAGGCGCTCAGCCAATACATAGGCAGCAAACGGCAACAGCAACATAAACACCACATGCGTTGCCGGGTCGTCCCAGCCCCGAGCGATCATCCAGGCACGCAAGCGACCGACCAACCAACTTAATGCCACCCCAACCGCCAGGCCACCGACGGCCACCAGCACAAAGGTCAGGCCTGCATCGGCCAGGGAAAACACGCCCGTCAACGCCGCGGCCAAGGCGAACTTGAACGTCACCAGGCCCGACGCATCATTCATCAAGGCCTCGCCCTGGAGCATGTGCATCAGTGGCGTGGGCAAGCGGTTCTGGGAAATGGCCGACACCGCCACGGCATCCGTCGGCGACAACACGGCTGCCAGGGCGAAGGCTACCGACAGCGGAATCGTAGGCAGTATCCAATGAATGAAGTAACCGGCTCCCACCACAGTAAACAGCACCAACCCCACGGCCAGCGTCAGGATCGGCCCGCGCAGGCGCCACAACTCACGCTTGGGCATGCGCCAGCCATCGGAAAACAGCAACGGCGGCAGGAACAGAAACAGGAACAGCTCCGGGTCCAGTGCCACATGCAACCCCAGCGTCGGCCAGGCCAGCAGGGCACCGGCAGCGATCTGCACCAACGGCAAGGGTAGCGGAATGACACGCCCGACCAGACGCGAAACACTGACCAGCATCAGCAGGATAAGAACGGTGTAGGCGGTTTGCATAACGCGGGGTTCCCGGACAATCGACTTGCAACGACACACATCAGGCAACACATCGCCGTTGAAGTGCCATATTAGCTGCCTATGCTGCGCGAAGGCTTTTGCACAAACGTCGCACGCGGGTGCAGGCGCGGTTGACAAGCGGCACCCAAAACCGCTGGGCGTGGCATAATCCGTGACCTTTTCACTTTCATCAGCCCAAAGGGGGGCAATTCCTTGACCGCTTCAAGCAAAACGTTGCACCTTTTCGGCATCAAAGCCTGCGACACCATGAAGAAAGCGCGCACCTGGCTCGATGAGCACGCGCTGAGCTATGAGTTCCACGACTACAAAACAGCCGGTATCGACCGCGAACACTTGACCCAATGGTGCAACGAGCACGGTTGGCAGGTGGTGTTGAACCGTGCGGGCACCACCTTTCGCAAACTCGAAGACGAACGCAAAGCCGATCTCGATCAGTCGAAAGCCATTGAATTGATGCTCGCACAACCGTCGATGATCAAGCGCCCAGTGCTCGATCTCGGTGACAGAACCCTGATTGGCTTCAAGCCAGATAGTTATTCGGCGGCCCTCAAGTAGGCCAGCCATTCCATTTTTGTAGAGGTAACAGCATGTCCCATTCCCTGTTCAGCCTGGGCTTCGGCGTCGGCACTCAGAACCGCCAAGGTGCTTGGCTGGAAGTGTTTTACGCACAACCGTTGCTTAACCCGTCGGCTGAAATCGTCGCAGCCATCGCGCCGATCCTCGGTTACACCGAGGGCAATCAGGCCATCACCTTCACCGTCACCCAGGCCCTGCAACTGGCTGACGCCCTCAAAGGCGTCGACACAGCTCAGGCCGCCCTGCTGAGCCGTCTGGCAGAAAGCCACACGCCGCTGGTCGCCACCCTGCTGGCCGAAGACGCGGCCCTGACCTCCACCCCCGAGGCCTACCTCAAGCTGCACCTGCTGTCCCATCGCCTGGTCAAGCCCCACGGCCTGAACCTGGCCGGTGTGTTCCCGCAACTGCCGAACGTGGCCTGGACCAGCCAGGGCGCGATCGACATCGCGGAACTGGCCGAACGCCAACTGGAAGCGCGTCTGCGTGGCGAGCTACTGGAAGTGTTCTCGGTGGACAAATTCCCGAAAATGACCGACTACGTAGTCCCCGCCGGTGTGCGTATCGCTGACGCCGCGCGTCTGCGCCTGGGTGCGTATGTGGGCGAAGGCACCACTGTGATGCACGAAGGCTTCGTCAACTTCAACGCTGGCACCGAAGGCCCGGGCATGATCGAAGGCCGCGTCTCGGCGGGCGTGTTCGTCGGCAAGGGCTCGGACCTGGGTGGCGGTTGCTCCACCATGGGCACTCTGTCGGGCGGCGGCAACATCGTGATCAAGGTCGGCGAAGGCTGCCTGATCGGCGCCAACGCCGGTATCGGTATCCCGTTGGGCGACCGCAACACCGTGGAATCGGGCCTGTACGTCACCGCCGGCACCAAGGTTGCACTGCTGGACGAGCAGAACCAACTGGTCAAAGTGGTAAAGGCGCGCGAACTGGCCGGCCAGGCGGACCTGCTGTTCCGCCGTAACTCCGAGACCGGTGCCGTGGAATGCAAAACCCACAAATCGGCCGTCGAACTGAACGAAGCGCTGCACGCTCACAACTAAGCAGCCACTCGATGCCACTGGCGGGCCGTGTCTTTCGGGGCACGGCCCGCTTATACGAGTATTGATCACATGCTTGTGCCCTCCCTCTGGCGCGCCGACTTTCCGGCCATCGCCACGCTGCAACGGCAAGACCAGACCTATCTGGACAGCGCCGCCACCACGCAAAAACCTCAAGCCCTGCTGGACGCAATCAGCCATTACTACGCCAATGGCGCCGCCAATGTGCACCGTGCCCAACATCTGCCGGGGGCGCACGCGACCCAGGCCTTTGAAGACAGTCGCAGCAAGGTTGCACAGTGGTTGAACGCAGGTGACAGCGGGCAAATCGTGTTTACCCACGGCGCAACCTCTGCGCTGAACCTCCTGGCCTATGGCCTTGAGCACTTATTCAATGCGGGCGATGAGATTGTCATCAGCGCCCTGGAACACCACGCCAACCTGCTGCCCTGGCAGCAACTGGCCAAACGTCGAGCACTCACGCTGGTGGTATTGCCGCTGGGTGATGACGGCGTGATTGACCTGCAAGCCGCCGCCGAATTGATCGGCCCACGCACGCGGTTGCTGGCGGTGAGCCAGCTGTCCAACGTGCTGGGCGCCTGGCAGCCCCTGCAGGCATTGCGCGCGCTGGCTCAGGCACACGGCGCCCTGACCGTGGTGGACGGCGCCCAGGGCATCGTCCATGGCCGCCACGACGTGCAGGCCCTGGGCTGTGATTTCTATGTCTTTTCCAGCCACAAGCTCTACGGCCCGGACGGCGTCGGCGTGCTCTACGGCCGCCACGACGCCTTGCATCACCTGCGCCACTGGCAGTTCGGTGGCGAAATGGTGCAGCAGGCGGACTACCAAAGTGCCAGCTTTCGCCCCGCGCCTCTCGGTTTCGAAGCCGGTACTCCGCCGATCGCCAGCGTGATCGGCCTCGGGGCAACCCTGGATTACCTGGGCTCGCTGGATCAACCGGCGGTGATCGCCCACGAAGCCGCCCTGCATGACTACCTGTTGCGCGGTTTGAAAGCACGCAACGGCGTGCGCGTGCTGGGCTCGCCGCAGGTGGCGCTGGTCAGCTTCGTGGTGGACGGCGTGCACAACGCCGACCTTGCACACCTGCTGACCGAGCAAGGCATTGCCGTGCGTGCCGGGCACCACTGCGCAATGCCGCTGCTCAAGGCGATGCACTTGTCGGGCGCGATCCGGGTATCCCTGGCGCTGTACAACGACTCCGACGACCTGGAACGCTTCTTCGAAGCGCTGGACCAGGCGCTGGAGATGCTGCGATGAGCCTGCCGGCGGAAGCGGTGGCCGCGCTCGAGGCTTTTCAGGCCGTCGGCAGTTGGGAGCAGCGCGCGCGAATGCTGATGCAGTGGGGCGAGCGCCTGCCTGCGTTGGCGACTGAAGATAAGGTCGACGCCAACCTGGTGCAAGGTTGTGAAAGCCTGGTGTGGCTGGTGGGGCGCTTGCAGGAAGGCCATTGGCAATTTGCCGCCAGCAGCGATGCGCGGATGATTCGTGGTTTGGTGTCGTTGCTGCTGGCGCGGGTCAATGGCTTGTCGGCGGCTGAGTTGCAGGCGGTTGATTTGCCGGATTGGTTTGCGCAACTAGGCCTGTCGCGACAGTTGTCGCCGTCGCGCAGCAATGGTTTGAATGCAGTGTTGCAGCGCATGCGCGAACTCAGCCATACACAAAACTAAATGTGGGAGCTGGCTTGCTCGCGAATGCGCTGGATCAGTCAATGATGCAGCGACTGACACTCTGCTTTCGCGAACAAGCCCGCTCCCACATTTCGATCCATATCAGGCAGTAATCATTCAGTGGGTTTGACCCGCTCCGAAGGCCTACGCACCCCGGCCACAATCTTGTCCACCGCCTTGGTCGCCGCCACCATGCCGAAGGTGGCCGTGACCATCATCACCGCGCCAAACCCGCCGGCGCAGTCCAGCTTCACCCCGTCACCGACAAAGCTCTTCTGCAAACAAATGCTGCCGTCCGGCTTGGGATAGCGCAGTTGCTCGCTGGAAAACACGCACGGCACGCTGTAGTGGCGGGTCACGGTACGCGAGAAACCATAGTCGCGGCGCAAGGTAGAGCGCACCTTCGAAGCCAGCGGGTCGTTGAAGGTGCGGTTCAGGTCGCACACTTGGATCAACGTCGGGTCAATCTGCCCGCCAGCGCCGCCGGTGGTAATGATCTGGATCTTGCGACGTTTGCACCAGGCAATCAGGGCGGCCTTGGCGTTGACCGCATCGATGCAGTCGATCACGCAGTCGATGTCAGGAGTGATGTACTCGGCCATGGTGTCGCGGGTGACGAAGTCCGCCACCGCATGCACGGTGCACGCCGGGTTGATAGCGCGCAGGCGCTCTGCCATCACTTCGACCTTGGGTCTGCCAACGGTGCTGTCCAGAGCGTGCAACTGGCGGTTGCTGTTGCTGACGCAAACGTCGTCCAGGTCGAACAGCGAAATCTCGCCCACCCCGCACCGGGCCATGGCTTCGGCTGCCCAGGAGCCGACGCCGCCGACGCCGACGATTGCCACATGGGCCGCTTTCAAGCGTTCCAGGCCTTCAATGCCATACAAGCGGGCGACGCCTGCAAACCGTGGATCTTCTGTACTCATGACCATTACCCCAAAAACCGGCGCGCATTATAGGGCTACGCAGCGACAAGTTTTAAGCTACAAGCTACAAGTAAAGAACTTAGATGTCCTTTCGCTGACTAACGTCCGGCTTTTCTCTGTCTGCTATACGCTTAGAGGAAGGCCGGTGTAGGATGCGCGCCGTTCGGCGCAGGCCGGCACCTCTTTTCGTTCCACACCTTTTGGAACCCGACATAACCATGGCATCGCGTAAATTTGGACTCAACCTGGTGGTGGTGCTGGCAATTGCCGCGCTGTTCACCGGCTTCTGGGCGCTGATCAACCGCCCGGTCAGCGCTCCCAACTGGCCTGAGCAGATCTCCGGTTTCTCTTACTCGCCGTTCCAGCAAGGCCAGTACCCGCAAAAAGACCAGTACCCCACCGACGAGCAGATGCGTCAGGACCTTGCGATCATGAGCAAGCTGACGGACAACATCCGTACCTACTCCGTCGACGGCACCCTGCAGGACATTCCCAAGCTGGCGGAAGAGTTCGGCCTGCGAGTGACCCTGGGCATCTGGATCAGCCCGGACCTGGAACGCAACGAACGCGAGATCCAGCGCGCCATCGAGATTGCCAACACTTCGCGCAGCGTCGTGCGGGTGGTGGTGGGTAACGAAGCGTTGTTTCGTAAAGAAATCACCCCTGAAGCACTGATCGTGCTGCTCGACCGGGTACGCGCCGCCGTGAAAGTGCCGGTGACCACCTCCGAGCAATGGCACATCTGGGAAAAGAACCCGCAACTGGCCAAGCACGTCGATCTGATCGCCGCGCACATCCTGCCGTTCTGGGAATACATTCCGATGGACAAGGCCGGCCAGTACGTACTCGACCGCGCCAGGGACCTGAAGAAAATGTTCCCGAAAAAGCCGCTGCTGCTGTCGGAAGTGGGCTGGCCAAGTAACGGCCGCATGCGCGGTGGCAATGAATCGTCCCCGGCGGACCAGGCGATTTACCTGCGCACATTGGTGAACAAGCTCAATCGCCAGGGTTTCAACTACTTTGTGATCGAGGCCTTCGACCAGCCATGGAAAGTCAGCGATGAAGGCTCGGCAGGCGCCTATTGGGGCGTGTTCAACGCCGCGCGCCAGCAGAAATTCAACTTTGAAGGACCGGTGGTCGCGATCCCGCAATGGCGCGTGCTGGCCATCGGTTCGGTGGTGCTCGCGCTGCTGTCGCTGACCCTGCTGATGATCGACGGCTCGGCCTTGCGACAGCGCGGCCGTACCTTCCTGACCTTTATCGCGTTCCTGTGCGGTTCGGTGCTGGTATGGATCGGCTACGACTACAGCCAGCAATACAGCACCTGGTTCAGTGTCACCGTGGGCATTCTCTTGGCTCTCGGCGCCCTGGGCGTGTTTATCGTGCTGCTGACCGAGGCCCACGAACTGGCGGAAGCGGTGTGGACCCACAAACGTCGGCGTGAATTTCTGCCCGTGGTAGGGGATTCGGACTACCGCCCGAAAGTGTCGATCCACGTGCCGTGCTACAACGAGCCGCCGGAAATGGTCAAACAGACCCTCGATGCCCTGGCCGCCCTCGATTACCCGGACTACGAAGTCCTGATCATCGACAACAACACCAAGGACCCTGCCGTTTGGGAACCGGTGCGCGACTACTGCGAAACCCTGGGCCCGCGCTTCAAGTTCTTCCACGTCGCGCCCCTGGCCGGTTTCAAGGGCGGCGCGCTGAACTACCTGATCCCGCATACCGCCAAGGATGCCGAAGTGATCGCGGTGATCGACTCGGACTACTGCGTGTCACCGAACTGGCTCAAGCACATGGTGCCGCACTTCGCCGACCCGAAAATCGCTGTGGTGCAGTCGCCGCAGGATTACCGCGACCAGAACGAAAGCACCTTCAAGAAGCTCTGCTACGCCGAATACAAAGGTTTCTTCCATATCGGCATGGTCACCCGCAACGACCGCGACGCGATCATCCAGCACGGCACCATGACCATGACCCGCCGCTCGGTCCTCGAGGAACTCGGCTGGGCCGACTGGTGCATCTGTGAAGACGCCGAATTGGGCCTGCGCGTATTCGAGAAAGGCCTGTCGGCGGCGTATTACCACGACAGCTACGGCAAAGGCCTGATGCCGGATACCTTTATCGACTTCAAGAAACAGCGTTTCCGCTGGGCCTACGGCGCCATCCAGATCATCAAGCGGCACACCGCCAGCCTGCTGCGCGGCAAGGACACCGAGCTGACCCGTGGCCAGCGCTACCACTTCCTGGCGGGCTGGTTGCCGTGGGTGGCTGACGGCATGAACATCTTCTTCACCGTCGGCGCGCTGTTGTGGTCGGCGGCGATGATCATCGTCCCGACGCGGGTCGATCCGCCGCTGTTGATCTTCGCAATCCCGCCGTTGGCGCTGTTTGTGTTCAAGGTCGGCAAGATCATCTTCCTCTACCGTCGTGCGGTAGGCGTGAACCTTAAGGATGCGTTCTGCGCGGCACTGGCAGGCCTGGCGTTGTCCCACACCATCGCCAAGGCGGTGCTGTATGGCTTCTTCACCACCAGTATTCCGTTCTTTCGTACACCGAAAAACGCGGATAACCACGGCTTCTGGGTAGCCATTTCCGAAGCCCGCGAAGAAATGTTCATCATGCTGCTGTTGTGGGGCGCGGCACTGGGGATCTACCTGGTGCAGGGCCTGCCGAGCAATGACATGCGCTTCTGGGTGGTGATGCTGCTGGTGCAATCACTGCCGTATGTGGCGGCGTTGATCATGGCGTTCCTGTCGTCGCTGCCGAAACCGGCACCGAAGGCAGAGCCGGTCACCGCCGTGTAAAAACTTGCGCAACGCACTAAACGGCGGCCTCTGGCCGCCGTTTTGCTATAAGATAACGGCCGTTTTGCAAGCCTTGCACCCGACGACTGTAGGAGTGAGCTTGCTCGCGAAAATCGTCAACGATCACGCGAACATCCTGAATGAACGCGGTGCTCTTGCGTTTTTCGCGAGCAAGCTCGCTCCTGCAGTCAATTAGAACGTCGCCGCCTTGATTTTCGGAGTTTCCCCATGACGGCCCATGCCGACCTTTCGCCGACCCTTCAACTTGCCATCGACCTGATCCGTCGCCCCTCGGTCACGCCGATCGATGCCGACTGCCAGAAGCTGATGATGCAGCGCCTGGGCGACGCTGGTTTTGCGCTGGAGCCGATGCGCATCGAAGACGTGGACAACTTCTGGGCCACCCACGGCAAGCATGACGGCCCGGTGCTGTGCTTTGCCGGCCACACCGACGTGGTCCCCACCGGCCCGGTGCAAGCCTGGCAGAACGACCCGTTCGACGCCCTGATCGACGAAAACGGCATGCTCTGCGGGCGTGGCGCGGCAGACATGAAAGGTAGCCTGGCCGCGATGCTGGTGGCGGCGGAGCGCTTCGTCAGCGACTACCCCGACCACAAGGGCTCGGTCGCCTTCCTGATCACCAGCGATGAAGAAGGCCCGGCGCACCACGGCACCAAGGCCGTGATCGAACGCCTGGCCGCGCGCCAGGAGCGCCTGGACTGGTGCATTGTCGGCGAACCGTCGAGCACCACCCTGGTGGGCGATGTGGTCAAGAACGGCCGCCGCGGCTCCCTCGGCGCCACCCTGACGGTGCGTGGCGTACAAGGCCACGTCGCCTACCCGCACCTGGCGAAGAACCCGATCCACCTGGCCGCGCCGGCCCTGGCGGAACTGGCCGCCGAACATTGGGACGACGGCAATGCGTTCTTCCCGCCGACCAGCTTCCAGATCTCCAACCTCAATGCCGGCACCGGTGCCACCAACGTGATCCCCGGTGACCTGAAGGCCGTGTTCAACTTCCGCTTCTCCACCGAGTCCACCGTTGAAGGCCTGCAACAGCGCGTTGCGGCGATTCTCGACAAACATGGCCTGGACTGGCACGTGGAGTGGGCGCTGTCGGGGCTGCCGTTCCTTACCGAACCCGGCGCCTTGCTCGATGCCGTCTCCGCCAGCATCAAGGCGATTACCGGCCGCGAAACCCAGGCCTCCACCAGCGGCGGGACCTCGGATGGGCGTTTCATCGCCACCCTCGGCACCCAAGTGGTCGAGCTGGGCCCGGTCAACGCGACGATCCATCAGGTCAATGAGCGCATCCTCGCCAGCGACCTCGATGTGCTGACCGAAATCTATTACCAGACTCTGATCAAGTTGCTCGCCTGATGCTCGCCTGCCCCATTTGCAACGCCCCGCTCAACGCGGTGGACAATGGCGTGGCGTGCCCGGCCGGGCATCGTTTCGACCGCGCGCGCCAGGGTTACCTGAACCTGTTGCCGGTGCAGCACAAGAACAGCCGTGACCCGGGCGACAACCTGGCCATGGTCGAGGCGCGACGTGACTTCCTCAACGCCGGGCACTACGCGCCGGTGGCCAGACGCCTGGCGGAACTGGCTGCCGAGCGTGCGCCACAGCGTTGGGTCGACATCGGTTGCGGCGAGGGTTACTACACCGCGCAAATCGCCGACGCCCTGCCCCAGGCCGACGGCTATGCGCTGGATATCTCCAAGGAAGCGGTCAAGCGCGCCTGCAAGCGCAACCCGGCGCTGACCTGGTTGATCGCCAGCATGGCCCGTGTGCCGTTGGCCGATGCCAGCTGCCAGTTCCTCGCCAGCGTGTTCAGCCCGTTGGACTGGCAGGAGGCCAAGCGCCTGCTCAGCCCTGGCGGCGGCCTGATGAAGGTAGGCCCCACCCGCGGCCACCTGATGGAACTGCGCGAGCGCCTGTACGACGAAGTGCGCGAGTACACCGACGACAAGCATCTGGCACTGGTACCCGAGGGCATGAGCCTGGCGCACAGCGAAACCCTGGAATTCACCCTGAGCCTGGCCGAGCCCAAGGACCGCGCCAACCTGCTGGCCATGACGCCTCATGGCTGGCGGGCCAGCGCCGAGCGCCGCAGCGAGGTGATCGAGGCTGCCGAGCCGCTGCTGGTCACCGTGTCGATGCGCTACGATTATTTCGTGCTTCAATAACCGACTTTCAAGCATCCGCGAATGGATTTTCGAATCCCGCAACGAGGAACATCCATGCGCCAACCCGATATTGAGATTTACCTGAAAGACGCCGACGTCGATTACAAGGCCATCGCCGCCTGGCTAGGCGCCGCCCTGGGTCCATGCACCGAGTGGGTCCAGAAGGGCCAGACCTACAAGTGCAAGGCCGGCGACGTGCCAGTGACCTGGCTGCCCAAGGCCGTCGGCAAATGGAACAGCCTGTACCTGGAAAGCGACCAGACCCCGTGGGAAGACGACATCGCCTGCGCCCGCGCCGCGTTTGCTGCGCTGAACGTGGAAGTGCGTTGCGCGCCGGGCACGTGGGTCGAGGAAGAAGGTGAGGACAGTGCTGACACCTGGATTCGCATCAGCGCAGACGGTGAAGAGCAGATCACCTGGAAGACGGCTTAAAAGCAGCTTAAAGCTACAAGCTGCAAGTCAAAGCGCTTGCAGCTTGTAGCTTGAAACTTGCCGCTCGGCCTACAGGCCGACCACATCCTCCGCCTGCAAGCCCTTCTCGCCGCTCACCACGACGTATTCCACCTGTTGGCCTTCGGCAAGGGAACGATGACCGTCACCGCGAATGGCGCGGTAGTGCACAAACACATCCTTGCCGTCTTCACGCTGAATAAAGCCATAGCCCTTTGCATCGTTGAACCACTTCACACTACCGGTCTCGCGCGTTGCCATCTGTTTTTCTCCCACCTGCGTTTTTTATTGTTGAGTCAGTCGCGTTGAACTGCCGAGTATAAGACAGGCTCAAAAACGAGCAACTCAAGTTTACATCGCTGCTTTTTTGCCGATTTTCGGCGAATACGGCACACTACTCGCCCGAGCGCCCGCTCGGTTTTTTTCCACCTCACGCAGTTCGCCTATGACCCGTTCCCCGTTCCGCCGTCTGGTGTTTGGCACCTTGCGCCGACTGTTATACCTCTGGGTTCGCTCGGAGACGATCAACCAGTCGTCCCTCACCCTTAACCTGGACCGCAGCCGGCCGGTGTTTTACGTCCTGCAATCGCCCTCCCTCAGCGAACTGGCCGTCGTCGACGCCGAATGCACCAAGGCCGGCCTGCCGCGCCCGGTGCTGCCGGTATCGGTGGGCCCGCTGATGGAGCCAGCGGCATTCTTCTACCTGACGCCGGAGCCGGACTGGCTTGGCCGCCAGGACAAACGCGGCGCGCCGCCGCTGCTGACCCGCCTGGTCAACACCCTGACCGAGCGTGCCGAAGAGAATGCACAAATCATTCCGGTCAGCGTGTTCTGGGGCCAATCCCCCGAGAGTGAGTCCAGCCCGTGGAAATTGCTGTTTGCCGACAGCTGGGCAGTCACCGGGCGCCTGCGCCGGCTGCTGAGCATCCTGATCCTGGGGCGCAAGACCCGAGTGCAATTCTCTGCGCCCATCAACCTGCGTGAATTGATCGAGCACAATAAAGGTCAAGAACGCACCGTGCGCATGGCCCAACGCATCCTGCGTGTGCACTTTCGTAACCTGAAGACCGCAGTGATCGGCCCCGACCTGTCCCACCGTCGCAACCTGGTCAAAGGCCTGGTGAACATGCCATTGGTGCGCCAGGCCATTGCCGACGAGGCCGAGCGGGAGAAAATCTCCCCGGAAAAGTCCAAGGCCCTGGCCCTGCGCTACGGCAACGAAATTGCCTCGGACTACACCTACACCGCGATCCGCTTTCTGGAAGTGGTGCTGAGCTGGTTCTGGAACAAGATTTACGACGGTATCAAGGTCAATAACATCGAAGGCGTGCAAAACGTTGCCCAGGGCTACGAGGTGATCTATGTGCCCTGCCACCGCAGCCATATCGACTACCTGTTGCTGTCCTACCTGTTGTTCAAGAACGGCCTGACCCCGCCGCATATCGCCGCCGGTATCAACCTGAACATGCCGGTCATCGGCAGCCTGCTGCGTCGTGGCGGTGCGTTTTTCATGCGCCGCACCTTCAAAGGCAACCCGCTGTACACCTCGGTGTTCAACGAATACCTGCACACCCTGTTCACCAAGGGCTTTCCGGTGGAGTACTTCGTCGAAGGCGGGCGCTCGCGCACCGGGCGCATGCTGCAGCCGAAAACCGGGATGCTGGCGATCACCCTGCGCAGCTTCCTGCGCTCCTCACGCATGCCGATCGTGTTCGTTCCGGTGTATATCGGCTATGAGCGCGTGCTCGAAGGCCGTACTTACCTCGGTGAATTGCGCGGCGCGAGCAAGAAGAAAGAGTCGATCTTCGATATTTTCAAAGTGGTCGGCGCGCTCAAGCAGCGCTTTGGCCAAGTGGCGGTCAACTTCGGCGAGCCGATCAAACTGGCGCAATTCCTCGACGCCGAGCAACCCGACTGGCGCACCCAGGAGCTGGGCCCGAACTACAAACCGGCGTGGCTCAACGCAACCACCCACCGCCTCGGCGAACGGGTGGCGCGCCACTTGAACGAAGCGGCGGCGGTAAACCCGGTGAACCTGGTGGCCCTGGCGCTCTTGTCGACCACGCGCCTGGCCCTGGATGAGCAGGCCATGGCCCGCCAGCTGGACCTGTACCTGGCGCTGTTGCGCCGCGTGCCGTACTCGCCGCACACCACCTTGCCCGAAGGCGATGGCCTGGCGCTGATCAAGCACGTCAAGGACATGGACCTGCTGTCGGAACAGAGCGACGCCTTGGGCAAGATCCTGTACCTGGATGAGCAGAATGCCGTCCTGATGACCTATTACCGCAACAACGTGCTGCACATCTTCGCCCTGCCGGCATTGCTGGCGAGCTTCTTCCAGAGCAGCTCGCGGATGAGCCGCGAACAGATCCTGCGCTATACCCACGCACTCTACCCATACCTGCAATCGGAGCTGTTCATTCGCTGGTCGCTGGAAGAACTGGATACGGTCATCGATCAGTGGCTGCAAGCATTTGTCGAACAGGGCCTGCTGCGCTTCGAGAAAGATATGTACCTGCGCCCGGCGCCGAGTTCGCGACACTTCGTGCTGCTGACACTGCTGTCCAAGGCTATCGCCCAGACCTTGCAACGCTTCTATATGGCGATCTCGCTGCTGCTCAACAGCGGCCAGAACAGCATCAGCGCCGAAGAGCTGGAAGACCTGTGCACCGTCATGGCCCAGCGCCTGTCGATTCTGCATGGCCTCAACGCCCCGGAATTCTTCGACAAGAGCCTTTTCCGACATTTCATCCAGACCTTGCTGGAGCAAGATGTGCTGCGCCGTGATGAGGCGGGCAAGTTGAGCTATCACGACCTGCTCGGCGAGCTGGCCGAAGGCGCAGCCAAGCGCGTGCTGCCGGCCGAGATTCGCCTGTCGATCCGCCAGGTGGCCTTGCACCGTGTGGATGGCGCGGCCGAAGCTGCGGTGGAAGCCGAAGAAACCCGCTAGATTGAACAAGGCGCCAGTTGGATGCTGGCGCCGCTGATAAGGAGCGACACCATGAAAAAGATCATCCTTCTGGGCCTCACCGCCCTGCTCGGAGCCTGCCAATCCATGAGCCCCTCCCCGAAGGCCAGCCTCGACGGCGAAGTGTTCTACCTGCAACGCATCGCCTTGCCGCCAACAGCGACCTTGAGCGTCAGCCTGCAAGATGTGTCGCTGATGGATGCCCCGGCCGTAACCCTGGCCGAACAGAAAGGCCCGGTCAAAGGCCAGGTGCCGCTGCCGTTTCACCTGAACTACGACCCGGCGCAGGTCAAACCCGGCCACAGTTATTCGGTGAGCGCTCGCATCGAACTGGATGGCAAGCTACTGTTCATCACCACCCAACGGCACGCGGTACAGCTCAACGGCCAGGACCCACAACCCCTGCGCCTGCGGGTTGATGCGGTCGCTCACTGAATTTATCGAACATAAGGAAGCGCCCATGCTCCGCAACACCCTTCGCCTCACCGCCCTGTGTGCCGGCCTGCTGCTCGGTGCCAACGCCATGGCACTGTCCCTTGGCAGCCTGTCCCAGGGCGACGCCACTGGCGGCCTCAAGGACGCACTGACCCAAGGCGCACAGATTGCCGTGAAACAACTGGGCGTGCCCGGCGGTTTCAGCAACAACCCCGAAGTGAAGATCGGCCTGCCGGGCAAACTGGGCAAGGTGGCCGACAAACTGAAAATGTTCGGCCTGGGCGATCAGGTCACCCAGCTGGAAACCAGCATGAACAAAGCGGCTGAAACCGCCGTGACCCAGGCCCAGCCGATTCTGGTCAATGCCGTCAAGAACATGAGCGTCACCGACGCCAAGGGCATCCTCAGCGGCGGCCAGGACTCGGCCACCCAATACCTGAACAAGAGCAGCCGCGAAGAAATCCGCGCCAAGTTCCTGCCGATCGTCAAGGCCGCCACCGACAAGGTCGGCGTGGCCCAGCAGTACAACGCCCTGGCTGGCAAGGCGGCAGCCTTTGGTGCCGTGGATGCCAAAAGTGCCAACGTCGAAAACTACGTGACCGAACAGGCGCTGGACGGTTTGTTCAAGATGATTGCGCAACAGGAAGAGACCCTTCGCAAGAACCCGGCCGCCGCAGCCACCAGCCTGGCTAAAAAAGTGTTTGGCGCACTCTAGACAGTTGTCGCCCCTTCGCGCCGCGATAAAAAACGCCCCGACCAGTCGGGGCGTTTTCTTGCACGAGGATCAGTATTTTATGTTCATCTGAATACTGAGGCTCTTTCCAGCAAACTGATCATTGCCGCCGCAGGGCTTGGCGGGTTCAGGTGGCGGTGGTTTGCAGCAGCCACCGGCGTTGGTTTGAGAGCGTTTGAAAGCGCCCCCAAGCAACGAGAAAGGATTCATCAGAATAGGGATAGGCAAAACAATCATGGTGACTCCTTGCGTTCCAATCATTCCCGCATCTGCCCCAGGCAGTAGCAGGTACCTGCCAATCAGGTAATGGTGAGTGGCCGTTGGACAGGAATGGTTCCTTGCCAGGCGCCGCCCCGTGTCCTAGTGCAGCAGCGAGTCAGCCAGCCGCCCCATCATGAGCGTGGCGAAACAGCAGATCGCCAAGGAGGTTGCGCGGTTGATCTTCAAGGGGCTCAACCACACCGTTTGCATTCCGGCGAACCGGCTGCCGAACAGGATCCACGCCGACCCTACCGGTACGATGACCACTGCCAGCGTGGTCATGAAGGTCGCATAGCCAGGCAAGGTGACGAAGGCATCCATCGGTGCGATAAACGACACGATCAGCAAACCCTTGGGGTTCATCACCGTCAGCAAAAAGAAATACGCGCCGGAGAACCGGTCGTGGGTCGGGCTGATCACACTGTTCTTGCGTTGCCATAACCTGTACGACACATACAACAGGTAACAGGCCGCCGCCAGTTGCGTGGCTTTCACCGCCCACGGCGACCAAGCCGCGATATAGAGCAATGCCGCGCCCCACGCCGAGACCTGCAACAGGTAAGCCAGACACTCGATAAACGCCAGCCGCCACGACGCCGCATAACCAAACAGTACCCCCGCGCGCAGCAACAAGGTATTGGTCGGCCCAGGCACCACCAGCAGTAACAGCAATGCAGAAACGGTCCCAAACATGGGGATTATCCTCGGTCGGAAATGATCAAGCGTTTTTGCATCCACACCGCTACTGCGTCAGCGTGAACGACCAGGCCACCGTCGCGATCATCAAAACCGCGAAGCTTACGTTAAGTACGCGACTCCACGTCGGATGGATGAATAACTTGCGCAATTTGCTGCCGGCGAACAGCCACAGAAAATCGAATACCACACACACCAACAGACAAATCAGCGCCTTCGTCCCCTGCTCCCAGGCCGGCGGCGTGCCCAAGGTGAAACTGCCCAACAGCGCTGCAAACGCCGCATACGCCTTGATATTCGCCACCCCCAGCACAAACCCCGCGCCGTACCCTGGCGTGACCATGGCCTGCTCGTCCTGGATGGGCGGTGCGGTGCCGATGCTGTAAGCCAGCGACAAAATGTAAACAACGGAGATAATCGTCAGCGCCGTCGCCAGCAGCGGAAAACTGCGCAGCACCACATAAAGCCCCGTGGCCACCAGGGCCATGGCGATCATCAGGCCCAGGGTAATCCCGGCAAAAAACTGAATCGAGCGCTTCATACCATAGGCCGCCCCACTCGCCGCCAGCGCCAGGGTCGCAGGGCCGGGGCTGGCCAACAATGCGATGGCAGCGATGGCGAAGGTCAGCGTCGCCTGGTAAACGGACAGCATGGCATCTGGCATACAGACCTCCTCTGAGGACAAGGGGTGAGGGCTTAGCGGGGCAGGCCGTTGTCGTGGCAGTAGTAGACGGTTCTATAGTTCTTCATAAAGTCGATCACGCCGTTGGCCACTGCCATCGGGTCCTCGTTATGCAGCAGTACCTTGGCAATCTGTTCGGCTATCCACTCCATCTCCCGCTCTTTCATCCCAAGTCGCGTGGCTTCGACGGTGCCCAGCCGAATGCCGGACTCCTTATAAGGGTCTGTATCCCACGGCAGCGGCATCTCATTGGCAATGATATTGGCTGCCTCCAGACGCTGTACCGCCTCGCGGCCACTGGCAAAGGGCTTTGAGTCGATCACAATCTGATGAGTACGGGTGTAGCCCTGTTCACGATAGAAAGCGGTCACGCCGCGATGCTCCAAGTGCATGGCCAATGCCTGTGCGTTGCTCACCACTTGCTTCATATAGGCCTGTCCGTATTCCAGCATCTCGGTCGCCGCCACGGCGAGTGCCGCGACCCGATTGATTTGATGGCTGCCGGTCAGCGTCGGGAAAATCGCCTCGTGCAATAGCGGGGTCAAACTCGCGTCGTTCCAGGCAATCACCCCGCCTTGCGGGCCACTGAAGGTCTTTCCGGACGAGCCCGTCATCACGTCGGCACCTTCCGCCAGCGGGTCCTGGAACAGCCCCGCACTGATCAGGCCCAATTGGTGGGCCGCATCGAAATAGACCTTGCCACCCCAGGGCGAAACGATGCCCTTGATATCGGCCACGGGCAGCGGGAACAGGGTCAAGGTCATGCCCAGACCAATCACCGCTGGCTTCACGGCACGGGCAATTTCACTGAATCGCGTGAGGTCAATCTCGGCGCTCTTGTGCGCAAAGGGAATGTCCCAAACCTTGAGCCCACGCACGCCGGGAGGCCCATTGGTGCGATTACTGGTGTCGCCGCCCCGTATCACCGGTACGGTCATCACACTGTCTTCCGGGCGCGCCAGGGCTGTGTAGGCCGCCAGCACGGCGGCCATACCGCCCATCAAGCGATGATCGGCGTACTGGGCACGAAACGTAAGCTTCAACAGCTCGACGCAAAGCGACTCCAGTTCATCGATATTCTTCATTCCTGAGAAAAACCGGTTGTCACGCCCAATATGCCCACCCGAAGCGCGGGTGCCGACCTCACTGGCCAGCAAGGCGCGCACGGACGGGCTGGTGGGGGACTCTGCGGCCACAAGGTTAATGCACTGCTGCCCACGCCACTGCTCATTGCGGACCACGGCTGCCCGTACCAGATCAGCCATGGCCGCGTGTGATTGCGCTTGTTCAAGTAAGGCACTGGCGTGCTGCAAGCAGTGAATATCGTGCATGATCATCGTCCCTTGGATTCATGTGATAACGAAAAAGCCAAACGTTACGTCAGGTTTTTCGCCGCCTCGACATGCTGGTCTTCCCACCAGCGATCATTCCCATGCAGGTTCCTGTCGAGGTATTTTTCATCCGCCCAGGTCATGTTCAGAATGATGCGAGTGGCATCCTCATTCAGCGGGATGGTGCGGTGCAAGGTAGTGTCCGTGCGCAGGAAATAGATGTCGCCGGTGTTGAAGCCGTAGGTCGCGATCGGGTTATTGCACAGGAGTTCGTGGATCCTGGGGTTGGATTTATCCCACGTGGTGTGGGGCACGCATTGCAGCATGCCGCCCTTGGACACAGGAGGCGTCTCGATAATCCAGATCAACGCGAAGCTGTAATCGCCCCAGTGCCAGCCGTGGGTATCACCTTTGCGCTCTTGCTTGGTGATCAAGTACTCCTCGTCCGCCGACACCGAGGCCACGATCCGGGTGTCGGCGATCAACGACAAGGTGTCGAGTAGCACGCTGGATTTGGACAGCGTGCCGATCAACGGGCTATTTTCAGCAATGAACTCGCTGCGCACCACGCTCATATAACGTGGCGTATTATCGGTGGTCGCCAAGTGCAGGTCGCGCCGTTCGATTTGACGCTCAATCAGACTGTGGACCTCTGCGGTTATTGTTTCGCGCAACGCGTCGTCGACGATATTGCGCAACTTTATAAAACCATTACGAGAAAACTCATTGCGTAGAGCAAACACTTTTTCTTCGGGAAAATTATCATGATGGTGTTGCTGCAGGCGTGCCTCATCAAATACGTAGTTCATGTCAATCCCTCGGCAGAACAAATCGAAATTGAAATAGCGATATAGCAGTCCACACTGATCAGATGAAAGGCACAGTACTGCGTGCAACTGCCTGCCAAACGATAGGTATGCCCTTTAAAAAAATCCATTCTTTTTTTGTTAATCTATGGTATGTAAGATTTTCTCGCTATTTCATCACTGTTCGTAAGGTTCATCTAATGAAAAAGCTTACAAAGAGCGGCCAGAAACTGGACCCGATAGATCGTGCGTTGGTTCTCGCCCTGCACCAGAACGCGCGCGCATCCATTCGCGCGCTCGGACGACAGGTTGGATTATCCGCGCCCGCGTGCAGCGAGCGTATAAAGCGCCTGGAAGTGGCAGGGATGATCAGCGGTTTCAGCGTGGAACTGGGGGCCGAGGCCTTGGGCTTTGCGCTGCAGGCACTGGTTCGGGTCAAGCCTTTTACGGGGCAGTTCCAGGCGGTGGAGCAATTGCTCAAGGACATGCCTGAGTGTGTGGTGTGCTACAAGATCACAGGTGAAGATAGTTTCGTTTGCCACTTATATACCGACTCTGTCGGCCACTTGGACCAGACCCTTAAACAAATCTCGCCACTGGCCGACACCAATACATCGATCATAAAAACCGTGGATAAAAAGCCACCCGCACTTTAAATACAGCCGGGAAAGATATCCAGGCTTTAATAGCAGTTATCGGATATCAGGTTGTCCCCCCGCCTTGCCCCTCTCTGAAAAAGACCCATATCTTTTATATACGGGTCAGTACACATAACATACTTATACATACCCTTATCGAGGGTCTTTCCTGACACCAAACCAGGCAGCATAAAGTGCCGGCAGAAACAGTAACGTCAACGCCGTCGCCACAATCAACCCACCCATGATCGCCACCGCCATCGGGCCGAAAAACACGCTGCGTGACAGCGGGATCATCGCCAGCACTGCAGCGAGGGCCGTCAGAACAATCGGTCGAAAACGTCGCACAGTGGCTTCGATAATCGCCTGCCACGGCGCCAGGCCTGCCTTGATGTCCTGTTCGATCTGGTCCACCAGGATCACCGAGTTGCGCATGATCATGCCCGACAGGGCGATGGTACCCAGCATGGCCACGAAGCCGAAGGGTTGGCGAAACACCAGCAGGAACAAGGTGACGCCGATCAGGCCCAGGGGTGCGGTAAGAAACACCATCGCCGTGCGTGAGAAGCTGCGCAGTTGCAGCATCAGCAAGGTCAGCACCACCACAATAAACAGCGGCACACCGGCTTTCACCGAATTCTGCCCGCGGGCGGAGTCTTCGACGGTGCCGCCGACGTCCAGCAGGTAACCGTCGGGCAACTCGGCGCGCACGCCTGCGAGGGTCGGCAGGATCTGCTGGACCAGGGTCGCCGGTTGTTCCTTGCCATAGATATCGCCGCGAACAGTCACGGTGGGCAGGCGGTTGCGGTGCCAGATGATGCCTTCTTCGAAGCCATACTCGAGGGTCGCGATTTGCGACAGCGCCACGCTTTTACCATTGTCGGTCGGCACGGCCAGGCTGGGCAGCAGCGACAGTTCCGTGCGTTCGTGGACGGTGCCGCGCAGGAGGATTTCGATCAACTCGTTATCCTCGCGGTATTGGCTGACGCTGGAGCCGGTCAGCGAACTCTGCAGGAATTTCGACAGATTGGCGGTGCTTACCCCGAGGGCACGGGCGCGGTCCTGGTCGATATTGAGGTAGACAATTTTGCTCGGTTCTTCCCAGTCCAGGTGCACGTTGGCCACGTGCGGATTTTCGCGGACCTTGGCCGCGACCTTGCGTGCCAGGGCGCGGACCTCCTCGATGTGCTCGCCGGTCACGCGAAACTGCACCGGGTACCCCACGGGCGGGCCGTTTTCCAGGCGGGTGACGCGCGAACGAAGCGCGGGGAATTGCTCGTTGAGGGTCTCGATCAGCCAGACACGCAGGTTTTCGCGCTCCTCGATGGTCTTCGACAGCACGACGAACTGGGCGAAACTGGCGGCCGGCAGTTGCTGGTCCAGGGGCAGGTAGAAACGCGGCGATCCCGTGCCGACGTAAGCCACGTAGTTGTCGATGCCGGCATGTTCCTTGAGCAGGGCCTCCAGGCGCTTGACCTGGTCGGCGGTGTTGCTCAGGGAGGCGCCTTCGGCCAGTTTCAGATCGACCATCAACTCCAGGCGACCGGAAGCGGGGAAGAACTGTTGCGGCACAAAGCGGAACAGCGCCACCGAACCGATAAACAACAGCAAGGTCAGCACGATCACGGTTTTGCGTCGGCGTACGCACCATTCCACCAAACGTCTTACTCGCTGGTAGAACGGCGTGCCGTAGGGATCAGGCCCGTCTGTACCGTGCTTGGCTGCGTGAATCTTCGCCAGGTCCGGCAGGAGCTTTTCCCCCAGGTACGGCACAAACACCACGGCGGCGACCCAGGAGGCCAGCAAGGCGAGGGTCACCACCTGGAAGATCGAACGGGTGTATTCGCCGGTGCCCGATTGCGCAGTGGCAATCGGCAGGAAGCCGGCCGCCGTGATCAACGTACCGGTGAGCATCGGGAACGCCGTGCTGGTCCAGGCGAAACTCGCGGCTTTGAGCCGGTCATAACCCTGCTCCATTTTGATCGCCATCATTTCCACGGCGATGATCGCGTCATCCACCAGCAAGCCGAGGGCCAGGACCAGGGCGCCGAGGGAGATCTTGTGCAGGCCGATGCCGAGGTAATACATGCTGGCAAAGGTCATTGCCAGCACCAGTGGAATGGCCAGTGCCACTACCAAGCCGGTGCGTACGCCCAGGGAGAAAAAGCTCACCAGCAACACAATCGCCAGGGCCTCGGCCAACACCTGGACGAATTCGCCAACGCCGGTTTTCACCGCGGCCGGCTGGTCCGATACCTTGCGCAGCTCCATACCGGCCGGAAGGTTCTTCTGCAGGCGTGCGAATTCACCTTCAAGGGCCTTGCCCAGCACCAGGATGTCGCCACCGTCGCGCATGGCCACGGCCAGGCCGATGGCGTCTTCGCCCATATAACGCATGCGCGGCGCGGGCGGGTCGTTGAACCCACGGTGGATGTCGGCCACATCGCCGATACGGAAGGTGCGATCACCGACACGAATCGGAAAGTTGCGAATTTCTTCCACCGTTTTGAAGTTACCCGACACACGCAGCTGCACGCGCTCGCTCGGGGTTTCAAAGAAGCCGGCGGTGGAGACCGCATTCTGTTCCTGTAACGCCTGCTGCACTGCCGCCAGGGGCAAACCGAGGGTGGCCAGCTTGAGGTTGGACAGTTCGATCCAGATTTTCTCGTCCTGCAGGCCGATCAACTCGACCTTGCCCACATCCGCCACCCGTTGCAGTTGGATCTGGATGCGGTCGGCGTAGTCCTTGAGCACGGCGTAGTCGAAACCGTTGCCGGTCAGGGCGTAGATATTGCCAAACGTGGTGCCGAATTCGTCATTGAAAAACGGTCCCTGGATATCCGGCGGCAACGTCTGGCGAATATCGCTGATCTTCTTGCGTACCTGATACCACAGCTCGGGAATCTGCGCTGAGCGCATAGAGTCGCGGGCGATGAAGGTGACCTGGGATTCGCCGGGGCGCGAGAAGGAGACGATGCGCTCGTATTCGCCGGTCTCCATGAGCTTTTTCTCGATGCGCTCGGTGACCTGTCGCGAGACTTCCTGGGCCGTGGCGCCGGGCCAGTTGGTCTTGATCACCATGGCCTTGAAGGTGAACGGCGGATCTTCGCTTTGCCCCAGTTTGGTGTAGGACAAGGTGCCGACAACGGCCAGCAGTATCATCAGAAACAGTACGATCTGGCGATTACGCAACGCCCATTCGGAAAGATTGAAACCCATCGGGAACTACTCCTTGGCCGCCAGATTCACCACACGATTGGAGCGATCCACCGGGCGCACCTGCTGGCCCTCGTGGAGCACATGCACACCGGCGGCGATCACCCAATCCGTCGGGCTCAAGCCTTCCAGCACCGGCACGCTCTTTTCACCGAAGGCGCCGATTCGCACCGGGGTACGCTTGAGGGTGTTGTCCGGCTGTACGCGCCAGACGTAGGACTCACCGTTCTGCGCACTCAAGGCAGACAGCGGCACCGACAGCGCAATAACGCCAGCGGCCTGTACGAATACGCGAGCGCTCTGGCCCAGTTCAGCCGGGACCCTGCCGCTGGTGAACGCGACGCGGGCGGCGAAGGTGCGCGACTTGGGATCGGCGGCCGGTGACAACTCACGAATGAGCCCGGCAAAACGTTGGTCCGGCTGGCTCCACAACTCCACCGCAACCGGCTGGCCGATCTTGAAGCGACCAAAAGCCTGTTCGGGCAGGCTGATCAACACCTCACGTTCACCATCGGTGGCCAGGGTGAACACGGTTTGCCCGGCGGACACCACTTGGCCGACTTCCACCGCGCGCTTGACGACCACGCCATCCTGCGGCGCGCGCAACACGGCGTATCCGGTCTGGTTACTGGCCACGTCGAACTCGGCCTTGATCTGCTTGAGGCGCGCTTCACCGGATCGGTAGAGATTTTCGGCATTGTCATATTGGGAACGGCTGACCATCTGACGGTCCATCAGGGTCTTGTAGCGGTCGCGTTCGGCGCGTACCAGCTTCAGGTTGGCCTCGGCGGCGGCCACCTGGGCGCGGGCGGCTTCCAGTTGCAGGCGCACGTCCTGGGGGTCGAGCTCCGCCAGCGCCTGATTGGCCTTGACCCGTTCGCCCTCCTCCACCAGCCGCTTGCTGACTTTGCCACCGATGCGAAAGGCCAGGTCCGGCTCATAGCGTGCGCGCACTTCGCCGGGGAAGCTGTCCATCGCCTGCGCCGAGGGCTGTGGCTGCACCACCATGGCCGGGCGGACAGTGGTCTGGGCCGCTTCTTCATGGCCACAGGCGGACAGGAGCAAGAGCAGACTGACAGGCAACGCAAGGGGTAGGAAAGAGCTGCGCATGCTGAAGGACCTTTCGCAAATGAAGCTAGGAATAATTATACTGGCTGGTATGTTATTAATACCAAACTCGCCAGTCCAGTATTAAAGGTAAAAATGTCCGACAATCCCGTAAACACCAACAGCCCTGGGCGTCCCAAGGACATGGCAAAACGCCAGGCAATTCTCGAAGCCGCGAAAATCCTGTTTTTGAGCAATGGCTACGCCAGTACCAGCATGGATGCGGTGGCCCTTGAGGCCGGAGTGTCGAAACTCACCGTCTACAGCCACTTCACCGACAAGGAGACCTTGTTCACCGCCGCCGTGGTGGCCAAGTGCGAAGAACAGTTGCCGGTGATGTACTTCGAGTTGCCCGACGACGTGCCCGTGGAGACGGTGCTGTTGAATATCGCCCGAGGGTTCCACCGGCTGATCAACAGCGAAGAGTCGGTGAACCTGCACCGGCTGATGATGACCACCGGCAATCAGGACGTGAAACTCTCACAGATATTTTTCGAGGCCGGGCCGATGCGCATGTTGCAGGGCATGGAACGCCTGCTCAGCAAACTCGATCAGAACGGCGCCCTGAGCATCGACAAACCGTTTACGGCGGCCGAGCACTTTTTTTGCCTGCTCAAGGGCACGGCGAATTTCTGCCTGCTGTATGGCTGCGGCGGAAAACTGAGTGAGGAAGCCGCCGAAGCCCATGTGCAGGATGTGGTGGGATTGTTTATGCGAGCGTATAGGAGAGGGGCGGTTGCAAGCTATTAGCTGCAAGCTGCAAGGGAAAAGCGCTTTGCTTGCAACTTGGAGCTTGCAGCTTAAGACTTGAGCGCTTTTTTAGGATAGATGTCATAGCGGCTGGACTTGCCATCCAGCGCGTGGCTCGGCTTGGGCCCCTCGATACACGGCGCCTTGCGCGGGCGCTTGACCACCACGCGGTGGCTGGCCAGGGCCAGGGCGGCGGCCAGCAAAGCGGGTGCGTCCGGATCATCGCCTACCAAGGGCCGGAACAGGCGCATTTCCTTCTTCACCAGGGCGGTTTTTTCACGGTGAGGGAACATCGGGTCGAGGTAGATCACCTGGGGCGGCTCGCCTTCCCAATTGAGCATCACGTCGATGGAGTTGCCCTTGAGCAACTTCATGCGCGCCACGATCGGCGCTACGTCGAAATCATCCGCGCCGCGCGCCAGACCATCCTCGAGCAAGGCGCCGATCAGCGGCTGGCGTTCGATCAGGCTCATCTCGCAGCCCAGGCTGGCCAGCACAAACGCGTCCTTGCCCAGGCCGGCCGTGGCGTCCAACACCCGTGGACGCACGCCTTGGGCGATGCCTACGGCCTTGGCGATCATCTGGCCACTGCCGCCGCCGTACAAACGGCGATGGGCCGCGCCACCCTCTACGAAGTCCACTCGCACGGGCCCCGGTGCGTCAGGCCCGAGCTGCTGCAACTGTAGGCCGTGCTCGCCAACCTGCAGCGAAAAATCCGCATCCGCACAGTGCAACGGCAAGTCGAGCAACTGTGCCCACTGCTCGGCGCGGTCCTTGAAACCTTCGGCCATGGCCTCGACCTGGATGCGGCTGGCCGCTGGTTGTTCGCTCATCAATCGCTACGCTCAAAAATATTAAGGATCGGCAAACAACGGCCGATAAAACCAACAGTCAGGTATTTTGCCAGAGCTGAGCGGCGACCGAGAAAAATGTCAGACATTCTCCCCCTAACCATCGGTGTACTGCCGACCCACAACCACTACGGCCTGCGCAATACTCAAGCGCTGGCCGGGGTGAGCCATGTGTGGCAGGACTTCTTCGCCCGGGCGCTGGCCGAACAGCTCGGCGATACGCCCGGCGCTCCGGTCGCCCGGACACCGGCGGACCCGGCGGTTGAACCCAGCGCCGGCGCCGACCTGCTGTCACAGATCCTGACCCAGCGTGAGTGCGACGTGAAAGACACCAAAATCGCCCCGCCTGAACCGTTGTTCCTGCCCATCGCCGAATTCGAGACCGAGTTGCTGCCACCGGCCGCCACCCCATTCCCGGAAGAAGAAATCATCGCCCAGCAACGTCAGCAGAATTTTGAAAGCGGTTGGGTTCGCCCGATCGTACTGACCGCAGGCCAGCCACTGCCAGAGCCAGGCCCGGCGCCGGAACCACGGCCATTGCACCTGCCGATTGCCGAATTCGAACTGGACCTGTTGCCGCCGCCGGCCACGCCTTACCCAACCGAAGAACTGGTGGCGCAGCAGAAAGCCCTGGACTTCGACTATTACTGGGCGCGCCCGCTGATCACACACAACCTGCGCCTGGCCGCCTAGCGACATACCCACCAGCGCCCCATGTCCAAGTGGAAATGGTTGCGGTGCGCGGCGTTGTAGTCCGGGCTCAGCACCACATTGAAATCATCACAGGCCGCCTCGCGCACCTGGCGCAGGAACCGCGCGCTGTCGCCCTGCCCCGGCCAGTCCTTGAGCACACTGATGCTGCGCCCATCCGCCAGACGGAAACCGGCAATATCCAAGGCATTGGCCGACGCATGCTGGCTCAGCCGCCCTTCAGCACGGTTATACACATTGCGACAGGCGAAGCTGCCCAAGTGATCGACCCGCGTCACCGCCTGGCCGAATATCGCCTGGGCCGCCGGTTGCAGGCTGTGGCGCTCGAACAGGGCGAACGCCACGGCCAGCGGGCAACTGGCGAGAAAGCTGCTGCTTAATCCCACGTCGGCCCCTTGTACGCGCAAGGTATTGCGCAAGGGGCAAGCCGCATCGACGGGTGAGTCAGCCTGATGGCTCACACGCAGGCCCGAGGTTTTCAGCACCTGATCGCACAACGCGGGGTCATCCCGCAGGCGGCCGAGCTTGTAGCGGGTCAACAGGTTCGGGCTGGCCCGCACATCGAGCGGCGCCCACGGGTTCCATGCCGCCGGCAGCGGCAACCAGCCACGCCACACCCCGAGGGCAACGGCACCGCCGAGCAACAGCAGCGTGCCCATCACCTTGAAAAAACGCATCGCTTAGCCCTTGAAGAACTGATTGGCCTGGCTGAACGGCATCGAGCGCTCGGTAAAGGTGAAGGTGCCCAGCTCGAACACTTCCTGGGCCGCGCGATAAAACTCGCCATAGGCCGCCAGCGCCATGGCCGAGCCGACGCTGATGCGCTTGACGCCCATGGCGCTCAATTGCGCCACGCTCAGCTTCAGCCCGCCGGACATCAACACATTTACCGGCTTGGGCGCCACCGCCTTGACCACCGCCAGCACCTCCTCGGCATTGCGCAGTCCCGGCGCGTACAGCACGTCGGCACCGGCCTCGGCGTAGGCTTGCAGGCGCCGAATGGTGTCGGGCAAATCCAGGCGCCCATGCAGGAGGTTTTCCGCGCGAGCGGTCAGGGTGAAGGCGAATGGCAGGCGGCGGGCGGCGGCAACCGCGGCTTCCACACGCTCAACCGACAAGTCGAAAGGATAGATCGGGTCAACCGCAAGGCCGGTGGCGTCCTCGATGGAGCCACCGACGATACCCGTGGCGGCAGCGCGCAGGATCGTTTCGGCACAGCCGGCGGGGGTGTCGCTGAAGCCGTTTTCGAGGTCCGCCGCCACCGGCAGCGCCGTGGCCTTGGCGATCATCTCGGCATTGAGCAACGTGTCTTCCAGGGACAACGCCCCTTCGGCATCCGGGCGCCCCATGCTGAAGGCATAACCTGCACTGGTAGTGGCCAAGGCTTCGAAGCCCAGGCTGGCGAGCATCACAGCGGAGCCGGCGTCCCACGGGTTGGGCATCACAAACGCACGATCGCGCTCGTGCAGGGCCTTGAAAGTTTCGGCGCGAAGGGTTTGGGCATCCATGACTGACTCCTGGCGGGAAAAGGAGCCCTAGAGTAACCCCAGTTGTTCGGCTTCGGGCTGCCGATCCAAGGTCGGCAGTGCCGGAAGGCCGGGCAGACGCGCCATCAACCTGGCGTGAAAACGCAGCGCCAGTTGCGCGGCCAGGCGATTGTCCGAGGTGTGCAGGAACACGTAGGGCGTGCGGCCTTCTTCGATCCAGCCGGCGATTTTTTCAACCCACGGGAGCAGGAATGGATCGTTGGCCTCCAGCTCCGGATGGCCGATAAAGCGCACTTGGGGAAACGCAGTCAGCGCTGCCGGGCGTGGCGGCACCTTGGGCTTTTTCGATTGGGCATGCAGCACCGCCGCTGAAGTGGAGGTGCAACTGAACAGCGCGCGCGGGTCGAGGCAGATGCGCTCCACACCCCGATCGCGCAGCAGGCGGTTGAGCATGCGCTCGGCATCGCCCTTGGCGAAGAACTCCGGGTGGCGCACTTCCACGGCCAGCGGGCGTTCCAGGCCATCAATGAAGCCGGCCAGCTCAGCCAGGCGTTGCGGCGAGAAACTCGCAGCCAATTGCAGCCACAGCGGCGACACCCGCTCACCCAGGGGGCTCAACAAACCGACAAAACTCTGCGCCGCCGGCAACTGCTCACGCAAGTCGCCACCGTGGCTGATATCACCGGGGAACTTGGCGGTGAAGCGAAAATCTTCGGGCATGATGTGCGCCCAGCGCTGCACCGTGGCGGCCGAGGGTCGAGCGTAGAACGTGGTGTTGCCTTCAACGGCGTTGAAGACCTGGGAATAAAGCGCGAGATAATCGCTGGAGCGGGCATCGGCCGGGTACAGGTACTCGCGCCAGGCGTTTTCGCTCCAGGATGGGCAACCGATGAAGTAAGGCAGGTGCATCAGATGTGGATGTCGAGGCCCAGCACTTCCATATCCCATTCGACAAAGCCGGCGGTAGTCAGGTAGCTGGCCAGGGCAGTGGCCACGCTTTTGCTCATGGAACGCGGGAAGACCATGTCTTGCTGACGGGCAGGAACACCACTGATACGCGCGCTTGCGGCACCTTGAGTGCTGGACGCCTCAGACTGCACTTCGATGAAGTCCGGTGAATCCTCGACGGATTCGTCTACCGTGACGTTCGCCTTACGTGGCTTACGCTTGAGGGGGTAGGACTGTGAGGAAAATCCGTCTATACGCATCGATGCGAACTCAGTATCGGTGATGGCATTTTAGTGGCGCAATCCGTAACGCGCAAATGCTCTGGTGATAACTAGAACACATAATTTGAAAAAGGTTTAAAAACCCGAGCACATTCTGACGATTGGCGATTTTTGCGCCACATTGCCATCATTTTTGACGTCAAATAATCCCGCGTTCGGCCTTGGTTTGCGCAACTTTGTCGCGCAGGTAAACCGGTGCGGCCTGGTCGGCGGCAATTGCTTCGCCGCGTTCAAACGCAAAGCGGGCCAAGGTCAGCAAGTCTTCAGCGTGGGGCAGCATTGCCGCGTCCCGGCCCGTGGGCTGTACGGCGATGCGCTCGCCATAACCCCAACCGGTGCCGGCACCAAACCACTCACCGCTGGCATCTGCCGGCAGTACGGAGGCTTCAGGCGACTGCACGGCTTCTACGCCGACCAAGCGCATCTCGCCTGCGGTTTCGCGATAGCAGCCCCAATAGACTTCATCCATGCGCGCATCAATCGCCGCCGCCACCTGGCGGGCACCGTGCTCACGCAGGGCGCGCTGGGCCAGCACGGCAAGGTTGGAGACCGGCAATACCGGGCGCTCCAGCGCAAAGGCCAGGCCCTGGACCACGCCAATGGCGATACGTACGCCGGTAAAGGCCCCCGGACCACGGCCAAAGGCAATGGCATCGATGGCCGCCAGGCTGGTGCCCGCGTCTTCGAGCAGTTGCTTGATCATCGGCAACAGTTTTTGCGCATGCAGGCGCGGAATCACCTCGTAGTGGCTTGTGACTTTGCCATCATGCAGCAAGGCAACGGAGCAAGCTTCAGTCGCGGTGTCCAGGGCCAGCAGGGTGCTCATCGGTGTGGGTGTCCAAGTCGAAAAAAAGTGCGCCAGTATAAACAACAACGGCCCGCAAGCGGGCCGTTGTACGTGAAGCCGATCAAAGGATCAGCTCAGTGCTTGCAGCACCTTGGCGGTGATGGCTTCCACCGAACCGACGCCAGGGATATGGCTGTACTTCGGCTTGCCGTGGGCAGCGGACAGCTTCTGGTAGAAATCCACCAGCGGTTTGGTCTGGGAGTGGTAGACCGACAGGCGATGACGCACGGTTTCTTCGGTGTCGTCTTTGCGCTGTACCAGGTCTTCGCCGGTCACATCGTCCTTGCCTTCAACCTTCGGCGGGTTATAGACGATGTGATACACGCGGCCCGAACCTTCGTGGACACGACGGCCGGCAATACGCTGGACGATTTCTTCGTCTTCAACGGCAATTTCGACCACGGCGTCCAGCTCGACGCCGGCCTTCACCAGGGCTTCAGCCTGGGGAATGGTGCGTGGGAAGCCGTCGAACAGGAAACCGTTCTTGCAGTCGTCCTGGCTGATGCGTTCCTTGACCAGGTTGATGATCAGTTCATCGGAGACCAGGCCGCCGCTGTCCATCACGCTCTTGGCGATCAGGCCCAGCTCGGTGCCGGCCTTGACGGCAGCGCGCAGCATGTCACCGGTGGAGATTTGTGGAATGCCGAATTTTTCAGTGATGAACTTTGCCTGAGTACCTTTACCGGCCCCGGGAGCTCCCAGCAGAATGACGCGCATCGATGTGCTCCTCAATTTTTTATAGAGATGACGCTCGGATTCGCCGCGAGGGGCCAATCTCGTAAAAATATGGCTCGTAAAAATATGGGCCCATGCCGCCCAAACGGCCAAAGGCTGATCAAGATACACAGCGGGCCCTAACCACACAAGCCGCCAAAAGTCGCAGGAACCCGCACCGCGCATGCCTCATAGGTAGGGTATGCCTGAGTGCAACCCGAGCCCATAAACGCCGACCGCCCTGTTTGAGGCGGTCGGTGTGGTTTATCCGCAAGCTATTGAGAACATGCCAAAAACCTCAGCCGGTATTGCGCAAACCGGCGGCAATACCCGCCACCGAGACCAGCAGCGCCTGTTCCAGAGGGCTGTCCTGCGCGGCTTCCTGACGCCGTGAACGTGCCAGCAACTCGGCCTGCAACAGGTGCAAAGGGTCCAGGTAGGTGTTGCGCAGGCGGATAAACTCCAGGGTGTCGGGGCTGTGGGCCAGCAGCTGCGACTGGCCAGTCAGGCCAAGCACCACGCCACAGGCCTGCGACAATAGGTCGCGCAGGTGCGCACCTAATGGCAACAGGTCAGGCTGCACCAGGCGCTCGTCATACAGGCGCGCGATATCGGCATCGGCCTTGGCCAGGACCATTTCCAGCATGTCGATGCGGGTGCGGAAGAATGGCCATTGCTCGCGCATCCGCCCCAGCAGTTCGCCTTCACCCCGTGCCAGGGCTTTGCTCAACGCGGCTTCCCAGCCGAGCCAGGCCGGCAGCATCAGGCGGGTCTGGGTCCAGCCGAAGATCCACGGGATGGCCCGCAGGCTTTCTATCCCCCCGGCACGGCGTTTGGCCGGGCGACTGCCCAAGGGCAAGCGCCCCAGCTCCTGCTCGGGGGTGGACTGACGAAAATACTCGACGAATTGCGGATTCTCCCTCACGACCGCACGATAGGCACTGACACCGTCGGCAGCCAATTCATCCATCAAATGCCGCCAGGCCGGTTCCGGTGGTGGCGGTGGCAACAGCGTCGCTTCCAACACCGCCGCCAGGTAGAGGTTGAGGTTCTGCTCGGCGATGTCCGGCAGGCCGAACTTGAAGCGGATCATTTCACCTTGTTCGGTGGTGCGGAAACGCCCCGCCACCGACCTCGGCGGCTGCGACAGAATCGCCGCATGCGCGGGGCCACCACCCCGTCCGACGGTGCCGCCGCGACCATGGAACAGCAGCAGTTCCACCTGTTGCTCACGGCAGATGTCCACCAGGCGTTCCTGGGCACGGTACTGCGCCCAGGCGGCGGCGGTGGTGCCGACATCCTTGGCCGAGTCCGAATAGCCGATCATCACTTCCTGCGGGCCCTGCAACCGCGCGCGGTAGCCCGGCAGCAGCAGCAGTTGCTCGATCACCGGGCCGGCGTTATCCAGGTCGGCCAGGGTTTCGAACAGCGGCACCACACGCATCGGCCGTTGGACGCCCGACTCTTTAAGCAGCAGTTGCACCGCCAGCACATCCGACGCGGCGCCAGCCATGGAGATAACGTACGAGCCCAGCGACGCCGCCGGTGCCGCCGCCACTTCCTTGCAGGTATTGAGCACTTCGGCGGTATCGGCCGAGGGCTTGAAATAGCCCGGCAGCAGCGGACGACGGTTGACCAGCTCCTTCATCAGGAAGCTGATGCGCATCTCTTCGTTCCAGTCTTCGTAACGACCCAGGCCGAGGTAGTCGGTGATTTCGGTCATGGCCGCCGAGTGGCGACTGGCGTCCTGGCGCACGTCGAGGCGTACCAGGAACAAGCCGAAAGTCACCGCCCGGCGCAGGCAATCGAGCAGCGGGCCATCGGCAATCACCCCCATGCCGCATTCATGCAGCGACTGGTAGCACAGCTCCAGCGGCTCCAGCAGGTCACGGTTGTGCTGCAACACTTCGGCAGGCGCCGGCGTACTGCTGCTCAATGCGGTATGCGCCCATTGGCGCGTGGCGCGCAGGCGTTCGCGCAGTTGCTTGAGCAACGCGCGATAGGGTTCAACACTGTCGCCGACCTTGGCCTGCAACGCCGGGCTGGCCCGTTGCATCGACAGCTCGGACGCCAACTGATCGATGTCACGCAGGTACAGGTCGGCGGCCATCCAGCGCGCCAGCAGCAAGACCTCGCGGGTTACCGGCGCCGTGACATTCGGGTTGCCATCGCGGTCGCCGCCCATCCACGAGGCAAAGCGAATCGGCGCGGCTTCCAGGGGCAGGCGCAGCCCTGTGGCGGCGTGCAAGGCATGATCGGCCTTGCGCAAGTAATTGGGGATGGCGTGCCACAGCGAATGTTCGATCACCGCAAAGCCCCACTTGGCTTCGTCCACCGGGGTGGGCCGAGTACGACGGATTTCTTCGGTGTGCCAGGCTTCGGCGATCAACCGTTGCAGGCGCTCGCGGATCTGCTCGCGTTCGGCGCCGGTGAGGTCGCGGTGATCCTGCAGCGCCAGTTGCGCGGCGATGGCGTCGTATTTCTGGATCAGGGTACGGCGCGCCACTTCAGTGGGGTGGGCGGTGAGCACCAGTTCGATCTCCAGGCGCCCCAACTGGCGGGCCAGGGATTCGTTGCTGTGGCCTTCGCTTTGCAGGCGGGCCAGCAACTCCGGGAGCACACGGGCCTCAAAGGGCGCCGGTTGCGACTCATCGCGCCGATGAATCAACTGGTACTGCTCGGCGATATTGGCCAGGTTGAGGAACTGATTGAAAGCCCGGGCCACGGGCAGCAATTCGTCTTCCTGCAACTGGTTGAGGCTGGCGCTCAGCTCATCGCCAGCGGCTTTCTCCGGGACGGCACCGCGACGATCGGCCTTGGCGCCCTTACGGATCTGCTCGATCTTGTCGAGAAACTCATCACCGTACTGCTCTCGAATGGTGTTGCCCAACAGCTCACCCAGCAGGTGAACATCCTCACGCAAGCGTGCATCGATATCACTCATCAGCCAATCTCCAGCCAGAAATCCGGGACGCGCAGGCCTGCCAGAGTGCCGCCAGCATCGTTTTAAGACAAGACTTTAAACCTTGTGGGTTGCAGCTAGTCTCAACAGTGAGTCGCCGTGTTATCTACCGCAGGCTTTATTGAGGTTGCCATGAAAATTCGAGAACTGGCCCAGCATTGGGAAGAGAACGCCAAGGGTCGCTTGACCAAGACCGAATACGCGATCCGTCTGGATGTGGAGGCCGCTGCCAGGCTGGCAGCTATCGCCGAAATGTACCCCAAGCGCCACCCCGAAGAGCTGCTCGGCGAGCTGATCGGCGCCGCCCTCGAAGAGCTGGAAGCCAGCTTTCCCTACATCAAGGGGCAACACGTGATCGCCACCGATGAAGAGGGCGACCCGCTCTACGAGGACGTCGGTCCCACTCCGCGCTTCCTGACGTTGTCCCGTCGCTATCTGCACGATTTGTCCGCCAGCGCTGACGACCAGCAGCACTGACCGACCTCGACCGATACCGATCTACCCCCGTATTCCGGGCCTGTGCAAGGGCTCGGAGTACCCCTGTGCGTGGCAGAAGTTCCAACTTTTTACCCTGACCATTCAGTCAGTTATTTTTTTAGGCCAATCGCCATCTTCGCTGAACTATTCAAAAAAGCCTCGGGTCACAACCAGTAAGCCATCACTTTGGAACGGCCGTTTGAAAGGGCGCCGCGTGCCGTATCGCTGGCCCCGCGACCGCTGTCCACGCGAGATGGATGTTGATGTTTTTCAGGAGCTATCCAATGGAGTTGAAGACGATGAAGACCAGCACTGCCAAATCCACGTTTAACCACCTGCGCGGGCTCAAATTGGCCGCGCTGGCAATCGGCACCAGCTTCGTTCTGGCTGGCTGCGCCGGCAACCCGCCCACCGAGCAGTACGCAGTCACTCAGTCTGCGGTGAACAGCGCGGTCAGCGCGGGCGGCACCGAGTACGCGGCCGTGGAAATGAAGTCGGCCCAGGACAAGCTCAAGCAGGCTGAAATCGCCATGCATGACAAGAACTACGACGAAGCCCGTCGCCTGGCTGAACAGGCCGAGTGGGACGCTCGCGTCGCCGAGCGTAAAGCCCAGGCCGCTAAAGCCGAGCAGGCTGTGAAGGACTCCCAGAAAGCTGTTCAGGAGCTGCGTCAGGAAGGCATGCGCCCGGCTGCCATCCAGCAGAAATAAGCTGCCCCCTGATTGCATTGCACCCGCTATCGAATTGAAAGGACGACATGACTATGCGTAAACAATTGATGATCCCTGCCCTGCTGGCGATGAGCGTTGCCCTGGCGGCCTGCTCGACCCCGCCGAACGCGAACCTGGAAAATGCACGGACCAACTTCTCGGCCCTGCAAGCCAACCCGAATGCCACTAAAGTGGCGGCCCTGGAAACCAAGGACGCCCAGGATTGGCTGGACAAGGCTGACAAGGCCTACCGCGACAAGGAAGATCAGAAGAAGGTCGACCAGTTGGCTTACCTGACCAACCAGCGCGTTGAAGTGGCCAAAGACACCATCGCGCTGCGCGAATCCGAAGCCAAGCTGAAAAATGCCGGCGACGAACGTGCCCGCGCCTTGTTGGAAGCCCGTGATGCGCAGATCAAGCAACTGCAGGACAGCTTGAACGCCAAGCAAACCGAACGCGGCACCCTGGTGACATTTGGCGACGTGCTGTTTGCCACCAATAAGTCCGACCTGAAATCCAGCGGCCTGGTCAACATCACCAAGTTGGCGCAGTTCCTGCGCGATAACCCGGATCGCAAAGTGATTGTCGAAGGCTACACCGACAGCACCGGTTCCGATTCGTACAACCAAAGCCTGTCCGAACGCCGCGCGGCGTCTGTACAGCGTGCACTGGCTCAGCAAGGCGTGGACATTTCGCGCATCGTGACCCAGGGCTATGGCAAGGAATATCCGGTTGCCGATAACGGCAGCGTATCGGGTCGTGCCATGAACCGCCGCGTTGAAGTGACCATCTCCAACGACAACCAGCCGGTCAAGCCGCGTTCGTCCGTCGCTAACTGAGGGGTGGATGCACCCTGAAGAACCCCGCCAATCGGCGGGGTTCTTTGTTTAGAGTGGATCAATCAAAAGTTGATCGAGCCCTGGCCCTGGGGCGACCCCGTCGGAATCTGGCCGCCGCCCTGCTCGCCGCCTTGGCCGCCCGGGTTACCTTGAGACAGTTGCGCGAGCAATTTCTTGAGCAACTCTTCGATGCCCTCCCCCCCCTGAGACCCCTGGCCTCCCTGGGAGCCCCCACTGCCTTCACTGCCTTTAGCTTGAAGCTGGTTCTGCAAACGCTCGATTTGCTGCTTGAGGTCTTGAGAGCCGCCGCCCTGTTGAACACCGCCGCTCCCAAAGTTGCCCAGACTGCCACCACCCGAAACGCCATTGATCCCGTTCATAAATTCCGACTCCAGACTCAGTAAAAAATTGGACTGATCAGCGATAGCCATCAGTCCGAAGTCTGTGGCAGGCGAGCCAAAATGGTTCCGACCGGATCAATAGAAAGCTGACATGTCTTGAATGGCTGATCGGCAACATTCAAGGCCTTTTCCCACGGTTGTCATGCAGCGGGCTTACTGCTGCAGTTGCGGCGTGTCCTGGCCCAGGCAGCGCACCGCCTGCTTCTTGTTGTTCACCAGCACGCCACTGAGGCCCTTTTGTTCGGTGTCGAACATCACCAGTACGCCATCGACGCATTGCGCCACCTGTGCGGCCGGCGTCAGGGAAATCTTGTAGTCCTCGCCGGGCACGGTCTTGAGCATGGTGAATTCACTGAGCAGCAGCGCATCTTCCGGCTTGGCGAAGTGCAGGTAGCCGTAGTACCACAGGCAGCCAACGGTGCCGATGATGGTACCGATGCCAGTGAGGATCAGCGGGATCATGTTGCGTTCTTCGCTCATTGCGGGCTCTCTGATGAGTCAACGTTGGGAGTGGGGTAATTCGGAATCTCGCCCAGCCGGCGCAGGCCGTTGAAGTGCTGTGGATCGTCCAGATAGCGCAGCATCACGGTTTGCCAGGTCTTGTCGGCAAAGGTCTGCACATGGCCACCCCGGGTCAACTGCAACACCCTCGGCGGGGGCGCGGCCTGGTACAGGCGGATGCCGTTGGCCAGAGGCACGATCGGGTCATCCAGGCTGTGGAACAGCAGCTTCGGCACCCCGGTCAACCGTGGCATGGCATTGATTGCACTGTCGGCATCCGGTACCAGCCAGGACAAGGGCACCTGGAACGGCCATGTTAACCAGGAGGTGCTCAGCGCGAATTGTCCTACGTCACGATAACTGGCGGGCACGCCGTCCAGCACCAGGGCCTTGAGCCGGGCCTGCCGCTCGGGATGGGCCGCCAGGTAATGCACCGCCAGCGCACCGCCCAGGCTTTGACCGAGGACGATCAATGGCTGCCCCTGAGTTTCAGGGGCCGTGTCGAGCCAACGGAACGCCGCATCGACATCCTGATAAATCGCCGGCAATGACGGCTTGCCTTCCGACAGGCCATAACCGCGATAGTCCAGCAGCAGCACTTGATAGCCCTGCTCCGGCAACCACCAGCTGCCACCCAGGTGCCAGGCCAGGTTGCCGCCGTTGCCATGCAGGTGCAGCACCGTGCCCTTGAGCGGTACACCGGCCTTGGCCGGCAGCCACCAGGCGTGCAGCTTCAGGCCGTCGGCGGTGGTGAGGGTGACGTCGCGGTACGCCAGGCGGGCTTTTTCCGGCGTGAACGGCAGGCCCGGTTCAGGGTAGAACAGCAGTGAGCTGCAGCCGTTCAATGTGAGTAGCAGGCATAGAATGCCGAGGATTCTCATCCGTTGAAGCCTCGTAATTGAGTTGAAATTTGCACACGTGTGGAGATCCATTGTGGGAGCAAGCCCGCTCCCACACTTCATGACCCGGCTCCTTCAAGAAAATCCCTAAAGGATATTCGAATAATCCGCCTCGATCCGATCCAGGCTCAGGTGGTTGAGGAAGTTGGAGAAACACATCCACGCCGCCAGGGCGTTCATGTCGCGGAACTGCTCGGGCAGGTACTTGGGCGGCACCACCAGGCCTTCGTCCACCAACTGGCGCAGGGTGCGCATGTCTTCCAGGGTGGTCTTGCCGCAGAACAGCAGCGGCACCTGCTCCAGCTTGCCTTTGCGCACGGCCAGCTGGATGTAGTTGTAGACCATGATAAAGCCCTTGAGATAGGACAAATCCTTGGTAAACGGCAGGCCGTCCGGTACCGAGCCACGGAACACGCGGCTGGCATTGCCGTAGCTTTCGGCCATTTCAAAGCCTTGCTCGCGGAAAAACTCGAACACCTGCAGGAAGTCGGCGCCCTCTTCCACCATGTGGATGGCGCGGGTGCGGTTGGTCAGTTTACGCAGACGGCTGGGGTAGGACGCGAACGTGATGATCTCCATCAGGATCGCCAGGCCTTCCTGGGTCACGGTGGACGACGGCGGCCCCTTGGACAGGAAGGTGCAGATCGGCTGGTTCTGCCCGTTGAGGGTGGTGCCGACGTGCACCAGGCCCTCATGCACTTCCAGGGCACGCACGTCGCGGCTGTTGAACATCGCATCGGCGCGGATCTTGATGTAGTCGGCACCCGCGGCGGCGTCGGCGACGATGCCATCGGACTCGAACACGCGGATGGTTTCTTCCGCTTCACCGAACACCTTGTTCAAACGGGTTTGCAGCAGGGCGACGGCGTCCTTGGCGGTGAGGGTCTTGGCTTCGTCTTTGAGGTCGCCACGGCCGTCGATATTGTTCAGGTAGTCTGAGAGCATCAGACCCAGGTCGGCCAGGGTCGGGTCGCCGGCGTGGAATGCATCGGAGGCGGCGCCGTACAGTTCCTGGGAGATCAGGCCGAAGTCCTCGGTGCCACGCGCCTCGAGCATGCGCACTACCATGCGGTATTCGCGGCACATGCGGCGCATGATCTGCCCCACCGGGCTGAACTGGCCGAGACGGCGGGTGATATCGCGCTCTATGTTCTGGAACTCCAGCTTCACCGCGCTGGAGTCGAATGACAGGGGCCGGTTCAGGTAATAGCCGCGATCCACGGCGGGCATTTGCTTGCCCTTGCCCTTTAAGAACCCCTGGCGAATGTTGTCGTCCCACTTCACGGCGTCGAGGACGCGAATCGGTGTTTGCGCCAGCACAATGCGATCGGACAAGGTGCGTATCGTCTGCTGGTAATCGTCCACCCGGTGCTTCCTCTTTAAACGTTATTTACCCACGCGCCGATAGCGCGCGGCTTCAACGAACACGTCGGCATTGGCCGGATCATCCAGGTAGGCAAATACCTGCTCCATGGCGCTGTCCACCAACACCCCGTCGCCTTCGACGGTTTCCACGGTGTGGCCGCGCAACGCCTGTTGGCCGATGGCTTGGCGGATCTGTTCCAGATCCAGGTTGTAGACCACCAATTCGTGCTTTTCGTCGAACTCAAAGCCGGCCAGGATGAAGTTTCCACCGAGCTTGGCCGGTAACGGCGCCGACAGGTACCAACGGTTGCCATGGCGCGACACGGTAAACAGGTACTCATCGCGCTGGCGAGGCGTGGCTTCAGGGTAGCTCACGGCTTTATAACGGTGGTCACCCGCGCGGGTGATGCGCAGGTTGAGTGGCTCGCCCCATGCATTGTTGCTGGCCCATTGGCCCAGCAGTTCATCCGGTGCAGCTTCATGGGTCGCCAGCGGTTCCTTGAATGTCACCAGGCAACCGCTGAGCAGCAGGAACGACACGACGATTGCGACGACACGCCAGGCTTTCATGTAATACCCCGTCAGATGTGGGAGCTGGCTTGCCTGCGATAGCATCACCCTGATTTATCCGAAGCACCGAGCTGCCTGTATCGCAGGCGAGCCAGCTCCTACACACAGCAGATCGTGCACCGGCTCAAACCGAGGCCAACACCAAATGCATGTAACGCTTGAGGATCTCAAGCATCTCTTCACCGGTCAGAGGCTCTGCGCCGCCCAGCAGGCCCTGATATTCCATCCGACTGATAATCGCCGTCAACACTTTGGCATCCTGTTGCGGCTCGCGGGAGCCCAATACCTGGAAAAACTGCCCGGTGCCCTGCAACAGGATCTGCTGGTGAGAGCGTACCAGTTCAGCCAGGCGCGGGTTCAGCAGGGCTTCCTGGCGGAAGGCCTGTTCGGCCATCAGGTATTCGCGCCGGTTGCTCAGTTGACGCAACACGTAGTCGGCGGTCAGCCGCGCGATGTCGTCGGCCAGTTGCGAGCGCGACTCCGGGCTGCCATCGCCGTAGGCGACCATCTCGCGCAGCAAACCTTCGTTGCGCACCCACAGCTTGCCCATGAAGGCGGCGCTGCGCTCGACATACTGGGCGAAGGTATCGGTGAGCAGGTCATCGATATCCTTGAAGTAGTAGGTGGTCGCCGACAACGGCACCCCCGCCTCCGCCGCCACCGCACGATGGCGCACGGCACGCACACCGTCACGCACCACGATGCGCATGGCCGCATCGAGGATGTCTTGCCTGCGTTGCTCGCTGCCCCGACGACTGGCCTTGCGGCCCTGGTACTGGACGCTTTCAGCCACGGCAGCAGCAATGCCGGCGGCGCCTTCTTGAGCCATTACGCGGTTCACGACACACATCCTTGAATAGATCAAAACCTGGCGCTGTTCGCTTGACGCTTATAAACGCCGCATAAAAAAGCCGCCTTATAAAAGGCGGCTTCGGATTTCGCTACGGTTACGCTTGTGGCCGCATGTGCGGGAACAGGATCACATCGCGGATCGACGGCGAGTTGGTCAACAACATCACCAGGCGATCGATGCCGATGCCTTCACCTGCCGTTGGCGGCATGCCGTATTCCAGGGCACGCACGAAGTCGGCGTCGTAGTGCATGGCTTCGTCGTCGCCGGCGTCCTTGTCGGCCACCTGGGCCATGAAGCGCTCGGCCTGGTCCTCGGCATCATTGAGCTCGGAGTAGGCGTTGGCGATTTCGCGGCCGCCGATGAACAGCTCGAAGCGGTCGGTGACGTTCGGGTTGTCGTCGTTGCGACGGGCCAGCGGCGACACTTCGAACGGGTACTGGGTAATGAAGTGCGGCTGTTCCAGCTTGTGCTCCACCAGCTCTTCGAAAATCATCACCTGCAGCTTGCCCAGGCCTTCGAAGCCCAGCACCTTGGCGCCGGCTTTCCTGGCGATGGCGCGCGCCTTGTCGATGTCGTTGAGGTCGTCGGCGGTCAGTTCAGGGTTGTACTTGAGGATCGAATCGAACACCGACAGGCGCACGAACGGCTCGCCGAAGTGGAACACCTTGTCGCCGTACGGCACGTCGGTGCTGCCCAGGACCAGCTGTGCCAGTTCGCGGAACAGTTCCTCGGTGAGGTCCATGTTGTCTTCGTAGTCGGCGTAGGCCTGGTAGAACTCCAACATGGTGAATTCGGGGTTGTGACGGGTCGAGACACCTTCGTTACGGAAGTTGCGGTTGATCTCGAACACCTTCTCGAAGCCCCCGACAACCAGGCGCTTGAGGTACAGCTCCGGCGCAATGCGCAGGAACATTTCCAGGTCCAGTGCGTTGTGGTGGGTTTCGAACGGCTTGGCCGCGGCACCACCGGGGATGGTTTGCAGCATCGGCGTTTCCACTTCGAGGAAGTCACGCTGCATCAGGAAGCTGCGGATGTGGGCGATGACTTGCGAACGCACGCGGAAGGTCTGGCGCACGTCTTCGTTGACGATCAGGTCAACGTAGCGCTGGCGATAGCGCTGCTCGGTGTCGGTCAGGCCGTGGTGCTTGTCCGGCAGCGGGCGCAGCGACTTGGTCAGCAGGCGCACGCTGGTCATTTCAACGTACAGGTCGCCCTTGCCGGAACGGGCCAGGGTACCTTCGGCGGCAATGATGTCGCCCATGTCCCAGGTTTTCACCGAGGCCAGGGTTTCTTCCGACAGGGTCTTGCGGTTGACATAGACCTGGATGCGCCCGGTCATGTCCTGGATCACCATGAACGAGCCACGGTTGAGCATGATGCGACCTGCCACCTTGACCGGGATCGCTGCTTCCGCCAGCTCTTCCTTGGTCTTGTCCGCGTACTGCTTCTGCAAGGCATCGCAGTAGTTTTCGCGGCGGAAGTCGTTGGGGAAGGCGTTACCCTTGGCGCGCTCGGCAGCAAGCTTTTCCTTGCGCAGGGCGATCAGGGAGTTTTCTTCCTGTTGCAGGGCTTGCGGGTCGAGTTGTTGGTCGCTCATGTCTTAAAATTTTCCATCAGGTTCGTTGCCCCCGGCCTGCGGCCGGGGATCGCGGGCAAGCCCGCTCCTACAAGGGTATTACAAGCCGGACTTGAGGCTGGCTTCCAGGTATTCGTCGATATCGCCGTCGAGTACCTTGTCGCAGTCGCTGCGCTCGATGTTAGTGCGCAGATCCTTGATCCGCGATGCATCGAGTACATACGAACGGATCTGGTGACCCCAGCCGATATCCGACTTGGTGTCTTCCAGCGCCTGGGAAGCGGCGTTGCGCTTCTGCATTTCCTGCTCGTACAACTTGGCCCGCAGCATTTTCATGGCGGTGTCCTTGTTCGCGTGCTGGGAACGTTCGTTCTGGCAACTGACCACGGTGTTGGTCGGTACGTGAGTGATACGTACGGCCGAGTCGGTGGTGTTTACGTGCTGACCACCGGCACCCGAGGAGCGGTAGGTGTCGATGCGCAGGTCGGCCGGGTTGATCTCGATTTCCACCTTGTCATCGATCTCTGGCGAAACGAACACAGCCGAGAACGAGGTGTGGCGACGGTTGCCGGAGTCGAACGGGCTCTTGCGCACCAGGCGGTGCACGCCGATCTCGGTACGCAGCCAGCCAAAGGCGTATTCGCCCTTGATGTGCACGGTCGCGCCCTTGATACCGGCGACTTCACCGGCCGACAGTTCCATGATGGTGGCGTCGAAACCGCGCTTGTCAGCCCAGCGCAGGTACATGCGCAGCAGGATGTTGGCCCAGTCCTGGGCTTCGGTGCCACCGGAACCGGCCTGGATGTCCAGGTAGGCGTTGTTCGGGTCCATTTCGTGGCTGAACATGCGACGGAATTCAAGCTTGGCGAGGTTTTCCTCGAGACGGGCCAGCTCGGCGACGACATCGCCCACTGCGCCTTCGTCGTTCTCTTCGACGGCCATGTCCAGCAGGTCGCGGCAATCGCCCAGACCGGTGTTCAGTTCGTCGAGCGTATCGACGATCTGCGCCAGCGCAGAGCGTTCGCGGCCCAGTTCCTGGGCGTATTCAGGTTTGTTCCAGACACTCGGATCTTCAAGCTCGCGATTGACTTCGGTCAGGCGCTCATGCTTTTGATCGTAGTCAAAGATACCCCCGAATAGTTTCGGAGCGCTCGGACAGGTCCTTGATGGTGTTAAGGATCGGGTTGATTTCCATGGCGGGCAGCACTCGTTGGCGAACTTTTTCAAAGCCGGCGAGTATAACGACAAACAAGCTGAAACGGCAGCCCGCTTGGCGAAAAGGCGGTCACAGGAACAATGCAGATCCAATGTGGAGGCTGACTTGCCTGCGATAGCGGCGAATCAGATACCGATGTGGTGACTGACCGTCCGCCATCGCAGGCAAGCCACACACAAGGACTCGGCGTCGCTTGTAATTACTCGATAACAACCTGATTGCGCCCATTGTGCTTGGCCATATACAGCCCCTTGTCCGCCGCCATGATCAGTTGGCGACAATCGGTGCCCTGCACCGGCGTCATGGTCGACAGGCCGATGCTGATGGTCAGGCAGGAACCTTCCGACGGGGCGTTGTGCGGGATTTTCAGGGCGGCCACGGACATGCGCAGTTTTTCCGCCACCAGCCGCGCGCGCCCCGGCGAGGTATTGGGCAGCACCAGGGCAAATTCCTCACCGCCGTAGCGCGCAGGCAGGTCCGAAGGGCTACCACTGGCTTCGCGGATGCTGGCGGCAACCTTGCGCAGGGCTTCGTCGCCTTCGACGTGGCCGAAGCTGTCGTTATAGGTCTTGAAAAAGTCCACATCGATCATCAGCAGCGACAGCTGGGTCTGGTCACGCAGGGCGCGGCGCCACTCCAGCTCCAGGTATTCATCGAAGTGCCGGCGGTTGGACAGCCCGGTCAGGCCATCGGAGTTCATCAGCCGCTGCAGCACCAGGTTGGTGTCCAGCAACTGTTGCTGGCTGACCCGCAGCGCGCGATAGGCGGCGTCGCGCTGCAACAGCGTCATGTAGGAGCGCGAGTGATAGCGAATGCGCGCCACCAGCTCAATGTTGTCGGGCAGCTTGACCAGGTAATCATTGGCCCCGGCCGAGAACGCCGCGCTTTTGATCAGCGGGTCTTCCTTGGTGGAAAGCACGATGATCGGTATGTTCTGCGTGGCCGGATGGTTGCGGTATTCGCGCACCAGGGTCAGGCCGTCGAGGCCGGGCATGACCAGGTCCTGCAGGATCACCGTGGGCTTGATGCGGATGGCCTGGGCAATCGCCTGATGCGGGTCGGCACAGAAGTGGAAGTCGATGTTTTCTTCATGGGCCAGGCCGCGCCGTACGGCTTCGCCGATCATGGCCTGGTCGTCGACCAGCAACACCATGGCGGCATTTTCGTCGGTCTTGATGGCGTCGATCTGTAAATCAATCATGTGCAGTTACCTGAATTACTACCTGCAAGCCAGCAGCGGAGGTAGGGATCACTTTGCAAATACCTCCAGCAATCGGGGCGCAATTCTGTCCAGTGGGCGAATTTCAACAGCGGCGTCAATCGCCGCCGCCGCTTTGGGCATGCCATACACCGCGCAGCTTTGCTGATCCTGGGCGATGGTCAAATATCCTTGTTCTCGCATCAGCTTGAGGCCCTGGGCCCCGTCGCGCCCCATGCCGGTCAGCAGTACGCCGACGGCATCGCCATTCCAATGGCTGGCCACGCTTTCGAGAAACACGTCGATCGAAGGCCGATAGATCTCGTTCACCGGCTCCGCGGTATAGGCCAGCGTGCCGTTCTTCAATAAGCGGATGTGATGGTTGGTGCCGGCCAGCAGCACCACCCCGCTTTGCGGTGGTTCGCCCTCACGCGCCAGGCGTACTGGCAGGCCGGAGGCGCTGCTCAACCATTCGGCCATGCCGGCGGCGAACACCTGGTCCACATGCTGCACCAGCACAATGGCGGCGGGAAAGCCGCGGGGCAGGCCCTTGAGCAGGATCTCCAGGGCCGCCGGCCCACCGGCCGAGGAACCAATGGCCACCAGGCTCTGGCGTATGCCGGAGTGGCGCGACGGGGCGGCTTCGGCACGCACGCGGCTGCCGCGCTGACCGATCAACCAGCCGATATTGAGGATCTTGCGCAGCAACGGCGCCGCCGCATCCTTGGGGTTGCCCACGCCGAGCGCCGGCGTGTCCACCACATCCAGGGCGCCATGGCCCATGGCTTCGAACACTCGGCCCATGTTGGCCTGGCGGTCGACGGTGACAATCAGGATCGCGCACGGGCTCTGGGCCATGATCTGTCGCGTGGCCTCCACGCCGTCCATTACCGGCATGATCAGGTCCATCAGGATCAGGTCCGGGGTCAGCTCGGCGCAGCGCTGCACCGCTTCCAGACCATTGCCGGCCACCCACACCACCTGATGCGCGGGCTCGAGGCTCAAGGCACGGCGCAGCGCCTCTACCGCCAGGGGCATGTCATTGACGATCGCTATCCTCATGCCCGCGCGCCTCCAATCAGCTCGACCACGGCGTCGAGCAGCGCATCATCGTGAAAACTGGCCTTGGCCAGATAATAGTCGGCACCGGCGTCCAGCCCACGACGGCGGTCTTCTTCACGGTCTTTGTATGACACCACCATCACCGGCAACGATTGCAGGCGACTGTCACGGCGCAAGAGTGTGACCAATTCAATACCGTCCATACGAGGCATATCAATATCAGTGATCAGCAGGTCGAAGTCTTCGGAGCGCAGGGCATTCCAGCCATCCATCCCATCCACCGCCACCGCCACTTCGTAACCGCGATTAAGCAGCAGTTTACGTTGCAATTCACGCACGGTAAGCGAGTCGTCCACCACCAGCACGCGTTTACGCGGCGTTTCGGTGGCCTGTTGATTGCGCCGGGCGATGCGTTCCAGGCGACCGGTGTTGAGCAGTTTGTCCACCGAGCGCAGCATGTCTTCCACATCGACAATCAACACCACCGAGCCGTCGTCCAGCAACGCGCCGGCGGAAATGTCCTGGACCTTGCCCAAGCGGTCATCCAGCGGCAGCACCACCAGGGTGCGCTCGCCGACAAAGCGTTCGACGGCGATGCCATACACTGCATCGCGCTCACGAATCACCACCACTTTCAAGGTTTCGTCATGACTCTGCCCCGGCGGGCGCTGCAGCAACTGACTGGCAGCGACCAGGCCGACATGCCGGCCCTCGTGCCAGAAATGCTGGCGGCCTTCCAGTTGCACGATGTCATCGGGGGCCAGGTTGCACATGCGCTCGATATGCGCCAGCGGGAACGCGTAGGCCTCTTCGCCGACTTCCACCACCAGACTGCGCACCACCGACAGGGTCAGCGGCACCTCCAGGTGGAAACGGCTGCCCTGCCCCGCCGTCTGTTCCAGCACCACCGCGCCGCGCAGTTGGCGCACCATGTGTTGCACCGCATCCAGGCCGACACCACGCCCTGACACCTCGGTGACCTTATCGCGCAGGCTGAAACCCGGCAGGAACAGGAACGTCAGCAGTTCCTCTTCGCTCAGGCGCTGGGCGGTCTCCAGCGGCGACAAGTGGCGTTCGACAATGCTGCCGCGCAGGCGCTCCAGGTCGACGCCATTGCCGTCGTCGCTGAGTTCGAGCACCAGCAGGCCGGCCTGATGGGAGGCGCGCAGGCGAATCAGGCCCTCCGCCGGCTTGCCCGCCAGCACGCGCTGTTCAGGCGTTTCGATGCCATGGTCGACGGCATTGCGCAATAAATGGGTCAGCGGCGCTTCGAGCTTTTCCAGCACATCGCGGTCGACCTGGGTCTTTTCACCTTCGATCTCCAGGCGTACTTGCTTGCCCAGGCTGCGGCCGAGGTCACGCACCATGCGCGCCTGCCCGGCCAGCACATCGGCAAACGGGCGCATGCGGCAAGCCAATGCGGTGTCGTAGAGCACCTGGGCGCGCTGCCCGGCCTGCCAGCCGAACTCATCCAGCTCGGCGGTTTTGTCCGCCAGCAGCGCCTGGGCTTCGCTCAACAGGCGACGGGCATCGGCCAGCGCCTCCTGGGCCTCAAGGCTCAAGCCCTGGGTCCTGAGTTGACCGTCCAGGGTCTCCAGGGCGCGCACGCCCTGGCCTTGAATACGCTTGAGGCGCTGCATGCTGGCCAGGTATGGCTTGAGCCGCTGGGTTTCCACCAGGGATTTGCTCGACAGGTCCAGCAGGCTGTTCAAGCGCTCGGCCGTGACGCGCAACACGCGTTCGCCGCCTTCGGTCATGCGTTTGTGCTGGCGCGGCACGTCACTGGCCACCGGCGCAGGTTCGGGCTCCGGCGGCGTATCGATGACCGGCGCGACGTTGGCGGTCGGCGGCGACGAATCGAGCAGGCGTTCCATCAGCGCCACATAAGCTTGGATAGCCGCCGGCCCCACATCATTGCCAGGCGTGGCGATGCGCATCAGCAGGTCGGTGCCTTGCAGCAAGGCGTCGATATGCTCAGGCTGCAGGTACAGGCGGTTTTCCTGGGCGCTGACCAGGCAGTCTTCCATGACGTGGGCCACGCTGACCCCGGCGTCTACGCCGACAATGCGCGCAGCGCCCTTGAGCGAGTGGGCGGCACGCATGCACGCTTCAAGCTGGTCGGCCTGGGTCGGGTTGCGTTCCAGGGCCAGCAGGCCCGCGCTCAATACCTGGGTCTGCGCATCGGCTTCCAGGCTGAACAGTTCCAGCAGCGAGGCGTCGCGCATCTGGTCGGGGGTCATGTGAGGCTCCGGGTCACGGCGGACAACAATTGCGCCTCGTCCAGCCAACGCAGGCTGCGGCCTTTCCATTGCAACACACCCTGGGTGAAACGCGCGCTGGCCTGAGTGCCGGAAGCCGATGCCGCCGTCAAGGTGCGCTCATCGATGGCGTGGATGCCGTCCACTTCGTCCACCGGCACCACCACCGGGCCGTCCTGGGCAGCGATGATCAACATACGCGGCATGACCCGCCCACCGCTGGCGCCATTGCCGGCGTCCTCCAGCCCCAACAGCTCCACCAGCGACAGGCACGCCACCAGCGCGCCCCGCACATTGGCCACGCCGAGCAAGGCGCGGGAGCGCTGGTGCGGCAGGGAGTGAATCGGTTGCAACGGCGCCACCTCCACCAGACAGCGGGTGGCGATGCCCAGCCATTCTTCGCCGAGGCGGAAGATCAACAGCGAGCGGGTGGCGATATGCTCATCCACCTCGGCCCCCATCCTTTGCTGATCGTCCTGCCGCAGGGCGTAACGGTCCAGCAGGCGCGTGGCCGCCGCCGAGTACACCGCGCAGTTGCGGCAGTGGATATGCTCCGCCAGCAGCGGACACGACCTGTCGCCATGAATACCGATACGGTTCCAGCAGTCGTCGATGGCGTGGGTATCGGCCAGGGTCAGGTCAAGGCCGGTGGTGTCGAGCACGTCTGGGCTACTCATCGTTTGGGCTCACTGTCAGCTCGCTCGCTACGCGCGGCCCGCGCCTGCAAACGGCGCGCCCCCGCACTGTCGCCCAGGGACTCGAGCAACACGGCCAGGTGCATCAGGGCCTGTGGATGCTGAGGTTCCAGGTACAACGCTTTTCGATAATAGCCCTGGGCTTGCAGGGCACTGCCGGCCACATCGCTGAGCAAGCCCAGCCAGTAGAACACCTGGGCAACAGGTGGGTGGCTATTCAGATACTGCTCGCATGCGGCCCGGGCCTCGGCGCTTTTGCCCTCGTTGGCCAGGGTGGCGATGCGGTCGAGCAAGGCGTGCGCATCAGACGGCGGCGCCTTGAGCGGCACCACCTGGGCGCTGACCGTGCTGAACGGGCGCGGCCTGGCGGGAATCGATGCTGCGCTGCGTTGCGGCATGGGCGGGCGGGCGGTAAGGGGCACGAAGACCGGCTCCGGCTTGACCGGTTCGACATGCCGGCTGAAGGCAAATGACTGCGGCGCGCCAATCGAACGCATGCCATGACGCCCCAGCAGGCTGCCCTCGGCCGGGCCGATAAACAGCACACCGTCCACGTGGGTCAGGCCCTTGAGCACCTCGAATACTTGCTTCTGGGTCGGCTGGTCGAAGTAGATCAGCAGGTTGCGGCAAAACACAAAGTCATAGCTTGCCTCATTGGCCAGCAGCGCCGGGTCGAGCAGGTTGCCGACTTGCAGACGCACCTGCTCACGCACGCGGTCGGCGATGTGGTAGCCATCACCGTACTCGATGAAATGCCGCTCACGGAACGCCAGGTCGCCGCCCCGAAACGAGTTCCGGCCGTACACGCCGCGCCGGCCGCGCTCTACCGACAGCGGGCTGACGTCCAGGCCCAGCACCTTGAACTGGTGCGGCGCCAACCCGGCATCGAGCAGCGCCATGGCAATTGAATAAGGCTCCTCGCCCGTCGAACACGGCAGGCTGAGGATACGCAGCGCGCGCATCTGCTTGATATCGGCCAGGCGTGCGACGGCTAATCGGGCCAGGGTCGCAAAAGATTCGGGGTAACGGAAAAACCAGGTTTCGGGGACGATCACCGCTTCGATCAGCGCTTGCTGCTCGTCCTCGCTGCATTGCAGGTGCTGCCAGTATTCGCCTGGCGTCTGCGCCTGGACGGCCTGGCTGCGCTGGCGCACCGCGCGCTCAATGATGGCTTCGCCGACCGACGCGACGTCCAGGCCGATGCGTTCCTTCAGGAAGGCAAAGAAGCGCGGGTCGTTGCTCATAGGCTCAACTCGGCGGCAAACAACAGCGCGCGCACGTCAGCGGTGAGCAAGTCATTCACGCCGATCCACTGCATCAGGCCCAACGCATCTTCGCGCACCGGCCCCAGGTACGGTGCCTGGGGATTGTCCAGGCCATAGGGCTGGAACTGCGCCGGGTCACAGCGCAGCGTGTCGGTGGCCTGCTCCAGAATCAACCCCAGCCGGCACGGTTTGACCCAGGGCTGCGGCTGATAGTTGACCAGTACCAGCCGCGTGCTGGTACGGGCCCGGGCCGGCGCGCCAAAGGTCAAGGCACTGAGGTCGATCACCGGCACCAGCGCGCCGCGATGGGCAAAGATGCCCGCCACCCACAGCGGTGCATGGGCGATGGGCTTAAGTGGCAGGCGCGGCAGCACCTCGGCCACTTCGGTGGCCTTGAGGGCATAACGTTCATCACCGATGTGGAACACCAGGAACAATGCCTTTTTCGCTGCCGGAACGGCGCCGCGTTTAGCCGCAAGGTCGCTCATCAGACTTTGAAACGCGACACGCCGCTGCGCAGACCTACCGCAACCTGGCTCAGTTCATCAATGGCGAAGCTGGCCTGGCGCAGGGACTCGACGGTCTGGCTGCTGGCATCGCCCAATTGCACCAGGGCGTGGTTGATCTGCTCGGCGCCGGTGGCCTGGGCCTGCATGCCCTCGTTGACCATCAACACCCGCGGCGCCAGGGCCTGTACCTGGTGGATGATCTGCGACAGTTGCTCGCCGACTTGCTGCACTTCGAACATACCTCGGCGCACCTCCTCGGAGAACTTGTCCATGCCCATCACGCCGGCGGACACCGCCGACTGGATTTCCCGCACCATCTGCTCGATGTCGTAGGTGGCCACGGCGGTCTGGTCGGCCAGGCGGCGCACCTCAGTGGCGACCACGGCAAACCCGCGCCCGTATTCACCGGCCTTTTCGGCCTCGATGGCGGCATTGAGCGACAGCAGGTTGGTCTGGTCGGCGACCTTGACGATGGTCACCACCACCTGGTTAATGTTGCCGGCCTTCTCATTGAGGATCGCCAGTTTGGCATTGACCAGTTCGGCGGCGCCCATCACCGAGTGCATGGTCTCTTCCATCCGCGCCAGGCCTTGCTGGCCGGAACCGGCGGCCACCGACGCCTGGTCGGCGGCGGTGGACACTTCGGTCATGGTGCGGACCAGATCCTTGGAAGTTGCAGCGATTTCCCGCGAAGTGGCGCCGATCTCGGTGGTGGTTGCGGCGGTTTCAGTGGCGGTGGCCTGTTGTTGCTTGGAGGTGGCGGCAATCTCGGTGACCGAGGTGGTGACCTGCACCGACGAGCGCTGTGCCTGGGACACCAGGGCCGTGAGCTCGGTCATCATGTCGTTGAAGCCGGTTTCCACCGCGTTGAATTCGTCCTTGCGCGCCAGGTTCAGGCGCTTGCTCAGGTCGCCGTCGCGCATGGTGCCGAGGATGTCGACGATGCGCTGCATCGGCGCCATGATCGCGCGCATCAGCAACAGGCCGCAAAGGCCGGCGGCGAGGATGGCCACGGCCAGCGACACGAACATACTGACCTTGGCCGACACCACGGATTGGTCAATGGCCGCCGTCGCGTTATCGGACACCGCCTTGTTTTCGGTGATGATGTCATTGAGCTTCATGCGCCCTTCGGTCCAGATCGGCGTCAACTGCTCATCCAGCAATACTTGCGCGGCTGGCAGGTCATTGGCTTCGATGCGATCAAGCACCTGGGCCAGGACCTTGTTGTAATTGATATGAGCGGCCTTGAAGTTATCGAACTCCATGCGATCGGCCTGGTTGCGGATGGTTTTTTCGTAGTTGCTCATCTGTTGTTCGATGCGCATTTCGAACGTTCGGTAGTCGGTCTTGTCGGCACTGCTGAAGGTTTTGTCTTCCCGCAGGCCAATGATATCGACGGTGTGCAAATAGCTGTCGACCCATGCGCTGCGGATCATCGAACTGAGGTAAACGCCTGGCACCGCGTCATCACGGACCACTTCCTGGCTGGCTTCGATCTTCATCAAGCGTGTATAGGAGACCACTACCATTAACAGCATGATGGCGATAATGACCGCAAAGCTAGCCAAGATCCGTTGGCGCAAGGTCCAGTTCTTCACAGTAATTCCTCGAAGGGCCATTCAAATGGGGGGCAGTATAGCTGAGCACAAGCCCTCATTTATCAATGGGTTTCGAGGCTGCACGCCCAGCCTGCAAAAACACCCCGGAGCGTTGTCGCAACCGGGGTGCTCGAGGAAGATTGACGGGTTCAGAGAGCCGCTTGGCGCACTTGCTTTTCCAGTTCGGCCTTCAAACCCGGCTCAAGCTTCAATTGACGGGCCAACTCATCCAGATAGGCCTTCTCCATGAAGTTTTCCTCATCCACCAACATCACGCTGGCGATATACATCTCGGCGGCCATTTCCGGCGTGCCGGCGGCGCGGGCGACGTCGGCCGGGTCCAGGGGTTTGTTGAGTTCGGCGTGCAGCCAGCTTTGCAGTTCGCGGTCGTCGTCCAGCTTGGTGAACTCGCCCTCGATCAGGGCACGCTCACGCTCGTCCACATGGCCATCAGCCTTGGCGGCCGCCACCAGAGCCTTGAGAATGCCCTGGCTGTGTTGCTCGACCTGGGCCGCCGGCAGGCGGTCGATGGTCTGCGGCTCGCCTTGAGGTGCATTGGCCTGGCTGGCCTGCCAGTTGCCGTAGGCTTTGTAGGCGATGACACCCAACGCGGCCAGCCCGCCATAGGTCAGGGCCTTGCCGCCGAACTTGCGGGCTTTTTTATTACCCAGCAACAGGCCCATGGCGCCCGCCGCCAGGGCCCCACCACCGGCGCCGCCGAGCAGGCTGCCCAGCCCACCGCCACCCAGCAGGCCGCCGAGGGCGCCTTTATCGGCCGGTTTACGCTGACCGCCGGCTTTGTTCTGCAACATGTCCTGGCCCGACTTGAGCAACTGGTCGAGCAATCCACGGGTGTTCATAAAAGCCTCCAGACACTTGGGTTCATAGGACCAATAGGCCTCCAGCGTAAAACTAAGTGCCAAAAAGCCCCTATCTAGAGTGCTTCCAGATGTAACGCAACGCTGGCAGCTTGAAGCGTGCACCTGCCGTTCGCTTAATTCGATATACACTCGACTGCATCTATAAAAACACCCCACTGGTAATTCCAGCATGATGACCTTGCGTCAAATCCGGCACTTTATCGCCGTGGCCGAGACAGGCTCTATCTCGGCCGCCGCGCAAACCGCGTTTATCTCCCAGTCGACATTGACCCTGGCGATCCAGCAACTGGAGCAGGAAATCGGCGTCAACCTGTTCAACCGCCACGCCAAGGGCATGACCCTGACCCACCAGGGCCATCAGTTCCTGCGCCAGGCGCACTTGATCCTCGCCACTGTCGACAACGCCAAGCGCAGCCTGCAACAGAGCACCGACCAGGTGGCCGGGCAACTGATCATTGGCGTGACCAGCCTGGTGGCCGGTTATTACCTCGCCGATCTGCTCACGCGTTTCCAACGGGCCTACCCCAACGTCGAGATCCGTGTGATGGAAGACGAGCGACCGTATATCGAGCACCTGCTGGTCAGCGGCGAAATCGATGTGGGCGTGCTGATCCTCTCCAACCTCGAAGACCGTCACGCGCTGCAGACCGAAGTGCTGACTCACTCCCCGCACCGCCTGTGGCTGCCGGCCCAGCACCCGCTGCTGGAACACGACAGCATCAACCTGGCCGATGTGGCACGCGAGCCGCTGATTCAACTGAACGTCGATGAAATGGGCCACAACGCCCAGCGCATGTGGGCCGCTGCCTGCCTGCAACCGCACGTGACGCTGCGCACGGCGTCCACCGAGGCGGTGCGAAGCCTGGTGGCGGCGGGCCTGGGGGTGTCGATCCAACCGGACATGACCTACCGGCCCTGGTCCCTGGAAGGCGACATTATTGAAGCGCGAACGATTGCCGACCTCAGCCAGACCCTGGATGTGGGCCTGGCCTGGCGCCGTGGCACCGCGCGGCCGCCCCTGGTGGACCCCTTCCTCACCGTGGCCCGCGAGCAGCCGCACCCACGCAAGCCATCTATTTAATCGAATGCTGCTTTCAGTATTTAGTATTTGTTGAGCTCGCGCCCGACCTCTAGTCTCTGTGCAGACATAAGAGAAGGTAAGGCGCCTTGTAAGAGAACGCCCATGACCACACAAGAAAAGAGATCGCGAAAAATGTCCGGCGCCCCCACCCCGCTGCTCACTGCGTTGTTGATCGACGGCGAACTGGTCCAGGGCCAAGGCTGTGTCGAGGCGATCCTCAACCCGGCCACCGGTGAAGTACTCACCCAGATCGCCGAAGCCAGTACCGAGCAGGTCGAGGCCGCCATCCTCGCCGCCCACCGCGCTTTTGCCGGCTGGTCGCGTACCACGCCACAACAGCGCTCGAACACGCTGCTGGGCATCGCCAACGCCATCGAAAAACAAGCCGACTACCTGGCACGCCTGGAATCCCTGAACTGCGGCAAGCCGTTGCATCTGGCGCGCCAGGACGACTTGAGCGCCACCGTCGATGTGTTCCGCTTCTTTGCCGGCGCGGTGCGTTGCCAGACCGGCCAGCTCAGCGGCGAATACCTGCCGGGCTACACCAGCATGGTGCGCCGTGACCCGATTGGCGTAGTGGCGTCGATTGCGCCGTGGAACTACCCGCTGATGATGGCCGCCTGGAAAATCGCCCCGGCCCTGGCCGCCGGTAATACGTTGGTGTTCAAACCGTCGGAACACACGCCGCTGTCGATCCTGGCATTGGCTCCTGTGCTGAAGGACCTGTTACCACGCGGGGTGATCAACATTCTGTGTGGCGGTGGCGAAGGCGTCGGCAGCCATCTGGTCAGTCACCCGAAAATACGCATGGTCTCGCTGACCGGCGATATCGTCACCGGACAAAAAATTCTGCAAGCCGCGGCCAAAACCCTTAAACGCACGCACCTGGAACTGGGCGGCAAGGCGCCAGTCATCGTGTGCAACGATGCCGATCTGCAAGCCGTGGTCGACGGTGTGCGTACCTATGGTTACTACAACGCCGGCCAGGACTGCACCGCCGCTTGCCGCATCTACGCGCAGGCCGGCATCCACGACACACTGGTCGCCGAACTGGGCGCAGCCGTCAGCAGCCTGCGTTTTGCCGGCAAGCGCGACGCCGACAATGAACTGGGCCCGTTGATCAGCACGCGCCAGCGCGACCGTGTCGCCAGTTTTGTCGAGCGCGCCCTCGGCCAACCGCATATCGAGCGGGTCACCGGTGCCGCCGTGCATTCCGGCGCGGGCTTCTTTTATCAGCCGACATTGCTCGCCGGCTGTAAACAAAGTGATGAGATCGTTCAGCGTGAAGTGTTCGGCCCGGTGGTTACCGTGACCCGCTTCGACGCGCTGGAACAGGCCGTGGACTGGGCCAACGATTCCGAATACGGCCTGGCCTCGTCGGTATGGACGCAGAACCTGGACAAGGCCATGCAAGTGGCGGCGCGCCTGCAATACGGCTGCACCTGGATCAATAGCCACTTCATGTTGGTCAGCGAGATGCCCCATGGCGGCTTGAAGCGCTCGGGGTATGGGAAGGATCTTTCGAGCGATTCCTTGCAGGACTACAGCGTTGTCAGGCACATCATGGCCCGGCACGGGGAGTTGTGAGCTTCAAGCTACAAGCGTCAAGTAAAAGCCGATGCGCTTTCTCTTGCAGCTTGCAGCTTGACGCCAAGAGCCACACTAAAACAACAAACAACACGTATCACTGCTTCTACTGCCCCGACCATAATTAAAGAAGAGGGAACCCCCATGTCCGCGCATAAGACCGCACTGCTCAGTGCTTTGACCACGGCGCTGCTGACCAGTGTCAGCCTCCACGCCGCCGAACCGCTCAAGGCGGTGGGCGCTGGCGAAGGCCAGTTGGATATCGTCGCCTGGCCCGGCTATATAGAACGTGGCGAAAGCGATAAGGCCTACGACTGGGTCACCGGTTTCGAGAAGGAAACCGGCTGCAAGGTCAACGTGAAAACCGCCGCCACCTCCGACGAAATGGTCAGCCTGATGGCCAAGGGTGGGTATGACCTGGTCACTGCATCGGGCGATGCCTCGCTGCGCTTGATCGTCGGCAAACGTGTGCAACCGATCAATACCGCGCTGATTCCCAACTGGAAAAACATCGACCCGCGCCTTAAAGACGCGCCGTGGTATGTGGTGGGCCAGCAAACCTTCGGCACCCCGTACCAGTGGGGGCCGAACGTGCTGATGTACAACACTCAGGTGTTCAAGACCGCGCCCACCAGTTGGAGTGTGCTGTTCAATGCGCAGAACCTGCCGGACGGCAAGCCGAACAAGGGCCGTGTGCAAGCCTATGACGGCCCGATCTACATCGCCGACGCCGCGCTGTACCTCAAATCGACCAAGCCGGAACTGGGGATCCAGAGCCCATACGAACTGACCGAAACCCAATACAAGGCGGTGCTCGACCTGCTGCGCGCCCAGCAACCGCTGATCCACCGCTACTGGCACGACACCACCGTGCAAATGAGTGACTTCAAGAACGAAGGCGTGGTGGCCTCCAGCGCCTGGCCGTATCAGGTCAACGGGCTGCAAAACGAGAAGCAGCCGATCGCCTCGACCATCCCGAAAGAAGGCGCCACTGGCTGGGCCGACACCACCATGCTGCACAGTGAGGCCAAGCACCCGAACTGCGCCTACAAGTGGATGGACTGGTCGCTGCAGCCGAAGGTGCAGGGCGACGTCGCCGCCTGGTTCGGCTCGCTGCCTGCGGTGCCAGCGGCCTGCACCGCCAGCGAACTGCTCGGCGCCGAGGGCTGCAAGACCAACGGGTTCGACCAGTTCGACAAGATCGCCTTCTGGAAAACCCCGCAGGCTGAAGGCGGCAAGTTCGTGCCGTACAGCCGCTGGACCCAGGATTACATTGCGATCATGGGCGGCAGGTAACGCCTGAACTGAAGGTGATCCTGTAGGAGCCGGGCTTGCCCGCGATGCAGGCAACTCGGTCTTTCAATTGCACCGAGTTGCTGCCATCGCGGGCAAGCCCGGCTCCTACAGACAAGCCCCCCACCTTTCGACTGTGTTTACAGATTTATTCAGAAGTCCAGGCCGGGCCGCTGCGACGACCCGCGCCTTTTCGGAGCTCCGCACCATGACGCTTGCAGTCCAATTCACCCACGTTTCCCGTCAGTTCGGCGAAGTGAAAGCCGTCGACCGGGTTTCCATCGATATTCAGGACGGCGAGTTCTTTTCCATGCTCGGCCCTTCCGGCTCGGGCAAAACCACGTGCCTGCGCCTGATCGCCGGGTTCGAACAGCCGAGCGCAGGCTCGATCCGTATTCATGGCGAGGAAGCCGCCGGCTTGCCGCCGTATCAGCGCGACGTGAACACGGTATTCCAGGATTACGCGCTATTTCCGCATATGAATGTGCGCGACAACGTGGCCTACGGCCTGAAGGTCAAGGGCGTGGGCAAGACCGAACGCGTGAAGCGCGCCGAAGAAGCCTTGGGGATGGTCGCCCTTGGTGGCTATGGCGAGCGTAAGCCGGTGCAACTCTCCGGCGGCCAACGCCAACGCGTGGCCCTGGCCCGCGCGCTGGTCAACCGCCCACGGGTATTGCTGTTGGACGAACCCCTGGGCGCCCTCGACCTCAAGCTGCGCGAACAGATGCAAAGCGAGCTGAAGAAGCTGCAACGCCAGCTCGGTATCACGTTTATCTTCGTGACCCACGACCAGACCGAAGCGCTGTCGATGTCCGACCGTGTGGCGGTGTTCAACAAGGGCCGCATCGAACAGGTCGACACCCCGCGTAACCTCTACATGAAACCGGCTACGTCGTTCGTCGCCGAGTTCGTCGGCACCTCCAACGTGATTCGCGGCGAGCTGGCCCAGCGCCTCAGCGGCAGTGTGCAAGAGTTCTCGATCCGCCCGGAACACGTGCGTTTTGCCGAAGGCCCGCTGGCGGCCGGCGAAGTGGAGATCAGCGGCCTGCTGCACGATATCCAGTACCAGGGCAGCGCCACCCGCTATGAACTGAAATTGGAAAACGGCCAGGCCCTGAATATCAGCCAGGCCAACGACCAGTGGCTGGACATAAGCAATGGCCATCATGTCGGCCAGTCCATCACTGCGCGCTGGGCACGGGAAGCCATGACCCCGCTGACCGATACCGCAGGCGAGGTGTGACATGAGCCTGGCCCTTTCCCAACCACCGATGCGCAGGTTTTCCAACCTGCTGTACCGCAAGCCCAACCTGTACCTGGCGATGTTGCTGGTTCCGCCCTTGATCTGGTTCGGCGCGATCTACCTGGGTTCGCTGCTGACCCTGCTGTGGCAAGGCTTCTATACGTTCGACGACTTCACCATGGCGGTCACGCCAGACCTGACCCTGGCCAACTTCGCCGCGCTGTTCCAGCCGTCGAACTTCGACATCATCCTGCGCACCCTGAGCATGGCGATCGTGGTGTCGATCGCCAGTGCCATCGTCGCCTTCCCCATCGCCTACTACATGGCGCGCTACACCACCGGCAAGACCAAGGCGTTCTTCTATATCGCGGTAATGATGCCGATGTGGGCCAGCTATATCGTCAAGGCCTATGCCTGGACCTTGCTGCTGGCCAAGGGCGGCGTGGCGCAGTGGTTCGTGCAGCACCTGGGCCTGGAGCCGGTGTTGCAGTTCGTGCTGGGCATTCCCGGCGTGGGCGGCAGCACCTTGAGCACCTCGCACCTGGGGCGGTTCATGGTGTTCGTGTATATCTGGCTGCCGTTCATGATCCTGCCGATCCAGGCGTCGCTGGAGCGTTTGCCGCCGTCGTTGCTGCAAGCCTCCGCCGACCTGGGCGCCAAGCCGCGCCAGACCTTCATGCAGGTGATCCTGCCGCTGTCGGTACCGGGCATTGCCGCCGGTTCGATCTTCACGTTTTCACTGACCCTGGGCGATTTCATCGTGCCGCAGTTGGTGGGCCCGCCGGGCTACTTCGTCGGCGGCATGGTCTACGCCCAGCAAGGCGCCATCGGCAATATGCCCATGGCTGCGGCGTTTACCCTGGTGCCGATCGTGCTGATCGCGGTTTACCTGTCCATCGTCAAACGCCTGGGGGCCTTCGATGCACTCTGACAAATCATCACTGGGCTTGAAGATCGCAGCCTGGGGCGGCTTGGTGTTTCTGCACTTCCCGATCCTGATCATCTTCCTCTACGCCTTCAACACCGAAGAGGCCGCGTTCAGCTTTCCGCCCCAGGGTTTGACCCTGAAGTGGTTCAGCGTCGCCTTCGCACGGCCCGATGTGCTGGAAGCGATCAAGCTGTCGCTGCAGATCGCCGCCATCGCCACCCTGATCGCCATGGTCCTCGGGACCCTGGCGTCGGCGGCGCTGTATCGCCGTGAGTTCTTTGGCAAGCAAGGCGTGTCGCTGATGTTGATCCTGCCCATTGCGTTGCCGGGGATCATCACCGGTATCGCCTTGCTGGCGACCTTCAAGACGCTGGGCATCGAGCCGGGGATGTTCACCATCATCGTCGGCCACGCCACCTTCTGCGTGGTGATCGTCTACAACAACGTCATCGCCCGCCTGCGCCGCACGTCCCACAGCCTGATCGAGGCGTCGATGGACCTGGGCGCCGACGGCTGGCAGACCTTTCGCTACATCATCATGCCCAACCTGGGCTCGGCGCTGCTGGCCGGCGGCATGCTCGCCTTTGCGCTGTCGTTCGACGAAATCATCGTCACCACCTTTACCGCCGGCCACGAGCGCACGTTGCCGCTGTGGCTGCTCAACCAGCTCAGCCGCCCACGGGATGTACCGGTGACCAACGTGGTGGCGATGCTGGTGATGCTGGTGACGATGTTCCCGATTCTGGGTGCCTATTACCTGACGCGTGGCGGTGAAAGCGTGGCCGGGAGTGGTGGTAAATAACTTGGCCACTGAAGGAATGCGGTTCAAATGTGGGAGCGGGCTTGCTCGCGAATGGGGTCCATCAGACACACATGTGTCAACTGAAACACCGCTTTCGCGAGCAAGCCCGCTCCCACATGTAAATCCGCTTTCTTCAGGGCAATAACACTCGTTTTTTTGGAGGACTGAACCATGCAAACCAAACTGCTGATCAACGGCCAACTGGTACAAGGCGAAGGCCCGGCCCAGGCCGTCTTCAACCCGGCATTGGGCCGGGTGCTGGTGGAAATCAACGAAGCCAGCGAGGCCCAGGTCGACGCCGCCGTGCGCGCCGCCGATGCAGCCTTTGAAGGCTGGTCGCAAACCGCGCCGAAGGATCGCTCGCTGCTGCTGTTGAAACTGGCGGATGTGATCCAGGCCCATGGCGAAGAGCTGGCCAAGCTGGAATCGGACAACTGCGGCAAGCCCTACAGCGCCGCGCTGAACGACGAGATCCCGGCGATTGCCGACGTGTTCCGCTTTTTTGCCGGCGCCAGCCGCTGCATGAGCGGCTCGGCCGGTGGCGAATACCTGCCCGGCCATACCTCGATGATCCGCCGCGACCCGGTGGGCGTGATCGCCTCCATCGCGCCGTGGAACTACCCGCTGATGATGGTCGCCTGGAAAATCGCCCCGGCCCTGGCCGCCGGTAATACCGTGGTGCTCAAACCGTCGGAACAAACCCCGCTGAGCGCGTTGCGCATGGTCGAACTGGCGTCGCAGATTTTCCCGGCCGGTGTGCTCAACCTGGTGTTCGGCCGTGGGACCACCGTGGGCAGCCCACTGGTCAACCACCCGAAAGTACGCATGGTGTCGCTGACCGGCTCCATCGCCACCGGCGCAAACATCATCGCCAGCACCGCCCACAGCGTTAAGCGCACGCACATGGAACTGGGCGGCAAGGCACCGGTGATCATCTTCAACGACGCGGACATCGACGCGGCCGTGGAAGGCATTCGCACCTTCGGCTTCTACAACGCCGGCCAGGACTGCACCGCGGCCTGCCGCATCTATGCCCAGGCGGATATCTACGATGCGTTCGTCGAGAAGCTCGGTGCAGCGGTCGCCAGCATCAAGTACGGCTTGCAGGATGACCCGACCACCGAGTTGGGCCCGCTGATCACCGCACAACACCGCGACCGCGTGGCAGGGTTTGTCGAACGCGCCGTGGCGCAGCCGCATATCCGCCTGGTCACCGGCGGCAAGGCGGTGGACGGCAACGGGTTCTTCTTTGAACCCACGGTTTTGGCCGATGCACAGCAGGACGACGAGATCGTGCGCCGCGAGGTGTTCGGGCCGGTGGTGTCGGTGACCAAGTTCTCCGATGAAGCCCAGGTGCTGGGCTGGGCCAACGACTCGGACTACGGCCTGGCGTCATCCGTATGGACCGCCGATGTCGGCCGTGCCCATCGGCTGGCCGCCCGTCTGCAATATGGCTGCACCTGGGTGAATACCCACTTCATGCTCGTCAGCGAAATGCCTCATGGCGGTCAGAAACTGTCGGGTTATGGCAAGGATATGTCCATGTACGGGCTGGAGGACTACACCACCGTTCGCCATGTGATGTTCAAGCACTGAACCCGAGGTGGGAGGGAGCAAGTCCCTCCCATATTTTGATCTTCATAATTTCTGAGTAGGGTGCTCCACTCAGAGGCTCGGAAACGTCTTGTTTCACATGCACTGCAATCACCTCGCCATCAATCATTTTTCCTACACCATCGAACCGCTTAAGCTATCCGGCGTCTGTTTAATGTCCGTTGCGTTTGGCCGAAGGCATGTCCGAACCGTTATTTCTGATCCGCTACGTGCCAGGAACGGCGCGGGATTTGCTCACCACAGGTTGTCTCTATGCACCGCAGGAATTTGCTCAAAGCGTCCATGGCCATTGCGGCTTACACCGGTTTGTCGGCCAGCGGCCTGCTCGCCGCGCAGGCCTGGGCGGGAAACCGTGCCGCCGATGGCAAGGCCGTGGCGTTCGACTTCGACGCACTGAAAGCCCAGGCCAAACAGCTGGCCGGGACCGCGTATAAAGACACCAAACAGGTGCTGCCGCCCACGCTGGCGACCATGACCCCGCAAAATTTCAATGCCATCGGCTACGACGGCAAACATTCGCTGTGGAAGGAGTTGAACGGCCAGCTGGACGTGCAGTTTTTCCACGTCGGCATGGGCTTCAAGACGCCGGTGCGCATGCACAGTGTCGACCCGAAAACCCGTGAAGCCCGCGAAGTGCACTTCCGCCCTTCGCTGTTCAACTATGAAAAAACCACCGTCGACACCAAACAGCTGACCGGCGACCTGGGGTTCTCCGGCTTCAAGCTGTTCAAGGCCCCGGAGCTGGACCGCCATGACGTGCTGTCGTTTCTTGGCGCCAGCTACTTCCGCGCCGTGGACTCCACCGGCCAATACGGCTTGTCGGCCCGTGGCCTGGCCATCGACACCTACGCGAAAAAGCGCGAGGAGTTCCCTGACTTCACGCAGTTCTGGTTCGAAACCCCGGACAAGAACGCCACGCGTTTTGTGGTCTACGCCCTGCTCGACTCACCAAGTGCCACCGGCGCCTACCGCTTCGATATCGACTGCCAGGCCAACCAGGTGGTGATGGCCATCGACGCGCATATCAATGCGCGCACCGCCATCGAACAACTGGGCATCGCGCCGATGACCAGCATGTTCAGTTGCGGCACCCATGAACGTCGGATGTGCGACACCATCCACCCGCAAATCCACGACTCGGACCGCCTGGCGATGTGGCGCGGCAACGGCGAATGGATCTGCCGGCCGCTGAACAACCCGGCCAAGCTGCAATTCAACGCGTTCGCCGACACCGACCCGAAAGGCTTCGGCCTGGTACAGACCGACCATGAGTTCGCCAGCTACCAGGACACCGTGGACTGGTACAGCAAGCGCCCAAGCCTGTGGGTAGAGCCCACCACTGCCTGGGGCGAAGGCTCGATCGACCTGCTGGAAATCCCGACAACAGGCGAAACCCTGGACAATATCGTGGCCTTCTGGACCCCGAAAAAGCCCATAGCGGCTGGCGATTCGCTCAACTACGGCTACAAGCTGTACTGGAGCGCCCTGCCCCCGGTGAGCACACCGCTGGCCCAAGTGGACGCCACCCGTTCAGGCATGGGCGGTTTTACCGAGGGCTGGGCGCCGGGCGAACATTACCCGCAGGTCTGGGCGCGACGTTTTGCCGTGGACTTCAAAGGCGGCGGCCTGGACCGCCTGCCGGAGGGCACCGGGATCGAGCCGGTGGTCACGTGCTCCCACGGGGAAGTGAAAGATTTCAGCGTGCTGGTGCTCGATAACATCAAGGGCTACCGCATTCTGTTTGATTGGTACCCCACCAGCGACAGCGTGGAACCGGTGGAGCTGCGCCTGTTTATCCGCACCCAGGACCGCACCTTGAGTGAAACCTGGCTGTATCAGTATTTCCCGCCGGCACCGGACCAGCGCAAGTACACCTGATGCGCTGATGTCCACCGACGGGCTTGCCGTGGCGAGCGCGCTTGCGCCCTCGCCACAACAGCCTGCGCAGTATGTTGCCGCGGCTTAGAACCGCGACACATTCTTCATCGCCCCAATCAAATAGCGCATCGCCACCTGATCACTCTCGTTCAGGGAGCGATACTGCTCGAGCAATTCGGCTTCATCCGAGCTCAACCGGCGGCCACGCATAGACACCCTGCGGGTCAGAAAAGACGCCACCACACCCGCTACACCATAGGATTTGGCCATGGACTGCTCTCCCAATATCAATCAAATACGCCTGGCGCCCATTACCTGCGTCCCGTGAAGCGCTATGCCTCGGGGCAAACCGACGGGTTCCCTGGGCCAGGAACCCGCCTCACCCTAAGCGTAGAAACAATCTTGTTACGTGTGGGATTTTTTTAGAGTATTCACTTAAAAAATTACTTCGGTAACAAATACCTACAACCCTCTCCCACAGTACCCGCCCATAAAAAACCCACCGGGCCAGGGTGGGTTTGGGTAGCACGCGGCGCTGATCAGTCCCGCAGGTCAGACTCATGAATCGGCTGGTCCCGATGCGTGGCGCGCTGGTACTGCGCCGGCCAGGTTGCCTTGCGCCCACCCAGGTCATCATCGGCATGCAACGGCCAGTAGGGGTCGCGCAGCAGTTCACGGGCCAGGAAGATGATATCGGCCTGGCAGGTGCGCAGGATGTGCTCGGCCTGGGCCGGTTCGGTGATCATGCCGACGGTGCCGGTGGCGATGCCCGATTCCTTGCGCACACGCTCGGCAAAGCGCGTCTGGTAACCAGGGCCGGTGGGGATCTCGGCGTTGACGGCGGTACCACCGGACGACACGTCGATCAGGTCGACGCCCAGGTCCTTGAGGCGACGCGCCAGCTCCACGGTTTCATCGGGGTTCCAGCCATCCTCCACCCAGTCGGTGGCCGACACTCGCACAAACAGTGGCAGCTCCTCAGGCCACACGTCGCGCACGGCGCGAGTCACCTCAAGCACCAGGCGGATGCGGTTTTCAAAGGAGCCGCCGTACTGGTCCCGCCGCTGGTTGCTCAACGGCGAGAGAAACTGGTGCAGCAGGTAACCGTGGGCCGCGTGGACCTCCACCACTTTGAAGCCGGCGCTGAGGGCGCGCCTGGCGGCGGCGACAAAATCAGCGATCACTTGCTGGATCTGCCCTTCGTCCAGCGGCTGCGGTTGTGTGTGCTGGGGGTCGAAGGCAATCGGCGAAGGCCCGACCGGCACCCAGCCGCCGTCTTCAGGCTTGACGCTGCCATGCTTGCCGATCCACGGCCGATGGGTGCTGGCCTTGCGCCCGGCATGGGCCAGCTGGATCCCTGCCACCGCGCCTTGGGCGGCGATAAACCGGGTGATGCGTTGCAGTGGTTCGATGTGTTCATCGTGCCACAGGCCCAGGTCCTGGGCGGTGATGCGCCCCTCGGCGGACACGGCGGTGGCCTCGGTGAAAATCAACCCGGCGCCACCGACGGCGCGACTGCCGAGGTGGACAAGGTGCCAGTCATTGGCCAGGCCATCGACACTGGAGTATTGGCACATCGGCGACACCGCAATGCGATTGAGCAGGGTCAATTGGCGCAGGGTATAGGGTTCGAGCAGCTGACTCATGGCGCACCTCTTCTTGGCTTTTTGGGCACTTCTGCAGGAGCGAGCTTGCTCGCGAAAGCCTCATAGACACCGCGTTCATCCAGAATCGACGCGTTACCGTTAACGTTTTTCGCGGGCAAGTCCGCTCCTACACAACAGTGCTTAGAGCCTAGTCGACAACAGGGGATCGCACAGGGTTCAGACGGCAAAGCGGGAGCCGATTGCCGGCTCCCGTGCAGCGCTGGCTTACATTTCGACCTGGGTACCCAGTTCGATCACCCGGTTTACCGGGAGCTTGAAGAAGCGCAGGTTACCGTTGGCGTTTTTCAACATGAACGCGAACAAGCCTTCGCGCCAGCGCGCCATGCCTTCGATTTTCGAGGCAATCACCGTCTCGCGGCTGAGGAAGTAGGTGGTGCGCATCGGGCTGAAATCCAGGTCGTCCAGATGGCACAGCTTCAACGCTTCGGGCACGTCCGGCTCGTCGGTGAAGCCAAAGTGCAGAATCACGCGGAAGAAGCCTTCGCCGTAGGCATCCACCTCGAAACGCCGTGAGGACGGTACGCGGGGGATGTCTTCGTACACCACGGTCAGCAATACCACTTGCTCATGCAGCACCTGATTGTGCAGCAGGTTGTGCAACAGCGCGTGGGGCACTGCATCCGGCCGCGCGGTAAGGAACACCGCAGTACCTTGCACGCGATGGGGTGGCTGCATGCGGATACTGCTGATAAAGATCGGCAATGGCAGACCGCCTTCGTCGAGGCGCTCCACCAGCAATTGCTTGCCGCGCTTCCAGGTGGTCATCAGCACAAATAGCACGATGCCCGCGAGCACCGGGAACGCGCCCCCCTGGATGATCTTCGGTACGTTGGCCGCAAAGTACAGCCCGTCCACCAACAGGCAGCAGAGCAACACCGGCACGGCCAGTACCGGCGGCCATTTCCACAGCAGCAACATCACCGCCGACACCAGAATCGTGGTCATCAGCATGGTGCCGGTCACTGCCACGCCATAGGCCGACGCCAGTGCGTTGGAAGACTCGAAGCCCACGACCAGCAGGATCACACCGACCATCAGCGACCAGTTCACCGCACCGATATAGATCTGGCCCTGTTCGGCGCTGGAGGTGTGTTGAATGTGCATACGCGGGATATAACCCAGCTGGATCGCCTGGCGCGTCAATGAGAACGCCCCGGAAATCACCGCCTGGGATGCGATCACCGTGGCCAGGGTGGACAACACCACCAGCGGGATCAACGCCCAGCTCGGCGCCAGCAGGTAGAACGGGTTACGCGCGGCTTCCGGGTCGCCGAGCAGCATGGCGCCCTGGCCGAAATAATTAAGCACCAACGCTGGCAGCACCAGGATGAACCAGGCGCGGGCGATGGGTTTGCGGCCGAAGTGGCCCATGTCGGCGTACAACGCTTCGGCGCCGGTCAATGCCAGCACCACGGCACCGAGAATCGCCACGCCAAGGCCGGGGTGAGCCTCGAAGAAACGCACGGCCCACATCGGGTTCAGCGCACGGAGCACTTCGGGATGCTGGGCGATGCCATAAATACCGAGGCCGCCCAACACCAGGAACCAGGTCACCATCACCGGGCCGAACAGTTTGCCGATGCGATCGGTACCATGTTTCTGGATCAGGAACAGCGCCACCAGCACCACCAGCGCGATGGGCACCACCCATTTGTCCAGGCCGTCGAACGCCAGTTCCAGGCCTTCAATGGCCGACAATACGGAAATCGCCGGGGTGATCATGCTGTCGCCGTAAAACAGCGCCGCGCCGCAAAGGCCACACACCACCAGGAAGCTGCGTAAACGCTTGCGCTCCCCCGCCGCCCGACGCGCCAACGCGGTAAGGGCCATGATGCCGCCTTCGCCCTGGTTGTCGGCGCGCAGCACGAACAGCATGTATTTGATCGACACCACCCAGATCAGCGACCAGAAGATCAGCGCTAGAATCCCCAGCACGCCGTCGTGATTGACCTGAACCCCATAACCGCCAGTGAACACCTCTTTAAGGGTGTAGAGCGGACTGGTGCCGATATCGCCGTAAACCACCCCGACCGCTGCCACCAGCATGCCAATCGGCTTGGCATTGGAATGCTCGGCACCCGCTGCCTGACTACTTGCCTGACCCATCAACCACTCCTGCCCTTTGACCTGAGGTCTTTTATAAACAATGCATCTAAGCGAACCCTAGCATGCGCTGTTTTACTTCTCGTAACAGACGTTTTATTGACCCACCGGTTTTACCCGTGTGCAACGGCGCGAAGCATAGCGCAGCACTCGTCGCATTTCCCTGCTCACGTGCTGTGGTTCTCGCTTTAGGCAACCCGTAATGGTGGACACGGCTCTTTGCAGCCTTTTTGCCTGCATTGATCACATTTACGACCAACCGTATATTTTTGCCCGAATTCGTGGTGCTGCCTTAACGATACGGGCGGGAACTCCCTAACCGGCTTATTCGTTCATCAATCGTGCCCACGCACGGTGCTCCCAGTCGATATAGAAACTCAATCATCGACATGTCTCTTTTAAAGTACATTCCTTATGTACGAGGTGAAACATGTACTGTTTGCCAATGGCGTGGATATCTACCAGGCTTGGCTAGACACCGTGCAAGACAATCGTTCAAAAGCAAGAATCACCACCCGAGTGGACCGAGCATCCCTCGGTCACTTTGGCGTAACCGAGCCGGTGGGTGATGGAGTCTTTGAGATGAAGCTCGACTTCGGGCCTGGGTTTCGCGTGTATTACGCAATCCACGACCGGAAAATTGTTTTCCTATTGGGCGGTGGCTCAAAGGCCAGACAGCAGAACGACATTAATCAAGCCAAGGCTCTCTGGAAATCTTATAAGGTGCCGAAAAAATGACTATTGGTACTCGCTCTCATGAAGATAGCGTTCTTGAAATGCTCCGAGACGACGAAGCATTTGCCCTCGAGTATCTGTCTGCCGCACTTGAAGAAATCGACGAAGCGGGTGGTGAGGACGCCTTCCTTGTCGCCATCCGTCGAGTGGCGGAAGCCCGTGGCGGAATGCTCAATTTGTCGCAAAACACGGGGCTTAACAGGGCAAACCTTTACCGCTCTATCGCAGTCGGTGGCGACCCAAAGCTCTCCACCCTGCTGAAAGTGCTTCAGGCGTTAGGTGTGGGTATGTCTAAAGTCGTATCCCTCCGCACAGAGCAAGACGTTCGCGCTTGAAAGCATGCTAAGCGTGCTTCGAAATCACCTGACGCAGCACTCGTCGCATTTCCCTGCATAAAGCTGGTCAAGTACGCTGCCCGTCGCTAGAATTGCGCACTTTTTGATCAGAGGCACACCCAGTGCCCGTCCGCTGCCTCGTCGTGCACGATCGGCAGCGTCATTCAATACCGAGGTTAGACATGTCCACCACCATCGCAAAAGCCAACCCCAAGGTTGGCTTTGTTTCCCTGGGTTGCCCGAAGGCTCTGGTCGACTCCGAACGCATCCTGACCCAACTGCGCATGGAAGGTTATGACGTGGTGTCCACCTACCAGGACGCCGACGTGGTGGTGGTCAACACCTGCGGCTTCATCGACTCGGCCAAGGCGGAGTCGCTGGAGGTGATCGGTGAGGCGATCAAGGAAAACGGCAAGGTCATCGTGACCGGCTGCATGGGCGTGGAAGAAGGCAATATCCGCAACGTGCACCCCAGCGTGCTGGCCGTGACCGGTCCGCAGCAATACGAGCAGGTGGTCAATGCCGTGCACGACGTGGTGCCGCCACGCCAGGACCACAACCCGCTGATCGACCTGGTGCCGCCCCAAGGCATCAAGCTGACCCCGCGCCACTACGCGTACCTGAAGATTTCCGAAGGCTGCAACCACAGCTGCAGCTTCTGCATCATTCCGTCGATGCGCGGCAAACTGGTGAGCCGCCCGGTGGGCGACGTATTGGACGAGGCCCAGCGCCTGGTCAAATCCGGTGTCAAAGAGCTGCTGGTGATCTCCCAGGACACCAGCGCCTACGGCGTCGACGTGAAGTACCGCACCGGTTTCTGGAACGGCGCGCCGGTGAAAACCCGCATGACCGAACTGTGCGAAGCCCTCAGCAGCCTGGGTGTGTGGGTGCGCCTGCACTACGTTTACCCGTACCCGCACGTGGACGAGCTGATCCCGCTGATGGCCGCCGGCAAGATCCTGCCGTACCTGGACATCCCGTTCCAGCACGCCAGCCCGAAAGTGCTCAAGGCCATGAAACGCCCGGCCTTCGAAGACAAGACCCTGGCGCGCATCAAGAACTGGCGCGAGATCTGCCCGGAGCTGATCATCCGTTCGACCTTCATCGTCGGCTTCCCTGGCGAAACCGAAGAAGACTTCCAGTACTTGCTGGATTGGCTGACCGAGGCCCAGTTGGACCGCGTTGGCTGTTTCCAGTACTCGCCGGTAGAAGGCGCCCCCGCCAACCTGCTGGACCTGGCCGTGGTGCCGGACGACGTCAAGCAAGACCGTTGGGAGCGCTTCATGGCGCACCAGCAGGCGATCAGCTCGGCGCGCCTGCAACTGCGCATCGGCAAGGAAATCGAAGTACTGATCGACGAGGTCGACGAGCAAGGCGCGGTGGGCCGTTGCTTCTTCGATGCGCCGGAAATCGACGGTAATGTATTTATCGACGACGCCAGTGGCTTGAAGCCGGGCGACAAGGTCTGGTGCACCGTGACCGACGCCGACGAGTACGACCTGTGGGCCGAAAAGCGCGACTGACCCGGTAAGGAAATGCAAAAGCCCTGCTCTTGGACAAGATGCGGGGCTTTTTTAGGTCTATTGTTTTGCCCATCAGCACCGTTCATAGCAAGGGGCAGCGGACATGCGTCAGCATTCGGTTATCCACACACCCAAAACCAGCGACTACCCGGAGTTGGCGCGGATCTGGGAGGCTTCGGTGCGGGCCACCCACGACTTTTTGCCGGACAGTTACATCGTGTTGCTCAAAGACCTGGTGCTGAGCCGTTACCTGGACTCGGTGATGCTGATCTGCACCAAGGACCCGCGCCAGCGCATCACCGGGTTCGCCGGGGTCGTGGCAGGCAAGGTGGAGATGCTGTTTATCGACCCGCAGCACCGTGGCCAGGGCCTGGGCAAGCAATTGCTGGGTTATGCGGTCGAGCACATGAACGCCGATAAACTGGACGTCAACGAACAGAACCCCCAGGCGCTGGGGTTCTATGTCAAACAGGGCTTCGAAGTGATCGGACGCACAGAGCATGATGGCCTGGGCCAGCCTTATCCGTTGCTGCATCTGCGGTTGTGCCAGCAGCCGCTCCCACACAAGCCGGCGCCCACAAAAAACCAACACGCTGAAATGGGGCCGGGATTAACCGGCGCCAGGCAGGTACAATAGTCGCCCCCTTTTGTTACGGCCCTTGTCATGACTGACCCCATACGCCTCTCCAAACGCCTTATCGAACTGGTCGGTTGCTCCCGTCGGGAGGCTGAGCTGTTTATCGAAGGCGGCTGGGTCTCGGTGGACGGTGAAGTGATCGACGAGCCGCAGTTCAAGGTCACCACCCAGCAGGTCGCGCTCGACCCCGAGGCCAAGGCCACCGCGCCGGAACCGGTGACCATCCTGCTGCACGCCCCTGCCGGTGTGGACGCCGAGACAGCCATGGCCTCGATCAGCGCCGAGACGCTGTCCGAAGAGCATCGCTTCAGCAAACGCCCGCTCAAGGGCCACTTCCTGCGCCTGACCGCCAGCGCCGACCTGCAAGCCAAGGCCAGCGGCCTGATGGTGTTTACCCAGGACTGGAAGATCCTGCGCAAGTTGACCGCCGATGCCGCCAAGATCGAGCAGGAATATGTGGTGGAGGTCGAAGGCGACATGGTTGCCCACGGCCTTAACCGCCTGAACCATGGCCTGACCTACAAAGGCAAGGAACTGCCCGCCGTAAAAGCCAGCTGGCAGAACGAAAACCGCCTGCGCTTTGCGCTGAAAAACCCGCAGCCCGGCGTGATCGCGCTGTTCTGCGAAGCCGTTGGCCTGAAGGTCGTGGCCATTCGCCGCATCCGCATCGGCGGCGTCTCCATCGGCAAGGTGCCGGTCGGTCAATGGCGTTACCTGTCCGGCAAAGAGAAGTTCTAAGCCGCTCCCCTTTTCTCGACACCGCCTGACACGGCGGTGTTCTCAGTTGAAAACCAGGATTGCCCATCATGATTCACAACGACGTACTGCGCAGCGTGCGCTACATGCTCGACATCAGCGACAACAAAATGGTCGAGATCATCAAAATCGGCGGCATGGACGTGACCAAGGAAGACCTGCTGACCTACCTCAAGAAAGATGAGGAGGAAGGCTTCGTGTTCTGCCCGGATGAGGTCATGGCCCACTTCCTCGATGGCTTGGTGATCTTCAAGCGCGGCAAGGACGAAAGCCGCCCGCCGCAGCCGATCGAAACTCCGGTGACCAACAACATCATCCTCAAGAAACTGCGCGTGGCCTTCGAACTGAAAGAAGACGACATGCACGCCATCCTCAAGGCCGCCGAGTTCCCGGTGTCCAAGCCGGAACTGAGCGCGCTGTTCCGCAAGTTCGGCCACACCAACTACCGCACTTGTGGCGACCAGTTGCTGCGTAACTTCCTTAAGGGGCTGACGCTGCGCGTCAGAGCTTGAGAACAGCCATAAGCGCCAAGCTGCAAGTTAAGTGCTTGTGGCTTCTGGCTTGCGGCTTGCGGCTTGTGGCTTGTGGCTTGTGGCTTGTGGCTTCTGGCTTCTGGCTTCTGGCTTGCGGCTTGCGGCTTGCGGCTTGCGGCTTACAACATTGAGACTTACAACTTGAGGCTCCCGCAATGACCTACCAGGTCTCCCCCGTCGGCTTCGTACGCTCCTGCTTCAAGGAGAAGTTCGCCATCCCGCGCCAACCGCAACTGGCACCCGCTGCCCGGGGCGTACTGGAGTTGGTGGCGCCGTTCGATCAGGGTGAGGCGATACAGGGCCTGGAGCAGGTCAGCCATGTGTGGCTGCTGTTTCTGTTTCACCAGGCCCTGGAAGACAAGCCGCGCCTGAAAGTGCGCCCGCCGCGGCTGGGCGGCAACACGTCCATGGGTGTGTTTGCGACCCGCGCGACCCACCGCCCCAATGGTATTGGCCAGTCGGTGGTGAAACTGGACAAGGTCGAGCCAGGGCGGCTGTGGATTTCCGGGATCGACTTGCTGGATGGCACGCCGGTGCTGGATATCAAGCCGTATGTGCCGTATGCGGACATCGTCGACACGGCCACCAATGATATCGCCAGCGCCGCGCCGCAGCTGATCCCCGTGCAGTGGTTGAAGACTGCCCTGCAACAGGCACAAGGCCATGCGCAACGCCTTGGCGAGCCGCTGGTGGAGTTGATCGATCAGTGCCTGGCACAGGATCCGCGACCGGCGTATCAAACGCCGGGGCCAGAGCGGGAATATGGCGCGCAGTTCTGGGATGTGGATGTGCGTTGGCACTATCCCGAGCCTGGGGTGATTTGCGTGCTGGAAGTGCTTACGGCCCAATAAATCGCAGAAATGAAAAAGCCCGCGCTGCCTTAACAGGCAACGCGGGCTTTTCTTTGTAAACACATTCAACTGTAGGAGCGAGCTTGCTCGCGAAGGATGTCAACGATAACGCTTGCATCCTGAGTTAACGCGGTGTCTTGGCGTTTTTCGCGAGCAAGAACTAGGCGTCCCCCTCGCTCCTACAGCGGGTCGCGAATTATTTCTCGACGAACGCACGCTCGATCAGGTAATCACCCGGCTCACGCATCCGTGGCGAAACTTTCAGGCCGAAGCTGTTCAGCACTTCGCTGGTCTCATCCAACATGCTTGGGCTGCCGCACAGCATGGCGCGGTCGTCCTCGGGGTTGATCGGTGGCAGGCCGATGTCGCGAAACAGCTTGCCGCTGCGCATCAGGTCGGTCAGGCGGCCTTCGTTTTCGAATGGCTCGCGGGTTACGGTCGGGTAGTAGATCAACTTCTCACGTAGCGCTTCGCCGAAGAACTCGTTCTGCGGCAGGTGCTCGGTGATGAATTCGCGGTAGGCGACCTCGTTGACGTACCGCACGCCGTGGCACAGGATCACTTTTTCGAAACGCTCGTAGGTTTCCGGGTCCTGGATCACGCTCATGAACGGCGCAAGGCCCGTTCCGGTACTGAGCAGGTACAGGTGCTTGCCCGGCTTCAAATCGTCAAGCACCAGGGTGCCTGTCGGTTTTTTGCTGATGATGATCTCGTCGCCTTCCTTCAAGTGTTGCAACTGGGAAGTCAGCGGGCCATCCGGGACCTTGATGCTGAAGAACTCCAGATGCTCTTCCCAGTTCGGGCTGGCGATGGAGTAAGCGCGCATGAGCGGGCGGCCGTTGGGTTGTTGCAGGCCGATCATCACGAACTGACCGTTCTCGAAGCGCAGGCCCGGATCGCGGGTGCACTTGAAGCTGAACAGAGTGTCGTTCCAGTGATGAACACTGAGGACACGCTCGTGGTTCATGTTGCTCATGTACGGGGGACTCCTGGAAATGGGTCTGCGCCAAAGGTATAGATGCGCAATTGCATAGCATTCTAATGGCGGCGACAATATCTGTTAACTGGATTATTAAGATAAGGGTTATCGGTTATATCGATATGCGATTTACTCTCCGTCAACTGCAAGTCTTCGTTGCCGTCGCCCAGCAGGAAAGCGTCTCCCGCGCTGCTGGCCTTCTGGCCTTATCTCAATCCGCCGCCAGCACCTCGATCACCGAGCTGGAGCGTCAATCCAGCTGCCAATTATTCGACCGCGCCGGCAAACGCCTGAGCCTCAACGCCCTCGGCCATCAGTTGTTACCCCAGGCGGTGGCCCTGCTGGACCAGGCCAAGGAGATTGAGGACCTGCTCAACGGCAAGTCCGGCTTCGGCTCCCTGGCGGTCGGCGCGACCCTGACCATCGGCAATTACCTGGCCACCCTGCTGATCGGCAGCTTCATGCAGCAACACCCGGAAAGCCAGGTGAAACTGCATGTGCAGAACACAGCCAATATCGTGCACCAGGTGGCGCACTACGAAATTGATCTGGGTCTAATTGAAGGCGACTGCAGCCACCCGGACATCGAAGTGCAAACCTGGGTAGAAGATGAACTGGTGGTGTTTTGCGCGCCGCAGCATCACCTGGCCAAGCGCGGCGTGGCCACGATGGAAGAGTTGACCCATGAAGCGTGGATCCTGCGGGAACAAGGCTCCGGCACGCGCCTGACCTTTGACCAAGCCATGCGCCATCACCGCAGCGCGTTGAATATCCGTCTGGAGCTTGAGCATACCGAGGCGATCAAGCGGGCGGTGGAGTCGGGTTTGGGAATTGGTTGCATCTCGTGCCTGGCGCTGCGCGATGCATTTCGCCGTGGCAGCCTGGTGCCGATAGAAACTCCGGATCTGGACCTGGCGCGACAGTTCTACTTCATCTGGCATAAACAGAAATACCAGACCTCAGCGATGCGCGAGTTCCTGGAGCTGTGCCGCGCTTTCACCGCCGGGGTTCAGCGCAGCGACGAGATCGTGCTGCCGAACATTGCCTGAGCGTTAGATCAGGATCACGGCCCACACCAGGGTGATCATGGTCAAGGCCACGAACTGCGCGGCGCTGCCCATGTCCTTGGCATTTTTCGACAGGGGGTGGCGGTCCAGGGAAATGCGGTCGATGGCCGCTTCCACCGCCGAGTTGAGCAATTCGACGATCAAGGCCAGCAGGCATACGGCGATCAGCAGGGCGCGCTCGACCCGGCTGACATGCAGGAAAAAGCTCAGCGGGATCAGGATGACGTTGAGCAGCACCAACTGACGAAAGGCCGCCTCGCCTGTGAACGCCGCGCGCAGGCCATCCAGGGAATACCCCCCTGCATTGAAGATACGTTTGATACCGGTTTGACCCTTGAAAGGCGACATAGACGTAGGCAACTGAACCAAAGAAGTGGGGAAACTAGATCACGCAAAGTCAAAAAAGCGTGAATCGATAACAACTTAATGCTGCGAAATTGACTCTAGTTGTTGCAGGAGCAGCGCCGCCTGGGTTCGCGTACGCACGCCCAATTTGCGAAAAATCGCCGTCACGTGGGCCTTGATGGTCGCTTCCGAGACGTTCAGCTCGTAGGCGATCTGCTTGTTCAACAAGCCTTCGCAGACCATAGTCAGCACCCGGAACTGCTGGGGCGTGAGGCTGGCCAGGCCGTCACGGGCGGCCTTGGCTTCGTCGGACACATTGATTTCTTCAAACGCTTGCGGCGGCCACGACACGTCGCCATCCAACACTTTACGCACAGCTTTCTGGATATCGGCCATCGCGCTGGACTTGGGAATGAACCCGCTGGCGCCAAACTCCTTGGAGCGTACCACCACGTCGGCTTCTTCCTGGGCCGAGACCATCACCACGGGGATCTGCGGGTATTGCCCACGCAACAGCACCAGCCCCGAAAACCCGTAGGCACCGGGCATGTTCAGGTCAAGCAGCACCAGATCCCAGTCGGATTTTTCGGTAAGGCGAGACTCCAGCTCGGCAATGCTGGCCACTTCCACCAGGCGGACGTCCGGACCGAGGCCCAGCGTTACCGCCTGATGCAGCGCACTGCGAAACAGCGGGTGGTCATCGGCTATCAGGATTTCGTATGTGGCCATTGATTAAATGATCCTGTTTTTATGGCAGCCCTGATGGGTTCAGGGTTCGCCAGTACACACGGCAACGGCCAGGCAGCCATTGCCACAGGGCAAGCTCAACGTCAAAAGCACCTGAAACGACGTCGAAAATTCGCGGGTGCGCCCCAATCGGCGCCCAGCATGCCCAGCGCAGCCTGGAGGGTCAAGCACTACCCCGCGGGCATTTTAGCGGCGTGCGGGTTTACGGTGCCATCATGCCAACGTCGTCTGGTTATACCGCCGGGATATAGGGCGCAAGACGAGTATGGACGATGTCTGCAAAATCGAGGGGCCCCTGGAACTTGGCCGCCAGGTAATGGGTGCTGAACACGTCCAGATAGGCGTCCAGCACTTCACTGGCGGCAACGTCGCCGGCCAACTCCAGACACAGCGCCGCGACTTCGGCGGTGCAGAAATGATCATCACGCTTGGACCGGCGCAGTTTGTAGCGTGAGAGTTGTTCAGGCGCCAGGCTTAAAACCGGCAGGTGCTCAAGGTACGGGCTTTTGCGAAACATCTTGCGCGCTTCGCTCCACGTACCGTCCAGCAGAATAAACAACGGGCGCTTGCCCGCTTGCACGGCGACCTCACTGACAACCCTTTCCGGGGCTACGAATTCGCCGGGAAAGACGATATAGGCTTGCCATTGCGGGTCAGCCAGCAAGGCAAGCAATTGAGGATCGACTTCGGTGCGCGACCAGGCAAACGCTGTGGTGTCGTCAATCACATCGGCGATCAGCCAGCCGGTGTTGCTGGGCTTCATCGGTTCGACATCGTGCATCAGCAGGCACATAGCGGACGTGGCCTGGACCTTGGGCCGCCAGGCACACAGGCAGTACTCGGGGATCACCCGGCAACCAGGGCAGCGTTCGGCACGCGAACCGCGATTGACGAAAGGCTTGATAGCACGCGCCAGGCGCTGGGTGCGCAGGCGGGAGACGGCGTGGCTCATCGGATGCACCACAGGGACGGGTAAATCGACACGGGGTAGCTCAAGAAAGATGAAAGTGGCCGCAGTTTACCAGCGATACGCCTGGCTGTAGTGGCAAGGGGTCACCTATAATTGCGCGCCACTGAACGCACAGCGCAGTGGCTGGTCTATGCACCAGTACCCGAATCAGGAGAGTTTCATGCTGCGTTCCATGCTGCGTCTTGCCGCCCCATCCATCGCGCTTGCGCTGGTATTGCCTGTGGGCGCCCAGGCGGCCTCGCTGCTGGAGGCCCAAATGAACAGGAAGCTGCAGAGCGTCGCGGCCGAGAGCAACAAGAGCTTGCCCCGGGAAATCGACGAAAAAACCCTGGAAGTGGCCTATACCGTTGAAGGCATGCAACTGATCGACCACCTCAGTGTGCTTCCCGACCGTGCCGAACAGATGCGCGCCAACCCCAAGGCCGTGTATTTCCAACTGGGCCAGAGCGTGTGCCTGAACAAGGGTTATCGCGAGCTGATGGCCAAGGGCGCGGTCATGCGCTACGAGATCACCGAGAACAAGACCAACCGTCCTGTGGCATCGGTAAAGTTCGTGGAAGCGGATTGCCCTGCACCGGCGGCGGCAAAGAAGAAAAAGTAACCTTTACCTGACTGTCGCGCGCTGCTGTCCAGTGGTGCGCACGCCTCCCGCTTCAACGCTGCGTCCGCAGCCAGACTTCATGTGAGTGCCCAATAAGCGGTTGCCAGCCAAGGGTTTTTCGGCCCATGATCAAGTCATCCCCACCGCTCACTCACAGTATTTTTGATGCTGTTCTGTAACATTTTCAGGGCAAAAGAAGGTTGCCCCCTGCGGCAAGCAGCGACACATGCAGTGTCGTAGCCTCCGGCGAATCTCTCGTCGGCCACCCGGGCCCTGCAAGAAGGAGACGTTGAATGCCTTACGAACCGAACGACAGTCTGCTCCGGTATTTTGAAGAAAACGGTACCGACCTCACGCAGCAGGTAGAAACCCAACTCCAGCTGATCGCCCCCACCAGCCCGAATATCCCCCTGTATCGCGACATGATCCTCACCGTGCTGCGCATGGCCCAGGACGACCGCAACCGCTGGAACGCCAAGATCACCCTGCAAGCCATCCGCGAGCTGGACCACGCTTTCCGCGTGCTTGAGCAGTTCAAGGGCCGACGCAAGGTGACAGTATTCGGCTCGGCACGTACACCGGTAGAAAGCCCGTTATACGCCTTGGCCCGCGAAGTGGGTGCCGTGCTGGCCCGCTCCGACCTGATGGTGATCACCGGTGGTGGTGGCGGCATCATGGCAGCTGCGCACGAAGGTGCCGGACTGGAGCACAGCCTGGGGTTCAATATCACCCTGCCATTTGAACAACACGCCAATCCGACCATTGATGGCACCGAAAACCTGTTGTCGTTCCACTTCTTCTTTACCCGCAAGCTGTTCTTCGTCAAGGAGGCCGATGCGCTGGTGTTGTGCCCCGGTGGTTTCGGCACGCTGGATGAAGCACTGGAAGTACTGACCCTGATCCAGACCGGAAAGAGCCCCCTGGTGCCGGTGGTGTTGTTGGACGCCCCGGGTGGCGGCTTCTGGCAAGGTGCCTTGGACTTTATTCACAACCAGCTGGAAGCCAACCGCTACATTCTGCCCACCGACCTCAAACTGATGCGGCTGGTATACAGCGCTGAAGAAGCGGTGGACGAGATCAACCAGTTTTATGCCAACTTCCATTCAACCCGTTGGCTGAAGCGTGAGTTTGTGGTGCGCATGAACCACCCACTCAGTGATCGAGCGCTGGCTCATTTGCAGAACGAGTTCGCCAGCCTGCGATTGAGTGGTGAATTCCAGCAGCTGGCCTACACAGGCGAGGAACATGATGAGCCACAGTTCAGCCATTTGACCCGGTTGGTGTTCAACTTCAACGGGCGTGACCAAGGTCGGTTGCGGGAGCTGGTGGATTACATCAATTTGCCGGAGAACTGGGCACAGGCCCAAGGTAAAACGCAGCAAAGAGTGGCGCCGGAGCCAGCGTGATTTTCGAGCCAAAAAAAGCCCGCTATTTCCATAGCGGGCTTTTTTATTTTGTCGAGGTTTTCACGCCGTAGTAAAAACGACGTGGGGTTCGACCGCTCCCACATTTTGATCTTCAGCCGTTTGAAGAATCAGTCGTCCATATCCCGGCCGCTGAACAAGCGGCTGATCATCTCCATTGAAAACCCGCGATAACTCAAAAAGCGCCCTTGCTTCGCACGCTCTTTGGCATCAATCGGAAGATGGCCAGAGAACTTGCGACGCCAGGTGTCTTCCAACTGCGCCTGCCAGTTGATACCGCATTCGCGCAGGGCAAGGTCAATATCGGCGCGTTGCAGCCCGCGCTGGTTCAGCTCTTCACGAATCCGCGCAGGGCCGTAGCCGGAGCGCGCTCGGTAGGAGACAAAACTTTCGAGGTAACGGGATTCCGACAGCAATCCCTCTTCCGTCAAACGGTCGAGGGCGGTTTCGATCATCTCGGGCTCTGCGCCGCGCTGACGCAGTTTACGCGTCAGCTCGACTCGACCATGCTCGCGGCGAGCGAGCAGGTCCATTGCAGTGCGCCGAACGGCGACAAGTGTATCCAGTACAGCAGTCATCGTTTGTTTCAGACGTCAGTGTCGGCTTCTTCCATTTCGTCAACCGGCTCGCGGTTGGCGGCAGCTTTCACGTCTGGCGCTGGGGTCAGCAGCTTGTCGCGGATCTGCTTCTCAAGCGTGGCAGCGATGTCCGGGTTGTCTGCCAGGAACTTGGCCGAGTTGGCCTTGCCCTGACCGATCTTGCTGCCATTGTAGGCATACCAAGCACCGGATTTTTCGACGAAACCGTGCAGTACACCCAGGTCGATCATCTCGCCGTTCAGGTAGATACCCTTGCCGTAGAGAATCTGGAACTCAGCCTGACGGAATGGCGGAGCCACCTTGTTCTTCACAACCTTGACGCGGGTTTCGCTACCGACAACCTCGTCGCCTTCCTTCACTGCGCCGGTACGGCGGATGTCCAGGCGGACCGAGGCATAGAACTTCAGCGCGTTACCACCGGTGGTGGTTTCCGGGCTGCCGAACATCACGCCGATCTTCATACGGATCTGGTTGATGAAGATCACCAGGCAGTTGGCGTTCTTGATGTTACCGGTGATCTTACGCAGCGCCTGGGACATCAGGCGGGCTTGCAGGCCAACGTGCATGTCGCCCATTTCGCCTTCGATTTCAGCCTTGGGTACCAGGGCAGCCACGGAGTCGACCACGATCACGTCGATGGCGTTGGAACGCACCAGCATGTCGGTGATTTCCAGGGCCTGCTCACCAGTGTCCGGCTGGGAAACCAGCAGGTCGTCAACGTTGACGCCCAGCTTGCCGGCGTATTCAGGGTCCAGGGCGTGCTCGGCGTCGACGAACGCGCAGGTGGCGCCCATTTTTTGCGCCTGGGCAATCACCGACAGGGTCAGGGTGGTTTTACCGGAAGATTCAGGACCGTAGATTTCAACGATACGGCCTTTTGGCAGACCGCCAATGCCGAGCGCGATGTCCAGACCCAGAGAGCCAGTGGAAATAGCCGGGATCGCCTGACGGTCGTGATCGCCCATACGCATTACGGCACCCTTGCCGAATTGACGTTCGATCTGACCCAGGGCCGCAGCCAAGGCTTTCTTCTTGTTGTCGTCCATTAAAGTCCTCACGTAATCAATAAGGCCTGACGGCCAACACCTGTATAAGTAGACAGTATTGTTCCATAAAGATCAGAGATCGCCTACCCCTGATTTTCTATTTCTGCTGCAGCTCGTCGCAACAGGCCCTCTAGCGCGGCCTTTACCGTTTGTCGGCGGACCTCGTCGCGGTTACCGGGGAAGTGCCGAAGTTCGGCCGTGACCTCGTCACCCACGCCAAAGGCCAGCCACACAGTGCCCACAGGCTTGTCCGGCGAACCACCATCCGGCCCGGCAACGCCGCTGACCGCCACGGCAAAGCGCGCCAGGCTTTTTTCCTGCGCTCCGCGAACCATGGCCTCCACCACTTCCTGGCTGACGGCGCCCACTTTGGGGAACAGCGCCTGCGGCACATTCAACTGGCGGGTCTTCTGCCGATTGGAATAGGTCACGTACCCCGCCTCGAACCAGGCCGAACTCCCCGGGACCCGCGTGATGGCTTCGGCGATACCACCACCGGTGCAGGACTCGGCAGTGGCGACGTGGGCATTGAGCACTTGTAGACGGCGACCCAGGTCAGCGGCAAGTTGAGTGATTTCCTTCACGGTCATCTCCAGGAGTGGGCGGGGATTTGCCTACCCTACAGGAGCAAATCGCTCATGCAAGCGACAGACTGGAACAAGAGATTAGCGGGCAACTGCGCGCACATATGCCTGGCAAGCACGCAGTGCGATCAATCCTTCGTCGCCGGCATCGGTGATGCCGATAATTCGCTGAGCATGCGCCGGGTCAAGTCGGGCTCGCGTGGCTGCATGAACCACGCCGCCGGCGGGGGCGGTGGCGGGCATAGAACCGACACCACCGGGCTCGGTGGCGTCGAGAAGGACTGACAACCGCACATCAGCAGTGGCCAGGCGGTCGCGCAGAGCAGCCTGGTGACGTTGGGCATCGCTTAACTCCCGAGCATGTTGTTGGTCGCTGGCGCTGAGTTGTTGCTCCAGGGCCAGCCGTTTGTCGTATTCGGCCTGTTGTTGACGCAAGGCCGCCTGATTTTGCTGACTGAGCGCCTGGGCATGGGCAGTTGATTGCCGCTCCATCTGCGCACCCAAGCGCCAGGCCTGCACCTGCCAAGTCAGCGCCACCAACAGGCAAGCGCCGATCAGGCGCCAAGCCCCTAGGAAACGCATAACACCGCCTTCGCCCGTGCCCATAGCTGCAAGCGGTTTTCCAGACCATTGAGCCCGCCGTTGATACGCCGGGTGATGGCGGTGAACTGGTCCTTGTCCGCCAGCTCGTTCAGGCCGTTGCTTTGCCAGAACCAGGCTGCCGACTCCGCGGCCCATTGGGGCTGCTCCAACAGTTCCGGTTGCCGCAACAAACGATCGTCGCCAAACAGTGCCTGGCTGCACGTCAGGTAATTGCGACGCCCGGTAATCTGGATCAGCCCCCGGCCCCGATACTGCTGACCGTCGCCGTCGGCTTCGGGGGTGTTGCCCAGGCGGGCGGCCAGGGTGCCGGTGTCGTATTTGCTCAGGTATTGATCGCTGCCCAGTTCGCGTACGTAGCGCAGTTCGCCGGATTCATGGCCAATTTGGGCGAGGAAGGCGGCGGTGCGTTTGGGACTATTTATGTTGTGCCGAACAAACGCCGCATTCAGAGCAGTTAAAAAAAGGCCCGCTCTCAGGCGGGCTCCAGGCATCACTTGAAGCAGTTGAGGGAGCGAAATCACCATTGGCTTTACTCTTAAACGTCTTATATAGACAAGCCACCGGCCGTGATCGAACTGCGGTAGCCCGTTGCCGGATCGCCCACATGGGTCACCTGGGTAATCGACCATCGCCCCTGCATATAGGAAGGCCAAGACTCATCCAGCAGCAACAGCCCTTCGGCGGCCAACAGCGGGTTGCCTGGGCAATCGATCATCAGTGTCTGGCCTTCACGCTCGACGCGGCGCAGTTCCGCTTCAGCCACGGCACGCGCTTGCGCTTCGTTCTGGTAACGCTGGCGCAGGGTCTTGAACGGCGCGGTGCCGACCTGCACCACATGCTGCCTGCCCGCGGCGGCATCCCACCAGGTGACGCGACTGCCCTTGTATTTCGAGCGGGATGTTTCATCGAGCCTGGCGGTGATGAAGGCGGATTCGCCGGGGCGGTTATCCTCGGTGACAGACAGTTTCACCTCCGGCAGCAACCGGCCGGAGAGCGAGTTGACCCGCCCGGCCTCAGCCAGCACATACAGTTCGTTGATCGGCTTGGTCACTGCGCGATAACACTTGGCCAGGCGAGTGATGAACGCCATGTCGCTTTCGTTGGACTGGTCGATATGAGGAATCGCAATACCGTCCAGCGCAGGCGCCACACGCGGTGAATAACCGTGGCGGCTGACCAGTTGCCGGAACAATGCCCCCAGCGTCGTCGGCCCGTAACTGGCGGAGCGACGCTGGCGATAGCCACTGGCGTCCGCCACGCTGAAGGGCGCAGCCGTCGCCACGATCATCAAGCGCATGGGAAACAACACCGGGGTGCGCTGGGTAATGACGAACTCGCCTTTTTCCACCAGCCCCGATTCCTGATACCCGACCCGCAGGCCGATCTTGCCGCTCAGGCTGGGCAGGCCTTCCAGGCCCTCGATATTAAGGGTCAGTTCCAGTCGATCCGTCTGGATGCCGGCGGCGTCGGTGTGGCTCCAGTGCATCAGGCGTTGATTGAGCAGCGCCGCGTTGGCGCCGTAGAACTCCACAATGGGCGTAAATCCCTGTGCCATGCCGCCTCCTCAATCCCAGGCCGAAACGGGACGCACGGCAGCCGGCCGCGTCGCCAGTTCGGGGATGACCACCCACACGCCGGCCGGCAGCACCGGGCCATATTCGGCAAGCTCGGGGTTCAGCCGCCAGAGGGTTTCTTCCGCCGCATCATCGCAACGGCCCAGTTCGCGGTAGAGCAGCAGGTTGACCGAATCACCGGCAATACTTCGTACTCTACGCATTGACGAATTCCTCCAGCTCAAGGGTCCAGATCATAACCATGGCGGTGCCGTCATCGATCACATTGCTTTGGTTTTCCACCACTGAATTGATCCGCCACAGGCCCCAGTTGCGGCCGATACCATCGACCAGCGGCAACGGCGCCCGGGCGTTTTGTAAGGCGCGCAGTTCGTCCAGGCGCTGCATGCCCACAGCGTGCATCGCCGTGCCGCCGAACGTGAGTTTTTCCAGCTTCTGGCCGTTCTGTCGCGACTGCGACTTGCTGGCAATGATCGCCAGGTCGGCCCAGCCACCATCGCTGTTGCGAATCAGCGTGGAATACGCGAAGCCTCGGGAGAGGCCAAAAATAAAATCGCCCAGTACCATTTGTTGTCGCATCAATCACCTCCTGAAGGGTCGGCCAGTGCCGCGTTGCGCCGGATGCCGAGGGTGTCGGTGACCATCGGCATGCATTGGAATTGCAGGGCCTGGATCACCTGGTTGACGACTTGCTGGGCGTCGGCCGGGTTAATGCCGGTGATCTGGATGCTTGGCGCGATCGTGACCTGCACGTTATCGGTGCGGGCGGTGTTGAGTTCCTTGCTGACGGCATTGGGCGCGGGCAGACGATCGTTTGAGCCGAACAGCTTGTCACCCAGCCAGGTGCCCGCCTCGCCGCCGAGCAGGCCACCGATGACACCGCCTACGGCGGTGCCAACGCCAGGGAAAATCATCGTGCCGATGGCGGCGCCTGCCGAGGCGCCTGCCGAGGCGCCGGCCCAGGTGCCGCCGGCAGCGCCGAGGCCGGAGGCAATGGCTTTGGTATCGCCGGTGCGCAGGCCTTGAACGACATCGTAGGCCGCGTCGGCGTACCTCAACGGGCCAAGACGGGAGGCGCCAGCGGACTCCAGCCGAGTCATCGCAGCGGCCAGGCGGGACGTTGGGACATGAGGCGTATTCGGTGCAGGCGTTGGGTGTGGCACGGACACTGCGATAGGAACAGGCTTAGGCGATGGGCCACCGGCACCACCCGGCCTCTCGAACTGCCCCCGCGCCAACGCGTCGATCAAACCGAGTGGTTTGCCTGGGTTGCCACTCACACGCTGAGCACTGCTCACGGCACCTTGAGTCGTCGGTACGGCCTGAAAGCCCATCCGCGATGGGTAGCCCGCGCCAGTGCCCAACCTGTCCGACGCCGTTCGCAGCCACGTACGAAGCTTTCCAGGTTTCTTGCCAGAGGTTTTCTTCTCTTCCGTGCGGCGATAGTCAGGTGCCAGGTAAATGCTCGGGCTGGCCGGGCCTGGAACAGGTGAGCCGGGGCAGCAGACGCCCTTGCTTTTATCGTTTTTAAGCCACTTACCGGCGTTGGGAAATCGCTCGGCGATGGCATCCACCGCTTTGCCAGAGACTCTGCTTTTGGCCGTATCCCACAGACTGGTGAGCAGTTCCTTCCCGACAAATTTCGCGGCAGTCGCGCCGTACTCCAGGCCCTTATCCGTCCAGGAGCTTGTCGATGAAGCAGGCTCTTTCTGCTGGTTTTTCGCGGGAACCGATGTGGCATCGACCGTCTTGGTTTCCAGCGAACTGCCATTAATGAACAACGTACTGTTAAGCGTCTCCAGCGTCTCGCGCAGCCGCACTTGCTCCAGTGTTAACGCATTGAGGTCGACACTGACAGTGACCAGCGCTGCGCTGAGTTGCGACTGTGGCTCCGGCGGCGGCGCGGTATCCAGGCCCACAGGCGCGGCGAGGCCCGCGTAGAACGGCGCCAGCACATTGCCTAGGTCCGCATCGCCCATCAACCAGCGCCTATCTTCCTGGGCGAGCCTGGTCGCAAATTGAGTCTCTTGCATCCCGCTTACTCCTGTTTAACGCCAAGGCGAGTGATCGCGATGTCGTAGCGGCGCAATGCTTTTCCGGCGTTCCAGTCGAGGATTTCCGCCTCATTGACTGCGTAAATCAGCGGCACCACATCGAGGATTACTTCGATGTCGCGCTCCGAAAGAAGTCCGCCGGTTGATTTAAAAAATCGTCGATACGCTCCTGCAGTTCCGTCCAGTCGGGCACCGTCAGGCCGGCCAGGTCGGGGATCATCAGGCCGGTGCAGTGGGCGGTAATGAACTCGGCGCGCTCTTTATTGGTGGCGAGTTTTTTCATCACCTTGGTGGCGCGCAGCGCAGGCATTTCGAGGGGCAGTTCGGTCCAAGTGCGGCCGGCCGCGTCGAGGGGCAACAGCAGGTGAACGGGCTGGTCGTGCGTCGCAGCTTCGGGTGCTTGCAGAAAGAACGACGCCGGGCGCGTAGACATTTCGTGTACGTATTGGGCAATGCTGACGTAGTCCGGGCGCTTGAGTTGGTCGAGTTCTTTTTCCGACAGGCCGGTGGCGAGTTTCGCCAGCTCGAAAAACTGGTCATCCTCGTCATCACCGGCCCGGGCCAGCGCGTCTTTTTGCGCGGCGTAGTACAGCGGTTTGAGTTGCACCTGCTCGATCGTCGCGCCAGTGTCAGCGGTAATCGGGGACAGCAGGCGGTGCAGCGGTGGCATCCAGGCCATGGGGCAATTCCTTGGTCAAGTATGGGGGCGAGCGAGCCCGCCCCCCAGGGGTTACGGCATCAACACCGCGCGGCGGGCATCGCCCAGAATGTCGACGCCATTGAGCACGAACTTCTGGGTGCGCACGTCAATGTCGATCACCGAAATGCCGTTCTCCAGGCGGTTGTAGGTGCGGCACGACAGCTCCAACGTAGTGATGGCATTCTCACCCATCTTCAGCTTGCCTTCGCTCAGCGATTTGAGCTTGCCGCCGACGGTGTGGTAGGTGAAATAGGTCTTGCCGTCCTGGTCCTGGCCGGCTTCACGCACGTTCAGCAGGATGTCGTCGCCCAGGCGCACGCCCAGCGCCAGCATGATTTCCGGGCCGGCACCTTGCAGGATCAGCGTGGCGTTGAGCACCTTGCCACTCTTGGCCATTTCCTCGGCGATGAAGCGGCCGCCGGACATGGGCTCCATCTCGAACTCGATCTTCGGCGGGGTGAACTCCTCAACGGTCGCGGACAACGGCAGGCCTTGAAGGGTGGCCGCAATGGCCTGTCTGACTCGGTTGGTAAACATTAGAGAACGTCCTCCAGGAACTGCTCGATGATTTCATCGCGGGCGTTGAGTTGATAAACCATGTGCTCATTCGGCGCGTAGCGGCCATAGTCGATGACAATGAACCAGGTGCCGTTCTTGTACTTCTCGACACTGTTCAATTCCGGGTGCAGGTACACGCTGCCGCCGGGGATGGTTTCGTCGGCGACCAGGGTTTGCAGCCAGTCATTGATGCGCTTGACCTCCTGGTCCATGAAGGACTTGGTGAGGTTCTTGGCCATGGCCTTCTGGCCGGCCTTGACCAGCTTGCGGCTGATGGCATCTTCCAGGCCGACATAACTGAGGAACTTGCCGGTGATCGAACGGTTACCCAGCAGCGAAAAGCCACCAAGGATGGTGCGGGCGTAGTAGCTCACGCCGTAGCGGTTGAGCAGGTCGCCTTCGGTGGAGGTGTCGAGGATGTTGTACTCGACCACGCGGGAAACGTCCTCGGCGAACGTCACCTGGTTGCCCGGGCTTTCCCACTGCTTGACCTTGGCCAACGCTGCGATGGCCAGGGAAGATGGCGACAGGAACACGTTTTTCTTCGCTGCCTTGGAATACACCGATGGCATGTTGTGCACCAGCAGGCAACGGTCGAAACCGAGGTCGGCACCGCCCAGTTCGCCGCTGTAGGTCACCTGGTCGGCCACCGAAGCGTCCTTGCCATCCAGCACTACACGGGCCTTGATACGTTTGCCGAACGAGGCGAACTCGCCCGCCACGGCCTTGGTGCCGGTGAAGCCTGGGGCTCCGATGATAGTCAGGTCTTCCGGGACGCTGCTCAGAGCCGCCAGGCCCAGTTTGCGGCCGGTGACGGGGTCGTTGCCGCCAATCACATTGTTGATCGTGTCGGCCGCCGTAGCGCCCTCTTCGACGATCACCACGTAGACCGGCACCTTCACCACTTTGAGAATCTGGTACACCGCCTGGAACAAGGTCCCCGACTCGGCACCGGTTGGGTCCAGCAGCGCCTGGGTGGTAAAGCTATTGATGCGGAACGGCGCGTTTTTCGGGATCGATGCATGGGCGTTCGGCGCGGTGCCGACCAGGCCGATCACGTTATCGCCCAGGCCACCCATGGCCTCGGGGGATTCGGTGGCATTGACGGTGATGCCGTTGTGCTCGAAGTTCAAAACCTCAGCCATGGTTATTCAGCCTTCTTTGGGGTGGAGTTGAGGACGCTGGTCAGTTCCAGACGGCCGGCGGTGCGCAGGGCGGTTGCTTCGACGTCCAGCAGTTCCAGTTCCTCGCCAGCGGTGGACCAATGGCCGTTGCCGGTGGGGAATGGGATGAGGACGGTGTAGGTTTGGCGGTTAGGCATGTGTTGAATTCTCCGGGTAGAAAACGCCAAAGCCCCTGCGGGAGGGGCTTTGGGGAGGCGAAAAAAAACCGCTTTCGCGGTGACGGTCAGATGCGAGCTGGAAGGGGGTAAAGTGCCTTGATTTCTGCAACTTTATCGCGCCATGCCTTTTCCTTTTCGGGCGTTTCGTCGTATTGCCACTCGAGAAAAAGAGGGTCTGCCTCTGTTACGTAGAGCGTGCGACGTGCAGCGATAGAGTTTTCCAATTGAATGGTTTTAGCCGCTTGAGTACAGAGCTCAGTTGCTTGTTCGGCAGAAAAACCAAGACTTTTAAGAATCTCGAAATCCGCTGGGATATTGATCAAATGTTCGCCGCTGGGTGTTACCGCAGACTTGATGGAGATATTCATTTACGCCCCCTTCATCGCATAGATTTTGTCGTTGTCATAAGCGTAGGCCATCCGCTTTTCAGGCAATGTCGCGCCCAGTACCGCATCGGCATCTGCCAAGCGATAAGGACGAACAGCCCAACGGATTTCCCAGCCATCCTGTGTGGCTTCGCCCATGGAAACTTCGCTGTCCAAACGACTGAAACCTACTGCACCAGCAAACGACTTGTTCACCGTATAGCCCAACCCCCCCGCAGATAGAGTCCAGAGTGAATCGGGGACTGAATGATTTGTCCATCAGCGACCCCTTGGTACAACGGCCTCACTCCCGATACATGTCGAGCAGTGCAAATCATGCCGAAGCTTACTCCGCGAACTGTTTCGCGGTACGTCTGCGAAATTCGCTTTATCGTAAGAAAGTTGCCATCACCATTCCAGATATAACCACAACCTTCCATTTGCAAATTTAGACCTGCAATATGGACCACGCCCTGACCGAACGGAGCTGAGCCTGAATCGCGACTGTAGATGCGAGAGATCGTGACTTCTGTCTCACCGCTCTCATTTCCTGGCATTGTCCACCACACCGGATAGAACGTATCCGTAGGTAGTCCGGTAAGGTCAATTTCCTGGCTATAAAGGGCCCGACCATTGATATCTTTAGCCTGAACACTGTTACGCCAAGACGTGAACTGGCTGGATGCCAGATCTACCTGGGCATTAATTTTCCCAATCTGGTTGGTCACCGTATCGGTAAGTTTGTTACATGCATCCACAACTTTTGTGATAGTCGTTTCAATTCCCATCATCAACTCCCTGTCAATTTAGTCTTTCCAGCACTTTTATAAGCGCCCTACTTGGCTTCCAGGTGTATAACCCTGAACATCAAATCCACGTGTCGGGACATATTGCCAACCGAAGCCGCCGCCATAATCGCGATCTCCTCAGCCAACAACACATTCAAGTTTTCACTCCCCACCACAATCGTCACGCTATCCGCCGGCAACGGCGAAATATCCAACGTGAACTTCTGCAGTACCCGCGCCGCCGCCGCTTTATACGTCAGCAACTTTCCTGCCACGGAATACACCGCCAGCAACGTCCCGCTGGCGAGGTAAAACCCGAACTCGCCAATCTCATACTCACCGTCGCCATCAAACAGCGCGGCCATCCTGAGTTGGCGGTCGCCCAGGTCTTCGTAATCCACAATGGCGACCCGTTGGCGCTCATCGCGCAAGGCCACTTCCGTGCCGTCTGGGTTGTAGCGGCCGGTACCGGCGCCGATGTGGGTGATTTCGCCTTTCAAGCCTTGGTTCTTTGCCTGCAGCACTTCATCCAAACCCTTGGAGGTGAAGCGCACCAGGCGCGTAATGTCATCTGTCATGGCTGCGCCCTGAGGTCGTAGTCGTTAATGGTGTAGTGCTGGGCAACCCCGGCACTGTTAAGCCGAGCAACCAGCGCCAATTCCGGCAGGGCGCCGTTTAGATACAGCTCTGCGTCGATTAATGGCGGATGGAGGACTTGCGTGAACGCAAGCTGACCTTCGGTTTCGTGAACGATGGTGATCGTCGCCTGATCCCGCTCACTCTTCGCTGCATTGACACGGCGGATCAGCCGATTGTGATCGCCACTGGACCAACTGCGCCCAATGATTGCCTGCACATCAAAGGTGTAGGGCATGCCCAATGGCCGCTGCTGATACCAGGCGCTGATGTTGGGAGTGAACCCCAGCGACTCCACTGCATGACTCAGCGCCTTGGGCGTGCCCGCCTGGCGCTGGATCTGCCAGGACAAGGCCACGGTCAGGCGTTTTTCCGTCTCGCTGGCGTCGGCGTCCCATTCGCTGACACCCCGGTCAGCAGCCAGGTAAGGAAGAAACTCGGTCGGCGTTTGCAGCGGGTTCATCAGCGCCGGAAACGGCGGTACAACCCGATCCAGCAACGCGCCAAACCCCAGATCCAACGCCTTCTCCAACGGTGAGCTGTTGGCCGGCAACAAACTCGTTTCAGGTTTACTCATAGCGTACGCACCTCCACCTCGACACCCGTGCAATACGGGGCCTGGAACGCGGTGCAGACAATCGGCTCCAGCGGTTCAAGGATTTGCAGTTGCGCCGCGCCGGCGCTGTGGATGGCGTAGTCGATCCAGCTCGGATCCACCCGCCCTTCCAGGCGATGACAGGACTCTGCGTAGCTTCGCAGCAACGCTTGGGCCGCGGCCTGAGTCAAACCCGAATCCGGGCCGGCATTGATCCTGGCGACCACGCGAATGTTGTAGCGCAGGATCTGCGCCCCTTGCACGGTCACCAGATCGGTCTCTGGTCGTACATCTGGCCGTGCGAAATGTCGGCGAACACCGTCAAGCAAATCCGCAGATGGCGTACCGTCGCCCTCACGAGACAGCACGGTGACCATGACTTCACCAGGCGCGGTACGCCGACCGTTGCCATCCTTGACCTGGGCTGCGTAACCATCCAGATCGAACGTATAGGTAACGGTCACCACGCCCGGTGTGGCGCTTTGCACTTTCACCGCCGGCCTTTCCCCCAGGGTGAAGACCTCGCGGCGATACTGCATGCGCGAGCCGGCCGCAGGGGCGTGCGGCGCCAGGTAGTAGCGCAGGCGGGCGTCGTCGTCGCTTTCCAGGGTCGGCGGCACCGGAGGGAAAGCCGCCGGGTCACCGGGGTCGAGTACCTGGCGCTCCAGGCCCATATCGGCCAGGCGTGCATCGAGGTTACTGCCGGTGGCCCACCAGGCCAGCATCTGCTTGATGCGGGCGTTGTATTGGCGTTCATGGGTTTGCAGGCGCACGCAAAAGGCTTCCAGAGCCAGCGTCAGCAGTTCGCTTTCATTGTCGAGGCTGGCCTTGAGTTTGGTTGCGCTTTGCGGCGCTCGGGTGGCGACGTAATCGACGACGAACGCTTTGAATTCGGCCAGCAACGGTTCGAATTCATCGACGGCAATGAGGGCCGGCTCCGCCAGTTGGTTCTGGCCTGGGATCAACATGCTCATGTCACGACCTCGAAGGATTGTTGGCGGTTTTTCCAGGTGCCGGCGAACCGCAACAGCAAGCCGGCTCCCTGGCGGGTGGCGACGATGACCTGGGGTTGAAAATCGGCGATGCCGTTCTGCACGTTATAAAACGCCTGGGCGGCGTGGCTCTGGGCGAGGATCAACAGGTCATCGCCGAGGTTTTGGCCGAGCAGTTGGGGGATCAGCGAGCCGTACAACGGACGCTTCTGGCGAGTGCCCAGGGGGGTGGTCAGCGCTCGGGTGGCACGCTGTACAAATTGCAGCCAGTCATCGACGGCTGCCCCGGTGTTTCGATCGATGCCGATCATGGGAGGTCCTTGTCAGGGGCTGATGACGCGACCTTGGTGGTCCACCACCGGGCCGCTGAAGTGCGCGCCGCCGGCATCCAATACCAGAGCGGTGCCGCCGATTTGCAGGGTGACGCCCTGGGCGTTGATCGTGACGCTGGCGGCGCCAACCTTGGCCTCGACGTGTTCACGAGAGCCGGTGAACGTGGTCGGGCCATTGACCCAGTTGAAGGTGTGACTGGCGTCGTCGTAGTCGCTTTGCGTACCGTCCTGATGGCGTCGCCGGGTCAGCGAGGCAACGCTGGAGACCGGCGGAAAAAGGCTACTGTTGAGGCCGAACAACGCCACGGATTGAGCGCCGCCGTCCCCGCCGCCATAGTTGAGCAACAGGCATTGTTCGCCGACCGAAGGAATGCGGGTTTCGGTCTGCGCACCCGCGCTGGGGTTGAAGAAGCGAATGGCCGGGGTGAGCAAATCACCGTGGCTGACCTTACAGGTGTTGCTGGCGGCATCGACCTGCTGGCAAACGCCAATCCGGCAGAAGCTTTCAGCACGTCGGTACAGGTCTTCGAGCTGGGCTTCCATTTCTGCCAGGCGCTCGACGATCGGCCCCAATTGCATACGCAGCAATGCGTCGAACATGGGCTACTCCCCAAGTGGCTTGTATTGATCAGGGTCATTGATGTTCGAGACGTCCCAGGTGCTGGCGAACAGAGGTTGGCCTGTAGGGTCGTCGAGCAACACCGGTCCGATGTAGAGCGTTTGAGTGAAGGAAACCGTCCATGTGTCGTAGTCCCTTTCTCCGGCTGCCAGCGAAGACGGAGCGGCAACGATATTCGTCGGCAAATCGCACTGGGCCTGGGGCAGAGTCCAACGGTTATCCAGCACCAGGTCCATCAGTTGGCTGGCCAGGTCGCAGGCCTCAAACGGCAAGGCCCCTGGAGCAACCATGGCCGTGAGTGACATCGCCAAGGCATGGGCCTTGCGCCCCTCGCGGGAGCGGATCCCCGGGCCATTGCCTTCGACCGTGACCAACACACCGGTTTTTACCCCGTCGCCCTGGAAATCCTGGTGACTGCCGACCTTCAGGTCCGGGAAGGCGGCGCGCAGCGCCTCAGCAATGGCTTGAGGCAGTTGAGATGGCTTTTCGATAAGCATCATTTGAGTAGCATCCTTGCAACGGTTACTGCGGATCCTGGCGGGTGCCTTCGGTGATCCCGATGCGCTTGGCCGCCCAGCGCTCGTAAAGCCCGATAGCCACATCGGCGCCGGCCATGGCGGTCAGGCAACCAATGGCACCGGCCGTCCAGATCGACATGCCCGCGGCATAACACAGCATCAAGGCTGAAACGCCGCAGACCATGCAGGCCCCGGAGCGCAAGGCCAGGCGGCGGATCAGCGACCACCCCCGCGCGCCTTCTTTGTCTGCACGCCACATTTCTCCCGACACCCCGCCGATCACTGCCAATACGACGACCAGCCAGATAGGCATTTCCGCTAACGCTTGCTGTTCATTTGTCATGTCACGCCTCCTGGCTGAGCACTAGATAGTCCATTTTTCATTTACACAGGCTTCGATAGGTAGGCATTCCAAAAAGCCCGGTCGCCCGGGCTTTTCAGTAATGATGTCCTCGGACTTTCGGCGCTACTGGCGCGGTACGGTCCTTTCCTCAATGTTTTTCCGACCACGATCCCTGTCTGCCGGATAACTGCTTCTGGTGCTTTACGCTGCACACCCGGGTCAGTTGCCAACCCTCTGAACCGTCAAGGCCGGTTCATCGCTGCCTGTTTTTGAAGCGGTACAACTAAAGAGCGTCGGCATCCTTGCCGGTGTTGCCTGGCATCCTTGCCATCGCTCTGATGGCGTCCTTGCCGATGTTGCGTGCCTTCCTTGTCTTCCTTGGCAGCATCCTTGCCGCCTCCACCAGGCCTTGTTGGCTGGCTTGAGATGAAGAATATGCATGCATGCATATACAGTCAATGCATAAATGCATTTATTTTTGCCATCTGAATGCACACATGCATTTTCAGCCTTGTCGGCGTGGGGTTTGGTGATTTTCTACAAGCGAAAAAAAGCCCGCTGCGTTGGCGGGCTTTGTCTTACAGAAGGTGGTTAGCGAGCGTACATGCCCCACCAGAACACATGACCAAGGATGCTGATCTGCTCATCCTGAATCTCCTGGAAGCTGTAGTCTTCGTCCGGGTGTTCGTCACGATTGAAACTGCGCAGCCGTATCCCGGAAGGCAGGCGATAGAGCTGTTTAACCCGCAGTTGCCCATTGTGATTGATGGCATACAGATCACCATCGACGATATCGCCAATCGCGCTTTTACCCGCATTCACCCCGACCGTCGCGCCATCGCGCAGTACGGGCAACATGCTGTTGCCGCGCACCGTCACGCACTTGGCCTGGTCGAACTGCACACCGTTATGCCGCAGGCTGCGCTTTCCAAAACGCAGGCTGGCCTTCTCGCTTTCCTCGATGACGAATCTTCCTGATCCAGCAGCCAATTCAACCTCGCGCAAAAAGGGGATAGACACCTCGTCATCATTCACGGGCGTGTCATCGTCCCACAGGCTTATGTCCTTGAGTTCCGAATGCATCGGGTCGCGCCCGTCATCCCGCAACGCGCCCACGGCCGCGCGCCCGCGCAGCTGGTCGGTGCTGACGCGGAAGTACTCGGCGATACGGGAAATATGCTTGTCCGACGGATCAACGATCTTGCCGCTGAGAATCCGGGACAACGTGGATTGAGGCACGCCGGTACGCCGGTGAAGCTCCGTGGGGGAGATCCGGTCGCGGTCCAGCAGCTCTCTTAAGACGATAGAAACGTTGCGTTTTTGCATAACGTGGATAGTGACGGGAGTTTCAGGGGTTGGCAAATGCTAATTTGCATATCTGATGCATTTACCATGCCTCCGGGTCTATCCGTTTGCGACCTGCGAACCCTCGACCTCGCGTGTTAACCTTGCCGCCATCGCAAAAAATGCTGGGCCAAGCGCGCCCTTTGCCCCATCACTTTCAACGAATTTGCCTATTACCCAATGAGTAAAAACACTTCAGACCTATCCTCCCACACCCCAATGATGCAGCAGTACTGGCGCCTGAAAAACCAGCACCCTGATCAGTTGATGTTCTATCGCATGGGCGACTTCTACGAGATCTTCTACGAAGATGCGAAGAAGGCCGCCAAGCTGCTGGACATCACCCTGACCGCGCGTGGGCAGTCGGCGGGGCAGGCCATTCCGATGTGTGGGATTCCTTACCATTCGTTGGAGGGTTACCTGGCCAAGCTGGTGAAGCTGGGTGAATCGGTGGTGATCTGTGAGCAGATCGGCGACCCGGCCACCAGCAAGGGCCCGGTAGAGCGTCAGGTGGTGCGCATTATTACGCCGGGCACGGTGAGTGATGAGGCGCTGCTGGATGAGCGTCGCGATAACCTGATCGCGGCGGTGTTGGGCGATGAGCGTTTGTTTGGCCTGGCGGTGCTGGATATCACCAGCGGTAATTTCACGGTGCTGGAGATCAAGGGCTGGGAGAACCTGCTGGCCGAATTGGAGCGGATCAATCCGGTGGAGTTGATGATCCCGGACGATTGGCCCAAGGACCTGCCGGCGGAAAAACGTCGTGGTACCAAGCGTCGCGCGCCGTGGGATTTCGAGCGTGACTCGGCGCTGAAAAGTCTGTGCCAGCAATTCTCCGTACAGGACCTCAAGGGCTTCGGTTGCGAAACCCTGACCCTGGCCATCGGTGCTGCCGGTTGCCTGCTCAGCTATGCCAAGGAAACCCAGCGCACCGCCCTGCCGCACTTGCGCAGCCTGCGTCATGAGCGCCTGGACGATACCGTGGTGCTCGATGGCGCCAGCCGTCGCAACCTGGAGTTGGACACCAACCTGGCCGGCGGGCGCGACAATACCCTGCAGTCGGTGGTGGACCGTTGCCAGACCGCCATGGGCAGCCGCTTGCTGACCCGTTGGCTGAACCGCCCGCTGCGGGATTTGAACGTGCTGCAGGCGCGCCAGTCGTCCATTACCTGCCTGCTGGACGGCTATCGCTTTGAAAAGCTGCAACCACAGTTGAAAGAAATCGGTGATATCGAGCGCATCCTGGCGCGGATCGGCCTGCGCAACGCTCGCCCCCGTGACCTGGCGCGCCTGCGCGATGCCCTCGGCGCCCTGCCGCAACTGCAAGCGGCAATGACCGAGCTGGACGCACCGCACCTGCAACAGTTGGCCGTGACCACCAGCACCTACCCGGAACTGGCGGCCTTGCTGGAAAAAGCCATCATCGACAACCCACCCGCGATCATCCGTGACGGCGGCGTGCTGAAGACCGGTTACGACAGCGAACTGGACGAACTGCAAGCCCTGAGCGAAAACGCCGGGCAGTTTCTGATCGACCTGGAAGCCCGCGAAAAAGCCCGTACCGGCCTGGCCAACCTGAAAGTCGGCTACAACCGTGTGCACGGCTACTTTATTGAGTTGCCGAGCAAGCAGGCCGAATCGGCACCGATAGATTACCAGCGTCGCCAGACGCTCAAGGGTGCCGAGCGCTTTATCACGCCGGAGCTCAAGGCGTTCGAAGACAAGGCGCTGTCGGCCAAGAGTCGCGCCCTGGCGCGTGAAAAAATGCTCTATGAAGCCTTGCTGGAAGATTTGATCGGCCAGCTGGCACCGTTGCAGGACACCGCTGCCGCCCTGTCGGAACTGGATGTGCTGAGTAATCTCGCCGAACGCGCGCTGACCCTTGACCTGAACTGCCCACGGTTTGTCAGCGAACCGTGCATGCGCATCGTGCAGGGGCGCCACCCGGTGGTTGAGCAAGTGTTGACTACGCCGTTCGTCGCCAACGATCTGTCGCTGGACGACGATACCCGCATGTTGGTGATCACTGGTCCGAACATGGGCGGTAAATCCACCTACATGCGTCAGACGGCCTTGATTGTGTTGCTGGCGCATATCGGCAGTTTCGTGCCGGCGGCCAGTTGCGAGCTGTCCCTGGTCGACCGGATTTTCACCCGGATCGGCTCCAGCGATGACCTGGCCGGGGGCCGTTCGACCTTTATGGTGGAAATGAGCGAAACCGCCAACATCCTGCACAACGCCACCGAGCGCAGCCTGGTGCTGATGGACGAAGTCGGTCGCGGTACCAGCACCTTCGACGGCCTGTCCCTGGCATGGGCGGCGGCCGAGCGTTTGGCCCATCTGCGTGCCTATACGCTGTTTGCCACCCACTACTTCGAGCTGACCGTACTGCCGGAAAGCGAACCGCTGGTGGCCAACGTGCATCTCAATGCCACCGAGCACAACGAGCGCATCGTGTTCCTGCACCACGTGCTGCCGGGCCCGGCCAGCCAGAGTTACGGCTTGGCCGTGGCGCAACTGGCTGGCGTGCCGAATGACGTGATCACTCGCGCCCGCGAGCACCTCAGCCGCCTGGAAACCACGGCCCTGCCCCACGAAACCGTGGTCGTCAGCCCAGCCAAGGCCGCCCGCAAACCTGCCGCGCCGCACCAGAGCGATATGTTCGCCAGCCTGCCCCATCCGGTGCTGGATGAGTTGGCAAAGCTTGATCTGGATGACTTGACGCCGCGCAAAGCGCTCGAAATGTTATATGCACTGAAGACTCGGATATAACGCAGACGCTTGCAAGCTGGTAGACTCTCGCGCGGTTTGGGATGCTGCTGGCTCTTAGCCTGGCCCGCAGACTATCGCTCCCGAACCTCGCGAGCCCCACCATAAGGGGTTTCGCCGCCGCCGCCTGAGGAGAAAATTAGAAATGACCTTCGTCGTTACCGACAACTGCATCAAGTGCAAGTACACCGACTGCGTCGAAGTGTGTCCGGTGGACTGCTTCTACGAAGGCCCGAACTTCCTGGTGATCCACCCGGACGAGTGCATCGACTGCGCCCTGTGTGAACCAGAATGCCCGGCCCTGGCTATTTTCTCCGAGGACGAAGTCCCGGCGGGTATGGAACAGTTCATTCAGTTGAACGTTGAATTGGCTGAAATATGGCCAAACATCACCGAGAAGAAAGATCCGCTGCCGGATGCCGAGAAATGGGATGGCCAACCCAACAAGGTTGAGCAACTGGAGCGCTAAAAGCGCTACTGCCCGATAAAAAAAGGCCCTTTAAGGGCCTTTTTTGCGTTCAGAGAAACACACTCACTTTTCTACAGGCAAAAAAAGGGGCGGTATGACCCGCCCACATTTTTTCCCTAGTCCCTTTATTCCTTTTTCATCATCCTGATGAATCGCATCCTGCGACGTTCCCTGAGCCATCGTTCCGTGATGGCTGTGTCAATCCGTGGACACAGGACTGATGTTAGAGACTTCCAAGGGAAGTTCAACGCCATCCAAGCGATCGTCCAACGGACGGTTCTGCCCACATACAAATAAATAGTTATTAATTTTCAACAGGATAGAAATATCTTCCGAGTTTTTTAGTCGCACACGCCCGGTAAAAAAACCGAACGCTTACGGCAAAGTACGTGAATGCTTACACCCGCAGTTGCGCAAATGGGCTTTTCGCGCACGCTCACCGGGCGCCAGATGTAAAAAAGCCACGACACGGTCGAGGCTTTTCCCCTCAGGCCCCTCAGTCGTCGCTCGCGGTAATGGTCGGCATTGCGGGCGACTCGGCTTCCTGCAGGACAATTCTCGCGCCTACGTGACGAGCGAGTTCCTGGTAGATCATGGCGATCTGGCCGTCGGGCTCAGCGGCCACTGTGGGCTTGCCACCGTCGGCCTGTTCACGAATTTCCATCGCCAGTGGCAACGAGGCCAGCAGTTCGACGCCGTACTGGGTGGCCAGCTTCTCGCCACCGCCTTCGCCAAACAGGTGCTCGGCATGGCCGCAGTTGGAGCAGATGTGCACCGCCATGTTTTCCACGACGCCCAGCACCGGAATGTTGACCTTGCGGAACATCTCCACGCCCTTTTTCGCGTCAAGCAATGCGAGGTCCTGTGGCGTAGTCACAATCACTGCGCCGGCCACCGGGACTTTCTGCGCCAGGGTGAGTTGGATGTCGCCGGTGCCTGGCGGCATGTCGATCACCAGGTAATCCAGGTCGCCCCAGGCGGTCTGGGTGACCAATTGCAGCAAGGCACCGGAGACCATCGGCCCACGCCAGACCATCGGCGTGTTGTCATCGGTGAGGAAGGCCATGGACATCACCTCCACCCCCATCGACTCGATCGGCACGAACCACTTCTGGTCCTTGATCTTCGGCCGCGTGCCTTCGGCGATGCCGAACATCACGCCTTGGCTCGGGCCATAGATATCCGCGTCGAGAATGCCCACGCGTGCGCCTTCGCGAGCGAGGGCCAGGGCCAGGTTGGCCGCGGTGGTGGATTTGCCCACGCCGCCCTTGCCGGAGGCCACGGCGACCACATTCCTGACGTTGGCCAGGCCAGGGATCTGCGCCTGGGCTTTGTGCGGTGCGATCACGCACTGGATCTCGACCTTGGCCAAGCGCACGCCCTCTAGACCTTCGATGGCCATTTGCAGCATCTGCGCCCAGCCGCTCTTGAACCTGCCTGCGGCATAACCCAGCTCCAGCTGGACCGACACCTGGTCCCCCTGAACCTCGATGCCGCGCACACAACCGGCACTGACCGGGTCCTGGTTCAAGTAGGGGTCGGTGTATTGGCGAAGAACGGCTTCCACCGCTGCGCGATTGACGGCGCTCATGGGCTACTCCCGAAAAAGACTGAGTGAAACAGGCGGCTATCCTACCCGTTCCAGCCGTCCAGCGGCATGCTTTCGACGGTATGGAAGATGCTGAAACAGCGCCACGGGGTGAAATAAATTTCCCGGCGCTTTATAGTGGCCGACCTCCGTTTCATCAAGTAGCCGAGCCCCATGTCCGAGCCACGCAAGATCCTCGTCACCAGCGCCCTGCCCTATGCCAATGGTTCCATCCATCTTGGCCATATGCTTGAGTACATCCAGACCGATATGTGGGTGCGCTTCCAGAAGCATCGCGGCAATCAATGCATCTATGTCTGCGCGGACGACGCCCACGGATCGGCCATCATGCTGCGCGCCGAAAAGGAAGGCATCACCCCGGAACAACTGATCGCCAACGTGCAGGCTGAACACAGCGCCGACTTTGCCGAGTTCCTGGTCGACTTCGACAACTTCCACTCGACCCACTCCGAGGAAAACCGCGAGCTGTCGAGCCAGATCTACACGCGGCTGCGCGATGCCGGGCACATTGATACCCGCTCGATAACCCAGTATTTCGACCCGGAAAAGAAAATGTTCCTGGCCGACCGCTTCATCAAGGGCACTTGCCCGAAATGCGGCACCGAAGACCAGTACGGCGACAACTGCGAAAAATGCGGTGCCACCTACGCTCCCACCGACCTGAAGGAACCGAAGTCGGCAATCTCCGGCGCCACTCCGGTGCTCAAGGACTCCCAGCACTTCTTCTTCAAGCTCCCGGATTTCCAGCAGATGCTGCAAACCTGGACCCGCAGCGGCACCCTGCAGGACGCCGTGGCCAACAAGATCGCCGAATGGCTGGATGCCGGCCTGCAACAGTGGGACATCTCCCGCGATGCGCCGTACTTCGGTTTCGAAATTCCAGGCGAGCCTGGCAAGTACTTCTATGTATGGCTGGACGCGCCCATCGGCTACATGGCCAGCTTCAAGAACCTGTGCGCGCGCACACCGGAGCTGGATTTCGACGCGTTCTGGGGCAAGGACTCCAGCGCCGAGCTGTACCACTTCATCGGCAAGGACATCGTCAACTTCCACGCCTTGTTCTGGCCAGCCATGCTCGAAGGTTCGGGCTACCGCAAGCCGACCGGCATCAACGTGCACGGCTACCTGACGGTCAATGGCCAGAAGATGTCCAAGTCCCGTGGCACCTTTATCAAGGCGCGCACCTACCTGGACCACCTGTCGCCGGAATACCTGCGCTACTACTACGCCTCCAAGCTGGGCCGTGGCGTCGATGACCTGGACCTGAACCTGGAAGACTTCGTACAGAAGGTCAACTCGGACCTGGTTGGTAAAGTCGTTAACATCGCCAGCCGCTGCGCCGGTTTTATCCACAAGGGCAACGCCGGTGTGCTGGTGGCTGAAAACGCCGCGCCGGAACTGACCGACGCCTTCCTGGCTGCTGCGCCAAGCATCGCCGATGCCTATGAAGCCCGCGACTTTGCCCGTGCCATGCGCGAAATCATGGGCCTGGCCGACCGCGCCAACGCCTGGATCGCCGACAAGGCGCCATGGTCACTGAACAAACAGGAAGGCAAGCAGGCAGAGGTCCAGGCGATCTGCGCCACGGGCGTCAATCTGTTCCGCCAGCTGGTGATCTTCCTCAAGCCCGTGCTGCCATTGCTGGCCGCCGACGCCGAGGCGTTCCTCAACGTCGCGCCGCTGACCTGGAACGATCACACCACATTGCTCGGCAACCATCAGTTGAACGCGTTCAAGCCACTGATGACCCGCATCGATCCCGTCAAGGTCCAGGCCATGACCGACGCCTCGAAAGAAGACCTGGTGGCCAGCCAGACCGACACCGGCGAGTCGACGCCCGCCGGCAACGGTGAACTGATCAAGGACCCGCTGTCCCCGGAAATCGACTTCGACGCTTTTGCCGCCGTGGACCTGCGCGTGGCGCTGATCGTCAAGGCCGAAGCGGTGGAAGGTGCCGACAAGCTGCTGCGCCTGACGCTGGATATCGGCGACGAGCAACGCAACGTGTTCTCCGGGATCAAGAGCGCTTATCCTGACCCGTCCAAGCTCGACGGTCGCCTGACCATGATGATCGCCAACCTCAAGCCACGGAAGATGAAGTTCGGCATCTCCGAAGGCATGGTGATGGCGGCCGGCCCCGGTGGCGAAGAGATCTACCTGTTGAGCCCTGACAGCGGCGCCAAGCCGGGCCAGCGCATCAAGTAAGCCTGCAAACCAGCCCTGTCGTTTCGGCGACAGGGCGATTCAATCGTCAAGCCCTTGCGCGACCTCGGCGCAGTGGATCAGTGCCCGGCTGATGTACTGGCTTTCTTGGGTTTCAACGCAATGATCAAAACATGAGCCTGATTCAACGTATCGACGCGCTGCTGCCGCAGACCCAATGCGGCAAGTGCGGGCACCCAGGCTGCAAGCCCTACGCCGAAGGCATCGCGCGGGGCGAGGCCATCAACAAGTGCCCACCGGGTGGGCAGGAAACCATTCGCGAGCTGGCGCGCCTGCTGAACGTGCCCGCGCTCGAACTGGATACCTCCCGTGGCGAGGCCCCAGCGCAGGTCGCCTATATCCGTGAAGCCGAGTGCATCGGCTGTACCAAGTGCATTCAGGCGTGCCCGGTGGATGCCATCCTGGGCGCCGCCAAATGGATGCATACGGTGATTGTCGACGAGTGCACCGGCTGTGACCTCTGCGTCGCGCCCTGCCCGGTGGATTGCATCGAGATGCGCCCGGCGGACACGGTGCTGCCGATTGTGGGCGACCTGGCGACCAACGCCGAGGAACGTCGTGAACGTGACCTCAAGCGCAACCGCGCGCGGCGGCGCTTCGAACAACGTCACGCACGCCTGCAACGGGAAGAAGCACACAAACTCGCCGAGCGCCTCGCCCGGGCCAAGCGTTCGGTGCCAGCTCCCCCCGAGCAAGTCGATGCGGCGCAGGCGGCCCGTGAGGCGGCGCTGAAGAAAGCCAGGACCAACGTCGCGATGAGCCGCGCGCAATTGCACAAATCCTTGAAAGCATTTGGTCACCCGCCGACGTTCGAGCAGCAATCGCAATTGATCCTGCTGCAACAGCAGTTCGACGCGGCGGAGCAGGAGCTTGCGGCGCTGGAGCTCAACAGGGCATCGGCGGCACCACGGCCCACCACCAACAGCGCCGACCTCAAACGCGCGAAAATCCAGCTGGCGATGCGCCGCGCCGAGCTGAACAAAGCTCAGAACCAACAGGCCGACGCGCAACAATTGGCTGAAGCACAAAGCAAGCTCGATGACGCGCAACGCCAGGTAGACGCCCATGGCGCCTGAAGTGCGTGCGGCTGGCCACACTGCCCGTCGTGGTGGTGCTATTGATACTGGCCGGGTTTATCCTGCTCGCTGGGTTTCAGGCCTGAACCCACCCTTCGCCCTCTCGCTGATTGCCCGCAAGGAACCTTCCGCCCCATGAACGCCGCAAAACGCCTGGAAATTTTCCGCAGGTTCCACGAAGACAATCCGCACCCCAAGACCGAACTGGCCTACTCCTCGCCCTTCGAGTTGCTGATTGCGGTGATCCTGTCAGCCCAATCCACCGATGTTGGCGTCAACAAGGCCACGGCCAAGCTGTTTCCGGTGGCCAATACTCCGCAGGCGATCCACGCTCTAGGGGTGGATGGGTTGTCGGAGTACATCAAGACCATCGGGCTGTACAACAGCAAGGCTAAAAATGTCATTGAGACCTGCCGCCTGCTGGTAGAACTGCACGGGGGCGAAGTGCCGCAAACCCGCGAAGCACTGGAAGCCTTGCCCGGTGTGGGCCGCAAAACCGCCAACGTGGTGCTCAACACAGCCTTTCGGCAACTGACCATGGCGGTGGACACGCATATTTTCCGGGTCAGCAACCGTACTGGCATCGCGCGTGGCAAGAATGTGGTGGAAGTGGAAAAGCAACTGATGAAGTTCGTGCCCAAGCCCTATCTGCTGGATTCTCACCACTGGCTGATTCTTCATGGTCGCTATGTTTGCCAGGCCCGCAAGCCACGCTGCGGCAGCTGTCGCATCGAAGACCTGTGCGAATACAAGGAGAAGACGTCCGACGATTGAGGGATCATTGATTTTTTAGATAAATCGATTGAAAAAATCTTTTTTACCCGTTCGTGGATTATCGTTATAAGGAGCGCCAACGGCAGTCTTAGCCTGGAGTTAACCTTATGAGCACTGGCAAGGAACAACTGGAAGTTGATGACGACCTGGTTGAGTTGGACGACGATGGGGCAGAAGCACCTGTCGCAGAGGTGGCCAAGACCAATCTGAGCAAACGCCGCACCATCGACAACCTTCTGGAAGAGCGACGCTTGCAAAAGCAACTGGCCGATTACGATTTCGACCTCTGATCAAGCGGTCAACGACCGGAAGCCTCCCTGACGGAGGCTTTTTTCTGCCGGTTACCCTGGTCACCCGGGGTGTATCACCCTCCTCTATACCAGGCCGTTGCGCTGGGCCAGTTCAATCAGGTCCACCAATGAGCGGGCATTGAGCTTGAGCAACAGGCGGGTCTTGTAGGTGCTGACGGTCTTGTTGCTGAGGAACATGCCGTCGGCGATCTCCTTGTTGGTCTTGCCCCGGGCCAATTGCTGCAACACCATCATTTCACGGCCCGAGAGGCGCTCCACCATATCGGCTTCGCTGGCGTTGCCCATGGTTGAGCGCACCGAATTGAGCGCCTGGTTGGGAAAGTAGCTGTAGCCCGACAACACGGCCTTGATCGCACTCAGCAACTCTGTCAGGTCCTGTTGCTTGCACACGTACCCGGCAGCCCCCGCCTGCATGCAACGCATGGAAAAATGACCTGGGGCCTGGGAGGTCAGTACCAGCACCTTGAACGGCGCGGGTTGTTTGGTAGAAGACAGCCGGCAAATGACTTCCAAGCCATCAAGTTTGGGAATCCCAATGTCCAGTATGACAATGTCCGGCATATGCTCCCGTGCAAGTTGCAACGCATCGACACCGTTATCGGTCTCGGCAACGACCTCATAACCATGGCGTTCCATGAGCATACGCACAGCAAGACGAATGACGGGATGATCATCCACGATCAGCACTTTATTCATGAGAAAGTCCAATTTCGCTGTTCGAATTATTTAGAGCAAGCACAATAGCCTAGTCGTTTCCTGGTTGGCATAGCATTCCACCCCGAGCAACAGCAAGCAGAGACCCAACCCACGACGATAAAGGAATTCCCCTACAAAAAAACGCCAACCCGGATGTTTCCAGTTTTATGCTGCCTTTCAGAACTTTCCGGGGGCTTACATATTTTGGGTGAAATCTCCAAACCCTTTGGGCATTGGGTAAACGCACCTCACGCAACTTTCAGGAAATGCCCCTTGCCGGGGTACCACGGACGCTGACGAACAGAAAAAAACTCGTTTGTTTCAGTTCCATTTAACATATTTATTTACTTCCTTATTTCCTACAGAACTTTCAGCGCCTTACACCTTCGCTGTACTTTCATGAGTGAATTATCTGTAAGACTAGTTCCCATGAAGATGTAAAAGAATCTTCCCCCTACGAAGCCAATGCTTCGACCTACAAGAAACGACAAAAAATTGCTGACTCAATGAAGATAAATATCGATTAAGCGAATAAAAACACTTCGTGCATTCAAAACATTCAGGCAAAAAAAATGGCCCCTTTAACAAGGGGCCATTCTTTACCGCCGACGGAACACTCAGAACAACGAGCGACCTTTGTTGGCGGCAATGCGCATGCGCAGTGCATTCAACTTGATAAAGCCCGCTGCGTCCGCCTGGTTGTAGGCGCCGCCATCTTCTTCGAAGGTGGCGATATTGGCATCGAACAGTGAGTCATCGGACTTGCGGCCGGTGACGATCACATTGCCCTTGTACAGTTTCAGCCGCACAACGCCATTCACGTGGGCCTGGGAGGCGTCGATCATCTGTTGCAACATCAGACGCTCAGGGCTCCACCAGTAGCCGGTGTAGATCAGGCTGGCGTACTTGGGCATCAACTCATCCTTGAGGTGAGCGACTTCGCGGTCCAGAGTGATCGACTCGATGGCGCGGTGAGCGCGCAGCATGATGGTGCCGCCCGGGGTTTCGTAGCAGCCACGGGACTTCATGCCCACGTAACGGTTCTCGACGATGTCGAGTCGGCCGATACCGTGTTCGCCACCGACACGGTTCAGGGTCGCCAGTACGGTGGCCGGGGTCATTTCGACGCCATCCAGCGCGACGATGTCGCCGTTGCGGTAGGTCAACTCCAGGTACTGCGGCTTGTCTGGAGCGTTCTCCGGGGAGACGGTCCATTTCCACATGTCTTCTTCGTGCTCGGTCCAGGTGTCTTCCAGCACGCCGCCCTCGTAGGAGATGTGCAGCAGGTTGGCGTCCATCGAGTACGGGGACTTCTTCTTGCCGTGACGCTCGATCGGGATCGCGTGCTTCTCGGCGTAATCCATCAGTTTTTCACGGGACAGCAGGTCCCATTCACGCCAAGGGGCGATCACTTTCACACCGGGCTTGAGCGCATAGGCACCCAGTTCGAAACGCACCTGGTCGTTACCCTTACCGGTGGCGCCATGGGAAATGGCGTCGGCGCCGGTTTCGTTGGCGATTTCGATCAGGCGCTTGGCGATCAGCGGACGTGCGATGGAGGTACCCAACAGGTACTCGCCTTCGTAGACGGTGTTGGCGCGAAACATCGGGAAAACGAAATCGCGGACGAACTCTTCGCGCAGGTCGTCAATGTAGATCTCTTTCACGCCCATTGCTTGCGCCTTGGCACGTGCAGGTTCGACCTCTTCGCCCTGACCCAGGTCAGCGGTGAAGGTCACCACTTCACAGTTATAAGTATCCTGCAGCCACTTGAGGATCACCGAAGTGTCCAGGCCGCCGGAATACGCGAGAACGACCTTGTTTACGTCGGCCATGCCATCACTCCACGGGGTTGTACGGAAAGGCGTCGATTCTACCGACCAAAACCGTGGATTTACAGGGGCGCGACAGCAAATGAAGATAAAGCGACAGATTATGTCGAGCGGGCGACCTGGGGCCGCACCTTACGATGTGGCCGCAGGATTACTTCGCACAGTGGCCTGGGGCGCCGGCTTCTCGGGGGTCGCCACCCGCTCAAGCTGAATATTCACGCGGCGGTTGCGGGCACGATTGGCGGCATTGGTATTGGGGACCAATGGGTAGCTTTCACCGTGGAAGCGCAGGGTAATCTGGGACTCCGGAATACCATTGGCCTTGAAGTATTCCATCACCGCCAACGCACGACGGCGCGAAACATCGCGATTACTTAAGCGATTGCCGCTGTTGTCCGAATGGCCGTTCAACTCGATATGGTTGACGGTAGGATCAGCCTTCAAGAACTCAAGGATTACTGAAAGCTTCTGCTTGGCCGCCGCCTCCAGCTCGATGCCACCACCAGGAAAGCCGACTTCCGTCTGCTTGACCTGATCGTAATTCATCGGCAGCAACTTGGCCGTGCACAGTTGATAGTCACTGTAGGCCTTGTTGAATTTCACCGGCAGCAGGCGGATTTCCGAATAACCGCCTTCACGGCCATAGTGCCGTACGGTGGGAGAGCGCCCTTCGAGCAAGCCATTGAATAGACGCCCGGCCTGGGCCTGGGAGCTGTTGAACAGCACATCGCCACTGCCGGCGCGCACGGCACCGAGGTTGATATCACCCCGGCCCGGCTGCCAGGGGGCAGCGGCGGCCAGCAACGTGGCCGATCCGCCGCCCAGTGAGCCGTTGTAGGCTTTCAGACGAAATGTCGCTTGCTCGCCGGCACGGCGAACGAACTCACCCGAACCGAAATCGGCGATCGGCTGGGTCAGGCGACACTCGAACTTGTCGCCTTCCACCTTCCACTCAATGTTCTCCAGACGTGTCTGGAACGTGAGGGCCATCGCAGGCAGGCTGGCGAACACACTGAGCAGGGCTAGATAATGCTGGCGCACGGGAGGCTCCACTGGTTTCTACAACACGTTAAAGCGTCATACATCGTTAAGGCATACCCAGGGCTATCGGTTGCATCCGGCAAAACTTGATAGCGAGTGCCTGCAAGAGTCTTTTCCGGTAGCATTCCCACCAGATTGACCCGCCTGGAATCCCCAATGTCCGACCGCCTGACCCTGCTGCGTCCCGACGACTGGCATATTCATCTTCGCGATGGTGCCGCGTTACCCCAAACCGTGGCCGATGTAGCGCGTACGTTCGGCCGCGCCATCATCATGCCTAACCTGGTACCACCGGTGCGTAATGCCACTGAAGCCGACGCCTATCGCCAGCGTATCCTCGCTGCACGGCCGGCCGGTAGCCGCTTCGAACCGTTGATGGTGCTCTACCTGACCGACCGCACCCAGCCCGAAGAGATTCGTGAAGCCAAGGCCAGCGGCTTCGTGCACGCCGCCAAGCTGTACCCGGCGGGCGCGACCACCAACTCCGATTCCGGCGTGACCAGTATCGACAAGATCCTGCCGGCCATCGAAGCCATGGCCGAAGTGGGCATGCCGCTACTGATCCACGGCGAAGTCACCCGTGGCGATGTCGACGTGTTCGATCGCGAAAAGGTCTTCATCGACGAGCACATGCGCCGCGTGGTCGAGCTGTTCCCCACCCTCAAGGTGGTGTTCGAGCACATCACCACGGCCGATGCCGTGCAGTTCGTCACCGAGGCCTCGGCCAACGTCGGTGCGACCATCACCGCGCATCACCTGCTGTACAACCGCAACCACATGTTGGTGGGCGGGATTCGGCCGCACTTCTATTGCCTGCCGATCCTCAAGCGCAACACTCACCAAGTGGCGTTGCTGGATGCCGCGACCAGCGGTAACCCGAAGTTCTTCCTCGGCACCGACTCCGCGCCCCATGCCCGGCACGCCAAGGAAGCCGCGTGCGGCTGCGCCGGCTGCTACACCGCGTATGCCGCCATCGAGCTGTATGCCGAAGCGTTCGAGCAACGCAACGCCCTGGACAAGCTCGAAGGCTTCGCCAGCCTCAACGGCCCACGTTTCTATGGCCTGCCGGCGAATACCGACCGTATCACCCTGGTTCGTGAAGACTGGACCGCCCCTGCCAGCCTGCCGTTTGGCGAGCTGACCGTTATCCCGCTGCGCGCCGGTGAAACACTGCGCTGGCGCCTGCTGGAGGAAAGCAAGTGAGTGAAGACCATTACGACGACGAACACGAGCACAGTGGTGGCGGTTCCCGCCATCCGATGGCCGAGCGATTTCGCGGCTATCTGCCGGTAGTCATCGACGTAGAAACCGGTGGTTTCAATTGCGCCACCGACGCCCTGCTGGAAATCGCCGCCACCACCATCGGCATGGACGAACAGGGTTTCGTGTTCCCGGAACACACCCACTTCTTCCGCGTCGAGCCGTTTGAAGGCGCGAATATCGAAGCGGCGGCCCTGGAGTTCACTGGGATCAAGCTCGATCACCCGCTGCGCATGGCGGTGAGTGAAGAAGCCGCGCTGACCGATATCTTCCGTGGCGTACGCAAGGCACTGAAGGCCAATGGCTGTAAACGCGCGATCCTGGTCGGGCATAACAGCAGCTTTGACCTGGGCTTCCTGAATGCCGCGGTGACGCGCCTGGACATGAAGCGTAACCCGTTTCACCCGTTCTCCAGCTTCGACACCGCCACCCTCGCCGGCCTGGCCTACGGTCAGACCGTGCTGGCCAAAGCCTGCCAGGCAGCCGGTATCGACTTCGACGGTCGTGAGGCGCACTCGGCCCGCTATGACACCGAGAAGACCGCCGAGCTGTTCTGCGGCATCGTCAATCGCTGGAAACAGATGGGTGGCTGGGAAGACTTCAACGACTGAAGTTGAGCGCCGCGCATAAAAAAACCGGCCTTTTCAGGCCGGTTTTTTTTTACCGCGACGATGGCTTACAGGTTGCCAGCATTCTCGGTCAGGTAAGCCGCAACGCCTTCTGGCGAAGCGTTCATGCCCTTGTCGCCTTTCTTCCAGTTGGCCGGGCAGACTTCGCCGTGCTCTTCGTGGAATTGCAGAGCGTCAACCAAGCGGATCAACTCTTCCATGTTACGACCCAGTGGCAGGTCGTTGATGATCTGCGAGCGCACAACGCCCTTGTCATCGATCAGGAATGCACCACGAAAGGCAACGCCGCCTTCGGACTCAACGTCGTAGGCCTTGGCGATGTCGTGCTTCATATCGGCAGCCATGGTGTATTTGACTTTACCGATGCCACCATCATTGATGGCCGTGTTGCGCCACGCGTTGTGGGTGAAATGGGAGTCGATGGAAACCGCGACTACCTCAACGTTACGAGCTTTGAAATCGTCCATGCGGTGGTCCAGAGCGATCAGCTCCGAAGGGCAGACGAAGGTGAAGTCCAGCGGGTAGAAGAACACCAGGCCGTATTTGCCTTTGATGGCTTCAGACAGCTTGAAGCTGTCAACGATTTCGCCATTGCCGAGCACGGCGGGTACATCGAAATCCGGGGCTTGTTTGCCGACGAGTACGCTCATTGGGTATCTCCTGATGTAAGGGTGACGATTGAAGTAAAAGGACCGGCCTTGAGTCTGCCGCGTTTAAGCGACAGGCCTGTGACGCAGTCACGCTTCGTGAAGACCGACCATCATACACTGAAAAAACCGTCCGTCAGTGTGAGGGCGATGCAGGTGAATACCCTACGATTCAACTTTGACAATCATTCTTGTTAACATTAAGATCCATTGCACTTAAGCCTTAAACCCGCGACGGTTCTCCCTTATGTATGTGTGCCTGTGTACCGGCGTCACCGACGGACAAATCCGCGAAGCAATCTACGAAGGTTGCTGCAGCTACAAGGACGTACGTGAAACCACCGGCGTTGCCAGCCAGTGTGGTAAATGTGCTTGTCTGGCCAAGCAAGTGGTACGAGAAACCCTGACGCAGCTGCAGACAGCCCAGGCCACGCTCCCCTATTCAGCAGAATTTACACACGCCTGATCAGGTGTGTTTTAAGGAACCGGACTTAGTGTCCGGTTTTTTATGCCTTTAATTCAACTAGTTAGCGTCGAGACGCGGAACACAAACATTCTTATTCCGATTAATTTTCATTTATTATTCAATAACTTAGGTTTGACACAAGGAATTTCGCCGCTCAAACTCCGCCTTATACACAGCTATTACAGGGCAGGACCCCAGTCATGAAAGGCGACATCTCAGTCATCCAGCAACTCAATAAAATCCTTGCCAATGAACTGGTCGCGATCAATCAGTACTTCCTGCATGCGCGCATGTATGACGATTGGGGCCTGGAAAAGCTCGGCAAGCGTGAATACAAAGAATCGATCAAGGCCATGAAGGACGCCGACGCGCTGATCAAGCGCATCCTGTTCCTCGAAGGCCTGCCGAACGTACAGGACCTGGGCAAGCTGAACATTGGCGAGCACACCCAGGAAATGATCAGCAGCGATCTGGGTTTTGAACGTAAGAGCCACAGCGACCTCAAGGCTGCCATCGCGCACTGTGAAACCACCGGCGACTACGGTAGCCGCGAACTGCTGGAAGATATCCTGGAAGACCAGGAAGAACATATCGACTGGCTGGAAACCCAACTGGGCCTGATCGACAAGGTCACCCTGGAAAACTACCTGCAATCGCAGATGGGTGAATAACCCTATCGCGCAGGTATAAAAAAGCCCCGCTCTCTCACGAGAAGCGGGGCTTTTTATTGCAGGCGAATCAGGCTTCGGTCTTGGCCGCCGCTTTTGCCGCTGCGTCTTTGATCAGCGCTTGCAGCGAACCATCAGCCGCCATTTCAGTGATGATGTCGCTACCGCCAACCAGCTCACCAGCCACCCACAGTTGCGGGAAAGTCGGCCAGTTCGCGTACGTCGGCAGGTCACGACGGATTTCAGGGTTTTGCAGGATATCCACGTAAGCGAATTTCTCGCCACACGCCATGATGGCCTGGGAAGCCTTCGCGGAGAAACCGCACTGAGGAGCGTTCGGGGCGCCCTTCATGTAAAGCAGAATGGTGTTATTGGCAATCTGCTCTTTGATCGTTTCGATGATATCCATGGAACACCTCGGCTGGAACTTTGCGACTCACAGGTCGGCACGGTGGCGCATTGTAACGCAAAATTCCAGCGCGGTGCTCGGGTGCCTTACGCGGCCACGACCTGTACCGGCACGCCATTCAACGCGGCGTTGCCCGACAACTCATCCAACTGCCGTTCGTCGGTCAAATCATTCGCGCTCGCCCCCGGTTGCCCGCTGGCAATACTCATGTGCACGCCCGGTCGAGCATGGCCCCAACCGTGAGGCAGGCTGACCACGCCGGGCATCATGTCCAGGCTGGCTGACACGTCCACCTCGATCATGCCGATGCGCGAGCTGACACGCACCCGCTGCCCATCGCTCAATTTCCGGCTGGCCAGGTCGTCGGGGTGCATCAGCAATTGATGCCGAGGCTTGCCCTTCACCAATCGATGATAGTTATGCATCCAGGAATTGTTGCTGCGTACATGCCGACGACCGATCAGCAGCAGTTCGTGGGCCACAGGCTCAGGTTGCGCGGTGAAGCGTGCCAGGTCAGCCAGAATCACCGCCGGCGCGGCTTGCACCTTGCCATCGGCCGTTTTCAGACGCGCGGCGAGGTTGGCCTTGAGCGGCCCCAGGTCCAGGCCATGGGGATGATCCGCCAGCATCGCCACTGACAGCTTGTGAGTGGATGCATCACCGTACACCCCGGCGCGCAGCCCGAAATCAATCATCTGCGCCGGCGCCAGGGTGGGCTTGAGCATCACACCGGTCTGTGCCGCGAACGCCTTGGCCAGGCCGACAAAAATCTCCCAGTCATGCAGGGCGCCTTCTGGCTTAGGCAGAATCGCGCGATTGAAGCGCGTGACATTGCGCACCGCGAACAAGTTGAAGGTGGTGTCGTAGTGATCGTTTTCCAGTGCCGAGGTAGACGGCAAAATCAGGTCGGCATAGCGCGTGGTCTCGTTGATATAGAGGTCGACGCTGACCATGAACTCCAACCCGTCCAAGGCCTGCTCCAACTGGCGGCCGTTGGGTGTCGACAGCACCGGATTGCCCGCGACCGTGACCAACGCGCGGATTTGCCCTTCGCCTTCGGTGAGCATCTCTTCGGCCAGGGCCGACACCGGCAACTCGCCACCGTACTCCGGCCGCCCGGACACGCGACTCTGCCAGCGGTTGAAGTGCCCACCCGAGGTCGACGCCACCAGGTCCACCGCCGGCGTGGTGCACAAGGCGCCACCCTCGCGATCCAGGTTGCCGGTAACCAGGTTGATCAATTGCACCAACCAATGGCACAGCGTACCGAACGCCTGGGTCGAGACCCCCATGCGCCCGTAACACACCGCCTTGTCCGCTGCGGCAAAGTCGCGCGCCAATTGGCGGATCTGCTCGGCCGGCACCGCACACTGGCGGCTCATGGCTTCGGCGGTAAATCCGGCGATCGCACGGCGTACATCGTCCAACCCCTCCACCGGCAAATGACTGCCACGGGTCAGGTTCTCGGCAAACAGGGTGTTGAGCAGCCCGAACAACAACGCCGCATCGCCGCCCGGACGCACGAACAGATGCTGATCGGCAATCGCCGCTGTCTCGCTGCGCCGAGGGTCGACCACCACCACTTTACCGCCCCGGGCCTGGATCGCCTTGAGGCGTTTCTCCACGTCCGGCACGGTCATGATGCTGCCGTTGGACGCCAACGGGTTGCCGCCCAGAATCAGCATGAAGTCGGTGTGATCGATATCCGGGATCGGCAGCAACAGGCCATGGCCGTACATCAGGTGACTGGTGAGGTGATGGGGCAACTGATCCACCGAGGTCGCGGAAAACCGATTGCGCGTCTTGAGCAGGCCGAGGAAGTAGTTACTGTGGGTCATCAGCCCGTAGTTGTGCACGCTGGGGTTGCCCTGGTACACCGCCACTGAATTCTGCCCGTGCCGGGCCTGGATGCCCGCCAGCCGCTCGGCAACCAACGCAAACGCCTCGTCCCAGGCGATTGGCCGCCATTCGCTGCCCACCCGCAGCATGGGCTGGCGCAGGCGGTCCGGGTCATTCTGGATATCCTGCAACGCCACGGCCTTGGGGCAGATGTGGCCGCGACTGAAACTGTCTTGAGGATCGCCCTTGATCGAGGTGATCGCCAGGCTGCCGTCTTCGGCTTGGGTGGTTTCCAGGGTCAGGCCACAAATGGCTTCGCACAGATGGCAGGCACGGTGGTGGAGAGTCTTGGTCATGGCCAGTCTCTTTATAGGGCTTTGGCCCGACTATGGGCCCCGAACGGCATGCGTACCAGCATCGTTCGCCATATGAATCGACTGGCATCAGGCCAGGCCATAACTAAACATGAGCAGATGTTACAGAACCCTCAAAGCAGCCCCTGAAACCGACGCAGCCTGGCCCAAGCCCGCCTCCGCGCATTGCAAAAGGTTGCGACGCCAGTGTACAAATGACCTGCTGCTGTGTGGAAATCGTCTTCAAAAGCGCTCTCGCGCCCTTCTTGAACACCCTTGAAAACCGTAGCCCTATTGGTAAGACGCGACATTTAATTATAAGATCGCGCCTTCCCCTATTTCGTCGCCCCGTGCGGCTTTCGCCGCAGGTCTCGCCCGTTGTCACAATAAACAAGGCTTTGAGTATCTGCGGTCTGTTGCAAAAAGGTAGTTAATGATGAGCGCAAGGCACTTTCTCTCCCTGATGGATTGCACGCCCCAAGAGCTGGTCAGCGTGATCCGTCGAGGCATTGAGCTTAAAGACCTGCGTAACCGCGGCGTACTGTTCGAGCCTTTGAAAAACCGCGTGCTCGGGATGATTTTCGAGAAGTCGTCCACCCGCACCCGCCTGTCCTTCGAAGCCGGCATGATCCAGCTGGGCGGCCAGGCCATCTTCCTGTCCACGCGAGACACTCAACTGGGCCGTGGAGAACCGATCAGCGATTGCGCCATCGTCATGTCGCGCATGCTTGATGCAGTGATGATCCGCACCTTCGCCCACAGCACCCTGACCGAGTTTGCCGCCAACTCGCGCGTTCCCGTAATCAACGGCCTGTCCGACGACCTGCATCCCTGCCAGTTGCTGGCCGACATGCAAACCTTCCTCGAACATCGCGGTTCGATCCAGGGCAAGACCGTGGCCTGGATCGGCGATGGCAATAACATGTGCAACAGTTATATAGAAGCGGCGATCCAGTTCGACTTCCATCTGCGCATTGCCTGCCCGGAAGGCTACGAGCCCAACGCCGAGTTCCTGGCCAAGGCCGATGGCCGCGTGCAACTGCTGCGCGACCCCAACGATGCCGTAGTGGGCGCGCACCTGGTCAGCACCGACGTCTGGACCTCCATGGGCCAGGAAGACGAAACCGCCAAGCGCCTGGCCCTGTTCGCACCGTTCCAGGTGACCCGCGCCATGCTCGACCTCGCCGCGCCCGATGTGTTGTTCATGCACTGCCTGCCCGCCCACCGTGGCGAAGAAATCAGCCTCGACCTGCTCGACGACCCGCGCGCGGTCGCCTGGGATCAGGCCGAAAACCGCCTGCATGCGCAAAAGGCCCTGCTCGAATTCCTGGTTGAGCCCGCGTACCACCACGCATGAGTCACCCACTCCTGCTGAACCTGCGCAATCTGGCATGCGGCTATCAAGACCAGCGCGTGGTGCAGAACCTCAACCTGCACCTCAATGCAGGCGACATCGGTTGCCTGCTGGGCTCCTCGGGGTGCGGCAAGACCACAACCCTGCGCGCCATTGCCGGTTTTGAACCGGTGCACGATGGCGAAATCAGCCTGGCGGGCGAAGTGATCTCCAGTGCTGGCTTTACCCTGGCTCCGGAGAAACGTCGCATCGGCATGGTGTTCCAGGACTACGCACTGTTTCCTCACCTCAGCGTGGCCGACAACATTGCTTTCGGCATTCGCAAGCACCCGCAAAAAGACCGCGTGGTCGCCGAGTTGCTGGAGCTGGTCAACCTCAAGAGCCTGGGCAAGCGCTTCCCCCATGAACTCTCGGGCGGCCAGCAACAACGTGTCGCCCTTGCCCGTGCCCTGGCGCCAGAACCGCAACTGCTGCTGCTGGACGAACCCTTCTCCAACCTCGACGGTGAATTGCGGCGCAAGCTCAGCCACGAGGTGCGCGACATTCTCAAGGCGCGCGGCACCAGTGCGATCCTGGTCACTCACGATCAGGAAGAAGCATTCGCCGTCAGCGATCAGGTAGGTGTTTTCAAGGAGGGCCGGCTTGAACAGTGGGACACGCCCTACAATCTTTATCACGAACCGCAGACGCCTTACGTCGCCAGCTTTATCGGCCAGGGCTACTTCATTCGTGGCCAGTTGAGCTCGCCGGAATCGGTCAGCACCGAATTGGGTGACCTGCGCGGCAACCGTGCCTACACCTGGCCGACCGGTGCCGCGGTGGATGTGCTGCTGCGCCCGGACGACATCGTTTACGCCCCCGACAGCCTCTTGAAAGCACGGATCGTCGGCAAGACCTTTCTCGGCGCGTCGACCTTGTACCGCCTGCAACTGCCGACCGGTGCGCAACTGGAGTCGATTTTTCCCAGCCATGCCGATCATCAGGTGGGCGCCGAGGTAGGCATTCGTGTCGCCGCTGAACACCTGGTGCTGTTCCAGGCGTCAGGCAGCATCGCGGCGCAGATTCCTGCCACTGAATCAGGCGTAAGACGTCATAGCGTTGCCCGCTCCCACAGTTGACCTCCAAAGCCTTCAAGAATGACTGTCAGGCCCGGCCAATCGGTGCGAATGTGGCCTGGGTATGTTCAGCCAGTACGGCCGCTGGCAATTCAACTTCCAATCCCCTTCTCCCCGCACTGACAAAAATCGTCGCGAACGGCTGCGCCGTGACATCGATAAAGGTGCGCAAACGCTTCTTTTGTCCCAACGGGCTGATGCCCCCCAGCAGGTAACCGGTAGAGCGCTGCGCGGCGGCAGGGTCGGCCATTTCGACTTTTTTAACGCCAGCCGCGTGGGCCAACGCTTTCAAATCCAGACTTCCGACGACCGGCACCACGGCGACCAATAATTCGCCCTTCTCGCTGCTGGCCAGCAAGGTCTTGAATACCTGCGCCGGGTCGAGGCCCAATTTTTCCGCGGCCTCCAGCCCATACGAGGCGGCCTTGGGATCGTGTTCATAACTGTGGATGCGATGTTCGGCGCGAACTTTTTTCAACAGATCCAATGCGGGGGTCATGAAGGCTCCAGACGTGGCAAACAGATGGCCAATTCTAGGCCAAGCCCGCGCAAAACGCTCTAGTGCGGCGCTTTATCCAACTATGCCTGTTCATGCGAAACGCGATCATTCATCAAACCAATAGTTCGAAAGTGACCAACAGTTCATTTTCGACCTTTGACAGCCGTCATTCTTGTCTATATTTTTTCGTTTCCGAATACCGTAGAAATACACCTGCGGCATTCGAGCAGTAAGCCGTGCCTTGGATGGGGATCCTCGTCACGGTGAAAATCGCGCAACCGCCGGTTGAGGCCTTGCGCCAGACAAGAACAACAATCGAGGTTTTCCATGACAACTGCTCTTCAACAGCCTTCACTTTCGAGCCAATGCATGGCCGAGTTCCTGGGGACTGCGCTTCTGATCTTCTTCGGTACCGGGTGTGTCGCTGCGCTCAAGGTCGCGGGTGCCAGTTTTGGATTATGGGAAATAAGCATCATCTGGGGCGTCGGCGTGAGTATGGCGATCTACCTGAGCGCCGGTATTTCCGGAGCCCACCTCAACCCGGCCGTCAGCATTGCGCTGTGTCTGTTCGCCGACTTCGACAAGCGCAAACTGCCTTTCTACATCCTTGCTCAGATTGCCGGCGCCTTCTGCTCGGCCGCACTGGTGTACACCCTCTACAGCAACCTGTTTTTCGATTACGAACAAACCCACCATATGGTGCGCGGCACCCAAGCCAGCCTGGAATTGGCGTCGGTGTTCTCCACTTACCCCCATGCGCTGTTGAGCACCGCCCAGGCCTTCCTGGTAGAAATGGTCATCACCGCCATCCTGATGGGCGTGATCATGGCCCTTACCGACGACAACAATGGCCTGCCACGCGGGCCGTTGGCGCCGCTGCTGATTGGTTTGCTGATCGCGGTAATCGGCAGCGCCATGGGCCCGTTGACCGGTTTTGCGATGAACCCGGCACGGGATTTCGGGCCTAAGCTGATGACCTTTTTCGCCGGCTGGGGTGAAATAGCCTTTACTGGCGGCCGCGATATTCCTTACTTCCTGGTACCGATTTTCGCGCCGATTGTCGGAGCCTGCCTCGGTGCCGCGGCCTATCGCGGGCTGATTGCCCGTCATCTGCCCAGCGCCGCGCCTGCTATAGCTGAAACACCTGACACGGCTGTCAACGGCAACACCCGTATTTCCTGATAGCGCCAGCCTGGTCCTGCTGCCCTTTTGGCCCAGGCTGATTTCTGACTTCCTTATTTTCGTGCAAGGCAATCGACATGACCGACCTTCAGAATAAGAACTACATCATTGCTCTCGACCAAGGCACCACCAGTTCCCGGGCGATCATCTTCGATCGTGACGCCAACGTGGTGTGCACCGCCCAGCGTGAATTCGCCCAGCATTACCCGCAGGCGGGCTGGGTCGAGCATGACCCGATGGAAATCTTCGCCACCCAGAGCGCGGTGATGGTCGAAGCCCTGGCCCAGGCCGGCCTGCACCATGACCAGGTCGCCGCCATCGGTATCACCAACCAGCGTGAAACCACCGTGGTGTGGGACAAGGTGACCGGCCGCCCGATCTACAACGCCATCGTCTGGCAGTGCCGCCGCAGCACCGAGATCTGCCAGCAGCTCAAACGCGACGGCCACGAACAGTACATCAGCGACACCACCGGCCTGGTCACCGACCCGTACTTTTCCGGCACCAAACTCAAGTGGATCCTCGACAACGTCGAAGGCAGCCGCGAGCGCGCACGCAACGGCGAACTGCTGTTCGGCACCGTGGACAGCTGGCTGATCTGGAAATTTACCGGCGGCAAGACCCACGTCACCGACTACACCAACGCCTCGCGCACCATGCTCTTCAACATCCACACCCTGGAATGGGATGCGAAGATGCTGGAGATCCTGGATATTCCGCAGGAAATGCTGCCGGAGGTGAAGTCCTCCTCGGAAATCTACGGCCGCACCAAGAGCGGCATCGCCATCGGCGGTATTGCCGGTGACCAGCAAGCGGCACTGTTCGGCCAGATGTGCGTAGAAGCCGGCCAGGCCAAGAACACCTATGGCACCGGCTGCTTCCTGCTGATGAATACCGGCGACAAGGCGGTGAAATCCAAGCACGGCATGCTCACCACCATTGCCTGCGGCCCACGTGGCGAAGTGGCCTATGCCCTGGAAGGCGCGGTGTTCAACGGCGGCTCCACCGTGCAATGGTTGCGTGACGAGTTGAAAATCATCAACGACGCCCACGACACCGAGTACTTCGCCAGCAAGGTCAAGGACAGCAATGGCGTGTACCTGGTCCCCGCCTTCACCGGCCTGGGCGCGCCGTACTGGGACCCCTACGCCCGTGGCGCGCTGTTCGGCCTGACTCGTGGCGTACGTGTGGATCACATTATTCGTGCCGCCCTGGAGTCGATTGCCTACCAGACCCGCGATGTACTCGACGCCATGCAGCAGGATTCCGGCGAACGCCTCAAGGCGCTGCGCGTGGACGGCGGTGCGGTGGCCAACAACTTCCTGATGCAGTTCCAGGCCGACATCCTCGGCACCCAGGTCGAGCGCCCGCAAATGCGTGAGACCACGGCACTCGGCGCTGCCTATCTGGCAGGCCTGGCCTGTGGCTTCTGGGGTAGCCTGGACGAGTTGCGCGGCAAGGCGGTGATCGAGCGCGAATTCGAACCGCAGCTGGAAGAGAAGGCAAAAGAAAAACTCTACGCCGGCTGGCAAAAAGCAGTGAGCCGCACACGGGATTGGGAACCCCACGAAGGCGCTGAATAAGCCAAGCGCCGGACCCGCTTAGGGTTGTAACTGGCAGGGAGGCGATTCCTGCGTCATCATGGGCCACTTTTGTATGGCAGCCCAAAGGACGCCCCATGAATCTGCCTCCCCGCCAGCAACACATCCTCGAACTGGTCCGCGAACGCGGCTACGTCAGTATCGAGGAGATGGCGCAGCTATTCGTTGTCACCCCGCAAACCATCCGCCGCGATATCAACCAGTTGGCGGACGCCAATCTGCTGCGCCGCTACCACGGCGGCGCGGCCTATGACTCCAGCGTCGAAAACACCGCGTACGCCATGCGTGCCGACCAGATGCGCGACGAGAAACAGCGCATCGGCGAAGCCATTGCCGCGCAGATCCCCGATCACGCCTCGCTGTTCATCAATATCGGCACCACCACCGAATCCATCGCGCGTGCGCTGCTTAATCACAACCACCTGAAAATCATCACCAACAACCTCAACGTCGCCACCATGCTCAGCGCCAAGGACGACTTCGACGTGCTGCTCACCGGCGGCAACGTGCGGCGTGACGGCGGTGTGGTGGGCCAGGCCAGCGTCGACTTCATCAACCAGTTCAAGGTGGACTTCGCATTGGTGGGCATCAGCGGCATCGACGAAGACGGCAGCCTGCTCGACTTCGATTACCAGGAAGTGCGCGTGTCCCAGGCGATCATCGCCAACGCGCGCCAAGTGATCCTGGCGGCCGACTCCAGCAAATTCGGGCGCAACGCCATGATTCGCCTGGGGCCGATCAGCCTGGTGGACTGCTTGGTGACTGATCAACAGCCGGTACCGGCGCTGGTGCAGTTGTTGAACCAGCACAAGGTTCGTCTAGAGGTTGTGTAGTGCCCGCACCGCCGCCTTCGCGAGCAAGCCCGCTCCCAGATTCGCCCGCATTCTCAGTTAGAACTCGGTCAAATGTGGGAGCGGGCTTGCTCGCGAAGGCGACCTATCTAACATCCCATCTTTAAAGCCTTCCCTGGGCTCATGTTCACAAATTTTCCTTTTCCCGCCCTTCGATGAGTTTTTTCAATCGAAGTTGGCTGGCTGTGCCCGCGTTTATCAGCTACCATTTTCGCAAATGAACATTAATGTTCGAATTCAAAGACGATAAGATCGCGAGGCCAGCCGATGAACCCTTCTACCTTGCCTGCTCCACCGCTTGCCGAAGTCTATGACGTTGCCGTGATCGGCGGCGGGATCAATGGCGTCGGCATCGCAGCAGACGCAGCCGGGCGCGGTTTGTCGGTATTCCTTTGCGAAAAGGACGACCTGGCCAGCCACACCTCCTCCGCCAGCAGCAAACTGATCCATGGTGGCCTGCGCTATTTGGAACATTACGAGTTCCGCCTGGTGCGCGAAGCCCTGGCCGAACGCGAAGTGTTGCTGGCCAAGGCCCCGCACATCGTCAAGCAGATGCGTTTCGTGCTGCCGCACCGTCCGCACCTGCGTCCGGCGTGGATGATTCGCGCCGGCCTGTTCCTGTATGACCACTTGGGCAAGCGCGAAACGCTCGCCGGCTCCAAAAGCCTGAAGTTCGGCGCCGACAGCCCGCTCAAAAGCGAAATCACCAAAGGCTTCGAATACTCCGACTGCTGGGTCGATGACGCTCGCCTGGTGGTGCTCAATGCCATGGCCGCCCGTGAAAAAGGCGCACATATCCACACCCAGACCCGTTGCGTCAGTGCTCACCGCAGCAAGGGCCTGTGGGAAATGAACATGGAACGCGCCGACGGCAGCCTCTTCTCGATCCGTGCCCGCGCACTGGTGAACGCCGCCGGCCCGTGGGTTGCCAAGTTCATCAAGGACGATCTGAAGCTGGATTCGCCCTACGGCATCCGCCTGATCCAGGGCAGCCACCTGATCGTGCCGAAACTGTACGAAGGCGCACACGCACACATCCTGCAGAACGAAGACCAGCGCATCGTCTTCACCATTCCCTATCTGGACCACCTGACCATCATCGGCACCACCGACCGCGAATACACTGGCGACCCGGCGAAAGTGGCGATCACCGAAGGTGAAACCGACTACATGCTCAACGTGGTCAATGCCCACTTCAAGAAGCAACTGAGCCGCGCCGACATCGTCCACACCTACTCCGGCGTACGCCCGCTGTGCAACGACGAGTCGGACAACCCGTCGGCCATTACCCGCGACTACACGCTGTCGCTGTCCGGTGGCACCGGCGAAGCGCCGATCCTGTCTGTGTTCGGCGGCAAGCTGACCACCTATCGCAAGCTCGCCGAGTCGGCGATGGCGCAACTGGCGCCGTATTTCCCAGGGATGCGCCCGAGTTGGACCGCCACCGCCAGCCTGCCAGGCGGTGAAGACATGACCACGCCGCAAGCCCTGGCCGAAGCGGTTCGCGCCAAGTTTGACTGGGTCCCCGAAGACATCGCGCGCCGCTGGTCCACCACCTACGGCAACCGCACCTGGCGCCTGCTGGAAGGCGCGCAGTCGCTCGCCGACCTGGGTGATCACCTGGGTGGCGGCCTGTACACCCGCGAAGTCGACTACCTGTGCACCGAAGAGTGGGCTACCCAGCCCCAGGATGTACTGTGGCGCCGGACCAAACTTGGCCTGTCCACCACCCCGGAAGAACAGGGCAACCTGCAGCGTTACCTGTGCACGATTGAACAAAACCGTAGCAAGACCCAAGCGGCCTGACAGGCCAGGCTTACAAAAGCCCCTGCACCGTAAGGTCCAGGGGCTTTTTTATATCCGGCCTCCCATTCGGTTTTCCGAACATGACAGCTAAGGCTATTCGGTTTACCGGACCAAATGTTTGAACATCTGCCGTCACACAAACTTAATATTGATAAAAATCATATAGTTAACCTTTTATTTCCAGCCTGGCACGAGTCATGCTCTACACTTCTTAACGATCGTCTGGGACGCTTCAGGAGCCGTCGCGGACATTCGCTGTACGAAGAGAGCCGTTCAGCCGGCTTCATAAAAAAAACAAATGTCGAGGAAGTATTGATGCGCATCGTTCCCCCTATCTTGGGCGCAGCTATCGCTGCCGCTCTGATCAGCACTCCAGTGTTTGCCGCCGAACTCACCGGCACACTGAAGAAAATCAACGACTCCGGCACCATCACTCTCGCGCACCGTGACAGCTCCATTCCGTTTTCCTATATCGCGGACGGTTCGGGCAAACCCGTGGGCTATTCCCACGATATTCAGCTGGCCGTCGTTGAAGCCCTGAAAAAAGACCTGAACAAGCCCGACCTGAAGGTCAAGTACAACCTGGTGACCTCGCAAACCCGTATCCCGTTGATCCAGAACGGCACCGCGGACCTTGAGTGCGGCTCCACCACCAACAACGCCGAACGCGCCCAGCAGGTCGACTTCACCGTCAACATCTTCGAAATCGGCACCCGTCTGCTGGTCAAGAAAACCGACAAAGGCATGCCGTCCTACACCGATTTTGCTGACCTGAAAGGCAAAAACGTCGTAACCACCGCCGGCACCACCTCAGAGCGCATCATCAAGGCGATGAACGCCGACAAGCAGATGGGCATGAACATCATCTCCGCCAAGGACCACGGCGAATCCTTCAACATGCTCGAAAGCGGTCGCGCCGTTGCCTTCATGATGGACGACGCCCTGCTGGCCGGCGAAGAAGCCAAGGCCAAGAAGCCGGATGACTGGGTGATCACCGGTACTCCGCAGTCCTTTGAAGCCTACGCGTGCATGGTTCGCAAAGGCGACCCGGCCTTCAAAAAAGCCGTGGATGACGCCATCGTCGGCCTGTACAAATCGGGCGCAATCAACAAGATCTACAGCAAGTGGTTCGAAAGCCCGATCCCACCCAAAGGCCTGAACCTCAACTTCCCGATGAGCGACAAGGTCAAGGAGCTGATCGCCAATCCAAGCGATAAACCAGCGCCTGACGTAAAAATCTGATTCCTGACTAACCTTATCTCCTGAGGGAGCGTCCCTCCCTCAGGCGTCTGTTACTACCTGCTGGCTGTACTTTGGAACACTCGACCGGGCGGTTTTCGAGCCGATCGTGTGTGCCTGGCGTTCACCGCCAGGCGGGAATGGATTTTCCCCAAGCGGGTGCTTGTACATCGATCGATCTCGAGGGGAGACCCTAATGAACTACAACTGGGACTGGGGCGTATTCTTCAAGTCCACCGGCGTTGGCAGCGAGACTTATCTCGACTGGTATATCGCCGGCCTGGGCTGGACCATCGCCATCGCTGTCGTGGCATGGATTATCGCCTTGCTGCTGGGCTCCATTCTGGGGGTCATGCGCACGGTGCCAAACCGCCTCGTGTCGGGCATTGCGACCTGCTACGTGGAGCTGTTTCGTAACGTGCCGCTGCTGGTTCAGCTGTTCATCTGGTACTTCCTGGTGCCGGACATGCTGCCGCAAAACCTGCAGGACTGGTACAAACAAGACCTGAACCCGACCACCTCGGCCTACCTGAGCGTTGTCGTGTGCCTGGGCCTGTTCACCGCCGCCCGTGTGTGCGAACAGGTGCGTACCGGTATCCAGGCGCTGCCACGGGGCCAGGAGTCGGCCGCGCGCGCCATGGGCTTCAAGCTGCCACAGATCTACTGGAACGTGCTGCTGCCCCAGGCCTACCGCATCATCATTCCACCGCTTACCTCGGAATTCCTCAACGTCTTCAAGAACTCCTCCGTGGCGTCCTTGATCGGCCTGATGGAATTGCTGGCGCAAACCAAGCAGACCGCCGAGTTCTCGGCCAACCTGTTTGAAGCTTTCACCCTGGCCACGCTGATCTACTTCACCCTGAACATGAGCCTGATGCTGCTGATGCGCGTGGTCGAGAAGAAAGTCGCGGTGCCCGGCCTGATCTCCGTGGGGGGTAAATAATGGACTTCGATTTCAGCGGTATCATCCCCGCCATGCCAGGCCTGTGGAACGGCATGGTCATGACCTTGCAGTTGATGGTCATGGGCGTGATCGGCGGCATCGTCCTGGGCACGATCCTCGCGCTGATGCGCCTGTCGTCGAGCAAGCTGCTGTCGCGCGTGGCCGGCGCCTACGTGAACTACTTCCGCTCGATCCCGCTGCTGCTGGTGATCACCTGGTTCTACCTGGCGGTGCCGTTCGTGCTGCGCTGGATCACCGGCGAAGACACACCGATCGGCGCGTTCACCTCCTGCGTCGTGGCCTTCATGATGTTCGAGGCCGCGTACTTCTGTGAAATCGTGCGGGCTGGCGTGCAGTCGATCCCCAAGGGCCAGATGGCAGCGGCGCAAGCGATGGGCATGACCTACGGCCAGACCATGCGCCTGATCATCCTGCCCCAGGCGTTCCGCAAGATGACCCCGTTGCTGCTGCAACAGAGCATCATCCTGTTCCAGGACACCTCGTTGGTCTACACCGTGGGCCTGGTGGACTTCCTCAACTCCGCCCGCTCCAACGGCGACATCATCGGTCGCGCCAATGAGTTCCTGATCTTCGCCGGTGTCGTCTACTTCATCATCAGCTTTTCCGCCTCGCTGCTGGTCAAGCGTCTGCAAAAAGGTTTGCCGTATGATCTCTATCAAGAATATCAACAAGTGGTATGGCGACTTCCAGGTGCTGACCGATTGCAGCACCGAGGTTAAAAAAGGCGAAGTGATCGTGGTGTGCGGGCCGTCCGGCTCGGGTAAATCCACCCTGATCAAATGCGTCAACGCGCTGGAACCGTTCCAGAAAGGCGACGTGGTGGTCGATGGCACATCCATCGCCGACCCGAAGACAGACCTGCCCAAACTGCGTTCGCGCGTGGGCATGGTGTTCCAGCACTTCGAACTGTTCCCGCACCTGACCATCACCGAAAACCTGACGATCGCGCAGATCAAGGTGCTTGGCCGCAGCAAGGAAGAAGCCACCAAAAAAGGCCTGCAACTGCTGGAGCGCGTTGGCCTGTCGGCACATGCCCACAAGCACCCTGGCCAGCTCTCCGGCGGCCAGCAGCAACGTGTCGCCATCGCCCGCGCGCTGGCCATGGACCCGATCGTCATGCTGTTCGACGAACCGACCTCGGCGCTGGACCCGGAAATGGTCAACGAAGTACTGGACGTGATGGTGCAACTGGCCCAGGAAGGCATGACCATGATGTGCGTGACCCACGAAATGGGCTTTGCCCGCAAAGTAGCCGACCGCGTGATCTTCATGGACGCCGGCAAGATCATCGAAGACTGCCCCAAAGAAGAGTTCTTCGGCGACATCAGCGCCCGCTCCGAACGCGCGCAGCACTTCCTTGAGAAAATCCTGCAGCACTAAAAAGCCGCAGCTCGCTCCTCCTGCAGGAGCGAGCTTGCTCGCGAAAAACGACAACGATGACGCGCACATCCTGGATGAACGCGGTGCCCTTGGCTTTTTCGCGAGCAAGCTCGCTCCTACAGGAAAGGGTGAGCGGTAGCTGACCCAAGGCATCTGTGATGAAATGCGACCCCAACCTCTATCGCGCCGCACCGCCATCACTTGCCGTGAAGCCCCGTCTGATTCGCCAACTGTTCCTGCCGCCGCTGATCATCGCGCTGATGATCGGCCTGGGTTATATCGGCTTCTGGATCAGTGAGTACTATGGCATCCGCACCCTCAGCGACACGGGCGAACGCCAGCTGGAGCTGCATGCCCGCACCGTCGAAAGCGAACTGAGCAAATACACCTACCTGCCCAGCCTGCTGGAATTGGAAACCAGCGTATCCACGCTGCTGGCCGACCCGAACCAGGAAACCCGCAAAGCGGTCAACGATTACCTCGAAGGCCTGAACCGACGCAGTCGCAGCCGGGCCATCTACGTCATGGACACCACCGGCCGTGTGCTGGCTACCAGTAACTGGCGCGATGCCGACAGTTACCAGGGTGAAGACCTGTCCTTTCGCGCCTACTTCCAGAACGCAGTACGTGGCCAGCCCGGCCGGTTCTATGGCATCGGCAGCACCAATGGCGAACCCGGCTATTACCTGGCCCACGGCCTCGAAGAGCATGGCAAGATCATCGGTGTCGCGGTGGTCAAGGTCCGCCTGGAAGCCCTCGAAGAACGCTGGCAACGCGCGCGCCTGGAAGCCTTCGTCAGCGATGAGAACGGTATCATCATCCTTTCCAGTGACCCGGCCCGCCGCCTCAAGGCCGTGCGGCCGCTGAGCGATGACACCAAGGACCGGCTGGCCCACAGCCTGCAGTATTACTGGGCCACACTGAACGAGCTGGAACCCCTGGCCCGTGAGCGCTTGAACGAAAGCGCGGAAAAACTCACCTTTCCGGCCAACAGCGAAGTGGTCAACGACGAACACGAAGTCAGCTACCTGGCGCAAACCCGTCCGCTCAACGACACGCCATGGAATTTCACCCTGCTCACCCCACTCAACGACCTGCGCCGCGAGGCGATCAACCAGGGCATCCTGGTAGCGGTCGTCTTTGGCCTGGTGGCATTTTTTCTGATTGCCTGGAACGAGCGGCGCAAGGTCATCGCCACCCGCCTCGCCGCGCGTGAAGCCTTGCAGGAAGCCAACAGCCAGCTGGAAAGACGCATCGCCGAACGCACCGCCGACCTGCGCGCCAGCAACGAACGGCTCAAGGGCCAGATTCGTGAACGGCGCCAGGCCGAAGAAACCTTGCGCCGCGCCCAGGACGAACTGGTGCAGGCCGGCAAACTGGCGGCCATCGGCCAGATGTCCACCAGCATCGCCCATGAGTTGAACCAGCCCCTGGCCGCGCTGCGCACCCTGTCCGGCAACACCGTGCGCTTCCTCGAACGTGGCGCGCTGGACACCGCCAGCGCCAACCTCAAGACCATCAACGAATTGATCGATCGCATGGGCCGCATCACCGCCAGCCTGCGCTCCTTTGCCCGGCGCGGCGACGATCAGGGCGAAGCCAGCCTGAGCAAGGCCGTGGACGCCGCGTTCCAGGTACTGGGCCCACGCCTGGACAGCCCGGCGCTGACCCTGCACCGCGACTTCGCCAACGCTCAATTGCAGATCGACCAGACGCGCCTGGAGCAGATCCTGGTCAACCTGATCGGCAATGCTCTCGACGCCATGCAGGCGCAGCCGGCCCCCGAACTGTGGCTGGAAGGCAGCAGCAGCGAGGGCAGATACCGCCTGTACGTGCGCGACAACGGCCACGGCATCGACCCCGAGGCACGCAAGCATCTGTTCGAACCGTTCTTCACCACCAAACCCGGCGAGCAAGGCCTGGGCCTGGGCCTGACGCTGTCCGCCAGCCTCGCGGCGGCCACCGGCGGCAACCTCGCGGTGGAGCACCCGGCCAGTGGTGGTACCGCCTTTGTCCTGAGCCTGCCACTGGTGGGCGCTCATGGAGCTGACTCGACATGAATCCAGACGCTACAGCCCCTACAGACGACCTCACCGTGCTGATCGTCGAAGACGATCCCCATGTGTTGCTCGGCTGCCAGCAAGCCCTGGCGCTGGAAGATATACCCAGCGTTGGCGTGGCCAGCGCCGAAGAGGCCTTGAAGCGTGTTGGCGAGAACTTCGCGGGCATTGTGATCAGCGATATTCGCCTGCCGGGCATTGATGGCCTGGAGCTGCTCACGCGCCTCAAAGCCCTGGACAAAAGCCTGCCGGTGGTGCTGATCACCGGGCATGGCGATATTTCCATGGCGGTCGGTGCCATGCGCAATGGCGCGTATGACTTCATGGAAAAACCCTTTTCCCCCGAGCGACTGGTGGACGTCGCCCGTCGCGCCCTGGAGCAACGCGGGTTGGCGCGAGAGGTCTGGTCGCTGCGCCGCCAGTTGGCCGAGCGCGATTCCCTGGAAGGCCGCATCATCGGCCGATCACCGGCCATGCAGAACCTGCGCGAACTGATCGCCAACGTCGCCGACACCTCGGCCAACGTGCTGATCGAAGGCGAGACCGGCACCGGCAAGGAACTGGTCGCCCGCTGCCTGCATGATTTCAGCCGTCGCCACGCCCATCAGTTCGTCGCCTTGAACTGCGGCGGCCTGCCGGAGAATCTGTTCGAGAGCGAGATCTTCGGCCACGAAGCCAACGCCTTTACCGGCGCCGGCAAGCGACGCATCGGCAAGATCGAACACGCTCACGAAGGCACGTTGTTCCTCGACGAAGTGGAAAGCATGCCGATCAACCTGCAAATCAAATTGCTGCGAGTGCTTCAAGAGCGCACCTTGGAACGCCTCGGTTCAAACCAGAGCGTGGCGGTGGATTGCCGCGTAATCGCCGCCACCAAGTCCGACCTCGACGAGCTGAGCCGCGCCAGCCAGTTTCGCAGCGACCTGTACTACCGCCTCAACGTGGTCACCCTGGAACTGCCGCCCCTGCGCGAACGCCGTGAAGACATCCTGCAACTGTTCGAACACTTCCTGCAGCAATCGTCCCTGCGTTTTGACCGCACGCCGCCGACACTGGATAACCAGACGGTTTCCAGCCTGATGAGCCACGACTGGCCCGGCAACGTGCGTGAACTGCGTAACGTCGCCGAACGTTTCGCCCTCGGCCTGCCCGCCTTCAAAAAAAGCGGCGCCGGCAGCGGCAACCATGGCCTGGCCTTCACCGAAGCGGTGGAAGCCTTTGAACGCAACCTGCTCAGCGATGCCCTGCAACGCAGCGGTGGCAACCTGACCCAGGCCAGCCAGGAACTGGGCATGGCCAAGACCACGCTGTTCGACAAGGTCAAGAAATATGGCCTGAACCACTAAGGAGCACGATGTGGACCTGGTATTGAAGGCCGCCCTCGGGGCGGCGGTGGTACTGATTCTGGCGGCCTTGGCCAAGACCAGAAACTATTACATCGCGGGGCTGGTGCCACTGTTTCCGACCTTTGCCCTGATCGCCCACTACATCGTCGGCAAGGGCCGTTCGGTGGACGACCTGAAGACCACGATCCTGTTCGGGATGTGGTCGATCATTCCGTACTTTGTGTACTTGGCGACGTTGTATGTGCTGGTGGATCGGATGCGCCTGGAAGCGTCACTCGCCGTGGCGGCGGTGGCGTGGCTGATGGCGGCGACGGTGCTTGTCAGCATCTGGGTACGCCTCCACACCTGACACCGCTCGATCAAACCCGTGGGAACTGCGAATCAGCGGACTATCTTGTCGACCTGGATACCCAGCTTCTTCAAGCGATACCAGAAACTGCGCTCAGAGATCCCGATCTTCGCCGCCGCCGTGGCCTGCACCCCATGACTCTCTTGCAGCGCCGCCAGAATGTAGGCTTTCTCCACCTCAGCCAACGCCGCATCCAGGTCCCGGGGAATGCCCGGCCCATCGCTGAGGAGGGCCGCTACACCGCCCTCGCTCGGCTTGGAAGCAAACAGATAACCGGGCAAGTCGATATCCTCGATCACAGGCGTTGCCGCCACGATGGTCGCGCGCTCCACGCAGTTTTGCAGCTCGCGGATATTGCCCGGCCAGTGATACGCCGCCATGGCCTGCAAGGCTTCCGGGCTGAAACCGGTGATGCGTTTGCCGGCGGTGGCGCTGAGGGTCTGGGCAAAATGGCGGGCCAGGGGCGCAATGTCTTCCCTGCGCTCACGCAGGGCCGGCAACGGAATCGGGAACACGTTGAGGCGGTAATACAGGTCTTCGCGAAACTCCTTGTTGGCCACCGCGTCCAGCAGGTTCTTGTTGGTGGCGGCGATCACCCGCACGTCCACTCTGCGCTCACGGGGGTCGCCCACCGGCTCGATCACCCGTTCCTGCAAGGCGCGCAGAATCTTGGCCTGCAGGGCCAGCGGCATATCGCCCACTTCGTCGAGAAACAGCGTGCCCTTGTCGGCCTGCATGAAGCGCCCTACCCGGTCGGCCACGGCGCCGGTAAACGCGCCCTTGCGATGGCCGAACATTTCGCTTTCGAGCAGCCCTTCCGGGATTGCCGCGCAGTTGACCGCCACAAAGGGTTTGTCGGCACGGCTGCCATGCTTGTGGATGGCGCGGGCGACCATTTCCTTGCCGGTACCGCTTTCGCCGGTCAGCAGGATAGTCGCACTGCTGTCACGCACTGAATCGATAGCTTGCAGCACCTTGCGAAAGGCCGGGCTATCGCCCACCAGGCTGTCGAACTGCGCATGCTCATCCAACTCGGCGCGCAGGCGAGCGTTATCACGCAGGATGTCGCGGAACTGCAGGGCCTTGGCCACGGTGATGTCCAGCTCGTCGATATCGAACGGCTTGGCGATATAGTCGTAGGCGCCATTGCGCATCGACTGCACGGCATTCTTCACCGTGCTGTAGGCGGTCATCACGATCACCGGCACGTGCGGGTAACGCAGCTTGATCTCGGCCAACAAGGCTGGCCCGTCCATGCCCGGCATGCGCCAGTCGCTGATCACCAGGTCGATGTCTTCCCCTTCCAACACCTTGAGCGCGTGCAGGCCGTTGCCGGCAATGAACACCTGCACGTTGTTCTGGCCCAAGGCCGACGCCAGCAGGTCACACAGCTTGGGTTCATCGTCGACTACCAGAATGTTATGCGTCATGACTGTCCTCGTCGTCTTCACCCATCGCCGGAATGTACAGGCTGAAGGTGGCGCCGGCATCTTTTTCGCTGGCGCATTCGATGCTGCCGTCATGACTTTCCATGATCGAATAGACTTTGGCCAGGCCCAGCCCGGTGCCTGAGGCCTTGGTGGTGACGAATGGCGTAAAGATACGCTCGATCATTTCTGTCGGGATGCCCTGGCCCGTGTCGGCAATGCTGATGACCGTGTTGCCGTCGAGCATGCGAATCCCCAGGGTCAGGCGCCCGCCTTCCGGCATCGCGTCGATGGCGTTGAGAATCAGGTTGAGGCAGGCCTGCTTGATTTGCTTGGTGTCCGCGTAAATCATCGCCCCCGGCGCCTGGTCATCGATGTGCGCATCGATGCGATGGGTGGCCAGCTCCGGCGCGCAGAAACCGAGGATTTCCTCCACCAGCGCAAGCGCCGGCTGCAGCACGCGCAACGGCGGGTTGGGTTTGGCGAAGTCGAGAAACTCGGTGATCAGGTCGTTGATGCGGCTGACTTCGCTGATCACGTATTCCAAGTGGCGCTTATCGGTATCCGGCAGATCGCTGCGGCGATGCAACAACTGGGTGGCGGTCTTGATGATGCCCAGCGGGTTGCGGATCTCGTGGGCCAGGCCCATGGCGACTTCGCCCAGGGCGTGCAGGCGATCACGCCGACGCAGTTGGGCTTCGAGATGATGCAACTCGCCCAACCGCTCGGTCATATGGTTGAAGGTGCTGCTCAACTGCGCCAGTTCGTCGCCGCCGCTGACCTCCACGCGATGCGCATAGTCGCCCGAAATCACCGCCCCCACGCCCTGGGACAAGTCCCGCAAAGGCTTGGTCAAGCGCCGCGACACCAGCACCCCCGCCGCCAGCGACAAGGCCGAACTGAGCAAAAATATCAGCACGAACAAATTGCTCTGGTTGACCAACCCCACCAGGCTGGTGTGGCGCAGCAGGCCGCTGAAGATCACGCCCTGCAAGTCGCCGGCATCGTTGAAGATCGGCCAGTACAAACCGCTGTAGTTATTGGTGAACTGCTCGCTGGGCTGCTTGGTGCTGCGCATCGCGGTTTCGACATCCTTGGGAATACGCGAGGGGTGATCCTCAAAGCGCTGGGTCGAAAATATCTCGGAAAAGCCGTCGGGGTTGGCCAGGTACAGGCGCAGGTCGAGGGAATGCACATCGGCCACACTGGTGAGGAAACTGCTGTCCAGGTAAGTCCCGACCAGCAGCAGATAATCGACGCCCTCCTGGGTGGTCTCGAAGGTCGAGGCCACGATACCCGTGAATACCCCGCCCACCTTGACCGTCTGCAACGCGGTGGTATTGGCCAGGTTGATCTGTTTGACGATGTCATCGGCGACGGTATTGAACACCACCTTGTGGTCACTGGTTCGGATCAGTGCTACCACGTCGATGTCGGTGGCTTCGGCGATGTCGGCCATCAGCCGATCGTGTTTGGCAGCGCGCTTGTTCTCGGGCGGGCTGGTGTAGCGCAGGAACACCTTGGCCATGCGCGCGTTGTCGTGAAGGATATCGCCGATCTCGTCCTTGACGATCTTGGTCGACTCCTGCAGCCAGATACGCACGTTGCTGTCGAAAATCTGCGACAGGGTGGTAGCGGCCAGCTCCGCCGCGATCATGGTAGGGATGACACTGACCAGCCAGAAAGCCAGCACCAGCTTGCGCTGGACGCTCCAGCGCGAAATGGCAAAGGGGCGGGCTTTCTGGCGGGTCCTGGTGATCATCGGGTTTCGCTTATCGCAGCAGCCATGGCGGGGTCGGAACGATCCGGTCGAATAAACAGTTTTACTAGCTTGAGCAGGCCGTTGACCAGCCGGTTGCGGTGCCGAAAAAATACACTGTTGCCGTGGAACTCGCAGCCCAGGCGTAGCTTACTGGCATATCCGGCCTGCCCGCACTCATATAGCGCGATATTGTGCTGGATACAGTAGTCGACATTGGTCAGCCAACTGCGGAAATACAGGTTGTAGTCGCGGGTGAAGTTCACGTCATGCCCGAAAAACTTGTCTACCAGCCGATGTTCGTCCACCAGCATCAGGTTGAAGGCCACCAGTTGCTCATCCACCCAGTAAAGCGCACACACCGCGCGCCCTTCAAGACGCTCGAGCACGCCCGTGAAATAGCCGGCGGGCAGGCGCTCGAACTGCAACTCGGCCCGCGTGAGCGTGGCTTCATACAGGCGCATGACCTCGGGCAGGACATCATCGATGGTGTACCGCCACTCTACTCGTGGCCCCGGCGCGCGCAATTTGCGACGCAGGTCTTTGCGCGTGGATTTACCCAGCGAGCCCAGGTAAGCGTCCACCGAGCCATAGGGCAACGGCAGCACGCCGGTGGGCAAGCTTGGCATGCTTTGGAAACCCGCGGCGCGACAACTCTCGAGCCAATGCGGGTCCCGGGAGGGCGCATCCTTGACGGCCAGCAGGCCGATGCCGAACTCATCAGCGTCCTGGCGCGCGGCTTTTAACAGCTGCTCAAGCAACAGCGGGCGCCGCGCCTCGGGCACGTTACTGGCAAACCCGGCGTCGCAGCGCTCGGCCACCGGCGAGCCGATGGCATACAACCCCAGTTGCAAAACACCCGGCCACAGTCGCTCCAGGCGTTCGGTCAAACGCTTGCCGGCACCCGACACGGTGGTGTCGAGGCGGTAATGGGTGATGAACGCGGCGGCCACGGCCACCACTGTTCCGTTCTCATAAACGGCCAGGTAACGCCACTGAAAATCCTCGATGGCAGCGCTTTCCACGGCGACGTAATAGTCCCAGCTCTCCAGGGCACCGGGAAAGCAGTCGTTCCAGGCGCTACGTTGGATGGCCCGGATGGTCGGGAAGGCTTGAGTGGTGATCACAGGTTTCCCTTATTTCTGTGGTGAGCGCCGATCAAATGTGGGAGCTGTCGAGCCCCGGCGCGGCTGCGATGGCATCACCTCGGTGCATCTGAAAGACCGAGGCGCCCGCATCGTCCTGCATGGGTTTTAAGCTCGCGTGCTGCTCGACAAACTCCGCACTCAACTCAATCACCCGGCGGTATTGCAGGTCGACGGTGATCATGTGGTAGCAGTTGTCCAACAGGATCTTGGTCACCGGCCCGCCGAGGTGGCGCTCGACATAGTCGGCGTTCCAGCGGCTGGTGATGTCGTCCTCGATGGAGTGCAACACCAGGGCCGGTACCTTGATCGACGGCATGCGTTTCTTGACCACCGCGTTCATCCAGTGCAACTCGCGCACCGTCACGCCCTCCATGGTCAGCAAGCCCGCTTCGCTGCTCTCACCTTCTTTCATCTGTCGTTCAACGATGGCGCGCAGGCGTTCGTTCTTGATGCCGTAGGGCGGTTTTTCGGTAAATCGAAACAGCCGCACGCCAAACGGAATGCGGATGAGCAGCGGCGTGATGAACGCCATTTTGTTGATGCTCCAACCGTCGTACTTGAGCGTGGTGGAGTACATCAGCAGCCCGGCGACCTGGCCCGGATGCTCCGACGCCAGGTACATCGACATCACCGCGCCCATGGACAAGCCGCCGACAAACACCTGCGCATGCCGCTGCCGAACCTGCACGAAGGTCTTGCGCACCCCTTCGTACCAGTCGCGCCAGCCGGTGGCCTGCAGGTCGCTGTTATCGCCACAGTGTCCCGCCAGGGTCGGCACATACACGCTGCAATTGCCGGCCTTGGCCAGGCCCTTGGCGACCTGGCGCAATTCTGTCGGGGTGCCGGTCAGGCCGTGGATCAACAGGATCCCGACCGGACCATCACCGAGAACGAAGCCGGCATCACCTTCACCGAGGTCGATCTCTGCCGGCTTCACCGTTTGGTCGCCCGCACCAGCAGTTGCTCGAGCAATTTCAGGCCCAGTTCGATTTCCGGGTAGCTGATTTCCAGGGACGGTGCCAGGGTGATCACGTTTTTGTAGTAACCGCCCACGTCGAGGATCAGCCCCAGCTTCTGGCCATCCACCACCATGTCACCCTTCATGCCTTCCTCGACCATGTAGTCCAGGGTTGCCTTGTCTGGCGTGAAGCCGTCCGGGCCGCAGATTTCGCAGCGCAGGGCCAGGCCCAGGCCGTCGACATCGCCGATGATCGGGAAACGTTTTTGCAGGTCCTGCAAGCCTTCGAGGAAGAACTTGCCCTTGGCCATCACCATCGCGCCGTAATCGACTTCGTTGGTCATCTTGAACATTTCCAGGCCCACCGCCGTGCCCAACGGGTTGGAGGCGAAGGTGGAGTGGGTCGAACCTGGCGGGAAGATCTTCGGGTTGATCAACTCTTCACGGGCCCAGATGCCGCCCAGCGGGTTGAGGCCGTTGGTCAGCGCCTTGCCGAACACGATCACGTCCGGTTGTACGTCGAAGTGTTCGATCGACCACAGCTTGCCGGTGCGATAGAAGCCCATCTGGATTTCGTCGGACACCATCAGGATGCCGTGCTGGTCGAGCACGTGCTTGAGTTCACGGTAGAAGTTCATCGGCGGGATCACGTAGCCGCCGGTGCCCTGGATCGGCTCGACATAAAACGCGGCGTACTCGCTCTGGCCGACCTTCGGGTCCCACACGCCGTTGTATTCGGTCTCGAACAACCGGGCAAATTGCTGCACGCAGTGGCTGCCGTATTCTTCCTTGGTCATGCCTTTAGGCCCACGGAAGTGATACGGGAACGGAATGAACTGCGCGCGCTCGCCAAAGTGGCCGTAGCGGCGACGATAGCGGTAGCTGGAGGTGATCGACGAGGCACCCAGCGTGCGCCCGTGGTAGCCGCCTTCAAAGGCGAACATCAGGCTCTTGCCGTTGGTGGCGTTGCGCACGACCTTCAGGGAGTCTTCGATGGACTGCGAACCGCCAACGTTGAAGTGCACGCGACCGTCGAGGCCGAATTTCTTCTTGGCGTCCACCGCGATCATTTCCGACAGCTCGATCTTGCCTTTGTGCAGGTACTGGCTGGCGATTTGCGGCAGGGTGTCGATCTGCTGTTTCAGCGCGTTGTTCAAGCGCGGGTTGGCGTAGCCGAAGTTGACCGCCGAGTACCACATTTGCAGGTCGAGGTAGGCCTGGTCTTCGGTGTCCCACACATAGGAGCCTTCGCAACGGCTGAAAATACGCGGCGGTTCGATGTAGTGAACAGTGTCGCCGTAGGAGCAGTACTTGGCTTCTTTATCCAGAAGGATCTGGTCTTCGGCGGTAGCGATGCGGATATCAGACATGGTGGAAGAGTTCCTGATTTTCGGTAGACAGGTCGCCGGCAAAAGCGCTGGCGTTGGCGGCGATGCCCTGAGGTAGCAGCGCCAGCAATGCAGTCACTTCGGCAAAGGTGTCGAAGCGTGCGTGAGGAATGTTGTTGGCCTCGCAGTAGCGGGCGAGGCTGCCTTTGGCGAAGACGAAATCGGCGGTGGAGGCCACGCACATGTCGGACTTGCCGTCGCCGATCACCAGCACGCGCTTGTTGCGCGGCGTGGATTTGCACTTGCAGTTGCCGGACGCAGCGCGGCAGGCGTCGCTTGAGTACGGGAAGTCGATGCGCCAGCTGGTCTGGTCGACCTGGCGCAGGCGGTTGGCGAGGATCGGCAGCAGGCTCACGTAGTTGCGCGACAGGATGCGCGCGATGCCTTGCTCGATGCCGTCGCTGACCACTTCGATGAACGCGCCCAGGCCGATGACGTGATCGACGAAATCCGGAAAGTCCGGGTCGATCTCGACGCTGTCGAAGTACGCCAGCAGTTCGGCGGGGGTGGCCTTGATCAGCGCCAGTTGGCGGCTCAGGCATTCGCGCGAACCGATATGCCCGTCCAGCCATTGCTGTTCGATGGTTTCCCACTCGGGGCCGGCGAAGCGTTGGAGGACGTTGTCGATGACATCGGTGGGGGTAATGGTCCCATCGAAGTCACACACGATATGCCAGTCAATCATCTGCGTTTACCTGGAAGAGGGCGCGCTGCATGCGCTTGCCACAGGGGTAGAGCAGGGACTGTGCCAATTGGCGATAACCCAGCGGGGCCGGGGTTTTCCCGCTATTCGCAGGTGATTTGTGTCAGGGGCAGCTACAATTTTTGTAGCTTGCTACAAACAAGATGAGTGCTTGCACAGGCGCCGCGCTTTGCGCGTTCATGCGCGTGTGTTCAATCAAGGAACCATGACCATGTTGAGGATCACATGCGCCGCACTGGCGGGTTTGCTTGGCCTGTGGAGTGTTTCCGATACGGCATTGGCTGAAGGTATCTCCGGCGACGTCGGTGCAGGCCTCAGCTACCAACCCCATGACCCGACCGGTAGCCGCTACGAAACCCGGCCCGTGCCCTACCTCGACCTGGACTGGGGCGACGTGAGCCTGGACACCGATGACGGCTTGACCTGGAGTGCCCTGAAAACCCAAGGCTTCAGCGCCGGCCCGTACATCAATTACCTGCCGGGGCGCACCGCCAACGGTTCGCTGCAGGGCCTGCGCACGGTGGCGGACATGGCCGAAGTCGGGGGGTTTATCCAGTACGCGCCGGCCGACTTCTGGCGCGTCTACGCTCAGCTGGGCCAGGCCGTCGGCGGCGGCCATGCGCAGAGCGGCGCACTCGGCAAGGTCGGCGGCGAACTGGGCTACCCACTGGGTGGCGGGATCATCGGCAGCAGCGACCTGGTGGCGCACTTCGCCGATGCGCGCCAGACCCAGGCGTATTTCAGCGTGGATGATAACGAGGCCGCAGCCACCGGTTTTCAGGCATACAAGGCCAGCGGCGGTCTCCAGAACGTCACTGTGAGCCAGAGTTTTCAGTTCCCGCTGGCGGCCAACTGGTCACTGCTGACCAGCGCCAGTTGGGTACACCTGGTGGGCTCGGCGGCGGACAGCAGCATCGTCAAGCAGGTCGGCGAGGTGAACCAGCGCCAGGTGCAGACGGCGGTCAGCTATACCTTCAATTGATTTCCCCCGAACCAAATAGGGGAGCGGGCTCGCCGCTCCCGCATGGGGGCCCTGTTTCATCGCGGCATGTTCAGTTCTCTTCGCCCTCGGCCAGCAGGGCGATGCCGGCGATGATCACCGCCACCCCCACCCAGTGCAGCGGGCTGATGTGTTCCCCCAGCCCCAGCCACGAACCGAGCAGCACCGCCACGAACACCAGCGAACTCAACGGGAACGCCAGGGACAGGCTGCTGCGCCGCAGGATCAGCATCCACACGAAGAATGCCCCGATGTAGCAGGCAATCGCCGCCAGGATCGCCGGGTTACGCGCCACATCGGCCAGCCATGACCAGCCGAAATTCATCTGCCCCAACTGGTCACCGGCGACTTTGGTAAACAACTGCCCGGCACTCTCGGTGCAAATCAACAGGGCCCACAACACCACGGTGCCCAGGCGCTCATGCAACCAACCCGCATTGATCGTTTGCGTCTTCATGCCTGACTCCCTGCAATTGCCACCAACATCACGCCAAAGGTAATCACCAACGTGCCCAGCCAGCGACGCCGGCTGACGGTTTCGCCCAGCACCACCTTGCCCACCAGCACCACCCCGCAATACGCCAGCGCCGCCGCCGGAAACAACAGGCTCAGCGGCGCGCGGGACAAGGCTTCGAGCCAGACGAAAAACTCAATGACATAGGCGCCGATCCCGGCCCACAACAACGGCGCATTGAACACCTGGCCCCAGAACGCCTTCAGGCGAAAGCCGCCGGCCAGTTCAGGCAAACGGTCCAGGCCGAGCTTGAAACACAACTGGCCGATCACATCGAGGACGATGGAAAACGCCACCAGCAACACCACGGTCAAAGTCACGGGAACAGCTCCTCAAACAGCTCGATCAAGGCTTCATTGGTCACGGCGTTGCGCTGCAAGTCTTGGGCGCTCCAGCGCGCAGGCGACGGCTGATCGGACTTGGCCTCCCAGCGCTTGAATGCGTTGCTGAATGCTGGCGTGGCGAACTCGCCGCACACGTCGATGCCAATAATGCGTTTACGCGCGGCCAACGCGCGCAGGGCTTGCAACAGATGCGTCAGGCGCATGCCGCCCTGGTCCCAGTTGGTGGCGGCGTCTTCATTGGCAAGCACGTCCTTGTCGATGGTGATCCAGATCGCCTCGGTGGGCAGGCTGGTGATCATCTGCTCAAGAAACGCCGCCCAATCCAACTCCGCCAGGTTGCGCCAGTGCAGGTAGTTTTCCTGCTGCTGGTGACCGGCGCCATCCCCTACCCGGCCCCATACTTTCGAGGGCGGGTGCTGCCAGGGAAACAGCTGCAATTGCCCACGCGTGAGGGCGCCGAGGTTGCCGCCGCGCAGTTGCGGGTTGTGCAGGTCGTCGCTGCACGGGCCGAGGGTGACGATGCGTTGGATCGCCGGCATTTTCAACGCGCGGTTGACCCACGAACCACAGTGGCGCTTGGGCGCAAATCGCACCCAGTCGGGGTGGTTGTCGAAGTGGATCAGGCTGATCGGTTCTTTGAGGTCGGCGAGAAATGCCGGCGTAAGGTGGTGATAATCGCCGGAGCCGACAAACAGGATTTCCGGGCGCGCGTCCGTGGGCCGGGGCCGTTTGGCCAGGCGTTCGACGAAGCACTTCCAGGTTTTTTCGGTGGACCACAGGCGCAGTTTGGGGCCCAGGTCCAGCAGATCGATGCGGGTAGCACGGCCACTGGCCAAACGCCGCGCAATCGGCGCCTGGCCCGTCAGGCTGTGGTCGAGGTCAAGAATATTCAAGGTAATGTTTCACCCCTAATGGCAGTGCCCATGCGCAGACCGGATGGGCTTTAGGGGGACAATGCAAGGGGCGGGCCAGGGGTCAGGCAAGCCACCCGCCACATGAGAACGCTGTCAGGAGCGCGATTCGTTGATGATCTGACGAATCGCGCCGACAAAGGCTTCGGCCGGCTGGCCGCCGCTGACGGCGTACTGGTCGTTGAACACAATGGTCGGCACCGAGCTCACGCCACGGGACACCCACAGTTGTTCTTGCTCACGTACCTCGGCGGCATATTCATCGCTGGCGAGGATCTCGGCGGCGCGCGCAAGGTCCAGGCCGACGCTCTCGGCGATAATCGCCAGGGTGGCGTGATCGGAGGGGTCCTGGCCATCGGTGAAGTAGGCCTTGAACAGCGCTTCCTTGAGGTTGTACTGCAAGCCTTCCAACCCGGCCCAATGCAGCAGGCGATGAGCGTCGAAGGTGTTGTAGATGCGGCTCTGGCCGTCGGTGCGAAAGGCAAAGCCCAACGCGGCGCCCATGTCGCGGATGCGCGCGCGGTTGGCCTGGGACTCTTCGGCGCTCGATCCGTATTTTTCGGTGATGTGCTCGACAATGTTCTGCCCTTCGGCGGGCATGTTCGGGTTCAGCTCGAAGGGTTGGAAGTGGATCTCGGCCTGCACTTCGGCGCCCAGTTGGTCAAGGGCTTCGGTCAGGCCGCGCAGGCCGATGATGCACCAGGGGCAGGACACATCGCTGACGAAATCGATTTTCAGGGGAGTACTCATGGCAGGCAACCTCGTTGGCATTCTTGCGCCGTAAAAGTCGCACCATACACCACCTCACAACAGCTTCGCAGGCGCCACCGGATCAATCTGCGCCCAGTGGGCAGTATCTTCACGATGGGCTTGCAGGTACGGCAATACCGCCGTCAGCAGCGGTGCCTTGAAGGCTTCCTGAAACCGATGGGCCATGCCGGGAATCAGCTTCAATTGGCTGCCCTGGATATGCGCGGCCAAGTGCACGCCGTGCATCACCGGCAACAATGGGTCGGCGGTGCCGTGCACCACCAGGGTCGGTACGCGCAGCTGGTTGAGCAGCGGCACGCGGCTGGGCTCGGCGAGGATCGCCATGATCTGGCGCTTCACGCCGTCCGGGTTGAAGGCACGGTCGTAGGACAGCGCCGCCTGGTGCAGCAATGCCTGGCGATCATCCTTTACATTCGGGCTGCCCAGCGCCGCCAACAGGTCGGCCTGTTGCTCAAGGGCCACTTCACGGTTGGGCGCGCCGCGCCGTGACAGCAACTGCACCAGCGCCGCACTTGGCGCCGGCAGGCCTTCGGCGCCGGAGCTGGTCATGATCAGGGTGAGGCTCTCGACCCGCTGCGGTGCCATGGCCGCCAGGTGCTGGGCGATCATCCCGCCCATGCTCGCGCCGAGTACGTGGAATTGCTGGATCTGCAACGCATCCATCAGCCCCAGGGCGTCGTCGGCCATGTCGGTCAGGGTGTACGGCGCCGCCACCGGCAGGCCGAGTTTGTAGCGCAGCACTTCAAAGGTGAGGTTGGCGCTGGCCGGGGCCTGGCGCCAGGTGGACAGGCCGACGTCGCGGTTGTCGTAGCGGATCACCCGAAAGCCTTGTTGGCACAGGGCGACGACCACTTCGTCCGGCCAGTGGATCAACTGGCCGCCCAGGCCCATCACCAGCAGCAAGGCCGGGTCGGAGGCACGACCGATACTCTGGTAGGCAATGCTGACCTGAGCCAGGTCGACCGTTTGGGTCGGGACATTGACGTCACATCGAGAAGCCGCAAAAGACGGCAGGCCGAATAAGAAAGCGGCCAGTAAAAGCAACACACGCATGAAAAACACCGAAACGCAGAACCCCAGTAGAGCGCGAGTCTGATGAAGTTTGTTCAAGCGCGCTGCCACACTTCCATGACAGTTTGATGAAGAGTGCCCGATGGTCGTGGTCGACAGGCCTCGCAACATGAGACAGACTCACGCAATCCAACTTGATCACAAATTATCTTCATGGAGAGCCCGTGCTCGAGATCCGTCACCTCAAGACCCTGCACGCCCTGCGCGAAGCCGACAGCCTGGTGGAAGCCGCCGAGCGCCTGCACCTGACGCAATCGGCGCTGTCCCATCAGTTCAAGGAGCTGGAAGAGCGCCTGGGCATGCAGCTGTTCGTGCGCAAGACCAAACCGCTGCGCTTCACCAGCGCCGGCCTGCGCCTGCTGCAACTGGCCGACGCCACCCTGCCCCTGCTGCGCGGCGCCGAGCGCGATATTGCGCGCCTGGCCGGTGGTACTGCCGGGCGCTTGCACATGGCGATCGAATGCCACAGCTGCTTCCAATGGCTGATGCCGACCATCGATCAGTTCCGCGATGCCTGGCCGGAAGTCGAACTGGACCTGGCGTCCGGGTTTGCCTTTGCGCCGCTGCCGGCCCTGGCCCGTGGCGACCTGGACCTGGTGGTCACCTCCGACCCGCTGGAGCTGCCGGGCATCACCTACGTGCCACTGTTTACCTACGAAGCGATGCTGGCCGTGGCCAACCAGCATGCGCTGGCGCACAAGTCGTACATCGTGCCCGAGGACCTGCTGAGCGAAACCCTGATTACCTACCCGGTGGAGCGCGACCGCCTGGACATCTTCACTCGCTTCCTGGAACCGGCCGATGTGGAGCCGGCGCAAGTACGCACGTCGGAATTGACGGTGATGATGATGCAACTGGTGGCCAGCGGTCGCGGCGTGTGCGGCATGCCGCATTGGGCGCTGCATGAATACAGCTCGCGCGGCTATGTGAAGGCCAAGCGCCTGGGCGAGAAAGGACTGTTTGCGACGTTGTACGCAGGCATTCGCGCCGACATGCTGGACGCGCCGTATATGCGCGACTTTCTGCTGACGGCCAAGGACACCTCGTTTTCGACGCTGGATGGGGTGAGTGCGGTGCGGTGAGCAGCCCCAATTTGAATTCTCAGTGCCCCGCCCCAGAATAAGCCCCTCTCACAACAGCAAGCCCCCCACATCGACCAAGTTGCAACGTGCACGCTCAGTCAATCTTGAGTTCGCGCCACAGGTGGAGCTTGTCGAAGTATTCCATGCCCACCCGCACCGCCAGCGGCTCCAGGCCGTACTGGATAAAGCCGCAGCGCCGGTAGAGCGCAAGCGCTGCGTCGTTGCTGGCGGTGACGGTCAGTTGAATGACCTTGAGGCGTGCATGTTGGCGCGCTTCGGCAAACGCCGCCTTCATCAGTTTAAGGCCCAGGCCTTGCCGCTGATACGCGGCGTTCACGTACATGCCGAACAATGTCACCTTGTGCCGCGCCTTTTCCCGAGGTTCGAACGCAAGACCCACAATGCCCACCAGCCGATCCGCGTCAAACCCGCCGAGCAGCCGATCCAGCGGGTTGTCCAGGCGCTTTTCCCACCAACTCAATGGCATCAACGCGCGCTCGGCCACGCTGGAGGTAAACGCTTGGGGGTACTCGCCGTACGCCTCCAGCATCAATGCCCGGTAGGCCTCGGCATCCTTGGCCCCCAGCCCCCGGATCATCATGCGCGTCAGGCCGGCGTGTTCAGTGACGCGCGATAGAACGGCAGGATCTGGTCACGGGTCAAGGGCGCCAACACCAGGCCGCCGTCACCGGCGGGGTCGATCCAGCGCACCTCTTCGATTTCGGCGGCCGGGGTGACCGCCACGTCGATCCGCACCTGGAACAGCTCGGCTTGCACGGTGAACCCCGGCTCATTGGCGGCAGGCGCCGAAAACGTCCCGAGGTAGACCGCGTCGCTTGGAGCAATACGCAGGTTCAGCTCTTCGTGCAGCTCACGGGCCAGGGCTTGGGCGGCGTGTTCGCCGGCGTCGATCTTGCCGCCGGGTTGCATGAAGGCCTGGGTGCCGCGCTTGCGCACCAGCAGGGTTTGACCGTTGCCACCGATCAGCAGGGCAGCGGCGATACGAATAGTCATGGGCATAACAGTGAAAGCCTTGAATTCAAAAGATGGACAGTGATGGAGCCCGGTTCAAGCCTCGTCCGGTTCCTTGATAAATACGCTGTACTTGGCGCCTTCCATGGCCTCGAACGCAATCAGCTTGTCCACCAGCGGCAGGTTCAGCACCTTGCCGGCGTTGAGCAGCAACATGCCGTTATCGGCGTTGAGGTTGCGCGCCAGGACCATGCCGTCTTCCAGTTCACGGGTGGTCAACACCTTGACGTTCGGGTCGCCCAGGGTCACATCGCTGAGAAACGCGGCACAGGCCAGCACAAAGTCCTCGATCAACTCGGGATCGTAAAGGCGCCCGGCGTATTTGCGGATGTACAACAACGCCTCATCGCTGTTCATCTGCCGCTCAAGGATCAGGCCTTTCTGCAACTCGATGAAATCCACCGCCAGTTTCAGCAGGCGCGATCCGAATGGAATGGCCTCGCCCTTGAGGTGGTCGGGAAAACCGCTGCCATCCCAGCGCTCCTGGTGGTGCCGAATCAGACGCGCCGCATCCTTCATCGGCTCCAGGGTCATCAGCAGCGATTCGCTCTGGGTCGGATAGCTGCGGTAGCGTTCGCGGTCGGTGCTGTGCAGCCGGTCGGCCGGCTCGATCAGCATGCTGTCGCTCCAGCTCAGCTTACCGATGTTGTACAGCGCGGCGGCCATCGCCAGGTCGCGCGAGCTGGCTTCATCGATGCACTGGGCGGCGCAATACACGCGTACCAGTTCGATCAGCGCGCGGTTGGTCTGTTTGTTCTTGGGCAGGCGCAGGTTGGCCAACAGCGAAAACACCTCGGTGCCGGTCACGTAGCTGCGCTTGAGCTCTTCGTAGGCCAGGTCGAGCATGTCGGCGGTCTGCTGCAATTCGCTGGTGCGCGCCTCGACGCGCTTTTCCAGGGTGGCGTTCAACTGTTTGAGCTGGTCGTTCTGCTCATGGGTCAGGCGCTCCAGGCGCTGATGCGCCAGGGCCTGCTGCAGGATCAGCTTGAGTTCGTCGTCGTTCCAGGGTTTGCCGATATACCGGTGGATCTGGCCTTCGTTGATCGCCTTGATGATCGTCGGCAGGTCGGCGTACCCGGTCAGCAGGATGCGGCTGGTACCGGGGTAGAGCCGATGGACTTCGGCCAGCAACTGCGCACCGTCCATACCGGGCATGCGCGCATCGCTCATGACCAGGTCGATGGGCTGCGCCGCCATGATCTCCAGGGCCTGGGCACCGCCGCCGGCCAGCACGACCTCAAAAGGCTGGCCGCGCAACAGGCGACGCAGGCTGTTGAGGATCGACTCTTCGTCGTCGACCAGCAAAATAGTGGGTTTCGTAGCGAGTTGTTCATCCATGCCTACTGCGCCTTCAAATTAAACTGAATTGAGCTAAATTGAGCCTGCGTGCCAAGTCGTCTTCCGTCGCGTAAGGCGCGGAGTTGATTTGACGCCAACTGGCCGTCGAATTCAAGGGAGCTGGACTATGCTGTGATAGCCCGTCAGCGTTCCGCTCAAAGGTAAACCCAGGGAAGGAACAACCGCTATGCCCTCGAACCTTTCACCGTTGCGCCGTGCGCCATGACCCCGGACTCCGTGCGGGCCAACCGGCGTATTCTGATCGTCGACGACACCGCGTCGATCCATGAGGACTTTCGCAAGATCCTGTGTGCCGACGCCAGCAGCGAACAGTCGCTGGACAGCCTTGAAGAAACCCTGTTCGGCGCCACGACCACCGTGCGCCAGGCCTTCGTGCTGGACTCCGCCTACCAGGGCCAGGAAGCCTTGGCGCTGGTAAACCGCGCCCTGGCGGACGACGCCCCGTATGCCATGGTGTTTATCGACATGCGCATGCCGCCTGGCTGGGATGGGCTGCAAACCATCGAACAGCTATGGAACGTCGATCCCAACCTGCAGATCGCCCTGTGCACCGCGTATTCCGACTATTCCTTCGAAGCGATCGAAGCGCGGTTGAAATACAACGACCAACTGCTGATCCTGAAAAAGCCCTTCGACCACCTGGAAATCCGCCAGATGGCCAGCGCCCTGACCTGGAAATGGCAACTTGCCCAGGACATCGCGCTCAAGGTGACGGGGCTGGAACGCACCATCGAAGAGCGCGTACAGGAACTGTTGAAGGTCTCGCACCTGTTGCACTACGACGTGCTCACGGAGTTGCCCAACAGCACGCTGCTGGGCGACCGCCTGACACAGGCCATTGCCCTGGGCCGGCGACATGACACGCAGCTGGCGGTGATGTTCATCGGTCTCGACCGCTTCAAGCGCATCAACAACGCCTTGGGCTACCCGGTGGGTGATGAGGTGCTCCAGCAGGTCAGCCACGACCTGGTAGCGGCAGTACGCGAGTCGGACTCGGTGTTTCGCTATGGCTCCGACGAATTCGTGATCCTGCTCAACGACGTGCTACACCCCCAGCAAACCCGGCACATCGCGCAAAAAGTACTTAAGGCCATCAGCGCGACCCGGCATGTCGCGGGGCATGACCTGAGCGTTACCGCCAGCCTGGGCATCGGTATTTACCCCAATGACAGCGGCAATGCCGTGGAACTGCTCAAGCACGCCGAAACCGCCATGCACACCAGCAAGGAGCGCGGCGCGGACGACTTCAGCTTTTACACCGAAGACATGAACCTGCGCGCCCAGCGCCAACAGCTCCTGGAAAGCGCGATTCGCCATGCGCTGGAGCACGACGAGTTTGCCGTGCACTACCAGCCCAAGCTGGATCTGAAATCCGGGCGCATCGTCGGTGCGGAGGCGTTGATCCGTTGGTTCCAGCCGCGCACGGGTTGGGTCAACCCGGCCGATTTCATCCCCGTGGCCGAAGACAGCGGGCTGATCGTCCCCCTGACCCAGTGGGTGTTGCGCCACGCCTGCGAACAGGTACAAGCCTGGCGAACCATGGGCCTGGCCTCGCTGCGTATCTCGGTGAACATCTCGGCCATCGACTTGCGCCAGCATGACTTTGTCGACAAGCTGGCAGCGATCCTGAACGAAACCGGACTGCCCGCGACCTTGCTGGAACTGGAAATCACCGAAAGAGTGCTGATGCAGAATGTCGATGATACGGTCCAGATGCTGAACAGGATCAAGGCCATGGGCGTGCGCCTGGCCCTGGATGACTTCGGCACGGGCTACTCCAGCCTCAGCTACCTGCGACGCTTTCCTATTGATGTATTGAAAATCGACCAGTCATTCGTGCAGGGGCTGCACGAAAACAGCCAGGACGCGCAGTTGATCAGCGCTATCATCGGCATGGGCAGGAGCCTGGAGCTGAGCATCATTGCCGAAGGAGTGGAGACCGTCGAACAGTTGAACTTCCTGAAAACCCTGCAGTGTGAAGAGGGCCAGGGTTTTCTGTTCAGCAAGGCAGTCACGGCGAAGGATTTTGCCCAACTGCTGCAAGTGGATAGCCCCCTGCTGATGCCCGGCCCATAGCCCCATGCCTGCAAGGAGTGCTCGCTTGAGCGAAGTCTCGATTTACCGTTTCGGCCTTGTATTCATGCTGTGCGCGGGCACGGCCCCCCCGCTGATGGCGGCGCCACTCGATGAGGCGCTCAAGCCGTTGCCGGCGGTTCCCGCGCTGGACCCGGCCAAAGTCGAGCTGGGGCGCCAGTTGTTCAATGAACCGCGCCTGTCGGTCAATAACACGTTGTCCTGTGCCAGCTGCCATCGCCTCGAGTCCGGCGGCGCCGACAACAAAGCGTTCTCCATCGGCTTCGACGGCAAGCCCGTGGAGCTCAACACCCCTTCCGTGTTCAATGCCAGCCTGAGTTTCAAGCAGTTCTGGAACGGCCGCGTCGATACGCTGGAAGCACAGGTGGAACAGGTGGTCATCAGCCCGGTGGAAATGGGCAGCGACTGGAAAACCGTGGTACAGAACCTCTCCGCCCTGCCCGCCTACCAGGCGGCGTTCCAGCAGGCCTACCCCGACGGTGTCACCGCCGCCAATGTGCAAAACGCCCTGGCCACCTATGAACGCACATTGCTGACGCCCGACTCGCGGTTTGACCAATACCTGCTGGGCAACACCGACGTGCTGACGCGCCAGGAAAAGTACGGCTACCAGCGTTTCAAGGACTACGGCTGCATTGCCTGTCACCAGGGCGTGAACATCGGCGGCAACATGTTCCAGAAGTTCGGCGTGATGAGGGACTACTTCAAGACGCGCGGCAACCCCGTCGAATCAGACCTGGGGCGCTACCTGCTGACCAAGGATGAAGAAGATCGTTACGTGTTCAAGGTGCCGAGCCTGCGCAACGTTGCGGTCACCGCGCCGTATTTCCACAACGCCTCGGCCAAGACCCTGGAAGAAGCGGTGAGCGTGATGTTCACGTTCCAACTGGGGCGCATCCCCTCACCGGAGGATAAGGACCTGATTGTCCAGTTTCTCAAAACCCTGACCGGTAAATGGTCGGGCAAGCCTCTATGAGCGTACCGCCATGACGTTGTCCCATCGCCGCTCCACCCAAGTAATGCTTGGCCTGATCAGCGTGTTGCTGGCCTCGATGCTGGTGTATCTGTACCTCAAGTCGTCCCGCGACCAGACCGCCAGCTACACCCAGTCGCGGGACTTGATCCGCCAGTTGCAGCAACTCAATGCCCAATGGGACAGCGAGGTACTCAAGGCACGGGTCGCCATCACCCATAATTACGACCCCCTGGTCAGACCGCTCGTGGAGATGACCCAACTCTGGGGCCAACTGGAAAGCCGTGATATCTACCACAACCCCCAGGACCTGAACCGCTGGCAGGCCAGCAGAGAGGCGTACCAGGCCTCGATTCAGGAAAAGGCGCGGTTGGTGGAGCAATTCAAATCGCACAACGCGGTACTGCGCAACTCACTGGCGTTTTTGCCGACCGCCGAGGACGACATCCAGGCCCAGTTCAACCGTTTTAACGATGAAGACCGCCTGCAATTGCAAAGTGTGGTCATCGACACCTACGACCTGTTGCTCAGCAGCCTGGAGTTCGCTCAAGTCACCAGCGAAGAGCGAGCTGCCGATATTGTGGTGGGCCTGGGCAAACTGGCGATCAACAAGGAACGGCTGCCGAATGAATTCCAGGCGCCGGTGGACATCCTCAGTAACCACATTGCGCTGATCCTGCGTGAACAGCCGGTGGTCAACAGCCTGCTCGAACGAATTGCCGCCGTCCCCGTGGCCGAGCATCTGGACAACCTGACCACCCACCTCAATCAGGATCAACAGGCGGCTGACCTTATCGATCATAAGTACCACCGTTATCTGCTGATTTTCTCGACCCTACTGGTGGTGCTGTTGCTTTACCTGGCTATTCACCTGCTGCGCAGCTTCGCCGAGATCAACCGGGTCAACCGCGCCTTGCACGCCGCCAACGAAACGCTGGAACAGCGTGTAGAGCGGCGCACGCAACAGCTCAAGAATGCTCAAACCGAGCTGATGGACAGCGCTCGCCAGGCCGGCATGGCGGAGATCGCCACCAACGTGCTGCACAACGTCGGCAACGTGCTCAACAGCGTAAATATCTCCGCCGACCTGGTCACCCGCAAACTGCGCAGCAGCAAGGCGCTGGGCCTGGGCAAAGCCATGCAGTTGATCAACGAGCACCCGGGCGACCTGGGTACATTCCTGACCGAGGATGAAAAAGGCAAGCTGCTGCCCGGTTACCTGAACCAGTTGGTGGAGGCCATTGCCGTCGAACAGCAAGGCATGACCGATGAGCTGGCGCAACTGAGCAAGAGCGTCGACCACATCAAGGACATCGTTTCCACCCAACAGTCCTATGCGGGCGCCGCCACCCTCAAGGAGCCGGTACAGATCAGCACCCTGATGGAAGACGCCCTGCGCATGAACGCGGGCGCGCTGAGCCGCCACAATGTGACGGTGGTCAAGCACTATGGGCAGGTGCCGGAAATCCTCGCGGACAAACACCGCTTGCTGTTGATCATGGTCAACCTGATCAGCAACGCCAAGTACGCCATGTCCAACCTCACCGACCGGCCACGGCAAATGACGCTGTCGGTGCAGCCAGGGGAAGACAACACCCTGCAAATCAGCGTCAAGGACGACGGCGAAGGCATCCCCGCCGAGAATATGGCCCGGATCTTTACCCACGGTTTTACCACCCGTAAAGAAGGCCACGGTTTCGGCCTGCACAGCTGTGCCCTGGCGGCGATTGAAATGAATGGCCAACTCGTCGCCCACAGTGACGGGCCTGGCCACGGCGCAGTCTTTACCTTGACGATCCCTCTTACCCCTGCCGGAAGCCCCGCATGAACCAGCCCCCCAATCGGCGCATCCTGCTGATCGATGACACACCGTCGATTCACGACGATTTTCGCAAGATCCTCATGCCCGCCATCGAAGCGAACCAGGTTCTGGATGACATGGAGTCGGCGCTGTTCGGCGAAACCAGCAAGCCCGCCGCCAAGACCTTCGACTTGCACTCGGCATACGGTGGCGAAGAGGGCTTGCAATTGCTCACCTGCGCGATGGAGGAAAAAACCCCTTACGCACTGGCGTTTGTCGACATGCGCATGCCCCAGGGCTGGGACGGCGCCAAGACCATCGAAGAATTATGGAAAGTCGACCCCGGCCTGCAAGTGGTGGTGTGCACGGCCTATACCGATTACTCCTGGGATGAGCTGCTGTTCCGCCTCAACGGCCATGACCGTTTGCTGATCCTGAAAAAGCCCTTCGACAACATCGAAGTCCAACAGATGGCCAATACCCTGTCCAGTAAATGGGACATGGCGCGCCGCGCCTCGCTGCAAACCAGCCACCTGGAACAATTGGTGGTGCAGCGCACCCAAGCGCTGACCCAGGCCAGCGAGGCGCTGCAACTGGAGATCGACGAACGCAAGCAACTGGAAAGCCAACTGGTGCAGTCGGAAAAACTCGCCTCGCTGGGCCAACTGGCGGCGGGCGTGGCGCACGAGATCAATAACCCGGTGGGCTTCATCTCATCCAACCTGAGCACCCTCGACGGCTACTTCAGCCAGTTGCAACAGATGCTGCAGGCTTACCAACAAGCCGAAGAACACCTTGCGCCCGCCGAACAACGCGAGCAGCTCAAGCGCCTGCGCAACGAGCTGGAGCTGGATTACCTCAAGGAAGACATCCCCATCCTGATCAAGGAATCCAAGGAAGGCATTGGCCGCGTGGAACAGATCGTCAAGGACCTGAAGAACTTCTCGCGCGTCGACAACGACCAGACCTGGCAATGGGCCAACCTGCAACAAGGCATCGACTCGACGCTCAATATCGTGGCCAGCGAACTCAAGTACAAGGCCGATGTGATCAAGCATTACACGCCGCTGCCGGAAATCGAATGCCTGGCCTCGCAGCTCAATCAAGTGGTGATGAACCTGGTGATCAATGCCGCCCAAGCCATGGGGCCGGAGCGCGGCACCATCACCATCAGCAATGGCGTGGAAGGCGAGAACGTATGGCTGGAAGTGGCGGACAATGGTTGCGGGATTGCACCGCAGACCCTGCAGAAAATCTTCGATCCGTTCTTCACCACCAAGCCGGTGGGCGAAGGCACGGGGCTGGGGTTGTCACTCTCCTACGGCATCGTCAAGAAACACCATGGCGACATCTCCGTGCGTAGCGAGCAGGGCAAAGGCACCACGTTCAGGGTGGTGTTGCCGATTCGGCAGACGGCGGCGTAGGGCATGCCTGACGCTTGCTGGAAGCGCACCTGCACGGCACCTGGCGACCCTACCGTTTATCTAAAATGCGCCGCACCCTGTCAGTTCTGACAGTAGACGCTGTTGTCCGCGTAACAAACACTCAATGACAAACACATCGCCCATGGAAGGCCCTTATGTTTGTTCGTTTGGCATTGGTGTTGTTTATCAGCTTGCCGTTGCTGGCTATTGCGCAAGACGATCGGGTGGAACAACTGCTGGCACACATGACACTGGAAGAAAAAGTCGGCCAGCTCAGCCAACTCGGTGTCCAGGACACCCCGACCGGCCCCACAATCGATAGAGGCGAGCTTGATCAAATGCCCATCGCGTTGGTCGGCTCGGTCCTCGGCGCATACGGGGTCGAACAGACCCGCCAGTTGCAGGCGCAGGTCGTGAACGGCTCGCGCCTGCATATCCCGCTGTTGTTCGCCTTCGATGTCATTCATGGCTTTCGCACCGTGTTTCCGGTGCCGCTGGCAGAAGCCGCGGCCTGGAACCCTGAGCTGGCGCAACGCACCGCGCGCGCGGCAGCCGTCGAAGCCACTGCCAGTGGCGTGCATTGGACCTTTGCCCCCATGGTCGATATTGCCCGTGATCCACGCTGGGGACGCGTGGTGGAAGGCGCCGGTGAAGATCCGTTCCTGGGCTCCGTCCTGGCGAGTGCGCGGGTACGCGGATTTCATGGCGCTGGGGCACCTGACACGTCGTCGATGATCGCGACGGCAAAACATTTTGTCGCCTACGGCGCGGCAGAGAGCGGGCGCGACTACAACCTGGCCGATCTATCGGAGCGCACCCTGAGGGAAGTCTATTTGCCGCCCTTCCAGGCGGCAGTGGCGGCAGGTGTCGATGCAATCATGCCCTCGTTCAATGAGCTGGCCGGCGTTCCAATGCACAGCCATACCGCCCTGCTCACCCATCTGCTACGCCATCAGTGGGGGTTCACCGGCCTGATCGTCAGTGACTTCAACGCCGTGTGGGAACTGATCCCACAAGGCATCGCAGGGAGCCCGACCGACGCGGCTCGGCTGGCGTTCAATGCCGGCGTGGACATAGAAATGGCCAGCCAGACCTACCGCCAACACCTGCCCACCCTGGTGCGCAACGGCCAGGTTCCGCTGGCGGCGGTGGATGAGGCTGTGCGCCGCATACTGAAGATCAAAGAGCGCCTGGGACTGTTTGACGACCCCTACCGCTACAGTGACGCGACCAGGGAGCGCGCCAGCGTCATGACCCCGCAACATCGCGCCCTCGCCCGCGAGGCGGCTCAACAGTCGATTGTCCTGTTGAAAAACGCCGGCGCGTTGCTGCCGCTGTCCAAACATCCACGCAAGTTGCTGGTGGTGGGCAGCCTGGCCAACGACGCCGACGCTACGCTCGGGCCATGGGCTTTAGCCGGCCGCCCTGGCGACTCGATCACCGTATTAAAAGGTATTCAAAAGGCCGTGGCCCCCGGCACCGACGTGGTCTATCAACCCGGCGCTTCCCCGCTCAGCCCGGATATTCAGCACATCCCGGCGGCGCAGCGGGCCGCACGCGACGCTGACGTCGTGATTGCCGTGCTCGGCGAGACCGCTGACCAAAGCGGCGAAAACCGCAGTCGCACCGAACTGGGCCTGCCCGGCGCCCAGGAGGCTCTGTTGCAGGCGCTTGTGCAAACCGGCAAACCGGTGGTGATTGTCTTGATGAATGGCCGCCCGCTGGTGCTCTCGAAGACGGTGCAACAGGCGCCCGCCCTGCTTGAAACCTGGCTGCTGGGCAGCGAAATGGGCCACGCGGTGGCGGATGTGCTGTTCGGCGATGTGAACCCCAGTGGCAAACTGCCGATCACCTTCCCCCGCAGCGTGGGGCAGATCCCCCTGTATTACGCACACAAGAACACCGGACGACCACCCACCGACGATGGCGCTTTCGCGTCCGCCTACATCGATATGCCCTGGACCCCGCTGTATCCCTTCGGCTTCGGCTTGAGCTACACCTCGTTCAGCTACTCGGCGCCGCGGCTCAGCGCCCAACGGCTGGCATCGACCCAAACGTTGACCGTCACCGTGACTGTCACCAATACCGGCGCGCGCCCAGGTGATGAAATCGTGCAGTTGTACCTGCGCGATGATGTGGCCAGCGTGACCCGCCCAGTCCGCCAATTACGCGGCTTTCGCAAAGTGCACTTGGCGCCCGGCGAGGCGCGACATGTGACCTTCACCCTGGACCAACAGGACTTTGCCTTACTGGGAACCGATTTTTCGCCGCAGGTAGAAGCCGGTACTTTCACCGTGTTCATCGGTCCAGACTCGACCACCGATAACCAGGCCCGTTTCGACGTCACCGACAGCCGCAAGCTGTCTGTACCGCACCTGTCCGCTCCACCGATAAACGTGGACTGAGTAGTCCGACAGGTTGTCCCGGCTTTCCCGACAGGCGCAGAATGCCGGATCGACCTGAAGAGTCCGAACCCAAGGAAACCGTATGAGCCTGTCCTTGCTAAGCCGTTACGCCTTCTTTGCCGTGTGCGTTATTTTCACCCTCGCCAGCCTCCCTTTCATCCACCACGAATGGCTATGGCCCATCACCCTGGTCACCGCCGTGTTGAGCCTGATCGGTCTTGGCGACCTGCTGCAACGCCCCCACGCGGTACGCCGCAATTATCCGATCCTGGGCAATATCCGTTACCTGGTGGAGGCCATCCGCCCGGAGATCCGCCAATATTTGCTGGAGTCCGACAGCGACGCCCTGCCCTTTTCCCGTGCGCAACGCTCGCTGGTCTACTCACGCGCCAAGAACGAAACCGCCGACAAACCCTTCGGCACCCTGATCGACGTGTACCAGTCGGGCTTCGAATTTATCGGCCATTCCATGCGCCCCGCGCCGCTGAGCGACCCCAGCGCGTTTCGCGTGATGGTCGGCGGCCCGCAGTGCACCCAGCCGTATTCGGCGTCGGTATTCAATATCTCGGCGATGAGCTTCGGTTCGCTGAGCGCCAACGCGATTCGCGCGCTCAACCAGGGCGCCAAGCTCGGTAACTTCACCCATGACACCGGCGAAGGCAGCATCAGCCCCTACCACCGCGAAAATGGCGGCGACCTGACCTGGGAACTGGGCAGCGGCTACTTCGGCTGCCGCACCAGCGACGGCCGTTTCGACCCGGAGCGCTTTGCCGCGCAGGCGCAAAACCCGCAAGTGCGCATGATCGAGATCAAGATGAGCCAGGGCGCCAAGCCGGGGCATGGCGGGATCCTGCCCAAGCACAAAGTCACCCGGGAAATTGCCGAGACACGCGGCATCCTGATGGGCGAAGACTGCGTTTCGCCGTCGCGCCACAGTGCGTTTTCCACCCCCATCGAACTGATGCACTTCATCGCCCAGTTGCGCGAGCTGTCCGGCGGCAAACCGGTGGGTTTCAAGTTCTGCCTGGGCCACCCGTGGGAATTCATGGGCATCGCCAAGGCCATGCTCGAAACCGGCATCCTGCCGGACTTTATCGTGGTCGACGGCAAGGAAGGTGGCACCGGCGCCGCGCCCGTGGAGTTTACCGACCATATCGGCGTGCCGCTGCGTGAGGGCCTGTTGTTCGTGCACAACACCCTGGTGGGCCTGAACCTGCGCGACAAGATCAAGCTCGGCGCCAGCGGCAAGATCGTCAGCGCCTTCGATATCGCCAGCGTACTGGCCATCGGCGCCGACTGGGCCAACTCGGCCCGCGGTTTCATGTTCGCCATCGGCTGCATTCAGTCGCAAAGCTGCCACACCAACAAATGCCCGACCGGCGTCGCCACCCAGGACCCGTTGCGCCAACGCGCCCTGGTGGTGCCGGACAAAGCCCAGCGCGTGTTCAACTTCCACCGCAACACCCTCAAGGCCCTGGCCGAGATGCTCGCGGCCGCCGGCCTGGATCATCCGTCACAACTGTCGGCCAAGCACCTGGTGCGGCGCATGTCAGCGACCGAGATCAAGCTGTTCTCGCAGTTACATGTGTTCCTCAAGCCTGGGGAGTTGCTCACGGGTGAGGTGAACGGCGAGTTTTACTCGCGCATGTGGCAGATGGCGCGGGCGGATAGTTTTGAGCCACGTGAAGTCGTTGCCGCATAAAGGAGCGATCCCATGCTGACAGTCATCAAGCCTGAACACCCGGACAATAGGTCGGGTGGGAGAAAACCGTCAGGAACCGCAGTGCATCATCCACGATCTGTTTGTCGATAAAAATGGCCCAGGGCGAGCGCGATTATTGACATGTCGCTTATCGCCCTCACCTACACTCTGAAAGCTCCCGAGTCTGCGAGGAACAGATCACATAGAGGTTAAGTACGTTATCTCCCCCTGCCTCGTGTCGAATAAGCCGCCACATACCTGGGATCTTTATGAGGTTATCTCGAAGCTGGTCCGTGTAGGGTAACAACCATACCCGATGGCTCTCAGTTTTAAGTTCGTCAAGATCACCGATATAGGTGTCATTTGAATACCTCAACATCGGCGCAAAAAAATCATTATCTTTCGAAGGTCCCAAAGCCCCGTCTTTTGGGGCCGGCAGGTACAAAACAATTTTCCGATATTTAGTATCGTAATACTTAGCAGCGTAAAATATATAAACATCTCCAACCACCAAAACATCTCCTTCGATCGAAACCGCATCGAAATAAGACATCAGCCGAGACAATTGATTATCAGCAACGCGATAGGGGTTATTCAGTGTATGGTTTTGTCTATAAATATTAGTCATCCCACCCACTTCTATAGCCAGCACTAAAAACACCACGCTAACAAACCATACAGTGCTTCGCACTCTCTCCAAGGCGAGTGCCAAAACCATGGGCAACATGAGCGCCGAGAAAAACAAATAGCGCTCGACAAAAACCGGTACAGCCAAAGAGCTTAGTGCAGCAGCGAGCATCGTTAAAAGAGCGCATACAACAACCAGAACATTGAACCTATACTTATCGCCCTTCAGCATAAAAACTGATACGGCGACAATCCAATACACTAACGGCACTAACCAGAAAGTAACTCCACCCTGCGCATGCCCGTCATTGGCGGTTAAAAACTTCCATATTGCTGACGGTAAACTGTCGAGTGAAAGCGGCAAAATCCAACCAGTCCCAAATTTGGAAAACTGCTTGAGCATCGATGGCAACCAAGGAATGTAAAGAACAGCCATCATCACATTAGTCAGCCACCATCCTGGGTATTCGATATGTCGGTGGCTACCGAATCGTGGGAGCCGAATCAGCAATAAATATAACCAGTGCGAGCCGACAGCAAAAATTGAAAAGTAGTGTGTGTAGAATCCAGCCACCATCAAGAAGGCATAGGCGACAAGGTATCGCGTCTTCGACGGGTACATCACCCAATAAACAAACGCAATAGTTGCCCCAAGCAATAAAGCACCCAGCATAGAGTACATTCGCACATCCTGACTGTACCGAACTGCGATAGGCAGCACGGCCAACAACAATCCCGCAACACTGGCTGCACGCCTTGTTGAAATCAACAACATCAGCCATATTCCAAAGCTAACAGTCAGTACACCAAAAATGACGCTCAACCCCCGAACCCATACCAAGCTATTACTGCCAACCAAGCCCACCCACGCTTTTAAAATAAAGTAATGAAGCGGAGGATGAACATCTTGCCCACTCAGTATCCAAATAGTACGAAACGGATAGGTGATCATTTCCAAGCTGAACGCTTCATCTGACCAGATGGATGCATCGGTCAGTTTATACATGCGTAAGAATAACGACAGAACAATGATTGCGACGATCCACCACCACTGGGTAAACCCTGGCGTTGCACTACGCCCAGCCATGTTTTTGCTATTTTCAGCGCTTGTTATTTTTTTCAACACTGACAACCTCCCTGATCACATACCTCGGCCGATGCTTCGCCTCCATATAAATCCGCCCCACATACTCCCCCAATATCCCGATGCCGATCAGTTGCACCCCACCCAAGAACAAAATCGCCGTCATCACCGATGGATACCCCGGCACTGCATTGCCGAACAGCACTTTGTCCAGCACCAGAAACCCGGCATACACCAAGGCCAGTAACGAAATGCACCCACCGATATAACTCCACAAACGCAACGGCAAGGTGCTGAACGAGGTGATCCCGTCCAGTGCCAGGTTCCACAGTTTCCAGGCGTTGAATTTGCTCTGGCCGGCGGCGCGGGGGGCGCGGTCGTATTCGACGATCGCCACGTTGAACCCGGCCCAGGACAGCACGCCTTTCATGAACAATTGCTGCTCGGGCAAGGCCTTGATCACGTCCACCACCTTGCGGTCCATCAAGCGGAAATCGCCGACGTTTTCTTCGATGTGGGTGTAGGCGATACGGTTGAGCAGGTGATAGAACAGCGACGCACTGTGGCGTTTGAGGTAGCCGTCGCTGGAGCGGTCGCGGCGTTTGGCCAGTACCACGTCGGCACCGTTGCGCCATTCCTGGATCAGGCGAGGGATTACGTTTATCGGGTCTTGCAGGTCGACATCCAGGGGCACCACGGCGTCGCCGCTGGCGTATTCCAGGCCGGCGAACAGTGCGGCCTCCTTGCCGAAGTTACGCGAAAAGTTGATCAGCACCACGTCGTCGTCGGCCAGCGCAATCGCCCGTGCATGCTCGGCGGTACGATCGGTACTGCCATCGTTGATCAACACGATCTCGAGCGTATATTCGTGCAATAAGGGCTCATCTCGCACGGCGCGGTAAAACACACCCACCGCCTGCTCCTCGTTGTACAGCGGCACCACCAGTGAGACCTTCATTGCCCGCGCTCGCGGAATACCACCCACTTGGACAGCAGAAAGCCGCACAGCAGGCTGATCAACGAAAATGCCACCACGGTCACCAGGCCCGGTAATCGCCAGTGATCCGCCAGCCAGCCGACGATCAAGCTCAACCCCCCCATGCAAAGCATGAACAGCAGATAACGCGGCAATGAGGTTGGTGCGGCGAAGGTGTAGAGCGCATTGGCGTAAAAGGAAAACGACGCGGCCACACAGAACGCAAAAAAATTGCTGGCCGCCTGACTCAGCTCAAACGCCGCCCTGAGCACGAAAAACAGCTGCCAGTGGATCACCGTATTGGCGATGCCAACCACTGTGTAGCTTGAGAATCCCTTCCACAGCCTGGCCATACCGTCATCTTCCCGTTGCGGTGGGTGATTAGTAGGCCACCAGGCTCAGGAAAGCGTCTACTGTCAGAATTAACAGGTACCTGGCGCGTACGGGTGAGACATTCGGTAATACCCATATTTTGCAATTACTTACAAATACCGCCAACCTGCCCCCGCCCGACGTGCGGCGTACGACACCCCGCACATTCGCCGGTCATTACTAAACCTTTTGTTCAAGAGCCCGCTGCCATGCTGAACGGACGCGACCCACGCATCGATTTTTTTCGGGGCCTGGCGTTGATCTTCATCTTCTGGGATCACGTGCCCCACAACCCACTCGGCCAGATCACCCTGCGCAATTTCGGTTTCAGCGATGCAGCGGAAGTGTTTGTATTCCTGGCCGGCTACGCGGCGATTCTGGCCTACGGCAAGATCCTGCAACGCGAAGGGTATTGGATTACCTGCGTGAAGATCCTGCGCCGCGCCTGGGTGCTGTACGTGGTGCACATCTTCCTGCTGGCGATGCTGATGGGCATCGTGTTCTACGCCAATAACCATGTCGAAACCCGCGACCTGGTCCAGGAAATGGGCCTGACGCACTTCATTACCCACCCTCAACAAGCCCTGACGGACGAGTTGCTGCTGCGCTTCAAGCCCAACCTGATGGACCCGCTGCCTTTGTATATCGTGCTGCTGGCCGGCTTGCCGCTGGTGTTGCCGTTGCTGGTGCGCAAGACCTGGGCGGTGGTGGCCGTCTCACTGACGGTCTACCTGCTGGCACCGAAACTTGGCTGGAACCTGCGGGCGATTGCCGATGGCGTGTGGTACTTCAACCCGATCACCTGGCAATTGCTCTTTATACTCGGCGGTGCAGCGGCGCTGCACCGCCAGCGGCCCCAGGCCGCACAACACCGCCCGCTGTCACGCCAGCCCCTGCTCATCGCTGCCGCCGGCTACACCCTGGCGGCCGGCATCCTTACCGTGTCCTGGCGCTGGCCCGAGATTCACGATGCGCTGATGCCTGCGCGGCTCAGTGAGTTGCTGTACCCGATCAGCAAGACCGACCTGTCGCCCGTGCGGCTGTTGCACTTCCTGGCCCTGGCCTATGTCACCGCCAAGCTGCTGCCCGGCCGCGAATGGACGCAAAACTGGCTGGCCCAGCAAACCTGCCGCATGGGGCGCTACTCGCTTGAGGTGTTCTGCCTGGGCGTGCTGCTGGCACCCTTGGCGGATATGGTCAATGCCATGGCCGGCGATGCCTTCGCCATGCAGGTGTGCACCGCCCTGGTGGGCGCCGGGTTGATGGCGTTGCTGGGCGCCTGGCTGGAGTTCAACAAGCACCTCGGCCAACCGGCGCGCACGGCCAACACCTGAACAGCAAAAAGCCCCGATCACGGGGCTTTTTGTCGAGCAGAGGGTGGTCAGGCGTCGGCGCGCACCGCAGCCTCGGTGGGCTGCAAGTTGAACACGTAGAACAGCACGGTCAGCAGCACCAGGAATACCGGGCCCACATACAACGCAATGCGCGTGTCGGGGAAGTACGCCATCAGGCCCACCACCAGCACCAGGAATGCCAGCGCCAGGTATGAGCTGACCGGGTACAGCCACATGCGGTATTTCAGGGCTTTCTGCTCGGCCGGGCTCAGGCTTTTACGGAACTTGAGTTGCGCCAGCAGGATCATCACCCAGGTCCAGATCGCGCCAAAGGTGGCGATGGACGTGACCCACACAAACACCTTTTCCGGCACCAGGTAGTTGAGCAGCACGCCCAGCAGCAAGGCGCCGATCGACAGCAGCAGTGCGCGGCGCGGTACGCCATTGCTGGAGGTGCTGGCGAATGTCGCCGGGGCCTGGCCGTTCTGCGCCAGGCTGTAGAGCATGCGCCCGGTGCTGAAGATGCCGCCGTTGCACGACGACAGCGCCGCGGTGATCACCACGAAGTTGATGATGCCGGCGGCGGTCTTGATGCCCAGGCGCTCGAAAGTCATCACGAACGGGCTGCCCTGAGTGCCGATTTCATTCCATGGGTAGATCGACAGGATCACGAACAGCGCCCCCACGTAGAACAGCAGGATCCGCCAGAACACCGAGCCGATGGCATTGGGAATGGTCTTGTGCGGGTTCTTCGCTTCACCGGCGGTGAGGCCGATCATCTCCACGCCCAGGTAGGCGAACATCACCATTTGCAGGGACATCAGCACGCCAGTCACGCCGTTGGGCATGAAGCCATCGTGGGCCCACAGGTTGGAAATGCCCAGCGCCACGCCGTCGTTGCCAAAGCCGAAGGCAATGATGCCGACGCCGCCCAGCACCATGGCGATGATGGTGACGATCTTGATCAGGGCAAACCAGAACTCGAACTCACCAAAGGCCTTGACCGCAATCAGGTTGATACTGCCCATGCTGATCAGCGCCGCCAGGGCCCAGATCCAGCGTGGCACGTCGGGAAACCAGACGCCCATGTACACCGCCACGGCGGTGATCTCCGCAACGCATGTCACCAGCCACAGGAACCAGTAGTTCCAGCCGGTCAGAAAGCCGGCCAGCGGGCCCAGGTAGTCCTGGGCATAACGCCCGAACGAACCGGCGACGGGATTGTGCACGGCCATCTCGCCGAGGGCGCGCATGATCACCAGGATCGCCAGGCCGCCGAGAATATACGCGAGCATGATCGCCGGGCCGGCCATTTCGATAGCCTTGGCCGAACCGAGGAACAGGCCCACGCCGATACAGGCGCCAAGGGCCATCAGGCGAATGTGGCGTTCGCCCAATTCGCGTTTGAGTGGGCCGCTTTGGGCGTCCCGGTCACGGGGCAGTGGAGTGCCAACTGGCATAGGAATACAACCTCATTTTGTTATTGATATAACCACCGAGCCTCGGGCATATCAGCAGATGGGCTCATATGCCGGCTGGACCGACCTGCCTCGTGGGCAGACTCGCCTGGCAATCGTCAGCCAGGTCAGCGGGGCGTGCAGTATAAAAAGCTAGCGACAGGGCTTTTCACTCAATAAACAGCAAAATTTGGCGATAAGCCCCGCTGCAACGCCGTTCGGCGGTGAGTGCCGCAACCGTCTAAACCGGCCTTTGCGGCGAAAAACGGCGCGAAGTATTACATAACCTGCGCAATGAGGTGCCTGCCCGGCGACAAACCTCGTGACGGCGGTCATCTGCGTCTACGCTTCAGACAAGTCCGATCAATCTGTAGGATGGATCAATCGACTATGGGCGCTCTGTGGCAAAAAGATTCCGCCAAGGCTGACGTCAGCGACAACCTGCCGCCCGCGCCTTTGCCGAAAAAAACCAGAGCCTCGCGGCCATGGCGGCGCCTTGCCTGGCTGATTGTGCTGATGGCCCTGCTCGGCCTGGGCTATGCCGCGCTGCGCGAAATGCACAGCGCCCGCTGGCAAGCCCGTGAACTCAGTCAACTGGCCGCCCGCCTCACCTACCGCGTGGAGCCCGGTGCCAGCGATGCCATCGTCTACCCCGGCGCCGGACCGTTTGACCAGCGCCTGGGCTACAGCGCCCTTGGCGAGTTCCTGCCACGCCTGCTCAAGCGGCATTACCTGATCGAGTCCCAGGCGCGTTTTTCCGCGGCGCTGATGGATTACAGCCGCCACGGCCTGTTCATCCCCTACGCCGAAAAGAGCCAGGCCGGGCTGACCATCACCGACTGCCGCGCGGCGCCGTTGTACCAGTTCAACTACCCGCCGCAGTTGTATGCGCGCTTTCGCGACGTACCGCCCCTGATGGTCGACAGCCTGCTGTTTATCGAAAACCGTGACCTGCTCGACCCCACCCAACCCCAAGCCAACCCCGCCGTGGACTGGCCGCGCTTTGCCAGGGCCGCATGGTCGCAAGTCGCCCGCCAGTTGCACTTGCCGGGGCAGACCGCCGGCGGCAGTACCCTGGCCACGCAGTTGGAGAAATACCGCCACTCGCCGGAGGGCCGCACCCTCTCGGGCGGTGAAAAGCTGCGGCAGATGTTCTCCGCCAGTGTGCGTGCCTACCAGCATGGCCCCGACACTCTGGTGGCACGGCAGAACGTGGTCCGCGATTACCTCAACAGCGTGCCGCTGTCGGCGGTGCCCGGGCATGGCGAGGTGCACGGCATGGCCGAGGGGTTGCGCGTGTGGTACGGCGCGGACTTTGACCAGGTCAACCGGGCCCTGGCCGACACCGCGTCCGCCCCGGCCAGCATCGCGGCGCGCGGCCTGGCGTTGCGCCAGGTGCTGTCGCTGATGATTGCCCAGCGCCGCCCTTCTTACTACCTGGCCAAGGGCCGCGACGAGCTGGCGCAATTGACCGACAGCCACCTGCGCCTGCTCGCGCAGAACGGCATTGTCGATGCCACAACCGCCAAAGCCGCGCTCGCCGTCAGCCTGACCTACCGCGACTGGCAGTTGCAGCCCACCCTGCAACGGGTCGAGAGCAACAAAGGCATCAGCGTGGCCCGCAGCCAATTGGGCAACCTGCTCAACCGCCCGCTATACGACCTGGACCGCCTCGACCTGGCCGCCACCAGCACCTTGCAGAGTGACTTGCAGGCCCAACTCACCACGTACCTCAAGCAACTGGCCGACCCCGCGTTCGCCGCCCAGGTCGGGCTGCTCGGCGAACGCTTGCTCACCCCCGGCACCACCGCACAAGTGCGCTACAGCTTTACCCTGTTCGAACGCACCGCCGACGGTTCACGGGTACGGGTACAAACCGACAACACCGACCAACCCTTCGACATCAACGAAGGCAGCAAGCTGGAGCTGGGCTCCACCGCCAAGCTGAGGGTACTCACCACCTACCTGCAAATCGTCGCCGAACTGCACCAGCGCTATGGGCAACTGACGCCGGCCGCGCTGCGCAACGTAGACGTCGCCGAGCAGGACCGCCTCAGTCGTTGGGCCGTCGACTACCTGCTGCAGGCCCGCGACAAGCGCCTGGCAACCATGCTCGGCGCCGCCCTCGACCGAACCTATTCGGCCAGCCCCGGCGAAAGCTTTTTCACCGGCGGTGGCGTGCACCGCTTCCATAACTTCCGCAGCCAGGACAATGGCCGCAATCCGACCCTGCGCGATGCGTTGCGCGAATCGATCAACCTGCCGTTCATTCGCCTGATGCGCGACCTGGTGCGCTACAGCACCTACGCCGGCCCCGACAACAGCGCGCAACTGCTCAAGGACGACAGTGACCCGCGTCGCCAGGAATACCTGGCCGCATTCGCCGACCGCGAAGGCAGCACCTTCCTGCGCAAGTTCTGGAAGAAATACCAGAAGAAAGACACCCAGGCGCGCCTTGAAACCTTTCTCGACAGCCTGCGCCCCACCCCGATTCGCCTGGCCGCGGTGCATCGCTACCTGTTCCCCGATGCCGACCCGGCCACCTTCAATCACTTCGTGCGCTCGCACCTTACATCCGCCAAGAGCCAGGAAAAACTGAGCGACACACGCCTGGCGAAACTCTACGACAGCTATGGCCCCGGTCGCTTCGACTTGCCCGATCAGGGCTACATCGCCAAGGTCCACCCCCTGGACCTGTGGCTGCTGGGCTACCTGCTGCAACATCCCGACGCCAGCTTCAGCCAGATCGTCGAGGCCAGCCGCTTCGAACGCCAGGAAGTCTATGGCTGGTTGTTCAAGAGCCGGCACCAGAGCGCCCGCGACAGCCGCATCCGTACCTTGCTGGAGGTCGAGGCGTTCCTGGATATTCATCGGCGCTGGCAAGCAGTGGGCTATCCCTTTGACCACCTGGTGCCCTCGCTGGCGACCGCCATCGGCAGCTCGGGCGACCGGCCGGCGGCATTGGCCGAGCTGATGGGCATCATCCTCAACGACGGGGTGCGCTTGCCGGTATTGCGCATCGACAGCCTGCACTTTGCCGCCGGCACCCCGTACGACACCCGGCTGATCCCCGAGCCGAACCGCGCCCGCCGGGTCATGCCCAGCGAAGTTGCGGCCGCGCTGCGCGAGGCGCTGTCGCAAGTGGTGGACGCCGGCACGGCAAAACGTGTTGCCGGCAGCTTCAAACTGGCCGACGGCACCCCCTTGGCCATGGGCGGCAAGACCGGCACCGGCGACAACCGCATCGAAGCCGTGGGCGCCGGTGGGCGGGTCCTCAGTTCCAAGTCGATCAACCGCACCGCGACCTTCGTGTTCTACATCGGCGAGCATCACTTCGGCACGCTCACCGCCTTTGTGCCAGGCAGCTCCGCACAGCACTTCACCTTCACCTCGGCCTTGCCGGTGCAAGTGCTCAAAGGCATGGCGCCGCTGATCACGCCCTACCTGCAACGGGAGGGGCACAGCCTGTGCCAGGCCCCCGACACCCCGTGATAAGGCGGGTGTCAGTTATGTAGCGCAAGCATCCGGATATTCGCCCAATATCACTACTTACCCCTTGAAAACCTTAAGTTTTTGAGCTTTTTTCACGGCATTGCTGGCTAGGCTAAAGCGCTTGTTCACTCGCCCTGGCCCTGCCCATGCCCGACCTTCAGATACCCGCTCGCCTTGCCACTCCCCTGCGCGCCGCCACCGACGGCGACTCGCCGCTGCCAGGCCCGCACCATGCACTGATCCAACAGCGAATCCCCGCGTGGCTGGCCAGCGCGCTGCCCCATCGGGTGCAAGCCCTGAATGCTGTCACGCCGATGTTTCCCGCCTGGTACGTCGACGCCGGCCAGGCCCGGCACACGGCACTCAAGGCCGATAACGCCGAGAGCTGGCGCAGCCAGAACGCGGTGGACCGGCAACTGGGCGCGCTCAAGGATGTGTACGCCTTCGCCCTGCCACTGTTGAAACGCGCCATCAAGGACCAATACCAACTCGACCTGAACGTGCAGGCCACCTTTCTGCGCCTGTACCTGCCCAGGCAATTGCCGTGGTACAGCAAGGACTTTTCCCACGGCGTGACCACGCGCACGCTGTCACTGCTGGATGCGGCGTTGCACAACTTTGCCGCCGGCGAGGTGTTTGTAACGCCCTCCAGCTACATCAGCCAGCCTGACCATCGCGGCCACTTCGAAGTGCTTGAGTTGCACCGGCGCATGTCCATCGAGCAGTTCAAGCGCCTGTGCCGCGAACTGGACCTGGGCAAACGCTACCAGCAACACCTGACCCACACCCTGCTGGCCGACGACCTGAACGCGCGGCTCAACCTGAAGCAGCAGGTAATCGCCAGCCAAAAGGCCGCGCTCAAGGCCGCCGCGCAATTGGCCGTGATCAAGACCGACGCCGCTGGCGCCCCGGACCTCAGCCCCGCGGCCCATCACGTCCTGCTACGCGCCCTGCGCGGCGAGCCCGGGCTGATGCAGTTCTACCAACTGAGCATCCTGGATGCGCGGTTGACCGGCATCCTGCTGATCGCCGCCGACCTGGAGCAGACCAGCAGCGTATCCAGGCTGATCGCCTATATCCCCCACGACCCGCAAAGCCCGGTGAAGGAGTACGCGTCGAGCCTCGACTTCATGCGCGACCTGACGCGTAAATTGCAGGCCAATGCCGAACTGCCCTCCAGCGCACGCATGCCCAGGCAAACCTACCGGCAGTTCTTCAGCCAGTTTGTCGACCACGCCCAGCGCGGCTATTTTTTTGCCGGCCTGGAGCAGCGACTGTGCAAAGTGCAATGGCATGCCCGGCAACCGCTCGACCCGCGCCCCAGCTGGCGCGACACCCCGGTCGAGCAACCGCGCCTGCAATTCGAGGCGCAGAAGATCAACGGCGACGCCTGGGAGCACGGTTATCAGCGCGCCCTCGACAAAATCCTCAATGACGCGCGGCACATCGCCGTGCCCACGGCCGATGCCGACAGCCAGGCACGCCAGGCCTGGTGGGATAACGTCACGCGCATCCTGGGGGATATTTTCAATGCCGCACTGATGGTCGCCGCACCGTTTTTACCGCTGGTGGGCGAGCTGATGCTGGCCTATACCGCCTATCAACTGGCCGACGACGTACTCGAAGGTATCGTCGACCTGAGCCAGGGCCAGGCCGGGGAAGCGGCGCAGCACGTGATCGCGGTGTTGACCGATCTGGTCCAGCTCGGCGCGCAGGCGGTTGGCGGCGAGATTGCCAGACAACTGCTCTACCCGCGCTCGCCTTTCGTCGACGGGCTGCGGGCGGTGCGGGTCAATGGCGAACCGCGCCTGTGGAACCCGGACCTTGCGCCCTACGCCCTGGCGCAGTCGTCGCTGCCGGTCGATTCACGCCCCGACAGGCTCGGGCTGCATACCCACGAAGACCGACACCTATTGCCCCTGGCCAAACAGCTTTACCGCATCGACCACAACAGCACGCCCCACACCCATCGCATCACCCACCCGACACGCGCCGACGCCTATTCACCACGGATCGAACACAACGGCCAGGGCGTCTGGGTGCATGAAGGCGAAAATCCCAGGACCTGGGACGGCGCCACCCTGCGCAGCCGCCTGGGGCACAGCAGCGACGGTCTCAGCGCCGAGCAGGTGCAACAGGCCTGCGAGATCAGCGGCACCGATGACGGCACGTTGCGCAAACTGTTTACCCGCCTGGGGCCCATCCCGCCGCTGTTGGCCGACAGCCTCCAGCGCCTGCAACTCAAGCGCGAAGTGCAGGCGTGGCCGGAGCGCCTGCGCCGTGGCGAGCCCATGGGGACCTCCTATGACTGGTCGGCGCAACTGGCGAGCGAGCTGCCCGGTTGGCCGGCGGACAAAGCCATCCACGTGTACGACAGCAGCACGCTGAGCGGTCGCCACCGCGCGTACGGTGCAGATGCGGCCAGCGCGGCCAACAGCCTCAAGATCAGCCGCCAGCACCTGGCCGACGGCGAGCTGGCGCCGAGCATCATCGACTTTCTCGACGACGCCGAACTCCAGGCCCTGCTCCCCGCCCCACTGCCGCCGCTGCGCACCGCGCGGGTCGAAGCAGTGCGTGAACAGATCGCCGCGTCCCTCACACCACAACTGCCGGTGGTGTTCGAACAGCTCTACGATGCGACGCAATTGCCCGGCAGCGCACCGGGTCAGCGGCTGCGCGAGCATTTCCCGCAGTTGCCCGGAGCGCTCGTGGAGCACCTGCTCAGCCGCGCATTACCAGAGGAGCAGGCACGGCTGGACACGCAGGCACCGGTGCCGTTGCGCCTGAGCAACCTGGCCCGCGCGCTGCAGCACGAAACCCTCGCCAGCCGCGCTTACGAAGGCCTCTACGGCGATGCCTTGCCCACGCCGGACAGCGAGCGGATGGTGCTCAATACCCTGCGCCTGTACAGCGACGCCCTGGGGGATCTGCGCATCAGCGTGCGCGACCAGGCGCCACACGGTGCGCTGCGCTGCGAGGTCGGCGCACAGGACGCCAGCGAACAGGTCCTGCTGCTGCGCGACGATGACGGCCGCTACAGGCGCCACGACGCGAACCTGGCGCCGCAGGATTTTTTCGAGGCGCTGCTGCAAGTCATCGCCCCCGGCAAACTGGCGTTCCAACCCGGCCAGGGCCCGGCGTTCAGGAAGTGGATCAAGGCACACCTGCAAGCGCCCGAGGAGCGCCGCCAGGTCCTGCCACCGGCGCCCCTGCGCCAGGCCGACGAACAAACTACCGAGGCGCTGTTGCAACGCCCGATGTTCGGCAGCTTTTGTCGCTTGATGGAAGGGTTCGCGCTCTCACTCGAAGACCGGGTGCGCGACCTCTACCCGCAAATGAGCCGAGAACACGTCGAAGCCTATGTGCGTAACCTCGATTCAACCGAAGGCGACCAGATTATCAGCGACCTTGAAGTGGAAAAACGTAACCTGCTGCAAGACCTGCAAAGCTGGCGCGAAAAGCCCACCCTCGCCGCCGCCAACAGCCAGGCCGCCGGCGACGAGCGCGTGTTGCGCGGCTATATCATCGGCCTGCTGATCGAGTGCTGGGAAACCCGCTCGCGGTCTTCGCTGATATCCCATGGCCTGCGCCTGCAAGGCGAACTGCTGAGCCTCGGCGGCCTCGACCTGGGGCGCTACCTGCCTGGCCTGGGCCCGCTGCGCGGCGATTTCGGGCACGTCTCGCGCCTGGACCTGCGCAATACCCACTTCACCGCGCAGGTCCTGCCGTTCCTCGACAACTTCCCCAACCTGTACGCGCTGGACCTGTCGGCCAATAGCCTGGAGCACGTGCCCCAATCGCTGACGCAGATGCCGCGCCTGGCGCTGCTGGACCTGGAGCACAACCCGATTGCCTGGACCGCCGAGGATTATCAGCGACTGGCGCAGTGCTCGCGGTTGCGCTCGTTGAACCTCTGCCGCCACCCCCAATTGCTCACAGCCCCCGACCTCACCCCGTGGCCCCAACTGCGCCACCTGCAATTGCGCAGGACCGGCATCAGCGCCTGGCCAGCCGGGCTCGACAGCCCGCGCGCGCACCTGCCCGAACTGGACCTGACCCAAACCCTGGTCAACAGCGTGCCCGCCGTTGCCGAGGACTCCCAAGCCGCACGCATCATTGCCCGCAGCTGGCTGGACCGTAACCACCTGCCCGCCGAGGACGAACAGCGCCTGGTCGGCTACCGTCGCGCAGCAGGCCTGGACCCCTATCGCACCGCACCCGTGCGCGGCTCGGCGGACAGCGCCTACTGGCTGGAGGGCCTGAGCGAGGAGACCCGCAACAACGCACAACTGATCTGGAACGACCTGGAAAGCGAACCGGGCTCCGAGGGCTTTTTCAACATGATCAGGCTGCTGCAACCCCAAGGTTTCCAAACGGTGCAAGACCATGCGTTGTACGTACGCGGCCGCGACGACCTGCGCAAACGCGTGTGGGACGTGTTGATCGCCGCCGACCGCGATCCACGGTTTCGCGAGCGCGTCTTCAGCCTGGCGGGAGCACCCGTCAATTGTGCGGATGCCGGCGCCAACACCTTCAACCGCATTGGCGTGGAAACCCTGCTGGAAAATATCCTGCGCGACCATAGCCTCGAAGGCCTGGCCCGGCGGGAAAGCCTGCTGATAAGCCTGGCCCGGCAAACCTGGCGCCTGGAGCGGGTCAAGGAGATTGCCCGTGAAGATATCCGCCACCGTACCGCGCCGGTCAGCGAAGGTGGTTTGGGCCAGGCCTTTGGCAGCGAGGCCAACCAGGTGGACGACGTGGAGGTCTACCTGGCCTACCAGACCGGGCTCAAACGCCGCCTCGACCTGCCGTGGCTGTCCGAGCACATGAGCTATCGCAGCGTGGCCGGCGTCAGCGCGCAACAGCTGAAAACCGCCTACACCACCGTGGCCGAACTGGAAGCCGGTGCCGGTCTGGTCAACGGTCTGCTGGAACAGCCGTTCTGGACCGAGTACCTGGAGGAGGCCCATGCGTGCGCGTTCAAAGCCCAACGCGAACAGCGCGAGCAGGCCACCAGCCACTTGGAGGACCTGCGCGAAGCCCACGAGCAATGGCGCAGCCCCGAGGTCACCGCCAAGCGCAAGGCTCACCTGCAGCAACAACTCACGCGCCTGGCCGCCGCACTGGACACTGCCGTTGAAGACATCCTGATGGAGCAAGCGCTGTCGGATACCCTGCTCAAACAGCTCTACGAAAAGGTCCAGGATACATACACCGCCCTGCCCCTTCGACTCACGCGCCGGGCCTTGGAAAAAGCCGGGCTTGGCCCGCTGCCGACCTGGGAGGAAAGCGCAACGTCGAGCGTGCGTTAGTTATCTATGACTTGTATTCAAATAACTGAAATCGTTGACTAATTACGTCTTTAAGCGCTGTGAATTTTGAACTTTTGTTCTGCTGTTTCAGGCATAGGCTAGTGCATTAAATCCAGCCACAAAGCCAACGCCCATGTCTGAACTTCCACGATTAACCACGGTTTCCGCTGCACGCTTGCAATCGCTTGATCCCGCCACGCCCCTCGCAGAGAAAGGCCCGCATTACACGTGGATCAAAGACCAGGCACCGGACTGGCTGACGCAAGCCAGTCTGCAACGCCTGCACCCACTCAATGACCTGACTGTGCAACGGCCGACCTGGTATGCCGCGGCCGGCGCGCTTGAACACCACACCTTAAAACAACTCAATGCCGAGGCCTGGCGCCTGCAAAACGCGGTGGATGCCAAGCTGGGACCGGTGCAGGATGTGTATGCCTTCGCCGAGCCGTTGCTCAAACGCGCCATCAACGACAGGTACGGTCTGGACCTGGATGTCAAAACCACCTTCCTGCGCATTTACACGCCCAAGCAGTTGCCATGGTACGCCCTCGATTTGTCCAACGGCGTGACCTCACGCTCGGTGTCGTTGCTCGACGCCGCGCTGCATAACTTTGCCAGCGGGGAACGTTTCGAACAGCACTCTTGCTACATTTCCAAACCCGACTATCGCGGTCACTTCCAGATTCTGCGTCACGATCGGCGCATGAGCCTTGAACAGTTCAAAACCTTGTGCCGCGAACTGGACCTGGGCAGCCTTTATCAGCGTCATCTCAACGATTGCCTGGCAACGACCGAACCGGTCGCCCAGGCGCTATTCAAACCTCAGGTTATTGCCAGCCAAAAGGCCGCACTCAAGGCCGCCGCGTTCATGGCGTTGACAGAGGAGAAGCTGGGCGCCGGGGCCTATGCCGTGATAACCGGCGTACTCGACGGTACGGAAAAACGCGCGCACTTCTACCAACTGAACCTGCTTGATACCCCCCTGAACGGCATTTTGCTGATCGCCAGGGACCTGGAGCATATCTCCAGCGTTTCGAAGCTGATCGCCTACATCCCCCACGACCCGGAAACCCCGGTGAAGGAATATGACTCCAGCACCGCGTTCATGCAGGACCTCACGCGTAAGCTGCAACTCAACCGACTTCTGCCGTCCAGCAAACAGGTGTCGCCCACCACCTACCAGCAGTTTTTCAGCCAGTTCGTTCCGCACGCCCGACGCGGTGTGTTTTTCGCCGAGCTGACCGAGCGCCTGTACCGGGTGCAATGGCATGAACGCGACACTCAGGACCCGGCGCCCGCCTGGTGCGAAGAAGCGGTCAACACGCCCAAGCTGCAATTCAAAGGGGTGCCCATCGTCGGCGAGCTGTGGGAACAGCTGTACCAGTCGGCCTTGAACAAAATTCTCAACGACGGGCGCAACCTGGTCGTTTCCACCGCGCAGGCCGACAACGACGAGCGCTGGGCCTGGTGGGAAAACGTGCTGAAAATCGGCGCAGACCTGCTCAACGTCGCCCTGCTGGTAGTGACGCCGTTCGTGCCCTTGCTGGGTGAGCTGATGCTGGCCTACACCGCCTATCAACTGGCCGACGATGTGTTCGAAGGCATTGTCGACTTCAGCGAAGGCCAGGCCCTGGAAGCCACCCAACATGTGATCGCCGTGGTCACCGACGTGCTGCAACTGTCCGCGATGGCGGGCGGTGGCATTTTGGCCAAGGAGCTGCTGTTCAAACCGTCACCCTTCGTCAATCGCCTCAAGCCCGTGCAGGTCGGGGACAAGACCCGCCTATGGAACCCGGAGCTGGCGCCTTACGCACGCAACGACCTGGCACTGCCGGCGGAAGCGAAACCCGACAAATCGGGCCTGTACGATCATCAAGGGCAAAAGGTGGTGCGCCTTGACGACCAGCACTTTGTGGTCGAGCACGACGCCGAGCGCAACACCCACCGGGTCACGCATCCCACTCGCCCCGCAGCCTACTCACCAGCTATCGAAGCCAACGGCAGCGGTGCCTGGGTGCACGAAGGCGAAGACCCCTGGACCTGGGACGACGCTCAACTGCGCAAGCGCCTGGGGCACGCCACCGCGGGGTTGAGCGCCGATGAAGTGGCCCAGGCCTGCGACATCAGCGACACCCAACCCGGCGCTCTGCGCAAGATGTACCTGAACCTTGAACCCACCCCGCCGTTGCTGGAGGACAGCCTCAGCCGCCTGAGGTCCGCCAATGAGGCGCGCAAACTGCCGGAACAGGTGCGCGGCGGTGCCCCCACCGGGGACTGGTTTACCTGGGCGGCGCAAATGACCACCGAACGTCCTGGCTGGCCTTCCGATAAAGCCATCAGGGTGTTCAACAACGCCGAATTGACCGGGAACCATTTGAGCTATGGCAGCAGGCGCGGCGATGCCCAGACGCTGGACATCAGCCATCAGGACGTGAGCGCCGGCCAGTTGGCGCCAAGGCTCAACGACTTTCTGCCGCCCGTGCAGCTCGAAGCCTTGCTACCCGAGCCCTTGCCCGACACCGCCGAGGCGCGTATCCAGGCGCTGCGCGACCAGATGGCCGATGACCTGGACCGCAACAGGATCGCCACCTTCAACCACCTCTACAGGGGTCAGCACGTGCTCGACAGTGCCCCCGCCAGGTTGCTGCAACAGCAGTTCCCGCAGTTACCCGCCGAACTGGTGCAGCGCCTGATGCAGCGTTCCTATCCCAAGGAAATCGCGGCGATGACCGACGAGCAGCGCATCCCCCTGCGGGTAAAAAACCTGGCCTGGGAACTGCAAAACGAAGCCACTGCCAGCCATGCCTTCGAAGGTTTTTACAACGACGATTTGCTGAGCGCCGACACCGAGCGCATGGCCCTCAATACCTTGCGTCAGCACAGCGATGCCTTGGGTGAACGGCGTATCACCGTGCGCGATCAACGGCCCGATGGCGCCATCCGCAGCCAGGCCGGGCCGCAGGACGCCGCCGAAAAAACCCTGCTGCGCCTGGATAACGGGCGCTACGCCATTGACGAACCGGGCAGCCAGAGCGTCGCTCTCCATTACGACTTTTTTGAAGCCTTGCTGCGCGTACTGCCTGAGGGCAAGACCGACTACGTACCCGGCCAGGGTCGGCTGTTCAAGGGTTGGCTCAAGGACCGGTTGCTCTCATCGGCCGCACGCCGCCACGTGCTGGAACCCGTCACCTTGCGCCAGGTCGACAGGCACGAAACCCAAACACTGCTGCAAAAACCGATGTTCAATGCCCTGCGCAGCTTGCTGGGCGGCAACGCTTCTACGCCGCAGGCCCTGGAAACCCGGATGCGCCGGCTCTGCCCGTTGATGAGCGATACACAGGCGCAAAGTGTCCTGCTGGAACTGCAGAGCGAGTCGGGACAACACCGCTTGAGGCAGCTGGAGAGCGAAAAAAGTGCTTGAGCAGCACTTGAACGCCTGGAAGAAAAAACCCCTCTTCGACCGCGACAACGAACCCTATTACCGCAACTACATCAGTGACCAACTGCGCAGTAATTGGGAGTCGACCTGCCCCGGGCGGATCACCGAGTCGGCGGCCAACCCGGACTGTTCCTCGCTGGACCTGAGCTTCAGCGTGCTGACCGTATACATCCGCAGCCTGGAGCTGCCACCGGGGTACTTCGAGCACATCACCGAACTGGACCTAAGCACCACCCGCCCGCTGCATCGTGACCTGGAGTTCTTGAAAAATTTCCCCAACGTGCGTGAGTTGAACCTGTCGGAGAACGAACTGGATGAGGTGCCCACCCAACTGCGCAACCTGCGCCACCTGACGAACCTGGACTTGAGCGCGAACCCGGGCATTCGTTGGGACGCCGCGGACATACAGGACTTGTACGCCTGTTCGATGCTGGAAAACCTCAACCTGCAAGGCAATACCGAGCTGCGCGCGCAGCTCAATCTCAATCGGCTGCCACGCCTGCGCAGGTTGAACCTGCGCCGGACCAGTATCGAGCAATGGCCCTCCGGGCTGAACACACCGCGCGACAGCCTGATGGAAATGGACCTGCTTGATACCGCTGTCAATACCGTCCCCGAGTACCCCGACGAGGCACCGGCGACGCGAATCATTGCCAACAGTTGGCTGGACCGCACCACCCTGGAACCCGAGGACCAACAGCGGTTCACCCGTTACCGCCTGGCCAATGGCATAGACCCTGATCGCACCCTGCCCACGCGCGACCCGCAGGACCAGGCGTTCTGGGTGCGCGGCCGCCCGCTCAACGAACGCAGCGAGGCAGAAACGATCTGGAACGAGCTGGAAGCGGTACCAAATGCCGAGGGTTTTTTCAGGATCCTCAAGATGCTCAGGCCGCCGGAAGAATTTCACGACGCCGCCGAAAGAAGCCGCTTTGAACAAGGGCGCAAAGAGCTGATCGGCCGCGCCTGGGAGTTGATGATCGCGTTGCACGGCGATGCCGAGTTACGCGAGCGACTGTTCCACGAAGCCAGCGCCCCAACCAATTGCGCGGACGCCAGCGCGACGATTTTCAATAGCATGGGGGTGGAGTTGTTGAAGAAAAAGATCCTCAGCGATACGTCGCCCCAAGGACTGGAAACACGCACCCGCCAGTTGGTCAAACTGGCCAGGCAGAAATGGCGTCTGGATGAGGTGGGTAAAATCGCCCGTGGCGATATTGCCTACCGAACAAATCCTGTCAGTGAGGGCGGCCTGGGCCAGGCATTCGGCAGCAACCCCGACCAGGTCGACGAGGTGGAGGTCTACCTGGCATTTCAAACCGGGCTCAAGAGGCGCCTCGACCTGCCATGGGTGTCAGAGCACATGGTTTATCGCCATTTGTCCGGTGTCACCGATGCCCAGCTCGACGCAGCGTTTGAACTGATCAAGAGCAAGGAGTCAGGCAACACCCTGCTCGACGGCCTGCTCGATCAAGCGTTCTGGAACGACCTGGTGGAACAGGACCGCGAGGTGACGCGCGCGCGGGAACAGTTTCAGGCGGCCTTTACCCTGTTGTACGAAGAATTGCAGCCCAAGCAACTGGAGTGGAGCAACGCCAGCTCGGTGGAGCGCAAGGCGGAACTGGAAACGGAACTGATCAAACTGCTCGCCGAATTGAACCGGCCGGACGGGGCAAAGCTGGGTATCGCGGCGAAAGACGTATTGATCGAAACCCCGCTGCCGGAGGCGACATTGAACAGCTTCTACCGACTGGCGGAGTTTCCCTACCGGGAGCTGAAACGCACCTTCACGCAAAAAGCCCTGGACAGCGTCCAAGACTGAATCAACACCACGCCGGGTGAGCGTTGGGGTGAGCGGGCTTGCCCAGGGCAAACCCGCTCACCTCAGAGAGAAGCGCCAATTTCCAACGGTTGTGTCGACAAGGGGCGACTAGACTTCCGAATCCCACACCACGGTCGCCGTACCCGAATAGGTACTGCCCGATGCATTGAGCATCTGGGCCACATCGTCCTTGCCCACCTCGAAATGCAGCGTGCCCGGTCGGTTGTCGACGTACTGCACCGGTTGGAACAGTTCACTGCCCACGCCATCCAGGCGCAGCGGGAGCTTATTGACGGCCTGGTCGTACTGATCGCGCAGGCCGAAAGGCAGGCTGACCGCAATCTGCATCGGCACCTCATCCCCATCGCTGTTGCGCAAACCGCAGGTATTGCCGATCACCAGGCCACACTCCAGGCTCATCTTGAAGCGTGAGCTGGCGGCGATGATGAAGGTCTGGTCGCGGGACAATCGCACCGGCTGGCGCCCCCGATTGAGCCAGGCCTGCCAGCCTCCCTGAGGCAATAACTCGACGCGAGTTCCGCCCGGCGGGATATCAACCTTGAGCACGTGTTGTACGTCCAGCGTAAAGTTCAGGGTCAGCGCCGAGTCATCGGGCAACATCACATCGCCCATGTCGAAATCCTGGTTGGGCCCGATGCTGTAGGTCAATACACCGGTATACACACCTGAAGACATACCCAGAGGGTTGGGCGTACGCAATTCATAGGCGATATCCAGATACTCATAGTGCAGAGACGGAATTTCATATTGGGCAGTTCTTATACAATTGCCCTCCTCTGGCGTCCTCCAGAAGAATTGGACGTAGGTCCCGCCGAAACTACTCGAATTGGTGGACTGACAGGGCAGTTGCGCAAACCCCCAGTAGCCTTCGCGCCATAACCTGCTGTGCGCCTCAAATAACCCCCCAGACCCGGGCGCCAGTTCCTCAGGCCGTCGGTCCAGGACGTATTTTGAGCCAATACCACTGATGCGTACTTCCACGGTTTCCTGTTCGCCGTATGAATTGACCACCGTCAACGGGCGCCATTGTACAGGTACTGTCCACAAGGCAGACTGGCGCGGATCGCTGGGAGCAGCAGCCAACGGGGCACTGGACTCGAACACGATCGGCAAGCGAATACTGAAAATGTTCAAGTATTCGCACGTGTGCGGGGACTCGGCACAATACCCACTCACCGGCGTGGTGTTGGTGAAGCGGTTCACGTTCGGGTTGGAGGGGTCGGGACGGAAATCGGCGGATATATCCTGAACGATTGCCATGGCAGGAGTGGCCCAGAACAATCCTGCGAGCCCCAAACAGGCCATCTTTGCTCTACTTTTACTCATAACTCGCTCAAGGTTATCCGTCGTTAGGGCACCGAGGTGCCATTGCCGTGTTGACCCCGTCAGCAGGTGCTCGGCAAGGCACGCCCAACGCAGCATCAGACCTCCGAATCCCAGATCACCGTCGCCGTGCCGCGGTAAGTGCTGCCGGGTTTTTTGAGCATTTCGCCAACGTCATCCCTGGCCACTTCAAAGTGCAAGCTGCCGGGTCGCTGGTTCACGTAGTGCCTGGCCTGGATCAATTCGGTGCCTGAACCGTCCAGGCGCAAGGGGCGTTTGTTCAGTGCCTGGTCATACTGATCGTTCAGGCCAAATGGCAGGGTGACGGCGATCTGCAACGGCACGCTGTCGCCCTCGCTGTTTTGCAGGCCGCAGGTGTTGCCGATGACCAGGCCGCACTCAAGCATCATCTTGAAGCGACCGCTGGCGGCAATGGTGAACGTCTGGTCGCGGTACAGCCGCGTCGGTCGGCGCCCCTGGTTGAGCCAGGATTGCCAGCCCCCCTGGGGCAACAGTTCGATACGGCTGCCCCCAGGCGGCAGCTCGACCTTGAGGATGTGCTCCACGCTCAGATCGAAGTTAAAGGTCAACTGATTGTCGTTAGGAATGATCACATCGCCAAAATCGAAGTCCATGCCGGGCCCGATGGTGTAGGTCAGGCTCCCGGTGTACTGCCCCGGCGACATGCCCAGCGGGTTGGGGGTTTTCAGGGCATAGGCGAATTCGAAGGTGCTGAGCCGGAAGTCCGTGATTGTTTGCCCGGGTTTCACGCTGCACACGCCGGCACCTTCCGGCACCAGCCAAAAGAACAAGGCAAAGCTGGCGTTGCCGGTGAGGAATTGGGAGCTCTCACAGGGGGCGGGGGCGTAATACCATTTCCAGACCCAATTCTGCCCCGGTTCCTCCCAGGCCATGTTGTTGGGCTGTGTGTCGAAACGGTGGCCGATACCGGCGATTCGTACCTGCACGGTCTCAACCTGCCCCGTCCCTGTATGGGTAACCTGCACATCGCGCCAGGACGATGGCACCTGCCACATCGCCCCTTTGCGCTCGTCTTCGTGATTGGCTTCAATGCGCGTCGACGCGGTGGAGAAGCTGTCCGTGCGAATACTGAAGATGCCCAATTGCTCGCAGCGCCCAGGCATATGCCAGGCGCACACCCCGGAGAGCGGCGTGGTATTGCGGAACTCGTTCCTCATGGGGTTGCTCGGGTCAGGATTGAACACCGCCGTGATGTCCTGAGTCATCGCTCGGGCAGGCGCAGCAACGCCTCCCCCGATCAGGCCCGCCAGCAGCAGCGCGCCACAGTGTCTTATACGTCGAACTTTCATCCGTAAACCTGCCGTTTTAGATCTGAACGAGGAAGGGGTGCAGCCTAGGGCGCGAGAAAATCAAAAACGATATGCACGGTGCCGTAGTACTCGCCGCCCTGATAACCGCCTTCGGGCTCGATGGCAGCGATATCCAGCAAGGCGCGCCGGCCCAGCCGGGCCTCGTCGGCGTTGACCACTTCGGTGGCGTCCAGGGTCAGCGGCACGCGGTTGAACAGCACCTGCAAGTCGATGCGGTCGCGGCCGCTGAACAGGTACGGCTCGGCCCCCAGGCGCGCAGCGACGCCGCCACTGAGGTTCTTCACGTCGAAGTTCTTGCGCAGGCTGCCCAGTTGCGCCGTCGCCAGGTTCCAGGCCAGTTGCTGCTCCTGGCCCATCCAGTCGGTTTCGGACGGCAGCACATAGGCCTCATGCACTGGAATCGTCACCGACACTTCGAAGCTATGGCGTTCCTGGAAACTCCAGGCATGGGTGGCGGTGAGTGTCAGCACCGCCAGCCCGGCCAGTCGTGTCAGTTGCTTGAACATCGTCATCACCCGTTGCTGTTGACCGTCATCAGTTTTTTGTCGCGGCCTTCAATCATCTGGAAGCTGTATTGACGGTCGGCTTTTATCTCGAATTTCAGCTCACGCCCCGGCAGGATGTGATGCTTGGTGGTGGGCTCGCAGTCGGTGGCGTTGCCCTTGGCACAATTGCGGAACTCATCGAGCACCACCACGCTGTTGCCGGCATTGCGCAGCCGGTACTGCTCGGTGCTCTCGGTGACCTGCGTGTCGAAACGGGTGTCTTTGGGCCGCACGAAAAACACCGTGCCATACCCGGCCAACACGTTGACCCCGGCCGCCAGGCCTTGCTTGTAATCGGCGCGTTCCTGGTCGGTGACGGCGAAGTCGTCTTCCTTCTCCGGTACGACGGGGATAAAACGCACGCGGAAATAACGCTCTTTGTCGCGCTGCCCCATGTACAGCAAGCGCGTACCCTGGCGCCCGTTCGCCGGCACGATCATCCGCGCCGGGCTGGCCATCAGGCCGTCGCGGCTGGTGGTGGCGCCCTGGCTGTCGGTCAGCGAGGGCACCGGCACTTCACGGGAGGTGCCGTCTTCGTTGTAGAGAATCTCCAGCACGTTGACCTTGATGAACGCGGTGGTGGTGCCGCCATTGAAGACGCGCTTGAGGTAGGAACTGCGGTCTCCCTCCAGGTAGTCGTACACCACGCCGACATTGATCGCCGGCGCGGCCTGGGCGGTGAGGGAGTAGAGGAACAGCCCGATCCATAACACTGCATGTTTCATTGTTGATTACGCCTCATTGATTGAACGCGCGCCGCGGGCATGCCCACGGCAGCACTAGACTTCCGAATCCCAGACCACTGTCGCCGAGCCCCGGTAGGTGCTGCCGGGCTTTTCAAGCATGTCGGCCACGTCGTCCCTGGCCACTTCAAAGTGCAAGGTGCCGGGCCGCTGGTTCACGTAATGCGTGGCCTGAATAAACTCGGTGCCCGAGCCGTCCAGGCGCAGCGGACGTTGTTTAAGTGCCTGGTCGTACTGGTCGGTCAGGCCGAATGGCAGGGTGGTCGATATCTGCACAGGGACCTGGTCGCCGTCACTGTTTTGCAGGCCGCAGGTGTTGCCGATGACCAGCCCGCACTCGAGCATCATCTTGAATCGATGGCTGGCGGCGATGGTGAACGTCTGGTCGCGGTACAACCGCGTCGGGCGACGCCCCTGGTTGAGCCAGGCTTGCCAGCCTTCCTGGGGCAACAATTCAATACGGTTGCCGCCCGGCGGCAGGTCAACCTTGAGGACATGCTCCACCGACAACGTGAAATTGAAGGTCAGCACCTCGTCGTTCGGCACGTAGATATCGCCGAAATCGAAGTCCTTGTAAGGCCCGATGGTGTACGACATCGACCCGGTGTACTGCCCCGCCTGCATGCCCAGGGGGTTGGGTGTGCGCAACTCATAGGCATACTCGAGCATGCTGAAATTGGAGGTGGGGACCCGCTCCGGCGTCACCATGCTGCAAGCCCCCGCACCTTCCGGGACAATCCAGAACCACAGCCGAAGGGTATTTCCCGCCGCCCACATGCCAGTGTATTGGCAGGGCGGTGGCGGCAACGTCCAGTTAACCGGCAGCGGGCTCCAGATATGCACACCGGGCGGGTTGGTCGTATTGAAACGGCTGCCAATACCGGAAATACGCATCTCCACCACCTCGCGATCACCCTGGTCGGACACCACTTCAAAACTGCGCCACTCGGACGGCACCTTGAATGTCAGGCCCTGCCGGGGATCGGCGTGGTAGGGCTCGATCGGGGCGGTAGCGGCAAAGGTGATATCCGTGGTGCGGATGCTGAATATCCCCAGTGCCTCGCACCTGGCCGGCATATGCCCAGGGCATACCCCGCTTTGCGGGGTGGTGTTGGTGAACTTGTTGACCATCGGGTTGGTAGGATCCGGGCGAAACTCCGCCGTGATGTCTTGCACAGCGGCCGAGGCGAAGTGTGTCGCCAGGCACAAGGGCACGCCTGATAACGCCGCTCGCCAACCCGTGCCTGTGGTTCGAGTGTTCATACACATAATTCCGTTTTAGCGTCTTGCCCTGACATTCAGCCAGCCGCCTTGGGTACAGGAGTGAGTTCAGCCAGGGTGTCCGGCGTGCAGCGCAAGTCACCGATCATCAGCACATCCCTTTCCTCGACGACCTTGGACGAGTCCAGACGGAACTGGCAGAGCAACTGGTTCTGGTAGCGCACTTCCAGGGTCGGCGAGCTGGCGCTCATTTCCATGGAGAAGAACCCGTCGACCTCGCTGACGCCACGGCTGGCGTGGTTGATCACGTGGTGCCCCTTGAGCGGCGCGCCCTGGTTGTCGAGCAGGCGACCGAGCACGGTGACGGTTTTCATCACGGTGATCTTGCGGTAGTCCACCCCGCCCTTGTTCAGGTGGTAGGTGGAACGCCCCGGTTGGATGTTGGCGGCCGGTGGGTAGTTGCCGTCGAAGTCAAACGCCACGGTGCTGCTCTTGTAGGCCGACACCGGCACATAGTTGCGGCCCGGACGCAGCACGCTGCTGCCACCGCTCAAGTCGTCGGCGCGCAGGGCGATCTCGTCGATGTCGGTTTCCACGTCGATGATCATGCCGGCACCGTCACCTTGGTACTGGCTGCTCAGCAACATCTTGCCGGCGCCCACCACCAGGGTGCTGTTGAGGTTCAGGCCACCGGTGAGGTCGTTGTTGTAGGAGCTGCGCTGCACAAAGCCGTCGCCGCTGACCGCGTCGGTATTGAAGCTGGCCATGCCCGACAAGCCCACGCCATAGGTGTCGGTGATCGCCGTGGCCGAGACGCTTTGCAGTACGTGGTCCTGCAGGTCCTGGCGATAGGTGACCGACGCATTGTTGTCGCGCCCGCCCTCACGGGCCGTGCGGCTGCCGATGCTGCCGGAAATCTGCCGGCCGTCGGTGCCCAGCGCCAGGCTGAGGGTTACATCCACGCCACGGTTGCGCTGATCGTTGGTACCACTGGTGCCGGGACGGTCGAACAGCGAGAAACGCCAGTTGGCATCGCTGCCCATCAGCGTATCGCGACGGCTCCAGCCCAGGTCGACACCGGCGCCTTCGACATTGCCTTGGCTGTGGGACAGGCGCAGGTTCCAGGAATTTTTCGCATCGACCCGGTGGTTGACCGACAGCGCGGTATTGCTGCTCTGGCCGACAAAGGTATTGCGGCGCAGACGGGTGCCGTCCGGCAGGGTTTCGTAGGTGTCGCGGGTGTCGAGCCAACTGCGGTTGTGGCTGAACACCAGGTTGGTGGCGCCGAAGGTATAGAGCCCCTGCACATCCATGCCGGTGCCGTGATCCTGGGTCTGGAACACGTTGGCGTACAGGCTGGTGTTGTTGGCCACGGTCCAGTCGACCGAGCCGCCATATTGCAGTTGCTCGCGCACTTCACGGGCCGACAGGCCGAGGATGACACGCGGGTGCAGCAGGTAGTTGAGCGACGCACCGGCCGTCATCGAGCCCGAGGCTTGTTCTTCCCAGTTGCTGAACAGCTTGGTCTCGCGCCCGGCAAAGACGTTGTAGCGCCAGCGATCGTCGACGTTGCGCCAGTTATTGGGCTTGTACACCAGCTCCTGGGTGGTGCTGACCGTCATGCCGTCTTCAATCAGGCGCACTTCCACTTCATAAATACCGCCGGGCAACGTGCGGGTATCGAGGGTCTGCAAGCCGGCCGGTACGGCCTGGGTGTTGATCAGCAAGCCATTGCGGTAGATCTCCACGGCGGCCTGGCGGTTGGCGGTCACGTAGATCGGATACACACTGGGCTTGGGGTTGTTGATGGCCAGGTTGTCGGAGCTGCCGTACATCACGCCGAGTGCGGTGTCGGGGCTGGCGCCGAAGCTGCGCAGTTGGCGGGTCAGGCCATCGGAATTGGGGGTGAAATGGCCCAGCCGGAAAAACCGGCCTTCCAGTTCACGCTGGGTATACAGCTCATGGATCGCGTGGCGCATCGGCTCGTCGTCGCCGCTCTGGCGCGCCAGTTGCAGGTTGAACACCTGGCTCCAGTTGCCCACGCTGGAACTGGCTTGCAGGCCGTAGCGCCCGCCCAGGTCCTGGTTGTCACCACCATTGAGGTTCAACTGGTTATTGACGATCAACCCCAGGCTGCCGCCTTCGGGTTGCTCATAGAACCGCGGAGTTTCATCGGCAAGTTCTACGTTCTGGGTGATCAACGACAGCTGCGAGCCTTCCAGGTTATAGAACGCGGACACCAACTGCTGGGGACAAGACTGGGTGCAGGGGCCCAGGGCCACGCCTTCCTCCAGGATCGCCTGCCAGGTATCGCGCGTTGCCGCGGAAACCTTGCTGTCGCCGGTGTCGGTAAATTCGAGCAGGGTGACCCGATCATCTCGGGACAACACGATCAGCGCCTCACCCAGCAACTGCTGATCGAGGTCCACACGTACAGCCAGCGGCACGTCGAAGAAATGGTCGGAAAACCCGGCGGGCAAACCTTGGGACTGCGCCAGCAGACTGCCGGGCGTCGACGCAGCAGACGCCGGAGCCGCCAGGGCACTCGTACAAATCAACAGCGCAAGCGCAGCCGCGATGGGGGTCATCGGGAACATGAACGGATACTCTGAATGCCAAGATGCAGGGTTGAAAACCAGGCCGACGAGGTGGGGGCCCCCGCCGACCTGCAAACAGCTACCCGTGAGCGCAACGGCTCAGCAGGCATTCATCAACATCAAGGCCCTACAGGCAGTACCGCGTCGAAGACCAACGGCATCACGGTGGTGTAGGAACCACGCTGGGTCGCGCTCGGCTTGGCGGCGGCGATGCGCAGTTCGGCACCGATACCTGGGGTGGAGTCAGCATCGTTCACGACTTCCTGAGGGGTACCGCTGAGGGTGACGCCGTTCAGGGTGGTGGTCAGCGCGATGTTCTGAGAGGCATCACCGTTGAACAGTACCGCCGGGCCACCTTCGATGTAGGCGTGGATCGAACCGTTGGTGTTGCGCATGTCGTAGATAGCACTCAGTGGCGCCAGCTCACCGCTCACCAGGTTGTAGCTCATGGTCTCGTCACGGCCCCAGTTAGGATCGCGTGGCTGCACATGAAACACGGTGGTCGGAATGTTCGCCTTGAGATTGACGGTGTGGCTGGCTTCACCGGCAGCGAACGCCACCTGCGAACTCAGCGCAATAACAGCCAATGGAGCAGCAATCGCAAACTTCTTGAACATGGTCAATACCTGTAAGTTTTCAGCATTAATTGGCTCGCTGTTAAGTTGAATTAAAAGCCGTGGGCTTTAGGTGACTTACAACGAAATACGCTGCCAGCAAGTTGAACCACTGCAACGCCGGGCAATGATCCACCAACTGAAAAATCAGGTATGCAGGCTCGTTCCTACTGGCCGGTAGCCTAAGGAAACTGGGCTTGAGGGAAAAAGATGGCATTCTGCCAAAACTTATAAAGTATCCGTAAGAACTGGACTACATACAGAAAAGTTAGTGTAGCGAAGGGAAGAAACTGTCAGAACAATACCACAAACAACTCGTTAACTAAGCAGGTACAGATAATAACAATCGATTGGAGCTTTAACTCTAATTATTACTTATAGACCTCTCTTTATAGGTACGTCTACGATTTTTTGCGCTGCTATGGCTCGCCTGGCCTGTCAATGCGGGCGCTGACCGTTGGTCGCAACCCTCTACCCATGAAATAAGATATATCTTAAGTTATGTCTAAATCTTTCACAGAGGCACGAAGATGCGCGACCATCCTCATCACCACGGCCCTGGCAACGACCCTGACGGTTTCGACAAACGCCCCGGCCGCGAACGCGGTGGGCGTGGCCCTCGGGTGTTCGCGCCGGGGGACCTGAAACTGCTGTTGCCGGCACTGATCGCCGAACACCCCTGCCATGGCTACGACCTGATCCGCCGTATCGAAAGCCTGTTCGACGGCGCCTACACCCCGAGCCCCGGCGTGATCTATCCGACGCTGACCTTCCTGGAAGAAAGCGAATTGATCAGCGGCGACGCCGAAGGCGGAAAAAAACGCTACACAATCACCGACGCCGGACGTCTCTTTCTAGGTGAGCAAGCGATCGCGCTGGACGGTGTGCGCATGCGCATCCAACTGAGCAAACGCTCGCTGCGCGGGCATGACCGCCCGCCGCAAATTCACGAGGCGGTGCACAACCTGCGCCATGCCTTGCATGCGCACCACGGGCGCTGGAGCCCGGAAGAGATCGAACGTGTCGCGGCGCTGCTCAACAGCACTGCCCAATCCATCGCCGACGGGAAAGCCCAATGAATACGCAAGCCATCCACCGCGTGACCCACGAGATCAAGCTCCGCCGCCTCGACGTATTGCGTGTGGTCGATATCACCCCGCGCATGCGCCGCATTACCTTGGGCGGGCCTGAGCTGACAGGGTTCGTCAGCCTGGGCAGCGACGACCACATCAAGCTGCTGTTCCCGCAGAACGCCGCCGAGCAGGCGGCGCTGGAAAGTCCGACGTTCACCATCAAGGGCGACGGCCCACAGCCGGCCATGCGCGACTACACGCCGCGCCGCTATGACCTGGAGATTGGCGAGCTGGACATCGATTTCGTGTTGCACGGTGACGGCCCCGCCGCCACCTGGGCCGAGCAGGCCAAGCCCGGGCAGCACCTGTATATCGGTGGGCCACGCGGCTCAATGATCGTGCCGGATATCTTCGACAGCTACTTGCTGATCGGCGACGAAACCGCACTGCCCGCCATAGGCCGTCGCCTGGAAGAACTGCCGGCCGGGCGCAAGGTGCTGGCGGTGATTGAAATCGCCGATGTGGCGGAACAGCAAACACTGCACAGCGCCGCTGACGTCGAGGTGGTGTGGGTGGTGCGCGGCAAGGATGACCTGTTGGAGGCCGTACAGAACCTCACGCTGCCAGGCGGCACGCTGTACAGCTTTGTCGCCACCGAATCCAAGTTGTCACGCCAGGTACGGCGCGTGCTGCTGGACACCCATAAGGTCAATGAGGCGTTTCTCAAGGCCGTGGGCTACTGGCGCGCCGAAGGTAGCGACGACGAGTAAAGCCCAACGCGATCGAGGTGGGGCTTGCCTGCCCCACTGTTTTTTACCGTTCGCGCTTTAGCGATTTATCCAGCCCGACAACGGCCAACGCAATCAGCACAAACCCCGCCAATAGCCCTCCGGCATTCACGAACACCTGTGGATAACCCAGGGTGAGCACATCGATGAACGGATACTGATACTGCCCGAGCAAATCACCGCGCAGCAGCGCATAGGCGAAGTACACCAGCGGGTAAATCACCCACAGGCCGATGTGCTTGACCCGCAAGCTACCCTTGGGCACACAGCGCCACCAATAAACCAGAAACAGCAGTGGCATCACGTCGTGCAGCAATTCGTCTGCGATAAATTGAAAGCCTTCGGGCTGCCACAAATGTCGCAATAACAGGCTGTAGGCCAAGCCCACCAGCAGAATGCTTACGGCGATGCCACTGCTGACCGTTGGAGCGAGAAAAAACCGCTTCGCCGCCGAATCCCGATTGACTACGGCATAGCTCAACACCACCACCGCCAGGGTGTTGGTGAGCACGGTGAAGAAACTGAAGAAGTTGATCAGCCCGCCCAGCAGGCTGGCGTCGGTGGTCCAGCGCGAATAGAAAATCAGGTACTGCTGAATCGCCAACCCCGCCCAACCCGCGAGTGCCGCTGCCGCCACATACCGCTTCATGGGGTCAATCCAACGGGCGTTTGGTGCGCATCAGCTTCACGTACAAACCCTCGACTTTCTCACGCGCCCACGGCGTTTTGCGCAGGAACGTGAGGCTCGACTTGAGGCTCGGGTCACTCTTGAAGCAGCGGATATCGATGCGCTCGGCCAGGCCCTCCCATTCGTAGTGTTCCACCAGGGTGGTGAGCACGTGTTGCAGGGTCACGCCATGGAGCGGGTCGTTGCTTGTCGCGGTCATGCCAGGCCTTTTGCAAAAAGAGGAAACACAGCCGCGCACCTTAGCCGACGGGGCGTACCGGTGGAAGCACTGCATTGAATATAGCCCCCCAGGCAAGGTTGCCTTGCCGACAAACACCGTCCCCCCTTCGGGAGCAGGCCCTCTTGCCTTATTCGGCAGCGACACTGGGTCACTGTTACCAGATCTGAAATGATGCATCTTGCGATTTACGCTTTCTCTCGGCCGTCACTCCCTTTATCCTTCGCACCAACCTGAAACGTTTCACTCCCCCGGTCGACCCCATCTTGCGGATTATTCCCAACTACAAAGACAGCGCTGTCTTACCCCCGAGTGCGCCTGGGGATAAATCGTCCGCCTGTGGATAACCCTCGCCGGTTCCAGAAAAACCGAATTACCGCTGAACCAAGCCGGTGCCGAATCGTCATCTACAGTGAGTGAAGCACGGGGTTACATAATTATTCCAACGTCACGGAGAAACACACTATGAGCACTGATGGTGCTTCAAGTCCAAGCCGCCTGCTGCCCAGGCTGCTAGGCGTCTTGCTGCTAATCATGGGCCTGGCCTTGTTGGCCGGCGGTATCAAGCTGACGATGCTCGGCGGGTCGCTGTACTACCTGCTGGCCGGTATCGGCATCACCTTGACCGGCCTCCTGCTGCTGGCCACCCGCCGCGCTGCGCTGGGCCTGTACGCACTGGTGCTGTTCGCCAGTACCGTGTGGGCCCTGTGGGAAGTCGGCCTGGACTGGTGGCAACTGGTACCGCGCCTGGCGCTGCTGTTCGCCCTGGGCATCGTCATGCTGCTCCCATGGTTTCGCCGTCCATTGCTGCGTGGCCAATCGGCTCCGCTGGCTACCGGCGCACTGAGTGTGGCCGTGGTACTGGCCGGCGCCGCCGCCGTTGCCAGCCAGTTCACCAACCCGGGTGAGATCAAAGGCCAACTGGACCGCGACGCGGTACCGGGCATGGCCAGTGCCGCACCGTCCCAGGCCGATGGCGACTGGAACTCCTACGGCCGTTCGGCGTTTGGCGACCGCTACTCGCCGCTGGCGCAGATCACCCCGGAAAACGCCCACACGCTGGAGCCGGCGTGGACCTACCGCACCGGCGACATCCCTGGCCCGAACGATCCGGGCGAGACCACCGCGGAAAACACCCCGCTGAAAGTCAACGGCATGCTCTACGTGTGCACGCCGCACAGTCAGGTGATCGCGCTGGACCCGGATACCGGCAAGGAAATCTGGCGTTTCGACCCCAAGCTCAGCACCCAGGGTGCCGAGAACTTCAAGGGGTGGGCGCACATGACCTGCCGTGGCGTGGCGTATCACGATGACGCCGTCTATGCCTCCGAGCAGAGCCCGACCGGCAGCGCCAGCTCGGCCGCCGCGCCGAACGCCTGCCCTAAGCGCATCTTCGTACCGACCGCCGACACCCGTCTGATCGCCCTGAACGCCGACACCGGCAAGATGTGTGAAGACTTCGGTGACAAAGGCCAGGTCGACCTGCGCGCCAACATCGGCAGCTTCGCCCCAGGCGGTTACTACTCCACGTCGCCACCGGCGGTGACCAGGAATTTGGTGGTGATCGGCGGCCACGTGACCGACAACGTCTCCATCGACGAGCCCAGCGGCGTGATCCGTGCGTTCGACGTCCACACCGGCAAACTGGTGTGGAACTGGGACAGCGGCAACCCGGACGACACTACCCCGTTGGCCGAGGGCAAGACCTACACCCGTAATTCGCCGAATATGTGGTCCATGTTCGCCGTGGATGAAAAACTCGGCATGCTCTACCTGCCGATGGGCAACCAGATGCCCGACCAATACGGCGGCGACCGTACCGACGATTCCGAGAAGTACGCCGCTGGCCTGACCGCCCTGGACATCGACAGCGGCCATGTAAAGTGGACCTTCCAGTTCACTCACCATGACCTGTGGGACATGGACGTGGGCGGCCAACCAAGCCTGATCGACATCAAGACCGAAGCCGGCGTGAAGCAAGCGGTGATGGCGTCGACCAAGCAAGGCAGCATCTACGTGCTGGACCGCGCCACCGGGCAACCGGTCGTGCCGATCCACGAAGTGGCGGTACCGCAAGGCGCGGTGGCGGGCGACCGCACCTCCCCGACCCAACCGAAGTCTGAGCTGAACTTCATGCCACCGCCGCTCAAAGAGCGTGACATGTGGGGCGTGACGCCGTTCGACCAGATGCTGTGCCGTATCGACTTCAAATCCATGCGTTACGACGGCGCTTTCACGCCGCCTTCGCTGCAGGGTTCCATCGTGTACCCCGGCAACTTCGGCGTGTTCGACTGGGGCGGCATTTCCGTCGACCCGGTACGCCAGATCGCGTTCGTCAACCCAAGCTTCATGGCATTCAAATCGAAACTGATCCCGGCCGCCGAGATCGCCAAGCAAGGCCCACGGGTCAGCGAAACCGAAGGCGTGCAGCCGAACAAAGGCGCGCCGTACGGCGTGATCCTCGAAGCCCTGCTGTCGCCAATGGGCCTGCCGTGCCAGGCACCGGCGTGGGGTTATGTGGCCGCGGTCGACCTGACCACCCACAAGACCCTCTGGATGCACAAGAACGGCACCGTGCGTGACAGCTCGCCGGTTCCGATCCCTCTGAGCATGGGCGTGCCCAGCCTGGGCGGCACCTTTACCACCGCCGGTGGCGTGGCGTTCCTCAGCGGTACCCTCGACCAGTACCTGCGTGCCTATGACGTGAAAAACGGCAAGCAGCTATGGGAAGGCCGCCTGCCAGCAGGCGCGCAAACCACACCGATGACCTACACCGGCAAGGACGGCAAGCAGTACGTGCTGGTCGTGGCCGGTGGTCATGGTTCCCTGGGCACCAAGCAGGGTGACTATGTGATGGCGTTCAAACTGCCGGACTAAGCAATACCGGCGGTAAAACACAGGCGGCTACCCTCACGGGTAGCCGCCTTTTTAATCAGCCATGAAAAGCACAATGGCAGCAGAGCCTGCCCCCTCCCCCTTGGGTTTGCGCCGCTCTTCAGAGCGGCGCACGCTCGCGGCGCATCCACATTTCAAAGGCCATGGCATTCAATGGCCGGCTGATGAGAAACCCCTGGACGGTGTCGCAGTTCCACTGTTTGAGTAACTTGAGGCTGGGCTCGAACTCAACGCCTTCGGCCACCACCTTGAGCCCCAGGTTGTGGCTCATTTCGATGGTGGAGCGCACGATCACGCCGTCGCCGCTGGTGCTGTCGAGGTTGCGCACGAAGGATTGATCGATCTTCAACTCCTGCACCGGCAGGCGCTGCAATTGCGCCAGGGAGGAGTAACCTGTGCCGAAGTCATCCACCGACAGGCTGATGCCACAACCGCGCAGTTGCTCCAGCACGCTGAGGGCCTGTTGCGGGTTGTGCATGATCGCACTTTCGGTGATCTCGAAAATCAGCTGCTGGGCCAACACGCCGTGCTGCATCAGCAAGGTGGTGACGCGAATGGCCAGGTCGTCATTGGCCAGGTCGTCCACCGAGATATTCACCGACAACTGGACCGGCATGCCGCGCTGCGCCCATTCGGCGATCTGGCGGATGGCCTCTTCGATCACCCACTGGGTCAGGCCCGCCATGCTGCCGGTGCGCTCGGCCAGGGGGATGAATTCGGCGGGCGTCACCAGCCCCAGCGTCGGATGCTGCCAACGCAGCAAGGCTTCGGCCTGGAGTACCTGGCCCTGTTTGAGGTCGAGCTTGGGCTGATAACACAGGTACAACTCACCTTCGACGGCAGCCCGGCGCAGGTCACGGATCAGGGTGATCTGGCGCTGGTGAGCGAGGTCGCGGTCCTGCTGGTAAATCTGCAAATAGCCGGGAAAGGTCGCCGCATCATGGCGGGCGATGGCGGCGCGGCTGATCAACTCTTCCACCTGCTGGCCGTCGGTGGGGTAGGCGGCAATGCCCATGCTCACCTCGTGAGTCAGTTCGTCGTTGCCGATGCGCCGAGGTTCGGTGAGCAGCGCGTAGAGGCGATCGGCGCGGGCCACGGCGCGGTCGACCTCGATGTTCTCCAGCAACAGCAGGAACTCACTGCCGGCGATGCGCGCGGCGGTGTCGCTGGCCAACAGGCACATGGACAGGCAGCGGCTGGCTTCACGCAGCATCTCTTCTACGCCCTGGGGGCCGAAACCTTCGTTGATCACCCGGTAGTTCTCGATGCCGACGTACACCACCACCACCGACCGCCGCGCGCTGATCGCACTGCCCAGTCGCTCCATGGCCAGGGCGCGATTGGGCAGGCCGGTGAGTGGGTCATGCAACGCGTTGTGCGCCAGTTGCCGCTCGCGCACGGCAATCCCGCTCTGCATGGCGTTGAAGGCGCGGGCCAACAGGCCGAATTCATCGTGGCCGCGCACCCGCACCGGCGTGTGGTAATCACCCGCGCCGATACGCCCGGCCGCCTCTACCAGCGCATTGAGCGGGCGCGACACGCGCCGCGCCAGGAACAACGCGCCGGCCAACGACACCAGCAGCACCGCCAGGGCAATTCCGAGAAATTGCCGGTCCAGCGGGGCAAAGGATTCCAGGGCATGGTCCAGCGGGCTTTGCAGCAAAACCCGCACTTCATCGCCGGCTCCCGTATTGGCCAGCGGCAGCACCTGGCTGAGCACGCGTCGGCCGTAGAAGCGGTGGATGCGTGGCGCGGGGTTGATGGGCTTCTCGCGCAACAGGCTGAGCAGGTTGGCCTGGTAGGCGTCGGGCTGGGTGCTGAACAGCGCGCCGGGCTTGCCGTCCTGCACACTGAGGAACGACACCTCCAGATTGCTCATGGAACGCAGTTCGTTGGCGAACAGCGTATCCATGGGCAAGCCCATGACGACGCGTGCGATGGGCAGCGGGTCGAGCACGTCATCCTGCACCAGCAAGTAAGGCCGCCCGTTCATGGCCACGATCAACATCTGCAGGCCGGTACGTCGCGCATGGCGCAGCGCGTCGTCATAGGGAAAAAACTGCCCGCGCACCAGCACGGGCAAGGTGCTGACCATCACCTTGCCCTCCAGGCCGAGCACAAACACTTCACTGGAGCGGATGCCGGTGCCATGCCGACGCAGCGCCGCCAGGATCGGCACCGTCTTGCCCTCGGCCACCGCAGCCTTGAACGGGCCATCGGCGGTCAACCAATCGAGGCCGTATTGCAGGCGGCGCCCGCGCAGCTCAATCAGGCGTTCGAACACCTGGCTACCGATCTTGAGTTGGACTTGCGCCTGATTCTCCACGGCGCGAGTGGTGGCGACCTTGACGGCGAAGTAGGTGGCGGCGACCACCAACAGCAACAACAACGCCAGCACCCCGGCGATACGGGTTTGAAACGTGTGGCGCCACGTCATGGCTGTGCCCTCTGGCAGCGTTCGTCTCTTACTGCCACTACGTCCCTGTGTCATGTGCGGTCCTTGCCACAGCTGACTGGCGTCAAAAAAACATCCAACCTGATTGGATATTTAGTTTGAGCAGATTAGCTGGGACAAAGCACATGTGCACCCAATAAAACCAGGGATTTTACTGCCATTTTATTGGCGGCACTTAATTTACGCCTGCTGAGCGAGCCCCCACCTGTGAACTCTGACAGTAGCGGCAGCGTTTGCCGCCGTGAAAGACTTTTGTTCATCGATTGCCGAGCCCGAGCCGCCCGTCACCGCAGCCAGGAAAGAGGACCCACGCCATGCCTGCCCCCCTTTCGACTGAAGACTGGGTCGATGTGCTGACACAAGGCAAACTCCGCTTGCACCAGCTGCCCGCACACCTATCGCCAAGGCAAGCGGCGACGATTCGCCAACGAGCGTTGGAGAAGATCGCCAATACCTCGCTGTCTTGCATCGGCGACTTCAGCTTCGACCCCCACCCCGCCAAATGCGAAAACCTGATAGGCGCCATTCAGGTTCCGGTGGGTGTCGCCGGCCCGCTGCTGGTGCGGGGCCAGCACATCACACCGCAAGAACCGGTGTTCGTGCCGCTGGCGACCACCGAGGGCGCCCTGATCGCCAGCGTCGGCCGCGGTTGCAGCGCACTGCGCGCCGCAGGGGGCGCGCTGGTGCGGGTGCGCGACCGGGGAATCAGCCGTGCGCCGGTGTTTCGCTCCAGCGGGATCGAGCAAACCGATACCTTTATCGCCTGGGTCAACGAGCACTTCGAGGACATCGCGCAATGCTGTGAACAGGTCAGTCGCCACCTCACCTTGCTGGATATCCGCCCCGCAGTGGTGGGTACCACGATTTACCTGCGTTTTCGCTTCGATACCGCCGATGCCATGGGCATGAACATGGCGACCCTGGCCTGCGCTCGCGCCATCGAGCAGTTGATCGTCCCCGTAACAGGCGTGCCCTGCATCAGTATTTCCGGCAATTACTGCACCGATAAGAAACCGTCCATGGTCAACTTCCTGCTGGGGCGCGGCAAACACATCCACGCCGAGGCACACTTGAGCGCCGACATTTTGCGGGACCTGCTCAAGACCGACGCCGCCGCGTTGGTGGAAGTGCAATACCGCAAGAACCTGCTGGGCTCCATCATGGCTGGCGCATTGGGCTTCAACGCCCATCACGCCAATATGCTGGCCGCCTTTTTTATCGCCACCGGCCAGGATCTGGGCCAGGTGGCCGAAAGCGCCGTGGGGGTCACCTGCCTTGAAGCCCGTGACAACGGCGCCCTGTATGCCAGTGTCATGCTGCCGGATACGCCACTGGGGACTGTCGGCGGCGGCACCGGCCTGAGTACCCAACGCGAGGCGTTGGCGCTGCTGGGGATTTATCCGGGCCGCAGAGAACCCGGAGCCGACTGCCTGCGCCTGGCCGAAGTGCTGGGGGCCGTAGTGCTGGCTGGCGAATTGTCGATCATGGCCGCGCAAGCCGGGCATCAACTGGCTGCCGCCCACCAGCGGTTGGGGCGGTAAGGCGATGGTCCAGGCATGCGCACCCGGCAAAGTCATTCTGATGGGCGAACATGCGGTGCTGCATGGCTGCCCCGCGCTGGCCATGGCCATCGGGCTGCGCAGCTGCGCGAGCGCGTCCCTGCGCAAAGATCGGCTGATCAATGCTCAGTTGTGCACGCTGGGGCTGAGCCGCAGCTACCACCGCGAGGCATTGCTGCGCTATACCCGACAGGTGCGCCAGGCCTGGGCGCGGGCAAGACAAAAACCGCTGTCGCACCCTTTCGCCCTGGTCAGGGGCAACGATGCCGATCATCTGATCAAATGCGCCTTGGGCGAAAGCCTGGAACGCTTCAGCGACACAGATAGCCCCGGCCTGGACCTGACCCTGCACTCGGACCTGCCCCTCAATGCCGGGTTTGGCAGCTCTGCGGCCCTGGCTGTCTGCGTGCCCGCAGCGCTGGCCAGTCTGTACGGTTCCCCGGCCACACGGGCAACCTTGCAGACATTGGCGATGATCATTGAGGGCTATCAACACGGCCAACCGTCGGGAATCGACCATATGACGGCCTTGCTCGGTTCGATCATCGAAGTACAACCCCGCCCTCGGGGCCAGCTGCACGTCAGCCCAATGCCCGCAGGCACGGCCGCGCTTCACTTGGCCGGCGCTCAGCTCTACCACACCGGCTGCGCGCGGGAGAGTACCGGTGAAGTCATCGTCGGCACCCGCGCCAGACTGGCCGGGCGCAATAACCCGCTGCTCGCCGATATGCGCCAAACCATCCAGGCGTTCAGCCAATTGCTGCGTGCCCCCAAGGCCGATCGTCCCAGATTGCTGGCGTTGATCCGCGGCTACCAGCAAGCGCTTGAGCAATTGGGCGTGGTCCCCGAGAGTATCCGCCAGGCGGTGCGGGCCGTGGAGCGCGCCGGCGGCGCCGCCAAGCTGTGTGGCGCAGGGGCGTTGTCCGGCGAGAGCGCGGGTTGCCTGCTGGTATTCCCGAGCGCGCAGCCCCTTTTCGAACTGGCCGCTTACCCAAGGATCGACACCGTACTGGCGGCCCCCGGGCTACAGGTGAAAGGGTGATGGAGAAAATCAGCGTTGCAGCCCCCAGCAATATCGCGCTGATCAAATACTGGGGGATGAGCGACAGCCGGCAGACGCTGCCCAACAACCCCTCCCTCTCGATGACGCTGAACCATTGTGTCAGCCATTGCACCGTTGAGCCGTTACCTGCGGCTGGCTGCGACGAAATCCTGTGGAAACCCACGACCGGAGCGCTCGCCCCCGCCCAAGGCGACATGCGCCGTGGCATGGAAAATCACCTGGCGCGCCTACGCCACCACCTGGGCTATCACACCCCCTTGCGTATCGCCACCCGTAACAACTTCCCTACCGGTGCAGGAATCGCCTCCTCGGCCTCCGGCTTCGCCGCCGTGGCACTGGCGTTTGCCCAATTGTGTGGCAAGGCGCTCGATGACCCCGAATCCAGCCTGCTGGCCAGACTGTCCGGCTCAGGTTCGGCGGCACGCTCAGTGTTGGGCGGTTTTGTACAATGGCCCGGAAACACCACGGACCTTGCCGGTCCCGCCCGGAGCATCGCCCCGGCCGCCCATTGGCCATTGGTGGACTTAATCGCGGTGGTCGACAGCAGCCCCAAGCGCGTCAGCTCCCTTGAGGGGCATCGCCGCGCCCTCAGCAGCCCCTTTTACCCGACCCGGCTGAGCTTGTTGCCCGAGCGATTGTTGAAGCTTCGCCAAGCCATACAGCAGCGGGACTTCAAGACGTTGGCCGAGGTTGTCGAGCTGGAAGCCATCGAGTTGCACATGATTGCCATGACCTCGACCCCGCCGATCTTCTACTGGCTGCCAGCCACCTTGCGGCTACTCGCACGGGTCCGGCGACTGCGGCTTGAGGGTCTCGATGTCTGCGCAACCCTGGATGCGGGCCCAAATGTGCACATCCTATGTGAAGCGGCTGATCGCGAGGTGGTGTTTGCCGAGTTGCGCGCAACGCCGCAGGTTCAGGAGTGGATCATCGACACCGTGGGGGACGGCCCGAAACGCCTGCCCGACCATCTGTTTTAGCCCGACCCTCAACCGCGCGCCCGCATGAACCCCTCCCATGCCCGGCCAGTGCACCTGCCATATCTTCATCAACTGCCAGGCTGCTATCGCCGGCAAGCCACAGTGACCGAGCCGCGCCGGTAATTTCATGCAATATGTTGCTATCGCGCGCCCACCATTGAAACCACCACTGCCCTGCCCCATCTAAGCACCATACTTCCTTATGCAGGTGCCCCATGAGCGACCAGCAAGAACTACCCGATATCGACCTCAACGACTACGCCGACCCCGAAAACGCTGAAACCACTTCGTCCAATACCGGTTTGGCCCTTCCTGGGCAAAACCTGCCGGACAAGGTCTATATCATCCCGATTCACAACCGGCCGTTCTTTCCGGCCCAAGTGCTGCCGGTAATCGTCAATGAAGAGCCATGGGCCGAAACCCTCGAGTTGGTGAGCAAATCCGATCACCATTCCCTGGCCCTGTTCTTCATGGACACCCCACCGGAAGATCCGCGCCACTTCGATACCTCCGCGCTGCCGCTGTACGGCACCCTGGTGAAGGTACACCACGCCAGCCGCGAGAACGGCAAGCTGCAATTCGTCGCCCAGGGCCTGACCCGCGTGAGGATTCGCACCTGGCTCAAGCACCACCGCCCGCCGTACCTGGTGGAGGTCGAATACCCGCACCAGCCCACCGAGCCGACCGACGAGGTCAAGGCCTACGGCATGGCGCTGATCAATGCGATCAAGGAACTGCTGCCGCTCAACCCGCTGTACAGCGAAGAGCTGAAGAACTACCTCAACCGCTTCAGCCCCAACGACCCGTCGCCCCTTACCGACTTCGCCGCCGCGCTGACCTCGGCCACCGGTAACGAGCTGCAGGAAGTGCTGGACTGCGTGCCCATGCTCAAGCGCATGGAGAAAGTGCTGCCGATGTTGCGCAAAGAGGTGGAAGTCGCGCGCCTGCAAAAAGAAATTTCCGCCGAGGTGAACCGCAAGATCGGCGAGCACCAGCGTGAGTTCTTCCTCAAGGAACAGCTCAAGGTGATCCAGCAGGAACTGGGCCTGACCAAGGACGACCGCAGTGCGGATGTCGAGCAGTTCGAGCAGCGCCTGGAAGGCAAGGTGCTGCCGGCCCAGGCGCAAAAACGCATCGACGAAGAACTGAACAAACTGTCGATCCTGGAAACCGGTTCGCCGGAATATGCGGTAACGCGCAACTACCTGGACTGGGCCACGTCGGTGCCATGGGGCGTGTACGGCGAAGACAAGCTCGACCTGAAACACGCGCGCAAGGTGCTGGACCAGCACCACGCGGGCCTGGATGACATCAAGAGCCGTATCCTCGAGTTCCTCGCGGTGGGCGCCTATAAAGGCGAGGTCTCCGGCTCCATCGTGCTGCTGGTGGGCCCGCCGGGCGTGGGCAAGACCAGCGTGGGTAAATCCATCGCCGAATCCCTGGGCCGGCCGTTCTATCGCTTCAGCGTCGGCGGCATGCGCGACGAGGCCGAGATCAAGGGTCATCGCCGCACCTACATCGGTGCCATGCCGGGCAAGCTGGTGCAAGCGCTCAAGGACGTTGAGGTGATGAACCCGGTGATCATGCTCGACGAGATCGACAAGATGGGCCAGAGCTTCCAGGGCGACCCCGCGTCGGCGCTGCTGGAGACCCTGGACCCGGAGCAGAACGTCGAATTCCTCGACCACTACCTGGACCTGCGCCTGGACCTGTCCAAAGTGCTGTTCGTGTGCACCGCCAACACCCTGGACTCGATCCCCGGCCCGTTGCTCGACCGCATGGAAGTGATTCGCCTGTCGGGCTATATCACCGAAGAGAAAGTCGCCATCGCCAAGCGCCACCTGTGGCCGAAGCAGTTGGCAAAAGCCGGCGTGGCGAAAAACAGCCTGAGCATCAGCGACGGTGCCCTGCGCGCCTTGATCGACGGCTACGCCCGCGAAGCCGGGGTGCGCCAGCTGGAGAAACAGCTGGGCAAGCTGGTGCGCAAAGCGGTGGTCAAGCTGTTGGATGAGCCCAAGTCGGTGATCAAGATCGGCACCAAGGACCTGGAAAGCTCCCTGGGCATCCCGGTGTTCCGCAACGAGCAGGTGCTGTCCGGCACCGGCGTGATCACAGGCCTGGCCTGGACCAGCATGGGCGGCGCCACCTTGCCGATCGAGGCGACGCGCATCCACACCCTCAACCGCGGCTTCAAGCTCACCGGGCAGTTGGGTGAGGTGATGAAGGAATCCGCCGAAATCGCCTACAGCTATATCAGCTCCAACCTCAAGTCGTTCGGCGGTGATCCGAAGTTTTTCGACGAAGCCTTCGTGCACTTGCATGTGCCGGAAGGCGCCACACCCAAGGACGGCCCGAGCGCCGGCGTGACCATGGCCAGTGCGCTGCTGTCGCTGGCGCGTAACCAGCCGCCGAAGAAAGGCGTGGCCATGACCGGCGAACTGACGTTGACCGGGCATGTACTGCCGATTGGCGGCGTGCGTGAGAAAGTGATTGCCGCGCGCCGCCAGAAGATCCACGAGTTGATTCTGCCGGAGCCGAATCGGGGCAGTTTTGAAGAGTTGCCGGAGTACCTCAAGGAAGGCATGACCGTGCACTTTGCCAAGCGCTTTGCGGATGTGGCGAAGGTGCTCTTCTGATAGTTATCTAGTGCCTGAGCTGGCCCTTTCGCGAGCAAGCCCGCTCCCACATGTGGACCGCATTCCAAAGAATGTACTCGGTCAAGTGTGGGAGCGGGCTTGCTCGCGAAGAGGCCAGCCTAATCAACACAACACCCCGCCTTGTCACACCTTGTCTCATCTTCGGTTATGCTCGCCCTTCGTCGTGAATGAACGGAGCCCCCATGACCGCTGCCCGCCTGTTTCTCCCCTTGAGCCTTGCCCTGCTGGCCGCCTGCGCCAGCGCCCCCAAGCAAAACGTCAGCGTGGAAAACCAGAGCGCCTGCCCGCTCCAGCTTAAAAACGGGCAAAACCTGATCCTCACCCTGCCAAGCAACCCCACCACCGGTTATCGCTGGGCTGTCCAGGATTCTGCCGGCGGCGTGCTGCGCGCGTTGAGCCCCGAGGTCTACAGCAGCACAGAATCCGGCGTGGTTGGCGGCGGCGGCCAGTCCACCTGGCGCTTCCAGGCGTTCGCGGCGGGTCAGGGCCGTTTACGCCTGACCTCCCAGCAACCCTGGGAGCCGGAAGCCGAGCCTGTCGAGACCTTCGAATGCGCTATCACGGTGAACTGATATGCCATGGCTGATTCTTGCGCTGATGGGCGCCGTCACCTTTATCTACGGCCTGAGCACCCACGCGGCGTTATTGTGCCTGCTGGTCAAACCCTTGCCGGTGCTGGCGCTGTTGGGTTGGCTGCATGATGCGCCGCCCACCGACTATCGACGCTGGGTCAGCCTGGGGCTGATTTTCTCTCTGGTGGGCGATGTGTTGCTGGCGTGGCCGGGCGACCTGTTTATCTTCGGCCTGGGCGCGTTTCTATTGGCGCACCTGGCGTACCTCAAAGCCTATCTCAGCGATTGCCGGCGTTTGGCCCTGCTGCCACTGATCATCGCACTGGGCATGGGGACGGTGCTGCTGAGCATCCTGATCGCCCATGGCCTCGGCGACCTGCTGATTCCCGTCGTGGTCTACGCCTTGGTGATCAGCGCGATGCTCTGGCGCGCGCTGGCGCGGTTGGGCAGCAGCGTGCCGAAGCGCTCGGCACTGCTGGCGGCGGCGGGGGCCGTGTCATTCGTGTTGTCGGACACGCTGATTGGCATCAATCGGTTCGTGCTGGCGTTCGAGGCGGCGCCGTATCTGTTGATCACCACGTATTGGCTTGGCCAGTGGGGCATCACGGCGTCCGTGTTCGGACAGACGTCCGACAGCGAGGTTTGGCGCGCTTCCCGGTAAAGCCTGAGGAGCCCGCCAAACTTCTGCTTCTACAATCGTTCCAGCATCGATTTGTAGCTGATCACGGTGTAAGCCAGCTGGACTTCAACGGCTTTCTTCAACAGCGCCTTTTCGGCTTCTTTTACGGCATTTTTTGCAGGGTCGGCGTTATCCCGCACGCCCAGATCAAGACGACGCGCTTCCTGGGTGAGCATTTTGATCGCATCCGCGAGGATGTCGGCCGCATTGGAGATGATCCGTAAGTTATCTTTGAAATCCAGGCGTTTGCTCTTCGCGACCTCATCATCCGCGTGCTTTCTGAAATTACTGAACTCTAAGACAGAGACATTTTCATCCTTCAGGATCGCCTTGATCTGCGCATCCAGTTCCGAATCGGTCGAAACAATTGTAAGACTCATCTTCCAAGCCCTCTAACCAAGTCATCGTAGTGTTCACTGCCCAGCTCAATTCAATTTAGAGCGCAGGCTAAGAGGGCGTCTACTGTCAGAACTGACAGGTAGACCCGGTTGCCTGACTAACGGTCCGATCAATCATGCATCCCCCAGCCAACTTGGCTAAAATGCCGGCCTTTCCCCATCGCCGCCGGACCCACCGTGAGCAAAGAACCCGATCGCCTTTTCGCCCAGCCCCTGCCCCAGGTGCCGGACTTCGCCTTCAACGAAGATGTGGTGCGGGTGTTCCCGGACATGATCAAGCGCTCGGTGCCCGGTTACCCGACCATCGTTGAAAACCTTGGCGTGCTCGCCGCGCAATTCGCCCAGCCGGGCAGCGTGCTCTACGACCTGGGTTCATCGCTGGGCGCCGTGACTCAAGCCCTGCGCCGTCACGTGCGCACCGACGGATGCAAAGTGATCGCTGTGGATAACTCGGCGGCGATGGTCGAGCGCTGCCGCGAATACCTCAACGGCCAGGACTCGATGTTCCAGGAGTTGCTGCCGGTGGAGGTGATCGAGGGCGATATTCTCGCCTTGCAGTTCCAGCCGGCGTCGGTGGTGGCGTTGAACTTCACCCTGCAATTTATCGCCCCCGAAGAGCGTCTGGCGTTGCTCGGGCGTATTCGCCAGGCGTTGTTGCCCGGCGGTGCGTTGATCCTCTCGGAAAAGCTGCGCTTCAACGACACTGAAGAACATGCGCTGCTCACCGACCTGCATATCGCGTTCAAGCGCGCCAACGGCTACAGCGAACTGGAAATTGCCCAGAAGCGCAGCGCCATCGAAAACGTCATGAAGCCCGACAGCCTCGAAGAACACCGCGAACGCCTGCTGGCAGCCGGGTTCTCGAAAGTCGTGCCGTGGTTCCAGTGTCTTAACTTTGCCTCGTTGATTGCCCTGCCATGATTGATTTGTCCCCCCTCGCCCGCCACCTGGTCGGCACTCCTTTGGCCGTGTGGGCCCAGGGCCTGCAAGCGCAACTCGACAGCAAAATGGAAAAGGGTCATGGCGACCTGGAGCGTTGGCAGAGTGCGTTGGATGCGCTGCCGCAGATTCAGCCCAGCAATGTCGACTTGTTGAACGGCCTGGTGCTGGATACCGATTGCGACGAGGCGACCCGCACGCAAATGCACAGCGCCCTGATGGGCTTGAGCCCATGGCGCAAAGGCCCGTTCCACCTGTTCGGCGTGCACGTGGACACCGAATGGCGCTCGGACTGGAAATGGTCCCGCGTGGCGCCGCACCTGAACCTCAAGGGCAAGCGCATTCTGGATGTCGGTTGCGGCAACGGCTATTACATGTGGCGCATGCTCGGCGCCGGTGCCGACAGCGTGATTGGCGTGGACCCGAACTGGCTGTTCTTCTGCCAGTTCCAGGCGGTGCAGCGCTACCTGTCCGAGCCTAAGGCGTGGCATTTGCCGTTCCCGTTCGAAGACTTGCCGGCGAACCTGGAAGGCTTCGACACGGTGTTTTCCATGGGTGTGTTCTACCACCGCCGCTCGCCCATCGAACACCTGCTGGCGTTGAAGGACACACTGGTCAAGGGTGGCGAGCTGGTATTGGAAACCCTGGTGGTGGAAGGCGATCAGCAGCAGGTGCTGGTGCCGGAAGACCGTTATGCACAAATGCGCAACGTGTGGTTCCTGCCTTCGGTACCCGCGCTGATGCTGTGGCTGCGTCGCGCCGGGTTCAGTGATGTGCGTTGCGTGGATGTGAGCGTCACCACGGTCGAGGAACAGCGGGGAACGGAGTGGATGAAGTTTCAGTCGCTGAGTGATTACCTCGATCCTGAGGATCACAGCAGGACCATTGAAGGGCTGCCGGCGCCGATGCGGGCAGTGATCATCGCCAAGAAGTAGGCCCTGATTTCCCTGAATAAATGGAAATCCCTTGGTTCTTCAGAGTGCCGGCTTGGCGCGGCGGGCCTTGAAGAACTCACTCAACACCGTACCGCACTCCTCGGCCAGCACACCGCCTTCGAACAGCACCCGATGGTTGAGAAAGCCCTGGGTAAAGAACTGCCCCTGGCTCTGCACAATCCCGGCCTTGGGCTCCAGCGCGCCATACACCACCCGTGCAATGCGCGAATGCACGATCAGGCCCGCGCACATGCTGCACGGCTCCAGGGTCACATAGAGTGTGCTGCCCGGCAGGCGGTAGTTGCTGACGGCCTGCGCCGCGGCGCGGATGGCGACCATCTCGGCATGGGCGCTGGGGTCGTTGCCGCTGATCGGGCAATTGAAGCCGCGGCCGATGATTTCACCGTCCTGCACCAGCACCGCGCCCACCGGCACTTCGCCCAGCGCCGCGCCTTGCGCGGCGAGTGCCAGGGCTTCGCGCATGAAATCCTGATCGCGGCTGCGGTCGATGATCGCGTTGGAACGAAACTGGCGCATCACGCCACCTCGATGGCGGCCATCAGGCCGGTTTCCATGTGGTCGATCACGTGGCAATGGAACATCCACACCCCCGGATTATCCGCCACCAACGCCACGCGGGCGCGTTCGTTCTTGCCCAGCAGGTAGGTGTCGGTGAAATAAGGAATCACCTTGTGACGGTTCGACGCGATGACCTTGAAGCTCATGCCGTGCAGGTGGATCGGGTGCTGGTACTGGGTCATGTTCTTCAATTCGAAAATGTAGCTCTTGCCTTTCTCCAGCTTGGCAATCGGGCGGTCGGCGCAGGTCTTGTCGGTGATGTCCCAGGCCTGGCCGTTGATCTGCCACAGGCTCGGCGGCTTGCCGTTGTCGACGTTGACCGACACCGAGCCCACCCACTCGAAATTGAAGTTGAGTTTCTCGGCGTTGGCCAGGTCCGGCTCGGCAACCGGGTTGGCCGGCAACGCCGGTGGCCACTCGGTGGGTGCGTCGGTGTTGGTCACCGAGCGGAAGGTGCCCAGGCGCACCGGGCCGTTACGGATAGACAACTCTTCACCCGCCGGCGGCGCCTTGATCGCCAGGCAGATGCGCATGCCGGGGCCCAGCCAGTATTCCTTGCCCAGGGGGCGTGGCTCGATGGGATTGCCGTCCAGCGCGTAGATCTGTGCTTCGACGTCGGGAATATTGATGCGGTAAGTCAGGGTGTTGTCGAGGTTGAGCAGACGCACGCGGGTGATCTGCCCGGCCGGCAAGTCGATCACCGCCTGGGATACGCCATTGATGCTCGACAAACGCCCGGCGGTACCGCCACGCGCCGCCTCACGGGGAACGCTGAAGGCGACGAAAGCGCCCTCTTCGTCCACGTGCCAGCTTTTCAGGCTGAGAGTGCGTTCGTGCTTGAAACCGGTGGGTTCGCGCTCTTCGATGATCAGCGGGCCGACCAGGCCACGGCCCAGTTCTTCGCTGCTGTTCACATGGGGGTGATACCAGTAGCTGCCAGCGTCCGGCACGCGGAACTTGTAGTCGAAGTATTCGCCAGGCAGCACCGGCAATTGCGAGACGTAGGGCACGCCGTCCATTTCCAGCGGCAGGCGGATGCCATGCCAATGGATGGTGGTCGCGACCGGCAGGTGGTTGATAAAGCGCACCCGCAGCCATTCGCCCTGACGCACGCGCAGCTCAGTGCCCGGTGCCGAGGGGCCGAATGCCCAGGCTTGGGTCGTGTGGCCCGGCACCAGTTCGACATCCAAGGGTGCGGCGATCAGTTCGTAATCGTGCCCGGCCTCGGCCTCGGCGACTTTCCCCAGCCAGTAGCGATAGCCGCCACCGGCACCGACGCCCACTACGGCCAGGCCTGCAAGACCACCCAGGATTTGTCGACGGGAAAAGGATCGGGACACAACAACCTCACGTATATACCGCAAGCCAGCGGCCTGCAAAGGGCCGATACGATACACCTGCATCGGCTAAACAGTAAGGCTTCGCATTGCCGCATAGCACAAAGACGGCTGAAACCTGTAGGAGCGAGGGGGACGCCTACAGGTTGATGTGCGGTCAGGCCTTGGCGGCGGCCAGGATCAGGGCTTTCATCTCGGCCACCGCGCCTTTGAACCCGACGAACAGCGCGTGCGCCACCAGGGCATGGCCGATATTCAGCTCGTTGATGCCCTTGATCGCGGCCACCGCTTCGACGTTGTGATAGTGCAAGCCATGGCCGGCATTGACGATCAGGCCTTCATTAAGGCCGCAGTTCACACCGTCGATGATGCGTTGCAGCTCATCGGCCACTTCGGTCGGGGTGGTGGCGTCGGCGTAGCGGCCGGTGTGCAACTCGATGGCTGGCGCGCCGACTCGGCGCGAGGCTTCGATCTGGCGCTCATCAGCGTCGATGAACAGCGACACTTCGCTGCCGATCTTTGACAGGCGCTCCACCGCCGCCTTGATCCGCGCTTCCTGGCCGGCCACATCCAGGCCGCCCTCGGTGGTGAGTTCCTGGCGGGTTTCCGGCACCAGGCAGATATGCGCCGGGCGGATGCGTTCGGCGAAGGCCATCATTTCTTCGGTGACGCCCATCTCGAAGTTCATGCGGGTTTGCAGCACGTCCTTGAGCAGCAGCACGTCGCGCTCCTGGATGTGCCGGCGGTCTTCGCGCAGGTGCACGGTGATACCGTCGGCGCCCGCTTCTTCGGCGTCCAGCGCGGCCTTGACCGGGTCAGGGTAACGAGTGCCCCGGGCCTGGCGCAGGGTGGCGACGTGGTCGATGTTGACGCCAAGAAGAATGCGATTGCTGGTGGTCACGGAAGCGCTCCTGAAAAGGGGAAAGAAACGCTGCACAGCATACACGGGGATGTCAGGGCTTTCGAAACAACTCGCGGCTGACCAGTGGCCGGCCGCCCAGATGCACGGCCAGGGCCTGGCGCATTAAGCGCTTGGCGGCCGATAACGCCCCCGGCGCGGTCCAATCCGCTTCGCTCATGGCCAGCAGCTCGGCGCCTTGGAACAGGCCCGGTTGCAGCAGGTAGACGCGCTCCAGGCCCGCATCCACCTGCAGACGGTACAGGCCGTCGGCGGCGATGGGCTCACCGTGCAGGTCGTTGCTTAGTTCGAAGCCGTAGCCCAGGTCGTCGAGCAGGCGCCATTCGAAGGCACGCAGCAATGGCTCCAGCGGGCGGCCTTCGGCCAGTGCGAGCAAGGTGGCGGCGTAGTGATCGAAGACCGCTGGGTGCGGGTCTTCGGCGGGCAGCAGGCGGATCAGCAGTTCATTGAGGTAGAGGCCGCTGAACAGCGCATCGCCATTGAGCCAGGCGGACGTGCCGACGCTTTCCAGGCGGCCGACGTTTTTCAGCTCGCCCTTGCCGCGAAACTCCACATCCAGGGCCACGAAGGGCCGCGCCAATGTTCCCGCCTTGCCCCGCGCGCTGCGCAACACCGCGCGCAGGCGGCCCTGGGGCGTGAGGAAGTCCACCAGGGCGCTGGTCTCGCGGTAGGCGCGGCTGTGCAGGACGTAGGCGAGTTGGCTGGGGGTGGAGATTGGGACATGAGGTTCTCGTTGACGGAACACGGTCTTGAAAACTACGACTATCCAATGTGGGAACGGGCTTGCTCGCGAATGCGCAGTGCCAGCCCATACATCAGGTGACTGATCCACTGCATTCGCGAGCAAGCCCGCTCCCACATTTTGCCCTGCGGTGTTACTGAAGAGCGCTTACAGGTCGCCGTAGCCAAGGGAACGCAGTGCGCGCTCGTCGTCGGACCAGCCACCCTTCACCTTCACCCACAGGTTGAGCATGATCTTGGAGTCGAACAGCAACTCCATGTCCTTGCGCGCCTCGGTGCCGATGCGCTTGATGCGCTCGCCTTTGTCACCAATGATGATTTTCTTCTGGCCGTCACGCTCGACGAGGATCAGCGCATGGATATGCAAGGTCTTGCCCTGCTGCTTGAACTCTTCGATTTCGACGGTGATCTGGTACGGCAGCTCGGCACCCATCTGGCGCATGATTTTCTCGCGGACCAGTTCGGCGGCAAGGAAACGGCTGCTGCGGTCGGTGATCTGGTCTTCCGGGAAAAAATGCTCGTTCTCCGGCAGGTGCTGGGCGATCACGCGTTCCAGGGCATCGAGGTTGTGACCGTGCTGGGCCGAGATCGGGATGATCTGGGCGTTCGGCAGTTGTTCCTGCAGCCAGCTCAGGTGCGGCATCAGTTCGGCTTTGTCTTCGATGCGATCGGTCTTGTTCAGCGCGACGATCAACGGGCCGGTCACGTATTGCACGCGCTCGAGCACCATCTGGTCTTCGTCGGTCCACTTGGTGCGGTCGACCACGAAGATCACCACGTCGACGTCTTTCAACGCCGCCGAAGCGGTCTTGTTCATGTAGCGGTTAAGGGCTTTCTCGCCCCCCTTGTGCATGCCCGGGGTGTCGACGTAGACCGCCTGCACGTTGCCTTCGGTCTTGATACCCAGCATGTTGTGACGGGTGGTCTGCGGTTTGCGCGAGGTGATCGCCAGCTTCTGGCCCAGGATGTGGTTCAGCAGCGTGGACTTGCCCACGTTCGGGCGACCGACGATGGCAACATAGCCACAGCGTGTTGCGGTTGAATCAGTCATGGCCATTCTCCACGCCCAGGGCAATCAGTGCTGCAGCGGCCGCTACCTGTTCGGCAATACGACGGCTCACACCCTGACCTCGGCTTTTTTCATTCAATAAGGTGATTTCACATTCCACGAAGAATACGCGGCAATGGGGCTCACCCTGGATATCCACCACTTCGTAGCGTGGCAGTTCGCAGCCGCGTGATTGCAGGAACTCCTGCAGGCGGGTCTTGGGATCTTTGTTGGTGTCGACCAACGTGAGGCTTTCGATCTCGGAGGTCAGCCACGCGGTGACGCGCTCCTTGGCCGCATCCATGCCCGCATCCAGGTAGATGGCACCGATCAGCGCTTCGAGGGCATCGGCCAAAATCGATTCGCGGCGGAAACCACCGCTTTTCAATTCACCGGACCCCAGGCGCAGGTACTCGCCCAGGCCGAAACCGCGGGCCAGCACGGCCAGGGTCTCGCCTTTTACCAGGCGTGCGCGCAGGCGTGACAACTGGCCTTCACGGGCTTGCGGGAAGCGCTCGAACAGCGCTTCACCGGCAACGAAATTGAGGATGGCATCACCGAGGAATTCCAGGCGCTCGTTATTGCGCCCTGCAAAACTGCGGTGTGTGAGGGCAAGGATCATCAGTTCCTGATCCTTGAAGGTGTAGCCGAGCTGGCGCTCGAGACGACTTAGAGAAACGCTCACGGTTTAGCCATACCTGGTTGATGCATATCGAGTTCGTGGCACCGGGGGCCAGCGACGATTGACGCAGTGTTCACATTCAAATCCTGGTGGGTGCTGCATGAGGCCGGACAACGATTTGTCCCGGCCCCAGAAAAGCATTCGGCGCTGTGTTCACAGCGCCGCTGGTTTTACTTGATCAGCCCGACTCGCGAGAAATTCGGAAAGTGGCTGAGTTTGGGCTCGGGCCAGCTCATCCAGACCGCGAAGGCCTTGCCGACGATATTTTCGTCGGGGACCATGCCGAGCATCTCCTTGGGAATGCTGGCGTCATCCCAATAACGGCTGTCATTGGAGTTGTCACGGTTGTCACCCATCATGAAGTAGTGACCTGCCGGGACGGTCCATTGCCCACCGGGCATGGAACGCCCCATGGCTTTATGGACAAGGTGCTCGGACGCGCCGACCTGCTCCTTGTAGACCGCCACATCACCCAATTGCGGATCGTAGGTGGTGCCGATCATCTGGTCGGTGATCAACTGACCGTTGACGTACAGGTGCTTGTCGTTGGTATACCGCACGGTATCACCGGGCAAGCCGATGACACGCTTGATGTAGTTGACGCTGGGGTCGGCCGGGTAGCGGAACACCATCACGTCGCCGCGCTGCGGGTCGCCGATCTGAATGACTTTCTTGTCGAGCACCGGCAGGCGAATCCCGTAGGAGAACTTGTTCACCAGGATGAAGTCGCCGACGTCCAAGGTAGGTTTCATCGACCCCGAAGGGATCTGAAACGGCTCCACCAGGAACGAACGCAGCACCAGCACGATGAACAACACCGGGAAGAAGGACTTGCCGTATTCAACCAGCAAAGGCTCTTTGTTCAGCTTCTCGATCACCACGCCATCGGGCTGGCTGACGCTGCCCTGATAGGACGCGATAGCCGCCCGCCGACGCGGGGCGAAGAACACCAGATCGAGCAACGCCAGGAGACCGCAAACGGCAACGGCGATGACCAGCAACAGCGGGAAATTTAGCGACATAGGACCTAACTATCCAACCTGAGCACCGCAAGGAAGGCTTCTTGTGGAATTTCCACGTTGCCCACTTGCTTCATGCGTTTTTTACCGGCCTTTTGCTTCTCAAGCAGCTTGCGCTTACGGCTTACGTCACCGCCGTAGCATTTGGCCAGTACGTTCTTTCTGAGAGCCTTGACGGAGGTCCGCGCAATGATCTGCCCGCCAATGGCGGCCTGGATCGCAACGTCGAACATCTGGCGCGGAATCAGTTCTTTCATCTTTTCGGTCAACTGGCGCCCTTTATAGTGCGCGTTGTCCTTGTGCACGATCAGTGCCAGTGCATCAACCTTGTCGCCGTTGATCAGCACATCCAGTTTCACCAGATTAGCCGATTGGTAACGATCGAAATGGTAATCCAGCGAAGCATAGCCGCGACTGGTGGATTTGAGACGGTCGAAGAAGTCCAGGACCACTTCGTTCATCGGCAAATCGTAGGTCACTTGCACCTGGGTACCGAGGAACAGCATGTCGTGCTGAACGCCACGCTTTTCGATACACAGGGTAATGACGTTGCCCAGGTGTTCCTGCGGCACAAGAATATTGGCCCGCACGATCGGTTCGCGCATGTCTTCGATGGAGGACAGGTCTGGAAGCTTGGACGGGTTATCGACGTAAATCGTTTCACCGTTTTTCAGCAATAGTTCGAAAATAACGGTCGGCGCGGTGGTGATCAGGTCCAGGTCGTATTCGCGCTCGAGGCGCTCCTGGATGATCTCCATGTGCAGCATGCCGAGGAACCCGCAACGGAAGCCGAAGCCCAGGGCGTCGGAGCTTTCCGGGGTGTACTGCAACGACGAGTCGTTGAGGGTGAGCTTTTGCAGGGCTTCGCGGAAGTCTTCGAAGTCGTCGGAGCTGACCGGGAACAGGCCGGCGTAGACCTGCGGCTGAATACGCTTGAAGCCCGGCAGCACATCGACGTCCGGGGTGGAGCTCAAGGTCAGGGTGTCACCGACCGGCGCACCGTGAATGTCCTTGATACCGGCGATGATGAAGCCGACTTCACCGGCCTTCAGGTCAACGGTGGCGGTGTGCTTGGGGTTGAACACACCGACGCTGTCCACCAGGTGGATCTTGCCGGTGGACTTGACCAGGATCTTGTCGCCCTTCTTCACGCGGCCGTGGCGCACGCGGACCAGGGAGACAACGCCCAGGTAGTTGTCGAACCAGGAGTCGATGATCAACGCCTGCAGCGGATCTTCGATGTTGCCGGTCGGCGCGGGGATGGTCTTGACCAGGCGCTCGAGCACTTCGTCGACGCCCAGGCCCGTCTTGGCGCTGCATTCGACGGCGTCGGTGGCGTCAATGCCGATGATTTTTTCGATTTCTTCCTTTACGCGGTCCGGATCGGCCTGGGGCAGGTCGATCTTGTTCAGCACCGGCATGACTTCCAGGCCTTGCTCGATGGCGGTGTAGCAGTTGGCCACGGACTGGGCTTCAACGCCCTGCCCTGCGTCCACCACCAGCAGCGCGCCTTCGCAGGCCGCCAGGGAACGGCTGACTTCATAGGTAAAGTCGACGTGGCCTGGGGTGTCAATGAAGTTCAACTGGTACTTGATACCGTCTTTGGCGGTGTAGTACAGGGTAACGCTGTGGGCCTTGATGGTGATCCCGCGCTCGCGTTCGAGGTCCATGGAGTCCAGTACCTGGGCTTCCATTTCACGCTCGGCAAGGCCGCCGCACATCTGGATGAATCGATCGGCCAGCGTCGACTTACCATGGTCAATGTGGGCGATGATGGAGAAATTGCGGATATGACTCAAATCACTCACGGATCAACACTCAAAAAGGCTGCAGGCAGATTGCCCGCTGAAAAATAGCCGGGAATTGTACCTGATGCTCAGGCCAGACGTCATCTTTGCTGACCAGAACAAAAAATGCCCCGATCTCTCGAGCGGGGCATTTTTTGTTCATAAGCGTGCTATCAACCGGCTCTGCGCAGCAGCCAGAACCCTGCCAAGGCGCAGATGGCGGTCGGCACCAGCACCGCAAACAGCGGTGAGAAGCCGAATACCAGGCTCGACGGGCCCAGCAGGTCCTGGGCGATGCGGAAGGTGAAGCCTACCAGCACGCCGGTAAATACCCGCTGGCCGAGGGTCACGGAGCGCAACGGGCCAAAGATGAACGAGATCGCCATCAGCACCAGCGCGGCGGTCACCACCGGCTGCAGCACCTTGACCCAGAACGCCAGCCAATAGCGGCCATTGTTCAAGCCCTGGTCCTTGAGGTAGTGGATATAGCTCCAGAGCCCGGAGATCGGCAGGCTTTCGGGGATCATCACCACCGTATTGAGCAATTCGGGCTTGAGCGCGATGTCCCACTCCTGGCTCGGCACATTGATCACTTCGGTGCTGGCCTTGGTACCCTGGCCGACATTATGGAAGTACGTGGTGGTGATATCGTTCAATTGCCATTTTTCGCCACTGTATTGCGCACGTTTGGCGAAACTCGACGATAGCATGTGACGCTCATTGTCAAACGTATAGCGCGTCACCCCAATCAACAGGCCGCCCGGTTGCACGGCGTTGATGTGGATGAACTCTTCACCCTGACGGTGCCACAGGCCGTGCTTGGCGCTCTGCGCATCACCCGACCCCTGGGCCAGGGCACGATTGGCCTGAGCGGTGCTTTCGGCCGGCGGCGCCACGTATTCGCCGATCAGCACGCTGCATGCCATCAGCAGCAGCATGGGTTTCATCACCGCCCAGACGATACGGCCGATGGACACCCCGGCGGCACGCATGATGGTCAGTTCGCTGGCACTGGCCAGGCCGCCCAGACCGATCAGGCAGCCGATCAGCGCGGCCATGGGCATCATGTCGTAGAGACGACGCGGCGCGGTGAGCGCCACGTAGCTCAGCACGTCCCACACCGTGTAGGTATCGCTGACGTTGCCCACTTCATCGATGAAGGCGAACAACGAGGCCAGGCCCAGGATGATGCCCAGTACCGCCAGGATGGCGATCAGGACGCTGCTACCAATGTAGCGATCGAGCTTAGCCACGAGCCAACTCCTTCTGGCCACGACGGCTCGACATTTTCAGACGTATAGGTTCCCAGTAAAGCAGCCCCAGGCCGATCATCAGGAAGATCCCGTGCACCCACCACAGGCCCAGGGTCGGCGACAGGTTGCCCTTCTCCAGGGAGCCGCGGGCGGAAATCAGGATGGTGAGGTAAGCCATGTACAGCAGGATCGCCGGCAACAGCTTGAGGAAACGGCCCTGGCGTGGGTTGACGCGCGACAGCGGCACGGCCATCAAGGTCACGATAAACACCAGCAGCGGCAGGGAAATACGCCATTGCAGCTCGGCGATGGAGCGCAATTCCTTGCTGCCCAACAGGTCCTGGGTGGGGATTGCATCGCGGTCGGTGACTTCGCTGCTGACGTCCGGGCGGGCGAGCATCACGCCATAGGTGTCGTATTTGATCGCGCGGTAATCGGCCTGGCCGGGGCTGCCGTCATAACGGTAGCCGTTTTCCAGGATCAGGTAGCGACTGCCGTCCGGGCGCACTTCCTGGCGGCCGGAGTCGGCCACCAATACGGAAATGCCACGGTCTTTCTTGTCCTGGCCCAGGCGCTTTTCGGAGATGAACACCCCGCCCAGGTTCGCACGGTCTTCGGTGAGGGTTTCGGTGTAGGTCACCCGGGTGCCGTCATTGAGCGCCTGGAAGCGGCCCGGCTCGAGGGTGTCGAACTCGGTCATCGCATCCTGCTTGTTCAGCACCAGCTGGAACTGCATGGCACCCTGGGGGGCCAGGCTCAGGCTCAGCCAGGCAACGATCAGCGCAACGCCGGCAGCCGGGATCATGGTCATGCCCAGCAGGCGCTGCTGGCTCATGCCGGTAGCCGACAGCACGGTCATCTCGCTTTCAAGGTACAGGCGGCCGTAGGCCAGCAGGATCCCGAGGAACAGGCCCAATGGCAGGATCAGTTGCAGGAACCCCGGCAGGCGAAAGCCCATGATCAGGAACAGCGAGCCTGGGTCCAGGGCGCCGGAAGCAGCCTGGGCCAGGTATTTGACGAAACGACCACTCATGATGATGACCAGCAATACCGCACTCACGGCACTCAGGGTCAACAGGACTTCGCGGGACAGATAACGGAAGACGATCAAACCAGACACTCCAGGGTTGTCAGGCTAAGGCGGCCAAACAAGCAAGCATACCGAGTCAGCCCGTTTACAAGGGCCGGCTAAAAAGATGGCGCATTATCCTGTGATTGACCGCGCCTGTCACTGCGCAACCTCATGTGCACGCACAAAGCCTGCGCCAAGGGTTGTCAGGCTCCGCCGGCGAGGTTCAAACTGCGGCCTTTGTCGCGGGCGGCTTACACAGCTGCCACGTTTTAAAGCCTGGGTACCCACGCCAGGCTCCCAGACCTTTATAAGGGACCCGAAAATGGAATTGGTTGTAAAAAGCGTTAGCCCCGAAACGTTGAAAACCGCCACCCTCGTGGTCGCCATCGGCGAAGGCCGCAAGCTCGGCGTTGCCGCCAAGCAACTCGACGAACTGAGCGGCGGCGCCATCAGCGCGGTGCTCAAGCGCGGCGACCTGGCCGGCAAAGTCGGTCAAAGCCTGCTGCTGCAAAGCCTGCCCAACCTCAAGGCCGACCGTGTTTTGCTGGTGGGCGTGGGCAAGGATGCCGAATTGGGCGACCGCCCGTTCCGCAAGATCATCAGCGGTATCCTCAGCACCCTCAAGGGCCTGGGTGGCAGCGAAGCGACGCTGGCGCTGGATGAAATCGTGGTAAAAGGCCGTGACAGCTATGGCAAGACCCGCCTGCTGGCCGAAACCCTGGTGGATGGCGGTTATATTTTCGAGCAGTTCAAGAGCCAGAAAGCCGACCCCCGTGCCCTGAAAAAAATCACCGTGCTGACCATCAAGGCCGCCCAGGCTGAAGTCCAGCGCGCCGTGACCCACGCCCAGGCCATCGCCAACGGCATGTCGTTCACCCGCGATTTGGGCAACCTGCCGCCGAACATCTGCCACCCCACCTACCTGGGCGAACAGGCCAAGGCATTGGGCAAAGAGTTCAAGGGCCTGAAGGTCGAGGTGCTGGACGAGAAGAAAATCAAGGAACTGGGCATGGGCTCGTTCTATGCCGTGGGCCAGGGCAGCGACCAGCCGCCACGCCTGATCGTGATGCAATACAACGGCGGCAAGAAGACCGAGAAGCCTTACGCCCTGGTGGGTAAAGGCATCACCTTCGACACCGGCGGCATCAGCCTCAAGCCGGGCCTGGGCATGGACGAGATGAAGTACGACATGGGCGGCGCCGCCAGCGTGTTCGGTACCCTGCGTGCCGTGCTGGAACTCAAGCTGCCGATCAACCTGGTGTGCATCCTGGCCTGCGCCGAGAACATGCCAAGCGGCGGCGCGTCCCGTCCGGGCGATATCGTGACCACCCTGAGCGGCCAGACCGTCGAGATCCTCAACACCGACGCCGAAGGCCGCCTGGTGCTGTGCGATGCCCTGACCTACGCCGAGCGCTTCAAGCCCCAGGCAGTGATCGATATCGCCACCCTGACCGGCGCGTGCATCGTTGCCCTGGGCTCCCACACCTCGGGCCTGCTGGGCAACAACGACGAGCTGATCGAGCAACTGCTCAGCGCCGGCAAGGCCGCCGACGACCGCGCCTGGCAACTGCCGCTGTTCGATGAGTATCAGGAACAACTGGACAGCCCGTTCGCCGACATCGCCAACATTGGCGGCCCGAAAGCCGGCACCATCACCGCGGCTTGCTTCCTGTCGCGCTTTGCCAAGAACTTCAACTGGGCTCACCTGGACATCGCCGGCACCGCCTGGACCAGCGGCGGCAAGGACAAGGGCGCAACCGGTCGTCCGGTTCCGCTGCTGACCCAATACCTGCTGGATCGCGCCAAGGCCTGACACTGAAGATTCCGGGGCGGCCATCACGCCGCCCCGGTCTCAGGAAACGTAATGACCCAAGTCGACTTCTATATATTGCCCAGCGCCGACCCGCTCGCGCGCCTGGACTTTGCCTGCAAACTTACCGAAAAAGCCTGGCGCATGGGCCACCGCATTTACCTGCATTGCAGCGATGCCGCCCAACGTGACGAGCTTGACGCCCGCCTGTGGCGCTTCAAGGGCGAAAGTTTCGTGCCCCACGGCCCCGCCGAGTCCGAACCCGAAGGCCAGGTAGCCCTGGGCGTGGGCGACAGTTGCGGCGATCACCATGACCTGCTGGTCAACCTGGACCTGAAAGTACCGCCGTTTGCCAAAGCTTTCGCCCGTGTGGCGGAAGTGGTGGTGGAAGATCCGGCTATTCGTCAGGCCGCACGGGAGAGTTTCCGTTTCTACCGCGAACAGGGCTATCCTTTGCAGGATCACCGGCTACAACGACTTTGAGCACACGATGGACACTTCCAACCCTGTAAAAAAAGATGACCACCTGCTGGACGACCTTGAGTCGATCCGTCAGTTGCTGGGTGATGATGACCGGCAACCGCCGCTGCTGACCGAATCGCTCAATGGCGAGGTACAGATCCCGCTGTTGTTCGACATGGTCGGTGGCAAGCAGGTCGCGCCGGAGCCGGTCGTCGAAGCCGCCGCCGAAACCGAGGCCGCGCCGCCCGCCGCCGAAAAGACGCCCGATGCCCTGCTCCTGCACCTGGACAAGGAACTGCGCGCCGCCGCGCAACTGATCATGCAAGACGTGATCGACGACTTTGCCCCGCATATCGAAACCGAGATCAAGCGCCGGATGGATGCGCGGATGGAACGGCTGCTCAGCCAATACCAGAACTAGCGCCCCTGTAGGAGCGAGCTTGCTCGCGAAAATCGTCAACGATGGCGCGGGCATCCTGAATGAACGCGCCGCCCTCCAGTTTTTCGCGAGCAAGCTCGCTCCTACCCCTCTCCCCTATCCCCCGTTATACTTGCCGGCTTTCCTGAATTAATGCCAACTAGGGTCCCGCCGCGCATGGATAAGACCTACCAGCCGCACGCTATTGAAACTTCCTGGTACAACACCTGGGAGTCCGAGAACTATTTCGCTCCGCAAGGCGCGGGCGAGTCCTACACCATCATGATTCCGCCACCGAACGTCACTGGCAGCCTGCACATGGGCCATGGCTTCAACAATGCGATCATGGATGCGTTGATCCGTTTCCGCCGCATGCAGGGCCGCAACACCCTGTGGCAGCCAGGCACCGACCACGCCGGTATCGCCACCCAGATGCTCGTGGAGCGCCAACTCGAAGCCACCGGCCAGAACCGCCACGACCTGGGTCGCGAGAAATTCCTGGAGAAAGTCTGGGAATGGAAAGACCAGTCCGGCGGCAACATCAGCCGTCAAATCCGTCGCCTGGGCTCGTCCGTCGACTGGAGCCGCGAGCGCTTCACCATGGACGACGGCCTGTCCGAAGCCGTGAAAGAAGCCTTCGTGCGCCTGCATGAAGACGGCCTGATCTACCGCGGCAAGCGCCTGGTCAACTGGGACACCAAGTTGCACACGGCGATCTCCGACCTCGAAGTGGAAAACCACGACGAGAAAGGTTTCCTGTGGAACCTCAAGTACCCGCTGGCCGACGGCGCCAAGACCGCCGAAGGCAACGACTACCTGATCGTCGCCACCACCCGTCCGGAAACCATGCTCGGCGACGCCGCCGTAGCGGTTAACCCGAACGACGAGCGCTACCAGGCGCTGATCGGCAAGTTTGTCGAGCTGCCACTGGTTGGCCGCCGTATCCCGATCATCGCCGACGACTACTGCGACCCTGAATTCGGCACCGGCTGCGTGAAAATCACCCCGGCCCACGATTTCAACGACTACGAAGTCGGCAAGCGCCACAACCTGCCGCTGCTGAATATCTTCGACAAAAACGCCGCCATCCTGCCGGCCTGCCAGGTGTTCAACCTGGACGGCACGCTGAACGACAGCATCGACGGCAAGATCCCGGCCGAATACGCCGGCCTCGACCGTTTCGAAGCACGCAAGCAGATCGTGGCCGCCTTCGACGCCGCCGGTTTGCTGGTGAGCGTCGACGACCACGGCCTGAAAGTGCCGAAGGGCGACCGCTCCGGTACCGTGATCGAGCCGTGGCTGACCGACCAATGGTACGTGTCCACCAAGCCGCTGGCAGAACCTGCCATCGCTGCGGTGGAAGACGGCCGTATCCAGTTCGTGCCTAAGCAGTACGAAAACATGTACTTCTCGTGGATGCGCGACATCCAGGACTGGTGCATCAGCCGTCAACTGTGGTGGGGCCACCGCATTCCGGCCTGGTACGACGAGTCTGGCAAGGTCTATGTCGGCCGCGACGAAGCCGAAGTGCGTGCCAAGCACAACCTCGGCCCGGATGTAGCGCTGCAACAGGACAACGACGTCCTGGACACCTGGTTCAGCTCGGGCCTGTGGACCTTCTCGACCCTGGGCTGGCCGCAGCAGACCGAATTCCTGAAGAAATTCCACTCCACTGACGTACTGGTCACCGGCTTCGACATCATTTTCTTCTGGGTTGCCCGGATGATCATGCTGACCATGCACTTGGTGAAGAACGAAGATGGCACGCCGCAGGTTCCGTTCAAGACCGTGTACGTGCACGGCCTGGTCCGCGATGGTCAGGGCCAGAAGATGTCCAAGTCCAAGGGCAACGTCCTGGACCCGCTGGATATCATCGACGGCATCGACCTGGAAAGCCTGGTGCAGAAACGTACCTCGGGCCTGATGCAACCGAAACTGGCCAAGAAGATCGAGAAGCAGACCCGCGACGAGTTCGCCGACGGCATCGCCAGCTACGGCACCGACGCCCTGCGCTTTACCTTCTGCTCGCTGGCTTCCACCGGTCGTGACATCAAGTTCGACATGGGCCGCGTCGAAGGCTATCGCAACTTCTGCAACAAGATCTGGAACGCTGCGCGCTACGTGCTGGATAAAGGCGAGGACTGCGGCCAGAACGGCGAAGCCTATGAGCTGAGCCTGGCCGACCGCTGGATCATCTCGCAGTTGCAACGCACCGAAGCCGAAGTGACCCGCCAGCTCGACCAGTTCCGTTTCGACCTGGCCGCACAGGCCTTGTACGAGTTCATCTGGAACCAGTATTGCGACTGGTACCTGGAACTGTCCAAGCCTGTGCTGTGGGACGAAAACGCCCCGATCGAACGCCAGCGCGGCACCCGTCGCACCCTGGTGCGCGTGCTCGAAGTGGCGCTGCGCCTGGCGCACCCGTTCATGCCGTTCATCACCGAAGAGATCTGGCAGCGCCTCGCGCCACTGGCCGGTATCGAAGGCAAGACCATCATGCTGCAACCTTGGCCGGTGGCCAACGAAGCCCGCATCGATGAGGCCGCCGAAAGCGATATCGAATGGCTCAAGGCCCTGATGCTCGGCACGCGCAACATCCGCGCCGAGATGAACATCGGGCCGGGCAAGCCACTGGCGGTGTTCGTGAAGAACGCCAGTGCCGAAGACCAGCGCCGTCTCAGCGAGAACGATGCGCTGCTCAAGAAGCTGGCGAAGCTGGAGTCGATCACCGTACTGGCTGATGGCGCCGAGGCACCGTTGTCCGCCACCGCATTGGTCGGCGAGATGGAAGTGTTGGTGCCGATGGCCGGCCTGATCGACAAAGGCGCGGAACTGGCCCGTCTGGACAAGGAAATTGCACGCCTGCAAGGCGAAGTGCAGCGGGTGGGCGGCAAGCTGTCCAACGCAGCGTTCGTCGACAAGGCGCCGGCGGAAGTGATCGACAAAGAACGCGCCAAACTGGCCGAGGCTGAGCAGGCCTTGGGCAAATTGGCCGAGCAACATGCGCGGATTGCCAGCCTGTAAGGTGGATGCAGTGTAAGAAAGGGGCCTTCGGGCCTCTTTTTTTTGAGCTTGAAACCCAATCATTGTGGGAGCGGGCTTGCTCGCGAATGCGATGCGACAGTCGACATCTTCATTGACTGACACACCGCATTCGCGAGCACGCCCGCTCCCACATTTAACCGAGGTGAACTTCGGAATGTGTGACAATAGCCGCCACTTTTGAAGCAACCCCAGAATCGACGTAGCCCATGACCGCCCCCAGCACGCCAAAACCTCCACGTAAGAAGCCTAAAACCGCCGCCACGGCCAAACCCGTCGCGCCGCGCAAAGAGGCTACCCTGCACCCGCGCAACCGCCACACGGGGCGTTACGACTTCCCGGCGTTGATCAAGACCACGCCGGAACTGGCGCAGTACGTGATCCTCAACCCCTATGGCAAAGAGAGCATCGACTTCGCCAGCCCGGACGCGGTGCGCGTGTTCAACCGTGCGCTGCTGAAAGCGTTCTATGGCATCCAGCATTGGGACATCCCGGCCGATTACCTGTGCCCGCCGGTCCCTGGGCGTGCGGATTACGTGCACTTTCTGGCCGACCTGCTGGCCAGCGTCAACGACGGCAAGATTCCCCGTGGCTCAATCATCAAGGTGCTGGACATCGGCATGGGCGCCAACTGCGTCTACCCGCTGATTGGCTACATGGAGTACCGCTGGAATTTCCTCGGCTCGGAGGTCGACCCTACCGCGGTGGCCGCGGCCAGGGCGATCGTGCAGTCCAACGACCTGAGCAAGGTCATCCAGCTGCGCCAGCAAACCAACCCCAAGCACATCCTGCTGGGCTTGCTGGAGCCGGGCGAGCGTTTTGACCTGACCATGTGCAACCCGCCGTTCCATGCGTCCATGGACGAAGCCACCAAGGGCAGCGAGCGTAAGTGGCGTGCCCTGGGCAAGGCCGATCCCAAGCGCAAATTGCCGGTGCTGAACTTCGGTGGCCAATCGGCCGAGTTATGGTGCGAAGGCGGCGAAGCACGCTTTGTGACGCAGCTTATCGCTGAAAGTGCGCACTTTGCCCACAAGGTGTTGTGGTTCAGCACCCTGGTGTCAAAAGCGTCGAACTTGCCCGCAATCGAGATCGCCTTGAAAAAAGCCGGCGTGCTGGAAAGCCAGGTAGTGGAGATGTCTCAGGGGCAGAAGCAGAGCCGTTTCGTCGCCTGGACCTTCCAGACCAAGAACGAACAGCAGATCTGGCGCCAGCGCTGGGTGCGCTGACGCCAACCTGTAGGAGCGAGCTTGCTCGCGAAAAACGCCAAGACACCGCATTCATCCGGGATGGCCGCGTTATCGTTAACGGCCTTCGCGAGCAAGCTCGCTCCTACAGGTAAAAAATCCCAGGCAACAAAAAACCGTGCCCGGATCGCTCCGGTGCACGGTTTTTTTAATGCTGCGTCTTACTTGTTAACAGCGTCGGTCAGGCCTTTGGCCACAACCAGCTTGATAACTTTCTTGGCAGCGATTTCGATGGCAGCGCCAGTCGAAGGGTTACGGCCAGTACGGGCAGGACGCTCGGTCAATTTCAGCTTGCCAACACCTGGCAGAGTGATTTCGCCGCCATTTTCCAGCTGATCAGCAACAACTTGGCTCAGTTGGTCCAGCAGAGCGCGCACGGTGGTTTTCGGTGCGTCTACTGCTTCAGCCAGGTCAGCGATCAGTTGGTCTTTAGTAATAGCCATTGTGGTGTTCCTTCCCTATCAAATTCATATGGATTGCAGAGTGCAGTGTCAGCCGTCGAGCCCGACCGTCACGGCCTGGCACCCCCGGCTATAACCACGGAGATCGGGGTTATAGATGCTTGAAACGGGGATTGGTTCGACCTGACAGATGCTGAATGCACGCTTAACGCCGAGACGTGGCGTAAGACGGGGCAAAACTAGCACAGAGACGGGGAAATATCCGCCTCTACCTACCCATTTGGTCAGCTTTATCGCTCTAAACCGTAAAAAAAAGGTATATGCCCCGCCGGACGTTGGCCAAAACCGCCGTCGAGGCCCGTCTTGCCCAATGGTGCGGTACACTTGGCGACTTTTCGGGGAGGCCCACCGCTCCCCTTCAACCAGCCGAGAAGCCTATGCCGATCCGTCATTGCATCGTCCACCTGATCGACAAAAAACCCGACGGCACACCCGCAGTTCTCCATGCCCGCGACTCCGAGCTTGCCGAGTCGGCCGCCATCGAGAACATGCTTGCCGACCTCAACGAGAGCTACAACGCCAAACAAGGCAAGGCCTGGGGGTTCTTCCATGCCGAGTCGGGCGCGCACCCGTTCAGCGGCTGGTTGAAGGAGTATTTCGACGGTGGCCAGGATTTCACCACCTTCAGCCGCACTGCGGTCGAACACCTGCAGAAGCTGATGGAGGAGTCCAACCTCTCCACCGGCGGCCACGTGCTGTTTGCCCATTACCAGCAAGGCATGACCGACTACCTGGCCATCGCCCTGCTGCACCACAGCGAAGGCGTGGCGGTGACCGACGAGCTTGACGTGACCCCGTCCCGTCACCTGGACCTGGGCCAGTTGCACCTGGCGGCGCGCATCAACGTGTCCGAATGGCAGAACAACAAACAGTCCAAGCAGTACATCTCGTTTATCAAGGGCAAGAACGGCAAAAAGGTCTCGGAGTATTTCCGCGACTTTATCGGCTGCCAGGAAGGCGTCGACGGCCCGGGTGAAACCCGCACCCTGCTCAAGGCGTTCAGTGACTTCGTGGAAAGCGAGGACCTGCCGGACGAATCCGCCCGGGAAAAAACCAAGACCCTGGTGGACTACGCCAGCAGCCAGGCCAAGCTCGGCGAGCCCATGGGCCTGGAAGAACTCTCGGGTTTGATCGATGAGGATCGGCCAAAGGCGTTCTACGACCATATCCGCAACAAGGACTACGGCCTGTCGCCGGAAATCCCGGCCGATAAGCGCACACTCAACCAGTTCCGCCGCTTCACCGGGCGCGCCGAGGGACTGTCGATCAGCTTTGAAGCGCACCTGCTGGGCGACAAGATCGAGTACGACGAAGCCGCCGGCACCTTGATCATCAAGGGCCTGCCGACCCAACTGACCGACCAGCTCAAGCGCCGTAACTGATGCTCGGCGGGGTGTTCAAGAAAGTCCTGCTGGTGTTGCTGGTCGTGGTGGCGGTGCAGAACTGGGGCAAGATCGAGCGGGTGTTCAACCCCTCGCAAGTGGCTCCGGAGCCGATACGCGCCTCGGCGCGCGTGGTGCTCTACACCACCGAATGGTGTGGCTACTGCAAACAGATCCGCCGCTTCCTGGACCAGAAAGGCATTCCGTACCAGGCGTTCGATATCGAGAAGGACGCCCAGGCGCGCAAGACCTATGAGGCGCTGGGGGGCGGCGGGATTCCGTTTGTGGACGTGAACGGGACGCTGATTCGCGATTACAACCCTGACGCGATCATGGCGGCGCTGAAGTAATCAGCGCACCACGATTATCCGCCCCAGCAGGCTGTGCTGCTCAAACCCAAGCACTGCCTGCAGCGCATTCAGCACCGCCTGCGGGTCGTTGCTCGGGAAGCTGCCACTGACGCGCCTGGCACCCATCTCGTCGTTGAGCAGCAGGATGCGGCCCGGGAAGTAACGCCCCAAATCGTTGAGCACATCGGCCAACGGCGCCTTGTAGTAGTTGAGCCAACCCTCGCGCCAGGCCAGGCGCGACGCGCTGTCCACCGTGTGCGGGGGCTCAGCCACGCCATCGGCGTAGGCCACTTGCTGATCCGCCGTCAGAATGTGCTGTTGGCCCTGTTTCGACGGGGTCACGCCGACCCGGCCGGACAACACTGTCACCTGCGCCCCCGCCGGTTGCAACCGCACCTCGAACTGCGTGCCGAGCACCCGCGCTTCGCCGCCGCCGGCTTGCACCACAAACGGCTCGCCCGTGTGGGTGACGCTGAAAAAAACCGCGCCGCGACGCAGTTGGATATGCCGCTCGCCATGACTGAAATCCACGGCAATCGCGCTGTCGGCGTCGAGGGTGACTTGGGATTGATCGGCCAGGGTGACGCTCTTCACCTGCCCCGGCGCCGTGACGTAATCGGCGCCGAAGTCATCGACCCAGCGCGACGGCTGCCAACCGGCGCCCATCGACACCATCAGCAGCAGGCCGGCGGCCATGGCCAAGGCGCCGGTCCAGCGCAGCCCCCGTGAGCGCTTCGGGGTATCCAGCGCATTGAGGTAGCCCTGCAACGCCAGGGCCTCTTCGTCGGCCAGCTGGCGCGCGGGCACTTCGCTCAATTCCCACAGCACCTGGGCCTGGGCATAGGCCTCGGCATGTGCCGGGTCAGCGCGCAACCAGCGGCTGAACGTCGCCTGGTCGCCGCTGCTGGGCTGGTCGTGCAGCAGGCTGAGCCAGGCCAGTGCGGCGCGTTCCTGGTCGGGCGTGGGGGTGATGTTCACGGTGCTGTCCCTGGCGTGCGTGGGGGCGGTGGCTCACGAAGGCTGGCCTTGCAGGCTTCGAGGGCCCGCATCATATGTTTTTCCACGGCACTTTGGGACAGCCCCATGGCCTTGGCGATTTGCGCATACTTGCGGCCGTGAATGCGGTTGAGCAGGAAAATCTGGCGGGTGCGCTCGGGCAGGCTGCGCAAGGCGGCTTCGACATGCCGCAGATCGTTGCCGGCCTCCAGTGCGGCCTGGGGTTCACAGCCTTGGTGGTCCTGTTGTTCCGGCAACCAGCCTTCGCTGCTGCGCGCTCGTGCGCCTTCGCTGCGCAGGTGGTCAATGGCGATATTGCCCGCGCACCGCAGCAGGTAGGTGCTGAGTTCTTCGACCTGCACCAGGGGTCGTCGCCAGAAGCGCAGGAACAGGTCCTGCACCAGGTCGGCCGCCGTGGCGCGGCAGCCCACGCGGCGGCTCACCAGGGCTTCCATCTGCGAACGCTGGGACAAAAACACCTGCAGGAAATGCGCACGCCCGCCCGCCGTATCAGCCTGCGGGCGGTCCTGGGGTTCGGGTGGCGTGCTGATCATCATGGCAGGGGGCAGCGGGTGGCGAAGGCCGCAACGGGGCTCGCCAGCAGGCCGATGCCCGCCAGGATCAAGGCCAGCCTTGGCCAATACGGCAGCAACAACACCAGCAACAGTGCGCTGAACATCAGCACCGCACACCACTCCACCAGGCCCTGGCCCCAACCGGCGCCGGTCACGGCGGGCCAGATCGAGACGCTCAACAGCAACCCTCCCGCCACGCGCAAACTCTGGCGGCGACGGGGCGACGGCTGGCTGTGCAGCAGTTCGCCATGGTGACGGTCGGTGGCCAGGCACAGTGCGGCAAATCCGGCGTAGCACATCATTAGCGCGATGAGCATTCAGTGCACCTGCTGCTTGAGGCGCAATGAGCGCGCGCGTTCGGCCTTGGACTGCCGGGGCGCCGTGCGACACTGCATCTTCCAGGCCGCCCAGGCGAGGAACACGCCGCTGGCCAGGCAGGTCAGGTCAACACCCGCCATGGCCCAATCGCCCCGGGCGATTGAGATACCGAGGTGGTCAGGCGTGGTGAGCGCGTTGAGCAACGGCACGCCAGTAAACAGCAGCGCGGCGACGCTCAATTGCTCGACCCAGCCCTGGCGGCCTCGGCGCAGGAGCGCATGCGCCAGGCTCAAGCCCCAGGCGATAAAGAAGGTCTGCACTTCCCAGCCCGAGCGCTCGGCAAGGCTCACCGGCAGCAAGCGGTTGGCACAAAAGAACGCGGCAATGGCGATCAATAACCCAGCCATGCTGGCGATGTTGAGCACCTCAACCAGCCGCAGCTCAAACGGCATCACAGCGTTTTTTGCGTGCTTGAGCTGGCGTTTGCCGAGCCAGATCACCAGCCCGGTGCCGATCATCGCGGTGCCCGCCAGGCCACAGATAAAGTACAACCAGCGCAGCACCGGGCCGGCGAAATGGCCCATGTGCAGGCCATAGAAACTGCCCCCGATGACCGCCGGCAGCGACGGTTCGCCGCTCACCCGCAACAGCTCACCGGTGCTGCCGTTGAACGACACGGTACTGCCGACATCATGGACCACGCTGTCGGAGCCGGCGCGGAACACGCTCACCGAGGCGTTGACATCACTCGGGTTATTCACCGCGATACGTCCGACGTGCCCGCCCGCCCACTGCGCCCGCGCTTGCTCGTACATCGGCAGCAGCGGCAGCAGTTTGCCCGGCTGGCCCTGCGCAGGTGGGGTGTGGGTCGCCGGGAAGACCTCATTGAAGAAGGCGCGGCTGTCGTTGCCATAGGCGGCCAGGATCGGCGCCGGCATCACCATGTTCATGAAGATCACCAGGCTGCTGTAGGTGATCATCAGGTGAAACGGCAACACCAGCACGCCCACCGCGTTATGCCCATCGAGCCAGGAACGCTGGCCCTTGCGGGGGCGGAAGGTGAAGAAGTCCTTGAAGATTTTCTTGTGGGTGATGATGCCGGTGATCAGCGCCACGAGCATCATCATCGCGGCACTGGCGGACAACCAGCGGCCCCAGGGGTACGGCATCTGCAGCTGGAAGTGGAAACGGTAGAAAAACTCGCCGCCCATGCTTTCACGCGCTTCGACGGCCTGGCCGGTGATGGGGTCGATGGTTCTTTGCGTGAAGTCGCCACGTTTGCCGGGATCGACCTTGTCTTGCCACATCACCGACAGGCGGGGGTCGCGGCTGTCCGGCAGCGTGATGAACCAGCGTGCGGCCGTGGGTGCGGTGTGCTGCAGGTAGGTTTGGGCGACGCTCAGGCTGCGCGCGTCATCCAAGGAATGGGCCTGCACCTCGGGTTGCATCCAGTGGCTGATTTCAGCCTTGAAGTAGGCCAGGGTGCCCGTCAGGAAAATCGCAAACAGCAACCAGCCGAAGATCAACCCGGCCCAGGTATGCAGCCAGGCCATGGCTTGGCGAAATCCCTCTTTCATGGGCGCGCCATCCACAGCCCCACACCCGCGAGGGTGGCCAATGCCGCGCTCGGCAGCATCACGCCGAACCAGGCGCGCGCGGCACTGCGGCAGGCAAAACACCAGAGCACGGCGAGTAAATAGAACACGAACGAACTCATCATCCCGGTGATCACTGCATCCGCACGGGCGCCGGGCATCCACAGCGCCAGGCAGATGCTGGCCAGGGAAGCCAACAGATAACCGCCGATCACAGCCGCCAACACGCGCGAGGTCACGGCAAAGCGGTAAGCAAGGGGCAGTGAGGTTTTGCTTTTCATACGGGACGCGCCAGGTTCTTCAGCGCGCAATATTAATGATAAATATTCTCATAAGCAAAACACAACGGATGAATCACTGCCGAGACGGATTGCCGAACCCTGTTTTGCCCCCTACAATGCGAACAATTCTTGTTCTCTAAAGCATGTCAATGCGTACGGAGTGTTCGTGTTGCAGCAGTCCAACACCGTCGAAGTCCTGTACAACGACCACCACCCCTGGCTCATCGGTTGGTTGCGACGCAAGCTTGGCTGCCCGGAAAGTGCCGCTGACCTGGCGCAGGACACCTTCCTGCGCGTCCTGACTGCCCGTGAAACGCCCACGCTGATCGAGCCCCGCGCCTTCCTCACCACGGTCGCCAAGCGCGTGTTGTTCAACTTCTACCGGCGCCAGGACCTGGAACGCGCCTACCTCGACGCCTTGGCGCAGATGCCAGAACACATAGCGCCCAGCGAGGAAGAACGCGCGATCATCCTGCAAACCCTGATCGAGCTGGACCAACTGCTCGACGGCTTGCCCATTCAGGTCAAACGCGCCTTCCTGCTGGCACAGCTCGATGGCCTGACCTACGCACAGATCGGCACTGAACTGGGCATCTCCGTGGCCACCGTCAAACGTCACCTGAACAAAGCGGCCATGCGCTGCTACTTCGCCCTATGAATTTCTCGACCCAAACCGCCGAACAAGCCGTGCATTGGCTGATGGAAATGCAGCAAGGCGCCCTCAGCCCACGCCAGCAGGCCGCCTGGCAGCACTGGTTGAATGCCCACAGCGAACACCAGCGCGCCTGGGACCACATCCAGCGCGTCAACCAACGCCTGCGTGGCATGCCCTCGCCGCTGGCCCATGCGGCGTTGAATGCGCCGACCTCCAGCAGTCGACGCCAGGCACTGAAGTTGTTGTTGATCCTCGGCGCCGGGTCGGGCCTCGCCTGGGGCCTGCGCCAGCAACACATCCTGCCGCCGATGAGCGCCGACTACCGCAGCCCTGTCGGACAGCGTCGCAAGGTGCAATTGGCCGATGGCAGCCAGTTGCAGCTCAATACCGGCAGCGCGGTGGATGTGCATTTCGATGGCCGGCAGCGCCTGATCCGCCTGCTCGAAGGCGAGATCCTGCTGGCCACCCAGGCAGACAACATGCCACTGCACGTGCTCACCGACCAAGGCGTGCTGACCAGCCTGGCGGCGCGCCTGAACGTGCGCCAGTTCAACGACCACACCCAACTGGCGGTGCTCGATGGCCAGGTCGAGGTGATGCCCACTACCTACAGCGGCTTGCCGCTGACAGTCGCGGCCGCGCGTCAGGTCAACTTCACCCGTAAAGGCTGGGACAGCCCGCGCCCTACCGACGCCAACAGCGGCGCCTGGGCCGATGGCATGCTCGTCGCCGCGCACATGCGCCTGGAGGACTTCCTTGGCGAACTGGGCCGCTACCGGCGTGGCCAGGTCAATTGCGATCCGCAGGTCGCCAACCTGCTGATCTCCGGCAGCTACCCGCTGGACGACAGCGAACGCATCCTCGACCTGCTGGAAGTCAGTTTGCCGGTGACAGTGCGGCGATTTACCCGCTACTGGGTGACCGTACAGGCACGCGTCTGAATTAATTTAAAAAACGGTGAGCCGTTTTCCCAGCCTCGCGTGACAGAGAAGGAAAGCCACCTTGATCCTTCCTTCTCAGGACCGCTCTTCATGCCCCAGCAGCCAACCCTCATCGCCCGCACCTTGCGCCAACTGTTACTGGGCGCCAGCCTCAGTTTCACCATGCTGCCTTGCGTATTGGCGGCCGACGCCAAGCCTTATCACATCGCCCCGACCTCGCTTGAGGCCGCGCTGAACCAGTTTGGCCGCGAAGCCGGCGTGCTGATTTCGTTCGGCTCCGACGTCACGGCGGGCATGCACAGCCCTGGGTTGTCCGGCAACTACAGTGCCGCAGAGGGCCTGCAAAAACTGCTGGAAGGCACCGGCCTGCAAGCCCGTGCCGAAGGTGACAATGCCTTCAGCCTGCAACCGGCCGCAGTGCCGGCGGCAATCGAGTTGGCGACCTCCAGCGTAGTCGGCGACTGGCTCGGCGAGGCGGCGCAGACCAACGTATTCGAACACCCCGGCGCCCGCGATGTGATCCGCCGCGAGGCATTCGAACGCCAGGGCGCCACCCAGGCCAAGGACGTGCTCAACCGCATTCCCGGCGTCAATGCCCCGGACAACAATGGCACCGGCAGCCACGACATGGCGCTGAACTTCGGCATTCGCGGGCTCAACCCGCGCCTGGCGTCACGCTCAACGGTGCTGATGGACGGCATCCCGGTGCCTTTCGCGCCGTACGGTCAGCCGCAGCTGTCCTTTGCGCCGATCAGCATGGGCAACATGGACGCCGTGGACGTAGTGCGCGGCGGCGGTGCCGTGCGTTACGGCCCGCAGAACGTCGGGGGCGTGGTCAACTTCGTGACCCGCGCGATCCCGGATGCCCCCACGGTCAAAGGCGGCTTGCAGACCGAGACCAGCCCGTCCTCCAGCCACGACGGCTTCAAGACCACCGGCAACCTGCTGGCCGGCGGCACCGCCGACAACGGCCTGGGCGGCGCGCTGCTGTACTCCGGCACCCGCGGCGGCGATTGGCGCGAAAACAGTAATACGCGCATTGACGATCTGATCCTCAAGGGCAAATACCAGCTCGACGACGCCAACAGCTTCAACGCCATGGCGCAGTACTACGAAGGCCAGGCCGATATGCCCGGCGGCTTGAACGTGGCGAACTACAAGGCCGACCCGTATCAGTCCACACGGCCCTACGACAAATTCTGGGGCCGCCGTACGATGTTCAATGTCGGTTACCGCTATGAACAGGACCGCCGCGAATTCACCGTCAACAGCTTCTTCACCAAGACCCTGCGCAGCGGCTACCTGGACCAGGGCACGTTCCTCTCGCTGTCCCCTCGGGAGTATTGGGTACGCGGCCTGGAAACCCGTTTCGCCCAAGGCTTTGACCTGGGCCCGACCCGTCATGAAGTGGGCGTGGGCCACCGCTACATCAACGAAGCCGGCCACGAACTGCGCTACCGCACACCGATTTCGGCCAACAACCAGCAAATCCCCACGACCAACAGTCGCAACGACCGCGACACCCGCGGCGGCACCGAAGCCAATGCATTTTTCATCGACGACCGGATCGATATCGGCAAATGGACCATCACCCCGGGCATTCGCTACGAGATGATCGAGTCCCAGCAAACCAACAACCTGAGCAACGTCAAATACAAGGGCGACTACAACACCGCCCTGCCGGCGCTGAACGTGCTGTATCACCTCACGGACGACTGGAACCTCTACGCCAACACCGAAGGCTCGTTCGGCAGCGTGCAGTACAGCCAGATGCCCAACCGCGTGACCAGCGGCGAAGTGAAACCGGAAAAAGCCCGCACCTGGGAACTCGGCACACGCTACGACGACGGCACCCTGCGTGCAGAGATCGGTGCGTTCCTGATCAACTTCGACAACCAGTATGAAAGCAACCAGACCAACGACTCGGTGATCGCCCGTGGAGAAACCCGTCACCAGGGCATCGAGACCAGCGTCAACTATGCTCTCGACGGCTTGAGCCCGGCGCTGGCCGGTTTCGATGTATACGCCACCTACGCCTACGTCGACGCCACCATCCGCGAAGACGGCCCGAACAAGGGCAACCGCGTGCCCTTCTCGTCCAGGCACAAAGGCACCCTCGGTGTGGGTTACACCGAAGGTCGTTGGAAACTCAATGTGGACAGCAGCTACCAGAGCAGCCAGTTCGCCGACAACGCCAATACCCAGGCAGAAAGCGCAGACGGCGCCAACGGGCGCATCCCCGGCTACATGCTGTTCAGCAGCCGCGCGGCGTATGACTTCGGCCCGCAGCTGTCGGATTTGAATGTGGCGGTGGGCGTGAAGAACATCTTCAACAAGCAGTACTTCACGCGCTCGTTCGACGACAACAACAAGGGCAAATACGTAGGTGAACCACGCACAGTGTATGTGCAGACGTCCATCGCGTTTTAAGGCACACCAACGAAAACGGGCCTGCATTGGCAGGCCCGTTTGTAGGGGGGGGGTGAAAAACCCGTCAGCCGTTGATCACAGCATTTTCGTTTTCCAGGAATTCCTCTTCCAGCGCATCTTCATTCACTTTGTTGATGGGCTGGTTTTTTCCGACAGCGCGGGGCTTGCCTTGCAGTTTGCCGAACAGATGTTCCAATGCGTGTTCAAGCTTGGTCGCAGCACTGTCAATCGCCTGTTCCAGGGTATCGCCCTTGGCGGACACTGACAGCGGTTGATGACCTTTTGGCCGTGCTTCCAGGCGGCAACTTAAATCGTGGGGACCGGGCTTGTCGCCGTTCTCATCCCGCAGGTAGACCTCCACTCGGGTCAGGTCTTCTTCATAACGTTCGAGCGTGCTCTCAATGGTCGTACGTACCCACTCCTCCAGTCGGATGCTGCTTTCAATATGGTTATCGCTATTGACTTGGATTTGCATAGTTCTTCCCTTATTTCAGCTAGCTCGCGAGAGGTCACAAACTGCAACACCGGGGTGGTGAAACCATGACCTCCTGATTACACAATTGAGCAGCCAGCGAAACAATTCAACCCCTTTGCAAAGATAAATCCTACATTACAAATTAACCCTGACGACGAGCAAAAACGCTGTTAGGGTAGGGAGTTAGTTACATCTCCTTACGCCTCGCGATCCTCATCGTTACCCCTCCCCGCGCGCCATCTTTACGCCAGTATTCACGCCAACGGCCGAACCTGTCTGTGCAGGTGATTAGCTTGACTGCGCTGTCCGCGACCGTTTTTTCCGTGCCGCCCTGAAATAGATCACTGACCTGAAAAAAACATAAAACAACGGTACTAGAGGGCTTGCTCCGATCGATGTCTTTGCACCGAGCATTCATTGGCGAATGCACCGTCATCGGGAGCAAACCTGCTCCCATATTCGGCGCTCACCGCCTGGAAGACCGCTATACGGCACGCCCCTTGCTGTAGAGCTAACGAGGGAGACGGACTTTGGCCGGTGGTCAGGCAACGCGAACTAATCCCGACACCGGTCGTCAATGACTGCATGTTCTTATCAGGCGGTAACGCACCATGGACAATCCTTTTCAGATCATCACCGACACCTTCACCCCGACATACCGGGTCAATCTGAGTATTCAACGACTGGACGGCAGCATCATGCTCACCCTGTCCAATGAGGAGGGCGTGGTGGCCAAGCGCATGATCAGCGCCGAACAACGCAACGATCCGCAACGGCTCAAACGCCTGGTGCAGAGCATCCAGTTCGGCATTGCCATCGAGCAGGGCCACAGCGCCATGGAGATCCTGGCAATGATGACGGATGGGGATACCCACAAACTGCCGCAGCGACCGCCCACCCGCACCCTGCCCTTCAGCGTCGGGCTTTAAAGCTCGCCCTTCTCCGTTTCCAGGCTCGCCTCGCCCTTGCGACGCGGGCCCTCGACCTTCACCGAAGGGAACGACGACGACGCATAGCGCACCACCAGAATTGCAAAGGCCAACAGTAGAATGCCGCCGCACAGGTAGATGATACCCAGGTCAGGCGGGTTGTGGTGCGACACGTTGGAGATCAGCAGCCGCGTCAGCGCAGTGATCGCCACGTAGATCAGGAAGCGCACCGGCATGTGGTTGGTCTTGAAGTAAATCCCGACCATCGCCCCCAATTCGAGGTAGATGAACAGCAGCAAGATGTCATCGATCTTGATGTGCCCGTTCTCCAGCATCCCCAAAAATTCCATCACCGCCGCCCACGCAGTCACCGCACCAATGGCGAACAGCGCCAGGTAGTGGAACGTCTCCACAAACAGATTGCCCAGCGACTCGGCCAGCCCATGGACTTGATGACGCAGCTTTTCGGCCCAGTTGATTTTCACGAAGGTACTTCCTTAGGTCGGTTCGACCGGATAATGCGGGTTGGACGTGACGGTTGTTCTGCATGCAGAAAAAAGGCCAGGGCTGGGAAGTGAGAGGGTGGCCGGGTGATATTAGGCACTTAATCGGCTGGATGGGTTGAAAGCCTGGAGTCGATCAGTGCTTTCATCTCACTCATGGCTTCTTCATGAGGAATACCTGGGCGAGGGTCATCCAAGGCCGCTTGCACTTGCTCGCGCTGGGGTGCGAAGCGCCCCCACCTCCCCATTTCCCGACTACATTAAAAAACCTACTATCCAAACCCCCGCGTTTGGCATATGCTTTTAGCTGTATATCAATACAGTAGTAGCAAAAGACAACTATCGTGAAGGCATGTGAGGTGGTAAATGGCCGTCGAAGTGGTATACCGCAGCAGCCGAGATCTGGAGCGTTTGTTCATGGATAAAGCCGAAGCTGACCGTCATGACAAGATGCTTGAACTCGCTGAGTTGCTGGCAGAAGTGTTGCAAAAAGCCGTGCCGTCCCTGAGCGAGCAGCAGGTGGAGGAAGCCGGGATCTACATGGCGAAGAACCGCGATGTATTTGCCAAGGCGTTCAAGAGCCAGCCGGACGCGTTGTCCGAGTTGCTGAACCCGGCGGCAGAATAAAGCCCGAATTGAACAGGCCCTGAATCACTGATTCAGGGCCTTTTTAATGCCCGGTCATTGGTAGAGCAGGCGTTCGGCCAGTTCGTCCGCCACCCGTGCGGGGGAGCGTTTTTCCGCCTGGGCGTGAGCGTAGATCTCGGTCAGGCGCTTGCCGATGTTGGACAGGTGCGCGGTGATGGTCGGCAGTTCGGCGCCGCTGTGTTTGAGGGCGACGTAGATCAGGCCGCCGGAGTTGATCACGTAGTCCGGGGCGTAGAGGATGCCGCGACCTTCCAGTTGGTCGGCCACTTGCAGGTTGGTCAGTTGCGCGCTGGCAGAGCCGGCCACGGCGGCGCAACGCAGTTGGCCGACGCTGGTGCGGTTGAACACGGCGCCCAGGCCACAAGGCGCGAGGATGTCACAAGGGGTGCTGAGCAAGGCGTCGTTGGCGATGGGGTGCGCGCCAAGCTGCTCCATGGCCAATTGCACCTTGCCATGGTCGATGTCGCTGACCAGTAATTCGGCGCCGGCGGCGTGCAGTTGTTCGGCCAGGGCATAGCCGACGTTACCCAGGCCCTGGATCGCCACGCGCAGGCCTTCAAGGTTATCACTGCCCAGGCGCGCCATCGCGGTGGTGCGGATACCGGCGAACACGCCCATGGCCGCATGGGGCGAAGGGTCGCCGGCGGCGGTGGTGCTGGTGACGAAACGGGTGTGCTGGGCGATGCAATCCATGTCGGCCACCGAGGTGCCACTGTCGATCGCGGTAATGTAGCGGCCCTCGAGTTGCTCGATACAGCGCCCAAAAGCTTCAAACAACGCCGCGCGACTTTCCACATGGGCGGGGCGCAGGATCACAGCGGTGCCGCCCCCCACTGGCAACCCGGCCAGGGCAGCCTTGTAGCTCATGCCTTGGGCCAGGCGCGCGGCATCGGCCACGGCGCTTTCGTCGTCGGGGTAGGCGAGATAGCGACAGCCGCCCAAGGCGGGCCCCAGGCGGCTGTTGTGAATGGCGATAACCGCCTTGAGCCCGGTAACCGGGTCGACGCTCAGGTGCAGCGACTCAAGGCGGTTGCTGTGCATGAGAGCAAACATCGACGAGCTCCCGAATCACTTCTTGTGTCGCCAAGTATAGGCTTGCGGTAGAAAACTGCCGAAGTGCGCTGGAATAAGTCACCCGGTTTTGCGGGCCTTGGGGCATAAGCAGGCGGGATATTTCTTAAGCCACTGGACGAACATTCACAGCAAGGCTAAAACGAGGGCATCCGTCGGAGAAAGCAATGAAGCCCCGCCAAGCCTTTTTCGCCTGCCTGCAACGTTCGCCTCCGGCGCTGTTCGAGGCCGCGCTGTGGATCGCCGCCGAGCACGACCCGACAGTGCAGCCGATGACCGTCCTGCAGGAACTGCTGGTGCTGCAGCAACAGGTCAGCCAGGGCATGCCCATGCTGCCGGCAGATGAATTGGGCCAGCCGCTGCTGCGGTGCCTGAATGACCTGGGATTCGCCCAGGACGACTTTACCCCGCTGCGCCCCGCCGCCGCGCTGCTGGACAAAGTGTTGCAGCGCAAGCGCGGGCAGCCCCTGGCCATGGGCCTGATTGCCATGGAACTGGCGCGACGCCTGGGTATCCCCATGGCTGGTGTGAACTTTCCCGGCCACTTCCTGGTGCGGGTACCTGGCGCCGATCACCTGCTCGACCCTTGCGGCGGCCGCCGTCTGTACCCCAAAGACTGCCGCGAACTGCTGCACCGCCAATACGGCCCCAACCTCAAGTTGCAGGCTGACCACCTGCTCCCAGCCGACCCGCGTTCAATCCTGCAACGGCTGTCGCGCAACCTGCGGCAACTGCACCTCGCCAACGACGCACCGCTCGATGCCCTGATCGACGCCGAACGCGTGCTGGAACTGGGCAACGCCAATGCCGCCGATTACCTGGCGCGAGCCAGTCTGTACCAGCGCCTGGATTGCCCCAACGCCGAGCGTTTCGACCTGGAACATGCATTGATGCTCAGCGAAGACCCGATTCAGCGCCTGCGCCTGACCGAGCGGCTGGGGCATCTGCCGCCCAATTCCGTGGTGCATTGAGCGCCAGGCGCGACGCTAGGGCGTATCAGGGGTATCAGGCTGGTTGGCCGGGTGCGCCTGGATAAAGGCCGGATGCTGCGCCGCCAAGGCCGCCACCCGTCCGATGCGCGGGTACGCCAGCAAGGGCACCTTGAAGCGCTGCGCCGCATACACCTGGGGAATCAGAAACGCATCGGCCATCCCCGGCTGCTCGCCAAAGCAAAACCCCGTATCGCCGATCAACTGCTCCACGGCGCCAAGCCCCCGGCTGATCCAATGGTCGATCCATTCGAGCAGTTGCCCCTCATCGTGGCCCCACTGGCGCAGCAGGTGCTGGGTACTGGAGTTGTGCAGCGGGTGAATATCGCAGCCGATGATCGACGCCACCGCCCGGGCATGGGCGCGGGTGGCCAGGTCGCTGGAAAGCAGCGGCGCCTGTGGATAACGTTCCTCCAGGTACTCGATGATCGCCAGCGACTGGATCAACAGCCCGTCGTCATCGGTACGCAAGGCCGGCACGCGGCCTTGCGGGTTGATCGCCAGGTACTCCGGCTGACGATTGGCACCGCCCGCCGGTACCAGGAGGTTGACCGGCACCGCCGTGAAATCCAGGCCCTTGAGCGTCAGCGCAATGCGCACCCGGTACGACGCCGTGGAACGGTAGTAGGTATAGAGTTCCATCCCCCTGCCCTCTTAACGTGCCGCGACCACGGTGCCCCGGCATTCGCCAAAGCCGATGGAGGCAAAGCCTTCACGGCTGCAGCGGGCGCGCAGGATAATTTCGTCGCCATCTTCGAGGAACCTGCGCACCTCGCCGGAAGGCAATTCGATGACCGTCTTACCGCCTTCGGTCATCTCCAGCAGGCTGCCGAACTGCCCGGCCTGCGGGCCGGACAAAGTGCCTGAACCGAACAGGTCACCGGCCTGCAGCTGGCAGCCGTTGACGCTGTGGTGTGCCACCAATTGCGCCACGGTCCAGTACATATGCAGGCTGTTGCTCAGGGCCAGGCGATGGGCCGGCAGGTCCTGTTCACGCATGACGGCGGTGGTCAGCAGCACCTCCAGCTCGATATCCAGCGCGCCGTTCGCCTGGTCACGTTTATCCAACAGGTACGACAACGGTTGCGGGTCGCCCTCGGGGCGCGCCGGTTGCGCCTTGCGGAACGGCTGCAGGGCTTCGGCCGTGACAACCCAAGGTGAAACGCTGGTGATGAAACTCTTCGACAGGAACGGCCCCAGCGGCTGGTATTCCCAGGCCTGGATGTCCCGCGCCGACCAGTCGTTGAGCAGGCAGAAACCGGCGATGTGCTCGGCCGCGTCGCCAATGGCAATCGAGTCGCCCATGGCATTGCCCTGGCCGATCCAGATACCCAGTTCCAGCTCGTAATCCAACCGCGCGCACGGGCCGAAGGTCGGTTCGGTGTGGCCGGCCGGCAAGGTCTGGCCCTTGGGGCGGCGCACCTCGGCACCCGAGGCGCGAATGGTCGAGGCACGGCCGTGATAACCAATCGGCACGTATTTGTAGTTGGGCAGCAACGGGTTGTCGGGGCGAAACAGTTTGCCGACGTTGCGCGCATGCTCGATGCCGACGTAGAAATCGGTGTAGTCGTTGATCTTCGCCGGCAAGTGCATCTGGCAATCGACTGCGCGGTGCAGCACCTGTGCCTCACGGGCTTGCAACGCGCTGCCTTCGGCCAGCAGTTCCAGCAGACGCTCACGCAAGGCCACGCGAGGGCCACGGCCCAGTTCGAAAAAACCATTCAGTTGGCCGCCAGCGGTGGCTTCAACGGCGCGCCGGGCTTCGCCGTCAAAGGCGTCCAGCGCGGCATGCAGGTCGAGGATAGAGTCGCCGATCGCCACGCCGCTGCGCGGTGCCGAACCGTTGAGGCTGAACACGCCCAACGGCAGGTTTTGCAAAGGAAAGTCGCGGTGCCCGTTGGCGGAGGCCACCCAGCTGCGGGCAAGCGTTGGTTGAGTCATGGGTTATCTCCGGTCCGGGTTGAAGGTGGTGGGCAGCGAGGCCCAGCACGCGTCATAAGAAGGTTGCAGTTGCACGCAGTCCAGGGCGAACCGGGTCGGGCGCAGCACCTGGCTGGTCTCGAACATGAAGGCCATGGTGTTATCGATCTTGTGCGGCGCCAGGTCGACGTTGATGGCCTTGGTGCAGGTCTCGCCGTCCGGACCGTGGGCACTCATGCAGCTGTGCAGTGACGCGCCGCCAGGCAGGAAACCTTCGGCCTTGGCATCGTAGGCGCCCTGGATCAGGCCCATGTATTCGTTCATCAGATTGCGATGAAACCAGGGCGGTCGAAAGGTGTTCTCGGCCACCATCCAGCGCGGCGGGAAGATCACAAAGTCGAGGTTGGCCAGGCCGTGGGTGCTGGTGGGCGAGGTCAATACGGTGAAGATCGACGGGTCCGGGTGGTCGAAGCTCACGGTGCCGAGGGTGTTGAAACGGCGCAGGTCGTATTTGTACGGCACGTTGTTGCCGTGCCAGGCCACCACGTTCAGCGGTGAATGGTCCAGCTCGCACGCCCACAGTTCACCGAGGAATTTCTGCACCAGCGTGGTCGGTTGCTTGAGGTCTTCGTAGTGGGCGACCGGCGTGAGGAAATCGCGCGGGTTGGCCAGGCCGTTGCTGCCAATCGGCCCCAGATCAGGCAGGCGCAGTGGCGCACCATGGTTTTCGGCAACGTAACCGCGAGCTTGCGCATCCAGCAGTTCAACGCGAAATTTGAGGCCACGGGGCAGCACGACAATCTCCAGCGGCTCGACGTCCAGCACGCCCAGTTCGGTGGCGATGCGCAGGCGGCCCTGCTCGGGCACGATCAACAGTTCGCCGTCGGCATTGAAGAACACACGGTCCATCGACCGATTGGCGCAGTAGTTATAGATGCTGATACCTGAGGGGTTTTCCGACCCTGAGTTGGCGACCATGCCGACCAGGCCGTCGATAAAGTCCGTCGGCTCACTCGGAATATCCAATGGGTTCCAGCGCAGCCGATTGGGCGTCACCGCGCCCAACGGCCCACCGACCAATTGCCGTTCCAGTTTGGTAAACGCCGGGTGGTTGGCCGACGGCTGGATACGGTACAACCAGGTGCGCCGGGCTTCGTTGCGCGCCATGGTGAAGGCGGTACCGGAGAAGAGTTCAGTGTAGAGCCCATAGGGCGCTTTCTGCGGGGAGTTTTGCCCAACGGGCAGCGCGCCGGGCAAGGCTTCGCTGGCGAATTCATTGCCGAAGCCCGACAGGTATTCGAGGTTCATGGATCGTCCTCTGTGCGGAAGTTGTTTTTATCGTAATCCAGTTACGCATAACGTAATTTGATCACTGTCGACCGTCAAGCTATAAAGACGCCCATTCATCTCTCGGATTCTCGCCCCCTCCATGGAAAAGCCCCGCGACACCGGTAAACAGAAAGTCCGCTCGGCCGAAGTGGGCACCGATATCCTCAAGGCCCTGGCCGAACTGTCGCCGGCCACCTCGCTGTCGCGCCTGGCCGAGCACGTGCAGATGCCGGCGAGCAAAGTGCATCGCTACCTGCAAGCGCTGATCGCCTCGGGTTTTGCCGAACAGAACACCGCCACCAACCATTACGGCCTGGGCCGCGAAGCGTTGCGCGTGGGCCTGGCCGCGCTGGGCAGCATGGACGTGCTGAAAGTCGGCGCCCTGCCCCTGGCGGAGTTGCGCGACGAATTGAATGAAACCTGCTTTCTGGCGGTATGGGGCAACCAAGGCGCGACCGTGGTGCACATCGAACCGGCGGTGCGCGCGGTCACGGTGGTGACGCAGTTGGGGTCGGTGCTGCCGCTGCTCAGCTCTTCCACCGGCCTGGTGTTCAGCGCGTTCCTGCCCGCGCGGGAGACCGTGGAGCTGCGCGAGCGCGAGATCCAGGCCGGCATCGCCCATGCCCTGGCGGACGACCAGGCCTACGCCACCACGTGCGAACAGATCCGCAACCGTGGCCTGCACTTTGTACATGGTTTGCTGATGCCGGGGGTGGATGCGTTGTCCGCACCGGTGTTCAACGCGGTGGGGCAAGTGGCGGCGGTGATGACCGTGGTCGGCCCTACCTCGCTGTTCCATGCCGACGAAGATGGCCCGGCGGCGCAGCGTTTGCTGGCGGCGACCCGGGCCGTGAGTTGGCGGATGGGCTATCAGCCCTGAGTCAGTCGTGCCACTGCGTCAGGGCCACGGCCAGGCGATTTTCCAAGGCGCGGATCGGCGCAGCGTCGCTCAGGTAGTTGTTGCTGACCATCGAAAACACCAGGCGCCGCCCCTGGGCGTCGGTGATGTAGCCGCTCAACGATGACACCCCGGCCATGGAGCCGGTCTTGGCGTGCAGGTTATTGTCGGCCGCTGTGCCGCGCAGGCGATAGCGCAGGCTGCCGCCGGTCATGCGGTCCGCGTTACCGGCAACCGGCAAGGCGTTGTACCAGGCCTCGAACCAGGGCTGTCTGGCCGTGGCCAGCAGCAGGTCAGTCAGGTTCTGCGATGACAGCAGATTGCGCCGCGACAAGCCCGAGCCGTCCACCTGGCTCAGCGTCGTCGGGTCCATGCCCTGACGTTTCATGAACGCCGCCACTGCTGCCACACCCGCCTGCGCGGTGCCTGCATTGGCGGTCTTGCGCCCCATGGCCTTGAGCAAGGCTTCAGACATAGCGTTGTTCGACAGTTTGAGCAGCGGCGTGATCAATGCCTGCAACGGCGCCGACTGGTGCTCTGCCAATAGCGTTGCCGTGGCCGGAGTCGCACCGCCGATCACCCGTCGGCCCACTATCTGGATGCCCTGCTGCGCCAACGCCTGTTCAAACAGGTTGGCCACCAGTTGCGTCGGCTCCCACACGCTGACCCACTGCCGGCTTTGCTTGCCCGGCGCCAGCGCGCCGGTCAGTTGCAACAGGTTGGTACCGTGCTGGCGGGTGATGGCATACGTGTTGCCAGGGCCACTGACCGCGCGATTGCTCAGTTGCACATAATCGGTTGCAGGGCTCACCACGACGCTCACCGGCTGGCCAGCTATGCCAGGTGCCTTGGCCGTAACGATCAGCGTACCGGCATCAAAGTCCGTATTCGGCGACACCGTCAGCGCTGAAATCTGCGCGCCATAGTAGGTGCTTTCGTCATCCTGGGCCCAGTCGATGCCCAGGCGTTCGGCGTCGAACCAGGTGTCGTCGAACACCAGTTCGCCTTGCACCTGGCGCACGCCCTGGCTCGCCAGTTGCGCGGCCAGCGCCTGGTAGTCGGCGAACTGCAGGGTCGGGTCGCCCAGGCCGCGCAGGTAGAGGTTGCCGGTCAGGCGCTCGCCTTGCCGCATGCCGTCACTCAGCAACTGCGTGGAGAACCGGTACTGCGGCCCCAGCACATCCATCGCCGCGGCGGTGGTCAGCAATTTGAGGTTGGAGGCGGGAATCAGGCGCGTGCGCGGGTTGTGTTGATAAAGCGTGCGGCCGCTGCCAGCGTCGCGCACCATCAGGGAAACGGTGGCGCCGCTGAGGGCCGGGTCGGCCACGAGATGGTCGAGGCTGACGGAGGTGGAGGGTTGCGAAAAGCCGGCGCAACCACTCAGTAAAAAGCTCAAGCCAACCAGGTGTAACCATCGTCCATAGTGCATCAGTCACGCGTTCCGCAAAGCTATCAGTGGCGGCAACGCTAACAGCTCACATCCCTTGTGGCGAGCGGGGCTGTTGCGGCAAGCCCGTCACTCGCACTCCATCAACAGGGTCAGAATTGCAAGGTACTGGACACCGACACCTGCCGCGCATCCCCCATGGATACAAACAAGCGGCTGGCCGCCGAGGTGTAGTAGGTGCGGTCAAACAGGTTCTTCACGTTGAGCTGGAACTTGACCTTCTGCCCTTCGATCCTGGTGTCGTACGTGGCGAACGCATCCGCCACGGTGTAACCCGGCAGGTTGAAATCGTTGGCGGCGTCGCCTGCGCGCTCGCCCACATAACGAGCGCCCGCGCCCACGCGCAACTGGTCGCCGCCGAACACGTTGCCAAAGTCATACACCGCCGACAGCGAGCCGGTGTGCTTGGCCACGTTTTGCAGGCGGTTGCCTTGCAGGGTCGGGTCGTTGTCCTTGATGTCTTCGGCGTCGGTGAAGGCGTAGCTGCCGATCACGCTCCAGCGCTCGGTCAACTGGCCGCTGGCGTCCAGTTCCAGGCCACGGGAGCGCACCTGGCCGGCGATGCTGTAGAGGGTGTTCGGGCCGGAACCCATCGAGACCAGCACATTGCGCTTGTCGATATTGAACAACGCCGCGCTGGCGGTAATGCGCCCTGGGATGTCGAGCTTGGCGCCCAGTTCCCACGACTTGGACTCCTCCGGCGTGAGGTCGCCGGTCAACGTGCTGCCATCAAGCAATGGGGCGATGGTGGAGTTGGGCTTGAACGACTCGGTGTAGCTGCCATAGAACGACAGCTCATCGGTGTAGCGATACACCAGCCCCGCGCGTGGCACCCAGGCCTGGCCGTTGCCATTGGTGTTGACCTTGAACGGCACGCCCTTGCCGGCGTACTGGTCGTAAATCTGGTAACGCGCACCGGCCACGAAAATCCACTGGTCGGTGAGGTGAATCGCGTCCTGGAAGAACAGCGAATCGCTGCGCAGCAGGTCGGTCTGGGCACTGTCGGCGGGGCTGACGCTGGTGCCCGCCACTTCGTTGCCGTACACCGGGCTGTTGTAGTTGAACGTTGTGCGCGAGGCCTGGCGAATCAGGTCGGCGCGGTAGATCTTGCGGTACTCGTCGTCCAGGCCGAACACCAGGTCATGCTGCATGCCCAGCACATTGACCTTGCCTTGCAGGCTGGCAGTGGTGAAACGGTCGGTGGTGATCGCGCCTTGGGTGCCGTCCATCTTGCGAGTCAGCGTGCCATCGGCGTTCACCGCGCTGACGCGCACCTGGCTGGCGTCGTAGGTCTCGCGGTTCCAGCTGTAGCCGAAGTGGGCTTTCCAGTCGTCGTTCAAGTCGTGGTCGGCTTCGAAGCGGTACAGGTCGGAGCGGCCTTCCATGTCGTTGAACGGCTCATCCAGGCGCCGCGTGGACGGAATGTCCAGCGGGTGGTTGGATTTGTCGATGGCGGTGCCACGGTCGAACGGCGAGAGAAATTCGCGGTGCTCATAGGCAAACAGCAGCGTGGTGGTGTCGCCGTACCAGGCGAGGGACGGTGCCAGCAAGGTCTCGCGGTGAGTACCGAAGTTGCGCCAGTAGTCTTCGTCTTCATGGTCGACGATCAGGCGATAAGCCAGCCCGGAATCACCGACCGGCCCGGTGGTGTCGAGGCTGCCGCCGCTGCCGTTCTTGCCGTCACCGAAGGTGGAGCCGCGTACCGTCAGGGCGGTGGATTGGGTCAGTTCGGGCTTTTTGCTGACGATGTTCACCACGCCGCCTGGGTCCTGGATGCCATACAGCAATGAGGACGGGCCCTTGAGCACTTCGACGCGCTCCGCGGTGGCGTTCAAGGCGCGGCCCTGCACCACCGGCATGCCGTCGCGCATGATCGAGCCGTTACGGTTGTCGCCAAAGCCGCGCAGCATCACCGCGTCCTGGGTGCTGGCCAAGGTGTTGGCCTGGGTGATGCCGCTGACATTGCCCAGGGCGTCATCCAAATTGCGCGGGGTTTGATCGCGCAACACTTGGGCCGGCACCACGTTGACGGTTTGCGGGGTTTCCAGCAGCAAGGCACGCGAACGCATCACCGAACTGGTAGGCGGCGGCTGGTAGCTGGTGCTGTCCTCAGGTTGGCCAATGCCGCTGATAGTGGTGGCGCCGAGGCTGATCGCACCGTCGGTGGGCACGGGTTCCAGAGCCAGGGTGCGCGCGTCGATACGACGGAAGGTGAAGCCGGAGTTGCCCAGCAGGTGTTGCAGAGCCTGGGTTGCGCTCATCTGCCCGTTGACCGCCGAGGCACTGAGGCCGTAGGGCGCTTCATCGGTGTAGATCACGCTGATTCCGGTGACCCGGCTGAAATCGCTCAGGGCCTGGGGCAGCGGTTTGGCCGCCAGGGCAAAGTTGAACTGGGTGCTTTGCTGCTCCTGCGCCTGAGCCACGCACAGGGGCAGCAAGGCCAACCCCGACACCGCCAATACCGAGGCTCCCAGCCACTGTTTAACCAAACCGCCCGCCGTCGACTTCATGCTGTGAGAACCCGTGTAGAAAACGCTGTTAATGCGAATAGATCGCAGTTTCAAGCACTACACGGATGGGCCGACGATTTACCTCACATTTATGTGCAAATATTTTTGGTTATTGCGCCTGAATGCGGAAACCCAAGCGCGGGAAGTGCACGTGCAACGTGCCGCCGCGCGGGTCGGTGCGGCGCAGGATCATCTCCTCGCGCCCGGCAAAGAGCAATTCACCGGCGACCGGATCGACGCCGTAATCGATGGCGCTGATGGTGACCTGCTGACCGGCCTGGAAGCCATTCAAGTCCTCGAATACCTCTTCCGGCAACGGCGCCGGTGTGGCGGTGCGCGCAACCTCCAACGCTTGGTCAGCGCTCATCTGGCTGGCCGTGCCGTGGCCAAAACCGAGCACGCGCCCCAGCCACGCCGACACGGCGGGATACGCCTCCACCAACGGCGCAGTCACCGGTGTGGCCTTGAGGAACCACAGCGAATGGGCCAGGGCAAAATCGGCAATCGACGGCTCGCCAAACAGGAAGTCTCCCGGCTCGCGCTGCAACTGCTGCTCCAGCCGCGCCATGATCGCCGGCCATTGGTGCTTGGCCAGTTCGGCCGGCAGTTTGCTCGCGCTGCCACCACTGAACAGCGCGGCGCGGTCGGCAAGGAACGCCTTGATCGCTTCCGGCGGCAATTTGCCGAAGCGTACCGCCACCGATTCCGGCTGGAACACCAGGCTCACCGCGTGGCCAAACACCACGCTGTCGGCCCAGGCGGCGAAGGTTTGGGTGACCATTTCCTGGCCCAGCGGGAACAGCGCCGGCACCGCTTTTTCCTGCTCCAGCCGGCGGGCGATCAGCGCAGTGTCGCAATAGATATCGGCGCCGACCTGCAGCACCGGGGTTTTACGGTAGCCACCGGTCAAGGCGGTCAGGTCCGGTTTGGGCATCACCGGCGAGATGTGCACTGAATGCCAGGACAAGCCTTTGAAGCCCAGCAGCAGCCGAGCTTTTTCCGCAAAGGGCGAGGTTGGATAGTGGTGCAGGATTAGCTCAGACATACTGGGGCCCATTTAACAAATGAACCCACAGCTTAGCGCGCAAACAGCGGTGAAGGAGTGATGGACGCCCATCAGTCAAATCAATGAGCCACTGGCCGCCAGGCATTCCTTGGCGCTCTTCTTCAATTTCTTGATCAAGCGCTCCTGTCGCAACGCCTCGCCCTTGCTCACACATTGTTCGGTGTACACCAGCGCTACCGCCGGGCTGGAGAGAAAAAAGCGCGCGCCCTTGCCGCGCTGGTGCGAGGCGAAGCGGCGTACCGGGTCATTGCTGATACCGCAATACAGCGCGCCATTGGCGGCGCGCACCAGGTAGACGAACCAGGGTTTGGTTTCAGGAGTATCAGTCACGGGTCGGTTCAACACAGCACAAGAGCGCCAAGTTTATCAACGACTGGCCTGGAAAGCCTTCAAGCCTTTGTTTGCCTGAGTGCGCACGGCATTCTTCACCAGTGGCGTCCAGCCCAGCAACAGGCCCTTGGTGCCCAATGCCTGGCGCGACCAGCGCCACAGGTCGAAGCTGTCGTGGTGCTCGCAGATTTTGCCGTCGCGGAACCCAAAACGCGCCTGGATATCGTTGACCACTGTGTTGCCGGTGGCGCTGAACAGGTAGGTGGCGACCCAATGCGCGCCGCCGCTGCGGTCATCGCTGCGCACGTTGTCGAAGGTCAGGGAGAAATCCTTGGCGCGGGTGGTCAGCATGCGCCACATGTCGCCGGCATCCCGCCCGCGCAGTTCGCCGAAGACGGGGTCACTGAACACCACGTCGTCGGTGTAGCAGGCGGCCATGGCTTCGGCGTCCAGGCGCTGGAACGCCTGGTAAAAACGGGTGATCAGGGCGGTGTGGGCATCACTCATGGGTGGGTTCCGTGATTATCGACAAGTGTGCAGCACGATAATCCGCGGCGGCGGGGAAAGCCATATTCATTCACCCGCGCAATAACACATCCTCGGCACGGCCTGGCAGTGGCGGCGTCACGCCTTCTCGCTGGTCACGCCCACGTACAACGCCCGGCCGGCACCACACCCGGTGATGATCGCGCCCAGGCCGATCACGCCAAACACCCAGCCGGTGGCACCCCAGCCACCGGTCCAGTCATGCAGCACACCTACCGCCAACGGCCCCATGGACGCCAGGGTGTACCCGATGCCCTGAGCCATGCTCGACAGGTTTGCGGCCACATGGGCGTCCCGCGAGCGCAGCACGATCAGGGTCAGCGCCAGGCTGAAAGTACCGCCCTGCCCCAGCCCCAGCAGGATTGCCCAGCCCCACAACCCGTCGAGCGGCGCATACAGGCAGCCGAACAGGCCGCCCAGCGTCAGCAGCATCACCACCACGATCGCCGGGCGCTGGTCCGTGCCACGGGTGGCCAGCCAGGGCGCCGCCAGGGAGCTGACCAACTGCACGATGATCGAACCGGACAGCGCCAATCCCGCTTCGGTGGCGCTCAGGCCACGACCGATCAAGATCGACGGCAGCCAGCCAAACACGATATAGGACAGCGAAGATTGCAGGCCCATGTACAAGGTGACCTGCCAGGCCAATGGGTCGCGCAATAGCCCCCTCACCCGATAAGCGACACGGTGCGTGCCGTGCTTATGCCGGATTTGCGGTAACCAGAACAACGCCGCTACCAGCGCCGGCAGGAACCAGAAGCCCAGGCCAAGTGCCCAACTGCCGCCGAAGTACTGACTGAGCGGCACCGAAGCCCCGGCCGCCAGTGCCGCGCCCAGACACAGCGCCATGGTGTAGACGCCAGTCATGGCGCCCGCCTGCCTGGAAAAATCACGCTTGACGATGCCCGGCAAGAGCACGCCGATAATGCCGATACTCGCCCCAGCGATCAGGCTGCCGGCGAACAACCCGACTTCGCCGAACGAGCTGCGCAGGATGATCCCGGCGGCCAGGGTCAGCAGGATGCCCAGCACCACACGCTCGGCCCCAAAGCGTCGCGCCAGGATCGGTGCGGTGGGCGCGAACAGGCCCAGGCACAGCACCGGCAAGGTGGTCAGCAAACCGGCCTTGGCGGCCGACAATCCGAGGCTGCCGGACACCTCGCTGAGCAGTGGCGACAAGCTCGACAACGCCGGGCGCAGGTTCAGTGCCACCAGTACCAGGCCCACCAGCAACAACCAGGGGCGGCTCACTATCGGCTGCATCTGTTGCACCACATCGTCGTCGGCTTCGGCGTCGATCAACAGCTCTTCGAGTTCGGTTGTGCGCTGGGTTTCAAGGTTCATTGATCAACTGCCGGCAAAGGGATTTGGCACGTTCCGCGTCCTGGTGTTCCACCGCGTCGAGCAGAGCGATGTGCAAGTCGAACACCGCCTGGCGACGCGGCGAAATATTCAGGGTCTGGCGCAACTGGGCACCGACGATGGCGGAAAAGTAGTGATACAGCTCGCTCAACGCCGGGTTATGCGCGGCGTCCACCAGGCGTTTGTGGAACACCAGGTCGGCGCTGATGTAAGCCTCCAGGTCGCCGTGATACAGCTCGGCGCTGGCGTCGAGGGCCCGACGCAGCTCGCCGAGATCCTCTTCGGTACGGCGCAGCGCCGCGAGACCGATGGCCTCGACTTCGAGGATCTGCCGCGTCTCTTGCGCCTGCTCCAACGTGCAATGGGACAACGCCCGCATCGCCCCCAGCGGGTCGGTCATCGAGCGCAGGTAACTGCCATCGCCCTGACGGATCTCGATCAACCCGGAAAACGCCAGCACGCGCATCGCCTCGCGCACGGTATTGCGGCTGATGCCCAGCTCGGCGGACAACTCGGGCTCGGTGGGCAGGCGCTCGCCGACCGTCCACAGGCCCTGGGAGATACGCAGGCGCAGTTGCTCCAGAGCCTGGTCGACCAGGGAGCGTTTGATCAGGGGTGCGATGTCTGTCATGGATTTTGCGCTTTCGTCCAATCATAGGATGAATTTTCCCACAGGCTATTAGGAGTTTCGTGCAAAGACAAGGCAGCAGGGCTTCAGACAGGCAAAAATAAACCCGGCGCCAGGCCGGGTTTATGTTCAAGCGTCAACCATCGATCAATGCAAAATCTGGCTCAGGAACAACTTGGTCCGATCATTCTGCGGGTTGTCGAAGAAGTCATTCGGCGCTGCCTGCTCAACGATCTCGCCCTTGTCCATGAAGATCACGCGGTTGGCCACGGTGCGGGCAAAGCCCATTTCGTGGGTCACGCACAACATGGTCATGCCGTCTTCGGCCAGGCCGATCATGGTGTCCAATACTTCCTTCACCATTTCCGGGTCCAGCGCCGAGGTCGGCTCGTCAAACAGCATGATTTTCGGCTTCATGCACAACGCGCGAGCAATCGCCACACGCTGTTGCTGGCCGCCGGACAATTGCCCCGGAAACTTGTGCGCCTGCTCCGGGATGCGCACGCGCTCCAGATAGTGCATGGCGATTTCTTCGGCCTTGCGCTTGGGCATCTTGCGCACCCACATCGGCGCCAGCGTGCAGTTCTGCAGGATGGTCAGGTGCGGGAACAGGTTGAAGTGCTGGAACACCATGCCGACTTCGCGGCGGATCGCTTCGATCTGCTTGAGGTCGTTGGTCAGTTCCACGCCGTCGACCACGATGCGGCCCTGCTGGTGCTCTTCCAGACGGTTGAGGCAGCGGATGGTGGTGGACTTGCCCGAGCCCGACGGGCCGCACAGCACGATACGCTCGCCCTGCTTGACGTTGAGGTTGATGTCTTTCAACACGTGGAACTGGCCGTACCACTTGTTGACGCCCTGCATCTGGATAATGCCTTCAGGGCTCACAGGCTGTTTGATCGCTTCGCTCATAACAACAACTCCTAACGCTTGTGGCCTGTGTCGAGCTTGTGTTCCAAATGAATGGAATAGCGCGACATACCAAAACAGAAAATCCAGAACACCAGGGCGGCAAACACGTAGCCTTCAGTGGCCATGCCCAACCATTTCGGGTCGGCGGCGGCTTGCTTGACGCTGTTGAGCAAGTCGAACAGGCCGATGATGATCACAAGGCTGGTGTCCTTGAACAATGCGATAAACGTGTTGACGATGCCCGGGATCACCATTTTCAGGGCCTGCGGCAGAATCACCAGGCCCATGCTGCGCCAGTAACCCAGGCCCATCGCCGCAGCGGCTTCGTACTGCCCCTTGGGAATCGCCTGCAACCCGCCGCGCACCACCTCGGCCACGTAGGCCGACTGGAACAGGATCACGCCGATCAGCGCCCGCAGCAGCTTGTCGATGCCCATGCCCTCCGGCAGGAACAACGGCAACATCACCGAGGACATGAACAGCACCGTGATCAACGGCACGCCGCGCCAGAATTCGATGAAGGTCACGCAGACCACCCGAATCGCCGGCATGTTCGAGCGCCGGCCCAAGGCCAGCACAATGCCCAGCGGCAAGGCACCGGCGATGCCGACGGTGGCAATCACCAGGGTCAGCATCAAACCGCCCCATTGGCTGGTCGCCACATTCGTCAGGCCGAAGATCCCGCCATGCAACAGGAAGTAGGCAATGATCGGGTACAGCACCAGGAAGCCCAGGCCGTAGATCGCCTTGCGTGGGAAACGCGAGATGAACAACGGCGCCACGCCGACAATGGCCAGCCACACGGTGAGGTCTACACGCCAGCGCAGGTCGCCGGGGTAGTAGCCGTACATGAACTGCCCGAAGCGCTGTTGGATGAACACCCAGCAGGCGCCGCCCTTGGTGCAGTCGGCGCGAGTCGTCCCGACCCAGTTGGCGTCCAGGATCGCCCAGCTCAGGATCGGCGGCACCACCAGATAGATCAGGTAGAACGCCAGCAACGTCAACAGGGTATTGAACCAACTGGAAAACAGGTTGGCGCGCATCCATGCCATCGGCCCGAACACTTTGTTCGGCGGCGGCATATCAGGTTTGAAAGTATGCGAACTCATGTGCGTTTCCTCACCGCTCGATCAGCGCAATGCGCTTGTTGTACCAGTTCATCAGCAGGGAAATGCTGATGCTGATCGCCAGGTACACGCTCATGGTGATGGCAATGACTTCGATGGCCTGGCCGGTCTGGTTGAGGACCGTGCCGGCAAACAGCGAAACCATTTCCGGGTAACCGATACCGGCGGCCAGCGACGAGTTTTTCGCCAGGTTCAGGTACTGGCTGGTCAGCGGCGGGATGATCACCCGCAGGGCCTGCGGGATGATGACCTTGCGCAACGTTGGCCCAGGGCGCAGGCCCAGGGAACGCGCGGCTTCGGTCTGGCCATGGCTGACCGACTTGATGCCCGAACGCACGATCTCGGCGATAAACGCCGCCGTGTACACGGTCAGCGCCAGGGTCAGGGCCAGCAGTTCAGGGATCAGTACCCAGCCGCCGACAAAGTTGAAACCTTGCAGCTTGGGCATTTCCCAGTGCAGCGGCGCGCCGAAGATCAAGGCACACAACGCCGGGATCACGATGAACAGTGCCAGGCCCGCCCAGAACTTATGGAAGGGTACGCCGGTCGCTTCAAAACGTTTGTTGGCCCAACGCGCCATCAACACGATTGCCACGATGGCAACGACGATGCTGGCCACAAACGGCCAGAACCCGTCAGCGGCCAGCGCTGCCGGCATGTTCAGGCCACGGCTGCTGACAAAGAAGGTGTCGCCGAAGTTATGGCTATTGCGTGGTCCCGGCATGGTCAGGAACACCGCGAAATACCAGAACAGGATCTGCAGCAACGGCGGAATGTTGCGGAACACTTCCACATATACCGTCGCCAGCTTGTTGATCATCCAGTTCGGTGACAGGCGCGCCACGCCGATGATAAAGCCGAGCAGGGTCGCCAGGACCACACCGATCACAGTCACCAGCAAGGTATTAAGCAGACCGATCACGAAGACCCGGGCATAGCTGTCCGATTCGGTGTAGTCGATCAAATGCTGCGCGATGCCGAAGCCGGCACTGCGTTCAAGAAAGTCGAAACCCGAGGTAATGCCCCGGTGTTGAAGGTTGGTTTGGGTATTGTTGAAGAGGTACCAGCCCAGCGAGACCACCGCCACAATCGTGATGATCTGGAAGAGCCACGCACGCACTTTAGGATCGCTGAAGCTGAGCTTCTGCTTTGGTGCGCCGATTTGATTTTGCATGAAGTGCCCCGGAAAGAATGGAACAGAACATCACCCGGCGGTTGGCCCACCGGGTGACAGAACCATCAGCGATCAGCGCACAGGCGGTGCGTATTGAATGCCGCCGTTGTTCCACAGCGCGTTCAGGCCACGGTCGATTTCCAGCGGAGTGCTCTTGCCGAGGTTGCGCTCGAACACTTCGCCGTAGTTACCCACTTGCTTGACGATCTGTACGACCCAGTCTTTCTTCACTTTCAGGTCTTTGCCGTATTCGCCGTCAGCACCGAGCAGACGGGCAACGTCCGGGTTCTTGGTGGACTTGGCTTCAGCTTCAACGTTTTTCGAGGTGATACCCGCCTCTTCAGCGTTGAGCATTGCGTAGCCAACCCAGCGCACGATGGCCAGCCACTCGTCGTCGCCATTACGCACGACCGGGCCCAGCGGTTCCTTGGAAATGGTTTCCGGCAGAACCACGTAGTCCGTAGGCGTTGCCAGCTTGCTGCGCTGGGCAAACAGTTGGGATTTGTCGGAGGTCAACACGTCGCAACGACCGGATTCCAGCGACTTGGCGCTTTCATCGGACGTATCGAAAGTGATCGGGGTGTATTTCAGACCGTTGCCACGGAAGTAGTCGGAAACGTTCAGCTCAGTCGTGGTACCGGCCTGGATGCAGATGGTTGCACCGTCCAGTTCCTTGGCGCTCTTGACGCCCAGCTTTTTGTTTACCAGGAAGCCGATGCCGTCATAGTAGGTAATGAAACCTGGGAATTTCAGGCCCATGCCCGCGTCGCGGGAGCTGGTCATGGTGGTGTTACGGGAGAGGATGTCGACTTCACCGGATTGAAGCGCGGTGAAACGCTCCTTGGCGTTCAACTGGCTGAACTTGACCTTGGTCGCATCGCCGAAAACAGCTGCGGCCACGGCACGGCAAACGTCAGCGTCGATCCCGAGGATCTTGCCGGTAGCATCCGGTACCGAGAAACCCGGCAAGCCGTCACTCACGCCACATTGCACAAAGCCTTTCTTCTGCACGGCGTCCAGGGTGGCGCCGGCTTGGGCAAAACCACTGACACCCAATACAGCGGCCGCGGAAACGATGGCCAGGGTGGATTTCAATACCTTCATTCAAACCTCCAGTTGCTCTTGTTGTGTCGGAGCTCGAACCTCAGCGCACCCTTATGAGGCGATATCGACCCGTGTTGGCTTTTTTTAGGGTCAAGCGGCATGAGGCTGTCGCGGTAATTCCAGCGGCTATCCCACAAGCGGCAGTCACTGATAGTGTTACCGTCTTGAGGATAGTTCTGACATCGACCTACACGTAGCAAGGCCCGTACCAGAGTGGCGGCTGAGTCGATTCAGCCTGTGGTCAATAGAAAAAGAGTCAACCTTGCGACATTCTCTTAACAGATCAACCTGTCGCGCACCGTTACATCGCACTCAATCGGAGCGCGCGCACACTTATGGAGCAAACATGACCGACCCCTTGATTCTTCAGCCCGCCAAGTCCGCGGACGCCTGCGTAATCTGGTTGCATGGCCTGGGTGCCGATCGTTACGACTTCCTGCCGGTGGCCGAAGCACTGCAGAAAACGCTACTGAGCACGCGCTTCGTTTTACCCCAGGCACCCACCCGCCCGGTGACCATCAATGGCGGCTACGAGATGCCCAGCTGGTACGACATCAAGGCGATGAGCCCGGCCCGCTCCATCAGCCTGGAAGAGCTGGAAGAGTCGGCAAAAATGCTCACTGGCCTGATCAAGGAGCAGAAAAGCAGCGGAATAGACGCCTCAAGAATTTTCCTCGCGGGTTTTTCCCAAGGCGGCGCGGTGGTTTTCCACACGGCATTCAAGAAATGGCAAGGTGCCTTGGGTGGCGTTATTGCCCTCTCTACCTACGCGCCCACCTTTGACGATGCGCTGGAATTATCCGCCAGCCAACAGCGCATTCCCGCCCTGTGCCTGCACGGCCAGTACGACGAGGTGGTGCAGAACGCCATGGGGCGCAGTGCTTATGAGCACTTGAAACACCGTGGTGTCACCGTGACATGGCAGGAATACCCAATGGGCCACGAAGTGTTACCCCAAGAGATACACGATATCGGCACCTGGTTGAGCGAACGCCTGCGCTGAAACCCGCGTTTATGTAGCCGTATGACAGACGCACTACGCCGCGCCCGATTCTTGCATTACACTGGCCGGCGTACATTCCTTAACCAATTAATGAGATCACCGTGCTCAAAGCACTCAAGAAGATGTTCGGCAAAAGCGAGGCTGAGCCGCTCGCGCCTGTTCCCAGTGCTCCTGTGTCGACAACCGGCAGCCGCAATGACGGTCAACAGCCCGGCCGCACCGCACCTGTCGCCCAGCCGAAGAAGCCGACGGTGACACCGCCTGAACAGGCACCGGCTGCCGTGGTCGAGGCCGCACCCGCCCCTCAGCCCAAAGCGCCTCGCCGCGAACGCGCGCCCAAACCCGTGGTGATTCCCTGGAAACTCGAAGACTTCGTCGTCGAACCCCAGGAAGGCAAGACCCGTTTCCATGACTTCAAACTGGCCCCGGAACTGATGCACGCCATCCAGGACCTGGGCTTCCCTTACTGCACGCCGATCCAGGCGCAGGTGCTGGGCTTTACCCTGGCGGGCAAGGATGCCATCGGCCGCGCCCAGACCGGCACCGGCAAGACCGCCGCGTTCCTGATCTCGATCATCACCCAGTTGCTGCAAACGCCGCCGCCCAAAGAACGCTATATGGGTGAACCGCGCGCGCTGATCATTGCCCCCACCCGGGAACTGGTGGTGCAGATCGCCAAGGACGCCGCCGACCTGACCAAGTACACCGGCCTCAACGTCATGACGTTCGTCGGCGGCATGGACTTCGACAAGCAACTCAAGCACCTCGAAGCCCGTCACTGCGACATCCTGGTGGCCACCCCGGGCCGCCTGCTGGACTTCAACCAGCGCGGCGACGTGCACCTGGACATGGTCGAAGTGATGGTGCTGGACGAAGCCGACCGCATGCTCGACATGGGCTTTATCCCGCAGGTGCGCCAGATCATTCGCCAGACCCCGCCAAAGGCCGAGCGTCAGACCCTGCTGTTCTCCGCGACCTTCACCGAAGACGTGATGAACCTGGCCAAACAGTGGACCACCGACCCGTCCATCGTCGAGATCGAGGCGTTGAACGTCGCCAGCGAAAACGTCGAACAGCACATCTATGCCGTCGCTGGCGCTGACAAGTACAAGCTGCTCTACAACCTGGTCAATGACAACGGCTGGGAACGCGTAATGGTGTTCGCCAACCGCAAGGACGAAGTGCGCCGCATCGAAGAGCGCCTGGTGCGCGATGGCGTCAACGCCGCGCAACTCTCGGGCGACGTGCCGCAGCACAAACGCATCAAGACCCTGGAAGGCTTTCGCGAAGGCAAGATTCGCGTGCTGGTGGCCACCGACGTGGCCGGGCGCGGGATTCACATCGACGGCATCAGCCACGTGATCAACTTCACCCTGCCGGAAGTGCCGGATGACTACGTGCACCGTATTGGCCGTACCGGTCGCGCGGGAGCTGCGGGAGTGTCGATCAGCTTTGCCGGGGAGGATGACTCGTATCAGTTGCCGTCGATCGAGACCTTGCTGGGGCGCAAGATCAGCTGCGAGACACCGCCGACGCACTTGCTGCGGGCTGTAGAACGCAAACGCCCATAAGCTGAATGCGATAAAAATTTGGGAGGGGGCTTGCTTCTGTGTTCGGCTGGTTATTTCCAGCGATCCGCTGCAGCGTGGTCGCTGTCCCGCCCTTCCACCCAGCGCGCGCCCTCACTGGTGTTTTCCTTCTTCCAGAACGGCGCACGGGTCTTCAAGTAGTCCATCACAAACGCACAAGCATCGAATGCCGCCTGGCGATGGGCGCTGGCAGCCGCGACAAACACGATGGGCTCACCTGGCTCCAGGGCACCGACGCGGTGCAGCACCTCCAGCTTGAGTAATGGCCAGCGCTGTTCGGCTTCCACCGTGATCTTGGCCAGAGCTTTTTCGGTCATGCCCGGATAGTGTTCGAGGAACATCCCGGACACATCGCGGCCGTCGTTGAAATCGCGCACATAGCCGACAAAACTCACCACCGCGCCCACGCCCACATTCGCGGCGTGCATGGCGTTGACTTGCGCGCCGGGGTCAAAGGCCTCGACCTGTACACGAATCGCCATGTTCAGCCTCCGGTCACGGGCGGGAAGAACGCGACTTCATCACCGGCCTGCACCGGCTCATTGAGATCGCATAGCTCCTCGTTGCGCGCACACATCAGGCTCGCCTCGTTGAGTACGGCAAACTCGGGGTCGCTGGCCAACGCCAGGCGCACGGCATCCACGGTGGCAAACTCGCCTTCCATCTCCAACGAGTCGAAGCCCACCGCTTCGGCGTAACGCGCAAAAAACAATACGTGGATGCTCATGCCTGGTCCGCCTTGAAATGCCCGCTCTTACCGCCGAGCTTTTCCAGCAGGCGAATGGTTTCGATGGTCATGCCGCGATCCACCGCCTTGCACATGTCGTAGATCGTCAACGCCGCGACACTGGCGGCGGTCAACGCTTCCATCTCCACGCCAGTCTGCCCGGACAGCTTGCAGCGCGCCACGATATGCACCGCATTCTCACCCTCGGCGCTGAGCTCGACCTTGACCCCCGTCAACATCAGCGGATGGCACAGGGGAATCAGATCACTGGTTTTTTTCGCAGCCTGGATCCCGGCAATGCGGGCCACGGCAAACACGTCGCCCTTGGGATGGGCGCCGTCGACAATCATTTGCAGGGTTTCGGGCAACATGCGCACCCGCGCTTCGGCCACCGCCTCACGGAACGTCGCGGACTTGTCGGTGACGTCGACCATATGGGCGCGACCTTGGGAATCGAGATGAGTCAGCACAGCGATACTCCTGATCAGGAGCAGCGATTGTAAACCCTGTAGGAGTGAGCTTGCTCACGAAAAACTCAAGACCACCGCGTGCATGCTGATTGAACGCGGCGTTCTCAGGTTCTTCGCGAGCAAGCTCGCTCCTACACGTTTACAGGTGAGATTCGGCGTACTCGGCCAGAATCGAACGAGGCACGCCCTGCAGCGCGATATGCACGCCGTTCGGGAAGTCCTTGAAGCGTTCCGTCAGGTAAGTCAGCCCGGAGCTGGTCGCGGACAGGTAAGGGGTATCGATCTGCGCCAGGTTGCCCAGGCACACCACTTTGGAACCGGCGCCGGCACGGGTGATGATGGTTTTCATCTGGTGCGGGGTGAGGTTCTGGCATTCATCGATCAGAATCAGACTCTGCTGGAAGCTGCGACCTCGGATGTAGTTGAGGGATTTGAACTGCAACGGCACTTTGCTGAGGATGTAGTCGACGCTGCCATGGGTGTTTTCGTCATCCATGTGCAAGGCTTCGAGGTTGTCGGTGATCGCCCCCAGCCACGGCTCCATTTTTTCCGCTTCGGTGCCGGGCAAAAAGCCGATTTCCTGGTCCAGGCCCTGCACGCTGCGGGTGGCGATGATACGGCGATAGCGCTTGGTCACCATGGTCTGCTCGATGGCAGCGGCCAGGGCGAGGATGGTTTTCCCCGAGCCTGCGGCGCCGGTCAGGTTGACCAGGTGGATGTCCGGGTCGAGCAGCGCATACAACGCCAGGCTCTGGTAGATGTCACGCGGTTTCAGGCCCCAGGCTTCCTGGTGCAACAGGGGTTCCTGATGCAGGTCGAGGATCAGCAGCTTGTCGACCTGGATCTCCTTGATCCAGCCCACGAAGCCCTGTTCGTCGACGATGAACTCATTGATATGCACGGCCGGCAGGTTATCGATCAGTTGCACCTGGTGCCAGGTGCGGCCGTGATCCTGACGGGTTTCGACCTTGCTTACGCGGTCCCAGAACGAGCCGGTCATCATGTGATAACCACGGGACAGCATCGACACGTCGTCGACCAGTTGGTCGGTGCTGTAGTCCTCGGCCGCGATCCCACATGCTCGGGCCTTGAGGCGCATATTGATGTCTTTGGTCACCAGCACCACGCGCAGATCCTTGTCGCGAGCATGCAGGTCGATCAATTGGTTGATGATTTTGTTGTCGTTCAGGTTTTCCGGCAGCAGGCTGTTGGGCTCGCTGCGCTTGCTCATCAGAATCGACAGCAAGCCCTTGGGCCCGCTCTTGCCACGCTGGATCGGCACGCCGACTTCAACGTCCTCGGGCGAGGCTTCGCCCAGGGTCTTGTCGATCAGGCGGATGGCCTGGCGGCATTCGGCGGCGACGCTGTGGTGCCCGCTTTTGAGTTTGTCGAGCTCCTCAAGCACGATCATCGGGATGGCGACGTGGTGTTCTTCGAAATTGAGCAGTGCGTTTGGATCGTGGATCAATACGTTGGTATCAAGCACATAAAGGATTGGCTGGTCGGAAGAAGGGTTACGTCCATGATCATCCATACTCGGTCACCTTTGTGGGAGCCATTCGACGCAATACCACGACAGTGCTGCGCCTCGATTCGACCACCGACTGCACCTTAAGTGACGTCAAGCGCAGTGCCCACATGAGGAGTCTTGGAAGACGCCACCTGTGTTGCAGGTTTCGGCGGTCTGACTTCGTAATACCGCAAAACCCATGACAGGAAAAAGCACTTTGACGCTTTTTTGAAGTTTATTTTTCAGGATGACGAATAGCACTAGCCGAGTGCCACCTGCACCGTTAAAGTCGGAAGTCCGCCTGCATCGAAATGTCGCACAAAATTGCCCCATAATTGTCCTGAACCCAACAGGGCCGGGCATTTCATCGTTTTTAACGAAAAGCTTCCCGGCAGTCCTGCCACCCCAGGCCACTCTGCGCCGTTGCCTGTAACAACAGCGGCAACGCGACCCGCGCCTTGTCCTGGGTGTCGTGAAACACAATCACCCCTTTGCGCCACAACAACATCAGTGTGAGCACCCGCTGCGCCGACTCATCGGCCTTGAGCTTGCCCGGCTCGTCCTGGGAATCGATGTCCCACAACGCCACCTGCAACCCCTGAGACTGGAAGAACCCCTGGCTGTCCGCACGACGCTGGCCATAGGGCGGGCGGAACAGCGGTACGTAGTTCTCGGGCATCAGGTTCTGCACCAGCGCGGCGCTGCGAGTGATGGAGCTTTGCCAGTCCACCCAATGGCTGTGGGAGCGATACTGCCAGCCCTGGGTGCCGACACACTGGCCTTGGTACAACGCTTCCACCTCGGCGGCGGAACTGCGTTCCACACGGGTTTGCAGGCCGCTGCCAAGCACAAAGAAGGTCGCGTTCATCTTCTGCTTGCGCAGGTAGTCGGCGAGCCAGTCGGTATTTCCGCTCACCGGTGCCGGGCCGCCATCGAAGGTGAGCAGGAATAGACGATCGTTGAATTCATCGCCATTGCGCTCATGGTCGCCAAACCGCGCGACTTCACTGCTGATCTGTGGGAACAGCGCGGCCTTGCGCAACAGCTCGTCCAGATAACGCTCATGGAATGCATGGCTGGGGGCGGCCCAGCCTATATAGAAGGAGTCTGCGCCGACCTCGAACTTGCCGGCCTGCTCGCGCAGGTCGTCCATGTTTTCCACCAGGTAGCAGAACGAAGCATCCTCCTCGCAGCTTTGCTGAGCGAACGTATAGTTCTCCAGCAGGCGTTGCCAGAGCTGGCGGCGCAGGTCGTCGATAGCCGCCAGGTTGATGATCTTCAAGCCCAGGCGCTGCTTGAGCGCGGCTTCGTCCAGGGCCTCGCTGGCGATGAGGCTGCGCGCGAACATCAGGATTTCCGCGCGCGAGGCCACATCGAACAGCGCCGGGCTGCTGAGTTTCTCGGGCCAGGTGCCGCGGTCGAGGCTGGCCACATCCACCGGCGCCGCGTGGGCGCCCAGGCATAACAGGCAAGCCGAGAATAAAAGCGCTATTCGCACACAGGGTCTCCCTCTCCAGAGTCGTCGGCCACTATAGCGGATCGCGCCTATCGCCATCATAGGTGGAGTCAAAACGCCTCAGCCCCTAGAATCGCGCCCACGATTACAGGAGACGACTTCATGCTGATGGTGATTTCCCCCGCCAAGACCCTCGACTTCGAGTCAAAGCCGGTCACTGCGCGCTTCACCCAACCGCAATACCTGGACCACTCCCAGGCGCTGATCGAGCAGCTGCGCGAACTGAGCCCGGCGCAAATCAGCGAGCTGATGCACGTATCCGACAAGATCGGCGGCCTCAACGCCGCACGTTTCGGCAGTTGGACCCCGGCCTTCACGCCAGAAAATGCCAAGCAGGCCCTGCTCGCCTTCAAGGGCGATGTGTACACCGGGCTCAACGCCGAGACCTTCAGCGACGCCGACTTCAGCTACGCCCAGGACCACCTGCGCATGCTCTCGGGCCTCTATGGCCTGCTGCGCCCCCTGGACCTGATGATGCCGTATCGCCTGGAGATGGGCACCAAGCTGGCCAACGCCCGTGGCAAGGACCTGTACGCCTTCTGGGGCACGCGCATCAGCGAGTGGCTCAACGAAGCGCTGGCCGAACAAGGCGATGACCTGCTGCTCAACCTCGCCTCCAACGAGTACTTCTCGGCAGTCAAGCGCACGGCCCTGAACGCGCGGATCATCAATACCGAGTTCAAGGACCTGAAAAACGGCCAGTACAAGATCATCAGTTTCTACGCGAAAAAGGCCCGCGGCATGATGAGCCGTTTCGTGATCGAAGAACGCATCAACGATCCTGCCCGGCTCAAACAGTTCGACGTGCAGGGTTATCGCTTCAATGCGGAGCAGTCCAAGCCGGACAACCTGGTGTTTTTGCGCGATCACGCACCGGAATAAGGCTCCCGAGAGCACTGATGCTCAAATGTGGGGGCTGGCTTGCCAGCTCCCACATTTTTATCTGCATTCCAACCCGCGGAACGTCATTTTTATGACGCCAAAAAAACCTCAACCCAAATCTTTAACAATTCTTCACTCGACATTCATCATTTTTTTTCGTAGTGGCACCTTTTTTTTAAAACACTAGTGGCACAAAACTATCTCTGCGCCGCAACTCCCCATAACTACTGCCCCAAATAGCAAGTGCTATCAATATAGTACTAGTGCCATCTTTGCTCATATTTCAAGAAATTTCAGGAAACAGGATGAGCGGCCCGGAACTTCATCCTAAAGCACCGCTCATACCACCGGTAACGAAATTCCCTGATTCTGTAGGAGATGACTTACATGAGCGACCAACGGAAGTAGCGAAGTTTTCACATTGAACTTTGACTCAGTGGTCATATAACACATCGATTAGTTGAGAGCGGCGATAAGGATCCATTGCCACAAACTATAAGGCCAAGGCCGTGCTAACCCCAATGGGTCAGTGAGACAACCCAAGGCATTGATATAAAAAGGCTTTAAGCCTGTATCGAGGCCCTGCGGCACTGACGCCAGGTCCTTCTCCCTGGAAGGCTGGCTGCATTTGAGGGCAGGCCCCAACAACAAGGCCAAGTTTCGCACAACTTGAGTGCAATAATTAGTCACTCGTTATTCAACATGCCTGCACGCGGTAAGTCGGCGTCTATTCGCCCAACTTTCGCGGCACTTGTGACGTTTGCAAACATGAACTCCGGCCATTTACTGGCATGATTTTAATACCGTCTTCAATGACAAAGAGGTAATTGCGATGCGCATCAGCATATTTGGTTTGGGTTACGTTGGCGCAGTGTGTGCCGGTTGCCTGTCTGCCCGTGGCCACGAAGTGGTCGGCGTAGACATCTCCAAGGAAAAGATCGACCTGATCAACGCAGGCAAATCGCCAATCGTTGAACCGGGTCTGGGCGAACTGTTGAGCCAAGGCATCGCAACCGGTCGACTGCGCGGCACGACCAACTTTGCCGAAGCCATCCGTGATACCGACCTGTCGATGATCTGCGTTGGCACGCCAAGCAAGAAAAACGGCGACCTGGAACTCAACTACATCGAAGCGGTATGCCGCGAGATCGGTTTTGTCCTGCGTGACAAGACCACCCGCCACACCATCGTGGTGCGCAGCACCGTATTGCCGGGCACCGTGGCCAATGTGGTGATCCCGATCCTCGAAGACTGCTCCGGCAAGAAAGCCGGCGTCGACTTCGGTGTCGCCGTCAACCCGGAATTCCTGCGCGAATCCACCGCCATTGCCGACTACGACCTGCCACCGATGACCGTCATCGGCGAGTTCGACAAAGCCTCCGGCGATGTTCTGCAGTCGCTGTACGAAGAACTCGACGCGCCGATCATCCGCAAGGACATCGCCGTTGCCGAGATGATCAAGTACACCTGCAACGTGTGGCACGCCACCAAGGTGACCTTCGCCAACGAGATCGGCAACATCGCCAAGGCCGTCGGTGTCGACGGTCGCGAAGTGATGGAAGTGGTCTGCCAGGACAAGACCCTCAACCTGTCCCAGTACTACATGCGCCCAGGCTTCGCGTTCGGCGGCTCGTGCCTGCCAAAGGACGTGCGTGCCCTGACCTACCGCGCCAGCTCCCTGGACGTGGAAGCACCGCTGCTCAACTCGCTGATGCGCAGCAACGAGTCCCAGGTACAGAACGCCTTCGACATCGTCTCCAGCCACGACAAACGCAAAGTTGCCCTGCTGGGCCTGAGCTTCAAGGCCGGTACCGATGACCTGCGCGAAAGCCCGCTGGTCGAGCTGGCGGAAATGCTGATCGGCAAGGGCTACGACCTGAGCATCTACGACAGCAACGTCGAATACGCCCGTGTACACGGTGCGAACAAGGACTACATCGAAGGCAAGATCCCGCACGTGTCGTCCCTGCTCAACTCGGACTTCGACGACGTGATCAACAACTCCGACGTGATCATCCTGGGCAACCGTGACGAGAAATTCCGCGCCCTGGCGCAGAACGCTCCGCACGGCAAGCAAGTGATCGACCTGGTGGGCTTCATGTCCAAGGCCACCTGCACGACGGGTCGTACCGAAGGCATTTGTTGGTAAGGAGCAGCGGTACGTTTTAAGCGGCAAGCGGCAAGTTGGAAGCGCTCGCTTTTCAGCTTGTAGCTTGCCGCTTGTGGCCCTACTCCCCCGTGACGGACACCAATATGCAAAGGCTAAACCAAGCGACTGGCTGGCTACTATTTCTGGGGCTCTTAGCGCTTCTAGCTCTGGCTCTGCCAGCCAGCACCTTCGACTCCGAGTCGAAGAATTTTATTTTCCTGATTGGCGCCGTCGGTATCTGGCGCTACTCGATGGGTGCTACGCATTTCTTTCGCGGCATGCTGTTCTTGTACGTGGTCTACCCCCACCTGCGGCGCAAAGTGCGCAAGCTGGGCAAGGCCGCCGACCCGTCCCACGTGTTCCTGATGGTCACCAGTTTCCGCATCGATGCGCTGACCACCGCGCAGGTCTACAGCTCGGTGATCCGCGAAGCCATCGAGTGCGGTTTCCCCACCACCGTGGTCTGCTCGCTGGTGGAAATGTCCGATGAGCTGCTGGTGAAGAGCCTGTGGGAACGCATGAACCCGCCGGACCACGTGAAGCTCGACTTCGTGCGCATCGCCGGTACCGGCAAGCGCGACGGCCTGGCCTTCGGTTTCCGCGCCATTTCCCGCCACCTGCCGGATGACCGCGCCGTGGTTGCCGTGATCGACGGCGACACCGTGCTCGCCGAAGGCGTAGTGCGCAAGACCGTGCCGTGGTTCCAGCTGTTCGGCAATGTCGGCGGCCTGACCACCAACGAATTCTGCGAAGTGCGCGGCGGCTACATCATGAGCGAGTGGCACAAGCTGCGCTTCGCCCAACGCCACATCAACATGTGCTCCATGGCCCTGTCCAAGCGCGTGCTGACCATGACCGGTCGCATGTCGGTGTTCCGCGCCAGCGTAGTGACCGACCCCGGCTTTATCGCCGACGTGGAAAGTGACTCGTTGCAACACTGGCGCCTGGGCCGCTTCAAGTTCCTCACCGGCGATGACAAGTCCAGCTGGTTCAGCCTGATGCGCCTGGGCTACGACACCTTCTACGTGCCGGACGCCGCGATCAACACCGTGGAACACCCGCCGGAAAAGAGCTTTATCAAGGCCAGCCGCAAGCTGATGTTCCGCTGGTACGGCAACAACCTGCGCCAGAACTCCCGAGCCCTGGGCCTGGGTGTGCGTCGGTTGGGCCTGTTCACCAGCATCGTGTTGTTCGACCAGCGTGTGTCGATGTGGACCTCCCTGCTCGGCCTGACCGTGGCGATCATCGCCACCGTCAAGTACGGCGGCGCGTTCATCCTCGCCTACCTGCTGTGGATCGGCATCACCCGCCTGATCCTGACCCTGCTGCTGTCGTGCTCCGGCCACAAGATCGGCCCGGCTTACCCGGTGATTCTCTATTACAACCAGATCATGGGCGCGTTGGTGAAGATCTACGTGTTCTTCCGCCTTGATCAACAGTCCTGGACCCGCCAGGACACCAAACTGACCCGCGATTTGGCCAGCTTTCAACGTTGGTTCAACACCTGGTCGTCTCGGACCATGACCTTCTCCGCCGGCAGCATCTTCGTTGCCGTGTTGCTGATGATGGTCTGACCCTGCCAAGCCTGAATTAACTAGGAACTAAAATATTATGAACAGCCGAGTAAACGCCAACGTTGTCCACGAATCCGAAGCCCAGCGCCAACACGCCCGGGTCAAAATCCCGGCCAAGCTGCGTTTCTTCAACACCGACCGTACCCAGACCGAAGCACGGGTGATCGACCTGTCCGCCGGTGGCCTGGCGTTCACCGCCACCCAACCGCTGGTGGTGGGCGAAGTGCACAAAGGCCGCCTGCAATTTGTCATCGATAACCTCGGCCTGGCCATGGACGTGGAGCTGCAGATCCGCTCCTACGACCGCCAGACCGGCCGCACCGGTTGCCAGTTCCAGAACCTCGACGCCCAGGATATTTCCACCCTGCGCCACCTGATCACCTCACACTTGTCCGGTGACATCGTGACCATGGGCGACGTACTGGCCACCCTGCAACGTGACAACTTCACCAAGGCACGCAAGGTCAAGGACGGCGGCAGCAACATGAGCGCCTTCGGCCGCCTGCGCGCCGTGACGTTCAGCCTGGCGATCTTTCTGGTCGGCCTGGCGGCGTTCGGTTTTGTCTTCAAGTCGGTATACGGCATGTACTTCGTCAGCCACGCCCAGGCCGGCCTGGTGAGCGTGCCTGGCATGAACGTGACCATGCCGCGCGACGGCACCGTGCAAAGCCTGCTCAAAGGTGACTTGGTTGCAGCCAAAGGCGCGCCACTGGCGACCTTCAGCACCAGCATGCTGGATGTGCTCAAGGGCCATCTGGATGAAGACCAACTGCAACCGGCCAAGGTCGAAGAGCTGTTCGGCAAACAAATGACTGGCACCCTGACCTCCCCTTGCGACTGCGTAGTCGCCCGGCAACTGGTCGCCGACGGCCAGTACGCCAGCAAAGGTGACGTGATCTTCCAACTGGTACCACGCGGCAGCCTGGCCAATGTGGAAGCACGCTTCTCCTATCGCCAGTTCGGCGACGTGCGCCCCGGTACTCCAGTGAGCTTCCAGGTCGCCGACGAAGAACAAGTACGTACCGGCACCATCGTCAGCAGCACCAGCCTGAACAGCGCCGACCTGTCCTCCGACATCCGCGTGCAGATCAAGCCAGACGCCCCGCTGGACAGCACCTATGCCGGCCGCCCGGTGGAAGTGACCAGCGACCGTGGCCCATCGCTGAACTGGCTGATCGATAAAGCCATGGCTGCGGGTCTTTAATCATGAGCGCCCTTCGAACCCTGCCGGTGCCCCTGGTGCTGGCCATCGCCCTCGCCGGTTGCGCCGGTCTGCCCGACCAACGCCTGGCCAATGAAGCGCTCAAGCGTGGCGATACCGTCACCGCGCAGCAGAATTACCAGCAACTGGCAGAGCTGGGTTACAGCGAGGCCCAGGTTGGCCTGGCCGATATCCAGGTAGGCACCCGCGATCCGGCGCAAATCAAACAGGCCGAAGCCACTTACCGTGCAGCGGCCGATACCTCGCCGCGCGCCCAGGCTCGCCTGGGTCGCCTGCTGGTGGCCAAGCCGGGCTCCACCGAAGCCGAGCAGCATGAAGCCGAAGGCCTGTTGAAAAAAGCCTTTGCCAATGGCGAAGGCAATACCCTGATCCCGCTGGCGATGCTGTACCTGCAATACCCACACAGTTTCCCCAACGTGAATGCCCAGCAGCAGATCAGCCAATGGCAGGCGGCGGGTTACCCGGAAGCCGGTCTGGCCCAGGTGCTGCTGTATCGCACCCAGGGCACCTACGACCAGCACCTGGATGACGTGGAGCGCATCTGCAAAGCCGCGCTGAATACCACCGATATCTGCTACGTCGAGCTGGCCACGGTCTATCAGAAAAAACAGCAGCCAGAAAAACAGGCCGAACTGCTCAAACAGATGGAGGCCGACTACAGCCGTGGCACCGTTACCGCGCAACGTGTCGACAGCGTCGCCCGCGTACTCGGCGATGCCACCCTCGGCACGCCGGACGAAAAAACCGCCCAGGCCCTGCTGGAAAAAATCGCCCCCGGCTACCCGGCGTCCTGGGTCAGCCTGGCGCAACTGCTCTACGACTTCCCCGAACTGGGTGACGTCGACCAGATGATGAAGTACCTGGACAACGGCCGCGCCGCCGACCAGCCGCGCGCCGAACTGCTCCTGGGCAAGCTCTACTACGAAGGCAAGTGGGTACCGGCGGACGCCAAGGCCGCCGAAGCACACTTTCAAAAAGCCGTGGGCCGCGAAGTGGCCGCCGATTACTACCTCGGCCAGATATATCGCCGTGGTTATCTGGGCCAGGTCTACTCACAAAAGGCCCTGGACCACCTGCTGACCGCTGCGCGCAACGGCCAGAACAGCGCGGACTTTGCCATCGCCCAGTTGTTTTCCCAAGGCAAGGGCACCAAGCCCGACCCATTGAACGCCTATGTCTTCAGCCAATTGGCTAAAGCCCAGGACACGCCAGAGGCCAATGACCTGGCCGCGCAGCTCGAAGCCCCGCTCACGCCAGAACAACGTGCACAGGGCCAACGCCTGGTGCAGCAAGAACTGGCCGCGCGCGGCACCCTGGCCCAGAGCACGTTGCAACTGCACGCCCTGGATGAAGAAGACGACGGCGAGGAATCCCTATGAAGCTCAATCCATTCGTCAAGGCCGGTATCGGCCTGACCTTCGCCCTGCTGTGGTCGTGCCCGACCCTGGCCGCGCTCACCGAAGCCAAGAACTTCGGCCTTGAAGTGAAAGTCACCGGCCAGTCCGAAGACGACCGTGACCTGGGTACGCAAAAAGGCGGTGACGTCAACGGTGTCGGTATTGACCTGCGCCCGTGGATCTACGGTGAAAGCGGCAACTGGAGCGCCTACGCCATGGGTCAGGCGGTTGCGTCGAGCGACATCATCGAGACCGATACCCTGCAACAGTCGGCCGATGACGAAAACCAGCAGACCACCAACAGCGACCGCAAGACCAAGAAAAACTACTTGGCCATGCGCGAGTTCTGGGTGGGTTACAGCGGTTTTACGCCCTACCCCGGCGAAATCCTCAAGCTCGGCCGCCAACGCCTGCGCAATGACGACGGCCAATGGCGCGACACCAATATCGAAGCGTTGAACTGGACCTTCGACACCACCCTGCTCAAGGCCAATGTCGGCGTCGCCGAACGTTTCAGCGAATACCGCACCGACCTCAAGGAACTGTCGCCCAAGGACAAGGACCGTCAGCACCTCTACGCCGACGCCGCCTACCAGTGGACGCCGGGGCAGTGGATCGGCCTGCGCGGTCACCACACCCATGACAACGGCAAGCTCGACTACCCGGAACCGGGCGTAGCCACCGACTCGCTGGACAAACGCGAAAACGGCGACCTGACCTGGCTCGGCATCGAAGCCAACAGCGACGCCTATAACTGGCGCAACACCAACACCGTCAACTATTGGGCGAGCATCACCGGGGTGAAGGGCGACCGCGACACGGTCAACGCCTTGAACGCCGACGGCACCCGCCCGACCACGGCCAAGCGCAGCGACGATGTGAGTGGCTGGGCCACCGACCTGGGTATCCGCCTGCGTCTTGACCCGCAGTGGCAAGTGGGTGCGGCCTATTCCCGCGCCAGTGCCGAGTACGAGCAGAACGGCCTGCAAAGCAACCGTTCGAACTGGACCGGCACCCAGTCCCGCGTGCATCGCTTCGGCGAAGCGTTTCGCGGCGAGATGAACAACATGCAGTCCATGAGCCTGTTCGGTTCCTGGCAGCTGCGCGAGGACTATGACGCCAGCCTGGTGTACCACAAATTCTGGCGCGTCGACGGCAACAAGCCGGTGGGCAGCAATGGCATCGATGCGGTGCAGAACAACACCGACGACGTGACCGGCGCGATCCTGTCCAGCACCTCTCTGCCGCTCGAAGACGGCAAGAAGGACCTGGGCCAGGAGATGGACCTGGTGGTCACCAAGTACTTCAAGAAAGGCCTGTTGCCGGCGGCGTTGAGCCAGTCGGTGGACGAACCGTCGGCCCTGGTGCGTTTGCGTGCAGGCGTGTTCAAACCGGGTGATGCCTATGGCAGCCAGGTCGACTCGTACATGCACCGCGCGTTTGTCGACGTGATCTGGAAATTCTGATGGGAGCCTGCGCAATGATTGCTCATCCCTTCACGGGCAGACGCTTGCTGGTAGCCGCGATGCTGATGGCGAACGCCACCGCCTTCGCCGATACCGCGCAGCCGGTCAAGGCGCCGACGATCGCCAAAGAACTGCAACAGGCCAAGACCTACACCATTTCCAGCCCGCCGACCGCGCCACTGGAAATGGCCAAGCCGGCCCTGCCGGACCTGTCCGGCTACACCGCCGCGGCAATGGAAAAGAAAATTGTCAGAACCAAGCCCGGCAAAATCAGCATCCGTCGCATGATGCAGGAAGACGCCCTCAAGGACTTTATCGGCGGCGATAACAAGATGGCCGAATGGGTGGTGCGCCAGCACGGCATTCCCCAGGCCATCTTCGTCGACGACGGCTACATGAACCTCAAGGACCTGCTGGGCAAAGTGCCCAAGCAGTACTTCAGCGAAACCTCGCCGGGTGTGTTCCTGGCCAAATTGCCGATCGTGGTCGGGCGCAAGGGCATCCTCGACATCGATAAAAAGACCCAGGAGCTGCGCCTGTCCCAGCAAGCCGGTTCGTTTCTGATCAACGACGGCCAACTGTTTGTGCATGACACCAAGATCACCGGCTGGGATGAAAAGGCCAATGGCCCGGCACTGTTCAAGTCGCCCAAGGAATTCCGCCCGTTCCTGCTGGCCTGGGGCGGTACCGAGACCTACATTTCCAAGACCAAGATGGCCAGCTTCGGCTACGCCAACAGTAAGTCGTACGGGGTGAGTATTTCCCAGTACACGCCGAACATGGCCAAGGTGCTCAAGCGCTCTGAGCCGACCGGATGGATCATCGACTCCGAGTTCTCGGACATGTGGTACGGCTTCTACTGCTACGAGACCGAAGGCTTCGTGATCAAGGGCAACACCTACAAAGACAACATCGTCTACGGCATTGACCCCCACGACCGTTCCCACGGCCTGATCATCGCGGACAACACGGTCTACGGCACCCAGAAGAAGCACGGCATCATCATTTCCCGTGAGGTCAACGACAGCTTCATCTTCAACAACCGCAGCTACGACAACAAGCTCTCGGGCCTGGTGATCGACCGTAACAGCGTGAACAACCTGATCGTCGACAACGAGATCTACCGCAACCACACCGACGGCATCACCCTCTATGAGAGTGGCGACAACCTGCTGTGGGGCAACAAGGTGATCAGCAACCGTCGTCACGGCATCCGCGTGCGTAACAGCGTGAACATCAAGCTGTACGAAAACACCGCGATGGCCAACGGCCTGACCGGCGTGTACGGCCACATCAAGGATCTGACCGACACCGACCGCGACATCGCCCTCGACCCGTTCGATGCCAAGGTCTCGCTGATCGTGGTCGGCGGTGAGCTGGCGGGTAACGGCAGCGGGCCGCTGTCGATCGACTCGCCGTTGAGTATCGAGCTGTACCGCGTATCGATGCTGGCGCCAACCAAATCCAGCGGCATCAGCTTCTCCGGCGTACTGGGCGAGCGTCAGGAAGAAATTCTCGACCTGCTGGTGCGCCAGCGCAAAGCCGTGCTGATCGACCCTGTCGAACGCCAGACCGAAATGCAGGACTGAGGATGACCCTTATGCACCCACACATGATCAAACTGCTGAGCCTCTCGGGTCTGACCCTCGGCCTGCTTGCGGCCAGCCAGGGCGTGCGCGCCGACGAAGTGAAGGCTCCGACCTTCACCGCCGAACCGTGCTGCAGCCTGTGCCCGGCCGCCCATGACGCGAAGAACTACACCACGCGCTACCAGCAGAACTTCACCACCCTGGTACAAGCCCAGGGCGACTGGCTGTTCCGGACCCAGGAAGATTTGCGCACCGAATTCGACACCAGCCCCGCCGGCTACAAACGCCTGCAACAGCTGCACGATGCGTTCAAGAGCAAGGGCGTGGAACTGGTGCTGGTTTACCAGCCGACCCGTGGCCTGGTGAACCGCAACAAGCTCAACCCTGCGGAAAAAGCCGCGTTCGATTTCGACAAGGCCCTGGGCAACTACCAGACCATGCTCGGCCGTTTCGCCAAGATGGGCTACGTGGTGCCGGACCTGTCGCCGTTGACCAACGAGCAACTGCCGGACGAATTGCCGGCCCACGACTTCTACTTCCGCGGCGACCAGCACTGGACCCCGTACGGCGCCCAGCGCACCGCGAAAATCGTCGCGGCCAAGGTCAAACAACTGCCTGAATTCGCCGATATTCCCAAGCGCGAATTCGAAACCAAGCGCTCCGGGCGCATGGGCAAGACCGGCACCCTGCACAACATGGCCGGGCAACTGTGCGGCACCAGCTACGCGATCCAGTACATGGACCAGTTCACCACCGAGCCCAAGGGCGAAGCGGGCGACGGCGACCTGTTCAGCGATTCGGGCAACCCGCAGATCACCCTGGTGGGCACCAGCCACAGTGGCAAGAACTACAACTTCGCCGGCTTCCTGCAAGAGGAAATCGGTGCCGACATCCTCAACGTCGCCTTCCCCGGCGGTGGCCTGGAAGGCTCGATGCTGCAATACCTGGGCAGCGACGAATTCCAGAAAACCCCGCCAAAGATCCTGATCTGGGAATTCTCGCCGCTGTACCGCCTGGACCAGGAAACCATCTATCGCCAGATGATGTCGCTGCTGGACAACGGCTGCGAAGGCAAGACCGCGCAGATGTCCGCCAGCGCCACGCTCAAACCCGGCAAGAACGAATTGCTGGTCAACAGTTCGAACAAAGACCTGCGTAATGCCAATCACCAGGTTGATATCCGCTTCGCCGACCCGTCGGTGAAAACCTTGCAAGCCACCCTCTGGTACATGAACGGGCGCCACGAGGACATCAAGATCGAGAAACCCGAAACATCCGATACAGACGGGCGTTTCGCCTTTGAACTGCGCACTGATGAAGACTGGGCCTCGCAGAACCTGCTGGCCGTGGAAGTGCAGGGCCCCGAAGCGGGCGCTGCTGCGCAGAAAGTCGAAGCGAAAATTTGCACACGCAACGTATTCCCGGCGGGGGGTCAACAGACCGCCTCTGCCGGGCAATGAGGTTACCTATGCAGAAGTTATTGATCCCAACGCTGCTGGGCCTGGCAATGTTTGCCGGCTCGGTCAACGCCGCCGCGCCCTTGCGTCCGCCCCAGGGCTATTTCGCACCGATCGAAGCGTTCAAGACCGGCGACTTCAAGGAAAACTGCGACACCATGCCGACGCCCTATACCGGGCCTCTGCAGTTTCGCAGCAAGTACGAAGGCTCCGACAAGGCCCGTTCGACGCTGAATATGCAGTCGGAAAAGGCCTTTCGCGACAGCACCGCCGACATCACCAAGCTGGAAAAAGACACCAGCAAACGCGTGATGCAGTTCATGCGCGACGGCCGCCCCGAGCAGCTCGAATGCACACTGAACTGGCTGGTGTCGTGGGCCAAGGCCGATGCATTGATGTCCAAGGACTTCAACCACACCGGCAAGTCCATGCGCAAATGGGCGCTGGGCAGCATGGCCTCGGCCTATGTACGCCTGAAGTTCTCCGATTCGCACCCGTTGGCCAACCACCAGCAGGAATCCCAACTGATCGAAGCCTGGTTCAACAAACTGGCCGATCAGGTGGTGAGCGACTGGGACAACCTGCCCCTGGAAAAAACCAACAACCATTCCTACTGGGCCGCCTGGTCGGTCATGGCCACGTCCATCGCCACCAACCGTCGCGACCTGTTTGATTGGGCCGTCAAGGAATACAAGGTCGGCGTCAACCAGGTCGATGACCAGGGCTTTTTGCCCAATGAGTTGAAGCGTCAGCAACGCGCCTTGTCGTACCACAACTACGCCCTGCCGCCGCTGTCGATGATCGCCAGTTTTGCCCTGGTCAACGGTGTTGACCTGCGCCAGGAAAACAACAGCGCGCTCAAGCGCCTGGGCGACAAAGTGCTGGCCGGGGTCAAGGACCCGGAAATCTTCGAGCAGAAGAACGGCAAGGAACAGGACATGAAAGACCTCAAGGAGGACATGAAATACGCCTGGCTTGAGCCGTTCTGCACCCTCTACACCTGCGCTCCGGATGTAATCGAACGCAAGCACGGGATGCAACCGTTCAAGACCTTCCGCCTGGGAGGAGACCTGACCAAGGTCTACGACCCAGCGCATGAAAAAGGCAACAAAGGCAGCTAGTCGCTGATCGTTCCCACGCTCTGCGTGGGAATGCAGCACGGGACGCTCTGCGTCCCAAAGCGTGACGCAGCGCGTCACAAGAGGCATTCCCACGCAGAGCGTGGGAACGATCAAAGCTTCCCCCGACACCGTGGGGGGGTTTGGGGGGGCCATTGGCCCTTGACTGTTGGTTTAAACATGGAGAGATCGGGATGGTTTTCTCGTCCAATGTGTTCCTGTTTCTGTTCTTGCCGATCTTTCTCGGCTTGTACTACTTGAGCGGGCAACGCTACCGCAACCTGCTGCTGCTGATTGCCAGCTACGTGTTCTACGCCTGGTGGCGAGTGGACTTCCTGGCCCTGTTCGCCGCCGTCACGCTGTGGAACTACTGGATCGGCCTCAAGGTCGGTGCGGCGGGCGTGCGCACCAAGCCGGCCCAACGCTGGCTGCTGCTCGGCGTGGCGGTCGACCTGTGCATCCTCGGCTACTTCAAGTACGCCAACTTCGGCGTCGACAGCATCAACGTGATGATGAAGTCGGCGGGCCTGGAGCCGTTCATTCTCACCCACGTGCTGTTGCCGATCGGGATCTCGTTCTACATCTTCGAGTCCATCAGCTACATCATCGACGTGTACCGCGGCGACACCCCGGCCACGCGCAACCTGATCGACTTCGCGGCGTTCGTGGCGATCTTCCCGCACTTGATCGCCGGCCCGGTGTTGCGTTTCCGTGACCTGGCCGACCAGTTCAACAACCGCACCCACACCCTCGACAAGTTCTCCGAGGGCTGCACGCGGTTCATGCAGGGCTTCATCAAGAAGGTCTTTATCGCCGATACCCTGGCGGTGGTGGCCGACCATTGCTTCGCCCTGCAGAACCCCACCACCGGCGACGCCTGGCTGGGTGCGCTGGCCTATACCGCGCAGCTGTACTTCGACTTCTCCGGCTACAGCGACATGGCCATTGGTTTGGGCCTGATGATGGGTTTCCGCTTCATGGAAAACTTCAAGCAGCCGTATATCAGCCAGTCGATCACCGAGTTCTGGCGCCGCTGGCACATCAGCCTCTCAACCTGGCTGCGTGACTACCTGTACATCACCCTGGGCGGCAACCGTAAAGGCACGCTGACCACTTACCGCAACCTGTTCCTGACCATGCTGCTCGGTGGCCTGTGGCACGGCGCGAACATCACCTACATCGTGTGGGGTGCCTGGCACGGCATGTGGCTGGCGATTGAAAAAGCCATCGGCCTCAACACCGCGCCACGCAGTTTCAACGTGCTGCGTTGGGCCTTCACCTTCCTGCTGGTGGTGATGGGCTGGGTGATCTTCCGCTCCGAGAACCTGCACGTCGCCGGCCGTATGTACGGTGCGATGTTCAGCTTTGGCGAATGGTCGCTCTCGGAGCTCAACCGCGCCAACCTCACCGGCCTGCAAGTGGCAACCCTGGTGGTGGCCTACGCCACCCTGGCGTTCTTCGGCCTGCGCGACTTCTACACCAACCGCCCAGCGGAAAAGACCAAGCCGGCCGACCCGAGCCTGATCAAGGCCGTACCCGGCGACACTCCAGGCAGCATCCATGAGCCCGGCTTCACCGTGGGCCGTGACGCGGCCGTGCAACCGGCCTACTGGACCGCTGACTGGCCACGCTACGCCATGCGCGCTGCGGTGCTGCTGCTGTTCGTGGCGTCGATTCTCAAACTGTCGGCGCAGAGTTTCTCGCCGTTCCTTTACTTCCAATTCTGAGGGAGCCGACCATGACCCGATCATTACGCGTCCTCTATATCAGCCTGTTCATGGTGGTGCTGCTGGCCCTGGGTGCCTGGTCGCTGCGCAGCTTCATGGGTTTCAGCACCAACGCCGATGCGACCGTGCTCAACGGTCGCTGGACCAAGGCCGTCGAGACCCACTACGACGAGGAGTTCCCGATCAAGCGATTGGGCACCAACCTCTGGGCCGCGCTGGACTACAAACTGTTCAATGAAGGCCGCCCTGGCGTGGTGCTGGGCCGCGATCACTGGCTGTACAGCGACGAGGAATTCAACCCCGCCGTCAACGAAGACCAGAACCTTGAAGGCAACTACGCGCTGGTCGAGGGCGTGCGCCAGAAGCTCAAGGCCCAGGGCATTCAGTTGGTCATGGCGATCGTGCCGGCCAAGGTGCGCCTGTACCCGGAACACCTGGGTGAGGTGAAACCGGCGAGCATTCACGCCAACCTGTACCAGGACTTCCACGCTCGTGTGGCGGCCGACAAGATCATTGCCCCTGACCTGCTCGGTCCGCTGCAACAGGCCAAGCTGGGTGGCAAGCAGGTGTTCCTGCGCACCGATACCCACTGGACGCCGGACGGTGCGGAAATCGCCGCCAAGCAATTGGCCAAGACGATTGCCGACAAGACCCCGCTGAGCGGCGAGCCGCAGCGCTTTGTCACCGAAGCGGAAACAACCGAGCCGCACAAAGGCGACCTGCGTCTGTTCCTGCCGCTGGATCCGCTGTTCGAAAACCTGATGCCGCCCAAGGAGCCGCTGCAAAAACGCGTCACGCACCTGGCCGAAGAGAAAGGCGACGACGCGCTGTTCAGCGACAGCGAAACCCCGGTGGCCCTGGTGGGTACCAGCTACAGCGCCAACCCCAACTGGAACTTCGTCGGCGCCCTCAAGCAAGCCCTGGGCAGCGACGTGGTGAGCTACGCCGAAGACGGCCACGGCCCGATCCTGCCGATGCTCAGCTACCTCAAAAGTGACGACTTCAAGAACAGCCCGCCACAAGTGCTGATCTGGGAGTTCCCTGAACGCTATCTGCCCGTCAACAACGAAATCGGTGATGCCGACCCGGCATGGGTTGCGCAGCTTAAAGAAGCCGGTTCGCGCCAACAAAACATGGCACAGAACACCCTTAAAAAATCCGAGACGCCCGACCGGGCGCAAAACTGAAAGAGAGGTAACTCACATGACTTTCACTACTACTCCGCGTCGTCTCGCCAAGACTCTGGCTATCGCTGCCGGCTTGAGCTTCGTATCGATGTCTGCCTTCGCCGGTGGTGACGCCGCGCTCTATGGCCCGACCGCGCCAAAGGGTTCGAGCTTTGTGCGCATCTACAACGCCAGCAACCAGGAGGTCAGCGCCACTGTCGGCAACACCAACCTCAGCGAGGTTGCGCCACTGGCCAGCAGCGACTTCAGCTTCATGCCAGGCGGTGACTACAGCGCCAAGGTCGGCAGCCAGACCGTACCGGTCAAACTCGCCGCCGACCACTACTACACCCTGGTCAACAGCGGCAGCGGCCAGCCACAGCTGATCGAAGAACCGCCGTTCAAGAACAAGCAGAAATCCCTGGTACGTGTGCAGAACCTCAGCGACAAGGCCCTGACCTTGAAAACCGCCGACGGCAAGACCGACGTGGTCAAGTCGGTGGCCGCCAAAGGTCGTGGCGAGCGTGAAATCAACCCGGTGAAAGTGAGCCTGGCGTTGTATGACGGCGACAAGAAAGTCGGCGACGTGAAGCCGGTTGCGTTGGAACGCGGTGAAGCGGCGGTGCTGTACGTCACCGGTTCCGGTAGCAGCCTGTCGCCAGTGTGGGTCAAGCGCCCGGTGTCGACACGCTGATCGCGTGAGCAATGAGCGACACGCTTCAAGCTGCAAGTGAAGAGCTGTTATTTGCAGCTTGGGGCTTGCAGCTTCCAACTATCTTTTAGGAGAAACCCCCATGATTCCAGTTATCCTTTCCGGTGGTAGCGGCTCACGTCTTTGGCCGCTTTCCCGCAAACAGTTCCCCAAGCAATTCCTGGCCCTGACCGGCGAACACACACTGTTCCAGCAAACCCTGGAACGCCTGGTGTTCGAAGGCATGGACGCCCCCATCGTGGTCTGCAACAAGGACCATCGTTTCATCGTTAACGAGCAGCTGAGCGCGCGCAAGCTGGAAAGCCAACGCATCCTGATGGAACCGTTCGGCCGCAACACCGCACCGGCTGTGGCCCTGACCGCGATGATGCTGGTCAATGAAGGCCGCGACGAGCTGATGCTGGTGCTGCCCGCCGACCACGTGATCGACGACCAGAAAGCCCTGCAACGCGCCCTGGCCCTGGCCACCGTGGCCGCCGAGCGTGGCGAGATGGTGCTGTTCGGTGTGCCGGCGACCCGCCCGGAGACCGGTTACGGCTACATCAAGTCCACCAACGATTCGCTGCTGCCCGAAGGCGTGAGCCGCGTGCAGCAGTTCGTGGAAAAGCCCGATGAAAAACGCGCCGTCGAGTTCGTCAAAAGCGGCGGTTACTTCTGGAACAGCGGCATGTTCCTGTTCCGCGCCAGCCGCTTCCTCGAAGAACTGAAAAAGCACGACCCGGACATCTACGACACCTGTGTGCTGACCCTGGAGCGTAGCGAACAGACCGCCGACACCGTGACTTTCGACGAAGCCACCTTTGCCTGCTGCCCGGACAACTCCATCGACTACGCGGTGATGGAAAAAACCCAGCGCGCCTGCGTCGTACCCCTGAGCGCCGGCTGGAGCGACGTGGGTTGCTGGGCCTCGCTGTGGGCGGTCAACGATAAAGACGCCAACGGCAACGTGAGCAAAGGCGACGTGGTGATCCAGGACAGCCGCAACTGCATGGTGCATGGCAACGGCAAACTGGTCTCGGTGATCGGCCTGGACAACATCGTAGTGGTGGAAACCAAAGACGCGATGATGATTGCCCACAAGGACAAGGTCCAGGGCGTCAAGCAGATGGTCAACACCCTCAACGAACAGGGCCGCAGCGAAACCCAGAACCACTGCGAAGTCTATCGTCCGTGGGGCTCCTACGACTCGGTGGACATGGGCGGGCGCTTCCAGGTCAAGCACATCTCGGTCAAGCCGGGCGCGTGCCTGTCCCTGCAAATGCACCACCACCGAGCCGAACACTGGATCGTGGTGAGCGGCACCGCCGAAGTCACCTGTGACGAGAACGTGTTCCTGCTCACCGAGAACCAGTCCACCTACATCCCGATCGCCTCGGTGCATCGCCTGCGCAACCCGGGCAAGATCCCGTTGGAGATCATCGAAGTGCAATCGGGCAGCTACCTGGGCGAAGACGACATCGAGCGCTTTGAAGATATCTACGGTCGCTCGACGCCAATTGAACGTGGCGTGTCGGTGAAAACTATCGCGCAGTAAAACAGTCGTACAAGAAGCCCTCGCCCAGCCCATTGCGTCCCCTATCCGCAGTGGGTTGGGTGGGGGCTTTTTCTTGGGCTTTGGGTGACGGTAAGGGCCTTGCCGGCATCGCTCGCCCCTGCGGTCGGTCCCATCAAACCAAACACCCTGAAAATAGCCTGGCGTGGGTGATAAGTGCAGGAGACCTCAAACCTTACTCACTGAGCCCTGGGACCTTGCGCACGTGCTGAACGAACAGTTGGAATAACAAATGGGTTGGAGCGGACTGCCCCATGACGAGGCTAAAGGGGCCTATATTCTCAGACTTCATACCAATGTATCCCGGCAGATTGCCTTCTCCTCCCGCCGCCACTTTATATTCAACTTGACTATCCAACGCGGCGATCTGGGGAAGAATACTCGTCGCCCCTTTCCCCCCCGCCGCCAACGCTACATAGTCTTGGGAAAATAACAGTGCATGTGCCCCGGGCTTGAGGGTAAATTCCATCACGCTTTCATCCTGTTGTTTAGCGTATTCCCTGGCCTGATCAAAATCACCCAAGTGACCACTGATCGGCATAATTTCCAAATTATTACCTTTCACTAGCCGAGAGGTTAATTGACTGGCCGATAGTTGCTTCGCCTCCTGACTTCTTATGAACATCTCTACATTGAGCTTACTGTTCACATCCCAGTGCATTATTGCTTCGGCCTGATCATTTTTCATGCCCCTGTATAGCCTTAGAACTTCCGGGCTATTTGTGCCTTCCTGTACTAAACGCTCCAACAGCGGCGGGGCTACTTCCTTGACAATATCAACCAACCTTCTTTTTGGCGCTTCTTCTTTTTTCTTCTTTTTCCCTGCAACCACTTTTTTCCGAGGTACACCTTTGGCTCCCTCACCCGTTAATTGTTTTTGCTTATCCAACAGGATTTTTTTCCAATATTCATTGGTTAGCCTGTTTTGCACAGTGTTTTCACCCACCGCATCCAACGGTGCCTCATGGGGAATTCGCCCATCGACATCAACATAAGTCAAAGGGTTATTCCTGACCATTCGAAATAAATTAAGTCCATCGATATCACCGGCGGGGTCTGGATTCAACCATCGTTGCAACCAAGGCACGTAATACCGGAGCCCATAATAATAAAGCCCTGTCGCATCGCATTCCTTGCCCGAATAACGCAACGTGCGATAACTCTCCTCGCTCGAATCCCCCCGCTCATGGAATGCTGTCGTGCCAAACGGATGGTAGGTTTCCCGGCTGACGACGCGGGCCTCGCTGTCCAACTCCAGCGAGCAGGAACCGAGGTGGTCGTTCAGGGTGTAGCGGTACTGGTCATTGGCGAGCTGCCGGGGTGAGGAAGACTGCCAATGCAGCACTTGCACCGTTCCACGCCCCGCCTGGGCGGTGACGACATGCAACACCTCACCGTCGACGGTGCGCGTTTCCAACCCCGGTAAATACCGGGTTTCGCTGAGTACCGTACGGGCATTGGTCTGCATTGAGCGCACCTTGCGCTGGCGCATACCGTCGACGTCATAGACGTAGCGCTCCGTATCATCGTGCAGGAATTCGCGTTCTACCGGCGTGACCTGCCGCAGTTGATTTCGTCCATCCCAGCGCAACATGCGGTTGGGTTCCAGCGTCAGCAGATTGCCGTTTTGATCAAACGCGGCGGCAATTTCGCCTTCGGTCGGCGGCACGCCATTGCGTTCAGGCAGGCAGCGGTTGCTATGCCTGGCGGCCGTCAGCACGCGGCCATGTTGTTGCGGGCCATGGTGGATCAACGCCAACAAATTGCCGCCCGCATCGTAACGATAGGTCTGGCGGTAATTGGCCACCGCGGCCGGGTCTTCAAGGTGGGCAGGCCCCCGGTTCTGGGTGCCGGCTTCCCAACCGGTGGCTTCGATCAGCTGGTACAGGCTGTCATAGACATAACGGTTGATCGGTTCGATACGCTGGTTGGCGAAATAGCGAGTCGGCAGGGCCTTGTCCTCGAGGCTGAGGATATTGCCCACCGGGTCGTAGCCGTAGTTCAAATCCTGCAGCGGTTCGCCACCGACTCTCCTGGCTCGCAAGCGCCTCAAGCGTGCATTTTTCGGATCGTAGTCAAACAGGCTGACCACCTCATTGCCAGCAGTTTGCCGCTCGACCTGACCTTCGGCGTTGTAGTCAATATCACTGACTACGCGCTGGGGTTGGGGCGCACTTTCAAGGTGCAGCCAAGCGTCGCGTAACAGCCCGTCAACCGTTTGGTTAAACAGTTGCCGATTGCCCGCAGCATCGGTCTGCTCCAACAACTCGCCCAACGCGCTGAAGCGAAAAACGCTGTGAGCACCCGCTCCCGGTTCGAGCAAGACATCACGTTCACTCACGGGCAGCGGCCAGTCAGGCGAGTCCAGCGCTCGCAGGAAATGCCGTCGCTCATCGAGCACAGCGCCCGTGAGACCAAACATATTGAAGTGGTGTGTCCCGGCCGGATCATCATGGCGGATCAGTCGACCACATTGGTTGTGCTCGGCGAAGGCGTGACTTCCCACGCCGTAAACCATGCGTTCCGTGCAAGATTCCTCACCAACGGCCGCTTGCTCGAACACCGCCAAGGGCCGCAATTGATCGTCATACGTCCAACTACGCCGCGTGCCACGACCGTCCCAACTGTGTATCGGCATACCGGTTTCGCCCAACAGATTGACGCGCCAACCCGCATCGACACTGCGGGTGCACAACACAGCACCGGACAATCCACGGAGCAGGGTCAGGTTGGCCGGGGCAGCAGCCTCTTGGAACAGCCGAGGATCCCACTTGGCCAGTAGCCTGCCGACAGCGTCAAACACGTTGCGATGGATGTGTGCATGCGCCTGCTGATCGGGCGAGCTGCGCCAGTACCGCAACTGGCGAACCGTCAGCCCGCGAGGATCGCTAACATTCAAGGTGGGCGTATGTTGGTGCATCGCCAAACTGTTACTGTTCATTGAACCTCCCTATCCACCGCGTCCTTTGTCGCCTTCACCTCCTCCCAGGTATCATTTTCATCCTCATAAATGCTGTACCAGGACAGGTAGGTATGGCGGCGCATATAGCCTTCCTTCGCTAGAACGGTGCGCGTCGGACGGCCCAGCGGGTCATAGAATTGCCGGTCGTAGTAGCCGTGTTGCCTGAAGCTGGCGTCGTTGATGTAGCGGTAATGATCGGCAAAATAGGGCCGGTACGTTCGTACTGTCAGCCCCTTATTGTTGTATTCGACCCGCTCGCTGACTCGCCAACGTGGAACATCCGACACCGTGACCGGCCGGCCAGAGTCATCCAGTACCAACGAACCGTCTTCATCCACCTGATAGGCATACCCACGCTCGACCTTTTGCTTGCTCTGCAAGGCGCGAGCAAAGCCGTCCCAACAGCCGATGGCAATGCGGATCTGTCGTTGCGGGTCATTTGGGTAGCGATCAGCCTGCAAGGTCAGGGTGTGCACAGGTTCGCGCTGCGCTCGCGCGATCAACGCCAGCAAGCGTTGCCGCGCCGGCGTCAAGACATCGGACGGCAAGAGCCGCCGGGCCGGTGCGCGAATGTACCCGCTGGGCAGCAAATCGCCTTGGGCCACGCACTCGTCCAGCCATTCCTGGTCTTGCAGGTCGGCGGCGGGCACCCGGCCCATCCAGCTGAAAGGGGCCTCGAAATACGCGGTGGCCGCCCCTTGCAACGCGCTGTCCGGCGCTTCGATGACCTCGCTCGGCGTGTCCCCTTCAGGCCGCTGGTAGTCGGTGAGTGGCGCAAAGCCAACGGGTTGACCTCGTTCAGTACCTTGGAAACTGGTGGCGACAACCTGGCCGAAGGCACCGTAGAGCGCCTCCTGAGTGTTTTGATTAGGGTCGATGATGCGCGCCGGTTGCAGGAAGCGATAGTCGATCGCCTCGACACGTATCTCATAGCCGTCCGGCAAGCGTACGCCAGTGCTCAGGCACCCATAGGGGTCATAGCTCAATTGGGTGACGCCATGGCTGCGGGTTTGTTGGACGCTGAGTACGTTATAAAAACCGGCCAGCCCGGCGTAGGTATTGAAACCGCGCTTGATCGACCACAATGGCCCTTGCTGTTCAGCACCGGCAGACAAGATCCATGGCATGTTGTGGTAGCCAACCTCGAAGAGCTTCTGCTCCAGGTCGAACGGCAGCTCGCCTTGATCGTCACGCAACAGGTCATAGGCGGTGAGCGCGCTCTCGTCCAGTTCGGCGACTTCCTGCTCATCAGCCAGCGCCACGAAAGTGGCACTCCCGTCCGGCAACGGGTTGACCCCGGACAGGTCCCGATAGCGTTGTATCGATTGCCCTACCAGTACGCGCTCGGCCTGAGGGTTCAATGGGTTATCCGCAGTTTGCGCTATAAAGGCTTCATAACTGATCAAATGGGGTTGCAGACCACCGGAGCCCGATCCCTTGTTTATGACCAACGCATTTTCGCGCTGCAAATAAGGCAAGCCCAGGCGCCAGCCTTGCGGGTCCGTCAGGTGGATGTAGCGCGCCAGGCTTTCACTCAGGTAATAAGCCTGCTGCGCTTGATCATGGGCGTCACACCACCAGCGCTGGTGCGGTTCGATTTCACGGGGGTCCACCTGGCAGGCCGGATCATCCTCGGCCGTCAAACGCCGGGCATAACTGACCCTGACGGTATGGGTCAGGCTGCCGAAGGCATCCCAGCACAGGTTGATTGCGTGCTCACACTGCGGGTCATCGGCTCGCTGTTCGTAGCGGTAGGCAATCGACTCCAGCGTGAGCGCCTGCATCACCCTGTAGGGTGCGAATTGACCGCCCACCGGCCGCTCCAGTAAGCGAATGAGGTAGCGGTTTTGTTCGACGGCGTAGGGAACGTCACTGAGGTTGTCACCCGCGTAGGTTTCAACACGCAACACATGCCCTGCCAGCACATAGAGCATGTCCGGGATCTGGGCGTCCGCAGGAACGGCAGGCTGATCGACACCCTCCTGTTCGTGATAGTGGCTGAACAGGGTAGCGCCCAATGGATGGGCCTTGTGATCGCCCTTGAAGTAATCATCGCCGGTTTGTTCGACCTGTTGCCCGACATGAAACCAGGTCTTGCGCAGCACCGGTTCGCTAAAGCCTGGTTCTCGTGCCACTTCGGCAGCGGCCTCGGTGTCCACCGACTTCAGCAGCGCAAAACCTCGGAACGAGCGCGCCTGACCGTCGTAAAAGCCCTTGCGGTATTCGAAGCGTTGCACCAGCCGATTGCCGGTGATTTCGTCGTACTGGACCTGCGCACTCACCACGGGGATGGGGAGCGGTAAAAGGCATACGGCCGGCTGGTTGTCAGCGACCAATTGCTGTTTTTCATCCAGCCACTCCTGCGCCGAACTGCGGTACTCCACCGCCGCCGCCGCGCCCTGGTTGTTATTGGTTGCGCTTAACAAATAGGGTTTGGCGGCAACAAAGTCATACCGCCAATGCCTGGGCGACATATGGGGCACCGTCATTACCAGGCTGGAACAGCCCAGCCCTTGCAGGTCGGCGATACTCACCTGGCAGAAGCGGTCGTAGAGCACACCGTCGGGCCAAGGTAACTCGACGGCGGCGTCGAAGCCGTTGCCACACCGGTTCATGAATATCAGCGCGCACTCGGACTTCAGATAGATCAGATCCGAGCCCCCGGAACCATCCAGATCCGCCAGCAACACCCGTGATGCCTCAAACGCCTCATAAGCAAAAGGTAACTCACTGAATTCAAAACCTTTGCCAAAACGGCCCCGCCCCAGATTGGGCCAGCACGTCAGGGTGTTATGACGGATACGGATCAAATGCTGCTGCCCGCTGCCCAGCACATCACTGAACGCCACCAGTTCGGTGGTGGCGTTGCTGATCAGCGGCAAATCGTCTTCGCCAGGCTCGCGCGGAACTTGAATGGCCGTGGCAAACCCCGACGCTCGCCGGTTGGCATACAAGCGCACGCTACGCGGGCCGATCATCGCCAGGTCAGGCAAACCGGTACCCATCAGATTCGCCAATTGCCTCTCAGGATGAAAAAACTCACTGGGGAAAGCCGCCAGGGTCGTGTAGTTCGACCAGCTGCGATCCGGATTACAGCTGAAAAAACCGCACAACCCAGGTTGGGCCATGATCCAATCGAGGCGCCCGTCCCTCGTGAGGTCGCTTAGAAACTGACGCGGTGACTGCTGAGTGTCGGCTACCGGAATTTTTTCCAGTTCACGCCATTCGTCATAGGCCACGTCGTCGGCATGGTTGGCGTCCGCGGCACGCACGGGTGCACGGTAGTACCAGGCTTTGTCGTCACGGTACAAAATGCCCGGCAGGCCCTCGCCATACAGGTCGACGAACTGGTAGCGCCTGCCATCATTGAGGCCGGGCATCCTGTCGAAGGGCTGGTAATTGCGGGGCTCGGGCTTGAGTTCGAAAGCGTTATAACTGAACTCCATCGGCGGCCGATCCAGAAGCCTGCCCAGCGGGTCAAAAGCCTGTTCACGGGCCGCACTCAAGAGGCTGAACCCCAATGATGTTTGCCGATGCTCCAACAACAGGCGGCGCACCAGCACGGGGTCCGGGCCCAGGCTTGGCTCATCCGGGAAGTAATGAAACATCAGCACCTGGCGGCACAGTTGCCGGGTCTTGAGTTCAAAACCGTAGGCATAGCTGGAAAAGGGATCGCTGCGTCCAGGCCATGCCTGGCTGTCGTCGTCAACGGAGAAAGACGCCATGGCAGCAGGACGTTCGCCATAGTCGAACACCAGTTGAAAGTGCCAGCGCACGCTCTGCCAACCGTCAACGCGCCAGGCGTACAGCTGATCATCTGCGTGCTCATTGCCATACAACACCTTGCTCAAGTAGCGCTGGGCAGGCGCCTGCCCATCGGCCTTGTATTCGTAGGCAATATGTTCGCCACGAGGGTTCAGGCTTTCATCCAGCAGCCACTCCCCTACACGCTGCGGGGCGTCTGGATCGGCACGCCGCGAAGCGTGGGTCTTGCCGTACAGGTGCAGGTTGCCATCGGCCGTGTGGATGAGCCAGAAACCGGCGGGGTCGGCACTATCGGACCAATGCTCGATCCGTGCAAAAGCTCCCTCGACCCGCGGCCAGTAGCGCACAACAACGTAGGGGCCTACAGGCAGCCCGTTATAGGCATTCACCGGCCGGGAGATCAATGCACCGTTGTCCGGATTGCGCTCTGGCATCCATGGCTCCCCCTGCGGCCCCAGGATCACATCTGCCTCGGTGTAGGCGGGCACCCCCCTGCCGGCGCGTCGCCTGATCACGCTGACCGCGGTGCTCCAACCAAACCCAAAGGCGCTGTTGCCGCTCGTACTGCTGTAATACAGCGCCAGTGCGGGGGCAAAACCACGTCCGGGGCTGACAGGTAAAGGCAGTTCAAACGAAGCTGCGCCGGTGGCGCCAACCGGACCCAGGTGATTGCCGATGCTCTGAATGGCACCACCGCCCTTGGGCAGTGAAGGACTGTTGATAGTCAGTGTCTCGTCATTGTTCATGATGGTCACTCCTGCCCGGCCTTGGCGGTATAATTCACGTGCACAATGATGTCGCTCAGCGATGCGATCTGCCGGTTGCGCCACGTACTGTCTTGCTCGGTAAAACGTAACTCCCAGCGAGAAATAGCCCCCGTGCCCTCAAACGCGGCGTAACGCCCGTCATCGCCCCCCGTGAACCGGCCGTCATCATCGACCCCGCTGGACAGCGCGATCTGCTGGCCGGCACGCAGGTTTTCCTTGAGCCCCACGCCCATCTGTACGGCGCTCCAGGTTTGGCTCAAGGTTGCGCAGACATTCTCATACGGCCCAAGAACCACCGGCAGTGTGACGCCCACCCGCCGGATCCGTCGCAGAAAGTGTCGAGGGAAATCATCGTCGAACATCTTGGCGCTCAGTTCGAACTCAACCGCGCCTCGACTCGACAGATCCGCGAGAATCGCCTCCCAGTCCTTGTTGACGTCCGGGTCCAGGGTTTTGAGACGCTTGAGCGACACGGTCTTGGTGATCTCCAGGCGGCGCTCGTTGCGACTCAGGTAGGCCGACCCCATTTGCAACAGCTGCAACTTCAACGCCTCGCCCGCCCCCAACCCGCGATAACTGTCGTTCCACACACCGGCCCTGATAAACCGCCGGGAATAATCGGCAATCTCAAACTGCCAACAGGCTTCGGCGGCCAGGCACAACGCCAGGGCGGCGTCATATGCCTGATAGTAAAAGGTGGAAAATTGGCCATTGAGCCACTGATACAGCTGGGCATTGCTAAAGCGCTTACCCAAAAAGGCGTAACTGGCCACTGCCTGGTCGCGGCGCTGTTCCGCTTGCTTGATATGCAGAGCAGTGGCTTGGCTTTGCGCCTCATGGCGCAGCAGTTGCGCATCTATCTGCTCGATTTCCAGCGTGGCCTGATCGCGGGCACGCCTCCATTCCTCGTGGCGGCGCCGTAACAGTTCGACGCGGTCCAATGCTTCGGCCGCACCATGGCTCATGGTCGCCGCCCCCGCTGCAGCCGCCACCGCCATTTGGGGGAGACCTTCCAGACGCCAGCCACCCGCCGAGGCGAACCCGAAAGCGCCTGCGCTGGGAACAGGCGGTATACCGGGGCATACGCCCCCTACCCCGCCTCCGCCGCCCCCTATCGCGTTAGGTGGAATAATCACCGCTGCGGCGACTATATCGGCCAACGCCCCCACGCCCTCCGCAACACGCCCCACCATATGCAGTGACGCGGCGCTGACCTCCTCGGCGCTCACCACCTCATCGGCCAATCGGCGGTAATACGCCTGGCGCCCCTCAGCCATCGCCCGGCTCGCCAGCAAAGCGTTTTTCTGCTCCAGATCGACCTTCTGCGCCTGCTTTTGCAGGTCGATTGCAAACTGCGCCAACTCCCAACCCTGCTGAGCTTGCATCTCCTCGAACTGCGCCCGCTCTTTACGTTCGATCAACGACAACAGGGTATTGCCGAACTGGATCAGAGTGTCTACCGCACTCATGGCACGGCTGTGCATCACCTGGAAACGATAGTGCGGCACCTCTTGGGCCAGCAACCGCCCCGCCCCACCCGCCGACGCGCCCTGGCCGAAGGCCGCAAGCAAATCTTTCGGGTTCAGCGGTGCCGCGAACAACGGCAGCGACAAGGGTTTGCCGTCCAGGGTGCGGTGGTTGCGCAGGTTGGCCAGGCGTGACTCGGCGATGTCCCAGGTCTGCACCAGGTGCCGGTTAATCGGCAGGCGCAGGTGGCCGTTGTCCAGGTCGCTCAAGGTGGTGTCGGGAGTGAAGGTGCGCAGGTACAACCCTGGGCCGGTAAAAATAGGCAGCGCCAGGTCTTCATCACCCTCGACAGCGTCATCGCGCGGCAGGTCCTGGGCGATCAGCTTTTGCTCGAACGCCCGCAACTCAAGGTTGGTGGAGTTGCTCAACGCTTGCAGGGTCATCGGCGTCCAGTGGTCCACCAGCTTGATATCCGGACGCGGCCCCAGCAGATCCAGCACCCGGACGTACCACAGCTTGGCTTCGCCCAGGCTGTCGGGGGTCAGTTGCCGGTAGGCCATATCGCCACGGTCCAGCAGGTTTTTCAGGTAGTGCAGGTACACCGCCTTGCGGTAGCGCACCGGGTGGCTGCTGGCGATGCCGTCCGGGTCATCGGGGGCACGGCTGACGTAGTCCATCTCCACCGGATCGGCCATCAACGGCCGTACGTTCCAGTAGTCAGGGCGGCCACTGCTGTCGCGCTTGCGTGCCGGGTCGAAGATAAACCCCAGCCACTGTTCGGCGCCGTCGAACTGCTGCTCCAGGTTCAGACGGTGGCTGACCATGAACGGCAGGTGCAGGAACAACTCCCAGAAATACTTGCCGTTGGCGCCGTGAAAATCCATCAGGTTGGTGGCGGCCGGCGGGGTCAAGGGCGGCTCTTCCAAGCCCTGGGTTTCCCAGGACAGCAGGTTTTCCAGGGCGATATTGGCGCGGTTGATCAGCTCACGGGCGAACAACGTGTTCATGCGGATCGGTTGGCGGGCGACGGTGGTGGACCCATCGGTGTACCGAATATCGGAGCCGGCGAAGTCGATGAACTCGGCCACGCCCAGGGTGGGACTGGCGCGGGTGTTGATACGCGGGGCGATCAGCGGGTTGACGGAGACTGGTCGCAGTTCCAGTTCGACGGTGGTGAGCTTAGTAGCCTGCCCTGCTACAGAGAAGTTTTCAAAAACTCTGAGGCCATGAATCAACGGAATTTTCTTTAAACCAGCCGGCCAGCTCACCGCCCAGTCCGGTAGCAACGTTTCTGAATCAATAGGCAAAAACAACGTTAATGAACTCGGAGGCGCATGTTCTGGAACAAGCGATCCTCCAGAAGTCAAAGTGACCATATCGGAATATTTAATAGGCTGAAAATCATACATATTCCCAGGGCTTAAAACACGCCGAACCGAAAGACCGCTAACAGGAACTACAGACGTTGTAATCGGCGTATAAATAATTTGCCGCAAATACATGCCACTTGAATTAAATTCTGTCACCCTCATTGAGGATAACCCAACGCCACTTCGAAAATTCTTGACGGCCACTACCGGCATTACCTTTCCAGAAATGGATATGACACTCTCACCTATTACATTTAGCGTACATTTCGTATCCTGAGGTGAATCCCTTACAAAGTCACGCCCCTCAGGGTCGTCATAATTATTATGCTGGTGACGCAAACTGAAATGAAAATATCTATTTGCAGTCATTTCGGATATTGATGGGAGCCCAACGAATTGGGCTGTCGACCCCGCCAAAAAGGTCACATAGTCAGAGCCTGATAAATCAAAAGGCAGCACAAATTTAAAAAATATATACCCAGAGCCCTGATAGCCCCTGCCCGCCGCAAACTCAATTACCTGCACTAACGAGGCAGTCGAGCCAAGTTTGAAATTACACGCCAATCCTTTCCTGACCGGGTCATAATTAATATCCACGCCCTTCACTGGTTCTGCAACGCAGCTCTGCAAACCACCGTAATTCCATGACTGTTTGTCAGAGTGCGGCGACGTCGTCACAACATCCTTCAACCCAATAGTGTAGCCAGTCATCCTGAACTGAAATCGTCCTTTATTATCATGCGCAAACAACCGCCCCAACCTTAACACCTGAGGCGCTTTAATGTCCGAAGCTGTTCCGATACTGGGCACATACCCCCGCTTTGGAAACAACGGTGTGACATTAAAGTTCTTGTCAATTAACGCTGTTTTCAAGAAAGCATATTGATCCTGCGAACCGTCCAAACTACTGCCCGCGACATACCCGCCATACATCGCCACAAACATCGAATCCGGCGTACTCGAACCGTCATGCACCGCAATACTCTCGACCCACTTATCCAGGTCTTCAGTCTTGAACTGCGGGGCCTCGCTCCAGGCTTCGATGATGGTTTGCGGCACACTCCAACTGTCATCGTATTTCTTGTAGACCAGGTTCAGGCGCAGCATCGGGTTGCTCTTGACCGTGGTCACCGGGGTGCCGGGCGCCGGAGCCTGGCTGTGTTCGACCGTCAGTGCATCCGGGCTGCTGTCGATGCACTCGACCCAGAATATGAACAAGCGATTGTTGAACAGCACCGGGCGGATCGTGCGCTCAATGGCACTGGCCGAGATCGGCAGGTTGGCTTTGTGCCAGTCCGACCAGGCCCCCGGTTGCGGGTAATCGAACTTCGGCCGGTCGGGGTTAGGGCTGTTGAGGTCCTTGTAGGTACGCTGGGACATGTCCACCGAGCGCCAGTAATACACGCTTTCGGCTCGGGACTTGCCGATGAAGTAGTACATGCCATTCCTGAAGTCATCGGTGCTGATGTAGCCATTGATGATCGTCAGGTTGGCCACCTCCTCGAAACTGGCCAGGTAGGCCAGTACCGCTTCCTGGGTGGTGTCGATGTGGATCTTGTTCTGGTTCAGGTCGTTTTCCAGTTGCTGGAAATAACTCGACTTGCTCAGCCGCAACGACGGGTCGATGTACACCTCCGGGTAATAGCGCAACTGCTGGTTGGCCGCCCAGATCGGGTACTGGCTGTTGATATCGCGCCATTGGGTGATCAGGTGATCTTCCATCACCTTGGTTTCGTACCCCGGCTCCATGCCCATCAGCGCCGCGTTGATGTATTGCTGCACACTGGCGATCGCCGACGCCACCGGGCTGGTAGCCACGGCTTGGCTGACCTGCACATCCAGCAACTTGTATTCGTAGAGGTCGTTGGCGGTCTTGATCCGTGTATGGAGCCCGGTGCTGACAAATTCGCTGGCGTTGGGCACCACCTCGTCCAGGTAATAGCCCACCAGGGCATCGCGCAAGGTTTCGTTGAGCTGGCTATCAATGGATGTGGGCATTCTTAACCCTCCGCGGGGCGATGCACTCGGTCAACGGCTGGCGGCCATCACGGCTTCGCCTACCGCCTGCCAGGAAGCCATGCTGCTGGCGGCAGTCAACTGCGTGGTGCCCAACACATCTGCCGCCGACAAACCACTTTGGTTACACACCTGCTGGCAGCGCCGTACCCAGTCCACCTCGGCCATGGAGCACGCACGGCCTTTGGGAAAATGCGCGAACAAGCGCCTGACTTCTTCCGGGCGCCATCCCAACAGCGTGGCCAGCGCCTCGGCCATCTCGCCGTTAAAGGCATTGCGTGTGGCTTTGCTCGCGCGCTTGGGCTGTGGCCGGTTACTGTTGATGAAATACCCCAACAGCGCTTCCTCGGCCCGGCTCTGGCCATCGAACCATTGGCTGTAGCGGCCCAATAAATAGAAACTTTCGAATGACAATGCCGCGCTTGCCCACGCCTTCAGCCAATCGGGCTTGACCAGGAAGACCCTTAAGGCAGCGGTGCTCAAACCCAGCTGCAGCGCCACCTGCGCGTGACGCAATACCGATTGAAGCTGGTCGATCAACGAGACGGCCATTGGCTCGGCCCCCTTGCGCAAGCCCGCCTCATCCAACACGGACGACAGGAAGTCGTAGACGGTGGTTCCTGCCCAACGCACCACCACCAGGGTGCGATCCATGGGCAGGTTAGCCATTTCCTGGGCCAGCCCTTCAATGACACGCAACTGCTTATCGTGCGCGGCCAACAGCAACCCGCCCAGCTTGTCCAGGCACTGGGCCTTGACCTCTGGCGCTAGCGCCAGAGGCGCAAGCAAACCGCTCAGGGCCGCTAACAACTGGCCCTGAGTGTTATCGACGATCTGCAGCAGCAAGGTCTTGACCAAGCCTTGTTGATCAAGAAGCGGCATCAGGATCTGGCGCCAGTCGATGGCTACGCCAGGTTCCGCGGCGTTGCGGGCCGGCTCATGAGTCGGCAGGTTCAAATCCAGCAGTTGGCGATCCGTGACGAGGGCCGCCACGGTCTCCTCGACCATGGGCGCCACGCGGTCGGTCAAGCCCTTGGGCGGTAGGTAATCACTGGCGTCAAGCCCCAACAACGCTCGCACCTGGCTGACGCTTTGCCTGGTTTCCTTGAGCCAGTTGACGGCCCAATCCATTTGCATGAGAACATCAAGAATGTCATTGACGCTTCCACTGAAATAATGGAACGCCGTCGTGGTCACCGCCAGCTCTTGCCGGGTCGCTACCCCGCGCCGTACCAGCAAATGCTTGCCCGTCGTCGGGTTATTAAACAATGCTTGCAGCCCGTCTGAACGCACCCGACAGCCACTCAACGAGAGGCGGCCTCCTTGCGCTACAGGCGCAAGGGTCAGTGGACCTCCGTCAGGGTTCATCAAGAAACCGTCCAGATCGCCAAGATCTGGTGCCCGCACCACTGTGAACTGCGTCAACCCCATCGGCGTATCGAAATAATCCCCCACCATTACGTGCAGCGTCGAACCTGGTAACAGGTATATTTCATGTCCCTCCTCACTACTCTCTACAACCAGCCTCAACTGGATATCCAGATCGGCATCGGCAGAGCGGCCCGTCAGTCGAAACTCTTCGAGTCTCAACTGTTTCTGCGCGGGCAGTCGACCTGTGCAGAGCAAACGCTGGAAATGTTCCCCCCCCAACAAATCGACCAATGCCATACCTTCCCGCGCCGATAAGCCGAACAATTGCGCGATGCGGGCTTGGCGGTACAAGGAGGACACCGTAGCCAGGTCGCGCTTGAGCGTACCGACATAGGCGACTGTACGGCTGGCAAAGTGCAGGAAGGACGTTTCGGTGGGCTGTAACCCGAGGCCGGCACACAGTTGCGATACCGTTCTCTTCGACGTGGCGTCCATGCCCGAACCTGAAGCTTGGAACGGCTGCTGATCGAGGACCAGCGGTGCGCCAAACAGCGCCGAGCCATCTACGTTGAAGACCTGATCGAACAGCGACACACGATCGCCCGTGGCATAGGGCGTAAGGTCATGCAGGAACGCCGCAAACTCCTCGGGCTGCACGCTATAGCGCTGGCTGAGGTAGCGATACACCCCCAACGTGCGCAGGGTATTGGTGTTCAGGTCCATGCCCAGGTTGTCTTCGCCCTCGCTGCGAATGGCGCTGATGATCAGCGTATCCAATTCGGCAAACGGGATACCGAACCACCTCTGCAAACGGATCATGCGCTGCAGGCGGTCGAGGCGGTTTGCCGAGGTCTTGGTCAGGTACCAGCTCGCGCGATTCTCTTGCTTAACCTCACGCAACCCCATCGAGTTATCAAATTGATCCTTGCGAATAGACGCCGTGGTGGCGGGCACGACACTGTCGTAGCGGTCGGAACCGTGACCGTTGACATAGCAGGCGCCGTAGTGATTGGCGTGGGGATAAGGGGCGCCAATATTCGGGGACAGGTGCTGCGGGTTTTTCGACGGGCAATTGGGCGACAGGCGAGGAGCGTGCGTGCGCTGTGACAAGAGCGCCTCGACTTGTTCGGCGTTCAATTCCGTCTGCTGCATGAAATGCTTCAGGTCGATCAACGCTTCGCTATGCAAGCCATAACTCTTTTGGAAGAACGCCTCCTGCGCATCGGTCCAGGTAACGGTGTCATCCAGTATCAGCGTAAAGCTGAGTGTCGCCAGCTGAGTGGGTGAGGCCACAGGCCCCGCAGTCGTGGTCACCGTGAACGAGGTGCGGTAACCCGGCTGGGATGGAAACGGTACGGTAGGCCTCCAGCGAATACTTGGACCAATGACATTACTTGAAGCTGTGTGCGCATGATTGAAACGCCAAATAGAGGCGCTCCTTGGTGTGGTTGACCCCAACTCAACCGCGCCTAAAGACACTGGCGACTGCCCAGCCGCGGAGAACATCAGGGTGGCCAGATTGATACCGCTGGAACCGACGATCAACTTGTCCGCATAAGGCTGAACATTCAGGACTGTGAGCTGTATCAGAGGCAGTACAAACCCCGAGCTAAGCGCCGAATGCGGCCGCAAATGCGAAGTCCCCGGCCCTCTCCAGTGCTTACCTGCCGACAACTCAGTCTTCGATAAATAAAACGTGCTGAACAATGAAGGTTCTATCAGCAGTTGCTGTTGTTGCGGGCTCAGCCCGGTTAACAACTTCTGAGACTCCAGGGGTGAATAATTCACGGAGCCGAACTGGCTGAACACCTCTTGAGTCAACGGCAGCGCCATACTGGCGCGATAATTCATCACACCCAATTCAAGTTTCTTCGCGGTCAACCCAAGCTGGCATTGATGATGGGCAAAGTTATAGGGAAACAGGAAGGGGTGACGCCGCTCGGCCAGCACCTCGTAGATCGGTTTGTTCTGATCCGGCTTGCCTTGCAGGTACTTTTGGATATCGTTCTTGAGCACATCATTGACCAGCTCCAGCATAGGCCTGGGGGTAAACGTGCTGTGCTGGTCGATCACCAGGCTGGCGATATCGGGACGCCGCGTATTGAGCCTGATTTTGGGTTGCGTGCCTTGCCCGGACGTTTCCAGGGTGCGCGTGGCGAAGTGAAACAGCGAGTTGAGGTAAGCCACCGGCGAATCGAGCGCTGCCAGGGCGCCGACTTTGCAGAACTGGTCCCAATTTTCCTTGAACAGGTTGGGGTAACCGGGGCCCACATCGACCAGTGCCCGCACGCCACTGCGCTGACTCTGGTGCTGGGATCGCCCGCTGGACACCTGATGTTCACGGAACAGGCTGGCGATTTGCCCGGCGTAACACATGGCATTGTCGTAGGCCAATGAACCGTCGGCCTCACATATCTCGCCCAGGCGCTCGACAAACTGCGTCTTCGACTGGCGAATGATGTCAAACACCGACTCGATACCCAGTTCTTGCATGGCATCGATGAAACTGACTTTGCCTGCTTCCGAGTGCACCGAATCCGGCGAGTCAACAAGGTTGCGCAGTAGACGATCGTTGTTCGATTCCATAGCTGTTTACCACCTTGGCGATAATCCCCCAACATGGATCGAAACATAGTCTGCAGAGGGGTAAAAAAGAACCTGTGAGTTCTGACAGGCTCTGCGTAAAAACAGACCAACGGCTAAATTGGTTTTTCCCCCACAGGCCGTTAGGATCGGTGTTTACCAGAGTGCCAACGTGCCCCTGCCGTGCGCCAAAAACCACGCGCGCCAATAGCTGCTCGGCTCAAACAAGGACTGATCCATGCCCAACGTACTCATCACCGGTTGCTCCAGCGGCATCGGCCGCGCCCTCGCCGATGCCTTCAAGGCGGCGGGCTATGACGTGCTGACCAGCGCCCGCCGCGAAGACGACGTGATCGCCCTCAACAATGCCGGCTTTCATGCCGTGCTGCTGGACGTGAACGACGCCGAAGCGCTGAAAACCCTGGCGGCAAACCTGAGCGAACTGGATGTACTGATCAACAACGCCGGCTACGGCGCCATGGGTCCGTTGCTCGACGGCGGCACCGAGGCGATGCAGCGCCAGTTCGAGACCAATGTGTTCTCTATTGTCGGCGTGACCCAGGCACTGTTCCCGGCCCTGCGCAAACGCAAAGGCCTGGTGGTGAATATCGGCAGCGTGTCCGGCGTTTTGGTCACGCCATTTGCCGGCGCCTACTGCGCCTCCAAAGCCGCCGTGCATGCGCTGAGCGACGCATTGCGCATGGAGTTGGCACCGTTTGGCATCCGAGTGATGGAAGTGCAGCCCGGCGCCATCGACACAAGCTTTGCAAAAAACGCCGGCGCCCAGGCCGAACTGTTGATCAACGAACAATCGCCGTGGTGGCCGTTGCGCGAGGGGATTCGCGCACGCAGCCAAGCCTCCCAGGACAAGCCGACGCCTGCCAGTGAGTTTGCGGCGGATGTGCTCAAAGCCGTGCAACAGCCCCAGCCACCACGCCTGCTGCGTTCGGGCAATGGCAGCCGGGCGTTGCCGTGGATGGCGGCGTTGTTGCCCAAGGGATTATTGGAAACCGTGTTGAAGAAACGCTTTGGTTTGAAGGGGAGTTTGTAAATGATCGACTACAGCGATTTTTTCGAAGAAGTGATCCAGACCCACGTCGAGATCGAACAATGGTTTGCCGGCGTCGCGCCTGAGGGCACCCTGCAAAATCTGCTGGCGCGCTTCTCGCCTGAATTCAGCATGGTCGCCCCCGCCACCGGCACGCGGGTGAATGCGGCCGGAGTCAATGCCCTGTTCACTCGCCTGGGCGGGATGCGCCCGGGGTTGAAGATCACCCTGAGCGAAATGACCGGGATTGATCGGCATGCACGGGGTGCGACGGTGACCTATCGCGAGCATCAGGTCGATGACAGCGGCACGCGGACGGATCGGCGGGCCACCGTAGTGTTCGAGAAGCAGGCCAGTGGCGCGCTATTGTGGCGTCATCTGCATGAGACCTTTATCAAGGCCTGACACGCTCCCACATTTTAGTTTTTCGTCGGGTCAACGATGACGGTGCAGGTGATGCCGGCCGCCAACAGTACACCCTCCGGCACCTGATCAATATGAATCCGCACCGGCACCCGCTGGGCCAGGCGCACCCAGTTGAACGTGGGGTTCACATCCGCAATCAGCTCCCGGCTTTCGGGGTTGTCGCGGTCATAGATGCCGCGCGAGATGCTTTCCACATGCCCCTTCAGCGTCTCGCCGCTCATCAACTGCATGTCAGCTTTATCGCCCACCTTCACATGGGGCAATTTGGTCTCTTCAAAGAAGCCATACACCCAGAACGAGTTCATATCCACCACCGCCATCTTCGCTTCGCCGATGCGCGCGTAGTCGCCGCGGTGCACGTTGAGGTTGGTGACATAGCCGTCGACGGCCGCCAGCACTTGCGTGCGCTTGAGGTTGAGTTCGGCCGCTTCCAGTTGCGCCAGCGCGTGTTGGTAATCGGCGAACGCGGAGTCGGCAATGTTGCTGGCGTCGTCGCGGTTTTCCCTGGAGATCACCAGCGCGTCGAGGTCGGCGCGGCGGTGGGCGTTGTCCTTGCGCATTTCCCAGGTGGCTTTGCGCGAGGCCACAAGGGCTTGTGCCTGTTTGACGGCGAGGCGGTAGTGCTCGGGGTCGATCTGCATCAGCAGGTCGCCCTTTTTCACCAACTGGTTATCGCGCACCGGTACGTCGACCACAACGCCTGTGACGTCGGCCGCCACGTTGATGATGTCGGCGCGCACGCGGCCGTCGCGAGTCCAGGGTGTTTCCATGTAATGCACCCACAGCGTGCGGCCAATCCAGATCGCCAAGGCCAGAACCAGCAACGTGGCGAGCAGGCTGAAAAACTTTTTCATCGGGGCATTCTCAACGGTAGACGCTCAGCGCCAGGGCGCCGAACAGGCAAACGAACAGGCTCAGGCGCAGCAACGCCGGGTGCCAGAAAAAACGGTACAGGTCGAACCCGGCCAGGAGGCGGTCCAGGGCCCAGGCCAATACGGCGGCAACCAGGAACATCAGGGTCATGGTCGGCATGTAGAGGCCGTGGAAGGCGATTTCACGGGGCATTCGGGGTTCCTTTGAGCGCCGCCAGCGGCGATTGCGGGTCCAGCAATGAGGTGCGGATAAAATGCAGGTAGCTTTTCACCCGGCGCAGGGCCGAGGTGTCGAAGTGCGGGGCGAAGGGTTCGTCGGTGGCCTGCACGCGGCTGATAGCGTGGTCGACGGCGATCAGCCCGCGCTCCAGGTTGCTGGCGCTCGGCTGCAGGAACAGGCGTACCAGCGAGCGGCCCATCACGCGGATAGCCTGGCGCCACGGCTGGGATTCGGCGTACGCCGGGTGCACCGGCAGGATCGCCTGTTCCTTGCGCAACTCGATGATCGCGTGGCCCACTTCCAGCACCACGAACATCCAGCGCAGCAGGTCGCGCTGTACTTGAGGCTGGCCGCCGGCGAGGCCGTAGGCCTGGTGTAACAGATCGCGGGTACGGCTCTCGAAACTCGACGCCAGGCCCTTGAGCTTGCCACTGATCGCGTACACCACTTGCTCGCGCAGGTCTTGCTCCAGGCGGCGCCACAACCAGCCGCTGTTGGGCGGCAGGATGATTGCGCCAGCGGCGGCGCACACCAACATGCCGATGACCATGGCGATGTAGTCGTTGATAAAGGTGTAGGGGTTGTAGACCGTGAGGTTGTCCGGCACCGAACCGGTGCTGAAGAAAATCAGCAGGCCTACGCCGACACCCGCGTATTGCGGGCGTGACGCGAGGAAAGCGCCGAGGATGATCACCGGCGCGAGCATCAGGCACAGCAGCGCAAAGCCGTCGATCCAAGGGAACACGAAGAACATTTCGACAAACCCCACCAGCGCACCGATCAAGGTGCCGCAGGCCATCTGGAATGCCATGCGCTTGGGGTTGGGCGTGGCGGCGGACAGGCCGACGGTGGCGGCGGCGATCAGGGTCATGGTGGCGCCACTGGGCCAGGCCGTGGCCACCCAGTAACTGCCCAGCACAATCAGGATAAATGACGCGCGAATCCCCGAAGCGGCACAGGCCAGCCAGTTGGTCTTGGGGGTAAAGGTTTCATCCCACTGCTCACGTGCATGGCTGTGGTCGGCCAGGGACGCATGGGTCTGCGCGTAGTTGTGCAGGTCGTCGACGAAGCGGTAGAGCAACTCGTAGGCGGTGTGAAAGTCCAACTGCTCGTCTTCGCTTGGCTGACCTTCCTGGAAACGCGCGCGCAGGCTGCGTACCTTGGCCGGCAGGCCGTCCTTGTAGGCGCTGAGCTGGTTGACCAGGCGTGCGGCGTCGGGGCTGGTGAGCGCGCGGCCGGAGAAACCGTCGAGCACTTCGGCCAGGTCCTGCAGGCCGGGTTTGATCGCGGCCACCACGTGATCGGCGGCGTCGGTGCGCAGCCGCTCCAGCAACTGGTGCAAGGCGTTGAAGCGTGTGGTGATGCTCATGAATTCGCTGTTGAGGCGACTGAGCCGACCGTTGCGCCGCCGCATGTGCGGGTCTTCAAACACCGTGACGCTGCGCAGCCCTTCCAGGCCCACGGCTTCGGCGATAAAGCGCACGTTACTGGCCTCGAACCCTTCGCGCCGGCTACGCCCACGCAGGCCGTCGGTGACAAACAACGCGAATACGCCAAAGCGCTGGTACAGCGCGTTACGCATGGCGGCGCTGGAGGTCTGCGGCAGGATCGCCGCGCTGACCAGCGTGGAGCACAGAATCCCCAGGGAGATTTCCAGCACCCGCCACACCGCCGCCATAAAGGCACCTTCTGGATGGGCCAGGGCCGGCAAGCCGACCATCGCCGCCGTGTAGCCGGCCAATACAAACCCATAGGCGCGGAAGTTGCGGTTGCGCGTGGCGCCGGCGGTGCAAATGCCGACCCAGATCGCCAACGCGCCGAGGAACAGTTCGGTGTTCTGCGCAAACAACGCGATCAGCAACACCATCACCGCCGATCCGGCCAGAGTGCCGAGGAAGCGATAGAAGCTCTTGGCGAACACCTGGCCGCTCTGCGGTTGCATCACGATAAACACGGTGATCATGGCGGTGCGCGGTTGCGGCAGCTCCAGGCGCATGGCCAGCCATAGGGTGAGGAACGCGGCGATCAGCACCTTGAAGATGTATACCCAGGTCACGCCATCGCTGCGTGCCCAGTCGAAAAAACCACGCCGCCACTCAAGGGCAAGCAGCCAGCGAAGGGGGGCGGGCAAGGGCGTCATCAAATCCTACTCAGTGATCAAACACGGCCAGCGCCGCCGGGGTTTTGCTGGGGAGGGTCTTGGTGTTCGGGGGTACGTCCCTGCCGGCCTCGAGGCCGCCGCCCAGGGCGGTCACCAGTTCGGCGTGGGCGCTCAGCCGAGCGGCCTGTACCTGCTGCTCGACCTGTTGTTGTCGAAACAGCAGGGTCTGGGCGTTGAGCACATTGAGGTAATCGGTGAGGCCGCGCTGGTAGGCGATCATCGCGATGTCGTAGGTTTTCTGCGCCGAGGCCACCGACTGCGCCGCGAAGGTCGCTTGCTTGTGCATGGATTCGCGGCGGATCAACTGGTCGCTGATGCCCTTGAGCGCGTTGACCAGGGTCTGGTTGTAGCGCGCCACGGCGATGTCGTAACCGGCGCTGGCTTCGCCCAGTTCGGCACGCAGGCGGCCACCGTCGAAAATCGGCAAGGTGATCGCCGGGCCGACGCTGTAGTTGAATTTTTTTCCGGCCAGGAACTCCAGCATGCCGCCACCGGTGGCCATGTAACCGAGGCTGCCGACCAGATCGACGTTGGGGTAGAAACCGGCGTGTGCCACATCGATGCCGCGCGCCTGCGCTGCCACTTGCCAGCGGCTGGCGACCACGTCCGGACGCTGGCCGAGCAATTGCGCGGGCACGCTGGAGGGCAGTTTCAGCGGCGCGGCAAGGGACAGGCTCGGGCGTTGCACCTGTGCGCCCAGCCCCGGCCCCTTGCCCGCCAACGCCGCCAGCTGGTTACGGCTCAGGGCGATTTCTTCGTCGAGAGCGTCCAGTTGGCGGTGGGTTTCCGGCAACGGGGTTTGCGCCTGGCTTACGTCAAGATGAGTGCCAAGGCCGGCGTCGAGGCGTTTATTGGCCAGGTCGAGGATCTGCTGTTGCTGGGCCAGAGTGGCGGCGACGATATCGCGGTTGGCGTAGTGCAACGACAGTTGGATATAGGCGCGCACCACATTGTTTTGCAGTTCGAGCTGGGCCTGGCGCGCTTCGGCGGCGCTCATATGGGCCAGGTCCACGGCGCGCTCGGTGGCGTTGCTTTCACGGCCCCACAGGTCGAGGGCGTAGCTCAGGCCCAGGGACGCATTGTTGTCCCAGGTGTTGGCGCCGCTCAGGTCACCGGGGCCGTAGAACTGATCCTTCGGCCAGTTGTGGCGCTTGAGGGTGGTGTCGCCGTTGATCTGCAACGACTCGGCCGACTCGGCGACCCCGGCCATGGCCCGCGCCTCACGCACCCGCGCGGCGGCCATGGCCATGCTCGGGCTGTCGCGGGTGGCGAGTTCGACCCAGCGGTTGAGCTGGGGGTCGCCGTAGGCTTGCCACCATTGTGCGGTGGGCCAGTGTGCGTCCCTGGCGGCGCTCTGGATCGCTTCGTCGGTGGCCAGGGTATTGGCGTTGAGGGCCTGGCCTTGGGGGGCGATTCCTCCGGTTCCGATGCAGCCGCTGATTGCTAACGATAAGGCGCAGACACTGAGAGCCTTCAGCCCCCTGTAAATGAGAGTCTTCAGCTCTCTGCTGATGCGACGCGGCACGGCGAACGAATTCCTGGGATGGTGTAGCGGGGAGAGGTGGCGCAATTCTAGGCGGCGCCACGAAGGACGATAAGCAGGCATTCCTGTGAATCTTTGTTACCGTTCAAGCGATAATCCATTGGTAGGGATCACTGGTCTGCGTAACTTTCTGTCACAATTTGTCATCTCCCTTGAGAACACTCCATGGACACTTTGCAAAACATGCGCGCCTTCAGTTGCGTGGCCGAAGCCGGCAGTTTCACCGCCGCCGCCGCGCAACTGGACACCACCACCGCCAACGTCTCGCGCGCGGTCTCCAACCTTGAGGCCCATCTGCAAACCCGCTTGCTCAACCGCACCACTCGCCGCATTGCCCTCACCGAGGCGGGTAAACGCTACCTGCTGCGCTGTGAACAGATCCTGGCGTATGTCGAGGAAGCCGAGGCCGAAGCCAGCGATGCGCATGCGCGCCCCGCCGGGCAGTTGAAAGTGCACACCATGACCGGCATCGGCCAGCATTTCGTCATCGACGCCATTGCCCGCTACCGCCGCACTCACCCGGACGTAACCTTCGACCTGACCCTGGCCAACCGCGTGCCGGACCTGCTCGATGAGGGCTACGACGTGTCCATCGTGCTGGCCAGCGAGCTGCCGGATTCGGGCTTCGTGTCCCAACGCCTGGGCATCACCTACAGCATCGCCTGTGCCTCGCCGGATTACGTCAAGGCCAAGGGCTGCGCGCACCGCCCCCATGACCTGCTCAACCACGCCTGCCTGCGCCTGGTCAGCCCGGTGATCCAGCTGGACAAGTGGACCTTCAACGGCCCCGAAGGCCAGGAAAGCGTGGCGATCAACACGTCGCCGTTCCTGGTGAACTCGGCCGACGCGATGAAAACCGCGATCACCAGCGGCATGGGCGTTGGCCTGTTGCCGGTGTACGCGGCTATCGAAGGGCTGCGCAATGGCACGCTGGTACGGGTGATGCCTAATTACCGCTCCCAGGAGCTGAACCTGTACGCCATCTACCCATCGCGCCAGTACCTGGATGCGAAGATCAAGACCTGGGTGGAGTACCTGCGCGGTTCATTGCCGGAGATTCTGGCGGCGCACCAGGCGGAATTGGTGGCGTATGAATTGAGCGGCAGTTTGGGCGGTGTGCGGATGGCGAACTGATTTCTACCGGACGCTGGAGATCAAATGTGGTTCGGCGCAACCCTGACAATCTCAATCAGGAATGTTAGCGTGCCTGGCATTCTTCCGTAGTCGATGAGCCCGCCTGCCATGAAAAAGACTGTCCTCGCCTTCAGCCGCATCACCGCGCCCATGATCGAGCGCCTGCAACAGGATTTCGAGGTGATCGTGCCCAACCCCAAGCTGGGCGACATCAGCGCGCAATTCAACGACGCCCTGCCCCACGCCCACGGTTTGATTGGCGTGGGCCGCAAGCTGGGCCGCGCACAGCTCGAAGGCGCGAGCCAGCTGGAAGTGGTGTCGAGTGTGTCGGTGGGCTACGACAACTACGATGTGCCGTACTTTAATGAACGCGGGATCATGCTCACCAACACCCCTGACGTGCTCACCGAAAGCACCGCCGACCTGGCGTTCGCCCTGCTGATGAGCAGCGCGCGGCGGGTAGCCGAGCTGGACGCCTGGACCAAGGCCGGCCAGTGGACAGCCAGTGTCGGCGCGCCCTTGTTTGGTTGCGACGTGCACGGCAAGACCCTGGGCATCGTCGGCCTGGGCAATATCGGCGCGGCCGTGGCCCGTCGCGGGCGCCTGGGCTTCAACATGCCGATTCTGTACAGCGGCAACAGCCGCAAGGTCGAGCTCGAGCAGACACTGGGCGCGCAGTTCCGCAGCCTGGAGCAGTTGCTGGCCGAGGCGGATTTCGTTTGCCTGGTGGTGCCACTGAGCGAAAAAACCCACCACCTGATCAGCACGCGCGAGCTGGGCCTGATGAAGCCGAGCGCGATCCTGGTGAATATTTCCCGTGGCCCGGTGGTAGACGAACCGGCGCTGATCCAGGCCCTGCAGAACCGGACCATTCGCGGCGCCGGGCTGGACGTGTATGAAAAGGAACCGCTGGCCGAGTCGCCACTGTTCCAGTTGAGCAATGCCGTGACCCTGCCGCATATCGGCTCAGCCACGGATGAAACCCGCGAAGCCATGGCCAACCGCGCCGTAGACAACCTGCGCAGCGCCCTGCTCGGCCAGCGCCCGCAAGACCTGGTGAACCCGCAGGTGTGGAGCGGCTGATACCAAGGGCCCTGATCGCGCCTACAGTTTCCAGCGACTGGGTCGATAACCCTCTATAGAAGATTGTCATCCCTGATCCACAGAAGGTTTTTATGTCCACCACCAAAGCCCGCGCAGACTCACTCTCGCTTCTGCTCTTTACCTTGCGCAGCGGCAAGCTGATGGCCATCAACCTGCTGAAAGTCAGCGAAATCATCCCCTGCCCGCCGCTGACGAAGCTGCCGGAGTCCCACCCCCACGTCAAAGGCATCGCCACCTTGCGCGGTAACTCATTGGCGGTGATCGACCTGAGTCGCGCCCTGGGGGAAATGCCCTTGGAGGACCCGGACGGTGGCTGCCTGATCGTCACCGACGTGAGCCGCTCCAAGCAGGGCCTGCATGTGCAGGCGGTGAGCAAGATTGTGCATTGCCTGACCACCGATATCCGCCCGCCGCCCTACGGCTCCGGCGGTAATCGCGCGTTTATTACGGGAGTGACCCAGGTCGAAGGCGGCCTGGTACAGGTGCTGGACATCGAAAAAGTCATCCACGGCATCGCGCCAGCACCGATTGAAGTGGCGCCGACCGACCTGACCATGGAAGAGGCCGAACTGCTCGGCAATGCACGGATTCTGGTGGTGGATGACAGCCAGGTCGCCCTGCAGCAATCGGTGCACACCCTGCGCAACCTCGGCCTGACCTGCCATACCGCGCGCAGCGCCAAAGAGGCAATCGACGTGCTGCTGGAGCTGCAAGGCACCGGCGCGCAGATCAATGTGGTGGTGTCGGACATCGAGATGTCCGAGATGGACGGCTATGCCCTCACCCGCACCCTGCGTGAAACCCCGGACTTCCAGGACCTCTACGTACTGCTGCACACCTCGCTGGACAGTGCGATGAACAGTGAGAAAGCTCGCCTGGCCGGGGCGGATGCGGTACTGACCAAGTTTTCCTCACCGGAATTGACCAAGTGCCTGGTGGTTGCCGCCAAGAGCGTGGCCGAAAAAGGCCTGTAAGCGGTGCCTGAGTATTTCCAGCTGCTGCGCCGCGACCTGCGCGGCAGCCTGCCCGCACCGCAGTGGCCCAGCAACACGCGGCTGGAGCATTACCGCGACGAACTCGCCCCGGCGATTCATGCGGTGCTGCGCATGGCCCAGGAACAAGGCGGTGGCCGCGTGTCCAACCTGCACACCTGGCAGCAGCAGTTCGTCACCGATGCCGAATTCGATCCCACGCTGTGCCTGGTGGCCAGCAACGACGCGGGCATCCTCGGCGTGGCCCAATGCTGGACCAGCGCATTCATCAAGAACCTCTGCGTGCATCCCTGCGCCCAGGGCCAGGGACTGGGCCGGGCCTTGTTGCTGCACAGCTTCCAGGTGTTCAAGCAACGCGGCGAACCCTATGTGGACCTCAAGGTACTGGAGCGCAACCTGCGCGCCCGGCACCTGTATGAAAGCGCGGGCATGGTCTTTGTACTGCGGGACATCGTCAGCGACGACTGACAGGCGCTGGCGCATAACTTGCTTCCAGACCCAGGGGAGCGGAGAACAGAGGTAAAAACCCGTCACCGCTCCAGCGTGCCCTCCGACCTAGCCTGGTAACAGATCCGCCATGAACACTCATTTTTCCTGCGTAGGTTGTGGCAAATGCTGCTCCGACCACCATGTGCCCCTGACCCTCGCCGAAGCCCGCATGTGGGCGGCGGACGGCGGTAATGTCATCGTGCTGGTGGAGGGTTTCCTCGGCAATGGCCTGGGCCTGCCGCCACAGCAACGCGAGCATGCCGAACGCCGTTCGGTGGTGGTGCCCAGCGGCAATACCCAAGCGTTTGTGGCAATCACTTTTGCCGCCTACAACGCCGGACGCTGCCAGAATCTTGACGAGGACAACTTGTGCCGCATCTATGCGCGGCGCCCATTGGTGTGCCGCATCTACCCGATGGAGATCAACCCGCACATCCCGTTGAACCCCGCCGCCAAGGATTGCCCGCCGGAATCCTGGGAGCAGGGCCCGGCGCTGATCGTGGGTGGAGCGTTGGTCGACCCGGAGCTGACGGAGCTGATCCGCCTTTCACGCCAGGCCGACCGCGACGATGTGCAGACCAAGGAAGCGGTCTGCGCCTTGCTGGGCATTCGCACCACGGCACTCAAGGGTGATGGGTTTACCGCCTACCTGCCGGACATGGGCGCATTCGCCCAGGCGATTGAACAGGCGATTGAACAACCGTCCGTGACCAATGAATGGGTGTTTCATGTGTCCGGGCTGGACATCGCCGAACAGGTGCTCGATGCCGGCGCGCGGATTGCCACCGAGGTGCCGGCCAATTATGCGTTTATCGCGTTACGCGCGGCGTAGTGTGGATTCCTGAAGGATGGGTGTGGTGACCGATACGGATTCATGGCGTGGCGGAAGTGTCGTCCAGCCGGTAGGGCTGGATGATCCGTTGGTACTCGCCGTTGTGCATCAGTTGCTCTAGGGCGTGGTTGAGTTCGTTGCGCAAGGCCGTGTCGGGCTTGCGCACCGCGATCGCTACGCCGTCGCCCAACAGATCGGTTGAAATGGCGGGGCCGAGGAAGTCGAAATGCTCGCCGTCGGCGGTGTCGAGCAGGGCTTCACGAATTTCCACGGTGCCCTGCAAGGTCGCATCGATTTCCCCCGCCACCAGGCTGCGGACCAGATCGTCATTGAGCCAGAAGCTCTTGATGATCACGCCCCTGCGTGCCCACTTCGACCGCGCGAAGGCTTCGCGGTTGCTCCCCAGCAAAACCCCAACCCGCTTGCCCCTCAGTGACTTTACATTGGGCAGCAGGCCGGAGTTCCTATGGGCCACCAGGCGCGTGGTGAAGGGATAGAGATTATTGGTGAAGCTCGCCCAGCGCCGACGTTTCGTCGTGGGGGCCATGCCCATGATCGCATCGAACTGCCTGGCCTCAAGGGCGCTGAAATCTTCGACAAGCACCTGGTCAACCCAGGTACAGCGCACATTCATCTGCGCACATAAAGCGTTGCCCAGCTCGATGTTCAGGCCCACCAATTCCCCTTGCGGGTTTCGGCTCTGGAACGAAGGAAATTGCGCGGCAACGCCAAAACGGATTTCGCCGCGAGCGTGATCATCGGCTGCCACGGCATCGACCGACAGCAACAGGGCAAGCAGTACACAGATGTGTATCAGGGCCACGGGGAACGTCCTTTTCCAGAAAGAGCCGCCTCACCGCACCCCGTTCCGGTTAAACCGTGGAGGGGGTACGGCAAAGGCTGTGCAAACTTTCAAGAAAGGGCCGCAAGCCTACAATCAGAAATTTCAGCCGGTTTTGTAGGCAATAGTCGACACAGCGTGCGACTTATTACCCTCAGCGTTTACCCATGGACCGACGCGTACCCGGTGGCGCCATGCCTGGCGACTTGGTGTGGCCGTTCTTGGCGCCGTTTTTGTACCACGGCTGTGCGGCATTCTTTGCCCCTGCCAGTTCACCCGGCTTGAACGGAAACTTGAACGCCGGGATCTCGGCTTTTTCAACGCCGTCGGCGCTGGCCGGATCGACGATGTCGGCCGCTTCAACAGGGGGTTGTGTCGGGGAAGTCATGAAAGCTCCGGGGCGTGCAAAAAAAATGAGGGCCGGCTTGCCGGCCACACTGGCGCGCAGTATACCTGCGCGCCTCGGATCTTTAACCACCGGCTGTACGAACGGTTGGAGTTGGCTGACAGCGCTGTCAGTTAGCAGTCACCGTGCTGACCGGGTTGGCGGGCTATAAAGACCGCTCACTCTCCCCATCCTTTGCACCGGCGCCTCACCCCAATGCACATTCAACGAAAAACCGCCCTGATCGCGGGTATCCTCGTGGTAGTCGCCGTTGCGGCCTGGGCGCTGACCCGCCCGGCCAAGACCAAACTGGCGGCACCGACCGCGATCCCGGTACGGGTGGTGAGCGTGGCGCAGCAGGACATCCCGCGTTTCGTCAGCGGTATCGGCACGGTGTTATCACTGCACAGCGTGGTCATTCGCCCGCAGGTCGACGGCATTCTCACCCAACTGCTGGTCAAGGAAGGCCAATTGGTCAAGGCCGGCGACCTGCTGGCCAAAATCGATGATCGCTCGATCCGCGCCAGCCTCGCCCAGGCCAAGGCGCAATTGGGCGAGAGCCAGGCGCAATTGCAGGTGGCACTGGTCAACCTCAAGCGCTACAAGGCTTTGAGCGTCGACGACGGCGTGTCCAAGCAGACCTATGACCAGCAACAAGCCCTGGTGAACCAGCTCAAGGCCACAGCCCAAGGCAACCAGGCCGCGATTGATTCGGCGCAAGTGCAATTGTCCTACACCCAGATTCGCTCGCCGGTCAGCGGGCGCGTGGGTATTCGTAACGTGGATGAAGGCAACTTCCTGCGCACCAGCGACATCCAGGGCCTGTTCTCCGTGACCCAGATCGACCCGATCGCCGTCGAGTTCTCCCTGCCGCAACAGATGCTGCCGACCCTGCAAGGCCTGATCGCCGCGCCCACCCAGGCCAGCGTCGACGCCTACCTGGGCGCCGACACCGACGGCCAGACCGGCGACTTGCTCGGCGAAGGCCACTTGAGCCTGATCGACAACCAGATCAGTTCCACCACCGGCACCCTGCGCGCCAAGGCCGAGTTCAACAACCCCTCGCAACGCCTGTGGCCGGGGCAACTGGTGAGCATCAAGATCCAGACCGCCCTCGACAAGAATGCTCTGGTGGTGCCGCCTACCGTGGTGCAACGCGGCCTGGACTCGCATTTCGTGTACCGCGTCAACGGGGACAAGGTCGAGGTGGTACCGGTGCAAGTGACCTTTCAAGACAGCAACGTGAGCATCATCAACGGCGTGCGGGCCGGGGATATCGTGGTCAGTGATGGCCAGTCGCGCCTCAAGACCGGTGCGCGAGTGGAGGTGTTGAAGGAGCCGCCGCAGGTGATCCAGACCGTCGATGCCAAGGTGCAGCCATGAGCCGTTCGCCATCAGCCTGGTGCGTCGACCACCCCGTCGCCACCCTGCTGCTGACCTTCGCCCTGGTATTGCTCGGGATGATTGCCTTCCCGCGCCTGGCTATCGCCCCACTGCCGGAAGCGGAATTTCCGACGATCCAGGTCAGCGCACAGTTGCCCGGCGCCAGCCCGGACACCATGGCCTCCTCCGTGGCCACGCCGCTGGAGGTGCAATTCAGCGCCATCCCCGGCATGACCCAGATGACCTCCAGCAGCGCCTTGGGCTCAAGCCTCCTGACCCTGCAATTCACCCTCGACAAGAGCATCGACACCGCCGCACAGGAAGTGCAGGCGGCGATCAACACCGCGTCCGGCAAACTGCCCAGCGATATGCCGAGCCTGCCGACCTGGAAGAAGGTCAACCCGGCGGACAGCCCGGTGCTGATCCTCAGCGTCAGCTCCGACAGCATGCCCGGCACTGAGCTGAGCGACTATGTGGAAACTCTGCTGGCGCGGCAGATCAGCCAGATCGACGGCGTCGGCCAGATCAACATCACCGGCCAGCAACGCCCGGCGATCCGCGTGCAAGCCTCTCCCGACAAACTCGCCGCCATCGGCCTGACCCTCGCGGATATCCGCCTGGCGATCCAGCAATCGAGCCTGAACCTGGCCAAGGGCGCGATCTACGGGAAGCACAGCGTGTCGACCCTGTCGACCAACGATCAGTTGTTTCACCCCGATGACTACGCGCAACTGATCGTGTCCTACAAGGACGGCGCACCGGTTCAACTGCGTGATATCGCCAAAGTCATCAACGGCTCGGAAAACGCCTACGTGCAGGCCTGGTCCGGTGACACACCTGGGGTGAACCTGGTGATTTCGCGCCAGCCCGGCGCGAATATCGTCGAGACCGTGGACCGCATTCAAGCCGAGCTGCCGCGCCTGCAAGGCATGCTGCCAGCCTCGGTGCAGGTCAGCGTATTGAGCGACCGCACCAAGACCATCCGCGCCTCGTTGCATGAGGTGGAGGTGACCCTGCTGATTGCGATTTTGCTGGTGGTGGCGGTGATGGCGCTGTTCCTGCGCCAGCTGTCGGCGACGCTGATCGTGTCCAGCGTACTCGGCGTGTCGCTGGTCGCCAGCTTTGCGCTGATGTACGTGATGGGCTTCAGTTTGAACAACCTGACCCTGGTAGCGATCGTGATCGCCGTGGGTTTTGTGGTGGACGATGCCATCGTGGTGGTGGAAAACATTCACCGTCACCTGGAAGCCGGTCTCGACCAGCGCGAAGCGGCGATCAAGGGCGCCGGCGAGATTGGCTTTACCGTGGTGTCCATCAGCTTCTCGCTGGTGGCGGCGTTTATTCCGCTGCTGTTCATGGGCGGTGTGGTCGGGCGTTTGTTCAAGGAGTTTGCGCTGACGGCAACCTCGACCATCCTGATTTCGGTGGTGGTGTCGTTAACCCTGGCACCGACCCTGGCCGCGCTGTTCATGCGCGCGCCCACCCACCCGGCCCACGACAAACCCGGCTTCAGCGAACGCCTGCTGGCCGGTTACGCGCGCAACCTGCGCCGTGCGCTGGCTCATCAACGCAGCATGCTGGCGATCTTCGTCGCGACCCTGGCCCTGGCGGTGGTCGGCTACGTGTTTATCCCCAAGGGTTTCTTCCCGGTGCAAGACACCGGTTTTGTGCTCGGCACCAGTGAAGCGGCGGCCGATGTGTCGTACCCGGACATGGTCGCCAAGCACAAGGCCCTGGCCGAAATCATCAAGGCCGACCCGGCGGTGCAGGCGTTTTCCCACTCGGTGGGCGTGACCGGCAGCAACCAGACCATCGCCAACGGGCGCTTCTGGATCGCCTTGAAGGATCGCGGTGACCGCGATGTGTCGGCCAGCCAGTTCATTGACCGCATCCGTCCGAAACTGGCCAAAGTGCCGGGCATCGTCCTGTACCTGCGCGCGGGCCAGGACATCAACCTCAGCTCCGGCCCCAGCCGCGCCCAATACCAATATGTGCTCAAGAGCAACGACGGCCCGACACTCAACACCTGGACCCAGCGCCTCACCGAAAAATTGCGCGCCAACCCGGCATTCCGCGACCTGTCCAACGACCTGCAACTGGGCGGCAGCATCACCCACATCAGCATCGACCGCCAGGCCGCCGCGCGCTTTGGCCTGACCGCCACCGATGTCGACCAGGCGCTGTACGACGCGTTCGGGCAGCGTCAGATCAATGAGTTCCAGACCGAGATCAACCAGTACCAGGTGGTCCTGGAGCTCGATACCCAGCAGCGTGGCAAGGCCGAGAGCCTGAACTACTTCTACCTGCGATCAAAGCTGACGGATGAGATGGTGCCGCTGTCGGCCCTGGCCAAGGTCGATCCGCCCACCGTGGGGCCACTGTCCATCAGCCATGACGGCATGTTCCCGGCGGCCAACCTGTCATTCAACCTCGCGCCCGGCGTGGCCTTGGGCGATGCGGTGATCATGCTCAACCAGGCCAAGAACGACATCGGCATGCCGAGCACCCTCATCGGCAACTTCCAGGGCGCCGCCCAGGCCTTCCAGAGTTCGCTGGCCAGCCAGCCATGGCTGATCCTGGCGGCGCTGGTGGCGGTCTATATCATCCTCGGTGTGCTGTATGAGAGTTTCGTGCACCCGCTGACCATCATCTCCACCTTGCCGTCGGCCGGCCTGGGCGCGCTGATCATGTTGTGGCTGCTGGGCCAGGACTTTTCGATCATGGCCCTGATCGGCCTGGTGCTGCTGATCGGCATCGTCAAGAAAAACGGCATCCTGATGATCGACTTCGCCCTGGAAGCTCAACGCGTGCGCGGGTTACCGCCCGAAGAAGCGATTTATGAAGCCTGCGTCACGCGGTTCCGGCCGATTATCATGACTACCCTCGCCGCCCTGCTCGGTGCCGTGCCGTTGATGCTCGGTACCGGCCCCGGCGCGGAAATGCGCCAGCCATTGGGTATCGCGGTGGTCGGCGGGTTGCTGGTGAGCCAGGCGCTGACACTGTTCACCACACCGGTCATATACTTGTACCTTGAGAAATTTTTCCATAGACCCAAACCAGCGCCCGCGCTGGCGACCACACATTGAGGCGGGGTCATGCGTGTCCTGATTATTGAAGATGAAGAAAAAACCGCGGACTACCTGCACCGCGGCTTGACGGAACAGGGCTACACCGTCGATGTGGCGCGCGAAGGCGTCGAGGGCCTGCACCTGGGCCTGGAAAACGACTACGCGGTGATCGTGCTCGACGTGATGCTGCCCGGCCTCGACGGCTTTGGCGTATTGCGGGCGCTGCGCGCGCGCAAGCAGACGCCGGTGATCATGCTCACCGCCCGCGAGCGCGTAGAAGACCGCATTCGCGGCCTGCGCGAAGGCGCCGACGACTACCTCGGCAAACCGTTTTCGTTCCTCGAACTGGTGGCGCGCCTGCAGGCCCTGACCCGTCGCAGCGGCGGTCATGAGCCCGTGCAAGTGACCGTGGCCGACCTATGGATCGACCTGATCAGCCGCAAGGCCAGTCGCAACGGCCAGCGCCTGGACTTGACCGCCAAGGAATTCTCGTTGCTCAGCGTGCTGGCGCGGCGCCAGGGCGAGATCCTGTCCAAGACCGCAATTGCGGAGATGGTCTGGGACATCAATTTCGACAGTGACGCCAACGTGGTGGAAGTGGCGATCAAGCGCCTGCGCGCCAAGCTCGATGGGCCGTTCGAACACAAACTGCTGCACACCATTCGTGGCATGGGCTACGTGCTGGAGAACCGCAGTGTCGGCTAATTCCATCGCCCTGCGCCTGAGCGGTATGTTCACCCTGGTGGCGCTGCTGATCTTCGTGCTGATCGGCGGCGCGTTGTACCAGCAGGTGGACCGTGGGCTGGGCCTGTTGCCGGGGGCGGAGTTGGATGCGCGCTACAGCGTGCTGGAATCCTCGGTGAATCGCTTCGGTACGCCGGACCATTGGGTGAAGATCAAGGCCAAGCTCAAACTGCTGGGCGAGGAAGACAAGCGCATCCGCTTCTGGGTGGTCAGCAGTGACCCGAGCTACGAATACGGTGAGCCGAATGCGCAGATCCGGGCCTTTGCCGCAGGTCCCACGGGTAAGCGCGACTTGCACCTGCCCGGCCACGATTATCCGTTCAAGGTGCTGGTGAGCCAGTTTGCGGCCAAGGAACAACGCCCGCCGCTGCGCTTCATGATTGCCATCGACACCGAAAACTTCCGCGCCACCCAGCACCACCTGCTGGTGGCCTTGGTCAGCCTGGCGCTGGTCGGCGTGGTACTGGCGGCGCTGCTTGGCTTCTGGGTCTCGCGCATCGGCTTGAAGCCTTTGAGCAAACTTTCCGATGAAGCGCAGAAACTCGCGCCGCCGAAGCTCTCCGGGCGCCTGCAGCTGTCGCCGCTGCCGCCCGAGTTGAGCCAGTTCGTCAACTCCTTCAACGCCACCCTCGACCGTGTGGAGCAAGCCTACTCGCGCCTGGAATCGTTCAATGCCGACGTGGCCCATGAACTGCGCTCACCGCTGACCAACCTGATCGGCCAGACCCAGGTGGCGCTGACGCGTGGGCGTTCGGCCGAGCATTATTTCGAGGTGCTGCAATCGAACCTCGAAGAACTGGAGCGCCTGCGCTCGATCATCAATGACATGCTGTTCCTCGCCAGCGCCGACCAAGGCAGCAAGGCCACCAAGCTGATCCAAAGCTCCCTGGCCGATGAAGTGGCGACCACGCTCGACTACCTGGACTTTATCCTTGAAGACGCCCAGGTCCAGGTGCGGGTGCGGGGTGACGCCCAGGTGCAGATCGAGAAGGCCCACCTGCGCCGCGCCTTGATCAACCTGCTGAGCAACGCGGTGCAGCACACCGCGCCGGGCGAGGTGATCGACGTGAACATTCAAACGCAGGAACACCAGGTGGCCATCAGCGTGACCAACCCCGGCGAGGTGATCGCCAGCGAGCACTTGCCACGCTTGTTCGAACGTTTCTATCGGGTGGATGCGTCACGCAGTAACAGCGGGGCGAATCATGGCCTGGGCCTGGCCATCGTCAAGGCGATTGCGCTGATGCATGGCGGCGATGTGTTCGTGCACAGCGACGGTGGCGGCAATACCTTTGGTATCACGTTGCCCATCTAACCCCCCTGCTGCCAGAGGAACAATGGCCATTAGCGACGGCGCTCCGATTGACGTATTCCAGCGCGCGTACCTTTCTTTTTAACCAGGTGTTTAATTTTTATCAGGCACCACTAAACTGCCATTATCCTCACCGCTGAAGCCTCCCCGATGAGTCAACATCGTCTTCGTGCACGCCCCGCACACCCCGAACTGCTGCTGATGCTCGGCAGTGGCCTCACCGTTGTTCTGATCGTGATCATCGTCGCTGTGCTGTTGATGCGCGAACATGCCAGCACCCTGTCGGCGGCCAAACGTTCAACCACCAACATCACCCAACTGATCAATGCCGACGTGCTGCGTAACGTCGAACTGTATGACCTGGCCCTCAAGGGGTTGATTGCCGCCAAACAACGCGAAGACCTGTCGCGGGTGGCCGAGAATATCCAGCACCTGGTGCAGTTCGACCTGTCCACGGCGGCCCCTTACAAGGGTGAAGTGCTGTTGCTGGACGCCAATGGCGCCGTGATCGCTGACTCCTCGACCCTGCGCCCCACCCCGCGCAATTTTGCCGACCGCGATTATTTCCAGGTACATATCAAGAATGCCGAGGCCGGTTTGTTTATCAGCCGCCCGTTCGAGATCCATTGCGACTGCGATCAGGTCTGGCGCATGGCATTCAGTCGACGCGTATCGGGCCCCAACGGCGAATTCGCCGGTGTGGCGGTCGCTACCATGCGCCTGGCGTATTTCGACCAACTGTTCAGCAGCCTGACCATCGGCAACAGTAGCAGCGTCAACCTGCTGAGCACCAACGGCGTGCTGTTGGCCCAGCAGCCGCTGCTTGAACGCGACATGATCAACAAGGACCTGAGCGAGCGAGCAAACTTCAAACGCATCCTGAGTGAAGGCAGTGGCAGCTTCCAGGCCGTCTCGACCATCACCGGCAAGAAACGCCTGTACACCTTCACCAATGTGGGTGAACTGCCGCTGATTGTGGTGGTGGCTCTCTCCAGTGAAGACGTATTCGCGCCATGGAAACGCGCCGCGCTGTTGACCAGCGGCGCCACGGGCATTCTGTGTATCGGCCTGTTGTGGCTCACCTGGATGCTGCGCCGGGAACTGCGCCGGCGTTATCGCGCCGAGCGGGTGCTGTCAGAACTGGCAGCCACCGACGCCCTGACCGGGCTGCCCAATCGGCGCATTCTTGACGAGCGCCTGCGCCTGGAATGGGACCGCGCCCAGCGCTCGACGGAGCCACTGACGTTGCTGATGATCGATGTAGACCACTTCAAGGCATTCAACGATCGCCATGGTCATAGCGGCGGGGATGAGGCGCTGCGCATCGTATCCCAGGTAATCGGCAGCAATATCCGTCGCCCGGCCGACCTGGCGGCGCGCTACGGCGGTGAGGAGTTTGCAGTAGTGCTGCCCGATACCGACGCCAAGGGCGCCTGGGTAATCGCCGAACATATCCGCAGCAACGTCGAGCATTTGCCACGGATGGCGGGGGATGAACAGCCGATTACCGTGAGTATCGGCATGAGCACCTGGCATAAACACCGGCGCATATCGCTGGAGGCCTTGCTGCACAGTGCGGACCTGGCACTGTATGAGGCCAAGCACTCGGGGCGTAACCGGATCGTTGATACCACCAAGCTTTGATCGGCCCGCTCACCACAAAAAATGCGATCCATAAAAAAAGGCCACCCGAAGGCAGCCTTTAAAAACTAAAGAAAGAGAGTTGTTACTTACACCGCCGCAACGGGACGCATGTAAGAGATCGGTGCGGTGCTGGCATCTTCGAAGGTCACGACTTCCCAAGCGTCTGTCTGCTCAATCAACTTGCGCAGCAGCTGGTTGTTAAGGGCGTGGCCCGACTTGAAGCCTTTGAACTCGCCTATCAGGCTATTGCCCAGCAGGTAGAGGTCACCGATTGCATCGAGGATCTTGTGCTTCACGAATTCGTCTTCGTAGCGAAGGCCGTCTTCGTTCAGTACACCATCCGCGTCGACCACAATGGCGTTTTCAACGCTGCCGCCGAGTGCGAGGTTGTGCTTGCGCAGGTACTCGATGTCACTCATGAAACCAAAGGTACGGGCGCGGCTGACTTCTTTTACGAACGAAGTGCTGGAAAAATCCACGCTTGCACTTTGGGTGCGGTCACGGAATACCGGGTGATCGAAATCGATCTCAAAGCTCACTTTAAAGCCTTCGAACGGGACGAAGGTGGCGCGCTTGTCGCCGTCTTCTACTGTCACTTCCCGCAGAATGCGAATGAACTTCTTGGCTGCGTCCTGTTCTTCCAGGCCGGCAGATTGAATCAAGAATACGAAGGGTCCAGCGCTGCCATCCATGATAGGGACTTCGGACGCGGAGAGCTCGACGTAGGCGTTATCGATGCCCAAACCGGCCATGGCCGAGAGCAAGTGCTCCACCGTGTCCACTTTGACGTCACCGTTGACCAATGTGGTCGACATGGTGGTTTCGCCAACGTTTTCCGCGCGAGCAGGAATCTGCACCACAGGGTCCAGGTCGGCACGCACAAACACGATGCCGGTGTCGACAGGTGCAGGCTTGAGGGTCAGGTAGACCTTTTCCCCGGAGTGCAGACCTACACCTGTGGCACGAATAATATTCTTCAGGGTGCGTTGTTTAATCATGGCTTGGACCGCTTCAGCGCAAATTGCGAACTGGTATCAACAAAGGCTGGCGATAATAGCAGACCAGACCTTTGCTGAACACCAATCACCTTCATAGCCCTGATACATTCCATTAATCGGCCTGGCGACGCAGGAAAGCCGGGATGTCCAGGTAGTCCAGATCATCTTGCGGATTCGGGCTGCGGGACGCCGCGGCACCGGCCTGAGCCTGATTGCGCATTACGGTCGGACGGTCCAGGTCGCGGTAGTTCACCGATGGCAGTTCCTGGCGCGCAGGCGCTGGAGCGGCAGCCGCCTGGCTGGCCTGGCTGCCGTGCAGCGTGTTGTCGATGACCTTCACAGGCTTCTCGATTTTTGCGCCCAGGCCAGTGGCCACCACGGTTACGTGCAGTTCGTCGCGCATGTCCGGATCGATAACGGTACCGACCTTGACCATGGCGTGCTCGGAAGCGAAGGCTTCGATGATGCTACCCACGTCGGAGTACTCACCCAGGGACAGGTCAGGACCGGCGGTGATATTCACCAGAATGCCGCGTGCGCCTTGCAGGTTCACGTCTTCGAGCAACGGGTTGCGGATGGCCGCTTCGGTGGCTTCGCGTGCACGGTTCGGACCGCTGGCGCAGCCAGTGCCCATCATTGCCATGCCCATTTCGCTCATCACGGTGCGCACGTCGGCAAAGTCGACGTTGATCATGCCCGGGCGCTTGATGATGTCGGAGATACCGCGAACGGCACCGGCCAGTACATCGTCAGCCTTGGCGAATGCGGACAGCAGGCTCGCGTCCTTGCCCAGGATGGTCAGCAGCTTCTCGTTGGGGATGGTGATCAACGAGTCGACGCTTTCAGACAGCAGACGGATACCTTCGTCGGCGATCTGCATGCGCTTGCGGCCTTCGAACGGGAACGGACGGGTCACGACGGCGACCGTCAGGATCCCCATTTCCTTGGCCACTTCGGCAATGATCGGTGCAGCACCGGTACCGGTACCGCCGCCCATGCCAGTGGTGATGAACACCATGTTGGTGCCTTGCAGCACTTCGGCAATACGCTCACGGTCTTCCAGGGCGGCTTGACGGCCGACTTCCGGATTGGCGCCAGCGCCGAGGCCCTTGGTCACGGCTGTGCCCAATTGCAGGATGGTCCGCGCGCCGATACTTTTCAGCGCCTGGGCATCAGTGTTGGCGCAGATGAACTCGACGCCTTCAATGTTGCTCTTGACCATATGGTTGACAGCGTTGCCGCCGCCACCGCCGACACCGATCACTTTGATGACCGGGCTGGCGGGAATGTTGTCTACGAGTTCGAACATGTTCCCTCTCCTTTCATTTTCTCTAGTTTTTTCGCCTACCACTTACAACGCATTTCATGCTGCTTTTACTGCGGTAGGAGCTCCAAGCTGCAAGCTATAAGCCGCAAGCCTGAAACGCCGTACCTCTTGAAGCTTGTAACTTGCCGCTTGAAGCTAACTTCATCAGAAGTTCCCTTTTACCCAAGCCTGCAACCGCTCGAACAACGGCGCTTTGGCTTCGTCGTCGCTGCGGTAGCCGTCACGGTTGCTCGGGCCCGACAGGGAAATGCCGTCGGTCTGCTTTTGCAGCCCGTACAACAGCAAGCCCACACCGGTGGAATAAATCGGGTTGCGCACCACGTCGCCCAGGCCTTTCACGCCATGGGGCACGCCCAGGCGCACCGGCATGTGGAAGATCTCTTCGGCCAGTTCGACCGCGCCTTCCATCTTCGAGGTGCCGCCGGTCAGCACGATGCCGGCCGGGATCAAGTCTTCGTAGCCGCTGCGGCGCAATTCGGCCTGGATCAGCGTGAACAGCTCGTCGTAGCGCGGCTCGACCACTTCGGCCAGGGCCTGGCGCGACAGTTCGCGCGGTGGGCGATCGCCTACGCTCGGCACCTTGATGGTTTCACCGGCACCGGCCAGCTTGGCCAGGGCGCAGGCGTAGCGGATCTTGATTTCTTCGGCGTACTGGGTCGGTGTACGCAACGCCATGGCGATGTCGTTGGTGACCTGGTCGCCGGCAATCGGGATCACGGCAGTGTGACGGATCGCCCCCTCGGTGAAGATCGCGATGTCGGTCGTACCGCCGCCGATGTCCACCAGGCACACGCCCAGTTCTTTTTCATCGTCGGTCAGTACCGAGTAGGCCGAAGCCAGTTGCTCGAGAATGATGTCGTCGATTTCCAGGCCACAGCGGCGCACGCACTTTTCGATGTTCTGTGCGGCGTTGACGGCGCAGGTCACCACGTGGACCTTGGCTTCCAGGCGCACGCCCGACATACCCAGCGGCTCGCGAACGCCTTCCTGGTTATCGATCACGTAATCCTGCGGCAGGGTGTGCAGCACGCGCTGGTCCGCCGGGATCGCCACGGCCTGGGCGGCGTCGAGGACGCGCTCAAGGTCGGCCGAGCTGACTTCGCGGTCGCGGATCGCCACGATGCCGTGGGAATTCAGGCTGCGGATATGGTTGCCCGCCACGCCAACGAACGCCGAGTGAATCCGGCAACCGGCCATCAGCTGCGCTTCTTCGATGGCGCGCTGGATCGATTGCACGGTGGACTCGATGTTCACCACCACGCCCTTCTTCAGGCCCCGGGACGGATGCGTGCCAATACCGACGATTTCGATCGTGCCGTCTTCCCCGACCTCGCCCACCAGCGCCACCACCTTGGAGGTGCCGATATCGAGACCGACGATCATTTTGCCGCTTTGCACGTTTGCCATGGGTCCTGCCTCTTCTTAATTCTTCGCGACAGCGGGTTGCGCTGCCGTGGGCGCAGCCGGTTCACGCCAGCCGACGGCAAGGCCGTTGGCGTAACGCAGGTCGACGCTCGCAATGTTCGTAATCTGTTCTTTCAAGGTCTTGTCATAGATGGCGATGAAGCGGCGCATCTTTTCCACCAAGCGGTCGCGTCCCAGCAACAACTGGATGCCCGGGCCGGAACTGCCTGCCCCGGTCGTCAAAAACCAGCTGCCCCGTTCACGCAATTCCAGGCGTGCAATGGAGAAGCCCAGTGGCCGCAGCATCTGGCTCAGGGCCTGGTACTGCTGCATCACTTGCTGCTGCGCCCGCTGCGGCCCGAACAGCTGCGGCAGGTGCTCATAGTTGGCCAGCTCACGCGGGGTGAACGCCTGGCCCTGGTTGTTCAACAGCGCTTCGTCACCCCAACGGGCCACGGGCAGTTGTTCTTCCAGGCGGATCGTCACCTGGTCCGGCCATACGCGTCGCACCTCGGCGTGGGCGATCCACGGCATCAGTTCCAGCTCCCGACGCATGCCCGCCAGGTCGATGGTGAAGAAACTCGCGGCCAGGAACGGGCCGATACGCTGCTGCACCGCCTGCTGGCTGATGTAGCTCAAATCGCCCTGCACGCTGATCTTGGTGATCGGCCGGTCGGCATACGGCAACAGACGCTGCGCACCTTCGTACGTGCCAAAGCCCAGTACCACCAGCAGCACCGGCCAGAACAGCGCCTTGAGGAAGGCAAAGTTGGCTTTCGGCAGGCGCGCCGACATCGGCTCTTTAGCCACCATGCGGCTGGCGCCCCGTGGCACCGGCTTGCGGCTCGGGGCTTGGGGGGGCTGATGACGAAGCGATGCGCCTTTCATGTCTTAGCCTCGCTGCCTTTCTTCATCGGCCACGCTGGCCGCCAGGATCGCCAGCACCAACTGCTGGAAATCCAGGCCGGCTGCGCGAGCGGCCATCGGGACCAGGCTGTGATCGGTCATGCCCGGTGCGGTGTTGACTTCCAGGAACCAGAAATTCCCTTGGTCATCCTGCATCACGTCTGCCCGCGCCCAGCCGGCGATACCCAGCGCCTCACAGGCTTTCGCCGTGAGGTCCATCAATTCCTGTTCTTTGGTTGCGTCCAGGCCGCATGGGATCCGGTACTGGGTATCGGAAGCCAGGTACTTGGCGTCGTAGTCGTAAAAAGTGTGGGGTGTGCCCAATGCGATGGGCGGCAATACCTGGCCACGCAGGGTGGCGATGGTGTACTCGGGACCCTGGATCCACTGTTCCACCAACACTTGCGAATCGTAGGTACTTGCCGCTTTCCATGCGTCGATCAATTCGGCGGCCGAGTTCACTTTGGCCATGCCGATACTGGAGCCTTCATGGGCAGGTTTGACGATCAAAGGCAGGCCCAGTTCCTTGGCCGCAGAAATACAATCGTCTTCACTGCACAGCACGCTGTGACGCGGGGTTGGAATCCCCAGGCTGTGCCACACCTGCTTGGTGCGCAACTTGTCCATCGCCAACGCCGAGGCCAGGATGCCGCTGCCGGTGTAAGGGATGCCGGCGCACTCAAGCAAGCCTTGCATGCTGCCGTCTTCACCGCCACGGCCGTGAAGAATGATGAAGGCGCGGTCGATTTTCTCGGCCTGCAGGCGGGCGAGGAAGTCATCGCCCACATCGATACCGAACGCGTTCACGCCAGCGCTTTGCAGGGCTTCGAGCACCGCGTTGCCGGACTTGAGCGACACTTCGCGCTCGGCGCTCTTGCCGCCGAACAGCACGGCCACGCGGCCGAAGTCGGCAGGCGCAATAGTGGAGAACAGAGAGGCGTAGTCAGTGGTCATTTCGACGCCCCTTTCTTGGCCGCAAACAGCGGGCTCGCCAGCAATTTAGGGGCAAGGCCGCCGATATCACCGGCGCCTTGGCACAGCAGAATGTCACCGGCACGCAGCAGTGGCTTGACGATCGGCGCCAGGTCCACACCGCGTTCGATGTAGATCGGGTCCAACTGGCCACGCTGACGGATGCTGTTGCACAGCTTGCGGCTGTCGGCGCCCGGGATCGGTTCTTCACCGGCCGGGTAGACCTCCATCAGCAGCAACACGTTGGCATCGGCCAATACATTGACGAAATCGTCATACAGATCGCGAGTGCGGCTGTAGCGGTGCGGCTGGTACACCATCACCAGGCGACGCTCCGGCCACCCACCACGCACGGCCTTGATCACCGCGGCGACTTCGGTGGGGTGGTGCCCGTAGTCATCCACCAGCATCACGTCGCCACCGTCTACCGGCAACTGGCCGTAGACCTGGAAGCGACGGCCCACGCCGGCAAAGCGCGACAGGCCTTCGACGATGGCTTCATCGCTGACGCCTTCATCGGAGGCGATGCAGATGGTCGCCAGGGAGTTCAACACGTTGTGGTTACCCGGCATGTTCACCGACACATCCAGCGGCTCGCGATCAGGGCGCAGTACGGTGAAGAAGGTTTGCATGCCTTCCTGGCGCACATTGATCGCGCGCACGTCGGCGTCTTCACTGAAGCCGTAGGTCACGGTCGGGCGTTTGACCTGTGGCAGGATCTCGCGCACCACCGGATCGTCCAGGCACACCACGGCCAAACCGTAAAACGGCAGGTTGTGCAGAAACTCGACGAAGGTCTTCTTCAACTTGTTGAAGTCACCGTCGTAGGTGGCCATATGGTCTTCGTCGATGTTGGTCACGACGGCCACCAGCGGTTGCAGGTGCAGGAAACTGGCGTCACTTTCATCGGCTTCGGCGATCAGGTAACGACTGGTGCCGAGCTGGGCATTGGTGCCGGCTGCATTCAGGCGACCACCGATCACGAAGGTCGGGTCCAGGCCACCGGCAGCGAACACCGAAGCGATCAGGCTGGTGGTGGTGGTCTTGCCGTGGGTACCGGCGACGGCGATGCCGTGGCGATAGCGCATCAGCTCGGCCAGCATCTCGGCACGTGGTACCACGGGTATGCGACGTTCGAGGGCGGTGGCCACTTCCGGGTTGGAGGTGTTCACGGCGCTGGAGACCACCAGCACATCAGCCTCGGCGGCGTTCTCGGCGCGGTGACCGATAAATATCTGTGCACCAAAGGACTTCAGACGCTCGGTGACCGGCGACTCCTTCAAGTCCGAGCCGGACACCTGGTAGCCCAGGTTCAGCAAGACTTCGGCAATGCCACACATGCCCACGCCGCCGATACCGACGAAGTGGATGCGACGGATGCGGCGCATCTCGGGTTGCGGCATGGCTTTTTGATTCTCAACCATGGGCCACCTCCAGGCAGATATCGACCACGGTGCGGGTTGCGTCAGGTTTGGCCAGGCGGCTTGCGGTGCTCGCCATGCTGTTGAGTCGTTCCGGTTGCATCAAAACCTCGGTCAGGCGTGCGGCCAAATCGGCGGCGCCAGTCGTTCTTTGCGGCAGCAGGAAGGCAGCGCCCTCCCCGGCCAAATATTCGGCGTTGCGGGTCTGGTGATCGTCGATCGCGTGGGGCAAAGGCACCAGCAAGGACGGCAGACCGGCGGCGGCCAGTTCACTGACGGTCAGCGCACCAGCGCGACAGACCACCAGGTCGGCCCAGCCATAGGCATGGGCCATGTCTTTGATGAAGGGCTGTACGTTCGCCTCGACACCGGCTTCGCGGTAGCGCGTGGCAGTCACTTCATCGTGGTGCTTGCCAGCCTGGTGGAAGATCTCGGGACGCAATTCTTCAGGGAGTTGCGCCACCGCTTCCGGCAGCAACTTGTTCAATGGCTCCGCGCCCAGGCTTCCGCCGAGGATCAGCAGGTGCGCCTTGCGCCCGGCCAGGGCCTGCCGCGCGATCCCCATAAACAGTTCGGTGCGCACCGGGTTGCCGGTGGTACGGCGTTTGTCCGAAGCGTCGAAGGTATTCGGGAACGCTTCACAGACTCGCGCGGCCAGGGGCACCAGCAGGCGGTTGGCGGTACCGGCGACGGCGTTCTGTTCGTGCACGATCACCGGCACGCCGGCGAGCCTGGCGGCCACGCCACCAGGACCGGTCACGTAACCGCCAAAGCCGAGCACGCATACCGGCTGCAATTCACGGATAACCTTGCGTGCCTGCCACACCGCCTTGAGCAACACGAACGGCGCCTTGAGCAGGGACAACTTGCCCTTGCCGCGCAGGCCGGTGACGTTGATCAGGTGCAACGGCAAGCCGGCGCTCGGCACCAGTTCGTTTTCGATGCCGCGCGGCGTCCCCAGCCAATGCACGCTGTAGCCACGGCTCTGGAACTCCCGCGCACACGCCAGGGCCGGGAACACGTGGCCCCCGGTGCCGCCCGCCATGATCAGCACATTAGCGCCCATGGGTCGGCTCCTCGGCGAAGTCGCTTTCGCTGAACTCCATCTCTTCGCTGCCCAGGTGGGTTCGGCTCTCCCACTCGATACGCAGCAACAAGCCAAGACAGGCGCAGCAAATCACCAACGAACTGCCACCGTAACTGAGGAATGGCAAGGTCAGGCCCTTGGTCGGCAGCAGGCCGACGTTCACCCCGATGTTGATCAGGAACTGGCCGATCCACAGGAACGACAAGCCGTACGCCACATAGGCGGCGAAATATTGTTTGGCCTTCTCGGCCCACAAACCGATGTACATGCCGCGCACGCAGACGAACACGAACAGCGCGACGGTGCACAGCGAACCGACCACGCCCAGTTCTTCGGCCAGTACCGAGAACACGAAGTCGGTGTGCGCTTCCGGCAGATAGAACTGCTTCTGCACGCTGTTGCCCAGGCCCACGCCCAACCACTCGCCGCGACCGAAGGCGATCAGTGCCTGGGTCAACTGGTAGCCGGAGCCGAACTGGTCGGCCCACGGGTCGGTAAAGGTGATCAGACGGGCCATCCGGTAGGGTTGCGCCTGCACCAGCACGGTGACCGCTGCCACTGCCAGCACCACCATCAGGGTGAAGCGGAACAGCCCCACGCCACCGAGGAACAGCATCGCCGCCGCCGCGCCCATCATGACCACCGTGGCACCGAAATCGGGCTCCATCAGCAACAGGCCGGCCATGGGCAGCAGCACAATGAACGGCTTGAAAAAGCCCATCCAGCTTTCGCGCACTTCTTTCTGGCGACGCACCAGGTAGCCGGCAAGGTAGATCACCACGAACACCTTGGCGATTTCCGACGGCTGCACGTTGAACGCACCGAAGCCGATCCAGCGCATCGAACCGTTCACTTCGCGGCCGATGCCGGGCAGGATCACCATGATCAGCAGGCCAAACGCACCGAGCAGCATCATCCAGCCCAGGCGCTGCCAGGTAGCGATGGGAATCATCATGGTGACGATGCACGTGCCCAGGCCGATCACCAGGTAAACCAGGTGACGGATCATCATGTACAGCGTGTTGCCCGACTGCACGGCGGCCACTTCGGAGGATGCCGAGGTGATCATCACCAGGCCCAGGCCCAGCAGCGCGAGGCAACCGGCGAGCATCGGGAAATCGAGGTCGATGCCGCGCCCGGTGATGATCGGCGACGGGTACGGCTTGATGATGTTTCTTAAATCGAGGCTCATGCCAAAGCCTCCACGGCGCGGACGAACAGCTGGCCGCGCTCTTCGTAGTTCTTGAACATGTCGAGGCTGGCGCAGGCCGGCGACAGCAATACGGCATCGCCGGGCCGGGCCAGGGCTTGGCACCGGGCAATAGCATCGTCCAGGGACGTGGCGCGGACCTGCGGCACGGCGTCGCCCAGGGCGGCGGCGATCAAGTCGGCGTCGCGGCCCATCAGCACCACGGCGCGGCAATGCTCGGCCACCGGGCCTTTAAGGTCCTTGAAGTCGGCACCCTTGCCGTCGCCACCGGCGATCAGCACCAGCTTGCCGTCGATATCGGCCCCCAGGCCCTCGATGGCAGCCAATGCGGCACCGACGTTGGTGGCCTTGGAATCGTTGTAATAGCTGACGCCATTGAGGTCGCGCACCCACTGGCAGCGATGCTCGAGGCCGGCGAAGGTACGCAGGCTCGACAGCATGGCGTCGAAGGGCAAGCCCACTGCGTGCCCGAGCGCCAGCGCCGCCAAGGCATTGGCCTGGTTATGGGCACCACGGATTTTCAGCTCACGTACCGGCATCAGGTTCTGGAATTCGAAGGCCAGGTATTTCTCGCCGTTCTCTTCACGAATGCCGAAGGCCTTGAAGTCGGGCTTGCTCAGGCCGAAGGTCCAGCAAGGCATGCCCTCGCCCATCAGCGGACGGCTCAGGGCATCCTGGCGGTTGACCACAAACTGCTTGGCGCCGCGGAAGATCCGGTGCTTGGCCAGGTGGTACGCCGGCAGGCCGCTGTAGCGGTCCATGTGGTCTTCACTGACGTTCAACACGGTCGCCACTTCGGCACCGAGGTCGTGAGTGGTTTCCAGCTGGAAGCTCGACAGCTCCATCACGTACAGCTCGATGTCGTCGCTGAGCAGGTCCAGCGCCGGCGTGCCGAGGTTGCCGCCCACGGCCACGCGCTTGCCGGCCGCAACCGCCATCTCGCCGACCAGCGTGGTCACGGTGCTTTTCGCGTTGGAGCCGCTGATGGCTACGATCGGCGCCTTCGCATTGCGCGCAAACAGGTCGATATCACCGGACAGCTTCACGCCACGCGCCGCCGCCGCTTGCAGGGCCGGGGTCGCCAGGGCCAGGCCGGGGCTCACGTAGAGCTCATCGGCGCGGCACAGAAACTCGACATCCAGCTCGCCACAACGCACTTCCACGTGCGGGTAGTCACGGCGCAGCGTGACCAGCTCCGGTGGATTTTCCCGCGTATCGGCCACGGCAAACGACGTGCCCTGGTTCGCCAGGAAGCGAACCAGGGACATGCCGCTCTTGCCGAGGCCGACAATGATGCGGAAGTGGTCTGAAGCGATCAGAGACACTCGTTTCTACCTCAGTTTCAGGGTGGCAAGGCCGACCAGTACCAGAATCACGGTGATGATCCAGAAACGGACAATCACGCGCGGCTCGGGCCAGCCCTTGAGTTCAAAGTGGTGGTGAATCGGCGCCATGCGAAACACGCGGCGCCCGGTCAACTTGAAGGAGGCCACCTGGATGACCACCGACAGGGTCTCCATCACGAACACACCGCCCATGATGAACAGTACGATTTCCTGGCGGACGATCACCGCGATGGTGCCCAGGGCCGCGCCCAGCGCCAGTGCGCCGACGTCGCCCATGAACACTTGTGCCGGATAAGTGTTGAACCACAGGAAGCCCAGGCCGGCACCGATCAGCGCGCCGCAGAACACAATCAGCTCACCCGCGCCCGGTACGTACGGAATCAGCAGGTATTCAGCGAACTTCACGTTACCCGACAGGTAGCAGAAGATGCCGAGCGCGCCGCCCACCATCACCGTCGGCATGATCGCCAGGCCGTCGAGACCATCAGTCAGGTTGACCGCGTTGCTGGAGCCGACGATCACGAAATAGGTCAGCACCACGAAACCGATACCCAGCGGGATGCTGGCGTCCTTGAGCATCGGGATGATCAAGGTGGTTTCCACCGCACTCGGCGCGGTGGTGTACAGGAAGATCGCGGCGGCCAGACCGAATACCGACTGCCAGAAGTACTTCCAGCGGCTTGGCAGCCCCTTGGAATTTTTCTCGATGACCTTGCGGTAGTCATCGACCCAGCCAATGGCGCCGAACAACAGGGTCACCAGCAGCACTACCCACACATAGCGGTTGTGCAAATCGGCCCAGAGCAAGGTGCTGACGCCGATGGACGACAGGATCAGCGCGCCGCCCATGGTCGGGGTGCCGGACTTGGACAGGTGCGACTGCGGGCCGTCATTACGAACCGATTGACCAATTTGCAGGTTCTGCAGGGTGCGGATCATCCACGGCCCCAGGAACAGCGACAAACACAACGCGGTCAGCACACCCAGGATCCCGCGCAGGGTCAGGTACTGAAAGACCGCGAAGCCTTTGTGGAACTGTTGCAGATACTCAGCCAGCAGCAGCAGCATTAATGTTTCTCCGTACTTGAGCCACACAAGGCCGCGACGACGTTTTCCATCACCGCGCTGCGCGATCCCTTGATCAAAATGGTTGTGTGTTTATCTTGTTCCGCCACGCCCAGCGCCTGGATCAGCTCGGCCTGGGTTGCGAAATGCCGCGCACCGGGGCCGAAGGCGGTGACGGCATGCGCCATGTTCGGGCCGACGGCGTAGAGGGCATCGACTTTCCCGGCGGCATACGCGCCGACTTCGCGGTGGCCTTGTTCAGCCCAGTCGCCCAGCTCACCGATATCGCCCAGTACCAGCACTTTGCGCCCGTCAAAACCCTTGAGCAGGTCGACAGCCGCATTAATGGAGGACGGGTTGGCGTTGTAGGTGTCGTCAATCACGCGCATGCCGTTGGTGGCCAACTGCGCCACGGTGCGACCTTTGACCGGCTGCACCGCACCCAGCCCGGTAGCGATGCCGAACAGCGACACGCCCAGGGCGTATGCGGCAGCGGCAGCAGCCAGGGCGTTTGCGACGTTATGGTTACCCAGCAGGTTCAGTTGCACATGCTCACGACCTTGCGGAGTGTGCAAGGTGAAGGACGGGCAACCACGGGCATCGACGGTGATGTCGGATGCATGGAAATCGGCTGCGGCGTTCAGCACGGAAAACGTCAGGACCTTGCGCCCGGCGGCGCGTACACGCCAGGTCTCGAACGCCTTGTCGTCGAGATTCAATACCGCGGTACCCGAGGCATCGAGGCCTTCGAGGATCTCGCCCTTGGCTTCGACGATTTTTTCCGGGCCGCCGAACTCGCCGACATGGGCGGTACCGGCATTGTTGATAATTGCCACGTGAGGCTTGGTCAGCGCCACGGTGTAGGCGATTTCACCGATGCGCGAGGCACCCAGCTCGATCACCGCCGCCGTATGTTCCGGGGCCAGTTCGAGCAGGGTCAACGGAGCGCCGAAATCGTTGTTCAGGTTGCCACGGGTTGCGAGTACCGGGCCGCGCGTACGCAGCACGCCGGCGAGCAGCTCCTTGACCGTGGTCTTGCCACTGGAGCCGGTGACGGCGGCAACGGGCTTATCGAAAGCTGCGCGGTTCAGCGCGCCCAATTGGCCCAGGGCCAGGCGAGTGTCGGTCACCAGCAGTTGCGGCAAGGTGGCGTGCGCCACTTCGCGCTGCACCAGAGCCCCCACGGCCCCTTTGGCGGCGACGTCATTGAGGTAGTCGTGGCCGTCGAAACGCGGGCCGGTCAAGGCAACAAACAGTTGCCCCGGCTTGATGTTGCGACTGTCGATACTGACACCGTCGAAGCTGCAATCGCTCGACAGCACACGGGCCGACAGGGCCTGGGCCAGTTCGCTGAAGGTCATCGCTTTAAGCATGGGCGACCTCCCAGGCGGTCAAGGCGTGATCGGCCTCGACCAGGTCTGAGAAGGCGTGGCGTTCGCCATTGATTTCCTGATAGTCCTCGTGACCTTTGCCGGCCAGCACCACCACATCGTCAGCACTGGCGCTGGCGATCAATTGGACGATGGCGGTACCGCGACCGGCGACAAAGCGGGCCTTGGACACGTCTTTGAAGCCTGCGCGAATGTCGTCGAAAATCTGGTTCGGGTCTTCGCTGCGCGGGTTGTCATCGGTGACCAGCACGCCGTCAGCCAGGCGCTCGACGATCTCGGCCATCAGCGGGCGCTTGCCGCGATCGCGATCACCGCCGCAACCGAACAGGCACAGCAACTTGCCCTTGGCATGAGGGCGCAAGGCTTCGAGGACTTTTTCCAGCGCATCCGGGGTGTGGGCGTAATCGACCACCACCAACGGCTGAGTACCGCCACCGAGGCGCTGCATGCGACCGGCCGGACCTTCCAGCTTCGGCAGCACCTTGAGGATTTCGTCGAGGGCGTAATCCAGGCCGAGCAACGCGCCGATGGCGGCGAGCACGTTGCTCAGGTTGAACCGCCCGAGCAAGGTGCTGCGCAGGTGGTGCTCGCCCTGAGGCGTCACCAACGTGGCGCGCACGCCTTCGTCGCTGAAGTGGGCGTCGCGGCAATACAGGTAAGCGCTGGAATCTTCCAGGCTGTAGCTGATCAGGCGCGCTTCGCTGTCTTTGGCAGCCAGTTGGCGGCCAAAGGCATCATCCAGATTGACCACCCGGCACTTGAGGTCATTCCAGGCAAACAGCTTGGCCTTGGCGGCGGCGTACGCCTCCATGGTGCCGTGGTAATCCAGGTGATCGCGGGACAGGTTGGTCATCACCGCCACATCAAAGGCCAGGGCGGTGACGCGGCCCTGGTCGAGACCGTGGGACGACACTTCCATGGCAACCGCCTTGGCTCCGGCCTTTTTCAGGTCGGCCAGGGTCGCTTGCACGGCGATGGGGTTCGGCGTGGTGTGCAGGCCGCTTTGCAGCGCGCCATGGAAACCGCTGCCCAGGGTGCCGACAATGCCGCAGTGCTGGCCCAGCAGGTCAAGCGCCTGCGCAACCAGTTGGGTCACGCTGGTCTTGCCGTTGGTGCCGGTCACGCCCACCAGGTTGAGATGGCGGCTTGGCTCGCCATAGAAGCGCCCGGCAATATCGGACAACTGCTTGGCCAGGCCCTTGACCGGAATCAGTGGCACATCCGTGATCGGCAGCACGGTGGCGCCTTCGACTTCATAGGCCACGGCTGCAGCGCCGCGCTGCAAGGCGTCGGCGATGTGCGCGCGACCATCGTATTTGCCGCCGGGCACGGCCAGGAACAGGTCACCGGCGCGCACATTGCGGCTGTCCAGGGCCAACTCGCGGATCAACAGATCGCGGCCAGCATGGGCAAAAATCTTGTTCAGGCTAAGAGACATCAGCCGCGCCCTCCATTGGCTTTTGCTGCAGCGGCCGGCGGTCCGGCGTTCGCTTGTTGGGTCGGCGGCAGGTTGTCCGGTGTGACGTTCATCAGGCGCAGGGTCCCGGACATCACTTTGCTGAACACCGGCGCCGAAACCAGGCCACCGAAGTAACCGGCTTTGCTCGGCTCATCGATCACCACGACAATGGCGTAGCGTGGGTCGCTCATCGGGCCGAAGCCGGCGAACAACGAACGGTACGAGTTTTCGGCATAACCCTTGGTACCCACCGAGGTCTTGCGCGCGGTACCGGACTTGCCCGCCACGTGATACGCCGGCACCTGGGCACGGAATACGCCACGCGGAGCTTCGATCACTTGTTGCAGCATGCCTTGCATGGTCTTGGCGACGTTTTCCGGAATCACCTGGGTCGATTTCGGCGCTTCGTCGATATGGATCAAGCTCAGTGGCACCATGCGACCATTGTTGGCCAGCACCGAGAAGGCGTGAGCCAGCTGGATCGCGGTCACCGACAGGCCGTAGCCGTAGGACAGCGTGGCGGTCTCGGCTTTTTTCCATTCACGGTAGTTCGGCAGGTTGCCCACGCGCTCGCCCGGGAAATCCAGGCCGGTGGGTTGGCCCAAACCGATCTTTTGGGCCAGGTGGTAGATGGTTTCGCCGCCGATATCGAAGGCAACCTTACTCATGCCCACGTTACTGGAGTTGATCAGGATACCTGTCAGATCCAGCACCGGGCCTTCGGTACGCGACACGTCACGAATGGTGTATTTGCCCAACTGCAGGGTGCCTGGGTACACCTCGACCTTGTCGCTGGGTTTCCAGCGTCCGGTTTCCAGGGCGGCGCTCATGGAGATGGCTTTCATGGTCGAACCTGGTTCGAACACGTCGATCATGGCGCGGTTGCGCATCATCGCCGGTTGCAGGTTGCGACGGTTGTTCGGGTTGTAGGTCGGCTGGTTGACCATGGCGAGGATCTCGCCGGTCTTCACGTCCATGATCACCAGGCTGCCGGCCTTGGCGCCGTTCTCGATGATCGCGTTACGCAGCTCGCGGTTGGCCAGGTATTGCAGGCGCAGGTCAATCGACAACGCCAAGGGCTTACCGGCCTTGGCGTTTTTGGTGACCTGGACATCCTTGATCAGTCTGCCGCGCCGATCCTTGATGACCTGTCGTTTGCCGGGAACCCCGGCCAGCCATTCATCGTAGGCCAGCTCCACACCTTCACGGCCGTGGTCATCGATGTCGGTAAAGCCAACCATATGCGCGGTGGTTTCACCGGCCGGGTAGAAACGACGGAATTCCTCGATGCCGTAGACACCGGGGATTTTAAGGTCGAGCACCTGCTGCCCCTGCTCGGGAGTCAGGCCACGAACCAGGTAGATGAACTCTTTACTGGCCTGGGCGTCCAGGCGTTCGGCCAAGGCTTTCGGATCCTGGCCCAGGGCTGTGGCCAACTGCGGCCACCTGTTTTTGACGGCCTGCAGTTCCTTGGCGTTGGCCCACAGGGTCGTCACCGGCGTACTCACGGCCAGGGGCTCGCCATTGCGGTCGGTGATCAGGCCGCGGTGCGCGGGAATCGGGATATGCCGCAGGCTGCGGGCATCGCCCTGGCCGATCAGAAAGTCGCGGTCGACCACCTGCAGGTCGATGATCCGCCAGGCGATCGCCCCCACCATCAATGCCAGCAAGCCGAGCATCAGGCGGAAGCGCCATGGGTAGAGTGCGCCCTCGAGCTTCATCATGGCGCCACCATGCGAACGTCGGCAGCGTCAGGGATGTGCATTTTCAGCTGTTCGGTGGCCAGCGTTTCGATACGGCTATGGGCCGTCCAGGTGCTTTGCTCGAGGATCAACCGACCCCACTCCGCCTGTGCTTTGTCGCGCACGCTCAACTCCCCGTACAGGGTGTTGAGCAGTTGACGGTTGTAGTGGGCGCTGTAGGACACCGCAATCGCGGATACCAGTACACCGATAAACAACAGCAACATAAAGAAGCTGCCGCCCGGGAGGGGCTTGGCGAAAAGCTTGCTCACCGCAACTTCTCCGCGACACGCATGACGGCGCTGCGCGAACGTGGGTTGGCCTTGAGTTCTGCTTCGGAAGCGAACTGTGCCTTGCCAAGGATCTTGATTTTCGGCACGAAGGCTTCGAAACGCACCGGCAGGTTGCGTGGCAGGTTGTCGGACTCGCCCTTGACCAGACGGCGCATGAACAGTTTGACGATACGGTCTTCAAGGGAATGGAAACTGATCACCACCAGGCGGCCGCCCACTTCCAGGGCTTCCAGGGCGGCTTCGAGGCCGGCTTCCAGGTCGCCCAATTCGTTGTTGACGTGAATACGCAGGCCCTGGAATGCGCGAGTCGCCGGGTTCTTGCCCTTTTCCCAGGCGGGGTTGGCGACTTTCAGTACTTCGGCCAGGTCGGCGGTACGTTCGAAAGGCTGGACCTCACGGCGCTCGACCACGGCACGGGCCATGCGGCCGGCAAAGCGTTCCTCACCGTACTCCTTGAAGACACGGGCGATTTCTTCCACCGGCGCGGTGGCGATGAACTGCGCGGCACTGACGCCACGGGTAGGGTCCATGCGCATGTCGAGCGGGCCGTCATTCATGAAACTGAAGCCGCGCTCGGGGTCATCAAGCTGTGGCGAAGACACGCCGAGATCGAGCAAAACCCCGGCCACCTTACCGGCCATGCCGCGCTCGGCCACTTCGGCACCCAGCTCGGCAAAGCTGCGCTGCACAACGACAAAGCGGCCGTCTTCGGCCGCTAGCGCTTGCCCGCTGGCAATCGCTTGGGGATCTTTGTCGAACCCGAGGAGTTTACCGTCGGGCCCGAGCTGGCTAAGTATCAACCGGCTGTGCCCGCCCCTGCCGAAGGTGCCATCCAGATAGCAGCCATCCGCGCGTACGGCGAGAGCCTCAACGGCTTCGTCAAGCAGTACGGTGATGTGGTTAAAGCCGCTATCAATAGTCACAGGATCAAATCACGCAGTTCATCAGGCATGGCGCCCGGTTGTTGAATAGCAGCCAGGTCTGCTGCGGAAACAGCATCCCAGGCATCTTCGTCCCACAATTGGAACTTGTTCAGCTGGCCGACCAGCATTGCGCGCTTGTCCAGCTTGGCGTACTCGCGCAAACGCGGAGGCACCAGGAAACGACCACTGCCATCGAGTTCGAGGTCGACGGCATTACCAATCAGCAAACGCTGCAGGCGGCGGTTTTCTTCGCGCAATGAAGGCAGGGCACGCAACTTGGTTTCAATCACTTCCCACTCATCGAGGGGGTAAACACATAAACAAGGGTCAACGGCATCGATGGTGATGATTAACTGCCCGGAACTTCGCGAAATCAGCTCGTCACGATACCGGCTCGGCATAGCGAGACGGCCTTTTGCATCGAGACTGATAGCGTTAGCTCCGCGAAACACAGATGCGTTTCTCCAAATTTTAGCGTTTTACGTTCAAAAAACCCACTTTGTGCCACTTTTCGCCACTTGCGCACACTATAGGAATGCGCCCACCACACCGTCAAGGCGCGGATTCAAGGAAAAGCCTTACAGAACGGAGATTTAGGAGCGTAAAGGGAGGAGAAACCAGAGTTCGACGATGTTTTTAGCCCAATAAGCGCAAACAGCTCATAGAGCTACGCCTTAAAGTTAAAGTAATTTATTAAGAGTAAGATTTTTTTGGTATTACGAAGATGCATCTGCCAATGATTTGGCAGGGAGGGATTCTTGCGTTACTACCGGGTTTCTGTCCGAGATTCGAACAGAAGGAAAAAGGTGGAGAGTCGATCTGTAAGCCGGGTTCTGTCTTGAACAGTCATTCGTCTACGATGGCCATCACTGGACATCTTTAGCAACCTACCCGGTCCCAGCGCGGGCCACGCCTTGGGACCCTATTTGGTCTTGCTCCAAGTGGGGTTTACCTAGCCACGAACTGTTGCCAGACGTGCGGTGCGCTCTTACCGCACCTTTTCACCCTTACCGGCACCGAAGTGCTTAGGCGGTTATTTTCTGTGGCACTTTCCGTAGGCTCACGCCTCCCAGGCATTACCTGGCACTTCGCCCTATGGAGCCCGGACTTTCCTCCCCCCCTAATTTTCATAGAGGGCAGCGACTGTCCAATCGACTCTCCGCCGCGCAGGTTAACGGCACGACGGCTTCAGGACAAGTATTAAAAGCACAGCGTGCCATCATGTTCGGACCGAATATCGGTTTGGGCTCGGAACTATTCGGCTTTCTGTTTATCCAGCGCAACTTGATACAGTACGTTCTTGCGCACGCCGGTAATTTCCGCGGCCAGGGCCGCCGCGCGCTTGAGCGGCATCTCCTTGAGCAACAGGTCCAGCACGCGCATGGCTTCGCTGCCGAGCGCATCTTCAGCCTCGGGCGCCGTCCAGCCCGCCACGAGCACCACGCATTCGCCACGCTGCTGGTTACTGTCACTCTCGACGAACGCACGCAGCTCTGCCAGCGGCAGGCCCTTGAGAGTCTCGAAGGTTTTGGTCAATTCACGGGCCAACAGCGCCAGGCGCTCGCCGCCGAACACCAGCTCCATGTCCTGCAGGCATTCCAGGATGCGGTGCGGGGCTTCGTAAAAGATCAGGGTACGAGGCTCTTCCTTGACTGCCTGCAGGCGCGCGCGCCGCCCCACCGCCTTGGCCGGCAGGAAACCCTCGAAAATAAAGCGGTCCGAGGGCAAGCCCGCCGCCGACAATGCCGCAATCAACGCGCACGCCCCCGGAACAGGCACTACATTGATACCAGCGGCCCGCGCCTGGCGAACCAGGTGATAACCCGGATCGGAGATCAACGGTGTGCCCGCATCGGAAATCAACGCCACATCGTCGCCCGCCAGCAAGCGAACGATAAAGCGACTGCCTTCCTCCCGCTCGTTATGCTCATGACAGGCGGCTAATGGCGTGCTGATACCAAAATGCTGCATCAATCGTTGGGAATGCCGCGTGTCTTCTGCCGCGATCAATTTAACCTCGCGCAACACTTTCAGTGCACGAGCACTGATGTCGTCCAGGTTGCCAATGGGCGTCGCCACGACAAAAAGCGAGCCTGCAGTGGAATTCAAAGGACCTGGAGCAGTCAAAACGCACACCTCGATGGTTGGCAAAAGCCACATTGTAGCGCGTAGGCGCCTTTAAAATATGCCATCACGGCCGATGCCTTTTCAGTCGTTGCTGACCTGCTGCAACATTTGCACGACCTAAATCGACGGTTTCACGCCAGTAACATCGCGCCTGGGCCAGTGCTTGGGTACACTTCCACGCTAATTTGATCGGTATCAGGAACACTTACATGATCGCTTGCCTGCGGCTGCTCTCCGCCCTCTGCCTCGCTGCCTTACTGGCCGCCTGCGCCAGCTCGCCCTCGTCCAGCCTTGGCGACCTTCCTCGGACCCCTGACGCCAGTATCGAGCAACTGCTCGAACAGGCCACCACCGCCAAGACGCCAGAAAAGGCCGCTTTACTGCGCCTGAGTGCGGCCGACATGGCCTACAAACAGAACAATCCTGGCCGTTCGTCGCAGATTCTTGCGCAGGTTCCCCTGGATGCCCTCAAGCCGGCCGCGCAGGTATTCGCCAGCACCCTGGCCGCCGAACTGGCCATGACGCGCAATCAGCCCAAGGCTGCATTGGCCGCGTTGAATCACCCAAGCCTGCAGAACCTCAAGGACCTGCCGCCGGAACAGCAGATCCGCACCGGCAGCGTGCATGCCCGTGCTTATGAAGCCGATGGCCAGACGCTGGCCGCGGCTCGCGAACGGGTCGCCATGGCCCCCCTGCTGACCGGCGATGCCGCCAAAAGCAACCACGAAGCCATCTGGACCTTGATTGCCGCCCTGCCTGCCGAACAACTGCAGGCCAGCGGCAACCCGATTCTGGACGGCTGGATCACCTTGGCCCAGTCGGTCAAGGGCGCCGGTACGCTGGAGCAACAACAAGCGGCGATCGACACCTGGCGCGCGCAGAACCCGGCCCACCCCGCGGCGCTGCAACTGCCAACCCCGCTGGTCAAGCTCAAGGAGCTGGCGAGCCAACCGCTGAACAAGATCGCCCTGCTGCTGCCACAGGAAGGTCCGCTGGCCTCCGTCGGCAAGGCGTTGCGTGAAGGTTTCATGGCGGCCCACTACCAGGCGGAACAAGCCGGTCAGAAGCCGCCGGTGATCGAGTTCTATGACAGCTCGCGCCTGAGCTCCATTGATGATTTCTACGCCAAGGCCCAGGCAGCCGGTGTGCAACTGGTGGTCGGCCCGCTGGAGAAGCCGCTGGTCAAACAGCTCAGCGCACGCCCGCAATTGCCTATCACCACCCTGGCGCTGAACTACAGCGAGACCGATCAAGGCCCGGCGCAACTGTTCCAGTTCGGCCTGGCGGCAGAAGATGAAGCTCGCGAAGTGTCGCGTCGCGCCCGTGCCGATGGCCTGCATCGCGCCGCAGCGATGGTGCCGCGTGGCGAATGGGGTGAGCGCGTCTACAAGGCGTTCCGCCAGGATTGGGAAGCCCACGGCGGTACGGTCGTCGGTGTCGAGTACGTCGACCAGCCGGTGGCCCTGGCCCAGCAGATCGCCGACCTGTTCCAACTGCGTAAAAGCGAAGGGCGCGCCAAAAGCCTGCAAAGCACAGTCGGCACCGACGTAGCGGCACAGCCCTCGCGTCGCCAGGACATCGAGTTCATCTTCCTGGCCGTCACGCCGCAACTGGCCCAGCAGATCAAGCCGACCCTGAACTTCCAATACGCCGGTGATGTGCCGGTGTACGCCACGTCCCATGTGTTCAGCGCCAGCGGCGACAAGAACCAGTACCTGGACATGACCAACGTGATGTTCTGCGAAACCCCTTGGCTGCTCAACACCACCGACCCGTTGCGCAACCAGGTTGCCGCACAATGGCCGCAAGCCAATGGCAGCCTCGGTCGCCTGTATGCGATGGGCGTCGATGCCTACCGCCTGGCGCCACGCCTGGGCCAGCTCAAGGCACTGCCAGACACCCGGATTGACGGTCTGTCGGGCAACCTGGGCATCAGCGCCAACCAGCGCGTTGATCGCCAGATGCCATGGGCGAAGTTTGTCGGTGGCGAGGTCCAACGTCTGCCGGACACCCCGCGCTGATGCCCGAGCGGTCCAGCGCACAAAGCGGCAAGGATGCCGAACTTCAAGCTCTGAACTACCTGCAACAACAGGGTCTGCGCCTTCTGGCGCAGAACTGGTTGTGTAAACGCGGCGAGCTTGATCTGGTCATGCTTGACGGCGATACAGTAGTATTCGTCGAAGTACGCTACAGAAAACACGCACAATGGGGGGGAGCGCTCGCCAGTATCGACGGGCGCAAGCGTCAGAAGCTGATACTCGCCGCGCAGTTTTTCCTGCAAAAGGAGCATCGCTGGGCCGACGCCCCCTGCCGTTTCGATGTGGTTGCCATGGAAAGCACCCCGTCAGGCAAAGCTGATCTGAGCTGGCTCAAAGATGCCTTCGACAGCTGATTCGCCGGACATCTTCACCCTACACTTTTGCTCTTTGCTTTGCGGGCTGCACATTCCTGTGCCAAACAGCCGCGCTACTTAAGGTCACACAGATGGACATGCAATCCCGAATTCGCCAGCTTTTCCAGGCCAGCATCGACACCAAGCAACAGGCGATGGACGTACTTGCACCGCACATCGAGCAAGCCAGTCAGGTCATGGTCAATGCCTTGCTCAACGAAGGCAAAATGCTTTCGTGCGGCAACGGCGGTTCGGCCGGCGATGCCCAGCATTTTTCCTCCGAGCTGCTCAACCGCTTCGAGCGTGAGCGCCCGAGCCTGCCGGCTATCGCCTTGACCACCGATTCGTCGACGATCACCTCGATCGCCAACGACTACAGCTACAACGAAATCTTCTCCAAGCAAATCCGCGCCCTGGGCCAACCGGGCGATGTACTGCTGGCGATTTCCACCAGCGGCAACTCGGCGAATATTATTCAAGCGATCCAGGCCGCACATGATCGCGAAATGATTGTCGTAGCATTGACCGGACGCGATGGCGGCGGCATGGCCTCGCTGTTGCTGCCTGAAGACGTGGAGATTCGCGTCCCGGCCAATGTCACCGCACGTATTCAGGAAGTCCACCTGCTGGCGATCCACTGCCTGTGCGATCTGATCGACAGCCAACTGTTTGGGAGTGAAGAATGACCGTTAACCGCATCAGCCTTTTGGCCATTACGCTGTGTCTTGCCATCAGCGGCTGCAGCACGGCAATCACCGCGACGCGTGACACCCCTATTCAGGATGACAAGGGCACCCGCACCTTCGGCAGCAAGATTGACGATTCGCTGATCGAAACCAAAGTTGAGGTCAATATCGCCAAGGCCGCCCCGGACCTGGGTAACGGTGCCTCGCGTATCGTCGTGACCAGCTTCAACGGCGTGGTACTGCTCGCCGGCCAAACGCCACGTGCCGACCTCAAGGCCCAGGCCGAACAAGCCGCCTCGACTGTGCAGCGGGTCAAGAAAGTCCACAATGAACTGCAAGTCATGGACCCGATCACCCTGCTGGCGATCAGCAACGATGCCTTGCTGACCACCAAGATCAAGGCGCAGATGCTCACCGATAACGCCATCCCCGGCTCGCGGATCAAAGTCATCACCGACAACGGTATTGTCTACCTGATGGGTCTGCTGACCCAGGCAGAAGCCACCCGTGCCGCCAACCTGGTACAGGGCGTATCCGGCGTGCAAAAAATCGTGAAGGTGTTCGAATACATCGACTGATGTAACCGACGACCACAAAAAAGGGCGCCGTGCATTGACTGCACGGCGCCCTTTTTTGTGGCCAGCGTTTATTGGTACTGCTGGTATGGGTTGCCTTGGAACTGGTTGTTCTGCTGTGGCGCTTGCTGCTGAGCAGGCTGGCCGTACTGTTGGCCGGGGATCGGCCCCAGGTTGACCTCTACGCGACGGTTCTGCGCACGGCCATTGACGTCGGCGTTGCTGGCAATCGGGTTATCCGGGCCGGCACCGCGCGCGCTCAGGTTGGCTGGGCTGACGCCTTGGGAAGTCAGGTAGTTGGCCACGCTCTGCGCGCGACGCTGGGACAGGTCCATGTTCAGTTGGCGGCTGCCGGTGCTGTCGGTGTAGCCGACGATCTGGATGGTGTTCTGGTTGAACTGCTTGAGGGAGTTGGCCAGGTTGTTCAGCGGCGTGTAGAAGCTGCTGGCGATTGCGTCAGAGTTGGTGGCGAAGGTGATGTTGCCCGGCATGATCAACTTGATCTGGTCGCCCTGGCGCTGAACTTCAACCCCGGTATTGGCCATGCTTTCGCGTAGCTTCTTTTCCTGCTGGTCGGCGTAGTAGCCGTAGCCTGCCGCACCTGCGCCCGCCACCACGGCACCGATCAACGCGCCCTTGCCACGGTTGTTGTGGTCGATGGCGGCACCTGCCAGCGCGCCCGCCAGGGCACCCAGGCCACCGTACTTGGCGGTTTTGCTCATACCGCCGGATTCATTACTCGCCTGCCCCTGGCTGCCGCCATCATAAGGATTAGGTGAAGCGCAGCCGGACAACAAGGCTACGGCGGTAGCGATAACAAGCAGACGACGCGGAGTGAACATGAAGGAAGCTCCTACTTTTGCATTCTGAGATGCAAAGGACATTGGCAATGGACCTGTGCGGAGTTTGGAACGCGACAAATGGTAAAAATTCCGTCGCCACTCGCCCACCTGTAACAAAAGGTTGGCCAGCATCTCCGCTAGAGAAACCGTAGCAGACACAGGCTGAACGCGGCCTGCGTTTTTGCTACAACGAGTAAACAACGCCCGCCAACTATTGCCTCACGCCCGAACAAACGGGTTCTCACGCATCTCGTCCCCCAGGCGCGTGTCTGGTCCGTGGCCGGCCACCACGGTTGCGTCCTCGTCCAGCGTATACAGCCGTTGCTTGATCGAACGCACAATTGTCGCCTGGTCGCCGCCCCACAAATCGGTACGCCCCACGCCACGTCGAAACAGCGTGTCCCCGGCGATCAGCAGTTTGGCATCGGCAAACCAGAAGCTCATCGACCCCGGCGTGTGCCCCGGCGTATGCAGCGCCACACCGCAACCGCAGGCTAACTCCTCATCATCGGCCAGCCAGCGGTCCGGCGACGGCACCGGGGTATAAGGCACACGAAACATCTGGCACTGCATTTCCAGGTTGTCCCAGAGAAACTGGTCGTCCTTGTGCAAATGCAACGTAGCACCGGTTTTCTCTTTCAACTGGCCTGACGCCAGGAAGTGATCGAGGTGGGCGTGGGTATGGATGATGCTGACCACCTTCAAGCCCAAGGCGTCGAGGCGTGCCAGGATCATTTCATGATTGCCGCCTGGGTCGACCACGATGGCTTTTTTGGTGATGGGATCGCCGATGATGGTGCAATTGCATTGCAGGGGCCCGACGGGGAAGGTTTCGCGGATGAGCGCGGTTTTTGTGGGTTCCATGGACGACTCTCTGGTGCAATTCAAACAGCGCTTTCGAGTGACTATCACTCGAGTCATTGCACTATTAAAACAGAAGGGAAGCGCTTCGCGCGTCAGCCGATCAACCTCAACTCCTGCGCCCGCGCCACTGCCTGGGTGCGTCGCTCCACGCCGAGCTTACTGTTGATATGGCTGGCGTGAGTCTTGACCGTGTGCAGGGAGATAAACAACCGATTGCTGATCTCCTGGTTGGAGCAGCCTTGGGCGATCAGTTGCAGGACTGCCAGTTCGCGCACGCTCAGGGTTTCGTGGTTAAGCGAGGTGTCGACTGCCGCAACCTCCGGCAGCAGTGCCAACAGGCTTTGATTCAGCAGGCCATGGGGGTCTTTGCCCAACTGCTCGCGCATCCAGTCCGGGTAGCTTTCCAGCAAGCGTTGGAACGGCTGCAACGCCCCTCCAGCGCCAGCTTCAAGAGCGCGGGCCAATACAGGTCGGGCTTCGGCTTCCTGGCCGCAGTCGAGCAGCAACTGTGCCTGCTGGGTCAGTGCCATCAGGGCAATCATCTGGCGCCCGCTGTCATGGGCGTGTTGCACCAGTGCTTCGAGCCGTTGCAGTGCCGCGTCTGGCTGATGGCGGACGGCATCGAGTGCGGCCTGTTGCAGGCCGACATGTTGTGGCAGGTGCGGGTGGAACTCCGGCGCGGCGGCGGCCTGTTCGCCGTTGTAGGTTTGCCCCAGCCGCGTCAGCCAGGCATCCGCCAGGTCGGTGCGACCCTGGGCCAGCCACAGCTCGCATTTGATCAGGGTAATCATCGCCAGGTAGTAGATCGGCGGCACATCCCAGATATGCATCAAGCGCTCGGCCTCGGCCAGTTCGGCAAAGGCCTTGGGGAAATCGCCGCGCCGCCCTTCGAAGCTGGCGATCACGCAATGGCCGATCAGCACACTGATGTCACGACAGGCGCGGGCTTCGGCCAGCCCCGCACGCAGGTGCGCGATACCGGCCTCAGGCTGGTTGCGCACCAACAGCAAATAACCTTCGTAGAGCGACAGGCGAGCGCGCACCGCATACAAGCGCTGCGGCGCCAGGCCATGCAAACGCTCCAGGCCCTGGCGGACCTCATCCAGGGAACGCAGGATTTCGCCGCGCGCCTGCAATACCCGCGCGCGGTCGTAATGGGCCAGCGCCTCGAACAACGGGTTGCCGACGCGCTGCGCCAACTCCAGGGACTCGCGGTTCAAGCCACGGGCGCGCCACATATCACCATCGGCGATGGCCAGGTTGGACAGCGTCGACAGGCACACCAGGCGCTGGCCGTAGCGCCGCTGCGGCAGGCTCTCCAACGCTTCGCCGCAATAGCGTTGGGTCAGTTCACGATCACCTCGGCCACGGGCAATGATCCCGCTGAGGGCCAGCCACTGGGCCAGCATCGAGCGCTGCGCGGTGGCCGAGGGCGCCGGCAGGAAGCGGCTGAGGTAGGCGGACAGTTCTTCCGCCGCATCCAGCTGGCAGGCCAGCCCCAGTGCCCAGCTGTACAGCACGATCAAACGCGGCGTGCTGATCAGCAGGCTGTCGGGCAAGTCCATTTTCCAACGCAGCAGCATGCCGACGTTCTGCTCGGCCAGCAGTTGCTCTTCGGACAGGTTCTGCACCAGGTTGGCCGCCACGTCGAGGTGGCCTGCGCGCAACGCCTGCTCGACCGCCTCGTCGATCAAGCCCTGGGCATTGAACCAGCGGCAAGCGCGCAGATGCAGGCTGGCGGCCGGCAATACGTTGCTGCTCTCGCGGCGGGTGCGCAGCAGGTCTGAGAACAAATGGTGATAACGGTACCAGTGGCCCTGCTCGTCCAACGGCACAAGGAACACCTGATGGGCTTGCAGGTAACGCAGGATGTCGGCGCTGTCATGGGCTTCGCGCACGACATCGCACAGTTCGCTGCAAAAGCGCTCCAGGGGAGCAGTGTCGAACAGGAACCCCTGCACGTCGGCCGGCAGGCAGTCGATCACTTCTTCGAGCAGATAGTCGCGGATCAGCCCTTCGCCGCCATTCAGGCTTTGTGGCAAGGCCCCTTCGCTGCCGGCTTCGGACGCAGCCAGCAACCAGAAACGCAGACCGGCCACCCAACCTTCGCTGCGGCGGACCAGATTGTCGAGGGCCTCGCCCTGCAAGGAGCTGCTGTGGCGATCCAGCACCGCCAGGGACTCGGCGTGGGTCAGGCGCAGGTCTTGTTCGTGCAACTCCAGCAAGCCCCGCGACAGGCGCAGACGCGCCAGATGCCAGTCCGGGCGCTGGCGACTGGTCACCAGCAGCACCAGGCCATCGGGCAAATGGTTGAGGAAAAACTGCAGGCAACGGTCCAGCACCGGGCCCTGGGCCAGGTGATAGTCATCCAGCACCAGCAACAGCGGCGCGCGGGTGGTCAAGTGCACCGTCAGCTCATCGAGCAGGCCATCGAGCCATTCTTCAAAGGCAAAGGGTTGGTGACGCTGGCGCATTTTCAGCAGGCCCAGGGATTGGGCGCCGAGTTGCGGGAAGTACTGCTGCAACCCTTCGAGCAGACGCTCGAGAAAACGCCCGGGGTCGTTGTCCCGCGGGCTCAGGCCCAGCCACAGGCTTTGCCAGTGGGCCGGCAGGCCCTGGCAGAATTCCACCGCCAACGAACTCTTGCCAAAGCCCGCCGGAGCGCTGACCAGCAACAGTCGCCCTTCCAGCCCGGCACCCAGCCGTTCGCACAAGCGGGGTCGCGGCACATAGCCGTCGGGCAGCGGAGGCCTGTAGAAGCGACCTTCCAGGGTCGGGATTACCGCACTGGCAGGCCCTTGGATTCGGGACAGATCAGTCATCGCCGGGCTCTTGTAGAAGGCTGTTGTCGGCATTGCAGATGTCCGCAGACTAGCGGTAAAAGCGGCGGCTTTGTAGATCTTTGCAACATTTGCCTGGAAAAGAACTGCGACAAGAAATGTGAGAGGGGGCTTGTCCCCGATGGCGGCGGATCAGTCAACCTCTGCATTGACTGATCCGCCGCCATCGGGAGCAAGCCCCTCCCCCAGTGGATTGCTAGCGTGGCTTAGCGAACACCGCTCTGGCGCAGGGCCGCCGGGGAGAAATCGGCGGTGGTAGACGTGAACCCGAATTCATAGGCACGCTTCTCTTCGTTCTTCATGCCCAGGGCCAGGTAGCGACCCGATTGCAGGTCATACAGGGTTTCCAGGGCATACCACGGTACTTGCTTGTCGTAGTAGTTCTCGGAGTGGGCTTCGGCGACGCGCCACAGTTGGCCACGGCCGTCGTAGTGGTCGATCACGGCGGCTTGCCAGGTGTCTTCGTCAATGTAGAAGTCACGTTTGGCATAGATATGACGCTGGCCTTCCTTCAAGGTGGCGACCACATGCCACACGCGGCGCAACTCATAACGCGCCAGGTCCTGGTTGATATGGCCGGCCTTGATGATGTCGGCGTACTTGAGCTTGGGATCGTCGATCTTGTAGCTGTTGGAGGCGATGTACATCTCTTTCTTGCCTTCCAGTTTCCAGTCGTAGCGATCCGGTGCGCCGTTGTACATGTCAAGGTTGTCGGACGTACGCAGGCCGTCAGCAGCGGTACCCGGCCCGTCATAGGACACTTGCGGCGCCCGGCGTACGCGGCGCTGGCCGGCGTTGTAGACCCACGCCGAACGCGGCTCCTTCACCTGGTCCAGGGTTTCGTGCACCAGCAGCACACCACCGGCCAGACGTGCTGGCGCGGTCACTTCCTGCTTGAAGTAGAACAACACGTTGCCCGGGTTCTTCGGATCGAAATCCTTCATCTTGTCGCGGAACACGAACTGATCCTGGAAGTACACCAGGCTGTAGGAGCCATTGGTCTGCGGGGTGGCCTGGGTGACCAGGCGCGTCACGCTGCCGCCACGATAGCGGGTGATGTGGTTCCAGATCACCTCGACGCCGCTTTTCGGGATCGGGAACGGTACCGCCGTTTCGAAGTTTTCCAGGCCATTGCCACCGGACACCAGATTGGTGCTGGTGGCGTTTTTCTTGATGGCCGCGAACACCTCCGCCGGCACGGTAGCGCCGCGATGCGTCGGGTAGACCGGCATCTTGAAGGTTTCCGGGTAGCGCTTGAACATCGCGTACTGCCCCGGCGCCAGCTTGTCCTTGTACTGCTCGACGTTCTGCGCGGTGATGGTGAACTGTGGTTGCTCACTGGCGTAGGGGTTGGCCAGGAAACCACGGGCGTCGACCGCGCCGGCGTTGGTGGGCAGCGGTGTCCATTTAGGGATAGTGCCCGCCGCGTTACCGGCCATTTCGGCGCCCATCGGGGTAAGCGTCGTGCCCAGCTTGGCGGCTTCATCCGCCGACACTGCCGCCATGACGTTGCTCGCCAGGATCGACAGCCCAAGCACACTCACTTGCAACAGACTTTTGGTTATTTTCATGTTCTTGCTCTTCCTGAAATGCATGCAACTTGAAAAGAGTGTGCTTAGAAGTTGGCACCGAAGCTCAACGCGACGAAGTCGCGGTCAGACGAGGTGTTGAAATCGCCACCAAAGAAGTTGGTGTACGCCAGGCTCGCCGTGTAGGTGTTCTGATATTCGGCGTCCAACCCCAGGCTCACGGCTTTGCGACCCTCTTCAAAGTTGCCGCCAGGGCCTGGCGAGTAACCTTTGACGTCATGCGACCACGCCACGTTAGGCTTGAGGTTGACGCCGGCGAACACATCCGGGTATTCCCAGATCGCACGTGCGCGGTAGCCCCATGAGGTGGAAGTGGTGAAGCCATCGTTGTTGCAGTTGGTGTTGAGGTTGGCCGCATTGGCCAGCCCCCCGCCTTGAGCGGTGGAGTTGTTGAGTGCGGTACAGAAACCACCAGGCAATTGGCCCGGACCGAACACTGGATCGCGGCCATAACGCGCCTCGGACCTACTCTCCAGACCACCGACGTGGGTCACGCCGATTTCACCAACGGTGGTCAAACGGCTAGCGCCCATGACTTGATCGAAGAAGTGCGTAAAGGTGGTTTGGAACTGGGTGATTTCCTTACGGTTGTAGCCGTGCAAGTCCTGACCCGGAGATCCCTTCAACACAGACGCATTGCTGAAGGGCGGAAGAGGTGTGACACCGGCGTAAAGAATGTCTGTCGTGCTCAGTTGTACCGGTGCATTAGGGCGATAGCTCAACTCGCCACTCCATGCGGTCCCCGTTGGCAAGGTGGTAGAGAAGCTCAAGCCATAGAGCCGAATATCCTCCGGATACTCAACGAAATAATTGGAATTGCCCGCGACCACCAACGGCCGCAACTGGCCAGGTACCCCTGGCGTTGCGCCGGTGTAGGCCGATTGGGGGGCGCCCTGGGCACTGAAGATCGGCGCACGACTGTGGTAGTTCATGAAGTAAGCACCGAACTCCGTATCCAGGGGCTCGAAGTTGTAATGGAACGCGACACCGAACTGACCACTGTCGCGCGCATCACGGTCGGGGCCACGACGAACGAGAACACCCTCGTTGTTGACGTCGACACCATTGGCTGCGAGACCAGGCAAAACCGCACCGGGCAAGAACCGACGGCTGTTCAGCACCCTCAGGTTATTGCTGCAACCATCGGAGATAACATCAGGCTGAGAGAAGAACGTCCCGCAGTTGTCCGTGACGGTCTGGTCCCATTCCAATTGATAAAACGCTTCGGCCGACAAGTTATCGGTCAGCGTTTGCGACACATAGAACATGTTGACCGGAATCAAGCCTTCCTTGATCTCAGCCCCCGGACGACGGAATGCGGACACGTCGATCGGGTTGATGGAGTTGATGCCGCCACCGATGAAGGTACTTTCACCCCAGCTCACGACTTGTTTACCGAACCGCACGTTGCCGGGCTGATCGGCAATGGCGTAGTTATGGTAGATAAACGCATCGAGGATCTGCCCGCCGGAAGACTTGGCGCCCTCTTTGCGGTTGTTGTCGCTGATGTCCTTGAACTCACGGCTTTCGTCCTTGAGTTCGAAGTCATACCAATACTTGCCGCGCACAAACACACCGGTATCGCCGTATTTCAGCTCCAGATCGTGAATGCCCTTGAAGATTTTCGAGAACGTTTCGCCACGTTTGAAGTTCAAGTGGCCATCGTCGGAGGTCTGGGATAACCCCTTGCCGCCGTTATTGACACCGATAAGATCGCGGTCGGGCTTGGCTGTACTCCAACTGGCCCCCACAGACAGCGACGAGTCAAAACTCCCTTCGATTTCACCAATGTTGAAACTGACGCCGAATGCGGGCCCGGCGAGCGTAGAGGCGAGACTGACAGCCAGAGGCAATCTTGCCCGGCGCCAGAACTGGTTTACTGAGGTCATCGACGCTACTCCATGTGCATTATTGTTATGGCAGAGAGTTCTTTCTGTGATGCTTGTAACGGCCGGAATACAACGATTCCAATGCCGCCTGGCAACTGAACCTCCATGGCCCGAAGCGACGCATCCTTGAAAAACTCAGGGTGGACTATAGCCAGCGGGGGGTACTGCTTGATCCCTCTAAAGTGTGATTTGCATCACCAACCCGTCTGCCACAGCCCTTTCGCCATATCGGCGAAGGCCGATGCGGAGAGGATGGCTGAAAATCTGCAAATCACAAGTAAAGGCGCGAGATAGAGCATTGCCGTGCCCGGATGGGCACGGCGAGGAGTGTCAGAGGGTGGAGAGAAAGGTGCTGTTGTTGGCCTGCCATTCAATGATGTCAATGCGGATACGTTTTTTGTCGAGTTTTCCTACGCTCGTCTTGGGAATTTCAGTAACAACGGCGATCTGGCTTGGAATTGCCCACTTGCTCAAGTGGCCCAACTCGACAAAAGGCTTGAGGTGTTCCTTGAGCTCGCGGGCCCCTATCACATGGCCATCACGCACCACCAACAGCGCGAATGGGCGCTCGCCCCACTGCGGGTCGGCGATGCCCACTACCGCTACTTCGCGTACCGCCGGGTGACGGCTGACCAGGTCTTCGAGGGCCAGGGATGAGATCCACTCGCCGCCGGTCTTGATCACATCCTTGATGCGGTCGCGAATGTCGATCACGCCGAACGCATCCAGCGTGGCGACATCACCGGTGTGCATCCAGCCACCCGCCCACAACTCGGCGCCCTTCTGCGGCTCGTTGTAATACCCCTCGGTCAACCACGGCGCGCGCAGCACCAACTCGCCCTGGGACTCGCCGTCGGCGGGCAGGAAATTACCCTCAGCGTCCATGATCGCCGCTTCCACCAACGGCCCGGGCACCCCGGCCTTGATGCGGTAGGTGATACGCTCGTCCTCGGTGCCGGCCATCAGCTCTTCGTTGAGGTGAGCGCAGGACACCAGCGGGCCGGTCTCGGACATGCCGTACGCGGCGGTCAGTTGAATCCCACGTGCCTTCGCCGCCTCATACAGCGTGCGGTTGAGGGCGCTGCCACCGATGACGATTTTCCAGCCACCAAAATCGACGCCTTGGGCGGCCTTGGCATTGAGCAGCATCTGCAGGATGGTCGGTACGCAGTGGGAGAACGTGACCTTCTCCTTGCGCCACAACTCCACCAGGAATTCCGGGTCGTAACGGCCGGGGTAAACCTGCTTCAGGCCGAGCATGGTCGCCACATACGGCAGGCCCCAGGCATGCACGTGGAACATCGGCGTGATCGGCATGTACACATCGTTGGTACCGAGCAGGCGCACGCTGTCGACGCTGCCCATGATGGTCGCCACGCCGATGGTGTGCAGCACCAGTTGGCGGTGGGTGAAGTACACGCCCTTGGGGTTGCCGGTGGTGCCGGTGGTGTAGAACGTGGTGGCGACGGAATGCTCGTCGAAGTCCTGGAACTCGTACTTCGGGCTGGCGGCGGCCAGCAGGGTTTCGTACTCGCCCACCAGATTGGGCAACTCGGCGGTCTTCGCGTCGCCGTCGGTCAGCAGCAGGGTCTTGTCGACGGTGGTGAGTTGCCCGGCAATAGCCTGGTAAAGCCCCACGAACTCGCTGTTGACCAGCACAAAGCGGTCCTCGGCGTGGTTCATGGTGTAGAGAATCTGTTCCGGCGACAGGCGCACGTTAATCGTGTGGATCACCGCGCCGATCATTGGGATGGCGAACATGCATTCCAGGTAACGGTGGCTGTCCCAGTCCATCACCGCCACGGTATCACCGGCCTTGACCCCGGCGTCGGTCAGCACATTGGCCAGGCGCGCGACCCGCTCGATCAGGGTCGGGTAGGTGTAGCGCAGTTTGTCGCGGTAGACGATTTCCCGGGTTTTTTCGTAACGGGCGCCGGACATCAACAGGCGTTTGATCAACAGCGGATATTGGTACGCACCTTCGGCGGGCGGGATAACACGGGTCTGCAACATACGAATCCCTTTTATGACTGCACGGTCTTGGCTTGAAGACCTGAACTGTAGAGACCTTATGTTTCAGCCAAATCAGCCAAAGGAATGATTTGCAGAGGGCGGCAAATGCTAGCCTTACGCCAGTACCCGCCTTATTTCATGCTGGTAAACGCCAGCTTCACTCCGATGGCAATCAACACCGCGCCCATGGTGCGATCAAACCAATGCCCCATCCGCGCAAACCCGGCGCGTACACGCTGCTGGCTGAACAACATTGCCACCAGGCAGAACCACAACGCCGTCGCTACCGCCAGGTACACGCCGTAACCGGCCTGGATCGCCAGCGGTGTGTGCGGGTTGATCACCACGGTGAACAGCGAGAGGAAGAACAATGTCGCCTTGGGGTTCAGCCCGTTGGTGACGAAGCCTGCGGTAAACGCACCGCGCGGGGTGCGCTCGCCCGCTTCGCGGTGCAACTCGCCCTCGGGGGCAGGCTTGGCAGGTTTTGCGCGCAGAGCCTTGAAGCCGATATACAGCAGGTAGGCAGCCGCCGCCCATTTCAGCGCGTTGAACAACACGATGGACTGGGACACGATCAGGCCGATGCCCAGCAGCGAGTAACCCACATGCAGGAAAATCGCCGAGCCCACGCCCAGCGCGGTCCAGGTGCCGGCGCGACGGCCGTGGGTCACGCTTTCACGCACCACCACGGCGAAATCCGGGCCGGGGCTGGCCACCGCCAACAGGTGAATAAGGGCTACGGTCAAAAACTCGGCGGCGTACATACTCACTCCATAAGTAACGGATTATTTCATCTGATAGGCTCGGCAGATTACGCCTTCGAACCCTGTCGCAAAAGGTACAGTTGATGACGAACAATCGCCGCGCCGTCTTCCTTGATCACCCCTCCCTGGACCTGGGAGATCTCGACCTCAGCGAGCTGCGCAGCAGCTTCAGCGACTTGCAGTTATTCGAGCAGACCACACCGCAGAATGTGGTCGAGCGCTTGCAGGGGGCACAGGTGGCGATCAGTAACAAAATCCCGCTCAACGCCGAAACCCTGGCGGCCTGCCCGGCGCTCAAGCTGATCCTGGTATCGGCCACCGGCACCAATAACGTCGACCTGGAGGCCGCCCGCGCCCATGGCGTCACCGTGAGTAACTGCCAGGGTTACGGCACGCCGTCGGTGGCGCAGCACACGATCATGCTGCTGCTCAACCTGGCGACGCGCCTGAAAGACTATCAACGTGATGTGGCCGCCGGTAAATGGCAGCAAGCCAAGCAGTTCTGCCTGCTGGACCACCCGATTATCGAACTGGAAGGCAAAACCCTTGGCCTGTTCGGTCATGGCGAGCTGGGCAGTGCCGTGGCGCGCCTGGCCGAAGCCTTTGGCATGCGCGTGCTGCTCGGGGCGATTCCGGGTCGCCCCGCCCGCGCCGATCGCGTGCCGCTGGATGAACTGCTGGCCCAGGTCGACGCAATCACCCTGCACTGCCCGCTCAACGAACACACCCGCGACTTTATCGGCGCCCGCGAGTTGGCGCTGCTCAAGCCCGGCGCGTTGGTGGTCAACACCGCGCGGGGTGGCTTGATCAACGAACAGGCCCTGGCTGACGCCTTGCGCAACGGCCACCTGGGTGGCGCGGCAACGGATGTGCTGAGCGTGGAGCCGCCGGTCAACGGCAACCCGCTGCTGGCTGGCGATATTCCTCGCCTGATCGTCACGCCACACAATGCCTGGGGCAGCCGTGAGGCGCGCCAGCGCATCGTCGGCCAATTGACGGAAAACGCCCGGGGCTTTTTCAGTGGCGCCCCGCTGCGCGTCGTCAGTTGATAAACTGCGCCCCTTTTCGAGGAGCAGACCATGGATCCGCGCAGTGAAGTACTGCTTCGCCAGGCCGAACTTTTTCAAGGCAACCTGCTGTTGGTGGGCTTGCCCGCCGATGACCTGCTGGGGCGCCTGCCCAATGCCCATGGCTGGTGCTGGCATGCCGGCGATCAGGCGGCACTCGACGCACGCTTCCCGGAGCGCAGTCAGTTCGGGGTGAATGTGCCCGAGCGTGGGTTTGATGCGGCGGTGATCTTCCTGCCCAAGTCCAAGGACCTCACCGATTACCTGCTCAACGCCGTGGCCGCGCGCCTGCCAGGCGCCGAGCTGTTTCTGGTGGGCGAGAAAAAAGGCGGTATCGAAAGTGCCGCCAAGCAGATGGCGCCCTTTGGCAAACCACGCAAGCTCGACAGCGCGCGGCATTGCCAACTGTGGCAAATCAGCGTAGCCAATGCCCCGCAAGCGGTTGAACTGGAGAGCCTGGCACAGGTGTTCGACGTACCGCTGGCCGACGGGCCGCTCAAGGTAGTGAGCCTGCCAGGCGTGTTCAGCCACGGTCGCCTGGATCGCGGCACCGAGCTGTTGCTGGAGCACCTGGACAAGCTGCCCAGCGGCCATTTGCTGGACTTCGGTTGCGGCGCCGGCGTGTTGGGGGCAGCGGTTAAACGTCGCTACCCGCACAACACCGTGACGATGCTGGATGTGGACGCCTTCGCCGCCGCCAGCAGCCGCTTGACCCTGGTCGCCAATGGCCTGGAAGCCGACGTGCTGACCGGTGATGGCATCGACGCCGCGCCGATGGGTTTGAATGCGATTCTGAGCAACCCGCCGTTCCATGTCGGCGTACACACGGATTACTTCGCCACCGAGAACCTGCTGCGAAAAGCGGCGAAACACCTGGCAAAAGGTGGCGAACTTCGCCTTGTCGCCAATAGCTTCCTGAAGTACCAGCCGCTGATCGAAGAGCACCTGGGCGTGTGTGCGGTGAAGGCCGAGGGCAATGGGTTTCGCATCTACCGCGCCAAGCGCCCCTGACGCGCGTTTGAAAAAGAAGGCTTGCCGAATGGGTTTGGCCTAGGCAGAATCCGCAGCGTCCTAGGGGAGTAGTCTCCCACGAGCGCCATGCTCGTCCGGCATACGTCAACATACTTGGTCAGCAGACCATGGCGTATGCGACCCAGGAGTCCGCACAGACGGACCGGGGTTTGACAAGACCTATGACACGCACACCTTACCCGGGGCGGGAAGGCTGTACGTGTCATAGCCGTGTCGACCCGCCCCTGGAAACCTACCTGATGCTGGATTCATTGCTCGTTCCTACCGCAATCGTTGCCTTGGCCGAAATCGGCGACAAGACGCAACTGCTCGCGCTCATCCTTGCCGCACGCTTTCGCAAACCCTGGCCGATCATCGCCGGCATCGTCGCCGCGACCCTGGCCAACCATGCGGCCGCGGGTGCCGTGGGCGCCTGGTTTGGCAGCTTCTTCTCGGATGCGGTGCTGCACTGGATCCTCGCGGCAAGCTTTTGCGCCACCGCCCTGTGGACCCTGGTGCCGGACAAGCTCGACGACGACGAAGCCAGTACCACGCGCAAGTTCGGGCCGTTCCTCACCACGCTGATTGCGTTCTTCCTCGCCGAAATCGGTGACAAGACGCAAATCGCCACAGTGATGCTGGCGGCGCAATACCCGGAGCTATGGCTGGTGATTATCGGTACTACGCTGGGCATGTTGATTGCCAACGTACCGGTGGTGCTGGCGGGGAATTTCGCAGCGGAGAAACTGCCGTTGACCCTGATTCGTCGACTGGCGGCAACAGCGTTCTTTGTCCTGGCAATCGTGGCGGTGTACAAGGCCATGCAAAGCAGCGGGTGGATCTAGAGCCAAGAACCAAAAATGTGGGAGCGGGCTTGCTCGCGAATACGGAGTATCAGTCAGCACTGCGTTGACTGAACCACCGCTTTCGCGAGCAAGCCCGCTCCCACATTTAGAGCGTCGCCACCTGAAATATCAGGATTTTTTGGCCTGTTGGTAAAGCGGCATCACCTTCGGAATCGCCGCCTGCAACGAAGCGATTCGGCTGTCGGACGCTGGGTGAGTACTCATGAACTCCGGTGGCGAACCTTCGGAAGCCTTGGCCATCTTGTTCCACAGCGTGATCGCCGCGTTCGGGTTGTAGCCGGCGCGGGCCGCCAGTTCCAGGCCGATCAGGTCGGCTTCGTTTTCATTGCTGCGGCTGTTGGGCAAGGTCATGCCGTAGTTGGCCACGGTGTCGGCCAGTGCCAGGCTGTCCTGGCCCAGGCCGAACAATGCGCCGGCGCCTTGCTTGGCCATTTCGATGCCGTAGGCCTTGGACATGGCCTCACGACCGTGTTCACGCAAGGCGTGGGCGATTTCATGGCCCATCACGGCGGCCAGTTCGTCATCGGTGAGCTTGAGGTTGTCGATCAACGCGCTGTATACGAATATCTTGCCGCCAGGCCCGCAGTTGGCGTTCATCTCGTCGCTCTTGATCAGGTTCACTTCCCACTTCCACTGCGCCGCATCGGGACGGAAGGTGGGCGCCTGGGCGATCAGCCGATTGGCGATAGCCTGCACGCGCTTGGCGTTGGCGCTGGTCTTGTCCACCAGGCCTTTGCCACTGGCTTCGCCCAGGGTCTGCTGGTAGGACTGGGCATACATCTGGTCGACTTCCTGGCTCGACAGCATGCTGAACATGTATTGCTTGCGCTCAACCCCAACGGCACCGCCGCTGGTGGTGTTGACCGACTGACAACCGGCCAGCAGCATCGCCGCCGCCAATACACTTACCACCAATGTTTTCTTCATCAACACTCTCTCCCTGAAAAACGCCCTTGAGACATGGCGCGTATCGTAGGCGCTCATTCGTATCGACGCCAGATACACCAGACATGCAGTCGCTGATTTTCAGATACATCCCACCACCACCTTCAGGCTTAAGCCGGCGTCAGGCACTCCGGCCCGTTAAGCTTGGGATCGTTGACCATATTGGCCAGGACCCGTTCGCGCAACGCGACAGGCTCACTGGCCAGCATGCCTTGCAGCACATGCAGCGGCGTCTCGGGATCGAGCCAGGCCGCCTGCCCCGCCGCATCCAGAATCAATGGCCGGCGCTGACTCTGCGCGGCCTGGGTCACCACCGCCGTACTCAGCCACACTTGTTCCTGCACCGGGTAAGCTTCCCAGATCGCGGCAAAAAACAAGGTGGAGCCCTCCCCCGGCGTCAGCCAGTACGGGCGTTTGCGCTGGGTGCCGCGCCACTCGTAAAACCCATTGGCTGGCAGCAGGCAACGACGCTGGCGGAACGCTTCGCGGAACATCGGTTGCTCGGCCAGGGTTTCGGCACGGGCATGAGCAGGGGTGCGGGAAAGGTCTGTCAGCCAGGGCGGGGTCAGGCCCCAGCGGGCGCGGGCCAGGGTACGTTGCTCGCCGTCCTGGCGCTGGATCAATACCGAATCATTGGGGGAGATGTTCCACTGCGCCTGCTGGTCGGCCGGAAAGCCCGGCAGGGCGGCAAAGGAGGGGTTCCAGCGAAACAGGGCATAACGTCCACACATGGGGCAACATGACTCTTGGGTAAACCGACCGACAGCCTAACAGACCAGCACGTCGGGGAAGCTGTCGGGTTCATCGCCGGGCAAGGGTTGCGCGCCGATGTAGGCGGTGATCAGCTCGCGGGCATCGGCGGCCTGGTCGTTGCCCACCTCCAGCCCCAGCAAGCCGAAAATCGGCAATTCGCCGGTGCCGCCGAGCAAATGGCGGCCCACCAGGTGCGCCTCGATGCCCTCACTGGCGAGCATCTGTTGCAGCAACTCGCCTTCCATCAGGTTTTCCGGTTCGTAGATTCGCTGCATGGGCGTACCTGCTATTCGTTTTCACTGCGGGTTTCGAGCATCCACTCTTCACCATGGACCTGCAGGTCGAAAATGATCGGCCTGCAACACACCTGGCAGTCTTCTATATAGATCTGATCACCACCAGACAAATCCACCGTAGTCTCCACCGTCTCACCACAATAAGGACAATCGTACAGCGCAGTTTCCAGCATCGCAGTCTCCCAGGTGACTTGTGCGTATAATCGCCGGTCTATTTACAGGGTTATCGCACGGCTGAGCCCATTACTCAGGCCGCATCCTGGTATTTCCTCTACTTACCCTAGCCGTTTCTAACAAGAGAGCATGATGGGCGAATTCGATACCATCCGACCTTACAACGACAGCGAAGTCCCGGCAGTGCTGGCCCGACTGTTCAGTGACAAGGCCTTTCTGGACATCCTGACCCACTTTCGTTTCCCGCGCTTTGCCGGCGCCCTGGGCTGGCTGCTCAAGCCGATGATCGCCCGCAAATTACGCCGTGAATTCGCCGGCGTCACTACCGTGGCGACGCTGCAGGACAAAGTCGAGTACTACGTCGACCACACCATTGACCGCGCGACCGACGGCGTGACCTATACCGGTGTCGAGCAGCTCAAGTCCGGCACCGCTTATCTGTTTCTGGCCAACCACCGCGACATCGTGATGGACCCGGCCTTTGTCAACTATGCCGTGTATCACGCCGGCCTGCCGACGCCACGGATCGCCATTGGCGACAACCTGCTGCAAAAACCGTTTGTCAGCGACCTGATGCGCCTGAACAAGAGCTTTATCGTGCACCGCTCGATCACCGGGCGAAAGGAAAAGATGGCGGCCTTCAACCTGCTGTCGGCCTACATCAACCATTCGATCCGCAACGACTGCCAATCGATCTGGATCGCCCAGGCCGAAGGCCGTGCCAAGGATGGCGATGACCGTACCGAGTCGGCGATCCTCAAGATGTTCCACGTCAGCCGCAAGGACGAGCCGTTTGCCGAAGTGATCCAGTCGCTGAACCTGACACCGGTATCCATCAGCTACGAGTACGACCCGTGCGACGCGGCCAAGGCTCGTGAGCTGTATATCCGCGCGACGACCGGCACCTATGTGAAGGCGCAGGGCGAAGATGATGTGAGCATTGCACTGGGTATCACCGGCTACAAAGGCCGCGTGCATATCAACTTCGCACCACCGATCACCGAACGCTTCGAAGACACCAAAGTGCTGGCGGCAGAAATGGACCGGCAGATTCTGGGCGGTTATCGGTTGTTCCCGGTGCACTACCTGGCCTACGCCCAATGGAGTGACGCCGACCCGCAATTACAGGTACCTAAAGCCGACGAACTGTTCCCGGCGGATGAGTTGGCCAAGGCGAAGGCGGAGTGGGAGCGGCGCTTGAATGAATGCCCGGCGGAGCACCGACCCTTCCTGGTGGTGCAATATGCGACGCCGGTGCGCAATCAGTACCGCGTAAAAGCCGGCATACCTTTGTAGAACACCGAACAAGATGTGGGAGCGGGTTTGCCCGCTTCCGCATTCGTTTCGTGGTGTTTTTTAGAGATGGGTGCTGAGCCAGGAGATGGTCAGCGCCAGCCCCATGCAGGCGAACCCGATGCGATACGCCAGACGATGGGCCCGCTCGGTGCGCACGTCCAGAAACAGCATGGGCAGGTCGAAAGCGCGGTCTTTGCTTTGTGCGCTCAGGTCAGCCATCGCGCGTTGCTCGTGCAGGCGGGTAACGGCCAACAACGCCGCGCCCGGGCAGGCCACGGCTAACGCGATAACGTTGATCAAAAGTGCGGGCAGCGCCATCGCAAACCTCAGTGAAACAGTGTGCGGGTATCGGCTCAGATACACACCTGAACGATAGTGGCGTCCAGCACCACCTCCCCTGTACAGCTAATGTATCCAGTAATTTACAACGTCACCTGAACGTCACCTTAACAAGCCACTCTGTTGCCCTTCGAACGTTCGGGAGCTTGTCATGTTGCACGCGCACAACCAGGATCGGCTGTATTTGATCGCCCAAAGCGATGAGCAGGAGGCGCTGATCGGCGGCCTGGCGTTCAACGTGCAGGACCGCCATTGGCTGGTGTACTGCGCCCTTGGCGGGCACCAGCATGCGGACCTGCCGGAGGCCGATCTATTGACGGGAGTGAGCTTACTGGACTTCTGCATCGACACTGCGGCATGAAACTGAAGGCAAAAAAAACCGGGCTCCCAGGAGCCCGGTTTTTTATGTGGCGATTATTGCGAGCTGAGCAACTGACCGATGCTGGGATCCTTGAACAGGCGGGTCAAGGCGTCACTCAGCACGTCACTGACCAGCTTGGTGTTGGTTTCCTGATTCGGCGACATGCCGAAGCGCTGATTGAGCGACGCACCGTAACGGCCACTGTAGCGACGGGTACCGGCGGTGACGTCGGACTTGAAAGTGGCGCCGATGGACGCTTCGGTCACATACAGGCCGTCTTTGGGCGACTGGTACTTCAGCTCGGCCAGGGTGATGGTCAACTGAGGCGCACCCGGCGAGTTGGCAGGGGTGAAGCCCAGCAGGCGCACGGCCGCTTCGGCCTGGGCCTGCAGCTTGGGCAGTACATCCTGGCCGGTCACCGAAATGAGCGCAGTCTCCGGATACAGGCCGCCACGCGAGCCGAGCGTAGGCGACGGCCGGCCGTCCACCACACGCACCGATACCGGCTGGCCGTGGCCTACCGGCGCCAGCTGCGTGGTGAGCTTCGGTTGCGGGCTCAGTTGTTGCGGGCTATTGGCGCAGCCAACCAGGGCCAAGCTGGTCACAGTGATCAAACCGAACAACAGGCGTTGCAACATGCTCTTCTCTCCAAAAAAACGAGTACCGACAGGCCGGCAGTATAGCGGGCGGCCCACGCCGGGAACTAGCATCAGTTACAACCTACGACTCGCGGGCATTGTAGGGGTTCGATGTCACCGATATGTCACAACCGATACATAGTCCCGTCATGCCTGGCAGGCATGCTTGGCCTCAATTTCAGGAGGCTGATTCCATGCATTTTCTCTGGTCGCTGTTCACGCGCAAGCCCGCCCTTCGCCAATTTGCCCTGCTCGATGCGCAAGGCCGCTGCCAGGCTTTCAAAGAGTGCAGCCACCCGCCGGTCGGCGATGGCTGGGTGGAAATCGAAGAAATCCGCTTGAGCTGGATGCACCGCCCCCTGCCCGCCAGCGCCCGCATCAGCCCTCGCCCTGCGCGGTCGCCACGCCACCAGCCGTTGGCCGCCTGACCGAAGACCTAATAAAAGTCATAAAACACGCCCATTTCCCTGGCGTTCTTCGCTACAATCTCCCCCCGATTATAAGGACGTCTCCTGATCGGGCCTCGCAGCATCGTTAATGCCTCGGCATTAACCTCCAAGAATCGCCCACAGAGAGCCGCCCACACAGATCGAGTGAAGCTGGCGCGCTTGCTGTTTCCTTTGCAAACCACCCGCCTTTACCGAATCTGCCAGAGCTGCCATTGCGCTCGGCCACCTGAGTTGTTTGCCCGTTTTGCCGCTTGCCGGCAAAGGTGTTGCGGGCCAGGTGCCAGGCTGGGGCAGCCCTTTTTTGAGGTTCACGTCTTCAAAAGAGCGTGAAAAAACGGGTTTTCACAACTTCACAAGAGTGTGGCGAGCAAATGAATAGTTTGGCGTTTGTACAAGCACCATCAGCGTCTGGAACAGCCCAACCACACAGGACCGAGTACTCCTTAAAAGCCGGAGCTTGAGCCTGTCCGCTACGGATTGGTTGCACGAGTCGCACGCTTTGACCATAAGTCGAATTGCCACAGGCGCCCATGAATGCGTTCATAGGCAGATTAGGCCGGGCAGGAAGCGTGCGCTGAAGTTGCAAAGAATTGCGAATCGGACATGGCGATCCTGGCCATGGGTAATCTGGGGCAACACGTGAAACGCCCCGTCACTCCTGGCCGCCATGCCGACAATTTGGTGCTGCAGATTTTGGAGACGCGTTAAATGGCGCATAACGAAGCAGTCGACGTAGTACTGGTAGGGGCCGGCATCATGAGTGCCACCCTCGCCGTGCTGCTCAAAGAGCTCGACCCCGGCCTCAAGCTGGAAGTCGTTGAGCTGATGGATTCGGGTGCCGCGGAGAGTTCCAACCCGTGGAACAACGCCGGTACCGGCCACGCCGGGCTGTGTGAGCTGAACTACACGCCCCAGGCCGCCGATGGTTCCATCGACATCAAGAAAGCCGTGCACATCAACACCCAGTTCGAGGTGTCGAAGCAGTTCTGGGCATACCTGACCAAAAAGGGCACCTTTGGCTCGTCCAAGTCCTTTATCAGCCCGGTGCCGCACCTGAGCTTCGTGCAGGGTGACAAGGGCGTGGCGTTCCTCAAGAAGCGCTTTGAAACCCTCAGCCAGCACCATGCGTTCTCGGACATGCACTACACCGAAGACCGCAGCGAGATGGCCGAGTGGATGCCGCTGATGATGCCGGGCCGCCCGCTCGATGAAAAAATCGCCGCCACTCGCGTCATGAATGGCACCGACGTCAACTTCGGCGCCCTGACCAACCAGTTGCTCGGCCACCTGACCAGCTCGGCCGATGCGCAGGTCAAGTACTGCAAGCGCGTCACCGACCTCAAGCGTAACGGTGCCGGCTGGACCGTGAGCATCAAGGACGTCAACAGCGGCAACAGCCGCGACGTGGACGCCAAGTTCGTCTTCCTGGGCGCCGGTGGCGCGGCACTGCCATTGCTGCAGGCCTCGGGCATCGAAGAGAGCAAGGGGTTTGGCGGCTTCCCGGTCAGCGGCCAATGGCTGCGTTGCGACAACCCGCAAGTGGTCAGCCAGCACCAGGCCAAGGTCTACAGCCAGGCCGCCGTGGGCTCGCCACCGATGTCGGTGCCGCACCTGGACACCCGGGTCGTCGACGGCAAGAAGTCCCTGTTGTTCGGGCCCTACGCCGGTTTCACCACCAAGTTCCTCAAACACGGCTCGTTCCTCGACCTGCCGATGTCGATTCGCGCCGGCAATATCGGCCCGATGCTGGCCGTGGCCCGCGACAACATGGACCTGACCAAGTACCTGGTCAGCGAAGTGCGTCAGTCCATGGAACAGCGCCTGGAATCCCTGCGCCGCTTCTACCCTGAGGCGAAAGCCGAAGACTGGCGCCTGGAAGTGGCCGGCCAACGGGTGCAGATCATCAAGAAAGACCCGAAGAAAGGTGGCGTGCTGCAATTCGGCACCGAACTGGTCGCCGCCAAGGATGGTTCGCTGGCGGCGCTGTTGGGCGCGTCTCCAGGCGCTTCGGTGACAGTTTCGATCATGCTGGAACTGATCGAGCGGTGCTTCCCGGCCAAGGCCAGCGGTGAATGGGCGGCCAAGCTGCACGAGATCTTCCCGGCCCGTGAAAAGGTGCTGGAGACCGATGCCGAGCTGTATCGCAAGATCAACACGCAAAACAACATCAGCCTTGAGCTGGTTGAGCACAGCAATGAGGCCGAAAGCTACGCTTGAGGCCTTGCTGCCATAAAAAAACGCCCCGAGCAGGGCGTTTTTTTTGGCTCGACATAATCAGCCGCGGGCGTTATCGATCAGCTCAATGTACTCAGCGGCATTGCGCTGGTCCTTGATCAGATCAACGAAGGTCTGGCCATGCTCGTCCTTGCCGTCCAGGTCCAGGCCGGCGTCCTTGAAGAAGCCCAGGAACCGCTCGAAGTCGTCGATACGCAGGCCACGGTAGGCCTTGATCAGTTTGTGCAGGGACGGTGAAGTCGCGTCGACTGGCTCGAAGTCCAGGAACAACTTGATCTGTTCGTCGCCGATCTCGTCACCAATCACCTGTTTCTTATCTTTACGCATTACCGACTCCAGCCTGCAGACATGTACACGGGAAACGCAGTTTACCTGCGAGGAACACGCTTCGGAAGCAAGCCCGCTCTCACAGCAGGTTATGCAGTGCACTCATTACCGAGAGCGAACAGAACCGGTATGCAAATCCGCCCAGATATGCCCGTTGGCATAACTGAGGAACTGCACATACACCGTGTCATTGCGCAGCAGGTCAACGATCACCCGGTATTGGGCAGTTGGGTAAGACAGGGTCAAGGTTTTGCTCTTGTCATCGAATGCCGGTTTTTTCAGGCTTTTGCTTTCGGCGTCGAAGTTGAGCACCACCTGGGCGATGCTCGCACCTTTGTTCAGGGGCTTGCCCTTGAGGCGGATCATCAGCGGTGCGGTGACCGGGATCGGTTGCTGGGTGGATTGGCGCTGGTTGCCCACCACCACCGCGTATTCGGTGACTTGCAGTAGTTGCTGTTGGGCAGGCGTTTCGGCGCGCAGGGCCAGGTCATCCGGCGGCAGAAATTGACCGTGCATCAGCGCCGGGGCAGCGGCCAGGGGCAAACTGCAGGTCAGCGCCAGGAGGGTGCAGGTACGAATCAACAGGCTCATGGGCCGCTCCGTGCGAAGTAGCCCAGCACTGTAGCTCAATCGAACTGGGCAAGCATCCAGCGTTGATAATCGGCCACATCGGCATCACCTTCACGGGGAGCCCATTGTGCCAATTCGCCCTCACTTACCGGCCGGTACGGCCCGGCCTTGCATTCGAACATCACCGTGTCGGGCTCCAGCACCACCAGGCCATGGAATACACCCGGCGGCACGTCAACGCCGCAACACTCGCCACCGGCCTGCAGCACGCGCTTGGCGATCACTTCACCGCTGTTATCGAACACCAGCAAACCCAGACGTCCCTGGAGCACCAGCAACGTCTCAGCCTTGTCCGCACTCAAGTGCCGATGGGGTGGTACGTAGGTGCTCGGTTGCAACCCCACGGCCATGCGATGGCACGGCTCTTCCATCTGATGAAAGTTGCAGTGATGCCGGCCGCGAGGACTCGCGGCCGCTTTCTCGGCCAACTCGGCAAACAGCGTCTGATCAAGAAAGCGGGTCATGGTTTACATTCCTTTGACGGCGTAGATGCCATTGGCATTGCGCCAGTAGCCTTTGTAGTCCATGCCGTAACCGAAAATGTAGCGGTCGATGCACGGCAGGCCGACGAAATCGGCCTTCAGCTCAGGGCGGGCCTTGCGGTCGTGGTCTTTGTCGATCAGCACGGCGGTGTGCACTTTGCGCGCGCCGGCGTGCTTGCAGAAGTCGATGATCGCGCCCAGGGTGTGGCCTTCATCGAGGATGTCGTCGATGATCAGCACATCACGGTCGATGAATGAGACTTCGGGCTTGGCTTTCCAGAACAGGTCGCCGCCGGTAGTTTCATTGCGATAGCGGGTGGCGTGCAGGTACGACGCCTCCAGCGGGAATTGCAGGTGGGTGAGCAGCTTGCCGGCGAAGATCAGGCCGCCATTCATCACGCAGAAGACCACCGGGTTGGTGTCGGCCATTTCGCGGGTGATGTGTGCGCCCACCTTGGCGATCGCTTCTTCGACTTGCGCTTCGGTGTACAGGCAGTCAGCCTCGCGCATGATTTGACGGATATGCTCGAGATCAGCGGACATGGCGCTCTCCAAGGGGATGCTGTGGCAAGAAAAGCGGGCGAAGGTACGCCTCTCATGCGCTCCGGGCAAGCCTTAATGGACTAACGTACGAGATGTCTATAGGACAACACCCTCGGATAGATTAATCTAGGCCGGTTTTTTTGCCCGCCGCCGGAGCCTTTCCCATGCCCACTCGCGAGATCCGCCACCCGCTGATCCGACACAAACTCGGCCTTATGCGCCGCGCCGACATCAGCACGAAGAATTTCCGCGAGCTCGCTCAGGAAGTTGGAGCGTTGCTCACTTACGAAGCCACCAAGGATTTGCCGCTGGAGACCTACGATATCCAGGGCTGGGCCGGCACCGTCCAGGTCGAGAAAATCGCCGGTAAGAAAATTACCGTAGTGCCGATCCTGCGCGCCGGTATCGGCATGCTTGAAGGTGTACTCAGCCTGATCCCGGGCGCCAAGGTCAGCGCCGTGGGCGTGGCCCGTAATGAAGAAACCTTGCAGGCCCACACCTACCTGGAAAAACTCGTCCCGGAAATCGACGAACGCCTGGCGATGATCATCGACCCGATGCTCGCGACCGGCAGTTCCATGGTCGCCACCATCGACCTGCTGAAAAAAGCCGGCTGCAAGGACATCCGCGCCATGGTGCTGGTCGCGGCACCCGAAGGCATCGCCGCCGTCGAGAAAGCGCACCCCGACGTGCAGATCTACACCGCGTCCATCGATGAGCGCCTGAATGAACACGGCTACATCATCCCTGGCCTGGGCGACGCCGGCGACAAGATCTTCGGCACCAAGCAGAAGGACGCGTGAGCATGCAGGACGAATTCAACGACCCGCTTTGGCGCCAGATCCTGTCTGGCGCACAAATGCTCTTCGTAGCATTTGGCGCGTTGGTGTTGATGCCACTGATCACAGGCCTTGATCCAAACGTCGCACTGTTCACCGCTGGCCTGGGCACGCTGTTGTTCCAGGTCGTGACGGGGCGGCAGGTGCCGGTATTCCTGGCATCGAGCTTTGCCTTTATCACCCCGATCATTCTCGCCAAGGGCCAGTTCGGCCTCGCCGCGACCATGGGCGGGGTAATGGCGGCCGGTTTCGTTTATACCTTCCTGGGCCTGGCGGTGAAGATCAAGGGCACCGGTTTTATCGACCGGCTGCTGCCGCCGGTGGTGATCGGCCCGGTGATCATCTCCATCGGCCTGGCCATGGCGCCGATTGCCGCGAACATGGCGATGGGCAAGTCCGGCGACGGTGCCGAGCTGATCCATTACCAGACGGCAATGATGATCTCGATGCCGGCACTGCTGACCACGTTGATCGTGGCGGTGTTCGGCAAGGGCATTTTCCGCCTGGTGCCGATCATCTCCGGCGTGCTGGTGGGCTTTGCCATGGCGTTCTACTTTGGCGTGGTCGATACAGCGAAGGTCGCCGCCGCCCCGTGGTTCGCCCTGCCCCACTTCACCGCGCCGGAATTCAACTGGCAGGCGATCCTGTTTATCGTCCCGGTGGCCCTGGCCCCGGCGATCGAACATATCGGTGGTGTGATTGCGGTGGGCAGCGTGACCGGCCGTGACTACCTGAAGAAACCCGGCCTGCATCGCACCCTGCTGGGTGATGGTATCGCCACCACCGCCGCCGGCCTGTTCGGCGGCCCGCCGAACACCACCTACGCCGAAGTGACCGGCGCAGTGATGCTGACCAAGAACTACAACCCGAAAATCATGACCTGGGCGGCGGTGTTTGCCATCAGTCTGGCGTTTATCGGCAAGTTCGGCGCACTGCTGCAGAGCATTCCGGTGCCCGTGATGGGCGGGATTCTCTGCCTGTTGTTCGGCTCGATTGCCGCCGTGGGCATGAACACCCTGATCCGCCACAGGATCGACCTGGGCGAGGCGCGCAATCTGGTGATTGTCTCGGTCACTCTGGTGTTCGGGATTGGCGGCGTGCTGGTCGGTACCGGCACCGGCCCGGATGATTTCGGCCTCAAGGGCATCGCCCTGTGTGCGGTGGTAGCGATTGGCCTGAATCTGCTGCTGCCGGGCAATGATGGCTGGAAGAACAAGAAGCCGGATGAGCCGCTGCTCTAATTAACGTCGCAAACCAAATGTGGGAGCGGCTTGCTCGCGAATACGGAGTGTCAGTCGATGAATATGTGACTGATACACCGCTTTCGCGAGCAAGCCCGCTCCCACATTGTTTGGATCTCCAGTGTGCTTAGAGCTCACCGAGGCCGTCGATCAGCGCCTGGTTCTGCTCCGGTGTTCCGATGCTGATCCGCAGGAATTGAGCAATTCGCTCCTGCTTGAAGTGCCGCACGATCACCCCCTGCTCACGCAATTTGGCCGCCAGGCCAGCGGCGTCGTGCTGCGGGTGGCGGGCAAAGATGAAGTTGGCCGCGGATGGCAGCACCTCAAAGCCCTTGGCTTCCAACTGGGCAACCAGCGTGTTGCGGCTGTCGATCACCAACCGGCAAGTCTTCTCGAAGTACTCACGGTCATCGAACGCCGCCGCCGCACCGACAATCGCCAGCCGATCCAGCGGATAGGAGTTGAAGCTGTTCTTGACGCGTTCCAGCGCTTCGATCAGGTCCGGGTGGCCCACGGCCAGGCCCACGCGCAAACCGGCCAGTGAGCGCGATTTGGACAGGGTCTGCGTCACCAGCAGGTTCGGGTAGCGGTCCACCAGGCTGATGGCGGTTTCGCCGCCGAAGTCGATATAGGCTTCATCGACCACCACCACCGAATCCGGGCTGGCCTTGAGGATCTGCTCCACGGCGTCCAACGCCAGCACGCAGCCGGTCGGCGCGTTCGGGTTGGGGAAGATGATCCCGCCGTTGGGCCTGGCGTAGTCCGCTGCACGGATCTGGAACTGCTCGTCCAGCGGCACCGGGTCGGACTTGATGCCATAGAGGCCGCAGTACACCGGGTAGAAACTGTAGCTGATGTCCGGGAACAACAGGGGCAGCTCGTGCTGGAACAGGCCGTGGAAGATGTGCGCCAGCACTTCATCGGAACCGTTGCCGAGGAACACCTTGCTGGCGTCGACCCCGTAAAATCTGGCCACCGCCTGCTTGAGCAGGTCGCTGTTCGGGTCCGGGTACAGACGCAGGTTGTCGTTCAACTCGGCCTGCATTGCGGCCAGCGCCTTGGGCGACGGGCCGTAGGGGTTTTCATTGGTGTTGAGCTTGACCAGCCTGGTCAGCTTCGGCTGCTCGCCGGGCACGTAAGGCACGAGGTCCTTGACGAAGGGGCTCCAGAATTTGCTCATGCCTTACTCTCCCTTAACGATGCGATATTCGGCGCTGCGTGCGTGTGCGCTCAGCGATTCACCACGGGCCAGCACCGAAGCGGTCTTGCCCAGCTCGGAAGCGCCCTGCGGCGAGCAGAAGATGATCGACGAACGCTTCTGGAAGTCATACACCCCCAGCGGCGACGAAAACCGCGCGGTGCCGGAGGTCGGCAGCACGTGGTTGGGACCTGCGCAATAGTCGCCCAAGGCTTCGCTGGTGTGGCGGCCCATGAAGATCGCACCGGCGTGACGAATAGACGGCAGCCAGGCTTGCGGGTCGGCCACGGACAGCTCCAGGTGCTCCGGGGCGATACGGTTGGCCACTTCGATGGCCTGGTCCATGTCGCGCACCAGGATCAGCGCACCACGACCATTGATCGACTTCTCGATGATCTCGGCGCGGTCCATGGTCGGCAGCAGCTTATCGATGCTGGCGGCGACCTTGTCGAGGAACTCGGCGTCCGGGCTGACCAGAATCGCCTGGGCATCTTCGTCGTGCTCGGCCTGGGAGAACAGGTCCATGGCGATCCAGTCCGGGTCGGTCTGGCCGTCGCACACCACGAGGATTTCCGAGGGGCCGGCGATCATGTCGATACCGACCTGGCCAAACACGTGGCGCTTGGCGGTAGCCACGTAAATGTTACCGGGGCCGACCACCTTGTCGACCTTCGGTACGCTTTCGGTGCCATAGGCCAGGGCGGCAACGGCCTGGGCACCACCGATGGTGAACACACGGTCGACACCGGCGATGCAGGCTGCCGCCAGCACCAGCTCGTTGATTTCACCGCGCGGGGTCGGCACGACCATGACCACTTCGGTCACGCCGGCCACCTTGGCGGGAATCGCGTTCATCAGCACCGACGAGGGGTACGAGGCTTTACCGCCTGGCACATACAGGCCGGCACGGTCCAGCGGCGTGACCTTCTGGCCCAGCACGGTACCGTCGGCCTCGGTGTAGCTCCAGGAATCCTGTTTCTGTTTTTCATGGTAGCTGCGCACGCGCGCCGCCGCGATTTCCAGGGCTTCGCGCTGAGGCGCGGTGATGCGCGTAAGGGCCAGCTCCAGGCGTTCACGGGGCAGGATCAGGTCCGACATGGACGCGACGTCCAGGCCATCGAACTGCCGTGTGTAATCCACCAGCGCCGCATCGCCGCGCTCGCGCACGGCCTTGATAATGTCGAGTACTCGCTGGTTGACCGAGTCGTCGGACACACTTTCCCAGCTCAGCAGATGATCCAGATGATGGGCGAAATCCGGGTCGGCAGCGTTGAGTCGGGCAATTGCAGTGGACGTGGTCATAGCGAGGGCCTCATAGGATTGGCAAAAACTCAGGCGCCCTAAACTACCGTTCGCTCCGCTTGGGCACCTGAGAATTCTGGCTATGAGGCGGATAGACGGGCGCAGCTGTTGGGCTACGCGGGTGAGTCAACCGCGGTGTCGCGACTCCACTGCCTTGCGCAGGGTGTCGATCAACGCCTGGATACGAGCGTGCTGCATCTTCATCGAAGCTTTGTTGACGATCAGGCGGGAGCTGATGTCGGCAATAAAGTCCTGGGGCTCGAGGCCGTTGGCACGCAGGGTGTTACCGGTATCGACCACGTCGATGATCTTGTCAGCCAGGCCGATCAGCGGCGCCAGCTCCATCGAACCGTAGAGTTTGATGATATCGACCTGACGGCCTTGCTCGGCGTAGTAGCGCTTGGCGACGTTGACGAACTTGGTGGCCACGCGCAGGCGACCTTTGGGCTCGACATCACCGACACGACCGGCGGTCATCAGCTTGCACAGGGCAATACGCAGGTCCAACGGCTCGTACAGGCCCTGGCCACCGTATTCCATCAGCACGTCTTTACCCGCGACCCCCAGGTCGGCCGCGCCATGTTCAACGTAGGTCGGCACGTCGGTAGCCCGCACGATCAGCAGGCGAACGTCGTCCTGGGTCGTAGGGATGATCAGCTTGCGGCTCTTGTCCGGATTCTCGGTCGGCACGATGCCCGCTTCAGCCAGAAGCGGCAAAGTGTCGTCAAGGATGCGGCCCTTGGACAGTGCGATGGTCAACATGGGAAATGTCAGTCCTTCATCAGGCTATTGCTGTCCGGTCGCAAATGGCGCCAGACACAGATCGAGGCCATTACAGCCCCGATTTGAAACAAACCAGTGTTTGTAGGAGCGAGCTTGCTCGCGAAAACGTCAACGATAACGCGTTTATTCAGACTCAACGCGGTGCCCACGAGTTCTTCGCGAGCAAGAACTAGGCGTCCCCCTCGCTCCTACAGTGCAGCTGGGACTAGCCCGGTACGCGGCGGATTTTCGCGCCGAGCATCTGCAGTTTTTCCTCGATGCACTCGTAGCCACGATCTATGTGGTAGATGCGATCGATCAGGGTATCGCCTTCGGCGATCAGCGCCGAGATCACCAGGCTCGCCGAAGCGCGCAGGTCGGTGGCCATGACTGGCGCGCCCTTGAGCTTCTCGGTGCCGGTGACGATGGCGGTGTTGCCTTCGACCTGGATCTTCGCGCCCATGCGGTGCAGTTCGTACACGTGCATGAAACGGTTTTCGAAGATGGTCTCAATCACAGCGCCGGTACCTTCGGCAATCGCGTTCAAGGAGATGAACTGCGCTTGCATGTCGGTCGGGAACGCAGGGTACGGCGCGGTACGCACGTTGACGGCTTTTGGCCGCTTGCCGTGCATGTTCAGCTCGATCCAGTCTTCACCGGTGGTGATTTCGGCACCCGCTTCGCGCAGTTTTTCCAGGACCGCTTCCAGGATGGTCGGATCGGTGTCCTTGACCTTGACGCGACCACCGGTAACGGCGGCGGCGACCAGGTAGGTACCGGTCTCGATGCGGTCAGGCATGACCTTGTAGGTGGCGGTATGCAGACGCTCTACACCATCGATGGTAATGGTGTCGGTGCCGGCACCGGAAACCTTCGCGCCCATGGCGTTCAGGAAGTTGGCCAGGTCGACCACTTCCGGCTCGCGCGCAGCGTTTTGCAGCACGCTGCGGCCTTTGGCCAGGGCCGCGGCCATCATGATGTTCTCGGTACCGGTCACGCTGACGGTATCAAAGAAGAAGTTCGCGCCACGCAGGCCGCCTTCCGGTGCCTTGGCCTTGATGTAACCGCCTTCGACGTCAATGACTGCGCCCATGGCTTCCAGGCCACGGATGTGCAGGTCCACCGGACGCGAGCCAATGGCGCAACCGCCAGGCAACGCCACTTCGGCTTCGCCGAAACGGGCAACCATCGGGCCCAGCACCAGGATCGACGCACGCATGGTTTTCACCAGCTCGTACGGGGCGATCAGGGTCTTGATGGTGCGCGGGTCGATTTCGACGGACAGTTTCTCGTCGATCACCGGCTCGATACCCATGCGACCGAACAGCTCGATCATGGTGGTGATGTCGTGCAGGTGCGGCAGGTTGGCCACGGTCACCGGGCCATCGCACAGCAAGGTCGCGGCCAGAATTGGCAAGGCAGAGTTTTTCGCACCGGAAATGCGAATCTCGCCATCAAGGCGGGCACCGCCGGTAATAATCAATTTATCCATAAGAATCTCGACGCCTTGGGGGCTCAGGTGCGCTCGGCCCAGGCCGCGCGGCTGAAAAATTTCATAGTGACCGCATGGATGCTGCCATCGGTGATCCATGGGTTCAAATGGGCATAGATCTGCTGCTGACGCTTGACCGGGCTCAATGCCGCCAGTTCATCGCTAATCACGTTCAGCTGGAAGTTGCAGCCTTCGCCTTCAACTTCTACGTTCGTATCCGGCAGCTTTCCTTCAAGGAAGCTCTTAACTTCTAGGGCCTGCATGCTCAACCTCTATTGGCGCCCAGTGCGCACGGGTCGCACATCATACAAAAAAGCCCCGCGCCTGCGAACCCCGCATAGCAGGACTCTGACGGGGGGCTTTCGAATAATGGCTATTAAGGATGCGTCAACAGCTCGGTCAACCCGGAAACCTCGGCGATTTCACGCATGTCTTCGGGCAACGCACGGATACTGACCGTTTTTTTGACCGCCTCGGCATCGCGCATGAAACACAGCAGCAATGACAAACCGACGCTGCTGGACTTGGTCACCGCCGAGCAATCCAGCACCAGCGCAGGCGCTGTGCTGCCGTTGATCAGCGCCTGGCCCTGCTTGCGCAGGTCGGGGCCGGAGCGGTAATCCAGCACGCCGCTGAGAAACAACTCGCCGGCGTCGCCAAGACGAACAGCCGATTCGGTCATTGCACAGTCTTCCCGGCGGATTTGTCGGTTTCTTCCTTGGCCTTGGCCACTTCACCGGCCCAGCCATTGATGGTCTTGTCCAGGTCATTGCCATTGCGCTGCATGGCGTCGGCGAACTGGTCACGGAACAACTTGCCGATGTTGATACCGTTGATGATCACATTACGCAGTTTCCATTCGCCGCTGATCTTCTCCAGGGTGTACTGCACCGGATAGATGGCACCATTGCTGCCCTTGACGCTCATGTTGACGCTGGTGCGATCGCCCGACTCATCCCCGGCGGGAGCGACGGTGATGCCCTGGTTGTTGTACTCAAGCAAAGCGTTGCCGTAGAACTGGAACAGACCTTTCTTGAAGTTCTCCTGGAACGTCTGCATTTGCGCAGGCGTCGCTTTGCGCGAATATTTGACCGTCATGATGCTGCGCGAAATGCCTTCGGCATCGACCACCGGACCGACAATGGTGTTGAGGGCATCGTAGAACTTGGTCGGATCTTGCTTGTACTGTTCTTTATTGGCAGTCAGGTCAGCCAACATCTTGTTGGTTGTGTCCTGCACCAGTTCGTGCGCAGAACCTGCCGCGTTGGCCATCAACGGCAGTGCCGCCAGCAATACCAGCAGGCCACGTCGCAAGGTAGAGATCATGAACAGGTTCCTCATTTGGCGTCTTTATTGACCGTATTGAGCAAAAATTTTCCGATCAGGTCCTCGAGCACCAGCGACGACTGCGTGTCGTGGATGGTCGAACCATCCTTGAGCAGGGCCGTTTCCCCGCCCACGCTGATACCGATGTATTTCTCGCCCAGCAGACCCGCGGTGAGGATGGATGCGGTGGAGTCGGTCGGCAGATTGTCGACCTTCTTGTCCAGTTGCATCGTCACCCGACCGGTGAAGCTGTCGCGGTCCAGATCGATTGCCGAGACCTTGCCGATGGTCACACCGGCCATGGTCACTTTAGCTCTGACAGTCAAACCGGCGATATTGTCGAAGTACGCGTAAAGTTTATAAGTATCGGCCGTGGGGCTGGCCGAAAGGCCGCTGACTCGCAGGGCCAGCAACAGTAAAGCCAGGATGCCAGCCAGCAAGAAAAGGCCGACACCGATTTCCACAGTGCGGTTTTGCATCAGAAATCTCCAAACATCAAGGCGGTCAAAATGAAGTCAAGGCCCAGTACTGCCAGCGAGGCGTACACAACGGTCTTGGTGGTGGCGCGACTGATCCCTTCTGAAGTGGGCTCACAGTCATAGCCTTGGAATACGGCGATCCAGGTCACTACAAAGGCGAAGACGATGCTTTTAATGATGCCATTGAGCACATCGCCGTTGAAGGTCACGCTGTTTTGCATGTTGGCCCAGTAGGAGCCGTCGTAGACGCCCAGCCAGTCCACCGCCACCCACGAACCGCCCCAGATACCCACCACGCTGAAGATCATCGCCAGCAATGGCAGGGATATGAAACCGGCCCACAGGCGCGGGGCAACAATGTATTTGAGCGGGTCCACGCCGATCATTTCCAGGCTGGACAATTGCTCGGTGGACTTCATGTTGCCTATTTCGGCAGTCAGCGCGGAACCCGCACGCCCGGCGAACAGCAACGCGGTCACGACCGGCCCCAGTTCACGCAACAGTGTCAGGGCAACCATCTGCCCTACCGCCTGCTCCGAACCGTAGCTGGAGAGGATATTGAACCCCTGCAGCGCCAGCACCATGCCGATGAACACCCCGGAGACCACGATGATCACCAGGGACATCACGCCCACCGAATGCAGCTGCTTGACCAGCAGGCCAAAGCCGCCACCAATGCCACCGCGCCCGAGCAGGGCGTGGAACAGGAAAATCGTCGAACGCCCCAGCACTTCGACGATGTCGATGCCGGAGCGACCGAAAAGGCGAACCTTCTCGATAAGAGATGTCTTGCGCATCAGCGCTTCCCCAGAAGATCTGAGCGGTAATCCGCTGCCGGAAAGTGAAAAGGCACAGGGCCGTCGGGATCGCCGGTCATGAATTGGCGAATGCGCGGGTTGTCGGCGTTCATCAGCTCTTCAGGCGTGCCTTGCCCCAGCACCTGGCCATCGCCGACTACATAGAGGTAATCGGCAATGCTCGCGGTTTCTGCAAGGTCATGGGAGACCACGATACTGGTGATGCCCAGCGCATCGTTGAGCAGGCGGATCAGGCGCACCAGCACGCCCATGGCAATCGGGTCCTGGCCCACGAAGGGCTCGTCGTACATGAGGATCTGCGGGTCGAGGGCGATGGCTCGCGCCAGGGCCACGCGGCGCTTCATGCCACCAGAGAGTTCGTCGGGCATCAGGTCGATAGCGCCACGAAGGCCAACGGCCTGCAGTTTCAGCAATACAATGTCACGAATCATTTCATCGGACAGCTGGGTATGCACCCGCAGCGGAAACGCCACGTTCTCGAATACATCGAGGTCGGTGAACAGCGCGCCGCTCTGGAACAGCACGCCCATGTGCTTGCGCGCATCGAACAGATCGCTGCGCGAAAGCGTCGGCAGGTTCTGGCCGTTGACCCACACTTCGCCTGCATTGGGGCGCAATTGCATGCCCATCAGGCGCAACAGGGTGGTCTTGCCGCAACCGGAAGGCCCCATGATGCCCGTGACCTTGCCGCGGGGAATGCGAATATCGACGTTATTGAAGATGCTGCGCGTCCCGCGCTTGAAGGTCAGACCCTTCAGCTCGACCGCGTAGGCGTTATCGGCACTCATCTAAACTCCTTGGGATGCAGCCTCTCACTCAGACACCACGCATGCGATAAACGTTTGCAACGGCTGCGCAATAGATAGCCACATGGGCTGGGCGGACCGAACTGGCGGCGAACTATATCACTGCTGGTGCAACGCGCCCAAGGCCGGAACAGCGCTTGTTCAGATCCGGTACAGGGAAAATCCGTTGCCGGTTGTGTTACCGAGAGGGAATCTTCCGTCCCCTTGGAATAAAGCCTGACGAACTTACGTGAGGGAATTGATCATTACCGCTATAATCGCCGACTTTTCGTCAGGCTATACGATTTCAGACATGAGCCAATCCAGCGACCTTATTCAATCCGCGCAACGCACCATCCGCCTCGAGCTTGAAGCCGTAGAAGGCTTGCTGGCCCACATCGACGCGGATTTCGTGCGCGCCTGCGAGATGATTCTGGCCAGCAAGGGCCGCGTTGTGGTGGTCGGCATGGGCAAGTCGGGCCACATCGGCAATAAGATCGCCGCCACCCTGGCCAGCACCGGGACCACCGCGTTTTTCGTGCACCCGGCCGAAGCCAGCCACGGCGACATGGGCATGATCACCAAGGATGACATCATCCTGGCGCTGTCCAATTCCGGCACCACCAACGAAATCGTGACCCTGCTGCCGTTGATCAAGCGCCTGGGGATCAAGATGATCAGCATCACCGGCAACCCGGAGTCGACGCTGGCCAAGGCCGCCGAAGTCAACCTGAACGTGCACGTGGCCCACGAGGCCTGCCCGCTGAACCTGGCGCCGACATCGTCCACCACCGCCGCCCTGGTCATGGGTGATGCCCTGGCCGTCGCGCTGCTGGAAGCCCGCGGGTTCACCGCCGAAGACTTCGCGTTTTCCCATCCGGGTGGCGCCCTGGGCCGCCGACTGCTGCTGAAAGTGGAAAACGTCATGCATTCGGGCGATGAATTGCCCCACGTCCCGCGTGGCACCCTGCTGAAGGATGCCCTGATGGAAATGACCCGCAAGGGCCTGGGCATGACCGTGATCCTGGAAGCCGATGGGCGCCTGGCCGGTGTCTTCACCGACGGCGATTTGCGCCGCACCCTGGACCGCACCATCGACATCCATACCGCCACCATCGACGCCGTGATGACGCCCCACGGCAAGACCGCACGCCCTGAAATGCTCGCAGCCGAAGCCTTGAAGATCATGGAAGACCACAAGATCGGCGCACTGGTGGTGGTCAATAGCGACGACCACCCGGTGGGCGCCCTGAACATGCACGACTTGCTGCGTGCGGGAGTGATGTAAATGACCAACGATCTGTTGCAACGCGGCAAACACATCAAGTTGGCGATTTTCGACGTTGACGGTGTGCTGACCGATGGGCGCCTGTACTTTCTCGAAGACGGCAGCGAATTCAAGACATTCAACACTCTCGACGGCCAGGGCATCAAGATGCTGATGGCCGCCGGCGTGCAAACCGCGATTATCAGCGGCCGAAAAACCCCCGTTGTGGAACGCCGCGCACAAAACCTGGGTATTCCTCACCTGTATCAGGGCCGCGAGGATAAACTGGTGGTCCTGGACGAGCTTCTTGGCCAACTCAACCTAAGCTATGAGCAGGTCGCCTACCTGGGCGATGACCTGCCCGACTTGCCGGTGATCCGCCGCGTGGGCCTGGGCGTGGCCGTTGCCAATGCGGCGGCGTTTGTTCGCGAACATGCCCACGGCATTACCACCGCCCGTGGCGGCGAAGGTGCCGCCCGCGAGTTCTGCGAGCTGATCCTGCGTGCCCAGGGCAGCCTTGAAGCCGCCCACGCCGCCTACCTATAGAGCTTTTTATGCTAAGCAAAAAGATTCGCAACTTCCTGCTATTCGGGGTCATCGCCGCGCTGTTCCTGGCGGTGGGCTACTGGAATATCAGCCCGGAGCGCTTCCTCGACCAGCCTGCCGCGCAGGTCGACGACGGCGCTATCGACTATTACGCCACCAATGCCTACAGCATACAGTTCCTGCCCGATGGCAAGGTGCAGTACGAAATGACCTCGGACAAGGTCGAGCATTTGAAGGCCTCCGAAGTCACCCTGCTGACCAACCCCGACTTGAACCTGTACCGCGGCACCGAGTTTCCATGGCACGTCACCAGCAAGCGTGGCGAGGTGAACCCGGACGGTACCGAGGTGGAACTGATTGACTCGGTGCGCGTCGCACGCACCGACGCCCAGAACCGCGACACGGTGATTACTTCCAGTCGCATGACCGTATTCCCGCAGAAGCAATATGCGCAGACCGAGCAAGACGTTAGAATCGACGGCGCTGGCGGTGTATCGACTGGCAAGGGAATGAAAGCGTATTTGAAAGAAAGCAGGATACACCTGCTATCGAACGTAAGAGGACAGTATGAGGCTCGTTAAAACTCTCCCTATTTTGCTCAGTCTGGGCGCAGCACTGGGAAGCGTGAGCGCCTGGGCTCTGCCGAACGATAGCCAGCAACCGATCCATATTTCGGCAGACGATGCGCAACTGGATGACAAGCAAGGCGTCGCCACCTATACGGGCGGCGTGATCATCACCCAGGGTTCAATGAAGATCACCGGCAACACAGTGACATTGACGCGCACCCCGGCAGGCGACATTGACGTGGTGACGTCGGTGGGCAACCTGGCCTACTTCGAACAGAAGCAGTCCGCTACCGACACCGGCCCGATGAAGGGCTACGGCAAGACCATCCAGTATCACGCCCAGCAAAACCGTATCGTGCTGATCGACCAGGCCAAGGTGCTCAGCCCCGATGGCAACTCCACGGAAGGTGAGAAGATCACCTATGACACCGTGAAACAGGTGGCCAACGCCGGTCGCGCCAATGGCACCAAGGTAACCGCGCCACGTCCGCGTATCGACATGGTTATCCAGCCGAAGAAGAAGGCCGAGTAATGGCAACCCTGAAAGCCCAGCATCTGGCCAAGGCCTATAAAAGCCGTCAGGTCGTGCGCGATGTCAGCCTGTCGATCGACAGTGGCCAGATCGTCGGCCTGCTCGGCCCCAACGGCGCCGGCAAGACCACGTGCTTCTACATGATCGTCGGCCTGGTCCAGGCGGACCAGGGGCGCGTGCTGATCGACGACCTGGATGTCAGCCACCAGCCCATGCACGGCCGCGCTCGTGCCGGTATCGGCTATCTTCCTCAGGAAGCGTCGATCTTCCGCAAGCTCTCGGTGGCCGACAACATCATGGCCATCCTTGAGACCCGCAAAGAACTCGACCGCGACGGCCGCCGGCAGGAGCTGGAAAGCCTGCTGCAGGAATTCCACATCAACCACATCCGCGACAACCTTGGCATGAGCCTGTCCGGTGGTGAGCGCCGCCGCGTGGAAATTGCCCGCGCCCTGGCCACCGCGCCCAAGTTCATCCTGCTGGACGAACCGTTCGCGGGCGTCGACCCCATTTCGGTCGGCGACATCAAGCAGATCATCCATCATCTCAAGGCCAAGGGTATTGGTGTGTTGATCACCGACCACAACGTACGTGAGACCCTCGATATCTGCGAAACAGCCTATATCGTCAACGATGGCCAACTGATCGCCGAAGGCGACTCTGCCACCATCCTGGCCAACGAACTGGTCAAGGAAGTGTACCTGGGTCACGAGTTCCGCCTGTAAACCTGCCAGTGCAAACACGGTGGTGGCAGGTCGTTTGCCCGAAGCGCGGGAGTCAATGAAAACCTTCGGATTTTTATTGTTACTGCGCTCTAGGCAAAACCTTCGATATCAGGCATATAATTTGCTTATGTTTGGCGCTCACGCGCCCTGTCGTGGATGGCGCATTGCGCCGGCGAATAAGGTGTTAAGCCCCTGCCATGAAACCATCGCTAGTCCTGAGAATGGGCCAGCAGCTGACGATGACACCGCAGCTGCAACAGGCCATCCGCCTGCTCCAATTGTCGACCCTGGACCTGCAACAGGAAATCCAGGAGGCCCTGGAGTCCAATCCGATGCTCGAACGCCAGGAAGAAGGCGACGACTTCGATAATGCAGACCCCCTGGCCGACAACATCGAGCAAAAACCCAATTCCGACGTGCAGGAACCCTCCTACCAGGAAACCGCCCCTACGGTGGATAACCTCGAGGAAGGCGATTGGAACGAACGCATCCCCAACGAGCTGCCGGTGGATACCGCCTGGGAGGACGTCTACCAGACCAGCGCCAGCAGCCTGCCCAGCAATGATGATGACGAGTGGGATTTCACGACCCGCACTTCCGCAGGCGAAAGCCTGCAGAGCCATCTGTTGTGGCAACTGAATCTTGCGCCGATGTCGGATACCGATCGGCTGATCGCCGTCACCCTGATCGACTGCATCAATAACCAGGGCTATCTGGACGAGACACTCGACGAGATCCTTGAGGCCTTCGACCCGGAACTGGACATCGAGCTGGACGAAATCGAAGCCGTCCTGCACCGCATCCAACAATTCGAGCCGGCCGGTATCGGCGCGCGCACTCTTGGCGAGTGCCTCTTGCTGCAACTGCGTCAGTTACCGGCCAAGACCCCTTGGCTCGCCGAAGCACAGCGCCTGGTCACCGATTACATCGACCTGCTGGGCAGCCGTGACTACAGTCAACTGATGCGCCGCATGAAGCTCAAGGAAGACGAGTTGCGCCAGGTGATCGAGCTGGTGCAGAGCCTCAACCCGCGCCCGGGCTCGCAAATCGAGTCCAGTGAAGCTGAATACGTGGTCCCTGACGTGATCGTACGCAAGGATAACGAGCGCTGGCTCGTGGAGCTGAACCAGGAGTCAGTGCCACGCCTGCGGGTCAACCCGCAATACGCAGGTTTTGTACGTCGCGCCGATACCAGCGCCGACAACACCTTCATGCGCAACCAGTTGCAGGAGGCCCGCTGGTTCATCAAGAGCCTGCAGAGTCGCAACGAAACCCTGATGAAAGTCGCCACCCAGATCGTCGAGCACCAGCGCGGCTTCCTGGAGTACGGTGACGAAGCGATGAAGCCTTTGGTCCTGCATGACATCGCCGAGGCGGTTGGCATGCATGAATCGACGATTTCCCGGGTAACCACGCAAAAATTCATGCATACCCCACGGGGTATATATGAGCTGAAATACTTTTTCTCCAGCCATGTCAGCACCTCCGAAGGCGGCGAATGCTCGTCCACGGCGATCCGCGCGATCATCAAAAAACTGGTTGCCGCGGAAAATCAGAAAAAGCCGTTGAGTGACAGCAAGATCGCTGGTTTACTGGAGGCACAAGGCATTCAGGTCGCCCGTCGAACCGTCGCCAAGTACCGCGAATCCCTCGGGATCGCGCCTTCCAGCGAGCGTAAGCGTTTGATGTGACGGGCGGGCCACAGCGTTCCAGTGGCGGGTATTCCTACCCGCCGCTTTATGCACTGGCAACGAAGGAGAAGCTGTATGCAAGTCAACATCAGTGGACACCAACTGGAAGTCACCAAGCCCCTGCGCGAGTACACCGAGAGCAAGCTGAACAAGCTTGCGGGGCATTTTGACAAGATCACCAACGTGCAGGTCATCATGGAGGTCGATAAGCTCAAGCAGAAAATCGAAGCCACCCTGCACGTACCGAATGCCAAGCTCGTCGCCAATGCGGAACATGAAGATATGTACGCGGCGATTGATTCGCTCTACGACAAGCTCGATCGTCAACTCATAAAGCATAAGGAAAAGAATCTGCACCTGATGCAAGGTACAGGTCGTTAACTCCCCCCCATGATCCGACTTGAAACCATCCTGACCCCCGGCCGTTCACTCGTGAACGTGCCGGGCGGCAGCAAGAAGAAAGCCCTCGAAGAAATTGCCAAGCTGATCCACCGCGAAGTGCCGGATCTGGAGATGCAAGATGTCTTCGAGGCACTGGTTGCCCGTGAAAAACTCGGCTCCACCGGTTTTGGCAATGGCATCGCTATTCCTCACTGTCGCCTCAAAGGCTGTGATACGCCCGTCAGCGCCCTCCTGCATCTGGAAGCCTCCATCGATTTCGACGCCATCGACGGCGCCCCGGTCGACCTGCTGTTTGTTCTGCTGGTGCCAGAGGCCGCCACCGATGCACACCTGGAACTGCTCCGGCAGATCGCCAGCATGCTCGACCGCGAGGACGTACGCGACAAGCTGCGCAGTGCCAACAGCAACGAGGCCCTGTACCAAGTTGTCCTGGATGAACAAAACAGGCAGTAATCATGCGTTTGATCATCGTCAGCGGCCGTTCAGGCTCGGGTAAAAGTACCGCCCTCAATGTTCTCGAGGACAGCGGCTTCTATTGCATCGACAATCTGCCGGCCGGCTTGCTGCCGGAGTTGGCGGAGCGTGCGCTGATCCATACCGAACTGGCGCAACCCCTGGTCGCCGTTTCGATTGACGCCCGCAACCTGCCCAGCCACCTCACGCGGTTCCCGGAATTGCTCGAAGAGGTGCGCGCCAAGCACATTCATTGCGACGTGCTGTATCTGGATGCCGACGAGGAGACGCTGCTCAAGCGCTTCTCCGAGACCCGTCGTCGCCACCCCCTCAGCAGCCCCCACCGCTCCCTGGCGGAAGCCATCGAGGACGAAACCAAGCTGCTGGGACCGATCATTGACCTCGCCGACCTCAAGATCAACACCACCAGCCTCAACCTGTATCAGCTGCGCGATGCGATCAAGCTGCGCCTGCTGAACCAGCCGGAGCCGGGTACGGCGTTTCTCGTAGAGTCGTTTGGCTTCAAGCGTGGCATGCCGGTAGATGCGGATTTGGTGTTCGATGTACGCTGCCTGCCCAACCCCTACTGGAAGCCGGAATTGCGTGAGCAGTCCGGGTTGGACCAGCCAGTGGCCGAGTACCTGGCGGCGCAACCGGACGTGGAGGAAATGTTCCAGGATATTTCCAGCTACTTGCTCAAATGGCTGCCGCGCTTCGCCGCGAGCAACCGGGCCTATGTCACCATTGCCATCGGCTGTACTGGCGGCCACCACCGCTCTGTCTACCTGACCGAACGCCTGGGCCAGGTACTGCAACAAACCCTAAAGAATGTCCAGGTTCGCCACCGCGACCTTAGCTGAAAGGAACACCCCCGCGATGCCTGCTCGTGAAATTGAAATCATCAACAAGCTGGGTTTGCACGCCCGGGCCTCAGCCAAGTTCGTCGGCGTTGCCGGTAAGTTTCCTTGCCAGATTCGCGCCGGGCGTACTCCAGACTCCATGGTCGATGGCAAAAGCATCATGGCCATGATGATGCTGGCGGCCGGCAAAGGCACCAAGATTCACTTGAGTACCGAAGGCGAAGAGGAACAGGACGCACTGGATGCACTGGTGGAGTTGATCAATAACAAATTCGACGAAGGCGAATAACCCATCCTGACGGCGCAAGCAGACTCACGCCTGCAAAAAGTACGGTCTAACCCAGCGCCGTATCCATCACCATCATCAAGCAAAACCCGATGCACAATCCCAGGCTGGCGAGCTTTTCATGACCATTGCGCCGCGACTCTGGAATCACTTCGTGGGTGACCACCAACAACATTGCCCCCGCGGCCAATGCCAGGCCCAAAGGCAACAGCACCTCGGCCAGGGTCACCAGCCAGGCGCAGAGCACGGCGAACACCGGCTCCACCAAACCTGACGCGGCGCCGATCAGGAATGCCTTGACCCGCGACATCCCCGCTCCGGCCAATACCAACGCAATCACAAGACCTTCGGGCACATCCTGCACAGCAATGCCCATGGCCAGGCTGTCGGCATCCGGCATTCCGCCGCCAGCGGAAACGCCCACGGCCATGCCTTCGGGGATATTGTGGGCGATGATGGCAAACACGAACAGCCAGATCCGCGGCGCGATCACCGGTTTACCCGGCGCGCCCACCAGCATCTCCGGGCTCGCGCCGGAAACCTTGCGGTCGACCAGGTACAGCCCGAATGCGCCCAGCAGGATGCCGAAGCTGATCAGGCCGCCGGCGCCCCAAGGCGAGAGCCCGAGGCTTTCAGCGGCGCCAATACCCGGCACGACCAGCGAAAAGGCGGTGGCCGCGAGCATCACGCCCGCACCAAAGCCCAATAAGGTATCGCTCAACGCCACCGGCATACGCCGGATAACCAGTACCGGCACCGCGCCCAGCGCCGTGCCGAGCGCGCAGATCGCGCCGCCTTGCAACGCACGCAGGATGCGCGGCTCCAGGTCCAGCCAGGCCAGCGCGTGAGCCACCAGCAATGCGGTACCTGCTAATAGCAACAGCGAGCCGAACGCATAACGAAACATGCGAACGCCGCTGACCGCCAGTATTTCAGTGCCCATAGACGACCTTGGATCCGGTTAAGGAAGTGGGGGTCAGACCAACGCGGCCTGATAGCGTGCGGCAACTTCCGGCCAGTTAATGACACTGTAGAAGGCATTGATGTATTCAGGGCGACGGTTCTGGTATCGCAGGTAGTAAGCATGTTCCCAGACATCCAGGCCGAGGATCGGCGTGTTGCCATTCATCAGTGGGCTGTCCTGGTTGCCGCTGCTTTCCACAATCAGGACCTTTTGCGGGGTGACGCTGAGCCACGCCCAACCACTGCCGAAGCGGGTCAAGGCGGCTTTGGTGAAGGCCTCCTTGAAGCTATCGAAACCGCCCAACTGCTCTTCGATGGCTGTCCCCAGCGCCCCGTCGGGCTTGCCGCCGCCTTTAGGCGACATCACCGCCCAGAACAACGAGTGATTGGCGTGACCACCGCCTTGATTGATCACCGCCGCGCGCAGTTTTTCCGGCAGTTGCTGCACGCGGGACACCAGTTTTTCCACTGGCCAACCAGCATACTCGGTACCTTCAACTGCGGCATTGAGGTTATTGATGTAGGTCTGGTGGTGCTTGGTGTAGTGAATTTCCATGGTTTGCGCATCGATATGCGGTTCCAGGGCATCGTATGCATAGGGCAAGGCAGGCAAGGTGTAAGTCATTTCAATGTGCTCCGTATTGAGGCGTGATCGGCTGCGCGGCAGTACCGCCCAGTAAGCGATCGGTACGTGGGTACTCGCCGTGATCGCTGATGAAATTCAGTAGTTCAACGTAGGTCTTGCTGCTCTGGCGCAGGGCCGCTTCGCGCAGTTGCGGGCTGAGTCGCGGGTCTTGGATGGCCTGCAACAGGCGCTGATGGATGGCGCAGAGGTACTCGGCGCTTTCTTCCGGTTGATTCAGGCGCAGGTGCAGATCCGCCAGGTTGTGATGGGAGATGACGCAAGCCGCGACTGCTTCGTCGGCATCCGCCCAGCGTTCGAACAGCACTTGAGCCAGGGCCAGGGCTTGCAGATAGGCCTCGCGAGCGTCAACCCATTCGCCCGCCATAAAGCAACGATTGGCCCGTTCGATCGTGCGTTTCCAGTGCTCCATGGTCAGCCTCCAAAGCAGGGTCGGTGATTACACGCCGCCGGCCGTGAGTTTTTCCGGATCCAACAGGACTTCCAGTTGGCTGCGAGGCAGGTCGGTGTGCTCGAGAGCCACATCGATGATCGGACGGCCTTGCTGATAAGCCTTCTTGGCGATTTCAGCGGCCTTTTGGTAACCAATGATCGGGTTGAGCGCGGTGACCAGGATCGGGTTGCGCGACAGCGCTTCCTTGAGCTTGGCGTCATTAACCTTGAAGCTGGCAATGGCTTTGTCCGCCAACAGACGGCTGGAATTGGCCAGCAACTCGAGGCTGCTGAGCAGGTTCTGGGCGATGATCGGCAGCATCACGTTCAGCTCGAAGTTGCCGGATTGGCCGGCAACGGTGATCACCGTGTCGTTGCCAATCACTTGCGCGGCAACCATGGCGGTGGCCTCCGGGATGACCGGGTTGACCTTGCCCGGCATGATCGAGGAGCCGGGCTGCAGGCCCTCCAGCTCGATTTCCCCCAGGCCCGCGAGCGGGCCGGAGTTCATCCAGCGCAGGTCGTTGGCGATTTTCATCAGTGATACGGCGGTGGCTTTCAACTGGCCGGAGACGGCGACGACGGTATCCTGAGAGCCGATCAGCGCGAACAGGTTCTTGCCCGGCGTGAATTTCACGCCAGTGAGACTGCTCAATTGCTGGCTGAAACGCGCGGCGAATTGCGGGTGTGCATTGATCCCGGTGCCCACCGCCGTGCCGCCCTGTGCCAACGCTTGCAAGCTCGGCAGCATGTCTTGCAGGTGGCCGATATTGGCCCTGAGTTGCTGCGCCCAGCCATTGAGCACCTGGCTCATGCGTACCGGCATGGCGTCCATCAGGTGCGTGCGGCCGGTCTTGATGAACGGGTGAACGTCTTCGGCTTTGCGCTCGATCACCTCTACCAGGTGCTGCAACGCAGGCAACGTTTGCTCATGGAGCACCAGTGCGGCACTGACGTGGAGGGTGGTCGGAATGATGTCATTGCTGCTTTGGCCGCAGTTGACGTGATCGTTAGGGTTGACCGCCTCGCCCAGCAAGCGGCTGGCGAGGGTCGCGATCACCTCGTTGGCGTTCATGTTTGAGCTGGTGCCGGAGCCGGTCTGGAAGATATCCACCGGGAAGTGGCGCATGAAATCACCTTCCAGCAGACCCTGGGCGGCATCGACGATGGCCTTGCCCTGCCCTTCGCCGATCTGCTTGAGCTCGACGTTGACCTTGGCCGCCGCGACCTTGGCCAGGATCAGCGCACGAATGAATTGCGCCGGCATACGTTGATGGCTGATCGGGAAGTTGTTAACCGCGCGCTGGGTCTGCGCGCCATACAAGGCCTCGGCAGGTACTTGCAGTTCGCCCATGCTGTCGCGTTCGATACGGGTGTTACTCATCGGAAGATCCTTGCGCCAGGTCAGAAAGGGAAATCGAAGGCTGCAATTCGCATGTCGCCAATTGCCAGGCAAAGGCCTGCCAGCGCTTGAGGCGGCAGGCACAGTGGGAAAGTCGTTCCAGGTCACGCAGGGGGCGCCAGGCCTGGTCAAGGCACAGGGAGCGCCAGTGCCAGGGCAGCGCGATATCGCTGGCGGTGTCGATCAATAAACGCAGTGACGTTTCGGCGATCGTCCACGGATGGGTCGCGGTGCAGCACGCCAAATATCGTCCCTCGTTGAGGTAATGTTCGATCAGGCGAGGCTCATCGGGATCGAGGCCACAGCGAATCTGACGACTCATCCAGCGCCAGCTTTCCAGGTACGGATCCTCATGCAGGACAGAACTCATGATCCACGCTCACTCGGTAATGATATTTATTATTAAATGATATTAAGAATCAAAACAAGCTCGGCGCATTAATCGTCCTGAATCACGCCCACAAAAAAGGCGCGCCATCTGCGGGATGGCGCGCCTTTTTTGTGAAGCGAGGGAGGGTCAGCTACCGGCGACGGTCATTCGCTCGATCAACACCGACCCCGTGCGAATGTTGCTACGCAATTCCAGGTCGTTACCCACCGCGACGATTTGCTTGAACATGTCGCGCATATTGCCGGCGATGGTCACTTCCTGGACGGCGAACTGGATCTCACCGTTTTCCACCCAGAACCCCGCCGCGCCCCGGGAATAATCACCAGTGACCATGTTCAGGCCATGGCCCATCAATTCGGTCACCAGCAGGCCACGCCCCATACGCCGCAGCAGCGCCGCCTGGTCTTCGCTTCCATGGCTCACGAACAGGTTATGGACGCCGCCTGAGTTGGCGGTGCTTGGCAGGCCGAGCTTGCGACCCGCGTAGGTGCCCAAAATGTAGGACACCAACTCGCCTTTTTCGACGAACGGCTTGGCATAAGTGGCCAGGCCATCGCCGTCGAACGCCGAGCTGCCCATCGCACGCATCAAGTGCGGACGCTCATCGATCGTCATCCACTCAGGAAACAGCTTCTGGCCTATTGCACCTTCAAGGAACGAAGACTTGCGATACAGATTGCCGCCGGAAATTGCCCCGAGGAAACTACCGAACAAACCACCGGCCAGCTCCGCAGAAAACAGCACAGGCACTTCACAAGTCGGCACCGGGCGGGCGCCCAGGCGGCTCGCGGCACGTTGTGCGGCGCGCTGGCCAATACTTGCCGGGTCGGCGAGCAATTCGCCCTGGCGGCTCACGTCGTACCAGTAGTCACGCTGCATCTGGCCATTGGCCTCGGCGATCATCACGCAGCTCAAGCTGTGACGCGTGGAGGCATAGCCACCGATAAACCCGTGACTGTTGCCATAGACGCGGCACCCCTGGTGAGTGCTCAATGTGGTGCCATCGGCATTCTTGATGCGGGCATCGGCATCGAACGCGGCGGCTTCACAGGTCAAGGCCAGTTCGATGGCCTGCTCAGGGGTGATGTCCCAGGCATGGAACAGATCGAAATCCTTCACGTCCTTGGCCATCAGCGCCTTGTCGGCCAGGCCCGAGCTTTCGTCCTCGGAGGTATGCTTGGCGATCGCCAAGGCGGCGGCCACGGTCTCGCGGATGGCTTCCGGACCGTTGGCCGAGGTACTGGCCGAGCCTTTGCGCTGGCCCACGTACAACGTGATGCCAAACCCCTGGTCGCGGTTGAACTCGACGGTTTCCACTTCCCGCTGACGCACCGATGTCGACAGCCCCTGCTCCAGCGACACAGCGACTTCACAGGCGCTCGCCCCCTGGCGCTTGGCCTCGGCAAGGATCTGCTCGACTTGTTCCTGAAGGGCCGGTAACGCTTGCGGACCGACGCTTTGGGCTGCACTCATGGTTTTCTCCACTCAAATTCTGCTTTCGGTTAAGGCCATCGAGCGACCGGGCCGGACAAGCGGCCCCCGACTGGTTATCATGGCGGCGTTTCTTTGCGGACTGCCACCATGGTTGATTCTTACGACGACTCCCTCGATGGGGAGAAAAGCAAAACCCAGGTCAAACGCGAGCTGCATGCTCTGGTTGACCTCGGCGAGCGCCTTACAACGCTCAAGCCTGACTTGATCGCAAAACTGCCACTGACCGACGAAATGCGCCGGGCCTTGAAGGATGCGCCCAAGCACAGCGCGAATATCGCGCGTAAACGGCACATCATGTTTATCGGCAAACTGATGCGTGATCAGGACACTGACGCCATTCTGGCCTTGCTTGATCAAACCGATGCCTCCACCCGCCAGTACAACGAACGCTTCCATAACCTGGAGCGGTGGCGTGACCGCCTGATCTCAGGCGATGACGCGGTGCTGGAGAAATTCGTGCTGGACTACCCGGACGCGGACCGCCAGCAACTGCGCTCCCTGATCCGTCAGGCCCAGCACGAACTGGCGCATAACAAGGCGCCGGCCACCAGCCGTAAAATCTTCAAGTACATCCGTGAGCTGGACGAGACTCAACGCGGCCTGCGCTGATGCCCTTCCCCGGGTGGCGGTCTTCGCCACCCGACGCTCCACCGCTTACGACCCCGTGCCACCCACGGTGATCGCATCGATTTTCAGCGTTGGCTGGCCGACACCCACCGGCACCGACTGCCCATCCTTCCCGCAAGTGCCCACGCCGCTGTCCAGCGACAGGTCGTTACCGACCATCGACACCTTGCTCATGGCTTCCGGCCCGTTACCTATCAACGTTGCGCCTTTGACCGGCGCGGTAATCTTGCCGTCTTCGATCAGGTACGCCTCGCTGGTGGAAAACACAAACTTGCCGCTGGTAATATCCACCTGGCCACCACCGAGGTTGGCGCAATAAATGCCGCGCTTGACCGAGGCGATGATTTCCGCCGGGTCGCTTTCGCCACCGAGCATGTAGGTGTTGGTCATGCGCGGCATCGGCAAGTGCGCGTAGGACTCACGGCGGCCGTTACCGGTACGCGCCACCCCCATCAGGCGGGCATTGAGCTTGTCTTGCATGTAGCCCTTGAGCACGCCGTTTTCGATCAAGGTGGTGCATTCGGTGGGCGTGCCTTCGTCATCGACGCTCAGCGAACCCCGACGACCGGCCAGGGTGCCGTCATCGACGATGGTGCAGAGCTTGGACGCGACCATTTCCCCCATGCGCCCGCTGTAGGCAGAGCTGCCCTTGCGGTTGAAGTCACCTTCCAGGCCGTGGCCCACCGCTTCGTGGAGCAACACCCCGGACCAGCCCGACCCCAGCACCACCGGCAAGGTACCCGCCGGCGCCGGAATGGCCTCCAGGTTCACCAGCGCCTGACGCAGCGCTTCACGGGCATAGCCCATGGCCCGGTCCTCAGCGAGAAAATAACGGTAGTCGGTACGCCCGCCGCCGCCATGGCCTCCGCGCTCTCGGCGACCGTTCTGTTCGACGATCACGCTCACGTTAAAACGCACCAACGGTCGCACATCCGCCGCCAGGCCGCCGTCGGTGGAAGCCACCAGGATGCGTTCCCACACACCGGCCATGCTCACGGAGACCTGTTGGATACGCGGGTCCAGGGCACGGGTGGCCACATCGATACGCTTGAGCAAGTCGACCTTTTCCGCGCGGCTGATCACGTCAAGGGGGTTATCCGGCGCGTACAACTGGGTCACGTCCTGGGTACTGAACGCCTGCACCGTGCCATGTTGGCCGGCACGGGAAATCGAGCGCGCCGCACGCGCGGCCAGGCCCAAGGCTTCCAGGGTGATTGCGTTGCTGTAGGCAAAACCGGTTTTTTCGCCGGACTGCGCCCGCACGCCCACGCCTTGGTCGAGGTTGAAACTGCCTTCCTTGACGATGCCATCTTCCAGGGACCAGGACTCGGAGATCTGCCCCTGGAAATACAGGTCGGCGGCGTCGATGCCCGGCCCGGCGAGATCGCCCAGCACCGCTTGCAAGCTTTCGATGGTCACGCCACCGGGTGCCAGGAGGTGTTCACTGACTGAGGACAACAACTCGCTCATAGGTTTGGCCTTAAATTCATCGTTCCGAAGCAGGCCGCTGTGCGCCCTGCGAGAAAAAGCGCCGATGGTTGACCACCGGCATGCGCGCCCGTATCGACGCCTGTTCACTCTTGTCGCGCTCGGCCAACAGCACCGCATCGCCTTGATCCTGTTGTGCCAGCACCCGCCCCCAGGGGTCGACAATCGCCGCATGCCCATAGGTTTCCCGTGGTCCCGGATGCACGCCGCCCTGGGCAGCCGCCAGCAGGTAGCACTGGGTTTCGATGGCGCGTGCACGAATCAGCACATCCCAGTGCGCGGCGCCGGTCACCGCGGTAAACGCCGAGGGCGCGGTAATCAGTTCCGCCCCGGCCGCGCGCAATTCGCTGTACAGCTCGGGAAAGCGCAGGTCGTAGCACACCGTCAGGCCCAAGCGGCCGACCGGCGTATCCGCCACCACCACATTGCCACCCAACGCATAGTCATCAGACTCGCGATAGCGACCTCGAGCGTCCGCCACGTCGACATCGAACAAATGCAATTTGTCGTAACGAGCGACGATCTCACCCTGATCATCGACCAGCAGCGAGCAGGCATTGGCCTTCGCGTTTGGCTGATCCTTGGGCGGCAACGGCAATGTGCCAGCCACTATCCATAAGGTGAGGTCGCGTGCGGTCTGTTTCAACCACGGCAGAATCGGACCTTCGCCCAGCGCCTCGGCACGACCGATATCCGCCACATCGCGACGCCCCATGGCCGCGAAGTTTTCCGGCAATACCGCCAGCTTCGCGCCGCCCGCCGCCGCTTGCTCCAGCAGGCGCCGGGCCTGGGCCAGGTTCGCCAGCACATCGCTCTGGCTGACCATTTGAATTACCGCAAAGGACATGGGCCGACACTCCTCAATGGGCTTGCCGTCATGCTACTCCACAGGCTCTCAGTTTGGTTTTTCAAATGGCTTGTCAAAGGTGATTTTTGGATCCTTCCAAGGCCCTTCCACTTTGTATTGCACACTGGCAAAGCGCGAAACCCGGTCACCGATCAGCTTGTCGATCAGAAACAAGGCACCGCCAATCGCCGGCGCGCCGACGATCAACGCAGCGATCGGCAGGTTGTTGGTCACCGGCAGGGTCACCAGCAGTTTGGCATCGACGCGGTCGGCCACCAGGTCAAGGGTGCCGTTCAGTTCCAGGTTGCTCGAAGGCCCGGTCAGGGTAATCGGCTCACGGGTCACGAATACACCATCACTGGCGGCCAACAGGCCTTTGACCCGGTCGTAGCTCAAGCCTTTACCGAGCAGGTCGGAGAAGTCCAGACGCAATCGGCGCCCGATGGAGTTGAAATTGAGCAGGCCAAATACCCGCAGGGCTTGGGCGCCGCCTTCCACTTCAACGAACTGGCCTTTGCGAAAGGCCGCATCCAGGCTGCCGGAAAAGCGCTTTGGCCCGACCCAGGCAGGCGAACCTGGCCACCGCCCGTCAACGTCCAGATGGAAGTCTTCGCTGGTGACTGTGGGTGCATAGCCCCAGCCCTTGAGCACATCGCCGATGTTCTTGCCGTCCAGTCGCCCTTTGTACCAACTGCTGCTGTCACCCGCTGCGCCTTCCCAGCCGCCAGCCCCCTTGAGCTCCATGCCCTTCAGCCCCAGGTCCAGATTGTTGAAGGCCAGGCCCTTGGCGGTCGGACGGATTTTCAGCGACCAGGCGCCCACCAGGTCGGGGCCCTGGAACAGTTGATCAATGGCAATATCCAGTGCCGGAATGTCCTTGGGATCGATGCTGGCCAGTGGGTCCGGCGCATTTTCATCAGCCTGCACCGTAGGATCCACCGCCGGCAGCTTCACATAGTTCAGATTGACCGCAATCGGCGCGCCCTTGGCGTCCGGCAGGTCCACGCGCCCCTTGGCCTGCAGGCTATCGAGCTGCAAGGCCCAGGCGTCGGGTTTACGGTCCAGATGCAGGGTGACCTGATCGAATCGAGTCCCCAACCCGGTGAGCTTGCCCACCTTGAAATCGGCACCGCTGAGCAACTGCTTGGCACTGCCGCCAGGATCATTGCCGGCATATTGGTTAACCAGTTTTCGCCAGGGATCGATGTCCAGCTCCGAGAGCACGCCACGAATGCGCAAGCCCTTGGCACCTGGCAGCACCGCCTCGCCATCGCCCAGGAACAACTCGCCACGGCCATCGCTGAATTTGTCCGGCGGCGCGGCAAAGGTGAAGTTCGCCAACTCGCCATAGCCGAACCAATAGCGGCGCTCGGCGCCCTGCAACGTCATGCGGAATATGCTGTCACGCCCTTGGCTGGCCGGCATGCCGAACGGCGCCGGCAAGTCCACCGCCACCCCCTTGAGGTTGGAGCTGACCATCAGCTGGCTGTCGGCACCGTCCAGGTTGAGCTGCAACTGATACGGAATATCGCCGGACACCGGCAACGGCTGAGTCATTTTTAACCAGTCCGTCAGCCTCTTGACCGTAACCTGGCCCTTGGCGACCACACGGGTGCTGATATCCCCAGGCTTGCCATCGGCGAAAATCTGCGCGGTGATCGGCCGGTCGAACGCCTGGGCCGTGATGTTCTGGCCGCTGAGGCCCTTGGCGCTGTCAAAGCGGAAATCGCCCTTGAGCTGCGTCAGGTCCAGAGTCGGCTCGGCCAATTGCAGGCGCGCCTTGTCGGTCTGGAAATCCACCACGATCCTGGGCTCCAGCCCCTTGTCCAGGGGAACATCCAGGTCCAGCTTGCCCTGCAGGTCACCTTCGCCTTTCCAGCCAGCGAAGGTGGACGCCGTACCAATCGGCGCCTCCTGCAGGATTTTCAGGCCATCGCCCAGGCCACCGGCAAAACCACCCGTGAGCAACAGATGGCTTTCCTTGCCGGCGGGCGCGTGAGGAATATTGACGTAGACATCCTTGACCTTGGTATCGAGCAATTGGCCCTTGCTGGCCAGGATGCGTACGCCGCTTTCCTCGACAAACACCTCGCCATTGACCTTGCTCACATGAGGCCAGCCCGGCTGGAATGCCAGTTCGGCGTCATGCACCTTGAAGAACAGGCTGATATTGCGCGAAGCCGGCAGCGCATCGTGGTTCAACGAACCCTGGTATTGGAAGAACCCCTGGTCCACCGCGCCCTTGAGAATGGCGGTGCGCAGCCACTCGTCCAGCGCCGGGCTCAACACCGCCGGCAGGTATTTCGGGGTAAAACGCCCATCGCCATCGACCATGCCGACCCGCAGGTCCATATAGTCTTCCTGGTTGTGGTCGAAACTCAGGCGAATCAGGAAGTCGGCGGCGATCTTGCCCTCCTCCCCCAGCACTTTGATATAGGGGGCGATCAGCGTGAAGCCTTGCTTATCAAGCTTCCAGGTCAGGCGCGCGTTGGCCTGAAGGTATTGCCAGGGCTTGGCGAAGATCGGATCGAGGTGCAGGGAAAAATCCTTGCTGTCCATGCGCAACTCGCCATGGCCCAGGTCGCCGCTGATGCTGCCGGACACGTTGCGCGCGGCCGGGGCGCCGAAGTAAGCGTCAAAGCCCACGCGCTCCAGGTTGGCGGCGAAACTGACTTTCTGATCGCTGCTGTCCTGCGGGCGGAAATCCACCAGCACATTACGCAGCAGGCCGGTGGCTTTAAGGTGTTCGACGGTCTTGGCGAAGCCTTCCGGCAGCGGCGCCAGGGCGTTGAGCAGTGGTGTGATGGGGGTCAGGTCCAGGCGGTCGGCCTGCAGCTTCCAGACCTCCAGGTCCTTATCGGTCGCCAAGGTTTGCTGCAACTGCAGGCGCGACTCCCAACGGGTATCCCCCAGGCTCATCGCCAGTGAATCGAACAGCACCTTGAGGCCGGTCTCACTGCGTTGCAGGTAGGCCGTCAGCGCGAGGTTTTCAATGTGCACCGGCTTGCGGTCGGCGTAACGGCCCTTCACCTGGGGCGAGTTGAGGCGCACCACCGCGCGTTGCACGGTGCCGCCGCCCCAGCTCAACCAGAATTCGCCACCGGCCTTGAACTGCGAGAGTGTCCACTGCTGGGTCCACTTGGCCGGGATCCACTTCGCCCAGTCGCTCTGCGGCAGGCTCAGGTAGGCCTCGACTTCAGCGTCCCGCCACTGGCTGGCACGGATGCGACTGCTCAGGCTCACCGCGAGGGGCTGGCCATCGGGCAAGGTCAGGCGTGCGTCCAGGCGCTGGCGGGTGATGCCCGTGTGCAGGCTCAGGCCGACATAGGTCAGGGTCAACGGTGACTGCTCGAAGGGTTGCAAGGTGACCTGGCTGTCGAGCACCGACACACGCTTAACCATCTGCAGGCGTGTGAGCAATTGCTCCGGGGCCAGCGGCTGGTCGTCCTGCACCGGCAGGCCCTGCAGCGCCCAATGACCGTCCTTGTCTTCCTTTACGCTCAGTTGCAGGCCACTGACACGCAGATGAGCGAGGCGTACTTCACGCGCCATCAGGCTGGCCCAGATATCCGGTACCACTTCGACCTGGTCCAGGCGCAAGGCATTGCTGCCCTCGCCCACCATCACGTCGTGGGCCAGCAACACCGGCGCAAACCCGCTCCAGCGCCCCTCGAGGCTGCCGACGTGCAGGGGCATGCCCAACGCGGCCTCGGCCCTGGTTTCGACTTCGGCACGGTATTCGGCAACCAGCGGGGTCAACTCACGCCCCAGGCTCACGTATACCGCAGCCAATACCAGCAGCAAGGCGCACAGGCCCAGACCCCAGCGAGTCAAAGCGGCAAAAAAGCGCGTAAGACGCTCCATGTCAGGCGACCCTCAAGGCAGTAGGCGGACAGCAGATCAAGGCCTGCCGGATCAACAAAAGAAAGCGAATGAGGATCAGAGCAGCACCACGTCGTATTGTTCCTGGGAATACATGGTTTCAACCTGAAAACGAATCGTGCGACCGATAAACCCTTCCAACTCGGCAACGTTACCGGACTCCTCGTCCAGCAGGCGGTCGACCACTTTCTGGTTGGCAAGCACTCTATAACCTTCGGCCTGATAGGCCCGCGCCTCTCGTAGGATTTCGCGGAAAATCTCGTAGCAAACCGTTTCAGGGGTTTTCAACTTACCGCGCCCCTGGCAACTGCTGCAGGGCTCGCACAACACCTGCTCCAGACTCTCGCGGGTACGCTTGCGGGTCATCTGCACCAGGCCCAGCTCGGTTATGCCGATGATATTGGTCTTGGCGTGATCACGCTCCAGCTGTTTTTCGAGGGTGCGCAACACCTGGCGCTGATGCTCCTCATCTTCCATGTCGATGAAGTCGATGATGATGATGCCGCCCAGGTTGCGCAGGCGCAGTTGGCGGGCAATCGCGGTGGCCGCTTCGAGGTTGGTCTTGAAGATGGTTTCTTCGAGGTTGCGATGACCAACGAACGCGCCCGTGTTGACGTCAATAGTGGTCATGGCTTCCGCCGGGTCGACCACCAGATAGCCACCGGACTTCAGCGGCACCTTGCGCTCCAGGGCTTTCTGGATTTCGTCCTCGACGCCATACAGATCGAAGATCGGCCGCTCGCCAGGGTAATGCTCCAGGCGGTCGGCAATTTCCGGCATCAGCTCGGCGACAAATTGCGTGGTGCGCTGGAAGGTTTCCCGCGAGTCGATGCGAATTTTCTCAATCTTGGGGCTGACCAGGTCGCGCAGCGTGCGCAGGGCCAGGCCCAGGTCTTCATAGATGACGCTTGGCGCACCAACGGTCTTGATCTGCGCGCCGATCTGATCCCACAGGCGGCGCAGATAGCGGATGTCCATCAGGATTTCATCGGCACCGGCCCCTTCGGCGGCGGTACGCAGGATAAAGCCGCCCGCCTCCTTGATGCCCTCAGCGGCCACGCAGTCGCTGACCACCTTTTTCAGGCGCTCGCGCTCGGCTTCGTCCTCGATCTTCAGGGAAATACCGACATGAGCGGTACGCGGCATGTACACCAGGTAACGCGACGGAATCGATAACTGGGTGGTCAGGCGTGCACCTTTGGAGCCGATGGGGTCCTTGGTCACTTGCACCACCAGGCTCTGCCCTTCATGCACCAGGGCGCTGATGCTTTCCACCGTCGGGCCTTCGCGCAGGGAAATTTCCGAAGCATGGATAAAGGCAGCACGGTCCAGGCCGATGTCGACGAAGGCTGCCTGCATCCCCGGCAATACTCGCACCACCTTGCCCTTGTAGATATTGCCAACGATTCCGCGCTTCTGGGTGCGCTCGACGTGCACTTCTTGCAGAACACCGTTCTCTACCACCGCCACGCGCGATTCCATCGGCGTGATATTGATCAGAATCTCTTCACTCATGGCTGGGTCTCGTTCAGGCGTTTTCACAATAGTGACCGATCGCTTAAGGCTGGGCGCTGGCATGCAGCGTTCAGCGCGCGGTAAGGTTTTGCCAACAGGGTATGCCGAATTGGCCAAGCAGTTGCGCGGTTTCGCACACCGGCAGGCCTACCACGGCCGAATAACTGCCATTGAGCCCGGCCACGAATACCGAGCCAAGCCCTTGAATAGCATAGCCGCCGGCCTTGTCTTGCGGTTCGCCACTGTGCCAGTAGGTTGTAGCCTCCTCGACAGAAATCCCGCGAAAACGTACACGACTGCTTACGCATCGAGTGTCGCAGCGCTCACCGTCGGTGAGCGCGATGGCAGTGAGCACGTCATGTTCGCGCCCCGCCAAAGCCATCAGCATTGCCAGGGCATCAGCCTGATCCACAGGCTTGCCGAGGATCTTGCCGTCGATAATCACGGCAGTGTCGGCGCCCAGCACACAGGCGCCCGCAGAATGCTCAAGCGCGGCAAAACCCGCCGTGGCTTTACCGCGAGCGAGACGCTCAACGTAGGCGACGGGGGTTTCGTTTGTAAAAGGGGTTTCGTCAATGGCGGCGCTGACCACGGTGAAGGGCACACCGATCTGGGTCAGCAGTTCACGCCGCCTCGCAGAGCCCGAGGCCAGATAAAGCGAATTCATTGCAGACTCTCCCTGTGGGGTTCGATAACCAGGCGGAGCCTCGCAATCCATTCAATTGATTTTATAGCGGCGACGTAATCCACGCAGGCCGAAACTGATCCAGGGCCACAGCAAGGCACTGACCAGGGCCGGCAGCACCAGTGCCAACGTCGGCTGGCGGTTACCGGTCAAGGCGCTCAACCACAGCTGCACCAGTTGCGCCAGGCCGAAGATCACCAGGATCACCAGGCACTGCTGCCACATCGGGAACATGCGCAGGCGCTGCTGCAACGACAGCACCAGAAAAGTAATCAGGGTCAGGATCAACGCGTTCTGGCCCAGCAAGGTGCCATACAGCACATCTTCCGCCAAGCCCAGAAACATGGCCGTGACCATCCCCACTTTATGGGGCAGGTTCAGCGACCAGAAGGCCAGCAGCAGCGCCAGCCACAACGGGCGCAGGATTTCCATGAACTGCGGCAATGGCGAAACACTGAGCAGCAAGCCGACAGCGAACGTCAGCCAGACGATCCAGCCATTGCTCGAATGAGTACCGGCCATTATTCCTCCCTCTGGCGCGTGGTTGCCGGCGCCGCCGCAGGCCGAGTTGCCGGGGCCGCGCTGGCGGGCGTAGCCGTTGCCGGTTTGGCCGGGCGAGCGCTGTGCACCGCAGGCTTGGCCGGTTTGGCCGGCGTGGTCACGGGCGCCGCAGTTGCCGGGGCAGTGACAGGTGCGGGCGCCCCCACGGGCGCCGGTTTTGGCACCGTGGCAGGCACGGTTGGCGCTACCCCGTTCTTCTGATCTTCCGCTTCCTGGGCCTGGGCGGCGTCGTTGGCACGCTCTTCCGGGGTGCGGTTATCACTGAACACCAGCAGCAGGTAACGGCTGCGGTTGAGGGCGGCAGTGGGCACCGCGCGCACAATGGCGAACGGCTGGCCGGAATCGTGGATCACCTCCTTGACCGTCGCCACCGGGTAACCCGCTGGGAAACGCTGACCCAGGCCGGAGCTGACCAACAGGTCGCCCTCCTTGATATCGGCGGTATCAGCTACATGGCGCAGCTCAAGACGCTCCGGGTTACCGGTACCACTGGCGATCGCGCGCAAGCCGTTACGGTTGACCTGCACTGGAATGCTGTGGGTCGTGTCCGTCAACAGCAATACCCGCGAAGTGTAGGGCATCAGTTCCACCACCTGGCCCATCAGGCCACGGGCATCGAGCACCGGCTGACCAAGGACCACACCGTCGCGCTCACCCTTGTTGATAATGATGCGATGGGTAAAGGGGTTCGGGTCCATGCCGATCAACTCGGCCACTTCGACCTTCTCGTTGACCAGCGCCGAAGAGTTGAGCAACTCGCGCAGCCGAACGTTCTGCTCGGTGAGGGCGGCCAGCTTTTGCATGCGCCCCTGCAGCAGCAGGTTTTCTGTCTTGAGTTTTTCGTTTTCGGCGACCAGCTCGGTGCGGCTGCCGAATTGGCTGGCCACGCCCTGGTAGAGACGTTGCGGCAGGTCGGTGATCCAGTAGGTCTGCATCAACACCAGCGACATCTGGCTACGCACCGGCTTGAGCAGTGCAAAGCGGGCATCGACCACCATCAGCGCGACCGAAAGCACGACCAGCACCAATAAGCGCACGCCCAATGAGGGGCCTTTGGCGAAAAGCGGTTTAATAGGCCGCTCCTCCCAGGCAAATGTTCTCTCTATTCATACGGCATCAAACCGGCCTGGATGCAGATTGGAGAAGATAAACGCCAACAGGCAGCACTGCAAAGTGCTGCCTGCCAGCGAAACATGGCGCAACCAACGATCTTATTCGCTGGAAAGCAGGTCCATGGTGTGTTTATCCATCATTTCCAGTGCACGGCCACCGCCACGGGCGACGCAGGTCAGCGGATCTTCGGCGACGATCACCGGCAGGCCGGTTTCCTGGGCCAGCAACTTGTCGAGGTCACGCAACAAGGCGCCACCACCGGTCAGCACCAGGCCGCGCTCGGCGATATCGGAAGCCAGTTCCGGCGGCGATTGCTCCAGGGCGCTCTTTACAGCCTGAACGATGGTGGCCAGGGACTCTTGCAGAGCTTCCAGCACTTCGTTGGAGTTCAGGGTAAAGGCACGTGGCACGCCTTCGGCCAGGTTACGACCGCGAACATCGACTTCGCGCACTTCGCCGCCCGGGTAAGCGGTACCGATTTCCTGCTTGATGCGCTCGGCGGTGGATTCGCCGATCAGGCTGCCGTAGTTACGGCGCACATAAGTAATGATCGCTTCGTCGAAGCGGTCGCCACCTACACGCACGGATTCGGCATACACCACACCGTTCAGGGAAATCAGGGCGATTTCAGTGGTACCACCACCGATATCCACCACCATCGAACCGCGCGCCTCTTCAACCGGCAGGCCGGCACCGATCGCCGCAGCCATTGGCTCTTCGATCAGGAATACTTCGCGGGCACCGGCGCCAAGGGCCGATTCACGGATGGCTCGACGCTCCACCTGGGTGGACTTGCACGGAACGCATATCAGCACACGAGGGCTGGGCTGCAGGAAACTGTTTTCGTGAACCTTGTTGATGAAGTACTGCAGCATCTTCTCGCAGACACTGAAGTCGGCGATCACGCCGTCCTTCATCGGACGAATGGCGGCAATATTGCCTGGTGTTCGGCCAAGCATGCGCTTGGCCTCGGTGCCGACGGCAACGACACTTTTCTGATTACCATGGGTCCGGATGGCCACAACCGATGGCTCATTCAGGACGATACCGCGCTCGCGCACGTAAATAAGGGTGTTGGCAGTGCCCAGGTCAATGGAAAGATCGCTGGAAAACATGCCACGCAGTTTCTTGAACATGGGGAAAGGACCCTAGGCAACGCGTGGGTAAAAAAGTGCGGCAAACTCTAACAACGACAGGGATTTTGGGCAAGGCGCCAATGTGCTAAATTGGCCGACTTTCTGTGCACCAAACCCCACAATCGCGGCCGTAAGACCGTAGAAATGCGGTAGTGTTCCGACAATCTAACACACGGACAGCCTCCGTTCTGTTTTCCACAGGAGATTCCCATGGCGCTTGAACGCTCCGACGTGGAAAAAATCGCTCATCTGGCCTCGCTTGGCCTGAATGAAGTCGATCTTCCACAGACCACCGCAGCCCTGAACAGCATTCTCGGGCTGGTTGACCAAATGCAGGCCGTGAATACCGACGGCATCGAGCCCCTGGCTCACCCGCTGGAAGCCAGCCAGCGCCTGCGCGTAGACGTCGTGACCGAAGTCAATAATCGCGAGACCTACCAGTCCATCGCGCCAGCGGTCGAAAACGGCCTGTACCTGGTTCCGAAAGTCATCGACTAAAGGGAAAGAGCCTTTCATGCATCACATGACTCTGGCCGAGATCGCCCGCGGTCTCGCCGACAAAAAGTTTTCTTCCGAAGAGCTGACCAAGACCCTGCTCACGCGCATCGCCGCGCTTGACCCCAAGGTCAACAGCTTCATCAGCCTCACCGAAGAGCTGGCCTTGAGCCAGGCCAAGACCGCCGACGCACGTCGCGCCAACGGTGAAAACGGCGCACTGCTGGGCGCGCCGATCGCCCACAAGGACCTGTTCTGCACCCAGGGCATTCGCACCAGCTGCGGCTCGAAGATGCTCGACAACTTCAAGGCACCCTACAACGCCACCGTGGTGTCCAAGCTGGCGAGCGCCGGGGCCGTGACCCTGGGCAAGACCAACATGGACGAATTCGCCATGGGCTCGGCCAACGAGTCGAGCTACTACGGCGCCGTGAAAAACCCATGGAACCTGGAACACGTGCCCGGCGGTTCGTCCGGTGGTTCGGCCGCAGCAGTCGCCGCACGCTTCCTGCCGGCCGCCACGGCCACCGACACCGGCGGCTCCATCCGCCAACCGGCAGCGTTCACCAACCTCACCGGTTTGAAGCCGACCTACGGGCGCGTTTCCCGCTGGGGCATGATCGCCTATGCCTCCAGCCTCGATCAGGGCGGCCCTCTGGCCCGCACCGCCGAAGATTGCGCGATCCTGTTGCAAGGCATGGCCGGCTTCGACACACAGGACTCCACCAGTATCGATGAGCCCGTGCCGGACTACAGCGCCAGCTTGAATACCTCGCTCAAAGGTCTGCGCATCGGTGTACCGAAGGAATACTTCAGCGCCGGCCTCGACCCGCGTATCGCCGAGCTGGTGCACAACAGCGTCAAGGAGCTGCAAAAGCTCGGCGCCGTGATCAAGGAAATCAGCCTGCCGAACAACCAGCACGCGATCCCCGCGTACTATGTGATCGCACCGGCGGAAGCCTCCTCGAACCTGTCGCGTTTCGACGGCGTGCGTTTCGGCTACCGCTGCGAAAACCCGAAAAACCTGGACGACCTGTACAAGCGCTCCCGCGGCGAAGGCTTCGGCGCCGAAGTACAACGTCGCATCATGGTCGGTGCCTACGCCCTGTCGGCCGGCTACTACGACGCCTACTACCTCAAGGCGCAGAAAATCCGGCGCCTGATCAAGAACGACTTCATGGCGGCCTTTGCAGAAGTCGACATCATCCTCGGCCCAACCACGCCGAACCCGGCCTGGAAGATCGGCGCCAAGACCGGCGACCCGATCGCCGAGTACCTGGAAGACCTGTACACCATCACCGCCAACCTCGCGGGCCTGCCGGGCCTGTCCATGCCCGCCGGCTTCGTCGATGGCCTGCCGGTGGGCGTGCAATTGCTCGCCCCGTATTTCCAGGAAGGCCGCCTGCTCAATGTGGCGCATCAGTACCAGTTGAACACCGACTGGCACACTCGCACCCCTACCGGCTTCTGAGGAGAACACTATGCAATGGGAAGTTGTGATCGGGCTGGAGATTCATACCCAGCTCGCCACCCAATCGAAGATTTTCTCCGGTAGCGCCACCACCTTCGGCGCAGAGCCCAACACCCAGGCCAGCCTGGTAGACCTGGGCATGCCCGGCGTGCTGCCGGTGCTGAACCAGGAAGCGGTGCGCATGGCCGTGATGTTCGGCCTGGCGATCGACGCCGAGATCGGCCAGCACAGCGTGTTCGCGCGTAAGAACTACTTCTACCCGGACCTGCCCAAGGGCTACCAGATCAGCCAGATGGAACTGCCGATCGTTGGCAAGGGCCACCTGGACATCCCGCTGGAAGACGGCACCATCAAACGTGTCGGCGTCACCCGTGCCCACCTGGAAGAAGATGCCGGCAAGAGCCTGCATGAAGAATTCCCTGGGGCCACCGGCATCGACCTGAACCGTGCCGGCACGCCGCTGCTGGAGATCGTGTCCGAGCCGGACATGCGCAGCGCCAAGGAAGCCGTGGCCTACGTCAAGACCATCCACGCACTGGTGCGCTACCTGGGCATCTGCGACGGCAACATGGCCGAAGGTTCGCTGCGTTGCGACTGCAACGTGTCGGTGCGGCCAAAAGGCCAGGCCGAATACGGCACCCGTTGCGAGATCAAGAACGTCAACTCGTTCCGCTTTATCGAGAAGGCGATCAATACCGAAGTGCGTCGCCAGATCGAACTGATCGAAGACGGCGGCAAGGTGATCCAGCAAACGCGTCTGTACGACCCGAACAAAGACGAAACCCGCGCCATGCGCAGCAAGGAGGAAGCCAACGACTACCGTTACTTCCCCGACCCGGACCTGTTGCCGGTGGTGCTGGAGGACTCGTTCCTCAGTGACATCCGCGCCACCCTGCCAGAGTTGCCGCAGCAGAAACGCGAGCGTTTCCAGGAACAGTTCGGCCTGTCGATCTATGACGCCAGCGTGCTGGCGTCCAGCCGCGAGCAAGCGAACTACTTTGAAAAAGTCGTGAGCATCGCCGGTGACGCCAAGCTGGCCGCTAACTGGGTGATGGTTGAACTGGGCAGCCTGCTGAACAAGCAGGGCCTGGAAATCGACGAAGCCCCGGTGACCGCGGAGCAGTTGGGCGGCATGCTGCTGCGCATCAAAGACAACACCATCTCCGGCAAAATCGCCAAGACCGTGTTTGAAGCGATGGCAGCGGGCGAAGGCTCTGCCGATGAAATCATCGAGAAGCGCGGTCTCAAGCAAGTCACCGACAGCGGCGCAATCTCGGCCGTGCTCGATGAAATGCTCGCGGCCAACGCCGAACAGGTCGAGCAATACCGTGCGGCAGACGAAGCCAAGCGCGGCAAGATGTTCGGCTTCTTTGTCGGCCAGGCAATGAAAGCGTCCAAGGGCAAGGCCAACCCGCAACAGGTGAACGAACTGCTCAAAAGCAAGCTCGAGGGCTGATAGCGGTGAATGGTCCGGGGGGAGGTTTCGTGCTCGACCCCGGATCCCTTGTGGGAGCGGGCTTGCTCGCGAAGGCGGTGGATCAGTGAAGAAACATTTGGCTGACACACTGCATTCGCGAGCAAGCCCGCTCCCCCATTTGATCGGGGCAATTTGAAAATGAAGCGTCTACTCGGCCTCCTGGCCTTGTTCTCCCTGCTGGCAGGCTGCGCCAGCGGCCTCATCGACCCCAACGGCTACGACGAAACCGGCACCGCGTCCTATTACGGCGCCAAACACCATGGCAAACGCACAGCCAGCGGTGAACCCTTCAACCAGAACGCCCTGACCGCCGCCCACCGGCAACTGCCGTTCGGCACCCAGGTCAAGGTCACCAACCTCAACAACGACAGGTCTGTCGTGGTCCGTATCAATGATCGCGGCCCGCATACGCGTGGGCGCCTGATCGACCTTTCCCGCAAGGCGGCCGAGCAACTGGGTATGCTCAGCAGCGGTACCGCACGGGTTCGCGTGCAAGCCATGGGCAACTGAGCCCCCCCAAAAGACAAAGGAGCCCTGGCCATTTTCGGATTAACCGCCCTCTCGCCCTGGAGCCTGCTCGAACTGCTCAGCGGCCTGGTGCTGCTGTTCATCGGCGCCGAGATCCTGGTGCGCGCAGCCGTGCGCCTGGCCGCCAGCCTCAAGGTTCGGCCGCTGATCATCGGCCTGACGATCGTAGCCTTCGGCAGCAGCGCACCGCAGATGACCGTGAGCCTGCAAGCCACCCTGGCCGGCAATACCGACATCGCCGTGGGCAGCGTACTCGGCAGCAGCATCTTCAACACCCTGGTGACCCTGGGCCTGTCGGCGCTGATCATTCCGTTGCGGGTCTCGCGGCAACTGGTGCGCGTGGATATCCCGGTGATGATCCTCGCCGGCCTGCTGGTGTTTACCCTGGCGGCCAACGAAGAACTCACGCCGCTCGACGGCCTGTTGCTGCTCGTCGCCCTGCTCGCCTACCTCGGCGTGCTGCACTACCAGACCCGCCACTCCCGTCGCCCGCGCACACTGCACACCCTCGCGCGCGCGCCCTGGCTGAGCAGCGTGCTGCTGATGCTGGGCGGCTTATTGATCCTGGTACTGGCCGGGCACCTGTTGCTGGGTGCGGCAGTGAACGTGGCGAGCGACCTGGGCCTGTCGGAACGCATCATTGGCCTCACGCTGATAGGCGTCGGCACTTCGCTGCCGTGCCTGGCCACCTCGCTGATTGCCGCCCTGCGCGGCGAGCGCGAAATTGCCGTGGGCAACGTGATCGGCAGCAACCTGTTCAACCTGCTCGGCGTATTGGGCCTCACCGCGCTGCTGGCGCCGTCACCGCTGTCGGTGTCACCCAACGCCCTGGACTTCGACCTGCCGGTGATGCTCGGCGTGGTGGTGCTGTGCCTGCCGGTGTTCTATACCGGTTACCGCGTCACCCGTGCCGAAGGCCTGGTGCTGCTGGGCCTGTACCTGGCGTATGGGCTGCATGTGATGTCGTTCACCACCGGCATGCCGCTGGCCAACAAGCTTGAACAATTGATGCTGCATTACGTCTTGCCAGCGCTGGTGGTGTTCCTGTTGTTCACTTCGCTGCGCGCCTGGCGCCGCCAACACAAGAGGGAATCGCAATGACCGCACAGAAAAAAACCGGGGTGCAGATGCGTCGCCAAGTGATGGGCGATGCATTCGTCGATCGCGCCCTGGGCAACGCCACCGACTTCAGCCAGCCGCTGCAGGATTTTGTCAACGAACATGCCTGGGGCAGCGTGTGGAGCCGCGAAGGGTTGCCGTTGAAAACGCGCAGCTTGATCACCCTCGCCGCGCTCACCGCGCTCAAGTGCCCGCAAGAGCTGAAGGGCCACGTACGCGGCGCGCTGAACAATGGCTGCACCGTGGAAGAGATTCGTGAGGCACTGCTGCATTGCGCGGTATATGCCGGGGTGCCGGCGGCGATCGACGCGTTTCGTGCGGCCCAGGAAGTGATCGATACCTACCAGAAAGAAGGCTAGATCCAGCCGCCCGCCTGCAACACGAAAATACCGATATTCGTGGTCACCGCCGCCATCAGGGTGGTGATCACGATAATTGCCGCCGCCAGCTCATGATTACCGTCGGCCGCCCTGGCCATCACGAAGCTCGCCGCCGCCGTCGGCGCGCCGAAATACAGGAACAGAATCCCCAGTTCCGGCCCGCGAAAGCCCAATAGCCAGGCGCCCAGCGTGGCGATCAGCGGTAACCAGACCATCTTCACCAAACTCGCGCTCACCGCCATGTTGCCGCTCTTGCGCAGTGCCGCCAGGGACAAGGTGCCGCCGATGCAGATCAATGCCAATGGCAGGGTGGTGTCCGCCAGGTACTGCGCGGACTTTTCCAGCCAGCCAGGCAAACCCAGCTGAAAGTAGGCGAACGGCGCAGCCACGATCACGCTGATGATCAATGGGTTAGCCACTACACTTTTGAAGATGCTCCACGGGTCTGACTTGATCACCGGGCTGTACACCGCCAGCACAATGGTCGACAGCGTGTTGTAGAACAGGATCACCAGCGCCGCGAGAATCGCACCGAGGGAAATACCGTAGTCGCCATACATGCTGGCGGCCAGGGCCAGGCCAATCACCCCATTGTTGCCGCGAAATGCGCCCTGGGTGTAGATGCCCCGGTCTTCAGGCTTGCAGCGAAAGATCGCCCAGCCCCAGGCCAGGGCAAAGCTCAGCAGCGTGGCCACGCAAAAGTAGATCAGCAAGCCCGGCTTGAGCGCCGAGTGCAGGTCGGCATGCAGGATGCCCAGGAACAGCAACGCCGGCATGGTGACGTTGAACACCAGGGACGACGCTGTGTGAATGAAGTTGTCGTTGATCCAGTTGATGCGCTTGAGCAGCACCCCTAGAAACAGCATGGCAAACACCGGTGCGGTGATGGTGAGGGTGGAGAGGAAAATAGCCAGCATGCCGCGGAGAACCTTGGTGAGCGTCGTTAGGTGGCTAATGATAAGCCATGCAGCCCCGCGGCGTCTGGTATGACGCCTTCGCGAGCAAGCCCGCCCCCACACTTGATCGAGTTCCAACGTTGGAATGCGGGCGAATGTGGGAGCGGGCTTGCTCGCGAAGGCAGGCGACCAGGTCTCAGGTAATGGGTGCCGGGTTGAACAACGTGATGTCGTTGTGCAGCTTGTGATGCTCTGCCCACGTCTGCTTCCTGCCGCTGGCCACGTCCAGGTAGAAGTGGAACAACTCCCAGCCCAGCTCCTCGATGGTCGCGCGCCCGGTGGCAATGCGTCCGGCGTCGATATCGATAAGGTCCGGCCAGCGCTGTGCCAGTTCGGTGCGGGTCGAGACCTTCACCACCGGCGCCATCGCCAGCCCATAAGGCGTGCCGCGCCCGGTGGTGAACACATGCAGGTTCATCCCCGCCGCCAGTTGCAAGGTGCCGCACACAAAGTCGCTGGCCGGCGTCGCGCAAAAGATCAGCCCTTTGCCCTTGACGCGTTCGCCCGGGCCCAGCACGCCGTTGATCGCGCTGCTGCCGGATTTGACGATCGAGCCCAGGGACTTCTCGACGATATTCGACAACCCGCCTTTCTTGTTGCCCGGCGTGGTGTTGGCGCTGCGATCGGCTTCGCCCTTGGCCAGGTAACGGTCGTACCAGTCCATTTCCCTGACCAACTCTTCAGCTATTTCCTTCGTCTGCGCACGAGAAGTCAGCAAGTAAATGGCATCACGTACTTCGGTGACTTCGGAAAACATCACCGTGGCGCCGGCCCGCAGCAGCAGGTCCGAGGCGTACCCCAGTGCAGGGTTGGCGGTGATGCCGGAAAACGCATCACTGCCGCCGCACTGCATGCCCAAAATCAGCTCGGACGCCGGTACCGTTTCGCGGCGGCGCTGGTCGAGTTTCTTCAGGCGGGTTTCGGCCAGCGCCATGATCTGCTCGATCATTTCGGTAAAGCCGTGGCTGGAATCCTGCAGCCTGTACAACCACGGCTCGCTCAGGTCGACGGAGCTGTCGTTGTCATGCATGACCTGCCCGGCCTGCAATTTCTCGCAGCCCAGGCTGATCACCAACGCTTCGCCGCCCAGGTTCGGATTACGCGCCAGGTTGCGCACGGTGCGGATCGGGATGTAGGCATCCGTCGCGGTGATCGCCACCCCACAGCCGTAGCTGTGGGTCAGCGCCACCACGTCATCGACGTGGGGGTACTTGTGCAGCAATTCGTCCTTGATGCGTTTGACCGCATGGTCCAGCACCCCGGTGACACACTGCACCGTGGTGGTGATGCCAAGGATATTGCGCGTGCCCACGGTGCCGTCGGCGTTGCGATAGCCCTCGAACGTGAAACCTTCCAACGGCATCTGGGCCTGCGGCACCTCGGTGGACAGAGGCAGGCTGTCCAGCGGTGGCGCGGTGGGCATGCGCAGCTGGTCTTCCTGGACCCAACTGCCGCGCGGAATCGGCGCCAAGGCGTAACCAATGGTCTGGCCATAGCGAATAATCGGACCGCCCTCGGGGATATCTTCCAGGGTCACCTTGTGGCTCTGGGGAATGAAATCCACGGTCACCAGGCCATCCGGAAACTCGGTCCCGGCCGGTACGCCCTGGTCATTGACCACAATCACTACGTTGTCACGCTCGTGTAAACGAATGGAGCGTGGCGAGTCGGCATGTTCAATCAACTGCATCACACGAACCTCAGGAATGCGCTTGGTTAAGTTGGGTCAACTCGGGGCCTTGGCTTGGCGGCTCCTTGAGCACCACACGCTTGATCGGGCCGACGATGACCAGGTAGCTGAACACGGCCACCAGCGCGTTGGCGCCGACAAACACCAGTGCCCATTTGAACGAGCCCGTGGTGCTGATGATGTAGCCGATCACAATCGGGGTGGTGATCGACGCCAGGTTACCGAAGGTGTTGAACAAGCCACCGCTGAGGCCGGCGATTTGCTTGGGCGAGGTGTCGGACACCACCGCCCAGCCCAGTGCGCCAACGCCTTTGCCGAAGAAGGCCAACGCCATAAAGCCCACCACCATCCATTCAACGTCGACGTAGTTACACGCGATGATACTGCTCGACACCAACAGGCCGGCGATAATCGGCGCCTTGCGCGCGAAGGTCAGCGAATGGCCCTTGCGCAACAGGTAGTCGGAAATCACCCCCCCGAGCACGCCGCCGATAAAGCCGCAAATGGCCGGCAACGACGCAATGAAACCAGCCTTGAGGATGGTCATGCCGCGGTCCTGCACCAGGTACACCGGGAACCAGGTCAGGAAGAAATAGGTGATGCCATTGATGCAGTACTGGCCCAGGTACACGCCAAGCATCATGCGGTTGGTCAGCAACTGGCGGATGTAATCCCACTTCGGCCCGTCGGTTTTCTTACCCTTGCCCTTGTCCTGGTCCATATCGACCATCGCGCCATTGGCCGCAATGTGATTGAACTCCGCCTCGTTGATCATCGGGTGCTGGCGCGGGCTGTGAATGACTTTCAGCCAGACCAGCGAGAACACAATGCCAATCACGCCCATCACGACAAAGACGTGCTGCCAGCCGAAACGGTAGACGATCCAGCCCATCAGCGGCGCGAACAGCACCGTGGCGAAGTACTGCGCCGAGTTGAAGATCGCCGACGCCGTACCGCGCTCGGCGGTCGGGAACCAGGCCGCTACGATCCGTGCGTTCCCCGGGAAGGATGGCGCTTCGGCCAGGCCCACCATGAAGCGCAGCATAAACAGCGCAACAACGGCAGTGGAGACCCCGAACTCACCGACGTAGCCTTGCAGCACGGTGAACAGTGACCAGGTGAAGATGCTCAGGGCGTAGACTTTTTTCGAGCCGAAACGGTCCAGCAGCCAGCCACCGGGAATTTGCCCGGCCACGTAGGCCCAACCGAATGCGGAAAAGATATAACCGAGGGTGACCGCATCGATGCCGAGGTCTTTTTGCAGGCTGGAACCCGCGATAGCGATAGTGGCCCGGTCGGCGTAGTTGATCGTGGTCACCAGGAACAGCATGAGCAGGATCAAATAACGGACATGGGTCGGCTTGGTCGCTTGCATGTAGAAGTACTCCCACTAATTATTTTTTTTGCGGGTGATGGTTATGTGTCACTGGGGGCCGGCCCCTGTAGGAGCGAGCTTGCTCGCGAAAAATGTCAACGAATACGCAGGCATTCAGGATGCATGCAGTGCCCTTGAGTTTTTCGCGAGCAAGCTCGCTCCTACAGTGTTACGAACCGATGTAGCTGGTTTTCACCACGGTGTAGAACTCTTGCGCATAGCGACCTTGCTCACGCGAACCATAGGATGAGCCCTTACGCCCACCGAAAGGAACGTGATAATCCACGCCGGCGGTCGGCAGGTTGACCATCACCATCCCGGCCTGGGAATGGCGTTTGAAGTGGTTGACGTATTTGAGCGAGGTGGTAGCAATACCCGCCGACAGACCGAACTCGGTGTCGTTGGCCATGGCCAGTGCCGCCTCGTAGTCCGCTACGCGCACCACGTTGGCCACCGGGCCGAAGATCTCTTCACGGCTGATACGCATGGCGGCTTCGCTGTCAGCAAACAAAGTCGGTGCCAGGTAATAGCCTTCGGTGTCGCACGTCACCAGGCCACCGCCGCTGACCAGCCGAGCCCCTTCGCTTTGGCCGATGTCGATGTATTTCAGGTCCTGGTCCAACTGGGCCTGGGATACCACCGGGCCAATGTCGGTACCGCTCTTGAGCGCGTGGCCAACCTTGATCGACTGCATGCGCTCGGCCATGGCCGCGACGAACCGGTCGTGAATACCGGCGGTGACGATCAAGCGGCTTGAGGCCGTGCAACGCTGGCCAGTGGAGTAGAACGCGCTCTGTACCGACAACTCGACGGCCTGCTTGAGGTCGGCGTCATCGAGAATGATCTGCGGGTTCTTGCCGCCCATTTCCAACTGCACCTTGGCCTGGCGCGACACGCAACTGACCGCAATCTGACGCCCCACGCCGACGGAACCGGTGAAGCTGATGCCGTCGACTTTCGGGCTGTTGACCAGCACATCGCCGACCACCCGGCCACTGCCCATCACCAGGTTGAACACACCGGCGGGGAAGCCGGCGCGGGAGATGATTTCCGCCAGCGCCCAGGCGCAGCCTGGTACCAGTTCGGCCGGCTTGATCACCACGCAGTTGCCGTAAGCCAGGGCCGGGGCAATTTTCCAGGCGGGGATCGCAATCGGGAAGTTCCACGGGGTAATCAGGCCGACCACACCCAAGGCTTCGCGGGTCACTTCGACGTTGACGCCCGGGCGCACCGACGGCACGTAGTCGCCGGACAGGCGCAGGCACTCACCGGCAAAGAATTTGAAGATGTTACCGGCGCGGGTCACTTCGCCGATGGCTTCGGGCAGGGTCTTGCCCTCTTCTCGAGCCAGCAGGGTGCCAAGCTCTTCGCGGCGCGCGAGAATTTCGCTGCCGACTTTATCCAACGCGTCATGGCGCGCCTGGATACCGGAAGTGGACCAGGCCGGGAACGCAGCACGGGCGGCGTCTATAGCGGCGTTGACTTGAGCGACGTCAGCCTTGGCATATTCACCAATGACATCAGACAACTCCGACGGGTTGAGGTTGACGCAATAGTCGGCACCGGCCACCCATTGGCCGTTGATGTAGTTTTCAAAACGCTGGGCTTGGGACACGAATCTTCTCCTGACGCAAAAGGCCGCTGATTGCTCAGCGGCCTTTATGGATGGGTTATTGCGGGCCTTGCTTGTCGATCAGCGCGGCCAGGGCTTCGTATTCTTCCGGCAACAGGTCGGTCAGCGGCGTACGCACAGGGCCGGCGTCGTAGCCGACGATTTTCGCACCCGCCTTGACGATGCTCACGGCATAACCGGCCTTACGGTTACGGATGTCCAGGTAAGGCAGGAAGAAGTTGTCGATGATCTTGGCGACGGTGGCGTGATCGTCCTTGGCAATCGCGTGGTAGAAGTCCATCGCGGTTTTCGGGATGAAGTTGAACACCGCCGAGGAGTACACCGGTACGCCCAAGGCCTTGTAGGCAGCGGCGTAAACCTCTGCAGTCGGCAGGCCGCCGAGGTAGCTGAAACGGTCGCCCAAACGACGGCGGATCGACACCATCAACTCGATATCACCCAGGCCATCCTTGTAGCCGATCAGGTTCGGGCAACGCTCGGCCAGGCGCTCCAGCAACGGAGCAGTCAAGCGGCAAACGTTACGGTTGTAGACCACCACGCCGATGTTTACCGACTTGCACACAGCTTCCACGTGGGCGGCAACACCGTCCTGGCTGGCTTCGGTGAGGTAGTGCGGCAGCAGCAACAGGCCCTTGGCGCCGAGGCGTTCGGCTTCCTGAGCGTATTCGATGGCCTGGCGAGTCGAGCCGCCGACACCGGCCAGGATCGGCACACTGGTGGCGCAGGTATCAACAGCCGTCTTGATCACTTGGGAGTATTCGCTGGCCGCGAGGGAGAAAAACTCACCGGTACCGCCTGCCGCAAACAAAGCGGTGGCGCCGTAGGGGGCCAGCCACTCGAGGCGCTTGATATAGCCCGCCTGGTGGAAGTCACCCTGGGCGTTGAAATCGGTCACGGGGAAAGACAACAGACCGTGGGAGAGGATGGACTTCAGTTCTTGTGGATTCATTATTCGAACACCCTGGGTAAAGACTTTCTGTCGAAAGGTTGTTGTTGGTTTTGGTGATGTCGTACGTCATCGTACAACTATAAATGAATTCGTCAACTGCAATTCATCGACCTTCACCTCGGCCAGGGCTGAACAAGGGATGGTGAACACATCGCCGCCGCCGGCGACATGCTGGGTGGGGTGGACTACGTGGTGGTTGCTGAAGGGCTAATAAGCCGCAGCCTTGACATGAGCGTCCGCCATGCATGACCAGGTTGGCGTGGATGGGACCGTTTATCGCAACTGTAATTTCTGACAGTTTCGTAGGCCTTGTCAGATCGGGTAAATGGGCTGGAGCACCAAAAACCTGATTATTTGGTGATAGTCCTTAACCATTGCGCCTTTAGATGAGATCTCATCATGAACAATCCAGCACCTACCCTGAGCATTCTGATATCGACACTGCAGAGTGTGGAACTCCTGCTCCTTCCCGAAGACGAGGAGGTGAAAAACGCTACCGCACGAGCGATTTTGTTTGAAAGGAATCCAGAGGATGAAGAGGACCCCGAGTACTACGAATCGGTCGCTGGGCCCCCACTGGAACTCCCTGTGAAGGCGGTTTCCGGCATCAAGCTTTCCTCTGATGAAGAGAGCCGCCTCAAAGGCAAAACCGTAGAGCTGTGCTACCGAATTACGCAGCATGAATCTCAACTGGAAACAGATTCCACCCACTTAAAAATTCAGCTCAGGTAGCAAGAAACTGGTCGTTTAGCCCCGCTGCGCCTGCGCCTCTTCATGCGCATGGCGCAGCCGCTCGCGGCTATTGGTCAGATGCAAACGCATTGCCGCCCGAGCTGCATCCGAATCCTGGCGCGCAATCGCTTCATAAATCTCTTCGTGCTCACGGCTCAGGCGGGTCATGTAGTGCTGCTGGTCATCATGGGCCAGACGCGCCGAGTTCAGCCGGGTACGCGGAATGATGCTGGTGCCCAGGTGGGTCATGATGTCAGTGAAGTAGCGGTTGCCGGTGGACAGGGCAATTTCCAGGTGGAACGCAAAGTCCGATGCCACCGCATCGCCCGCATGCGCCGCGCTTTCATTCAACGCATCGAGTGCCGCGCGCATGGCGGCCAGTTGCTCATCGCTGCGACGCAAGGCCGCCAGGCCGGCGGACTCCACTTCCAGGCTGATACGCAGCTCCAGAATGGCCAGCACATCACGCAAAGTGACGACCGTGGCCGGGTCGATGCGAAAGCCGCTGGGGCTCGGCGTGTCCAGCACGAAGGTACCGATGCCGTGACGGGTTTCCACCTGCCCTGCCGCCTGCAGGCGCGAGATGGCTTCGCGCACCACGGTGCGACTGACTCCATGGGCGTCCATGATCGCCGACTCGGTCGGCAGCTTGTCGCCACGCTTGAGTTGGCCGTCACGGATCTGCTCGGACAACACCGTGACCAATTCCTGGGCAAGGCTGCGGCGCTTGCGGGGAAGACGAGGGGCGGTGGTGGGGTTTTCCATGTGAATCATCTATCTCGGTGGACTAAGGCAGCATCATAGCCCATGGCGGTTGTACGATCACCGTTCAGTCACGACTTTCCTCCATATCCTGCGCGCAAAAAAATACCTCGACACAGGTCGAGGCATTTTTCAGGTTCGCCCAAGGGCAAGAACCGCTTACTTCACCACTTTCAGGCTCGGCCGGCCGCTTGGGCGCGGAGGCTCCGCATCCGGTGGCGGCAGATCATCACCGCCTTCGCTTTCGATCGCTTCGTCGTCCTCGAAAGGCGACTCCAGATCAAACACCATGCCCTGGCCATTTTCCCGGGCGTAAATCCCGAGGATGGCGCCAATCGGCACGTACAGCGTATGCGGCACGCCGCCGAAACGCCCTTCGAAGCTGACCGCTTCGTTATCCATGTGCAGATGGCGCACCGCACTGGGCGATACGTTCAGCACAATCTGTCCGTCACTGGCAAAACCCTGCGGCACCTGAACCGCAGGAAATTCGGAATTGACCAGCATGTGCGGGGTGCAATCATTGTCCACAATCCACTCATAGAGCGCGCGGACCAGGTAGGGTCGACTGGAGTTCATCAGCGGCTCCTTAAGCCTTAGCGCATATCGCGTTCGACACCAGACAGACTCGCCTGGAAAGCCTCACGCGCAAACTGGCGCTCCATATAATCAAGTAATGGCTTGGCCGGCCGTGGCAATTCAATGCCCAGGATCGGCAAGCGCCAGAGTATGGGTAATAGGCAGCAATCCACCAGGCTTTGTTCCTCGCTGAGGAAAAAAGGTTTGTCGGCGAATAACGGCGAAACGCCGGTCAGGCTCTCGCGCAATTCCTTGCGCGCCACGACACGGGCCGCCTCTTTGCTGCGCGAATCCAGAATCAGATCCACCAGCCCACACCAGTCACGCTGGATCCGATGGATCAGCAGGCGGCTGTTGGCACGTGCCACCGGATACACCGGCAGCAAAGGTGGATGCGGGTAACGCTCATCCAGATATTCCATCACCACGGTTGACTCCCACAACGCCAGGTCACGATCGACCAGGGTGGGCAAGCTGCCGTAAGGGTTCACTTCGATCAGTTTCGGCGGATGACGACCTGCCTCCACACTGATGATCTCGGCGCTGACACCCTTCTCTGCAAGTACGATGCGTACTCGGTGGGAATAGTGGTCGGCGGGGTCGGAGTAACAGGCCAACCGATTGGTCACGCCCATGGCGGTCCTCCTCGCTTGTTGAAATTATGGAAAGCTCAAAAACGAGCGCGCCCAGAAAGCATCTCTGCAGGACCTGATGACCAGGTCGCTACGGGCTAGAGATGCCGCTGGGCGCGCAAGATTAACAGCAATTGCTTACGGTTGGATCAATGCACATCCTTCCAGTATTCGCGTTTGAGCAGATAGGCGAATACGAAGAAGAAGGCCAGGTACAGCAAGACGTACGTCCCGATGCGCTGGTGCTGCAGTTTGACCGGGTTGGCCGAGTAGGCCAGGAAGGTCACCAGGTTCTTGACCTTCTCGTCGAACTGCTCTTCATTCAGCGCACCAGGGGTTTCTATCTTCAGCTGATCGCAGGCTTCATGAGTCAGAGGCGTGCCGGTCAGCGGATCGTATTGCTTCTTGCCGTCTTCAACCACCTGAACCTGCTTGCATCCTACCACTTGCTTGCCCTGCAGGCCGACCAGAACGTTAGGCATGCCGACATTCGGGAACACGCGGTTGTTCACTTGATAGGGGCGCGCCGGGTCTTCGTAGAAAGACTTCAGGTAGCTATACAGCCAGTCGGTGCCACGCACACGGGCCACCAGGGTCAGGTCGGGCGGTGGGGCACCGAACCACGTCTTGGCGTCTGCCGGCTTCATACCGATGTTCATGTGGTCGCCAATCTTGGCGCCGGTGAACACCAGCTTCTCCAGCATCAACTCGTGAGGGATGCCGAGGTCATCGGCAACCCGCTCATAACGTTGGTACTTGGCGCTGTGGCAGCCCATGCAGTAGTTGGCGAACGTCCGCGCGCCGTCTTGCAGGGCAGCCTTGTCAGAGACGTCGATATCGACTTTTTCCAGTTCCGGACCGCCGGACTCGGCAGCGAAGGACAGTAGCGGCAGCGCCGCAAGCATCAATGCAACGAATAATTTTTTCATCAGCCAGTCACCCTTTCCGGAACCGGTTTGGTCTTCTCTAGCCGGGTGTAGAACGGCATCAGAATGAAGTAGGCGAAATACAGGAAGGTGCAGACCTGCGACAGCAACGTACGCTCAGGGGTTGGCGCCAGTACGCCCAGGATACCCAGGATCACGAATGCGATGCAGAACACCCACAGCCAGATCTTGCTCAGCCAGCCCTTGTAGCGCATGGACTTGACCGGGCTTCGGTCGAGCCAAGGCAGTACGAACAACACGGCAATGGCCGCTCCCATGGCCATCACGCCCATGAGCTTGTCGGGGATCGCCCGCAGGATTGCGTAGAACGGCGTGAAGTACCAGACCGGGGCAATGTGCACAGGGGTCTTGAAGGCGTTGGCCGGTTCGAAGTTCGGCTTCTCCAGGAAATAACCGCCCATTTCCGGGAAAAAGAACACGATCGAGCAGAACACGAACAGGAACACGACCACACCGACGATGTCTTTGACGGTGTAGTACGGGTGGAACGGAATGCCATCCAGCGGGATGCCGTTCTCGTCCTTGTGCTTCTTGATGTCCACGCCATCCGGGTTGTTGGAGCCCACTTCGTGCAGCGCCAGGATATGCAGCACCACCAGGCCCAGGATCACGATCGGCAGGGCCACGACGTGCAAGGCGAAGAAGCGGTTCAGGGTAATACCGGAGATCAGGTAGTCACCACGGATCCACTGGGTCAGGTCGTTGCCAATCACCGGGATCGCACCGAACAGCGAGATGATCACCTGGGCGCCCCAGTACGACATCTGGCCCCATGGCAGCAGGTAACCCATGAAGGCTTCGGCCATCAGCGCCAGGTAGATCAGCATGCCGAACACCCACACCAGCTCGCGGGGCTTCTGGTACGAACCGTAGAGCAGGCCACGGAACATGTGCAGGTAGACCACGATAAAGAACGCCGAGGCGCCGGTGGAGTGCAGCAGGCGCAGGATCGAGCCGTACTCGACGTCACGCATGATGTATTCGACGGAAGCAAATGCCTCTTCCGCCGAAGGCGTGTAGCTCATCGTCAGCCAGACGCCGGTGACGATCTGGTTGACCAGCACCAGCAGGGCCAGGGAGCCGAAAAAGTAGAAGAAGTTGAAGTTTTTTGGTGCGTAATATTTGCTGAGATGGTCTTCCCACATTTTAGTGGCGGGGAAGCGCACATCCACCCAATCCATGAACTTGCTCATCACGCGTTCTCCTTATCGAGGCCAATGACAATGAGGTCGTCAGTTTCGTAGGTATGCGGAGGCACGGGCAGGTTCAAGGGCGCAGGCTGGGATTTGTAGACGCGACCAGCGAGATCGTAGTGGGAGCCGTGGCAGGGGCAGAAATAACCGCCAACCCAGTCCTTGCCCAGATCGACTGGCGCAACTTCCGGGCGGAAGGTCGGTGAGCATCCCAAGTGGGTGCACAGGCCAACCAGCAGCAGAATCTCCGGCTTGATCGAGCGTACTTCGTTTTTGGCGTAGGCGGGTTGGTCGGATTTCTCGGATTTGGGGTCAGACAACTGACCTTCGATCTTTTTCAGATTTCCCAGGATTTCCTCGGTACGACGAACAATGAACACCGGCTGGCCGCGCCACTCAGCAATCATCTGCTGGCCTGGCTCGATCTTGCTGACATTCACCTTCACCGGTGCACCTGCGGCTTTCGCCTTGGCACTGGGAAACCATGACCCCACGAACGGGACCGCAGCCCCCACCGCTCCTGCAGCACCCACCACGGATGTGGCTGCTACCAAGAAGCGACGCCGGCCTGCATTCACGCCGTCATTGCTCATTCAGTCCTCTCCCATCAGCTTTTTGGCCTGTTAAATCAGGCGTCTACTAAGTATTAAATCTGAACTTATAAAAATTTTGCCGAATGGTAATGAAAAGCCCCACGTCTGACAAGGGAATTGCCCGAGGCTCAGCCCCCAGGCCTTGTAGTATAGGGGGTCTACGGATGTGGCAAGTTGTCACGGTAAAAAATGTGCATAAATCGCAGACAATAAAAAACGCCCAGCTCCGTAAGGAGGCTGGGCGCTTTTGTGGAACGTAAAGCGAATTAACGCTTCGAGTACTGCGGACGCTTACGCGCTTTACGCAGACCGACTTTCTTACGTTCAACTTCACGGGCATCGCGAGTCACGAAGCCAGCTTTGCGCAGAGCGCCACGCAGGGTTTCGTCGTACTGCATCAGAGCACGAGTGATGCCGTGGCGGATTGCGCCAGCTTGACCACTTACACCGCCACCGATGACGGTGACATAGATGTCGAACTTTTCAACGGTCTCGGTCAGTTCCAGCGGCTGACGAACTACCATGCGGGCAGTTTCGCGGCCGAAGAAGTTGTCCAGGGAGCGGTTGTTGATCGAGATGTTACCAGTGCCCGGACGCAGGAAAACGCGTGCGGTTGCGGTTTTGCGACGGCCAGTGCCGTAATTTTGAGTCGCCGACATAATGAACTATTCCGTTAAAACTTCAGTTCTTGGGGCTGCTGAGCAGCATGAGGGTGTACAGCGCCCGCATAGACTTTCAGCTTGCGAAACATATCGCGACCCAGTGGGCCCTTCGGCAGCATGCCTTTGACCGCGATTTCGATCGGGGCTTCAGGCTTCTTGGAAATCAGGCCTTCAAAGTTGGAAGACTTGATACCGCCTGGGAAACCGGAGTGACGGTAGTACATTTTGTCTTGCGCTTTGTTGCCGGTAACACGTACCTGCTCAGCGTTGATGATCACGATGTAGTCACCGGTGTCAACGTGAGGGGTGTACTCAGGCTTGTGCTTGCCACGCAGACGGCTGGCGACTTCAGTGGCCAGACGACCCAGAGTCTGACCAGCGGCGTCGACGACAAACCAGTCGCGCTGAACTGTTTCCGGTTTTGCAGTAAAAGTTGTCATTCTTTAATAGCCTCAGGGGCCGCCCTGTAAATTAGACGGCGGATCTTACTGAATAGTGCGTACTTTGACAAGTCAAAGGCAGCCGGATACAGACGCTATCGGGGGCTCGGGTCAGCGCGTCCGTTCAACGGCAAGATTCTTCGGCAGGCGGCGCATCACTTCCACTGCAGAAAGAGGTGGGCAATTATGCAGATTGCGAAAAAAAATTCAACCTGCTTTTATGATTGTTTTCCCGAAGGAGCACCCGATGGATTATCGACAGCTGGGCCGTACGGATCTGAACGTGAGCGCGATAGCCTTGGGCACCATGACCTGGGGCGAGCAGAACAGCGAGGCAGAGGCCTTCGCACAGATCGAACGGGCCAAGGCCGCGGGGATCAACTTCCTCGATACGGCGGAAATGTACCCGGTACCGCCCCAGGCCGACACCTACGCCACCACCGAGCGCTACATCGGTAATTACTTCAAAAGCCGTGGCGACCGCGCCGACTGGATCCTCGCCAGCAAGATCGCCGGCCCCGGCAACGGCATTGACTACATCCGCGATGGCCACCTGCGCCACAACCGCAAGCATATCGCCCAAGCCTTGGACGCCAGCCTCAAGCGCCTGCAAACCGACTGGATCGACCTCTACCAATTGCACTGGCCGGAGCGCAGCACCAACTTCTTCGGCCAACTGAGCTACAGGCACAAGGACGAAGACGACCTGACCCCGCTGGAGGAAACCCTCGAAGCGCTGGAGGAGCAGGTAAAAGCCGGCAAGATCCGCCACATCGGCCTGTCCAACGAAACCCCGTGGGGCACCATGAAATTCCTGGCCCTGGCCGATGCCCGTGGCTGGAGCCGCGCGGTCTCGATCCAGAACCCCTACAACCTGCTCAACCGCAGCTTTGAGGTGGGCCTGGCGGAAGTCGCCATTCGCGAGCAATGCGGCCTGTTGGCTTATTCGCCCTTGGCGTTCGGCATGCTCAGTGGCAAGTACGAGGGTGGCGCACGCCCGGCCAAGGCGCGACTGACCGAATACAGCCGCTTCAGCCGCTATTTCAACCCACAGTCGGAAGCGGCCTGCAGCCGCTATGTGGCGCTGGCGCGCGAGCATGGTTTGGACCCGGCGCAGATGGCGCTGGCGTTTGTGACGCAGCAGCCGTTCGTGACCAGCAATATCATCGGCGCTACATCGCTTGAGCAGTTGGACAGCAACATCGCCAGTGCTGATTTGAAACTGTCGAAAGACGTGCTGGAGGGGATTGAGGCGATTCAGAAGGATCACCCAAACCCGGCACCTTGATTGATCCATAGACCATTTCGCGAGCAAGCCCGCCCCCACATTTGACTGCATTCACATCAAAATGTGAGAGCGGGCTTGCTCGCGAAGAGGCACTCAGCAGCACAGCCCCACTAGAGCGCCCGCGCAATAATTTCCTTCATGATCTCGTTGGTCCCCGCATAAATGCGCTGCACTCGCGCATCCGCCCAGGCCCGGGCAATCGGATACTCCCACATGAACCCGTAGCCGCCATGCAGTTGCACGCACTCGTCGAGCACCTTGCATTGCAGGTCGGTGGCCCAATACTTGGCCATTGCGGCGGTGGGCACATCGAGCTTGCCCTCCAGGTGCAGCGCCATGCATTTGTCGACAAAGACGCGGCCAATCTGGATCTCGGTGGCCATCTCTGCCAGCTTGAAGCGGGTGTTCTGGAAATCGGCAATGGCCTTGCCGAACGCCTTGCGTTCACGGGTATATTCCAGGGTCCACGCCAACGCCGCCTCGGCAGACGACAACGCGCCAATAGCCACCGTGAGGCGCTCCTGCGGTAATTCCTGCATCAAGTACGCAAAGCCCATGCCCGCCTGGCCCAGCAGGTTTTCCTTGGGCACGCGCACATCCTGGAAGAACAGCTCCGAGGTGTCCTGGGCCTTCATGCCCACCTTCTCCAGGCGCTTGCCCTTATCGAAGCCCGGCGTATCGGCCTCCACCAGAAACAGGCTGGTGCCCTTCGCGCCGGCTTTGGGATCGGTCTTGGCCACCACAATCACCAGCTCAGCGAGATAGCCGTTGGTGATGAAGGTCTTGGAGCCGTTGATCACGTATTCATCGCCGTCCAGCACCGCGGTGGTCTTGACGCCTTGCAGGTCGGACCCCGCCCCCGGCTCGGTCATTGCAATGGCGGTGACCATCTCGCCAGCGATCAGTTTTGGCAGGTATTTGTGCTTCAGCGCCTCACTGCCGTAATGCAGGATGTACGGCGCGACAATATCCGAGTGCAGGGAAAACCCGATGCCGGTCAGGCCCAACCGGCTGATCTCCTCGATCACCACGGCGCTGTAGAGAAAGTCTGCGCCCAGGCCGCCGTACGCCTCCGGCACATGGGAACACAGCATCCCCGCCTCCCCCGCCTTGCTCCAGAGACCACGGTCGATATAACCCTGTTTTTCCCACTGCCCATGGAACGGCGCGGCGTCTTTTTCGAGGAAGGTGCGCACGCTCTCGCGGAAGAGTTCGTGCTCCGGGCTGAACAAGGTTCTGGGGATCATGGGTCACCTGCGTGGATTGTCGAACAAAGACGAACCCAAGAGCCTATGCCCCGACGGCGTCACAGGACACTGGACACATGCGACAAAAAATAAGACGATCCAGCCGTCTGGTGACCACTTTCCCCTATAAGAATAAATGAAATCATGTCTAACCAACTCTCCACGCCCTTGCGGCGCGTCAGCATTCTGGCCATTGACCGGGTATTCGCTTCAACCCTCATGCAGGCCAAGGATTTCTTCCATCTGGCCAGCCTGCGCTATGGCAAACAACAGGGCCTGGGCCTGACGCCAGCGTTCGAAACGCGCCTGGTCAGCCCCGACGGGCAATCGGTGCGAAGCTTCAGCAATGTGATCATGCCGGTGGATGGCGGCCTGGAAGATGCCGACATCATCGTGTTGCCCGCCTTCTGGGATGACTTCGACGCCCTGTGTGTCCGCTACCCGCAAGTGCTGCCATGGCTGCGCGAACAACACGCGCGCGGCGCGGTGCTCTGCGGCGAAGCTACCGGGGTGTTCTGGCTGGCCGAAGCCGGGCTGCTCGATGGCAAGGAGGCGACCACCTATTGGCGGTTCTTCAACGCCTTCAGCGAACGCTTCCCCAAGGTCCAGCTCAACCAGGACAAGCACCTCACCGACGCCGACAACCTGTATTGTGCCGGCGGCACCACCTCGGCATGCGACCTCTATATCTACCTGATCGAACGTTTCTGCGGCGCCAACATCGCCCAGGCGGTGGCCCGCGACATTCTGTATGAAGTGCAGCGCAGTTACTCGCCGGGGCGTATCGGCTTTGGTGGGCAGAAGTTGCACCAGGATGTGATCATCCTGCAGATCCAGCATTGGCTCGAAGAGCACTTTGCCGACAAATTCCGCTTCGAAGACGTCGCTCGCGAACACGGCATGAGCATCCGCAACTTCATGCGCCGCTTCCAGACTGCCACCGGCGACAAGCCACTGCATTATCTGCAACGCTTGCGCATCGAGACAGCCAAGGGCTTGCTTTCGGGGAGCCGCAAGAGCATCAAGACCATCAGTTACGAGGTGGGTTACGACGATGCGAGTTTCTTTGCGCGGTTGTTCAGGCAGCACACAGAGTTGTCGCCGAACCAGTATCGCCAGCAGTTCCAGCAAGCGGCCTGAAGCACCCTACTGCAGGAGCGAGCTTGCTCGCGAAGGCCGTTAACGATAACGCGGGGCATCTGATGCACCGCGTTGGTCATGAGTTCTTCGCGAGCAAGAACTAGGCGTCCTCGCTCCTACAGGGTGGGGCGTTAGGGTTTGTGCCCGCGCGACAGGAACTCGTGGGACTGCATCTCCAGCAAGCGGCTGAGGGTGCGCTGGAATTCGAAGTTCAAGCGACCGCCGGTATACAGATCCTTGAGCTCGACTTCCGCCGAGATGATCAACTTGACGTTACGGTCGTAGAACTCGTCGACCATGTTGATAAAGCGCCGCGCGATGTCGTCGGTGGTGACGCTCATCTGCTCCACGCCGCTGAGGATCACCGCGTGAAAGATCTTGCCCAGTTCGATGTAGTCGTTCTGGCTGCGCGGACCGTCGCACAGTTGGCGGAATTCGAACCAGGCCACGTCATCGCAGGTGCGCAGCGCGATGATTTCGCGGTTCTCGATCATCAACTTGTCGTTTTCCACCGCCTGGGTGCATTCCGGCGTGAGGGCGCGGAAGCTCTTGCGCAGGCTTTCGTGTGCGGCTTCATTCAGCGGAAAGTGGAACAGCTCCGCCTGCTCCAGGTGACGCAGGCGATAGTCGACGCCGCTGTCGACGTTGACGATCTCGGTGTGCTGCTTGATCAGCGCGATGGCCGGCAGGAAGCGCGCGCGTTGCAGGCCGTCCTTGTACAGGCCGTCGGGCACGATGTTCGAGGTGGCAACCAGGGTTACGCCGTTCTTGAACAGCTCTTCCATCAGGGTACCGAGGATCATCGCGTCGGTGATGTCGGAGACGAAGAACTCATCGAAACAGATCACTCGCGCTTCATCGGAGAAACGCTTGGCGATGATGGTCAGCGGGTTTTTCTCGCCCGGCAGAGTCTTCATCTCTTCGTGCACGCGCTTCATGAAGCGGTGGAAGTGAGTACGGACCTTTTCCTTGAACGGCAGCGCTTCGAAGAAGGTGTCGACCAGGTAGGTCTTGCCGCGGCCCACGCCGCCCCAGAAATACAGGCCCTTGACCGGCGCGCGGTCTTTCTTGCCAAACAGCTTGCCGAGCATCCCTGGCTTGCTTTGCGAGGCCGCGAGCAGGTCGTCGTACAGGCGCTGCAAATGACGCACCGCCGTTTCCTGGGCCGCATCATGGAAGAATTCAGGGCGTTTCAGATCAGCTTGATATCGTTCTAGGGGCGTCATAATTTCGTTAGCAAGGCAACAAAAACGGGCCGTCACTGTAACGACGGCCCTGGATAATGGCAATCAACCCTTGGTCGGGTTAATCCTCGATGGGGGTCAACGCAACGCGCAAGGCTTCAATCCCGGCATCTCGCAGCGCATCACTCGCATATATTGCCGAGCTTTGCGCCACGCATTCGCCGTCGAGCCAAACGTTGAAGCCATCCTTTTCGGTGCGAATGTCCAAGGTTTGACCCGACTGCAATTGCTTAAGAACCGCGCCAGCCTTTTTGCCATCAGCAAACTCGCTCGACAGCAACAATTGCGAGCCATCGGCGGCAAGCACACGGAAGCGGAAGCTATCACCTTCGCGGAAACTGAGGACACGAGATGATTTCGCGACTTTCTTCTTGGTGGCGACCGGCGCCGCTACCGGGTTGACGAACGAGCGCAGGCCCACCGCTTCGCGCAACTCGGCCAGGAACGGCGCGGCAACGGCACGGGCTTTCCTGGCGCCAACCAGCAACAGGTCTTCCATGTCCGAGGGGCGCGACATCAACTGGTGATAGCGCTCACGGGCTTCGCCCAGTTGATCATCCAGCAGCTGGAACAGGCGGTTCTTCGCCTCGCCCCAACCCAGGCCTTGCAGCAGTTCGGCGCGGAACGCTTCTTCCTGGGCCTTGCTGGCAAACGCCTGGTACAGGGTGAACAGGTGCGAGTTGTCCGGGTCCTTGGCTTCGCCGGGCGCGCGGGAGTCGGTGACGATCCGCGAGATGGCGTCCTTCATGTCCTTGGCGCTGGTGAACAATGGGATGGTGTTGTCGTAGCTCTTGGACATCTTGCGGCCGTCCAGGCCCGGCAAGGTGGCGACGCTTTCTTCGATCAACGCCTCGGGCATGGTGAAGAACTCTTTACCGTTGCCGAAGAGATGGTTGAAACGCTGGCCGATGTCGCGGGCCATTTCCACGTGCTGGATCTGGTCGCGGCCCACCGGTACCTTGTGCGCGTTGAACATCAGGATGTCCGCCGCCATCAGCACCGGGTAGCTGTACAAACCCATGCTGATGCCTGCATCCGGGTCTTCGCCGGTTTCCACGTTCTTGTCCACCGAGGCCTTGTAGGCGTGGGCGCGGTTGAGCAGGCCCTTGGCAGTCACACAGGTCAGCAGCCAGGTCAGCTCGGGAATTTCCGGAATGTCTGACTGACGATAGAAGGTCACCCGGTTCACATCCAGGCCACCGGCCAGCCAGGTCGCGGCGATTTCCATACGCGAGCGCTGGATGCGCTGCGGGTCATCGCATTTGATCAGGGCGTGGTAGTCGGCCAGAAAGTAGAAGGAGTCGGCATTGGCGTCCTGGCTGGCAAGGATCGCCGGGCGAATCGCACCGGCGTAGTTGCCCAGGTGCGGCGTGCCAGTGGTGGTAATGCCGGTGAGGATGCGGGTACGAGTCGTCATGGGTATTCGCTTATCAGACTGCTATCAATTGGAGAGACGCGGTAGCACCAGACCCTTGAGGTCGGTCAGCTTGCCATGAAAAAAGTGTCCGCATTCTGCCACTTTCAGCAGCTCATGGGGGCGATTCAAGGCGGCGGACCAGTCGTAGACGGTCTGCGGGTCGACCACTTCGTCGGTTTCCGGCTGGATCAGGGTCAGCGGGCAGCCTTGGGGCAGCACATCGGTATCGCGCAGGCGCATCACCGCGGCGGCGACCATGAACAGGTGCGCGAGCTTTTCGCCCTTGGCTTCCAGACGGCCACCGAGGCTGGCGGCCACATAGCCACCGAAGGAGAAACCGAGCAAGGTGATCGGCAGATCGGGGTGTTTTTCCCGCAACCAGGTGGCGGCCGCTTCGGCATCGTCCACTTCACCGGTGACCATGTCGTGGCTGCCGGCACTGGCGCCGACGCCACGGTAGTTGAAACGCAAAGTGATCAAACCGGCATCGCGGGCGGTGCGTTGCAGGGTCGAAACGACTTTATTGAGCATGGTCCCGCCCTGCACCGGGTTGGGGTGGCAGATCAGCGCCAGGCCACGTGGCTCGGGGTGATCCAGGTACAGGGCTTCCAACTGGCCCACCGGGCCATCGATCAAAACGGGGGTTTCACGCATGAGCAAGAGATGAACTCCGTGACCTCTCAAAGGGTCGACTCGTCTAGCTAAAAGTCTGTGCATGGCATCATTGCGAGCTTAATCGCGGTATACAGCGCAGGTCCGAGCCGTTAACGTAAAGCAAAGCCGTTTATAGAGGAAGGACTCGTGGAACACTCGCTCTTAGTTTGGTTGTTGCCGACTCTTGCCCTGGTTGCCGGTGTCGCCATTGGATTCCTGGTTGCTCGCCTGCTGCCGAATGCCGCGCCTAACCGCACGCAGCGTCAGTTGGATGACATTCAGGAACGTTTTGACAGTTATCAGAACGAGGTTGTTACCCACTTCAACAGCACCGCGACCCTGGTCAAGAAGCTCACCCAGAGCTACCAGGACGTACAGGATCACCTCGCCGATGGCGCCAATCGCCTGGCCCTCGATGACATTACCCGTCAGCGCCTGCTGGCCGCGTTGCATTCCGATGCACCGCAAACGCCACGCGAGCGGCTGACCCCGCCCCGGGAAAACCAGGAACCGCCACGGGACTACGCGCCAAAAACGCCAAACGCCCCGGGCATGCTGGATGAGCATTACGGCTTGAAGAAGTAAGTCGCTTCAAGCAATCAAAAAGCCCGGCTGATCGATGATCAGCCGGGCTTTTTGTTGAGTCTCAGGCCACAGGCTGCTCCTGCAACCACCCACCCTCGATGCGCACATGCCGCCCATGGAAACGCTTGAGGCTGCTGCGGTGCCCGACACTGACGATGCTAAGGCCCGGCAGCTCATCGATCAGTGCCTGGTACAACGTCGCCTCATCCTCCTCGTCCATGGCCGAGGTGGCTTCGTCCATGTACAGCCATTGCGGCGCGAACAACAATGCGCGGGCAAAGGCCAGGCGTTGTTGCTCACCCGGCGAGAGCATGCGTTGCCAGTGGTTGGCCTCATCGAGACGCCCCACCAGGTGCGCCAAGCGGCAGGTCTCCAGAACCTGTGCATAACGTTGCGCCGGGTACACGCTCTCGTCTTGTGGATAACTTAATACTGCCGCCAACGTGCCAATCGGCAGGTACGGCTTCTGCGGCAGGAACAGGTAACGCGCCGCCGGCAGGCGAATGCTGCCGTGGCCCGCCGGCCACAGGTGGCCCATTGCACGCAGCAAGGTGCTTTTGCCGCTGCCGGAGCGACCACTGAGCATCAGGCGCTGGCCCGGCTCGACAATCATGTTGGCGTCGGTAAGCAAGTGACGGCCATCGGACAGGTTCATGCCCAACCCCTGCACCACCAGGCGCTCGCCTTGCGCACTCACATCGATGGCCGCCGGGCGTTGCTCGTTGTCAGTCATGGCCTGCTGAAAACTCAATAGACGGTCGCTGGTAGCGCGCCAGCCGGCCAGGTCGGAGTACGCACTGATAAACCAGCTGAAGTTGCCCTGCACGTTGCCGAACGCCGAGTTGATTTGCATCAGCTCGCCCAACTCGATCTTGCCGGAGAAATACCGCGGCGCCGCGACAATAAAGGCGAAGACGATCGCAATCTGTTCGTAGCCCGCAGTGAAGAATGTCAGGCGCTTGGAGACTTTCATGATGTCCCAGTAGTTATGCCAGACCTTACCGAACCGTGCGCTCAGACGCTGATTCTCGTTTGGCTCACCGTTGTACAGGGCGATGCTCTCGGCATTTTCCCGCACCCGCACCATGGAGAAGCGCAAGTCCGCTTCGAAACGTTGTTGCTGGTTGCTCAAACCGATCAAACGGCGACCGATCAGGTGCGTCAGCCAACTGCCGACGGCGGCATAGAGCAACGCACACCAAAACATATAGCCTGGGATGGTGATGCCGAACACCTCAACGCTGCCCGACACCCCCCACAGGATGACGGAAAACGACACGAGGCTGACGACATTACGCAGCAACCCAAGGCCGAGGCCCAACGTGTTCAGGGTAAAGCTGTTGAGGTCTTCGGAAATTCGCTGGTCCGGGTTATCGGTGTAACCGCCCTGCTCAAGCTGGTAGTAGTTTTTGTTGCCAAGCCAGCGTGCAAAGTACTTTTCGGTGAGCCACGCCCGCCAGCGAATGGTCAGCATCTGGGTCAGGTAGAGGCGGTAGACCGCGCCGAGAATCGCCACCGTCGCGATACCGCAGAAATAGAGGATCTGCTGCCAGAAGGCTGCGGTGTCCTTTTTCTCCAGGGCGTTGTAGAAGTCCTTGTACCAATGGTTGAGCCACACGGAAATTGCCACGCTGAACAGCGACAGGCCGATCACCACGGCGAGCAACAACCAGGCCTTGCCCTTCTCTTCGCTGCGCCAATAGGGTGTGATCATCGTCCAGGTTCGGCGAAAAAATTGCCCACGCACCGCGTCGTTGACCGCGGAGTACTCAGCGTTCTGATTCATCGTTCAGGCTCGGTAGGAAAATTTTACAAGCGTATGAACCGATCATAGAGGGTCGGTTCAGGTGTCCGTGCGGCCTGAAGCAGTCTGTTCAGCTTAGGTTCAGCGCGAAACAGAACGCTTTGAATAGCTTCGGCGGGGCCTATAGGAAAAAAGCTCAAAATCAATTGAAAGACTAAAAAGGATGACAGCGATAGTGGAACCTCTCTTACGTCGCGACCACACAGGATAGGAATATCCATGTCGCACATATAGAGATGTCTTTTATGCAAATAGGCCCTCCATTTAATTCCCCTTACACTGCATTGCCCAGACATCAGCGGTCACCCAGCAACGACAGCCAGCAACAATCCAATGCAAACCAGCGCCATAGACGCTCAATTGATCCCAAGCCCCCCATAGAGCAAGAACTGGTGCAGCAGGTTGTGCCGGACCCCCAATCACCAGGCGATTATAGGGAGCAAAGCGTTAACCCGGATCCGGGCAAAAAAGTTGGGCAGGGGCAAAAAAATATAATACCCACAGACATAGGTCCTAATATCAATGTTGACCCAGTCGTGCAAAAAATTTCCGATTCGTTCAAATCAGTCACGCAAGAAGCGTCTATTTTCTTGAAGAAAAAATTTGCCGAAATGGCAGAAAAAGCCAAGACACCCGCCGAGAAAGAAAAATGGAACATAGATCCCGATAACACCTACCTCGTAACATTCGATTACAACACCACCGGCGAAAAACCCTATCCTGCGAAAGTCATCAAGAGAATCTCATTAACCGAGGCGCTCATCACCAACGCACAAGACACGCCAAAAGGAAAAGGTTATCCAATACCCTTCTTTTCAGGCGGCCCCAACGTCATCGTCAAGCCCGACTTGAAGGCGCATAAACCTGGCATTTTCGATTTCTCCAGTCGCTTCAGTCCATACAATGAAAAAGCCGACATCACGCATACTTATCAGGGGATCTACAAAGAATCCGACACATCGTCGGCGACCGTTTACAACGAAAAAAACCAAAGTTCAATCACGCCTGCGCAGTTCAAGGAACTGATTTGGAAAGCCGACTATGAAAAGCCCTACGGAAAATTCCTGGATGATTTCTGGAGCAGCCACAAGGAGAAGTACCCGACGCTGGCCAAAGCGTCGCTGGTGAAATCAGCCATGGCCCAGCATCAGGAAGGCAGCCTGACTGCGCAGGGCCGCGAGTTGATCATGCGGGCCGCCGGCTTGGCAGGCCATCAGGAATCCTGGCCGGATATCACATACGAGTCCCTTCAAAAGAACCCGCCGAAAGATCCCACTATTGAAGTGGGGCTGCTCAAGCTCGGGCATTATCAATCCACCGACCTTATGTACATAACAGATACCAAAGTTAAGTTCGATGCGCAGGGTAATAAGGTTCCTCCGCTCACCCTGCTTTATATACCCGGCAATAGCTCGCCCATTCATACCTTCAAGAGCCAGGCCGAAATGAAGGACTGGCTCGCCAAGCAAATGGCTGACCCCGCCAAACGTGCTGCGTTGGCGGGGCACTTCCCCCAGAAAGATAAACCTAACGGGTACGCGCGGGCCGGTATAGACGAGACGCTGACTGGACTTGGTACCTGGCCTGAGAAGCGTGAAATTCCAGGAGGACTATTTTCCTATAATAATCGGGCTTTCAGCGGCTATTGGAATCCGCAGGAATTTATTACTACAGAACCCACTAAATTGCCGTTCGATGAAATCACCAAACGTCAAAAAGAGCGCTCTTATTCGGATGCTACCGTCACCATAACCAGTGACGCAGATGTCACCAAAAAAACGATCCTCTCCGGGCTGGAAAAGGCTGCCAAAGTGGCAATGTTCCTGACTCCGCTGGCTCTTGCGATGCCTGAAGTGGCGCTGGCGCTGGATGCTTTTTACCTGGCCAGTGGAGTCACCGAAGCAGGCATCGGTGTCGACGACGCCATAAAAGGCAAACCGCAAGGCACCGAGCGAATAGTATTCGGCCTTTTCAATGCGGCGCTGGTGGTGGCCCCACGCATCTTGAAGCCAGCAAGTAAGGGCGAAGGCATCGCAGAAGAGATCGAGCCTACTGAAGTCGGCACTCGCGATGATCCCGAGCCTGCGAACGAACCCGTCGCCGCTGAAGATGAACCTGCGATTGAAAGTTCGCAAACCGAGCCTGGAAACCCACTGCGACCCAGCCAAGCCGGGAATATCAGCGCCTATGCCATAGCCGATGGAAAAAAGTTGATCAGTACGGCTACACGCAACAGCAAAGGCATTTATCAGGTCAAGGGCGGCGAGGGAGACAGATGGTTCATCACATTGAAGGATGATAAAAACGTCGAGCGCGTATTTGAAATAGACAGCCGTTTCAAGCTAAGTGACGATTATGTTCAAATCATAGACCCAGCGACTCGAAAACCAGCGGTGACGGCGCATTCGACCCACGCTGGAAATTGGACATTAGTCAACGGCCCAGGCGGTATCAACCTGCCCTGGGGCCGAGCGGCGGTTGCGAAAAAACAACTGAATGAAATGATCAAGAACATCGAGACCCCCACGGAGTCACTCTCTGAAGCCGACAGAAAGAAATTCTCTGATGAGCTAACCGATTTGATACAAAAGTCCAAGGCCGAAGAATATCAGAGCTTGTCCGAGTACACAGAGGCGGGTTCCGATGAGATAAACGATGTCCTTCGAAAACAAACAAACCCCGATCTGTACCCGCAGAATGTAAAAGAGTTTTTATCCGACTTTGCCAAGCAAAGTGACTATAACGGCGTGTCTTATCGTTACGCCCATGTTTCCCCTGAAGGTGCAAAAAGCCTGAAATCGGGCGTAGGGAAAGTGTTCCGAGACACTGGCGTGCAATCGGCGTCGACCCAAGCGAGCAATGCCAAGGATTGGAATATCTGGGCGGACAACATTAAACCCGCCGAAAAAACCATACCCGTCGTCTACATATTTGACGAATATATCCCCAAGAAAAACTTGTCCAACTCCATGTTGCCGGATCATGTAGCGGTTCCACCTGACACTTCGCTCGAAGTGCTGGCAACCAAGGAAAAAAATGGCGTGCTGTATGTGTACTTTGGAGGACCTACCAAAATGCCCAAGCAACGATACAACTTGTTTGACGGCAGCGTTGCATGGCCGTTCTGAAACGGCCATCAAAACCTGTAACGGGCCACCGACGAGGGCGATAGTCTTGCAATAACGAATGCACCCAACAATAAAAACGGCGCGGCCTTTGTAAATCCGCGCCTTTTGTCGGGCGTAGTTCTCAGCCCTTTAGAGGGCTCAACGCCGTACCGGGCGTTTCTGCAACTTGCGCTGCAGGGTGCGGCGGTGCATGCCCAGGGCACGCGCGGTGGCGGAGATATTGCCTTCGTGTTCGGTCAGCACGCGCTGGATGTGTTCCCACTGCAAGCGGTCTACCGACATCGGGTTTTCCGGCACCAGGGTGTCGAGATCGGCGTGCTCGGAAAGCAAGGCGGCCAGTACATCATCGGCATCCGCCGGTTTGCACAGGTAGTTGCAGGCGCCACGCTTGATCGCCTCGACAGCGGTGGCGATGCTGGAGTAACCGGTGAGGATCACCACGCGCATTTCCGGGTCGAGCTCCAGCAGCTTGGGCAGCAGCACCAGGCCGGAGTCGCCGTCCATTTTCAGGTCGAGTGCAGCGTAGTCCGGCAGGTCGGCCTGGGCGATGGCCAGGCCCTCTTCGGCGGAGCCTGCGGTGCTCACGCGAAAACCGCGACGGCTCATGGCGCGCGCCATCACGCGGGTAAAGGTGGCATCGTCATCTACCAGCAACAGGTGCGGCAGTTCTTCGCCTTCGACTTGGATCTCGTCACTCATCGATATCTCCTCGTGCGACACGGGGCAGGCGCAGCTCGGTGAGCGTGCCGCCTTCCTCATGACTATAGAGCTTCACTGAGCCGCCCGCGCGGGTCACGCTGGCCTTGCTCAAAAACAGGCCGAGGCCGAAGCCTTTGCCTTTGGTGGTAAAGAACGGTTTGCCGATCTGCTCGGCAATGGCCAGCGGCACGCCCGCACCGTGGTCACGAATACTGATGGTGACGTTTTCCAGGTCCCAGTCCAACTGCACGCCCAGGCCTTCGGGGCAGGCGTCGGCGGCGTTATTGAGCAGGTTGAGCAGCGCCTGGGTCAGATCCGGGGGTGGCGCCATGCGCGGCACAGTGCCCTGCCCCAACAGGTGGAAACGGTAACTGGCTTCGGGGCGCATCAGGTGCCAGCGGTTCAGGGCTTCGTCGAGCCAGCGGGTGACGTCCTGCATCTCGACCGCCAGGCGGCGATTGGCTTCGGCGGCGCGCACCAGCTGCTGCAAGGTCTGCTTGCACTGCTTGACCTGTTCGCGCAGTACGCCGAGGTCTTCCTGCAGTACAGGGTCGTGATGGTCCTGAGTCATTTCGTTGAGCAAAACGCTCATGGTGGCCAGCGGCGTGCCCAACTCATGAGCGGCCCCGGCGGCCTGGGTGGCAACGGCCAGCAGTTGCTGGTCACGCAAGCCTTCTTCACGGCGAATGGCGCGCAGCTCTTCCTGTCGGCGCAGCTCTTCGGCCATGCGTGCGGCAAAGAAAGTGATGACCGCCGCAGACAGCGCGAAACTCAACCACATCCCATAGATCTGCAGGTTTTCCCGCGCGATGGGAAAGGTCTGCAAGGGATAGAACTGCGCCAGCAGCAGGGTGTACAGCGTCAGGGCGATGCCCGACAGCACCACCGAATAGCGCCACGGCAAGGTCACCGCCGCGATGGTCAGGGGCACCAGGTAATAAGAAACAAACGGGTTGGTGGAGCCGCCGGAGAAATACAGCAACACACTGTGGATAAACAGGTCACAGGCCAATTGCAGCGCGTATTCCAGCTCGGTCACCGGCCACGTGGTGCGCAGGCGAATGGCGGTGAACGCACAGAGAACGATGGAAAAACCGAGGGTCACGCCCAGTTGCAGCCAGGGCAGCGGCAACAGGTCGAACCAATAGGCAAGGCCAACCGAACCGGCCTGCGCGGCCAGTACCAGGGTACGAATGAACGTCAGTCGCCAAAGGTTCTGGCGGGTGGCGGAAGTCAGTTTTACGGCGGCGAGCATGAGCTCTCCCGGTGAGCGCTGCAGGCGGATCGGCAGGAGTATAAACGAAGCCGACCGGCTCACACGGCGCGTGTGGCTCTTTGACGCAGGCCGGCTGAATAACCGTTCGTCGGACGCAAAACAACATGTAGAGAATGTGTAAACCCGAAGAACCTGCCACCACCGTCTACAGTCTTACCGAACACGACTATCTCAAGGAGCTCTCATGTCTCGTTTCACTCGCAGCGCAGCCCTCATCACACTCGGCGCAAGCACCCTGGCCAGCCTCCCGGCCATCGCCGCCGATGAGTTGCATTACAACCAGATCGCCCTGCGCGCCGAAGTCAGCCAGGAAGTGGCCCGCGACAAGATGATCGTGACGCTCTACACCGAATCCCAGAACGCCGACCCGGCCAAGCTCGCCGCCGAAATCACCACCACCATGAACCAGGCCCTGGGCCAGGCCCGCGAAGTCAAGGCCGTGACCCTGCGCCAGGGCAGCCGCAACAGCTACCCGATCTACGACAACAAGAACCAGAAGATCACCGGCTGGCGCGAACGCGCCGAACTGCGCCTGGAGAGTGCGGACTTCCCGGCGCTGTCCAAGCTCACCGGCGAGTTGCTCAATACCCTGAAAATGCAAAACATGGACTTCGCCATCGCCGACACCACGCGCAAGTCCAGTGAAGATGCGCTGCTCAAGGAGGCGGTCGCCGCGTTCAAGGCGCGCGCCCAACTGGCCACCGATGCGTTGGGTGGCAAGGGTTACAAGATCGTCAACCTGAACTTCAACACCAATGGTTATCCACAGCCATACGCACGCGGTGGGATGATGATGAAAGCCGCCATGATGGATTCAGCGCCGGTGCCGGAGGTGGAAGCCGGTACCAGCCAGGTGAGCATGAGTGCCGACGGGGTGATCGAAGTGCTGCAATAAACACTTCACTCGACCAACAAAGGCGCAGCCCTCAAGGGCTTGCGCCTTTTTTATGCTTCATCCACCCGGCTACGTCATATCAAGCGGCATATTCGGTGGAATCAAACACGCGGTTTTCGTTACGAAAATAGCGCCGCGGCTAACAGGGAGTGCTGTGTCGGTATCTATTTAATTCACGAGAACTGCGAATATGAGCCTATCTCCCAGCAGTACCCCCGCCCCTCTTCAGCAACACACCCACCTATTCTCGAACAGCCCGGCAACACAGACCGAGCAGCCCCCCACCAAGGCACCCAACGACACGCCCGCCCCCCAAGCCTCCCCCCACGAGGCAGCGCTGCTTGACGCCTACCTCGCAGCGGTGCAGACCAAAGTGCAGGGCAAGACGCCCAAGCTTGTAAAGGTGCCGCCCGAGAGCACATTGGGCCAATGGCTCGAGGTGTATCGGGCGCAATTGGAGCATCCGGTCGTTCAAGCGTGGATGCGCGAGCAGAAGATCGACCAGACCCCGCTTTTAACCGTCAACCCCCGCACGGGCGCACTGACCGCCAACGTAAGGGGCGAGACGAAAACCTTCACCCTCACGGACAACTCGGGCTGGGGCCAGGTCAGTGGCCCGCTTGTAGCGGCAGCCAAAGTGATCGCTCCGGGCAATGTTGAAAAGTTGCAGATGCGCTTTGGCGATGACTACACCGTGGTCCGCGCGGGCGTGGTCGCCAACTTCTACGGGGAACGCCTTCCCACGTCACTGGCCGAAGCTCGAACACAGATCCGGCGACTGGAACACAACCAAGCCTTCGACCCCATCCCACCGGATGATCGTTTGCGCTCTGCCAGCAGCCGCTCGGCCCAGTCCCTCGAACAGCTCAAGTTGAACGCCGAGACGTTCTACACCCAGGCACCTCAAGCATTGGCGTATAAACGCCTGGCGATGGAGGTTGCTGACGAACTGCCAAATGTGCGCGCGCAGGCAAAACTCTGGGCGGAGTCGGTCATTTTCAAACTGACCGGCAAGCAGGTGGATGCCGATACACTTTATTTGAACCGTTTCAGTGGTTCACAAAGCGCATCAACCGCTACCGGGTGGGAACACGTGAACGAAGAGCCTGCGTCCTCCCTGCGCCTGCCGGATGCATTGCTGAAAAACTTCTCCGAACACGATTGGGTCCCAGGCAATCTGGACGTGGAAGCGGGTATCTACACAGACGGCCCGGGTCAGAGCCAGAAGGACGGATACGGCGCACATAACCAGTTCCCGCTGGCGCCATCGGCTCTTATGCACGCGAGTTGGAAAACCGACTTTCAAACACAGATGACCCAGAAAATCGACAATTTCTGGAACGCCCACGGCGATGATTACCAGACGGCAATCAAAGGCGAGTTTACTTATCAAGCTCGAAAGCAACTGAAGGCCTCAGAAGCGAGGCTGCCTGCAGAACAAGCACTGCAAGCCCCCGAACATCGATTCAGCCGGGAAGACTATCGGTTGGTCATGGCTGCGGTGCCCAATCTTCCACTTAACGAAAATACACCGCTGAGCATTGAACAACTCAAGGCCAAAGCCCCGCTCAACGGCGATGTCCAGGTACACGCTTTCAATATCAAAGGCTTCTTGTCCAACGACATCGTGCGCTTCAGCGCTGCCGACGGTGGTCGGCAGGTCCTCTATATCCCTGGTGCCGAACCGGCATTTCTAAGGTTCGATTCCCTGGAGAAGCTGGATCAGTGGGTGATAGACCAAACCAAGGACCCAAAAAAGCGCGAGGCCCTGCTTGCTCATTTTCCATTGATCAGCCGCCAGGACCATGAACCGGGCAAGATTGAACGCTTGACCAAGGTGTTCATGCCCGTTTTGTGGTTCACGAATGCCGGCACCAAAACAGACGGTCTGGACACGATCACCAAAAACCTCGCCAGCGGAAAAGCCAAAGACCCGACGTTCGATGGCGACGGGTCGCACATCAAGGAGGACGTCTTCTCTGCCATGGCATCGGCCAGTAAAGCGCGCATGACCAGTGATGCCGACGTCATGATCAAATCCAACAGCGAGGTGACGCGCGACACTTGGCTTAACGATATTACTGTCGCTGCGGGCCTGCTGACCAAGCTTGCCCCGATTGCGGCGCCCGTTGCGGTCGCGGCAGCCGCTACCGGCTTGACCGAACTGGCACTGGGCGCGGAAAAACAGGCATCCGGCGATACGCTCGCCGAGCGTAACGACGGCGCCTCCAAGGCCTTCGACGGTTTACTGAACACCTTGTTCTCGGTGGGCGCCAGTGCAACGGCCGACGACCCGTTCACCCCTCCTGGAGAATCCTCGGCCGCCCCCAAACCCGCCGCCGAAACGTTTCCCATCGAAAACCCGGGAAACGCGAGCGTCATCAACCGTCTGCGGCCCAGTCAGGTGGGTACTATCAGCCAATACGCGGTGCCGAACGGGGAGCAGCTCATCGAAAATGCCACCCGCAACGCGAAGGGCATGTACCAGGTTAAAAATGCCGCCACCGACACGGACCAGTGGTTTATCCGCTACACCGACGCCACCGGCGTTCGCCAGGTATACGAGATCAAAAGCGACTTCAAACTGAGCGACGACTATGTGCAGATCATCGACCGCGACACAGGTAAACCGGTGTTGACGGTACACGCCGACGGCAACGGCGAGTGGGTACGTGCCTCGGCCAGTGGCGGGCTGAAGTGGCCATGGCAACGCTCCGATTCGCCGACGTCGGGCAGTGAATCACCGAGTGCAAGCCGGATCGCGCAGCGCTTTCTCCAAGCCGACGGGTCGAGCGCCGAAGGCGCGGAGAAGTTCGACGATTACCTGAACCTGAACGAAGGCACCGACTATGTCTTCAACAATACCCTTTATCAGGATGGCCCGACCGTCAGGCGCAAGCTCATCACTTCGTGGCAAGTGGACGATGGCGCGTTCAGTGTTTCCGAGGGTGAAAAGGCCCAACCGAGCACGTTCTCCAACGATGACTACTCCTCCAGTTTTGCACCTGATCTGAATCGTGAGCGCTACAGCGTGGTCACCAAGCAACCCGGTGGAGACGTGCGCACCAAGCTCGACTATCGCGGTGACACATTCGAGGACACCATCGAACACAGGATCGCGACCTTTGAACGAACCATTCCTGATCCAGCGCTACGTGCGCGTATCTCTGAAGTTGCCCACCAGGGCAGTTCGTTCCCGGCCCTCATGGAGTTATCGCCACCGGCCCTCAAAGAAGGGTATGCCGTGAACGCCGGGGAGAAAAGCTTCGTCATCACCTATGACCCCATAGGCAAGGTTCATACAGTGAAGGCCTCAACCCAATGGCAATTGCGGCAGATCACGGATGACGGACTGATCAACGTCAGAGACCTGGATATTGTCAGTACCAGGACCTTCACACTACGTGAGAGTAACGAATTGAACAGTGGCGGCTACAGCATCGACCCCACTGCACCGACCAAGATAGAGGTATCAACGCCCTCTGTAGTGTAGGCAGCGGAACCTGTGCAGATAGCGATTCGTCCTACCTGATGCCCCACAAACGGCGGTAACCTCGGTTATCGTCGTTTTTTGTTCGGGCAGCTTTACTGCCTGCCACCTCAGGGGTCTCCATGGAAAGAATCGCCTTAAAACCGCTCCTCCTCACCGCGGGCCTGCTGGCCGTTATGCCGATGGCCCAGGCGGCCAGCACCCTGGTCTATTGCTCCGAAGCCAGCCCCGCCGGCTTCGACCCCAGCCAGTACACCAGCGGCACCGATTTCGACGCCTCCGCCGAAACCGTGTTCAACCGCCTGACCCAGTTCAAGCGCGGCGGCACCGAGGTCGAACCGGGGCTGGCGACGCGCTGGGACATTTCCCCTGACGGCCTGAGCTATACCTTCCACCTGCGCGAGGGCGTCAAGTTCCACACCACCGATTTCTTCACCCCGACCCGCGACTTCAATGCCGACGATGTGCTGTTTACGTTCAATCGCCTGATGGATGCCCAGAGTCCGTTCCGCAAGGCCTACCCTTCCGAGTCGCCGTATTTCACCGACATGGGCTTGAACACCACGATCAAGAGCGTTGATAAAGTCGACGAGCACACCGTGCGTTTCAACCTGAACAACGTCGATGCCTCGTTCGTGCAGAACCTGGCCATGAGCTTCGCCTCGGTACAGTCCGCCGAGTACGCCGCGCAGTTGTTGAAAGAAGGCAAGGCCGAGGACATCAACCAGAAGCCCATCGGCACCGGGCCATTCGTGTTCAAGCGCTACCAGAAGGACTCGCAGATTCGCTACGTCGCCAATAAACAGTATTGGAAGCCCGAGGACGTAAAACTCGACAACCTGGTGTTCGCCATCACCCCGGACGCCGCGTCGCGCCTGCAAAAACTCAAGGCCGGTGAATGCCAGGTCAGTGGCTACCCGCGCCCCGCCGATATCGAAGTGATGAAGCAGGACCCGAACCTGCGCGTGCTGCAGCAAGCCGGCTTCAACCTGGGCTTCCTGGCCTACAACGTGACCCATCCACCACTGGACCAACTCAAGGTGCGCCAGGCCCTGGACATGGCCATCGACAAACCGGCAATCATCAAGGCGGTGTACCAGGGCGCCGGGCAATTGGCGCAGAACGCGCTGCCACCGGCGCAGTGGTCTTATGACCCGACAATCAAAGATTCCCCGTACGACCCGACCAAGGCCAAGGCGCTACTAAAAGAAGCAGGAGTTGCACCTGGTACCACCATCAATCTGTGGGCGATGACCGTCCAACGCGCGTCCAACCCGAATGCGCGCATGTCGGCACAAATGATCCAGCAGGATTGGGACAAGGTGGGCATCAAGGCCAATATCGTCAGCTATGAGTGGGGCGAATACATCAAGCGCGCCAAAAATGGCGAGCACGATGCGATGATTTATGGCTGGACCGGCGACAACGGCGACCCCGATAACTGGCTCGGCGTGCTCTACAGTTGTGCCGCGGTCAAGGGCAGCAACTACGCCAAATGGTGTAACCCGGCCTATGACAAACTGGTACAGCAGGCCAAGGTCAGCAACGACCGCGAACAGCGCATCAAGTGGTATCAACAGGCACAAAAAATACTTAAGGAACAAGTACCTATAACGCCTATTGCGAACTCGACGGTTTTCCAGCCACTGCGCAAGGAAGTCCACGATTTCAAGATCAGCCCCTTTGGGCTGACGCCGTTCTACGGCGTGAGTCTAGATAAGTAACAGCAACGCCCCAACCGAGTGCGCCAGACGCCTCGGTCGGGCTTTTTTGGTGCGCTCGCCGCACCGAAAAAAACCTCTAAATCAATGCAAATATGTCTAAACTTTCATAATTGCGACATTCATGTACGTTCGTACCACTCTTTCCGCCTTGCAGTGGTTCAGCATCTTGCAATGGGTATGGCGCCTGCATAAGTATCCGCAGGCCGACTCACGAGGTCGCCCTCACCACCAAAAATGACAACAAATCATGAGGCCAACATGCTTAAACACGCAGTCCTTCCGTTATTAGTGAGCGCTGGCCTTATGGCCGCCGCCCCTGCAGCCCTCGCGGCAACTAACCTGGTGTTCTGCTCCGAAGGGAGCCCGGCCGGTTTCGATCCAGGCCAGTACACTACCGGAACAGACTTCGATGCCTCGGCCGAAACCATGTTCAACCGTCTGAGCCAGTTCGAACGCGGCGGCACCGCCGTGGTTCCTGGCCTGGCCACCAGCTGGGACGTGTCCCCGGATGGCCTGACCTACACCTTCCACCTGCGCGAAGGCGTCAAGTTCCACACCACCCCGTACTTCAAGCCCACTCGTGAATTCTCGGCTGACGACGTACTGTTCACCTTCAACCGAATGATCAATAAAGACGATCCATTCCGTAAGGCCTACCCCACCGAGTTCCCGTACTTCACGGACATGGGGATGGACACCAATATCAAGAACATCGAAAAGATCGATGACCACACCGTCAAGTTCACCCTTGGCACCGTGGACGCCGCCTTCATCCAGAACCTGGCAATGAGCTTCGCGTCGATCCAATCGGCCGAATATGCCGCCCAACTGCTGAAGAACGGCACCCCGCAGGACATCAACCAGAAGCCGATCGGCACCGGCCCGTTCGTGTTCAAGAGCTACCAGAAAGACTCGAACATTCGCTACACCGGCAACAAGGACTACTGGAAACCTGAAGACGTGAAGATCGATAACCTGATCTTCGCCATCACCACCGACCCATCGGTGCGTATCCAGAAGCTGAAGAAAAACGAATGCCAGGTCACCCTGTTCCCACGCCCTGCCGACCTCAAGGCACTGGAAGCCGATAAAGACCTGAAACTGCCGCACCAGGCCGGTTTCAACCTGGGTTATATCGCTTACAACGTCATGGACAAGGTCAAGGGCAGCGACCAGCCGAACCCGTTGGCCGACCTGCGCGTGCGCCAGGCACTGGACATGTCGGTGAACAAGCAGCAGATCATCGACTCCGTCTACCAGGGCGCCGGCCAACTGGCCGTCAACGCCATGCCGCCGACTCAATGGTCCTACGACACCACCATCAAGGACGCCAAGTACGACCCTGAAAAAGCCAAAGCGCTGCTCAAGGAAGCCGGCGTCAAGGAAGGTACCGAGATCGTCCTGTGGGCCATGCCGGTTCAGCGTCCGTACAACCCGAACGCCAAGCTGATGGCTGAAATGCTGCAGAACGACTGGTCCAAGATCGGTCTGAAGGTCAAGATCACCAGCTACGAATGGGGCGAGTACATCAAACGCTCCAAAGGCGGCGAGAACCAGGCCATGATCATTGGCTGGAGCGGCGACAATGGTGACCCGGACAACTGGCTGAACGTGCTGTTCGGCTGCGATTCGCTGGCCGGTAACAACTTCTCCAAATGGTGCGACAAGAAATTCGATGGCATCGTGAAGGAAGCCAAGGCCACCTCGGATGTCGCCAAACGCACCGAGCTGTACAAGCAGGCGCAACATATCCTCAAAGACGCAGTCCCGATGACACCTATCGCGCACTCGACGGTGTATCAACCCATGCGCAACACCGTACAGGACTTCAAGATCAGCCCGTTTGGCTTGAACTCCTTCTATGGCGTGAGCGTAAGCGGCAAGTAAGGATCGATAACGGCGACGTCTCAACACGTCGCCGTTATTACATCCACCAGACCCGTAGGAAACAGCCCACGCTCGCAGTCGTTGCTTCTTACAGCAACGAACTGCGATACGCAGCTCCATTGCCTACAGGGTCAATCCGATTTGGCGCATTTACTGCGAAGTCCGCGACCCATAACGTCGTAGGACAGCAGACGCCGCCATTTGGGAAATGCACTTGCTGTGCGTGGGATCAGTGATGTCCCCCTGGCCGCAAGCCAGGGTGATTGCTCGCTGATGACAACTACAAACAAGGATCGGGATCGTCATGCGCCATACCACCGTTCTATCCGCTATTTTTGGCACCAGCCTGTTGGCTGCGGCCACGATGAGCCAGGCCGCCGACAAGAAGAGCCTGGTGTTCTGCTCCGAAGGCAGCCCGGCGGGGTTTGACACCGCGCAATACACCACCGCCACTGACAACGATGCGGCCGAGCCGCTGTACAACCGCCTGGTTGAGTTCGAAAAGGGCGCGACCAATGTGGTACCAGGGCTGGCAACTAAGTGGGATATTTCCGAAGACGGCCTGACCTATACCTTCCACCTGCGCGAAGGGGTGAAATTCCACAGCAACAAGGAGTTCAAGCCGACCCGGGACTTCAACGCCGACGACGTGCTGTTCACCTTCAACCGCATGCTGGACCCCGAGCACCCGTTTCGTAAGGCTTACCCTACCGAGTTCCCGTATTTCAACGGGATGAGCCTGAACAAGAACATCGCCAAGGTCGAGAAAACCGACCCGCACACCGTGGTAATGACACTCAACACAGTCGACGCCGCGTTCGTGCAGAACATCGCCATGAGCTTTGCCGCCATCCTGTCGGCCGAATACGCCGAGCAGTTGCTCAAGGAAGGCAAGCCCAGCGACATCAACCAGAAGCCGATCGGCACTGGCCCCTTTGTCTTCCAGCGCTACCAGAAAGACTCACAGATCCGCTATGTGGGTAACAAACAGTACTGGGACCCGAGCAAGGTCAAGCTGGACCAGCTGATTTTTGCCATCAACACCGACGCCTCGGTGCGCGTGCAAAAACTCAAGGCCGGCGAATGCCAGATCACCCTGCATCCGCGCCCGGCCGACGTCGACGCGCTCAAGGCCGACCCGAAGCTGCAACTGCTGACCAAGCCCGGTTTCAACCTCGGCTACATCGCCTACAACGTGCGCCACAAGCCATTCGACCAGCTCGAAGTGCGCCAGGCGCTGGACATGGCGGTGAACAAGCAGAGCATCCTCAACGCCGTGTACCAGGGCGCGGGGCAGTTGGCAGTCAATGCCATGCCGCCGACCCAATGGTCCTACGACGACAGCATCAAGGACGCCGCCTACAACCCGGAAAAAGCCAAGGAACTGCTCAAGGCTGCCGGCGTGAAGGAAGGTACCGAGATCACCCTGTGGGCGATGCCGGTGCAACGTCCGTACAACCCCAACGCCAAGCTGATGGCCGAGATGCTGCAAAGCGACTGGGCCAAGATCGGCCTCAAGGTCAAGATCGTCAGCTACGAGTGGGGCGAATACATCAAGCGCACCAAGAACGGTGAGCACGATGTGAGCCTGATCGGCTGGACCGGCGACAACGGTGATCCGGACAACTGGCTGGGCACCCTCTACAGCTGCGACGCCATCGGCGGGAACAACTACTCCATGTGGTGTGACCCGGCGTACGACAAGCTGATCAAGCAAGCCAAGGTCGTGACCGACCGAGAACAACGGACTGTTCTGTACAAACAGGCGCAGCAACTGCTCAAGCAGCAGGTGCCGATCACGCCCGTCGCCCACTCAACGGTCAACCAGCCGTTAAGCGCCAAAGTCGAAGGCTTCAAAGTAAGCCCCTTCGGCCGCAACGTATTCTCGGGCGTCAGTATTACCCCATAAGAAAATAACCGGATTGCAGAGAGCGAAGTTGGCTCTCTCGCAAACGCGCAGCCTTTTGTTGGGATTTTTCCTACAGCAAACGTTTGCACCAGCTTGATCGAGTTACACACCCAATAGCCGGATCACCAAAAAAGACCGGCATTAAAAAGAGAACCAAAGGAGCTTCAACCCATGAAACTGAGCAGCAAAGCGCTTCTGGCCTTGGCCATCAGCAGCATCACCGCAACCGCCTTCGCTGAACCCGCCAGCCAGGACTTCGTTCCAACCACGTTGGCCGGCACCAGCGCCCAAAGCGAGGCCAAGGGATTTATCGATGGTCAAAGCCTGGGCGGTACCACGCGTAACTGGTACTCCAGCGAACAGCGCTTCCGTGGCCAGAACTTCAGCTACACGAAACACGGCCAAACCCTCACGGATTCGCGCCGCGAGAACTGGGTACAAGGCACCATCCTCAACTACTCCTCGGGCTTCACCCAAGGCACCGTGGGCGTGGCGACCGAAGTCGCGGCCTACAATGCTCTGGTCCTGGACCGTAGCAAGCGCGACATCAAGGGCGGCTCCAACCGTACCTTGGCCGACTCCAATGGCGATGCAGTAGACCAATGGAGCAAGCTGGGCCTGGCCAACGTCAAGTTCCGTGTCTCGAACACCACCTTGACCGCCGGTCGCCAGAACTTCAGCAGCGGCATCGTCGACACCATCGGCAACCGTGCCCTGCCGTCGAGCTTCGAAGGCGTGAGCTTCAACAGCGAAGAGCTGAGCAACCTGTCGTTCCAAGGCGGTATTTTCGATCGCGTTTCGCCGCGTACCGAGCAGAGCCTGACCAAATTCGTATCCGAGTACGGCAATGGCCAGAAAACCGACAAGGTCAAAACCCTGGGCTTCAACTACCAGCCGTTCAAGAGCCTGAAGACCAGCGTTTTCGCCGCTAACGTCGAAGACTTCTGGAACCAGTACTACTTCGGTGCCACCCACGAATTGGGTGATGCACAGACCCTGGCACTGACCACCGGCCTGAACTACTACAAGACCACCGACACCGGCAGCAAGAAGATGGGCAACATCGACAACGACACTTACTCGTTGTCCCTGGGGCTGACCCACCAGGCTCACAGCCTGACCTTCTCGTACCAGGAAGTTAACGGTAACGAGTACTTCGACTACCTGCACGAAACCAACGGCATCTACCTGGCCAACTCCCTGACGTCCGACTTCAACGCCCCGAACGAGAAGTCCTTCCAGGTCGCCTACGGCATCAACATGGCCGAATACGGCGTGCCAGGCCTGAAGTTCAACATCTACTCGGCACGCGGCTGGGGCATCGACGGTACCCACTACACCGGCACGGCCTATGGCACCGCTGGCAAGTCCCGCAGCGACCTGCGTCTGATGGACGGCGAGAAGCACCAGGAATACGGCGTTGGCACCTCCTACGCGATTCAGAGCGGCCCACTCAAGGCCACCACTATCCGTGGCACCTACGTGACTCACCGCGCCAGCGCAGAACAGCCTGACGGCAACATCAAAGAGTTCCGTCTGGTCACCACCATCCCGTTCAACATTCTTTAATTAGCGCCAGGTAGACGGCGGGCTCAGGACGAGCCCGCCGTTTACGCTTGTCTGGTCCCATCGATTGCAGAGGGCTCTGAATGAAAATGCTCCCGCTACAAGCTGCTGTTGCCGCTGCGCTGTTAAGCGTGGCTATCGGCGTATCGGCCAAACCCCTGGTGGTCTGCACCGAAGCCAGCCCGGAGGGTTTCGACCCGGTCCTGTACACCACCGCCGTCACCGCCGATGCCGCGGCTGAAACCATGTTCAACCGTTTGGTGGACTTCAAGCCCGGCACCACCGAAATCGTGCCAGCGCTCGCCACTTCCTGGGAAATCAGTGACGACGGCCTGACCTATACATTTCACCTGCGCGATGACGTCAAGTTCCACACCACCGACTACTTCAAACCCACGCGCAACATGAATGCCGACGACGTGCTCTGGAGCTTCCAGCGCCAGCTGGACCCGAAACACCCGTGGCACAACAAGTCCAGCGTGGGCTACCCGTACTTCGAGAGCATGGGCTTCAAGGAACTGCTCAAGAGCGTAGAGAAAACCGACGATCACACCGTCGTCTTTACTCTGACCCGTCCTGAAGCACCGTTCCTGGCCGACCTGGCCATGGCGTTCTCCTCGATCCACTCCGCCGAATACGCCGATCAATTGCTCAAGTCCGGCAAGACCGATGACCTGAACGCCAAGCCGATCGGCACCGGCCCGTTTATCTTCACCCGCTACGCCAAGGACGCCCAGGTGCGCTTCAAGGCCAACCCGGACTACTTCCGTGGCAAGCCGCCGGCCGACCCGCTGATCCTGGCGATCACCACCGACAACAACGTGCGCCTGCAGAAGCTCAAGGCCAACGAGTGCCAGATCGCGCTGTACCCCAAGCCCGATGACGTGCCGAGCATGAAGGCCGACCCGAACCTGAAGGTCGCGGAACTGGCGGCGATGACCACCGCCTACACCGCGCTGAACACCACCCACAAGTACATGAGCGACGCGCGGGTGCGTCACGCGATCAACATCGCGTTCGACAAGAAGGGCTACAACGAATCCCTGTATGGCAAAGGCAACGCCGTTGACGCCACCGGCCCGTACCCACCGACCCTGCTGGGCTTCAACGACAAGCTGAAGAACCCGCCACGCGACTTGGACAAGGCCCGCGCCCTACTCAAGGAAGCCGGTGTACCGGAAGGCACCGAGTTCACCCTGTTTACCCGAAACGGCGGCGGCCCGACCAACCCCAACCCGATGCTCGGCGCCCAGCGCATGCAGGCGGACCTGGCGCAGATCGGCCTGAAGGTCAATATCAAGGTCATGGAATGGGGCGAGATGCTCAAGCGCGCCAAAGCCGGTGAACACGACATGGTTTCGGCCGGTTGGGCCGGCGATAATGGCGACCCGGATAACTTCCTCACCCCAAACCTGAGTTGCGATGCAGCCAAAAACGGCGAAAACTACGCGCGCTGGTGTAACAAAGAGTTTCAGGACTTGATCGACAAGGCGCGCGCCGATGCTGAACCCCAGCAACGGACCGCACTCTATGAACAAGCACTGGACGTTTTCGCCAAGGACCAACCGTGGATTCCCATGGCTTACCCGAAAATGTTCACCGCCATGCGTAAAAACGTCGAGGGTTATACCCAAAGCCCTCTGACCACCAATAACTTCGCCACCACCCAGGTGAAGTAAATAAGAGAAACGCTCGGCACCGCCCACCAGGACGGTGCCGAACCTGCCTAACCGGCTGATTGAGGTACACACCAAGATGTTTAGTTTTATTGCCCGCCGACTGGGGTTATTGATCCCCACGTTCTTCGGCATCACGTTGCTGACGTTTGCGTTGATTCGCATGATCCCCGGCGACCCCGTCGAAGTCATGATGGGCGAACGACGAGTCGACCCCGAGATGCACGCACAGGCAATGGAACGCCTTGGCCTTAACAAGCCGCTGTATGCGCAATACCTGGACTACGTCGGCAAGCTCGCCCACGGCGACCTTGGCGAATCGCTGCGTACCCGCACCAGCGTGTGGACCGAATTCACCGCCCTTTTCCCGGCGACCCTGGAACTGTCCATGGCCGCCCTGTTGTTCGCCGGTATCCTGGGCCTGCTGGCCGGGGTGATCGCGGCCTTGAAGCGAGGGTCCCTGTTCGACCATGGGGTCATGGGCATCTCCCTGGCGGGCTATTCGATGCCGATCTTCTGGTGGGGCCTGATCCTGATCATGTTCTTCTCCGTAAGCCTGGGCTGGACCCCGGTTTCCGGGCGGATCGACCTGCTCTACGACATCGAGCCGCGCACCGGCTTCATGCTCATCGACACGCTGCTGGCTGACGAGCCGGACGCGTTCTTCGACGCCCTGCACCACCTGATCCTGCCGGCCATCGTGCTGGGCACTATCCCGCTGGCAGTGATCGCGCGGATGACCCGCTCGTCGATGCTTGAAGTGCTGCGCGAAGACTACATCCGTACCGCCAAGGCCAAAGGCCTCTCGCCAGCACGCGTGGTGTTCGTACACGGCCTGCGTAACGCGCTGATTCCGGTGCTCACCGTGGTCGGCCTGCAAGTCGGCACCCTGCTGGCCGGCGCGGTCCTGACCGAAACCATCTTCTCGTGGCCCGGCATCGGCAAATGGCTGATCGAAGCCATTGGCGCGCGGGACTACCCGGTGGTGCAGAACGGCATCCTGCTGATCGCCTGCCTGGTGATCCTGGTGAATTTCGTGGTGGATATCCTCTACGGCTTCGCCAACCCACGCATCCGTCACCAGCGCTGAGATCATGACCATGACCACACCTACACAAGCGTCGGCAGTCGATCAAAGCCTGCTGTACCCGTCCCCGTACAAAGAATTCTGGCAAGCCTTCTCCAAAAACAAAGGCGCGGTTGCCGGCCTGCTGTTCATGCTGCTGATCGTGTTCTGCGCGATCTTCGCCCCGTGGGTGGCGCCGCATAACCCCAGCGAGCAATACCGCGACTTCCTGCTGACCCCGCCGTCGTGGCTGGAAGGCGGGCAGATCCAGTTCCTGCTCGGCACCGATGAACTGGGCCGTGACCTGCTGTCGCGCCTGATCCAGGGCTCGCGCCTGTCGCTGCTGATCGGTTTGTCGTCGGTAGTGATGTCGCTGATTCCGGGCATCCTCCTGGGCCTGTTCGCCGGGTTCTTCCCGCGCCTGCTCGGCCCGACCATCATGCGCTTGATGGACATCATGCTGGCCCTGCCGTCGCTGCTGCTGGCCGTTGCCATTGTCGCGATCCTCGGCCCTGGCCTGATCAACACCGTGATCGCCATCGCTATCGTCTCGCTGCCGTCCTACGTCCGCCTGACCCGTGCCGCGGTGATGGGCGAACTGAACCGCGACTACGTGACCGCCGCGCGCCTGGCCGGTGCCGGCCTGCCGCGCCTGATGTTCATCACCGTGCTGCCCAACTGCATGGCACCGCTGATCGTTCAGGCCACCCTGAGTTTCTCGTCGGCGATTCTCGATGCCGCCGCACTCGGCTTCCTTGGCCTTGGCGTGCAACCGCCAACCCCGGAGTGGGGCACCATGCTGGCTTCGGCCCGTGACTACATCGAACGCGCCTGGTGGGTGGTAAGCCTGCCGGGCCTGACCATTTTGCTCAGCGTGCTGGCAATCAACTTGATGGGCGACGGCCTGCGCGATGCGCTGGACCCGAAACTCAAGAACGCCGCCTGAGGAGATTCCCATGTCACTGTTAGAAATCAAGAATCTCAACGTCCGCTTCGGCGACAAGACCGCCGTGCCGGTGGTCGATGGCCTCGACATTTCTGTCGACAAAGGCGAAGTCCTGGCGATCGTGGGCGAGTCGGGCTCGGGTAAATCCGTGACCATGATGGCGCTGATGGGCCTGATCGAGCACCCCGGCATCGTCACCGCCGATGCGCTGAACTTCGACGGCAAGAACATGCTCACGCTGAGCAACCGCCAACGCCGCCAGATCGTCGGCAAAGACCTGGCGATGGTGTTCCAGGACCCGATGACCGCGCTGAACCCCAGCTACACCGTGGGTTTCCAGATTGAAGAAGTGCTGCGCCTGCACCTGAAAATGTCCGGCAAACAAGCGCGCAAGCGTGCCATCGAGCTGTTGGAAAAAGTCGAAATCCCCGGCGCCGCCAACCGTATGGACGCTTACCCGCACCAACTGTCCGGCGGCATGAGCCAGCGTGTGGCAATCGCCATGGCGATTGCCGGCGAGCCCAAACTGCTGATCGCCGATGAGCCGACCACCGCGTTGGACGTGACCATCCAGGCGCAGATCATGGATCTGCTGCTGGCCCTGCAAAAGGAGCAGAACATGGGCCTGGTGCTGATCACCCACGACCTCGCGGTCGTGGCGGAAACCGCCCAGCGCGTATGTGTGATGTATGCCGGCCAAGCTGTGGAAGTCGGCCAGGTGCCACAACTGTTCGACATCCCCGCACATCCTTACAGCGAGGCGCTGCTCAAGGCGATCCCCGAGCACAGCCTTGGCGCCACACGCCTGGCCACGCTGCCAGGTATCGTGCCCGGCCGCTATGACCGCCCGCAGGGTTGCCTGCTGTCGCCGCGTTGCCCGTATGTGCAGGAAAGCTGCCGTCAGACCCGCCCGGGTCTGGACCCTAAATCCAACAGCCTCGCGCGCTGCTTCTACCCCTTGAACCAGGAGGTGGCGTAATGGCCGTCGTTCTTACCGCCCGCGACCTGACCCGTCACTACGAAGTGTCCCGTGGCCTGTTCAAGGGCCATGCGCTGGTACGCGCGCTTAATGGTGTGTCGTTTGAACTGGAAGCCGGCAAGACCCTCGCGGTTGTAGGCGAGTCGGGTTGCGGCAAATCAACCCTGGCCCGCGCACTGACGCTGATTGAAGAGCCGTCGTCCGGTTCCCTGAAAATCGCCGGCCAGGAAGTTGCCGGCGCCGACAAGGCCCAGCGCAAGCAATTGCGCAAAGACGTGCAGATGGTGTTCCAGAGCCCGTATGCCTCGTTGAACCCACGCCAGAAGGTCGGCGATCAACTCGGCGAGCCGCTGCTGATCAACACCAACCTGTCCGCCGCCGAACGCCGCGAGAAAGTGCAGGCGATGATGAAGCAAGTGGGCCTGCGCCCCGAGCACTATCAGCGCTACCCGCACATGTTCTCCGGTGGCCAGCGCCAGCGCATCGCCCTGGCTCGCGCCATGATGCTGCAACCCAAGGTGCTGGTGGCGGATGAGCCGACCTCAGCACTCGACGTGTCGATCCAGGCCCAGGTGCTCAACCTGTTCATGGACCTGCAGCAGGAATTCAACACCGCCTACGTGTTCATTTCCCACAACCTCGCGGTGGTGCAGCACGTCGCTGACGATGTGATGGTGATGTACCTCGGCCGCCCGGTTGAGGTCGGCCCCAAGGAAGACATCTACGCACGTCCCCTGCACCCGTACACCCAGGCGTTGCTGTCGGCCACCCCGACCATTCATCCGGACCCGAACAAACCGAAGATCAAAATCGTCGGCGAGTTGCCTAACCCTTTGAACCCGCCGCCCGGCTGCGCCTTCCACAAGCGCTGCCCGTACGCGACGGCACGCTGCAGCACCGAGGAGCCGCAACTGCGCGCCTTGGACAACCGTCAGGTGGCTTGCCACTACGCGGAGCAGTTTGTGGCCTGATCGCCACAAAAAAGGCTCCGGGTTTCAATCCAGAGCCTTGCTTGAGTTCTACAGCCCTTCCCATCAGGTTGCGCATCAGCCTGGCGGGAGGGGCTTTCTTTTGGTTCTTCACGGAATCCCGGGAAACACAGAAACAAGAACGCCGATTTGATGGATGATGTTCGTGCGAGCAAACACATCTAAAAAACCGGCGTTCTTATGCGCGATATTAATACTTTCCTTCCCTTTTGGGAGGGCTTTTCTGTCGTCGCGATCAAACCTGACGGCGATGCCCTTCAAATCGACCTGATCCCCCAGGCCACGCGATTTCCCACCTGTGGTGGCTGCCAAAAGCTCTGTCCAACAACTCATGAATACTGCGATCGAGTCGTGCGTGACTTGCCGATTCTCGGTCGCGCAGTCCGCCTCAACGTGCAACTCAGGCGTGTTGGCTGCCGTGATTGTGGCAAGCGCATGGAGGTCGTCAGTTGGCTGGATCGCTATGCCCGCATGACGCGCCGGCTGGCAGAGGCCGTTATTCAAGCCTGCGAACGCCTTCCTACACTGCATGTTGCGCAAATGTTCGGGCTGCACTGGGACACCGTTCGGTTGCTGGAGCGGCGCGCTCTGCAAGCGGCGTTGAGTGCCTTACCCAAGGCCCAGCCACGGCGCTTGATAATGGACGAGTTCGCGTTATTCAAAGGTCATCGCTACGCCAGCGTGGTGTTGGACGCTGATACTCGGCGAGTGCTTTGGATCGGCGAAGGCCGTAGCCGAGCGGCAGTCAGACCGTTTTTCGAAGAGCTGGGGCCAGAAGGGTGCGCCCGAATTGAAGCGGTAGCGATGGACATGAACACGGCTTATGACCTGGAGGTTCGCCAACACTGCCCAAAAGCACGGGTGATTTATGACCTTTTCCATGTGGTCGCCAAATATGGCCGAGAAGTGATTGATCGTGTTCGCGTTGACGAGGCGAACCGACTGCGCCATGACAAGCCCGCTCGAAAGGTCATAAAGCAAGCGCGATGGTTGCTATTGCGTAACCCGGAGAACCTGAAAAAGCCGGAACAGCAGGTTCATTTACAGGATCTGCTGGCCGCTAACCAATCGTTAATGACGGTCTACTTGATGAAGGCCGAGCTCAAAATGCTCTGGGCGCCGAGCGATGCCTGGGACTGGAGATCAGCCTGGAAGCAGTGGCTGCGTCACGCTCAAGAAAGCGAAATACCCGCACTGATCCAGTTCGCAAAGCGACTAAAGGGCTACTGGCGGGGCATCGTGAGCCGGGTACGCTGGCCAATGCACACTGGTCAGTTGGAAGGAATAAACAATCGAATAAAGGTCATCAAACGAATGGCGTACGGTTACCGGGACAGCGAATTCTTTTTCATGAAGATCAAGAGCGTCTTTCCCGGCAATCCGTGAAGAACCTTTCTTTTTTGGCCACTCCTGAGCCTCGTGAAGATCAACAATGAAACACTGACACGCCCCGCCACTTGCTCACAAGGGATCTTTATGCGTAAGGACTACCTGGCCTTTTTCACCTCGCTGTTTCTATCGAGGCTGGCGGATCAAATTCTGTTGTTTATGGTTCCGCTGGTGGTGTTCCAAACCACCAACAGCGCTTCCTGGGCCGGACTGGCGTTTTTCGTCGAATCCCTGCCGCGATTTCTCGCGTTTCCGTTGTGCGGCGCCCTGTGCGACAAGTACTCGCCTATCAGGATCCTGCATATCAGCCAGATCTACCGGGCGTTGCTTTGTGTGGTGGCGATGGTGCTCTATGCAGTATCGGGTGGCATCGCCTGGTTAGTGGTGCTGTCAGCATTGTGCGGGGTGCTGACCACGCAAGGCATCATGGCCCGCGAAGTGCTGATGCCGTCTATTTTTGAACACTACAGTTACACCAAGACCCTGTCCTACTCCCAGATTGCCGACCAGACCGGGCTGGTGCTCGGGCCGCTGGTGGCGGCGCTGATGCTGGAGGTATGGGCTTGGCACTGGGTGGTGCTTTGGATCGCCGGGCTGTTCCTGCTGGCAGACCTGAGCATGCTCGCGTGGCAACGCCTCAGCCGCATTACGCTGCCGGTGTTCGAGCAACATCAAGACCTCTGGCTGCAACCTTTGCGTATCGCTTTCGCGCATATCCGTCATTTGGCAGCATTGAAAAAGATCATCGTTCTGGCGGTCGGAGTCAATCTGATCGTCGGCGTCACCTTGGCCACTTCGGCGGCGATGGTGATCGGCCAGTACAGCGCCGGCAAGGATGCCTATGCGGGATTGCAAGCGGCCGGCGCAGTGACAACGATCCTGATCCTGTTTTTTCTCGCTCGGGTGGATCTGCCTCTACGGGTCTTGGGCTGCATCGGCTATTCATTGATTGCCATAGGGGCATTCATTAGCGCCCTGAGCCCGAATTTGATCGGCTATGTGCTCGGTTTTTTGTTGATTGTTGGCTTCGATAAAATGTTCAACGTCTACATGCGCACTATCCGGCAGCGGGTGATTCCACCTCAAGACTTCGGCAAGACCGTCGGCGTGATCACGTTGCTGAACAACATCTCGCAGCCTTTGGCGGGTTTGCTGGTGGCATTGCTGGCAGCACCTTTGGGCACGCAGCCGGTGATCCTGATCCTGGCTGTGCTGACAACCCTGCTTGGGGCAGCCACGTTGTGGTGGTTTGCAACAAAAACGAAGCCCACCCCCGAACTTGATTGTTGAGGCTGAGCAGGAATCGGCCTTTTATTGCGCCAGGGGATAAGGTGAAACTCATTTCGTAAAAAAGGGCGAAGCCATCACAGCTTCGCCCTTTTCTGTACCGCTCAGACCTTAGTGGTGTTCACGGGTCGCACGGAATTTCACATCCGGCCAACGCTCTTCCATCAACGCCAGGTTGACCCGGGTCGGGGCCAGGTAGGTCAGGTGACCACCACCGTCCACCGCGAGGTTTTCCACAGCCTTGTTGGAGAACTCTTCCAGCTTCTTCTTATCGCTGCACTCGATCCAGCGCGCGGAGTACACGGTGATCGGCTCGTAGGAGCATTCGACCTTGTATTCCTCTTTCAGGCGGCTGGCGACCACATCGAACTGCAGCACACCGACGGCGCCGAGGATGATGTCGTTGCTGCGCTCGGGGAAGAACACCTGGGTGGCGCCCTCTTCCGCCAACTGCTGCAACCCCTGGCGCAGTTGCTTGGATTTCAGCGGGTCGCGCAGGCGTACGCGGCGGAACAGTTCCGGGGCGAAGTGCGGGATGCCGGTGAAGCCCAGGGTTTCGCCTTCGGTGAAGGTGTCGCCGATCTGGATCGTGCCGTGGTTGTGCAGGCCGATGATGTCGCCGGCGTAGGCCTCTTCGAGCTGTTCACGTTCGGAGGAGAAGAATGTCAGCGCGTCGCCGATGCGCACGTCCTTGCCGGTGCGCACGTGGCGCATCTTCATGCCTTTTTCGTAGCGGCCGGAGCAGATGCGCATGAAAGCGATACGGTCGCGGTGCTTGGGATCCATGTTCGCCTGGATCTTGAACACGAAGCCGCTGAACTTCTCTTCCACCGGCTCCACGGTGCGCTCGTTGGCCACGCGGGCCAGCGGGCGCGGGGCCCAGCCGACCACGGCGTCGAGCACGTGGTCCACGCCGAAGTTGCCCAGGGCGGTACCAAAGAACACCGGGGTCAGTTGGCCGTCGAGGAACTCCTGCTGGTTGAACTCATGGCAGGCGCCCTGCACCAGTTCCAGTTGGTCGACAAAGCGCTCGTACTCGTCACCCAGGTGGGCGCGGGCTTCGTCGGAGTCGAGTTTCTCGATGATTTTCACATCGGTGCGTTCGTGACCGTGGCCGGCGGTGTAGACAATGATGTAGTCGTCGGCCAGGTGGTACACGCCCTTGAAGTCGCGATAGCAACCAATCGGCCAGGTGATCGGCGCGGCCTTGATCTTCAGCACGGCTTCGATTTCATCCAACAGCTCGATCGGGTCGCGGATGTCGCGGTCGAGTTTGTTGATGAAGCTGACGATAGGGGTGTCACGCAGACGGCACACATCCATCAGGGCGATGGTGCGCGGCTCTACGCCCTTACCGCCGTCGAGGACCATCAGGGCCGAGTCCACCGCGGTGAGGGTGCGGTAGGTGTCTTCGGAGAAGTCTTCGTGGCCCGGGGTGTCGAGCAGGTTGATCATGTGATCGCGATACGGGAACTGCATGACCGACGTGGTAATGGAAATACCCCGTTGTTTTTCCATTTCCATCCAGTCGGAGGTGGCATGGCGGTCGGATTTGCGCGACTTCACCGTGCCGGCCACTGCGATTGCCTTGCCCATCAGCAACAGCTTCTCGGTGATGGTGGTTTTACCGGCATCGGGGTGGGAAATAATGGCGAAAGTGCGGCGTTTCGCGACTTCGGCGGCCTGGTGGGTCATGGGAAATCGCCTGGCAGGTGAGTCAAAAAAGGGCGGCGAGTATAGCGCAAACCCAGGGAGACGGACCACCGTTCACCCCATCGGGGGTGGCTAAATGCAGCCAAGTGTGGAACCTTTTAAAAGGTAGAGACGTCCACTCCCCTGCTATCGCACTCGGAACAGGGGCTGATAAATCAGCAAGTTAGCCTGACGAGGCTGCGCTTATGGCTCGAACTCATGCCGCTTTTGACGGCATTGGCGAGCTGCATTTCGCGACCACCTTTCGCTGACAGCCAGCAATGGCATGCCACGCGGGGATGTGTTCGTCGACAAAAAAAGGAGTCCGCCTGTGGCTATCCGCTATGGCAAAGGGCTTATGGGAGGTGCGGTTGTCGTCGCGCTCCTGGCCCTGCTGATCCACTGGATCGGCATCAATACGATTGAACTGTACCGCGACGATTTGTTGTTTTACCTGCAAGCTCATCTGATCCTCGTTCTTGTCTCCATGCTGGCTGCCCTGATTGTGGGCATACCCGCGGGTATCCTGCTGAGCCGACCGAATTGGGTCGGGCGCGCAGAACGCTTCATGCAGATCTTCAATATCGGCAACACCGTCCCTCCTCTGGCCGTATTGGCCATCGCCCTCGGCGTCCTCGGCATCGGCAGCGGCCCGGCCATCTTCGCGCTGTTCCTCGCCTCGTTGTTGCCCATCGTGCGCAACACCTACGAAGGCCTCAAAAACGTTCAAGGCTCACTGAAAGAAGCCGCCACCGGTATCGGCATGACGCCGCGCCAGGTGCTGTTTCGCGTCGAGTTGCCCAACGCCGTGCCGATCATCATCGGCGGTGTGCGCGTGGCCCTGGCGATCAACGTCGGTACCGCGCCGCTGGCGTTCCTGATTGGCGCCAACAGCCTCGGCAGCCTGATCTTCCCCGGCATCGCCCTGAACAACCAGCCGCAACTGCTGCTCGGCGCCGCGTGCACCGCGTTGCTGGCACTGCTGCTGGACGGCCTGGTGACCATGGCCAGCCGCCTTTGGCTGGAACGCGGGTTGCGTCCGTCTTAAGGCTCGGTAAGGAATCGACATGAAAAAACTAAGCTTGATATTAGGCTGCATCCTGCTGTTTGCAGGTATTGCACAAGCCGCTGAAAAACCGGTGATTCGCATCGGCGCGCGGGTGTTCACCGAACAGACCCTGCTGGCCGAAATCACGTCCCAGTACCTGCGCGCCAAAGGCTACGACGCCCGGATTACCGGCGGCCTGGGCAGCAACCTGGCACGCAGTGCCCAGGAAAGCGGGCAACTGGACCTGCTCTGGGAATACACCGGCGTATCGCTGGTGGCTTATAACCACATCGACGAAAAACTTAACAGTGAACAGTCCTACGCACGAGTGAAAGAACTCGACGCGAAAAAAGGCCTGGTCTGGCTATCGCCGTCGCGCTTCAGCAACACCTACGCCCTGGCGCTGCCCGAAAAGGTGGCCGAGGAGCATCCTGAGATCAACAACATCAGTGATCTCACCCAAGCCATGGCGCAAGACACCCGGGAACACCGCCTGGTGGCCCTGGACACAGAGTTCGCCAACCGTTCCGACGGCCTGGCGGGCATGGTCAAGCTGTACGACATGAACCTCACACGCAAAAACACCCGGCAGATGGACGCCGGCCTGGTCTATACCGCCCTGCGCAATGGCCAGGTGTTTGCCGGTTTGGTCTACACCACCGACGGCCGCCTGAATGCCTTCAAATTGAAGCTGCTGGAAGACGACAAGCACTACTTCCCGGACTACACCGCCGCGCCGGTGATCCGCCAGGCGTTTCTCGACCAGCATCCGCAACTGGCGGCCGAACTCAAGCCGCTCGCCGATCTGTTCGACGACAAAACCATGCGCGAACTGAATGCGCGGGTCGACGTCGAGCATGAAAGCCCATCCGCCGTGGCCGCCGACTTCCTGCGCCAACACCCCATCAACTGAAGAGGAAAAGACATGGAATTTTTAAACGCCTTTTCCCATCTGGATTGGGCCCAAGTCCTGCACCTGACCTGGCAGCACATCACCCTGGTCGGTATCGCGGTGATCCTGGCGATCTTTATCGGCGTGCCCCTGGGCATCCTGATGACGCGCTTCCCAACCCTCGCCGGCCCCCTGCAAGCCAGCGCCACGGTGCTGCTCACCGTGCCGTCCATCGCCCTGTTCGGCCTGCTGCTGCCGTTCTACTCCAAGTTCGGCCAGGGCCTGGGGCCGATGCCGGCGATCACCGCCGTGTTCCTCTACTCCCTGCTGCCGATCATGCGTAACACCTACCTGGCCCTCACCGGCGTGGAACCGGGCATCCGCGAAGCCGCCAGAGGCATCGGCATGACGTTCGGCCAACGCCTGCGCATGGTCGAACTGCCGATCGCCGTGCCAGTGATCCTCGCCGGGGTGCGCACCGCCGTGGTGATGAACATTGGTGTGATGACCATCGCCGCCACCATCGGCGCCGGTGGCCTGGGTGTACTTATTCTGGCTTCCATCAGCCGCAGCGACATGTCGATGCTGATCGTCGGCGCCGTACTGGTCAGTCTCCTGGCCATCTTCGCCGACCTGCTTCTGCAATGGCTGCAACGCTCGCTGACGAGTAGGGGGTGTTCGCCGCAAATGGCGGGCGCGCCGTCGCCCCACAAAGCGCAAGACTAAGCGCGAGGAGAGAGATTTGGTTTCTTCAAATGAACGACGAGCAACGACGTATTGCGCTTTGTGGGGCACGGCCCTCCGGGTTGGAGCTGTGATCCCGCCGGGCTGCGTTGTGGGACTTGAAAAGGAAACGACATTTCCTGCGTCCCACGCCTTGCCCGGCGGGATCACAGCTCCAACGCGCTCCGCCATTTGCGGCGAACACCCCCTACTAGGATTGCTCAAATGATCGAACTTCAAAATCTGTCCAAGACCTTTCAAAGCAACGGCAAGACTGTGACTGCCGTCAACGATGTCAGCCTGACCGTCAATGAAGGCGAGATTTGCGTATTCCTCGGCCCCTCGGGCTGCGGCAAGAGCACCACGCTGAAGATGATCAACCGTCTGATCAAGCCCACTTCGGGCAAGATTCTGATCAACGGCGAAGACACCACCGACCTCGATGAAGTGACCCTGCGTCGCAACATCGGCTATGTGATCCAGCAGATCGGCCTGTTCCCCAATATGACCATCGAGGAAAACATCGTGGTGGTGCCCAAGCTGCTCGGCTGGGACAAACAGAAATGCCACGACCGCGCCCGTGAGCTGATGAGCATGATCAAGCTCGAACCCAAGCAGTATTTGCACCGCTACCCGCGTGAATTGTCCGGCGGCCAGCAACAGCGCATCGGCGTGATCCGCGCGTTGGCGGCCGATGCGCCGCTGCTGCTGATGGACGAACCGTTCGGCGCGGTCGACCCGATCAACCGCGAGATGATCCAGAACGAGTTCTTCGAGATGCAGCGCGCGCTGAACAAGACCGTGATCATGGTCAGCCACGACATCGACGAGGCCATCAAGCTGGGTGACAAGATCGCGATCTTCCGCGCCGGCAAGCTGTTGCAGATCGACCACCCGGACACACTCTTGGCGCACCCGGCCGACGAATTCGTCAGCAACTTCGTGGGCCAGGACAGCACGCTCAAACGCCTGCTGCTGGTGAAGGCCGAAGACGCGGCAGACAACGCCCCGTCGGTCAGCCCGGAAACCCCGGTGGCCGATGCCCTGGAGCTGATGGACGAACATGACCGCCGCTATGTGGTGGTCACCTGTGCCGAGAACAAGGCCCTCGGTTATGTGCGACGTCGTGACCTGCACCGCCAGGCCGGTACCTGTGGCCAGTACCTGCGCGAGTTCAACGCCACGGCGGCGTATGACGAACACCTGCGCATCCTGTTGTCGCGCATGTACGAGTTCAACCGGTCGTGGTTGCCGGTGATGGATGCCGAGCGCGTGTTCCTGGGTGAAGTGACCCAGGAGTCGATTGCCGAGTACCTGAGCTCCGGTAAGTCCCGTGGCGGCAAGACCAGTATTGTGTCGCCCGCGGAAACCGCCCTGGCTTGATCTGACACCACTCAGCTCAAACTGTGGGAGCGGGCTTGCTCGCGAATACGCAGTGTCAGTCACTGAATATATTGACTGATACACCGCTTTCGCGAGCAAGCCCGCTCCCACACTTGGCTCTGATGTACCAGGGAAATCCCACCGATTAGCCTCAACCGGGGAACATCATTCCGTCACACCGGTCGGTTACATAAGTAGCTGCACGCGGCTCTGCGACGAACGCGTGCAAAAACGCGACATTTTTAGTTGATCTCAAGCCCCTCACGCCCTAAAGTTCGCGCCGAACGTCCATGCTGGAAACGATCCATCCGGCTCAAGTACTGACGACGAGACAGCAAGGCCAAGGGCAGCTTTACGCCCATGGCCTTTTTGCTTTCGGCGACATGCCTTGGGAAGTAGGCGAACCAAAGTGGGGATACGGAGGACGTTCATTTGCACCCATTGCTAATTTCAGTTTGCCCTTAGGAGTTCCCAGCATGTCGATCAACGTCGAAGATTATTTCGCGCGCGCCACTTTTGACAAAATGAAGGCGTTCGCCGACAAACAGGAAACCCCGTTCGTGGTGATCGACACCGCGATGATCAGCCAGGCCTATGATGACCTGCGCGCCGGTTTCGAATTCGCCAAGGTGTATTACGCGGTCAAGGCCAACCCGGCTGTCGAGATCATCGACCTGCTCAAGGACAAAGGCTCGAGCTTCGACATCGCCTCGATCTACGAGCTGGACAAGGTCATGGACCGTGGCGTCAGCGCCGACCGTATCAGCTACGGCAACACCATCAAGAAATCCAAGGACATCCGCTACTTCTACGAGAAGGGCGTGCGCCTGTTCTCCACCGACTCCGAAGCCGACCTGCGCAACATCGCCAAGGCCGCACCGGGTTCGAAAGTGTATGTGCGTATCCTCACCGAAGGCTCGACCACGGCCGACTGGCCTTTGTCGCGCAAATTCGGCTGCCAGACCGACATGGCCATGGACCTGCTGATCCTGGCCCGCGACCTGGGCCTGGTACCGTACGGCATCTCCTTCCACGTCGGCTCCCAGCAGCGTGACATCAGCGTGTGGGACGCGGCGATCGCCAAGGTCAAAGTGATCTTCGAGCGCCTGAAGGAAGAAGACGGCATCCACCTCAAGCTGATCAACATGGGCGGCGGCTTCCCGGCCAACTACATCACCCGCACCAACAGCCTGGAAACCTACGCCGAAGAAATCATCCGCTTCCTCAAGGAAGATTTCGGCGACGACCTGCCGGAGATCATCCTGGAGCCGGGCCGTTCGTTGATCGCCAACGCCGGCATCCTGGTCAGTGAAGTGGTGCTGGTTGCACGCAAATCCCGCACCGCCGTCGAGCGTTGGGTATACACGGACGTGGGCAAGTTCTCCGGCCTGATCGAAACCATGGACGAAGCCATCAAGTTCCCGATCTGGACCGAGAAGAAAGGCGAGATGGAAGAAGTGGTCATCGCCGGCCCTACCTGCGACAGCGCCGACATCATGTACGAAAACTACAAGTACGGCCTGCCGCTGAACCTGGCGATCGGTGATCGCTTGTACTGGCTGTCGACCGGTGCCTACACCACCAGCTACAGCGCGGTTGAGTTCAATGGCTTTCCGCCGTTGAAGTCGTACTATGTTTAAAAGCAGCGGCAAGCTTTAAGCGACAAGCGACAAGAAAAGCCCACGACCTGTCGTGGGCTTTTTTGTGCGTAAAAAGGAATGCTTCTCGACAACTCCGGGCATAATGCGCGCCTTGGCATTCATATCCAGATAGACGAGGCAGCCCGACGTGTTGAAGAAAACCCTGTTCCAGTTGCACTGGTTCTTCGGCATCACTGCCGGGCTGGTGCTGGCCTTGATGGGGATCACCGGGGCTGCGGTCTCGTTTCAGGATGAAATACTGCGCGCGCTCAACCCCGGCGTATTGAGTGTCGAGAAACGCGCAGCCGGCGTGCTGCCGCCCGCCGAGCTGGTGCGCAAGCTGGAAGCTACCGAAGGCAAGACCGTGTCCATGCTGTGGGTAGAGCGCGAAAGCGGCAACGCCGCGCGCGTGATCTTCACCCCACCGCCGGGTGAGCGACGTGGCCAGATGCGCTATTTCGATCCCTACACCGGCGACTACATGGGCGATGCCGTCGGCGAGGATGTGCTCGACTTTATCCTGCAATTACACCGTTTCCTGGCCATGGGTGAAACCGGTCGGCAAATCACCGGGGCCTGCACGCTGATCCTGGTGTTCTTCTGCCTCTCGGGCTTATACCTGCGCTGGCCGCGCCAAGTGGCGAACTGGCGCGTATGGCTGACCCTGGACTGGCGCAAAAAGGGCCGCAGCTTCAACTGGGATCTGCACTCGGTGTTCGGCACCTGGTGCCTGCTGGCGTATCTGTTGGCGGCGCTGACCGGCCTGTATTGGTCCTACGACTGGTACAACAGGGGCCTGACCCAACTGCTCTCCGACGCCCCGCAAAACGAGCGCATGCGCAAGCGTGTCCCGGCCCCCGAAGGCCCGGCGCCGGTGGCCAACTACGAGGCCATCTGGAGCAGCATCTACAGCAACGCCGGCCCCGGCTTGAGCACCTACAACATCCGTATGCCAGCGGTGGCCGGGCAGCCCGCCATCGTCTACTACCTGCTGGAAAACTCGCCCCATGACCGCGCGCTGAACCAGATCAACCTGGACCCGGCCACTGGCGAGGTGCATTCCCACGATCAGTACGCCAGCAAACGCTTCAAGTCACAGTTGCTGACCAGCCTCTACGGGCTGCACACCGGCAGTTACTTCGGCCTGATCGGGCGAATTGTCCTCACCTTCAGCTCAGTGCTGATGCCGCTGTTCTTTATCACCGGTTGGCTGCTGTACCTGGACCGGCGGCGCAAGCAGCACCAGATACGCGACGCCCGCAAAGGCCTCGCGCCTCACCACGGCGATGCGCCAGCCTGGCTGATCGGCTTTGCCAGCCAGAGCGGTTTTGCCGAACAACTGGCCTGGCAGACCGCCGGGCAATTGCAGGCGGCCGGCTTGCCGGTGAAGGTGCGACCTCTGGGGAGCGTCAGCCAGGACGACCTGCGCCGGGCGCACCATGCACTGTTTGTGGTGAGCACCTTCGGCGACGGCGAAGCGCCCGACAGTGCCCGTGGTTTCGAGCGCAGCGTGCTTGGCCAAAACCTGTCCCTCAAAGGCCTGAACTACTCAGTGCTGGCCCTGGGTGATCGCCAGTACGAGCACTTCTGCGGCTTTGCCAGGCGCCTGCATTTCTGGCTGACCAACCAGGGCGGCAACCCGCTGTTCGCCCCGGTGGAAGTAGACAGCGGCGACACCGCCGCGCTGCTGCACTGGCAACAACAGCTGGCGCAACTGACCGGCCACGCGCCCGCAACGGCATGGCCCACCGAGCAGTACGAACACTGGACGCTCAGCCAGCGCCGCCTGCTCAACCCGCACAGCAGCGGCTCGTCTGTGTACTTGCTGGGCCTCGCCCCGCCCACGCCGCACACCTGGCAAGCCGGTGACCTGGTGCAAGTGCTGCCGCGCAATAGCCTGTGGGCCATCGAGCACTTCCTCGAAGGCATGGGCCTGGCCGGCAGCGACGGCGTGCTGATCGATGGCCTGGCGCAACCCCTCAGCCAGGCCCTCGCCAACCGTCAACTGCCGGACAACCGCACCCATCTGGTCGGCCTGCACGCCCAGGCGCTGGTGAACGCCCTGGTGCCGTTGGGCATGCGCGAATACTCCATCGCCTCGATTGCCAGCGACGGTGTACTGGAACTGATCGTGCGTCAGGAACGCCACCCCGACGGCAGCCTCGGCCTGGGGTCGGGTTGGCTCACCGAATACGCCGCGATCGGCTCGGGCGTCAGCCTGCGCCTGCGCCGCAACAGCGGCTTCCACCTGCCCGACGCGCCGGTGCCGTTGATTCTGCTGGGCAATGGCACTGGCCTCGCCGGCCTGCGCAGCCTGCTTAAGGCACGCATTGCCGACGGCCAGCAGCGCAACTGGCTGGTGTTCGGCGAACGCAATATCGCCCACGACTTCCTGTGCCGGGATGAGTTGCTAGGCTGGCTGGCCAGTGGTGATCTGGCGCTGCTGGATCTCGCATTTTCCCGGGATCAGGAGGAGAAAATATACGTGCAGGATCGGCTGCGCGAATCCGAGGATGTACTGCGTAAATGGCTGGCCGATGGCGCGGGGATTTATGTGTGTGGGAGCTTGCAGGGGATGGCGACGGGCGTGGATCAGGTGCTGCGCGATGTGCTGGGCAGCGAAGCGGTGGAGCGCTTGATCGAGCAAGGCCGTTACCGTAGAGACGTGTACTGACGCGATTGATCGTTCCCACGCTCTGCGTGGAAATGCCGCCCTGGACGCTCTGCGTCCGCTCTTAGAGGCACGACGCGGAGCGTCACAGGATGCATTCCCACGCAGAGCGTGGGAACGATCGTCTATTTCAGGTCATACCGGTTGCAGTTTTTGTTCGAATACCGAGACCCCATCCAGGTCGCGCAAAATCACAGTCAACTCCGCCGTCTGCCCATCAATCTGCACCTCGCCAAAAAACTGAAACCCGGCAAACGGCGAGGTGTTCTGCGCCGGCGGGGCCTTCTCGAACACCACTTGCGGGCCAAAGGTTTTATCCAGCGGATTGGGGCCGAAGCTGCCCGCATTCAGAGGCCCGGCGACAAACTCCCAGAACGGTTCGAAATCCTGGAACGCCGCACGATCCGGGTGGTAGTGATGGGCCGCGCAGTAATGCACATCCGCCGTCAGCCACACATGGTTGCGCACCTTTTGCGCGCGCAGAAAGCCCAGTAATTCGGCGATTTCCAGCTCGCGGCCTTGCGCCGGGCCTGGGTCATTGTTGGCGACGGCTTCCCAGCGCGGCACGCCGGGGCTGACTTCGCCGTCGGGCACGCCGAGGCCGATGGGCATGTCGGCGGCGATCACCTTCCACTGGGCCTGGGAGGCCTTGAGTTCGCGCTTGAGCCAGTCCAACTGCTCGCGGCCAAGGAAGGGTTTGGCGCCACCCAGGTTGTCATCGTTGCCGCCGCGATAGCTGCGCATGTCGAGCACGAACACATCCAGCAACGGGCCGTAGCTGAGCTTGCGATAAATCCGCCCGCCGCCGTCGGCGCTCTGCCGGCGCATGGGTGAATATTCCAGCCAGGCCTGGCGTGCACGGCCGACCAAGGCATTGATGTCCTTGGTCTGGTAGCGCTCATCGAGCTGCTTGCTGGGCGACCAGTTATTCACCACTTCGTGATCGTCCCACTGCCAGATCTGCGGCACTTCGGCATTGAAGCGACGCACGTTTTCATCCAGCAGGTTATAGCGGTAGTTACCACGGTATTCGTCGAGGGTTTCGGCGACTTTGCTCTTGGCTTCGGTGGTGATGTTGCGCCAGATGCGCCCGCCCTCGGTGGGCAATTGCGCGGGTACCGGGCCATCGGCGTAGATGGTGTCACCGCTGTGGATAAAGAAGTCCGGCAAGCGCAGGCGCATGGCTTCATAGATACGCATGCCGCCAATGTCCGGGTTGATGCCGAAGCCCTGGCCAACGGTGTCGCCACTCCACACAAACCGGATGTCGCGACGCTGTTGCGGCACGCTGCGCAGGTGGCCGAACCACGGCTCGCTGGCGGTGCCGCTCTGAGCGTCTTCGAAGTGCACGCGGTAGAAAATCGCCTGGTCGGCGGGCAACCCGGTGAGCTCGACGCGGGCGGTGAAGTCGGTGCGGTGGTCGGCCAGGGGCGAGACGAATCGGCGCGGGTTGCTGAATACGCTGCGGGTGTCCCACTCCACCACCATCCGCGCCGGGCGGTCGCTGCGACTCCAAATCATGGCGCGGTCGCCAAGCAGGTCGCCGGACTGCACACCGTCGGTGAGTTGCGGCCGGTCCTTGACCGACGCGATCACCGCCGGGGCCAGGCCAGGCAGTAAAAGGCCGGCGCCCACGACTTGCATCACGCGGCGACGGCCCAGATCGAAGTGGCTCATGCAGGTGCCCTCTTGAGAACCAAAAGGGCACTACACCACGCGCTTATGACACCGGTGCGACAGCCAGGTCAGCCGCTTCCGGTCGCTTGATCAGGGCGTACACCAAACCGGTCAACAGGCTACCGGCGACGATGGCCAGCAAGTACGGCAGCGGGTGGTTCATCGCATTCGGAATCACCAGCACAAACAACCCGCCATGGGGCGCCGCCAGCACACAGCCGAAATACATCGACAAGGCACCGGTCAAGGCGCCGCCGGCGATGCTGGCCGGGATCACGCGCAGCGGGTCTTTGGCGGCAAACGGGATCGCCCCTTCGGAGATAAAACACAGGCCGAGAATCATCGCGGCCTTGCCCGCCTCGCGTTCGGTCTGGGCGAATTTGCGTCGCGCCAGAAACGTGGCGATGCCCATGCCAATCGGCGGCACCATGCCGGCCGCCATGGTCGCGGCCATCGGCGCGCCGCTCGACGCCGCCAGCAAGCCGACCGAGAACGCGTACGCCGCCTTGTTGATCGGCCCGCCGAGGTCGACACACATCATGCCGCCCAGCAGGATACCCAGCAGCACCGCATTGGTGGTGCCCATGGTACTGAGGAAGTCCGTCAAGCTGGTGAGCATGCGCGCCACCGGCGGGCCTACCAGATAGATCATCGCCAGGCCCGTGAACAGGCTCGCCAGCAACGGGATGATCAGGATCGGCTTGAGTGCCTCCAGGCTTTGCGGCAATTGCACCGCGCGGGTGATCAACTTGACGCAGTAGCCCGCGAGAAAACCGGCCAGGATGCCACCGATAAACCCCGCGCCCAGCGTCCCCGCCAGCAGGCCGCCGATCATGCCGGGCGCGATGCCGGGACGGTCGGCAATCGAGTAGGCGATGTAGCCCGCCAGCAGCGGCACCATCAGCATAAATGCACGGTCGCCGACGGTTTTCAGCGCCGCCGCCAGGGTGCCTTCCTGTTCAAACGCATGAATGCCGAACACGAAGGACAAAGCGATCAACAGCCCCCCGGCCACCACCATCGGCAGCATGAACGACACACCGGTGAGCAGATGCTTGTAGACACCGGTCTTTTCCTTCTTGGCCACCGCGCCGCTGGCCGCACTTTCCACCGCGCCTTCGGCCAGGGCCTTGTTCAGGGTGGCTTCGGATTGCTTGAGGGCAATGCCGGTGCCGCAGCGATAGATCTTCTTGCCGGCGAAGCGCTCGGTGGCAACTTCGATGTCCGCCGCCAACAACACTACGTCGGCGTCGGCGATGGCCTGCGGACTCAATGGCGTGCGTGCGCCCACCGAGCCTTGGGTCTCGACCTGCAAATCGTAACCCAGGCGTTTGGCCGTTTGCTGCAAGGCCTCGGCGGCCATGAAGGTGTGAGCCACGCCAGTGGGGCAGGCGGTAATCGCCACGATACGCGGGGCATTTTTTGTCGTCGTCGGTGTTTGGCTGGCCACATACACCTGAGCCTCTTCGGCGCCGCGGCGCAATACCGCTTCGACATCCGCCAGCGCCTGAGCCGGGGTACTCTGGAACACACGCTTGCCGACAAACCGCTGCATATCCACCGGGGTGCTGCTGACCAGCAATACCCACTCGGCATCGTTGAGCGTCGCCTCGGACAATTGGCGTTCCGGATGCTGCACATCCACCACTTCGACGCTGGTGCTCCATCCCTGGCGCTGCGCAGCGGCGTCCAACAAGCGGGCGCACAGCACACTGGTGACCATGCCGTTCGGGCAGGCAGTAACAATGGCTAACTTCATCACAATCCCTCTTATTGTTCTGTCAACGTGCGTACAGCAACGCCGCTTTCGAGACGCGCCAACTGCGCGTCGTCGCTGATACCAAAACCGATCTGCGTCACCGCCATCGCGGCAATCGCCGTGGCGCGGCGCAGGGTCTGCTCCGGCGTATCGCCACTGAGCAAACCATGGAGCATGCCGGCCAGCAGCGAGTCGCCGGCACCGACGGTACTGGCCACCGTCACCTTGGGCGGCGTGGCATGCAGCGTCGCACCCGGGCCGTACCAGCTCACGCCGGCGGCACCGTCGGAGACCACCACGTGCTCCACACCCATTTGATGCAGCTGACTGACAGCATCCGAGGCATTGTCCAGCGCATCGGCCAGCTCTTCGGTATTGGGCTTGACCATCCACGGGCCCGTCTGCAAACCGGCGCGCAGCGCCTCGCCGCTGGTGTCCAGGGCGACTTTCAAGCCAAGGTCTTTCAATTCCAGCAGCATGTTCTGAAACCACTGCGGGCTGACGCCACGTGGCAAGCTGCCGGCCACCACCACCGCATCGAATTCGGGGCCGATGATTGCGATCATCTTGAGCAAATCTTTTTGCGCCTGCTCACTCACCATTGGCCCCGGCGCATTGATATCGGTGACCCGGCCATCCTGTTCAGCAATCTTGATATTGCTGCGGGTTTCGCCCAGCACGCGCACGAACGCGTCGCCAAACCCACGGCGGGCGATCAGCGCCTCGAACGCCTCGGGGTTCGCCGCACCGAGAAAACCGCCCACGCTCACCTGATGGCCCAAATCGGCCAGCACCTGCGCCACATTCACACCCTTGCCGGCGGCGTGGGTGAGCAGGGTTTCGCTGCGGTTGACTTCACCCGGTTGCAGGCGCGTCAGGCGTACCGTGAGGTCCAACGCCGGGTTCAGCGTCAGGGTTAGAATCCTTGCCATTTACACGGCCTCCACTAGGGCTCGCACTTCGGCGGGCGAACCCACCACAAGGGCTTTTTGCGCCAGGCCCTGGGCCTCGCTCAGACTGAACTCGCGCACCCGCGCCTTCACTTCAGGAATACTGCGCGCCGACACGCTCAACTCGTCCACACCCAGGCCGATCAGCACCGGCACCGCCAGCGGGTCCGCCGCCAGCTCGCCGCACACACCGACCCATTTGCCATGGGCATGGGCCGCGCGCACGGTGATGTCGATCAGTTGCAACACCGCCGGGTGCAGGCCATCGGCCTGGGCCGACAAGGTCGGGTGGCCACGGTCGATGGCCAGGGTGTACTGGGTCAGGTCGTTGGTGCCGACGCTGAAGAAGTCGACTTCCTTGGCCAGCACCGGCGCCAACAGCGCGGCGGACGGTACTTCGATCATGATGCCCAGTTGCAGGTCGGCCACGGGGATTTCCAGGCGCAGGCGCTCGGTCATGTCGCGGGCCGCGCGCCATTCATCCACGCTGCCGACCATGGGAAACATGATACGCAGCGGGCGGCTGTCGGCAGAGCGCAACAGCGCGCGCAACTGCGCTTCCATGATCTGCGGGCGCTGCAAGGTCAAACGAATGCCACGCACGCCAAGGAACGGGTTTTCCTCCTCGGCGATCGGCCAGTAAGGCAACGGCTTGTCGCCCCCCACGTCGAGGGTGCGCACCACCAGCGGGCGCCCGCCGAGGCCGTCGAGGACGCGGCGGTATTCGGCTTCCTGGGTGGCCTCATTCGGGGCTTGGGAGTGGGCCATGAAAATCAGTTCGGTGCGCAGCAAACCGATGCCTTCGGCGCCCTGCTCCACGGCGTTGGCGACACCGGCGCTTTCGCCGATGTTGGCGAACACTTCAACGGCATGACCGTCACGGGTCAGGGCCGGCTCGTGGCGCTGGGCCGAGGCGGCTTGCAAGCGTTGCTCGCGGGTGTCGCGCTCGACAGTGGCGCGTTGCAGAGTGGCGGCGTCGGCGTCCACATGCAGGCGGCCGCGCTGGCCGTCGAGCAACAGCGGCGTGCCGGCGGCCAGCAGCAACACGGCCGGCCCGGCCCCCACCAGCGCGGGGATGCCCAGGGCACGGGCGACGATGGCGCTGTGGGCGGTCGCCCCGCCACGGGCGGTGAGGATACCGGCGACGCGGGCCGGGTCCAGGCGCGCAACATCCGAGGGGCCGACCTCGTCCATCACCAGGATGTAGGGTTCGTTCGGCTCCTGGGCGGTGTCGACACCGCACAGTTGCGCCAGTACACGACGGCCGATATCACGCAGGTCGGCGGCGCGCTCGGCGAGCAAGGCGTCCTGCAGCGACTCCTGCTGCCTGGCGGCGGCTTCGATCACGCTCATCCACGCCGCTTCGGCGCTTTCGCCTTGTTTGAGACGAGTGTCGACTTCGTCGGTCAGTTCCGGGTCGTCGAGCATTTCCTGGTGGGTGATGAAAATCTCGCGGATGGCTTTGGACGTGCTGCGTTCGATCAGACCCTGAATATCACCGCGCACCTCGGCCAGGGCCGCGTGCAGGCGCTGGCGTTCGACCGCAGAGGACTCGCCGCGCAAGGGGTAGTCGAATACTTGCTGGACCTGGATATGCGCCGGGCCGATAGCAATGCCCGGCGCGGCGGCAATGGCCTGGACCTGGCTGCCGGACGCCGGCGCGCTGAGCACGGGTTCGATATCCGGCACCGCCGCCTGAGCGCTCACGGTCGGCAGCGGCTCGACTTCTTCACCGAGGCCTTCTTCCACCGCCGCCAGCAAGGCGGGCAGCGCATCGTCGGCAACGCTTGGCTCGGCGACAAACTCCAGCACTTGCCCGCGCCGCGCACCGAGGCTGAGCAACTTGCTCAGGCTTTTCACCGACACAGCGCCCACCGGGCCATCGACGATGCGTACACGAACATCGCCTTCAAAGCTTTTCGCCAGTTGCGCGAGGATCTTCGCCGGTCGGGCGTGCAGGCCGTGGGCGTTGGCCAGGGTGATACGGGCGCTCGGCCAGTCCGGCGGCAGTTCGCCGCCCAGCACTTCAAGCACCGCGCGGCTGCTGGTGGCGCGGCCCAATTCCTGGCCGCGCCCTTCAATCAGCAGGGCACACAGGCGTTCGAGCAGCGCCTGATGCGCCTCTCCCAGGCTGGCCAGGCAGAACAGGCCGTTGAGCGGCTGGCCGAGGTAACGCATGGGTTTATCCGGCGTGACAAACGCCAGGCCCGGACGCTTGACCGTTTGCTCGCTGTGCAACCACCACAGGCCATCGCCCAAGGGTAGTGCATCGACCTGCTGCAGCACGGCGGCAAAGCCATTGCTCACGCAATCGGCCTGGCGCAACAGCCGCGCGCCGCGCCATACCAGCTCTTCGAAGTCATCGGCAGACACGCCCAGGCTGATCATCTGCGCGTCCAGCGCCAGTTCCTGCGGCGCGCCTTGCAGCAGTTTCAGCAAGGCTTCGGCGGAGCCGGCACGGCGCAACGCCTGGCCCAGGTCGGTTTCACCGAGGGCGCGGGTCAGTAGTTGCAGCAGGCGCAGGTGTTCGTCGGATTGGGCGGCAATGCCGATGGCCAGGTAGACCATTTGGCCATCGCCCCAGTCCACCCCGTCGGGGAATTGCAACAGGCGCACCCCGGTGGAGAACACCTGGTCGCGGGTTTCGGGGGTGCCGTGGGGGATGGCAATACCTTGGCCGAGAAAGGTCGAGCCTTGGGCTTCACGGGCTTGCAAGCCGCTGAGATAACCCTCTGCGACCAGGCCATCGGCCACCAGTTTGTCAGCGAGCAGGTGCAAGGCAGCAGACTTATCCACAGCCACCTGGCCGATGGATATCTGCTCTACGGTGAGCTCAAGCATGCCGTTCTCCTAGTTAGTGCGAGGGGTGCACTAGGTATTGTTTTGAATAAACAGTGTAAGGGTAGTGAAAAGTCACTGACTGAGCAGTCGATTGGCAGTAGCTCCTCAGTCGCGAACGTCGTAAAAATACGCTGGCTGAAACGTTTAATCTAGAATTTAAGGCAGATTACGCGTTAATTGTGCATCCTTGAAGAACCACTCGGCACTTGAGCTGGGACATGGGTCGTATGCTGGAATCGGTTACGATTGGACAAAATGTCGGGGCAAGCTCCAAAAAACAAGGAAATCCCGCTTTGAAACTCAGTGATATCGCACGCCTGGCCGGTGTGTCCGTGACCACCGCCAGCTACGTCATCAATGGCAAGGCCGAACAGCAACGCATCAGCAACGCAACCGTCGAGCGGGTGCGTGCCGTGGTCGAGGCGCATGGCTTTACCCCCAACCCCCAGGCCGCCGGCTTACGCAGCCGGCATACGCGCACCTTGGGCTTTATCCTGCCCGACCTGGAGAACCCCAGTTACGCACGGATCGCCAAGCTATTGGAACAGGGCGCCCGCGCACGTGGCTATCAGTTGCTGATCGCCAGCTCCGACGATGACGCCAACAGCGAACGCCAATTGTTGCAACTGTTCCGCGCCCGGCGCTGCGATGCGTTGTTCGTGGCCAGTTGCCTGCCCGCCAGCGATGACAGTTACCGCGAGCTGCAAGCCAAGGGCTTGCCGGTGATCGCCATCGACCGGGTGATGGCGCCTGGGCAGTTCTGCTCGGTGGTCAGCGACGACCGCCAGGCTTGCCTGCAATTGACCAGCAGCCTGCTGCACCCCTTGCCCAAGCAGATCGTGCTGATCGGCGCGCGGCCAGAGCTGAGCATCAGCCAGGAGCGCGCCGCGGGTTTCCGTGAAGCGCTGCAAGGTTTCGCCGGCGAGGTGATCGTCGAGCATGGCGAAGCCTTCAGCCGCGACTGTGGCCGACAGCTGATGGAGCAACTGCTGCATCGCCTGGGGCATTTGCCCGACGCACTGGTGACTACATCCTACGTGCTGCTGCAAGGCGTGTTTGACGCGCTGCATGACTTCCCGCTCAAGTCGCGACCGTTGCGCCTGGGCACCTTTGGTGACACGCAGTTGCTGGACTTCCTGCCATTGCCAGTCAATGCCATGGCCCAGCAACATCAGTTGATTGCCGACACGGCCCTGCGCCTGGCCCTGGCCGCCATCGAGGAGGAGCACTACCAACCGGGCGTGCATGCCATCGGCCGGACCTTCAAGCAGCGCATTCACGAGGCGTGAACGTGGAGCTGATCGACACCCATACCCACCTGGATTTCCCGGATTTCGACAACGACCGCCGGGACGTCCTCGCCCGCAGTCGTGCGCTGGGCGTGCAACGCATGGTGGTACTGGGGGTGTATCAGCACAATTGGCAACGGCTGTGGGACCTGGTACAGACCGATGAAAACCTGCTCGCCGCCTTCGGCCTGCACCCGGTGTATCTCGACGAGCACCGCCCCGCCGACCTCACGGAACTGGGCGACTGGCTGACCCGCCTGCACGGCCACCGGCAACTGTGTGCGGTGGGCGAAATCGGCCTGGATTACTTTCTCGAACACCTTGACCGCGAGCGCCAGCAAAGCCTGTTCGAAGCGCAACTGCGCCTGGCGGTGGACTTCCAGCTCCCGGCACTGCTGCATGTACGCCGCAGCCACGCGGCGGTGATCGCCACCCTCAAGCGCATCCGTGTGCCACGCGGCGGCATCATCCACGCGTTTGCCGGCAGCCGGGAAGAAGCCCGCGAGTACATCAAGCTGGGGTTCAAGCTCGGCCTGGGCGGTGCGGCCACCTGGCCCCAGGCCCTGCGCATGCACAAGGTACTGGCGCAGTTGCCCTTGGACGCGGTGGTGCTGGAAACCGATTCACCCGATATGGCCCCGGCCATGTACCCCGGCCAGCGCAATAGCCCGGAGCACCTGCCGGACATCTGCATCGTCCTGGCCGAGCGCATGGGCATAAGCCCCTTATTGCTGGCCGAGGCGACTACACGCAATGCCCGCGATCTGTTCAACGGGTAGCGCCGGACTGACCGCTTGCAAGTTCAAGGTCATCCGCTGCCGATGACGGGCGTAGCGCAACGCCAGGAAATGCACCAACAGCACCACCAGCGACACGTTGAACTGCCCGACCAGGCTGATCAGCCCTACCCACTCCGCCACCAGTGCCACGATCAGCACCACGCTGGTCAGCACCACCATGCTCGGGCGCACCAGCGCCCAATGATCGAGCGCCTTGAAAAGGCGCAACTGTTGCGGGCAGTTCAGTTCCAGGACCCGCTGGCAATACGGGCAATCGAACGGTTCTTCGATGGCGATGGCATTCAACTGCCAAGGCTTGAGCTCGAACGTGATATCGCAGTGGGCACAGCGCCCTCTGATGCCGATTGCAGTGGCCATCGTCGTGCCTCCCCGGTCTGTGATTAAGTGAAATAAATTCTCACTCATTCGCGCGGCTAAAAATGATCCGCTGCAAAATCCAGATAAGCACTACCCCAAGCAACGCCATGTCCTACTCCGGCGCCTTACACGCGAAAGGCGCCGATCAATTGCTTCAACTCGATCACCTGCTGGGATAGCTGGCGGCTTGCAGCTTCGGTCTGATGCGCGCCCTGGGCCGCATGCTCGCCAGCCCGGTTGATTTCGACGATGTTCTGGTCGATATCCTGGGCGACAGCAGTCTGCTGTTCGACGGCGGCGGCGATCTGTTGGTTCTGATCGACGATCATGCCGACAGCACCGAGGATATTTTCCAAGGCCTGCTGGACCTTTTCTGACTGCCCCACCGTGGCATTGGCCATTTCGTGGCTGGTCCCCATCGCCTTTACCGCCGCCCCCACCCCGCTGTGCAAGCGGCCGATCATCTGCTCGATTTCTTCAGTGGAATGCTGAGTGCGCTGCGCCAGGGTGCGTACCTCGTCGGCCACCACGGCAAATCCGCGTCCCTGCTCACCGGCCCGCGCCGCCTCGATCGCCGCATTGAGTGCCAGCAGGTTGGTTTGCTCGGCGATGCTTTTGATCACCTCCAATACGCTGCTGATGGACTGGCTGTCGGTGGCCAATTGGTTGATCACCCGCACCGACTGGTCGATCTCCGAAGCCAGCCGCGCCATGCTGCCCTGTTGGGATTGCACCAGGCCACGGCCGTTGACGGTTTCATCGTTGACGCTGTGGGCACTGCTGACGGCCGCCGCGGCGTTGCGCGCCACTTCCAGAGCTGTGGAAGACATCTGGTTCATGGCCGTCGCCACCTGCTCGATCTGTGTGCGCTGGCCGCAGACCGCCTGATTGCTCTGGGCCGAGATCGTTTCCACCTGGCCGGCCTGGAGTTCGACCTGGCTGACGGTGTGCCCGACGCGCTCGATCAAGTCATGGATTTTCGCCACGGTGCCATTGAATACCTGACCCAGGTCGCCCAGTTCATCTCGGCTGCGGGCGACAAAGGTGACGGTCATGTCGCCGGCCGCCACTTTGTCCATCATCGCGCCCAGACGCCGCAGCGTCGTGCGCGTGGAGGCGTAGAAGCCCGCGTACAGATAGAAGATCAGCAGAAACACCGCCGTCAGCGCCGAAACCAACACCACCATGTGCGTGCGGTTCTGCGCCAGGCGCTGCTGCAACTGCTGCCCGAGGAAGGTCAAGGTGGCATCGTCGAGTTGGTAGGTGTTAGCCATCAACTGGCTGACACCGTCGTAGAACCCCTGCCAGGGCGCGTCGAGCGTCTCGGCCATCACCACCTGCTCTTCAAACAGCTCGCTGCCTTGCTTGAGGCTGGCCTGGCTGGCCTTGGCCAGGTTGTCGAGCGCCGCGTGGGCGGCGGTGCTGGAGCCGAGGGCATCCTGCAGTTTCAGGCCATATTCAGCCTGGAGTTTTTCCAGTTGCTGCAAGAGTTCGTCAAAACGGGTACTGGACGATGAATTGAGAAAGCCCTGGCCCAGGGAGTACGCGCCCATCGCCCGACCTTCGCCCAAGGTCTGGGTGACTTGCGGGGTGACGCTGGTGATCAGTTCGCTGAGTTGGCGTAAGTCGCTTTGGGGGTCGCGACTCAGGCCGGACTGGCTGGCAATGATCTGGCTGAGCATCTGCGCCTTGTTCAGCAATTTGCCGATCAGCGCGCTTTTGCTCAGCAGCGAGCGCTCCTGTTGCTGGGCCTTGAAGGCGGCGATCAACTCGTCGCGCTTGCCTTCAAAGGCGCTGATTTGCTCGGGCTCGGTGGCCACGGCGTTGAGGCCTAGCAGGCGGTTCAGCACGCTCTGTTCCAGAGCGCCGATCTTGCCTTCGAGGTCGCCGGCCTTGCCGGACTGGCCGAGGGTCGCGTTGATCTGCACCTGGTTGTTGAGGGTTTCCAGATCACGGCGCAGGACCAGGCTGCTGCGAAGCAGGTCGAGGCTTTGCAGTTCGACACGGGTGCCCTGGAATTCGCGCCAGGAATCGCGCACCAGGTAATAGTTGGTTGCCAGCATCGGCAGCAGGAACAACACGCTGATCAGGCTGAACTTCATGCCGAAGCTCAGGCGGTTCATCAGCGCGACGGCGGGATAGAGCAAGCTCTTCACAGGTGAACTCCCTTCCTATTATTTTTATTTGAGGCGCAGGGCCGCGGCAGAAAGCCACTATGGGGCGCTCTGTCTGTATAGCTCAAATTGGAAGGGAGTTTTGTAACGTAAAGTTAACGAGTGGAAATGGGGGGCTGCTACGCAGCCCGGCGCGGGATCAGGGCAACACCGTCCAAATGGCAAACCCGGCGTACCAGAGCACCGCCGCGCGCAACAACAGTTCCCACAGGCGATCCAGGCTGTTGATGCCGTCAGCGCCCACCAAGGGCGGCGGGATTTCGGCGGCGGCCAGGCCGACTTTTTCCACCAGTTGCGCGGCGCTGATGTCCCAGCTCAGTAACTCGTGGAGCATCACGCGGCTGACCGCGACGAAGTTGCCCACCAGGGCAAAGCTGGCCGCGAGCAGGCGTACCGGCAACCAGTCAAAGGCATGCCGCAATTGCCCGGCGCGCTCGGCCACCAACGGGTTCTGGCTGTGCTCACTGGCCAGCGCCAACAGGCGATAAGCCAAGGCGGCGACCGGCCCCAGCAGGAAGTACCAGAAAATCACCGCAAAGAAGCTCTGGTATGCCTGCCACAACAGATGGGCCTGGACACGTTCCAGCAACTGCTCGCCACTGTCGGCACCCAGCGCCAGATCACGCTCGGCCACATGCTCGGCGGCTTGCAGGTCACCACGCCGCCAGGCATCGCGAAACGGTCCGAGCCCGGCCAATAGGTCACCACGACCCAGGCTGTAGATCACCACCAGCAGGTGCACCGGCAGCGCCAATAAACCGTAGGCCACCGGTTCCAGCACCAGCAGCAACAGTGCCAGCAACGCTACCGGCAACAACACCAGTACAACGAGAATCAACCAAGGCTGCTTGCCCATGCGCGGGCTCGATTCCAGCCTGGTCAATTCACGCAACCAACCGCCATCGCGCTGCAACCGCTGACGCATGGCCGAGAACTTCTCGATCCATACGGCCAGCACCAACACCAGAAAACTCATCGTGGGTGTCCTCCATCCTGCAGGGCGCTGCGAAAGCGCCTCCAATCAAAAGCGGGACCGGGATCGGTCTTGCGTCCCGGTGCAATATCACTGTGGCCACAGATGCGCTGTGGGGTGATGCCTGGGTAGGCCACCAGCAACTGCCGGGTCAGGTCGATCAGCGCCGCATACTGGGCGTCGCTGAACGGCAGGTCATCGGTGCCCTCCAGCTCTATTCCCAAGGAAAAGTCATTGCAGGTGTCACGCCCTTCGAAGCTTGAGACCCCGGCATGCCAGGCACGGTCGAGGCAGGACACAAACTGCGTCACAGTGCCATCGCGCTCAATCAGGAAATGCGCAGAGACCCGTAGGTCGGCAATCCCTTCAAAGTAGGGATGTTCCGTGACATCCAGGCGATTCTGGAAAAACTCCTGCACTTTACCGGTGGCGAACTGCGCCGGCGGCAGGCTGATGTTATGCACCACCAACAGTGAGATTTCGCCTGCGGGGCGCTCGTTGAAGTTGGGTGAAGGGCAATGGCGAATGCCCTGGCACCAACCGCTGGTGGGGTCCAACTGCATACAGGTTCCTTGCAACGAAACAAAGTGTGACCAGTATGCCGCGTTAGCCCCTGTGGTTGCGATCACTTGCCGCGATTGAGTTGACGCAATTTACCTACCACCGCCGCCAACGCACGCTCGAACAGCGGCCCGTCATCCAGGGTATGCAGCGTGCCACGCTTGAACGCCAGCGCCAGTTGGCCGGCGTTTTTCTCCAGGACCTTGAGCCCCGTGCGGCTGACAAAGACATAAGTGTTGGCCGGCGCCATGATCGCCGTCAGCTTGCAGCGCAGGGCCTCGGCCTGGTGCTGCTCGAACATGACCCAGCCTCCGATCCGCAGCTGGCGCACCCTGAGCAAGTCGGGATCATCCGCCGGCAGGCCTTCCGTCGAGTCGGGCGGCACTGCGCTGAACACAAAGGGCTCGCGCACTTCGATCAACGCGTCGACGCCTTCGGCCGGCTGCACATGCAGGGCCTGCAAGCGAACAAAGAAGTCTCGGGTGCTGAAGGGGTCGAACGCGGCGCTGGTCAACCCGTCACGCAACGCTCTGAGCAAGCCAGGCAACTGTTCGAGCAAGTGGCGCCCGGCTTCGCTGTCTTCCTGCAGGCTGACGCTCCAGATCAGCTCATCCATGGTACGCAGCCCCGCCTGCCACTGCACCGACTGCTCACCGTGCTGGAGGGCGGCCAGCAACAGCACCTGGCTCCATGCCTGTTGCAGAAACTGCACCACCGCCTGCGGCAACACCTTGCCCTGCAGCCGTCGATTCAGCGCGTCGGCCACGCGTTGGCGGGCGGCTTCGGTGCGCACGCGCCCCGCCTCGGCGTCGCGGGTGTGCTGCTCAAGCAGCTCGCTGCGGCGCCGCTCATCGGCGCTGAACGCGCTGAATTCGGTGAGCAATTGGGTAAAAATCAGCGGATCTTCGACAAATTCGTTGAGCAAGCGCTGCACCACCTGCTCGATGCGCAGGTACAGGCTGTCGCGCGGGTAGTCATCGAGGGGGCTCCAGCTCATGGCCGCCAGGGCGATTTCGTTCAGCAGGCGCCGCGCCGGGTGGCTGGCGCGACTGAAAAAACGCTTGTCCAGCACCGCCACCTTCAGCATTGGGATCTGCAAACGGGCGATCAAGGGCTTGAAGGCGTCCGGCACGGTGCGGTCATTGAGGATAAATTCGAACAGCATAGCGATCAGGTTGATCACGTCTTCATCCGCCTCCTCTACCACCCGTGACTTGCCACTTTTGACGCTGACCCGGGTGAGCAATTGCTCAAGCTGGTTACGCAGGTCGAAGTCGTCTTCGGACTCAGGCGTCGGCACGTACTGCTGCAGATGGGACAACATGCGCAGCAGGTCGCGGGTGGCAATGGGCTGGGGTTGGGCGCAGGCTTCCAGGGTGGGCGCCACGCCGCCGCGCACCGCTGCGAGCAAGATCTGCAAACCCGCGAAAGCCTCCTGGCCGGTTTCATCGATGGGCTGCTCGGCGTTCGGCACCGCCTCTTCGCGCTGCTGATCACGGGCCGCACGCCCACCGGGGCGACGGGATGGCACGACCTTGAGTTCGGGCAACACGCCCGTCGCCACCAGCAACTGATTCGCTTCGCCATACAACTGGTCGGCGTCACTGAGTACGTATTTTTCAAAGAGCTTGAGCATGATCAGCTTGACGCGGATCTCCACGCCCAAGCTGCGTCCCGCCTGCAGGAAGAACTCGCATAGCAGCGCCGGGCCCAGAGGGTTTTCGCGCTCATCCAGGTGGTTACCCAGCAACGCGCTCAAGCGTGCCGTCAGTTGCGACAGTGCCAGGCCATCGCGGTGGCGTACCCGCTCCAGCATGGCCTCAAGCGCGATGGCTTTTTCCTGGGCATCCCTGGAGGTACTTACCGTCGTGTCATACGACACCACCGGCACCAACTGACGCTCAACCCGCCCCGCCTGGCCCAGGCAGGCAAAGGCTTCGAACAGCCGCTCCATGAACACACGCTCGAAATTCTTGCGCTTGAGGCGCAGGTCGCGCATGGCTTCAAAGAAAATATGGTGATCGACGTTGCTGCGGGCCTTGTCGGCCATTTCGAACAGCGTGTCGTCGGCATTATCGAACAGTTCCTGCAACCCCTGCTGCAACTGTTGCGCAGCCTTGTCGCGGACCTGCAGCAATACCACCGGCAGGCGGGCGAGCGGCGATGGCGTAGCGTGTGCCTTGTTGATGGGCACCACCTTTCCGTCATTGTGCATCCTGGCCTCCTGAAACGGCGGTATTGAGTTGGGCAACGATCGGCTACAGGCCCGTCGGGGCCCTATGAAAACCGGTTATCGCCAGGACGTCAAAGCTATGACGCCAATTGCAAGGCGCGAGATTATCTTGCAAATGAGGGCCGTTGCGCCAGCAAACTCTGACATTGCGCGGTAAATGAGCGGCGAGCCTGGGTTCGAACGCGCACTGCCCCTATAATCGGGGCACTTTGTTTGTGGAGCCTGTTATGCCGAATCTCCGTCTTGCCGACCTCACTGCCGAAATCGAAGCCAACGTGCGCCGCGCACTGCTCGAAGACATCGGCAGCGGCGACATCACCGCGCAATTGATCCCGGCCGAACGGCTGGCCACGGCCACCATCATTACCCGCGATGCCGCGGTAGTCGCCGGCACGGCATGGGTGGACGCGGTCTTTCGCCAACTCGACCCCAGGGTCGCCGTGCATTGGCAGGTGACCGACGGTGAGCGCGTCAGCCCCAACCAGGTACTGTTCCACCTCGAAGGCCCGGCGCGTTCGCTGCTCAGCGGCGAACGCTGTGCGCTGAACTTCCTGCAATTGCTGTCCGGGGTAGCCACGCGCGCCCGGTTCCTGGCGGATTTTGTCGCCAGCACTCAAGTCAAACTGCTGGATACCCGCAAGACCTTACCGGGCCTGCGCCTGGCGCAGAAATACGCAGTGACCTGCGGTGGCTGTCACAACCATCGCATCGGTTTGTACGACGCGTTCCTGATCAAGGAAAACCACATCGCCGCCTGCGGGGGCATTGCCCAAGCCATCAGCGCCGCGCACAAGATCGCACCCGGCAAGCCGGTGGAAATCGAAGTGGAAAACCTGGATGAGCTGCGTGAGGCGCTGGCGGCAGGCGCCGACATCATCATGCTCGACGAATTGAGTCTGGAGGATATGCGTGAAGCCGTGCGCCTGAACGGCGGCAAGGCGAAGCTGGAGGCCAGTGGCGGGATCAATGAAAGCACCCTGTTACCCATCGCCGAAACAGGGGTGGACTACATCTCCATCGGCGCGATGACCAAGGATGTGAAGGCGGTGGATTTGTCGATGCGCCTCAGTATCTGAGGCCAACTTCAGTCCTATTGTGAGCGGGGCAAGCCCGCTCACGACAGAAGCCTGGGTCAGACGACCAGGTTATTCATCTCGCAATACTCTTCCCATTCGACACCCAGCACCTCGGCTGCTTCCTTGTGCAGGACCAGCCGTGCCGCTTCGAACTCCTCCGGTGTCGAGGTGTACTTGAGGGTCAGTTCCCAAGGCTGCAGGCTCTGGCTCTCGGCCTCGTCTTCGAATGCCCACTGGATCTGGTCGCGCTGATCATCGGCGCTCAGGTCCTTGATCTCTTCTTTAAGCTGCGGCGATTCCTTGAGGTATTTTTCAAGCGCTTCTTCGTGCCGTGCTTCCTGGGTCTTTTCAGTCGTGGTCATGTTGTTCTCTTAGATCGAGGAATGGGGATGCATCTGGGTCATCAAGGTTGCGCAGATACAAAAGAGCGGGCACAAATACCAGCTCGTCTGGCCTTCAGAACCATTCTGGGATCATCTGAAAACATTGCCTTTGAAACAGTGTTGCCTTGGTGCCCGAGACAGGAATCGAACCTGCGACCTTCGCGTTACGAGTGCGCTGCTCTACCGGCTGAGCTACACGGGCGGTGGACTTAAGCTAGCACCGCATCGGGCGTCCGGCAACTTGCGCCCTCAGCGGGCAATGACCCCTTGGGCCCAAAAGCGCGGTTGCAGGTGCCTGCCCTCGGCGCGCAGGTACTCCTGCTGGGCTTGCTTTAAGTGCGGCACATCGCGTACCGCGACAAATACCAGCAGGCCAACGGCCAACACACTCAAGGCCTTCCACGCCAACCCGGCCAACGGCAGCGTTGCCGTGGGGGGCACACGCCAAACATGCAGTGCCATCAGCCAACCCACCACGAGCGCCAGCCAGACCTGGGAATTGGGCATCACGATGACACCGTCGACCATGGACTGCACCAACGCCCCGACCAACCCCGCAAACAGGCATAACCGCAGGAGGTCCGCGCGCTCGGTGGTCAACGCGCGCTCGCGCAACACGCCGAACGTCGCCCAGCCGGCGCGCCATGCCAGGACGATCACGCACAGGGCCGACGGCACACCCCATTCGCAGGCCCACTGCAAAACGGACTGGTGGGGGTGGGCGGCGATTTCGTTAGCGACATCGGCAAAATGCATCGGCCCGAAGCCCAGCCATGGGCGCTCGATCAGCATCTGCCACCCTTGCGACCAGATCGGGCCACGCCCTGACAGCGTGGTGGTGAGGCGATCCGCGGCGGCATTGGAAACCTGGATGCCCAGGTAATCCGCCAGCACCGTGAATACCCCCCAGTACAGCAACAAGCCGCCCAGCACGGCGGCCAGTTGCCAACCCAGCCATCGCCGCCCCCACGGGCCCAGCACCGCCAGCACGACTCCGGCCGCTGCCATGCCGAGCCAGGTACCGCGCGTACCGCCGCTGATTGCGATCAACCACCAGACGCACAGCAGCGCAAACGCCGCAGCGCGCAAGGAGCGGGAGACTGTGGGCAGCAGCAACGGCAGTGCCAGCAACGGCAGCGTGAATGTCTGGAACTGGCCATAGAAGCGCTTGTTGGAAAAGCCCGACAGCAGTCGATCAGGGTCCAGCGTGTGCCCGCCGCTGGTAAACGCGAGCGTGCCCGCATACAGGTACTGGAGCGACTTGATCAGGCAGAGCAATGCCACCACCAGGATCAGCGTACGGTCCAGCGCCTCGCCGCCCTGGCGGCGAAGCGAGGCAAACGCCACGGCGATCGCCGCGCAGCTGACAAACAGCGCCACTTCGGTAAGCGCCCACAATGGCTGATGGGCCCGCGCCGAAGACAGCAGGCCCAGCCCGATGATCAGCGCCAGGCCCAAGGCCGTGGGCCGATCCACCAAACGTTCAGCCGGGGTCAGCGCCAGCCCATACAGCACCGCGCAAACACCGATGGCTATCTGCATTGTGCGCTGTACATCATGCCCACTGAACGGCGCGCAGATCCCAAAGGTCAGCAGGCAAACGACTGCTACCAGGAAAATACCGCCTCGTTGCTGCAGGGGTAACGCCATTGGCCGCCTCGACTTCCCTATGGCTGGTTCAGCCGTTATGCCCCGTCGGCGCCACAGCCTTTAGCCGCGTATTTCGGGTCAGCAGTGGTGGTGCATTTCCAGCCAGTGGTGGCGTTGCGCGTCAGGCTGATGGTCTTGCCCAGCACCAGTGCCGGCGCGTCGAGTATTTCGCAACTGATGGCGCCCGCACCGGTGGCCACATCGCCTGCCACCTCGATCCTGCAGTGGGCGGTGGGGCTGGTACCACCGATCAATGCCAGGGTGGGCACGGTGCCCTGGTTAATGGCATCTTCATAGCCGGCCTTTAACGCGGTGATTTCAGCCAGGCCGGCGGTGAACTTGGCCTTGGCCTGGTGGGTGGTGTACATGGGCAAGCCGATGGTGGCCAAAATGCCGATGATTGCCACGACGATCAACAACTCGATCAAGGTGAAGCCTTTCTGACGTATCACATTCACTCTCCAGAATAAAACTCATGACAAGGCGCTTCCTGCGCCCCGTATTTTGCAGCGGCGCCAGTGTACTGATGGGCAAGCAGTCAATCGCGTACAAGACGCACATTCTGACATTTTATCCGTCATCGCCAGGCTGCCCTAATCCGTCACCTGACTACGCTATAAATCTTCGACGACCTGTGTGCGGAACCGTGACATGAACAACGCTTCGACGATCTACGCCTGGGAAGGCATCAACCGCAAAGGGCGCAAGGTGTCCGGCCAGGTCGTCGGGCACAACCCTGCCCTGGTCAAGGCGCAGCTGCGTCAGCAAGGGATCAGCCCAGGTCGGGTGCGCAAGAAGTCTCCACTGCTGCCAGGCCTTGCTCCAGCGATCAAAGCGGCCGACATCACCCTGCTCACCCGCCAGTTGGCCACGTTGTTGAAGGCCGGGATTGCGCTGCTGCAGGCCTTCGACATCATCAGCGAAGGCTTCGATAACCGCCCCATGCGCGAGCTCGTACAAGGGCTTAAACAAGCGATTGCCGCCGGCAACAGCCTGGCCGAGGCATTGCGCAAGCAACCGCGGTATTTCGATGAGTTGTACTGCAACCTGGTGGCTGCCGGCGAACAGGCCGGTGCGCTCGAGACCCTGCTCGAACGTGTGGCGATCCACCGGGAAAAGAGTGAAGCACTCAAGACCAGGATCAAAAAGGCCATGACCTACCCAGCCGCAGTCCTGGTGGTCGCCGGCCTGGTCACTGGCGTGCTGTTGATCCACGTGGTGCCGCAGTTCCAGAACCTGTTTGCGGGGGTGGGCGGCAAACTGCCGGATTTCACCTTGCAGGTCATTGCCCTGTCGGCATTCATGCAACAAGCCTGGTGGATGCTGCTACTGGGTCTCGGCGCAGGCACCGTGGCGCTACGCCAGGCCTACCGGACCTCGCCGAGTGTTCACTACTGGCTGGATGCCGGTTTGTTGAAAGTGCCGCTGGCAGGCACACTGCTGAAGAAATCAGCCGTGGCCCGCTACGCCCGTACGCTTGCCACGACCTTCGCCGCCGGCGTACCACTGCTGCAAGCACTGGACTCGGTGGCCGGAACCGTAGGCAATGATCCGTTCAAACAGGCAATCGAGCATATGCGTCGCGATGTCTCCACAGGCATGCAATTGAATCAATCCATGGCCACCAGCGGCCTGTTCTCTGGCATGGCGATCCAGATGACGGCGATCGGCGAGGAGTCGGGCACGCTGGAGTACATGCTGGAGAAGGTCGCCAGCCACTATGAGAGCGAGGTGGATAACCAGGTCGATCACCTCACCAGCCTGATGGAACCGCTGATCATGGTGGTATTGGGCGGGATCGTCGGGGCACTGGTCATCGCCATGTACTTGCCGGTCTTCCAGCTGGGGAGTGCATTTTGAGCATGGTACTGAGCGAGACCCCGTGGACGTTCGTCATGCTGGCGATTGTACTGGGGCTGATCGTCGGCAGTTTTCTCAATGTGCTGGCGTGGCGCCTGCCCAAGATGCTCGAGCGGGAATGGCGCGCCCAGGCCCACGAAGTGCTCGGTTTGCCTGGCGAACCGGTGGGACCCACCTACAACCTGATGCATCCCCACTCCCACTGCCCGCACTGTAATCACCCGATCCGTCCGTGGGAAAACATCCCGGTGCTCAGCTACCTGATACTCAGGGGCCGTTGCGCCCATTGCCAGGGAACCATCAGCCCGCGCTACCCGCTCACCGAACTCGCCTGCGGGATGCTCTGCGGCCTGGTGGCCTGGCATTTCGGCTTCGGCTGGCAAGCGGGGGCGGTGCTGGTGCTGAGCTGGGGGCTGCTGGGAATGAGCCTGATCGATGCGGAGCACCAGTTGCTGCCCGATGTGCTGGTACTGCCATTGCTTTGGCTGGGGCTGATCGTCAACAGCTTTGGGCTGCTGACGACATTACCCGACGCCCTATGGGGCGCGATCATCGGGTACCTGAGCCTGTGGAGCGTGTTCTGGCTGTTCAAGCTGGCCACCGGCAAGGACGGCATGGGCTACGGCGACTTCAAGTTACTGGCGCTGCTCGGCGCCTGGGGTGGCTGGCAAATACTGCCGATGACACTGTTGATATCGTCGCTGGTCGGTGTGTGTGGCGGCTTGATCCTGATGCGCCTGCGCAAGACCCAGGCGTCGACGCCGATGCCGTTTGGTCCGTATTTGGCGATTGCCGGCTGGATTGCTTTGCTCTGGGGTGGTCAAATAACCGACTTCTATTTGCAGTCTGTCGGTTTCAGATGACCACTTCTGTTGCAACACCCTGGATTCTTGGCCTCACCGGCGGCATCGGCAGCGGTAAAAGCGCGGCGGCCCAGCACTTTATCGACCTGGGCATTGACCTGGTAGATGCCGACCACGCCGCCCGCTGGGTGGTCGAGCCCGGCCGGCCGGCACTGGCACGTATAGCCGAGCACTTTGGCTCTGGCGTGCTGCAGCCTGACGGCCGATTGGACCGCGCCGCGTTGCGCAAGCTGATCTTTGAAGTCCCCGAAGAGCGCCTTTGGCTCGAAGGCCTGCTGCACCCGCTGATCGCCGAGGAGATACGCAGCCACTTGGCGCGCGCGCGTTCGCCCTACGCGATCCTGGTGTCACCGTTGTTGATCGAATCCGGCCAGTACAGCATGACCCAGCGCATCCTGGTGATCGACGTGCCGCAATCGCTGCAGATTCAGCGTACCCTGCAGCGCGACGGCATCAGCGAACAACAGGTGCAAGCGATCCTCAAGGCCCAATCGAGCCGTGAAGACCGCCTGAGCCATGCCGATGACGTTCTGGTCAATGACAAGGACCTTGCCTGGCTGCACAACGAGGTCGAGCGACTGCACCACTTTTACCTTACTTTGCGTGGAGGCCGATCATGAGCCAACCCTTGACCGTCGACTGCCCAACCTGCGGTGCACCCGTGGAATGGAAAGCGACCAACCTCAACCGACCGTTCTGCTCGGACCGCTGCAAACTCATCGACCTGGGTGCCTGGGCCGCTGAAGAACACAAGATTCCCGTGGCGCCGGACGCCGAAGACGAGCTGTTTTCCGAAGACCTGCCGCCGCGCCATTAAGGCCGCATAAAGGCGTATTCCTGCTCGTCGTCGAGGTTCTCTGCAAGGTATTGCAGCTCGTCGGCCAGGTCTTCGAAACTGCGTACGCCCTTGCTCTGCTGCACCACCGCACTGAGCATGGCGCGCAGCGTCAAGCCTGGGTCAAAACCGATTTCCTGTGCCGCGTCCTGGCTTCTGCGTAGCTCTTGCCGTGCCCACTCATACACACTCATGATCCATGCTCCCGCGTGACTCATATTAAGTTTTGCAGAGCATGGGCCCGCCCGTTCACCCAGGATTTGATTTGGGTCAACGCGATGAATCATCATCCTTCCAGGGCGCCGAGAGGTAACGCGTGCGGTTGAACGTCTCAAGCCATTCCGGACAAAACACCACCAGGGCGCTGATCACCATGCCGTTGATGAAGGCTTCGGGAAAGATGATCAGCCACAGGTAGCCGACAAAATCCTCCAGCCATTCCGGCATGGCAAAACGACCGTCGAACCACAGCAACCCCAGCCCCAGCAGCAGGCAAAGCAAGGCCGACAGCGCGGCGGCAAAAAAACCGGAACAGAAGATATACACAAAGGGATTACGTGGCCGCGCTCGCTCGACCACCAGCGCACAACCTTCGGTAACCAGCACCGGCAGCACGATCAGCAGCAGGCCATTGACGCCCACGGCCGCCAGGTCCTGGCGCCCCATCAACACCAACCCGAGTTGAGCGGCAAAGCCTCCGACGACGGCCAGAGGCCAATCCAACAGCAGGGTCACGGCGGTCATGCCGATAAAATGGTAGGACACACCGGTGTCGAAATCCCGCCGTACCAGCCACAACATAAACAGTGCGAACACCGTACCGAAGAGCAAATGCTGGCGCCGCCGGTCGGCAAACAACTCGACCCAAGGCGAACGCAGCATTGCCCAGATCACCACCGGCGCATACAACAGCCAGCCGACACCCAGAGTTTGCGGCGCCAGCACGGCGGCGCTGATCACGGCTTCACCTGCTCCAGAGCCTCACGCAGTTCGGCGGCGGTGCCATATTCACGCTCGGCAACCAGCTTGCCGTTATCCAGTTGCAACCACAGCACTTTATCCACAGGCCCGGGATAGCGCGGAGCGACGCGCGCGTCACGATCCAGCATGATCCGGTAGTGGTAGGACTGCATGGCCGGCACCGCGAACATTTTGGCGATCAATCGAGGCATGCGCTGGATGTCAGCGACGAACACCGCATGCCGTGCTTCGAGATAGCCCTTGGCTTGCCCCTGCAACGCCGCGTCGACCAGCTTGGCGGCGTCCATGCCGCGCGCGACCAATAGAACCTGCGCCTGGTTATCCAGGGTGTAGGCCTGGTCGAATTGATCGAGCAAGGTCCAGGGAACAAGGCGCTCCCCCACTTCAACAGCCTGGGCCCATACCGGTAAAAGGCTCAGGAACAGCATCACGAAAAACTTCACTGCACACTCCTCATAGGGGGATCCACGCTTGAAAGGCCAGTTTACACCCGGGCTTTGGGTGCGGATCTTCCTGTGGTCATCATTTGGACGCTAAGCTGCAAGCATGGATGACTCAGATTATTTGCGCCTGCTCACCGTAGCGGCCGAACAAGCCAATGCGTTCCTGTCCAATGCCCGCAAATGGGAGCGTGAGCGTTGGGTCTGCCAGCGCCTGCTGCAAGGCTTGAATGTGCCCTACCGCGCCGAGGAGTTTCATGCCGCCGGGCAAGAGCCACCCGATGTGCTGTTCCGTGATGCCAGTTTCGAGGTGTTTTTCGTATTGGATGAAGGCCGGCGCCTTAATGATGAATGGCGCGACGAATTGCTGCGCCGACGCAATGCGTTCTCCCTGAGCCAACTGGTGCGGCGCGAAGCCAAGCCGCGACGCATCCCCGCTCATGAATTTTTGCTGCGCCTGGCGCCTACGCTGCGCAAAAAGGCACACAACTATAAAGAGCGTGGGATGGACCTGGGCGAACTGGATATCGTCGCCTTCGCCAGCCTCAAGCGCGAAGTGCTTGACCTCAACAGTCACTTTCCACCGCCCACCGAATACCTGCGCCAGGGCTGGCGCTCGCTGTCGCTGGTGGGGCCGACGTTCGCGCGGGTGCTGTTCGCCCACCCGGACGCACCGGATTTCTTGCGCAACAACCTGGGTCGCAGCATAGTGTTCGACGTGGGCATCAGCCTCTGATCCCCACGATCTGTAACGTGGCGCCCTTCTGCAACGTCTAGCTGACGAGGCCTTATATGACCAGCCGCCTGAACCCCGATGACCAACAGCATGTCGAAGAGTACCTGCAACTCTCCCAGAACAAAGTCGAGCGCAAGCCTTTCCGGCCCTGGCTGCTCCTCTGTGTGGTGCTGGTGGTGGTGATCGGGCTCGGCCTGCTGAGCCGCCTTTTGAGTTACCTGACGCTATGAGCTGCCTGGCGCTCGCGAGGGTAACTGCTCCGATTTCTTTTAGCCTTGCGAGATACCCCCATGACCCATCGTATTATTATCGTCGGCGGCGGCGCCGGCGGCCTGGAGTTGGCTACCCGCCTGGGTAAGACTCTGGGCAAGCGCGGTGTTGCCAGCGTCACGCTGGTCGACACCAACTTGACCCACATCTGGAAGCCCCTGCTGCACGAAGTGGCCGCCGGGTCGCTGAACTCTTCGGAAGATGAACTCAATTATGTCGCCCAGGCCAAATGGAACCACTTCGAGTTCCAACTGGGGCGCATGAGCGGGCTTGACCGCGAGCAAAAGAAAATCCAGCTGGCCGCCACCCTCGACGAAGAAGGTCGCGAGCTGGTGCCCGCGCGCGTGTTGGGTTATGACAGCCTGGTGATCGCGGTCGGCAGCACCACCAACGATTTCGGCACCGAGGGTGCGGCGCAGCACTGCCTGTTCCTCGACACGCGCAAGCAGGCCGAACGCTTCCACCAGCAACTGCTCAACCACTACCTGCGTGCCCATGCCGGGCAGACCGATGTGGTGGAGAAGATCAGCGTCGCCATCGTTGGCGCTGGCGCAACCGGCGTTGAACTGGCCGCCGAGCTGCATAACGCCGCCCATGAACTGGCAGCCTATGGCCTGGACCGCATCAAGCCGGAAAACATGCACATCACCCTCATCGAAGCCGGGCCACGGGTATTGCCCGCCCTGCCGGAGCGTATCGGCGGGCCTGTACATAAAACCCTGGAGAAACTCGGCGTGACCGTGCTGACCAACTCGGCCGTCAGCGAAGTGACCGCCGACGCACTGATCACCAGCAGCGGCCAGGTCATTCCAGCCAGTTTGAAAGTCTGGGCCGCCGGGATTCGCGCACCAGCGTTCCTCAAGGATATCGATGGGCTGGAAACCAACCGCATCCACCAGTTGCAAGTGCTGCCGACGCTGCAAACCACCCGTGACGAAAACATCTTTGCCTTCGGCGATTGCGCCGCCTGCCCGCAACCGGGCACTGACCGTAATGTGCCGCCACGGGCCCAGGCCGCTCATCAGCAAGCGTCATTGCTGGCCAAGTCACTGAAACTGCGGATCGAAGGCAAGGCGCTGCCAACCTACACATATACTGACTACGGCTCGCTGATCTCGCTGTCGCGCTTCTCGGCAGTGGGTAACCTGATGGGCAACCTGACCGGCAGCGTGATGCTGGAGGGTTGGCTGGCGCGGATGTTCTATGTGTCGCTGTACCGCATGCACCAGATGGCGCTGTACGGTTTCTTCCGTACGGCGATGCTGATGCTGGGGAGCAGGATTGGACGCGGGACTGAACCGCGCCTCAAGCTTCACTGACCACACATACCCCATGTGGGAGCAAGCGTCGCACCGCCGCTCCCACATTTGCCCTGCGGCGGCGCCTTTAATATTTCAGCAAGCAAAAAAAATCCCCGTATCTTTCGATACGAGGATTTTTAATATGGTCGGGGTAAGGGGATTCGAACTCCTGACATCCTGCTCCCAAAGCAGGCGCGCTACCGGACTGCGCTATACCCCGGTAATAAAAAGGCGACCTTTCAGTCGCCTTCTTCGATCAGTGCTTTTGGCCTCTGATCTTAAGATTCGATTCCAGCGTTAACTGGTCTCAAAAATGGTGGGTCGTGTGGGATTCGAACCTACGACCAATTGGTTAAAAGCCAACTGCTCTACCAACTGAGCTAACGACCCAAATATGGTCGGGGTAGGGGGATTCGAACTCCCGACATCCTGCTCCCAAAGCAGGCGCGCTACCGGACTGCGCTATACCCCGGTTTGAAATTGGCTCCGTGACCAGGACTCGAACCTGGGACCCAATGATTAACAGTCATTTGCTCTACCGACTGAGCTATCACGGAACTACATATTTCAAAGTACTACTTATTTCAAAGCATGTTTACTGCGGTGAAACCTTCTCTTCGACCCTGTCCGTATCACTACGTTAGCGTCTCTGAGGCGCGCTATTCTACAATCTTAAAAACCCCTGTCAACCCTTTAAATTGCTTTTAAGACAATGATTTGCGCTTCTTTCTGATTTCTTCTTGGGGAGAAGAAACCCGTGGGCTGACGTTGCTGCGGGGCGCACTTTACAAGCCTTTGCCTTACAGTTCAACGCCCTATCGAAAAAAAAGACCCCGCAATGCGGGGCCTTCTGTTTTTGCTATGCCGTCCGAACTCAGTGAAAGACGATTTCGTCGTTTTCCACAGTCGCCTCAACGCTGCTACCCGGCATGAAGCTGCCCGACAGAATCAACTGCGCCAGCGGGTTCTCGATCCAGCGCTGGATCGCACGCTTCAATGGCCGCGCGCCATACACTGGGTCGTAACCAACCGCGATCAGCTTGTCCAACGCCTCGCGACTCAGCACCAGCGACAACTCGCGCTCGGCCAGGCGAGCACGCAGGCGGCCCAACTGGATCTCGGTGATGCCCGCGATCTGATCCCGTGCCAATGGCTCGAAAATCACCACTTCATCGACCCGGTTGATGAATTCCGGACGGAAGTGACTGGTCAGCGCATCCATTACCGCCGCGCGCTGGGCCTCACGATCGCCCACCAGCTCCTGGATCTGCGTCGAGCCCAGGTTGGAGGTCATCACGATCACCGTGTTGCGGAAATCCACGGTGCGCCCGTGACTGTCTGTCAATCGACCATCTTCCAGCACTTGCAGCAAGATGTTGAACACATCCGGGTGAGCCTTCTCGACCTCATCCAGCAGGATCACCGAGTAAGGCTTGCGCCGCACGGCTTCGGTCAGGTAACCACCCTCCTCGTAGCCCACGTAGCCGGGTGGAGCACCGATCAGGCGAGCCACCGAATGCTTCTCCATGAATTCGGACATATCGATCCGCACCATGGCCTCTTCAGTATCAAAGAGGAATTCGGCCAGCGCCTTGCACAACTCGGTCTTACCCACGCCGGTCGGGCCGAGGAACATGAACGAGCCGCTCGGACGGTTGGGATCGGACAAACCGGCCCGGGAACGCCGTACCGCATTGGACACCGCCACGACCGCCTCTTCCTGGCCGATCACGCGCTGGTGCAGCAGGTGCTCCATCTTCAGCAGCTTATCGCGCTCGCCTTCGAGCATTTTCGACACAGGAATGCCGGTCCACTTCGAGACGACTTCGGCAATTTCTTCCTCGGTCACCTTGCTGCGCAGCAGCTGGTTTTCGCTATGACCGTGCTGGTCAACCATCTGCAGGCTGCGCTCCAGGTCCGGGATCACCCCGTACTGCAACTCGGCCATGCGGTTCAGGTCGCCTTTACGGCGCGCTGTTTCCAACTCCTGACGCGACTGCTCGATCTTTTGCTGGATCTGGGCGGAACCCTGCACTTCGGCTTTTTCCGAGGTCCAGATTTCTTCGAGGTCCGAATATTCACGCTCCAGGCGCAGGATTTCTTCCTGGAGTTTTTCCAGGCGCTTCTTCGCCGCGTCGTCCTCTTCTTTCTTCAGGGCCTGGGATTCGACTTTCAGTTGAATCAGGCGCCGATCCAGGCGGTCGAGCACCTCCGGCTTGGAATCGATTTCCATACGAATGCGGCTGGCCGCCTCGTCGATCAAGTCGATGGCCTTGTCCGGCAATTGACGGTCGGTGATATAGCGATGGCTCAATTTGGCCGCAGCTATGATCGCGCCGTCAGTGATCGCCACCTTATGGTGGACCTCGTAGCGCTCTTTCAAACCACGCAGAATGGCGATGGTGTCTTCTTCACTCGGCTCTTCCACCAGGACTTTCTGGAAGCGACGTTCAAGCGCCGCGTCCTTTTCAATGTACTGGCGATATTCGTTAAGCGTGGTAGCACCAACGCAGTGCAGCTCACCCCGAGCCAACGCGGGCTTGAGCATGTTGCCGGCGTCCATGGAGCCCTCGCCTTTACCGGCGCCGACCATGGTGTGCAGTTCGTCGATAAACAGAATGACCTGCCCTTCCTGCTTCGACAGCTCATTAAGCAGGGATTTGAGGCGCTCTTCGAACTCGCCGCGGAACTTGGCACCGGCGATCAGAGAGCCCATATCCAGGGACAGCAGGCGCTTGCCTTTGAGGCCGTCCGGCACTTCACCATTAATAATGCGCTGGGCCAGGCCTTCGGCAATCGCGGTTTTACCCACACCGGGCTCACCGATCAGCACCGGGTTGTTCTTGGTGCGACGCTGCAGGACCTGGATGGTGCGGCGAATCTCATCGTCACGGCCGATCACTGGGTCAAGCTTGCCTTCTTCGGCGCGTTTGGTCAGGTCGACGGTGTACTTGTCCAGGGCCTGGCGCGACTCCTCGTGGTTAGGGTCGTTTACCGCGTCGCCGCCCCGCAGGTTGTTGATCGCGTTTTCCAGGGCTTTCTTGCTCACCCCCTGGCCCAGCAACAACTTGCCGAGTTTGCTGTTTTCATCCATGGCGGCGAGCAGCACCAGCTCGCTGGAGATGAACTGGTCACCCTTTTGCTGGGCCAGGCGATCGGCCTGATTCAGCAGGCGAGCCAGGTCCTGGGACATATTCACGTCGCCGGTCGGGTTCTGGATTTTTGGCAATTGGTCGAGTTCTTTACTCAACTCTTTGCGCAGGCTGCTGACATCGAAGCCCACCTGCATCAGCAAGGGCTTGATAGAACCACCTTGCTGCTCCAGAAGCGCCTGCATCAAGTGCGCAGGCTCGATGGCCGGATGGTCGAGCCCCACTGCCAACGATTGGGAGTCCGATAAGGCCAACTGTAATTTGCTGGTTAAACGATCAATACGCATTAGTCACCTTCCTTTTGAGCAGGCCGGAGCTATAAACACATCCTGAATGAAGAAACCTGCCAGATACCCCTGTAGATGGGGGGGATTCTGGAAGATTCAAGCGAGCGGCGGTTGATATGGATCAGCATTGACCCAGATCAGGAGAGTTTAGCGTTCCAGCCAGATAAGCGAGGCGAATCGACCGGTGCGCGGGCTGCGACGGTAAGAAAAGAAGCGTGGGTCGGTGACAGTGCAGAGACCGCCACCATAGACCGCCATGACACCCCGCGCAGCCAGACGCAGGCGCGCCAACTGGTAGATATCGGCCATGAACTTGCCCGGGTTGCGGCTCGGCACAAAGGCTTGGGCGGTGACCGGCAGTTGCTGCACGAAGGCTTCGCGCACTTCAGGGCCGACTTCAAAGGCTTGCGGACCGATCGCCGGCCCCAGCCAGACCAGCACATCGGCGGGCTCGGCCTCAAGGCTTTCAACGGCGGCTTCCAGGACACCCGCCGCCAAGCCACGCCAACCGGCATGGGCAGCCGCGACGCGGGTACCGGCACGGTTGCAGAACAACGCAGGCAGGCAATCGGCGGTCATCGCGGTGCAGGCGATGCCGGGGGTGCTGGTCCAGCTGCCATCGGCTTCAGCCGTGCGACCAGGGTCGGCCTCGACCACGCACACGCCGTGCACTTGGCGCAGCCAGGCCGGTTGAATATGGAAGGCATCGGAAAGACGACGGCGATTCTCAAGAACAGCCTCAAGGTTGTCCTCGACGTGATCGCCCAGGTTGAGGCTATCGAACGGCGCCAGGCTGACGCCGCCCGTACGGGTAGTTACGCAGGCTTTCACCCCGTCTGGCGCGGGCCAGTCAGGAATCAGCCAGTCATTCATCCGACAAACGCCTCGCGATCCTGCTTGAGCAGCGACAGCAACCAGACAAAATCGTCCGGAAGTGGCGATTCCCAGCTCATGCGCTTACCGCTCGTCGGATGATCCAGCTCCAGAAAGCGTGCATGCAACGCCTGGCGCGGGAACGTTTTGAGCGATTCGACCATGGTCTGGCTGGCCGCGGGCGGAATGCGGAAGCGCCCTCCGTAGGCAGGATCGCCGACCAACGGGAAGTTGATGTGGGCCATGTGCACGCGAATCTGGTGGGTACGGCCGGTTTCCAGCTTGACCCGCACATGGGTGTGGGAACGAAAACGCTCCAGCACACGGTAGTGGCTCACTGCCTGCTTGCCACCTTCCATCACCGCCATGCGCTGGCGCTGCTGGCCATGGCGACCGATAGGGGCGTTGATCTTGCCACCGGCCACGACCACACCGATCACGATGCACTCGTAGATACGGCTGACGCTGCGGCTCTGCAACTGAGTAACCAGTTGCGTCTGAGCCTGAATGGTCTTGGCCACCACCATCAGACCGGTGGTGTCCTTGTCCAGACGGTGCACGATGCCGCAGCGCGGCACATTGATGATGTCGGGGATGTGGTGCAACAGGGCATTGAGCAAGGTGCCATCAGCGTGCCCGGCCGCCGGGTGAACCACCAGGCCCGCGGGTTTGTTGATGACCAGGATGTCGTCGTCTTCGTAGACGATATCCAGCTCGATGTCCTGGGCGACCCATTCTCCCTGGGCTTCCTGCTCGGCAGTCAGCTCAAGAATCGCACCGCCATGGACTATGTCTCGCGGGCGGATAACCGCTCCATCCACAGTCAGGCGGCCGTCTTTGATCCAGGCGGAAAGGCGCGAGCGCGAGTGCTCAGCGAATAATTGTGCGGCGACTTGATCGAGGCGTTGGCCGCCCAATTCGGACGGCACCTCTGCGCGAAGTTCAATTTTATCGGACATGCTCAGACTAGGCGTGGCACAGCCTTTGGTTTCGGCTGCGCGCTTGTGGTTAAATACGGCGTCTTTTGCCCCGAGGCTTTCAACGGGGCGCTCATCATAACAGGACGGCCCCGCCCAAGACAGCGGCCGTCATAGGGACGCAAGCCGCCATGCAAGTGAAACACCTGCTGCTGATCGCCATCCTCGCCATGACTGCTGCTTGCTCGTCAACAAAGGAAGTCGTCGACGAAAACCTGAGCGAAGTCGAGCTGTACCAACTGGCTCAGAAAGACTTGGACAATAATAGCTACACCAGCGCCACAGCGAAGCTGAAGGCACTGGAGTCGCGCTATCCGTTCGGGCGCTACGCCGACCAGGCCCAGCTTGAGCTGATCTACGCCAACTACAAGAACGCCGAGCCGGAAGCCGCCAAGTCCGCCGCCGAGCGCTTCATCCGCCTGCATCCGCAACACCCGAACGTGGATTACGCCTACTACATGAAGGGCCTGACCTCGTTCGACCAGGACGTGGGCCTGCTGGCGCGCTTCCTGCCGCTGGACATGACCAAGCGCGACCCCGGCGCCGCCCGCGACTCCTACAACGAGTTCGCCCAGCTGACCAGCCGCTACCCCAACAGCCGCTATGCGCCGGACGCCAAGCAGCGCATGATCTACCTGCGCAACCTGCTGGCTTCCTACGAAATCCACGTGGCCCACTACTACCTGACCCGTCAGGCATATGTGGCAGCCGCCAACCGTGGCCGTTATGTCGTAGAGAACTTCCAGGAAACCCCTTCGGTGGGTGACGGCCTGGCCGTGATGACCGAGGCTTACCAGCGTCTGCACCTGGACGAACTGGCCGCTACCAGCCTGGAAACCCTCAAGCTCAACTACCCGGATCACCCTAGCCTGAAAGACGGCCAGTTCGTGCCTCAGGTTGCCGAAGCAGACAACCGTTCGTGGCTGAGCAAGTACACCCTGGGCCTGATCGAGTCCCGCCCACCGTTGCCGCCGGGCGAAACCCGCGCCAACCAGGACGTGCTCAAGCAGTTCCAGGACGCCAAGGACGCGATTCCTTCGGACCTCAAGCCGCACGACGAAAACGGCGACGTGATCGAAGAACAGGAACCGCAGGCCCTGGGCAACAACCAGGACCGCTCGTGGTTCAGCTACATGACGTTCGGTCTGTTCGACTGATCAGTCGGCGCAACGCAAAAGGGAGCCCCTCGAGGCTCCCTTTTTTGTGGCTCAGCATTATTGCTCTGTGCGCCCGCCATGTCCTTGGCTAAACTGGCGCATTCCCTGTCGAGAAACCGCCTATCATGCTTCGTCTTCTGTTCTGGATTGCCGTTATTGCCGCTGCGGTATGGTTCTGGCGCAAATTCAAAAGCCCGGCCGCCAAACAGCAACGTGCCAGCGAACCCGGCGCCGCGTTGATGGTGCGCTGTGCCCACTGCGGCGTACACCTACCCCAGGATCGTGCCCTACGCTCGCAAGAGGCGTGGTACTGCACTCAGGCGCACCTGGAGCAAGGCCCGAAATCTATCCAGCGCTGATCCGACCTTCGGGTGCGTACGGCGCCGAGTCGATAACCGGTGCACGCCCCAGCAGCAAATCGGCCAATAACTGGCAGGACGCCGGCGCCAGGACCAGGCCGTTGCGGTAATGCCCGCAGTTGAGCCACAGCCCGTTGAAGCCGGGCACCCTGCCGATATAGGGGATGCCTTCCGGCGAGCCGGGCCGCAAGCCGGCCCAATGTCCCACGACCTGCGCGTCCGCCAGGGCAGGAATCAGCTCCACAGCCGAGGCCTTCAGGCTCTCCAATGCGGTCTCTGTAGGCGTCTTGTCGAAGCCCTCATGCTCCAGGGTACTGCCAATCAGGATGTGCCCGTCGCGTCGGGGAATTGCATAACGCCCCTTGGCCAGGACCATGCTCGAGAGAAAGTCCGAAGCGCACTTGTACAGGATCATCTGGCCCTTGACCGGTTCTACCGGCAACGCCAGGCCCAGCGTACCCAACAACTCACCGCTCCACGCCCCCGCCGCCAGAACAACCTGCCCCCCCGTAATCGGGCCATCGGCGGTATCCACACCCACCACATCGCCACCGTTTAGAATAAACCCGGTCACTTCGCACTGCTCATGAAGGGTCACGGCCGGCAACGCCAATAGCGCAGCCTTGAGGGATTTGACCAGGCGCGGGTTGCGCACATTGGCCACATTCGCCATATAGATCGCCTGGGCGTACCCGCTCCCCAGCACCGGAACCGCATCGTGGACGGCCGACACGTCCACCTTGCTCAAGGGCCTGCCTTCACGGGCCGCCCAGGCCAGCGCCTCGGCTTCATCGTCCAGGTCCAGCCAGTACAAACCCGTGGTGTGAACCTGCGGGTCAACGCCCGTATCGGCATACAGGCGCTCCGCCAGTTGCGGGTAAAAATCCTGGGACCAATGGGCCAGCGCAGTGACGGCCGGACTGTAGCGCCACGGATACAGGGGCGACACAATGCCACCACCCGCCCAGGACGACTCCTGCCCCACACCTGCGCGCTCCAGCAGCACCACCGCCCGCCCCTGGGTCGCCAGGTTATACGCCGTCAACAGGCCGATGACTCCGCCACCGACGATCACCACTTGCTCTTGCTTAGCCATTATTCGATCCAGCCGATAAATAGGAACAAGCGCGCTTGGCGCCCAATCATCCAGCTTCCTCATCATTGCCCCCAGCACGCCTGACGCGACATATCCGATGCCGCGCCCGGATTGTCCCGAACACCGGTGCTGGTCAGGCTGAAGTCGCCGCAAGGGTCGCCGGCCATCACCGAGTCGGCGACAGGCGTCGCCACCAGGTAGAAGTCCTGAGGGTTCAATGCAGCGGTGATTCTATAGCGATCATCGCCCGCACTGACGCCACTGGCATCAATAAAAGTACCGTTCCTCGTATAAAAACGTTCCAGGTGCTGGGCCTGTTCCGTCAGCAGCGCAACGATCTGCGCGCGGTAGACCTTTTTTACATGGCCGGTGTAACCGGGGTAAGCGATCCCGGCCAGACATGCGATGATCGCCACGGCGATCAGTAACTCGATCAGGGTAAAACCTCGACTGTCCATGCCCATCCCACCGCTCTCCTTATTGAAGTTGCCGCCATGACACGCGCCGAAACCGCGCGCCGCCCTCCTCTTCCACCCGCGCATAGACGCTCTCCAGCACCGTACGCGCTTGGCCACTGAACCCGACCGCTGTCACCCGGTACACCATCGCCGGGGTTTGCGGCGGCAAATTCGCCAGCCCCACACCAGGTCCCAGGGACTGCACGCCATAAAGGCCGCCCTTGAAGGCAACCCAGGTCACCGCCGAGACAGGATGGGTACCGGCGCCGATTACCGAATACGCTTCGTTCGGCGGTGCGCAGGTCATGACTGACTGGCATAACGGCAGCGTCGCTGATGCCCGCTGGATGGTCGATTCCCCCAGCCTCAAGCCGCTTTCTGCATGCTGAAATGATTGGTTGCCATGCCAGAGGCTGCCGGCGATCTTTTGCTGGGCCACCGCTCCCTGTATCGACGACAGGCCAATCAGCGACAGCAGCAGCAGGAACACCAGGCTGATCAGCAGGACCATGCCCCTCTGCCGCGAAAACACACCCTCGCCAAGCGTCATGATCGCCCTACCCCAGACGGTTGCGCAGCGCCGCGACAACGCTGTAGGTTTGATCCCTGACCAGGCCCGTGGGGTCCTGCAGCGCCAGGCGGATGCGCACACTGCGGATCAAGGACTCGTCCGCCGGGCGGGTGTCGTAGCGCACCACCTGGGCCGATTCCGGCTTGGCCGCCACGCCGAAACTGATATCGAACGCCTGTACGTTTTCCACCAGCACCGCCTTGGCCGGCGCGGCGAGCGTGCTCACCTTTAACTGTCCCGTCTCGAAGGTGTAGGTACGTTGACGTATCGCCAAACGCATCTGCCCAGGCGCCGGAGGCGGTGAACTGCCGGCGTAGGCCTGAGCGGCCCCGGTGCAGTCGGACAGCACCGTCCAGTCAGGCTTGCCGCCTTCATCGCCAACATCGGCGATGACCAGCACCAATGACATTGAGCTGCCCCCGTCACTCCAGCCGACAGGCCGATCAAAGGCCGCAGGCGCGTTTTCGATAAAAGCCGGAGCCAAACAGCCAAACATGCCCGCCTGGCGAATGTCCTGGATCATCTTGCCCAGCACAAACCGCGCATCATCCTGCAGTAATGTGGCCGCCTGCTGGCTGGCGTGGGTCGTTCGTGAGCTGATCCATACCTGGCTGACCCCAAGCACCAGTACCAGCCCGACGACCAGCGCCAACAGCAACTCCATCAGGCTGAAACCCCGAGCCAGCGCTCTCATTGCCCCACCCGCGACTCACTGCCAATACGGCTGGTGAGGGTAAAAGTTTCCCGCGCACCGGGGGTGCTCGTACCCCGGCTGTTATCCCAACTGATGCTGACGGTCACCTCATTTGCACTGATGGTGACCGATCCTTTGGCGCTCTCTCCGGCAAAACCGAGGATATTCGTCTCGAAATCGTGCAGGTCCAGGTCGCGCACGCTGGTTGCGGTACTGCTCACAGCCCTTTCGGCTCGCGCCCATGAGTAGTCAGCCCCAGGGTTGGCGCGGATTCGGTCGAGCATGTCGTAGGCGATGAAACTGGCCTGACTCACCATCCGCGAGCTGTCGGTGTACTTGAGGGCATTGAGCTGGAGCACTGCCGCACCGGACAGGCCAACGGCGAGAATCAGCACCGCTACCAGCACCTCGATCAACGTCATGCCGATTTGTTGCCGGGGCAAAGGGTGGCGAAAACAAGTGTTCGGGCAAGCAAGCATTACCGTCGTCATCCGTGTCGAAGGTCGAAAAAAAGCAGGCGACGCCTGCGGTACGGCCCAAGACTAGCGCCGGTTTTTCGCCCGTGCCGCTCCCGGAACAAAGGGAAATACTTTGGACATAAGGGCCATCATTCGGTACCCCGACCTGGGCGCTATACCTATGTCTCAACCCGATAACACCCCACGTCCACGGAGGGACGAGCCATGGATCAACGCGGTTTTACCTTGATCGAGTTGCTACTCGCACTGATGCTGAGCGGCATCCTGGCGCACCTGGCAGTGCCCAATTTCAAGCACCTGCTTGAATCACAGCGGCGCCACAGTGCGGCGCAATCACTGGCGAGCGGGCTTCGCTTTGCGCGCACGGAAGCCATCGCGCGCAATCGGGCGGTGGTCATTCACGCACTGGACGATGATTGGAGCCGGGGTTGGCGGGTAATCGTGGATATCAGCGGACGCGGCCATCTGGACGAGAACAATCCGGTGCTGCTGGAACGCCAGGGTAGCGGGCGCGTACCGATTGTCGGCAATGGGCCGGTCAAGAGCCTGGTTCGCTTCAGCGGGTTGGGCGAACCGGTGTTTTCAGGAGGCGGTTTTCGTGCTGGCACTGTGCATGTGTGCACCAAGGACCCGGCGCAAAGCCTGCACCAGGTGGTGCTGGCGCCCAGCGGGCGCATAAGCCTGCGCAGCGATAGAGCCGAGCAGGCATTGTGCCGGAGCTATTCCGCCACCCCGGCGCTCAGAGCAACGAGCGAACCCGCAGCTCCTTGGGCATGGAGAAAGTGATGTTCTCTTCGCGCCCAGCCAGTTCATCGGCGCCGGTGGCACCCCAGGCGTGCAATTGCTGGATAACCCCGCGCACCAGCACTTCCGGCGCCGATGCGCCTGCGGTAATACCGATACGTTCGACACCCTCGAACCAGCTGCGCTGCATATCTTCGGCACCATCGATCAGGTACGCCGGGGTCGCCATGCGCTCAGCCAGCTCGCGCAGGCGGTTGGAGTTGGAGCTGTTAGGGCTGCCGACCACCAGAACCACATCGCACTCATCGGCCAGTTGCTTGACCGCATCCTGGCGATTTTGCGTGGCGTAGCAGATGTCGTCCTTGCGCGGGCCACCGATGGCAGGGAACCGGCTGCGCAGGGCATCGATCACGCGGCTGGTGTCGTCCATGGACAAGGTGGTCTGGGTCACGAAGGCCAGGCGATCGGGGTTTTGCACCTGAAGGTTGGCAACGTCTTTTTCGTCTTCCACCAGGTAGATGGCGCCACCGTTGCTGGCATCGTACTGGCCCATGGTGCCTTCAACTTCCGGGTGGCCAGCGTGGCCGATCAGGATGCATTCACGGCCATCACGGCTATAGCGCGCGACTTCAATATGGACCTTGGTAACCAGCGGGCACGTTGCATCGAATACTTTAAGACCACGGCCTGCCGCCTCGGTACGCACAGCCTGGGAAACGCCATGGGCACTGAAGATAACGATAACGTCGTCCGGCACCTGGTCCAGTTCTTCGACAAAAATGGCGCCGCGGGCACGCAGGTCTTCGACCACGAACTTGTTGTGGACGACTTCATGACGCACGTAGATCGGCGGGCCGAAGACTTCCAGGGCGCGATTGACGATTTCGATCGCCCGGTCCACGCCGGCGCAGAAGCCACGGGGGTTGGCGAGTTTGATTTGCATGCTGTGCCTCGTGTCTTGCAATGCAAGAAATTGGATCAACTCAGCTCTAGTAAGAACGAGCCTTTGTGGGAGATGGGCTTGCCCGCAATGCAGCCAACTCGGTGCATCAGGCACACACCGAGGTGATGCAATCGCAGGCAAGCCAGTTCCCACACAAGCCCGCACCCACAGGAACCGGCTTCGTCAGTCAGATCGCTTTAACGTCGATGATTTCAACATCAAACGTCAAGGTTTTACCGGCCAACGGGTGATTGAAGTCGATGGTCACTTGCGCGTCGTCGAAGGCCTTGACCACACCCGGCAGCTCGGTATTCGCCGCATCGTTGAAAATCACCAGCAGGCCTTCCGACAGGTCCATGTTCTGGAACTGCGAACGCGGGATGATCTGTACGTTTTGCGGGTTGGGCTGGCCGAAGGCGTTTTCCGGCAGGATCTGCAGGGTGCGTTTGTCACCCGCCTTGAAACCGAACAGTGCCGCTTCGAAACCCGGCAGCAGGTTACCGTCGCCGACCTTGAAGGTCGCCGGGGCTTTGTCGAACGTGCTGTCGACCGTATCGCCGTTCTCCAGGCGCAGTGCGAAATGCAAAGTGACTTCCGTGTTCTGGCCGATGCGTTGCTCAGCCAATACCTGATCAGTCATTGACGGTCTCTCCGGTTTTCTTACTTTTGAACATATCCAGCGCCAGCATGATTGCACCGACGGTGATAGCACTGTCGGCGAAGTTGAACGCAGGGAAGTACCAACGGTTCTGCCAGTGCACGAGGATGAAGTCGATCACATGACCCAGGGCAATGCGGTCGTAGAGGTTACCCAGCGCACCGCCCAGCACCAGGGCCAAGGCAATGGCCAGCCAGGTCTCATCGCGGCCCAGGCGCTTGAGCCAGACCACCAGCACCGCACTGACCACCACGGCGATCAGGGCAAACAGCCAACGCTGCCAGCCGCCACTGTCAGCGAGGAAGCTGAAGGCTGCGCCGGTGTTGTAGGCCAGGGTCCAGCTGAAGTAATCCGGGATCACCACGATTTGCTGGAACATTTCCAGGGAGCCCTCGAAGTGAGCCTTGCTGACCTGGTCAATGACCAGGACCAGCACGCTCAGTACGAGCCAGCCCAGACGTCCGAAACGACTGGCTGCATTAGGCATAGTGGCGAACCTCGCCAGCACCGCTGATGTTGTCGACACAACGACCACAGATTTCCGGATGCTCAGGGTTTACGCCAACGTCTTCACGGCAGTGCCAGCAACGGGCGCACTTGGGAAAGGCCGACTTGACCACTTTGAGCTTGAGGCCCGGAACTTCGGTGGCCACGGCGTCCGCCGGCGCCAGGGCAAACGGTGCCAGGCTCGCGGTGGAAGTGATCAGCACGAAGCGCAGCTCGTTGCTCAGCTTGGCCAGGTCGGCGGTCAGGCTTTCTTCGGCGAACAGGGTGACTTCGGCCTGCAGGTTGCCGCCGACAGCCTTGGCCGCCCGCTGCACTTCCAGCTCCTTGTTCACCGCAACCTTGACGGCCATCACGCCTTCCCAGTACTCGCGGCCCAGTTCGAAGTCGGCCGGCAGTTCGGTCAGGCCTTCGTACCAGGTATTGAGCATCACCGATTCGTTACGCTCGCCCGGCAGGTATTCCCACAGTTCGTCGGCGGTGAAGGCCAGGATCGGCGCGATCCAGCGCACCAGCGCTTCAGAGATGTGGTACAGCGCGGTCTGCGCCGAACGGCGCGCCTTGCTGTTGGCGGCGGTGGTGTACTGGCGGTCCTTGATGATGTCGAGGTAGAAACCGCCCAGCTCCTGCACGCAGAAGTTGTGGATCTTCGAGTAGACGTTCCAGAAGCGGTATTCGCCGTAGTGTTCCTGCAACTCGCGCTGCAGCAACAGGGTACGGTCCACGGCCCAACGGTCCAGGGCGAGCATGTCCTCGGCCGGCAGGATGTCGGTGGCCGGGTTGAAACCGGTCAGGTTCGACAGCAGGAAACGTGCGGTATTACGGATGCGACGGTAGGCATCGGCGCTGCGGGCCAGAATCTGGTCCGAGACAGCGATTTCGCCCGAGTAGTCGGTCGACGCGACCCACAGGCGCATGATGTCGGCGCCCAGGGTGTCGTTGATCTTTTTCGGCTCGATCACGTTCTTCAGCGACTTGGACATCTTGCGGCCCGTCTCGTCGACGGTGAAGCCGTGGGTCAGCAGTTCGCGGTACGGAGCGTGGTCGTCGATGGCGCAACCGGTCAGCAACGAGGAGTGGAACCAGCCACGGTGTTGATCGGAGCCTTCCAGGTACAGGTCGGCACGCGGGCCGGTCGCGTGGCCCATCGGGTGCGAACCGCGCAGCACGTGCCAGTGGGTGGTACCCGAGTCGAACCACACATCGAGGGTGTCGCTGATCTTGTCGTACTGCGGCGCTTCATCGCCCAGCAATTCGGCGGCGTCCAGCTTGAACCAGGCTTCGATACCTTCCTGCTCGACGCGTTGGGCGACGATTTCCATCAGTTCGACAGTGCGCGGGTGCAGCTCTCCGCTTTCCTTGTTCAGGAAGAACGGGATCGGCACGCCCCAGTTACGCTGGCGAGAGATGCACCAGTCCGGGCGGTTGGCGATCATCGAATGCAGACGCGCCTGGCCCCAGGCCGGCACGAACTTGGTGTCTTCGATAGCCTTGAGCGAGCGCACACGCAGGGTGTCGCCGCGGGTCGGTTCTTTGTCCATGCCGATGAACCACTGCGCGGTGGCGCGGTAGATCAGCGGGGTCTTGTGGCGCCAGCAGTGCATGTAGCTGTGCTTGATCGTGTCGGTCTGCATCAGCGCGCCGACTTCACGCAGTTTTTCGATGATCGCAGGGTCGGCCTTGAAGATGAACTGGCCGCCGAAAAATTCCAGCGATGGCACGTACACGCCATTGCTTTGCACCGGGTTGATGATGTCATCGTTAACCAGGCCGTACTGCTTGCAGATCACGAAGTCGTCCACGCCATAGGCGGGCGAGCAGTGAACCACACCGGTACCCGAACCCAGCTCGACGTAGTCAGCCAGGTACACCGGCGACAGGCGGTCGTAGAACGGGTGACGGAAATTGATCAGCTCCAGCGCGGAACCGGTGGTGGTAGCGATCACCGAACCTTCCAGCTCGTAGCGGGCCAGGCACGACTCGACCATTTCCTCGGCCAGTACCAGCAGGCGATCACCGACGTCCACCAGGGCGTAGGTGAATTCCGGGTGCACGTTCAGAGCCTGGTTGGCGGGGATGGTCCACGGGGTAGTGGTCCAGATCACGATGGCGGCCGGCTTGGCCAGGCTTGCCAGGCCGAACGCCTGGGCCAGCTTGGCCTCGTCGGCGATGGGGAAGGCCACGTCGATAGTCGAGGATTTCTTGTCTTCGTACTCGACTTCCGCTTCAGCCAGGGCCGAACCGCAGTCGAAGCACCAGTTCACGGGCTTGAGGCCCTTGAACACGAAACCGCCCTTGACGATTTCGGCCAAGGCACGGATTTCACCGGCCTCGTTCTTGAAGTTCATGGTCTTGTACGGGTTATCCCAGTCACCCAACACGCCCAGGCGGATGAATTCGGACTTCTGCCCTTCGATCTGCTCGGTGGCATAGGCACGGCACAGTTCGCGGGTTTTATCGGCGCCCAGGTTCTTGCCGTAGGTCACTTCGACCTTGTGTTCGATCGGCAGGCCGTGGCAGTCCCAACCCGGGACATAAGGCGCGTCGAAGCCCGAAAGGGTTTTCGAACGCAGGATCATGTCCTTGAGAATCTTGTTCAGCGCATGACCGATGTGAATCGTGCCGTTGGCATAAGGAGGGCCGTCGTGCAGGACGAATTTCGGACGATCCTTGCCAATCTCGCGCAACTTTCCGTACAGGCCAATACTGTCCCAGCGCTGCAGGATCTGCGGTTCGCGCTGTGGCAGGCCGGCCTTCATTGGGAAGGCGGTGTCCGGAAGGTTTAGCGTGGCTTTATAGTCGGTCATTTAAGGCTCTTCGGTTAGCGATGGGCGCTAGGTGCGGCTAGTGCACGGGCGGCGGCGACATCCGCATTGATCGCCGTTTTCAACGCCTCGAGGGAGGCGAAACGCTGCTCTTCACGCAGCTTCTGGTGGAAAACCACCGTCAAACGCCGGTCATACAAATCACCGGCAAAATCCAAAAGGTGAACCTCCAGGTGGGCCTTGCCATCACCTGCAACCGTGGGTCTGACGCCTATGTTGGCGACTCCCGGCCACGATTGGCCGTCGATGTCGACGCTCACCAGGTAAACCCCGGTCAGCGGCACACGACGGCGCTTGAGCTGCACGTTGGCGGTTGGCGTGCCCAGTTGGCGCGCCAGCTTCTGGCCGTGCAGTACCCGCCCGGCAATGCGGAACGGGCGACCGAGCAAGCGCTCGGCCAAGGCGAAGTCGGCAGCGGCCAGGGCATTACGCACCTGGGTACTGCTCACGCGCAGGCCGTCCAGTTCGACGGTTTGCGCGGCTTCGACGGTAAAACCCTGGGTTACGCCGGCGTGCTGCAGAAAATCGAAATCGCCGACCCGATCACAGCCGAAACGGAAGTCGTCGCCGACCTCCAGGTGCTGTACGCCCAAGCCATCCACCAGGATACGGTCGACGAACTCGGCGGCGCTGAGGCTGCGCAAACGCTGGTTGAAGGCCAGGCCCAGCACACGATCCACGCCCTCCTCGGCCAACAGTTGCAGCTTGTCGCGCAAGCGGGCCAGGCGCGCTGGCGCCGTTTCCGGAGTAAAGAATTCCCGCGGCTGTGGCTCAAAAATCACCACGCAGCTGGGCACGCCCAACTCGACCGCGCGCTCACGCAGGCGGGCCAGGATAGCCTGGTGGCCACGGTGAACACCGTCAAAGTTGCCAATAGTGGCGACGCAGCCCCGATGCTCGGGGCGCAGGTTGTGGAGACCTCGAACCAGCTGCATAACGCGCTTCTTGCTCATAAAGTGGTCGATTATAACCACACCCGGCCCCGGACGACAGGCAACAGCACAGGGCAAATGGCTCGAATCGATAAAACTGCCGCTTTATCGCGGCAAACTCTCTACCCCAGCGACTTGCGATTGAAATCCCGCAGGCGGAAACCCTGCAGCAGCAACATCCCGAAGTACACCACCACACCGGCCACGACCAGCACGCCCAGACGCATGAAGCGCTCCAGCATATGGCCTTCGTCCCAGGCGGGCATCACGTGCATCAGGCCCAGCAGCACCACCGACATCACGCCGACCGCCACCAGGAGCTTGAGGGCAAACAGACCCCAACCCGGTTGTGGCTGAAACATCTGCTGTTTACGCAGCTGATAAAACAGCAGGCCGGCGTTGATGCAGGCACCCACGCTGATCGCCAGCGCCAGGCCGGCATGGGCCAACGGACCGATAAACGCCAGGTTGAGCAGTTGCGTGACGACCAGGGTGAAGATCGCGATTTTCACCGGAGTGCGGATGTTCTGTTGCGCGTAGAAGCCCGGCGCCAGCACTTTGATCACGATGATGCCGAGCAGGCCGACGGAGTAGGCCACCAGCGCATGCTGGGTCATTAATGCGTCATGCGCGTCGAATTGCCCGTATTGGAACAACGAGACCGTCAGCGGCTCGGCCAGGATCCCCAAGGCCAGGGAGCACGGCAGCACCAGCACGAAGCACAGGCGCAGGCCCCAATCCAGAATCCGCGAATACTCCTGGCGATCCTTGCTGGCGTACGTGCGCGCCAGGGTCGGCAACAGGATCGTGCCCAAGGCCACGCCGAGCACGCCGGACGGCAGCTCCATCAGGCGGTCGGCGTAGTACATCCACGACACCGAGCCTGATACCAGCAATGAGGCAAAGGCGGTGTTGATGATCAGGGAGATCTGGCTGACCGACACGCCCAGGATCGCCGGCAACATATTGCGCATCACGCGCCAGACGCCGGTGTCCTTGAGGTTCAGGCGCGGCAGCACCAGCATGCCGATCTTTTTCAGGTGCGGCAGCTGGTAGAGCAACTGCGCCAGGCCGCCGGCCAGTACGGCCCAACCCAGAGCCATTACCGGCGGGTCGAAGTATGGCGTCAGGAACAGTGCGAAAATGATCATGCTGACGTTGAGCAGGGTCGGTACGAACGCCGGCACCGAAAAACGGTTCCACGTGTTGAGGATCGCTCCGGCCAGGGACGAAAGCGAGATCAGCAATATATAAGGAAAGGTCACGCGCAGCAGATCAGTGGTCAGCGCGAATTTTTCCGGCGTATTGGCGAAACCCGGCGCCGTAGCCCAGATCACCCAGGGGGCGGCCAGCATGCCGACAATGGTCACCAGCATCAGCACCAGGGTCAGCAAGCCCGAGACGTAGGCAATAAACGTGCGGGTCGCCTCCTCGCCCTGCTGGGTCTTGTACTCGGCGAGAATCGGCACGAACGCCTGGGAAAATGCGCCTTCGGCGAATATCCGCCGCAACAGATTGGGCAATTTAAACGCAATAAAGAAGGCATCCGTGGCCATGCTGGCGCCAAAAATGCGCGCCAGCAGGGTGTCACGCACAAACCCCAGAACCCGGGAGATCATTGTGATAGAGCTGACAGCGGCCAACGATTTGAGCAGATTCATTGAAAGAGTTTGCGCCTATAGATAAAGAGCAGGCGAACAAAGCGCCCACTTATGCGATACTGCGCGCCTGCAACAGCACAGAGCCAAAGCTCGCGAGTTTACAGGTCAAGCGCCGGAAATAAATCACCCGCCTCTTCAGATCGACCACTCAGCAGTTCGCATCAGCCGCCCTTGACAACCCATCAAGTCATCGGCATGATTCGCGGCCTATTTTGTTTGCTATTTCCTAAAAAGTCTTTCGAGGAGCTCGACGGTGGCCAACACACCTTCCGCCAAAAAACGTGCAAAACAGGCTGAGAAGCGTCGCAGCCACAACGCCAGCCTGCGTTCCATGGTTCGTACCTACATCAAGAATGTAGTTAAAGCCATCGACACCAAAGACGCTGAAAAAGCCCAAGCTGCTTACGTTCTGGCAGTGCCGGTTATCGACCGTATGGCCGATAAAGGCATCATCCACAAGAACAAGGCCGCTCGTCATAAGAGCCGCCTGAATGGCCACATCAAGGCTCTGAGCGTTGCTGCCGCAGCCTGAGTGGTAACAACTGCAACGCAGCCCAGGTTGCGAAACAGTTAAGAAATGCCCCGTACCGAAAGGTCCGGGGCATTTTTGTTTGGGCCTGAAAATCACCACAGCTCTATCTGTGCTTGCCCCCTTTCACATTTTTCAGGCAAAAAAACGCCCCGAACCAGTCGGGGCTTTTTTTTGTTACCGCTTGATCAAACCATCAATCAATGGTGATGACCGCCTTCACCGTGGACGTGGCCGTGAGCCACTTCTTCCTGGGAAGCGTCGCGGATAGCAACGATCTTCACTTGGAAGTTCAGGCGCTGACCCGCCAGTGGGTGGTTACCGTCAACGGTTACGTTATCGCCCTCGAGGTCGCTGATGGTGACGATCTGCATTTGGCCGTCTGGCGCGGAAGCGTGGAACTGCATGCCCACTTCCAGCTCATCCACACCTTCGAACATGCTGCGGCTCAGGGTGCTGACCAGTTCAACGGAGTATTCACCGTAGGCATCTTCAGGTGCTACGACCACTTTCAGCTCATCGCCGACGGCCTTGCCTTCCAGAGCCTTTTCCAGGCCTGGGATGATGTTACCCGCGCCTTGCAGGTAGACCAGCGGCGCGCCGCCGGCTGAGCTGTCGATGACATCACCAGCGTCGTTGGTCAGGGTATAGTCGATGGAGACAGCCTTGTTAGCGGCGATCGTCATGGGGCGAGACCTTTTGCATAAGAATGAAGAACGGACAAGTCTAAACAAGGATTTGCCCGAAAGCGAACGGAACCCGGACGGACGGGACCGATCAACGGTCACGATCGTCGGTTTTTATCAGGACGAAGATGGCCACTGGGTGGCCGAGTTGTCCTGCGGCCACACCCAGCACCTGCGGCACCAACCGCCATGGCAGTCCCGCGCCTGGGTGCTTGACCCCGCACAGCGCCTGGAAAAAATAGGTCAGCCCTTTGCGTGCGGCTGGTGTGCTCAAGAGCCGAATAACGATAACCTTGGCGCCTGATTCCCGGTAGGCACTCAGCCATAGAGCGCCACCGAAGCCATGCACCTCCAGAGAATTCGCATGCAGACTTTTTTTATCGCGCCCACCGATTTTGGTGTGGGCCTGACCTCCATCAGCCTTGGGCTGGTGCGCACCCTTGAGCGGGCCGGGCTGAAAGTCGGCTTCTTCAAGCCAATTGCCCAGCCACACCCTGGCGATACCGGCCCCGAGCGCTCTACCGAACTGATCGCGCGCACCCACGGCCTGAAACCACCACAGCCCCTCGGCCTGGCCCACGTAGAGCGCATGTTGGGCGACGGCCAGCTTGACGAGTTGCTCGAAGAGATCATCACGCTGTATCAGCAGGCCGCCGTGGGCAAGGACGTGCTGATCGTCGAAGGCATGGTGCCGACCCGCAGCGCCAGCTACGCAGCCCGGGTCAACCTGCACTTGGCCAAGAGCCTGGATGCGGAAGTGATCCTGGTCTCGGCCCCGGAAAACGAAGTGCTCACCGAGCTCTCCGGCCGCGTGGAATTGCAGGCCCAACTGTTCGGCGGCCCGAAAGACCCGAAGGTACTCGGCGTAATCCTCAACAAGGTGCGCACCGACGAAAGCATGGAAGCCTTCTCCGCGCGCCTTAAAGAACATTCGCCCCTGCTGCGCAGCGGTGATTTCCGCCTGCTCGGCTGCATCCCTTACCAGCCGGAACTCAACGCGCCGCGAACCCGCGACGTCGCCGACCTGATGGGTGCGCAGATCCTCAACGCCGGCGATTACGAAACCCGGCGCATGACCAAGATCATCATTTGCGCCCGCACCATGCGTAACACCGTGGAGCTGCTCAAGCCCGGCGTGCTGGTGGTGACCCCCGGCGACCGCGACGACATCATCCTCGCCGTCAGCCTGGCCGCGATCAACGGTGTGCCCCTGGCCGGCCTGCTGCTGACCAGCGACACCCTGCCCGACCCGCGCATCATGGAGTTGTGCCGTGGCGCCTTCCAGGCCGGGCTGCCGGTGCTGTCGGTGAGCACCGGCTCCTACGAGACCGCCAACCTGCTCAACAACCTGAACAAGGAAATCCCCATCGATGACCGCGAGCGTGCCGAGATCATTACCGATTTTGTCGCCAGCCATCTCGATGCGCGCTGGCTGCACCAACGCTGCGGCACGCCACGGGAGATGCGCCTGTCGCCGGCGGTGTTCCGCTACCAGTTGATCCAGCGCGCCCAGGCCGCCAACAAACGCATCGTGCTGCCCGAAGGCAGCGAGCCGCTGACCGTGCAGGCCGCCGCCATCTGCCAGGCGCGCGGCATTGCCCGCTGTGTATTGCTGGCCAAACCGGCGGATGTGGCAGCGGTCGCTCGCGCCCAGGGCATCGAATTGCCCGAAGGCCTGGAGATTCTCGACCCGGACCTGATCCGCCAACGTTATGTCGAACCCATGGTTGCATTGCGCAAGAGCAAGAGCCTCAACGCCCCCATGGCCGAGCAGCAACTGGAAGACACCGTGGTGATCGCCACCATGATGCTCGCACTGGATGAAGTCGACGGCCTGGTCTCCGGGGTGATCCACTCCACCGCCAACACCATCCGCCCCGCCTTGCAGTTGATTAAAACCGCGCCAGGCTGCACGTTGGTGTCATCGGTATTCTTCATGCTGTTCCCCGAGCAGGTGCTGGTATACGGCGACTGCGTGATGAACCCGCACCCGAGCGCTGCCGAACTGGCTGAGATTGCCCTGCAAAGCGCCGACTCGGCGGCGGCATTCGGCATCACCCCGCGGGTGGCGATGATCAGCTATTCCAGCGGCGACTCGGCCAGCGGCGAGGAAGTGGAGAAAGTACGCGAAGCCACCCTGCTCGCCCACGAGCAACAAAGCTCGCTGCTGATCGACGGCCCGCTGCAATACGACGCCGCCGCCAACGAAAACGTAGCTCGACAACTGGCGCCCAACAGCCAGGTTGCCGGCAAGGCCACGGTATTTGTGTTCCCGGACCTGAACACCGGCAACACCACCCATAAGGCCGTGCAACGCAGCGCCGACTGCGTGAGCCTGGGGCCGATGCTCCAGGGCCTGCGCAAGCCGGTCAACGACCTGCCGCGTGGCGCCCAGGTAGACGACATTGTGTACACCATCGCGCTGACTGCGATCCAAGCCGCCAACCGACCTATGGATATCTAAATGCTGGATTTTCTGCCTGCCACCGTGCGCGGGGTGATCGCTTCGCTGCTGTTGGCCCTGAACACGATCCTGCTGTGCTCGTTCCTGTTTATCGTTGCGCTGTTCAAGGCGTTGCCGTTCGCCAAGCGCTTCAGCGAATGGCTGATGAACCACACACACGAAGCCTGGGTTACCAACAACAAGGGCTGGATGAACCTGGTGCAACACACGCGCTGGCACCTCAAAGGCCTTGAGGGCCTGGACTACGAGCACTCGTACCTGGTGACCAGCAACCACCAGAGCTGGGTCGACATCATGGTGCTGCAATACGTACTCAACCGACGCATTCGCCCGCTGAAGTTCTTCCTCAAGCAGGAGCTGATCTGGGTGCCGGTGATTGGCCTGGCGTGGTGGGCACTGGGCTTTCCGTTCATGAAGCGCTACACCAAGGCCTACCTGGAAAAACACCCGGAGAAGAAAGGCAAAGATCTGGAAACCACCCGCAAGACCTGTGCGAAGTTTCGTGACAATCCGGTGGGGATTTTCAACTTTGCCGAAGGCACGCGTTTTACCCCAGGCAAGCATGCGCAGCAGAACTCGCCGTTCCGTTACCTGCTCAAGCCCAAGGCCGGCGGGATTGCGTTTGTGCTGGATGCCATGGGCGAGCAGTTGAAGTCACTGGTCAATGTGACCATCCACTACCCCGCCGGCCGGCCGGGTTACTGGGATTTGCTCTGCGGCAAAGTGCAGGACGTGGTGGTGCAGTTTGAAGAAGTGCAGATCCCGGCTGAGTTCATTGGCAAGAATTATGAGCAGGATGGGGCTTATCGGTTGGCGTTCCAGGGCTGGATCAACCGGTTGTGGGAAGACAAGGATGCTTTGCTGGACAAGCTGCACACGCAATACCCAGGCAGCCACATTTGACCGAGTTGTTTTCAAAATCCCACAAAAAAGCCCGCCACCGAGTGATCAGTGGCGGGCTTTCATCTTGTAGCTTTTATTAAAGCTTGCCGCTGACCCGCAACAGCTCCAGCACTTGCTTGACGCTGTCTTCCAGCGACAGGGCCTGGGTGTCGATTACCAGGTCGGCATTCAATGGCACGTCGTATGGGAACGACTCGCCGGGGATGTTATCCCCACCGGCAGCGTACAGGCCCTGCGGATCACGCTCGGCACATACCAGCGGCGAAGCCTGCAAGTACACCGTCAGCAGACGGTCGCTGCCAATCAGTGCCTTGGCCTGTTCGCGGCCTTCGGCATCCGGAGCGACAAACGCGGCCAGTGTCAGCAGGCCGGCTTCGTTGAACTGGCGCGCCACGTGAGCGGCGCGACGCCAGTTTTCGGTACGCCCGGCGCGGTCCTGTGGCAGACCTTTGTTCAGGTCATGACGCAGGTTCTGGCCGTCCAATACGAACACGGCACGCCCCATATCGAACAGCTTGCGCTCAACCGCGTAGGCCAAGGTGCTCTTGCCGGCGCCGGACAGGCCGCTGAACAGCACGGTGGCTGGCTGCTGGCCGAAACGCAGAGCACGCTCCTCGGTGGCGACATGGGCCAACTTGCCGTGCTGCGCCGCGCTGCCGTGGGTGACCGGCGGTGCGATGATCATGCCGGCGGCCACGGTGCCGTTGGTCAAACGGTCGATAACGATAAACGCGCCGGTGGTGCGGTTGCTGTCGTAACCGTCCAAGGCGATGGCCGCATCGAGGCTGACCTTGACCCGGCCGATCTCGTTCAACTGCAGCGCACTCGCCGGGCCTTCGGCCAGGGTATTCACGTCCACGCGGTGCACGATGCTGGTGATGGACCCCGGCACATAGCTGGTGGCGCGCTTGATGTCGTATTTCTTGCCCGGCAGCATCGGCTCTTCGGCCATCCACACCAGCATGGCGTCGAAGGCGTCGGTCACTTGTGGCACGTTGTCGGCATGCACCAGCAGGTCGCCACGGGAGATGTCGATCTCGTCTTCCATGGTCAGGGTCACGGCCTGGCCTGGGCCGGCGTGTTCCAGTTCACCGTCGAACGTGACGATGGACTTGACGCGGCTGCTCTTGCCCGACGGCAGCACCACGACTTCGTCGCCCTTGTGCACGATGCCGCTGGCCAGGGTGCCGGCAAAACCACGGAAGTTCAGGTTAGGACGGTTGACGTACTGCACCGGAAAACGCAGGTCGGTGTAGTTGCGGTCGTTGGCGATCTCGACGGTCTCGAGGATCTCCATCAGCGACTGACCGGTGTACCAAGGCGAATGCTCGCTCTTGTTCACCACGTTATCGCCCTTGAGCGCCGACATCGGCACGAAGGCCAGGGTGCTCGGCTTGAACGCGATACCGTCGGCGAACTTCAGGTAATCGGCCTTGATCGACTCGAATACGCTTTGGTCAAACCCATTGATGTCCATCTTGTTGACGGCCACCACGATGTGCTTGATGCCCAGCAACGAGGCGATGAAGCTGTGGCGACGGGTCTGGGTCTGCACACCGTAGCGGGCATCGATCAGGATAATCGCCAGGTCACAGGTCGACGCACCGGTGGCCATGTTGCGGGTGTACTGCTCATGGCCGGGGGTGTCGGCGATAATGAATTTGCGCTTGGCGGTAGAGAAGTAGCGGTAGGCAACATCGATGGTGATGCCCTGCTCACGCTCGGCCTGCAGGCCATCGACCAGCAGGGCCAGGTCGATGTCGTCACCCGTGGTGCCGGACTTCTTCGAATCGCGGGTGATGGCTTCCAGGTGATCCTCGTAGATCATCTTGGAGTCGTGCAGCAGGCGCCCGATCAGGGTGCTCTTGCCGTCGTCGACGTTGCCGCAGGTCAGGAAGCGCAACATCTCTTTGCGCTCGTGCTGGCCCAGGTAGGCGAGGATGTCCTCGCTGATCAAATCAGATTGATGGCTCATTGTGTTCAAGCTCCGAGCTGTAAGCTGCAAGCGGCAAGCTTGTCGGCGTACAGCTAGTCAGAAATTTTGTTGATCAAGCCGCAGAGCATTTTTGAGAGCTCGCGAGTTTCTGCGATCCAGTTGTCAGCCAGCGGTTGGGCGATGTAAGCAATGTCGCTGCCGATGAGAATCTGTGTTCGTAGCTCTCCACAAGAGGCCTTGGCAATCCAAAGAAAACGGATCTTTTCTCTGGCACTGCAACGCTCCATGCCTTCAGCAATGTTGGAGGGCACCGAAAGCGCTGAGCGGGTAATCTGATCCTTGAAACCCAGATCCCGGCACTGCGCAAACTCTCGATAGATTCCCACCGCTAAACACTTGCTTCTCTGCCAAACAACCAACTTCTCGAAATCCATTACGAGTCACTCAATCGCGGCTCGCAACAACCGGCTGCAAGCACCAAGCTACAAAATTACGCATACCGCCCTTAACTTGCAGCTTGCCGCTTGTAACTCGAAGCTTAGAAATACCCCTGCCGTTTTTTATCTTCCATCGAGCCTGCACCATCGTGGTCGATGACACGGCCCTGGCGCTCGGAAGTTCGCGTCAGGAGCATTTCCTGAATGATGTCCGTCAGCGTCTCGGCTTCGGACTCCACGGCGCCCGTCAACGGGTAGCAGCCAAGGGTACGGAAACGTACTTTCTTTTTGACGATGCGGGCTTTGTCTTCGTCGGACAGGTGCTCGAGGATGCGCTCGTCGTCGATCATGATCAACGTGCCGTTCTTCTCGATCACGTCGCGCTCGGCGGCGAAGTACAGCGGCACGATCGGGATGCCTTCCAGGTAGATGTACTGCCAGATGTCCAGCTCGGTCCAGTTCGACAGCGGGAACACGCGGATCGACTCGCCCTTGTTGACGTTGCCGTTGTACACATTCCACAGCTCGGGACGCTGGTTCTTGGGGTCCCAGCGGTGCTTGCTGTCACGGAACGAGTACACGCGCTCCTTGGCGCGGGATTTCTCTTCATCGCGACGGGCACCGCCGAATGCTGCGTCGAAACCATGCTTGTCCAGCGCCTGCTTGAGGCCTTCGGTCTTCATGATGTCGGTGTGCTTGGCGCTGCCGTGGGTGAACGGGTTGATACCCTGCGCCACGCCGTCCGGGTTGACGTGGGTGATCAGGTCCAGGCCCAGTTCTTCAACCATGCGGTCGCGGAACCTGTACATCTCCTGGAATTTCCAGCGAGTGTCGACGTGCATCACCGGGAACGGCAATTTGCCTGGGAAGAAGGCCTTGCGCGCCAGATGCAGCATCACGGCGGAGTCTTTACCGATCGAGTAGAGCATCACCGGGTTGTCGAACTCGGCGGCGACCTCGCGGATGATGTGGATGCTTTCCGCCTCCAGCTGTTTCAGATGCGTCAGTTTGTCGACCATGGCTACTCACGGAAAAACGATCTTATGGACGGCCAGCGGGCCGTGTTCGAGCGAGGCATGCTAGCACAGCATCTTCTTCTATTCAGGGAGCCGAATAGATCGAAACGGTATATGAATATACCTCGGGGTTTGGGCTTACCCGCACACGCATTTTGCCCTGCCATCAGGCTTAGATCGGGTTGGGGCAATCGATGAACAGATGTTCCAGGGCGAAACGTCGCGCCAGGTAATCGCCCAGTGCCTGCACGCCGTAGCGTTCGGTGGCGTGATGGCCGGCGGCGATAAAGCTGATGTCGTTTTCGCGGGCACTGTGGAAGGTCTGCTCGGAGGCTTCACCGCTGAGGAACAGGTCGACGCCGGCGGCAATCGCGTCGTCGATATAACCTTGGCCACCGCCGGTGCACCAGCCGACACGGCGGATCATCGCGCTGCCTTCGATCAGCAGCGGTTCGCGGCCCATGACGTCCTGCACGCGGCGGGCGAAATCGCGCGGCGACAATGGCTCGGCGAGCGAGCCCACGAGGCCGACGACCTTGAGGTTGTCCGGGTCCAGCGGGCCTTCGACGGTGATCTCCAACTGACGAGCCAGTTGCACGTTGTTGCCGACGTCGGGGTGCAGGTCCAGGGGCAAGTGGTAGGCCAGCAGGCTGATGTCGTGCTTGAGCAAGGTTTTCAGGCGGCGCTGCTTCATGCCGGTGATGCAGGGGTTTTCACCTTTCCAGAAATAACCGTGGTGCACCAGGATCAGATCGGCCTGGGCTTGGACGGCGGCGTCCAGCAGGGCTTGGCTTGCGGTCACGCCGCTGACGATGCGCGTTACCTGCGGGCGGCCTTCGACTTGCAGGCCATTGGGGCAATAATCGGCAATTTTTGCGCTGCCGAGGTAACGGTCCGCTTCCTCGACGAGGGTGCTCAGGGGGACGGCCATAAAAGACTCCTAAATATCCCGTTCAGAGGCGCTCACAGCCTCGTATAATGCGCGACATTATGGGCGCTCTCCCGCCCCCTGCAACCTGTCAGGATGTACTTGATGCTCAAGGCACTGCGTTTTTTTGGATGGCCATTGCTGGCTGGCGTGCTGATCGCGATGCTGATTATTCAGCGTTTCCCCCAGTGGGTGGGCTTACCGAGCCTTGACGTAAACCTGCAACAGGCACCGCAGACCAGCGCGGTGGTGCAAGGCCCGGTGACTTACGCCGACGCGGTGGTCATTGCCGCCCCGGCTGTGGTCAACCTGTACACCACCAAGGTCATTAACAAGCCGGCGCATCCGCTGTTTGAAGACCCGCAATTTCGCCGCTATTTCGGTGACAACGGGCCCAAGCAGCGTCGCATGGAATCCAGCCTGGGTTCCGGGGTGATCATGAGCCCCGAAGGCTACATCCTCACCAATAACCACGTGACCACCGGCGCCGACCAGATTGTGGTGGCCCTGCGTGACGGGCGTGAAACCCTGGCGCGCGTAGTCGGCAGCGATCCCGAAACCGACCTGGCGGTGCTGAAGATCGACTTGAAGAACCTGCCCTCCATCACCCTCGGCCGCTCCGATGGCCTGCGAGTGGGGGACGTGGCGCTGGCCATCGGCAACCCGTTCGGGGTGGGCCAGACCGTGACCATGGGCATCATCAGCGCCACCGGGCGTAACCAATTGGGCCTTAACAGCTACGAAGACTTTATCCAGACCGATGCAGCGATCAACCCGGGCAACTCCGGTGGCGCACTGGTGGATGCCAACGGCAACCTGACCGGCATCAACACGGCGATTTTCTCCAAGTCGGGCGGCTCACAGGGTATCGGTTTTGCGATTCCGGTGAAGCTGGCGATGGAGGTGATGAAATCGATCATTGAGCACGGTCAGGTGATTCGCGGCTGGCTGGGCATTGAAGTGCAGCCGTTGACCAAAGAGCTGGCCGAATCGTTTGGCCTGACCGGGCGCCCAGGTATCGTAGTCGCCGGGATCTTCCGCGACGGCCCGGCGCAGAAAGCCGGCCTGCAACTGGGGGACGTGATCCTCAGCATCAATGGCGAACCGGCCGGCGATGGCCGCAAGTCGATGAACCAGGTGGCGCGGATCAAGCCCACCGACAAGGTGGCGATCCTGGTGATGCGCAACGGCAAGGAGATCAAACTGTCGGCGGAAATCGGCCTGCGTCCACCGCCCGCTCCGGTGAAGGAAGAGGAATAAACCACCTCGCTCGGGTGCCTGCTTGCGGGCACTTGTAAATTAACATTTCAAAGCAACTCATTCTCATTGGTCATGTTATATTGTTTCAATATGGTTTTTGGAACGCTCTATCATGCCGTCTCGAAGAATTGCCCCATTGGCTGGTCTGGCCTTGGGTTTGCTGCTCGACCCCGCCTTTGCCGAAGAAAACACCCTGGAACTGGACACCATAAGCGTCACCAGCGAGGCTTATGAATCGGCCACCGGCCCGGTCACAGGCTACCGCGCGACCCGCTCGGCCAGCGCGACAAAAACCGACACGGCCCTGCGCGACATCCCACAATCCATCAGCGTCATTCCCGCCACAGTGCTCAAGGACCTGGGCAGCACCAGTGTGGAACGCGCGCTGGAATTTGCCGGCGGCGTGTCCAAGCAAAACAATTTCGGCGGCCTGACCCTCTACGAATACAGCGTGCGCGGGTTCACCACCTCGGAGTTCTATCAGGACGGCTTCAGCGCCAACCGTGGCTACCCGAGCACGCCGGACACGGCCAACATCGAGCGCATCGAAGTGCTCAAGGGCCCGGCGGCCAGTCTGTATGGGCGTGGCGACCCAGGCGGCACAGTGAATATCGTCACCAAAAAGCCTCAGCCTGAAGCCTTCACCACTCTGCAAACCAGCGCCGGCAGCTGGGACCGCTATCGCACCGCCCTCGACGTCAACACGCCACTGGACAGCGAGGGCAGCGTACTGTCGCGGGTCAACCTGGCGGTGGAAGACAACAACAGCTTCCGCGATCACGTCCAGAGCAAACGGGTGTTTGTCGCGCCCTCGTTCAGCTGGCAGCTGAGCCCGGACACCAGCCTGTTGGTGGAAAGCGAATTCGTGCGCCACAGCTCGACCTTCGATCGCGGCATCGTCGACGCCCCCGGCGTGTCACGCTCCACCTTCCTCGGCGAGCCCAACGACGGCGACATCGACAACCACAACAACCGCCTCCAAGTAGCCCTCGAACACCACCTCAACGACGCCTGGACACTGCGCCTGGCCAGCCATTACAAACAAGGCAGCCTATGGGGTGACGCTTCGGAAAACCGCGCACTGAATGCCGATGGCCACACCCTCAACCGTCGCTACCGCGAACGCTCCACGGGTTGGCACGACAGCATCACCCAGCTGGAACTGCGCGGCCTCTTCGACATTGGCAGCTGGCAGCACGAACTCCTGGTGGGCACCGAATATGAGGACTACCGCAAGAAAGAGCGTGTCACCACCATCCCCGGCAGCCCTTACGCCATCGACCTCTACAACCCGGTCTACGGCCAGCCCAAACCTAATGGCATACCCTCAGGCACCGATTTCTTCGAGCAGACCAAAAGCCACGCGCTGAATCTGCAAGACCAGATCATCTTCACCGACCACCTGCGCGGCATGGTCGGCGCACGCTTCGAACATTTCGAACAAACCGTCGACGACTTCAACCGTAACGCACCACCCAGCCGGCAAACCCACGACGCCCTTACCCAACGCGCCGGCCTGCTCTACCAGCTCACACCCGAAGTCGGCGTATTCGCCAACGCTTCCACCTCGTTCAAGCCCAACAGCGGCCTGGACGCCACGGGCCAAACCTTCAAGCCCGAAGAAGGCGTGGGTTATGAGGTAGGGATCAAGAGCGAACTGTTCGACGATCGTCTCAGTGCCACCCTCGCCGCGTTCCATATCGAAAAGGAAAACGTGCTGGCTCTGGACCCGGCCACCAACACCAACCGGGCGATGGGCAAGGCCCGCAGCCAGGGTGTCGACCTGCAACTGACCGGGCAAGTGACCGACGCGGTGCGGGTGATCGGCGCCTTGGCCTACATCGATGCCGAAGTGACCAAGGGCGACAAGGCCATACCTGCCGGCAGCCGCATTCTCGGCGTGGCCAAGCGCAGCGGCAGTCTGTTGGGCGTGTATGAGTTCCAGGATGGCGCATTGCGCGGTTCAGACCTGGGCGCGGCGTTCACCTATGTGGGCGACCGCTCAGGTGAAGCCGGCGGCAGCTTTGAACTGCCCGCCTACCACACCGTCGACCTGCTGGCCCATTACAAAGCCACTGAAAACGTCACCGTGGGCCTCAACCTCAACAACCTGTTTGATGAGAAGTACTACGAGCGCTCGTACAGCAACTACTGGGTCAACCCTGGTGAACCGCGTAACTTCACGGTGAGCCTGACCCTCAATTTGTAATGCGTTAAAACCAGTGTGGGAGCGGGCTTGCCCGCTTCCACAGTTGGATCTTCACTCGGCTCGAGTCATAGCGCCACTGGCGCTCGTTCGCACAAGGTATTGAGTGCAGCGGCCCACTGCGGGTCATCATTCAAGCACGGCACCAGCACCAACTCCTCGCCCCCCGCTTCACGGAACTGCTCGCGGCCGCGATCACCGATCTCTTCCAGGGTCTCGATGCAATCGGCGACAAACGCCGGGCACATCACCAGCAGCTTTTTCACGCCTTGCCGGGCCAGCGCCTCCAGGCGCGCTTCGGTGTAGGGTTCGATCCACTTCGCACGGCCCAGGCGCGACTGGAACGCCACCGACCATTTACCCTCCGGCAAGCCCAGGCGCTCGGCGAAATCCCGGGCAACGCTGAAGCATTGCGCGCGGTAGCAGGTGGCAAGCACTTCGGGGGAAGCGTTTTTGCAGCAGTCAGCATTCTTGAAACAATGTGCGCCGGTCGGATCGAGTTTGGTCAGGTGCCGCTCGGGCAAACCGTGAAAACTCAGCAACAAGTGATCGTACGGCTGCTCGACATACGGCCGCGCACTCGCCGCCAAGGCGTCCAGGTATTCGGGCTGATCGTAGAACGGCTGCAGGATCGAGAGTTTCATGTTGAGTTTCTTGTGGCGCACCACGCGCCACGCTTCTTCAATCACGGTGGTCACGGTGCTGTCGGCAAACTGCGGGTACAACGGCGCCAGGGTCACGTTCTGAATACCCTGGGCGGCCAGGCGGGTGAGCGTCGTTTCCAGGGAAGGCTCGCCGTAACGCATCGCCAACTCCACCGGCCCCTGGGTCCACTGCGCGGTCATCTGCTGTTGCAGGCGACGGCTGAGCACTACCAGCGGCGAGCCTTCGTCCCACCAGATCGAGGCGTAGGCATGGGCCGACTGCTCGGGACGCTTGATCAGGATCAGCGACACCAGCAGGCGCCGTACCGGCCACGGCAGGTCGATCACATAAGGGTCCATCAAAAACTGATTGAGGTAGCTGCGCACATCGGCCACCGAAGTGGACGCCGGTGAACCCAGGTTGACCAGTAACAACGCGTGATCCGTCATGCAACATCCTATCTCTAGAGGCGGCTGGACAAGTCGTCCAAAGCCGCACGCAACTCAGTGAACTGAAAGGTGAAACCGTCGGCCAGCAACCGTTCGGGTACCGCCTTCTGCCCGCCCAGCAACAACCCCGACAACTCGCCCAACCCCACCTTCAGCGCAAAGGCCGGCATCGGCATGAACGCAGGGCGGTGCAGCACCTGGCCCAGGGTCTTGGCAAACTCGCGGTTACGCACCGGGTGCGGCGCGCACGCATTATAAGGACCGCTGGCGTCAGGCTTGTGCAGAAGAAAATCAATCAGGGCGATTTGATCCTTGATATGCACCCATGGCATCCACTGCCGACCATTACCGATCGGCCCGCCCAGCGCCAGCTTGAATGGCAGCAACAGCCGCGACAAAAAGCCGCCCTCGGCCGCCAGCACCAGCCCGGTACGCACCAGCACCACGCGGATACCCAAGGCTTCGGCGCGTTGGGCGGTTTCTTCCCAGGCGATGCACAGTTGGCTGGGGAAGTCGTCCACCACCGGGCCACTGGCCTCGGTCAACTCGCGTTCACCGCCGTCGCCGTACCAGCCCACCGCCGAACCCGAGATCAACACCGCCGGTTTTTGCTCCTGGCCTTCCAACCAGGCCAGCAAGGTTTCGGTAAGGCCGATACGGCTGCTCCACAACAGCGTCTTGCGTTTTTGCGTCCACGGACGGTCGGCGATCGGCGCGCCTGCCAGGTTGACCACCGCGTCGACCACGCCGGTCACCTCTTCCAAACGAGCCACGCCCAGCACCTGGGCGCCGCACAACGAAGCGACCGCTTCAGGATGGCGGCTCCACACGGTCAGGCGATGACCCTGGGCCAGCCAGTGCTGGCAGAGTTGGCGACCGATCAAGCCGGTACCGCCGGTCAGCAAAATATGCATGGGACGCTCCTCATGTAACGTTCGCCGCCGATCACTGGTCTATTTTATAAGCAGGGATCAATTTATTAATCGGACATAACGTTGGTTTAGCCTTAGCTTAACCATAGGTCACCCACAACGATCAGGTACGCCAAAACTTATACCAAAAAACAATATTGTACAGCTATTGGTGTCGGCGTAGCCTGTACGCAACGGTAAATGAGGCCCACCATGACTTTACCCATCGCGATTATAGGTACCGGTATCGCCGGACTCTCCGCCGCCCGAGCGCTGAAAGACGCCGGGCATCTCGTACAACTCTTCGATAAAAGCCGCGGCAGCGGTGGTCGCATGTCCAGCAAGCGCAGCGACGCCGGCGCATTGGATATGGGCGCCCAGTATTTCACCGCCCGCGACCGTCGCTTCGTCAACGAAGTCCAGCGCTGGCAGGCGCAAGGTGTTGTCGCCCAGTGGCAACCGCAGCTTTACCACTTCAAATCCGGTCGATTCACCCCTTCCCCCGATGAACAGATCCGCTGGGTCGGTACACCGCGCATGAGCGCGATCACCCGCGCCCTGCTGGATGACTTGCCGGTGGAGTTTGGCTGCCGCATCACTGAAGTATTCCAAGGCACGCAGCATTGGAACCTGCTGGATGCCGACGGCGGCGGGCACGGCCCGTTCAGCCATGTGATCATCGCCACCCCCGCGCCCCAGGCCACCCCCCTGCTCGCCGCCGCGCCCAAGCTGGCAAGCGCGGCCGCCGGCGTGAAGATGGACCCGACCTGGGCCGTCGCCCTGGCGTTCGACACGCCGCTGGATACGCCGATGGAAGGCTGCTTCGTGCAAGACAGCCCCCTCGACTGGCTGGCGCGCAACCGCAGCAAACCCGAGCGCGACACCACCCTCGACACTTGGGTACTGCACGCCAGCAGCGCCTGGAGCAAGGCGCACCTGGACCTGTCCAAGGAGGCCGTGATCGAACATCTGCATGGAGCCTTTGCCGAATTGCTGCACAGCGCCATGCCCGCACCGTCCTTCAGCCTCGCGCACCGCTGGCTCTACGCACGACCGTCCAGCGCCCATGAGTTCGGCGTGCTGGCCGATGCCGACCTGGGCCTCTACGTGTGTGGTGACTGGTGCCTGTCCGGCCGCGTGGAGGGCGCCTGGCTCAGCGGCCAGGAAGCCGCGCGGCGCTTGATCGAGCATCTGCGATGAACCGCATCAACCCCGCTAAATTGCTGCTGTCGAAGTGGACAGCAGCACGCCCCCGCAACAAGGAAAAACATTTCCTGGTCACCGAACTGTTTTGTGACGAGGACGGCACTGTGCTGGAAGTCGAGCTGCAAGCCGTCATGACCCGACGAGGCGAACGCCTGCCGTGGCAGGCCCTGCAAGACACGCAAGCGTGGACAATTGGCTGGAAATAGTGGCGCCAGCAAATACTTGTACAAAGTGTTTGACTTGTACAAGATCAAGCCTATGATGAGATTTAGTTGTACAGCAAATAAAGCTTGTACAGGAATCTTGCAGAGGTTTGGCCATGTCCAGCACCGCAAAACCGAAGATCGCCATCAGCGCCTGCCTACTGGGCGAGAACGTGCGCTTCAACGGTGGGCATAAACAATCCCAGTTGTGCAGCCAGACCCTCAGCGACTATTTCGACTTTGTGCCGCTGTGCCCCGAAGTCGCCATCGGCCTGGGCATCCCACGCGAACCGATCCGCCTGGTGGGCGACCCCGCCCAACCTCAGGCCGTGGGCACCGTCAACCGCCAACTCAACGTGACCCGGCCGCTGGACGACTACGGCCAGCAGATGGCCCTGGAACACACCGACCTGTGCGGCTACATCTTCATGCAAAAGTCGCCGTCCTGCGGCCTGGAGCGCGTCAAGGTCTACCGCGAAAACGGCACTCCGGTGGACGGCGGCGGGAGCGGCATCTACGCCCAGGCATTCTGCGCGCAGCAGCCCAACCTGCCTGTCGAAGAAGATGGCCGGTTGAACGACCCGGTGCTGCGAGAAAATTTCCTGGCCCGCGTATTCGTCTACGCCAGTTGGCAACAGCTGCTGGCCGAGGGCCTGACGCGCGCTCGCCTGCTGGCCTTTCACTCGCGCTACAAATACCTGCTGATGGCCCACAGCCCGGCGCATTACAAAAGTCTCGGCTACTTGCTGGGCAGCATGGACAAGGGCGACAACCTTGATGAGTTGGCCACCTGCTATTTCAGTGACCTGATGTCCGGTCTTAAAAAATGCGCCACCCGCGGCACCCACACCAACGTGCTGCAACACATCAGTGGTTATCTCAAGCAAGTCATCAGCGCCGACGACAAGCAGGAAATGCAGACGGTGATCGGCCAGTACCATCAGGGCATCGTGCCGCTGGTGGTGCCGCTCACCCTGCTCAAACATCACTTTCGCCAGCACCCGGATCGCTACATAGCACAGCAGGCGTACCTGCAGCCGCACCCGGAAAAACTCAGCCTGCGCAATGCAATTTAGCCCATGAAAAGCCTCATGAAAGCAGCCCTGCAAGACGACGCCGACGAAGACATCACCCAAGCTCTCGAAGATGGCTGGCTGCCGATCCGCGAAGTGGCGCGCCAGACTGGCGTCAACGCCGTCACCCTGCGCGCCTGGGAACGCCGCTATGGCCTGATCGTGCCCCAGCGCACGCCCAAGGGCCACCGCCTGTTCAGCGCCGACCATGTGCAACGCATCCACACCATCCTCACCTGGCTCAATCGCGGCGTGCCGGTCAGCCAGGTGAAACACCTGATCGATTCCGCCCAGGCCGTTCCCGACACGGTCGAAAATGAATGGCACACCCTGCGCCTGACCCTGGTGCACGCCATCAGCGAACTGGCCGAGCGCCGAGTCGACGATGCCTTCAACCGAGCCATGGCGCTGTACCCGCCGCGCACCTTGTGCGAGCAACTGCTGCTGCCGTTGATCAGTGAACTGGAGCAGCGCTGGCAAGGCCAGTTCGCCGCCCAGATGGAGCGGGTATTTTTCCTGTCCTGGCTGCGCAGCAAATTCGGTGCGCGCATCTACCACAACAACCGCCAGGTCCACGGTGCACCGTTGCTGTTGATCAACCATTCGGACCTGCCCATGGAGCCGCACCTGTGGCTCAGCGCCTGGTTGGCCAGCAGCGCCGATTGCCCGGTGGAAGTGTTCGACTGGCCACTGCCCGCCGGCGAACTGACCCTGGCAGTCGAACACCTGCAGCCACGCGCCGTGCTGCTGTATTCGAGCAAAGCCCTGAACCTGCCGACGCTGAGCAAAGTGCTGGGCGGCGTGAACTGCGCCAAGTTGATCGTCGGGCCAACCGTGTGCATCCACCAGGCCGAGTTAAGCCTACTCGCCCATGACACCCCTGAATTGTTCGTCGCCGAAGACCCGTTATCGGCCCACCAGCTACTGATCCAGCGTGGACTCCTGTAAATGCATTTGATCTGGTTGCGCACCGACCTGCGCCTTCACGACAACACCGCCCTGGCCGCCGCATGCCAGCGCGGCCCGGTTGCCGCCGTGTACCTGATCACGCCCGGGCAATGGCTGGCCCACGACGATGCACCGTGCAAAGTGGATTTCTGGCTGCGCAACCTGCGGACCCTGAGCCACACACTGGGCGAGCTGAACATTCCCCTGCTGATCCGTACCGCTGCGACCTGGGACCAGGCGCCCACCGTACTCAGCCAACTGTGCCGCGAACTGTCGGTGACGTCGCTGCACGTCAACGAGGAATACGGCATCCACGAAAGCCGTCGCGATGCGGCGGTGGCTGAGGCATTGCAAGCCTGCGGCGTGACCTTCCACTGCTACCTGGACCAACTGCTTTTCCGACCAGGCAGTGTGCTGACCAAAACCGGCACCTATTTCCAGGTGTTCAGCCAGTTCCGCAAAGTCTGCTACACGCGCCTGCACAGCGCGGTGCCGCGCCTGGTCGCCACCCCAAAGGCCCAGGCAAAGCTCGCCTTCAACAGCGATCCGGTGCCGCAAACCGTCGAGGGTTTCGAGCCACCCCGCGACACCTTGCGCGCCCTGTGGCCGGCCGGCGAAGACGAAGCTCGGCGCCGCCTCGACACCTTCGCCGACCAGCAGATCAGCAACTACAAAGACGAACGCGACTTCCCCGCCAAGCCTGGCACCAGCCAGCTCTCGGCGTACCTCGCCGCCGGAGTGATTTCGCCGCGCCAGTGCCTGCACGCCGCGCTGCAAAGCAATCAGGGCGAGTTCGAAAGCGGCGACACCGGCACCATCATCTGGATCAACGAGCTGCTGTGGCGCGAGTTCTACAAGCACATCCTGGTGGGCTACCCACGCGTATCCCGCCACCGCGCATTCCGCCCCGAGACCGAAGCCGTGGCCTGGCGCAATGCGCCAGAGGACCTGGCCGCCTGGCAGCAAGCGCGTACTGGCCTGCCGATCATCGACGCGGCGATGCGCCAACTGTTGGACACCGGCTGGATGCACAACCGTCTGCGCATGGTAGTGGCGATGTTCCTGACCAAGAACCTGCTGATCGACTGGCGTGAGGGCGAGCGCTTCTTTATGCGCCACCTGATCGACGGCGACCTGGCGGCCAACAACGGCGGCTGGCAGTGGAGTTCGTCCACCGGTACCGACGCGGCGCCGTACTTCCGGATTTTCAGCCCCTTGAGCCAATCGGAAAAATTCGACAGCGAAGGCGTGTTTATCAAGCACTGGCTGCCGGAACTGGCCGCGCTGAATAAAAAGGACGTGCACAACCCCCAAGTCGTCGGCGGCCTGTTTGGCGTGGCGGATTATCCGCGCGCCATCGTCGACCTGAAACAATCCCGCGAGCGCGCATTGGCCGCCTTCCGCCGCCTGCCTTCTCGCCAGGAGGCAACCGAGCATGAGTGACTTCCTGCGCCGCTTCGCCCACACCTTTGCCACGCTGGACAAGCACAACCTGCGCCTGCTCGACAGCCTGTACAGCAAAGACATCGCCTTCACCGACCCATTGCACGAGGTCCAGGGCCTGACCGCGCTGCACAGCTACTTCGAGGCGTTGTACAGCAATGTCAGCCAACTGCGTTTCGACTTCCACGGTTTCGATCAGGTCGCCGAAGGCGAAGGCTACCTGCGCTGGAAAATGAGTTTTGCCACCCGCGCCTGGCCAACGGCCAAGTCATTCGGGTGGAGGGCTGCTCGCACTTGATGTGGCGGGACAAGGTGTACCGCCACCGCGATTATTTCGATGCAGGCGCCCTGCTTTACGAACACGTGCCGGTCCTCGGTCGAGTTATCCATTGGCTGAAAAGGAATATGGGATGAACACAGTGACGCCCCGCCGTTATTGGCTGACCGGCGCGAGCAGTGGCATCGGTGCCGCCTTGGCCGTGGAATTGCTCGCCAGTGGCGCCCATGTGGCGTTGAGCTCCCGCACTCGAGCACCGCTGGATGCACTCGCCCAACGCTATCCTGGCCAAGTGCTGGTGGTGGCCGGCGACCTGACCAACAGCCAGACGGTGCGCGAGATCGGCGAACAGATCGGCGCAACCTGGGGCTCGCTGGACACTGTGATCCTCAATGCCGGCACCTGTGAATATGTGGACGCGCGGCAGTTCGATGCGTCGATCATCGAGCACGTGGTGCGCACCAATCTGCTCGCCAGCAGCTACTGTATCGAGGCCGCCCTGCCATTGTTGCGCGCCGGACGTACTCCCCACCTGGTGGGCGTGGCCAGCGCCGTGACCTACCTGCCGATGCCACGCGCCGAAGCCTACGGTGCGTCCAAGGCAGGCCTGCGCTACCTGTTCGAGTCGCTGCGTATCAGCCTGTCGTCAGAAAATATCGACGTCACGGTGATCAGCCCGGGGTTTGTCGACACACCACTGACCGAACGCAACGACTTCCCCATGCCCCTGAGTTGGCCGGCCGACAAAGCCGCTCGGCACATCTTCGCCAAACTGGAAAAACGCCCGCTGGAGATCGCCTTCCCGGCTCTGTTCATTGCCACCCTCTGGCCGCTGTCCAAGCTGCCCAACCGTGCGCAATTGATCATCGGCAAACGCATGCTGCGCAGCCCGCCACCGAAAAAGGACGACCTGTGAAGATCGCCATTATCGGCAGCGGCATCGCCGGGCTGACCAGCGCCTACCTGCTCAGCCGCCAGCACGACATCACACTGTTCGAAGCGGGCGACCGCATCGGCGGGCACACCCACACGGTCAATGTCAGCGTCGAAGACAAGCGCTACGCAGTGGACACTGGCTTTATCGTGTTCAACGACTGGACCTACCCCAACTTCATACGCCTGCTGGGGCAGATCGGGGTGCGCTTCAAACCCACCGAAATGAGCTTTTCGGTGTGCGATGAACACGCAGGGTTCGAGTACAACGGCAACACCCTCAACAGCCTGTTCGCCCAGCGTCGCAACATTCTGTCGCCGGGCTTCTGGGGCATGTTGCGCGACATTCTGCGCTTCAACCGCGAGGCGCCGCTGGACCTGCAAGCGCAACGCATCAGCGCCGAGATGACCCTGGGTGACTACCTCACCGCCGGTGGCTATGGCGAGCGCTTCGTGCGGCATTACATCGTGCCGATGGGCGCGGCGATCTGGTCGATGTCCCTGGCCGATATGCTCGGCTTTCCGTTGCAGTTCTTTGTGCGCTTCTTCAAGAACCATGGCTTGCTCTCGGTGAACAACCGTCCGCAGTGGTGCGTGATCGAGGGCGGCTCCAACTGCTATATCGAACCGCTGACCCGCGGCTTTCGCGAGCAGATTCGCCTCAACTGCCCGGTGCATCTGGTCGAGCGTGATGCCGAGGGCGTGATTATCCACAGCGCCGCCGGCACTGAAAGTTTCGACAAAGTGGTGTTCGCCTGCCACAGCGATCAGGCCCTGGCGCTGCTCGGCGACCCGAGCCAGGCCGAACAGGAGATCCTCGGCGCCCTGCCCTACGCCGACAACGACGTGGTCCTGCACACCGACACCCGTCTGTTGCCCGAGCGCAAACTGGCCTGGGCCAGTTGGAACTACCGGCTGACCGGCAGCACCCAGACTCAGGCAGCGGTCACCTATGACATGAACATCCTGCAGGGCATCAACAGCGCCACCACCTTTTGCGTCAGCCTCAACCAGACGCCGATGATCAACCCGCTGAAGATCCTCGCGCGCTACACCTATGCCCACCCGCAATACAGCCTGGCGGCGGTGGCCGCGCAAAACCGCTGGGAAGAATTAGCCGGTACCCGCCACACCTTTTACTGCGGTGCCTACTGGGCCAACGGCTTTCACGAAGACGGCGTGGTCAGCGCACTGCGCGTGGCCCAGGCCTTTGGGGAAACCCTGTGAACAGCGCCCTGTACAGCGGCTGGATCGCCCATCGCCGGTTTGCGCCCAAGGCCCATGCCTTTCGCTACCGCATCGGCCTGCTGTACCTGGATTTGAGCGAAGAAGAGGCCGTGCTGGGGCTGTCGCCCTTGGCCGGGCACAGCCGCCTGGCCCCCTTCGGCTTTCGCCAGCAGGACTACCTGCGAGAATTGACGCGCCACGGCATGCGCTTGAGCGATGCCGTGCGCCAGGAAGTCGGCAAGGCACTGGGGCATACACCCCAGGGCGTTATCTGCCTACTGACCCAGGCCCGCAGTTGGGGCCTGGCTTTTAATCCGGTGAGTTTCTTCTACTGCTTCGAGGCCGACGGGCAACTGGCCGCGATCCTGTGTGAAGTGACCAACACCCCATGGCGCGAACGCTATCACTACGTGCTGCCCGCCCAGCCGCTGGGTGCGGATGAGCACCAGCACTTTGCCGTGGCCAAGGGGTTTCATGTGTCGCCGTTTTTGCCTCGCGACCTGGAATACCGCATGAGCTTCAGCCCGCCCGCCGCCAAGCTCGGCGTACACATGGCCGACTGGCAAGGCGAGCTGAAAGTCTTTGATGCAACCCTGAGCCTGCAGAAGGAGGCGCTGAGTCGCGCCAGCCTGCACCGCTACCTGTGGCGCTTCCCCTGGATGACTGCCAAGACCTGCCTGGCGATTTACTGGCAGGCCACGCGCCTGCTGCTCAAACGCACACCGATATTTTCCCACCAGGCCGCCGATGGCGGCTCCAGTACCGCAGTCGGGTATACCAAGGATCACCGCCATGAAACCCTCTAGCTTATCGGGCAAGGCCAACCGCCTGAACGTTAACGGCATGACCACCGCGCTGTTGCGCAAGGTCGTGCTTCGCCAACTCAGCCAACTGCGTCATGGGCAACTGGTGATCATCGAGGACGGCGAACGCCAGGTTTTCGGCGCACGAGAAGCGCATTTGCTGGGGGAAATCCAGATTCTCGATTCGGCCGTATGGGGCCTGGTGGCGGCCAACGGTTCCATCGGCGCGGGCGAGGCGTTCATCCACGGTTACTGGAGCAGCCCGGACCTGACGGCGGTGGTGCGCGTAATGGTCAGCAACCTGGACGTGCTCGATGCGATGGAAGGGGGTCTGGCACGCCTGGCGCGACCATTCACCCAGGGTTTGCACTGGCTCAACCGCAACACGCGCAAGGGCTCGCAGAAAAACATCGCGGCCCACTACGACCTGGGTAACGACCTGTTCGAAGCATTCCTCGACCCGACCATGATGTACTCGGCGGCGCAATTCATGAGCCCCGACGACACCTTGGAAGAGGCGCAACTGAACAAACTGGAACGCATCTGCCAGAAGCTCGTGCTCAAGCCCACCGACCACTTGCTGGAAATCGGCACCGGCTGGGGCAGCATGGCGCTGTATGCGGCGCAATACTCTGGCTGCAAGGTCACGACCACGACCTTGTCCAAGGAACAGTTCGCCTATACCAAAAAACGCATCGTCGCCCTGGGCCTGGAAGACCAGGTCACCTTATTACTGCAGGACTACCGCGACCTCACCGGGCAATACGACAAGCTGGTGTCGATCGAGATGATCGAAGCGGTGGGCCATCGTTTCCTGCCCACCTACTTCAAGCAATGCGCGCACCTGCTCAAGCACGATGGGTTAATGCTGCTGCAAGCCATCACCATTCGTGAGCAACGTTTCGAGCAGGCCAGGAACAACGTCGACTTTATCCAACGCTATATCTTCCCCGGCGGTGCCCTGCCCTCTGTACAGAACATGCTGCAGATTGTCAGCCGCGACACCGACATGAACCTGCTGCACATGGAAGACTTCGGCCTGCATTACGCGCGCACCCTGCGCCTGTGGCACGAGAACTTCCGCCGCGCCCAAGGCCGCCTCGCCGAATCGGGCTACGACGAATACTTCCTGCGGTTGTGGGAGTTTTACCTGTGCTACTGCGAGGGTGGCTTTATGGAACGCAGCATCGGCACCGCGCAACTGTTGCTGGCCAAACCGTCGGCCATCATCCCGCCGCTGCTGGGGCGATTCAGTGCTTAAAACCCTGGCCAATGCCGTGCTGTTCCAGTGCGGGTGGTTTGCCTGTGTGCTCGGCGGCGACAGCCCATGGCTACTGGTAGGGTTGGCAGTATTGGTCGTCCACCTGCGGTGGATAAGTTCCTGGGCCGCGGACGGCAGGCTGATCGTCAGCGTCGCGCTGGCCGGCACGGTGCTTGACACACTGCTGCAAACACTGGGGGTTTTGCAGTTCCGCGAGCCGGGGCCATTGATTCCCTTTTGGTTGATGCTGCTGTGGGCATTGCTGGCGACCACCTTGCGCCACTGCCTGGCCTGGAGTACCCGGCCCTGGTGGCGCGCCGCGCTGCTTGGCGCGGTGGGCGGGCCATTGTCGTATTACGCGGGAAGCCAATTGGCAGGTGTGCGCTTCGGCTACGGCCTCGCGCCAACAATGGCTGGGCTGGCCGTGCTGTGGGCGATTGTTTTCACCTGCCTGGCAGGCGCCGCGACAGGCAGAAGATGAAGCCGGTCGGCTTCTACTTGCAGCTTGCAGCGTAAAGCTTGAAGCTGCCGCCCATGACCAACATCCCCCACACCCAAATTACCGAGCCCGCCGTCACCTGTTCGACGTGCGCGGCCTGCTGCTGCCAGCTGGAAGTCATGCTGATCACCGACACCGGCGTGCCTGAACGCTATATCGACACGGATGATTGGGGCGGCGAAGTGATGTTGCGCCTGGACGACGGCTGGTGCGCGGCGCTGGATCGGGACACGATGATGTGCACGATCTATGAGCGTCGGCCGTTGATTTGCCGGGAATTCGAGATGGGCGCGCCGGAGTGCCTGGAAGAGCGCCAGGGGATTGCGACGGCGTATCGCTGAACATCTGTGTGTGGCTTGCCTGCGATACAGGCATTTGGTGCATCAGTGAGACCCAGGTGATGCAATCGCAGGCAAGCCAGCTCCCACAATGGTCGCAGTATTGGGGAGAATTACAACGGCATGGTGTAGTGCAGCGAGTAGCTCTCTACCCCATCGTTATGACTGCTCAGGCCGGCGTTGGAATAGTGCATGACACGAATGCCCACCTCATGCCCGCCGGTGAAGCGCAGGCCGAAACCCAGACGGTCTTCGAACTGAAAAGCTTGGCCAATGTTGTTGTCTTCCAGCCTGGTACGGGAGAACGCCGCCACCCCGATCCCGGCTTCGATGTAGGGTTTGACCGACTGCCCGGCGAACTCATACACAAATACCGGCGAGAACGACAGGCTGCTGGCGCCTGCACGGTCATCCCCCTCCCAATAGGTATATGCGCCGCTCCAGTAGCCGGTCAGGCGACCGACATCGCTCTGCATCCAGCTTTTATCCCAATCCGAAGTCAGACCCAGTCGATAGGTCAATGTCGAATCGCTGGTGCTCCCCAGTCCAAATTCCAGGCCAGCGGCCTGTGCCGAAACCGAGTGTCCCACCACTACGGCCGCAAACGCGGCCAAACAGAACAAGCGCTTCATAAGAAACAGTCCTTTGAAAACGAAGTTGTATGGTTTTGTACAAGCCATCTCGCTATAGAAGCTGGCGCACAGTCAGAAGTTCAGCGACATTTCACGAAATTTTCACGAGCCGAAGCTTCGCACAACTCCGGAATGTTTCCATAGTGTCGGTAGGATATTTCTGAGATGACACACATCGCCGCTGGTCCAGAACTGTGCAGGTTCCGGCGTGCCGACGGCCAACAGGTCGCGCTCGCCCAGCAAACGCTTGAGCTGGCGCGCCACGGCGGCGCCGGTGTCAATGAGGATGATGCCAGGGGGAAGCATCTGTGCCAGGAGGGGCTTGAGGAAGGGATAGTGGGTGCAACCGAGGATGATGGTGTCGCAGCCGGCGCTGAGCAGCGGGTCGATATAGCCCTGCAACAACGGGCGCAGGGCCGGGCTGTTCAGGTCACCGGCTTCAATCAGCTCCACCAGGCCCGGACAGGGCTGGGTGATGACCCGTACATCGGCGGCGAAACGATCGAGCAGCGCCGCGAACTTGGCACTTTGCAGGGTACCGGTGGTAGCCAGCACACCGACCACGCCGCTGCGGGTAGCGGCAGCCGCGGGTTTGACGGCGGGCTCCATCCCCACCAGCGGCCAGTCGGGGTAGTCTTGGCGTAAATCGGCCACGGCCGCGACGGTCGCGGTGTTGCAGGCGATCACGAAAGCCTTGGCGCCGCGCTCGCGGAAAAAACGGGCGACCAACCGCGAACGTTCGCGAATAAACGCCGGGGTTTTCTCGCCATAGGGAATATGCCCGCAGTCGGCCACATACAGCAGCGACTCGTGGGGCAACAGCTGCTGAATTTCATCCAGCACCGACAAGCCGCCGACGCCGGAATCGAACACACCAATCGGCGCGTCCTTAACCATGCTGCGTCCCGCAGACACTGCAACCGGGATCACGCTTGACGCGCAACTCACGAAAGCGCGTGGTCAACGCGTCGATCAGCAACAGGCGGCCCACCAGCGGCTCGCCGAAACCGGCCAGCAACTTCAAGGCCTCCAAGGCTTGCAGGCTGCCCACCACCCCCACCAGCGGACCGACCACCCCGGCTTCGCTGCAAGTGAGTTCGGTGTCGCTGCCATGCCCATACAGGCAGTGGTAACACGGGCTTTCAGCCCGGCGCGGGTCGAAGACCGACAATTGCCCTTCAAGGCGGATCGCCGCGCCGCTGATCAGCGGCTTGGCGGCGGCTACACAGGCCGCGTTGACCGCTTCGCGGGTCGAAAAGTTGTCGCTGCAATCGAGCACCACGTCCACCCCCGCAACGGCGGCGGCCAGGGTGTCGATGTCCAGCGCGGTGCGGTGGGCGACCAACCTGATGCCAGGGTTGATCGCCGTCAGGCGGCGCATGGCCGAGTCGACCTTTGTCTGCCCGACGCTGTCGGTATCGTGGATGATCTGGCGTTGCAGGTTGGTCAGGTCGACGGTGTCGAAATCGGCCAAATGCAACTCGCCCACGCCGGCCGCTGCCAGATACATCGCAACCGGGGCACCCAGGCCGCCGAGCCCCACAATCAACGCACGAGCGTTTTTCAGGCGCAATTGGCCGTCGATGTCGACATGCTGCAACAAAATCTGTCGGCTATAACGCAACAGCTCCTGATCGGTCAGCACGGGCGATGTCCCAGGCTGATGCGCTCGTGGCCGCCCAGATCAAGGCGGCTGTGTACGTTTTCAAAGCCCTGGCTCAGTAACAGGTCACGCACGGCCAAGGCCTGGTCGTAACCATGCTCGAGCAATAGCCAGCCACCGGCATTCAAGTGGGCCGAGGCCTCTTTGATAATCTGGCGCAGGTCGTCCAAACCATCCTGGCCTGCCACCAGGGCACTGGCCGGCTCGAAACGCACATCACCCGCGACCAGGTGCGGGTCGTTAGCGGCGATGTACGGCGGGTTACTGATGATCAGGTCGTAAGTGTGGTCATCCAAGGCACTGAACCAGTGGCTGTTGAGCACCGTGGCGTTATTCAGGTGCAGGCGCTGGCGGTTGCGTTCGGCCAGGGCCACGGCCTCCAGCACGCGGTCGACGGCAGTGACCTGCCAGGCCGGGCGCTCACTGGCCAGGGCCAATGCGATAGCGCCACTGCCGGTGCCCAGGTCGAGGACCTTGGTGGGCGTGGCCGGCAACAACTCCAAGGCAGTTTCCACCAGCAATTCGGTGTCCGGGCGCGGAATCAGCGTGTGCGGGGCCACCTCCAGATCGAGCTTCCAGAAACCTTGCTGGCCCAGGATATAAGCCACCGGCTCGCCCGCGCGGCGGCGCTGCAGGTAGCCGGCAAAGGTCAGCGCGTCGTCACTGTTGACGATTTTTTCCGGCCAGGTATGCAGGTAGCTGCGCGATTTACCCAGGGCCGCGGCCAGCAGCAATTCGGCATCCAGGCGCGCGGTGGGCGAATCCGGCAGGTCGGCGGCGCGCAGCAGGCTGGCGATGATGGTCATTTATTCACCTATCGCCGCCAATTGATCGGCCTGGTATTCGGCGAGCAACGGCTCGATCACCGCATCGACGCCACCGGCGAGAATCTCGTCGAGGGAGTACAGGGTGAGGTTGACGCGGTGGTCGGTGACCCGGCCCTGGGCGAAGTTGTAGGTACGGATGCGCTCGGAACGGTCGCCCGAGCCCACCAGCAATTTACGCTCGCTGGCAATCGCATTCGCGGCGGCGCTGGTCTGCTGGTCGTTGAGCTTGGCCGACAGCCAGGACATGGCCCGTGCGCGGTTTTTGTGCTGGGACCGTTCTTCCTGGCATTCCACCACGATGCCCGACGGCAAGTGCGTGATGCGGATCGCCGAGTCGGTCTTGTTGACGTGCTGGCCACCCGCGCCCGACGAGCGGTAGGTGTCTACCCGCAAGTCCGCCGGGTTGATCTCGATGGCTTCCTGCTCGTCCGGCTCGGGCAACACCGCCACGGTGCACGCCGAGGTGTGGATGCGGCCCTGGGACTCGGTCGCCGGCACCCTCTGCACGCGGTGCGCGCCGGATTCGAATTTCAGCTTGCCGTAGACGTTATCGCCCTCGACCCGCGCAATGACTTCTTTGTAGCCGCCATGCTCGCCTTCGTTCTCGGACAGGATCTCGACGCGCCAGCCACGGCGCTCGGCATAGCGCGAGTACATGCGGAACAGGTCGCCGGAGAAAATCGCCGCCTCGTCGCCACCGGTTCCGGCGCGGATTTCGAGGAACACGTTGCGCCCATCGTTAGGGTCCTTGGGCAGCAACATGCGTTGCAGATCGCCTTCCAGTTCGGCGAGCTTCTCCTTGGCTTCGCGAACTTCTTCCACGGCCATTTCGCGCATGTCCGGGTCGCTGTCCTTGAGCAGCGCCTGGGCGCCTTCAAGGTCGGCCTGCACTTTCAGCAGGTTTTTGTAAGTAGCGACCACGGGCTCAACTTCGGCGTATTCCTTGGAATAGGCACGGAACTTGGCTTGATCGGAGATGACCTCGCCATCGCCGAGCAAGGCGGTCAGTTCTTCGAAACGGTCCTGGAGCACATCCAGTTTATTGAGCAGTGACGCTTTCATTGCGGTTTTTTATCCGAAGAGCTTTCTGACGCGCCCTCACCGAGGGCAAAGAGTTCCTGGGCCATGGCCAGCGCATCGAGGCGGCCTTCGGCAGTCAATTTTTTAAGCTGTACGCTGGGGGCGTGGAGCAGCTTGTTGGTAAGGCCACGGGCCAGTTGCATCAGCACCTCTTCGGCGCTGCTGCCATTGGCCAGCAAGCGCTGGGCCTTGATCAGCTCCTCGTCGCGCAGGCGTTCGCCCTGTTGACGATACGCCTTGAGCACGTCCACCGCCGCCAGCTCACGCAGGCGCACCATGAAATCTTCGGCACCGACGCTGACCATTTCCTCAGCGGCCTGGGCTGCGCCCTGGCGACTCTTGAGGTTTTCGGCGACCACTTCATGCAGATCGTCGACGCTGTAGAGATACACATCGTCCAACTCGCCGACTTCGGGCTCGATATCCCGGGGAACGGCGATATCGACCATGAAGATCGGTTTGTGCTTGCGCAGCTTCAGCGCACTTTCCACCGCGCCCTTGCCGAGGATCGGCAATTGGCTGGCGGTGGAGCTGATCACAATATCGCTGCGCACCAGTTCGGCCGGAATATCCGCCAGCAGCACCGCGTGGGCACCGAACTGTTCGGCCAGGATACTGGCACGCTCCAGGGTACGGTTGGCCACCACGATACGCTTCACGCCCAGGTCATGCAGGTGGCGGGCGACCAGGGTGATGGTCTCGCCGGCGCCGATCAACAGCGCCTGGCTGCGTTGCAGGTCGCTGAAAATCTGCTTGGCCAGGCTGACCGCGGCAAATGCCACGGACACCGGGTTTTCGCCGATAGCCGTGTCGGTGCGCACCTGCTTGGCGGAATTGAACGTGGCCTGGAACAGGCGACCCAGCAGCGGGCCGACGGTACCGGCCTCCCGCGCCACCGCGTAGGCGGATTTCATCTGGCCCAGAATCTGCGGCTCGCCCAATACCAGCGAGTCGAGACCGGCCGCCACACGCATCATGTGACGAACGGCCGCATCGTCTTCGTGTACATAAGCGCTGGCGCGCAGCTCGTCGAGGCTCAAATGATGATAATCGGCCAGCCAGCGCAGCACGACATCCGCGCAAAGATGCTCCTGCTCTATATAAAGCTCGCTGCGATTGCAGGTCGAAAGGATCGCAGCTTCGCGGCTGTCGGTGAGCCGGCAGAGCTGCTGCAAGGCCTCAACCAACTGCTCTGGCGTAAACGCCACGCGCTCGCGCACGTCTACGGAGGCAGTCTTGTGGTTAATACCGAGTGCGAGGAAGGCCATTCAATATCGCTGATGATGTCGGGAAGCCGGCAATTGTCCTACTTCGAAAGATTCAGAACAACCACCGTCGTCTATTGTCCTAGTAGCTTATGCCTATAAAAAGGCCATCTGTAGGCGCAAGCCTGCTCGTGATGGTCGTGAACCATGACGCGGCCTCCTGATAAAACGCGTTGTCCTCAGGCTTTTCGCGAGCAAGCTCGCTCCTACACGGTTATGTTTGGCCGAAGGCTTGTGTCATGATGATCCGACCGCAGGTTAGTCGTCCTCTTCCTATATGAATAGATCCTCCGCGTTGCTCCTTGCTTTTGTCCTCCTCAGCGGCTGCCAGGCCATGGCCCCCGTGTCGCCGGACGGTACGCCGCCGGTGGAAGACAGCACCCCCGCCCCTGAAAAGCCCAAGGTTTATTCCTCGTTCAGTGAAGAAACGATCTTCAGCCTGTTGAGCGCCGAACTGGCCGGCCAGCGCAATCGTTTCGATATTGCGCTGGATAACTACGTGACCCAGGCCATCAACACCCAGGACCCAGGGATCTCCGAGCGCGCGTTTCGCATCGCCGAATACCTGGGGGCCGACCAGGCAGCGCTGGACACCTCGCTGATCTGGGCGAAGAACGCACCGGACGACCTGGAGGCGCAGCGGGCGGCGGCCATTCAGTTGGCGCGCGCGGGGCGTTATGACGACTCCATGACTTATATGGAAAAGGTCCTGCAAGGCAAGGGCGACACCCATTTCGACTTCCTTGCGCTGTCGGCTGCCGACACCGACCAGGACACCCGCAATGGCCTGATGAAGAGTTTCGACCGCCTGCTGCAAAAGCACCCGAAGAACAGCCAGCTGATTTTCGGCAAGGCCTTGCTGCTGCAACAGGACGACGAAACCGAAGCCGCCCTTAAGCTTCTTGAGGCGAACCCGCCGGAAGAAGGCGAGATCGCGCCGATCCTGTTGCGCGCACGCCTGCTGCAGAGCCTCAACCGTGGCAAGGAAGCGATTCCGCTGCTGGAAAAAAGCATCAAGAAATACCCGGAAGACAAGCGCCTGCGCCTGACCTATGCGCGCATGCTGGTGGAACTGGACCGCATGGAGGACGCCAAAGTGCAGTTCGCCAACCTCGTCCAGCAATACCCCGACGACGACGAACTGCGTTACTCCCTGGCGCTGGTGTGCCTGGAAGCCAAGGCCTGGGATGAGGCCCAGGGTTACCTGGAACAGCTGATCGCCCGGGAAAGCCATGTGGACTCTGCACACCTGAACCTGGGCCGTATCGCTGAAGAGCGCAACGACCCACAGACCGCCCTGCTCGAATACGCCCAGGTCGGCCCGGGTAACGATTACCTGCCGGCCCAGTTGCGCCAGGCCGACATCCTGATGAACAACGGCCGCACCGACGAAGCGGAAAAACGCCTGGCCGCTGCCCGCGATGCCGAACCGGACTACGCGATCCAGCTGTACCTGATCCAGGCCGAGACGTTGTCGGCCAACAATCAGGGCGAACGCGCCTGGAAGGTTTTGCAACAAGCCTTGTTGCAATTCCCCGACGATTTGAACCTGCTGTACACCCGCGCCATGCAGGCGGAAAAACGCAACGACCTGGCGCAGATGGAAAAAGACCTGCGCCTGATCATCAAGCGCGATCCGGACAACGCCATGGCCCTCAATGCCCTGGGTTACACCCTTTCCGACCGTACCACGCGCTACGACGAAGCCAAGGTGCTGATCGAACAAGCGCACAAGCTCAACCCCGAAGACCCGGCCGTGCTCGACAGCCTGGGCTGGGTGAATTACCGCCTGGGCAACCTCGACGAGGCCGAACGCTTGCTGCGCCAGGCGCTGGAGCGCTTCCCCGATCAGGAAGTCGCTGCGCACCTGGGCGAAGTGCTGTGGGCCAACGGCAAGCAGCGCGAAGCCCGGCAAATCTGGGCAAAATTCCTCAAGGAACAACCCGAAAGCCCCATCCTGCGCAGCACCATCAAGCGCCTGACCGGATCCGAGACCCTTTAAGCTTATGTTCTTGCGCCACGTTATCGTTTTCAGCTTTATCGCCCTGCTCGCCGGTTGCGCGGGTGTAGGCAACCGTGAATCCGTTGAAGGCCAGGGCAACCCGGCACAATGGAAACAGCACAAGGATCAGCTCAGCAGCATCGACGGCTGGCAGATCGAAGGTAAGGTCGGGGTTCGCGCGCCGAAAGATTCCGGCAGCGGTACCTTGTTCTGGCTGCAACGCCAGGATTACTACGACATTCGCTTGTCGGGCCCGCTGGGCCGTGGCGCCGCGCGCCTGACCGGGCGCCCGGGGCAAGTCAGCCTCGAAGTGGCCAACCAGGGGCGCTATGAGGCGACCTCGCCGGAAGCGCTGCTGGAAGAGCAGATTGGCTGGAAGTTGCCCGTCTCGCACCTGGTCTGGTGGGTACGCGGCTTGCCCGCGCCGGACAGCAAGAGCCGCCTGAGCCTCAACGCTGACAGCCGCCTGGCGTCGCTGGAGCAGGACGGCTGGCAGGTCGAGTACCTCAGCTACGTCGAACAGGGCGGCTATTGGCTGCCCGAACGGATCAAGCTGCATGGCACCGACCTTGACGTCACGCTGGTGATCAAGGACTGGCAACCGCGCAAGCTGGGGCAATAACGTGACCGCACCGAAACTGACCCTGCCCTCCCCCGCCAAACTCAATCTCATGCTGCACATCCTCGGTCGCCGTGAAGACGGCTACCACGAATTGCAGACGCTGTTTCAATTTCTCGACTACGGCGATGAACTGACCTTCGCCGTGCGCGATGATGGCGTCATCCAACTGCACACCGAATTCGAAGGTGTGCCCCACGACAGCAATCTGATCGTGAAGGCGGCAAAAAAACTTCAGGAGCAATCCGGCTGCACGCTCGGCATCGATATCTGGATCGATAAGATCCTGCCCATGGGTGGCGGTATCGGAGGCGGCAGCTCGAATGCCGCGACTACCCTGCTCGGCCTCAATCACTTGTGGCGGCTGGGCTGGGATGAAGATCGCCTGGCCGCGCTGGGCCTGACATTGGGTGCCGACGTCCCGGTTTTCGTGCGTGGGCACGCCGCATTTGCCGAGGGTATCGGCGAAAAACTCACCCCCGTAGAACCCGAAGAGCTGTGGTATGTCGTGCTTGTCCCGCAAGTATCTGTAAGTACAGCAGAAATTTTTTCAGATCCGTTGTTGACACGTAACTCTTCTCCCATTAAAGTGCGCCCCGTTCCCAAGGGAAACAGTCGAAATGACTGCTTGCCGGTTGTAGCAAGGCGTTATCCAGAGGTACGTAACGCTTTGAATTTGTTAGGTAAATTTACCGAAGCAAAATTAACCGGAACTGGAAGTTGTGTGTTTGGGGGCTTCCCAAGCAAAGCTGAAGCTGATAAAGTCTCGGCCCTTCTTACAGAGACCCTTACAGGGTTTGTAGCAAAGGGAAGCAACGTTTCGATGTTGCATCGCAAGCTGCAAAGTCTGCTCTAAAAGGAACCGAGTACTGGGTACTCGTTGCAACAGATACAGGGGCGTCGCCAAGCGGTAAGGCAGCAGGTTTTGATCCTGCCATGCGTTGGTTCGAATCCAGCCGCCCCTGCCATTTTCCTATACTCATCCAGGTTACCCTCAGCCTCTAGGTACTGCGCGTGTCCAAGATGATGGTCTTTACGGGGAACGCCAACCCCGATCTGGCTCGACGTGTCGTACGTCAGCTGCATATCCCTCTCGGTGATATCTCTGTCGGTAAATTTTCCGACGGCGAAATTACTGCCGAGATCAATGAAAACGTTCGCGGTAAAGACGTCTTCATTATTCAGCCGACCTGCGCTCCGACCAACGATAACCTGATGGAACTCGTCGTGATGGCTGATGCCTTCCGCCGCTCCTCAGCAACTCGAATCACAGCTGTAATCCCTTACTTTGGTTATGCCCGTCAGGATCGCCGTCCGCGTTCCGCACGTGTGGCTATCAGCGCGAAAGTCGTTGCCGACATGCTGACCGTGGTAGGCATCGACCGTGTTCTCACGGTTGACCTGCACGCTGACCAAATCCAGGGGTTCTTCGATATTCCGGTAGATAACATCTACGGCTCCCCCGTACTGGTGGACGACATCGAAGACCAGCGCTTTGAAAACCTGATGATCGTGTCCCCGGACATTGGCGGCGTCGTGCGTGCACGGGCTGTTGCCAAATCCTTGGGCGTCGACCTCGGGATCATCGACAAACGCCGCGAGAAAGCCAATCACTCTGAAGTGATGCATATCATCGGTGATGTCGAAGGGCGTACCTGTATTCTGGTTGATGACATGGTCGACACCGCCGGCACCCTGTGCCACGCGGCAAAAGCCTTGAAAGAGCACGGTGCGGCAAAAGTCTTCGCCTACTGCACACACCCTGTGCTGTCGGGCCGAGCGATCGAGAACATCGAGAATTCCGTGCTGGACGAGCTGGTGGTGACCAACACCATCCCGCTGTCCGCCGCTGCTCAAGCCTGTGCGCGTATCCGCCAACTGGATATCGCACCGGTAGTTGCCGAAGCGGTTCGCCGTATCAGCAACGAAGAATCGATCAGCGCGATGTTCCGTTAAGGGTCAAACCTTTCGGAATACCTCACTGACGAAAAGCGCCCCGCCCCAGCATACTGTTGGGGCGGGGCTTTTTTGCCCATATCGCCTTTAGCGCTGGTCGCAAACGCTGGGGCGAATGTGGTTATTTTGGAGATACAACATGAACGAATTTACCCTGAATGCTGAAGTGCGTTCCGACCTGGGGAAAGGTGCGAGCCGCCGCCTGCGTCGTCTCGCAAGCCTGGTTCCAGCTGTAGTTTACGGTGGCGAAAAAGCCCCTGAATCCATCAGCATGCTGGCTAAAGAAGTTGCCAAACTGCTCGAAAACGATGCTGCCTACAGCCACGTTATCGAACTGAACGTTGGCGGCAAAAAGCAGAACGTTATCATCAAGGCCCTGCAGCGCCACCCGTCCAAGGGTCACGTACTGCACGCTGACTTCGTGCGCGTTGTAGCCGGTCAGAAACTGACTGCTGTCGTGCCTGTACACTTTGTTGGTGAAGAAGCTCCGGTCAAGAAAGGCGGCGAGATCTCTCACGTTCTGAACGAAATCGAAGTGACTTGCCTGCCGAAAGATCTGCCTGAGTTCATCGAAGTCGACCTGTCGGCTCTGGAAATCGGCGCAATCGTTCACCTGTCCGACCTCAAAGCCCCTAAAGGCGTTGAGTTCGTTGCACTGGCTCACGGTGACGACAAAGCTGTTGCAAACGTTCACGCTCCACGCGTTGCACCAGAAGCTGAAGAAGGCGCTGCAGAGTAATTCACTCTGTCTTGCCGGAGCTTGAGGCAACATCGCGGACCGAAACGTAGCGAGAAAGCGGGCGATAACGCGAAGTTTATCTCTGGATAAGTTAGCTCCTGTCGCCCACTTTCGCCGCACAACCGTTGCGGCGATGTTATCCACAACTCCAAAGGAAGGGCCCCTGTCGTGACTGCCATTAAACTGATCGTTGGCCTGGGAAATCCAGGCGCCGAATACGAACAGACCCGGCATAACGCAGGGGCCCTTTTTGTTGAGCGCATCGCCCACGCCCAAGGCGTGAACCTTGCGGCCGATCGCAAATATTTTGGCCTGACCGGGCGCTTCTCGCACCAGGGTCAGGATGTTCGTCTGCTGATTCCCACCACCTACATGAACCGCAGCGGCCAGGCTGTCGCGGCGCTTGCGGGTTTCTTCCGGATCAAACCCGAAGAAATCCTGGTGGCCCATGACGAACTGGACCTGCCACCCGGCGTTGCCAAGCTCAAGCAAGGCGGCGGGCATGGCGGGCACAATGGTCTGCGCGACATCATTGCGCAGTTGGGCAATCAGAATAATTTTTACCGTCTGCGGCTCGGCATTGGCCACCCAGGCGTCGCCAGTATGGTTTCAAATTTCGTCCTGGGTCGCGCGCCACGCGCCGAACAGGAAAAACTCGATGCCAGCATCGACTTTGCCCTCGGCGTGCTGCCGGATATCTTCGCCGGGGAATGGAACCGCGCGATGAAAAACCTGCACAGCCAGAAGGCCTGACTTTTTTCCGAGGGGAAACACCATGGGATTCAATTGCGGCATCGTCGGCCTGCCCAACGTCGGCAAATCCACCTTGTTCAACGCTTTGACCAAGTCCGGTATTGCGGCGGAGAACTTCCCCTTCTGCACCATCGAACCCAACAGCGGTATCGTGCCGATGCCGGACCCGCGCCTGGAGGCGCTGGCAGCGATCGTCAATCCCAAGCGCATCCTGCCGACCACCATGGAATTCGTCGATATCGCAGGCCTGGTCGCCGGCGCATCGAAAGGTGAAGGCCTGGGCAACAAGTTCCTGGCCAACATCCGCGAAACCGATGCCATCGCCCACGTGGTCCGCTGCTTTGAAGACGACAACGTGATTCACGTCTCCAACAGCGTCGACCCGAAACGCGACATCGAGATCATCGACCTGGAACTGATCTTCGCCGACCTCGACAGTTGCGAGAAACAACTGCAGAAAGTCGCGCGCAACGCCAAGGGCGGCGACAAGGACGCCGTGGTACAGAAAGGCCTGCTGGAGCAGTTGATCGCTCACTTCACCCTGGGCAAGCCGGCACGCAGCCTGATGAAGACCATGGGCGTTGACGAGAAGGCCGTGATCAAGGGCTTCCACCTGCTGACCACCAAGCCGGTGATGTACATCGCCAACGTCGCTGAAGACGGCTTCGAGAACAACCCGCTGCTCGACGTGGTCAAGGCCATCGCCGACGAAGAAGGCGCGATCGTGGTGCCGGTGTGCAATAAGATCGAAGCGGAAATCGCCGAACTCGATGACGGCGAAGAGAAAGACATGTTCCTCGAGGCCCTGGGCCTGGAAGAACCTGGCCTGAACCGCGTGATCCGCGCTGGCTACGAAATGCTCAACCTGCAGACCTACTTCACCGCCGGTGTCGAAGAAGTCCGCGCCTGGACCGTCAAAGTCGGCGCCACCGCGCCACAGGCCGCCGGCGTGATCCACACCGACTTCGAAAAAGGCTTTATCCGCGCGGAAGTGATCGCCTACAACGACTTTATCCAGTTCAAGGGTGAAGCCGGCGCCAAAGAAGCAGGTAAATGGCGCCTGGAAGGCAAGGATTACATCGTCAAGGATGGTGATGTGATGCACTTCCGCTTTAACGTGTAATCCTTAAGCGCAATTACCGCCACAAATAAAAAAGCCGATGCAATGCATCGGCTTTTTTATGCGCGCTTTAAATCCACAAAAAACAAACACTCGTACTCAATCATCAGACGTTCCCTACTGACGCACCCTGCTATTCCAACCAACCGAACTTCTGTGCAACTTCATACATAACCGTATCGACATAGTCCTACAACATTCCGGTATATGACTACTTAAAGAACGGATGACACTTTATACAATCTGCGTTCTACTGACCGGCACCTGCCTACCGTTTTCAACAGTGAAGTAATCGCGATAATGGAGCACCCTCTCGATGTCGGCCGTCTTCAACAAGGAAAATGAAACAGACATCTCGCTTATAGAAAGCCTGGATATCGAAAAAACGCTTAACAGCACTGCCTCTCTCAATATTGACATCTTACTCTTGGGTGAAACCGGCACCGGTAAAGACACATTGGCGCAGCGCGTCCATCGCCTATCGGGGCGCCGCGGAAATTTTGTTGCCGTCAATTGTGCGGCCATCCCTGAAAGCCTCGCCGAAAGCCAGCTGTTTGGCGTCAACAGCGGTGCGTATACCGGAGCGATGCAATCACGCGCCGGGGTTATCGAGGCTGCCCACCTGGGCACCCTATACCTGGATGAGATCGACAGCATGCCATTGAACCTGCAAGCCAAGCTGCTGCGGGTGCTGGAGTCTCGGGGAGTGGAACGACTGGGCTCAACGCGCTTTATCCCGGTGGACATGCGCGTCATAGCGTCAGCGCAACAGTCGCTCGGCGAAATGGTCGAGCAAGGCGCCTTCAGGCGTGACCTGTACTTTCGCCTGAATGTTGTCTGCGTCGAGCTTCCGGCCCTGCGGGCTCAACGTGAGCGCATCATTCCGTTGTTCCTTGAAATGATCGAGCAGGAAGCTGAGCAGTTCAAATGCACGGCGCCGCTGCCTTCTGAAGGGCTACTGCAACAGCTGATATGCCACCCCTGGTTGGGCAATGTGCGCGAACTGCGCTCGACTGCCAAACGGTTCGTGTTGGGCCTGCCACCGCTGTCTCCCGCCGTGAGCAGTCAGCAAAATATCCAAATAGGCCTTAAGGCACGCCTTCAAGAAATTGAAAAAGCACTGATTGAAGAGTCGATGTACCGACACAACCACTGCGTAGACACCGTGGCTGTCGAACTGAGACTTGCGAAACGCACGTTGTACTACAGGATGAAACAATTGGGTATCTCACTGGGACAACGCACCGTACCGCTTGCATGATTCAAACCCGCATTGAACATTTAGAAATACTTAGCCCTGGAAATATCTGGAACGCTTTATTCGCGCCAACCACACATTTAGAGCCGCGTTCAAGTCACTGAAATTCAATGCATCAACAACACTTGAACGCGGATGTGCGAACTAACCTTAAAAATTAAAATTGGAGTCTTATTATGGCGATCTCAGGTGCATCTGGAGGCAGCACGCTTAATTTTAATACATCAAAGCCTATTGGCGGTCCGGGAAGCTCAGGTGGCTCAGGTGGCGATGACTTGCTTGGACAAGCAGAGGCCGTAGCTCGGGAAGGTTTCCTGCTGAGCCTGAAAGCGAAACAAATCACAAACAAGTACGCCGCCGCTAAAGAAGTCAGGTAACAGGGGCCTCCTCGGTTCACCTGCCGGGGAGGTCTTCAGATCAGTTTGAGTCTCTGCGAGCGTCGGCAAACACTCAAACTTTTTCCCCACCTCCATACAGCAGGTTTTACATGCGCATAGAAACATTTCAAGCCTCGGAGAATAATCGTTTCGAGAGCGGCTATAAAACGCGAGAGCAAACAGCTTCAACTGCCGATGCCGGTTTTTTTACCTCTATGGTTGAACAGCAGGCACCCACGCAAGCGCTCTCGAGCAGCTCAAGCTCCCGCACGACACTATCTGAGACAGCGCAACAACTTAAGCTCACAGAAAACAATCTTGTGCGCTTGCTCAAGTCATCGCGAAAAGGCACCGACATGGAGGAGTTTACGGAGTACCCACGCGAACTTTCTAAAGCAGTGCTGACATCACAGCTGCTCACAAAGTGCCTTGGCAAGACAACCCAATGCATTGACAAATTAAGTAACCTTCAATAGTGAACATGAATAACTTTCTGTCCGCAGCTCTACTTCTGGCTGCCGCTTTTATATTTAGCGGTTGTAGCGAACGTGTCGAGCTTCATCGCCAGCTTTCCGAACAAGAAGCCAATGAGGTAGTCGCAGAGTTGGCGGACAAACATATTCGCGCCCAGAAGATTCCGGCCAAAGATGGTGTCGTCGTGGTGGTTAATGCGACAGATATCGGGCGCGCGGTACGTACGCTGGAAGCCGTTGGCTTGCCTAGGGTGGCAAGAACTACGCTGGGCGATACGTTTCGCAAGGAAGGGGTTATTTCCACGCCGCTGGAAGAGCGGGCACGCTATATCTATGCCTTGTCCCAGGAGCTCGAGGCTACGTTATCCAACATTGATGGCGTTATCGTTGCCCGAGTCCATGTGGTGTTGCCAGAACGCATCGCTCCAGGAGAACCCATCCAGCCGGCATCCGCGTCAGTATTTATCAAGCATGATCCACGCCTGGATCCCGATAACATCCGCGCTCGCGTGCGCAGGATGGTGGCAAGCAGTATTCCGGGCATGACATCTGCTGTGGACAACTCGCAAAAACTGACCGTGATATTCGTGCCAGCCACCACCTATCAGGAACAGCAGCGCCTGGTGTATTTCGGCCCTTTCCTGGTGTCGAGCAACGATATCGGTTTTTGGCGAACCACCCTTATGGTTTCTCTGCTTGGGCTGGTAGCCGCCGTGGCGGCCGCACTGTTCCTGCATAACCGACGCCAACGTCTTGTTCAAGCGCACCCCGTAGCGGGCGAACCGATCGGCCCGTCATGATGCCTGAACCGGATCACCCCATGCGTGAGAATCTGGCCTGGGCTCAGTGGTGGGCATTTCCTTGGGAACACGCTCACGAAGACTGGAAGGGTGACGAGTACCTTGCGATTAATGTGCTTTATCACCGTCAGCGACTGTCGCCGAGAGACCTCAAGGGTATAGCTACCTGCTTGCCTGCGCCCCCCCACCCTACAGTGCTTCGCTTGGCCCTTGCTTCAAACGAACAACTTGAGTTGGCGTTGACGCTGGTTCGGGGCACCGTCAATCCCGAAGCTGCATCGCCGTTGAGCGGCAGCCACCACTTGTGGTGTATGCGGCTATCCAAAGCGCTCCCTCCAGACATGCTGGATCCTGAGACTGATCCATTACAACTGCTTTATAGCTGGGTAGACCCTGCCACCTGGCAGCGCCTGCGATTACGTTTCTCGCGTGAACGGGTATGTAAGGTTGAACAACAAATTGCCCCAGCCGAGACCGCCAGCAGTCGACTGAACACGCTCTGGCAAGCCGTGGTCTGGCGCGTTACGACGCTGGCAGATGACCCCACCCCCTCTGGTGCGAACGAGTAAGGAGATCAGCGATGTTATGCCGATACACCATCGAGTCGCGTAACGCCCCCTCCGGGTCGCGCCGCAGCCTGATCCCCCGAGAGGAACTTGCAAACTGGGAGCATGCCGACCAGCTCCTGGAGCGCACCAATGCCCAGGCCGATGAGTTGATAAATCAGGCGCAGAGAAAGTGCGAAGCGCTGCTGGAAAAGGCTTCGCTGGAAGTCTGGCAACGCGCAGATGCTCAATTCAAGCGCTGGGAACGCGACCGTCAAGCGATGTGTGACAGCCTGGAGCACTATGCGACGTCAATTACCAACCAGGCCATTCGCTGCCTGCTTGATGACACTGTAGCCCCCAAGAGGCTGGCTGCCCTGCTGAGGCATTTGCTGGCCAACCAAATTCAGGAAATCGAGGCGGTGTTGCTTTGTCACCCACAGGACCTGGAAGAAATAAAACACCGTCTTGCTAATCACAAGAGCCCCTTTTGGAAACTCCAGGCAGATGAAACGATCCCCTCTCAGACACTCATACTGAAAACAGATGAGGGCGACTTCCGTGTCAGTTGGACGTCACTGGTCGAAACTTTCTTTAACCAAGGTAAAGAATATCGAATAAACATCTAACAACACATCACATGCTCATAGAGCACCCCGAATAACAATTCACTGCTCAATACCCACTAAAAAACAGCAACAGGAAAGCGCATGGATTTCTACAACGATCTGTCACGCCATCTTTTAAAAAGTAGCAACTCCGCCAATAAGGCTTACAAGACAATGTCCGATGAAGGCATAGAAAATAGCGATGATGTAAATATGTTCTTTGATTTGGCGGTCAAGGCCACGACATCCCAAATGGCCTACCTGGAACATAACCGAGCCAACCACCTGATGCTCAAAAATGTGTTTGAGAGTTTTCAATAAAATGAAGGCTCTGGTCAGTGACTGGTACAAAAACCGCACAGAACAACTCACGTTATTTGAGGGCGATGACGAAATCACTCTGAAATACCAGGGAGAGGCTTTGTTACTGGGAGCGCAACTGACCTCAACGCGCACGGATAAGACGGACTTACAGCGTTGGATGCGCCTGGGAGCCGCCAGCCTGAATCATTTCCGGGGCGCATTGGCTCAAAAAGCAGACACCGGCGCGCTATGGCTGATTCAGAGCCTAGGGGGTGATCGTGAGGCAAGCGAGGTGATCGGTTGCCTTGAAACTCTGCTCAACCAACGCGACACATGGCGCGCGATTGTCGCGCGCATCGCTCGTCCAGCCCAGGACCTAAGACCTACCTCATTACGTTCACGCGCGTACTAATCAGAGAACTGCCTATGCCTAACCAGACCCACAAGCGCAGCCGCTTACGCCTTGATTCGCCCGGCGAGTCATCAAAAAAAGTGCATTGGCGCCATGCGATCTTTTTTTCCTGGATGATGATTCCGGCTGGAAACGCGTTGGCCGCCATCCCCCCCGAATGGAAAAATACCGCCTACGCTTATGAAGCCGAACATAAGCCCCTGCGCGAAGTTCTCGAAGACTTCACTCAAACCTTTGGTACGCAACTGCAAGTCGATGGTCTGCTGGAAGGCAACGTTAATGGCAAGATACGCGCCAATACTCCGCAGTCATTGCTAGACAGGCTGGGTGGAGAACATCGTTTTCAGTGGTATTTGTACAACAACACACTGTATATCAGCACCCTGGACCTGCAGGAGTCTGCACGTATTGAGGTCTCTTCGGAAACCATCTCCGATCTCAAGCAAGCACTGACCGATATCGGCCTGCTCGATAGTCGCTTCGGTTGGGGTGAGTTGCCCGACGACGGCGTCGTGCTCGTTTCCGGTCCTCGACGCTATATCGAGCAGATAAAGCAGTTCAGCAGCCAACGTCGTACTCCGGATGAAAAGCAGAGCGTACTGAGCTATCCGTTGAAGTTCGCTAACGCGGCTGACCGCATTGTGGATTATCGAGGTGAAAAACTGACCATCCCGGGTATCGCCAGCATGATGCGTGGATTGCTCGAGCCTCGTGATTCTTCGACGTTTTCAAACAACACAAAGCGCTCTAGCGCCCCGTCACAATCGGCCATGGTCACGCCGAACTTTCCTCGGTTGAATAATCCGCTACTGGAGCAGATGCTCGGTAATGCGACAAACGCCGGGCAACTGGCGACAGGTGCGACGCTCACCCCACGGGCAGCTACGTCAACCAGTCGAATACGTGTCGAGGCCGATGTCCGCAACAATGCCGTGCTGATTTACGACTTGCCGGAGCGCCAGGCGATGTACCGCGAGTTGATCACCCAGCTCGACGTCGCACGCAAGCTGGTGGAAATGGATGCAATCATCCTGGATATCGAGCGAACGCAGTTGCGAGAGTTCGGAGTCAACTGGGGCTTTCAAAACAGTCGCTTCCGCGGGGGCGTCAATATGGCGCCTGGCACCTCATCGCAAGTATCAATTGAAAACCGCGAACGTTTCTATGCCGACATACGAGCCCTGGAATCCAGAGGCTTGGCAACCATGGTCTCCAACCCATCGGTACTCACCTTGGAGAATCAGCCGGCGGTCATCGATTTCAACCGCACCCAGTACCTCAAGGCAGGCATTGAGAACGCAACGATTTTGCCCGTCACCGTCGGCACCAGTCTGCAAGTAGTGCCGAGGGTCATCACCAGCCGTGGCAGCCACCAGATTCACTTGGAGGTCGATATTGAGGACGGCAACTTTGATGACTCCAACCCGACGCTTGACGGGCTGGACGTGCGCCGAGGCAAAGTCAGCACCCAAGCGGTGATGGCGGAAAAGCGCTCGTTAGTGGTGGGCGGGTTTCACGTTACCAACAGCAAAGACAAGCAAAACAGGGTGCCATTCCTGGGGAGCATTCCATTGCTGGGTAAGACGCTGTTCTCATCGACTGAACGCGAGAACAACCGGCGCGAGCGCTTGTTTATCCTGACCCCGCGGGTCATAGGCGACCAGTCCGATCCTTCACGCTATTTGCCCCAAGAGGATCAGGCCCAATTGCAGGCGGCCCTCAAACCGCTGGCTCGCCGCTATGCTCCCCACCTACCGGAGATCAAGCGCAACACCATCACCAGCGCCCTGGCCCACCTCGTCAGCGGGCAAGTGCCAGACGGTTTCAAGGCCGGGGCAATGCCGCTGGGCCTGGACACGTTGTGCACCACCCGCGACTTATTGGCGCTCAACACCGAACGCAGCCAGTGGTACACAGGCAGCGAGTTCAACGTTGCGATCGTGGTGCTACGTAACCAGTTCAACCGCAATGTGCGCATCGATGAAAAGGAATGCAGCAACTCCCAGACCCTGGCCGTAAGCGTTTGGCCGCGCGCCTGGTTGAAACCGGGCGAAGAAGCGGAAGTGTTGATCGCCATGCGTCCTGTGGTGAAGGATGAACACATCGCCGTTCCTCGCCCTTCCCTCCTCACGCCAACCCAGAAGACTACGCCATGACATACAAACTATTGGGCACCACCCTGATCGGCGCGATGCTGCTCATCGCCGGCTGCACCCCTACCTGCAAGGGCGATTCCTGCTCACGCCCGCAGTCGGGCAAGGACAAGCTGGTGATCTGGTGGCCCTCGTCCATGCGTGTCGAGCCTGGCCCGTCGGGGGAGCGAGCAGACTACCAGACGGTGTCGCTGGAACGATGACCCCACCTCCAATACCTGACGGTCATGATCGCCCGGTAGTGCTGGACAACCTGATGAGCGGCGGCGCCGCTCACCAGACCCTCGCACCCGGTATCACGGTAGGCACGCTGCATGCTGGCAATCGTCCGGGTCTGGCCTTGCATGTCGCTCGCCAAGCACTGCAAACCGGCCAATTGCAGCGGGCATTGGAGCGGCGCTTTGACCAGGCCGTGGCCTACGACGGTTTTTTTATCTATCTCGACGCTCAGGGCGCCCTGGTGATCTGGCACGCGCTGCCGGCACCGCACGGCACGCTCGACAAGACCATCAGCCGGATGCTGTCGCTGGCCAACCTCGAAGCACTGGACAGCCGCTCCACCCGCTGATCAGCGCCGCTCAAGCTCAGGCAGTTCCAAGGTTTCGCGCTTGGCTTCATCATCCAGTTCGCGCAACGTCCGGTAGATCAGCGCAACGGCCTGCAAGGTTTCGCGGGGAATATTCGCGCCCAGCTTCTTCCTGTAAAGCGTGCGAGCCAACCATACACACTGGATCACCGGCACCTCAGCCGCCTTCGCCCGCGCGATCAAGCGGCGGGCATCGGCATCCGTGCCTTTGCCGATCAACATGGGCAGCGGCGTACGACCGGGACGGTAATACAGGGCGACGGCAAAATGCGTCGGGTTGACCACCAGCATATCGGCCTCCTCCAGCTTCGGCAGTTTGACCTTCGGCTCCTCCTGGGCCAATTCCTGCGCCAACGCGCGGCGCTGCCCCTTCACATGCGGGTCGCCTTCCATGTCCTTGTACTCTTTAATCACCTCGACGTGGGTCATGCGCATGCGCTTGGCAAAAAAGTGCTTCTGCAATACCAGGTCGATCAGCGCCAGCACCAACAGCAGCCCAAGGCAGGCATGCAGCAGATAGCGGAACAGGGCAATCAGCGCCAGCAGGTAACTCTGCAGGTCGCTGTTGGCCAGGTTGATCAACGTGCCCAGGGAGGGCCAGACCACCACATATATGATCAGCCCCAGAAGGAACGCCTTGGCGACGCTCATCAGCAGATTCATCAGCGACTGGGCAGAAAAAAACTGCTTGAGCTGACTGACAGGGTTGAGGCGATTGAAATCGGGCTTCAGGGTCTCCGGGGCGAACAGCAACCCGAATTGCATCCAACTGCTGATCAGCTTGGTGAGAATGGCCAACCCAGCCATCAGCAGTGAGAACGAGAAAAACACGATCAGGCCATCCACCAACACCTCTTCCAGCACGCGCCCAAAGGGTTGGCCCAAGCGAGAGATCGGCAACATCATCATTTGTTGGAAACGTTGCAAGCTGGTCTCGGCGGTGAACAAGGCGATCTCGCTGATGGCCGTCAGCGCCAGCAACTTGCTCACATCCTGGCTTTGGGCGACTTGACCTTTCTTGCGTTGATCACGCAGTTTCTTGGCGGACGCCGGGTGCTTTTTTTCCCCCGAATCACTCATGGCATCGGGGCCTTGAATAACAGCCCCAACGAATGCTTGAGATCGCCCAGTTGGCCCATACGCCCGACCATCAGGTCCTGTAACAGCGCGAAGTACAGCAGCAGCACGCCAATACCTGCCAGGCACTTGACCGGCGGCGCCAGCGTGCTCACTTGCAGTTGCTGGCTGTAGACGCCCAGCAGCGCGATGCCGAATTCCAGCAACAGCAGCACCGCGATAAAGGGGGCAGCGTAGAGCATCATGTGCGTGAACGTGTCACCCAGCAGGTCGATAAAGACGCTCATGCCATTGGCCGCCGGCAGCGGGAACCACACGGTAGGTGGCCAGATCAGGTAGCTGTCCCAGATCACCTGGGTCAACGCGCCCAGCCCCAGGGTGGCCATCAGCAGATAAATCGCCAGTTGCTTGAACAAGTGACCGATCGGCGTCGCATCCGGCCCCAGTGAAGGGTTGAGTTGACCGCCGGCCAAGGCGCCGCGCTGGTTATCCAGCAGCGCCCCTACCGATTCGAACATCCAGAACGGCATCGATAGCAACACCCCCAGCAACAACCCGAGTGCCACTTCCTTCAGTACCAGCGCAGCAAGGATGAGCGCGGAAAGCTCATGCCCCTCCAGCGCCGCATGAATGCCCGGCGCGGGTATCAGCGCCATGACCATCACGATGACGTGCCTGGGCATGCCGCGTATATGTTGAAAACAGAACGCCGCTACCAGGATGCCGCAGGGGTATATACGGGCCATGCCGATCACCAAGCTGGGCAGCAAATCAAGATAAAGCAGCACAGGACAGGTCTCAGTTCAGGGCCGAACGGCCGATCATGTCGAAGGTCAGGTTGATCAACTGGATCAATTCAACGCCAATCCAACGACCTGTCAGAATCAGCGTGATACCCACTGCCACCAGCTTGATGCCAAAGGGCAGCGTCTGATCCTGAATCTGCATCAGCGCCTGCACCAGCGACGTCAACACGCCCACCACCACCGCCACAATCAACGGTGGCGCCGACAGCACCACCACCAGCAGCATGCCCTGCTTGAACAATACGATCGGTTCCATAGGGCACTCAGAGATAGGAGAGGAACAGGCTGTCGAGCAACCGCGACCAGCCGGATACCAGCACGAACAACAGCAGTTTGAGCGGCAGGGAAATGGTCATGGGCGAGACCATCTGCATCCCCAGCGCCAGCAGCAGGTTGGAGACAATCAGGTCGATCACGATGAACGGAATGTAGATCAGGAAACCGATCTCGAAGCCCGCCTGCAATTGCGACAGCACGAACGCCGGGATCAGCAGGATCAGGTCTTCGCGCTGCACCTCCTGGGCCATTTGCGCGGGCCACAGGCGCGCGGAGTTTTCCAGCAGATGCGTCAGCACATCCGGGTCCACGTTGCGCAGCATGAAGGCACGCAACGGTTGGATGGCCTCATTCCCGGTCTGTAGAAACGTTTGCACATTGCTCATGTCCAGAGGCGACGTCTTGACGCTCTCGGCGATCTCGTACCCCACCGGCGCCATAATGAATAGGGTCGCTGCCAGTGCGATGCCATTGATAGCCATGCTCGGCGGAACCTGCTGCACGCCGATTGCGTTGCGGGTGATCATCAGCACGATGACAATCTTCAAAAACGATGTGCAGATGATCAACAGCAGGGGCATCAACGAAAGCGCCCCAAGCACTACCGCCAGAATGAGCGGGTCCAGGCCCTGGATTGTCATCGGCCAAACACCACGCGGGACAACTGCAACCCCAGGCGCCCGTCGACGTCCACCAACTGGCCGTGTCCAATAGGCCGGTCACCATAATAGAGACCCGCCATGCCGGGCGCGTAACCGGCAATACCCAGCACAGCACCAGGCGCGAGGTTGCGCAGCTCGCCCAGGGTCAGGTTCAACGTCCCGCAGCGTACGTTCAACGCCATGCTCAATTCATCGAAGGGCTCTGAGCCAAATACATCCTCCACTGGTTCATCTTCCTCATGCCCCGAGTAGTGGGGTGCCGCAAAATCTTCGTCCACAGACGTGTCCTCGATAGAAGTAAGGGTCAGACACAACTGCCCGGTGTGATCGTCAATACGCCCATGCAACCGCTGCCTGCCAGCCTGCACATAACCGCTGCCCTGAGCGCAAAAAAAAGTCGGGCCAAGCACCAGCACATCACCGCTGCGCAGGCTGCGCGCCTGCGCAATCGGTAACGACACGCGTCCCAGGGTTACGGCAACGGCCAGCTGAAACGACGCCGGCAGCGGGGCGGCCGTGGCACGCCATGGCCCAGCCGCGCACAACGCCAGGAAGCTCTCGGGGGTCAGCCACACATAACCGACCACCCGTGATGCGCCCAGTGTCACGCTGAGTCGGCAGCCAAACCCTGTGGGGCGATCGGTTTGCAGCAAACGCACATAACCAAACAGCGCTCTCACCTGAGGGCTCAGGTGATACTGGAACAACGCCCAGAACCACGAGTCCGGATCATTACCGGAGGGGGCCAATGTCACCGGGCACTCGCCGAGCAGGCTGAGCAGCGGCCCCGCCTCAGCGAAAGCCAACACGCCACACACCGTCTCAAAGCACAGAGCCTCGCCAGTTGCCGGTGCGCGTCCGGGCTCGAGCCGCAATTCACCGTCCTGACCGGCGACACGAAACGGCAGGCACAGCCCACGTCCCAGCCGATGGCGCGCGGCAAGGGTGTCGCTCCTGACCAGGGGGAATGTCAACGGCGGCATCATCATGCTCTGCCGACATTGAGTAGCAGGCTGACTGGCTGCCCCAGTGCTCCCGCAAAGCGTTGTTCACACTGTTGCCGTACGCCATTGAGCCAGTGCGCCGTGCTGTCTTGCTCCGCCTCCAGCTCAATCGTCCAGGCACTCTGCTCACGGCGCACGCTGGCATTGATCCGCCCCAGGCGGGGCAAATACAACACCGCCTGCAGTGGCCATTGGGAACCGGCCATCACCCGAGGCACCAGTTGCTCGGTAAGCGCCTCGATCATGGCAACAGCCGACGCCGTCTTCGCCCCCGCCAAGGAGGCCCCTGCCCCGCCCTCATCGCCTTTATCGGCAAACAGCTGAGCAAACAATTGCCTGTGCTCCCATGGCACTCCCCCAATGGCTCCCGGCTCACGTTCCTCTCGCGGCTCACGCGACCGTGAACGCTCAGAGGGTTTATGGACAACCTGGGTCATATAGGCTCCTGTGTCAGTAAAAGGGCTAACTCCTGAAGCTTCTCAACCTGACGCAGGCATTCAGTAACCTGCTTCTGGGCACGGCCAACGTGGATTTCCTTTTCCTCCCGCTGGCCCTGTAATGACTCCAGTTGCCCCTGTTCGCGTCGGGTACTGGCAGATAAAGAATGTTCCTGCGCGCCCCACGACTTGAGTGCCTGAAGGGTCAGCACCTGCCCCTGATGCTGGCTGAGCAACAGGGCACTTTGTCGAATCTCCTCCTGTCGGGTTTGTTCAAGCGCGTCCTGGGCCTGCTGGATGTGGGCGAACAGGGCCTGCTGGGCTCGTTTCGCCTCGCGCAAGGCGCGCTCGGCGCGGTCGGCCCGATGCCTGCGCAGGCGCCGCAGCGTCTCCACTTCACCGAGCATTACGTCAGAATGGGACATGGGTGGTCAGCTCCTTGAGTTGCTCCAGCGTCTGCGCCATCGGCGTCGGCTCACGCAGATCCTGGCGCAGGAAACCATCGACCGCCTGACGGCTGTCCACCGCCAGGTCCGTCAAGGCATCGCTGCCGGCCTGGTATTCCCCCAACTTGAGCATCAGCTCGATCTGTTGATACGCCGACAACAAACGTCGCAGCGCCGTACCGGCCTGGATATCCGCAGGCTCGGCAACGTTGCTCAGGATCCGTGACAGGCTCGCCAGGACATCCACCGCCGGGTAGTGCCCACGCTCGGCCAATTTGCGCGACAGCACGATGTGCCCATCGAGCAGCGAGCGAACTTCGTCCGCCACCGGATCGTTCATCGAGTCCTGCTCGATCAGTACCGTGTAGATCGCCGTGATCACACCCTCGCGGGTCAAGCCAGCGCGCTCCACCAGCCGCGGCAGCAAGCTGTACACCGACGGCGGCAGACCACCGCGCCCAAGCGGCTCGCCAGCCGCCAGGCCGATTTCGCGCTGGGCCCTGGCGAAGCGGGTCAAAGAGTCAATCAGCAGCAGCACCCGTTGCCCTTTGCGCCGAAACCCTTCGGCCAAGGCCGTGGCGGTGAACGCGGCGCGGGCACGCTCCATGCTGGAGCGATCGGAGGTGGCGCACACCAGTACCGCCTTGGCGCGCAGTTGTTCATCCAGTTCATGGTCAAGAAACTCACGCAGCTCCCGACCTCGCTCGCCGATCAGGCCGAAGACGATCACATCGCACTCCACGTTACGTGCGATCTCGGCCAGCAAGGTGGTCTTGCCGCACCCGGCGCCGGCGAACAGCCCAACACGCTGACCTTCGCCGAGCGTCAGCAGGCCGTCGATCGAACGCACCCCGGTGGCCAGCGCCCGGTTGATCCGCGGTCGCTCCGTGGGCAGCGGCGCCTCACACAGCACCGCACTGGTATCCGGCAAGTCAGCCTCGACGAAAGCGCTGGCGCCCTGGCCCGTGATCGGCCGCCCGAAACCATCCAGCACCTGGCCCAGCAATGCCTCGCTGACCTGCACACGATGCGAGACGCCCAGGCGCTCCACCCCCGCGCCAACCCGCACGCCCTCAAGGTTGCCCAAGGCACTGAGCACCGCGTCCTGCTGGTCGAAGCCGATGATTTCGGCGAGCATGTAGTCGCCCGGTTTTTTTTCCACCTGGCACAAGTCACCGATACGCGCCTGAGGCAATCGGCATTGCAGCAGCATGCCATTGACGCGCTGGATGCGACCACGCACCGTCACCGGAGTAAAGCTGCTCATCGATTGAACCTGACGCTGCTGCCAGGCATCGAGGCGTGCTTGCAGTTCGATGCTCACCAGCGCACCTCATAACGCTGCGCGCCGTCGAAGACGACCTTGCTGTTATCGATCAGTACCAGGCGCAGCCCTTCCACTTCGTCACCGACGAAGAGTCGGCTGCCGTCGTCCAGGGCTACATGACCATTCGGCCCGCCAACGATCTGCACGATCCTGAACGGCAGTGCCTCATCGCGCACACGCACACGGCTGATCACCGGCACCGCGCTGTCGAACTGCTCACCAAAACGGCTGAGCATGCGCGCTACCAGTTCCACCTCATCCTGGGAAACATCCCCGCTGAGCGCGACCTGGCCATTGATCACTTGCAAGCTGACTCGCTGGGTCAACTCGCGCTCGTTGAGCATTTTCAACAATTGCTGGCGCACCTCGAACGGCGAGGCCAATTCCGACTTGCTGGCCACGGGCGGCATCAAGGAAGCCTGCGCCTCACGCTCTCCCGTGGAGACCGTGCCTACCGCCGCGATGACCACCGCCACCACCAACACCAGGCTGATCAGGCGCTTTTGCTGCGTGTGCGAAATGGACGATAACGGCAAGGCCCGCGCAGGCTCACCGGGCGGTTGCGGCGCTACCGATGCATGCGTAGTCGGCTGCGGCCATGGCTGATCGGCCAAGGTGACGCACAGTCGCACGCCCCCCACCGAAAAGACACCGTTCAGCGCCAGGTCCGCGATCTGCGCAAGCACCTGACCCTCAGCCCCGTATAACAGCCCCGCCTCGGCCTGCACCGACCAGCTATTGTCTATAAGCCGCAACCGCGCATGCTGCTCGACGACACCCAAGTCACTCAGTATCAAGTCAGCGTCAGCGTGGGCGCCGATGCTCCACTGCTCGCCAAACAGCGGCAGCGCCGCCCCCTGGTGCAGCCCATCCAGCACCCGTAGTTCAAACATCAGCGAGCGCTCCGCAGTGACCAAGGCTGAGAACTCATGCCGCCGCACCACGCATCAACTCGTCCTGCCCCAAGTCAATACGCCCCAATACCTTGACCTTGGACGTGCTGCCCAACTCGGCGAAAGACAGCACCGGCACATGGTTGAACTCTTCCAGCAGCAGGGTGCGCAACGGGCTGCGAAGATCCTGCGCCACCAACATCACACTTTTGCGCTTGGCCCTTAAGGCAAAGGCCTGATTGAGCAGATTGATCAGCGCCGCGCTGTGCTCGTCGTCAAGGGCGAAGAACACCCCGGTCTGGGTCTGGCGCAGGGCCTCGCGCAGAATATTTTCGCTCTGTGGCGACAACAACCAGGCATGCAAGCCATCGGCCTCGCTGTACTGGTGAAAGATCTGCGCCTTGAGGGCGATCCGCGCATAGTCGGCCAGCGCTTCCGGCTCACGTTCATGCTGGCCGTACTCGATCAGCGACTCGACAATCAGCCGCACGGCCCGCAACGGTACCCCTTCGCCAGCCAGGCGTTGCAATACCGCGGAAAAACGCGACAGCGGCATGATGCGCTGCAGTTCCTGCACCAGTTCCGGCTGGTTGCTCTCCAACCAACTGAGGATCGACTTGCTCTCCTGGATGCCAAGGAACTGCGGCCCGCTGAGCATCATGGCCTGCTTCATGCGATCGACGATAAGGCTCGTCGCACTGAAGCGTTCCAGCTGCGGGTCATCGAGCAGCGGATCATCCGGTGCCAACCACAGCCAATCCTGCTCATCACGCTCAGCCAGCCCCGCTATCGCGTGCTCGGGCTCAACCGTCAGCGCCTTACGCTCAACGGCCACAAGGCTGACAACCGACGCCTTGACCATCGGCACTTCATGCACACAAAAGCGCATTTCGTCGGCGGCCAGCGAGTCATCGAGCTCGACTTCGAAGGGCGGCAATGTCAGGCCAATATTGGCGACCAACGCATTGCGGGCCTGGCGAATGCCCTGAATAAGCTCCGTCACTTCTGGTGTGCCGCGCAGCACCGGGGAAAACTGCAACAGGTAAGGCCGCGAAGGATCGAACGCGCGCAAGTCCTCGGTGCCGTTCTCCTCGGGGCGAACGGCTTCGGCGGCGTCAGAGGCCGGCCGTGCCTGTCGTTGGCGCTGGCGCACCAGGTAATAACCCAGGCTTCCGGTTATCAGCGCGATAAGGATAAATACCCCAGTCGGCATGCCGGGTACCGCTGCAAACGCCAGCATCCCTACCGAAGCGATCACCCAACTCTTGGGTTCGCTGGTCATCTGCCGGGCAATTTCGGTGCCCATGTTGGTGACGCCCCGGCGGCCGTCCGGCGCCACCCGGGTGATGATCATGCCGGCGGTCAGGGAGATCAGCAGCGCCGGAATCTGCGCAATCAGGCCATCGCCGATTGTCAGTACCGAATACAACGCCATCGAATCGGCAGCACTCAACCCATGCTGGAACATGCCCGTGGAAAAGCCGCCCAACAGGTTGACCACGACAATGATCAAACCGGCAATGGCGTCGCCCTTGACGAATTTCATGGCGCCGTCCATGGCCCCGAACAATTGGCTCTCGCGGGACAACTGTTCCCGCTTGTCCCGCGCCTGCGCGCCGTCAATCAGGCCGGCGCGCAAGTCGCTGTCGATGGACATTTGCTTACCTGGCATCGCATCCAGGCTGAACCGCGCCGCGACCTCGGCCACCCGCTCCGAGCCCTTGGTGATCACCAGGAAGTTGACCAGGGTCAGGATCAGGAAGATCACCATCCCCACCGCCAGGTTGCCTCCCACCACGAAGTTTCCGAATGCCTCGACGATGTCACCGGCGTCCTGCTCCAGCAGGATCAGGCGCGTGGTCGCGATCGACAGCGCCAGTCGAAACATGGTGGTCAACAGCAGAATCGACGGAAACGACGAAAACGCCAGCGGCCCCGGCAGGTACAGCGCCAAGACGATCAGCAGGCACGAGATGCAGATATTCAGTGCGATCAGAATATCCACCAGCCAGGTGGGCAGCGGCACGATAAAGATAAAGATGATGGCCATGACCACCACGGCACCCAGCACTTCGGCGCGCTGTGCCACTTTGAGCAGCAGGCGGTTGATGGTCGACACCACCGTCACGTCATGACCCTCGGCACACCGGCCGTACGCTTGGCTCCGCGCACGATCCGGTCCAGCTCATCCATTACTGCCACAAAGCTAGTCAGTGTTTCCTGACGTACTCGACTGTCGGGCCACAGGGCCAAGGGCATTTGCTGGATCAAGGGATAAAGGGCGTTGAGCGACACCAGTTGCCGTGCAGTCGCCCCCCTCCCAGATCATCCCCCAGCCGCAGGATTTCACCGGCTGCAATGCCGGTACCGGCATAACCCACCAGGCGCTGCAACAGGGCAATGGCATCGTGACCGATGCCCAGGCGCTGGATCAGTGCCTGGCAACCCGCCCACACGGCGCTCAACTGCCCGCAGCTTCGCAAACCCAGCAGCAAGGTGCGCAACAGTGGCGTGGGCATCGACGACACCAGCGCCGCAATATCGTCCGCCAAGGCTTTGCGCATCACCTTGAGCCCTACGTGAAACTGCTCGCCACCGTATACACCCAGCAGCGCCTGCATCATCGTCGCCAGGGATTGCCGCGTGACCACGCTGGCGTAGTAGAGCGAACGTAGCGCCTGGCGCTCCTGCGGGTCGACACTGGCCGCCTGCAAGGCTACGGCGATGTTCAGGCCTGCCTGGATCTCCCCTTTGAAACGGGCTTCCAGCTTAGTAACGGCATTACGCGCCAGCGCGGCCTCGGATGGGCGCACTTCAGCGTCGGCCTGACCCGCCACATACTTGAGCACCACGAAAGCACGCGCCGGGTCGCCGCCCACGATCTCGAGCAATTTGTCGACCGTGGGGTTTTGCAGCAACTGCATCCTGATTCGGCGCGAAATGGCTGCCATGGTTGCCTGGGCGGGATGGCCCAACTGATCGTACAGCTGTACAAGCTGTTCAGTTGGGGGCACACGCACCCCCATCTTCCGCTGGTTCAGCGTAAGGTTATTGACCGCCACCTCCTGGTTGAACAGATGAGAAAGCTCATCGACGCCCTTAGCGGACGCAGGGACGGAAGAACTGGGAGCAGGTTGATCCAGGCGCTGGACCGATTGCACATCTCTGTTGGATTCGACTTTCATGGACAGGCCAGTACAGGAAGAGTGTTTTCCTGTGTGGCAAGACCCGCCAATACAGTTCCATCCAAACCGATCCTAAGGCCCATTTGAAAAGACTTGCACACGCCCGTGGCGCCCTGTGCAAGTCGCTGCGCAAAAAAGGCTTAATTCAAGATATTTATCTATATAAATCAAACAATTGCATGATTTTCTCCATCTGGCACAACCAGTGCAATCGGGGTCCCGTCGATACATTTTCGACTGCGTCTACCCTGAGGAAAAAATCATGAATATCCCCATTGAAGCCTTAGCTAACCTCGTTGGCAGCCCGCCTCAATTCATGCTCCACCTGACAGACGACCAACAGAAAAAACTCCGGCGCTTCGTTCACAAACGGGTGCTCAACCCGGAAGATGCGGACGATCTTCTGCAATTGACCTACCTGGAGGCCTGGCGCAACCGCGAGCGTTTCAGCGGCACTGCGACACTCAGCACCTGGATGTGCGGCATCGCACAAAACCTCATACGCAATCACTTCCGCCGCCTGTACGCCAAACCCGTGCATTGCGAATTTGATGAAGCGTTGTGGCACGGCCAGGAAGAACACAGCAACCTGGACTGGGAGTTCGAGATCAACCGCCGCCTGGAAAATACCCTGAACGCTATTGATCACCTGCCCACGGAGATGCGCAAAACCCTCTACGCCTCACTCGAGACCGACGGCAGCTACCAGGACACTGCCGACGTACTGGACATTCCTATCGGCACCGTTCGCTCACGCTTGTCGCGAGCACGTGAACAGCTCAAACGCGCCACTCACAACTCGATGTACCCGTAACATAGATGGCATGTTGGGCGGCAGGGATATCTGCGCAACGCGCTCAGCCCCTTTGGGCACGTGACAGAAAGATCGCCAATAGCCCGAACAGCGGCAGCAACGAACACAGCCTGTACACGTATTCGATGCCGTGAATATTCCGCCAGGTGCCCCAACAGCGCCGCACCGATCCCGCCAAAACCGACTATCAGCCCGAAAAACACCCCCGGTGATCATCCCCACATCGCCCGGCACCCGCGCCTGCGCGTACACCACGATGGCCTGGAACACCGAGGCCAGCCGCGCGACAATGGGCAACCGTCGGGAAGCCAACGACCCCAAGGGCGTGCTTCACGCAAGAGATGAATCCTGAACCACTCGTCGCCCAAGCAGCGGTTTTCGTTAAACAGTTGAAAGCGTAGAAAAAAACTCAACAAAAACGCTTGACGCATTGCCGTTCTGCGCGAATAATGCGCGCCACTTGGCTACATAGCTCAGTTGGTTAGAGCATAGCATTCATAATGCTGGGGTCCGGGGTTCAAGTCCCTGTGTAGCCACCAAGTACTAAAAACGGCTTACCGAAAGGTAAGCCGTTTTTTTATGCCCGCAGAAAAAGTGCTGAGGCATACTTGCAGTGCCCTCCTCACAACGCCCCTTTGAACGACAGGCCCTTTCATGAGCGCTGATGTATTCGCCATCATCCTGCTGGGCGCTGCGCTTCATGCCACCTGGAATGCGGTGGTCAAAGGCGGCAGCGACAAGTTGCTGACCACCTGCATGATCACCTCTATCGCGTCATTGCTGGCATTGGTGGTGATTCCATTTCTGGAACTCCCGGCGAAAGAAAGCTGGCCCTTCATTGGCGCCTCGGTGCTTTTGCAGGTGGTCTACTTTGTGCTGGTTGCCTCGACTTACCGTATCGCCGACATGAGCCAGACCTATCCGATCATGCGCGGCACCGCGCCGCTGCTGGTGGCGACGGCAAGCGCTTTTCTGCTGTCCGAGCCGTTGTCGGCGTTTGCCTGGATGGGTATCGGCGTGATCTCCATGGGTATTTTGAGCATGGCCGCGGCCCCGTCGATGGGGCCACGCAAAGGGCTTATTCTTGCGCTGCTGAACGCTGCGGTGATCGCCGCCTACACCCTGGTCGACGGCCTGGGCGTACGCAAGTCCGGCGCCCCGACGGCCTACACCCTGTGGATATTCCTGCTGACCGGCATCCCTATGGCCGCATGGGCGCTCGCCTTCAGGCGTCGTGCGTTCTGCGGCTATGTTGCACGCCACTGGCGCATGGGGTTCATCGCAGGCGTTGGCACGCTCGCGTCCTATGGCCTGGCCCTGTGGGCAATGACGGCCGCGCCGATCGCCACGGTTTCAGCGCTACGGGAAACATCGATTCTGTTTGCCGTACTGATCTCGGCGCTGGTGCTCAAGGAGCAACTGACCCGTACCCGTATCATGGCCGCGTGCATCATTGCCGTCGGGGCGATGGTGTTGCGCCTGGGCTGAGGCAGGACCCCACGTTGAATTGGCTCATCAACGGGATCGACGGCCACCAGAGAGAACTCCCGCAAACATCACATGCGCTCAAAAAAACGCGCCATCTGTATTTTGACGCCCGCGCAAACCCACTGTTAGTGTCCAGCCTCACCCACACACGGAGTGCCCCACGGTGAAACTGGACATCTACCAAGTCGACGCCTTCAGCCAACACCCTTTCGGTGGCAACCCCGCCGCAGTGTGCCCACTCGCCGAGTGGTTGCCTGACGCACAACTGCAAGACATCGCCGCCGAAAACAACCTTTCCGAAACCGCCTACTTCGTGCCCCGTGACGGGCTCTATGAGTTGCGCTGGTTTACCCCGGAGGTTGAAGTGGACTTGTGCGGCCACGCCACGCTGGCAGCGGCGTGGGTGTTGATCCATCAGTTGGCGGATGCGCCCGAAGTGTTGCGTTTTGCCACGCGCAGCGGCGAGCTGCGAGTGACGCGCAATGGCGACGAACTGGCGATAGATTTCCCGGCCAAAGCACCACAACCCTGTGAGCCGCCAAGCGGGATGTTGAATGCGCTGGGCATTGAGCACGCCGAGGTATTCGGCACCGATGACTACATCGTGCTGGTGGACGATGAGGCGCAGGTCGCCGCGCTCACGCCCGACTTCGCGCGCCTCAAGGGCCTGCCAAAACGCGGGATTGCGGTGACCGCCAGGAGCACGCGCTTTGATTTCATTTCGCGCTGGTTCGGCCCCAACGTGGGTGTCAATGAAGACCCGGTCACCGGCTCGGCGCATACCTCGCTGGCGCCTTTCTGGGCCGCGCGCCTGGGCAAGTCGCAACTGACGGCGGAGCAAGGCGGCACGCGCAAGGGGCAGTTGCGTTGTGAACTGCTGGGCGACCGGGTGATCATCTCCGGCAAGGCGGTACTGTACCTGCAAGGCACGATTTACCTGTAAAACGCAGTATCCCAAGGACAACAGGTCATTCTCAAAATGAACGGAGTTCAGCGCGTGTTTTCGATTTGCCGTCGGCCATTGTCGGTCATTGCCGTCGCCCTGGCCCTCGCGGCCTGCCACACCCCGGTTAACGAGCCGCCACCGGCACCGGAGCTGGCTTCGGGGTATCGCTCCGACCTCGGCCCCCGCCATGCCGAGCGCCACATGGCCGCCGCCGCCAACCCGCTGGCAGCCGAAGCCGGGCGTGAGATGTTGCGCCGAGGCGGCTCGGCCATCGACGCGGCCATCGCCATGCAGGCGGTGTTGACCCTGGTGGAACCGCAGTCCTCCGGCATCGGTGGCGGCGCGTTCATCATGCTGTGGGACGGGCAACAAGTGCACGCCTATGACGGTCGCGAGACAGCACCGGCCGGCGCCACCGAGCGGTTATTCCTGAAAGCCGACGGCACGCCCATGGCCTTTACGGACGCGCAGATCGGCGGGCGCTCGGTCGGCACGCCGGGGGTGTTGCGCGCGCTGGAGATGGCGCACAGGAAGACCGGACACCTGCCATGGGCCACGTTGTTTGAACCGGCGATTCGGCTCTCGGAGCAAGGCTTTGCGATTTCCCCGCGCCTGCACAGCCTGATTGCGGCGGATCGTTTTATCGCGCAATCGCCGGACATGGCGGCCTACTTTCTGAACGCCGATGGCACGCCCAAAGCCGCCGGCACGCTGTTGAAAAACCCGGCGCTGGCCGCGGTGTTCAAACGCATCGCCAAGGAGGGACCGGACGCGCTGTACCACGGGCCGATTGCCGCTGAGATCGCGCGCAAGGTGCAGGGCAACGCCAATGCAGGCAGCCTGTCCGTGGCTGATCTTAACGGCTACACCGCCAAGGAACGCGCGCCGCTGTGCACCGACTACAAACACTGGAAGGTCTGCGGCATGCCGCCGCCCTCGTCGGGCGGGATTGCGGTCGCGCAGATGCTGGGGACGTTGCAGGCGCTGGAAGCCCGCGATCCGCACTTGGCCATCGCGCCGATGACCCCGGCCAAAAGTGCCTCGCCGGCCGGCCTTGAGCCGACGCCCGAGGCCGTGCACCTGATCGCCGAAGCCGGGCGCCTGGCCTTTGCCGACCGTGCGTTGTATGTGGCCGATTCGGACTTCACGCCGGTGCCGGTTGCCGGTCTCGTCGCGCCGGACTACCTGGCCCAACGTGCCAGGCTGATCGGCGAACGCAGCATGGGCATCGCAGCACCCGGCCAGCCGGCCGGCATTCAAGTCGCTTACGCGCCGGATCGTTCGCCGCTGCGCATCTCCACCTCACAGGTGGTGGCGGTGGATGACCAGGGCGGCGCCGTGTCGATGACCACCACGGTGGAATCGGCATTTGGCAGCCATGTGATGGTCCAGGGCTTTTTACTCAACAACCAGATGACCGACTTTTCGTTTATCCCCGAGGAAAACGGCCAGCCCGTCGCCAACCGTGTGCAACCGGGCAAACGCCCACGCTCGTCCATGGCGCCGACGCTGGTGTTCGATCGCCAGAGCGGGGAACTGCTGGCCGCGCTCGGATCGCCCGGTGGCTCGCAGATAATCGAGTACGTGAGCAAATCCCTGGTGGCAATGCTCGACTGGCAACTGGACCCACAGGCCGCCATCAGCCTGCCCAACTTCGGCAGCCGCAACGGCGCGACCGAGCTGGAAGCCGGTCTGTTCAGCCCGGCGTTGAAACAGGCGCTCAAGGACAAGGGCCATGCGTTGAGCGAGATCGACATGACCAGCGGCATCCAGGCCATCGTTCGCACGCGGGATGCCCACGGCAAGGTGGTGTTGAGCGGTGGCGCCGATCCTCGACGTGAAGGCGAAGCGTTGGGCGACTGACCACGTAATCAACTGAGACCATGCCTTGCACAAAGCCAGCAACCTCAGCGAAATCCCCGGCATCCGCCACGGTTTTTGTTCGATCAATGACCCCTTGCGCCCAGAGGATGTATTCATCTGCAAGCAGGTGCATAGCGCCTCGGTGATTGAATGGCAGGCAGGCCAGACAGCCAACACCGTAGAGGCCGATGGCGTGTTCAGCCGCGCCCGGCATCCCATTGCGGTGATCACGGCGGACTGCTTGCCCCTATTGATCGCCGCCCAGAACGGCGATGGGGTCGCCGCGATTCATGGCGGCTGGAAGGGACTGCAACGCGGGATCATCAGCAATGCCGTGCAGCGATTTTCCGAGCAAGGAATAGCAGTCGATCAGTTGCGGGTGGCGATAGGGCCGTCAATCAAGCCGTGCTGTTATGAAGTCAGCGCAGGATTTATCAGCGAGTTTCAGGCAGATCAAGGGCCCTTGTGGAGCAACGGCGAAGCGCCCTGGCACCGGGTGCAACCGCCACCGCTGCTGGCGCCGCGGATCCCGCCGCCCTCTGCACGACAAGCGGCAAGCGCCTGGTTCGACTTGAGCGAGTATGGGCTGATGCTGCTGCAAGCGGCGGGGGTCAAGCGCGAGCAGGTGGAGGTAAGTGACGTGTGTACTTACTGCACCTCATCGACATTTGCCAGCTACCGCAGACGGACGCATCACCCGGAGGAGGCGAAAACGCTGATCTACTCCTGGATCACCCGGCATGGATGATGCGCCCTGTGGCGAGGTTGCTCCGTCGCCACACTGATCGACGCACAGCAGGAAGCTATCAGCGACTGATCTTCAAGCCCCTGCGCCCGGCATGCCGCTCCAGCGCCAGGTCGATCAAGCGGCTCACCAGCTCGCTGTAGCTCATGCCCGCCGCCTGCCACAGCTTGGGGTACATGCTGATGCGGGTAAAACCGGGCAATGAGTTGATTTCGTTGATCAGCACTTCACCGTCATCGGTGAGAAATACGTCGACCCGTGCCAGGCCGGCGCAACCCAATACCTCGAACGCTTCAAGGGCCAGGCTGCGAATACGCTCGCTGGCCGCATGGCTGATCGCCGCCGGCACCACCACCTGGGCGGCCTGGTCGTCGATGTACTTGCTGTCGTAGGAATAAAACCCGCTGCTCACCACGATCTCGCCGCAGCCACTGGCGATGGGGTTGTCGTTGCCCAGTACCGCGCATTCGATCTCGCGGCCCTGGACGGCGGACTCCACCAGCACTTTTTCATCAAAGCTCAGCGCCAGTTCGACGGCGGCGTGGTACTCGGCGGCGTCGGTGACTTTGCTCACGCCCACCGAGGAGCCCTGGTTCGCGGGCTTGACGAACATCGGCAAACCGAGGGTGCGCACGGCAGTGTCAAAGGAGGTGCGCGCGGCATTGCCACGGGTCAAGGTGATGAACGGGGTGACGGCAATCCCGGCGTCGCGCAGCAGGCGCTTGCTGATGTCCTTGTCCATGCACACCGCCGAGCCGAGCACGTCGGAGCCGACAAAAGGCAAATCCGCCATGCGCAGCAGGCCTTGCAGGCAGCCGTCCTCACCGAGGGTGCCGTGAACGATAGGGAAGATCACGTCGATAGGCTCCAGCACGCCCTGGCCTGAGGTTTCCACCACTTGCTGGCTGGCCTTGCCAGGCACCACCGCCAATTCGCGGTGGGACTGATTGAGGGCAATCAGGGCCGGGTTTTCGCCGTTGATCAGGAAGTTCGAGGCGTCGTTGAGGTGCCAGTGGCCCGCCTTGTCGATGCCGATCAGGACGGGCTCGAAGCGCGAACGGTCCAGCGCATCGACGATATTGCGCGCCGATTGCAACGACACTTCGTGTTCGGCCGAACGGCCACCAAAAATAATCCCTACCCGCACCTTGCTCATGAACCGGCCTCACTGTTGAACGTAAGGCTTATTACCATGGGCCGTCAGCGATTCGCTACCAGGTGTGCGCCGAAGAGCATGTAGCAACCGCCGGCAAACCGGTCGAGCCACTTGCGCGAGCGGCTGTAGAGGTTGGCCATGTGCTGGCTGGAGAACACCAGTGCCACGCTGGAATACCAACTGAACGACAAGGTGGCCATGGTGATCACCGCCAGGGCCAGCAACCCCGGCGGCGGCGACGGCGGCATGGTGGAGGCGAAGATCGTGGCGACGAACAATGCCGCCTTGGGGTTGGACAAGTTGCCCAGCAAACCCAGGCGCCAGGCGGAAAACAGTGAGCGCCGCGGCTCATCGGGCAATAGACTCTGGCTCATGGCCGGCGCCGAGCGCTTGAACAGCTTCACGCCCAGGTAGATCAGGTAGCAACCGCCGATGATCTTGAACGCCAGGTACAACATCGGCGCGGCGCTAAACAGCGACTTGATCCCCAAGCCACCGGCCAGCCCCCACAGGATGGTGCCCGTGGCGACGCCCGCCGAGGCCGCCACGCCATGGCGACGCGAACAGCTCGCCGCCAAGCGTGCCGCGTTGAAGAAATTGGGCCCTGGCGTGACCACCGCCACGGTCCACAGCAAGGCCAGCGAAACCAGCGGCGCTACGTAGTCGGGGTTGAGCAATTCCATGGCAGGCAGTTCCATCGGCAAGGCACGAGCCAGGATCATAGACCTCGCCCACCACCCTGCACAATCGTACAAGACCCCGGCAGACAGGGCGTACAGACTGGGTTACCGTACTTCCAACTCATTTTGTGACAAGTCACCATGGGCAACCCGACCCACACCCTCGACTGGCTGCACCGCGCCCCGCACGCCAGTGGCGTGGACCGTATCGAAGCATACTTTGCCGGCTTCGCTTTCGATCCACATCGCCACGACACCTACGCCATCGGCCGAACCTTGTTCGGGGTGCAGAGTTTTCATTATCGCGGCGGCATGACCCACAGCCTGCCCGGCACGACCATGGTGATTCATCCCGACGAAACCCACGACGGCCGCGCCGGCAGCGAAGAAGGCTTCAAATACCGGATGATTTACGTGGAGCCGGCGTTGATCCAGCAGATCCTCGGCGGCAAGCCGTTGCCATTTATCCCCGGCGGCGTGTCTACCGACCCGAGGTTGTTCCGTGCCAGCGAAGTGCTGCTGCAGAACCTGGATTGCCCGATTGATCCCTTGCTGGAACAGGACGCCCTGTTCGACGTCGCCCAGGCGCTCAGCGAGGCATCGGGGCGCATCGTCAGCCGCAAGACCTTCGATTACCTCGCCGCCGAGCGCGCCCGCGAGTTCATCCACAGCGCCCTGGGCCGCAGCATCACCCTGGATGAAATGGCCGACCACGCCGGCCGTGACCGCTGGGCATTGTCGCGGGACTTCCGTTTATTGTTCGGCACCAGCCCCTATCGTTACATGACCATGCGCCGACTGGACCTGGTGCGCAGCCTGCTGGCCCAGGGACAATCGTTGGTCGATGCGGCGATGACCGCCGGCTTCTCCGACCAGAGCCATATGACCCGGCAATTTCGCAACACCTATGGCATGCCGCCATCGCGTTGGGTGAAGATGCTCGGGCGCTGAGATTCGGTCGAGGGCCTATAGCTGATGCCCATCAATGGGCTCGCCAATCGTCAGGAAATGCCCGCCCGCCACATGGTGCAAGGTGCGCCGTTCATCCTGCCCCTCAAAGTGCCAACGACCCTCACTGAACACGCGCTCGTCGGCATAGGCCGCGATCACTTCGCCCAGGAACAAATCATACGTCTGTTGGTTATGCGGCTCTGGCAGCAAGCGGCATTCCAACCAGGCCACGCAGCCTTCGAGCAGCGGCGCGTCGGTGTGTTGGCCCGCGAAGGTGTGCAGGCTGTAGGCGGTGAATTTGTCGCGTTCACTACCGGTGGTATTGCCGACGGTTTGCACCAGGTCGGCCTGGGCCGCGCAAGGCACCTGAAGCACAAAAGTGCCCGCGTTTTCCAATAGCTGGCGGGTCCAGGTGGCCTTGTCCAGCACCACCGCAACCTTCGGCGGCTCGAAATCCAGCGGCATTGCCCAGGCGGCGGCCATGATATTGCGCTGGCCCTCGTGGGCCGCGCTCACCAACACAGTCGGCCCATGGTTGAGCAAGCGGTAGGCCTTGGACAGCGGGACGGGGCGACGGTGAGTAGGGCTCATGGGGGCGGCTCTTCAAGCGAAAAAACCTACGATACCTCAAAGCCATCGCGCCCATAGCCACGTTCTGGATGGTGCGTGAGTACGTTGGTGTTGGGTACTTTCTGACCTGATCTTCACGCGGCCAACGTGTGGCGCTTTCCAAACAGCGCCACACTCCCCACGCCCACGGCCCCCATCACCACGCAATAAATCACACAAATCCACGGGCTCGTTGGCATCAGTGCAATCAGCATCAGCGGTGTGGTACTCGCCCACAGCGCATAGGCGATGTTGTAGGTGAAGGAGATGCCCGACACGCGCACCGGCGCCGGAAACAGGCCGACCATCACCGAAGGCACCGCGCCCACTACCCCGCAACTCAAGCCCGCCACGGCGTAGGCCGCGCCCAGCCACACGCCGCCACTGATCAGGCTGGCGTACAGCAGCGCAATACCGACTGGCAGCAACAGGCTGTAGACCAGCACCGCGCGCCAGGCGCCGATGCGGTCCACCAGCAGGCCGGCCAGCACGCAGCCGATGTTCAGGAACACGATGCCCAGGGCGCTCAGGGCGAAGGTATGGCGGGGGCTCATGCCGAAGGTTTTCTGCATCATGGTTGGGGTGATCACGACGAGCACCACCACGGCGGAGGTGAGCACGCAGGTGAGAATCATGGCCGGCAGCAACACCGCGCGGTGATCGCGCAGCACGGTGCGCAGCGGTAGTTCAGCGGCAGCCTGGCGGCGGGCCTGCATTTCGAGGAACACAGGGGTTTCGCTGAGCCAGCGACGCAGCCATACGCCGATCACGCCGAACACACCGCCGAGCAGGAACGGTAAACGCCAGGCGTAGTCGAGGATCTCGGTTGGGGTGAAGACCTGCGCGAGCAGCGTCGCCGTCAGGGCGCCGAGCAGGTAGCCAAAGGTCAGGCCAGCCTGCAGGAAGCCCAGGGCGTACCCTCGGTGATTGCGCGGTGCATGCTCGGCCACGAAGGTCCAGGCGCTGGGCACTTCACCGCCCACCGCCGCACCTTGCAGCACGCGCAGCGCCAACAGGATCAACGGGGCGAAATAACCGATCTGCGCGTAGGTTGGCATGACCCCGATCAGCAGGCACGGCAACGCCATCAGCAGGATGCTGAGGCTGAACACGCGCTTGCGCCCCAAGTGATCGGCAAAGTGCGCCATCAGGATGCCGCCCAATGGGCGCGCCAGGTAACCGGTGACAAAGATGCCGAAGCTTTGCAGCAGGCGCAGCCACTCGGGCATTTCCGGGGGGAAGAACAGCTGGCTGAGGGTCAGCGCGAAAAACACGAAGATGATGAAATCGTAGATTTCCAGGGCACCGCCCAGGGCGGCCAGGCCCAGGGTTTTGTAGTCGGAGCGGGAAAATCGCTGCGCCTGTGCAACAGAGGTGGCAGTCATGACGGGGCTCGGCAGACAAACAAAAATGGCGTGCAGGTTATGAGCAGAACCGGGTGATGGCAATCGCGGCAGATATATTTGTTTTCCTCATGGATCGATGAAGATAACTGCATTCCCATATCAATGGCTGTGGAGGAACATGCGCGAAAACTGCCGCCCCCATAATAAATACAAGAGGTAAGACTCGTGGCCGATGCTATCGAAGAAAGCCGCTATGCCCGATTTGCCCTGCGCTGTTCCAACTTCGCTGAACGCTGGTTTCCCGACTCATGGGTATTCGCCGCCCTCGCGGTGATCATCGTCGCCGTGGCGACCCTGAGCATGGGCGCCGCGCCGACCGAGGCGGCCAAAGCCTTCGGTGATGGGTTCTGGAGCCTGATCCCGTTCACCATGCAGATGGCGTTTGTGGTGATCGGCGGTTACGTGGTCGCCAGTTCGCCGCCGGCGGTGAAGCTGATTGACCGCCTGGCGCGCATCCCGAAGAACGGCCGTTCCGCCGTGGCGTGGGTGGCGTTGATTTCCATGGTCGCCTCCTTGCTCAACTGGGGCCTGTCCCTGGTGTTCGGCGGTTTGCTGGTGCGTGCGTTGGCCCGGCGTACGGATTTGCGCATGGATTACCGCGCGGCCGGAGCGGCTGCTTATCTGGGCCTCGGTGCGGTATGGGCGCTGGGGCTGTCGTCGTCGGCGGCGCAGTTGCAGGCCAACCCTGGCAGCCTGCCGCCGTCGATCTTGTCGATCACCGGGGTCATCCCGTTTACCGACACCATCTTCCTCTGGCAGTCCGGCGTGCTATTGCTGGCGCTGATCGTGGTGTCGCTGATCATTGCCTATGCCACCGCACCCGGCCCGAACAGCGCCCGTGACGCCAAGGCCTGCGGTGTCGACCCGGCCTTCAACCTGCCCAAGCCGCCAGCACCGAGCCGCCCCGGCGAATGGCTGGAGCACAGCCCGCTGCTGACTATCCTGCTGGCGCTGCTGGCCGCCGGTTGGCTGTTCCATGAGTTCTCGACCAAGCCGGCGATCAGTGCGATTTCCGGGCTCAACACCTATAACTTCCTGTTCATCATGGTTGGTGCGCTGCTGCACTGGCGCCCGCGCAGCTTCCTGGACGCCGTGGCCCGCGCCGTGCCGACCACCACCGGCGTGCTGATCCAGTTCCCACTGTATGGCTCGATCGCCGCGCTGATGACCGTGGTCAAGGGCGGCGACGGCCAGACCCTGGCGCACCATATCTCAACCTTCTTTACCTCCATCGCCTCTCACGACACCTACGCGCTGCTGATGGGCGTGTATTCGGCGGTGCTGGGCTTCTTTATCCCGTCGGGCGGCGGCAAGTGGATCATCGAAGCGCCGTACGTGATGCAAGTGGCCAACGAGCTGCAATACCATCTGGGCTGGTCGGTGCAGATCTACAACGCGGCCGAGGCATTGCCGAACTTGATCAACCCGTTCTATATGCTGCCGTTGCTGGGGGTGTTGGGGCTGAAGGCGCGGGATCTGATCGGGTTTTCGTTTGTGCAGTTGCTGGTGCACACACCGCTGGTGTTGTTCCTGTTGTGGGCATTGGGGACGACGTTGAAGTATTTGCCGCCGGTGATGCCATAGGAGCAGCGAAAAGCTTCAAGTTGTCAGCTTCAAGCTTGCCGCTTGAAGCTTGGGACTTGGAGCTGCCTTTATTCCGTCACATTGCATTGCTACCGTCCATCGAAATATCTTGCAACAACTCCTCAGCAAGGACCTCCCGCAATGAGTGACGAGCACGAAGATCGCCTTCCGCCCGATTCCGTGGCCCAACCGCCGGTAGACAGCAGCCGGCGGCGTTTCCTGGGAGGCGCGGCGGTGCTGGGGGTTGGCGCGACCTTGAGTGCCTGCGGCAATACCAGCGAAGCACCGAGCAAACCGGTAGCGCGCCCGCTGACGCCCCAGGAGCTGGACAAGGCCTTGAGCGACCAGGTGAAAACCGTGGTGGTGATCTACGCCGAGAACCGTAGTTTCAACAACTTGTTTGCTGACTTCCCGGGTGTTGAGAAGCCGTTGTCGGCGCTGTCCGCTGCCGACACTCAGCAGCGCGACCGCGATGGCAGCCTCTTGCCCGCCCTGCCCCCAACCTGGGGCGGCGTGCTGCAAGTCGGCCCGCAAAGCGTGGATGGGGTGACCTACCCCAGCGAAGTGCAATTCCAGGAAAACCTGCCCAACGCGCCCTTCGCCCTCAAGGGTCCGAATGGCGAAGACCTGCCCTTGAGCCTGGTGACCCGCGACCTGTGGCATGTGTTCTATCAGAACCAGATGCAGATCAACGGCGGCAAGAACGACGGTTTCGTCGCCTGGGCCGACGCTGGTGGCCTGGTGATGGGCCATTACGCCCAGAGCCGCTACTCCCTGCGCCTGTGGGACGTGGCCAAGGAGTTTGTGCTGTGCGATAACTTCTTCCAGGGCGCGTTCGGTGGTTCGTTCCTCAACCATCAATACCTGATCAGCGCTACCGCGCCGTTCTATCCAGATGCCGCGCAATCAGTGGCCAAAGCCCAGATCGCCACGCTGCAAAGCGCTGACCCGACCGACCCGCGCCTCAAGCCGCTGGACAAATCCCCGGCCAGCGCCATGACCGGCCCACCGCAGTTCGGCCCCAGCGCGCTGACCCCGGACGGTTACGCCGTGAACACCCTGGCCCCGCCCTACTGGCCAACCTGGATTCGTGATCCGCAAAACCCGGATTATGCAAAGCCGGACCTGCCTAACGTGCTGGTGCCGCAAACCCACGAACACATTGGCGACAAGCTGTCGAAAAAGAACGTGGACTGGGCCTGGTACGCCGGTGCCTGGCAGGCAACGCTGGAGCAATTCAAGGATTCGGGCGGTATCCCGAAGATTCCGAACTTCCAGTACCACCATCAGCCGTTCAATTACTTCAAGAAACAGGGGCCCGAGAACCGTGCAGAACGCGATAAGCGCCTGCGTGACGGCGGGTTGGGCGATGAGGCCAGCACCAACAAGTTCTTTGCCGACGCCCAGGCTGGCAAGCTGCCGGCCGTGACGTTCTACAAACCCCAGGGCAATTTGAACATGCACGCCGGTTACGCCGACGTGGCCTCGGGCGACCGTCATATCGCCCGCGCCCTGAAAGTACTGCAGGAAAGCCCGCAGTGGAAAAACATGGTGGTCATCGTCACCGTCGATGAAAACGGCGGCTGGTGGGACCACGTCGCCCCGCCCAAGGGCGACCGCTGGGGCCCCGGCACAAGGGTCCCGACGCTGGTGGTCTCGCCCTTTGCGCGTAAAGGCACGGTGGACCATACGGTGTACGACACCGCGTCGATCCTGCGTTTGATTACGCGGGTCTTCCAGCTGGAAACCCTGGACGGGCTCAAGCATCGCGATGACGCCATGATCGCCCGAGGCCAGAAACCCATGGGGGATTTGAGCAACGCCTTGCAATTCAACGTGTAGGACGCTTATCCAATAGCGACATGCCTGGCGATTTAGCACGCGATTTTCCTGGTCAACCGTTACTGTGTGGAAGTGGGCTCTCATCCCGCGCAGACGGGTTTTCGCTGACAAGGAACCGACTATGTTCAAACCGACCAGGCTGTCCCTCACCCTGGCCGCACTGTTAGCCAGTGCGGTCGTGCAGGCCGATATCGAAGTACCACTGGGCAGCGTGCAACGCGTCACCCAACTGTTCGCCTACCCCAATAACTGCAATGTGATCTGCTTTCGGCCGTGGACGCTGGAACAGACCGCCGAGCATTATCTGAGCCAGAGCCTGGTACGCGACGGCTACAGCCGGGCCAAGGTCAGCGTCAAGGTCCATGACGGCCAGGTCGCGGCGACCTTCAGCGGCGTACCGGGAAATTACGGCGAGCCCCTGACCACACTGCTCAACACCGCCGACCTGGCCTACCAGGGCGCCAGCAAGCTCAACAGCGATGGCAAATGGGCCTATAACTGGTACCTGTTCCTGCCGCTGGGCATGGCCCTGGAAAACCGCAAGAGCATCGAGTTGCTGCACTTTCCGCCGGACTACTCGCTGACCCAGGCTCAGGACTACCTGGAATCGGCCACCACCGACCGCTGGGCCAGTTTGCTCACCGATAACGGCGTGCCCGCTACCGAAACCCCGGCGTACCAGACCATCATCGACATCGCCCCCATCGCCGCACCGTCCAACGCAGGCAAAGACCTGGAAAGCGTCTACGGCTACTTCACCGACTACCAGACCCGCATGGTCAAGGAACTGACCCTGCTGCCCAACGGTACGCTGCCGATGGTCGCATTCGGTGCGCCGGTGCGCAGTTGGATCAAGCAGCAATACGGGCAAACCGTCGAGGTGCTGAGCCTGGTGCAGATCAGCCCGGAGGCAGGCAAAACCGTCTCGGTACTGGGCGCCAACCACCCGAGTTACATCTGGTACGCAGCCAGCCCGGACACCTACGACGGTAACGAGCAGAAGGCCGACGAGGCCGGCTTGAAGGTGATGGGCCAGGATTTGAGCGCGGCCTGCTGGCAGGCCGGGATGGGTCAGAAAACCGCGAGCGATCCGAACGTACTGCTCAAGGCGTGCATGAACACCTGGCAGGTCACACGCAAAGAGCAGACCTGTGAATTGTTCTACGCCTCAGTGCGCAATCTGAGCCCGGAGAAGGCGAATGCCAAATGCGCCACGCCCGCGATCAAGGCTCAGCTAAAACAGTTGAAAACTGCCGTTCCAGCCCCCGTGACCAGTGTTCCGACGTTATAAAACGCAAAAAAAACGATTTCTACTGTCATATTTGACAGTAGAAATCGGATCCAACTTAGGCGACTCTTGAGCCGGGCCCATTTGCTGCAAGACTGGAAGTGCGCCACTACCCGCAGGTCAATGCAGCCTCACCAGGAGAGTTATGAAAACTCAGGCCATGGATAAGGCTAAAACCGCTGTGGGTGGCTGCCTTTACCCATTCATATCGCAGCTGGGCAAGGGTTACCCCTCGACCACCCACTTCGAAGTGGTACAGGCTACGCAGGGCATGGGCAACGGGATCAAGGCGCGTATCGCCTTTGACAGCCGTACATGCATCGCCAAGGTCTCCGGCTACGCTCTGAGTGAGCGGCGCCTGCACACCTTGCAGCTGTCATCACGCATTCACCTCTACGACTGTTGGTTCTGCGGCCTGCTCCTGCATTCCTGCAAACCGAACGTGTTTCTCGACCTGCATTATCTGGAAGCCTGGACCCTGCGTGAAATAAGTGCCGGCGAGTTGCTGACAATGGACTACGCCAGCACCGAGGAGGTGCTGTTCCGGCAATTCGCCTGCCAATGCGGCGAGCTGAATTGCCGGGGCTGGATCACCGGCAACCAGGAGCCGTTGAACGCCGAAGGTCAGGCATTCATGGCCCAGTGGCGCGACCGTAAACGACCTTAGGCTTCACCCAACGGGCGCAGGCGATATTGCGGCGGCAACTGCTCGAAGCCACTGATGGTGGTGTTCAAGCTTTTCCAGCGGCCATCCTTGATGCCGTAGATGCAGCCATGGATCGACAGGCTCTGCCCACGGTGCCAGGCGTTTTGCACAATGCTGGTGTGGCCGACATTGGCCACCTGCTGAATCACGTTCAGCTCGCACATGCGGTCTACACGTTCCTCTTCCGTCGGCAGTTGGGCCAACACATCACGATTCTCATAATAGAGATCGCGGATGGTACGCAGCCAGCCGTCGATCAGACCGAACTGGCGGTCCTGCATCGAGGCACGCACGCCGCCGCAGCCATAGTGGCCGGTGACGAGGATATGTTTGACCTTAAGCACATCGACCGCGTACTGGATCACCGACAGGCAATTGAGGTCGGTGTGCAGCACCACGTTGGCCACATTGCGGTGTACGAACAGGTCGCCGGGCAGCATGCCGACGATCTCGTTGGCGGGGACGCGGGCATCGGAGCAACCGATCCACAGGTATTCCGGGGTTTGCTGGCGGGCGAGCTTGGCGAAGAATTCGGGATCTTCCTGTTTGATCGCATCCGCCCAGCGTTCGTTGTTATCAAGCAGGTCTTGTAGTTCGTTCATCAGGAAAGCCTCAGGAATGATGCGCAGGTGTGTGACTGACGCCCCCTCGTCCGGGTCACGCCGAGCGCCAATTAGCTTGAATCTTTAGGTAGCTGTGCCTGTCCACACACTATAAGCCCCACAGTATGAGGATTGGCCATGACTGAATCACGACGTCCCTACGGCGCTACGCAGCCCGAACCGATTGATGACACCGAAGACCGCATGGGTGAGATGCGCGAGCTGGATTTTGACGAACAAGACCAGACAGCGGAAATCGGCGATGAACTGCCGCGCCGCGAACGCGATCACCTGATGCCCGACGAACGGGTACGCGAAGCCGGGCTGACCGGCGCTTCGACGGACGACCATGAGTCGACCGATGACGATATGAGCCCGGAAACCCTTATCCATGAGGACGGTGCGCGGGATGCGCGGGAGGAAGGTGAAGACAGTCCGACAGACTACGATCTGAGCGTTGTCGGTGCAGACGATATTGGCGGGGGGAATGGTTTGGATGAGGCCGAATTGGCCGATCTGGACCCGCTCAACGCAAAGCGCTGACACACGGCAGTTTCAGATGTAGGAGCGAGCTTGCTCGCGAATCGGGTACATCAGTCCAGCATATCCGGTGACTGGCGCTCCGCTTTCGCGAGCATGCCCGCCCCTACATTTAGGTTGGTGTTCAGTCGACGAGGGTGCAGGCCATCACGACCGCATCTTCGCGCCCACCTACGGCGGGGTAGTAATCGCGCCGACGGCCGATTTCATTGAAACCGTAACGCTCGTAGAGGCGGAACGCGCCGGTATTGCTGTCACGCACTTCCAGGAAGCACTCCCGTGCATTCGCCGCATAGGCGCGGGACATCAGGTGTTCCAGCAACGCCAGGCCCAGGCCGCGGCCCTGGTTTTCCGGCTTGACGGTGATGTTCAGCAAGTGCGCTTCGTCGAGGATGATCTGCACCACGCCGTGGCCCACCTGCTGCTCGCCTTCGAACATCAGCCAAATCTGGTATTTGCCCAGCCCATCCAGAAAGATCCCGCGGGTCCAGGGGTGACTGTACGCCGCGTATTCGATTTTCAGCACCGCGTCGAGATCGGCCTCGATCATCGGGCGGAAGGATAAAGCCTCACTCATCGATTGTTTTCCAGCGCGCCATCAGCCGGCGCATGGCTTGCCAGACATCAGCCTTACGCTGTGGCTCTTCCATTAATAATTCCAGGCCCGGCAGGGCCCACACCGAGCCGAGGCCGTCGACCTGCAGCTCGCGGTACCAGGCCTCGGCATTGGCCTCACCGGCAAACCGCACGGCGGGCAGGCCGATCAGCCACAGGCACACGCAGGGTTCGTCTTCCAGGCGTGCCGAAACAAAACCTTGTACAAAATCCCGCGCCGCCTCCGGGCCTTGGTCCATGGTGCCGCGCACCAGCAGTGGCCAGCGCACCGGGTCGCCGACGATTTGCGGGCTGTCGGGCAGGCCGGCGGCGCGCAGCATGTCTTTAAGCAGCATGTAGGCCGGGTCACGGGTCTGAAAACGCTCACCGGTGGGCAGCTCCACCAACAGCAGGCAACGCCCGGCGCGCAACAATTGCAGGGCAAAGCGCGGCGGCGGCACCACCGGGGCCTTGGCCACCGGGGCGGCGACGTCGGCAACCGCAGGCTTGGCCATCGGCGCCGGGCGGGGCACCTCGACCTTGGGCCGTTCGACCGCAGAACGCGCTTGCGGCTCTGGCTTGGCCACCACCACCGGGGCAGCGGCCTCCTCACCTGAAGTCTCGAACGCCTCATAGGGCTCAAGCGCCTCTAACAGCTCGGGCCGCGATGGCGCGGCAAACGGCAGTTCGGTGCGGGGCAGCCAGTTGACCACCTGCATGGCGGTCAAGTAAGCGCGACGTCGGGACTCGATAAGCACAGCTCGGCCACTTGTGGATAAGTTAAGAGCGGGGATTCTACCGCTGTTCGGTAACAATCGCCCACTGTGCACTGACCGGCTGTGGATAAATCCCGCGCCTGATGCAGTACAATCGCGACCTTTAATCGCTAACCAGCCGGCCATTCCCATGATCGAACCCAAGCGCGTCCTGCGCGCCCTCGCCGAACACTGGGCCTTACTCGAGCCACTGTGCGAACACTTCGACCAAGGCACCCTGAGCCTGGGCGAGCTGCGCGCGCAACTGGCCGCCCAACAACTGGACAGCACGCCCCAGGACATCACCAGCCTGCTGGACGTGTGGATTCGCCTGGATATTCTGGTGCCTGTCGCCAAGAGCCCTAACCGTTTCGAGCTCAACGCGCAGATCCACGACTTCCTGGCTTATCTTCGCAAGGAGCACCGGCTTGGCCTGTGCCTGGAGATCGAAGCCTACCTGCGCCACCTCGAGCGCCTGGCCGGCTATATTCAGGACGCCTTCGACATTCGTGATGGCCATGATCTGGCCCGCCAGCTGCGCCTGCTGGATATGCGCGTGCGGGATGTGCTGAAAAAGCTCGCCAACGACGAACAGGCCCTCGCCGCTGTGGCCGACCGCGCCAAGACCAGCGACCGGCAGATTCCGTTGCGCCAGCGTTACGCCGAAGTCCTGGCGACATGGGACGAATACGTCGAACCGATGATCCAACTGGTAAACGCCGACGGCGCCTTCGAACAAGGCGTGCGCAAGGTGGAAAACGTGCTGCTGCGCCTGCTCACCGAGCAACAGCGCCTCGGCCACCTGGTGGACGACGACATGCTGCTGCGCACTCACGCGCGGATCCTCGAGATGCAGACCAGCGCCCAGCTGACCTTGCGGCATGCGCGGGAACTGCTGTTGCCGTTGCGCGAAGAAGCGCGCCGGCACAATGCCGTGACCCGTGGTGCGGCGCTGGCCCTGTCGGCCATTCGTCGAAAGGGTCTGGACGCGGTACCGCAGGCGGCGATGCCCATGTTCACCCGGCCGCAAAGCACGTTTCTCGGCAGTGCCAGTCAGGTCGAAGCCTATGTGTACGCACTGGCGAATTTCGAACCAAAACCGGCGCGTTTCCCCAAGGCGCACAAATCCCACAAGGGCGACGCCCAGCGTGCACCGCGCACGGTCAAGGAAATGCTCGAACGCTGCGAAGACGCGCTGCCGATGCCCGACCTGATGACCTGGCTACTGGAGCAGGAACCGAACGGCGCCACCGACGAATTGCTGTACTGGTTCTCGCGCCTGTCCCGCGAAAAACGCTTCAAGCGCGAACGCCTGGAACGCCGCGACTATCACACCCACGAGCATCAGGTCAGCCTGCGCTCATTCGCCCTGCTCCCGGCCACGCCCGACGCCGCCGAGCATTCTGCGAGCACCGCTTATGTAAGGACTTCGCATGCAACTTGATCTATCCGAACTGTCCCAGCTGGCGCCGATCTTTCGTGAGCTGTTCAAGGGCTACCACGTCAGCCGCCGCGACCCGGAGCTGTACGCGCAACTGTCGAACTTCCAGGACCAGTACCGCACATTGTTCAAGGCCCTGGGCTTTGAGCTGGTGTGCGATACGCGGGGTTTCTACTACTTCGTGCCGGATTCGGCGATCGCCAGCGCGCAGGTCAACAAGACCGCCCAGCGCCTGGCGTTGTTCACGTTCATCATTGTCGAGCACCTGGCCGACCAGGGCCGCGACCCGATCGCCGTGCTCGACGGTGGCAGCCTGGGCCGCGATGAGCTGCCATCGCTGCTGGAAAAATACCGCGACCTGTTTATCCAGGCCGAAGTGCAGACCCAGGAAGAACTCGAAGAAAAAATCATGCGCCGCATGACTCAACTGGGCTTTGCCAGCGAAGACAACGGCATCTACCGTTTCCTGCCGCCGATGCACCGTTTCCTTGACGTCTGCCTGTCGGTGCAGCAGGACCGCGACCTCGCTGCCAGCGTGCACAGCGTATTGCCGCTGCCGGCACCGGTGATCATCGACGAAGACAGCGATGAAAAGCTGCTGAAGACCGATGACCCGCTGGACTTGAGTGATTTCGCAGAAGAAAACGAAGAAGACGCCCTGGCCCGCGCCATTGCCGAAGAACAGGAGACCGACGCATGAGTAAGGAACGCTACGGCATCCGCCGCTTCGCCCTATTGAACACCGCCGGTTACAGCCTGGGCCTGTTCCCGCTGGAAGAACCGCTGTCGGTGTATGGCGCGAACAACCTGGGTAAATCCGCCTCGATCAACGCCTTGCAGTTCCCGATCCTGGCACGCATGTCGGACATGAGTTTCGGCAAGTACACCCTGGAACAATCGCGGCGCTTCTACTTCGCCACCGACACCAGCTACATCCTGGTGGAAGTTTCGCTGCCCCACGGCCCGCACGTGATCGGCGTGGTCGGGCGCGGCCCGGGCGGTGGTTTCGGTCACCAGTTCTTTGCCTACGCCGGCAAGCTGGACCTGGCTCACTACCAGAAGAACGACACCTGCCTGCGCCAGAAGGAGTTGTTCACCAACCTGGAACGCGAGGGCCTGAAAGCCTACGAACTCAAGCCCGATGAGCTGCGGCGCCTGCTGGTCGGCGGGCACACCTCGATCCCGCTGGACCTGACGCTGATCCCGCTGCGCTCCACCAGCGAGCAGAGCCTGAAGACCTTCCGTGCGCTGTTTATCAACCTGCTGCACATGCGCGAGATTACCGCGGCCAAGCTCAAGCAACTGTTCCTCGATGCATTCGAACACAGCCTGCGTTCGGGTAGCGTGGATTACATCGCCGCGTGCGAAGAAGCGTTCCGCGATGTGCGGCGCATGGAGCAGGACTACAACTCTCTGGTCGCTGCCGGGCCGCTGGTCGAAGCGCTGGCCAATGGCGTGAAACAGCGCGACATCCTGCGCGGCAAATTGCATCGCCTGTCGCCACTGTTGGATTCGCTGCTGGGCACCTGGTCGGACTATGCCAGTGCGCGCAAGGAAGAGCTGACCATTCAGGCCGAGCACTACCGCAACGAGCAGGACGCGCTGCAGAACGACCAGCGCGGCGGCACCCAGGAACTGATGCGCCTGGAGCGCGAGATCAGCGGCATCCAACGTTGGCTGGGTGAGCTGTCGGTGCTCAAGCATCGCTTTGCCCTGGTGGATGACGTCAAGGTGCTGGAGCAGCAATTGCTGGCGGCCAAGGATGCTCACGATGAACTGGCGGGCGCCCTGGCGCAGTCGCGCCAGTTCAGCGCCGAGGATCTGGACGAGCGTCTGCGCGATCTGGAAAAACGCTTGAAGTCGGTCAAGCAGCAACTCGATCACGCCGACAACAACAGCTACGCCAAGCTGCGCGAAGAATTCTCGCAGCAGGATGTCGAGCGTCTGATGCGCCTGTTCAACAGCTCGCTGTTCAGCCTACCGTTGGGTGAGCATGGCATCACGCTGGACGAGGACGGCCAGTGGGTCAAATCCCTGGAGCAGATCCTCGATGGCTTCAAGGGTGAGCGTTTTGAAGTGCCGGGGCTGTCCATCGACATCTCGCACATCGAGCCGCCGGCGTTGCAGGCCCTGGCGGACCGCGCCGCATTGCGCGACCAGAAGGAACGCCTGGACAAAGAACTCAAACAGCTCAAGACCCAGCAGGCGGTAGCCTCCGACCGCGCGGCGAGCAAGACCCAGACCGAAGCGCTGTACCAGCAGGTGCTGGACGCGCAAAAGGCCCTGGAAGACTTCCGTCGCGCGCAAACCCTGAGTGCGGAAGAAGGCGAGAAACTGGAAAACCTGGCGCAGATGGAAGCTGCCCAGGACGAATTGAAGCGCTCCAGCGATGCCTTTACCGAGCGCGTCCAGCAACTGTCAGCCAAGTTGCAACTGGTCGGCCGCCAGATCGGCGACATGGAAGCCAAGCAGCGCACGCTGGATGACGCCTTGCGTCGTCGCCAGCTGTTGCCGGCGGACTTGCCGTTCGGCACGCCGTTCATGGACCCGGTCGACGATTCCATGGACAACCTGCTGCCGCTGCTCAATGACTATCAGGACAGTTGGCAGGGCTTGTTGCGCGCCGATGGCCAGATCGAGGCGTTGTATGCCCAGGTGCGCCTCAAGGGCGTGGCCAAGTTCGACAGCGAGGATGACGTGGAGCGTCGCCTGCAGCTGTTGATCAACGCCTATGCGCACCGTACCGATGAAGCACTGACACTGGGCAAGGCACGCCGCGCGGCGGTCACCGATATCGCGCGGACCTTGCGCAATATCCGCAGCGACTACGACAGCCTGGAACACCAGTTGGCCCTGTTCAACCGCGAGATCAACAAGCGCCAGGTGTCCAACCTGCAGAGTTTCCGCATTGTGCTGGCACCGAACAAGGAAGCGCTCAAGCATATCGACCAGATCATTCACAGCGCTGGCCAGTACGAAGAAGGCGAAACCTTGTCGGTGTTCGACCTCAGCCAAAGCGCCGAGCAGGACAACAAGAACGAAGAGGCCAAGGAATACCTGGCGCGCCTGGTAGCCGCCAACCATAACCAGTTGGGCCTCAAGGACCTGTTCGAGCTGGCCTTCGAGATCACCAAGGTGCATGGGCAGCCGGTGATTCATACCGACATCGACGGCGCTGCCTCCAACGGCACCACCATGACCATCAAGGCGCTGACCAACATGTACCTGTTGTTGCACTTGATGGACCGCGACCAGGCCGGTCGTGTGCGCTTGCCGTACTACCTCGATGAAGCGGCAGACATCGATGAAAAGAACCAGGCGGCGCTGCTGGAAACCAGCTTGCAGTTGGGCTTTGTACCGATTCTGGCGAGTGTGAAGCCACAGGTGTCAGCCCAGGTGGCGATTGACCTGGAAGGCGGCAGCGGGCCGAACGGGATCTATATCGATGAGGCGGACTGGAAGTACATCCGTCGCCATGATGAGGTGAAGGCCACGGTGAATGTGCAGGCGGATGAGCCGGAGTTGGATGAGGTCTGACATTCGGCGTTGAAATGCCAAAGGCCGCGATTCTATGGATCGCGGCCTTTTTTGTGGGCCAGGGGTTTTTGAGGGTCTCGCGCCTCGGTCTACTTGCCCAGCGGAATCTTCGGCGCCCAGGTCAGCCATTCGTCTTCGAACTTGTCGAACAGCGGGAAGGTCTGCTGTGGCCGTGCGGCGTTGCCCATGCGCTCGCCCTCTGGCGTGGCAAAGGCGATACCGCCGGCGACCAGGGTTTCCAGGGACTCGGTGCGTACCGTCGCGCCCTTGAACAGGCCGAAGTCGAGACCGAAACCGCTGGTGTTCCAGAAACGGCTGCCACTGCGTACCAGCGGTGCGTACTTGGGTTCGATCAGGATATGGATCAGCACGCGGTCGGCGGTCTGGCCCAATTCGTAGCCAGTGACCTTGCCCACGGTGACTTCACGGTAGGTGACCGGCACCCCTTCCTTCAGCGAACCCCGGCGCGCAGCACTGAGTGTGAGGCTCAGGCCAGCCTCTTGGTGAGCGGCTTCGGGCGGCTGGTCCAGGGCGACGAAACTCTTTTGCGGGCCAGCACTTTTCGCGGCCGGCTGCACCTCGATGTATTGCCCGGTGACCAAGGTTTCGAGGTTGGCGGTTTTCATCAGCCCCAGCTCAGGCTTGACCACCCAGAACTGGCTGCCGGCCCGCGCAATACGGTCAGCCACCTGGGTGATGCGAGCGCTGAGCAGCACCGATTGCATGTCGGCACTCAGATCGACGCTCTCGATCTTGCCCACATCCAGGCCCTTGAAACGTACAGGTGTACCAGGGCGCATGCCGTCGGCGCGGTCGACCCTGATGGTCACCAGAGTGCCGTGCTGATTGGCGGCTTCGCGATCAGCGAACAGGCGGAAACGCGGAATGCGTTTTTTCAGGGGGACGTTCGGCTCCGGGGTTTCGAACGCGATGCCGCCGGCCATCAGGCTGGCCAGGGATTCGCTCTTCACTTGGATGCCGCCAGTGAGGCCGCCGGTCAGGGTAACGCCGCTGGCATTCCAAAATCGTGTAGAGCCGTTCACCAGGTTTTCGTATTCCTTTTCGATGTGCACGCCGATCACCAGTTGCTTGTTCTTGCGCGAGAACTGGTAGCTCTGCACCGAGCCGACTTTGACTTGCTTGTAAAGGATCGGGCTGCCGACATCCAGGGAGCCGAGGTTATCGGTAAACAGCACCATGTGCAGACCGGGGGAGCGAAGGTCCAGCGGCGGCGCTTTGGCGCGAGCAACGAATTCACGCTGGGGGGCGCTGCCTTTGTCACCGGGCCGGATGGCGATGTAGTTACCTTTGACTAACGCCTCCAGGCCAGTGATCCCGGCCAGGGAGATCGACGGTTTGACCACCCAGAATTGGGTATCCTGCACCAGGTAGTCTTCGGCCAATGGGTCAAGGGTCAGCTCAGCATTGGCGCTGGACAGATCCGGATCGATCTTCAGGGTTTTCAGACTGCCGACCTGAATACCTTTGTACATCACCGGAGTGCGCCCGGCCTGCAGGCCTTCGAAGTCAGTGAGTTTGACCTTGACCCTGATGCCGGCAGCCGCAGCGTCGAAGTCTTCGTACAAACGGAACGGCAGGCTTGGATCGGTAGGCGGGCTGTCTTTACGGTTTTCCGGCGTGGCGAAGGCGATACCGCCGGCGACAATGCTGGAGAGAGATTCGCTCCGCACTTTCACGCCGGAAAGATTGGCGTCGATGCTGATGCCGCTGGCATTCCAGAAACGCGTATGTTTGCGCACCAGGCTGGCATAGGTAGGCTCGATGTAGACCTTGATTTCAACGGTGCTCTGGTCTTCGGAGAGCAGGTAGCTTTTGACCTGGCCGACCTGAATCTGCTTGTAGAACACAGGGCTGCCACGGTTGAGCGAGCCGAGGCGATCAGCCTTGATGGTCAGGTGCAGGCCAGGCTTGGCGTCAGACAACGGCGGCTCTTCGGAGAGCGCCTTGAATTTGCGGGTAGGCTCGCCATCGCCTGGGCTGGCGGCGATGTAATTGCCCGAGACCAGGGTTTCCAGGCCGGTGATGCCGGCCAGGCTCACGCTGGGCTTGACCAGCCAGAAGCGGGTATTGGTCTTGAGGTATTGATCGACATCCTTGTTCATCTCAATGGTGGCGATGACCCCACGATTGTTGCCCTCGTCATCCAGGGCCAGGGCTTTGACCTTGCCAACCGGCATGCCTTTGTAGACGACTTCGGTCTTGTTGGCCTGGATGCCTTCGCCACTTTCAAAGCGCACCTGGATCTCAATCCCCTGCTGGGAATAGGCACGCCACCCCAGCCAGCCACCTATGATCAGGGCAACCAGGGGCAACACCCAGATGGCCGACCAATTGGAGGCCGGTCGGGTTTTAGCTTTAGGCAAATCACTCATGGTCGTCGTCCGACTCCGTGTTATCCCAAATCAGTCGGGGATCGAAAGTTACAGCGGCAAGCATCGTCAAGATCACCACACTGGCGAACGCTGCTGCACCGAGGTTGGCCTCGACACTGGCAAGTCGTCCAAAGTTTACGACCGCCACCAGAATGGCGATCACGAAGATATCCAACATGGACCAGCGTCCAATGAATTCGATAAAGCGGTACATCACGATGCGCTGTTGCGCAGAGAGCGGTTGGTGCCGCTGTACTGAGAACAGTAGCAGGCCAATACCCACCAGCTTGAACGTCGGTACCAGAATGCTCGCGATGAACACCACGGCGGCAATGGGGAACATGCCGTGCTGCACCAGTTGGATGACACCCGCCATGATGGTACTGGGGTCACCCTGGCCGAGGGAGTTGACGGTCATGATCGGTAACAGGTTTGCAGGGATATACAAAATCGCTGCGGTGATCAGCAAGGCCCAGGTGCGCGCGAGGCTGTTGGGGCGCCGGGCATGGATCAGCGCACCGCAACGAGTACAGGTTTGCTCTGCGGTATCCGCCTCTTGTTTGTTCAATTCGTGACATTCGGTACAAATCAGAATACCCGCATCAATCGCCCGCATGATCGTCCTCTCCTGACAGTGCTTGCCAGATCTGGTGGGGCGACATCACCACCTCAAGCAGAACCTGAACCATTAATAGACTGACGAAGCAGACCAGACCCAGGCCAATCGTAATGGAGGCCATGTCGGCGAGTTTTACGATCGCCACCAGCACCCCCATCAAGTAGACCTCCAACATCCCCCAATCTTTCATGTGATGGTAGATGCGATACAGCAGCAGCCCATAGCTGCGGCCGATCTTCCAGCGAATACTGAGCAGTACTGCCAATTGGCAAAGCAATTTGAGCAAGGGAATGCCCATGCTGCACAGGAACACCACCGCAGCGACGCCTTGCATGCCGCTGTCGAATAGGCCGACTACACCGCTCCATACGGTGTCCTCTGAGGACTGCCCGAGTAGATTGAGCTGCATGATGGGTAAAAAGTTCGCCGGTATGTAAAGCAACAGTGCGGCGAGTACCAAGGCGAGGCTTCGCTCAACGACGTTGTGGCGGTGCGCGTACAACTCATAACCACAACGCGGGCATTGGGCTTTTTCGCCAAGAGCGAGCACGGGCTTGCGCATCAGCAAGTCGCACTCATGACATGCCACCAGGTCGTCAAGTGGTAAATCCCCGAGGGCATCAACCGGATCCGGCATAGGTAGGGCTCTGACTCTAAAAAAGGTTAGGTGCCTATTCTAGTGGTCTGGCTCAGAAATAACTGTGCAAATTTGTCGGGCAGCAACCACAGCCGCACGCTTGCTTTTCGACCGCGCAAAACAAAACCCCTGTCTGCGTTAGCAAACAGGGGTTTCGGAATTTAATCTTGACGATGACCTACTCTCACATGGGGAAACCCCACACTACCATCGGCGATGCATCGTTTCACTACTGAGTTCGGGATGGGATCAGGTGGTTCCAATGCTCTATGGTCGTCAAGAAATTCGGGTACCGAATCGTGGCCAGTTGGCCGCGCTTCAGCAAATTGGGTATGTGACAGCTTTTGGTGATTTGTGAGATTCGAACTTTCGGTTCATTTCGTCTTCACACACCGCAATCTGGTGCTCTTTTGCCTCTCGGCTTGAAGCAAGCAAATTGCTTGGGTGTTATATGGTCAAGCCTCACGGGCAATTAGTATTGGTTAGCTCAACGCCTCACAGCGCTTACACACCCAACCTATCAACGTCGTAGTCTTCGACGGCCCTTCAGGGAACTCAAGGTTCCAGTGAGATCTCATCTTGAGGCTAGTTTCCCGCTTAGATGCTTTCAGCGGTTATCTATTCCGAACATAGCTACCCGGCAATGCCACTGGCGTGACAACCGGAACACCAGAGGTTCGTCCACTCCGGTCCTCTCGTACTAGGAGCAGCCCCTCTCAAATCTCAAACGTCCACGGCAGATAGGGACCGAACTGTCTCACGACGTTCTAAACCCAGCTCGCGTACCACTTTAAATGGCGAACAGCCATACCCTTGGGACCGGCTTCAGCCCCAGGATGTGATGAGCCGACATCGAGGTGCCAAACACCGCCGTCGATATGAACTCTTGGGCGGTATCAGCCTGTTATCCCCGGAGTACCTTTTATCCGTTGAGCGATGGCCCTTCCATACAGAACCACCGGATCACTAAGACCTACTTTCGTACCTGCTCGACGTGTCTGTCTCGCAGTCAAGCGCGCTTTTGCCTTTATACTCTACGACCGATTTCCGACCGGTCTGAGCGCACCTTCGTACTCCTCCGTTACTCTTTAGGAGGAGACCGCCCCAGTCAAACTACCCACCATACACTGTCCTCGATCCGGATAACGGACCTGAGTTAGAACCTCAAAGTTGCCAGGGTGGTATTTCAAGGTTGGCTCCACGCGAACTGGCGTCCACGCTTCAAAGCCTCCCACCTATCCTACACAAGCAAATTCAAAGTCCAGTGCAAAGCTATAGTAAAGGTTCACGGGGTCTTTCCGTCTAGCCGCGGATACACTGCATCTTCACAGCGATTTCAATTTCACTGAGTCTCGGGTGGAGACAGCGCCGCCATCGTTACGCCATTCGTGCAGGTCGGAACTTACCCGACAAGGAATTTCGCTACCTTAGGACCGTTATAGTTACGGCCGCCGTTTACCGGGGCTTCGATCAAGAGCTTCGCGTTAGCTAACCCCATCAATTAACCTTCCGGCACCGGGCAGGCGTCACACCCTATACGTCCACTTTCGTGTTTGCAGAGTGCTGTGTTTTTAATAAACAGTCGCAGCGGCCTGGTATCTTCGACCGGCATGAGCTTACGGAGCAAGTCCTTCACCCTCACCGGCGCACCTTCTCCCGAAGTTACGGTGCCATTTTGCCTAGTTCCTTCACCCGAGTTCTCTCAAGCGCCTTGGTATTCTCTACCCAACCACCTGTGTCGGTTTGGGGTACGGTTCCTGGTTACCTGAAGCTTAGAAGCTTTTCTTGGAAGCATGGCATCAACCACTTCGTTAACTAAAAGTTAACTCGTCATCAGCTCTCGGCCTTAAGATCCCGGATTTACCTAAGATCTCAGCCTACCACCTTAAACTTGGACAACCAACGCCAAGCTGGCCTAGCCTTCTCCGTCCCTCCATCGCAATAACCAGAAGTACAGGAATATTAACCTGTTTTCCATCGACTACGCTTTTCAGCCTCGCCTTAGGGACCGACTAACCCTGCGTCGATTAACGTTGCGCAGGAAACCTTGGTCTTTCGGCGTGGGTGTTTTTCACACCCATTGTCGTTACTCATGTCAGCATTCGCACTTCTGATACCTCCAGCAAGCTTCTCAACTCACCTTCACAGGCTTACAGAACGCTCCTCTACCGCATCACTTACGTGATACCCGTAGCTTCGGTGTATGGTTTGAGCCCCGTTACATCTTCCGCGCAGGCCGACTCGACTAGTGAGCTATTACGCTTTCTTTAAAGGGTGGCTGCTTCTAAGCCAACCTCCTAGCTGTCTAAGCCTTCCCACATCGTTTCCCACTTAACCATAACTTTGGGACCTTAGCTGACGGTCTGGGTTGTTTCCCTTTTCACGACGGACGTTAGCACCCGCCGTGTGTCTCCCATGCTCGGCACTTGTAGGTATTCGGAGTTTGCATCGGGTTGGTAAGTCGGGATGACCCCCTAGCCGAAACAGTGCTCTACCCCCTACAGTGATACATGAGGCGCTACCTAAATAGCTTTCGAGGAGAACCAGCTATCTCCGAGCTTGATTAGCCTTTCACTCCGATCCACAGGTCATCCGCTAACTTTTCAACGGTAGTCGGTTCGGTCCTCCAGTTAGTGTTACCCAACCTTCAACCTGCCCATGGATAGATCGCCCGGTTTCGGGTCTATTCCCAGCGACTAGACGCCCTATTAAGACTCGCTTTCGCTACGCCTCCCCTATTCGGTTAAGCTCGCCACTGAAAATAAGTCGCTGACCCATTATACAAAAGGTACGCAGTCACCCAACAAAGTGGGCTCCCACTGCTTGTACGCATACGGTTTCAGGATCTATTTCACTCCCCTCTCCGGGGTTCTTTTCGCCTTTCCCTCACGGTACTAGTTCACTATCGGTCAGTCAGTAGTATTTAGCCTTGGAGGATGGTCCCCCCATATTCAGACAAAGTTTCTCGTGCTCCGTCCTACTCGATTTCATGACTAAGAGATTTTCGCGTACAGGGCTATCACCCACTATGGCCGCACTTTCCAGAGCGTTCCGCTAATCTCAAAGCCACTTAAGGGCTAGTCCCCGTTCGCTCGCCACTACTAAGGGAATCTCGGTTGATTTCTTTTCCTCAGGGTACTTAGATGTTTCAGTTCCCCTGGTTCGCCTCTTGCACCTATGTATTCAGTACAAGATAACCATCTTATGATGGCTGGGTTCCCCCATTCAGACATCTCCGGATCAAAGTCTGTTTGCCGACTCCCCGAAGCTTTTCGCAGGCTACCACGTCTTTCATCGCCTCTGACTGCCAAGGCATCCACCGTATGCGCTTCTTCACTTGACCATATAACCCCAAGCAATCTGGTTATACTGTGAAGACGACATTCGCCGAAAATTCGATAATACTCAATTAAGAGATACTCACAAATTTTACCTTAGCCTGAGCCGTTACCAGTGAAAGTAACGTCCAGTCTATCTTTCTATCACATACCCAAATTTTTAAAGAACGATCTAATCAAAGACTAGAAATCAATATTCACGCCGGAATATTCATTTCTAAACTCTAACAAGTAAAAGCAGTTAATGGTGGAGCCAAACGGGATCGAACCGTTGACCTCCTGCGTGCAAGGCAGGCGCTCTCCCAGCTGAGCTATGGCCCCATAACAAAATTGGTGGGTCTGGGCAGATTCGAACTGCCGACCTCACCCTTATCAGGGGTGCGCTCTAACCAACTGAGCTACAGACCCAATTTCGAGCGCGTAACTGTTAGCTTGGAGCTATCAGCTTGGAGCTTAAAGCTGCTTCTATCGTCTTCTTCAATGAATCAAGCAATTCGTGTGGGAACTTATGGAGCAGCTGATGTCGTCGATTAAGGAGGTGATCCAGCCGCAGGTTCCCCTACGGCTACCTTGTTACGACTTCACCCCAGTCATGAATCACACCGTGGTAACCGTCCTCCCGAAGGTTAGACTAGCTACTTCTGGTGCAACCCACTCCCATGGTGTGACGGGCGGTGTGTACAAGGCCCGGGAACGTATTCACCGCGACATTCTGATTCGCGATTACTAGCGATTCCGACTTCACGCAGTCGAGTTGCAGACTGCGATCCGGACTACGATCGGTTTTATGGGATTAGCTCCACCTCGCGGCTTGGCAACCCTCTGTACCGACCATTGTAGCACGTGTGTAGCCCAGGCCGTAAGGGCCATGATGACTTGACGTCATCCCCACCTTCCTCCGGTTTGTCACCGGCAGTCTCCTTAAAGTGCCCACCATTACGTGCTGGTAACTAAGGACAAGGGTTGCGCTCGTTACGGGACTTAACCCAACATCTCACGACACGAGCTGACGACAGCCATGCAGCACCTGTCTCAATGTTCCCGAAGGCACCAATCTATCTCTAGAAAGTTCATTGGATGTCAAGGCCTGGTAAGGTTCTTCGCGTTGCTTCGAATTAAACCACATGCTCCACCGCTTGTGCGGGCCCCCGTCAATTCATTTGAGTTTTAACCTTGCGGCCGTACTCCCCAGGCGGTCAACTTAATGCGTTAGCTGCGCCACTAAGAGCTCAAGGCTCCCAACGGCTAGTTGACATCGTTTACGGCGTGGACTACCAGGGTATCTAATCCTGTTTGCTCCCCACGCTTTCGCACCTCAGTGTCAGTATCAGTCCAGGTGGTCGCCTTCGCCACTGGTGTTCCTTCCTATATCTACGCATTTCACCGCTACACAGGAAATTCCACCACCCTCTACCATACTCTAGTCAGTCAGTTTTGAATGCAGTTCCCAGGTTGAGCCCGGGGATTTCACATCCAACTTAACAAACCACCTACGCGCGCTTTACGCCCAGTAATTCCGATTAACGCTTGCACCCTCTGTATTACCGCGGCTGCTGGCACAGAGTTAGCCGGTGCTTATTCTGTCGGTAACGTCAAAACCACCACGTATTAGGTAATGGCCCTTCCTCCCAACTTAAAGTGCTTTACAATCCGAAGACCTTCTTCACACACGCGGCATGGCTGGATCAGGCTTTCGCCCATTGTCCAATATTCCCCACTGCTGCCTCCCGTAGGAGTCTGGACCGTGTCTCAGTTCCAGTGTGACTGATCATCCTCTCAGACCAGTTACGGATCGTCGCCTTGGTGAGCCATTACCCCACCAACTAGCTAATCCGACCTAGGCTCATCTGATAGCGCAAGGCCCGAAGGTCCCCTGCTTTCTCCCGTAGGACGTATGCGGTATTAGCGTCCGTTTCCGAACGTTATCCCCCACTACCAGGCAGATTCCTAGGCATTACTCACCCGTCCGCCGCTCTCAAGAGAAGCAAGCTTCTCTCTACCGCTCGACTTGCATGTGTTAGGCCTGCCGCCAGCGTTCAATCTGAGCCATGATCAAACTCTTCAGTTCAAACATCTTTGGGTTTTTAAGAAACCCTAAACTTGGCTCAGCAATCGTTGGTTATTCTTTGATTTCTCGCGGAGTAACTTGTGATGCTGATAATCTTGTTGACTATCAGTGTGACCCCACAAGCACCCACACGAATTGCTTGATTCAGTTGTTAAAGAGCGGTTGGTTAAGAGCTTTCGTCTCAACCGAGGCGCGCATTCTACAGCAGCCTCATTTGCTGTCAAGTGGTTATTTTCAGAAGCTTTCGAAGAATTCTTCAACAACTTCAACCACTTGCGCCTCCGATCTCTCGTCAGCGGGAGGCGAATTCTACAGCGTTACACGCTGCTGTCAACACCTCTTTTTCAACTTCCTTCTGGCTTCGATGAACTGAAGCAACTTGCTGCTTAAAACTGATTAACTCATTGTTTAGCAAGGAGTTTTCAGTTTCGGCAGCGCCGGAAGTGGGGCGAATTATAGGCGTCTAGAATCTGCCGTCAATCTTCTTTTTCACATTTCTGTCATATAGACCCAAAAAACCCAGAACGGCGAAGGCCGACCCCAAGAGGCCGGCCTTCCAGTAACCGAGACTTACAAGCTTGGAAAGGCAAATTGCGATGCCTCATGACTGGCACGCTGCGGCCAACGCTGGGTAATCGCCTTGCGACGGGTGTAGAAACGCACGCCATCCGGCCCATAGGCATGCAAATCACCAAACAGCGAACGCTTCCAGCCGCCAAAGCTGTGATACGCCACCGGCACCGGCAGTGGAACGTTCACACCTACCATACCCACTTCAATCTCGTCACAGAACAGACGCGCCGCCTCACCGTCACGAGTAAAGATGCAGGTACCGTTGCCGTATTCGTGATCATTGATCAACTGCATCGCGGCTTCCAGGCTATCTACCCGGACCACGCACAATACCGGCCCGAAGATCTCTTCCTTGTAGATACGCATCTCAGGCGTCACACGATCAAACAAGCTACCGCCGAGGAAGAAACCTGCTTCATGTCCGGCAACACTCAAACCACGACCGTCAACGACCAGCTCCGCGCCCGCCGATACACCATCCTCTATATAGCCACTGACCTTATCCCGCGCCTGTCCCGTCACCAGCGGCCCCATATCCAGGCCGCAAGAAGTGCCCGCGCCGATCTTCAGCGCCTTGACCTGCGGCACCAGCTTGGCGATCAACGCATCCGCCACCTGATCACCCACGCAGACAGCCACCGAGATCGCCATGCAACGCTCACCGCAAGATCCATACGCCGCGCCCATCAGCGCACTGACCGCATTATCCAGGTCCGCATCCGGCATCAGCACCGCATGATTCTTCGCCCCGCCCAGCGCCTGTACACGCTTGCCGCGCTTGGTCGCCTCGGAATAGATGTACTCGGCAATCGGCGTCGAGCCCACAAAACTCAGCGCTTTGACTTCCGGCGCTTCGATCAAGGCATCCACCGCGCCCTTGTCACCGTGCACCACGCTCAGCACACCTTTGGGCAGACCGGCCTCCTGCAGCAATTGCGCGATCAACAGCGTCGAACTCGGATCACGCTCCGAAGGCTTGAGGATGAAGCAGTTACCGCAAACGATCGCCAGCGGGTACATCCACAGGGGCACCATCGCCGGGAAGTTGAATGGCGTAATACCCGCCACCACACCCAGCGGCTGGAAATCCGACCAGGCATCGATGTTCGGCCCAACGTTACGGCTGTACTCGCCCTTGAGAATCTCCGGCGCCGAGCACGCGTACTCGACGTTCTCGATCCCACGCTTCAACTCACCAGCGGCATCTTCCAGCGTCTTGCCATGCTCTTCGCTGATCAACTGCGAGATACGCGCTTCGTTCTGCTCCAGCAATTGCTTGAAACGAAACATCACCTGGGCACGCTTGGCCGCTGGCGTATTGCGCCAGGCCGGGAAAGCCGCCTTGGCCGAGTCGATTGCACGTTGAATGGTTTCACGACTGGCCAACGGCACCTGGTGAATCACCTGACCGGTAGACGGGTTGTACACGTCGGCACTGCGACCGCTGTCGTTGACCAACTCGCCATTGATCAAATGCTGGATGAGGCTCATGCAGGGCTCCTGAAAAGTTGTTCTATTATAGAAGGAGAAATCAGTCGATCTTGTTCAGCACTTCGCCGACCGCATCGAACAGGCGATCCAGGTCCTGCGGCCGGCTGTTGAAAGTTGGCCCGAACTGCAGAGTATCGCCGCCAAAACGCACGTAGAAACCGGCTTTCCACAAGGCCATACCAGCCTCGAATGGACGCACGATGGCATCACCGTCACGCGGAGCAATCTGGATTGCACCAGCCAGGCCGTAGTTGCGGATGTCGATCACGTTCTTGCTGCCCTTCAAGCCATGCAGTGCATTCTCAAAATGCGGAGCGACTTCGGCTACGCTCTGCACCAGGTTTTCCTTCTGCAACAGGTCCAGTGCCGCCAGGCCAGCCGCGCAAGCCACCGGGTGGGCCGAATAGGTATAGCCATGCGGGAATTCCACCGCGTATTCCGGCGTCGCCTGGTTCATGAAGGTCTGGTATATCTCGCTGCTGGCAATCACCGCGCCCATCGGGATCGCGCCGTTGGTGACTTGTTTGGCGATGCACATCAGGTCCGGGGTTACGCCGAAGCTGTCGGCACCAAACATCGACCCCGTACGACCGAACCCGGTGATCACTTCATCGAACACCAACAGGATGCTGTGCTGGTCGCAAATCTCACGCAGGCGCTTGAGGTAACCCTGTGGCGGCACCAGCACGCCAGCGGAACCGGCCATCGGCTCGACAAACACGGCAGCAATGTTGGAAGCGTCGTGCAATTCGATCAGCTTGAGCAGCTCATCGGCCAGGGCGATACCGCCCTGCTCCGGCATGCCACGGGAAAAGGCATTGCTCGCCAGCAGCGTGTGAGGCAGATGGTCAACATCCATCATCGCCTGGCCAAACATCTTACGGTTGCCATTCACACCGCCCAGGCTGGTACCGGCGATGTTCACACCGTGATAACCACGTGCGCGGCCGATCATCTTGGTCTTGGTGGCCTGGCCTTTCAGGCGCCAGTACGCACGTACCATTTTCACCGCCGTATCGGCGCACTCGGAGCCGGAGTCGGTAAAAAACACGTGGTTCAGGTTGCCGGGGGTCAGGTCGGTGATCTTTTCCGCCAGCTGGAACGACAACGGATGACCGTATTGGAAGGCTGGGGAATAGTCCAAGGTGCCCAATTGCTTGGCCACTGCCTCCTGGATTTCCTTGCGCGTATGCCCGGCGCCGCAGGTCCACAGGCCTGACAACGAATCGTAGACCTTGCGCCCCTTGTCATCGGTCAACCAGCTGCCTTCGGCGGCCACGATCAAGCGCGGGTCACGCTGAAAGTTACGGTTCGCGGTGTAAGGCATCCAGTGCGCATCCAACTTCAGTTGGCTGGCCAGGAACGATGGGGCGTTTTCGGGCATGTTCATCAGCAAAACCTCGCAGGGCAAAAGGCAGCGTCGGGATTGAAAAGCATTGTTGCAGCTAAATTGCCACGACGATAAAGTCGGTGAAATCCAACTCTTCTAACCTTCAGTCAGGGCGCCACTAAACTATGAGCAGCCGTCGACCCGACCCTCTGGCCCAAGTCAGTGACTTTGATATTCGCCTGCTGCGTATCTTTCGCAGCGTGGTGGAATGCGGTGGCTTCTCGGCGGCGGAAACCGTGCTTGGCATCGGTCGGTCGGCCATCAGCCAGCAAATGAGCGACCTTGAGCAGCGGCTAGGCTTAAGACTGTGCCAACGCGGTCGTGCCGGGTTCTCGTTGACCGAAGAAGGTCGAGAGGTCTACCAATCCGCCCTGCAACTGCTGAGTGCATTGGAAAGTTTCCGCACCGAGGTCAACGGCCTGCACCAACATTTACGCGGAGAGCTGATCATCGGTCTCACCGATAACCTGGTCACCCTGCCCCACATGCGCATCACTCACGCCTTGGCGCAGTTGAAGGAACGCGGCCCCGACGTACAGATCCAGATCCGCATGATCGCCCCCAATGAAGTCGAACAAGGTGTCCTCGACGGTCGCCTGCATGTCGGCGTGGTACCTCAGGCCAGCGCCCTCTCCGGCCTGGAATACCAACCGTTGTACAGCGAACGTTCGCTGCTTTACTGCGCGGTCGGCCATCCGTTGTTTTACGCCGACGACAAGCAATTGGACGACGAGCGCATCGACAGCCAGGACGCCATCGCCCCTACCTTCCGCCTGCCTGCGGAGATCCAGGCCCACTACCAGGCACTCAATTGCACCGCCAGCGCCTCGGACCGCGAAGGTATGGCGTTCCTGATTCTCACGGGCCGCTATATCGGCTACCTGCCCGATCACTACGCCAACCTATGGGTGCAACAAGGCCGACTGCGCGCACTGAAACCGCCTACGCGTTTTTACGATTTAAGCCTGGCATCGGTCACGCGCAAGGGCCGTCGCCCCCATTTGGTGCTCGAAAGCTTCCTGGAAAGCCTGGCCGCAACGCGCTAACCCAGGGCTCACGCAAAAGCTGAGCAACTGGACAGCTTTTTGCAAGGGTACAAGTACCTAGAACCGTCCGCCTCGAGTTTGCCCGTCATGCCACCAGAATCTTCCAGCCCCAGCGACCTGATCTACGGCCTCAACGACCGCCCCAAACCTGCCCCGGCATTGCTTGCCGCACTGCAACACGTACTGGCCGCCTTTGTCGGCATCATCACGCCGCCGCTGATCATCGGCTCCACCCTGGGCCTGACCGCCCATTTGCCCTACCTGATCAGCATGGCGTTGATGGTTTCCGGTGTCGGCACCTTCATCCAGGCGCGTAGGCCGTTTGGTATTGGCGCCGGGATGATCTGCCTGCAAGGCACCAGTTTTGCGTTTCTTGGCGCCGTCCTGTCGGCGGGCTTCCTGGTGAAGCAACGCGGTGGCAGCCCGGAAGACATCATGGCGATGATCTTCGGCGTGTGCTTTTTTGGCGCGCTTGTGCAGATCGTGCTGAGCCGCTTTATCGGCCAACTGCGCCGCGTAATCACGCCTCTCGTCACCGGAATCGTGATTACCCTGATCGGCATCAGCCTGATCAAAGTCGGCATCACCGACCTCGGGGGTGGCTTCAATGCGCCCGATTTCGGCGCGCCCACCAACCTGGCGCTGGGCGTGTTCGTGGTATTGACGATCATTCTGCTCAACCGCTCCAACACTCCCTGGGTGCGCCTGTCGGCGATCATCATCGGCCTGGCCCTCGGCAGCCTCGCCGCCTGGTTCAGCGGCAAATTGGTGCCCCAAGCCCTGCCGGACCTGCCCCTGGTCAGCCTGCCGGTGCCGTTCCGCTTTGGTTTCAACTTCGACTGGAGCGCCTTCCTGCCCATCGCGCTGATTTATCTGATCAGCAGCATCGAAACCGTCGGCGACCTTACCGCCAATTGCATGATCGCCCGCCAGCCCATCAGCGGTCCGTCTTATATAAGCCGGCTCAAGGGCGGCGTGCTCGGCGATGGCGTCAGTTGCATGATCGCCGCCACCTTCAGCGCCTTCCCCAATACCACCTTCGCGCAGAACAACGGCGTGATCCAACTGACCGGCGTGGCCAGCCGCTACGTCGGTCTATACATCGGCGTGGTGCTGTTTTGTCTCGGCCTGTTCCCGTTTATTGGGGCCGTACTGCAGCAAATCCCCAAACCGGTATTGGGCGGTGCCACTCTGGTGATGTTCGGCAGCGTGGCCGCCGCCGGCGTGCGCATCCTCGCCCAGGCGCCACTGGACCGACGCAGCATGCTGATCATCGCCACCTCGTTTGGCGTAGGCCTGGGCATTGCTGCCCAGCCGAACCTGCTGCACCTGATGCCGACACTGGTGCAAAACCTGTTCGACTCGGCCATCACCAGCGGTGGTATGACCGCCATTGTGTTGTGCCTGTTATTGCCGGAAGCCAAAGCGGCCCATGCTGGCGCAAACCAAGCGCCGGAAAACGACACGCTGGAACCGCTTTGACGGTTTTATTGCATCGGGACTTGTCTGGGGCTTGAGGGTGGGTTATCTGTGCACACGTCGTCTCTATCGATCAGCACGGTAATCTCCATGAGCCTCGAAGTTCCTGCCCACAGCAACCACGCCGGTAAGCCCGCCAGCCGCATTCGGCAAAAGAACGAGCAAGCGATTCTGCGGGCTGCTGAAGATGAGTTCGCGCGCCATGGCTACAAGGGCACCAGCATGAATACCATTGCTGCCAGTGCCGGGCTGCCCAAGGCCAACTTGCACTACTACTTCACCAACAAACTGGGCCTGTATATCGCCGTGCTCAGCAACATCCTCGAACTGTGGGACAGCACCTTCAACGCACTGACCGCCGAGGACGACCCCGCCGTGGCCCTCACCCGCTACATTCGCACCAAGATGGAGTTCTCGCGGCGCCAGCCACAAGCCTCGCGGATCTTCGCCATGGAGATCATCAGCGGCGGCGAATGCCTCACCGAATATTTCGGTCAAGACTACCGCGCCTGGTTCAGCGGCCGCGCGGCGGTGTTCCAGGCCTGGATCGATGCGGGCAAGATGGACCCCATCGACCCCGTACACCTGATCTTCCTGCTATGGAGCAGCACCCAGCACTACGCCGACTTCGCCACCCAGATCTGCCGCGTCACCGGTCGCACCAAGCTGACCAAGCAAGACATGGAAGACGCCGGCACCAACCTGATCCATATCATTCTCAAAGGCTGCGGCATCAAGCCGGCCCTCTAAACGAAGCAACTTATGTCTTTCACGCTCACCGGCCTTTGCGAGTTTCGCGAAGAAATACGCAAAAGCCGCTTCATCACCCTCGCCGCGCCGATCTCCAGCCCGCAAGAAGCCCAGGCATTTTTCGAGCAGCACAGCGACCTCAACGCCACGCACAACTGCTGGGCCTGGAAGCTGGCCGATCAATACCGCAGCAGCGACGACGGCGAACCCGGTGGTACCGCGGGGCGGCCGATCCTGGCGGCCATCGAGGCCCAGGGTTTTGACCAGGTCGCGGTGCTGGTGATTCGCTGGTATGGCGGTATCCAACTAGGTACCGGCGGCCTGGCCCGCGCCTACGGTGGCGGCGCGAACAAGTGCCTGCAAAATGCCGAGCGCATCGAATTGATCAGCCGCGTGCCACTGAGTTGCGCCTGTGGGTTCTCCGAACTGAACCTGGTGAAACTGCGCGTCGCCGAACTGGGCGGGTTGATCGTGGAAGAGAGCTTCACCGCCAACGGCGTCGAGCTGCAACTGGCGCTGGGCGAAGCCCATATCGGCACCCTGCAGACGCAGCTCGCCGACCTGAGCCGCGGGCGCATCCTGCTGCAGCGCTGAAACTGCTAATGTTGTCGACTGAACACCCTGAACCGCGACTCTTAAAGGAAGCCTTCATGTCTACGCCAAAAACCGCACTGATCATCGGCGCCTCACGCGGGCTGGGCCTTGGCCTGGTCAAGCAATTGCTCCAGGACGGCTGGGACGTGACAGCCACCGTGCGTGATCCGAGCAAGGCCGATGCGCTGAAAGCCGTTGGCCCGGTACAGATCGAGAAGCTCGACATGGACGATCAGCAAGCGGTGATCGCCCTGAACCAGCGCCTCAAGGACCGCACCTTTGACCTGCTGTTCGTCAACGCCGGCGTCAAGGGCCCGGCCAACCAGGAGCCCGGCCACGCCACCCTGGCGGAAGTCGGCCAACTGTTCTTCACCAACGCCGTGGCGCCGATCAACCTGGCCCAGCGCTTTGTCGGGCAGATTCGCAAAGACAGCGGGGTACTGGCCTTCATGAGCTCGGTGCTGGGCAGCGTGACCATTCCCGATGGATCCGACCTGGCGCTGTACAAAGCCAGCAAAGCCGCACTGAACTCCATGACCAACAGCTTTATCACCCAATTGGGCGATCACAAGCTGACGGTTCTCTCGCTGCATCCAGGCTGGGTGAAAACCGACATGGGCGGCGAAAACGCACACATCGATGTCGACACCAGCGTGCGCGGCCTGGTGGATCAGGTAAATGCCTACACCGGCAAAGGCGGCCATCACTTCGTGGACTACAAAGGCGACACTATCGCCTGGTAACACCTCGCCCCTGTGGGAGCGGGCTTGCCCGCGATGATCTCAAGAGCAGCACGTTCCTACAGATAGACCCCATCAAGGACAATACGTAAACTCCTCATCTCGCCCTCCCCGGCGACCCTGGATCAGCAGACAGGGCAACACTGAGCTGGCAAACCTGAACCCATCATTCAGAGGAGCCGGCCAATGCCTGCGACCCGTATCTGGTTAAAAAACCCCCTCGCGATTTTCACCGCCAACGGCCTCGACGCCCGTGGCGGCCTGGTGCTGCAAGACGGTGTCATCACCGAAGTGCTGGCCCTGGGGCACGCACCCGCGCAACCCTGCACCCAGGTCTTCGATGCCCGCGAGTATGTGGTCCTGCCCGGGCTGATCAACACTCACCATCACTTCTACCAGACCCTGACCCGCGCCTGGGCGCCGGTGGTCAACCAACCCTTATTCCCGTGGCTGAAAACCCTGTACCCGGTGTGGGCGCGGCTCACCCCGGAAAAACTCGCCCTGGCCAGCAAAGTCGCGCTGGCGGAATTGCTGCTCTCAGGCTGCACCACCGCCGCCGACCACCACTACCTGTTCCCCGACGGCCTGGAAAACGCCATCGACGTACAAGTCGACAGCGTGCGCGAACTGGGCATGCGCGCCATGCTCACACGCGGTTCCATGAGCCTGGGTGAAGCCGATGGCGGCCTGCCGCCCCAGCAGACGGTGCAACAAGGCCAGGTCATCCTTGACGACAGTCAGCGCCTGATCCGCGAATACCATGAGCGTGGCGACGGTGCACAGATCCAGATTGCCCTGGCACCCTGCTCGCCGTTCTCGGTCACCCCGGAAATCATGCGAGCCAGCGCCGACTTGGCCAACGAGCTCGACGTGCGCCTGCATACCCATCTGGCGGAAACCCTCGACGAGGAAGACTTCTGCCTGCAACGTTTTGGCCTGCGCACCGTGGATTACCTCGACAGCGTCGGCTGGCTCGGCCCCCGCACCTGGCTGGCCCATGGCATTCACTTCAATCCGGACGAAATCGCCCGCCTGGGCGCCGCCCGGACCGGTATCTGCCATTGCCCAAGCTCGAACATGCGCCTGGCCTCCGGCATCTGCCCGACCCTCGACTTGCTTGCCGCCGGCGCCCCCCTCGGCCTGGGCGTGGATGGCTCCGCCTCCAACGATGCGTCGAACATGCTCCTCGAAGCGCGCCAGGCCCTCTATATCCAGCGCCTGCGCTACGGCGCGGAAAAAATCACCCCCGAAGGCGTACTCGGCTGGGCCACCAGAGGCTCGGCGCAGTTGCTGGGGCGTACGGATATCGGCGAGTTGGCCGTCGGCAAACAGGCCGACCTGGCGCTGTTCAAGCTCGACGAACTGCGCTTCTCCGGCAGCCATGATCCGATCTCCGCGCTGCTGTTGTGCGGCGCCGACCGGGCGGACCGGGTGATGGTTGGCGGCAAATGGCGCGTGATTGACGGGCAGGTGGAGGGCCTGGACCTCAAAAGCCTGATCGCCGATCACAGCCAGGCGGCGCGTAACCTGATCCATCCCCTGTAGGAGCGAGGGGGACGCCTAGTTCTTGCTCGCGAAAAACGTCAACGATAACGCGGGTTTTCTGGTTTAACGCGGCGCTCTCAGGTTCTTCGCGAGCAAGCTCGCGCCTACAGTCCCAGCAGCGACAACATGATAAAGGTCGCAAACAACACAAAATGGGTCATCCCTTCGATGGCATTGGTTTCGCCGTCGTTGAGGTTGATCGCGCTGACGATCAGCGTGATAAGCACCATCACTGTTTGCACCGGTGTCATCGCCATCTGGAACGGCTGGCCGGTGTAGAGCGCCATGGCCTCCATCACCGGTACCGTCAAGATCACTGTCGACAGGGATGCCCCCAACGCGATGTTGACCACCGACTGCATGCGGTTGGCCAGTGCGGCGCGCAAGGCGGTCAGAATCTCCGGCGCCGCCGAAATGGCCGCTACCACAATTGCGGTGATGACCGGTGGCGCCCCCGTCCCTTCCAGGCCCAGGTCGAGCGTCTTGGACATCACTTCGGCCAACGCGCCAATCACGATCACGCCAAACACCAGGGTGCCAATAGAAAACGCCAGGTTAACCGGCGGCGCCTGCTCGTCTTCCGGCAGTTTCTTACGGCGTTTTTCAGGGTAGCTGTAGCTGAAGAAATAACTGTGGGGCCCCACCTGCATGCGCAGGAACAGGGTGTAAAGCACCACCATCGCGCCGATGGTGAAGGCCGAGTAAATCTTCCAGTCGGCCTCAGGGATAAATTCCGGCACCACCATCGACACCCCCATGGCGGTGAGGATCATCACGCTGTAGGTCCGTGCCGAATCGTCATTGTAGGACTGCTCACCATGCTTGATCCCTCCCATCAGCGCAGCCAGGCCGAGGATGCCGTTGATGTCCAGCATTAGGTTTTTCTAGACACATGAATTCATCTAGAAGGTATAACCCTATACGAATCAACAGCTTAGATAACTATTTTGACACCTAAAACTTGACACCCATTTCCATGTGCTTCGGATACCTCAGACGGAAAAAACGCTGAATTCATCGACACTCCACCACCTCCCATAGGCTGAGAACGGAAGAGAGATCTCACAATGATCGATATGAGGTCATCGTGGCCAGGTTGCCCATCACCTCGGATTGACGGGTGGGAAGCCCTAGCGCACCGTCCATCGCCTTTGCCCCCCCCCAAATCACCAATCTCAAGGGTGGACAGCAGGCGCGTATCGCAGTGTTGTCTGCGGCGAGGCGCGGGATGTCCAGTCACACCTGAAAAAAATCACGGTTGCGCTGGACGTGATTCAAGCCGATTCGGAGCCTAACATTAGACTCGATACCACAAGCTAGGGGCCGAACACCAACCGGACTAAATATATGCGGAGGTAGTGCTTGTATTCCGTAGAACACGGCGACGAGATAAATCGATAATTGGTTCAAACGCTAAGTCAATATTGCTTTAATTAATGCCCCGCCAGCAATCCCGGCAAAGAGCTATTAGAGACCACCTGGTTGAGGATGACCAAGCAATCGCTCAGTGAAATACTCCCTAGGAACTAAGTACACTGGGAAGCAGCAACCGCCTTCCTTGCACTCACCCACGCTTAGGTATGCCGATAACGACGAACCCTCTCGTCCAGCCTAATCCTTCCCCCCCGGCGTATTCGCTGATCAGCGTCCAGGCCGGCAATTCCTTATCAGCGAAACACAGACCAACAGATATACCAAACAACATATCAATTGTCGGCCAACCTTTCACTGCGACGTGAGGTTAATGCAAAATCCCGTCCCGAAATACATGTAAGAGTATGCTTTTAATACACTATTTAAAACTTTATAAGCACGCACGAAAGTTCTTGACCAGAGCAACCAGATCACTACGCTATGCCGATTTCAACGTAGGATCTCATTATGCTTACCTACCAAGTGCAGGATGATCGCATCACATTCAAGTGGGATGATGATGAATGTATTCGCGACTACAGGATTTCTACTATCCACACTCCATCGTGGGTCGACAAAGAAGTGCTCTATAAAGTAGCCGAAGCGGTTAGGGTATTATGCGTCACTGGAGAGACTACTAGCTATTCAGGACGCTTCCGGGCAAGTAGATATATCTTCAACCACGTTACCAAGCTCCGGTTAAAGTTCCCACCTGCGGAAGATGACTGGAGCAACTTCATACTTACACACTACTCCCATCACCTCTACAACAAAGATCATAAGCCCAAAACCCGATATGACCATTGGAGCGCGGTGGCGTTTGTTTACAAAAAACTGAGGCGGGATGGATTCATACCGGAAGACACATTCATCCCAGATGCAAAAGCGAATTCCGTCAGTCAACCGGAGAATATGTCTCAACCGGCTGGTTACGGGACTGCACACACGCCTATTCCCAAAGGGCCACGATTTCTGCTTCCCAAAAAATACCTTGTGGAAGAAGGCTTGAGTTTTGAAGATGACGTGTACCTACTTAATCTTAAGAACACTCTCGAGACAAGGGCCGATGCCATTGTCGAATGCTCGGTAGACTACTGGAATCGAATGCTAAGATGCCACGCCCGAGGTGATGAGCTATGTAAGAACATCTCGAACGACGAAATCGAGGCGGTGCTTGAGAGCGGACAATTCAGCAAAAATGGGATTCATCTTGCGCATCCAGATTCGCCTACAGGTATTAACTGGTTTCTAGCCGTCGCTCGATATTACGCCGAACAGACTGACGAGCTTAAATCGATGACATTCGACGACCTGCAAGAACTACCTTTCTTCAGGCCCGTCATCTACAACTCCCATAGCAAGCCAAAACTTAGGGCACGACTATGGGAGGCTGCCGGCGACGACTGTATCGATAACAATACAGTTAACGAAACTTTCAACCGACTACTCGGCTACTTGTCACCCAGAGACTGCGCAGTTGCAAGTGCGATCATTGCATCAGAAAACCCTTCGTTCAATCCATCATCACTGACCAACATAAGGTTATACCGACGAGACGGAAAATTCTATCTACGCGGCAATAGTGACACCAAGCGAATAACAGTCAGCGTTAGCAAACCTCGCGCGCAGTCACGCAAGGTCTCTGTACTTCCCCCATTGAGCACTCGGATCGTTATGGATGTGATTCGGTGTACAAATATGCCAAGACGACGCCTTTTATCGGAGGGTAAGAGCGGGTGGAGGAAGCTGTTCCTTGTCTCGAGCAGAAACCAAATTGGCTCCAGTCCTAACTTTGCAAAAACCTTGACTACAAATGCTGGACTCTCTCTGCACGATTTATATAAAGATGAACTAGACAAAGTAGGCGTAACTCCAAGCATGGTCAATCTCTACACGATCCGATGCACTCAAGGGATTTTGGAGTTTTTGCGTACTGGTAGTCTCCAGGCCGTAGCGGACATGCTGGGTAACTCTTTGCAGGTGGTCAGAGATAAATATATTCCGGCCTGGATGGTTCATCGATGGGCGACGAGGTTTTTCAGGGTGCTACATCAAAAGGTCATCTTAGTAGCAACAGAGGGCGAGCCTTGGCAGTTAGCTGCATCTGACTTTAGCACTCGAGAAGAGCTACAGGCTTTTGTCCGACGGATACTATTAGGCCTTAAGAAGGGAGATCCCTTAAGCGAAGCCTTACGCTCGAAGCTTGGTCATTACTCGCTTGACCCCAGCTCTCTAATTGAAATGTTTGTAGAGCGCGAGCTGCTGTTTGATCGGAGTGCGGGTAGCCTTGCCGCGATCTACGCATACGCAGATGCCGTCGATAAGCTTGCACTAGAAGAACGCTCGGAGATCGATGAGCGAACCAGCGTGCCCCTATGGATCTTCCCGGTGCTCAGGGATTTAGTAGCGAAAACAGTTTCCCTCGATTTCGATAGCGCATCTAACGCTGAGATGGCTATCGCGGACAGGGTCTCGGGCGATTCCATGAGTGAACTCCGGAAATCGCATGCTCGTGCGACCATCCTGAAACACGACCTTCGTCCGCTAGTCTCGCTTTCTGTTTGGAAGGCCGTCTAATGGAAGACTTTTCATTCGACGAGCGTCGTATCAAAGCGATGATCGAACAAGCGGAACGGCAAAGCAAAATCTATAGAAGAAGCCACAGCTATCAAGCAGATTGGCTGGTAAGGGGCGGGATCGGAAGTCAGGAATGGTTGGTCAGTTTTCCTGGTGGATCAAAGCTTCAGTGCATGAGCTTTGATCGCTTGATGGCGGACGGCACCAACCTCACCGACGACTCTAATAAACTGCTGCTAGAAACGGTGCAGAAATGGTTATTTCACTGTCGCATGGGCACCATTACAGGTAAACCAGTCGCGGAAGGTCGATGGATTACATACTTTAGCTTCGCTATAAATTTGGCAGCACGCGCCAATCTTTATAAAGACACTTATGAAACCTGTACGCATGGCTTCCGGCTCTTCGATGAGGACGCGTGCAAAGCTATCGCCGAAACTTTCAGTCAGGGTGGATGGACTGCTGCTTTGTTGTTGAAGGAGCGTTTCATTTCACACCTGCTTGATATCTTACCTGTCTCCTTCTCATTAGAGGATCTCATATCAGCCCCTGACGCCCTACCAGTTGAGCTCACAAGAGAAGCGATTTCCTACTTCACTCGAAACGATCTCTATGTCTCCAGCGCCCAAAGCAGCACCTATGATAAAGGATTGCTTTCAAGAGACTATATTGGCTCCATTCTCGGTCGACCTTCAACGTCTCTGCATAATGCAAATTTCCGCCTGTTCATTAGGCAGTTTGAGCCAACCTTGGCCCATGACGACTTACTACAAAGAGGTGTGCGCACAAATCTTCACAGCACTCAAAACACTAAGACATTAGATGAAGCAGCTGACGGGGCAATGAGCATCAGCTCTTTCCTGGATACTATGTCATGCCTAAAATTGTTTTTCCAAGGCCATGATATCCTGCCCGAAGATATCCCCGACATCAAACTGAACATCGATCAACTTGCCCTTAATTACAAGCCACATTTAAAGCCAGGTGGCCACACCAAATTGTTACCTCTTGATATTGGCTTCAAATGCCTGAACCAAGCCTGCAAGTGGATAACCGTCTACGGGAATGCCATCGTTGAATCTCTGATTTTTTATATCGAGCAATTCGTCTCTATTGACGAAGATAATTCATTGTCGAAACAGTCCGTAAAAAAGAACGAGCTCTTCCAGAAAACGAAACACCTTTGGATGACGACAGGTATCGAAAACCTACCTGCGCAGCCGCTATTCCAAGCGCTCGCCATAAGCAGGCTCCAAACCAAAGAGAAGAAAAATTTCCCTGTAGACAAAACCAACTACAAAATGGTGATGGAATCTTTTTATGGCGCTTGCGCCATAATTATCGGCATCATAAAACCTATTCGGAACATTGAGCTTAGCACCCTAGAGCGCAACTGCCTTTCTACCGACCGGGGCAACAATGGCGCCTTTATGGGCCACATGGTCGGCAAAACTGGGGAGTTGGGTGCAAACGACTTCATTGAACGCCCTATCCCCTACGTTGCGGCTCATGCCATCCAGCTACTCCAAGTGCTCGGCGAAAAGCTGGCAGGTATCTATGGGGATGAATCGGAGTACGCACGGAGGCTGTTCTATATTCCTGGCAGGGGATTCAAATGCCCTAGTGGCGGAATTCCCGAATGGAAAGTAAACTTGTGCATTAATACTTTCTGTGATGCTGTCCACCTGCCCGTCGATAAATTGGGTCGGCGATGGTATGTGCGCATTCACGAGATGAGAAAATTCTTCCTCCTGCTCGTACACAGGCACGTAGGAGATTCAGGGAAGGAGTTGCTGAGATATATGGCAGGTCACTCCAATAGGAAGCATATTGACGATTACACAGATTATGAGCCATCAGATTCGGAAGCCGTCCGATATGAGTCCGAATGCATCGACGACAAGCTCATTGCTCTTGAAAACGGCTTACTGTCCAAAGATACAAACCAAGGGCTTCTAGCACTTTACACAGAAGCCTTGAAGCACTTTAAAGCCACTAGCATCGCCTCGATTAGCAACAAGGAATTACTCAAATACCTAGACAAAATGGTGCAACAACCTGAGTTCGATATGACCACATATAAAGTCAGGCTTGAAACTTACGATGAAGAAATCTACACCATCGATTTCGCTATTTGTCTAGGAGGCCAAAAAGATGAGAGATACAACAAATAAAAATCTCCACTCTCGTCACACTTGGCTTTCACAGGTGCTATCTAAAGAAATTACACCGTCGAAAGCCCAGCTTCGAGCTCTATCCTCGATGCGAGGCTTCTGCAAACTGGAGGTCGCTGGCTGCTTCACATCGATTTCGCTCAACTCCCTGAAGCAAGCGGCTAAGGTTGCACAGTTTGGCAGCTCTGGGTCAAGCCTGTGGGACAGGATGCTACAGATGAGAATTATGGCATTCGCCCTGTTGACTCCCAAGGTTAACCCGGCGCCGGCGCCTAACCTTCCTTCAGACAAGGATCAGGCACGCATCGCGCTGCTGGAGGCTCACATCGCCTCGATGGCGTACTTTGACATCCTGACTTTCCTAGAGCGTGTTGACCCTCAAAGCACCCGTAGCGCTGATGAAATCCGTGCAGCCATCGCACTTAAAGTCAAAACGTCCAAGGCCAAATATCACTCTTTCCTGATAAGCGACCAGATATTTTCTTCAGAGAAAATGAAGGTTATCGACGGCGGCAAAAAGGATGGGTAAGCAACTCTACACGGAATATGAGTCCGTAAGCGTACCAGACAAAGCTATGCCGGTTCGGAAGACTGGGGCGTTCATTGGAAAGCCACGCATTATCGAAAATTTCGTACTTATTCGTTGGCCCAACGGGAGGCCATGTAACCTTGCCAATCTATGGATGGATGAGATCTGCGCGTCCACCGGCGCCAGGGATTCTGCGCGGGTAGACGCGGCGCTCATCACGCACTTCGTTCGCTTCTGCTCTGTCAAGAACATTCAATTCAGTAATTTCAACGAAACTAATTTTCAGGATTTTACTAAACAGCTAGTTGAAGAAACCAAATCCACCCTTCGTGGTATCGAACCAGCAAGGAACAACAACCGCACCCGGCTAATTCAGCATACCATGCTTAACTTTCTGCACTGGCTAACCGAAAATTACCCAAATCTATCTAAAACACCATTGATAGGCTTAAAGATTAGCGGTGCAAACATCACGATCTCTTACGAAACAAATCCCAAAACCAAGCGATGCTACATGGTTCATCCACTGCTCGTAGCTCCCGTGCCGTACAACGATGACAAGGTGGCAATAGACGAACATATCATCCAAAAAATCCAGGATGAGATTTTCCGGAAGCGAGATTGGGAGGATCTGCCTGCTAGCTCCAGACTTAAATCAATCAGTGACCTCAAACTTTACGATGCTACCAGTGCGTATCTATACGAACGGCGGATGTTCACGTTAAGAATGATGAAGCTCACAGGACTACGTCCTGAGGAGCTGTTTGACCTCGACCTTGAGCTCAATCAAAACATTTCGAACACACTAGAGATTGTGATCCCCACTAAAAAGCGCGGAACTCCGGCACCCTTACGCCGTTTTAAAATCAATGCTGCAGATGCAAGGCGGTTTGCAATTTACGTGGAAGCTAGGAAGGCTTACATTGATTTCCTAGCAGATCGTAATATTTTTTTCGACCAGCCCAACAATATATTCCTAGGTGAAAACGGTAGTCGACTGAAAAAAGAGTCAATCACTAAGGAGTTTGACCGACTGTGTTTAGGTGCTGGTTTGTCAGGTACCCGTGTTTGCCTCTCTATGTTTAGACATCGTTTTGTCACACGTCAAATAAACATCAGGCTGGAGGAAAGATTCGCCGCGACCCCCGGTCTAAAAAACGGGTGGACACCGGCGCTGCGAGACGATGTTTGCGCAGAGGTGGCCCAACTCACCGGCCACTCAGACCCTGCTTCTCTCCATCATTATTTTCACGCTGAATACAAGGCGCTCACCTCAAGTTCTACCTACAGTTCGATGCTTGAAGCCCAGGACGAACTGGACTCTGTTAAAGACACGCTCACTGCTCTGGAGCATAAATCCAAGCTGCAAAAAATTGATCTGTCGGTTGAGATCAGAAGCGTCAAAGCCCTGGTTGAAAAGCTGGAAATGCGACTAAGCAGCCGCGAGAGTGCTGAGTAGTGCTGCTACACCACCCGAACGGCCTGAGTCATCACGGTGCCACGCGCTACCGGTGTGGGTTCACCGTTACCAAGGAGAATAGTCAGATGCGAATAGTCCGGGCGCTATGGGATCTCATCCGCCAAGACCGCCGTCCTCAGCGTGAGATTGAGCGCGAACGTGCGTTCATCCAAGCCGCGAACAGGCTCAAGACCCTTAGGGTATCGCCGGAAGGAGCCATGTTCATTGATCCCGAAGAGTTCCGGGAGCAGATTGTCTGCGCACGTGAGCAGTTGAAGCACCTCGTACCCAACCCAGGAGCACCTGGCGGGCCGTCCCGACCATCTGAGAACCATAGGGCGGATCAGCGCGCGGATTCCGCTGCAGAGGCTTCTGTGAGGCCCATGGACTGTATTGAGGCGGTGGCCTGGCGTCGGCTTCCCAGTGGCGCTGCTGTGCGCTACGTGTGCCTCCAGTCCACGCATACCGGTAGATATGCCGTAGCTATAGCCAGCATGTTCTCGGGCTCGTCGGAGATACTCCCTACTTGGATCGACGGCAACGTCAACAGACAGGTCGCAAACGCGCTACAGGGCATTGATTTCCAGTGGTACGCGACTGTGAGTGACGCGATGAATGCTTGGGATGCAGAGCTCTGAGCGCCGTGCACGCTTCACTGGCACCAAGGGCCCCAGGAAGGCGGGTTCTCGACGATATCGATTGAGATGCTGAGCTCGCGCTGCATGCGCTCGAATACCCTGTTCAGGGTCGGATGGGTATCGGACTCCTTCAGTGTTGTCACCAAGAGCAATAGCTCTCGACCTTGAGCCAAGGGCATCTGGACGTCGCAATACACTGTGTCGTCATCGTCTATCATTCCCATCGAAAAATCCTCATAGGATGCTCTTCGCTTCTGGCTTATCCGGCCTGGTGTTGGGGCGTGCCCCTGCGGGGATGGTCTGTCGTGAACCGAGTCTTCGTCTCGGCCCTCCGGGCTTCCATGCCGCACGCCTGCGCGCTCCGCTTGCGTCACATTGCCCTCTCGCTCCACATACAGTTAACCTAGCCCCTAGCTTCGATATCGTATGCTAAGGGTTTCAGCAATAGTTTGACGCTTATGCATCGCCCCTCCTACTCAAACCTCTTTCCTCTCTCCCTCAAAAAGTTAATAATTTTAAGTTGGCTCATCCAACCGCCATAAAAAAGAACAAAAAAACTTGCCTATGTAGGCGTTAGCCATGAATTCCCTTGCGCATAATTCCGACTATATTGCCGATTTGGTTTAACAGTTCCTTCGCCTCATCTTTTTCGAGTCCGTGTAAGTAGTGCTGGAGTCGCTCGATCTCAGAAACTGCTCCTGCATAGTCCTTACAAAGCGCGAGTATCTCTGCATACTGCCCCCTGACCTGAACCATCCTTCCGATTAAGCCCATCTCAGAGACTACACGCAAAACTTGTTGCTCAAGAATTTCTCTAGCTCCCACATACTCACCTGCTTCGGCAAACTCTTCAGCTGCATCCTGCCCCAACCTCACGAACGAATCGTATGCATTAACCATATTGTAGAATTTCATGGCATGGATGCGAGAAAAGCCTGACTTGCGTCCCTGCGCATTCAAAATTTTCGCATACAAATCCAGCGAGTCCGCAAGATGCTTGATGTCCTCACTCACGTCATCTGACCGCTTGATCACTTTCCAAAGTACATCTGGATTTTTGCCGAGGACATCTTTTGGCTCAAGCCCTAAAATCTCATAATATCCATCCATAACTGCCTTGCACAAAAGCTCTGCTGCTTTGTAGCGCTTAAGCTTCCACAGTGCGAAAGCATGGTTATAGTCGAATATCCGCCTGTGGATCGAATCTGGAATTTTTGGGGCAGCGGACTCAACCTCTCTCCCCACATCTTTTTCATGACCGAGGTATGCTGCAAATAAAATTTTTTTCATAGCTAGCGATAAATGCTCGCGAAACTCAAAGCCGTGAGCATCTAGAATTTGCTCCATCGTTGATAGATGGCATGAAGCTTCATCATAACGACTGTCTCTCATGAGAGAGAATACAAGTCCGTCAAGTGCCCAGAACGTTTGTCCTGGATCTAAACTTCCCGAGCTTACTGCACTAGCCAAACTAGACGCTACATCTACCAGGATCCCCATCTCATAGAATGTCTCCTCACCAGCGAGTTCGATGAGCGGCTCGACGTCATTAAGCTTAATGAAAACTTGAATCAGAAGTGCAATCCGCGAAGTGTCACGGTTTTTCTCCATTCCCTGGATCAGCAACTCCTTCAACGTCAGCAAGGCGGCAGTGACCGCAGGCTCACCCATGAGCTCCAGGTGACGTAGGCCTAGGGCACGGACGGCATCATGGACTTTGAGCGTTTTGGCGCCAAACACCTCAACTGTCCCCGTTGCCTGGATTTTCTTGATTACCGCAGCTGCGCCACCCGGCGACAGCTTGAGGGTGGTTTGCAGCAGGCGAACCACTTCTTCTTGCGTTAACCCGGTGTCGGCCAAACTGACTACAGCCAAGGCATTCTGTGTAACTGCGTCATAACCTTCGTAAACACGAGCCAGGATAATCTCCTGAGCGGTCTCAGCGACGTTTGCCTGCAGAGCAAGGTCAGCGCAGAGCGTTTCAATGTTCCCATCGTAATCAGCTTTGGCAATCGCAATGGCACTATCGACATATAGCGGAAGGCCCCCAGTATAGGCACGGAGCTGCTGGAGTGCCTGAGGACTGCCGTAGGCGCCCGCGCCACTGGCCACCTGCGCAACAGTGTCAAGATCCCAGCCCTGCAAAATCTCACGACGCAAACCCATGACGGCTTCGAGCTCACGTACATTTTCATGAGGCTGGCAAAGGAGTATGAAGCGGATGTGCCGAGTGGCGTTAAGGAGGTCGCGGATGTTCGTTACCGGTACACGATGCGCATTGTCGACAACAACAATCAGAGGCGCCTCAGCCTGCTCCAGGAATCTGTCGAATGCCCGAATCGCTTCGTAACCGCTCGCCCCTGGTAACAGTATCTTCCGAATACCATCAGAGTCTCGCTTCATGTATTTGGAGGCGAGCTCCCGCACAATCGAGCTTGCCAGAGCGGGCCCTGGTAGGTCACCAACATCGTAATAAGCGCATGGCTCAGGACTGTGTAGAGCCGCATGAGCGGCCCATGTGGTCTTACCTGCACCGGACAACCCGCAGATTATGCGCACCCGCTCCGCTGAAGTGAGCTCAGGCTCATTCTTTTGCGGCCTGTATGAGAGAGGCGGTGTTGGGAAGTCCTGCAGTTGAACAACCAACTGTTCGAATAGGCCAGGTAGCTCTGAGGTGTGGAAAACATGCCGAGCGTTTCCGCCCCCCGCAGCACAAGCGAGCATCACCAGGCCCGCCATTTTCCAAGTCAAAGAAGAAGGCGACAGCAGCGAGAAATTCAGCTTTTCAGCCTCTGCCGTACACCACTGAGCAGCCTCCTCCAGAGATGTCCAGGCGGGAGGAAGGCAAGCTGGACGCAACGCGCTTGAACCAGCGGAAAGGTATATCAAGTCAACGGACGCCTTCTGCTCATCAACCTCAGACCGGAGGGTTTCCCCTAACACTTGGTTCGCGACGATGACGAATTGGGCTGCACCTGGCCGCCGCCCAGCCTTGTGCTCCTGCCTCAGGATCTCGAAGCGCTCCAGAGCGCCAGAAACGTCAACCGGCATAATGGGTTTCGAGCGCGTTTTTACCTGGACGTACACTTGGCCAGCTTCAGTGTTGAGCTCGACGTCCTCGTCCCGCTCGACCAACACTTCACGTACGCCGGAAGATTGCGCCAACAGTAGGCACCCCACAGCGTACAAGTGCTGATAAAGAAACCCCTTATGAACAGACTCAATGCGCTTGAGTTGTGCAGGGTCTAGTACGTCGTTGTGAGGGATCTGGTCATTCGGTTGCATGGCAATTCCATTCGGCATGAGGTAGAGAAGCTCTTCGCGAGAAGTGCTGGCTAGGCGACAGCTGGCGTGGCAGCCTTTGTGGGTGACCGATAGCGGCAGCTTTCTGATCTCAGAAAACTGGTCTGTCCCCCAAGATGCCGTAATCCCTAACACCGCTAAGTCTATAGACATCGGTGGCCTTTTTGACCCGATCAAGGGACGGAAGAGTCTGACTCAATATCAGGTAAACAGACCTTTGATATTTCAAGCTTGAAAAAAGCGTGGCAGGCGTTCATCAAAACGGTCGCGTCGTGGAGGGCACGGTGGTGCTTGGTTGTTGGGAGGAGGCGGTAAATGTCACTGGCAGCCTCCCGGCCCACAAGCACCTCCAGAGGCTTCAACTGGAAGGTGGGCATCAGGTCTGCTGCTTCGTAGAGGACATCGAGCCAGAACCCGTCTTGTGGAGAGTCGCTGCAGAGAACCTGCCCTGAAAACAGCTGATTCATATGCCTGGCCACGACGTCGGCGAGATCACCTTGCTCAAGCAAATGATCTTGACTAAGACCATGCATATCTTGGGCATCAAACGACCAGTGCGTCCAGTAACGAGCAGGCTTGATCAGCGAGCTGAAAGTGGTGTCACTCGACACGACAGCTACCTCGATGGGATAGCTATCCGGTGCTATCCCTGAAGCCTCGAAATCGATAAAAAACGAAGGCCGCGCCATCCTGTTGCTCCTGTTGAAAGGCTGCGATTTTCAGCTATGCAGAATCAATCGCTCTAGCCGCTAGCGCATGCGCTACCCGGTGATTATGCAGGTGCTGCATCTCACGCTCCCATTCATCTAGAAACTTCTCCCAGTCGGTGGCGTAAGGCCCATCAGCAAGCCTGGTTGATCCGATGCTTGCCTGCAGGAAGCGTTCTCTCCACGGTTGGGGTATGTCGTGTTCCAGGACGATGTCGATGCCCGAATGGTGATGCTGTACAGGCACGGAGTCACGTACGTCCATGAGGGCGAGCGGTGTGTCGATTGGAGGTATCCCGTTTTCCTCTTGGCCGTCGAGGTGATCCAGGATGGCAATGGGTTCTGATGCGTCCGGATTACCTGGATGAAGATTGGCGAGTGCCCATAGTGCTCTTCGCCTAGTTTTCTCAAGCTCGCGGAGTTCATCGTGAGTCATTCGGCCTCCTTCATTTCCATGACGCGGGGGATGTTTGTGGCGTGCCGCCCCTGACGGAAGGGCCGTCGTGAATCGAGCCACGGCAAGCCGCGTCTCGCCCCTTCGGGCTGACATCCCGCACGCCTGCGCGCTCCGCTTGCTTGGTGCTCGTATAGGGGCGAAGTTTCGCGCTACGAATCTGGGACTTCCACTGCGCTGTCCGGCAGGTGAGGCAGTCATTGCATGTACCCCACCGTGCCGCCAAGTCTGTTACTTATGGAATTTACTGAAGCGACTCGAAAGCGCTGCAGACGCAATGATTTCCCATGTCTCTGGGTTACATGCCACAGTTCTACGCAGTTAGAGCTCATAGCCCTCAAACAGGTTGCGTCACGGGTGGTGCTGACTCCTTCCATCAATCCCCGAGTTGAACATCTCCAGGTTGTCGACCATCGCGGATTTACAGCCTTGTCGAGATTGACCTGAGGTGTTGCAGGGGAAGGAGAAGAAAAACTCAAACGTCAGAAAGTAGGAGGCCCCGCATAGCGGGGCCGTCACATAACCTAGTCTCTTCACCGCTTCGTGTAGCGCGGGAGTGGAGGTTCCTAGGGCTGCATATTCATTTTATGCGAAGAGCTCTCGCTTTCGAAACCCCAGATTGGGATTTAAGTTAGAAAACTTTCTGGCGTCTTCTGTGGGGCGAGTTGAGGTTTCCAGCGTGCTGGAAGCGGAGTACGGAAAAGTAGTAGTGATGGAGAAGTAATCAGAAGCGTAGCGGGTGAAAAACACAACCGCCAGAAAGGAGGAGGCCCCGTAGAACGGGGCCGTCACATAACCTAGTCTCTTCACCGCTTCGTGTAGCGCGGGAGTGGAGGTTCCTAGGGCAGCGGGGTTAGATTACCACCATCGACATACACGTCAACCCCCAATTTCGGAAATCAAGGCTCAAATCCTGGCTTAGGAAACGAAAAAATCACAGAAACCTTGGCCTGCATAAACTCCTTCTGAAACCGTCTCCGCTAGCCTGCGAGCCCGTGGCAAGCTCATACGCCGACAAGTTATGGCATTTTGCTTTCCGCCTGTGAGTCCTGCCTGTACCATCGCATCAGCATGTGTGAATTTATGGCGTTCAAGGGAGCTTGTGGGTAGATGGTCTGGCAAACGTTGGAGGCGAAGCTCTCCACTCCAAGAATGAGCCGCTACCTCAAAGGGCATCAGGGCAATCAGGATCACGCGGCTCAAGCCTACGTGCATAATATGCGGATTGCGGAGTCCCTAGTCTCGATTTTTCACGTGCTTGAAGTGGCGTTGCGGAACGCCATTCAGCGCGAAATGGTGCGTGAGTACCAGCGCGAAGACTGGTTTGAAGAGTTTGATGGCAGCACCAACGGTGACCTCGCCTCCAGCTATGAGAAAGTGGCAGACGCGCGGACATCTCTGAAGAAACGAGGGGTGACTGCCAGTGCGGACGACATTACCGCCGAACTGAGCTTCGGCTTCTGGACATCGTTGTTTAACCGGAAAGCCTTTCCGGACGTATCGAAGCCCCTTATGCGGGTTTTTCACCACGCTCCCAAGAATTCCAAGAAAGCAGATGTCATCCGCAGCCGTCTGAACAATGCAAGGGATTTACGTAATCGATGCTTTCATCACGAGCCGCTTTTGTGGCAACCGATCTATTTTCTGCATCGGGACATTACGGAAATCGTGCAGTGGATCGACCCAGGTTTATGCACCTGGCTCAAAGCCAATGACCGATTGCCGGCTGCTGTGGCCGACTGGAATAACTGGAAGGAAGCCGCTAGGCGCGCAGCCGGACAGCCTAGTGCTGTGGAAGCCGGTGAAGTGAGGCCAGAGGCCGTTGTAGTGGCTCAGTCAGCTCAGGTCGAAGTTGCGATGAAGGGCGATGAGAACACGACGGCAGCCAAGCCAGAGAAGAAATCTCGGCACGATAAGCCAGTGGTGAAAATCTCCGTCAGAGTGAAAGCGGACGCTCAACACAAGCCTGGTGCAAACCCAGCGCCTAAACGCGAGCCTGCCAGAATTCGCAAAGTGGAGATTCCACCGGCAGCTGAAAATGCAAGCGAGCAGCAGCCGCAGGCCACCGGGGGAGCTGGTGTTCGGCCAATATTGAGTCTTAATCGGAAGAAACCGGACTGAGTTATCAGCGCCAGTTTAACCCGACTGCCCCAGACGACTCGAATTAATACTCATCCCAATCGTCGTACTGCTCATCAGACTCGGGCTGGCCATCCTCACGCGTCAGATCATCGGTTATGAATCTCACTCGACAAACCTTATGTCTCACCAGCGTGTCAGGAACGTATTCAATCGCAGGCGTTTGCGATGAGTTGGTGCTAAGCAAGTCATCTAGGTTCGCGAAAGCAGTTCTAGGCTTGAGTGAGGCCACCACGGCATGATTAAACAGAGTCAGATTTGTACCTTTTCGCACTTGAGCCGATTCGAACAGTACACCGTCGAGCGGCGGGTCGAATTGTGTCGCTAGGTACTCTGCCATGACTTGTGTTGCCAGGTATTCGTGTTCCTGGTTCGGAAGCACTGGAACGGTGATTTTTGCGTGGAGCGTTTTCAAGAAGATGCGCCTACCCATTTGCTCTTCATAGCTGGCGTCAAAAGCACTCAACGGCCTCGCTTCGTAGGCTTCATCCAAAGCAATGAAATCCAGGACGCGAACGGGTCTTGTGAGTTTGAATTCGCCGCTGACGACTCGTCCTCCTACTGGCGGGCGAAGCTCGGCAACACAGGTTTTTCGGTCAAAAGCGCCATAAAAAGCGGCCAATCCTTTAGGGTTCATTCGACCAGCCCCTGCGGCCTCCTTGGGTGGCGGGCCGAGTTCTGCAGCAGGGTTGCTAATGATCGAGTCGTATTCTGAAGCGGAGTCACAGCGTCTGGCACGGAAGATCTGATCGTTCGCAAGCTCTCTGACAACGGACATCGAGCCATCAGGGCTTTTGAAGGATGATAGTCCTCGAAACAGCCAGTCCAGAAAATCCTTGGCATGCTGGCTAAAAAATCGATTCCCATGTTTCATTTCGTTCTGAAAATTCAGCCATCGGGTTTCTGCTTCTCTTGGTCGAATCACTCTCCACTCATAGTTCTCATCATCGCTATATCTAGCCTCTCCGCCTTGCATGATGTCGTAATGGGAGCTTTCGTTGAGGTCGCAGAGGACACGCTCGACGACCGGGTCGTCCTCATCCAAACCAAGCAATTCTGCGACATGGAAGATAAGGGGATCGCCAGTCTGCTCTGTCTCAGAGCGTTTTCCATTGTCATCGTACTGATCGTATATCGCTCCAGGATGGCAATACTTCTGGAGGACATCGTCGACCATACTGACCAGATTCTCGAGTGGGATAGCCTTACGCTTTTTTAGGCAGAACGAGCACTCTGCAGCCACGCCGGTTCGCCTGATCAACCTTTTAAGATGGATTTCGTTCAAGCATTCGTGGCAGATCAGGTCTTCATCCATGTTTTACGCCTAGCAGAATTCAATTGGCGGCGATTCTAAGTCAACATGGACGCTCGGCCCGATGAAAAACTTGCTGCACGCCGAGTCGCAGCCTTCAGGTTGCCCCATTTGAGGCGATACCTGGCTTGGGATGTTTTAGCTGCTGGGTCTAGCTCAGCCAAGCTTCCCAGCGTTAATACTTTTAAATGGAGTTGATTTTCAGGTTATGACCGCACCACATGCCGCGACCTACCGACGTCCCGCAGACTGGAAGCAATTCGAGCGTCTGTCACTAGCAGTAATGAGCTGCGTCTTTAAAACCAGATTCGACCAATACGGTCGGGAAGGCCAACGGCAGCATGGCGTGGATCTGTATTGCCGCCTCAAAGATGGTTCTCTCATCGCCGTTCAGTGCAAGGGGCGAAATGAGAACCTCGGCAAAAATCTGACCCTCGCGCAGGTAAACCAAGCGGTTCTCGAGACAGAAGACTTCCCGTTCAAGATCGATCACTTCTTCATCCTTACCACCAGTCCGCATGACAAGCTTCTCACCAATCGAGCTTTAGAGCTTACGGAAGAGCGAGCTATCGCTGGAAAGGGAACAGTGGACGTATGGGGCTGGGGGGCGCTTGAAGCTGTAATTCAAGAGAACGCCTCGCTTCAGGAGTCATTTTATCCTGACTACAAACCTAAGATTTCTCTTCGTGGTTGGATCCTCAGGGTCGGGTTGGCGAGCTGCTTTGCCGTAGCTGCCCTCGTGGGGATCCATAAGTACCTGGCCTATCAAGCCGATACAGCACAGATGAATCAGGCGACAATTGAGGGCCTCGCTGAGTATATGGATCTGAATGATCGGTTGATTCAGATCTATGAGGGTTGCCTTGGAATGCTGGACAAAGAGACGTTTGCCTTCTCATATTCTTTTCAGCAGTTTTGCATCGTTCCAGTGGAAAGGACACTGAATGCAATGGAGCATCAGGTGCAGCACGCCAGTTTAAAGATTGATATTGCAGCGATTAACCAACTGGATGTGCTGCTCAACCTTCTACGAGAGGATTATCGACAAGGATTGATCGCCAATCAGATGACTGATTTTTTTGAACAGGGCATCAGGGATAGCCAGAAGGCACTATGCATTCCTAACAATTCTGATGCGTCTGCTGAACGCTTGAAGCGGCTGCGCAAGCCAGCTGACGATGCGATGAATCGGCAGTTGGAGTTCTACTTCATCCTCCGCGATTTTATCCTGCCTGGGCTTCAATCCATGCAGGCAAATGTGCTGGTCGCAGCTCGGCAAAGTAATCGCCGAGGCCTCTCAGAACAAATGCTAAGTGACGCGCATCAGTTAAGCGAGCTACTGAAGCAGCGCCACCAGTATCGAATGGAGGAGCCACAGCAGCCTTTCACTCTGTCTGCTGTGAAGCATTTGAGTTCCCGAGGGATAACGATATCAGGCGAGATGGACACCATGATTGAAGATGCCCGCTACGCCCACGTTTTGCTCAAGGGGATTCGAGCATCATTTCTTGGCAAGCACGAGGACGTGAGTGAGCTAATTGAATGCGGGGTGTATGTTAAGGATGCCGGAGTAAGGTTCCGGAAGGATGAAGAAGCCATTAAGGCCTCCGCCGTACCAAACGCCTGAGATGAGCAGTCAGACTCTTGCTTTACCGAGGCGTTGTCTCCGGGCGATTAGGTAGCGCAGGTGCACAGAGGTATGTCACATGACGCAACCACTCTTCGATTTCGACCTCAATCGCGTTTCTCGCCAGCACTACATAACTGGCAAAGCCGCAATCAATTTCCCCTGCCCAGGATGCAGCACTGGTGGGTGGCATTTCCTGTCTTATTTCGACCGAGATTCGGTCGTCGCCAAAGTGTCTCTTGCAGGGATTCACTACCCGGATACCGATGCGTTTTTTGGTGACACGGGCATCACTGATGTGACCGAGCAGCTCAAAGAGCGTGGCTGGCGCGTAGAGGACAAACGGCTCTTTATGGCTGATCACTACAGAGCTGCTGCAGACATGATCGTGAAATGGGCGTTGAGCGATTCAAGACACTGCAATGTAGAGATCGCGGAATGGTTCCCTTCCCCAGAGGCGAGAAGTCAGCTGCTTGGTGTACTGGATCGTGGGAAGCCCAAGCTTTCGGAACTGAACAGGCTGCAAAAAGTGGAAGCTTGGCTAAGCTCGCAATAGGTGATGACGTCAGGTTGGTCAGTAAGACAGCCGTTGTGATACGTGCCGAATGAGAGCAATGGATATGCGCAAGAAGTCTCAGTCATGGTTTGTCCCGCTCCTGATTCTATTCGCTGTCCTGTGGGCAATGGGGAAGAAAGACACACCTCCTGCCCCTGCGCAGCCCAGCACCTTGAGCGCGCCGAGTACGCTGCCGTCAACTTCTCCTGCCTCACCGTCAACACTGGCCCTTACCTCTGCAACTGAGCAGTTCGTGAGCGCTGACAACCTCAATGTTCGGAATCACCCAGGCGGAAAGGTTATCTCCAAACTGAAGCGCGGGGAAAAGGTTCAGGTTTTCGAGACGCAGAATGAATGGGCGCGCATCAGCATTGATGGTCAACCAGCGAAGTGGCTGTCGTCCAAAAGTCTGTGTAGTGGATCGGGCTGCTACGTCGTGTCGAAATCCATACCAGCGACTCAGCCTGCACAGCCTTCTCGCCAACATACTCCAGCTTACGGCTCCTCGTGCCCCTGTTCCTCTGGAACAGTTTGCATAGGGCCAAGAGGCGGTAGGTACTGCATTACCTCAGGCGGAAACAAGCGCTACGGCGTTTGAGCGATCATCTGATGACGTATCGCCGGGGGTTACAATTTCGCAGGCGCTTTGGAGACGTAAGAACCGATAGACGAGGCCGTCTAGTGACGATAGGTTTCGTTGAAGATAGCTGAGTATTGCCTATGAATCCGTGACCCGCCTTGCTTTACATTTCAGGTGGTTCACCCTCTTTTTTTACTTTTTCAGCTCAGGGCTCGACATGCATACCATACGGAAAGTGGTAATCCAGAACTTCAAAAAATTCAAATCGCTCACGCTCGATTTCGAGCCTGGGAAGAGTGTTCTGATTGGCAACAATGAGGCAGGGAAAAGCAGCATATTGCTCGCTCTAGACCTCGCGCTCGGCGGGAGTCGCAATCGCATTGAAGCTCTGGGTGCTGAAACCCTGCTCAACCAGGATTCGGTGACCACCTTCCTTTGGGGAGAAAAGCCTAGAGAAACTACCTGAGCTGATAGTCGACGTGTTCCTAGAGGAAGGTGACGAAGAAAGCCTGTATGGAACCAACAACGCCCACCAGCGCCAGACAGACGGTGTGCGCATGATCCTTGCGGTGATGGCCGAGTATGGCGAAGCGGTACAAGCCATTTTGGCTGATGATCAACCGAACTTCCCATTCGAATATTACGCGGTGCGGTTTGAAACGTTTGCCGGCAGGCCCTATGCAGCGTTCAACCGCCCCATCAAGCATATGATGCTAGACGGCTCACGTATTGATGGCGATCACGCATCTCGTGAATACACGCGAGCCGTGTACGCTTTCAACGCCCCCGTTGAAGACCGCTATAAACTTGAGAACCTCTACCGCCAAGGCAAGCATGCATTTACAGGACAACATCTTGCAGCGCTCAACGCTGACCTACCCGCGTATCAGTTTGACCTACGGAGTAGCGTCCGGTCGAACTTGGAAACTGACCTGATCATCACGGAAGACAATATTCCGCTTGAGAACCATGGGAAAGGACGGCAGTGCTTCATCAAGACCGAATTTGCACTGAGCAAGCACAAGCAAGGAGGCTTAGATGTAATGCTATTGGAGGAGCCTGAAAATCATCTCAGCCATTCCTCTATGAAAGCACTTGTCGCCAAGTTAGCGGAGAACGAAAGCACACAGCTTTTCATCGCAACCCACAGCAGCCATATTTGTTCAAGGCTTGATCTTCGCCATGCCCTTTTGATCGGCCCGAATGCAGCTGCCGGCTCACTTAAAGCCTTATCACCTGACACCGCAGAATTCTTCATGAAGGCGCCGGACAACAATGTCCTGGAGTTCGCGCTTTCCAAGAAGGTGATATTGGTTGAAGGTGATGCGGAATTCATCCTGGTGGAAGAGTTCTATAAGCAATGCACCAATGGGCGTCTGCCGCATGCCGATGACGTTCACATAATCTCTATTGGCGGCACCAGCTTCAAAAGGTACATGGAGCTCGCTAACCTGCTTGGAATTCGGGTCGCAGCCATAAGAGACAATGACAAGAATTATCAGAAAAACTGCATAGAAAACTACGTCGACTTCGCTTCGGACAATGCCAAAGTCTTTGCCGACAAAGACGATGATCGTTCAACCTTCGAAATAGGGTTGCACAACGACAACGTTGAAACCTGCAAGGCCGTCTTCGGCCCAGGACGAAAAACCCTTTCACCCTTGGAATACATGCTGGCAAACAAGGCAGAAGCCGCGTTTGAGCTACTCAAGGGAAAACCAGGTGAGCTCACCGTTCCTGCCTACATCGCGGAGGCAATCCAATGGATAAACGAGTGATGTTCGCTGTGGCAGGGTCAGGGAAGACCACCTTGCTAGTGAAGCGTCTGAGCCTAGAAAAGCGCGCACTGATAATCACCTACACAGAGAACAACTACCGTCACTTGCGCGATAGCATCATCAAACGGTTTGGCCATGTCCCAAAAAACATCAACCTGCTGAGCTATTTCACGTTCCTCTATAGCTTCTGCTATCGCCCTCTGCTGCAGGTACATCTGGAGACGCGAGGAATCAGCTTTCGAGCTCCGCACGCCCGTACGCTAAAGCTCAAGCGGGACAATATGGCGTATTACGCCACTACGAGCGGCAGCCTGTACCACAACCGCCTCGCAAAGCTCGTGGAGACCGCTGGTGCAATTCCTGACGTGATGGCGCGAATGGAGCGCTTTTACGATGAGTTTTATGTCGACGAAGTTCAAGATCTAGCAGGTCATGACTTCAACCTGCTAATGGCATTAGCAAAAGCCAAGCTTGCGATGCTGTTTGTAGGTGACTTCTACCAACATACTTTCGACACCAGTCGTGATGGAAACGTGAACAGTTCGTTACACGCTGACATTGGGAAATACGAAAAGCTTTTTCAAAAAGCGGGTGTGACCGTCGACAAAGAGACACTGAGTCGAAGCTGGAGGTGTGGCGTCACCGTATGTGATTTTATTCGTACACATCTGCAGATTGACATGCAGTCACAGCATGCATATGAAACCGAAATCATTCCTCTGGCGAATCAAGCGGATGCTGACGCCGTGCACGCGGACGCCAGCGTGGTGAAGCTGTTCTACCAGGAGCATTACAAATACGGATGTCTGTCCAACAACTGGGGCGCCAGTAAGGGGCTGGATCACTACATCGATGTGTGCGTTGTGCTGGGTACTACTCACTGGAAGATCTATCAGACGTCCTCGCTCGCCGCGCTCCCCCCACAGACAAAAAACAAGCTTTATGTTGCCTTCTCACGGACTCGCGGAAGGCTGTACCTAGCGCCCGAAAAACTTTTCAAACCATTTAAAACGGACTAGGTCGTAGCCATGGGTGGTGATGTCTGGCGTAAGACCTTGTCCAGAAAGTATGCTCAGTATGAAGGGGAACCGCTGGGCATGACACCTAGCGTGATCAGTCGAAAGACTGGCCCTGCTCCATCTCCCCAATCCAGCTGTATGTGCCGTTTAGCCAAACGAAGACGCTGTTGAGCACCTCGCGCAAGTGCCGGATGTTGATATGCGTAACGTCTGGGAGATGGTCTTTACCACTGTTGGTCGTCGCATACCGAAACGCCATCGAGTCTGGGTCGACGTTGTCCAACTGGTGAATGAACTCGTGAACAGCAGTAGCGTTGACGTCAGAGCGCTCTAGACCCAAGTCCTTGAGCAGATGACGCAACTCCGACCACAGAGGCATCAACGGATGCTTATCGTAGTTCTTGGGCTCTTTGCCTGTCAGAGCGCGAGCACTCTTTAGCATCAGCTTGAACTGCAGCTCCAAGGAGTGGCGGTACAGAAAAAGCAAAGGATAAATGCCACTATCCAATGGCACCAGCCGATTCGCCATCGCCTCCACAAGACCGTCGGCGGCATCTTTGTATGCAAAAGCATAGAGGTCGGCACGAAAGTGAGACCAGTTCAGCATCGCGTTGTACTGCCAATCCTCACCCTGGATAAACAGCTGCTGGCCGGAGAAGTCTGCCGGCCACTGGATGGCCTCAAGCTCCGGGTCGAGCATCGGTAGCGATTCCTCATCCATATCGTCTCCTCACGTTGGCCATTCCATGGTGTAGAACTTTACGAATCTGGGTGGACTACCGGCAACCAGTAAGTGGTTTTCTGGCTTGGGCTACTGTGCGAGAAAGCGTGATCTCAGGTTCAGATCACGGTGTCCTTTTTGCGGGATACTGACATCGAAAAATGGCTCTGATCTATGCTGGGCACGGTTTCGTGTGCCTAATTGAGCCTCAGACCTGAGCACGGTCAACCGCCAACGTACCACAGCCGGTTAACTGTGCTCTTAGGCAGTTCTAATTGCCGGCAAACCTCCGCTTGAGAAAGGCCTGCCGCCTTAAGATCGCGCACCGCTTTGAGTCTTTCTGCGGCAGCGATTCTCTGGGGTGTAGTGAGCTTTTGGGGTTCGCCAGGTAGCTGCTCATCAAGAACACCAAGCTGCATGAGTTCTTTCATTGTGTCGTTCAGAACTGAGCGCGCGGTCTTGCCTTCATCGGCTGCGGCCACCAGTGTGAGAAAGGAGAGTGGCATTAGGCCTAGCGCTTTAGCTAAATCGGCACTGAGATCGACGGTTGCCGATGTCATCGATGCTTCCAAGCGGCTTATGTGTGCTTGGTCAGTCTGATGCTGGAGATCTGCTTGCGACAACCCATGTCGAACCCTCAGCCACTGTAGCGTTGCCGCATACGCCTTCCGCAAAGACATCCAGCGCACCTCTCCCCAAAAGGAGACGGTATGCCCCGTTTGATGAGTCCCACACAAATGTATATAGTCATTGCGATGGAACAACAGACGCGCCACCTTTGCGATCTGTACGTGCGCAGAACCCTATTTTCTTTGTCGCCAAGAGGATCATCAATTTATGGCTAATTCTCCTGAGCACGAGCTGCTCCAGGATTGTAGGCAGTCCTCCGCTGGCACGTCTCTATCTCACACCGAGGTGGAGGCATTGGTAGCGCAGCGCTTCGGTCGCAAGCCTTTTTGCACTGTTGAGGATTGGCTCATCTTTCATGTCGACGAGCCCCCTGAGTCGCTCGCGAAAGTGCGAGCAACAGGCCTAGAGCCGATGTTCATGTATGCCCATTGCGTCATCCATGACGGTCATGGCCGGTTCCCGCCAGGGGGATGGGTACGCTCAACCCTGTGCAAATCGTTCGACGGTGTTTGCCTTTTCGAAACGCGAAACACGGTGTACGTGCTCATGGGAAAAGGGCGCGAGATGACTGCCTCGCTGAAGACAATATTTGGCTTATGTTAATCGCAGGTGCGCTTCGCGGGCCTGCTCTACACGAGATACACGATGTTCAGGATTAGCATGCAAGACCAGGCCGGCCCGGTGGGAATGTTCGGGGACGGTCTCGCTCATTTTCACGCGGTGTCGCGATCCCTGGTCACCCATTGGTATCACGTGAGCCTAAAGCGACGACACGAAGATCGCTTCGTAGCTTACGAAGAGATGTTGAGCGACGAGCCCCGTTTGGTTGAGCTGCTTGTCTCTCAGAACGAGAACGTGCTCGTGCAGGAAGTTCAAGTCGTCACTCCAGGGTGGATGAACAAGGGGTCTAGCTGGAGGATGGAGAAGCTGACCTCGCTCTCAATGGGATTCAATCAGGCTGAAGTGCCAATCTGCGTCTTGAAGGTCGAGAGTGGTGATGTGTACGTCAATACTCATCAGCGTGATTTGGATGTTGAGTCTCTGACGGGATTGAGGGAGCTATACCGGAGGACTGCTCCAGAGACCACCGTAACTCCTGGATCGAGAGGTTCGTAACCATGGAAGAGATCAACACGGTCGCAGTCGATTTGCACGTGAAACGCTACTCGGACTTTGACCTGCTTCGCCTCGCCAAGGCAGCGAGCCAAGATTACGACGGGCTGGTTACTGCGTTTCTGGTGGATGTTCACATTTATGCCTGCAGCGCCATTGGTGTCGTGTTCAGTCACATTTGCCCAGGGCCATATCAACGATTTGCGGATGGTCGTCTGATTCGGACATCGGACATTCAGTCTGTGACGAAGCAAGGCAGGTTTTGGGTAATCAACACGGTCAACTCGAAATACGTTGTTGCGACTTTCAGGCGGAACATCGGACGGCATAGCCTGCGTGAGTTCATACGTATTGCGGGTGATCGGTTTATCCCAACGCCGAGTCGGCTGCATTAAATCCTCTATCGTTGTTTAACGGTGCCCTTTGCGACGTTATGCTGTGGTGAAAGGTTTTAAGGCTATCAACTAGCAGACGGAACTATCTAAGAGTAGGTCTCGCCCGAAGTGCAGGGCCGAACCGCCTGGACAGATACCGCTTTGCGTACCCACTGATGAACGCATAGCCTTCTTCGATAGTCAGCGAGGCGGTCTTGATTTCCTTCGCCTGCTGCTTGAAGCCATGCCGTGACTCGAAACCACTGATCGAAAAATTGTTAGCAGTCAGCTCAAAGCTTTTCTGGATCTTCTTGTCTACAGGCACAGTCAAGCCGTACTTGGCCGTGTAGGACTCAATCGTTTCGAGAATCTTGTAGTAGGTAGTCCAACCACCCTTTTGTTCAAACAGCTTGACCAAGTGGTAAGCGTCTTGGTACTCGCAAGCAAGCGATACAAGGTGAAAAACCATTGCACTGTCTTCCCGATCACTGCCTCGCTTCGCTGAGGTTGGGAGAGCACCAAGAAGGCCATGCAGATTACGCTTTTCGACGTAGTTTACGCTCCGGCCTTCACGCAAAAGGCGCGCAATCAGGAAGGGGTGACGCTGCTTCCACAGCAAAGCCATAGCTCCGTTGAACAGTGAAAGAAGCTCGTGCGCTACCTGCCAGGCCCCATCAGGGTCATCTTCGGTATCGTCGAAATGCGAGGAGCTGAAGCTGAAGTGGTCATTTGTGCAGTCGAGGTAGTCGTCGACGCCTCCCCATACCCAAAAATGGCCGTTGTTATCGTTCTCGCGAGAAAGCTGATGCAAGTACATGGGGATGCCGCTGGTAAGTTCGACTTCCCATTGAATCGTGGAGCTCATTAGCGTCGTAACCTCAGAATCCGGGGCTTGCAGCCTGCCTGCCCAGCGTGAAGGACGGTGAATCTAAGGCAGGCAGCTGCAGGTCGGCAAGAGGGGGCCGCTCCCCGCGTGCAGGCCTAGGCTCAGAATGGCAGATCTTCCTCGCTGATTGGCTCAGGCTCCACCGGCGGCTTGGGCCTGAGGGCTTGGTGGATGCTTTCTAGTCGTACTTGGAGCTCATCAAAAGTCACCACCAATACATCCTTCAGGCCGCTTCGATACTGCTCGAAGGCACGCTGCTTAGCCAGATCCTTGGGAGTTCGGCCAATGATGACGATTGCCGCAATGGCGTGTGCGTGAACGCGCTCATCAAGCTCCTGGGACAGACCGAAGACCTCCCGTTGGAGCACGCTGCGTTGGCTAATGATCTGACCGACTGCACCGCTTAGCTCATAGGAAGGCACGAATGTCTGCCGGTATGACTGACCGAGCAGCTCAGTCTGAGGATGCTTGATCTCGATGACGGCAAGATTTCCGGTTGCTCTGGCGGCCATCAGGAAATCCGAGAACTGACCGCCCCGGCCACTGAAGCCTTTACCGCCGATGTATGGCCGGTCTGCAATCTTCTTCACCGGATACCCAAATGCCATGTCGAGCACGAATGGGTGTTCGCTTAAGAACCGCTGCCATCTAGGTTCGTTTGCTTTGTTGTCCATCATTTTTCGATAGATCTCAATGAGTTCTCCGAGTGTAACCAGCTCGATTTCTGCCTTGAGATTGAACAGTGAGTTGGGCGCAGATTTAGCAAGCGCAGGAACGTTTTGCTCCGTCAGCTTGGCTGCCTGTTGTTGATCTTTAGGCGAAAGCCGAGGCGACAGGGATCCTAGAGAAACCAAGTTAGCGAGAAGGTCAGGAGGCAGCTTCCTGGCGCGTGGAGGATAGAGCTCAGGCGCAGCTTCATGAAGCAGGCTTGTATAGCAGGCAAGCTTCTTGTCAGACGCTGTCTCCCGCTGGTGGCGCTGGGTTAACCGATCCAGGCTTTTCCGCAGCTGCTCTAGACGAGCAACGCCCAAGTAAAACTCGTTGCCTTTGAGTTTCGCATCGTTGTGACCAGTACCACCGTGTATCACGATGGTATCAACCCCCTTTAGGCTGCTCAGTGCCTGGACGATGCACCTGTATTCGTACTTGAAGCCAAGGCCGTAGCGCCAATCCGTATAAAGCCCTTCCGGAAGTCCATCGAGCAATTCATCTACTTCGTAAGGAGTGGCAGGATGGGAGTACGGTGTATAAACAGGTCTTGTAATGATGATCGACCTGATTCCGTGATATCGGGGCTGACCGTACTCGGGGTGTTCGGTTCTAGGGTTAATGGGATAAATGGTCAGGTAAGACGGTGCAACCTCCAGCAGAAGGTGCCAACCTGGCTCATTCTCTGCCAACGCGACGTCGCTGTAATAGACCCTAGAAATCCCATATATCTCGTCACCGATGGACTCGTACTCTTCATCTGATTCGATGGCCGAGAGTTCTTCCTCGCTCAAAGCCCCAGTGTCTTCGAGATCAAACCGAAGGAAAGGCCCTCCGTCGATGCGCTGCTGCATGGCGTACTGCGAGGGCCGCATAGAAGGCATAGTGCTGTCGTCCCTGATCAAGATAGTGATCGCCGAAGGCGTTATACCGAGTCTAACGAGCCGCTTGAGCTCCGGAAAGACGGGAACCAAAAGCTGATTCGCCGGCGGCATCAATGAGCGCCTGTGGCTCAAGGAGGAAGGTATGAGGCCCACTGACGCGATACGAGGAAAGGAAGGGGAGATTCGGCGCCTCATCGAGACCTATGGCTTCACTGAGCCAAAACTCTTCGGCTCTGTCGCTCGAGGCGATGATCACGAAGGAGTGACCTCGATCTGCTCGCCACCATCCCTCCAGCAATGGTCGGCAAGATTTCCCTGTTCGACATCGCCGGCCTCGAAGACGAGCTCCAGGCGTTGGTGGGTGTGTGGGTCGACTTCCACGTCCGCAACAACATGCCTGAACACCTTGGGCAATCTATCGAGCGTGAGATGGTTACGCTCTAGCTGTGAACATGCTAGCGATGATCCTGGCGTCCAGCAGGGCATGGTGAGGCAGTTCTTCCCCATCATTCGTCGCGGTCAGGGTCGTGGCATCAGTGGGAAAGTTTCTGACGTTCTTGGGCCATTTCCCATCGTGATAGGCGAGCTCGCAAAACAGCTCCCAGTCGTAGACAGGTGCGTCAGTGACAACCTCGAGCTCTTCGTCGTAGGTTGCCAAGAAACTTAGGAGCGCCGACCTGGCATCGGTCAGAGACATGGCGTACTCACCGCCCCAGAGCTGGGGCAGTACGATCTTCTTCACGAAGTCACTGCAGTCATCAACCTGCCACGTATCCTGCAATTCAACGTAGAATTCCCGGAAATCCTGGCCAACCAGAGCCAGGGAGATCAGCTTCGCCTGCGCGCTGAGCTGAGAGAATTCAGAATCTAGAAAGAGCCTCATGCTGTTGAAACTCCGTAATGACTAAGGCACGCCTGACTATGGCGCATGAGGGGCAATTATGGGAGATGGCCCTCGAGCATTTTGGCTCAGACGGACTGCTCCAGGTGGTTGTAGATATGTGGAGAGATGCTGCGCCTCCGCCGAGGCCTGTCGTTGAGCACCTGACAGGCGACAAGGTAGGCCTGGAAGTCCTGAATATACTGAAATTGCCCAAAAGCGAGTCGGAGCTTTTGTACCGGGCCGAAGTCCAGTTCCAGGTGTCGTGACGTTGTACGCTCTTCACGCCAGTGACCTCGCGGACGGGCTCATAACGCGGCTGCCGAAGGAGCTGCTTTCGCGAGCATGGAGAGGCTCATGTCTCGAGATCGACCTGGGCATTTGACTTCACCTATGCCCTAGACGGGCACTTGCGGAAGCCGTCCCGACAAACTTTTTAGCTTACTGCCCCCCCATTGAGATGTTTATGAGCGCTGATTTAACAGAGGAAGAAATGCGTCGTGCCCTTTTCGGTACGGGTCAGCCAGAACATCAGTTGCCCGCCGCTCCGGTACAGGAGCCAGTGCCAGTGCCAGATGTTGTGTTCACGAAGCCGGTAGTAGCTCCCGCAGCCAAGAAAAAAATGGCCAAAGCATTCACGCCGAGGCTCGGGGTCACTCTCCGGGTCGGGAACGAGTTTGAAGGGAAAATGTATGAGCTGATTCATGAGGCCGACACGCTGAGCTCGCTACTAGCAGAGCAAGAGGCTGTGAAGGCTGCTAGAAAGAAGTACAGGTATGTTGAGGTGGTCTCGGTCAAGTCGATGTAGACGCTCCCAGCAGTGTATGGGGCGGACTACGTAACCCGACCACTTGAGACTGCAAATTTAGAGCGAATCGATTGAGATCTAGCCACACGCCTAGCAAGGTTCGCTGAACATAGCGGCGATGTTCCTGCATCATTGTGGCCGTGAGAAAGTTTGCCGAAGGTACGAAGCTGCAGTAAGAAAAGTGAATTCATCATATTCTTCACCGAATATTAACCAAGCATGAAATGACTATAGATCAAAAGCCCTAGGGATAAATAAAGGTTTGCTAGTATGAAAAAAGATTTCAGCGCAGATAAAAAATCTAGGCGCAGCATGGGGTTGATAAATTTTTTCGCCGGGCAGAAGCCTCATACTTATGGGGCATTGTATTTTGTGAATATTATTTTATTTGGGTTTCTATATTGGCTTACCCCTGGGTCTTTTAAATGCGCGCTAAGCCTGGGCGTTTCTATGTATTTTAGCGTGGTCACAGCGACCACTCTCGGCTACGGAGATATTACGCCTAACTTAGGTAACCCCTTTATGCCTATGCTAGTGTCGGTTCAAGTTTTAGTTGGTATAGCGCTAGTTGGTTTATTCCTAAATGCTCTCTCTCATCGGTTAAGTGAGCAAAAAGACAAAGCTACCCAAGATCTGGAGAGTGCAAAAAAGGAAGAGCAAATCTCTAGGGCTCTGGTAATGCTTCGCCCTGTAGTTGAACAAGGCTTGCGCACCTTAGCGCAGCTGTATAAATTCACAGCGCCTGCCGAAAAGCTCGAATATAAAATCAGACCGAAAGACTTCTTAACTGATGACTATGCGAGACAGGTAAATGCGATGGTGTATTACAACCTGCATGAGTATGTAAATGGAAGCGTGCCGATGTACTCTTACTTTATCGAGGAGAACAAAAAGTTTTCCTCTCAGCTCGATAAGTATTTAGACACTTTTGCGCACAGCCTGCCCGTAACAATTCTTGTACTGCTTACAGACCTTGGTCGACATCGTTTTCTCAATGTTCCAAATATGCATCGCAATATACACCATATTGTTAAGATTCAAAGCCCGGGCAGTATTTATCCAGATAATTTCCCCGCGCCGAGTGATGGGTTTTCTCAGGGGGAATATGAAAATATTATCAACTTTAATATTTTGTTTTTAGAGCTGATCTACGAAATGGATCGACGCAACCCGGAAAGTCCTGTAATGATGACTATTAGCTTGCGAGACAATATCTACCCTCGCGTTGGCGCGGGTCTTCATCCGACCCCATATTAGAAGAACAAACGGCCAAAAGCAGGAATGCTCGAGACCGCCGTCGAACTAAGCAGGAAAAGCGGCCTCGCTGATCAGGCTTTTTATATTTAGCACTTCTGAATAGTGTTACTGGCTGTCGGTTATCCGACTACGTACGCTTGTTAGTGCCGATGCAAAACTGATCCACCTGGGCTAACGTCGCAGCCATTTGAGGCTGCCCATGTCAAGCAGCGGAGATCAAAGTGTTGGCCCGCCAAGGGCACAGCATTCGACAGACCGCCAAGACATTGGGCGTGTCCCGCAACACTGCTCGTGGCTATCTCAGAGAACCTTCCGTCCCGCGTTACTCTCGTGTACCCAGAGCCGCCAAGCTCGACGCCGTTCGTGGCTGTACGCACGAACGAGTCAGGCAGGCTCACCAACTCTGGCTAGGAATGAGCCTGCCGTTTGAATCGATGACTCCGGGCGAAAATTGGCGAATTGATCTACGCTCCCGTCAAACCTCCTAGCTTCGCTGATTAGATTCGAATGTTTAACTCAAGTCGACTCAACATTGATGGTATGCTTCGCAATGGAACTGAGCCGGGGATGGCGCCTAGTTTTCGAACGTACTAACGCACCGTGTTTGTAAGTTAAAATCTGTTGAGCTACAGTTAAGGAGAGAAGTAGGTGAGCGAGCAGGTCGACAAGGAAATTGTGTTTCACCCTATCAATATAAAAGTTAGATTTGAGATTCCTGCTGGAGAACACTCCTCTGCCGCCGCTCTGATGCGGTCTCTGTGTCCGGCAGACGATGCGCCAACTTTACACTTGCTAGACGTCTGCGCCATTAGCCACATCAAAACTCATTTAAAAAAGCCGCCCGCCCCCTCCGCTCCTGTTCGAGAGTCGATTTCTGAACTAATTAAGCTCGATAAACCTAGGGACGGGATCTCGTATATCGCAGCTTTTCTTGAGATAATCAGTGATTTGAAAAAACCTAGAGCTGATGAAGATCTCATAGCTGAAGTTTCAGGCGACATAGCCGCCATGCAGAAATTTTTCACTAAAGCTAGAGTGTATGAAAATAATCTTATAACACCAGCTATGATTCTCGAGCTCAAAGGTGAGCACCCTGAAGAGTTGGGCCCAGCCTATCTTGAGTTTCTTATATACGTTAACTCAATGGGGCTGCATGATAAGCCGCTTGCAGAAAGACGCCTTGAACTCGTTGCTGATATATGTTCTAAGGCGCAAAGTCTTGGAATCTTGAAAAATCATCCGGTTGTAATTGTTTCGGTCGCTTGTGTCTATAGCTTTTTGCCTGCTTTTAAGGTCATGAAGCTCAAGAAAAATCCTGACGAGTTCGATGCGAGCAATGCACTGGGAGATATTCAGTTAGTACAGCGCATAGCCAACTTTTCAAATATGATCCTTAATGTTTGGATTGCTCATGGAAAAGGGTACGCAAAAACTAAATTTTTCACAGATGATAGGAATTTGCGGTTGTTGCTGGACTGCTTCACGGTAACGAATGTGACGCGCAAAGAGATCGAAAGCCAAACTACAACCAATTATCAGATGACCACTGACTTTGCGCGCTTACTCCCTGTGCTGCACACTGAGGCCGGGCATATAAAAGGACTTGAGGAGGAGGACGAACGCTATGAGGTATATCGTCTTCTGGGGATTGCTTCATCCTGAACTCCCTGTGAATTCTATGACCCTTGCTCAATCGTCCATCGTGGCGTTTTGAGCGCTCTTCAAGCGGAGCGCGCCGACCGCGACGGGGCAGAGACTTGAGGATGAAAGCCCGCAGGGCCAAACCCTGGCGCAGTCCGGGTTTGGTTTACGCCAGCCGTGCCCCGAAGGGGGCAAGCCCAAAACGGATCTACCGGAAATAGCCATCCAACTACGAGACAGGATGGTCGCCAAAGGTCTCGCGAAGCAAGCTCTGCATCATCACAGATGCAGGGCCTTCGAGAAAGTGCTCCTGACCGCTGATATAAAACCTCACGGGATTGATGTGAACGACAGTCGCACCATGCCCCAACGCTCGTACCCATCGCTGAGGTGATTGAGCGCAAAGTTAGGGCTTCCGCAGAAACCGGCGCTGCGTTCGTGGCGCTTGATGAGTTGTTCAAGCCGTGACCTGACTGAGCTACCCGCATCCTCAGCGTCCTCTCGCCTGCACGACCGTGATCTCTCGTGCGAGCCTCTGAAAAATGCTGCCGCCCACCCAACATGAGAGTATTGCGCGATGTCATATTGATGTCTTTTCGTGGTGTAATTGGTTGGTTGGTTGGTTGGTTGGTTGGTCAAGCTCACGCATATGGAAGGCGCCCGTGTATATAACCCGTATTAAGATTAAAAACTTTCGCTCGTTGATTGATGTGGAAATTCTGCCTGTTAACTACACTGTTTTGGCAGGTGCTAACGACGCAGGAAAGAGTAATGTGCTACGAGCATTAAATCTTTTCTTCAACAACCAAACTGACGTGGGTAAGCAGCTAGTATTTTCAGATGACTACAGTCAAAACGCTGTTGGCCGTGCAAACAGAGCAAAAGAAATTATAGTTGAGCTCGAGATTCAGCCTCCAAGAAATTACACGGATAGTGATCCTGTTGTGTGGCGAAAAACTTGGCGCGAAGAAGCTTTAATGCCATATGATGAACACATGAAGATGGTCGGTGATAAAGCCTTTAGCGCTCGTTCAAAAACGGAGTATTGGCTGCGCCAAATAGGCTACGAATATGTTCCTGCGATTCGAGGAGAAGAGTTTTTTAACACGCTTAAAAGAAGACTTCATAATACTTTGGCGGAGACCATCGCACCAAAGCTGGCTAAAGCTTCAGGGCAATTCTTGAAGAGTTTGCGTACAGAAGTACGAGGAATTGAAGTTGAAGCGTTGAGGATACTAAGTCTAAAGACTGAGTTTTCTTTGCCAACCGACTTGGGCAGCCTTTTCGAAATCCTCGACTTCAAGACAGCGGATAAGCATGCAGCGACACCTTTGCAACACCGAGGCGATGGTGTCCAAGGGAGGCACATTCCTGTGATTTTGCGATTTTTAGCAGATCAACGGAAGGCAAACTTCGCCAAAGGAAGGCCATCACCCGAAACAATATTTGGTTATGAAGAACCAGAGAATAATCTGGAGTTGGCTAGGCAGGTTGAAGAGGCTGAGGAGTTTTACCGATGCTCAAATGTAATTCAGATACTTCTCACAACGCATTCGCCTGCATTTTACAGTATCGCAAAATCACAAGATAAAGCACGTGCTTTATATGCTTCCCGCATAGACGGAGCGACAGCGTTTGTAGATTCAACAACTACTGCAGCTTTGGATGATGGGCTAGGATTGATGCCTTTTATCGAGCCCTACCTGAAAGTTGCTTTGGATCAGCGACGGCAACTATTTGAACAGTTAAAGGAGGTTCAAGGGCAGTCCCTACACACTGATCTACCTGTGCTTTGCGTTGAGGGTGATACAGATAAACTTATCCTTGAAAAAGCCTGCTCTATACTGTTTGGCCCAACCATCCCATTCAAAGTGGTAACAAAATCAGGCTCTGGTGCCGGTACTAACTGGGTTGTCGGGTATGCCACAGCTCGGGCCGTCATGACGGATGTGAAAGGTCGCACTGCAATTTTGCTGGATGGTGATGAGGCTGGTGCTGCGGCAGAAACCACCTTAAGTCAACGGATGGACTCATTAGACCTGAAAGGGAAAATTAAATATTTCAAGCTCAACAAAATTAATGGGGATGATGAACTCCGACAAGCTCTAAAGGCTGGCTTTGAGTTATCAATTGCGATTGAAGAGCTTTGCGGGGCTGCGGCTTGGGATCATGCAGAGTCTAAGCTCTGGCTGGAGCCACGCCCGGACGTGGTCAAACTTAACTCTCAAAATTTAGACATTGATCAATCCTTTAATAGCCTTCTGACCACAAAGATCGCTAATGAAAAATGCCGTAGGTTAATTGCTAATCGTATCAATTGGATGAAAAAAAATGACTTCTCAAAATTTGTTATAAGACAGATGGAGGAAACAAAACAAGTCCCGGTGAGCGTGGAAAAGCTAGTCACTGAAATTCATAGATATTTTTCACGGTAGTTTTTAGTTGAAGGGTGATATTACCAAACGCGGCACACGTCATCCAAGGACGTGAGCCGCGACGCGTAATTCTTAGTTCTGCCTGGTCGTTCAGGCGCTAATTGGCCCAGAGAAAGACTGTGGATGCCGACCAACGCTAGCCGGATTCAGTAGAGCCCGCTGGATGTTCGTCATCCTCCCCTACCGCGCCCTTGATCTCAAAGCGCTCATCAAATCCTGGATACGCAGTGTTCACATCATCAAGGATGGCATTTACCAAGTGCAGCGCATCAGCAATGGTAGGTTCTAGCATCCGGTGGTATGCCAGTGGGATGCGATGGAACCGGTGCAGAGGGTTCAGGCAGTGAGTGAAGTTACTGTCCCTTATTGCACCCCATTGACCATGAACGAAGCCCGAGGCCCAACCGTAGTACCTGTCGTAGTCATCCTTCGTGCCTGACTCCTCTGCTAGCCTGCGAAGATCTTTACCGGCCCAATGGCCCAGATCGATCTCCACGTACTCTTGGAAGTAGTCTTCGTTCGCCAAGGTTTCCAAAGCCTGTTTGGTCACAAACCGAGCCTTCTGACCAGCCATCTCCTCGTGCTTGAGCAGTGCCAGCTTGGCTTGGCCGGCGCCATAGGAGCGGAATTTTTTCCACATCTCGTCGTTCCCACAGCGTACAAGATAAGCCAGCGAGATCCTGCACTCAGTGAGAGACCGAAGCAGTAGCCTTCCGGTAACGGCTGAGCTCAACGGCCCCATGCTCATCTCGGCTAAGCAGGCGAGAGCGAAGAACCCGAACCCGAAAACGCCATCATGTTTCTGATTCAGTCCAGTGGTGCTCAAGCTCGTGAACCAGTGAGCCAGTAAACCTTCACGGAGATCATTGATCGTATTGCCCAAGATTTTGGGGTCATGGGCAGATTCACCTCTGGCCTTCAACGGAGCTGGGAGGCAGTGGGTATGTTCCAGTGTGTAATCCCAAAATAATTCGGGCCAGATGCTCGGTTCTTGATCCGGTTTGACGCTGATTACAGCCATTTCCATGGATCTAATGGAGGGGCGGACTGATCTCATATCTCCTCGGTGTGGATATTCGATAATTTCCTGAATCCGCTCCGTCATCTCCTCCATGACGAAGATTTCCCCTAGCCCTAGTTTGAATAGTACGCTTAACCAGCGCACATCCGTTGCTTCTTGAGACTGGTGGTCAAAGGTTTTCAGTACCGCCTGGCCAAGTGTCTGCCAGTCGTCCTCGGTTGCTTCAGCAGCGAGTGCTGCTTTCCACCAGTCTTGGCCTGGAAGGTTCTCGAGGAGCAGTAACGGACGCAACGCTTGCAAGCCTGAATGGCAGCGGAGCACCCGGCTCACGAGGGCGTTAAAGAGTTCTCTCGGCTGGTTCGGCAAATCAGAGTGGCGAAGCGACCAGCCCAGTGCTGGTTTTGACTCCTGGTCGTGTTCATCACGCCGATAGCGAATGCCGATGGATGCGATGTCTCGAAAAACTTCGATTGCCTCTTCACGCGGTATTACGGTGACGATCAGACAGGCCCAAAGCATCTCCGGCAGGCGAGTGTTCGCCCATGACGAGAAACTCATCCCTGTGAGTTGCATCATGGGAGGTATAAGGGCTTTGCCTACCCTTTTATGATCTGCCAGTGATGACGTAACCTTTCCGGAGCGGTTTTGCTTTTTCTTCCTGTTAGACATGAGCTACTTCCTGTTTGGCTATGCACTTTTCAAACCGTCCCGAATAGACGCGTTACGACGAGTTCGTGCCGTTAGATAGCCCGCATCCAATCTAGGCTGGTACGGAAAACAGGAAACTCTTGATCAATCATCTCTGGCTCCCAGCTTCGGATATTGTCTTCCTGAGCGATGATGGCTGCCTCTCCCTTCTCCTCAATGTTCAATGCATCCTCAATGCACCCCATTGGCCAGACCCAGGTTGTAAAATCTTTCATTGCCTCATGAGCAGCATTCGCAAGAACTTGGCCGTCAGCATTTCTTGCAAAAGCAGCCCAGCAGTCAGCTGCTGAGCCGTTTTTGGAGTTCTGAGGCATGCCGTTACCACCGATCTGGAATCCTTCGGTTTGGCCGATGACTTGCAGCACAGATATCACCTTATCCATCTCTTCGCACTCCTTCGCCAGCCAGGGCCCCCTGGCGTGAGTGAATGCAAAATCTAAGTCAGCGATCACGCCGCATTTGATACCCATTGCGGTCAGTACAGAAAAGCCCTTGGGAATGGAAGTACAACTACCTAGAGCAACAAAGCAGATCCGTTCGAGTTCAGGCCGGACTCCGTAGAGCTTTTCGTAGATGAGTGGAAGCAGTCTCTGATCCGTCTTGCCCTCGCAGAGAATTACCTTTTCTGCGAAATAGATTTCAGCGATATTCCCAAGCTCAAAAAGGGTTCGAGATTGGGCTTGCGCCTCTGCCATAGCCTGCGCAACCGCCGCTCCCATCGGAATGCGAACCTCGGAACCATTCTCCCGTGATCTGCGCACGATGACCGTTTCGGGCGCGTTATCCCTGCTCACCATCAATGGCGAATGGGTGGTGAAAACAACCTGGTAACCGGATTTTGAAAGCACATGAAGTGCTTCTCTAAGGCCTCTGACACCTTGAGGGTGGAGGAAAATCTCAGGCTCGTCGATCAGCAGAAGACGACGCGCAAGGTCTTGATCGCGGGTTTTTCGGATATCGGCCAGAAGCCGGATCAAGGCCATTTGTATAGCGCGCTGCGCCCCGCTACCTAATGTGTCGAAACGTCTGGTTTGACCGGATATCTCATCGGTCACGTTTAAATCACCGCTCTTGAAAAACTCCTTAACGTCAATTGACGGTACGTCCAGGTTTAACATCAAACCGGGGAAGAAGCTTGAGAGGGCATTGGTGGCGCTGGTGTCGAACTCAGTCAGCAGAGGGGATCGGTTCTCACCGTCGGATCCCAGTATATTCCTGACTGCTGTGAGTGCATCCTGAACCTCTTGGTGAGCAGAGAGGATGGGGGCCATGATTTCATCCAACAGCCCACGAATTGTGCTGCCAGCTTTGCCTTTGCCTAGGTCTTCCTGGACATCATCCATGGCGCGGATATGCAACGCTTCGGGTAACAATGCCGAAATGGCTTGAGGCAACCCCGTCGGATAGGAGCGCCACGACGTAGGGAGACCTTGCTCATCTATATCAGCATTTCCCCAGACCTCCGTGGTCGGTTTGGTCGAGCCTGAAGCGGAAATCCTTATCCAAAGGTCACCGTTGATGCAGTAGGGGGTAATCGCTGCTTGATGTTTGGCTTCAGGGATTTGCGCAATCAGTTCTTCGGTAATCCCTGACACGCAGGCGCTGATGATGATGGGCTGAGTCGGATCATTCGCGTCTGTCTTCGCAAATGCCTTGGGCGCAAGCACTAATCTGATCGCGTCGAGGATGGTGGATTTTCCTGCATTATTTTGACCAACCAGTGGGGTAAAATCGCCCAGTGGCAGGATTACTTGCTTGCAAGAGCGGAAGTTCTTGATGTGTATTTTGCTCAAGGCGTGCATGGGGTGAATTCCTTTTCTACGGTGGGCAAGGCGCCTCAGCGTAGCTGGAAAGTGGCGATGCGCCATAGCCCTGGCATTATTGCTCAAGGATGGAGCAGCGCTGTGAGCACATATCCTCTCTCTCGCAAGCGGAGCGCGCCGGCCCAGGATGGGCGAGAGGCTTGAGGATGAAAGCCCGGAGGGACAAAACCTGGCAAAGCCAGGGTTTGGTTTACGACAGCCGTACCCCGAAGGGGGCAAGCCCAAAAAGGATTCTGCGTGAGTCGCCATCAAGCTGCGAGACACCAACGCAGATACTTAGGGCTATTTGGGCTAATGATGTGAGCTGGTTAACTAAAGCTTTGCGGGTACGTACTGCTTTGAGTCGCCCCTGGCCCAATCATCGCTCCAACAAACCGTTCGTGGTTTGCCGTGCTCGTGCCACACCACACCTTCTGAGCGGCGCCGAGATGCATTCTTGTTTTCACCGCCCGGCCAAGCGCTACGTTCCGTGACAAAGATCCATACGCAAGCGAACCCATCCTCCTCTAGGAATGTCTGGAAAAGCTGTTGGTCTATGAAAGCATGGGAACCATCGCCAGGGCTCCTTCCGCAAACGAAGCGCGTTTCTCCAGTGTGATCCATATAAATAGTCGCATCCTCAGGATGGGGCATTAGGTTGAGCCGCTGGGCGAGCCACGGCGCTGGTATCAAAGCGTGAGCGCCTTCGGGCATTGAGACATCCAGATGTCGTTCCCAGTAGTGACGGAAGCAGGGATAGGCGACCTCTATCCCACCCAAGTCATAAAATTCGTAGGTTGACCACTGCTCTCGTGCCCATGTCGAGCGCCATGGCGCTTCTCTGAGATAACCGTCGTTAGTGAAGTCACGGGCAGTCCAAGAATCTACGTCCAATTTTTGCTTTGTCCGGATGTAATCAAGAAGTTGCTGTTCGTCTTCCTTTCTCACGACTACCGGTAACAGGAAGCGCCACTGTGATTGTTTGGAGCCATGCTCACGACCTTGCTTCTCTTCGTATCGCTCGGTTACTGAGCGATGTTCGTGCAGGACTACCCACGTTCCACCGGTTGAGTCCCGACGGCTTACCAGGTTCGTCATGCCGGCTGAAGGTTCCTCTTCAAAAGGCCATTTCCCCACATCCGCTTCGAGAGTCTCTCGAATTGATATCTCAAATTTCTCAACCGAAGGGTATTGCCTTTGGGGGCGACTGCGCTCGTCAGCAAGCAAAATGGTTGGATCGATTTCTCGATGAGTGCCGATGTCCAAAGGGTAGGCATACCGACGCGATCCCTGCTCAGTCCTTTCCGATAACCATCTGTTGTCGGCCAGGCTGCAAAGAAGCTCATCGAGAGCAAGCCATTGGTATTTTTTTCCTATGCGCTCAACTAATGGCCGATCACGACTGTAGTCATGCCGAAGGCTACGATCATGTGGAAACAACTTTTTCGTCCAGCCGAAGCTATAGGCTCGTTTGGCGACCCAGCGCTTTGCCGAATTTATGTCGATGTGCGGAAGCTGTTCACGAGCATTTCTAGGCGACTTGAAGCGTTTTTTATATTCTTTTTTATATCTAATCCGCTCTTCAGAGCTTAAGGACTCCAGCAGCAGGCTTTCAGTCATCTTGAAGTTTTTTGAGCTTTCTTCAACGTCTTGCTCAGAAAGACCGAGCCTGAGATCTCTGAAGGGATTAGGGCTAAAATCATGCATTAATTTTACGACGCGAGTCCTCAGCTCGCAGTGGTTAATGACCTCATCCTCGAACCTCTCATAAATTTCGGTAACGCTAAGTGGCTCAGGCGAAACCAGTGGTACGTTCAAAAATGAACTGACCCTAGGTTGGATTTGATAGCTCGCGAAATCGCCTCCCCAGCCAGTGCATGAATCCAAAATCTGGGAGTCTCCAGCCCGCTTTGCGACCTTTTCGAGGGCGTCCTCGGACACGGAAAGTCTGATGGTTTTGGAATGATAAGGCGGCATTGCTTTCACGATATCAACCTGCTCTGGCAGGTGACCTTTTAGCAGCGCGAGCTCAATAATCCCTAATGCGCTGTCCCTGAGAATAATCGAAAGCGGAACATCCTCTCTGTCAAAAACCGCTGTATTTGCGATCTCAGAATAGGCGTGTAGTCGATGCTGGTCTGGATTTATGCAGCATGCTCCGTAGGCCGCTGTGTGCAGACGTTCAAGGACGTAGAGATCGTCCACTCCGGAAAAGTCCGTGCAGAGCATCCCATACAAGCTGGGGTTCCAAATCATGAGCGACGTGAGCGCCTTGGTGGCTTTGTCTCGCAGTTCCCGGTTGGAGCTTGTGAAAAACCAAGTCAGGGTTATTGCGCAGAGATATTGAATCCCTGGATCTGTTTGTTGACTCTGCTCAAAGGCACTCCACTCAATCAATCGCTGGGCAGTATTTTCCTCGTCCATGGACAGGCTATTAAGCTGAATAGTCCATGAAGCATCACGTTTGGCCATGCTCTGAGCAGCTAGACGGCAGTGCAGGGATTTCGCATTCCATGGGTGGTCAGCGCTTGCACTCACCTGGAGAATAATGTCGAAATGCTCTTCGCTTTCGGATAGAAAAAAATTGAAGAGCTCAAGTGTACGGTTGCTGAAGGATTCGTTGGCTCGCCACCGGAGACTCTCGATAAATGCACTACGAACAGAGTGCTCATTTGCCCAGTGATCTACGCCACCAGGCATGACGTCAAGGAGCTCCTTTTGGAAACGTTCAGGTAGTTGTACGGAGAGCGCTTCCGTCAGTCCGGCCCACTTACCATGAAGCCGTTTACCATTGTGAATGAATTGAAGTGAACCGCTTTCCAACGCTTCAGCTGGATCTTCAACTTCGCCCAAAAGCCCCGAAGCCATCAAATAATCTTGTAACCTTTGGAAGCTAAAGCGAACAATGTCCTCTGGTGCATCGAACGGATCAGCATCCCGACTCTTCGGGTCTGGATCCATCCGAAACAAGCCATTCCGCTGAAGTATCTCAAACCAGGTTGTTCCTGCTGGAGCTGGAAAAGCGTGAAATTTTTCAGCGACGATTCGTATGGCATCGGAGTGGTGAACATAGTCACGTTGTTTCGCCGCCATCTCTGTAGCAATTATAGAAAGTGCCTGATTGGTAGGTTTGACAAGATCATCACTCCCATCCCTGCCCGCGCCTAGGTTTCGAGCAATACTTCTAAGATAAAACGAAAAGACTTGTTTCGTACCCGTTAAACCTCTGGGAAACCATTTTTGATTCTCTCTCTCGAGCGCAGTACAAGCACTTCGCAGGAATAACGGATTGACGAACTCGGCGGCTAACCAAGGAGTGTTGGGTTGGGAAATCCCTCTTTTTCCAAGATACATACGTGCAGCGCGGGTTTGCTCGTCATTGGTCACGAATCCGCGAACCTGAAAGGATGGGATTTTTTCGTTGAGAGTCGCAGGTATTACGTATGGCGTATATTCCGTCCTGCAACTGAACACGACGAGCAGGTTTTTATGCTTTTCAATTCTTCCGATAAACTCGGCAAGTTCCTTACGCCAAAGAGTTATACCTGACCCTTCGTTCAAAGCATCAATCAAAATCAAACCGCGCTTGCCCGTAACCTCAGCAGCAGCACTCAAAGCTTGAAGGAAAGTGTCAGGATCGATATCGCCAAGCCCCAGCCGGTTAGTGACTTGGCTCCAGACGCTGTCATTATTCAAGTGTTGGCCCAGTACCAGGATGGCGACCCTGCCGTCTAATATGGCTTGCTGAGCAATGTTGCCGAGTAAGTGAGACTTTCCAGTGCCGGCTTTTCCGAAGAGAAAGAAGCTACGACTAAACGCTGCAGAAAAGTATCTGTCTTGAAGAGATGATCTGAATGCGTACGATGCGTCACTAAGTTCGCTCAGGCGATGTTGTAAGTATTCTAAAGAATGGTCGCTTGAATCTTTTCCCTTGCGTCTCTCTTCCTTGGCTTTCCAAGTAAGGTTTTCAAGGGCGTGGACGTCGTCCGATATTTCTTCAATATACGTAAGACACTCTGCCAGCGGCCAAGTTTCCCAAGCATCAGATGTGAGCTTCTGTCTCAGGTCGCCAAGCGTTTTCACCTGCAGCGTAACGCGTTCTAACAGATCAGCGCTGCCATTTCCTAGCAGGCTCTCTACATCATTGATCTTGGCTAGCGCAGAGAGCTTGTCGATCTTTCCCTGAAGTTCCGAAATGATGCTCTGGTCTCGTAAAATTATCTGAAATAACTTTTCTATGCCGACTTCAACATGATCTTCAGGATGATATCTCTCATCGAGGGACTTAACTGCCCATTCGACTTTTTCTGACAACCATTTCGGCGAAAACTCAACGTCCCCAAACCAATACCTTCTTAACCCCTCGGCATCTTTTTGTAATAGTCGGTCAGTTAGCTCAGAGGCCGTCCAGTAAATGAATTCCACTTCATGGCCTTTTGGAACATAAGACTTCCAGATAGCCTTATGAGCCTCCCAGTGTTCCCAGCCTCTTTTACCGCCACCTTGCTTGCCGCTCCTATCAGTCAGGTCGCAGGCTAAGGCCACAACATATTTGGTTAAAAATGGATGTGACTGCAGTGCGCGTTTAACGGAGTCGTCAATATTTGCCCAATCAATTTCGCCTGCTTTTAGATAATATTTTGCTTGGTAACCAATTTCGTCCCCATCACTTAGCAACCAGTAAGCTTCGATACCCCCATCCCCACCGGCACCTTCTATTCGCCTAAATTCGGCGTCAACCGCTGGTGATTCACGCCGTGCAAGCTGGCAAACGAGTTCTTCAAAGGCGAGGCGCTGTCCTGAATCCATGCCTCTAATACGCTTGTAATCCATGATGTGTCCGTGACGAAAGCTGGCAGCCGTGATGGCAGAATGCCTATAGTGTACCGTCTTCCGAGCAGCTAGAATTGTTCGTTGCGCTGCTGCATCATATAGGACAGGGATGTTTACCAAGAGGGCAACAGTGCTTGCCCCATGCGTAAAAAAAGCTGTAGGAAACTCCCCGGATCCGAAGCAAGCGCTCAGCTTGAATTGTCTACGTTGATGTTCTACCAGAAATAGCCGTAATGCCCTTAACGATAACCATCGCAACCATCCCTACGAGCGCACCTACTAGGCAGTGAATACCTAGATTCGCGACGGTTTCCCAGGCCCCTACCCCTTCCACCAGCTCCTCAGCAAAGTGCCGTATTGGCTCAATGCCTTCCGTGATAAATGCCCCTCCAACCAGAAACATCGCAACAGTTCCAATCCAGGACAATGCTTTCATAAGCTTTGGTGCAGCCGACAGCAACCATCCCCCAACAGTCCTCACCACAGCCCCCCATGTACCGGTAGCTTTAGACTTCTGGAGAATAATGCCGGCATCATCCAAGCGGACGATCCCCGCAACCAATCCATAAACGCCCACTGTCATGACCACCGCGATCAGCGCTAACGTCAAAATCTGTTGGAGCATCGGGGCATCAGTCACGATATTTAGGGTGATGACGATGATCTCGGCGCTCAGAATGAAGTCCGTTCGAACAGCCCCTGCAATCTTCCGCTTTTCAAAAGCTGCAAGCTCTTCAGGCGTCTTTGGCTTCGTTTTTTTTGGTTGCCCTGTGTCATTTTCTCGACCAGCCGTGAGCTTGTCCTTGATGGCCTCAAAGCCCTCATAACAGAGATATGCTCCCCCTATCATGAGCAGCCAGTGAACCGCAGCAGGCAGCAGTGCGTTCAACACCAAAGCACAAGGCACCAGGATGGCTTTGTTTCTCAACGAGCCCTTGAATACAGCCCATACCAACGGTAGCTCTCGGTCTGCTTTCATGCCGGTAACCTGCTCAGCATTCACAGCAAGGTCGTCGCTCAGGACACTCGCCGATTTCTTTGCAGCGACTTTGCTCATAAGCGAGATGTCGTCTAGCAGTGTGGCAATGTCATCCAATAGTGCGAACAAGCTACTGCCGGCCATCTAAGGCTCCTTGCGTTGATTTATTCTGTTCCCCGACCAACCTCATGCATACCGACGCTAATGCCCCGCATATGCTCCCTCCGCAGGCTCAGGATCACCCTGTCGCCAACGTGTTACGGAGAGCACCTTTCTAGACAATGGGCACACCACGCCGTTCATCTTCGAATATCCGTAGATCTCGAGCAGAATCGGACACAAGCTCAGGAAAATTTCTGGGCTTCCGGGGTATGCCATAGATAGAGGTGTGTCAGGAAGGACAAGGCAAGAGCACTCCCAATCAAATGCATATCTTAATCTTCCCCATCAAGAGCAAGAGCAAGAGCAAGAGCAAGAGCAAGAGCAAGAGCAAGAGCAAGAGCAAGAGCAAGAGCAAGAGCAAGAGCAAGAGCAAGAGCAAGAGCAAGAGCAAGAGCAAGAGCAAGAGCAGGTCAAAGCCTAAGGGCTTTGACACCAAAGCGGAGTGTGTCTAGAAAATCACCGCCGAGTAGATAGTGTCGCGTACCAGGGTTGGCGAGGGCTCATTGCTCATCATGATCGCCAGGATCACCACTTCCACCAGCACCGCGGCCAACGTCAGGATCATGGTGCCGTAGGGGTCGCCGACTTTTTCCGCCAGTTGCTCGGCATGGTGCGCCACGCGCATCGACGCCACCACGATAAAACCGATCAGCACCAGGCCGGCCAACAGCGCGACGACTTGCCCGCTGTGCAGCATCCAGTGTTCCAGCGGGTAGGCAGCGATGGCAGCAATCAGCGCCAGCAGCATGAATTTTTCTTGCTTGAGGGATGTGAGCATTACGGGCCTTTTCAAACAGCAAATCAGTCATTGATGGGGTACAGACTGCGCCACGCCGCTAACGTTTCGTTACACCTTAGTTCACGCCGCCCTTGCGCGAATAAAACGAATACTCTCCTGCCGGTCAGGTTTTTCCGATTATTTCAGCCATGACCTGTAGAATGCCGCCATTGCATCTGATGAGATTTTAACTATGTACGATTGGCTCAACGCCCTGCCCAAGGCTGAACTGCACCTGCACCTGGAAGGCTCGCTGGAGCCTGAGTTGCTGTTCAAGCTGGCCGAGCGCAACAAGATTGCGCTGCCGTGGAGCGACGTCGAAACCCTGCGCAAGGCTTACGCCTTCAACAATCTGCAAGAGTTTCTCGACCTGTATTACAAAGGCGCCGATGTGCTGCGCACCTCGCAGGACTTCTACGACCTGACCTGGGCTTACCTGCTGCGCTGCAAACAGCAGAATGTGATTCACACCGAACCCTTCTTCGACCCCCAGACCCACACCGACCGTGGCGTGCCCTTCGAAGTGGTGCTTAACGGCATTGCCGCGGCACTCAAGGACGGCGAGCAGCAATTGGGCATCACCAGCGGCCTGATCCTCAGCTTCCTGCGCCACCTGAGCGAAGCCGAAGCCGAGAAAACCCTCGACCAGGCGCTGCCGTTCCGCAAAGCGTTCGTGGCCGTGGGCCTGGACAGCTCGGAGATGGGTCACCCGCCGAGCAAGTTCCAGCGCGTATTCGACCGTGCCCGTCACGAAGGCTTCCTGACCGTGGCCCACGCCGGCGAAGAAGGCCCGCCCGAGTACATCTGGGAAGCCATCGACCTGTTGAAAATCCAGCGTATCGACCATGGCGTGCGCGCCATCGAAGACGAACGCCTGATGCAGCGCATCATCGACGAGCAGATCCCGTTGACCGTGTGCCCGCTGTCCAACACCAAACTGCGCGTGTTCGACGACATGGCCCAGCACAACATCCTCGACATGCTCGAGCGTGGCGTGAAAGTCACGGTGAACTCGGATGACCCGGCGTACTTCGGCGGTTACGTCACCGAGAACTTCCACGCGCTGTACACCTCGCTTGGCATGACCCAGGACCAGGCCAAACGCCTGGCACAGAACAGCCTGGATGCGCGGCTGGTCAAGCCATGACCCGTCTTCACTGACGCCACGGAGCCTCAGGCGGCAGCAGGCTTGGCTGCGATGGCGGTGTATGGCCGGCTATTGATTGCCTGACCCTCCGTCAGGCTGCCTAGGACATGGCCAAACGGGCGATTTCCGCCTGCCCGTTGTCGTTGACCAGCAAGGCCTGGGATTCGTTGACCAGGCTGATCCAGCTCGACTGTAGAAACAACTGCAACAGCCCGGCGCCCAGTGCGCCCCCCAGGTGAGGTTGCTGCTGGCTCCAGTCAAAACAATCGCACACCAACGGCGACGCCAGGGCCTGAGTAAAAATACCCAGGCCCGCCAAGTGCTGCGAGCCCTTGACGGTAACGTCGATGCGTTGCTCATGACGCTCGATCCACCCCGCCACCATCATTCGTTCATACAGCCCCGCCGCCATCTCACCACCCAGGTGGCCACGGCACAGGCGGGCACGACGCAATGACGGCGGCGCCAGCAAGACCGGCGGCGAAGCCCGTGGCGCGCTGCGCACCGCACTGGCGACCGTGGTACTGGCCAGGGCATCGATGGCGGCGCTGACATCTGCGGCCGCCACGCGGAACAAGCGCTTGCCACGCCGTGCCTCGGTGCGCAGCAAACCGCTGCCCGTGAGCCGCGCCAGATGCGCATTGGCCGAGGCCGGTGACAACCCGGCAAGTGCCGCCAGTTCTTCCGACGATCTGGCCGCCCCATCCATCAACGCCCAAAGCATGGCGGTGCGCTTGGGTTCGGCAAGCAAGCCGGCGATCTGGCTGATGCAAGGTGTTGCTTCCATTATTCACTCCCTGTCGAATTATTTTTGTACTGCGGTTGGCGCCAAAGTATAGGGGCGCCAATTGCTGGTTCCGTGGCGTCTTACAGCTCGGATAGGGACAGGATCTGAGTGAAATGTCTTGCTGTGGTGGAGGCTGTTGCCCAACACCTCATCGCGCCGGCAATTGCGCGGTTAATGTCGCACAACGGGACACGAGCATTTCCCGCAGCAGGTTAATGGGTTTGCTCAGTTGCGCCCGATGTGCACACAACAGATTCAGCGGCGTGCGCTCACCCCGCAGCTCCGGCAGGATCAGGCGCAAGCGCCCGGCCAGCACATCGGCGCTCACATCCAGCCAGGACTTGTAGGCAATCCCCACCCCCGCGACCGCCCAGCGCCGTACCACATCGGCATCGTCGCTGAAGCGGTCGCCCGATACGGTCAGGCTGACGTCGCGCCTGCCATCGTGAAAGGTCCAGTGGTCATGCACGCGACTGCCGAGCATATACAGCAGGCAATTGTGCTGGGCCAACTGCTCCAGGTGCCGAGGCTCGCCGTGACGCTCAAGGTAACTGGGCGCGGCGCAGAGCACGCGGATATTGTCTGGCGCCACGGGCAGTGCGATCAGGCTGGAGTCCTCGGGCTCGCCGTAGCGCAGGGCGATGTCTACCGGTTGGCGGAACAGATCGGCGATCCGATCGCCCAGCAACAGACGCACGTTGAGTTGCGGGTATTGCTGCTGAAACGCATCGAGCCACGGCAGCAGCTGGTTACGGCCAAAATCCGAAGGCGCCGACAGTTGCAGCACGCCACTGACATGGTCCTGGCCACTGGCCAATAAGCGCCGCCCTTCATCCAGCGAACTCAACGCGGCGCGGGCGTACTCCAGAAAACCGTCACCCTCGGCCGTCAGCCGCAGGCTGCGGGTGGAGCGCGCCAGCAAACGAGCGCCCAGTTGCTGCTCAATGCGCTTGAGCGCGGCACTGGCCACGGCGGGCGACAGGTCCATTCCCCGCGCCGCCGCCGACAGACTGCCCAGGTCTGCCGCACGCACAAACAACTGCAAATCATCAAAGCGCAGCATGCAATCCATCCATTATCAAAATTTCATTGAAACAGAGTGCTGTTTTAGCCGCTTTTATCTGCACGGGAAATAGCCAATCATTTACCCATCTCGTTCATCACGTGTCAGGAGTCGAATATGTCCGCTGCCTTCAACGTCATTGCCACGCTGATCGCCAAACCCGGCCAAGCCGCCACCCTCGAAACCCTGCTGCGCGGCCTGCTGCAACCGACCCGCCTCGAAGCCGGTTGCGAGCAATACGACCTGCACCAGGACCTGCAACACCCCGAGACGTTCTACATGCTCGAGCGCTGGAGCGACGAGGCGGCGCTGGCCGACCATGACCAGAGCGCGCATATCCAGAGCTTCCGCGCCAAGGCCGCTGATGTGCTCGAACATTTCGAACTCAAGCGCCTGAAGTTTCTCGCCTGATCACCGCCTTTTTCCGGAGCCACCATGAAAGCCATTGCCTACTACGCATCGCTGCCGATCAACGATGCCAAATCCCTGCAAGACATCGAACTGCCAGAACCGGTCGCCGGCCCCCGCGACCTGCTGGTGGAAGTCAAAGCCATCTCGGTCAACCCGGTGGACACCAAGGTGCGCCAGAACGTCGCCCCGGAAAACGGCGCGGCCAAAGTACTGGGCTGGGACGTGGCCGGGGTGGTCAAGGCGGTCGGCAGCGACGTGACCTTGTTCAAGGCCGGTGACAAGGTGTTCTATGCCGGCTCCCTGGTGCGCCCAGGTGGCAACAGCGAATTGCACACCGTGGACGAGCGTATCGTTGGCCATATGCCCAAGAGCCTGGGTTTTGCCGAGGCCGCAGCACTGCCACTGACCGCTATCACCGCCTGGGAGCTGCTGTTCGAGCGCCTGCGCGTGCGTGAAGGCAAAGACGATGAAGGCCAGAGCCTGCTGATCGTCGGCGCTGCGGGGGGAGTGGGATCGATCCTGACCCAACTGGCCAGCCAACTCACCGCACTGAAGGTCATCGGCACCGCCTCGCGCCCTGAAACCCAGGCATGGGCCCAGGCACTCGGCGCCGACCTGGTGATCGACCACAGCCAACCGCTGAGCGAAGCGCTGAAACAGGCCGGCCACCCGCAAGTGACCCACGTCGCCAGCCTGACCCAGACCGACCATCACCTGGACCAACTGGTCGAAGCACTGCAACCCCAAGGCAAGCTTGCGCTGATCGACGACCCCAAGGCGCTGGATGTGAGCAAACTCAAGCGCAAGAGCCTGTCGCTGCATTGGGAGTTCATGTACACGCGTTCGATGTTCGAGACGCCGGACATGATCGAGCAGCATAACCTGCTCAATCGCGTGGCCAAGCTGATCGATGCCGGCACACTGAAAACCACGCTGGGCGAGCATTTTGGCCTGATCAACGCAGAAAACCTGCGCCGTGCCCATGCCCTGCTGGAAAGCGGCAAGGCCAAGGGCAAGATCGTGCTGGAAGGGTTCTGAGAAAACGTCTGTAGGCGTCGTCCGTTATTCGTGTGAGTGATGGACGACACCGCTAGTCAGAGAATTGACCGCTGTCATATTTGTGAGCGTATTCGGGTTTATATTGGCCGCCTTTGCCACGATTCTTTTACGCGAGGAAGTCAGCAATGAAGATCCTGATAAAAGCGTTAGCAAAACCCCAGTGGGAAGTCCGCCTGGACCAGAAGTCCATCAAATTCCGCAGTGAAGCCGAAGCCCGTGCCTTTGCCGAGACGCTGCAAGCCCGCATCCAAGCCCCCCACCGCTTTCCGATCAGCCAGCAACAGGTCGCCGCTGGCTGATCCGCCCTTCAGACCTGCGCCTGCACGGTTCTTGCCCGCTGCAGGCGCTGGGTCGACAGGGCGACCGTCACCGCCAATACACCGCATAAGCTGATGACCATCGCCATCGGCATCGCCGTGCCATCGTGCAACACGCCCACCAACGATGCGGCGCCCGCCGCCACGCCAAACTGAATGCAGCCGAGCAACGCCGACGCACTGCCGGCCCGCGCACCTTGCCCGTTCATGGCACAGGCTGAGGTGTTGGGCAGGATGCAGCCCAGGCTGGCAATGCAGATAAACAGCGGGATCAGCAACGGCCACAGCGCCTGCGTGCGCATCGCCGCCACACCCAGCAGTGTCAGCGCGGCCACCACGTAGATCCACACGGTACGCGACAGCAAAAATGCCGGGCCACGCTTGACCAGCAAGCGCGCGTTGATCTGCGCCACCAGGATAAAGCCGGCGGCATTGGAGCCGAATACCCAGCCGTAGTGCTCGGCGGGCACGCCATAGAGCTTGATAAACACGAACGGGGAACCGGCGATGTAGGCAAACATCCCGGCAATCGAGAGCGCGCCGGTAAGGGCGTAGCCGAGGTAAACCCGATCCGACAACAGCCCGATGTAGCGCCGCAGCGACCCCGACAACGGCTGGCGCGGATGATGGGCCGGGAAGGTTTCCGGCAAGCCGAACGCCACGGCGACCGCCGCCATCACGCTGAAGATCGACAGCGCCAGGAAGATCGATTGCCACCCCCACAACCCGACCATCACCCCACCGGCCAGCGGTGCGAGGATCGGCGCCAGGCCCGTCACCAGCATCAGTTGGGAAAACACCTTGGCCGACCCCACGGCATCGCACTTGTCGCTGACCACTGCGCGGGAAATCACCATGCCCGCGCAACCGCCCAGCGCCTGCACGAAGCGCGCGCCGATCAGCCAGTCCAGGGAGGGTGCATAGGCACAGGCGAAGGACGCCAGGGTAAACAGCGTGACCCCACTGAGCAGCGGCCCGCGTCGACCGAAACGGTCCGCCAGCGGGCCATAGACCAGTTGACCAATGGCCAGGCCGGCAAAGTACACCGCCAGGGTCAGTTGGATATGTTTTTCGTCGGTGGCAAACGCCGCGGCCATCGCCGGGAAGCCCGGCAGGTAAAAATCGATCGCCAGCGGCGCGAAGGCGCTCAAGGCCCCCAGAATCAGAATTATGCGAAGGTTCATCAGGCACCCAAGTGATTCGGCAGCCTGACAGTCTAGCCGTGCTTGGGTGCGTTGAACATTAAGATAGCTGGCTAACTATTAAAATCAGGCGAGCTTGGCGCTGTAGCCTTCCTCGGTGATCAGGCTGATCACCTGTTCGGCAGACAAGCGGCTTTCCACACTGACCTCCTTGGCAGCCAGATCAACCTTCACGCTGGCTGACGGGTCCTGGCTTTGTACCGCCTGGGTCACCGCCTTGACGCAATGGCCGCAGGTCATCCCTTCAACGTTGAATACTTGCATGACATGACTCCTTTTAATGAGGTTGGGCTCAGTGTCGACCTTGCCACAATGGCAAGGTCAAGTTCTGAAAAGATCGGCCGGGCTGGTATTCGGTGACAACGTCGGCCAAGCTTCAACTTTCTTAGTTGTGAACCACGGAGCATTCGCCATGCGCTGGTCGTTTTTTGCCCTTGTCGGCCTGATGAGCTTGTCTGCCGCTGCGCCCCAGGCCCTCGCCGCCCAAGACTACGCGGTGCTGATCATTTCCCGGGAGCGCCTCGAAGTACCGACCACCTGCGAAATAGGGCTGTATATCCAGGATCAACTGGCCGGCCGCCTGTTCCAGGAAGAAAGCACTTCCTTCAACCTGCCAGCGGGCGATGTGTCGCTGCGCCTGAAGCTGCTGCCGGGACAATCCCCAGGCTGCCTGCCAGGCATGCTCGCCCCACCCGCGCAGAACATCACGCTCAAAGCCGGTGACGTGCGCAAGTTGCGTATCGCCCAAGGCCCAGACGGCATGTACCTCAAAGCCGCTGACTTGGGATACTAGAAGGCCCTTGACCTTCCCCACAGGTCAAGGTTGATCCTAGGGGCAACTTCTGCTGGAGGACTGCCCCATGAACGGATCCACCACCTTTGACCTGCCCATCGGCGGCATGACGTGCGCCAGCTGTGCCGGGCGTGTCGAGCGCGCGCTGGGCAAAGTGCCGGGGGTGCAAAGCGTCAGCGTCAACCTGGCCAACGAGCGCGCCCACATCGAAGTGCTGGGCCGGATGGACCCTGCGGTGCTGATCGCCGCCGTCGACAAAGCCGGCTACACCGCCACCCTGCCCCAGAGCGAAACCGCCACCGACGTCAATCAGGCCCAGCGCCTGCACCGCGAGCGCTGGGCGCTGTTGCTGGCCATTGCGCTGGCGTTGCCCTTGGTACTGCCGATGCTGGCGCAACCCTTCGGCCTGCACTGGATGCTCCCGGCCTGGGTGCAATTCGCCCTGGCCACTCCCGTGCAATTCATCTTCGGTGCGCGCTTCTATATCGCGGCGTGGAAAGCCGTGCGGGCCGGCGCCGGCAATATGGACCTGCTGGTGGCCATCGGCACCAGCGCCGGTTATGGCCTGAGCCTCTATGAATGGCTCACCGCTGCCGCCGGCAGCATGCCGCACCTGTACTTCGAAGCGTCTGCTGTGGTGATTGCCCTGGTGCTGCTCGGCAAGTACCTGGAGAGCCGCGCCAAACGCCAGACCGCCAGCGCCATCCGTGCCTTGGAAGCGCTGCGCCCTGAACGCGCGATCCGCGTACAGGATGGCCGCGAAGAAGAGGTCGCCATCAGCGCGCTCCAGCTCAACGATCAGGTACTGGTCAAACCCGGCGAGCGCTTCCCGGTGGACGGCGAAGTGGTCGAAGGCCAGAGCCATGCCGACGAGGCATTGATCAGCGGCGAAAGCCTGCCGGTGCCGAAACAGCCCGGCGATACCGTCACCGGCGGCGCCATCAATGGCGAAGGCCGCCTGCTGGTACGCACCACCGCGCTTGGCGCCGAAAGCGTGCTCGCGCGGATCATCCGCCTGGTGGAAGACGCCCAGGCCGCCAAGGCGCCGATCCAGAAGCTGGTGGATAAAGTCAGCCAGGTCTTCGTACCGGCCGTACTGGTGCTGGCGTTGATCACCCTAGTGGGCTGGTGGTTGTATGGCGCGTCGCTGGAGACCGCGATCATCAACGCCGTGGCGGTACTGGTGATCGCCTGCCCTTGCGCCCTGGGCCTGGCCACCCCCACCGCCATCATGGCCGGCACCGGCGTCGCCGCACGCCATGGCATCCTGATCAAGGACGCCGAAGCCCTGGAGCGCGCCCATGCAGTGAGCACCGTGGTATTCGACAAAACCGGCACCCTCACCTCCGGCACCCCGAAAATTGCCCATTTGGCGGCGCTGGACGGCGATGAAGCCGCGCTGCTGCAACAGGCCGGCGCGCTGCAACGCGGCAGCGAACACCCGTTGGCCAAGGCCGTGCTGGATGCCTGCCGCGAGCGGGGGCTGACGGTGGCGGATGTGAGCACCAGCCAGTCTCTGACCGGGCGTGGCATTGCCGGTACCCTCGACGGTCGGCCATTGGCCCTGGGCAACCGCCGTCTGCTGGAAGACAGTGGTTTGAGCGCGGGCGACCTGGCAACTGCGGCTCAAGACTGGGAAGCCGAAGGCCGCACCTTGTCCTGGCTGATCGAGCAAGGCGCACGCCCCAGGGTGCTTGGCCTGTTCGCGTTCGGCGACACCCTCAAGCCCGGCGCACTGGAAGCCGTGACACACCTCAAGGCCCGGCACATCAGCAGCCACTTGCTCACCGGTGACAATCGCGGCAGCGCCCGCGTGGTGGCGCAAGCCTTAGGCATTGACGATGTCCACGCCGAGGTATTGCCCGCCGATAAAGCCGCCACCGTCGCCGAATTGAAAAAAACCGGGGTAGTGGCCATGGTCGGCGACGGCATCAACGACGCCCCGGCCCTGGCCGCCGCCGATATCGGCATCGCCATGGGCGGCGGCACCGACGTGGCCATGCATGCCGCCGGTATTACCCTGATGCGCGGCGACCCACGCCTGGTGCCGGCCGCCCTGGAGATCAGCCGCAAGACCTACGCCAAAATCCGCCAGAACCTGTTCTGGGCCTTTGTGTATAACCTGATCGGCATCCCCCTGGCAGCGTTCGGGCTGCTCAACCCGGTACTCGCGGGCGCAGCCATGGCCTTGTCCAGCGTCAGCGTGGTCAGCAATGCGCTGCTGTTGAAAACCTGGAAACCCAAGGATTTGGAGGATCAACACCCATGAACATCGGCCAAGCCGCGCGCCAAAGCGGGCTGAGCGCCAAGATGATTCGCTACTACGAATCCATCGGCCTGCTCAAAGCCGCCCACCGTACCGACAGCGGCTACCGTGTGTACGGCGCGGATGACTTGCACACCCTGGCGTTTATCAAACGTTCGCGGGATCTGGGGTTTTCATTGGAAGAAGTTGGCAAGCTGCTGACCCTGTGGCAGGACCGACAGCGGGCCAGCGCCGACGTGAAGGCCTTGGCGCGCCAGCATATCGACGAGCTGAACCAGAAGATTCGGGAACTGGGCCAACTGCGCGACACGTTGCAGGACCTGGTGGAACACTGCCAGGGCGATCATCGGCCGGACTGTCCGATTCTCAAGGAGTTGGCATCTGGAAGTTGTTGCACCTGATGCTTTAGCTGACAGTACAAAAACAAATGTGGGAGCAGGCTTGCTCGCGAATGCATAGGTTCAGTCAATGAACTTGTCGACTGACACTGCGCTTTCGCGAGCAAGCCCGCTCCCACATTTCGGTCCTCATCTACCCGAAGATCACTGCATCCAAGGCGGCGGCGGTTCTTCCGCCGTCTTGGTGGCCGGCGCATCATCGGCCGCCCGAATCGCTTGCTTGCGCTCTTCATCCAGCCGTGCCGCTTCGATCTCGCGGATCACACCGCCCACATCCGCCAACTCTTCCGGCTCATCGAATTCGCCGGTGAGAACGCTGGCCGGGTGCAAGGTACCGGCTTCGTACAGTGCCCACATTTCCTTGGCGTACTTGGTCTTCTTCAGTTCCGGGGCAAAACGCCCGAAGTAGGAAGCCATGTTGCCCACATCCCGCTCCAGCATGCTGAATGCGTGGTTGTTGCCCGCCGCATCCACCGCCTGGGGCAGGTCGATGATCACCGGGCCGGTCGGGGTCAACAGCACATTGAACTCCGACAGATCACCGTGCACCAGGCCGGTACACAACATCAGCACGATCTGGGAAATCAGGAAGGCGTGGTATTCGCGCGCCTGGTCCGGTTCCAGTACCACGTCGTTCAGACGCGGCGCCGCATCACCGTACTCGTCGGCCACCAGTTCCATCAGCAGTACGCCTTCAAGGAAGTCGTACGGCTGGGGCACGCGCACGCCGGCACCCGCCAGGCGGAACAGCGCCGCCACTTCGGCGTTCTGCCAGGCATCTTCGGTTTCTTTCTTGCCAAACTTGGAACCCTTGGCCATGGCCCGGGCCTGCCGGCTGTTACGGACCTTACGGCCTTCCTGGTATTCGGACGCTTGACGAAAACTTCGTTTGTTCGCCTCCTTGTAAACCTTGGCGCAACGCAATTCGTTGCCGCAGCGCACCACATAAACAGCTGCTTCTTTACCACTCATCAGTGGGCGCAGCACTTCGTCGACCAGACCGTCTTCGATCAGGGGTTCAATGCGTTTAGGAGTCTTCATCAGCTTTTATTGTGGGTCCTTTATTACCAAATACGCGTATGGCACTCGTTATACGGCAATCGGCTCGCCGGTGGGAGAGGCTACCGACCTCTGGCCACTCTGGAATGCATCCAATATGCCAGTTTGCACGGTAATCAACGCTCGATAATCGCCGTCACACCTTGCCCTCCGGCGGCACAGATTGAAATCAACCCGCGCCCCTTCCCCGCCGCGTCCAGCAGCTTGGCCAGGTTGGCGACGATACGCCCACCCGTGGCGGCGAACGGATGGCCGGCGGCCAGGGAGCTGCCCTTCACATTCAGCCGGCTGCGGTCGATGCTACCCAGCGGCGCATCCAGCCCCAGGCGGGTCTTGCAGTAGTCAGCATCTTCCCAGGCCTTGAGCGTGCACAACACTTGGGCGGCGAAGGCTTCGTGGATCTCGTAGTAATCGAAGTCCTGCAGCGTCAAGCCGTTGCGCGCCAGCAAACGCGGTACCGCGTACACCGGCGCCATCAGCAGGCCTTCGGCGCCATTGACGAAATCCACCGCCGCCGCTTCGCCATCACGCAAATACGCCAGGATCGGTAAACCGCGCTCCTGGGCCCAGGCTTCGCTGCCCAGCAGCACCAGGGATGCACCATCGGTGAGCGGCGTGGAATTGCCGGCGGTGAGCGTGCCTTTTTCACTGCGTTCGAAAGCGGGCTTGAGGGCGGCAAGTTTTTCCAGGCTCAGGTCGGGGCGCAGGTTGTTGTCGCGGGTCAGGCCCAGGAACGGGGTGAGCAAATCGTTGTGCCAGCCTTCGGCGTACGACGCAGCCATTTTCTGGTGGCTTTCGAGAGCTAACCGATCCTGTTCGTCCCGGGGGATCTGCCAGGCCTGCGCCATCAACTCGCAATGCTGGCCCATGGACAAACCGGTACGTGGCTCGCCATTGCGCGGCAGTTCCGGCTTGAGGTGATGGGGACGAAGTTGTAACAAGGCTTTTAATTTGTCCGCCATGGATTTGCTGCGGTTGGCTTGCAGCAGAATGTTGCGCAGCCCTTCATTCACCCCGATCGGTGCGTCGGAAGTAGTGTCCACCCCGCCGGCGATGCCGCATTCGATCTGACCCAGGGCAATCTTGTTGGCCACCAGCAATGCCGCCTCAAGCCCGGTGCCACAGGCCTGCTGGATGTCATAGGCGGGAGTTTGCGGCGACAGGCGCGACCCCAGCACGCATTCACGGGTGAGGTTGAAGTCGCGCGAATGCTTGAGCACTGCCCCGGCGGCCACTTCGCCCATGCGCAGGCCGTGCAGGTTGTAGCGTTCGATCAGGCCCTCCAGGGCCGCGGTCAGCATCGCCTGGTTGCTCGCCGTGGCGTAGGGGCCATTGGAACGGGCGAAAGGAATGCGGTTACCGCCAATGATCGCTACACGGCGCAATTGATTCATGGAAAGCTCCCTGTGGGTTGTGGGGTGAGTCTCTGAGACTAGCCTAGGCTCAATCGAACGACTGCCACCCCTGGGTGGTCAACCTTTTGAACCCCAGCCTTCGGAGAGCGTTCCATGTCTGACCGTTATATCGACTTCGCCAACTCAAGCCTCGGCCATCGCCTGGTCGGCGCCCTTGGCCTGCCGTCGCCGGTACGCCTGGAACGCTGGCAAGCCGGGCGCCTGCGCCCGGTCGAAGGGGCCTTGCTGCTCGGCGGCGGCGCGCTGGTGGCAAAGGTGCAGACGTTTGCGCACAAACTCACCGACGTCATCTACAGCTACGGCGCCGAGCCCTCGACCTGGATTCCCGGACACGGCCCCAAGCTCAAGGCCGTAGTGTTCGACGCCAGCCACTTGCAACACACCGACCAGCTCAAGCAATTGCGCGAGTTCTTCCAGCCCCTGCTGAAAAACCTGGCCGACAGCGCCCACCTGGTGATCCTTGGCCGTGCGCCGGAAAGCCTCGGCGACCCGTTTGCCGCCAGCGCCCAGCGCGCCCTGGAAGGGTTCAGCCGCTCCCTGGCGAAAGAACTGCGCAACGGTGGCGTGCTGCAACTGCTCTACGTCGGCGACGGTGTCGAAGACCAGTTGGAGGGCGCGCTGCGCTTCTTCCTTTCGCCAAAAAGTGCGTACATTTCTGGCCAAGTGATCCGCCTTCACGCCTGTACCACTCCCGTCGAGGACTGGACTCGCCCGTTGGCCGGGCGCAAGGCGCTGGTCACCGGAGCCGCCCGAGGCATCGGTGCATCCATCGCCGAAACCCTGGCTCGCGATGGCGCCGAGGTCATCCTGCTGGATGTGCCCCAAGCCAAGGCCGATCTCGAAGCGTTGGCCGCGCGCCTGGGTGCGCGCACGGTGGTGCTGGATATCTGCGCCGAAGACGCCGCCGGCCAGTTGATCGAACAGTTGCCCGATGGTCTGGACATTCTGGTGCACAACGCCGGGATCACCCGCGACAAGACCCTGGCCAACATGACCCCGGAATACTGGGACGCCGTGCTGGCGGTCAACCTCAACGCGCCGCAAGTGCTGACCAAGGCCTTGCTCGACAGCAACACCCTGCACGACAACGCGCGCGTGGTACTGCTGGCCTCCATCAGCGGCATCGCCGGCAACCGTGGGCAAACCAACTATGCCGCGAGCAAGGCCGGCTTGATTGGCCTGGCCCAGGCCTGGGCACCAGCGCTGGGGGAACGCGGGATCACCATCAACGCCGTCGCCCCGGGTTTTATCGAAACCCAGATGACCGCGCATATTCCATTCGCCTTACGCGAGGCCGGGCGGCGCATGAGTTCGCTGGGCCAGGGCGGTCTGCCGCAAGACGTCGCCGAGGCCGTGGCCTGGCTGGCCCAACCGGGTTCCGGTGCGGTCAGCGGGCAAGCGCTGCGGGTATGCGGGCAAAGTCTTTTGGGAGCGTAACCATGCAATGGCAGACCTTAGACAGCACCCCGTTTCTGCCGCCGTTGTATTGGCGCGCGGCGCTCAAGCGCAAGATCACCGGCAGCACCTTGCCCAGCCTGGGCTTGCGCTGCCGGGTCAGCGTCAACCCCAAGGACGTGGCGGCCTATCGCAAGGTCTGCGGTTTTGCCGACAGCCCGATCCTGCCGGCAACCTATCCGCACATCCTCGCGTTCGGTCTGCAGATGCAACTGCTCACCGCCGACGTCTTCCCTTTCCCACTGCTGGGGTTGATCCACCTGAGCAACCGCATCCGCATCCATCGCCCATTAGGCGCCGTGAGTGATCTGACCGTCTCGGTGCATGCGCAGAACCTGCAGCCTCACGCCAAGGGCGCGACCTTCGACGTGGTGACCCGCGTCGAAGATGCCCTCGGCCTGCTGTGGGAGGCCGAGAGCCGCATGCTCTGCCGGGGTGTGAAGCTCGAAGGCCAAGCGGCGGATGACACTCAACCCCCACCCATGCAGGTCAGCGAACTGACACGCTGGAAAGCCCCCGCCGATATAGGCCGCCGTTATGCGCGAGTCTCCGGCGACTACAACCCGATTCACCTGAGCGCCCTGACCGCCAAGGCCTTTGGCTTCCCCCAGGCCATCGCCCACGGTCTGTGGAACAAGGCGCGTACCCTCGCAGCCCTGGGTGACCACCTGCCGGCGGCGAATATCGAAATAGACGTCGAGTTCAAGAAGCCGGTACGCCTGCCCAGTGAGGTGACATTGCACGCCAGCGCCGCAGGCTCCAGCGGTGAATTGCTGTTGAAAGGCGCGGGTGATATCGAACATATGTTCGGCAAGTGGCGGCCCATTGCCTGAAACCCGCGGGCTGATGGTGGACAGCGCCTGATGCCGGGCGTCAGTGCGGTGGGTAGCTGGAGAGGATGCGGGTCACCGTGGTGCGGATCGCGTTATCGCGATCCTGCGGCTCGGGTGAGCTGGCCATGATCTGTTCATCACTGCCGCGCCATACCAGCTTGCCGTCCTTGCCGTCGAGCAGGTCGATCTGAATGGTCGCCACTTTGTAGGTGATGTTGCGCGTTTCGTTGTACATCGGCCCACCCCAGTAACCATTCCACGGGCCGCCCCAGGCGCCGCCGTAATTGGTGGTGACTTGTTGCTGGCGGTCTTCGACGATCAGGTAGGCCTGCACGTTCAGGTCGGCCTTGGTGCCCGCCACTGCGGGGCGCAGGCCGCGCTGGTCGAGTTGCTCGCCCACGGCCTGGCGGATGCGCTGTTCGGTGAGGTCGCTCTTGATCCGCGGGTCATCGGGGCGGTACTGCAGGGCCGGGTCTTTCCAGGCCCAGCTGCGGTAAGCGCCGAAGTCTCGGCTGGCATCAAAGTCGTGATTGACCTGGCTGGTCTGGCAACCGCCCAGCAACACAACAAAAGCGAGCGTAGCGATACGACGAAACATGGTGTTCTCCAAAAAGCGACCGGGCCTTGGATGAGAATAGCTTTTAATGCGGAGGATACGCCGCCATTGCCTTTTGCACCGCCTGGCGCAACGCATCTGCCCGTTCGCTGAGGCTGCCCTGGCTACCGGTTTCCGCGCTGGAACTCCATACCGGCTGGCCGCTGCGCGCGTCGAACAGGTTGACGCGAACCACCACGACCTGCACCTCATAGGTCCGCACGATCGGCACCGAGTTGTACATGCCGTAACCATTGCCATAGCGGTTGTAGCCGCCATAACCACCGTAGCCGTAGTCGTCCTGGACCTGCTTGAGACGCTTCTCCTGGCGCACATCGGCGCTCACCAGCAGGTCCGCCGGGCGGTTGTCATGCACGGGGCGCAGGCCGCGCTGGTCGAGGGCGCCACTGACGGCTTCGGCAATTTGCGCCGAGTCGGCCCAGGCCGTGCCCGCCGGAAGCTGGCCGTTGCGCCAGGCCCAATTGCGATAGGCGCCGTAGTCGCGTACGGGGGCCGGATAGGCGCTGGCATCGAACGTGTGGGCCGCCTGGGCCGGGGCCGGCGGCATGGGGGCCGAGGTGGCCACATAAGGATTGGGGCTGGAACAGGCGCCCAGCCCCAAGGACAACAGGATCAAACAGAGACGACGCATTTGAACCTCCACACACTGGCCCGCTTAAACCGGACGGCAGATCCAGTGCAAATAACGCCCAAGTCCGGCAAAGCTTGGGTGACGACGGTGAGCGAGTTCCATCTCCACAAGCTCCTGCACATTCGCGCGGGCCTGGAATTCCACTGGCATGTAGTCGTGAAATACCCGCACGCCACTTTGGCTTTCGACCTGCCAAAGCCCTTCGAGTTGCGCCGCCAGCTCGCGCGGGTCCAGCGGCTGCTGCGGGGTAAGGCTCTGCTTTTCGCCGGCCATATCGTTGTTGCGCATCTTGCGGAAGTGGCCCTTGAGCAGGTTGCGGTAAATCAGCGCATCGCGATTGTAGAACGCCAGGGACAGCCAGCCGCCGGGCACCGTGAGTTGGTGCAGTACCGGCAGGATCGCATGGGGCTCGGCCAGCCATTCCAGCACGGCGTGGCACAGCACCAGGTCATAGGGTTCGGTAAGTTGGCCGAGCAAGTCCTGCCAGGGCGCATGGATAAAGGTCGCGGTCTGCCCCGCTTCGGCAAACCGTTGGCGCGCGCCGTCGAGCATCGGCTCGGCGGGTTCGGCCAGGGTTACCTGGTGCCCGCGTTCGGCCAGCCAAAGCGACATATGCCCCAGGCCCGCGCCGATATCCAGCACGCGCAACGGGCGCTCGGGCAGCGCTTCGGCCAGATCGGCCTGGAGCACCGCCAGGCGAATCGCGCCCTTGGCGCCGCCGTAGATCTTCTCGGCAAAACGCGTGGCCAACTGGTCGAAATGACGGTCACTCATGGGCAAACCGCCGTTCGCTGTCGGCCAGTTTGGCGCGTACCACCTCGTCCATGTCCAGGCCCAACTCACTGCACAGCAACAGCAGGTACAGCACGATATCGCCGACTTCCTGCCCGGCGTGGGCGAGTTTGTCTGCTGGCAACTGGCGCGATTGGTCTTCGCTGAGCCATTGGAAGATTTCCACCAGCTCGGCCATTTCCACACTGGCGGCCATGGCCAGGTTTTTCGGGCTGTGGAACGGTTTCCAGTGGTTGGTATCGCGGATGCGGTGCAGGCGTTCGGTGAGGTGTTCGAGGTTCATGCTGGGCTCCTGAAGGGGTATAGCTTCGGGGGGATCAGGGATGAAGGCAAGTGAATCCGTGGTGTTCTTGAGGACGCTATCGCAGGCCCTAATCAACGACACTGAATTCGAGGCGGGCGGTTTGTCCAGCTTCATCGAGGACGCTGAGTTGATAGCGCCCCAGCCGCTCGAAGCTGGCATTGATAAAGTCCTGGTTGGCACTGTCACCCAGCGGCGCACCGTTGAGGAACCACCAGCGTCGGCCGCTGCCTCCCAGGGCGGAGAGCTTAAGGCGCAGGGCTTGTTGGCTGCCAGCGGGCAGGCGCAGTTGGTCGCCTTCGCGCACGCCGACAATCGACAGCGGTGAAGAGGCCGCCAGCGCCGGCGGCGGGCAGTCCGGGTCGGCCGCTGGGATGCGTGCTTCACGGCGTTCAGCCCTGGGCAGCCAGGGTTCCAGCGGCGCGGGCCACAGGGCGATATGCCTGGCGACCGCACCGGGGCAATGAGCACCCACCCGCAGGCCCTTGGCATTGACCCAGACACTTTCCATCAAGCCCACGCTCAACGGTTGGTCCAACGCCTGCAAGGTCGGCGGCGTAGTGTTGTCCAGCGTCCAGGCGAAGCGTTGGCGGCGGCAATTGGGATCGCTGCGGCTCATGGGTTGGCCCAGCGGCCAACAGATCGCCGCCACGCCGACATTGGCCGGCACCGGTTTGACTGGCGCACTGATGCCGCGTTGGCTGTCGCGGTTGGTCAACACGTCATGCACCTGCAACATCAACGGCGCCGCCGAGGCCAGGCCGAACTGGCCCGGCACCGGCGTGCCATCCGGCCGGCCAATCCACACACCGATCAAATAGCGCGGCCCCACGCCAATCGCCCAGGCATCGCGAAAACCATAGCTGGTGCCGGTTTTCCAGGCGAGCACCGGGCGCTGTACCAGTTCGGCGCGTGGGTCACGGTCCGGCCGCGCTTGCCCGCTGAGGATGCGCCGCACAATCCAGGCCGCCCCCGGCGACAGTAACGGCCGCTCCCTGAGCGCATCGTCCGGCTGCAAACGCAGCGTCGCACTCTTGCCGTCGCGGGCGAAAGCGCTATAGCCGCTCACCAGGTCTTCCAGGCGGCTGCCGGCACCGCCCAGGATCAGCGCCAGATTGGGTTCGGCCAACGCCGGCAGCGCCAAGGGCACACCGCCGATGCGCATTTCGGCGGCAAAACGCTTGGGCCCGTAAGCCTCCAGCAATTGCACCGCTGGCAAGTTCAGTGAACTGGACAACGCCGTACTCGCCGGCACCGCGCCGGTAAAGCCCATGGAGAAGTTGCCCGGCCGGTAATCGCCATAACGCCGGGGCACGTCCTGCAGCAGTGACTCGGAGTGAATCAAGCCCTCGTCCAGGGCCATGCCATACAGAAAGGGTTTCAAGGTGGAGCCCGGCGAGCGCAGCGCGCTGATCATGTCCACGTGGCCGAAGCGCCTGGCATCGTTGATGTCCACCGAGCCCAGGTAGGCCCGCACGGCCATGGTTTCCTCCTCCACCACCAGGATCGCGGCGGACGTGTGTTCCGGCAGCCGCGCACGCCACCCCAGCAGCAGGTCTTCGAGACGGCGTTGCAGGGTGGCGTCCACCGTCGTGCGGATCAGCGGCGGGCTGTCGGGTCGGTTCAGGCGGCGGGCGAGCAAGGGCGCCAGGCTCGGCTCCAGGCGCGGGGCGAGCAGCAACGGTTCTTCAAGGGCTTCATCGACGGCCGATTGCGGCCATACCTGGTACTCGGCGAGGCGGCGCAGCACTTTGTCGCGGGCTTGCTGGGCGCGTTGTGCGTGGCGGTCCGGGCGCAAGCGGCTCGGCGCCTGGGGCAACACTGCGAGCAGCGCGGCTTCGGCGCGGGTCAGCTGTGCCGGGGACTTGCCCAGATACGCCCAACTGGCCGCCGCCACACCCTGCAAGGTGCCGCCGAACGGCGCGCGGTTCAGGTACAGGTTGAGGATCTCGTCCTTGGACAAGTGCCATTCCAATTGCGCCGTACGCCACAGTTGGCGCAGCTTGCCATGCAAGGTGCGCGAATGCGGGTCGAGCAAGCGCGCCACCTGCATCGACAAGGTACTGCCGCCCGACACCACCCGCGCACCGGTGAGGTTCTGCCAGGTCGCCCGCCCCAGCGCCAGCGGGTTAACGCCAGGGTGTTGATAAAACCAGCGGTCTTCGTAGGTCAGCAGCGCATCCAGGTAATACGGCGAGACTTCACGGGTGCGCACCGGGTAGCGCCACACGCCATTGGCATCGGCAAACCGCCACAATGGCGTGCCATCCTCGGCCAGCACCACCCGCGCCAGGTCGTCTTCAGGCAGGGGCAAGGGCCAGATGCGGTCGGCCAGCCACAACAGCGCAATCACCAACAACAGGCTCGCCAGGGTCCAACGGGCAACTAAACGCAAATTCAAACCGGCAAACCTCTATGCTTGTAGGGAACTAGCCTGTCGCAATAACAACCAAAGGCACAGATACGCCCACCTTCTCATCAGGACACACACATGCAGGTAGAAAGCTTTTTCGAATGGTTGGGCCAGGCCCTCGGTTCCATCATTCGCTTTATCGTCGACGGCCTGAGCGGGATCTTCGGGGCCTTGACCCACGCCGGTGGCAATTTTATCGATGGCCTGTCGCGCACCTTGGGCATGGACACCTCGATCATCAGCATCATCACCCTGATCGTCGGCCTGATGTTGCTGTATTCGGCGGTGCGCGCGTTCATGCGGGCGTCGATCATCATGGGCATTATCTGGTTGCTGCTGGGCCTGTGGCTGCTCAGTTGGGTCGTGCACTGATCTCAAACCCACCTGGATTACCTGTGGGAGCGGGCTTGCTCGCGAATGCGCTGTCTCAGTGATTGATACGTCAACTGACAGACCTCATTCGCGAGCAAGCCCGCTCCCACATTTGGAATCCGCTCCTTCAATCAGGCCTCAGCGGCCCTTGATCACCAGGTCTGCCGGGGTATCCCCCACCGCCTGCCAGTTCGGCCGGTACATCGACTCCACCTGCGGCGGCGGCACGCGGTAGGTGCCGGGCGTCACGGCGCGCGCCAGGTACAGCAGGTGCGTGGTGCCATCGCTCTGCAGGTTGATCGCCGCCACGTAGCGATCATCGCGGAACTCCTGATGCTTGAGCGCCGCGTTCTGCATTGATTCGCGCCACTCCTTCACCTGGCTGCTGGCGTTCTCCAGGCTGGCCGCGCTTTGCGCCAGGTTCTGGTTTTCCAGTTCCAGGCCGGCGGGCAACAGGTCGACCACCAGGGCATCCGGCACGCGCTGCTTGGCGCTGACCGCCAAGTGCACCAGCACCAGGTCGCCGCTGTTGAGGTTGCGCAGGTTCAGTGGCTGGCCGTTCATGCCCAGGTATTCGCGGCGGATGCTCAGGTTGTCGCCACCCGCTGCCGGTGGCACTTGCGGATAACCCGAGAGGGTCAGCTGCTGATACACCGGGGTGTCACCCTGGTTGCTCAGCGTCAAGTCGCTGGACAGCAGCTTGCCTTCCAGCTCACGCGTCGACTGCTGGTTGTTCAGTTCCTGAACACCGCCACTGCCGGTGAGCGACACCTGCCAATTGGCCTCAGGCTGGGCGAACCCCAGTCGCCCGGCCAGGAACAACGAGTTGCGCTCCTGGGTCGACAGGTAAGGGCTGGCGGCCAGTTGGTCCGACAAGGCAAACAGGCGCTCCTCACGCTTGCCCTTGGCCAGGTCATTTTCCTCCAGCAACGCCAGGATCATCGCCTGGTCGCGCAGCGGGCTGCCGTAGTCGGCCAGCCATTCCTTGGCACTGCGCTGGGTGGCCAGGCCGGCCAGCAACGCCTGATCGGCACGTGGCTGGTCGCCCATCTTTTGCAAGGCGATGGCCAACTGCACCAGCGGCAACCCGGAACGCGCATCGCTGCGACGGTCGAAAAGGCTGCGCAACGCGCCCAACGGCGCCTGCTGACTGCGCGCCAGCACCATGCCGGCGTAGGCCTGCACGGCAAAGCGGGTGTGTTCGGCGTTGTCGCTGTAATCGACCTCGATCAGGTTGCGCTCCTGCACGTACCGCAGCAGGCGCTCGCTGGCTTTTTTCAGCGCTTCGGGCGGTACGGCAAAGCCCTGGTCGCGGGCGCGCAGCAGGAAGTCGGTGACATAGGCGGTCAGCCAATATTCTTCTTCGCCATCGGCGCCCCACAAACCAAAGCTGCCGTTGTAGCGCTGCATGCCCAACAGGCGTTCGATGCCCAGCTCGATCTTGCGTTTACGCTCGGCATCCGGCTCGCCCTTGATACTCAGGCGCTTGAGCAAGGCGTCGTCGGCATACAGCGACGGGTACAGGCCACTGGCGGTTTGTTCCAGGCAACCATAAGGGTAGGCCTTGAGCGCACTGATCTGTGCGCCGAGGTTCAGCGGCGGTCGGCTCGACAGGCTGAGCAGCGCCTGGCGCCCGGAGGCGTCGAACTGATCCAGCGTGCCCGGCGGCAGGTTCCACGGCTGATCCTTGAGCACCGCGCGGTAATGCTTGAGCAACGCCGGGTACGCGGGGCGCACGCCCAAGGTCCATTCGCGGCTGAACGGCGGCAGGTTTTCACCCGGCAGGTCCAGCCCGTTGACCGTCACCTTGACCTTGCCCTGGCCCAATCCGCCCCAGGCTTTCACCGGAATGCTCAGCGTGGTGCGCTGGCCTTGTTTGAGCTCGACGGTTTGCGCGCCGCTGTTGACCAGCTCCAGTTGGCCCTCGGCGCTCAGTTGCACGTCCAGTTTCTGCGCTTTGCCCGACAGGTTGGACAGGTCCAGCGCCAAGGTGGTCTGGTCGCCCCCGGCAAGGAAGCGCGGCGCCGAGAGTTCGGCCACCAGCGGCGCGGCGATCACGGTCTTGGCTTCGGCCATGCCATAGCGATCATCGCTCCAGGCCTGCGCCATCAAGCGCAGCTCGCCATTGAAGTCAGGAATATTGACGCTGACTTCGCCCTCGCCCTTGTCGTTCAAGGTCACCGGCGCGCTTTGCAGGGCGACGATGGTCACACTGGTGTCGGGGCGTTTGCCGCCCTTGGCCAGCGCGGCGTCACCGCCGAAGGCCAGGCTGGCCAGGCGGCCCTGGCCGGCTTCGATCAACTGGCCATAAATGTCGAACTGGTCCACGCCATAGGCCTTGCGCCCGAACAGGCTGGAGTACGGGTCGGGCGTGGGGTATTCGGTGATATTGAGGATGCCCACGTCCACCGCCGCCACCAGCACATGCACCTGCTTGGGCACGCTGCCGTTGGCGTTCTTGGCGGCGATCTTTACCGTCAGCGGTTGTTTGGGGCGCATTTTTTCCGGCGCGGTAAGGGTCACGCCAAGCTTGCGCTGGGTACGGTCCAGCGGCAGGTGCAGCAGGCCCACCGCACGCTTGGGGGTGATATTGGCCTTGCGCTCGCCGGGGCGAATGACCAGGGCGCTCACGTACAGGTCATGGCGCGACCATTTCGGGTCGAGCTTCACGGCGAAGCTTTTACCCTCGGCCGGCACGTCGATTTCCTGCCACCACAACGGCCCTTCGGCCGACTCCACCAGCAGGTAGCCTTTACCGGCCGCAGGCGGGGTCACGGTGACATTGGCCGTATCGCCGTCGCCATACGCCGGTTTATCCAGCGCCAGCTTGACCTGGTCGGGACGCACGGCGCCGCCTTCGGTGTTGTCCTGAGCCTGGTAACCGGCCCAGAAGCGCAGGCTGCTGACCAGGCCGGTCTGCGGGTCTTCGACCTCGACGCGGTACGGGCCCCACTCCACCTGGAAGCTGACCTTGGCGGTGTCGCCGGCCTTGATGTTCAGGGTCTGCTCGTCGAGGTTGAGGAATTTCTCGTTGTAGTGATAGCTCCAGCCGTCGCTGTCGGAGTAGTTCCAGTAGTAGTCACGGCGCTCACGCACCAGGCGCACCTTGAGGTTTTGCGCGGCCAGTTTCTGCCCGTCCTGGTTGGCCAGCAGCACTTCGAACTCCGCTGGGCCATCACCGTTGGTTTCGCTGCCGTCAAACAACCCGCGCAGGCCCGGCAATTGCTCGGCCGGCCAGATCGGTTGCACCAGGCGCCGGGTGATCGGCCGCCCGCCCGACTCTTGCAGGCTGGCCTGTACGATCAGTTGCAGAGGGGATTTGGCTTCGGTCCATTTGCTTTCCAGGGTCAGTTTTTCCTGGCCCTTGGCATCCAATACGCTTTCGTCCAGCTCAAAATCCTGGCTCAACTCTTCTTCGGTGACAGAGCCGAACTGGTAGCCCGGCAGCGCCTTGACCGCTTCGCGCAACGGCCGCACATACACTTGCCCGCTGACGCGATTACCGGAGGCCGGTGCGCCATAGAGATAACGGCCATTGACTTGGATAACCGGGTTATCCGCCGGGCTCAGCGCCGTGTCACTGCCCTTGAGCTCCAGCGCCAGGCGCTCGGGCAAGAAGTCTTCGACGAGGAATTCATACAACTGCGGCTTGCCATCACCCAGGTCGAACACCAACTGCCAGCGCCCGGTCGGCGCTTCGCCGGCCAGTTGCAGTTGATATTGATAAAGACCGGACGCGTCGGCATCCCACACGAATTTGCGGCTGACCTGTTCATCCGGGCGACGCACTTCGACACTCACCGGTTGCGGCTTGACGGCATTGCCGTCCTTGTCACGCAACAGGGCATTGAGCAGCACGGTTTCGCCGGGGCGATACAGGTCGCGGGGGCCGAACACAAAGAACTGCAACGGGTGCGACGGTTGGCCGCCAATGTCGAACTCGGCCAGGTCCAGCGCCGCGCTATCGAGGCGCAGCATGCTGGTCTGCTCGCCCTGCTTGGCCAGCAGCACCTGGGCCTTTTTCGGCAACGGCAACTCGGCCTGGCCGCCCTTCTCGGTCTTGCCCTGGCCCAACACACGGCCATCGGCATCGAGTACTTCCAGGGCCACGCCATCCAGCGCTTTACCGCCTTCGAGGGCCTGGGTAAACACATCCAGGCGATTGGCGTAACGGTGCACCGACAGGCCGATATCACTCAAGGTAAACAGCGTGGCCGGTTGCGAATAGTTGTAGGTGCCCGAGGCGCGCATCACCGCCAGGTAGACGCCCGGCTGTTGCAATTGCTTGAGGCCGGCGATCGGCAGCAACAGCGTCTCGCGCGTGTTGCGCGCCGGGTTCAGGTCGAAACGGCCGCCGTACACCAGGTCCGCCAGCGGCAGCAATTCGCGGGACTCATAACTTTGCAGGCTGGTATTGCGGCCCCATTGCGCCAGGAACGACGGCAGCGATTCAGGCTTGATGCGGAAGAACTCAACGTCGATCTTGTCGACGTTCAGCGCGATCACCGGCAGGCCTTCGGCCAGGCGCGTCGGCAATAGCGTGCCACGGCTGGCAAAGCCGACGGTGGCTTGCAGGTCGCGGGTTTCCAGGCGGGCGGTGTACTCGGTGGCGAGCGTGTTGGCGTTGACCGCCTTGACACCGGCATCGACCGTCAGCACCAGCTTGCGCTGCGGCTCCAGGTGGCGCAGGCGCAGCTCCATCAGGTTATCCGAGAGTTCCCAGGCGCCGTCGACCTTGCCGAACTTACTGTCCACCAGGTGCAGCTTGTCGGCAAACTTCTGGTCTGGGTCCAGGGGAATGGAAAAACTCACCGACAAGGTGCTGGCCCCGTCCAGCTGCACCTCGGAGACGTCCACCACGCTCAGCTCACGCCCGGCATAACGCTGCTTCAACGCCGCCACATCCACCGCCGCCTTGGCCGGTTTTGGCGCGGCGGACGTAGCCGCCGCGGGCGCGGTCGGTGCCGCCGGTTTGTCGGAGGAATCGCAGGCGCTCAGCAGGGCCAGCGCGCAAGCCAGGAACAGTCCTTTGTTAAGCATGGGGCACTCGTTGTCAGAGGGAACCGAGGGTGAACTATATATCAGCCCGAGCGGGGCCGATGTGGTGCTGATCACATTGACCGACGGAGGGAGGGTTGGTTCTGGGCGCCTCCCAACCCGAGCCAAATCCCACATTGGTTCTGCGCCATGGTGGGGGGCCAGTTACAATGCCGCTCCCCCAAGGAGCCCGCATGCCCACCTTACTGACCGACTGGCGCGACCGTCCTACTCATCGCCGTGTGTGGGCGTTGGCTGCGCCGATGATTCTTTCGAACATCTCCGTGCCGTTGGTTGCACTGGTCGACAGCATGGTCATCGGCCACCTGCCCCATGCCCATCAACTCGGTGCCGTGGCCGTCGGGGCCAGTCTGTATACCTTTCTTGCCTGGGCCATGGGGTTCCTGCGCATGGGCTCCACCGGCTTTGCCGCTCAAGCCGCCGGGCGCAATGACGGCGCCGCGCTGCGGCAAATCCTGCTGCAAGGCTTGCTGCTGGCGCTGGGCCTGGCGATGGTGCTGGGTACGGTGGGGATACCGCTGAGCCATCTGGCGCTGGAGTGGATGCAACCGTCGCCCGAGCTGAACCAACTGACCCGCGAGTTCTTCCACACTCGCCTGTTCGGCTTGCCCGCCGCGCTGGCCACTTATGCGTTGGTCGGCTGGTTCCTGGGCACACAGAACGCCCGCGCGCCACTGGCCATTTTACTGACCACCAACCTGGTCAACATCGCCCTCAACCTGTGGTTCGTACTCGGCCTGGACTGGGGCGTGGTCGGTTCCGCGCGGGCGTCGGTAGTCGCCGAATGGACCGGCGCCCTGCTCGGCCTGGCCCTCACGCAAAAAGCCCTGCGCGCGTATCCCGGCCATATCGCCTGGGCTGCGCTTAAGCGCTGGCAAAGCTGGCGCCCGCTGCTGGCGGTCAACCGCGACATCTTCATCCGCAGCCTGGCGTTGCAGTCGGTGTTTTTCATGATCACGGTGCAAGGCGCGCGATTGGGGGATGCCACCGTGGCCGCCAATGCGCTGTTGCTCAACGGCCTGCTGCTGACGGCCCACGCACTGGACGGGTTGGCCCATGCGGTGGAAGCCCTGTGCGGCCACGCCATCGGCGCCCGTGACCGCGAGGCCTTGCGCCGCTCACTGGTGGTGGCCGGTGGTTGGTCGCTGATCGCCAGTGTTGGTTTTGCATTGCTGTTCACTTTGGCCGGGCACCTGTTTATAGCCATGCAGACCGATATCCCCAGCGTGCGCGAAACGGCCGACATCTACCTGCCTTACCTGGCGGTACTGCCGTTGATTGCGGTGTGGAGTTATTTGCTCGATGGCTTGTTTATCGGCGCGACGCGTGCGCGGGAGATGCGCAACGGCATGCTGCTGACCGTGCTGTTGGCATTGCCGATTGCCTGGGCATTGCAGGGCCTGGGTAACCACGGGCTGTGGATCACCTTCCTGCTGTTCATGGCGCTGCGCAGCATGACCCTTTGGGCGATCGCCTGGCGTTTGAATCGGCAAGGGCTGTGGCTGGGCAGTAACTGAAGAAATAAGGTCCAAATGTGGGAGCTGGCTTGCCCGGCTCCCACATCAGTACCGGGTTACTTCATTTACGAGGACAGATAGGACGACCGCGTCAGCCCCAGGCGCAAGGCGTCGAGGAACTGGGTGCGCTCCGACGCACTGATCTTGGCGCTCGCGCACTTGTCACGGTAGTGCGTCATCAACTCCTCCGGCGACAAGTGCACGTAGCGCAGCATGTCTTCGATGGTGTCGTGGGTCTCGATTCCGGCGCTGTAGACCGAACCGTCGTCACGCTGATAGATGTTCACCGAGTCGGTGTCACCGAACAGGTTGTGCATGTCGCCGAGGATTTCCTGGTAGGCGCCTACCAGGAAGATACCCAGCAGGTAATCTTCACCTTCGTTCAAGGCGTGCACCGGCAGGCTGGTCTCAATGCTCTGCTCGTCGACGTATTGCTTGATCTTGCCATCGGAGTCGCAGGTCAAATCCTGCAGCACGGCGCGGCGCAACGGCTCTTCGTCGAGGCGGTGCAGTGGCAGGATCGGCAATACCTGGCCGATGGCCCAGGTGTCGGGCAGGCTCTGGAACACCGAGAAGTTGCAGATGTACTTGTCGGCCAGCTTGTCGTTGAGCTCGTCCAGCACTTGGCGGTGCGAGCGCTGGCGGGCTTTGAGCGAGTTGTGCAGGCGACGGCACACGGCGAAGTAGCACTGCTCGGCCAGGGCTTTTTCGGCCAGGGTCAGCTTACCGTCAGCGTACTGGGTGGCCACGTCGCTCATGTAGTGAGTGGCGCGCCAATAGGTTTCGGTGACCATCTCGATGTCGGTCGGGCCCAGCAGGTCCACCAGCCACTGCACGGTTTCCGGCAGGCTTTCCTTATTCTCGATTTTCGGGATTTCGTCGTTGTGTTTCTCGACGTCGGTGACTTGCACCACCAGCATGGCGTGGTGGGCGGTCAGGGAACGGCCGCTTTCGGAGAAGATATTCGGGTGCGGCAGGCTCTGCGCGTCGCAGAATTCCTTGAGCATGCCCACGACCACGCCGGCATAGTCGTCCATGTCGTAGTTGATCGAGCTGGCGTTACGCGAGTGGGTACCGTCGTAGTCCACGCCCAGGCCACCGCCGACATCGATGTGATCCACCGGCAGGCCGAGGTTGCGCAGTTCGCCGTAATAACGAATGGCTTCCTTGAAACCGTGCTGGTAGTCGGCCAGGTTGGCGATCTGCGAGCCCATGTGAAAGTGCAGCAGGCGGATGCCCTGGTCCAGACCGGCAGCGCGGAAGCGTTCGACCACCGACAGCAATTGCGCCGCCGACAGGCCGAACTTGGATTTCTCGCCACCGGTGTCCGCCCACTTGCTCGACGCCAGCGACGACAAGCGCACGCGCAGGCCGACCTGGGGTTTGACCTTGAGGTTGGCAGCCTCTTCGATCACCAGGCCGACTTCGGATTCTTTTTCGATGACGATAAACACGTTGTGGCCAAGCTTCTGGCCCATCAGCGCGAGGCGGATGAACTCACGGTCCTTGTAACCGTTACAGACGATGGTGCCGCCCTTCGGTGCCAGGGCCAGCACGGCCAGCAGTTCAGGCTTGGAGCCGGCTTCGAGGCCGATGGACACGTCCTGGGTGGCGATGATGTTTTCGATCACCGCTTCCTGCTGGTTCACCTTGATCGGGTACAGCGCGGTGTACTTGCTCTGGTATTCCAGGCGCTCGATGTTGGCATCGAAGGCGCCAGTGAGCTGGCGCACGCGGTCTTGCAGGATGTCGGGGAAGCGCACCAGCAACGGCAACGACAGGCCGCTTTTGCGCAGTTGGTCGACTTGCTCGTAAAGGTCGACGGGCGTGCTGTTCGGGCCGTTCGGACGGACTTCAACGCGACCGGCATCATTGATCGCGAAATACCCGGCCCCCCAATGGCGAATCCCGTAAACACTGCGGCTGTCCGCAACTGTCCATTGGCTGCCATCGTCTTTGCGTGTGCGTCGTACGGACATCGAAGTCCCCTATAAATGAAGGCGAAGGCGCCGCCCCGGATTTGAGGCTGGCGCAGTCTAAAGAATGAAAATGACGATTTGCCTGTAAGGGAGGTAGACCCCACTCGCAGGACAGAGTTTAGACACAGGTTGGGAAGAGGCTTTCAGCCGCCGGACTTCTTGGCCTTGTAACCGAGCTTGATCAACTCGGCCAACAGCAGTTCGACGTGATCGCCCTGGATCTCGATGACCCCGTCTTTCAACGCGCCCCCGGTACCACAGCGTTTTTTCAGCGTGGTCGCCAATTCCTTGAGCGCGTCCTCTGCAAGCGGCACGCCAGTGATGGTAGTCACCGTCTTGCCACCACGGCCTTTGCTCTCGCGTCGTACGCGGGCAATGCCGTCGCCCGCAGGCATCAGGGTCTGTTTGCAGGTGCACGAATCCACGGGCTGACGACAGTCCGGGCAGTGTCGACCTGCGTCGGTGGAAAATACCAGGCCACCAAGGGCGGCGAAGGATGCGGCTTTTTTGGCCACCGGCAATCCTCTTGGGAGGATGAAGATTGATCAGCGCGCTAAAGCGCCACTGACCGCGAAGCCCCACTCAGGCAGGGGCAGCGCTACCGAACCGCCAAGGCTAATCCCCACCTGCAGGAGCGAGCGTGCTCGCGAAAATCGTCAACGATGACGCGGGCATTCTGAATGCACACGGCGCGCTTGAGTCTTTCGCGAGCAAGCTCGCTCCTACAGTGATCCCAGGGTGAAACAATGACGGCTCGGGTGAAAAGTCGCGCAGTGTAACGGCAAAAAGCCGGCTTGCTAAGAGCCAAATAGCGCCAATTTCTGCAACTTTAGCGACGCAAGGCCAGATAGCGCCGCAGGCCCTCCTGGGCGTCCGGGCAGTAAGGCTTTTGCTGCGCTTGTTGCAGAACCGTTTCGACGGGCAAAAAGCGCGCTTCCATGACTTCTTCAGGCTGCAGGCAAAGGGGGCCATCCCAGGTCGCCGAATAGGATTTGCACCAGAGCCGGCTGTCGCCATCTTCAAAGTAGAAATGGTCATGCTCGACCAACTCCACTGCGCTCACACCGAGCTCTTCGGCCAGTTCCCGCTGCGCCGAAACAGCATAACTCTCCCCCGCCGCCACCATGCCGCCGGCGGCCGTATCCCAAAAACCGGGGTACAGCGCCTTGCTCAGGGTACGCCGATGCACACACAACTCGCCTTTGGAATTGAACAGGAAGATAAACGTGCAACGGCCGATCAGGCCGCGCTGGCGAAGGTCGGACCGGACCAGGTGACCGAGCAGGTTGTCCCGCTCGTCGACCCAACAGATCAGCTCGGCATCGGAGGCGGCGCGGTGTGCAGCCTCCTTTTGAGTAACGTCCATCATCAACCCTGGTTGAGGAGCTGACGCAAATCGATCACTGCGGCGTTGGCCCGGGAAATGTAATTGGCCATCACCAGCGAATGGTTCGCCAGTACCCCGAAGCCACTGCCGTTAAGAATCATAGGACTCCACACGGGTTCCTGCGAGGCTTCCAGCTCACGAATGATCTGGCGCACGCTGACGGTGGCGTTTTTCTTGGCCAGTACGTCGGCGAAGTCGACTTCGATGGCGCGCAACAGGTGGGACAAAGCCCAGGCCTGGCCACGGGCTTCGTAGAACACGTTGTCGATCTGCATCCATGGGGTTTCCACCACTTCTTCGTCGACCTGCGGCACTTCACCCGGCGCCAGGGCTTCGGTTTTCAGTGCGGTGTTCAGCTTGACCCGGCCCACACTGGCCGACAGGCGTTGCGACAGCGAACCCAGGCGGGTGGCGACATCGCCCAGCCAGTTGTTCAGGTTATCGGCACGCGCATAGAACAGCGCGCCGCGCTGGTTCGGGTCGGACAGGCGCGCTTCATAGCGGCTCAGGGAGTTGATGCCTTCCTGGTACTCCGACTCGCTGGATGGCAGCACCCAGCTCTTGTTATCGAAGTTGAAGCGTGGCTCGGCCTTGGCCAAATCGGCATCTTCGGCCGACTGCGACTGGGAGCGAGCGAAGTCTTTACGCAGGGCGCGGGTCAGGTCGCGCACCTGTACCAGCACCCCGTATTCCCAGCTCGGCATGTTGTCCATCCACAGGCCTGGCGGGAAGCGGTCATTGGAAATATAGCCGCCGGGTTTGTTCAGCAAGGTGCCGACCACGGTCTTGAGGGTTTCGACAGTGGTGTAGCCCACCACCATTTGCTTGCCGTCCTTCTCGGCGGCAATCTGCGCATTCTGCTGGACCGGGAACAGCGCCGGTTCTGCGCTCCAGTACCAGCCCAGCGCCCCGGTGACCAACAGGTACAGGCCAAGCACGCTGAGCAAGGCTCGGCTCATCAGCAGCGTACGCAAATAACCGCGATGGGTTGACTTGGGCTCAGGCGCGGGGCCTTTGGCACTGCCTGCACGGTTTTTCCAGTCCAGCATGGCGATATCCTTTCAATCACTTAAGTTCATGCACTTGAATTGATGGCGTGCGTTCAAACACTCCGACCACAACCCTACCCCATCGTGCCCACCCATGCGGGGCTTTTGATCAAACTGGCGCACGGCACAGGTTCGACTATAAAGGATGCACGCTTTTTAAGCTGAGTGACCGCAAGGTCAATAAATGAATATAGGCCTCGTGCAGTTAATTGACGTATGACACTCATCCGACTCAAAAGAGGTGCTAGCATAGAGCCATCAGTCGACCTCAGCACGCACCTTCACTAGTAGTCAGGATATGACCGAGCCAGAAGACCCTAGCCGTGAGCGTCTCAAGCAACACTTTGCCCAGCGGGTAATTCATCAGGCACGTCAAATTCTTGAGATCTGGCAGCGCCTGCAACGCAGCGAGTGGTCCAGCACCGACCTCACCGAACTCAGCGAAGCCAACCTGCGCCTGCAGCGCTTCGCCGAGCGCTTTGAACAGCCCGAGCACGGCCAGTTGGCCCAACACATCGGCGAGTCGCTCAAGGCGGTGGACGAGAATCGCGGGCGCCTGAGCAGTCACCTGATCACCGAACTCAACCGCCTGATGCAGCGCCTGTCCCGCACCGGACTGCGCCAGGGCGACCAGTTGGAGCAAACCTTCCTGCCGCCGATGCGCAAGCCGATCTACGTGATGCTCGCCGATCACGACCGCGCCGAGCGCCTGGCCAAGCAACTGGAGTTCTTTGGCATGAGCGCCCAGCCCCTGGGCAGCGTGGCGGCATTTCGCGCAGCCATGGTCGAGCGCTTGCCGTCGGCGATTGTGATGGACGTGGATTTCTGCGGCACCGGCCTGGGCCTCAAGCTCGCCGCCGAAGCCCAGGAAGGTCTGGAGCAAAAACTGCCGTTGCTGTTTTTCAGCCTGCATGAAACCGACACGCCAACGCGCCTGGCCGCCGTGCGCGCCGGCGGCCAGGAGTTTCTCACCGGCACGCTGGAAGCCTCCAGCCTGCTGGAGAAAATCGAAGTGCTGACCTGCGTCGCCCAATACGAACCCTACAAGGTGCTGATCATTGACGACTCGCGGGCCCAGGCCCTGCATACCGAGCGCCTGCTCAACAGTGCCGGCATCGTCACCCGCACGCTGATCGAGCCGATCCAGGCCATGGCCGAACTGGCGGACTTTCAGCCCGACCTGATCATTCTCGACATGTATATGCCCGCCTGCACCGGCACCGAACTGGCCAAGGTGATTCGCCATAACGACCGTTATGTGAGCGTGCCGATCATTTACCTGTCGGCTGAAGACGATCTGGACAAGCAATTGGACGCCATGAGCGAAGGCGGCGACGACTTCCTCACCAAGCCGATCAAGCCGCGCCATCTGATCACTACCGTGCGCAACCGCGCGGTGCGCGCGCGCAACCTCAAGGCGCGGATGGTGCGTGACAGCCTGACAGGGTTGTACAACCACACCCACATCCTGCAATTGCTCGAAGACTGCAGCTTCCGCGCACGCCGCGAGAACAAACCGCTGAGTTTTGCCATGCTCGATATCGATCACTTCAAACGGGTCAATGACAGCCATGGCCACCCGATGGGCGACCGTGTGATCAAGAGCCTGGCGCTGTTCCTCAAGCAACGCTTGCGCAAGACCGACTACATTGGCCGCTACGGCGGTGAAGAGTTCGCCATCGTGATGCCCGACACCGACTTGGAATCAGCCTGCAAGGTGCTGGATGAAATCCGCGGACGCTTTGCCGAAATTCATTACCCGGCCCAACCCCAGGACCTGTGGTGCACCTTCAGCGCCGGGCTGGTTGAGCTGTGCGACGGTTCCGACAGCCTGATGATGGCCGCCCAGGCCGACGAGGCCTTGTATCGCGCCAAGAACGGCGGGCGTAACCGTGTACACGCCGCGCGCGCATCAAAGCAAAGTGCCATCTTTTCATCGGAATTCACTGACTCCGTCATAACGCTGTAATAGAAACGCAATAACTTCAGGCGCTTATCCTTGCTGTCGGTTGATATCCCGCATGCGCCTGAAGCTGCTGACCAATCTCAATACCCTTCTTCTGGTGGCTGTGTGCCTGGCGCTTGGCGCGACCCTGTGGTGGTCGCAACGGGCACTGGAACGGCCTTATTTGCTGATGGAGCGCTACCTGAGCCTGTCGCAAACCTTCCAGAACCAAGCTGCGCGCAATATCGACGACTACCTGGCCAGCGGCGACGCCCTGCGCCTGAGCAGCGCCAGCCAAAGCCTGGAAAACCTGCTGCTGCACCTGGATGACCTGCCCGCCGAGATCGCCCAGAACCTGCGCCCCAGCCTGGTCGCCCTGGATACCTTCAGCAAAACCGACCTGCTGGCCGCCGGCAAACTGGCCGGCGACCCCCAGGCGCTGTTGCTGCAAGCCGAGCGCGAACTGGGTGCCAATCTGGAACAGTTGGGCCAGTACGCCATGGGCGTCAATTCCACCGAAGCAGCACGCTACCTGCCGCCGCTGCTGGCCGCCTCCCAACACCTGGGCAAGCTGTCCCTGGCCCGCGACAAGCTGGTCAGCAGCGGGCGCGCGGAACTGGCCGACGACGTGGAGCGCGAAGTCGGCAACATCCGCGGCCAGGCCGACCTGCTGGAACAACTGCCATTGCTGGGCGTGAAGGCCAGCGGCGAATCCAACACGGATGATTTCTCAGCCCTGATGGGCCTGCAAAACAGCGAAAAGGCCGAAGCCCAGGACACCGGCGTCGACCTCAAGCGCGAACTCAACAGCCTGCTGACCCGCTACCCCGCCGAACTCAAGCGCACCCGCGCACAGATCCAGCAACGCGCCGACCTGGCCGCCGGCACCCACCTGAAAATCGTGGCGGTGCAACAGGCCATCGCCGGCCTGGAACCGGTAGTGCGGGCCCAGCACGGGAAGATCCAGGGTGAAGTGCGCCTGATGCAAGGCGTGATGATCGGCCTGATCCTGCTGATTGCGCTGCTGATCGACACCCTGCAGCGGCGCCTGGCACGAGTGCTGACTAATCTGGCCCCGGCGTTGTCGACCTGGGCCGAAGGCGACTTCAATCAGCCGATTGCCCTGGGCAAGACCAACCGCGAACTGCGCGACATCGAGGCCTCGCTCAACCGCTTGCGTGCCTACCTGGTCGATCTGGTAGGCACCATCCGCGGCAATGCCGAGGAGGTTGCCGGCACCAGCCGCGCCCTCTCCGAACTGAGCAGCGGCCTGCACGACGGCGCCGAACGCCAGGCCGGGGACACTGCGCAGATTCGCGATTCACTGGGGGAACTGGAGGCGACTATCCAGCAAGTGGCCGGTGATGCCAGCCAGGCCGCCGGAGCCAGCCGCAGTGCCGGCCAGGCGGTGGAGCAAGGCCAGCGCGTGATCGGCCTGAGCTTGACCGGCCTGCACGCGTTGGTGGGCGAAGTGCAGCAAAATGCACAGATGATCGAGAAACTCGCCGAAGAGTCCGCGACCATCGGCGGCGTACTCACGGTGATCCGCTCGATCGCCGACCAGACCAACCTGCTGGCGCTCAACGCCGCCATCGAAGCCGCCCGCGCCGGTGAGGCCGGCCGTGGGTTTGCCGTGGTCGCCGATGAAGTGCGCTCGCTGGCCCAGCGTACCGCCGGCGCCACCGCCCAGATCCAGGGCCTGATCGCCGGGCTGCAAACCGCCGCCCACCAGTCGGTGGAAGGCATGCGCGCCCAGGTCGAACACGCCGAGGCCACCGCCCAGCAAGCCCAGGCGGCGGATGGGGCGCTGGATGAAATCGTCGAGGCAATCCAGACCATTTCCGCGACCGCCGTGCGCATCGCCGATGTGACGGCGCAGCAAAGCGGTGCCGTGAGTGAGATTCGTGACAACAGCGAGCGGATTCATCAGTTGGGTGAGGATAATTTGCTGCGTATCGGGCAAGGGCGCAGCCAGGGGGAACATCTATTGGTACTGGGTGGGCAGCTCAATACCGCAGTCCAAGCGTTTCGCGTCTGACCCGATCTCCAGCAATCTCAAGACAGTCTCATCAATGACCGGATTCCGGAGCATAGTCACAAATTTCGCGCCATCCTCGCTAATTGTGCCGGCTACTGCATAGAACTGGACAGTCACAAAGGCTTTGCGGCATAGTCGCCGGGTTCTGCCGTACCCACACCAATAACAAGGAACAGCCGATGGCGACCTTACTGGTTCTTCACGGACCCAACCTGAATCTGCTCGGCACCCGCGAACCGGGCGTCTACGGGGCAGTGACCCTGGATCAGATCAACCTCGATCTTGAGCGCAGGGCGCGTGAAGCCGGCCACCATCTGCTCTACCTGCAAAGCAATGCCGAGTACGAACTGATTGATCGCATCCACGCCGCGCGCGGCGAAGGTGTGGACTTTATCCTGATCAATCCCGCCGCTTTTACGCACACAAGCGTTGCATTACGTGACGCGCTGCTGGCGGTGAGCATCCCATTCATCGAAGTGCATTTATCGAACGTGCACAAACGCGAACCTTTCCGCCATCACTCTTACTTCTCCGACGTAGCGGTAGGAGTGATCTGCGGCCTTGGCGCCAGCGGTTACCGACTGGCCCTGGAGGCCGCCCTGGAACAGCTTGAAGAACAGGCCAAGCGCCCCTGACCGACCCTTGGGAGTTGATGATTCATGGATATCCGTAAAGTTAAGAAACTGATCGAACTGCTGGAAGAATCCGGTATCGACGAGCTGGAAATCAAGGAAGGCGAAGAGTCCGTACGGATCAGCCGTCACAGCAAGACCCCGGCCCAACAGTTCTACGCACCGCAGATGCAAGCACCGGCTCCAGCCGCTGCTCCGGCCGCCGCACCTGCTGCCGCCGCAGCGCCTGCCGCACCTGCCGCGCCTGTACTGAACGGCTTCGTGGTCAAATCGCCAATGGTCGGTACCTTCTACCGCACCCCGGCACCGACCTCGCCAGCCTTCGTTGAAGTCGGCGCAACCGTGAAAGTGGGCGACACCATCTGCATCGTCGAAGCGATGAAGATGATGAACCACATCACGGCCGAAAAAGCCGGCGTCATCGAATCCATCCTGGTAGAAAACGGTCAGCCGGTTGAGTACGACCAGCCGCTGTTCACCATCGTTTGAACCGCGGAGCGCCTTCGATGTTGAAACCTGCGAAGAAACTGCAAAAAGTCCTGATCGCCAACCGCGGCGAGATCGCGCTGCGTATCCTGCGCGCCTGTAAGGAAGAGGGCATCAAGACCGTCGCTGTTTACTCGACGGCCGATACCGAATTGATGCACGTGAAACTGGCGGACGAAAGCATCTGCATCGGCCCGCCACTGGCCACGAACTCGTACCTGAAAGTCTCGAACATCATCGCGGCCGCTGAAGTGACCGGCGCTGATGGCATCCACCCGGGCTACGGCTTCCTCGCGGAAAACGCCGACTTCGCCGAACAGGTGGAAAAATCCGGGTTTGCCTTCATCGGCCCGAAAGCCGAAACCATTCGCCTGATGGGCGACAAGGTCTCGGCCAAGGACGCCATGATCGCCGCCGGCGTGCCAACCGTTCCAGGCTCCGACGGCCCTCTGCCCGAAGACGAGGAAACCGCACTGCGCATTGGTCGCGAAGTCGGTTACCCGGTGATCATCAAGGCCGCCGGTGGCGGTGGTGGTCGCGGCATGCGTGTGGTGCACAAGGAAGAAGACCTGATCGAAGCCGCCAAGCAGACCCGCTCCGAAGCGGGCGCCTGGTTCGGCAACCCGATGGTCTACCTGGAAAAATACCTGACCAACCCACGCCACGTTGAGGTGCAGGTACTGTCCGACGGCCAGGGTCACGCCATCCACCTGGGCGACCGCGACTGCTCGCTGCAACGCCGTCACCAGAAAGTGCTGGAAGAAGCGCCGGCCCCCGGCCTGGACGAGAAAGCCCGTCAGGAAGTCCTGGCGCGCTGTGTCAAGGCGTGCATCGACATCAACTACCGTGGCGCCGGTACGTTCGAGTTTCTCTACGAGAACGGCCGTTTCTACTTCATCGAGATGAACACTCGCGTGCAGGTAGAGCACCCGGTATCGGAGATGGTCACCGGTATCGACATCGTCAAGGAGATGCTCAGCATCGCCGCAGGCAACGTGCTGTCCTTCACGCAGGACGACGTGAAGATCCACGGTCACTCCCTGGAGTGCCGGATCAACGCCGAAGACCCGAAAACCTTTATCCCGAGTCCAGGCCTGGTCAAGCATTTCCATGCCCCGGGCGGCAACGGCGTTCGCGTCGATTCGCACCTGTACAGCGGCTACAAGGTTCCGTCCAACTACGACTCACTGATCGGCAAGCTGATCACCTGGGGCGCGACCCGCGACGAGGCCATGGCCCGCATGCGTAACGCCCTGGACGAAATCGTGGTCGACGGCATCAAGACCAACATCCCGCTGCACCGGGACCTGGTTCGTGATGAAGGCTTCTGCGAAGGTGGTGTGAACATTCACTACCTGGAACACAAGCTGGCCAACCAGTAAGTGCTCCACCCAACACAGCCGCCTTCGGGCGGCTTTGTTGTTTCTGCCCTACCCGATTTCCAGACTGTACACAGCCCTCTCCCACATTTGATCTGTGTATGTCGTCTTCTGCCCGCCGCTGGCGTAAACTTGCGCGCTTTCGCAGCCCCTCCCCCTGCTGCACACTCATTTTTTCAAAGGTGCCCGCCATGCCTTGGCTGCAAGTCCGTCTCGCCATCAGCCCAGAACAAGCCGAAACCTACGAAGACGCGTTCCTCGAAGTAGGTGCCGTGTCGGTGACCTTCATGGACGCCGAAGACCAGCCGATCTTCGAACCCGAGCTGAACACCACACCGCTGTGGTCCCACACCCACCTGCTGGCCCTGTTCGAAGACGGCACCGATGCCGACGCCGTGCTGGCCCACATGGAGCTGCTCACCGGCGGCGCGCTGCCGGAGCATCACAGCGAAGTGATCGAAGACCAGGACTGGGAACGCAGCTGGATGGACAACTTCCAGCCCATGCGTTTCGGCCAGCGCCTGTGGATCGTGCCGAGCTGGCATGCCGCGCCCGAACCGGATGCGGTCAACCTGCTGCTGGACCCGGGCCTGGCGTTCGGCACCGGCACCCACCCCACCACCGCACTGTGCCTGGAATGGCTGGACGGCCAGGACCTGAGCGACTGCAACGTACTGGATTTCGGCTGCGGCTCGGGCATCCTGGCCATCGCCGCCCTGCTGCTGGGCGCCAAGCAGGCCGTGGGGACCGATATCGACGTGCAGGCCCTGGAAGCCTCCCGCGACAACGCCGGGCGCAACAACATTCCCGAAGACACATTCCCGCTCTATCTGCCGCAAGCGTTGCCGCAGGTTCAGGCTGACGTACTGGTCGCCAATATTCTCGCCGGCCCACTGGTGTCCCTGGCGCCGCAGCTGTCGAGCCTGGTCAAGCCAGGCGGGCGCCTGGCGTTGTCGGGCATCCTCGCAGAGCAAGGTGAAGAGGTCGCCGCCGCCTACGCCCAGGATTTCGACCTGGACCCGATCGCAAACCGCGATGGCTGGGTACGCATCAGCGGGCGTCGGCGCTAGAATGAGCGCTTGCCTGAATCGGATGGCCGCATGACCGACAGTTTCGTCACCCAGTGCCCGCATTGCCAAACCCGCTTTCGCGTCAGCCACGCCCAGTTGCGCGTGGCCCGCGGCGCGGTGCGCTGCGGTTCGTGCCTGCAAGTGTTCAACGCCGCACGCCAGTTGCTGGAGCAGCGCGCCCACGCGCCCGCGCCGGCACCTGAGCAGCCGAGTGCCGCTGAACCCGCCGCCGATGCGCCGCGCGCCATCAGCCAGAAGCAGTGGACCGCCGAAGAGCTGGAGCTGGACAACCTGGACCTGGACAAAGAGCTGGCCAAGCTGGAGCGTCGCGAGATTCAGCACGCGCTGCCCATCGGCGCGGAACGTCGTCAGCCTGGCGCCGACCGTCGGCAGAAGGAAGAGCCCCTCAGCGCCAGCCGTGAAACCGTTAAAGCCGAAGAAGAAAAGTGGGCTTCCAGCCTGTTCAGCGAACCGCCGCAAGAGCGTGCCCTGGCAGACGAAGACACGCCCGAAGAGGCCGCAGAACCGACGAAAGCCCCTGCGACCAAACAGCGCGCCGAGCCGTCCATGTCGCTGCTCACCGACACTATCGATGACGAACCGCCGCTGCGCTCCCTCCCGGATGACGACGATCTCGACCCGCCGCTCAGGCCCGCCGCCAACGCAGCGGACGAACCACAAGAGCGTGCCGAACCTCGTCGCAAACGAATCCGCTCCCCGGCAAGCGCCCACGACGACCTGCTTCAGGACCTGGAAGACGACCCGCTGCACCTGTATGCGCAAAAACGCCCGTCGAGCCTGGGCCGCCGCCTGACCTGGATGCTGCTGGTGCTGCTCGCCGCCGCCGGTCTGGCGGGCCAGTACATCGCCTACCAGTTCGACGACCTGGCCCGCCAGGACGCCTACCGTCCCTGGTTCATGCAACTGTGCCCCATCCTGGGCTGCACAGTGCCATCGCGGGTCGATATCGCCCATATCAAGAGCAGTAACCTGGTGGTGCGCAGCCACCCGGAGTTCGCCGGCGCGTTGGTGGTGGATGCGATCATCTATAACCGCGCGACGTTTTCCCAGCCATTCCCCCTGCTGGAGCTGCGCTTTGCCGACCTCAACGGCAACCTGATAGCCAGTCGTCGCTTCAAGCCCGCTGAATACCTCAGTGGGGAACTGGCGGGCGTAAGCGAGATGCCATCACAGACGCCCATCCATATCTCCCTGGACATCCTCGACCCAGGTAACAAAGCCGTGAATTACAGCCTGAGCTTCCATTCGCCCGAGTGAATCGGCTCAGACAACGAAGCTTGACGGTGGATTATTGACGAGGAACCGCGCAACCAAACCGTTGGCGATAAAGAATTAACTGTTCAGATTTTATCCAATTCAGCCTTTATCCAGTCATCGAGAGCGGGTATCATGCCAACCCTTTTTCGAACTCTAATGATCCGGCCCCACAACAGGGAAGTCCTATGTCGGCGGTACGCATCGGCCCATATACATTGCACAATGGCTTGATTCTCGCCCCGATGGCGGGCGTCACCGACCAGCCCTTTCGTCAGCTCTGCAAACGTTTGGGCGCGGGTCTTGTAGTCTCGGAAATGGTCACCAGCGACATGAGCTTGTGGAACACCCGCAAATCGCGGATGCGCATGATCCACGAAGGTGATCCCGAGCCACGCTCGGTACAGATCGCCGGCGGTGATGCGCAAATGCTGGCGGATGCGGCCCGGGCCAACGTGGAGCTGGGCGCACAGATCATTGATATCAACATGGGCTGCCCGGCCAAGAAGGTCTGCAACAAGGCCGCCGGTTCCGCGCTGTTGAAAGATGAGCAGTTGGTCGCCGAGATCCTGCAGGCCGTTGTCGCCGCGGTGGATGTGCCGGTGACCCTGAAGATTCGTACCGGCTGGGACCGGGAGAACAAGAATGGCCTGACGGTGGCGAAGATCGCCGAGCAGGCGGGCATTACAGCGCTGGCAGTGCATGGCCGCACCCGCGCCGATCTGTACACCGGTGAAGCCGAGTACGACACCATTGCCGCGATCAAGCAGGCCGTGTCGATGCCGGTATTTGCCAATGGCGACATCGACTCAGCCGAGAAAGCCCGGCGCGTGCTGCACGCAACCGGTGCCGATGGCGTGTTGATTGGCCGGGCCGCCCAGGGGCGGCCATGGATTTTTCGTGAGATCGAACACTTTCTGCGTACCGGCGAGGTCCTGCCGGCACCGGAACTGGTCGAGGTGGAACGTATTCTGCTAGAGCATCTGGCTGCACTTCACACCTTCTATGGAGATGTGATGGGCGTGCGCATTGCTCGCAAGCATGTGGGTTGGTACCTCGCAACCCTGCCGGGCGCCAGGGAATTTCGCGCCAGATTCAATCGTTTGGATGAAACGCAAGCACAGGTCACCGCCGTTCGTGAGTTCTTTGCCGAACGAGACAAGAGCCTGAGAGCAGGGGACGGAAAAGGGGTGGCCGCATGACGATGATGACCGAGACTTTAGTGAGTGGAACAGCACCCGTGAGCGACAACGTCAATTTGAAACAGCACCTCAACACGCCGAGCGAAGAAGGTCAGACCCTTCGCGGGAGTGTCGAGAAGGCGCTGCACAATTATTTCGCCCACCTTGAGGGTGCTTCCGTCACGGACGTATACAACCTGGTGCTCTCCGAAGTCGAGGCACCGTTGCTCGAGAGCGTGATGAACTACGTCAAGGGCAACCAGACCAAAGCCAGTGAGCTGCTGGGCCTCAACCGTGGCACCTTGCGCAAAAAGCTCAAGCAATACGATTTGCTGTAAGCATTCAATCCAACCAGAAAGGCGCCCGCGTAAAACCGGTCGCCTTTTTTGCTGACTCCTTTGCTTTTGATGGAAATTGAAATGACCGACCAGACCACCCGCCTGCCGATCCGCCGCGCCTTGATCAGTGTCTCCGACAAGACCGGCATCCTCGAATTTGCTCGGGGCTTGCAGCTCCTTGGCGTGGAAATCCTCTCCACCGGCGGGACCTTCAAACTGCTGCAGGACAACGGCGTGGCCGCAGTGGAAGTGGCGGACTACACCGGTTTCGCAGAAATGATGGACGGTCGGGTCAAGACCCTGCACCCGAAAATCCACGGCGGCATCCTCGGCCGTCGCGGTATCGACGACGCCATCATGGCCGAACACGGTATCAAGCCGATCGACCTGGTGGCCGTTAACCTGTACCCGTTCGAAGCCACCATCAACAAGCCAGGCTGCGACCTGCCGACCGCCATCGAAAACATCGATATCGGCGGCCCGACCATGGTGCGCTCGGCAGCCAAGAACCACAAAGACGTGGCCATCGTGGTCAACGCCAGCGACTACGCCCAGGTGCTGGAAAGCCTGAAGGCCGGTGGCCTGACCTACGCCCAGCGTTTCGACCTGATGCTCAAGGCATTCGAACACACCGCCGCCTACGACGGCATGATCGCCAACTACATGGGCACCGTGAACCAGGCCGCCGAGACCCTCGGCACAGAAGGCCGCAGCCAGTTCCCGCGCACCTTCAACAGCCAGTTCATCAAGGCCCAGGAAATGCGCTACGGCGAGAACCCGCACCAGAGCGCGGCGTTCTACGTGGAAGCCAAGCCGGCCGAAGTGGGCATCGCCACCGCGACCCAACTGCAAGGCAAGGAACTGTCCTACAACAACGTGGCCGACACCGACGCCGCGCTGGAATGCGTCAAGAGCTTCGTCAAACCCGCCTGCGTGATCGTCAAGCATGCCAACCCCTGCGGCGTGGCCGTCAGCCCGGACGCTGAAGGCGGCATTCGCCAGGCCTACGAACTGGCCTACGCCACCGACACCGAGTCGGCGTTCGGCGGCATCATTGCCTTCAACCGCGAACTGGACGCCGAGACGGCCAAAGCCATCGTCGACCGTCAGTTCGTGGAAGTGATCATCGCCCCTTCCGTGAGTGAAGAAGCGCGCGCCATTGTTGCCGCAAAAGCCAACGTGCGCCTGCTGGCCTGCGGCGAGTGGTCGGCCGAGCGTGCCGCAGCCTGGGACTACAAGCGCGTCAATGGCGGCTTGCTGGTACAGAGCCGCGATATCGGCATGATCAGCAGCGCTGACCTGAAGGTCGTGACCAAACGCGCCCCGACCGAGCAGGAGATCAACGACCTGATCTTCGCCTGGAAAGTAGCCAAGTACGTTAAATCCAACGCCATCGTCTACGCCAAGAACCGCCAGACCATCGGTGTCGGCGCCGGCCAGATGAGCCGCGTGAACTCGGCGCGTATCGCCGCGATCAAGGCTGAGCACGCCGGTCTGCAGGTAGCGGGTTCGGTGATGGCGTCCGACGCGTTCTTCCCGTTCCGCGATGGTCTGGACAATGCCGCGAAAGCAGGCGTGACTGCAGTGATCCAACCGGGCGGTTCGATGCGTGATGCAGAAGTGATTGCCGCGGCGGATGAGGCCGGCATTGCCATGGTCTTCACCGGCATGCGCCACTTCCGTCACTAAACAGCACCGTTTCCCGACTGTAGGAGCGAGCGTGCTCGCGAAAAACTCAAAAACGCCACGGGGTGTCAGGTTTCCCCCGTTATCGTTGACGACCTTCGCGAGCAAGCTCGCTCCTACAGGGAAGCACAGCGTTTCTCAGAGGTTTTTGAAATGAATGTTTTGATCATTGGCAGCGGTGGCCGTGAACACGCCCTGGCCTGGAAAGTAGCCCAGGACCCGCGCGTCCAGAAAGTCTTCGTCGCCCCCGGCAATGCCGGTACCGCCATTGAAGCCAAGTGCGAAAACGTCGCCATCGACGTATTGGCCCTGGAGCAGCTTGCCGATTTCGCCGAGAAAAACGTCTCCCTGACCATCGTCGGCCCGGAAGTGCCGCTGGTGGCTGGCGTCGTGGACCTGTTCCGCAGCCGTGGCCTGGATTGCTTCGGCCCAACCGCCGGCGCCGCCCAGCTGGAAGGTTCGAAAGCCTTCACCAAGGACTTCCTGGCGCGCCACAAGATCCCGACCGCCGACTACCAGAACTTCACCGAGATCGAACCGGCCCTGGCTTACCTGCGTGAAAAAGGCGCACCGATCGTGATCAAGGCCGATGGCCTGGCCGCAGGCAAAGGCGTGATCGTCGCGATGACCCTGCAGGAAGCCGAAGACGCGGTACGCGACATGCTCGCCGGCAATGCTTTCGGTGATGCCGGTTCGCGCGTGGTCATCGAGGAATTCCTCGACGGCGAAGAAGCCAGCTTTATCGTGATGGTCGACGGCAAGAACGTGCTGCCAATGGCCACCAGCCAGGACCATAAGCGCGTCGGCGACGGCGACACCGGCCCGAACACCGGCGGCATGGGGGCTTACTCCCCTGCCCCGGTGGTCACCAGCGACGTGCACCAGCGCGTCATGGACCTGGTGATCTGGCCAACCGTGCGCGGTATGGCCGCCGAAGGCAATGTGTACACCGGCTTCCTGTACGCGGGCCTGATGATCGACAAGGCCGGCAACCCGAAAGTCATTGAGTTCAACTGCCGCTTCGGCGACCCGGAAACCCAACCGGTGATGCTGCGCCTGCAATCGAGCCTGGTGCTGCTGGTCGAAGCCGCCCTGGCCCAGGCCCTGGACAAGGTTGAAGCACAGTGGGACCCACGCCCGAGCGTCGGTATTGTGCTGGCCGCTGGTGGCTACCCTGCCGACTACGCCAAGGGCGATGTGATTGAAGGCCTCGACGCGGCTGCTACGTTGGAAGGCAAGGTGTTCCACGCGGGCACCGCGCTCAAGGATGGCAAAGTGGTGACTGCCGGTGGCCGCGTGTTGTGCGCTACCGCGATGGGTTCCAGTGTCGACGCCGCCCAACAACAGGCGTACAAGCTGGCGGCGAACATCGACTGGAAGGGCTGCTTCTACCGCACGGACATCGGCTACCGCGCCATTGCCCGTGAACGCGGCGAAACCCAGTAAAACGAGCTATCCGTTCGGTTAGGCAAGGGCCCAAGGCCCTTGCCGTATACAGGCCTCCCCGCGCATAGTTAACCGTGCATCAACCTACGAAGGGATTTCGCCGTGCGCTGGCTCAGGATCGCCATAGGTTTCACTGTCAGTCTGCTGACGCTGCTCTGCTTGCTCCCGGCCCAGGCCGCCGCGCAAGGCAGTGGCTGGGCAGTGTTGCTTGATGAACAGGCCGACCTGCAACTGAGCGACATCCGCTCCTCGCGCTACACCAATCAATTCAGCCCCATCGAACTGGACCGCATTACCGCCGCGCAACCGGACGGCGCATTGTGGGTCCGTTTCAAACTGCAACCCGGCAAGCACGAGCAAGTGCTGCGGGTATTCGCCCCGGACCTGTCGCAGCTGAGCCTGTATGTGCTGGACGGCGACACACTGGTGGAACAACAAACCACCGGTACCCGCCAACCCCAGGCGGAACGCCCGTTACCCAGCAGCGACTTCATGCTGCCGCTGCCCCAGAGCCAGGCACCGCTCGAGGTTTACCTGCGGCTGGTGTCGGAACACGAACTGCGCCCCTATATCACCCTGGAACCGGCCGTGCTGGCCGCCGCTGACCAGACCCAGACGCTGATCTATGGCCTGCTGTTCGGCTGCCTGCTGATGCTGATCCTGCATAACCTCACGCGGTTCGCTTACCACCGCTCACGCAGCAGCCTGTGGCTGGCGGCCTGCGAAATCCTGCTGATGCTCAGCCTGGCGCTGCTGCTCAACCTGGTGGGCCCCTGGTTGCCGAACTGGCATGCGATCCAGACCCCAGGCGCCTACCTCGCCCTGCTGCTGACTGCGCCGTGCGGGCTGATGTTTGCCTATCGCTTCTTCATGCCCCTGGGCTCGCATCCGTTGAACAAGCTGTTGATGGCAGATGTCCTGCTTATCGTGCTGTGTGGCCTGCTGCTGTTGTTCGTCAACACCCTGCCGCTGAACATCATCACCTACGCCCTGGTGGCCCTGGCCGGCTTGAGCATGCTGTTTGTCTCGGCCTACCACTGGCAGAAAGGCTATCGCCCCGCCCGCCTGTTCGTGGCGGGCATGGTGGTGTTCAACATCGGCACACTGATCATTCTCCCGGCGTTGCTGGGGCTTACGATGGTGTCTCCCCAAGGCTTGATCGTCACCCTGCTGGCGTTTATCTGCCTCAGCGGCCTGTTGATGAGCCTGGCCCTGGGTGAGCGCCAGCGCGCGATCGTCGAGGCCCGCTTCAGCCTCAGCCGCGACCTGGCTGCCAGCAATGCCGAAATCGCCGCCAAGGCCGAGTTCCTGGCCAAGATCAGCCACGAGATCCGCACCCCCATGAATGGCGTGCTGGGCATGACCGAGCTGTTGCTGGGCACCCCGTTGTCGGTGAAGCAGCGCGACTACGTGCAGACCATCCACAGCGCCGGCAACGAACTGCTTACACTGATCAACGAAATCCTCGACATCTCCAAGCTCGAATCCGGGCAGATCGAGCTGGATGACGTGCAATTTGACCTCAATGCGCTGATCGATGACTGCCTGAGCATCTTCCGCGCCAAGGCCGAACAGCAGAACGTCGAGTTGATCAGCTTTATCCAGCCCCAGGTGCCGCGCGTGATCAGTGGCGACCCGACACGCTTGCGCCAGGCAATGCTGAGCCTGCTGGAAAACGCCCTGCAAAAAACCGATGAAGGCGAAGTGTTGATCGTCGTCGCCCTGGACGACCGCAGCACCAAACCGCGCCTGCGCATTGCCGTGCAAGACAGTGGCCTGCCGATGGAAGCCGCCGAGCGCGACGCCCTGTTGCACAGCGAACTGCACAGCAAGAACTTCCTCTCGGCCACCCGCTTGAGCGGCCACCTGGGGCTGGTGATCGCCCGTCAACTGATCCTGCTGATGAATGGCGAGTTCGGTATCAAGAGCGGCAGTCATCAGGGCAGCACCTTGTGGCTCACCCTGCCGCTGGACCCGGAACGCCTGGAACACCCGACCTCCGACCTCGACGGCCCGCTCAAGGGTGCGCGCGTGCTGGTGGTGGACGACAACGACACCTGCCGCAAGGTGCTTGTACAGCAGTGCACGGCCTGGGGCCTGAACGTCAGCGCCGTGCCATCGGGCAAGGAAGCCCTGGCCTTGCTGCGCACCAAGGCGCACCTGCGTGATTATTTCGACGTGGTGCTGTTGGACCAGAACATGCCCGGCATGACCGGCATGCAACTGGCGGCGAAGATCAAGGAAGACCCGAGCCTGAACCACGACATCCTGCTGATCATGCTCACCGGCATCAGCAACGCGCCGAGCAAGATCATCGCGCGTAACTGCGGGATCAAGCGCATCCTCGCCAAGCCGGTGGCCGGCTACACCCTCAAGACCACCCTGGCCGACGAGCTGACCCAGCGCAGCAAAGGTGGCGTGCCGCCCCGCGCGCCCCTCAGCCCACCGGCCGAAGTGACCGTGCCCAGCGATTTCAAGATCCTGGTGGCCGAGGACAACAGCATCTCCACCAAAGTGATTCGCGGCATGCTCGGCAAGCTCAACCTCAACCCGGACACCGCCAGCAATGGCGAAGAAGCGCTGGAGGCGATGAAAGCCCAGCGTTACGACCTGGTGTTGATGGACTGTGAAATGCCGATCCTCGATGGCTTCTCGGCCACCCAGCAACTGCGCGCCTGGGAAGTCAGCCACCAACGCATTCGCACACCGGTGGTGGCACTCACCGCACATATCCTCTCGGAACACAAAGAACGCGCCCGCCAGGCCGGAATGGACGGGCACATGGCCAAGCCGGTGGAGTTGTCGCAGTTGCGCGAGCTGGTAGAGTTCTGGGTGGCGCAGCGCCAACAGCGGCACGAACATGAGCCCTCCTGACCTGAAATGCAGTCAACATGTGGGAGCGGGCTTGCTCGCGAATGCGATGGATCAGTTGAAGATGTATTGACTGCCCCACCGCATTCGCGAGCAAACCCGCTCCCACATTTGTTTCGCATCGCCTGATAGACTCCCAACACTTTTCCTGCCACGAGCCGCCCCCATGCTCCACGTGTTATTCAGCGTTTACCTGAAGATGCTGGTGCTCTACAGCCCGTTCTTCGTGCTGTCCTGCTTTATCAGCCTGACCCGTGGCTACTCCAGCAAGGAACGGCGGCGCCTGGCCTGGAAGGTCGCGCTGGCGACCCTGGTGTCGAGCGTGCTGCTCTACCTGTTCGGCCGGGTGATTTTCAGCGTGTTCGGCATCACCGTGGACGCGTTCCGCATCGGCGCCGGCAGCGTGCTGTTTATCTCCGCCCTGGGGATGGCCCAGGGCAAGTCGGCGGTGCAAACCGACAATGTGCAGCAAGACGTGACCATCGTACCGCTGACCATCCCCCTCACGGTCGGCCCCGGTACCATCGGCGCCCTGCTGGTGATGGGCGTCAGCCAGCCGCACTGGGACGACAAGCTCACCGCCATCCTCAGCATTGCCCTGGCCAGCTTCACGGTCGGCGTGGTGCTGTACCTGTCCAACCGTATCGAACGCATTCTCGGTGACCAGGGCCTGCAGATTGTCAGCCGGCTGATGGGGTTATTCGTGTGCGCCCTCGCCGCGCAAATCATCTTTACCGGCGTACGCGGTTATCTGGTGCCTTAAATCCGATACTTGGCGATCGCCGATTGCACGTTGTCGCCCGCGCTCTCGCGCATCAGCCGGATGGTTTTTTCGTTGACCACCGAGGTATTCAGCACCAGGCAGGTCTGCCCGCTGAAGGCCTCGAACGAGGAACTGTCCCACTCGAGGAAGGGCAGCCCCAGCTGTTTTTCCACACCCTGGGTGCTGTAGGTCACCAGCACCATCATCAATTCGCCATCGGTTTCGGCACAGGACGCCAGGCCAAAATCACCGCCCTGGTGCACGCTGCTGTTGCGTTTGAACAGCTCGAGGCAGGCCGGTTGTTGCTTCAAGGCCTCCAGCGCATCGGCCGCCAGTTTCGGCAGCGCCGTAAGCAACGAACCGGCCAGAGACGTCGACGCCAACAACGTGGCGATGAGATTCAACGCCGCCAGTTGCACCGTCAGGCCCTTGCCGGAGCTCGACACGCGCTCGAAGCTGCTGCGCACCGGCAGCCAGCCCAGGCTGATCATCACCTTGATAAATTCGTCGTACCAGGCCTCGGTACCACGGTGAACCTTCAACACATCGCTGACGTAGCTGCTGGCCAGCAGATAACTTTTGCGGATGTATTCGCGGTTCAGGCCTGACAAGCCCTCGGCAAATGAAATCACGCTGTTGTTGACCACCGCCGCGTTGCTGTCGTCGGCGGCGTCCAACGGCAATACCGCCTGCCCGCCTGGCGCCCCCGGCAACTTGTAGGCCGCAATCAATTTGCGCCGTTTTGTGCTGTTGATCCTTCTGCGATGTCGCTCCATTTTCAGTTCTCCACAAGCACCCCACATGGGGCTTGCTTCCCACACTAGTCCAGGGGCTGGCAGGCTTTCCACACGACAAACATCCCTTGCCGGCGTGCGCCAAAAAACGCAGCCCAGCAATTGCTGGGCACTTCGCCCGGCCTTCCGTTTTTCAGCGATAAAAAAAGAAAAAGCCCCGAATAACGGCAGGTGTTCACCCAGCGTCAATCGGAGCTTTCGCGCAGCGTCAGCAGACGGGTTTTTCGCCGTACCAGCGCGGCGTGTACACCCATTCACCCCCACCGGCACGGGGGAATGTGCAGGTGGTGGACGAGCCGATCAGCACCATGGTGCGCATGTCCACCTGCTCCGGCGTCAGTTGCCCCAGGCAGGTGACACGCAGGGTCTGGCCCGGCCGGCCGATATCGCGGCCCAGCACCACCGGCGTGTGCGGCGTACGGTGCCGGGCGACGATTTCCAGGGCGCGCCCCAACTGCCAGGGCCGCGCACGCGAGATCGGGTTGTAGAACGCCAGGGCCAGGTCGGCCTGGGCGGCCAGGTCCAGACGCTTTTCGATAATCGACCAGGGCTTGAGGTTGTCCGACAGCGACATCACACAGAAGTCATGCCCCAACGGCGCACCGGCCTGGGCGGCGGTGGCCAGGGAGGCCGAGACGCCGGGCAGGATTTCCAGGTCGACCTGATGCCAGGCCGGGTCGCTGGACTCGTGCAACGCCTCGATCACCGCAGCGGCCATGGCGAATACGCCAGGGTCACCGGACGACACCACCACCACCGAACGACCCTGGGCGGCCAACTCGAAGGCGTGCCGCGCGCGCTGCATTTCTTCGCGGTTATCGGTGCGGTGCTGCACTTGATCGTCACGGAACGGCCCGGCCATACGCACATAGGTTTCATAGCCCAGCACATCGGTGCAGCGCGCCAGTTCGGCCTTTACCGCTGGCACCATCAACTCGGCGGCACCGGGGCCCAGGCCAATGACCGCAAGGCGCCCGCGCGGGCGGCCGACGTGAGACAGGTCCAGCGGTTGCTCGGCCACGTTGATCACAATGTCGGCGTCTTGGCTGACGCTGGCGAACCGCAACGGCACCGCCAAGGACGAGGCGGCCTCATGCAGCGATGCCTCGGCCATCTGCGTGTCGCTGGCAAGCAGGCACGCCAGCGACTGCACGGCAATGCCCGCGTCATGCAGCGCCGCGCGCACACGCTCGGCCAATTGCGCGCCCGGCTTGCAGATCACGCACACGTTCTTTGGATAGATCAGCAACTCATTGGCAGCCGGCACGCGCTCGGCACTGCCCACGTGAATCGCCAAGCGTGCTTGCTGATCCTGCGGCAAATTCGCTTGCGCCAACCACGGCGCCGAACCTTCGATGCGCACGCTTTCGCCGGCCAGCAGGTCGGACACAAAGCGCTTGCCCAGCGCCAGGTCGGCCAGCTCATAGCCCTTGGGCGGGTTGAGCAGGCACGTGCCGAAACGCAGCTCGCCACTGGTGGTGATCGCGGCGGCGGTGCCCAGTGCGGCGGCGATTTCACGCGCCATCACGTTCACGCCACCCAGGCCACCCAGCAGCGGCACCACGGCGCTGCCGTCCTCGGCCACGGCCAGCACGGCCGGCTCTTCACCTTTTTCCAGCAGTAGCGGCGCCAGGGTGCGGATCACGATGCCGGCGGCGCACAGTGCAATCAACGGCGTGCCGTGTTGATACAACTGGCGCAGCGTGGCACCGAATTCGTTGTAAGCCTGGTCGGCGCCTTCAACCCGACCGACCAACCCATGGATCACCGCGCCGGGGTACACCTGCTGGATCTTGCGCGCGGTGGCCAGGCTGCCCTGGCCCAGGATGACAATCGCGGGATGCATCACCCTTGCCACCGTTCACCGGGCACGATGATCAGCGAGAAGTACGGCGACGACATCGGCTCCACCTGATCCAGCGGCACGATCTTCTGATTGGCCATGGTGGCGCGTTCCACATACAGCGCACGCGCGGCCAGGCCGAGTTCTTCCAGCACCTGGCGCACCTTGGGGAAGTTGCGCCCCAGCTTCATGATCACCGCCGCATCGGCGTCCGCCAGGCGGCGCTTGAGGTCGTCATGGGGCAACACACCCGAGAGCACCGACAGGCTCTGGTTGCGATACACCAACGGCGCGCCGAGCACCGAGGCGCCGCCGAGCATCGAGCACACGCCGGGGATGACCTGGGCTTCGTAGCGCTCGGCCAACCGGTCGTGCAGGTACATGTAGGAACCATAGAAGAACGGGTCGCCTTCGCAGATCACCGCCACATCGCGGCCGGCGTCCAGGTGCGCGGCCACCTCGACGCTGGCGGTGTCGTAGAAATCGCTGATCACCTGTTCGTAGGACAACGGCGCCGGCAGCGCTTCGGTGGTCACCGGGTACACCAGCGGCATCAGGGTTTGCTGGGGGACCAGATGGTCCTCGATGATGCCGAACGCGTTGCCCTTCTTGCCCTTGGCCACGAAGTACGCCACCACCGGCGATTCACGCAACAGGCGCAGCGCCTTGAGGGTGATCAGCTCCGGGTCGCCGGGGCCCACGCCCAGGCCGATCAAACGTCCGCGTGCCGGCATTATTCGACCTCCGTGGCGAGCGCATTGACTGCCGCGGCGGCCATGGCACTGCCGCCCAGGCGGCCCTGCATGATCACGAACGGCACGCCACGGCTGTCGGCCGCGAGCATTGCCTTGGATTCGGCGGCGCCGACAAAGCCCACCGGAAAGCCGAGGATCAATGCCGGTTTCGGCGCGCCGGCGTCGAGCATTTCCAGCAGGTAGAACAAGGCCGTCGGCGCATTGCCGATCACCACGACGCTGCCGGCCAAATGCGGGCGCCACAGCTCCAGGGCGGCAGCGGAACGGGTGTTGCCCAGTTCCCGCGCCAACGCCGGTACGCTGTCGTCGCGCAGGGTGCAGATCACTTCGTTATTGGCCGGCAGGCGCGCGCGGGTCACGCCTTCGGAGACCATCCGCGCATCACACAGGATCGGCGCGCCGGCGGCCAACGCCTCGCGCCCGGCCTTGCCCGCACCGATGGAGAACTGCAGGCCGTCGATCGCCTCGACCATCCCGCACGCATGAATCACCCGCACCGCGAGTTTTTCCAGGTCGGCCGGGATGCGGTCCAACTTGGCTTCCGCGCGAATAATGGCGAAGGAGTTGCGATAGATCTCCTGACCGTCGCGGATGTAATCAATCATCGGTGTTGCTCCGTGGGTGAGCGCGCAACAAGGCGCCCGCCGCGTCAATAGAAAGAGTGCGCGCGTGCAGCCGGCCGAAACCGGGCTGGGCTGCGTCACGGAAATAGAGGTCGTAGTGGCCGGGGCTCACTGCCAGCAAGGTCACCGGCGCGGTGTGCGCGGCGGCGCAGGAACGCGGGCAGCCGGACAGATGCACGTCATGGCCGGGTTGCAGCGCGGCCAATTGCATGGCGTCAGCCTTGGTGTCGGCCAGGCCTTTGCCGCAACCGCTGGAGCCGGTGCAGGCGATCAGGCGCGCCAGGGGCTGGTCGATTGAACAGAGGAAGCCCAATTGCGCCAGGCGCTCGGTCACGGCGACAGGGCGTTCAATATTGGGCAGCAGCACGCCCTGCCACGGCGTGAAGCGCAACGTCCCGTCGCCGTACTCGCTGGCCAGTTGTGCGGCGCCCTTGAGCATCGTCGAATCCAGGCGGCCCAGCGGGGCGATGGCGGCGACATAAAACTGGTTCTGCTGAGCCTGTGGATACGTCCCAAGGTGCAGCAAAGCACCGCTGGGCGGGCGTTTGAAGCCGTCGACTGGCAGCAGTGGCAGGCTGAGACGACTCAGCAACTTATCCACAGCCAGATGGCGCATGCGGGTTTGTTCTGGGGTGGCCAGGTCAAGAAACGCTTCCAGCACCGCCACCACCAATGCATGACACTGCTCCAGCGGCACGGCGGCCAACGGCGCATCCCGCCCAGGACAACCTGCCAGGCCGAAGGCCAGCAACGTCTCGCCCTTGCGCACGAACGCCGAGAGCCACAAGTCATGGTGATGTTCAAGCATCGCCAGGGCTTCACCGCCATCCAGTTGCACCGCGAACTTGGCCGACAGCGCATGAAAGCGCGGATTATTTTCCAGCGTGGCGAGAATCTGCCCGGCCAATGGACGGGTGTCGAACAGCATTTGCAGGTCGATGCCGGCGCTGGGGCTGAGCATCAGGTTGCGTACATCGTCACCGGCGGCGTTGTTCGGGCCCAGGCCGGCGGCCAGCAGCATGGCGATCAAGGCGTCCTGCTCGGTGCCGATCCCACGGATCTGCAGGTTGGCGCGATTGGTCGCCTCGATCACCCCGCCGGCATAGACCTGGGCCGCGTCCGCCACGGCATTGGCCTGGGTGGCGGTGATCGAACCGCCGGCCAATTTGATCCGGCAGATACCGCCATCCAGCGCCTGGACAATACGCAGCAACCCCGGACAAGCCGAGGGGCGCAAAGTATTCAGAGCAGGCGTTGGGTTCACGGGGCTACCGGTTCACAGGTAAAGGCGCGGTATTATGCCTGCTTTGTCCGGCGGCATGAAAAGCCTGCCCGTCGGATGTCGTTCAAGGAATGCATATGTCGCCCTGGCTGACGGTTGTAGGCATCGGTGAAGACGGCTTCAAGGGGCTGGGCAGGAATGCCCGGCATGCCCTGTTGCGCGCCACCCGGATTATAGGGGCACAGCGCCAGTTGGACCTGCTGCCGGTGTGTATTCGTGGCGAGCGCCAGCTGTGGCCGAGCCCGTTTTCCCTGGAGCCTGTGCTGGCGCGCAAGGGTACGCCTGTGTGCGTGCTGGCCAGCGGCGACCCGATGTTCTATGGCGTGGGGGCCAGTCTGGCGCGCCAGGTGGCAGCTGAGGAGCTGCTGATTCTGCCGGCGCCGTCGTCGGTGTCCCTGGCGGCGGCGCGGTTGGGCTGGCCGTTGCAGGACGTGGTGACGTTATCCGTGGTGGCCCGGCCTGTCGCGACGATCAATGCGTATCTGGCCACGGGCGTGCGCTTATTCGTGCTGAGCAATGACGGGGGCAGCCCCGCGTTGATGGCCGCGTTATTGACTGAGGCCGGGTTTGGCCCGAGCCGCTTGACGGTCTTTGAACACCTGGGCGGCTTGCACGAGCGGCGCCTCGACGGCCTGGCCCACGATTGGCAGCACGCCTCGGTCGCCGACTTGAACCTGGTCGCCATCGACTGCCTGGCCTCTGTAGACACGCCAAGGTTGTCGCGCCTGGCCGGCCTGCCGGACTCGGCCTTCACACACGACGGCCAACTGACCAAGCGCGATGTGCGCGCCATGACCCTCGCCCGCCTCGCGCCGATGCCCGGCGAACTGCTGTGGGACGTGGGTGCAGGCAGCGGCTCCATCGGCATCGAATGGATGCGCGCCCACCCCAGCTGCCGTGCGCTGGCGATTGAAGCTGACGAAGGCCGCCAAGGCCTGATCGAACACAACCGTGACGCCCTCGGCGTGCCCGGTTTGCAACTGATTCGCGGCCAAGCCCCGGACGCGCTGCGAGGGCTGCCGACACCCGACGCCATCTTCATCGGCGGCGGCGTCACCCGCGACGGTGTGCTCGACACCTGCTGGCAACACCTGCGCCCCGGCGGGCGTTTGGTGGCCAATGCCGTGACCCTGCAAAGCGAAATGACCTTGATGAACTGGCGCGCCCAGCATGGCGGCGAACTGACGCGCATCCACGTGGCCCAGGCGCAGCCGCTGGGGGAATTCGACACCTGGCGCCAGGCGCTGCCGATTACCTTGCTGGAAGTGGTCAAGCCGCTATGAAACGCATCCTGCTGCTGGGCGGCGTGACCGAAGCGTTGGCCATTGCCCGCACGTTAGGCCCGGAACATATCTACAGCCTGGCCGGTGTCGGCCGCGTGCCGACCGACCTTACCTGCCAGGTGCGCGTCGGTGGTTATGGCGGTGCCGAGGGGCTGGCGCAGTTCGTTCGCGATGAAGGTATCAGCCTGATCCTCGACGCGACCCATCCGTATGCCGCGCAGATCAGCCGCAATGCCGCCGAGGCTGCACAGTTGAGCGGTGTGCCCTGCTGGGCATTGCGTCGCCCGGCGTGGCAGCCGCAGGTGGGGGATGATTGGCGTGAGGTCAATGACTGGGCCGAGCTGATCGAGGCGTTGAAACCCTTCAAGCGTCCGTTGTTCACCTTGGGCCGAGAGCCGTTGCAGCACCTCGACGAAATCCCTGCCGACCAGTTCTGGACACTGCGCGCACTGGATGTGTATCCGGGCAATGAGCGGTGTGAAGTGATCGGTGCGCGCGGGCCGTTTTTGATCGAAGACGAACGGATGCTGTTTGAACGGCGGCAGATTGATGTGTTGATCAGCAAGAACAGCGGCAGCACGGCCACCGAGCCGAAGCTGGAAGTGGCGCGGGAACGAAGGGTGCCGGTGCTGGTGTTGAAGCGGCCGGTGTTGGCTCAAGTAGATCGGGAACTCTTGTCGCCTGAAGAAACACTCATCGCGTTGGCAAATTTCATTCGATAAGTCAGGATCGTTCGCTTGCTTGATTAGTAACCTGTTTGTTACCTTCAGGGCGGCTAATGATTGAGATTGAAGAATACCGGCGCGATAACCAGACCAGCCCTTTCGATGATTGGTTTTCATCCTTGAGTGTGCCGGCGGCAGCCAGAGTCTCTACCGCTTTGGTTCGACTTGAAATGGGCAATACCAGCAACATCAAATGGTTCGATGGTCTCGGCGAATATCGCATCGACTGGGGGCCAGGCCTGCGAATCTATCTGATACAAGAAGGCCACCGACTAATCATCCTGCTCGGTGGTGGCGACAAGTCCAGTCAAAAACGCGATATCAAAATCGTAAAGTCGCTGATCAGTGAGCATCAGCGTGCCAAGAAATTGAAACAAAAAAAGAGGTAACCATTATGGCGCTTACCCGTAGCTACAAACACACCATCGCCGAACGTGCTCAGCGCGACCCTGAGTTTGCCCAGGCGCTCCTCGATGAAGCTGCTACGTTGTTTCTGAATGGTGAGCCGGAAATTTCACGTGTAATTCTGCGTGATTTGGTCAACGCCACAGTAGGCTTTGAAGGCCTTGCGAAAGAAACCGCCAAACCGAGTAAGAGCCTGCACCGCATGCTGTCCGCCAACGGCAACCCCAGCATGGACAACCTCGCGGCAATTTTTGCAGTCATCAGAAAAGCTTTAGGTGTCGATATGCAGGTCCATGGAGTTCCCACGGCATAATCTGCAACGCCAAATCCAGATTGTGTTGACGTTGTCGACACAATGGGTGGCTCGTTCCTCCCTATAAGGCCAGGAACGATCAGTCATCGGCCGGTTAACTCATAGAGGCTGTCATTTGTTCGATAGCATCATGCATACGATCAGCCAACAACTGCGCCAGCTCAATCAACTGCGCAACGCCCAGTAATTTCTCGCGTGATGCGCCTTCCAGGTTAAAGGCACTGTCGCAACGAGGACGTCGGTGACGGCTTACTGATTCGCACCGCTCTCAACGATATCGCCCGCGCCCAAGGCATGACCCAAGTAGCCCGCGACGCCGGCCTCGGAAGAGAAAGTCTGTACAAAGCCCTCTCCAGCACTGGCAATCCCGAGTTCGCGACTATCATGAAAGCGCTGGGCCTCAAGCTTCACGCCACAGCGATCTGATAGCACTGCGACACCAAACCACACCACCATTTTTTACTTATCCCCACCGTTCAGGCTAAATACCCGCCTGATCGTTTAACCCTACGGATTGTCCGCCATGGCCCGTCAACGCTTTGCAATTGCCTGGATCGCCTGCCTTGCAGTGCTGTTCAATGCGTTTGCCATGCCGCTGGCTAGTGCGATCCAGCAGACGGACGATCCAGTCAAGCGCCTGATGTGGGGCGGTTTCTGTTCGTCCAATGGCGCAAGCCTGAAGACGATTGCCCTGGGTAAGCTGGAAATCCCGGCACCGCAACAGGACGATCATTCCACCATGCAGCATTGCTGGTGTTGCTCCGGCTCGGCACCGTTGGTGGCGTTGCCGGGGCATGTGCCGCAGTTGTATGTGACGCGGTTCGAGGCGGTGCAAAGCCTGTCGCCTCCTTCATTGCAGAATCCCACCCCGCGCCAGCAATGGCCGAGCCTCAACCCCCGCGCCTCTCCAACGGTCTGATCTTCTTCGCAAGTGAACTGCGTTTAGAACCGTTCTGGAGAACTGCCATGCTCAAATCTTCCCTGCTTCTGGCCGCCTTGCTGCTGCCGGCGTTCAGTGCTGCCAATGCCGATGACTACAAGGCCGGCGACTTGCGGGTCAGCGGTCCCTGGTCCCGGGAATTGCCGACGAATGCGCCCACCGTCGCGGCGTATTTTGTGATTCATAACACCGGCGCTACTCCGGATCGCCTGCTCAGTGCCGAAACACCCGTGGCGGAAAAAGCCGAGTTGCATGAGCACGTGATGCAGGGCGACTTGATGAAGATGCAACAGGTGCCCAGCGTCGCCGTACCGGCCAAAGGTGACTTGACCTTCGCGCCCATGGCGTATCACGTGATGTTGCTGGGTATCAAAGACCGCAGCCTGCTGGCCGACGGCAAACAGTTCCCGCTGACCCTGACCTTCGAAAAAGCCGGCAAGGTCGAAGTGCAAGTGTCAGTGCAGAAAGCGCCGCCGATGGTCGGCCACGAACATATGCACGCTCAGTAAGCCAACCTCGATGGGCGCCTCTCGCGCCAGGTTATCTCCACACCGCCAAGTGAAGCGCGGCAGTTGGATCAGCCTGTTCGCCATGCTGATGATCTTTATCGGTCCGCTGATTTCCCAAGCGATGCCGATGGATCATCACGCGGGTATGTCGATGGGCATGTCCATGGACATGCCGGCCGACCATGGCGAATCCCATCACCAGAAAGCCCCGGCCGAACATCACGCACTCTGGGCCAAGTGCGGTTATTGCGACCTGCTGTTCAGTTGCCCGGCCCTGCCCGGCAACGTGTCCTTCGTGGCCCTCGGTTCCCCGCCGCCGGCCAATGCCCTCACCCCCGCCACGCGCCTGGGCCATGCCCGGCAGAGCATCTTCCCCGGCGCGCGCAGCCGTGCGCCGCCCATCGCCTCGTAAACCCTTAACACCGTTACTTCACCCCGGCCGACTTTAGACAGACAGCCGCAGGCTGCTGGCCGTGTTGTTTACGATTGATTGATGGAATTTGTCATGTCCAGGTTTTCTGCTGACACCCGTTTGGGAAGCACTCCCCTGCTCGCCGCCTTCTGCGGCGCATTGCTGGCTTCGCAGGTCCATGCCGACGAGCATGAACTGAGCCCCACCGTGATCACCGCGATTGCCCCCAGCTCGCCGCTGACCGTGGTCACCAACCCCAAGGACCCGCGCCAACCGGTGCCCGCCAGCGATGGCGGCGACTACCTCAAGACCATCCCCGGCTTCGCCCTGGTGCGCAATGGCGGCACCAATGGCGACCCGGTGCTGCGCGGCATGTTTGGTTCGCGCCTGAATATCCTCACCAACGGCAGCATGATGCTCGGTGCCTGCCCTGGCCGGATGGACGCGCCCACTTCGTACATTTCCCCGGAAACCTACGACACCCTCACTGTGATCAAAGGCCCGCAAACCGTACTCTGGGGGCCCGGCGCCTCGGCCGGCACTGTCCTGTTCGAGCGCGAACCGGAACACTTCGGCGAACTGGGCACACGGCTCAACGCCAGTGTGCTGGCCGGTTCCAACGGGCGCTTCGACAAGGTCATCGATGCTGCTGCCGGTGGGCCGCTGGGCTATGTGCGGGTGATCGGTAACCAGGCCCATGCCGACGACTATAAGGACGGCAACAACGACACCGTCGCCTCGCGCTACGACAAGTGGAATGGCGACGTCGCCGTGGGTTACACCCCCGACGCCGACACCCTGCTGGAGCTCACCGCCGGGCGTGGCGATGGTGAAGCGCGCTACGCCGGGCGCGGCATGGACGGCTCGCAATTCCTGCGCGAAAGCCTGGGGCTGCGTTTTGAGAAATCGAATATCGGCGAGGTGCTGGATAAGGTCGAAGCCCAGGTCTACTACAACTACGCCGACCACGTGATGGACAACTACAGCCTGCGCACGCCCTCGGGTACCGGGATGATGGCCGGTCCCATGGCGTCCAATGTCGACCGCCGCACCCTCGGCGCGCGGATCAAAGCCACCTGGCGCTGGGCCGATGTGCAACTGATCAGCGGCCTGGATGCGCAGACCAACGAACACCGCCAACGCAGCAGCATGGGCATCGACACCTACAAGGATTTGCCCAAGGTCAAGGACGCCAACTTCCACAACTACGGCGTGTTCGGCGAACTGACCTGGTACGCCGCCGAGCGTGATCGCCTGATCACCGGAGCACGCCTGGACCGCGCCTCGGCCAAAGACTTGCGCCAAACCACCGGCTCGGGAATGAGCAAACGCACCAACCCCACCGCCAACGATACCCGCGCCGATACCCTGCCCTCGGGCTTTATGCGCTATGAGCACGACCTGGCCGACAGCCCCACCACCGTGTATGCGGGCCTGGGCCATTCCGAGCGTTTCCCGGATTACTGGGAGCTGTTCTCTCCCAACACCGGCGCGGTCGGCTCGGTCAACGCGTTCGACGGCGTGAAGCCGGAGAAAACCACCCAGCTCGACGTCGGTGCGCAGTACAAAACCGACACCCTCGAAGCCTGGGCCTCGGGCTACATCGGCCAGGTGCGTGACTTCATCCTGTTCGACTACCGCGCCGGCATGATGGGCACCACCTCCCAGGCGCGCAACGTCGACGCGCGCATCATGGGCGGCGAACTGGGCGCGGCCTACAAACTGACGCAAAACTGGAAAGCCGACGCGACCCTCGCCTACGCCTGGGGCAAGAACAGCAGCGACGGCAAGGCCCTGCCGCAGATGCCGCCGTTGGATGCGCGCCTGGGCCTGACCTACAGCGAAGACGACTGGAGTGCCGGCGCCCTGTGGCGCGTGGTGGCGGCGCAACACCGTATCGACCAGGGCAAAGGCAACGTGGTCGGCAAGGACTACGACAAGAGCGGCGGTTTTGGCGTGTTCTCGCTGAACGCGGCGTACCGCATCAACAAGAACTTCAAGGTCAGCACCGGCGTCGACAACCTGTTCGGCAAGGCCTACGCCGAGCATTTGAACCTGGCCGGCAACGCCGGGTTCGGCTACCCGGCCAGTGATCCGCAGGCCATCAAGGAGCCCGGTCGAACCCTTTGGACCAAGGTGGACATGAGCTTCTAAACGCATCGCAGGCAAACCAGCTCCTACATTGGAATGCTCTCTAATGTAGGAGCTGGCTTGCCTGCGATGACGATGTCACTGACTCAGAAAAACTAAAAGCTTTGCGGAGCCCCTGATGACCACTCAAAAAGTTTCCTTCTACAACCTGGCCTGGCGTTGGCACTTCTACGCCGGGCTCTTCGTCGCCCCTTTCATGGTGCTGCTGGCCGTCACCGGCATCATCTATCTGTTCAAACCCCAGCTCGACCCGCTGATGTACGGCCACCTGCTGAGCATCCCCGCCGCCGAACACGCATTAAGTGCCGACGAGCAACTGCAACGCACCAAGGCCGCCTACCCTCAGGGCAAAATCAGCAAATACCTGCCTCCGGCCGATGCCACCAGCAGCGCGCAGTTCGTCATGCATCGGGACGGCCGCGAAGTGACCGTGTTCGTCGACCCCTACCGCGGCACCGTGCTCGGCGAGCAGGACACGAAATACAACCTGCAGGCCATCGCCCGCGCGCTGCACGGTGAGCTGATGATCGGCACCACCGGCGACCGCCTGGTGGAACTGGCCGCCGGCTGGGGCGTGATGCTGGTCGTGTCCGGCCTGTACCTGTGGTGGCCACGGGGCAAGTCATCGGCCGGGGTGTTGTGGCCGCGCTTCACTGCCCGTGGCCGGGTGTTCTGGCGCGACCTGCATGCCGTCGCCGGCTTCTGGGGCGCGGCGTTTCTGCTGGTGATGCTGCTCAGCGGTATGACCTGGACCGGCTTCTGGGGCAAGCAGTACGCCGAGGTGTGGAACCGCTTTCCGGCGGCGATGTGGAACAACGTGCCGCAGTCCGACCAGCAAGCGCGGGTGCTCAATACGGCCAGCCAACAGACGGTGCCTTGGGCGGTGGAAAACACGCCGATGCCGCTGTCCGGCGACCATGCCGAGCACATGAACCACGGCGCGATGCACTCAGCCCCCGCCGCGCCCACCGTCAGCCTGCAACAGGTGGTCGACCTGGCCACCGCGCACAAGGTCGCGCCCGGCTACAGCATCACCTTCCCCACCACCGCCGACGGCGTGTTCACCCTCGCCGTGTTCGCCAACGACCCACGCAACGACGCCACCCTGCACGTCGACCAGTACACCGGCAAGGTCCTGGCGGATGTGCGCTGGGCGCAGTACAACCTCGTCGCGCGCGCCACCGAGACCGGCGTGATGCTGCACGAAGGCAGAATGTTCGGCTGGGTCAACCAACTGATCGTGCTGGTGATCTGCCTGATGATTCTGCTCAGCGCCGTCAGTGGCGTGGTGATCTGGTGGAAGCGCAGGCCCCAGGGCAGGCTGGGGGTTCCGCCGTTGCGCCATGACCTGCCGAAGTGGAAAACCGCGATGGTGATCATGCTGGGCCTGGCGATTATTTTCCCGCTGGTGGGCGCCTCGTTGATCGCGGTATGGGCATTGGATCGCCTGGTGTTGTCGCGTTTTTTCCGCCAGCGCATGCCTGAGTCGGGTCCAGCCTGAGCCTGGGAGTGCCCATCGCACGCTGACGCACCAGCGCGGTGCTCGCTGCGCACCATCGCCAGATCCAGGCGCCGAATAGGTGCAGGATCTGGCGCCCTTCGCGGTGCGCACCACCGGATTCAAAGGCTGATCCAAGCAGGCACAGCCTTTGCAATCACTCCAGTATCTGACCCACAACAATACTTAGGCACTCGGAGATCGCACCATGAAGCGTCGCAGCTTGATCAAGGCTTTCACTTTGTCGGCATCCATTGCCGCCATGGGCCTGACCTGGACCGTCCAGGCCGCCGAGACCATTAAGGTCGGCATCCTGCACTCGCTGTCCGGGACCATGGCCATCTCCGAAACGTCCCTCAAAGACATGGCGCTGATGACCATCGACGAGATCAACGCCAAAGGCGGTGTGAACGGCAAGATGCTTGAGCCGGTGGTCGTGGACCCGGCGTCGAACTGGCCGCTGTTCGCCGAGAAAGGCCGCCAACTGCTGACCCAGGATAAGGTCGCCGTGGTGTTCGGCTGCTGGACCTCGGTGTCGCGTAAATCCGTGCTGCCGGTGTTCGAAGAACTCAACGGCCTGCTGTTCTACCCGGTGCAATACGAAGGCGAAGAGATGTCGCCGAACGTCTTCTACACCGGTGCGGCGCCGAACCAGCAGGCGATCCCGGCGGTGGAATACCTGATGAGCGAGGAAGGCGGCGGCGCCAAGCGTTTCTTCCTGCTGGGCACCGACTACGTGTACCCGCGCACCACCAACAAAATCCTGCGCTCGTTCCTGCATGCCAAAGGCGTCGCGGACAAGGACATCGAAGAGGTCTACACCCCGTTCGGCCACGCCGATTACCAGACCATCGTCGCCAACATCAAAAAATTCTCCGCCGGTGGCAAGACGGCGGTGATCTCCACAGTGAACGGCGACTCCAACGTGCCGTTCTACAAAGAGCTGGCCAACCAGGGCCTGAAGGCCACCGATGTGCCGGTGGTGGCGTTCTCCGTCGGCGAAGAAGAACTGCGCGGCATCGACACCAAGCCGCTGGTGGGTAACCTGGCCGCGTGGAACTACTTCCAGTCGGTGGAGAACCCGGTGAACAAGAAATTCGTCGCCGACTGGAAAGCCTACGCCCAGAAACACAACCTGCCGGGCGCCGACAAAGCCGTGACCAACGACCCGATGGAAGCCACCTACGTGGGTATCCACATGTGGGCGCAGGCGGTGGAGAAAGCCAAGTCCACCGACGTCGACAAAGTGCGTGAAGCCCTGGCCGGCCAGACCTTCGCCGCGCCGTCGGGCTTTACCCTGACCATGGACAAGACCAACCACCACCTGCACAAGCCGGTGATGATCGGCGAGATCCAGGCCGATGGGCAGTTCTCGGTGGTGTGGCAGACCCAGGAGCCGATCCGCGCACAGCCATGGAGCCCGTACATTCCTGGCAATGACAAGAAGCCGGATTATGCGGTGAAGAGCAACTAAGCCCCACCACAGCCTGGATGTCGGGTGCGGTCAATGTAGGAGCTGGCTTGCCTGCGATGCAAACAACTCGGTGTATCTGATACACCGCAGCGAGGCCATCGCAGGCAAGCCAGCTCCCACACGAAGCCAGTGCCCACACTGTCCGCGCATGATCAGGACATTTTTTATGCCCACTGCCCTCCACCGCTGTTTCCTGACATTGCTCCTGTTGCTGCCCTTCGCCGCACACGCCGGCGACGCCGAAGACTTCCTGGCCGCCAACCCGGCGCAACAAGCCAAGCTGCTCCAGGACTGGGCCGCACAACCCGACCCTGCGCGCATCGAACTGGTGGACGCTCTGGAGCAAGGCCAACTCACGCTCAACGGCGAAACCAAGACCGTGCGCCTGAACAACCGCCTGCGCGGCCTGATCGATAACGTGCAGGCCAGCCAGCAGTTGCTCGCCGCCGACCCGAACGTACGCCTGGCTGGTGCGCACACCCTGCAAAAAAGCGCGCAACCCGCGCAACTCAAATTCCTTGACCAGCAAGTCGCCGCCGAAACCGACGAAGGCGTGCGCACCGCCCTGAGCCTGGCCCTGGCCAACCTGCAACTGGTCGACCCCGACCCGCTGGTGCGCCTGGCCGCCGTGCGCTTGCTCGGCGGCACCGGCGACCCACTGGCGCGCACACGTCTTGAGGCGCTGCTCGCCCCCGGTGTCGAAACCGATGCCGGCGTGCACACCGCCGCCGAAACCAGCCTGGCCCAGGTCAAACGCAAACTGATGATGGGCGAACTGCTCGGCCAGGCCTTCAGCGGCATGTCCCTGGGTTCGATCCTGCTGCTGGCGGCGCTGGGGCTGGCGATCACCTTCGGCCTGCTCGGCGTGATCAACATGGCCCACGGCGAGATGCTGATGCTCGGCGCCTACTCGACCTATGTGGTGCAGTTGCTGATGCAGCACTACGTGCCCGCGGCCATCGAGTTCTACCCGCTGATTGCGCTGCCGGTGGCGTTCTTCGTCACGGCCGCCATCGGCATGGCCCTGGAACGTACCGTCATTCGTCATCTGTACGGGCGCCCCCTGGAAACCCTGCTGGCTACCTGGGGCATCAGCCTGATGCTGATCCAACTGGTGCGCCTGGTGTTCGGCGCGCAGAACGTCGAGGTGTCCAACCCCGCCTGGTTGTCCGGTGGCATCCAGGTGCTGCCCAACCTGGTGCTGCCGTACAACCGCATTGTGATCATTGCCTTCGCACTGTTTGTTGTGGTGCTCACTTGGCTGCTGCTGAACAAGACACGCCTGGGCCTCAACGTGCGCGCCGTCACCCAGAACCGCAACATGGCGGCCTGCTGCGGCGTGCCCACCGGGCGCGTGGACATGCTCGCCTTTGGCCTCGGCTCCGGCATCGCCGGCCTGGGCGGCGTGGCCCTGAGCCAGATCGGCAACGTCGGCCCGGACCTGGGCCAGAGCTACATCATCGATTCGTTCCTGGTGGTGGTGCTCGGCGGCGTCGGCCAACTGGCCGGTAGCGTCATGGCGGCCTTCGGCCTGGGCATCGCCAACAAGATTCTGGAGCCACAGATCGGCGCCGTGCTCGGCAAGATCCTGATCCTCGCGCTGATCATTCTGTTTATCCAGAAACGCCCGCAGGGGCTCTTCGCACTGAAAGGACGGGTGATCGACTGATGAACCAGCCATTGCTGCTTACGGCCACGCAAAAGGCCGGCCCCAAGGCAACGGTGGCCGCCGGCGTGATCATCCTGATCCTGCTGCTGGCCTTGCCGTTGTGCTCCCTGCTCGCGCCGGAAAACCCGCTGCACGTGTCGGCCTACACCTTGACCCTGGTGGGCAAGATCCTCTGCTACGCCATCGTCGCCCTGGCGCTGGACCTGGTGTGGGGCTATGCCGGGATGTTGTCGCTCGGCCACGGTTTGTTTTTTGCCCTGGGCGGTTATGCGATGGGCATGTACCTGATGCGCCAGGCAGCAGGCAGTGAGCTGCCGGCATTCATGACCTTTTTGTCGTGGACCGAGCTGCCCTGGTACTGGGCCGGCACCGATCACTTCCTGTGGGCCCTGTGCCTGGTGGTGTTGGCGCCGGGGTTGCTGGCGCTGGTGTTCGGCTTCTTTGCCTTTCGTTCGCGGATCAAGGGCGTGTATTTCTCGATCATGACCCAGGCCCTGACCTTCGCCGGCATGCTGTTGTTCTTTCGCAACGAGACCGGGTTCGGCGGCAATAACGGCTTCACCAACTTCCGCAGCATCCTCGGCTTTGGCATTACCGAGCCGGGCACGCGCGCGGTGTTGTTTGTGGCGACCGTGGCGCTGCTGGTGGCCAGCCTGTTCATCGGCTGGCGCCTGGCTCGCAGCAAGTTCGGGCGCGTGCTGACCGCCTTGCGCGATGCCGAAAACCGCCTGATGTTCTGCGGCTATGACCCGCGTGGCTTCAAGCTGTTCGTGTGGGTGTTGAGTGCGGTGCTGTGCGGATTGGCAGGCGCGTTGTATGTGCCGCAAGTAGGCATCATCAACCCCAGCGAAATGTCACCGACCAACTCCATCGAAGCCGCCGTGTGGGTGGCCCTGGGCGGGCGCGGTACGTTGATCGGCCCATTGCTCGGTGCGGGTGTAGTCAATGGCATGAAGAGCTGGTTCACCGTGGCCTTCCCGGAATACTGGCTGTTCTTCCTCGGGGCGTTGTTCATCATCGTCACCCTGTACCTGCCCAAGGGCGTCATCGGCCTGCTGAAGAAATGAGGAACGTCATGCTTGAGCCTATTTTCGATGTGGGCAGCGGCCGCGATGCGATTGGCATCGGCCAGGCCGCGGGCAAGGGCCTCAACACCCGCCACGGCACCATCCTGACCCTCGAAGACATCAGCGTCAGCTTCGATGGTTTCAAGGCGCTCAACGACCTCAACCTCTACATCGGCGTTGGCGAGTTGCGCTGCATCATCGGCCCCAACGGCGCGGGCAAGACCACGCTGATGGACGTGATCACCGGCAAGACCCGGCCCAGCCACGGCAACGCCTGGTTTGGCGAAACCCTCGACTTGACCAGCATGAGCGAAGTGCAGATCGCCCAGGCCGGCATCGGCCGCAAGTTCCAGAAACCCACGGTGTTCGAAGCCTTGAGCGTGTTCGAAAACCTGGAACTGGCACAGAAGACCGACAAATCGGTGTGGGCCAGCCTGCGTGCGCGCCTGAGCGGCGAGCAGAAAGACCGTATCGACGAAGTGCTCGACACTATCCGCCTCACCGCATCGCAACAGCGCCCGGCCGGCTTGTTGTCCCACGGCCAGAAGCAATTCCTGGAAATCGGCATGTTGCTGATGCAAGACCCGCAACTGTTGCTGCTCGACGAACCCGTGGCGGGCATGACCGACGCCGAAACCGAATTCACCGCCGAGCTGTTCAAGCGCCTGGCGGGCAAGCACTCGCTGATGGTGGTGGAACACGACATGGGCTTTGTCGGTGCGATTGCCGACCATGTGACGGTGTTGCACCAGGGCAGCGTGCTGGCTGAAGGCTCGCTGGAGCAGGTGCAGGCCGATGAGCGGGTTATTGAGGTGTACCTCGGACGCTGAGTCCGCTTTTCTGTAGGAGCGAGGGGGACGCCTAGTTCTTGCTCGCGAAAATCGTTAACGATAACGCGGGCAGCCTGAATGCACGCGGCACCCTCGGGTTTTTCGCGAGCAAGCTCGCTCCTACAGGGAATTGAGGAGAATGTGAACATGCTGCAAGTCGACAAGCTGCACCAATACTACGGCGGTAGCCACATCCTGCGCGGGCTCTCGTTTGACGTGAAGATCGGCGAAGTCACCTGCCTGCTCGGCCGTAACGGCGTGGGCAAAACCACCTTGCTCAAGTGCCTGATGGGTCTGCTGCCGGCCAAGGAAGGCGTGGTGAACTGGGAAGGCAAAGCCATCACCGGTTTCAAGCCGCACCAGCGCGTGCACGCTGGTATTGCCTATGTGCCCCAGGGTCGCGAGATTTTCGGGCGGCTGACGGTGGAGGAAAATTTGCTGATGGGCCTGTCGCGTTTCCCTGGCTCCGAAGCCAAGGAAGTGCCAGCGTTTATCTATGAACTGTTCCCGGTGTTGCTGCAGATGAAGCATCGGCGCGGCGGGGACTTGTCCGGCGGCCAGCAGCAACAGTTGGCCATCGGCCGTGCGCTGGCCAGCCGCCCGCGCCTGCTGATCCTGGATGAGCCCACCGAGGGCATCCAGCCGTCGGTGATCAAGGAGATCGGCGCGGTGATCAAGCACCTCGCGGCACGCGGTGATATGGCGATTCTGCTGGTGGAGCAGTTTTATGACTTCGCCGCCGAACTGGCCGACCAGTACCTGGTGATGTCCCGAGGTGAAATCGTTCAGCAAGGCCGTGGAGAAAATATGGAAGGCGACGGTGTGCGCGGCCTCGTAACCATCTAATCTGTGGCGTCCTGACACTAAGCACACAACCATGAACCTGCCCGTTTCCCCCGCCCTGTTCACCCCCAGCTGGCACGCCGAGCTGGAACTCGGCTACGCGCGTTTCGGCGACACCACGCGCCCGGTGATGCGCCGCCACCTCGGCCCGCTGCGCGTGCAAAAACACCTGTACGCCGAAGGCCCCGAGGTGTGCCAGCACATCATCGTGCACCCGCCCGGCGGGATTGCCGGCGGGGATCGCCTGGACATCAGCGCCCATGTCGCCGCAGGAGCCTGGGCGCAATTGACCAGCCCCGGCGCGGCCAAGTGGTACCGCGCCGGCGGGCCGGCGTATCAGCAACTCGACCTGAGCGTCGAAGCGGGCGCCACGCTGGAATGGCTGCCCCAGGAAACCATCGTGTTCAGTGCTGCCCAGGCCGAGCTCACCACGCGCATTAATCTGCACGGCGACGCCCGGCTGTTCTACTGGGACGTGGTCGCCCTCGGCCGCCCGGCCAGCGGCGAGCGTTTCGACCTCGGCCATTTTCAATCGCACCTGGATATCCGCCGTGACGGCCAGTTGCTCTGGCACGAACGCCAGCGCATCGTCGGCGGCGACGGGTTGCTCGACTCGCCCATCGGCCTGGACGGGCAACCGGTGTTTGCCACGCTGCTGGTCACTGGCGAGATCCCCCAGAACTACTTGAACAATGCCGCGCCCTGCCCCACGCGGTGCGCGGCGACCTGAGCCAACTGCCCGGCTTGCTGGTCGCCCGCTGCCTGGCCAGTGAAGCGCTGCTGGCGCGGGGCTGGTTGATTGATTTGTGGCGGCTGTTGCGCCCGGCGGTACTGGGCCGTGAAGCCGTCGCCCCGCGAATCTGGAGCACATGAACATCCGCCGCCCTGTAGGAGCGAGCTTGCTCGCGAAGCACGTCAACGATAACGCAGCGTTTGCGGTAGCCCGTGGCGCCTGTTTGTTTTTCGCGAACAAGCTCGCTCCTACAGGGGTGAGCGCTCACCCTTTGAATCGCCTGACTACGGACCTTGAACCATGGACCTGACCCCACGGGAAAAAGACAAACTGTTGATCTTCACCGCAGGTCTCGTCGCCGAGCGCCGCCTGGCGCGCGGTGTAAAGCTCAACTACCCGGAAACCATCGCCTACATCTCCGCCGCGCTGATGGAAGGTGCCCGCGATGGCCGCACCGTGGCCGACCTGATGCACTACGGCACCACCCTGCTCAACCGCGAACAGGTGATGGAAGGCATCCCGGAAATGATCCCGGATATCCAGGTGGAGGCCACCTTCCCGGACGGCACCAAGCTGGTCACCGTCCACCAACCCATTGCCTGAGGCTTGGCCATGATTCGTGATGCGACCGAACAGGATCTGCCGGCGATCCGCGACATCTACAACGACGCGGTGCGCAACACCACGGCGATCTGGAACGAGCAACCGGTGGACCTGGCCAACCGCCTGGCCTGGTTCGCCGCGCGTCAGGCCCAGGGCTACCCGATCCTGGTGGCGGTGGAAAACGACGAGGTCATCGGCTACGCCGCGTTCGGCGACTGGCGGCCTTTCGAAGGCTTCCGCTACAGCGTCGAACACTCGGTGTATGTGCGCAACGACCAGCGTGGCAAGGGCCTGGGCCCACGCCTGATGCAGGTCTTGATCGAGCGCGCGCGCGCCTGCGGTAAATACGTGATGGTCGCCGCCATCGAGAGTGGCAACCAGGCCTCGATCCGCCTGCATGAACGCCTGGGGTTCATCACCACCGGGCAGATGCCCCAAGTGGGTATCAAGTTCGGCCGCTGGCTGGACCTGACCTTTATGCAACTGGCCCTGAACCCGGGCGCCGAACCGCCCAAGGAGTGAAAGCGATGAGCGCTGCGCAACTGCGTCGAGTCAATGCCGAAAGCTTTGCCCATTACCGCCAGGGCTTGATTGAGCTGTTGCTGGACGCGGTCAGGCACGGCGCGTCGGTCGGTTTCATGGCCGACTTCGATCACGCCCAGGCACTCGCTTATTTGAACGGCGTGCAAGCGAGTATCGAAGACGCCAGCCTGCTGCTGTGGGTGGTGGTGCGCGACGAACAGGTGCTGGCCAGCGTGCAGTTGGCGCTGTGCCAAAAGGCCAACGGCCTGAACCGCGCCGAGGTGCAAAAGTTGCTGGTGCACAGCAACGCCCGGCGCCGTGGCCTGGGCCAGCAACTGATGCACAGCCTGGAACTCGCCGCGCGCCAGCATAAGCGCGGCCTGCTGTACCTGGACACCGAGGCCGGCTCCGGCGCCGAAGCCTTCTATCAGGCACTGCGCTACACCAAGATCGGTGAACTGCCCGATTACTGCCAAAGCCCGGACGGGCGCTACAGCCCGACCGCCATCTACTTCAAGACCCTGGGGCAACCTGCATGATTCCTGGTGAATATCAGATCCAGCCTGGCGAGATCGAACTCAACGTCGGCCGCCGCACCGTCACCCTGAGCGTGGCCAACAGCGGCGACCGGCCGATCCAGGTGGGCTCGCATTACCATTTTTTCGAGACCAATGATGCGCTGACGTTTGATCGCGCCGCCAGCCGTGGCATGCGCCTGAATATTCCGGCGGGCACGGCGGTGCGGTTCGAGCCGGGGCAGGCGAGGACTGTCGAGCTCGTCGACCTGAGCGGGTTGCGGCGAGTTTATGGGTTTGCGGGAAAAGTCATGGGCGAGCTTTAGGTCGACTGCCAGCTATCAGCCGCAAGCTGCAAGAAAGAACGGTTTGCGGCGTCCCATTTGCTTTTACTTGAAGCTTGCAGCTAATAACTTGCAGCTCATATCCGAGGACCGAGGTTATGAAAATCAACCGTCAGGCATATGCCGACATGTACGGCCCCACCGTCGGTGACAAGGTCCGCCTGGCCGACACCGAGCTGTTTGTGGAAGTGGAACAGGACTTCACCGTCTATGGCGAAGAGGTCAAGTTCGGCGGCGGCAAAGTGATCCGCGATGGTCAGGGCCAAAGCCAGCTGCTCGCCCATGAAGTGGTCGACACCTTGATCACCAACGCGTTGATCATCGACCACTGGGGCATCGTCAAAGCCGATGTGGGCCTCAAGAACGGCCGCATCCATGCGATCGGCAAGGCCGGCAACCCGGACATTCAACCCGGTGTGACCATGGCCATCGGCGCCAGCACCGAAGTGATTGCCGGTGAAGGCATGATCCTCACCGCCGGCGGCATTGACAGCCACGTGCATTTCATCTGCCCGCAGCAGATCGAAGAAGCGCTGACCAGCGGTGTCACCACCATGATCGGCGGCGGCACGGGGCCGGCCACCGGCACCAACGCCACTACCTGCACCTCGGGCCCATGGCACCTGGCGCGCATGCTGCAGGCCAGCGACGCGTTCCCGATGAACATCGGCTTCACCGGCAAGGGCAACGCCAGCCTGCCGGAACCATTGATCGAACAGGTCAAGGCCGGCGCCATCGGTTTGAAGCTGCACGAAGACTGGGGCACCACCCCCGCCAGCATCGACAACTGCTTGAGCGTGGCCGACGACTACGACGTGCAGGTGGCGATCCACAGCGACACCCTCAACGAGTCCGGTTTCGTCGAAACCACCCTCGCCGCGCTCAAGGGTCGCACCATCCACACCTACCACACCGAAGGTGCCGGTGGCGGCCACGCACCGGACATCATCAAGGCCTGCGGCTTCCCCAACGTGCTGCCCAGCTCCACCAACCCGACGCGGCCGTTCACGCGCAACACCATCGATGAGCACCTGGACATGCTGATGGTCTGCCATCACCTGGACCCAAGCATTGCCGAGGACGTGGCCTTCGCCGAAAGCCGCATCCGCCGCGAAACCATCGCCGCCGAAGATATCCTGCACGACCTTGGCGCGTTCTCGATGATCAGCTCCGACAGCCAGGCCATGGGCCGCGTCGGCGAGGTGATCACGCGCACCTGGCAGACCGCCGACAAGATGAAAAAACAGCGCGGCGCCCTGCCCGGCGATGGCCCCGGCAATGACAACTTCCGCGCCAAGCGCTACATCGCCAAATACACCATCAACCCGGCGATCACCCATGGCATCAGCCATATCGTCGGCTCGATCGAGGTGGGCAAATGGGCCGATCTGGTGCTGTGGCGCCCGGCGTTTTTTGGGATCAAGCCGACCCTGATTCTCAAGGGCGGCGCGATTGCGTCCAGCCTGATGGGCGATGCCAATGCCTCGATCCCGACGCCGCAACCGGTGCACTACCGCCCGATGTTCGCCAGCTTCGGCAGCTCGCTGCATGCCACCAGCCTGACGTTCATCAGCCAGGCGGCACTCGCCGCCGGGCTGCCGGAAGCACTGGGGCTGAAGAAGCAGATCGCGGTGGTCAAGGGCTGTCGCGATGTGCAGAAAACCGACCTGATCCACAACGACTACCTGCCGGACATCGAGGTGGATCCGCAGACCTATCAGGTCAAGGCCGATGGGCAGTTACTCTGGTGTGAGCCGGCGCACGTGCTGCCGATGGCCCAGCGCTACTTCCTCTTCTAAGACAAGCCAGAGCCCGGCAGCCATGCTGGCCGGGCCCTGGCGCGAGCATCAGCCGGCGACTCTGCCCATCATCTGGTCCGTCAGCGTCTGGAACAGGGTCTTGCGCTGCCCCCACAGGCTGTCCAGTTCGGCGTCGTATTCCTGCTCAGTCATCACCCTGCCAGGGCTGACCTCGGTCGGTGCCTTGCCGAGCAGCAAGGCGTCCGCCTCGATCCTGTCTTTCAGCGCCTGTTTTTCCTGCACGGCCAGCCCGCCATCCGCGCGCCATTGTTGCTGCGCCTCTTGCAGGTCCGCCAACGCATCCACCTTGGCACTCATGGCTTTGAATTCCACGGGGTTAGACGCCTGAACATGATCGGCCCAGAACGGCTGTTCAAGGAGGTTGTCGCGCAACAGCTCGCCGGCCTCCAATGCCTGGACACGCTTGGCCGCGCCCTCCAGCATCAGCTCGGTCACATCCGGCTCGGCGAAGGTCATGCTCCGGGACTGCCAGGGCAAATCCAAACGCGAGGCCAACCGAGTGGCGTAGGCCAGGTGGATCTCCACTTCGTCAATGCTGCGAACCGCGTTGCCGTCTTCGTCGAATTGGGTGATGACGGCGCCCTCATCATCGTAGATCGGGAACTTGCGCCCCTGGGCAAGCAATTCGCTGACCCTGGCCCTGGCGATCCGGCTCAGCTCGTCCAGGCGCGATCGGCCCTTGGCCAGGTCCAACAGCTCCAGGGTTCTCAGCGCCGGAGGTTCGATAGCGTTGGCTTGCTGCACCAATACCTCGACGCCCATGGCATTGAACAACTGCGCGCCAGCGTCAACGCAGGTGGTGGGGGCGGCGGCCATCTTGAACAGACGATCACGCAGTGCCGTATCGGCAGCCATGGCCTCCAGCATGCGCCAGACCTTATCGGTGAGCTCCTCTTTGTACTCAGCGCTAGCGGCATCGGATGAAGCGCTGAGTTTGCGCAGCTCATTGAAGAACGGCTCACTGCCTTCGGCTTCCTCGATCGCATTCCAGGTCTCCTGCTTGCGCAAAAACTGCTCCGGCGTCAGTCCGGTGATCCAATCGATACTGTCCTGAAGCCCTCTGGGCGCAGTATAGGAAGCAGGGTCAAGGCCCACCGATTCGATATAGAGGCTCAGTTGGCTCAGCACATCCGGCGCCAGTTGCTCACGGCTGACCTGAGTCCTGGCCAGCAGCAGCGCCCGGTCGGAGCCGGGGGCCACGTCGGGAATCTCGCTAAGCGGATTGGAGCCCAGCTCAAGAATAAACCCGGGCGATCTGGGCTTGGCGAACAGCCCGAGCGGCCAGGCATTGAGTTCACAGCCTGCCAGGTACACCGCGCGCAACTCGCTCATACGGCTCAGATCCGGTGCGCATCCCAGCGGGTTGCCCTCCAGGGACAGCACTTGCAGGCGAGTCATGTTCCTGATGTAGCCTGCCGTTGCCTCCGTCAGTTCGATTTCATTGTCCGCCATCGACAAGAAATCCAGGTATGGCATGTGTTCGAGGGCGGCAGGTAACTGGGTCAACTCGTTGTCGTCCAACTCCAACTCGCGCAACCTGGGGAATTTCGCCAGAAAGCCGAGCGACTCATCGGTGAGCTGGCAATTATTCAGCGACACGCTGGACACATGGTCAAAGTTGCCGGGCAGGGCTGGCAGCGTTTCCAGGTGCTCGCCCAGTTCGCTGCTGGTGAGCATGATTTTCTGCCCGACGTAGCGGTTGCCGACGTCGAGATCCCGCTCGCCACTGCGCCGCCAGGCCGCAATCATCACCTCTTGAAAGTCCAGGCGGTTTTGCAATGACGCAGCGTCCCTGGGGCCGTTAAATACCCAACTGCGTAATGCACTGTCCAGCGCGCGGAACTCATCCTCCAAGGCCCGTAGCCAGTGGGCATTCTCAAGATCGCGGCCTTGGAGGTACTGCTCCAGTTCCGCATCGCTGATGCTGGGGTAAAGCGTGCGCACGCGCTCCCCCACCAGGCCGGCCCCACTGCCGGCGCCACGACCACTCAACGGGTACCCCAGGCGTTGGCCGGTCAAACGACGCGGCCACCTGAAAAACGGCAACGATTCCGGCTGCATCCTCAACACCTTGCGTAACTGCTCGCGGGGCAGGGCCTTTGCGGCGATCAGTGCTTTCAATTGCCAGCCCTGGCCCACATGCGGCAGGCCAATGGCAGTGCGATGGGCATCGGTGAGAGCATGTTGTAGCGCGTCATACAGACCATTGGCGCCATGCAGCCCATTGCCCTGTTCATCGAATGCCTCATAGAGGCCGTCTGCCACGCGTACCACGACTTTACGGCTGGAGGCCGTCAGCTCACCGAAGCTGGCACGCAACGCACCATGGAACGACCCATCACGCACTTCTAGGCGTAGATCGTCGTGCCAGCCGGGGAGGTTTTCCAGGCTATGAAGCGCCAGCGCTTCGGTGTCCGGATTGTCCAAGGCTTCCAGATAAAGGCCCTCGTAGGCACGCACCAGGCGCGTCTGCGCCTGTGCCCTGCGGGCCTGCTCTGCCAGGCGCAGGGGCAGCCGTTTTTTGGCGGCGATAAATGCCAGTTCGTCGGCCGAGGCCCCCGCAACCAACTCACCCGCCATCAGCGTGGGCACGCCCTTGAAGTCGCGCTGCAGGATCTGGATCGGCAGGTTTTTTTGCGGCTGCTGTTCGGTGTACAGGCTGCTGAACAATCGCGTTCGCTGCTCTTTGGCATACATCGCCAGGCGCGCGGTGAGCGTCTCGATTTGACGAGCGCTGTCGGTCACCAACTGTTTGCCGAGCAGGGTCTCACGCTGTGTCCTGTCGAGATTCTCCACCACGCGGGCCGATAATTGCCCGTGCATCAAGTCGCTTCGGCTGATGCGAATCAGGTCCTGGCCCGAGGCGCTGGCCGAGCCATAGCGGGCGACGGCTCGAGTGGGTACGGCGGCTTCATAGACTTCGATCCCCTTGCTGGCGGGCCAACCGGCCAGTTCGGTCATCATCGCCGCGGCGTAGCTATACAGCCCGTCCGACAGCTCACCGGCGGCGATCTGCTCGCTGACGCTGACCGCATCCGCATAGGCGCGGAACTGCCGGGCGGTATCCAACAGCAGCGCCGGGGTCGCACGACTGTCGGCATGCACCCTGCGCAACGTGTCCTCACTGACGCCGCAGGCGGTGCGAATCTGCTCGAGCTGGCTGTCGCTGAAGCCGTCCATCGCCGCGCCCAGGCGCCGCATCAGCGTCGCGCCTTGCCATGCCCTGGGCTGCTCGGCCTCATGCAGCCAGGCGCCGCGACCGTTATGCCGCAGCTGTGGCTGGTAGGCGTCTGCACGGCTCGGATGCTGAATCCGATACGTATCGGGCAAAAGATCTTCAGAGACCACAAAGTGTTTGCCTTCCAGCGGCAGGACGGTTTGGCCGTCGTGCAGGTGCAGGCCCTCGCTGTTCGGGGCGGAGCCCGGCGCCAGCGGGATGTCACGGGCGTACGGCTTGAGGTCGGGCTTCCACAAGCGCGTCTTGCCATTGGGCAACTGCACCTGCTTCATGCTTTCGATCAGCGGGGACACGGTGAAATGGAACGCCACCCCGCCCACGACCAGCATCGCCAGGTTCTCAACCACATCCATGATGTGCGACAACCCCGCCTCGCGGTCGCCCTCGCCCAACTCAACCGCGCCCTCAAGCACTTCGTATAACAACTGCCCGGCGGTCGCCACAGCCATGACCGCGCCCAGCGGCGGGATCGCCATGGACAGCGCCGTCAGTACCACGCCGCCGACGAAAGTACCGGTGTTGAGGTAATGCGCCAGGCGCCTCGAACGGCTGGCGGCGTCAGTGTCCGCCGTGGAAATGGCCAATGTGCGTGCGTCGTCGAACACGCGTGCGAGCATGCCTTCGTACAACTCGTCCCAGAGATCGACCTCCTCCCAAAGCCCCTTGATGGCGTCGGCATTGATATTCAGCGCCACCGCTTCCCTGGGCTCCTGGCGGGTGTAGCGCGGATCGCCGAGGATCGACTGCAACGGTGTAAAGGCAATCGAAGGCACCAGCGCCTTGGCCCAGAAGGCGCCCTGCTCGGAACGCAACCAGCGCACCAACCAGGGTTCGGAGGGCGCCTTGATCACCGTCTCGGTAAAGCGCCGGTAGTAGTAAGGGCGGTCCTTGTGCGCAATGAAGCGGCTGAAGAAACGCTGGTAATCGGGCACCCCGGTCATGGTCCGCAGGTTGCTGCCGACCACCGGCCACGTGGTGAGCTGGCGGGTCAACTCGTGGCGAAACGCGGCAAAGGACTCGTAGCGCTTGATCGGGTGGTCCGGGTCGTCCGGGATATACACGATGAACCAGTCGGAATACTGGTGCGCGACGCAGGGGTCGATAATCACGCACCCTTGCAGGTGCAGGTTCATCAGGCAAGGCGTGCGATACCAGACCTGTTTGTCGCCGAGCCTGATGTTTTTTTCGCCATTGGCCACGCGCATCAACAAGGCAAAATCGTCCTCGCCGATATCGCCCTTGAGCAAGGCCAGGTTGGCCGCCGCCTTGAAGTCATCCTTGCGGCTGGCGAGGTAGCGGATACGCAGCAGCTGCCGGGCCACTTCGTTATCCGGGCGCAGGAGCCTGTTCAGGTAGGCCTGGTATTGAGCGCCCAGGTCCAGCCGACGACACAGCTGGGCAAAGTCCTCGATCTTGAGCGTGGTGGAATGCCGCACGAAATGGCCGCGCGCGTCGGGCAAGGTGATGAAACCAGACGCCGCGTTGAAAAAACCCGCCTGGGCTTCCTGTTCTTCAAAATTGTTCAGGGCCGCTTCGAGCAGGGTCAATGTCTTGGTGCGGTACCCGCTTGTCCGGCGGCCGAAACTGTCGTCCACCGGCACATACAGGCGCAGGCAAACCCGATCGACATCCAGTGCATGGCCTGCGGCTTTCAACGCCTCGGTGAGCAGCGGATGGGCAAAAGCATTGACCTCCTGAACATTGGCCATCAACTGGTCCAGTTTGTTCTGTGAGTCGCATCGGGCGTCCAGGCTGCGGTTCAGTTGCTCGCGTTGCTCGGCGGTAGCGGCGGCGTACCAGTCGGGGATTGTCGAGGGCGTTTGCTGCAGCGCCATACGTCGCTGGGGCGCAGCGCTGGTCAGGCAGGCAGGAATGGCGTTCTTGATAAATTCGTAGTGCCGTCCCTGCTCTCCCGACATGGGGAAATCAGGGGCGACAACAAGTGGCTCGCTCATCGGTGGATACCTTGGAAGAAGAACAAGGTATCAACCTATCGGGCGCGTGCCGGGCGCGGGTTGTAACTATTTAGCCGTTACACACGGCGTGGCTCAGAAGTGCTCGCGCGGGTTGAAATTGGCCTTTTTCGCCAGCGCCTGCCACAGGGCGATGGTTTCGTCGTCCGCCTGCTTGGGCATCACCGCCTTGAGCTCCACATACAGGAAGCCGCGCTGCCCGGCCTTGTTCAGCAAACCATGGCCCTTGGCGCGCATGCGCTGGCCGTTCTGGCTGCCGGCCGGCACCTTGAGGTTGATCTTGCCGGTCAGGGTCGGCACGGCGACTTCCGCACCCAACGCCAATTCCCATGGCGCCAGAGGCAAAGTGATCACCAGGTTTTCGCCTTCCACCGTAAACTTGGGGTGCGGCGCAAACTTGACGATCAGGTACAGATCGCCATTGGCCCCGCCGCCCACACCTGGCGCGCCCTGCCCTTTGAGGCGGATACGTTCGCCGTCGGCCACGCCGGCGGGGATCTTCACGTTCAGGCTCTTGGTGGTGTTGCTGACGTGCCGGCCCATGGCGTCGTATTGCGGCACCTGGAAGGTGACCTGCTTGGACTCGGTGGACAGTGTCTCCTCCAGGAACACCGACAGTTGCATCTCCACGTCCTGGCCTTTGCGCCCGGTCGGGCGGCGCTGGCCGCCACCAAAGGCGTCGCCGCGCGCGCCGAAGATGGAACTGAAGAAGTCCGAGAAATCCCCCGCGTCCTGGCCGCCGCCAAAGCCGCCACGGCTCTGCCAGCCCGGCGGCCCCTGGAACGGTTGGCCGTGCTGGCCGTATTTGCGCAGTTCGTCGTACTCGGCGCGCTTGTCGGCGCTCTTGAGCGCCTCGTAGGCTTCGGACGCATCCTTGAACTTGGCTTCGGCGTCTTTCTCCTTGCTTACGTCCGGGTGATATTTGCGCGCGAGCTTGCGATAGGCGGCCTTGATTTCCTTGTCATCGGCCGTTGGCTCGACACCCAGAATCTTGTAGTAGTCTTTGAAATCCATCGGCGGTTTACCATCCTCAATCGAGATCGCACAGCCCGGGTCACAACGTGCGCTGCTTTGCACTTGTAGAGTCTTGTGGCCTGGGGTTGCGTCAAAGTGTTATCGGCGCTAGCCGTATGCACCTGATGTGGGGGCAAATCGCCGACTTTCAAGCGCGATTTAACAGATGGTCGGCCTACGCATCCGCCTTCGACTGGCATACACTGCGCGGCCGTTTTCCGACCGGAACCCGATAGACATGAACAACCCATCCCCAGCTCGTGCCTGCGGCATCGACTTTGGCACGTCCAACTCCACCGTCGGCTGGATCCGCCCCGGCGAGGAGACGCTTATCGCGCTGGAGGACGACAAGATCACATTGCCGTCGGTGGTGTTCTTCAACTTCGAGGAACGCCGCCCGGTGTACGGTCGCCTGGCCCTGCACGAATACCTGGAAAACTACGAAGGCCGGCTGATGCGCTCGCTCAAGAGCCTGCTGGGCTCCAAGCTGATCAAGCACGACACCAGCGTATTGGGCACGGCCATGCCGTTCACCGACCTGCTGGCGCTGTTTATCGGCCAGCTCAAGAGCCGCGCCGAGGCCACCGCCGGTCGAGAGTTCGAAGAAGTGGTGCTGGGCCGCCCGGTGTTCTTCGTCGATGACGACCCGATGGCCGACCAGGAAGCCGAAAACACCCTGGTCGACGTGGCGCGCAAGATCGGCTTCAAGGACATCTCGTTCCAGTACGAGCCCATCGCGGCGGCCTTCGACTACGAGTCCACCATCGAAAAGGAAGAGCTGGTACTCATCGTCGACATCGGCGGCGGTACCTCGGACTTCTCCCTGGTGCGCCTGTCGCCGGACCGTCGTCACAACGACAACCGCCACGACGATATCCTCGCCACCGGCGGCGTGCACATCGGCGGTACCGACTTCGACAAACAGCTCTCGCTGGCCGGCATGATGCCGCTGTTCGGCTATGGCAGCCGCATGAAGAGCGGCGCCTACATGCCCACCAGCCACCACATGAACCTGGCCACCTGGCACACCATCAACTCGGTGTACTCGCAAAAATCCCAGCTGGCCCTGGGCAGCATGCGCTACGACATCGAGGACACCGGCGGCATCGACCGCCTGTTCAAGCTGATCGAACAACGCGCCGGGCACTGGCTGGCGATGGAAGTGGAAGAGACCAAAATCCAGCTGACCCACGAAGACAACCGCCACGTTCCGCTGGACCGTATCGAAGCCGGCCTGAGCGTCGACCTGAGCCGGGCGTTGTTCGAGTCGTCCATCGACGCCTTGCTCGAACGCGTGCGCAACAGCGTGACGCAGTTGCTCAACGACGCCTCGGTGAGCGTGGCGCAGGTGGACACGGTGTTCTTTACCGGCGGCTCCAGCGGCATTCCGGCCTTGCGCCACAGCATCTCGGCGATGCTGCCGAATGCGCGGCACGTGGAAGGGAATATCTTTGGCAGTATCGGCAGCGGGTTGGCGATTGAGGCCAGCAAGCGCTACGGCTGCTGATCGACCCGTGTTGATCGTTCCCCTGGGCGGGGAACGATCAGGCAGTCAGAGATGGAACTCATCTTTAATCGCTTGCGTCATCCAGCCCTGCGTGTGGTGACCCACGATCGTTTTAGTCTGCAGAAGCAGCGTAGTCGGCCCCGACTGCACATCGTAAAGCTTCTCGATGACACCGTCGGCGTCAAAATGTTTGATCAGAAACTCGGCGCCGTTTAACGCACCATCCCCCGCCAACGCCTCCATCACCGTCTTCATCTTGCCACTTGCCGACTCCATCCCATTTGACGTGGTCAGGTTGCCCAAAAACGCCAGTACCACCGGTTTTTTCGGATCTTTTAACACGTCAATCACTTTGCTTTCATCGCTCAGCTTGATTTCACTCATGATCACTCTCCCAGCCAATAGAGTCGGCACCGCCAACTCCTCTGTCGGATAGCTGACCAGCTACGAAAAACGCTGTCTACTGTCAAAAGCAACAGGTCTGTACGAGTTAACCCGCCCTCCAAGCACCCGCTGCTGCCCTTGCCTATCGGTAGGTCACTGCGTCAAACCATCCCGCCAAGCTTCAATTCACTCTTCAAATACGCATAGTAAATCGGCCCCGCCACCACCCCCGGCAAACCAAATGCGGCTTCAAACACCAGCATTGCCAGCAGCAGTTCCCAGGATTTGGCACTGATCTGCCCGCCGACGATGCGCGCATTGAGGAAGTACTCGACCTTGTGGATCACGATCAAATAGCCCAGTGCCGCCACCGCCACCCAGATCGACAGCGACAGCGCGACGATGGTGATCAGGGTGTTGGACATCAGGTTGCCGATCACCGGCAGCAGGCCGAGCAGGAAGGTCAGCACGATCAGGGTTTTGGTCAGCGGCAGGTGAATGCCACACAGCGGCAGCACCACCGCCAGGAACACGGCGGTAAAGGCGGTGTTGAGCGCGGCGATCTTGATCTGGGCGAAAACGATATTGCGAAAGGCCTGGACCAGCAGGTGCAGGCGATCGAACAGCGCGGCGGCCAGGGGCTTGCGTTTGGTCAGGTCGGGGATGCGTTGCAGGGCGATGATCGCGCCGAGCACCATGCCGATCAGCAGGGTGACGAACATGTGCGCGGCATCTTTGCCCACCAGTTGCAATTCGCTCAGGTGCTTGCTCAACCAGTCGCCGATGGCCACGCGGAACTCGGCGGCGCTGGCAGGCAGGTAGGCGTCGAGGAACGGCGGCAATTGGCCCCGTGCACGGTCGACCACGCCCATGAATTTATCGAGGGAGGCCCCTGGGTTTTCCGCTTCGTGAAGCAGGAAACTGATGGCACCGGCGAAAATCAGGGCCAGCACGCTGACGATCAGGGTGCCAAGCAAGGCCACCGCCAGCCAGCGCGCGCGGCGGCCTTCGATCAGCCGTTGCAGTTGGGGGGTGAGCATGTTGACCAGTTCATAGACCAACAGGCCGGCCAGCAGACTGGGCAGTAGTTTCAGCGGCAGTACCAGCAGCAAACCGCCGAAAATGATGATGTAGCTGGCGAGCAACAACACATGACGCTGAGAAAACGTTGGCATACAGCCTCAAAACGAACGGCGTTAAAGGATGTGTAGGAGCGAGCGTGCTCGCGAAGGTCGCCAAAGATAACGCGTTTATTCTGAATAAACGCGGGTAATTGCGTTCTTCGCGAGCAAGCTCGCTCCTACAGGGGGCTGTGTGCGAGTGTCGCAGCCTTCCAGGGCCTGGGGCTATCCATTCTTCAGGCAGGTGCTCATAAAGGTTTTGCGTGCATCGCCGGTCAGCGCTTTGGTTTTCGCCGATGCGTTGCAATCCTTCATTTTCTGCTGTTGCGGCGTCAGGGTCTTGGCATCGTTGGCGGCCGGGGCCGACAGGCAGGTTTTCATGAAGGCCTTGCGCTCGTCGCCTTTGAGCGTCTTGGTGGTGGCTTCGGCATTGCAGGTGGTCATTTTGTTTTGCTGGGCGGTGGCGGCAAAGCCTTGGGAACACAGCAGCAGGCCCATCATCAACAACGGAATACGCAGCATCTTCATGGAGTTTTCTCCCTGTTTGCGCGCCGAGGGGCGCGGCCTGCCGAAAGTGTAGCCAAATCCTGTTACACATTCCGACTAAGAGAGGATAATCCCCGCCCATTCCTCTGTACGGCGATGTCATGCAATACGCGTATCCCTTGCTGGCCATTTTTATCTGGGCCGGCAACACCGTGATCAACAAACTGGCGGTGGGCTCGATCTTCCCTGCGGAAATCGGCTTTTATCGGTGGCTGCTGGCAGCGTTGTTGTTTACCCCGTTCATGCTCAAGCCGGTGATCGCCCATTGGGCACAGATTCGCCCGAACCTGGGCAAGATCTTTACCCTCGGCGTGCTGGGCATGGCGGTGTACCAGAGCCTGGCGTACTACGCCGCCACACTGACCAGCGCCACCAACATGGGCATCATCCTGTCACTGATGCCGTTGATGGCGCTGACGGCGGCGATCATCAGCCTCGGCCAGCGCCTCACCTTCGGCGCTCTGGCCGGCGCGGCGCTTTCGTTTGCGGGCGTGGTCGTGGTGGTATCCGCCGGCAGCCTGGGCGCCTTGCTGCAGCATGGGGTGAACCTGGGCGACGGCATGATGCTGGTGGCGACGCTGGCCTACGCGGTCTACAGCACCCTGCTGAAAAAATGGCAATTGCGCCTGCCGCCCTTGGTGCTGCTGTATCTGCAAATACTGGTGGCCGTGGTGGTGTTGTTTCCGCTGTTTGTGTGCTCGGCGAAAGTGGGCCTGGGTTGGGCGAATATTCCGCTGGTGCTGTACGCGTGCCTGTTGGCGTCGATGCTGGCGCCGCTGGCGTGGATGCACTCGGTCAAGACCCTGGGGCCCAGCCGCACCACGCTGTTTTTCAACCTGCTGCCGTTGATTACCGCGCTGATTGCAGCGCTGGTGTTGAAGGAAGCGTTGGCGCTGTACCACCTGGTGGGCGGCTTGCTGACCTTGGGTGGGGTGATTTTGTCGGAGCGCTGGACCACGCCGGTACGCCGCAGGGCTTAAACCCCCGCCGCTTTCAATCGATGGGCATGTTCGACAAACAGGCGAATCGGCTCGGCGCCCTTGCCCACCAGGCCCATGGATTGGTTGACAATGTCGAAGTGGTCCAGGGCAAAGTCATCGCCAATCACCGTGCCCAGGTGTGAGCTGCAGCGCCCCACCATGCCGTCGCACTGGCCCTTTTCGCGCACGAAGCTGCGGGCGAACAAGCGGCAGCTGCGGTGGGTACCGTCGAACAGGTTGCGGCCACGGTCGGTGATGCCTGGCTGCAAGGTGCCGGACCACGAGTAATAGCGCACGCCGTTGACCACCTCCGCGCCCTGCCCGCCCCACGAGTCGGGCAACCCCTGGGGGTATTGGCGATTGAACAACGCCACGCCCGCGCTGGTGAGGGAAAGGTGCGAGGCCTGCAGATCCGCCTTGAAACGCGGCCCGCGATAGCCGGTCTCAAGCACGCTCATCACCCAGGCGACCAGGTGAAACAGCGCACTCATGATGCGGCCCTTGGCGCCGTCGCTGGGGTAGTGGGTGTGGATATGGTCCGCCAGCTCCGAACCCTGATTAGGCCCCGCCACGGAGGTGACCGACGCCACCCACTCCGGTCGTTTCGCCGCGGCATAACGCGCCGTCAGCGCGCCCTGGCTGTGGCCGATCAGGTTGACCTTGGCGGCGCCGGTTTCCAGGCGAATCCGCTCGATCTGCACCAGTAACTGCTCGCCACGCACTTCACTGGAGTTGAGCGGCGCCACCTGTACCGGGAAGACCTGGGCCCCGCCGGCGCGCAACGCCGGGACGATCCCGTACCAGTAGGGGAAGAACCCGACGCGCACAAACCCGAGCATGCCGGGCACTAATACCAGCGGATAACGTGTAGCCAACGACTGCGGCATAAAGCGAGCGCCCCCCAAACCCATTTGATGCCCTGCAGCCTAGCCCAGCCGCAAGTCGGGCTCGTGACGCGCGAGGTAAATTCGATAAAACTTTTTGCGCGGCCCGGTACTCACAACTTGGAGCGATCACGCCGACAGAGCGTGGCGTAACCCGGATTAGCCCCAGGAGATTGAGATGACTGAAGCAAATTTGACCGACGTTGCGACCCTGCGCAGCCGCGCCCGCCAGAACGTCGAAAACGGTGCCGTGACCGAGGGCTATGACGCCGACCGCGAAGAAATCATCCGCCTGCTCAACGCCTCACTGGCTACCGAGCTGGTGTGCGTGCTGCGCTACAAGCGTCACTACTTCATGGCCAGCGGCGTTAAAGCCGCGGTCGCCGCACAGGAGTTCCTTGAGCACGCCACCCAGGAAGCCGAGCACGCCGACAAACTGGCCGAGCGTATCGTGCAGTTGGGTGGCGAACCGGAGTTCAACCCCGACCTGCTGTCGAAAAACTCCCACGCCCAATATGTAGCGGGTAACAGCTTGAAGGAGATGGTCTACGAAGACCTGGTGGCCGAGCGGATTGCCGTGGACAGCTACCGTGAAATCATCCAGTACATTGGCGATAAAGACCCGACCACGCGCCGCCTGTTTGAAGAGATCCTCGCTCAGGAAGAAGAGCATGCGGACGATATGGCGGACATTCTCGAAAGCTTGTAAAGCGCCGCCTGCAAAGGGGTGAGCGGGTTAATACCGCTCACCCCTTTTTTGCGTCCTGTATTGGCTGATTTTCAGTGACTGAACACCGACAAGCACGCGCACAACAAAAGCCAGGAAATTAGCCTTTCACAGTCTTCGGCGCCTTGCCTTCCTTCATCTGCTGCAACAACGGCGCGCACTCGTTCGGCTCACCGCCACTCGGCGCCACCAGCGCCAGCAACCCCGCGGCTGGACCGGCGATCACACCCAGCGCCACCATGCCCGCGCCGCGCAGCGCCAGGGGAATGGCTTTCACACCGGCATTGGGCTTGATGAAAGGCCCGTTGACATACAACGGCGAGCGCAAAGAGAACAGGCGCAGGCCTTTGGATTCAGGGGTAACGGTCAGGTCCAACTGCTCGGTGGTCATGTTGGCGGTGCCATCGATGTAGACAATGGCGTTCTCGGTATCGAACACAAACAGCCGCGTGGTCGCCAGGCCCGTCTTGATGCCGAAGTCTGCCGCCGCGCAGTTGATCTTCACTTCCTTGTCGCCGAACAGGCGGCCCATCACGTAGTTGCCCACGTTGAGCCCGGCGATTTCCATCAGGCCACGGCTGATGGCACCGTCGTTGATCAGCATCTTCAGGTCACCGTTGGAGGTGCCCAGCAATGCCGCCACGGAGTTACCGCGCCCGGCAATATCCGCATCACCATTGAGTTCACCAAAGCTGGTTTTCATCGGTTCGAACGTCGGGAACAGCTGTTTGAGCTTGAAGTTGCGCGCGGTCAGCTTGGCGCGGCCTTCCATGGGCGTGGTGCGACCGTTCAAGCGAATTTGCGCATCGAGCTTGCCGCCGGCCACGCCGAAACGCAGCGGTTCCAGGCTCAATTCGCCGTCGTTGAGCACCAGGTGTGTATAGAGGTCAGTGAAGGGCAAGTCGGCACTGTGCACGATACGCTTGCCAGTGAACTCCACGTCGGCATCCATTTCGCGCCAGCGTTCGGTGCGGAACTCTTCCACCGGCAGTACCTTGTTCGCCGGTTGCTTGCTTTCGCCGCCACGGGCCTTTTGCTTGGCGTTGGAGTCGGCACCGATCAAGGGCGCCAGGTCAGTCATCAGCAGTTGGTTGGACACCACCGCGCCACTGAGCTTGGGCCGGGGCTGGCTGGCGACGTAGGCGAGGTCGCCATGGATGTCGCTGTTGCCGATCTTGCCGTTGAAGTTTTCGTAGCGGAACGACGCACCGCTGGCCTCGTGCAGCTTGGCGATCAGGTGACCGTCGGTGGCATAGGCCGGCGAATCAGGCAACGTGACGCCGGTCAGCGGGTAGAGGTTGGCCAGGCTGCTGCCGGACAGCTGCAGACGCAGGTCGAGGGCGCCAAGGTTGAGCGGGTCGGTGAGAGTGCCGGCCACGGCAATGCGGGTGTCGGCGATCTTCATCTGGGCCTGCAGCGGGAACGGCTTTGCCGCGTCCTGCAGGGCCAACAGACCACCGATCTTGCCGGTGCCGTCGAGCTTCTGGCCGTGGTACTGGCCTTTGACCTTGAGGCCGAACGCGTAGTCCTGGGGCTTGGAGCCTTTTTCCAAGGCCTTTTTGGCATCGGCGTCGCCGACGATGTCAGCGAACGGAATAGGTTTGCCCAGCGGGTCGATGATGACGTCGAGCTGGGTCTTGAGGGTTTGGTCGTCGAGCGTGACGTGGCCCTTGTCAAAGCCGATGGCACCGATGTCCACCGCCCAACTGGAGGGTTCGGCGTTCGGGTCCTTGGGGTCGAAGGTGAACGTCCAGTTGGCGCGACCATCGGCCAGGCGCTGCAACTCGGCACTCGGTTCGGTGAGGTCGATACGCGGGATCACCACGCGCTGCCCCAGCAACGCCAGGGGCGAAATACGCAGTTCGACTTTTTTCAGCGTGGCCATCTGCGGTTTTTTCGACCAGTCGGGATTGCCCAGGGTGAGGTCTTCGGCAATCACGTGCGGCCACGGCACCCAGGCACGCCAGCCGCCTTCATCGGGCTCGCGCTGCCACACCACAGCCAGGTTGCCATTAATGGCGAACGGGCGGTGCAGCTCTTCGGAAACCTTGGCATTGAGTGGGGGTTTGATGCGATTCCAGTCAAAAAACACCAGGATCAGTACGACTACAGCGATTAACACAGCGAAGCTGGCGCAGCTCCAAACGACAATTTTGCGAGTGCGCGTCATTGCACAGGACTCCTGAATACGACTGGCTGGGTTACAGCCATGAGGACAGCTTATAAAACTACGACTGGTAAACCGAGCGGGGGTTTAACCAGTTCGCTGATTTAACCGAAAAAAGCGTTTTTCCTGACCAAACCGACAGATTCCAACCGCAGCGACGCACCATTGTTACCCAAGCTCGTGTCGAAAATACCCACCACAGTGCAAACCCGCGTGCTTGAGAGGTGCAATCTAGAGCCCTCGCCACGAACAATCAATTCCGTTGATTATTACCATTGCGTTTATGAACTTTTATATCGACTTATCAAGAGTAGCATTGGCTCCGTACCCACTTTATCGCCCTCCCAAGGAGCAACGATCATGAAACGCCAAGTACTCGCTACCGTCCTGTTGTCCATCCTGGCTTCCAGTGCCTTTGCCCTGCCAGCCGCTGAACAGGTCACCCCACAAGTCAAAGCCGACGCCGCTTCCTTCAACCAGACCCTGGCTCGCAGCGGTTCGCAAGAAGATGAAAACCGTGACTACGCCAAAGGCGCTGTTGCTGAAAACGGTTCGGACCGCGCCAACCAACGCGCTTACGCCGAAGGCGTGACCGAAAACGGCCGCAACCGCCTGGAACAGAAAGGTCTGGTTGAAGGCGGCGCTGATCGCCTGATGGAGCGCAATGCCGTTGCCGAAGGCGGTGCCGATCGCCTGGAAGAACTGCATCAAGCACAGAGCTAACCCAATGGCGGCCCAGAAAAAAGCCCGATCAGCCGATCGCAATGCCGTTCAGTTAAGGCTTTTTGTAGGAGCGAGCTTGCTCGCGAAGAACTCAGGGCCAACGCGCTTATCGAGAATGAATGCGTTGCCTGGGCGTTTTTCGCGAGCAAGCTCGCTCCTACAGTGAATCACTTTCGCTTAACTGAACGGCATTGCGATCAGCCGATCGGGCTTTTGACTTTTTGTAGCATTCGCCGCCTGATAACTGCCCCCGCCTCCCCACCAAGTTCGACGCCAATGACGCTGTTTTGCTAGAGTGCGTCGCTGTACTCGCCAACAAAGCCAGCCCGCCCATGCTGCCCCGCGCCGAACAAAAGCAACAGACCCGCCTCGCCCTCATGGACGCCGCCCGGCACCTGATGGAGTGTGGTCGTGGGTTTGGCAGCCTGAGCCTGCGTGAAGTGGCCAAGACGGCTGGCATTGTTCCCACCGGTTTCTATCGCCATTTTGCCGATATGGACCAGCTTGGACTCGTGTTGGTGAGCGAAGTCGGCCAGACCTTTCGCGCCACGATTCGCCTGGTGCGTCACAACGAGTTCGTGATGGGCGGCATTATCGATGCGTCCGTGCGGATTTTTCTGGATGTGGTCTCGGCCAACCGTTCGCAATTCCTGTTCCTGGCTCGTGAACAATACGGCGGTTGCCTGGCTGTGCGCCAAGCCATCGGCGCCTTGCGCGAAGACATCACTCGCGACCTGGCGGCCGACCTGACGCTGATGCCCAAGCTGCAGCACCTGAACGCCGACGGCCTGCACGTGATGGCGGACCTGATCGTCAAGAGCGTGTTCGCCACCCTTCCCGATATCATCGACCCACCGGCAGAGGCCCTGCCCGCGCACCTCACGCCGCAAGCGAAAATCACCCAGCAATTGCGCTTTATCTTTATCGGCCTCAAGCATTGGCAGGGCCTGGGCAGCACCGAGTGAGCCGGTCAGCCCGCCGAGTGAAAGCGCTTGGCGGTGGTGTAGTGCTTATTCCAGTAACTATTGCTCAGCGAGTCGACACGCACGCTTTTGCCAGTGCGCGGCGAATGAATGAACTTGCCCTCGCCGATGTACAGGCCCACGTGGCTAACCCGGCCACGCCCATTGCCTTTGAAGAACACCGCATCCCCTGGCTTCAGCGCCGCGCGCTTGATGGTCGGTGCCGTTGAACGGTGCATCGCCGCCGTGGTGCGCGGTATCTGGATATTGGCTTCGGTCTTGAACAGGTAGACCAGGAAGCTGCTGCAATCGAAACCCTGCGTGATGGAGGTCCCACCCCACTTGTAAGGGGTGCCCAACAACTGATGGGCGCGATCGACTACATCGTCGATGGAGGCGTTTTTGCGGGAGGCATTAAAAGAAGCAGTGGACTGAAGGTTGGCCGAGGCTGAGGCAACAACGAAAGACAGCCCGACAATGAACGCATAAAAAAATGACTTGAACATGAGAAACGTCGCAGTGAATTAAACACGGCGCATAGCCTAATGACACAGCTCGTAACGTCTCGAAGGTCAAATCCTGGGTCGGCGTAGGAAACATCCGAAAGTGCCCGTCAGGGGTGCGACAGGGCGCGCAGCGCACCATATTGGCGCACACAAAAAATCGCCCTACGCCCTATTTAGTGGCGTCAGCGCGCACCCTGTCAGGCATTTCCTACTCATCGCTGGGGTTGGCAAGGCCCTTGCTCTAGCTCCTGCATCGCTCATAGCTGGAAGCTTCCTGATGCTGGTGATCCACCGTCGTATCGCCCCCCAAGCCCTCTGGGCCGCCGAGTTGCTGCTGAATTTCGAAGCGCGCAGCAAAAGTCGCCTGCGCTGTTTCAGTGCCGACGGTGAAGACGTCGGCCTGTTTCTGGAGCGCGGCCAGCCGCCGTTGCACGATGGTGAATTTCTACAGGCCGAAGACGGACGTGTCGTACGCGTCTGCGCCCGCCCTGAACAACTGCTGCACGTGACCTGCAGCAGCGCCTTTGAACTGACCCGCGCGGCCTATCACCTCGGCAACCGCCATGTGGCCTTGCAAGTGGGGGACGGCTGGTTGCGGTTGCTGGACGACTACGTGCTCAAGGCAATGCTGGAACAACTGGGCGCGCAGACCGAAACCCTCGAAGCGCCATTCCAACCCGAGCACGGCGCCTATGGCGGTGGCCACCATCATTCGCGCCACGGCGACGAAGACTTCAACTACCCGCCCAAGCTGCACCAGTTCGGCGTGCGGTTATGAACCCAGCCTGGGCGCTGTTGCGCCTGGCCAGTCCGCAATTGCCGATTGGCGGCTACAGCTATTCCCAGGGCCTGGAAATGGCCGTGGAGCATGCTCGCGTCAACGATGCGGCCAGCGCCCGGCGCTGGATCAGCGACCAGTTGCTGCTCAACCTCGCGCGTTTCGAAGCGCCGCTGCTACTCGCCCATTGCCGCGCCGCCGCCGAACAGGACTGGCCGCAACTGGCTCGCCTGTGCGATGAACACCACGCCAGCCGCGAAACCCGCGAGCTGTATCAGGAGAGCCGGCAAATGGGCTACTCCTTGCAACAATTGCTCACTGGCCTGCCGGAACTGGACGACGCCGCCCGTGGCTTCCTCGCACAACGCGCTGAACCGCATCTGGCGTTGGGCTGGGCACTGGCCGCACGCGCCTGGGCCATCAGCCCGGATGACGCCCTCGCCGCCTGGCTCTGGAGCTGGCTGGAAAACCAACTGGCGGTACTGATGAAAACCCTGCCGCTGGGCCAGCAAGCCGCCCAGCGCCTGACCAGCGAACTGCTGCCTCTGCTGCAACACGCCCAGCAGGACGCTGGCCGCATCGACCCCCACCATTTCGGCAGCGCCGCGTTCGGCCTGTCCCTGGCGTGCATGGCCCATGAGCGCCAGTACAGCCGCCTGTTCCGTTCCTAGGAGAAAAAACAAATGAACACACAACCCCTGCGCGTCGGCATCGGCGGCCCGGTGGGCTCCGGCAAGACAGCCCTGACCCTGGCCCTGTGCCTCGCGCTGCGCGATCGCTACAACCTGGCGGTGGTAACCAACGACATCTACACCCGAGAAGACGCCGACTTCCTGGTGCGCAACGAGGCCCTGGCGCCGGAACGCATCATTGGCGTGGAAACCGGCGGCTGCCCGCACACGGCGATTCGTGAAGACGCCTCGATCAACCTCGAAGCCGTGGACCAGCTCAACCGCCGCTTCCCGGGCCTGGACCTGATCCTGGTGGAGTCCGGCGGGGATAACCTATCGGCCACCTTCAGCCCGGAGCTGTCGGACCTGACCATCTACGTGATCGATGTGTCCGCCGGCGACAAGCTGCCGCGCAAAGGCGGGCCCGGTATTTGCAAATCCGACCTGCTGGTGATCAACAAGATCGACCTGGCGCCGCTGGTCGGTGCCTCGCTGGAACTGATGAACAGCGACACCCAGCGCATGCGCAACGGCAAACCCTTTGTGTTCAGCAACCAGAAAACCGGCGTCGGCCTGGACGACATCGTCGCCTTTATCGAACGTCAAGGCCTGCTGACCGCCGCCTGATCAACCCATAAGGAACCTGTCCATGAGCCTCAATAAACTCTTCGCGGCCGCAGCCCTGCTGCTCGTCCCGACCCTGGCCTTCGCCCACCCCGGCCACGGTGATAACGGCCTGGTGGCGGGTATCAGCCACCCACTGGGGGGCCTTGATCATTTATTGGCCATGGTCGCGGTCGGCCTGTGGGCCGCGCAGCAAAAAGGCGCCGCCCGCTGGGCACTGCCGTGCACCTTTGTGGGCACCATGCTGATCGGCGGCGTGCTGGGCTTTGAGGGGCTGGCGTTGCCGGCACTGGAAAGCGGGATTGCCGCCTCGGTGCTGGCCCTGGGCCTGGCGGTGGCCTTGGTGGTGCGTCCGCCGTTGTTCATGGCGGTGGGCGCGACGGCGTTGTTCGCGCTGTTCCACGGCGTGGCGCATGGTTTGGAGCTGCCGGACATGTCCAGCCCTTGGGCATATGCCGCCGGGTTTGTCGGCGCGACAGCTGCGCTGCATGCGGCCGGTTATGCACTGGTGCGCTTCCTGCCGACAGCTGCTGCGCCGCTGGTGCGAGTTGCCGGGGCAGCTTCGGCGGCGACTGGGGTGTGGCTGCTCGCCAGCTGACAGTCGCAAGCGGCAAGTAAAAGCCGAACGGCTCTTACTTGCCGCTTGCAGCCCACAACTTAAAGCTGCCCCTCTGCTACCATGCGCGCCTACGCCCCTGCCGTGACGACGCCAGCCAATGCCCATCGCTTCCCCGCCCTCTTTGAATACCGTGCTCACGCACTTCCACAGCCTGATCGTGCCACTCTGGCAAGGCCCGGGCTGGAACGCCGAGCTGGCGTTGCCCTATGAAGCGCTGGACGCCGATCACCGGCCCTTGCCCCCACAGCGCTACCGCGCCATGGCCTGCGCCCGCCAGCTGTACCTGTTCGCCAGCCTGATCGGCGAGCCGGGCGCGACCTTTGCCGAGGCGCGCGCGGCGATGCTGTTCCGTTCCCTGCAACAGCACTTCCACGACGCCGAGCACGGCGGCTGGTTCTACAGCATCGACCCGGCCGGTCAGCCACTGGATACACGCAAAGACCTCTACACTCATGCATTCATCATCTTTGCCTGTGCCCATTACTGGGCCAAGGTGCGTGAGCCGTTGGTGGAGTCGGTGCTCAATGCCGCCCTGGAAGTGGTCGCCCAGCGCTTCAGCAGCGGTGATGGCCTGTACGAGGCGGTGCTGGAGCGCAACTGGACGTCCCTTGCGTCCGGCCCGCTGCAAAACCCGTTGATGCACCTGGCCGAAGGTTTCCTCGCCACCCTCGCGGTGCGTGAAGACGCCAACGTGCAAGCCGCGTTGCTGGCCATGGCGACGGCCATGCAGCAGCGCTTCATCGACCGCCAGCACGGCGTGATGATGGAAAAGCCGCTGGGTGCTGTGGATAACTGGTTCGAGCCAGGGCACCAGTTCGAGTGGTTTTTTTTGCTGGAGTCATCGGATGTGCTGCGCGGCACCCCGCTGCACGCCTCGTTGACGCGGGCGTTTGCCTATGCCGAGCAGAAGGGTGTGGATAAATTGAGCGGCGCGGTCTGCGGCATGCTTGCCCTGGACGGCAGCGTACGCGACGGCACTCAACGCATCTGGGCCCAGGCCGAATACCTGCGCGCCCTGACCCTGCGCCCCGGCAGCGAAGCGGTGTTGCAGCGCCAATTGCTGGCGCTGCAACACCACTTCCTGCATGCAAAAGGCTGGAACGAATGCCTGGATGCGGGCGGGCAAGTAAGCCGGTGGGATATGCCCTCGACTACGCCTTACCACTTGGCGACCTGCTACCGGGGCCTGCTCGCTCACTTCGGCTGAACGCCAGGGCCTTACTTGGCCCCACGCTCAATCGCAAACCCCGCCCAGGTCTGGCTCACCGGCATCAGTTCCAGGCGGTTGATGTTGACGTGCGCCGGGGTGTTCATCACCCAGAAGATCGTGTCGGCAATGTCCTGCGGCTGGATCGGCTCGGCGCCGGCGTAGGTGGCGTCGTAGCGCGCCTGGTCACCGCCGAAGCGCACCAGGGAGAACTCGCTTTCACACAAGCCCGGCTCGATGTTGGTCACACGCACGCCGGTACCTTGCAGGTCGCACCGCAGGTTCAGCGAGAACTGCTTCACGAACGCCTTGGAGCCGCCATACACATGGCTGCCCGGGTACGGATAGCTGCCGGCAATGGAGCCCAGGTTGATGATGCCGGCACCACGGCCATGGGCAATCAGGCGCGGCAGCAGCAGGCTGGTGGTGGTCAGCAGGCCCTTGATGTTGGTGTCGACCATGGTTTCCCAGTCGTCGAGGCTGCACTTGGGCGCCGGGTCGGTGCCCACGGCCAGGCCGGCATTGTTGATCAGGCCGTGCAGGGTGGCGAACGACGGCGGCAGGTTGGCAATCGCGTGTTCCATGCCCTTGCGGTCGCGCACGTCCACTACCAGGCCGTGCACTTCGGTCTGTTTGGAAAGCTCGGCTACCAGAGCATTCAAGCGCTCGGCGCGACGACCGGTGAGCACCAGTTTCCAGCCGGCTTCGGCAAACCGGCGGGCGCAGGCCTCGCCGAAACCTGAGGTTGCGCCAGTAATAAACAGCGTGTTGGACATGGTGTTCTCCTTGCGGGCATCGGAAAAAAACAGCCAGCAGAATGCCCGTACGCCGCCGTCGCGGCAACCGCTAAGCACACAGCCGTGCGCAGCCTGCTGATCATTTTTCAACCACAACGAGCAACGCTATATAAACCGTGGCCTGCAGCCATATGCACGCAGGTTATCCACAACTGCGCCCACAGTCTTTGGGGGCAACTGCAAAACAGCCCAGCCCGCTATTCACAAGGCCTCCAAGCGCTTTTAGAAAGTTTTTTGCTTGACCTTGGCCGGGGCGTATGTAGGGCCTTCGACAGAGGGGAAAACCAGACGATGGCTCCAGGCCAGTCATTCCGGCCTCTGCGGCCGTCTTTCCAGAGTTTAGTCACAGACTTATCCACAGGCGTCGCGGACATATTGCGGTCATATACCTGTGTCTTTAAACAGGTTGACAAACCCTTGCTCAAGCCGTGAAAAAGTCGCTGCTCAAAAAACAACCGCCACGCTGTAACCCACGGTTTTAAAGGCTTTCAGCCAGCTACTCCCACGTTACCCACAGCCGGTTCCACAGCGGATGGGGACAAGTCAAAACTGTGACAAAACAGGGATTTGCGGCGGCTATATGTCGCGCTTTGGAGGGCGGCTGGATTTGTTTTCCACAATTTGGCGGGACGCTTGTGGATACCCCAAAACACCTGTAGGAGCGAGGGGGACGCCTAGTTCCTACAGGTTCAAGCGTATGGCTAATGCCCGCCGAGGTAGGCGTTGCGCACTTCCTCATTCACCAGCAATTCCTTGCCGGTGCCCGTCAGGCGAATCTCGCCGTTGACCATCACATACGCGCGATCCGACAGGCGCAGCGCGTGGTTGGCATTCTGTTCCACCAGGAAGATGGTCATCCCGGTGGAGGCCAGTTCGCGCAGGGTCGAGAAGATCTGCTTCACCACAATCGGCGCCAAACCCAGGCTCGGTTCGTCCAGCAGCAACAGCTTGGGCCGACTCATCAGCGCGCGGGCGATGGCGAGCATTTGCTGCTCGCCACCGGACATGGTCATGGCCCGCTGGTTACGTCGCTCCTTGAGCCGCGGGAATAGCTCGAACATGCGTTGCATGTCCTCGCTGGCAAACTTGTCACCGATCGGGATGGTGCCCATCAGCAGGTTTTCCTCAACGGTCATGTCGGGGAACACCCGTCGCCCTTCCGGCGACTGCGCAATGCCGTTGGAGGCGATGTAGTGGGAGGACTTGTGGGTAATGTCGACGCCGTTATAGAGGATCTGCCCAGACTCGGCCCGTGGCTGGCCGAAGATCGACATCAGCAGCGTGGACTTGCCCGCGCCGTTAGAGCCGATCAGGCTCACGGTTTCGCCTTCGTTGATGTGCAGCGAGACTTTTTTCAGCGCCTGGATCGGGCCGTAGAACACGTCCAGGTCCTTCATTTCGAGGATAGGCCCGCTCATACAAGCTCCTCTTCGTCAGCGCCCAGATAGGCGGCGATCACTTTCGGGTCGCTGCGGATCGCGTCCGGCCCGCCCTCGGCGATCACGTTGCCGTGGTCCAGCACCACGATGTGGTCGGAAATACTCATCACCATGCCCATGTCGTGTTCGATCAGCACCACCGTGAGGTCGTGTTCGTCGCGCAGCAGGCGAATCATCGCGCTGAGGGCTTCGGTTTCCTGAGGGTTGAGGCCGGCTGCCGGTTCGTCCAGGCAGATGATCTGCGGCCGCGTGCACATGGCACGGGCGATTTCCAGGCGGCGCTGCTGGCCATAGGAAAGCTCACCGGCCAGGCGGTTGGCGCAGTCGACCAGGTCCACCACTTCGAGCCAGTAGAACGCATGGTCGAGCGCATCGCTTTCGGCCTTGCGATAGCCCTTGGTATTGAGGATGCCGGCCAGCATGTTGCGGTTGACCCACATGTGCTGGGCCACCAGCAGGTTTTCCAGCACCGACATTTCCTTGAACAGGCGAATGTTCTGGAACGTGCGCGCCAGGCCGGCACGGTTGACCAGGTGGGTGCCGCCGAACATCTTGTAGTACAAGCGGCTGAAAAAGCTTTTTGGCGACACGAAGTCGACCGCTTTGAAGCGCTCGCCGAGCAGTTGGATCACATCGGTCTGTTTGCCGCGAATATTGAGTTCGATCTTGCCGCCGCTGGCTTTGTAGAAGCCGGTGAGGCAGTTGAACACGGTGGTCTTGCCGGCGCCGTTGGGGCCGATCAGGGCGAAGATCGAGTTGCGTTCGACCTTGAGGCTCACATCGCTCAAGGCCTTGATGCCACCAAAGTGCATCATCAGGTGTTCCACGGACAGGACGACTTCCTTGCTCATGGCGCTACCCCCTTGCGTGGTGTCACACCGGTACGGCTGATCCGGATCAGGCCACGTGGTCGCCAGATCATCATCACCACCATCAGCACGCCAAACAGCAGCACGCGGTATTCGGAGAAGCTGCGCAGCAGTTCCGGGGCGACGGTCAAGACGAACGCCGCAATCACCACGCCGACCGTCGAGCCCATGCCGCCCAATACCACGATGGCCAGGATCAGCGCCGACTCGAAGAAGGTGAACGACGACGGGTTGACAAAGCCCTGGTAGCTGGCAAAAAACACCCCGGCCAGGCCAGCCGTAGACGCACCGATGGTGAAGGCCGAGAGCTTGACCAGTACGTGGTTCAGGCCCATGGAGCGGCAGGCGATCTCATCTTCGCGCAAGGCTTCCCAGGCGCGGCCGACCGGCATGCGCGTCAGGCGGTGCTTGATGTACAGCACGGCCAGTACCACCAGGAACAGCACGACGTAGATGAATATGAACTTGATGTTGGGGTTGTAATCGAGGCCGAAGAACTCGTGGAACGGAACCCCGCCATCCTTCGCGCGCCTGCCGAACTCCAGGCCGAGGAAGGTCGGCGAAGGCACCGGCATGCCGTTCGGGCCACCGGTGAACGACAGCCAGTTGTTGAGCACCAGGCGGATGATTTCGCCGAAGCCCAGGGTCACGATGGCCAGGTAGTCACCGTGCATTCGCAACACCGGGAAGCCGAGTATGCACCCCGCTAAAGCAGCCGCGATGGCCGCCAACGGCAACACCGTCCAGAACCCCAGGCCCAGGTATTGATAACCCAGCGCCAGGCCATAGGCACCGATGGCGTAGAACGCCACGTAACCCAGGTCGAGCAGGCCGGCCAGGCCGACCACGATGTTCAGGCCCAGGCCCAGCAGTACGTAGATCAGACCGAGGATCACCACGGTGAGCAGGTACTTGTTGGCGAAGATCGGGAACACGATGGCAATCACGATCAGCGCCGGGATGATCCAGCGCAGCCGCGATTTGTAGTCCGGCGCCAGCACGTGCACGCCGGAGCCACTGGTTTCGAAACCCTGCAGGACCTTCACGCCCTTGGGGGTTTGCAGGAACAGGCTCATGGCAAAACGGCCGGCCATCACGATGGCGACCAACAGGCCCACGCGGGCCGGTTCCAGATTGAAGCTGTAGCCGTCGAGCACCACGCCGACAATCGGGCCGAACACGATCAGCGAAATCAGCCCGGCAAGGATCGTATCGACCACACTTTTCTTGATATCGATAGGTTTGGCAGCAGACATGTTTACACCTTCGCCACGAGTGGGCGACCAAGCAGGCCCTGGGGACGGAAAATCAGAATCACCACCAGCAGGGAGAAACTGAACACGTCTTTGTAGTCAGAGTTGATCAACCCCGAGAACAACGACTCGGAGATACCGAGGATGATCCCGCCGAGCATCGCCCCAGGCAGGGAACCGATGCCGCCGAGTACCGCTGCGGTAAACGCCTTGATGCCGATGATGAAGCCGGCATAGAAGTCGAAGGTGCCGTAGTTGAGGGTGATCAGCACACCGGCCAGGGCCGCCATGGCGGCACCGATGACAAACACGTAGGAGATCACGCGGTCGGTGTTGATCCCCAGGATCGAGGCCATCTTGCGGTCTTGCTGGGTGGCGCGGCACATGCGGCCGAGCTTGGTGTATTTGATGATGTAGGTCAGCAAGGCCATGCCCGCGAACGCGGCGACCAGGATGAATATTTTGGTGTACGTGAGCTGTACGAAGCCGCTGCCGATATCGACACGCCAGGCTCCGGCCAGCAGGGTCGGAATGCCTTGTTGCTTGGCGCCCTGGGCGATCTGTGCGTAGTTCTGCAGGATCAGGGAGATCCCGATGGCGCTGATCAGCGGAGCCAGTCGGGTGGAGTTGCGCAGCGGTTTGTAGGCGACACGCTCGATGACCCAACCGTACACGCCGGTGACGACCACGGTGAAGATCAAGGTGCCGAGTATGAGCAGCGGGAAGGATTCGATGCCGAAGTAAGCCAGCAGTGCCAGACTGATCGCCGCGAGGTAAGCGGAAATCATATAAACCTCGCCGTGGGCGAAGTTGATCATGCCAATGATGCCATAGACCATTGTGTAGCCGATGGCGATCAGGCCATAGACCGACCCGAGGGTCAGGCCGTTGACCAGTTGCTGCAGGAAAATACCATCCATAACGCAATCTCACGCGGTGAGCACCTGCACACCGGGAGGTGTGCGGCGCTTCTGGAGGAAAACAGAGGCTTAGCGACACCCCGTGTAGGAGCGAGCTTGCTCGCGAAAAATCCGAGAACGACGCGGGCATTCAGGATGCCCGCGTCACCGTTAATATTCTTCGCGAGCAAGCTCGCTCCTACAGGGGTCGCAGTCAGTTCGGATTACTTCTGTTTTTCCAACTGGTGGTATTTGCCGTCCTTGTCCCACTGGTAAACCACGTAGTCGGAGACTTTCAAGTCGCCCTTGCCGTCCCATTCCTTCTTGCCCATCACGGTCTGCACCGGGTGGGCCTTGAGCCACTTGGCGGCGTCTTCGCCCTTGTTGGACTTGGCACCATTGAAGCCGGCAGCCAGCGCCTGCATGGAAGCATAGGCATACAAGGTATAGCCTTCAGGCTCGTAGCCGGCCTTGCGGAACTCTTCCACCACTGCCTTGCTGTCCGGCAGCATGCGCGGGTCGGCGCCGAAGGTCATGTACACGCCATCGACGTACTGCTTGCCACCGGCGGTAGCAACCAGCTCATCGGTGACGATGCCGTCATCGGACATGAACTTGACGTCTTTGAGGCCGGCTTCACGAATCTGGCGAACCAGCGGGCCGGCTTCCGGATGCAGGCCGCCGAAGTACACGACGTCGGCGCCCAGTGAGCGGATTTTGGTGACCAGGGCGCTGAAGTCTTTCTCGCCACGGGTGAGGCCTTCTTCCAGCACCGGCTTGACGCCGCGCTTGGTCAACTGAGCAGCGGTGGCGTCGGCCAGGCCTTTGCCGTAGGTGTCCTTGTCGTTGATCACCGCGACTTTCTTGCCCTTGAGCACATCGACGATGTAATCGCCGGCGACAATGCCCTGCTGGTCGTCACGGCCGCACATGCGGAACATGGCGCCCAGGTCGCGCTCGGTCACTTGTGGGTTGGTGGAGCCTGGGGTGATGGTGATGATGCCCGCTTCGTCGTAAACCTCGGACGCCGGGATGGTGTTGGACGAGCAGAAGTGCCCGACCACACCGATCACCTTGTCCTGGTCCGCCAGGCGGTTGGCCACGGCCACGGCCTGCTTGGGTTCGCAGGCATCGTCACCGGGGATCAGCTTGATCTGCTCACCGTTGATACCGCCGGCCTTGTTGATCACATCGACTGCCGCCTGGGCACCCTTCATGTACTGCTCACCGAACGACGCGTTGGCGCCCGTCATGGGCCCCGCTACGCCAATCTTCACATCAGCTTGAACAAACGTAGAAACACCCAGCGCCGTTGCAACGGCGAGGGCCAGAAAACCTTTCTTGTAAAACGTCTGGGACATGAGTGGCGCTCCGATATTTTTGATTTTTGGCACGACAACTTGCGTTCAAACCTTTCACTGAAAGCTCAGAGCAAGCGGCGTGCCATTACGTTTTTATTCTTCAAAAAGACACGGTGTCATTGTTATTGCAGGCCTTTCGCCTCCGCTTGCCAGTACGTGCAACCCTCTAGCGCCCCAAGGTGCAACCCGAAGCCAAAAAAAGTACAACCCTGATGGGTCGCACCGAGAACCGGCTGGTTAAAGGACTCTTCCTACACGTGTTACAAGGCACGTAACGGAACTGCACATTTACAGTGCGGGAATGCTACGACTTGCACCAATACAGATTAATAGCCGGCTAAGAAAATGCAGGCTTTTGAGTGGTATTTCGGTGATCAGATCACGATCCTCAAGCATTGCCCGGCGTGATACAGCGAGAATCCCGCCTCATACAGGCAACTGCGCAGGCCCACGCCGGCCAATGGCTGCATTGGTGTGAAGGGAATCGGCAACGCCTGGGGATTCCGGTGACATAAGTAGTCGGCAAACGCCTTGCCCACCACGCTACCGGTGGTCACGCCGCGCCCGTTATAACCGGTAACAGCCACAAGCCCGGGCGCCGGTTCGAACAGGCGCATCAAGTGATCGGGGGTGAAGGCAATGCAGCCGGTCCAGGTGTATTCCCACTGCACCGATTTGAGGTACGGGAAGTAATGCTGCTGCACCCGATCGGCCCACGCCTTGAGGAACCAGGCCGGTTTCTGGCTGCCGTTGCCCAGGCTACCGAGCAACAGGCGACCCTCGGCATCGCGGCGAATGCTGCTCAATACCTGGCGCGTGTCCCACGATCCCTGGCCGCCGGGAAGAATCTGGCGGGCGGCCTCATCGGTCAGCGGGGCCGACGCAACCTGATAGTAATAACCGGGGAAAAAGTTACGCCGCAGTTCGGTCCATTCACCTTCGGTGTAGGCATTGGAGGCGATCACGACCTGTGCAGCCTGCACGGCACCGTTCTCGGTCTGCACCGACCATTGCGCGCCTTGGCGTTCCAATCGGGTGACCGGGGAATGGTCGAACAGTTGCCCGCCCAGCCCGACCGCAGCATGCGCCAGGCCACTGGTGTAGGCCATCGGATTCAAGGTGCCCGCACGCCGATCCAGCAAGGCGGCAGCAATTTTTTTGGTACCGGTGGCGTGCTCGCAGGCCTGGCCGGTAAGCAGCTCGACCGGTGCGCCACGGCGCTTCCATTGTTCTTCACGACTGCGCAAGTCCGCCTCGCCACGGGCGTTGTGCGCCATGTGCAACGTACCCTCGCGGCGCAATTGGCAATCGATGTGGTATTTGTCGATCAGGCTGAACACCAGCGACGGTGCCGCGCCCAACATGCGATTGAGCTGGCTGCCCACCGCTTCGCCGAAACCGGCTTCGATGTCATCGGGAGGAATCCAAAGGCCGGCGTTCACCAGCCCCACATTGCGCCCCGAACCACCATGACCGGTGCGATGGGCTTCCAGCACGGCGACGCTTTTACCCTGTTCCAGCAAATGAATGGCCGCCGACAAGCCGGTGATGCCGGCCCCGATCACGCACACATCCACCTTGACCTCGCCCTTGAGCGCGGCACGATCCGGCCGGGAGGGGGTGAGGTGTTCCCACAAACATGTTTCGCGTAGTGCCATTGCCAGACTCCGGGATGAACTCACCACTGATCGTTCCCACGCTCTGCGTGGGAATGTAGCCCTGGACGCTCCGCGTCCGCCTTTAGGTCGTGACGCGGAGCGTCACAGGATGCATGCCCACGCGGAGCGTGGGAACGATCATCAGTCGAAGGTGATGCCCTGGGCCAGCGGCAGCTCCAGCGAGTAGTTCACCGTGTTGGTCTGGCGACGCATGTACCCGCGCCACGCATCCGAACCCGATTCGCGCCCGCCGCCGGTCTCTTTCTCACCGCCAAACGCGCCGCCAATCTCGGCACCGCTTGGGCCGATATTGACGTTGGCAATGCCACAGTCGCTGCCCACCGCCGACATGAACTGCTCGGCCTCGCGCACGTCGGTGGTGAAGATGCACGACGACAGGCCTTGCGGCACGGCGTTGTTCAGGCGCAGGGCTTCGGCGAAGTCGGTGTAGCCGACCACGTAGAGGATCGGCGCGAAGGTTTCGGTGCACACCACGTCGCTTTGCTCCGGCATTTCCACAATCGCCGGCGACACGTAGTAGGCATTAGGGAAGGTGTCTTCCAACTGGCGCTTGCCGCCAAACACCTTGCCGCCTTCGCTCAAGGCCTGCTCCAGCGCATCCTGCATCGCGTCGAAGCCATGCTTGTCGATCAACGGGCCGATCAGGTTGCCTTCCAGCGGGTGGCCGATGCGCACTTTGGAATAAGCGGCCTTGAGGCGCGTGACGATCTCTGCCTTGACCGACTCGTGGGCGATCAGGCGACGCAGGGTGGTGCAACGCTGGCCGGCGGTGCCGACAGCGCTGAACAGAATGGCGCGCACGGCCATGTCCAGGTCGGCGCTCGGGCCGAGGATCATCGCGTTGTTGCCGCCCAGTTCGAGGATGCTGCGGGCGAAACGCGCGGCGACTTTCGGCGCCACCTCGCGGCCCATGCGGGTGCTGCCGGTGGCGCTGATCAGCGCGACACGCGGGTCATCCACCAGCGCGGCGCCGGCGTCGCGGCCGCCGATGATCACTTGGCTGAGGTATTCGGGGGCGTCGTTGAATGTGTTCAGCACGCGCTCGAACAGCGCCTGGCAGGCCAGGGCGGTGAGTGGGGTCTTTTCCGAAGGTTTCCAGATCACCGCGTTGCCGCACACCAGGGCCAGGGCGGTGTTCCACGCCCAGACCGCGACCGGGAAGTTGAAGGCGCTGATCACGCCGACCACGCCCAGCGGGTGCCAGGTTTCACGCATGTGGTGGCCGGGACGCTCGGAGGCGATGGTCAAGCCGTACAACTGGCGCGACAGGCCGACGGCGAAGTCGCAGATGTCGATCATTTCCTGCACTTCACCCAGGCCTTCCTGAGTGATCTTGCCGGCTTCCCAGGACACCAGCTCGCCGAGGTCGGCCTTGTACTCGCGCAGCACGTCGCCAAACTGGCGCACCAACTCGCCGCGACGTGGTGCCGGTACCTTGCGCCAGGCCTCGAATGCATGCTCGGCGCGACTGACCTGTTGCTCCACCTCGGCGGCACCTTCCCAGTGCACACTGCCGATACGGCTGCCATCAATCGGCGAATGCACGGGCTGTTTGCCCGCCTGGTACAGCGCCGGGTTCACCCCGAGACGATCAAGCAATGCGGCAACCATGGGTCACTCCTTCAATCTGCACACAAAAAAATCGCACCGCAGCACGCACGGCGATCCAGGCCTTATTTGTAGCTGGCCCAAGACTTGCCAACAAACGACGATTAGGCGAGATATCATTCCGTTTATTCATGCAAAGCATAAAAAGAGGCATGCCGTGCTGAACAAAAGACATTTGCCCTCGATCACCGCCCTGCAGTGTTTCGAAGCCGCCACCCGTCACCTGAGCTTCACCCGCGCCGCCGAGGAGCTGAACCTCACGCAAAGCGCGGTGAGCAAGCAGGTGGCGCAGTTGGAGGAATTGCTGCAACACCTGCTGTTTCGCCGTGTGCGTCGGCGCCTGCAGATGACCCCGGCGGGCGATTTGTACCTGGTGGAGGTGCGCAAGATCCTCACGCAGGTGGAGATGTCTACCCACTACCTGCGTTCGTACGGTGGCGAGACCGAAGTACTGCGCGTGTCCACGCCCTACACCTTTGGCGCGCGCTGGCTGGTGCCACGCCTCAAGGGCTGGCGCTTGCGTCATCCGCAGATCCACCTGGACCTGTGCAACGAACAGGAGCCGGATGAACTGCTGCAAGGCAAGGCCGACATGGCCTTCTACTTCGGCCAGGGCTCGCGCCCGGGCACCGAGAGCCTGAAGCTGTTCAGCGAAGAACTGGTGCCAGTGTGCGCGCCGGAAAGCCTGCCCGCGCAGCCGTTCACCGACCCCACGCAATTGAGCGACCTGGTGCTGCTGCAAAACGCCTCGCGGCCCCAGGGCTGGCATGACTGGTTCGCCGACCAGGGTTATCACACCGAGCACAGCTATCACGGGCCGCGTTTCGACACCTTTTATATGTGTATTCGGGCGGCGCAGGTGGGCTGTGGCGTGGCGTTGTTGCCGCGGTTTCTGGTGGCAGAGGAGTTGGCCGAGGGTAAGCTGGTGATCCCCTGGCAGCACGCGATGCCAAGCCAGGATGCGTATTACCTGGCCTACCCCGAGCATTCGGCGGAGGTGCCCAAGGTGCGGGACTTTGTGAAGTGGATGATGGAACAGGTTCTTTAAGCGTCTGCGATGGTGCCAGTGGGCTCACTGAAAAAATCACTGGCAAAACCCTACAGGTCTATGCGCCACTAGCGCCCTTCCTTAATTGTGCGTAAAGGCCGGCGCCCATCACCGTGCCGTCTGGAGATTCCCGTTATGAGCGAGAGTGTGTTTGCCGATCGCATCGTGCAGAACCTGCTCGACACCGACTTCTACAAGCTGACCATGATGCAGGCGGTGCTGCACAACTACCCCAATGTGGAAGTTGAATGGGAGTTCCGTTGCCGTAACAGTGAAGACCTTCGCCCGTACCTGGCGGAGATCCGCTACCAGATCGAGCGCCTCGCCGAGTTGAGCCTGAGCCCGGACCAGTTGGGGTTCCTGGAACGCATCAGCTTTATGAAGCCGGATTTTTTGCGCTTTCTGGGGCTGTTCCGTTTCAACCTGCGTTATGTGCAGACCGGCATCGAGAACGGCGAGTTGTTTATCCGCCTGCGCGGGCCGTGGCTGCATGTGATCCTGTTTGAAGTGCCGATGCTGGCCATCGTCAGCGAGGTGCGTAACCGCTACCGTTACCAGACCGTGATCCTCGAACAGGCCCGCGAACAGTTGTATCGCAAGTTCGACTGGCTGACGGCGAATGCCAGCAGCGATGAACTGTCGGAGCTGCAAGTGGCCGACTTCGGCACGCGTCGACGCTTCTCGTACCGGGTGCAGGAAGAAGTGGTCAGCGTGCTCAAGCACGACTTCCCCGGACGTTTTGTCGGCACCAGCAACGTACACCTGGCCCGTGAGTTCGATATGAAGCCGCTGGGCACCATGGCCCATGAGTGGATCATGGCCCACCAGCAACTCGGTCCACGCCTGATCGACAGCCAGATCGCCGCCCTCGACTGCTGGGTACGCGAATACCGAGGCCTGCTGGGTATCGCCCTGACCGACTGCATCACCACCGACGCGTTCCTGGGCGATTTCGATTTGTACTTCGCCAAGCTGTTCGATGGCCTGCGCCACGACTCCGGCGACCCCGTGCAATGGGCCGAGAAAGCCATCGCCCACTACCACAAGCTCGGTATCGAGCCGATGAGCAAAACCCTGGTGTTCTCCGACAGCCTGTCGCTGCCCAAGGCCCTGGAGATTTTCCGCGCGTTGCGCGGTCGCATTAATGTGAGCTTTGGCATCGGCACCAACCTGACCTGTGATATTCCAGGGGTGGAACCGATGAGCATCGTGCTTAAAATGACCGCGTGCAATGGCCAGCCCGTCGCGAAGATCTCCGATGAAGCGGGCAAGACCCACTGCACCGACCCGAATTTCGTCGCTTATTTGCGTCACGTTTTCAAAGTACCTGCCCTATCCAGCAAGGAGTGAATCATGCAAGCCGTACAGCGTGAGATTGCGCAGCAGCTCAAGGTGCAAGCGCCATTCAAAGACCAGGCCGCCCTGGAGGCCGAGGTTGCCCGGCGCGTGGCCTTTATCCAGGACTGCCTGCGTCATTCGGGGCTCAAGGCATTGGTGCTGGGCATCAGCGGCGGTGTCGACTCCCTCACCGCCGGCCTGTTGGCCCAGCGCGCGATGCGCGAACTGCGCGCCAGCAGCGGTGATGAGGCGTATAAATTCATCGCCGTGCGCCTGCCTTACGAAACCCAGTTCGACGAGATCGACGCCCAGGCGTCGGTGGACTTTATCGACCCGGACGAGCGCCACACCGTGAACATCGGCCCGGCGGTGAAATCCCTGGCCAATGAAGTGGCGGCGTTTGAAGGCAAGGCCGCAGTGTCGCGCGATTTCGTGCTGGGCAACACCAAGGCGCGCATGCGCATGGTCGCGCAGTACACCATCGCTGGCGCGGCGGGGGGCCTGGTGATCGGAACCGACCATGCGGCGGAAGCGGTGATGGGCTTTTTCACCAAGTTCGGCGATGGCGCCTGTGACCTGGCACCGCTGAGCGGGCTGGTGAAAAACCAGGTACGCGCGATTGCACGGCACTTTGGCGCGCCGGAGTCGCTGGTGGAGAAGGTTCCGACCGCCGACCTGGAAGACCTGTCGCCAGGCAAGCCGGACGAAGCGTCACATGGCGTGACCTATGCCGAGATCGATGCCTTCCTGCACGGTGAGCCGGTGCGTGAGGAAGCATTCAGGATTATCTGCGAAACGTATCGCAAGACCGAGCACAAGCGAGTGATGCCATTTGCGCCGTGAGGCCTGTAGGAGCGAGCTTGCTCGCGAAGATCGTCAACGATAACGCGGGCATTCTGGATGAACGCGGTGTTATTGCGCTTTTCGCGAGCAAGCTCGCTCCTACAGGAAGAGCGAACGCTTGATTACTTGACGACCACAGTGCCTTTCATAATCGAGATGTGGCCTGGGACCGAGCAGAAGAACGCATAGTCCGTACCGGCGGCCAGTTTCGACACATCGAAGGTCACTGAATCTTTCTCGTCGGCACCGATGACCTTTGTGTGGGCGATGATGCGGTCATCGCCTTCTTTCAGGTAATTCTTATCGATGCCAGCAGCCATGCCATCAGTCGCAACCGGTTGCATGTTGGCAGCGCTGGTCAGCACCCAGTTATGCCCCATGACGCTTTTCGGCGCGCTGCCCGAGTGTTCCAGGTTCACGGTGAACGTCTTGCAGCTTTTGTCGATCACGATTTCCTTGGTGTTGAAGGACATCTGGTCAGTGGAGTCGACGGTGACATTGCACTCTGCGGCAAACAACTGGCCACTGGCCAATGTCAGCAGGGAAACAGCAACGAGTTTGGCAAACATGTGAATCTCCAGGGCGGGGTTTAAAAAGCGCTTATTGCGACAAGGGTGCCTGAGGCGGGCAAGGACTCCTATGATCTGAATCAACAAATTGTATACAACTTTAGGCTATCAGACCTATCGACACAATCAACCAGCCAAAGTGCCGCCCACCGCCTATGATCGGCCCATCACCCATTGGAGCCACAGCCATGCACCTCAACCAACTGTTCAACGGCCTGCTGGCCGCCTACGCCTGCGGTAAGTGAAGGCCAAGCACACCTTGAAGCTGCTACCATGACGACCCAAGGCAGCTGCGCGCCGCCACCCTCACCTTCGACCCTAGAGGATCGCCCATGGCCAAACCTAATTACTCCTTCGCCAAACGTCAGAGAGACTTGGCCAAGGAACAGAAGAAAGAGGAAAAGCTGCAACGCAAGAAAGCCGCTGCAGACGAAGAAGCGGGCGCACTGAACCCGGACGTCGATGCTGAAGAAACGAACGACGAGACTGAAACACCAAAAGATCCGGCTGAATAATTATTTACTGTAGGAGCGAGGGGGACGCCTAGTTCTTGCTCGCGAAGAACGTCAACGATAACGCGGGAAGCCAGGATCAACGCGGCGCCCTCAGGTTCTTCGCGAGCAAGAACTAGGCGTCCCCCTCGCTCCTACACCAGCGGCATCACCGTCACCCGCACCTCGGGGTCATGGCTCCCTCCTCCCAGAATCACCCCGCGCAACGGCGACACATCGGAAAAATCCCGGCCCCAGGCCAGGGTGATGTGCTCCAGTGCCGGCTGCACGTTATTGGTCGGATCAAAATCGACCCAACCCGCCACCGGGCAAAATACCGAGACCCACGCATGGGACGCATCGGCGCCGATCAGGCGTGGCTGGCCGGGCGGTGGCTGGGTGAGCAGGTAGCCGCTGATATACCGCGCCGCCAGGCCCCGCGAGCGCAGGCAGGCGAGCATCAGGTGGGCGAAGTCCTGGCACACGCCGCGACGGCGCTCCAGCACTTCCACCAGCGGCGTGGCGACCTGGGTGGCTTCGGCATCGAAGGTGAATTCGCTGAAAATCTTTTCCATCAACGCCTGCACGCCCAGCAGCAACGGCTCGCCGGGCGGGAAACAGCTTTCGGAGAACTCGACAAAGGTTTTCTTCAGGTGCACGTAGGGCGATTCGAAGCGATAGCGGCAGGCTTCGATCAGCTCAGGTGACAGCGGCTGGCTGGTGTAGGTCAGGCTGTCGCGGGTCTGGTCCCAGGCGGGCGACTGTTGGAAATCCAGCACCGGGCGCACCAGCACTTCCACGGTGAGCGCGGCGTTGACCAGCAATTCATCGTGGGGCCGTTCGAAGGCCAGGCGGGTTATGGGGTTGCCGAAGACGTCCAGCTCATCACGGCGTGACGACGGCTGCGGGCTGATATCCAGTTGCTGCGCGCTGCAACGCTGCCAGGCGCATGGTCGCGGCCACAAATGCGCGAGCTGCTGGGCCAGGGACACCGGGCTGTCGTAGTGGTAATGGGTATCGTGAAAAATCTGGTAGCGCGCACTCATCACACCGACACCGTTTGCTGGCTGACATCATCCACATGGGCAAAATGGCGTAACGCCAGGCGATCCGACACTTGCCCGCTTTCATCGGCCACCGCTTGCAGCAGGTCGGCCAGGCCATCCAACGCGGCGCGCACACTGGGTTCACCAAACAACGCGTTTTCCAGGCAACCCAGGTCGAAACGCGCGAGGCCCTCCACCAAGGGAGCCAGGCCGGTTTCCCGAGGCACACCGAAGTCGTCATTGAGACGACGCAGGGTGCGGTTCACCAGTTTGAGCTGGAACAGCACCGCATGGGGGTTCTGCTCGTCGAGCAGCAACAGGTCGAGCACCGGGATCAATTGCGGCACCGCCAGGTAGCGCGAGCGGTAAGTGATGCTGCTGTTGCCCAGCTCCAGCAACCAGTCCAACCCGGCCTGATCGAATACCGCCACGCCGCGCAGGAATGCGGCAAGGCTGCTGCTGAGGAACTGCAGACGCTCGATACGCCGGCCCATCATCAAAAAGCGCCAGCCTTCGTCGCGGGTCATGTCGTCCAGGGCAAAGCCGGACAGCGCCGCGAGGGACATCACCAGGCGGTTGAGGAAATCCAGCAACTGGCCAAAATCCGGGGTCTCGCTTTCCAGCTCCAGGGCTTCGCGTTGCAGCTCTACCAAGGCCTGCCAGTTTTCCCGGGATAACTTGCCGCGCACCTGGGACGCGGCCCACTGCAGGCGCTGCAGGTTGGCGCGCAGGCTCGACGGCCAGTCATCACCGAGCAAGGCGGCGAGCAGGCGCTCGGGCAATTCGCCTTCTTCCGGCAGCAGGCGCAGGTTTTCACCCAGCTCTACCGCCGCCTGCAACGCCAGCGGATCGTCGCCGTCGACATAACGCGCCAGCACGATACGCAGCCAGCGCGCGCTGTCATCACAGCGTTCGCAGTAGCGGCCGAACCAGAACAGGTTTTCCACCACGCGTGACGGCAAGTAAGGGTCGCGGCGCACCAGGTCCTGGGCGCCAATCGAGCGCTGGGCGCGCCATTGCTCACCACCGGCGGCACGCTCGCCGAGCACCCAGGTGTCCTTGCTCGCACCGCCGCGCTGCATCGACACCACTTCGGCATCGGCGTCGGCCGCCACACGGGTCAGGCCGCCGGGCAGCACGCGGTAACCGTCATCACTGGCTACGGCGTACACACGCATGCCAATGGCGCGGTGTTGCAGATGGTCATCCACGGTATGCCACACCGGCGCCTGGGACAGTTGCGCCAACTCCTGGGCGACATACGCATAGGGCCGCGCACGCATGCGGTCGGCCAGGGCCTGGCGTTGTTCGTGGTTCAAGTCGCGGCCGAATACCGGGGCGAAGCTTTGCGACGGGAACGCCGGCTTGATCAGCAACTCCGGCAGTTTCTCCAGGGCTTCGGCGAGCACCGGCGCTTCACCGCACCACCAGGTGGCGATGGACGGCAGGATCAGTTGCTCACCAAACAAAAACTCGTTGATCTTCGGCAGGAAGCCGAGCAGACCGGGAGATTCCAATACCCCGCTGCCCAACGCGTTGGCCACCAGCACGTTCCCTTGGCGCACGGCATCCAGCAGGCCGGGTACGCCCAGGGCCGAGTCGGTGCGCAGCTCCAGCGGGTCGCAGAAGTCGTCGTCCAGGCGACGCATGATCGCGTGTACCCGGCGCAGGCCACTGAGGGTCTTGAGGAACACAGTGCTGTCACGCACGGTCAGGTCGCCCCCCTCCACCAGCGGGTAACCAAGCTGGCGGGCGAGGTACAGGTGTTCGAAATAGCTTTCGTTGAAACGCCCGGGAGTGAGCAGCACGATCAGCGGCGGCTGGTTGTCGCTGGGCGCCTGGCGGGCCAGGGTTTCCTGGAGCGTGCGGAAGAAACCGGTCAGGTGCTGCACCTGCAGATCACGGTACAGGTCCGGGAAGGCGCGGGACACGATGGTGCGGTTTTCCAGGGCGTAACCGGCGCCCGAGGGTGCCTGCGTACGGTCGGCCGTCACCCACCAGCGGCCATCGGGGGTACGCGCCAGGTCCACGGCATAGAGGTGCAGGAAAGCACCGTCGGGCGGTTGGATACCCTGGCACGGCCACAAAAAGTTGTTATGCCCGAACACCAGCTCAGCCGGCAGCAAACCTTCCTTGATCAGGCGTTGCGGGCCGTAGAGATCGGCGAGCACGGCATTGAGCAGGCGCGCACGCTGGGCAATACCGGCCGACAACTGCCGCCACTCATCGGCGGCCAGCACATGGGGCAGCAGGTCCAGCTCCCATGGGCGGTCGGCGCCCTTGGGGTCGGCGTAGACGTTGTAGGTCACGCCGTTCTCCTGGATCTGCCGCGTCAGCAGCGCCTGGCGCTGGGCCAGTTGCGCGGGGGTGCTGCGTTGCAGGTGATCCAGCAAGCGTTGCCAATGGGCACGCACCGCACCGCTGTCGTCGAGCAGTTCGTGATAAGTGCCCGCGGTCAGCGGGTAACGGTCGAGCAAGTCGGACATGTAACGCTCGGCAGGGCAAAGGGGGCTCAGATTAACTCAAATTCACTGCAATCCAATGTGGGAGCTGGCTTGCCTGCAATAACCATGGCTCAGTCGATATTATTGATGACTGATACGCCGCTATCGCCGGCAAGCCAACTCGCACATTTGGCTCGCGTTCATTCCTTATTTTTTGGGAAACGCCGTAGATCCAAGGTCATCGGCAACTCATCGTTCACCACCAAGGCCGGCACCGGGAGCTTGCCTGGACTATGCCCCAGGCGGAAGAACCGCGCCATGCGCCGACTTTCCGCTTCATTGGCATTCACCGGCAAGCTGTCGTAATTACGCCCTCCCGGATGGGCCACATGGTATTGGCAGCCGCCCAGCGAACGCTGCATCCAGGTATCGAGCAGGTCGAACACCAACGGCGCATGAACTGGGATGGTCGGTTGCAGACAGTTGGCCGGTTGCCAGGCGCGATAGCGCACACCGGCGACAAACTCGCCCACACGGCCAGTCGGTTGCAGCGGCACCGGAATGCCGTTGCAGGTCAGCAGGTAGCGCTGCGACGGCAGACCGGTCAGCTTCACTTGCAGGCGCTCCAAGGACGAATCCACATAACGCACCGTGCCACCCGCCGCGCCCTCCTCGCCCAATACATGCCAAGGCTCAAGGGCCTGGCGCAGTTCCAGTTCGATGCCGCTGACGGCGTAGTCGCCGACCTTGGGGAAACGGAACGCCAGGTGCGCGGCAAACCACTCGGCGCGCAGCGGGTAGCCGGCGGCGTTGAGTTCGACAATGACGTCGGCGAAATCCTGCTCGATAAAGTGCGGCAACAGGAAGCGATCATGCAGCTCGGTGCCCCAGCGCGCCAGTTTTGGCGGTGCATAGGGCTCGCGCCAGAAGCGCGCAACCAAGGCGCGCAACAGCAATTGCTGGGCAAGGCTCATGCGCGCATGGGGCGGCATTTCAAAGGCGCGCAACTCCAGCAGACCCAGGCGGCCTGTGGCGCCGTCGGGCGAGTAGAGCTTGTCGATGCAAAATTCGGCGCGGTGGGTGTTGCCCGTCACGTCGATCAACAGGTTGCGCAGCAGGCGGTCCACCAACCACGGCGGGCATTCTTCACCGGGGGCGGGCATCTGTGCGAAGGCGATTTCCAGCTCATACAGCGCATCGTTACGCGCTTCATCCACCCGTGGCGCCTGGGAGGTCGGGCCGATAAACAGGCCGGAAAACAGGTAGGACAGCGACGGGTGGTTATGCCAGTAGCTGATCAGGCTGCGCAGCAAATCGGGGCGCCGCAGAAACGGTGAATCCTTGGGCGTGGCGCCCCCCAGCACGAAGTGGTTACCGCCGCCGGTACCGGTGTGGCGGCCGTCGATCATGAACTTCTCGGTGGTCAGGCGGGTTTGCCGAGCCTCTTCGTAGAGGAATTCGGTGCGCTCCACCAGTTCGTCCCAGGTGGCGGACGGTTGCACGTTGACCTCGATCACACCTGGGTCCGGCGTCACCCGGAAGTTGCTCAGGCGCATATCGAACGGTGGCTCGTAGCCTTCCAGCAGCACCGGGCAATGCAACTCCTCAGCGGTGGCTTCGATGGCGGCCACCAGCTCCAGGTAGTCTTCGACACGCTCCAGAGGCGGCATGAACAGGTACAGGCGCCCTTCCCGTGCTTCGGCGCATAGCGCGGTGCGGGTCAGCCAATCGGCGGACTCGTCCACCTTTGGCACACGCTCATCGCTCGGCGCAGGCTCTGCGTGGCTTTGCAGCTGGGCGCCGGTCGGCAATGGCGGTTGATCCTGATTAGGGTCGGTCGGATGCACAAAGGGATATTCCGCCGCCGTCACCCAGGGCTGCGAAGCCAGCGGCAGGCGATAGCCCAGCGGCGAATCACCCGGCACCAGGCGGCAGTGGTTGTCGCGCAGGTACCAGCGACCGCTCTGCCAGCGGTCATTGGCCGCCGTGCGCGCCAGCGGCAGCACGTGGCCGATGACTTTATCCAGGCCCTGGCTGAACACTTTGCGCAGGCGTTCGCGCTCCAGCTCATCGCTCAGGCGCGGGTCCTGGGCGGTGACGTTTTGCGGCAGCGCGCCTTCGCGCCACAGGTAGTAGAAGTTGTCTTCAAAGGCCGGGAACACAAAGCGAGCCGGTAGCTTGAGACGCTCGGCGACGCTGGCCAGGAAGCGCCCGGCCAGCGCGCCATCGGCGCCGTAATCCTGTTGCTCATCGGCAATCAGCGCGCTGTTGTGCCAGATCGGTACGCCGTCGCGCCGCCAATAGCAATTGAGCGACCAACGCGGCAGTTGCTCGCCGGGGTACCACTTGCCCTGGCCGAAGTGCACCAGCCCCTGGGGGGCGTAGTGCTTGCGCATGCGCTGGAACAGCTCGGCGGACAGGCGACGCTTGTCCGGGCCAAGGGCAGCGGTGTTCCACTCGGCGCCGTCGGGGTCGTCGATGGACACGAAGGTCGGCTCGCCGCCCATGGTCAGGCGTACGTCGTGCTTGAGCAGATCGCCGTCGATCTGCCGGCCCAGGGCCTGGATCGCCAGCCATTGTTCTTCGGTATAAGGCTTGGTGACCCGTGGCGCTTCCCAGATGCGCTCCACCGACATCTCGTGGGTAAATTCGCACTCGCACGGTTCCACCAACCCGCTGATCGGCGCGGCGGACGAGGGATCGGGACTGCAGGCCAACGGGATATGGCCTTCACCGGCGAACAACCCGGAGGTGGCATCCAGGCCGATCCAGCCGGCACCGGGCAAATACACTTCGCACCAGGCATGCAGGTCAGTGAAGTCCACTTCGGTGCCGGACGGGCCATCGAGGGCTTTGACGTCGGCGGTCAGCTGAATCAAGTAGCCCGATACAAATCGCGCCGCCAAGCCCAGGTTGCGCAGCAGTTGCACCAGCAACCAGGCCGAATCACGGCACGAGCCGGAGGCGTTTTCCAGGGTGAATTCCGGGGTCTGCACACCCGGCTCCATGCGGATCAGGTAGCCGATGTCGTTGGCCAGGCGCTGGTTGAGGCCTACCAGAAAGTCCACGGCCGGCAACGGCGTACGATCGATAGCGGCCAGATAGGCGGCGAACTTCGGCGTCAGCGGCAGGGTTTCCAGGTACGGCGCCAGCTCACGCTGCTCATCGGCGGCGTAGATGAAGGGGATTTTCTCGGCGTAAGGTTCGAGGAAAAAGTCGAACGGGTTGAACACCGCCATCTCGGCGACCAGGTCGACTTCGATGCGTAACTCGTCGGTTTTTTCCGGGAACACCAGGCGCGCCAGGTAATTACCCTGAGGGTCCTGCTGCCAATTGATGAAGTGCTGCTCGGGCAGCACTTTGAGCGCGTAGGACAAAATCCGCGTGCGGCTATGGGCCGCCGGGCGCAAACGCACGATCTGCGGGCCGAGTTCGACAGCGCGGTCGTAGCGGTAATGCGTAACGTGGTGCAACGCGACATGAATCGACACGGCGGCCTCCTGCGAGCCAGGGCATGGACACGAAGCGCGCAAGACTTATGCCAGAGCGGCGGTCATTGCGCTTTATCGTAAGACCCGGTGCAGTACAGCACCAAAACGGCGCCAACGTACGTGCCACGGTGCAAGAGCTGCACACATTTGTGGCGCCAGTGTGAGGATGGGTGGTGAATCTACCCAATCAACGGGTTTTGCGCTTTGCGATTGCGGCTTGGCGCAGGTGGCGTATCTCGGACAGTTTTTTGCGCATCTCTCGTTGAACGTTGCTGTTAAGTGTCAATAATCCGAGCAATGGGAATAACAGCGCCAACCCATAAAGAACTTTGTGAGGCTGGAATTGAACCATCGGAACTACAAACAGTAGACAGGCGACGTAGATACCGACCATTACCCACACCCAGGAGGGTCGGCCCCGCAAAATCATAAAGTTACTATGGACCGTCAACAGAATGAGCAGCGCCCCGGCAGACATGATTTTGAGTCCCACTTGAGCCATCGGCGCATCACGAAAATAGGTGACGAACGCCAGCGCCACAGCCAACGCCAACGAAAAGTACGCAGCGAATACGCCGCCAAGAAACGTCAGAAAGTAATGCCTGAAAAAGTCTCGCAGCGTCATTAACTCGCTCATTCGCTTATTTCCTCGTACAACCCTATCGCGATGGTATTGACGTTCCCGGAGTACGCACTCCCGCCGAACCCAACGCTTGCGCCCAGGACGTCTTTGATCTGGGTAGTTGTGCTGTGCTTGAGCTGCGTAGGGGTGAAACGCTTGGTGAGTTCGCCCGAGGCCTGTCTCAATTTGAGCATCTTCGCGGTCAAGCTGGGATGGTTGATGCTCAGCAGCTCTTTCGTCAGCTTGGCTCTTTCCTGGCGATTCAAACCGCGAAGCACTTCACGCAGGCTCTTACCCGTCGATGCAGTGGCGGCCCTAACCAGCTTGACCGTCGTCAGGGACGAGGCGCCCACGCCTGCCAGGGATACTGCGTCCAGCACAATGGAAGCATTCTGGTACCAGCCTTCACTGTCGAGCTGGTCTTTAATCTCAGGTTTAGCGACTTCCAGCGCTGTTCGGGCAATGCCGTTGAAACACTGAAGCGAACTTGCGCCGGCAGCCGCATACCCCACCACAACGATGACGGAACTGGCGCCGGCGCTGAAAGGCACCAGAATTGTTCCACTGGCGATCGCAGCCCAACTGATGACAGCCCCCAAGCAGGAAAGTCCGGTATTCACGGCTTCGCCAATCAGTCGCGATTCTCGAGGATTGCTCACGACATGTTGAGCAAACTGCGTTGGCGCAATGTACTTCTGCGCTGCACACGCTGCACATATTTATAGCGAGCGTGCGAGGCTGGGTGGCGAACCACCCAGTCAGCGGGCCTTGTGCTTTGCGCTCATGGCTTCACGCAGGTGGCGGATTTCCAGGAGCTGACGGCGCATTTCCCGATGGCGTTTACTGTTGAGCAACAACAGTCCCAGCATTGGAAACAGCAACCCAATGGCATAGGCGGCCATATGCGGCCGATAGCCATAGGTCGGTAATACGATCAAAAAACACACCACGTAGAAGGCGACGATGGCCCAAACGCCCCAGGTTTTGCCCCTGATCATGACAAAGTGGCTGACCGCCAAGAGCAGCCCCAAGACAACCGCCGCCACAAAGGAGTAACGCGCTCGCTCTGGTTCACCGCGAAAAAAGGTACTGGATGCCAATGAAATGGCAGCGGACAGGGAAAAACAGGCAAGGAAAAATGCACAAATAAACGCGGGGAAATACTCAGCCAAAAAAGCTTTTAACGAGACTTGGCGCACCATCACTCAAGCTCCTCGTACAACCCCACTGCAATGGTTCGAATGTTGCCGGACAAAGCACTCCCGGTGAAACCGATAGCGGCACCGAGGGAGTCCCTGATCTGCGTAATAGTCGCGTGATTGATCTCGGTCGCCGAATAGCGCTTCACCAATTCACCGGAGCGCTGGCGCAACTTCAGCAGCTTATTGCTCAGGCTTGGGTCTTTCAGGCTTAGCAACTCTTTGGTGAGCGCCTTACGTTGCTGGCGGGTCAAACCCTTGGACAGCTCGTACCAGCTTCTACCTGTCGTTGCTTTTCGAGCCTGCAACAGTCGAACAGTCGTCAAGGTAGAGGCGCCGGCGCCCAACAGCGAGGCCGCGTCCAATACCGGCATTGCATAGCGATACCATTCCTCGTTGTCCATATCGTCGTTGGCGGTCGGGTCGTTGAGTTCGTTGAACGTTCTCATGCCTCCGACCACGCACTGCGCGGTACTGGCCGCCGCAGCGGTGGCGCCCAGGCCCGCCACCACCAGGCTCGCGCCGCCTGTGAACGGTACGGCGACAGTGCCGCTGAACACCACAACCCAACCCAGAATCGCGCCGGCACAAGACAACGTCGTATTGACGGCCTCTCCCACGAGCCGAGACTCACGCGGATTGTTGGTCACCTGATCGGCAAACTGCGCGGGGGCTATGTACTTCTGCGCTTCACGCAAAATGATGCGCTTGGGCTTGATGCTGCAGATGGGCTTGAATTCGCGCAGGGTAATGACGTTGAAGTCGGCGTCGATGTATACGACGCCTGCGCCAACGATACCTGGATCGGCATCGATGGCCGCAAACAGGCGTGGCAGGTTGATCTGGCTTTCGATGCGCTGGCGCGCCATGAACTGGGAACGGTTGGAGTCCATGCCGATGCCGGCCAGGGGGTTGCCCATGGGGGTGATCTTCCTTGAAATGGGTGATGACTGAACTGACGCCATCGCGAGCAAGCCCGCACACACATTCGATCGCATTCTCATGCTGGAACTCGGTCAGCTGTGGGAGCGGGCTTGCTCGCGATGGCGATCTAATGGGCGCCACCTTAACAAACGACCTACTCAGCGGCTAGAAAGCAAAACGCCAGCACGAGGCTGGCGTTTTGCATATTCAAGCTGCGATCAACGCGGCACGACCGGCTTGCGCGCAGGCTTGCCGCCCTTGCCCTTGGCCGCATCACTGCGTTCTTTGGCCGCCTGCTTGTTGCGCGCCTGCGCGGCGGCCTTGGCTTGTTCGCGCTTGTCCCACGGGTTGCTGCCGTCGCTGCCACGAGGCGGCAGGCCGGTGTGCTGGGTGAGGATTTTGGTCGTCGTTTCCTTCGCGACCTTGTGGCTGCCGGCCGGCGTCGAGTTCTTGCGACGGGCACTCTGGTAGCTGTCGGTGCTCGGCTGGTGCAGTGGGATCAACTGGTCCTTGCCCGGCCCGATCAGGTCGGCGCGGCCCATGCGGGTCAGCGCCTCGCGCAGCATCGGCCAGCCTTTAGGGTCGTGGTAGCGCAGGAACGCCTTATGCAGACGGCGCTGTTCTTCGCTCTTGACGATGGTGACCGCGTCGCTCTTGTAAGTGACCTTGCGCAGCGGGTTCTTGCCCGAGTGGTACATCGCGGTGGCGGTGGCCATCGGCGACGGGTAGAACGCCTGCACCTGGTCGGCACGGAAGCCGTTGCCCTTGAGCCACAGGGCCAGGTTCATCATGTCTTCATCGGTGGTGCCGGGGTGGGCGGCGATGAAGTAAGGAATCAGGTACTGCTCCTTGCCCGCTTCCTTGGTGTACTTCTCGAACATGCGCTTGAACTTGTCATAGCTGCCGATGCCCGGTTTCATCATCTGGTTGAGCGGACCTTCCTCGGTGTGTTCCGGGGCGATCTTCAGGTAACCACCGACGTGGTGGGTGACCAGCTCCTTGACGTATTCCGGCGACTCCACGGCGAGGTCGTAGCGCAGGCCGGAGGCGATCAGGATCTTCTTCACACCCGGCAAGGCACGGGCGCTGCGGTACAGCTGGATCAACGACGAGTGGTCAGTGTTCAGGTTCGGGCAGATGCCAGGGAACACGCACGACGGCTTGCGGCACGCGGATTCGATTTCCGGGCTCTTGCAGGCGATGCGGTACATGTTCGCGGTCGGACCGCCGAGGTCGGAGATCACGCCGGTAAAGCCTGGCACTTTGTCGCGGATCTCTTCGATCTCACGAATGATCGACTCTTCGGAACGGTTCTGGATGATGCGGCCTTCGTGCTCGGTGATCGAGCAGAAGGTACAGCCGCCAAAGCAGCCACGCATGATGTTCACCGAGAAGCGGATCATGTCGTAGGCCGGGATCTTTTCCTTGCCGTACGCCGGGTGCGGCACACGGGCGTAAGGCATGCCGAACACGTAGTCCATTTCTTCGGTGGTCATCGGGATGGGCGGCGGGTTGAACCACACGTCCACCTCACCGTGCTTCTGCACCAGGGCGCGGGCGTTGCCTGGGTTGGTTTCCAGGTGCAACACGCGGTTGGCGTGGGCATACAGCACCGCATCGCCACGGACCTTTTCCACCGACGGCAGGCGGATCACGGTCTTGTCGCGGGTCATGCGCGGGCTGGCCAGGATCTGCACGACCTTGGCTTCCTGAGGATCTTCAACCGGGCCCTTTTCCTGCTCGATGGCGCAGGCCTGGGTGTCCTGGGTGTTCACATAGGGGTTGATGATCTTGTCGACCTTGCCTGGACGGTCGATACGCGTGGAGTCCACTTCGTACCAGCCGGCTGGCGTATCGCGACGGATGAACGCGGTGCCGCGCACATCGGTGATGTCTTCGATCTTGTGGCCCCACGACAGGCGCTGGGCCACTTCGACGATGGCCCGCTCGGCGTTGCCGTACAGGAGGATGTCGGCGGTGGCGTCGATCAGGATCGAGTTGCGCACACGGTCCTGCCAGTAGTCGTAGTGGGCGATGCGGCGCAGGGAGGCTTCGATGCCGCCGAGCACGATCGGCACGTTCTTGTAGGCTTCCTTGCAACGCTGGCTGTACACCAGGCTGGCGCGGTCCGGGCGTTTGCCGGCCATGCCGCCAGGAGTGTAGGCGTCGTCGGAACGGATTTTCTTGTCGGCGGTGTAGCGGTTGATCATCGAATCCATGTTGCCGGCCGCGACGCCGAAGAACAGGTTCGGCTCGCCGAGCTTCATGAAATCGTCTTTGGACTGCCAGTTCGGCTGCGCGATGATCCCGACGCGGAAGCCCTGGGACTCCAGCAGCCGGCCGATGATCGCCATGCCGAACGACGGGTGGTCCACGTAGGCATCACCGGTGACGATGATGATGTCGCACGAATCCCAGCCAAGCTGATCCATCTCCTCCCTGCTCATGGGCAGGAATGGCGCTGGACCGAAACATTCGGCCCAGTACTTGGGATAGTCAAATAACGGCTTGGCTGTTTGCATGACGGTGACCGGTGTTGAGATGGAAAATCGCGGGCGCGGAATATAGCACAAAATTTGACCAATTCCGACGGTAATGGTCGGAATTGAGCGCAAGGGTTATTCGTCGTCGTCGAAGTTGTAGCTGCCCGGTGCCAGATTCTCGAAACGCGTGTACTTACCGATGAACGCCAGGCGGATAAAACCAATGGGGCCGTTACGCTGCTTGCCGATGATGATCTCGGCAATGCCCTTGTGTTCGGTTTCCGGGTGATACACCTCGTCGCGGTACACGAACATGATGACGTCGGCGTCCTGCTCGATCGCTCCGGATTCGCGCAAGTCGGAGTTCACCGGGCGCTTGTTGGGACGTTGCTCCAGGGAACGGTTGAGCTGGGACAGCGCCACCACCGGGCAGTTGAATTCCTTGGCCAGGGCTTTCAACGAGCGTGAAATCTCGGAAATCTCGTTGGTCCGGTTGTCGCCGCTGGAACCGGGGATCTGCATCAGTTGCAGGTAGTCGATCATGATCAGGGCGATGTCGCCGTGTTCACGCACCAGGCGGCGAGTACGCGCGCGCATTTCCGAGGGGCTGATACCGGCGGTGTCATCAATGAACAGCTTGCGGTCATTGAGCAGGTTGACCGCCGAGGTCAGACGCGGCCAATCGTCATCTTCGAGGCGACCGGCACGCACCTTGGTCTGGTCGATACGGCCGAGGGACGAGAGCATACGCATGATCAGCGATTCACCTGGCATCTCCAGGGAGTACACCAGCACCGTCTTGTCGCTGCGCAACACGGCGTTTTCCACCAGGTTCATCGCAAAGGTGGTCTTACCCATGGATGGACGACCGGCGACGATAATCAAGTCGGCCGGCTGCAGGCCGCTGGTCTTCTCGTCGAGGTCGGTGTAACCGGTGGAAATACCGGTGATGGAATTGTCGGTGTTGAACAAGGTGTCGATTCGGTCGATGGCCTTGGTCAGCAGGTCGTTGACGCTGACCGGGCCGCCGGTCTTTGGTCGCGCTTCGGCGATCTGGAAGATCTGGCGCTCGGCTTCGTCGAGGATCTCGGCAGCGGTGCGGCCTTCGGGGTTGAAGGCGCTGTCGGCGATTTCGGTGCTGATGCCGATCAACTGGCGCAAGGTCGCGCGCTCGCGGACGATCTGGGCATAGGCCTTGATGTTGGCGACAGATGGCGTGTTTTTCGCCAGCTCGCCGAGGTAACCGAGGCCGCCGACCTGGGAGGTCTGGCCTTCCTTGTCGAGCTGCTCGGCCAGGGTCACCACGTCGATCGGCGAGTTCTGGTCGGCCAGCTTGGCGATGGCGCGGAAGATCAGGCGGTGGTCATGGCGATAGAAGTCACCGTCCGAGACTTGATCCAGCACGCGTTCCCAGGCGTTGTTATCCAGCATCAAGCCACCGAGCACAGCCTGTTCGGCCTCGATGGAATGCGGCGGCACCTTCAGGGCAGCGGTTTGCAGATCGTATTGCTCGGGAGCTGAAATATCGTTCATGGCCACTTGGAATTTGGGGGTTGTAGAAAAACAAAAGGCACGACCTGTAAACAGGATCGTGCCCGATGTTAACTGCCTGACACGCCAGGTGCCAGTCAGTTAGGTGCTGCTTAAGCGGCTACCACGACAACGCGTACGGTGGCTTCAACTTCGGCGTGCAGGTGCACGGCTACGTCGAATTCGCCTACGTTGCGGATGGTGCCGTTCGGCAGACGAACTTCGCTCTTCTGCACTTCAACGCCGGAGGCGGTCAGTGCATCAGCGATGTCGTGGGTGCCGATCGAACCGAACAGCTTGCCTTCGTCACCGGCGGTGGCAGTGATAGTCACTTCCAGCTCAGCCAGTTGGGCAGCGCGAGTTTCGGCCGAAGCTTTTTTGTCTGCTGCTGCTTTTTCCAGCTCGGCACGACGCTCTTCAAACGCAGCCAGGTTGGCAGCGGTTGCAGCGGTGGCTTTGCCGTATGGCAGCAGGTAGTTACGACCGTAGCCGGCCTTAACGTTCACTTTGTCGCCCAGGTTGCCCAGGTTGGCGACTTTTTCCAGAAGGATCAGTTGCATGTGAAAATCCTCTAACTTTTAACCTTCACCGTTCGCGTTATCGGCGTCTTTCGACGCCAGACGACCGCGAAAATCAATCAGGCCGTCGACAATGGCCAAAACCACGAGTAACGGATAGATCAGCTGCATGAACAGCAACAGCGTGACGTACAACCCCACCAGCCAAAACTTGGCCAGGCGCTTCTGCGCCGCGAGCCCGTGAATCAGGGCCAGCCCGGCAAACACCAGCGGTACACTGCAAATCGGCGCCAGCAAGGCCATCTGTGGGCCGAAGTTCGGCCCGACAACCATGCACGCCAGCAGCAACATCGCCGGCCCCGCGGGGATTCTGATACTGCGAAACTCGCGACCAAAACCACCCGGGTTGTACAACAACGCCTGCCAATAACGCCCAAGAATCAGGCTCAGCACGCTGACGACCTGCAACAATGCCGCAATCAGGCCGGTCAGGACCGGGGCAATCAGTGACGCAAACCGCGCTCGCTCATCTACCGACAACTGCTGGTAGAGATCCCCGAGAGCCAGCGGCAGGATCTTGACGATCTCCTGCGCCAGCGCTTCGATTTGCGGGCGGAAAGCCGCGCCAAGCATCACTGAGTACACCAACCCCAATGCCACGCTGACGAGCAGCGTACGGACCCAGGACTCACTTGCGCGTAAAACCAACGCAAGGCTCGATGACCCCAGCAGTACCAGAAGTACCCGTGGATCACCCAATTGCAGCCACCAGATCAAGGCTGGCAACAATCCCAGGGCAAGAACGCCAGCGGCGTCCTTCAAACCGCGCCGCAGCAGCACAAGGCAACCTGCGGCAGCACCCAACCAATAAAGCAACGGCAATGCCGCACAGCCAGCCACTACCAGAGTGGCCTGCACACGACCGCGCATGATGAACTCAGCTAAGGCGCGCATGCATTCAATCCCTTACTACTTGTCGACTGCCCGGTCTCAGCGGCCGTGGCTGTCGGTGTAGGCCAGCAGGGCCAGGAAGCGGGCGCGCTTGATAGCGGTGGCCAGCTGACGCTGATAACGTGCTTTGGTACCGGTGATACGGCTTGGAACGATTTTGCCGGTCTCGGATACGTAGGCTTTCAGAGTGTTGAGATCTTTGTAATCGATCTCCTTCACTTCTTCAGCGGTGAAGCGGCAAAACTTACGACGACGGAAGAAACGTGCCATTTGATAGGCTCCTTAATAAGGTCCGTGGATTACTCGTCAGCGTTATCGCTGCTGTCGCTGTCATCACTGTCAGCGCTATCAGCGCCTTCGTGCTCAGGACGGTCGCGACGCTCACGGCGCTCACTGCGGTTTTCTTCAGCCTTGAGCATCTCGGATTGGCCGGTAACGGCTTCTTCGCGACGGATGACCAGGTTACGGATCACTGCATCGTTGTAGCGGAAGTTGTCTTCCAGCTCGGCCAGGGCCTTGCCAGTGCACTCAACGTTCAGCATCACGTAGTGAGCCTTGTGAACATTGTTGATTGCGTAGGCCAGTTGACGACGGCCCCAATCTTCCAGACGGTGGATTTTGCCGCCGTCTTCTTCGATCAGCTTGGTGTAACGCTCAACCATGCCGCCGACTTGCTCGCTTTGATCCGGGTGGACCAAAAAGATGATTTCGTAATGACGCATGAATGCTCCTTACGGGTTGTAGCCTGCCGCTCAAAAACGGTCAGACAAGGAGTGAATGACACTTATGGATCTTGCCGCAGGGGAGGCACATAGGTGCCTGCCAGGTGGGCAAGGGGCGCAATAGTAGAGGAGCAGGGGGGAAGCTGCAAGCTGCAAGCTACAAGTGGTCAACCACCTTGCTTTAACTTGCAGCTTTTAGCTGGAGGCTTATCGCTTTCGCGTAGCGGCCCGCTGACGCTGGGCCTCGAACAGGCACACACCGGTAGCAACCGACACGTTCAAGCTGCTGACGCTGCCCGCCATCGGCAGATGCACCAGGTAATCGCAATGCTCACGGGTCAGACGGCGCATGCCTTTGCCTTCGGCGCCCATGATCAGGATGGTCGGGCCGGTAAGGTCCTGGTCATAAATGCTGACCTCGGCCTCCCCCGCCGTGCCCACGACCCACAAGCCGCGCTGCTGGAGCTTCTCCAGGGTGCGCGCCAGGTTGGTCACGGCCACCAGCGGAATCACTTCCGCCGCGCCGCAGGCCACTTTACGCACCACCGGCGTCAGGGTGGCCGACTTGTCTTTAGGCACGATCACGGCCAGCGCGCCGGCCGCATCCGCCGAACGCAGGCAGGCGCCGAGGTTGTGCGGATCGGTTACGCCATCCAGCACCAGCAGCAGCGGCGCGCCTTCGGTGCGGTCGAGCAGTTCGTCGAGCATGGCCTCGCCCCAGACCTGGCTGGGGCTTACATCGGCGACCACGCCCTGGTGAACGCCTTCGACCCACACGTCCATTTCACGACGCTCGGCCTGGCCGATGGCAACCTTATTTTGGGTGGCCAGTTCGACCAGCGCTTGCACGCGCGGCTCGCTGCGACCTTCCGCCAGCCACACTTGCTTGACGCGCTTAGGGTGGTGACGCAGCAGTGCTTCTACGGCGTGGACGCCGTAGATTTTTTCCAGACTCATGACTTGGCCTTAGGTTTGCGCGACCCGCCGCTTCTGGCCGGGGCCGAACCCGCTTTGGGCGGGCCTTTTCGGTGTTTACTTGGCTTGCTCGACGGTTTTTCCGCCCCTTGGGACTTTCCCCCAGACGCCGCTTTACCACCGCTTTTGGCTTCGTTGAGCAACTGCTGCTTCAACTCGCGGCTTTTGCGCAGCTCGGCGTTTTTCGCCGCTGCATCGCTTGGGCGGTAGGCTTCGGGGGCCTTGTCCTTGGCAGACGAACGGCGCCCCGTAGTCTTGGCCGGCGCAGGCTCTGCTGTTTTTGCAGGCGCACCTTTGCCCTTGGTCGCAGGCGCTGCGGTGTCGCTGCCACGCTTTTTACGGCCAGTCGGTTCGGCGGGTTTGTCAGGCATGCCGAAGTCGATCTTGCGCTCGTCGAGGTCGACGCGCATGACCTGCACTTCCACGGTATCGCCCAAACGGAAGCTGCGACCGGTGCGCTCGCCCGCCAGGCGGTGATGCACGGGATCGAAGTGGTAGTAGTCACCCGGCAATGCAGTGACATGCACCAGGCCTTCGACGTAGATGTCGGTCAACTCGACGAACAGGCCAAAGCCGGTCACGGCAGTGATCACGCCCGGGAACGATTCGCCCACGCGGTCCTTCATGAACTCGCACTTGAGCCAGTTCACCACGTCACGGGTGGCTTCGTCGGCGCGGCGTTCGCTCATTGAGCACTGCTCGCCCAACTGCTCCAGGGCCGCTTCGTCGTACGGGTAGATCCGCGCCTTCGGAATGGTCATGGCCCCAGCGCGCTTGACGTGCGGAGTGTTCTGCTTGGAATGGATCACGCTGCGGATTGCGCGGTGCGTGAGCAAGTCCGGGTAACGACGGATCGGCGAAGTGAAGTGGGTGTACGCCTCGTAATTCAGGCCGAAGTGGCCCTGATTGTCGGCGCTGTACACCGCCTGGCTCAACGAGCGCAGCATCACGGTCTGGATCACATGGTAATCCGGTCGGTCCTTGATACTGGCCAGCAACGCCTGATAGTCCTTCGGCGTCGGGCCGTCCTTGCCTTTGTGCAGGGACAGGCCGAGTTCGCCGAGGAAAGCGCGCAGTTTTTCCAGGCGCTCCGGTGGCGGGCCGTCGTGCACGCGGTACAACGCAGGAATCTCGTGTTTCTTGAGGAATTCAGCGGTGGCCACGTTGGCCGCCAGCATGCATTCTTCGATCAGCTTGTGTGCATCATTACGCGTCGTCGGGGTGATTGCCGCGATCTTGCGCTCGGAACCGAAGACAATCCGGGTTTCCTGGGTTTCAAAATCGATCGCGCCACGCACATGACGCGCGCCCAGCAACACCTTGTACAGCGCGTAAAGCTGCTTGAGGTGCGGTACCACACCGGCGTATTCGCCGCGCAAAACCTTGGCTTCGCTGGTCTTCGGCGTTTCCAGGATAGTGCTGACCTTGTTGTAGGTCAGGCGCGCCTGGGAGTGGATCACCGCTTCGTAGAACTGGTAGTCGGTCATTTCGCCGGTTTTCGAGATGGTCATCTCGCACACCATGGCCAAGCGGTCGACTTTCGGGTTCAGGGAGCACAGGCCGTTGGAGAGCTGCTCGGGCAGCATCGGGATCACGCGCTCAGGGAAATACACGGAGTTGCCGCGTACCTGGGCTTCGTTATCCAGGGCCGAACCGATTTTCACATAGCTGGACACGTCGGCAATCGCGACGAACAACTTCCAGCCGCCGGAGAACAGGCGCAGTTTGCCTGGCTTGGCTTCGCAGTAGACCGCATCGTCGAAGTCGCGGGCATCTTCGCCGTCGATGGTGACGAACGGCAGATGGCGCAGGTCGATGCGTTTTTCTTTGTCTTTTTCTTCGACTTCCGGCTTGAGCTTGGCGGCTTCCTTGAGCACGGCCTCGGGCCAGACGTGAGGAATATCGTAGGTGCGCAGCGCAACGTCGATTTCCATGCCCGGCGCCATGTAGTTGCCGACCACTTCAACGATATCGCCCTGTGGCTGGAAGCGCGCGGTTGGCCAGTGGGTGATTTTCACCTCGACAAACTGACCGACCTTGGCGGCGCCATTGCGGCCCGGGGTAATCAGCACTTCCTGCTGGACCTTCGGGTTATCCGGCACTACGAAGCCGATACCGCCCTCTTCGAAGTAGCGGCCAACGATGGACTCATGGGCACGGGACACCACTTCGACGATCACGCCTTCACGGCGACCGCGACGGTCCAGGCCGGACACGCGCGCCAGCGCACGGTCGCCATCGAACACCAGGCGCATTTGCGCCGGGCTCATGAACAGGTCGTCACTGCCGTCGTCCGGGATCAGGAAGCCGAAACCATCCCGGTGACCGGCGATGCGGCCAAGGATCAGGTCAAGCTTATCTACCGGCGCGTAAGTACCACGACGGGTATAGATCAGTTGAGCATCGCGCTCCATGGCACGCAAACGGCGGCGCAGGGCTTCGAGCTGGTCTTCGGTGGTCAGACCGAACTCTTCAACCAGCTGCTCGCGGCTAGCAGGCGAACCTCGATCGGCGAGGTGCGCCAGGATCAGTTCGCGGCTAGGAATAGGGTTTTCATATTTTTCCGCTTCACGAGCGGCCTCGGGATCGAGGGACTGCCAATCGGCCATTAGAGAGTTTTCACCTTGTCTATATGCGGGTTAGTTTGGCATACGCGTATTGAAACGGGAAATTTCAGGCATCAACAAGCCCTTTAAAAGCCCTTTATGGCCCTGCGCGCACACCTTGCACGACCACGGACGAAATTTTCCAGGCTTTTTTGATAGCAGGGGTTTACAGCTAAAATGCCTCTGCGTATAGTGCGCGCCATCGACGACGGCAACGTTGAAGATACTGCCCAGATGGTGAAATTGGTAGACACGCCAGCTTCAGGTGCTGGTGGCCGCAAGGCCGTGGAAGTTCGAGTCTTCTTCTGGGCACCACATTCAGATCAAACCCGCAAAAGCGGGTTTTTTCGTTTCAGGCCTTTGATTTTTAACGTTAATCTCGATTTATTTTTTTGAATCAGGGGTTTACAGATCAAAAAGCCCGCCGTATAGTTCGCCCCATCAGCAGCGGCAACGTTGCCTGATAATGCCCAGGTGGTGAAATTGGTAGACACGCCAGCTTCAGGTGCTGGTGATCGCAAGGTCGTGGAAGTTCGAGTCTTCTCCTGGGCACCATATTCAGATCAAACCCGCGAAAGCGGGTTTTTTCGTTTCAGGGATTAAAAAATCGCCCCCGCTTACGGCTCGGATGTACCCGAGCCGCTGAAACGGCCTTCGCAAACAGTCGATATCAAGCCCTGAACTGCCCCAGACTCGCCTTCAACTGCGCCGCCAACCCATCCAGCACCTTGCCACTGGCGGTGGTCTCCACCACTGCCTGCGCGGCACGCTCTGCCTGGGCATGAATCACTTCCACTCGCCCACGCACCGCATGCGCGCCTTGAGCCTGGTGCTCGGCCGCACGGGTAGCCAGACCGATCGCCGCGTGTACCTGCTCCACCGAGGCCTGCACAGTCTGCTGCAAGCGCACACTGTCGCGCAGCACCAGCAACCCCTCATTGGCCTGACGCCCGGCCTTGCCGATGGTTTCCACGGCTTCACGCGCGCCCTGCTGCAACGCCACGATATGCGCCTGGATGTCCCCAGTGGAACTTTGGGTTTTGCTCGCCAGTGCGCGCACTTCGTCGGCCACCACCGCAAAGCCGCGTCCGGTCTCGCCGGCACGCGCCGCCTCGATAGCCGCGTTAAGGGCCAGCAAGTTGGTCTGCTCGGCAATGCCATGGATCACCGTCAGCACCACCTCGATCTGCTCGCTCTGCTGGGCCAGACGCTCGATCACCTGGGAGCCCGCCTGCACCTGCCCCGCCAATGCCTCGATCAAACTGCCGACTTCGGCCGAGGTACGAGAGTTTTCATCCGTGGCCTGGCGAATATCTACCACCTGCTGCAACGCAGCCTGCATCGCGTGGCTTTCGGCCTGGGCCTCGTCGGCCATTTGCGACAGCGCACGCAAGCTCTCGGCCACTTCATCGCGCTGCAGGCCGGCGGCGGCGTCGGCGCCGGCATTGCGCAGCGTCATAGCGCCGATTTCCACGCCGGTACGCTGGGCCACATCGCCCGCCTCACGCACGATGGGCTGTAACTTATCCACAAAGCGATTGACCGCCGAGGCCATGTCACCGATTTCGTCCTTGCTGCTGATCTGCACGCGCTTGGTGAGGTCGCCCTCGCCCGCCGCCAGGTCATCCATGGCCGCGATCAAGAGCTTCAAGCGATTGACCACACGACGGCCCAGCACGATGCTCAGCAGCAGCAACACGCCGAATCCCACCAGAGCCAGGCCCATGCCGATGCGCCAGCGCAAGGTGCCGGCAGCCTCCTGTACAGCGCTGGAGGTATTGGCGGTCATCTGGGTTGCGGTGGCCTGCGCGGACTGCAAACGCGCGCCCATGGCGGCCGCGCTGTCGGCGGCTGCGCCTTTGAGACTGTCACCTACCAACTGATCACCGCTGGCGATCAGGGCGGCAAAACGCTTATCCAGCGCTTGCAGGTCGGCCTCTACCGACGCGGTCGAAACCCCCATGCGGACTTTGCCGATCTCCACGCCATTCGGGCTGATGGACGCTTCGACGTAGTACACCGACGGATCGGTCTTGGCCGCGTCCAGCACTTTATCGAGGGCGCGATCACCCGCACCCTTGGCCAGCAGCATCTGGTTGATCGGATTTTCGCGGTTCAGGTAACGGGTCAAGTGCTCGCCAGCCGCATCGTCGTAGATCACGAACAGCACATTGGGATTGCGCTGGGCGCGCCGGGCGAATTCCGACAACGTCGGCACGTCGCTATCCCACATGGCACGAGGCGCCACCGAAGCCAATAGCTGCGCCATATCATTGGCGGAGTCGTGCAGGTCTTTTTCCAGGGTCGCGCGCAATTGCTTCTGCTCTTCCTGCAACCGTGCGGAAAGCCCTGCCGTCAGACGCTGACGGGTGCTGGTGGATAAACTATCCAGACTGGAGGTGACTTCCTTGCCGGCCTGAGCCAATTCGCCAGACAGCTTCTGACTGTCAATCCCCAGGCGGCTGCCCAGATCAGCTTCCAACGCGGTCACGGTGCTCCGGGTTAGAGCGACCGCCACCAGCACCTGCACCAAAAGAGCGATACCTAGAGTAACGAACACCGGCCGCAGCAGCCGACTTTGTAACAATGAGAGAACGGCAGACATCGGTAATCCCTCCACCACGGGTGCCATTAATTTGATAGCACCGCGAAAGAGAGAAATACAGCAAGGGCCGTGCCGTTTGGCAAACAGAGACGGCAAAGGGCTCCCTGAGGAGCCCTTTGCTTTTTACATCAATAGCTTATTACGCGAACGGATGACGCAGAACGATGGTTTCGTTGCGGTCCGGGCCCGTCGAAATAATGTCAATCGGCGCGCCGATCAGCTCTTCAACACGCTTGATGTAGGCACGAGCGTTGGCTGGCAGCTCTTCGAGGGTTTTCGCCCCCACGGTCGATTCGCTCCAACCCTGCACTTCTTCGTATACCGGCTGCAGACCCAAGTAGCTGTCAGCATCAGTCGGGGCAACGTTCTTGCCTTCTGCATCTTTGTAGCCGATGCAGATGTTGATGGTTTCCAGGCCGTCGAGTACATCCAGCTTGGTCAGGCAGATGCCCGAGATGCTATTCACATCGATAGCGCGACGCAGGATAACGGCATCGAACCAGCCACAACGACGAGCACGGCCGGTAGTCGCGCCAAATTCATGACCCTGTTTAGCCAGATGCGCGCCCACTTCGTCGAACAGCTCAGTCGGGAATGGACCCGAACCGACCCGCGTGGTGTAAGCCTTGGTGATGCCCAGGATGTAGTCCAGGAACATAGGACCAACACCCGAACCGGTCGCCACACCGCCAGCGGTGGTGTTGGAGCTGGTCACGTACGGGTAGGTGCCATGGTCGATGTCCAGCAAAGAACCTTGGGCGCCCTCGAACATGATGTCCTTGCCGGCGCGACGCAGGTCGTGCAACTCGGCGGTCACGTCCAGCATCAGCGGCTTGAGCAGCTCAGCGTATTCCTTACATTCGGCCAGGGTCTTGTCGAATTCGATGGCCGGCTCTTTGTAGTAACCGACCAGCATGAAGTTGTGGTAATCCACCAGTTCACGCAGCTTGTCTTCAAAGCGTGGCATGTTGAGCAGGTCGCCCACACGCAGGCCACGACGTGCAACCTTGTCTTCGTAGGCCGGGCCGATGCCGCGCCCGGTGGTGCCGATCTTCAGCTCGCCACGCGCCTTTTCACGGGCCTGGTCCAGCGCCACGTGGAAAGACAGGATCAGCGGGCAAGACGGGCTGATACGCAGGCGCTCGCGCACCGGCACACCTTTCTCTTCCAGCTTGGTGATCTCGCGCAACAGGGCATCCGGAGCAACTACCACGCCGTTGCCGATCAGGCACTGCACGCCTTCGCGCAGGACGCCCGACGGAATCAGGTGCAAGACGGTTTTTTCGCCATCGATGACCAGCGTGTGGCCAGCGTTGTGGCCACCTTGGTAGCGCACCACGGCGGCAGCATGTTCGGTCAGCAGATCAACGATCTTGCCTTTGCCCTCATCACCCCATTGGGTGCCCAGGACTACGACATTCTTACCCATAACACTTGTCCTCATTCGCGCAAACTTGGTACCGGCGATGGCCGGCAGGAAAACTCAAGAAGCCAGTGGCGATACTTGCCAAAGCCCATTCTGCAGAATCAATTGCCGGTCGCAGTCCGCTTCAAGGGCGGCGGCCAATGGTTGGCCAGGCAAGGCCTGAACGACACGCTGACCCTCACTGCGCAACTGGCATACGTGCTGCCAGAGTGCTGCGTCCGTACTGTCGGGCATCCAGATGCCACCAGATGGCAGCTCGACCTCAGCACGCCCCAGGGTCACCAGGGTTTTCAAATCGGTGGAAAAACCAGTGGCCGGACGCGCACGACCGAAGTCGGCGCCGATGTCGTCATAACGACCACCTTGGGCGATGGCTTGGCCCACACCCGGCACAAACACCGCAAACACCACACCGGTGTGGTAGTGGTAGCCGCGCAGCTCGCCCAGATCAAAATACAGGGGCAGCCCAGGAAAGCGCGCCGACAACTGGTCGGCGATCGCGACCACATCATCCAGCGCCGCCAGTACCGGCGCCGGCGCGTTGGCCAGGCGCTCACGCGCAGCCACCAGCACTTCACGGCCGCCGCACAGGCTCACCAGCGCACGCAGCATATCGGCCAGGTCTTCCGGCACGCCGGCGGTCAGGTCAATGACTTCATCAATCGCCTTGCGTTGCAGGGCGTCGAACAGTTGCTGTTCCACTTCGCCGGACAAACCGGCCGCACGGGCCAGGCCACGGTAGATACCGACATGGCCCAGATCCATATGGACATCGGGTATATCGGCCAGTTGCAGCATGGCAAGCATCAAGCTGATCACTTCAACGTCGCTGCTTGGGCTAGCGTCGCCGTACAACTCGGCGCCCAACTGGATCGGGCTACGGGAAGACGACAAGGCACGCGGTTGCGCATGCAGCACGCTGCCGGCGTAGCACAGGCGGCTCGGGCCCTCGCGGCGCAGGGTGTGCGCATCAATACGCGCCACTTGCGGCGTAATGTCGGCACGGAACCCCATTTGCCGGCCCGATTGCGGGTCGATGACCTTGAAGGTGCGCAGATCCAGATCCTGGCCCGCGCCGGTCAGCAGGGATTCCAGGTACTCGATATGGGGGGTCACGACAAACTCGTAACCCCAGCTCTGGAACAGATCCAACACCTGGCGGCGCGCGACTTCAATGCGCGCAGCTTCCGGTGGCAGTACTTCTTCGATGCCATCTGGCAGCAGCCAGCGGTCTACCGTTGCCATTACGCCATTCCCCTATGATCCGGGCGGCCAGCCCTCGGCCGAGCCTTGAGTGAAGCAGAAAATACCCGCCGTCTGCATAAACCACGCGCAAGAGCGACGTGACGAACGGCCTGTAACCGGCCTCGTCGGGCACTTTCCTCGAAAAACCTGTCACGCCTGCCGAATCAAACATGCAGACGCAAAAAAGCCGGGAATTTCCCGGCTGCCGCATCATACACCCGTTTTCTGAAAGGATCACCCCGCCAGGTGTTTTAGCCGCCCGACGGAGTGTGCCCTACAGAATCACAGGCCGGTTACTTGGACTTTTCCAGGTAGCGGAAGAAGTCGCTGCTAGGGTCCAGCACCATGACGTCGGTTTTGTTCGCGAAGCTTTCACGGTACGCACGCAGGCTACGATAGAACGCGTAGAACTCCTGGTCCTGGCCGTAAGCCTTGGCGTAGATCGCCGCAGCCTGAGCATCGCCATCACCACGGGCCTCTTCAGACTCGCGATAGGCTTCAGCCAGCAGTACACGACGCTGACGGTCGGCATCCGCACGGATACCTTCAGCCAGTTCGTTACCCTTGGCACGGTGCTCACGGGCTTCACGTTCACGCTCGGTGCTCATACGCTCGAACACGCTGCGGTTCACTTCCTTCGGCAGGTCGATGGCCTTGACCCGAACATCGACAACCTCGATGCCCAGCTCTTTTTCCGCCATCGTGTTCAGCGAACGCGTGATGTCAGCCATCAGCGCGTCACGCTCACCGGACACCACCTCGTGAAGCGTGCGTTTACCAAACTGGTCACGCAGGCCCGATTCCAGACGGCGCGACAAACGCTCGTCGGCAATCTGCTTGAGGCCGGAGGTCGCGGTGTAGAAGCGCTCGGCATCCTTGACGCGCCACTTGGCGTAGGCATCAACCATCACGGCTTTCTTTTCCAGGGTCAGGAAGCGCTGTGTCGGTGCATCCAGGGTCATCAGGCGCGCGTCGAACTTGCGCACCTGGTTGACGTAGGGGACTTTCACATGCAGGCCCGGCTGGACATCCGCCTGGACCACACGACCGAATTGCAGCAGCACCGCGCGCTCGGTCTGAGCGACGATGTAGAAGCAGTTCCAGGCAGCGATGACCACGACGACGCCCACAATCAGGGCGGTCAGCGATTTATTGCTCATCAACGACTCTCCCTGGTACGTGTTTGCTGTTGCAGCAAGTCAGCGGCCGCACGGGCGCTCGCTTCGTTGGCAGCGGCATTCGAACCGGTGGACGGCGCGCTGGTGCCGCTACGACCACCTTCGATCATCTTGTCCAACGGCAGGTACAGCAGGTTGTTCTGCCCACCCTTGCTGCCGGTCACGAGGACCTTGCTGGTGTTGCTGAAGACTTCCTGCATGGTGTCCAGGTACAGACGCTCGCGGGTCACTTCAGGGGCCTTGCGGTACTCGGCGACCAGCTTGGTAAAGCGATCGGCCTCACCCTTGGCGCGGGAGACCACTTCATCACGGTAACCGTTGGCATCCTCGATGATGCGCTGGGCCTGACCACGGGCTTCCGGCACGACGCCGTTGGCATAGGTTTCCGCCTGGTTGCGCGAACGCTGCTCGTCTTCACGGGCGCGGATCACGTCGTCGAAGGCTTCCTGCACTTCACGCGGTGCGGCTGCGCTCTGTACGTTCACCTGGGTGACGGTGATACCGGTGCGATAAGTATCGAGGAACCGTTGCAGGCGCTCCTTGATTTCGCTGGCCATCAATTCACGACCTTCGGTCAGCACCTGGTCCATGGCGGTGGAACCCACCACGTGGCGCAGGGCACTTTCGGTTGCGTGCTGCAGGCTGATTTCCGGCTGATCAACGTTCAGCACGAAGTCCTGCAGGTTGCTGATCTTGTACTGCACGGTCAGCGGCACTTCGACGATGTTCTCGTCTTCGGTCAGCATCTGGCCCTGCTTGGTGTAGGCACGCTCACGCGTGACGTTCTCCATGTACTTCTTGTCGATCGGCGGGAAGTAGATATTCAGGCCCGGGCCGACCGTCTCGTAGTATTTGCCGAAGCGCAGCACCACGGCTTGCTCCTGCTCGTCCACCACGTATACGGCGCTGTACAGCCAAACCGCCGCCAGCACGACAAGACCCAGGCCGAGCAGGCCATAGCCGCCCCCCTTGCTTGTGCGGCCACCGTCGCCGTCACCACGTTTTTTCCCACCACCGAACAACCCATTCAGGCTTTCCTGCAGCTTTCGGAAGGCCTCGTCGAGATCCGGCGGCCCCTTGCGGTCGCCATTATTGCGGCGCTTACCACCCCAAGGATCCTGATTATTCGAGTTGCCACCCGGCTCATTCCAAGCCATAGCGCTCTCCATCTGATAAAGCAAAGACGCGCCCACGGCGCGCCGACCAATGCTACAGAATGCCTGCTATTGCGGCACAACCGCTTTCGGAGGCTTTTATTGCAAAGTGTGTTGTTCGATGAACTCTGTCGGAACAACGCCCTCGCGGCTGACCAGCCGATTGAGCTCCGAGCGCGGCAATCGAACGGCCAGCAAGCTGACACCTTCTTCGTCGTGTTCTTCTTTCTGTACCGCGCCCAGCTCGAAAAACTGTGCACGCAGTCGAGCAAAACGCTGAGGCAAGCGCAAGGTGCCGACAAACAAATCGCTGCCGAGCAATTCGGCAATGGCCTGTTCAAGCAGCTCCAAGCCACTGCCATCACGCGCCGACAACCATACCCGCTGGGGCTTGCCGTTCTCGTCGCGTTGTATTTGTGGCTCAACACCCTCAAGCAAATCGAGTTTGTTATAGACCTCGAGGATCGGCAAGTCCTGGGCACCAATCTCGCCCAGCACCACCATCACCTGTTCAATTTGCAACATGCGATCCGGTTCCGCCGCATCGATCACGTGCAAAAGCAGGTCGGAGTTGCTCGACTCTTCGAGCGTAGACCGAAATGCCTCAACCAGCTTGTGGGGCAAGTGGCGAATGAAACCCACGGTGTCGGCCAGGACAATCGGCCCCAGGTCGTCAATATCCAGACGGCGCAAGGTCGGGTCGAGGGTGGCGAACAGTTGGTCGGCCGCATACACGTCGGATTTCGTCACGTTGTTGAACAGCGTCGACTTGCCGGCGTTGGTATAGCCCACCAGGGACACAGTGGGGATATCCGCACGTGAACGGCCACGTCGCGATTGCTCGCGCTGGCTGCGCACTTTTTCCAGGCGGCCCTTGATCTGGCGCAGGCGCACCCGCAGCAGACGCCGGTCGGTTTCCAGCTGAGTTTCACCCGGGCCACGCATGCCGATACCACCACCTTGACGCTCAAGGTGAGTCCAGCCGCGAACCAAGCGGGTGCTCATGTGATCAAGCTGGGCCAGTTCAACCTGGAGCTTGCCTTCATGGGTACGGGCACGTTGGGCGAAAATATCGAGAATCAGGCCGGTACGGTCGATCACGCGACACTCGAAAACACGTTCGAGGTTACGCTCCTGACTGGGCGTGAGGGTGTGGTTGAAGATCACCAGATCGGCTTCTTCGGCGTGGACCAGGTCGCGCAACTCCTCGACCTTGCCGCTGCCAATCAGAAATTTGGCGGTTGGCCGATGACGCGGCACGTTAAAAAACGCAACGGTCTCGGCGCCGGCCGAATTTGCCAACTCCTGAAACTCCTGCGGATCTTCGCGCGCCTCAGGGTCCTGTCCATCCAAGTGAACGAGGATTACTCGCTCACCACCACCGTGGCGCTCAAAGAACAAAGGAGACTCCTATCAGGCGTTACCTGGCTCAGCGTCAGCCTGTTCGTCACCTGCTGCACTAGGCAGACGGATTGGACGGACGGGAACGACTGTCGAGATAGCGTGTTTGTAAACCATCTGGCTGACGGTGTTTTTCAGCAGGATAACGAACTGGTCGAACGACTCGATCGTGCCTTGCAGCTTGATACCGTTGACCAGGTAGATGGAAACCCCCACTTTCTCTTTACGTAAAGTATTCAAGTAAGGGTCTTGTAGCGAATGCCCTTTTGACATGTGCCGCACTCCTTTAAGGATCAATAATAAAAAATCGGAAAATAGGTAGCTTATGGCCGTCACACCCCCAAGGATAGACGGCAATTGCAAGGACTCAGCTCAATATGGAGACCGTTCCCAAGTATTTCAAGGCGCGTGACAGATTGTCGCTGTCCAGGCTGTCCAACCAGTGCAAATCGCTCCAGCTGCGCAGCCAGGTGAACTGGCGTTTTGCCAATTGGCGCGTGGCAATGATGCCGCGCTCCTGCATGTCGGCTGACGTCAGTTTGCCATCGAGATGATCCCAGACTTGGCGATAGCCTACAGCACGTATCGACGGCAACCCTGGATGCAGGTCACCTCGGGAACGCAGTGCTACGACCTCGTCTATAAACCCCTGTTCCAACATATTTGTGAATCTTTGTGCAATTCGTTCATGCAGCACCTGGCGATTTGCCGGAGCAATGGCCAGATTCGCCACAGTATAGGGCAATTGTGACTGTCCAGATGCGCCTGCGTCAGCACTTTGCGCAGTTTGTTTCAGCCGCAGTTCAGTCATGGTCTGGCCGCTGACACGCCAGACTTCGAGGGCGCGACTGAGGCGCTGAGGGTCGTTGGGGTGAATGCGCGCGGCGGACACCGGGTCTACCGCTGCCAACTGGTCGTGCAGGGCTTGCCAGCCAAGGCGCGCAGCTTGTTCTTCGAGTTCGGCGCGCACCTGGGCGTCAGCTGGCGGCATATCCGCCAACCCTTCCTGCAGAGCCTTGTAGTAGAGCATCGTACCGCCCACCAGCAGCGGGATGTTGCCACGCGCGGTAATCTGCGCCATGGCGGCCAGGGCGTCGCTACGAAAATCCGCCGCGGAGTAGCTCTCGGCCGGGTCAATAATGTCGATCAGGCGGTGCGGGTGCTGGGCCAGCAGTTCTTTTGAAGGCTTGGCGGTGCCAATATCCATGCCCCGGTAAACCAGGGCAGAGTCGACACTGATCAGCTCGCACGGCAACACCTTGGTCAGCTCGATGGCCAGGTCGGTCTTGCCGGCAGCCGTGGGGCCCATCAGGAAGATCGCGGGGGGCAAGGCACTCATCAACGGCCGCGCAAGAACAGTTTGTCCAGGTCGTCCAGGCCCATCTGGGTCCAGGTCGGTCGGCCATGGTTGCATTGGCCGCTGCGCTCGGTGTTTTCCATGTCACGCAGCAGGCCGTTCATTTCTGGCAGGGCCAGACGCCGATTGGCGCGGATTGCGCCGTGACAGGCCATGGTCCCGAGCAACTCGTTGATACGCGCCTGGATGCGGTCGCTGGTGCCGTACTCCATCAGGTCCGCGAGCACGTCGGCCACCAGCCGATTTGCCTCGGCCTGCTTGAGCAGCGCGGGAATCTGGCGGATCGCCAGGGTTTCCGGGCCCAGGCGCTGTAATTCGAAACCCAGTTTCTGGAATACGTCGTGGTGCTCTTCGGCGCAATCGGCCTCACGCTGGCTGACCGCCAGGGACTCCGGCACCAGCAGTGGCTGGCCGCTGAGGCCTTCGCTGGCCATGGCGATTTTCAGGCGTTCGTACATGATCCGCTCGTGGGCGGCGTGCATGTCCACCAGCACCAGGCCATGGGCGTTTTCCGCGAGGATGTAGATACCCTTGAGCTGCGCCAGGGCATAGCCCAGCGGTGGAATATCACCGCCGCCCTCCGGCAAGGCAACCGCCACGGGCTCGCCCCCCGCCAGCGGCGCGAAAAACTCGCGATAAGCCGCTTGAGCCTCGGCCACCGGCACTGTCGATTGCGGGCGCGGCGTATATTGGTATTGATAGCCCGCACCCGCCCCAGAACCCGGCGCCGTATACGCAGGCTGCGGTTGTGGTGATTGCAGCAGGTTGCCCGCCAGGCTCATTTCGCCCTGAGGGCCGAACTCACCGGCCTCGGGACCGCTTGGACGCACCACGGCGGTCACAATAGGTGCCGATAACTGGTCATCCGGGCGCACATCGCCCAGGGCGCGGTGCAAGGTGCCATAGAGGAAGTCATGCACCATGCGCCCATCACGGAAGCGCACTTCGTGCTTGGTCGGGTGCACATTGACGTCCACCACCGAGGGGTCGACCTCAAAAAACAATACGAATGTCGGGTGCCGCCCATTGAACAACACATCGCGATACGCCTGGCGCACCGCATGGGCTACCAGCTTGTCGCGTACCGCGCGGCCGTTCACGAAGAAGTATTGCAAGTCTGCCTGGCTACGGGAGAACGTCGGCAGACCGACCCATCCCCAAAGCCGCAGGCCATTGCGCTCGATCTCGATCGGCAGCGCCTGCTCCAGGAAGCCTGCACCGCAGATCGCCGACACGCGCCGAGCACGGGCTACGTCATCATGGGCTTCATGCAGGCTGAGGATAGACTTGCCGTTATGGCGCAGATGAAAGGCCACGTCGAAGCGTGCCAGGGCCAGACGCTTGATGACTTCCTGCAGGTGATCGAATTCGGTTTTCTCGGCCTTGAGGAATTTGCGCCGCGCCGGGGTGTTGAAGAACAGGTCGCGCACTTCCACCGAAGTGCCCACCGGGTGCGCTGCGGGCTGGACCCGAGGCGCCATGTCGCGACCCTCGGTTTCCACTTGCCAGGCCTGGTCGGCCTCGCGGGTGCGCGAAGTCAGGGTCAGGCGCGCCACGGAACTGATCGAGGCCAAGGCTTCACCGCGAAAGCCCAGGCTCATGACCCGTTCCAGGTCTTCCAGGTCGCGGATCTTGCTGGTGGCGTGACGGGCCAGGGCCAGCGGCAGGTCATCGGAGGAGATGCCGCTGCCGTCGTCACGTACCCGCAGCAGCTTGACGCCGCCCTGCTCCACATCGACGTCGATGCGCTTGGCGCCGGAGTCGATGCTGTTTTCCAGCAGTTCCTTGATCACCGAGGCCGGGCGCTCGACGACTTCTCCCGCCGCAATCTGGTTCGCCAGGCGCGGGCTGAGCAGTTCGATGCGCGACCCGCTATTCAATACTGACTCGCTCATTACTGTGCCGCCAATTCAGTGCCAGGGATGGTCAACACCTGGCCGACTTTCAATTCATCGCTCTTCAGGTTATTGGCATTGCGCAGGGTAGCCGCCGAAACCTGGAAACGCACCGCCAGCATCGCAAGGGTGTCCCCCGGCTGAACACGATGGTCACGCGGGCCTTGGGCGATTTTGCCGGAATCGCGCAGCCAGGCGATGTAAGTGCCCGGCGGCGGGTTCTGCTGGAAGAACTGGCGCACCCCGGCACTGATCGACCGTGCCAACGCCTGCTGGTGGCTGGCACTGGCCAGCTTCGAGGCTTCATTGGCGTTGGAGATGAACCCGGTTTCCACCAGGATCGATGGGATGTCCGGCGACTTCAGCACCATGAACCCGGCCTGTTCCACACGCTGTTTGTGCAACGACGTCACGCGGCCGATATTGCTCAGTACCTTCTGGCCCACGTTCAAGCTGGAGGTCAGCGAGGCAGTCATCGACAGGTCCAGCAGTACACCGGCGAGCATCTTGTCCTTGTCATCGAGGGAGACGTTGCCGGCCCCGCCGATCAAGTCGGAACGGTTTTCACTGTCGGCCAGCCAGCGCGCAGTCTCGGACGTGGCGCCGCGATCCGACAGGGCGAACACCGAAGCGCCAAACGCAGCGGACGAAGGCGCGGCGTCGGCATGGATCGACACGAACAGGTCGGCGCCCTTCTTGCGCGCGATTTCGGTACGACCGCGCAACGGAATAAAGTAGTCGCCGGTACGGGTCAGCTCGGCGCGGTAGCCCTTCATGCCGTTGACCTGACGCTGCAGCTCACGGGCGATGGCCAATACCACGTCTTTTTCATGCTGGCCTCGCGAACCGGAGGCACCCGGGTCTTCACCCCCGTGGCCGGCGTCGATCACCACGATAATGTCGCGCTTGCCGGCCGGAGCCGGCGGCGGCGGTGGTAACTTGACCTGAGGTTGCGACGGGTTGACCGGCACGGCCGGAACGGTCGCCACGCTCGGGGTTGGCGCGGGCGGCGGTGCGGCGTCGGCGGCGTTGTCGTACAGGTCGACTACCAACCGGTTGCCGTATTGGGCGTTGGGCGCCAGGGAGAAGCTTTTCGGCGTCACGACCTTTTTCAGGTCGATGACCACGCGCAAGTCGGTCGGCGTACGTTGAGCCGAACGCATGGCGGTAATCGGTGTGTTGGCGGTGGAGACTTTCAGCGGCGAGGCCAGGGTCGCACCGTTGATGTCGATCACCAGGCGATCAGGCGCCGTAAGGGTAAAGACGCTGTGCTGGACCGGGCCAGACAGGTCGAACACCAGTCGCGTGTTATCCGGCGCTCGCCACAGGCGAACACTTTTCACCTGTGAAGCAGCCAGAGCATTGACAGTCATTGCCGCAAGCAACACCCCTACGACAGCAACCAACGCGCGAAAGCGCATACCTAACCCCACCAATTATTTGAATTCCAATGCCAGAGCGGCACACCACGCTTCACCGCGCGCACTCTGGGGCAACAACTTCAGCTGACGTCCTGGTCCATGCGGCGTAATGGTAATGGTCAGGTCCGGCTTTGGCAAAAAGCCTGTGCCTTTATCTGGCCACTCGATCAGGCACAACGCATCTTCATCGAAGTAATCACGGATGCCCATGTACTCCAGCTCTTCGGGGTCGACCAGGCGATAGAGGTCGAAATGAAAGGCGCGCACGTCGCCAATCTCGTAGGGCTCAACCAAAGTGAACGTGGGGCTTTTCACCGCCCCCTGATGCCCCAACCCACGGACAATCCCTCGGGACAATGTGGTCTTGCCCGCCCCCAGGTCGCCCTCCAGGAAGATCAATCCTGCCCCGTCCGTGACTTGTGCGATGCGATGCCCCAACGCAACCATGGCTTCTTCATCGGCCAGGAAAAGGATTACTTCAGGCACGGCGATTGCTCCTCCAACAATTGACGAATGGCAGGTATCAGATCGCTGGCAGCCAGGCCGCGACCAAAGGTGCCCTGGCGATCACCCGCAGTGGCATGCAGCCACACGGCCAGGCAACTGGCTTCATAAGCGGGCATGCCCTGGGCCAATAACGCGCCCACCAGGCCGGCCAATACATCACCCAGGCCCGCCGTCGCCATCGCCGGATGACCTTGATCACAGCGGGAAACGCGACCGTCCGGGCAGGCAATCAAACTGCCAGCCCCCTTGAGGATCGCCACGGCATTGAGTTTCTGACTCAACGCGCGCGCCACCTTAAGGCGATCCGCCTGAACCTCGGCTGTAGACACCCCCATCAAACGTGCCGCTTCGCCCGGATGGGGCGTGATCACACTGTTGGACGGCAGGCTGACGCGGCCTGTCGCCAGCTGATTCAGCGCATCGGCATCCCACACCTGCGGCTGGCCGGCGTTGGCGGCCACCGAGAGCAGGCTTTTGCCCCACGCGGCAGCGCCCAGGCCCGGGCCAATGACGATCACGGCGATTTTTTCCAGCAAGCCCATCAACTGGTTGGCCGAACTCACGCCCAGGGTCATGACTTCCGGCAGGCGAGCCAACGCGGCGGGCACATGCTCAGGGCGCGTGGCCAGGGAGACCATGCCCGCGCCACTGCGCAAGGCGCTTTCGGCACTGAGCAACGCCGCGCCACCAAAGCCGCAGTCGCCGCCAATTACTAACAAGTGGCCGAACTGGCCTTTATGGGCGTCCGGGGCGCGCGCAGCCAGTTGCGGCAAATGGCCAGGCAACAGGGGCTGAACGTCGGTTATTTCGTGTTTTGTCTGAGGCATGCGTCTTCAAGCTCCGATGTCTGGCAGAATTATACGCATCTAACCTGTGGTTTCCCGTGTCTCATGCCCGTTACTACCTCCGATCTGCCCGCCCTCGCCCAATCGATCAAAGACTGGGGCCGCGAGCTGGGCTTCCAACAAGTCGGCATCAGCGGCCTGGACCTGGCCGAGCATGAACAGCACCTGCAACGCTGGCTCGACGCGGGTTACCACGGCGAGATGGACTACATGGGCGCCCATGGCAGCAAGCGCTCCCACCCTGACGAGCTGGTACCGGGCACCCTGCGCGTGGTGTCGCTGCGCATGGACTACCTGCCTGGCGACACGCAAATGGCGCAGTTGCTGGCCCAGCCGGAAAAAGCCTATATCTCGCGCTATGCCCTGGGCCGCGACTACCACAAGCTGATCCGCAAGCGCGTGCAGCAACTGGCCGACCGCATCCAGGCGCAGATCGGGCCGTTCGGCTTTCGCGCCTTTGTCGACAGCGCGCCGGTACTGGAAAAAGCCATTGCCGAAAAAGCAGGGCTCGGCTGGATCGGCAAAAACACCCTGGTGCTCAATCGCAAGGCCGGCAGTTATTTCTTCCTGAGCGAACTGTTTGTCGATGTGCCGCTGCCGGTCGACGAGCCCCACAGCACCGAACACTGTGGCCGCTGCACCGCCTGCCTGGATATCTGCCCAACCAATGCCTTCGTCGGGCCCTATGTGCTGGACGCCAGACGCTGCATTTCCTACCTCACCATCGAACTCAAGAGCGCAATCCCGGAAGACCTGCGCCCGCTGATCGGCAACCGCGTGTTCGGCTGCGATGACTGTCAGATCGTTTGCCCGTGGAATCGTTTCGCCCGATCCACCGCCGAGGGCGATTTCAAGCCACGGCATAACCTGGATAACGCAGAACTGGCCGAACTGTTCATGTGGGACGAGGATAAGTTTCTCAGCAACACCGAAGGCTCACCCTTGCGCCGTGCTGGTTACGAGCGCTGGTTGCGCAACCTGGCGGTGGGCCTGGGCAATGCGCCGTCGAGCATTCCCGTACTGGAAGCCTTGAAGGCGCGCCGGGACTACCCTTCGGAGCTGGTGCGCGAACATGTCGAATGGGCGCTTGGCCAGCATGCGGCACGCTAGTGCACGTCGTCGTTGTAGACGAACTTGGGCATTTCCCAGTGAAACCGGATCGCCAGCAGGCGCAATAGAAAGCCGCTGAACAGCGTCAGCAGAATGGCTTGCTCGCTGGGCAGCTCCAGATAAAGGCACAGCAGGTAAAACCAGGCGGCAAGGAACGACACGCTGGCGTACAGCTCACGGCGAAAGATCAATGGGATGTCGTTGCAGAAGATATCTCGCAGGATGCCGCCGAAAACGCCGGTGATCACACCGCTGACCGAGGCCACCAGCATGCCGTGGCCCATTTCCAGAGCGGTCATGCAGCCGATCAGGGTAAAGGCCACCAGGCCGACGGCGTCCAGCGCCAGAAACAGCGAGCGCAAGTGGCGCATCAGCGGCGCGGCAAAGATCGTCACCAGCGCCGCAACCGAAGTCAGCACCAGGTATTCCGGGTGCTTGACCCAGGTCAGCGGGTAATGCCCCAGCAATACGTCACGTACCGAACCGCCACCCAGCGCCGTCACGCAGGCGATCAGCACCACACCAAACCAGTCCATGCCGCGACGCCCGGCAGAAAGGGCGCCGGTCATGGCTTCGGCGGTGATGGCGATGAGGTAGAGCATCAGCAACATGATGGCGATCCTTGCAAAGAGGCCGGCAGTCTAATCATTTGCTGATGGCACCAAAAGGGGGCGCCGGGCGAAAGACCGAGTCGCGTCCTTCGCGAGCAAGCCCGCTCCCACACTTGCCCGAGTTGTCATGACGAATGTTGTACAACATGTGGGAGCGGGCTTGCTCGCGAAAGCGCCAGGCCAGCCACCACCTCTTCAAGCCTTGATGAAGTGCTTGCGGTAATGCTGCAACTCGGCGATCGACTCACGGATATCATCCAGCGCCAGGTGGGTGCTGCCTTTATGGAAGCTGTCCTTGACTTCCGGCGCCCAGCGCGCGGCCAGCTCTTTCAAGGTGGACACATCCAGGTTGCGGTAGTGGAAGTAGCTTTCCAGCCCCTTCATGTGGGTATAGAGGAAGCGGCGGTCCTGGCAAATACTATTGCCACAGATCGGCGACTTGCCCTTGGGCACCCACTTCTCCAGGAAGGCAATGGTTTGGGCTTCGGCTTCGGCCATGCTGATGCGGCTGTCGCGCACGCGCTGGGTCAGGCCGGAGTTGCCATGGGTGCGAGTGTTCCACTCGTCCATGGTGGCGAGCACGGCATCGCTGTGGTGGATGGCGATCACCGGACCTTCGGCCAAGGTATTGAGGTCACTGTCGGTGACAATGGTCGCCATCTCGATGATGACGTCGGTGTCGGGGTTCAGACCGGTCATTTCCAGATCGATCCAAATCAGGTTCTGTGGGTTTTGCATGGCTTGATTCTCTTGGCACCTTGGCGTAGCTGCGCAGTTTAGCAGGCGGGGGCGTGCTAGACTCGCGACCGTTTTACCCAACCTTTGCATTATCGACACGGAACACCAATGGCCAAACGCCAGCTCAATCGTCGCCAAAACTGGCGCATCGAAAAGATTCAAGGTGAGCGCGCCGCGCGCGCCGCCAAACGTGAATCCTCCGCCGTGGAAGCACTCGAGGGCGGCGACCTGGGCCCCGAACAAACGGGCCTGGTGATCGCGCACTTCGGTGTGCAGGTCGAAGTCGAGGCGCTGGAAGGCGAACTCGCAGGCCAGGTATTCCGTTGTCACTTGCGCGCCAATCTGCCGGCGCTGGTCACGGGTGACAAAGTGGTATGGCGTGCCGGCAACCAGGGCATTGGCGTCATCGTCGCCCAATTGCCGCGCACCACCGAACTGCGCCGCCCCGACAGCCGGGGCCAGTTGAAGCCCGTGGCGGCCAACGTCGACATGATCGTGATCGTGTTCGCCCCACTGCCTGAGCCCCATGCCAACCTGATCGACCGTTATCTGGTGGCCGCCGAGCATGCCGGCATTCGCCCGCTGTTGCTGCTGAACAAATTCGACCTGATCGACGAACAGAACGCCCCGGCGCTCAACGCGTTGCTGGCGGTCTACCGCACCCTGGGCTACCCGGTGCTGGAAGTCTCGGCGCATCACGGTAATGGCATGGAACAGCTGCAACAACAGCTGGACGGGCGCATCAGCGTGTTTGTCGGCCAGTCCGGCGTGGGCAAGTCATCACTGGTCAACAGTTTGCTACCGGAAGTCGACACCCGCGTCGGCCCGCTGTCGGAACTGTCCGGCCAAGGCACCCACACCACCACCACCGCGCGGTTGTTCCACTTCCCCGGCGGCGGCGAGCTGATCGACTCCCCGGGCATCCGTGAGTTCGGTTTGGGCCACGTCAGCCGCAGCGATGTGGAAGCCGGCTTCATCGAGTTCAACGACCTGATTGGCACCTGCCGCTTCCGCGACTGCAAGCATGATCGCGAGCCGGGCTGTGCGTTACTCAAGGCATTGGAAGACGGCCGTGTGCAGCAGCAGCGGATGAACAGCTATCGGTCGATTATTGCGAGCCTGCCCGAGAGCGGTTACTAAGCCGCCAGCCTCGTAGGAGCGAGCTTGCTCGCGAAGACCCCAAGAGCAACGCGGGCATCCTGAATACACGCGTTATCGTTGACGTTTTTCGCGAGCAAGCTCGCTCCTACAGTGAAACACCAGATACAACAAGGCCGCGATTATCGCGGCCTCGTTGTATCTGGTGCTTAGGAGCCCGTCTTGGGCACCGTCGGATCTTTCACCCCGCCGTCATCGAACAGGTTCAGCTTCTGCCGTAGCTCATGCGCCGGCAACGGCTCCTGCCCTGGCGGAATAGCGTTCGGATCAGCCGGCACTTCACCTGGCGCGCCCGCGCCTGGGGTCGGTTGCGGTGGCGGCTGGTCACCTTCAATCGCACGCTGGGCTTTCTTGGTCAGCACCACGATGTCGATGCGGCGGTTGATCGGGTTGAACGGATCCTTCGCGTCAAACAACTGCGATGAAGCAAACCCCACCACCCGCGCCACTTGCGCGTCCGGATAGCTGCCGGCCACCAACGTGCGGCGTGCGGCGTTGGCGCGGTTGGCCGAGAGCTCCCAGTTGCCGAAGTCACCTTGCCCCGCATACGGCTTGGCATCGGTGTGGCCACTGATGCTGATCTTGTTCGGCACCGCCTTGATGGTGTCGGCCATGGCCAGCAGGATGTCTTCAAAGTACGGTTTCAGACGCGCACTGCCGGAGTCGAACATCGGTCGGTTGGCGGCGTCGGTGATCTGGATGCGCAAGCCGTCCGGCGTGATCTCGAACGAAATCTGATCCTTGAACTTCAGCAGTTGCGGGTTTTCCTCGACCTTGTTCTGCAACTCCTGCAGCAACAGTTCCAGGCGCTCCTGCTCGACCTGCTCGGCCATGGCCTCGACGGTATCGCGCTCGATCGGGATTTTTTCCTGGGGCGCTTCGGTTTTGACTTCCGGGTTGATGGTGCGCTCAGGCGCCAATTGCGGTGAGCCGCCCAGGTCGATCACGAACGGCGTGCCACTTTCCGAGAAACCAATCGGGTCTTTGAAGTAACCGGCGATGGCGATCTTCTGCTCGGGCGTGGCGGTGGACATCAGCCACAGCACCAGGAAGAACGCCATCATCGCCGTCGCAAAGTCGGCAAAGGCGATTTTCCAGGCGCCACCATGGTGCCCCGCTGCGAAGCGCTTGACGCGCTTGATGATTATCGGCTGGTTGTTTTCCATGGCTTAGCGACCGCGAACCGCTTGTTCCAGCTCGGCGAAGCTTGGGCGATGCTTCGGGTACAGGACCTTGCGGCCAAACTCCACCGCCAACGAGGGCGGCATGCCGGAAGCGGACGCCACCAGGCTGGCCTTGATCGACTCATACAGGTTGACTTCTTCCTTGGCGTCGTGGGCCAGGGAGGTCGCCAGCGGGCCGAAAAAGCCGTATGCCGCAAGAATACCGAAGAAGGTACCCACCAGTGCCGCACCCACGTGCATGCCGATGGCCGCCTGGTCACCCTCGCCGAGCGAGGCCATGGTCACCACGATACCGAGTACCGCCGCGACGATACCGAAGCCGGGCATGCCATCGGCAATACCGGTCACGGCGTGGGAGGGGTGCTCCAGCTCTTCCTTGAGGCTGAACAGTTCCATGTCGAACAGGCCTTCGAGCTCATGGGGCGCCATGTTGCCGGAGGACATGATGCGCAGGTAGTCGCAGATATAGGCGGTCATGCGCTCGTCTTTGAGCACGGCCGGGTACTTGGCGAAAATCGGGCTGGCCGCGGCGTCCTCGATGTCGGCCTCAATGGCCATCATGCCTTCGCGGCGGCTCTTGTTGAGGATCTCGTACACCAGGCCCAGCACCTCCAGGTAGAAGGTGTGGGTGAAACGCGAACCAAACATCCCCAGCGACTTCTTGACCACGTGCATGGTCATGTAGCCGGGGTTCGCCTGCAGGAAGGCGCCGAATGCCGCGCCACCAATAATCATCACCTCGAAAGGCTGGATCAGTGCCGCAATTTTACCGTGGGACAGGACGTACCCGCCGAGCACGCTCGCGAAGACGACAATAATGCCGATAATTTTAGCCATAGGAGATGAGTACTTGCGCCGTCGGGTTTATGGACAAATTTGGGGGAACAGGAAAACTCTTGTTCTACTTATCGGCAAAACTGCGCCAGACTATAGCCCGTTAAGGCGAAAAGCCAGTTCGGCCCGCTCCGGGCGTGTTGACCGCAAATGATGATCGCGCCCCAATCATGGCTAATGAAACGACAGTCCCAACTGCAAAACCTGCTTCTCTCACCGCTTGGATCAAGCGCCTTGACGATGTGCGGCTGCCCGTTCCGCAGGCCAGCCACGACCTTGTGTGCAAGGCCATCCGCGACAGTCGCAGTTCGTTGCGAGATATTGCCGAGCTGATGCAAAACAGCCCGGCTCTCGTGCTCAGTGTGATACGCGAGGCCAACAGCCACACCCATGGCAGCCTGACCGAACCGGCGGAAAATCTCGAAGTGGCACTCAACCGCCTGGGCCTCAAGCGTGCCGAAGAACTGCTGGCGCGCCTGCCCTCGGTGCCGGCCCATGAAATTCCCGTGGCGCTGCGTCAACTGTTGCTGGTCAGCCAGCACGCTTCGCAACAAGCCAGCGGTTTGTTCGGCACACGCCTGGCGCGGCTGTGGCAAGACATTCACTGGGGCAGCCTGTTGTTCCTGTCGCCGCTATGGCCGATGGCCGTTGCCTACCCCAAGCTCCTGGAAGAATGGGAGCTGCGGGTGATCCACAAAGGCGAGTCGGCGCGCAAGGTCGAGCTGGCCTTGTTCGGCGTGCGCCTGTTGGACTTGTGCCTTGGCCTGACGCAAGCCTGGCACCTGCCGATCTGGGTCTCCCAGGGCTATAACCTGTTGCTGGGCGAACAACGCTTGCTGGTCAAGGCGCTGCATATCGCCCGCGAAGACGACCCACTGCGTCAGCAGCAATTGCTCGATGCCGAGCCGAACCTGCGACGCTGGTTGAACCAGCCCGCCAACACCGTGCTGCTGGCCAACGGCCTGGCGATGTCGGCCCAGGAGTCCTGGACCTGCCCACACACCCAGCGCTGGCAGCGCCTCACCGCGCTGTATCTGCAACAGCCCTTGGCCGAGGTGCAGCAACAGGCGCACCAGCAAGCCGTCATCAGCGCACGCAGCACGCTGATGCCGGACCTCTGGCACCCGGCGCTGTCGCTGATCTGGCCGTGGCATGTGCAGAAAATCCATCGCGGCCTGTTGCCAGCACCGCCGCCCACCGCCGAAGCCCTCGCCGTCTGGCGCCAGCGCTGCAGCGAACTGCTGCTGGAGCCGAGCCGCTTTGCCAACGCCATGCATCTGACCAACTGCGCCAAGGAAGCCCTGGTGGCCAGCGGCATGCAACGGGTCGTGTTGTTCATGGCCGATCGCGCCCTGAGTACCTTACGTGTTCACCAGGCGGATGGCCTGCCGAAGGACGTCGCCAACCTGAGCCTGGATGTGGTCAACAGCACGCTGTTGCAGCGCCTGTTGGAAAAGTCCGCCCAGGTGCGCCTTACACCGGACAACCACACGCAGTTCTCGGCGCTGTTGCCGCCGATCCTGCGCCGCCTGTTCACCGGTGAACACCTGTTGCTGCGCTCGATGAGCTGCAACGGGCGCGTGGTGATGGTGATGATCGCCGACCAGGGCGGTGGGCCGTTCTCGGAAACCACCGTGCAGGCCTTCGGCAAAACCGCCCAGTGCATCGAGAAAGCGCTGCACAGCTTTACCAACCGCAGCGCCTGATGCTTGCGCTACAATCGCGGTCCTTTATCGCCAACATTTGTGCCCAGGAGACCTCACATGCCTGACTTCTCTGGCTTGCCGCTGGTGATCGAATCCAGTGACCTGCTTGGTCGCCTTGATGCCGAACACCTGATTCTGGTGGACCTCACCAGTGCCGCCCGCTACGCCGAAGGGCATATCCCCGGCGCGCATTTCGTTGACCCCAAACGCACCCAATTGGGTCAGGCGCCAGCCCCCGGTCTGTTGCCTCACAAGGCGGACCTGGAAAAACTGTTCGGCGAACTGGGTCACACCCCACAGGCCACCTACGTGGTGTACGACGACGAAGGTGGTGGCTGGGCCGGGCGCTTCATCTGGTTGCTCGACGTGATCGGCCACCAGAAATACCACTACCTCGACGGCGGCCTGCTGGCGTGGCTGGCGGACGGGCATCCCCTTTCCACCGAGGCAACGCCCCCCATCGGCGGCCCGGTCAGCCTCACCCTGCACGATGGCCCCACCGCCAGCCGCGAATACCTGCAAAGCCGTCTCGGCGCCGCCGACCTGGGCATCTGGGATGCGCGCGGTCCGCTGGAATATTCCGGCGAAAAACTGCTCGCAGCCAAAGGTGGCCACATCCCCGGCGCGGTGAACTTCGAATGGACGGCCGGCATGGACAAGGCGCGCAACCTGCGCATCCGCCGTGACATGCCGCAGATCCTCGAAGACCTCGGGCTGACCCGCGATAAAGAAATCATCACCCACTGCCAGACTCACCACCGCTCTGGCTTCACCTACCTGGTGGCCAAGGCGCTCGGTTATCCGCGAGTCAAAGGTTATGCCGGTTCCTGGGGCGAATGGGGCAACCACCCCGACACCCCCGTTGAGATTTAAGGTTTAAGGACAGTTATGAAAAAGCAGTTGTTTATCCTCAGCCAGTACTTGCTGCCGCACCACTTGCTGTCGCGCCTGGCCGGCTGCATTGCCGAGTGCCGCGTGCGCTGGTTCAAGAACGCGTTCACCACCTGGTTTGCCAAGCGCTATCAAGTGGACATGTCCCAGGCCCTGGTCGAAGACGTAACCGCCTACGAGCACTTCAACGCCTTCTTCACCCGCGCCCTCAAAGACGGCGCCCGCCCGCTGGACCCAACCCCAGGCGCCGTGCTGAGCCCCGCCGATGGCGCGGTCAGCCAGTTGGGCCCGATCGAACATGGTCGCGTGTTCCAGGCCAAGGGCCACAGCTTCAGCGTGCTGGAATTGCTCGGTGGCGATGCAGCCGTGGCCGCACCGTTCATGGGCGGCGATTTCGCCACCATCTACCTGTCGCCGAAGGATTACCACCGCGTGCATATGCCACTGGCCGGTACCTTGCGCGAGATGGTCTATGTGCCAGGCCGGATTTTCTCGGTGAACCAGACCACCGCTGAAAACGTGCCGGAACTGTTTGCGCGTAACGAGCGTGTTGTCTGCCTGTTCGACACCGAACGCGGCCCCATGGCCGTAGTGCTGGTGGGCGCGATGATCGTGGCCTCGATTGAAACCGTATGGGCGGGTTTGGTGACGCCGCCCAAGCGCGAGCTGAAAACCTTCCGCTACGACGAAGCCGCGCGTGCGCCGATTCACCTGGAGAAAGGTGCGGAATTGGGTCGTTTCAAGCTGGGTTCGACCGCGATAGTGCTGTTCGGGCCGGATCAAGTGAAGTGGGCCGAAGAGCTGGTGGCGGGTTCGCCAGTGCAGATGGGCCAGGGTATCGCACTGCCGAAAGCCTGACGTACATCCCACTGTAGCAGCCGGCTTGCCGGCGATGACGCCATCAGGATCGCCATCGCCGGCAAGCCGGCTTCTACAGGGTCGGGGTTACAGCTGACCGTCGCGATCGCGAAAGCCCAACAGATACAACACGCCATCCAACCCCAGGGTCGAAATCGCCTGCTTGGCCGATTGCTTGACCAACGGCTTGGCGCGGAACGCCACACCCAACCCGGCAATTGCCAGCATCGGCAAGTCATTGGCGCCGTCGCCGACCGCAATGGTCTGCTCCAGACGCAAGCCTTCCTTATGCGCCAATTCCTTCAGCAGGTCCGCCTTGCGCTGTGCATCGACGATCGGCTCCACCGCCACGCCGGTGACCTTGCCATCCACCACTTCCAGCTCGTTGGCGAACACATAGTCGATACCCAGCTTGGCCTGCAATTGTTTGGCGAAGTAAGTGAAGCCGCCCGACAGGATGGCGGTTTTGTAACCCAGGCGCTTGAGTTCGGCGAACAGGGTTTCGGCGCCTTCGGTCAGGCGCAGGGACGCGCCGATGGCGTCCAGCACGCTCACATCCAGGCCCTTGAGCAGCGCCAGGCGCTCCTTGAAGCTGGCGCGGAAATCCAGTTCGCCGGCCATGGCACGCTCGGTAATGGCCGAAACCTGTTCGCCCACGCCGGCGGCCTTGGCCAGTTCGTCGATGACTTCGGCTTCAATCAGCGTTGAGTCCATATCGAACACCGCCAGGCGCCGATTGCGCCGGAACAGTGAATCTTCCTGGAAGGCAATATCGACATTCAGCTCCTGGGCCACGCTGAGGAAGTCGGCGCGCAGGGCTTGCGGGTCGGCCGGCTCGCCACGCACGGAAAACTCGATGCAGCCCTTGCCCTGGTCAGCCGGGGTGTCCAGCGGCATGCGTCCCGACAGGCGGTCAATATGGTCGATATTCAAACCGTACTGCGCGGTGATGGAGCTGACGCGCTGCAATTGCTCGGCGGTGACCTTGCGCGTCAGCAGGGTGACGATATGGCGCTTCTTGCCCTGGCCGGCCACCCAATGCTGGTAATCCTCTTCGGACACCGGGGTGAAACGCACCTGTTGATCGAGCTTGTACGCGGTAAAGAGGATGTCCTTGAGCACCGACGACGCCTGCTCGGTGCTCGGGATTTCCACCAGGATGCCGAACGACAAGGTGTCGTGGATCACCGCCTGGCCGATGTCGAGAATGTTCACACCACCCTGGGCCAGAACACCGGTAATGGCGGCGGTAAGACCTGGGCGGTCTTCCCCGGTGATGTTAATCAGGACAATTTCGCGCAAGGCGCACCCCCAGGCTGGAAAAAAACCGCATTCTACCCACTTTCAACGACCATCGGGCACAGCCAGCGCTTTGCCGGTCCTGGGGCTGTCGCTATACTGCGCGTCAACTTCACGGACCAAGAGCCGAGCGCAAGTGAACCGGCCCACGCCAGTAAAAACCGATAACTTCTTCCTGCTGATCTTCCGGGCACTGCGCCACCGCCGTGTACCGATCGCATTACGCATCGCCAGCCATAACGTCATCCTGGTCGCCCTGGCCCTGGTGATCTACGCCTGTGTGATGGGTTTGCAGTTCAAACAGGCCATGCACGAACAGGCCGACGCCCTCGGGGAGAGCCTGACCACCCAGACCGCCACCTCGGCGACCGAGCTGCTGGTGTCCAACGACATCCTCAGCCTCAACGTGCTGCTCAACAACCTGACCAAGAACCCGCTGGTGGCCCACGCCGCCATCTACAGCGTGGACAACCGGATCATGGCCGAAGCCGGGCAGCGCCCGAAAAACGGCCTGTTGGGTGAAGCCGAAGGCCTGTACCAGAGCAACATTACCTTTCAGGATGTAAAGGCCGGCCAACTGCGCATCAGCCTGGACATGCAACAGTTCCAGCAACCGATGACCATCAGCCTGCAAAGCATGGGCATCCTCAGCGCGATCCTGCTGGCCCTTGCCCTGGCCTTGAGCCTGCGCCTGGGTCGGCATATCTCCACGCCGTTGATGCAACTGCGCATCTGGCTGCGGGACATCGACGAACACACCCCGGCCACAGACCGCCAGGATGAAATCGGCGACCTCGCCCGCCAACTGCACGCCAGCTTCGCCCCGGAGCCTGCACCCAAGGTTGAGCCTGAGCCGGAGTTAGACGACAGCGATTACGACGACGAGCCCGAGTTCGAGGTGCGTGACCTGCGCGACCCCTGCTTTGACGAAAGCACCCCGGCCACCCGCCCGAAACCTGCACCACGCCACGTGCTCAAGGCCGAAGAAGACGAACTGGACGACGAAGACCCCTTCGCCGACCTGCGCGACACCTCAAACGACGGCACGGCCGCGATGCCCAAGCCGGCACCGACACGCAGCACCGAGCCGCAGTACAGCGCGGTCCTGGCCGTGCAACTGGGCGCCCAGGACCAACTGCGCCGCCTGCCCCGCGCACGTCTGACGGAATTGCTCGAACGCTATCGCGACTGCCTCGACCAGGCCGCCTCGCTGTACCAGAGCGAACTGCACACCCTGAACGACGGCAGCACGCTGATGCTGTTCCACAGCGAAGACAGCGGTGAGGACTACCTGACTAACGCCATCTGCTGCGGCGAGCTGCTGCGCGCCCTGGGCCATGAGTTGCAGATTGAAGTAGCCGACAGTGGCATCACCCTGCAGCTGCAACTTGGCTTAACCGTGGGTGATGACCTGTTCGGCATGAGCCAGATCGACCTGCTGCTCACCGAAATCGCCCAGGACGCCCTGGCCTTGTCCCAACACAGCCGCAACCTGCTGCTGGTGGAACGCAAGATCAGTGAAGACCCGCTGATCCGCCAACGCGCGCGCATCCGCCCGATTGCCAGCCCTGAAGGCTCCAGCTGTGTGGAGCGGTTGATGGAGCCGTATCCCTCGATGCTGGAGCGGCAATTGGCGCGGATGCATGAGACCCGCGCAAAGGGCTGAGCATAGTGCCCCAATAAAAAGCCCGCCGATGATTACTCATCGGCGGGCTTTTTATTGACTGCCTGTAGGAGCGAGCTTGCTCGCGAAGAACGTCAACGATAACGCGGTAAACCTGATCCCCCGCGGCGTCCTCGGGTTTTTCACGAGCAAGAACTAGGCGTCCCCTCGCTCCTACAGTGAATCACTTTCGCTTAACTGAACGGCATTGCACCGATTACGCGGGTTGGCTGGTAAACGCGTTGTTTCTGCGTTTTTCGCGAGCAAGCTCGCTCCTACAAAAGGTGCTGATCAGAACCTGAACACTTCCATATCCGTACGGATCGGCGTAGCCATCGGCATTTTTGGCTTCTGCGGCTCTACAGGCTTGGCCTGCGCCGGGGCTTGCTTGCGCGGCGCCTCGGCGATCGGCGGCTGGTTGGCCAATGGCTTGAGGGCCACCGACAATTGCTGCGCCAAGTGCTGCAACAACACGCCCTGGGCCTGGACCTGAGACGCGGTGGTGCCCGTGTGTTCTTCCTGCAGGTGCACGATGCGGTTATCGCGCACCTGGCCACGGCGGTCGATCAAGCGCCATTGCGCATCGAGGATCGCCGGTTGCGACTTGCCGGAATCGAGCCGGGTAATGGTCAGCAACACCTGTACATCCGGGGTAAAGCCGGTTGGCGCAGGCGCGAGCACCACACGCTGGCTGTCCAACTGGCCCGCCACCTGGCGCAGCATCAGTTGATTGATATCGGAAGACAAACTGCCCGCCCAACGACCATCAACGGAACCTTGCAGGCTTCCGTCGTTCTGACGTTGCAGCAGGGTTTCACGTTGCAGGTAGTCCGCGACCACCACCGGACCCAACAGTACGGCCATGCCAGCAGTTTGTGCCGGCTGAGCCGGACTTCCGCTGTCCAGTTGGTACAGCGACACCGGCTGGTGTGTGCTGCAACCCGCCAGCCCCAAAAGGCCGGCGAGCATGAAAATAAAAGGAAGGCGTGGAGCAGTCATCATCCCATCCAGGTGGCTGCCACAAGGCGAACCACAATGTAATACTAAAAATAACCTAAACACGCTCGGCCACGCCGGCGCTGGAAAGGCCATATCATCCGTGAATATGCGCCATGACTCCAGCGCCAAAGCGTCGATCTACGGGTTAAATCGTAGATCGAGGGCTCTAAAGTGGCGTCTCCACCAATAAAGCATCCACCCGTTGGAAGCCCCGAGGCAGTTTGTTACCACGCCGACCACGCTCGCCCTTGTAATGCTCAAGGTCGTCAGGACGCAGCGATAGCGTACGTTTGCCGGCCTGCAGCACCAGGGTAGAACCTTCCGGGATCACGGCGATGTCGGTCACGTACTCCTCACGACTGGCCACCCGATCCCCGGGAATACCAATAATCTTGTTGCCCTTGCCTTTGCCCAACTGCGGCAGGTCGCTGATCTTGAACACCAGCAAACGCCCTTCGGTGGTCACCGAGGCGAGCCAATTGCTCTCACGGTCACCCACCGCACGTGGCAGGATTACCTTGGCGTTGTTCGGCAGGCTCAACAATGCCTTGCCCGCCTTGTTCTTGGCCTGCAGGTCGTCGCCCTTGACCACGAACCCATACCCCGCGTCGGAAGCGATCACATACAGCGCGTCGTCGTCCGGCAGCAGCACACATTCAAAATTCGCCCCCGGCGGCGGCGTGAGGCGCCCGGTCAACGGCTCACCCTGCCCTCGCGCGGACGGCAAGGTATGGGCCGGTACCGAATAACTGCGCCCCGTAGAATCGATAAACACTGCAAACTGGTTGGAACGCCCGGCGGCAGCGGTCTTGAACCCGTCACCCGCCTTGTACGACAAGCCAGTGGCGTCAATATCATGCCCTTTGGCGGACCGAACCCAACCCTTTTCCGACAGAACGACGGTAATTTTCTCGTTCGGCAGCAACTCGGTCTCTGTCAGCGCCTTGGCTTCGGCACGCTGGACAATGGGCGAACGGCGGTCGTCGCCATAGGTTTCGGCGTCTTTGATCAACTCGCTGCGCACCAGCTTTTTCAGCTTGGCTTCGCTGCCCAGCAAGGCTTGCAGCTTGGCTTGCTCCTTGAGCAACGCATCCTGCTCGTCGCGCAGCTTCATCTCTTCCAGGCGCGCCAATTGACGCAGGCGGGTGTCGAGGATGTAGTCGGCCTGGATCTCGCTCAGCTCGAAACGCGCGATCAACTCGGCTTTCGGGTGCTCGGCGGTGCGGATGATATGGATCACTTCATCCAGGTTGAGGTAGGCAATCAGCAAACCGTCCAACAGGTGCAGGCGGCGCTCGACCTTGTCCAAGCGGAATTGCAGGCGACGACGAACGGTCTCCACCCGGAATTCCAGCCATTCCACCAGCAGGTTGCGCAGGTTTTTCAGCTGCGGCTTGCCATCCAGGCCGATGATATTGACGTTGACCCGGTAGCTGGACTCCAGGTCGGTGCTGGCGAACAGATGCTGCATCAGCACTTCATGGTCGACCCGGCTATTGGTCGGGATAATCACGATGCGGCATGGGTTTTCGTGGTCGGACTCGTCACGCAGGTCAGCGACTTGCGGCAGCTTCGAGGGCTTGGCCTGCATCAGCGCGGCGATCTGCTCCAGCACCTTGGCCCCGGAGACCTGGTGCGGCAGCGCCGTGACAATAATGTCGCCGTCTTCGACGTGGTACACCGCACGCATGCGCACCGAACCTTTGCCGGTTTCGTACATCTTCAACAGATCGGCGCGCGGCGTGATGATTTCCGCTTCGGTCGGGTAGTCCGGGCCCTGGATATGCTCGCAGAGCTGTTCCACCGTGGCCTTTGGCTCATCCAACAGGCGCACGCAGGCCGTGGCCACTTCGCGCAGGTTGTGCGGCGGTACGTCGGTGGCCATGCCGACCGCGATACCGGTAGTGCCATTAAGCAGGATGTTCGGCAAACGTGCCGGCAACACCAGGGGTTCGTCGAGGGTGCCGTCAAAGTTCGGCCCCCAGTTCGCGGTGCCCTGGCCCAACTCACTGAGCAGCACTTCCGAGTAGCGCGACAGGCGTGCCTCGGTGTAACGCATGGCCGCGAAGGACTTGGGATCATCCGGCGCCCCCCAGTTACCCTGGCCGTCCACCAGCGTGTAGCGGTAACTGAACGGCTGGGCCATCAGCACCATGGCTTCGTAGCATGCCGAGTCGCCATGGGGGTGGAATTTACCCAGCACGTCACCGACGGTACGCGCCGACTTCTTGTGCTTGGAATCGGCGTCCAGGCCCAACTCACTCATGGCATAGATGATGCGCCGTTGCACGGGCTTCAGGCCGTCACCGATATGCGGCAAGGCACGGTCCATGATCACGTACATGGAGTAGTTGAGGTAGGCATTTTCGGTGAAGTCAGCCAGCGACCGGCGTTCTACGCCATCTAAGCTGTCTGCGAGGATGTCACTCATGCGGGCCTCATCATTGTCTGGTAAGGCACAGCGGACATACCGCCGTGCCGGGTCAATTCAAAAAAGCGGCGGTTCATGGCTGGGCACTCCAGCCACCGGCCGGGGCGGCAAAACGATAGACCACCGGGCGTTTCTCACCATCGGCGCGCGGGCCGAAATTATTGTCGATGCCCACCCAGGCACCGTCTGCGTCCACCATCAGGGCTTCAGCCAGGCCGTAAGGCTGGGCATAACGCCGTTCGGGCGTCAGGGCTTCGTCGGCAAACGACCAGCACAGCTCGACCTTGGCCGTGAGCGCATCGCGGCGGCAAATCCGGAACGCATTGCGCTCCAGGGTAAACAGCTTGCCGTTGAACAACGCCAGGTCGGCAAAGTCCTTGGACACCGCCTTGGCCTGGGTGAACTGGGCCGGTTGCATTTCCTGGCCAGCCTCGCTCAACAACACGCACGGGCCGTCGCAGTCCCACAGGCTTTGCGGGCGCTTGATGGAAATCAGCCCACGCCGCTCACGCTCGGCGGCCAACCAGATCTGATTGCCTTGCGGGTTGATCGCCAGGCCTTCAAACAAGGCATTGAAGTGCAGCAGCATGCCACTGGCCCGGGCTTCGCGCACCATGCCAGGGGCGATCTTCAACCACTGTGGCTCACCCGTTACCGGCACTTGCAGCACGGCCGCATGGGCCTCGCTGACGATGTAGCGGTTGCCGGCGGCATCACAGGTGATCCCTTCAAAATCCAGGTCGCCACCGCGAATGAACGAGGCGGCCTTGGTGCGCGAGCGCAAGCCCCAGGGCAAACCGGACTCCGGCACCGGCGGCACGTCGATCTTCACCGTTTCCGCCTGCCAGGTCGGCGCGCGGGTATCCAGGCGGTAGATCTGCTCGTCATCGCGGTCGGAAACGGTCCACAACTGCGTACCGCACAACGCCAGGCCCGACAGGTTACCGCCGCGCATGCCGTCCACCGGGTGTTCGGATACGAGTTTGAGCTCAGCCATGGGCGCGGCGGCGACCTTCGTGGCCAACAATGCGCTCAACATCAGGATCGCCAGGGCGAAACCTGTGCGCATTAACCCAGAACCTCCGCCAGGTTGCCTTTGGACTCCAGCCAGGACTTGCGGTCCGGCGCGCGCTTCTTGGCCAGCAGCATATCCATCATTTCCGAGGTGGCGGCGAAGTCATCCAGGGTCAACTGCACCAGGCGCCGGGTGTTCGGGTCCATCGTGGTTTCACGCAACTGTGGCGGGTTCATCTCACCCAGGCCCTTGAATCGCGTGACCTGTGGCTTGCCGCGCTTCTTCTCGGCCACCAGGCGGTCGAGAATGCCGTCGCGCTCGGCCTCGTCCAGGGCGTAGAAAATCTCCTTGCCCAGGTCGATGCGGTACAGCGGCGGCATGGCGACGTAGACGTGACCGGCATCGACCAGCGGGCGGAAGTGCTGCACGAACAGTGCGCAGAGCAAGGTGGCGATGTGCAGGCCGTCGGAGTCGGCGTCGGCGAGGATGCAAATCTTGCCGTAGCGCAACTGGCTCATATCCGCCGCGCCTGGGTCGACACCGATGGCCACGGCGATGTTATGCACTTCCTGGCTGGCCAGGACTTCGCTGCCGTCGACTTCCCAGGTGTTGAGGATCTTGCCGCGCAACGGCAGGATCGCCTGGAATTCCTTGTCGCGTGCTTGCTTGGCGGAACCGCCGGCAGAGTCACCTTCCACCAGGAACAGCTCGGAACGCATCGGGTCCTGCCCGGCGCAGTCAGCCAGCTTGCCAGGCAACGCCGGGCCCTGGGTGATGCGCTTGCGCTCGACCTTCTTGCTGGCCTTCAAGCGACGGCCGGCGTTGTTGATCGCCAGTTCGGCCAGGGCCAGGCCCAGTTCCGGGTGGGCGTTGAGCCACAGGCTGAAAGCGTCCTTGACCACACCGGAGACAAACGCCGCAGCCTCGCGGGACGACAGGCGTTCCTTGGTCTGGCCGGAGAATTGCGGTTCCTGCATCTTCATCGACAGCACGAACGCAATGCGCTCCCACACGTCTTCCGGCGCCAGCTTCACGCCGCGTGGCAACAGGCTGCGGTATTCGCAGAATTCGCGCATGGCATCCAGCAGGCCCTGGCGCAAACCGTTGACGTGGGTACCGCCCTGAGCGGTGGGGATCAGGTTGACGTAGCTTTCCTGCACGCTGTCGCCGCCCTCGGGCAACCACAGCAGCGCCCAGTCGACGGCTTCTTTGTTACCGGCCAGGCTGCCGCAGAACGGCTCGTTGGGCAGGCGTTCGAAGTCGCTGACCGAGTCTTCCAGGTAGGAACGCAGGCCATCTTCGTAATGCCACTCGACTTTCTCGCCGGTGCCTTGGTCTTCAAAGGTAACCAGCAGGCCCGGGCACAGCACGGCCTTGGCCTTGAGCACGTGCTTGAGGCGGCTGATGGAGAATTTCGGCGAATCGAAGTATTTCGGGTCCGGCGCGAAGTACACGCTGGTGCCGGTGTTGCGCTTGCCAACGGTGCCGATCACCTGCAGGTCGGTGGCTTTGTAGCCATCGGCAAAGGTCATCTCGTACTCGTTGCCATCGCGCTTGACCTTGACCCGCACCAGGGTCGACAAGGCGTTGACCACGGAAATACCCACACCGTGCAAACCACCGGAGAACTGGTAGTTCTTGTTGGAGAACTTGCCGCCGGCGTGCAGCTTGGTAAGGATCAGCTCGACGCCTGACACGCCCTCTTCCGGGTGAATGTCCACCGGCATGCCGCGACCATCGTCGGACACTTCCAGGGAATGATCAGCGTGAAGAATGACGTGCACCGACTTGGCGTGCCCGGCCAAGGCTTCGTCGACGCTGTTGTCGATGACTTCCTGGGCAAGGTGGTTCGGCCGACTGGTGTCGGTGTACATGCCGGGACGTTTGCGCACCGGGTCGAGGCCCGAGAGGACTTCGATGGCGTCGGCGTTATAAGAGCTAGCGCTGGGAGTGGCCATGGGGTCTCGTCGTGAGTCGTTCGATTAAAAAGTGACCTGCGGTTTTCAAGGCAACTACAGTGCCGAAAAATCGAAGGATTGATACTGATCCGCGCCAATGCCGGCAAAGCTGAGCAACGCCGGCAATTGCCGGGCGAACCCTTGGTAACCATGGTCGCCACCGGCCTGGATGCGTAAGGCACAGGCCCGGTAATACTGTTGGGCGAGGCGATAATCCAGGGTTTCATCCCCGGTCTGCAACCACACTTGATAACGCGCGGCATCCTGGGGAGCCGGAACTTCCAACTCGGCCAGCGCCGTGACGTGATCGGGGGTCAATTCCCAGGCTTCGTCGGTGTAGAGGTTCTTCTGGGTGCCCAGGTAACCGTCGAACATCCGATGCGGGCTTACCGCCGGGTTGACCAGCAGCGCCTTGAGACCATGGCGTTCGGCAAGATGGGTTGCATAGTAGCCGCCGAGTGAGCTGCCGACCAGCAGTGGCCGTCCCAGCTCGGCGATGGCCTCCTCCAACTGAGGAATCGCCTGACGGGGATGATGATGCAGGGCCGGCACCCGCAACTGCCCGGCCAGGCCGAGAGTGTCCATCACACGGATCAACTGGCTGGCCTTGTTGGACGCGGGCGCACTGTTGAAACCGTGGATATACAGGATCGAAGCGGACATGCCGGGCTCTCCGTGCTTGCGCGAAAAAGGCGCAGTTTACAGGGATCGGGCCGGTGAGTCCCCTGTCTTCCAGTCACGGCAGAACCCTCCCGTTCCTAGTAGCCGTTGCTGCCGTAATCCACCGTAAAAGAGAAGCCTTTGACGCGCTCTACGCCGGTCTCCAACCGCCCGTCGGCATGCAGACGCAACCAGCGATAGCCCGGCGCTTGCTCACTGACCTTGAAATCCTCGCTGCCCGGCGTGAACTGGATGCAAGTGGACGGTGACGCCAGCAGGCGCACGCCGTTGCGCTCGCTATCGATCTCTTGGTGCACATGCCCCCACAGCACCGCCCTGACCTGCGGGAAGCGGTCGAGCACGGCAAACAACGCCTCGGGGTTGCGCAGGCCGATGGGCGCCATCCATGCACAACCGATGGGCACCGGATGATGGTGGAAGCACACCAGGTGATGACGGCTCGGCGCTTCGCTCAACGCTTGGGCCAGCAATTGCAGCTGTGAATCCTGCAGGTAGCCCGGCACCGAGCCCGGCACGGCGGAGTCCAGAAGGGTAATGCGCCAGTTGCCCACGTCCACCACCGGCTCCAGCAGGTCGCTGTGCACGGCGGCGTGCGCCATGATCTGTGGCTCGTCGTGGTTACCGGGAAGCCAGCGTGCAGGGGCGTCGATGGCGGCGGTCATATCGCGAAACTGCTGGTACGACGCCAGCGTACCGTCCTGGGACAAATCTCCCGTGGCCAGCACCAGGTCGATCTGCGGCTGCTGCTCGCGCGCCAACGCGATCACCCGTTGCAGGCTCTCACGGGTGTTCATGCCCAGCAGCGTGCCGTCGGCCTCGGCGAACAGGTGGCTGTCGGACAGTTGCACCAGCAGTGCCGGCGCTTCAGGGTGCACAGTGGATACGCTCGGCAAGGCGCTCTCCCAAGGCAATCACAGGAATGATCATAGGCGACGATTATGCTGGGGCAGGACACAAAGAGGAAACTCAAGGAAGCAGACGCAGTTCACATCTATCGCACGACTTCGAACTCATGGCCCAGGGCCAGGCAGTGACTCAACCATTCACCGAGGAACACATTGAGCTGTGCTTTCTCATCGGGCTGGTGCATGAACACATTCGGGTAAGGATAGATGCTGCGAAAGCGCCGCGCATGTTCGGCGCTGATGACTTCGGCCATGCGGGCGTCGTGGTACACCTGCACTTCCAGCTGCGGCACCGGCAACCAGGGCAGGCTGTGCTCCTGGCGCACGCGCAGGGTGGTGGTGTACGGGCAGTTGACGATGACCTCAAGGGCCAGCACGCCAAGCATCTGGTCGCCATGGGTCACGCCGATGCGCCGCGCCTCGGGGGCGTGACGCATGTCGGGCAACAGGCGCATCAGCCGCGCATAGTTGGCTTCGCAGGCGGCTTGCAGGCCGATCAGGTCGACTCGATAACGTTCCCGTGCCTTTACTGCCATAACCCCCTCACTTCCGCGCGATTAAGCGCAAGCCATTGCAGGGCGATAATGCTGGCTGCGTTGGAAATCTTACCGTCACGTACGGCCTGCAGGGCATCTTCGAATGCCCAGACCGTCACGCGGATGTCTTCTGCCTCTGCTTCCAGCCCATGCACACCGCCCACGCCCGCACTGTCGCAACGGCCCAGGTACAGGTGCACATATTCGGTACTGCCGCCAGGCGACGGGAAATACTTGGTGATCGGCCACAGTGCGGCGAATGTCAGCCCAGCTTCCTCCTCGGCTTCGCGGTGTGCAACCTCCTCCGGCTGCTCATTTTTATCGATCAGGCCGGCGACCATCTCGATCAGCCAGGGGTTGTCGGTACGCCCCATGGCGCCGACGCGAAACTGTTCGTTCAAGACCACTTCATCACGCCGCGGGTCGTAGGGCAGCACACACACGGCATCGTGGCGAACAAAGACTTCGCGGTGGATCACCCGGCTCATGCCACCATCGAACTTCTCGTGGCGCAGTTGCACCCGATCGAGCGTGTAGAAGCCTTTGTGGGCATTATCGCGCTGAACAATTTCAATCTTGCTCGGCGTCGATTTCGCAAAGTCCGTCATATCCCTTCCTCGTTATACCTGGGCAATTCGCGCCATCCTAACGCGCTCCTGGCCGTTGGTGCAGCCCCTTTCCAGTTGCCGGGATAGGCGGCGGAGGTCAAACTCACTCTAATCAGCTTAGTGGCGAACTGACTGCCGTGCCGGTAGTCGAAGGTCCACGAATTTCGCTCTTATCGATGGACGAAGAACATACATGTCGCTTTTAAAAATTGCCTCCGTGGCTTGTATCGCATTGACCCTCGGCGCCTGCCAGAGCCTGTTTCAACCGAGCTGGCGCACACCGCTTGAAGCCACCCGCGATACCTCCGAACAAACCCGGCCGGGTTGTACCCGCGCCGATTGCGCATTGGTGAATATCGACACCGTGCATTTCGCCAAGGAGCCCAAGCTGGATGCGTTGATCGAACAGCGCCTGCTGGAAATGACCGGCGCCAACCCGCTGCCGACCAGCCTGGCGACCTATCGCGAGCAATTTCTGCAAACCGCCGCGCCGAACAACAACATGTACTTGCAAGCCAAGGTACGGGAACAGCATGACGGCTTGGTGATCATCGAGTTGTCCAGCTACCTGGACCAGGGCGCCACCCATGGCGAGCCTGGCCGCGCGTTCATCAACTATTCACGCCAGCAGCAAAAGGCCCTGTCGCTGACCGACATGCTGTTGCCGGGCAAGGAAGATGCCTTCTGGAAAGCCGCCCAGGTGGCGCATAACAGCTGGCTGATCAGCACTCGCCTGAGCCTGGAGCCGGAGTTCGTGAAAGCCTACCCCTTCCAGAAGACCCCGAACGTGGCGCTGACCTATGGTGGCGTGATCCTCAAGTACCCCACCACCACCATCGCGCCGTACGCCTTGGGCCACGTCGAGTTGCAGATCCCCTATTCGCGCCTGGACGGCATCCTCAAGCCTGAGCTGGTGCCCGCGCGCCGCTGAACGCCCGACCCAGGATGAACTGCAACAGCCCTGCCAGCACCAGTGCCGGCAGGGTTGCGCCGATATCCGGATACAGATTGGCCAGCAGGTGGTAAGTCGCAATCCCCCCCAGCCACGCCAATAATGCCGGCCAGCGCAGGCTGGCGATCACACCCTGGCCACGACCGCGCAGGATAAAGTGATCCACCAGCACCACGCCAAACAGCGGCGCAAACACCGAACCGATCAGGAGCAGGAAGTTCTGGTACTGCGCCAACGGTGCAAAACAGGCAATCAGCGTGCAGAGCAGACCGATGGCCAAGGCCAGGTGCTCGACCTTCAAGCGCAACAGCATGCCGCTGGAGACCGCCGCCGAGTGAATATCGGCAAAGGCGTTTTCCGACTCATCCAACAGGATCAGCAACAGCGGAATCCCCAGGCCCGCCCCGGCCAGTGCCAACAACAGTGCATTCACCTCACCGCTTGGAGCAAACGCCAGCGTGTAGGCCACGCCCAGGCTCATCAGCCAGAAATTACCGATAAAGAAGCCCAGCGCGGTACCGCCGAACACGCTCTTCGCACGTTTGCCGAAACGTGAGTAATCAGCGATCAGCGGCAACCACGACAGCGGCATGGCGATGGCGATATCAAAACCGACTGCAAACGGCATCGAACGGTCACCGGCCTGGGCCCAGAGCGCGGCGAGGTCGGCCTTGGCAAACAGGTTCCAGGTCAGCCACAGGCAGGCGCCGAGCAGCAGCCAGATGCCCCATTTGCGCAGGATCTGCCGCACGAAAGTCAACGGGCCGCTGACAGCCAGCAGGGTCGCCAGGCCGCCAAAAAACAGGGTCCACAGCAATGGGCTGGCCAACAGGCTGCCGTCGCTGAACGCCCGTGTGCCCAACAGGCTGGCCGCGTCGCGCATCACGATGATTTCAAACGAGCCCCAGCCGACCAGTTGCAACAGGTTCAACAATGCCGGCAGGCTCGCGCCCTTGGCACCGAGGCTGAGTTTGAGCGCGGCCATGGCGGACAGTCCGGTGTCGCTGCCGATCACACCGACGGCCGCCAGCAACAGCACGCCCGCCAGTGTGCCGAGGAAGATCGCCAGCAACGAGCCGGACAAGCCCAGGCCCGGCGCGAGCAAGGCTCCGGTTTGCAGGACCATCAGGCCGATGCCGAGGGAGAACCATAGAGAGAACAGGTCGCGGGCGCCAAAAACTCTTTTGTCAGCAGGCACCTCGATGTCGGGGGAGTAGGTGCTGGGTTGAATACTCAAGGCGTTTATCTCTGAGAAACATCTGTTGTTTGGACGATTGCATTCGCGAGCAAGCCCGCTCCCACACTTTTGAATGTATTCACAGATCAAAAGGTGGGAGCGGGCTTGCTCGCGAAGAGGCCAGTACCGTCGCCTGAAATCCTGAATCAGACCTTTTTGTAGAGCTGGCTGCCTTCCTGCTTGAACCGCTCCGCCTGCTCCGCCAAGCCCTTGGCCACATCCACGTCCACTGCGTCAATGCGCTGGTTGGCCGCGTACTCACGGACTTCCTGGGTGATTTTCATCGAGCAGAACTTCGGCCCGCACATCGAGCAGAAATGCGCGACCTTGGCCGAGTCTTTCGGCAAGGTTTCGTCGTGATACGAACGCGCGGTGTCCGGGTCCAGGCCGAGGTTGAACTGGTCTTCCCAGCGGAACTCGAAGCGCGCCTTGCTCAAGGCGTTATCGCGGATTTGTGCGCCGGGGTGCCCCTTGGCCAAGTCGGCCGCATGGGCGGCGATCTTGTAGGTGATGATCCCGGTCTTCACGTCATCCTTGTTCGGCAAGCCCAGGTGTTCCTTGGGCGTGACGTAGCAGAGCATGGCGCAACCGAACCAGCCGATCATTGCCGCACCGATGCCGGAGGTGATGTGGTCGTAGCCCGGCGCAATGTCGGTGGTCAGCGGGCCGAGGGTGTAGAACGGCGCCTCGTCGCAGCACTCCAGTTGCTTGTCCATGTTCTCCTTGATCAACTGCATCGGCACGTGGCCGGGGCCTTCGATCATGGTTTGCACGTCGTGCTTCCAGGCGGTCTTGGTCAGCTCACCCAGGGTTTCCAGCTCGCCAAATTGCGCGGCATCGTTGGCGTCGGCAATCGAACCGGGGCGCAAGCCATCGCCGAGGGAGAAGCTGACGTCATAGGCCTTCATGATTTCGCAGATTTCGTCGAAATGCGTGTAGGTGAAGTTCTCTTTGTGGTGTGCCAGGCACCACTTGGCCATGATCGAGCCGCCACGGGAGACGATACCGGTGACGCGCTTGGCGGTCAGGGGCACGTAACGCAGCAGCACACCGGCGTGGATGGTGAAGTAATCCACGCCCTGCTCGGCCTGCTCGATCAGGGTGTCGCGGAACAGCTCCCAGGTCAGGTCTTCGGCGGCGCCGCCGACTTTTTCCAGGGCCTGGTAGATCGGCACGGTACCGATCGGCACCGGCGAGTTGCGGATAATCCACTCGCGGGTTTCGTGGATGTGCTTGCCGGTCGACAGGTCCATCACCGTGTCCGAACCCCAGCGAATACCCCAGGTGAGTTTGGCCACTTCTTCTTCGATGGACGAACCCAGGGCACTGTTGCCGATGTTGCCGTTGATCTTCACCAGGAAGTTACGGCCGATGATCATCGGTTCCAGTTCGGTGTGGTTGATGTTGGCCGGGATGATTGCGCGGCCACGGGCGATTTCTTCGCGCACGAACTCCGGGGTGATGATTTTCGGCACGCTGGCGCCGAAGCTGTGACCGGCGTGCTGCTGGTCGAGCAGGCCACTGGCGCGGGCTTCTTCAAGCTTCATGTTTTCGCGGATGGCGACGTATTCCATCTCGGCGGTGATGATGCCTTTGCGCGCGTAGTGCATCTGGGTGACGTTGGCACCGGCCTTGGCGCGGCGCGGGTTTTTCACGTGGGCGAAGCGCAGGGCGGTCAACTCGGCATCGCTCAAGCGCTGCTGACCAAAATGCGAACTCAGACCGGCCAGACGCTCGGTGTCGCCGCGGGATTCGATCCACGGCGAGCGCACATCGCCCAGGCCCTTGCGCACATCGATGATGACGTTGGGATCGGTGTAGGGGCCGGAGGTGTCGTACACGGTGACCGGGGCGTTGATTTCACCGCCGAAATCGGTGGGGGTCACATCCAGGCTGATTTCGCGCATCGGCACGCGAATGTCCGGGCGAGTGCCTTGCACATAGATTTTTTGCGAGCGAGTAAACGGTTGCACGGAGCCGGAGTCGACCTTGGCCGATTCACTCAAGTGCACGGTATTTTTCAGTTTCGTACTTTTTTGTTCTGTGCTCATCACGGGCTCTCCAACTTATCCAGGCGGTGGATTTTTGTCGGAGCGAACCTGTGACGAATGGACGCACTGAAAGCAGTGCTGTGCTTGGCGCACGAAGGCTGTTCGAGGGTCGAACAACATCCCGGACGAAGCACAAGAGGACTCGCCGGGTGACGAGAAATCTTGTTCCCTACGCAGGCGCTAACCTGATCAGGTTCAACGGGATCCGGTATTTACCGATCTCAGCCTTCCAACAAGGCACCCCGACAAGAACGCGGCCAGTCTAGACCAGGGCGGGGGCAAATTGCCAACAGTGGAGCATTCAGCGTGATGAATGGCGTGATTGCGGGATTGTTGCGCCGGGGTAGCGCCACTACACTCGAGAGCTGCCCCCATGCTTGACGCCAGGAATGGCCAACCGTAGCCTTGGGCGATAAATTATTGCCGTAATATTCACAACAGGGAACGCCTCATGCTGCGCAAACTCTCACTGGCTGTTGCCGTGTCTTGTGCGACCAACACCATGGTCTGGGCAGCTGAAGCGCCCTTGTCCGCCAGAACCGATCTGGTCAGCGTCTATCAGGAAGCGGTGGATAACAACGCCGACCTGGCAGCCGCCCGCGCCCAATACGGTGCTCAAAAAGAAGTGGTGCCCCAGGCCCGCGCCGGGTTGCTGCCTAACCTGTCGGCCGGTGCCGATATCAATAATGTACGCACGCAAATCGACACGCCTGCGGCCACTGCCAACCGTGATGCTCACTCCTGGCGCGCGACCCTGAGCCAGCCGCTGTTCCGCGCCGACCGCTGGTTCCAGCTGCAAGCCGCCGAAGCCGTCAACGAGCAGGCCGCGTTGCAATTGTCGGCCACCGAACAGAACCTGATCCTGCAAAGCGCCGAAAATTACTTCGCCGTGCTGCGCGCCCAGGACAACCTGGCCTCCACCAAAGCTGAAGAAAATGCGTTCAAGCGCCAGTTGGACCAATCCAACGAGCGCTTCGACGTGGGCCTGTCGGACAAGACCGACGTACTGCAATCCCAGGCCAGCTACGACACTGCCCGGGCCAACCGTATCCTCGCCCAGCGCCAGGTCGAAGACGCCTTTGAAGCGTTGATCACCCTGACCAACCGCCAGTACAACTCGCTTCAGGGCGTCGTCCATACGCTGCCGGTGTTGCCGCCGCTGCCGAACGATGCCAAGGCCTGGGTCGAAACCGCCGGCCGCCAGAACCTGAACCTGCTCGCCAGCAACTACGCGGTGACCGCCGCCGAAGAAACCCTCAAGCAGCGCAAGGCCGGTCACGCGCCAACCCTGGATGCGGTGGCGCAGTACGAAAAAGGTGATAACGACGCCCTCGGCTTCAGCAACCCGAATGCCTTCGGCACGCCATATCGTGGCGACGTCGAGCAACGCACCATCGGCCTGCGCCTCAGTATTCCGTTGTACAGCGGCGGCCTGACCAGCTCACAGGTGCGTGAGTCCTACTCGCGCCTGGGCCAGACCGAACAGCAGCGCGAAGGCCTGCGCCGCCAGGTGGTGGAAAATACGCGCAACCTGCACCGCGCGGTAAACACCGACGTGGAACAGGTGCAAGCACGCCGCCAGTCGATCATCTCCAACCAGAGCGCGGTGGAAGCCACGGAAATCGGCTACCAGGTGGGCACACGCAATATCGTCGACGTGCTCGACGCCCAGCGACAGTTGTATGCGTCGGTGCGCAACTACAACAACAGCCGCTACGACTACATCCTCGACAATCTGCGCTTGAAGCAGGCCGCAGGTACGCTGAACCCTGGCGACCTGCAGGACCTGGCGCGCTACCTCAAAGCCGACTACAACCCGGACAAAGACTTCCTGCCACCGGACCTGGCCAAGGCCGCCGCCGAGCAACTAAAAGCCCGCCCAGGCTATTAAGCGCACCACAGAACCAATGTGGGAGCGGGCTTGCTCGCGAATGCGCAGTGTCAGTCAACATCTGTTTGACTGAACCACCGCTTTCGCGAGCAAGCCCGCTCCCACATGTTGATACGCGTTAACTCAGCGATCGATCAGTTTGCTCAACCCATCCAGCAAACGCTTCAACGCGCCCTGATTGGCCTGCATCACCTTAAGCCCCGCCTGCGCCATCCTGCGCGCATCCTGCGGCAGCTCGAACAGCTGGCGCACGGCCTCGGCCAGCCCTTCGGCGTCATCCACTTCGCGCAACGCCCCGGCTTCGCGCATCATCGCGGTGATCTCGAGAAAGTTGAACACGTGCGGTCCCATGATCACCGGTTTGGCCAGCGCTGCCGGCTCCAGCGGGTTGTGCCCGCCGGTCGCCACCAGGCTGCCGCCGACGAAGGCGCTGTCGGCCAAGGCGTACAGAAACAACAACTCACCCATGGTATCGCCGAGCAGCACTGAGGTGTGTGCACTGACAGGCTCCCCGGTGGAGCGGCGCACCGTGGCAAACCCTTGCTGCTGGCACAACTCGAACATCGGGCCAAAGCGCTCCTGGTGGCGCGGCACCAGAATCAGCAACGCATCGGGATAGCTGGCGAGCAACTGACGATGAGCCGTCAGTACCACTTCATCTTCGCCTTCGTGCGTACTGGCGGCGATCCACACCGGGCGCTCACTGGCACCCCATTGCCCACGCAGGGCAGTGGCGCGTTCCAGCAGTTGCGGGTCGATGCTCAGGTCGAACTTGATCGAACCGGTCACCTCCACGGTTTCCGGACGCGCGCCCAGGCTCAGGAAACGCTCGGCCTCGGCGCGTGTCTGCACCGCGATCAGGCTCATCTCGGCCAGCATCGGCGCCGTCAACCTGGCGAACCGTGCGTAGCCCTTGGCCGAACGCGCCGACAGCCGCGCGTTGGCCAGCGCCACCGGAATGCCGCGTTGGGCGCAGGCGTGAATATGGTTGGGCCACAGCTCGGTTTCCATGATCACCGCGAGCTTGGGCTGCACGCGGTCGAGAAAACGCTTGGCGGCGCAGGGCACGTCATACGGTAAATAGCAGTGCTGGATGCGCGGTTCATTGGCGAACAACGCCTGGATCCGCTCGGAACCGGTGGGCGTCATGCAGGTGACGGTGATCGGCAGCTGTGGGTAACGCTCCAGCAGCCCACGAATCATGGGCGCTGCAGCGATACTTTCGCCCACCGACACGGCATGCACCCATATCCCGCCCGGTTTCATCACCGGCAAGCCACAGGAAAACCGCTCGCCCACGCGCTTGGCATAGGCCGGGGCCTTGCGCGCGCGCAGCCATAGACGTAAAGCCACCAAGGGCAGCGCCAGGTAAAACAGACAGCTGTAGAGAGTTCTATTCATGGCGGCGGAGTTTATCGGCTTTTTCAGTCAATCGCCCGCAGACACTCGGCAAAACGTTCGGCGAGAAAGCGCGCCGCCGGCCCCAGGGGCTCGTCGCGGCGCCACACCAGCTCGACGACCAGCGCGGGCGGGGTCCATTCGCTGTCAAGTTCGACCATATGATTTTGATAGGCGGGGTACTGCACCACGTGCCGGGGCAACCAGGCCCAGCCCAGGCCGCGAATCAGCCATTCGGCCAGCACGTAGAAACTGTCGGCGCGCCACACCTGCGGGCTGGCGGCTTCGCTGCCGGGGTAAACGCTGGTCTGGGTCGACATCAGCAACTGGCGAAACTGCGCCAGGCCCTGGCAGTCCACGGTGTTCTGCGCGGCCAGCGGGTGGTGGCGTCCGCAGACCGTGACCATCTCGACACTGCCCACCACCCGCCGCTCCAGCGCTTCGGGGATCTGGTCGTGATAGAACAACAGGCCCAGGTCCGCCTTGCGCTCCACCAGCTTGCGCGCGACATCGCCTTGGGCGGCACTGGAAAGCTGTACTTCCAGGTTCGGAAATTGCCCAGCCAGGGCGTCCAGGCTGTCGAGTACCGGCTGGTACAACATCGCCTCGTCCTGGGCCAGGCGCAGGCAGGCTTCTTCGCCGCGCATCAACGACAGCGCACGGCCATTGAGGCGCTCGCATTGGCGCAGCACCTCTCTGGCCTCTTCGAGCAGGACCGCACCGGCTTCGGTCAGACGGGGCTGACGACCGCTGCTACGTTCAAACAGGCTCACGCCCAAGTCGGCCTCCAACAACGCAATCCCATTGCTCACCGCCGATTGGGCCTTGCGCTGCCCGCGCGCCACCGCCGAAAAAGAGCGTTGCTCGGCGACACTGACAAACAACCGCATCTGCTCCAGATTCCACTGCACGCTCATGGCACAACCCATCTTTAATTCGGATAGGTAATGACTTTACCGCATCTGAGCAACCTCTAGAATAGCGGCCATATCAGAGCGCTCTACACCGAGGATCAACGCCATGAACATCGCTTACTACTACCTGGCCATCGCCATTTGCTCGGAAGTGATCGCCACCGTTTCCATGAAAGCCATCAAAGGCTGGAGCACCCCTATTCCACTGTTATTGGTGATCATCGGCTACGGCGTGGCCTTCTGGATGCTGACCCTGGTGGTGCGCACCGTACCGGTCGGAGTGGCCTATGCAGTATGGGCCGGGATGGGCATCGTGATGGTCAGCATTGCGGCGCTGTTTATCTATGGGCAGAAGCTCGATGTGCCGGCAATGCTGGGGATGGGCCTGATTGTGCTTGGGGTTGTGGTGATTCAACTTTTTTCGAAAACAGCGGGGCATTGAGTCGATACATAATCACAAGCTGCAAGCTGCAAGCTGCAAGAAAGAGCGGCGTGAATCGCTTGTAACTTGCCGCTTGCCGCTGATAACTTGCCGCTGCGCGCTATACTAGCGTCCCTTTTTCTACACCAGAGGTCTCGCGCGCATGCCTATTTCCACCGACGTCCTGATTGTCGGCGCTGGGGTTGCCGGCCTCTGGCTGAATGCGCGCTTGCGCCGCCAGGGCTTTTCCACGGTAGTGGTGGAAAGCGCAACCCTGGGTGGCGGGCAGAGCGTGAAGTCCCAGGGGATCATCCACGGCGGTGCGAAATACGCCCTGCACGGCGCGCTCACCGGCGCCTCCGAAGCCATTGCCGATATGCCGCGCCGATGGCGCGAAGCCCTGGCGGGGAACGGCGAGGTGGACCTGTCCGGCGTGCGCGTGCTCTCGCAAGCCCATTACCTGTGGTCCCCTGGCACGATCGCCGGCAACCTCACCAGCTTTTTCGCCAGCAAGGCCGTGCGCGGCCGGGTCGATCAGGTCAAGGGTGACGACTTGCCTGCGGCGCTGCAGGACCGTCGCTTCAAGGGCAAGGTCTATCGCCTGGCCGAACTGGTGGTGGACGTACCCAGCGTGATCGAACGCCTGGCACAGTTGGCCGGAGACGGTTTGCTCGCCGGGCAACATATCGAACCGCTGCGCGAAGGCGACACCCTGGTGGGCTTGAAAGTCGATGGCCGCGAGGTCCGCGCCCAGCGCATCGTGTTGAGCGCCGGCGGCGGCACCGCCGATTTGCTCGCTGCACTGGGCCTGAACCAGCCGGCCATGCAAACCCGTCCACTGCATATGATCCTCGCCAAAGGCCCGGGCCTGAAGCCGCTGTACGCTCACTGCCTGGGGGGCGGCACCAAGCCGCGCCTGACCATCACCACTCATCCGGCGGCTGACGGCGACTGGGTGTGGTACATGGGTGGCGATATCGCCGAGGCCGATGGCGTGGCGCGCACACCTGAAGAACAGATCGCCACCGCCCGGAAAGAGCTGGCGCAATTGCTGCCGTGGATCGACATGGCCCAGACTCGGTGGGCCACCTTGCGCGTCGAGCGTGCCGAGCCACTGCAATCGGGCTTGAGCCGGCCCGACAACGCCTTTGTCGCCGAAGAGGGCAACCTGCTGGTGGGCTGGCCGACCAAGCTGGCCCTGGCGCCGGATTTCGCCGATCGCGTGATCGACCGTCTCGAACGTGACGGCATCCGCCCAGGCGCGGCCCAACCCCTGCCCGACCTGCCAAAACCCGCCCTCGGCGTACCGGCCTGGGAGCAACTGCTGCCATGAGCCTGCCGACCTTGCACGACCTGCATCGCCCGCTGGGCAGCACCGGCCTGTGGGTGTCGCCCCTGGGCCTGGGCACCGTCAAGCTGGGCCGCGACCAGGGTGTGAAATACCCCAGCGGCTTCCAGATCCCGAATGACGATGAAGCGCGGCTGTTGCTGCGCCAGGCACGCCAGTTGGGCATCAACCTGATCGATACCGCGCCGGCGTATGGCCGCAGCGAAGAGCGCCTGGGGCCACTGCTGCGTGGCCAGCGCAAGGACTGGGTGATCGTCAGCAAGGTCGGCGAGGAGTTCGAAGCGGGCGTGTCCCGTCACGATTTCAGCGCGGCCCATACCCGCCTGTCGATTGAGCGCAGCTTGAAACGACTTGAAACGGATTTTATCGATCTGGTGCTGGTGCATTCCGACGGTAACGACCTGCACATCCTCGACGACTGCGAGGTCTACCACACCCTGGCGCAACTGAAACAAGAGGGCAAGATTCGCGGTTTCGGCTTCTCCGGCAAAACCGTCGAAGGTGGCGTGAAGGCTCTGGAACAGGGTGATTGCGCGATGGTCACCTACAATCTGAACGAACAGGCCGAAAAAGCCGTCATTGACTATGCTGCGGCCCACGGCAAGGGCATCCTGGTGAAAAAGGCACTGGCAAGCGGCCACGTTTGCCTGGAGCCTGGAATGGATCCAATACACGCGAGTTTCATGCTGTTGTTTGCGCAAACGGGCGTCGCCAGTGCTATTGTCGGGACCATTAATCCGCTGCACCTGGCCCATAACGTGGCGACCGCTGCCAAGGTCATTCGTCAACTCTGATGCCGCCGACGCGGCCGACCCCGTCGCAAGAAGGAGCCGACATGCCGCGAACGCTCATAAGAAAGAACCCCAGCAACTTCAAGACACTGCCGCTGCACGTCGAAGCCACCCCCGAAGGCCTGAGCTACCAGAGCGTTGGCATGCCGCTCAATTTCGCCCAGACCCTGCAACGACGCAAACCGGTGGACGTGCCGGACCCCGAGCGCTTTGCCCTGGAACTGGCAAACCTCGGCGTGTCGGTGCGCCTGACCCTGCATTGGCAAAACCGCGATTACTGGGTGCTGGTGCGCCAACGCCGCCAGGATCGCGGCGATGTGGTGCTCAAGCTGATCTCCGGTTACGTCCCGGCCCATGAGCTGAACTTGCCGCTGCACACCGCCATCCAGGAAATCGCCGAAGAATGCCTGCTGGAAACGCCCGAAGGCTGGCTTGGCGGGCGCTTCAATGACACCTGGCTGCCAGCGCCCTACTCCGCCGCGCTGCATTACCGCGAGGCCCTGCCGTTTCGCCTGAGCCCGTTGTCGGGTGCGGCCCGCCCGGTGCGCTGCGCCACCACCCAATTGATCGAACGGCCACAGGCCTACGTGCATTTGCCCACGGCGTCGCTGCAATTGATTTATGACCTGCGCCTGGAAGTCCCCAAGGAAGCCAAATCCCTGAGCCTGTTCCATGTGGACGAGCGACTGGAAGGCGACCAGTTGGTCGCGCGCCTGGACCGCAAACGTCCGGACCTGTACCTGATGCCACTCAAGGACGGTCAACCCCTTCCCGAGCTTTACACCGTCAAGAAAGACCAACTGTACCCAGCCAGTACGCGGGGCTTGTACCTGGCGGAAAGCTTCGCCCGGCAGGAAGGCTGGCTGGTGCGCGAAGAGCGCATTCGCTGGAAGGATTGGCTGAGGCAGCAAGGCCTGACGGCGCCCGAGAAAGAATCGAAGCTCAAGGGCTTGGCGCGGCGTGTGCTGCGCAAAATTGTGCCGAAGAAAAAAACCAAGGGATAACGCAAACCTAATGTGGGAGCGGGCTTGCTCGCGAAAGCGGTGTATCAGTCACAACGGTATCGACTGACAAGACGCCTTCGCGAGCAAGCCCGCTCCCACAACATTAATAGCGCTCAACCGTTAAGCAGGCGCTCCAGGCCGACCTTCAACGGGGTAGGTTCCGGGAGCGTGAAGCTGGCCAACAGTCGCTGGTTGTTCGCCCGCGAATGCCGGATGTCCCCCGAGCGTGCCGGCCCGTAAGTCACGGCAGGCAGCGAGCCCACCGCTTCTTCCAACGCCTGCAGCACTTGCTTGAGGGTGGTCGTGCGGTTCCAGCCCACGTTGATCGCGCCCAAGGGCGCGCCTGGTGCTTCGATGGCCTGCACCAGCACGTCGACCAGGTCTTGCACATACATGAAATCACGGGTCTGCTCGCCATCGCCAAACACCGCAATCGGCAAGCCCTGCTGTGCACGCTCGCTGAAAATGCTGATCACGCCAGAGTACGGCGACGACGGGTCCTGGCGTGGCCCGAAGATATTGAAGAAGCGGAAAATCACTGGTTCCAGGCCATGCTGGCGGCGGTAGAAATCAAAGTAGTACTCACCGGCCAACTTGTCGGACGCATAGGGCGTCAACGGTGCCTTGGTGGTCTCTTCGTCAATCGAAGCGCCCTCGCCGTTGTTGCCATACACCGCGGCGCTGGACGCAAATACCACCCGCTTGACCCCGGCCTTGCGCATGGCTTCGCACACATTCAAGGTGCCGACGAAATTGCTCTGGTGCGTGCTGACTGGATCATCCACCGACGCCTGCACCGATGCCACTGCCGCCAGGTGCACCACCGCCATCGCACCCGCCGCGGCACGCGTCACCTGCGCGGCGTCGGCGACGTCACCCTCAAGCAACTCGACGCGCGGGTCGTGCAACGGCAGGTTGGCGCGCTTGCCGGTGGACAGGTTATCCAGCACGCGCACGGCATAGCCCTTGGCAAGCAACGCATCGACCAGATGCGAACCGATAAAGCCGGCACCGCCGGTTATCAGCACCAACGGCGCAGCCTCACTCATGATTGCGGATCTTGTCGACAATCGCCGTGGTCGAGCTGTTCTCTACCAGGCCCAGTACTTTGACCGTACCGCCATAGGCGCTGACGATATCGGCACCGACTACCTGGTCGACGGAATAGTCGCCGCCCTTGACCAGCACGTCGGGCTTGACCTGGGCCAACAGGTTTTCCGGGGTCGCTTCATGGAAGCTGATCACCCAGTCCACCGCCCCCAAACCGGCCAGGACGGCCATGCGCCGGTCGACGCTGTTGATCGGACGACCCGGCCCCTTCAGGCGGCTGACCGAAGCGTCGTCATTGACCGCGACGATCAGGCGGTCGCCTTGGGCGCGCGCCTGCTCCAGGTAGGTCACATGACCGGCGTGCAGGATGTCGAAACAACCGTTGGTGAACACAATGCTTTCGTTGTGGGCACGGGCATCGTCAATCGCCAGCAGCAATTGCTCGATGGTCAGCACACCGCGCTCCGAGCCTTCGGAACGCTGGATCGCACGGCGCAGTTCAGGTGCACTGATGGCCGCGGTACCCAGCTTGCCGACCACGATACCCGCCGCCAGGTTGGCCAGGGCCACGGCGTGGGGCAGTTCTTCGCCGGCCGCAATGGAGGCGGCCAGGGTGGAAATCACGGTGTCGCCGGCGCCGGTCACGTCGAACACTTCACGGGCCCGCGCCGGCAGGTGCATCGCCGGGTGGCCGGGACGCAGCAGGGTCATGCCGTGCTCGCCACGGGTCACCAGCAAGGCACCCAGGTCGAGGTCGGCCATCAGCGCGGCGCCCTTGGTCACCAGTTCGTGCTCATCGGCGCAACCGCCGACGATGGCTTCGAACTCGCTGAGGTTTGGCGTGATCAGGCTGGCGCCGCGATAAATCGAGAAGTCCTTGCCCTTGGGATCGGCCAGCACCGGAATACCCTTGGCCTTGGCAGCCTGGATAAGCGCCTGGTGGTTTTTCAACGCGCCTTTGCCGTAATCGGACAGCACCAGCACCTTGACGCCTTCGAGCAGTTCGTCGACCTGCCCCCCCAGGACCAGGGCGTCGGTGGCGAAGGGTTCTTCGAAATCGATACGCAGCAATTGCTGGTGACGGCTCATGACCCGCAGCTTGACGATAGTCGGCTGGTGGGCAATGCGCTGGAACAGCGCGCGCACGCCGGCACCGCGCAGGCTGTTGGCCAGGCTGTCGGCGGCTTCGTCGTCGCCGGTCACCCCCACCAGGGAGGCAGGCGCGCCGAGCGCGGCAATATTGAGGGCAACGTTGGCAGCGCCACCCGGGCGGTCTTCGATTTGCTCGACCTTGACGACCGGTACCGGCGCCTCAGGGGAAATCCGTGAGGTACCGCCATGCCAGTAACGGTCGAGCATGACATCGCCGACCACCAAGACAGGGGCTTGATCGAATCGCGGCATGGACAACTTCATGGAGCAACCCACATACAAAATGAACAGGGGCGCGATATTAGCACAGGGTTACAGGAGGTTTGCGGGAGGGTTTTGCAATGTAGGCGCTGGCTCGCCGACGTTGGTATCACTGCGGTCCGATGAAGGACCGCAGTGCATGGATCTGCGGCAACTTACACAGGGGTTCAGGTGATGTCGGCGGAAACCGGTGCATCCAGGCCCATGGCGTGCAGGCGGGCATAGTAGCCATTTTGCGCCAACAGCTCGCCGTGGGTGCCGCGTTCGACGATCCGGCCGTCGTCCATCACCAGGATCAGGTCGGCCTTCTCGATGGTGGACAGACGGTGCGCAATCACCAGGGTGGTGCGCCCCTGCATGACCTTGTCCAGCGCCGCCTGGATATGCCGCTCGGATTCGGTGTCGAGGGCCGAGGTGGCCTCGTCGAGAATCAGCAGCGGCGCGTTCTTCAGCAAGGCCCGGGCAATCGCCAGGCGCTGGCGTTGGCCACCGGACAGCAGCACACCGTTTTCGCCGACCTGGGTGTCGAAGCCCTTGGGCAACTGGTCGATGAAATCCTTGGCATTGGCATCCGCCGCCGCCGCTTCAACGTCGGCTCGTGGCGCGCCGGCCAAGTCGCCGTAGGCGATGTTGTTGGTCACGGTGTCGCTGAACAGGGTCACGTGCTGGGTGACCTGGGCGATATGCTTGCGCAGGTTGAGAAGCTTGTAGTCCTCGATCTCCAGGCCATCGAGCAGGATTTCGCCGCTTTCGTGGTGATAGAAGCGCGGGATCAGGCTGGCCAGGGTCGACTTGCCGCTGCCCGAACGACCCACCAGGGCGATCATCTGCCCCGGCTCGGCGGTGAAGCTGATGTCCTTGAGCACATGGCGCTCGGTGCCTGGGTAGGTGAAGTTGAGGTTGCGCACTTCCAGACGACCACTGACCTTGTCGCGCTCGATGGTGCCGCGGTCGACCTCCTTCTCTTCGTCCAATTGTTCGAAGATGCTTTCAGCGCCGGCCACACCTTTCTGGATGGTCGAGCTGACTTCCGACAATTGGCGGATCGGCTTGGGCAAGAGGCCAGCCAAGGTGATGTAGGCCACCATGTCGCCGGCCGACGCATCGCCGCGAAGGTACAGGACCAGAAACATCAGCACCGCCATGGCGGTGTAGATCACCAGTTGCAATGCCGGGGTGTAGATCGCCCCGGTGCGGGTCATGCGCAGTTGCTTGTTGGTGTTGCTCTGGCTGGCCTTGAAGAAGCGTTTCTCCTCGTACACCTCGCCACCGAAACTGCGCACCACGCGATAACCCTGAATGGTTTCCGACGCTACGTGGGTCACGTCACCCATGGCGACCTGAATCTTCTTGCTTTGCTTGCGGAATTTCTTGCTGGCCGTGCTGACCATCACCGCGATCAACGGCAGGATGGCGATCATCACCAGCGTCAAGCGCCAGTTCATGAACAGCAGGGAGGCAAACAGGAAGATCACCGTCATGCCTTCACGGATCACCACCTTGATCGCATCGGTCGCCGCCCCCGTGACCATCGTCACGTTGAAGGTGATACGGGAAATCAGGTGCCCGGAGTTGTGGTTGTCGAAATACCGGTTGGGCAGGGTCAGCAGGTTGTTGAACAATTGCACCCGCAGGTCGTGGACCAGGCCCAGGGAAACCTTGGCCAGCAGGTAGTTGCCCAGGAACGACCCCAGGCCCTGCCACGCCGCGATAAGGATGATCAGCAGCGGCACAGCCTGCAGCAGTTGCAGGTCACGCAGGAGCGGCACGCTGGGGAACAGCACGGCTTCCGGGTTGGACAGGCCGTCGACGAAGTACTTGAGGATGTACCCCAGCATTGGCTGGGTCGACGCGAAAATCAGAAATCCGACGATGCTCAACATGAACAAACCCGCGTAGGGTTTAACGTAACTGAGCAGGCGGAAGTATATTTTCAAGCTCGAAGGGCTTGCGCTCGGACTGGAGTCGGTCATATCACGCGGCGTTTTGAAAAAGGAGGCTGACTTTAGCACAGCTTCTCTGTTGTACTTGCACCCCGTAGGCGCTTCGGCGCTACTGGATCCAATCAGTGACATCACATAGCCATCACCTTATGATGGTCGGCTTTATCTATTCTGGAACGGCTTTTTGTATGCACTCCAAGCGCCTTACCTATGGCTCAAATCGCGTTTTCGACTTCCTGGTCCTATGGATTCTGCCCATTGGCTTGTTGTTGCTCTTGAGTTCGCTGTTCTTCGTCACCAATCGCAATGTGCTGCACAAGTTCTACTACGGCTTTTTCAGCGCGCCAACCTTGCTATTGCTATGCCTGCGGCCGCGAGAGCTCAAGAACCTGCTACGTGAACCCCTGGTGGTTGGTTTCGTGGTGTTCTGCGCCTGGGCGCTGATCACGCTGTTTTGGAGCCCGGAGTCCACCGTCGACTCTGACCTGTTCAAGCGACCGCTGCACACCTTCATGCTCTTTGCCGGTTGCGGGCTTCTGCTGCATTACCGCAACGAACTGATCAAACCGATTTTCTTCAGTGCCGCAGTGATCGCCCTGGTGGTGTGTCTATGCAACCTGGTGGCGTTCGTCAAAGGCTTTGAGCCGGGCATGCGCATGATCGGCGGCCGTGGCGCGCTGGATAACCCCCTGCTCAGCTCCCATCTCTTCGGGTTTTTCTGCGTCTATTGGCTCTATGTCTGCGTGACCACCCAGCGCCTGCGAGTATTGTGGTTCAGCGCTCCCGCGCTGGTGATCATGACGGCCGCGGTCCTGGCCACCGGCTCTCGCACGCCACTGGTTGCGTTGACGCTGGCAGCCGTTTGGATCGCCTTTGTCAGCCACAACCGCCGTTCCATACTGCTGATTGCCACGCTGGTGTTGGGCGGCGCGGCGCTTCTCGTGTTTTATCCTGAAGCGATTACCGAACGTGGCAGCTCATATCGCCTTGATTTGTGGGGTATGACGCTCCAGCGTATAGCCGAGCATCCCTTGATCGGCCACAGTTTCAACTCCGGACTGACCTTGAGCGTAGCCGGTATCGAGCTGATCGAGCCTCACAGCTTCGCCCTCGGTGTACTTTATTACGTTGGCATCATCGGCTTCATCCCATGGGCCTTCATGCTTGGGTGGGGGCTTTACAAAGGTTTCAAGGAGCGCGCACAGAAACTGTTCATCCTGACCTCCGCCCTGCTGGCCTACGGCATCGGCGCCGGCTTGACGGAAGGCGGTGGCATCTTGTCGCGGCCCAAGGAGCACTGGTTCCTGCTGTGGATTCCACTGGCACTGCTCGCCGGCCTGAGCATCGCCCAACGCCGTCGCAGCGTACTGCGCATGCCGGTGAAAACGCCGAAGTCGCAGGCCTTCGAAGCCCTGACCAACGGCGCTGACATCATCGAGGAAGACGGCCTTGGACCGAAAGTCCTGCGTCTTGAAGATGGCAGCTTCCTGAAACTGTTCAGGGCCCGCCGCTGGTATACATCCGGTACGTTCAACCCCTACTCGGAACGCTTTGCCAGCCACTGTGAACAGCTGCGGCAGCTCGGTATTGCCACACCGTCGATCCTTGATCTGTACAGCCTGCACGACAACAGCACCGCGGTGCGCTATCGCCCACTTCCCGGCCTGACCCTGCGCCAGACCCTGCAAAGCCTGGACAGCAGCCTGCGCGAATCGCTGATCGAACGCTTTGGTCGATTCATCGCCCACCTGCACGAGCACGGCGTTTACTTCCGCTCATTGCACCTGGGCAATGTGTTGATCCTGGAAAGCGGGGAATTCGGTCTGATCGACGTGGCCGACATGCGTATCTATCCGTCGGCACTGCGTAACACGCTGCGTCAGCGCAACTTGAAGCACATGCAACGCTATTCGCAGGACCGCAGCTGGTTATTCGAGACTCACTTTGAACAGTTGGCCAAAGGCTATGCGTCCGTTGCATCGCCGCAGGCAACGGTGAAGTTCCGTGAACAGGTGCTGACACTCGCCCGACCAGCGGCCTGAAACCTGAGCCCGGTGCGCCCCTGAACCGGGGCGCACCAGCGCCGTATCAGTCTTTTTCCAGCGGTGAGAAATACAGCCTCGCCAAGCCACGCCAGGTTTTCTTGTTCCATGCCCGAAACGGAATCTGCGCCAATAACTCGCGCGCCAATGCGCGGTTTCGGTTGGAGGTTTTAAGAAACATGGAGCTGAGGAACTTGTAACGCACCTCGTCGTATTGCGGATGGTCGCTGAACAACGCGTAGGAACGCAGAATATTGTCGATCATGAATCGATGGTTCTTGTACGAATTGGTGGCGTGCTTGCGGTAACGAGCCATAAGCACGTTCAAGCCGTCGATGAAGTACCCCGCACGGGTGATCTTCAACTCGATCAATAAGTCTTCCAGGCGAATCTCAGGATCAAACCCTCCGACCTTTTCCAGCGCCTCGCGCCGGATCATAAGCGTGGGCGCCGGCGGGTAAGGCTTACGCTCCAGGAACATGTCGTCGAAGTCCAGGCGTCGAAAAGGCACGTCCCGACGCTGGCGTTTTTCAGGATACAGCTCGCCCTGGGCGTCGATCAGCTCGATATTACCTGCGCAGATACCGACCTCCGGCTTGCCATCCATATAGGCAACCTGCGTGGCAATGCGCTCCGGCAACATGATGTCATCGGAGCCGAACGGCACAATCAGCGGCCCTTGAGACCGTGCAATAGCGCCATTGAGCGTATTGGTCAGGCCCTGGTTCTGCTGGACCCGAAAGTCGAACGTGTAGCGCTCTTGCAATCGGCGAATGCGCTCGACACTGTCATCCGTCGATCCATCGTCAATCACCAGCAACTCGATATTGGGATACGTCTGTTCCAACACACTGAGGATACTTTGCTCAATATAGGGAGCATGGTTATAAGACGCGATGATTACCGTGACCAAAGGCTGGCTCTGATTCATACATTGTTCCTGAGTACGTGAGCCAATTGTGAGTCGATCAGTTCCAGGTACTTCTGACGGAACACCTCAATGTCATGTTGCGCCTGAAGATACTGGTAAGCCTGCTCACCTTTCTGCGCGAGCGCCTCATCGGAGAGCGCCAAATAGGTGTCCAGCGCCTGGGTCAGTTCGGGGACATTGGCCGGCTGCACCGCCAAACCACCCGCGCCTTCAATCAATGGAAGCATCGCCGGCACGCTTGAGGCAATTACTGGCAAGCGGCCGCTCATACCCTCCAGCAAAGCCAGCCCCAGGCCTTCTGCCAACGAAGGCATCGCCCAGATATCGAAGGCTCGAACATATTGCAGGGCATTCTCCTTGAACCCCAGCAAGTGCACACGTCCATCCAGGCCGAGGCTGTGGATTTCAGCAGCCAGGTTGGACTCCTCCCGCCCCGCACCAATGATGGCGAGCTGTGCCATAGGGTAGTTGTCTTTAAGTGCCGCAAACGCCTGCAACAGATAGGTATGACCTTTGACGGGAACCAACCGCCCCAATGCGCCGATCAAACGAACCGAGGGGTCGATGCCCAGCAACTCGCGCGCGCGTTCACGCGGGTGCTGCAACGCTTCGGCCTGCTCGATGTCGATGGCATTGGTAATGGCGTAGGTATTTTGTTCGGTAAACCCGCACTGGCAATCCAGCAGGTACTGCTTGACCGCCGGCGACACGCCGACAAAACGCCAATGTTCGTCAATCCAGCGCTGCGCCTGCTTGCGTCGGTATAGACGCTCATACTCACCAAAACCGTGGGAGATACCGATACACAGTGGAATCTTCAACCAACGGTTCAGTTGCAACATCATATTGACCGGCTTGAAGCGGTTGCACACCACAACGTCAAACTTGTTCTTGCGACAGAACTGGTACAACCGCCACATGGCGCGCAGCCGCAGCCCCTTGAGCGACTTGTCAGAAAACTCAAAGTAGACGGACGAGGCCGCACGACTGACCGGCCCGCCAGCCTTTGGCCGGCCACGCAGAAACGCAGCGGTAACTTCATAGCGGTCTGCAGGCAATGCCTTGACGATCTGTTCGGCCAGATCGGCAAAGTCATGGGATTTAACATTGTAGTCAGGCTGCAATTGCAGGACCTTGAAACGCCGGCTCATAACTCTCCTCGATGGAAACCCGTGGCATCGACAACCCAGGCCGACTCTGCAGCCAGCGCCTCGACATACTCAGTGCCTGGCTGCGGCAGCAATGGCCACTGATTTCGTTTCCAACAGACAAAATGGAAATACGGAAATTCCCGGTCGCCATCCCTGTCGTTGGTCAATCTACCGTTATTCCAGAACCATTGATGGGGGAAGCGATCACTGCCGTCATGCCATTTGATCACGCCACCCGGCGTACTGAATGCCTCGACGAATTCACTGCGCCGGCGCCAGGGGTTGAACTTACCCACCAGCTCAAACAACGGCTTCGGGAAGTTCTTGCGCCACAGGAAAATCCGACTGAACGCGCCCTCATCCAACGCATGATGTGCCTGATCGGTGAAGCGCGCTTGCCAATCCTTGATCCGCATGAACACCTGCCGCTTTCTGGCGGTATTACGCATCAGGCACAAATGACCGGCGACTCGTCGCTCATGGGTCGAGAACAAGTCATAGCCCGCCAGCCGCTCCGCCGTGAAATACTTGCGCAGATTGCCGTAGATCAAGTCCAGGTCGCCAAACGCCCAAAAATCATAGCCCTCGAGCCGATCGGCATGGATATGCCCCAGCGCTGGCTTGATGTCACATAATTTGTAAGCCGCCTGCGGGGCAAAGTTGATACCCAGCCGCTGTGAAACCAGCGCGCAGTAATCGGCAAACGTGATGCTTTCGATTTTGACGTTGCCTGGAACGTTGCCCGGTATCGGGCAGTCGCTGAACAACAGCCAGTCGATATCGGCATTGCGTCGGCAGCTCTCGAGAAAAAACGGCATCCAGAATGGCCAGGAGCCAAAGTAAGGAATCAGGAAAAGGATGCGCGGGCATTGATTGATCATAAGGGACTCACTGTCATTTTTACGGGCGCGCTCCGCGCCTGGCTACGGTGCGCAACCTTACTCAGGCTTGATGAACCAAAAGAGCTCGTGCCGTCGGATGGCCTTGCGGAAAAACTCATTCTCTCCCCATGGCGAGACGGCTCTTCCAGCCAGAAGGCGTTGTATGAAACGCCGCGTACGTCGCTTAAACGGCATCCTGGGTTGCAGGTCATGCATCATGCCGAGCGACATGGCCTTGTCACGTTGGCGGCCCTTGGATAACGGCAAGCAATAAGGCCTCAAAGTGTACACGCAGTCGAAGAGCGGTGGCAAAGAGACACCATTACCAGCATCCCCCATCGGCCAGCGGTCGTTGTCATGCAAGTGATTGGCGTAGCCCAGCACCGTGGTCGGCTGCCACTCCAGCCCCTGCAACGCTTCCATCACGGCTTGCTGCGCGCACAGGTGATCCGGGTGCGGATCGAGCAGCGGGTGTGGCAACACGATCACTTCCGGCCGCGCGGTCAACAGCAGGTGGCGCAAATCGGCCAGCAGATTATTCCAGGTCGGCAGGCCGTCATGATCGGCGGGCAGGGCGAAGGGGTTGAATTGGCGAAACAGGCGAATATCGCTCAGGTCTGCCTCGCGTGAGGCCACAGGCTGATCCGGTGTTGCGCGCATCGCCGGCAGTTGCAGGCAGAAATAACCCAACTGTACGCACTGTGCCTGCGGCACCCCGGCCCACAATGGCACGGCAATGCTGTCCCAGGCACGCAGGCGCCCCTTGATTCGCGAGGCTTCAACCGGATCCAGGCCCATCTGCTGGTAATGCTCGGCTTCGATCTCCCCGGCGGTGAGGGTTACGATCCACGGTTCTTCTGCCTGGCTGTACAGGCCGAAAGCGGCCAGTTCGGCATCGTCGGCATGGGGTGCGATCACCATCACGCGCTGCGCGGTGTAATCCGGCGTCGCCCACGCCCACAACCTTGGCGCGCCCTGCAAGGTGCAAAAGCGCCCGCGCAAACGCAGTTCGCCCGCCGCCAGGGCGGGCGCCAAACCACTGAGGTTGAGATAACGCACGCCTTTCACACCGCGCTCGAACGTCTGCGAATCCAGGCTGCCTGCCCCTGAAATTTCAACACGGGGATCAAGAAACCGCCCCAACCAGCCGCTCTTGACCTCGATTGCCAATACCAGGGTCGCCTCCGCGCCAGGGGGTTGATCCACCAACAGCCGCCCACCTTCCAGGCGCGCGCCAGCCAGCTCGGCGTCTGCCGAAAAACGGTATTGATAGTCTTCGTTGGGGGCATAAAACAGATGGTCGGCAAACCACGCTTCATGGGCGACCCACGCCAGCACGCCGAGGACAAGGGGCAACCACCAGGCGACCCAGATGCCGACCACCACCAGCAGCAGGATACCAATGAGTAAACCGACCCGTTTATTGCGCCGATGGCGCTTGAGCAATTGCTGTTTGCGGCTCATACGGTCAGCACCGGCACAGGGTTGCACCAGCGGTCCTTATATTCACGGTCGGCACGCCCGAAGGAAAAGCGCAGCGGTTTGCCGACCTCGCGCGCCTGTTCCCAGGCACTTTGAGTATTCAGAAAACTCAACACACTGCCTGGGCTGAACGCACGGGTTTCAGGGTCGACGCCACCATTGACATATTCCACGCTGATCCACTCGGGCGACTCGACCCGATACACCAGTTGGACAGCAATAGGCGCATCATTGAGAAAAATCACCGAACCGATCAGCCACTCGCGCAACAACCCGATCACCTCGGCCATGCGCTCGGCGCCCGTGGCGACAAACCCCCAACGTCGCAGAAACAGATCGCAGTAGATCGCCGCCAGTTCAGCGCTGGAAAACTCGCTCACCGGGCGCGCAACGCCACCGGCCTCTTCCAGCAAGCGCAGTTCGCGGCGCTGGTTGTAGCGGAACTTCTTCGACAGTTCTTCCGGCGTGCGCGCCATGGCCAACTGCTCGGACTGGGGTTTGAGGCCGCTGAAACGGCCTTCATTCAGAGTCGACAGGTAGCGTGCGCGGTGCCGCAAGGGCGCCTGGGCGTCAGGAGCGGCGGGCAGGATCAACTCGGCGTTACCCAAGTCGAACAGGCCCTTCTTGCCGCGCTGCTTGAGTACATCCTTGGACAATGCCAGGTCGCGGCCCCAGGTGGCGATGCAGGCCTGCAATTCACCGCCTTGCTCCCAGGCCAGGTAACGCACCGGGATGTCGGCCAGCCCGGCCAGGCGTTCGATCACCTGCGGATGGGTGGCGACGCTGCCGCCAAAACGTTGCCAGGCGTCGCTGTAGACGGGTGCGTCAACGACGGACCAGCCCCGTTCCCGCCAGCCTTGGAATCGATTGAGCATCAAGCCCCCGCGGTCAATTCAAGAACGTGCGGCAGTTGCCAGAAGGTATCGCGTACCGCCTGATCCGAGAACTGCTCGCGCAGGCGCTCCAGCATCATCTCGGCACACTGGCGTCGTTGCGGCTGATCCATCGCCGCCAGGTGCCGCAAGCCCTGGGCCAGGTGTTCGGCATCGCCGAAGGGAAACAGGATACCGACGCCTTCGACCACTTCCCGCGCGCCGCCACAGGAGGTGGCCAGCATCGGCACACCCGCCGCCATGGCCTCCAGCAGTACCATGCCGAAGGGTTCGCGGTCCGAGCTCAGGGCAAACACATCGAACGCCCGAAAATACCGGCGCGCATCCGGTACTTGACCGAGGAACAGCACGTTGTCGGCGATCCCCAGCGCCCGCGCCTGCGCCTTGAGGTCCTGCTCCAGGCGCCCGCTGCCGAGGATTGCCAGGCAGCTTTCAGCCGGCAAATGCGGTAACGCCAGGGCGAACCCCTTGAGCAGCGTGGCCTGATCCTTATCCGGGTGCAGGCGGCCGACATTACCGACCACCCACGCATCCGGCGACAGCCCCAGGGCATCGCGCGCCTCATGCACAGGCACCTGGGTGGCCTGCTGGGCATCGACATCAATGCGGTTATACAAGGTCTGGATACGTGACGCGGGCCAGGCAGGCAGGCAGCGGCGCATGTCGTCACGCACCGCATCGGACACCCCCAGCAAACTCAGGCGCTGGCGGAACATCCCGGCAAACAGCCTGCGACTGCCGCGCTGATAATCACCAAAGGCGTGATGCACACCGATCACCGGCAGCCGCGTGCCGAGCAAGGCGATGTAGATCGGCTTGAAGCGGTGCGCAATGCAGAAACTGAAGTTGCGCGACGCAGCAATTTTGCGCAGTTCACGGATGGCGCCCAGCTTCAGGCCACGAATGGCCTTGGAGCTGAACTCCATGAACAGCACTTCATCGGACGCGCAACCAGCGGCCACGTACGGGTCGGCGGCCCCGGTGAGAAACACCGTGGTCACCTTGTAGCCTGTGCCTGCGAACAAGCTGGCATACTGCCGCGCGCAATCGAGGAACGGCCCGTCATAGCCGTGGCAGAACTGCAGGACGTGGCGGTCAGCCGAGCGCGTCATATGGGTCCACGCCGTCCTTGACGACCAGGATGTCTTCCATGATCAGGTATTGCAGGTCGGAGCCGAAGAACATGTTCAGCGCGTCGGTCGGCGAGCAGATCATCGCTTCGCCACGGCGGTTGAGCGAGGTATTCAGCGACACGCCGTTGCCGGTCAGTACTTCCAGCTCTTTCATCATGTCGTAGTAGCGCGGGTTGTATTCGCGCTTGAGCACCTGGGCGCGCGAGGTGCCGTCTTCATGGACCACTTCCGGCACGCGGGTCTTCCATTCTTCCGACACTTCAAAGGTGAAGGTCATGAACGGCGCCGGGTGATCGACCTTGATCATCTGCGGGGCCACGGTGTCGAGCATCGACGGGCAGAAAGGCCTCCAGCGCTCGCGGAACTTGATCTGATGGTTGATGCGGTCAGCCACGCCAGTCGCGCTCGGGCAACCGATGATCGAACGTCCGCCCAAGGCACGCGGGCCAAACTCCATGCGGCCCTGGAACCAGGCCACCGGGTTGCCGTCGACCATGATTTTGGCGATGCGCTCAGGCGTGTTTTCGATCTTGCGCCAGTTCGGCTTGCTCTCGTGCTTGGCGCACGCAGCGATCACGTCTTCGTTGCTGTAGGACGGGCCGAGGTAGACGTGTTCCATCTTCTCCACCGGCACACCACGGGCGTGGGACACATAAGCGGCCGCGCCGACGGCGGTGCCGGCATCGCCGGACGCCGGCTGCACGAACAGCTCCTTCACGTCGGGGCGGGCAATGATCTTCTGGTTCAGCTTGACGTTCAGTGCACAGCCGCCGGCGAAGGCCAGCTTGCCGGTGTCCTTGAGGATGTCGCCCAGGTAGTGGTCGATCATCTGCAGCGCCAGCTTCTCGAACAGCGCCTGCATGCTGGCGGCGTAGTGGATGTAAGGCTCGTCGGCGATATCGCCTTCGCGCTTGGGGCCCAGCCACTCGATCAGTTTCGGCGAGAAGTAGAAACCCTTGCCTTTCTCTTTGTAGCGACGCAGGCCGATGACGTTGGCGTAGTCGGTGTTGATCACCAACTCGCCATTCTCAAAGGAGGCCAGGCGCGAGAAATCGTATTTGCTGGCATCGCCGTACGGCGCCATGCCCATGACCTTGAACTCGCCGTCGAGCATCTCGAACCCGAGGAACTCGGTGATCGCGCCATACAGGCCGCCGAGGGAGTCCGGGTCGTAGAATTCCTTGATCTTGTGGATCTTGCCGTTTTCGCCGTAGCCGAAGAAGGTGGTGGCGTACTCACCTTTACCGTCGATACCGAGGATCGCGGTTTTCTCCTGGAAGCCCGAACAGTGGTAGGCACTGGAGGCGTGGGCCAGGTGGTGTTCAACCGGTTCGATCTTGATTTTCTTCGGATCGAAGCCCAATTGTTCCAGGCACCAGACGATCTTGTTGCGGTAGCGTTTGTAGCGACGGTTGCCCATCAGGATCGCGTCGAGCGCGCGGTCCGGGGCGTACCAGTAACGCTTGGCGTAGTGCCAGCGCGCCTCGCCGAACAGGCTGATCGGGGCGAACGGAATCGCCACCACGTCCACGTCGGAAGGCTTGATGCCAGCCTGTTCCAGGCAGAACTTCGCCGATTCGTAGGGCATGCGGTTCTTTGCATGTTTGTCGCGTACGAAGCGCTCTTCTTCGGCGGCCGCGATCAGCTTGCCGTCGATATACAGGGCTGCGGAAGGATCATGGCTAAGGGCGCCGGACAGGCCAAGAATCGTCAATGCCACTGGGGTCTAGCCTCTTTTAGTCTGCATGCAGGCGGGTCGCGCCTGAAAAAAATGTGCTTCCCGCCTGGGCGAGAAACAGCTAAAGGGCGGGATTATAGCGTAAAAGCGCTGAAAAGCAGTTAGCGACAAAGGGCCGCGAAGCTCAATGCCGCGCTGCATGGCAACATCGCTGGCACACGCACTTCAACCCTCGACGCCAGTCTGCGTGGGTAACCGCTGATCAATCAACTGATACAGCGCACTCTCCCGAGGCCAGTTACGCATGAATCGCGCCCGATCCTTGACGAACGCCGCGGCGAAACTGGCAGCGGAGCTGTGTTGGCACATCGCATCGAGGTCGATCAGCGCCCAGCGGTCTTCGTGCCAGAACAGGTTATGGCCTTTGAGATCGCCATGGCTGATGCGCTCGCGGATCAGCTCGGCGAACAGGTGGTCCAGCGCCAGCAGTTCGTTTTCCGGCGCGTCACCGTGCTCGACGTAGGGTGCGAAGCGCTCGATGATATCCGGGCCCGGCAGGTATTCGGTGATCAGGTAAGCCCGGCCGCGCAGCCAGCAAAAGCGTTTTTCCAGCACGGCCAGCGGTTTGGGCGTGGCGATGCCGAGGAACGCCAGGCGGTTGCCTTCGCGCCACGAATGCCAGGCACGGCTCGGGCGCCAGAAGCGTTTGAGCCAATGGGCGAAGCCCTTGATGTTGTAGCGTTTGATCACCAACGGGCGACCGCCGACTTCGACCTTGGCGACACTGGCGGCGCCGCCGGTCTTGTACAGGTGGCCCTGGTCGAGCAACGCGTCGGCCTGTTCCAGCACCGGCAGCATGGCGCGCTCTTCTTCACGCCGAATCGCGCGCAGGGCAAAGGCGCCGCGCACCACGCTGAACAGTGTGCATTCGCGGCCAACCTTGTTCAAAAAGTCCTTCAAGCGCCAGGCGCTGACCTTGCGTACCTGTTTTTCCAAGGCTTGCAAGGGCAAGGCGTGTTCGCCGTTGCCGAGCAGGTAGTACACCAGCAGCTCTTCGGTAAACGGCTCGAGGTTTTTCGGCAACTGGGCGAAAAACACCCCGAGGTTTTCCAGCACGCGGTTGCGCGACAGCGGCTTACCGGCCTCTTCGACACGAATGCCGGCGCCGTCGATCAAGTACAGCTTGCCACCATGACGCAACAGGTTGTCCAGATGCAGGTCTTCCTGCCACAAACCGCGAGTGTGCATCTGCGCAATCGCACCCAGCGCTTCGGCCAGCACGGCGGTTTGTTCGTCTGCCAATGGCGGCGCACCTTCAACGGCCTGCCAGGCATCGCCCAGGCTTTCGGCGCCCTCCAGAAACTCGAACAACAGCCAGCCGCCCTCGCCTTCCTGCAACCCATCGGCGAGCAGCAATGGCGTGGTCAGGCCTTGTTCGGCTAGCAGGCGCACGCCGCTCAGTTCACGCTGGAAATGCCGCGCCGCCTTGCCGCCCACCAATAACTTGGCCAGCACCGGACGCCCGCGCCAGACCGCCGCACCCACGTAACGCTCGCCCGGCAATACGCGCAACAGGCTCAGCAGCTGCAACTGACCGGGACCGGCGGCATCCGCCAGCTCGAGGGTCAGCGGCAGGTCCGGTGCACGACCGGCGTTTTTCAGCTCGGACAGACGCATCAGCGGTTCTCCTTGAGGCTGCGCCGCATCGTCAGGCGTTGCAGCCAGGTGGCGACCAGCGCGCTGTCTTGCGGTTGATCGAGGTAGGCCGCCAGCAGCTGGCGCACCTGCGCATCCGACCATTGCGGCGCACGACGCAATAACGGCTCCAGGTCCTTGACCCGATCACGCCAACCGAACAGCAGCGGGCGGGTTTTCTCCAGGTCGATCAACTGCGCGGAACAACCCCCACCGCTGGCCTGCAGGAAAATATGCTTGGGGTAAAAACAGCCATGGACCTGGCCCACGCTGTGCAACTGCCGCGCCAGTTGGCCGCAGGCCAGCAGGATCGCGCGATGCTCGGTGTCGCTCAAGTGCGGCCACTGCTCCAGCAATGAATCCAGGTCGTTCCAGCCGTCCAGGGCGCGGGTCAGCAACATCGCGCGGTGTTCGCCGGCGACCTTGCGCTCACCGTAGAACGCCGCCTGCAAGGCGGGGATGCCCAGTGCGCGGTAACGGCTGATATTGCGAAATTCGCGCGAGAAACTCGGCTCGCCCAACGGCCGGCGCAGGCTGCGCGTGAGGTAGTTGCTCTGGCGCTTGAGGTAATAGCCGTAGCCGTCAAGCTCCAGGCGAAACACGCTGCTCCAGCCGCCACGGCTGGTGTTCGGCTCGTCCACCGCGTCCAACTCCTTGGCCCACAGCGCGTCGAATGTTGCGAGGCCGTGGCGCTCCAGCAGGGCGCGGTCTTCAGCCGCCAGGAAATCACTCATTCACGTCCCTCGAAAAACTTCACCACGTGGCGAATACGCTGCTTGTCCGATGCGGTCAGGTGCCGGCGTTCACGATACTGCATGTAGAAACGCAGGCGCTGGGTGGCCGACAAGTGATACTTGGCCACCTTGTCCAGGCAGGCCAAGTCTTTGGTGATGCGGTACTTGAGCCAGAAGCCACGCCAGAAATCGCCGTTGGGGCAGTCGATCAGGTACAGGGTCGACTGGTCGTCGACCAGCAGGTTGCGCCACTTCAAGTCGTTATGGGTAAAACGATGTTCGTGCATGGTGCGGGTGTATTCGGCGAGCTGGCGGCTGACCACGCTGACCCACTTGGGGTCGCGCAGGCGCGGGTCGTTACGCTCGGCCAGGACCGAGAGGTCTTCTGTCTTGGGCAACTCGCGAGTGATCATCGCGCCACGGTCATAGGCCAGGCCCTTGCGTTCCAGACCCCAGGCCACCACATCGGCGGTAGGAATGCCCCACTTGGCGAAGCGCTTGAGGTTCTGCCATTCGGACTTGACCCGAGGCTTACCCAGGTAACGACGCAGGCCCTTGCCGGCGCCGACGTAGCGCTTGACGTAGTAATGGACCCCGCCACGCTCCACGCGGATCACTTCGGACAACGGGTCACGGGTCAGGCGCTCGCCTTGCAGGGCGAACACCGCCTCGAGGCTACCAAAATCATCCGCCAGGGCGGTGTAAGCGGGTTCCAGGTTCCAACCCGCCATCAGAGCGCATCCCCGTATCGCTGTTTGCGCGCGTAAAGCTTGTCGGCCTTGCCTTGCAGCCACTGCAGTAACGCAGCCTCTTCGGCAAGGATCTGGCGCAGCGGCTGCTGGAAGTACCCCTTGAGGAAACGCAGCTTGTCGCGGTGGGTCAGGCCGATGTCCAGCGCCGAGAAATACAGCGCGGCCAGGTCCTTGTTGCGCCAGCGCAGGCTGATCTTGTCGCGGGTCTGGGCACGGTGCAGGTCAATCACCGAGAGTTTGAAGTTGTCGGCGCTCACCGGCGTGTCGGTGTGCAGCAGGAAGTGGCAGATGTAACAGTCACGGTGGTTGACCCCGCCGCGATGCATCATGCCGGTCATGCGCGCCACTTCAGCGATCAAGGCGCGCTTGAGGCGCGGCTCGGGCGCTTGCTTGAGCCAATCGATGCTGAAATCTTCCAGGCTGACGGTAGGCGCCAGTTCCTCGGTGATGATGAATGAGTGCTGGTCCGCCGGGTTGCTGCCGCGCTCGCCGTAGGCCACCGCCGTCATGGTCGGGACACCCAGTGCCTGCAAGCGCTGGATCGCCAGCCACTCCTGACCCGCGCCCAGCACCGGCAGCTTGGCGGTGACCAGGTTCTTGACGATCTCGCCCCAGCCGATGCCGCGGTGGATCTTCACGAAATAGCCACGGCCATCCACCTCGGTACGCAAGGTGCGACGCGCTTCCAGTTCACGGTACACCTCACCTTCCAGCGCCTCGACGGCGGCGAACGCATCACGCCCGGCCCAGAGGGTCTTGAACGGTTCGGCAAGCATCAACTTCATGGTTTTGGCTCCGCCAGAATCACATCCGCAGCGTGCTGCGGCATGCTGTAGAGGTCGGCCGTCTCGGCGAAGGCCAACCCATTGCGGCTCCAGGCCGCGCGCTGTGTGGAATCACTCAACATCCGCGCCAGGTACCCGTTCAATTGCGCTTGCTCAAACGGCTCGTCCAGCACCAGGCCGCTGTCGGCTTCGGCGATGTAGTGGGCGTAGCCACACACGGCCGAGACCAGCACCGGCAAGCCGGCCACCAGCGCTTCGAGCAACACGGTGCCGGTGTTTTCGTTGTACGCCGGGTGGATCAACAGATCGGCGCCCAACAGGAAACGCGGGATATCGCTGCGCCCCTTGAGGAACTGCACGTTGTCGCCCAGGCCCAGAGTAGCGCTTTGCAATTGGAATACTTTGGGGTCGTCCTGGCCGATTACAAACAGGCGCGTGCGTTTTTTCAGCTCTGCCGGCAACGCGGCCACGGCCTTGAGGCTGCGATCGACGCCCTTGGTCTTGAAGCCCGAGCCGATTTGCACCAGCAGCAGGTCGTCGTCCGCCAGGTTGAATTCCTTGCGGAACCCTTGGCGGATCTGGGCCGCATTCGGCGGTGCGCGGCGATCCTGGGCGATACCCGGCGGCAGCAGGTGGAAACGCTCAAGCGGGGTGTCGTAATGCTTGATGAACAGCGGCTGCTGCACTTCGGAAATCATCAGCACTTCAGTCCTGGCGTCCTTGGCGAACACCGCGCGCTCGTATTCGGCAAAGTGGCGATAGCGGCCAAAACTGCGGTACAGCGAATGGCGCAGGTTTTGCGCCTTGTCTTCAAAGCAACCGTCGGCGGCGTAGTACACGTCCAGGCCAGGCATTTTGTTGAAACCGATCAGGCGATCCACCGGGCGCTTGGCCAGGTCGGCTTCCATCCAGGCGCTGAGCTTCTCGTTGCGCCGATGGTTGAAGAACGCCTTGACCGGGGCCACCAGCACTTCGAAACCGGGCGGGATGTCGCCTTCCCAGATCAGCGTATAGACACGAATCTGGTGGCCGCGCCGCTGGCACTCCAGGGCGATGCGCATGAAGTCGCGCTGCAGGCCACCGAAGGGGAAGTATTTGTACAAAACAAAAGCCAGTTGCATCAGTGCAGCTCCTCAGCCAATAACAACGTGCTCAGTCGGCTGGCCACACGCTCAGGGTTCAGGCGCGTGAAGCACAGGGGCGACTCGCGCGTGATGTCGAACCGACGCAGGTCGTCGGCCGTCGGTTGATAGGTACAGTGCTTTTGCAGGCACGGCGCGCACGACCAGTCGCTGGCCAGGTGAATCTGGCCCTTGCCGTAGGCGCCGGTCAGGCCGGGGTTGGTCGGGCCGAACAGGGAAATGGTCGGCACATCCAGCGCGGCGGCCAGGTGACCCAGGCCGGTGTCCACCGCTACGCAGGCACGGGCGCCGGCCAACACGCGAGCCACACCGGCCAGGTTGAGCTTGGGCAGCACTTCGGCATTGTTCAGGCCGTGGGCCAGGCGTTCGGCACGGGCTTTTTCGGCGGCGTTGCCCCACGGCAACTTGACGTCCACACCCAGGCGGCCCATGCGTTCGGCCAGCTCACGCCAATAGGCTTCGGGCCAATGCTTGGTGTCCCAGGTGGTGCCGTGCAGCAGCAGTACAAAGGGTTTTTTCGGCGGCAGACCGAGCAGCTTGTCAGTGCTCAGGCCATAGTCGCCCAGGCCTTTGGGCAAGTCATAACCCAGCGCCACGGCGAACAACTGGCGCAGACGCTCCACCGCATGTTGCCCACGGGCCACCGCCAAGCGTCGTGAGTAGAAGCGCGCGGCAAGCGGCTCGCGAGCGGAGTTTTTGTCAAACCCCGCCACCGGCGCACGCACGTAGCGGGTCAGCCAGGCGCTTTTGAGCAGGCCCTGGGCGTCGATCACCAGGTCGTATCGGGTCGACTGGATTTGCTGTTTGAAGCGCCGCCACTCACCGCTCTTGAGGGTCTGCCAGAGGTTTTTGCGCCAGCGACGAATCGCCACCGCAATGACCTTGTCCACCGCCGGGTGCCAGGTGGGAATTTCGGCAAAGCCTTCTTCCACCACCCAGTCGAATTGAATGCCAGGGATCGCCCGCGCCGCGTCGGTGAGTGCCGGCAACGCATGGATCACGTCGCCCAGGGATGAGGTCTTGATTACCAGAACCCGCAACTCAGTGAACCTCGACCACGTCGCCCTGCAACCGCTGCAAGGCGTCGGTCACCGGCTGCGGCAGCAACTGGCGCAGGCAGTTGTAATGGCCGAAACGGCAGGTGCGCTCAAAGCACGGGCTGCAATCCAGGCCCAGGCGCACCACTTCGACCTTGTCGGCCAGCGGCGGGGTGAAGCCCGGCGAGGTGGAACCGTACACCGCCACCAGCGGGCGGTCCAGCGCCGCCGCCACATGCATCAGGCCGGAGTCGTTGGACACCACCGCGTCAGCGCAGGACAGCAGGTCGATGGCCTCGGCCAGCGAGGTGTCGCCACTGAGGTTCACTGCCTCTTCGCGCAACCCGGGAATCAGACGCTGGCGGATGTCTTCACCCACCGAATGGTCATTTTTCGAACCGAACAACCACACCTGCCAACCTTCGCGGATCTTCATCTCGGCGACTTTGGCGTAGTGCTCCGACGGCCAGCGCTTGGATTCGCCGAACTCGGCGCCCGGGCACAGCGCCAATACCGGGCGATCCAACGCCAGGCCGAACTTGACCAGCGCCGCGTCGCGGGTCACCGGGTCGATCTGCAGGCTCGGGCGCGGGTACGGCTTGGGCAACTCGGCACCCGGCGCGTAGGCCAGGGCCATGAAGCGCTCGATCATCAGCGGGTAGCGCGCTTTGTCCAGCGTGCGCACATCGTTGAGCAGCACGTAGCGAAACTCGCCGCGCCAGCCGGTACGCTTGGGGATACCGGCAAAATACGGCACCAGCGCCGACTTCAGCGAGTTGGGCAGCAGGATCGCCTGGTCGTACTGGCCGGCCAGGGATTTACCGATGCGACGGCGCGTAGCCAGTTCCAGAGCGCCATGGCCGAGCGGAAAACTCAAGGCCTTGCGCACTTCGGGCATGCGCTCAAGAATCGGCCGGCTCCACTCGGGGGCGAGCACGTCGATCTGGCAATCTGGGTGGCGCTGGCGCAGGCACTGGAACAGTGTCTGTGCCATCACCATGTCACCGACCCAACTGGGCCCAACGATCAGAATATTCATGTAGTTTCCACAAACGATGCGGGGAGGCTTATGCCTCCCCGCCCTAATAGTGTTTCAGCTCAACCCCAGCTCCCGCCAGATTCGCATCACCTGGCGCCGTTCCTCGGCAAACTGATCCCCAGCCACCGTACCGGCCTCGTTTTGCAAGGCCTGGCGATGCGCGGCGGAACGATAGGCCTTATACACCTCGCGCAGCAGATGGGCATCGGCGGCGGGCATCAACCCCACCTGCTCCAAACCCTCCAGAATGCGGATATTGTCGGTATAGCGCAGCAACGATGGATGCTGCGCCGACCACGCCAAAGCCGCGTATTGCACCATAAATTCAATATCGACGATACCTCCGGCATCCTGCTTGAGGTCGAACGCCGCCGAGGCTTCGAAGGCATTGGCCGCGGTGCCGGCCGCCGTGGCCTTGGTGCCCAGGTTGTCACGCATCTTGGCGCGCATCTCGCTGACCTCCTGGCGCAGCTTCACCAGGTCGCGTTCACGCCCCAGCACTTTAGCCCGCACCTGCTCGAACGCACGCCCCACGTCCTGGCTGCCCACCAGCACACGCGCGCGAATCAGAGCCTGATGTTCCCAGGTCCAGGCTTCATTTTCTTGATAGCGGTCAAACGCGCCGAGGGAACTCACCAGCAGGCCGGAGGCGCCGGAAGGTCGCAGGCGCATATCCACTTCGTATAACTGGCCGGAGTTGGTCTGGGTGGTCAGCAGGTGAATGATGCGCTGCCCCAGGCGCGTAAAGAACTGCGCACCATCGATCGGCTTGGCGCCATCGGTTTCGGCCTGCGGGTCGCCATCGTGGATAAACACCAGGTCCAGGTCCGAACCATGCCCCAGTTCGATGCCGCCGACTTTGCCATAACCGACAATGATGAACCCGGGATTGCACAGGGTGCCGTCCAGGCGTTGCGGCGCGCCGTGACGGGCGACCGTCTGGCGCCAGGCCAGGGCCAGCACTTGCTCGAGGATGGCTTCGGCGAGCCAGGTCAGGTAGTCGCTGACTTTCATCAGCGGCAGGCTGCCAGCGATTTCCGAGGCCGCCACGCGCAGGCGGTGAGCCAGCTTGAAGTGACGCAGGGCCTCCATTTGCTGTTCAAGGTCGTCTTCGGGGATGCGCGTAAGGCGCTCGCGCAATTCGGCGGCCAGTTCCGGCGCCAATGGCGGCTTGAACAGCCGGCCTTCGTTGAGCAACTCGTCGAGCAGCAACGGAAAGCGCGTGATCTGCTCGGCGATCCAGGGGCTGGCGGCACACAAGGTCAACAAGCGGCGCAGGGCGTCGGGGTTTTCCGTGAGCAATACCAGGTAAGCGGAACGCCGCGCGACGGCCTCGACCAGCGGCAACACACGCTCCAGCACCAGGTCGGGGTTGGCATGCTCCACGGCCTGGGCCAGCAGGCGGGGGATAAACGCGTCCAGCCGCTCACGGCCGAGGCGCTGCATGGCGCGCAACTGCGGGCTGCCGCGCAGGCCGGCCAGGGCCTTGAGGGCCTTGGGTGCATCGGTGAAACCGCCTTCGGCCAATTGACGGCAGGCGGCGTCTTCATCCTGGGACTCTTCCCACAACGGCAGCCATTCGCCCCCCACAACCAACTCGCTTTCCGTGCCCTCTTCTTCGTCGGGGTCGGCAATTACCTGGCGGAAGTGCCAGTCCACCCGGCCACGCCAGTACATCAGGCGCTCATGAAACGCAGCCCAGTCGGCAAAGCCCAGCATAAAGGCAATGCGCGCCTGGTCTTGCGGGCCGTCCGGCAGCATTTGCGTCTGGCGATCGGCAATCGCCTGGATCGCATGCTCGGTGTAACGCAGGAACTCATAACCATTGCGCAGCTCGGCGATCACCGCCGGCGGCAGGTAGCCCTGGCCTTCCAGGGTGCCGAGCACCTTGAGCAGCGGGCGCTGTTGAAGGCTGAGGTCGCGGCCACCGTGGATCAACTGGAACGCCTGGGCGATGAATTCCACCTCGCGGATGCCGCCCGAGCCCAGCTTGATATTGTCGGCCATGCCTTTGCGCCGCACTTCCTGCTGGATCAACTGCTTCATGGTGCGCAACGCTTCGATGGCGGAGAAGTCCAGGTAACGGCGGTACACGAAGGGCCGCAGCATCTCCAACAGTTGCGCGCCGGCCACCTGGTCGCCTGCGACCACGCGCGCCTTGATCATCGCGTAGCGCTCCCAGTCTCGCCCCTGGTCCTGGTAGTACTGCTCCAGCGCGTTGAAGCTGAGCACCAACGCACCGGCCGAGCCGTAAGGACGCAGGCGCATATCCACGCGAAACACAAAGCCGTCGACCGTCATTGGGTCCAGGGCCTTGATCAGTTTTTGACCAAGGCGAATGAAAAATTCCTGGTTATCCAGCGCACGTTTCACCCCCACCGTCTCGCCACCCTCGGGGTAGGCGAAGATCAGGTCGATATCGGAGGAGAGGTTCAGTTCCACGGCGCCGAGCTTGCCCATGCCGAGGATCACCATGTGCTGCGGCTCGCCGCTGCGCCGCCCGGTGGGCGTGCCGAACTGCACGCAGTGGCGCTGGTACAGCCATTGGTAGGCCTGGTCGATGCTGGCGTCAGCCATGTCGGAAAGGTCGCGACAGGTTTGCACCAGATCGGCCTGGCGGGTCAGGTCACGCCAGATGATCCGCACCTGCTGGCGCGTACGCTGGCGACGCAAGACCCGGCCAAGTTCATCTTCTGTTTCAGCCTGTTGCACGGCGCCGGCGATCTGGCCGCACAGCTCGCCCGGTGCAAAACCACGGTCCAGCTCACCCCAGGCGGCCAGCTCGAGCAACATCAAAGGGTCACGAACACTCTGTTCAATGACGAAATCACTGGCGGCACAGACACGGGCGAAGTCGGCCCAGCGTTGCGGCGTCCACGCAGAAAGGCCATGATCGTCGTCCAGCGCGGCCACCGCGTCACGAAATGACTGCTCGGCACGTTGGGCGATTGCCAGGAGGACAGCCGGCAGTTCGGCCAGCGTTGGAAGGCTCATGGTCTATCCTTGATCGGCGCGCCAGGGGCTTGTGGTTGTAAACGCAGGAACCACGCGCGGTGACGGACTGTCGAACAAAGGTTATAAATAGCTGAAAATTTATAGTTTTTGGCAGGCAACATTGAATTTATACCTTTTCTTGTTCGCAAAAGATCAACAATACCGATTATGCTCACCAATCAGACTGAGTAATCCGCTCAGTCTTGTGTAGTTTTACTACTCGTATATACATTCGAAAGGCTGAAATGGCCGACGATTTGTAGTAAAACTACAGGACGCCGAAGCAACCTTCGGCCATCCAAGAATTTATGTCGTCTGCCCACAAGGCCAGTCGCAAACTTCAGGCAACCGATTCTGGTAGCCTTTCCGCCCTGGAGCAAGCCATGCAAGACCTCGATCCCGTCGAAACCCAGGAATGGCTGGACGCCCTGGAATCGGTTCTCGACAAAGAAGGCGAAGACCGTGCTCACTACCTGATGACCCGTATGGGCGAACTCGCGACCCGCAGCGGCTCGCAACTGCCCTACGCCATCACCACGCCATACCGCAACACCATCCCCGTAACCCACGAAGCACGCATGCCTGGCGACCTGTTCATGGAACGCCGCATTCGCTCGCTGGTACGTTGGAACGCCATGGCGATGGTAATGCGCACGAACTTGAAAGATTCGGACCTGGGCGGTCACATCTCCAGCTTCGCTTCCAGCGCGACCCTGTATGACATCGGCTTCAACTACTTCTTCCAGGCCCCGACCGACGAACACGGCGGCGACCTGATCTACTTCCAGGGCCACACCTCGCCAGGCGTCTACGCCCGCGCGTTCATGGAAGGTCGCATCAGCGAAGAACAAATGAACAACTTCCGCCAGGAAGTCGACGGTCAGGGCCTGTCGTCCTACCCGCACCCTTGGCTGATGCCTGATTTCTGGCAGTTCCCGACCGTTTCCATGGGCCTTGGCCCGATCCAGGCGATCTACCAGGCCCGTTTCATGAAGTACCTGGAAGCCCGTGGCTTCATCCCGGAAGGCAAGCAGAAAGTCTGGTGTTTCCTGGGCGACGGCGAGTGCGACGAGCCCGAATCCCTGGGCGCCATCTCCCTGGCCGGCCGCGAGAAGCTGGACAACCTGATCTTCGTCATCAACTGCAACCTGCAGCGCCTCGACGGCCCGGTGCGCGGCAACGGCAAGATCATCCAGGAACTCGAAGGCGTGTTCCGCGGTGCCCAGTGGAACGTGACCAAAGTCATCTGGGGCCGTTTCTGGGACCCACTGCTGGCCAAGGACGTCGACGGCATCCTGCAACGCCGCATGGACGCAGTTATCGACGGCGAGTACCAGAACTACAAAGCCAAAGACGGCGCGTTCGTGCGTGAACATTTCTTCAACACGCCGGAACTCAAGGCGATGGTTGCAGACCTGTCCGACGACGAGATCTGGAAGCTCAACCGTGGCGGCCACGACCCGTACAAGGTCTACGCGGCGTACCACGAAGCGGTCAACCACAAAGAGCAACCGACCGTCATCCTGGCCAAGACCATCAAGGGTTATGGCACCGGTGCCGGCGAAGCGAAGAACACCGCGCACAACACCAAGAAAGTCGACGTCGACAGCCTGAAGCTGTTCCGCGACCGCTTCGACATCCCGGTCAAGGACGAAGAGCTGGAGAACCTGCCGTTCTTCAAGCCCGAGCCAAACAGCGCCGAAGCCCGCTACCTGAGCGAGCGCCGCACTGCGCTGGGCGGTTTCGTGCCGCAGCGTCGCGCCAAGAGCTTCAACATCCCGACGCCGCCACTCGATACCCTCAAGGCCATCCTGGACGGTTCGGGCGACCGTGAAATTTCCACCACCATGGCCTTCGTGCGGATCCTCGCGCAGTTGGTCAAGGACAAGGAAATCGGTTCACGCATCGTGCCGATCATCCCGGACGAAGCCCGTACCTTCGGTATGGAAGGCATGTTCCGTCAGTTGGGCATCTACTCCTCCGTCGGCCAGCTCTACGAGCCAGTCGATAAAGACCAGGTGATGTTCTACAAGGAAGACAAGAAGGGCCAGATCCTCGAAGAAGGCATCAACGAAGCGGGCGCCATGAGCTCCTTCATCGCTGCCGGTACTTCGTACTCCAGCCACAACCAGCCGATGCTGCCGTTCTACATCTTCTACTCGATGTTCGGCTTCCAGCGGATCGGCGACCTGGCCTGGGCAGCAGGCGACAGCCGTACCCGTGGCTTCCTGATCGGCGGCACCGCCGGCCGCACCACGCTGAACGGCGAAGGCCTGCAACACGAAGACGGCCACAGCCACATCCTGGCTGCCACCATCCCGAACTGCCGCACCTTTGATCCAACCTACGGCTACGAGCTGGCGGTGATCATCCAGGACGGCATGAGGAAGATGACCGAAGAGCAGCAGGACGTTTTCTACTACATCACCGTGATGAACGAGTCCTACCAGCAGCCAGCGATGCCGGCTGGCGTGGAAGAAGGCATCATCAAGGGCATGTACCTGCTCGAGGAAGACACCAAGGAAGCGGCACACCACGTCCAGCTGATGGGCTCCGGCACCATCCTGCGTGAAGTGCGTGAAGCGGCGAAGATCCTGCGTGACGAGTTCAACGTCGGCGCCGACGTGTGGAGCGTGACCAGCTTCAACGAACTGCGTCGCGACGGCCTGGCCGTAGAGCGCAGCAACCGCCTGCACCCTGGCCAGAAGCCTGCGCGCAGCTACGTCGAAGAGTGCCTCAGCGGCCGTAAAGGCCCTGTCATTGCCTCTACCGACTACATGAAACTGTTTGCTGAACAAATTCGCCAGTGGGTCCCGTCCAAGGAATTCAAAGTCCTGGGCACCGACGGTTTCGGCCGCAGTGACAGCCGTAAGAAGCTGCGTCACTTCTTCGAAGTCGACCGTCACTTCGTGGTGTTGGCAGCCCTGGAAGCCTTGGCTGACCGTGGTGAGATCGAACCCAAGGTGGTGGCTGACGCCATCGTCAAGTTCGGGATCAACCCGGAAAAACGCAACCCACTGGACTGCTGAGGAGACTTTTGTGAGCGAACTCATTCGCGTACCTGACATCGGCAGCGGTGAAGGTGAAGTAATCGAGCTGTTTGTGAAGGTTGGCGACACTGTCGAAGCCGACCAGAGCATCCTGACCCTGGAATCGGACAAGGCGAGCATGGAAATCCCTGCTCCCAAGGCCGGCGTGGTCAAGAGCCTGAAAGTGAAGCTGGGCGATCGCCTGAAAGAAGGCGACGAACTGCTGGAGCTGGAAATCGCAGGTGCCGCCGATGCGGCCCCTGCGGCGGCCGCTCCTGCTGCTGCCCCGGCCGCCGCCGCACCCGCTGAAAAACCTGCCGAAGCTCCAGCCGCCCCGGCCGCTGCTCCGGCTGCCGCCACCGTTCAGGACATTCACGTCCCGGACATCGGTTCGTCGGGCAAGGCCAAGATCATTGAGCTGCTGGTCAAGGTCGGCGACACCGTCGAAGCCGACCAGTCGCTGATCACCCTGGAGTCCGACAAGGCCTCCATGGAAATCCCATCGCCGGCGGCCGGCGTGGTGGAAAGCATCGCGGTCAAGCTGGAAGACGAAGTCGGCACTGGCGACTTCATCCTCAAGCTGAAAGTCCAAGGCGCCGCACCGGCTGCCGCTCCAGCACCCGCCGCCGCTCCGGCTGCTGCAAAAGCTGAAGCTGCACCGGCCGCCGCCCCTGCGCCGGCTGCAAAAGCCGAGGCCGCACCGGCCCCTGCTGCTGCCGCACCTGCGCCAAGCGGCGCCAAGGTTCACGCCGGCCCGGCGGTACGCCAACTGGCGCGTGAATTCGGCGTCGAGCTGAACGCTGTGTCGGCTACTGGACCGCACGGTCGCGTGCTGAAGGAAGACGTGCAGGTCTACGTCAAGGCCATGATGCAGAAAGCCAAGGAAGCTCCGGCTGCCGGCGCTGCAACGGGCGGCGCGGGCATCCCGCCGATCCCGGTCGTGGACTTCAGCCGCTTCGGCGAAACCGAAGAAGTGCCGATGACCCGCCTGATGCAAATCGGCGCGTCGAGCCTGCACCGCAGCTGGCTGAACATCCCGCACGTGACCCAGTTCGACCAGGCCGACATTACCGACCTGGAAGCTTTCCGCGTTGCGCAGAAAGCCGTGGCCGAGAAGGCCGGCGTGAAGCTGACCGTGCTGCCACTGCTGCTCAAGGCGTGTGCACACCTGCTCAAGGAGCTGCCGGACTTCAACAGTTCTCTGGCGCCAAGCGGCAAGGCGATCATTCGCAAGAAGTACGTGCATATCGGCTTTGCGGTCGACACCCCGGATGGCCTGCTGGTACCGGTCATCAAGAACGTCGACCAGAAGAGCCTGCTGCAACTGGCGGCCGAAGCCGCTGCGCTGGCCGCCAAAGCCCGCGACAAGAAGCTCACCGCAGACGACATGCAAGGCGCTTGCTTCACTATCTCCAGCCTCGGGCACATTGGCGGTACCGGCTTCACGCCAATCGTCAACGCGCCGGAAGTGGCGATCCTGGGTGTTTCCAAGGCCACCATCCAGCCAGTCTGGGACGGTAAAGCGTTCCAGCCGAAGCTGATGCTGCCATTGTCGTTGTCCTACGATCACCGTGTGATCAACGGCGCCGCAGCTGCACGCTTTACCCAGCGCCTGAGCCAACTGCTGAACGACATTCGCACCATTCTGCTGTAAGCCTGCACAGGCCTCCCTGTCGGGAGGCCTGGTTGTACCGATTTCCGAGCGCCACGCTCGTACCTCAACCCCGCCACTTGGCGGGGCTTTTTTTGCCTGGGTTTCGAGCAGTAAATTTTACAAACAAAACAGGTTTGTACACCTTCCGTCACCCTGACTGTAGAAAACGTTCCGGCAGCCGATAACACCCTTATAGCACTTAGCCTTCATCCTCTCTTGTCAGGCTGTGCCGCATGATGCAACCTTGCCGCTGGCAACAGAAAAGAGGGCGCAAGCCCGGCGCCGTGCGCGTTATTTCAAGTGAGTTTCCCCCATGAAAAGCCAACCCGATGCCGCCCGAACGGCGGCCGAGGTAGTGACGCAGTTACCGGTGCCTTCGCGCCTCGGTATGCTGCGTTTCGAGCGGCTTAATGAGGCAAGCTGGGCCCTTCTGTACCTCGACCCCAATTGCGAGCGCCAATTCGGCCTGTCGGCGGTCGAGTTGTGCGCCCTGCTCGGCACCCCCTTCGCCAGCCTGATGGAGCCCCAGGCGCGCTATCAGTTGCACGATGCCATCCAGCAACAACTGACCCAGAGCCCTCACTACCTGGTGCGCTACACCCTGCACACCAATGACGGCCCCCTGAGCCTGCTGGAGATGGGCGAAGCCTATAAACAACACAATCGCCACCTGCTGCGCGGCTATCTGATGGTGGTCGACGGCCTGTTCAACGAAATCCCCCTGCCTGTCCCGACGGCGGAGCTGGAAAGCCAGAACAGCCGCCTGCAGATCGCCCTGGAACTCAACCAGCGCGCGCAGCAGGAACAATTGCAACACCTGGAGCGCGTACGCGCCCAGCAGGAACTGATCCTGCTGCTGGCCCGCCAGCGCTACACCGCCAACAATTCGCTGCAGGAAGCCGCCGAGCTGATTACCCGCAGTGCTTGCGACATCTACCAGATCGACTGCGCCAGCATCTGGAACCTTGAAGGCCAGCGCCTGGTGCCGATCTCGGCCTACCACCGCGACGATCAGCAGCACCGTCTGCCTGAGCCCATTGACGTAAGCTGCTTCCCGGATTACCTGGAAGCCTTGCACAGCAGCCGCGCCATCGACGCCACCAACGCCATGCGCGACCCGCGCACCCGCGAAATGGCCGAGAACCTGCACACCAAGGACGTGCATGCCATGCTCGATGCGAGCATCCGCGTCGACGGCCAGGTGGTCGGCGTACTGTGCCTGGAGCAGAGTGGCAGCGAGCGCGCCTGGCAGGCCGATGAGATTGCCTTTGCCGGCGAGCTGGCAGACCAATTTGCGCAAGTGATCAACAACCACAAGCGCCGTACCGCCACCAGCGCTCTGCACCTGTTCCAGCGCGCCGTGGAGCAAAGCGCCAACGCCTTTCTGCTGGTCAATTGCGACGGCGTGGTCGAGTACGTCAACCCCAGCTTTACCGCGATTACCCAATACAGCGCCGAAGAAGTCCACGGCCACCGCCTGGCGCAATTGCCGGCGCTGGAGAACCTCAGTGAGTTGCTATTCGACGCGCCGTCGAGCCTGGCCAAGAGCAACAGCTGGCAGGGTGAATTCAAAAGCCGGCGCAAGAACCTTGAACCCTACTGGGGGCAACTGTCGATCTCCAAGGTGTATGGCGACAACCGAGAGCTGACCCACTACATCGGCATCTACGAAGACATCACCCAGACCAAACTGGCCCAGCAGCGTATCGAGCGTCTGGCCTACACCGACAACCTGACCAACCTGGGCAACCGCCCGGCGTTCATCCGCAACCTCGACGAACGGTTTGCCCGCGACAGCGACAGCCCGATCAGCCTGCTGCTGGTGGACATCGACAACTTCAAGCGCATCAACGACAGCCTTGGCCACCAGACCGGCGACAAGCTGTTGATCAGCCTGGCCCGTCGCCTGCGCAACAGCCTGAGTTCCGGCGGCAGCCTCGCGCGCTTTGCCAGTAACGAGTTTGCGGTATTGCTCGACGACACCGACCTGGAGAGCGGCCAGCAGGTCGCCAGCCAGTTACTGGCGACCCTCGACAAACCGATGTTCGTCGACAACCAGTTGATCAGCGTCACGGGCTCCGTGGGCCTGGCCTGCGCACCGTTACATGGCCGTGACCCGCAAACCCTGATGCGCAACGCCGGCCTGGCATTGCACAAGGCCAAGGCCAACGGCAAACACCAGGTGCAAGTGTTTACCGAAGCGCTGAACGCCGAAGCCAGCTACAAGCTGTTCGTGGAAAACAATCTGCGCCGCGCCCTGACCCAGAACGAGCTGGACGTGTTCTACCAGCCCAAGCTGTGCTTGCGCAGCGGCCGCTTGCTGGGCATGGAAGCGCTGTTGCGCTGGAACCACCCGGAAAAGGGCATGATCCGCCCCGACCAGTTCATCAGCGTGGCCGAAGAAACCGGGCTGATCATCCCCATCGGCAAATGGATCGCGCGCCAGGCCTGCCGCATGAGCAAGCAACTGAGCGCGGCCGGCATGGGCAACTTGCAAGTGGCGATCAACCTGTCGCCCAAGCAGTTCTCCGACCCGGACCTGGTGGCCTCGATTGCCACCATCCTCAAGGAAGAACAATTGCCGGCCAACCTGCTGGAACTTGAGTTGACCGAGGGCCTGCTGCTGGAAGCCACCGAAGACACGCGCCAGCAACTGGACCAGCTCAAGAGCTTCGGCCTGACCCTGGCCATGGATGACTTCGGCACCGGTTACTCGTCGCTGAGCTACTTGAAAAAATTCCCCATCGACATCATTAAGATCGATCGCAGCTTTATCCATGAAATCCCGGACAACCAGGACGACATGGAAATCACCTCGGCCGTGATCGCCATGGCCCACAACCTCAAGCTCAAGGTCGTGGCCGAAGGCATCGAAACCGCCGAACAGCTGGCGTTCCTGCGCCGGCATCGCTGCGATGTGGGCCAGGGCTACCTGTTCGACCGGCCGATCCCCGGCGCAGAGCTGCTTGAGAAGCTTAAACGCTACCCTCGCGGGCCAATCGCCTGACAGCGCTGTAACACTCGGGCACACTGGCTGTCTGAATTTTTACTGTTACTCAACCTGACGAGAGGACGGATCATGGTCTTGCGCTCGGAAATTCTGGTGAACAAAAACGTGCTGCCTACTCAAGAACAAGCGTTACCTGGTCGTGAAACCCCGATGAACCTGCCAGAGACACACTTCGTCAATGGCAACCCGCTGCTCGGCCCGTTCACGGACGACGTAGGCTTCGCGATCTTCGGCCTGGGTTGCTTCTGGGGCGCGGAGCGCAAGTTCTGGGAGCGCGACGGCGTGGTCAGCACCGTGGTCGGTTACGCCGGCGGCTACACGCCAAACCCGACCTATGAAGAAGTCTGCTCGGGCCTGACTGGCCACAGCGAAGTGGTGCTGGTGGTGTACGACCAGGCTAAAGTGAAATACGAAGACCTGTTGAAGATGTTCTGGGAATTGCACAACCCTACCCAGGGCATGCGCCAGGGCAATGACATCGGCAGCCAGTATCGTTCTGTGATTTATGCCACCACGCCTGAGCAATTGGCGGCGGCGAAGGCCAGTGCCGAGGCTTATCAGCAAGAGCTGAGCAAGGCCGGCCTGGGTGAGATCACCACGGAAATCGACGAAGCCCCGACGGTGTATTTCGCCGAGGCGTATCACCAGCAGTACCTGGCAAAGAACCCGCAGGGCTACTGCGGGATCGGGGGTACAGGCGTGACATGTCCGATCTGAGGATCGGAGCTTTGAGTTTCAAGCTGCAAGCTGCAAGTAAGAGCTGGAGCGCTTTTCTTGTAGCTTGTAGCTTGCAGCTTGCAACTACTCAGCAATGAGCCAATCCATCTGCCACCCACCCTGGGTCTGGCCAAGCTTCTTGGACAGCCACGGCAGCAGCTCGCGCAATTCCTCTTCCAGGCCCCACGGCGGGTTGGCAATCGCCAGGCCCGAACCAGTCAGAGTGTTGGGTGTGTCCAGTGGATGCACCAGCAATTCCACACGCAGCAATTTCGGCGCGCCGGTGCCGGCCAGGTCCTGGTAGAAGCGACGCAGCATGCGCTGGTCCTTCACCGGGTACCAGATGGCCGCGACGGTCTGGCGCATGCGGCTGACCGCTTCCTTGAGGGAGGCGGCACAGCGCTGCATTTCATCGAGTTTCTCGAACGGCGGGTCGATCAGCATCAACGCACGTTTTTCCGGTACCGGCAGCAGAGCACGCGGGACATGCCAGCCTTCGCCCAGGTGTACCTTGACCCGGCGGTCGCCCTTCATGTTGTCCTTGAGCAACACGCCGTCTTCCGGGTGTTTCTCATTGAGCAACACGCGATCCTGCGGGCGCGTGAGGCGCCGCGCCAGCTCCGGCGAGCCTGGGTAGTAGCGCAACTGACCATCCGGGTTCATCTCGTGCAGCACACGCATGTAATCGGCAGTCAGCGGCGGCAGGTCGCTTTCGCCCCACAGGCGCGCGATGCCTTCCAGGTATTCACCGGTGCGGTTGGCCTGGTCGCCTTGCAGGTCGTACAGCCCGATCCCGGCGTGGGTGTCGAGGTAGGCGAACGGCTGCTCCTTGCGCGACATCAGGGCAATGAGGCGGGTCAAGGTCAGGTGTTTGAAGACATCGGCGTGGTTGCCGGCGTGAAAGGCGTGACGATAATTCATGGTTGCTCCTGCGCAGGGGGCGAAGTTTACCTTCTACGCGGGCAAAGGTGCAGGGCTGCGTGCCAGGCGGTGCTTATGCCGTAAAGACAGGCGGCCGGCTGAAAAAAATCTAAATGGCGGTACCAAGGTGGATTTATTGTGGCCATCCATTCTCCAGGGAGGCCAATAACCATCATGAAAGACGCCACCATCGCACTGCATCACGGCTTCAAGTCGGACCCGACCACCAAGGCCGTCGCCGTACCGATCTACCAGAATGTCGCCTTCGAATTCGATAATGCCCAGCACGGTGCCGACCTGTTCAACCTCGACGTACCCGGCAATATCTACACACGCATCATGAACCCCACCAACGATGTGCTGGAGCAACGCATTGCTGCCCTTGAAGGCGGTATCGCAGCGTTGGCTGTGTCGGCCGGCAGCGCGGCGATCCACTATGCGATCCAGACCCTCACCCGTGCCGGTGACAATATCGTCACCACCCCGCAGCTCTACGGCGGCACCTACACCCTGTTCGCCCACTTGCTGCCGAGTTTTGGTGTGGATGTACGTTTTGCCCGCGACGACAGCGCCGAGGCCATCGCCGAGCTGATCGACGACAACACCAAGCTGGTGTACTGCGAAAGCATCGGTAACCCGGCGGGCAATATCGTCGACCTCGAAGCCCTCGCCAGCGTGGCCCACGCCCGTGGCGTGCCGCTGATGGTGGATAACACTGTAGCGACGCCGATCCTGTGCAAGCCCATCCAATTCGGCGCAGACATCGTGGTGCACTCGGTGACCAAGTACATCGGCGGCCATGGCAACTCCCTGGGCGGCGTGATCGTCGACAGCGGCACCTTCCCCTGGACCCAATACCCGGAAAAATCCCCCGGTCTCAACACCCCCGAGCCGGCCTATCACGGCGTGGTCTACAGCGAAAAATTCGGCCCCGCTGCCTTCATCGCCCGCGCCCGTACCGTGCCGTTGCGCAATACCGGTGCCGCGCTGGCGCCGATGAATGCGTTCCTGCTGCTGCAAGGCCTGGAAACCCTGGCCCTGCGCATGGAGCGCCACACCGAGAACGCCCTCAAGGTTGCGCAGTTCCTGCAAGATCACGCTGCCGTGGAGTGGGTCAGTTATGCCGGGCTGCCGGATCATCCGCATCACGCATTGGCGCAGAAGTACCTGCAAGGCAAACCCTCCGCGATACTGTCCTTCGGCTTGAAGGGCGGCTTTGATGCCGGCGTGCGTTTCTACGATGCCCTGCAAATCTTCAAGCGGTTGGTCAATATCGGTGATGCCAAGTCCCTGGCCTGCCACCCGGCCTCCACCACTCATCGCCAGATGAACGAGCAGGAACAGGCCAAGGCCGGGGTGAAGCCAGAGATGATCCGCCTGTCGGTGGGCATCGAGGCGATTGAAGACCTGATCGACGATCTGCAGCAGGCACTGCGCTCAGCTCAGTTCTGAGACCAGGTAATCGGCCAATGCCTCATGACTCACGGCCGGCCTGCGCACGAAGCAGGCGACCTTGTGCTGCAAGGTCGCCGGCGTAAACGCGGTGTACAGGTCCGGACGCTGCTCTTGCAGCCATTGCAGCAGGTTGTCGATCAAGATGTGCGGTGAGTGTCCTGCCAGCTGTTCCAGCAACGATGCCGGCACTCGCCACCATGGGCTGGTGCGGGCAGCCGCAACCTGCGCAACCGTCACCGTCAGTGGCTGGCCATTGATCAGATAACGCTGGAACACCGGCAATATCGCTCCCGTCTCGTCGCCCAGGTTTTGCACAATTGGCAGAAACTGAGCGCCATCCCAGAAGCGCAGGAACACCTCCTGTCCATCGGGAAGCAGCACCTTGGTCAGGCTTTGCAGGTGAGCGACGATGGTTTCCAGCGGGCTGGACGATACCGCCAGCCACCCCCAATCCGTGGCCTCAGTGGCTGCCGCCCAGTCGAGGAAGGCACTGTCCGGCTCGACGATCCCCACGCAAGGCGTCACTTCATCCCACCCGGCATAGGCCGTGCCTGCCCAGATCGATTGCGGTGGCGCCCCCGCCGCCATGGCTTGCCATGCGGCAAGCGGTTTGGCGTCGCTGGCATTGCCCAGTACCACGTAGAGCTGTTCATCTGGGCGCAGGGGGACTTGTGCGAGCCAGGCGCCGGGGGTCAAAGGTCGAGACATCAGCGGTCAATTCCTTTTAAGAGTGAACGGAATGGGGGATATCGCACTGCCCGTGCTTGCAGCGTTCGCACTCTTCGCAAAACGGTGCGCTGCGTTTCAAGCTGGCTACCTGCACCCGACTTAGCGGCGCAGGAATCAGCCCCAGCAGTTTCTCCTTCACGCCAGGCAGCAACGGCGACGCCCCTGCCGCGGGCCCACCACCCACCTGAATCGGCACACTGCTGAAAATCCCAGCCGCCGACAGCGTGATCGACTGCCCTGCGGCCTGAATCGTCACGCTGGCGCCCGCGTCGATAACCACGCTTTGCCCGGCACCAAGCTCAATGGTCCGTCCGGCCCGCATCTGCTGCGAGCCACCCACCACCACGTGATCGTCCTGCTTGAGTTCAGTCAGGCGATTGCCATGGGTGATGCGCTGTTCTTCGCCCCGCACCTCATGGTGTGACTCGCCGCCCACCCTCACCCGCCGCTGGTTATCGACCTGCACCTGCTGGTCATGCAGCACATGCTGGGTCCAATCGCGCTGGGCGCGCAGGTAGATTTCCTCGGCGCCCTTGCGGTCTTCGATGCGCAGCTCGTTGTAGCCACCGCCGCCGGGGCTGCTCTGACTGCGGAAGATGCTGCGGGTTTTGTCCGCAGGCAGATCCAGGGGCACTGGCGTCGCGGCGTTAGGCAGGCAGCCCATCACCAGTGGCATATCCATGTCGCCGTTCACGAACCCCACCAGCACTTCCATGCCCACTCGCGGAATAAGCACTGAGCCGTAGCGGTCGTGGGCCCAACCGCTGGCGACCCGCAGCCAGCAACTGGAATGATCGTTGTGCTCCGCGGCGCGATCCCAGGCCAGTTGCACTTTGACCCGGCCGTATTCGTCGCAATGGATTTCGCTGTCGGCAGGGCCGGTCACCACTGCATGTTGATAACCTGAGAGCATCGGGCGCGGCTGATCGGGCAGGGGCGGGCGAAAGATCACGTCCCACGGTGCGGCGATAAAGGTGTTGCGATACCCCTGACGAAAATCCCCGCCATCGACCTCGGTTACCGCTTCCTCCAGCACCTGGGGTTGCTTACCCTCGTGAGTCACGTGGGTCACCAGCCACAAGTCGTTCCATTGTTCACGCGGGTGCCCGCTCAACGCGAGGTACCGACCACTGACCAATGCGGGCTCGTCACCCTCGCCACGGGCGATCTGATAGTCACTGCGGTGCCGCTCCAGACCGCGTTGCGCGAGGTATTTACCGTATGGCCGATCGGAGAAATGACCGGGATAGGCCTGCTCCTCGAGTGCCGGCAGCTGCTCGCCGACGACGCCACTCTCCAGCTCGAGGCCCGGCTTGCGCCAATCGTAATCGCGCAGGTTTACCGCCGTTGTCCGGGTTTGCAACTGCACGGCAAAGCGCTTGATCGCCGGGGTATCCGCCACCATTCCGGAACCGGGCCTATAGGGGGTTGGCTGATCGGCTTGTGCGAACACCGTCTGGTCATCACCAAACACCAGCAGATGTTTCTCGGGCGAATGCTGGAAGTGATAGTGAATCCCCGTCTCGGCACACAGACGCTGAATGAACGCCAGATCGGTTTCGCCAAACTGCACGCAATACTCGCGTTCGGGGTAAGTGCCGCCCAGGCGAAATTCAAATTGGTCGCCCTGAATGCCCTGCCCCGCCAACACCAGCGCGACAATTTGCGGCACCGTTTTGTGCTGGAAAATCCGCTGGTGGCTGCTGTGCTGCAAATACGCCAACTGCGGCACAAGACTGAGCTGATAGCGCGTCAGGCGCCGCCCGGAATCCCCCTGCGCCACGCGGTAAACCAGGCCGTGGACGCCATGCCCCTGATCATCGAAACCCAGGTACACCTGGCGATGCAGCAGGCTTTCCAGGTCAAGATCGGGTAGCTCACCGACCAGTTCAAGGTCAAAACAGTAGGGCTGGCTGAGCGCCTCATTACCGTTGAAGCGGTAGACCTTGAGGTCACTGGCAACCCCATCAAGGGTCAGGGTGAAGGCACTTTGATTGGCAGGAGCGAACATCCGGTGTTTCTCTGCGAGGGGTGGGCGGAAGATTCTGCACCACGGTTTCGCCTTGCTGAGCACTCGCCTAACAAATCAGTAAAACCCTACGCACGGGTGCCTGAATCTTCTTCAGACCGCCTCGAATCACACGCAAAAAAAGACCCGCCATCCATAGGACGCGGGCCTTTTCTTTAACTCAGCGGGTGCTTCACACCCGACGAATTACTTGTTGAGGTTGTAGTCTTTTTCCGCTGCATCAAAACGCTCGACCATGCCGGCCGTCGGTGCGCCCAGCTTGCTCACGATGTAGATCGCGAGGCTGGCGAAGATGAAGCCTGGAATGATTTCATACAGGCCCAGCAACGAGAAGTGCTTCCACACGATCACGGTGATCGCGCCAACCAGGATACCGGCGAGTGCGCCATTGCGGGTCATGTGTTTCCAGATCACCGAGATCAGCACCACAGGGCCGAACGCAGCACCGAAACCGGCCCAGGCGTAGCTGACCAGGCCCAGCACGCGGTTTTCCGGGTTGGCAGCCATGGCGATGGCGATCAGAGCGACCACCAGCACCATCAGACGACCGATCCACACCAACTCAACCTGGGAGGCATTCTTGCGCAGGAAGGCTTTGTAGAAATCTTCAGTCAGGGCACTGGAACACACCAGCAATTGGCAGCTCAGGGTGCTCATGACGGCCGCGAGGATCGCCGACAGCAGCACACCGGCAACCCAGGGGTTGAAGAGGATTTTTGCCAGCTCGATAAACACACGCTCAGGGTTTTCGGTCACAGGCCCTGCCACTTCCGGGTGCGCCGAGAAGTAGGCGATACCAAAGAAGCCCACAGCCACGGTACCGGCCAGGCACAGGATCATCCAGGTCATGGAGATGCGACGTGCCTTGGCGATCGACTTCACCGAATCCGCCGCCATGAAACGCGCGAGGATATGCGGCTGGCCGAAGTAACCCAGGCCCCAGCCCATCAGCGAGATCACGCCGATGAAGGTGGTGTTTTTCAGCATGTCGAAGCTGGTCGGGTCCTTGGCTTCGATGGCCAGGAAGGTGGTATCGACGCCACCGGTGGCCAGCAGCACGATGATGGGCGTCAGGATCAACGCGAAGATCATCAGCGTGGCCTGCACGGTATCGGTCCAGCTCACTGCCAGGAAACCACCGATAAAGGTGTAGGCAATCGTCGCCGCGGCACCGGCCCACAGCGCTGTCTCATAGGACATGCCGAAGGTACTTTCGAACAGACGGGCACCGGCCACGATGCCGGATGCGCAGTAGATCGTGAAGAACACCAGGATCACGACAGCGGAAATGATCCGCAGCAGGCCGCTTTTGTCTTCAAAGCGGCTGGAGAAGTAATCCGGCAGGGTCAGGGCGTCGCCGTTGTGCTCGGTCTGTACCCGCAGGCGACCGGCCACGAACAGCCAGTTGAGGTAAGCACCGACGATCAGGCCGATGGCGATCCAGCTTTCCGACAGGCCGGACATGTAGATAGCGCCAGGCAAGCCCATCAACAACCAGCCGCTCATGTCCGAAGCACCGGCGGACAACGCCGTCACTACGCTACCGAGGCTGCGACCGCCGAGGATGTAATCGGAAAGGTTGTTGGTGGAGCGATAGGCCATCAGGCCGATCAGCACCATTGCTGCGATGTAGATCACGAACGTGATCAGGGTGGGATTGCTAACGCTCATAGGAGTTACGCCCTGGCTTTGTTTTTATGTAGCGGCGGTCTGTCAGACGGCTACCTACTGATCAGTCTGGTCAGTAGGTAAGCGTAGCTGCGTGCCGCGCATTTATGACTGACGTTTCCCCAGGAAAGCCGTCAGCCGATGAACCCCCGCTTCCGGAATGGTTGCACCTTGGCCGCGAATGCTATTCAACAAAGCAAATAAGGTGCAACCAGTTTTTGGGGAATAAGTTGCACCTGAGCGTAAATACCAGAAAACACCCTGTTTTTGCTCCTTTTCGGAGCAAAAACAGCCGATCTCAGAAGCAAATGCACCAACGCGCAGCGGATTTCGTCGAAGGCCGGTTTTTTTCCGATGAAGCGTCTAAAATTTCATGAACAAAAAGGGTTGCACCCGGTTGCACCTGCTCATGGGCAAAGCTAATCTTGCCGCCAGCTGATGCCACTCGGTAGTGGCACCCATGAGGATAAGAAAATGGCGACGACCACCCTTGGGGTCAAACTTGACGACCCGACCCGCGAACGCCTTAAGGCTGCCGCGGCCTCCATTGATCGCACACCGCACTGGCTGATCAAGCAGGCAATTTTCAATTACCTGGAGAAACTCGAGGGTGGTGCAACCCTGACCGAGCTCAATGGCTTGAGCAGCAAAGACGCTGATGATGCAGGCGAGGTCCAGGCCGATCATGCGCACCAGTGCTTCCTTGAGTTCGCCGAGAGCATCCTGCCGCAGTCGGTCCTGCGCGCCTCGATCACCGCCGCTTACCGTCGCCCCGAGCCGGAAGTGGTGCCGATGCTGATCGAGCAGGCCCGCCTGCCGGCCCCGATGGCCGAAGCCACCAACAAGCTGGCCGCCTCGATTGCCGAGAAACTGCGCAATCAGAAGAGCGCTGGCGGTCGTGCAGGCATTGTTCAGGGCCTGCTGCAAGAATTTTCCCTGTCGTCCCAGGAAGGCGTGGCGCTGATGTGCCTGGCCGAAGCGCTGCTGCGCATCCCGGACAAAGGCACCCGTGACGCGCTGATCCGCGACAAGATCAGCACTGGCAACTGGCAGCCGCACCTGGGCAACAGCCCATCGCTGTTCGTCAACGCCGCAACCTGGGGCCTGCTGCTGACCGGCAAGCTGGTCGCCACGCACAACGAGGCGGGTTTGACCTCATCCCTGAGCCGCATCATCGGCAAGAGCGGCGAGCCGATGATCCGCAAGGGCGTCGACATGGCCATGCGCCTGATGGGCGAGCAATTCGTCACCGGCGAAACCATCGCCGAAGCCCTGGCCAACGCGAGCAAGTTCGAAGCCAAGGGCTTCCGCTACTCCTACGACATGCTCGGTGAAGCCGCACTCACCGAACACGACGCCCAGAAGTACCTGGCCTCGTACGAGCAAGCGATTCATTCCATCGGTAAAGCCTCCCACGGCCGTGGCATTTATGAAGGCCCGGGCATCTCCATCAAGCTCTCGGCACTGCACCCGCGCTACAGCCGTGCACAGTACGAACGTGTGATGGACGAGCTGTACCCGCGCCTGCTGTCCCTGACCCTGCTGGCCAAGCAATACGACATCGGCCTGAACATCGACGCCGAAGAAGCCGACCGCCTGGAGCTGTCCCTGGACCTGCTCGAACGCCTGTGCTTCGAGCCGCAACTGACCGGCTGGAACGGCATCGGTTTCGTGATCCAGGCCTACCAGAAGCGTTGCCCGTACGTGATCGACTATGTGATCGACCTGGCACGCCGCAGCCGCCATCGCCTGATGATCCGCCTGGTAAAAGGCGCGTACTGGGACAGCGAAATCAAGCGCGCCCAGGTTGAAGGCCTGGAAGGCTACCCGGTGTACACCCGCAAGGTGTACACCGACGTTTCCTACATTGCCTGTGCACGCAAGCTGCTGTCGGTGCCGGAAGTCATCTACCCGCAGTTCGCCACGCACAATGCCCACACCCTGTCGGCTATCTACCATATCGCCGGTCAGAACTATTACCCCGGTCAGTACGAGTTCCAATGCCTGCATGGCATGGGCGAGCCGCTTTACGAACAGGTTGTAGGCAAGGTTTCCGAGGGCAAGCTGAACCGTCCATGCCGCGTGTACGCACCGGTCGGTACCCACGAAACACTGCTGGCCTACCTGGTGCGTCGCCTGCTGGAAAACGGTGCCAACACCTCGTTCGTCAACCGGATCGCCGACCAGTCCATCTCCATTCAGGAGCTGGTGGCCGACCCAGTGGCCAGCATCGAGCAAATGGCCACGCAGGAAGGCGGCTTCGGCTTGCCGCACCCGCGTATCCCGTTGCCGCGTGACTTGTACGGCAGCGACCGCGCCAACTCGGCCGGTATCGACCTGGCCAACGAGCACCGCCTGGCATCGCTGTCGTGCGCCCTGCTGGCCACCGCACACAACAACTGGAAAGCCGCGCCGATGCTCGGTTGCGCCACCAGCGAACAAACTCCGGCAGCGGTGCTGAACCCGTCTGACCTGCGCGATGTGGTGGGCCATGTACAGGAAGCCACCATCGAAGACGTCGATAACGCGATCCAGTGCGCCATCAGCGCAGGGCCGATCTGGCAGGCCACCCCGCCCGCCGAACGCGCCGCAATCCTGGAGCGTGCCGCCGACCTGATGGAAGGCGAGATCCAGCCACTGATGGGCCTGCTGGCCCGTGAAGCCGGCAAGACCTTCGCCAATGCCATCGCCGAAGTGCGTGAAGCCGTGGACTTCCTGCGTTACTACGCGGTGCAGGCCCGCAACGACTTCACCAATGACGCCCACCGCCCATTGGGCCCGGTGGTCTGCATCAGCCCGTGGAACTTCCCCCTGGCGATTTTCAGCGGCCAGGTCGCGGCGGCATTGGCTGCCGGCAACCCGGTATTGGCCAAGCCTGCCGAGCAAACCCCGCTGGTCGCCGCACAAGCTGTACGCATCCTGATCGAAGCCGGCATTCCGCAAGGCGTGCTGCAACTGCTGCCGGGCCAGGGCGAAAGCGTCGGTGCCCGCCTGGTAGGTGATGAGCGTGTCAAAGGCGTGATGTTCACCGGCTCCACCGAAGTGGCGCGCCTGCTGCAACGCAATGTCGCCGGCCGCCTGGATGCCCAGGGCCGTCCGATCCCGCTGATCGCCGAAACCGGCGGCCAGAACGCAATGATCGTGGATTCCTCGGCACTCACCGAACAAGTGGTTATCGACGTGGTGTCCTCGGCGTTCGACAGCGCCGGCCAACGCTGCTCGGCCCTGCGCGTACTGTGCCTGCAGGAAGATTCGGCAGACCGCGTGATCGAAATGCTCAAGGGCGCCATGGCTGAATGCCGCCTGGGCAACCCGGAGCGTCTGTCGGTGGATATTGGCCCGGTGATCGACGCCGAAGCCAAGGCCGGCATCGAGAAACACATCCAGGCCATGCGCGACAAAGGCCGCACTGTGTACCAGATGGCGATTGCCGATGGTGACGAGATCAAGCGCGGCACCTTCGTGATGCCAACGCTGATCGAGCTGGAAAGCTTCGACGAACTGCAACGCGAAATCTTCGGCCCGGTGCTGCACGTGGTGCGCTACAAGCGCAAGGAAATCGATCAGCTCATCGCGCAAATCAATGCGTCCGGCTACGGCCTGACCCTGGGCGTGCACACGCGCATCGACGAGACCATCGCCAAGGTGATCGACAACGTCAATGCCGGTAACGTCTACGTCAACCGCAACATCGTGGGTGCCGTGGTCGGCGTGCAGCCGTTCGGCGGCGAAGGCCTCTCGGGTACTGGCCCGAAAGCCGGTGGCCCGTTGTACCTGTACCGCCTGCTGTCGACCCGCCCTACCGATGCGATCGAACAATCCTTCGTGCGTGGCGACAAGTTGACGGCACCGGACGTGCGCCTGCGTGATGCGATGAGCCAACCGCTGACCGCCCTGAAAACCTGGGCCGACAGCCACCAGTTCAGCGAACTGAGCGCGCTGTGCACGCGGTTTGCCGCGCAATCGCAGAGCGGCATCACCCGTCAGTTGACCGGCCCGACCGGCGAACGCAACAGCTACGCCATCCTGCCGCGCGAGCATGTGTTGTGCCTGGCGGAAGTGGAAGGCGACCTGTTGACCCAACTGGCTGCGGTACTGGCGGTAGGCGGTTCGGCGGTATGGCCGGAAACCGACCTGGCCAAGGCGTTGTTCCCACGCTTGCCGAAGGAGATTCAGGCGAAGATCAAGCGCGTGGCTGACTGGACCAAGGACGATGTAGTGTTCGACGCCGTCCTGCACCATGGCGACTCCGACCAACTGCGCGCGGTGTGCCAGCAAGTGGCCCAGCGCGGCGGTGCGATTGTCGGCCTGCATGGCTTATCCCAAGGCGAAACGGCGATTGCCCTGGAGCGTCTGGTGATCGAGCGGGCGTTGAGCGTTAATACTGCTGCTGCCGGAGGCAATGCCAGCCTGATGACTATTGGGTAGCAGCAGCGGCAAGTTGTAAGCTACAAGCTACAAGTAAAGGCACGCAGCTCTTACTTGCAGCTTGCGGCTTAATACTGCTGCTGCCGGACGCAATGGGTAGCAGCGGCGGCAAGCTGTAAGCTACAAGCTACAAGCTACAAGCTACAAGCTACAAGTAAAGGCACGCAGCTCTTACTTGCAGCTTGAGGCTTGCAACTTGTGCCGCCCCATCACCCCTATCTATCTTCCTTCCCGATTTTTATTAGCGCTCCTAGACTGCGGCATACTCCTCAAAAGGTAATCCGCCATGTCCGAGACGCTGCTCAGTTCCCGCAATCTGGCTTTCGAGCTGTATGAAGTCCTTGATGCCGAGGGCCTGACCCAGCGCGAGCGGTTTGCCGAGCACAACCGCGAAACCTTCGATGCCGCCATCAGTACCGCGCGCAATATCGCCGAAAAATACTTCGCACCGCATAACCGCAAGAATGACGAAAACGAACCGCGCTATGAAGACGGCCAGGCGATCCTGATCCCCGACGTCAAACCGGCCGTGGACGCCTTCCTTGAAGCCGGCTTCCTCAACGCAGCGCGCAGTTTCGACGCTGGCGGCATGCAGCTGCCGACCTTGCTGTCCCAGGCCTGTTTTGCGCACTTTCAATCGGCCAATGCGGCGTCCACGTCCTATCCGTTCCTGACCATGGGGGCGGCCAACCTGATCGAAAGTTTCGGCACCGAAGAGCAAAAGCAACGCTTCCTGCAGCCGATGATCGACGGACGCTTTTTCGGCACCATGGCCCTGACCGAGCCCCACGCTGGTTCCTCCCTGTCGGATATTCGTACGCGCGCAGAGCCTGCGGCTGACGGCAGCTATCGCCTCAAGGGCAACAAAATCTTCATTTCCGGCGGCGATCACCCGCTGTCGGAAAACATCGTGCACATGGTGCTGGCCAAACTGCCGGATGCACCCGCCGGGGTGAAGGGTATTTCGCTGTTTATCGTGCCCAAATTCCTGGTCAACGATGATGGCAGCCTGGGCGAGCGCAACGACGTGCTGCTGGCCGGGCTGTTTCACAAGATGGGCTGGCGCGGTACCACCTCCACCGCCCTGAACTTCGGCGATAACGGTAACTGCATTGGCTATCTGGTGGGCAAACCGCATCAAGGCTTGAGCTGCATGTTCCAGATGATGAACGAGGCCCGTATCGGCGTGGGCATGGGTGCGGTGATGCTCGGTTACGCCGGCTACCTGTACTCCTTGGAATACGCCCGCGAACGCCCGCAAGGTCGCCTGCCCGACAGCAAGGACCCGAGCACCGCGCCGGTCTCGATCATCCAGCACGCCGATATCAAGCGCATGCTGCTGACACAAAAAGCCTACGTGGAAGGCGCCTTCGACCTGGGCCTGTACGCCGCGCGCCTGTTCGATGACACCACCACGCTGGAAAGCGAAACCGAACGTAAACAGGCCCACGAACTGCTGGACCTGCTCACCCCCATCGTCAAATCCTGGCCATCGGAGTTTTGCCTCAAAGCCAATGAACTGGCGATCCAGATCCTCGGTGGCCATGGCTACACCCGCGAGTACCCGGTAGAGCAGTACTACCGCGACAACCGCCTGAACCCGATTCACGAGGGTACCCACGGCATCCAGTCGCTGGACCTGCTGGGGCGCAAACTGGCGCAGAACGGTGGCGCGGGGTTGAAACAATTGATCCGCCTGATCACCGAGACGGGCGCACGAGCGCATCACTACCCATCCCTCACCGCATTAAGAGAACCGCTGGAACAGTTGGTGGCACGCCTGCAACAAGTCACCCTTGGCCTGCTGACGGATCTGGCCCAGGGCAAGGTCAACAGCAGCCTGGCGAACTCGGCGCTGTACCTGAAGGTATTCGGGCATACGGTGATTGGCTGGCGCTGGCTGGAACAAGCGATTCGCGCCGAAGAAGGGCTGGCCAAAGGCAATGCGGCGGATGTGGCCTTCTATAGAGGCAAACTCCAGGCCGCCCGCTACTTCCTGACCTGGGAAGTACCGGGCTGCCATCATGAACTGGCGATTCTGGAGGCTCGTGATGACACGTGCCTGGGCATGCAGGATGCGTGGTTCTAAGGCCCGATCGCCTTGGAAATCACCTCGACCGTGGCGCTTACTTGCTCTTGGTAACGGTCGAGTTCCTCTTGGTGCGCCTGTTGCATTTCGATCTGCTCGGCGCACAGGTTCAGCGCCGCCAATACCAATAATTTGTCCCCAATCAGGGTCGGGTACTTTTTCTTGGTAGTGGCCAGGGAGGCCTTGAGCATGGTCACGGCGTGCATCAGGGTTTTGTCTTCGCCTGCCGGCGCCTTGATCGAGTAATCCTCTCCGAGAATCGAAACGACCTTTATCCCTTCACTCATGCGCCGACAGGACCTGCGCTCACGCGCTCGACCAACGCTTGAATACGGGCGGCGGTAGCGCCGTGCTTTTCTTCCTGTTCCATCAGGCTCAGTTGCAGGCTGTCGTTCTCATCCTTGGCGCTGGCAAGTTCCGCCTTGAGGGATTCGTTGCGGCCCAACAGGTCTTGATTCTGCTGTACCAGGTCGCTGACCAGTTGTTCCAATTGGCTGAGGGATGCTTCTAACATTTTGATTTCTCTTGCTTTTTCAAAGGGCGGTGACGATAAAGAAAATTCACCTCGGAAGCCAGGGTTATCCCCGGCGCGCGGCCCTGATTTTCAAGGGGCGAGCCACGCTTTCGAGCCTTAGTGACTGCATTTCCCCCATCTGGTTCCTGAATCGGCCCAACACCTGGTCAGGTGCGACAAAAACGCACAGCCTCCTTTAGACTTTAGTCGTACGACCGATAGAGAGGTACACACAGTCTCACGGCCGCACGGATCGCGCCTCCCCCAGGATTCCAGCATGTCGCTTCGTAATATGAATATCGCTCCGAGGGCCTTCCTCGGCTTTGCGTTGATTGGTGCACTCATGCTGTTTCTGGGTGTGTTCGCCCTCAACCAAATGAGCAAGATCCGTGGCGCAACCGAAGACATCACCCAGTCCAGCGTGCCAAGCATCCGTGCCCTCGACGAATTCACCCAACTGACCCTGCGCTTGCGCGTGCTGTCTTACCGGTTGCTCACCAACCGTGAGCCGGAGGTTCTGCAGAAAACCCTGGAAGCCTTCGAACTGCGTAACCAGCAGATTCGCGCCGCCCAGAACGCCTACGAAAAACTGATCGACAGCAGTGAAGAGCGTTCGATCTACGACGAATACACACGTCTGCTCACGCAGTACCAGCAGATTGAAGCGCGCATGAAAAGCCTGTCGAGCGCCAACAAGACCGACGAACTGCGCACCTTGCTTAACACTGAGATGGTGAGCAACGCCGATCAGGTCAACACGGTGCTCAATCGCCTGCTGGACTACAACAACAAAGCGGCCCTTGCCACCAATCAAGAGGCTGAAGACCGGTACAGCATGGCCTTTGACCTGGTGATTGGCCTACTGGTGATAGCGACAGCGCTGACGATGCTGTTCGCCTGGTTGCTGACCCGCAGCATCACCCTGCCGATCGCCCAGGCGCTGGAAGCGGCCGAAGAAGTCGCTGAAGGCAACCTGACGCGCCCGATCAAGGTCGACGGCAACGACGAAGCCGGTCGCCTGCTGGCGGCCATGGCCAAGATGCAGGACAAATTGCGTGACACTCTGCAACGCATCGCTGGTTCCGCCACCCAATTGGCTTCTGCGGCGGAAGAGCTGAACACCGTCACCAACGAGAGCGCCCGCGGTCTGACCCGGCAAAACAACGAAATCGAACAAGCGGCGACCGCTGTCAATGAGATGACCAGCGCCGTCGAAGAAGTCGCGCGCAATGCGGTGAGCACCTCCGAAGCCTCGCGCAACGCCACCACCTCTGCCGGAGACGGCCGTGACCTGGTGCAGGAAACCGTCAGCGCCATCGAGCGCATGAGCAGCGACGTGCAGGCCACCGCCACGCTGATTGGCGACCTGGCCAATGAGTCCCGTGATATCGGCAAGGTCCTGGACGTGATTCGCGGCCTGGCCGACCAGACCAACCTGCTGGCCCTCAACGCCGCGATTGAGGCGGCCCGCGCCGGTGAAGCCGGGCGTGGCTTTGCGGTAGTGGCCGACGAAGTACGGGCCCTGGCCCATCGCACTCAGCAGTCCACCAGCGAGATCGAGCGGATGATCGGCAGCATCCAGGCCGGCACCGAACATGCGGTGGATTCGATGCGCAACAGCACCGAGCGCGCGGAATCAACGCTGAACATCGCCAAAGGCGCCGGGATGTCGCTGGATACTATCAACACCGCAATCGTCCAGATCAACGAACGCAATCTGGTGATCGCCAGTGCTGCCGAAGAGCAGGCGCAAGTCGCGCGGGAAGTGGACCGCAACCTGGTGAATATCCGCGACCTGTCGGTGCAATCGGCCACCGGCGCCAGCCAGACCAGCGTTGCAAGCAGTGAACTGTCGCGCCTGGCGGTGGATTTGAATGGAATGGTCGGGCGCTTCCGCCTGTAACTGACACCGCAATCCCTTGTGAGAACTGGCTAGCCTGCTCCCACATTTAGACTTACGTGAATCAGAAAAGCTTTTTGACAGCGCAGCAATTCAACAGGTTAGAATCGCTGGCACGCAGACTGCATGGTCAGTTTGCGTCCTGTCTTATTTGCTCATGGAGTACTGCCTTTGAATGCGACGACCATCAACAGCCTGTTCTTGATCGGCGCGTTGCTGGTGAGTGCGAGCATTCTGGTAAGTTCTCTTTCGTCACGCCTGGGCATCCCGATCCTGGTGATCATCCTGGCCGTGGGCATGATCGCCGGCGTCGATGGCGGCGGCATCATCTTTGATAACTACCCGACCGCCTACCTGGTGGGCAACCTCGCCCTTGCAGTGATCCTGCTCGACGGCGGCTTGCGCACACGGGTGGCGAGTTTCCGCGTGGCGCTGTGGCCGGCCTTGTCGCTGGCCACGGTGGGGGTGTTGATTACCACCGGCCTCACCGGCATGGCGGCGGCCTGGCTGTTTGACCTCAATATCATCCAAGGCTTGTTGATCGGCGCCATCGTCGGCTCCACGGACGCGGCGGCAGTGTTCTCGCTGCTGGGCGGCAAAGGCCTGAACGAACGCGTCAGCGCCAGCCTTGAGATCGAGTCCGGCAGCAACGACCCGATGGCGGTGTTCCTCACCGTCACCCTGATCGACATGCTCGCCAGCGGCCAGACCGGCCTGCATTGGAACCTGTTGATTCACCTGGTGCGCGAATTCGGCATTGGCGGCCTGATCGGCCTGGGCGGCGGCTGGTTGATGCTGCAGATGGTCAACCGTATCAACCTGGCCAACGGCCTGTACCCGATCCTGGTAATCGCCGGCGGCCTGTTCGTGTTCGCCCTGACCAACGCCCTGCACGGCAGTGGTTTCCTCGCCGTGTACCTGTGTGGCCTGGTGATCGGCAACCGCCCGGTGCGCAGCCGTCATGGCATTTTGCATATGCTCGATGGCATGGCCTGGCTGGCGCAAATCGGTATGTTCCTGGTGCTGGGCCTGCTGGTCACGCCTCATGATCTGCTGCCGATCGCCCTGCCGGCCCTCGGCCTGGCGCTGTGGATGATCCTGTTTGCGCGGCCGCTGTCGGTGATGGTCGGTTTGCTGCCGTTCAAAGCGTTCCATGGCCGCGAAAAAGCCTTTATCGCCTGGGTCGGCCTGCGTGGCGCGGTACCAATCATCCTGGCGGTGTTCCCGCTGATGGCGGGCCTGCCCCATGCGCAGCTGTACTTCAACCTGGCGTTCTTTATCGTACTGGTCTCGCTGCTGGTGCAGGGCACAAGCCTGCCGTGGGTGGCCAAGTTGCTGAAAGTGACCGTTCCGCCGGAGCCCGCGCCGATCTCCCGCGCCGCTCTGGAAGTGCACGTCACCAGCGAGTGGGAGCTGTTCGTCTACCGCCTGGGCGCGGAAAAATGGTGCATCGGCGCCGCCCTGCGCGAGCTGAAAATGCCCGAAGGCACGCGCATCGCCGCCCTGTTCCGTGGCCAGCAACTGCTCCATCCGTCGGGTAGTACCGTGCTGGAAGTCGGCGATCTGCTCTGCGTGATCGGCCATGAACATAACTTGCCAACCCTGGGCAAGCTGTTCAGCCAAGCCCCGCAACGCGGCCTCGACCTGCGCTTCTTCGGCGACTTTGTTCTCGAAGGCGATGCCCAGCTGGGCGCGGTTTCGGCGCTGTATGGCCTCAAGCTCGAAGGGATCGACCCGGACATGCCGCTGAGCCGCTTCATCACCCAGAAGGTCGGCGGTGCGCCGGTGGTGGGTGACCAGGTGGAGTGGAACAACACCATCTGGACCGTCGCGGTCATGGAGGGGAACAAGATCGGTAAAGTCGGCGTCAGATTCCCCGAAGGAAGTCGCCCGGGCCCCGGACTCTTCCTCTAAACTGCGGAGCGATAGCACGCTCCCGATTCTTCACCTTGCAAGACCGGTCTCTATGCCAACCCTGCGCACTTTTCTCGCCACTGCCCTGCTGGGCCTGACCCTTTGTGTCGGCAGCGTCAACGCCGCCGAACCGCCCAGCGCCGACGCCATCCAGCAAACCCTGGACAAGCTGCCCGACCGCAAGCTGCCCGACGCCGACATGAAGGCGCTGCAATCCATCCTGCAACAGACCCTGACCTACCTGGGCAACAAGCAGGATTACGAGCAGCGCCTGGCCGACCTCAAGCGTCAGCTGGAAGACGCGCCGCGCCAGACCAGCGAAAACCAGCGCGAGCTCACCCGGCTCAAGGCCACCAAAATCATCCCGGTGGCCCAACGCTACGCCACCCTGCCGGTGCCGCAGCTTGAGCAACTGCTGGTACAGCGCACCACCCAGCAAGGCGACCTGCAAAAGGAACTGGCCGATGCCAATAGCCTGACCATCGCCGCCCAGACCCGCCCCGAGCGCGCCCAGACCGAAATCAGCAACAGCCAGGCGCGCATCCTGCAGATCAACTCGACCCTCAAGGCCGGCAAGGACAATGGCAAAACCCTCAGCGGCGACCAGCGCAACCAGCTGAACGCCGAACTGGCGGCCCTGAACGCCTTGATCCCACTGCGCCGCCAGGAACTGGCCGGCAACAGCCAACTGCAAGACCTGGGCAACAGCCAGCACGACCTGATCCAGGAAAAAACCGCGCGCCTGGAACAAGAAATCCAGGACCTGCAAACCCTGATCAATCAGAAACGCCTGGCCCAGTCCCAGCAAACCGTCACCCAGCAGTCCATCGAAGCGCAAAAGGCCGGCGGCAGCAGCATTCTGGCCACGGAGAGCGCAGAGAACCTGAAGCTCTCCGACTACCTGCTCAAAAGTACCGACCGCCTCAACGACCTGACCCAGAAGAACCTGCAGACCAAGCAGCAACTGGACACCGTGACCCAGAGCGACTCGGCCCTGGACGAGCAGATCAACGTGCTCAAGGGTAGCCTGCTGCTTTCCAAGATCCTGTATAAGCAAAAACAGGCCCTGCCACGCCTCACCGTGGACCGCGACCTGGCGGACGACATCGCCAACATTCGCCTGTACCAGTTCGAGGTCAACCAGCAGCGCGAGCTGATCAATTCTCCCAGCGCTTATGTGGACAACCTGCTGGCCAACCAGCCGCCAGACGACGTCACCCCGCAACTGCGCCGCACCCTGCTGGAACTGGCGGTCACCCGCAGCGACCTGCTGGAGCGCCTGAGCCGTGAGCTGAGCGCGCTGCTCAACGAATCCATCACCCTGCAACTGAATCAGAAACAACTGCTCAGCACCGCCACCACCCTGCGCGCCACGCTGGATGAGCAGATGTTCTGGATCCCCAGCAACAAACCGCTGGACACCGAATGGCTGGAAACCGTACCGGAGCACCTGAGCAAGCAAGTCACCACCCTGCCCTGGGCCTCCAGCGTCAGCGAACTGTATGACGGCCTGACCCAGCGCCCGCTGCTGTTCCTGCCGCTGCTGCTGTTGATCGGCGCACTGCTGTGGCGGCGCAACGCCCTGTACGCACGCCTGAAAAAAGTCCACCTGGACATCGGCCACTTCAAGCGCGACAGCCAATGGCACACGCCCCAAGCGATCCTGATCAATATCCTGCTGGCGATGCCGGTGGCCCTGGGCCTGGCGCTGTGCGGCTACGCGCTGCAAATCGACGCCCGTGGGCAAAACGCCAACTTGGGCGCGGCGTTGCTGCAAATCGCCCAGGCGTGGATGGTGTTCTATACCGCCTATCGCATCCTGGCACCGGGCGGCGTGGCTGAATTGCACTTCCGCTGGGAAAAACCCCAGGTCGAATTCCTGCAAGGCTGGGTACGCAAACTCGGGCTGGTCGTGCTCGCGCTGGTGGCCGTGGTGGCCATCGCCGAACATCAACCGGCGGCCCTGGCCGACGATGTGCTGGGCATTGGCGTGGTGCTGACCTGCTACGCGCTGATGGCCTGGCTGCTTGGGCGCCTGCTGCTCAACAGCCCCACCCACGAAAAAGCCTCGCTGTTTCGCAAAGCCATGGGCCTGTTGTTTACCGCGCTGCCCATCGCACTGTTCATCGCGGTGTGCTTTGGCTACTACTACACCGCGCTGAAACTCAGTGACCGGTTGATCAACACCCTGTACCTGCTGATGTTCTGGCTGGTGATCGAGGCGACCTTCGTACGCGGCCTCGGCGTTGCCGCACGGCGGCTGGCCTATTCCCGCGCCCTGGCCAAACGCCAGGCCGCCAAGGAAGCCGGAGATGGCGAGGCGGTGATCGAAGAGCCGACCCTGGACATCGAACAGGTCAACGAACAGTCGATGCGCCTGATTCGCCTGGCCCTGCTCGGCGGCTTTATCGCCGCGCTGTACTGGGTGTGGTCGGACCTGATCTCGGTGTTCTCCTACCTGGACAACGTCACGCTGTACGAATACACCAGCGGTACCGGTGCGAATATCAGCATGGTGCCCATCAGCATCGGCGACTTGCTCGGCGCATTGATCATCATCGGCATCACCTTCGCCCTGGCGCGCAACCTGCCCGGTCTGCTGGAAGTGCTGGTGCTGTCCAAGCTCGACCTGGCCCAGGGCAGCGCCTACGCCACCACCACGTTGCTGTCCTATGTGATCGCCGGCGTGGGCTTCGTGTCTACCCTGTCGACCCTCGGCGTGAGCTGGGACAAGTTGCAATGGCTGGTGGCCGCGCTGTCGGTGGGCCTGGGCTTCGGTATGCAGGAGATCTTCGCCAACTTCATCTCCGGCATCATGATCCTGTTCGAACGCCCGGTGCGTATCGGCGACACGATCACCATCGGCAACCTGTCGGGCACGGTGAGCAAGATCCGCATCCGCGCCACCACCATCACCGACTTCGACCGCAAGGACATCATCGTCCCCAACAAGACGTTTATTACCGGGCAACTGATCAACTGGTCGCTGACCGACACCATCACCCGCGTCACCCTGAAACTCGGTGTGGACTATGGCTCCGACCTGGACCTGGTGAAGGAATTGCTGCTCAAGGCCGCCAGGGAAAACCCACGGGTACTGAAGGAACCGGAACCGCACGTGTACTTCCTCAACTTCGGCGAAAGTACGCTCGACCACGAACTGCGCATGCACGTGCGCGACCTTGGTGACCGCAACCCGGTGCTGGATGAGGTCAACCGCTACATCAATCGTGAGTTCAAGAAACAGCACATCAACATCTCGTTCCGACAGATGGAGGTGTACCTGAAAAACCTCCATGGCCAGGAGTACAAGCTGGTACCGGTGGAAGACGATCGCAAGACCATCGCCACGCCCGCAGAGCAGGACGCACCCGAGCCGCCGGCCGGAAAAGTCGAGGATGCGCCGGAGCCACCGCCCAGCAAACTCGACTAAAGCGCCTATCCCCAGCAGAATGCTCGGACATTCTGCTGGAGATGGCCGGTGAAAGCCCTCGACGAACTGACCTTCGACAACCGCTTCGCACGCCTTGGCGACGCGTTCTCAACTCACGTCCTGCCCGACCCCCTCGATGAGCCGCGCCTTGTCGTGGCGAGTGATGCCGCCATGGCCCTGCTCGACCTCGACCCGGCGGTAGCCGCAACGCCGGTATTCGCCGAGCTGTTCGGCGGCCACACGCTGTGGGCCGAGGCAGAACCCCGGGCGATGGTCTATTCCGGGCATCAGTTCGGCGGCTACACGCCACAGCTGGGCGATGGCCGAGGGTTGTTGCTGGGCGAGGTGTATAACCAGGCCGGTGAACATTGGGACCTGCACCTCAAGGGCGCCGGGATGACGCCATACTCGCGCATGGGCGATGGCCGCGCGGTGCTGCGCTCGTCGATTCGTGAATTCCTCGCCTCCGAAGCGCTGCACGCGCTGGGCATTCCCAGCAGCCGGGCCTTGTGCGTCATCGGCTCCAGCACCCCGGTCTGGCGTGAGAAACAGGAGCGCGGCGCGATGGTACTGCGCCTGGCCCGCAGCCATATCCGCTTCGGGCACTTCGAATACTTCTACTACACCAAAAAGCCCGAGCAGCAGGCGCAACTGGCCGAACATGTACTGAACCTGCATTACCCCGAGTGCCGCGAACAACCCGAACCGTATTTGGCGATGTTCCGTGAAATCGTCGAGCGCAACGCCGAGATGATCGCCAAATGGCAGGCCTATGGCTTCTGCCATGGGGTGATGAACACCGACAACATGTCGATCCTCGGCATTACCTTCGACTTCGGGCCGTTTGCGTTTCTCGACGACTTTGACGCGCACTTCATCTGCAACCATTCGGATCATGAAGGGCGTTATTCCTTCAGCAATCAGGTGCCGATCGGGCAATGGAACCTCAGCGCGTTGGCCCAGGCGCTCACGCCGTCCATCAGCGTCGACGCGTTGAAGGAAGCGCTTGGCCTGTACCTGCCGCTGTACCAGGCGCATTACCTGGATTTGATGCGTCGACGGCTGGGGCTCACCACCGCCGAAGACGATGACCAGAAGCTGGTGGAGCGCTTGCTCAAGCTGATGCAGAACAGCGGCGTGGATTACACCCTGTTCTTCCGCCGTTTGGGGGATGAGCCGGCGGCGTTGGCCGTAACGCGATTGCGCGATGATTTTGTCGATTGGGCCGGGTTCGATGCCTGGGCCGAGCTATACACCGCTCGCGTTCAGCGGGACGGGGAATACAGCGAGGAGCAGCGCCGAGAGCGGATGCATGCGGTGAACCCGCTGTACATCCTGCGTAACTACCTGGCGCAGAACGCCATCACCGCCGCCGAGGCTGGAGACTACAGCGAAGTACGGCAGTTGCATGCGGTGCTTTCCAAGCCGTTTGAGGAACAAGCGGGGATGGAGCAATACGCGCAACGGCCGCCGGATTGGGGCAAGCATTTGGAGATCAGTTGTTCGTCGTGATACGCCATGCTCCAGCATCATTGATCGCAGTACGTCGACACCGCGCACCTCAGGCACGGGCCAATGCTCCAAGTCGTCGGCCTTAACCCAGTCACCGATGATATCGACCACGCCCATCAACGGATGGGCCTCGTCGCCCCCGAGCTTGATAAAGCTGATACCTGACTCCAGATAGGGAGCATTGGCCACATCCACGGAGCCCACCATGTCCGAACCTCTCGTCATCCCCTGCCCTCATTGCAACGGCCTCAACCGCATTCCCGGCGAACGCCTGGGTGACGCGCCAAAGTGCGGGCGCTGCAAGCAGCCCGTGTTGCTGAACACGCCGTTCGAACTGAAACAAGGCGACTACACCAGCCAGATCAAGGGCGACCTGCCGTTGCTGGTGGATGTATGGGCCGACTGGTGTGGGCCGTGCAAGTCGTTTGCGCCGGTGTTTGAACAAGCCGCCGGGCAGCTGGCGGGCAAGTGCCGGCTGGCCAAGCTGGACAGTGAGGCCAACCAACAGTTATCGGCGCAACTGGGGATTCGCTCGATCCCCAGTTTGATCCTGTTCAAGAATGGCCGCGAAATAGCGCGCCAGAGCGGGGCATTCCCGTTGCCACAACTGATGAGCTGGTTGCGCAGCCAAGGGGTGTAAACGCGGTCAATGTAGGAGCTGGCTTGCCTGCGATGCAGACGCCTCGGTTTGGCAGGCGCACCGAGGTGATGCTATCGCAGGCAAGCCAGCTCCTACATTGGCCGCATTTCAAGTTCAGGCGAGCGGCGCTTCGCGGTCCATCATCTGGCCGACCAGCATGACGCCCAGCTCACTCAATTGGTGGATGGCCAGGGCCACGTCACGGTGTTCGCCGGGGAGGTTGGGGGTAATGCTGTAAAGATTACTGGTTGTCATGATCATCGCTCGGGATAAGGCCGCCCTCACAACGCTACTAAACGAGGGGTGGCAGCTGTACGCAGGTTAGTAGACCGGGTGCGATGCAAAGCCGGCGCACACGAAGGTGCCCTACGCACAGCCACCATCAAACAAAGATAAAACTTGCTCGACGGGGCTTGTGCCCTTTACATGCTCTTCAGGCTACTAAACCCGACCACTGAGAATTCAGCGGCCCGAGAACCTTAGAGACGCCCATCCAGACGCACAAGCCGGCGGATTCTGGCCTAGCTGTAGGCATCGAGACAAGGTACAGCACCTATTGCCAGACCCTTCCTACAGCCTCTGTGGGACAAATCCATCTGCCGGAACGCAATCCAAAGTGTGGGAGCGGGCTTGCTCGCGAATGCGATCTGTCAGCCAGCACCTTTGGCACTGAGACACCGCATTCGCGAGCAAGCCCGCTCCCACATGGGGATTTATGCTGCCTTTGAGGTCAGCCGTTTTCCAGCAAGTTATGCAGTTCCACAAACTGCAACGTCAGCTTATGCCGTGGGTCCAGGTGGATCAGCGGCTTGTTCTCCTGGTGCGACTCACGCATGCGCACGGAGCTGGCCAGGTACACCGGCAACACCGGCAAGCCTTCGGCAATCAACTCATCGAGCATCTGCTGCGGCAGGCTCGCCCGGGCCTGGAACTGGTTGACCACGATGCCTTCCACTTCGAGGCCTTCGTTGTGGTCTTCCTTCAATTCCTCGATTTCCGCCAGCAGGCCGTACAGGGCCTGACGCGAGAAGCTGTCACAATCGAAGGGGATCAACACTCGATCAGCGGCGATCAGCGCTGAAACGGCATAAAAATTCAAGGCCGGTGGCGTATCCAGGTAAATCCGGTCGTAATCTTCGCTCAGTTCATCCAGCAGCTTTCGCAGCTTGTTGATCTTGTGCTTGGCCTCGAGCTTGGGCTGCAAATCCGCCAACTCTGCCGTCGCAGTGATCACGTGCAGGTTATCGAAGGGCGTTTCGTAGATATCGACCTTGTTCTTCTTCGAAAACGGCCCGGAAGAGAGGGTTTGCTTGAAAAAATCCGCGATCCCCATGGGAATATCGTCGCCGGTCAGCCCGGTAAGGTACTGGGTTGAATTAGCTTGTGCATCGAGGTCCACCAACAGGGTTCGATAGCCTTCGCTGGCGCTGACCGCCGCCAGGTTGCAGGCGATGCTGGACTTGCCCACGCCGCCTTTCTGATTGAACACCACGCGCCGCATGGAAAAACCTCCGCGTTTCAATGAATGTCCGAGTGTAGAGGGCAAAAGTGTCTGTTAGCTACCTCGTTCATCGATGCCTGCCACATTGAAGATGCATCGAGTACAAGTGAATAGGAACGGTCCGACAATCCAACCCGCCTCTGGGTAAAGGACAATCCGCAAATCTTTCCCGCGCGCGCTGGTCATCTGCCTTGCACATTTCTTTACCAAAGTTTGCTAGAACCCCACGGCACCGGGATAATGCGCGCCATTCGGCGATTGCTCCCTGTCCCGGTATTCGGGGCCAAACGCCGCACATGGAAGCCCGCAGGGGCGGGATAACTTCTCAGTGATCAACTTCAACATCGCCCAATGGCGCGCCTGGGCCCCTGGCCTGGAGAGTGCGGACGACTGGCACGCCTGGTGTCGGGCCCCAGTGTTGCTGCCCGCCAGCGCAGCCTCGCCCGACGTGTCATTTCTGCCGGCCATGCAGCGCCGCCGCCTGAGCCGCCTGGCACGCATGGCCTTCAGCGTGGGCTGGCCACTGGCCGAGGGCCTGCCAGACCTGCCGCTGGTGTTTGTTTCCCGGCACGGCGAAACCCCGCGCACGCTCGACATTCTCAGCGACCTGGCGAATGACCAGCCGCTGTCGCCGACCCAGTTCAGCCTGTCGGTGCATAACGCGGTGATTGGCCTATGGTCGATCCTGCGCGATGAAACCAGCGAGATGACCGCCCTCGCCGCTGCCGGCGACGGCCTGGAGCACGGCATGCTCGAAGCCGCCGCGCTGCTCAACGAAGGCGCACCGGCCGTGTTGCTGATCATCACCGAAGAGCTGCCGCCCGAGGCCTACACCCACTGGATCGTTGATGTGCCCTTCCCCTACGCCCTCGGCCTGTTGCTGACCCCAGGCGACGAGTGGCAGCTGGAACTTTCCAGCGGCACTGTCCAACCCACTCAAGCCCAGTGGCCTCACGCCCTGAACCTGCTGCGCGCCCTGCTCACCCAACAGGACGCCTGCCAACATGCCTGGAAGAACCGAGTATGGAATTGGCAACGCAAGCCCTGACCGACAAGCCACGGGACGCCTATTACTGGCGCCTGTTCGCGACCGCCGCCAGCTTCGTGCTGTTCGGCTTCGGTGGGCTGTGCCTGCGTTTGCTGGTATTTCCCCTGCTCAGTTGCCTGCCGGGGGACGCGGCCAAGCACCGCCAGCGTGCCCGCCACACGATCAGTTGGTTGTTCTGGTTCTTCATTCGCCTGATGCAGCGCGCCGGCGTGCTGACCTATAGCGTCGAAGGCGCCGAGAAACTCGGCCGCCCCGGCCAGATGATCATCGCCAATCACCCATCGCTGATCGATGTGGTGTTCTTGATCGGCCTGGTGCGCCAGGCCAACTGCGTGGTCAAGCAGAGCCTGTGGCAAAACCCCTTTACCCGTGGGCCGGTGCGCGACGCCAGCTACATCAGCAATGACGGCAGCGCCGAGATGCTCGATGCCGCCGCCGACGCCCTGAAAACCGGTCAGACCCTGATCATCTTTCCCGAAGGCACCCGCACCACACCCGGCGCGGCGCCTGCCTTTCATCGCGGGGGCGCCGCTATTGCGCTGCGCGGTGCGACAATCATCACCCCCGTGGTGATCAAGGTCAGCCCCACCACCCTGACGAAGGCCGAACCCTGGTATCGCATCCCCAAATGCCGCGTGCACTTCAGTTTGCGGGTGGGTGCCGATATAGAACCACAGGCGTTCGCAACATTGGGGCCCGCGCCCCAGGCCTCGCGTAAGCTCAACGATTACCTGCACCACTATTTTATTAAGGAGCTCGCCGAAGATGAGCGACCAACATAGCCTTGAGCACGACATAAAAACGCTGATCATCGAGGCCCTGGGCCTGGAAGATATCAGCGCCGACGATATCGGTAGCGATCAACCCCTGTTTGGCGAGGGCCTCGGCCTGGATTCGGTAGATGCCCTGGAATTGGGCCTGGCGATCCAGAAAAACTACGGCATCAAGATCGATGCCGACGCCAAGGACACCCGCAATCACTTCACCAACGTGGCCAGCCTTGCGGCGTTCATCACGGCCAGACAGGCAGCTTGAGACCGGACCATGCAAACTCGTGACGATATTTTCAACACCCTGCGCGATGCCTTGGTGGAACTGTTTGAACTGGAACCTGAACGCGTCACCCTTGAGGCCAACCTCTACCAGGACCTGGAAATCGACAGCATCGATGCCGTGGACCTGATCGACCATATCAAGCGCCAGACCGGCAAGAAGATCGCCGCCGAAGAATTCAAGGCGGTACGCACCGTGAACGACGTGGTTGAGGCGGTATACCGTCTGGTCGCGCCTGCCGCATGAGCCGCCTGATCGGCCTTGGCCTGTTGTTGGCGGGGCTGCTGTACCCCTTTGCGGTGTATTACGGCACCGAGCACTTTGCGCCGTGGCAATTCGGCCTGCTGCTTGGCGGCCTGTGGCTGTTGCGCGCGCTCACCGGCGAACGGCGCCCAGGCAGCCGCTGGATGGCCGTGGCGGTGATGGTGTTCTGCCTGGCTCTGGCTTGGTTCGACAACCCGCAATTACTGCGCTGGTACCCGAGCCTGGTCAGTGCGTTCATGTTGACGCTGTTCGGCCTGAGCCTTAAATACGGCCCGCCAGTGGTCGAGCGCCTGGCCCGCATGACCGACCCGCAGTTGCCACCCCACGCGATTGTGTATACGCGCCAGGTTACCGTGGTGTGGAGTGTTTTTTTTCTGTGTAATGGCCTGCTCGCCGCCGCCCTCACCCTATGGGCGCCGCTGAGCTGGTGGACGTTGTACAACGGGCTGATCGCCTACGGGCTGATGGGGCTGTTGTTTGCCGTGGAATGGCTGGTACGACAAAGGGTTCGAGGCCGCGTATGAATGGGTTGAAACTTGAGCACTTGCTGCTTGAGCCGCTGCAACAGCGTGGGGTCACCACCGAACCTGCGATGAATCACGCCCAGCTGTGGGAGTCCGCTCTCAGCCTGGCGGCCGGCCTGCAAGCGCGCGGCATTCGGCGCCTGGCCGTGCACCTGGGAGATGCCGGCAGCCTGGCGATTGCCCTGCTGGGTGCCTGGCGCGCCGGGGTCAGCGTGCTGCTGCCCGCCGACCTGCAACCTCAGACCCGCCATCGCTGGGCGGATGCCGTCGACGCCTGGCTGACCGAGACTGCGGACCTGGACGCACTGTATCAAGCCCCACTGGAGCCCGCCGCGCTCGACCTGGACACCTGCCAACTGAGCCTGTGCACCTCCGGCTCCAGTGGCGAGCCCAAGCGCATCGACAAAACCCTGCGCCAACTGGCCAACGAGGTCGAGGCCCTGGAAACGCTCTGGGGCGCAGACCTCAAGGGTGCGTGCATCATCGGCAGCGTCGCCACTCAACATATCTATGGCCTGCTGTTTCGCGTGCTCTGGCCGTTGTACGCCGGTCGCACCTTTGTGCGCCGCCAACTGGCCTTCCCCGAAGACATGCAACGCGCCAGCCGCGAGCACACGCAGTTCGCCTGGGTGGCAAGCCCGGCGCTGCTCAAGCGCATGGGCGACAACCTCGACTGGCCCGCGCTGAGCCAGGTGTCACGGGTGTTTTCCTCCGGTGGTGCGCTGCCCATCGAAGCCGCCTCCAGCCTGTACGACCGCCTGCAACAATGGCCGACGGAAATCCTTGGCAGCTCGGAAACCGGCGGCATCGCCTGGCGTCAGGGCGCGCAACCCTGGCAGCCGTTTACCGATGTGCAACTGAGCCAGGATGCCGACGGCGCCCTGCGCATCGCCTCGCCCTACCTGCCCGCCGGGCATGTCGAACACACCGCCGACGCCGTGCGTATCCATGCCGACGGCCGCTTCGAACTGCTCGGCCGCCTGGACCGCATCGTCAAACTGGAAGAGAAACGCATCTCCCTGCCCATGCTCGAACACGCGCTGATGACCCACCCGTGGGTCGCCGAAACACGCCTGGGCGTGGTACAGGAAAACCGTGCGTCCCTGGGCGCCCTCGTGGTGCTCAGCGCCGACGGCCTGCATGCCCTGCGCAACCAGGGCCGGCGCAGCCTCACCCAGACCCTGCGCCAACACCTGAGCCAGCATTGCGAAGCCCTGGCGCTGCCGAGGCGCTGGCGTTTGCTGCGCCAACTGCCGCTGAATGCCCAGGGCAAACTGCCCCAGGCCGACGTGGCCGCGTTGCTGCTGGCGCCTCGGCCAAAAGCACCGGAAGTGTTGGAACAGGTCGAAGCCAATGGCGAATGGACCGTGCAGTTGAGCGTGCCGCCGGACCTGGCCTATTTCAGCGGGCACTTCCCGGCCACCCCGGTGCTGCCCGGCGTGGTCCAGGTGGAGTGGGCGTTCAACCTCGGCCAGCAACTGCTCGACTTGCCCGCGACCTTTGCCGGCATGGAAGTGCTCAAGTTCCAGCAACTGGTGCGTCCTGGCGACCGCATCGAACTGCACCTGCGCTTCGACCGCGAGCGCAGCAAGCTGTATTTCGCCTACCGCAACGGCGTCGCCGCCTGTTCCAGTGGCCGGATCCAACTGGAAACCGCCCATGCATAACCTCCTGTGGCGAGCGGGCTTGCCCCGCGTTGGGCTGCGAAGCGGCCCTAAAACCTGCGCCAGAGTTCCGGCTGACACACCTCGGTTACCTTACTGGGGCCGCTGCGCGACCCAACGCGGGGCAAGCCCGCTCGCCACAGGTTATTCACCAACCGGTGGGGTCCATCATGCATAACCCCTGCGCCCTGATCCCGGTCTACAACCACGAAGCCGCCGTGCCGGCCGTGGTCAACAGCCTGTTGCACAGCGGCCTGCCGTGCCTGCTGGTCGATGACGGCAGCAGCCCGGCCTGCGCGGCAGTGCTGGCGCAATTGGCGACCCTGGATCACGTCACCCTGCTGACCCTGCCCCGCAACCAGGGCAAGGGCGGCGCAGTGATGGCAGGCTTCCGCGAGGCAGCGCGCCTGGGCTTCAGCCATGCGCTGCAAGTGGATGCCGACGGCCAGCACGATCTGCGCGAAGTCGAGACCTTTATCGACACCTCGCGCAGGCACCCCGACGCAATCATCTGCGGTTACCCCGAATACGACGAAAGCGTGCCCAAAGGCCGCCTGTACGCCCGCTACCTGACCCATGTGTGGGTGTGGATCAACACCCTGTCACTGCAGATCCGCGACTCGATGTGCGGCTTTCGCGTGTACCCGCTGGCACCCGTGCTGGCGCTGATGGACTCGGCCTATATCGGCACGCACATGGATTTCGACTCGGACATCCTCGTGCGCCTGGCCTGGCGTAACCAGCCGATGCGCTGGCTGCCGACCCAGGTGCATTACCCCGCCGATGGTTTGTCGCACTTCCGCCTGTTCCGCGACAACGTGCGCATCAGTGCCATGCACACCCGCTTGTTCTTCGGCATGTTGGTACGTGCGCCGATGATCCTGTGGCGCCGGTGGCAGGCATGAGCGACAGCAGCAAACACTGGGCTGACCGCGAGGAGCGCGGCAGCTATTGGCTGATGAAACTCACCGCCATCGCCGCCAAGGTCCTTGGCCGTCGCCTGCTGAGCCCGGTGCTGTACGGCATCGTGTTGTACTTCTTCCTGTTCGGTCGCACCGCGCGCCAGAGCGCCTGGCACTACCAGCAGCGCCTGGCCGACTGGAGCGGGCGCGATGAACTGCGCCCTACCCACCGCAAGGTCTTCGCTCAGTTCATGGCCTTCGCCGACGCGCTGCTCGACAAGCTCGACGTGTGGAACGGCAAGTTGCGCCTGGAACAGATCGAGATCGACGACCCGGCAAAACTACGCGGGCAACTGCACGGCGAGCGTGGGCAGATGCTGGTGGGCGCGCACCTGGGCAACCTTGAAGTGTGCCGCGCGCTCGCCGAGATCGGTGAAAAGGTCACCATGAACGTGCTGGTACACACCAAGCACGCCGAACGTTTCAACCGTCTGCTGGGCGAAGCCGGCGCGACCCATTTGCGCCTGATCCAGGTCAGCGAGCTGGACCCGGCCACCATGCTGCTGCTCAGCCAGCGTCTGGACGATGGCGAGTGGCTGGCGATTGCCGGTGACCGCGTGCCGCTGCACGGCGGGCGCACGGTACGCGTGGACTTCCTCGGTCATGACGCCGCATTTCCCCAGGGCCCGTGGCTGCTGGCCGGTTTGCTCAAATGCCCGGTCAACCTGCTGATGTGCCTCAAGCACCAGGGCCGCTATCGCCTGACTATCGAGCCGTTCGCCGCATCGATCGAATGGAAACGCAGCACCCGCGAGCAGGTCATCGCCCAATGGACCGCGCGCTACGCTGCACGCCTGGGCCAGTTCTGCCTGGAGGCGCCCCAACAGTGGTTCAACTTTTACCCTTTCTGGAAGACCGATGACGACGCATCTTGAGCCGGTAACCTTTGGCGAACGCCCCTTGCGCATCGAAGACGTGCTGGCCCTGGCCAACCGTCAGGCGCCTACGCAATTGCAGGACGATGCCGCCTATCGCCAGCGCATCGCCAAGGGCGCGCAGTTCCTCGACTCGCTGCTGGACAAGGAAGGCGTGATCTACGGCGTGACCACCGGCTACGGCGACTCGTGCGTAGTGGCGGTGCCGTTGCAGCACGTCGAAGCCCTGCCCCGTCACCTGTACACCTTCCACGGGTGCGGCCTGGGCAAGTTGCTCGACGCCCAGGCCACCCGCGCGGTGCTGGCGGCGCGTTTGCAGTCGCTGTGCCACGGCGTGTCCGGGGTGCGCGTGGAACTGCTGGAGCGTCTGCACGCGTTTCTGGAACACGACGTGCTGCCGCTGATCCCGGAAGAGGGCTCGGTGGGCGCCAGCGGTGATCTGACGCCGCTGTCCTACGTGGCGGCGACCCTGTCCGGCGAGCGCGAGGTGATGTTCCGCGGCGAACGCCGCCAGGCCGCCGATGTGCACCGCGAACTGGGCTGGGAACCGCTGGTGCTGCGCCCCAAGGAAGCCCTGGCGCTGATGAACGGCACCGCGGTGATGACCGGCCTCGCCTGCCTGGCTTTCGCCCGCGCCGATTACCTGCTGCAACTGGCCACGCGCATCACGGCGCTGAACGTGGTGGCGCTGCAAGGCAACCCGGAACACTTCGACGAACGCCTGTTCGCCGCCAAGCCGCACCCGGGGCAGATGCAAGTGGCCGCCTGGCTGCGCAAGGACCTGGCGATCGATGCGCCCACCGCGCCGTTGCACCGCTTGCAGGACCGCTACTCGCTGCGCTGCGCTCCCCATGTGCTCGGCGTGCTGGCCGACAGCCTGAACTGGCTGCGCTCGTTTATCGAGATCGAACTGAACAGCGCCAACGACAACCCGATCATCGACGCCGAAGAAGAACGCGTGTTGCACGGTGGGCACTTCTACGGCGGGCATATCGCCTTTGCCATGGACAGCCTCAAGACCCTGGTGGCCAACGTCGCCGACCTGCTTGATCGTCAACTCGCGCTGCTGGTGGACGTGCGCTACAACCACGGCCTGCCGAGCAACCTGTCGGGCGCCCCGGCCGACCGCGCAATGCTCAACCACGGCTTCAAGGCCGTGCAGATCGGCACCAGCGCCTGGACCGCCGAAGCACTTAAAAACACCATGCCGGCCAGCGTGTTCTCGCGCTCCACCGAGTGCCATAACCAGGACAAGGTGAGCATGGGCACCATCGCCGCCCGCGATGCGATCCGCGTGCTGGAACTGACCGAGCAGGTCGCCGCCGCCACCTTGCTCGCCGCCAACCAGGGTGTGTGGTTGCGCGCCCAGGCCGAGGATGCACGCCCGTTACCGCCCGCACTGGCAGCGATGCACGAAGCACTGGCAGCGGACTTCCCGCCCGTCATCGAAGACCGCGCCCTGGAAGGCGAACTGCGCCTGTGCCTGCAACGCATCGCCGAGCAACACTGGAGGCTGCATGCGTAGCCCTGGCGTATTGCACAGCGACACCGAAATCCTTGTGCCGTTTTTTGACGTCGACACCATGAACGTCGTATGGCACGGGCACTACGTGAAGTACCTGGAAGTAGCGCGCTGCGCTCTGCTGGACAAGATCGGCCACAACTACACGGCGATGCTGGAATCGGGCTATGCCTGGCCGGTGATCGACATGCAGCTGCGCTATGTGCGCGGCGCCACCTTTGGCCAGACGCTCAACGTGCGCGCCAGCCTGGTGGAATGGGAGAACCGCTTGAAGGTCAATTACCTGATCACCGACCTCGCCAGCGGCGAACGCCTGACCCGCGCCAGCACTGTGCAGGTAGCGGTGGAAATCGCCAGTCGCGAGATGCAATTGGCCTCGCCCAAAATATTCACCGACGCCGTCGAAAGGGCCTTGAAATGAAATCCCCTGTAGGAGCGAGCTTGCTCGCGAAGATCGTCAACGATAACGCTGGTCACCTGACACCCCGTGGCGGCCTCAGGTTTTTCGCGAGCAAGCTCGCTCCTACCGTGTTCGCGTTGTTTGGTTTTGCGGCGGCGGCCCATGGGTTCGATTTGCAACAACTCAGCGACCAGTTGGCCAAACCCAGCGTGATCCACGGCAGCTTCACCCAGGAAAAACACCTGCGCGCCCTGCCGCAACCGCTGGTCAAGATGCAATTGGCCTCGCTCAAAATATTCACCGACGCCGTCGAAAGGGCCCTGAAATGCTGACCCTGTTCTCTGTAGGAGCGAGCTTGCTCGCGAAGATCGTCAACGATAACGCGGGTTTCCTGATACCCCGCGGCGCTCTCGGGTTTTTCGCGAGCAAGCTCGCTCCTACAGTGTTTGTATTGTTTGGTTTTTCGGGGGCGGCACACGCCTTCGACCTGCAACAACTTAGCGATCAACTGGCAAAGCCAACGGTCATTCACGGCAGCTTCACCCAGGAGAAACACCTGCGCGCCCTGCCGCAACCGCTGGTCAGCAAGGGCACTTTCGTCCTGGCCAAAGACCACGGCCTGCTATGGCTGCTCAAAAGCCCGTTGCAACAGGACTACCGCATCAGCCCCCAGGGCATTGCGCGGCGTGATGCCACTGGCTGGCAAACCCTGCCGAACAAGAGCGCCGGCGCTGAGCAGAATCGTTTGTTCCTCGCCGTGCTCCAAGGCGATAGCAGCGGCTTGCAGCGCGACTTCGAACTGCAGCTGCAGGGCGAAGCCACGCAGTGGAAGCTCACGCTGATCCCGCGTTCGATGCTGCTCAAGCAGGTGTTCACCCAGATCAATATCGACGGTGGCGCGCTGGTGCACACCATCGAACTGCTGGAAACCCAGGGCGACAGCACCGTGCTGCGCATGCAGGACAGCACGGCCAGCCAACCGCTCAGCGACGCGGAGCAACACGACTTTGCCCAGTGAGCGTCTGTTACCGCGCCTGTTCCTGACGCTGCTGGTGGCCGTGCTGGCCCTGGCCGGCTGGCAGTGGCGCCATGGCGCGCCGCTGTCGGCCAACCTGATGGAACTGGTGCCGGGCAGCACCCCGGATGCCTTGGAGCAGCAAGCCGAACAGCGCATGCAGGAACCGCTGAACCGCGAGCTGCTGGTGCTGGTGGGGCATGCCGACCGCCAGCAGGCGGTGGCCGTGGCGCAGCAGTTGGGCGAGCGCTGGCAGGCCAGCGGGCTGTTCGAAAAGGTGCAGTGGAACCTGCAGGCCGACCTGCCGGCGTTGCGCGAACAGTTGCTGCGCGGCCGCCTGGCAATGCTTTCGGCCAAGGACCGCGAACAACTGATCGAACACCCCGACGCTTTTATCCAGCAGCGGGTGCAGTCGCTGTTCGACCCGTTCACCGGCTTCAGCCTGGTGCCGAGCCAGGATGACTGGCTGGGCCTGACCGGGCGTATCCAGAACAGCCAGCCGCAACGCGGCGCGGTGCAATTGGATATCGGCAGCGGCGCATTGATCGCCGATGCCGACGGCAAAAGCTGGGTACTGCTGCGCGCGCGCACCACCGGCAATGCCTTCGACATGAAACTGCCGTTGCAAGTGGCGGACTTGCTCCAGGCCAGCCGCGAGCAGGCCGGCCAGCAAGGCGCGCAATTGCTCGCCGCCAGCGGCTTGCTGTATGCCGCCAACGGCCAGCAGCAGGCCACCCGGGAAATCACCTGGGTTGGCGGCGGCGCGACCGTGGGTATTTTGTTATTGCTGTTGCTGGTATTCCGCCGCTGGCGGGTGTTGCTGGCCTTCGTGCCGGTGCTGGTGGGCATGCTGTTTGGTGCGGTGGCCTGCGTGGCGTTGTTTGGCCACATGCATGTGATGACCCTGGTGCTGGGCTCCAGCCTGATCGGGGTGGCGGTGGATTACCCGCTGCACTACCTGTCGAAGAGCTGGAGCCTGCAACCCTGGCGCAGCTGGCCGGCGTTGCGCCTGACCCTGCCGGGGCTGAGTCTGAGCCTGGCAACCAGTTGCATCGGTTACCTGGCGCTGGCCTGGACGCCGTTCCCGGCGCTGACCCAGATCGCGGTGTTCTCCGCCGCCGGCCTGGTGGGTGCCTACCTGTCCGCCGTGTGCCTGTTGCCGGCGCTACTCAAGGGCGTTGAACTGCGCCCGGCGCAATGGCCGCTGCGCCTCGCCGAATGGCTGTGGCGAGTGCGCGGCGCCTTGCTCAAGCGCGTCCCCGGTTCGGTGCTGCTGGTGTGGGTGCTGCTGTTTTGTGCCGGTGGCCTGTGGCAGCTCAATAGCAAAAACGATATTCGCCAATGGATCGGCGCGCCGCCGCAGTTGCTGCAAGAGGCCCAGGCCGTGGCGCGCATTACCGGCTTCCAGCCCACCAGCCAGTTCTTTCTGGTGCGCGCCGAGAACCAGCAGCAGTTGCTCATGCGCCAGGGCGCGTTGAGCCAGCGCCTGGACCAGTTGGTGAACATGGACAAACTCCAGGGTTACCTGGCGCTCAACCAGTTGGTCAACCTGCCTGCCGAGCAGCAACAATTGCGGGATGCGCTGAACAACCTGGCGCCACATTGGCAGCCACTGCTGGACCTCGGCGTGCCCGTCAGCGCCCTGCAAGCGGAAGTCGCGCAGTTGCAGGCACTGCCCACCGAAGACATCGACGCCGCGCTGATGGGGCCCTTGGCCGAGCCTTGGCGTACGCTGTGGCTCGGCCCGGTGGACGGCGGCGTGGCCGCCATGGTCAGCCTGCAAGGCCTGAACAACCCGGCGCTGCTGCGGGTGCAGGCAGTGGATTTGCCCGGCGTACAGTTGGTCGACCGCCTCGGTGACTTGAACCGCGTGTTCGCGGCCACGCAGGTCAGCGCCGCTGAACTGAAATTGATGTCGTGCGTGCTGATCGTGCTGTTGCTGATCCTGCCGTTCGGCTTTGGCGGTGCCTTGCGCATCGTCGCTCTGCCGCTGCTGGCCGCGCTGTGCAGCCTGGCCAGCCTGGGTTGGCTCGGCCAGCCGCTGACACTGTTCAGCCTGTTCGGCCTGCTGCTGGTCACGGCGATCAGCGTCGACTATGCGATTTTGATGCGCGAACAGATCGGCGGCCCTGCCGTGAGCCTTTTAGGCACACTGCTGGCCGCCCTGACTACCTGGTTGTCGTTCGGCCTGCTGGCAGTGTCCAGTACGCCGGCGGTGAGTAATTTCGGCTTATCGGTCAGCCTGGGCCTGGCATTCAGCTTTATGCTGGCGCCCTGGGCCGGCCACCGGACACACGCCTTATGAATATGATTATCGCCAATCTGGCAAGGAGCCCTCGTGCCCATCGTTGAAATGGAACGTCGCCAAGTGGTGGTGATCGGTGCCGGCCCGTCCGGCGCCATCGCCGCCGCGCTGCTAAAGCGCAAAGGGCATGATGTATTGATCATTGAGCGCCAGCACTTCCCGCGCTTCTCGATCGGCGAAAGCCTGCTGTCCCACTGCATCGATTTTATCGAAGAGGCCGGCATGCTCGATGCTGTGCAGGCAGCAGGTTTCCAGGTGAAGACCGGTGCCGCGTTCGCCTGGGGCGAGCGCTACAGCGCCTTTGATTTCAGCGATACCTTCAGCAACGGCAAGCCGACCACCTTCCAGGTGCAGCGCGGCGAATTCGACAAGGTGCTGGCCGACCAGGCGGCGCTGCAGGGCGTAGACATTCGCTACGGCGAAACCATCGTCGGCGTGGACTTCTCCGGCGCCTGCCGCTACCTGCATGTGCGCCGCGAGAACGGCAGCGAATACCACGTCAAGGCCAAGTTCGTGCTCGACGCCAGTGGCTACGGTCGCGTGCTGCCACGCCTGCTGGACCTGGAAGCACCGTCGAATTTCCCGGTGCGCCAGGCGGTATTCACCCACGTCGAGGACCGCATCGAACACCCAGGCTTCGACCGCACCAAAATCCTCGTGACCACCCACCCGACCCAACGCGACATCTGGTTCTGGACCATCCCCTTCAGCGACGGCCGGTGCTCGGTGGGCGTGGTCGCGGCCAAGACCTGTTTCGAGGGCCGCGATGCCGACCTCGATGCCTGCCTGCGCGGCTTTATCGACGAAACCCCGAGCCTGTCCGGCGTACTGCAAAACGCGGTGTGGGACACCCCGGCGCGCACCATCGGCGGCTACTCGGCCAACGTCAAAACCCTGCATGGGCCTGGCTTCGCGCTGCTGGGCAACGCAGCCGAGTTTCTCGACCCGGTGTTCTCCTCCGGCGTGACCATCGCCATGCGCTCGGCGAGCATGGCCGCCGGCCTGCTGGACCGTCAGCTCAAAGGCGAGACCGTGGACTGGCAGAGCGAATTTGCCGAGCCATTGAAGCGCGGTGTCGACACCTTCCGCTGCTACGTCGAAGGCTGGTATGCGGGCACCTTCCAGGATGTGATTTTCCATATCGGTGGCTCGCCCGAGATCAAGACCATGATCAGCTCGATCCTTGCCGGCTACGCCTGGGATGAACGCAACCCATTTGTCAGCGAGCCCAAGCGGCGGCTGCGAATGCTGTCGGAAATTTGCGCGAGTGACCCGGTATGACGTCTCAATACCTGAGTAAAAACTACGTCGAAGAAACCCGGTTCGGCTTCTGGTTCCTGCGCAGTCACACCTGGCAGCATCACGTACTGCGCGTGGCGATCAACGACCTGCGCAGCCTGTTCAGCGAGCCGCTGCCGGTGGCGCCGGTCCTGCTGGACGCGGGTTGCGGCCAGGGCAAATCCTTCAAGCTGTTGCAGCAGGTGTTCGCCCCTTCACGCCTGATCGGCGTGGATGCCGACCCGCACAGCCTGGAACTGAGCCGTCAGGAAGCCGAGCGCCAGCACCTCGCCGTCGAATTGATCGGCAGCGACTGCGCCACCCTCGATGTGCCGGATGCCAGTGTCGACATCCTGTTCTGCCACCAGACCTTCCATCATCTAGTGGAACAGCAGCGCGCGCTGCAAGCGTTTTACCGGGTGCTCAAGCCGGGCGGTTACCTGCTGTTTGCCGAGTCCACCGAAGCCTATATCGACACGTGGGTGATCCGCTGGCTGTTCCGCCACCCCATGCAGGTGCAGAAAAGCGCCGAAGCGTATCTGCAGATGCTCGGCGAGCAGGGCTTTGAATTCGGTCCGCAGAACGTCTCGTACCCGTATCTGTGGTGGAGCCGCGCGACCGATTTCGGCCTGCTCGAGCGCTGGGGCCTGCGCAATCCGCCGCCAGTGGGGCAGCGCGAAGAAACCCTGGTCAACTGCGTGGCGCGCAAACCCCTGGCGAGTGCCGCACCGTGATGCGCCGCCTGTTGATCGGTTGCCTGTTGCTGCTGAGTGCCTGCGCCAGCCAGCCGCCGCTGCCGGAAAAAAACCCGCCCCTGGCGTTGCCGATACAGCTGCATGTGCAGCGCCTGGCGGACGGCCAGCACCAGGACTGGCTGCTGGTGATCCAGCGTGAAGGCGGCGCGATCCGCTGGTCGATGATGGACCCGCTGGGCATCCCCCAGGCCCGGCAAAAGCTGATCGATAGCCAGTGGCAAGCCGACGGCCTGCTGCCCCCCAACCCCCAGGCACGCGAGCTGTTTGCCGCGCTGCTGTTTGCCCTGACTTCGGCAGACGACTTGCGTGCGTTCTATCCCAGCGCCCAGGCGATGGACCTTACGCGCACGCTGCCGGGGCATTGGCAAATCGTCTATCAATCCTCGGAAGTCTTCAGCGTAAACATGGCCGGCCAGCCCCTGAGCTACCGTATTACGCCGCTGGGTGCCGCCCGATGACCGCCTACCTCAATGCCCTCGGCGTGATCTGCGCCCTTGGCCGGGGCCAGGCGGAAGTCAGCCGGCGCCTGTTTGCCGGGGATTGTTCAGGCATGCGTGCCGAAAGTGGCTGGGTGCCGGACCGCGTGTTGCCGGTGGCCGGTGTGCACGGCGAGCTGGCAACCATCCCGGTGCAACTCGGCCAGCAAAGCAGCCGCAATAACCAGTTGTTGCTGGAAGCGGCGTTGCAGATCGAAGGCGAGATTCGACAGGCGATCCACACTCACGGCGCCTCGCGGGTCGGCGTTGTGCTGGGCACCAGCACATCGGGCATCGACGAAGCCAGCCGCGGCATTGCCGAGTACCTGCGCGACAAGCACTTCCCCAGCAACTACGACTACCAGCAACAGGAACTCAGCGCTCCGGCGAATTTCCTCGCCGACTGGCTGCAACTGAGCGGCCCGGCCTATGTGATCTCCACCGCCTGTACGTCCAGCGCCCGCGCGCTGATGAGCGCCCAACGCCTGCTCGACCTGGGCGTGTGCGATGCGGTGATCTGCGGTGGCGTGGACAGCCTGTGCAAGCTGACCCTCAACGGCTTCAGCGCACTGGAAGCGGTGTCGAATGAGCGCTGCAACCCGTTTTCGGCGAACCGCAACGGCATCAATATCGGCGAAGCGGCCGTGTTGTTCGTGATGAGCAGAGCACCCGCGCCGATCACCTTGCTGGGCAGCGGCGCCAGCTGCGATGCGCACCATATTTCCGCGCCCGAGCCCAGCGGCAAAGGCGCGCTGCAGGCGATGCGCAAGGCCCTGGCCAGCGCGAAACGGGAACCTGGGCAAATCGGTTACCTGAACCTGCACGGCACCGCCACCCAACACAACGACGCCATGGAAAGCCTGGCCGTGGCCAGCCTGTTTCCCCAGGGTGTGGCCTGCTCGTCGACCAAACCCATGAGCGGCCACACCCTGGGCGCCGCTGGCGCGCTGGAAGCCGCATTCTGCTGGCTGAGCCTGACTCATGGCCGGCTGCCGCCCCATGTGTGGGACGGCCAGCCCGACCCTGCGCTGCCCGCCTTGCACTGGGCGCGCCTGGGCGACACCCTGGAAAAACCCTGCCTGATGAGCAACTCGTTTGCCTTCGGCGGCAATAACGTCAGCCTGATTATCGGAGAGGCCCCATGATCGATTGGCCACTCGCCGAACTGCTGCCCCACGCGGGGGACATGATCCTGATCGACCAGGTTCTGTCGTTCGATGAGGAGCAGATTCACACCCGCGCCACTGTCAAGCCTGGCGGCCTGTTCAATCGCGCCGACGGCAGCCTGCCGGCCTGGGTCGGTATCGAGCTGATGGCACAAAGCGTCGCCGCCTACGCCGGCTGCCACGCGCGTCAGAAGGGAGAAGCGGTGGAACTGGGCTTCCTGCTCGGCACACGCAAGTTCGAATGTAACGTGGCGTACTTCCCGGAAGGTGCCGAGTTGACCATCCACGGTTTACGTTCGCTGGAAGACGACAACGGCATGGGTGTGTTCGAATGCCATCTCAGCGGCAGCGGCATCCAGGCCAGCGCGCGCTTGAACGTATTTCGTCCGCCCCAGGCGGCCAATTATTTAGATGAATCGAAGGACGAAACGCCATGACTGAATCCGTACTGGTCACCGGCTCCAGCCGTGGCATCGGCCGCGCCATTGCCCTGCGCCTGGCCCAGGCCGGGCATGACCTCGTGCTGCATTGCCGCAGCGGCCGGGCTGAAGCCGACGCGGTGCAGGTCGAGGTGCAAGCGTTGGGCCGCAAGGCGCGGGTGCTGCAATTCGATGTGGCGGATCGTGCGGCCTGCAAGGCAATCCTGGAGGCTGACGTCGAGCAACACGGCGCCTATTACGGCGTGGTGCTCAACGCCGGCCTGACCCGTGACGGCGCGTTCCCGGCCCTGTCGGAAGACGATTGGGACGTGGTGATGCGCACCAACCTGGACGGTTTCTACAACGTGCTGCACCCGGTGATGATGCCGATGATTCGTCGGCGCGCGGCCGGGCGGATCGTGTGCATTACCTCGGTATCGGGCCTGATCGGCAATCGCGGCCAGGTCAATTACAGTGCGTCCAAAGCGGGCCTGATCGGTGCCGCCAAGGCCCTGGCCATTGAGCTGGGCAAGCGCAAAATCACCGTCAACTGCGTGGCACCGGGCTTGATCGACACCGCGATGCTGGATGAAAACGTACCGGTGGAAGAATTGATGAAAATGATTCCGGCACAACGCATGGGCACTCCGGAAGAAGTCGCTGGCGCGGTGAATTTCCTGATGTCGGCCGAGGCGGGCTACATCACGCGCCAGGTCCTGGCCGTGAATGGAGGCTTGTGCTGATGAAGCGCGTCGTCGTCACCGGCATGGCCGGTATGACCTCCCTGGGCAGCGATTGGGCGACCATCTCGGCCAACTTTCGCGCCAACCGCAGCGGTATCCGCCGCATGGACGAGTGGGACCGCTTCACCGAGCTGAACACGCGCCTGGCCGGGCCGATCGACGATTTCGTCGTGCCCGCGCACTGGACGCGCAAGCAACTGCGCAGCATGGGCCGCGTGTCGCGCCTGGCGGTGTGGGCGGCGGAGCAGGCGTTGCGGGATGCCGGCTTGCTCGGTGACGAATCGATCAAGGACGGGCGCATGGGCGTGGCCTGTGGCTCGTCCACCGGCAGCACCGATGAGATCAAGGCCTTCGGCAACATGCTGCTGAACTCGGTGGCCGATGGGCTCAACGCCAACTCCTACGTGCGCATGATGCCCCACACCACGGCGGCGAATATCAGCATCTTCTTTGGCCTGACCGGGCGTCTGATCCCCACTTCCAGCGCCTGTACCAGCGGCAGCCAGGGCATCGGTTATGCCTATGAGGCAATCAAGTTCGGGCGCCTGCCGTTGATGCTCGCCGGCGGCGCCGAGGAACTGTGCCCCACCGAAGCCATGGTGTTCGACGCGCTCTACGCCACCAGCCTGAAAAACGATGCGCCGCAGACCAGCCCGCGCCCCTATGACAGCGGCCGTGATGGCCTGGTGATCGGCGAAGGCGGCGGCATGCTGGTGCTGGAAGAACTGGAGCATGCGTTGGCGCGCGGAGCCCATATCCACGCCGAGATCGTCGGTTTTGGCAGCAACGCCGACGGCCAGCACACCACCCGCCCGGAACAGAAGACCATGCGCCGCGCCATGGAACTGGCCCTGGAAGATGCCGGACTGACACCGGACGCCATCGGCTACGTCAATGGTCATGGCACCGCCACCGACCAGGGCGACATCGCCGAAACCCTGGCCACCAGCAGCCTGTTCGGCAGCCGCATGCCCATCAGTTCGCAGAAAAGTTTCCTCGGCCACACCCTTGGAGCATGCGGGGCGCTGGAGTCGTGGTTCAGCATCGAGATGATGAACCGCGACCTGTACGTGCACACCTTCAACCTGGACTCAGTCGACCCGCAATGCGGCGAGCTGGATTACCTGCAAGGTGAATTCCGCGAGATGCATCACGACTACGTGATGAACAACAACTTTGCCTTTGGCGGCGTCAATACGTCGCTGATCTTCCGCCGCTGGTCCTGACTTTTTAATCGATTGGAGAAAACGGAATGTCTTCCTTGCTACGCGCCACCCTGATCACCCTGGCCCTGCTGACAACCGCTGGCTGCACCAGCAAGCCGGTGCTCAACACCCAGCACGACCTCGCGGCCGACACCCAGGTCAGCGAAGAGAAAATGAAAACGGTGATCGTCAATGCCCTGCAAAAACGCGAATGGAGCGTGCAGCGTCTGAGCCCGCAACTGGTGCAAGCCGAAATCACCGTGCGTAATCAGTACTATGCCGCCATCGATATCCGCTACACCCGCAACAGCTACGCGATCACCTACCGCGACAGTCGCGAGCTGGGCTACAAGGACGGCAAGATCCATCGCAACTACAACCGCTGGGTGAACAATCTGGATAACGACATCATGACGGGCTTGCGCAGCAATGGCGTGAGCGGTGAGGCCGGGTCGGCGGCACAGTTGTTTGAGCAGACCGGTAGCACTAAGCAGAACTGAAGCTCCGTGGCGAGCGGGCTTGCCCGCTCGCCAACAACTCCACAAATGCCTTCGCCATCGGCGTCTGCGCGCCTTTACGCTGCACCAGCCACACCGCCGTCACCGCCTCCTGGTCCAGCAAGGTGCGATACACCACGCCGTCGATGCGGATGCGCTGGTAAGACGCCGGCAGCACCGACACCCCCAACCCCGCCGCCACCAGGCCGATGATGGTCATCGCCTCCCCCGCCTCCTGGGCGAAGTGCGGGCTGAAACCGGCGTCGCGGCACAAGTTGAGCAGTTGGGCGTATAAGCCGCTGCCGTATGTGCGAGGGAAGAAGACAAACGGCTCGTCAGCCAGTTGCGCCAAGTGCAAACCCCGTTCACTGCCCTCGGCCAACGGATGGCCGGCGCTCAGTACCGCGACCAGCGGCTCGCGCATCAACTCGACGACGCTCAACGAGTCCGGCAACGGCAGCGGCCGCATCAGCCCCACCTGGATTGACTCATCCACCAGCGACTCGGCCACTTCGGTACTGCTCATTTCCCGCAGGTTCAGGTGCACCGCCGGGAAGGCCTGACGGAACGCGAAGATCGCCTGCGGGATGCTGGAGTTGAAGGGTGCCGACGAGGTAAAGCCGATCTTCAATTCCCCCAGCTCGCCCAACTGCGCACGCCGCGCCACATCCGCTGCCTTATCTACCTGCGCCAGCACCAGCCGCGCTTCGTGCAGGAACAGCCGACCCGCCTCGCTCAGCTCGACCCGACGATTGGTACGCTCGAATAACCGCGCGCCCACTTCCTGCTCCAGCGCCTGGATCTGCTGGCTCAGCGGGGGTTGCGAGATGCCCAGCACCTGCGCGGCCCGGCCAAAATGCAGCTCTTCGGCGACGGCGATGAAGTACCGCAGATGTCGTAATTCCATGCAAGCCTCATTAGGTCGCAAAAGCTATCAAACAGGTCGAACAATATATTGGAAAGAATCATTAGCCCGCTATATTCTTTTTTGCATTGCCAGCCCTGACCGGTTTTTGCTTCCCGAGGTCCCCGTGAATTCTGCTGTCGCGCCACTCGCTCAAGACACTCCGCCTACCGTCCTGGATGAGGTGGTAGCCCAGCTCAACGACGTGTACATCGAAAAAGGCACGCCGATGTTCATGCGCACGGTGCTGGCGCTGTTCTCTGGCGGTTTCGCCACCTTTGCCCTGCTGTACTGTGTGCAACCGATGATGCCGGCGCTGTCGCGCGAGTTTTCCATCAATGCCGCGCAAAGCAGCCTGGTTCTGTCGGTCGCCACCGCGATGCTCGCCCTGGGCTTGCTGATCACCGGGCCGATTTCCGACACCCTGGGGCGTAAACCGGTGATGGTCGCCGCGCTGTTCTGCGCGGCACTGGCCACCATCGCCAGCGGCCTGATGCCGTCCTGGGAAGGGATTCTGCTGATGCGCGCGCTGGTGGGGTTATCGCTCAGCGGCCTGGCCGCCGTGGCGATGACGTACCTGAGCGAAGAGATCCACCCGCACCACATCGGTCTGGCCATGGGCCTGTACATCGCTGGCAACGCCCTTGGTGGCATGAGCGGGCGGCTGATCATCGGCGTGTTGATCGACTTCGTCAGTTGGCACACCGCCATGCTGATCATCGGCGGCCTGGCGCTGATCGCAGCCACGGTGTTCTGGAAGATCCTCCCCGAATCGCGCAACTTCCGCGCCCGCAGCCTCAAGCCGCGCAGCCTGTTGGACGGCTTTGTCACGCACTTCAAGGATGCCGGCCTGCCGTGGCTGTTCCTTGAAGCTTTTCTGCTGATGGGTGCGTTCGTGACCCTGTTCAACTACATCGGCTATCGCCTGCTGGCCGAGCCTTATAACCTGAGCCAGGCCTTGGTGGGCCTGCTGTCATTGGTGTACCTCTCGGGCATCTACAGCTCGGCAAAGATCGGCTCCCTCGCCGACAGCCTCGGCCGCCGTCGCGTACTGTGGGCCACCATCGTACTGATGCTCGCCGGCATGGCCATGACCCTGTTCAACCCGCTGTGGCTGGTAGTGCCGGGCATGCTGGTGTTCACTTTCGGCTTCTTCGGCGCCCATTCGGTGGCCAGCAGCTGGATCGGCCGCCGCGCCGTGAAAGCCAAGGGGCAGGCATCGTCGCTGTACCTGTTTTGCTACTACGCCGGTTCCAGCATCGCCGGCACCGCAGGCGGGTTCTTCTGGCATTTTGCCGGGTGGCATGGCATCGGTGTGTTTATCGTCGCGCTGTTGATCGGCGCGTTGCTGGTGGCGTTGAAGTTGGCGAAGTTGCCGCCGCTGGCCTCGGCTTGAGGCGCAGCCGCCTTGAATGACATCCGCGCCATCACCCGCTTGCCTCGGCGCTCATGCATGATCACCGCGCCGATGTGCATTACCAGCATCAGCAACAAGGCCGCGCAGGACAGCACATGCACGCGGGTGTACCAGGCGATGCTGGCCGGGTCGGTGTGGAACGGCGCGATGGAGATCAGGTTAAAGAGGTTGATCGGGCGATCCATCATCAGCACGCCTGTCGCCAGCACCACCGCCAACACCAGGTACATGGCCTTATGAACCCATAGCGCCACGTATTCCTGCGGCGAACGCCTGACGGAAAAATCCAGGCCGTGGGCAAAGGAGCAATACACCCGCAAGACAAACACCGGGATGTACAGGGTGGTCACCGACACATTGAAAAACCCCACCCACGCCTTGATCGAGGCCGGCACGGCGAATAGCGCTACGACAAAACCTGACAGTAACGCCCACAAGATGACGACCGCCGAAACCCAATGCAGCAGTTTCTGGCACGTTGAATAGTGAGAGGTGTTCATCCGGCTATCACCCGACAATTAACGCCAATCAATGGCGAGTGGAAAAGTCGGGCAGGATTTTTACTTAGACGGATTACCGTAGCTGTAGGAGAAATCCCAAAGGCCACAGGCTACCAAGGCAGGACTTAACAACCGCTGAAGCGCAACGAGCCCCCCGCTGCCGGGCAGAGGGGGGCTCGATTCAGGCGGGATGCTGTTACTGGTGATATTGCGCGGACAACTCGTGCACCGCTTGCAGGAAAGCACCCGCGTGGTCCGGGTTCACTTCCGGGGTGATGCCATGGCCGAGGTTGAACACATGCCCGGTGCCCTTGCCGTAGCTGGCCAGGATACGCCCGACTTCGGTGCGGATCGCTTCCGGCTTGGCGTACAGCACGGTCGGGTCCATGTTGCCTTGCAGCGCGACTTTATCACCGACACGGCGACGGGCATCGCCGATGTCGCAGGTCCAGTCCAGGCCCAATGCATCGGCACCGGCATCGGCGATGCTTTCCAGCCACAGGCCACCGCCCTTGGTGAACAGGATGACCGGAACCTTGCGGCCTTCGTGCTCGCGGATCAGGCCGCTGACGATCTTGCGCATATAGCCCAGGGAGAACTCCTGGTACGCCGCCGCCGACAGGTTGCCGCCCCAGGTGTCGAAGATCTGCACCGCTTGCGCGCCGGCCATGATCTGGCCGTTGAGGTAGGACGTGACCGACTGCGCCAGCTTGTCCAGCAGCAGGTGCATGGCTTGCGGGTTGTCGTAGAGCATGGCCTTGGTCTTGCGGAAGTCTTTCGACGAACCGCCCTCGACCATGTAGGTGGCCAGGGTCCAGGGGCTGCCGGAGAAGCCGATCAGCGGTACACGGCCGTTAAGCTCGCGGCGGATGGTGCTGACGGCGTCCATCACGTAACCCAGGTCTTTGTGCGGATCGGGGATCGGCAGGGCTTCGATATCGGCCAGGGTGCTGATGACTTTCTTGAAACGCGGGCCTTCGCCGGTCTCGAAGTACAGGCCTTGGCCCATGGCGTCGGGGATGGTGAGGATATCGGAGAAGAGGATGGCCGCGTCCAGTTGCGGGTAGCGGTCCAGCGGCTGCATCGTGACCTCGCAGGCGAACGCAGGATTCATGCACAGGCTCATGAAGTCGCCGGCGTGGGCACGACTGGCGCGGTATTCCGGCAGGTAGCGACCGGCCTGGCGCATCATCCACACAGGGGTGACGTCCACAGGTTGCTTGAGCAGGGCACGAAGGAAACGGTCGTTCTTGAGGGCAGTCATGTCGGCATCCGCAAAAAAAGTGCGCGCATTTTCTCAGAGCGAGACGGAGAAAGACAGTGACTAGCGACAAGCTACAAGCTGCAAGTGAAAGCGCTGTTGCTTCAACTTGCCGCTTGCAGCTTATCGCTCGAAGCTGGCGTCGTCAGACGCCCAGATAATCCAGGATCCCTTCGGCGGCATTGCGGCCTTCGAAGATCGCCGTCACCACCAGGTCAGAACCGCGCACCATATCGCCACCGGCGAAAATTTTCGGGTTGCTGGTCTGGTGCTTGTACTGGCCTTGTTCCGGGGCGACGACGCGGCCCTGGCTGTCGGTCTGGATCTGGAACTGCTCGAACCACGGCGCCGGGCTTGGGCGGAAACCGAAAGCGATGACCACGGCGTCGGCCGGGATGATCTCTTCGGAACCCGGAATCGGCTCGGGGCTGCGACGGCCACGGGCATCCGGTTCGCCGAGACGGGTCTCGACCACCTTGACACCTTCGACGCGGTCTTCACCGACAATGGCGATCGGCTGGCGGTTGTAGAGGAATTTCACGCCTTCTTCCTTGGCGTTCTTCACCTCTTTGCGCGAGCCGGGCATGTTGGCTTCGTCACGACGGTAGGCGCAGGTCACCGATTTGGCGCCCTGGCGAATCGAGGTACGGTTGCAGTCCATCGCGGTGTCGCCACCGCCGAGTACCACGACCTTCTTGCCTTTCATGTCGACGAAATCTTCCGGCGACTTTTCAAAGCCCAGGTTGCGGTTGACGTTGGCGATCAGGAAGTCGAGCGCGTCATACACGCCCGGCAGGTCCTCACCGGCAAAACCGCCCTTCATGTAGGTGTAGGTGCCCATGCCCATGAATACGGCATCGTATTCTTCGAGCAGTTGCTCCATGGTCACGTCTTTGCCGATCTCGGTGTTCAGGCGGAATTCGATGCCCATGCCGGTGAACACTTCACGACGGTTGCTCAGTACGGTTTTTTCCAGCTTGAACTCGGGGATACCGAAGGTCAGCAGACCGCCGATTTCCGGGTTCTTGTCGAACACCACCGGGGTCACGCCGCCACGCACCAGCACGTCGGCACAGCCCAGGCCCGCCGGGCCCGCGCCGATGATCGCGACGCGCTTGCCGGTCGGTTTGACCTTGGACATGTCCGGGCGCCAGCCCATGGCAAACGCGGTGTCGGTGATGTACTTCTCGACCGAACCGATGGTCACCGCGCCGAAGCCGTCGTTGAGGGTGCACGCACCTTCACACAGACGGTCCTGCGGGCACACCCGGCCGCAGACTTCCGGCAGGGTGTTGGTCTGGTGCGACAGCTCGGCGGCGGCGAGGATGTTGCCCTCGGCCACCAGCTTGAGCCAGTTGGGAATGAAGTTGTGCACCGGGCACTTCCATTCGCAATACGGGTTGCCACACCCCAGGCAGCGGTGGGCCTGGTCGGCCGAGTGCTGGGGTTTGAAGGGTTCGTAGATCTCCACGAACTCTTTCTTGCGTTGACGCAACAGTTTCTTCTTCGGATCCTTGCGCCCGACATCGATGAACTGGAAGTCGTTGCTGAGACGTTCGGCCATCTTTAAAACCTCGTACACGACAGCTGTAAGCTACAAGCTTCAAGCTGCAAGAAATCAATTGAACCGGCACACCGCACACTGCTCTTAGCTTGCGGCTTGAAGCTTGCTACTTGCCGCTGCGTCGTCATTGCGGACTCGCAAGTGTGCTGGAGAGCAGAGATTTCAAACTCGCTGCCTTCGGTTTGACCAGCCAGAAACGACGCAGGTAATCATCGAGGTTCTCGGCGAGGTTACGACCCCATTCGCTGCCGGTTTCCTCGACGTACTCGTCCAGCACGTGCTGCAAGTGGTTACGGTAGGATTCCATGGCTTCGCCGCTGATCCGCTGGATCTCGACCAACTCGTGGTTGACCCGGTCGACGAAGGTGTTGTCCTGGTCGAGCACGTAGGCGAAACCGCCGGTCATGCCCGAACCGAAGTTGTAACCGGTCTTGCCCAGTACCGCGACAAAGCCCCCGGTCATGTACTCGCAGCAGTGATCGCCAGTGCCTTCCACCACGGTGTGGGCACCGGAGTTACGCACGGCGAAACGCTCACCGGCGGTACCGGCGGCAAACAATTTGCCACCGGTGGCGCCGTACAAGCAGGTGTTGCCGATGATGGCGCTGTCCTGGGTCTTGTACACGCTGCCCTTGGGCGGAACGATCACCAGCTTGCCGCCGGTCATGCCCTTGCCCACGTAGTCGTTGGCGTCACCTTCCAGGTACATGTGCAGGCCGCCGGCGTTCCACACGCCGAAGCTCTGGCCCGCGGTGCCCTTGAAGCGGAAAGTGATCGGCGCTTTCGCCATGCCCTGGTTGCCATGCTTGCGCGCGATTTCGCCGGAGATGCGTGCGCCGATGGAACGGTCGCAGTTGCAGATATCCAGGCTGAATTCGCCACCGCTGGCGTCGTTGATCGACGAAGCGGCCAGCTCGACCATTTTCTCGGCCAGCAGGCCTTTGTCGAACGGTGGGTTGCGGTCGACCTGGCAGAATTGTGGCTTGTCCGCCGGGATGTGATCGCTGCCCAACAACGGCGTCAGGTCCAGGTGGTGCTGCTTGGCGGTCTGCCCTTCGAGGATGTCCAGCAGATCGGTGCGGCCGATCAGCTCTTCGAGGGAGCGCACGCCCAGCTTGGCCAGCCACTCACGGGTCTCTTCGGCGACGTAGGTGAAGAAGTTCACCACCATGTCGACGGTGCCGATGTAGTGATCCTTGCGCAGCTTCTCGTTCTGCGTCGCCACGCCGGTGGCGCAGTTGTTCAGGTGGCAGATGCGCAGGTATTTGCAGCCCAGGGCGATCATTGGCGCGGTGCCGAAGCCGAAGCTCTCGGCGCCGAGAATTGCGGCCTTGATCACGTCGAGGCCGGTTTTCAGGCCGCCGTCGGTCTGCACCCGGACTTTGCCGCGCAGGTCGTTGCCGCGCAGGGTCTGGTGCGTCTCGGCCAGGCCCAGCTCCCAGGGTGCGCCGGCGTACTTGATCGAGGTCAGCGGCGAAGCGCCGGTACCGCCGTCGTAGCCGGAGATGGTGATCAGGTCGGCATAGGCCTTGGCCACACCGGCGGCAATGGTGCCCACGCCGGCTTCCGCGACCAGTTTCACCGAGACCAGGGCCTGCGGGTTGACTTGTTTCAAGTCGAAAATCAGCTGCGACAAGTCTTCGATCGAATAGATGTCGTGGTGCGGCGGCGGCGAGATCAGGGTCACGCCCGGCACCGCATAACGCAGCTTGGCGATCAGGCCGTTGACCTTGCCACCGGGCAGCTGACCGCCTTCGCCGGGCTTGGCGCCCTGGGCGACTTTGATCTGCAGCACTTCAGCGTTGACCAGGTATTCCGGGGTCACGCCGAAACGGCCCGTGGCGACCTGCTTGATTTTCGAGCTCTTGATCGTGCCGTAGCGCGCAGGGTCTTCACCGCCTTCGCCGGAGTTGGAACGCGCACCCAGGCGGTTCATGGCTTCGGCCAGGGCTTCGTGAGCCTCGGGCGACAAGGCGCCCAGGGAAATACCGGCGGAGTCGAAGCGCTTGAGGATCGACTCCAGCGGCTCGATTTCGCTGATGGCCAGCGGCGTGTCCAGGGTCTTCACCTTGAACAGGTCGCGGATCATCGACACCGGGCGGTTATCCACCAGCGCGGTGTATGCCTTGAACTTGGCGTAGTCGCCCTGCTGCACGGCGGCTTGCAGAGTACTGACCACGTCCGGGTTGTAGGCGTGGTACTCGCCACCGTGCACGAACTTGAGCAGGCCGCCTTGCTGGATCGGCTTGCGCGCACTCCAGGCTTCGGCCGCCAGGGCTTTCTGTTCGGCTTCGATGTCGACGAAACGCGCGCCCTTGATGCGGCTCGGCACACCACGGAAGCTCAGGTCGCAGACTTCTTCCGACAGGCCGATGGCCTCGAACAACTGCGCGCCACGGTAAGAGGTGACGGTAGAGATGCCCATCTTCGACAGGATCTTGAGCAGGCCCTTGGTGATGCCTTTGCGGTAGTTCTTGAACACCTCGTAGAGGTCGCCCAGCACTTCACCGGTACGGATCAGGTCACCGAGCACTTCGTACGCCAGGAACGGGTACACCGCCGAGGCGCCGAAACCGATCAGCACCGCAAAGTGATGCGGGTCGCGGGCGGTGGCGGTTTCCACGAGGATGTTGGAGTCGCAACGCAGGCCCTTTTCGGTCAGGCGGTGGTGCACCGCGCCGGTGGCCAGGGAGGCGTGGATCGGCAGCTTGCCCGGTGCGATATGGCGGTCAGTCAACACGATCTGGGTACGACCGGCGCGCACGGCTTCTTCGGCCTGGTCGGCGACGTTGCGCACAGCGGCTTCAAGGCCGAGGCTCTCGTCGTAGTTCAGGTCGATGATCTGGCGGTCGAAGCCTGGGCGCTCCAGGGTCATCAGCGAGCGCCACTTGGCCGGGGAAATGACCGGCGAGCTGAGGATCACGCGCGAGGCGTGCTCGGGCGATTCCTGGAAGATATTGCGCTCGGCACCGAGGCACACTTCCAGGGACATCACGATGGCTTCGCGCAGCGGGTCGATCGGTGGGTTGGTCACCTGGGCGAACTGCTGGCGGAAATAGTCGTACGGCGTGCGCACGCGCTGGGACAGCACGGCCATCGGCGTGTCGTCGCCCATGGAACCGACGGCCTCGTAGCCTTGCTCGCCAAGCGGGCGCAGCACTTGGTCGCGCTCTTCGAACGTGACCTGGTACATCTTCATGTACTGCTTGAGCTGGTCGATGTCGTAGAACGCCGAACCGTGGTCATTGTCTTCCATGGTCGCCTGGATGCGCAGGGCGTTCTTGCGCAGCCATTGCTTGTACGGGTGACGAGACTTCAGGCGGTTGTCGATGGCATCGGTGTCGAGGATCTGCCCGGTTTCGGTGTCCACGGCGAGGATCTGGCCAGGGCCTACCCGGCCTTTGGCAATCACGTCTTGCGGCTGATAGTTCCACACGCCGATTTCCGAGGCGAGGGTGATAAAGCCATTGGTGGTGGTGACCCAACGCGCAGGGCGCAGACCGTTACGGTCAAGCAGGCACACCGCGTAGCGACCGTCGGTCATGACCACGCCGGCCGGGCCGTCCCACGGTTCCATGTGCATCGAGTTGTACTCGTAGAACGCACGCAGGTCCGGGTCCATGGTCTCGACGTTCTGCCACGCAGGCGGAATGATCATACGCACGCCACGGAACAGGTCGATGCCGCCGGTGACCATCAGCTCGAGCATGTTGTCCATGCTGGAGGAGTCGGAACCGACGCGGTTGACCAGCGGGCCGAGCTCTTCCAGGTCCATCAGGTCGTTGGCGAACTTGGTGCGACGGGCCACGGCCCAGTTGCGGTTACCGGTGATGGTGTTGATCTCGCCGTTGTGGGCGAGGAAGCGGAATGGCTGGGCCAGCGGCCATTTCGGCAGAGTGTTGGTGGAGAAGCGCTGGTGGAACACGCAGATTGCGGTTTGCAGGCGCTCATCGCTCAGGTCTGGATAGAAGGCGGTCAAGTCCGCCGGCATCATCAGGCCTTTATAAATGATGGTTTTGTGGGAAAAGCTGCAGATGTAGTGGTCGGTATCGGCAGCGTTGGCCACCGACGAGCGACGACGGGACGTGAACAGCTTGATCGCCATGTCCTGGTCGCTCAGGCCGTCGCCCGCGATGAACACTTGTTCGATCTGCGGCAGGCGCTCCAGGGCCAGGCGGCCGAGCACGCTGGTGTCGATTGGCACTTTGCGCCAGCCGACGAGTTGCAGGCCGGCGGCGACGATCTCGCGGTTCATGTTCTCGCGAGCGGCTTCGGCTTTGACCGGGTCCTGGTTGAAGAACACCATGCCCACGGCGTACTGCTTGGGCAGCTCGACCGCGAAATGCTCCTTGGCAATGGCGCGCAGGAAGAGGTCGGGCTTTTGAATGAGCAAGCCACAACCGTCACCGGTCTTGCCGTCGGCGTTGATCCCACCACGGTGGGTCATGCAGGTCAGGGCCTCGATGGCCGTTTGCAAAAGGGTATGACTGGGCTCGCCCTGCATATGGGCAATCAGGCCGAAACCGCAGTTATCCTTGAATTCATCGGGTTGGTACAGACCTGCTTTCATAGACACTTTCTCACCAGGCTGCCTCTTATACCGAGGCAAATTTCTTTTCAATTCAACCAGTTACCTTCCACGCCGAACGTACGCCGGCTTTGCAGGGGCAAAAGGGAGGTCATTGTACACACCGACACAGACGCTCACAAATTTAGCGACGAGATGTCGCAAATCTATGTCGCATTTATGAAAGGTTTAAAGCGATATGCTGTGCTAGTCAAAACTTTTTTAATTTTGACCGTTACGACTCAAAAGCGGCTGTGACGCAGACACCACAAAGCGCGCACCCAGAGGCTGCACGCTGTTGTAGTTTTTTGAGGTGCCGGGAGGGCGACCTGGGTAAGGCCGCCAAATCTTCAGCGAGTTGTTGAGAGTTCTTGTTGAACGCTGGCAACAGTGCGAGGCCAAGGTTTACCAGCCTGAACCTTCGCTGGCAAGGTTTTGATTGCGGAGTCAGCGGCCGCACGGCTGGAGAAACTGCCGTACGTGATCACGTAGAGAGGCTTGCCGTTGAGCACTTTCTTGAAATAACGGTACTCGCCGCCATGCTCTTTTACGAACGCCTGGGCATTGGCTTCGGAGCTGGTGCCAAGGATCTGTACCACGAAGTTGCCGGTAGGTTGGCTGCCGTACCAGCTGCTGCCGGCGCTGCCAGCCTTGGCAACGGTGGTCGCCGGCTTTTCAGCGGGCTTGGCCGCAGGCGCTGGCTTGGTGACTGGGGCCGCGGGCTTGGCGGTGGCAACCGTCGGCGCCGGGGTCGGCTTGGCGACTGGCGCGGCGGGTGCGGCCGGGGTACCAGCAGGCACGCCAGCCGGTGGCGCAGTAGTAGTCACGGTCGGTGGCGTGGCACTGGAGCCTTCCACCGGCACGCCGTCGTCGCCTTCGGAGATACCACCAGCTTCTTCCGCGAGCGGACCACGCATCACCGGCTGGCCGACCATCGGCAGGTTGGTCGGTTGGCCGGAGTTGGCGAATTCGACATTCGGCGTGGGCTTGCCCAGTGGCAACTGCGCCTGTTCGGTTGGCGCGCCGGCGGTGGTCGGTGCTTTGCTGCGCCCTGGAATCAACCAGGCAGCGGCGACAGCGACCACCACAACGGCGGAAATGGCCAATACGTGCTTCTTAGGCATAGTGAACCCCATCTTTGGACGCTTGACCGCAGAGCGGCTGGCAATCATGGCTTCGATCATGGCATCGCGGGCGACCTGATTGATGGTGCCAGGCCAGCCGCCAGCGCTTTCGTGAATATCAGAGATCTGCGCAGCGGATAAAAGTTCGATACCGGCCCCCGCCCCTTCGAGACGCTGAGCCAGGTATTCGCGGGTTTCTTCCTCTTCGTACGGCTGCAACTCGATAACGTGGAACAGCTCCTGATCGCCACTGATCTGCTCCAGATCGGCGATCAACGACGACTCACCAAACAGGAACACATGCGGGCGGCCTTCCGGCGTGCCCGCCGCCAGCGCCAGCAGCGCTTCCAGGGCCGATTCGTCAAGCTGCTCGGCGTCGTCCACCAGCAGGTAGACTTCCTGGCCGGTCAACCCCAATTGCACCACTTGCTTGAGGATTGCATTCGGCTCTGCGGTGGAGACGTCCAGGGCCTGTGCGACCTGGCGCAGCACGCCAGCCGCGTCACCGGCTCCACGCGCCGAGACCACCACGCTTTGTACCGATTGCTTGTTGGTGCTGGCCACCAGGGCCTGGCGCAGCAGGGTCTTGCCGCTGCCCAACGGGCCGGTCACGACCAGCAGCAGCTGGCTGTAGCGCGCGAGGTGATGCAACTGCCCCAGCACCGGCTTGCGCTGGGCCGGAAAGAATTTGAAACCAGGCACCCGTGGAGCGAAGGGGTCGTGGCTTAACTGGTAATGGCCGAGGAACGCCTCGTCGGCATGCAAACTAGTCATCGGGATCTTATTAACCTTTAAGCTGGGCCAGGGCGCGGTAATCCGCTCCCAGCGTGGCCTGTAAAATCTCTTTCGGATAATCGTCGGTCACGACCGCTTCACCCATATGGCGCAGCAGCACGAGTCGCAGTCGACCGTCGATCACTTTCTTGTCTATCGCCATATGTTCGAGGAAGTCAGCCTCGGTCATCTCCTCGGGCGGAATCACCGGCAGACCGGCGCGCTGGAACAGGCGGATACCACGATCGCGCTCCTGGGCGCTGATCCAGCCCAGACGGTGCGACATCTCCAGTGCCATCACGGTGCCAGCTGCAACAGCCTCGCCATGCAACCACACACCATAGCCCATGTGCGTTTCGATCGCATGGCCAAAGGTGTGCCCGAGGTTGAGGGTAGCGCGCACGCCGGACTCCCGTTCGTCGGCATTCACCACCAGGGCCTTGGCGGCGCACGAGCGCGAAATCGCTTCGGTCAGCGCCACCTGATCGAGCGCGCGCAGGGCGTCCACATGCTCTTCCAGCCAGGTCAGGAACGGCTCATCGCAGATCAGCCCGTACTTGATAACTTCCGCCAGGCCCGCCGACAGCTCGCGCGGTGGCAGGGTGTTGAGGGTGGCGGTGTCGATCAGCACGGCCTGGGGCTGATAGAACGCGCCGACCATGTTCTTGCCCAGCGGGTGATTGATACCGGTCTTGCCGCCCACCGACGAATCGACCTGGGACAACAGGGTGGTCGGCACCTGGATAAAGTCCACGCCACGCTGATAGCAGGCCGCCGCAAAACCGGCCATGTCGCCGATCACACCGCCGCCGAGGGCGACCACGGTGGTTCGGCGATCATGGCGTGCGGTGAGCAATCCATCAAAGATCAGTTGCAGGGTTTCCCAGTTCTTGTGGGCTTCGCCGTCAGGCAATACCACGGAGATCACCGAGTACGCCGCCAGGCTGCGGGTCAGACGCTCAAGATACAGCGGCGCGACCGTTTCGTTGGAGATGATCGCCACTTGTCGCCCGGCAATGTGCGGCGCGAGCAACTCAGGCTGGTCCAGCAGACCTTCGCCAATATGGATCGGGTAGCTGCGCTCGCCTAGATCGACCTTAAGTGTCTGCATGTGTCCCCGCGTTAGAGATGGAGTGACGACCGACAGCGTCGATCCCGACACTGCCTGATGGCTCTACGCCACACCCCGCAGGATAATGGCGCGCCGCCGAGAATAGCGCATTTCGGGCCTGGCTTTAACGGGGTGGCAGCCGTTGCAGGCGCTCAAGAATGTCGAGGACCACCATCCGAGGCGGCCGCTCATCGGTTTCCACCACCAGATCGGCGATTTCCCGGTACAGCGGATCACGCAGCGCGAGCAGGTCGCGCAGGGTTTTTTCCGGGTTTGCCGTGCGCAGCAGCGGGCGATTGCGATCACGGGCCGTGCGGCCGACCTGCTGCTCGACCGACGCATGCAGATAAACCACCCGCCCACCGGCATGCAGCGCCCGACGGTTTTCATCGCGCATCACGGCGCCACCGCCGGTCGCCAATACCACGCCATCGCAGCCGCATAGCTCGGCGATCATCGCCTGCTCGCGGTCACGAAAGCCCAGCTCGCCTTCCTTATCGAAGATCCATGGGATATTGGCACCCGTGCGCAATTCAATTTCCTTGTCGGAATCTTTGAATGGCAGGCGCAGCTCTTTGGCCAGCAAACGGCCGATGGTGCTCTTTCCAGCCCCCATCGGTCCTACAAGAATCAAATTTCGCACAGAATCAACGACTCACAGCAATCGCCTGGTTATTCATAATACGCGGAGTCAGGAATACCAGCAGCTCGGATTTTTTCTCCGCCAGCACGTCGCGCCGGAAAAGGCGGCCAAGATACGGCACATCGCCCAAAAATGGCACTTTATCTACCACTTTGCTCTGGGTATTGGAGAAAACCCCGCCGATGACAATGGTCTCGCCATCCCTGACCAGCACCTTGGCATTGACCTCGTTTTTCTTGATTGGCGGTACGTCATTGAGTTTGTTCAGGTAATCGGGCTCATCCTTGGTGACTTTCACCTCCATGATCACCCGATCGTCAGGGGTGATCTGCGGGGTAACCTCCAGCGACAGCGACGCCTCCTTGAACGATACCGATGTGGCACCATTGGAGCTGGACTCCTGGTACGGAATTTCGGTGCCCTTGAGGATGCGCGCGGTTTCCTTGTCGGAGGTGACCACCTTGGGCTGCGAGACGATTTCACCGTTGCCGGTCTTCTCCATGGCGGTCAGTTCCAGGTCCAGCAACAGGTTGTCGGCGATATAAGCGATGCCCAGGCCAGAGGTGCCGGTGAGGTTGCCCAGGTCGACAAACGGCGAACTGGGCGGGTTTTCCGGCGGATCTACACCGTCCGGCAGAGGCTTCTGGACCCCACCGGCGCCCCAATCCCCTCGGCTGAGCCGACCACCCCAGCGTGCGCCCAGGCTTTTGTCGTAGTCGACATTGGCCTCGACAATTCGCGCTTCGATCATCACCTGGCGCACCGGGATGTCCAATTGCGCCACGATGCGCCGCAGCTCGTCGAGCCGCTCGCCGGTCTGGTAGGCGATGATGTTATTGGTGCGGTCATCCACCGCCACCGAGCCCCGCTCATCGGTGCTGCCCTCAAGCCCTGTCATCGACTGGAACAACTTGGCAAGATCTGCCGCCCTGGCGTAATTGACCTGCAACAGCTCGCGCCGCAACGGCGCCAGGTCGGCCATTTGCTTGCGCGACTCCAGCGCCAGCAATTCGCGGGCGGCCAATTCCTCGGCGGGCGCCACCAGCAACACCCCGGCCTTCATGCGCTTGTCCAGGCCCTTGGTTTGCAGCACCAGGTCCAGCGCCTGCTCCCATGGAACATCCTTGAGGCGCAGGGTGATGAAACCCTGCACATCGTCACTGACCACCAGGTTCAGGCCCGCCACATCGGCGATCTGCTGCAATACGGCGCGCAGTTCGATGTTCTGGAAGTTGAGGTTGAGCCTGTCTCCGGTATAGGCACCAGAAGCCGCGCCACCAGGAGGCGGCAACCGGATCAGGTCCACACGATTGGGCACAGCGGCAGCCATCGGTGCCGTGAACGCTATCCATAGCGCCACACCGAAGGACGAGAAAGTCCTTTTCATTGTTTGATTCCGTTATGAGTTGACGTTCAGCATGAGGGTTCGCGGGCGCTCCAGCCACGCGCCCTGTTCATCGGGAAACAGCTCGACCAGCTCGATATAGCCATCATGGATGGCCGTGACCCGCCCGTGATCCGGGCCCAGGTAATCGCCGACGGCCAGACGGTGCACCGCCGATGCCACGCGCAGCAGGGCGAAGGTGTGCGCGCCACGGGACAGCGTGCCGACCATCTGGAATTGATCCACCGCAACATCTTCCAAGGCACCCCGCAGCCGCGCGAGGTCCGGCGCGACGGTCGCGCGGCCAGGCACATGATCGACCTGCATGGCCATTGGCTGGAACGGATCGCGCAGGCCGGAAGCGTCGTACACAAAAGCCGGCCCTTGTACGACAGGCTCGCTCGCCCTGATGCCCGGCAGGGCATGCCGATAGGTCTTGGTCAGCAGGTCAAGGCGCAGCAGCTTGGCCTCCCGCTGCAAGTCCAGGTCGTGCACCGTAGCGATTCGCGCCAGCCCACCCAGGGCACTCACGAACCTTGCAAGGTCGTGATAGGCACCCGTGACGCCGACCTGCACAGGTTGCTCGATAAACAGCGACCGAGGTCGCTCATCCAACGGCATGACGTGCTCGACCACCAAGCCATTGACCAGCGCCAGCCGAGCGATGTCTTCCAGCAGGCCAGGCATTTCGGACCCACCCGGCAGTTGCCGCAAAAGCCCGTCGGTCTTTGCCTGCATAAGCTGGAACTGGCGGGCCTGCTCTTCAACGCTGGCCGCCAGGACGGTTTTTTCTTCGATCTGTCGCTGCAGGGCCACTTCCCGTGCCTCGGCCTGCCGCAAGCGCTCCCGAGAAGGGCTCAGGCACATAAAGTCGCCCACCACCAGCACCACGCCGGCCAGCGCGCAGCCCAGCAAGACCTTGCCAGGCCAGGGCCATTGTACGGCGTTGTGAGCAAGCGCGGAAAACTCGAGCCTGGGCAGGCTCATGGCTGGGCCTCGGAGGACTCTCCCTGGCGCACCATCAGTTGAAACTCATTGTTACCGCGCACGCCTTCGGTACGCACATGCTGCAACCGAGTGGCGTGAGCGCCTTGAGAAGCCTCCAGGCGGCGCATCAGTTGAGCGATGTCCTGGCCGGACTCGGCACTGCCACTGATACTCAGTGTGTTGCCCTTCGCCACCACTTCGTGCAGATGCACGCCGTCGGGTACCGCGCGCGCCAGTTGATCCAGCAACTGGGCACCGGACGAGCGGCCATCATGCAGGTCTTGCACGACCTTCATGCGCTCTGCCAATTGCTGGCTTTGCGCCTGCAGGTCGTCGATGGTCCTGATGCGCGCATCGAGCACGTCGCCCTCCTTGCTCAGATGGTCATTGCGCGTCACCTGCCGATCAATCGCCTGATCGATCACCTGATCCGCCAGCCATACGGCCGCAAGCGCCATAGCGCTGAATGCCAGCAGAAACGCCAGGAAATATTTGCGCCGCCGCTCCGCCAGCGCCTGGCGCCAGGGCAAAAGGTTGATTCGTGTCTTCAAGCGAAACTCCTCAGGGCCAGCCCGCAGGCAATTCCCATCCCGTGGGCATCCACGGCCCATTGTGCACTATCGAGCTGATCGCCCGGCGTGAAACTGGCGAAATCCTGACTGCAAGCGCGTGCCAATGCAAACGCTTCGATGTCCACCACCTCTGGCACCAGCCCGGCCAGGGCCAGAACCGCCTCGCGGGCCTCCACATGCGCCTTCAGGCAGGCTGCCATCAGCACCTCGACCCGAGCGGGGTCCTGGGGCGAACGGCCCTGGACCTGAAAGTCGAGGGCCATGTCATCCAGCGGATAGGGAATGTACTGCTCGGCCTCCATCTGGATCATCCAGCTCATCTCGTCGTCGGTGAGCCCCGCCTCCAACTCGATCTCCCGGGTGATGACCGAGGCGCCGGCCACCGCGACCGCAGCGCCGCGCACCGAGGTCTGCATACGCAATAATGCGGCGTGCAGCGTGCGCCCCACCCCTTCAAGGTCCAGCAATGTGCCCTCCACGACGGCACGCGTGGGCAGGTCCTGCGTGGCGTAGGCCTGGACGCGGTAACCGCTGGCCGAGCGCCCCAGCTCAACCAGCCGGATGCCGGTGTCGTTGATGTCGATACCCAACAGGGTGTCGGCTTTTCGCCTGAAAAATCCCTTTACCATAAAACTCCCTATAGCTTTCCCTGTCATACCGCCTGATTGCCGCTGGACTCCGTGCATTCGGTCGACTTGTCGAAGAGCCGCGAATGACGCCCCGAGCCGAAAATGCTTTAATGCCCAGCGTTTTTTCCCGCTTTTTTATCTGCAGCTCGGGTTGATCCATCGTTTGCCATGCATGCCCCGACGCCTAACTCATTCTTTTCTCTGGAAATCCAAAAGCCTTGATTCGTCTGCTGAAGTTTTTCGGGTACTCCATTGTCGCCATCGTCTGCGGGCTGCTGCTCGTACTCAGCGGGGCCTATCTCTACCTTAGTCCGGGTTTGCCCTCCGTAGAGGCCCTCAGAAGTATCCAGTTGCAGATTCCCCTGCGGGTCTACAGCAGCGATGAAAAACTGATCGCGGAGTTCGGCGAGATGCGCCGCACACCGATCCGTTTTGCCGACATTCCCCCCAACTTCATCAATGCCCTGCTCTCGGCTGAAGACGATAATTTCGCCAATCACTATGGCGTCGACCCCAGCAGCCTGGTGCGCGCTGCCACACAATTGGTAAAAAGCGGTCACATCCAGTCCGGCGGCAGCACCATCACCATGCAGGTGGCGAAGAACTTCTTCCTCACCAGCGAGCGCAGTTTTTCGCGCAAGGCCACTGAAATCCTGCTGGCCCTGCAGATCGAACGCCAGCTGACCAAAGACGAGATCCTTGAGCTGTACGTCAACAAGATCTACCTGGGCAACCGCGCCTACGGGATCGAAGCGGCGTCCCAGGTCTATTACGGCAAGTCCATTCGTGACGCGAGCCTGGCGCAGATGGCCATGATTGCCGGCCTGCCCAAGGCACCGTCGCGCTTCAACCCACTGGCCAACCCGGCGCGCAGTAAAGAGCGCCGTGACTGGATCCTGGGGCGCATGTACAAGCTGGGCAAAATCGACCAGGCCGCTTACGAAAGCGCGGTGGCCGAACCGTTGAACGCCAGTTATCACGTCCCGACACCGGAAGTGAACGCACCGTATATCGCCGAAATGGCCCGTGCCGAAATGGTCGGTCGTTATGGCAGCGAGGCCTACACCGAAGGGTTCCGCGTGACTACCACGGTTCCAAGCAATTTGCAGGAAATCGCCAATGATTCGATACATTCCGGCCTGATCACGTACGACCAGCGCCATGGCTACCGTGGCCCGGAATCGCGGCTGCCAGGCAAGACCCTGAGCGCCTGGACCGCCGAACTGGGCAAACAGCGCACGATCAGTGGCCTGGAACCGGCGATCGTCACCCAGGTGATGAAAGATGGCGTGCAGGTGCTTACCCGCACCGGCGAAGCCCATGTGGCCTGGGATAGCATGAAATGGGCACGGCCATTCCTGAACACCAACAGCATGGGCCCGATTCCCAAGCAGCCGTCGGACGTGGCACAAGTGGGTGACCTGATCCGCGTGCAACGCCAGAAAGACGACAGCCTGAAATTCAGCCAGGTACCGCTGGCCCAGGGCGCACTGGTGTCGCTGGACCCGCAGAACGGCGCCATCCGCGCCCTGGTGGGCGGGTTTGCCTTCGAACAGAGCAACTACAACCGCGCCACCCAGGCCAAGCGCCAGCCGGGTTCGAGCTTCAAGCCGTTCATCTACAGCGCCGCGCTGGATAACGGCTACACCGCCGCCAGCCTGGTCAACGACGCACCGATCGTGTTTGTCGACGAGTACCTGGACAAGGTCTGGCGCCCGAAGAACGACACCAACACCTTCCTCGGCCCGATCCGCATCCGCGAGGCGCTGTACAAGTCGCGCAACCTGGTGTCGATCCGCCTGCTGCAGGCAATGGGCGTGGGCAAGACCATCGACTACATCACGCGCTTTGGCTTCAACAAGTCGGACCTGCCGCCGAACCTGTCCCTGGCCCTCGGCACCGCGACCCTCACGCCGATGGAAATCGCCACCGGCTGGAGCACCTTTGCCAACGGCGGCTACAAGATCACGCCGTACCTGATCGATAAGATCGAAAGCCGCAATGGCGATACGCTGTTCACCGCCAACCCGGCCCGCGTGCCCGGCGATGTGGTCAACGGTGTCGCTGCCACCGATGGCCTGGCGGCGCCGAACAACGGTGGCATCACCATCGAGCCAACCCCAGGCGCAGTACCGGCCACGAACGCCGCCCCACCGACAGAACCACAAGCACCCGCCGTCGCCGAGCGTGTGGTGGATGGCCGCACCACCTATATCCTCAACAGCATCCTCGAAGACGTGATCAAGAAGGGCACCGGCCGCCGCGCCCTGGCCCTGGGCCGCGCGGATATCGCCGGCAAGACCGGGACCACCAACGAATCCAAGGATGCCTGGTTCTCCGGCTATAACGCCGACTACGTGACCACCGTGTGGACCGGCTACGACCAGCCGGAAAGCCTCGGCCACCGCGAGTTCGGTGGCACCGTTGCGCTGCCGATCTGGATGAGCTACATGGGCGCCGCCCTGAAGGACAAGCCTCTGCATACCCAGCCGGAGCCGGAAGGTATCCTCAGCCTGCGCATCGACCCGATCAGCGGTCGTGCTGCCTCGCCAAGCACGCCGAACGCGTACTTCGAGCTGTTCAAGAGCGAAGACACCCCGCCATCGGTCAATGAACTGGGCAACGGCGTTGCACCGGGCAGCCCGCTGCCGGCGGATGAGGCGGCGCCGATCGATCTCTTTTAGCCTTGGCTGTAGGAGCGAGCTTGCTCGCGAAAAACTCAAAAACGCCGCGGGGCACCTGATACCCCCATCATCGTTGACGATTTTCGCGAGCAAGCTCGCTCCTACCTGAAAACAGCCTGCAAAAAAGCCCCGACTCGCGAGAGCCGGGGCTTTTTGTTGTCGCGCTACAACGGTTTAGCCGTTGAACACATCATCCACGCTTTGCAGCGGGTAGTTCTTCGGATACGGCAGGGTGGCCACGCCAGTCTCGATCGCGGCTTTGGCCACGGCATCGGAGATCAAGGTGATCAGGCGCTTATCCATAGGTTTCGGAATGATGTACTCACGGCCGAATTCCAGCTTGGCGCCACCGTAGGCATCGCACACGTCCTGAGGCACTGGCAGCTTGGCCAGTTCACGCAGGGCATTGGCGGCCGCCACTTTCATTTCTTCGTTGATGCGCTTGGCGCGAACGTCCAGAGCACCACGGAAGATGAACGGGAAGCCCAGTACGTTGTTGACCTGGTTCGGGTAGTCCGAGCGGCCGGTCGCCATGATCACGTCGTCACGGGTGGCGTGGGCCAGTTCCGGGGCGATTTCTGGATCAGGGTTGGAGCAGGCGAACACGATCGGGTTGGGCGCCATGGACTTCAGGCCTTCGGCGCTCAACAGGTTCGGGCCGGACAGGCCGACGAACACGTCGGCACCGTTCAAGGCGTCAGCCAGGGTGCGCTTGGAGGACGGGTGGGCGAACATTGCTTTGTACTGGTTCAGATCGGTGCGCTCGGACTGGATCACGCCCTTGCTGTCGACCATGTAGATGTTTTCCAGACGGGCGCCCATGCTCACGATCAGCTTCATGCACGAGATGGCCGCCGCACCGGCGCCCAGGCAGACGATCTTGGCGTCAGCCAGGGTTTTGCCAGCGATTTCCAGGGCGTTGATCATGCCGGCCGCGGTAACGATTGCGGTACCGTGCTGGTCATCGTGGAATACCGGAATGTCGCACTGCTCGATCAGGGCCTTTTCGATCTCGAAGCACTCAGGTGCCTTGATGTCTTCCAGGTTGATGCCACCGAAGGTGATGGAGATGCGCTTGACGGTGTCGATGAAAGCCTGCGGGCTTTCGGAGTCGACTTCGATGTCGAAAACGTCAATGCCGGCGAAGCGCTTGAACAGCACGCCCTTACCTTCCATGACTGGCTTGGAAGCCAATGGGCCGAGGTTACCCAGGCCAAGAATCGCGGTGCCATCGGAAATCACTGCAACCAGGTTGCCCTTGCCGGTGTACTTGTACGCCAGCTCAGGGTCACGGGCGATTTCACGTACAGGCTCGGCCACGCCAGGGCTGTAGGCCAGCGACAGGTCGCGGGCGGTAGCGGTGGCTTTGGTGAGCTCTACACTCAGCTTTCCTGGACGAGGATGGGCATGATATTCGAGAGCGGCAGATTTCAAATCAGACATATCGGCATTCCGCTTTTACTGTTGGTCGACGGACCGCCGAGGATACTCGTGTCGTAAAGCCCCTACAAGACTGGGCAGTCACCAGTGTCAAGGCCCCAAAGCGCCGTACTTTGGTCTAAGCCCACGGGATACAAGGGCTTAACTGTTCACAATTGAATAAAAAAATGTCTACAATTTTTACCGCTGCGTCAGCTTGAGCATGCCCGGATCAGTCAGTGGCAGCAGCCAGCGCGCCTGGTCGTTTTTCCGCCCGCCACGCCCGGCGCGATCCTGCACCCAGCCGCGCGCCTCGATTGTCTTGCCTTGCAGACCATTGAGCAGGCTGCTGTCGAACTGACGGGCCAGATCGGGTGCAATGCGTAATACCAGTGAGCCCTGCAAGTCGATCCAGATTCCGCCACGATTGCGTTCGATCTTGTTCACGCGCCCGCTGACCAGGGCAAACCCGGAGTGCTTGAGCTGCACCACATGCAGCACCGGCGACTGCCGCCACACCCCGAGCCCGGCAGTGCGGGCACTGTTTTCGGCCGCCTGCTGGCAGGCCACAAGATCAACATTCGGCGCGACGCCCACTTGGAACCCCAGGCCTTCGGCCAACAGTTGCGCCTCCAGATTCTCGCCATCGGCGCCATACAAGTGGGCCAGGGTGCGACCGTAGCGGTCTTTACCCTCGCGCCCCGGCACCAGGCCAACGCGACCATCACTGGCCGTCACCAATGCCTGCAAGCGTTGTCGGGCAGCGACGGCATAAGGCTCGTCGGTACGGCCCTTCTTGCCGGTTTCCGGCGCATTGAGCCCGATCATGCGCACACTGCGGCCATCCTTGAGGCGCACGGTGTCGCCATCCACCACACGCTGCACCTCGACCTGGGCCAGGCCCGCTGGCGCCGGGCAAAATGCTCCGGCCTGAGCGGCCGACAGCCAAATTGCAGGCACAAAAAAGGCGCCCGCAAGGGACGCCTTTTTCAACAGCTGGCAAAAGCCCATAAGGCTTTTTAGCCTTACTCTGCTGGAGTAGCAGCAGGCTTCTTGCCGAAAGCACCAAAGCGATCTGCGAAGCGCTGTACACGGCCGCCGGTGTCCAGAGTTTTCTGCTTACCGGTGTAGAACGGGTGGCACTCGTTGCATACGTCAGTACCCAGTGGCTTGCACAGGTTCGAGCGAGTTTCGAACTTGTTGCCGCAGCTGCAGGTAACTTCGATGGTTTCGTACGCTGGATGGATATCGGCTTTCATGGTGACTTCCTCGGGCTAGCGTGCCGCCACTCGACACTATTGTCGAATACCGCACGTAATTAGGCCGCGGATTCTACCAGACCTTTTTAAACGCGCAAGCGGCGGTGACGGCTGAAAACGCCCTTTCATCAGAAAACCCCGGCCCCCACGGAAGTCCTCCATTCCAATACCGGAGACGGGACACCTCCACCGCCGGTCTGCTAGTCTCCCGCCCCTGCGCCACTGCCTGCCTTTATATGAGATCCCTCGCGTGCCCGACGCCATTTTGCGCCTAGCCCTGCCCTCGCCCCTGCGCCGCCTGTTCGATTATCGGGCCCCGGCTGGCGTGCTGCGCGCGCAATTGCAGCCAGGCATGCGCGTGCGCGTGCCGTTTGGCCGGCGGGAGATGATCGGCATCCTGGTGGAAGTCGCTGATCACAGCGAAGTGCCCGCCGAAAAGCTCAAGCCGGCCCTGGCCATGCTCGATACCACGCCGCCGCTGCCGCCCGCGCTGTTCAAGCTGTGCCTGTGGACCGCCCAGTATTACCAGCACAGCCTTGGCGACACCTTAAGCTGGGCACTGCCGGTATTGCTGCGCCAGGGCGAACTGGCCGAAGCACGCCAGGAACGCTTCTGGTCGATGGTGCCCGGTGCCCGTCTTGACGATCCGCGCATCGCCCGCGCCCCACGCCAGCGCGAAGCCCTGGCGACCCTGGCCCAGCATCCCCATGGCGTGGCCCATCAGTTGCTCAGCAAGCTGATGCTGAGCAAAGACAGCCTCGACCTGCTGCTGGCCAAAGGCTTGGTGCAGGTCGAGATCCGCAAGCACGCCCCCGACCCGCGCCACGAACACTGGCTGGCCCAGCCGGAACTGCCGCTCAACCCCGAGCAACGCGCGGCGTATGAAGCGATTCGCGCAGGGTTCGACAGCTTCCACGCGTTCCTGCTGGCCGGCGTCACCGGCAGCGGCAAGACCGAAGTCTATTTGCAGCTGATCCGCGAAACCCTGCAAGCCGGCAAACAGGCGCTGGTGCTGATCCCGGAGATCAACCTCGGCCCGCAGACCCTGGCGCGTTTCGAGCAGCGTTTCAATGCGCGCATCGCCCTGGTGCACTCGGCAGTCAACGACCGTGAGCGACTGGAGTCGTGGCTGGCGGCGCGGGACGGCGAAGCGGACATTATTATCGGCACCCGTTCGGCACTGTTCACGCCCATGAAAAACCCCGGGCTGATCATCATCGACGAGGAACACGACGGCTCCTATAAACAGCAGGAAGGCCTGCGCTACCACGCTCGCGACCTGGCATTGGTGCGCGCGCGCCAGGAAGACATCCCGATTGTGCTGGGCTCGGCCACGCCGTCCCTGGAAAGCCTGCACAACGCCTACACCGGTCGCTACGGGCTGCTACGCCTGAATGAGCGCGCCGGCGGCGCCAAGCAACCGCGTTTCCTGCGCCTGGACGTCAAAAGCCGCCCGTTGGACAGCGGCATCTCCGGGCCGATGCAACAAGCCATCGGCCAGACCCTCGCCGCCGGCCAGCAAGTGTTGGTGTTTCTCAACCGGCGCGGCTTTGCGCCGACGTTGCTGTGCCACGATTGCGGCTGGATGTCCGAATGCGAGCGCTGCGATGCGCGCATGACCGTGCACCAGCGCCATGGCGAGCTGCGTTGCCACCACTGCGGCCATGTGGAACGGGTACCGCGCCATTGCCCGCAGTGCGGCAAAGTCGACCTGCGCCCCGTGGGCGCGGGCACCGAGCGTGCCGAGGAGCGTTTGGGCATTCTGTTCCCGGACTACCCGGTGTTGCGGGTCGACCGCGACAGCACCTCGCGCAAGGACGCAATGAACCAGCTGTTTGCCACCATCCAGAAAGGCCAGCCGTGCATTCTGGTGGGCACGCAAATGCTTGCCAAAGGGCATCACTTTCCGCGAGTAACCCTGGTATCGATCCTGGACGCCGACGGCGGCTTGTTCTCGGGTGACTTTCGCGCCAGCGAACGCATGGCACAGTTGATCGTGCAAGTCGCCGGCCGCGCCGGGCGGGCCGAGGAGCCGGGCAAGGTGATTATCCAGACGCACCTGGCCGACCACCCGCTGCTGATCCAACTGACCGAGCAAGGCTACTTTGCCTTCGCTGAACAGGCCCTGAGCGAGCGCCGTTCCGCCGGCCTACCGCCGTTTGCGCACCTGGCGTTGCTGCGCGCCGAAGCCCACAAACCGGGGCAGGCCGAAGGGTTCTTGGATGAAGCCTGCAGTGCCGCTGAACGTTTGCTCGGCGAACTGGGTCTGAGCGGCATCGAATTGCTGGGCCCGGTGCCGGCGCCCATGGAGCGCCGCGCCGGGCGATACCGCGCTCAACTCCTGTTGCAAGCCACCTCCCGCGCGCCGCTGCATCGGCTCTTAAGTAGCTGGTTACTTGCGCTGGAGCAAATGCCCAGTGGCCGCCAGGTGCGATGGTCGTTGGATGTGGACCCGGTAGATTTGTATTAGCCCTGCAGGAGCGAGCTTGCTCGCGAAAACCCCGGGAGCGCCGCGTCAACCCGAATATCTGCGTTGTCGTTGACGATTTTCGCGAGCAAGCTCGCTCCTACAGTGGGCAGGATGCCCTTAAAGAGCCCCGCAGGTCTGGAACGGTTGGCAAGCCCGCCCTCGCCACGGATAATGCCCAGTTTTTCCACCTGCGCATCGCGCGCCGCCGCTTGCGGTCGAAAGAGAACACCATGAAAGACACCATTCGCCAGCTGATCCAACAAGCCCTCACCCAACTCGTCAACGAAGGTGTGTTGCCTGAAGGCCTGACGCCGGCGATCCAGGTGGAAAACACCCGCGACAAGACCCACGGTGACTTCGCCAGCAATATCGCCATGATGCTGGCCAAGCCCGCTGGCATGAAACCGCGCGACCTGGCGGAAAAAATCATCGCGGCGCTGCCGGCCAACGAGAGCATTACCAAGGCCGACATCGCCGGCCCTGGCTTTATCAACTTCTTCCAGAACACCCAGGCCCTGGCCTCGCGCCTGGACGCTGCCCTGGCCGATGCCAAGGTCGGCGCGTACAAGGCCGGCGCCACCCAGCGCGTGGTCGTCGACCTGTCGGCGCCCAACCTGGCCAAAGAGATGCACGTGGGCCATCTGCGCTCGACCATCATCGGCGACGGCGTCGCACGGGTGCTGGAGTTCCTCGGCGATACCGTGATCCGCCAGAACCACGTGGGCGACTGGGGTACCCAGTTCGGCATGCTGATGGCGTACCTGCAGGAAAACCCGATCACCAGCAACGAGCTGTCGGACCTGGAAAACTTCTACCGCGCCGCCAAGAAGCGCTTCGACGAATCCGAAGCCTTCGCCGACCGCGCCCGTGGCCTGGTGGTCAAGCTGCAAGCGGGTGACAAGGAATGCCTGGCGCTGTGGAGCCGCTTCCGCGAGATCTCGCTGTCCCACTGCCAGAAAATCTACGAACTGCTCAACGTCAAACTGACCATGGCCGACGTGATGGGCGAAAGCGCCTACAACGACGACCTGGTCAACGTGGTCAACGACCTCAAGGCCAAGGGCCTGCTGGTCGAGAGCAACGGCGCGCAATGCGTGTTCCTCGAAGCATTCAAGACCGCCGACGGCGAGCCGCTGCCGGTGATCATCGTCAAGGCCGATGGCGGCTACCTCTATGCCACCACCGACCTGGCGGCCGTGCGCTACCGCAGTGGCGTGCTCAAGGCCGATCGCGCGCTGTACTTCGTCGACCAGCGCCAGGCCCTGCACTTCCAGCAGGTATTCGAAGTGGCGCGCCGCGCCGGTTTCGTCACCCACCCGATGCACATGGAACACATGGGCTTCGGCACCATGAACGGCGCCGACGGCCGCCCGTTCAAGACCCGCGACGGCGGCACCGTGAAGCTGATCGACCTGCTCAACGAAGCCCAGGATCGCGCCTACAACCTGGTGAAGGAGAAGAACCCGGAACTGGCCGAGGCCGACCTGCGCAACATCGCCCGCGTGGTGGGCATTGGCGCGGTGAAATACGCCGACCTGTCCAAACACCGCACCAGCGACTACAGCTTCAACTTTGAACTGATGCTCAACTTCGAAGGCAACACCGCGCCGTACCTGCTGTACGCCTACACCCGCGTGGCCGGGGTGTTCCGCAAGTTGGGCAAGGACTTCAACGCAGTACAAGGGCAGATCGTGCTGGAAGCCCCCCAGGAACAGGAGCTGGGCGCCAAGCTGGCGCAATTCGGCGAAGTGCTGAACAGCGTCGGCGAGAAAGGCACGCCGCATATCCTGTGCAGCTATTTGTACGAAGTGGCAGGGTTGTTCTCCAGCTTCTATGAGAACTGCCCGATCCTCAGCGCCGACGACGAAGCCCACAAACAAAGTCGCCTGCGCCTCGCTGCACTGGCTGGACGGACCCTCAAGCAAGGCCTGGAACTGCTGGGCCTGGAAACTCTGGAGCGTATGTAAGTTGGCCGCCAAGAAAAACCTGCACCCAAGCGCGGCGCCAGCCGCTACCAGGCCCCGGCGAAGAAGCCGATCCCGGGCTGGTTGTGGATGGCCATCGGCCTTACGGTCGGCGCGTTTATCGTGTTCCTGATGAAACTGGACCCAGGCCAGGGCGATGACGTCAAACGGGTCAAACAGGAACAGCAGAAGGCCTCGAAAATAGCCGAAGCCAACAAGACCGCCCCGAGCCCGACCGCACCGGTGAAGCCGAAATACGACTTCTACACGCTGCTGCCGGAATCGGAAGTGATCGTACCGCCCGACGCCGTGCCGGAAAAAACCCTGCCCACCCCACAGGTGCCGACCACGCCGGTGACGCCAGCGGAAGCGGCGAAAATCGACACCGCGCGAGCCCAGGCAGCGTTGGCCGGGATCACCCCGCCACCGGCACCGCCGGTTGCAGCGACCAAGGCCGCGCCGGTGACCAAGTTCTTCCTGCAAGCGGGCTCGTTCCCGAAACAGGCGGATGCGGATCGCGTGCGCGCGCAGATCATCCTGCTGGGCCAGACGGTCTCGGTGGAGTCCGGCACGGTGAAGGACGCGACCTGGTATCGCGTGCTGGTCGGCCCGTTCAGCAACCGCGAACAGCTGACCGTGGCACAGAAACAACTGGCTGGCGCCGGCTTTAGCAACCTGCTGTTACAACAACGCCAGAGCCGGTAACGCTCAGTCAACGCAGTACAAATGTGGGAGCCGGGCTTGCCCGGCTCCCACAATGGCTCAGCGGTGGTCTTCGGTGCATGTCGGACAGGTACACACCACTCGTCCGTACACCGACCGTATGGTTGAAATCCCCCCCGCCACCCCCATATGAGTTTCCATCAGGGCATTTTCGCCCCGCTGCGTGGAGACTCTCCCCTTGACCACCATCGTTTCAGTACGTCGCCACGGCAAAGTCGTCATGGGTGGCGACGGCCAGGTTTCCCTGGGTAATACCGTGATGAAAGGCAACGCCAAAAAAGTGCGTCGCCTGTACCACGGCCAGGTGCTCGCAGGCTTTGCCGGCGCCACCGCCGACGCCTTCACCCTCTTCGAGCGTTTTGAAGGCCAGCTGGAAAAACACCAGGGCCACCTCGTACGCGCCGCAGTCGAACTCGCCAAAGAATGGCGCACCGACCGCTCCCTCAGCCGTCTGGAAGCCATGCTGGCCGTGGCCAACAAAGACGCGTCCCTGATCATCACCGGCAACGGCGATGTGGTTGAGCCTGAACATGGCCTGATCGCCATGGGTTCCGGCGGTGGTTATGCCCAGGCGGCGGCCAGCGCGCTGCTGAAGAAAACCGACCTGTCGGCCCGGGAAATCGTCGAGACCGCATTGGGTATCGCTGGCGATATCTGCGTGTTTACCAACCACAACTTCACCATTGAGGAGCAGGACCTCGCTGAATAAGCCACTGCTTATTCCCGCTTGAGGCCGCCAAACACTATGTCCATGACTCCCCGCGAAATCGTCCATGAACTCAACCGCCATATCATCGGCCAGGACGATGCCAAGCGCGCCGTTGCCATTGCCCTGCGTAACCGCTGGCGCCGGATGCAACTGCCCGAAGAACTGCGCGTTGAAGTAACGCCCAAGAACATCCTGATGATCGGCCCGACCGGTGTCGGTAAAACCGAAATCGCCCGGCGCCTGGCCAAGCTGGCCAATGCACCGTTCATCAAGGTCGAAGCGACCAAGTTCACCGAAGTCGGCTATGTGGGCCGTGACGTCGAGTCGATCATCCGTGATCTGGCCGATGCTGCCCTGAAGATGCTGCGCGAGCAGGAAGTGACCAAGGTCAGCCATCGCGCCGAAGACGCCGCCGAAGAACGCATCCTCGATGCCCTGCTGCCACCGGCGCGCATGGGCTTTAACGAAGACGCCTCACCGTCGTCCGATTCCAACACCCGCCAGCTGTTCCGCAAGCGCCTGCGCGAAGGCCAGCTGGATGACAAGGAAATCGAGATCGAAGTCGCCGAGGTCGCAGGCATCGACATCTCCGCGCCGCCTGGCATGGAAGAAATGACCAGCCAGTTGCAGAACCTGTTCGCCAACATGGGCAAGGGCAAAAAGAAAAGCCGCAAGCTCAAGGTCAAGGAAGCGCTGAAACTGGTGCGCGACGAAGAAGCCGGGCGCCTGGTGAATGAGGAGGAGCTCAAGGCCAAGGCCCTCGAAGCGGTCGAACAACATGGCATCGTGTTTATCGATGAGATCGACAAAGTTGCCAAACGCGGTAACTCCGGCGGTGTCGACGTCTCGCGCGAAGGTGTACAGCGCGACCTGTTGCCGTTGATCGAAGGGTGCACCGTCAACACCAAACTGGGCATGGTCAAGACCGACCACATCCTGTTCATCGCCTCCGGTGCGTTCCACCTGAGCAAGCCAAGCGACCTGGTGCCGGAGCTGCAAGGCCGCCTGCCGATTCGTGTGGAACTCAAGGCGCTGACTCCAGGCGACTTCGAGCGCATCCTCAGCGAACCGCACGCCTCGCTCACCGAGCAATACCGCGAGCTGCTGAAAACCGAAGGCTTGGGCATCGAGTTCCAGCCGGACGGTATCAAGCGCCTGGCGGAGATCGCCTGGCAGGTCAACGAAAAGACCGAAAACATCGGCGCCCGTCGCCTGCACACCTTGCTTGAGCGCCTGCTGGAGGAAGTGTCCTTCAGCGCCGGCGACATGGCCGGTTCGCAGAATGGCGAAGCGATCAAGATCGACGCCGACTACGTCAACCGCCACTTGGGCGAATTGGCGCAGAACGAAGACCTGTCGCGATACATTCTGTAAGCCGCAAGCTGTAAGCTACAAGCCGCAAGCTGAACACACTCAACTTGCGGCTTGTAGCTTACAGCCCAAGGTGTCTCCCAATGCCAAAATTCCCCACCGCTGTTAATTTGCACAAAACCTCCAACACCCTCGGCCTCACCTATGGTCCCGACGAGGTTTACCAGTTGCCCGCCGAACTGCTGCGCGTGCACTCGCCTTCCGCCGAGGTGCAGGGCCACGGCAAACCCATCCTGCAATTCGGCAAACTCAACGTTCGCTTGACCCGTATCGAACCGGCCGGTCAGTACGCACTGAAATTGACCTTCGACGACGGCCATGACAGCGGACTGTTCACCTGGGACTACCTCTACCAACTGGCCGTGCGTCAGGACGCGCTGTGGGCCGATTATCTCGCCGAGCTCAAGGCCGCCGGCAAAACCCGCGATCCGAATGCGTCGGTCGTGCGGCTGATGCTCTAGCCCAGGCGTCTTGCTCTTTAGAGGGCATTTTCTAATTTCATTTGCTTGAATGCCCTGTCGCGTGGCCAACGATTGGCCCGCTTGCGAAAAAAATTAAACTCGGGTAACCAATGGAACTGGCAAGTTCCCTGCATTTGACGATGCGGTATCAACGGTCACCCGAGTCGCAGTACCAGGCTTGTGTTGTGTATCTAAACTTGGTCCACAGCGGTACCCGGTACTCGTCTTCCGGACAATGGAGCGTCGTAGATGAGTAACAAGAACAACGATGACTTGAAACGCCAGGCCTCGGAAAACACCCTGGGGCTGAACCCGATCATCGCGTTACGCAAAAAGGATTTACTGGCCTCGGCCAAGATGGTGCTGACCCAAGCCATCAAGCAACCGTTGCACAGCGTCAAGCACGTCGCACATTTTGGCATCGAGTTGAAAAATGTGATGTTCGGCAAATCCGCGTTGACGCCGGAAAGCGACGACCGTCGCTTCCACGACCCGGCCTGGAGCCAGAACCCGCTCTATAAACGTTACCTGCAAACCTACCTGGCGTGGCGCAAGGAGCTGCACGACTGGATCGGCGACAGCAACCTGTCGGAGCAGGACATCAGCCGCGGCCACTTCGTGATCAACCTGATGACCGAAGCCATGGCCCCCACCAACAGCGCGGCCAACCCGGCGGCGGTGAAGCGCTTTTTTGAGACCGGCGGCAAAAGCCTGCTCGACGGTCTGTCCCATCTGGCCAAGGACATGGTGCACAACGGCGGTATGCCGAGCCAGGTCAATATGGACGCCTTTGAAGTCGGCAAGTCCCTGGGCACCACAGAAGGCGCAGTGGTGTTTCGCAATGACGTGCTGGAGCTGATCCAGTACAAACCGATCACCGAGCAGGTGCACGAACGCCCGCTGCTGGTAGTACCGCCGCAGATCAACAAATTCTATGTGTTCGACCTGAGCCCGGATAAGAGCCTGGCGCGCTTCTGCCTGCGCAATGGCCAACAGACGTTTATCATCAGTTGGCGCAACCCGACCAAGGCCCAGCGTGAGTGGGGCCTGTCGACCTATATCGAGGCGCTCAAGGAAGCGGTCGACGTGGTCACGGCGATCACCGGCAGCAAAGACGTCAACATGCTCGGCGCCTGCTCCGGCGGCATCACCTGCACCGCGCTGCTCGGCCACTACGCGGCGCTGGGCGAAAAGAAGGTCAACGCCCTGACCCTGCTGGTAAGCGTACTGGACACCACCCTGGACACCCAGGTGGCGCTGTTTGTGGATGAGCAAACCCTGGAAGCGGCCAAGCGCCATTCCTACCAGGCCGGCGTGCTGGAAGGCCGTGACATGGCCAAGGTATTTGCCTGGATGCGCCCCAACGACCTGATCTGGAACTACTGGGTCAATAACTACCTGCTGGGCAACGAGCCGCCGGTGTTCGACATCCTGTTCTGGAACAACGACACCACACGTTTACCGGCCGCTTTCCACGGCGACCTGATCGAGCTGTTCAAGAACAACCCGCTGGTACGCGCCAACGCCCTGGAAGTGTGCGGCACCCCCATCGACCTCAAGCAGGTCACCGCCGACATCTACTCCCTGGCCGGCACCAATGACCACATCACACCGTGGCAGTCGTGCTACAAATCGGCGCAGTTGTTTGGCGGCAAGGTGGAGTTCGTGCTGTCCAGCAGCGGGCATATCCAGAGCATCCTCAACCCGCCCGGCAACCCCAAGGCGCGCTACCAGACCAGCGACAGCCTGGCGGGCAAGCCGCTGGAATGGCAGGAAAATGCGACCAAGCACACCGACTCCTGGTGGCTGCACTGGCAGGCCTGGCAGGCGGAACGGGCGGGGAAGTTGAAGAAGGCTCCGACAGTATTAGGCAACAAGACGTACGCTGCAGCCGAAGCGGCGCCGGGTACCTATGTGCATGAACGCTAGTCCTGTAGGAGCGAGCTTGCTCGCGAAAGGCTCAAGATCAACACGGGACATCAGCTATCCCGCGTTATCGTTGACGACCTTCGCGAGCAAGCTTGCTCCTACAGGGATTGAAGCACCTATCGAAGGGCTCCCCCATGCCGCAACCGTTCATCTTTCGCACCATCGACCTGGATGGCCAGACCATTCGCACGGCGGTACGCCCGGGCAAGCCACACTTGACGCCACTGCTGATCTTCAACGGCATCGGCGCCAACCTTGAGCTGGTGTTTCCGTTCGTCCAGGCCCTGGACCCGGACCTGGAAGTGATCGCCTTCGACGTGCCTGGCGTGGGTGGCTCTTCGACGCCCAAGCGGCCCTATCGCTTTCCCGGCCTGGCCAAGCTCACCGCGCGCATGCTCGATTACCTCGACTATGGCCAGGTGAATGCGGTGGGTGTGTCCTGGGGCGGGGCGCTGGCGCAACAGTTCGCCTACGACTACCCGGAGCGCTGCAAAAAGCTGATCCTGGCGGCGACCGCCGCCGGCGCCTTTATGGTGCCGGGCAAGCCAAAGGTGTTGTGGCTGATGGCGAGCCCCCGCCGCTACATCCAACCGTCCCACGTGGTGCGCATCGCGCCGATGATTTATGGCGGCTCGTTCCGCCGCGATTCCAAGCTGGCCGCCGAACATGCGAGCAAAGTGCGTTCGGCCGGCAAGCTGGGCTACTACTGGCAGCTGTTCGCCGGCGTGGGCTGGACCAGCATCCACTGGCTGCACAAGATCCGCCAGCCCACCCTGGTACTGGCCGGGGACGACGACCCGCTGATCCCGCTGATCAACATGCGCATGCTCGCCTGGCGCATTCCCAACGCACAGTTGCACATCATCGATGACGGCCACCTGTTCCTGATTACCCGGGCCGAGGCCGTTGCCCCGATCATCATGAAGTTTCTCGAGGAAGAGCGCCTGCGCGCCGTGATTCATCCACGACCGGCAGTGTAAGGACCACACCGCCGCGCAACTTGCCAGGAACCGACTATGGTTCTGAATTGGCGTGCCTGTTGATCGCTTGTGACGAAGGAGTGTTGGCTCATGCGAGAAAGACCCGTGACGAACCCGGCGCCCACCCCGGCCGCGTTCATCAATGCGCAAAATGCGATCACCGGCCTGCGTGGCCGGGATCTGCTGTCCACGCTGCGCAGCGTCGCCGTTCATGGCCTGCGCAACCCTGTGCATACCGCCCGTCACGCCCTGGCCCTCGGCGGCCAACTCGGCCGTGTGCTGCTCGGCGAAACCGTGCACGAGCCCAACCCGCGCGATAGCCGCTTCGTCGACCCGACCTGGACACTCAATCCGTTCTACCGACGCAGCCTGCAAGCCTACTTGAGCTGGCAGAAGCAGACCCGCCAGTGGATCGACGATAGCGCGCTGAATGACGATGACCGGGCCCGCGCGCACTTCGCGTTTGCCCTGCTCAACGATGCGGTGTCCCCGTCAAATACCCTGCTCAACCCGCTGGCGGTCAAGGAACTGCTCAATTCCGGCGGCAACAGTGTCGTGCGTGGCGTGAGTAACCTGTTCGAGGACTTGCTGCACAACAACGGCCTGCCGCGCCAGGTCAGCAAGCACGCGTTCGAAGTGGGCAAGACCGTCGCCACCACCCCGGGCGCGGTGGTGTTTCGCAATGAACTGCTGGAGCTGATCCAGTACAAGCCGATGAGCGAAAAGCAGTACGCCAAACCGCTGCTGATCGTGCCGCCGCAGATCAACAAGTACTACATCTTCGACCTGAGCCCGGCCAACAGTTTTGTGCAATACACCCTCAAGAATGGCCTGCAGACCTTTATGGTCAGTTGGCGCAACCCGGATGTGCGCCACCGCGAATGGGGGCTATCCACCTATGTGGCGGCGCTGGAAGAAGCACTCAACGTCTGCCGGGCGATCACTGGCGCCCGCGAGGTCAACCTGATGGGCGCCTGCGCCGGCGGCCTGACCATCGCCGCCCTGCAAGGCCACCTGCAAGCCAAGCGCCAGCTGCGCCGCATCTCCAGCGCCAGCTACCTGGTGAGCCTGCTGGACAGCCAGATCGACAGCCCCGCCACGCTGTTCGCCGACGAGCAGACCCTGGAAGCCGCCAAGCGCCGCTCCTACCAGCAAGGCGTGCTGGACGGCCGCGACATGGCCAAGGTGTTCGCCTGGATGCGCCCCAACGACCTGATCTGGAACTACTGGATCAACAACTACCTGCTGGGCAAGGAACCGCCGGCGTTCGACATCCTGTACTGGAACAACGACAACACGCGCCTGCCCGCCGCGCTGCATGGCGACCTGCTGGACTTCTTCAAGCACAACCCGCTGAGCCATCCCGGCGGCCTGGAGGTGTGCGGCACGCCTATCGACCTGCAGAAGGTCACCGTGGACAGCTTCAGCGTGGCCGGGATCAACGACCACATCACACCGTGGGATGCGGTGTATCGCTCCACGCAACTGCTGGGCGGCGAGCGGCGTTTCGTGCTGTCCAACAGCGGGCATATCCAGAGCATCCTCAACCCGCCGGGCAACCCCAAGGCCAACTACGTCGAAAACCCCAAGCTGAGCAGCGACCCGCGCGCCTGGTACTACGACGCCAGCCACATCGAAGGCAGCTGGTGGCCGCAGTGGCTGGCATGGATCCAGCAACGCTCGGGCGCGCAACGCGAAACCCTGACCGCCCTGGGCAACCAGAATTACCCACCGATGGAAGCGGCGCCGGGCACCTATGTGCGCGTGCGCTGAGCTCAACGATCACATTAAGAAGACTGGATGAAGACCCGCGACCGTATCCTTGAATGTGCCCTGCAGTTGTTCAACCACAAGGGCGAGCCGAACGTGTCGACCATGGAGGTGGCCAATGAAATGGGGATCAGCCCCGGCAACCTCTACTACCACTTCCATGGCAAGGAGCCCCTGGTGCTCGGGCTGTTCGAGCGCTTTCAAAACGAGCTGGCACCGCTGCTCGACCCGCCGCCGGATGCGCAGCTGGAGGCCCAGGATTACTGGCTGTTCCTGCACCTGATCGTGGAGCGCATGGCCCATTACCGGTTCTTGTTCCAGGACCTGTCGAACCTGGCCGGGCGTCTGCCGAAGCTGGCCAAAGGCATTCGCAGCCTGCTCACGGCGCTCAAGCGCACCCTCGCGTCGTTACTGGCCCGGCTCCAGGCGGCAGGGCAATTGGTCAGTGATACCCAAGCGCTCGGGCAGTTGGTGGAGCAGATCACCATGACCCTGCTGTTCTCCCTGGACTATCAACGGATTCTCGACCGCCGAGGCGAGGTGCAGGTGGTGGTGTACCAGATCATGATGCTGGTGGCGCCCCACCTGTTGCCGCCGGCACGGCAGGCGACACAACGTTTGGCGCTGCGTTATCTGGACGATCGACTTTAACCGGCACTCATGCCGGCTTACCGAACTGCTGAGTGAACTTGAACAGTTCACTGTCACTGGTAATACCGAGCTTTCGATACGCCGATTGTTTTTGCGTGCTGATGGTACTTGCACTGCGCGAGAACTTGGCCGCAATCGAACTGACGGACATGCCATCGAGAAAACAGCGCAACACTTCCTGCTCTTTGGGAGTCAGGCAGGCACTCAATTGCACAGGCTCCGAGAAGTCCAGATCGTTATGCGCAAACTCAAGCACTGACTGCATGCCCTGCAAGGCGGGCATCATAGTGGGCTGCAGATAAATACGGCCCTGGGCAACGGTTCGAATGGCCGTGACCAGATCAGCCAGATTCTGGGTTTTGCCCAGGATGCCCCAACATCCGGCCTTCAACGACAATGAGACGGTGGCTGGCGTGTAGTGCGACGACACCACCAACGGCCTGCAACTGACGAAACGCCTGTGCAAGGCACTGATCAGGCTGAGGCCATCAATGTCCGACGGTGCCAGGGCGAAGTCCATGACCACCACATCCGCGCGTCGCCGAGAAAGCGCCTCCAGCAGTTGCTGGCCCGTTCCGAAGGAACCGATCACCTCGATATCCGATTCTTTGCTCAGGCTCAGCTCAATGCCTTGCCGAACCATTTCATGGTCATCCAGCAACATGACGGTATACGCAGTGGAAATTGAAGTACGCATAGAAGCCCCACACAGGTCAATGCAGCACTGCACACATTCGGTGAGCCCGGTATAGCTCAGCGACCTATAGGGATCAATACAAGGACGCACTAATTGGTGCTCTTGCTTACAGTAAGTACTGAAGGAAAATTCCTAGTAAATGACTGATATACAGAAATACAACCTCAAAAAAAACAAACAAAACAACAGGATTTCGAACAATCACGAAGAGCAACTCGTGGGTTCTCTATAGAGCGGATTCACCTTTTGATACAAATTATCTGCACCGCCACTTGAGGGAAACCCGAGTTCATTAATCAGGCGGAACACTCCTTATCTGACGACTGGACTTACGATGAACCTCACTGCTCTCTCCACTCTTGCGGCCGCACTCGCCTTTACCGCCGCGACCTCGCCAACCGCGCACGCCACAGACGGCGTTATTCATTTCAACGGCCTGGTGTCCGACGTGACGTGCACAGTCGAAAGCGCCGCATCGGGCACTGGCGCAGTGGTCAAGAACGTCAACCTGGGCGGCGTCAGCGCCTCACGCCTGGCCACGGCGGGCAGCCGCTCCAACCTTACCGGTTTCACCGTTCGCATTGGCGCACCGGGTGAGGCCAGTTGCACCAACGGGCGCACCGCCATGATCGCCTTTGACCCGACCAGCCCGGCCATCGACGTCGCCAGCGGGCGCTTGAACATCGACGGTCATGACGACCCCGACGACATCACCAACGCCAAGAACGTGCAGGTGGAAGTCACCCGCCGCGACGGTACGGCCATCAACGTCTACAGCGAAAAATCCGAAGGTGTGGTGATTGTCGACAACCAGGCCGTCATCCCCCTGGCGGCCCAGTTGTATGCCAGCGGCGCCGCCACCGAAGGCGCGGTCAAGACCCGCGTCGGCTTTATGGTCGAGTACGCCGAGTAGCTCGTCGCACAAGGTTCGAAGAGATCGCACATGATGAACATCCTCACCCCCCTTGCGCTCGCCTGCTATGTATTGGCAGGCACCTCGCTGTGGGTGCCCCCCGTCCAGGCCGGCGTAATTGTCCACGGCACACGAGTCATCTACCCGGCCGAACAGCAGGAGGTCGTGGTGCGCCTGGAGAATAAGGGAAACCGCCCGACGCTGGTACAAACCTGGCTGGATACGGGCGATCGACACTCGACGCCAGCGACCGCACACTCGCCGTTCACGCTGTCGCCGCCGCTGTTCCGTATCGAGCCCAGCCAGCAACAGGCACTGCGCCTGCGCTATTCCGGCGAGCCGCTGCCCACCGATCGCGAAAGCCTGTTCTGGCTGAACGTGCTGGAAGTGCCGCCGCTGTCCGCGCAGGCCGCGCAGAACAACCAGATCCAATTGTCGTTCCGCACGCGCTTGCGGGTGTTCCTGCGGCCGTCGTCGCTGCCTTACCCGGTGGCGGGCGCGGCGGCAAAACTGCAGTGGCAGCTGGTGGCCCATGAGCAGGGGTTCGCCCTGCAAGCCACCAACCCTACGCCGTACCATATTTCCCTCGCATCGGTGGATTTGGTCAGCGCAGGCAAGCGCTTCAGCAAGGCGCCGAACCAGGCGGCCAACGACAGCCTGTTGCGGCCGGCCGGCGATGTAAAACGCTTTGTCTTGCCCCAGTTGCGCAAACATCCAAGCCATGCGGTGAGGGTCGAGTTCACCACCGTCAGCGACTTTGGCGCCCGCGTACAGCACTCGGTCGACCTGGCCTCCACTGGCGAATAACCCTATGCATGCCATTTCTGTTTTCCACGCACTGCTGCTTTGCACGCTGTTGAGCCCCACCACGGTGCAAGCCAGCGTGGTCATCAACGGCACGCGGGTGATTTACCCGCAAGAGGCCAACGAGGTGACGGTCAGGCTGGAAAGCAACAATGAGGCGCCGGTGCTGGTCCAGGCGTGGCTGGACAATGGCGACGAACATTCAACGCCAGACCTGGCGGGCATCCCTTTGTCGCCACGCCGCCGATTTTCCGCATGGAACCCGGCAAGCAGCAGGTGGTGCGCCTGGCCTATACCGGCGAAACCTTGCCATCGACGCAGGAAAGCCTGTTCTGGTTCAACCTGCTGGAGGTGCCTGCGCAATCCCATGGCGCCCAGCAGGGCAACCAGTTGCAGCTCGCCTTTCGCTCGCGCATCAAGCTGTTTTTTCGCCCGCATGCCCTGCCATATGCCGTCGACGCAGCCCCTGGAAAGCTGCAATGGCGCCGCGTATCCACCGCGCAGGGCCAGGCCCTGGAAGTCTATAACCCGACGCCCTATCACGTGACGTTCGAACAGATCGATGTGCAGGCCTCGGGGCAACGCCATACCCGCGCCCCCGGGGCAACCGGCGCCGAGAACATGGTGGTGCCTGGCGGCCACAATCGCTTTGCGCTGCCGACGCTCATGCCGCCATCGGACGACGCAGCGATCACCATCGAGTTCCAGACGCTCGACGATTTTGGCGTAAAGGTCCCCCACAGCGCCGAGGCCTGGCCATGACGGGCCTTGCGACATAGCCGGCAACTGGCGCCATCGCCTGTGCAAGCAGGCGGCCCACTGCATCACACACCTTCGGTTCAAGCCCATCCATGCGGGCAGGGGCTCCCCATGCCGAAATTTGCATCGCAATTGTTTGGGTACATTGAACATGAGTTTGAAGACAGTCTCGGTAAGACACCGTCGCTTGAAGCGCTCGGTGCGCGGCCTGTTACTGGTGGGGAGTGCCCATGCCATGGGCTGCCACGCTGCCGAGCAGGTCGAATTCAACCCGGCGTTTTTTCCAGACGGCGCAGTGGGCCTGCAGGTGGACGTCTCACGCTTCAATAGCGGCAATGTCGTGCTGCCCGGCAGCTATCGCGCCGAGGTCTACCTCAACGGCCAGTGGATAGGGCGCGAGACCTTGCCATTCGCAGCGGTAGAGGGCCAGAAGTCGGCACAGGTTTGCCTGGCGCATGACGCGCTGCTGAGGTTTGGCATCACCGCGACAACACCTTCCTCCGATTGCGCCGACATCGCCACGGACCTGCCCGGCGCCAGCAGCCACTTTGACCCTGGAGAAGGCCGCCTGGACCTGCAAGTGCCGCACATTTACCTGGCGCGCCAGCCGAGAGGCTATGTCGACCCGCAACACTGGGACAGCGGCATCGATGCCGCCTTTGTGCGCTATAACCTCAACACCTTTGCCACGCGCTCGGGCGGTCGCTCCTTGGGTTCCAGCTACCTGGGCCTGAACACAGGCCTCAACCTGGGCGACTGGCACTGGCGCCACAACGGCAACTACACCCGCACCCGCCTGGCCTCGGGTTATCAACGCAGCGCCACGTATGTGCAGCGCGAAGTCGGCCCACTGCAGGCCCAACTGATGGTGGGCGAAATCTACACCCCCGGCGCATTGTTCGACAGCGTGCGCCTGCGCGGTGCCAGCCTGTTCAGCGATGACCGCATGCTGCCTGACTCGCAGAGCGGTTTTGCCCCGGTGGTACGCGGCGTGGCCGAGACCAACGCACGAGTCAGCGTGCGGCAACGCGGCGTGTTGCTGGACGAGGTATCGGTAGCGCCCGGCCCGTTCGTCCTCGACGATTTGTTTGCCACCGGATATGGCGGCGACCTCGATGTCACGATTACCGAGGCCGACGGCCGGGTCCGCACGTTCGTCGTGCCGTTCGCCGCCAATACCCACCTGCTGCGACCCGGCCATTACCAGTACGCCATCAGCCTTGGCCAACTGGATGAAGTCGGCCTGCGCCACGCACCGACGCTGCTGCAGGCAACCTTCCAGCAGGGCCTGAACAACCTGCTGACCGGCTACACCGGTATGGTGCTGGCCGACGACTACCACTCGCAGTTGCTCGGCGCGGCTTTCAATACCCCTCTCGGCGCGCTGTCGTTCGACCTGACCCACTCCGTTGCGCAACTGCCGGGCCAGGGCTCGCGTGAAGGGCAAAGCGTGCAACTGCGCTACAGCAAGAACTTCGCCGATACCGGCACCCACTTTGCACTGGGCGCGTACCGGTACTCCACCGCAGGCTTCCTCGACATGGGCGATGCCGCACGCATTCGCGGCCTCGCCATCGACGGTTTGAAGGGCGAAAGCGTCTCGCGCCTGCGCGACAGGATGGACCTGAGCCTCAACCAAAGCCTGGGCAACGGCTCGGTGTACCTGACCGGCTCCGCGCAACACTACTGGAACCGCAGCGATGGCAACCTGACGTTCACCAGCGGTTACAGCGGCAGCTGGAAGCGCCTGCACTACACCGTCAGCGTACAGCGCAGCCGCGACTTGCTGAGTGAGCGGGTCGACAAGCAAGTGGACTTGACCCTGAGCCTGCCACTGGGCGGCGGCGCACGCGCACCGAGCCTGACCACCACGCTCTACCGTGGTGACCACAACAGCGGTGAGCGCATCAGCTTGGGTGGCAGCAATGGCGAGCGTGGCGAACTCAGCTATGCCGTGAGTGCCAGCGGAGCCGGCGGCCGCAGCGCCACCAGTGCCGACGTGAAATACCAGACAGGTCATGGGGTACTGTCCGCCGGCTATGGCCAAAGCGATGCATACCGTTCGACCTCCGTCGGCATGACGGGCGGGATTGTCGCCCACCCGGGCGGCGTGACCTTTGCCCCGGAGCTGGGCGATACCCTGGGCATCGTTCAGGTACCGGACGCGGTGGGCGCGCGCATCAACGGCAACCACAGTGCCCGGATCGGCCAGAGCGGCTTCGCCGTGGTGCCTCATCTCACACCCTACCGCCAGAACGTCGTCGAACTCGACCCCAAGGACCTGTCCGTCGACGTGGAACTCAAGAGCGCTTCGCAGAACGTGGCGCCACGCGCCGGTGCGGTGGTGAAGCTGCAGTTCGAGACCGTCAGCGGCCAGGCGTTGCTGATCACGGCGGTGCGCGAGGATGGCAGCCCGCTGCCGTTCGGTTCGGATGTGTTCGACGAAGACGGTGCCAGCGTGGGGGTGGTCGGCCAGGGTGGCAAGGCCTTTGTGCGCGTGTCTCGCCCCCACGGGCAACTGACGGTCAGGTGGGGCGCCCACACTGAAACCCTGTGCCGGTTGACCTACGGCACGGGCCAGCAGCCCGCTCTCCCTGCTCCACAGCGCCTGCGGCACCTGCACGCCGGCACATGCGCGCCCGGTAACGCCACGGCCGCTCGGCCCGTCGTGACCGACCCACTCTTTTCCCGAGGCTCATCATGAAGCATTCGATCATACGCCTGTCGACACTGCTGGGCCTTGGCCTGCCACTCGCCGCTCATGCGGAGTGCGACAGATACCCCATGGCCACCACCCATACCCTCACCCTTGCGGCGACAATCACCGTGCCCGACAGCCTGCCCGTGGGCAGCGTGATCACCCGACAGCCGTTCAGCGGCACGGGGCCCAGCCTCCTCATCTATTGCCCGACCGTCACCCAGGCCACGATCATTGGAAAATACCCGGACATCAAAGACCCGGCCACCCTGGCCTATCACACCGAGGTCCCGGGCATTGGCATTCGCATTTTCATCAAGGACGCCCGGGGCCTGACCAATCCCTATGGAATACACAGTCAAAGTGCGCTCTCGGCGCCCGGCATATGGCCGACGCTCACCAACGCAGAGGCCGCGTTCTACAAAATCGGACCAGTCACAACCGGAGTTATAAAGAGCGGAGACATCTTCAGATCAACGTGGCATACGGAGCCGAACATGCTGCTACGGCTCGGCAACGCGGTTCGCTTCGTCAGGCCTGCTGCCACCTGCGATCTGGCGGCCGGTGACGTCAACCGCACGATCACGCTTGACCCCGTCAAGGTGAGCACCTTCCAAACCGCCACATTCGCAGGTGCGCGCCACTTCGAGCTGAGTGCGAACTGCAGCGATGCAACCAATGTGACCTTCAGCTTTTCCGGCAGCCCTGCGCCCGGCAATACCGCGCTTTTCGCCAACACCGGCACTGCCAGCGGCGTGGCGCTGTGGCTGTACTCACGCATCAATGGGGTTAACCAGACCATTCCCGCCAATGGCACCGGCCACACGCGCACGCTGAAGGTCTCCGGCAATCGTGCGGTATTGCCGCTCGGCGCGGCCTATCACAAGAACGGCACGGTCAGCCAAGGCACGCTCGCCAGCACGGCCACCGTCACCCTCACCTACAACTGAACGCCAGAGCACCGACTGATGAAGACCAAGCCCCTGCGCCTGCTGCTGGCGCTCACCACGAGTTTCGTCGCCCACGCGCTTCACGCCGCGACCACGGGCACCTTGAGCTTTGCCGGCCAAATCAACGCCGGCACATGCAACCTCGCAGCGGGCGACGTGAATCGCACCATTACCCTGCCGGCCATCAAGGTTTCAGACTTTGATAACAGCCCCAGCGCGGGCTCGCTGGATTTCGAGATTACGGCCGAGTGCGAGTCGGATATACGCAACGTGATTTTCTTGTTCGCGGGCACCCCCGCCGAAGGCCACCCCGCGCTGTTTGCCAATTCGGGGACCTCGCGCGGTACGGCGCTGTGGTTGCTGCATCGCGCGTCGCCCTTGCAAGCCATTCCGGCCAACGGTGCCGCGGCCCAACGCAGCCGTAGCGTTGCGACGACCAGCAACAAGGCCGTGCTGCCGCTCACTGCGGCGTACCACACCACCGGCGCTGCGATCACCCACGGCACCCTGGCCAGCGCCGTGACCGTTTCGATCACGTACAACTGACGCGCGTACGTCAACGTTATACGCGCGCAAAAAAAAGGTTCTTCACGGATTGCCGGGAAAGACGCTCTTGATCTTCATGAAAAAGAATTCGCTGTCCCGGTAACCGTACGCCATTCGTTTGATGACCTTTATTCGATTGTTTATTCCTTCCAACTGACCAGTGTGCATTGGCCAGCGTACCCGGCTCACGATGCCCCGCCAGTAGCCCTTTAGTCGCTTTGCGAACTGGATCAGTGCGGGTATTTCGCTTTCTTGAGCGTGACGCAGCCACTGCTTCCAGGCTGATCTCCAGTCCCAGGCATCGCTCGGCGCCCAGAGCATTTTGAGCTCGGCCTTCATCAAGTAGACCGTCATTAACGATTGGTTAGCGGCCAGCAGATCCTGTAAATGAACCTGCTGTTCCGGCTTTTTCAGGTTCTCCGGGTTACGCAATAGCAACCATCGCGCTTGCTTTATGACCTTTCGAGCGGGCTTGTCATGGCGCAGTCGGTTCGCCTCGTCAACGCGAACACGATCAATCACTTCTCGGCCATATTTGGCGACCACATGGAAAAGGTCATAAATCACCCGTGCTTTTGGGCAGTGTTGGCGAACCTCCAGGTCATAAGCCGTGTTCATGTCCATCGCTACCGCTTCAATTCGGGCGCACCCTTCTGGCCCCAGCTCTTCGAAAAACGGTCTGACTGCCGCTCGGCTACGGCCTTCGCCGATCCAAAGCACTCGCCGAGTATCAGCGTCCAACACCACGCTGGCGTAGCGATGACCTTTGAATAACGCGAACTCGTCCATTATCAAGCGCCGTGGCTGGGCCTTGGGTAAGGCACTCAACGCCGCTTGCAGAGCGCGCCGCTCCAGCAACCGAACGGTGTCCCAGTGCAGCCCGAACATTTGCGCAACATGCAGTGTAGGAAGGCGTTCGCAGGCTTGAATAACGGCCTCTGCCAGCCGGCGCGTCATGCGGGCATAGCGATCCAGCCAACTGACGACCTCCATGCGCTTGCCACAATCACGGCAGCCAACACGCCTGAGTTGCACGTTGAGGCGGACTGCGCGACCGAGAATCGGCAAGTCACGCACGACTCGATCGCAGTATTCATGAGTTGTTGGACAGAGCTTTTGGCAGCCACCACAGGTGGGAAATCGCGTGGCCTGGGGGATCAGGTCGATTTGAAGGGCATCGCCGTCAGGTTTGATCGCGACGACAGAAAAGCCCTCCCAAAAGGGAAGGAAAGTATTAATATCGCGCATAAGAACGCCGGTTTTTTAGATGTGTTTGCTCGCACGAACATCATCCATCAAATCGGCGTTCTTGTTTCTGTGTTTCCCGGGATTCCGTGAAGAACCAAAAAAAAGCCCGACCTCTGCAGGCCGGGCATTTTTTGCGGTCCCGGAAAAATCAGGACTGACTGGATGGCGTCGGAGCTACCGGCGTTGCAGTCGGCGTCGCCGCAGCGTGGGTCGGCGTGGAAGCCGAGTTGGCTGTCGAGGCGGCGGGTGCTGGCGCAGTCGCCGGCTTGGCCGCTGCTGGTTTTTTCGCAGCCGCTGGTTTCCTGGCGGTTGCGGGTTTTGCCGCAGGCTTGGCAGCAGCAGGTTTTGCCGCTGCGGGCTTGGCGGCAGCAGGTTTGGCGGCAGGTTTAGCCGCCGACTTGGCAACAGGCTTGGCAGCAGGTTTAGCGGCAGCCTTGGCAACGGGTTTAGCCGCTGGTTTTGCTGCGGCGGTTTTGGCCGCTGGCTTGGCGGCAGCTTTTGCCGGAGCCTTGGCGGCGGTTTTGGCGGCAGGTTTGGCGGCAGCCGTTTTCGCGGCGGGCTTGGCGGCGGGCTTGGCCGCAGGTTTAGCGGCGGCGGCTTTGACAGGAGCCACTTTGGCACCGGTCAGTTTCTCGATCTGCTTGGTCAGGGTATCGACCTTGCTGTGCAGTGCCTTGACTTCAGTGCGGCTAGGCACGCCGAGTCGTGAAATAGCGCTGTTGAGGCGCTTGTCCAAAGTCTCTTCCAACTTGCCCCACGTGTCGGAAAGACTCGACTTGGCAGTACCGGCGCTCGCCTTGGCGGCATCAACTTTTTTACCCACTGCGCTTTTGGTCAACTTCTCGGCCTTCTCGCCGTCCTTGACCAACGTCTCGAAGAGTTTGCTGCCGTCACTGTCGATCTTCGAGTACACGCCTAAACCAGCGAGCCAGATTTTTCGGGAATACTCTTCAACTTTCCCGACCCACGAGCTGCTTTCTTTCTGAGTAGTCTTTTTAACAGCCATCCCGATGTCTCCTTAGTGTTTACGCGCGACACGTTCGAGCAATGCCGTCAGCTCTTCGAGCTTAGCAGAGAGTGTCTCCACGTCATGTTTAGACGCAATGCCGATTCGATTCAAGGCACTTGCAACGCGAGTATCAAAAGCTTTTTCAACTTTATCCAGCTGAACTTCTACCAGACCTTTGACGGAGGAGACATTACTCTTTACTTGGTCAATCTGACTGTTGGCGGCATCAAGTTGCTCAATGGCAACTTTTTTACCTTTACTTTCAACATGTTGACCACTCTTAACCAGCTCCTTGAAGTACTCGCCGCCCTCGCTGCCGACCTTGGCATAGGCACCAAGGCCTGCCAGCCAGATCTTGCGAGCGTAGGTTTTAACGTCGGTCAGGGCGCCGGTCTGTGCGTCGATTTTTTTCTTCAGGATAACTTTGGCCATGGTGCACCTCACGCAGAACAGGGTGGAGGAACCGCCCACAGGAGTTGAGGGCTTGGGCACAAAGTAGGAGAAAAAATTAGAATCGGCACCCTAAGAACATCCGCGTCACGCCAATGCCTTATCCAGGGCTTTCTCGATCTCAGACTTGATAGTGCCACTCATGGCCGACATCAGCAGACCCAATTCCACATCGATGCGCAGCGAATCGTCGGCCACTAATACTGTGCCTTTTACCCCGGAACGCTTGAGGTTCAAGGTATCGCCCGACCAGGACGACTCAAGGCCATATTGTTCCTTGAGTTTGTGTGCCAACTTCTCGGCCTTTGCCCGTGCCCCTTCTTTACCCAGGGAATGTGCACGCTCAACGGTTATACGGGCCATTGCAATGACTCCTCTTTATAGGGCTATGAATACCTTGAATGCGGCAAAAGGTCTCGGTGGGTGCCTATCTTACCTGCAGCCTTGCCAAGACAAAGCAGGCCTTGGGGATTATCATGTGCCGCATTCTCTTTTGGTGACAGCGATATGACTGATCAGCGCAAAGGCAGCGATGCCGAACCCACCACTCACTTCGGCTTCAAGAACGTCCCGGAAAGCCAAAAAGCGGAAAAAGTCGCTGAGGTGTTCCACTCCGTCGCCGCCAAGTACGACCTGATGAACGACGTGCTCTCCGGCGGCATGCATCGCCTGTGGAAGCGGTTCACCATCGAGTTGTCGGGGGTGCGCACCGGCAACCGCGTGCTCGACATCGCCGGCGGCACGGGCGACCTGGCGGCCAAGTTCTCCAAGCTCGTCGGCCCGACCGGCCAAGTGGTACTGGCGGACATCAACGGCTCGATGCTCAAGGTCGGCCGCGATCGCCTGCTCGACAAGGGCGTGGCCGGCAATATCGAGTTCGTCCAGGCCGATGCCGAAAAGCTGCCGTTCCCCGACAACCATTTCGACTGCGTGACCATCGCCTTCGGCCTGCGCAACGTGACCCACAAGGAAGACGCGCTGCGCTCGATGCTGCGCGTACTCAAGCCGGGTGGCCGCCTGTTGGTGCTGGAATTCTCCAAGCCGACCAATGCGCTGATGTCCAAGGTCTACGACACCTACTCCTTCGCCTTCATGCCGCTGATGGGCAAGCTGATCACCAACGACGCCGAGAGCTATCGCTACCTGGCCGAATCGATCCGCATGCACCCCGACCAGGAAACCCTGAAGTCGATGATGGTGGAAGCCGGTTTCGACCGCGTGACCTACCACAACATGACCTCGGGCATCGTCGCCCTGCACCGCGGCATCAAGCCCTGATGCTGCTCCAAGGCCTGCTTGCCAGCGTCGAACACGGCCTCAACCGTGTGCTGCGCCTGGACAGCACCGCCCTGGCGCGGCTGGCGCACTTGAACGGCAAGATCATTGCCGTCGACTGCACAAGCCCCGCCTTGCAGCTGTTTATCCTGCCCAGCGATGAGGGCCTGTTGCTCGCCGCCCACTGGGCCGCCGAGGCCGACTGCACCCTGCGCGCGCCGGCGTCGAGCCTGTTGCACCTGGCCCTGAGCCGCAACAAGACCGCCATCCTGCACAGCGCCGAAGTGGAACTGGAAGGCGACAGCGCGGTGCTGATGGACCTGGCCGCCGTGCTGCAAGACCTGGAGCTGGACTGGGAATACGAGCTGTCACGCTGGATCGGCCCCGTCGCCACCCAGTTGATCAGCGGGCACCTGCGCAGCCGCTCGCGCTGGTACCAGCAAGGGTTCGCCAGCCTCAACCAGAACCTCGCCGAATACCTGAGCGAAGAATCGCGCACCCTGGTCGGGCAGCGGGAGGCGCAAGCGCGCTTTCGCGAACTCGACAAGGCCAAAATCGACCTGGAACGCCTCGAGGCGCGCTTCGAGCGCCTGAGCCGTTCCCTTGATCCAAGCGATAACGCATGAAGCTGCTCGCCGTCCGCCGTTTGTTTCGTATCCAGCGCGTCGTAATCCGCTACCGCCTCGATGACCTGCTGTTCGCCCTGCCCCTGCCATGGTTTCTGCTGGCGGTGCGCTATGTGCTGCCGTGGCGCTGGTTCCCGCGCAAACAGCTGGCGCTGAGCCGTGGCGCGCGCCTGCGCCTGGCGCTGCAGGACCTGGGGCCGATTTTTATCAAGTTCGGCCAGATCCTCTCCACGCGCCGCGACTTGCTGCCCGAAGATATCGCCGATGAACTGATGCTGTTGCAGGACCGCGTGCCGCCGTTCGACTCGCAGCAATCGATGAAGCTGATCGAGGAACAACTGGGCAAGAAGATCAGCGAAGTGTTCAGCCGCTTCGACGTCGAGCCGCTGGCCTCGGCCTCCGTGGCGCAAGTCCACGCGGCGCAGCTCAAGACTGGCGAAGAAGTGGTGGTCAAGGTGATTCGCCCAGGCCTCAAGCCGATCATCGGCCAGGACCTGGCGTGGCTGTTCATTCTCGCCCGCGCCGCCGAGCGTTTCAGCGCCGATGCACGCCTGCTGCACCCGGTGGACGTGGTCGCCGACTACGAAAAAACCATCTACGACGAACTCGACCTGCTGCGCGAAGCGGCCAATGCCAGCCAGCTCAAACGCAACTTCGAAGGTTCACCGTTGCTGTATGTGCCGCAGGTCTACTGGGACTGGTGCCGCCCGAAAGTACTGGTGATGGAGCGCATCTACGGCGTGCAGGTCACCGACCTCGCGACCCTGGCCGATCAGCGCACCGATATGAAAATGCTCGCCGAGCGTGGCGTGGAGATCTTCTTCACCCAGGTGTTCCGCGACAGTTTCTTCCACGCCGACATGCACCCGGGCAACATCTTCGTCAGCACCGTCAACCCGTGGAGCCCGCAGTACATTGCGATCGACTGCGGCATCGTCGGCAGTCTCACCCCGGAAGACCAGGACTACCTGGCGCGCAACCTGTTCGCTTTCTTCAAGCGCGACTACCGCCGCGTGGCACAGTTGCACATCGATTCGGGCTGGGTGCCGGCAGAGACCAAGCTCAATGAATTCGAAGCGGCGATTCGTACCGTGTGCGAGCCGATCTTTGAAAAACCATTAAAAGATATTTCATTCGGCCAGGTGCTGATGCGCCTGTTCCAGACCGCGCGGCGCTTCAATATGGAAGTGCAGCCACAGTTGGTGCTGCTGCAAAAAACCCTGCTCAACATCGAAGGCCTGGGCCGCCAGCTGTACCCGGACCTCGACCTGTGGAACACCGCGCAGCCGTTCCTGGAGCGCTGGATGCGCGAGCGGATGAGCCCGAAAGCCATGCTGGGTAACCTGCATAGCCAAATGGAGCAACTGCCACACCTGGCCAACATGACCCGCGACCTGTTGGAGCGCATGTCCCAACCCCACGCCAAGGACCCGGAACCGCCGTGGCGCAAGCGCAAGGACGACTGGTTCCTGCGCCTGCTCGGCGCGGCGCATCTGGTGGGTGGCGTCATGCTCGCCATTGGCGGCCCGTTGAATCAGCTGGGCCATTGGCCCGCCGGCATCATGGTCGCCGTGGGTGTTTATCTGATCGTGCGTCGATAGCCGATCCGGTTATACACTGTCGCAAATTGCCGGAGCCGAACATGAAAGACTGGCTGGACGAGATCAAGTGGGACAGTGACGGCCTGGTGCCGGCCATTGCCCAGGACTACAAGACCGGGCGCGTGCTGATGATGGCCTGGATGAACCGCGAGGCCCTGGGCCTCACCGCCACTGAGCAGCGCGCCATTTACTGGTCACGTTCACGTGGCAAACTGTGGCGCAAGGGTGAAGAGTCCGGGCACGTGCAAATCCTGCACGAGATGCGCATCGACTGCGACGCCGACGTGGTGATCCTCAAGGTCGAGCAGATCGGCGATATCGCCTGCCACACCGGCCGTCACAGCTGCTTCTATCGCGTGTTCGAGAACGGCGAGTGGAAGGTTGTCGAACCGGTGCTCAAAGACCCGCACGCCATTTATTCCGCAGGACACTGACCATGAGCGATACCCTGAACCGCGTGGCCCAGGTGCTGGAAGACCGCAAAGGCGCGGACGCCGACAGCTCCTACGTCGCCAGCCTGTACCACAAGGGCCTGAACAAGATTCTGGAAAAACTCGGCGAAGAATCCGTCGAGACCATCATCGCCGCCAAGGATGCGCAGATCAGCGGCGATTGCAGCGATGTGATCTACGAAACCGCCGACCTGTGGTTCCACAGCCTGGTCATGCTCGCCCAATTGGGGCAGCATCCGCAGGCCGTACTGGATGAACTGGACCGCCGCTTCGGGTTGTCCGGGCACGCCGAAAAGGCCTCGCGCCCGTCCGCTTGAATAACTAAGACTAGAGGATTTGCAGCATGGGCATTTTTGACTGGAAACACTGGATCGTCATTCTGGTGGTGGTGGTACTGGTGTTCGGCACCAAGAAACTGAAAAACCTGGGCACCGACGTGGGCGAGTCGATCAAGGGCTTCCGCAAAGCCATGAACGACGATGAAAAGCCGGCGGAACCCAGCGCCAACCCAGTACCGCCGGCCCAGCCTGTGCACCCCCAGGCCTCCCAGCCGATCACCGAGCGTCGTACCTTCGACGTGCAGGCTGAGAAAGTCGAAGAGCCGACCCGCAAAGACTCGTGAGCACTGACTAATGTTTGGTATCAGCTTCTCTGAACTGCTGCTCGTCGGCCTGGTTGCCCTATTGGTGCTGGGGCCCGAACGCCTGCCCGGCGCCGCACGCACCGCCGGCCTGTGGATCGGGCGCCTGAAGCGCAGCTTCAACGCGATCAAACAGGAAGTTGAACGGGAAATCGGCGCCGACGAGATCCGCCGGCAACTGCACAACGAACATATCCTGTCGTTGGAGCAAGAGGCGCGCAAGATTCTTTCGCCCGTGCAGGAGCCGGCCAAACCCGTCGAGCCGCTGCCCGAGCAGAGCATCGCGCCCGCGGTCGACGCCACGCCTGCCGCGCCCATTCCGACCGAGCCAGCGCCGACGTCCGTTGCGTCGCCCGCTCCCCATGACCCTACATTGCCGCCGCGAGCCCCATGAGCGCTGATAAACCGGAAAACGACCAGCATATGCCGCTGGTCTCGCACCTCACCGAGCTGCGTACCCGCCTGCTGCGTTGCGTAGCGGCCATCTTCATCATCTTTGCCGGGCTGTTCGCCTTTACCCAGCAGATCTATACCTTCGTCTCCACGCCCCTGCGCCAGTACCTGCCGGCCGGCGCGACGATGATCGCCACCGACGTGTCGTCGCCGTTCCTCACGCCGCTGAAGCTGACCATGATGGTCTCGCTGTTCCTGGCGATCCCGGTGATCCTGCACCAGATCTGGGGCTTTATCGCGCCGGGCCTGTACAAGCACGAGAAGCGCATTGCCGTGCCGTTGCTGGTGTCGAGCATCCTGCTGTTCTACACCGGCATGGCGTTCGCCTACTTCCTGGTGTTCCCGCTGATCTTCAAGTTCTTCGCCGCCGCCACCCCGGCCGGCGTGGAGATGATGACCGACATCACCAGCTACCTCGACTTCGTGATGACGCTGTTCTTCGCCTTTGGCGTGGCCTTCGAAATCCCGGTGGCGGTGGTGCTGCTGGTGTGGATCGGCGTGGTCAACGTGCAGTACCTGAAGATGATCCGCCCGTACGTGATCATCGGCTGCTTCGTGGTCGGCATGATCCTGACCCCGCCGGACATCTTCTCCCAGACCCTGCTGGCCGTGCCGATGTGGATGCTGTTCGAGATCGGCATCCTGTTCAGCGGTTTGATCAGCAAGCGTGGCGAACACCCGGATGACCAGCCCGCCGACGACGACCAGCCGCCAGCAACCCAGCCGTGAACCTGCTGCTGCTGTTGGAGGCCGACTTTATCGCGGCCGACCGGGTGATCCTGCGTGATCGGCGCCTGGTGCATATGCAGGACGTCCATCGCGCCGCCGTGGGTGACAGCCTGCGGGTCGGGCGTATTGGCGGCCTGATGGGCCACGCACAGGTGCTGCGCCTGGAAGCCAGCGAAGCCGAGCTGCAAGTGAGCTTCGACCAACCGCCGCCGGCCAAACTGCCCCTGACCCTGCTGCTGGCCTTGCCACGCCCGAAAATGCTGCGCCGGGTGTTGCAAACCGTGGCGGCCATGGGTGTGCCGAAAGTGGTGCTGGTCAACAGTTACCGGGTGGAAAAGAGCTTCTGGCAAACCCCGTTCCTTGAGCCCGAGGCGATTCGCGAGCAACTGATCCTCGGCCTGGAACAGGCACGGGACACGATGCTGCCCGAGATCATCATCGAAAAACGCTTCAAACCGTTCGTCGAAGACCGCCTGCCGGCCCTGACGGCAGGCACCCTCGGCCTGATCGGCCACCCCGGCGACTATCCGGCCTGCCCTCGTGGCCTCGAGGAGCCGGTCACCCTGGCCATTGGCCCGGAAGGCGGCTGGATTCCCTACGAAGTGGACCTGCTGGCCAAGGCCGGCTTGCAACCGGTGCAATTGGGCGCCCGCATCCTGCGCGTCGAAACGGCCGTCACCGCCCTGCTGGCCCGCCTTTTCTAACAACACCGCTGTACCCCTGTGGGAGAGGGCTTGCCCACGTGCCCCCGCTCGGCATGGGAACTGACCGGTCACTTCTGTAGGAGCGAGGGGGTACAGCGTCACTACAGAATTCCGTCTGCAAGCCGATAACTCCTGAACAAGTCCAAGCCTTGCTCCAGGGGAGTTCGCAACATGTATCGTGGGTTAGCCGAAAAACTGGGGAATGTCAGCGTCAAAACCAAGCTGGCCGTAGGCTTTGGCCTGGTATTGCTGTTGACGCTGATGATCACCTTCACTGGCTGGACCGGCCTGGGCGACGTGATCAATCGCGGCGACAAACTGGGCTACATCTCCAGCCTGAACGGGCTGACCAAGGACCTTCGCCTGGCGCGCCTGGACTACGAGATGCGCCGTGGCGAACAAGGCCCGGCGGCGGTCAACGAGCTGCAGAGCAAGCTGGAAAACGGCCTCAAGACTGCCCGCACCCTGATCGAACAACCCGCCGACGCGGCCCTGGTCGATGGGCAGTTGGCCGCTTTGGAGCAATACAAGCGCGCGTTCAATGACATGACACAGGCCGGCGCCAGCCGTGAAAATGCTCGCAGCAAGTTGGGCGACACTGCTGACAATGCGGTGCTCAAGATCAACGAGATTGAAAAATCCCTGCTGCAAGGCGACAGCGTCACCCAGTTCAACAACGTGGTGGAACTGAGCAAGTTGATCCAGCAAGCGCGCTTCCAGGTGCGCGGCTACACCTACAGCGGCAAGGTCGAAGCCGAACAGCCCGCCCTGGATGCCATCGACAATGCCCTGAAGAAAATCACCAGCCTCACCGCGCAATTACCTGATCAATATGCGACCAACCTGCAGCAGGCCAGCGTTTCGCTGCAGGCCTACCGCGCCGCTGTCAGCCAATACCGCGACTCCCAAGTGGCCAGTGCCGCAGCGCTGAAAACCATGGCCGCCCAAGGCGATATCCTGCTGGAGCACAGTGACAAACTGACCGTTTCGCAGACCGTGGTACGCGACACCGATGCCGCGCAGGCCAAGTATTTCCTGTTGCTGGCCGCCGTACTGGCGCTGATCTTCGGCCTGGTCGCCGCCTGGGCCATCACCCGCCAGATCATCATCCCGTTGAACCAGACGCTTCAGGTTGCCGAGCGCGTGGCGTCGGGCGATCTGAGCCACAACCTGATCTCCTTGCGCCAGGACGAACTGGGCCAACTGCAACGCGCCATGCAAAGCATGACCGTCGGCCTGCGCGAGCTGATCGGTGGCATCAGCGAAGGGGTCACGCAGATTGCCAGCGCGGCCGAGCAACTGTCGTCCGTGACCGAACAGACCAGCGCCGGGGTCAACAGCCAGAAGGTCGAGACCGACCAAGTGGCCACCGCCATGAACGAGATGGCCGCGACCGTACAGGAAGTGGCGCGCAATGCCGAGGAAGCCTCCGAAGCCGCCGTGGCCGCCGACCAACAGGCCCGTGAAGGCGACAAAGTGGTGGGCGAAGCCATCGCCCAGATCGAACGCCTGGCCACCGAAGTCGGCCATTCCACCGAAGCCATGGGCCACCTCAAGCGCGAAAGCGACAAGATCGGCAGCGTGCTCGATGTAATCAAGTCCGTGGCCCAGCAAACCAACCTGCTGGCCCTCAACGCCGCGATTGAAGCCGCGCGCGCCGGTGAAGCCGGGCGTGGCTTCGCGGTGGTGGCCGATGAGGTGCGCAGCCTGGCCCAGCGCACCCAGAAGTCCACCGAAGAGATCGAAGAACTGATCGTCGGCCTGCAAAGCGGCACCCAGCAGGTAGCAACCATCATGGACAACAGCCGTGGCCTGACCGACAGCAGCGTCGAGCTGACCCGCCGCGCCGGCAGCGCGTTGGCCAACATCACGCGCACGGTCTCGACCATCCAGGCAATGAACTCGCAGATCGCCACCGCCGCCGAGCAGCAAAGCGCCGTGGCTGAAGAGATCAACCGCAGCGTGCTCAACGTGCGCGACGTGTCGGAGCAAACCTCTTCGGCCAGCGAAGAAACCGCCGCGTCCAGCGCCGAATTGGCGCGCCTGGGCATCTATCTGCAAACCCTCGTCGGCCGCTTCCGCATCTGAGCGCCCCTGCGCGGCGGCCAATCGAGGCCGTCGCCACGCGGCAACTTGTGAAATTTCCTACGCAGTTATCAGCCCCGCACTACTCCGAATCGACTTAGCGTTTCAGCTGTTGCGAAGCGCATTTTCAGATTGGGAGGTTCACCATGTTTCCTCGACTGACCCGCTTGCTGATCAACGCCAGCGTCCGCCTCAAGCTGGCCCTGGGTTTTGGCCTGGTGCTGATGCTCAGCCTCGCCATTGCCGTGACGGGCTGGCAGGCCCTCAATGCCGTGCTTTCCCGCTCCAACAACCTGACCGCCCTGCTGCAACTGGCCCTTGATACCGAGGCCCTGCGCGCTGATCGCATTGTCTATCGCACCCTGAACGATCAGGCCAGCCTGGGCAAAGTGACTGCGCACATTGAAAAAATCGAGCAGCAAGTGGCCGACTTCGCCTACCGCATGAACGACCTCGACGACCGGCCGCGCCTTCAGGAAGCTACGCGTCTGGTGGCAAGGCTCAAGGGGTCACTCGCCGAGCTGCCAGCGCTGATCGACGGTCGTGAAAACGCCCGCGCGCCCCTCAAGAACATGGCACTTCAGACCGGCGACAGCCTGGCGCAGCTTGCCAGTGAGCTGCCCGACCAGGACGACCAGGCTGCCCTGGAGGCGATCGAGAACCTGCGCCAGGCGATGGAGCAGGCCGACGATGGCGCCCAGAGCCCCGCCTGGGCCGCGGCCTCGCTCGAGGCCTATGCCGAAACGGCGGGCACGGCACTCGCCGCACTGGAGCAAGCACAGGCGGCCGTCGTGGCCCTGCCGGTGGACACGGCCCCGCTCAACGCCGAGCTGGCCAACTATCGCAAACAACTGGCCAAGCTCACGCAGGCCCAGCTCGACACCGAGACCGTACAGAACCGCTTCGAACACCAGCTCGATCAACTGCTGGCGCAAAGCGACCTGTTGAGCCAGGCGCACACGTTCAAGCGTGACCGCGAGGCCAGTCAGACTCGCACCCTGCTGGTCAGTGTCAGCCTGGCCGCCCTGCTGTTCGGCGCACTGGCGGCGTGGTGGATTGCCCGGCAGATTGCCGTGCCACTGCGCCAGGCCCTGGCCTGCGCCGAGCGCGTCGCCAAGGGCGACCTGAGCCAGGATATCCAGGTGGAGCGCCGCGATGAGGTGGGCCAGTTACAGCACAGTATCGGCGCCATGACCCGCAACCTGCGCAAGTTGATCAGTGGCATCGACGACAGCGCACGGCAGATCGCCAGCGCCGCCACGCAACTGTCGGCCATCACCGAGCAGGCACGCACCGGGGTGATGCATCAGAAAGAAGAAACCGACCAGGTCGCCACGGCGATGAACGAAATGCTCGCCACCGCCCATGCGGTGGCCCAGCACGCCGAACAGGCCTCGATCGCGGCGGCGGAGGCCGACCAGCAAGCCAGCACCGGCGATCAGGTGGTCACCCAAGCCGTCGAGCACATCGGCCACCTGGCCCACGAAATGGCGCGTTCCAGCCAGGCAATGCTGGCTCTGCGGCACGAAAGCCAGAAAATCGGCGGCGTGCTGGAGGTGATCAAGTCGGTGTCGCAACAGACCAACCTGCTGGCCCTCAACGCCGCCATTGAGGCGGCGCGGGCGGGCAGTGCCGGTGAAGGGTTCGCGGTGGTCGCCGACGAAGTACGCAGCCTGGCACAGCGCACGCAGGAATCGGCTGAAGAGATCGAAGGCTTGATCCTGGGCTTGCACAACGGCACTCAGCAAGTGGCGGACATAATGGACGGCAGTTGCGCCCTCACCGATGTCAGCGTGGACCTGACCCGCGACGCGGGCGACGCCCTGGCGGCGATTGCGCGCACCGTGTCGGTCATCCAGGAAATGAACCCGCAGATCGCCGCCGCGGCCGAGGAGCAAAGCGCGGTGGCCGAGGAGATCAATCGCAGCGTATTGAAGGTGCGGGAGGTGTCCGAACTCACCACGGCCGCCAGTGAGGAAACGGCGGCCGCGAGTGTTCAGTTGGAGCGGTTGAGCCAGGATCTACAGACGATGGTCGGTAAATTCAGGTTCTGAGGTTTACAACACCTGGCGCAGGAACGCCTGGGCGCGCGGGTCCTTCGGTGCGTCGAAGAACTCGGCCGGCGCCGCGTCTTCCAGCAGCTTGCCATGGTCGAAGAACAGCACGCGATCCGCTACTTCACGGGCAAAGCCCATTTCGTGAGTGACGCAAACCATGGTCATGCCTTCCAGGGCCAGGGTCTTCATCACGTCCAATACTTCGCCGACCATTTCCGGGTCCAGCGCCGAGGTGGGCTCATCGAACAGCATCACCTTGGGCTCCATCGCCAGGGCCCGGGCGATCGCCACCCGTTGTTGCTGGCCGCCGGACAAGCGCGAGGGGAACTCGTTGGCCTTCTGCGCAATACCGACCTTTTCCAGCAGCGCCAGGGCCTTGGTTTCGCGCTCCTGCTTACCGCGCTTGCGCACGACTTTCTGCGCCAGGCACAGGTTCTCCAGCACGGTCATGTGGGGAAACAGGTTGAAATGCTGGAACACCATGCCGACTTCACGGCGATAGGCGTTCACGTCGGTTTTCGGATCAGCCAGTTGCAGGCCATCGATGCTCACCGAGCCCGAATCGAATTCCTCCAGCCCATTGAGGCAGCGCAGGAAGGTGGATTTGCCGGAACCGGACGGACCGATCACCACCAACACTTCGCCCTTGGCCACCTGGATGGTCACGTGGTCCACCGCGCGAACCACATGGCCACGGGTGTCGAAGACTTTTACCAGATCGCGGACTTCAATCACTTTGTGCGAGCCTCCGCTCAAGCCGGCTGGCCATTTTCGACAGCGGCAGGTTGATCAGCAGGTACAGGCCTGCGACGCAGAACAGGATTTCAAACGGCGAGAACGAGGTGGTGATCACCTCGCGCCCGCTCTTGAGCAGTTCGGTGATGGCGATGACCGAGACCAGCGAGGTGTCCTTGACCAGGCTGATAAATTGCCCGGCCAAGGGCGGCAGCACGCGCTTGAAGGCCTGCGGCAACACCACGTGGCGCATCGACTGGCTGGCACTCAGGCCCAGGGAGCGCGCGGCTTCGTTCTGGCCACGGGTGATCGATTGCACACCCGCGCGGACGATCTCGGCCACATACGCGCCGGTGAACAGCGACAGTGCGGCGATCCCGGCGAATTCGCGCGACAGGTTGAGCACCGTGCCGATAAAGAAATAGAAAATGAAGATCTGCACCAACAACGGCGTGCCGCGTACCAGTTCGACGTAGATCGTCGACAGATCGCGCAAGGTCGGGTTGCTGGACAGGCGGCACAACCCTGTGGCCAAGCCGATCGCCAGGCCGAGGATGCCGGACACCACCGACAGCCATAATGTGGTCCACAAACCCCACATCAGCGGGCCCAACGCCCAATGGCGGTTCACCCCAATGACATCGCCTTCGGCCACATCATCGCCGCGCGCCACTTGCAGGCTGTTGTCGGCCACGCTCACCCGTTGTTCGGCGCCTGCGTCGTTGCGCAGGGTCACTTCGGCAACATCGCCTTTGCGGACCAACTCAATGACGGTGGAGATATCCGCCGCGCGCTGGGCCTCTTCGGCCTGATAGGCGAAGTATTGCGGCACGCGGTTCCAGCGCCATTCGTAGGACATCAGCGAGGTTGCGTAATACAAGGCGCCCGCCAGGCCGACCAGCACGACCACGGTCAGCAGGTGCCAGGGCCATTGGGCTTTTTTCTGTTTCATTTACTCAGCATCCAAAAAAATCGTGGCACGCACACTTGAGGTGGCGAGCGGGCTTGCCCCGCGTTGGGCTGCGCAGCAGCCCCAATAAACTCAGCGCGGTTTTCCATACACTCCGAGGCGGATGGTAGTGGGGCCGCTTCGCGCCCCAACGCGGGGCAAGCCCGCTCGCCACATCAAGCCCCCTCACAATAGAAACAGTCCCGCTTTATTCCATGTCCTTGAGCCACTCGGAGCTCTTGAACCACTTGTCATGGATGCGATCGTAGGTGCCGTCGTTCTTGATCTGGTGCAGGAAGTTGTTGATGAAGTTGAGGCTGTCGTAATCGCCTTTCTTCAAACCGAACGCCAACGGTTCGAAGGTGAAGGGTTCGTCGAGGAATACCAGCTTGCCGTTGCCGACTTTCTTCTCGGCCACTACGTTGTACGGCGCGTCATACACAAAGGCATCGGCCTTGCCGTTGACCACGTCCAGCACGCCTTCCTGCTCGTTGTCATAGCCGTGGTACTTGGCCTTGGAAATCAGCTTTTTGGCGACCATCTCGCCGGTGGTGCCGAGCTTGGAGGTCAGGCGGTATTTTTCGTCGTTCAGGTCTTTGTAGGACTTGATCGTGCCTTCCAGTTCCTTGCGGATCAGCAGGGTCTGGCCGACAACGATGAAAGGTTCGCTGAAATTCAGGCGCAGGTTACGTTCCTGGGTCAGGGTCATGCCGCTGCCGATCATGTCGAACTTGCCGGTGAGGAAGGCCGGGATGATGCCGTCGTAGCCGGTGGACACCAGTTCCAGCTTGACGCCCATGGACTTGGCCATGGCCTTGAGGATGTCGACTTCGAAGCCAATGATGTCGCCGCGCTTGTTTGTCATTTCGAACGGCATGTAGGTCGGGTCCATGCCGACTTTCAGTGTGCCGCGCTTGACCGCATCATCGATAGCGCCAGCCTGGGCCGTATTGGCAGCCACCAGCGCGGTGACGCCTAGCAGCAGCATCGAAAGATACTTTTTCATCATCAGGTCCCCTGAACGATTCTTATGAGGTCGGCGCGCTGAAGGGCTGCACCATTTCGGGGTGCGATCCTAACCCACTCATTGCTCGTCACAAAGGTTTCACAGGCAATTGTTATCGGCGTATGTCGGAAAAACCTCACAGCGCGGCGACCAGGCGCAGGGGGTAGACAGGTGCGCAACCTGAACCGGCAACGGCTTGATGTGTAAGCAGTTATGACGCTCAGTCGATTTCCGCCAGCCAGCCGGTGTCCTTGAACCACTTGTCATGCAGCCGATCGTAGGTGCCGTCCTGAGCCACCTGGTTGAGGAAATGGTTGATCCAGTTGAGGCTGTCGAAATCGCCTTTTTTCAAACCAAACGCCAGCGGTTCAAAGGTGAACGGTTGCTCCAGCGCCAGCAGCGCGCTGTTCTCCGGACGGCTCATGGCGATCAGGTTGTAGGGCGCATCATGGATAAAGGCATCGGCCTTGCCTTCGACCACCTGACGAACACCCTCCTCCGGCGTGGCAAAGCTGTTCAGCCGTGCCGCCCCCAGGAACCGCCGCGCCGCAGCCTCGCCGGTGGTGCCTTCGGTGGTAGCAATCGTGTAACTGGCATCGTCAAGGTCTTCGACGCTGGTGACCTTGCCGAGCAATCGGGAGTGCAGCAGCACGGTCTGGCCCACCACGATAAAGGAGTCGCTGAAATTCAGCTTGATGTTGCGTTCCTGGGTAACGGTCATGCCGCTGCCTATCACGTCGAATTTTTTTGCCAGCAGCCCCGGTAACAGCTCGGTATAGGGCACCGCCACCAGTTCAAGCTCCACCCCCAGGGCCTGGCTCATTACCCTGAGCAAGTCGATTTCAAAGCCGACGATGTGTCCCTGCCGATCAGTCATTTCAAAAGGGACATAAGTGGGCGTGGTGCCGACTTTAAGCACACCACGTCGTACGGCATCGTCGATGGCGCCTGCCTGCAGCAGAGCGCCTTGCATCAGCGCAACCGCCCCCATCAGCAATGCCGAACCATACCTTTTGATCATGAATCCCCCTGTGGCCTAGTCAAATCCGGGGCGCGATCCTAACCCAGTCGCGGGCACGTAAATATGCCTCGAACAAGGTATTTTGTTTCGAGATAACAAGGACTTAAACAGAAAAGGAAGAGGCGAAAAACGCTGTAGGACCAGCGCTGACAACGCCCCCGAGGAGAACCCTCGGGGGCGTCTGAATCAGGCCGGATGGGCCTGGGGCAACAGCGATTGCAGCGGCAGCAGCGGCGCGTGCGGGTCGGCCTTGATCGAATCACGCCAGGCAGCCAGCCACTCGGCATGCCCTTCGCTCCAGACCTGCTCGTGCAGGCGAGCCAAGGCCACCGGGTCACTGAGCAGGGCCACGCGTTCACCGTTGTTGAGGCCGGCGGGGCCGACTTTCAACGCATGGCGAACACGCTCCATGCGCAGGTACTCGATCGGCTCCGCTTCACGGTGACGCGAGGTCGCCAGGGCGCAGGCCAGGGCGTTCTGGCGCGGGTCGACCACCGAACGCACGAAGCCGTCATTGAGGGCGTGCCAGCGGTTTTCGTGGGTGTACTTCTCCGTCGACTGCAGCGCCTGCGGCGGGTTGTATTCCTCAGGAATCAGGAACAGGCTTTCGTCACGCGACTTCAGGCCCAGGTTCACACGGCTGGAGATCACCGACACCGGGATCGACAGCATCAGCGAACCCACGATCGGCACCAGCCACCACAGGAAGCTCGGGTTCAACCACACCACGAGCAGAGCCCACAGGAAGCCGAGCAAGGTCTGGGTACCGTGACGCTTGAACGCTTCGCCCCAGGTGGTGGAGTCATCGTCGCGCTTGGGCGAGTTCCAGGTCGCGGCCCAGCCAAGGAACGCGGCGAGCACGAAGCGGGTGTGGAAGATCATGCGCACCGGCGCCAGCAGCATGGAGAACAACATCTCCAGCAGCATCGACATCGTCACCTTGAACTTGCCACCGAACTCTTTCGCGCCCTTGGCCCAGATCAGGATGATGCTGAGCAATTTAGGCAGGAACAGCAGCACGATGGTGGTGGAGAACAACGCCACCGCCTTGTCCGGGTGCCATTGCGGCCACAGCGGGTACAGCTGGCGCGGCGCCATGAAGTACTGCGGCTCCATCAGGGTATTCACCGCCAGCAACGCCGTGGACAGCACCAGGAACAGGAACCACAACGGCGCCGACAGGTAGGACATCACACCCGTCAGGAACACCGCACGGTGTACCGGGTGCATGCCTTTGACCAGGAACAGGCGGAAGTTCATCAGGTTGCCGTGGCACCAGCGACGGTCACGCTTGAGTTCGTCGAGCAGGTTCGGCGGCAGTTCTTCGTAGCTGCCCGGCAGGTCGTAGGCAATCCACACGCCCCAGCCGGCGCGGCGCATCAGCGCGGCTTCAACGAAGTCATGGGAGAGGATCGAACCGGCAAACGCGCCCTTACCTGGCAACGGCGCCAGGGCGCAGTGCTCGATGAACGGCTTCATGCGGATGATCGCGTTGTGACCCCAGTAATGGGATTCACCCAACTGCCAGAAGTGCAGGCCGGCGGTGAACAGCGGGCCGTAGACGCGAGTGGCGAACTGCTGCATGCGCGCATACAGGGTGTCCATGCCCGACGCACGCGGCGCGGTCTGGATGATCCCGGCATCCGGCGTGGCTTCCATCAGGCGCACCAGACTGGTCAGGCATTCGCCGCTCATCACGCTGTCGGCGTCGAGCACCACCATGTATTTATAGTCACCGCCCCAGCGACGGCAGAAGTCGTCGAGGTTGCCGCTCTTGCGTTTGACGCGACGGCGACGGCGGCGATAGAAGATTTTGCCGAAGCCGCCGGCTTCGCGACACACGTCGAGCCAGGCTTGCTGTTCGGCGATGCAGATGTCGGCGTCATTGCTGTCGCTGAGCACGAAGAAGTCGAAGCGGTCGAGGTCACCAGTGGCGGCCACCGATTCGAACGTCGCACGCAGGCCGGCAAATACACGCGGCACGTCTTCGTTGCAGATCGGCATCACCAGCGCGGTGCGGGCCTCCTTCGGAATCGGCTCGTTGCCGGCACTTTTACCGGAGATCCGGTATTTATCGTGGCCGGTGAGCAGCTCGAGAAAGCCCATCAAGGCGGTCCAGAAACCCGCCGAAACCCAGCAGAACAGGATCCCGAACATGATCAGGATGCTGGTTTGCAGGGCGTAAGGCAGTACCTGGGTAGCGGTTTGCAGCAGGGTCTGGTTGCGGATCTCGTCGAAGTCGACCAGCGACCAGCCCTGGTACGGCATGATGCCTTTCATGTACCAGCCGGCCACGATGGTCTGGCCGAGCATCAGCACCAGCAGGATATAACGACGGATGGAACCGACGGTGCGCCAGCGCGCGGCCGGCAATACACGTTCATCCTTGGGCGGTGCCGGCGGGTTGCTGCGCCCGGTGATACGGCGCCAGCCGCGCACCAGGATATTGGTGCGCCATGGCTCCGGTACCACGCGAGTGCGACGAATTGGCGGCGTGGCCTTGAGGCACACGCGGCCGCCGGCATCGAGCGCGAGCATTTCGGCGTCTTGCAGCTCTTCGGCCGTGCTGAGGTTCAACCGGCTGCCAACCGACGCCTGGGCGGCGTCGATGGGCGCATCGAAGGTCTTGGACGACAAACGCTCGTGCAACTCGGTGAAGGATGTGCAGCCCGCCAGTTCGGCGCGCTGCTCAGCGGTCATCGGTAGATGCGCCAGGTACTCGGAGAGAGTCTCTGGCCGGGCTTGAGAATTACTCATCGGCAGGCAACTGATAGCTCCAGGTTTCGGTCAGGACTTCTTCTGTCTTGATCGGCTCCGGCGTGGCTGGGGCAGCTTCAGGCTGCTTGGTTTCCTTGTCCTTGGCGTCTTTCTTGGCCTGTTTCTCGTGCTGCTTGGCCAAGACTTTGTCAGCCTTGAGCACTTGGCTGGAAACATGAGCCGGCTCAGGCTGAGCGACATCCTGTACCAACGCTGCGCGTATCTCGGTCGGCTTGCTTGCGTCCTTGATCTTCATGCGCAGGGTCAGGCGCCAGCCTTTGGTGTGCTCGTTGTAACGCACGCTGTTTTCAACCAACTCAGCGTTGTCACCCACGCTCACCTGGCTGCGCACCGGGGCATCCGGCAGCAGTTTCTTCAGGGATGGGCCTTCGAAGTCCACCAGGTAGGCCACACTGCCATCCGGCTGACGGATCAGGTTGGATTGCTTCACATCGCCCGTGGAGCGCAGGGTCTGCTTGACCCAGGCGCTGTCCGGCGAGTGGAACGCGGCGTCATCCAGGGTCCAGTGCAGACGGTAGGCGACATCCAGTGGCTGGCCGACTTCCGGCAGTTTTTCCGGGTTCCAGAACGCAACGATGTTGTCGTTGGTTTCATCGGCGGTCGGGATCTCTACCAGGTCGACGGAGCCCTTGCCCCAGTCGCCCTCAGGCTCGATCCAGGCGCTTGGGCGCTTGTCGTAGTTGTCGTCCAGGTCTTCGTAGTAGCTGAAGTTGCGACCACGTTGCAGCAGGCCGAAACCACGCGGGTTCTCGACGGTGAAGTTGCTCACCGACAGGTGTTTGGGGTTGTTCAATGGGCGCCAGATCCACTCGCCATTGCCGGCATGGATCGACAGCCCACTGGAATCGTGCAGCTCACGACGGTAGTTGAGCACCTTGGACGGCTGGTTCGCGCCGAACAGGAACATGCTGGTCAGCGGGGCCACGCCCAGCTTGCTGACCTTATCGCGCAGGAACATCTGGGCTTTGACGTCGACCACGGTGTCGGTGCCCGGACGCAGGATCAGCCGGTAGGCACCGGTGGCACGTGGCGAATCCAGCAGGGCGAAGATCACCAGGTGTTTGTCACCCGGTTTTGGCCGCTCGATCCAGAACTCGGTGAAGCGCGGGAATTCTTCGCCGGACGGCAACGCAGTGTCGATCGCCATGCCTCGGGCAGACAGGCCATACACCTGGTCTTTGCCGACGACGCGGAAATAGCTGGCGCCGAGCATGGTCATGATTTCGTCTTGCTTGTCGCTCTTGTTGATCGGGTACAGCACACGGAAACCGGCATAACCCAGCTGTTCGGTGGCTTTAGGATCAACTTTCACGCCGCCGAAATCGAAACGCGACGGGTCGTATTTGATTTCATGGACGCTGTCGGCGGTGACTTCGTTGATTTTCACCGGTGTATCGAAGTGCATACCCTGGTGATAGAACGACAGCTTGAACGGGGTGTTCTGATCGGCCCATTCGGCTTTTTCGTTGCGGAAACGAATCTTCTGGTAGTCCGCGAACTTCATTTCACGGAATTCGTTTGGCAGATTGCTGCGCGGAGCTTCGTATTTCTGCCCGGCCAGCTCTTTTGCCTTGGCCGACACATCATCCAGACTGAATGCCCACAGTTGACCCGCGCCGAACAGGCAAAACAGGGCGGAGCCCGTCACCAGTGCGTTTCGTAACCGTTTGGCAGACAATTTTGGTGCATTACAGGGACTAACAATCACGAGCAACCCTCGCCGAAAACAGATCAAAAAACCAACGGCCAGCTATCTATATGCCAGGTTGGCGAGCATTGTTCCGACTCCTCTGGGTGAAAATGATTCCCCAAGGGTTGTCGGACAAGTCTCTACCTAAGTCAAAAATGGACCAAACAACGCTGATCCCCGTAGCGCGCGATTATCTAGTAGCCCGCGAGACAACGCATCAGGGGCAACGAAGTATTTGTAGCGAAACCCTGCGTTTTTAGGCATTAACGTCGTTTTTAATGCATTCAAGTCTGCAAGAGGAAGGTCACAGGGCCATCATTGACCAAATGCACCTGCATATCGGCACCAAAACGTCCCGATGCCACCTTGCCATGCAATTGTTGCGCTTGTAACAACATGTGCTCAAAAAGCGCCGCTCCCAGGGCTGGGGGCGCCGCCGTGGAGAAGCTTGGTCGCAGCCCGCTCCTGGTATCCGCCGCCAGGGTGAACTGCGACACCAGCAGCAAACCACCGCCGATATCCTTCAATGACAGGTTCATCTTGCCCGCGTCGTCGCTGAACACCCGATAGTTAAGCAGCTTGTGCAGCAGTTTGTCGGCACTCTCGACGGTATCCGCAGGTTCGACGGCTACCAGCACCAGCAAACCCTGGTCGATTGCCCCCACGATTTCGCCCGCGACCTCGACTCGGGCGCCACGCACCCGTTGCAACAGACCCTTCATGCTTCTTCAGGCGGCAGATCAAGCAAACGCCGCGCCATCTCACCGGTCGCGCGCACGAGCGCATCGGTGATGCCCGGCTCGGAGGCCGCATGGCCCGCTTCGCGGATCACCTGCAGCTCGCTGTTCGGCCACGCCTGATGCAGCTCCCAGGCATTATCCAGCGTGCAGATCATATCGTAGCGGCCGTGGATGATGACGCCAGGCAGGTGGGCGATCTTGTGCATGTCGCGGATCAGTTGGTTGGGCTCCAGGAACGAGTTGTTAGTGAAGTAGTGGCACTCGATCCGCGCAATGGACAGCGCCCGTTGCGGCTCGGAAAACCGCTCCACGTGCTGCGGGCTCGGGCACAGGCCCAGCATGCGCCCCTCCCAACCGGACCAGGCTTTGGCCGCGTGCATCTGGGCGATCTGGTCGTTACCGGTCAGCCGCTTGTGGTAGGCGGCGATCATGTCGTGGCGTTCCTCCGCAGGGATCGGCGCAATGTAGTCCTGCCAGTAATCCGGGAACAGGCGGCTCGCACCAGCCTGGTAGAACCACTCGATGTCCTGGGGGCGGGCCAGGAAAATGCCGCGCACGATCAGGCCATGCACACGCTCGGGGTGGGTTTGCGCGTAAGCCAGGGCCAGGGTGGAACCCCAGGAACCGCCGAACAGCACCCATTTTTCGATGCCCAGGTGTTCGCGGATGCGCTCAAGGTCGGCGACCAGGTGCCAGGTGGTGTTGTTTTCCAGGCTGGCGCGGGGCGTGGAACGACCGCAACCACGCTGGTCGAAGGTGACGATACGGTACAGGTTCGGATCGAAATAGCAGCGGCTCTGGGCGTCGCAACCGGCGCCAGGACCACCGTGGATGAAGACGACAGGCAAGCCTTCGGGGGAGCCACTTTCATCGACATACAGCGTATGGGTGTCATCGACGGCCAGATCGTGCCGGGCGTAGGGTTTGATCTGCGGGTACCAAGTCTGCATTGCGCGCTCCGTAGGGGGTCGGGTTCATCCCTGGGGGGACGTCTTTTATTTTGCCGTCTGGCACTATAAACCCGAATTGTGCAATGAGCATGTCCTTGAGCACCTGGACCTGTGTCAGCCGTTCGCCATCGAGGTAACCCAGCAGATAGCCGTACAGGCGATCCACCTCCGCCACCTGGCCTCGCGTCCGCAGACAGCCGTGGATCAGGCCGTCGTCGCGCAACCCCAGGCACAACGCCGCCAGGTTGCCGCCGGCGCTATCACCGATCATTGGAAGCAGATGAAGTTGTGGGAATCCAGCCCGCCGACCACCCAACCATCACCGTGTATATAAAGAGGAACGGCCAGTCCTGATCCGGGAAGACTCGGTGGTGATGACGAAGGCCGCAAGCTGCGGGGAGATCAGGTGCATGCACAAATATCCCTGACGATGAAAAACCGCTGTGGGGACTGGCACTCCATGATCGGCACCATCCGCTGGCTTTCCTGGACGGCGGTGAGGGTCAAGTTGGTGAGCAACCGACTGGCATTCGGGCAACGCTCGGCAAAGTCCGGCGCGGTCACAGTAGCGACTATTCCAATGCTCAACTATCGCTAATCAATATAAAGAACTGGCAATTCTCCCAGGCGACACTCACTGATGATCGCGATTAAATCACTCAAGGCCCCAAGGTTAATTTCGTACTCAAAGGAGATGGATGCAATGTGCCCTCAACCCATCCAAGATAATCTGCAAGAGTTTTTCACGGCAAATGTGATTTTTTCAGACCACATCGAAGAACTCATCGCCACTAGAGCGTCGCTTGAGAGCGTTGAGGCTTCTGGAATTGAATGTTGGAAGATAAGGTTCTTTGAAGACACTACTAATAAAGAAACTCAGACGAACGAGATCAACTTGATCCAGTTTTTTCTGGAAAAGGACTCGACGAGTTTCGACCATTCGCTTGCCAGGGCTGCACCTTATCCAGATTTCACAAAAAACAGCGCAAGCTTCTACAAGTATGAAGACAGCCCTGATGACGAGGATGACATAGTTGATACGGCTTATGACTTCCCTCTCAAAAAAGGTTGGATTACCTACCAATGGAGCCAGGACAAAACATCTATAAGTGCCAGCTTCGACCTCACGCTCGAAAACCCGGACACGACCACTTTCCAAATCATGGGGAGTTTCGTTATAAAAAAAGGCACCACTCACAACCTTGCCCCTACCCACTAAAACCCAACAACTATAGAGGTGCGCACTTGTTGCTATCGACATCGCACCTCGTCGACGAGCCAGGCCTGTCTTAAACGTTGGGTTACGGCGGCTATCGCACGAGATGCGACAATCAGCTCAACCGTAACGTTTTTTCCCCCATTCCAAGATCCTCTCCAGCAACTGCTTCAACACCACCCGCGTCGGCTCGGCCAGGTCCGGCCGATAACGGAACGGCTCGAACTCTTCCATGTACGTGCTCTGGCACAACTCCAACTGCACGGCGTGGATGTTCTGCGCCGGGTTGCCGTAATGCCGGGTGATATGCCCGCCTTTGAAGCGCCCGTTCAGCACATGCGTGAAGTGCGGATGCTCGGCGCAGACAGCCTCAAGTTGCCCGGCCAATTCAGGGTCGCAGGCAGCACCGTTGAACGTCCCCAGGTTGAAGTCCGGCAGCTTGCCCTCGAACAGGTGCGGGATCACCGAGCGGATCGAGTGCGCGTCGAACAGCAGCGCGTAGCCGAATTCGGCCTTGAGCCGTGCCAGTTCATCCTGCAACGTGCGGTGATACGGACCCCAGATCTTCTGCAGGTAACTGGCGCGCTCGGCCTCGCCCGGTGCCAGCCCCTCACGGAACAACGGCATGCCATCGAACAGCGTCGCCGGGTACAGGCCAGTGGTGGCGCCGGCATAGAGCGGGGTGTCGTCGGACGGCCGGTTCAGGTCGATCACGAACCGCGAATACTCGGCCGACAGGGTGCTGGCGCCCAGTGCTTCGGCGAAGTCATACAGCGTGGGGATGTGCCAGTCCGTGTCCGGCAGGCTTTGCGCCTCGGGGATCAAGCCGGCCTCGACCGCAGGTGTCAGGCGTAAACCTGCGTGGGGCATGCTGACCAGCAGCGGTACGCGACCTTGTTTGAAGTTCAGAACCTTATCCACAACGATACTCCTCACCTAAAAAGGCAGCTTTAGACGGTGACGTCGACGCCATGGCGCACGACGCGTTTATCCAACTCGCCGCCGAGCCAATAGGCGAGGTCGGCGGGACGATCAATTTGCCAGGCGACAAAATCGGCGACCTTGCCCACTTCCAGCGAACCATGGGTGTCCCCCATGCCCAGCGCGGTGGCCGCATGCTGCGTGGCGCCGGCCAGGGCCTCTTCCGGGGTCATGCGCAACAGGGTGCACGCCATGTTCAGCATCAGGCGTACCGACAAGGCCGGTGAGGTGCCGGGGTTGAGGTCGCTGGCGATGGCGATCTTCACGCCATGCTTGCGCAGGGCCTCCATCGGCGGCAATTGGGTTTCACGCAGGAAGTAGAAGGCCCCCGGCAGCAGAACCGCGACGGTGCCAGCGGCGGCCATGGCGATGGCGTCGTCTTCGGTCATGAATTCCAGATGGTCCGCTGACAATGCCTGGTAGCGCGCAGCCAGGCTGGAGCCGTGCAGCGACGACAGCTGCTCGGCGTGCAGCTTCACCGGCAGACCAAGTTGCCGGGCGACCTTGAACACCCGCTCCACCTGCTCGGTGGAAAACGCCAGGTATTCACAGAACGCATCCACCGCATCCACCAGCCCTTCCTTTGCCAGGGCCGGCAGCATCTCGCTGCAGATGTGCTCGATGTAGTCGTCGGCGCGATCCTTGTACTCCGGTGGTAACGCATGGGCGGCCAGACACGTGGCGCGCACGCTGACCGGCAGCGCGTCCCCCAGGCGACGGGCCACGCGCAGCATCTTGCGTTCATTGGCCAGGTCCAGGCCGTAGCCGGATTTGATCTCCACGGTAGTCACGCCATCACGCAGCAAACTGCGCAGCCGCTTGTGGGCGCTGGCAAACAGTTCATCTTCGCTGGCGGCACGGGTGGCGCGCACGGTGCTGGCGATCCCGCCGCCCTGGGCCGCGATCTCGGCATAACTCACGCCTTGGAGGCGCTGCTCGAATTCGCCGCTGCGGTTACCGCCGAACACCGCGTGAGTGTGGCAGTCGATCAGCCCAGGCGTAACCCACGCGCCTTGCAGATCATGCACCTGGGCGTAGTCCGCGGTGGGCACCTGGCTACGCGGGCCGATCCACTCGATCAGCTGACCTGCGGTCACCAGGGCGGCATCCTCGATGATCGCGTACTTGCCGTGGGCCATGGTTGCGATGTGGCAGTGTTGCCAAAGGGTGTTCATCAACGCCTCCCGATGTGATCCCTGATGCCTGTAGGAGCGAGGGGGACGCCTAGTTCTTGCTCGCGAAAACCTCAAGGACCCCGCGTTCATCCAAGATGCGCGCGTTAGCGTTGACGTTCTTCGCGAGCAAGCTCGCTCCTACAGGGGGTGGTGTTTTTTAGAGGCTCGGCAGGAGCTTGGCCGGTGCCAGTTCGTTCAGACAGCGGCTGGCGAGCAGTTCGCTGGCGGCGATGATGTCCGGGGCGAAGAAGCGGTCCTTGTCGTAGAACGCCACTTTGCCGCGCAGGAGGGCGCGCGCCTGTTCCAGTTTCGGTGAAGTCTTCAGGCCTTCGCGCAGGTCCAGGCCCTGGCAGGCGGCCAGCCATTCCACGGCCAGAATGCCACGGGTATTCTCGGCCATTTCCCACAGGCGCTTGCCCGCTGCAGGGGCCATGGACACGTGGTCTTCCTGGTTGGCGGAGGTCGGCAGGCTGTCGACGCTATGGGGGTGGGCCAGCGCTTTGTTCTCGCTGGCCAGTGCCGCTGCGGTCACCTGGGCGATCATGAAGCCGGAGTTGACCCCGCCATTGCCCACCAGGAATGGCGGCAGTTGCGACATGTGCTTGTCCATCATCAGCGAGATCCGGCGCTCACTCAGGGAGCCGATTTCGGCGATGGCCAGGGCCATGTTGTCGGCAGCCATGGCCACCGGTTCGGCGTGGAAGTTACCGCCGGAAATCACATCGCCTTCGGCGGCGAACACCAGCGGGTTATCCGACACGGCGTTGGCTTCGACCACCAGCACCTCGCCGGCCTGACGGAACTGGGTCAGGCAGGCGCCCATCACTTGTGGCTGACAACGCAGGGAGTACGGGTCTTGCACCTTGTCGCAGTTCTGGTGCGACTGGGAGACCTGGCTGCTTTCGCCGAGCAGGTCGCGGTAGGCGGCCGCAGAGTCGATCTGCCCTCGCTGGCCACGCGCCGCGTGAATACGTGCGTCGAAGGGCGAGCGCGAACCGAGCACGGCTTCCACGGTAAGAGCACCGCAGGCCAGCGCGCCGGCGAACAGGTCTTCGCCCTCGAACAGGCCACGCAGGGCATAGGCAGTGGACACCTGGGTGCCGTTGAGGAGCGCCAGGCCTTCTTTGGCGGCGAGGGTCAACGGCGTGAGGCCGGCGACCTTCAGGGCCTCGGTCGCCTCCAGCCATTCGCCCTTGTAGCGCGCCTTGCCTTCGCCGAGCAGCACCAGGGACATGTGCGCCAAGGGCGCCAGGTCGCCGGATGCCCCCACCGAACCTTTGAGCGGAATGTGCGGGTACACCTCGGCATTGATCAGCGCGATCAGCGCGTCGATCACCTGGCGACGAATCCCGGAGAACCCACGGCTCAGGCTGTTGACCTTGAGCACCATGACCAGCCGCACCAGCGCGTCGCTGATCGGCTCGCCCACACCGGCGGCGTGGGACAGCACCAGGGAACGCTGGAGGTTTTCCAGGTCTTCGCTGGCGATGCGGGTGGAGGCCAGCAGGCCGAAACCGGTGTTGATGCCGTAGGCGGTGCGGTTCTCGGCGAGAATCTGCTCCACGCAGGCGACACTGGCTTCGATCTGCGCCGTAGCACTGTCATCCAGACTGAGGGTCACCGGCTGCTGGTAGACGGTTCGCAGTTGGGCAAGGCTCAGTTGGCCTGGAATCAGGTTTAGCGCAGTCACATTCGTACTCCTTGTGAATTGTTTTTTTAAATCAGTGTTCAGTGCAAAGTCGGTAATGCAGTGTCTTTGAGCAATTTGGCGGCCGCCGCAATATCCGGTGCCAGCCAGCGGTCCTGCTCGTACGCGGGGACCACTTCACGCAACAACCGCCAGGCCCTGTCGGTGCCCGCGCCGAAACGCTGATCCTTCAAGAATTCAAACGCCTGCGCCGCCAGCAAGTACTCGATGGCGAGGATCTGGGTGACGTTGGCCAGCAGTTGATGCAGCTTGAGCGCGGCGTTGGTGCCCATGCTCAGGTGGTCTTCCTGCAGGCCCGAGGTGACGAAGTTGTCGAGCACCGCCGGTTGCGCCAGCTGACGGTTTTGCCCACACAGCGAGGCGGCGACGTACTGCACGATCATCATCCCGGAGTTGACCCCGGGGTTGCTCACCAGGAACGCCGGCAAGCCACTGACGTGGGGGTTGATCAGGCGGTCCAGGCGCCGTTCGGCCACCGCGCCGATCTCGGCCATGGCGATGGCGAGCACGTCGGCGGCCAGCGCCACGGACTGGCCGTGCGGGTTGGCCTGGGACACTACGCGGTAATTGTCAGGCGTGCCGAGCAGCAGCGGGTTGTCGGTGGCGCTGTTGAGTTCGGTCTCGATCTGGCGCGTGGCATGCTCTACCTGGTCGCGCGCGGCGCCGTGGATCTGCGGGATCGAGCGGATACTCAAGGCGTCCTGGGTGCGCAGGCCTTGGCTGCTGGCGATCACTTCACTGCCGTCGAGCAACGCACGCAGGTTGATACCGACGCGCTGCATGCCCGGGTGCGGCTTGAGGGCGATGATCTCTGCATCGAACGCGTCGATCTGGCCGCGCTGGGCCTCGAAGCTCATGGCACCGATCACGTCCGCCCATTGCAGCAGGTGATGGGCATCGGCCAGCGCCAGGCAGCTCAGGCCGGTCATGCACGGCGTGCCGTTGACCAGGCACAGGCCGTCCTTGGCGCCGAGCACCACCGGCTGCAAACCTTCGGCGTGCAAGGCTTCCTGTGCCGGGACAATGCGCCCGCGATAGCTCACCGTGCCAATACCCAGCAAGGCCACGCCGACATGGGCCATGTGGGTCAGGTAACCCACCGACCCCTGGGACGGCACTTGCGGAGTGATGCCGTGATTGAGCAGCGCCAGCAACGCCTGCACCACCTGCGGGTGCAGGCCGGAGTTGCCGTGGCTGTAGTTGATGACGGCCGCGCAGATGATCGCGCGGGTCTGCTCGTCGCTGAGCACCGGGCCGACGCCGCAGGCATGGCTGAGCAAGGTATTGCGCGACAGTTGGCTCAGTTGCTCGCCTTGCAGCGAGACGTTGCACAATGCGCCCAGGCCAGTATTGACGCCATAGGCGCGTTCGCCGCTGCTGACGATGCGCTGCACGATGGCCTGGGCATTGTCGATGCGTGCCCAGGCCTGGCCCGAGAGTTCGAGCACCGCGCCGTGGCGGGCTACGGCGGTCACGTCCTGCCAACGCATCGGGGCGTCGGCGATGATGATTTTTGCTGCCTGGGACATCTTCATACCTTCTTGAATTTATGTGCCGCTTTTGCCGGCCTCTTCGCGGGCAAGCCCGCTCCTACAGGGGAATGCATTCCAAATGTGGGAGCGGGCTTGCTCGCGAAAGCGTCCGTCAGACCACCGCCGCCCGCCGCTGAACAAAGCGGTCCACATATTCATCCGCCGGCGAATGCAGAATCTCGCGCGGCGTGCCGACCTGGATCAACTTGCCGTCCTTGAGAATCGCAATGCGATTGCCAATGCGCACGGCCTCGTCGAGGTCGTGGGTGATGAACACGATGGTCTTGTGCAGGGTCTTTTGCAGGTCGAGCAACTGGTCCTGCATCTCGGCGCGGATCAGCGGGTCGAGGGCACTGAAGGCTTCGTCCATCAGGATGATGTCGGTGTCGGCCGCCAGGGCACGGGCCAGGCCCACACGCTGGCGCATGCCGCCGGAAAGCTGGTGCGGGTATTTGTTTTCGTAGCCCTTGAGGCCCACGGTTTCGACCCACTGCAGGGCGCGTTCGGCGCACACCTGCTTGGGTTCGCCACGCACTTTCAGGCCGTAGGCGACGTTGTCGAGCACCGTCTTGTGGGGCAACAGGCCGAAGCTCTGGAACACCATGCTGATCTTGTGCCGACGGAATTGGCGCAGGGCGTCCATGTCCAGTTGCAGGATATCTTCGCCGTCCACCAGGATCGCGCCGCTGGTAGGGTCGATCAGGCGGTTGAAGTGGCGCACCAGGGTGGATTTGCCGGAACCCGACAGGCCCATGATGACAAAAATCTCGCCAGTGCCGATGCTCAAGGACAGGTCATTCACGCCGACCACACAGCCGGTTTCGGCCAGTACCTGATCCTTGGTCTTGCCCTGGCCGATCAGTGCCAGCGCTTCCTTGGAACGGTTGCCGAAAATCTTGAAGACGTTTTTAACTTCGATTTTGCTGACAGTGGTCATTTGCTCGCCTCATGCCGTGGGCGGCCATAAGCCTGGGTGATGCGGTCGATGACCACGGCTAGAATCACGATCGCCAGCCCGGCTTCAAGGCCACGGCCGACGTTGAGAGTCTGGATGCCGACGAGCACGTCTTCACCCAAGCCACGGGCACCGATCATCGAGGCGATCACCACCATCGACAACGCCATCATCGTGGTCTGGTTGATACCCGCCATGATGCTTGGCAGTGCCAGCGGCAGTTGCACACCGAACAGTTGCTGCCAACGGTTGGCACCAAAGGCGTTGATCGCTTCCATGACTTCGCCGTCAACCTGGCGAATCCCCAGGTCGGTCAGGCGAATCAGCGGCGGTGCGGCATAGATCACCGTGGCGAAAATCGCCGGCACCTTGCCCAGGCCGAACAGCATCAGCACCGGGATCAGGTACACGAAGCTGGGCATGGTTTGCATGATGTCGAGCAGTGGCATCAGCACCGAACGCAGGCGGTTGCTGCGCGCCGAGAGGATGCCCAGGGGGATGCCGATGAGCACCGAGATCAGCGTGGCGACCAGCATCAGGGCCAGGGTCTGCATCAGCTTGTCCCACAGGCCGACGGCTCCCACCAGAAACAGCAAACCGACGATCACCGCCGTGGTCACCACCTTGCGGGTGGCATGCCAGGCGACGCCGCCGACAATGGCCAGCATCAGCCACCAGGGCGCCGCGCGCAGCACGCCTTCAAGGTTGACGATGGCCCACAGCAGGGTGTCGGAGATGTGCCGGAACACATCGCCGTAGTTAGTCACCAGTGAATCAACCCAACCGTTGACCCAGTCGGCAATGGAAAACGTAAAACTCTCAGGAAACATAGCGTGCTCTCGATCCAAGGGGTTGTGGCCAGGTGCCCGGCTTCCCCTCAGGGTAGCCGGGCACACTTGACCTACAAGGCCGCGTCGATTTTCTTGGCTGCGTCTTCACTTACCCAGGCGTGCCAGACTTCAGGATGTTCCTTGAGGAAGATCTTCGCCAGTTTCGGCGACTCAATCCGCTCCTTGGCCATGCGCCCCAGGTTCTGGTTGAGCAGATCGATCGGCAGGTTGACTTTTTCCAGCACGGCCACCAGTTCCGGGGCGTGTTCGTGGAAGGTCTTGGACAGGCCGACCTTGATACTTATGGTCTTATCCACACCCGGCTTTTCTTCCAGTTTGACCAGATCCACCTGGCCCATCAGCGGGGTTGGCGACCAGTAGTAGAACAGGATCGGCTCGCCGCGCTTGTAGCTCGACAGCACCGCCGCATCCAGCGCCGGGCCAGTCCCTGGGCGGAAGTTGGTGTAGGTGCTTTCCAGGCCGTAGCTTTTCAGCATCTCGCTGTTTTCCAGCTCGCAGGTCCAGCCGGCCGGGCAATTGTAGAAACGGCCCTTGGACGGCTCTTCCGGGTCCTTGAACACGGCGGCGTACTTGGCCAGGTCAGCGATGTTTTTCAAGCCTGGCGCCTTGGCTTCCAGCTTGCGCTTGGCGTCGCCTTCGATCACATAACGCGGCACGTACCAGCCTTCGATGGCGCCGACAATCGGCGCACCGACACCCACGACCTTGCCGGCCTTCTCGGCCTTGTTCCAGACTTCGCTGCGGCCGACCCACTCCTCGGCAAACACTTGGATGTCGTTGCTGCCCAGGGCGTTTTCCATGGTGATGGAGTTGCCCGGCAGGCTGTCGGTTTTGCAGCCGTAGCCTTTTTCCAGCACGGTTTGCAGGATGTCGGTGAGCAGCATGCCGCTTTCCCAGTTCAAGCCCGCGAATTTCACGGGTTTCCCGGATTCGCACCAACCCGCCGCCTGCGCGCCGGCGCTGGCCAGCAAGCCTGCAGAGAACAATGTGGCCAACAGGGTTTTATTCACTTTCATTGTTGTGACGCTCCCAATCTTGAAATGGATTACGGCAGTCAGTAGGCATCCTGCCCTGTCCACGTCCCATCAGGCCTGTGCAACCAGCCCGTTTGTCGTCGGTGCAGCGCCCTGCTCTAGCGGCAGGATCAGGTGTTCAGGGGTTGCGCCGGGCCATTTTTTTGCAGCCCAGTAATACAGCGCGGCGGGGAGCACCAGCCCGATGATCCAGGAAATATCCACATCCCCCAGGGCGGCCACGAGGGGGCCTGTGTAGAACTTGGTGGAGATGAACGGCAATTGAACCAGCACGCCGAAGACATAGACGCTGATACCGAGCAGGTTCCAACGGCCATAACGACCGTTCGGATCGGCCAGCGCCGGCACGTCATAGCGATCACGGGTGATGCAGTAATAGTCCACCAGGTTGATCGCGCTCCAGGGCGTAAAAAACGCCAGCAGGAACAGAATGAAAGACTTGAACGCACCGAGGAACGAGTGCTGGCCGAGCAAGGCGATAAGGGTCGCCGTACCGACGATGACCAGCACGAACATCAGCCGCTGCAAACGCGTGACCTCCAGGCGCCCGCGAAAGCCGCTGATGATGGTCGCGATGCACATGAAGCTGCCGTAGGAGTTCAGCGTAGAGATGGTCACCTTGCCGAATGCGATGCTGAAATACAGCAGCGCAGCGGTGGCCCCCGTACCGCCCAGCCCCACGATGTAGGCCACTTCGTGACCGGCAAACTGCCCGTTGGACATGGCCGCGGCAAACACGCCGAGGATCATCGCCACCTGTGCGCCGATCACTGAGCCTGCGCCAGCAGCAAGAAAGGTTTTCAGCGCGGACGTACTGCTTGGCAGGTAGCGCGAGTAGTCAGCCACATAGGGCCCGAAGGCGATCTGCCAGGAGGCAGCGAGCGAGACCGCGAGCAAAAAGCTGCTCCAGCTGAAATGCCGGATTTGCAGCAATGCGCCGATGTCAGCCTGACCCACCAGGCGCATAAACAGGTAAACGAAGGCAATCACCCCAATGACGCTGGCGACGCGACCGATAAAGTGGATCACTCGATAACCCAGCACCGTCACCAGCACGATGACACTGGCGAAGAGGAGAATCCCGACGCTGTCGCTGATGCCGAACAACTGGCCCAGCGCCTGACCGGAGAGCACTGTGCCCGTGGCGGTGAAGCCCAGGTACATCAGGCACACCAACACGATTGGAATAGCCGCGCCATAGACGCCGAACTGCACGCGGCTGGAGATCATCTGCGGCAAGCCCAACTGCGGGCCTTGGGCGGCATGCAGCGCCATCACCGCACCGCCCAGCAGCTGACCGATCAACAGACCGATCAACGACCAGAACACATCACCGCCCAACACCACAGCCAAGGCCCCGGTAACGATGGCGGTGATCTGCAGGTTGGCCCCCAGCCACAGGGTGAACTGGCTCAGGAGACGACCATGTCTTTCCGCTTCCGGGATGTAGTCGATCGAACGCCGTTCGATCAACGCAGGGGTTTCGTTTGCAGCCATGGTGTTCAACCTCTGATGGATTGTTCGGGTTTAGCCTTTTCTTCTGTAGGAGCGAGGGGGACGCCTAGTTCTTGCTCGCGAAAAACGTACAGTCAACGCAGCAATGCGCCTGAAATATCTTCGCGCGCAAGCTCGCTCCTACAGGGGGATCAGCCTTTGATCATCGGCAGGTTCAGGCCCTGCTCCTTGGCGCAATCGATGGCGATCTGGTAACCGGCGTCGGCATGGCGCATCACACCGGTCGCCGGATCGTTGTGCAGCACACGCGCAATACGCTCGGCGGCTTCATCGGTACCGTCACAAACGATCACCATGCCGGAGTGCTGGGAGAAGCCCATACCCACGCCCCCGCCGTGGTGCAACGACACCCAGGTCGCGCCGCTCGCGGTGTTGAGCAAGGCGTTGAGCAGTGGCCAATCCGAGACAGCGTCGGAGCCGTCCTGCATGGATTCGGTTTCGCGGTTGGGGCTGGCGACCGAGCCGGAGTCGAGGTGGTCACGGCCGATCACTACCGGCGCCGACAACTCGCCGCTGCGTACCATTTCGTTGAACGCCAGGCCCAGCTTGGCGCGCTGGCCCAGGCCGACCCAGCAGATACGCGCCGGCAGGCCCTGGAAGCTGATGCGCTCGCGGGCCATGTCCAACCAGTTGTGCAGGTGGGCATCGTCGGGGATCAGCTCTTTGACTTTGGCGTCGGTCTTGTAAATGTCTTGCGGGTCGCCAGAGAGTGCCGCCCAGCGGAACGGGCCGATGCCACGGCAGAACAGTGGGCGGATGTAGGCCGGGACGAAGCCTGGGAAATCGAAGGCATTTTCCACGCCCTCTTCCTGGGCCATCTGGCGGATGTTGTTGCCGTAGTCGAAGGTTGGGATGCCTTGTTTCTGGAATTCCAGCATGGCTTTGACGTGTACGGCCATCGACTGCTTGGCGGCCTTGATCACGGCTGCCGGTTCGGTCTTGGCGCGGGCGCGGTATTCGTCCCAGGTCCAGCCGGCCGGCAGGTAGCCGTTGAGCGGGTCGTGGGCGCTGGTCTGGTCGGTGACCATGTCCGGGCGCACCCCGCGCCTGACCAGTTCCGGCAGGATTTCAGCGGCGTTGCCCAGCAGGGCGATGGAGATCGCCTTGCCTTCCTGGGTGTATTTGGCGATGCGCGCCAGGGCGTCGTCGAGGTCGCTGGCTTGCTCGTCGACATAGCGGCTGCTCAAGCGGAAGTCGATGCTGACCTGCTGGCATTCGATGTTCAGCGAGCAGGCACCGGCCAACGTTGCGGCCAGCGGCTGTGCGCCACCCATGCCGCCGAGGCCGGCAGTGAGCACCCAACGGCCTTTGAGGTTGCTGTCGTAATGTTGGCGACCGGCTTCGACGAAGGTTTCGTAAGTGCCCTGGACGATGCCCTGGCTGCCGATGTAGATCCAGCTGCCGGCGGTCATCTGGCCGTACATGGCCAGGCCTTTGGCGTCCAATTCGTTGAAGTGTTCCCAACTGGCCCAGTGCGGTACCAGGTTGGAGTTGGCGATCAGCACGCGCGGGGCATTGCTGTGGGTCTTGAACACGCCAACCGGTTTGCCGGATTGCACCAGCAGGGTTTCGTCGTCATTGAGGTTCGTGAGGCTCTCGACGATCTGGTCGTAGCACTCCCAATTACGCGCGGCACGGCCAATACCGCCGTACACCACCAATTCTTTCGGGTTCTCGGCCACTTGTGGGTCGAGGTTGTTCATCAGCATGCGCAGCGGCGCTTCGGTCAGCCAGCTTTTGGCGGTGAGCGTGTTACCGCGGGCGGCGCGGATTTCGACATCACGGAACTTAGTAGGCTTGGTCACTGCTGGAACTCCTCGGCGATCGATGCGCGGACAGGGATGGTGTGAAGAACAGTCTTACGCACACATCTTTACTTGTATGTACAAGCATATGCAATCGAGCGGCCAACTTGAGGAGCGCGCGGTGGAGAATTTTTTGAAGGCTGTGTGTAAGCCTTGAAAATAAAGGCTTGGAGGCTTGATGAAATTTCTTGCGGGGGATTTTTTCAGGGCGGGAGGTGTTTCATGACAGCGTCGCTTTGCGACACGCTGGGGCATTCGGTAACAAATTGGTGCGCGGGTTTGGTTAGCGCCGCAGTGTTTAACCGCGCGCGCTCAGTTCAATCAGGCAGCAACGGCCACTTACAGAGATATCCAGCAAGCCCGTATTACCGTCCACTTGCAGGCAATCGTGGTGACCAAGTTTCTGCTCCAGCACTTTCACTTCATCGGCCACACTGAACACCAGCACCGTCTGCGCGGCACTGAAAAACCGCTGCACGCCATCCACCCATTGCAAGCGCGCGTGGTAACGCTCGGGCGCGTAGATCAGGTTGAAGTCGCGGATCGGCCCGGTGATCAGGCGGCATGACACCTGGCTGTCGCCCTTGAACGCGAACGGTTGCAGCGGTAACAGCCCGCGTTGCTCTTCGCCGTCCACGGTCAGGACCATGCCAGCGCCCTTGATCACCGTGATCACGCGCTGGTAGCCGGCGAAACTGGAGAACCCACCCGACTCGACGATATCGGCAATCGACAGGCGCCAGCCAAAGCCATCCAGGCCGGTGCCTGCATCACGGGTGATTTCTTCGGTGCTGCCACCGCCGTTTTTCCATGGCATGCGCACGTAATCGGCGGCGCGCCACACAGTGATTGCACTCATTTACTGAAACGACCTTCCAGGCTGTGGCGGGAACCGGGGTGGATCAAACGCGCGGCGGTCACCGGCTGGCGACCGGACCAGGTACGTCGACGAATCAACAGGCAGGGCTCGCTGGGCTCGATCTGCAACAACTTGCACTCGGCGGCATCGGCCAGAATCGCCTCTACGACGTGCTCGCCTTCTGTCAGCGGCGCCACCTGGTTCAAGTAGGCATAAGGCGTTTGCAGAGTGAAATCCTGCTGCAGATAGTCCGGCGCGACCAGGGCGTTGACGAAGCGGTCCTCGATTTGCACGGGAATGTCGTTTTCGTAATGCACGATCAGCGAGTGGAACACCCGCCCGCCTTCGCGCATTTCCAGGGCGACGGCGCGCTCGGAACCGGCAGCTTCCTCGCCCAGGGTGATGACCTGGCAGGTATGCCGATGACCGCGGGAGGCGATTTCATCGGCAATGTTGTGCACTTCAAACAGCGCCGACTGGCTCTTGGGCTCGGCGACGAACGTGCCAACGCCCTGCATGCGCACCAGCAAACCCTCGGCGGTGAGCTCACGCAGAGCGCGGTTGATGGTCATGCGGCTGAAGCCCAGCTCGCTGACCAATTCGCTCTCCGATGGCACGCGGTAGTGCGGTGGCCAGTTACCGTTGAGGATCTGCTGGCTGATCATTTGTTTGACGCGGGCATACAAGGGCGCCGGACTTTCGTCCATGTGGGCAGCCAGCGAAGAGTTGGCGGGCGGAGTCGGCACAGGGAATCCTTGCAGGGGGAAAAGATGCATAGATTGCCGGAGTTTACCGAGCAGGCAAACGTCTGTATATGTATATACAAATAAACACACGACCGGGGTGCTCTGAACATGTCCGCTTTCTTTGCCGAACGCGCACTGCTGCCTGATGGATGGGCCAACGATGTACGTCTTGAAGTCAACGCTGAGGGACGGCTGACACAGGTGATGGCCAATGCCAGCGCAGACGGTGCCGAGCGGCTCAGAGGCCCGGTCCTGGCGGGCATGCCCAACCTGCACTCCCATGCGTTTCAACGCGCAATGGCCGGCTTGGCCGAAGTCGCCGGCAACCCCAATGACAGTTTCTGGACCTGGCGCGACCTGATGTACCGCATGGTCGGCAAGATCAATCCCGACCAGCTGCAGGTTATCGCACGCCAGCTGTATATCGAGATGCTCAAGGCCGGCTACACCTCGGTGGCCGAATTTCACTATGTGCACCACGATGTCAGCGGCCAGGCCTATGCCGACCGCACGGAGCTGTCGCGGCAGATCAGCCAGGCGGCCGCCAGCAGCGGGATCGGCCTGACGTTGCTGCCGGTGCTCTACACCCACGCCGGTTTCGGTGGCCAGGTGCCGAACGAGGGCCAACGGCGCTTTATCAACAGCACCGAACACTACCTGGACCTGCAAGCACGCCTCAAACCCATGCTTGCCGCGCAGCCGGCGCAGCAGTTGGGCCTGTGCTTCCACTCATTGCGCGCGGTCACGCCCCAACAAATCAGCGAAGTACTCGCCGCCAGTGATACAACGTGCCCGGTGCATATCCACATCGCCGAACAGCAAAAGGAAGTCGACGACTGCCTGGCCTGGAGCGGCAAGCGCCCGCTGCAATGGCTGTATGACAATGTCGAGGTCGATGAACGCTGGTGCCTGGTGCACGCCACCCACGCCGATCCGGACGAAGTCACGCGCATGGCCAAAAGCCGCGCGATTGCCGGCCTGTGCCTGACCACCGAAGCCAACCTGGGCGACGGGATCTTCCCGGCGGTGGACTTTCTTGCCCAGGGCGGGCGCATGGGCATTGGCTCCGATAGCCATGTGTCACTGAGCGTGGTGGAAGAACTGCGCTGGCTGGAATACGGCCAGCGCCTGCGCGATCAACGGCGCAACCGCTTGTATCGCAGTGACCAGCCGATGGTCGGCCGCACACTGTTCGATGCCGCGCTGGACGGTGGCACCCAGGCGCTGGGGCAGCCTATTGGTCGGCTGGAGATCGGCAAGCGTGCGGATTGGATCGTACTGGATGGCAATGACCCCTACCTGGCAACGGCGACTGAGGACGGGATCCTCAACCGCTGGCTGTTTGCCGGCGGCGATCGACAGGTGCGGGATGTACTGGTCAACGGCAAGTGGGTGGTGCGCGATGGCCGGCATGCCGGCGAGGAAGAAAGCAACCGGGCGTTCACTCAAGTCTTGAGAGATTTGCTGAGCTGACAGGCGACACATAACAACTGTAGGAGCTGGCTTGCCTGCGATGGCGTCCTTGAGATCGCCATCGCAGGCAAGCCAGCTCCTACAGTTGTTTGATGATGCTGCTCAATTACTGCGAAGTCTTGGCCATCTGCTTGTCCGACGTACGGAAGATCAACCGCGTCGTGTCGTACCCTTGCTGCCGCGCCCTGCTGAGCAGATCTTCGCGGGTATCGGCACTCACCGTCGGCGTGCGCGACAGGATCCACATATAGCGACGGCTGGGGCTGCCGACGATGGCGGTCTTGTAGTCGTCGCTGACGTACAACACCCAGTAATCGCCCTTGGCGACGCCCGGCAGCAGCGCGGTAAACCAGTTATTGAATTCGACCCAGAGCTTGTCGGTCTTGCCGGGCTCTTGCGGCGTGGCCGTGCCCTTGGCCTCTTCCCATGTCCACTCGGTGGTCAGGCAGCGGTTGAACACCGACATGTCGCCATCGGGCAGCAAGGTGTAACGCGCTTCGGACTGCGCGCAGTTACGCTGGAAGTACATCGGCAATCGCGCCAACTCATACCAGGTGCCCTGGTAACGCTTGAGGTTGACGTTGCCAGCGGTCTTGGGTTGCAGATCATCGCCAGAATGGCTGGCGCAGCCCGCCAAAAACAGGCTGGCGCAAAGGAACACAACAAAACGCATCATTCTTCTTCTCCCGCAGGCTCTCGCCCCGGTTTACTTCAGGCCTTGCCCGGAAAACATCAGAACTTTGTCACCGGCATATTGAACGCTGATAAAGCTGGTTTTATCGCCCCAGGTGCAGCTGGACATGCCCAGTGCGCCGGAACAGTCAGTCGGCTTACCCAACAGCGACTCCACCTCGGCCTTGGGCATCCCGGCCGACAACTTTGCGTAATTCTCTTGATTGACCTTGCTGCAAGCGGCCAACAGCACGCAGAAAGTCAGCAGGGCAAGACGGCGTAACGACATGGATAAACTCCTGGAGGGGCGAAGCAGCGTGGGTATCTGCCAGAAGCTTAGAAGGGAAAAGAGGTGTCTGGTTCCCGACCAACGAAAACAAAAAAGCCCCGAAAACGCTGAAACGTTTCGGGGCTTCTTTAAGGGTGAACAGGCTCACAACGACGCCGTTCACTTATCGCAGCGGGTTACTTCTTGTGGTAAGCCGTCACGCGCTCAACTTCTTCCTTGGAACCCAGGAACACCGCCACCCGCTGGTGCAAGCCTTCAGGCTGGATGTCGAGGATGCGCTGGTGGCCGTCGGTGGACGCGCCGCCCGCTTGTTCCACCAGGAAGGACATCGGGTTGGCTTCGTACATCAGGCGCAGTTTGCCTGGCTTGGACGGCTCGCGGCTGTCACGCGGGTACATGAACAAGCCACCCCGGGTCAGGATACGGTGCACGTCGGCCACCATCGCAGCCACCCAGCGCATGTTGAAGTTCTTCTTCAACGGGCCTTCCTCGCCTTCCATCAACTCGTTGACGTAGCGCTTGACCGGTTCTTCCCAGTGGCGCTGGTTGGACATGTTGATCGCAAATTCCTGGGTGGACGCAGGAATGATGATGTCTTCGTGAGTCAGCACGAAGCTGCCCATTTCACGGTCCAGGGTGAAGCCTTTGACGCCATCGCCCAGGGTCAGCACGAGCATGGTCTGTGGGCCGTAGATCGCGTAGCCGGCGGCAACCTGCTCGGTGCCAGGCTGCAGGAAGGCCTTTTCGTTCAGCGCTTCGTTCTGGCTCAGGTATTCGCTCGGGCAACGCAGTACCGAGAAGATGGTGCCGACGGGGGCGTTGATGTCGATGTTGGACGAACCGTCCAGTGGGTCGAACACCAGCAGGTAGGCGCCTTTCGGGTATTTGCCCGGAATCTGGTAGGCATTGTCCATTTCTTCGGACGCCATGCCGGCCAGGTGACCGCCCCATTCGTTGGCTTCGAGCAGGATCTCGTTGGAGAGTACGTCGAGCTTCTTCTGTACTTCGCCCTGCACGTTTTCAGTGCCCATGCTGCCCAGGACACCGCCCAGTGCGCCTTTGGACACGGCGTGGCTGATTTCCTTGCAGGCACGCGCCACCACTTCGATAAGGAAGCGCAGATCGGCAGGCGTGTTGTTGCTGCGGGTCTGCTCAATCAAATAGCGACTCAAAGTAACGCGGGACATGTAAGGCTCCGGAGAATGGGGGGCTTGAAAACCCGCGCAGTTTAACGCGAGTCGGGGCGTATTTCCTCCTATCAGAGGATTTAAACCCAATAGAGTTCATGGACTTTATTTAACGTGCCATCGGTGGCTTGCGCAGCAAACTGTAGGCCATGGCCCCCAGCGCCACCACTCCCAACAGCAATACGGCCCAGAGCCCGAGTTTTTTCCAGTTCGGCCCGTGATCGACAGCCGCTACGACGACAGGCGACGTGGCCACGATGTCCCCCGCGACCTTGGCCTGCCCCAACGCCTTGAGGCGCTCGGCGCTGTAGTCCGGGATCAGCGTCGACAGTGGCAGGTTCGCGGCCTTCACCGAGGCATTCCCCAACGCCAGGGTAAACGGCGGCTCCCCCCGAGCCAGGAACACCAACTGGGTGGCGCGTACCGCAAAACGCAGCGCTGGCGCCTCAGTGCCCAGGCCACCGCCACGCTCGTCCACCTGCAGGTTCAATTGGTGGACGACCTGGCCCGGCAACGGCAACTCATCCTGGACCACGTCCTGGCCGTTCTGGGTCAGACGGTACAACAGGCCATTGCTCAATGACTGCCAGGCTTGCTTGCTATCGCTACGCCCGGACACGGTCACCGGCGCCAGCGTATTGGGCTGTCGCAACTCGATGCGCAAACGCTCAACGCTCAACCCCGTGGGCAACTGCCAGCTGTATTCGCCGGCCTTGACCCGAGTACCGGCCAACGGCTGCGACCACACCAACGGCATCGGCAGGCTGCTGCGGGTGGCGCTTGCCAGCTTGGCCGAGGTCAGCAACGGCGCCGCCTGGCCCTGCCACACCAGGCGCAGGTAACGCGCCGATTGCCCTGGCAGGCTGACGTCATGCTGCTCGACCCGCTCGTCGGCAAATGACAAACGCGCCACTTGCCCGTCACCCCAGGATTCCCAATGCTGCAGGTCATCGCTGGCTTCAATGCTGAAACGCTGGAAGCCCTCCTGCTCGCGGCTCCAGTCAAGGCTCAATTGCTGCAACGGCGCCTTGATCGCGCTGGCATCCAGCACCCAACCCCGCAGCACTTGCTGGCCGGGCTTGGCGGCGGCGGACGGTTTGATTTCCACCAGGGTGCCTTCGGTGGTGGTTTTCATCACCACGCCGGGCAGGGTCTGGCGGGTATCGGCGGCATACAGCGGGAACCATTTCACGTCGGTGACGTTGCGGCTTTCGCTGCGTTGCGACGCCTGACGCGATAACGCATAGGCCTGGGGCTCCCCCGCGGCATTGAAGACACGCACGTCACCGAGGTCGGCCTGGCGTGCGTTCAGTTGCACCGCCAGAGGCAACTCCAGGCGATACCAGGGGCCGTCGCCGCTGACGCTCAGTGGCACCTGGGTGGCGAAATCCGCCGGGGCTTCCTGGGCCCACGCCGACAACGTCGCACACATGCCCGCCACGACCACGCTCAGCTTACCGATCAAGAGGATGCTCCTTCAGTTTCCAACACCGGTTCGGCGCGCTTGGGTGGCAGCGGCGCGAAGTACCCCACCACCAGCAACAACCCGCCCACACCGATAAACGACACGATCCGCGCCAGCCCGCCACGGTTGCTCAACTCGACAAAGAACAGCTTGGCCACCACCACCGCAATCAACGCCGCACCGATCAGCCACACTTCACGACGATGGCGCAGGTGACCGCCGATCATCAGGCCGAGGGCAATCAGGGTCCAGGCAATCGACAGGCCGGCCTGAACCAGCATCGATTCAAGCAACGCATCCAGATGAAACGGCACACCGCCCCAATGATGCGCGGTGCGCATCACCAACGCGGTAAAGAACGCAAACAGCGAAAGACCCGCCACGCCCTGGGCGATCCACTGCGCACGCGGCCCACGTTGCGGCGCCACGCTGCGCGACCACACGTACACGCCCAGCAACGCAAACAGCAGGCCCAGGTCCAGCGGATTAAGCAGCGGCACATAGGGCAGCGGCTCGGCCGTGCCGTCGCTGAAGCTGTTCGCCAGCCAGAACCAGCCGAGCATCAGCACCGCCAAGGGCAGCGCCGCCCAGACTCGATACTCCCGTGGGTACGCCGACACCGGCCACGGCCAAGTGCGCGGCGCGGCGGCCAGCACCAGGTACAGGCTCGGCAGAATCGCCCAGCCCAACCAGCGCCAGGCGTTGTACTCGCTCGACAGCAATAGCAGGCCGTAACGCAGCTCCAGCGCCAGCATGCCGATCAGCATCCAGCAGCCCAGCACATGGGCAATGCTCAGCACCTTGGCCGGCACTACTGTTGCCAGACGTCGCAGCGAGACGAAATGCACCACAAACACCGCCAGCCAGGCCAACCAGCCGAGCTGCGCCGCCGGGTGGTAATAGGTGTGCGCCGACGCCAGCAACACCACGCCCGCCGCCGGCATCAACAAAGTGCATAGCATGCCCAGCGACGCCCAGCGCAGTCGTGTCGCCAGCAGCGCCCAGATCGCCACGCTGACCGCCGCAATGCCCAGCAGGCAGGTGCCTTGCCGCTCAGCGGGAACAAATCGCAGCACTTCGCCGCTCAGCGCCATCGTCCACCAGGCCGCGCCCCACACCAGCAAGAGATCGGACAGACGTTGCAGCTTCAGCACCGTAAATACGCGCGCATGAGGCTCTCGCTGCAAGCGCCAGGCGCCCACCATGGCAGCCAGGCCAAGCACCATCGGCGTCCAGAAACCGCTGTGGGCCAATGGGCTCAAACCCTCGCGGGTCAAGGGCCCGAGCAGGTCCGGCACCGCCAGCAGGAATGAACCACCGCCGACCAGTTGCAGCAGCAAGCCAAACACAAAGCTGACGCGCTGTTGCAGGTACAGGCTCAACCAGATAATCAACAAGCCACTGGCCGCCCACACACCACTGGCGCTTTCCCAGGGCAGCACGAACAGCACGGCGAGGTTGATCAGCACCAGCCCGGCCAGCAGCACCACCGACAAGCCACGTAACAGACGTACGTCGCCACGCACCATGTCGTCGCGCGCCGCCAGCAGCATGCCGCCGATCAACGCCAGGCCGATCAGCGAGGCGGTGAGCAAACCGCTCCAACCGGCATTGAATACCGCCTCACCCCCACCGCCCTGCAAACGCAGCAGGAACAGCGCGCCACCCAATAACTGCACGGCGAACGCGGTGAACAGGAAGGTGCGCGACCCAATGCGCAGGCCGACAAACAGCGTTACCAACCCGGCGATGGCCCAACTGACAGCGGTGCCTTGGGTCAGCAACAGTAACGGCGCCAGCAGGTGCAAAAAGCCCAGGCCCAGGCTCGCCAGCAGCGGCAGGCCACGGCGCTCCCACTGCGCCGCTTGTTCGCTCGGCGCCTGGCGCAACTGCTGGAAGCTGAACAGCAATGCCGCGCCCAGCAGCAACGCACCCAGCGGCGCGCCATCCAGCAGAGTGTGTTCGCCAAGGCGCAGTTCGCTGAGGAACGCCAGCGCCGAGCCCAGTTGCAGCAGCAGACCGAAGGCCCGCGCCAGCGGTCGCTGCTGACGCAAACCGAGCCAGAAGATCCCCGCGCCCTCCACCGCCCACGCCGCCGCAGTCCAGCGCGCATCGAGGCCCAGTGGAATCGCCAGGCTGGCAAAGATCACACCCAGGGCCAGGCAGGTTTCCGCCAGCAGCACGGCACGCCCGCCGCTCAGCAGCCGGGCCAGGCCCATATAGAGAATGCCCAGGCCCAGTGCGCTGAACGCAGCGGCGAATTCCAGGTGCTGCACCAGCGCGAACTGCAAGCCGAAGCCCACCAGCGGCGGGCCGAACAACATGCTGCCGTCGACATAATCGCCCTTGGCCGCCGACCAGCGCAGCAACGCAACCCGGCCCTCGGGCGCGTCGCCCATCTCCAGCAATTTGCGCCGGGCGAACAACAGGCCGATGGCCAGGTACATCAGGAAGAACAGGATCAGGAACGGCTCGGTGCTCCATAACAGCTCCGGCGTGTAGGAACGCAGGCCCCAGGCGAAGCCGATGCCGAACGTGCCGACAAAACCGATCAGGTTGAGCAGGCGCCAGGCCTTGAACCAGGCGATGGCAAGGATGCCGGCGTTGAGCAAGGCAAAGTAACTGAACAGCGCCACATGGTTACCGGCGCCGGTGGATGTAAGGATCGGTGCCGCAAAGCCGCCGAGCGCCGCCGCGCAGGCCAGCCCCAATGCGTCTTGGCTAATCGCCAGGATCGCCGAAAACACCGTGACCGCCACCAGCAGGCCCAGGGCCGCCCCCGGATCGATCAGCGGGTGCAAACGCATCGCCGCAAACACCGTCAGGTACAACACCGCGATCCCAGTGCCTTGCAGCATCAACCCATAGTTGCTGTTGCGCAGCCGCAGCCACCAGCCCAGGCCCAGCAGGCCGAGGGCGGCTGCGGCCACACCGGCATAACGCAGCTCGATCGGCACCACCATGCCTTCGGTGGCGTAGCGCAGCAGGAACGCCAGGCCGAGGAACAACAGCACCACGCCCACCCGCAGCACGGTGTTGCCACCAAACAACCAATTGCGCGCGCCACGGATGGCGCGTTCGAACAGGTTGGGTTCACGAGGAGCGGCAGGTGTTTCGGGAGGGCGAGGCGCTGGCGTCCAGACATCGTCCGGTAACGGTTGGCTCGGTTCGGCGACCATCGCGACGGGCGTCAATTCGGCCGGCAGCTCCCAGACCAGCTCGGGCGCCTTGGCCACAGGTGTGGGCTCAGCAACAGGCGCTTCAGCAACCACGCTGCTCGAAGGCGTGGGTACCTCCAACTGCCGCAGGCGTTCACCCAGGGCGATCAGTGCCTTCTGCGTGGTTTCCAGCTCAAGCGCTTGCTGTTGTGCCTGGGCCGCCAGTTTCGACAGGCGAATCGCCTGGCCAATGCCCAACCCCAGCAGCGCACCGATGCCCGCGTCACTGAACGACTCATCGAGCGTCCAGCCGAGCACCAGGCCAATCAGCATGAAAATCCATTGCATGGTCGATATCCCTGAGCAAACCGAGACTGTAGGAGCGAGGGGGACGCCTAGTTCTTGCTCGCGAAGAACGCAAAGATACCGCGTTAAATCAGAAAGCACGCGTTATCGTTGACGCTCTTCGCGAGCAAGCTCGCTCCTACAGGAGGTTAGTCCAGCGCTTTCCAGATATCGGTGGCGTATTCGCGGATCGTGCGGTCGGACGAGAACCACCCCATCCGCGCGGTATTGAGCACTGCCGAACGCCACCAGGCCTTGGCGTCATGCCAGTGCGCTTCGACCCGCGCCTGGGCGTCCCAGTAGGAGTCGAAGTCGGCGCAGACCAGGAAGCGGTCGTAGTCGATCAGCCCGTCGATCAAGCCCACGTAACGGCCCGGATCATCCGGCGAGAACACCCCGCCACGAATCGCCTGCAGCACATCGTTGAGACGATGGGAGGCGGCGATGTCCGGCCCGGCACTGAACTCGCCGGCGTGCTTGCGGGCTTCCACCTGCTGGGCACTGAGGCCGAAGATAAACATGTGATCGGCGCCCACCCGCTCGTGCATCTCGACGTTGGCGCCATCCATGGTGCCGATGGTCAGCGCGCCGTTGAGGCCGAACTTCATGTTGCTGGTACCGGACGCCTCAAAGCCGGCGGTGGAGATCTGTTCCGACAAGTCCGCCGCCGGGATGATGCTTTCCGCCAGGCTGACGTTGTAGTTGGGCAGGAACACCACCTTGAGCAGGCCGCGCACGGTCGGGTCGTTGTTGACGGTGCGGGCGATGTCGTTGGTCAGCTTGATGATCAACTTGGCCTGGTGATAGCTGGCCGCCGCCTTGCCGGCGAAGATCTTCACCCGTGGCACCCAGTCGATCTCGGGCTCGGCACGGATCGCCTGGTACAACGCCACGGTGTGCATCAGGTTGAGCAGTTGGCGTTTGTATTCGTGGATCCGCTTGACCTGCACATCGAACATCGCCGCCGGGTTTACCGAAATACCCAGGCGCTCGTGAATGATCTCGGCCAACGCACGCTTGCTGTGCAGGCGCTGCTCGCCGAAAGCTTTGCGGAAAGCCTGTTTCTCGGCGAAGGTTTCCAACTCGCCCAGGCGGGTTTCCATGTTGTCGAGAATGTCCGGGCCCAAGGCGTCCACCAGCATCGACGTGAGCTTGGGGTTGGCCTGGTACAGCCAGCGGCGGAAGGTGATGCCGTTGGTTTTGTTGTTGATACGCTCCGGGTAAAGCTTATGCAGCTCGGAGAACACCGTACTGCGCATCAACTGGGTGTGCAGCCCGGACACGCCATTGACGCTATGGGAGCCGAGGAACGCCAGGTTACCCATGCGCACGCGGCGGCCGTTGTCTTCCTCGATCAGCGACACGGCGCGCAGCACGTCAAAGTCGTGGATGCCCTTGGCCCGCAGCGAGTCGATGTGCTGGGCGTTGATCAGGTAGATGATCTGCATGTGTCGGGGCAGCATGCGCTCCATCAATCCCACAGGCCAGGTTTCCAACGCCTCGGGCAGCAGGGTGTGGTTGGTGTAGGACAGCGTCTCGACGGTGACCTGCCAGGCCGCATCCCAGGCGATATCGTGCAAGTCCACCAATTGGCGCATCAGCTCGGCCACAGCAATGGAGGGGTGGGTGTCATTGAGCTGGATGGCCGCGTGTTCGCCCAGGCTCAGAACCGAGCCGTGCATGTTCTTGTGGCGGCGCAGCAGGTCTTGCAGCGAGGCCGAAACGAAGAAGTATTCCTGGCGCAGGCGCAGTTCCTGCCCGGCTTCGGTGCTGTCGGCCGGGTACAGCACGCGGGAGATGCTTTCGGCACGCGCTACTTCGGCGACGGCACCCAAGTGGTCACCGGCATTGAAGCGCTCCAGGTGCAGGTCTTCCACCGCACGGGCACGCCACAGGCGCAGGGTATTGACGCTGGCACCACGCCAGCCGACCACCGGGGTGTCGTAGGCGACGGCACGCACGGTCTCGCTGGGCGTCCACACCTGGATCAGCTTGCCATCGGCGTCAGGCAGGGTTTCGACGCTGCCACCAAAGCCGATCGGGTAAATCACCTCGGCCCGCTCGAATTCCCACGGGTTGCCGAAATCCAGCCAGCGTTCGGTCTGCTCCTGTTGCCAGCCATCGACAATCGCCTGGCGGAACAAACCGTGTTCATAACGGATGCCATAGCCGTGGCCGGCAATGCCCAAGGTCGACATGCTTTCCATAAAGCATGCGGCCAGGCGGCCCAGGCCACCGTTGCCGAGCGCCGCATCGGGCTCCAGCAGACGGATACGCTCCAGGTCGACGCCCAGTTCGGCCAGTGCCTCGCGGGCGACTTCCAGCACCCCGAGGTTGCTCAGGCTGTCGTAGAGCAAGCGGCCGATCAGGAATTCCAGAGAAAGGTAATACACCCGTTTCTGGCCTTTGCGGTAAATCCGCCGGGTATGGTCCATCCAGTGTTCGACCATCTGGTCGCGCGCGGCCAGGGCAATGGCTTCGAACCAGTCATGGTCGAAGGCGTGATCCGGGTCCTTGCCCACCGCATAGGTGAGTTTGGTCAAGACGGCATCGCGGAATGCGGCTACCTCTGCTTCTCGTGCAAGTGGTTCCTGAGACATCAAATGCGACCTCGGGCGAGATAGAAGGAGTTGCTAGAGCCTAGACGGTCTGACAGACGGTAGACGCTCTGGTTCGGCAGTTTTTTAACGCATTTACCTTTGTAGGGTTTTAATGCATTGGCCGTGCCTGCTTTTGCATAAATAGAGCCTTCGGGCCGAAACCCGCAAAATACTGTTCAAAAAAACACCAATCCCGGTATGATCGCGCGCCCGGATACCGCCCCACCTTGGAACCCTGATGAAGCCTCAACTGATCGCCGCCGCGGAACTCGACCGTCTCGAGACCTGGCAGAAATATTCCGCCCACATGTGCGGCGGCTGCGTGTCCAGCTGCTGCACGCTGCCGGTCGAAGTGAAGATCAAGGACCTGATCCGCATTGGCATCGTCGATGAGTTCGAACGCGGCGACCCGCCGAAGAACATCGCCAAGCGTTTGCAGAAGGAAGGCATCGTTGAGCGCTACAACAACAAATCCGAGATTTTTACCCTGCAGCGCATGAGCAACAACGATTGCCTGTATCTGGATCGTAAGACGCGCTTCTGCACTATTTATGACAAGCGTCCGGATACCTGCCGCAACCACCCGAAGATCGGGCCGCGGCCGGGGTATTGCGCGTACAAGCCCAAAGAAGTGGTGCGCGAGACCAAGTTCAAGACGCTCGATAAGTTCTGATCCGATCATTCCCACGTTCCGCCCTGGAGGCTCTGCGTCCGCCTTCAAGAGCGGGACGCAGAGCGTCCCAAGAGGCATTCCCACGCAGAGCGTGGGAACGATCAACAGTCACCCCAAAACCTGCAAACATAAAAAAACGCCCCCGGCCTTTCGACCGGGGGCGTTTTCATTCAGCCTGAGTTAACTCAGTTCTTGGCTTTCTTGGCAGCGCGGGTACGCTCGCCTTCGTCCAGGATCTTCTTACGCAGGCGGATCGACTTAGGCGTGACTTCGCACAGCTCGTCGTCCTGGATGAATTCCAGGGCCTGTTCCAGGGTGAAGCGAACAGGTGGAACCAGCGCGATGGTTTCGTCTTTACCCGAAGCACGCATGTTGTCGAGCTTCTTGCCTTTGGTTGGGTTGACGCCCATGTCGTTGTCACGGCTGTTCAGACCAACGATCTGGCCGTTGTAGATTTCTTGACCGTGTTCAACGAACAGCTTGCCACGCGCCTGGAGGGTTTCCAGGGAGTAGGTCAGCGCCTTGCCGGTTTCTACCGAGACCAGAACACCGTTCTGACGGCCGGACATGTCGCCGGACTTCATGGTGTCGTAGCGATCGAAGATCGAGGTCAGGATGCCAGCACCGTTGGTCAGGGTCAGGAACTGGTTACGGAAACCGATCAGACCACGCGCAGGGATGTTGTATTCCAGACGAACACGGCCTTTGCCATCCGGCACCATATTGGTCAGGTCGCCCTTACGCAGGCCCATCTCTTCCATGACCTTGCCCTGGGATTCTTCCGGGGTGTCGATGGTCACGTTTTCGAACGGTTCCTGCTTCACGCCGTCAACCGTACGGATGATCACTTCAGGACGACCAACGCCCATTTCGAAGCCTTCGCGACGCATGGTTTCGATCAGTACCGAGAGGTGCAGCTCACCACGGCCGGAAACCTTGAACTTGTCAGCCGAGTCGCCTTCTTCAACGCGCAGTGCAACGTTGTACAGCAGCTCTTTGTCCAGACGCTCCTTGATGTTACGGGAGGTCACGAACTTGCCTTCCTTACCGCAGAACGGCGAGTCGTTTACCTGGAAGGTCATGGAAACGGTTGGCTCGTCAACGGTCAGAGGCTTCATCGCCTCGACGTTGTCCGGCTGGCACAGGGTGTCGGAGATGAACAGCGAGTCCATGCCGCTGACGCACACGATGTCGCCGGCAAACGCTTCTTCAACGTCGATACGGTGCAGGCCATGGTGACCCATCAGCTTCAGGATACGACCGTTACGCTTCTTGCCGTCGGCGCCGATAGCCACAACCGGGGTGTTCGGCTTGACGCTGCCACGAGCGATACGGCCAACGCCGATAACACCCAGGAAGCTGTTGTAGTCCAGTGCCGAGATTTGCATCTGGAACGGGCCGTCACGGTCAACTTTTGGAGCCGGTACGTTGTCGACGATCGACTGGTACAGCGGGGTCATGTCTTCAGCCATCTCGGTGTGATCCAGACCGGCAATGCCGTTCAGGGCCGAGGCGTAGACCACTTTGAAGTCCAGCTGTTCTTCGGTAGCACCCAGGTTGTCGAACAGATCGAAGATCTGGTCCAGAACCCAGTCCGGACGCGCGCCTGGACGGTCAACCTTGTTGATGCACACGATCGGACGCAGGCCGGCTTCGAAGGCCTTCTTGGTCACGAAACGGGTTTGCGGCATAGGGCCGTCTTGAGCGTCAACCAGCAGCAGCACGGAGTCAACCATCGACATTACGCGCTCTACTTCGCCGCCGAAGTCGGCGTGGCCCGGGGTGTCCACGATGTTGATGTGGTAGCCGTTCCAGTTGATAGCGGTGTTTTTTGCCAGGATGGTAATACCGCGCTCTTTTTCCTGGTCGTTGGAGTCCATCACGCGCTCGTCGTTGAGCTCGTTGCGCTCCAGGGTGCCGGATTGACGCAGGAGTTTGTCTACCAGGGTGGTTTTACCATGGTCAACGTGAGCAATGATGGCGATGTTACGTAGATTTTCGATCACTTGTGTATCTCGATCAGAGGATTCGGTGTGCTGACAGGTCGTGGCAGCGATTAACAGTAGAGTCAGGCCTTGCCGTTACAGCTTGACGGCAGAGTCGGGGGGCCGGTGACGCAGGCCACAGGCAAACAGCCCCGGGCTCTTAGCTCGGTCGATAAACGCGCACATTGGCATGCCCCTCACTGAGCAAATGGTGGGCATGCAGGCGACTCATCACGCCTTTGTCGCAATACAGCAGGTACTGACGGCTGTTATCCAGTTCCTTGAAACGCGCGTTCAATGCATAAAACGGCAGCGTTTGTACGTCGATGCCGGCGATTTCCAGCGGCTCATCTTCAGCGGCATCCGGGTGACGGATGTCGATGACGATCTGGCCGGCCAGGGCTTCGCTGACTTCTTCGATCTGCACATCCTGGCCCAACTCGTCGATAACTCGATCGATCGGGACCAGCTTGGCGTTCTCGAGCGCACGCTCCAGAATCGCCATGTCAAACTGTTGTTCTTCGTACTCCACGCGGTTGCGCTTGGCGTGGGTCTTGGGGTTCACCGAGATGACCCCGCAATATTCCGGCATATGCTTGGCAAAATCGGCGGTACCGATTTCTTCTGCCAGATCGATGATGTCCTGCTTGTGGCTGGCGATCAGCGGGCGCAACACCAGCTTTTCGGTCACGCAGTCGATCAGCGACAGGTTCGGCAGCGTCTGGCTGGAAACCTGGGAAATCGCTTCACCGGTCACCAGGGCGTCGATCTGCAACTGGTCGGCGATTCGGGAGGCGGCGCGCAACATCATACGCTTCAATACTACGCCCATATGACTGTTATCGACTTTACCGAGAATTTCGCCCAGCACTTCCTCGAACGGCACGCTTACAAATAGCACGCGTTGGGAGCTGCCGTACTTCTTCCAGATAAAGTGCGCGACTTCCATCACGCCCAATTCATGGGCACGCCCGCCCAGGTTAAAGAAGCAGAAGTGGCTCATCAGGCCACGGCGCATGATCTGGTAGGCCGCCACCGTGGAATCGAAACCGCCGGACATCAGCACCAGGGTCTGTTCCAGGGCGCCCAACGGGTAACCGCCGATACTGTTGTGCTGGCTGTGGATCACAAACAACCGTTGGTCGCGTATTTCCATGCGCACTTCAATTTGCGGCGCTTTCAGGGAAATTCCAGCGGCACCGCACTCACGGCGCAGCTTGCTGCCGACGTATTTCTCGACATCCATCGAGCTGAACGGGTGCTTGCCGGCACGCTTGCAACGCACCGAAAAAATCTTGCCTTCAAGGCTGTCGCCGAAGTGCCGTTTGCATTTTTCAGTGATGTCGTCGAAGTCGCCCAGCGGGTACTCGTCGACCTGCAGGAAATGCGCGATGCCCGGCATGCAGCTCAGGCGCTCGGTCATGTCCTTCAAGGCTTTGGCGTCGGTCAGGCGGGTTTCCAGCTCGAGATTGTCCCACACGCCGTTCACCACCACAGCCGGGTCCAGGTCACGGAGCACGGTACGGATGTTCTTGGCCAACTGACGGATGAAACGCATCCGTACCGGTCGGCTCTTGATGGTGATCTCGGGGAAGACTTTAACGATTAATTTCATGGAAACAGCGCGCGCAGGGCCTGCCGAAAAAGGGGGGCGCGGATTATAGCGGAAATCGCTCAAGGTTTAACCAGTTAATATGCACAGCACTTACGCCGCACTAAATCAGTGCATTTTCGATTGAGCGCGCCACTTTGCAGTGCGCGAATTTAAGGCTTTTGTCGTAATGCACCTTTATAGGGGCGCTTTTGGAGCAAAAAACCCATGTTGGCGCACTGGCATGCAATTTGCTCTCTTGTGAGGCAGGTTGCCATGGCGGACTATCCGCGCCGGCATCACCCACATTCTAAGGGCTAACTCCACTACCCAGCCCGAAGCCACCCGGAGGACACTATGTCGAAGTCGGTTCAACTCATCAAAGATCATGACGTTAAATGGATTGATCTGCGCTTCACGGACACCAAAGGCACTCAGCACCACGTGACCATGCCGGCTCGCGACGCGCTGGATGATGCTTTCTTCGAAGAAGGCAAAATGTTCGACGGCTCCTCCATCGCTGGCTGGAAAGGCATCGAAGCCTCCGACATGATCCTGATGCCGGACGACAGCACTGCCGTCCTCGACCCGTTCACCGAAGACCCAACCCTGATCATCGTCTGCGACGTGATCGAGCCTTCGACCATGCAAGGCTACGACCGCGACCCACGTGCGATCGCCAAGCGTGCCGAGGAATACCTGAAGTCCACCGGTATCGGCGACACCGTATTCGTAGGCCCGGAGCCAGAATTCTTCATCTTTGATTCGGTCAAGTTCAAGTCCGACATCTCCGGTTCCATGTTCAAAATCTTCTCCGAACAAGGTTCGTGGATGTCCGACCAGGACGTGGAAGGCGGCAACAAAGGCCACCGTCCAGGCGTCAAAGGTGGCTACTTCCCAGTTCCGCCGTTCGACCACGACCACGAAATCCGTACCTCCATGTGCAACGCCATGGAAGAGATGGGCCTGGTCATCGAAGTTCACCACCACGAAGTGGCGACTGCCGGCCAGAACGAAATCGGCGTGAAGTTCAACACCCTGGTCGCCAAGGCTGACGAAGTACAAACCCTGAAGTACTGCGTACACAACGTGGCTGATGCCTACGGCCGTACCGCTACCTTCATGCCTAAGCCGCTGTACGGCGATAACGGCTCGGGTATGCACGTTCACCTGTCCATCGCTAAAGAAGGCAAGAACACCTTCGCCGGCGAAGGTTATGCCGGCCTGTCCGACACTGCCCTGTACTTCATCGGCGGTATCATCAAGCACGGTAAGGCCCTGAACGGCTTCACCAACCCGTCGACCAACTCCTACAAGCGTCTGGTCCCAGGCTTCGAAGCACCGGTGATGCTGGCCTACTCGGCTCGTAACCGTTCCGCGTCGATCCGCATTCCTTACGTGTCCAGCCCACGCGCCCGCCGTATCGAAGCGCGCTTCCCGGATCCAGCAGCCAACCCATACCTGGCCTTCGCTGCCCTGGTCATGGCCGGCCTGGACGGTATCCAGAACAAGATCCACCCTGGCGATGCCGCCGACAAAAACTTGTACGACCTGCCGCCTGAAGAGGCCAAAGAGATCCCACAAGTGTGCGGCAGCCTGAAAGAAGCCCTGGAAGAACTGGACAAGGGCCGCGCGTTCCTGACCAAAGGCGGCGTATTCAGCGACGACTTCATCGATGCCTACATCGAGCTGAAAAGCGAAGAAGAAATCAAGGTTCGCACCTTCGTACACCCACTGGAATACGAGCTGTACTACAGCTGCTGATCCGGTAGCGCTGCTTGACGTAGCGTGATGAAAAAGGCCTCCTTCGGGAGGTCTTTTTTTTGTCCACACATCAGGAGGTAGTATTTTGAAGCTTCGACTCGCGCTCACACTGCTATTGGCCAGCACTCATGCATTCGCCGCGCCGCCCACCCTCGAACCGCTGCTCCATAGCATCGCTGAACGGCTGGACATCGCCAACCAGGTTGCCTTGAGCAAATGGGACAGCCACAAGGCCGTGGAGGACAAAAAACGCGAACAGGAGGTGATTGCCAGCGTCGTCGCCCAGGCGCCGAGCTATAAGCTGGACCCCGCCGCTGCCGAGCAGTTTTTTGCGGCACAGATCGAGGCCAACAAGCTGGTGCAGTACACCCACCTGTCCGACTGGCAGTTGCAGGGCAAGGCACCCGACGACCCGCGCCCGGATCTGGCAAAGCAGATTCGTCCGCAGCTCGATCAATTGCAAAAACGCTTGCTGCAGCAACTGGCGGACTTCACTCCACAACGCACCGACCCGCAGTGCCCTCAATGGCTGGCCGAAGCGGTGCATGAGCCCCTGAACGACCCGCTGCGGCAACTGGCGATGATCCGCGCCACGGCCGAGCTGTGTATCTACAAAGGTTAAAGGCTGCACTCTGATTAAAAATTGTGGAAGGGGGCTTGCTCCTTCCCCAATTGATTTGTGCGAACTCAAGACTTCCTGAACAAGCGCAACAAAACGGCACTATATTGGTGCGACAGGCTGCACCCCTCCCAATGACTCACACCATTTTGGTTCGAAACTTCCCGAAAAAGCTGGCAGAACGCCACAGTTTCGCGCCTCGGCCCCCTATTTCAGGGCCTTAACGCTTCTTTTCGGAGCCTTGGTTTGGTTTTTGCATTTTCCTTGTATCAGCGTGAGCCTCAAGCCCGCGCCTTGCTCCAAAAGAGGTCCTGATGACCATCAGCGATGCACTGCACCGTTTGCTACTCGACAACCTGACCACCGCGACCATCCTGCTCAATGACGACCTGCGCCTTGAGTACATGAATCCGGCGGCGGAGATGCTGCTGGCCATCAGCGGCCAGCGCAGCCATGGGCAGTTCATCAGCGAATTGTTCACCGAATCTGCCGAAGCCTTGAGCTCGTTGCGCCAGGCGGTGGAGCAGGCACACCCGTTCACCAAACGCGAAGCGATGCTCACCGCCCTGACTGGCCAGACATTGACCGTCGACTACGCGGTGACCCCGATCCTGAGCAACGGCGCCACCCTGTTGCTGCTCGAAGTCCACCCCCGCGACCGCCTGCTGCGCATCACCAAGGAGGAAGCGCAGTTGTCCAAGCAGGAGACCAGCAAGATGCTGGTGCGCGGCCTGGCCCACGAAATCAAGAACCCGTTGGGCGGGATTCGCGGCGCGGCGCAGTTACTGGCCCGCGAGCTGCCGGATGAGCACCTCAAGGACTACACCAACGTCATCATCGAAGAAGCCGACCGCCTGCGTAACCTGGTGGACCGCATGCTCGGCTCGAACAAGCTGCCGTCGCTGGCGATGACCAACGTGCACGAAGTGCTCGAACGCGTCAGCCACCTGGTCGAGGCCGAAAGCCAGGGGTGCATCACCCTGGTGCGCGACTATGACCCGAGCATTCCCGACGTCTTGATCGACCGCGAGCAGATGATCCAGGCCGTGCTCAATATCGTGCGCAACGCCATGCAGGCCATCAGTAGCCAGAACGAACTGCGCCTGGGCCGTATCACCCTGCGCACCCGCGCCCTGCGCCAGTTCACCATTGGGCATGTGCGCCATCGCCTGGTGACCAAGGTCGAGATCATCGACAACGGCCCGGGCATTCCCGCGGATCTCCAGGAAACCATCTTCTTTCCCATGGTCAGCGGCCGCCCCGACGGTACCGGGCTGGGCCTGTCCATTACCCAGAACATCATCAGTCAGCACCAGGGTCTGATCGAATGTGAGAGCCATCCCGGCCACACCACGTTCTCGATCTTTCTGCCTCTGGAACAAGGAGCCCCATCGACATGAGCCGTAGTGAAACTGTCTGGATCGTCGATGACGACCGTTCTATCCGCTGGGTCCTCGAGAAAGCCTTGCAACAGGAAGGCATGACCACCCAGAGCTTCGACAGCGCCGACGGTGTAATGAGCCGCCTGGCTCGCCAGCAGCCCGACGTGATCATCTCCGACATCCGCATGCCCGGCGCCAGTGGCCTGGACCTGCTGGCACGGATCCGCGAGCAGCACCCGCGCCTGCCGGTGATCATCATGACCGCACACTCGGACCTGGACAGCGCTGTCGCGTCCTACCAGGGCGGCGCGTTTGAATACCTGCCCAAGCCATTCGACGTGGACGAGGCCGTGGCGCTGGTCAAGCGTGCCAACCAGCACGCCCAGGAACAGCAGAACCAGGAAGCCCCACCGACACTGACCCGCACCCCGGAAATCATCGGCGAAGCGCCGGCGATGCAGGAAGTGTTCCGCGCCATCGGGCGCTTGAGCCATTCCAACATCACTGTGCTGATCAACGGCGAATCGGGTACCGGCAAAGAACTGGTGGCCCACGCCCTGCACCGTCACAGCCCACGGGCGGCCTCACCGTTTATCGCGCTGAACATGGCGGCTATCCCCAAGGATCTGATGGAGTCCGAGCTGTTCGGCCACGAAAAAGGCGCGTTCACCGGCGCGGCCAACCTGCGCCGCGGGCGCTTTGAACAGGCCGACGGCGGCACGCTGTTCCTCGATGAAATCGGCGATATGCCGGCCGATACCCAGACCCGCCTGCTGCGGGTATTGGCCGACGGCGAGTTCTATCGCGTCGGCGGGCACACGCCGGTCAAAGTCGACGTGCGCATCATTGCCGCCACGCACCAGAACCTGGAAACCCTGGTACACGCCGGCAAGTTCCGTGAAGACTTATTCCACCGTCTCAACGTGATCCGCATCCACATCCCGCGCATGTCGGACCGCCGCGAAGACATCCCCACCCTCGCCCGCCACTTCCTCAGCCGCGCCGCCCAGGAGCTGGCCGTGGAGCCGAAGCTGCTCAAAAGCGAGACCGAGGAGTACCTCAAGAACCTGCCGTGGCCAGGCAACGTGCGCCAGCTGGAGAATACCTGCCGCTGGATCACCGTAATGGCGTCCGGGCGCGAAGTGCACATCAGCGACCTGCCCCCGGAGCTGCTGAGCCTGCCGCAGGATTCGGCACCGGTGACCAACTGGGAACAGGCGCTGCGCCAATGGGCCGACCAGGCGCTGGCTCGCGGCCAGTCGAACCTGCTGGACAGTGCCGTGCCGGCATTCGAGCGGATCATGATCGAAACCGCCTTGAAACACACCGCCGGCCGCCGCCGCGATGCCGCGGTGTTGCTGGGTTGGGGGCGTAATACCTTGACCCGCAAGATCAAGGAGCTGGGGATGAAGGTCGATGGTGGTGACGATGATGAGGGCGATGACGGCTGAATCTCAGACCCACATTTGGATATCTACATAGCGTGTGGGCCGTGCACTGCTTCAATGCATCATGAACTAGCATCGCGCACAGATTTCAACGCTGAAACAAGCGAACTGTTCAAAAAATAAATATCAAAAACAACAAAGCCCCGTATTCCGGGGCTTTGCGCTTTCTGCAGGATTTTTTTGGTACCACCCAACAACTCTGGCACGCGCCCTGCAATACCCCCAGTACTACCCAGTTTCGGGGACCTTGGTACAGGCAGGCCGAGAATCCCCCTCTTTACACCCGGGGTGCTTGACGCAAACAGCGTCGCGCTCCACACCGCTTTGGGGAACCTCGGTACAGGCAGGCCGGGAATTCCCTCTTTAACACCGAAGCCCTGCAAGGCTTCACCCCGTTTTGGGAGCCCTGGTACAGGCAGGCCGGGAACTCCCTCTTTTATTGCTCTTGGAGATGGATCTCCAGCCGCCAGCGGTCGTCGACCGCCTCACCTTTCCACTCCCCACGCAACGGCCGAGCCGCCACCAGGTTCAGCAGCAACCCGGCATCGGCCTTGCGGATGCGCCAATTCACGTCTTTGTCGTTGACCTTGAGCTGCCCACTGGCGGCCTTGCCCTGGGCGTCGAACAATATAGCCACAGTGCCATCAATGTGCTCAGCGTGCAGCTTGGGCTCGCGGTTGAACCACACCGTCACGCCGTCCGCCGTGGTCTCTACCTGTTGCAACTCCACCGGGTCCGGAATAGTCAGGCGGCCGATCATCAGGCCCACCATCAGCCCGAAAATCGCCAACGAACCCATGACCCTCGGCATTAGCTTCGGCCTTGGGTCCTCTTCGGGGGTAGAATGCAGCGCATCTTTACCTTCGGAGCCGTGCATGTTTCACGTCATCCTTTTTCAACCAGAAATTCCGCCGAATACCGGCAACGTTATCAGGCTGTGCGCCAACAGTGGCTGCCACCTGCATTTGATCGAGCCCCTGGGCTTCGACATGGACGATAAGCGCCTGCGCCGCGCCGGGCTGGACTACCACGAGTACGCGACCCTCAAGCGCCATGCCGACCTGGCCAGTTGCCTGGAAAGCCTGGGCCACCCACGCCTGTTCGCCTTCACCACCAAGGGTTCGCGGCCGTTCCATGATGCCAGTTTTGCCGAAGGCGACGCCTTCCTGTTCGGCCCGGAAAGCCGTGGCCTGCCGGCCGAGGTGCTGGACGCCCTGCCCGACGGGCATCGCCTGCGCTTGCCGATGCGTGAGGGTTGCCGCAGCCTGAACCTGTCGAACACCGTGGCTGTTGCTGTCTACGAAGGCTGGCGCCAACTCGGTTTCAAATAACACCACCGCCCCTCTGTAGGAGCGAGCTTGCTCGCGAAAAACCCAAGAGCACCGCAGGCATCCAGAATGCCCGCATCATCGTTGACCTTCTTCGCGAGCAAGCTCGCGCCTGCACAGGTTCGCGCCCAATAAAAAAGCGCCTGTTACGGCGCTTTTTTTCATCGGCGGCTTACTGAACCGTCGGCGCGCCTTCCTGTTGCATGCGCTGCAGCTCTTGAGCGTACAGGGCATCGAAGTTCACCGGTGCCAGCATCAGCGCAGGGAACGAACCGCGGGTGACCAGGCTGTCCAGGGTCTCGCGGGCATACGGGAACAGGATGTTCGGGCAGAACGCCCCCAGGGTGTGGCTCATGGACGCTTCGTCCAGGCCCTGGATCAGGAAGATACCGGCCTGTTGCACTTCAGCGATGAAGGCCACTTCTTCGCCATTCTTGACGGTAACCGACAGGGTCAGCACGACTTCGTGGAAGTCACCTTCCAAGGCTTTCTGCCGGGTGTTCAGGTCCAGCGCAACGCTTGGGGTCCACTCCTGACGGAAGATGGCCGGGCTTTTCGGCGCTTCGAACGACAGGTCACGCACGTAGATACGTTGCAGCGAGAACTGTGGGCCTTGGTCTTGCGCTGCTTCGGTGTTCTGTTGATCAGTCATCGCAGATCCTTCTCTATCTTGGGGTCTTTAAGGGTTTAGGCGTCAGACGAGCAGCAGCGCGTCGAGTTTACCGGCGCGCTCCAGGGCGAACAGGTCGTCGCAACCACCGATATGCTGGCTGCCGATCCAGATCTGCGGCACGGACGTACGCCCCGCCTTCTGGGCCATTTCGGCGCGCACCTGGGGTTTGCCGTCGACCTTGATTTCTTCGAAGGCAACGCCCTTTTTCTCAAGCAGGGCCTTGGCCCGCATGCAGTAAGGGCACCAATCGCTGGAATACACGACAACCTGGGTCATATCACTTCACCAGCGGCAGGTTATCGGCGCGCCAGCTGCTGATGCCACCGGACAGCTTGGCGGCGGTGAAACCGGTCTTGAGCATTTCGCGAGCGTGGGTGCCGGCGTGCTGGCCCTGGGCGTCGACCAGGATGATGGTCTTGGCCTTGTGCTTTTCCAGCTCGGCCAGGCGTGCGATCAGTTTGTCCTGCGGAATGTTCAGCGCACCGACGATATGGCCGGCGGCGAAGTCCTTGGCCGGGCGAATATCCACGACAATGGCTTCATCCTTGTTGACCAGCGCGGTCAGCTCCGATGTGCTCAGGCTGCGGCCACCACGGCTCATTTCGTGAGCGATCAGCAGCGCCAGCAGGATGACGAAGGCACCCACGAGCAGATAGTGGGCAGTGGCAAATGCAATCAGGTGATCAACCATCAAGGAGGTTCCAGGGCGTTAAAATGGCGGTAAGTATACACAGCCGCCAGGGGGGGCCAACCCCCGTAAAGCGGTGACGTGGTCGGAACTTCGCTTTAAACTGCCACTCCCTTTTCAATTGCCTTCCTTTATTACCGCCGCGAGAGGATCTATGACTACCACGCCTAAACCTTTGGTCCTGATAATTCTCGATGGCTTCGGACACAGTGAAAGCCACCACGACAACGCGGTCTACGCGGCCAACAAGCCTGTGCTGGACCGCCTGACCGCCACTGTTCCCAATGGTCTGATCTCCGGTTCGGGCATGGACGTGGGCCTGCCGGATGGCCAGATGGGCAACTCGGAAGTGGGCCACATGAACCTGGGCGCCGGACGAGTGGTCTATCAGGACTTCACCCGCGTGACCAAAGCGATCCGCGACGGCGAGTTCTTCGAGAACCCGACCCTCTGCGCCGCGGTCGATAAAGCAGTGGCCGCCGGCAAGGCCGTGCACATCATGGGCCTGCTGTCGGACGGCGGCGTGCACAGCCACCAGGACCACCTGGTCGCCATGGCCGAACTGGCCGTCAAGCGCGGTGCCGACAAGATTTACCTGCACGCCTTCCTCGATGGCCGCGACACCCCGCCAAAAAGCGCGCAGTCGTCCATCGAACTGCTGGACGCCACCTTCGCCGCCCTGGGCAAGGGCCGCATCGCCAGCCTGATCGGCCGTTACTTCGCCATGGACCGCGACAACCGCTGGGACCGCGTATCCCAGGCCTACAACCTGATCGTCGACGGCCAGGCCGAATTCAACGCCGCCACCGCCCAGGCAGGCCTGGAAGCCGCCTATGCCCGTGGCGAGAGCGATGAGTTCGTCAAGGCCACGACCCTCGGCGAGCCGGTAAAAGTCGAAGACGGCGACGCCGTGGTGTTCATGAACTTCCGCGCCGACCGCGCCCGCGAGCTGAGCCGCGTGTTCGTCGAGGACGGTTTCAAGGAGTTCGAACGCGCACGCCAGCCAAAAGTCCAGTACGTAGGCCTGACCCAGTACGCCGCCAGCATCCCCGCCCCGGCCGCATTTGCACCGGGCAGCCTGGACAACGTGCTGGGCGATTACCTGGCAAAAAACGGCAAGACCCAGTTGCGCATTGCCGAAACCGAGAAATACGCCCACGTAACCTTCTTCTTCTCCGGCGGGCGCGAAGAACCGTTCCCAGGCGAAGAGCGCATCCTGATTCCGTCGCCGAAAGTCGCCACCTATGACCTGCAACCGGAAATGAGCGCGCCGGAAGTGACCGACAAGATCGTCGACGCCATCGACCACCAGCGTTACGACGTGATCGTGGTCAACTACGCCAACGGCGACATGGTGGGCCACAGCGGCAACCTCGAAGCCGCGACCAAAGCCGTGGAATGCCTGGACCTGTGTGTCGGCCGCATTGTCGACGCCCTGGAAAAAGTCGGTGGCGAAGCACTGATCACCGCCGACCACGGCAACTGCGAGCAGATGTCCGACGAATCCACAGGGCAGGCCCATACCGCCCACACGACCGAGCCGGTACCGTTCATCTATGTCGGCAAGCGCGATTTCAAGGTGCGTAAAGGCGGCGTGCTGGCAGATGTGGCGCCGACCATGCTGATGTTGATGGGGCTGGAGAAGCCAAAAGAGATGACTGGCACCTCGATCCTGGTCTGATTCTCAGCTTCACCCAAACACCAGTGTGGGAGCGGGCTTGCTCGCGAATGCGGTAGTTCAGTCGACACCTTCAGCGACTGACCCAACGAATTCGCGAGCAAGCCCGCTCCCACATTGGTTTTGTGCCGCTTGGAAGATATCTTGACCGCCAGCCCGCATTGGGCGTTTTTTTTGCTGCCTGGGCCGGGCATACTAGGCCGTCCCTTTCCCTGGTGTCGCCCGCCTCTATGCTTCGCGCCTTGATTACCCTTGCTCTTGTCTGCCTGCTCCAACCGGCATTTGCCGATGAGCGCGCACAAACCCAACAACAGTTGGACGCTACGCGTCAGGACATTGCCGAACTGAAGAAACTGCTCGGCAAGCTCCAGGAAGAAAAATCCGGAGTGCAGAAAGACCTGCGCGGTACGGAAACCGAAATGGGCAAGCTGGAGAAGCAGGTCCAGGAGCTGCAAAAAGAACTAAAGAAGAGCGAGTCGGAACTGGAGCGACTCGACGCTGAGAAAAAAACTCCAGAGCGCACGCGTTGAACAGCAACGCCTGATCGCGATCCAGGCCCGTGCCGCCTACCAGAGCGGCCGCCAGGAGTACCTCAAGCTGCTGCTCAACCAGCAGAACCCGGAAAAATTCGCACGCACCCTGACCTACTACGACTACCTGAGCAAGGCCCGCCTGGAACAACTCAAAGGCTTCAACGAGACCCTGCGCCAGTTGGTCAATGTGGAGCAGGAAATCGCCAACCAGCAGTCGCAGTTGCAAGACCAGAAAAGCGCCCTCGACGCCCAGCGCGACGAACTCGATAAGGTGCGCAAAGAACGCCAGCTGGCCCTGGCCAAGCTCAATGATGACGTGAAGGCCCGCGACGCCAAGCTGCAAGCTCGCGAACAGGACCAGGCCGACCTGGCCAAAGTACTCAAGACCATCGAAGAAACCCTGGCGCGCCAGGCACGCGAGGCAGAGGAGGCGCGGCAAAAAGCGCTGATCGCCCAGCAGGAAGCGGAAAAAAAGCGCCAGCGTGAGGCCGAGCAGGCTGCTGCCACGGACGCGCCGGCGCCGCGTAAACCGGCGCATTCAGCCCCTGGCCCGCTGGTTTCAAACGCCGGCGAATCCTTCGGCGGCCCTTTTGCTTCAGCCCGCGGCAAACTTCCATGGCCAGTTAATGGTCGACTACTGGCGCGCTTTGGTGAAACCCGTGGCGATGACACCCGTGCCAAGTGGGATGGGGTAATGATCAGCGCCTCCGCCGGCAGCCAGGTGCATGCCATTCACGGTGGGCGCGTGGTATTTGCCGATTGGCTGCGGGGCGCCGGTTTGTTGGTGATTCTTGACCACGGCAATGGCTATTTGAGCCTTTACGGCCACAATCAGACATTACTCAAGTCGGCAGGTGATGTTGTAAAAGCCGGTGATTCCATCTCCACTGTCGGTAACAGTGGTGGCCAGGACACCCCGGCGCTGTACTTCGCTATTCGTCAGCAGGGTCGCCCGAGCGATCCCGCACAATGGTGCCGCTCCCAAGGATAGGGGCGCATCTACATTAGGAGTTCGTTCGACATGCTGCATTTGTCCCGCCTCACTTCGCTGGCCCTGACGATCGCCCTGGTGATCGGCGCGCCTCTGGCTTTCGCCGACCAGGCCGCCCCGGTGGCACCCGCCGCGACCACCAAGGCGCCATTGCCGCTGGACGAGCTGCGCACCTTCGCCGAGGTCATGGACCGGATCAAGGCAGCCTATGTCGACCCTGTAGACGACAAGACTCTGCTGGAAAATGCCATCAAGGGCATGCTCAGCAACCTTGACCCGCACTCCGCCTACCTGGGCCCGGAAGACTTTGCCGAGCTGCAGGAAAGCACCAGCGGTGAATTCGGCGGCCTGGGCATTGAAGTCGGTGCCGAAGACGGCAATATCAAAGTGGTCTCGCCGATCGATGACACCCCGGCGTCGAAGGCCGGCATCCAGGCCGGTGACTTTATCGTCAAGATCAACGGCCAGCCGACCCGCGGCCAGACCATGACCGAAGCGGTCGACAAGATGCGCGGCAAGATCGGCCAGAAGATCACCCTGACCCTGGTGCGCGACGGCGGCAACCCGTTTGACGTCACGCTGACCCGCGCGACCATCATGGTCAAGAGCGTGAAGAGCCAGCTGCTGGAGTCGGGCTACGGTTACATCCGCATCACCCAGTTCCAGGTCAAGACCGGTGACGAAGTCGCCAAGGCCCTGGCCAAGTTGCGCAAGGACAACGGCAAGAAACTCAACGGTATCGTGCTCGACCTGCGTAACAACCCCGGCGGCGTGCTGCAATCGGCGGTGGAAGTGGTCGACCACTTCATCACCAAGGGCTTGATCGTCTACACCAAGGGCCGTATCGCCAACTCCGAGCTGCGCTTCTCGGCGACCGGCAACGACCTCAGCGAGAACGTGCCGCTGGCCGTGCTGATCAACGGCGGCAGCGCCTCGGCGTCGGAAATCGTCGCCGGCGCCCTGCAAGACCAGAAGCGTGGCGTGCTGATGGGCACCACCAGCTTCGGCAAAGGCTCGGTACAAACCGTGCTGCCGCTGAACAACGAACGTGCGTTGAAAATCACCACCGCGCTGTACTACACGCCGAACGGACGCTCGATTCAGGCCCAGGGTATCGTCCCGGACATCGAAGTGCGCAAGGCCAAGATCACCAACGAGATCGACAGCGAGTACTACAAAGAGGCCGACCTGCAAGGTCACCTGGGCAATGGCAACGGCGGCGCCGACCAGCCATCCGGCAGCGTCGCCAAAGCCAAGCCGATGCCGCAGGACGATGATTACCAGTTGGCCCAGGCGTTGAGCCTGCTTAAAGGCCTGAGCATCACGCGCAGCCGTTGATATGCGTGTTGCCCTGATCATCGCTGTGCTATGCAGCCTGGCCGGGGTCGCCCACGCGACCCCGGCCAGCGAGCCGCACAAAGCCTACCTGACCCTGATCATCGACGACCTGGGCCAGAACCTGCCCCGGGATCGGCGTGTGCTGGCCCTGCCGGGACCGGTGACCACCGCGATCATGCCCGACACACCCCACGCCGCCGAATTCGCCCGCGAAGCCCACAAGGCCGGCAAGATCGTGATCCTGCACATGCCCATGGACCCGGCCACCGGCCCGTTCGCCTGGCACCCAGAACTGCCTATCGAAGAACTGGGTAAACGCCTGGACGCCGCGTTCAAGGCCGTGCCCTACACCGCCGGGATCAACAACCACATGGGCAGCCGCATGACCGCCCAGCCGGCGGCCATGGCCTGGTTGATGGCCGAGCTGCAACGGCGCAACAAGTTCTTTGTCGACAGCCGCACCAGCGCACAAACCGTGGCTGGCGCCGAGGCACAGAAGATCGGCCTGGCCAGTGTCTCGCGGGATGTGTTCCTGGACGATGAACGCACCGAAGCGGCAATCACCACGCAATTGCAGACGGCAATCAAGCTGGCCCACAAGCAGGGCTCGGCGGTGATGATCGGCCACCCTTACCCGCAAACCCTGGCAGTGCTCGAGCGTGAGCTGCCCAAGCTCAAGGCCCAGGGGGTGGAGTGGATCGATATCAAGCTGATGATCAGCGTGCGCAGCAACCAGGCCATGGATGGGCACGGTAAAAACGGCGTTTACCGCTGACGGCTCACCCTCACTGTAGGAGCGAGCTTGCTCGCGAAAAACATCTGCTGAAAGCTTGACCGCGAACAAAGTATCTACAAGTACTGGGCCATGATCTGGTCTATGCGACCGCTCTTGCGTAGTTCATCCAGAGCTGCCTGCAGCTTGGTCACCATTTCATCCGGCACCTCTTTGTTCAACGCCAGATACAGCTGCGCGCTGTTGAACCGCAGCACCGTCTTGAGCCCGGTCACACCGACCTGGCGCGCCAGGTAACGCCCCGCTGGATCGCCGGTGGCCCACAGGTCGATCTGCCCCTCCAGCAGTTTTTGCGCGTTGTCCTGGTCACGTAATACCACAACCGGTTTGAGGCCCTGCTTCGTCAGGGTATCGGCGATGGCATCGCCCTTGTAGGCGCCGATCCTGTAGCCGCGCGCCTGCTCGAGGTCGGCCAGCTGGATCTTGCTGTCCGCCTTCGCCAGCAGCACCCAGTCATCGGGACCGATGGGGCCGACCCACTTGAACAACGCTTCGCGGTCCGGCAGGCGGGCCATCACGAATACCCCATAACCGGGTTTCTCCAAGGCGAGCTTGTAGATACGCTCCCAGGGAAAACGCAGCGTGAGGTTGTAGGAAATGCCGGCGCGCTTGAAGGTTTCGCGCACGATGTCCACGGCGATGCCTTCGATGTTCTCGTCCCTGGCGAAGTTCTTGCCGTTTTTCGCCATGTTGTAGGGCGGGAAATTCTCCGTCAGCAACACCAGGGAGGCGTCGGACGGTGCTTCGGCGCGGGCCGAGCCTGCCAACAGCAAAGACGTACTGGCGAGGGCGAACAGCAGGTGCTTGAACATGAAGGTTACCGGAATCCATGGCAAGCGCAGAGAGTGCCGCGCGCCTGCCAGGGTGTCCAGCAACGTTTAGCGGACGACGATACCGCGTGCCGCCATATAGGCCTTGGCCTCGGGAACGGTGTATTCGCCAAAGTGGAAAATACTCGCCGCCAGCACCGCGCTGGCATGGCCTTCGATCACGCCATCAGCCAGGTGCTGCAGGTTGCCAACGCCGCCGGAGGCGATCACGGGAATGCCCAGGGCGTCGCTGATGGCGCGGGTCACGCCGAGGTCGAAGCCGTTTTTCATGCCGTCCTGGTCCATGCTGGTCAGCAGGATTTCACCGGCACCCAGGCCTTCCATCTTCATCGCCCACTCCACCGCGTCCAGGCCGGTGGGCTTGCGCCCGCCGTGGGTGAAGATCTCCCAGCGCGGGGTTTCACCCGGGCCAGAGACTTTCTTCGCGTCGATGGCCACCACGATGCACTGCGAGCCGAAATGCTGCGCGGCTTCGCCGACGAATTCCGGGTTGAACACCGCTGCGGTATTGATCGAGACCTTGTCCGCGCCGGCATTGAGCAGGTTGCGGATGTCTTGCACGGTGCGCACGCCACCGCCCACGGTCAGCGGGATAAACACCTGGCTGGCCATGCGCTCGACGGTATGCAGCGTGGTGTCGCGGCCGTCGACGCTGGCGGTGATGTCGAGAAAGGTAATCTCGTCGGCACCTTGCTCATCGTAGCGACGGGCGATTTCCACCGGGTCGCCGGCGTCACGGATGTTCTCGAACTTGACGCCCTTGACCACGCGACCGTTGTCGACGTCCAGGCAAGGGATGATGCGTCTGGCTAAAGCCATAGACTTAATCTCCGATTAAGAAGCTTTAAGCTACAAGCTGCAAGTTGAAGCAGATCTGCTTTTACTTGCAGCTTGCGGCTTATGACTTGGAGCTGGCCGCGTAGCCATCACACAAGGCCTGAGCCTCGGACACATCCAACGTACCCTCATAAATCGCGCGGCCGGTGATGGCACCGATGATGCCTGGGGCCTTGGCATCCAGCAGCGACTTGATGTCGCCCAGGTTGTGAATGCCGCCGGAAGCGATCACGGGAATCTTCGTCGCCGCCGCCAGCGCAGCGGTGAACGGTACGTTGCAGCCCTGCATCATGCCGTCTTTGGCGATGTCGGTATAAACGATGGCAGACACGCCATCGGCTTCGAACTGCCTGGCCAGGTCGATCACCTGCACGGTGCTGATTTCAGCCCAACCGTCAGTGGCGACAAAGCCATCTTTGGCGTCCAGACCGACGATCACCTTGCCTGGGAAGGCGCGGCAGGCCTCGGCGACGAATGCCGGGTCCTTCACCGCCTTGGTGCCGATGATCACGTAGCTCACGCCGGCCTTGACGTAGTGCTCGATGGTTTCCAGCGAGCGGATACCGCCGCCGATCTGGATCGGCAGGTTGGGGTAGCGCTTGGCGATCGCGGTGACCACTTCGCCATTGACCGGCTGGCCTTCGAAGGCACCGTTCAAGTCCACCAGGTGCAGGCGACGGCAACCCCCTTCCACCCATTTGGCAGCCATGCTCACCGGATCATCGGAGAACACGGTGGAGTCTTCCATGCGGCCTTGGCGCAGACGTACGCAGGCGCCGTCCTTGAGATCGATAGCGGGGATAATGAGCATGCTTTTCCTTCGTCAAAAAGTTGCAAGCTGCAAGCTATTAGCTGCAAGCAAGCACGCGTATCAATTCTTGCAGCTTATGGCCTGAAGCTTTCAGCTGCTCTTTTCAAGCGACCACAGGTCGCTTTCGATGCTTTCGAACCTTTCTTTAAGGAGCGTCTGCGCGTCGAAAATTGCCCGGTTGTAATAGTGTGGCGCCACTTCGGTGGTGAACAGGTCAAGAATCTCGGCGACCTCGAACGAGCCCAGCTTGAGTTCGAAGCGGTCTTCCATGAAGTGCTTGATCTTGTTGGTGGCCTCACGCTCCTGCTCGGGCGTGAGGTTCAAGATCGGCGGCTTGGCCTTCTTGGCCATTACCAACGGCCATCCCAGGCGGCGAAGTTCTGCAGCAATTGCAGGCCATGGGTATGGCTCTTCTCCGGGTGGAACTGCACGGCAAAGCGCGAACCGTCGGCCAGCGCGGCGGCGAAGTCGACGCCGTAGTGCCCGCCACCCACCACCTGGCGCGGGTTACCGGCAGCGATGTAGTAGCTGTGCACAAAATAGAAGCGCGCCATGTCCGGAATCTCGTGCCACAGCGGGTGGTCGACGGTGCGGCGCACTTCGTTCCAGCCCATGTGCGGGACTTTCAGGTGTTCGCCGTCTTCATGCAGGTCCTTGCCGAAGAACTTCACTTGGCCAGGAAACAGGCCGATGCAGTCGACGCCGCCGTTCTCTTCACTGCTGTCGAGCAAGGCTTGCATGCCCACGCAGATGCCGAGGAACGGACGGTCCTGGCTGACTTCGCGCACCAGGCTGTCAAAGCCCAGGCGGCGGATCTCGGCCATGCAATCGCGAATCGCGCCAACACCGGGGAACACCACGCGGTCGGCTTCGCGAATCACGTTGGCATCGCTGGTGATCAGCACCTTGCCGGCCCCTACGTGCTCGAGAGCCTTGGCCACCGAGTGCAGGTTACCCATGCCGTAATCGATAACCGCGACCGTCTGCATTAAAGGACGCCCTTGGTCGAGGGCATTTGCCCGGCCATGCGCTCATCCAGCTCCACGGCCATGCGCAACGCGCGGCCGAAAGCCTTGAACACGGTTTCGATTTGGTGGTGGGTGTTGGTGCCGCGCAGGTTGTCGATGTGCAGACTGACCAGGGCGTGGTTGACGAAGCCCTGGAAGAATTCCTGGAACAGGTCGACGTCGAAGCCGCCCACGGTGGCGCGGGTGTAGGGCACGTGCATCTGCAGGCCGGGGCGGCCGGAGAAGTCGATGACCACACGCGACAACGCTTCGTCCAGCGGGACATAGGCGTGGCCGTAACGACGGATGCCTTTCTTGTCGCCGATGGCCTTGGCAAAGGCCTGGCCGAGGGTGATGCCTACGTCTTCCACCGTGTGGTGGTCGTCGATATGCAGGTCGCCCTTGCTGACGATATCCAGGTCGATCAGCCCGTGACGGGCGATCTGGTCCAGCATGTGCTCAAGAAAAGGTACACCGATATCAAATCGGGCCTTTCCGGTGCCATCCAGGTTGATCGAGGCTTTGATCTGGGTTTCCAGAGTGTCGCGCTCGACGGACGCCTTACGTTCGGCCATCACCAGCTCCGCAAAATCATTGGGCGAAAAAGGCAGCCATTATAGGGGCGCGGGCGCCAAACAGAAACATCGAAGGGGATAAGACTGACGAGTTGAAGCGAGGAATGTCGGGGATAGACATGTGCACACATGTGGGTACCCGCTTATGTGGCGAGCGGGCTTGCCCCGCGTTGGGCTGCGAAGCAGCCCCAAAACCTACCTACGCGTTTTAACTGAAAAAACGCGCGGGTCTCCTTGGGGTCGCTTCGCGACCCAACGCGGGGCAAGCCCGCTCGCCACAAAAAGCCAGCCCCTACAGGTATTGCATCAGTGGAACAGTACCGCCGTCTTCTGCAGGGTCACCCACACACCCCACGCCAGCGGAATACCCACCACCAGCCAGGCGGCGATCGCCAATGGCACGGTGCCGGACGCGGCTTTCCACTCCAGGGAAGTGGTGGCATCGGCGCCTTTGTCATGGCCCAGCGCCTGCTCGGCGGCCAGTTCCGCATCGGTCATGAAGTACTTGTCGGCCACCGGGCGCACCAGCAGGTTGCAGATAAAGCCCAGTACCAGCAGGCCGGCGAGGATGTACAAGGTGATGTCATAGGCCGCAGCGCGTTCAACGCCGATGCTCAGCTGATATTCACGCAGGTAGTTCACCAACACCGGGCCCAGCACGCCCGCCGCCGCCCATGCAGTCAGCAGGCGACCGTGGATCGCGCCGACCATCTGCGTACCGAACAGGTCGGCCAGGTAGGCCGGGACGGTCGCAAAACCACCGCCGTACATCGACAGGATGATGCAGAACGCCGCCACGAACAGCGCAACGTTGCCCAGGTGCCCCAGGTTCGGGATCAGTGCGTACAAGGCAAAGCCCAGGGCGAAGAACACAAAGTAGGTGTTTTTACGCCCCAGATAGTCGGAGAACGACGCCCAGAAGAACCGGCCACCGATATTGAACAGGCTCAGCAGACCGGTGAAGCCCGCCGCAATGGCAGCAATTGACCCAAGCTGCCCGGCGTCCAGCTGGCCGAACGGCACATCCACACCCAGCAGTTTGCCGCCGAACACTTCCTGCAGCAGCGGCGAAGCCATGCCGAGGATGCCGATACCGGCGGACACGTTCAGGCACAACACCAGCCAGACCAGGCGGAATTGCGGGGTTTTCCACGCCACGTTCACGTGCACGTGACGGTGGGTGATCATCGCGTTGCTGGCTTTTTTCGCCGGTGCGGTCCAGCCCTCAGGCTTCCAGCCGGTCGGCGGAACGCGGTAGGACAATGCGCCGCCGATCATGAACACGAAATAGATCGCAGCCATCACCACGAAGCTCTGCCAGACGCCCACGCTGGTCGGCGAAGCGAAGTGCCCCATCAGCGCTGCGGCCAGGGGTGCTCCCACCATCGCGCCGCCGCCGAAGCCCATGATCGCCATGCCGGTGGCCATGCCTCGTTTGTCCGGGAACCATTTGATCAGGGTCGACACAGGCGAGATATAACCCAGCCCCAGGCCGATACCGCCAATAACCCCGGAACCGATCCACATCAGCCAGATCTGGTGGGTATAGATACCCAGTGCCGAGATCAACAGGCCGCCGCACCAGCACAACGCCGAGACAACGCCAGCCTTGCGTGGCCCGGCATGTTCCAGCCAGCCGCCCCAGATGGCTGCCGAGCAGCCCAGGAAAATGAAGAACAGGGTGTAGATCCAGCCCAGCATGGAGATGGGCCAGTCACATTGGGACGAGAAGACTTGCGCGATAAAGCTCATGTCCGGTGCGCAGGCAACCGGTTTGGTAATCCCCAACGCCTTGGACAGCGGCAACCAGAACACCGAGAAGCCGTAGGCCATGCCGATGCAGAGGTGGATGGCCAGGGCGGCCGGTGGAACCAGCCAGCGGTTGAATCCCGGCTTGGCGATAATGCGCTCCTTGGACAGGAACGCGGGCTGCGCGGCGGTATGACCTGCCGCAGTGCTAGTGCTCATTGGTGTTTCCCCCAGTTATTAGTATGCGTTCGTCAGGCGCTCTCTCCCTCGGCCTTGCACGCAAAGCGTGGCCGTTTTGTTGAGTGAAGCTCCATTTTCAGCGCGACGATAAGTCGCAGAAGGCGAACGAACGGGCGAAGATTAGCATCTGCGAGTGACAGAAAAACCAAAATGACATCATCTTTTTGCGTTTTTTTAGTTTTATTGACGTCAAAATCCCGTTTTTCCGGCCGTGGATACAATGTAACGATCGATGAACTGACGCAGGCCGTCGGGCGTTATACTCTGCGGCTAAATTTTGAAATCGACATACAAGGACTCGCCCATGAAAGCGTTCGGCAAAATCCTGGGTCTGGTACTTCTCGGGCTGTTGCTGATCATTGTGGCTCTCGGCTTTGCCCTGACCCACCTCTTCGATCCCAACGACTACAAGGAAGAGATTCGCCAGATTGCCCGCGACAAGGCCCACATCGAGCTGACACTCAATGGCGATATCGGCTGGAGCCTGTTCCCCTGGCTGGGCCTCGAACTGCACGAAGCCAGCGTCGCCACCCTGACCAACCCCACCCAACCGTTTGCCGACCTGCAGATGCTTGGCCTGTCGGTCCGCGTGCTGCCACTGCTGCGCCGTGAAGTCCAGATGAGCGATGTACGGGTCGAAGGCCTGAACCTGCGCCTCAACCGCGATAAACAGGGCCATGGCAATTGGGAAGACATCGGCAAGAACGCACCGGTGGCCGGCACTGAAACGCCCGCTGCCGCCCCCGCGCAAACGCCCGCCGCGCCCAAGCCGGAAAAGCCGGCCCAGCCCATCCGCCTGGATATTGACAGCCTGACCATCAACAACGCCCGTGTCGAATACAACGATGAGCAGACCGGCAAGCAGTTCAGCGCCGAAAGCATCCAGTTGAGCGCCGGCGCCGTGCACGAAGGCGCGAGCATCCCGGTGAAGCTCACCGCCTTCTTCGGCAGCAACCAGCCGGTGATGCGCGTCAAGACCGAGCTCAATGGCAACCTGCGCATCCAGCGCGCCCTCAAGCGCTACCAGTTCGAAGACATGCGCATCAGCGGCGAAGCCACCGGCGAACCGCTGCAAGGCAAGACCGTGACCTTCTCTACCCAGGGGCAGTTGCTGGTCGACCAGGCGGCCAATATCGCCGAATGGACCAACCTGAAATTGTCGGCCAACCAGCTGCGCGCGCTGGGCGAACTGAAAGTCAACAACCTGGACAACACGCCGCAGCTCAGCGGCGCGCTGTCCATCGCCCAGTTCGACCTGGCCAAGTTCCTCGACAGCGTGGGCAGCCCGCTGCCGGCCATGGCCGAAGGCAGCCTGAGCAAGGTGGAACTGGTCAGCCGTCTCAAGGGCACGCCGACCAGCCTGGCCCTGGAAGACCTGAACCTGAAACTCGACGGCAGCACCTTCACCGGCCGCGTCGCCGTGGACGATTTCGCCAAGCAATCGCTGCGCGTGCAGCTCAAGGGCGACACCTTCAACGCCGACAACTACCTGCCGGCCAAGTCCGAATCCGCCAAGGGCGCAACCGCGGCGCGCCAGGCCGAAGTGCAGAACAGCGAAGCCGGCGCCATGGCCGCCGGTGGCACCACACCGCTGCCTGAGGCACCGACCAAAGGCGCCTGGAGCACCGACAAACTGCTGCCACTGGCTCACCTGCGCACGCTGGATGTGGACGCCGACCTGGCCTTCGACCAACTGACCCTGAGCAAATTGCCGATCCAGAATGCCGTGCTCAAAGCCTCCGGTCTCGATGGCCAGCTCAAGCTCAATACCCTGAGCGGCGGCCTCTACAATGGCACCTTCCAGGCCAACGGCACGCTCGACGTGCGCCAGGACATTCCGCTGCTCGCGCTGCAAAGCCAGATCAGGCAAGTGCCGGTCGAACGCATCCTGCAAGCCCAGGGGCAAACGCCGCCGGTGAAAGGCCTGGTCACTCTCGACAGCAACCTCAGCGGCCGCGGCAACAGCCAGAAGGCCCTGATCGACAGCCTTAACGGCACCGCCAGCTTTGTGATCAACAACGGCGTGCTGCTCAACGCCAACCTTGAGCAGCAACTGTGCACCGGCATCGCCCTGCTCAACCGCAAGACCCTGCGCAGCGAGCCGCGAGGCAAGGACACGCCGTTCCAGGAATTGAAGGGCAACCTGACCTTCCGTAACGGCGTGGCGAATAACCCCGACCTCAAAGTGCGCATCCCGGGGCTGGCGGTCAACGGCAATGGCGACATCGACCTGCGCGTCCTGGGCATGGATTACCGCGTCGGCATCATCGTCGAAGGCGACCAACGCGAAGTGCCGGACCCGGCCTGCGAAGTAGGGGCCAACTTCCAGGGCATCGAAGTGCCTCTGCGCTGCCGTGGCCCGCTGGAGCTGGGCGCCAAGGCTTGCCGCCTGGACAAGGACGGCCTGAGCCAGGTCGCTATCAAGGCGGCCGGCAACAAGCTCGGCGAGAAGCTGGAAGAGAAGCTCGACAAGGTCAACCCACAGCTCAAAGACGCGTTGAAAGGCCTGTTCAAACGATGAAAGACCAGCAGTTCTCAACGGCGGTGCTGGATTGGTACGACCGCCACGGTCGCCATGACCTGCCCTGGCAACAGGGCATTACGCCTTACCGGGTATGGGTCTCGGAGATCATGCTGCAACAGACCCAGGTCAGCACCGTGCTCAATTACTTCGACCGGTTCATGGCGTCCTTGCCCACGGTTGAAGCCCTGGCCGCCGCGCCGGAAGACGAAGTGCTGCATTTGTGGACCGGCCTGGGTTACTACACCCGGGCGCGCAACCTGCAAAAGACCGCGAAGATCGTCGTCGCCGAATACGGCGGCGAGTTTCCAAGGGATGTCGAAAAGCTCACCGAACTGCCTGGCATCGGCCTGTCGACCGCCGGCGCCATCGCCAGCCTGAGCATGGGCCTGCGCGCACCGATCCTCGACGGCAACGTCAAGCGCGTACTGGCACGCTATACCGCGCAGGAGGGCTACCCAGGCGAACCCAAGGTGGCCAAGCAGCTGTGGGCCACCGCGGAGCGCTTCACTCCCCATGATCGCGTCAACGCCTACACCCAGGCGATGATGGACATGGGCGCCACCCTCTGCACCCGCAGCAAACCCAGCTGCCTGCTGTGCCCGCTGGAAAAGGGCTGCGAAGCCCATCTGCTCGGCCTGGAAACGCGCTACCCGATCCCCAAGCCGCGCAAGAGCATCCCGCAAAAGCGCACGCTGATGCCAATGCTCGCCAATGCCGAGGGCGCCATCCTGCTTTACCGTCGCCCTTCCACGGGCCTGTGGGGCGGCTTGTGGAGCCTGCCCGAGCTGGACGACCTGGCCGACCTCGAACACCTGGCCAACCAGCACGCGCTCGCACTGGGCACGCACCGGGAGCTGCCGGGTCTGGTCCACACCTTCAGCCACTTCCAGCTGGCCATCGAACCCTGGCTGGTCCAGGTCGAGGAATCCGCCCTTCACGTGGCCGAGGCCGACTGGCTCTGGTATAACCTCGCCACCCCGCCGCGCCTGGGCCTTGCCGCCCCGGTAAAGAAACTGCTCAAGCGCGCGGCCGATGCATTGAACGCAGGAGAGTCGTCATGACCCGCACCATCATGTGCCGCAAGTACCACGAAGAATTGCCAGCCCTGGAACGCGCGCCGTTTCCAGGCGCCAAGGGCCAGGACATTTTCGACAACGTCTCCGCCAAGGCCTGGGCTGACTGGCAAAAACACCAGACCCTGCTGATCAACGAAAAACGCCTGAACATGATGAACGCCGAAGACCGCAAATACCTGCAGGGCGAGATGGACAAGTTCTTTTCCGGCGAGGATTACGCCAAGGCCGAAGGCTACGTGCCGCCTGCTCAATAATTGATCAAAAGCCGGGGTCGGCACGTAAGCGACGGTAATAATTAAATATTTTTTGAAAACTTGCTTGACGACCCCCTGAAAAACCCGTTTAATGCGCCCCGTTGCCCAGATAGCTCAGTCGGTAGAGCAGGGGATTGAAAATCCCCGTGTCGGCGGTTCGATTCCGTCTCTGGGCACCACTATTAAGTTTCAGGTGGTGCAAACGCCATCCGAAACACACAAGAAACCCGCCTGGTGCGGGTTTTTTGTTGCCTGTAATTTACAGCGCCTCTCCTGCTCTGCCCCCCATCACAGCCAGATTCATAAAACCTGCACACCTACAGCCAGGCGCGCCAGGTTGCCCTGCTCACTCGAGCAGAAACACCAGCAGCGGATTGTCATTCAGACGCCCGTTGAACATCGGCTCTAAATGCTCCACAGGGGTTCCCTTCAACAACTCGGTTTCCCTGCGTGCCACGATCACCCATGACGGCCGGGGCAGTTGATCCAACCGTTGCAACTCATCACGCCCAACAAACAGCGGCTGTTCGTCATGGTCCAGGTTCATCATGTAGCGCACCGCCCAGGTATCGCGGCCAAGGTTGACGAACACCAGCGGCCCCGGCTGCGCATCGCGAAGCGCCTCTACCTGGTCGACAAACTGTCGGGTATCGAATTGCAGGTCCTTGGCCGGCTCCACCACGGTCACCAGCAGCAACCACTGCGCCGCCAGTGCGATCAGGCTGAGCCCCACCAGCCGTCCCGCCCGATGCCAGGCGATCAGTGCCGCCACCTGCAGCGCAACCAGCGCGCCAATCAATACCGGCAGTGAAACGTCAGGCCAGTAACCGTGCTTCTGCCAGCCATGCCGACAGACAAGCACGGCAACCACGCACAGCGTCGGCAGCGCCACGACAAGCCCCTCATAGCCTCTGCGCACACCCGCAAGCCAGCCTTGCGCCTGGAGCAACCCATAGGCCGCGACAGCCGCAAACAGCGGCACCATGGGCAGGATGTAGTAGGCACGCTTGAAATGCGGCACCGACAACCCGAGCAAAATCATCAAGCCACAGGCACCGAGCCGCACCACCAATTGCACCGTGTGATCGTCGCGCTCGCGCCAGCGGTGACGCAGTGCAATCAAGGTGGCCAACGCCAATGGCACCACGGGGAAGTAGCGGTACACACTCAACTGGAGGTAGAAATAGAACGGTTCGCCGTTTTCATCGAGGCGCCCGCCCACTTGCATCTTGAACACCTCGGCGGCAAATGCCTCGCCACCGCTGATGCGCGCCAGCTTCATCAACAACCACCAACAGCCCGCCAGCAACACCAGGCCGACGACACCGTGGATCAATACTTGCCTGACTCGCGCACCGGGACTGCCCAGCGCCCAGTACACGCACGTCACCCCGCAAACCTCGATCAAACCCAATGGCCCACGTATCGCAAAGCCCAGGACAAACAGCGGGAACACCGCGAGCTGCCGCCACTGCGACCCCAGGCGCTCGCCACTGTGCAGCAGGTAAAAACTGCCCACACAGAGCAACGCCACCATCTGGTCCAGGCACACCGAGCGCGACTTCTCGAGCAACTGGCTGGTGAGCAACGTCAGCAGCACCGTAAGCAACGCCCATTGGCGGTTCAGCGGGACCAGCAAGCGATAGATCACGGCCACCACCCCGGCGGATGCGAGGGCAGTGGGCAGCACATTTGCCAGGTGGTTGGGCGCGCCGAACAGCCGAGCGAATACATAGCTGAAGAAGGTCGCGGTACCGGGGTAGTCCGCGTAGGGCTGACCGTAGGTGGTGGGGAAAAAACTCGCGCCATGGCGAAACATTTCTTGCAGGAACAGCGCCCAGCGCCCGTCAAAACCCTGGGGTTGCTGATCCCATATGCCCAGGGTGAACAGCAACAAGGCGAGCAGGAAAATGCCCAGGGACTCGAGGCGAAAACGGCTGCGGTGATCCATCGACTGACCTGTCAGGTAGGGGGCGCTGGCTCATGGTGCCGAACACATCCCTAATAACGCCTGAACAGACCAGCATATTCATTTTTTACCGATCCCCGCGCCATACCAGCCGTGGGATCAGGCGGACGTAGATCAATTCGCCCACCAACTCGACCAGGGTTTGCAGGATCACCGCCGTGGCCGCCAGGCCGCGCACGTCTTCGGGCAACGCCAACGCCAGGGGCAACACCACCAGCGAGTTGCGCGTCGATGCGCTGAAGGCCACCGTGCGCGCGCTCATCGCCGGCAGCGTGAACAGACGCGCGGCCAACAACCCCGCCAGCGGCGCCAGCAGCAGGAAGCCGATATACACCGGAGTCACCGGTAACAGCAGGCCGATATCGCGTACAACCGAGGTCACCTGCGAACCAATCACCACCAGCAGTACCAGCGCCATCGCCGGCACCGGCAGCCATGCCCAGGCATTGTTCCAAGCGTTGACGGCTGACGAGCGCCGCGCCAGGTACGTGGTGGCCACCGCCAGCAGCATCGGCACCACGATCAACCACAGGAACGCCTCGACAAACGGCGCCACCTCGACCACCACCTCAGGCTGCGCGCCCAGCATCAAACCCAGGTACACCGGCAGCAACACCAACTGCAGCAACAACAGCACAGGCGTCGCCGCCAGCATCAACCGCGCATCGCCCTTGCCGATATGGGTGAACACCACCACGTAATCGATGCACGGCGTCAGCAGCACCAGCAACGCGCCCACCAGTAGCGCCGGGTGCTCCACCAGGCCACGGGTCAGACCCCATACCAGCAACGGCACAAAGATAAAATTGGCCAATAGCAGCGCCGACAGGAAGCGCTTGTGACTCAAGCCGTGGCGCAGGTCCAGAAACGGGATTTGCAGGAACATCGCGTATATCAGCACCGCAATGGCAGGTGTGATCAATACACGCAAGTGGTGAGCCGAAGAAGGGGCGAGCAGGCCGAAGGTGGCAGCCAGCAAGGCGGTGACGAAGTAGACAGGGATCTGGTGGCGCTCAAGGGCGTCGCGGGACATAAAGGAGGCTCTGGCGTTCGCGAAAAGGTGAGCCTAGGTGCCTGCTGCTTTAAGGTCGAGTAAAACTGGAACTTCTTGGGATTTGCCCCAACCTGCGCTTCAATACCCCACCCAGATCCTTCAACCCAGGACGTGAGCCCATGGCCTCGCCAAACAAGCAGCAAAAACGTGCCCACCGGGCAAAGGCCAAGGCCAAGCAAAACTGCACCCAGCGCGCCATCGCAGCCAAGCCGGATGCGTTCGCTGGCGATGACAGCCGCATTGACCTTGAGTCGGTGGATTTGACCGAGCTGTTTCTAGAAATGCGCGCCGCTGGCGAGATCAGCCAACAGGCGTTGTGCGCGGCATTCCTGGCCCACCCGCTGCTGGCGCTGGTGCTGGAACAGGAAGGTGAAGACAACGCCACCGATTTTATCCTGACAGCGCTGATCGAATATCGGCAGTGGGCCACGGACAGCGACGATGAAACGGCCGCCCTGGCGTGGATTGAGTCGCCACAGTTCCAGGCCGACTATGTGGCTGCGTCCCAGGCGCTGGCGACGTCCCAGGACTGACGCAAAACAAACTGGGGGCCGGGCTTGCCCTAATGCCAGTCAGTTAAGCGATAGACGAGCAAACAGTAGCCTGCGGCGCAATCAAGCGCCGCATTCCGTCACTTCAATTCAGCACCGCGGCACCGACTCTCTGCGCCTTGCGACGACTCGACACAACAAGCCCCGCCGCCACCACCAGCAAGCTCAGAACACCAGTCGCGATAATCTCGACCCGGTGCGCTTCCTGGAACAGCATGATGGTCAGCGTCCCCACGATAAAGACCATTACCGCGTAGGTCAGGCCGGGGAACAGCCACATCTTGAAGACAAGCTCCTCACTCGCAGCGGTGCGCTTCTGGCGCATGCGCAGTTGCGACACCGCGATCACCAGGTACACCAGCAGCGCGATGGCGCCGGAGCTGGCGAGCAGGAACTCGAACACCGCGGCCGGTGCTACATAGTTGGCAAATACTGCCAGGAACGCCGCGCCGGTAGACAGCATCACCGCCCAATAAGGCGTGCCGCTCTTGTTGGTGCGCTTGGCCACTGCTGGTGCATCACCGCGACGGCCCAGGGAGAACAGCATGCGCGAAGCGGTATACAGCGCCGAGTTCAAGCAGCTGGTCACGGCAACCAACACCACCAGGTCAACGATCAGCTTGGCATTCGGGATGCCCATGCGTTCCAGCACGGTCTGGTAGGAACCCACCGCCGCCAGGGTCGGATCATTCCAAGGCACCAGCGACACAACGATGAAGATCGACAGCAGGTAGAACAAGCCAATCCGCCAGATTACCGAGTTGGTGGCCTTGGTGATCTGCTGGCCTGGGTTCTTCGACTCGGCTGCGGCGATGGTGACGATCTCGGTGCCCATGAACGAGAACATGGTGGTCAGGATCGCGGCCAATACCGCGCCCATGCCATTGGGCATGAAGCCTTGGGTGTCGAACAGGTGCGACACGCCGCTGACCTGGCTGGTCGGCAGGAAGCCGAAAATCGCCGCCAGGCCGAGGAGCACAAAGCCCACGATCGCCACGACTTTGATCAGCGCAAACCAGAACTCGAATTCGCCGTAGTTCTTCACGCTGAACAGGTTGGTCGCCGTCAGCAGCAACGTGATGATCAGGGTAAAGGCCCAAATGGCCACATTCGGGAACCAGGCGTGGAGGATGGTCGCGGCGGCGTTGGCTTCCAGGGGAATCACCAGCACCCAGAACCACCAGTACAGCCAGCCAATGGTGAAACCTGCCCAGTGCCCGATCGCCCGGTCGGCGTAGGTCGAGAACGAACCGGTGTCCGGCGACGCCACGGCCATTTCGGCCAGCATGCGCATCACCAATACCACCAGCGTACCCGCAGCGGCATACGCCAGCAGCACTGCGGGGCCGGCGGCAGCAATCGCGTGGCCGGAGCCGACAAACAAACCGGCACCAATAACGCCGGCAATCGACAGCATGGTGACGTGACGCGGTTTGAGCCCCTGTTCGAGGTCATTGGAGCTTTGCGTACTACTCATTGACACACCTTTGCGAGGAATTGCGAAAACGGTTCGCCCGACCTGGGATCCTCCTCGTGAAAAGAAACCAACAGGGCGTTCTTTATTTTTTACGCAAGATTTGCGCCAAAATGTTACAAAGCCGCGCTTGACGCGGCCTGTATGAGATTTCACAAAGCATCGCAAGTCATTGACAACAATGGCATTTCGCTATGGCGTTACCGTGCGACTCACTTCTGCGGCCCCGAAGTGCACCAAAAACACACACAGAAAGCGCCAGGCGCTCCATAAAAGGGCTGATAGGTACCGTTTGCCCGTTTAACCCTTCCAACCCCCGGCCAAAGCTGGCACCATCGCGCCCTTTTTGACGCGAAGCCTGCGGTTTTTCGGGTTCAAACGGTTGTTCGGTTGTTGATGGCGCGACACCCTGCTGTGCCGATGCGACACCCTGCCGCAGACCGTCTGTTTACCGCCCGCCACGCTGTTGGCTGCCATCCGGACGCTATGCTAGCTTGGCGCCTCGCCAGGAAGGCGGCCCAACAGCAGGAACGCAACGAACACAATGAGGACCGCACATGGCCGAGGCCACGCCCGCGCTTGAAATCCGCAACTTGCACAAACGCTATGGTGAGCTGGAGGTACTCAAAGGTATCTCGCTGACCGCCCGCGACGGCGATGTGATCTCGATCCTGGGTTCCTCCGGTTCCGGCAAGTCCACGTTCCTGCGCTGCATCAACCTGCTGGAAAACCCGCACAAGGGCCAGATCCTGGTAGCCGGTGAAGAGCTCAAGCTCAAGGCCGCGAAGAACGGCGAGCTGATGGCCGCCGACGGCAAGCAGATCAACCGCCTGCGCAGCGAAATCGGTTTTGTGTTTCAAAACTTTAACCTGTGGCCACACATGAGCATCCTCGACAACATCATCGAGGCCCCTCGCCGTGTGCTTGGCCAGAGCAAGGCCGAAGCCGTGGACGTGGCCGAAGCCCTGCTGGACAAGGTCGGCATCGCCGACAAGCGCCACGCCTACCCCGCGCAATTGTCCGGTGGCCAGCAACAACGGGCCGCCATCGCGCGCACCCTGGCGATGCAGCCCAAGGTCATCCTGTTCGACGAGCCCACTTCCGCCCTTGACCCGGAAATGGTTCAGGAAGTACTTAATGTGATCCGCGCACTGGCCGAAGAAGGCCGCACCATGCTGCTGGTCACCCATGAAATGGGCTTCGCCCGTCAGGTGTCCAGTGAGGTGGTGTTCCTTCACCAGGGCCTGATCGAAGAGCAAGGATCGCCACAGCAGGTGTTTGAAAACCCGCTTTCGGCGCGCTGCAAACAATTCATGTCCAGCAACCGCTAACGGAGCAACATGCATGCAGAACTATAAAAAATTCCTTCTGGCAGCAGCCGTCTCGATGGCGTTCAGCGCCACGGCCATGGCGGAAACCTTGACCATGGGGATCGAAGCGGCCTACCCGCCGTTCAACAATAAAGACGCCAGCGGCAACGTCGTAGGCTTCGACAAAGACATCGGCGACGCCCTGTGCGCCAAGATGAAAGTCGAGAAGTGCGACGTGTATGTATCGGACTGGGACGGCATCATCCCGGCCCTGAACGCCAAGAAGTTCGACTTCCTGGTGTCCTCGCTGTCGATCACCGACGAGCGCAAGCAGGCCGTCGACTTCACCGACCCGTACTACTCCAACAAGCTGCAGTTCATCGCACCCAAAGCCACCGCCGACTTCAAGCCCGATGCGGCCTACCTCAAGGGCAAGAGCATCGGCGCGCAACGTGCGACGCTGGCCGCGACGTACCTGGAAGACAAGCTGCCCGACACCGAAGCCAAGCTTTACGACACTCAGGAAAACGCCTACCTCGACCTGAAGTCCGACCGTCTGGACGGGATTCTCGCCGACAAGTACGTACAGTACGAATGGCTCAAGAGCAAAGACGGTTCCGCCTATGAGTTCAAGGGCGACCCGGTGGTAGAAAGCGACAAGATCGGTATCGCCGTACGCAAAGGCGACCCACTGCGCGAGCGCCTGAACAAAGCCCTGGCAGAGATCAAGGCAGACGGCACCTACAAGAAGATCAACGACAAGTACTTCCCGTTCAGCATCGAATGATCTGACGGCCTGCCCGGCGCGCCTGTTGAGCGCGCCGGCTTTCAGCAATGCCTGCCGCGATATGAAAACACCATGAATTTCGATCTCTACGGATTCGGCCCGGCGCTCGCCGCTGGCGCGCTGATGACCGTCAAACTGGCGCTCACGGCGTTATGCCTGGGGCTGGTACTGGGCCTTGCCGGTGCCTTGGCCAAGACCTCGCCGTACAAGCCGTTGCAATGGCTGGGCGGTACCTACTCGACCATCGTGCGCGGTGTACCCGAACTGCTGTGGGTGTTGCTGATTTACTTCGGCACGATCAACGCAATGCGCGGGCTGGGAGAGCTGTTCGGCATTCCCGACCTTTCGCTCAGTGCCTTTGCCGCGGGTGTGATCGCGCTGGGGTTATGTTTCGGCGCCTACGCCACGGAAGTACTGCGCGGCGCGATCATCGCCATCCCCAAGGGCCACCGCGAAGCCGGTGTCGCGCTGGGGCTGTCGAAGTTGCGCATATTTACCCGGTTGATCATGCCGCAGATGTGGCGCATCGCCCTGCCAGGGCTGGGCAATCTGTTCCTGATCCTGATGAAGGACACCGCGCTGGTCACCGTCATCGGCCTTGAAGAAATCATGCGCCATGCGCAGATCGCCGTCACCGTGACCAAACAGCCCTTCACCTTCTACTTGGTCGCCGCGTTCATCTACCTGGGCCTCACATCCCTGTCGATGGTGGCGATGCACTTCCTGGAAAAACGCGCCGCCCGCGGCTTCGTGAGGACGACGTAATGGAATGGGAAGTCATCATCAAGTGGCTGCCAAAATTTGTTCAGGGCGCCATCCTGACCCTGGAACTGGTCGGTATCGCCGTGATTCTCGGTCTGATCCTGGCCATCCCGCTGGGCATCGCACGCTCGTCCACACGCTGGTATGTGCGCTCCCTGCCCTACGCCTATATCTTTTTCTTTCGCGGCACGCCGCTGCTGGTGCAGCTGTTCCTCGTCTACTACGGCCTGGCCCAGTTCGAATCGATCCGCTCAAGCTTCATGTGGACCTACCTGCGCGACCCGTTCTGGTGCGCCACGGCCACCATGACACTGCACACCGCCGCCTATATCGCCGAGATCCTGCGCGGCGCCATCCAGGCCATCCCGCCCGGTGAAATCGAAGCAGCTCGTGCGCTGGGCATGTCCAGGCCCAAAACGCTGTTCTACATCATCCTGCCCCGCGCCGCGCGCATCGGGTTGCCGGCCTATAGCAACGAAGTGATCCTGATGCTCAAGGCCAGCTCGCTGGCGAGCACCGTGACCCTGCTGGAGCTGACCGGCATGGCCAGGACGATCATCGCGCGCAACTACCTGACCGTGGAAATGTTCTTCACCGCCGGCGTGTTCTACCTGTTGATCTCCTACCTGTTGGTACAAGGCTTCAAACTGCTGGAACGCTGGCTGCGCGTCGATGCCTGTCAGGGACGTTGAAGCCCGCTTTCGGGCGCTGGACGCGTTCCTGATCGAGCATCAAGGGCTGTGGCGACCACGGCCCTTTACTCATCAACGGTTACCTTGGGAAAGCGAGTTGCCTGAACTCGCCCAATGGCTGCGCCAACGCACCTTGGCCGATGCCGAAACCAGCCACAACCAACCACATGAACTGCCCGCACCCGCGCCTTTTCCTGCATTGGCCGCAGAGGCCGTGCGCCTCAGTGCTGTGGATAAATTACCGGCGCAGCCCCTGCAACCTGCCGCGCACCGCCTGAACGTCGACGTACCGGGCCGTAAATGGCAACAGATCGAAGCCTTTGGCGCGGCCCTGCACTTTGCGCAAACGCCGACTCACTGGCTGGACTGGTGCGCCGGCAAGGGCCACCTTGGCCGGCGCCTGCTGCACACAGGCCAGCAGCTGACCTGCCTGGAACACGACCCGGCCCTGGTCGCGGCCGGCCAAGCCTTGAGCGACCACCATCGGCTGCCCGTCACCCATCGCCTGCAAGACGTGATGGCGCAGGTGGCGCTCAGCTCGGAGCACACTCCGGTCGCCCTGCACGCCTGCGGGGACCTGCACGTGCGCCTGCTGCAACTGGCCAGCGCCGCCGGTTGCAAGCAACTGGCAGTAGCACCCTGCTGCTACAACCGCATCAACACACACACCTACCAGCCACTCTGCGCAGCAGGCCGCGCTTCAACCTTGCAACTGTCGATCGACGACCTGGGGCTGCCCCTCAGCGAAACCGTCACCGCAGGGACACGGGTGCGCCAGCAACGCGACACGTCCATGGCCCGTCGCCTGGCTTTCGATCAGTTGCAACGCCGGCTACGTGGCTGCGATGAGTACCTGCCCACCCCCTCCCTGCCCGCCAGTTGGCTGCACAAACCCTTCGCCGATTACTGCCAGGCATTGGCACACCTCAAAGGGTTATCCACAGGGGAACAGGATTGGGCGGCGCTGGAGCTTGACGGCTGGCGGCGCCTCGCCGAGGTCAGGAATCTGGAATTGCTGCGTGGTCTGTTTCGGCGCCCGCTGGAGTTGTGGCTGGTACTGGATCGGGCACTGTTTCTGCGCGAACGCGGCTACCGGGTTGAGGTGGGCAGCTTCTGCGAAACGGCACTGACGCCGCGCAACTTGATGGTGCTTGCCGAGCGCGATTAAAGGGCAAAATTGTCGCACCACAGCCTGTGGATAACTCTGTTGATGAAATCTTTACGAAGCCTGTAGCTACCTACGCTACAGGCCAAAAGCCACGCTGGTCATTTTTTGATCACACGATAAAACGCACGTAAAACAGGCAGTTGCAGCGCGTTGAGAACAGCTCCACAAAATGGCTGTTCCATGACGTCGTCGCCAACCAATTGTGTATAAGCATCTGGCGTTACCCGTATAAACCGCGCCTACGCGGTTCTTTTTCGGGCGATCAACAACCGGCAAAGATCGCCGATATCGTCACTTGCCTGGCTTAACGCCTTGCTATCGAGCGGGTCCGTCGCGAAAGCCAGGGCTTGGCTGATCGCCGGATCGTGATGTACGACCGCCAGGGGGTATTTACCGCGGCGCAGCTTGAAGGCATCGAGCATTTCCCGGTTGAACGTCGAGCGTTCATCCAGCTGATTGATTACAAAGTGACAACGGGGTGCACGCTCTCGCTCAAGATGAGGTGCCAACAGCGCGTCCAGTTGATCCAAGGTGCCCAGGCACGCGGCATTGGGCTGGGCGACGACCAGCACAATGTCGGCCACGCTCAATGCTTGCTGAAGATAAACGTTGTTACCGGCGGGTGTATCGACGATCACCGTATGCGCTTCGCTCAGTTCCAGCGCCGACAGGTGCCGCACCAGCCACTGGGGCTCACGCGCGAGCCAGCGCTGCAGGCTTTCTTTCTCCTGGGTATCGGTATCGCCGAAAGGCAGCACCTGGCAACCGCAGAACCCCGCCTGCAGGAGTGTCGTCCATGGCGTCTTGAGCAGGCTGCCTGGGCCCACGCCGGGGCACTCATGTTCAACCCCGAAATGTTGGCGCAAAGCATTCTGGGGGTCCAGGTCCAATGCCACTACTGATTCACCAAGACGTTGCAAGCCGCTGCTCAACCCCGTGGCGAGGGTACTGCGGCCAACGCCACCATTGATGGATACCAACGCCACCACGGTCGGGCGCAGCGCGACTCGTTGATGGCTGTGAAGCGTTTCATGGGTGTAGGACGGCTGGGCGCCAAAGCGCGAGCCCGCTTTTTGGTTCACACGGGTGCCATCATCGAATGGGAGGGTGCCAAAAAAATGCAGTCGGGCTTTTTTTCCCTTGGGATCACGAGCGACGCTCTTGCCGGTCAGGGCAAACAGGTCATCGGTGCGACTCATGGCTGGGCCTCCTTTACGGCGCCCTTTAAAGACCTGTGAGGTCGGTAAAACAGGGCTTTACCGCAAGTCTTTTTGTAGGCGCTTATGGGGATACATTCTGTGACAGCGGGGGGTGAGTGTCATTATTTTGATGAAATAGTCACAACCATTTCAGACGAGCGGAAAATAGCCAATTTACTGACACGCCATTCGCGCATTCAAGGGCCGATGATTTCATCGTGCCATTGTTTTTTACCCGCTATCACCGCACCATTGCCGCACCTTCAATGCTGCAGGCTCTGGTAATCGCAGTGGCGATACGCTTTAAACTCCCGCGGATTCTGTACAGTTTGGCCATCACCTTGTTGCTGGGTGGCGGCCTGCTGGGCGATCTGCTCGCCGATTGGGATTTCAGCCAGATCAGCCGCCGCGCCGAATCGCTTTACGGGCCACTCGGCCCCGGCCGTCAGCGCATCGATGCCTGGCAACAGTTGCTGTCCACGCAGAAGCAAGTCAGTGAGAGCGAGCAGCTCAAAGTGGTGAATTTGTTTTTCAACCGCCAACTGCACTACGCGGAAGACATCGACGTGTGGCACGAGATTGATTATTGGGCGACCCCCATTCAATCCCTGTGGAAAGGCGCCGGCGACTGCGAAGACTATGCCATCGCCAAATATTTCAGCCTGCGGCACTTGGGTGTGCCGGCCGAAAAACTGCGCATCACCTACGTCAAGGCCTTGCGCCAGAACCGTGCGCATATGGTGCTGACGTATTATGCAAGCCCCGAAGCCATGCCCCTGGTGCTGGACAGCCTGATGGACCCCATTCTGCCGGCCAGCCAACGGACGGACCTACTGCCCGTTTATGCGTTCAACGGCGAAGGGCTGTGGTTGACCGGCGCGGCGGGCAACAAAAAAGTCGGTGACACCAAGCGCCTGTCACGCTGGCAGGACGTCTTGAAAAAAATGACCGCCGAAGGGTTTCCGGCCAGTTCGGATAATTAACAGGAGCTACGATGTCACTGTTCAAACAATTGCTGATCGCTATCTGCGTGTTCCTGGTGGTCGCATTCAGCGGTAGCTTCATGGTCAGCCTGGAAAGCTCGCGTACACAGTACGTCAACCAACTGCGCTCCCATGCCCAGGACGCGGCCACCGCGCTGGCGCTGTCGCTGACCCCGAACATCGATGACCCGGCGATGACCGAGCTGATGGTCAGTTCGATTTTTGACAGTGGCTATTACGCGAGCATCCGCGTGATAGACCTGAGCAATAACCAGGTACTGGTGGAACGTGCCGCCGAGCCGGATGCGAGCGGCGTGCCGGCCTGGTTCGTGAAGATGATCGGCCTGGCACCGGCCGGCGGCGATGCAATCGTCAGCCGTGGCTGGCAGCAGGCTGCACGGGTGGAAGTGGTCAGTCACCCGATGTTCGCGCTGGCCAAGCTGTGGCAGAGCGCGCTGGGCAGCCTGGGCTGGCTGTTGGTCTGCGGCGCCGTGAGCGCGGTACTGGGCGCGCTGTTGCTGCGCCGTCAACTGAAGCCCTTGGACTATATGGTCGAGCAGTCGCACGCCATCGCCCGTCGCGAGTTCCTGAGCTTGCCCGACCTGCCCCGCACCCCTGAGTTGCGCCGCGTGGTGCAGGCCATGAACCAGATGGTGGAGAAGCTCAAGGCGCTGTTCCATGAGCAGACCGAGCGTAGCGAAAAGCTGCGTGTGGAGTCCTATCAGGACAGCCTGACGGGCCTGGCGAACCGTCGCTATTTCGAGATGCAACTGCAATCGCGCGTCAGCAACCTGGAGGAACCCAGTTCAGGTTACCTGCTGATGTTGCGGGTCAACGACTTGAGCGGCCTCAACCAGCGTCTTGGCGGGCAACGCACCGACCAACTGCTGCAAGCCGTCAGCCAGCAACTGGTGCGCACCTGCGCCAAATACCCGGAGACTCAAAACCTGATCACTCGCAGCCGTGGCGGCGAGTTCGCAGTGCTTGCCCCGGGCCTGGTGCGTGATGAAGCGCTGCAACTGGCCCAGGACCTGGAAAGCACCCTGCAAAGCCTGCACGAAACGGGTGCTACCGACATGCCGACCGTGGCCTATATCGGGCTGGCGCCGTATAACCCTGGCGATGCCTCAGCCGACCTGTTGATGCTGGCCGACCAAGCGCTGACCCAGGCCGAAGCCAGCAGCGCTCAAACCTGGATCTGCCTGGAACGCCAGGCCCCAGGCACCGTCAGCGATGACCCGCACAACTGGCACACCTTGCTCGACGACGCCCTGAACCAGGGGCGCTTCCGCTTGTTTTTCCAACCGGTGGTCAGCAGCCGTGACACCCAACAGGTACTGCATTACAAGGTGCTGTCACGCCTGCTCGACAGTCAGGACCAGACCATTGCCGCAGGCCACTTCCTGCCTTGGCTGGAGCGCTTCGGCTGGACCGCCCGGCTCGATCAACTGATGCTCGAGCTGGTGATCAAACACCTCACACAACACAACCAATCGGTGGCGTTGAACCTCTCGGCCGCCACCTTGAATGACCCGCAAGCGTTGGAGCGGGTGTTCGAACGCCTGGCCCAACACCCGGCACTGGGACCGCGCCTGACGCTGGAAATCGGCGAAGAACAAGTGCCCGAGCAAACCCAATTGGAGCGCCTCATCCGACGCATGCACAGCCTGGGCTACAGCCTGGGCCTGCAACGTTTCGGCGGGCGTTTCAGCATGATCGGCAACCTGGCGAACCTGGGCCTGGCGTACCTGAAGGTCGACGGCAGTTACATCCGCGCCATTGATCAGGAAAACCACAAGCGCTTTTTTATCGAAGCGATCCAGCGAGCCGCCCACAGCATTGATTTGCCATTGATTGCCGAGCGCGTGGAAACCGAGGGTGAATTGCGGGTGATCCGCGAGATGGGTATTGAAGGGGTGCAAGGCCAACTGGTCGGTGAACCGGCGCCCTGGAAGTAAAGCACTGAGAGCTCATGCCTCCTTGACGGCCTTACCGTGAAGGAGGTGTGCAGTGTCAGATCAAGCCGGTTTCATCGTCATTGATCAGCTCGCTCAAGCCGCCCAATGTTGCCCGCGCCCTGGTACGCTCCAAAAACTTGGCCTGTGCCGCCGGTGGCAGGTCAGTGATGCTCATCACGTTCTTGGTGATCAGCACCTGGATCAAGTCATCGAGCACCCGAATCATCTCAAGGTCGCTTTGCTTGAGCTGTTTGAGGCTGTTATCGACCGCATCATCGGCAAACCACGCCAGAATCTCATGATGGTCAGCCGGTAGTGTCTCGGTGGCTTCGGCGTAGGCCTGCGCTTCGACGCGAATCAAAGCGTTGTGTTGATCGCGTTGCACGTAGAACATCAACGTTCTCCCAATAAAAAATCCCTGCAGGCCCCCTGTAGGCACCTTCGCAGAGATTACACACATTTTCCCGACGCTGATGCCCATGCAGCGCCAATCCATGAAGATTGGCGCTGCCGGGTAATCAGTCGTGATGCTTGACGGTCAGGTCACCACCGGCGATCAGGTTGTTGATCGCGGTGTTGCCCGCGCCCCAGTTGGCGCCATCGACCTTGATCGTGACATCGGCCGTACCGCCACCCTGGGTGGTGAACGAACCGGTGCTGCTCACGCTCAGCGTCGAATTGCCGGCCGTGTCGGTCGACAACTTCAGGTAGCTGGACAAGTTGTTGTCGTTATTGCCTTGCAGCAAATCGGACAGGTCCAGCTTGTCGCCTTCGCTGTGCTTGAAGTCGGTGATGCGATCAAAGCCGCCGCTGGTGTTGGTGTCACCTTTGAGCCACACGAAGGTATCGGCACCCGCGCCGCCGGTCAGGATGTCATTGCCCTTGCCGCCGACAAGAATGTCGTTGCCGGCACCGCCCGACAGGGTGTCGTTACCGCCCTGGCCGAACAGGATGTCGTTGCCGGCATTGCCGATCAGGGTGTCGCCGCCATCATTGGTGCCATAGATGTTCGACGCGTTGGCCAGTGCGCCGACGTCCTGCACATGCTCAGTGATGAACTGATGCAACGTGCGGTCATCGATATGGTCGACGGTGGTGGACAGCTTCTCGGCCGCGAAGGCCTTGAGTGCAGCACTGCCTTCCTGACCTTTGTAGCTGATCAGATCACCGAACAGGATGTCGTTGCCCGAACCGCCGGTAATGTTGTCGGCGCCCGCGTCGGCCGTGTGGCCGGTGATGGCGTCCGCCAGCTTCGCGGTGTCGATGGTGGCAACGGTCTTGTCGGTATCGAACTGCTTGAGCACAGTGCTATCAATGCTCGAACCCAGGCCGATTGCCTCGACGACGACCTTGCCGGGTACCGCGTTGACCAGATCGGCGTAGGCACTCTTGGCGTTCGCCATGGCCGTGTTGGCGTCGCTGTAGACCGATGCAACGTCAAAGCCGCCATTGCTGTTGGCCACCACCGTGCCTTCAAAGGTTCTTTGGCCCCAAATATTGTAGGAATAGACGTTGCCGTCGCCATCGACAATCAACTGCGACCAGCCGTTGATGTTCGCGTACACCTCTTTGCCCTGGCCCAATACGTAATTGGCGCTGGTGACGACATTGTCAAAGTAAATGTTCGAGCCCCAGTTGCCGCCCAGGTAAGGGTTGCCCTGCACGTCGGTATACACGTTCGGCGAACCGTCGGTAATGAAGTACGTGAGGTTGGTTGCGCCCTTGTTGCTGGTGGCTTCGCTGCTCTTGAACCAGTTGGTGGCGGCGTTGAACGCGTCCTGATAGTTGGTCATGTCGCTCGAATGGGACGCCATCTGGGTCAATACCGCCTGCAACGCAGCTTTGGCGGCGACCTTGTCAGCCAGGTTGACCGAAACCTGCGCCTCGACCCGCGTGTCGAAATCGACCAGCAGCACTTTCACGACGCCGGAATCTTTATTGCCGGCATTGGCAATCAAGGTATCGAACACGCTTGCCAGTTGAGTCTTGATCGAACTCATGGCGCTGCTGCCGATACTGCCCGAGGTATCGACGATGAAGGCGATGTTGTAATTGCTGCCCTGAGTGACGACGCCGGCCTTGTCGCCGACGACAACGTTGTTGGCCGAAGAACTGCCCAGGTTGATGACATCAGCAACACCGGTGCCGTCCGTCACCGAATAGCTCTGCGGGGCAACCGTGATGGTGCTGGTGGCCACGTTCGAAGTCAGGCTGTTGCCACCTTCGTTGTCGGTCACCGCGATATCGATCGTGCGATCACCGATAGTCGGATACTTGCTGGTGCTGGAGTACTGGAACGACTCAAGCAGCGTCTTGTAGGTCGCCGCATCCGCTGCACCCGACAAGGTCAGCACGATCTTGCCACTGACGTCGGTGCCGACCGCGGTCACCGTGATGCCGTTGTAGGTACCGCCCACGCTCACCAGGTTGGAGCTGAGCTGGTCACCGGCACTGGCGTTTTTCAGGGTGATGGTCGCACTTTGCATCTGGGTGCTGTCGACATCACCGATGGCCACGCTGCCGGTAATCGCAACACCGCTGGTGCTGCGCTCGTTGTACGCCGTGTTGTAACCGGTGGCGACAGTACCATCGACGGTGCTGAGGTCCAGAGTCGGCGCGTCGTTGACCGCAGCGATCACGATGCTCACCTTGCCGGTCGTAACCTCCTCGACCCCGGTGCTCAACTCTTTGGCCGTCGCTTTCACGGTGATATCGAAGCTGGCGGTCGAATCCTTGAACGGCGTAACCGTCAGGGTTTTCAGATTCCAGCCGCTGACATCATAAAGCGCGGTGGTGCCGGTGGAGGTGAAGCTGTGGCCAGTGGTGCCATCGGTGATCACGGTGCCTTTTGGCAAGCCGCTGATTTCCACCTTGTGGGATTCCGAGCCGTCGTTGTCGACAAACGTGGTGGTAATCGGAGCGACCTTGATGGCGGTGTCTTCCAGCCCACGGTTGTAGACGTAGCCGGTGTAATAGCCTTCGCCATTGACCACATGGCTATCGCCCAGCACCGCGCCGGCGGCTTTCAACGCGTCCACGCTGGTGTAGGTCTGCACGCCGCTGTTGCCCAGCGACATCGACACGCCGTTGTTGATCGACACATTGACGTCGTAGCTACCGCCGCCCGCCTGGTTGTAGTGGTAAATATCGAGGGTGTAGTAACCCGACTCGGTCGGCGTATAGGCCGTCCCGGTAATCGCGCTGCCCTTGCTCCAGGTTTCGGAAGCGACCAACTTGCCGCCCACGGTGATTGCCAGGCTGTCGTCGGCCGTACCGGTGAAGGTATAGCTCTTGCCGGCTTCCAGGTAGATCAGGCCAGAGACTTTGGTCGCCGTGCCCTCCGCCACATTACCGTTGCTGACACTGCTGGTCACACCCGTAGACACTGCGCTGGCAGCGGTCTTGGCGTCGATCACCTTGATCAGGTCGCTGGACTGCGCAACGCCGTTACCGTTGGTGCCCAGGTCTTTAGCGAGCGTGCCACCGGTCCAGGTTTGAATGACCAACCCTGTCGGCACTGCGCCGAATTGGCCAATGGTCACAACCGGCACATCCGTCACCGGGTGGATATCCACAGTGATGGTTTTGGTGTCGCTGTAGAGGTTGCCGTCGGTAGCCTGGAACTTCAGCTCGGCGTAATCCCCCTGCTTGTTACCCACGCCGGTGCCGCCGAAGCTGTTATCGCCCGATTCGTTGGCCACCGGGGTGTAACGCACGTTGTGGTTGTCGAAATCAGCCTGGCTGAATGCCTTGCCGGCCGACGTATCGGTTTTCAGATCCGCCGTGGTCAGCGCAACCCACTGGCCGTTGACTTTGTACTCGATGGAACCGACAGGCAGGCTGGTGAACACCACTTTCGGGCTCACCGAGTCCACATCCTTGACGCCAAAGTTTGCCCAGGTCAGTTCGACCGAGGTGTCTTCATTGCCCTGGATGTTGCCATTGGCCGCAGTCGGCGCGTCGTTGACCGCCACGATGTTCACATTCAGCGTACTGCTGGAGCCGGTGTTGGTGGTGTAGCCGACTTGCGGTACGTCGCCGTTGAAGTCTTTGACTGGGGTGAAGGCGTAGGCGCCGTCAGTACCAATGGTGATGCTGCCAACACCCGAGATAATCGCGGTTTGGCCAGCGGTATAAGTGGTGCCGTTGACGTTGAAAGTGGCAACGCTCAGCGCGTTGTCGACGTCGACGTCGTTCGAAAGGACGTTGCCGGTGGCAACCTGGTCTTCCAAGGCACTGCCGGTATCCGCTTTCAGTACGCTCGCGTCGTCAACGGCGTCGATCTTCACGTCCAGCGTGCTGCTGGAGCCGGTGTTGGTGGTGTAGCCGATTTGCGGTACGTCGCCGTTGAAATCTTTGACTGGGGTGAAAGCGTAGGCGCCGTCAGTACCAATGGTGATGCTGCCAACACCCGAGATAATCGCGGTTTGGCCAGCGGTATAAGTGGTGCCGTTGACGTTGAAAGTGGCAACGCTCAATACGTTGTCGACGTCGACGTCGTTGGTCAGCACATTGCCAGTGGCAACGTGGTCTTCCAAGGCGCTGCCGGTGTCCGCTTTCAGAACGCTCGCGTCGTCAACGGCGTCGATCTTCACGTTCAGCGTGCTGCTCGAACCGGTGTTGGTGGTGTAGCCGATTTGCGGTACGTCGCCGTTGAAATCTTTGATCGGGGTGAAGGCGTAGGCGCCGTCAGTACCAATGGTGATGCTGCCAACACCCGAGATGATCGCGGTTTGGCCAGCGGTGTAAGTGGTGCCGTTGACATTGAACGTGGCAACGCTCAGCGCGCTGTCCACATCCACGTCGTTGGTCAGCACATTGCCGGTGGCGACGTGGTCTTCCAAGACGCTGCCGGTGTCCGCTTTCAGAACGCTCGCGTCGTCAACGGCGTCGATCTTCACGTTCAGCGTGCTGCTCGAACCGGTGTTGGTGGTGTAGCCGATTTGCGGTACGTCGCCGTTGAAATCTTTGATCGGGGTGAAGGCGTAGGCGCCGTCAGTACCAATGGTGATGCTGCCAACACCCGAGATGATCGCGGTTTGGCCAGCGGTGTAAGTGGTGCCGTTGACATTGAACGTGGCAACGCTCAGCGCGCTGTCCACATCCACGTCGTTGGTCAGCACATTGCCGGTGGCGACGTGGTCTTCCAAGACGCTGCCGGTGTCCGCTTTCAGAACGCTCGCGTCGTCAACGGCGTCGATCTTCACGTTCAGCGTGCTGCTCGAACCTGTATTGGTGGTGTAGCCGATTTGCGGTACGTCACCGTTGAAATCTTTGACCGGGGTGAAGGCGTAGGCGCCGTCAGTACCAATGGTGATGCTGCCAACACCCGAGATAATCGCGGTTTGGCCAGCGGTATAAGTGGCGCCGTTGACGTTGAAAGTGGCAACGCTCAGCGCGTTGTCGACGTCGACGTCGTTCGAAAGGACGTTGCCGGTGGCAACCTGGTCTTCCAAGGCACTGCCGGTATCCGCTTTCAGTACGCTCGCGTCGTCAACGGCGTCGATCTTCACGTCCAGCGTGCTGCTGGAGCCGGTGTTGGTGGTGTAGCCGATTTGCGGTACGTCGCCGTTGAAATCTTTGACTGGGGTGAAAGCGTAGGCGCCGTCAGTACCAATGGTGATGCTGCCAACACCCGAGATAATCGCGGTTTGGCCAGCGGTATAAGTGGTGCCGTTGACATTGAACGTGGCAACGCTCAGCACACTGTCCACATCCACGTCGTTGGTCAGCACATTGCCGGTGGCGACGTGGTCTTCCAAGGCACTGCCAGTGTCGGCTTTCAGGACGCTCGCGTCATCAACCGCCACGATGTTCACATTCAGCGTGCTGCTCGAACCTGTATTGGTGGTGTAGCCGATTTGCGGTACGTCGCCGTTGAAGTCTTTGACTGGGGTGAAGGCATAGGCACCATTGGTGCCGATGGTGATGCTGCCAACGCCCGCGATGATCGCGGTTTGACCTGCGGTGTAGTTAGTACCGTTAACGCTGAACGTGGCAACGCTCAATACGTTGTCCACATCAATGTCGTTAGTCAGTACGTTGCCGGTGGCGACGTGGTCTTCCAAGGCACTGCCAGTGTCGGCTTTCAGGACGCTCGCGTCATCAACCGCCACGATGTTCACATTCAGCGTGCTGCTCGAACCTGTATTGGTGGTGTAGCCGATTTGCGGTACGTCGCCGTTGAAATCTTTGACTGGGGTGAAAGCGTAGGCGCCGTCAGTACCAATGGTGATGCTGCCAACACCCGAGATAATCGCGGTTTGGCCAGCGGTATAAGTGGTGCCGTTGACGTTGAAAGTGGCAACGCTCAGCGCGTTGTCGACGTCGACGTCGTTCGAAAGGACGTTGCCGGTGGCAACCTGGTCTTCCAAGGCACTGCCGGTATCCGCTTTCAGTACGCTCGCGTCGTCAACGGCGTCGATCTTCACGTCCAGCGTGCTGCTGGAGCCGGTGTTGGTGGTGTAGCCGATTTGCGGTACGTCGCCGTTGAAATCTTTGACTGGGGTGAAAGCGTAGGCGCCGTCAGTACCAATGGTGATGCTGCCAACACCCGAGATAATCGCGGTTTGGCCAGCGGTATAAGTGGTGCCGTTGACGTTGAAAGTGGCAACGCTCAATACGTTGTCGACGTCGACGTCGTTGGTCAGCACATTGCCAGTGGCAACGTAGTCTTCCAAGGCGCTGCCGGTATCGGCTTTCAGAACGCTTGCGTCATCAACCGCGTCAATCTTCACATCCAACGTGCTGCTGGAGCCGGTGTTGGTGGTGTAGCCGATTTGCGGTACATCACCGTTGAAGTCTTTGACTGGAGTGAAGGCGTACGCGCCGTCAGTACCGATGGTGATAGAACCCACACCAGCGATGATCGCGGTTTGGCCGGCGGTGTAGGTGGTGCCGTTGACGTTGAAAGTGGCAACGCTCAACACGTTGTCGACGTCTACGTCATTGGTCAGCACATTGCCGCTGGCAACGTGGTCTTCCAACGCACTGCCGGTGTCGGCTTTCAGGACGCTCGCGTCGTCAACCGCGTCGATCTTAACGTCCAGCGTGCTGCTGGAACCCGTGTTGGTGGTGTAGCCGATTTGCGGCACGTCACCGTTGAAGTCTTTAACCGGGGTGAAGGCGTAGGCGCCATCGGCGCCGATGGTGATAGAACCCACGCCAGCAATGACGGCGGTTTGACCTGCTGTGTAAGTGGTGCCGTTGACGTTGAAAGTGGCAACGCTCAACACGTTGTCCACATCCACGTCATTGGTCAGCACATTGCCAGTGGCAACATGATCTTCCAACGCACTGCCGGTGTCGGCTTTCAGAACACTCGCGTCATCAACCGCGTCGATCTTCACGTCCAGCGTGCTGCTGGAACCCGTGTTGGTGGTGTAGCCGATTTGCGGCACGTCACCGTTGAAATCTTTGACCGGCGTGAAAGCGTAAGCGCCGTCAGTACCGATGGTGATCGAGCCAACGCCTGCAATGACGGCGGTTTGGCCGGCGCCATAACTCGCGCCGTTGACGGTGAAGCTGGCAACGGTCAGCACGTTATCCACGTCGCTGTCATTGGTCAGTACGTTGCCGGTGGCAACGGTGTCTTCTTTCGCACTGCCGGTATCGGCCTTCAGAACACTCGCGTCATCAACCGCGTCGATCTTCACGTCCAGCGTGCTGCTCGAACCGGTGTTGGTGGTGTAGCCAATTTGCGGCACGTCACCGTTGAAATCTTTGACCGGAGTGAAGGCGTACGCACCGTCAGCACCAATGGTGATGCTGCCAACCCCGGCGATGATTGCGGTTTGGCCGGCGGTGTAGGTAGTGCCACCCACGTTAAAGGTCGCAACGCTCAGCACATTATCGACGTCGACGTCATTGGTCAGCACATTGCCGGTAGCAACATGATCTTCCAAGGCACTGCCGGTGTCGGCTTTCAGAACGCTCGCGTCATCAACCGCGTCGATCTTCACGTCCAGCGTGCTGCTGGAACCGGTATTGGTGGTGTAGCCGATTTGCGGTACATCACCGTTGAAATCTTTGACCGGAGTGAAGGCGTACGCACCGTCAGCACCAATGGTGATGCTGCCAACCCCGGCGATGATTGCGGTTTGGCCGGCGGTGTAGGTGGTGCCACCCACATTGAAGGTCGCGACAGTCAGTGTGTTGTCCACATCGACATCGTTCGAAAGTACGTTGCCCGTGGCAACGTGGTCTTCCAACGCACTACCGGTATCGGCCTTCAGGATGCTTGCGTCATCAACCGCGTCGATCTTCACGTCCAGCGTGCTGCTGGAACCCGTGTTGGTGGTGTAGCCGATTTGCGGCACATCACCGTTGAAATCTTTGACCGGAGTGAAGGCGTACGCACCGTCAGCACCAATGGTGATGCTGCCAACCCCGGCGATGATTGCGGTTTGGCCGGCGGTGTAGGTAGTGCCACCCACGTTAAAGGTCGCAACGCTCAGCACATTATCGACGTCGACGTCATTGGTCAGCACATTGCCGGTAGCAACATGATCTTCCAAGGCACTGCCGGTGTCGGCTTTCAGAACGCTCGCGTCATCAACCGCGTCGATCTTCACGTCCAGCGTGCTGCTGGAACCGGTATTGGTGGTGTAGCCGATTTGCGGTACATCACCGTTGAAATCTTTGACCGGAGTGAAGGCGTACGCACCGTCAGCACCAATGGTGATGCTGCCAACCCCGGCGATGATTGCGGTTTGGCCGGCGGTGTAGGTGGTGCCACCCACATTGAAGGTCGCGACAGTCAGTGTGTTGTCCACATCGACATCGTTCGAAAGTACGTTGCCCGTGGCAACGTGGTCTTCCAACGCACTACCGGTATCGGCCTTCAGGATGCTTGCGTCATCAACCGCGTCGATCTTCACGTCCAGCGTGCTGCTGGAACCCGTGTTGGTGGTGTAGCCGATTTGCGGCACATCACCGTTGAAATCTTTGACCGGAGTGAAGGCGTACGCACCGTCAGCACCAATGGTGATGCTGCCAACCCCGGCGATGATTGCGGTTTGGCCGGCGGTGTAGGTAGTGCCACCCACGTTAAAGGTCGCAACGCTCAGCACATTATCGACGTCGACGTCATTGGTCAGCACATTGCCGGTAGCAACATGATCTTCCAACGCACTGCCGGTGTCGGCTTTCAGAACGCTCGCGTCATCAACCGCGTCGATCTTCACGTCCAGCGTGCTGCTCGAACCGGTGTTGGTGGTGTAGCCGATTTGCGGTACGTCACCGTTGAAATCTTTGACCGGAGTGAAGGCGTACGCGCCGTCAGTACCAATGGTGATGCTGCCAACACCGGCGATGATCGCGGTTTGGCCAGCCGTATAGCTCGTGCCGTTGACACTGAACGTAGCAACGCTCAGCACGTTGTCGACGTCGACGTCATTGCTCAGCACATTGCCAGTGGCAACCTGGTCTTCCAAGGCACTGCCGGTGTCGGCTTTCAAGACGCTCGCGTCGTCAACCGCGTCAATCTTCACGTCCAGCGTGCTGCTCGAACCGGTGTTGGTGGTGTAGCCGACTTGCGGTACGTCACCGTTGAAATCTTTGACCGGAGTGAAGGCGTACGCGCCATCCGTACCGATAGTGATAGACCCCACGCCAGCAATGATCGCGGTTTGGCCGGCGCTGTAGGTGGTACCACCTACGTTGAAGGTCGCGACAGTCAGTGTGTTGTCCACATCGACATCGTTCGAAAGGACGTTGCCGGTGGCAACATGGTCTTCCAACGCACTACCGGTATCCGCTTTCAGTACGCTCGCGTCATCAACCGCGTCAATCTTCACGTCCAGCGTGCTGCTGGAGCCGGTATTGGTGGTGTAGCCGATTTGCGGTACATCGCCGTTGAAGTCTTTGACTGGCGTGAAGGCGTAGGCGCCATCGGCGCCGATGGTGATAGAGCCAACGCCAGCAATGACAGCAGTTTGGCCAGCGGTGTAAGTGGTGCCGTTGACGTTGAACGTGGCAACGCTCAGCACGTTGTCCACATCCACGTCGTTGGTCAGCACATTGCCCGTGGCAACGTTATCTTCCAACGCACTGCCGGTATCCGCTTTCAGGACGCTCGCGTCGTCAACCGCGTCAATCTTCACGTCCAGCGTGCTGCTCGAACCGGTGTTGGTGGTGTAGCCGACTTGCGGTACGTCACCGTTGAAGTCTTTGACTGGAGTAAACGCATAGGCGCCATCGGCACCGATGGTGATAGAACCCATGCCTGCGATGATCGCGGTTTGGCCAGCGGTATAGGTAGTGCCACCTACGTTGAAGGTTGCGACAGCCAGTGCGTTGTCCACATCGACATCGTTCGAAAGGACGTTGCCGGTAGCAACGTTATCTTCCAGTGCACTACCGGTATCGGCTTTCAAGACGCTCGCGTCATCAACCGCGTCGATCTTCACGTCCAGCGTGCTGCTGGAACCGGTATTGGTGGTGTAGCCGATTTGCGGCACATCACCGTTGAAGTCTTTAACCGGGGTGAAGGCGTAGGCACCGTCAGCACCAATGGTGATGCTGCCAACACCCGCGATAATTGCGGTTTGGCCTGCTGTGTAAGTGGTGCCGTTGACGTTGAAAGTCGCGACAGTCAATACACTATCAATGTCACTGTCATTGCTCAGCACATTGCCGCTAGCAACGTTGTCTTCCAACGCACTACCGGTATCCGCTTTCAGGACGCTCGCGTCATCAACCGCTTCAATCTTCACGTCCAGCGTGCTGCTCGAACCGGTGTTAGTGGTGTAGCCAATTTGTGGCACATCACCGTTGAAGTCTTTGACCGGGGTGAACGCATAGGCGCCATCGGCGCCAATGGTGATAGAACCCACGCCAGCAATGATCGCGGTTTGACCGGCGTTATAGGTGGTGCCATTGACATTGAAAGTGGCAACACTCAACACGTTATCAACGTCGACATCGTTCGAAAGTACGTTGCCAGTAGCAACGTTATCTTCCAACGCACTACCGGTGTCGGCCTTCAGAACGCTCGCGTCATCAACCGCCACGACGTTCACATTCAACGTGCTGCTCGAACCGGTGTTGGTGGTGTAACCGATTTGCGGCACGTCACCATTGAAATCTTTAACCGGGGTAAAGGTGTACGCGCCATCCGTACCGATGGTGATAGAACCCACACCCGTAATGACGGCGGTTTGGCCGGCGTTGTAGGTAGTGCCAGCCACGTTGAAGGTAGCAACGTTCAGCACATTGTCGATGTCACTGTCGTTGCTCAGCACGTTGCCGGTAGCGACGCCATCTTCGGCGATGGTGCTGGTATCAGCCACCAACACGCTCTTATCGTCCACTGCAACCACTGTAGAAGTGGCCGCTTGCGGATTGATCGCCAGGTTCTCGTAATTGCCGCCGGTGGCGCTGGTAATTGTGGTGCTGACGACCAGGTCTTTGCCGTCGGCCAGATTGGCAGGCGTGTCGATACTGACTGTACCGGTGGTTTTGCCGGCTTCGATGGTGATGGTCTGATCGTTGGACAGTTTGATGACAACGTCGGTCTGCGCGGCGTTGGTCACGGTCGCGGTGTAGACGATCTTGCCACCCTCATCCACCGACGCGGTCGCGGTCAGCGTGACGGTGGTGGTGTCGATGGTGTCGTTGATCTGGGTAACCGCTGGCGCCGGGTCAGTGGTGATGATCAGGTTGCCGCCGCCGGAGGTACCGGCGATGGTGGCGGAGATCGACGAGGCATCCAGGTAAGGCGTGTCATTGCCGGCAAACGTGACGTTCAGTGCGCCCGAGGTCTGGCCGGCGGCGATCACCACCGCGAGGCCGTTGGACAAGGTGACGGTCAAGTCGCTGGTCGGTGCCTGGGTGACAAACACCGTATACACCACAACACCACCGGCTTCGGTGATGGTGGGCGTAGCAGTCAGGGTAATGGTCACGTTACGCGGATCGACGCCATTATTGGTGGCGGCGGTGAGGGTATTGCCCACCGCATCAGCGGCGTTCAGACCGGTCGTCGGGTAACCGATGGTGGGGTCAACCACACCTGCGGTGGCTTCCAGCACGACAAAACTGTGGCCGCCGCCAACAGCGCCGTCTGCACCCGCGGAGGTCGGGCCGGCAGCTGTGGCTTCAAGGTCTTGGGTCGGGTCGGCACCGGCAGCGATGGCTTGCTGAAGTTCGGCGACGGACGGTGCGGCTTGAGCAGTGGCGGCGCTCAGGTCGGTGGACGAGTCGGGCGCGCTGGCGCTCCACTGAGTGTCGCGCCCCAGGTCGATGACCCGGCCATCCGCCAGTTCCAGCGAGACGGCGCCAGCAGCGCCGGTATCGACCTGTTCACCGGCGACCAGGCGATCCCCTTCTACAAGCAGGCGGCGAATCCCTTCCGGGGAAACCGCGAACACTTGACCGACAATACTTTTGACGACCGCAACGCTGCTCATAAAAGACTCTCCGTGTATTGCCGTTCGGGGTATCCATCAAGGAGACCGACCTTCTCGCTACTGCCGATTCAGATAGCTGGACTACGCTATTTCTATGAAAGTATATTGACGTCAATATTTTGTTGTTTCATGGGAAAAATTACTTTCCCGTCAAGGTATTGACCTATTGGGCGCCATCCTAAACAATCTGCCCAGTAATGTCACATTGATATTTAAGCGGCTTCACGACGTTCTGTTTGCGCCTTCACGCGTCTAAGAAAAACGAGCATTTCGAGTTGCCACTACAATGCATATTCCAGTTTGTTGCGGTTTTTCAGGCAACCAATCCCCGGGAAAAATCAGAATGCGTTTGCACCTTCTTAAAGCTATGCCGTTTGCTCTAGCCGCCAGTTTTGTCCAGGCCCAAACCCTTCCCGAAGCAATGCAAACTGCTGTGGAAAACCACCCGGAGATCCAGGCGGCTATCAATGCGCGGATTGCCGCCGACTATCAGGTCAGAGAGGCCCAGGGCGGCTACCTGCCTAAAATCGACGTGCTGGGCGGTTATGGCCGTGAAAGCTCGGACAACACCTCGACCCGTGCCGCAAGCAACAGCCATGACTGGAAAACCCTGAACCGTGGCGAGTCGTCCATTCGCCTTCAGCAAAATTTGTTCCAAGGCTTTGGCACCGTCAATGAAGTCGGCCGCCAACAAGCCACCGCCAACTCCCGTGGGTATGCGCTGCTCAATACGTCCGAGCGCACCGCGCTGACGGTTGCCCAGGTTTATCTGGATGTCTTGACCCGTCGCGAGATGGTGCAACTGGCAGAAGACAACCTGAAAAGCCACGAACGTATTTTTGACCAGATCAAACTGCGCACCAGCCGTGGCGTCGGAAGAATGGCGGACATGGATCAGGCCGAAGCTCGACTGGCCCAGGCTCAAAACAACCTGATCACCGAGCAGACCAACCTGGCGGACGCCAATACCAATTTCCTGAGCGTGGTCGGCAAAGAGCCCGACCAGCTTGAAAAACCACTGGGCATTGTGACCGCACTGCCGGCCAGCCTGGATGAAGCTCGCCGCCAGATGATTGCGGACAGCCCGGTATTGCGCTCTGCCGAGTCGGATATCGCCGCTGCCGAAAAGCAGTACGAAGCCGCCAAGTCGACCTTCTACCCGCGCTTTGACGCAGTGCTGCAGCGCTCCGCCAACAACAACATCGGCGGCGAAGAAGGCCATGACAATGGTTATTCCGCCATGCTGAACATGCAGTTCAACCTGTATAACGGCGGCAGCGACAAAGCCAGCCTGCAGTCCAAGGCCTCCCAGGCCAGCCAGGCGCTGGATATCCGCAACAACGCCCTGCGCCAGTTGAACGAAGAACTCGGTTTGGCCTGGAACGCCTACAACAACGCCACCCAGCAGGTGCCGATCGCACAGCAATACGTGGACCGCAGCAACAAAGTGCGCACCTCGTACCAGCAGCAGTTCAGCCTGGGCGAGCGTACGCTGCTCGACTTGCTCGACAGCGAGAACGAGCTGTTCACCGCTCAGCAGCGCCTGGCACAGATCAAAAGCCTGCACATCTATACGCAGTACCGGATCAAGGCCGATATGGGCCAATTGCTGAGAAGTCAGGGCGTCGTCGCGCCGCTGGCATCAGTTGTGCAGAACGAAGTCAAAACGAAGGTAAACCTGCCAGGGATGAACTGATTCTTGACGGCGTTGGACCACTCAACCGTTTAAGAGAGAGTCAGCTTGGATTCTGAAATAGGTGTGGCGCAGTTCCACCATGACCCGCGCAGTCAGCATGACGACCCCTTGCTGGACGGATTGTTGACGCTCTGCTCCCTGCATTACAAGCCTGCCAGTCGGGCCATGCTGACCACCGGATTGCCCTTGGCAGGCCAGCGCCTGAGCCCTGACCTGCTGCCCCGCGCCGCGGCCCGGGCGGGTTTGCAGGGCCGTCTGCTGCAGCGCAAGCTGGAGCAAATCCCGTCCATCGCATTACCGGCGCTGCTGCTCTTCAAGGAAGGACGCTGCGCGGTGCTGTTGGCATGGGAGGGTGACACCGCCCGCCTGCTGCTCAGCGAAAGCGACGGCGGTGAAGTCCAGGTTACCCGCGAAGCGCTGAGTCACGATTACAGCGGTCGGGTTTTCTTCGCCCAACCGCAACATAAATTTGACGTCACCAGCGGCACGCTGATCCCACGGGCGCGCTCGTGGTTCAAAGACACCCTCAAGCGCTCCCGTTGGCTGTACGCCGACGCGATCGCTGCCAGCCTGGTGATCAACCTGATCGCCTTGGCCGCGCCACTGTTTGTGATGAACGTGTATGACCGCGTCGTGCCGAACCAGGCCACCGCCACCTTGTGGGTGTTGGCCATCGGTATTTGCGGCGCCTACCTGTTCGACCTGTTGCTCAAGAGCATGCGCAGTCTGTGCCTGGACCTGGCGGGCAAGAAAACCGACCTGATCATTTCCGCGACGCTGTTCGAGCGCATCGTGGGCATGTCGATGAAAATGCGCCCGGCGCGCGTCGGCAGCTATGCCTCGAACATCCACGAATTTCAGGGGATGCGCGACTTCCTCACCTCCCTGACCCTCGCCAGCCTGATCGACTTGCCGTTTACCCTGATCATCCTCGCGGTGATCGCACTGCTCGGCGGCCACCTGGTGTGGATCCCCATCGTCGCCTTCCCGCTGGCGCTGGGGATCGGCCATTTCCTGCAAAAACCGCTGACCGCCACGCTTGAGCGCACCATGGCCCTGAGTGCCGAACGCCAGTCGAGCCTGATCGAAACCCTCGCCGGGCTGGATGCGGTGAAGGTCAACAACGCCGAAAGCGAACGCCAATACCAGTGGGAACAAACCATCGGCACCCTCAGCCGGCTGGAGTTGCGGGTCAAGGTTCTGTCCGGCCTGGCGATGAACATCACGTTGCTGATCCAGCAAGTGGCCGGCGTGGCGATGATCATCTTCGGCGTGTACCAGATCATCGATGGCGCCCTGAGCATGGGCGGCCTGGTGGCCTGCTACATGCTCAGCGGCCGCGCACTCGGCCCGTTGGCGCAACTGTCGGGCCTGCTGACACGCTACCAGCAAGCCAAGGTGACGATGGTGTCGGTGGACCAGATGATGGAGCTGCCGCAGGAACGCAACTTCGACGAGCGCCCGCTCAGCCGTAAAACCCTGCAAGGCGCAATGACGTTCCGCGAGGTCGACTTTACCTACCCGAACCAGCAGAACCTGGCACTGCGCGGCATCAACCTGACGGTTCGGCCTGGCGAGAAGATCGGCATCATCGGCCGCAGCGGCTCGGGCAAAAGCTCGCTGGCCAAGCTGTTGGTGGGCCTGTATCAGCCGGATTCCGGCTCGCTGCTGGTGGACGGTGTAGACATCCGCCAGATCGACGTCAGCGAACTGCGCCATAACATCGGCTACGTGGCCCAGGACATCCAACTACTGGCCGGCACCCTGCGCGACAACCTCGTGTCCGGTGCGCGCTATGTGGATGATGAAATGGTGCTGCAGGCCGCCGAGCTCGCCGGCGTGCATGAATTTGCCAGGCTGCATCCGCAAGGCTACGAACTGCAAGTGGGCGAGCGCGGGCAAAACCTTTCCGGCGGTCAGCGCCAGAACGTCGCCCTGGCCCGCGCGCTGCTGCTGAACCCACCGATTCTGCTGCTGGACGAACCGACCAGCGCCATGGACAACACCGGCGAAGAACGCCTGAAACAACGCTTGCAGTCGGTTATCGAAAACAAGACGGTGATTCTCGTCACCCACCGTGCTTCGCTGCTGAGCCTGGTCGATCGCCTGCTGGTGATCGACCGTGGCCAGATCCTCGCAGACGGCCCGAAAGCGGCCGTCATGGAAGCGCTGAAAAAGGGGCAGATCAGTGTTGCTTAAGTCCGGTGCAGGCCGTTGGAAGGACGTCATCTTCCGCTATTTCAAGGGCAGCGACTCGCTCGATGACCAGCCATTGCCCGAGGTCGAAAAGGCGCTGGTCGACGACGCGCCGCGCATCGTGCGCCTGACCATCTGGGCCGTGATCGGCTTCTTCGTGTTCCTGTTGTTGTGGGCGCACTTCGCGATTATCGATGAAGTCACCAAGGGTGACGGCAAGGCGATTCCTTCGTCGCGCATCCAGAAAATCCAGAACCTGGAAGGCGGCATCGTCGCTCAGATCTACGTGCACGAAGGGCAGATCGTCGAAGCCGGCGCGCCGCTGGTGCGCCTGGACGACACACGCTTTGCCTCCAACGTCGGCGAAACCGAAGCCGACCGCGTGGCCATGGAACTGCGCGTGGAGCGCCTTAGCGCCGAGATCGAAAATCGCCCGCTGAACATCACCGAGGACGCGCGCAAAGCCGTGCCCAACCAAGCCTCGAACGAAGAGTCCTTGTACCTCAGCCGCCGTCAGCAACTGGCAGACGAAATTGGCGGGCTGCAACAACAACTGCTGCAACGCCAGCAAGAGGCGCGTGAATTCAGCTCCAAGCAGGAGCAATACCGCAACAGCCTGAACCTGCTGCGCCAGGAAATCGGCATGTCCGAACCCCTGGTAAAACAAGGTGCGATTTCGCCGGTAGAAGTGCTGCGCCTCAAACGCTCCGAGGTCGAAACCCGCGGCATGCTCGACGGCACCACCCTGGCCATCCCCCGTGCCCAGGCCGCCATCAACGAAGTGCAGCGCAAAATCGACGAAACCCGCGGCAAGTTTCGCAGCGAAGCCCTTGCCCAGCTGAACGAAGCACGCACCAACCTGAGCAAGGCCCAAGCGACATCCAAAGGCCTGGAAGACCGCGTCAGCCGCACCATGGTCACCTCCCCCGTACGCGGCATCGTCAAACAGATGATGGTCAACACCGTCGGCGGCGTGATCCAGCCCGGCAGCGACATGGCCGAAGTCGTCCCGCTGGACGACACCCTGCTGGTGGAAGCAAAGATCCGCCCGCAGGACATCGCCTTCCTGCACCCAGGCCAGGAAGCCATGATCAAATTCACCGCCTACGACTACACCATCTACGGCGGCCTCAAAGGCAAACTCGAAACCATCGGCGCCGACACCGTGATGGACGAAGAAAAGAAAAACACCTTCTACATCATCAAACTGCGCACCGACCGCAGCCACCTGGGCACCGATGAGAAGCCGCTGCTGATCATCCCCGGCATGGTGGCGTCTGTAGACATCATCACCGGCAAGAAGAGCATCTTGAGCTACCTGCTCAAACCGATCATCAAATCCCGCGCAGAGGCGCTGCACGAGCGCTGATTTTTTTGCGGGTAGCGAAGGGAAATGCGGGGAGATTTGCGAAAACTTGGGTTTTCGCAAAAATAGTCAGATTTCAGGGGTTTACAGAACCTTGGCAGTCGCTATAATCGTCGCCCTAACACGCCGGTATAGCTCAGTTGGTAGAGCAACTGACTTGTAATCAGTAGGTCCCGGGTTCGACTCCTGGTGCCGGCACCATACAAAACGAAGCCCCTGCAGAAATGCAGGGGCTTTGTTGTTTCTGGGGTGCTCACTTTCCTCCACACCCTGAAAACCCTGTAGGAGCGAGCTTGCTCGCGATGAGTCCCTCAAACCCACCGACAATCTTCCAGCCAGGACAATCGGCAGCCTTTTCCTGGACCGGCTCAACCAAACAACATCTTTTGCCAGTGGTGCTCACCCACAATGGCAATCGAAGCACCCGCCTCCCGCAGCTCCACTGCCTTCATGATCTTCGTTCCGTAGGTGCTGTGGCGCCACTGCTCATTACCCACGCTGCCGACCACCAGGTAATGCACCTTCTTACTCACCCCACCACCAATCAAACCGCCACGCTCCTCGACCAATGCCTGGCAATCTTTGCGTGGCCCAAAGGCCATGACGCCTGTAAATACAAACATTCGGCCATCCCACACCAAGTCAGGGGCTGGGGAATTGAAGGGAAGGTCCGTTGGAGTCATGGCAACAGCTTCGCCGACCTTCGATCTCTCAATGCCAAGGCCAGAAAAGCTACGCAGGATGTTAAGCAGCTCAAGAGACTCGTCCGGGTCCAGAGCATCGTCCTGAAGCATGGACGCCAGACGCGAATACAACAGATTGATCACCGGGTCGTTTAGATGGGCCAGGTTGTTTTCCAACCATTGCTTTAGGAAAACCGCTTCGTTGGTGTTCACGACACCGTCCGCCGTAATCCCCGCGGCCAGTCCCACCAAGGCATCGGCGGCGCGTCGATCAATACGGGCGTGGTGGAAGAATTTGCTGTTTTCGAACTCGTTGTGTAGGTCCATTACAGGGTTCCTTAGGATGGTATCGGTTCAGCACCGAAGCATTACGGGTGGGGAAATGCTGTGTTCAAAGCACTCCTGCGCATAACCACCCATTTTTTGATCGAGGAAATAAATCCGTCCCTTTTTCCCGTTCATTTTTTTGGCCCAATAAAACCGGGGGATCGCCATAACCAGCAGGTGACCGCCTGAGTGCATCGCTATGCAACCGCGCTGCATTTTTCTTCCAAAATTTGTATTTTGTGAAATTGCCGATCGGCCGCGGAGCCGCCCTACCCGCCTGGGCTACAGGCGCATTTGCACTACATCTGGATTTGCACAAAAAACGATGCAAACCCCGTCGGCGGGAGGAGGATAAGTGCTTTTTTTGATATATTTTTTCGCCGCACGATTTTTTCGGCCAAAGGGGCAGCGAGTCTCCTGAACCATGAGCGGAGATGAACCGCTCAATATGGGATCTCGCCTGAGCGCCCCCTGTTCACGTCGGCATACCTGCAGACTTCCTCGATAGGGTTCCAAGCGCGATATCAAGATGCTACCTTCGACACACAGCATCACTCAATGGAGGCAGCAATGATTAAGGGACCAACAATCAAGAGTATGGCGCGCCTGATAGCCGAGGCTAAAGGTGCAACCAATGTGATGCTCGTAGTTCGCCAAGACCGTATAACGCCAGCTCGACAAAAAGAAATAGGTATTGATTTCCTTCAAGATGACGGAGACTCCATTCTCGCATCAAGCATTGGAAAAGTTTCAAGCTTTAATGTTAGCGGAAAGGAAGTTAAGCGAAAGGATCTTCCATTAATAAAAAAATCGATACCTCAGTATCGTACATGGAAGGATTGGCACGGAAAGGAGCATGACGGTATTCAGCATCGCACGATGGATGTCTACCCTATAGACTTTATTACTCCTCCTGCGGAGAAGCTGTCACTAAAAAAATTGACGGTGTGACGTATATATCGACACGTATAATAAATTTTACGGACTATCAGTCACCGATCATTCATTTAGCCAATCTATTATTCGAGTATTTCGGTGAATTTGAAATATTTGACGTTTCAAAACATAAAATCTCCAACATGCCTGCGCGCCAGCTTCAATGGGAAGTACTGCCACGAGGAAAGTATCCTTGGAACAAAGCATCAGGAGTTCTCGCGCCCTTTCTAACAAAACTTAGCCAATCTGAAAAAGGCGTGATTGAGCATAGAATGCGTGAGATCTCAAAATACGAACCTGATTTTTTAGCAACCGGTCGCGGCGGTTACTCCGGGTACTTTGTCTATGGCTTCACAGATAAAAAACTTCATTTCTTAGAGAGCATATATCTGAACAACGCCACATACATATTTGGGGAAAACTGGGAAGAGCTCTCAGGTTTATCAAAAGAAGAAATCATAAACGGCGAGCACGAACACTTAAGAGTAATCCACGATAAAAAATGGATAGGAAAAATCCGTCAACTGCTACGAGCCTAATCAAGGCAAGGCCTAATTGCTCACCAAAGGATATAAAATGAAAGCTTTTTGCGTCTTCAACAACAAAGGCGGCGTAGGAAAAACCACTCTCCTTTGCAACTTAGCTGCGTACTATGCCTTAAGGGGCAATAAAAGAGTATTAGTAGTCGATGCAGATCCACAATGTAACGCTACTGCCTATATGTTCAAGGAAAAAATACTTGACGACCTATACTCTTCCTCAAAGGATGGTGAAACTATAAACCAGCTAGTTACCTCACTAAAAAAATCTAAAGGTTATTCTGATATCCCGATTAAAAAAAGTGAATCATTCGGTGTAGATGTAGTACCCGGCGACCCCAGATTTTCTTTAGCTGAGGATTTCCTGGCAAAAGACTGGGTAGACGCAACAAGTGGACAAGAACGAGGTTTAAAAACAACCTTTCTTTTTAGAGCATTACTAGAGTGGGCCTCTAAAAAAAAATACGATTATGTTTTTTTTGATATTGGCCCGTCTCTAGGGGCGATAAATCGCACAGTACTTTTATCATGCGACTATTTTATTTTACCTATGTCGTCCGACATTTTCAGCTTACGCGGTCTTCAGAATATCGAAGTAGCGATCACCAGTTGGACTAAGGGTTTAGAACGTGGGCTTACAAGCTATAAAGAAGACAATAACGAAAATTTCCTTTTTGATGGTTTGCACCAACGAAACCCTCAAGGAATAAAGTTTCTCGGGTATGTCACTCAGCAATACACTGCTAAAACCGTTGCGGGAAAAAAACAGCCTGTTGATGCCTACGAGAAAATAATTAAACGGATTGGGCCCGCTATCAAAAAGAGCCTAATAGAAAAAATAAACCTTGGTAAAAATTTAGAATACAAGCTTGGCGAAATCCCTTACTTCAGTAGTTTGGTCCCTATGGCTCAAACTTCTACAAAACCAATATTCATGCTGAAATCTGCAGACGGGGTTGTAGGCGCACACTTTGATAAAGTTAAGCAATTTGAAAAAGTCATCTCTGACATCGCTGCCAGCCTTAGTATAAACATGAACGAGATGACTTAAATGTCTATCTGGCCCAAGGATTTAATTCATTCCATTGCTTGCAGGCGCTGCGTGCTTTTTTTGGCGCAGGTGTCTCTATGAACTCATCAGGCATTGACGGTGTTAGGCCGCCTAGTTGGGCGGACTTCCTAACAGAGGCTACAGGCCAAATAGACGCGCCTAGAAAAAAGAAGACAGTGAAAGAAATTCACGCCCTCATTAAAGCAGGAGATTACCTGACAGCCGCCGAGGTTATTCGAAATGAAATAAAACAGGAAAAATTTACAAACCTCGTGAAGGCTCGATTCCATACTCCGGATTTCAAAGCAGCACCAATACACAAAACACTTTTTAATTTAGACTTACGAATTGCAATCACACCAAATTTTGATAGCATTTACGAAACTGCAGCAGGTGAGCGAGGGGCTGGTGCCCTAACCACAAAAATATATCATGACGATGATATAGCAGATTGTTTACGCCGACATGAGCGGGTTTTGATAAAAAGCCATGGAACGATTTCCTCACCGAATAAATTGATTTTCACTAGAACCGATTACGCTAAAGCCCGGAACTCTCATAGCCAATTTTATGAACTATTGGATGCACTCCTTCGCACCCACACCTTCATATTTGTTGGATGCGGTGTGAGCGATCCGGATATCAGATCACTATTAGAAAATTATAGATACAGACATCCTTATGGACAGAGCCACTACTTTGTAACAGCTTCGAACAACTTCTGCCCCGAGGTTAAATCTGTTCTGAGCGACTCTCTAAAAATCAACTTCATAGAATATTCCTCAACCAAAGACCATGTAAATTTATCCAAAGAACTGGATTTATTGAAGGAGCAAGTCGAACTGGAAAGAATTGAGCTAAGCAAAAATCAAGCATGGTAAAATTTGCAAGAGTTTACAATACAGACCACCAATCTATAGCTGCCTTCCACGAAAGGCAGCTATAGAAATCTAAAAATGCAACTCGATTCGAAAAACTCTAATCACAAACACAATTTCAATTTATATCCTGACTCATGACCCTCAACAAAATTCTAGATATGACGTACTAACTTAACTACAACCGCACTTAAATTAGCAGACTAAATCAAAGTGTAACTTTTCTGAGCGCTATTCCAAGCTCCAAGGCGTTCCCCGCACTATCTGAAAATTCCTTTGCATTCGTTGGGATTGGAGTAGACCCATGCGTATGCCTGGCCAACTCGATGTTCATCTTTTGCACCAGGTCGAGCAAATCACAAAGTATCTGCAGCACGTTCACCCCTTCGGACCCCAGCCACGTCTTAGGCGCCACCAGCTGTTGACTGCCCCCCGCAACGCCCTTACGCAGCCCCTGAATCCTTTCCTCCATATCGCCACCCACCGTGGCGTTATGCTTCTGCCCCACCACCAGGTTCAAGTCCCGCCCGGTCGCCTGGTGCAAGTCATCCACCGCCGCCAAGCTCGAAGATCCGCCCGACAGCAGCTTGAGTGCCCCCAGCGCCTCGATCGTCTTGATTCCACCCACCGACTCCTTTGAATGGTCATCCACCGTCCTGGTGTGATTCTGGAACGTCCTCGTATTCCCCATCACTTCTACCTCCCGCTCTATCGCCTTGTCCAGGATCTTGCCGTCAGTCTGACGCAGCCAATTGCCATCAGCGTCGACACGCTCCTGACAGGCTTCGCTGTGCTACCGCACCTGGTCGCCCTTCGGCACGCTGGGCATGCTCAGGCCGTGGGGCAGAATGGTTTGGATATAGGGCTTGTGCGGCAGGCCGTAGGCAAAGCACACCACAACCTGGGCGCCTTCCTCGGGGAACGCATAGATGCCCATTTCCTCGCCACCGGTGGGCAGCGGCAACGGCACGCCGGCAAGCATCGGCAGCTTGGTATCTGGCTCGCCGTCCGGCCCCATGACCTCAATGTCGACCGCGTAGCGCGGCCGGAAGTCGTCACAGATGCCGGCGCCGGCCGGAGCGTCGGCCACGGCGACAACACGGGCAAAGCGCGGCAAGTGGTAACCGCCGGTGAGTTCGGGGAATTGTCGTTCTACGCTGCGGCGGATTGCGTCGTCCATCGGATGGCCATCTGGTTGTCGATGAGCGCCACACTGGTGATGCGCTCGCCGTGGTTGATTGTTGCACCTGGTCGCGCGCGTCGGGTTGGCCATTCTCTTCTCCTGCCTGGGGCTGCCATAGGGGCCTCCAGAAACGAAAAGGCCATGCTTAATAGCAAGGTCAGAGCTGTTAGAAAACGTCAAAGTGTGATGTATCAAAGGCATTCAAACAGAGCAACACTCTAAAAAAATGCTGCTAATATCAGTTTGCCTTCACTATAAAAACAGGAATAAAAATGAGCAAGCTAACAGTCTTACTTATATCGCTATCTATGCTTCTTGGATGCAGTGGAAAAAACCTTCGCTCAATGGATCTATCCACCACAAAATGCACGTCTACACGTCCAAGCATTTGTCGGATGATGTCCATACAAAATGAAATGGCCGAATACGCAAATGGAGCAAACTTAAACAGCTCCACCTTAAACTTAGTAGCCCTAGGGGGTGCGGGAGTTGGCGCAATAGGACTAGCAGCAGACTCACACTCGGATTTATACAAATCAGCTGGAGCTATTATTTTAACCTCATTAGGATTCAAAAAATGGGGAAACTTTGAAGAACAATCAAAAATTTACTCTGCTGCCTATTATAAACTTGGATGTGCAATCCCATATGTAGAAAACATCAACAAAAAAGGTGATGAACTTCAGAGAGTCTCTGCATCTGAAGCCGGCACCTCATATATAAAATTGCTCAAAGTCGTACCCGGAGCCGAAAGCTTGACGGATGATAACCTTCCGCAGGCTATCGCTAAAAGCATTTCAAATTACAGAACATTAGAAAATAAAGCGATCGCGGAAGACATCATCGCCACGATCAACAGAGACGCTTCCGCCGATGCTCTAAACCTACAAAAAATTGCTCGCGCCGAAGTAGAGAGGGATTCCTTCAAAACTGAAGAAAGCATCAAGGTGATCTACAACACCGCCTTCCAAAGCACTAACTTCATGTCTGACGCAGGGGATGACTCAGGCCTATCCAAAATATATGCAGATGTAATATCAGACAAAGTAAAGTATCTTGAGTGTATGCAGCTAAGTTCCAAACCAAAACCTTAATCTTCGACAAAAATCGCTTCATATTAGAGCACTGAAAAAGCCCGACTCGTTTGTCGGGCTTTTCTGTGGTGTTTCGCTGGAACAGCTGAACACCGTATTTGGCATTCCCTGCTCCATCCGGCACCAACAAGGCGATGGCAAGATGTACGCCGGCAGTTGAACGGACAGCTCATGGGGACCCGGCCGGCGTTGCAACTGCCCGTCGAACTGTTCAACCCTTGCCAAGGCAACCAAAGCACGGGCTGTGGCGTCGAGAGCGGCTTTTATGCCTTTCGCAGATGGCGGAGTGGGTTGGACGAGGATTGATCAAAAGCGCCAGCCCCCATCCCCAAAAAAACAAAAGGCACCTGCCGCTAACCGCCAAGTGCCTTTCGCCTCTCTACCGCCCCACTCAGCGCGACAACATAAACGTCTCGTACTCCAAATCCTCCAACGCCGAAGACAACCGCGCCAAGCCCAGCAATACACATATCAGCAGCGACAACGTAAACCCATACCCGAAGAAGCTAGGCCCCAGGTACATGCTGAGCAGTGTCAGGCCGGCGTTGAGCATGGCGAACAGTATGCAAAGCTCCAGCACCAGGCGGCGTTTGTCGAGGTAGAAGAACACGTTGAGCAAGGCCATGAACACCACTTGAATGCTCACGCCGATCAAGTCGATGTAGAACAGCGGCAGGTAGTAGCTGGAGATCCCCAGCCAGTCCAGCAGGCGCGGTGCGAAGAGGAACAGCAGCACCACGGTCAGGCCCTGGACCTTGCAGATTTCCAGCAGGCCCTGGCGGATGGACAGGATCATCTCGACTTTCAGTGAGCCGATGTGTTGCAACGTTTCGCCTTCTCGAATCGCGCGAAACAAGCGGTCATACCATTCGGCGAAGTCGGTTTCGATGCGCACCAGAAACACGGCCATGCCTGGGATGATGGCCAGGTAGGCGATGAAGATCGGCATGTCGTAGAGGATCGAGGCGCGCAGCGGCCCGATGACGGGGTTGGAGGTGCCGGGGTTGAACCAGAACAGGATCTTGTCGATCCAGATGCCGAAGTTGTAGAAGAACCCGGTGACCAGCAGGCTCAGGAAGACGTTGCGACGATTGAGGAAATCGAAGGCAATCATCTTCTCGGCCCGATACTCACGCAGGATGTCGTAGAGGTACAGGAACAACAGGGTGCTGTGCCCGATCAACAATGCCAGCAGCAGGCCAGGCATCTGCAGGAAGCTCAGCAGATAGGCGCTCGCCACCATGAGCGAGTAGCCAACCACCATCACCATCAGGATGCGGTTGTACTTCTTCATTCCCGATAGAAAGATGATCACCAGCCACAGGTTGCACAGCACCACGAAATTCGACAGGACCAGCACGCGGTAGATCAGCGGCTGATCGAACAGCAGCGCCAGCAACACGATACCCAGTACGCCGGCACCCACCGTGACCAGTAACAAGATGCCCAGCAGGTTGGGCAGGATGTTTTCGTACTTGTGTTCGAACAGTTGGTCGGACACAAACCGCGTGAAGAACAACTGCAGGCCACCCGTCAGGATCAATGAGCTGGCCATCAGGTAGGTCACCGTGACCAGGAACTGGCCGACCAGCGAGTTGGGTAACATCAGGCCCAGGCTGATGATGCCCACCAGCATCACGCTGATGATGGACAGCACCCAGGGTCCGGAACTGATCAGCCCGGCGTAGACGTAGGCGTGCAGGGTTGCGGTGTAAGAGTCGCGCGAAAGGATCTTGCGCAGTTCGAAGCCAATACCGGCCATTTAACTGTTCTCCATGGCGGCCTGGTACAGGTCGCGGTAGCGCTGCAGCATCAAGGCTTCGGTGTAGTAACGATTGACCCGCAACAAGCCGCTGGTCTGTGCGGCCTGCCAGCGCTCCGGGTTGCGCAGCAGTTCCAGGATCGCGGCGGACGTGGCTTGTGGGTCGGCAATCGCAACCACTTTGCCGGCCACGCCAAGGTCACGGTCTTCGGCGCTGCCGCCTTCGATCAACTCACGGCATGAACCGACGTCGCTGCTGATCACCGGCGTACCGGCAGCCCAGGCTTCAAGGATCACCAAAGGTTGTGCCTCGCTGATGGAAGTCAGCACCATCAGGCCCAGTTTCGGCAAAATTTCCTGGATCCGCTGGAACCCCAGAAAATGCACTTTGCCCTCAAGCCCCAGGCTCGCCATGAGGCTGCGGCATTCGCTGACGTATTCCGGGTCTTCTTCTTCAGGACCGACGATCCACCCTTCGACGTGCGGCATGGCGGTGATCACACCGCGCATTGCCCGCAGGAAAGTTTTGACGTCCTTGATCGGCACCACGCGGCCGATCAGCCCCACCACCGGTGCGATGCCTGGCTTACGGGTTTCCATGGCCGAGGCCCACTGCGACAGGTCGATCCCGTTGGCGATCAACTGGGTGCGGCTTGGGTCGGCGCCGTCCTTGAGCTGGCGCTGACGGTTGCCCTCGTAGAGGGCGATGATCTGGTCGGCGCTGTTGTAGGCCAACTGGCCGATCCGCTCGAAGTAGCGCACCCACAACGTGCGGATGTAACCCGACCCGCCATCGAGGCTGCGATTCAGCGCCTGGCCGGAGCTCTCCGCGATCCAGGTCGCCTGGGCCAGGTCGATCTTGCGCTCCTTGGTGTAGATCCCGTGCTCGCTGAGCAGGTAGCTACAGCCCCAGCGCTGTTTGAGGATGCAGCCCAGCAACCCGGCGTAACCGGTGGAGATCGAGTGCAGCACGCGTGCCGGCGGCATTTTGCGCGAGACTTCGGCCAGCATCAGCAAGGGCGACTGCAATGAACGCAGGGTCCAGAAATAGTTGACGAAGGACGGGTCGGCGCAGTGCTGGCGATAGCCTTCGGTCAACGTCTCCCAACTGGCGCGGCTGCGCAGCACATCGTCGAGGGTCATGTCGCCCTGGGCGATGCAACTGAGCATGCGCTCGCCCAGCTCGCGCTCGGGCAGGTCCGGGTGATGCAGAAACCGGTACAGGTCGGCCAACTGCTGGGCATCGGCTTCACGCGGGTTGCCACGCAGGCCAGTGGGGTGCGTTGCGTCTTCAAGGAATACTTCCTCGATGTGCAACACGTTCGCCGGGACTTCGTAGCGCCGCGAGGTGTATGCCGAACGCTGACCGCCGATGAACATCACTGAAAACGTGATGTGCGGCAAGCCGAGGATCAACTGGTGAATCCAGCTCGACACGCCGCCGCGCACGTAAGGCCAGGTGCCTTCGAGCAGCAGGCAAATGTCGGCAATCGGCGCTGCTTCCTTGTTTTTCATTCCCAGCTCCTCACCAGCTCAGCGAAGGGTGGCCGCTGGCGGGTCTTTTCGGGAAGGCTGGCGAGCAGCCCGGGGATTTCGTGATAACGACCCGCTTCGAACGCCAGTTCAGCGTGGAACGGCAGCAACTGGGCAGCACCCAGGCCGTTTTCCTGGGCCTTGTGCAAGAGCTCTTCGGCGCGTTCGTTCTCACCGCGCTGCAGGGCAATCCGGCCGGCCAACAGAAACAGTTCGCCGCTCTCACCCGCCGCCAGGCCTTGCTCGGCATGTTCGCTGGCCTGGTTGAGCACGTGCTCAAGCACGCTGCCCTGCGCCAATCCCAGGTAAGCCAGTTCCCAGTACCAGCGCGCCAGCATGCTATGCACGGGCCCCGCAGTCCTGGGGCTGGTGCCGGCCAATTGTTCCAGGCACATCTGGATGTGCAGGTTGATGTCGCTTTCTTGCTTATCGAGCATCGAGTAAGCCAGCAATCGCACGTCGTCACTGGGGTCACCCAGGGCGAGCTTGAGAATGGGCACCGCTTCCTTGCCGGGCATGCGGCGGGTCGCCAGCAAAGCCGCCAGGCGCTGGTCCGGATCAGGCGCATGACGCAGCACGTCCTGCAGGCCGCCATCGGCGAAAATCGGCGTTCGCGTCTGGGCCTTCGCACGGAACGGCAGGCTTGGGATGCCCACGGCCTGCCAGCCTTGCTGGTCACGTTTACGCGGCAGGTACAGCGCCGGAAAAATCGAGGCGATCACACCCAGCGTACCGATCACCGGCACAAAGAAGGCCAGGCTGAAAATGAACAGCGGGCTCCAGGGCAGCGGTGCGCGATAGCGGGCCGGCAGCAACAGCCACACAGCCGCGCACAGCATCAGGCAGGCGAGGCCATGGCTGAGGGTGAAGACCAGCAATTGCTGCAACTGCGGGGCATCGAGCCACAAACTGGCGCCACTGCCCGCCTCCAGCACCAAGGCTCCGCTAAACAGCCACTTGCTGATCATTCAGGCCACACTCGTTGTAAAGGAAGTTACGCAGCCCGTTGCGGTCGACGCCAGGCTCCAGGTTGAAAGGCAGGACCCGCACACCCAGGCTGTCGAAATTGCTGTCGATACCAAAGTGCTCGTGCAACAACAGGCCGATACGCGCCAGGTAGCCTTCGGTGCCTTGGGGAGCGGTCAACGGCAACAGCACCAGCAACAGGGCGTGGTCGCGGTTGTTGCGCACCGGCAAGTGCAAGTCCAGGCCGCGCTGGCTGCGCGCCATAAGGCGAGTCAGCTCGTCGTTGGCGCGAGTCATCTCGAACGCGAACAAGCCGGCAGGCAGCGCATGTTGCTCCACATCCGCCAGCGAACGCTTGAGCTGCAAGGTAAATTGCTGGGCATCGGCATCTGGCAGTTGCAGCACCTGCGGGTCACGGCGCAGCAAGTCGGCGATGTGGCCGGCCAGCAGCGACAACAGGCTCAAGGTACGATCCTGGAACGCGAAGAATGGCATCTGCCGAACCGCCAGGATCGCCAGCAGGCGGCCTTCGGCGTCGATCAACGGAATGCACGCCTGCAACGACGAAAACTGTGCGGACTGGCCGGCGTCAATCAGTTCCTGACGCACGCTGACCAGCTCGCCACGTTCCAGGCACAGCGTGATCAAGCCGTCGTCGACGTCCAGCGCGCCCATCACCCCGATCATGGCCAACGCGTGCGGCAGCACGTTTTTTTCAGTCTCGTCGACGCGGTACAGCCCCGCTACTCGCAGCGCACCGTATTGCCCCAGCAACGCCACGACCGGCTCCGCCAGGTCGTTGAGTGGGTCACCTTCGACCGGCAGGCCACGCAGTTTTTCACGCAGGCCCAGCAGAGAGCTGCGCAGGCTCTGGTCACTGCCCGCCATGCGTTGCTCCAGCAGGTCATGGGAAACCCGCAGGATCTGATGGGCGCGGGTGAATTCGTCGAGACGGTACTGACGGTATTCGTTGGCCATCTGCAGACGCTCCAGGCGCCGTACCCACAGATCGCGAACCTCGCCGACCAGCATGCCGCACACCAACACACCGACAATGAATGACGGCTCCAGTTGGGTATATTCCGCATGCCCGGCGTAGCGCAGGGCGAACAATGCCGCCACCAGCAGCACGGCACTCAACAGGCCGCGCACGAACCCGTAACGCACACCCAACAGCAGCGGCGCCAGGATCGGCCAGGGGAAGCCGCCGTGAACCTGCAACGGGTCCTCGGGCGTCAGCCAGAAGCCAAGGCCAATGGCCAAGCCCGTCACCAGCAGCGTTTCCAGCCAAGACACCGGCCCGCTGGCGCGAGGCGCCAGGCTGTAATCCATGTGTGGAGAATTCATTACGTTCACTCGAACCGAAGGGCGCCAACAAGTTTGTCGATGACCGTCTGGGCATTACCCGCCAGGCTTTCACGAGACCAGCCGGCGCGTGCGCCGCTTTTGCTCCAGAGTACGGTGCCGTCTTTGGCGTCCAGCACACGCAGGCTGATGCCAACCGCCGGCTCGCCATCCAGGCCGTTCTTGTACTGCCACTCTTCCACGCTGCCGGCGACCACGTAATCGAGCTTCTGTGCGCGTGCCCAATCGAGGGCTCCGGCCAGGCGCTCATTGTCATCCATCAAGGCTTGTTCGCCCTGGGTGCTGACAGGATAAACCCGTGGTTGCAGGCCGTGACTGCTGAGCACACTGAGCAGGATCTGCTCGCTGCGCTCACCCGCTTGCGGGGTCTGCGAATAGTTGACCATCGGCACGATGCCCCACTGCGCATTGCGCGGCAGGTTCGGGCTGTTTTCACTGGTGAAGCTTGAGCAGCCGGCAACGAACAGTACAGTCAGCGCCAGGCTCAGGTTACGAATGACTTGCATAGATTTTCTCCCGTAGAGATTCTGTAATCAGCGCCCGAAACGCACGCCGTAGCTCATACCCAGTGTGCCGCCGGATTTACCATCCCCGCCCTGAGGCGCGGATTGGTAGCCGACAGTCAGGGCCAGTTCGTCGTCACCCAGCACTTCAAAGCCGATGCCGGTATTCATGCCGTAGTTAAAGGTCTGGTCTGTCCACTGCCAGCCTGCCGTCACGTCCACCAGCCAGGTGTATTGCGGCTGGGTGCGCACCAGCGCGCCGGGTATGCCGCGACGCCAGGTGGTGCCGACGTAGAGTTGGCCGTAGCGGCTTTGCAGCAGGTTGGCGCCGGTGACAGGGTCCACATCCAGAGGATCAGGCAGACCGGTGTCGGCATCTATCGCCTGAGGCGTCACCTTGATGGCCCCGCCGTTGCGGCTGGACAAGTAGTCCAGTTCCCGATCCTTCACGCTGTTTTTCTGATAGTCCATGCCGCCGCGCACCGTCCAGTTAGGCCCGGCGAATTCCAGCGTATGGTTAAGCTCCATCTTCAACGCTTGCCCAGTGCCCAACGAGTCGCCTTGACGGGTAGAGAACGAACGCTGCGCCACTTCCCAGCTCAACTGGTCCCTTGCCGTCAGGCCATGACGCCCACCGACCCAGGCCCGGTCCTGCTGACCGAATGCGCGCATCAGCCCGCTGTCGTCACTCTTGCGGTGCCAGTCCAGACCCGTCTCAAACTGATGGCTGGTACCCAACTGCCACATGCGCGAAACACCCAGACCATTACGGTCTTCATCCTTGCGCTGGCTGGTATCGGCAAACAACTTCCAGCTGCCGTTTTCCACCGAGCGAAGCAGGGTCAGGGCGGCGTTGCTCTCGTTGCCGATCCTCGATGAGATGACGTCGTCGCCCTGGTACCTGCCGTGTTCCATCTCAAGGTCGGCGTACCATTTGTCACCCAGGTTATGCGCGATTTCCAGGCGCGGTGCGTCAAACGAAAGACCGCCGAAATCCTGCTGCTGATAAGACAACAGCGCACCTTGCGGCGTGCTTTCGTGGATCTCCACGGCCTGGCGGCGCAGTTGCTCACGCACCGATTCAGGCTGCTCGTCACCCAACGCAGACAGGCTGATGTCCAGGGCTTCGTTATCGCGCCCCAAACGGCTGAGTGCCTGGGCACGTTGCGCCGGGTTCAGGTCGCTGCTGGCCAACAGGGTTTCAACCTGGGCCTTGTTACGGCTGCGCAGGGCTTCCTGGATCTGCTCGTAGCGGTCGACCTTGAGGCCTTGGCTACGCGCCCATTCCAGCCATTGATCTTTCTGCGATTCCTGGTTGGTTGCATCCAGCCGCGCCAGCAAGCGTTCGAACCACATCTGCTTCATCGACGGCGAACCGTCTTTCCACTTCAACAGTTCCTGCTGTGCCTTGCGGGGCGAGTAGCTGCTGGACATCAAGCGCAGCCAGATCGCGTAGCGCTGCGACGAGGGTTGCAGGTCCTGCGCCTCGGGGTTGCGCAGCAGCTTCAAGCGCAGGCGTTGCGCTGCATCCTGGTAGCCGGCGGTGTCCAGTGCATCGGCGTATGCGGCCTGCACCAGCCAGTCGTTCGGGGTGAGCTTGAGGTACATGCGGTACCAGGCCAGGGCCTCGGTATCGAGGCTCAACAACTGGCTGGCACTGGCGAACGGCAGCCAGAGCAGGCGGTCTTCACGCGCATTGGAACGCCATTTGGCCAGCAACGGCTTGAGCTTCGCGGTGTCGCCCTGGTCGACATACATCCAGATCATGCGTTCGCGAAACAGGTTGTCATTGGGGAAGCGCGACAGGCCCAACAGGTACAAACGCTCGGCTTCGGCGCTGTCGCCCTGTTCGATTGCCAGTGCACCACGCACCGCCAGGACCTGGGCCTGCTCGTAGGCATCCGGGTACTGTTTGGCGTCTTCCAGCAGGTCAGCCACCTGGTCCCACTCCTGCAGTTCCTGGGCGAGCTGCAGCGCTTCGACCAAACGTTGCGGGTCCCGGGCACGGTGCCAACTGGCGACCATCAAGGCCAAAGCCCGTTGCGGGTCGCGGGTGCGGTACAGGGAAATCAACTGGCTTTCATCGCCGCTGACCAGCTTGCCGTTGACGGCCAGCAGTCGCTCCAGCGAAACGCGCAGGTCTTCATCACGCTCCAGGTCCCAGGCCAGGCCAGCGCGGGCGTGCCAATACTCAGGATCTTCGATTGTCGGGTCATCCGCTTTCACGACCTCCCATGCCGCCTGCTCGTCAAACAGCTTCATCTCGGTGCCGACCCAGTCCACCCGCTCGGCCGGGGTCAGCGTGAAACGCTTGGCGTAGTCGTTGTACACCTTGCTTCGTGCAGCGAACTGCCCGGTGTTATCCAGGTTCTGCAACAAGCGTGTCCAGGCCAGGCGGTGCTCCGGGTATTTGCGCAAATAGGTCCGCAGCCAGGCCTCGGCCTCGGCGGGCGTGCCGCGCGATTCGTGGCCGTAGACCAAGGCGTCCAGTTCGATATCGGTGAGCGCGCGTTGCTGCATGATTTCGGCGAGCAACGGGATCGAGCGGTCGAAATCGAACAGTTGGCTGGCCAGGCGCCACGCGTGTTCGCGGGTTTTCGGGTCTTCCTTGAGTGTGAGCAGGCGAATCCAATAGCCGACTGCCGCTGCGTTATCGCCGCGCCATTCGCCCAGGAGCGCCATTTGCTCGAGCAACTTGGGGTCATCCGGGTAATCGACCGTCAATTGCTGGCCGGTTTCCCACGCACCCGCCAGGTCGTTGATAGCCAGGCGTACGTGGAATTCTTTCAGGGCAATTTTCGGGTTGTCCGGCTGCACCTCGCGCCACTGCTTGAGCACGCGCTGCGCCAGGTCAAAGCGCTTGGTCGCCACGGCAACGTCGGCGCCCTGTTCCAGCCACGCCACGTCGGTCGGGGAGTTGGTGAGCTGGGGCAATTCGTCGGACAGCACCTGTGCGGCCTGTTCATCGTGCCCGGCCGACAGCAAGCTGTTGAACGCCAACAGCGCATAATCACGGCGCGCGGTCGGTTGCTGGGCGTCGCGCCTGAGTTGCAAGTAAATGTCTGCGGCATGCTGCGGTTGGCCGCTGGCCATGTACCACTGCGCGGCTGACGTGAGCGCTTCGGTGCGTTGCGCCGGATCGCGCGCGGCAATTTCTTCGTAAACCTCGGCGGCAAACTCAGGCGCCTGCAACGTCAACGCGCGTTTCGCCAGGTTTTGCAACTGAGGCATCGGCAGCTTGCGGTGATCGAAGCTACCCAGGCGCTGGACCAGCGCCTGCTGCGCGATCAGGTCGTTGCTGCTGGTGGCTACCAGTGCGTCCAGCTCAAGACGGTAGTAAGCCTGGGTTTCAGGCTGAGGCTTGGGCCACGCCTCCAGATGCTGGCGCGCTTTGGCGTAGTCACCGAGACGAATCAACAAGTCGATCAGTTGCAGACGCAATTGATCGTCGTCCGGGTGCGCCGCCAGCAGCAGCTCGGCATAGTTGGCCGATACCGCATCGGGCTGACGACCATCGGGCTGGAATACGGATTCACGCTGGAAGGTCGCCCACAGCAGACCTCCCACAGTCACCGCTACCACCGCCAATGCCCAAGGGTTGAGCAGGCGGGTGGGCTTAGTTGCAGAGGAGTTGACCATTACTCACCTGCTTCATAGGTAATTGAAAAGTCCACAAGCCGTTAGACGCCTTGCCCGCAAATTGTTGTCCATCCACTTCCACGCGGCAGGCACTGGCCGAACGCACGGAGAAGGTCAGGTCGAACTGACCGGCAAAAGCAAAACTCACGCGCCGCTCATCCAGGTAACGCCAGTCCAGCAAGGGCAAGTTGGCTTCCTCCAGCGCCGGTCTGGGGTCTCGATCCGGGCGCAGCACCAACAAGGCCTTGTCACTGCTCAGCGCCACGTAGCGCCCTTGCGGCAAATCACGCACACCGGCGATGCCCTGGGATTGCAGCAGGTCTGGCCAGCCCATTTGCGCGTCCAGGCGCACGGTACGCAGCGCGTCCATCCCGCGAATCTGCCAGGCGCCATCCGCTGTGCGTGCCAGGCTCGCCTGGTACAGGCCATGCAAACGGTCGAGGTAGTCGCTCATCCACAACGAGATCGGCTGCTGCTCGCGCATGTAGCCGTAGATCTCGTGCATGGCCTTGATCGATGCCTGCTTGGTGCTGGAATAGAAGTGGTAATAGAGGTGCAAGCCACGCAAGCGACGTGGGCTGTCGGTGAGTTCGAACGTCTCGATCAAATCGCGGAAGCCGTAATACGGTCCCTTCCACAGGTTGGTGTAGAGGTTCTCGTTGATGATCGGCGCGTAGTATTGCAGCCCACCCGCGGTTGGACGCAGCAACGGGTTCAGGCCGGTCAGCGACGGGTTGGCCTTGGTCATGATGGTTTCGGCACCGTTGACGTTTTTCAGGCCGGCGTCGTAGGCCAGTTTGATCGTGTCGGCCGAAGGCAGCGCATCACCGGGCCAGAACACCAACTTCACCGGCTTTTCCGGGGTGGTCAGGTTCTTGTTGATGTAGTCGCGCGAGCCAAAGATCTCACGACGAAAATCGATTTTGTCGTAGCCGGGCACCTTTATATTCATGCCGTATTCCGGATTGAAGTTCTCGCGCTTCTTGGCTTTTTCCGGTTGCATGAAAAACGGGTGACTGTAGGTGTGCGTGGCGACTTCGACTTTGGGGTTGGCGAAGATCTCGCGCGCAATCGGCTCCAGCTCACGGGCAAGGAAGGGGAACGCACCACGCGGCGAAATCTCGGCTTCGATGATCGACACCGAGGTCAGGAACGGGTTGGGCTTGATGTAGTCGTCCAGCGTGTGGCGCCCGGCGTAAGGCGTGCCACGCACCTCGGCCCGGGAAGGGAAACCATCGCCGTCGATGTGCACGGTGGCGATGCGGCGGCCATTTTCGGTAGTCGTGTCCGGGCGTGGCTGGCTTGGCAGATGCAGGCTGGCCTGCAGAAACGCAAAGGGATCGAGGATCCAGCGGCTGCGCTCGTTGTTGCTTTCAAGAAGATAGGGGGCAAGTGCCAGGCCACCCCATTTGCCGACCACCACCGGGGTGAACACATCACCGCCGGCACCCTTCAACGACAGCGCAACCGTCGGGCCGTTGGGCATGACCGACACGGCCGTCAGGTCACGCGAGCGCGGTACCACCGGTGCTTCGAATGCGCCCACCAGGGCCTTGTCCTGGTAAGTAATGGTCACCACCTGCGTCGCAGGCGGCGCATCACGCTTGAGGCCCAGGCGCTTGAGCAGCAGCTTGTCTTCAACCGGCAGCCCACTGAAAAACGCCACGGGTACCTGTTCGTCCAGGCGCGCATTGAGGAAGCGATTAAACGCAGCAGGGTCCTGGGGAGGGCCGCTGGTCATCCACGTGACGACACCGGCGTACAGGCCCGCGAAGCTGTAGAGCGGGAGGTCGCTGTCGGCAGGAAAATAATCGACCCGATAACCCAGATATTCCAGCAGGCCGCCGAGTTCGCTGTGGCCGGCGGAATCCTCCAGCGCGCCTTCGCGCGGGTCAAAGATCAGCGCGATACGTCGCGGCTGGACCTCAATGCTGCTGATACCCATGGTATTGAGGTCAGGCGTGCCGATATACGGGATGAACCCTTCATCGCGCAGACGCTTGGCCAGTTTGCGCGCTTCTTCACGGCGCTCGGGTGGCAGGTAGTCGATCGCCACCAGCGGGATGCCTTTGGCGCGCAGGGGGCGCAAATGGGTCTCCAGCCACTCGCGATCGGATTCCGACACCGGGCGATAGCGCTTGGCCGAAGCATCCCAGCCGGCATGGATCGACTCGACAGCCACGGCGGCGGCGACGCCATCCAGCTCGGGCAGCACTTCGAAGCCACGGTTGAAGAACAGTTTCAGCGTGGGCTGACGCTTGTGCAGCTCACGCAGCAGGCTGGCCAAGCCTACGCGTTGCGATTCCTGGGAGGCTTGCGGCAGCAGCTGGAAGCTGTCGAGGGTATCCAGGAACAGGCCGGCATAACCTTGCGCCTCGAGGGCCTTGGCACGGGCGAACAAATGCTCACGCCAGGCCGTCGATGTGAGGTCCATGACCTGACTGTTCCAGGCATTGTTGCGCACCGGAGCAATCGCTTTGCTCAAGCCGGCTTTCTCGACCTCGGCCTTGTTGCCGTCGAACTCGCCAACGGACAGGTACGCAAACGGCTGGCTGCCCAACGTGCGCAGGGTTTTGACATCCCCTGGCGTCATGTGGCCCGGCTCCACCACGGCCCAGTCAAATTGTGCCAGCTCCGGCAACGGTGGCTGATCGGCGTACCAGAAGGCGACGCTCGCGGGTTGAGGGAGAGCGGCTGCCTGGACGACTGGCCCGCCTACGATCAACGCAAAAGCCGCTAACAGCCGTTCAGCGACCGCGCGAACACGCGTCCTGCGAAAAACGATTTCCATAATTCACTCTTAAAAATGACTGGGCCGATACGACATTAATGCCGGTCTGGACGATGCCGACGGTTACAGGCTACGCAAAAGCTGAAGCAGCCCCTGGCCGACCGAGGTCGGCTGCGCAAGCGTGTAGTGCTCCAGCAAACGCTTGTTGTTAGCGCACGAATGGCGAATGTCGCCTTGACGAGGGTCGCGGTAAGTCACGTTCAGTTGGGTGCCAGTGGCCTCCCCCAGTTCAGCGATCAGCTCGTTGAGACTGGTCGAACGGCTCAGCCCTACGTTGACCGCACCGCGTGCCGGCTCGCTCGCCTCGACCGCCTGGACGAGAATGCTCACCAAGTCCTGCACGTACACAAAATCGCGAGTCTGTTCGCCATCACCGAACACCGTGATCGGCTTACCGGCCAGCGCGCACTCGGTGAAGATGCTGATCACACCGGAATACGGCGAGGACGGGTCCTGGCGCGGGCCGAAGATATTGAAAAAGCGAAAGATCACCGGCTCCAAACCGTGCTCACGGCCATAGAAGTCCAGGTAATACTCACTGGCCAACTTGTCACTGGCATAGGGGGTCAACGGCGATTTGGGGGTGTCCTCGTCAATGGCCGCGCCTTCACCGTTATGGCCGTAGGTGGCGGCACTGGAGGCAAATACCACACGTTTCACACCGGCCTTGAGCATGCTTTGGCAGACATTGAGCGTGCCGACGAAATTGGCCTGGTGAGTGGCAACCGGATCGTTTACCGATGCCTGCACCGATGCCACCGCAGCCAGATGCACCACCGCGTCACAATCACGCATGGCCTGGTCAACCACGGCGTCGTCAGCCACGTCACCGATCACCAGTTCCAGGTCAGCGTTATCAACAGGCAGGTTGGTTACCTTGCCGGTCGACAGATTGTCCAACACACGAATCTTGTGACCTTTGGCCAGCAAGACGTCGACAAGATGAGAACCAATGAAACCCGCACCACCAGTGACCAGAACCCGTCCAACAACCATGAAATGTTTTCCTAAAGACTCACAAGGAACAATCCGTGCCACTAATGTCATTTTAATGGCTTAGAGCCACCAAAACGTCGCAGATAATGTTAGATACGCCCAAGACTGTCAATACATTGTCTCTCGCTCCGCCAAACGGTAATTAGCGGGAATTTACGACATTTAATTGACGCCACCATCACACTCGTCGGTAATGGTGACTGAGTGAGCCAGTGCAGATTTGCTGAAGACGAATAGCGCCCGAGGGGCGTATTTCATGCGAGATGCGGAGGGAATAGGTGCATCCACACGAAGAAGATCGAGCACCGCGAGGACCGACCGGCACCCATAAAAAAACCCCGAACCAGTCGGGGTCTTTATCGCCTGGCATCAGGCGCGACGTGCGATCAATTAGAAAACGTTGATCGGGTAGTCGGCAAACAGACGCAGCTCGTTACCGCCAACGTTGTAGTTGCTGGCGTTGTTGGAAACGCGCAACCACGAGGCCCGCGCGCGCAGGCTCAGGTCTTTGGCAGGGCCGCTCTGAACGACGTATTTGAACTGGTTGAAGATCTCGCGCTCGGTGCCATTGCCGCGGCCGCTGCCGTCGTCGATGTTGGTACCGCGCACGTAGGCCACGTTGTAGGTCAGGCCAGGCACGCCGAAGGTGCTGAAGTCCAGGCCGTAGCCAACCTGCCAGGAGCGCTCGTCCTTGCCGTTGAAGTCGGACCAGTAGGAGTTGGCCAGCAGAATGGTATTGCCGCCGTCGCCGATGCCGGTGTCGCGGGTATTGTCGCGATAACCGCCATACAGGTAGCCGGTGTCGCCGGTGCTGCGCTGGTGGGCCAGGGTGAAGCTATGTGGGCCCACGGCCCAAGTGGCGCCCAGGCTCCAGATCTTGTTGTCGCGCGCGTCGGCATCGCCACGTTGTTCGGCGAAGCTCTTGTCCAGCTTGGTTTTGTAGCCGTTGAAGTCAAAAGTCAGCGATTGCTTTTCTGGCAGGGCCAGTACGTAGTTGACGTTGACATATTGCTTCTTCAGCACATCTTCCATGTCGGAAGCGTACAGCGCAGCGGACAGGCTTTCGGTGAACTTGTAGCTGCCGCCCAGGTAGCTGATGTTCTTCAGGTTGCCGCTGTCGGTGCCTTCAGCACTTTTGCGGGCTTCCTTGGTGAAGCGCCCCGCGTCCAGTTGCAAACCTTCGATCTCTTTGGAAACGATCGAGGTACCGGTGTAGGTTTCCGACAACAGGCGAGAGTTGTCGTACTGCAACACGGGCACAGCCGGCATTTGATCGCCGTACTTGAGCACGGTGTTGGACACACGGAATTTCACCGCCGCGCCGCCTTTGGCCAAATCGTCGGCCGCGGCACCGCTGTCACCTTGTTTGAAGAAGTCGATGCCGCCCGCGCCGCTGCGACCTTTACCACCGTCCAGACGGATAGCGTATTGGCCGATCACGTCCACACCCACACCGACGGTGCCTTGGGTGAAGCCGGACTCGAACTTGCCAATGAAGCCCTGGCCCCATTCAGCTTTGTCCTGCTTGCCGTTTTTGTAGTCACGGCTGATGTAGGCGTTACGTGCCGCGATATTCAGGTGGCTGTCTTCAACGAAACCCTGGGATTGCGCCTGGTCGTTTGCCATTGCTGTCGATGCGCTCAAAATCCCCAGAGCGATCAGACTCATCCGTTGCTTCAACATATTCTTGTATTCCTTGTTACGGGTTGAGTACGCGCTATGGCACCAGGCTCAATGTCGCTTTCTGGTGTCGACTTTTTCCGAAAAAAAGAAGGCCCGCGCAAGACTGAACATGCAGCGGGCCTTTTCTTATGGGATGAGTCATGGCGGTTAGCCACAGGCGTTGGGCGCAATCCTAGTCGCCGGTTGAACTATGTGTCAATTTCGTGAACCGCCTGTTTTTAGGCGAAATAATTCTAAGCAAATGCCTACTGCCTTTCTAAAAACGACAAAAATCTTGCTTAAACGACCCAAAAAACACATTTGAAAGCCGACAGGTGCGGGGCGTGCATGCGTCAAGGAAACCCGCACGCGACGTATGTCAGCGGTGAGCGTTTATTTTGTCATCAGCTCACACAACGCCTGTATTTCATCGTCGCTGAATAACCCCACCGGATAGCGCTCAGCCATCACCCTGTGCAAGTCACACCGCTGCCGAGCTTGTCGCGAGCCCTGCTCCTTCAACCAGAGACCCAGCGCTTGGATCGCGGCACCGTTGACCCGCACAGGATGAAAGGTGCGCATGTACATCGGGTGGGTATTGGCATTCATCTCGGCGCTCTCTCCTGCTGCGTGAGCGGCTAACTTACTCAAGGTTTATGACAGAACTGCGCAATCATTAGCTTGGGCCGCTGTGACAACAGCGATACAAGAGCTATGCCAATGTGTCGTGTTTATAGGCATGCGCACGCAAAAAAGCCCGGGGCCTTGTAGGGCCGCGGGCTTGCTGCGAGCAATGAAACCGAGTAGCGCATCGGCGCCGGAATGGCGCTGTTACAACTGCACTCAGTTTTTGTGTGGGGCGGGTTGCTGCTGGGTCAGGCAATGGATATTTCCGCCACCCAGTAACAGTTCACGGCCCGGCACCATCACCACTTGGTGCTGTGGGAACAGCTCCTGCAGGATGGCCTTTGCCTGGCTGTCCAGTGGGTCGTCAAAGCTTGGCGCGATGATGCCGCCGTTGACGATCAGGAAGTTGACGTAGGAACCCGCCAACCGCACGGTCGGATTACGTTCCTGGGTGCCGTCCACCGGGTCGACGCCCGCGCATTCGTCCTCAGTGGCGTACAGCGGGCCCGGGATCGGCATTTTATGCACTGTGAACGGGCGCCCCTGGGCGTCGGTGCTGCTTTGCAGCACGTCCATGGCGGCGTGGCAGCGTGCGTAGTTAGGGTTTTGCGGGTCGTCGGTCCAGGCCAGCAACACTTCGCCCGGGCGTACGTAGCAGCAGAAGTTATCCACATGACCGTCGGTTTCGTCGTTGTACAGGCCATGCGGCAGCCAGACAATTTTATCCACAGCCAGGTTGGCGCTGAGGATCGCCTCGATCCCGGCGCGGTCGAGGTGCGGGTTGCGGTTACGATTGAGCAGGCATTCTTCGGTGGTGATCAAAGTACCTTCACCGTCGACATGAATCGAACCCCCTTCAAGCACGAAGCCTTCGGTGCGGTAGCGCGGCGCGCGTTCGATTTCAAGGATTTTGCCGCCGACTTGCGCATCACGGTTCCAAGGCGAGTACAGGCCACCGTCAAAACCGCCCCAGGCATTGAAGTCCCAGTTCACCCCCCGTACTTCGCCATGGTTGTTGATCACAAAGGTGGGGCCGGTGTCCCGTACCCAGGCGTCATCGCTGGACATTTCCACCAGGCGAATATTCGGCACGTCCAAACGGGCGCGGGCGTTTTCGTACTGGCCGGCGGAAACCGCCACCGTCACCGGCTCAAAGCGAGCAATGGCCTTGGCTACCGCAATATGAGCCGCTTGCGCCGGCTTGCCGCCCAGGCGCCAGTTGTCCGGTCGCTCGGGCCAGATCATCCAGACCTGGGTTTGTGGCGCCCATTCGGCGGGCATATGGAAGCCATCGACGCGGGGGGTGCTGTTCAGGGTGGTCATGGCGATCAGGACTCCGAATGGGGGTAAAAGCCGACTTTATAACGGATAAAAATCGGCTTTAAAAGCGATCAAATAGCATGATCGATAAATATGACAAGAATTAATCGATAACAATCGACCAATTACAATTGTTCGTCCAGCACCTTCGACAACATGTCGACAAAGAAGTCCACGCTGCGTCTGGACGTGACCATGGGCGGCTTGATCTTGAGAATGTTCAGATAATCGCCGGTGGGTTGCATGAAAATGCCCAGCTCGCGCAGGCGGTCGCACAGCAGCATGGTCTCTTCGGTGGCGGGCTCCAGGGTCTGCCGGTCGCGCACCAACTCCAGGCCCAGATAGAAGCCGGACCCGTGCACCGCGCCCACCAATGGGTGACGGTCGATCAGTGCCTCCAAGCGCGACTTGAAATGCGCGCCTACCACTTGGGCGTTTTCCCACAGTTTTTCTTCTTCCATTACATCCAGCACCGCCATGCCGATCCGGCAACTGACCGGGCTGCCCCCCGACGACGAGAAGAAATACCCCTCGGCCTCCAGGGCTTCGGCGATCTCGCGGCGAGTGATCACCGCGCCCAATGGCTGGCCGTTGCCCATGCCCTTGGCCATGGTAATGATGTCGGGCACCACGCCCTGCTCTTCAAAGCCCCAGAAGAAGTGCCCCATGCGGCCGTACCCCACCTGCACTTCATCGGCGATGCACACGCCACCCTGGGCGCGCACCAATCCATACACCTGTTGCAGATAACCCGGCGGCAGGGAGATGCCGCCGGCATTGCCATACACCGGCTCACAGATGAAACCTGCCAATTGACGCTTGCTCTGCGCGATTTTCGCCAGGTTGTGTTCCACGCTTCGTACATAGTCCGGCGCACTGTCCTGCCCACGGAATTCACCGCGATAGGTATTCGGGGCGGTCACCGGGTGCACCCAGTCCGGGCGACTGCTCAGCGCCTGGGGGTTGTCGGCAATCGAGGTGGACACCGCATCCGCCGCCACCGACCAGCCGTGGTAGGCCTCCAGCACGCTGAGCATGTCGCGCCCGCCGCTGTAGGCCCAGGCCAGGCGGATAGCCAGGTCGTTGGCCTCGGTGCCGCTGTTGACCAGAAATACACGGTCCATGCCCGCCGGCGCCAACGCCAGCAAACGCTCGGAAAACTCGGCGACCGCCGCGTAGTGAAACCGTGAGTTGGTGTTGAGCAACGACCACTGGCGCGCCGCCACTGCCGCCATGCGCGGGTGGCCATGGCCCAGCACCGCAACGTTGTTGAGCATGTCCAGGTAGGAGCGGCCCTGCATGTCGATCAGGTGGTTGCGCCAGCCGCGCTCGATACGCGGCGGGTCGACATAATAGTGTTTCTGCGAGCGCGCGAAACTGGCATCACGCCGCGCCAGCAGGGCGTGGGGGTCAAGCTCCGGTTCGGCGTCACAGGCCAGCCCCAGCAATGCCGCGGGCGATGGGCACACGGCTTGCCAGGCCAAGGCTCGGGACGGCGTACAGAACAGCGGTGGCTCGAGGTCGGCGCGGCACAGTTGCACGGTCAACGGCGCATGCACTTCGCCGAGGATTTGCCCTTTTACCAGGAGTGCGCCGGGTTTCAGTATGGTTTTCACACCCCGCACACGCACGCTCAACTCAACGCCTCGCAGGCTCAGCAGGCCATCGGCGTCCTGGCGCAGGGTTCCGGCAAAGGGCGCTTCCAGCACTGTGCCATGGGGCACATGCAGTTCAACGTGCAGCGGGAAAGTGTCAGGCTCTACGGCACTGTCCGGGCAAGTGCGCGACAGGCGGTACTGGCCATAACGGCTGGCCGCCAAACCGTGCACCGTCGCAGCCTCATCCAGCAGCTGGTGATCAATGCCGGGGGCCTCCCAGTTTCCCGCATCGAAATGCGGGCTGAGCACACCCAGGTCGATCAGCGCGAACTCCTGCCCTACCAGCCCTGGCAGCAGGGGCGCAAAGTCCTGGCTGGCAATCGGCGCCAGTGCCTGGCCGACACTGGCCAGAATCGCGGCTTCCATCAATGCGAACGGCACCGACGTCGCCACCTGGAAAATTTCCCACTCGTGCTCGGCGTTTTTCAGCAAGTAGGTGTTATCCGGGTTCAGTCGTTGCTGCTGCTCGCTGCTCAGCACCAGCACCGCTGCACGGGCAACGATCAACGGCCACAGCACCTGCAGCTCTTCGCGTTGCAGCGCGGTCACGGCGTGACACGCCTGGATCGCCGGCAAGATGGCAAAGGGATCGCCCTCGGCATGGTGCAACAGCGCGGCGCAGGTCACCGACAGGTCGGCAATGCGCCAGGAGTGCACCAGGTCGCCGAAATCGATCACGCCCTGGATCTGCCAGTGCCGCTGCGCATCGCGCTGCCACACTACGTTGTCATCGGTGATGTCCATGTGCACCGCTTGCCACGGCAAGCGCTCGGCGAGGGGGCGGATGTGAGTGTCAACCTGCTCGGCGACCTGCTCGAGCGCCTTGCGATGGGGCAGGTTTTCCAGGGTGGCCAGCAGGTGGGTGATCAGCTCCCCGGCGTGCCGTGGGTCCCATTGCAGGGTGCGGTCCAGGCCAGGGTGCGTGAAGTCCGCCAGCGCGAGGCTCATGCGCCCGCACAAGTCACCGAAGCCTGCGATCACATCGCGCCCCAGATGAGGCAGATGGGTCAACGGCTGGCCGTCGATGTAGTCCAGCAGCCGCAGGTGCAGGGTTTGGCCATCGACCTGCACGCTCAGCAGTTCTTCACCATTCAAGGCCTTGATGACCCTGGGCACGCGCACCTTGGCACGGGCCTGCAACTCATTGAGGGCCGCGTGCTGGGCCTGCAACTCCAGCGCCGCGTAGTCGCCCCGGCAGATTTTAAGAACAAACCGGCCGCGAGCGCTGTCGACCTTATAGTTGAGGTCCTGCTGGCTGCCCAGTGACTGCAAAGCGCCCGTAAGGCCGTAATACTGCTCGAGGAGTTGCGCCGCCTGATCGGGGCCTACTTGCGGGCAGGGTAGACTGGCGCGGTGGATCAAAGTAGCGAGCAGCATGGTGGCACTCTCTGGTGTTATGAGGTGCTTATATCGCCATTGTTCAGGGGGGTTAGGCAACCCCTTATACATACCGCACTTGCTTCGCCCTGCCGCACAACTCAAGCTATGCTTCGTTCGCTTAATGTCCGTCTAAGGAAAAGGCCCCCCGACATGCGTATTCTCATCACCGGTGGTGCCGGTTTTATCGGCTCTGCCCTGATCCGTCACCTGATTCAACATACCGAGCACGAAGTGCTCAACCTGGACAAACTGACCTATGCCGGCAACCTGGAATCGCTGACCAGCATCGCCGCCAATAGCCGTTATGAGTTCGTGCAGGCCGATATCATCGACCAGGTGACTGTCAGCGCCGTGCTGGCGCGCTTCCAGCCGCAGGCAATCATGCACCTGGCCGCCGAATCCCATGTCGACCGGTCGATTGATGGTCCGTCGGATTTTATCCAGACCAATATCGTGGGTACCTACAGCCTGCTGGAGGCCGCGCGTGATTATTGGCAAAAGCTCGCCGAGCCCGCCAAAAGCGCGTTCCGCTTTCACCATATTTCCACCGATGAGGTCTACGGCGATCTTCACGGAGTGGACGATCTGTTCACTGAGTCCACCCCCTATGCGCCCAGCTCCCCGTACTCGGCAAGCAAAGCGGCTTCAGACCACCTGGTACGTGCCTGGCAGCGCACATACGGCCTGCCGGTGCTGCTGACCAACTGTTCCAACAACTACGGCCCCTTCCACTTCCCGGAAAAGCTGATTCCGTTGGTGATTCTTAATGCCCTGGCGGGCAAGCCACTGCCAGTCTACGGCGATGGCCTGCAGGTGCGTGACTGGCTGTTCGTCGAGGATCACGCCCGCGCACTGCTGAAAGTGGTGACTGAAGGTAAAGTCGGCGAAACCTACAATATCGGCGGTCACAACGAGCAGAAAAACATCGATGTGGTCCGTGGTATCTGCGGCCTGCTGGAAGAACTGGCACCGCAACGACCGGCCGGCGTCGACAAATTCACCGACCTGATCACGTTCGTCAAGGATCGTCCGGGTCACGATCAGCGTTATGCCATTGATGCCAGCAAGATCGAACGCGAATTGGGCTGGGTTCCCGAAGAGACCTTCGAGACCGGGTTGCGCAAAACCGTACAGTGGTACCTCGACAACCTGGAATGGTGCCGCAGGGTCCAGGACGGCAGTTATCAAGGTGAACGACTCGGCAACACCGACGTGAAGGATTTGATTGCATGATGAAGGGCATCGTATTGGCGGGTGGTTCTGGAACCCGCTTGCACCCCATTACCCTGGGAGTGTCCAAGCAACTGCTGCCGGTGTATGACAAACCGATGATCTACTACCCGATCTCGGTGCTGATGCTGGCGGGTATCAAGGACATCCTGGTGATCTCCACACCGGTGGACTTGCCGCAGTATCGCAACTTGCTCGGCGATGGCAGCCAGTTTGGCGTGCGTTTCAGCTATGCGCAGCAGCCGTCTCCGGATGGATTGGCCCAGGCGTTTATCATCGGTGAAGAGTTTATCGGCGATGATCCGGTGTGCCTGATCCTGGGGGACAATATTTTCCATGGTCAACATTTCAGCGATCAGCTGAAGAGAGCCGCTGAACGCCCATCGGGCGCCACGGTATTCGGCTATTGGGTCAAGGACCCTGAGCGTTTCGGCGTGATCGACTTTGACAGCGAGGGCCGCGCCCTGTCCATCGAAGAAAAACCGGCGAAACCAAAATCCAGCTATGCCGTAACCGGTCTGTATTTCTACGACAATGACGTGATCAAAATCGCCAAGGCGGTCAAGCCTTCGCCGCGCGGGGAACTGGAGATCACCGACATCAACAACGCCTATCTGAAACGCGGCGATCTGCACGTTGAACGCTTCGGTCGTGGTTTCGCCTGGCTGGACACGGGTACCCATGACAGCCTGCTGGAAGCCTCCACTTACGTACAGACAATCGAGCATCGTCAGGGCCTCAAAGTGGCATGCCTGGAGGAGATCGCCTACGAAAACGGCTGGATCGACCGTGACTATCTGCTGGAGCGCGCCAAGTATTTTGGCAAAACCGGTTATGGTCAGTACCTGTTCACCCTCGGGGGAGCCCAATGAATGTGATCGCCACTGAGTTGCCCGGTGTATTGATCATCGAGCCGAAGGTTTTTGGCGATGAGCGCGGCTTTTTCTATGAAAGTTACAACGCTCGGGATTTCGCCCAGGCGACCGGGTCGCATCAGGACTTTGTACAGGACAACCATTCGCGCTCGCAAAAAGGCGTATTACGCGGCCTGCACTACCAGATTGAACATGCCCAGGGGAAACTGGTGCGCGTGACAGCGGGTGAAGTATTGGACATAGCGGTGGATATCCGCCGCAGCTCCCCTCACTTTGGCAAATGGGCAAGTGTGCGCTTATCTGCCGAGAATAATCGCCAGTTGTGGATTCCACCGGGATTTGCCCATGGTTTCGTGGTGCTCAGTGATTACGCTGAATTCCTTTACAAAACCACCGATTATTACACCCCCTCTGCCGAGCGATGCATTCGTTGGGATGATCCAGACCTCGCCATCGATTGGCAGTTGACGACGGCCCCAACCCTGTCCGCCAAGGATCAGAAAGGTGAAAGCCTGAAAGAGGCCGACCTGTTCCCATGACAAACCCTTTGAAAATCCTCATCACCGGCCAACACGGCCAAGTCTCCCAAGAGCTGCAACACCGGCTCCAGGGCCTCGGCGAGCTCATCGTACTGGGCCGGGACCAGCTGGACCTGGCCGATGTCGACCAGATTCGCCGGCAAGTGCGCGCCCATCGCCCCGGCCTGATCATCAACGCCGCCGCCCATACCGCGGTCGACCAGGCCGAAAGCGAACCGGATGCCGCCTTCGCCATCAACGCCACCGCCCCCGGCGTGCTGGCCGAGGAAGCCAAGGGGCTGGGCATCCCGCTGATCCATTACTCCACTGACTACGTGTTCGACGGCAGCAAGCCGGCACCTTACACCGAGGCCGACTCGCCGAACCCCTTGGGCGTCTATGGCCAGAGCAAGCTCGCCGGCGAGCAGGCAATTGCGGCAGTGGGCGGCGAATACCTGATCCTGCGCACCAGCTGGGTCTACTCCAGCCACGGCAAGAATTTCCTGCTGACCATGCAGCGCCTGCTGCAGGAAAAACCGCACCTGCGTATCGTCGCCGACCAGATCGGTGCGCCGACCTGGGCCGGGACCATCGCCAGCAGCACCCACGCATTGATCGGGCGCTGGCAAGCGGGTCAAGCAGGTGACTGGGGCGTTTATCACCTGACCGCACAGGGCGAAACCTCGTGGTTCGGTTTTGCCCAGGCGATTGGCGAACACCTGCGCGCCGAAGGCAAAGCCTGCGCCGAGCTGGAAGCCATCCCTTCCAGCGCCTACCCGACGCCCGCCAAGCGTCCGCTGAACTCGCGCCTCGATTGCAGTCGCCTGCAACAGCAGTGGCAGGTCGGCCAGCCGCAGTGGCAAGACGCATTGCGCGAGTGTCTTGCCGGGCAGCACTAGGCATAATGCGCCTGTACCCCCAGGCGCACGACTCCCATGACTCCACCCCTCCCGCGTAGACCCCGCTGGCGCAGCCTGGCCCTGTTGGCGTTGTGCCTGGCACCGCTGCTGTGGCCGCTGGAGCATTTGGCCGAGCGCTACTACCGCAGCGAACTGGCCGGGCAGAACCGCCAGACGCTCGACCTGTACGTCGCCAACCTGCTCGGCACGTTGCATCGCTATGAGGTCTTGCCACAAATCCTCGGCGACTTGCCGGCCCTGCGCACCGCGCTGGACGCGCCAGAGGTGAGCACCAATCTGGTCAACGCCAACACGCTGCTCAAAGACGTCGCCGCCCAGGCCGGGGTGGAAGTGATGTACCTGATGGACACCACCGGCAAGACGCTCGCCGCCTCGAACTGGGATAAACAGGACAGCTTCGTCGGGCGCAATTTCTCGTTTCGTCCCTATTTCAGCGAAGCCATGGCCGGGCGATTGGGGCGGTTCTTCGGCCTGGGCACTACCTCGGCCAAACGCGGCTACTTTTTCGCGGCAGCGGTGCGCGACGGTGAAAAGATCATCGGCGTGCTGGTGGTCAAGGTGGATCTGGACCACACCGAAAGCCTGTGGGGCAACACTCCGGAACAACTGCTGGTGACCGACCACAACGGCGTGGTGATCCTGACCTCGCGCCCACAATGGCGATTTCGCGCCACCCGGCCGCTGACCGACGAAGAGCGCCAGGCCATTATCGCTATCCAACCTTACCCGACCCGCGATCCACAGCCGCTGAGCCTGAGCAGCACCGCCTGGCTGCGCCAATCCAGCGCCATCGCCGAAACCGGCTGGACCGTGGAAATCCTCGCGCCCAAATCCTTGATCAGCCGCCCGGTGCGCACGGTGGTCGCTGTGGGCGGTGCCACGCTGCTGGTGTTGATGCTGTTGCTGGGCTTGCTGATGCAGCGCCGCCGGCATTACCTGGAACGCATCGCCTTCGAAGCCAAGACACGCCGCGAGCTGGAAATGCGCGTGGTCGAGCGGACCAGCGATCTGGAAGGCCTCAACCGCCGCCTGAAACAGGAGGTGCTGGAACGCGAACACGCCCAGCAGGAACTGGTGCGTGCCCAGGATGACCTGGTGCAGGCTGGCAAGTTGTCGGCGCTGGGCACCATGTCGGCGAGTATCAGCCACGAACTCAACCAGCCCCTGGCGGCGATTCGCAGCTATGCGGAAAACGCCGAGATCCTGCTCGACCATGAGCGCACCAGCGATGCCCGGGGCAATCTCAAGCTGATCAGCGAGCTGACCGGGCGCATGGCCTCGATCATCGCCCACTTGCGCGCCTTTGCCCGCCGCGATCGGCATGCGCCGGAGAGCGTGGCCCTGCAACCGGCGCTCGACGATGCGCTGGCATTGCTGGCCAAACGCCGGCGGTCAATGGAAGTGGAGCTGATCCGCGATCTGCCGGAAGCGACCCTGTGGGTGCAGGCCGGCGAAACCCGCCTGCGCCAGGTGCTGGGCAACCTGTTGGCCAACGCCCTGGACGCCCTCACCGAAAAAGGCCCGCCGCGTAAACTGTGGCTGAGTGCCGAAGCCACCGCACAGGGCGTCAACCTGTACATTCGCGACAACGGCCCGGGGTTTTGCATGGAAGCCTTGGGCCGCGCCAGCGAGCCGTTCTACACCACCAAGACGCGCACCCAGGGCCTGGGGCTGGGCCTAGCGATCTGTGAAACCCTGATGCGTGCCTTTGGCGGCGAACTGCTGTTCGCCAACCACAAGGAAGGCGGCGCGCTGTTAACCTTGAAACTGCGTGCCGGCTCGCCGGGCGTCAGTCTGCAACCGTCCGAGGACCGCAGCGTATGAGCATTGATAACCAGATTCAGGTGGTGTTGATCGACGACGATCCACACCTGCGTCAGGCCCTGAGCCAGACCCTGGACCTGGCCGGGTTGAAAGTCCTGACCCTGGGCGAGGCCACCGGCCTCACCGCGCGCCTGTCGCGTGACTGGCAGGGCGTGGTGGTCAGCGATATCCGCATGCCCGGCATGGACGGCATGGAGCTGTTGGCCGAGCTGCACGGCCAGGACCCGGACCTGCCGGTGCTGCTGATCACCGGCCACGGCGACGTGCCGCTCGCGGTGCAGGCCATGCGCGCCGGCGCCTATGACTTCCTCGAAAAACCCTTCGCCAGCGACGCCCTGCTCGACAGCGTGCGCCGCGCCCTGGCCCTGCGCCGCCTGGTGCTGGACAACCGCAGCCTGCGCCTGGCCTTGAGCGATCGACAACAACTGAGCACACGCCTGGTGGGCCACTCGCCGCAAATGCTGCGCCTGCGCGAGCAGATCGGCGCGCTGGCCGCGACCAAGGCTGATGTGCTGATCCTGGGTGAAACCGGCGCCGGCAAAGAGGTGGTCGCCCGCGCGCTGCACGACCTTTCGAGTCGACGCAGCGGCCCGTTCGTGGCCATCAACGCCGGGGCACTGGCCGAGTCCGTAGTGGAGAGCGAGCTGTTCGGCCATGAGCCCGGCGCCTTCACCGGCGCGCAGAAACGCCGCATCGGCAAGTTCGAATTCGCCAACGGCGGCACCTTGTTCCTCGATGAAATCGAAAGCATGAGCCTGGACGTGCAGGTCAAGTTGCTGCGCCTGTTGCAGGAGCGCGTGGTGGAGCGCTTGGGCGGCAACCAACTGATCCCGCTGGATATCCGTATCATCGCCGCGACCAAGGAAGACCTGCGTCAGGCGGCGGACCAGGGCCGCTTCCGCGCCGACTTGTACTACCGCCTCAATGTCGCGCCGCTGCGCATTCCGCCGCTGCGCGAGCGTGGGGAAGATGCCTTGATGTTGTTCCAGCACTTCGCCGATGAGGCCAGCAGCCGCCATGGCCTGCCGCCGCACGAGTTGCAACCTGGGCAACGCGCCTTGCTGTTGCGCCATAGCTGGCCGGGCAATGTGCGCGAATTGCAAAACGCCGCCGAGCGTTTCGCCCTGGGCCTGGAACTGGCGCTGGACAACACGCCGGACAATCCCGCCAGCGGCGCGCTCACCTCCACCTCCGGCGGCTTGAGCGAACAGGTCGAGCAGTTTGAAAAAAGCCTGATCGCCGCCGAACTGGCCCGCCCCCACAGTTCCATGCGCAGCCTCGCCGAAGCCCTGGGCGTGCCGCGTAAAACCCTACACGACAAACTGCGCAAGCACGGCCTCAACTTCGCCAACCAAAGCGCCGACGACGAATGACCGTGCCCACCCACCAAGAGGCCGCCATGAGCCGCGACAGCCGTTACCTGGAGTCCATCCTCCATCACGACATCCCCCTCACCCGGGAAATGGGCCTTAAGGTGCTCGATTGGCAACACGGGCAGCTGCAACTGCATTTGCCCCTTGAAGCCAACATCAACCACAAGAGCACCATGTTCGGCGGCAGCCTGTATTGCGGCGCCGTACTGGCAGGCTGGGGTTGGCTGCACCTGCAACTGCGCGAGGAAGGGATTGAAGACGGGCATATCGTGATTCAAGAGGGGCAGATCAGTTACCCGCTGCCGGTCACCCGAGATGCGACCGCGATTTGCGTCGCGCCGCAAGAGAAGGTGTGGAAGCGTTTTCTAGCGACCTACAAACGTTATGGCCGAGCACGGTTGACATTGGGTACGTGGATCGTGAATGAGGGCAGTGAAGAGCAGGCCGTTACTTTTACCGGCCAGTACGTCCTGCACCGCTGAAAACCATCACCCAAAAGCAATGTGGGAGGGGCTTGCCCCCTCCCACATGTTGATCGGCAGAATCGTTAAGACCGGGCCAGGGTAAGCAAGCGTTCACGCCACGCCGCTTTGGCCGGCAACGCCAGAAAGAACGGGTTCAACAACGACGCCCGCGGCGGATAGCTGAACGGTTCACCACTCAACTCCAGCACCTCGCCGCCCGCGCCTTCCAGCACGCCCTGGGCCGCTGCCGTATCCCACTGTGACGTGGGCGCCAGACGCGGATAGCAATCGGCACTGCCCTCGGCCAACAGACAGAACTTCAGCGAACTGCCGATATTCGCCAACTTCAGCTCGCCCAGCCCGGCGCTCAAACCGTTCAACAGGCTTTCCTGTTCAGGGCTGGTATGTCGACGGCTGGCAACCACGGTAAACGCCTCACCCGCTGCCGGTGCTTCGCGGACCTGGATCTGCCTGGGCGCTTCGTTCACATCGGAGCGCCACGCACCCAAACCCGCCCCCCCAAAATAGCAACGGCCGCTGGTAGGCATCGACACCACGCCAAACACCACGCGCCCCTGTTCGATCAACGCGATATTGACGGTGAACTCTTCGCTGCCGGAGATAAACTCCTTGGTGCCGTCCAACGGGTCCACCAGCCACCAGCGCGTCCAACCGGCGCGCACACTCTGGTCAATATCGGCATCCTCTTCGGAGAGCACCGGAATGCTCGGGTCCAGAGCGGTGAGGCCGGCAAGAATCAGATGGTGAGCGGCCAGGTCCGCCGCCGTCACCGGCGAGTCATCCGCCTTGGAGGTAACGGCCACGTTGGCGCGCCAGTAAGGCAGGATGACTTCACCGGCCTGGCGAGCCAGCTCGATCACAGGGGCGATAAACGGGTGGCCTAAAAACAGTTCGCTCATGCGACAAACGCTCCTCGCTGGGTCAACAGGTCTCGTACCAGGTACAACGCCGCCAAGGCACGACCTTCACTGAATTGCTCGTTTTGCGCCAACTGCGACAGCTCGCGCAGGTTGACCCGCTCCACACGCATCGGCTCGGGCTCATCGCCTTCCAGGCGTTCTTCGTAGAGATCGGTGGCCAATACCACTTGGATTTTCTGGCTCATGTAGCCAGGCGACAGCGACAGCTCGGTAATGTGTTCCAATTGCCGCGCGCCATAGCCGGCCTCCTCCTTGAGCTCACGGTCTGCCGCTGCCAGCACGTCTTCGCCAGGTTCGATCAGGCCCTTGGGCAAGGACAATTCATATTCGTCGGTACCACCGCAGTACTCTTCCACCAGCAACGCATGGTCTTCGTCGATCATCGCCACAATCATCACTGCGCCGTAGCCGGCACCGCGGCCCACCAGGCGCTCGTAGGTCCGTTCAACGCCATTGGAAAAGCGCAATTGCACTTCCTCCACGCGGAACAAACGGCTACTGGCGACTATTTCGCGGGCGAGGACAGTGGGTTTCTGGCGCATAAGCGGCTCCTTGGCGTGATCGGGTTACTATACCGTGGCTTTTCCGATTGTCTGTGTCGGATATTTTACTTACATGAGACCGCCCCATGCCCTCTTTGCCTTGGCACGCCATCGACACCGTCCTGCTGGACATGGACGGCACCCTGCTCGACTTGCATTACGACAACCACTTCTGGATGGAACACCTGCCCCTGCGATACGCCCAGTTGCACGGTGTAAGCCAGGCCATGGCCGAGATGGAGCTGCTGCCACTGTTCGAGCGTAACGCCGGACAATTGCAATGGTATTGCCTGGATTTCTGGAGTGCGGAACTGAAGATCCCGGTGCGCGAACTCAAGCTGGAAACCGCGCACCTGATCGCCCTGCGCCCCGACGCCGACACCTTCCTGGCGGCGATCAAGCAGGCCGGCAAGCGTGTGATCCTGATCACCAACGCCCATCGCGATTCGCTGTCATTGAAGATGGAACGAATTGAACTGGCGCCGTATTTCGAACGACTGATCAGCTCGCACGACTACGGTTTCGCCAAGGAAAGCCCGCAATTCTGGGATGCCTTGCACGCCGACATCCAGTTTGACCCGGCGCGCAGTCTGTTTATCGACGACACCTTGCCGATTCTGCGTAGCGCGCGGGAGTTTGGTGTGAAGCATTTGCTGGCGGTGAAGGAGCCGGACAGTCGTAAAGGGCCCAAAGACACCGCGGAATTTACGGCAGTCGAAGACTACCGGGACCTCATCGGCGAACTCTAATCAAATGCGGGAGCGGGCTTGCTCGCTCCCGCATCTTTTTGATCTGCGTATTACTCAGGGATACGCAGGGTCTGGCCTGGATAGATTTTGTCCGGGTGCGACAACAGCGGCTTGTTGGCCTCGAATATCTTGTTGTACAGGTTGGCGTTGCCGTATACCGACAGCGAAATCGCGCTCAGCGTGTCGCCCTTCTTAACCACCACAAACCGGGCTGCCGCTACTGCCGGGCCGGTTACGCTGATCTGGTCATCTACAGTGGCCACACCGGCAATATTGCCCAGCGCCAACAGAATCTTCTCTTTCTCTTCCTGGGTGGCGACTTCGCCGGTCACGGTCACCTTGTCGCCTTCAACCGTGGTCTGCACATTCGGGTTGCCCAACCCCACCTTGGCCACGTGGTCCTTCAACTGCTCACTCGCGTTGGCATTACCCGGCGTCAGCAGGTCGACAATTTTTTCGCCGGCTTCTTTGATAAAGCTGAAAATGCTCATGGTGCGCTCTCCTTAGGATTTGGTTTCCAGATGCCCAAGACTAGACCAGCCCCAAAGACTTGGGTTCCAGCCCGACCAAAGACCCAAACGCGCTAGAATCCCCCCGCCATTGGAATAAGCCCTGGAGCGAAGATGGACATCAAACAGCTGAAATTCCTCATCGCCCTCGACGAAACCCGTCACTTCGGCCAGGCGGCCGCGCGTTGCCACATTACCCAGCCGACGCTGTCGATGCGCCTGCGCAGTCTTGAAGAAGAGCTGGACTTGCCCCTGGTCAATCGCGGGCAACGTTTCGAGGGTTTCACCGCTCCCGGCGAACGCGTGCTGGCCTGGGCGCGCACGGTGCTGGCGGCCTACGACGGCTTGCAAGCCGAGGCGGCGGCCTGCCGTGGCAACCTGGTGGGGACTTTGCGACTGGGCGTGGTACCGCTGTCGAGCTTCGATCCCCTGATGCTGATGCAACAACTTCATAAAGCACACCCCAGCCTGCGCTTTGAGCTCTCGGCGCTCAGCTCGGAACAGATTCTGGAACAGCTGGCGAGCAATCGCCTGGACCTGGGGGTGTCCTACCTCGAGCGCCTGGACAACGAGCGCTTCGACTCCCTGGCCCTCGGTGAAACCCGCATGGGCCTGCTTTACGACCAGCGGTTTTTCAGTTTTGGCGACAAACCGCTGAGCTGGGAAGCATTGATCGAGTTGCCGCTGGGCATGCTCACCAGCGGTATGCACTTCCGTCAGTCCATCGACCACAACTTTCACAGCCGCGGCCTGCACCCGCAGCCGCTGTTACAAACCGACGCGGTGCATCAGTTGTTACAAGCTGTGCATGGCGGCCTGTGTTGCGCAGTGATGCCGTTGGACGGTGGCCTGGATGCGCTCACCGAGCACCTGCGCCTGCAACCCATTGAAGACGCTCACACACTCGCCCGCCTGGGGCTGATCATGCGACGCAGCGCACCGCGCTCGGCGTTGGCCGAGGCGTGTTTCGCGCTGTATCAGAAATCGCAAACAGAGTCTTGATCGACGTCATCTATCGGTAGATCAGTACTGGCAATTAGACGCGACGCTTTGTCGCGCCTAGTCTAAACACTGATCAATCCGCCGGTGGTACTGCCTCATGAACGCCAAGCGCCCAGCCTGCGCGGCGCCCGCTCTCGAAACGCCCGCGCCCGTCGCCAGCCAGAGCTACCAATATTGCACGCTCGAACACACTCTCGGCGCCAGCACCGCGTTGGCGGAAGAGGTGGCGTTGGCGATTGCCTACAACGACATCAGCCAGGCAGTGATGTTGGTGACGCCCACCGACCTCGAAGACTTTATCGTCGGTTTCAGTATCGGTAGTGGCATTATCGACGACGTTAGCGACATCTATGACCTGAAACTCAGTGGTGAGGGCTCTGCCCAATACGCACAGGTGCAGATTTCCAGCCGCGCGTTCTGGAACCTCAAACAGCAACGCCGCCAATTGGCCGGCACCAGCGGCTGTGGGCTGTGCGGCGTAGAAGCGCTGGAGCAGGCGCTGCCGGACCTCAAGGTGCTTCGCGGCGCGCCGCTGCCACCGGCCGAATGGCTCGACGGCCTGCGCCAACGCATCAGCGCGTTCCAACCCTTGGGCCAGTACAGCGGCGCAGTGCATGCCGCCGTGTTTATGAACAACCAGGGCGAGTTGCTGCTGGGCCGCGAAGACATCGGCCGCCACAACGCCCTGGATAAATTGATCGGTGCGCTGATCCGCCAAAAGATACCGACCGATGGCGGCCTGGCGATTGTCACCAGCCGTTGCAGTCTCGAATTGATCCAGAAAGTCCTGCGGGCGGGTATCCAGACCCTGGTCAGCCTGTCCTCGCCCACCGGCCTGGCCCTGCAGTGGGCACGCCGGCATAACCTCAACCTTATCCACCTGCCGCAGAAAAGTGCGCCGCGGGTCTACAGCCCTGCGATGGAGAATCAGCCGTGAGCAATCATCATCAAGCCGACCAAACCCCCACCCCGCGCTACAAGCCGTACAAAGGGCCGGCGGGCGGCTGGGGCGCGCTGATCAGCGTGGCTCAGGCGTGGCTGACCAGCGACAACGCGCTGAAAAACCTGCGCATGATGCTCAAGACCAACCAGAACGGCGGCTTCGACTGCCCGGGCTGCGCCTGGGGCGACTCGCCGGAAAGCGGCATGGTCAAGTTCTGCGAAAACGGCGCCAAGGCGGTCAACTGGGAAGCCACCAAGCGCCGCGTCGACGCCGCATTCTTCGCCAAGCACAGCGTCACGGCGTTGTTGGAGCAGAGCGATTATTGGCTGGAGTATCAGGGCCGTCTCACCGAGCCGATGCGTTATGACGCCGAGACCGACCGTTACACCCCCATCAGTTGGGAAGCGGCGTTCGACCTGGTGGGCAAACACCTCAACGCACTGCCGAGCCCGGACATGGCCGAGTTCTATACCTCGGGCCGGGCCAGCAACGAAGCGGCCTATCTGTACCAGCTGTTCGTACGCGCCTACGGCACCAACAACTTCCCGGATTGCTCGAACATGTGTCACGAAGCCAGCGGCGTAGCCCTGGCGCAAAGCGTCGGTGTAGGCAAAGGCACCGTGACCTTCGATGACTTCGAACATGCCGATGCGATTTTCGTGTGGGGCCAGAACCCCGGCACTAACCATCCGCGCATGCTCGAACCCCTGCGCGAGGCGGTGAAACGCGGCGCCCAGGTGGTGTGCATCAACCCGCTCAAAGAGCGCGGCCTGGAACGCTTCCAGCACCCGCAACATCCCCTGGAAATGCTCACCAACGGCGACAAGCCGACCAACACTGCCTACTTCCGCCCGGCGCTGGGTGGCGACATGGCGATCCTGCGCGGCATGGCCAAGTTCCTGCTGCTGTGGGAACGCCAGGCCCAGGCCGAGGGCAAAGAAGCGGTGTTCGACCACGACTTCCTCAATGAGCACACCACCAACGTGCTGGATTATCTCGGCCAGATCGATGACACCTCATGGGATGAAATCGCCGAGCAGTCCGGCCTGCCCCTGGTGGAGATCGAGCAAGCGGCGCGCATGTATGCCAAAGGCAAGAACGTGATCATGTGCTGGGCAATGGGGATCACCCAGCACCGTCACTCGGTGCCGACCATCCAGGAAATCGCCAACCTGATGCTGCTGCGCGGCAATATCGGCCGCCCAGGTGCAGGCCTGTGCCCGGTGCGTGGTCACAGCAACGTGCAGGGCGACCGCACCATGGGCATCAACGAACGCCCACCGGTGGCGTTCCTCGATGCTCTGGAGCGTCGCTTCCAGTTCCAGGTACCGCGCACCAACGGCCACAACGTGGTCGAAGCCATTCACGCCATGCTTGAAGGTCGCTCCAAAGTGTTTATCGGCCTGGGCGGCAATTTCGCCCAAGCCACGCCGGACAGTACCCGCACCTTCGAGGCGCTGCGCAATTGCGACCTGACCGTGCAGATCAGCACCAAGCTCAACCGCAGCCACCTGATGCACGGTAAGGACGCGCTGATATTGCCTTGCTTGGGCCGTACCGACATCGACATCCAGGCCGAAGGCCCACAGGCAGTCACGGTAGAAGACTCGTTCAGCATGGTCCACGGCTCCAACGGCCAACTGCAACCGCTGTCGAAGCTGATGAAGTCCGAACCGGCGATTCTCGCAGGCATCGCCGCTGCCACCCTGGGCAGCAAACCCGTGGACTGGAACTGGCTGGTGGCTGACTACGGGCGCATCCGCGACCTGATCGCCGACACCATCCCAGGCTTCAAGGACTTCAACGAAAAGATCCAACACCCAGGCGGGTTCTATTTGGGTAACTCCGCCGGGGCACGCCGCTGGAACACCCCATCGGGCCGCGCCAACTTCCGCCCGAACAGGCTGCCCAAAGACCTGATCCATGAACGCACCCATGCCACCGGCAGGGTACCGGACCTGATCATGCAGTCGATGCGTTCCCACGATCAGTACAACACCACTATTTATGGCCTGGACGACCGCTACCGTGGGGTCAAAGGCCAGCGTGACGTATTGTTCGTGAACGAAGCCGACATCATTCGCCTGGGCTTCAAACCGGGGCAGAAGGCCGACATCGTATCGCTGTGGGAAGACGGGCGTGAGCGCCGGGTGAAGGGCTTTACCTTGCTGGCGTTTGATATTCCGGCGGGGCAGGCAGCGGCTTATTACCCGGAAGTGAATCCGCTGGTACCGCTCGAGAGCACCGGCGATGGCAGCCATACGCCGACGTCGAAGTTTGTGGCGATTCGCCTGGAAGCGGCGAGCGAGAGCGGTTTGATCATGTCGCGTTCGGCCTGACCGATCATTTCGCACACAAAAAAAGGCCGCTTTTGTATAAAAGCGGCCGTTCCGAAGTAGCTAATGACTCGCAAAAATCTCTTAAGTTCCGTAGTTAAAACAGTAACTTAGAGAATTGTGTACAACTCGTGCTATTGGTCGGATTTCTATTGTCACAATCTCGACACAGCCTCAGGATCGCGCCGTCATCCTCTTGAGGTTTCCCGAATGAAGTTCTCCTCGATTCTCTTGTTGTCCCTTGGCCTGGTCAGTGGCGCAGCCATGGCCGGTGGCACCACCGAAGCCGGTGTGGGCGGCGCATTGGGCGGGGTTCTAGGTTCTGTCGTTGGCCAGCAGTTGGGCGGTAACACCGGTTCTACCATCGGAGCGGCCCTGGGTGGCGCAGGCGGCAGTGCGGTCGGTGCCGACAAGCGCAGCCGCGGCGAAGCCGCCATTGGCGGCGCACTGGGCGCAGCCGGCGGCAACGTCGTAGGCCGCAGCGTGGGTGGCAGCACCGGCGCACTGGTCGGCTCCGCAGCCGGCGGTGGCGCGGGCGGTGCGCTGGGCAACTACATGGGCAACAAGAGCGATGACGATGACCGCCGTTATCGTGGCCGTGACGACCGTCGCTACTACCGCGACGACCATCCAGGCCGGGGCCATGCCTATGGCCATCGCAAGAACAAGCATCGCTACCGCGACTGATCCATACGCAGTCTGAAGAGCACAGCCCATTTCATGTGGGAGCCGGGCTTGCCCGCGATAGCAGTGGATCAGGTTTAGAAGTATTGCCTGACACTGCGCCATCGCGGGTAAGACCGGCTCCCACATTGGGTGTCCATTGCGCCTGCAAACGCGGCGTCACATCACCAACCGCTGCAACGCCTCGCGCAACATTCCAGGAATCGTCACCGGCTGGTTCGTGCCCCTGTCCACAAACACATGCACAAAACGTCCGGCCGCACAGGCCTCTTCCTGGCCAGCCTTGAACACCGCCAACTCATACTGCACTGAGCTGTTCCCCAGCTTGCCCACCCGCAGGCCGATTTCAATACGCTCGGGAAAGGCGACCGACGCGAAGTAATCGCACGCCGAACTCACCACAAACCCCACCACCTCGCCCTCATGAATATCCAACCCGCCTTGCTCGATCAGGTAGGTATTCACCGCCGTGTCGAAGAAGCTGTAGTAGGTGACGTTATTCACGTGGCCATACACATCATTGTCGTGCCAGCGCGTAATGATCGGCTGGAAGTGAGGGTAATCGGCACGGTGTGGCACTGAGTCAGGCATGGGCACGTCTCGTGAAAGTGGGTTTACAGCTCATTCAAATGGACCTCGGCCCATTCGCGTACTTCGACGTAGGGGTAGTCCTCCAGCGCGGCAAAACCTGGGATACCCCGCGCCTTCAATTTGGTAAACAACGGCACACTGATGCCGCAGAGAAAGCGTGTCAGGCGCTCGGCACCCGGCAAATGCCCGGTGTGCTCATGATGCCTGTGGATAAAATCACCGCACAGTCCCATGAAGTTTTTATCCACAAGCGGCGACAGACTCGGCGGTGCCGGCAAATGCGCGACATGACCGTGGCACACCGAGCAATGCCCACAGCGCTGCGGAGCATTTTCATCGCCAAAATACCGGGCCAGGCGTTGCCCCAGGCACTGCTCGGTAGCGAACAGATCGAGCATGGCGTGAATTCGCGCGACTTGCGCCACCTCGTGCTGCTTGAAGCCTGTGTATAACTCGACGCCCAATGCCTGTGGATCGAAATCCGTATCCAGCAGGCTGTAGACCTCGGTCATCTGCTTGCTTTCCAGCTCGATCAGGCCCTGCTCCTGGAAGTAATCCAACGCCTTCACCACGCGGCTGCGCCCGGCATTATGCTGTTGGTAAAGCGTGTCGAATCCACCGTCGCCCAGGTTTTCGCGCGTTTGCACACCTGGATGATCGCCGCGACAAACTGCTGCCGTTCGCCAGAGAACCGTGCCAGCAAGGCGTCAGGCTCGATCAGGTATTTGAAACGGTATTCGGCATAAAACGCGTAGCGCGGCGCGATCACGCCCTTGAGCTCCAGTTGCACCAGCAGCGTCTTGAGCGGCAGTTCGCGGATATTGCTGTGGTCCGATAGCGCCCTCAGCAAGAACTCCCACTGCCCATCGCCCCGCGCGGCCTGCAAGTCCTCCAGCACCCGACGAATGCCATCCTGCTCGGGCGTATCGCCATATACGAAGTTTTCCAGCACGTTGAGGCTGTCGCGGTTGGCCAGCACCAGGCAATCGGACGCCTGGCCATCACGCCCCGCGCGACCGATTTCCTGGCTGTAATTCTCGATGGATTTGGGCAGGTCGAAGTGCACCACATTGCGAATGTCACTTTTGTCGATGCCCATGCCAAACGCGATGGTGGCAACGATGCAATTGGATTGCCCGCCCATGAAGCGCTGCTGGATGCCCTCGCGCTTGTCGTGGGGCAGACCGGCGTGATACGCCTCGGCCTGGATGCCGTTGCGGTTCAAGTGTTCGGCAATCTGCTCGGCGGTTTTTTGCAAGGTGACGTAGACAATGCTCGGCTGGTTGGCTCGCTCGTTCATCCAGGCGACCAGCCGTTTGCGTTTGTCGGCTCCGCTCACCGGTTCGACCAGCAAGTTGAGGTTGGGCCGGTAGAAGCCCGTGGTGACCACATCGTCCGGTGCTATGGCGAACTTCGCCTGCATATCGACAATCACCTTCGGCGTGGCTGTAGCCGTCAGCAGCAGCGCCTGGGGGATATTGAACTGGCGCTGGTAGTCCGGCAGCTTCAAGTAGTCCGGACGGAAATTGTGGCCCCATTCGGAAATACAGTGAGCTTCATCCACCACCAGTAGTGAGATTTGCACGCTTTGCAGGAAATTACGAAAGCGTTCGTTCTTCAAACGCTCCACGGAAATCATCAGGATTTTCAGCTCGCCCGAACGCGCACGCGCCATGACGTCGTTGGCCTCATCGCGGCTCTGGGCCGAATCGATACTGCCCGCCGAAATGCCATGACGCTGCAAAAAACCAAGTTGGTCCTGCATCAGTGCCAGCAGCGGCGACACCACCACAGTCAGATGCGGCAGCAGCACCGCCGACAACTGGTAACACAGGGACTTGCCCGAGCCCGTCGGAAAAATAGCCGCCGCCGAACGACCGGCCAGCACCGCACGGACGGTTTGTTCCTGGCCCAAACGAAACTGTGGATAACCAAAGACCTGCTGGAGGGTGTCGTGCATAAGGCTGTCACTCCATTGACCGCTGACTGTGGCTCAAAAACATAGCCCGGAAAGCGCAGCGAATCGAGAAAGGTCGCATGGAAAAAAGAGACAGGATGATACACAGGGTGGGGAGATGGCCCAGGGCCAATTGAAAACACAAAATCAGATGTGGGAGCTGGCTCTAGCGAGCCGCTCCCACATCTTTTAGCGCTGTACTACAAACACATCAGCGGTTCTGCACGCGCTCAATTGCCGTGTCGTACACCGGGTTGGCCTTCTGCTCTTTGGCCAGCTGGAAATGACGCAATGCATCCGGGAACTGGCCGGCCGCTTCGTAGATCCGCGCAATGTTGTAGTAGGCGCCAGCACGCACGGTCGCGGCATTGGCACCCGTCGCCAGGGCAATGGCCTTGCGGTTGGCCCAGATCGACTCGGCGGTGTTGCCGGCTTTCTGGTAGGCCAGGCCAAGGTTGCCGTAGGCTTTACCGAAACCATTGTCCAGGTCGATCGCCTGACGGAACAGCTCGATGGCTTGGTCCAGGTTACCTGCCTGATAGGCTGTTTCGCCTTGTACGTTCAGACGCTTCGCATCGCTTTGTGCGGAAGAGCTGACGGCCACAGCCGTGACCGCAACATTGTCATCCAGCAACGGTTTGACTTCGTTGAGCACATTCGCGGCATTCACGGTGACGCCGCTGAAGGTGTTAATGTCCTGGAAGTCGCCGCTGCCGGTCATGCGGAATACCGTCCACAGGTTACCGCTGCGGTTTTTCGGCACGTAGTAAGTGCGTACCAGGGATTGGCCCATGTACACGAACACTTTGGCTTCGCTGTTGGACAACTGGCGCGAGCCTGGATTGCCGCCGTTGCTGTAGTCATGCACCGCGTAAACGTAGCTTTCGCCGTAGTGCTTCTTCTGCAGGGTGATGGTTTCCGGGCCATAGCTGTCGGTGTCATCCACGTCCAGCTCGGCGTCGGTACCGGTTTTGTTCTCGAAATAGATATTGTTGCCAGGGAAGATCATATGGGAGTCGAGATCATCCGGCGTCTTGCCCCAGGTCAGCACCACGCGCAGGCCGTCAAGGTTTTCCATGACCGGGCTGATGGCGTAGGTCATGCCCGCGCAGGGGCACTTCACCACCAGGTTGGAATAGCCAGGCTTCTTGATAATCAGCAGATTGCTGGCATCGTCGGCCGCCTCGCTGGTCAAGGTCACTTGGCCCTGGGCGTTGGTGCGGCCCACCACGTTCTGCGCGCCGTTGCGCTGCAGCAGCACTTCGGCGTCGGCGATTTTCTGGTCCTTGACCACCGCGCTAAGCACTTCGATGGGCAATTGCTCAGCCTGGATCGAAAAAGCCACCGCACACAATGACATCGCCCAAGCGACACGAAGCAAACCCATGCTTAACTCCCTTTAAGTAGTGGGCGGAATCGCCCTACAAGATTTTGCGGTGAAACATACGCTGAATAGCGGCCGCTGGCGGATTTTTTATACAGAATGTGACGTAGTTTTATCCTGCCTGCCCGCTGAAGCATTGCGCTACAATCAAGCCTTGCTACCCAGGAGTACGCTGCGATGAGCGAACCGACGTTTGAGCAAAAGCAGGATCATTACCACAAGATCCGCCGTTCCAATTACCTGGCCAGCCTGCGCCTGGAAGGGTTCGACACCCAACCGGCCGATGTCGACAAATCCCTGCCGACCCGCGAGGCCGTCCTTGCCAAGTACCGCAACACCCCACGCTGATGCTCGACAAATACGGAGTGGGCCAGGATCCGTATTGCTATCCCGGTAGCAGCGTCCTGCGCAACCGCCTCGATTTGCTCGACGAACACCGCCTGCACCAGGCCGAGCGAGAATTATCTGAAATCGCCGTAGGCGGCCTTCCCCCTCTTCCCGCCGCCCTATGACCTCGAACGCCTGCAATACATCCACCGCACCTTGTTCAGCGAACTCTACGACTGGGCCGGTGAGCTGCGCAGCGTCAACATCCAGAAAGGCGACACACTGTTCTGCACCCCGGAACGCATCCCGCCGGAAGCGGCAAAGATCATTCGGCATATGGAAGTGGCTAACTGGTTTGTCGGCGCGAACCAGGCGGAACTGGTGACGCAGATTGCCCAAGCGTATGGCGACCTCAACGTTATCCACCCCTTCCGCGAAGGCAACGGCCGGGCGTAGCGGATTTTGTTCGAACAGCTCATCGTGAATGCAGGGTTTTCGGTGAACTGGTGGCTGGTGAAACATGCGGCCTGGATACCGGCGAATATTGACGCGGTGGCGTGTGATTATCGGGGGCTGGAGGCGATTTTTGAGCGGTGTATCAGTAGGCCTGTCAGTGTCTGATTGAACCACAAACGATTAAACCATCTCCCACATCACCAACGCCTTGTACCTGCTCGTCCAGGACGGCTGTGATTTGCTGGAAGACGCGCAACACGTACAGCTACAAGCAGCGCCCGGTCAGGCACACACCTGAACCCTGTGGGAACTGGCTTGCCTGCGATAGCGGAGCATCAGGCAACAATTTCATACCTGACCTACCGTCATCGCAGGCGGCCGGCCATGTACCACTGTAGGAGCGAGCTTGCTCGCGAAGAACGTCAACGATAACGCGGTAGACCTGACCCCCCGCGGCGTTCTCGGTTTTTTCGCGAGCAAGAACTAGGCGTCCCCCTCGCACCTACAGAAGTGACCGGTCAGTTCCCCTGCCGAGCAGCGGCACGTGGGCAAGCCAGCCGAAAGGAGATCTGCGCTTAACTGACTGGCATTAGGGCAAGTCCAGCGCCCATATTTGGCCAGTTTCACCTCTGGCGTCGCTGCCAAGCCATAAATGCCGGAAACCGCTGTAAGAAACCTTCAAACGCCGTGACATCCTTTTCCCAAACTACTTCAACCACCCACTTGACCCTCTACATAATTCCCCGTGGTTTGTCCGAAACTAGCTTCTTCTCAACTGTCTCGACAAAAACCGTGAACATAGAAAGGACTCAACACATTGGACACTAAGGCGTCATCTTCAAAGCACCAATACGGGTGAAACGATGACCGAGTATTTTCCTTGGGTTTTCCTCATCATCCTTGTCGTACTGGCCGTCTTGCTCGACAGAAAGATGAAGCGTCCTGCCTTCAGAACATGCGCCGGCACCGCCCTCGTGGTTGCAGGTCCGGCGCTATTGTTGGGCGCCACGCGCTGGATAACCGAGCTACACTTGGACAGCATTCCGGTACTCGCTTTCAGCTACGGCATTCGCTTGCTGATCACCCGAAACCAATATCGCCTCCAACGCAACCATCCCCCTCACCTACTCCTGCGTGCCCCCACCATGAATCTCGCCCCCAACTTCCCCGAAGACCCCGTCATGCAGCAACTCCTGCAACTGCTGCACGAAGAAATCGGCCTGCCGAAACACAAGACCCTTCGCCTGCAAACCTCGCTCAATTTCGATCTGGGCTGTGATGGCGGTGAAGCCAAGCAACTCATGGAAGCGCTGGAGCAGGAATTCGCCCTCGACCTGGGCGACTACGACACTTATCGTTACTTCAACCCGCCGGTTTTTGACGTGTTCCTCAAGCGTCGAGCCAAGGGGCGCGGCGAGAAGGTACCGCTGACCATCGGCATGCTCTACCTGGCGATCAAGACCCACAGCTGGGACACCCAAACGCTGGAGAACCTCAGTTGATTTAAGGAACGCGGAGAGTCAAATGTGTGTGTGGGCTTGCTCACGAAGGCGGTGTATCAGGCTGGATATTTTTCACTGATCCACCACTTTCGCGAGCAAGCCCGCTCCCACATTGGTTTGCGCTAATCTGCTGATCCGCGCTCAAAACAGACCGTGCAAGCGTACTGGTTGGTGCGGTGGTTCTGCATATCGTTGACTAACCTTTCGCGCATAAAAAAGCCGCCCCACAAGAGGCGGCTTTTTCACAACTCGCAAATCTTACAACTTAGGACCCGCAGCCTTGATCGCATCGCTCACTTCAAACTTCTTGAAGTTTTCGATGAACAGGCCAGCCAGCGCCTTCGCCGCTTCATCGTAGGCAGCCTTGTCAGCCCAGGTGTTGCGTGGGTTCAACAGGCCGGTTTCAACACCCGGTACGGCCAATGGCACGTCGAGGTTGATGGTGTCGAGGTGTTCGGTTTTCGCACCGATCAACGCACCGCTCTGGATCGCTGCAATCACGCCGCGAGTGGTCGGGATGTTGAAGCGTTTGCCAACGCCGTAGCCGCCGCCGGTCCAGCCGGTGTTGACCAGGTAGACCTTGGAGCCGAAACCGCGAATGCGCTTGATCAGCAGCTCCGCGTATTCGCCAGCCGGACGCGGGAAGAATGGCGCGCCGAAGCAAGTGGAAAAGGTCGACTTGATGCCGCTGCCCGAACCCATTTCGGTCGAGCCCACCAGTGCGGTGTAGCCGGACAGGAAGTGGTAGGCCGCCTGTTCTTCGCTGAGGATCGACACGGGCGGCAGTACGCCAGTCAAGTCGCAGGTCAGGAAGATCACCGCGTTTGGCTCGCCGCCCAGGTTCTTCTCGGAACGCTTGGCCACGTGTTCCAGCGGGTAGGCGGCACGACTGTTCTGGGTGAGGCTCACGTCGGCGTAATCGGCGTGCTTGGCGTCGTCGATGACCACGTTTTCCAGTACCGCGCCGTGCTTGATGGCTTTCCAGATAACCGGCTCGTTCTTCTCGGACAGGTCGATGCACTTGGCATAGCAACCGCCTTCGATGTTGAACACCACGCCTTCGCCCCAACCGTGTTCGTCGTCACCGATCAGGTAACGGCTTTCGTCGGCCGACAGGGTGGTCTTGCCGGTGCCGGACAGGCCGAAGAACAGGGTCACGTCGCCCGCTTCGCCAATGTTCGCGGCGCAGTGCATCGGCAGTACGTCGGAGGCCGGCAGCAGGAAGTTCTGCACCGAGAACATGGCTTTCTTCATTTCACCGGCGTAACGCATGCCAGCGATCAGTACTTTTTTCTGCGCGAAGTTGAGAATCACGCAACCGTCGGAGTTGGTGCCGTCACGCTCGGGCACGCACTCGAAGTTGGCCACGTTGAGCACTTGCCACTCATCACGGCCGGCCGGGTTGTACTGGGGCGGGTTGATGAACAGGCAACGACCGAACAGGTTCTGCCAGGCAGTCTGGGTGGTCATTTTCACGGCCAGGTAGTGATCTTCGGAAGCCCCTACATGCACGTGAGACACAAAGTGCTCTTGCGCGTTGTTGAACGCTTCTACACGAGCCCAAAGGGCATCGAATTTGTCGGCGGGGAACTTGCGGTTGATCGGGCCCCAGGCAATGGCGTCCTGGGTGGAAGGCTCTTCAACGATGAAACGGTCGACCGGCGAACGACCGGTACGGTGACCGGTGGTTACGACCAGCGCGCCGGTATCGGCAAGCACGCCTTCACCGCGCTGCAGGGCTTCTTTGACCAGATCGTCAACACTCAGATCGGTGTATACGGCGTTATTGGCTTGCGTCATGAGTTTCCCCGTCGGCCTGTGGCCGAGTGCTCCAAACGTTTTGTAGTAGAAAGTCGCGCACTACTACCGCGAAAAAAGTGGGCCGGATTATGCCAGAAAAGCCCAAAAAAGTAGGGCCCTCCCGTCAGAACACCTCTAATCCGGCATTTGTCAGGTGATTTACCTGTGCTTAAACGTTTTAGTGGCGGGTGTCGGAAGGCGTGTCGATACCTGCGCCGGCGAACAACTGGGCGACATCGGCAGCATCGAACAGGTAGCACTCGTTGCAGAACTGGCAGTCGATCTCGATATTGCCACCGTGCTCCACTACCAGATTCTGCGCATCTTCCAGGCCCAGGCTGACCAGGGCATTGGCCGAACGCTCGCGCGAGCAGCTGCAATTGAAGTGCAGCGACTGTGCGTCGAACAGGCGCACGGCCTCTTCGTGGTAGAGCCGATGCAGGATAGTTTCGTTGTCCAGGCCCAGCAGTTCCTCAGCGGTCAGGGTGCCGGCCAGGGCCGTGAGGTGGCGCCAGCTTTCAACGCGATCGTCATCGTCCTTGATGCGATCGGCCGGCAGCTGTTGCAACAACAGGCCACGCGCACGCTGGCCGTCGGCATTGAGCCAGAACTTGGTGCCCACTTGCTGGGACATCACGAAATAGTTGGTGAAACAGTCCGAGAGGGTATCGCCATCGAGGTCGACGATGCCTTGGTAGCGCTGACCCACGGTCGGGTCGACGGTAAGCGCCAGGACACCATTGGGCATCAGGTCGGCCAGGGTCGCGTCCGGGGCGATCAGGTCGGCCTCGTAACGGGCAAGGCCACGGATCTCGCGCGCGCTGGAGCATTCGATCATCAGCAGCGGAATCGGGCCTTCGGAACGCGCCTGCAGGATCAGCAAGCCATCGAACTTCATGGTGCCCACCAGCAGCGCGGCAGCGGCCATCAGTTCCCCGAGCAGTTGCGCGACCGGCTCCGGATAGGGGTGCTTGGCGAGGACTTCGGCGTAGCTGCGCTCCAACGAGACCAGTTCGCCGCGGGCGTCGCTCTCGTCGAAGATGAAGCGTTGGGTGAAGTCGGTATCCGGTAGATCAGTCATAGGTCTGGGTATCTGAATTGATGACAAATTGATTACAAGGTTTATAAACTTAAACGCTTTAGCACCATCATGGTGCAGCTTTCTCCTGGAAACAGAGAGCTGAATAGAGTGAAGAGGGACAGTTTATGAACAATCCGGGTTTGTTCCAAGCCAAGTGGAACCTCCGGCGATGGGCTCTTTGCAATCTACTCGCTATCGGGCTGTTGTGTTTTTGGCTCTGGCCCACCGGGCAGAGGCTGTGTTTGATTTTCGACGAGTGGTTGTTTCATCTGCTGAATGACCCGCTGGCAACCAACGCAACCTGGCTACATATGTGGGCTGTGGCCAGTTTGCGGCCGTTCGATGCAGTGGTCGGGGTGATCCTGCTGACGCTGCTGGTTCGCGGTGACTGGGTGTTCAAGGCCGCGCAGGTACGCCAGGCGCTGTTAGGTTTTGTCGGCATTTTGTTGCTGTTGCTGTTCATCCGAATGTTGTTTTCCAAACTGGCAGCGCAGATGGGCTGGCAACACAGCAGTCCTTCGATGGTGATCGCTGGGGCGATTCAGATGAGTGACTTTTTCCCGGGGCTGGAGAAGGCCTGGGAACTGAAGGACCGCTCCAGCCAAAGCTTCCCCGGGGATCATGCTTCGGTGCTGTTGATCTGGGGGATGTTCATGACGGTGTTTGCCCAGCGCATCGCCCAGGTCCTGGTGATCTGGGGCCTGGCGGTGTTGTTCATGATGCCGCGCCTGGTCGCGGGGGCGCATTGGGGGCAGGACGATTACATCGGCGGCGTCTTGCTCGCGCTGTTGGCATTGGGCTGGGGGTATTACACGCCGTTTGCGGCAACAGCGTCCGCACTCTTGCTGCGGCTGACGGCACCCGTGTTCGGGGTGTTTCAGCGAGTGCCGCTGATCGGCCGGCTCAGCGCCGTAAGAGACGCGCAATAACCCGGGAAGAGGGTGCCAGCCCCTCTCCCCCATAACTAGTCATCATTGCCACTGCCGCGAAACTTGAACAAGTCGCGGCGTTGCTTCTTGCTTGGCTTGCCATCGGTGGTCATGCCTGTGGCGCCGGCCTTGCGCATGGCCGCGGCGTTTTCACGCTTGGCGATGCTGGCTTCGGTTTCGGCGTACAGCGCCTGGGCTTCAGGCGCGCCGCGCCGCACGATGGAAAGCGCCTGGACCACGACGGTCTTTTCGTCAAAGCCGATGCGAATCTGCAACTCATCACCCACCCGTGGCTCCTTGCCCGGTTTGCAGCGCTCACCGCGATGATGCACCTTGCCACTCTCGATGGCCGCCTTGGCCAGGGCACGGGTTTTATAGAAACGCGCAGCCCACAGCCACTTGTCCAACCGGACCTTTTCCTCCTCTTCCTGCTTTTGAGCCACTTGAATTCCTCGCTCTGAAAAATGTCGCAACTTTACCGTTGAAAACCTTCGACGCATAAACCCCAAGGCTCACCTAAGATACGCCAGGTAGCACCCTGCTTTCGCGAGGATATGCCGTGACCGACTTTCCCGTTTCACTTACCTCGCCAGACCAGCGGTGCGTGGGTTGCCAGCAAAGCGAGCCGTTGGGGTTCGACTTCGCTTTCGCCTACCAACCAATCGTAGACCTTCGGGACCATTCGATCTTTGCCAATGAGGCCCTTGTGCGTGGCATAAAGGGTGAAGGGGCAATGTCGATACTGGCGCAAGTCAACCATAGCAATCGCTACCGCTTCGACCAGCGCTGCCGCACGCAGGCCATTGCCAGCGCCGTAGCCCTGGGGATGCAAACTCGCCTTTCCATCAACTTCATGGCCAATGCCGTATACCGTCCGGAGCTGTGCATCCGCAGCACACTGGAGGCGGCTCGCGTGCACAATTTCCCGCTGAACAAACTGATTTTCGAGACCCTGGAAAGCGAGCACATAGATAACTATCGCCATTTGATGAATATTCTGCGTGAATACCGCGAATTCGGCTTCATGACAGCCATCGACGACTTCGGCGCGGGCTATTCGGGGTTGAACCTGCTGGCCGATTTCCAACCTGACCTGATCAAACTCGACATGGCGCTGATTCGTGATGTCGACCAGGACCGTGTCCGCCAGGTGATCGTCCGGGGGATTGTCACAATCTGTGAGCAGTTGGGGGTTACTGTCATTGCCGAAGGCATCGAAACGCCCGGAGAGAGAGACTTTCTGTTCGACTGTGGAATATTTCTGATGCAGGGCTACTGGTTCGCCAAACCCGCATTCAATGCCCTGGCCGAGGTTTCACCTCAGGCCTGGGCGAACTGATCGGTTACCTATATTGAAGACATTTGACCATTTGACCGTTGTGGGTCTGCGTGAATGGGTGGCACTTCCCGACTTGGGAGTGGCAGGCCTGCGCGCGAAGATCGACACCGGTGCCAGTACCTCGAGCCTGCACGCCACCGATATCGAGCCCTTTGAGCGCGACGGAGAGAAATGGGTGCGCTTTACAGCGCATCTGGGCAGCGTGGTGCAACTGCGTCACCGCCGCTGCGAAGCGCCCCTGGTGACGATGAAAACCATCAAGAGCTCCAACGGCCATGCGCAGGTGCGCTATGTCATCAGCACCACTCTGGCGCTGGGTGATCGGGTATGGCGGGTGGAGTTCACCCTGGCCTGCCGCAAGGCCATGCGTTACCGCCTGCTCCTCGGTTCCAAGGCGTTGATTGACGGCCAATTGGTGGTCAACCCCGGCGTCAAGTACGTTCAAGACAAGCCGGTGTTCCCGGTCTCTACTATTTCTGCCCCAGGTGCTGCATGAAGATTGCTGTGCTGTCGCGAAACCCGCGTCTGTATTCCACCCGCCGCCTGGTCGAGGCCGGCACTGAACGTGGCCATGAAATGGTGGTGATCGACACGTTACGTGCCTATATGAACATTGCCAGCCACAAGCCGCAGATCCACTACCGGGGCAAACCGCTGGAGGGGTTCGATGCGGTGATCCCGCGTATCGGTGCCTCGGTGACGTTCTATGGCTGCGCCGTGCTACGCCAGTTTGAAATGATGGGGGTATGCCCCCTTAATGAATCCGTAGCCATCGCACGCTCACGGGACAAGCTGCGCTCGCTGCAACTGCTGTCGCGCCGGGGCATTGGCCTGCCTGTCACCGGTTTTGCCCACTCCCCCGACGACATCCCGGACCTGATCGAGATGGTCAATGGCGCCCCCCTGGTGATCAAGGTGCTGGAAGGCACCCAGGGTATCGGCGTGGTGCTGTGTGAAACCGCGACGGCGGCCGAATCCGTGATCGAAGCGTTCATGGGCCTCAAGCAAAACATCATGGTGCAGGAATACATCAAGGAAGCCGGCGGCGCGGATATCCGTTGCTTCGTGGTGGGCGACAAGGTGATTGCGGCGATGAAGCGCCAGGCCAAGCCTGGTGAATTTCGCTCCAACCTGCACCGAGGCGGCAGTGCCAGCCTGATCAAGATCACCCCGGAAGAACGCATGACCGCGCTACGGGCGGCCAAGGTGATGGGGCTGGCCGTGGCGGGTGTGGATATTCTGCGGTCGAACCACGGCCCGTTGGTGATGGAAGTGAATTCGTCACCGGGCCTGGAAGGGATCGAGACCACCACGGGCAAGGATGTGGCGGGGATCATCATTCAGCATTTGGAGAAGAGTGGCGGGCCGAATATGACCAGGACCAAAGGCAAGGGCTAGAGAAGCAGTGGGCAGCCTCAAGCTATAAGCTGCAAGAAAGGGCAAAAGCGACATACCTTTCTCTTGCAGCTTTAAGCTTGCGACTTGCGGCTGTCCCTATACCGCCCCCCTCGGCAACATCAACCCCAATGGCAAGCGCACCCGCGCTTCCAGGCCACCGCCCTCGCGATTGCGCAGTTCAACATTGCCGCCATGCATCGAAGCGATCCGTCGCACGATCGCCAGCCCCAACCCGGTGCCCTTGCCACCCCGAGCACGGTCGCCACGGGTAAATGGGTTGAAGATGCCTTCCAGCTCCGCCGGGTCGATCCCTGCACCCCGGTCCATCACACTCAGCACCACATAAGGTGCAGCGCTGTCGCCGGACACGTATGCAGCCACTTCCACATCGGACCCTGCGTGGTGCAAGGCGTTGCCGATCAGGTTGTTCAACAGGCGCTTCATCGACACCCGACGCAACGCAAACGGCTGGATCGGCTCCAGACGCATACGCACCTGTTCGCCATTCTGGTTGTAGGGTGCCACCACCTCGCGTACCAGGTCCGTCAGGTCGACCTCTTCCACCACCTCGTCACGGCCGTCGCGGATAAACGCCAGGAATTGGTCGAGAATCGCGTCCATGTCCTCGATGTCACGAACCATGTCATCGGTGAGGTCGGTATGGTTGCCCATCAACTCCAGGGACAAGCGCAAACGGGTCAACGGTGTACGCAGGTCGTGCGACACGCCGGCCAGCATCAGCTCGCGTTCGCGCCCGGCCTGTTCGACGTCTTCCGCCATCTGGTTGAATGCGCCGTACACTTCGGTCATCTCACTGGGCGTGTCGCTGACCGGCAGGCGCACGCTGCGCCCCTGGCCCAGTTGCCGTGCGGCAAACACCAGGCGCTTGAGCGGTTGGTTGAGCTGACGTACGAAAATCCATGCCGAGGCAGTGGAAAGCAAACCGATGGCAAGGAACCAGCCCAGCACGTTCCAGATTTTTTGCCCGCGCAACGGGTGCGGATAAAGCGGCACCTTGATCCACGCATCCCCCAGGCTTGGAGCCCTCACCCACAGGGCGGGCGAAACATGCATGCGCAATCGAACTTCGGTGTCCTCTCCCAGCTCCGCCTGCATCTGGCGCTGATAGATCTCGCTGTACGGCCAATGCTGCTCGCCTTCAGGCACCCCGGAACCGTCCACACGGATCAGCGTCGATGCCTTGGCGACCTTTTCACGGTTCTCGGGGTCAACGGCCCAATAGGCGCGCAGCGTCAGCGCGACACCGTGGCTATATTGCCGATCCACCAGCACGTCCTCGTTCATCAACAGATAAACCAGCGTGAGTGCCTTGGAAAACAGAACGACGATCAACACCAGCCAAAGGGTGCGGGAGAAGAAACTTTGTGGGAACCACAGCGGGGTTTTCATAAATGACAGCTGGACACCTTGCAGGAACGAGCGGCGCTCGCAGAATTGCAGACATCGGGCACCCGGTCACCCCTCATGGAGTCAAACACCGGGATACCCGCCCCTGCAAGTCATCGGTCACTTTGTAGCGGTGCCATCCGGCACAAATACATAACCTACGCCCCATACCGTCTGGATGTACCGTGGCTTGGACGGGTCTGGTTCGATCATCCGCCGCAGACGGGAAATCTGCACATCGATGGAACGCTCCAGGGCATCCCACTCACGGCCACGGGCAAGGTTCATCAGCTTGTCGCGGGTCAGCGGCTTGCGTGCGTTCATCACCAGGGCCTTGAGCACTGCGAATTCACCGGTGGTGAGCATGTGCACTTCATCGCCACGCTTGAGTTCGCGGGTCGCCAGCGACAGCTCGTAATCACCGAAGGTGACGCTTTCGTCTTCGCTGCCCGGCGCGCCGGGTACCGGCGGCGCCTGGCGACGCAATACGGCCTTGACCCGCGCCATCAGCTCGTCCGGGTTGAATGGCTTGGCCAGGTAGTCATCAGCGCCCAGTTCGAGGCCTTTGATGCGGCTCAGCTCATCGCCCTTGGCGGTGAGCATGATGATGGGAATCTGGTTGTTGGCGCCGCGCAGGCGCTTGCAGGCGGTCAGGCCGTCTTCGCCGGGCAGCATCAGGTCGAGCACGACCAGGTTGAATACTTCGCGCCCCAGGAGACGATCCATCTGCTCGGTGTTCGGCACCGCGCGGGCACGGTAGCCCTTGGAGTTGAAGAATCGCTCCAACAGGCTGCTCAGCCCCGGATCGTCATCAACGATGAGAATTTTTTCGCCTTCAGCAGTTTGTGCAGTGCTGCTCATTGGATGCTCCTCTTATCTCGGCGCGCATTATGGCTTAGCTGCCGTTATACGCACCGTGTGCATTGTTAGCAGATTTTTCCTCTACTGCCAGCGAACCCGTGCCCTACAACCGTTGGCGCAGTACCCCTCAAGGACAGAACGCTGGTTATAATGCGGCGCCGTCGTGCAGGGCAACGTCAGATCGTTACCATTTACTGCCGGGCTTTTTTTACCCGCTTGTCGTGATTTTTTCGATTTCGAGGGTCAACAGGCAGCCTCTTGACCCAGGTAGCGGCGCCAGTCGGGCCGCTCAACCAGCCGCGCAAGGCCTTGTTTTTATGGCCTGCGGGCTGCTTTTCAGAATTTCAGGTGGTTTTATGGACAGCATCAACAGCCGCATCGCCGAGGAACTCGGTGTACGCCCGCAACAGGTCGAAGCGGCCGTCGCTCTACTGGATGAGGGCTCCACGGTGCCCTTCATCGCCCGTTACCGTAAAGAGGTGACCGGCAGCCTCGACGACACCCAACTGCGACACCTGGAAGAGCGCCTGCGCTACCTGCGAGAACTCGACGAACGGCGCATCAGCATCCTCGCCAGCATCGAGGAGCAGGGCAAGTTGACCCCGCAGCTTGAGCGCGATATCAAGCTTGCCGACACCAAGACCCGCCTCGAAGATCTTTACCTGCCCTACAAGCAGAAGCGTCGCACCAAGGGCCAGATCGCCCTGGAAGCCGGCCTGGGCGAGTTGGCCGACGGCCTGTTCAACGACCCGTCGCTGACCCCGGAAACCGAAGCCGCGCGCTTTATCGATGCCGAAAAAGGCGTCGCCGACGTCAAGGCCGCCCTCGAAGGCGCCAAGTACATCCTCATGGAACGCTTCGCCGAAAACGCCAGCCTCCTGGAAAAACTGCGTAACTACCTGAAACAGGAAGCCATCCTCAGCGCCCGTGTCATCGCCGGCAAAGAGGAAGAAGGCGCCAAGTTCCGCGACTATTTCGAACACGACGAACCGCTCAAGAGCATGCCGTCCCACCGCGCACTGGCGATTTTCCGTGGCCGTAACGAAGGCATTCTCAGCTCCTCGCTGAAAGTCGGTGACGAGCTGCCAGGCACCATGCACCCGTGCGAAGGCATGATCGGGCAACAATTCGGCATCCAGAATCAGAACCGTCCCGCAGACAAGTGGCTCGGCGAAGTCGTGCGCTGGACCTGGAAGGTCAAGCTCTACACCCACCTGGAAACCGACCTGCTGGGCGAGTTGCGCGACGCCGCCGAAACCGAGGCGATCAACGTCTTCGCCCACAACCTGCACGATTTGCTGCTGGCCGCTCCGGCCGGTCCGCGTGCCACCCTGGGCCTCGACCCGGGCCTGCGCACCGGTTGCAAGGTGGCCGTGGTCGATGCCACCGGCAAACTGCTGGACCACGCCACCGTGTACCCGCACGTGCCCCATAACAAATGGGACCAGACCCTCGCGATCCTGGCTGCGCTGTGCGCCAAACATTCGGTGGACCTGATCGCCATCGGCAACGGCACCGCCAGCCGTGAAACCGACAAGCTCGCCGCCGAGCTGATCAAAAAATATCCAGCCATGAAAATGACCAAGGTCATGGTCTCCGAGGCCGGCGCTTCGGTGTACTCGGCGTCGGAACTGGCGTCCAAGGAGTTCCCGGACCTCGACGTATCGATCCGTGGCGCGGTGTCCATTGCCCGCCGCCTACAGGACCCGCTGGCCGAATTGGTGAAGATCGACCCGAAATCCATCGGTGTCGGCCAGTACCAGCACGACGTATCGCAGCTCAAGCTGGCGCGCGGCCTGGATGCGGTGGTGGAAGACTGCGTAAACGCCGTGGGCGTGGACGTGAACACTGCCTCCGTCGCGCTGCTGGCGCGGATCTCCGGCCTCAACGCCACCCTGGCGCAGAATATCGTCACCCATCGTGACGAAAACGGTGCCTTCAAGACCCGCGCCGCGCTGAAAAAAGTCGCCCGCCTGGGTGAAAAAACCTTCGAACAAGCGGCCGGTTTCCTGCGCGTGATGAACGGTGACAACCCACTGGACGCGTCAGCCGTTCACCCGGAAGCCTACCCGTTGGTGCAACGCATCGCCGCCGAAACCGACCGCGACATCCGCTCGCTGATCGGCGATGCCGCGTTCCTCAAGCGCCTGGACCCGAAGAAGTACACCGACGAAACCTTCGGCGTGCCCACTATTACCGACATCCTGCAAGAGCTGGAAAAACCGGGCCGTGACCCACGACCGGGGTTCAAAACCGCCGAGTTCCAGGACGGCGTCGAAGACCTCAAGGACCTGCAACCGGGCATGATCCTCGAAGGCGTGGTCACCAACGTGACCAACTTCGGCGCTTTTGTGGATATTGGCGTGCACCAGGACGGCCTGGTGCATATCTCTGCGCTGTCGGAGAAGTTCATCAAGGACCCGCGTGAAGCGGTGAAAGCCGGTGACGTGGTCAAGGTCAAGGTCATGGAAGTCGACATCCCGCGTAAACGCGTGGGCCTGTCGATGCGCATGAGCGACACCCCCGGCGAGAAAGTCGACGGCGCCCGTGGTGCCCGCCCAGGCTCGGCGCCGCGTCAGTCGCAAAACACCGCACCGCGCAAGGAAACCACGACCGCAGCGCCAAGCAATAACGCGATGGCCTCGCTGTTCGCCAACGCCAAACAGTTGAAGAAACGCTGATGGAAATCCCCGCTGGCGTTACCCAGAGCGCTTTCAGCGAACTGATCGGCTGCCGCCTGCAACGCCTGGAAGAAGGTGTTGCCGAGGTGGCCCTGACCCTGGAGCCACACCTGCGCAACCGCTCGGGCAAGCTGCATGGCGGAGCGATTTTCAGCCTGGTGGACATCGCGATGGGGTTGGCCTGTTCCAGCGCCCATGGTTTTGACCAGAAGAGCGCGACCATCGAATGCAAGATCAACTACATTCGCGCCGTGGAAGACGGTGAGGTGTTGTGCACCAGCCGGGTGATTCACACCGGCCGGCGCACGCTGGTGGTCGAAGCCGATGTGTATCAGGACGACAGACTTGTCGCAAAAGCACAGGGCACGTTCGCTGTCCTATAGCTCTCTACCCGCGATTTGAGTTAATTTCGGCGCTGCGATAACGGCGTCGGAATTTTCCTTCCGTGCTATAGCCAAATTCATGGAGTGAAGTAGGCTTTTTCAATACAGGTCAAATCGACTCAAAACCAGGCGATCACGCCAGTTTTAACTTCACCCTTGTAGACCGTCCTGCCCACCCCCATATTGGGGCGACTGATGCGTGAAGGAATCCAACTTGAGCGAACTTCTCAACCGCCGCCTGGCCCTGCTCGGCAAGCGCGAACACCTCTCCCTGCTAGAGCACTGCTTGCATGGCATCGAGCGGGAATGCCTACGTGTCACCAGTGAGGGTCGCCTGGCGCAAACGCCGCATCCCGAAACCCTGGGCGCCGCGCTGACCCATGAACAGATCACCACCGACTACTCGGAATCGTTGCTCGAGTTCATCACCCCAGCCCTGCCCAACCCGGCCGATACCCTGAGCAGCCTGGACAAGATCCACCGCTTTGCCTATTCCAAGCTCGGCAGCGAATACCTGTGGAGCCCGTCCATGCCATGCCCGTTGCCGGCCGAGGAAGATATTCCGATTGCCTACTACGGCACCTCCAATATCGGCCAGCTCAAGTACGTGTACCGCAAGGGCCTGGCTCTGCGTTACGGCAAGACCATGCAGTGCATCGCCGGCATCCACTACAACTTTTCCCTGCCGGAACAGGTATGGCCGTTGCTCAAGGAAACCGAAGGGTTTGTCGGCACCGACCGCGACTACCAGTCCAACGCCTATATCGCGCTGATCCGCAATTTCCGTCGCTACAGCTGGCTGCTGATGTACCTGTTCGGTGCCTCGCCGGCCCTGGACGCCGGCTTCCTGCGCGGCCGTTCGCATCAACTGGAAGTCCTCGACCCCGACACCTTGTACCTGCCTTACGCAACCAGCCTGCGCATGAGCGACCTGGGTTACCAGAGCAACGCCCAGGCCGGCCTCACGCCGTGCTACAACGACTTGGCCAGCTACACCGACAGCCTGCGCAAGGCGGTGGCAACGCCCTACGCGCCGTACGTCGAAGTCGGCACCCATAAGGACGGTGAGTGGGTACAGCTCAACACCAACATCCTGCAGATCGAAAACGAGTACTACTCCAACATTCGCCCCAAGCGCGTGACCTACACTGGCGAGCGGCCGATCCAGGCGCTGATGGCGCGTGGCATCCAGTACATCGAAGTGCGCTGCCTGGACATCAACCCGTTCCTGCCGATGGGCATCGACTTGCAGGAGTCGCGCTTCCTCGACGCGTTCCTGCTGTATTGCGCACTGAACGACAGCCCACTGTTCGCCGACAACGAGTGCGGCAACGCCACCGCAAACTTCCTCAGCGTGGTCAAGCAAGGTCGTCGTCCGGGCCTGCAGTTGCAGCGCAAGGGCCAGGCGGTGGACATGAAGGAATGGGCCAGCGAGTTGCTGGAGAAAATCGCACCATTGGCCGCGCTGCTTGATCAGAGCCACGGCATCAGCGAACACAGCCAGGCGCTGGACGCTCAGTTGGCGAAGGTCAAAGACCCATCGCTGACACCATCGGCCCAAGTGTTGGCGGCGATGGCCGAGCGTAAAGAGAGCTTTGCGCAATTCTCCCTGCACCAAAGCCAGCTGCACGCCGAGCATTTCCGCAAGGAGCCGCTGGCGGCCGAAGAGCAGGCACGTTTTGAAGAACTGGCGCGCACGTCGCTGGCCCAACAGGCAGAGCTGGAACAGAACGAAGTGGGTGACTTCGATGTGTTTGTCGGGGCGTACCAGGCGAGCATCCTGGCGATCAGCAACTAAGACCGAACTCGGTCCATTGTGGGAGGGCTTGCCCCCCTGCCACAATGGACCCGGTAGTGTCAGCTTATTCAGCAGTGGATGGCTTTTCCCACAGGTTAATCCCGCCTTCCAGCGCAAACCGATCGATCTCCGCCAATTCCTCGGCAGTGAAACTCAAGTTCTGCAACGCCCCGACGTTCTCGATGATCTGCTCCGGCCGGCTCGCGCCGATCAGCGCGCTGGTGACCCGTGGATCACGCAACGTCCAGGCCAGGGCCAGTTGCGCCAGGCTTTGGCCGCGGCGCTGGGCGATTTCGTTCAGCGCGCGCACGTGGGCGAGGTTGGCTTCGGACAAATGCTTGGCCTGCAACGAACCGCCGCCCGGGCGATTGACCCGTGCGTCGGCCGGCACACCGTTGAGGTATTTGTCGGTCAGTAACCCTTGAGCCAGCGGCGTAAAGGCGATCACTCCGGCACCGAGTTCTTCGGTGGTGTCGAGCAGGTCTTTTTCCACCCAGCGGTTGAGCAGGTTGTAGGCCGGTTGGTGGATCAACAGCGGTACTTTCCACTCGTTGAGCAGCGCGGCGATTTCGCGGGTTTTCACGCCTGAGTAAGACGAGATGCCGATGTACAACGCCTTGCCTTGTTGCACGGCGGTAGCAAGGGCGCTGGCGGTTTCTTCCAGGGGTGTATCGGCGTCAAAACGGTGGGAGTAGAAAATATCCACGTAGTCGACGCCCAGGCGCAGCAGGCTCTGGTCCAGGCTGGCCAGCACGTATTTGCGTGAACCGCCGCCCTGGCCATACGGGCCCGGCCACATGTCCCAGCCGGCCTTGCTGGAGATGATCAATTCATCGCGGTAGTGCTTGAAGTCTTCGCGCAGCAAACGACCGAAGTTGATCTCGGCGCTGCCATAGGGCGGGCCGTAGTTGTTGGCCAGGTCGAAGTGGTTGATCCCCAGGTCGAACGCGGTACGCAGCAGGGCGCGCTGGGTGTCGATCGGGGTGCTGTCGCCAAAGTTGTGCCACAGCCCCAGGGACAGTGCCGGCAGCACTAATCCACTGCGTCCTACGCGGCGATACGGGATAGATTCATAGCGGTTTTCGGCAGCAATGTACGTCATCGAATCCTCTCTGGGCTTGGGGCAAATAAGGCCTGGAAATAAGGTTATTCCCAAGCCTTTTAAGCCGCTGAATCGCTTAAGTCTGCCTCTTCCTTTTACAGCAAAGACCTACCTGAAAGGAATGCCGGGATGCCCGCCCATCCGGGGCCTTTCAGCGTTTGCTCAGCGCACCAGGTGCAGGAACTGCAGGTGCCGCTCGTACTGGTCGAGGATGTCGTTGATGATCTGCTCCTTGGTGTAACCGACCAGGTCGTAGTCCTGGCTGCCTTCACTCAAGTGCACTTCCGCGCGGTAGTAGCGGCGGTTGTTGATCTCTTTGGAGCCCATGCCGCCACGGGCGAACGATGGTGTGAAGTAGCCGCGCATCTGCACTTGGTAGATGAACGGATGCTCCTCGCCATGGCCGATTTCCAGGCTGACGCTGTCGTTGGACGGGTCGGGCTGGGTCACGACCGAGAGCCCCTTCTCGACAAACACCGCCGTCACCTCTTCGATCGCCGGGCGGACCGTCGACTCAAGGAAGCGGTACACCTCGTCTCGCGATGGGAAGTGCACCGCCTGGCTCAAGCGCTGGCGCCAACCGCCCTTGCCTTTGCGCGAGGCGGAAATCGGCGCCAGCGAATGCAACTGGGCGATCTGCTTTTGCGACTCAAGGTAGAAGGCTTTGTGCAGGCCCCACATCATCAGCAGCAGGATCAGTGAGAACGGCAACGAGGTCAGCACCACCGCTGATTTCAGCGAGTCGATACTGCCGGCGAACAGCAAGGCACTGGTGACCAGCGCGGTCATTGCGCCCCAGAACACCCGCAGCCACTTCGGCCCGTCTTCATCGGCGTTGCCACCCTTGGACGACAGGGTCGACAGCACCACCGTGCCCGAATCCGCCGAGGTGACGAAGAACACGAAGCTGATAAACACCGTCACCGCGATAACGGTTTTGCTCCACGGGTAAGTTTCCAGCAGCAGGTAGAGGCTCATCGACGGATCATCGATGGCCGACTGACCGAGCGCCGCCATGCCGTGGTTGAGCACCTGGTCGATGGCGCTGTTACCGAAGATCGACATCCACGCCAGGGTGAACCCCAGTGGGATCAGCAGCACCCCGAACACGAATTCGCGGATGGTGCGCCCACGGGAAATCCGCGCGATGAACAGGCCCACGAACGGCGACCATGCGATCCACCAGGCCCAGTAGAACACCGTCCAACCGCCCAGCCAGTCGCTGGGTTTGTCGTAGGCGTATACGTCGAAGCTTTTGGTCGGCAACGCGCCGAGGTAATCGCCGATGTTCTGGATCAGGGTGTTGAGCAAATGCTGGGTGGGGCCCGCGAACAGCACGAACAGCAGCAGCGCGCAGGCCAGCAGCATGTTGATGTCGGACATCACCCGCACGCCCTTGTCGACCCCGGCCACCGCGACCAGGATCGCCGCGCCCATCATCAGGGTGATCAGGCCGACCTGGATCCATTGGGTATGGGCAATGCCAAACAGATAGTCCAGCCCGGAGTTGAGGTGCAGCACCCCAAAGCCCATATCGGCGCCGAGGCCGAACACCGTGGCGATAATGCCGAAGCCATCCACCGCATAACCAATGGGGCCGTTGATGCGCTTGCCGATCAGTGGATACAACGCCGAGCGCAACGCCAGCGGCAGGTTATGCCGGTAGGCGAAGTACGCCAGGGCCATGCCGACAAACGCGAACACCCCCCAACCGTGCAGGCCCCAGTGCAGAAACAGGACCTGCATGGCCTGGCGCGCGGCATCGGCATTCATGGGCGCGCCCTGGGGCGGCTGCACCAGGTGCGTCAGGGGCTCGGACACGCAGAAGAAAAACAGTGTGATGCTGATACCCGCGGCGAACAGCATGCCGGCCCAGGACAAGTAACTGAATTCGGGCTCGTCGTGGTCGGCACCGAGTTTTATCTTGCCGTAGCCCGATAACGCGGTGACCACCACGAAGACCAGATACAGGGTCATCGCCAGCATGTAGTACCAGCCGACCGTATTGGCCGCCCAGTTTTGCGCCGCCAGCAACCAGGCACCGGCCTGTTGCGGAATGGCGATGACCGTGAGGCCGAACAGCAGGATAAAGGTGGCGGCAAAGTAGAAGACCGGCGCATTCATGCGCACCAGGCCGCTAGGTGGGGTGGACGATGCACTCATGAACGATGCACCCCTGGGACGTGAAATGTGGCTGGGAAAAACGGACTCCGCAAAGGTAAGCCTCCTGTTGTGAGCGGGCAGCGAACCACCGGGTTTAACTTGAACGAACGTTCAAGTTAAACATAAATAGACGGTCTGGGACTAATCGCAGGGCCGAGCGGCAGGTAATTCCTACACTAGCTCAAGTACTGGTATGACGAACGGGGGAGGTAAATCGTTCAGCGACCTGGATTTGAAATGCAGATAAAAAATGTGGGAGCGGGCTTGCTCGCGAAAGCGGCAGGGCAGCCGACACATACATCAACTGACCCACCGCCTTCGCGACCAAGCCCGCTCCCACAGGGGATTTGCGCAATCTTCAGCTACTTCTGCGCGCCATCATCATGCTGCAGATTCGCCTGGGTGATATTCGCCTCGGCCGGCACACTGCGTGTCAGCCACACATTGCCGCCGATGGTCGACCCCTTGCCGATGGTGATGCGCCCGAGGATCGTTGCCCCGGCATAAATCACCACGTCATCCTCGACGATCGGGTGACGGGGATGCCCCTTCTGCAACTGGCCATCCTCATCCGCCGGGAAGCGCTTGGCGCCCAACGTCACCGCCTGATAGATACGCACCCGTTCGCCGATAATCGCGGTCTCACCGATCACCACGCCAGTTCCATGGTCGATGAAGAAACTCGGGCCGATCTGCGCGCCAGGGTGGATATCGATACCGGTGGCCGAGTGGGCGATTTCCGCGATGATCCGCGCCAGCAACGGCAAGCCGGCGCGGTACAGGTGGTGGGCCAGGCGGTGGTGAATCACCGCCAGGATCCCCGGATAGCACAGCAGCACTTCATCCACGCTGCGCGCCGCCGGGTCGCCGTGATAGGCGGCCAGTACGTCGGTGTCCAGCAGGCTGCGCAACGACGGCAAGGCCAGGGCGAAATCCTGGATCAGGCGGATGGCATGCGCATCGATCTGGCTGTCATCCTGGCCACCCTGGCGTGCGGCGTAGCGCAGTTCCAGGCGCGCCTGGGCAAGCAAGGCATTGAGCGCCACGTCGAGGGTGTGGCCGACATAGAAGTCTTCACTTTCTTCGCGCAGATCCGCCGGCCCCAGGCGCATCGGGAACAGCGCACCGCACAGCGCTTCAAGGACCTGTGCCACGGCCTCGCGCGACGGTAATTCACGGCCGCCATGTTCGCCGCTCAAGCGGCCATTGCGCGCTCGCCACTGGTCCCGGGCACCGCGTAGCTGGCTGACGATGGTCTGTAATTGCCAATGGCTGGATCGCTCGCTCAACTTGGTCACTCCTGAAAATGGGGAGGCGCAGTAGCAAACTTCAAGCGACAGGCTGCAAGTTGAGCGCGATCAACTTGAGGCTTGCCGCTTATCACTCGCCGCTGAAGGGGCCACCACTTTACGACATGCCGAGCCAGCAGCCTTAATAACCAATCATGCCGAGCAAATAACCAAACCGGTTGCCCGATGAAAAGTGCCTGCCTATAGTCGCTGCATCCCTTAGCCACCGTGCGTAGCCATGATCAAGCAACAGCTCGACCGTTTTAAGCGTCTGGAACTGCTGGGCGGCGCCACCGCCCTGGAAAAACTCGAACGGCTGTCGGCCTGGCTGGGCAGGGACGTCTACGTCAAGCGCGACGACACCACGCCCCTGGCAATGGGTGGTAACAAGCTGCGCAAACTCGAATACCTGGCGGCCGACGCCATCGCCCAGGGCGCCGACACCCTCGTCACCGCCGGCGCCATCCAGTCCAACCACGTACGCCAGACCGCCGCCCTGGCCGCCAAGCTCGGCCTGGGCTGCGTCGCCCTGCTGGAAAACCCCACCGGCACCGAAGACCCCAACTATCTCGGCAATGGCAACCGCCTGCTGCTGGAGTTGTTCGACGCCAAAGTGGAATTGGTGGAGAACCTCGACAACGTCGACGACCAACTCAACGCCATCGCCGAGCGCCTGCGCAGCAACGGCAAGAAGCCGTACCTGGTGCCCATCGGCGGCTCCAATGCCCTCGGCGCCCTCGGTTATGTGCGCGCCGGGCTGGAACTGGCCGGGCAGATCGAAGCCAGCGGCCTGGACTTTGCTGCCGTGGTCCTGGCCTCTGGCAGCGCCGGCACCCACAGTGGCCTGGCCCTGGGCCTGAGCGATGGGCTGCCGAACCTGCCGGTGATCGGCGTCACCGTGTCGCGCACCGAGGAAGCGCAGTTCCCGAAAGTACAAGGCCTGGCCGAGCGCACTGCTGAGTTGCTGGGTATAGGAGTTCCCGACGCGTTCAAGGTGACCTTGTGGGACGAATACTTCGGCCCACGCTATGGCGAACCCAATGCCGGCACCTTGGCCGCGATCAAACTGTTGGCCAGCCAGGAAGGTCTGTTGCTGGACCCGGTCTACACCGGCAAGGCCATGGCCGGTTTGCTGGACGGTATCGGGCGGCAGCGGTTCGAGGACGGCCCGATCATATTCCTGCATACCGGCGGGGCACCCGCGCTGTTTGCCTATGACTCGGTTTTCAACTGAGCCAACCAATATTCCTTAACTGAATATCAAATTGAATTTATATTATTTTCAAGTCTTAAAAACCGGCTTTATCATCGCGCCGAAGGCGAAGACGCGCTTCGCGCTTTAAGGCAGGATACGACTACCGCGTCACCTGCTTCGCTCAACATAAAAAACACAGGGGCTCTTCATGACTATTTCTGTATTACGTCGCACATTGCTGGTCGGCACATTGGGCCTGGCACTCGGTGCTGGGTTGCTGGGCCAGGCGGTTGCCGGCGAGCAACTGGGCAATATCAAAAAAGCCGGCGAGATCAAAATCGGCCTGGAAGGCACCTACCCGCCGTTCAGCTTTCAGGATGAAAAAGGCAAACTGGCGGGCTTCGAAGTCGAACTTTCCGAAGCGCTGGCCAAAGAGCTGGGCGTGAAGGTCAAGCTCCAGCAAACACCATGGGACGGCATCCTCGCCGCCCTGGAATCCAAGCGCCTGGACGCTGTGGTCAACCAAGTGACCATCTCTGAAGAGCGCAAGAAGAAGTACGACTTCTCCACGCCTTACACCGTTTCCGGTATCCAGGCACTGGTGCTGACGAAGAACGTCAACACGATCAAGACCGCCGACGACCTGGCCGGCAAGAAAGTCGGCGTGGGCCTGGGCACCAACTACGAACAATGGCTCAAGGACAATCAACCAAAAGCCATTATCAAGACCTATAACGATGACCCGACCAAGTTCCAGGACCTGCGCATCGGCCGTATCGACGCCATCCTGATCGACCGCCTGGCCGCCCTGGAATACGCCAAGAAAGCCCTGGACACCGAAGCTGCCGGCGCCCCCTTCTCCCGCCAGGAATCCGGCATTGCCCTGCGCAAAGGCGAGCCTGAACTGCTGGACGCCATAAACAAGGCCCTCGACAAGCTGCGCGCCGACGGCACCTTGAAGAAGTTGTCCGAGAAGTACTTCAACGCTGACGTCACTCAATAATGGAAGCAGGTTTCCAACTCGCGCTCGACTCCGCGCCCTTTCTGCTCAAGGGCGCGTATTACACGGTGATCCTCAGCCTTGGCGGGATGTTCTTCGGCTTGCTGCTGGGCTTCGGCCTGGCCTTGATGCGCCTGTCGCGCTTCAAGCTATTGAGCTGGACTGCCCGGGCCTATGTGTCGTTCTTTCGCGGCACGCCGTTGCTGGTACAGCTGTTTTTGATCTACTACGGCTTGCCGCAGGTGGGCATCGAGCTGGACCCGATCCCGGCGGCCATGATCGGCTTTTCGCTGAACATGGCGGCCTACGCCTGTGAAATCCTGCGGGCCGCCATCGCGTCCATCGAGCGTGGCCAGTGGGAAGCCGCCGCCAGTATCGGCATGACCCGCGCGCAGACCCTGCGCCGGGCCATCCTGCCGCAAGCCATGCGCACGGCCCTGCCACCGCTGGGCAACAGCTTCATTTCCCTGGTCAAGGACACCGCGCTGGCCGCCACTATCCAGGTGCCCGAGCTGTTCCGCCAGGCGCAACTGGTGTCGGCGCGCACCTTCGAAATTTTCACCATGTACCTCTCCGCAGCCCTGATCTACTGGGTACTGGCGAGCATCCTGGCGCACTTCCAAAACCGCCTGGAAGACCGGGTCAACCGGCATGACCTGGAGTCTTGAAGCATGATCGTGGTTGAAAAACTGACCAAACAATTCAACGGTCAGGTGGTGCTCAACGGCATCGACCTTGAGGTCAAGGCAGGCGAAGTCGTCGCCATCATTGGCCCCAGCGGTTCCGGCAAGACCACCTTCCTGCGCTGCCTGAATTTCCTCGAAGAACCCACCAGCGGCCGTATCAAAGTGGGTGACATCGAGATCGACGGCAGCAAACCGCTCAACCAGCAACAGAGCCTGGTGCGGCGCTTGCGCCAGCACGTGGGTTTTGTGTTCCAGAACTTCAACCTGTTCCCCCACCGCACCGCGCTGGAAAACGTCATCGAAGGCCCGATCGTGGTCAAGAAGATGCCGCGCGAGGCGGCCCTGGCGCTGGGTCGCCAGCTGCTGGCCAGGGTCGGCCTGGCGGGCAAGGAAGATGCCTACCCGCGGCGCCTGTCCGGCGGCCAGCAACAGCGCGTGGCGATTGCCCGTGCGCTGGCCATGGAGCCGGAGGTGATCCTGTTCGACGAACCCACCTCGGCCCTCGACCCGGAGCTGGTCGGCGAAGTGCTGGCGACCATCCGCAGCCTGGCCGAAGAGAACCGCACCATGGTCATCGTCACCCATGAAATGAGCTTTGCCCGGGATGTGGCCAACCGGGTGATCTTCTTCGACAAGGGCGTGATCGTCGAACAAGGCGAAGCCAAGGCATTGTTCGCCCACCCCAAGGAAGAACGCACCAGGCAGTTCCTCAGTAAGTTTTTAGCCCACTGATACCCTCCCCTGTAGGAGCTGGCTTGCCAGCGAAAATCGTCAACGATAACGCGGTCAATCAGGTTTACCGAGTTGTCTGGTCGTTCTTCGCCGGCAAGCCGGCTCCTACAAGCGTTTCTCGCCTGCACGCGCAAAACACCCTGCCACATGCACACCAAAATACCCCCTCCCAGTCGGACCCTTCTGAATATCTCCGAACTCGCCGTTTAGCCTTTTGCCGCCATTGACGCTCCCCGGCCAACCCTCTTATCTAACGCCCAGAGGATTGGATCCTATCCCGGCTACTCACTGAATCGTTCCTTTCGGCCCCCCGGCGCACCCGCGTCAAAGGCCGGAACGATTGCTGCTGGCTGCATCAAGGAGATTACTTATGACGCGCACTGCAACCCCGGCCATGCTCACCGCCCCAACGCTGCCCCAGGCGAGCCGATATGGCCTCAACGCCCTGGCGGCCACCCAACTTCAGGTGGATATCGCGCCCTACCCCGGCATGGATGAGGGCGACCTGATCGAGCTGTTCTGGAACAACTGCTTTGCCGCCTCACGCCGGGTGACCGCGTGCAGAGCCGGCATGCCGACGCACCTGCGGGTGCCGGAAAGTTTCGTGCAGGATGGCCTGGCCCAGGTGCATTACCAAGTCATGCAAGTCGGTCGCGCCCCCGCGCGCTCGGCCATAACACGGGTGCGTGTAAAAACCCGGTACCCGGGCGGCCAGCCCTCCTCCTTGTACAGCGACGAAAACCAGAACCTCGCCCCCGTCGAACTGCCCGAGACCATTCGCCGCTATGGCGTCAACGGTCGCCAGGTACGACGCGGCGTTCCGCTGACCATCGAGCCGTACCTGAACATGTCCACCGGCGACGCCATCACCCTGCGCTGGGGCGATGTGCGCATGGACCTGCCGAACATCGCCGCCAAGGGCGTGGGCGAGGCCGTGCGGGTATGGGTGCCGTCGACGGTGATCATGGAGGCGGGTGATGACAGCAGACTGGAGGTGACGTACTGCATCCTGGACCGTGTCGGCAACAATTCACGCTGGGCGCCGGCACGCACACTGCGCATTGCCGCCGGCACGCCAACTCACCCGAACGGTGGCGCGCGAGTCTATCAACCGCGCCCCCTCGGCTCGCCCTGCGAACCGGGGTAGCCGACCTTCTATGCATATTCCAAAAAGTTAGTTTATTTAATTATTTAACATGATTAGGGTATATAAACCGGACCACCGGACATCTTTGTTTTTATTTCATTGAAGTCGAGGTCGGTATGGTCAGGATTACCCCAGTGCACAACGCCAGAGCATCAGGTGCAGCCAAGGAGCGGCGCTGATGACGCATTTGGCTGTCACACCTCCCCAGCGTGAGCTGGACGTCGCGCCGCCGTTATTGCCGGCCGCCGTGCTGCGCAACGATGCCCAGGCGTTGCACGCCGCCCACGAACTGGCTCGGGCCGCGCGCGTGCACGCCGCCACGCGCGACCGCCAGCGCCAGTTGCCGTGGGCGCAGATCGAACAGTTCACCCGCAGCGGGCTCGGCAGTATTTCCATTCCCCGCGAGTACGGCGGCCCGCAGGTGTCTTTCGTGACCCTGGCCGACGTGTTCGCCATCATCAGCGCCGCAGACCCCGCCCTCGGGCAAATCCCACAGAACCATTTCGGCATCCTGCACCTGTTGCAGGGCAGCGCCACCGAGCGCCAGAAAAAGCAGCTGTTCCAGAGCGTGCTCGACGGCTGGCGCATCGGCAATGGCGGCCCCGAACGCGGCACCCAAAACACCCTGCAACTCAAGGCCCGCATCACCGCCAGAGGCGACGGTTATGTGATCAGCGGCCAGAAGTTCTACTCCACCGGCGCATTGTTTGCGCACTGGGTCGCCATCAAAGCGCTGAACGATAACGGCCAGCAGGTCATGGCGTTCGTGCGTCGAGGCACGCCAGGGTTGCGCATCGTCGACGACTGGTCCGGCTTTGGCCAACGCACCACCGCCAGCGGCACAGTGCTGCTGGACCAGGTACCGGTGGACGCCGAATGGGTGGTGGATAACTGGCGTATCGGTGAAACCCCGAATATCCAGGGCGCCGTCTCGCAATTGATCCAGGCCGCCATCGACGCCGGCATCGCCCGTGGCGCGCTGGACGACACCATCGCCTTCGTGCGCGAACGCTCACGCCCATGGATCGACGCCAAGGTCGAGCGCGCCAGCGATGACCTGTACGTGATCGCCGATATCGGCAAGCTGAACATCGAACTGCACGCCGCCCAAGCGCTGCTGCGCAAGGCCGGCCAAGTGCTGGACCAGGTCAGCGCCGCGCCGATCACCGCGCAGTCCGCCGCCCGTGCCTCGATTGCCGTGGCCGAGGCCAAGGTGCTGACCACCGAAGTGGCGCTGCTGGTCAGCGAAAAGCTCTTCGAACTGGCCGGCAGCCGCGCCACCCTCGCCGACTTCAACCTCGACCGTCACTGGCGCAACGCGCGGGTGCACACCCTGCACGACCCGGTGCGCTGGAAGTATCACGCGGTGGGCGCCTATCGCTTGAACGGCACCTTGCCGGCACGCCATTCCTGGATCTGACCGACCGGCCCTCTGGAGCACAACCATGACTTTCTCTCAACCCGTCGCGGTGATCACCAGCGACGAACAGGCGCTTGTTGTCGCCAGCGACCTGGCCGATGACCTGCGCCGCGACAGCGCCCAACGCGACCGTGAACGCCGCCTGCCGCTGCCGGAGCTGGACGTGTTCTCGCGCTCCGGCCTGTGGGGCATCAGTGTGCCGAAAGCACACGGCGGCGCGGGGGTGTCGAATGTCACCCTGGCCAAGGTCATCGCACTGATCGCCCAGGCCGACGCCTCGCTGGGCCAGATCCCGCAAAACCATTTCTACGCCCTCGAAGTGCTGCGCGTGAACGGCAGCCCGCAACAGCAACAACGCCTGTACGCCGAAGTGCTCGCCGGCCAGCGCTTCGGCAACGCCCTGGCGGAGCTCGGCACCAAGACCGCCCACGACCGCACCACCCGTATGACGCGCGACGGCGATGGGTTTCGCATCAGCGGTCGCAAGTTCTACGCCACCGGCGCGATCTACGCCCAACGCATCCCCACCGCAGTGGTGGATGAACACGGCGTACAGCAACTGGCGTTTGTGCCCCGCGACAGCAAGGGCCTGAGCGTAATCGACGACTGGAGCGGCTTCGGCCAGCGCACCACCGGCAGCGGCTCGGTGGTGTTCGACAACGTGCGGGTCGCCGCCGACGACGTGATCCCCTTCCAGAGCGCCTTCGAGCGTCCGACCACCGTCGGCCCGCTGGCGCAGATCCTTCACGCTGCCATCGACACCGGCATCGCCCGCGCCGCCTTTGAAGACGCGCTGCACTTTGTACGCACCAAGACCCGCCCGTGGATCGACGCCGGCAATGACAAAGCCACCGAAGACCCATTGACCCTGAAAAGCTTCGGTCACTTGAGCATTCGCCTGCACGCCGCCGAAGCCTTGCTTGAGCGCGCAGGCGAATACCTTGATCGCGCCCAGGCCGACAGCAACACCCAGACCGTCGCCGCCGCCTCGATTGCGGTGGCCGAAGTGCGCGCCCTGAGTACCGAAATTGCCTTGGCCGCCGGCAGCACCCTGTTCGAACTCGCCGGCAGCCAGGCGACCCTGGCCGAACACGGGCTCGACCGCCACTGGCGCAACGCCCGCGTGCACACCCTGCACGACCCGGTGCGCTGGAAGTACTTTGCGGTAGGCAATTACTACCTCAACGATGAAAACCCGCCGCTGCGGGGGACCATCTGATGGCGCTGCCTTTGAAAACGAGAAAAAGATCCTGCTCAACGCCTTCAACATGAACTGCATCGGGCATATCAACCACGGTTTGTGGACGCACCCACGCGACACCTCGACCCAGTACAAAACCCTCGAGTACTGGACCGAACTGGCGCAAACCCTGGAACGCGGCTTGTTCGACGGCCTGTTCATCGCCGACATCGTCGGTGTGTATGACGTGTACCAGAACGCCATCGACGTACCGCTCAGGGAGTCGATCCAACTGCCGGTCAACGATCCGTTGCTGCTGGTCTCGGCCATGGCCGCCGTAACCCGCAACCTCGGCTTCGGCCTCACCGCCAACCTCACCTACGAGCCGCCGTACCTGTTCGCCCGGCGCATGTCCACGCTCGACCACCTGAGCCGTGGCCGGGTGGGCTGGAACATCGTCACCGGCTACCTCGACAGCGCCGCCAAGGCCATGGGCCTTACCGAACAGGTCGAACATGACCGGCGCTACGACCAGGCCGATGAATACCTGCAGGTGCTGTACAAACTCTGGGAAGGCAGCTGGGAAGATGACGCGGTGCTCAACGATCCGCAGCAGCGGGTGTATGCGCAGCCGGGCAAGGTGCACAAGGTCGAGCACCACGGCGAGTTCTATCAGATGCAGGGTTATCACCTGTGCGAACCGTCGCCGCAGCGCACGCCGGTGCTGTTCCAGGCCGGCAGTTCGGACCGGGGCTTGCTGTTCGCCGGGCAGCATGCCGAGTGCGTGTTCATCAGCGGGCAGAACAAGGCCTCCACCAAGGTCCAGGTGGACAAGGTGCGCGCCAGCGCGGTAGCGGCCGGACGCAACCCGGATGACATCAAGGTGTTCATGGGCCTTAACGTGATCGTCGGTGCCACCGAAGAGCTGGCCTGGGCCAAGCATGCCGAGTACCTGAGCTACGCCAGCGCCGAAGCCGGCGTGGCGCACTTCTCGGCGTCCACTGCGATTGATTTTGCTCAATACGAGCTGGACGAACCGATCCAGTACGTGAAGAGCAACGCCATCCAGTCGGCCACCCAGAACCTGCAAAACAACGACTGGACCCGGCGCAAGTTGCTCGAGCAGCACGCCCTGGGCGGGCGCTATATCACCCTGGTGGGTTCACCCGAACAGGTGGCGGACGAACTCGAATCCTGGATCAGCGAAACCGGCCTGGATGGCTTCAACCTCACGCGCATCGTGACCCCGGAAAGCTACGTGGACTTCATCGACCTGGTGGTGCCCGAGTTGCAGAAGCGCGGCTCGTACAAGACCGAATATGCGTCGGGAACGCTGCGGGAAAAAGTCTTCCAGCGCAGCGCCCGCTTGCCCGCACAACACACCGGCTCCACCTACCGACACGGCCCCTGTAGGAGCGAGCTTGCTCGCGAAGACCGTTAACGATCACGCGTGGCCCCTGATACCCCGCAGCGCCTGCAAGTTTTTCGCGAGCAAGAACTAGGCGTCCCCCTCGCTCCTATAACTGGAATACGATTATGAAAAAGACCCTGCTCACCCACCCAGTCAAAGCACTGGCCCTGGCCTTCGGGCTGTTCAGCTCGGCGCTGTTCGCCGCTGAGGCACCGCTCAAAGTCGGCACCACCGCGGCCTTCGCGATTCCCCTGGAAGCCGCCGTGACCGAGGCCGGCAAGCAGGGCCTGAAGGTCGAACTGGTGGAGTTCACCGACTGGATCGCGCCCAACGTCAGCCTGGCGGCCGGCGATATCGACGTGAATTACTTCCAGCACATCCCATTCCTGGAAAACGCCAAGGCCGCGGCCGGGTTTGATCTGGTGCCCTATGCACCGGGCATCATCAACAACGTCGGGCTGTATTCGAAGCACTACAAAAGCTTCAACGACCTGCCCGAAGGCGCCAGCGTGGCTATCGCCAACGACCCGATCAACAGCGGTCGCGGCCTGCAACTGCTGGCCAAGGCCGGGCTGATCACCCTCAAGCCAGGCGTGGGCTACAAAGCCACCGAAGAAGACATCGTCGCCAACCCGAAAAAGCTCAAGATCCTGCAAGTGGAAGCCGTGCAATTGGTACGCGCCTATGACGACGCCGACCTGGTGCAGGGCTACCCGGCGTATATCCGCCTGTCCAAGACCTTCGATGCCGAGTCGGCGTTGCTGTTCGACGGCCTCGACCACCCGGAATACGTGATCCAGTTCGTGATCCAGCCCAGGAGCAAAACCGACCCGCGGCTGATCAAGTTCGTCGACATTTACCAGCACTCGCCAGTGGTACGCGCGGCGCTGGATAAATCCCTCGGCAAGCTCTACCAAGTCGGTTGGGAAGCTAAAAAATGACCGCCACCAACGCCCGACTGCGCGACCTGGGCACCGCGCCCAGGCCCGCCGAGCAGACTGAACTGCACCCGCACTTGAACCGCGCCCACGTGCGCTTTATCAACCTGGGCAAAACCTACGACGGCCGCGTGCATGCGCTGCAAGGCATCGACCTGGCGATCCAGCGCGGCGAAGTGTTCGGCATCATCGGCCGCAGCGGCGCCGGTAAATCCTCACTGATCCGCACCATCAACCGCCTGGAACAACCCAGCAGCGGGCGGGTGCTGATCGATCAGGTGGATATCGGCACCTTCGACGAAGACCACCTGGTGGCGCTGCGGCGGCGCATCGGCATGATCTTCCAGCACTTCAACCTGATGTCGGCCAAGACGGTGTGGCAGAACGTCGAACTGCCACTGAAGGTCGCCGGCATACCCAAGCCCCAGCGTGAGCAAAAGGTGCGTGAACTGCTGGAGCTGGTGGGTTTGCAGGACAAGCACAAGGCCTACCCGGCGCAGCTGTCCGGCGGGCAGAAGCAACGCGTGGGCATCGCCCGTTCGCTGGTGCATGACCCTGAAATCCTGCTGTGCGACGAAGCCACCTCGGCCCTCGACCCCGAGACCACCCAGTCGATCCTCGGCCTGCTGCGCGAGATCAATCGGCGCCTGGGCCTGACCATCGTCTTGATCACCCATGAGATGGCAGTGATCCGCGACATCTGCGACCGCGTGGTGGTGCTGGAGCACGGGCGCATCGTCGAGCAAGGCCCGGTGTGGGAAGTGTTTGGCGACCCACACCATGAGGTGAGCAAAACCCTGCTGGCGCCACTGCAACACGGGCTGCCCGAAGAGCTGCAAAGCCGTTTGCATGTCACGCCGCAATCGCCTGAGGCCGCCGTGGTCCTGCGTTTGCAGCTCACCGGCAGCTCTAGCGACGAACCCGACCTGGCGGCGTTGTTCAGCGCCCTGGGCGGTCGCGTGCGGTTGCTGCAAGGCGGTGTGGAACGCATTCAAGGGCATGCCCTGGGGCAACTGCTGCTGGCGGTGAGTGGCTCGAGTCACAACGCCGAAGAGCTGCGCACGCGCGCCGCGAACTGGGCACAACAGGTGGAGGTGCTGGGCTATGTGGTTTGATCGTTTAGTCCAGGGCGCCCTCGACACCCTGCTGATGGTCGGCGTGTCATCGCTGATTGCATTGCTGGTGGGGATTCCGCTGGCGGTGTTCCTGGTCACCAGTGACAAAGGCGGCATCTACCAGGCGCCGGCGCTGAACCGGGTGCTGGGGGCGTTCGTCAATCTGTTCCGCTCGATTCCGTTTTTGATCCTGATGGTGGCGCTGATCCCGTTCACCCGGCTGATCGTCGGCACCACCTATGGCGTGTGGGCGGCGGTGGTGCCGTTGACTATCGCTGCCACGCCGTTCTTTGCGCGCATTGCCGAAGTGAGCCTGCGCGAGGTCGACCACGGTTTGATCGAAGCCGCGCAGGCCATGGGCTGCCGGCGCTGGCACATCATTTGGCACGTGCTGTTGCCCGAGGCGCTGCCGGGGATTGTCGGCGGGTTCACCATCACCCTGGTGACCATGATCAACTCGTCGGCCATGGCCGGGGCAATCGGTGCCGGCGGTTTGGGTGACATTGCCTACCGCTACGGCTATCAGCGCTTTGATACGCAGATCATGCTCACGGTGATCGTGCTGCTGGTGGTGCTGGTGGCGGTGATTCAATTGGGCGGCGATCGGTTGGCGCGGGTGCTGAACAAGCGCTGAAAGCTGGGGCCGCTGCGCAGCCCAACGCGGGGCAAGCCCGCTCGCCACAAGGTATAGTCGGGCCATCTCAGCTCCCGGTATTACCCGTCATGACCCTCAAGCCCGACGACCTCGACCAGATCACTGCCACCACCCTCGGCCACTACAACAAAGTGGCCGAGGACTTCCGCGAAGGCACCCGCGACCACGATGTCAGCCAGAACATCGATGCGTTGCTGCGACATATCCACGGCACGCCACCGTTTACCGTGCTGGATTTCGGATGCGGGCCGGGGCGGGATTTGCAGACGTTCACGCGCATGGGCCACATCGCCGTGGGGCTCGACGGCTCCGAACGCTTTGCGCAGATGGCGCGCGAAGACAGCGGTTGCGAAGTGCTGCAGCAGGACTTCCTCAAGCTGGATCTGCCTGCCGAGCGCTTCGATGGGATTTTCGCCAATGCGGTGCTGTTTCATATCCCCAAGCAGGAATTGCCACGGGTGCTCAAGCAGTTGCATGGCGCGTTGAAGCCAGGGGGCGTGCTGTTCAGCTCGAACCCACGGGGCGAGAACCAGGAAGGCTGGAACGGGCCGCGCTATGGCTCGTACCACGACCTGGCGGCGTGGCAATCACTGCTGACAACGGCCGGGTTCGTGGAGCTGGAGCATTACTACCGGCCGGCCGGGTTGCCTCGGGAGCAGCAGCCGTGGTTGGCCAGCGTGTGGCGCAAACCTTAAGAATGCCATCGCAGGCAAGCCAGCTCCTACAGGGTGAATGCATTCCAAATGTAGGAGCTGGCTTACCTGCGATGGCGCCCTCAAAAGCCCCGCAGATGTATCAGACCTGCTCTTTCTTCGGCTCGCGGATCTTGTACCAGGCCACATACAGCGCCGGCAAAAACAGCAGCGTCAGCAAGGTGGCAATGATGATCCCGCCAATCATTGCGTAAGCCATCGGCCCCCAGAACACTTCACGGGCGATGGGGATCATGCCCAGGCTCGCCGCCGCCGCCGTGAGCAGGATCGGCCGGCGCCGGTGCTCGGTGGCTTGCACCACCGCCTCCCACGGCGAGTAGCCGGCCACCTCATATTCGTGAATCTGCGTCACCAGGATCACCGAGTTTCGGATGATGATGCCGATCAGCGCCAGGATGCCGAGGATCGCCACAAAGCCCATGGGTGTACCCGTGGGGATCAGCGCCAGTACCACGCCAATCAAGCCCAGCGGCGCGACACTGGCCACCAGGAACATCTTTTGCACGCTGTGCAGCTGGATCATCAGGAAGGTCGCCATCAGGAACAGCATCAGCGGCACCACGCTGGCAATCGGGCCCTGGGCCTTGCCGCTTTCTTCCACGGTACCGCCGGTCTCGACCTTGTAGCCCACGGGCAGCCCCGCGCTGAATTTATCGATCTCGGGCTTGAGTTGTTTCACCAGGTCCGTGGGCTGCATCTCGTCGCGCACCGAGGCCTTGATCGTGATGGTCGGCTTGCGGTCGCGGCGCCACACCAACGGTTGTTCCAGCTCGTAACGCACGGTGGCAAACGCCAGCAGCGGAATCGAGGCACCGTTAGGCGTGACGATCTGCAGGTTCTGCAAGGTTTCCGGCGTGCCGCGTTCGGCGTCCACCGCTCGGCCCACCACGTTGATCAGGTAGATATCGTCGTGCACCTGGGTCACCGACGCACCGCTGACCACGCTGTTCATCAACTGCGCCACGTCTTCCGACGACAGCCCCAGTTGCCGCGCCTTGTCCTGGGCGATGTCGATGCGCAGGACTTTGCCCGGCTCGTTCCAGTCGTAGATGATCTCGCCCAGGTGGCTGTTGTTATCCAGCAAGGTCGCCAGTTCGATGGCGTGTTTGCGCACCTGGTCGGTGTCTTTGCCAGACACCCGGTACTGAATCGGACGCCCCACCGGCGGGCCCATTTCCAGCGGCTGCACATAGCTGCCGATGCCGACAAAGTCATCACGCAGGCGCTTCTGCAAGCGTGCAATCAAGGCGCCGCGCTCTTCCAGGCCCTTGCTGACGATCACCAACTGCGCGTAGTAGGGGTTTTCCAATTGCTGGTCCAGCGGCAGGTAGAAACGGATCGCGCCCTGGCCGATATAGGTGCTCCACCGGGAGATGTCCGGGTCGTCCTGGATGATCGCTTCGAGGCGGTCCACCACCTTGCGCGTCTCGTTGATCGAGGCATTTTGCGGCAGGTTCAGGTCGACGAGGATTTCCGGGCGGTCCGACGACGGGAAGAACTGGTTCTGTACGAACTGCATGGCGAACACCGAGGCCGCGAACAGCGCCACGGTGATGCCGATGGCCCACCAGCGGTTGCGCATGGCCCAGAGCATGCCGCCGTTGAACGCGCGGCCAATGCGCCCCGGTTCGGCGCTGTGGGGTTTCACGTTGGCGCTGAGGATATGCACGCCGATCACCGGCGCGAACAACACCGCCACCACCCACGACACCAGCATCGCCACGGCGATCACCGCGAACAGGGTAAAAGTGTATTCCCCCGCCGAGCTGGCATTGAGGCCGATCGGCACAAAACCGGCCACGGTCACCAGGGTACCGGTGAGCATCGGGAACGCCGTGGAGGTGTAGGCGTAGGTCGCCGCCTGTTCCTTGGTTTCGCCTTTTTCCAGGCGCGTGATCATCATCTCCACGGTGATCATCGCGTCGTCCACCAACAGGCCGAGGGCGATGATCAACGCACCCAGCGACACGCGCTGCATGGTGATGCCGCTGTACTCCATGAACACGAACACCAGCGCCAGCACCAGCGGGATCGAGCACGCCACCACCAGCCCGGCGCGCATCCCGAGGCTGATAAAACTCACCACCAGCACGATGATCACCGCTTCGAATAATGCGCTGGTAAAGCCGCCGACGGCCTCTTCCACCACCTCGGCCTGGTCGGAGACCTTGTGCACGCCCACGCCCACCGGCAGGTCGGCGGTGAGTTCGTCCATGCGCGTGTGCAGGGCCTTGCCGAACGACTGGATGTTGCCGCCCTTCTGCATGGCAATCGCCAACCCGATGGCCGGCTTGCCATTGAAACGGAACATCGGCCGCGCCGGGTCGACGTAGCCACGGCTGATGTCGGCAATATCCGCCAGGCGATAGAAGCGATCATTGAGCCGCAGGTTGACGTCGGCCAGGTCTTTTTCCGAGGCGAACTGCCCCGAAGTGCGCACGGAAATCCGCTCCGGGCCGGCCTCGATCACCCCGGCGGGGGTCACCGCGTTCTGCGATTGCAGGCTCTGCACCACCTGGCGCTGGTCGATGCCCAACGCCGCCAGTTTGCGCGTGGAGAAATTCAGGTAAATCACTTCGTCCTGCTGGCCGATCATCTCGACCTTGCCCAGCCCCGGCACTGCGCGGATCTCGGCGCGCACCTGCTCCACATAGTCGCGCAACTGGCGCATGGACAGGCCGTCACCGGTAAACGCATACACCGAGCCGAACACGTCTCCGAACTCATCGTTGAACGACGGCCCCTGCAAGCCCTGGGGGAAGGTGCCGCGAATGTCGTCGATCTTCTTGCGTACCTGGTACCAGGTCTCAGGGATGGCCTTGGCGCTGGTGGTGTCCTTGAGGAACACGAATACCGTGGACTCGCCCGGCCGGGTGTAGCTTTTCACATAGTCGAGGGCGTCCAGCTCTTCGAGTTTTTTCTCGATGCGGTCGGTGACCTGCTTGAGGGTTTCGTCCTGGGTCGCGCCCGGCCAGCGGGTCTGGATCACCATGGTCTTGATCGTGAACGAGGGGTCTTCCTCGCGGCCCAGGTTCAGGTAGGAGAACACGCCCATCAGCAGCGCGACGAACATCAGGTACCACACGAAGGACTGATGCTTGAGGGCCCAGTCGGATAAGTTGAAGCGGCCTTTCATCGCGGGCTGTCCTCGTCGATTTTGACTTTCTGCCCGGGGGTCAGGCTGTTCACCCCGGCCGTCACTATCCGTTCGCCCGGTTTGACGCCGTCATTGAGCAAGGCGCTGTCGGCATCCCGGCTGATCACACTGACCTCACGCGGTTGCACGGTCTGGTTTTGCGTATCGAGGAGCCAGATGCGGGTCTTGCCGTCCACTGCCTGCAGCGCGCTGAGAGGCACTTCAACGCGCGGCGCGATGGCGGTGCTCAAGGTCACACTGATGGCGGTACCCAGGCGAAACGCGGCAGGCGTCTCGGTCAGGGTCAAACGGGCGCGACGGGTACGGGTGGCGCTTTGGGCCTGGGGTTCGATCTCGCGCACGATGGCGCTGGTGTTGACGCTGGGGTCGAGTTGCCCGGCGACCAGAAACACCACATCCGGCGGCAAGCGTTCGGCGAGGCCGGCGGGCAGGTCGATCACCGCTTCCTTGACGTCCGGGCGCGCCAGGGTCACCACCTGCTGGCCGGCGCTGACCACCTGGCCGGCCTCGGCATTCCAGGCGGTGACGATGCCGGCGTGATCAGTGCGCAGTTCGGCGTAGTTGAGCTGGTCCTTGGCCTGGTTGACCGAGGCTTGGGCCTGGTCGAGGGTGGCCTGGGTGGTTTTCAGGTCGGTCTGGGCCACATCCAGCTGGGCCTGGGCGCCGACGCCACGGTTGAACAGTTCTTGCTGGCGCCGCGCGTTGGCCTGGGCATTGATGTACTGCGCCTGGACGCGGGCGAGGTCACCTTGGGCGGCGCGTAACTGGTTTTGTTGGTCGGTGGGGTCGAGCACCGCGAGCAAGGCGCCCTTCTCCACTTCGGCGCCGACATCCACGGCACGCCGGGCAATACGCCCCGGCACGCGAAAACCCAGGTTGCTTTCGTAACGGGCCTGGATGGTGCCGGCGAAGCGACCGAGGGTTTCCTGGTCTTCGGACTTCACCTGCATCGACAGCACCGGGCGCACCGCTTCCGGCGGCGATTCCTGCTTGGAGCAGGCCACCAGCAACAGGCCGGCGGCCAGTATCAGCGTCAGGCGCGTCATGGCTGCGCTCCTGGCTGGGCAATCTCGACCACCATGCCGGGGTGCAGCAGTTGCCCACCGGCTACCACGACTTTTTCGCCGCCCTTGAGGCCGTCACCGATGATGACTTTGCCGGTGAGGTAACGTGCCACGCTGACCTTGTGCAACTGCACCTTGCCGTCACCGTCGACCAGCCATACGGCGGGTTCGCTGAGGTCTTTGGTCAGTGCCGACCACGGCAGCTCGACACTGGTCTTGGCCGGAGCATGCAGGGTCGTGCTGACCACGGCGCCCAGGTCCATGCCCTGGGGCAAGGTGTTCAAGGCGATCTTCACCTGCAAGGTGCCGCTGGTGGCGTTCACCGCCGGGGTGGTCTCGCGGATTTTGCCGGTGGTCTGCACCTGGGGTTTATCCAACAACTTGACCGTCATCACGTCATCATTGGCCGGTTCCACCAACAGCGACTCATACACGTCGAACACCGCGTCGCGCTCGCCATCGCGGGCCAGGCTGAAGATCGGCACGGTGGCCTGCACCACCTGGCCCACTTCCGCCTGGCGCGCGGTAATCACACCGGGGGCTTCGGCAATCAGGGCGGTGTAGCCCAGTTGCTCGCGGGCATTGGCCAATTGGGCCTGGGCCGCCGCCAGCGCGCTTTGGCTGCTGCGCAAGGCCGCCTGGGCGGCGTCGTACTCACTGCGGCTGGTGTAGCCCTTGGGCAGGAGTTTTTCCTGGCGCACAAAGGCGGCGGCGGTCTGCTTGACCCGCGCCTGCTCGGCCACGACCTGGGCCTGGGCTGAATCGACGTTGGTCTGCAGGTCCTTGGGATCGAGCCTGGCCAGCACTTGCCTGGCGCTGACGCGGTCGCCCACATCGACCATGCGCTGGATGATCTTGCCGCCCACGCGAAAGGACAAGTCCGTTTGCACACGCGCCTGGATATCCCCGGTGAGCGTCACCGCCGCGGCGAAATCCGCCGATTGCACTGTCTGCACAAACACCCGCGAATGGGCCTTGGGCTCGGCTGTTTCCTGGCCACACCCGCTCAAGAGCGTCACCAGGCCAAATCCGAAAATACAGGTGGAAATACGACCGCCCATGCAGGCTCCTTTTGCGTGATGCCGACTTGCCAGTGTGCATGCGACTGTGAGCGTAGTTGAGGGTTCCTTATCTGCATGGAGGCTCCCATACTCCAATGGTTCCCAAGCCGATCGAATGCTCATGCTCAAGACCCTCGCCGTCGCCAATTACCGCTCGATCAACACATTGGTAGTGCCACTGGGCCGGCTCAACCTGATTACCGGCCCCAATGGCAGCGGCAAGTCCAACCTGTACCGCGCCTTGCGCCTGCTGGCGGAAACCGCCCAAGGCGGGGTGATCAATGCGCTGGCGCGCGAGGGCGGGCTGGATTCGACCTTCTGGGCCGGCCCCGAGACCATCAGCCGACGTATGCATACCGCTGAAGTGCCAGTGGAGCCCAGCGTGCGTAAAGGCGCTCGGCGCCTGCGCCTGGGGTTTGCCGCCGAAGATTTCAGCTACGCCATCTCGCTCGGCTTGCCGGAGCCGGTGCCCAAGACCGAATTCAGGCTGGACCCGCAAATCAAAAAGGAATGCATCTGGGCCGGCCACCTGTACCGTCCGGCCAGCCTGCTGGTGCAACGCTCTGGCCCCATGGTGCGCGCCCGCGACGGCCGCGCCTGGGATGTGCTGGCCCAGCACACACCCAACTACCACAGCTTGTTCGACCAGGTCGGCAGCCTGCGTGGCTCGCCTGAGGTGTTGGTGCTGCGCGAAAACATTCGTGGCTGGCGCTTTTATGACCATTTTCGCAGCGATGCGGACGCCCCCGTGCGCCAGCCGCAACTGGGCACGCGCACGCCCGTGCTGCACCACGACGGCCGCGACCTGGCGGCAGCGTTGCAGACCATTCGCGAGATCGGCGATCCCGAGGCATTGCAGCGCGCGGTCAGCGATGCGTTCCCCGGCGCGCGCTTGAACATCCAGCCCTTGCAGGGTGGACGCTTTGCCATCGAGTTTTATCAGGAAGGCCTGCTGCGGCCGTTGTCGGCGGCGGAGCTGTCGGACGGCACCTTGCGCTACCTGCTGCTGATCGCCGCGCTGCTCACGCCACGGCCACCGACCATGATGGTGCTGAACGAGCCGGAAACCAGCCTGCACCCGGATTTGCTGCCGGCGTTGGCGCGCTTGATTGTCCTGGCGTCCGAACACTGCCAGGTGTGGGTGGTGTCCCACGCCAGCCGCTTGATTGCGGCCTTGCAGCAGGATAAAGGGTGCAATTCGATTGTGCTGGAGAAGGTGCTGGGGGAAACGCGGATAGTCGGGCAAGGGGTTTTGGATGCGCCGGCCTGGCATTGGCCGCAGTAGCGGGGGTGCCTGTATCAGCGTCATCAGTCAGTTTTTTTACCCACACATTCGCGGGTTGGCCAGGTGCCAGCTATGGTAGGTGGGTCTGTAATTCGAGGGATTGAATCATGAATAACGCGAAACCCATTGACCCGCAGGAGCTGGTGAAATGGTTGGTGGCATTGCGCCGGGCAATCAATAGCCGTGACCTCTAGGTCACTTTAGATCCGAATGTGGGAGCAGCCCACTCCCACAGTTTTTTTGTATTTCAGTCATAAAAAACGCCGACGCTGTATGAGCCGCCGGCGTTGAAACCGTGAACGGGTGTCGAGTTACCTCAGAACGCCGGCACCACCGCGCCGTTGTACTTCTTCTCGATGAAGGCTTTGACTTCCGGGCTGGTCAGGGCCTTGGACAGTTTCTGGATAGCGTCGCTGTCCTTGTTGTCCGGGCGGGCCACCAGGAAATTCACGTACGGCGACTTGGCGTCTTCGATGATCAGTGCATCCTTGGCCGGGTTCAGGCCAGCTTCCAGGGCGTAGTTGGTGTTGATCATGTCCAGGTCAACCTGGTCCAGCACGCGAGGCAGCAGGGCGGATTCCAGTTCCTTGAATTTCAGGTGTTTCGGGTTGCCGACGATGTCTTTTGGCGTGGACAGGGCATTGGTCGGGTCTTTGAGGGTAATCACGCCGGCTTTCTGCAGCAGCAACAGCGCGCGGCCACTGTTGGAGCCTTCGTTCGGGATGGCGACAGTGGCGCCGTCTTTGAGCTCGGAAATATTCTTGATCTTTTTCGAGTAACCACCGAAGGGTTCAACGTGCACACCAACCACGGTGACCAGGTTGGTGCCCTTGCCCTTGTTGAAGTTTTCCAGGTACGGCAGGGTCTGGAAGTAGTTGGCGTCCAGGCGTTTTTCGGCGACCTGTACGTTTGGCTGCACATAGTCGGTGAAGACTTTGATTTGCAGGTCCACGCCTTCTTTGGCCAGGGTCGGCTTGATCAGCTCGAGAATCTCGGCGTGCGGCACCGGGGTGGCGGCCACCACCAGTTTCTCGTTGGCTTGGGCGAAGCTTGCAACCAGGGCAGCCGCGAGTGCGGTAAACAACAGAACCTTTTTCATGCAGTGTCCTTATCGGAATTGCGGGGCGTCACTGACGACCGTTTTTATGTGAAGTGCCAGCGAAGTGCTATCGCGGCATGCAGGGGACAATACCTAGATTTTTTATTCCCGAACAATATCTTTTATTCACGTTGATATTCCATTTTGCTCATACAGGAATTGACGCAGTGTTTCCTGCTCCGCAGGGCTGGCGCTGTGGAAGATCCGCCGTACCTGTTCCAACGGCGAACTCGCCAGTGGCAGGTTCAAATGCTCGGGCAGAATCTCCTCGCCGCTGCTCACCAGCAAGGCAAAGTGAATGACGTTTTCCAACTCACGGGTATTGCCCGGCCAGCTGTGGCGCTCCAGTACGCGCTGGGCGGCTTCACTGATCAGCGGCACCGGCAAGCCCAGGCGCTGACTGTAGATGCCGAGGAAGTATTCGGCCAATGACAGGATGTCGCCCACCCGCTCGCGCAACGCCGGCAGCTCGAGCCGGCCCTCGCTCAAGTAATGGAACAGCCGCTCATGGAACTTGCCCGCCGCCACGGCCTGGGCCAGGTCAATGCTGGTGGCCGCCACCAGGCGCACGTCTACCGGGCTGGGCTGATGGGCACCGACGCGGATGACTTCGTGGTTTTCCAGGGCGGCGAGCAGCTTGACCTGGATCGGCAGCGGCAAGTCGCCAATCTCATCCAGGTACAAGGTGCCGCCATTGGCCGAACCAAACCACCCGGCCCGGCTGCTGGCCGTGCCACTGTGACTGCCGGCGACGTAGCCGAACAGCTCGGCATCGGCGTAGGTGGGGCTGATCGCGCCGCAATTGACCGAGACAAACAGGCCGGCGCGATCGCTGCCACGGTGGATATGTCGCGCCAGCAGTTCTTTGCCGCTGCCGGTCTCGCCGCGAATCAACACGGGCAAGGCGCGGGGGGCGAGGCTTTCCAGCTCTTCACGCAGCGTGCGCGAACGCGGGTCGACAAACACCAGCGCCTTGGCACGGATGCTCAACGGGCTCTTTTCCGCATCGGGAAAGGTCAGCAGTGGCTGGCCGTGGGTTTCATGCAGGCTCATGGCAGACTCCCGCCCCATCCACTCAGGGACGGGGCGTTGAAAAATATCAGGCGCTGCGCCGAGCATGCTGCTCGAGGCGGTTTTGCAGACGATAGAGATAGGCAAAGCCTTGCTCCCAACGCCGGTGGCCGGACTTCACATTGATATGCCCGGCGCCCGCGAGGATGCCGGCTTCGGCCCCCCAATTGCGGGCCAGCTCCAGCGCACGCGGGGCGCTGACGGCACTGTCGTTGTCGGAGCTGACCACCTGGCTTGGAAACGGCAGCAGGTCGGTGGGGATCGGCGCGAAGTTGCGCAGGGCGGGCGCGCAGGCCGGGCGTTCGACATCGGCCGGGGCCACCAGCAAGGCGCCACGCACCTGGCGCAGGCACCGCGCCGGGGCGTTGGCGGCCCAGTGGGCCACGGTGATGCAACCCAGGCTGTGGGCGATCAGGATCACCGGCGTATCGTCGGCCGCGATCGCCTCGGCCAGCGCGGCCACCCAGTCTTCACGGCGCGGCGTCAGCCAATCGGCCTGCTCCACGCGCGCACTGTTGGGCAGGCTCTTCTGCCAGTGGCTTTGCCAATGATCTTCTGGCGATCCTTGCCAGCCCGGCACGATCAGGTAACGAATCGACTCGCTGTGCATGGGGGTGCCCTCCTGCAGCGTTTAACGTTGCAGGCCAGTATAGGGACGAGGGCTATGTTCGTTAAGGAATAAGAAGCTATTTATTAATAACCAAACTCAAGCTTCATGGGTCAAGTTGGGCGACACCATGGGCTCAAGTCGGTTGGCTCGCCTGAACGTGCCAACGTCATTGAAGCGCACGCCCATCTCGGCCATGACCTTGTGGGCCACCTTGGCGGTCATCTGGCGGATGTAGAACGGCTCCTTCACCACAAAATGGTGGATGCCATGGGTGCTGCCGAAGTTGAAGCAGAACGCCTGCAACGGCCATAGCCACCAGGGGTTCAACACTTGGGTCTGCTGGATCACATTGCCCAGCTCCACATCGCCGTAGTAGTGCATGTTGGAGCTGACAAAGTGCAGGCAAAAGGTACGCAGCACGTTGGGGCCGATGATCACCACGGCGGCGATGTCGATCACGTGCATCATCTGCAAGGTGCCGGCGGACCAGTCGATGGGCGCGCCCAGCAGGCCGGCGACGCCGTTGGCGGCATGAAAGCCGAGGAACACGTACCACGCGCCCCAATGCAGCAGCGCCAGCGGTGCATAGACCAGCAGCGAGCGTTTGAGGATCTTGAGTTTGTGACCCCAGGTCTTGGCGCGCAGCATGCGGATAAACGCTGACATCACGTTATCGCCCACCATCAGCAAGCGCGCCAACCCCCAGGGTTCGCCATTGGTGATCGCGCGCTCTTCCATATCGGTCTCGGTGCCGGACACCTTGTGGTGGTTGAGGTGCAGGTGCCGACGTATCCACGGGTTGATCGTGCTTGGCCGCGCCAGCCACACCAGGCCCATCATCAGGTTGTGCGGCACGCGCTGTTTGCGAAAGTACATGCTGTGGATCAGGTCATGTTCCAGCTCGTGGGTCAGCGAAGCCAGGAAGGCATTGAGCAGCAGGCAGGCCCACCAGGCCATATGGCCGCTGATATAGAGCGCCGCCGAGCCCAGCATGCCCAGCAGGGCAAACGCCAGGATGCCCGCGCCCAGGGCGTCCTGATGCTGCAACCACGGGTGCTGCCGACGCAAACGCACACCTTCGGCGAGTACCACCTCACGAATATGCGCTGAACGCTGCTGCGCGTTCATCTGCTGGGGACTTGCAGAAGTACCGTCCATGCTCCCATCCTCTTATTCATTGACGCTGACATCCTGCACCAGGCCTGGTTGCAGGACGCTAGCCCCACACGCCAACCTGTTGACCGCAAGCGCCAATCGCCATGACCGAACCCACCTCCCTCGCCAGCTGGACCCGTGCCCTGCGCAAGCAGCTCGACGCCCTGGGCCTCGACAGCGCCGCGCTGTGCCTCGCGGCCGGGCTCGACCCGCAGCAGATGGACGATCCCAACGCGCGCTACCCGTTGTCAGCGACCACGCGCTTGTGGGAACTGGCGGTGCAGACCAGCGGCGATCCGGCGATTGGTTTGCGCGTGTCGCGGTTCGTCAGCCCCACCACCTTTCATGCGTTGGGCTATGCGCTGGTGGCCAGTGGCAGCCTGCGGGAAGTGTTCGAGCGCATCGTGCGTTATCACCAGGTGGTCAGTGATGCCCTGACGCTGGAACTGACCCGGGAGGGTGAGCGCTATCGTTTTCGCCTGCTGCAACCCCAGGGCAGCCCGGCGCCGGCGCTGGAAGCCATCGATGCGTTTGCGGCGATCTATGTACGCACCTGCCGCAACCGCCTGGGCCGGGACTACGCGCCCTTGGCCGTTTATTTAAAGCGTGCGGAACCGATTGATCCTCACCCCTGGCACACGGTGTTCCGCGCCCCGGTATTTTTTGGCGCCATCGAGGACTGCCTGGAGTTCAGGGCCCTGGACTTCGACAGCCACCTGGACGATGCCAACCCGGAGCTGGCCGAACATAACGAAACCGTGCTCAAGCGCACCCTCGCCCAGCTGCAGCCACTGACCTGGGAACGCAAGGTGCGCGCGGCGATCGAGGCGCAACTGCCCGACGGCGAGCCGAGCGCCGAGCGCATCGCCCAGGCATTGCATTTGAGTTTGCGCAGCTTGCAGCGGCACCTGGCGGATGAAGGGTGCCGCTTTGATGCGTTGCTCAACGAGTGCCGACAGAACCTGGCATTGCTGCACTTGCGCGACCCGCAGTGCTCATTGGCCGAGATCAGCCATTTGTTGGGGTTTGCCGATACCAGCAGTTTCAATCGGGCGTTCAAGCGGTGGACGGGGATGACACCGGGGCAGTTTCGCGATGGGTTGCGCTAGGAGCCGGGCATCAGCGCCCACGATCACGTCGCAATAATTTGCGCACCCGTGCCACCAATGCCTTGGCATCGAACGGCTTGAGCAGGTAATCATCCTCATGCAACTCCAGCCCGCGCAGGCGATCTTCGATGCCGCCTGGGGTGGTCAGGAACAATACGGGCGTGTCACCCCTCTGCCGGATGGCCTGCTGCAACTTCCAGGCATTCAAGCCCGGCAGCATCACGTCGAGGATGATCAGGTCGTACTCGACGCTTTCCACGAACCGCTGCGCCGCCATGCCGTTGGCGGCGACTTCCACGCCGAAACCGGCCTCGCTCAGGCCCTGGGCCATGCGTTGCGCCAGTTGGGGCTGATCTTCAACTAACAACACCTGCATGCCTTACCTCTGGGTTTGTGAACGCTTGCGCTGGCTAACGTTGCCGACGGCCAGCCACCTTAACAGCTTGCCTGAGTTGCTGTTGCGTTCTTCCCCGAGAGGCCAGGTTCAGCGGCCTGCGGCCTGCCTCAAGCCTGGCAGGTCCAGCACCTCGATCGCGCCGTAACTCAGGCCGATGATGCCCTGCTGCTCCAATGCCTTGAGCAGGCTGTTGGTAGTTTGCCGCGACAAGCCCAACATCGCCGCCAGATCCTCCTGAGGCAGTTGCAGCATGCGCCGCGCCTGGTCTATCTCACCGTAGCCTTCAGCGATCATCAGCAACCGATGGGCCAGGCGCGTCGACGCGGGCATCAGGCTCATCTGTTCGATATTGATCAACGACAGGCGCAGTTTGTGGCTCATCAACAAAGCCACGTCGCGCCAGTACGCCGGGTGCTCGGCGAGGAGGTCGAGCATCGACGCCTGTGGCACCTGCAACAGCGTGCACGGCCCCATGGCCATCGCGTCGTGGGTACGCGGCAAGTTATCGAACAGGCAGATTTCGCCGAACCAGTAAGGCGTTTCGACCAGGCTCAACACCGCTTCCTTGCCCTGGGCATTGACTGCGCTGATGCGCACCGCGCCTTTCAGCACCGCATACAGGCCGCAGGGCGGGTCGCCGCGCTTGAACAGGCATTGCCCCGCCGTCAGCGAGCGCAGCCGCGCGGCTGCCAGCAAACGACGTTGCAGATCCACAGGCAGGTGGCGGAACCAGTGACCGCTCGCGAGGTGGTGGTGCCATTGCTCTGCGTCCATGGGAACTCCGAAGATTGTCGCCCAGTTGACAGTTAGTCACAGGCTGACAGGGCATGATCAAACATCCTACAGGAGGAATAACAATGAAAAGCCTCGTCGACCACCTCAGTCAATACGCCGCCTACCACCGCGACCCGCGCAATATCGCCAGCCACTTTATTGGCATCCCGCTGATTGTGGTCGCCGTAGCGGTACTGCTGTCGCGCCCCGAATGGGCAATGGGCGGCCTGTGGATTTCCCCCGCCGTGATTGTCGCGTTGTTGTCGGCGTGGTTTTACCTGCGCCTGGAACTGGCACTGGGCATGCTGATGAGCGCGCTGATGGGTTTATCGGTATGGGCCGGGCATGTATTGGCGGCGCAGAGCACCCTGGTGTGGCTCGGCAGCGGCCTTGGGATGTTCGTGGTGGGCTGGGTAATTCAGTTTGTCGGGCACTACTACGAAGGCAAAAAGCCTGCGTTCGTGGACGATGTATCGGGGTTGATTGTGGGGCCGCTGTTTGTGGTGGCGGAGTTGGCGTTTCTGCTCGGGGGGCGGCAGGAGCTGAAACAGCAGATCGAAGAGCGCTCGGGGCCAGTCGCTCGCCGCGATCTAAAGCCGAGAGAAGTCTGAATGTGGGAGGGGGTTGCCCCTCCCACATCAGGTATTGCGGGGTTGTCAGGCTTTTTGCCAGACCTTGGGTTTGAAGAACAGCGTCTCGCCGCGCGCCAGGCCGGTCAGGCTGTCATGGTCCTTCACCACTTCGGCTTCGATGAGCTCAGGCTGGCCTTCGACCTTCAAGGTCACTCGCGTGGTGGCGCCCAGTGGGCGAATATCGCGCACTTCAGCGGCCAGGTGATCTTCCAGTTCATGGCGCGACAACGACACTTCGTGCGGGCGGAACAGCACATGTTTGTCTTCGCCCAGATGCAGGCGGTTGGAGTCGCCGAGGAAGTGGTAGACGAAATCGCTGGCCGGGTTTTCGTAGACATCGCCCGGTGAGCCGATCTGCTCGATCACGCCCTTGTTCATCACCACGATACGGTCGGCGACTTCCATGGCTTCTTCCTGGTCGTGGGTCACGAACACCGAGGTCAGGTTGATGTCTTCGTGCAGGCGCGCCAGCCAGCGGCGCAGCTCTTTACGCACCTTGGCGTCAAGCGCGCCGAAGGGTTCGTCCAGCAGCAGCACTTTCGGCTCTACCGCCAGCGCACGGGCCAGGGCGATACGCTGGCGCTGGCCACCGGAGAGTTGTTCCGGGTAGCGGTCCGACAGCCAATCGAGCTGCACCATATTCAGCAATTCGTGCACCTTGGTTGCGATCTGGCTTTCGGTGGGCCGCTGGTTTTTCGGCTTCATGCGCAGGCCGAAGGCGACGTTGTCGAACACCGTCATGTGGCGAAACAGCGCGTAGTGCTGGAACACAAAGCCCACGTTGCGATCACGCACGTCGTGGCCGGAGACGTCTTCCCCGTGGAACACGATGCTGCCATCGTCCGGGGTTTCCAGGCCTGCGATGATGCGCAGCAAGGTGGTCTTGCCACAGCCGGACGGGCCCAGCAACGCCACCAGCTCGCCACTCTGGATGTCCAGGTTGATGCTGTTCAGGGCCTTGAAGGCGTTGAAGTTCTTGCTGACATTACGGACTTCGATCGACATGACTTATTCCTCACCGGCGCTTTTGCGCAGGCGGTTGATACGGTTCTCGCTCCACTGCTTGAGCAGCAGGATGAAGAGCGCCAGGATCAGCAACAGGCTGGCCACCGCGAACGCGGCAACGTGGTTGTATTCGTTGTAGAGAATCTCGACGTGCAGCGGCAGGGTGTTGGTGACCCCGCGAATGTGCCCGGACACCACCGACACCGCGCCGAACTCGCCCATGGCGCGGGCAGTACACAGCACCACGCCGTAGATCAGGCCCCATTTGATATTCGGCACGGTCACGTGCCAGAACATCTGCCAACCATTGGCGCCGAGCAGGCGCGCGGCTTCTTCCTCCTGGGTGCCCTGCTCCTGCATCAGCGGGATCAGTTCACGGGCCACGAACGGCACGGTGACGAAGATGGTGGCGAGCACGATGCCCGGCAGGGCGAACACGATCTGGATGTCATGCGCCTGCAGCCACGGGCCGAAGAAGCCTTGCGCACCGAACATCAGCACATAGACCAGGCCGGCGATCACTGGCGACACCGAGAACGGCAGGTCGATCAAGGTGACCAGGATGCTTTTGCCACGGAACGAGTACTTGCTCACGCACCACGCGGCGCTGACGCCGAACACCACATTGAGCGGCACCGAGATCAACACCGCGATCACCGTGAGTTTCAGCGCCGACAGTGCATCGGGTTCCAGAATCGCGGCAAAGAACGCCCCCAGGCCGTTCTTCAGGCCCTGGGACACCACGATAAACAGCGGCAGCAACAGGAACAGAAAGAACACCAGCCAACCCAGGCCGATCAGGATGCGTCGCGACGTGGCACTGCCACGCCGGGCAGCGTTGGCCGAGGACACGGCGGAAATAGACGATTGGGACATGTTCCGCGCCTCCTATGGACGTTCGATGCGCCGCTGCAACAAGTTGATCAGCAGCAGCAAAACAAAGGAAACCACCAGCATCAGCACGCCGATGGCGGTGGCGCCGGTGTAGTCGTATTGGTCGAGCTTGACCATGATCAGCAGCGGCAGGATCTCGGTTTTCATCGGCATGTTGCCGGCGATGAAGATCACCGAACCGTACTCACCCACGCCACGGGCAAACGCCAGGGCGAAGCCGGTCAGCCAGGCCGGCAGCAAGGCGGGTACGAGGATGTAACGGAACACCTGCAGCGGCTTGGCGCCCAGGCAGGCGGCGGCTTCTTCGACTTCCCGGGGGATGTCGGCGAGCACCGGCTGCACCGTGCGCACCACGAAGGGCAGCGTGACAAACGTCAGCGCCAGGGTGATACCCAACGGCGTGTAGGCGATCTTGAAGCCCAGGTCAGCGGCAAACTGGCCGACCAGGCCGGTCGGCGTGTACAGCGCGGTCAGCGCGATACCGGCCACGGCGGTGGGCAGGGCGAACGGCAGGTCGATCATCGCATCGATGATCTTGCGGCCGGGGAAGGTGTAGCGCACCAGCACCCAGGCCAGCAGCGTGCCGATCACGCCGTTGATCAGCGCGGCATACAGCGCGGTGCTGAAGCTCAGTTTCAATGCCGCCAGCACACGCGGTGCGGTGATGATGTGCCAGAACTGATCCCAGGTCAGTTGAGCGGCGTGTACAAACATCGCCGCCAGGGGGATGAGTACGATCAAGCTGAGGTACACCACGGTGTAACCCAGCGTCAGCCCGAAGCCGGGTATGACGGGGGAAATACGACGCGACATAAGAGTCCTTGGTTAGCGAAACGGACATGCAAAACCCGCACACGGATGCGGGCTCTTGGTTCCTGTAGGAGCGGGCTTGCCCGCGAAGCGCGTCAACGATAACGCGGGCAGTCTGGATGCCGGCGGTGCCTTGATATTTTTCGCGAGCAAGAACTAGGCGTCCCCCTCGCTCCTACAGTGATCGGTGTTGGTTATTGCGCCGTGTAGATCTGGTCGAACACGCCACCGTCATTGAAGAATTTCGGTTGGGCAGTTTTCCAGCCGCCGAAGTCTTTGTCGATAGTCACCAGGTCCAGTTTCGGGAACTGTTGGGCGTATTTGGCGGCGACCTTTTCATCGCGTGGGCGGTAGAAGTTTTTCGCCGCAATCTCCTGGCCTGCCGGGCTGTACAGGTGCTTGAGGTATTCGGTGGCGATCTCGGCATTGCCCTTTTTCTCGGCGTTCTTGTCGACCACGGCCACCGGCGGCTCGGCGAGGATCGACAGGGACGGCACGACGATGTCGAACTTGTCGGCGCCGCCGTCTTCTTTCAGCGCCAGGAACGCCTCGTTTTCCCAGGCCAGCAACACATCGCCCTGGCCGTTGTTGACGAACGTGATGGTCGAACCGCGCGCGCCGGTGTCGAGGATCGGCACGTGCTTGAACAGCGCTTTCACGTACTCCTGGGCCTTGGCTTCGCTGCCACCCGCCTTGAGACCATAGGCCCAGGCCGCGAGGAAGTTCCAGCGCGCACCGCCGGAGGTTTTCGGGTTCGGGGTGATCACCGACACGTCCTGCTTGATCAGGTCGCCCCAGTCCTTGATGCCTTTAGGGTTGCCCTTGCGCACCAGGAACACGATGGTCGAGGTGTACGGGGTGCTGGCATCCGGCAGGCGGGTTTGCCAGTTTTCCGGCAGGGTCTTGCCCAGCTTGGCGATTTCATCGATGTCGCCGGCCAGGGCCAGGGTCACCACGTCGGCGCGCAGGCCGTCGATCACCGCCCGGGCCTGCTTGCCCGACCCTCCGTGGGATTGCTGGATCTTGACGTTATCGTCGGGGTGGGACTGCTTCCAGAAGTGAGTGAACTCTGCGTTGTAGTCCTGGTACAGCTCACGGGTAGGGTCATACGAGACGTTGAGCAACTCGTAGTCCTTGGCAACGGCGGAACCGGCAAACACGGCACTGGCCAACGCGGCCAGGGCATAACGGCGAATCGACGACATAGAAGGCTCCTGAAATTCTGGGGTGTTGACTGACGCCTGTAGGTAGGAGCGAGCTTGCTCGCGAAAAGCTTGAGGGCAACGCGTTGCACCTGATGCGCAGCGTTATCGTTGCGGTTTTTCGCGAGCGAGCTCGCTCCTACAGGGTCTGTCGCCGTTCTTGCTTAGGCCGGTTTGTTACCCGGGTTCTGCAAACGGAATTTTTCCTTGCGTTCGATCTGTACCACTTGCGCGTTGTGCACGGTGATTTCCACCGCACCGAACCGCAGATCGCGCAGGGCGCTCTGGATCTCACGCAAAATGGCTGCTTCGTCCTGGCCGTCGACGCTACGTAGAGAGGCGCTCATGGTCTCGCTCCTGAAATGAATAGTGCCTGGCAGTGGCGGCACTGCTTGCGGCGTGAGGGCGATAGTAGACAAGCGCTGATATTCTTAAAAATACTATTTAAGAATTTTTATATAACCAAAAAGAATTTTCTGGCGAGACATGGGGTTGCAACGGTTTTCAACTTGAAAATACGGGCGCAAGGGCACTGCCCATTCCTGTGGCGAGCCCGCTCTCCCACAGGTTGCGCGTAGTTTCACATGCGGATTGCCGGAGCGTTTGCCCAATCAATGTCCTGGGCCGGCATCGGGCGGCCAAACCAGTAGCCCTGCCCCATGTCGCATTGCTGATCCAACAGGAATCGCGCCTGCTCCACCTGCTCGATCCCCTCGGCGTGCACCTGCATGCCCATGCTTTTCGCCAACGCGATCACCACACGCACAATCGCAGCGTCGTCTTCGTCCCCCGGCAACCCGGTGACAAAGCCCTGGTCGATCTTGAGCTTTTGCACCGGCAGGCGCTTGAGGCGCAGCAGCGACGAATAGCCGGTACCAAAATCGTCGATGGCCAGGCGCAGGCCCAGTTCGCGCAGGCGGTGCAGTTGTTCCAAGGCCACTTCGGGGTCTTCCATCACCGCGCTTTCGGTGACTTCCAGCTCAAGGAAAGCCGGGTCCAGGCCGGTGTCATGCAGCACCTGGGCGACTTGCCCGTAGAGCTCGCGCCGGGCAAACAGGCGGCTGGAGACGTTAACGGCGATAAAGCTCAGCGCGACGCCGTCGGCCAGCCATTGGCACATCTGGCGGCAAGCCTGGTCCATCACCCAGGCGTCGATATCGGCAATCAGGCCGGTGCGCTCGGCGATGGGGATAAACTCCCCCGGCGGCACCAGGCCGCGTTCCGGGTGTTGCCAACGCACCAGTGCCTCCACGCCGATCAGGCGGCTGTCGCGCAGGCTGTGCACCGGCTGGTAATAGACGCGCAGTTCCTGCTGGTGCAGGGCACGACGCAGGTCGCTGGCGATTTCCACGCGGTTCTGCGCGTGGGCGGTGAGTTCTTCGGTGTACAAGGCGTAGCCTTCGCGCCCGGCACTCTTGGCCTTGAACAACGCCGAGTCGGCATTGCGCAGCAGTTGTTCGGCGCTCAGGGCGTCACTGGGGAACAGGCTGATGCCGACGCTGGCGCTGATAAACAGTTGGTGGCCGTCGAAGATGAACGGCTGCTTCATCACATCGAGCATGCGTTGCGCCAATGCCGCCGCCTGCACCACCTGTGAACAACTTTCCGCGAGCACCGCGAACTCGTCGCCTCCCAGGCGCGCCAGGGTCACGCCGGGGCCAAGCAGGCCCTTGAGGCGTTCGCCCAGCAGCTTGAGCAACTGGTCGCCGACGTTATGGCCGAGGCTGTCATTGATGATCTTGAAGTGGTCCAGGTCCAGCAACAGCAGCGCGCAGCCTCGCTTGTGGAGCTGCGCCGAGGCCAGCGCCTGCTCGGCGCGGTCGGTGAACAGCAGGCGGTTAGGCAGATCGGTCAACGGGTCGTGATGAGCCAGGTGCGCCAGTTCGTGTTCGGAATTCTTGATAGCACTGATGTCTGAAAATACCGCGACGTAATGGCTGACCTGGCCATGATCGTCCTGAATCGCGCGGATGGTTTGCCATTGTGGATAAATCTCGCCACTTTTGCGGCGGTTCCAGATTTCCCCGCTCCATTCACCGCAGCTCTCCAGAAGCTGGAACATCTTTTGGTAAAAACCCGACGAATGGCGTCCGGACTTGAACAGGCTCGGTTGTTGGCCCAAGACGTCTTCGCACTGATAGCCGGTGATTTCCATGAACGCCCGATTCACATGCACGATCTGGCCCTGGGCATCGGTGACCAGCACCCCTTCACGGGTGCAATCGAACACGGCGGCGGCCTGGCGCAGGCGCTCGCGGTTCTCTTGCAACGGCTGCTGCAACTGGTGGGCCCGGGCAAAACGGGCATACATCAGGAAAATCAACACCGCGCTGAACGCCACCCACACATAGCCGCGCACCTGCAGCCAGTGGTCCACGTCAATCGGGTTATCGAGAAACTCGATCAATGCACGTTGAGTCAGGCCTATCCAGGCACTCGAAACCAGCAGGTATACCAGCCCCGCACGCAGGGCACCTCGGCATGAAAACAGCATATAGCCAGTAATCCTTACGCAAAAACAGCATCACCCCACAACGGCTGCGGATTATAGAATAAGAAACATCCAGTCACTTCTATCTGAAAGGGCGGCTGGTTTTCTCTGTAGGCTTAGTGATAATGCGTGAGCTGGTTTTTTCTTTATCTGAGGGCCATACAGCCTATGTGGTACAACGGTTTTCTTGACCTGTCAGCCTGGCAACTGGTGGCAGTGACTCTGTTGATGACCCACGTGACCATTGTTGGGGTCACGGTTTATCTGCACCGCTATTCAGCCCACCGCTCCCTGGAGCTCAATGCAGGCCTGAAACACTTCTTCCGCTTCTGGCTGTGGCTGACCACGGCGCAGAACACCCGCGAGTGGACCGCCATCCACCGCAAGCACCACGCCAAATGTGAAACCGTCGACGACCCGCACAGCCCGGTGATCAAGGGCCTGTCCACCGTGTTGCGCAAAGGCGCCGAGCTGTACCGCGCCGAGGCGGAAAACCCCGAGACCCTGCGCATCTACGGCAAGAACTGCCCGGACGACTGGATCGAGCGCAAGCTCTACACCCCCTACCCGCTGCTGGGCGTGGCGATCATGGGCGTGATCGACCTGCTGCTGTTCGGCACCATCGGCATCACCATCTGGGCCATCCAGATGATGTGGATTCCGTTCTGGGCCGCCGGCGTGATCAACGGCCTGGGCCATGCCGTGGGCTATCGCAACTTCGAATGCCGTGACGCGGCGACCAACCTGGTGCCCTGGGGCATCATCGTCGGCGGCGAAGAGCTGCACAACAACCACCATACCTATCCCAACTCCGCCAAGCTGTCGGTGAAAAAATGGGAATTCGACCTCGGCTGGGCGTGGATCAAGGTGTTCAGCTTCCTGCGCCTGGCCAAGGTGCAGCGCGTGGCACCGATTGCGCACCGCGTCGAAGGCAAGGGCCACCTGGACATGGACACCGCCATGGCGATCCTCAACAACCGCTTCCAGATCATGGCCCAGTACCGCAAGCTGGTGATCGGCCCGCTGGTCAAGCAGGAGCTGGACAAGGTCGATCACTCGGTACGCCACCAGTTCCACCGCGCCAAGCGCCTGCTGTCGCGGGAAACCAGCCTGCTGGACGACCGCCATCACCTGCGCATCCAAAACATGCTGGAGCACAGCCAGGCCCTTAAAGTGATCTACGAAAAACGCCTGGCGCTGCAGCAGATCTGGCTCAAGACCAGTTCCAACGGCCACGACATGCTCGCTGCGATCAAGGAATGGGTGCACGAGGCCGAGGCGAGCGGCATCCAGTCACTGCGTGATTTTGCTCACCAACTGAAGACCTATTCGCTGCGCCCCGCAGCGGTGTGACAATGCCGTGGGAGGGCCAGCCCTCCCACGCACCATCTTTTTGGCGTCATTTACCGGGCACCGCCAATCGGCACCGTTGACGGAACTTCACAGAAATTCACCTCTCTCAACCAACACTTAGCCATCATGGTGGCCCCTTGTTGTGACCGCTGCTCCACCCTGCGGCGCGCCCAGAGAGAGTTGTGCTGATGGTTCACGAAAAGCCCCACGTGTCTGATCCTCCCGTCACCGAACATCCGCCTCCGGCGGCGGCGGCCACCCTGCTGGCGCTGGTACATGCCCAGGGTGAAGTCGAGCGCTTGAGTGAGCGCGAACAGCTGCTGAGTTCGTTGTTGGTCAGCGTCAACGCCGTGCTGTGGGCCATCGACTGGGAAACCCGCCGCGTGCTCTATGTGAGCCCTGCGTATGAGCGGATCTTCGGACGCCCCGCCAGCCTGCTACTGGCCGACCATCGGGAGTGGCGCAACAGCATTCATCCAGAAGACCTCGATTACGCCGAACACACCCTGGCCCGCGTACTGAGCCAGGGCGCCGTGGAAGATCGCGAATACCGCATCATTACCGCCGACGGGCAGATCCGCTGGCTGAGCGACAAGTGCTACATCAACCAGCTGGCCGAGCCCGACAAGCCGGTGATCGTGGTCGGCATGGCCGAAGACATCACCGAAAAGAAGCAGCTCGAACTGGAACTGCACCGCCTGGCTACCACCGATGTGCTGACCCAGAGCAGCAACCGCCGGCACTTCTTCGAATGCGCCAACCAGGCCTTCGACAGCGCCTGTGCTCAAGGCGCGCCGCTGGCCTTCCTGCTGCTGGACATCGATGACTTCAAGGATGTCAACGACACCTACGGCCACCTGGAGGGCGACCAGGTGTTGCGACGTATCGCCGAAAGCGGTCGAGGGGTGTTGCGCCGTGGCGACCTGTTCGGGCGCATTGGCGGCGAAGAGTTTGCCGCAGTGCTGCCAGGTTGCCCGCCGGCCATGGCGCTGCAAGTGGCCGAACGGCTGGGCAGGGAGATCCAGGCGCTGAGTTTCAGCTACGAAGGCCGGACGTTCAGCGTGACCATCAGCCAGGGGCTGGCCAGCCTCACCGAAGAAGACTCGACCCTGGACAGCCTGTTCGCCCGCGCCGATATCGCCATGTATGAAGCCAAGCGCCTGGGCAAGAACCGCGTCGTCGCGGGTTGAACGCATAGTGGCGCTGCTGCGCAGCCCGGCGCGGGGCAAGCCCTGATGGCCATAGGTATCTACACAACGTTGTAGCAGCCAACGCTAACCACAGAAACGGATATGTACCCGGTCTGATCTAACAAAATACTCGCCTGACCCACCGCCATCGCGGGCAAGCCCGCTCCTACAGGGCATTCGGGCAAGACGCAAAAAAACCCGCCGAGGCGGGTTTTTCTGTGATCGGGCCAACGTCCGCTTACAGCTCGGAGAAGCACTCTTCGATGATCGCCAAGCCTTTGTCCAACTGCTCGTCCGGCGAGGTCAGCGGCACCAGTACCCGCAAGACGTTGCCGTAGGTGCCGCAGGACAGCAGGATCAGGCCCTTGTCACGCGCCTTGGCCACCACGGCCGCAACGGCAGCGGCGTTTGGCTTGTGGCTGTCGCCATCTTCGAACAGCTCCAGCGCGATCATCGCGCCCAGGGCACGCACTTCACCGATCACCGGGTACTTGGCCTGGATCGCCTTGAGGCCTGTCACCAGACGCTCGCCGACCGCTTTGCAGCGGTCCAGCAGGTGCTCTTCTTCAAACACTTCCATCACCGCCAGCGCGGCGGCGCACGCGATCGGGCTACCGGCGTAGGTGCCGCCGAGGCCGCCTGGGGCGATGGCGTCCATGTATTCCGCCTTACCGCACACACCGGCCAGCGGGAAGCCACCGGCGATGGATTTGGCGAAGGTGGTCAGGTCGGCAGAAACGCCCATCTGCTCCATGGCGAAGAACGTACCGGTACGGCCGGCACCGGTTTGCACTTCGTCGGCGATCAGCAGGATGCCGTGCTTGTCGCACAGTTCGCGCAGGCGCTTCATGAAGGCTTTAGGCGCGACGTAGAAACCGCCTTCACCCTGTACCGGCTCGATGATGATGGCGGCGATATCACGCGGCTCGGCATCGTTCTTGAAGATGCGTTCGATGCTGGCGATCGAGTCGTCGACGCTCACCCCGTGCAGTTCATTCGGGTACAGCGCACGGAAGATACCGCCTGGCATCAGGCCCATGCCGGCCGAGTAAGGCACGACTTTACCGGTGAGGCCCAGGGTCATCATGGTGCGGCCGTGGTAGGCGCCGGTGAAGGCGATCACGCCGGCACGGCCAGTGGCGGCGCGGGCGATTTTCACGGCGTTTTCGACGGCTTCGGAACCGGTGGTGACCAGCAGGGTTTTCTTGGCGAAATCACCTGGCACCTTGGCGTTGATTTTCTCGCACAGCTCCACGTATGGCTCGTAGGCCAGTACCTGGAAGCAGGTGTGGGTCAGCTTGTTCAGCTGCTCGGTCACGGCCTTGATGATCTTCGGGTGCACGTGACCGGTGTTCAGTACAGCGATACCACCAGCGAAGTCAATGAACTCGCGGCCTTCAACGTCGGTCACGGTGGCGTTCTTCGCGGATTCGGCGAAGATCGGGTGAATTTGGCCAACACCGCGCGGTACAGCGGCTTCGCGGCGTTTCATCAGGGAAGCGTTGGTCTTGCTCATAAAGTCCTCATTCGCCACTCATCGGGTGGCGTGGTTCAAGGAGTACGTGGCGGGGAGGCAACTACGGCAGCATGCGATGATCGACTGCCACAGCTTTCCCCGCCACTGCGAATAACGTCTTGAAACACGCAAAGGGTCAGCGCTCTCGTGCCCTTTGCGTTTGCAGCAATCTCTTGCCGGGCTTAGATGCCCAGGCAGAGGTATTTGATTTCCAGGTAATCCTCGATCCCGTACTTGGAACCTTCACGGCCCAGGCCCGAAGCCTTGATACCGCCGAACGGCGCCACTTCGTTGGAGATCAACCCGGTATTGACGCCGACCATGCCGTATTCCAGGGCTTCGGCCACACGGAACACACGGCCCAGGTCACGGGCATAGAAGTATGACGCCAGGCCGAACTCGGTGTCGTTGGACATCGCGATCACTTCGTCTTCGTCTTTGAAACGGAACAGCGGCGCCAGTGGGCCGAAGGTTTCTTCCTTGGCCACGGCGGCGTCTTTCGGCACGTTGGTGAGGATGGTCGGTTCGAAGAAGTTACCTTCCATCACCTTGCCACCGGCCAGCAGCGTGGCGCCTTTCTTGAGCGCGTCGGCAATGTGTTCCTGAACCTTGGCCACGGCTTTTTCGTCGATCAGCGGGCCAGTGGTGGTGCCTTCTTCCAGACCGTTGCCGATCTTGAGCTTGGCCACGGCCACTTTCAGCTTCTCGGCGAACGCGTCGTACACCGAATCCTGAATGTACAGACGGTTGGCGCAGACGCAGGTCTGGCCGTTGTTGCGGTACTTGGAAATGATCGCGCCTTCGACGGCCTTATCCAGGTCGGCGTCGTCGAACACGATGAACGGTGCGTTACCGCCCAGTTCCAGGGAGACTTTCTTGATGTCCTTGGCGCATTCAGCCATCAGTTGGCGACCGATTTCGGTCGAGCCGGTGAAGGACAATTTACGCACGATCGGGTTGCTGGTCAGCTCGCCGCCGATGTCGCCGGCGCTGCCGGTCACCACGCTCAGCACGCCTTTGGGGATACCGGCACGGTGCGCCAGCTCAACCAGGGCCAGGGCCGAGAACGGGGTTTGCGAAGCGGGTTTGATCACCATGGTGCAACCGGCGGCCAGGGCCGGGCCGGCTTTACGGGTGATCATCGCGGCCGGGAAGTTCCACGGGGTGATGGCAGCGGTCACGCCGATTGGCTGCTTGATCACGATCAGGCGCTTGTCGGGCTGGTGGCCGGGGATCACATCACCGTAGATGCGCTTGGCTTCTTCGGCGAACCACTCGATAAAGGAGGCCGCGTAGACGATTTCGCCCTTGGCTTCGGCCAGTGGCTTGCCCTGCTCGAGGGTCATCAGGCGGCCGAGGTCGTCCTGGTTTTCGATCAACAGCTCGAACCAACGGCGCAGCTTGTTGGCGCGCTCCTTGGCGGTGAGTGCACGCCAGGCCGGCAAGGCCTTGTCGGCGGCTTCGATGGCACGGCGGGTTTCCGCAGCACCCATCTTCGGCACGGTGCCGAGAATCTCCCCCGTGGCCGGGTTGTTGACCTTGATGGTCTGACCGTTGTCCGCATCGACCCAAGCGCCATCGATAAAGGCTTGCTGGCGGAACAACTGGGCATCTTTAAGCTGCATGTCGGCTTTCCTTAACAGCACCGCGCGCGCGCGGAGCGAATTAGAGTTGTTGAAAGGCGCCTTGGTGGGCTGCCGTCAGGGAAATCAGCCTCACTGCGCAAGATCATAAAGAGCGCACGGGAGACAGAGCGTTTGAAATCTCAAACGAATCCTAGGATCAATGGGGGGTCAGGGCAATAGTCTGTTCGAAAAAAAGAACGAGAACCGCGTATTTGGCTCATCTTTCGGATCAAACGCACCAACGAAAACACCCCCGGCGCCTGGTGGGCACCGGGGGTGTCGGGGCGTTGCGGTTTACGATTGGAACGATTTGAGGATGGTCAACAGACTGGTCAGGTTGTCGGCCACACCGCCCTGGGCGACTTTTTCAGTGGCGGCGGCGCCGGCGGTGGTGTCGACGCTGTAGATCTGCATCACGCCCTGGTTGGTGGCCGCCTGGGCCAGGGTGTTTTGCTGTTGCTGGGCCGAGACCGAGTTCTGGAACAGGATCGCCGTGGCCTGGCCCATCGATTGGTAGATCGTGCTCATGGCCATCGCTGGCGATTCGGCAACGACCTTGACGTTGGTCTGGGTGACGGCATCGGTGATTTGCGGGCTGACTGTGCTCATGGTTGGAACTCCTGGTTTGAAAAAGAACAACATCCGTTATCGCTCAGTGCTTAAGACTGAAAAGACTTGAGCACGGTCAACAGGCTGGTGAGGTTATCCGACACGCCGCCTTGGGCGACTTTTTCGGTGGCCGCGGCGCCTGCGGTGGTATCGACGCTGTAGATCTGCATCACGCCCTGGTTGGTGGCCGCCTGGGCCAGGGTATTTTGCTGCTGCTGGGCCGACACCGCGTTCTGGAACAGAATCGCCGTGGCCTGCGCCATCGACTGGTAGATGGTACTCATCGCCATCGCTGGCGATTCGGCCACCACTTTGACGTTGGTCTGGGTGACGGCGTCGGTAATTTGTTCGCTGACAAATGCCATGATCAATTTCCTTATTTAGTACACGGTGCATTCCGTGTTCATGAATGAACGTTGCAAAACGGCCGCTGTGACGCTGGAAGATTCAAGGTTTCCCGGCCTGAGCCAGGGCCGCTTCAATTTGCGTAATCAGCGCCTGGATCAAGCCCTGCACGTCTTTGCGTTGCGCGTCGCCCTCCGGTGCCGCGCCGTCCAGCACTTGGCGTATTGCGGCCTCGCGCTGCTCGGCGGCGGTCTTGAGCGCCTGCTCGTTGACCCTCGACTGTTCGAGCACCTGAGTGGCGCGCTTGAGGGTTTCTTCGACGATGGCTTGCGGCGCTCCGACGAACATCTGCGGGTTGCGCAGCATCGCTTCAAGCCGTTGACGATCATCGCTGGACAGCACTGACGGTGTGGATGGGGGAGCCATCGGGACCTCCTGGGGCACGACGTAACCGGCGAAAGGCCCGCTAAAGCCGCACCTCGACGTTGTCCTGCCAGAACCCGGCGAAGTAGAAGTCCGCGGCGTTGTCGCAACTCGCGGCCAGCTCCCAGGGGGTCATCACGGTGGGGCGCGTGTCGAAGATCGGTGCCGGTACGGGCAACAAGTTGGCGTTGCTGTACAGGTTGCCCACCTCATAAGCGTTGGCGACAAACTGCGAACAGAACGCGGCGTTGCCGATGGGCACCGACTCATTGATACGACTCATGAGGCCGGGCCCATAAGCTGAAAGCTTGAAGATCGACAACATAGCGTTCCATTTACTGTAGCGACCGCTGATGTCCTTGGTCGCCACATCGCCGAGGAACTGACCAGCGGCATAGGCTGCCGCATTCGCCAGGTCGTCCTCGGTGCAACTGAACACCATGGCGCCGCGAGGAGGCACCTCGGTGGTCAGGTCCGTCAGTTGAATACCCTCACCGACACTTTCGATGACATGCGTGGCGTCCACTGCAATGGCCGCATGTACCACCGGCACATTGGGATCGCCGGTGCCGAAAATCCTGGCTTTAAGCCATTGCCCCGCCCGAATGAATGCACGGGGAATGCTGGTGGCTATTTTGTCGTCCACTTGCGCCACTGAAAAAACAATATCTCCAGGCTGCATGATGTCGCTCCTCACTTAAGAAAAGTTGCTTTCAAGTTGCTGTTGCACCGCTCCAGAAGAACCCTGGAGCGCTGTGCTCGATTCAGGCCGCTGGCGCAGCCCGGTTAGCCAAGGTGTCGGCGTACTTGGCGATGCTCTGGTCGATCTTGTCGATGGCCACGCTGGCCGCCTCGGCCTCCATCGCCCCGGCCGCAGCGGCCACGGCAGCGGCGGCGCCCACCAGAAGGTCGGTGGCCAACGCGCCGAGGGCGTCCTCGGCGGCGGCCGGCAGGTTGTCCTTGACGATGTTCTCGGTCATTTGCTGCAGCAGCACGGCCTGGGCCGCCAGCGCGATCTTGCTGACCCCGTCGAAGTAACCCGCCGCCGCCTGCGCCACCAGCCCCGCCGCCTGGCTGATCATCATGTCGGCCGGCACCGCAATCTGCGCCGGGGCATAGGCAAAGTTCTGCGCATTGGTGAACTGCACCGCCTGCACGATCTGGCTGTTGAGCGCTGCCGTACTGTCGGACGAGGGCGTGCTTGCCTGGGTCATCAGATGTTTGTTCATCATCTCCATGACTGAAGGCCGGGCGGCCGCAGGCGCACTGGAAGCGGGTGTTGCCGGTGGAGGTGCATCATCGGGTTTACGGCTGCTGAATGGCCACATGGTAGATCCCCCTCAGGCCTCAGCCCTTCTCGCCAATCTGCATGATCAGCGCCACGGCCTTGGAGATCACGGCATTGGAAATCTGGTTCATCGCCTGCTGGCTGTTGACCGCGTTCTGCAACGACAGGCCCGCCGCGCTACTGGCCACCTGGTACAGCGACGCGATGGCCTGGGCCGGCGCCTCCGCCACCACCTTGACGTTGGTTTGGGTGACCGCGTCGGTTATCTGGCTGTTGACCTCTGTCATACATCTCTCCTTGATGGCATTCACCCAGGGTTGGGCGTGGATAGCGGCGGCAGGACGCGCTCATACAACTAGAACGCCCCGCGCCAAGGTCTGTGAATCAGCTTCAGCGCAAGGCACTGCGCAGCAGCTGCACACGCTTGCGCACCAGGGGCAGCTTGACCTGCAACTCGGCGGCGATTTGCGGGTAAGGCAAGTCGTCCACAAAACGCATCTCGAACAAACGCTGCTGCACGACCGGCAACTGCGCCACCTGCGCTTCGACCTGCTCCAGGCGCTCATAACACTCCACCCGCTCCAACACCGAAGCGCAGGGGGCGGCGAGCACGGCCATGTGATCGTGCTCAAGATCGATCGAATCATCGAACAGCCGCCCCTCGCGCTTGCTGCGCCGCAGGCTGTCGAGAAACACATGCTTGAGCACCAGAAACAAAAAGCCCTCGGGGTCACGAATGCGCTCCGGCGAGCGCCGAAAAAACAGCAGGGCCTTGATAGCGGTGGCCGACAACCACTCCCCCGCCTGGTCCTGATTACCCTTGGCACGCCGCAACGCGCGGCACTTGAGTTCGTTGTGGACTGCGCGCCAACTCGCCTCGAACAAGCGGTCATCAGCGCACCATTGATCCTTGAACTGAACAGTCATCCCCATCACAAGCACTCCTGTGCATCCTTGATGAAGGGCCAGTCTGCGAGGACTCGACAGGGGACGCTGTTACCTGGGGAACACTGCCGCGACTAATTCAAGGCAAACGCCTTGCGCCGCAAATGCTCCAGATCGTTGATCACCATGCGCTCCAGATTGCCGCTGATCACCCCACTGCGGCGCCACACTTGCAGTTGCACATTGAGCTTGGGCCGGCTGGTATTGAGCATGGCGGCCAACACCCCCTGGCTGGCGGGCAACGACACGCTGGGCATGGCGAGCGCCAGGTCGATATCGTCCATGTTCGCCAACACGAACCGCGCCAGTCGTGACTCCAACCGATACAGGCACACCAACTCCAGCAACTCGATAGCACGCAGCAAACGCACCATCATCAGCATCAGCAAACGCTGCAGGAACAGCGGCTCCTCGAACAGCAAGGCAAAATGTCGGCTTCCCAATTGCAGCAAGCGCGTCGGGCCACTGGCAAAGGTCGAGGATTCGCGGCCATGATCCTTGATCAACGCCGTCTCCCCCACCACCTGCCCGGCCCCCGTACTGCCAATAATCTGCTCGCGGCCGTCCGGCCCATGCACCACCGAATAAATCCGGCCCTCCACCACCAACGCGATGAACTCGAGGGAGTCGTCCTTGAAATAGAGCAGTTCACGGTCGTCCAACGTGCGCTCCACCATATGGGTGGCGACGTAGTGCAAGAGGTGCTCCGGCATACCTCGAAACAAATCAGAACGGGCAAGCAGGGTTTGTCTCAACGGGAGATCGAGCATCACGGTTCCTTTGGAATGCATGCGTTCACCTGGGGAATTGCGGCCTTGAAGCGGTGCTAAAGCCACAAGAGCAAAGCAAACAAAGGGACGTGCCACACAGCCAGTTGTGAACATAGATGGCAATTAGCCATTTTCCACCGGAAATATCCCGCCGTTACCGGCTAAAACGCCGGATTGGACGCATCAGGTCGACATGGGTATGATGTCGCCCGCACAAGCATCCGTAGCTCAGCTGGATAGAGTACTGCCCTCCGAAGGCAGGGGTCGTGGGTTCGAATCCCGCCGGGTGCACCAGATACAAATGAAAAAGCCCCAGGTCGAAAGGTCTGGGGCTTTTTTGTGGGCGTTAAATCAGTACATTTGTTGACGCTTTGGCGGCTATGCAAGAAAACAGTGGAAAGCTGATGTAGAGGTAAACAGGCATCGGCTCGCTGGCAGGCTAGCGGTAGCCTAAAGGGGGATACGTAATTTCATCGAATTGATCTATAAATATAGATTAGATTACAGCTTGAGATTGTAGGTAGACAGCCTAAAACTTGATGGGAAAATGAAAAAAATTACACAAAATTTTTAGTTCGTGATTACGGCTCTACCAGAACTACAACAATATCGCCGACGAATTCACTATAAAGGGTCAGGATAGGCATGGATGACATTAAGAGTCTGGCTGAGGAGATTGAACGGAATGATTTTATGCTGGCTGCGCTGCATCACAAATCAGCCAGAAAATCCGCCTCAAACAAATTAAAAGACTACAATCAGGACGATAGAATAATCGATGCGTGGGAGTCGTTAGGGAAATCTGTAATAAGCTTGTATTCAGCTTGTCGATCTGTAGATACAGCTGACAAAACCTCCGGCGCGTGCTCCTTAGTAGAACGAAAAATAAAAGTTCTTGCATATGAGCAGCTAGGCAAAAAAATAAGATCAACAGGTAAAGAAAAATTTGGCAGCGGCGTTCCAATTCACGAGAAAAGCTCCATTGAAATCACGAACTCTCTAACAAATCAGCTATTAGGCGCCATCCAACACAACCTAGGTCTTACTAGGCTTAACAAAGACTTCATAGAAAAATACCTATCGCTAAATTCAATAGACATAGTTCCCGAAAAAGATAGTAAAACACAACTACAAGAATACTGCCAGAGTATTAAAAGGCAGTTACCTACCTATAGTCTGCTTGAGGAGACAGGCCCCGCTCACTCACGGAGCTTCAAAGTTAGGGTGGATGCTTTAGGCATGCATCGAGAAGGTACCGGGCCGTCTAAACGAATAGCAGAACTTCAGGCAGCCGGACAGTTTATTGAAAAGCACTCCATAAGGGTACCAAGAAAACAAAAGCCAGTAAATGCCAGTAAAAAAATTGATTATATTTCCGCCGCCAAGTTGATGCCGCCCCCCCCAAACTCAAGTAGAGTTCGTTTGATTGTAGAAAAGCTTATGCTTCCAGCGTGGTCTTTATCACTGGTTGGCCTAGCACTAACTCATCGAAGCTACAACCTTGGAAAATCAAACTCTATCCTTGGTAAAAACAATAGTGTTTTGGCTTTCTTGGGAGCGAACGTTTTAGAATGGGTAGCATTCGATACCATTATTAGAAATCTCAGCGTGGACGATCTATCCAAAGCAGGTGGAATTCGAGAAATAATTAGGACACTAGTTAACGAGTCTAGCATTAGCAAGATTTACGAAGAGTTACTTTCGAAAGATGCTCTTTTACTAGGGCCCGGAGAAAAAAACATAACACAGGCGATCAAGACCGAATTTATCCAAGCATTATTTGGAGTGTTATTTTTGGTCAGAGAAAAAACTTAGAGCACGCAGAAAGCCTAATTAATGACATACCAATATTTTTAGATTACTTCATAAATAAACCTAAAATCATGAACTTGTCACGCGACGAGATAGCGCCAATAAAAACAGTATTTCAAGAGAAATGTCAACTCTTAGGATTGAGATTAAAATTTCAAACCGATGTATATACACGTATTCAACAGCGGGTTGCAACGCCATCTATAACACTGGAATCAGAATATCTAAGCTACGCACTAAAAATACAAGGTGAGGTACAATCATCCAAAAAAAACGACGGAACACCAAATGTTGTACTAGAATCTGAGCTCGCATCAAAAAACAAAAGTCTATTCGAAGCAATTCTATTCAAAGAACCATTCCCGATGTTCGAGCTTAATCAGGAACCATACGTCAAGTGGATTTTCGAGCACGCCATTAGGTTGGCGGGAAATGCAGGCGAGAAAAGTGGAACACTCAGACTATCAAAGCTAATAAACAAAAACTTTCTAGGAGTTGGTCTTCTCAGAGGGTTAAAATTTAGAAGTTTCGAAAACTTTATCTTCTCCATCAATAAATTTATTGACCTTAAAACAGATATCAACAAAGCAGACCTACTGAAATACTATGGTCATGCTGGTAGAAACGTAACTTCAAACAAATTCAAAAGCCTATCCCAAACTATTAAGCAACTTGAGGGGGAATTATCTAAGGCAGACCCACTCCAAGAATCACACGACTTACGAGACACAGTCGTTTTCAAGAGTTTTATTTCTGAAGCAACTACTTATCGCTTGAAGGGCGGAGACATCACCCTTACTAGCCTTGGGGAAATCCTTGAAGAGTTCGAGCTTCTTCAGCGAGGCAAAACAAATATAACTTGCCTAACTGACCTCTCTGAAAAAGTTGTAGAAATTGATGGGGCACATCTGTGCCTACTTGACATATTAAAAGATGCATGCGATCCGGATACCATTATCAAAATTGTGATTGACATTGAGGATGGCGAGCTATTTTTAACCATTAGCGGTTTTACAGAAGAAAGGCAAATGTCCATTCTTTCGTCTTCAACATGGAGCGACTTAAATGTAATACTACCTATATCAAATCTAATCGTATCGAAAGAAATTTTTAAGATCCACACAAGCTCCATCACAAAAAATACCATTAGGAAAATATCTTTAGAGCTCTGGTGGCGATACCATTTCAAAGACCCCTACGAAGTAGCGGCAAATGACCGGATAGCTTCAATTTTGCACGACGTCAAAAATAGTATTTTAGGCTATTGCTTTACTTCAGAGCACGCTAGAAACAAAAGCTCTGGGCGAGAACGGTATTTACTTGCTGCTGAAGCTAGTGGTCACCTAGATACAGCTGTAGCTGCGTTGCGCATAGTAAAAAGCCTGTCTGAAGAAACTGGTTCAGCAAATATCTCCTCAATGAAAATAAGCATATTTATTAAGTCCTTGATTAGTGAGCTTTGGTCGTGGATTCCAAACTCTGTTCATTTGATATTTACACCTTGCGACTCGCAAATTAATATCTGTACTGACGAGCATCGGTTACGCTCGTTAATTACTAATGTGGTAAAAAATTCCGTAGAGGCGATGAGTAGTATTGGAAGCATTTATATTTCATACAAGATAGAGACGGAGCTTGAAGGAATAGAATTCATTATATCTGATACGGGCCCAGGCTTTACTAAAGAACAGCTTATCGCACTTGAATCTGGAACCTCACTAAAAACATCTAAAGATAGTGGGCAGGGCATAGGGCTTATGGCAGTAATGTTAACTGCCAAAGAGCTAGGTGGAAACATAGCTTTTTCAAATGGCAACGATGTAGGGGCCACTGTGAAAATTTGGGTGCCTTCAATATATAATTATGAAGATCAAAATATGGAGGATCTTTTATGATAAATATTCTTTGGGCTGACGACCAACAGGATGTGATTACTAGCATAGTGCGAGTTCTAGGAATGGAAGATGTAAACTTCGAACTCACAGGTGATGGCGAGGATGCGCTAAGTAAGATACAAGGCAAGGTTTATGATCTCGTACTTATAGATTTAGCTATGCCGCCCGGTCGTTGGGGTGGGTTATGGCTCCTTCAAAAAATTAATGAGTTAAAACTCAACCTCCCATCAATAGTGGTCTCCGGGGAGGGTAGCCAAGCAGAGACGATCAAGGCACTCCGATTGGGGGCTGTCGATTATGTCACAAAAGAGAATTTAATAACTGAGCTTCCCCAGCAACTTAACCGAGCTTTGGACAAAAAAGCAAAGCAACTGGCGAGTTTATTTTCCATCATTAAAGGAGGCGAAAAAGATACTGTCGAATTCAAATCAACTCTAAGAACAAACTTACGGACCGGCCTAAAAGACCGTGAAATGGAAATCTCGGTACTGAAGACGGTGGCAGGTTTTTTCAATGCTTCAGGCGGAACCTTACTAGTCGGAGTTAGCGATGAAGGAATACCGTTAGGAATTGAAAAGGATTTATTTCCTAATGCTGATAAATTCCAACTTCACTTCTGGAATATTTTCAGGGAGGCAATTGGCACAGAGTACTCGGAATTTATTAAAACCGAAATGATAGACATTGATGAGAAATCTATATTCTCCGTAGTCTGCCTTCCTAGTAACAGACCGGTTTTTCTGAAATGGAAAGCTACAGGGCAGAGTAAGGCTGAGGAGCTATTTTATCTGAGGGTAGGCCCTCAAACAGAACTACTTGGTATAAGACAGGCGATAACTTATATTGAAGATCACTTTTGACATATTGACTCTAACTTTTCTTTATTTTCCTATTAAGAGGCTCCGATCGACTCGCCACTATTAAGTGGTGAGTTGAGACCGCAGTGCCCCATGGCGGTTTTCGAGATTTTTCCCTGGCCTCTAGTTTTAGTGGATGCGCTCAACTCCTCCATCCTTTGAGATAAAAAAGCCCCAGATCAAAAGACCTGAGGCTTTTTTGCCTGCGCCGGTCGGCGCTCACCCCTCGCCTCAAACCCGAGCCGGCGACACAATAATCTTCACGTTATGCTCCTTGTTCTTAACCAACTCCTCAAACCCCGCGCCCACGATCTGTTCCAACTGAATACGCCCCGTCACCAGCGGCGAGATATCCAGCCGCCCATCCGCGATAAACGCGATCACGTCGGCGAACTCGCCGTTATAGGCCAGCGCACCGAGGACCTGTTTTTCGGTGGACACCAATTCGAAAAAGTTGAATTCACTGGGTTCTTCGAAGATGCCCACCAGTACGCATTTGCCGGCCTTGCGGATCAGGTCAATGGCGAGTTTGGCCGTGTGTTTGTTGCCGATGCATTCGAAGCTGACATCCGCGCCGAGCCCGCCCGTGAGGCGGCGGACTTCGGCGAGGGCGTCGCATTGGTTGGGGTCGAGCACGTGGCTGGCGCCTACTTCCAGGGCTTTGGCCTTGCGCGCGCTGGACATTTCCAGGGCGATCACCTGCGCTGCGCCCGCGGCCTTGGCGCACATGATGGTGCACAGGCCGATGGTGCCGGCGCCGACCACCACGACGTTTTGCCCGAGCAGGCTTCCGGCTTTTTTCACGGCGTGCATGCCTACCGCGAGCGGCTCGATCAGTGCTCCGGCTTCGGCCGGGAAGTTCGCTGGCAGTTTGTACAGCAGGTTGGCCGGCACGTTGACCAACTCGGCGAAGGCTCCATTGTTCATCAGGCCGGTGAAGGCCAGGTTTTCGCAGATGTTGTACAGCCCGTGGGTGCAGTAGTAGCACGTGCCGCAATGTTGGCAGGCGTCGGCCGCCACGGGTTCGCCGACGTTGAAGCCCTGTACGCCGGCACCGAGTTCGACGATCTCGCCACAAAACTCATGGCCGAGAATGCACTGGCCTTTTATGCCGGTGAGCGGGTGCGGGGCGTCGACGGGGATGAAGACCGGGCCGGCCACGTACTCATGTAAATCGGAACCGCAGATGCCGCACCATTGCACGCGGATCTGCACCCAACCGGCAGGCGGCGAGACGGGCAGCGGCACGCATGCTGCGTTGCGAATTGACCGAAAGGCTCATGGTGAAGTCTCCTTGAAACGGTTGGCATTGGCGGCGCACTGGGCGGCTTGCCAGAGCCAGAGCAAGGCCGGTGCCAGTTGGGCAAAAACCCCTGAACAGCCGTTGCTTAGAGCGCTCCGATGGACATCCAGGGGTGGCTGGTATCGCGTTCGAATGAGACGCGCCCGGTCAGGCAGGGCGAGGTAACGCTGAGACGATGAGACGTTGCGTCTCACTGCCTGATCGTCACAAGCCGCCTGTATGACGTTTTGTCAGCCCATCTGTATCTAACGCGCGCCCTGCGCTCGCCCTACCATCAGGCGCATCCAACCCGCGCAACGACGCGCTCGACCTACAGGACTCAACCCATGCCCGACCTGTCGAACCTGCTGGCCTATGGTCTGATTTCGCTCGGGATGGTGCTCACGCCAGGCCCGAACATGATCTACCTGATCTCGCGGTCGATCTGCCAGGGGCCGCTGGCCGGGTTGATTTCACTGGGCGGTGTGGCGCTGGGTTTCGTGGTGTACATGCTGTGCGCGGCGCTGGGGATTACTGCGTTGCTGATGGCGGTGCCGTATGCGTATGACGCGCTCAGGCTCGGCGGCGCGCTCTATCTGCTGTACCTGGCCTGGCAAGCGGTCAAGCCGGACGGGCGCTCGGCGTTTCATGTGCGCGATTTGCCCAGGGACGGCCCACGCAAGTTGTTCATGATGGGCTTTGTGACCAACCTGTTGAACCCGAAAGTCGCGGTGATGTACCTGTCATTGCTGCCGCAATTCATCACGCCTACCGGCCACGGCAGTGTGCTGGTGCAATCCGTCGTGCTGGGTTTTACCCAGATCCTGATCAGTGTGAGCGTCAACGCGGTGATCGCCATTATGGCGGGGTCCATCGCGACGTTTCTGGCGGCCAAGCCGGTGTGGCAGTTGGTGCAGCGTTGGTTGATGGGGACGGTGCTGGCGGGCCTGGCGGTGCGCATGGTCGTTGAAGGGCGGCGCTGAGCACGGGGCTTTATGGTCACGGTGGCGAGCGGGCTTGTCCAATGCTGGTCAGTTGATGTGATACGGCGAACACGTTTCTGTGGCGAGCGGGCTTGTCCCGCGTTGGGGTGCGCAGCAGCCCCAAAACATAGCCCCGGAGCTGCCTGACACACTGCAGCGCTCTTATTGGGGCTGCTTCGCAGCCCAACGCGGGGCAAGCCCGCTCGCCACGGGTTATGGGTAGGTCTGGTTTTTTTGTGGGTCAACGCTTGTGCAACGCCTCCAGCCGCGCCGGCAGGTCTTCGTTAGGGAAGCGCGCGTGCAACGCCAGCAGTTTTTCATCCGCGGCTTTGCTTTCACCCGCTTCGCGCAAGCGCACAATCGCCTGCAACTCCTGCTCCAACGACGGCAACGCCGGCGGCGCGCGCTTGCTGAGTTTTGCGCTCGACTCATCCGCCATCGCACCTGCGATTTCAGCCTGCACCTGCGCACGCTCGGCCTGGGGCGCGGCGGCGATGCGCGCCATCGGCGCAGGTGCGGACAACGCTTGCGGCGCCGGGCGGGCGGCTTCTTCGTGAAGCGCGGAGAACGTCGCGGTGGAGATTTCGGGTTGCGGCACTGGCGAGCGCATGACCACACCGATCATCAGCGCGACACCGGCCACGGTGGCGAATGCCATTTGCCAGCGCGGGCGTTGGCAGGCGTGCAGCCAGCGTTGCCACAGGTTCGGTGGTGGTGCCGGGGCTTCGCGGCGGGCGGCGTTGAGGATGAAGGCGTCGAGGGACGCGGGTGGTTCGCCCGTGCGGTGTTGACGAAAGTGCTGGATCAGCTCGTCGTCAGGGGCGTGTCGGGAGTCAGTCATACAGGTACCTCCTCGGCCAGCAGGCGCCGCAGTTTCTGCTGGGCGTAGCGCAAGCGGCTTTTTACGGTTTCCAGCGGGGCGTTGATCAGCGCGGCGATTTGCGGCACTTCGAGGTCGCCGTGCAGGCGCAGCAGGAACACTTCGCGCTGGTCTTCGGGCAAGTCTTGCAGGGCCGCGTCGAGGCGCGCCTGGTCGCGGCTCAGGCTCAGTTGTTGCTCGGGCCCGGCGCTGGCGTCGGCCTGGGCGTGCAGTTGCTCATCGTAGCTGTCGTGCAACGGGGTGTGGACGCCGTGCTTGCGCCAGTGGTCGATCAGGCGGTTGCGCGCGATCTGGAACAGCCAGGTCCGAAAGCTCGCCCGGCCTTGTGGCTGGGTGCTGCTGCGGATCAGGCTGAGCCAGGTCTCCTGGTAGATTTCCTCGGCCAGTTCGGCCTTGTTGCTCAAGGACACGAGGAAGCGGTAGAGGCCTTGGCGATGCCGTGCGTACAGGGCTTCGAACGCGGCGGCGTCGCCGGTGCGGTAGCGGGCCAGCAGGGATTCGTCGCTGGGTGGGTCATCGGGTACGGCCATGTAGGGGGCGGACTCCTTTCGATGGATCAATGCGGGTTACCTGTGGGAGCCGGGCTTGCCCGCGAAGAACGTCAACGATAACGCGGCAAGCCTGACTCCCCGCGGTGTTCTCGAGTTTTTCGCGAGCGAGCTCGCTCCTACATTGGATCGTTGTTGTGTTTAAGATCAGTGTTTCAGGCTTTGGGCCACTTCCACCAGTTGCACGAATTCGTTGCGCAGGCCGAACGGGTCGTCACCCCGGGCCGAGCGCGCCAGTGCGGCGGTGTCTTTCAAGCTCATGCTGCCAGTGTAGCGGCCATCGCCCTTGAGCTGTTGGGCGAACGCGGCCACGGCGGCGCAGAAGCGCAGGTCGTCGCTGGCCTTGGCGGACACGTTAGCGATGGGGCGCTCGATCAGTTGGCTGTCACCGCCCGAGGCAGGCTTGTAGCGCACGCGCAGCATCGCCAACTCAGCGGATTGACCTTCAGCCGCAGGCGCGGCGGCGTAGCGCAACGGTTCCAGCCAGCCCTTCTCACCCTTCGGCACGATTTCGTACAGCGCGGTCACGGTATGCCCTGCGCCGATCTCGCCGGCGTCCACCTTGTCGTTATTGAAATCCTCACGCTTCAGGGCGCGGTTTTCATAACCCAACAGGCGATATTCGCTGACTTGGGCGGGGTTGAATTCCACTTGCACTTTCACATCCCGCGCCACTACGGCCAGGGTGGAGCTGAGCTGGTCCACCAGCACCTTGCGGGCTTCGCGCAGGGTGTCGATGTAGGCGTAGTTACCGTCGCCCGCATCGGCCAGTTGCTCCATCAGGTGTTCGTTGTAGTTATCCACACCGAAGCCCAGGGTGGTCAGGGAGACACCGCTCTTACGCTGTTCCACGGCCATCTGCTTGAGGCTGTCGAAGTCGCTGATGCCCACGTTGAAGTCACCGTCGGTGGCCAGCAGGATGCGGTTGATGCCCTTTTCGATAAAGCCTTCGCGGGCCATCTGGTAGGCCAGTTGAATACCGGACGCCCCTGCGGTGGAGCCGCCGGCGGTGAGTTGATCAATGGCACTGCGGATCCTGGCCTTGTCGCGGCCGGAGGTGGGCGGGAGCACCACGCGGGATTCACCGGCGTACACCACCAATGACACGCGGTCCTGGTCACGCAGTTGATCCACCAGCAATTTCAGCGTGCTTTGCACCAGCGGCAAACCTTCGCGGCGGTCCATGGAGCCGGACACGTCCACCAGGAACACCAGGTTGGCCGGCGCCAGCTGCGCCACGGCGCGGTCGGAGGCCTTGATGCCGATGCGCAGCAGCTTTGTACGCGGGTTCCACGGCGTGGCCGCGACTTCGGTGGTCACGCCAAACGGTGAACCATCGGTGGGCAAGGCGTAGCTGTAGGGAAAGTAGTTGACCATCTCCTCCAGACGCACGGCGCCTTCGGGCGGCAGGCGGCCCTGGTTGAGGAAACGTCGTACGTTGGCGTAGCTGCCGGTGTCGACATCGACGCTGAAGGTGGAGACCGGTGTTTCGGCCGCGCGATGCACCGGGTTGTCCGGCAGGTTGGCGTATTGCTCACGAGGCTCGCTGCGGTAGTCCAGGGTTGCGGACTCCTGCAGACGCATCGGCACGGGCATCGCCATGCGTTTGACCAAAGCGCCCTGGGGTGGCGCGTTTTGCAGCTCGGCGACGGGCTCGGACTCGGCCGGCTTGGCCAACTCCGGCGAAGACGACAGCCCACACCCGGCCAGCGTGACCAGCACGGTAACCGCAAAGCTTTGGGCAGCAGGACGCAGGCAGAACAGAGAGTAGGACATGGGCTGAGCCTCGTGAATGAATGATCCGTTCACAAGGTCAGACGCAAGCTGTGCAGGATTCGGGTTAAACGCAGATGTGGATAACACCACCCATCCATTGTGGGAGCGGGCTTGCTCGCGAAGGCGGAGTGTCAGCCAATACATCCATAGGCTGATCCACCGCCTTCGCGAGCAAGCCCACATTTGGCTCTCAGTGATTCCAGAGCCGAGGCTATTGCCCCTAGTCGGTGCCGTACTTGGGGTTACGCGGCCCGTACAGGATACCGGCGCGTTGGCCCGGCGACAGCAGGCGTGCGCTGGTGATACCGGCAATCGGATGCGCCGCGTCGGTGGAGCTGTTGATCACTTGCTTGACCGCTGCGGTGATCAGCATGCCCACCAGGCCGCCGCCGTTGTTGTTGCCTTCTTCGCTAGAAGCCCGCGCCGAACCGGTCCACAACGTGGTGCCGGTGCGCAGGTCCACCAGTTTGGCCGACGCCGTCACCGCGGTGTCGCTGGAGATCAGCATGTACTTGGTGCCGTACTCGGTAACGGTGATGTACAGCCCGGCGTCCGCACCGAAGATGTCATGCAGCTTGGCCGGCGGCACGCCCTGGATGTCGTTGGCGGTGGTGAGGCCGTTCTGGCGGAAGGTTTCGTCCACCAGGGCAATCGGCAGCACGTAATAGCCGGCTTCAGCCAGCGGGTAGGTCACTTGCGAGACCAGGCTGTACGAGGCCTGCACTTCCGGCGACTCGTTGATCGGTGGCAGGACCAGGATCGACTTCGGTCGTGCCTGTTTGTATGCCGTGTAATCAATGGTCTTGGGGGCTGCGCAACCGCCGAGCAAAGCCAGGGCCAGCAGGGCGCCGGTGAGTTTCAACAGGCTCATTTGGTGGCGACTCCGGTCTTGGCGTTTTTCAGCAGAAAGTCCATGTAGGAAGCGGACTCGGGAAACAGCGCTTTCTCGGTGCGGAACTCCTGCACCATCTGGTCATCCTTGCCCATGCTCAGGTACAGCATGCCCAGGTGCGCGTGGAAACCCGGCGGCGCTTTGCGACCACTGGCGTTGATCTTTTGCAGATCGCGCTCCAGGGCCTCGACCTGCGCTTCCTTGGGCTCGCCCTTGAAGTACTCGTAAACCTGCGGCTGGTAGCTTTCCCATTGATACAGGGGCTGGGGCGCCGTGTGGCACCCGGTTACCAGCGCGATTGCTGTCAGCGTCAGCGCCAACTTCACTGCCTTGCTCATCCGTGTACTGCTCCTTGAGAGGTTGCTGATCAGTTGCGCGGGTTCCAGGCGCCGGCGTTGATGCCGTCGACCAGGCGGTTGATCGCTTCGCGCATGGCCAGGTCGAGGACCTTGCCATTGAGGGTGGAGTCGTAGCTGGCGGTGCCGCCGAAGCCGACCACTTCACGGTTGGACAGCGCGTACTCACCGGCGCCCTGGGTGGAATACACCACTTCGGAGGTGCTGATGTTGACGATGTTCAACGCGACTTTGGCGTAGGCCACTTGGGTCTTGCCACGGCCGAGGATGCCGAACAGCTGGCGGTCGCCGGTTTCTTTGCGGCCGAACTCGGTCACGTCGCCGGTTACCACGTAGTCAGCGCCCTTGAGCTTCTGCGCGGTGCCTTTGATCGCGGCTTCCTGGGAGATTTCACCCATGTTGTCGCGGTCCAGCACGCTGAAGCGGTTGGTCTGCTGCAGGTGGGTGATGAGGATGGTCTTGGCCTGGCCACCGAGGCGGTCGACGCCGTCGGAGAAGATGCCGCGCATGTAGCTGGAGCGGTTATCGAACTTGCCCACGGCGATTGGCACGCGCACGCCGGAATAGGCGACGTGGGCGCTGGCGACTTGCTCCACTGGCATGGCGCGGTTGCTTTCGGTGGCGCAACCGGCCACGGTCAGCAGCGCTGCGCCGGTGAGGCCGGACAGCAGGATTTTGGACAGTGTTTTCACGAGGTGCTCCTAAGTGGGAAATCGAGTGCGGCAGGTAACGCTAGCGGGAAGGAATGTTGCGTAAGTCGTCGACGATAAAGCGGCTCAACACCCCGGTGTAGAACCGCTCCACACTGGCGTTGCCCGTGTTGGTCAGCGCGCCAGCCACGGTCTTCATGTTCTCCCAGTTGCCCCGATACCCGGCGGGCATCAGCCCTTGGCGCACCTGGGAAAAATGCAGCACCTCGGCGCCGGCCTTCTTGACCTTGACCTGGTAGTTGAAATCGACGCTGGCAAGAATGGAGTTGTCATCGACGGCAGGGGCCAGGAACCCGACCTGGCTGTTCTGGATACGCCGCGTATAGACAACGTTCACATCCAGCAAATAGTCGGCACTGGCCTTGCTGGTGGCGTAACGCTTGGCCTTGAGCAAGCGGTCGACCAGGTCAATACCGAGTTGCTGGCGAACCTTGTCATCCGGCAAAAACCGCTCGCTCTTGCCCACCACCTCAACATCGAAATTGTCGAGCCAGTAGGTGGCAGTCTTGGGAATAGTCACCGGTGCCGGGGAAATGTAGTAGTCCGGCTTGGAGGCACAGCCGGCCAGTAGGCAGACGGCGAGGAATACGGCAAACACGCGCATGTCTGAATTCATCCCTGAAAAGTATCGTGCTTTAAACAGTCGCGGCATTTTACGGGGTTGAGGGCGCTTCTCAAGGTGTTTCGTCGGTTGGCGTGCGGTGGCGCACATTCCCTCAAGTTCTTCGCCCACGGGTCGAAACAGTAACTTGGCTTGTTCATTTATAGGGATATTGCGTGTTTAAAATTCTGCTCCGGGCTACGGCCCTGCTCGCCGCGCTGTCGATGACCGGCTGCGTGTCCTACACCGTCACCGGCCCTATCGCCGCCCCGCTCCACCCAGTCGCAGCCAGCAGCCCGCGCAGCGCGCAAGTCGCCGATGTGACGGTGAGCGCCGCCGACGTCAACGAGGCCAACAAGGCGGCCATCAGCAGCTCCCTGACGGCGCAGATCACCCAGTACGTGCGTACCGCCGGTTACTTCAAGCAGGTCACCGAATACCCGGTGCGCCTGGGCGAGCAAGACGTCACGCTCAAATTCAACATGACCGCCCTCAAGGGCCATCGCGCGCCGCACCCGGCATACGTGCCCGGTGCACTGCTGACGCTGACCATCTGGATCTGGGTCAACGGCCCGATCTACGTGGACAGCTTCGAGGTGGCCGGCGACCTGGTGATCATCGATCGCAACGGCAAGGAACTGGCCAAGGCCAAGGACTCGATCATCTTCGAACACAACGTGGGGCTGTACAGCGGCCAATACTGGGCGCCTTCGATGGGCGGCCAACAGCTGACCAAACTGGTCGGGCAACTGCTCGACACCGCTACCGCCAACCTGGCCAAACCGTAATCTCAAGGAGCACTGCATGAAAGGATTGATCAAACACAGCCTGGTACTCGCCGCGGTCCTGCTGACCGGCTGCGTGTCTTACTCGCAGCACGAACTGCCTGCCGTACAACCCTGGCCGCCAACCGCCAACGCCCCGGCGCAAAAGCCCACGGCGTACGTGCACACCACGGCGCAGAACCACGTCAACGGCGGCCCGGGCAACGCAGCAGTCGGCGCCCCGGTGGCGTTGTGGGAAAAGGCCGTGGTCGACTCGTATCACGCGTCCAACCGCTTTTCGCGGGTGAGCACCGACAAAGTCGACTCGGATATCTACGTGGACGCCACGCTGCATAACAACGAACAGTTCAACATGGCGTTGACTATCATCAGCGGCGCGACGTTCGCCATCATCCCGACCACGGCGAAGAACACCTTCACCCTGGAAACGGTGTTCAAAGACAAAGATGGCAAAGAGCTGGGCCGAGTGAAAAAGAGCGAATCGGTGCGCACCTGGATACAGCTGCTGCTGATCGTGGGCATCCCGTTCCAGGCGGATACGCGGGAAGTGGTGGAAGCGCTGACGCGCAGTACGCTGGACGAGGCGGTGCAGCGCAAATTGCTGTAACCGGCGCCCTGTAGGAGCGAGCTTGCTCGCGAAAAACCAGAGAACACCACAGGCATTCAGCATGCCCGCGGTATTGTTGCCGGCGTCAGGTCACTTGATCAGGTCAGGTCGAGTGGTCTTGAGCATCGCTGCGCTCACCGCACCCTGAACCGAACAGGTGATCATGCCTTTGCTGGTCTTGGCCAGGTCACTGGGTGCGGGCTCGACCATCAAGATGCGTTCGGCCGTATCGGTGACCAGCTTGCCCGCGTTGTCATCGCCGCCCTCCGGTACCCAGGCTGATTGCTTGTGCGACCAGATCTGCGCACGCGCGTAGATACCGTTGGCTTTCTCCAACTCCGTCCCCGGTACTTTACTCAGCTGTGCGTAAAGCGCGTCGGGCGCCTGCTCGGTGTAGAAACCCCAGCCGATGATGCGCGAGCCCATCAGGTCCTGGTCTTCGGCGAAAAAGCCGGTCAAGGTCATACCGTCAAGCGTCAGTGGCGTGTCGAACATCCAGCGCTGGCCCATATCGGATTGTGTGCCGCCGCTGAGCGTGATCTTGCCGTTCGCCACCTTATGGGCAACACGTTCCTTGAGCCCTGGCTGGTTCACCACCGCCAGAGAGTTCTGGTCGCAGGCGAGAAAACTTTGCAGGGCAGGCGCCGCGGCGAAGCTGCTGGTACAGGTCATCAGCGCAGCGAGCGAAATAAACAAACGATGCAATTTCATTGAAAGCTTCCTTGGGTCCAAGCAATGGGTAGGAGCGAACGCGCTAGCTCCTACAGTAACGGGTTAAATCGGTTAAACGCATACCGCGCTTTGAGCATGACGCCATCAGCCTCAAAACCACTGGACGCCTGGCGGGTATAGCGGGCGCCGACGCAGAAGTCCGACACCAAGCAGCTGATTTTTTAGAGCAGCTGCGCTGTCCATAAATGCTGGGCAATTAAAAAGATGGCCCTGAGCCATCAGCGTATCGGCAACCCAGGCAAACACATGAGCGATGGTCGCCAGCCTCGTCGACCAATAGTCGATGTAAGCAGGGCCGGAGCCGTCGCTCCAGATAGGCGTGAGCTTAAGCGAGTAGACGTATCAGGGCGCCAGGGCTTGCAAATAGGCAGGCTGAGTGTGCTTGCGCGCAGGCCAGCAGCGTATCGGGCAGGCTCAACGTGCTAACCGCATAAACAGGTCGAGCATAGTTTCGAAAGAGTTGGGCGACGCCTTTGATCGACGGCGCCCGATCATCGGCGAGTACAGCTTCGTACATACCGCAAAGCTTCATGTGACCGCCAATTCCCGAAACAGAAATTGCTATCACTGGATAGACCCTGCTTACTTGAGCGAGTAAACCGCGCTTTGAATCTTATGCGAGCACCTCAACATGATGAGTCATGAGTGGTTGACGGGCGTCGGCCTGGTTTTCCTCGGAATAATAACGGGATTCGTCGGGACCAACACCGGTGGAAGTGTGTTCTTAACCGTCCCGGTGATGATCTGGCTGGGGATTCCGCCTCAGTCGTCGATCGCCACAGCGCGCTTGGCCTCGGTAGGCACTATGGTTGCCGGACTACGGCACTTCCATAATCAGGGAAAGGTCGATTATGCGCTGGCCTTTCCAGCTGCGGCGTTGGGGCTGGTTGGGGCTCTGGGAGGAGCGAGCCTTCTTCTTCAAATAGATCCCGCGCTGCTGCACAAAGTAATTGGCGGCCTGACATTGATGCTCGTCGCATTATCCCTGATAAAAAAACCTCGTAGCGACGAAACACCTCCCTCAGCGATCAGGCGTCTGTTTGGCTATATCCTTTTTATCCCAGTAGGAATGATCGGCGGGTTATTCGGTGGACAAGCCAAACTTTCGACGTATTTATTCATTATCTTTTTCAGAAAAACCATCAGTGAATCGGTGGGTACCCGAAAAGTCGGCGGGCTAGTGCTCTCTGTGGGTTCACTAATAATTTTCGGCGTCAGCGGCATCATTAACTGGCAGTACGGATGTTGCCTAATTATTGGCACGCTATTGGGTGCAAATGCCGGCGCGAAGTTTGCGTTAAAGAAGGGCGACCAGTGGATGGAGTCAGTTTTCAATATGGTTGTGGTCACGTTGGCATTGAGGATGCTGTTCTGGTGAGCAGAAATCACGCAGCTCATCCCGATCGGATGGTGTATTTCCTAATCCGTCAATGTGTTGCCGATGCCGAGTTGACCCTTCAATTAAATAAATCTGTCCCCTTTTTTTGCCCAGGACGAATGCAGTGGCGCTGACGAACATCACCAGCAGGCACAGCCACTGGGCGATCCGGCATCCCATGCTCGAAAGGCTCATGGAAACGTCGTCCCGATGCGCGCCCGCTCATTCGAGAACCAGATGCCGGTGACCTTGCCCACCACATCATCAAGCGCGACCGGGCCCATGAAGCGGCTGTCGTTGCTGTTGTTGCGGTTATCACCCAGCAAAAACACGTGGCCCGGCTCGACCTTGACCGGTGCAAGCGTCAGCGACTCAGGGCCTTTGACGCGCTCAGCCGGTGCGTGAAACAAACCCAGGTTCTCACCGTTGCGGATCACCTCGCCATTGACGATGGCCAGCGTGTCACCACCAATGGCCGCCACCCGTTTGACCGCCTCAGTGCCATTCCAGCGATACACCACGATATCCCCCACGGTGGGCACGCCTGCCCGCAGGTCCGCCATGATGAAGTCGCCAACGGACAGCGTCGGAGCCATCGAGCCCGACGGAATGTAATAGTTCTTGAAGCCCAGCAACGGCACCCGAAAAACGTCAAGCATCAGCACCAGGATCAGCACCACCCCGACGTAAAGGGCATGGAAACGTTTACGCGGCACATTGGGCGGGCCGTTGTAGCGACGGGCCAACACGGCGGACACCATGGCAGAGGTCAGCTTGACCGTGATGACGAAAGCGAAGAAGGCATACAGCCCAAGTGGCGTGGTGACCACCCCCAAGGCGCCCATCAGCGCGACCCCGCCGAGCAACAACGCCGCCACCCGGATACCCCACTGCGTGCGGCCCACATACACCAGGCCCCAGCCGGGTATGAGGCAGGCCATCAGGAAGGCCTGGAGAGAGAGTTTTGCGGGTTTCATCGAAAGTCCTTGATCAAGCGGATGCCTACTTAAGCTCTTGCACCAGATAACGCGCGGAAATCTGCGTGATACCGGTGAGCGCCCGGCGCAATGCCTCGGGGTCGGTGCGATAGGTGAGCGGCGTATAGCCGTAGACATTCTCGCCATTGAACGGCGTGACCGCCTCGCTGGTGCGCCAGATCATTTCATCGCCGCGATTCATCTGCGCCAGCACGTTGAGGGTGGGGTAAATCACGCTGCTGAAACCTTGAGTGAGGCGAAAGCCCCATTCGGCCACGGTCAGCTGGATCTGCGCATCGGCGGGCTCGTCGTCGCCCACCACCTTGAGCGTTGAGGTCTTGCCCAGCGCATCGATAAAGCCCTGCTTGAGCAACACGCCTAGATCGATTTTTTCCGCCTCCATCACCGTCAGAATGGCCATGGGCGTCGGCATCTCAGCCAACTGCCCGAGCTTCATGCCGCCTGCAAAACCGGCACCGGTCAACGCCGCGGTACCCACCTTGGATGCACCGCTGGCCATGCCAACGCCCGCACCAAGCCCAGCCCCCAGGGCCGCGCCCCAGGCTTGCTCACGGCCGAAGTACACCATGTTCCTTTCCCACTTCACGGGCAGAACTTTAACGGTCTTGATCTGCGCACGGTTTTCGGGAGTGAGAGGGTGGCTGACGCAACCGCCGAGGATGAGGGTGGTGAGAAGGATGAAGAGGAGGTTTTTCACATCAGTCCTTTAATGTTTGCCGTTGAACAGCGACTGCCGGCAGAGCCTCGGGCCCGGCCGGCACCCAACGTGTTAACTCATTTGCTTTCTTTGGCAATGGTGCCCAAGGACGCATCCTTGACCAGATAGCGGCCTTCCAGATCGCTCAGCACTTTGAGACTGTTGCGCGCCACGGCGAAGCCCATTTCGACTTCCTGCTTGAGGTAAACCACCTGACCGGCCTTGACGTCGATTGGCATGTCCGCCCAGTTTTCAGCCTTGGAACTGATCACGTGCTTGCCCGGCGTCACGAAAAAATAGATGTACTGGTTACCGCGGTTGTAACCCATCTCCGAGTTGGCTTCCTTGTCATCCAGGAACACATTGAACCGTACCAGCATCCCAACGTTGCTAGGACGAACGACGTACACCAGGCCCTTATCGGCCACGGCAGCCTTGGGCAACGAATAGCTCGCCACGTCAGCCTGCATCTTCTCCACCGACGGCGTCGAAGAACAGCCAAACAGCGTGGCCAGGGACAGAACGACAGCGGCTTTGCAGAACAACTTGATCATGTATTTCTTCCTTGTGGGTAGCGGTGGGGGGGTTTCGAAAACGCCGGCGAAGGCCGGTTCAGGTTTTTGATGCGCCTGTGCATCGCCGGTGTGTCGGCAGTGGAAGGCACAACATGAGGCATTATGCTATCACCCTGATACCTTGCACGGTTTTGGGTGAGGGGCTTATAGACCGGCCGTCGCTCAAAACGCCACCGGGTTTGGCGACCCGAAGAACGAGCCCTCAATAATCAATAGAGAGCTTAATGATGAATCGATACATGCCCCTAACCGGTCACGACTGCACCGTCCCCGCCCTACTCATCGACACCCAGGCGCCCCTCGACGTCCTTCACGACGCCGCCGTGCACCGCATTCAGGTCGTTACCCAACTGCTGGAAAATCTGGCCTTCCGCGAGCAGCTCAGCAGCGACGCCGTAGTGCTTTCGGACGAAAAAGGGGACAGATTTATTTAATAATTCACAAACTAACACCACGCCTAAATAAATCCGTCCCCTTTTCCCTCTGAAATCGTTATCGCTGCGCACAACGATCTGGCCTGGCCCTTTTGCACCTCATTTTGTGTCGACATCTAATGCCAGTCGAGACAATACCATGCGAGACAGATTTATTTAACTCAGACCATTTAAATAAATCCGTCCCATCTTCCAGTTTAAATAAATCTGCTCTCTTTTTGTCTATTTGAAAGCAGAACATTTAAAGCACCCTTAGATACACTAACAACCCGCAACCATTCCTCTTTCTCCAAATATTCCTTGTCAGAAAGTCCAGTACCATACTTATCAAAAATGACGTCAAGTGCATTTACCATGCTTTCAACGGACATTGCTTCTTTTTCATCCTTCAGGACCAAACCAATCCAATCGGAAGCATTTTCAGCCAATCCTGTATCATCGTACAAAAAATGTACTGTGTAATTAAACTCGTCATAACCTAAATCCGGCGATGACCGCTCTACCCAAGCTTGGTACTGATAGTCAATGTCCGATAACCCGCTCAAGTATGAGATAAGCTCCTCCCTCATACTAGGAAATTTTAGTTCGGAGAGTTCCAGCCTTTCCATTTTTTATACTCGCTCAGAGGTATATGGACTTGTTCCGCATGTTCTTTAATCGATCCACTAACAAACAAAAAGGGGACAGATTTATTTAAATAACACAGCACTTCAATTAAATAAATCTGTCCCCTTTTCTTCCCAGACTTCGCCCATTTGCTGGCCATTCCGCTGCGCGATGGGTGTGATTTGCTGGATGTTATCAGTCGCAGGCTTAATGCTGATCCGTCCTGAGTGAAACCGGGCGGCCGTAGTGTCGCCCGCTTTATGCGTGAGCAGTAAAACTAAATAAGTCAATCCCCTTTATCATCAACCAAACCCAATTAGAGCAACATTTCACGTTCCACCTTGGCCAAACTAAAAATCAAACCATTAATTCCCTCAGTCTACCACCCACACTGATTAACTCGGCTGTAGAAATCGGGATATAGCTGATCACAATCAAGATACCTCCTTCAAACTCTCGCACTTCTTCCACATAACCACTCAACAATTCAACAAGTTGTGCTGGATCCCTTCCAAAGGCGCGAAGACACAGTTCTCTATCGAAATAGTTTGCTGCATTTATACGGAAAACGCCGTCTCTCCCATTAATGTCTTTCTTTGTAGCATCACAGGCTTCTAATACTAAGGGCCAATCGCCTCTCGTAATATCCCAATCATGCAAAACCGCGCGATAGGAACCAAATGTCTTGACATACCTCGGGAAAACAACCTTTAACAAATCCGAATAATTAACCTTATAGCGTGAAAACTCAATAAAGAGCGTATCATCAAACTGCGCGTCGTCTTCTAGGTGCTTCTTGTCACGCAGAGCATATGAAATTCGACCTTTAACACCGGTTGGAAGTAATTTATCCAAGGAGACTGAAACTACTAACTCACTGCCAATAGATGGAACTTCAAGAGGACCGTTCAAATTCCATGGAACGCCTAAGTCGCCTATAGCCTTCAAAAAATTTATATGCCTTTCTTCGATAGACTCTGAAACACTAGGTCTATGTCGAAATTCAAGCTTATATTTAGTCATTAATGAGGCTCCCTAAAAATAGCAAATAGGCGAAAAAGTTGACCAACCTACTTAAATGGCAAAGCTTTCAGTTAAATAAATTTTCAAACCTCATGCAGCTGATCAAATTCGAGATTTTCACAAACTTATGCAGCACAGAGATAAAGGGGACAGTTTTATTTAAATAACACAGCACATCAATTAAATAAATCTGTCCCCTTTTCTAGAGGTGCGTGTTGTGTATTGAGATTTTGCTCCTGTTAAGGAGCGAAAAATCATGCTCAAAAAGGGCGTATTGAGCAGCTAGACCGTAGGTCGTCAGGGTGGGTGCAAAAGGGATGCAACTTGACTGCAGAAAGGATGCAAATAGGATGCAAGAAGGCGGCAAAAAGGGTGCAGACAGGGTGCAAAAACACCGGCGCAAGGCCGGTGCCATATCAACTCAGACCCCTTAAAATTTATAATGGAACTCACCTGCCTGTTTCATCTATCAGCTTTTGTTAAATTAGAGTAACAACCAAACTTGGGAATTTTTTCATAATTTCGAGACGGTTCGAAACTTGATCTAGCCTCTTCAATCTCATGAGGATTAAATTTTTCTCGCCTAATAACAAGACCGCCTTCCTCATTGAAAATATAGGACTCCCCACCTATGACCTCGTCTCCATCCCCTTCAAACTCACGATGAGTCGCCATAGTCAAAAATAAGTTATCCGAATCTGTTACTTGAAATTGGTAGGTCAGGTACTCACGACATTTTTTATCTAAAAAACCGACACCAACCATTCCTTTATCTATGGAGAACTCAACAAAGCAAGATGGCGCAGAGTCCGAGCCAATGAGAGCCGTATATGACTCACCCGAGAGATGCCTAGAATGCGCCAGAGATTCATCCATAGGCTCTATCGCAAACTTCTTCATCCGAAACCAAGTTTTACAATAATAAATAGGTAGCTCCATCAATACACCTTCCCATTAGTATCTCTAATTAAAACCCCTGCTTTATTGGCAGAGTCCAAGATGGCTTTTGGAATTACTCCATTCTGTGGAGGAACCTCCAGAATAACAGTACCTTGCAATTTTTGACCACCCAAAGACCCACTAGATGGAACTTTCGCAATGGTCGCACCAGAAGGGTATTTCGTAATGGCCTCATTTATGTAGCTCTTTGCTGTCGCCTCTGAAACCTCAGAAAGCTGTGTCAATTTACGAGAGACGATTTCGCCTTTTATGGGATTATACGAATCAACACGATAATAGCCATTCCCGTCAGGTCGCTGAATATATACTTCGTTATTCGGGTAGTTTTTAGACTGTACCTTATTAAACTCATTACCCGCATCAAGCCGTTGCAACCATTCAGGTTTAGACGATGGAGCTGCAACATCATCTACCTTTCCAGCAGCGCCACCAGTAGCTTTTGGACCGCTTTACTTTGTGTTCAAAAACCTATATTTTCAACCATAATTCCGTGCGCAGCTTTCATATAAAAGCAATATTCTTCTCCTGCACGAATCAATACACCTCTCTCCCACCATTTCTCACCCGCCCTTATAAAAAGGTCGGGCTGCAGCAGACTCTTAAACATATCATCAAGGCAAGCCAGCTCATAAAAAATCTCTTTAAACTCATCTGCGCTAGAAATTTTTGGCTCTTCTAGCAATCGCTGCAGCAAGGACCTACATCTAATATCATTAAGGTATTCAGAATAATCCCAACGATATCCATCTTTGCACTCCTCAATAAAAAACCTCCACTTCTGAATTAAAGACACCAAACTTTCACCACCAAACCCAAGGCGCGTTAAAATACTCGCACATAGTTCAAATATACTTTCATCTTTCATAACTGATCCTTGAAGTATTTTAGCTGTGCGGCAGCATCACCGCTTGGCCTAAAGAACGTATTTATTTTCCCTCCTCTCATAACACCAAAGTATCCAGTCGCCGGTTCGAATCTAAGCATGGAGCCATCTGCCCGAGTTCCTTGCATTACTCCTCCGCGAGCAGCGGGAGACCAAAAAGATCGTGCGGCACTAACGTAAGAGTCTAACGAAGTAAATTCTGGTACATCCGCACCATCTGGCTTCGCTGTTGCTTTACCCTTTCCGCCCAGTATGACCCCTTGAGAATGTTTGGCATAATGCTCAAATGCTTTTCGCCCATTTGAAAAATCAGCTAATAACTGAAGTTCTTTAGGTCCTTGGTTGGCAACAACATCTACACCTTTAGCAGTACTTGGGCCGACTTCGCCTGTCGCTTTTGGACCGTTGCTTTACTTACTTCTCCGCCGCTAATTCCATCGCAATGGCTAGCTTCAACAGAGAATTACGACCTCGTAAAGTTTTACGATACTGTTCAACTTCAATAGTGACGAAGTTTTCAGGCTTCGCATCTTCACAGCTTCGAGACAGCTCAAAATTGACTACAACAGAGCCATTTACCAGAACCACGTAAAAGTCTTCCCCTTGGTCGGGTGTGTGGCTAAGCACATAGGCAGACGAAATCGGACCGAACATCCCCTCAAGAAAGGTCAAAACGACTACATTATTAAGTATGTAGCATGCTGAATAAATTAGCGTCTCTCTAATTTTAGCCTCAGTCACACTGCCTATAAGTTTCATTTGAGTACCCCAGGAAATGCGGACACTAAATTTCCAGCCTCATCTGTCAGCACGCTCATTTTCGTCGTTGGGGAAAAATTATTAAATTTATCCGTCCCAATATTTTTCCCTACGTCAACCTCCCGTACAAACCTTGGGCCATCTGCGCTAGGCAGCACTTTAGTCACTGGTGTGCTTACAACCTCTTTGCTTTGCAAAATTTGACGTAACTCATCTTGGGGAACAGTAAACTGACTCTTATTTTTCACTGCGGAGTAGTGCTCATTTGTCAAATGATTCCAGCCTGCTCCTTCTGCCTGGCTTCCATTTCGCAAGTTTACCCGGCTTTGCACTCTTCCAGGTACTTGCAAAGCAGCCTCTGTGGCTTGTATTCCTTTTGCACCTCTTAGTGGATTATCTCCATACAGAGCGTAAAACTCCGCACTTCTGAGGTTAACGATATCTGGACTGAAAGAAGTCCCTTCTAGGGTCGGTGTACCACCCGAAAATTCAATAGGCTTGCTGGGCAGTGTATTTGCGCTGCTACGTAGAGTCCAACGCCCACCAATCCACTCAACTGCCTTGCCGCCCACGCCCGCGGTAATTGCCCCCGTGGCTGCGTCAAACACAATTCCGCCAAGCTTATCCGGGGTTGCAAAAATCAGCTCGTCGCCGGCCCGCTCGAGGCTCTGTGCTGGTATGGGGCTATTGATCCAATTGACACCATCCTTACCCGCCTGAAGTAGATTTGCCGGGATGTCCGTCAGGTGAGTGATCGTGTCATAGACCTTACCTGGCCAATCTACAGCCCTCTTAACAAACCCAGACCCCATTTCGCCGGCGATATATCCCAGCTCATGAGCGGGTTCATAGCCAGTCCAGACTAGCTCGTTTTTATCGATTCCATTCCAATAAGAATCCAAGGCATCCTTGTACTCTCCAGGTGTCATTCCTTCTTGATAGTTAGCTAAATCCACCTGACGAATCTGATCAGCTCGCTCCATATTTCGAGCTTTATCAAGACTGTCCATCGCTTGCGTGATACTTCGCTTACAACCAGCGACATCTCCTCCACGTGCATTGCATCCTTCACGCGCTTTGTCCGCCGCTTCTATCTCCCCATGCAATAGCCAGTTGTACTGAGTAGCGTTGCCCGCAACCCAAGCCCCGGTCTGCAAGCTTTTGCCATCAGCATCACTGTCCACCGACGCCGCAAGCACACCAATCAACTGCGAGCTCATCACCAGCAAACCTTTTCTCTTATCCTCCGGCATGCTGGCGTACTGTTTGGCGAGGCTGTCTACAAGAGCTTCATTCACACCTGCTGCCAACGCACCGGTACGAAAATCGCCGCCAGCCGCTTCAGCTGCCAGCCCGCCCATCAATGCATGCAGCCCAATCTTGGTGATACCGCCGTCGGCGAACCGATTCTTAGAGACGTCACCAATCATGTTGAAGCCATAAGCAGCAAATGCATTGGCAAGGCTGCTTTGCAGTGCATCCCCAAGGCTGGCCTCTCCTCCCAGCGCTTTAGTCAGGATGGCCGATGTGCCGTTTTGCAGAACCTGATTCGCAGTAAATTGACCAACACCTTGCCAGGTACTCAATGGGCTAGCAGATGTCACTACACCCGAGTTCGGCAGCGCAGTAGTAGTGCCTGTCTGAGTGCTGGTCCAGTCGTCGTAGAACCCCGCGGTTAACCCCGCAGTAACGCCCGATACTACATAGCCTCGCATCGCGTCGCTGGAAGTTACGTCCTTAAACACTGCGCTCAAATTGCCACGGTTATTGATCGTGCTGATTGCACCATTACTGGCCATGCCGCCAAGCACGACGCTGCCGGCAGCATTTGCCCAGCCTGCGGCAGACGTGGCGGTGGCAGCAGCCGTGGCCCCAGCCATCGACGTACCCGTTCCAGCGGCGGCGATTGCGCCGCTGGCAGCCCCCATCGTGAAGTAGGTAACAATGATCGCTATGATAATTTGCGCGCCGGCACCCAGGCCCGAGTTGCTGTATTTGAAAGAATCATGCAGTTCTTTGACCTGACGCCAATCCACATCCCCGCGCTTCTCGGCTTCCTTGAGCCAGGCCAGTTGCGGGTCGGCCTTGACCATCGCGTCGATGGTCTGGCTGACGGTTTGCTGGTCGACTTGCTTCACGTCGATCTTCAAACCATTGACGGCCTGGATGACGGTCTGCCCCTGTGCTACCAGCTCACTCTGACGCAAGGTTTCATCGGTCTTGCCTTTGCCCTTCATCGAGAACCAAGCCATGTTGCTCTTGCTCTTGGTATGGCTCTCGTCGTGATAGTCCTTCACGCCTTCAAAGGTGATGGCCCCGCCGCTTTTCAGAATCAGGTCATTGCCGCTATTGAGCTTGGCGACTTGGTAGCGCTGGTCACCGTTGCTGACCAGCGTGAGGTTGCCGGCGGTTTTGATTTCGGTGCCGACGTTGGTGGTCTGGGTGACTTCGTCGCGCTTGGCTTTTTTCGCGCCCCAGCCACCGTTCTCCTTCATGTCATACAAGGTATGCGTGCTGTTCTGCGCCGCCAGCAGGTTCAACTTATCCCCGCTATACAGATAAGCCTCATTCCCCGCACTGATCCTGCTCGCCACCAGCGTCGTGTCACGCCCGGCCTGGCTGGTGAAATTCCCACCCGCCGTCAGCACGCTCGCCACTTGCGTGGTCTGCTCGTCCGCTGTCTTGATGCGTTTTTTGCCGTGCTTCTCCTTGCCCTCGACGTTGTGCACGTCGCTGACCGATGCCACGTTGAAGTCACGCCCGGCGTCGACGTTGAAGTCTTTGCCGGCGGTGGCATTGCTGCCGATGATGTTGACGTCCTGCCCGGCCTTCATGTTCAGGTTGCCGCCTGCGGTGACGGTGGCGGCGCGGTTTTTGACGTCGGTGGTGATGCTGGATTTGTGCCCGCCGTCGCTGAAGGTGTGTTTCACGCTGGTGTCGCTGACAGGCAGGAGGCTGATGTCGCGGCCGGCGGTTAAGGTCACGTCGGTGCCACCTGTGAGGGCGCCTCGGGTGATGAGGTCGCGGCCAGCGTTCATGGCCAGGTTTTCGCGAGCGACGATGAGGCTGGAGCCATTGTCGGTGAGGGTGCGCATGCCGGCGCCGTCGCGCACCTGGATGGCGGTGTTGTCGTTGGTGATGTCACCTCGAACCGCCGCCATGCTCACTTGCTTGCCGCGAATTTCGCCGGCCATGGCGTTGCGGATGCTGTCCTGAGCCAGCAACGTCAGGTTGTTGCCGGCTTCGATCAGGCCGCCGTTGTAGAGGCTGCCGGCGGCGGTCGCGGAGAGGTTGTTGCTGGCGCGCAGGGTGCCGACGTTGATCAGGTCGCCGCCAGTAAACAGGTTGAGGTCGCGGCCCTGGATCAGGCTGTTGCCGCGCACGTTGCGCGACTCCGCCTGGGCCAGGTAGAGCACCGGCATCAGGACGGTCTGGCCGTCGACCACACGGTTTTCCATCCACACAATGTCGTGGGTCAGGGCGCCGACTTGCTGGCGGGTGAGGGTGACACCCAGGCTCAGGCGCAGCGCGTCTTTGCTGGCCAAGGCGTTGTCCATCAGGTAGCGGAACTGGTCGGCGTCGCTGTAGAGGCCGCCAGCGAGGAAGCGTTGGCCTTTTGATGCCTTGCGCGTTTTTACGCGAAGGACTTATGTCTGCCGGTTGCCCCCATGGCGATTCAGTTTTAACGACCTGACGGTAGAGAATGCGCAAGCTGGTGGCTTTTTTGCAGCCACTTGCGCGCCTGCAAAGTCGTTTTATGACGGCTGTGCGTGGGAGACCTCGGATCTGCCGGTTTTCTCTACTGCCGGTTCGCCAACCTGCGTATAGCTGTCACCCATGCGTTTGACGACATTTGAGTGATGGCATTTATCACTTAAGTAGAGAGCTTAAACATGAACCGATACATACCATTAAGAGGCCATGACTCAACCATTCCCGCGCTGATGATCGACACGCAAGCGCCCATTGATGTTCTCTATGACGCCGCCGCGTATCGTATTCGCGCAGTGACGCAATTTTTGGAGAATCTGGCATTTCGGGAGGAGATCAGCAGTGATGCCGTTGTGCTACATGATTGCGCGCTGTTGCTAGCTATCCCGCTGAGGGATGGGTGTGATCTGCTGGATGTGGTTGGACGGAAGCTGAATACGCAAACTCTGTAAAAATGGGGGCGGTTAATAGATAACCACCCTGTTTATCAAATCTAAAGTAGATAAAAATGAACACCAAATTTTTAAAGAACTATTCAGACCAACCTTATAAAACATAAACACTAAAATATTTTCTATATTTGATTTTTCACCTAACGGTTCCACGCGCAAATAGATTTGCCATTTTTTCCTCTATTCATCTTTTTCTTCAAGATATACCCACTAGACTAGCCCCAAGATTGGCTTGAACTGCTCATTCATTTCTACAAAATTTTCATATGACATATTCGGGTCATCGTTAAGAACTAAATAAACCCCATCCATCAGACGTACCGCCATACGACATATGCCTTGCAGTCGCGCAATTACTTCATCAGGGCCATAGCCTAGAGCACGCTGACAAAGAGCCGCATCCCAGAACTGGGCAGGATAGAGTGTATAGATATTGTTGCGCCCATCAATATCTACAGTTTTGTCCTCACGCAACCGTTTATAAATCGAATTATCATCGTTCAGTCCCCCTTGATAATACAGACCGTACAGATCATAGGATACGTGAGCCTTATACCCTCTGAACGCCTCAACCATATTCGGAAAATGTTCATTCAAGACAACGGCATAATTAATAGCTTTGTTTGATATCTTAAACCCGAAACGCAAGTGCTCGTCATAGGAAGCCATATCTTCATATACGTATCGATCACCACGATACGTATAGTCCCCCACAAACCGGAGCCCTCTGATGGGAAGCTTAACTGTATAGGTAGCAACCAACCCGTCGCCGCAATCCGGGGTAGCCGGAAGCTCAAGACCTGCGAAGCCTAAAGGGGCACCAATCCGAGACAGCCTATTCATGACATCAGCATGTCGCTGGCTTATAGATAGTGTTCTGTCAGGACGCGCGTTAATCCATAGTTCTATATCTGCTGCACTCATTGGGCTCTTGTCCTAGTACTAACAACCTTATCAAAACCATTGGAACGAATAAAAGCCTTAGCCTGCGCCTCAACTTTTTGGTTCGGAAACTCATATACAACTTTATACCCGGGATTCTGATCCACGGCGGCTTTCACACGCTGCAAAGTATCCATAACCGACTTTTGCGTTGAAGGGCTCCAAATAGCCAATTTTGTCTTTGCATCAATTAACATAACGGATGAACCATCAACAGCCGCCTCAATTCCGTCAAACTTAATGAAATTTACACCTTTGTCGTTAGGATTAGTATAGCGCAGAGCCGGCCCCCCTCCTTTACCGGTAGTTAAATCACTAAACGCGCCATTGGTACCGGCCTGAAAGTCCTGCGCAGCTGGCTTCCCTTTCGGACCTTCAGCAACATAAATCAGACCTTTATTCTCACCACCTAAGGCTCTTGCTTCAGTCTCGGTAAGTACGCGGGTATTGAGGTTTGGCAGTAAGTCATCAACCTCACCTCCAAGCCTTTTTGCGCTTTGCTGATCAAGTACCGAATGAGGCAGTTTCTCCGTCAAATCAGGCCCTTTCGGGTTGCCTCCGATGCGCTCCAAAGCGGCCTTTTCAGCATTAACTAAAGCCTCTACCTCTTTTGCATCAGGATACCCATCAGGAGGTGCTTCAAATTTCGGGGGAGTATCCTCTGCCGCTTGACGGCTAGCTTTAAACTCAAGCACACGCTCCTTCAACGTCTTCGTTTCGGTTCCGGCCAGTATTTCTCGGCCTACCAACTCTTTCGTCGCAGTAGGAAAGGTAGCTTCTGCCGGTCGCCCTTTGAACAACAATGCTGCCAGCACTTCTAAATCTATATTTCCATTAGCGCTGTCGTTAGAGTGGAGATGGTTTCGCAACGTCGTCCATTGCTCTGTCGAAACTTCAACATCGCTGCTGACGGCACCAATTTCACGAAGTTTTTTAGTAGCGACGGCTTCACCGTACTGTTCCACCCATTTATCAGGGACAATGCTCGCGCCACCATCAGCATTTTTATAAGTAGTTCCACTTGAAGAATTAAACAGAAGCGAATCGTCGAACTGCTTTGAAGTTGCGCCAAATGCATAAACTTTCTCACCATGGGCTACGATAGGTGAACCATCAGACCATGTAAGTAAAACCTTTTCGTTCTGTATTTTAGAAATAACATTTTGAGCTGTGTCCAAATCTTCAAGCAGTCGCTGACCCGTTGGATTGTTCGGACCGTACTTATCCAATGCATCACTTAATTTCCGAGAGGACTGATCGTCAACTTCGCCTTCCGCAACATAAGTAAGCAGGTCGCCCCACGCTAACCCGGAGCGACTTTTAACGTGGGAACCTTCAAGCTTTTTCGCTTCTTCATCTATACGTTTTTGCTCAAGCGCATGAAGTTTTCGGTTATAAGATTGCGCATTGCCGGCAATTTCAGAACCCATGGCAACATCGCCATCGACTGTTGCGGCAGCGAGCAATCCCACCAGCTTGGACGCCGCATTGACTAGCCGATCATGCTCTGCGGGATCATTACTACTTAGTAGCGGTGATTTGTCCAGCGCCACAATGAGCGCCTCATTAGCACCTGCAGCAATCGCTCCTGTTTTGAAGTCTCCGCCCATTGCCTCTGAAAGCAACCCACCTACGACGGCATGCAATGCAGTTTTGCTTAAGCAACTGTCTTGCAGTTTGAAAGCAGTACCGAAATCACCCACACCTGTGAACGCAGTAGCCTGCAGCACATCGAAAAGACTTCCTTTCATTGCATCCTTGAAGCTGCCTTGCCCCAGCGCTTCAGAAAGTGTCCCGCGTACTGCACCACCAGCCAGTTGAATCGTTCCAAAACGACCAATAGCTGCCGGGTCGTTCCAATGAGGCACGACGCTAGGGCCGCTTACTTTGTTAGTTACGGGGTCACTCTGCGCGCCGAACCAATTGCCGCTGGCGTAATTCACAAAGCCTGCGGAAGCACCCGCGATCAGCGATTGTTTCAGGCTGTCGCTGCTGAATGTTTCCTTGAATGCTGCTCCCAGGTTGCCTTTATTATTTATGGTGCTAACAACGCCGGTGCTAGCGAGCGAAGTCAACGAGGCCGTTGCGATAACGTTGCCCAACCCAGCCGCAGTTCCTGCAACTGCAGCGGTGGTCGACGTCGCAGCAGTAGCGGCTGTCGCAGCTGCCATGGTCGAGCCCGCGCCGACTGCGCTCCCTGCAGAGGCAGCAAGTGCACTGGCCGCTCCTGCCGTCAACACAGTGACAACAATGATGATTGCCAGCATTGCGCCTTGACCGAGGCTGGAGTGGCTGTATTTAAAGGAGTCATGCAACTCCTTCACATGCCGCCAATCCACATCCCCACGCTTCTAGGCCTCTTTCAACCAAGCTAACTGCGGATCCGCCTTGACCATCACATCAATCGTCTGACTAACCGTATTCTGATCGATCTATTTGATATCAATCTTCAGCCCGTTGACGGCCTTGATTGCCAACGCCCCCTGCGCCACCAGTTCACTCTGGCGAAGCGTCTCGTCGGTATTACCCTTGCCCTTGGCGCTGGTCCACGCCAAGTCACTCTTGCTCTTCTCGTGGCTTTCTTGATGCAGGTCTTTGACCGCCTCGAACGTCACCGCGCCGCCACTGGTGATCGCCAGGTCCTTGCCGCTGTTTAGCTTGGCTCGCTGATACAACTGATCGCCGCCGCTGATAAGCGACAGATCACCACCAGTCTTGATCTCGGTCCCCACATTCGTGACGCGGGTGACTTCATCCCGCTTGGTCTTCTTCGCGCCCCAGCCGCCCTTCTCCTTCATGTCATACAAGGTATGCGTGCTGTTCTGCGCCGCCAGCAGGTTCAGCTTATCCCCGCTGTACAGATAAGCCTCATTCCCAGCACTGATCTTGCTAGCTACCAGCGTCGTGTCACGCCCGGCCTGACTTCTGAAATCCCCACCCGCCGTCAACACACTCGCCACTTGGGTGGTCTGCTCGTCTGAGGTCTTGATGCGCTTCTTGCCGTGCTTCTCCTTGCCCTCAACGTTGTGCACATCGCTGACCGACACCACGTTGAAATCGCGCCCGGCGTCGACATTGATGTCTTTGCCAGCGGTGGCCGTGCTGCCGATGATGTTTACATCCTGCCCAGCCTTCATATTCAGATTGCCCCCCGCCGTAACGCTGGCGGCGAGGTTTTTGACGTCGGTGGTGATGCTGGATTTGTGCCCGCCGTCGCTGAATTCGTGCTTCACGCGGGTATCGCTGACGGGCAGCAGGCTGAGGTCGCGGCCAGCGGTGAGGGTGACGTCGTTGCCGCCTGCGAGGGCGCCGCGATTGATGAGGTCGCGACCGGCCTCCATCACCAGGTTGTCGCGGGCGCTGATGGTGCTTGTGCCGTTGTCGGTGAGAGTGCGCATGCCGGCGCCGTCGCGCACTTGAATCGCGGTGGTGTCGTTGGTGATGTCGCCTTTGAGGGCAGCGAGGTTGACTTGGGTGCCGCGAATTTCACCGGCCATGGCGTTGCGGATGCTGTCCCGGGCCAACAAGGTCAGGTTGTTGCCGGCTTCGACCAGGCCGCCGGTGTAGAGGCTGCCGCTGCTGACGGCGGAGAGGTTGTTGCTGGCGCGCAGGGTGCCGACGTTGATCAGGTCGCGGCCCTGGATCAGGCTGTTGCCGCGCACGTTGCGCGACTCCGCCTGGGCAAGGTAGAGCACGGGCACGAGGACGGTCTGGCCGTCAATGACGCGGTTTTCCATCCACACGATGTCGTGGGTCAGTGCGCCGACTTGCTGGCCGGTGAGGGAGACGCCGAGGCTCAGGCGCAGCGCGTCTTTGCTGTTTTGATGCCTTGCGCGTTTTTGCATCAAGGACTTATAGTCCGCCGGTCGCCCCCATGGCGATTCAGGTTTGGCGACCTGACGGTAGAGAATGCGCAAGCTGGTGGCTTTTTTGCAGCCACTTGCGCGCCTGCAAAGTCGTTTTATGACGGCTGTGCGCGGGAGACCTTCGGGTCTGCCGGTTTTCTCTACTGCCGGTTCGCCAACCTGCGTACAGCTGTCACCCATGCGTTTGGCGACGTTTGAGTGATGGCATTTATCACTTAAGTAGAGAGCTTAAACATGAACCGATACATGCCATTAACAGGCCACGACTCAAGCATTCCCGCGTTGGTGATCGACACGCAAGCGCCCCTCGATGTCCTCCATGAGGCTGCAGCGTATCGTATTCGTGCGGTGACTCAGTTTTTGGAGAATCTGGCATTTCGGGAGGATATCAGCAGTGATGCGGTTGTGTTGCATGATTTTGCGCTGCTGCTGGCTATACCGCTGCGGGATGGGTGCGATCTGCTGGATGTTATTGGACGGAAATTAAACTCGAAGATCTAAAGCAGAATCCGGGCAGTTAAACCATAACTGCCCGGCCGATATATAAAACCATTTTATTAAAGAACCATAAAAGCAGAATCTTCCCAACAACTCTACCAGGCCCAGTCAAAACAGCCCTACACCGACCATCTTGACCAAAAAAACAATCAAATCACCAAGCTTTTTAGTCGATCACCCGCACTGAGGAGCTCGTCGGCAGATAGCGGATCATAACTAATCACAATCAAAACTCCATCTTCAAACTCACGCACTTCTTCTACATAGTCACTTATTAAATCAACAAGTTCACGAGGTCCCTTTCCAAAAGCACGAAAACACAATTCCTTATCGAAATAATTCGCTGCATTTATACGAAAAACACCATCCCTACCATTGACGTCTTTCTTTGTAGCTTCACAAGCTTCTACCACTAAAGGCCAATCGCTTCTCGTAACACTCCAATCATGCAAAGCGGAGCGATAGGAACCAAACGCCTTAATATATCTAGGAAAAACAACTTTCAACAAATCTGAATAGTCGACTTTTGAAGCAGTAAATTCAATAAATAGAGTATCATCAAACTGCGCATCATCTTCCAGATACTTCTGATCTCGCAGGGCGTATGAAATACGACCTTTAACGCCGACTGGAAGTAGCTTATCTAATGACACCGAGGTCACCAACTCGCTTCCAATAGGGGGAACTTTAAGGGAATCGTTCAAACCCCATGGAACGCCCAAATCGCTTACAGCTCTCAAAAAATCATTATGCCTATCTTCGATAGACTCTGAAAAATTAGGTCTATGTCGAAATTCAAGCTTATATTTAGTCATTAAGGTGCCACCCTTACAGAAATATTTCTGATATTTTGCTCAACAAGGATATCTGTTGCCCTATCAGCTGCTTTTTGATTGGGAAACTCAAAAACCGCCTTAACTCCCGGATTCTGCTTTAGCGCTGCCGATACTCGCTGAACGCTCTGTATCTGTTTATCAAATGTAGTTAGCGCCGTTTTTCGATCAATCAAGGTGATACCGTTAATATCCTCTATACCGTCAAACTTCACAAAATTGTTGCCGTTCGGATTGGGATTGTCAAATCTTATTGCCGGGACTGCTTTACGCTGCGATAGAACATCAGAAAATGCCCCTGTTGTACCCGCTTCGAACTTAACGAACGGTTTAGCAAAGTCTCCTTGAGGCTCCTGGACGAAAATCAGACCTCTGTTTTCGCCATCTAATTTCCGCGCATCCCTTATAGTCAAAACGTCGACCTTGGAAAGGTCCAACCCACTTCGATTAGGAGCCGGAAGTTCTTTCGTAGCCGCTGCGCTGGACGCTTCTCCAGCTAATTTTCCACTAAAATATTTACCAGCCCCGCCGAACAACGCCGCCAGCGCTACCGATTTAGCTGTACGGGTTGCCAAGTCAGACGTCGCACTTGACTCTCCCGGAAAGGTTTCAGGATAAAAAGAAGCCGCAACTTTTTCAGGCTCGCTGGACCTGAAATCCGCCGTAATTTGGCTCGCCGAGTCCCAGGCACTCACCATTGAAGTGGTGCCCAGTGCACCCAGGCCGACCGGTAACGCACACGTAACTACGCCGACACAGGCAGGTGACGAAACCAACATCCCTGCATATGCCGCGGCTCCTCCCGTGAGCCCGAGGGCAGTATCCTTGCTCGCGCCAACGACCTGTACGGCCTTGCCATGAGCATTAAGTGTGTCATCGCTCCAATCCTTCCAACTACGCCCACCGAACTGGCCGGTTGCTTGAAGCAGCGCAATCTCTTCACTATAAGTAGCCCCGCTATCCTGAAGTGCCTTGAACTTACCGTAGGTAGGATCGTCGGTCGGAATCGACTCTGCGCAGCGAGCCAATGCGCAGGCAGCTGCGTTCAAACGATCAGCTTTCTCAGGATGGAAGCGTCGCTGCTCATCCAGCGCATCGGTTTGGGATTTGTGAAGAGCATGGTTGTACTGCGTGGCGTTTTTCGCCACCCAGCCACCCTTTTCCAACGATTTAGCGTCGGCATCCTGCTGCGTAGCAGCCGCAATTACACCTACGATTTGAGAGCTCATCGAGAGAAGGGTCTTGTTGCCCTTGACTAGGGTGTTCAAGTGGCCAACTACAGCTTCATTGATTCCGGCTGCCAAAGCACCAGTTTTAAAATCGTCCCCAGTAGCCTCTGCAAGCAAACCACCCACCATTGCATGAACGATGATTTTCGGAGGATATCCGTCGGTCAAACGCCCTTTTGTATAGTCCCCCACAGCATTAAAGCTGACTGCCGCAAGCGTGTTGAATAGCGCGCTTTTCAGTGCGTCACTGCCACTTCCACCTTGTCCTAAAGCCTTGCCAACAAGCATCGACGTGCCGTTCTGCAACGTCTGATTCGCAGCAAACTGCCCAGCCCCGGCCCATGTATTCAAAGGCGGAGACGTAATATTCCCTGTCCCGTACTCGGTCTTGGTACCCGTCCAACCATCGAAATAAGCGGCAGTCAAACCGGCTGTTGCTCCTGCAATAACGTACCCCTTCATCGCATCCGAAGAGGTTACGTCCTTGAATACCGCGCCCAGGTTGCCTCGGTTATTAACGACACTGACGGTTGCATTGGTCGCTGCCCCTGCTGCAACGGCACCTGCCGCAGCTGAAATGCCGGCCGCCGTTTCTACGGAAATGGTTCCGGCAGCAACCATGCCTCCAGTAGCGGTGCCCATTGCGCCTGCCGCCAGCGGCCCAACCACTGCCGCCATCACAATCGCAATAATGATCTGCGACGCCGGCCCCAGCCCCGAGTTGCTGTACTTGAAGCTGTCGTGGATCTCCTTAACCTGCCTCCAGTCCACATCGCCACGCTTCTCAGCATCCTTGATCCAAGCCAACTGTGGATCGGCCTTAACCATCGCATCAATGGACTGGCTGACTGCCTCCTGATTGACTTGGTTGATGTCGATCTTCAAACCGGCAACAGCTTTAATCGCAACATTGCCTTCGGCGATCAGCTGACTCTGGCGGACGGTCTCGTCGGTGTTGCCCTTGCCCTTGGAAGAAACCCAAAACGCGTTGTTATTGCTCTTCTCATGGCTCTCTTGATGCAGATCCTTGACCGTTTCAAAAGTAATCGCGCCACCACTATCCAGGGTGATGTCCTTGCCGCTTTGAAGCTTGGCAAGTTGATAGGTCTGATCTCCTTCACTCTTGAGTATCAGGTCGCCGCCGGTCTTGATTTCAGTGCCGACGTTGGTAATGCGCGTTACCTCATCGCGCTGGGTCTTTTTGGAACCCCAGCCGCTGTTTTTCTTCATGTCATACAGCGTGTGCGTGCTGTTCTCAGCCGCCAACAAACTCAACTTATCCCCGCTATACAGATAAGCCTCATTCCCCGCACTGATCCTGCTCGCCACCAGCGTCGTGTCACGCCCGGCCTGGCTGGTGAAATTCCCACCCGCCGTCAGCACGCTCGCCACTTGCGTGGTCTGCTCGTCCGCTGTCTTGATGCGTTTTTTGCCGTGCTTCTCCTTGCCCTCGACGTTGTGCACGTCGCTGACCGATGCCACGTTGAAGTCACGCCCGGCGTCGACGTTGAAGTCTTTGCCGGCGGTGGCATTGCTGCCGATGATGTTGACGTCCTGCCCGGCCTTCATGTTCAGGTTGCCGCCTGCGGTGACGGTGGCGGCGCGGTTTTTGACGTCGGTGGTGATGCTGGATTTGTGGCCGCCGTCGCTGAAAGTGTGTTTCACGCTGGTGTCGCTGACAGGCAGGAGGCTGATGTCGCGGCCGGCGGTTAAGGTGACGTCGGTGCCACCTGTGAGGGCGCCTCGGGTGATGAGGTCGCGGCCAGCGTTCATGGCCAGGTTTTCGCGAGCGACGATGAGGCTGGAGCCATTGTCGGTGAGGGTGCGCATGCCGGCGCCGTCGCGCACCTGGATGGCGGTGTTGTCGTTGGTGATGTCACCTCGAACCGCCGCCATGCTCACTTGCTTGCCGCGAATTTCGCCGGCCATGGCGTTGCGGATGCTGTCCTGAGCCAGCAACGTCAGGTTGTTGCCGGCTTCGATCAGGCCGCCGTTGTAGAGGCTGCCGGCGGCGGTCGCGGAGAGGTTGTTGCTGGCGCGCAGGGTGCCGACGTTGATCAGGTCGCCGCCAGTGAACAGGTTGAGGTCACGGCCCTGGATCAGGCTGTTGCCGCGCACGTTGCGCGACTCGGCCTGGGCCAGGTAGAGCACGGGCACAAGGACGGTCTGGCCGTCGACCACGCGGTTTTCCATCCACACGATGTCGTGGGTCAGGGCGCCGACTTGCTGGCGGGTGAGGGATACGCCGAGGCTCAGGCGCAGGGCGTCTTTGCTGGCCAGGGCGTTGTCCATCAGGTAGCGGAACTGGTCGGCGTCGCTGTAGAGGCCGCCGGCGAGGAAGCGTTGGCCGGTTTGCGCGAGCACCGCGTCTCGGATCAGGCGGCTTTCGTATTGGCCATCGCCGAGGCGGCGCCAGGCGTTATCGCTGGTAAAGCCGAGTTTGCCGAGCATGTAGTCGGAGCTGAAGAAGCCGGTAAGGCTGGCAAATTCCGGGTTGGTTTCGATCAGGTAATGGCTGGTGGGGTCGGCGTTTTTGACGAACAGGCCGTACTCGCCCTTGGGCAGTTGGAAGTTGGGCGAGGTGGTGGGGTCGACCGGGGCGAAGGCTACGCCGGTGTAGTCCACGGGTACGAAACCGCCCCCCGCTGCGGGGGTGACCACCGGCAGTACGCTGCCAGGCGCCTGGGCGCTGGGGTCGTTGGCGTGTTTGCTCAGGTTGATGTTGATGCCACCGACCGGGACGCCGGTCTGGTCGTCGCCCAGGGTGCCGGTCAGTTGTGCCAGGGTGTTTTCGTGCAGCGTACCGTTTTGCACGTTGCGGGTGACTTTGGAGAGATCCACCTTACCACCGGCCTGGAGCGTGGCGTCGTACTCATGGCCAGCGTTGGGGGTCCAGGTGGTGACGTCGCTTATGTGGGCGAAAGGCAAGCTATTGGGTGAGCGGTTTTTCAGTTCTTCGAAGCGCGCCTTATCGAAATGCCCAGCCGCCGTGGCCGCATTGAAAGCGGGAACATCGACATATTGCATGAGCTCAAACAAATCGTCGGAAACGCGACCTGGCGTGCTGATGACAATCTTGCGCTGCCCCGTGCGCGTAGCTGCACCCTGGTTCAGCAGGTCACCGGCGGTGATACTCAGATCGCCATTGGCGGCCATCAGGCTGTAGCGGTTCTGCACATTGTCGCCTTGCAGCAGCATGTTTTTGCCAGCTACCAGGCGCGCCGATGCCGAATCCTTGGTCGCCGCCTCAAGGTACGTCTCGTAGATGGTGATTATGCCTTTTTCCCACCAGTCTTTTTCGCCGCAGTGCTGGCCACAGATCCAACTCAAGCTGCCGGTGGTCAGCGTCTGCCCGAGTTCGAATTCATCTTTGGCGTTTTCGATAAAGCCCGCATTGATGCCGATCGAGCCTTCGCTTTCCACGGTGCCGGAACGGTTGCTGAACAGCGCGGCACGCCCGCCATCGCGCGCGGCGAAGCTCAAGTTGCCTTTGCTGTAGACATCGCCATAGAGGTTGCTGAAACCATTGCTGCGCAAGGTCATGTCGCCGCCGCTGAACAGCAGCGAATCGGCGGCGTTGGTGATGCCATTCACGGCGGTCAGGTTCACCGCGCCCTGGGCGCCCAAGGAGCCACGGTTATTGATCTGCGCCGCCGCGATATCCAGCTGCTGACGTGCGGTGAGGAAACCGAGGCTGTCGAGGGTGCCGGTCAGGCTCAGACGGGTGTTGGTGCCGACCAGACGGCCGCCGTTCTGGCTCAGGTTATTGGCTGTAACGGTGAGCGTTTGCAGGGCCGATACGCGGCCGCTGTTGCTCATGTCGCCGGTGGTGATGCTCAGGTCACCGTCGCTGAGCAGTTCGCCGCCGTTATCCAGGCTGGCCACGTCGAGCACCAGGCCCTTGCTGCTGGCCATGCGGTCACCGGCTTTCAGCGCCAGCGCCTGACTGCTTTTATAGGTGATGACTTCGTTGAGTTGCACACGGCCCAGGCCATCGACTTTGCCGAATGCCCAGTCGGCGGTGCCCATGCCGTTGATGTTGCCCTGGCTGCCGGTGAGGCTGGCGGTGTGGACACGCATCAGGCCGCTGCCGGCGTGCTGCAGCACACCGGACTGGTTGTTCAGGCTGGCGGCGTCGAGGCTGAAGCCTTGGCTGCCAAACTCCAGAATGCCGTTCTGGTTATTGACTGCGCCGCTCAAGTTGATACTGCTGGTGGCCCCGTTCAAGGCGCGCAGTTGACCGCCTGCGCTGTTGTCGAGGTTGCCACCACCGACGGTCAGGCCCTGGTTGGCCTCGATCAGGCCACCCCGGTTGGTCAAGGTATCGCGTGACGTGAAGGTCAGCTGTTTGCCGCTGATCTGGCCGCCCGCGCTGTTGTCGAGGGTGGCGCCGCTGACGGTCACCTGCTCTTTGCCGAACAGCTTGCCGCCACGGTTGGCCAGGGTTTCGACGGTCAGTTGCAGGTCGCCGATCAGGCTCGCCATCAGGCCGTCGCTGCCGTTGTCGACCGAGTCGGCGGTGACGGTCAGGGCATCGCCCTGCACGGTGCCGCCCTGGTTGTCCAGGCTGCCGGTGGTCAATTCGGTGAGGGCACCGCCGCTGAGGATCAAGCCTTTGCGGTTGCTCAGCTCCTGGCCGCTGTAGTTCAGGCCGAGGTTGCCGGCCAACAGTTGGCCGTTATCGTTGTTCAGATGCTGCGCGGTGATGTCCAGGCGCTTGCCACGCAGCAGGCCGCCGCTGTTGTTGAGGGTGGTGAGCTGTTTGACCAGTACGCTGCGTTCACCGGCATCGATCGCGCCGCCGGTGTTGGTCAGCAGGTCGCTGATGGTGAGCGTCACGTCACCGGCATCGCTGATCAGCGAGCCTTTGCTGCTGTTGTTGAGGGTCTTGGCGGTCACGTCGACGGCGTTGCCCAGCACGGTGCCGGCGCGGTTGTCGATGTCGGCGGCGTCGAGCAACAGTTGCTTGCCGACAATTACGCCGGCCTGGTTATCCAGGCTCGCGGCATGCAGTTCGATATCGCCCTTGCCTGCCTGCAAACGGCCCTGTGCGTTGTTGAGCTGTTGCGCAGTCACGAGGGTGAGCTTGCCGGTGTCGGCGCTCAGCACGCCATTGGCGTTACTGCTGAGGCTGCCGGCGTTGAGGTTCAGATCCGTGCTGGCCTGGGCAAAGCCTTGGCTGTTGTTGAAGGCGTTGGTGACATTCAGGGTGAGCACGCCGGCGTCGGCCTGGATCAGGCCCTTGAGGCTGTTATCCAGGTCGGTGGCGTTCACGGTGGTGGTGCCGGCGACCACGACGCCGTTCTGGTTGTTGAGGCGGCCCGCGTTCACGGTCAGGGTGTTGGCGATGATTTGCCCGCCGCCGTTGTTCAGGTCGGCACTGGTAAGCAGCAGGCTGCCGCCGGCCATTTCGATGCGGCCTTGGCGGTTATCCAGCGAGGCGCTGTTGAGGCTTGCGGCCTGGCCGTCACCAAAACGAATCAGGCCGCCGAGGTTGACGATGGCCGGCGAGTTGATCGCCAGGCTTTGTTCGCCGAACAGGCGCGCGGTGGCGCCCTGGTTGGTCAGTTTGGCGCTGCTGACATCGACGGTTTTGGCCTGGATGATCGCACCCTGGTTGGTCAACGCCTGCGCGGCGGTAATCGCCAGGTTGCGGCTGGCCAGCAGGTTGCCGCTGGTGCTGACGGTTTGCGCGTTCACCACCAGATCACCGGTGGTGTTGCGGCTGTTGTCGGGCGCGACGCCGGCTTCGACGATGCCGGGGTTGGTGACGCTGGTCGCGTTGAGTTCGATGCGTTGGCCGGCCGCCACGCTCTTTTGGTTGACCAGGGCCTGGGCGCTGGTGACGTGCACGTTGCCGCTGGCGTAGACCTTGTCGGTAAGGTCGACGTTCTGCGCGGTGACCTTGATGTTACCGGCAGTAGCCGCCGCCTGCGCCATGCTCAGGCGCCCGTTGGCGTCCAACTGAATATCACCGCCACTGGCCGCCAGCGTGCCGTCGAGCTTCACGCCCACACCGGCTTCGGTGCCCACCAGCTTGATCGCGCCGGCGTACATGCCACCCAGGGCGCTGGAGTCGATGGCCAGCTCCGGCTTGGCGCTGCCGTCGTCGGCGCGCGCGGTGGCGTTCAGGGTTTGTGCATCCACGTCATTGCGCCCGGCAACTACGGTGAGCTGGCGCGCGTTGATCTGGGCGTTGATCTTGGCCGAGCGGGTGATGATTTCGAAGCGGTCGACGTTGCTGGCGTTCAGACCCTGGCCGTCGATGGTCACGGCGCCGCCGTCGACCTGGTAGCTTTTCAGTTGGCCGGTCGGATCGATGATGGGTTTGCCGGTGGTCAGGGTGACGTTGGGCGTGTTGATGAAACCGCAGCCACTGCAGGTGATGCCGTGGGGGTTGGCGACGATGACCTTGGCCGCCTGCCCTGCCACTTCGGTGTAGCCGCGTAACTGGCTGGGGTTGCCGCCATTGACTTCGTTGAGGATGACGCTCGCGGCGCCGCCCTTGAGGTTGGGGTTGCCGACGATGTAGCCGCCCAGCTGGGTGTTGGCCACGGCACCGCTGGCGTTGTTGAGGATCACGCCGTTAGGGCCGACGTTGTAGTCGCTGAACTGGTTATGGGACAAGCCGCTGCCGTTGGGCGTGGCAATGTTCACCACGGGTACGCCATTGCCCGCCGCGCCCACGGTGGTGCCTGGCGCGCTGACCACGATGCCCTCGGCCTGGGCCAGCAGCGGCTGCCAGAACAGCGCGTTGGCGAGGATCAGCGCCAGCCCGCGCTTGGGCAGGCCGAAGAACGCGTCGCGCGGCTTCAGGGCAGCAGAAGGTTGGCGGGCCAGGAAGGCAAATTGGCGAACATCCATTTTTCAAATTCTCATTGCTGCGGGGCGTTGAATTACAGGAAGAAGTCCATGCGGAAGTAGATCGGCGCTTCGCGCTCCATGACTGCCGGGCGTTCCAAAGAATGGGCAAAGGTCACGCTGGTGCTGACGTACTTGCCACGGGCGAACAGCTCCAGGGAGTTGCTCGAGACGCGGCCGTGCACGCCGCCGTTGTAGCGGTCATTGCTGATCACGCCCTGGTCGTAGCCGACGCTGGCGCCGTATTCGGCAAAGGCCGGGCGCAGCCAATCGAGGGTCACCGGGCGCGCCCAGCGCACGTCGTTGCGCCAGTAGCCGCCGCTGTCGCCGATCAGTTGCTGGTCCTTGAAACCCCGCACCGACGCCGAGCCACCCAGGCTCATGCGCTGGGGGCTGAACAGGATGTCTTCGCTGCGTTGGCCGGTGGCCAGGCTGGAAAAGCTGAACGACTCGCCCCACAAGGTGAACGGTTGCAGGTAGCTGACGGTGGCGGTGTATTTGCGGTAGCGCGCATTGGGCTGGCGATTGCCGAAGGGGTCGCGCTCTTCTTGAGACTGGGCGTCGAACAAACCGATGCCATTCTGCATGCCCAGGTCGAGGTTGACGAAGGCACTGCCGATGCGCCGCCCGTGGTTGACGCCCAACTGCAATTCGCTGAGGCGGTTGCTGCTGGGCCCGGTGCGTACGTCGAGCACGTAGTTGTTGGTGCGCAGGTGCGACAGGCCGACGTTCACCGACGTCTTGCTGACGTCATCGCGGTGGATGACTCGCTCGGCGCGCAGTTGGTGGTTCTGGTTGTCGCCGTTCTGCTTGAACTTGAAGTCGTTGGTCACACCGTAGGTGCGGTAATCGCTCTCACTGTAGGTGTAACTGAAGTTCCACCAGCCCCACGGCACGTTGTAATACAGCATGCTGTTCTTCGAGGTTTTCTGGTGGTCGCTGACGGCATCGTGGCCGCCGCGCAATATCAGTTGGTCAGCCAGGCCGAGGGGGCTGTCCCACTCAAGGCCCGCGCCCCACTGCTGTTCGCCGGTGCTTTTCTGCCCATCGTTATTGCGCGACAGGCTGGCGCGCCAGGGCTTTTGCGGGGTGTTCTTGACCACGACTTCGCTGCCGCCGATCTGCGTGCCGGGGGTCAGTTCCATTTGCGCCTGCTTGGACGGCAAACGGTTGAGCTGATCCACCAGTTGCTCGACTTCGCGCAGGTTCAGCGCCTCGCCAACCTTGCCGGGAAAGGCCATGGCCAGTTCGCGGTCGGTGACCGTGCTGCCCTGGGCGCCCTTCAAGCCTTCGAGCTTGCCTTCGACCACCAGCACCTGCAGGTGGCCGCTGGAAAGGTCTTGTTGTGGCAGGTAGGCGCGGCTGGTGACGCGGCCTTTGGCGATGTAGTAGTCGGTGATGACCTTGAGCAGTTCATTGAGCTGCGAGACGCCCAGGCACTGGCCGATATAGGGTTTGAGCAGGCGCGCGCGGTCGGCGGCGGACAGGCTGTCGGCGCCCTTGAGTTCGATGTCCTGGATGGGGAAGCAACGGGTGTCCGCCGGCAGTGCCGGCGCTTCCGGCTTGCTGCCTTTGCCGGGCAGGTCCTGGAGTTCTTCGAGGCGCCGACGCTGCTCTTCGAGCAGGCGGTTCTGGCGGTCGCGGATCAGGTCCTGATCCCCGGGCGTAGGGGCGGCCATGGCACTGTTCAAGCTCAAGTAAGCAAGCAACAAAGTGCACAGGTAATACCGAGTCCGTGGCAATAACGAAGACATGTTCGATCCATCGAAAATCAGGGGCCGGGGAAACTAACATCGAACTTCGATTAACCCAAGAAATCGAGCTAGTTGAATATTCGTGCCAGCCACTCACTCAAGCCATTGATTACTAACAATAAAAAATTATCAAAAGAGCAAAAACCCGCGACCACAACTGTTATTCCGACCGGTGGTAGCTCTTTTGATAACGATTCTTCGGACAACTTAAAAACTGCCATTATTTGGCCATCAAGTTGTTTCCGAGATAAGTTAGTACCGGGAAATACAGAAAAGTTCGCGGCCTTTTTGTGAATTGGATCCCACTTGTCGGCTTTCATCTTCACGGTCGGGAGGTGCAGACCCGCTGTGAAAGGGGGTTGCCCCCTCCCACAATGGATTGGGTTACAGCCTTAGCTGGCGTCTTTGTTCTGGCCCTTGCCAGGCACCAGGGCCAAGCCCGGTTTTTCCACATCACGGGAGACATGGGCTTTGACTCCCGATACGCCGCCGTCTTCATCGTTATGAATCACCAGCACACCCGGACGGCGTAATTGTTCCAGGTCGCCCTCGGCCAGACTAAAACTCTCGCTCAGGCGCTGGTCGCTCAGGGCCTTGGCCTCGGCGCGCCGCTGGGCGAACTTGCGCCCTTTGCGTTGCTGATAGCGCGCCCAGGTGACCAGGATCACGGCGTTGAACAACGCGATCCACAGGTAGATCTGCAACGTGTTGAGCGCCGCGAAAATCGGCGCCTCCAGGCGTGGGCCAGCGTGGGTTTCCAGCATCGAGCCAATGCCGCGCGCCAGCAACCAGACGAGTCCGGCCCAGGCCATCAGCGTCAACAGCACATCGATCATCCATAACAGAAAATGTTGGCGGGTTCTGACCAGCTTCATGATCACGCCTCCTCATTGAGCGGTTTGATACCGCGATCCGGGCTGACCCAGCGCGCGCGCCTCTGGTGCTGGTTGAACAGCACCCTGGGAAAACTGACCAACGTGGTGAACAGGCTGACCAGCCAGAACACCATCGGGTACCACACCGTCCAGAACAGGGTTTTCCACAGGTCTTTCTCGTACCGACGGTCGATCAGGATGCTCACCGCGAACTGCAACAGGCACACCATCGCCAGCACCAGCCCGGTAAACGCCGGCGGCATCAGCGAGTCGACGGCAATGGCTTGAGGCATTGGAATGAATTTACCCACGCCCCAGAAGATTACCGAGAGCATGAAGGTGAACGCCCACCCGGTGGACAGGCAGTATTCGAACAGCAACGGCCACAGGTAACGATGGCGCCACTGCCAAATGCCCCGGATGTTCTTGAACAGCACTTCGGCGCCGCCCTGGGCCCAGCGCAGGCGTTGTTTCCACAGGCCGCCGACGGTTTCGGGCATGAGGATCCAGCACAACGCGCGGGGCTCATAGAAGATGCTCCAGTGGTCGAGCTGCAGCTTCCAACTGACATCGATGTCCTCGGTGATCATGTCGGTGCTCCAGTAGTCGATGCGGTCCAGCGCCTTTTTACGGAACGCCACCACCACCCCCGACACCGTGAAGATGCGTCCGAACACGCGCTGGGTACGCTTGATCAACCCGATGATCGAGGAGAACTCGCCCACCTGCACGCGGCCAATCAAGGTCGAGCGCGTGCGGATGCGTGGGTTGCCGGTCACGGCACCCAGGCGCGGGTTGTCGAGCATCGGCGCGACCAGATACGCCGCCGCGTTTTTGTCGAGCAACGCATCGCCATCGATGCACACCAGGTATTCGCTGCGCGCGGCCACGGCGCCCATGCGCAGGGCCACGGCCTTGCCCTGGTTCTGCGCCAGGTGCAGCACGCGCAGGCGGGGGTGTTCCAGCGCCAGGGCGTCGAGTACGGCGGCGGTGTTGTCCTTTGAGCCGTCGTTGACCGCGATCACTTCGATGTTCGGGTACAACTGGCCCAGCGCCGCATGGAGGGTGTCGGCGACGTTATCGCCTTCGTTGTAGCAAGGGATAATGATCGAGATCAGCGGGTTGCCAGCCAGGACCGGCGCCGGCGTGTCCTCTTTCCAGGGCCAGTGGCGCTCCCAGTGCAACCAGAAGTACAAACCGCCGGCGATCCACAGCGCCGACATGAACAGTGGGTAGAAAAACACGAAGTCCATCAGGAACTGCCCGGTGACCAGGAAGATCAAGCCCAGGGGCACACCCAATACCAATGCCAGTACGAATAAAGCCAGGATTCTGTCGAACATGGTCAAGGATTCCATTGGTTGGAAAGGGCCGGACGCACCGTCTTCAGGTCCGGGGAGTTTTCCAGGAAGTTGTCCGGGTAGTAACCAAAACTCGTGACCCCCTGGCGTTTGAGCACACCCATCCATTCAGCCATCTGCGCAGCGCTGATATCGGTGGCGTCTTGGGTGCGCCAGTCTTTGGCTTGCAGTTCGAACACTGTTCGCTCGAGCGCGCCGCGCGCCTTGACCGTGGCCACCAGTTTTTCCAGCCAGGCGTTGGATGTTTTGACCTCCTGGCCTTCCATCAGGGGCATGGCCATCGGCGCGGTCCAGTCGTAGGCCTGGAGGAAGTCATCGAGGTTCTGCGCAAACCAGGTTTCGCTCTGCGGGTTGAGCATCGGCTCGGCAAAGATGTTGCGTGCGGTCAACACCTGCGGGCCACGGATGGCGCGGACCTTGGCGGTGAGTTCGTGGGTGAAGTCGATCAGGTAGCGGCTCTTGAAGCGCGTCCAGCGTTGCATCACTGCCGGGTCCGCACGCAGTGCCGCGATGGTGTCGGGCAGGCCATTGGCGGCATAGGTTTTCAGCGCCGCGGGGCTGGCGTCTTCGAAATCGTTGAACACCGCATCGTCGTGGTAAAGGATGCCGTCGATCGGCCCGACGCGCGCCAGGTCTTCATAGAGTTCGCCGATGACCTGCCGCACCTTGGGATCAAACGGTGACAGGCGCTGGTACTGGTCGGGGTCGAGGCCGATGGCGCCGGTCTTCGGGTTCCATCGCGTCACGCGTGGCAGCTTGGGATCAAGGGCGAAACTCAGGACCGGCATCCAGGCGTAGACACTGGCATGGGCGCGGGTGCGCAACTGCCAGGCGACGCGGTTGAACAGGTCGGCGCGCATCGGCAGATGGCGGTTGGGGAAGTACAGCGAATGCACCAGGCCATCGCCCTTGGGGTCGGCGAACGCTTGCAGGAACACCGTGCCGGCGCCCATGTCCACCACGCGCTGGACCAACTGGTCGAGGTTGCGCGCCTGTTGGGCCGGGTCGGGGTCGTACACATTGTCCAGGTCCACATGCAGGACCCGCAAAGGCACCTTGGCCTGCACGGTGACGATGCTGTTGGCGAAGTGTTCGCCATCCGGGTCGGAGGCCACCAGGAATCGTGGGCTGTTCATCAGGTTGCCCAGGTTGTCGAGGCCGTCCTCAAGGGTCAGGGCCATCTGGTAGCCCTGCTCGCCGACCACTGTCAGCGAGGTGCCATCCGCCGCGCCATAGGGCCACACCCACACCCGCGGTGCCTTGCCGGTGACCGCGCGGATTTTGTTGGAAATCGCGCTGACGTCAGCCCGCATACGCGCCTGGAACTGCGCTTCGCTTTCGTAGCGCTGGGTCGCTGGATCAAAGCGCCGTGTCGTTGCCGCCGGCTCCAGGTTGCCCTGGGGGTTGGCCAGAATGCCTTTATGGTTGGCATCGGTGTGCGCGGCAATTTCCACCAGGCCGGACTGCGACACTTCACGGATCTGCTGCCAGGTCAGGAACTCGCCACGTGGCCGTGGGGTACCGGCAAAGTCCACCGGCCGGTTCAGCGGTGTGTCGATCCACGTGCCTACCGGCGCCAGCAAGGCCGGCCAATGGTAGGCGCGCAGAATCGGCATCACCCGCGTGTAGAAGCTGGAATAGCCATCATCGAAGCTGAGCATGATGGCTTTGGGCGGCAACGCCGGGCCGCCACGGCGTGCGGCGAGGATCTGGTCGACACTGACCGCCTGGTAGCCGTTTTCACGCAGCCAGGCCAGTTGCTCGATCAAACGCTCGGTCCGCACCGCCACGACGGCCTGGTCGGGGTCGCGGTCCGAGACGTCGTGGTAGGCAATGCCCAGGAAGTGGTTTTTTGGCCACGCCACTTCATTGACCGGGGTCGGCCGCTCGGCGGGTGGGGTGAAAGGTGCGGGTTGCTGGGCGCAGGCACTGGCCAGCAATACACCCAGGACCAATAAGCAACGGCTGAGGACGGTCATGGTCAGGCTCTTTTAGAAACGGTAAGTGAGGTCGACGAGCAGGCGCAGATCGCGTTCGCGATCACCGTCGTAGGGTCGGCTGATCAGGCTCAGGTTGGCGCCGACTTCCAGGACGTCATTCCAGCGAAAGCGTTGGCCATAGCCCACCAGACCAATGCCACCGGTGGAATAATCCCGCTGGCTATACGTACCCGCACCGACCTGGAACTGCTGACTCCACTGAGTCTCGTAGCGGTGATAGAGCACATGGTTGATGTTGAGGACGGGCAACACGGTGAAGTCCGACTTGGGGTTGAAGTACACCGTGTCTTCCTTGCTGTTGCGGCTGGCGCCGACTTCCAGGCCCAGGTCCACTTGCACTTTCGGCGAGCTGTAGAGGCCCTCACGGCCGCTGAGCAAGGCTTCGAAGCGGTCGTTGCCATCGCTGAAATGGGAGGGGCTGAGGGTCAGTTTCCATTCGCGGCTTTCGTTGGCGCGCCAGCGGATAAAGCCGCTGCCGCCGTTGGCCGTGACGCCGTCATTCAACGCCCGCAGTGGCGTGGTGGTGAGCAGGTAGCCGAGGCTCGCGCCGTATTGCCAGTTATCGTTGATGTCGCGGGCAATCGATATCGCGGCGCCTTGCTTGGCGCCATCGCCGTAGGAATGGTTGGAGACCTCGGCTTCTATAGTCATGTCGCGGGTGCGCCGCTCCACGCCCACGCGCTGCCAGCGGTGCTGGCCGGTGCCTTCGCTGAAATCGGCGGTGGCATAACCGGCACCGGCGAACAGGCGCCAGTCTTCGTCGATGGGCGGCGTGTAGATCACGCTTTCGATGCCCCAGTCGCGGCTGCCGGCCACGGCCCCGGCTTCGCTGTCATTGCCGCCGCCGAAGCTTTTACCGGTGTAGGCTTCAACGCGTAATTCGGCCATGTCGTGCACATCGCGCAGGCGACTGAGGCGCTGCACCTGGCGGCTGTCCGGGTGGCGGGCGATCACGTCGTCGGTGAGCACGTCGAGCTGGCGCCACTCCTGCAGATCCAGGGCGGTGTAGGCCTGGCTGACTTCCAGGCCAATGTCGCGCGGGGCCTGGGCTTCGGTCTCTTTCAGAATACCTTCGGCGCGCCGTGGCAAGTCGCGGGCGCGGTACATGTCGGCCTGGGCCAGGCGCAGGCCAACGTTGCCAGGGGCTTTTGCCACCAAGGCGTTCAGGCCCTCTTCGCTGCCCGGCAGGTCGCCGCCGTAGACGCCGGCCTGGGCCGCCAGTTGCTGGGCGTCCATCCATGAATCGTTGGGGTTGCCGATGGGCAGGCCCTTGAGTTCGACCCGTGGTTTCTGACTGTTGGCGAGGTTGTTGGCGACCTCGCGGGCGTCCTCGCCTTTGTTGCTTTCCTGCAAGGCATAGAACAACGCCGTGGTGTCTTCAACGCGATCATCGGGTTCGGCGTCGGCGGCGCTCAGGGCCTGGCGATACAGCGGCTCGGCCTTTTCCGGCTGGCGCTGGTCGAGGTAGGCGGCGGCCACCCAGCGCACGGCGTAGGTGGGCAATGGCACGCCTTCGCTTTTAAGGGTTTCGTACTCGCGGATCACCTCGGCGGTGCGCGCGCGCGCCTTGAGCGCGCCGAGGCGGTCGATGCGCCAGCGCACGACGTCGTCATGGGCGCTGGCGTCGGGGGTCCAGCGAGCGAGCAGGGTGTCGTAATCGCGCAGCGCGCGGTCGGCGATCACATAGCGTTCTTGTTCGGTGCGGGTGGCGAACTCGGCCATTCGCACGCGCTCGGCGGCCAGGTCGCCTTCCAGGCGGCGCTGGGTCACCGGGTCGAGCAGGTCCGGGCGCTGGGCCGACAGGCGCAACGCGGCTTGCGGCAGGCGGGCCTTTTGCAGGGCGATGAGGTATTCGCGGGCGACTTCAGGTTTGTCGCCGGCGCGGATAAACGCCTGGTCGAATTCAAACAGCGCGTCATAGTTCAAGCCGGCACGGGTCAAGGCGTAGCCGAGGGCCATGCGGCGGTTGGGATCATCGGGCCTGGCGGCCACCAGCGCGCGGGTCCGTTGCACCGCTTCGCTGGCCTTGCCGCCGTCGGCCTGGGTGAGGGCCAGGCCCAGCTGCAGGTCGACGTTATCCGGCTCGCGCAGCAGTGCCCGGCGATAAACGCTCTCAGCCTGGGCCCATTGTTTCTGGTTGCGATAAGTACGCGCGACGGTGGCCAGCGCCTGGGGGCTGAGGTCGCGGTGTTGTCCCTGGGACTCGTACACCTGCAGCACTTCGGCGTCCTGCCCGGCCCAACCGGCAATCACCAGGTGGTCACTGACCTGGCCCGGCGTCTGGCGCTCGGCGGACAGTTGGCGCAGCTGGGTGAGCGCGGGAGTGAAGTGGCCGTTGCGCGCCTGGATGATCAGTGCGTCATAGGCCGGATCGGCCATGGCGATGGCGGGCACCAACAGCTGGCTGCATAAGGCTGCGCCGATGAGCAGTCGCAACCGGCCTGATGCACTGAGTGGTAGGTTTCGCAACATATCGTGAGCTTCCTTACACACGGAAAGCTGTAACGATAGGTGGTCCTGAGCGATTGGCTGCAGGATGCCGGCGTCTAATGACCCGGCCTAGCTTTCCTGTGTGAACTATCTCGTAGGAAAGCGGGCAGAAGTCCAATTGAGAACAATTGTTCAGAATTGGCGGGGAGCCGCTGAGTCGGGCCGACACAAAACCAATGTGGGAGCGGGCTTGCTCGCGAATGCAGTGGGTCAGTCACCGTATCGGGTGACTGACACTGCGTATTCGCGAGCAAGCCCGCTCCCACATTTTGACTGCATTTCAAGCAGCCTCGCTAAGAGGCCGGGTGTTGAGGTGTTACTGCGCGCCGCGCGCCGCACCGAGCTTGGCCATGACAAAGCTGATGAACTGCTCGACGGTCATCTTCTGGCCGTTGAAGGTCACTTCATTGTTGGCGTAGTGCAGCTTGGCAACCACGTCGCTGCCGACCAGGGTCGCCAGTTGAGTGCCGACGGCCATGCCGCTGACCATATCGGCGGCCATCTGGGATTGCTGCTCGATGGCTTTAGGGTCGGTCACGCCACCGAGTTGCGCTTGCAGGGCGGCCACATCGCCGATCATCGGCTTGGACAGGCTCAGGTTGGCATCCAGCAGCGAGACCATTTGCTTGCCCAGCTCAACCGGCGGCAGTTCCATGGACGCGGGCTTGGTCAGGTCCACCAGCAGGTTGAACTTGCTTTCGCCGTGGGTGGTTTTCAGCGACAGGTTTTCCAGCGCCAGGTGCGGCTTGGCGGCCAGTACCTGGTTGACGTTGGCTTCGGCCAGGGCTTGTTCGGCTTCGGTCAGTTGCAGCTCCGGTACCGGCTCGCCGGCGGCGGCGGCGGCTTGCACCGGCTGCATCTTGTCCTGGTAAAGCTTGGTCAGTACCAGCATCGCCGGGATGTCGACATTCTTCATGCTCAGGGCCATGGCCGCCGAACCCACGGGTTTACCCTGGTAACCGATCTCGTCGATCTTGTAGTCGACGCGGCCGGCCAGGTTGTTGTCCTGGGTTTCGCTGGAGTCTTTCTGCTCGAAGCCTTTGATGCTCAATACGGCCTTCTGCGGGCCGAAGGTGAACTTGCTATCGGTCAGCTCGATGGTGTTTTGCCCGGTGTAAAAACCGAACGTGGATTTTTCCAGGTTGCTGGCCACGGTCAGGCCAGACAGTTCAGCCTCGAAGGCTTCGCCCTTAGCATCCACGGCGGCGACCTTGAGGCTGTTCATAAAGCCGTCGGCCTTGACCTTCTGGCCTTCGGCGGTGCCGTCGAAATTCAGGTTGGCGCCGGAGAAGCTCACCGACGAGGTGTCGTCCTTGAACTCCAGAGGCAGCAACTCGACGTTGCCGTTGACGGAACGGGTGTAACCGATATTGGCCACGCCTTTGAGCGGCGATACGTCTTTGGCAGCGGCGAACCACTTCTCGGTGGTGGGGCTCTTTTCCAGTGCATAGTGACTGGTGGCCATGACCGGCAGCCACTTGAGCGTCACCAGGCGCGAAAACGGCAGCGGGCCGTGTTCGATATGGTCGACAAAGAGCAATTCTGGGTTCGGGTTTTCTTCACCAAACACCGAGCCCTGCGCCTTGAGACGGTAGTGGGCGGTGCTGCTGAACACGCCACGGTCCAGGGAAACCAACTCCAGGGCGACCGTGCCGTCGACACCGGCCATGGAGGTTCGCAGTTCGTTGTTGGCGTTCTGGATCGCGGTTTGCAGCACCGGCTCCAGTTGTTTACCGGTGTACCAGGCGCCGCCTGCACTGACGACGCCTACGGCGACAACGAAACCCAAAAGAACGACTCCTGGCTTATTCATGAGATGACCTGATCAAATCCTGTGAGAAGTGGGCTGTCTTCCTTGAACCCTATAGGGGGTTGGCTCAAGCCCGCCGAAAACGGGGGGAAGATTAGCACTGGCGACCGCAAACGGCCCAGCCTTTCAGAAGGACCAGTTCACCAGGAGTTCAGGAGTACTCCAACTCGATTTCATCCAACTGGTGATCGAAACTCTTCAAACGCGCCGTCCAGGTGTATACCAGCACCTCAAACTCGCGGTGTATCACCGCGTTGCCGGGGGTGTCGGCCTTGGGGTCGCAGAAGTCCAGTTGGTAGCGCTCGCGGGCCATTTGGGTGGCGACATCGGACAATTCCCGCGCGTTATTCAGCCAATGCCGGCCATCGGCGACTTGCTTATCGAGCATCACGCACTGTTTTTTCAGGACTTCGAGGCTTTTTTCCAGGGGCGTGCCGGTGAGGTCGCCCATGACTTCCTGAAAGGTGCGGCCCGGCTGCCAGTAACTGCCCCAGAAATAGCGGTCAAACACGGTTTCGACCCGGCGCAGCGCGACCTTGGTGTCCCAGATCGCCACACGGGTCTTGCCTTGTTCGAGGAGTTTTTTCTTGACCCGTTGGTTCTGGTAGGAGGCCCAGGCCACTACGCCGATGGACAGCGTGCCGATCACCAGGCAGGCACTGTCGAGAAACACCATGGCCTTGTCGAGCTGGTGGGCGAGCATGACGCCATAGAAATACGCGGCCGATAACAGCACCAGTGCGAAGAGCACGCACCAGAAAGCGGGAGCATAAGGGTTTTTCATTATTGGAATCCCCATGAGCAAACGCGAGCAGTGTCAGGTGAAGCGTCGCGGCGCTCCACCTGACAAAGCATAGTCATTCGCTCAGGGTTTGCCGGGTTGTGATGCTTGCGTTCGTCCGCTTTCCCAACCGCCGCCCAGGGCCAGGAACAGATCGATCTGACTCATGGCAACCTGGGTATTGGCCGCTGCCAGTTGCGCGCGCATATTGGTGTAGGTGCGGGTGGCTTGCAGGTCGGCCAGGAACGATTCGCGCCCGGCCTGGAAGAACCGGTGGGTCTGGTCTGCCGCTTCTTGGGCCGATTGCTCGGCGTCGGCCAGCGCGTCGCGGCGTTGCAACACGGCGGTGTATTGCGCAAGGCCGGTCTGGGTTTCGCGGATGGCATTGAGCACCACCCCGTCGAAATGCGCCAGGGCACCCTGGGTGGCGGCTTCGGCTTCATGGATGCGCGCGCGGGCGCCGTTGGTCGGCACCGTCCAACTGATCATCGGGCCAAAGCCCCAGCGGTTAGTGGCTGGCTGGCCGAGGTTGTCGAGCAGGCCGACCGTGCCCACCGTGGCGCCGATGGCGATGTCCGGGTACAAGGCGCCGGTGGCCACACCGATACGCGCCGTGGCAGCGGCCAGTTGGCGTTCGGCCTGACGCACATCGGGACGCCGCTTGAGCAGCGCGGCGCCATCACCCACTGGCAACAGCTGGGCGATGTGCGGCAGCTCGGCGCAGCTGGCGGTGCCCGTCGGCAATTGGTCCACCGGCTTGGCCAGCAGCATCGACAGGCGGAACAACCCGGCCTGGCGCGCGGCTTCGTAGCGCGGCATGTCGGCACGCAGGGATTTGTACTGGGTTTGCGAACGGGTGACCTGGGTTTCATCGCCACGGCCGGCGTCGCGCAGACGCTGGGTCAAGCGGGTGCTTTGGGCTTGCAGGTCCAGGGATTGGTGGGCAATCGCCAGCTCTTCGTTGGCCGCACACACCTGGGTATAGGAACGCACCACATCGGCGACCAGCGTGATACGCGCGATATCGGCGGCGGCCTGGGCCGCATCGGCGCTGGCGTGGGCGCTTTCGATACCGCGCTGCAAGGTGCCGAACAGGTCGAATTGATACGAGGTGGTGATGCCCACGCTGCCGATATTGCCCACCGGGACTTTGTCCGCCAGCAGGAACGCTTCGCCGGATTCCTGCAGGCGCTGCGCTTCGGCCTTGGCGCCGGCACTCCAACCGCCGGCGGATTCAGCCTGTTGCGTCTGGTAACGGGCACGCTGCAAATTGGCGGCGGCCACGCGCAGGTCGGTGTTGGAGGCCATGGCCTGGCGCACCAGCTCATCCAGGCGCGGGTCTTTGTATAACTTCCACCAATCGGCCGGCACCGGTGCCGACACCCCGTTTTTACCGTCCACAGGCAGTTGCCCTTGCAGGTCGGCACGGTTGACGGCGGCCGTGTCGGGCACCTGGTAATCCGGGCCTACGACCTGGCAGGCCGACAGCAACAACCCCAGCGCGGCGGTGGCCAGCAGCTGTTTCATGGCTGGGCTCCGGCATTGGGCTTGTCGCCAATGATCGACACCGTGGCCGTACGCCCGGCGATCATGCGAAAGTCCGCCGGCACCTCGTCAAAGGCAATACGCACCGGAATCCGCTGGGCCAGGCGCACCCAGCTGAACGCCGGGTTGACGTTGGGCAGCAGGTTGGAGCCGCTGCTGCGGTCACGGTCTTCGATGCCGGCGACAATGCTCTGCACATGGCCGTGCAGGCGAGCGTTGTCGCCGATCACGCGGATGTCCACACCCATGCCGACATGGATGCCGTCGAGCTTGGTCTCTTCGAAGTAGCCGTCGATATGGAAGGAATTGCTGTCCACCACCGACAGCACCGGGCGCCCGGCGGTGACGAATTCCTGGGTGCGCGGTGCGCGGTCGTTGACGTAGCCGTCCACGGGGCTGCGGATCACCGAGCGATCGAGGTTGAGCTGGGCCGCATCCACCGTCACCTGGGCTTCGAGCAGCGCCGATTGGGCACGGGCCACGCGGGACTGGCTCTCTTCCAGCTGCTCGCTGGGCACCAGGTTGCCCAAACCCCGGTTGCGCTTGTACTCGCGCTGGGCCTGGGCCAGGGTTTCCTGGCGGTCGGCGACGGCGGCCTGGGCCTGGCGCAGGGCCAGCTTGAAGCGGTCCTGATCGACGGCAAACAGCACCTGGCCCTTGGTCACCAGCTGGTTGTCCTGCACGTCGACGCGCTGGATCAGCCCGGAAACGTCCGGGGCGATCTGCACGATGTCGGCGCGGATGTGGCCGTCACGGGTCCAGGGCGCATACATGTAATACATGACCATGCGCCACACAACGACAACCGCAAAGCTCACGATCAACAACGTCAGGACTACACGGCCGATGGTCAAAAAAGGTTTTTTCATGTCATCAGGTATCGACTGAGTGAGTCCACCGCGCCCAGCAACAGCGCGTAGAGCCCCACATTGAACAATGCCCGGTGCCAGACCAGGCGATAGAAGTGCATGCGCGTCAACAGCCCGTGCACCACCAGAAACAACACGTACGTAATGCCCATCAGCACCAGCAGCGTGGGCAGGAACACGCCGCTGATATCCAGATCACCGATCATAAAGGCGCTCCATCCGGCAGCGGCGCCTGCACCTCGGTGCCGCCAATAAATTCCACGCCCGGCAGCAGCGCCAGGCGCAGGCCGGCCAGTGCGTGCAGCAAGTGCAGGCGGGTATCGTCTTCGTCTTGCAGGCCCTGGCCATTGAGGGCGCGACGCGTGCGGTCGAGGGTCATCAGCAGACCGCTCGGCGCGGGCAAGCGTTCACCCGCGTTAAGGCAGGCCTTGAAGTAGGCGCCCACGCCCTCCACCACTTGGTTGAGCAACACCCGTGGCACGCCGAGGATGCGCGGCGAGTAGGCCAGCAGGTCGAGCAGGTTCAGCGCCACGCGCAAATCGCGCAGGGCGATGCCGGTGTCCTGGCCGGTGAGGGCCAGGCGCGGCAGGTGCTGCATCAGACGGTCGAGCATTTGCACGGCCAGGTGCCGGTGTTCGGCCAGGGTGGCAGGTTCCGTCAGGCCGACGATGTCGCGCCAGCTGAAACGGGTCAGGCGCTTGGCCGCCAGTTCGGCGCCGAAGGGCCGCGCGACCAGCGTCCACACAAAGGCAAACAACAGGCCCACGGGACCTGCCAGGTTGACGTTGGCGAAGTTGAGGAAGTCTGCGTCGTAAGCACCCTGGATGCTGATAAACGATGAGGTATTCACCAGCGTCAGCAGCATGCCCAGGTAGAAGCGCGGCTGCACCGTCAGCGTGCCGATGCAGATAAACGGCAGCGCGAACGCCAGCACCAGCATCGGAAAGTCATGCAGATTGGGCAGCACCAGAAACAGATACAGGCTGGCGAACAGCACCGACAGCGCGGTCCAGAAAAAGAACCGGTAGATCTGCGGTGCGGGGTCGTCCATCGAAGCGAAAAAGCTGCAGGCGACGGCCGCCAGGATCACGGCACTGCCACCGTCGGTCCAGCCCAGCAGGATCCACAGCACCGAGGCGACGATGATCGCGGTGACGGTGGAAAACGCGGAGTAGAACATCAGGCCACGGTCGAGAAATGGCGTGAGCCGACCCAGGCGCCAGTGACGGTACACGGCGCGCCAGGTGTCCTGGCTTTCGCACTGGATGGCGGCTTGCAGGCTGCGGCAGTCTTGCCACAGGTCGATCCACTCACCCAGGCGATACAGCGCGTTGGAAAACAGCAGCGTGTAGCGGTCGTCCAGCGCTTGACCTTGGGGTTGCAGGGCGTCGACCTGATCACGCAGGGCGCGCCAGCGTTCCATGGGCGCACGCTCGGCGGTGCTTTGCAGCCACTGCTCAGTTGCGTGCAGCAGTGGCTTGAGTTGATCGAGAAATGCCGGTGCACGGTGTTCAATGGCGTATAGCGCGTCGTCGAGGGCGTCCACCACCGGCAGCAGATGGATCATGCGCCCACGCAGTTCCTTGGTGTTGCGCACGGTCTGCGGCCGCGCGCCTTCATGGGGCAGTTGGCCGATCATCAATTCCAGAGTGTTGAAGGTGGCGACCATGCCGCCGCGCAAGGTGCTGACTTCTTCAGGCTCTACCTTGCGGGTTAAAAAGCGCTGGCTATAGACCTGGGCATCGGTAAACCACTTGGCCACCGAGCCATCGAACACCGGCATCAGGCGGCGCGGCCAGAACATCGCGCCCACCACGGCGGCGACCACGATGCCGAGGAAGATTTCTTCGGTCCGCGCCTCGGCCACATCCCACACCGCCAGCGGGTTATCCACTACCGGCAGGGCGATCAACGGCAAGGTGTAGCCGGCCAGCATCAGGGCGTAGTTGTTGGCGGTGCGCAGGTGCATGGAGAGGAACAGTAAGGTGCCCGTCCACAGTGCAATCACCACCACCAGGATGTACGGCGCCTGCACGAACATCGGCACGAACACCACCGCCGCCGCCGCGCCCATGAAAGTGCCGATGGCGCGGTACAGAGCCTTGGAGCTGGTGGGGCCGACGAACGGGCTGGAGACGATATACACCGTGGCCATCGCCCAGTACGGACGCGGCATTTGCATGAGCATGGCGATGTACAAGGCGATCATCGACGCGGCGAAGGTACGTACCCCATAGAACCAGTCGCGGGCCGGCGGAAAACCGCTGAAAAATCCGCTCAAAGCGTCGCCGCCTCAAAAGCGCGCAGCACACGCAGCGCGGCGTCCAGATCGGCGGGCGCAATGTCGGCCAGCACGTCACGACGCAGACGCACCAATTGCGCCTCCACCGCTTGCACCAGCTCGCGGCCACGCTCGGTAAGGCTCAAGGATTTAGCGCGGCGATCGTGGAGGTCTTCGGTACGGCATACATAACCGTCATGGCACAGCCGGTCGAGCAGCCGCACCAGCGACGGGCTTTCCATCCCGGAGGCCTGGGCCACTTTCACCTGGTGCACACCGTCGCCCAAGCGGCCGATCATCAACAACGGCACGGCACAGGCTTCGGAAATACCGTAGCTGACCAACGTGGCCTGGCAGATTTTGCGCCAGTGACGAGCGCCCCCCACCATGCTGCTGCTGAGGCTCATCTGGAGTTGTTCGAGGGATTGGGGCAATGGATAGTTCGCATACAGTTAGTTTGCTAACTATCAATATGGCGGATGACAGAAGATGCGTCAAGTTTTGAAACAATTTCACGGACGAGTGACGGGGTGTGGGCATCAGCAAAATCGCGATATCTGCCACACAACAAAACAACGTGTGGGAGCGTCGGCGCAGGGCATGCCCCACCTCCTGCTCAATAAACTCAAACACCTCCTCTGGCACGCTGTACTGAAACTGCTTGCGCCGGTGCCTGGAAACCTTGCCCTCGTTATCCAGGCACATCATTACTAACTTCGACAAATCGCTGCCGCGCACGTCGTAACGTTGGTTCACGGCGTTGATTACGCGGTCGTAGCGGTCCAGACATTCGGTTTCTTCGCGCAGTTCCACTTCCAGCGCGCGGCGGGCCATTTGCAGGGTGAATTCGACGCTCAAGTTTTGGCGATTTCTCTAAGTTTTTTACACCCCTCGCCCACCCCGCAACATCAGATTCAACTCATCCACCACTTCCGCCCAATCCGCGTCCTCGCGGATTTCATCGCGCAAAAACGCTTTCTGGCTGTCCGTCCAGAAAAACGCATCTGCCAATTTCAGATCCGGCTTTAGTGGTGAGTGGACAGCCACAAATTTCTCGATACTGACCGCGTCATCCGGCAAACCCAGCTGTTTGAACAGTGACGACAGGTTATGCACTGGCGATTCCATGGCAGGCTCCTAAGAAGGCGGTTCCCCAGAGTCTAGCCCAGGCGCCAGCCAAGCCAGCAACCGCTCGACGCTCTGTTGCACCGACAGCGTGCCGGTATCCAGCACCAACGCAGCATCTGCGGGAGGCTCGTACGGTGAGCCAATGCCGGTGAACGCCGGCAACTCTCCCCTACGCGCCCGCGCATAGTGCCCTTTGGGATCGCGCCCTTCGCACACCGCCAGGGAGGCACTGCACCAGACTTGCCGGTAATCGGCCCCCAACCGTTTGGCAAACACCGCACGCAGTTCCACCAGCGGAGCGATCATCGCCAGGATCACGATTTGCCCGTTGTCCACCAGCAGCGCCGCGAGCTCGCTGGCACGGCGGATGTTTTCCAGGCGGTCGCTGTCGGCAAAGCCCAGGTCGTTGTTCAAGCCGCCGCGCAAGGCATCGCCGTCGAGCACGATGCTTTGCCGGCCTTGTTCGAACAACGCCGCTTGCAGCCCCTGGGCCACGGTCGACTTGCCCGACGCCGGCAGGCCGGTGAGCAGGATCGCGATGCCGCGATGCCCATGGCGGGCCTCGCGCTGGCGGCGGCTGATACTCGCCGCCGGAGCGACCAGGTTAGTCGACGAGCGCACGAGGCTGCGGCGCAGTGATGTTGCCGGCGGCCCACGCCGATTCGCGGCTGGCCAGGGCGCTGGCGATCGATTGCACGCGGTCGGAGTCGACCTGCTCGGGTAACGGGTCGAGCCCGGCGCTGGCGAAGATCTGACCGTAGGCGTTGCGCAGGTCGGCGTAGGCCAGGTCGCGGCGCAGATCGGCTTGCAGGGTGTTGAGTTCGCCCTGGATCAGGTCCAGTTCGCCCAGGCCCGCCGCCTGGTGGCGGTTGCGCAGTTGGGTGAGGATTTGCCCGTCGATATTGGCCAATTGTTCGGTGGTCTTGAACTGGCGTACCGCGTCCTGGAAGTTGGCGTTGGCCACATAGACCTGTGCCAGCACCGCGATGGACATGGCCTGGCGCCGCGCGGTGGCGACCTCTTCACCGGCTTTGGCGACATCGATGGCGGCCGGGGCGGAGAGCACGTTGAACAGGTTCCAGGTGATCTTGGCGCCGTAGTCGGCCCAGCGGTTGTCCACCAGGAACGAGTTGCTGTCGTAGTGGCCGCCGGCGGAGAACTCCAGGCCCGGCAGCAGGCGCAGCATGGCCTTGCGGGTTTCGGCGGCGCTGATGCGGGTCTGGTAATCCTGCTCGCGCAGTTCCGGCCGGTTGGCCAGGGCTTCCTGCTCCAGGCTGGCCAGGTTGACCTTGAGTTGGGGCACGGTGTAATCGTCCGGCGTGGCCAGTTTCAGGTCGCTGCCCATGGGCAGGTTGATCAGGGTCGCCAGTTCCGTCTTGGCCAGGGACAGGGCACGCCGCTGTTCCTGCAATTGGCGCGTGGCTTCGATCAGCGAGCGCTGGTAGCCGAGGGCCTGGACCGGGTCGCCGATCCGCTGTTCGCTCATGTTCTGGCTGTCGGTCTGGGCCTGGTCGACCCGTGCCATCAGGCTGTCGATCTGGGTCAGCAGACGCTCGGCCGCCACCGCTCGCCAATAGGCCGAGCGCACGTCCTGCACAATGGTGTTGATCACCTTGCGCCGGCGTTCCTGAATGATCAGGCGCTGGTCGCCTTGTTGCTTGGCGCTGATGTAGCTGACGCCGAAGTCGAGCACGTTCCACACCATGGTCAGGTCCGCCACGCGGCGGTCGCGGTCCTGGGAGGTGGACGGCTCCAGAGACTGGGTGCCCGTGAGCACGCTCTGGCTGCTGGAGGCGTTGGTGTTGTTGCGCCCGGCGTAGCCGGCCGACAGCGCCATGCGTGGCAGCATGTCGAAGCTGGAGAGGTCGGACTGGCGCTTGGCCAAGGCTTCTTCCATGACCTTCAAGCGGCCCTCGAGGTTGTATTTCACCGCACGGGCCATGGCCTGGTGCAAAGTCAGCGGGCCGCTCAAGGGCTCCTGGTTGGTGTACATGCCGTTCAGATCGCTGCGGGCTCGCTGCTCGCTGATGCTGCGTTCAATCGGCTCGCTGGTGACCGCACAACCACTCACCGCCAGCGCCAGCAGGCTGGCGCCGAACAACTTATGACCTGTCTTCATCCCTGTACTGCCCCTATTCCTGTGCCCGAATTCGAATATGTTCAAGCCTGCATTTCGCTGATGCCGACCTGTTGCAGCGCGGCCGCCAGGTCCATCACCTGGCGATGCTCTATGTCTTTGATCTGTTGCAGTTGCTGGCCAAGGGTCGGGGCACCCAACATGCCTCGCAAGCCCTGGGCCGCATCACCATTGCCCTTGATCGACTTGTTGTCGAACGCGCCGGGGCCACTGTCGCCGCCGCTGTTTTCGCGGTTGAACAGGCCCGACAACGTGCTTGAGCCAAATACCCCGCCGTCGCCCGCACCGAAGCCGAGGAAACCATTGCCAGCGCCATCGCCACTGCCATCGGTATCGAACACCTGGGCGATAAAGCTGGGAGACGACACACCGTTTTTGATGAAGATGCTGCCGATGGGCGGCAAGCCACCCCCCATCTCACGCTGCTCGAACAGCGGCGGGAAGCCGATGGGCGAACCCAGATCGCCACCTGGGCGGCCGAAGATGATCGGCTGCAACGGCGGGTTCGGCGCATCCTGGGGCGCCGCCGGCGCGGTGACACGGAACAGCGGGTCGCCCGTCAGCGCGATGGTGTTGACCGCAAAGTTGTTGGAGTTGGCAAAACCGCCGCCGGCGTTGCCCGCCAGGTCTGCCACCAGGCTGGAGTCCAGCGTGATGAAGTTGCTCGGGTCATTGATATTCGCGGTGGGTGTCAGGGTCGCGGTCCAGGTCGTGCCACCGTCGTTGGTGGCCAGGTTGGACAGGATACCGTTGGCCACACTGAGGTCGTCGAGCGCGAAGCCACTGACCTTCTCGCTGAAGGTGAAGGTCACCGTGGTGGTCTGCCCGACCGTCAGGTTGGGGTTGGCCACGCTGATAGTCGCGGTCGGGCGCTCCCCATCAATCGCAAAGTTGTTGGAAATCACGATGCTGCTGCCGGCGTTACCCGCGGCATCATTGACCAGGCTGGCGTCCAGTACGATCAGGTTGGTGGCATCGCTGATGGCCGCCGTCGGCGTCAAGGTGGCGGTCCAGGTTTTACCGCCATCGCTGCTGGCCAGGTTGGACAACACCGCATTGGCCACGCTCAGGTCCGACAGATCGAAACCGCTCACCGCTTCACTGAAGCCAATGGTCACCGTGGTGGTCTGCCCGATGCCCAGGTTGTTGTCGGCCACGGAGATCGTCGCGGTTGGGCGCTGCGTGTCGATCGTGAAGTTGTTGGAATCGGTGGTGCCCACGCCTGGGTTGCCGGAGACATTGACGACGCCGGTATTGTTCAGGGTGATCAGGTTGCTGGTATCGGTAATGTTCGTGCTCGGCGTGAATGTGGCCGTCCAGGTAACGCCGCCATCGCTGCTGCTCAGGGTGCTGAGTGTGCCGTTGCCGAGGGTCAGGTCGCTGTTGTCGAAACCGCTCACCGCTTCGCTGAAGGTGATGGTCACCTGCGAGGTTTCACCGATGTTCAACGATGTATCGGCGACCACGATGGTTGCCGTCGGCACCTGCGTATCGATGCTGTAGTTGGCGGAGTTACTGGTACCGGTGCCGGTATTGCCCGCCGCGTCGCTCACGCCAGTGTTGTCCAGGGTGATCAGGTTGGTGGTGTCTCGCACGCCGAGGGCCGGCGTGAAGACCGCCGTCCAGGTCAGGCCGCCGTCACTGCTGCTGACGGCGCTCAGGGTGCCGTTGGCAACACTGAGATCATCGTTGCTCAAACCGGTCACGGCCTCGCTGAAGGTAATGGTCACCAACGAGGTTTCGCCAACACTCAGGTTGGAATCGGCCAGCACGATCGTTGCGGTTGGACGCAGGGTATCCAGCGCGTAGTTATTGGAGTCGGTGGCGCCGAGGTTGATGTTGCCGGCCAGGTCAACGATGCCACCACTGTTTAACGTGATGACGTTGCTGGTGTCGGTGACGCCAGCGGTCGGCGTGAAGGTCGCGGTCCAGGTGATGCCGCCGTCGCTGCTGCTCAGCCCCGAGATCACGCCGTTGGCGACGGTCAGGTCAGCATCGGTGAACGCCGTCACGGCCTCATTGAAGGTGATGGTCACCAGCGAGGTTTGGCCGGCGGCAATGGCGGTGTCGGCGACGACGATGGTCGCGGTCGGGCGCACAGTGTCGACGGCGTAGTTGTTGGAATCGGTGGTGCCGACGCCTGCGTTGCCGGCGCCGTTGATTAAGCCGGTATTGTCCAGGGTGATCACGTTGCTGGTATCGGAAATACTGGCGCTCGGCGTGAACATGGCCGTCCAGGTGACGCCGCCGTCGGTGCTGCTCAGGGTGCCGAGGGTGCCGTTGCTGACGGTCAGGTCCGCATTGTCGAACCCGCTGACCGCCGAGTTGAAGGTCACGGTGACCAACGATGTCTCGCCAATACTCAGCGTGGTATCGGCGATCACGATGGTCGCCGTCGGCACGTTGGTGTCGACCTGGTAGTTGTTGGAGTTGGTGGTGCCGGTACCGGTATTGCCCGCCGCATCGCTGATACCGGTGTTGTTCAGGGTAATCACATTCGACGTGTCGCTGACGCCGAGGGCCGGGGTGAAGGTGGCGGTCCAGGTGATACCGCCATCGCTGCTGCTGACCGCGCTCAGCGTGCCATTGGCCACGCTCAGGTCCGAATTGTCGAAGCCGCTGACCGCTTCGGAGAACGTAATGGTCACCAGCGAGGTTTCGCCGACGCTCAGCGCGTTGTCAGCCACCACGAGGGTCGCGGTCGGGCGCTGGGTATCGACGGCATAATTGTTGGAGTCGGTGGTGCCGCTGCCGACGTTGCCCGCCCCGTCCACGACGCCGGTGTTAGTGAGGGTGACCAGGTTGGTGGCGTCGGTGATGCCGACGCTCGGGGTGAAGGTTGCGGTGTAGGTGATGTTGTCGCTGGTGCTCAAGCCGCTGAGGCTGCCGTTGGCGACGGTCAGGTCGGCCAGGGTGAAACCGGTCACCGCCTCGCTGAACGTGATGGTCACCAGCGAGGTTTCGCCAACGGTGATGGCGGTGTCAGCAACCACGATAGTGGCGGTCGGGCGCAGCGTGTCGATGGCGTAGTTGTTGGAATCGGTGGTGCCGCTGCCGGCGTTGCCCGCCGCGTCACTCACGCCGGTGTTGTCCAGGGTGATCAGATTGCTGGCATCGCTGGTACTGGCGGTCGGCGTGAGCGTGCCGGTCCAGGTGATACCGCCGTCGCCGCTGCTCAGGCCGGTGAGCGCGCCGTTGGTGACCGTCAGGTCGGCGCTGGTAAAGCCTGTCACCGCTTCGCTGAAGGTGATGGTCACCAGCGAGGTTTCGCCGACGCTCAGGGCGTTGTCGGCCACCACGAGGGTCGCGGTGGGGCGCTGGGTGTCGACGGCGTAGTTGTTGGAGCTGGTGGTACCGCTGCCCGCGTTACCGGCGGCGTCCGCCACACCGGTATTGGCCAGGACGATCAAATTGGTGGCATCGTTGGTGCTGGCGCTCGGGGTGAGCGTCGCAGTCCAGGTGATGCCACCATCGCTGCTGCTCAGCCCGCTCAACACGCCATTGGCAACGGCCAGGTCGGCCAGGGTGAAACCGGTCACGGCTTCGCTGAAGGTAATGGTGACCTGAGAGGTTTCGCCGATGCTCAGGGCGGTGTCGGCCACCACGATGCTGGCGGTCGGGCGCAGGGTATCGATGGCATAGTTATTGGAATCGGTGGTGCCACTGCCGGCGTTGCCCGCCAGGTCACTCAAGCCGGTGTTGTCCAGGGTGATCAGGTTGGTGGTGTCGCTGGTGCTGGCGCTCGGGGTGAGCGTCGCGGTCCAGGTAATGCCGCCATCGCTGCTGCTCAGCCCACTCAATACGCCATTGGCAACGGTCAGGTCGGCGAGGGTGAAACCACTCACGGCCTCGGTGAAGGTGATGGTCACCCCCGAGGTTTCACCGATCCTGAGAGCGCTGTCGGCTACCACGAGGGTGGCGGTGGGGCGTTGTGTGTCGATGGCGTAGTTGTTGGAGTTGGTGGTCCCCACGCCAGCGTTGCCATTGAGGTCCGCCACACCGGTGTTATTCAGGACAACGAGATTGGTGGTATCGGTGATAGCCGCGTCCGGCGTCAGCGTGGCCGTCCAGGTGATGCCACCGTCGCTGCTGCTCAGGCCGCTGATCGAACCGTTGGCGACGGTCAGGTCGGCAGCGGTGAAACCGCTCACTGCTTCGCTGAAGGTGATGGTCACTACGCTCGTTTCGCCGATCCTGAGGGCGGTGTCGCTGACCACGATAGACGCCGTCGGCGCCACGGTATCGTTGACGATGTAGTTGTTCGAGTCAGTGGTGCCCACGCCGGCATTGCCGGCCAGGTCGGCAACGCCGGCGTTGTTCAGAGTAATAATGTTGGTGGTGTCGGCGATGTTGCTGGCCGCGGTCAACGTACCGGTCCAGGTGATGCCGCCGTCGCCACTGGTCAAGGTGCCGACGCTGCCGTTCTGCACCGTCAGGTCTGCCGCAGTGAGGCCCGTCACGGCTTCGGAGAAGGTGATGGTCACCGTCGAGGTGCCGCCGGAGTTCAGGTTGGTGTTGGCCACCACGACGGTCGCGGTGGGAGGTGTCTCGTCCGGTACATAGTTGGTGTTGAGCGTGCCGCCGTCGCCATAGATATTGGCCACCGACGCCGGAGAAACACCGGCAGAGCCCGCGCTCGTCCCCCCTACGCCGCTGCCGCCGACGTTACCGGCCAGTGCCACGAAGTTGGCCGCGGTCATCAGGATCGAACCTTTGTTCCAGATAGCACCGACGCCGACGCCACCCGCACCGCCCGCCTGGTAGTAGCTACCCCCCGCACCGCCGCCGCCGCCGCCACCGCCGGCACCAACGTTGTTGGAGATGACCGAGTTACCAATGACCCGCAAGGTCGCGCCGGTATCGTTGTAGATCCCGCCGACCGCACCGCCGCCGGCGCCACCGATGTCGTTGTAGCCGTCACCACCGCCGCCACCGCCGATGGACAAGCCGCCGCTGGTCGCCGCGCCACCGGCTGAACCGGTGCTGTAGCCGGGGTATGCCGCGCCACCCGCGCCGCCACTGGTGGAACCGCCACGCCCGCCAATATTGAAGAAGCCACCGCCCGCGCCGCCCTGCCCCGCCGTGCCGTTGGCACCTGTGGAGTTCAACGTGTCGCCACCCTTGCCGCCTGTACCGCCGGTGATCGCGCCGCCGCCGCCGCCGCCGCCCCCGGCGTACTGCGGCGTCACGCCACCACCGCCACCACCGCCCGAAGCGGCGTTTGCGGTCACCGTGACGTTTTTCAGGGTCAAGGTACCGGCGTTGTAGATGCCGCCGCCCTTGCTCACCAACGCATCGTCGCCGCCGTTACCGCCGTTGCCGGCCGTCATGCCACGGGTAATCACCAGGCCATCGAAGGTGGCCGTGGTGCCGGCGGTCACATTGATGACCTGTGTGCGGTACTGGCCGTCGAGGGTCACGTCGGCAACGTTGTCGTTATTGAGGTCCCCATCGATGGTGATGTTCCTGTCGACCACCAACACCGACGTCAGCCCGACGGTCATGCTGGTGTTGAACGTGACGATGTCGCCGTTCTGCGCAGACCCCAGCGCCGCGCGCAGGGAACCCACGCCGGCATTGAGGTTGTTGGTGGCGGTCCAGGTGGCCAGGCCCCATTGATACTCGCTCATGGCACTGGCCGACAGCACGTTGGCGCTTTCGATGTTGCCGGTGGCGATTTCCAGCTCCCAGTCGCCGCCCAGGCCGGTGCGGTCAGTGGATGCGGCCACGTCGCGGCCGGTCAGTTGCGCCAGTGAATCGACCAGGCTCAGGCCCCGCTCGCCTTCGGCGGTGTAGCAGCCATAGATCAGGATATCGCCGCCCACGTTCATGTCCTGGCCGATCTGCGCCAGTACCTCGCTGCGGGACTGGACGTTATCCGCCGACAGGTAGCTGTTGCCTAGCCACAGATCGCCGGCGTTACCGTGGGCGATGATCTGCACTGAGCTCACGCCCTGGTGGCTGTCCAGGTAATCGGCAATTTGCTGCAAACCGTCCTTGCTCGCATCCAGTTGCACCACCTGGGTACCGGGCGCCACGCCTTCGAGCAGGCTGGCGGAGTCCTTGACCCGGCTATCGACGAACAACACGCTCTTGCCCGGCACCGCCGCCTCGGTGGCGTCGACCTGGCCTTGCGGAGCAGTGTGGTCCGCTGGCTGGTCGGCAGCGGGCGCAGTGGCGGCCTCGGCCGTGGGATGAGTGTCCGGTTGCGCCACCTCGGCCACGGTCGCGGCCACCGCGCCGTCGAACAGCATTCGCGGCTCCAGGGACACGATCATTGGCGATGCCAGGGCCTGGACGCCCTCGGTTACCCGCGATTTACCTTTGCTCCACCACATGATGATCACCTGGACTCGAACTTCTGGAACACACCAATGGAAAAACCGTGGTCAGCTGATTGCAGCGTCGGTTTTCATACGAATGACATTGGCCGCACTGGCAGACCCATCGCACCAGAACGACAACTCGGCATACTTTTCAAACAGGTCCGGTGGCAGCAGGGTTCGCCGTGCCTGTGGCGCGACCTTGGGCTTGACCTTGTGCAGCCCGGCAACGCCGAGCGCCTGATCAAAGGCCGGCGCGTCGTAGATCAGGTTGTTGAAATCGTGTTCGAACCAGGGCTCGCCGATGAACTCATAGACCAGCCGCATCACCCGCTCCGGGGCTTGGCTCAGCAGGTCGTAGTCGATGATCAACAGCGACTCGGCGTTCTCGCCGTAATAAGCTTCTTTGAGCGCCGTCCAGGCAAAGCCGACCAGGCGATTACGCTGGGCCAGGGTCTCGCAACGGCTGTACACGGTGTTGCGCTCGTCATCGTCGTTGAACAGCTTGGTGTTCTCGAACGGGTTGGCGCGGTACAGGCGTTCCAGGCTGTCGAGCACCCAGGCGACATTGCGCACACAGGCGATGGTCTTGGCCTGGGGAAACAGGTCCTGCAAAGCAGGCAAGCGCGCGCACCACTGGCGATTGGTATCGAAAATGACGGGTTTATCGGACTTATCGGCGTAGTAGGAATCGAAGAGCCCGCGCAACAGACGCCGCCGCAGTTGGGTATCGATCACCGAACCAAACTCGCTGCCGGCACTGCATTGCTGCAGGACGCTGCTGAACAGTGAGCCGACGGGGCTGGTCATACCCGCGTGAAAACGGGGGTTCTGCAACAGGATTGCAGAGAGCAGGGTCGAGCCCGAACGGGGCAAGCCAGAGATAAAGTGATACTGCATCCCTTCACCATTTTTTATAGGACAACATCCATTTGCAGGCGAAGCGTAGCTGAGGATGAACCACACAACCAGCGGGCAGGTGCCACTATTTTGATACTGCCCTCATAACGAACGGTTATTAGCGACAGCCTTGCGCCTGCAAAAGCGCTGGCCCATGACATAGCACGTAGAGGCGCGCCCTGGCGCCGCCCCCGTCCTGTTGGGTAATCAGCCGCCAATCCGCTGGCAGAGGTGCGAATTCGTCCGGTTGATCGGTGCTGCTGATCAGCCAGACGCGGCGCGTCTCGGCCGGTAATTGCGACAAGCGGTCAAGGTAAAGGCGACCGCCGTCCTGGTCCACCAGCGTGCCGAAACCGTAAGCGTTCGGCCGGGTGGAGGTGCCGTCAGGCTTGGGTGGGGTGTAGAGCTGCAACTGGGCGTCGGTCTGGTCGTAATACACGTAGCTGAGGTACCACATCATGTCGCTGAGGACGATGCGGTCATCTTCCTGGTAATTGCGGTTGACGAACTCGACCGGCACGTTGAATTGGTCGTGCTCGTCCACGTTAAAAACGTTCTTCAACCCCAGCAATTCCACACCGACGAACGCCACAAACAGCGCCCCCCCCAGCAGCGACAGGCGCGATGGCAAACGGTCGATGGCCACTGCCACCAGCATCGGCAGGGCCAGGGCGTAGACGGTGAGGTAACGCTCAGTAAACACCGACGAGATAAACGACACCCCGTACACCAGCAACAGCGGCAACAGGAACAGCAGCGCCAATAACGCGGCCGGGCGATAAGGCTTGCGATCATGCCAGACGGTGACGCCCAACACCGCAACCCACAGCAACGGGAACAACCAGAAGAGCGGCCCCCAGAAGTCCACGCCCTCGTCCTCAAGCAAGAATTGCCAGATCATCGACGGAAAGGAGAACACGCTGACCGGGTCTTCCCAGCCAATGTCGCCGCCGACCTTGAGCTGGTCGGCATGCTGCACCAGGTCCAGCAGGCTTGGCAGCCAGGGCAGGTACAGCAACACGATAGCGGCGTTGGCCAGCCACCAGTGGTGGTGTGTGATCACGCGCTGGCCCGGCGGTTGTGTCGCACATAACACCCCCAGCCAGGCCCAGTGCACTAGCACGCAAAAGGCAGTGAAGTAATGGGTATAAAAACCGGCACTCATCAGCAACACATACGCCGCCAGATAGCGCGTGCGTGTGGGTTGACGCACCCAGTACACCAGCGCCAGCGTGGCGCCGAGCAGCCACACACCCAACAAGGTATACATGCGCACTTCCTGGCTGTAGCGCACCGCCGTGGGCATCAGCGCCAGCAGCACGCCCGCCAGTACGGCCGCACGTGGGGTCGACAGCTGACGAGTGAGCCGGGCACCCAGGCCCACGACCACCACGCCGAGGATCGCGCTCATGCCGCGAATCGACCAGATCCCATCACCAAACAGCGCGATCCAACCGCGCAGCATGAAAAAATACAGCGGCGGGTGTACATCGTGGGCCGCGTGAAACCACAGGTCGTCAGAGGCGTACTCACTGAGCAGCAGGCTGGAGCCTTCGTCGTCCCAGATCGCCGTAGCGGTCAGGCCATAAAAACGCACGGCCACGGCCAAGCCCAGGATCGGTAGCCACCACAACCGGCTGAGCCAGCCGGCACCGGCCCAGGCACCTGTGAACGCGGCAATGGTGCCCGCCTTTTCGTCTTGTTCCACTACAGACCGTCGCACCTCAATTCCCCTGCTATTGCCCGTTTCCGGGGCAAAAACTGCGCATGCACAAACAAGCGCCACTCTAGGACAAACGCTCCGTTTTCGCTCGCTGTTTCGCAACCGTCCTGCAGCACTCAAAAGCTGCGTCTACGCTCTGCGATGACGCCAATCGACTGGTGTCACACCCCGTAAAGCCATACAAGGATGAACGATCCATGGAAGTATTCATCGGCACGATCCAACCCTTTGCGTTTAATTTCGCCCCCAGAGACTGGTCCTTGTGCGCCGGTCAGACCCTTTCCATCAGCCAGTTCCAGGCGCTGTTCGCCCTGCTGAGCGTGACTTACGGCGGCGATGGCGTGCAAACGTTCAAGCTGCCGGACCTGCAAGGCCGGCTGCCCATCGGCCAAGGCAACGGTGCGGGGCTGACGCCACGGATCATCGGTGAGTTCGCCGGTACCGAAAGCGTCACCGCCACCCTGGCCAACCTGCCCAACCATACTCACGGCACGGCAACACTCGCCGCCAGTACCTCCGTGCAATTGACCAGCGTCGCCAGCAACCCGGTGAGCACGCCTACCGCCACCCGCGCATTTATCGGCGCATCCGGGCCAGGGCCGGGCAGCGCCACCATCTACTCCGACCAGCAGGGTGCCAACCCGGTGACGCTGCAAGGCGTCAACACCACGCTGACGGGGACCCTTGCGCCCGCGGGCCAGGGCCTGCCCATGGGCACGATGAATCCGTTCCTGGCGATCAACTTCAGCATTGCGCTGAACGGCATCTTTCCACCACGCAGCTGACACCTGCACCTGGCCGAGGCCCCGGGGCCTCGGCGTACTTGAAGCGGAGCCCTCCTATGTTGAACCTGGTGACCCTCGAGCATTTTCGGCCCTTGCTGAACCATACCCACGTGCTTTACCTGCCCGACGGTTCGGCGCTGCCGGTGCAGATTCGACACTTGAGTGATGCGCCCAACGCCAACGTGCCAGGCGGCTCGCGCGAGGCGTTCAGGGTGTTGCTCCACAGCCTGGAGCCTACCGATTTCGTCGATGGCCTATGCCGCCTGCCGCTGGCGGACACCTGCCTGGAACACGTCTTTGTGTCCCGCGAACCGGCCATGGGTCGTGACGAGCAGCACGGCTACTTCTGCATCGTATTCAACTGAGACGGGTACCACACCAGCCGCTGCGCGGCGGGCGTCTGTTCCTCCACTCGAAACCCCAGCGCCAGGTAATGCTGGCGCGCATGGGGGTTGCTCGCCCAGACGACCGTGGCCACCGGGCAACCCACCTGCTGCGCGGCCCGTTGCACGCCATGCAGTACCGCCCGGCCAAAACCCTGGTTTCGAGCGGCGGGGATGAATGCCAGGTACAACACGCGAATTTCATTGGAACCGAAGTCGGCACTCAAGGCGCCGATGGGTGTGCCGAGCTTTTCGACGACGTAATGCAGGGCACCGGGAAAGTGCTCGTCCATGCCGCTTTCCTGCACCCTAAACTGCTGGGCGATGACCTCCTCCACCAGCGCCTGCTCGCCATCGATCCACTGCAGGTCCGCCCGCGCCGAGCGGTAGAGGTCGTGCAAAAACGGCCCATCGGTGTGGCGTGACGGGCGCACCACCAGGCCCTGGGCCAGGGCACCATCCTTATCCAGCATCGCATTCAACTCCTGTCAGAACCCGCTTTCCCTGACCCCCAGGGCCGCCGCTCGCCGCCAGGTCGCGCCCAGCACCGACTCGCTGCGCCCTTGCAACACCACCACGCCGCGCAGCGGCTGCCGGGGAGTCTGGATCGATTGCACACTGCTCAAGCGCACACCGTATTGGGCCTGCACCGGCGTCGCGCGCTGGTTTTCGTCACGGCGCACGGCAATCGGCCCATGGTGATCGGAGGCCAAGGCCTCTTGATCCAGGTAGGCCACGCCGTTGGCGTCGATGTCGGTGAGCTCCACCGCGACGGCGGCGTGCATCGGGTCATCGGCGATAAAACGCCCGCTGGCTCCGGGTGCCACGCGCCACAGATCGGCTTCGGCCACGTAGCCGCGCAGGCGCGCGCCGTCTTCCACCACTTGCACCAGCGCATCCTTGGGCGACAGCCAGCGGCCCAGGCTCAATTGCGGGAGCACATCGCGTACGGTGCCGGCATGGGGCGCGCGCAGCAGCAGGCGCTCGCGCTGGGCGGCAAGGCCACGGTATTCAGCCAGGGCCTGGGACAGTCGTTGGTCGTTGATGCCGGCGTCGGCCGCCGTTTCACTGCGCCCAGCCTGACGGCGCATCTGCAATTGCAGGATCTGCACTTCGCGGCGCACGATACTTTGCCGGGCGTCCAAGTCGGGGGATTCCAGTTCGATAAGCACCTGCCCCTGGCTCACCGTTTGCCCGTCCGTCACCCGCAACGCCTTGACCCGTGCCGCCACCGGCGCATGCAGGGCACTGGCACGCCCGGCTTCAAGCATGGTCGGCACCTCGACGGCGCTGCGCCACGGCAACACCAGCGCCAGCGCCACCAACGACAGGCCCAGGCCTGTCAGCACCACGCGCGGGGTATGGGCCTGGCCACGACGGCTCCACCATTGGCGCCACTCCCTGAAGATCGGCAGGAAGATGAACCACATCAATTCCACCAGCATCAGAAAGATGCCCAACACCTTGAAAAACAAGTGGTACACCGCCAGGGCAATCCCCAGGAACAACGCCGCGCGCCACAACCACGCCAGGTAGCCCCACCACAACAGCCGCCGCTGCATTGCCGGCGACCAGTGCTCCGGCGCCGGCTCGCCATAGCCGAACAACCACTCGCGCAGGCGCCAGCGGCACAGGGCAAAGGCGCGGCCTTGCAGGTTATCCACCTCCCATAAGTCGCTGATCAAAAAATAACCATCAAAGCGCATGAAGGGGTTGAGGTTGATCGCCAGGGTGGTCAGCCACGTGGCACTGGCCAACATGAACGCCGCCGTGCGCGCGGGGCCGTCCGGCAGCAATGACCAGGCCAGCAGGGCGACGCAGGCCAGCAGCAGTTCGGCCATCACCCCGCCGGCACCGATCAACAAGCGTGCGCGACGATCATTGACTCGCCAGGCATCGCTGACGTCGGTGTAGAACATCGGCAGCAGCACCATGAATGCCACGCCCATGCTCTGTACCCGGCACCCCGCGCGCTTGGCCATGAAGGCATGGCCGAACTCATGGCACAGCTTGGCGAAGAACAACGCAGTGCCGAAGGCCAGGGCGCCCCCCAGGCTGAACAGATGCGGGAAAGTGGCGAGGAAGCGCTGCCAGTCCCGCGCCACCAGATACACACCCAGGCACAGGATGATGGGCAAGCCGTAGCGCAATAACCCTGGACCAAAACGCGCCAGCCATGGCCATGCGCGGGTGAGGAACGCGTCGGGGCGCCACAATGGGATGCGGAAAAACAGGTATTGGTGCAGCAGGGCTTTGCCCAGGCTTTGCTTCTGGGCGGCCGCCTTGTAGAGGTAGCTGGCACGTTGTTGCGGGTCGAGCGCGGCGATCAGGTCGTGGGCGCGCAAAAAGCTCAGCAACTCGTCCACCTCGCTGGCGCCCAAGGGCAAGCCCGGCTCGCGGTTGGCGGCGTGCAGGACCTTTTCCGAATCGCCCAGGGCCCAGTGGCGCAACAGGCGAATGGCGGTGGCGCCCAGCTTGAAGTAACGCCCACGGACCGGGTCGGCCAGGGTCCAGCGCGGCGAACCATCCAGGGCCGCGCCAGCAGTGGACAATTGCAGGTCTTCGCGCAGCGGGGGCAGGCTCGTCACAGGCCCACACTCTGGCGCAGGGCCGCCAGCGGCCGGCGTAGCAGGTACAGGGCGAGCGGCGCGCGCGCGCCAAAGATCTTCGCCGTGCCGCGCAGGCCGATACGCGGCGGTGCGTCGTCGAACCCTGCATCCAGGCGATAGGCCAGTTGCCCGCCCGGCGTGGGCTGGGCTTCGTAGGCGACGCGCTGCAGGGTCGCGAGGTGGCGGTGCAACGGGTCGCTGTCGAGAAACAGCGCCACCTCGGCGTTGGGGGCCAGGGTGATCGCATCGCCCACCGCCAGTTCGATGCGCAACTCGGCCTGGCCGGGGTCGGCGATCTGCAACAGGCGCTCGCCGGTCTGCACGGGTTTGCCGGTCCAACGCTCGGCATCGGCGAACACGGCGATACCGTCGCGTTCGGCGCGGACTTCGCTGCGTTTGAGCAGCTCGCGGGCGTAGTCGCGCTCGGCGCGTTTCTGTTCGACCCGCGCGGCCAGCAAGTCGATGCGCGAGTTGGATTCGGCATCGGCAAAGGCGCGCTGGGCATTGGCCTTGAGTTCCGCTTCGGCCACGCCCAAGGCGCGCGCGGCCACATCGGCCTGGGCGGTGAGCGTGGTGCTTTCGAAACGCAGCAACAGGTCGCCGGTCTTGACCGCCTGGTTGGGTTTGACCAGGAATTCGGCGATCACCCCGTCCAGCGGCGCCGCCACCACCTGCCCGGCCAGCGGCACCACTTCGGCGGGCGCCAATACCGATTGCCGCACGGGGATCAGCAGCATCAGCAACAGCGCGCCCACTACCAGCACCTGGCGTTTGCGAGTCAGGCGCAGCCGCCACGGCTGGCGCGGTTGCAAGGCCAGCCAGGCATGGCTGCAGGTGCCGCCAAACTGCGCCAGCAATACCTGCTCGGCCGGGCTCCACGGGGTATCCCGCGCCAGCCACACACCACCGAACACACGCCCTTGCGGGTTGATCAGGGGCAACCAGAACACATGACCGGCCGACAGGCTTTGCCAGTCGTCCTGCACCTGGGCGCTCAATAGCTTGGCCGGCACCACGCGGGCGATCTGGCCCAGCGCCTGCTGGTGCAATTGCGCCACGGCCTGCTCGACGAAGGCCACAAACGGCGCATTCGGGTCGACGTTGCTCACCGCCGTGACCGCCCTCACTTTGCCGGTGATCAGCAACGCCGCATGGCGATAACCGAACAACGGCTGGCTGTCGTTGACCAGGCTGTAGGCCAACTGCTCGGTGGTACGGGCGGCACGGGTCTGGTGTTCAAGCGTCAGGAACTGCGCGAACGCCCGCTCGGTATGGCCCGGCATGGGTGCGTTCATTGCAGTTGGACAAAGTGGGCGGTACCGCTCATGCCTGCCATCAACCCGCTGACATTGGGTAAGGTTGCGACCAGCAGCAGGGTCTGGCTGCCTTCGTCGATACGTGCGCCCAGGCGTTTGACGGTGGCGCTGAGCGCTTGGCCGGTTTCATCCGGGGTAAAGCTGAAGGTCTGGCCGGGCTTGAGCTTGCTCATCCAGCGCGACGGCACCAGCAGGTGGATCTCCAGGCTGCGGTTGTCGACGATTTCCAGCAGCGGCGCGCCGGCCGATACGCTTTCATAACGCTGGACCTTGCGCTGCACCACCTGGCCGTCATACGGCGCCAGCACGCTGCAACGCTTGACCTGCACCTGGTAGACCTGGGACTGCGCCTGGGTCTCCTTGAGCTTGGCGTCGGCACGCGCCACTTCAAACCGGCCGACCGAATTGAGCGCGGCCAATTGCTTGTTATGCGCCAGCTCCTCACCGGCACCGCGGCTGGCCGCCGAGGCGGCATTGAGTTGGGCCTGGTAGGCCGAACAATCGAAGCGCGCCAGGGTGTCACCTTGCTTGAATGACTCACCTTCGCTGAACGGCAGCTCGACGATGCGCCCCGACAACTCGCTGGCCAGCATCGCCTGGTCGCGGGCGCGCAATACACCGCGCGCCTGGCTGTCCGTGGTGGCGGTGGGCGGAGGATCCAACAGCGGATCGGCGGCCAAAGCAGTGGTTGCCACACCCAGTACACAGAAAAAACTCAACATCCATTTGCTTAGCTGCGTCATGCGCGTGCTTCTCCCTGAAGATCAACGCAGTCTAGGACAGCAAGGTTAAATTGCCACTACCGTTCACCAGACAAATCAACGATTTGCGTAGGGCTTCACCGAAGCCCGAGTAGGAACACGCTATGATGGCTGCCCTCCAAGGACCCAGGATCAAGGACACGTCATGCGCATCGGTTTTCTCCCTCCTCTGGCACTGGCCCTGCTGGCCGGTATTTCCCAGCAGGCCCAGGCCAGCTCCGACGACTCGTGCTACCCCGACTGGCGAGTCTCGCGTGACAGCCTTGATCCGTGCAGCAACCAGCCCTTTCTCAGCCCAGGCAACGACAGTCGGGTAAACCTGCGCCTGTTGCTGGCCGACAAAAAAGCCGCGCCGCTGACGCCCAAGGCCTTGAGCGAGGATGACCTGTCCCAGGGGTTTGGCCCGGTGCCCTTTGCGGTGTATCGCCTCGCTGAAGCCTCCAGCGCAGAGACTGAGCCCGACTCGGACGATTCGCCGACCACTGAACTCGACACCCTGCTGACGTCCCTGGGCATCAAGCGCGAGGAGTACAAAACCGCGGGTCAAGCCTTCGTCGATGGCGAAGGCAGCCGCTGCCGCAGTAACGACGACGACAGCGCCGCGGCGTTTATCCGCCAAGTGGTGAAGGCCGACATGCCTTCGGCCGAACGCTCGGTGCTGGCCAATGCGCGCCTGCAATTGCTCACCGCTTGCACCTGGGAAGGGCCGGTGGTGGCTGAACCGCAGCAGATCCAGTCGACCAACGGCCAACTGTTTCGCACCTATTTGCAGGCCGCGGCCGATTTCTACAGAGGCCGCTTCGCCGACGCCGCACGGGGCTTTACGCAAGCCGGCAATGCCCAGTCGCCCTGGCTGAAAGAAACCGCGCTGTATATGACCGCTCGCACAGCGCTGAACCAGGCCCAGGCCGACACCTATGACGAAGACGGCGTACCGCACCTGGATCGTGTGGATAAGCCCGCATTGGCCACGGCTGAGCAGGGCTTCGACGCCTACCTGAAGACTTATCCACAGGGCGAATACGCGGCGTCGGCGCACGGCCTGCTGCGTCGGGTGTACTGGCTGGCCGACGACAACTCCAAACTTGCCGAGGCGTTCGCCTGGGCACTGACGGCGACCGATGAACAGCGCAATGTGACGCAAGACGAGTTGATAGAAGAGGCAGACCTCAAGCTGCTGATGGTCAATAGCGCGACCGTCAAGACCCCGATGATCCAGCTCGTCAGCGACCTGATGGTGATGCGCGGCGGTAACCAGCCGGCCCTCAGCCGCGCGGACCTGGAGAAGCAAAAAGCCGTGTTCGCCAGTGAGCCGCAACTCTACGACTACTTGCTGGCCGTGTGCGCGCTGTACATCGAACATCAGCCGGACGTCGCCTTGAAGCAGTTGCCTCAAAGCGTGCCGTCGAATTTGAATTACTTCGCCTTCAGCCAGCAGACCCTGCGCGCCCTGGCGATGGAAGCCAAGCAAGACTGGAAAGGCGCCGAGGCGCTGTGGCTGGAACTGTTGCCGCTGGCAAAATTGCCCCTGCAACGCGACCAACTGGAACTGGCCCTGGCGATGAACTACGAGCGCAGCGGCCAGTTGGCCAAGGTGTTCGCCAGCGACTCGCCGATCAGCGCCAAGCAAGTGCGCTACATCCTGCTGCGCAATGTCGCCGGGCCTGAACTGCTGCGCCAGCAGATCGCCCAGGCCAGCGATCCGCTGGAGCGCCAGACCGCGCAATTCGTGCTGCTCTACAAAGACCTGCTGCATGGTCAGTTCGCCACCTTCGCCGAAGACCTCAAGCAACTGCCGGCCCAGGCTTCCGACGACAAGCTGGGCACCAGCCTGGGCTATGTCTACAGCGCCAGCCAGAGCTTGAAGCTGTTCCAGTGGAACGGCGACAAAGCTGAATCCGGCTATGCCTGCCCAAGCATCGCGCAAACCGCCAGCACCTTGCAGACCGATGCCAAAAACCCACAGGGCCTGAACTGCCTCGGTGAGTTCATCCTGCGTAACAACCTGGACGGCATGCCGCTGGAACAGGCGCGCGCCGCTGGCAGCCTGGGCAGCACCGCATCGGACTTCAAGGGTGAAACCTTCTCGCGCCTCGACGGTTACAAACAGGTCATCGGCAATGCCAAGGCCCCGAAGAACGACAAGGCCTACGCACTGTTCCGCGCCATTAACTGCTACGCGCCGGCCGGCTACAACAGCTGCGGCGGCCAGGACGTCGAGCCTGCCGTGCGCAAGGCCTGGTTCCGCCAGCTCAAGAGTGGTTTTGCCGACACTCAGTGGGGCAAATCGCTGCAGTACTACTGGTGAAACATCTGTGGCTAGGCTTGCTGCTGCTGGCAAGCCCGGCCTTCGCCGCCGTCGACGCCCGCGACTATGACGCCTTCTGGCTGTGGAGCGGCGTCAAGCCCCAGCCGGTACTCAAGCAGGCCAGGACGCTGTACATCCTCCAGGGCCAGATCAACTCAACCCGCCGCGCGCCGGAGCGTGGCGTACGGATGATCGCTCAGGGCATCAGCGTGCCACGCATCACCGAAGGCGAAATATGGGTGGTGTATCGCGCCCACACCCTGCACTGGCCGGAACGGGTCTACACCCAATTGCTCGGCCAGGTACAACGTTGGCGCGACGCGGGCAACCCGGTGGTTGGCATCCAGATCGACTTCGACGCCCGCACTCAGTACCTGCATGAATACGCCGATTTCCTGCGCGACTTGCGCCAACGCCTGCCCGCCAACCTGCGCCTGAGCATCACCGGCCTGATGGACTGGAGCAGCAACGCCGACCCCGCCGCTATCGCCCAGCTCAAGGGCGTGGTGGATGAGGTGGTGGTGCAAACCTACCAGGGGCGCCATAGCATCCCGGACTACGCGGCGTATCTGCCACGGATGAACCGGCTGGGGCTGCCGTTCAAGATTGGCTTGATTCAGGATGGGGAGTGGCAAGCACCGGAGTATTTGAAGGGGAGTGAGTGGTTTCGGGGGTATGTGGTGTTTTTGCAGAATCCGGCACCGAGCGCGCGTCCCTGAACAGCGCATACCTGATGTGCAAGCAGGCTTGCTCGCGAATGCAGAGTGTCAGTCAGCATCTTCGGTGCCGACCCACCGCTTTCGCGAGCAAGCCCGCTCCCACAGTTTGGCCACGTCCGACCTAAGCACATCAGCGCTTGTCAGCCTGTAATGGGTACACCGAGTGTCTTGTACACGCCAACGACACACCGGTGGAGCTTTCTACCCGCTTGGTCGTCGGTGTCGCCTTCGGGCACGAAGCACAGCTCGCCCAGCGGCGCAAAGTGAACTGGGCGCAATCCTGACAGGGGGTGGCTGGATCAAACAGAAGAATGCCTTTGTAGATATAAGAACTACACTTTAAATATCGCTACTGAATATCCATAAGTCGCAATGCGGCAACCTGACGCCAGCTTGTAAGATGCGCGAAAACCCTGATGTGGGCTGCCGGCGCGGCGTGTTGAAACGCTTACAAGCCGAAACTGTGCACGTTTGACAAGCTTGGGGGCAGCCTCTAGTGTGCATTGGATCCAATTAGCCACCACCCTTCGAATAAACGAGGACAGCGTAACCGTGACGCAGAAGCCGACCCCTTTGAACAGCATTAAGATCAGCGGTCCCATTCCCGCCCACCTTGCCCGTTCCGTGATTGAAGAAACCTTGCGCAACGCTATCCTCGATGGCCGACTGCCCTGCGGTACAGCCATGCGTCAGCAGGAGTTGGCCAGCCTGTTCGGGGTCAGTCGCATGCCGGTGCGTGAAGCCTTGCGCCAACTGGAGGCCCAATCGCTGTTGCATGTGGTGACCCACAAGGGCGCCGTGGTTGCACCCTTGATCGAAGACAATTCGGCAGAGACCTATGAGCTGCGGATGTTGCTGGAGTCTGAAGCATTGCGCTTGTCGATCCCCTTGCTGACCAACGCCGATATCACGGAGGCGGAAGCGTTCATCTGTGCGCTTGAGCAGGAAAAAGACTACACCGAGATTGGTCGCCTCAATCGGCTGTTTCACATGGCCCTGTATGGCAAGGCCCCCAACCAGCGGTTGCTCAAGCTGGTGGAGCATGGGTTGAACGAAGAGGAGCGTTTCTTGCGTTTCAACCTTGAGGCGATGGGGTTGGGCGAGACGTCTCAGGAAGACCACCGTGAATTGCTGAGGCTGGTGGCGCAGAAAAAAGTCGATGAAAGCATCCTGACGTTGCGCAATCACCTGATGCGCGGGATGCACGTGATCACCACCTACCTCAATGGCCTGGATGCCGCCGGCAAGCACGTCGCGCAATAAGAGTTGCCACCCTGCGTGCCCCTCGACCAAAGCGGGGCGCTCTGCCTGTCGAGCAAGCCCCCCGTTACAACAACGATTTAAAGACAATCTATCGGCCTGACTGCCTGGCGGTGACGGCTCCTGTTCGTACCAAAGAAACTTCTCACGCTATTTAAAGTAACTAACTTACAGCAACTATTATTTGGAAAAATATCCAACACATTTGTATGTGTCGCCAAAGTGTTTAATCCGATTATTATCCTGCACCCAATAAACCAGACGTTTTAATCAACGGCCAAACCGTCCGGGTTCAGCGGCCTGGCTTATACCTACCTCTTTATTTTTTGCCGATCACAAAAGCTCATCGCTGTGTTAACAGCAGACGCAACAACTTATAGGCATCAACCATGCAGCAACTATTGCTTGAGCAAAAAAAACGGCAGTTATGCTGCCATCCGTTATTTGCAGAAACAATTTCACTGAGTAAGTTACGGTGTTTTATGGAGTTCCATGTATTTGCAGTTTGGGACTTCATGACCCTCACCAAACGCCTGCAACAGGACCTGACCTGCACTCGCATACCCTGGCTGCCGGCGGCCGACCCGAACGCCGCGCGGCTGATCAACGAAATTGTATTGGGTGAAGAATCGGACCAACACCCCAGCCAAGGCTATTGCAGCCATTTCGAGTTGTACCTGGAGGCCATGGCCGAAGTGGGCGCCAGCACCTCGGCAATCGACCGTTTCGTCGCGCTGCAACGCGAAGGTGTAGACGCAAGCACAGCCTTGCATATGAGCGACGTACCTGACGGCGCTGCACGTTTCGTGCGCACCACATTGGACATTGCGCTGAGAGCGCCAACGCACTGTGTGGCAGCCGCGTTTCTTCATGGCCGCGAGTGTGTCATCCCGGCGATGTTCGAACGCATCCTGCAGGCTGACGCACTGACCCGTCGCCAGGCGCCAACCTTGTATGGCTACCTTGAGCGCCATATCGAACTGGACTCCCAGCATCATGGCCGGTCCGCCGAGCAGTTGCTCGAGCGCCTGGCCGGCGCAGACCCCACCTACCCGCAACAGGCGAACAACGCCGCCCTAGGCGCCGTGGAAAGCCGGATCACCTTTTGGGACGAGGTGCAGGCCTCGCTGCGCGAGGTGCGTCCATGAACAGCGCAGATTACCCCTCCATTGCCGACGACTGGGAACGTCGTGCAACCATTCGCACGCGCCCTCGCCGCCTGCTGGAAAACGACGACAAGCTGATCTATCCGCCGTGCCGCCAACCCATGGTACTCAGTGCAACCTTTGTGGAACATTGCTCGCAATGGCGCGATTTCGTGCTGGTGCAGAGCTTCTACAAATTCATCAACGACGTGGTGATCTTCGAGACCGAAATCGTCGACAAGACGGCGCGCAGCATTGCCAAGAATCGCTTCGCGCTGCCCTTCCCCCTCGCCTGCCGCTACGACGCGATGACCGTCGTGGTGGACGAGGACTACCACGCCCTGGTCGCGCTGGATTTCCTGCAACAGACCGTGGCCATGACCGGCATACAACCGCTCGAGTTGCCTGAGCACATCGAACTGAGCCGCGCATTGCCAGCGGCACAGGCGCAGGCACCCGCCCACCTGCGCGATGCCGTGGAGTTGATTGCTGTGGCGATCGCCGAAAACACCGTTACCCACGACGTGGCAGCGTTTTCCAAGGACACCCGTGTCAAAGCCTCCGTTCGCGGCCTGATGGCCGACCACCTGTTTGACGAGGGCCGCCATGCGCAGTTCTGGACGCGGCTGGTACAGCGTTACTGGCAAGGTGCGAGCCCGGATGATCGTGACAATATCGCCAAAGTGTTGCCCACGTTCCTGGCGCATTACCTGACCAACGACCTGCAGAAAAATTTCGACCTGCACCTGATCGAGCATCTCGACATCAGCACACGCCTGCGCAGTGCGCTGCGCGATGAGGTCTCGGCACTGGCGTTCCCCATCACTCGCCAGCATCCATTGCTGGGCAATATCATGGGTTTCCTGCAACACAGCGGCTTGTTGCACACGCCGAGCGTGGCGCAGGCGCTGGGCGATTACCTGGCGGTGTCGAGATGAGACGTCTGACGATCGGCTGGCGCGGTACCAGCAGGGCGCTGGACGCTATCAGGCAGATGCTCGAGCAGTACGGGCATGGCTCGGGTGATGAAGCCATCGACCTTTGGATTGAAGACGGTAGCCAGCCGCTGCCGGCCCACTGCGCAGAAGCAGCCTGCATCAGCCTGCGCCTGGGAGTGGGCCCGCTGACCGATTACGGCTTGCCCGCGCTGCAACTGCGCGCCTATGGCCGTGACCGACGTGTGTCCGCCGTGCTGAATATCGCCGAGGAGCCCAGTGGCAATGGCCAGCGGCTGCGTGCGCAGGCGACGGACGCGCTGGTGGATTGGGTGGTATTGCAAGTCAGTGGCTTCTCGCGGGACGCCGAGTCTCTGTCGACGCGTGCGATTGCCACAGACTGGGCCGAGCAGGATCTGCATGGGCTGGAGGCGCTGGCGTATACGCATCGCTTCAACCGGACGGCGGACCCCGCATTGATACGCGAAGCCCAGATACCAGTGATCGAACGGGTGCAGGCCAGCCTGGCGGCTTTCGCCGAGCGGCCGGCGCTGAGTTTCGCCGAACATGCATTCACCTATCGTCAGCTACATATCCAGGCCATGGCGATCCAGCAGCAATTGCACCCCTTGTTGGCGGCGCTTGAAGCGCCGCCGGTTGTGGGCGTGTGCCTGGAAAAGTCCATCGAGCTCTACGCCAGCCTCCTCGCGCTGCTTGGTTGTGGCGCGGTGTACCTGCCACTGGCACCTGACCAACCCGTGCAGCGCCATCAGACCATGCTCGAAAGTGCAGGAGCGAATGTCTTGCTGGATGCCGGCTCGCACCCCTTGCGCAGTCAGTTCGTGTCATTGGATGTCAGCGCCGTGGCCCCGCATAACGCCGAGACCGCATCCCCGCTGATGCCCCATCGCCCCTGCATGGATGCGCCATGCATGATCCTTTTTACATCGGGCAGTACGGGCCACCCGAAAGGGGTGCTGCTCAGCCAAGGTAACCTGGCGCATTTCACGGCCTGGTTCAGCTCATGCATGACGCTGGACGAGCGAAGCCGTGTGTTGCAGTTTTCGCCCGTGAGTTTCGATTCTTCATTGATCGATATCTTCCCCGCCCTGATCGCGGGTGCAGAGCTGATTGTGCCCAGCCAGGAGCAACGGCGCGACCCTCATCAATTGGCGGAGCTGCTGCGCCGGCGGCATGTGACCCACGCCTTTGTACCCCCCGCGCTGCTCAGTCTCCTGCCGCTGGCCCCCCTCTGGGCGTGACGCACCTGCTGACCGGTGGTGATGCTTGCGAGCCCTATGTAATCGAGCGACTGGCAACTCAGTGCCAGTTGCACAACCTCTATGGCCCCACGGAAACCACGGTGCTGGTCACGCATCGAACGTTGAGCCTCGGCGACAGCCATCGCAACGTCGGCTATCCGATCGCCAACAGCCAGGTGCTGATCCTCGATGAAAACCTGCAACCGGTGGATGAGCGGGTGACGGGCGAGGTGTACATCGTCGGTCCTGGGGTAAGCCTGGGGTATATCAACGCCCCACTGCAGGACACCAGCCCGTTCATCGAGCTGCCAGTGCCAGGCGGCCAGACGCTGCGGGCCTATCGCAGCGGCGACCTGGCCCAGTGGACAGCCGATGGAATCGAGCTGGGTGGGCGCCGCGATGATCAGGTCAAGATCCGCGGCTTTCGAGTGGAGCCCCAGGAGATTGAACAATGCCTGCGTAACAGCCGATTGTTTCGCGAGCTGGCCGTCGTGATCGACCGTGATTGCAGGATCTGCGTCTTTGTCGCACAGGCCGAACAAGGTGCGACCTTGGCGGCTCTGCAGCGGCATGCACGACAGTACCTGCCGGATTACATGCAGCCGGGTTACTGGATTGAGCTACCAGGCATGCCGCACTCCAGCCACGGTAAAGTCGACCGCAATGCGTTGCTGGCGCTGCCGCGGCATCCCACTTCGCCGGCCACTTGCGCTGTTGCGCGCACGCCACTCCAGGCGCGATTGAGTTGCCTGTGGGGCGAGTTGCTGGCGCTGCCAGCAGCGGGGTTGTCGATCGACAACAGCTTCTTTGATCTGGGCGGCCATTCGATCCTGCTGTCGATGCTGCTGTTGCAAGTCCGCGAGCAATTTGGCCGCAGCTTCGCGTTGAGCCACTTCATTGAAGTGCCAACGATCCGCACCCTCGCGACCTTGATGGAGGAGGGTGCACTGCCTGAAATGGCGTCTGGCCAGGCGGTCCGGGATGCTCAACGGGAGTGGGTGGTCAACGCGCTGCATGAGGACCGCGCAGGCAACCCGCGCAAAGTGATCGTGACGGGGGCCAACAGCTTCGTCGGCGTCCATATTGTCGAAGCGCTCTTGGCCGGCGGTGCAACAAAGGTGGCGTGCCTGGTGCGCGAACGGCCGGGGCATTGCGCGAAGACACGGTTTGCCCAAGCACTGCGCGAGTACGACCTGGAACACCTGGACTGGAGCCGAGCCCAGGTATTCGCCGCCGATATCAGCCTGCCGCGATTGGGTTTGGCCAGCGATGCGTATGACTACCTCGCCAATGATTTCGGGGTGCTGGTGCACAACGCAGCACAGGTGAACCACGTGATGGACTATGCCTCGCTGGCCAGGGATAACGTCGACCCCATATTCGAATGCCTGCGCTTGTGCGAAACGCGCAGCAAGAAGGTCTTCAACTTTGTCTCGACGCTCTCGGCCTGCAGCAGCGTCGACTCACTCGGACAAGTGCTTGAAGTGCCAGCCGCGGCCACGCCGCCGCTGTACATCAGGAATGGCTACAACCTGTCCAAGTGGGTGGCCGAGCGACTGCTGGGGCGTGCGGTCGAACAAGGCGCCTGGGTGAATATCTATCGTCCGGGCAATATCAGTTTCAACAGCCGCAACGGTGTCTGCCAGCCCCGGAAGAACCGCTTGATGCTGATGCTCAAGGGTTCGCTGCAACTGGGCCTGATGCCGAGGTTGGATTTGAACTTCGATCTGATGCCAGTGGACTTCCTGGCGCGCTTCATTGCGTTTCACGGCGGGCGGTTTCAAGAAGATAGCCGTGTGTTCAACCTGCACAACCCACAGCCATTGAGCTGGGAGCATTACCTGGATGCGTTCAGCCGCGCGGGGCACAGGTTCGAACGTGTGAGCGCGGCGCATTGGCAGCAGGCGCTGCGGACGGTGGGCGAAGGCAACGCACTGTTTGGCGTACTCGGGTTTTATCTCGACCGGCTGGACGACGACATCGGTGACACCGCCATGATCTGCCATGACAGCGCGCGACGCGGTGTGCAGCAGATGGGCGAGCAGTACCCGGAAAAAGACCCGACGCTGTTGGGCAAAGGCTGCAACTATCTCCAGGCCATCGGCTTTCTTGGAACGGCTTCAGGACAACTTCATGAAACGGCTGCAACCCGATACGTTAATCCATAACCCGACGGCTCAACCGATAGTCGCCTCTGTGGTGGTCGACTGCCCTGCCAGTTGCCTGTGGAGCATGGTCGGGGAGTTTGCAGGTTTTGATGCATTCATTCCCGCCCTGACGCACATCGAAATGACCGGCACGGGTGTGGGTGCCTTGCGGACCAAATTTTTTCGCGATGGCCACCGAGTGGTGGAGCAACTCAACAGTCGGGATGAGCACGCCATGTCCATGACGTGGACCACGATCTACAACACCCTTGGCGTGGCCAGATTGTGGGCTGCAATCAACGTGGAAGCACTTGGGGCGCAATGTTCCAGGGTGACCTGGACCATCATCGCCGAACCCGTGGACGCCGCACAGGTGGAGTTTGAAGCGTTTGTACAGGGCTTCGCCGACAGTGCCCTGGACAATGTGCGGCGTTTGCTGGGCCAGCAATAGGAGCGAAACCGCTCGCTCCTACACACACTCAGCGGGTCAGATCTTGAAGCTGTCGACCAGTTGTTTCAATCGATTGGCCTGTTGTGACAGTGCATCGCAGTCTTTCAAGGTTTCGTTGAGGTTGGCCACGCCCTGCTGGTTCAGCAGGTTGATCTGGTTGATGTCGACGTTGAGGGTTTCCACCACGGCTGTCTGCTCTTCGGTGGCCGCCGCGACGGACTGGTTCATCCCGTCGATCTCGACGATCCGCTGAGTCACACTGATCAGGCGCTCCCCGGCCTGGTTGGCGACTTCAACGCTTTCTTCGCTGGAAGCCTGGCTGGCATTCATGGTGGTCACTGCTTCACGCGAACCCACTTGCAGCGAAGTGATCATCTTGTGGATTTCTTCGGCTGACTCCTGGGTACGGTGAGCGAGGTTGCGCACCTCGTCGGCGACCACAGCGAAACCACGCCCGGCCTCTCCGGCGCGCGCCGCTTCGATCGCGGCATTAAGTGCCAGCAGGTTGGTTTGCTGGGAGATACCTTTGATCACATCGAGGATGTGGCCGATGTTATCCGTGCTGGCGTTCAGGGTTTCGATCTGGGTGCAGGACAAGCTGATTTTTTGCGACAGTTGCGACATCGCCAGGATGGTCTGCTCCACCACCTTGCGCCCATCGTCGGCCTGTTCGCTGGCACCGCTTGCGTGCTGTGAAGCATCGGCGGCGTTACGCGCAATTTCCTGGGTGGCCGCGCCCAGTTCGTTGATCGCGGCAGCCACGCTGTTGGTGCGCGCGCTCTGCTCGTCGGAGCCGATGATCGACGCATTGGAAGAGGCCATCACGCGCTGGGACAGGTCATGCACCTGGCGTGTTGCCGAAGACACTTCGGAAATCGAGGCGTGGATACGCTCCACGAATCGGTTGAACGCACTGCCGACTTCTCCGAACTCATCTTTGCTGGTAACAGCCAACCGGCGGGTCAGGTCACCTTCGCCCTGGGCGATGTCCTGCATGGCTACGCCCATGGTAGTCAGGGGCCGCAACAACACTTGGATCAACAGGCTCAAGAGTACGGCGATCGCAACCACGGCGATCAACATAGCGACCAGCGCGGAAGTGCGGAATTTACCCAGCGGTGCGTAAGCTTTGTCTTTGTCGATCGACAGGCCGATATACCAGTCTGCACCTGGCAAGCCGCTGATGGGGGTAAACGACAGGATGCGGTCCTGCCCCTTGAGAACGACGTCCTGGCTACTCTTCTCAATACGGACGCTGGTGCCGGGGTAGATGTCCTTGAGGTTTTTCATTACCTGGTCCTGGTCAGGGCTGACGATGACCTGGCCATCGCCACTGATCAGGAACGCATGGCCGATACCACCGAAATCTACCGAGTTGATGATCTTGACCAGGGTTTGCAGGCTCAGGTCACCGCCGACCACGCCGAGCAGTTCACCGTTCTTTTTCACCGGCATGGCGATAGTCACGATCTGCCCACCCACTGCGGCCATATAGGGCGGCGTGAGCATGGGTTTATCGGCAGCCACGGCTTGCTTGTACCAAGGACGCTGACGGGGGTCGTAACCGTCGGGCATTTTTGCGTCCGGACGCTGGGTGAATACACCGTTGGTCTGGCCTACATAGGTGAACTGGAAGTTCGAGGTGAGCGCCGGCTGATCGATCAACCCAGGGAGATCGGCAGCACCGCCCTGATGAGCAAGGTTTTGCGTCAGGCTCTCGAGGACCAGGATTCGACCACTGAGCCAGTTCTGCACACTGCTGGCGGTGAGTTCGCCAGACTGCTGGATAGATGACTCCAGGTTCTGCTTGATGGTGCTGCGCTGCAGGTAATCGTTGTAGAGCGTGAATAATGCGAAGGCCAGGACGACAACGCCTGACGCGGCCAACAGAATTTTATGACTGAACTTAAGATTCATTTCATCGACTTCTTTTGCCAAAGGGTGGTTAGCGTGCAGAGGTGAACATTCCATGTACGGTCTAGGCGGACTTTCAAACCGCTCTATTTCGGTGCACGCATGGCTCATCAGGCTTTCGGCCAAATGGAGTGAAAGATTAAGGAGTTGTGGGAAACATCCTCTTTTTGAATGGGAAACCGACAAGTGGTAAAAGCGGACGGTTCAGCATTGAAAGATTCTGCCGCTGGCAAACGAAAGATTTTCTGCTGTCTGGTGGCAGGGAAACGGGACGTGGGCAGGAAGATAGCCAGCAGTTGCGAATGTGCAACCAGCCTTATCGATACCTGCTAAACGACAAAACCCCTGTCTGCGTTAGCAGACAGGGGTTTTGGAATTGGATCTTGACGATGACCTACTCTCACATGGGGAAACCCCACACTACCATCGGCGATGCATCGTTTCACTGCTGAGTTCGGGATGGGATCAGGTGGTTCCAATGCTCTATGGTCGTCAAGAAATTCTGTGTACCAGTCCGCTGCGCTAGCAGCGTGCCGGTGAAATTCATGGACTTCTACATAAACAAAACCCCTGTCTGCGTTAGCAAACAGGGGTTCTGGAATTTAATCTTGACGATGACCTACTCTCACATGGGGAAACCCCACACTACCATCGGCGATGCATCGTTTCACTACTGAGTTCGGGATGGGATCAGGTGGTTCCAATGCTCTATGGTCGTCAAGAAATTCGGGTACCGAACCGTGGCCAGCTGGCCGCGCTTCAGCAAATTGGGTATGTGACAGCTTTCGGTGATTTGTGAGATTCGAACTTTCGGTTCATTTCGTCTTCACACACCGCAATCTGGTGCTCTTTCGCCTTTCGGCTCGAAGCAAGCAAATTGCTTGGGTGTTATATGGTCAAGCCTCACGGGCAATTAGTATTGGTTAGCTCAACGCCTCACAGCGCTTACACACCCAACCTATCAACGTCGTAGTCTTCGACGGCCCTTCAGGGAACTCAAGGTTCCAGTGAGATCTCATCTTGAGGCTAGTTTCCCGCTTAGATGCTTTCAGCGGTTATCTATTCCGAACATAGCTACCCGGCAATGCCACTGGCGTGACAACCGGAACACCAGAGGTTCGTCCACTCCGGTCCTCTCGTACTAGGAGCAGCCCCTCTCAAATCTCAAACGTCCACGGCAGATAGGGACCGAACTGTCTCACGACGTTCTAAACCCAGCTCGCGTACCACTTTAAATGGCGAACAGCCATACCCTTGGGACCGGCTTCAGCCCCAGGATGTGATGAGCCGACATCGAGGTGCCAAACACCGCCGTCGATATGAACTCTTGGGCGGTATCAGCCTGTTATCCCCGGAGTACCTTTTATCCGTTGAGCGATGGCCCTTCCATACAGAACCACCGGATCACTAAGACCTACTTTCGTACCTGCTCGACGTGTCTGTCTCGCAGTCAAGCGCGCTTTTGCCTTTATACTCTACGACCGATTTCCGACCGGTCTGAGCGCACCTTCGTACTCCTCCGTTACTCTTTAGGAGGAGACCGCCCCAGTCAAACTACCCACCATACACTGTCCTCGATCCGGATAACGGACCTGAGTTAGAACCTCAAAGTTGCCAGGGTGGTATTTCAAGGTTGGCTCCACGCGAACTGGCGTCCACGCTTCAAAGCCTCCCACCTATCCTACACAAGCAAATTCAAAGTCCAGTGCAAAGCTATAGTAAAGGTTCACGGGGTCTTTCCGTCTAGCCGCGGATACACTGCATCTTCACAGCGATTTCAATTTCACTGAGTCTCGGGTGGAGACAGCGCCGCCATCGTTACGCCATTCGTGCAGGTCGGAACTTACCCGACAAGGAATTTCGCTACCTTAGGACCGTTATAGTTACGGCCGCCGTTTACCGGGGCTTCGATCAAGAGCTTCGCGTTAGCTAACCCCATCAATTAACCTTCCGGCACCGGGCAGGCGTCACACCCTATACGTCCACTTTCGTGTTTGCAGAGTGCTGTGTTTTTAATAAACAGTCGCAGCGGCCTGGTATCTTCGACCGGCATGAGCTTACGGAGCAAGTCCTTCACCCTCACCGGCGCACCTTCTCCCGAAGTTACGGTGCCATTTTGCCTAGTTCCTTCACCCGAGTTCTCTCAAGCGCCTTGGTATTCTCTACCCAACCACCTGTGTCGGTTTGGGGTACGGTTCCTGGTTACCTGAAGCTTAGAAGCTTTTCTTGGAAGCATGGCATCAACCACTTCGTCATCTAAAAGATGACTCGTCATCAGCTCTCGGCCTTAAGATCCCGGATTTACCTAAGATCTCAGCCTACCACCTTAAACTTGGACAACCAACGCCAAGCTGGCCTAGCCTTCTCCGTCCCTCCATCGCAATAACCAGAAGTACAGGAATATTAACCTGTTTTCCATCGACTACGCTTTTCAGCCTCGCCTTAGGGACCGACTAACCCTGCGTCGATTAACGTTGCGCAGGAAACCTTGGTCTTTCGGCGTGGGTGTTTTTCACACCCATTGTCGTTACTCATGTCAGCATTCGCACTTCTGATACCTCCAGCAAGCTTCTCAACTCACCTTCACAGGCTTACAGAACGCTCCTCTACCGCATCACTTACGTGATACCCGTAGCTTCGGTGTATGGTTTGAGCCCCGTTACATCTTCCGCGCAGGCCGACTCGACTAGTGAGCTATTACGCTTTCTTTAAAGGGTGGCTGCTTCTAAGCCAACCTCCTAGCTGTCTAAGCCTTCCCACATCGTTTCCCACTTAACCATAACTTTGGGACCTTAGCTGACGGTCTGGGTTGTTTCCCTTTTCACGACGGACGTTAGCACCCGCCGTGTGTCTCCCATGCTCGGCACTTGTAGGTATTCGGAGTTTGCATCGGTTTGGTAAGTCGGGATGACCCCCTAGCCGAAACAGTGCTCTACCCCCTACAGTGATACATGAGGCGCTACCTAAATAGCTTTCGAGGAGAACCAGCTATCTCCGAGCTTGATTAGCCTTTCACTCCGATCCACAGGTCATCCGCTAACTTTTCAACGGTAGTCGGTTCGGTCCTCCAGTTAGTGTTACCCAACCTTCAACCTGCCCATGGATAGATCGCCCGGTTTCGGGTCTATTCCCAGCGACTAGACGCCCTATTAAGACTCGCTTTCGCTACGCCTCCCCTATTCGGTTAAGCTCGCCACTGAAAATAAGTCGCTGACCCATTATACAAAAGGTACGCAGTCACCCAACAAAGTGGGCTCCCACTGCTTGTACGCATACGGTTTCAGGATCTATTTCACTCCCCTCTCCGGGGTTCTTTTCGCCTTTCCCTCACGGTACTAGTTCACTATCGGTCAGTCAGTAGTATTTAGCCTTGGAGGATGGTCCCCCCATATTCAGACAAAGTTTCTCGTGCTCCGTCCTACTCGATTTCATGACTAAGAGATTTTCGCGTACAGGGCTATCACCCACTATGGCCGCACTTTCCAGAGCGTTCCGCTAATCTCAAAGCCACTTAAGGGCTAGTCCCCGTTCGCTCGCCACTACTAAGGGAATCTCGGTTGATTTCTTTTCCTCAGGGTACTTAGATGTTTCAGTTCCCCTGGTTCGCCTCTTGCACCTATGTATTCAGTACAAGATAACCATCTTATGATGGCTGGGTTCCCCCATTCAGACATCTCCGGATCAAAGTCTGTTTGCCGACTCCCCGAAGCTTTTCGCAGGCTACCACGTCTTTCATCGCCTCTGACTGCCAAGGCATCCACCGTATGCGCTTCTTCACTTGACCATATAACCCCAAGCAATCTGGTTATACTGTGAAGACGACATTCGCCGAAAATTCGATAATACTCAATTAAGAGATACTCACAAATTTTACCTTAGCCTGAGCCGTTACCAGTGAAAGTAACGTCCAGTCTATCTTTCTATCACATACCCAAATTTTTAAAGAACGATCTAATCAAAGACTAGAAATCAATATTCACGCCGGAATATTCATTTCTAAACTCTAACAAGTAAAAGCAGTTAATGGTGGAGCCAAACGGGATCGAACCGTTGACCTCCTGCGTGCAAGGCAGGCGCTCTCCCAGCTGAGCTATGGCCCCATAACAAAATTGGTGGGTCTGGGCAGATTCGAACTGCCGACCTCACCCTTATCAGGGGTGCGCTCTAACCAACTGAGCTACAGACCCAATTTCGAGCGCGTAACTGTTAGCTTGGAGCTATCAGCTTGGAGCTTAAAGCTGCTTCTATCGTCTTCTTCAATGAATCAAGCAATTCGTGTGGGAGCTTATGGAGCAGCTGATGTCGTCGATTAAGGAGGTGATCCAGCCGCAGGTTCCCCTACGGCTACCTTGTTACGACTTCACCCCAGTCATGAATCACACCGTGGTAACCGTCCTCCCGAAGGTTAGACTAGCTACTTCTGGTGCAACCCACTCCCATGGTGTGACGGGCGGTGTGTACAAGGCCCGGGAACGTATTCACCGCGACATTCTGATTCGCGATTACTAGCGATTCCGACTTCACGCAGTCGAGTTGCAGACTGCGATCCGGACTACGATCGGTTTTATGGGATTAGCTCCACCTCGCGGCTTGGCAACCCTCTGTACCGACCATTGTAGCACGTGTGTAGCCCAGGCCGTAAGGGCCATGATGACTTGACGTCATCCCCACCTTCCTCCGGTTTGTCACCGGCAGTCTCCTTAGAGTGCCCACCATTACGTGCTGGTAACTAAGGACAAGGGTTGCGCTCGTTACGGGACTTAACCCAACATCTCACGACACGAGCTGACGACAGCCATGCAGCACCTGTCTCAATGTTCCCGAAGGCACCAATCTATCTCTAGAAAGTTCATTGGATGTCAAGGCCTGGTAAGGTTCTTCGCGTTGCTTCGAATTAAACCACATGCTCCACCGCTTGTGCGGGCCCCCGTCAATTCATTTGAGTTTTAACCTTGCGGCCGTACTCCCCAGGCGGTCAACTTAATGCGTTAGCTGCGCCACTAAGAGCTCAAGGCTCCCAACGGCTAGTTGACATCGTTTACGGCGTGGACTACCAGGGTATCTAATCCTGTTTGCTCCCCACGCTTTCGCACCTCAGTGTCAGTATCAGTCCAGGTGGTCGCCTTCGCCACTGGTGTTCCTTCCTATATCTACGCATTTCACCGCTACACAGGAAATTCCACCACCCTCTACCATACTCTAGTCAGTCAGTTTTGAATGCAGTTCCCAGGTTGAGCCCGGGGATTTCACATCCAACTTAACAAACCACCTACGCGCGCTTTACGCCCAGTAATTCCGATTAACGCTTGCACCCTCTGTATTACCGCGGCTGCTGGCACAGAGTTAGCCGGTGCTTATTCTGTCGGTAACGTCAAAACCACCACGTATTAGGTAATGGCCCTTCCTCCCAACTTAAAGTGCTTTACAATCCGAAGACCTTCTTCACACACGCGGCATGGCTGGATCAGGCTTTCGCCCATTGTCCAATATTCCCCACTGCTGCCTCCCGTAGGAGTCTGGACCGTGTCTCAGTTCCAGTGTGACTGATCATCCTCTCAGACCAGTTACGGATCGTCGCCTTGGTGAGCCATTACCCCACCAACTAGCTAATCCGACCTAGGCTCATCTGATAGCGCAAGGCCCGAAGGTCCCCTGCTTTCTCCCGTAGGACGTATGCGGTATTAGCGTCCGTTTCCGAACGTTATCCCCCACTACCAGGCAGATTCCTAGGCATTACTCACCCGTCCGCCGCTCTCAAGAGAAGCAAGCTTCTCTCTACCGCTCGACTTGCATGTGTTAGGCCTGCCGCCAGCGTTCAATCTGAGCCATGATCAAACTCTTCAGTTCAAACATCTTTGGGTTTTTAAGAAACCCTAAACTTGGCTCAGCAATCGTTGGTTATTCTTTGATTTCTCGCGGAGTAACTTGTGATGCTGATAATCTTGTTGACTATCAGTCTGACTCCACAAGCACCCACACGAATTGCTTGATTCAGTTGTTAAAGAGCGGTTGGTTAAGAGCTTTCGTCTCAACCGAGGCGCGCATTCTACAGCAGCCTCATTTGCTGTCAAGTGATTATTCTCAGAAGCTTTCGAAGAATTCTTCAACAACTTCAACCACTTGCGCCTCCGATCTCTCGTCAGCGGGAGGCGAATTCTACAGCGTTACACGCTGCTGTCAACACCTCTTTTTCAACTTCCTTCTGGCTTCGATGAACTGAAGCAACTTGCTGCTTAAAACCGATTAACTCATTGTTTAGCAAGGAGTTTTCCGTTTCTACAGCGCCGGAAGTGGGGCGAATTATAGGCTTCCAGAATCTGCCGTCAACTCTTAATTTTTGTTTTATATCAATTAGTTGAAGTTGATTAAAAAACCACCAAAGGCTCTCTCCTATCTATATGGAGAAACGACCTAGATAACACCCGCCGCTTTTAGCGCAGCCACACTCTCCACCCCCAACCCCAGTACACCCTGCAGCACATGAGCCGTATGCTCCCCTAATAGAGGAGGCGCACTGCGGTACTCCACCGGCGTCTTGGATAGCCGTATTGGGTTGGCAACCTGAGGCACCATACCCGCCAATGCGTGCGGCAACTGCATCGCCAACCCCCGTGCCTTGACCTGAGGATCGGCAAATACCTGCGCCAGATCATTGATCGGCCCGCAAGGCACCCCCACCTGCTCCAGCTGCGAAACCCACTCAGCCGTCGTCCGGAAGACCGTCACCTGGCGAATCAATGGAATCAATTCAGCCCGATTGGCGACTCGCACCTTATTAGAGGAGAAACGTGGATCGTCAGCCCATTGCGGCTGACCCGCCACCTCGGCGAACTTGCGAAACTGCCCGTCATTACCCACCGTCAGGATGAAGTCACCGTCGGCCGTGGGGAAGTCCTGATAAGGCACGATATTCGGATGAGCATTACCCAGACGCTTCGGGGGCACCCCGGTGGTCAGGTAATTCATCGCCTGGTTGGCCAGGCATGCTACCTGCACATCCAACAGCGCCATGTCGATATGCTGCCCGCCACCGTCATGATCCCGGTGCGCCAATGCAGCAAGGATCGCGACCGTCGAATAGAGCCCAGTAAGGATGTCAGTCAAGGCCACCCCCACCTTTACCGGCCCCGCGCCCTCATCACCTTCCGATCGCCCGGTCAGGCTCATCAACCCGCCTAACCCCTGAATCATGAAATCGTAGCCCGCACGCGCCGCATAAGGCCCCGTCTGGCCGAAACCGGTGATCGAGCAATAGATCAATTCTGGATTGATCTCCCTGAGAGACTCATAGTCCAATCCATACGCCGCCAGACCACCCACTTTGAAGTTTTCGATCAGGATGTCGCACTTGGCCGCCAGATCCCGCACCAGCTTCTGCCCCTCCGGCCGCGTAAAGTCGATAGTCACCGACTCTTTGTTGCGATTGGCCGAGAGGTAATACGCTGCCTCACTGGTATTCTCGCCATCGGCATCCTTAAGGAACGGCGGGCCCCAGGCGCGCGTGTCGTCACCATTACCCGGCCGTTCGACCTTGATCACCTCAGCGCCAAGGTCCGCCAGGATCTGTCCGGCCCAAGGGCCCGCCAATACTCGCGATAAATCCAGTACTCGCAGATGCGAAAGCGCGCCCATGCCCATGCTCCTATTAATAGAACGCCTGAAGACCGGTTTGCGCGCGCCCAAGAATCAAGGCGTGCACATCATGGGTACCTTCGTAGGTGTTAACAACCTCCAGGTTGACCAAGTGACGCGCCACACCGAACTCGTCGGAAATACCGTTCCCCCCCAACATATCCCGCGCCATACGCGCGATATCCAGGGACTTGCCGCACGAATTGCGCTTCATGATCGATGTGATTTCAACCGCAGCCGTACCCTCATCCTTCATACGTCCCAGGCGCAGACAGCCCTGCAGGGCCAGGGTGATCTCGGTCTGCATGTCGGCCAGTTTTTTCTGGATCAGCTGAGTCGCCGCCAATGGACGGCCAAACTGGTGACGGTCCAAGGTGTACTGGCGAGCGGTGTGCCAGCAAAACTCGGCAGCGCCCAATGCGCCCCAGGAGATGCCATAACGCGCCGAGTTCAAGCAGGTAAAGGGGCCTTTCAAGCCACGCACATCCGGGAAGATGTTTTCCTCCGGTACAAACACGTTGTCCATCACGATTTCACCGGTGATGGACGCACGCAGACCGACCTTGCCATGAATCGCCGGAGCACTCAGGCCTTTCCAGCCCTTCTCCAGCACAAACCCACGGATATCACCGGCGTCATCCTTGCCCCAGACGACGAACACATCCGCAATCGGGCTATTGGTGATCCACATCTTCGCGCCCGTGAGGCTGTAACCGCCTTCCACTTTGCGCGCCCGAGTGATCATCGCGCCCGGATCGGAGCCGTGGTTAGGCTCGGTCAGACCAAAACAACCAATCCACTCGCCAGAGGCAAGCTTGGGCAGATACTTCTGCTTCTGCGCTTCGGTACCGAACTCGTTGATAGGCACCATGACCAGTGACGATTGCACACTCATCATCGAGCGATAGCCGGAGTCGACGCGCTCAACCTCACGCGCAATCAACCCGTAGCTGACATAGTTCAAGCCACTGCCGCCGTACTGCTCAGGGATCATCGCGCCCAGCAAGCCGGTTTCGCCCATCTCACGGAAGATTGCAGGGTCGGTCTTTTCATGGCGGAAAGCTTCGAGCACACGTGGCGCCAGCTTGTCCCGGGCAAATTGCTCAGCACTGTCGCGCACCATGCGCTCTTCTTCGGTGAGCTGTTGATCCAGCAAAAGTGGATCAATCCAGTTGAAGCTTGCCTTGCCAGCCATGAATAAGTCCTCGCAAAGAAAAACAGAAGTCGTGGGTGCAGCCTAGGCTCGGGAGTGGCTAAGGGCAAACGAGGTTTCCGCATAGGCTTGTGCTATTTTCTCACTCCGTAATGGCCAGAATGGCGCTTATGCGACTTATGAGTGAGGACAAGGTACATGCGCAGAAAAATTCCCAGCACCACCGCCCTTGTCAGTTTTGAAGCGGCAGCCCGTCACGAGAGTTTTACCAAGGCGGCGCACGAACTTTCCATCACTCAAGGCGCCATCTGCCGACAGATCGCCGGCCTTGAGGAGTTTTTAAGTATCGAGCTGTTTCGTCGCTCAAAGCGCGGCGTAAAGCTGACAGAGGCCGGGCTGTCCTATAGCCGTCGCGTCGCCACGCAGTTGGACGCCGTGGAACGCGACACTCTGTCGGTAATGGGCCAGCAGGGCGCCAATGTGATTGAGCTGGCGGTGGTGCCGACATTCGGCACCCAGTGGCTGATCCCACGACTCAAGGATTTTCAGCGCAGGCACCCAGAAGTGACGGTCAACCTCACCAACCGCACGCGCCCCTTCCTGTTTGCCGATACCGAGTTCGACGCCGCCATCTACTTTGGGGATGCCGATTGGTCCGGCACCGAATCCCACCGCCTGATGGGAGAGAACCCAGTGCCTGTTTGCAGCCCGCGACTATTGGGCGAACGCAAGCAGCTTACCGCCCAGGAGATCGCGGAGCTGCCACTGCTGCAGCAGACCACACGCCCCTACGCCTGGCGGCAATGGTTTAACGCCCAGCAACTGAATGTCCCCCGTGACATGACAGGCCCTCGTTACGAGCTATTCTCGATGTTGTCGCAGGCAGCCATGCATGACATGGGCATTGCACTGATCCCACCGTTCCTTATCCAGCGAGAACTGGACGAGCACCACCTGGTGATTGCAAGCCCGCAAGCGCTGAGCAGCTCCAAGGCTTATTACCTGATGATTCCTGATAGAAAAGTCGAATCCGCCTCGCTGCACGCATTCAAGGACTGGCTGATTGATCAATCACAACGCTATAGCCCTGGTAATTGAAGGACATCGGCTATTTATTGACTTTGTAGTCAGATAAAAAGCATTCCTACAGATGTACATATATGTCGCATTTAAACAGACTGTCCCTTTCAGGTAAAAATAGGGCTCAAGACCATGATTCTCGTAGCTTGTAGCGACTATCACCTAACAATGCCCAGCCATTCACACCTGCGATGGAAAAAGCTGCGGCAATCTGTATAACTCACTCAAGTAACTGTATTTAAATGATTTATTTCAACAATCTGCGACAATCAGTCACAGGGTGACTTGTAGTTAATTTTTTGTCACCCGTCATAATTCCTTGAAGGCTGTAAAGTTCGCCTGCAAAATGCCGCGCCCCGCTGTTATTTCAGCGGGATCGTGCTGATCGGCCGCCCCAGTTGCGCCACTCGCGGTGCACTGGCCTTTTTACAAAAAGATCAAAAGCAAAAAGATCATGCAGGAGATTTGACGTGCACATTGGTGTTCCTCTCGAAACCCAGACCGGTGAAACACGGGTGGCTGCCACCCCCGAAACCATCAAGAAGCTGATCGGCCAGGGCCATAAGGTCACTGTACAAAGCGGGGCCGGCCTTAAAGCCAGCATCGTCGATAGTGCCTATGAAGCGGCCGGTGCAACCATTGGCAGCGCCAGCGATGCGTTGGGTGCAGAGCTGGTTCTCAAGGTGGTCGCCCCCAGCGACAGCGAGCTGGCGCTGATCAAAAGCGGCACCGTGCTGGTGGGCATGCTCAACCCGTTCAGCAACGAAACCATTACCAAACTCGCCGAGCGCGGCATCACCGCCTTTGCCCTTGAGGCTGCACCACGCACCTCGCGAGCCCAAAGCCTCGACGTCCTGTCCTCGCAAGCCAACATCGCCGGTTACAAGGCCGTGCTGCTGGCCGCCCATCACTACCCGCGCTTCATGCCGATGCTGATGACCGCCGCCGGGACCGTGAAAGCGGCGCGCGTGCTGATCCTCGGCGCCGGCGTGGCAGGCTTGCAGGCCATCGCCACGGCGAAACGCCTGGGTGCTGTGATCGAAGCGTCTGACGTACGCCCGGCAGTTAAGGAACAAATCGAATCCCTCGGCGCCAAGTTTGTCGACGTACCCTACGAAACCGATGAAGAGCGCGAATGTGCCGTCGGCGTCGGCGGTTACGCGCGCCCTATGCCGACCAGTTGGATGCAGCGCCAGGCCCTGGCCGTGCACGAGCGCGCCAAGCAGGCCGACATCGTCATTACCACTGCCCTGATCCCAGGCCGCAAGGCGCCAATCTTGCTCAGCGCCGAAACCGTCGCGCAGATGAAACCCGGTTCGGTGGTCATCGATCTCGCGGCAGCCCAAGGCGGCAACTGTCCGCTGACCGTTGCCGACCAGGTGGTAGTGGAAAATGGTGTGATCATCTGTGGCCCGACCAACCTGGCGGGCGCCGTTGCCGCCGATGCGTCGGCCCTGTATGCACGCAACCTGCTGGACTTTCTGAAGCTGGTCTTCACCAAGGAAGGGCAGTTTGAAATCAACCTCGAAGACGACATCGTCGCTGCGTGCCTGATGTGCCGCGACGGCCAAGTCATCCGCAAAAACGCCTAAGCAGGGATTCAGACGATGGAAGAGCTTATCTCCCCCGGTATCTACAACCTGATCATCTTTGTGCTGGCGATTTATGTCGGTTACCACGTGGTCTGGAACGTTACCCCCGCACTGCATACGCCACTGATGGCCGTGACCAACGCGATCTCCGCGATCGTCATCGTCGGCGCGATGCTGGCCGCCGCACTGACCGTGACTCCGCTGGGCAAGACCATGGGCACTCTGGCCGTGGCCCTGGCGGCGGTCAACGTGTTCGGCGGTTTCCTGGTGACTCGCAGGATGCTTGAGATGTTCAAGAAGAAAGCCCCGAAAGTAAAAGAAGAGGCGTCCAAGTAATGAGCATGAATCTCGTCACGACGCTCTATCTGATCGCGTCGATCTGTTTCATCCAGGCCCTCAAGGGCCTGTCGCACCCGACCACATCGCGGCGCGGCAACCTGTTCGGCATGCTCGGCATGGCGCTGGCGGTACTCACCACAGTGGGCCTCATCTATAAGCTCGGTGCCGAGCTGGCCACTGCTGGCATCGGCTACGTGATCGTTGGTCTGCTGATCGGCGGCACTGCTGGTTCGATCATGGCCAAGCGCGTTGAAATGACCAAAATGCCGGAGTTGGTGGCGTTCATGCACAGCATGATCGGTCTGGCCGCGGTGTTTATCGCGATTGCCGCAGTGGTTGAGCCGCAATCGCTGGGCATCGTCAAACACCTGGGTGACGCGATCCCCGCTGGCAACCGCCTGGAGCTGTTCCTCGGTGCCGCCATCGGCGCCATCACCTTCTCCGGCTCGGTGATCGCCTTCGGCAAGTTGTCGGGCAAGTACAAGTTTCGCCTGTTCCAAGGGGCACCGGTACAGTTCGGTGGCCAACACAAACTGAACCTGGTGCTCGGCCTGGCTACGCTCGGCCTGGGCCTGACATTCATGTTCACCGGCAACCTCAGCGCCTTCGCGTTGATGCTCGCCCTGGCGTTCGTGCTCGGCGTGCTGATCATCATCCCCATCGGCGGCGCCGACATGCCGGTGGTGGTGTCGATGCTCAACAGCTACTCCGGCTGGGCAGCGGCAGGCATCGGCTTCTCGCTGAACAACTCGATGCTGATCATCGCCGGCTCCCTTGTGGGTTCCAGCGGCGCAATCCTGTCGTACATCATGTGCAAGGCGATGAACCGTTCCTTCTTTAATGTACTGCTCGGTGGTTTCGGCAACGCGCCGGATGCCGGTGCAGCGGCAGGCTCCAAAGAAGCGCGCCCGGTGAAGTCGGGCTCCGCCGACGATGCTACCTTCCTGCTGACCAACGCCGACACCGTGATCATCGTGCCGGGCTACGGCCTGGCGGTAGCGCGGGCGCAACACGCACTGAAAGAGCTGACCGAGAAGTTGACCCACCACGGCGTGACCGTTAAATACGCGATCCACCCGGTGGCCGGTCGCATGCCCGGGCACATGAACGTCCTGCTTGCCGAAGCCGAAGTGCCTTACGACCAGGTGTTCGAGATGGAAGACATCAACTCCGAGTTCGGCCAGGCCGATGTGGTGCTGGTACTGGGCGCCAACGACGTGGTCAACCCGGCGGCGAAGAACGATCCGAAGTCGCCGATTGCCGGCATGCCGATCCTCGAAGCCTTCAAGGCCAAGACCATCATCGTCAACAAGCGCTCGATGGCCAGCGGTTATGCCGGCCTGGACAACGAGCTGTTCTATCTGGACAAGACCATGATGGTCTTTGGTGATGCCAAGAAAGTCATTGAAGACATGGTCAAAGCCGTCGAGTAACACTGCTTCAGCGCAATACTCGAAACCCCAGCCTCGCGTAGGCTGGGGTTTTTTATGGCCGCATGAAAACCCGACCAAAGGCTCTAAATCGCTGCCTTGCATTCGACCATGGTAGCGGGCCGAAATCTTTTGAAATCACTACACTGCCCACCTTGCTTCCGTAGCCTGAGATAACAATTCATGTACCGTGATCGTATCCGCTTGCCATCGCTGTTGAACAAGGTCATGAGCGCGGCAGATGCCGCCGCACTGATCGAAGACGGCATGACCGTCGGCATGAGCGGCTTCACCCGTGCCGGTGAAGCCAAGGCCGTCCCCCATGCCCTGGCCGAACGCGCCAAGACCTCTCCGCTGAAAATCACCCTGATGACCGGTGCCAGCCTGGGCAATGACCTGGACAAGCAACTGACTGAAACGGGCGTGCTGTCCCGACGCATGCCGTTCCAGGTCGACAGCACGCTGCGCAAGGCAATCAACGCCGGCGAAGTGATGTTTATCGACCAGCACCTGTCGGAAACCGTCGAGCAACTACGAAACAACCAGCTCAAGCTGCCGGACATTGCCGTGATCGAAGCCGTAGCGATCACCGAGCAAGGGCATATCGTGCCCACTACCTCCGTGGGTAACTCGGCCAGCTTCGCGATTTTCGCCAAACACGTGATCATCGAGATCAACCTGGCGCACAACCCGAACCTGGAAGGGCTGCACGACATCTATATCCCGACCTATCGTCCAACCCGCACGCCGATCCCGTTGGTGAAGGTTGACGACCGCATCGGCAGCACTGCGATTCCGATCCCACCGGAAAAAATCGTCGCCATTGTCATCACCAACCAGGCGGACTCCGCCTCCACCGTGACGCCACCCGACAGCGACACCCAGGGAATCGCCAATCACCTGATCAACTTCCTCAAACAGGAAGTGGACGCCGGGCGCATGACCAACAAGCTCGGCCCGCTGCAGGCCGGTATCGGCAACATCGCCAACGCGGTGATGTGTGGCTTGATCGACTCGCCATTCGAGGACCTGACCATGTATTCGGAGGTGTTGCAGGACTCGACCTTCGACTTGATCGATGCCGGTAAACTGAGCTTCGCCTCGGGCAGCTCGATCACTTTGTCGCAGCGGCGCAACACCGACGTATTCGGCAACCTGGAGCGTTACAAAGACAAACTGGTGCTGCGCCCGCAGGAAATCTCCAACCACCCTGAAGTGGTGCGGCGCTTGGGCATCATCGGCATCAACACCGCGCTGGAGTTCGACATTTACGGCAACGTCAACTCCACCCATGTCTGCGGCACGCGGATGATGAACGGCATTGGCGGCTCCGGCGACTTCGCGCGTAACGCACACCTGGCGATCTTCGTCACCAAGTCGATTGCCAAGGGCGGCGCGATTTCCAGCGTGGTGCCGATGGTCAGCCACGTGGACCACACCGAGCATGACGTCGACATCCTGGTCACCGAAGTGGGGCTGGCCGACCTGCGCGGCCTCGCGCCACGTGAGCGGGCTCGGGTGATCATCGACAACTGCGTACACCCGGCCTATCGCGATGCGCTGAACACTTACTTCGAATCCGCCTGCGCCCTCGGCGGGCATACCCCGCACATTTTGCGTGAAGCACTGAGTTGGCACATTAACCTGGAAGAAACGGGGCACATGCTCAAGGCCTGATTGGTACAGATCCGGGCTGACGCAAACACAGTTTGGTCAGCTCGGCCGTACCACTCTCAATTCCGAAGAAAACTGTACTGCTGTACCGGTCTTTTCCTAGCGAAATATCCCACGCCGAGACACAAAACTGCCAATTTCGCACCACTTAAGTGCGCACAGGTACAGTTGCTTCATTTTCGAACAGTACAGCCGCTATAAACAGTTAACTGGCCCCTCACAATACAGGTGAACTGTATCTAGAGAGTCTTGCGCCGGAAGAGGATCATTGGCATCAGTTAAACCACTACCTAATCCCGCCACAAGCGGAAGGATGTCATCATGGAACGTACACTCAGTTCCGAACTGTTCTCCGAAAAAGCCGTAAACAACCAAGCTGCTCTGCCTCTGCGCGTTCTGGCCAACCTGATGTTGTGGCAGCGCCGCATCTCCAGCCGCCACCAACTGGCTCGCTTGGATTCGCGTCTGCTGGCTGACGCCGGTATCAGCGAAGCTCAACGCTACGAAGAGCTGAGCAAGCCGTTCTGGCGCTAATTGGCGCCCGCTGGCCCTGACCCACCGGGTCCACAGCCAGCACTGATCTGTCAAAACAAAGCCCGCCCCGGGTCACCGGAGGCGGGCTTTGTTGTTTCTGGTATTCAGCCGTTTACCTGTTAAAACAGAAGCGGTTCACACAGAGCAGTACAGTTAAAAAATAACTACAGTTAACCAGTACAATTTTATTTCAGTGTATCTGTAACGGTCATTCCGAGTCACCCACCATGGTGTTCCAAGCCCTTCACGAAAGGTCCACGCCATGGCTACTCAAACCTCTTACCTACGCCGCCTGGCATCCATCTTCGCCAGATGGGTGCGCCACGCCCACGAACGTCGCCAACTGGCCCAGCTCAACGCTCGGGAATTGTCGGACCTCGGCATCAGCCCCGGAGACAGAATGGCCGAGCTGTCCAAACCCTTCTGGCGTGACTAGACAGTCAAAAGTCTTTCCGAACGGATAAGCGGCGGCTTACTATCCAGCCACTACGTGGCGAACTGAGTAGTACAGGCGTCTGATCACAATGGTTGCCCTGCGCCACCTTTATTCGTAGACCTACAGGAGTTACCCCATGTCCCGTCTTCGCCTGCTCAGTGCCGCTGCCCTGTTGGCCCTGGCCGCCAATGCCACCGCGAGCAGCTTCATCGTGACCACCGACTCGATCGTCGGCGCACTGAAAGCCACCTCCGACGCCAGCTCCGATGCCACTTCGTCACTGCGTGACAACAAGGTCGTGCGCGCCGCCCGCGACGATGCTGCCAGCTTCGTCGCCAGTGAAGGTGCGATTCGCGGGGTGAAACTGGAAAGCGCCTTGGCTCAGATCCGCCAACAAGCCCCACAACTGAACACCGCGACCGACGCCCAACTGGCCCAGGCCATCCTGGCTATCTAAGCCGCGCACACAGGGGAGTGCCCGTCGCTCCCAACTGCCATCGCACTGGTTCTCGGCCGGGCATTGCGCTAGCCTTGACGCTCGCTTCCAGTTGTCGAGTGCCATGGCTTTTTCATACCGCCTGTTCATTGTCCCTGCGTTGTTTTCTGCCTGCTGGTCGCCAGCGGCTTCGGCCCTTGACGTAACCATCCAGGGCACCGTCGCGAGCGCGTACGCCACCAGCAAGGTGACCTCGGCGCCCTTCGACCATAAAATAATCGCGGCCGCCCAGGATGACGCCGCCGCGTTCATCGCCACTGACGGCCAATGGCGGGGCGCACGCCTGGAATCCGCGCTGGATTACCTGCGCCGAACCCAACCAAAACTTCATGTCAGCGACCTTGAACTGGCACGGGCAATTCTCGTCCAATAGTCATCTTTGCATTTCGGAGTCATTCCATGCGTAGCCCGCTGATCGCCGCCACCCTTGGCCTGCTGTTGTTGGCAGACGTTGCCCAGGCGCATACCCTGGTGGCCACCAGTAACATCATTGTGCGCGCCTCTGGCCGCACTATCGACTTCACCTCGGACACCACCACCTCAATCCGCGATTCCAAAGTCGTACGCGAAGCCCACGATGACGCGGCCAGTTTTGTCGCCACCAACGGTGAGATTCGTGGTGCACAGCTGGAAGCCGCTTTCGACACCCTGCGCACCCGCCTGCCGGAAGCGCGCGACGCCAGTGACCAGACCCTCGCCGAAGCTATCCTCGCTCTGTGAGGCGTCTTGCCGCCTGGCTCCTGGCCGGGACTGTGCTGCTGTGTGCCAGCGCAGCCCAGGCCAGCCTGCAACTGCGGCTCAAGACCGAGGGCTTGAGCCCGGCGGAACAGCAGGCCAGCCAGGCATTGCTCGATGAAGCGATGCGTGCGTTGCCGCCACGCTTTATCGAGCAGTTGGACCGGCGCATCGATGTCGGCTGGACCGACAAAATGCCTGAAAACGCTTACGGCCAAGCCTCGCTGGTGTCCGAGCTGGACCTCAATCGCAACCTGCTCGCCAGCCTGACCGACGGCAGCGCCGCCACGCAAAAAACCAATCGCCCCCACGGTACTGTGCGCCGGGAAATGCTTGCCACCGTGCTGCATGAACTGACCCACATCTACGACCGTGCGCGCCTGTGGCCCAAAGACGAACGCGCGCTGATCCAGCGTTGCAGCCGCCAGAACAGCATCACTGGCCTGATCGGCCTGCCCGACCAATGCCGTGGTCAGAATGACCGGCGCTTCACCCTCAGCGATGACCCGCGCCTGCTGGACCTCGCCGGCTGGCCGCAATATGTCGGCCGTCGCGGTGAACGCGAGCAGCACAACCGCCAGGTTGCGCGCAGCCCGGATATCTACGAAACCACCAGCCCGCTGGAATTCGTCGCGGTCAACATGGAGTACTTCCTCCTCGACCCAAGCTACGCCTGCCGGCGCCCGGCGCTGTTCCGCTATTACCAGCAACACTTCGGCTGGGCCCCGCCTGCGCGAGACGCCTGCGCCAAGACGTACCCGTTCCTCAATGCCGGTAACGATTTCGCCAAGACCCCACTGGGCCATGTGGACCCGGAGCGGGTCTACGAAATCGACTACCTGCTGGCCGAAGCCAACCAGAACCTGGTCAGCCGCTGGGGCCACAGCATGTTGCGCCTGGTGATCTGCGCACCGGGCCGCCCCCGTGGGCCGGATTGCCGGCTGGACCTGGACCAGCACCTGGTGTTGTCCTATCGCGCCTTTGTCGGCGATGTACAGCTGTCGAGCTGGGACGGCCTGGTGGGTAAGTACCCTTCACGCCTGTTCGTATTGCCGCTGGCCCAAGTCATCGATGAATACACCAAGACCGAGTTGCGCGGCCTGGCTTCCGTACCGCTGAAACTCACGCGTCAGGAGATCAACGACACCGTCGAGCACGCCGCTGAAATGCACTGGAGCTACGACGGTAACTACTATTTCCTGTCCAACAATTGTGCCGTCGAAAGCCTGAAGCTGCTGCGCAGCGGCAGCGCCAACCCGCAACTGACCGGGCTGGACAACATCACTCCCAACGGCCTGCTCGAAGTACTTCAGGCCCGTGGCCTGGCCGACACCAGCGTGCTGAACGATAAACGCGAAGCCATGCGCCTGGGCTATCACTTCGACTCGTTCCGCGAGCGCTACCAGGCCATGTTCGATGTACTGCGCAAACACCTGCCGATCAAGCAGACCCAAGTTGAAGACTGGTTATCCCTGAGCGCGGCGCAACGCCGCCAGTGGTTCGACCAGGCCGACCTGCGCACCAGCGCCGCGTTGCTGCTGCTGGAACAGGCCAGCTTTCGCAAGCAACTGATGCTGGCCCAGGACGAAGTCAAACAACGCTATCTCGGTGCCCGCGAGCTGAAAAATGGCGGCATGGAGAAGGCTAACGCGACCCTGCAACAGATCCTCGCCAACAGCGGCTTCCTCAGTCGCCCGGCGGAATTGCTCGGCAGCGGCGGTTACGGCCTGCCGCAACCGTCCGAGGCCAAGCGCCTGGAATCGGAAAGTGCCGAGCGCCAGAAACAGCTGCAATCGCTGACCGGTGAGCTGGATAAAGAGGTGAGGGCGCTGCTGGAGCCTTCCCGTGCCGCGGAGATTGCCGCCTGCGAAGCCAACCTCAAGCAGGTGGGCGAGCATTTGCGGGCATTGCATAAAGCCGCGGGCGGTCTCGAACTCCCCTGAAGCCCCATCACAAACACTGTAGGAGCCAGCTTGCCGGCGATGGCGTCTGCACCGTCAACATCCTGGTTATCTGATCCACTGCTATCGCTGGCAAGGCAGCTCCTACAGTTAAATGGTGTTTTTCCGGAATAACCCACCGTCGCCTGTTTGCTCAGCGAAAGCTGGCTGAAAGCTAATCGGTCTAGGATCGCCCCAACTGCCGGCAACAGACCGGCTGTACACAACAACAATGGTGATCCCCGATGTCCGTCCGTACCCGCCTGTTCGCCCCCACTCCACCCGTACGCTTCGTGCCCTTCGTTCTGCGCTGACCCCACTCGGTTCGCCATTCCCTAGCCGCGCTACGCCTGGAGTATTCCTATGCTGACTTTCCTTGGCTTTGCCATGGTCATCACGTTCATGTTCCTGATCATGACCAAGCGCCTGTCCGCGCTGATCGCCCTGATCATCGTGCCGATCCTGTTCGCGCTGTTCGGCGGTTTCGCGCCGAAGATCGGCCCGATGATGCTCGAAGGCATCACCAAGCTCGCGCCAACCGGCGTGATGCTGATGTTCGCCATCCTCTACTTCGCCTTGATGATCGACTCCGGCCTGTTCGACCCGGCCGTGCGCAAAATCCTCAAGATGGTCAAGGGCGACCCGCTCAAGGTGTCGGTCGGTACCGCCGTACTGGCACTGGTGGTGTCCCTCGACGGTGACGGCGCCACCACCTACATGATCTGCGTGGCCGCCATGTTGCCGCTGTACCAGCGCATCGGCATGAGCCCACGGATCATGGCCGGCCTGATCATCCTCGCCGGTGGCGTGATGAACATGACGCCCTGGGGTGGCCCGACCGCCCGTGCCGCCAGTGCGTTGCATGTGGACCCTTCGGATATTTTCGTGCCGATGATCCCGGCGATGGCTGCCGGTGTCGTGGCGATCCTGGTGATCGCCTATATGTACGGCAAGCGCGAACGTGCGCGCCTGGGCGAACTGCACCTGCAAGGTGACGAGATCGACCACAGTGAAATCAGCGTGTCGCAATACCCGGACGCCCGTCGTCCAAAGCTGATCTGGTTCAACGGCGCCCTGACCTTCGCTCTGATGTGCACCCTGATCGCCGGTCTGTTGCCGCTGCCAGTGCTGTTCATGGTGGCTTTCAGTATCGCGATGATCGTCAACTACCCGTGCCTGCAACAGCAGAAAGATCGGGTCGCCGCCCACGCCGGCAGCGTACTGGCGGTGGTGGGGCTGATCTTCGCAGCCGGTATATTCACCGGTATCCTGTCGGGCACCGGCATGGTCGATGCCATGTCCAAGAGCCTGCTGGCGGTCATCCCTGAAGCCATGGGCCCGTACCTGGCGGTGATCACGGCGCTGGTGAGCATGCCGTTCACGTTCTTCATGTCCAACGATGCGTTCTACTACGGTGTGCTGCCGGTACTGGCCGAAGCGGCCAGCCACTACGGCATCACGGCGGTGGAAATGGCCCGTGCCTCGATCGTTGGCCAACCGGTGCACTTGCTCAGCCCGCTGGTACCGTCGACCTACCTGCTGGTCGCCCTGGCCGGTATCGAATTTGGCGATCACCAGCGCTTCACCCTGAAGTGGGCAGTGCTGGTATGCCTGTGCATAATGTTCGCCGCATTGCTGATGGGGATTTTTCCGCTGTTCAGCACTCTATAATCGTACAACCCAACTGCGCCGGCCCTACGCCGGCGTGGTCTAACACACGCACAAAGGAATACACATGGAATGGCTGACCAATCCGGAAATCTGGATTGCCTTCTTCACCTTGACGGCTCTCGAGATCGTTCTGGGCATCGATAACATCATCATGATTTCGATCCTGGTCAGCCGCATGCCCAAGCATATGCAGGCGCGTACCCGGATCTTCGGCCTGGCGCTGGCCATGGTCACGCGCATCCTGCTGCTGCTGTCGATCACCTGGGTCATGAGACTGACCGACGACCTGTTCGTGGTGTTTGGCCAGGGCATTTCCGGTCGCGACCTGATCCTGTTCTTCGGTGGCCTGTTCCTGCTGTGGAAAAGCTCCCAGGAGATGTACCACGCCCTGGAAGGTGAAGACGAAACCCACGACGAGCCCAAGGGCGCCGGTGGCAAGTTCATCTACACCATCATTCAGATCGCGATCATCGACATCGTGTTCTCCCTGGACTCGGTGATCACCGCCGTCGGCATGGTCTCTCATGTGCCGGTCATGGTCGCCGCGATTGTCGTGGCCGTACTGGTGATGATGCTGGCCGCCGGCACCATCAGCGAATTCATCGACAAGCACCCGTCGCTGAAAATGCTGGCGCTGTCGTTCCTGCTGGTAGTCGGTACCGTGCTGATCGCTGAATCCTTCGATGTGCACGTGCCAAAAGGCTACGTCTACTTCGCCATGGCATTCTCGCTGGCGGTGGAAGCGGTCAACATCAAGATGCGCACCGCCATCGCGAAAAAGAAGAAACAGCAGGATCCTGTGAAACTGCGCAAGGACATTCCGGGTCAATAATCTTGATCCGCTGCTGAAATGGGGCGTTCGCGCCCCATTTTTTCATCTGCAAGAAACTCACTTCATGACAGTTTTGTTTCAAACCCCACTTTAGCTATGCGATGCTGGCGCCGAGCCCATTCGCCAACTACAGCTTAAGTACAAGACGTAGAACGGCACGCGGCAATTCTCATTTGCTCCCTCTGGAGCACACCCAAACGGGGGGCCGAGCATGCTGACCTTGCTCAATCTGCTTTCCGCCGTGACCCTGCTTATCTGGGGCACGCATATCGTCCGTACCGGCATCCTGCGGGTCTACGGTTCCAATTTGCGCCAAGTCATCGGGCAGAACATGTCCAAGCGCTGGCTGGCATTTGTCGCCGGTATCCTGGTGACGGCCATGGTGCAGAGCAGCAATGCCACGGCCATGCTCGTGACCTCCTTTGTCGGCCAGGGCCTGATGGGGCTGATGCCCGCGCTGGCGACCATGCTCGGCGCGGATGTCGGGACCGCGCTGATGGCGCGAGTGCTTACCTTTGACCTGTCCTGGCTGTCGCCGCTGCTGATTTTCCTTGGCGTGATCTTCTTTCTCTCGCGCAAACAGACGCGGGCAGGGCAACTGGGGCGAGTGGGGATCGGCCTCGGGTTGATCATCCTGGCACTGCAACTGATCGTCGAAGCGGCAGGGCCGATCACCCAAGCCCAGGGCGTGAAGGTGATCTTCGCTTCGCTGACGGGCGACATCCTGCTCGACGCCCTGGTCGGCGCCTTGTTCGCGATGATTTCCTACTCCAGCCTCGCCGCCGTGCTGCTCACCGCCACCCTGGCCGGCGCCGGGGTGATCGGCTTGCACGTCGCCATCGGCCTGGTCATCGGCGCCAACATCGGCAGCGGCGTGCTGGCCTTTCTCAGTACCAGCATGCAGAACGCCGCCGGACGCCAGGTGGCCTTGGGCAGCCTGTTGTACAAGTTGATCGGCCTGCTGCTGATCATCCCGGTACTCGATCCGCTGGTACGCTGGATGGACGGCCTGGACTACAGCACCCAAGGCATGGTCATCACCTTCCACCTGCTCTACAACGTCAGCCGCTGCCTGATCCTGCTGCCCAGCATCGGACCGATGGCCCGCCTGTGCGGGTGGCTGCTGCCCGAACGCGAAGAGGCCAATGGCAAGGCCAAACCACGCCACTTGGACCTCACGGCGCTCACCACGCCGAGCCTGGCGCTGGCCAACGCCGCCCGCGAAACCCTGCGCCTGGGCGACCTGATCGACAACATGCTCGCCGCAATGCAAGAAGTGCTGCGCGGCAAACAAACAGCAGTCACCCAGGAGATGCGCAGCCTCAGTGATGACGTCGAGGCGCTCTACAGCGCGATCAAACTCTACCTGGCGCAAATGCCCCGCGAAGACCTCAGTGAACACGACAGCCGCCGTTGGGCCGAGATCATCGAGCTGTCGATCAATCTCAAGCTCGCCGGCGACCTGATCGAACGCATGCTGCGCAAAGTCCAGCAGCAAAAAACCTCCCAACGCCGGCAGTTCTCGGAAGTAGGCCTGGAAGAACTCACCGGGCTGCACGGCCAACTGATCGCCAACCTGCGGCTTGGCCTGTCGGTATTTCTCAGTGCCGACCCGGAAAGCGCCCGCCAACTGCTACGCGAGAAGCGCCGCTTTCGCGCCCAGGAACGGCGCCTGGCACACGCTCACGTCAGCCGCCTGCAACGCAAGATCGTGCAAAGCCTGGAGACCAGCTCCCTGCACCTGGAGCTGATTGCCGACATGAAACGCCTGAATTCGTTGTTTTGCAGCAGTGCTTATGTAGTGTTGGAAACGTCCGACACCGGCGCGCTCTCCGCCGAAGATATTACCGACATCACGCATTCGCCCTGAACGTACGATGGCCCGTGAAGTCAGTTAAAGCTGACCTCACTCGCCAGGAAGCCAGTTATGCGTCGCCTGTTATTCGCCTGCCTGCTCATGGGTTCTGCCCACACCTTTGCCTTTGACCGCCTGCAAGTCGAGGGCTACACCTTGCCCAACGGCCTGCAAGTGCTGCTCAAACCAGGCACCGAGCGCGGGCACGTGGCCATCCGTCTGGTGGTGGGCGTTGGCCTGGATGACGTCAGGTGCGAGGACAAGGAATTGCCGCACCTGCTTGAACACTTGCTGTTCAGCGGTATCGACGGCGGTGGCGAAGGCGACCTCGAAGAGCGCATGCAAGCCCTGGGCGGCGAGTGGAACGCCTATACCAGCAATGCCGATACCACCTTTGTGATCGAGGCCCCCGCGCAGAACCAGCGCAAGGTGCTGGACCTGTTACTGGCGATCCTCACGCGTACCGAGCTGACCGACGCGACTATCAACGCGGCCAAACACGTGGTCGAGCGTGAAGACGGTGGTCACTATTCACATCTGCAGCGGCTGCTGGATCGCCAGGACCTGGGCCACACCGCCAGCAATCAACTGGCCGTCGAGCTGGGCCTCAAATGCGCAGAGCGCGCCGACGTCAATCACTTGACCCGCGACCAACTGGAAACGCTGCGCAAAAACTGGTACGCCCCCAACAACATGACACTGATCATCGTCGGTGACCTCGACAAGCTGCTGCCCGCCTATCTGGAGCGCACCTACGGCCAGCTTGACCCGGTCGACCCCACCGAGCACTTGCCGCTGCCGCAAATCCAACACACCGCCGCCAGCCACCGCGAGCTGATCCATGGCTGGGTGGGAAACAGCGCCAAACTGCACTGGCTGTTCCCCGAACCGATGCTGGACGAGCAGCACGATGAAACCTACGACCTGCTCAAGGACTATCTGGATTGGGCACTGTACCGCCAGCTACGCCTCGAGCACGGGTTGTCCTACGGCCCATGGAGCGAGCGCGAAGTGCTCGGCGGCGTCGGTTTCATGAGTTTGAACGCCGACCTTGAACGCGACAACCTCCCCGAAGCCGAACGGGTGCTGCAAGACCTCAAGGCGCAACTGCTCAAGGACGGCCTCGATCCCGCCACCTTCGCCCGCCTGCAACACGCTGCCATCGCCCGCCAGGCATGGGCCGTGCAAGGTAACAGCGCGCTGGCCGACTACTACTGGGCGGCCTCGGGCGACTACGACAACGGGCGCTTCAGCGACCCCGTCAAGCGCATCAAGGCGGTCAACTTGAGCCAGGCCAACCAGGCAATGCGCCAAGTACTCAAGCAGCCAGGCTACTGGCGCATCGAAAAACCGCTGTTGAGCTATGACATGCTCAACTGGATCGGTGCCGGTGTGCTGGGGTTGATCGTGTTGGTGGTGACCGGCATGCGGGTTTATCGCAAACGGATCGCGTAATGAGGCACCGTACCCAGGGCTAAGACGTTATTCTGTCTGGGATTTTTCTTACCAAGACTGCGAACCGCCGAATGCCGAACCTGACCCATTACATCCAGCGCATCCTCGAACTGATGAAGCGCTACCCAGGGGTGATTGCACTCGGTGGTTTCATCTCGGGTGTGTCCAGCTTCATCCTGGTGGATCGCCAGCAGGGCATGGCCAGTTGGATTGCGGTGATCATGCTGGTGAGCTGGCTGTGGCTGATGCTGGAGAACAGCTTCACGCAGCTGTTTACCAAGGTGTTCAAGCGGGAAATTCCCGAACCGCTGCTGCGCTATGCCACCCAGATGATCCACCAGGAAAGTTTGTTCTTTGTGCTGCCGTTCTTTTTCATCACCACCGCCTGGAACAGCGGCCAATCGATTTTCACCGGCCTGCTCGGCGCCGCCGCACTGGTATCGATCATCGACCCGCTGTACTACAAATGGCTCGCGCCCAAGCGCTCGTTGTTCCTGGCGCTGCACACCCTGACCCTGTTCGCGGCGTTGCTCACCGCGCTGCCGATCATCCTGCACCTGACCACCGCCGAGAGTTACAAACTCGCCCTTGGGGTGGCCATGGCGTTGTCGATCCCAAGCCTGGCGGTCAGCCTGCCGCTGCGCAGCGCCAAAGGCTGGGCGATGCTGCTGGGGGTCACTGCCGCGATTGGCTGCGCCGGCTGGTTCCTGCGCAGTTGGGTACCACCGGCCACCCTGTGGATGACCGAAGTGGCGATCAGCACCCAGTTGCAAGACCGCACCCCCGGCGACGACCTCGAGGAAGTCAACGCTGGCCAACTGCGCAGCACCGGGCTCTACGCCTATACCGCGATCAATGCCCCGCGCGGGCTGGATGAACGCATCTACCACGTATGGAAATTCAACGGCAAAGAGGTCGACCGCATCGCCCTGGACATCCATGGCGGGCGCAAGGAAGGCTACCGCGCCTGGACCCATAAGCAGAACTTCCCGGCTGACGCAGTGGGGCGCTGGCAAGTACAGGTCCTGACCGAAGACGGGCAAGTGATCGGTGTGTTGCGCTTCAAAGTCACCGACACAGCACAAACGTACACGCCAAAGTAGCTTGGATCGTGCTATTACGTAAGGCTTGTGGATAGCCCTACAAGCTCGGAGCTTATGACCAGTCGCAGCACAGCCGGCGCCGCCCATTTGGATACGTCCACCGCTCCTCCATTACTCAGGATTACCGGAGACTGGACGCTTGCCCACTACGCTAACCTGAAAAAACTGTCGGACACACTTGACGGCCAATACGACGCCGGCGCCCGCATCGACCTCAATGGTCTCGGTGCCCTGGATACCGCTGGCGCCTCGTTGCTGGTGGAGTTGCTGGGGCCAACCCGTATCGAGCAATCTGCCGAGCAGACCGACTGCAGCCTGTCGGCCGCCGACCGCGCACTGCTCAAGACCGTCTACCGCTCCCTGAATGATTTCTGCGTACCGGAAAAACTGCCGGAAGAGGCCGTTGGCATTCAGGTGCTGGCGCGCATTGGGGCCGCGGTGGATGCGATCTGGCAGGACACCAAACAACTGCTGGGCTTTATCGGCCTGATCCTCGAAACCCTCGCCCGTGGCCTGTTCCGCCCCAAGCGCTGGCGCCTGACGCCGATGGTCGCGCATATCGAGCAAACCGGCCTAGATGCCGCGCCTATCGTCGCCTTGCTGACCTTTCTGGTGGGCGCCGTGGTGGCCTTCCTCGGCGCTACCGTACTCAAGAGCTTCGGCGCGACGATTTTTACCGTGGACCTGGTGGCGTTCTCCTTCCTGCGCGAGTTCGGCGTGTTGCTCACCGCGATCCTGATCGCCGGCCGCACCGCCAGCGCCTTTACCGCGCAAATCGGCTCGATGAAGGCCAACGAAGAGATCGACGCCATCCGCACCCTGGGCCTGGACCCGATGGAGCTGCTGGTCCTGCCGCGTGTGCTGGCGTTGCTGGTGGCGCTGCCGATACTGACGTTTCTGGCGATGCTGGCGGGGATCGTCGGGGGCGGGGTGGTGTGCGCCGTGGCGCTGGATATTTCGCCGGCGATGTTCCTGTCGCTGCTGCAATCGGACATTGGCGTGCAGCATTTCCTGGTGGGCATTGCGAAGGCACCGATCTTTGCTTTCCTGATCGCCGCCATCGGTTGCCTGGAAGGCTTCAAGGTCAGCGGCAGCGCCGAATCGGTCGGCGCGCACACCACTTCCAGCGTGGTGCAATCGATCTTCGTAGTGATCCTGCTGGATGCAGTGGCCGCACTGTTCTTCATGGAGATGGGCTGGTGAGTCGTCCACACCGTGCGCCCACCGAGGCGGTGATTGAAGTGCGAGGGCTGTGCAACCGCTTTGGCAGCCAAAGCGTGCATGAGGACCTGAACCTGGATTTGTTCAAGGGTGAAATCCTCGCGGTGGTCGGCGGCTCGGGCAGCGGCAAGTCCGTGCTGTTGCGCAGCATTGTTGGCCTGCGGCGCCCCAGCGCAGGCGAAGTGCGGGTGTTCGGTAAGAACCTGCCGAGCCTGCCGGAACATGAACGCTCGCTGGTAGAGCGCCGATTTGGTGTGCTGTTCCAGAAGGGCGCGCTGTTTTCCTCACTGACCGTGACCGAGAACGTCGCGCTGCCGCTGATCGAACACGCAGGCCTCAGCCGTGCCGACGCCGAACACCTGGCCGCAGTCAAACTGGCCCTGGCCGGGTTGCCGCTGTCGGCGGCCGACAAATACCCGGCCTCACTGTCCGGCGGCATGATCAAGCGCGCAGCCTTGGCCCGCGCCCTGGCATTGGACCCGGACATCCTGTTTCTGGATGAGCCCACCGCCGGTCTCGATCCGATTGGCGCGGCACAATTCGATCAACTGATCCTGACCTTGCGTGACGCACTGGGCTTGAGCGTGTTCCTGGTCACCCACGACCTGGACACGCTGTACACCATCACCGACCGCGTGGCGGTGCTGGCGCAGAAAAAAGTGCTGGTAGCCGATGCCATCGATGTCGTCTCGGAAACCAACGACGCCTGGATTCACGAATACTTCCACGGCCCCCGGGGCCGCGCGGCATTGGATGCCGCTCAACCGCTCAACGAGGTATGACATGGAAACCCGAGCCCATCATGTGATGATCGGTCTGTTCAGCGTGATCGTGGTGGTCGGCGCGATGCTGTTTGGCCTGTGGCTGGCCAAATCCAGCGTCGACAGTGCCTTCCAGGATTACGAAGTGATTTTCAACGAGGCCGTCAGCGGCCTGTCCCAGGGCAGCTCGGTGCAATACAGCGGGATCAAGGTGGGCGACGTGATCAGCCTGCGCCTGGACCCCAAGGACCCGCGCCGCGTACTGGCGCGCATCCGCCTGGTCGGGCAGACGCCGATCAAGGAAGACACCCAGGCCAAGCTGACGCTGACCGGCATCACCGGCACCTCGATCATCCAACTCAGCGGAGGCACCCCGCAAAGCCCCGTACTCAAGGGCAAGGACGGCAACCTGCCGCAGATCATCGCCTCACCGTCGCCCATCGCGCGCCTGCTCAATAACAGCAACGATCTGATGACCAGCATTAATCTGCTGCTGCACAACGCCAACGAGATGTTCTCCGCGCAGAACGTCGAGCGCCTGAGCAACACCTTGGACCACCTGGAGCAAACCACCGGCGCCATTGCCGACCAGCGCGGTGATATCAAGGTGATGATGCAGCAACTGATGCAGGTGAGCAAACAGGCCACAACCGCCCTGGAGCAAACCACGCTGCTGATGCGCAATGCCAACGGCCTGCTCAACGATCAAGGCAAGCAAGCCTTTGGCAGCGCCGAACAGGCAATGAAATCCCTTGAGCGAAGCACCGCGACCATCAACACCTTGTTGACCGATAACAAGGACTCGGTGAACAGCGGCATGCAGGGTCTCAACGAACTGGCGCCAGCCGTGCGCGAGCTGCGCGAAACCCTCGGCTCGCTGCGCGCTATCTCCCGCCGCCTGGAAGCCAACCCCAGCGGTTACCTGCTGGGCAGCGACAAGAATAAGGAATTCACGCCATGAAGCGTATTTACCCACTGATCGCCCCCATGGCCCTGATACTGCTCAGCGCCTGCTCGATCCTGCCCAAGGCCGACCCGTCCGACGTGTACCGCCTGGCAACAGCCCAGACGACCAGCCAAGGTGCGCCGGTCAGTTGGTCACTGCGCCTGGCCAAGCCGCAATCCAGCGAGTTCCTCGACAGCCAGCGCATCGCCGTGGTGCCCAAGGGTGACCTGATCAGCAGCTATGCGAATGCGCGCTGGAGCGATCCGGCGCCGGTGCTGCTGCGCAACCGCCTGCTGGACGGGTTCCAGCGCGATGGGCGAGTGACGCTGCTGAGCACCGACGACACCAACCTGCAGGCTGACTATGAATTGGGCGGGCAGTTGCAGGCGTTTCAGAGCGAATACCACGGCAGTGTGGTGGAGGTGGTGATTCGCCTGGACGCGCGATTGGTGCGCGCAAATGATCAGCGAATTGTTGCCAGCCGACGGTTTGAGGTGAGGCAACCGGTGGCGGATACCAAGGTGCCGGCGGTGGTGGCCGGGTTTGGGCAGGCGGGCGATCAGTTGAACGGGCAGGTGGTGGATTGGGTGGTGGCGCAGGGCAATAGCGCAGCGAAACGCTGAGGGCCTCTTCGCGAGCAAGCCCGCTCCCACAATTGACCGCGTTCATCCAGACGAAACGCGGTCACTGTGGGAGCGGGCTTGCTCGCGAAAGCGGCCTAAGCCTCAGCCAAAAAACCAGTAGCACACCGCAATCGCCGCCACGACACCGGCAAACTCCGCCAGCAACGCACAGCCCACCGCATGCCGCGCCCGCTGGATACCCACCGAGCCGAAGTACACCGCCAATACATAAAAGGTGGTTTCGGTACTGCCCTGGATCGTCGCCGCCACCAACGCGGGGAAGCTGTCCACACCCTGGGTCTGCATGGTCTCGATCAGCATCGCCCGCGCCGCACTGCCGGAGAACGGCTTGACCATCGCGGTCGGCAAGGCGTCGACAAAGCGCGTGTCCATGCCGGTCCAGGCCACTACATGTCGGATGCCTTCCAGGCCGAAATCCAACGCGCCGGATGCGCGCAGCACGCCCACCGCACAGAGCATCGCCACCAGGTACGGCAGCAGATTCCTGGCGACGTCGAAACCTTCTTTGGCGCCTTCGACAAACGCCTCGTACACCTTCACCTTGCGCAACGCGCCGATCACCAGGAACAGCATGATCAGGCCGAACAACGTGAGGTTGCCGAGGATCGACGACAGGCCCGCCAACGCCGTGGCGGACAAGGTTGCCAGCAGCGCCATGAAGCCACCCAGTATCAGCGCGCCGGGAATCAGGTACGCCAGCACCACCGGGTCCCACAGGCGCAGGCGCTGCATCACCGCCACCGACAGCAAGCCCACCACGGTCGAGGCGCTCGTGGCCAGCAGGATCGGCAGAAACACCAGCGTGGGGTCGGCCGCACCTTGCTGGGCGCGGTACATGAAGATGGTGACCGGCAACAGCGTCAGCGAGGACGCGTTCAGCACCAGGAACAGGATCTGCGCGTTACTCGCGGTGTTGGGGAGGGGGTTGAGTTCCTGCAGTGCCTTCATGGCTTTCAGGCCGATGGGTGTGGCGGCGTTGTCCAGGCCCAGGCCATTGGCGGCGAAGTTGAGGGTGATCAAACCGATGGCCGGGTGACCGGCAGGCACTTCCGGCATCAGCCGACGAAACAGCGGGCCGAGGGCCTTGGCCAGCCAGTCGACGATCCCGGCTTTTTCGGCGATGCGCAAAAAACCCAGCCAAAGGGTCAGGGTGCCGAACAGCAGCACCATCACTTCCACCGACAACTTGGCCATGGCGAAAATGCTTTCCACCATCGCCGCAAAAATCCCGGCGTTACCACCCACCAGCCATTGCGCCAGTGCAGACACCATTGCCACGACAAAGAAGCCAAGCCACAGGCCATTGAGCATCAGTTGAATCCCCCGAAAGATGGGGCGAATGATAGCGGGGCCGGCAGAAACGACAAACCCCGGATTTACCCGGGGTTTGTTTCTGCGCGGTCGTATTATCAGGCGCGAGTGGCTTGGGCAGCCGGCAAGGCTTCCTTGCTGCGCCAGTGCGGCAGGGAGTTCCAGTAGCGCTCGCCCTTGGCGTCGTCGTACATGCCTTCCCAACGAGAGATCACCAACACCGCCAGGGCATTACCGATCACGTTGAGCGCGGTACGCGCCATGTCCATCACGCGGTCGACACCGGCGATGAACGCCAGGCCTTCCAATGGGATGCCCACGCTGCCCAGGGTAGCCAGCAACACGACGAAGGACACACCCGGCACGCCGGCGATGCCTTTGGAGGTGACCATCAGGGTCAATACCAGCATCAGTTGCTGACCAATCGACAGGTCGATGCCATACAGCTGGGCGATAAAGATCGCCGCGATGCTCTGGTACAGGGTCGAACCGTCGAGGTTGAATGAGTAACCGGTGGGTACCACGAAGCTGCAGATGGCCTTTGGCGCGCCATAGGCTTCCATCTTCTCGATCACGCGCGGCAACACGGTTTCGGAACTGGCGGTGGAGTACGCCAGCACCAGCTCGTCCTTGAAGATGCGCATCAGCCTGATCACCGAGAAGCCGAACAGGCGCGCGATCAGGCCGAGAATCACAAAGGCGAAGAACAGAATGGCGACATAAACCAGGATGACCAGCTTCGCCAACGGCAGCAAGGACGCGAAGCCGAAGTTGGCCACGGTCACCGCGATCAACGCGAATACGCCAATGGGGGCGTATTTCATGATCATGTGGGTGACCTTGAACATGCTCTCGGACACGCCCTGGAACATCGTCACCAGCGGCTCGCGCAGCTCAGGCTTGAGGCTCGACAGGCCCAGGCCGAACAGCACGGAGAAGAAGATGATCGGCAGCATTTCGCCACGGGCGACAGCGGCGAAGATGTTCGACGGGATCAGGTTGAGGATGGTCTGGATAAACGCATGCTCATGCTGCACCTCGGCGGCGGTCGCCTGGTACTTGGAGATGTCCACGGTACCCAGGGTGCTCATGTCGATGCCCGCGCCGGGGTGGAACATGTTGGCCAGCAGCAGGCCGACAACAATGGCGATGGTGGTGACCACTTCGAAGTAAAGGATGGTTTTGACACCGATGCGACCGAGCTTTTTCGCGTCCCCCACACCGGCGATGCCAACGATCAGCGAGGAAATCACAATCGGGATCACGATCATCTTGATCAGGCGGATAAAGATGTCACCCGCAGGCTGCAGCACATTGCTGATCCACCAAGCCTTTTCAGCGCTGAAATGGTTGAGCACTGCACCGATTGCAATCCCCAGCACCAAACCGATGAGGATCTGCCAGGCGAGGCTTAGCTTTGCCTTCTTCATGTCATTACCCTTACTTCAAGTGAACTTAAGGCAAATGCGCCAGCTGGAACGCTCGAAAGCGAAAAAGTGTGTGCATCTGCCTCCATGGAAGGTCACCGCAGCGTGGCCGAAATGGCTTACTGGCAGGCGAAAAAAGGCGCAACTATTCCGACGCGAGGGGGCGACGTCTAATGCCGTAAACGACTACCCCATGCCGAATCGGCATGACTTTTTTTGAAAATAACTGTCCGAGCGGTCAGTTCAAATCCGTCATTCTCACCGGTGAATATGCCGTGAACCGGCCATTTCAGGCTCGCGCCGAGAATATGCACGTCTTTGGGGCATTGGCAGAAATACCTGGGAATTACGCGGGCGGGTGTCAGAAATGTCTTATAGCGCTGGCGAAATTTTATCGATAAATGGTCGCCACGACACACCCAGTAATGGTTGTCGGCGGGCAAAACGAAAAGTTTCAGCTAAAGGCGGCATAAAGGACAGGAATGAGCGTGATAAGCCCGCCGCAGGTCCACACAGCTTTTGGCTTGTGAACCTGCGTCGCAGCTTTTCGCCTGACCCGGCCCTTGCGCAGGCACTCCCTGTACCCGTAGGTCACGCCGATCCTGGTTGATCAGAGCAACCCGGCCCCCTGGTCATGCACCGCCCTTGGCGGGGGTGCAAACAGAAAGAAGCAAGGCGCTTCTCTCCATGGACGCTGGCCCCGTTGACAGACGTGTCAGACGGAACCTAGTACCAATTCGGATCTTTCTTCAGTTGCTCCATCAGCAACTTTTGCATGCCTTCATCCGGCTTACCGATAAAACGATAATCGGCATGCCGCGTAGGAGACTTGTCCGCCGGCAACCCGGCTGGGACTTCCACCAACATGGCGTAGGCATCTTCCTTGTCGAAGCTGAAGGCGACGATCAGGCGCTTATTAAGGCAGGTGTCGGCCGTTTCGCAGAGCGGCCCGACCAAGTACTGATCACCGTCTTCTTGCACGGCATTCATCTGCTCGGCGGTACCAGACAGGTTGATCACCCATTCCGGCAGCCGCTCTTCTTTCTTCACCACGCCTTGCCAGGTCTCACGGTATTGCGGGTCCGCGCCAAGCAATTCGTTGGCCCTCGATTGGCCATCGTTGGCGGCCAACACCAAGCCGCTACCGCCCATGAGCAGAGCGGCAGCGATGGCTTTGAGAGACAAAGTGGTCATATTCAGCCTCGGCCGCGACGACCAAAGAAGAACGACACAACGAACATCACCAGGAAGACTACGAACAGGATCTTGGCGATACCCGTAGCGGTGCCCGCAATACCACCGAAGCCCAGGACTGCAGCGACAATGGCGATGATCAGAAATGTGATTGCCCAACTCAACATGGTGATTCTCCTTACGCGTTCATAGAATTAACAGCGGTAGTGCCATGCGGACGCTCAACACAAGCGACCGCTTTCTTGCCTAGAACACCCAGCGCTCTTGAGTAGGAAGCTGGTCCAGAGTGGAATCCTGGTCAACCACTCGCAATTGCGGGGCAGCTACATCGGCAGAAACACTACCGACGGAACGAAAATGGGTTTGGGTCATCACTGAACGCTCGAACTGCGGGGTTTGCTGCTGACTCTGCTGCCAATGTTGCATCTGCTGGCCCGCAATCAACGTGACCATCAAGGCCAGGCTGGCAAACAAGCCTTGTTGCAAGCGCAACGGCGATACATGCAAGTGGCTGAGGCTTTGGCGAGTCATGCTGCTGTTCTCCCGCATTCTGATTATTCGTTCATGACGCTGTCGGGAGAGATATTGCAGAGCGCGTGCCAGCTTTTTTATAAAATAAATTCCAATAAAATCAATAGGTTATTTATTACGTCTTGGTAGGCGGTGCAGCATCCTGCACGATGCCCCCTTGTGTGCCGTGCGAAATGCACGATGGCCAGCGGTCGGATCCATGGATCGAAAGTAGATCCCGCGTTGCCGAAGTGGCGAGAAGGCATGAAGACGCGAGCAGATGAGGCGCTGCAGGACGACGCACAGATACCTGCACGACTCTGCTTTTTATCGATCAGAATAAACCATGCAACTTGCCCGATTATTCCGGGACTAAACAGCATCATTCATAGTTAAGGAGCGCGGAACAGATGGAATCAGCCAAGGAACTTCAAGGGCGCATTCTTTTAGTAGATGACGAGTCCGCGATCCTCCGCACCTTCCGTTATTGCCTGGAAGATGAAGGCTATACCGTCGCCACCGCCAACAGCGCCGCCCAGGCCGATGCCCTGATGCAACGCCAGGTGTTTGACCTGTGCTTCCTCGACCTGCGCCTGGGCGAAGACAATGGCCTGGACGTGCTGGCGCAGATGCGCATCCAGGCACCGTGGATGCGTGTGGTGATTGTCACCGCTCATTCCGCCGTCGATACCGCCGTGGACGCTATCCAGGCGGGCGCCGCCGACTACCTGGTCAAGCCCTGCAGCCCTGATCAATTGCGTCTGGCCACGGCCAAACAGTTGGAAGTCCGCCAACTCTCCGCACGCCTGGAGGCATTGGAAGGCGCGGTGCGTCAGCCCAAAGACGGTCTCGACTCCCACAGCCCGTCGATGATGGCGGTGCTGGAAACCGCGCGCCAAGTCGCAGGAACGGACGCCAACATCCTGATCCTTGGGGAGTCGGGTACAGGTAAAGGCGAACTGGCCAGGGCCATTCACGGCTGGAGCAAGCGTGCGAAGAAATCCTGCGTGACCATCAACTGCCCGTCGCTGACCGCCGAACTGATGGAAAGCGAACTGTTCGGCCACAGCCGTGGCGCCTTTACCGGCGCCAGCGAGAGTACCTTGGGCCGGGTCAACCAGGCAGACGGCGGCACGCTGTTTCTCGACGAGATCGGCGATTTTCCGCTCACTTTACAACCTAAACTGCTGCGATTCATTCAGGACAAAGAATACGAACGCGTCGGCGACCCGGTCACTCGTCGCGCCGATGTACGCATCCTCGCCGCCACCAACCTGAATCTGGAAGACATGGTGCGCGACGGACGCTTCCGAGAAGACTTGCTGTACCGCCTCAATGTCATCACCTTGCATTTGCCACCGCTGCGCGAACGCAGCGAGGACATTCTGACCCTGGCAGACCGTTTCCTGGCACGGTTCGTCAAGGAATACGCACGCCCGGCGCGCGGTTTCAGCGATCAGGCGCGCGAAGCACTGCTCAACTATCGCTGGCCAGGCAATATCCGTGAACTGCGCAACGTGGTGGAACGAGCCAGCATTATCTGCCCGCAGGAAAAGGTTGAAATCAGCCATCTGGGGATGGCCGAACAACCCACCAACAATGCCCCACGCATCGGTGCAGCACTGAGCCTGGACGAGTTGGAGAAAGCCCATATCGGCGCCGTATTGGCCACCAGCGACACGCTGGACCAGGCGGCAAGGACCCTCGGCATCGACGCGTCGACCCTGTACCGCAAACGTAAACAGTACAACCTGTGAGCTGTACCCTATGAAGTTAGCGATGAAATTGCGCACTCGATTGTTCCTGAGCATCTCAGCGCTGATTACCGTCGCCCTGCTGGGGCTGATCCTGGGATTGGTGAGCGTCATGCAAATGGCCAAGGTCCAGGAGTCCTCGATTCGCAGCAATTTCATCACGCTGGATCTGGGGGTCAAGCTGCGCCAGAGCCTGGGTGATCAGCTGATGATCATGCTGGAAAAGCGTCCCGACTCCGAGGCGCTGCAAAGCGCAAAGCAGCGTTATATCGACTTGCTGGACCAAGGCGTCGCCCACGAACAACAAACCGGCACTGGCAAAGGTTTCAGCCAGGCGCGCATCGACTACGAAAAATTGCTGGAGGCATTTGACGAGTCTCAGCAACCCTCGCCACCGCCGGAGATCAAGCAAAAACTCACCCATACCTTCAATATGCTACGCAAAGGCCTGATCGACGAGCACAAGCAGGCCCTGGAAAATATCAGCAACAGCGAACACAAATCCCGTGATCGCGCCTTGCTGATCGCCGGCCTGATGGGCCTGGTGGGGCTGGCAGTACTGATCATCGGGTTTGTCACGGCCCATGGTATTGCCCGGCGTTTTGGCGGGCCGATCGAAGCACTGGCCAAAGCGGCCGACAAAATCGGGCAGGGCGATTTCGAAGTAACGCTGCCGATCTCGTCGGCGGCGGAAATGAATCAACTGACACGCCGCTTCGGCATCATGGCCGAAGCCCTGCGCCAACATCAGGCGACCAATGTGGACGAACTGCTGGCGGGACAGCAGCGCCTGCAGGCGGTGCTCGACAGCATCGATGATGGCCTGCTGATGATTGATCGCCAAGGCCGCCTGGAGCACCTCAACCCCGTCGCGCAACGCCAGCTGGGCTGGGACGAGGAACGCCTTGGCCAGGGCCTGGGCGAGGCGATGGTGCGCCCGGAACTGGATGAGCAACTGCAATTGGTGCTGCGTGGCGGCAACCTCGAGCGGGCACCGGACGACCTGGAGGTGGAAGTCGAGGGCGAACTGCGCCTGCTGACCTATAGCCTCACTCCTGTCAGCCATACCCAGGGCCACATCCTCGGGGCGGTGATGGTGCTGCACGACGTGACCGAGCAGCGCGCCTTCGAGCGAGTACGCAGTGAGTTCGTTCTACGCGCCTCCCATGAACTTCGCACGCCGGTCACCGGCATGCATATGGCGTTCGGGCTATTCCGCGAGCGCGCGAAGTTCCCGGCGGAGTCCCGCGAAGCGGACCTGCTGGATACGGTAAATGAAGAAATGCAGCGCCTGATGCAGTTGATCAACGACTTGCTCAACTTCTCGCGCTACCAGAACGGCCTGCAGAAACTCACCCTGGGGCCGTGTGACGTGCCCCATCTGCTCGAACAAGCCCGGGCGCGTTTCATCGAGCCAGCCAATGCACAACACATCGAACTGCTGGTAGAAGCGCAACCCGACCTGCCCCGGCTGTATGCCGACCAGGCGCAACTGGAGCGAGTGCTCGACAACCTGCTGGGCAATGCTCTGCGGCACACCGCCGACGGCGGACAGATTCGCCTGCAGGCCCGCCGCCACGGCGAGCGGGTGATTGTCAGCGTCGAGGATAACGGCGAAGGAATCGCCTATGGCCAACAAGGGCGCATTTTCGAACCCTTCGTCCAGGTAGGCCGAAAGAAGGGCGGCGCCGGCCTGGGGCTGGCGCTGTGCAAAGAGATCGTGCAATTGCACGGCGGCCGCATGGGGGTGTATTCGCGGCCAGGGCAGGGCACCCAGTTCTACATGGCCTTGCCGCTCTAAGGCCTAACGCCGGCTCAACGCACGCAGAATCGCGGCACTTTCGGCATCTGGCGTGCCATCGAACAGCGACGGTCGGAAATGCATCTGGAACGCTGCGATCACATGACGCGTGGCGACATCCAGTTCGCCGGTCTGGGGCGTCTGGTAGCCCAAATGGGCCAACTCTTCCTGGAACCAGGTGATGCTCGGCAGCTCCGCGGCATACTGCACCTGGAAACGTGCGACAGCCTGGACGTCCGGCCACACACCCAACCCTTCATCGGCCAGGCGCTTCCAGGGGAACAACGGACCCGGGTCCAGCTTGCGCAGCGGTGCAATGTCGCTGTGCCCGATGATGTTCCTGGGATCTATGCCATTGCGCTTGCTGATGTCCTTGAGCAGCACCACCAGCGACTTCACCTGCGCCTCGGAATACGGATACCACAGTCGGCCTGTGGGCGTGTCCTTGTAGCCAGGGTTCACAATCTCGATACCGATGGAGCTGGAGTTGAGCCAGGTGCGGCCCATCCACTCACTTTCGCCGGCATGCCAGGCGCGCTGGCTTTCATCTACCAGTTTATAGATCGTGGCGCCGGCATCGTCGCCAATCAGGTAATGGCTGCTGACTTGGCCATGGGTAAGCAGGGCCAGGGACCGTTCAAGGTTGGTCGAGGTGTAATGGACAACCACGAACTGCACGCGGTTGTCGTGGTTGACCGAGGGATGGCTGGTATCCAGTCGAGGGCCGCTGGCGCAGCCTGCCAGCAGGAGAAACACACAGGCGAAGTACAAGGATTTCATAGCAGAGGACAGTACGCAGAAGACGATAATGCAACAGTGTAACGTACCGTTTGTGGCCCTGCGGTCAAATTACAAAATGGAACATCTTTTACGCCGGCTGCACTTGGTTACGCCCAGCCGCCTTGGCCCGGTATAACGCTTCATCAGCTCGCTTGAGCGCCAGCTCACTGCGCTCGCCCGCCAGCAGTTGCGCCACGCCCATGGACACCGTGATTGTCACGGGCTCGCCCTTGAAGTGGAAAGGGCAGGCCTCAACCGCGCCGCGCAGCACTTCACCCACTGCCAGGGCAGTCGACAGGGATGAGTCGGGCATCAGCAACACAAACTCTTCACCACCAAAGCGCGCAATGAAGTCGATGGGGCGCAGGCGCTTGCGCAACACGGTGGCGATGATCTTCAACACCTTGTCACCGGCCAAATGGCCGTAGTCATCGTTGATGCGCTTGAAATGGTCCAGATCCAGCATCGCCAGCGACAGGTTATTGCCGCACTGGTGCCAGGCATTGATCTCATGGTCCAGGCGCTCGCTCCAGGCCGCGCGATTGGGCAAGCCGGTAAGCGGATCGATCAGGGCCTTCTGGCGCTGCACCTCCAGGTGCTCGCGATAGCCCTGGGCCTCCTGCTCCATATTGGCGACCCGCTCGGCCAGCCCCTTCAAGCGCTCTAGCGTTTCCTGCTCGCGCCGGTCACGGTGTTGCTGGTGCTCATCCAGGGTGCCGAGCAAACCTTCGAGATGGTTTTCCAGTACCTGCTTGAGGCTGTCCAGGTCCGCGGCTTCCTGCACGCTGCTTTGCAGACCATCGACCTGCTCACGAATCTGCGTGTCCAGCTCCCTGGCGGCAATGCGGCTGTCGGCATGCCCCTGGCTGGCCACCTGCAGATGTCCCTGGAAGGCTTCCAGACGCTCGTTGAGCCGCTTCAGGTAAGCCTCGAACTCATGCTGGCCGCTGTCGGTGACCGCCAGCATCAGCACTGCCAGGTCATCGAGGATCGGCAGCAGTTCGTACCAGTTCAAACCTTGGGCCAGGCGCTCGCGCATCGCTTCGGCCTGGGGCCGATGGCGCTCGGGCAGAGACAGCTCTTCCAGCAGCCCGAGCAGGGTGTCTTCGATATGCTTGGCCACAGAACTGTAGGACGGCTCCGGCGAGTCCGGCAAGGAATAGATGCCGTCCGATTGCAGCTCTTCGGCGCCGGGCTCCTCGGTTTCCAGTACCGGGGGGAGCGAGAGGCTGCCGATTACCGTTTCGTCCGGTACCGCTCCCTGAGCCTGCGGCGCTTCGATAAAGGCCGCGAGGGCGCTTTCGGGGGCCGGTTCTTCCGCCTGCGGCTCAGGCACCTCGGGCTCGACAGGCGCTACGGCGGTGTCGATAGCTTCAGCTGCCGCGACCCTTTGCGAAGGCGCTTCGTAGACAAACGTCTCGCTGGCTGCCTCGACAACCTTGGCTGGCGCTGCGGCGGGCTCTGGCTGCACGATAATTGCCGGCAGAGGCTCTGGCTGGGGCTGTGGCGCAAAGGCGCGCAAGGCTTGTGTCAGCGCCTCGGAGGGCTCGGCTTCCTGCGGCTCGGCTGTGGGCTTGGGCACCACGGCTTGCGGTGACGGGCTGGGGGCCGGTTCGCTTGCCACCGCTTCGTTTGAAACGTCCCGGGCACCAAACAGACGCTGTAGAAGCCCGGGCCCAGAGCGCGTGGTTTCGCCCTCCGGCTCCAGGTTATCCAGTGCCTGCCCTTGCAGGCCGCTCAACTCGCTGAGCAACAGGGGGATCTCACGCGCCTGGCTGACCCGCCCGTCCAATTGCTTGGCAAAGGTTTTCAGCGGGCGCGACACCTCACGGGGCAACGGCAGCTTTTGCAACTGCGTGACCAGCGAAGTCAGCGCGGTGCTCATTTGCTCGATCCGGGTTTCGCGACGCTGTTCCGAATCCAGCACGGCTTTTTCCAAACGCGGCAGCAAGGCGGCGAGGGCGGCGTCCATGTCGTCGGTACGCACGACGTCGCGCATTTCCTTCATGCATTGATCGACCGCGCGGTCGGTACCTTCCGCAGCCAGCGTGCTACGCACCAGCCCCCGGCGCAGCAAGTCGAGGCGGGCGGCCCAACGGCGCTCGAGCTTTTCTTGTTGCTCGATGCTTAACAGGTATTTTTCTTTCCAGCGCTGGGCTTCGTCGCTCATGCAAGGGGTCCGCTGGTGCCTGGGCTCAACGCGGGCAATGCATCAACCGTGAGCGAACCCGGCAGACGAATCTCTACCGCGACCGGCAGGTGATCGGAGATAGGCTGCGCAAGCACCTGCACACTTTCGAGCGTGAGGGTCGGACTGAGCAGGATATGGTCAAGACAGCGTTGCGGGCGCCAGCTGGGAAACGTGGCTTCGGCTTGCGGCGCCAGCAACCCGAGGTCGCGCAACGGAGAATTCTGCAACAGGTCGTTGGCGTGGGTATTCATGTCCCCCATCAACACCTGGTGCTTGTAATTGCCAATCAGCTCTCGGATGTAGGCCAGTTGCAGGGTGCGGGTACGTGCGCCCAGCGCCAGGTGCATCATCACTACGACCAAGGCTTCCGGGCCTTCGCCGAACCTCACGAGGATCGCGCCGCGGCCCTTGGGGCCTGGCAACGGGTGATCCTCGATAGCCGACGGCTTCAAGCGGCTGAGCACGCCATTGCTGTGCTGCGCCAGGCGCCCGAGGTTGCGATTGAGTTGTTGATACCAATAGGGGAACGCACCCAGTTGCGCCAGATGTTCCACCTGGTTGATATAGCCGGAGCGCATGCTGCCGCCGTCGGCTTCCTGCAAGGCCACCAGGTCGAAATCATTCAACAGGTCGCCGATCTTCTGCAGGTTACCGGCCCGCCCGTTGTGGGGCAGCAAGTGCTGCCAGCCACGGGTGAGGTAATGCCGGTACTTTTCGGTGCTGATGCCCACCTGGATATTGAAACTGAGCAGCCGCAAGCGGCTGTCCGGCGCCAGGCCCGTGGACTCCAGGTGATGCTCGTTGACCCGAGGATCGTGCAGGCCAACGACGCGTTCGGTACCCCAGCGGCGCATGACGGGCCCCTTACTTGGCTGCGCGCTCTTTGGCGATCAGTTGGTCAGCAACATTGAGGGCGGCTTCACGACCACCGGTACTGCCCAGGTCGAAACGGTATTTGCCGTTGACGATCATGGTCGGTACGCCTTGCACACCGTACGCCTTCGCGAGTTCCTTGGCCTGCTGGACCTGGCCCTTGATCGCGAAAGAGTTGAAAGTAGCGAGGAACTTGTCCTTGTCGACACCTTGAGTCGCTACGAAGTCAGCCATGTCTTTCGCCTCGGTCAGGCGCTTGCCTTTTTCCTGGATGGCCTTGAATACCGCGTCGTGGACCTTGTGCTCCACACCCATGGCCTCGAGGGTCAGGAACAGTTGACCATGAGCATCCCACGGGCCGCCGAACATGGCCGGAATACGCTTGAAGTTCACGTCTTTTGGCAGCTTCTCAACCCATGGGTTGATGGTCGGTTCAAAAGCATAGCAATGCGGGCAGCCATACCAGAACAACTCCACTACTTCGATCTTGCCTGGTACCGATACCGGAACCGGGTTAGCCAATTCAACGTAGGTCTTACCGGCTTCAAGCGGCACGTCGGCAGCTTGTGCGGTCATGCCGAAGAGGCTGGCAGTGACGAGAGCGGCGCTGAGGATCAGATTACGCATGCTTTACTCCTGGGCAAATAAAGTCGCCTCACGCGACCTTTAGGTATGACAGGTCTACGCGGGCATCAGTTCGTTAGTGTAACGGCACCGGCCACAAAAAAGGGCGGCCTGGGCCACCCTTTTTATGCTTGCATCGCGGGATTAATCGAGCGTTAACTTAGCGCGCTTAGTGCAGGCCTTGAATGTAGCTGGAGACAGCGGCGATGTCTTCGTCGCTCAGCTTGCGGGCGATGGTACGCATGATCATCGTATCGCCGTCGTTGGTGCGGCCCGCTTCTTCCTTGCGGAAATCGGTCAACTGTTTGGCGATGTACTGCGCGTGCTGGCCGCTCAGGTGCGGGAAGCCCGCGGCGGCGATACCTGCGCCATTGGGCGAGTGGCAGCCAGTGCAGGCAGGCAGGCCTTTATCCAGGTCGCCACCGCGGAACAGCTTCTCTCCACGGGCCACCAATTTAGGATCAGTCGCTCCCACGCTGCCCTTCTGGCTGGAGAAATAGGCTGCGATATCCGCCAGGTCCTGATCGCTGAGGTTGGTCAACAAGCCGGTCATTTCCAGCACCGTGCGCTTGCCGCTCTTGATATCCTGCATCTGTTTGGTCAGGTAACGCTCACCCTGGCCGGCCAGTTTGGGAAAGTTCGGCGCCGGGCTGTTGCCATCCGGTCCGTGGCAAGCACCACACACGGCGGCTTTCGCCTGGCCCGCTGTAGCGTCGCCTGCAGCATGGGCAACACCGGTGATGCCCAAGGTCAACAGCAGACTCACGATCAGTTTGTTCATCAGCTAATCCAACTACGGCTAAGGGTTTAAGAGTTATCTACCGGGTTCACTCACCATCAACTCAATGACGGCCTGGTAATCCTCAGTACTGCAGTCCATGCACAAACCACGCGGCGGCATTGCCTTGAAACCCTGGGTCACGTGTTGCACCAGCGTGTCCACGCAAACTCGGTTGTACACCGCTTCCGGATCCTGTGTAGCCTGAGCGCCCTAAAGCGGAACCAGAACACCGACAGCGAGCAACCATCTGGTCATACATCGACCTTTTCAGGGTTTGAGAGCGTTTTGCGTTCTAATGCGCAATAAAGGTCTATCACTCCCGTGAGCATCATCCTTCGCTGGGACAAAGCACACACAAAATCTGCGGCATTATATACTGGCGCTACTGAAACGGAAACGACACTGCTTGCCGCACCCTTTTTCGGCACCGCCCACATCGGAAATCCCATGCAACTCAAGAATCCCATTCTCGGCCTGTGCCAACAGTCCACCTTCATGCTCAGCGCCGCCAAAGTTGACCAATGCCCCGATGACGAAGGCTTTGAAGTCGCCTTTGCCGGCCGCTCCAACGCCGGCAAATCCAGCGCGCTGAACACGCTGACCCACGCCAGCCTGGCGCGCACCTCGAAAACCCCCGGTCGCACGCAACTGCTCAATTTCTTCAAGCTAGACGATGATCGGCGTCTGGTCGACCTGCCGGGCTACGGTTATGCAAAAGTACCCATCCCGCTGAAGCTGCACTGGCAGCGTCACCTGGAGGCTTACCTGGGTGGACGGGAGAGCTTGAAGGGCTTGATTCTGATGATGGACATCCGTCATCCAATGACCGACTTCGACCTGCTGATGCTCGATTGGGCGGTCGCCAGCGGCATGCCGATGCATATCCTGCTGACCAAAGCCGACAAGCTCACCTACGGCGCCGCCAAGAATACTTTGCTCAAAGTGCAGGCCGAGATTCGTAAAGGATGGGGTGATGCGATCACCATCCAGCTGTTCTCGGCGCCAAAGCGCATGGGCCTGGAAGAAGCCTACACGGTACTGGCTGGCTGGATGGAATTGGCCGATAAAGGCGCGGAAGCCGCCGAATAACTTTTGCGCGGGCAAAAAAAACCCCGGACTTCTTATGGGGAGGGGAAGTTCGGGGTTCAAGTTCCGGACCGCTAGGGCGGGGTCCAGATATCTGCCAACACTTAACACAACATAGGAGCATTGAAGGGCTTCACCACCCATTCAGTAACTCTGAGTAGCAGTTCACGGGTTAAGTTCCGGCAGGTTGGAAAACTATTGGAAATAACTGACGGAGATTTCCGATCTAAAGCACCTTGCCACCCTCCCCAGCGGCGGCAAGGCCGCGAAATCAGTGCGCTTCGTCCCAGTTATCACCCACGCCCACTTCCACCAGCAACGGCACATCCAACTGCGCAGCAGCGCTCATGTGTTCACGGATCTTCTCGCTGACTTCTGCAACCAGATCCTCACGCACCTCAAGCACCAGTTCGTCGTGTACCTGCAGGATGACCTTGGCATCCAGGCCCGAGTCGGTCAGCCAGTTGTCCACCAGCACCATGGCTTTCTTGATGATGTCGGCCGCCGTGCCCTGCATGGGCGCGTTGATCGCGGTGCGCTCCGCCGCCGCGCGCTCCTGGGGTTTGTTGGAATGGATGTCCGGCAAGTACAGCCGACGCCCGAAGAAGGTCTCCACGTAGCCCTGGTCGGAAGCCTGCGCGCGAGTGCGCTCCATATACTCACGAACCCCTGGATAGCGGGCAAAATACACATCGATATACGCCTTGGCCGTCTTGGTATCGACACCAATGTCCTTGCCAAGCTTCTGGGCGCCCATGCCGTAGATCAGGCCAAAGTTGATCGCCTTGGCGCTGCGACGCTGATCCGACGTGACCGCTCCCAACTCAACCTTGAACACTTCGGCGGCCGTGGCCGCATGCACATCCAGGTTATGGCGGAAGGCGTTCATCAGCCCCTCGTCCTTCGACAGGTGCGCCATGATCCGCAATTCGATCTGCGAATAGTCGGCCGCCAGCAATTTGTAGCCCTTGGGCGCGACAAATGCCTGGCGGATGCGCCGCCCTTCGGCGGTGCGCACCGGGATGTTCTGCAGGTTCGGATCACTGGAAGACAAGCGTCCGGTGGCCGCCACCGCCTGGTGATAGGAGGTGTGAATACGCTGGGTGCGCAGGTTGATCTGCTCCGGCAGGCGGTCGGTGTAGGTGCTTTTCAGCTTGCTCATGCTGCGGTACTGCATCAGCACCTTGGGCAGCGGATAGTCATCTTCGGCCAGCTTGGCCAGCACTTCCTCAGCGGTGGAGGCTTGCCCCTTGCCTGTCTTCTTCAGCACCGGCAGCCCGAGCTTCTCGTAGAGGATCGCCCCCAGTTGCTTGGGCGAGCCGAGGTTGAACGGCTCACCTGCGATCTCGAACGCCTGGCGTTCCAATTCGACCATCTTGTTGCCCAGTTCGATGCTCTGCACGCCGAGCAACTCGGCATCCACCAGCGCACCCTGGCGTTCGATGCGCGCCAACACGGGCACCAGCGGCATTTCAATGTCGGTGAGCACACTGGCCAGGCGGGGTATGGCGGCCAGTTGGGCGTACAGTGCCTGATGCAGGCGCAGGGTCACATCGGCATCTTCGGCGGCATAAGGCCCGGCTTGCTCAAGCGGGATCTGGTCGAACGTCAGCTGCTTGGCGCCCTTGCCGGCGATGTCCTGAAAACTGACGGTGTCGTAATCCAGGTACTTCTTCGCCAGGCTGTCCATGTCATGACGGGTAGCGGTGGCATTCAATACATAGGACTCAAGCATGGTGTCGAAGGCGATACCGCGCACGTTAATGCCGTGCGCAGGGTCACCGCCGATGGCGCAGTTGGCCAGGATGTTCATGTCGAACTTGGCGTGCTGGCCGACCTTGAGCTTGGTCGGGTCTTCCAGCAGCGGCTTCAACGCCAGCAACACGGTGTCACGATCCAACTGTTGCGGCACCCCGATGTAAGAGTGGGTCAGCGGGATGTAGGCCGCTTCATGGGGCTGTACGGCAAAAGAAACGCCGACCAATTGCGCCTGATGAGCGTCGATCCCGGTGGTTTCGGTGTCGAAAGCGAACAACTTCGCTTCGTTGAGCTTCCTCAGCCAGAGTTCGAATGTGGCCTGGTCGAGAATGGTGGTGTAGACCGCGTCCACGGGTACCGGCGTGGCCGTCTCAACGCTTTCTTGCGCGGCAGGCTCGGCAGCCGTGGCTGCCTTGAGCTCGACACGCTTGGCATCGCGCTGAATCTCATCAAACCAGCTTTTGAATTCCAGGAGGGCATACAGCTCCAGGAGTTTTTCGCGGTCCGGCTCGATCAGGTGCAGGTCCTCCAGGCCCACGTCCAACGGCACATCGACCTTGATCGTGGCCAACTGGTAGGAAAGGAACGCCATCTCCCGATGCTCTTCGAGCTTGGCCGGCAAGGTCTTGGCGCCGCGGATCGGCAGGGTCGGCACGATATCCAGTTGCTCATAGAGCTCTTTGAGGCCGCCATTTACACCCACCAGCAAGCCGGAAGCCGTCTTGGGACCAATGCCCGGAACACCTGGGATGTTGTCGGACGAATCGCCCATCAACGCCAGATAGTCGATGATCTGCTCCGGAGCGACGCCAAATTTCTCCTTTACGCCGTCCACATCCATGGCACTACCGGTCATGGTGTTGACCAAGGTAATGTGCCCGTCGACCAATTGCGCCATGTCCTTGTCGCCGGTAGAAATCACCACCGGTCGGCTGGCGGCCGCGCTGCTGCGGGCCAGGGTGCCGATCACGTCGTCGGCCTCGACGCCTTCGACACACAACAACGGGAAGCCCAGGGCGATCACGCTCTGGTGCAGCGGCTCGATCTGCAGGCGCATGTCATCGGGCATGCTCGGGCGATTGGCCTTGTATTCGGCGAACATTTCATCGCGAAAGGTCCCACCCTTGGCGTCGAACACCACCGCAAAGGGGCTGTCCGGGTACTGCTTGCGCAGGCTCTTGAGCATGTTCAACACGCCCTTGACCGCACCGGTCGGCAGGCCTTTGGAGGTGGTCAACGGTGGCAGTGCGTGAAAGGCACGGTATAGATAAGAAGAACCGTCCACCAGGACGAGGGGTGCTTGGCTCATGAGCAGGATCAACCTTTTCGGCGGGTCTGGCGCTAGAATAGCCGGACCAATGAAAACAAAGGGACAAGGTTATCATGCGTACATTCAATCGCCTGCTGTTGACCGGCCTGATCGCACTCGTTCCGATGGCTGCCATGGCGGCAGACAGCGCGCCTTCGGGCAGTCCGGACGTTACCATTCGCAGGGAAGGCGACAGAACTATCCAGGAATACCGCCAAAACGGTTTCCTGTACGCAATCAAGATCACCAAAAAAGGCTTTCCACCGTATTTCCTGGTGCGCGCGGACGGAACCGACGCGAACTTCATCCGCTCTGACCAGCCGAATATGCTGATCCCGTCATGGAAGATCTTCGAATGGAAATGATTTCTTAACTTCAATTGGCGCCGTGCAGTGCGGCGCCCGTACTGGCAGTTTTAACCATGTCTGTGTTCACCCCCCTGGCTCGGCCCGAGCTGGAAACCTTTCTTGCCCCTTACGGGCTTGGCCGCCTGCTCGACTTCCAGGGGATCGCCGCCGGTAGCGAAAACACCAATTTCTTTATCAGCCTGGAACAGGGCGAGTTCGTCCTGACCCTGGTTGAGCGCGGCCCGGTCGCGGAAATGCCGTTCTTCATCGAACTGCTCGACGTGCTCCACGACGCCGACCTGCCGGTGCCTTACGCCCTGCGCACCACCGACGGCGTGGCCCTGCGCGAGCTGGCCGGTAAGCCTGCACTGCTGCAGCCGCGCCTGGCCGGCAAGCACATCAAGCAGGCCAATGCCCAGCATTGCGCCCAGGTGGGCGAGTTGCTCGCCCACCTGCACCTGGCCACCCAAGGCGAGAAGGTGCTGGAACGCAAGACCGACCGCGGGCTGGACTGGATGCTCCGCGAAGGCGCGCAGTTGATTTCACACCTGAACGACGCCCAGCAACGCCTGCTACGCGATGCACTCGATGAGATTGAGGCGCACAAAGCGCAGATCCTGGCCCTGCCTCGCGCCAACGTCCATGCCGACCTGTTCCGCGACAACGCGATGTTCGAAGGCACGCACCTGACGGGCCTGATCGACTTCTACAACGCCTGCTCCGGCCCGATGCTGTACGACGTGGCCATCGCCCTGAATGACTGGTGCTCGGACGCCGAAGGCGTGATCGATGGGCAACGCGCCCGCGCCTTACTGGGCGCCTACGCCGGGCTGCGGCCGTTCACGGCAAAGGAGGCGCAACTATGGCCAACGATGTTGCGTGTAGCCTGCGTGCGCTTCTGGCTGTCACGCCTGATCGCGGCGGAGTCGTTTGCAGGGCAGGATGTGTTGATTCACGACCCGGCGGAGTTCGAGCATCGCTTGGCGCAACGCCAGCAGGTCACGGTGCAACTGCCGTTCGCGCTTTAAAGGTCAGAACAAAGGAGCTGGCTTGCCTGCTCCTGCATGAGGTCTGTGCAGCCCGTTACAGCGACTCCAGACACCCTGCCAAGTCGTTCCCAAGCTTCTCCAGCACCTGCTCATACCCCTGCGCCGTCGCCGGGGTATAGCCACCCAGCGCATCCAGCTCTGCCAGCTTCACCGGCAAACCGGCCACCAGCGTCTCGGCCAGACGCGGCCGCAGTGGCGGCTCACTGAACACACAGGTCTTGCCGACTTCCTGCAAACGCGTACGCATGGCGGCCACATGCTGGGCGCCAGGCTGTACTTCGGCGGCAACACTGAACACGCCGGCATGCTTCAAGCCGTAAGCGTCTTCGAAGTAATCAAAGGCTTCGTGGAATACAAAATAAGGTTTGCCCTCGACGCCGGCCAAACGCTTCTTCAAGCGCGTATCCAGCGCGTCAAGGCGCCCCTCAAAGGCCTGCGCGTTGCGCTGATAACGCTCGGCATTCGCCGGGTCAGCCTGACTGAGGTCAGCCGCCATGCGCGCTGCGATCACCCGTGCGTTCACCGTCGATAACCACAAATGCGCATCCACGCTGCCTGGACGATGATCATGATCATGCTCGTCCGCTTCGTCGCCATGAGAGTGGCTATCTTCGCCGAAACGGCGCAGTTTCATCCCCGCAAGGTCCTGCACGGCCACGGTTTCGGCGTTACGTCCTTTCAGCACGCGAGGCAGGAAGGTTTCCATATCCGGCCCAATCCAATACAACAGATCCGCCGACTGTACGCGCCGTACGTCGGATGGACGCAATGCGAAGTTATGTGGCGACGCGCCCGGCGGCAGCAACACCTCGGGAACCGCCACCCCGTCCTGCACCGCCGCGGCAATCAACTGTAATGGCTTGATGCTGGTCAGTACCTTGACCTCGGCCTGCGCCTGGCCTGCGATGAACAAACTGGTGACAAATACGACAAAAACGGGAAAAAGTCGGGACACGATGACCACTCAATGGCGTAGGAACGGGTAACATAATAACGTCTCTATCAAATATCTGTCGCCGCTCATGCCTAAAACACCGCTTGCCAGCCGTCCCCACGACCATTCTCACTGCGTGCATACCGCGCTGTCGGAGGCCGACACCCTGTGCGCGCAGAAAGGTCTGCGCCTGACTGCCCTGCGTCGGCGCGTGCTGGAACTGGTGTGGCAGAGCCATAAGCCGCTGGGTGCCTACGACATCCTCGGCGTGCTCAGTGAGCAGGACGGCCGCCGCGCCGCGCCACCCACGGTTTACCGCGCGCTGGATTTTCTGCTGGAAAACGGCTTGGTGCACCGTATCGCCTCGCTCAACGCGTTCGTCGGCTGCAACCACCCGGAACACGCACACCAGGGCCAGTTCCTGATCTGCCGCGAATGCCATGCCGCCATCGAGCTTGAACAAAAAAGCATCAGCGACGCGATCATCAGGAGTTCCGCCGATGTCGGTTTCAAGGTCGAAGGGCAAACGGTCGAAGTGATCGGTCTGTGCTCGGGCTGCCAGGGGGCTTGATGAGCAACGCGTTAATCCGCCTGGAGCAGGTTGGGGTCACGTTCGCCGGGCAAGCCGTGCTGGATAACATCGCACTGAGCGTGGAGCCGGGGCAGATCGTCACCCTGATCGGCCCCAACGGCGCCGGCAAGACCACCCTGGTGCGCGCCGTACTGGGCCTGCTCAAGCCCGACAGCGGCAGTGTGTGGCGCAAGCCCAAGCTGCGCGTCGGCTATATGCCGCAAAAGCTGCATGTCGATCCAACCTTACCGCTCTCCGTGCTGCGCTTCCTGCGCCTGGTGCCCGGTGTGGACCGCGCCCGCGCGCAGGCCGCCCTCAAGGAAGTCGGTGCCGAGCAGGTGATCGACAGCCCGGTGCAGAGTATCTCCGGCGGTGAAATGCAGCGCGTGCTGCTGGCCCGCGCTCTGTTGCGCGAGCCGCAGTTGCTGGTACTCGATGAGCCCGTACAAGGTGTCGACGTCGCCGGCCAAGCCGAGCTGTATAGCCTGATCACGCGCCTGCGCGACCGCCATGGCTGCGGCGTGCTGATGGTTTCCCACGACTTGCACCTGGTGATGAGCACCACCGACCAGGTGGTGTGCCTCAACCGTCACGTGTGCTGCTCCGGCCACCCGGAACAGGTCAGCGGCGACCCGGCGTTTGTCGAGCTGTTCGGCAAGAACGCCCAGAGCCTGGCGATCTACCACCACCATCACGACCACGCCCACGACCTGCATGGCGCTGTGGTCGATGACCCCGCCACACCCCATACCCACGTTCATGGAGATAGCTGCAAGCATGGCTGATTTTCTGCTCTACGCCCTGCTGGCAGGCTTGGCTCTGGCGCTGGTGGCGGGCCCGCTGGGCTCGTTCGTGGTCTGGCGGCGCATGGCATATTTTGGCGACACGTTGTCGCATGCCGCGCTGCTGGGCGTGGCCATGGGCTTTTTGCTGGATGTCAGCCCGACCATCGCTGTGACGGTCGGTTGCCTGCTCCTGGCGGTGCTGCTGGTGGCCCTGCAACAACGCCAACCCCTGGCCTCCGACACCCTGCTGGGCATTTTGGCGCCCAGCACCCTGTCCCTGGGCCTGGTGGTCCTGAGCTTTATGCATGAAGTGCGCATCGACCTGATGGCTTACCTGTTCGGCGACCTGCTGGCGATCAGCCCTACCGACCTGGCCTGGATACTCGGCGGCAGCGCGGCCGTGCTGGCCGCGCTGGTGGCCCTGTGGCGCCCATTGCTGGCGATTACGGTGCATGAAGAGTTGGCCAGGGTCGAAGGCTTGCCCGTATCCGCCCTGCGCATGGCCCTGATGTTGTTGATCGCCGTGGTGATCGCTGTCGCAATGAAGATTGTCGGCGTATTGTTGATCACATCGCTGCTGATCATTCCTGCGGCCGCCGCGCAGCGCCACGCCCGCTCACCGGAGCAGATGGCGATGGGTGCAAGCCTGCTGGGGATGCTGGCGGTGTGCGGGGGCCTGGCCTTGTCGTGGTTCAAGGACACACCGGCCGGACCATCGATTGTGGTCACGGCCGCCGCCCTGTTTCTGCTGAGTTTTGTCCTGCCCCGTCGAGGGGTGTAGACTTGCTCGCTTTTTGCGCAAATAGAGAGTCGCAGGAATGAAGCCGTTCACCTCCCGTTATCTGCTCCTTGCCGCATTTTCCCTGCTGCTGGGCGCCTGTCAAAGCACACCGCCCGTAGCCCCCGAGGCCTCGGACCCGCGCGCTGCCGCCATCGCGCAGCTGGAGCAAAACCTGGCCAGCAGCGAGCTGGCCACCGCCGAAGACCAACTTGCGGCGCTGCAGGCCCAATCGCCCAATGACCCGGCACTCGAAGCCTACCAACGCCAATTGGCCGAGGCTTACCTGCAACGCAGCCAGATCGTGCTGCAAAAAGGCGATGTCAACGCCGCCGCCACCGCCCTGAGCCGCGCCCGCGCGCTGATGCCCAAGGCACCGGCACTGACCGGCGGCGTCAACAGCGCCATCACCCACGCACGCAAAGCCGAGCTGGATAAAGCCGAGGAGGCCCTGAAAGCCGCCGAAGCCAAGCCCGCCGCCAAGGTCATCGACCCGGCCGCGCCAAGCACCACCGTGGCGCTGAACCTCACCGATATCGAAGCGCTACGCCATCAGCTCGATGCGATCGCCACCGATGTGGTGAATTACCAGTGCGACGTGAGCATCCAGGCGCCGCGCACCGAGGATTACCCGTGGTTGGCCACCTTGCTGACCAAACGGGTGAAACGGATTGATTCGGGGTACGACCTGAAAATTCACCGGCAGATCCTGAAGAAAATTCCGGCGCAGATTGTGCTGATTCCGCGCAAGACTCAATAACACCCTTCGCGAGCAAGCCCGCTCCCACATTGGAATGCGTTCCAAATGTGGGAGCGGGCTTGCTCGCGAAGACGATTTAAAAAACAGCGGAAGGTTTAAGCCGGAATCGCCTTGGCCTTCGGTTCACGATCCCAGACCCGGTGCTGGGCAATCGCCGCGAAGAACGCCTTGAACGCCTTCGCATCCGCACCTACGATCAGCCCCGCATCCGCCTCGAGCTTCAGCATATCCAGCAATGGCTTCACGTCACTGGCCACGGCAATCGCCTTCAGGTGCTTGTACGCTTCCAGCACGTAATGCAGCGCTACACCGTCTGCACTCAGCGCTTTCACCGACTCCTTGCCGCCCGGGATAAACACGGCGTCAAACGCAATGGACGGCATGCCTTCCATCGACGCATCCACCGGCAAGGTCTTGCCATCCGCCGTCGTCACCGGCGCCGAGGTCGGCCCCAGCAACTTGGCATGTGCACCTTCGGCCTCCAGCGCCTTTTTCAGCGCGTCAATCGCGGCGCCGTCCACGCCGTTCGCCGCAAGAATCGCCACTTTGCGCGTTTTGATATCGCCCGACAGCAAGTTCACCTGGCTCAAGGCCGGCGATTCTTTCAGCGACGTCTCACGCGCAGGCACTGTGCCCTTGGTCGGTGCCGGCAAACCGAGGTTCTGCGCGACGCGCTGGGCCAACGTCAAGTCGATATTGGCCAGAATCTCGTTCACTTGACGGGCACGGATAAACTCGCGCTCCACCTTGCCCAACTCGAAGCTGTAGGCCGCAATGATGTGTTCTTTCTCATGGTCGCTCATGCTGTTGAAAAACAGCGTGGCCTGGGAGAAATGGTCGCCGAACGACTCACTGCGCTCGCGCACCTTGTTGGCGTCGACGCGCTCGTAATAGGTTTCGAAACCGCCGTCCTGAGCCGCCGACGGGGTTTCTTTCGGCCAGCCACCGTCGATCGAGTTCGGTTCGTACGCAGCACGCCCCTTGTCGATGACCGTACGGTGCTGAGCATCGCGCTGGCCGTTGTGGAACGGTACGACCGGCCGGTTGATCGGGATCTCATGGAAGTTCGGTCCGCCCAGCCGGCTGATCTGCGTATCCGTGTAGGAAAACAGACGGCCTTGCAGCAAGGGGTCGTTGGTGAAGTCGATACCCGGCACGATATGCCCTGGGCAGAATGCCACCTGCTCGACTTCGGCGAAGAAGTTGTCCGGGTTGCGGTTAAGCACCATTTTGCCCAGCGGCGTGATAGGCACCAGTTCTTCAGGGATGATCTTGGTGGGGTCCAGCAAGTCAAAATCGAATGCGTGCTCATCCTCTTCCGCGACGATCTGCACCCCCAACTCCCACTCGGGGTAGTCGCCCATCTCGATGGACTCCCACAGGTCACGACGGTGGTAGTCGGTATCCTTACCCGCAAGCTTTTGCGCTTCGTCCCACACCAGGGAGCAGGTGCCGACCTTGGGTCGCCAGTGGAACTTCACGAAGCTCGATTTGCCTTCGGTGTTGATCAGGCGAAAGGTGTGCACACCAAAACCCTGCATGGCGCGCAGGCTTTTTGGAATGGCTCGGTCAGACATGGCCCAGATCACCATGTGCGCCGACTCAGGCTGCAGCGAGACAAAATCCCAGAACGTATCGTGGGCCGAGCCGCCCGTGGGAATTTCGTTGTGTGGCTCAGGCTTTACCGCGTGCACAAAGTCAGGAAACTTGATCGCATCCTGAATGAAAAACACCGGCATGTTGTTGCCCACCAGGTCGAAGTTGCCTTCTTCGGTGAAGAATTTCACCGCGAAACCGCGCACGTCGCGCACCGTATCACCGGAGCCGCGCGGGCCCTGCACGGTGGAGAAGCGCGCGAATACCGGCGTTTTATGCTCAGGCGTGCGCAGGAACCCGGCCTTGGTCAACGCCGAATGGTCTCCATAACTCTGGAAATAGCCATGGGCACCCGTACCGCGGGCATGCACGATGCGCTCCGGGATGCGCTCATGGTCAAAGTGCGTGATCTTTTCACGCATGATGAAATCTTCCAGCAGCGACGGCCCGCGAGCGCCGACCTTCAAGCTGTTCTGGTTGTCGGAAATCTTCACGCCTTGGTTGGTGCGCAGTGCCTGGCCGGTCGCGTCGGAGCGGAATTCTTCCAGGGCCTGCAGCTTGGCATTGGTATTGCCACGGTCCAGGGTATCGGTGCCCGCCAGTTCACTCTTAGGCGGGGTAGCTGGCTTCTTGGTGCTCATCAGTCAAAACTCCTTATTCAAAGTGGCCAGAGCGGTCCCCGGCTCGTTTGAGCAAAACCCCAGGCACGGCACCTGGGAAATCGCGTTGCCTAAGTAGTGACTGATGGTGTTTTAGGCCGTTCCTTTTTTATGACCTTTGATCGCGTTATTGCCAAATCGCTGGTTGAATAAGAAATAAATGCTAAGAAACGCTATACGGACAGGCTAAAATGCGCGCCCGGCTAACCGCTGATCCCTTTTCCATGCGCCCCACAAGGTTCGCTACGTGATCGAGTTTCAAAACGTCCATAAAACCTACCGCGTCGCCGGTAGGGATATCCCCGCCCTGCATTCCACCAGCCTGCGCGTCGAAAGCGGCCAGGTGTTTGGCCTCATCGGCCACTCAGGCGCGGGCAAGAGTACCCTGCTGCGCCTGATCAACCGCCTGGAAGAACCCAGTGGCGGCCAGATCACGGTCGACGGCGAAGAAGTCACCGCCCTGGACGCCAACGGCCTACGCCGCTTCCGTCAGCAGGTCGGGATGATCTTCCAGCACTTCAACCTGCTCGCGTCCAAGACCGTCGCCGATAACGTGGCACTGCCGCTTACCCTGGCCGGCGAACTGTCGCGCAAGGACATCGACCAGCGCGTCGCCGAATTGCTCGCGCGCGTTGGCCTCTCGGACCACGCCAGGAAATACCCGGCGCAGTTGTCCGGCGGGCAGAAGCAGCGTGTCGGCATCGCCCGCGCCCTGGCGACCAAGCCCAAGATCTTGCTCTGCGACGAAGCCACCAGCGCCCTCGACCCGCAGACCACCGCCTCGGTCCTGCAACTGCTGGCCGAGATCAACCGCGAGCTGAAGCTGACCATCGTGCTGATCACCCATGAAATGGACGTGATCCGCCGCGTCTGCGACCAGGTGGCAGTGATGGACGCTGGCGTGATCGTCGAGCAAGGCTCGGTGGCCGATGTGTTCCTGCACCCCAAGCACCCGACCACCAAACGCTTTGTACAGGAAGCCGAGCAGGTCGACGAAGGCGAGCAGCGCGACGACTTTGCCCATGTACCGGGCCGTATCGTGCGGCTCACGTTCCAAGGCGAAGCGACCTACGCACCATTGCTGGGTACCGTCGCACGGGAAACGGGGGTGGACTACAGCATCCTGGCCGGTCGAATCGACCACATAAAAGATACCCCCTACGGGCAACTGACCCTGGCCATCACCGGCGGTGATATGGAAGCGGCGTTCGCCCGCTTTACCGCGGCCGATGTGCACATGGAGGTCCTGCGTTAATGGACGTATTACTGCATTACTTCGACAAAGTGGACTGGGCTGACATCTGGGTTGCCACCGGCGACACCCTGCTGATGCTCGGCACTTCGCTGTTTTTCACCGTGCTGGTCGGCCTTCCACTGGGCGTTCTGCTGTTTCTGTTCAGCCCGCGACAATTGCTGGAACAGAAAGCCACGTATGCAGTGCTGGCCTTTGTGGTCAACGCGATACGCTCCCTGCCGTTTATCATTCTGCTGATCGTGATGATCCCTACGACGATCTTTATCACCGGCACTTCACTCGGCGTCGCCGGCGCGATACCCCCGCTGGTGGTGGGCGCTTCGACGTTCTTCGCGCGGCTGGTGGAAACTGCGCTGCGGGAAGTGGATCGCGGCATCATCGAAGCGACCCAGGCCATGGGCGCGACCACCCGCCAGATCATCACCAAGGCGCTTTTACCCGAGGCGAAGCCTGGCATTATTGCCGCTATCACCGTTACCGCCATCGCGCTGGTCGGCTACACCGCCATGGCCGGCGTCGTGGGTGCCGGCGGACTGGGGGACCTGGCGATCCGTTATGGCTACCAGCGCTTCCAGGACGACGTCATGGTCGTCACCGTGGTGATGTTGATTGTGCTGGTACAAATTCTGCAGACCATCGGCGACAAGCTGGTGACGCACTATTCTCGAAAATAACGGCCATTGCCGGCCCAACGCCGGCACATGCCCGAACAAGGAGCTTGTTGGATGAAAAAACTACTGGTTGCTTTCGCCGCCGTTGCCGCGTTTTCCGCCCACGCCGAGACCATCACGGTCGCTGCCTCGCCGGTGCCACATGCAGAAATCCTGGAATTCGTGAAACCTGCCCTGGCCAAAGAAGGCGTGGACCTGCAAATCAAGGTGTTCACTGACTACGTACAACCCAACGTACAAGTGGCCGAAAAACGCCTGGACGCCAACTTCTTCCAGCACCAGCCGTACCTGGATGAGTTCAACAAGACCAAAGGCACTCACCTGGTGAGCGTCGGCGCGGTGCACCTGGAGCCTTTGGGCGCCTACTCCAGCAAGTACAAGAAGCTGGAAGACCTGCCAAGCGGCGGCAACGTTGTTATCCCCAACGACGCCACCAACGGCGGCCGTGCGCTGTTGCTGTTGGCCAAGCACAACCTGATCACCCTGAAGGACCCGACCGACATCCTGTCGACCATCAAGGACATCACCGCCAACCCGAAAAATTTGAAGTTCCGCGAACTGGAAGCCGCCACCCTGCCGCGCGTGCTGACCCAGGTCGACCTGGCGCTGATCAACACCAACTACGCCCTGGAAGCCAAGCTGGACCCTGCCAAGGACGCCCTGGTGATCGAAGGCAATGACTCGCCTTACGTGAACATTCTGGTCACCCGCGAAGACAACAAGGATTCGGACGCCGTGAAGAAGCTGGTAGCCGCCCTGCACACGCCAGAAGTGAAGACGTTCATCGAAGATAAGTACAAAGGCGCGATCAAGCCGGCGTTCTGATTTCGACCTGCAAGGCCCGATCTCCTGCCTGATGGAGATCAAAAATGTGGGAGCGGGCTTGCTCGCGAAAGCGGTGGGTCAGTCAACATCAATGTTTGCTGGGCCGACGTATTCGCGAGCAAGCCCCACATTTATTTTGTGTCGCACTATTTACGCTGCAGTAGCCCCGGCAACTGCGCCACCAGCTTCTGGTTGTTCAGCGGCGCACGAATAAACCCACGCTGCGTACCATCCGGCCCGATCAGCGCGAGGTTGCCGCTGTGGTCGACGGTGTAGTTGGGCTTGCTGGTGTCCGCCGGGATGAACGGGATGCTCACTGCGTTCGAGACCTTTTGCACATCGTCCACATTCGCGCCGGTCAGGCCTTCGAATTGCGGGTCGAAGTACCCCAGGTACTGCTTGAGCTGGGCCGGGGTGTCGCGGTTCGGATCGACGCTGACCAGAATCACTTGCAACTTATCCACAGCCTCTTTGGGCAGTTCGCTCTTGATCTGGCGCAGTTGGGCGAGGGTGGTCGGGCAGATGTCCGGGCAGAAGGTGTACCCGAAGAACAGCAGGCTCCACTTACCCTTCAACTCATTGATCAGCACCGGCTGGCCGTCCTGGTTGGTCATGGTTACCGGCGGCAGCTGGCGGCTTTGCGGCAGCAGGATAATGCCAGCGTCAATCAGCGCGGTAGGGTCGCCCTGGCCTTTGCCCGACAGCACTTTGTTAACGGTCAGGCCTATGATCAACGCGACGATGGCCACCAGGATGAAGACGGTTTTTTGAGTTCGAGTCATAGGTTCAACAATAAGTAGTGGTCTACGAGCAGGGCGATAAACAGCAGGAACAGGTACCAGATAGAGTACTTGAACGTGCTGATCGCCGCGTGCGGCCGACCGCCACGGTACAACACCCAGGCCCATTGCAGAAAGCGCCCGCCCAATACCAGCGCACACCCCAGGTACAGCGGGCCGCTCATGTGGATGACATAGGGCATCAGGCTCACCGCCAGCAGGGCGAAGGTGTAGAGCAGGATATGCACCTTGGTGTAGTGCTCGCCATGAGTGACGGGCAGCATCGGGATATCGGCCTTGGCGTATTCTTCCTTGCGGTGAATGGCCAGGGCCCAGAAATGCGGCGGGGTCCAGGCGAAGATGATCAGTACCAGCAGCAGCGGCTCGGCGCTGACATGCCCGGTCACGGCCACCCAGCCCAAGAGTGGCGGCGCGGCACCGGCCAAGCCGCCGATGACAATATTCTGCGGCGTCGCGCGCTTGAGAAAGCCGGTGTAGATCACCGCGTAGCCCAGCAGCGATGCCAACGTCAGCCAGGCCGCCAGCGGGTTGGTAAAGGCCAGCAACAGTGCCAGGCCGGCAACGGCCAGAAACAAAGCAAAAGCCAATGCCGCCACAGGCGACACGCGGCCTTGCGCCAGAGGTCGCTTGTGGGTACGCGCCATCACGGCATCGATGCGCCGATCCACCACATGGTTGACCGCCGCCGCGCCGCCCGCGCACAGGCCGATGCCCAGGTTGCCGAACACCAGCACGGTCCACGGCACCCCGGCGCGGGTGGCGAGGAACATCCCCACCAGGGAGGTGATAAGCATCAGCACCACCACTTTCGGCTTGGTCAGCTCCAGGTAGTCGCGCCAGATCGCCTGGCCGTGACGCGCGCCGATCAAGGTCGCCATGGCATCTCTCCTTTAAGGGTGATGAGGCCCGCTACAGGTTTGCGCGGGCTGAAGCGCCAGCCAAAGGGCAATTGATGACGCACCCGAACCAGGCTGGTGCGCGCGTGATAATTGACCAGTACCAGCGTCAGCAACAGCGCTGCGCCGCCGGCGTTATGACCGACCGCCACTGGCAACGGCAGGCCGAAAGCCACATTGCTCAGGCCCAGGCTGATCTGCGCGGCCAAGGCGATCAACAGCAGGCCCGCAAGCCGCGTCATGCCCACGGCGCGCAACTGCCAGGCCAGGCCCAGCAGCACCAGGGTCACCAGCACCGCACCTATACGATGGGTCAGGTGAATGGCCGTGCGCGCCTCGCTGTCGAGTTGGCCGCCCAGGTAGTTGGGGCCAATGTGCTGAGTCAGGTGAAACCCATTGGCAAAATCCGCCGCCGGCCACCATTCTCCATGGCAGGTTGGCAAGTCGACACACGCCACCGCCGCATAATTGGAGCTTACCCAACCACCCAGGGCGATTTGCCCGATCACCAGCACCAGCCCTGCTGTCGCCCAATACTGCAGGCGCTTGGGCACGATTAACGCCGGCAGTACGCCGGACAAACGCAGCGTCAGCAAAAACAACAGGCTCAAGGTGGCAAAGCCGCCCAGCAGATGGCTCGTCACCACCTGCGGCCACAGTTTCAAGGTCACCGTCCACATGCCGAACACCGCCTGGGCAAACACCACCGCCAACACGAACAGCGGCAACTTCACTGGCTGGCCTGGGTCGCGCCGATGACGCCACGAGCGCGCCGCCAGCAATACGATCAGCAAGCCCAAGGTGCCGGCGAAGTAGCGATGGGTCATCTCGGCCCACCCCTTGTCGGCCTCCACCGGCGTATCCGGGAAATGCAATTGGGCATGGGCCAGCTGGGCTTCGCTTTGCGGCACGCTGATAAAACCGTAGCAGCCCGGCCAATCCGGGCAACCGAGGCCGGCATGGGTCAGGCGGGTATAGGCGCCGAGCAGTACGACGATCAGTGCCAGCAAGGTGGCAAACAACGCGAGGCGAAATCCAGGTTTGGCCATGACAATGCCCTTATCCGATGTTCGACAGTTTCAGCAGGTGGCGCAGGTCGTTAAGCAAATCCTTGCCCTTGACCCTGGCGTCGTAGCGCAGCACCAGGTTGCCGTGGGGGTCGACGATCCAAAGCTGCGCCTCACCCGGCGCGGCGGCGTTTTTGGTGAACGTCGAAACATCCAGGGAGTAACGCTGCAGTTGTGGGTACTCGGTCTTCAACTTGGCCTCGTAAGCGGCGTCGACCGCTTGCGCACTGGCCAAGGCATGGCTGGCGCGGGACGCGTCGCGCCCAAGGCCGATCTGCAATTGGCGCGCGAGGTACACCAGTTGCTGGCAATCGGTGGCACAAGCGGTGGGCGCGGTCACCAGCAGTTGCCAGCGCTGTTCATCGGCCTGCACGCCAATATCGGCACGGGTCTGGCCGTTGCCGATCATCTCGCCGTGGTAGCTGCGACTGTCAGGCACCCAGAACTGCAGCTTGTACATAAAGGTGGCCAGCACCATCGGGCCGATCACCATCAGCAAGATCAGCAGCAGCTGCCAGCGGCCTTTGCGCCGATCAGGCAGTTCAGACATGTTGAGTGGATTCGTGGCCGCTGCCATGGGGCGTCTCCTTTGTGTTGTGCCATCCGAGGTAGAGGTAAAGCGCGAGCAACGCCAGCGCCATGGCGAACCATTGCACGGCATAGGCCAAGTGTTTTTCCGGGCCCATGGCGACCACCGACCAGGAAGTTTCGTATGTACCAGGCCCGGCCTCGGCCCGCAGTTCGTAGGCAAAACCGCTACGACCCAGTTCGGCCCATAGCGCGGCGGGGTGTAGCGCGGTGAGCAAACGCGGCCATGGCGCGCCGGCCGGGTCGGCATGCAGCTGGAAGGTTTCGCCGGGGGCGACATACACCCACGCGTCGAGATTCAACGGTTGTTCAGGGGTGGTGAAGGCGGGTGGGGTGCGCCGGTCCGGCCAGGGTAGCCAGCCACGGTTGAGCAACAGCCACTGGCCACTGGCCTGGTCGTGGAAGGGTTGCAACAGCTCGACGCCTGCCCTGCCGTCGCGCATGCGGTTGTCGAGCAGCACGCTGTGCTCGGCGTCGAACTGCCCGCGTAGATGCACACGGCGAAACGCCGGATCCGCCGTGTCATTGAGTTGCTCACTGCTCATCGGCGCAGCCGCGCGACGCTCGGCATAGCTGTCGAGCAACGCCTGCTTTTCATGCCCGCGCGACAGTTGCCAGAACCCCAACCCCACCATCAACGGCAGCAGCACCAACACCACCAGCGTTGGCGCGATCCCTGGGCGAAACTGTTTTATGGCGCTGGCTATACTTGTTTTCATTGCCCGCCCCTTCCGTAAAAGCCCAGGAGCCAGACCATGCTCAAAGCAGCCATTGCCCTGATGCTGATCGCGACTGTCGTGAGCCTGTTCAGTGGCTTGTTCTTTCTGGTCAAGGACGAGGGCAACTCCAACCGCCTCGTCACTGCCTTGACCGTGCGTGTCGTACTGGCCGTGATCACCCTGGCGTTGATCACCTGGGGCTTTTTCAGCGGCCAACTGGTCTCTCATGCGCCGTGGTAACGCGCCTCACAGCACATAAACGAAGAAAAACAGCCCGATCCACACCACATCCACAAAGTGCCAATACCAACTGGCTGCCTCAAAGCCGAACTGGTGCTCGGCATTGAAATGCCCGCGCAGAATGCGCATGAGCATCACAAACAGAATGATGGTGCCGATGGTCACGTGGGCACCATGAAAGCCTGTGAGCATGAAGAAGGTCGCGCCATACACCCCGGAACCCAAGGTCAGGCCCAGCTCCTTGTAAGCGTGGATGTACTCCTCGGCCTGGAACCCGAGAAACGCCAGGCCCAGCAACACGGTGATCGCCAACCAGATTTTCAGCGCGCCGCGATGACCTTTGCGCAAGGCATGGTGGGCGATGGTAATCGTCACGCTGGAGCTCACCAGCAGGATGGTGTTGACCAGCGGCAGCCCCCACGGGCTGATGGTACCTTCCGGCGCGGGATACAGTTTTGGGTCCGGATTGTTGAGCAATGGCCAGGCAAACTCGAAGTTCGGCCACAGCATGTGCGCGATGCCTTTGGGGCCTTCGCCGGCCAATGCAGGACCGGATAAGTGGCGCACGTAGAACAGCGCACCGAAGAACGCGATAAAAAACATCACTTCGGAAAAGATGAACCAGGTCATGCCCCAGCGGAACGAGCGGTCCATCTGTGAGCTGTACAACCCGGCGCGGCTTTCTTTGATCACCGCGCCAAACCAGCCAAACATCATGTAGGCCAGCAACAGCCCTCCCACGAAAAAGATCCACGGACCGTGGGATTCCGGGCGCGCGGCCTTCAGATCGTTGAACCAAACACCCAGGCCATACACGGTGATCAGCAGCCCAAAAGTGGCAATTATCGGCCATTTGCTTTGCGCTGGTACGTAGTACGTATCATGAGTCGACATGTATTCGCTCTCCTGATTGAGCGGGCAAACAGTAGCTAGCCGCCTGTATGAACAGCCACGGGCGGTTGGCGCGCAGTGATATCAAATAGGGTGTACGCCAGGGTCAGATGCTTCACATCCTTGGGCATGTCGCGGTCGACGATGAAGCGCACCGGCATCTCGATACGCTCACCTGGCTGCAATACCTGCTGGGTGAAGCAGAAGCACTCGGTCTTGTGGAAGTACATCGCCGCTTCGGCCGGGGAAATACTCGGGATCGCCTGGGCGGTCATGGGCTTGTCGGTTGGGTTATGGGCGATGAACAGCATCTCGGTCACAGCGCCAGGGTTAACCACCACCTCGTCAGCCTTGGCATAAAAGTCCCAGACCATGTCGATGGCATTGGTCGACAGGAACTGCACACGCACCTGCCGGGTCGGGTCGACTACCTGCGAGCCCTCATACTGCCCGGCGGTCTTGCCGTTGATGCCGAACGCCTTGCACATCACGTCGTAGATCGGCACCAGGGCAAAACCGAAGGCGAACATCGCCAGCACCAGGATCAACAGGCGGGTGACCAGGCGCTTGAGAGGCACGGAGTCAGCCATGGCGCCCACCCGACCCACACTGACCGAGTTCACAGCGCCATGAGGTGTTCATTTGACCTCCGGCGGCGTGGTGAAGGTGTGATACGGCGCAGGCGAGGGGATGCTCCACTCCAGGCCTTCGGCGCCATCCCACGGCTTGGCCGGCGCAGGTTTGCCGCCACGGATGCACTTGATCACGATGAACAAAAAGAAGATCTGTGTAGCGCCAAACATGAACGCGCCTATCGACGAGACCATGTTGAAGTCGGCGAACTGCAGGTTGTAGTCCGGCACCCGCCGAGGCATCCCGGCCAGCCCCACGAAGTGCATCGGGAAGAACGCCATGTTCATGCCCACGAAAGACAGCCAGAAGTGCAGCTTGCCCAGGGTTTCGTCGTACATGTGGCCGGTCCATTTCGGTAGCCAGTAGTAGGCCGATGCGAAGATGCCGAAGATCGCACCGGGCACCAGTACGTAATGGAAATGCGCCACCACGAAGTAGGTATCGTGGTATTGGAAGTCCGCTGGCGCGATGGCCAGCATCAGCCCGGAGAAACCGCCGATGGTGAACAGGATCACGAACGCCACCGCGAACAGCATCGGCGTCTCGAAGGTCAGCGAGCCTTGCCACATGGTGCTGACCCAATTGAACACCTTCACGCCCGTCGGCACCGCGATCAGCAAGGTGGCGTACATGAAGAACAACTCGCCCACCAGCGGTATGCCCACCACGAACATGTGGTGCGCCCACACGATAAACGACAGGAACGCGATGCTCGCCGTGGCGTAGACCATCGAGGTGTAGCCAAACAGCGGCTTGCGCGAGAAGGTCGGGATGATCGAGCTGACGGCGCCGAACGCCGGCAGAATCATGATGTACACCTCCGGGTGACCGAAGAACCAGAACACATGCTGGAACAGCACCGGGTCACCGCCGCCGGCGGCGCTGAAGAAGCTGGTGCCGAAGTGGATATCCATCAGCATCATGGTCACGCAGCCGGCCAGTACCGGCATCACCGCGATCAGCAGGAAAGCGGTGATCAACCAGGTCCAGACGAACAGCGGCATTTTCATCAAGGTCATGCCGGGGGCACGCAGGTTGAGAATGGTGGCAACCACATTGATTGCGCCCATGATCGAGCTGATGCCCATCAGGTGGATGGCGAAGATGAAGAACGTCACGCTCTCCGGCGCGTAGGTGGTGGAGAGCGGGGCATAGAAGGTCCAACCGAAATTCGGCCCGCCACCTGGGGTGAACAGGGTCGAGACCAGCAGCAGGAACGCCGCCGGCAGCAGCCAGAAGCTGAAGTTGTTCATACGCGGCAAGGCCATGTCCGGCGCCCCGATCATCAGCGGGATCATCCAGTTGGCCAGGCCGACGAATGCCGGCATGACCGCGCCGAACACCATGATCAGGCCGTGCATGGTGGTCATCTGGTTGAAGAACGCAGGCTCCACGATCTGCAGGCCGGGCTGGAACAACTCGGCCCGGATCACCATGGCGAACGAACCGCCGAGCAGGAACATGGCAAAGGCAAACCACAGGTACATCGTGCCGATGTCCTTGTGGTTGGTGGTCAGCACCCAGCGCATCAAACCCTTGGCGGGGCCGTGGGCATGGTCACCGGCGTGGCCATGGTCATCGATCACAGCGCTCATGGCCGTTCTCCTGCAAACGAATGGGCGGGGCGGGTCAGGGCATTGGCAATGAAGTAAGTCATTTGCTTTCCGCCTGCTTAATGGCCAGCACGTCTTTAGGCGTGACCATGTCGCCTTTGTTGTTGCCCCAGGCATTGCGCTCGTAGGTCACCACGGCAGCAATATCCACTTCCGAGAGCTGCTTGCCGAACGCCGCCATCGCGGTACCGGGCTTGCCGTGGTAGACGAGGCTCAGGTGATCGGCGGCAGGCCCGGTGGCGATTTTCGAGCCCTTGAGCGCCGGGAACATCGGCGGCAGGCCCTGGCCTTCGGCCTGGTGACAGGCCACGCAAGTGGTGTGGTAGACCTTGTCGCCTCGGGCCACCAGCTCTTGCAGCGTCCACTCTTTGGAGGTCAGCTCCTTGAGCTTGGTGGCCTCTGCCTTGCGTTCTCCGAGCCAGGTGTCGTAGTCGGCCTTGGACTTGACCTCGACCACGATGGGCATGAAACCGTGGTCCTTGCCGCACAGTTCGGCGCACTGACCACGGTAGATGCCGGGCTTCTCGATACGGGTCCAGGCCTCATTGACGAAGCCGGGAATGGCGTCGCGCTTGACCGCGAAGGCCGGCACCCACCAGGAATGGATCACATCGGCCGCAGTGACCAGGAAGCGCACTTTGGCGCCCACCGGCAGCACCAGCGGCTGATCGACTTCCAGCAGGTAGTGTTCGCCCTTGGTGGCCTGGTTGTGAATCTGCTCGGCGGGCGTGGCCAGGTTGCTGAAGAACTCCACGTCCTGGCCCAGGTATTTGTAGTGCCACTTCCACTGGTAGCCGGTGACCTGGATATCGATATCCGACTCACTGCTGTCGTAGATGTTGATGAGGGTCCTGGTCGCCGGAATGGCCATCGCAATCAGGATCAGCAACGGCACGATGGTCCAGAGGATTTCCACGGTCGTGCTCTCGTGGAACTTGGCCGCCACCTGGCCGGTGGAGCGTCGATGCAGGATCATCGACCAGAACATGGCACCAAACACGATGATGCCGATCACCACACAGATCCAGAAAATGGTCATATGCAGGTCGAACACAGCGTGACTGACTTCTGTCGCCCCTGGCGCCATATTCGTGGTCCAGGCGGCGTGCGCCTGGCCGAATACCGACCACAACAGGAGGCCCATCCAAACGTGTGGATGTCGCATCATTGCGGGTTCCCCTTATCGTTCTTGTTATCCCGCCGGTTTGCACCTGCGTCGAAGGGAGCGGCTTCCATACTGCTTACAACCGCTTAGCCTCACCTGCTTATGCAGTCTGGCGTCATCAGCTAATTGCGTACAAACCCGAGTATAGACAGGGACTGCAACCCCGCAATGTGCAGGGACAAATGAGCCAAAAAGGCGTGGCCGAAGCCCGTAAACTCGGGGGCGGAATCGTTTATCCGACAAACGATGGCAATTCGATATAACACACGTGCATAACCATGAAATAATTATGACGAATGCGTCTTAGGGGCTCGTATAAACGAGCTACCTTATGCTGTCCCTATTCCTACGCCTGCTTCACTGGAGCTTTCATGAACACCGCCGCATTGCGCGAGCAGATTTCCCGTGCCCATCAACACGAATCCAGCACCCATCAGCTTGCCAAGCAATTGGAAAAGCAATTGCCGCACCTGCACACGGCCATTTCCCTGACTGACGGCGATCGCAACATCGTCATGACCCGCTTTGTGACCGCCTATATCGACCTCGTACCGGACTTGCTCGACGCCGCCAATGACGTGGCCCGTGAAGCCGGGATCGAAAGCCAGATCAAACCGGTGCTGAAAATCGCCGAACACTTCTTCCTGCAACCGCCGGCGATCCTGGAGGGCCACGAAGGGCTCGACGGCCTGCTGGACGAGGCTTACCTGGCCCATCGCCTGGTGGAAGAAGTAAACGATCTGTATATCAAGCATTTCGGTCAGCCGTTGATTCCGGCGGACACCACCGTGGCTAACCTGATCGCCCACCAGCTCATCGGAGAGCCGTTTGCCAACCAGTTGGACGAAGCCGTGCACCTGGCCGTGGATGAGATGCTCAACGAGGACAGCTTTGCGCTGGAGTCGGTAGAAACCTACCGCGAAACGCTCAAGAGCCCGAATACGGAAGCGGCGTGGAAGCGCTGGCCATGCCTGTCGCGGCAGCTGGGAGTTGAGCTGGAGCTGGATCAGCCAGCCTGAATGCTGAGCTGATACCGAACAAGCGGGCTTGCTCGCGAAGACGTCGGCCCAGCAAACATTGATGTTGACTGACCCACCGCTTTCGCGACCAAGCACGCTCCCACAGGTTTTTGTGACGCTCAGACGGCTGCGGAGCCAATCCTCGTCGTCGTGCGAATCCGCCCTTCCAGCCGGCGCTTCAACCCCCGCGCCTCGATCACCAGCCTCGAACCCTTGGCCGCATTGGCCCGCCCCCATTCCTCCAGCAACTCCAGGCAGGAATGGTCGATGTAACTCAGGTTATTGAGCGGCACATGCAGGGTAGTCCCTGCGGGTACCACCGACAGCACCTGGGTCAACGCCGGCACCTTCAGAAAGGTCGCCGCCCCCGTCAGGCGCAGCTCCATCTCGCCGTCCTGGGGCAAGTCGATCAGGCTGACTTTCAACCGTGATGCCTTGAAGGCCAGCTTCACCAGGGTCAGGCCAAAGCCCACCAGCACACCGGTCAGCAGGTCGGTAAAGATGATCGCCAGCGCCGTGGCCGCATAGGTAAACATCGGCATCCGCCCGTACCGCCCCAACGCCTTGAACGCCTTGATGTCCACCAACTTGATCCCGGTGTACACCAGCACGCCTGCCAGGCTCGCCACCGGAATGCTTTGCAGCACGCTCGACAGCAACAACACAAAGCCCAGCAACCACACGCCATGGAACATTGCCGACAAACGCGTGGTGGCGCCGGCCTGGACGTTGGCCGAGCTGCGCACGATCACACCGGTCATCGGCAAGGCGCCAACCAGGCCGCAGAGCATGTTGCCAATACCCTGGGCGGACAGTTCCTTATCGAAGTCCGAACGTTGGCCACTGTGCATACGGTCGACCGCCGCCGCCGACAGCAGGGTTTCGGCACTGGCGATGAACGCCACGGCGAATGCGGCAATCAACAGCTGCGGGTCGGCCAGGTTCAGCAAGTCACTGGGGCGCAGCCAGTCAATGGCGTCTGCCAGGTTTTCCGGGACTTCCACGCGCTTGACCTGTAATGCCAGCACCAGGCTTGCCCCGGTCGCCAACCCCACGCCAAGCAGGGCCCCAGGCACGAACCGCAATGATTGCGGGCGCAACTTATCCCACGCGTACATCACCAGCATCGTCGATAAGCCGAGCAACCCCGCTTGCCAGCCAACGCCACCGCCGAGGCTAGGGATCGCCTCAGCCAACGCAGCCGGGAAGCCCGTCAGGTTATCCAGCCCCGACGGTTTGGGCGCGCCGTCGAGCATCACGTGAATCTGCGAGAGCACAATCAGCACGCCGATCCCCGCCAGCATGCCGTACACCACAGCCGGCGCCGTAACCCGGAACCAGCAACCCAGGCGCAAACGCCCGGCCACCAGTTGCAGGAAGCCCGCCAGCAGCAGAATCGGCCCCAGCATCAGCATGCCGTGCTGACGCACCAACTCGAATACCAGCACCGCCAAACCCGCCGCCGGGCCACTGACCTGCAGCGGCGACCCCGCCAGCCAACCCACCACCAGGCCACCGATAATGCCGGTGATAAGACCTTTGGCCGGCGGCATGCCGGACGCAATGGCGATCCCCATGCACAAGGGCAGGGCGACCAGAAACACGACCACGGAGGCAAGCAGCTCCCGTGGCAACACAGCTTTCAATTGAGCAGCACGCATGATGACTCTCCCGAGGCATTCGCCGGGCGCGGTAAAGCCTGACTGCGTCCGTGGCAGCCACCGCTTTACCCGGCAGGGAAGTGTTTTAGAAGCGCGCTTTAGGCGTCGCGGAAGGAATCGGCTCGGTGCCGTTCAACGGTCGAAACGCAGACTGGTCCGCATCGTAGGCCCGAATCTCGCTGGTCTCGATGTTGTAGATCCAGCCATGGATAAACAAATGACCATTGGCCATGCGCGAGGCCACGGAAGGGTGGGTGCGCAAATGCTGCAACTGGGCGATGACGTTTTCTTCGGTGAGCACCTTCATGCTCTCGCCTTCGCTGGCGCAGTCGCAGTTGTCGTGGACCATGGTCTTGGCGACCTCGGCATGCCGCAGCCAGGCCTTGACCGTCGGCATCTTCTCCAGGCTATCGGGGTTGAGTACCGCACGCATGGCGCCGCAATCGGAGTGCCCACAGACAATGATGTGCTGCACGCCCAAGGCAAGTACCGCGTACTCGATGGCCGTGGAGACACCGCCATTCATCTGGCCATAAGGCGGCACCACATTGCCGACGTTACGTGTCACGAACAGGTCGCCAGGAGAACTTTGGGTAATCAGCTCGGGCACGATGCGCGAGTCTGCGCAGGTAATGAACATCGCCCGCGGGCTCTGAGCCGTGGCGAGTTTCTTGAAGAGCTCTTCCTGCTGGGGGAAGACGTCGTGATGAAAATGCAAAAAACCGTCAACGATATGCTTCAACGCTGCATCGGCGGACTCCGCCACTTGAGTGGCTGAAGCCGACGCAGCCAACGGCTGTTTATCCTTGTCACTCATGATTCATCCTCTTGATTAATGCAGGGGAGTTTTCAGGTCGGTTCGACGCCTGGCCAGTGGAATAGTTTTAAAAACGCCACGGACCTCGGTGCCGACCCAATAGTCACTCGCTGAACAAGGTATCGATCGAAACTTAACTCAAACTGAATCAACCGCTCTAGCTCGCGGCTTTCAGTGATGTCAAAACGCGACTATTTATACAGAAAGGATGTATCACTCCTCATCAGTCTACAACAATGCCATCTGTCTACCCGGCGGACAAAACGCCGTGCAATCCAGGTTGAACCCTTCCCGACGGTTGAGCCCCAGGCGTTTGATCGCCTTGCTGAAACGCTGGGCCAGCAGGTCGGCAAACGGCCCTTCGCCACGCATGCGTACGCCAAACCGACTGTCATACACCTCGCCACCGCGTACCTGGCGCACCAGGCTCATCACATGGGCTGCGCGCTGTGGGTAATGCGCCGCCAGCCACTCCTCGAACAGTGGCGCCACCTCCAGCGGCAGGCGCAGCATCATGTAGGCGGCGCTCTGCGCACCGGCGGCATGGGCCTCGGCCAGCAGACTCTCAAGTTCACTGTCGTTGATCATCGGGATCATCGGTGAACACAGCACGCCCACCGGGATGCCCGCCTCACGCATCACCCGAATCGCTCGCAACCGCGCCTTGGGCGTCGCCGTACGCGGTTCCAGGATGCGCTTGAGTTCGTCGTCCAGGCTGGTAAGGCTGATCATCACCGCCACCAGGCGTTGCCCGGCCAGCTCGGTGAGCAGGTCAAGATCGCGCAGGATCAACGACCCCTTGGTGATGATAGTCACCGGATGCCGGTAACGCAGCAGCACTTCAAGGATTTGCCGGGTGAGCATGTGTTCGCGCTCGATCGGCTGATAAGGGTCGGTGTTGGAGCCCAGGTTGATCGGCGCGCACACATAGCCGGGCTTCGACAGCTGTTGCTCCAGCACATTGGCGGCGTTGTGCTTGGCGATCAATCTGGTTTCGAAATCGAGCCCAGGCGACATGTCCCAATAGGCATGGCTGGGCCGCGCATAGCAGTAGATACAGCCATGCTCGCAGCCACGATAAGGGTTGATCGAGCGATCGAACGGCAGATCCGGCGAGTTATTGCGCGTGATGATGGTCTTGGCCGTTTCGATGCGCACTTCGGTGCCTTGGGTCTGTGGCACTTCCTGATACCAGCCATCGTCCTCGACCACGCTGATGGTGGGCGCGAAACGGTTGTGCAGGTTGGTGGCCGTGCCCCGGCCACGGGGCGGCAGCGGAGTCGACATAAAAACGCCTCGATACTGTTTTTATATACAGTACCGAGGCGTGGGGTTTCTGACCAGTGCCGTTTGGCGGCCCGCGAAAAATCAGTGCTTTTGCGTCACCTGCCCCAGATCGTCCCCCGAGGTCGTGCGCATATCGTTCTTGCGCAGGTCCGCCACCTCGCTGGCTTTCACCGGCGCCCCTTTATTGCCCCAGCCGCCACGGATAAAACTCACCACATCCGCCACTTCCTGGTCCGACAGACGCCAGGCAAACGCCGGCATGGTGAAGGTAGACGGTGCCGTATGGGTGGCGGGCAACGTACCGCCGTTCAACACGATGTTGATCAACGAAGTGGCATCCGCGGTCTGCAACACCGGGTTGCCCGCCAGCGCCGGGAATACCCGGGTATATCCATGGCCGTCGGTACGGTGGCAGGCTGCGCAGTTGTCGATATACACCGACGCGCCCGGCGTGCTGTCATCGCCTTTCCACAGGGCCTCGGCCACTTGCTTGTCGTACTGGTGCGGCACATCGTCAGGGTTCACCGCCGGCAGGCTCTTGAGGTAACGGGCGATAGCGGTCAGGTCGTTTTCCGACATGTACTGCATGCTGTGCACGACCACATCGCTCATGCCGCCAAACACGGCACTGCGATCACTGCGGCCGGTCTTGAGGAATTGCACCAATTGCTCTTCGCTCCAACTGCCGAGGCCATCCTTGTGGTCGCCGCGCAGGCTTTTCGCAATCCAACCTTCAAGCGGTGCGCTGCCCGACAGGAAGTCACTGCCGTCGGTAGCACTCAGGGCTTTTTCCTGCATGGTCAGGGCACGCGGTGTATGGCACGCGCCGCAGTGACCGAGGCCCTCCACCAGGTAGGCCCCCCGGCTGATCACCGGGTCGGCATCCGCCGCCGCCGGTTTATCCGCCACCTCAGGAGCAAACATCCAGCGCCACGCCGCCAGTGGCCAACGCATGCTCAAGGGCCAGGGAATATCACTGTCCTTGTTTGACTGGTCTACCGGCTCCACGCCCTTCATGAAATACACATACAGCGCCTGCATATCGCTGTCGCTGACACGTGCATAAGAGGGGTACGGCATCGCCGGGTAAAGCGTACTACCGCTCTTGGCGACGCCATGGCGCACAGCCTTGTCGAAGTCTTCGAAGCTGTAGTCGCCCAGACCGGTCTTGTCCGGGGTGATGTTGGTGGAATAGATCACACCGATCGGGGTTTCCATCGGCAGGCCGCCGGCGAAGGGTTTGCCGCCCTTGGCAGTGTGGCAGGCCACGCAGTCGCCGGCGCGGGCCAGGTATTCGCCCTGTTTGATCAGGTCGCTTTCAGCGGCGCTTATCGAGCAACTGCTGAGCAATGCAAACATCGCGATAACAAATACTTTCATGGTCATCGCTCCTTATGCCTGAACCAGTGGGCCGGGGTTTTTCAGGTACTGCTCGCGGATCGCCCGGGCCGACCAATAGGTCAGCGCCGCCACCAGACCGGTAGGGTTGTAGCCCAAGCCTTGTGGGAAAGCGGACGCGCCCGGGACAAACACATTGTGTACATCCCAGCACTGCAGGTAACGGTTCAGCGCACTGGTTTTCGGGTCGGTGCCCATGATCGCGCCACCGTTGAGGTGGGTGGTCTGGTAGGCCGCAGTGTTGAAGTGCTCGCCGACCTTTTTGCCGAGCACGGCAATGGCCTTGGGGTTCATCGCTTCGGCGATCTTCCCCATTTTCTCGACCATGAAGCGGTTCATCTTGATGTCGTTTTCCTGCCAGTCGAAGGTCATGCGCAGTAATGGCAGGCCGTAGGCATCGCGATACACCGGGTCCAGATCCAGGTAGTTCCCCCTGTAGGATTGGTGGGCGCCATGGGCATCCATGGACACCTGATGGGTGTAGTAATCGGCGGTGGCGCGCTTCCAGGCACTCCCCCAGGCCGGCGTGCCCGGCGGGTTGGAGGTGCCGGCAATCGGCCGGCTGCCCGCCTGGTTGACCCACATCGGCGAGCCCCCCACAAAACCGTGCGGGCCATGGTCGAAGTTATCCGCGTTGAAATCATCGATCGCCACGCCATTGCCGCCGGCGCCGATAAAGTTGTTGGTGTGGGTGTCCTTGTCGAAGAACGCCTTGATGGTCGCCATGTTCTGGTAGGCAAAGTTCCTGCCTACCACACCCTCATTGGTCACCGGGTCGTAAGGCTTGCCGATTCCGGACAGCAGCATCAGCCGCACATTGTGGAACTGAAACGCGCCGAGAATCACCAGATCCGCCGGCTGCTCGCATTCCCGACCCTGGGCATCGATGTAAGTCACGCCGGTGGCCTTGCTCCTGGTGCTATCGAGGTTGACCTTGAGCACATGGCAATTGGGCCGCAGTTCGAAGTTCGGCACCTGGCGCAACGCCGGCAGGATGTTCACATTCGGAGAAGCCTTGGAATACATGTAGCACACGTAGCCGCTGCAAAATCCGCAGAAGTTGCATGGACCCATCTGCGCACCATAGGGGTTGGTGTACGGTCCCGAGGTATTGGCTGACGGCAGGTTGTAGGGCTTGTAGCCCACGCTGGCGGCAGCTTTCTGGAACAGTTGGGCAGACACCGTGTTTTTCTGCGCCTCCAAAGGGAACGGGTTGGAGCGATCCGGTGCGTAGGGGTTGCCACCTCGGCCTTCGCCCACCCGTTGCCCTCTCACCGTCCAGGCCTGGCCGGAGGTCCCGAAGACTTTTTCGGCGTAATCGAAAAACGGCTCCAGCTCTTCGTAGCTGACGCCGAAGTCCTGGATGGTCATGTCCTTGGGAATGAAGTGCTTGCCGTAACGCTCTTCGTAGTGGCTGCGCATGCGCAGCTCCATCGGGTCGACGCGAAAGTGCACGCCCGACCAGTGCAGGCCCGCACCGCCCACGCCATTGCCCGGCAGGAAAGCGCCGAGTTGGCGGTTGGGCAGGGCGACATCCTTCACGCTATGGCGAATGGTCACGGTCTCTTTGGAGATGTCCTGGAAGAGTTTTTTGCGCACGCTGTAGGTCAATTCATCGATGACCTGGGGATAGTTGCCGTCAGGGTAAGTGTCCTGCATCGGGCCGCGCTCCAGCGCCAGCACGTTGAGACCTGCTTCCGTCAGCTCCTTGGCCATGATCGCGCCGGTCCAGCCGAATCCGACAATCACCGCGTCAACTTTTTTCATGATGGTCGCCACGTTTATGCCCTCTCGCCGCGGATGGAAACAGCCGGGAAGGGGTACTGCTCGTTACGTTCCACCCAATCCATGAAGTCGGCGCGCGCGCCAGGGAAGCCGATCATGGTCCAGCCGACCATGCCCTTATTACCGCCGTGAATCGGGTCGCAGAAGAAGCCTTCCTTGGTATTTTGCAGCAGCAGGTTGAAGAACATCTTGGGTGGCACTGCGTCGAAATGCGCCGACACTTCGCTGCCGCCAGCCTCCAGGCGGCGCAGCATATCGTCTCGGGTAGCGCTGTCTTGAGCAGCAAAAGCTTTACCGTTGAACGCCTTCGACCACGCATCCGTAGCGGCGATGCCCAGGCGATAGATCTCTTTGGGCACCAATTTGCTCTGCCAGCCCATCTCCGGCGCGGCATCGGCGTTGAACGGGCCTTGCATGAACCACAGCGCGCCACTGGCATACGGCGTGTTCATCTGACGGTCGATGTACTCGGGCACGCCGGCTTCCAGGGCGCCTGGGCCTTGGGCATCGGCCGGGATCAGGCGCTCGACGGCGGCGTTGATAAACGCCCATTCCTCGGCGGTGAAATAGCTCGGCTCGTACGCCTTGTCGCTCGTTACAGGTTTGACTGGCTCGGCCTGGGCCGGCTCAGGCGTAGCCATCAGCATCGAGCCGCCAAGGCCGGTACTGGCAACCGTGACCACCGGGATCAAGGTCAAGGATTTGCGTAGAAAGTCACGCCGGGGGTTGTCTTGATCTTGATCAGACATGGGGGCACCTCATCATGTGGTCACGGATTTGTTCAGCGGCTTCTTGGGAGCGGCTTGTCGTTTCGGGCAGTGAGTGGGACCTGACGATCCACCGGGGGTAGAACGCAGAAGCAATCAATAGTTACAAATGATAGCAGGCTAAGCATCCGCCGAATCGTTTCAGCGACTAAAGACTGAGGATTCACGATTCTTTGACGCCTGCCTGACACCCCGTTGACCCCCTGTAAACGAATCTGCGCACACTCCATCCACGCCCTATTCGGTTACGTCGCTCATGCCCAAGAATCAATGGTGGCCAGCCCTCGGCCTGGCACTCATCGCATTGCTCGCCACCGCATGTGCTCAAGCCGACGAGAGCACGTCCATTCGCTCGCCTGAATGGGCCCAACCCGTGGGCGATCAGTACAACCTTTATCAGATGACACCCACGCTCTACCGCAGCGCGCGACCGGACGGCAACGCGGGGCCGCTGTTGGAGAAACTCAAGATCGGTACCGTGATCAATTTCCTGCCGGAATCCGACGCCGACTGGCTGAAAGCACCCGACATCCGGCAAGTACAGCTGAGTTATCGCACCAATCATGTGGATGATTCCGACGTGCTGGCTGCTCTGAGAGCGATCCAGACAGCCGAAGCCAGCGGCCCGGTGTTGATGCACTGCAAACACGGCTCGGACCGCACCGGCCTGATGGCGGCGATGTATCGCGTGGTGGTTCAGGGATGGAGCAAGGAAGAGGCGCTGAACGAAATGACCCTGGGCGGCTTCGGCAGCAGCAACGGCTTCAAGGACGGCATTCGCTACATGATGCGAGCCGATATCGACAAGTTGCGTACAGCCTTGGCGAATGGCGAGTGCAGCACCAGCGCGTTTGCGCTGTGCTCGATGAAGGATTGGATGAATACAGCAGGCAGCCCCGCCATAAAACCCTAAAGGTAGGAGCGAGCTTGCTCGCGAAAAAAGCAAGGACACTGCGGGCATTCAGGATGCCCGCGTCATCAATGACGTTCTTCGCGAGCAAGCTCGCTCCTACAGCGGGGGTCGTGTCAGGTTTTTTTCAGCTTGGGGTTAGGAAAAAACTGCACCGCCTGCACCTTGGGGTCAGGGGCTTTCAGCGCCGACGTATTGACCCGCGTGCCCAATTCCTTGGGCACCGACAACCCTTGGTCATTGAGGGTGTCGGTATACCCGCAGGCCACGCATTCGCGGTGTGGCACGCTGTCCTCGGTCCACATTTTGAGCTTGTCAGGCTCGCTGCACGCCGGGCACACCGCCCCGGCGATAAATTGCTTTTTGGTGATCACAGGCCCTTCGCTCATGCTGCCGCGTCCTCACTCAGGCCGCTGTGGCGCAAGAGTGCGTCAATCGACGGCTCGCGTCCGCGGAAGTCGACGAACAGCACCATCGGTGCCTGGGAACCGCCGCGCGCCAGGATCGCCTCACGGAAGGCGCGCCCGGTGTCGGCATTGAGCACGCCGTCTTCTTCGAACTTGGAGAAGGCATCCGCCGACAGCACTTCGGCCCACTTGTAGCTGTAATAACCCGCCGCGTAACCGCCGGCGAAGATATGCGCGAAGCTGTTAGGAAAACGGTTGTAGGCCGGCGGACGCATCACCGACACCTCGTCGCGTACGCCTTCCAGCACTTGCGCCACACTGCGGCCGTCGCCGTGGGTGGCGTGCAACTCGAAGTCGAACAGTGAAAATTCCAACTGGCGAACCATCATCAGCCCGGACTGGAAGTTCTTCGCCGCGAGCATTTTTTCCAACAGGTCCTGGGGCAGCGGCTCGCCGGTTTCATAGTGACCGGAGATCAGCGCCAGGCCTTCCGGCTCCCAGCACCAGTTCTCCATGAACTGGCTCGGCAACTCCACCGCATCCCAGGCCACGCCGTTGATACCGGACACGCCAGCATGTTCGACGCGGGTCAGCAGGTGATGCAGGCCGTGGCCGAACTCGTGGAACAGGGTGGTGACTTCGTCATGGGTCAGCAGGGCAGGCTTGCCGCTGTCGGCCGGGGTGAAGTTGCACACCAGGTTGGCCACCGGGCTTTGCAGCACGCCGTCGACGGTACGACGACGGTCGCGGGCGCCGTCCATCCAGGCGCCGCCACGCTTGTTGGCGCGGGCATACAGGTCGAAGAAGAAGCGGCCGACGTGCTGGCCGTTTTCCTTGATTTCAAACAGGCGCACATCCGGGTGCCAGGTGTCGAAGCCTTTCTGCTCGGCGATCTCGATGCCGTACAGACGTTGCACAATGGCGAACAGGCCGCCAAGCACTTTATCGATGGGGAAGTAGGCGCGCAGGGCTTCCTGGGACACGCTGTAGCGCTGCTCGCGCAGTTTTTCGCCATAGAAACCGCTGTCCCAGCTTTGCAGGTCGGCGCAGCCTTGTTCGGCGGCGTAGGCCTTGAGCTGTTGCAGGTCCTGGGCGGCAAACGGCTTGCTGCGCTTGGCCAGGTCACGCAGAAAACTCAGCACCTGGTCGCTGGAGTCAGCCATTTTCGTGGCCAGGCTCAATTCGGAGAAGGACGCATAGCCCAGCAGTTGAGCCAGTTCCTGGCGAAGGTCGAGGATCTGTTCCATCACCGGGCCGTTATCGTTCTGACCGGCATTCGGGCCCTGGTCCGACGCACGGGTGCAGTAGGCAGCGTAGAGTTCTTCACGCAGGGCGCGGTCCTGGGCGTAGGTCATTACCGCGTAGTAGCTGGGGAACTCCAGGGTGATCAGCCAGCCGTCGAGGCCTTTGGCCTGGGCAGCGGCGGCCATTTGCGCCTTGGCCGAGTCGGTCAGGCCGGCGAGGATGGCTTCATCGGTGACGTGCTTGGTCCAGGCCTGGGTGGCGTCCAACAGTTGGTTGGAGAACTTGCTGCCCAGCTCGGAGAGTTTGCTTTGCACTTCGGCGTAGCGCTTCTGCTGCTCGGGTGGCAAGTCGATACCCGACAGACGGAAATCGCGCAGGGAGTGCTCCAGGATGGTTTTCTGCGCCACGTCGAAACCGGCGGCTTCCGGGCTGTTGGCCAGCGCTTCGAAGGCCTGGAACAACTCGCGGTTCTGGCCCATCTCGGTAGAGTAGGCGCTCAATGCCGGCAGGCATGCCTCGTAGGCTTCGCGCAGCTCAGCGCTGTTGCACACAGCGTTGAGGTGGCTGACCGGGCTCCAGGCAGCGCCCAGGCGGTCATTGAGTTCGTCCATGGCCAGCACCAGGCCGGCCCATGTAGGGTTTTTACCCTGGCTTTGCAGGATGCCTTCGATGGCCACGCGGTTGTCAGCGAGGATCTGTTCGATGGCCGGCTGGACGTGCTCGGCACGGATCGCCGAGAACGGCGGCAGGTCGTAGGACTGCAGAAGAGGGTTGTTCGCGCTCACGGTTGATACCTTGGCTGAAGAAACATGTAAGAACAAAGATGGGGCCATCTTAATTACAATCAACACCCACCGCAGCTATCAGCAGAAGAGAGAGAGGCTATCGTGACCCTTCGCACCTATCAGAACCACACGCCAACCCTGGGCGCCGGGGCTTTTGTCGACGTTTCGGCGGTGGTGATCGGCGATGTCGAAATCGGCACCGACAGCTCGGTATGGCCGCTGACCGTGATTCGCGGCGACATGCACCGCATCCGCATCGGCGCGCGCACCAGCGTGCAGGATGGCTGCGTGCTGCACATCACCCATGCAGGGCCGTTCAATCCTGACGGTTTCCCCCTGCTGATCGGCGACGACGTAACGATTGCTCACAAAGTCATGCTCCATGGCTGCACCATCGGCAGCCGCATCCTGATCGGCATGGGCAGCATCGTGATGGACGGCGCGGTGGTAGAAGACGATGTGATCATCGGTGCCGGCAGCCTGGTGCCGCCGGGCAAAAAACTCGACAGCGGTTTTCTGTACGTGGGCAGCCCGGTTAAACAGGTCCGCGCCCTGACGGACAAGGAACGGGCCTTTTTCACCTACAGCGCCGCGAACTACGTGAAGCTCAAAGACCTGCACCTGGCAGAAGGGTTCGACCAGTGAACCTGCCCTATCAAACCGTGCTGTTCGACCTGGATGGCACCCTCACCGACCCGCGTGAAGGCATTACCCGTTCGATCCAATACGCTCTCGGTAAACTGGGCATCGACGAACCGGACCTGACCAAACTCGAACACTTCATCGGCCCGCCACTGCTGCAGGCGTTCATGCAGTTTTATGACTTCGATGAAGCCAAGGCCTGGGAGGCGGTGAACTTCTACCGCGAACGCTTCAAGGTCACCGGTCTGTATGAAAATCGCGTGTTCGACGGGGTGATGCCTCTGCTGGAAGCATTGAACGGCCAGGGGCGTCAGCTGTATGTGGCCACCTCCAAGCCGTGGGAATTTGCCCGTGAGATCGCCCGGCATTTCGACTTCGCAAAGCACTTCAAAGTGATCTACGGCAGCGAATTGGACGGTACGCGCACCAACAAGGTCGAGCTGATTGCACATTTGCTGAGCGAGGAACGCCTGGATCCAAGCACCACCTTGATGATTGGCGATCGCAAGCATGACCTGATCGGCGCGCGCAGCAACGGGCTGGATTCGGCGGCGGTGGGGTACGGGTTTGGCAGTTTCGAGGAATTGAATGCCGAAGCACCGACCTGGCACTTTGAAACATTGGCTCAGATGCATCAGGCATTCATGCGGTGAGGCCCTAAAGGCCGGCACCTTCCAACTGTTTCAACGTTGCCTTGCGTTGCACCAGCGGCAACCCACCGATCTTCTCCACCGCTGCGTAGAACTTCACCCAATCCCCTCCTTCATGCCTGAACAACGCCGCAAACGCCGACACCCACTGGTCATACAGCCCGAATGGCAGCAAACGCGCGTTGTTCATCGGCTGGTTGATCCAAGCGTCGTAGCGCTTATCGCCCCCCCATTGGCTATCGCGCAACTGCCGATACTCACTGCGCAAGCGTTCGAACTCCGCCGTCTTGGCCTGACGCATCGCATCGGCCGCCAAGGGCTGGCCGTAGAGTGTGGTCAGGCGTTTGCGGGTATCGAGGATCAGCTGGATAAACTGGTCGCGCTGCTTCAATGTCGCATTGCTCAAAGGCGCCAGGCCACGGGACGCGCGCCATTGCCGGGTGCCTTCCTGCTCGACGAAGGTGGCGAATGACTCATTGAATTCGGTGTCGTCCTTAACATAGAAGCGCTGATGCGCCAGCTCATGGAAAATCAGCGTGGCCAGACGCTCATCGCCCCAGTTCATCATCGAACTGATGATCGGGTCATTGAACCAACCCAAGGTGGAATAGGCCTCGACGCCGCCAATCGACACGTCCATGCCCCGCTGGCGCAATAACGCCGCCTCGCCCCGCGCCGCGCCCTGGCTGTAATAACCGCGATAGGCCACGCAGCCGGCAATGGGGAAACAATGGTTCTCAGGCGATAGAGAAAATTCCTGCGTGGCGAAGACATTCCAGACCACATAGGGCCGGCCAATATCGGCGTATAGCCGGTAACTCTGATTGTCGGGCAGGTGCAGGTGCTCGCTGGCGAAGGTTCGCGCTTTTTGTGATTGAGCAAGATGGTCACGCAGTGGCTGCGGGCGGGATGGGTCGGCGATGACCTGCGTAACCGGCTCCCGCGCCCGCAAAAGCTGCCACTGGCCGTCTGCCAATTGGCTGTAATAACTGACGCTGGAGCAACCACTGAGCAGCACGACCATCAACCCTGGAAGAAAACGCCTGACCATGCCCCGACTGCTCCTCGGTGATTTGTTCGTGTTTATACTGACAGAGAGCTTGCTTCCCGGCTCATCCTTCCCCGCCGTCGAGAGTGCCTGCCATGCGTCAGTGCTTACTTCCCATCGCCTTCATAGTCCTCAGTGCCTGCACTTCAACCCCGGTGCCGCCGGCTGATCCGAAGCAGGCCTGGGTTGATTTCGCCACGCCGACGCCGGGCGCCAAGCTGATCATGGCGCAACGCCTGGACGGCAAGAACCTTGACGATGGGCGCTACTTCCAAGTGCCGCCAGGCCGCCACGAGCTAATGGTACGTTTTGATTTTGAAGTGCCTGCCGGCGGCAGCTTGAGCGGGTTTGGGCAAACCATCGACCGAACCTGCTTCATTACCGTGCAGTACGACCATTTCGAAGCTGGCCAACGTTATCGCCTTGAAGGGCGCTCATTGGCCTACACGCCGAATATTCGCCTGTATAACGCGGCTCGCCAATTATTGGCTGAAGAACGCAGCGTGAACTGCCTCTGATCAGTCGTTGTTCTTCTGATAGATGATGCGCTTGGTGCCGTTTTCGCACGAACCGACAATCATCGCGCTGTCATGGTTCTTGGCTTCTTCGGCAGTGATGATTTCGAGGGTATAGGACGGAATCGCCTTGGCCTGGATCTTCACTTCGATTTCCTTCCTGAGCTCTTCACAATCTTTTGGAGCGGCCACGGCCGAAGTGGCCAACGCACCGCAGATGATCGCCAAGGCAAAACGTTTCATAGGTGAAGCTCCCTGAATGCATTGCGCACGAGTGTGCGGCTATGACTGCATGAGCTATAGGACCACATTTGCGAAACGGGAGTTCTGATTTAAGGCAGAACTAAATGTGGGAACGAGGCTTGCTCGCTCCCACATTGGACCTGCGGTATTTCCCGGACTGCGTCAGTTGACGAGCGTGCCATCCAGCGTGATGGTTGCATTGAGTACCTTGGACACCGGGCACCCTTCCTTGGCCTTCTTGCTCAGCTCATCGAACTGCGCCTGGCTTGCACCTGGGATCTTGGCCTTGAGGATCAGGTGCACAGCGGTAATCGCAAAACCACCCTCCACTTGGTCCAACGTCACTTCAGCCTGGGTATCGATGCTGTCAGCCTTTAGGCCGGCGTCACCGAGAATCATGGAAAACGCCATGGAGAAACAGCCGGCGTGCGCCGCACCGATCAGTTCTTCCGGGTTGGTGCCCTTGCCACCTTCAAAACGTGCCTTGAAGCCGTAGGGCGCGTCGCGCAGCACACCAGTCTCAGTGGAAATGGAACCCAGGCCGGTCTTCAGATCACCTTCCCAATGCGCGGATGCCTTTTTAACGATACTCATAGCTTTCTCCTCGTACGGTGGTTTTGCGTCAGTAAGGTTCTGAGGATAGAAGCTTTGGCAAAGTTCAGTCGTAAGAGAAACCCAGTAAATAAGTAGGAATTTTCGCGCTCACTATTGAATCTCGGGTATATGCCCTCATTGCATAGAACATGCACATGAAGCGGCAGGTTTTGGTTCGTCTAAGAAGCCTGCGCCCCTATTTGGAGAAGCAGGCTTATGAAATCGCTGTCCGAAGTGAAGTTCTCGACCCTCGACCTGGTGCCCGTTCGGGCCAACGGCAGCCCGGCGCAGTCGCTGCGTAACTCCCTGGATCTTGCCCAACACGTGGAAAAGTTCGGCTATAACCGTTTCTGGGTGGCCGAACACCACAACATGGATGGTATCGCCAGTTCGGCCACCTCGGTCTTGCTGGGCTACCTGGCCGGCGGCACCTCGACCATCCGCGTCGGCTCCGGCGGCGTGATGTTGCCCAACCATGCGCCGCTGGTGATCGCCGAACAGTTCGGCACCCTGGAAAGCCTCTACCCCGGCCGCATCGACCTGGGCCTGGGCCGCGCGCCCGGCTCCGACCAGATGACCGCCCGCGCCCTGCGCCGCGAACGCTCCGGCAGCGCCGACGACTTTCCGGAAGACGTGGCCGAGTTGATGGCCTACCTGGGCCCGCGCACCCCCGATCAACGTGTCATCGCCGTTCCGGGTACCGGCACCAACGTGCCGGTCTGGTTGCTGGGCTCCAGCTTGTTCAGCGCACAGCTGGCGGGGGAGCGCGGTTTGCCTTACGCGTTCGCCTCGCATTTCGCACCACGCCTGATGCATGAGGCAATTCGCGTGTATCGCAATCACTTCACACCGTCGGCGGTGCTGGACAAGCCCTATGTGATGCTCGGCATTCCTCTGGTGGCTGCCGACACCGACGAGCAGGCCGAATACCTCGCTACGTCGGTGTACCAGCGCATTCTTGCGCTCATGCGCGGCCAGAGCCTGGTGCAGCGCCCCCCGGTCAACACCATGGATGGCCTGTGGCTGCCCCATGAAAAAGACGCGGTCGGCAGTTTCCTCGGCCTGGCCATGGTCGGCAGCCCGGCGAAGATCCGCGCCAAGCTGGAAGTGCTGATCGAGCAAACCGGTGCCGACGAACTGATCTTCACCTGCGACCTGTATGAACACGCCGACCGGATTCATTCCTACGAACTGCTCGCGCAGTTGATGAAGGGCTAAACCCCAGGCGAAAAAAAACCGACGCACCTGTGGCGAGGGAGCTTGCTCTCTCGCCACAGGTGCGTCGGCTTCAGGTCTGCAACACGGAATTAACCGCGCTTGTAGACGATTTCCTTGGTGCCGCCTTCGCAGCTGCCGACCACTTGAGCGTCGGTGGAGGCGCCTTTATCCACGATTTCCAGCGAATAACCCGAAACGCCCTTGGCGTCCATTTTCGCTGCGATCTCGCTTTTCAGCTCTTCACAAGGCTTGCCCGCCGCCAGGGCTGTGCCCGCAATGCTCAACAAACCTACCGCTAGCAGAAACGTCTTCATCCGTTACTTTCCTTGCGCTGATCGAAAAAAGAACGTGCCGACGCGCATGGCATCGGCACCCCATCGTTGTAGCGCAGGTTATGGCAATCGGCCAGCCAGCAAGTTCAACTCAGCGGATCAACTGCTGGCAATTCGGAATCCCACCTTGAGCGTGACCTGGAAGTGCGCGGCTTTGCCATCCTTGATGTGACCACGGGTTTCGGTCACCTCAAACCACTCCAAGTGCTTGATGCTCTTGCTGGCTTCGGCCAGGGCGTTGTTGATCGCCTCTTCGATGCTGGTGGTGGACGAGCCCACCAATTCGACTTTCTTATAGGTGTGATGGTCAGACATGGCGTTTCTCCTGAGGGTCGTCAATAAAGCCTAGCAGTCAAAGTTCATACTGACTCTGGCGACCGTTCCTACCCGAAAGTTCAGATTTACTGCACTTTCTGAAACCGCCGGAGTCGGTATCTACACACGCCACTCAATCACTTCAGGAGAGTCCACATGGCCAACACTTCTTTACGCAAAGCGTCGCTGGAAAGCATGGAAGCCGAGATTTCGAGCCTGCTCAAGTCCCTTGAAAGCCTCAAGGACGATGCGTCCGATGAGTCGCGCAAGACCCTGAAGGCCCTGAAAAGCAATGCCGAGAATGCGCTCAAGCACTCGCGCCACCTGATCAGCGATGCCTACGAAGAAAGCAAAGTCAAAATCCGCGAAACCGGGGTTGCCACCCGTGACTACGCACAAGACCACCCATGGACTACAGCCGGTGTGGCTGTGGGCGCATTGGGCCTGCTGGCGGCTTACCTGCTGTGCAAGCGCGGTGACTAAACCGGTTGGCGCATCAGCTCAGCCTTGAGCCACTGCGCCAGTTGCCGAGCGCGCCCGTCCGCGGCGCGCTTGGGCAACCACAATGCCAAGTGCGCCGGGGTTTCGCTGAAACCCCACGGCGCCACCAGACGACCCGCGCGCAGGTCCTCTGCCACCAGCGGCTCCGGCGCGATTGCCACACCCAACCCGGCCACCGCCGCCTCCAGCAGATAATACAAATGCTCGAACCCCTGGCCATGTTTCAGCGCGCCGGGCTCGATACCGTGTTGCCGCGCCCAACTGGGCCAGGCTTGTGGACGCGACGTGGTGTGCAACAGGGCTTCACCACACAGGGCAGAAGCGGGCGCCTGGCGCAGCTGCTCGTAACTGGCGAAACGCGGGCTCATCACCGGGCCGATGCGCTCGCTGGCCAGTTCATACACCTGCATATCCGCCGGCCACGGCGGTTCGGCGAACACCAGCAGCGCGTCCAACCCCGGGCGACGCGGGTCCAGATCGCCTTCGCCTGCCGACAGATGCAGGCGCAGGTCGGGCAGGTCGGTGTTCAAGCGGCCCAGGCGCGGAATAAACCAACGCGCCAGCAGACTGCCCGAGCACCCCAGCACGAACGGCGCGTCCGCGCTGCTTTGAGTGAGTTCGGCGCACACACCTCTCAAGCGCTCAAACGCCTCGAAGCTGGCGTCGCGCAACCGAACACCGGCATCTGTGAGTTTAAGGCCGCGCCCTTCCTTGACGAACAAGCTGACACCCAAGTGCTCTTCCAGCACTTTCAGCTGCCGGCTGACCGCACCGTGGGTCACGTGTAATTGCTCAGCCGCCTGGCTCACGCTGTTGAGGCGAGCGGTGGCTTCAAATGCGCGCAAGGCATTGAGGGGAGGAAGGTCTCGGCTCATCTGTGAGTTTTCCTGACAGGTTGCAGCGATCTTATCGGTTTTCAGCGTAGCGTGTCAGGGGTAGAGTGGCCCTCATTGTTTCCTACACCCTTCTTTCCTGGAGCGTCCCATGACTCAGTCCCAGACCGATTTACGCAACGGCCCAGACGCCAACGGCCTGTTTGGCGCGTTCGGCGGCCGCTACGTCGCTGAAACCCTGATGCCGTTGATCCTCGACCTGGCCCGCGAATACGAAGCGGCCAAGATCGATCCGGCGTTCAATGAGGAATTGGCCTACTTCCAGCGCGACTACGTTGGCCGCCCAAGCCCGTTGTATTTCGCCGAACGCCTGACCGAGTTCTGCGGCGGTGCCAAGATCTACCTCAAACGTGAAGAGCTGAACCACACCGGCGCGCACAAGATCAACAACTGCATCGGCCAGATCCTGCTGGCGCGGCGCATGGGCAAAAAACGCATCATCGCCGAAACCGGCGCCGGCATGCACGGCGTGGCCACCGCCACCGTGGCGGCGCGCTTTGGCCTGCAATGCGTGATCTACATGGGCACCACCGACATCGAGCGCCAGCAGGCCAACGTGTTCCGCATGAAGCTGCTGGGCGCCGAAGTGATCCCGGTGGTGGCCGGTACCGGCACCCTCAAAGATGCGATGAACGAAGCCCTGCGCGACTGGGTGACCAACGTCGACGACACCTTCTACCTGATCGGCACCGTGGCCGGCCCACACCCCTACCCGGCGATGGTGCGCGACTTTCAGGCCGTGATCGGCAAAGAAACCCGCACCCAGCTGCAAGCCCAGGAAGGCCGCCTGCCGGACAGCCTGGTGGCGTGCATCGGCGGTGGCTCCAACGCGATGGGCCTGTTCCACCCGTTCCTGGATGACACCAGCGTCGAGATCATCGGTGTTGAAGCGGCCGGCCATGGCATCGAAACCGGCAAGCACGCCGCCAGCCTCAACGGTGGCGTACCAGGTGTGTTGCACGGCAACCGCACTTTCCTGCTGCAGGACGACGATGGCCAGATCATCGACGCCCACTCGATTTCCGCCGGCCTCGACTACCCCGGCATCGGCCCTGAACACGCCTGGTTGCACGACATCGGGCGCGTGCAGTACACCTCGGTGACTGACGACGAAGCCCTCGATGCCTTCCACAAATGCTGCCGCCTGGAAGGGATTATTCCTGCACTGGAAAGCGCCCATGCCCTGGCTGAAGTATTCAAGCGCGCACCGACCCTGCCGAAGGATCACCTGATGGTGGTCAACCTGTCGGGCCGTGGCGACAAAGACATGCAGACCGTGATGCACCACATGGAACAGTCCCAGCAGGAGAAACACTGATGAGCCGCCTGCAAACCCGCTTTGCGCAACTCAAGGAACAAAACCGCGCCGCCCTGGTGACCTTCGTCACCGCCGGCGACCCTGGTTATGACGCCTCGCTGGCGATCCTCAAGGGCCTGCCGGCCGCCGGCGCCGATGTGATCGAGCTGGGCATGCCCTTCACCGACCCGATGGCCGATGGCCCGGCCATCCAACTGGCCAACATCCGTGCGCTGGAGGCCAGGCAGAACCTGGCGAAAACCCTGCAGATGGTCCGCGAGTTCCGTAAGGACAATAACGACACCCCGCTGGTGTTGATGGGCTACTTCAACCCGATCCACAAATACGGCGTACCGACGTTCATCAGCGATGCCAAAGAGGCCGGTGTCGACGGCCTGATCGTGGTCGACATGCCGCCGGAGCATAACGGCGAGCTGTGCGACCCGGCCCAGGCCGCGGGCATCGACTTTATCCGCCTGACCACGCCGACCACCGACGACGTGCGCCTGCCGACCGTGCTCAACGGCAGCTCCGGCTTTGTGTACTACGTGTCGGTAGCCGGCGTGACCGGTGCCGGCGCCGCCACCCTGGAACACGTCGAAGAGGCCGTGACCCGCCTGCGTCGCCATACCGACCTGCCGATCAGCATCGGTTTCGGGATCCGCACGCCGGAACAAGCCGCGGCTATCGCACGCCTGGCGGACGGCGTGGTGGTGGGTTCGGCATTGATCGACCACATCGCCAATGCCAGCAACGACCAGCAAGCCATCGATGGCGTGTTGAGCCATTGCGCGGCGCTGGCCGAAGGTGTCCGTAACGCACGTAAGTAAGCGTGCCGGTTTCGTTCCTTGCGCTAGGCTTGAGGGGTGAACATTCCGTTCGCCCCTCAACGCACTTCATGCCTATTGTTGTCTGACCGCCTCTGCAAGCCCCCGCCTTTCTTGCCACTCGGCCGTTAAGTTAGTCGCATCAGAAGTCATTTTTGGCTCTCAGGAGTACAGCATGGCATTTGATCTCATCCACCCCTCGGACCGCCGCCATTCAACCTTGCAGAAAGGTTTCAACCTGCGCTGGCCACGTGACAATAGGCCGGGTGAGTCATCGCCCAATGGTGCCAGCCGCATCTATATCTGCCACAGCCATCAAGACATCATCGCCGCCGCCGCAGATGCGCTGGCGATTCCCAATGGCCGAATCACCGTGCGTAGCGGCGGCCACTGTTACGAAGGGTTTGTCGCCAACAAAATGCCCAACGCCCCCGACGAGCAGTTGTCGATCCTGGACATCGGGCAAATGAACCAACTGGTTTATGACGCCGATGGGCAGATCCAATCCCAGCTGGTGTCCGGCTTGCCCTACCGCTATGGGTTTCGCCTGGAAGCGGGTGCGCAAAATTGGGATGCCTATGTGGCGCTGTACAAACTGGCCGGAAAAACGCTGCCCGGCGGCTCCTGTTATTCGGTCGGTCTGGGCGGACATATCTGCGGAGGAGGCTATGGTCTGCTGTCGCGCAGACACGGACTGGTCTGCGACTGGCTGGACGGTGTCGACATGCTCGTGCCGAACACAGAGGGAACCGGGCTGAAACCGGTGCATGTCTCGCGGGACAGCAGCGACGCCGATGAGCTCGACCTCTTCGCGGCGTGCTGCGGTGCAGGGGGAGGGCAGTTCGGCATCATCACCAGCTATTACTTCAAAGACCTCCCCGTTGCGCCAAAGGAAGTGCTGTGGCTGGTGCTGGAATGGGATTGGAACGTGCTGACCAAACCCGCGCTCGACAATCTGCTGGCGGCCTATCAGTCGTGGTTCGCCGATAACCAGAGCAACCCCGACACCTGGGGCCTGGCGACCAAACTGGAGATGCGTCATCAGCACACCGGTAACGTCACGCTGGGTATTCACTATGTGGACAAGAACGGAGAGCTGAACGATCAGGCCCCGTTCGATGATTTCGTCACCCGAATGCTCGCCGCTATCAACCTGCCCGCTACCGAATCGTTGGTTCCATTTCACGTAATCCACCTGCCGCGCAGCAACGCTGCCGGACGCACGATCAACTCTTTGCTCTCAGCCCGCGCGACGGCTCAACGTCTGGATTGGCTGCCGTGCCAGCAAACATTGAACGGCTCGGGCGATAACCAACGGGGCCGGTACAAATCGGCGTATCAGAAAGGTGTTTTCACACCTCAGGTACTGCAAGCCATCTGGGACACGCTGACCCTGGACGACCCCAACAACGACCTGACCCAGAGCCTCATCCAGATCCAGTCATTCGGCGGGCGCATCAACGAACCAGCTTGCGCGGTGCGCCAAGAATCATCGGCCGCGCAGCGCTCTTCTTACTTGAAGTGGCAGCCGCAATGTTATTGGCGCGACGCAAGCGAGGCCTCGGACCAGGCCCATGCACGGTGGATCCAAGGGTTGTTTTTCCAGGCCTTTGCCAACGATGTCGGGGTGCCGCTCAACAGCGAGTTCGAAGGTTGCTACATCAACTATCCGGACCTGGACATGACCCACGTCGGCGGCGACCCTGCCAACGCCAAGAACCCACTCTGGTACGGGATCTTCTTCCCCGACACCGTCATCGAAAACCGTCTGCGCCGAACCAAACAACACTGGGACCCGTTGAATATCTTCCGTAACGAGATGTCGGTGCCGTAGCGCGAAAAATGGGCGACCTTGAGGTCGCCCGTTTTTACAGCTCGATCCGTTCAACCTTGCCTACAAGCAGTATGTAGGACAGCGCCCCAAGCAACGCCAGCACCGCGATATAGGTAATCGCTGGTGCAAACGAATCGCCGCTGGCCAAAAAGCCGATCACGATCGGCGTGGCAATCGCCGACAAGTTACCGATGAAGTTGAACACCCCGCCGGTCAGCCCCAGCAGCCGTGCGGGGGCCAAGGTCGACACCAACGACCAGGTAATCGACGCCAGGCCATTACCAAAAAACGCCACCGCCAAAAACGCAATCACCCACGCCGTCGAATCCACGTAGTTGGCGCCAATGATCGCCGTGGAAATCAGCAGCCCGCCAATGATCGGCAATTTGCGTGCGAAGCCTACCGACGCGCCCCGGCGAATCAGCCAGTCGGAAAAAATCCCGGAACACAGCACGCCGACAAACGCCGCCAGGAACGGCAGCGACGCCAGCAGGCCGGACTTGATGAAGTCCATGCCGCGATATTTCACCAGGTAGGTCGGGAACCACGTCAGGAAGAACCATAGAGTGGAGTTCAGGCAGAACTGCCCCAGGTAGATGCCCCAGAGTTTGCGCTTGCTCAGCACAATGCCCAGGTCGACCCAACTGAACGGTGCTTTGGCCGTTTGCGCCTGCATGTCCACCAGGCCGCCACCGTCACGGATCAACTGGATTTCAGCGTCGTTGGCGCCTTTGAAATCCTTCGGCTCGCGGTACACCGCATACCAGATCACCGCCCACAGGATGCCGACGCCGCCGGTGACGACGAACACCATGTGCCACCCGAACGCATGTTGCAGCCAGGCCAGTACCGGCGTGAGAAACGCCAGCCCGACGAACTGCCCCGAGGTATAGAAACCAATCGCGGTAGCGCGTTCACGCTCGGGAAACCAGGTGGTCACCACGCGGCTGTTGATCGGGTAAGCCGGCGCTTCCAACGCGCCAACCGCCATGCGCAACACAAACAGCGCGATAAAGCTGGCGGCAAAGCCGAGCATCACAGTGGCGATGGACCACAGCAGCAGGGCAGCAGCGTAGAGGATGCGCGGCGGCACGCGGTCGACCAGCCAACCGCCGGGGATCTGCATGGCGGCGTAGGTCCAGCCGAACGCGGAGAAAATCAGCCCGACCTGCACGGGGTCTATCCCTAAGTCGCTGGTCAGCGCCGGTGCGGCAATCGACAAGTTGCTGCGATCCAGGTAGTTGATCACCACAGTGATAAATAGCAGCACCATGATGAAGAAGCGCTTTCGGCTAGGCGTGACTAAAGAAGCCTGCCCGGTGAGGGGTTCAGGTTGCATGGGGAGGTGCCTCTTCTTATGTTTATTGAGGGACGGAACGTGGTCAAGGTGGGAGCTGGCAAGCCAGCTCCCACATTTTTACCGGGTGTCTTCAGATAAAAACATCACCACTCGGCAAAACTGCCATCGGCATGGCGCCAGATCGGGTTGCGCCAGCGGTGGCCGATAGCCGCGCGTTCGATCACATATTCCTCGTTGATCTCAATGCCCAGGCCCGGCCCGTTGGGGATCTTCACAAAGCCCTGGTCATAGTCGAATACGCCCGGGTCGCGCACGTAGTCGAGCAGGTCGTTGCTCTCGTTGTAGTGAATGCCCAGGCTTTGCTCCTGGATAAATGCGTTGTAGCAGACCGCGTCCAGCTGCAGGCAGGCCGCCAGGGCAATCGGGCCCAGCGGGCAGTGCAGGGCCAGGGCCACGTCGTAGGCTTCGGCCATGTTGGCGATCTTGCGGGTTTCGGTGATGCCACCGGCGTGGGAAGCATCCGGCTGGATGATGTCGACGTAGCCTTCGCTGAGCACGCGCTTGAAGTCCCAACGTGAAAACAGCCGCTCGCCCAGGGCAATCGGGGTGCTGGTCAGCGGTGCCAGTTCCTTGAGCGCTTCGTAGTTTTCGCTGAGTACCGGCTCTTCGATAAACATCAGCTTGTACGGGTCCAGCTCCTTCATCAGCACCTTGGCCATGGGCTTGTGCACGCGACCATGGAAGTCGACGCCGATGCCGACGTTAGGACCGACTGCATCGCGCACGGCGGCGACGTTGGCCAGGGCCAGGTCGACTTTCTCGAAGCTGTCGACGAACTGCAATTCTTCGGTGCCGTTCATTTTCACGGCGGTAAAGCCACGGGCCACGGCCTCCTTGGCAGCTCGGGCGGTGTCGGCGGGGCGGTCACCGCCGATCCACGAATACACGCGGATCTTGTCACGCACCTGGCCACCCAGCAGGTCGCTGACGGACACGCCCAGGGCCTTGCCCTTGATGTCCCACAGCGCCTGGTCGATGCCGGCCAGCGCGCTCATGTGCACGGCGCCGCCACGGTAGAAGCCTCCGCGATAGAGCACGGTCCAGATGTCTTCGATATTGCGCGGGTCTTTGCCGATCAGGTAGTCGGACAGTTCCTCGACGGCAGCGGCCACGGTGTGGGCGCGGCCTTCAACCACAGGCTCGCCCCAACCGGTTACGCCCTGGTCGGTTTCGACCTTGAGGAAGCACCAGCGCGGCGGGACGATAAAGGTCGTCAGTTTGGTGATTTTCATCTGTTATCTCTCTTATCGATGCAGCGCCAGGGGCGCGGAACTTGATATCAGCTCAGGGCTTTCCAGGCGGCGACATACGCCTGGGCGCGGCTCGCTACCTGATCCACTGTCATACCCGGTTTGAACAACCCGGAACCCAGCCCGAACCCTTTGGCGCCGGCGTCGGTGAACACCTGCATGTTGTCCGGGTTAATACCGCCCACCGGCAGCAGCAATGTGCCCTGCGGCAGCACCGCCAGCCACGCCTTGATCACCGCCGGGCCCATTTGTTCGGCCGGGAACAGTTTCAATACGTCGGCGCCTTCGGCCAGGGCGGCGAAGGCTTCGGTGGGCGTGGCCACCCCCGGCGACAGGTACAGACCCGCCGCTTTGGCGGCGCGCAACACCTTGGGATCGCTGTGGGGCATGACGATCACTTGGCCGCCAGCCGCTTTCACCTGCTCGACCTGCTCAGGCGTCAACACCGTACCGGCACCGATCAGGCAATCGGCGGGCAGGCTGTCACGCAGGGTGCGGATGCTGGTGTAAGGGTCCGGCGAATTAAGCGGCACTTCGATCACGCGAAAACCGGCGTCGTACAGCGCCTGGCCGACAGCCTGGGCTTCGTCCGGGCGTACACCACGCAGAATTGCGATCAGACCGTTTTGTGCGAGTGCTTGCTTGAGCATGTCAGGCCTCCAATACAGGTTGAGTGAGCCCGGCCGCCACGGCCAGTTGCCACAGACCGCGCTCAGTGGCTTCCTGCGCCAGGCTGACGTGGGCGAACCCACAAAAGGCGAGGGCGCGTTGATAGCGGGCGCAGAGGGGAGCGGCGCCGACCAGGATGATCGGCATGTGTTTGGCGCGGTCCGGCAGGCCCGCGAGTTCGTGACCGATCAACAGGCCGGACAGGTAATCGGGCTGCTGCTGGGGTGAGAGTTCAGCAGTCAGACCCAGGGTGCGCGCACTGAACAACGTCGACAGCACGCCACGCCGACCCTCGTCGGACAGCGCCACATGCACGCCTCGGTCAAAGGCATCGGCCTGGAAAGTTTCAGAAGGCGTTTGGGTACGGCCAAGCAGGCTGTGCTTGCTCAATACCGCAAACACTTCACCGGTCATGAATGTGTCGAAATGAGTGATGCAGCCACCCATCACCTCGACCCATTTGGAGTGGCTGCCCGGCAGGCCAATCAACACCTCGGCCTTCAGCCCCTGCAACACACCCAACACCTGGGTTTCTTCGCCGCGCATTACATTGGGCAAACCAACCTGCTCGATCACGCCAGGCACAATGTGCACCTCGATACCGCGCAGGCTGCGTACCTTGTGCAGGGCCTGGCCCAGGCTGGCGACATCGACCGGCGTATTGCGATACGCCGCCTCGCTCCAGCCCTGGGCGCTGCCGACCATGCCGCAGGCGATCACCGGTAAGCCGGGTTCGGCATCGAGCCAATCGCCGCAGGCCGCCTCGAAGGCCAATTCGAAGCCATCGCTGCACAACACACCGGCAATCTCGCGGGCCTCGGAGGGCAAATGCATGATGCCCGACGCCAGCGAACGTTGTTCCAGCACCACGCCTGCGGGGCCGAGTTTGTAAGCACGAAGGGAACTGGTTCCCCAATCGAGCGCGATCAATTGCGCCTGCATCGCTTCACCTGAAATGAGTGGGTGCTGAAAAAAGCAGATGGGCGAATATAAACCGATGCCTGGCAACATCTCAATATATAAATGCATGTCCCATATAATGGGAAATAGCTACGCAAATCCCTACAACCTCGACAGACGTTGAGCGTTGCAAATCAGAGACAGTGCTTACAAAGCAGCCAGGTTCAGCGGGCGCATCGCGCCCATCCAGATCGCGTAGTCGGTGTGATCCTTCAGGTCATCGCCGGTTTCGGGATGCAGGAACACCACCAGGCCATTGCGATGCAGCGCCAGCCACGGCAGGACTATGCCGATGTATTCGGCGTCGAACGCCAGCTGGCAGCTCCAGTCGGGGTGCGGCCCGACGGGGCGCTCATGCACGCGCCCCATGCGCAGCGGGAACAATTTTGCGGCGTCTTCACACAGGGTGCGCGCCTGATCGATTGTGGTGGCGTCGAAGTAGATGTGAGCGTGATAGCCCTTGATACGTTGCATGACGGACTCCGGATCCAATATGCGCCAGAGGCTAGACCGCAATCGACGGCAGGGCCAGCCCGGCCAATGACTGCGCACTACCGGCCTGCTCGGCCACCAGCCAATCGACAAAACGCTCGACCAGCTGCCCCCGGCGTTTGCGCTGGGGCTGTACCACGTAATAGCCCAAGCGTGAGACCACCGTGTTGCCGAACGGCCGGCACAACCAGTTCTGTTCCAGCAGGTTATCCACCAGGTGGCGCCAGCCGATAGCCACGCCCTGGCCGGCAATCGCGGCCTGGATCAGCAGGGTGTAATTGTCGAAGCGCAACTGGCCGGGGGTGGGCGCGGCGCTGATGCCCAGCTCGCGGAACACGCCGCTCCAGTCGAACCACCGGCTGTTGTTTTCCTGGCGCAGGTGCAGCAAGGGAACGTCGGGCAAGGTCTGCAGGGTCAGCGGCGTGGCCTGGTCCTTGAGCCACTGCGGGCTGCACACCGGAAACACTTCCTCATTGAACAACCACAGGCTGTCGCCCTGCTTGAAGCGGCCATCGCCAAACAGCACTGCCACGTCGATGTCGCTGCGCAGGGTGGCGTGGTTGCGTTCGCTGGTCACCAGGCTGACGTCGACCTGAGGGTTGGCCTGGTGGAAGCGATGCAGGCGCGGCATCAGCCAGTAGGCGGCGAAGGCGAAGTCGGTAGCCACTTGGAGCACTTCGTGCTGGTCCTGCCGGGTGATAGCACCGAGGCCCTGGTTGATGCTCTGCAAACCGCCCTGTACGTGTTCGAACAGCACGGAGCCGGCGTCGGTCAGTTCAATGCCACGGTAGATGCGGTCAAACAGGCGGATCGCCAGCTGTTCTTCAAGGCGCTTGATCTGCTGGCTGATCGCCGGCTGGGTGGTGCCCAACTCCATGGCGGCTGCCGTAAAGCTGCGATGACGTGCCGCCGCGTCAAAGGCACGCAGCAGGTCGAGGGACAGGTTACCGAGGGCTTCATACATAAGCAGTGCTTATCCTAGACATTGCATTTCATGGGCTTTACCCCGTTTTCCATGGGCCGCATGCTCACTCGCATAAACATCGCCTATGGAATGCCGAAGCCCTATGAAGCGCAAGAACATTCTTTTCATCATGGCCGATCAAATGGCCGCGCCGATGCTGCCGTTCTACGGACCTTCCCCAATCAAGCTGCCAAACCTGAGCCGCCTGGCCGAACAAGGCGTGGTGTTCGACGCGGCCTATTGCAACAGCCCGCTGTGCGCACCGTCGCGCTTCACCCTGGTCAGCGGCCAGTTGCCGAGCAAGATCGGCGCCTATGACAACGCCGCGGATTTCCCGGCCGACGTACCGACGTATGCCCACTACCTGCGTCGCCTCGGCTACCGCACCGCGCTGTCGGGCAAGATGCATTTCTGCGGCCCCGACCAGTTGCACGGCTACGAAGAGCGCCTGACCAGCGACATCTACCCCGCCGACTACGGCTGGGCGGTGAACTGGGACGAGCCAGACGTGCGCCCCACCTGGTACCACAACATGTCGTCGGTGCTGCAAGCCGGCCCGTGCGTGCGCACCAACCAGCTGGATTTCGACGAAGAGGTGGTGTTCAAGGCCCAACAGTATTTGTTCGACCATATCCGTGAGGACGGCGACCGGCCGTTCTGCCTGACCGTTTCCATGACTCACCCCCACGACCCGTACACCATTCCCAAGCCGTTCTGGGACCTGTACGACGACGCCGACATTCCCTTGCCTGCGACGCCACCCCAGGCCGATCTCGACCCGCATTCCCAGCGCCTGCTCAAGGTCTACGACCTGTGGGGCAAACCGCTGCCTGTGGATAAGATCCGCGATGCGCGCCGCGCCTACTTCGGCGCATGCAGCTACATCGACAGCAACGTCGGCAAGCTGCTGCAGACATTGGAAGACACCGGCCTGGCCGACGATACGATCATCGTGTTCTCCGGCGACCATGGTGACATGCTCGGCGAGCGCGGCCTCTGGTACAAAATGCACTGGTTTGAAATGGCCGCCCGCGTACCGCTGCTGATCAGTGCGCCGGGGCAATTCGCGGCGGGGCGCGTGGCCAGAGCTGTATCCACCGCCGACCTGTTGCCGACCCTGGTGGAACTGGCCGGCGGCGAACTGGACCCGCGCCTGCCGCTGGACGGCCGCTCGCTGGTGCCGCACTTGCAAGGGCAGGGCGGGCACGACGAAGTGTTCGGCGAATACATGGCCGAAGGCACCGTCAGCCCGCTGATGATGATTCGCCGCGGCGCTTACAAATTCATCTACAGCGAAGACGATCCCTGTCTACTGTTCGATGTGCACAACGACCCACGGGAGCAGGAAGAGCTCAGCCAGTCGCCGCAGCATCGGGCGCTGTTCGACGCATTCCTGATTGAGGCGCGGGCCAAATGGGACATCCCGGCGATCCACCAGCAAGTGCTCGCCAGCCAACGCCGCCGTCGCCTGGTGTTCGAGGCGCTGACCCAGGGCAAGCTGAAGAGCTGGGATCACCAGCCACTGGTGGACGCCAGTCAGCAGTACATGCGCAACCATATCGACCTCGACGATCTGGAGCGCAAGGCACGTTATCCACAACCCTGCCAAAACCAATAACTAAACAGAGGGAAGGCCATGCAAAAGTTGACTGTGGTGCTGGGCATGCTGCTACTGAGCAGCGCCAATGTGTATGCAGACGCCCGTTGTGAAACGGTGAAGATGGCCGATCCCGGCTGGAGTGACATTGCCGCAACCAATGCCATCGCCGGCTTTCTGCTGACGGGTATGGGCTACAAACCGAAGGTCGACACCCTGGCGGTGCCAATCACTTTTGGCGGGCTCAAGGATGGCCAGGTGGACGTGTTCCTTGGCAACTGGATGCCGGCGCAGCAGGGGTTCTACGACAAGTTCGTGGCCAATGGCGATGTGGTGCAACTGGCGAAGAACCTGGACGGCACCGAGTTCACCCTCGCCGTGCCGGACTACGTGTGGGACGCGGGTGTGCATGACTTTGCCGACCTGAATAAATTCGCCGACAAGTTCGACAAGAAGATCTACGGCATCGGCTCCGGCGCGCCGGCGAATATCTCGTTGCAGGAGATCATCAAGAAAAATGACTTCGACCTCGGCCAGTGGAAGCTGATCGAGTCCAGCGAACAGGCAATGCTCGCCGAAGTGTCGCGGGCGGTTAGAAAGCAGAAGTTCGTGACCTTCCTTGGCTGGACACCGCACCCCATGAACGTGCAACTGAAAATGCACTACCTCAAAGGCGGCGAGAAGTATTTTGGCGACACCGGCAGCGTGTATACCCTGACCCGCAAAGGTTATGCACAGGCCTGCCCGAACGTAGGCAAACTACTGACCAACCTGAGTTTCACCCAGGCGATGGAGAACAGCATCATGGCCGAGGTGGCCAACAACAAGGTCAGCAATGCCGACGCGGCGAAGGCGTGGATCAAGGCCAATCCGGCGGTGCTGGATAAGTGGCTCGACGGCGTGAAAACCGTGGATGGCCAGGATGCGTTGGCTGCGGTAAAAGCCAAGCTCTAACGAGCACCGCTGCCCCCCCTGTAGGAATTGGCTTGCCTGCGATAGCATCACCTCGGTTTAACTGACGGACCGAGTCGTCTGCATCGCAGGCAAGCCAACGCACACAAGGATTTGTACGTACTGATACCCTGAGCCAAACCTTTCAAACCGAGTTTGCGATGCCCCGGCCCAACCGCCACACACTCTTTCCTTTCCTGGACTGGCTGCCACGCCAAACCCGCGCCAGTGTCGGCCGGGATGCGATGGTCGGCCTCAGCGGCGCCGTGCTCGCCTTGCCGCAGTCGATTGCCTACGCGCTGATCGCCGGTCTCCCACCGGAATACGGCCTGTACGCCGCAATCATCCCGGTGCTGATCGCTTGTCTGTGGGGTTCATCCTGGCACCTGATCTGCGGCCCCACGGCGGCAATTTCCATCGTGCTTTACGCCAGTGTCAGCCCGCTGGCCATGCCGGGCTCACAGGATTACATCACCTTGATCCTGTTGCTCACGTTGCTCGCCGGGGTATTCCAGTGGTTGCTGGGCATGCTGCGCTTCGGCGCGCTGGTGAATTTCGTCTCCCATTCGGTGGTACTCGGTTTCACTCTCGGGGCTGCCGTGGTAATCGCCCTGGGGCAGTTGCCCAACCTGCTGGGGCTGGATTTGCCGAGCCAGGCCACCGCCATCAATAGCCTGCTGACCTTGATCGACCATAGCAAAGAGTGGGACCACGCCTCGCTGGCGCTGGGCCTGGGCACGTTACTGGTGGGCGCATTGCTCAAGTACCTGATGCCACGGTGGCCGACGCTGCTGATTGCCCTGGCATTGGGCAGCCTGGTCGCATGGCTGTGGCCGGCGATGTTCGGGCATGTGGCGCGGGTCAGTTGGTTTATCGGCAAACTGCCGCCGTTCAGCCCGCTGCCATTGGACCTGGACATGATCCTGCGCCTGCTCCCGAGTGCCGTGGCGGTGGGCATGCTGGGGCTGGTGACCAGCCTGTCGATTGCCCGCTCGCTGTCGGCTCGCTCGCAGCAATTGCTCGACGCGAATCAGGAAGTGCGTGCGCAGGGATTGTCCAACATCGTTGGAGGATTCTTCTCTGGGTACTTGTCAGCCGGTTCCTTTACCCGCTCCGGTCTCAGCTATGAAGCGGGCGCCTGCTCGCCATTGGCGGGGGTGTTTTCCGCACTCTGGGTGGCGCTGTTTGCCCTGTTTGGCGCGGCGCTGATCGCGCATATTCCGATCCCGAGCATGGCCGCAAGCATCCTGCTGATTTGCTGGGGCCTGGTGGATCATCGCGGTATTCGCGCGTTGTTCCGGGTCAGCCACGCCGAGTTTGCAGTGATGAGCCTGACGTGTGTCGCCACACTCTTGCTGGAGCTGCAAACGGCGATCTATGCGGGGGTGCTGGCGTCGCTGTTTTTCTACCTCAAGCGCACCTCGCAACCACGGGTTCAGCAATGGCGGGATGGCGAAGAGGATGTACTGCGGGTGGGCGGCTCGATTTTTTTTGGCGCCAGCCATTACCTGCAAGTGCGCCTGCAAAGTCTGCAGGGCGAACGGGTGGTGATCGAAGCGCAGCAGATCAACTTTATCGACTATTCCGGGGTGGAGATGCTGCACCAGGAAGCGCGTCGGTTGAGGGCTTTGGGACGCAGCCTGACGTTGCGCCGGGCCCGGCCACACGTGGTTGAGGAACTGAAAAAACTGGAAGGGCCCGACAAGTGCCCCCTCCACTTCGAAGACTGAACGCGATTAACACGTTGGGAGGCCCCATTACCTCTTCGCGTAGAGCTGTCGCGTAGCAAGCCCGATCTCTGTGGCGAGCGGGCTTGCCCCGCGTTGGGCTGCGCAGCAGCCCCAAGAACAGGCGCAGAGGAGTGCCTGATACAGCGCATTCGTCTTCATTAGGGGCGCTTCGCACCCCAACGCGGGCGGTGCGACGATTCGACAAGCCCGCTCGCCACAGAAATGCGGTTGACTGAAAGTGCCATGCAAGAATTCAGGGTGAAGTTTTAGTTTGATAAGAGCCGGCGAAGCTCAGCCAACACCGGCGCCGACTCCGGGCGCACGCCGCGCCACAGGTAGAACGCTTCGGCCGCTTGCTCCACGAGCATGCCCAGGCCATCCATCGCCACTGCGGCGCCGTGTTCAGTGGCCCAGCGGCAGAACGCGGTCGGCTCCTTGGCATACATCATGTCGTAGCAGAACGTCTTGCCCGGTTCGATCAGGCTGCCGGCAATCGGCGGTACATCGCCTGCCAGGCTGGCGGAGGTAGCGTTGATGATCACGTCCACCGGCTCACGCAGCCAGTCGAAGCCGCTGGCGGACACCGGGCCGAGGTCGTCGAACAGCTCGGCAAGCATTTCGGCCTTTTCCACGGTGCGGTTGGCGATGATCAGCGAAGAAGGCTGCTCAGCCAGCAACGGCTCCAGCGCACCGCGCACCGCACCACCGGCACCCAGCAACAGGATGCGTTTGCCGTGCAGGCTCAACCCGGCGTTCACCGTGAGGTCGCGCACCAGGCCCGCGCCATCGGTGTTATCGCCCAGCAAGGTGCCATCGGCCAACTTACTCAGGGTGTTCACCGCGCCCGCGCGTTGAGCGCGCTCGGTGAGGGTGTTGGCCAGGCGATAAGCCTCCTCCTTGAACGGCACGGTGACATTGGCGCCACGGCCTTGTCGGAAAAACTCGCGGGCACAGCCGGTAAAATCTTCCAGCGGCGCGAGCAAGGTGCTGTAGTCCAACTGTTCGCCGGTCTGCTCGGCAAACATGCGGTGGATCAGCGGCGACTTGCTGTGGCCAATGGGGTTGCCGAACACCACATAGCGATCCATCAGACAGCCGCCTTGGGCGCTGCCACGCCGAGCCAGTCGCGGTCCTGCAGGAAGTAATCGGTGAGGCGCGCTTCTTCACTGCCGGCTTCGGCCTTCCAGTCGTAGCTCCAGCGCACTTGCGGCGGCAGCGACATCAGGATCGACTCGGTACGCCCGCCCGATTGCAGGCCGAACAGGGTGCCACGGTCATATACCAGGTTGAATTCAACGTAGCGGCCGCGACGAAACTCCTGGAACTGGCGCTGTTGTTCGGTGTAGGCGGTGGCCTTGCGGCGCTGCATGATTGGCAGATAGGCGTCGATGCAGGCGTCGCCGATGGCACGGATAAAGGCGAAGCAGGTGTCGAAGCCCCACTCGTTCAAGTCATCGAAGAACAAGCCGCCAATGCCACGCGGCTCATTGCGGTGCTTGATATGGAAGTAGGTGTCGCACCACGCTTTGTAGCGTGCATAAACGTCCGGGCCGAACGGTGCACAAGCCTGCTCGGCTACGCGGTGCCAGTGGATACAGTCTTCTTCGTTGCCGTAGTAGGGCGTGAGGTCGAAGCCGCCACCGAACCACCATACCGGCTCTTCGCCGTCTTTTTCGGCGATGAAAAACCGCACGTTGGCGTGGGAAGTTGGCACGTGCGGGTTGTGCGGATGGATCACCAGCGACACGCCGAGCGCTTCAAACCCGCGACCGGCCAGCTCAGGGCGGTGCGCACTGGCGGACGGTGGGAGACCACTGCCAAACACGTGGGAAAAGTTGACGCCGCCTTTTTCGATCACCGAACCGTTTTCAATTACACGGGTACGGCCGCCACCGCCAGCAGGCCGGGTCCAGGCGTCTTCAATAAAGCGAGTGTCCGTCTCGAAGGTTTCCAGGGCACTGCAAATGCGGTCTTGCAGGTCAAGCAGATAGGCTTTTACAGCCTCGGTGCGGGTAGTCATGGCATCACCTTGAATCGGGCAAAGCTACGCGAGGCCATGCGGCGTCGGCGGCAAATGGGCGCACAGGATACCACCGTGCTCCCATCGCACCGCACTCAGGTGCGCCGCAGTTGACGAAGATCAAGCTTAGGAGTCCGATAGGGGGCTACGCGAATTCGATCTCAGGAGAAGTGCAGATGGCCAAACGTATCCAGTTCAGAGCCCATGGCGGCCCCGAAGTACTTGAATATGTGGACTACACACCGGCGCAGCCGGGCCCGCAGCAGGTTCGGGTGCGTAACGAAGCCATTGGCCTGAATTTCATCGACACCTACTACCGCAGCGGGCTGTATGCGCCGCCGGCCTTGCCATCGGGATTGGGCGCCGAAGGCGCCGGCGTGGTAGAGGCGGTGGGCAGCGAGGTCACCCAGTTCAAGGTCGGCGACCGCGTGGCCTATGGCAGCGGCCCACTCGGTGCCTACAGCGAGCTGCACGTATTGCCTGCCGCCAACCTGGTGCACCTGCCGGCCGAGATCAGCTTCGAACAGGCCGCCGGGGCCATGCTCAAGGGCCTGACCGTGCAGTACCTGCTGCGCCAGACCTATGAGTTGAAGGGCGGCGAGACCATCCTGTTCCATGCCGCCGCTGGTGGCGTAGGCTCCCTGGCCTGCCAATGGGCCAAGGCTCTGGGCGTCAAGTTGATCGGTACCGTGAGCTCGCCGGAAAAAGCCGCCTTGGCCAAGTCCCTCGGTGCCTGGGAAACCATCGACTACAGCAAGGAAAATGTCGCACAGCGCGTGCTGGAATTAACGGACGGCAAAAAGTGCCCAGTGGTGTACGACGGCGTCGGTAAGGACACCTGGCTGACGTCGCTGGACAGCGCGGCACCTCGCGGGCTGGTGGTGAGCTTCGGCAATGCATCGGGTGCGGTGGACGGGGTGAACCTGGGGATTCTGGCGGCGAAGGGCTCGCTGTACGTAACCCGGCCAACCCTGGCGACTTACGCCAACAATTCGGCGAACTTGCAGGCGATGGCGAATGATCTGTTTTCGATGATCACGAGCGGCAAGGTACGGATCGATATCAACCAGCGGTACCCGCTGGCTGAGGCGGCGAAGGCGCAGACGGAGCTGTCGGCGCGGCGCACGACCGGCTCAACCATTCTGCTGCCTTAAGGACACCATGGCGGCAAGCCCGGCTCCCACACTGACCGAGTTGTCATGACAGACACCGATCAAATGTGGGAGCCGGGCTTGCCCGCGATGGCTGCGCCTAGGTCTCAGGAAGGTCGTACCACATCACCCGTCACCAAATCTCGGATCAGGCTCGGATTCTTGCGCCCACCCAGGGCACCACCGAGCACCAGGTCCACCTGGCCACGGAAATATTGCTCCACGCGAATTCGCGTGCGCGCCGCCGGGCGGCCCTGGGGGTTGGCCGAGGTGGAAATCAACGGCCCCACCAACGAGCATAAATCCCGCACCAGCGGGTGATCGCTGACGCGCAGCGCCACCGTGTCGTGCACGCCGGTCACCCACTCGGGGAGCAAATCCTGATGCGGTACCAACCAGGTATTCGGCCCCGGCCAGGTGCTGGCCATGCGCTCGATCCAGGTGTCCGGAAAGTCTTCGAACAGAAAATCGAACTGGCGAATATTGTCCGCCACCAGGATCAGCCCCTTGTCCACCGAGCGATTCTTGATCGCCAGCAGCCGGTCCACTGCTTCTTCGTTCCAAGGGTCGCAGCCCAGGCCCCAGACTGCCTCGGTTGGATAGGCAATCACCGCGCCTGCGCGAATTTCTCGTGCGGCTTCCAGCACACGCCACCTGTTGACCATTGTTCACTCTCCGGACTAAAGCTCTGCGCAGTTTACCGATCTCTGTTACAAAACCTAGCAGCGCGCGAGCCAGCGCCCGCTTTCGCAAATCACCCGGCCTTCAAGCTCCAGCTCCGTGAGCGTCGCCAACACCTGGGACAACGGACGCCCGCTCGCGATCGCCAGGGCTTCGCTGGTGTGCGGCGCCGCAAGCAACAGAGCCACCAGCGGATGGGTCACCGGCAGCGGTGCCGGGCAAGACAACGCCTGCCACCCGCGCAACCCCTCGAGGATATGCTCGATGGTTTCCACCAATACTGCGCCATCGCGAATCAACTGGTGACAACCCTTGGCCCCGGGATGATGGATCGAGCCTGGAATCGCATAGACCTCGCGCCCCTGCTCGGCCGCGAGTTTCGCCGTGATCAGCGAGCCACTGGCCATACTGGCCTCGACCACCAGCACGCCCAGGGACAAGCCACTGATGATGCGGTTGCGTCGGGGGAAGTTGCCGGCCTGGGGCGCGGCGTCCAAGGGGAACTCGGAAACCACCGCACTGCCTTGGGCAATCATCTGCGCCGCGAGACGTCGGTGGCGCTGTGGATAAAAATTTTCCAGGCCGGTGCCGAGTACACCGATTGTATGCCCCCCAACATCCAAAGCTGCCTGATGCGCCGCCCCATCAATACCCAGCGCAAGGCCACTGGTGATGACAAACCCAGCGCCCGCCAGGCTGCGGGAAAAGGCGGCGGCGGTGTCCATGCCAGGGCGCGATGCGCGGCGGCTGCCGACCATCGCCAGTTGTGGTTTTTCCAGAATCAAAGGGTCGCCGGCGACGAATAACAAGGGTGGCGCGTCGTCGATCTGAGCCAGCAGTGCCGGGTACTCAGGCTGGTCCCACATCAGCAAATGCTGGGCCGGGCGCCCCAGCCAGGCCAGTGCATCACTCGCGCCATCACGGATTTCATGACTACGCCGGGCCTCGGCGCTGATGGCTGGCACTCCCAGGGACCGCCAGGCACTGGCGGGGGCGCTGAGGGCTTTGGACGCGCAGCCGAACGCCTCGATCAATAGGCGAAAACGCTTCGGGCCCAGTTCCGGCAGCCTGTGCAAGCGTAGTCGCGCTTCGAGTTCTGACGGGGAAATTTCATGGCTGTTTATCGGATTCATCGGATCATCCTTGACCGGAACAAGCTGTGGATAACTCTGTTGGTAACTTATTTAGCAGGCTATTTATTGTGTTTGACGGCTGTCTCGAAACGGTCCATCACCGCCAGCGGTTGCGAAGCGCTGAGCACCAGGCCGTAACTGAGCTTTTCATAGGTTCGAAACACCAACAGGGTGGCGGCACGCTCATCGGGGAGCGCGAGTGGCTCGCCGGTGAGCACATCTCGCACGGTGGCGCCGGCCTTGATCACTCTCAGCAGTTGGCCTTCGACCAGGCCATCGCGGCGGCCTTTGTTCAGAGTGACGGCGTCGAGCACGCCGATCTGGGTTACACCTTTGGGGACATCGATAATGTGCCCTTCGATAAAGGACCCAGACACGTGGGGTTGCAGGCCTGCCGGCGCAACAGGTGCCTGGGCGCGGAGCAGGCGATCACCAGGGCGCACTTCCTGGGTGATCCGCTGCACGGCCAGGGTGTTGAGGTCGCCAGCGGTCACAAAACGGGCCGTGCCGATGTCGTCGGCGTTGACCCCCATCAGTTCTCGCGTTTGCGGGTCGGTGTAGACCTTGCCTCGGCGAAAAATCCCATAGCTCGGCTGGGTAGGGTCCAGGTCACCCCTGGCGTACACAGGCTCGCCATTGGCGCCCAGCACGCGACCGGCGCCGGCCGCGACGATGTAAGGGGCTGTGTCCAAGTCCTGCGGCGTATCCAGAATGCGGTTATGCAGCAAAAAACGCTGGATGGCCTGTTGCGTCGGTGAATCCAGGCGCTGGCCGGACGGGGCCAGTACGGCCATGGCAAACGGGGCCCAGAGCAGCAAGACGAGTAGCGATTTCCTCATGGGGTGAATCTCCTTTATTATGTGCGTTCGCGTGAAATGCCAAGGCCCTCGCGGCTTTCGGGCATTTCACACCGGCCGCGTGGGTCCATCCCAGCGCCGATTTGCCTCTACCTCACATGTGCAGCAATTACGCTTATGGCTATTTTGAACATCCTCGAATTCCCCGACTCGCGCCTGCGCACGATCGCCAAACCGGTGGCCGTAGTGGACGACAAGGTTCGTCAGTTGGTCGACGACATGTTTGAAACAATGTATGAAGCCCCGGGCATCGGCCTTGCCGCCACCCAGGTCAACGTGCATCAGCGCGTCGTGGTCATGGACCTGTCGGAAGATCGCAGCGAACCACGGGTGTTCATCAACCCCGAGTTCGAACCGCTGACCGAAGAGATGGGCGAATACCAGGAAGGTTGCCTGTCGGTGCCGGAGTTCTACGAAAACGTCGAACGCCCGCTGCGCGTGAAGATCAAGGCGCTGGACCGTGATGGCCAGCCGTACGAGCTGATCGCCGAAGGCCTGCTGGCAGTGTGCATCCAGCACGAATGCGATCACCTCAATGGCAAGCTGTTTGTCGATTACCTGTCCACGCTCAAGCGCGACCGGATCAAGAAGAAGCTGGAAAAAAAGCATCGCCAGCAAGCTTGATGCCCTTCTTCCAAAGGCTTGCCGCGGCAAGCCTTTTTCTTTTGTGACTGTTTTTAACCGAGACCTCCCATGACCGAGCCATTGCGCATTGTTTTTGCCGGCACGCCCGAATTCGCCGCCGAACACCTCAAGGCGCTGCTCGCCAGCCCTTATGACATCGTCGCGGTGTACACCCAACCGGATCGCCCGGCCGGGCGTGGGCAGAAACTGATGCCCAGCCCGGTCAAGCAGTTGGCGCTCGAGCACCACATTCCGGTGCTGCAGCCGCCCACCCTGCGCAATGCCGAGGCCCAGGCCGAACTGGCCGCGCTGAAACCCGACCTGCTGGTGGTGGTGGCCTACGGCCTGATCCTGCCGCAAGGGGTGCTGGACATTCCACGCCTGGGTTGCATCAACAGCCACGCCTCGCTGCTGCCGCGCTGGCGCGGCGCGGCGCCGATCCAGCGCGCCGTGGAGGCGGGCGACAGCGAAAGCGGTGTGACCGTGATGCGCATGGAGGCAGGCCTGGATACCGGCCCGATGCTGCTCAAGGCCATCACCCCGATCAGCGCCACCGATACCGGCGGCAGCCTGCACGACCGCCTGGCCGAGATGGGCCCGCCGGCAGTGATCCAGGCCATCGCCGGCCTCGCTGCCGGCACCCTGGAAGGCGAAGTGCAAGACGACAGCCTGGCCACCTACGCCCACAAATTGAACAAAGACGAAGCGCGCGTCGACTGGAGCCGCCCGGCCGTGGAGCTGGAACGCCTGGTGCGCGCCTTCAACCCGTGGCCGATCTGCCACAGCACCCTCAACGGCGAAGCCTTGAAAGTGCTGGCTGCCACCTTGACCGACGGCAAGGGCGCACCGGGCGAGATCATCGGCGCCAGCAAGGACGGCCTGCTGGTCGCCTGCGGTGAACAGGCGCTGTGCCTGACACGTCTGCAATTGCCCGGTGGCAAGGCGCTGAATTTCAGCGATCTGTTCAACAGCCGTCGTGAGAAATTTGCCCTGGGCACGATCCTCGGGGTGACCGCTCAATGAACCCACGTCTGGCCGCCGCCAAGGCGCTCGCCGCCGTACTCAACGGTAAGGCGTCGCTGAACAGTTCGCTGCCCACGCAGTTGGACAAGGTCGAAGACCGCGATCGCGGTTTCACCCAGGACCTGGCCTTTGGCACCGCCCGTTGGCAACCACGCTTGTCCGCCCTGGCGGCCAAGCTGTTGCAAAAACCGTTCAAGGCGGCGGATGCGGATGTGCAGGCGTTGCTGCTGGTGGGTCTCTATCAACTGCTCTACACCCGCGTACCGGCCCACGCCGCCATCGGTGAAACCGTCGGTTGCGCCGACAAACTGAAAAAGCCCTGGGCCAAGGCCCTGTTCAACGCCGTGCTGCGTCGCGCCCAGCGTGAAAGCGAAGCACTGCTGGCCGAGCTGGAACATGACCCGGTGGTGCGCACCGCCCACCCACGCTGGCTGCAAAAATCCCTCAAGGCGTTCTGGCCCGAGCAATGGGAAGCCATTTGCGCGGCCAACAATGCGCACCCGCCGATGATCCTGCGGGTCAACCGTCGCCATCACCGCCGTGACGCCTACCTGCAGTTGCTGACGACCGCGGGCATCAACGCCACGCCCTGTGTGTACAGCCGCGACGGCATCGTGCTCGAAGCCGCCGTCGATGTGCGCAGCCTGCCGGGCTTTGCCGAAGGTTGGATCAGCGTGCAGGATGAAGCTGCGCAGCTGGCGGCCGACTTGCTCGACCTGGCCCCCGGTCAACGGGTACTGGACGCCTGTTGCGCACCGGGCGGTAAAACCTGCCACATTCTGGAGGTCGAAAAAGACCTCGCCGGCGTAGTCGCCGTCGACCTGGAAGCCAAGCGCCTGGTGCGCGTGCGGGAAAACCTCGCACGCCTGGGCCTGAACGCCGAACTGATCGCCGCCGACGGACGTGACACCGCCACCTGGTGGGACGGCACGCCATTCCAGCGCATCCTGCTCGACGCCCCGTGTTCGGCCACCGGCGTGATCCGCCGCCACCCGGATATCAAACTCACCCGCCAAGCCGACGACATCGCTGCCCTGGCCGTGCTGCAAGGCGAACTGCTCGATGCGATGTGGCCGACCCTGGAAGTCGGCGGCATCCTGCTCTACGCCACCTGCTCAACGTTGCCCACCGAGAACACCGAAGTCATCGAAGCCTTCCTCGCCCGCACCAGCGGCGCACGGGAACTGGACCTCGCCACGGACGCCGGCATCAAGCAGCCCCACGGCCGCCAACTACTCGCGCAACAAGGCGGGCATGATGGTTTCTATTACGCCAAACTGATCAAGATCGCCGCCACGCGCGGCTGAATGGGTTTAAGGGAGTGACCGGATGAAAATCATCATCCTTGGTGCAGGGCAAGTGGGCGGCACACTGGCCGAACATTTGGCCAGCGAAGCGAATGACATCACCGTGGTCGACACCGACAGTGAGCGCTTGCGCGACCTCGGTGACCGCCTGGACATCCGCACCGTACAGGGCCGCGCATCCTTTCCGACGGTGCTGCGCCAGGCCGGTGCCGATGACGCCGACATGCTGGTGGCCGTGACCAACAGCGACGAAACCAACATGGTCGCCTGCCAGGTCGCCCACACCCTGTTCCACACCCCCACCAAGATTGCCCGGGTGCGTGAGGCCGCCTACCTGACGCGCGCCGGCCTGTTCGACAATGACGCGATTCCTGTAGACGTGCTGATCAGCCCGGAACAAGTGGTGACCCACTACATCAAGCGTCTGATCGAAATTCCCGGTGCCTTGCAGGTAATCGACTTCGCCGGCGGCAAAGCGCAATTGGTGGCGGTGAAGGCCTACTATGGCGGGCCGTTGGTGGGCCAGCAGCTCAAGCAACTGCGCGAGCACATTCCGAATGTGGAGATGCGCGTGGCAGCGATCTTCCGCCGTGACCGGCCGATCCTGCCCCAGGGCGACACGGTGATCGAAGCCGACGACGAAGTATTTTTCATCGCGGCCAAGGCCAATATTCGTGCGGTGATGAGCGAAATGCGCCAGCTCGATGAGAACTACAAGCGCATCGTCATCGCTGGCGGCGGCCAGATTGGCGAACGCCTGGCCGAAGCGATCGAGAGCCGCTACCAGGTGAAGATCATCGAGATGAACCCGACGCGCTGCCGGCATTTATCCGACACTCTCGACAGCACGGTGGTCCTGCAAGGCAGCGCCTCGGACCGAGACCTGCTGCTGGAAGAGAACATCGCCGATGCCGATGTTTTCCTGGCCCTGACCAACGATGACGAAGCCAACATCATGTCCTCGCTGCTGGCCAAGCGGCTGGGGGCGAAAAAGGTGATGACCATCATCAACAACCCGGCCTATGTCGACCTGATCCAGGGCGGCGACATTGACATTGCAATCAGCCCGCAACTGGCCACCATCGGCACCTTGCTCGCCCACGTACGCCGTGGCGATATCGTCAGCGTGCACTCCCTGCGCCGGGGCGCGGCGGAAGCCATCGAGGCAATCGCCCACGGTGATGCGAAATCGAGCAAGGTGATCGGCAAGGCCATCTGCGACATCGGCTTGCCACCGGGCACCACCATTGGCGCGATCATTCGAGATGAGGAAGTGATCATTGCCCACGACGACACGATGATCGCCGCCGGTGACCATGTGATCCTGTTCCTGGTGGATAAAAAACATATTCGCGATGTGGAGAAACTGTTCCACGTGGGGTTGAGCTTTTTCTGATCAAACGGAGTTTTTGAAATGCTCGAATCCCTGGAAAAGATGCTGGCCAAGGGTGTGGATAACTCACTGCTGCGCTTTGGCCTGGGCAAGGGTTATCTGGATTTGAAGGACAACGCCCAGGCGGCCGAGCATTTGCGCAAATGCGTCGAGTTCGATCCGAAGTATTCGGCGGCGTGGAAGTTGTTGGGCAAGGCGCATCTGGGGCTGGGTGATCAGGCCGCTGCACGGGTGGCGTGGGAGAAGGGCATCGAAGTGGCCCAGGCCCACGGCGACAAACAGGCTGAAAAAGAGATGACTGTGTTCCTGAAAAAACTCGACCGCCAAGCCTGAATGAAGATCAAAAATGTGGGAGCGGGCTTGCTCGCGAATGCGCTATGTCAGATACATATTCAGTGACTGACACTCTGCATTCGCGAGCAAGCCCGCTCCCACATTGGTTTTGCATCGACCTTGAGTCAATGCTGAATCAGTACCACCGCTCTTCACCCGGCGGGCGTTTCTTGAAGCGCTTCATGCTCCACATGTACTGGCTCGGGTAGGCGCCGACATAACGCTCCACCACCTTGCTCATCGCCGCGCAGGAGGTGGCGGTGTCGGTGCTGTACATGTCTTCGGGCGCCGCTTCCAGGATCACTTTGTAACCTGAACCATCCGGCAGGCGCAGGGCATGCAGGAACACGCCCACTGCCTTGTGGCCCGCCAGCATGTTCGGCACGAACTTGCTGGTCAACGCCTGGGTGGCAAAGAACGGCACAAAGACCCCGGCGGACTCGGCCGGCTCCGGATCGGCCGGAATACCTACCTGGCCGCCCTTGCGCACTTCCTTGATCACACTGAGGATGCCTTCCTTGGTCGACGCGGCCACGCGGTTACCCAGTTGCACGCGTTGCTTGCGCAGCAATTCATCCACCGCCTTGAGCTTGGGCGGGCGATAGAAAATGATCGGTTTGCACTGGCTGCAATAGAAGTGGTTCAACACCTCCCAGTTGCCCAGGTGGCTGGTGATGCCGACCACGCCTTTGCCCGAGGCCAGTGCTTCGTGCAGCACTTCCAGACCTTCAACTTCACGCACCAGGTCGATAGAGCGCTGGGCCGGCCAGATCCAGGCGCAGGCGCTTTCGGTCAGGGACTTGCCGATGTCCTTCAGGCTCTGGCCAACCAGGCGCTCGCGCGCGGCGGGGTCCATGTCCGGAAAGCATTTTGAGAGGTTGATCCGCACCGTTTCACGGGAGCGGTTGGGGGTTTTCCACATGATCCAGCCGATGGCCGAACCCACGGCTTGCACCGCGCGCCAGGGCAGCAGGGCAAACAACCGAAGAGCGCCTACCAGCAAGGCGCCTTTAAACTTTTCCACAGGTCACTCCTGATCGTGTGTGGTGCGCAAAGCCGCCATTCTAACCGGCGTTGGCCAGGTCCGCGTAACGGTCGCAGTCCTGAGTGTGGTCCATGACCATGCCCGAGGCCTGCATGAACGCGTAGCAAATGGTCGGCCCGACAAAGGTGAAGCCGGCTTTTTTCAAGGCTCGGCTCATGGCTTCGGCTTGCGGGGTAATCGCCGGGACTTCGCTGCGGTCCTTGAAATGATTGACCTGGGGCACGCCACCGACAAATGACCAGAGCAACCCCACCGGGTCCTCCAGCGCCAGCCAGGCCTCGGCGTTGCGGCGGGTGGCCTTGAGTTTGAGGCGGTTGCGCACGATGCCGGGATCGAGCATCAGCGCTTCGATATCTTCATCGGTCAGTTGGGCCAAACGCCGCGCATCAAAACCAAACAAGACCTTTCGATAATGCTCGCGTTTGCGTAAAACGGTGATCCAGGACAGGCCCGCCTGGAACCCTTCGAGCAAAAGTAACTCGAACAAACCCTGCGCATCGCGCAGCGGTGTTCCCCACTCCTGATCGTGATAAGCCATGTACAGCGGATCTTCAGAACACCAAAAGCAGCGTGGCATAAGGCTCCAGGGGATGGTGGCGCGGCCGAATCGGGTATACTCCCGCTCTTTAAATCGCAGCCCAAGTAACAGGTGAATTTCGTGAGCCAGCCTACGCCAGCCGTGCGTACCTTCCAAGACTTGATCCTCGCCCTCCAGCAATACTGGGCCGAGCAAGGTTGTGTGGTACTTCAGCCCTACGATATGGAAGTAGGCGCCGGCACTTTCCACACCGCTACCTTCCTGCGGGCCATCGGCCCGGAAACCTGGAACGCCGCTTATGTGCAGCCCAGTCGTCGCCCGACTGACGGCCGCTACGGCGAGAACCCGAACCGTCTGCAGCACTACTACCAGTTCCAGGTAGTCCTGAAGCCAAACCCGGACAACTTCCAGGAACTGTACCTGGGCTCGCTGAAACACGTCGGCCTGGACCCGCTGGTCCACGACATCCGTTTTGTCGAAGACAACTGGGAGTCGCCAACCCTGGGCGCCTGGGGCCTGGGCTGGGAAGTCTGGCTCAATGGCATGGAAGTGACGCAGTTCACTTACTTCCAGCAAGCGGGCGGCATCGAGTGCTACCCGGTGACCGGCGAGATCACCTACGGCCTCGAGCGCCTGGCCATGTACCTGCAGGGCGTGGATTCGGTCTACGACCTGGTCTGGGCTGACGGCCCATTCGGCAAAGTGACCTACGGCGATGTGTTCCACCAGAACGAAGTGGAGCAATCGACCTACAACTTCGAGCACGCCAATGTCGACAAGCTGTTCGAACTGTTCGACTTCTATGAAAGCGAAGCCAAGCGCCTGATCGAACTGGACCAGCCGCTGCCGTTGCCGAGCTATGAAATGGTGTTGAAGGCATCCCATACCTTCAACCTGCTGGACGCCCGCCGTGCCATCTCGGTGACCGCGCGCCAGCAATACATCCTGCGTGTCCGCACCCTGGCGCGTTCCGTCGCCCAAGCCTACCTGCTGGCTCGCGCCAAGCTGGGCTTCCCGATGGCAACCCCGGACCTGCGTGATGAAGTGTTGGCTAAGCTGGAGGCTGCACAATGAGTGCTCAAGATTTTCTGGTTGAACTGGGCACCGAAGAGCTGCCACCCAAGGCGCTCAATACCCTGGCCGATGCCTTCCTGGCCGGTATCGAAAAAGGCCTGCAAAGCGCTGGCCTGAAGTTTGAAGCCAAGCACGTCTACGCCGCGCCACGTCGCTTGGCCGTGTTGCTGACCGCGCTGGAAACCCAGCAGCCGGACCGCAGCATCAACCTTGACGGCCCACCGCGCCAGGCTGCCTTCGACGCCGAAGGCAACCCCACCCAGGCCGCCCTTGGTTTTGCCAAGAAGTGTGGCGTGGAGCTGAGCGAGATCGACCAGAGCGGCCCGAAACTGCGTTTCAGCCAGGTTATCACCGGCAAGCCGACAGCGAGTCTGCTGCCGACTATTGTCGAAGACTCCCTGAACGACCTGCCGATCCCCAAGCGCATGCGCTGGGGGGCGCGCAAGGAAGAGTTCGTGCGCCCAACGCAGTGGCTGGTGATGCTGCTCGGTGACCAGGTCATCGATTGCACCATCCTCGCCCAGAAGGCCGGTCGCGATTCCCGTGGTCACCGCTTCCACCACCCGCAAAGCGTGCGCATCACCTCGCCGGCCAACTACCTCAACGATCTGCGTGCGGCCTACGTATTGGCCGACGCCAATGAGCGTCGCGAGCTGATCAGCAAGCGCACTGAAGAGCTGGCCCGCCTGCAGGAAGGCACCGCCATCGTGCCGCCAAGCCTGCTCGACGAAGTGACGGCCCTGGTTGAATGGCCAGTGCCGCTGGTGTGCTCGTTCGAAGAGCGCTTCCTCGACGTGCCGCAGGAAGCATTGATCACCACCATGCAGGACAACCAGAAGTACTTCTGCCTGCTGGACGTGGACGGCAAATTGCTGCCGCGTTTTATCACCGTGGCCAACATCGAAAGCAAGGACCCGCAGCAGATCATCGCCGGTAACGAGAAAGTCGTGCGCCCGCGCCTGACCGACGCCGAGTTCTTCTTCAAGCAAGACAAGAAGCAGAAGCTCGAAGATTTCAACCTGCGCCTGCAAAACGTGGTGTTCCAGGAAAAACTCGGCAGCGTCTACGACAAGGCTGTGCGTGTTTCCAAGCTGGCGGCCTACATCGCCCCACGCATTGGCGGCGACGCCGCCTGGGCCGCACGAGCCGGCTTGCTGTCCAAGTGCGACCTGGCCACCGAGATGGTCGGTGAGTTCCCTGAGATGCAAGGCGTTGCCGGCTACTACTACGCCCTCAACGACGGCGAAGCCGACGATGTTGCCCTGGCACTGAACGAGCAGTACATGCCGCGCGGTGCAGGCGCTGAGCTGCCAACCACCTTGACCGGCGCAGCCGTGGCCATTGCCGACAAGCTGGACACCCTGGTCGGCATCTTCGGTATCGGCATGCTGCCCACCGGTAGCAAAGACCCCTATGCCCTGCGCCGTGCAGCCCTGGGTGTGTTGCGCATCCTGATCGACAAGAAGCTCGACCTTGACCTGACCCAGGCCGTGGTGTTCGCCGTCGGCCAGTTCGGCGCCAAGGTCAAGCAAGCCGGCCTGGCCGAGCAAGTGCTGGAGTTTGTGTTCGACCGCCTGCGCGCGCGTTACGAAGACGAAGGCGTGGACGTTTCCGTCTACCTGTCGGTACGTGCCCTGCAACCGGGCTCGGCGCTGGACTTCGATCAGCGCGTACAAGCCGTACAGGCCTTCCGCAAACTGCCGGAAGCCGACGCCCTGGCCGCCGTGAACAAGCGTGTGTCGAACCTGCTGAGCAAGGCCGAAGGCCTGGGCAACGCCGACGTCGACCCAGGCCTGTTTGCCGATGCCAAGGAGTTCTCGCTGAACTCGGCCATCGCCAAGGCAGAAAATGCAGTGAAGCCGCTGATCGCCGAGCGCAACTATGCCGAAGCCCTGGCACGCCTGGCGACCTTGCGCGAGCCGGTGGATGCGTTCTTCGAAGCGGTGATGATCAATGCCGAAGATGCCGGCGTGCGGAAAAACCGCTACGCCATGCTGGCGCGTCTGCGCGGCTTGTTCGTGAACATCGCTGACATTTCGACGCTGAGCTGAGCATGTTGAAACTGCTGATTCTCGATCGGGACGGGGTGATCAATTACGACTCCGACGCTTACATCAAGTCGGTGGCCGAATGGGTGCCACTGCCCGGCTCGATCGAAGCCATCGCGCAGTTGAGCAAAGCCGGCTGGACGGTGGCCGTCGCCACCAACCAGTCCGGCATTGCACGTGGTTACTACGACATCGCTACCCTGGACGCCATGCACGCACGTTTGCGCACATTGGTGGCCGAGCAGGGCGGTGAGGTGGGGCTGGTGGTGTACTGCCCTCACGGGCCGGATGAAGGCTGCGATTGCCGCAAACCCAAGCCTGGCATGTTGAAAACCATTGCAGCACATTACAACGTGCCCTTGGCTGGGCTATGGTTCGTCGGGGACAGCCTCGGTGACCTGGAGGCGGCCAAAGCCGTCGACTCTCAGCCAGTTTTGGTAAAGACCGGGAAAGGCGAAAAGACCCAGGCGAAAAACCTGCCGGTTGGCACTTTGATTTTTGACGATCTGGCGGCGGTTGCCGCAGAACTTATCAACAACTAGCCGCCCTCGACTTCCTGGCCAAGGATTGTTCGGGAGTGCGCTTTTCAACAGTCGGGCCGTGTCCCGCAACGGTAAATGCCGCCATGTCGATCTTGCAGGCCATCAGAACCTTTTTCTTTTACCTGCTGCTGGGCACCAGTTCGCTTCTCTGGTGCACCCTGAGCTTTTTTATTGCGCCCTTTTTGCCGTTCAAGGCGCGCTATCGTTTTATCAACGTCTATTGGTGTCGCTGCGCCTTGTGGCTGACCAAGGTGTTCCTGAACATTCGTTTCGAGATCAAGGGCGCGCAAAACGTCCCGGACCAGCCTTGCGTGATTCTGTCGAACCACCAGAGCACCTGGGAGACGTTCTTCCTCTCGGCGTATTTCTCGCCGTTGAGCCAGGTACTCAAGCGCGAGCTGCTGTATGTGCCGTTCTTCGGCTGGGCCATGGCCATGTTGCGTCCGATCGCCATCGACCGTGACAACCCCAAAGCGGCGCTCAAGCATGTGGCCAAGAAGGGCGACGAGCTGCTCAAGGATGGTGTTTGGGTGCTGATCTTCCCGGAAGGTACGCGGGTGCCCTACGGCACATTGGGCAAGTTCTCGCGTGGCGGCACCGCCCTGGCGGTCAATGCCAACCTGCCGGTGTTGCCGATTGCACATAACGCCGGCAAGTTCTGGCCGAAGACGGGCTGGGCCAAGCGTGAAGGCACCATCACCGTGGTGATTGGCGAACCGATGTACGCAGAAGGCGAAGGACCACGTGCCATCGCCGCGCTGAATGACCGTGCCCAGGCCTGGAATGAAGCCCAACAACGGGCCATGGGTTCGCTGCCGCCGGAACCGGTGCTGGTCGACACACCTGTGATCTGAGCAATTGTGGATAACCTGTGTACGGTTTGTTAGCGAGTTTCTATTTTTTGCTTATAACCATATGATTTATTTACATATTTTATAAACCTATAAAAACGCGAAAATGGTGCATAAGTTTTTTCCAACATAAAAAATCGGTCCTGGTGACCGATTTTTTATGCACAGCGAAAAAGCACGTTTCAGGCATCTTCCAGCAAGGGCAATTGCAGAATAAAGGTAGTGCCTTTGCCCACGGTGCTTTCACAATCAATACGGCCACTGTGACGTTCCATGACCGCCTTGACCATGGTCAGCCCCAACCCCAAACCTTCGCTGCCCTGCGCCGAATCGAAACGCCGGTATTGGCTGAACAGCTCCGGCAGATCCTGCGCCGCTATCCCCGGGCCCTGGTCGCTGATGCGGCATTCCAACCAGCCTTGTGCGCTGCTGTGTCTCAACCTGACCGTGGTGCCGGAGGCGGAGTACTTGATCGCGTTCTCCAATATATTGAATAACGCACGGGTGAGCAGCGATTGATCGGCTGACACCATGCCTTCATCGGCCTCGTCCAAGTCGTGCACCAGATGAATCCCCTTGAGCTGGGCAACCACAGCCACTTGATCGAAGGCATCCATCACCAGCATCGCGAACAGCGTGGATTGGAACTGGTAACCGTCGGCCTCGGCTTTCGCCAGTTGCACGAACGATTCGGTGAGGTTCAAGGCCCGTCGCACTTGCTGCTCGATCTGGGCAAATACTGGCGACTGCGCGTTCTGCACATCCAACAGCGCAAGGATTGCCGAGTGCGGTGCACGCAGGTCGTGGGAGAGGAAACGCAACATGGTTTCCCGATGCTGCTGCGCGTTGCGCTCCTTGCTCAGGTCGGTGAGGCTCAGCAGCCAGCCCAGCGCGACATCACCTTCGGCCGGCAGCAAGGGGCCAAGCTCCATACGCAGACTACGCTGGTGGATATCACGGAACTCCACCAGCTCCAGCGCTGAGAGGGCAGGGCGCACGCCATCGTGCAGCGGCGGATAACCGAGGTCGGCCAGCTGCTCCAATAGGTTTTGGTTGACCAGGTTGTTGCCGAACACGTCACGGGCAACGCGGTTGGCCAGCAGGATATTACCCTTGGGGTCGGTGATCAGTGTCGCTACTGGCAGACATTCCAGGCCATCGGCCATAAACCGTCGGGTATCACGGGTGCGACTTACCGCTTGCTCCAGGGCAAAGATGCGCCCCTGGAGCACATCACCATGGCGGGCAGGTGCGCGACGGCGTTCGGGCAGCACTTTTGGCTCGTTATCCAGGCGCGCCAACTCCCAGCCAAAGTAGGCGAGAATGACGCTCAGGCGGCGCCAATTCCAGATCAGGTAGCTCAGTAGCAGGCCAATGAGGCAGGCCGCCGGCGACCACCAGTGACCCAGGCGCAGCAAGGTCAATGAGCCGAGCAGGGCGATGAGCATGCACCCCAGGGTCATCCCCAGCGCATAGCGTGGACGGTAGAGCAGCAGCCCCAGCAGCAAAGCCACCAGGGACGTCGCCATCAGTGCCGCCAGCCAGCCAGGCAAGTCGACAACACTGCGTTCCTGCAGCAGGCCATTGAGTACGTTGGCCTGGATTTCCACACCCGCACTGGTGCCGACCGTGGAGGAAATCGGCGTGACAAAACGTTCTGCCACCCCGGATGAGGTGGACCCCACCAGAATCAAACGGTTACGCAGGCGATCCGACGGTACCTCACCGTGTAGGACGCTGGCGTAGGACACACTCGGGAACTGAGCGTCGGCGGCAATGAAGGGGATACGAATCGCATGTTCCCGGAGCCAGGGCTGGGCACCCGGTTCCTTGGCCGCTCCCGGCATCGCAGAAAACTCTCCACTCATCACATAGGCCAGCCACGCCAACTGAGGTGCCGGGGCGTCGAGCGGGCCTTCGCGCAGGTACAGGCTGCGGACCACGCCATCATTGTCTGCCTCTACATTGATATGCCCAACGCCCTTGGCGCATTTGAGCAACGGCTGCATTTGCACACCGGGCTGGCTATAGCCCGCAGACCCTTCACGCACCAGCGGCAGCAACACATTGCCAGCATTGCAGACAGCGTCGGCCAGTCGTTTGTCGTTGGCAGGGTCGCCGGACTCGCTGAAGATCACGTCAAACAGGATAGCCGTCGGTTGCCCCGCGCTGAGGCGATCGATCAGGTCGGCGTGCAAGCTGCGCGGCCAAGGCCACCGGCCGAGTTTCTTGAGACTGGGGTCGTCGATGGTGACCAGCAGGATACGTGGGTCGACCGGCACGGGCGTCAGTCGGCGAAGGCTGTCATATAACGGGTTATTCAACGCCAGGCCCGGGCTCAACGACAGGTAAGCGGTGATGGGCAACAACAGCAGGCCGATCCACAGCCACTCGCGCACCAGACCACGGAACAGGCGCTGGGCATGGGTGGGTTGGCGTTTTTCGGGCTTGCCCCAGAGCGTCATGAGTCAGCGCGCCTGTGCTGTGGGTGGGTAGTAGAAAATGTCATAGATACCCGTTTCCCCTCCAGGCCGTGTTCATCGTAAGCCGACACACGCACGTGATAAAAAGACGCTTCGAGCCCAGTGAAGCTCACTTTGGGCGCAGTGGAAAAATTTTCCTGCTTGATGTGGTTGGCGATTCCATATCGGCGCACAAGAGTTTACGACAGCGCATGCGTCGGCTGATCCTTTTCCTTACGGGCAGGAGCCGGTATCTTTCCCACATAGGTATCGATGACATTCAATGGGGCATCGCCTATCGAGCCCAGCGTACCGAGAGATCCAAGGGGTCGTCGAATCTGAGCACATTTCTTCAGATTCAACGACCGGCATCTGCGGTAATAACGTGAGCACCCTTAAAAGAAAGGACCCTTTCCATGCGTGTCGCAATACTGGACGACGAGCCCGCGGAGTTGCGCCGGGTAGAACAGACACTGCGACAAATCCCCGGCACCGCCGAACAGCCCTGGACCCTGCATTGCTTCGAGCGCGGTGAGGACCTGCTGCGTCAATTGCGGCGCGAAACGTTTGACCTGCTGATACTCGACTGGCAGCTGCCCGACATCACCGGCATTGCTCTGCTGCGCTGGACGCGAGAGCACATGGAGTCACCACCCGCCGTCATCATGCTCACCAGCCGCGATGCCGAGAGCGATATTGTCACCGCACTGAACAACGGTGCCGACGACTACGTCAGCAAACCCTTTCGCCCCAATGAACTGAAAGCCCGAGTCATAGCCGTACTGCGTCGACAGGGCCTGCGCAAATCGGCGACCCACGAAGTGCAAAGCTTCAACGACCTGACCTTCGACGATGCCGAGTTGACCGTCACCCGTGCAGGAAAACCTATCAACCTCACGGAGCGTGAATACCGCCTGGCGAGTTGCCTGTTCGCCAACCTGGCCCGACCGCTGTCGCGCGAGTATCTGTATGAACGCTTCTGGAGCCATGAAGAAATGGTCTCGTCGCGGCCGTTGGACACGCATATCTATCGGTTGCGCAATAAGCTGGGGCTCACGGCGGATCGTGGTTGGCAGCTATTGACGATCTACGGCTATGGGTACCGGTTGGAGAGTGTGGCGACGGCGTCCAACGGCTGAGAATGGCGATGTTCCACGTGGAGCATTTCGATAAAGCGTGAGTTCTGCACCCATAAAAAAGGTTCTTCACGGATTGCCGGGAAAGACGCTCTTGATCTTCATGAAAAAGAATTCGCTGTCCCGGTAACCGTACGCCATTCGTTTGATGACCTTTATTCGATTGTTTATTCCTTCCAACTGACCAGTGTGCATTGGCCAGCGTACCCGGCTCACGATGCCCCGCAAGTAGCCCTTTAATCGCTTTGCGAACTGGATCAGTGCGGGTATTTCGCTTTCTTGAGCGTGACGCAGCCACTGCTTCCAGGCTGATCTCCAGTCCCAGGCATCGCTCGGCGCCCAGAGCATTTTGAGCTCGGCCTTCATCAAGTAGACCGTCATTAACGATTGGTTAGCGGCCAGCAGATCCTGTAAATGAACCTGCTGTTCCGGCTTTTTCAGGTTCTCCGGGTTACGCAATAGCAACCATCGCGCTTGCTTTATGACCTTTCGAGCGGGCTTGTCATGGCGCAGTCGGTTCGCCTCGTCAACGCGAACACGATCAATCACTTCTCGGCCATATTTGGCGACCACATGGAAAAGGTCATAAATCACCCGTGCTTTTGGGCAGTGTTGGCGAACCTCCAGGTCATAAGCCGTGTTCATGTCCATCGCTACCGCTTCAATTCGGGCGCACCCTTCTGGCCCCAGCTCTTCGAAAAACGGTCTGACTGCCGCTCGGCTACGGCCTTCGCCGATCCAAAGCACTCGCCGAGTATCAGCGTCCAACACCACGCTGGCGTAGCGATGACCTTTGAATAACGCGAACTCGTCCATTATCAAGCGCCGTGGCTGGGCCTTGGGTAAGGCACTCAACGCCGCTTGCAGAGCGCGCCGCTCCAGCAACCGAACGGTGTCCCAGTGCAGCCCGAACATTTGCGCAACATGCAGTGTAGGAAGGCGTTCGCAGGCTTGAATAACGGCCTCTGCCAGCCGGCGCGTCATGCGGGCATAGCGATCCAGCCAACTGACGACCTCCATGCGCTTGCCACAATCACGGCAGCCAACACGCCTGAGTTGCACGTTGAGGCGGACTGCGCGACCGAGAATCGGCAAGTCACGCACGACTCGATCGCAGTATTCATGAGTTGTTGGACAGAGCTTTTGGCAGCCACCACAGGTGGGAAATCGCGTGGCCTGGGGGATCAGGTCGATTTGAAGGGCATCGCCGTCAGGTTTGATCGCGACGACAGAAAAGCCCTCCCAAAAGGGAAGGAAAGTATTAATATCGCGCATAAGAACGCCGGTTTTTTAGATGTGTTTGCTCGCACGAACATCATCCATCAAATCGGCGTTCTTGTTTCTGTGTTTCCCGGGATTCCGTGAAGAACCATAAAAAAGGCCAACGCTAATAAGCGTTGGCCTTTTGTTTTAGCGAGTTATCTCTGGATGTAGGTGGGCAAAGTTAATTGGCCTTGACACGACTAAAAACTGGCCATTTGCCTGCCGGGATCGTTTAGCGAAGCAGGATGTTTTGTTTTGCGCGATCTAACCGAGTTTGATGACGTACGAATATCTCGCAACCGTCATGAGTCGCATCAATGGCGCCTGTCAAGATTGAAAGTCCTGACAGGCTCCACGTGGATCAACAGGGGAGATGCGTTGATTTGTCGTACTCTTCACCTTCCTATCACTGGTGCGAATCCCAGTATGGCAATCGAGCAATCGTCTGAAGTTTTACGGGCAAAATTCTGTTCCAAGTTGAGGCGTATAACCTTTTTCATCCGGCCTGAAGTAAGGGAACTGTTCCAATCGAATAGTCTCTTCAATCCGTCTTGCGCCGGAGACTTAGTTGATCGGAGATAAAGACTTTCTGCAGTACCATCACTCATAATTGCGAATGCTGAAAGGTGGCCACTTTCCCCTTTGTACAATCGCATACGACTGCTTGCAGAGAGGTCAGTGACAAAGACAGTAGTATTTGCATACTCGCCATTATCTGGGTGCGCCAGGGCAACAATAGAGCCGTCATCTTTCAACTGCGCAATGAATCCATCTCCTAGATGGCCAGCCAAAAAGCGCCCCTTGGAATGCGCGACAAACAGCAGGGTACTCGCAAGGTCGTTCAACGTGCATTGCTGTTTTTTCGCTTCACGTTGCAATGCGATCAAGCAGTGGGAAAGCACATCTTGGACGGCCACTGCTGGGTCAGTCTCGGTCTTCGCCCATAGGTCATCAAATTTCTGAGCGAGAAGACGATTGACTGTTTTAACGACCGTTTGGGCGCCGTATTCTGATTTGGATCTGGAACCCGCGCCATCTGCCAGCGCTATACATCCAAACTCTGGGTGATTTCGTACTGCAGCGTAGTCCTGGCACGGCGTATTATCTTTGGCATGCGACCTACCAGCGATACGCCCATGAGAAGTTTTGTAACGATACCCCTCAAAAGTTTCGGCCATATTCAGACCTGCCCCCAGGCTTCGATACCAGCAACGTCAAGCTGTACTGCCTCACCAGGTGTGGATTGCGATACGCGCGACACGCTTCTGCTGAGCCACAGGAAAAACTCCTTAAAGTTCAGCCCTTTCAACCGCAGCGGAGGGCGACCAGGAGAGAGAGCAGACAATGTCTCAAGGTTTGCACCCGCGCCAATAGCAATAGGAAAGACTGTCAGTTTTTTCGATCCTGCCAGACTTTTGATCCTCGAACTGGCAACAGAAATATCATCTGTAGGTTCACCATCAGTCATGATGACCATCCAAGGTTGGTAATAGTCCACGCCAGCTCGTCTGTACTCCTCCTTTCGAGCGTCCAGCAAGTCAAGCGCCATATTAACGCCTTGCCCCATTGCAGTAGTACCGTCTGCAACTAGCGCTGGAACATCCTGACGCTCAATTGACATGAAATCGACAGCGCGCTGCGCGGTGCTTCCGAACGTTACAACGCAGATCTCCGCTGCATATTGAGCAACATCATCCTCTCGAATGGCGTCGAAGAACATCTGAACACCTGATTGGAGCTCCTGTATAGGCTCGCCCCCCATGGAGCCACTCACGTCGAGTACAAGACAGATCGGGACTCGAGCAGTGGGGTTCTCAACAAGCTCTTCTTGCCGAATCAGAAATTCTTCCTTCATGTACTTCTTCTCCTAGTTAGCGAATTATTTACGCTGAGTGTTACTTGAAAAAGTTATTAAGAATGAAGCCCAAAATACTCATTCCAACATTCGGCTGGTCAGCAGGTCGTGAGTAAGAGGGTTTCGGAGTTGGTTTTGGAGCTGCCGGACGAGCAGATGCAGTCTGTGGTCTCGGGGGAGTGCTGGGACGATTCGGACGGGCGTGGGTGGTGGCAGAAGCTTTATAGCCTAACTGATCTACTTCCCTTCGACTTTGGTTGGCTAAACGTGTCAGCTTACTTTTTTGCGTACATTCCGGACACCAGGCCATCCGGCCCTGCTGTTTGAGCTTCTCCACCCAACTCTTAGAATTGATGTGCTTACTTTGACATTTATCGCACACTACTTCGATAGGATCACGGATCTTATAAAACGTCGACGGAAACAAGTCGTCCGACACGTGCCCCTTTTCTAGCGAATAGAGGTATTTTTTCATCAGCGTAATCCATTCGCTGACGGAAACCCTTTCATTCAGCCGAAACGTTTTATGGAATGCCTCACGAAGACCGAAAGGCAGGTGATTCCAGATTAGCTGCCAAGGGCCCTGCGGAGCATTCTTTCCAGTAAATTGCTGATCATCCTTAGTGAACCGATACGGGAAATCCATCGCTTTGATGTTGTCGGAGGGGGTACCGCCACCTTGCTGAGAATAGGGTGGCTTGCCTGGGTGCAGAATCATAAACAGCATGGTAGCGACTGCGAATAACTCATGCTCCTTCGTTCTCAGGTAGGTGCTATAACTCGTTCCTTGAATCTCCGGTGCGGTAAAGTTCACGGTCCCGACGGGACATGGGAATGCTTCAATTTGGAAGCTATCGGTATCAACCAGCCAAAGCTCGGAGCTATTTTTTGTAACCAAGAAGTTCAGTGGATTGATATCACCGACGATAATATTCAGGCTGTGAAGAAAACGCACATGCTCAAGAAAAGACATGCAGACTTTTGCAAGATCACGTCGTGTCCAATGTGGAAAATTTTTCTCTAGGACTGGTTTGACGAACATCGACGTCTGCATCGTTTTACCGTCCGCTCGTGGCATGGTGTAGCCAACGAACTCCTTGTGCTCATTGAGCACAAGATCGCTGGGCCAGCAGATACCACGTTGCATGATCTTACGGCTCGCCATCAGCTCAATTTTACGCCGTTTCAGCTCAGTGAGCTTGTTGGCGTGATAGATTTTGCAAACCTCAGCCGGCACGCCAGTTTCGTAAATGACCCCTTCACCACCCGAGCTAATCTGCTTACCAAGTCTCAGCGTCCTGCCGGAACTCGTCGTGACGACAGATCCTGTGGCTGGGCGCGAACGCACTGCAATGGAGGTGTCAGCAGTATTAGTTGGAGAAGCACAAAGCAGGAAAGGTTTGACCCCCCTTTTTGAGAGGCATTGGCATCCGGTGCTTTTTCTTGGACTTTTGGAGATTTTGACTCTGTTGGGCCCGTCCATAGATATGTCGTAATACCTCTGGACTCTGCATACCGCTTGGTTTGATTACTGCTTGTTATCAAGACCATCCCGTAGTCAGTGGCGACATCAATCAACCTTGCAGTGATTGAGCTGAGGTGTGCATTTTCACGGATGACCACGTATACCGGGCCGCCCTCAAAGTGACCTTGATCGAGCTTATCACCGGAAACTAATTGCTCGCCGCCGGGTAGCATAGTTACGGTGGTTCTCTCCCCTGATCCGACTTCCCCGAGAAAGTATCGAGCGTTCCTGCCTCCCTCATCGTCGCTACTCTGACGATCTAAGAGCGCCTGGAGGGTGAAGCCTGTGATGATCGGAATTCCGTTTTTTTGACGAATCCTAGAGATGACCTTTGGATCTGCGAACAATATGTCGCCATCAATCAGAATTTTTCTGCGTACTGTCATAGGCGCTCATCGTGTCCTTACTTTGAATTCAACTTACGGGATCAATTAGGTACAGGTCAGATTGAGAGCTTGGGCCTCCAGACCAGCTTTTGCTCCAAGGGCTGCGAGGCTAGGGGTGCCAAGGAATACATCGCAACAGAACTGATATGCAAAACGGTTCCTGTCGCTTTGACAGCCTCATCGGTGACATCGCTAAGCTCGCTATGTGGTTAATCTGACCCTGTTTTCCATTGGCCTCCTAGCCACTTCACAGTCGCCATAAAGTCACCACGACAAAAAACGCACTCACCACAAAGCTAGCAAGCTGATGAACGCTCGCATGTGGTCCAAGGGCTAGATCAAAAGCCAAGTATCAGAATGCCACTACTGAGCCGCCTAAGGGAATCGCTATTTACATCAAAACGAGCGTTTAGGTTCTGCAGTGCTGCGACATCCACTGACGGTGGTGACGCAGTCGGCAAATGAAATGGCCGGAAGGATTCTCTATCCTGAAATGTCAGGGGCTCCATCTGGTGAACTACTTCTACCAACCATATTGATTAGGTACTTCGATACTAAGTCCAGCAACTCATCCGCCCTATGGGTAAGGGGATCCAGCCAATCTACTTTGACCCTGGCCCACTGTGCATAAGCGAGCTGCTCCTGGGTCGGCACTCCCGAACCATAGGTTTTTTTCTCTAATTCAAGGAGATATTGCCGTAGTAAATTTGCCCGCCGCCAATTATTGGCGTCGTCTTCAAGCCGCTGTAGCTTTTTCCTTTCCGCATCCTGCAGTGCTTTTTGTAGTGGTCTGTCCCGTCCTGAATAAGGTTTACGCCTTCTGACCTATCTTCAGGAAGAGTCAATGGATTCGGGCAAAAGGCGGAGCCAGCGTGACTACACGCTAGCCTTTAAATTATCGGTCGTAGACCAGGTCGAAAAGGGCGAGTTGAGTTATAAGGAGGCTCACGGCGCTACGGCATTCAGGGCCGGTCCACGGTACTGGTCTGGCTACGCAAGCATTTAGAAGGGCATCCGCGGAGCCCAATACTGCTCTGAACTTTATCAACGCTTGCACGCGAGTCACGGCGTCAGATGCTCAATGACCGACGGTTATGACTGCTACCAGAATGCTCTGGCGGAGAGGATAAACGGCATTTTGAAGACCGAGTTCCTGCTGTATCGCCCTAAAAATCTGGCGGAAGCAGTGAAAACGGTGGATGAGTCGGTGCTGATCTACAACGGGGAACCGCTACACCTATCCCTGAAATACAAAACGCCCGATGCGGTGCATAGGGCGTTTTGAGATTGAAACAGGTGTAAACCTATTTCAGGACTAGACAGCGAGTTATCTCTGGATCAGAAGTCCAGGTTGGAAACCGCCAAGGCATTGCTTTCGATGAAGTCACGACGAGGTTCAACCGCATCACCCATCAGGGTATTGAAGATCTGGTCCGCGCCAATGGCATCCTCGATGGTCACGCGCAGCATGCGACGCTGGGCAGGATCCATCGTGGTTTCCCACAGTTGATCCGGGTTCATTTCGCCCAGACCTTTGTATCGCTGAATGGTGTGGCGCTTGGTGCTTTCGGCCATCAGCCAGTCAAGGGCTTCCTTGAATTCCTTGACCTGCTTCTTGCGTTCACCACGTTGAATATAAGCACCATCGTCCAGCAGGGTGTTCAGCTGTGCGCCCAAGGTCACTACGGTCTTGTAGTCGTTGCTGCCGAAGAAGTCACGGTTGAAGGTGACGTAGTTCGACAGGCCGTGGGAGATCAATTCGACCTCCGGCAGCCAGACATTACGTTCACGGTCTTCACGCAGGCTGGCCTTGTAGACCAGGCCAGATTTCTCGACAGTGCGCAGACGCACTTCGTACTGGGCCAGCCAATCCTGCATATGTGCATGATCGCCCAGCTGCTCCAGGCTCACGGCCGGCAGGTAGATGAAGTGCTCAGTCAGCTCCTGGGGGTAGAGGCGCGACAGACGCTTAAGGGTCTTCATGACCATACGGAAGTCGTTAACCAGGCGCTCCAGCGCCTCACCGGCGATGCCCGGCGCTTCGTCGTTCAAGTGCAAACTGGCATCTTCGAGGGCCGACTGCGTCATGTACTCTTCCATGGCGTCGTCGTCTTTGATGTATTGCTCTTGCTTGCCCTTTTTGACTTTGTACAACGGCGGCTGAGCGATGTAGATGTAGCCACGCTCGATCAGCTCCGGCAACTGACGGAAGAAGAACGTCAGCAGCAGGGTACGGATGTGCGAACCGTCGACGTCAGCATCGGTCATGATGATGATGTTGTGGTAGCGCAGCTTGTCGATGTTGTATTCGTCACGGCCAATACCGCAGCCCAACGCCGTGATCAAGGTGCCGACTTCCTGGGAGGAAATCATCTTGTCGAAGCGCGCCTTCTCGACGTTGAGGATCTTGCCCTTCAACGGCAGGATGGCCTGGGTACGGCGGTTGCGACCCTGCTTGGCGGAACCGCCAGCAGAGTCACCTTCCACCAGATACAGTTCGGAGAGGGCAGGGTCCTTCTCCTGGCAGTCAGCCAGTTTGCCCGGCAGGCCGGCGATATCCAGCGCGCCTTTACGACGGGTCATCTCACGGGCCTTACGCGCCGCTTCACGGGCACGCGCGGCGTCGATCATCTTGCCGACAACCAGCTTGGCTTCGTTCGGGTTTTCCAACAGGAAGTCGGAGAAGTACTTGCCCATTTCCTGTTCCACTGCGGTCTTCACTTCGGAAGACACCAGCTTGTCTTTGGTCTGGGAGCTGAACTTGGGGTCTGGTACTTTCACCGAAATAATCGCGGTGAGACCTTCACGGGCATCGTCACCGGTCGTGGCGACTTTATGCTTCTTGGCCAGGCCTTCGGCTTCGATGTAATTGTTCAGGTTACGCGTCAGTGCTGAACGGAAACCCACCAGGTGAGTACCGCCGTCTCGCTGTGGAATGTTGTTGGTGAAGCACAACAGGTTCTCGTTAAAGCTGTCGTTCCACTGCAGGGCGATTTCCACGCCGATGCCGTCTTCACGCTGGATGTTGAAGTGGAACACCTGGTTGACCGCAGTCTTGTTGGTGTTCAGGTATTCAACGAAGGCACGCAAGCCGCCTTCATACTTGAACAGCTCTTCCTTGCCGCTGCGTTCGTCCTTAAGGACGATGCCCACACCGGAGTTGAGGAAGGACAGCTCACGAATACGCTTGGCCAGGATGTCCCAGCTGAAGTGGATATTCTTGAAAGTCTCAGCCGAAGGCTTGAAGTGGATCTGGGTACCGGTGGTCTCGCTGTCGCCGACGATTTTCATCGGTTCCTGTGGAACACCGTGCACGTAAGTCTGTTCCCAGATCTTGCCGCTACGGCGGACGGTCAGGATCAGCTCTTCAGACAGCGCGTTCACTACCGACACACCTACACCGTGCAAACCGCCGGAGACTTTATAGGAGTTGTCGTCGAACTTACCGCCAGCGTGGAGCACGGTCATGATGACCTCTGCCGCCGATACGCCTTCTTCTTTATGCACGTCTACCGGGATGCCACGACCGTTGTCGCGCACGGTAATGGATTCGTCCGGGTGGATGATGATGCTGATGTCGTCGCAGTGACCGGCCAGGGCTTCGTCGATGGAGTTGTCGACCACCTCGAACACCATGTGGTGCAGACCGCTACCGTCATCAGTGTCGCCAATGTACATACCGGGACGTTTGCGTACGGCATCCAAACCTTTCAGCACTTTGATGCTGGTCGAGTCGTACGTGTTTTCTTCGCTCATGCCTTCACTCCCGATGGTCGTGGGTCTGGGTGATACGGCCTTGTTCCACGTGGAACAAAGCGACTGGCGTTTCCGTCTGCCAGCCTTCCCTCAATAATTCGTGGTCTACACAGGTGATAAACACCTGGCAGCGTAAGTCTTCCAACAAGCGGCATAACGCACGGCGGTGTTGCTCGTCGAGTTCGGACGGCAAGTCATCCACCAGATAAATACACTGACCACGTCGAGCTTGGCTAACCAGATGGCCCTGGGCGATGCGCAACGCGCACACCACCAACTTTTGCTGGCCACGGGACAAGATATCCGCGGCATTATGAGCACCTAATCTAAGGCGCAAATCAGCTCGCTGAGGGCCGGCCTGGGTATGACCGATTTGCTGATCCCGATGCAAGGAGGTGGCGAGCACTGCACTCAGTTCACGCTCTTTGTCCCAACCGCGGTAGTAACTCAGCGTCAGCCCCTCGAGATCCAGTAACTCACTCAAGGTCTGCTCAAAGACTGGTTTCAAGGCTTTGATATAGGCGCGGCGGTATTCATCTATTTCATCGCTGGCCAGGCACAGTTCCCGGTCCCAGGCCGCTTGCGAAGCGGCGTCAAGTGTACCATGCCGCAGCCACGAGTTCCGCTGCCGCAGGGCCTTCTGCAGGCGCTGCCAAGTGGCCATGAATCGTGGTTCCACGTGGAACACTCCCCAGTCAAGGAACTGCCTGCGGATTTTCGGTGCCCCTTCCAACAGGCGGAAGCTATCTGGGTTGATTAATTGCAGGGGCAGGATTTCCGCCAACTGGGCTGCGCTGCGCGCATTTTGCCCATCAATGCGAATCTGGAATTCTCCACCACGATCACGGGATATCCCCAGGCTGCTGTGCCCACCTTCTGCAAGTTCAACCTGGCCAAATACCGTGCACGCCAGTTGCTCGTACTGGATCACCGGCAACAGGCGGGCGCTGCGAAAGGAACGCGCGAGCCCCAACAAATGAATGGCTTCCAGCACGCTGGTTTTGCCACTGCCGTTGGCGCCGTGGAGGATATTGATGCGGGGAGAGGGAGAGAAGGTCACCGGGTGCAGATTGCGCACCGCGGTGACCGAGACGCGACTGAGGGACATCTAGCTTCTGCTGAGCATGATTACAGGCGCATCGGCATGACAACGTAAGCCGAGTCGTCGTTATCGGATTCCTGTACCAGGGCGCTGCTGTTGGAGTCGGACAGAATCAGGCGAACCTGTTCGGTGGTCATCACACCCAATACGTCGAGCAAGTAGCTCACGTTGAAACCGATTTCCAACGAACCACCGTTATAGTCGACGCCCACTTCTTCTTCGGCTTCTTCCTGCTCAGGGTTATTGGCCTGGATTTTCAATTGACCATTGGCCAGCTGCAGCCGAATACCCCGATACTTCTCGTTAGACAGAATCGCCGTACGGCTGAACGCTTCACGTAGGGCCTGGCGATCACCGATCACCAGCTTGTCACCGCCTTTAGGCAGTACGCGCTCGTAATCCGGGAACTTGCCGTCGACCAGCTTGGACGTAAAAGTGAACTCGCCGGTGGTGGCGCGAATGTGATGCTGACCCAGCACGATGCTGACATTGCCATCCGGCTCGGTGAGCAGGCGGGCCAGTTCAAGGATACCTTTACGCGGCACGATCACCTGATGACGATCCGGTTGACCGATATCGGCACGCATGGAGCACATCGCCAGGCGGTGGCCGTCGGTAGCAACAGCGCGGATAACACCTTCAGACACTTCCAGCAGCATACCGTTGAGGTAGTAGCGCACATCCTGCTGCGCCATGGCAAAGCTGGTGCGCTCGATCAGGCGGCGCAACTTGCTTTGCTCCAGGCTGCAGGTCAGCGAGCCTGGGCCTTCTTCCACCGTTGGGAAGTCATTGGCTGGCAACGTCGACAAGGTGAAGCGGCTGCGACCGGCCTTGACCACCAATTTCTGCTCATCAACCCGGATGTCGATCAGCGCATCGTTCGGCAGACTTTTGCAGATATCCATCAGCTTGCGTGCGGGCACAGTGATCTCGCCAGGTTCGGCGGGTTCTTCCAGCTGGACGCGGCCAACCAGTTCCACTTCAAGGTCGGTACCGGTCAGGGATAATTGCTGGCCTTCGACAACCAGCAAGACGTTGGAGAGTACCGGCAAGGTCTGTCGGCGCTCGACGACGCCTGCGACCAGTTGCAGGGGTTTCAACAGGGCTTCGCGTTGAATGGTGAAATGCATGGTCTAGTCCCTTGCCTTAATAAGCTGCGCTGGTGTCATCACGTAGTCAGTGTACGCAGCAGGTTCTTGTAGTCCTCGCGAATATCCGCGTCGGATTCCTTAAGTTCATTGATCTTGCGGCACGCGTGCAAGACCGTGGTGTGGTCGCGGCCGCCGAACACATCACCGATTTCCGGCAGGCTGTGGTTGGTCAACTCCTTGGAGAGGGCCATGGCCACCTGACGCGGACGAGCCACCGAACGCGAACGGCGCTTGGACAGCAAGTCGGAAATCTTGATTTTGTAGTACTCGGCAACGGTGCGCTGGATGTTATCCACACTCACCAGTTTGTCCTGGAGTGCCAGCAAGTCTTTCAGGGATTCACGAATCAGCTCGATGGTGATGTCGCGGCCCATGAAGTGGGAATGTGCGATGACGCGCTTGAGAGCGCCTTCCAGTTCACGCACGTTGGAGCGAATACGTTGGGCGATGAAAAACGCAGCATCATGCGGCAGGTCGACCTTGGCCTGGTCGGCCTTTTTCATCAGGATCGCAACGCGGGTTTCCAGCTCCGGCGGTTCTACCGCAACGGTTAGGCCCCATCCGAAGCGAGATTTCAAGCGTTCTTCCAGGCCTTCGATTTCCTTCGGGTATCGGTCGCTGGTCAAGATGACCTGCTGGCCGCCTTCGAGGAGAGCGTTGAAGGTATGGAAAAACTCTTCCTGGGAACGTTCCTTGCGCGCAAAGAATTGAATGTCATCGATCAGCAACGCATCAACGGAACGGTAAAAGCGCTTGAATTCGTTGATTGCGTTGAGCTGCAGGGCCTTGACCATGTCAGCGACGAAGCGCTCCGAGTGCAGGTACACGACCTTGGCGTTCGGGTTCTTCTTTAACAGGTGGTTACCCACGGCATGCATCAAGTGGGTCTTACCCAAGCCAACGCCTCCATAAAGGAAGAGCGGGTTGTAGCCATGCTTGGGGTTATCGGCCACCTGCCAAGCGGCAGCGCGAGCCAGCTGGTTGGATTTACCTTCAACGAAATTCTCAAACGTAAACGTGCGGTTCAGATAGCTGGTGTGCTTGAGCGCACCTTCAACCTGCACGGTGCGTTGTTCGGCACGGACCGGCGCTTGCTGGGAGCTGGCGCCCGCCATCGGATCGAAGCTGTCGCGGGACGGCTCTTCATTGGCGGGGGCGTTTTTCTGGGCAGACGCTTTCGACGGTGTCGGTGCAGGCGCAGGTATGTTGTTGACCGCAGCGGCTGGCGCCTGGGCCTGTGACGCAGCCGCCGCCAGCGGTGCGTTCGGTGCCGCGCGAGGTGCCGAGCTGCGTTTACTGCCTATCAATAAGGAAAGGACGGGCGCGAGGCCGTTGCCATGCTCATCGAGCAATTCGAGAACGCGGCTCAGGTACTTCTCGTTGACCCAGTCGAGAACAAAGCGGTTGGGCGCGTAGACACGCAACTCGTCGCCTTCGGCTTCGACCTGTAGCGGACGGATCCAGGTGTTGAATTGCTGGGCAGGCAGCTCATCGCGCAAAAGCTCCACGCACTGCTGCCAAAGTTCCACTGACACGGATATCCCCTAAGTTGAAAGCCGGTGAGGCAAAAACAGCCGCCATTGTAGCGGCCAGCCGCCCACTTATCCACATGTAGGTTGCTCACAGATCACCCAAAATCAACGTCTTAACGGCAATAAAGCCGACCGGCGGTCTGTGCATAAGCTCTGTGGATAAGCGCGCCTGAGCTCGTTGTACAAGTGGGGGAGAAAGTCTGTGGGTAACCGGCCTGTGGATAACATGCCCTTTCACACACAGCTTATCCGATAGCGCAGCACAGGCAGAGCACCGCTTCTCCCCCGTGTTGTCATTCTCTGTACATCAGGTGGAATAAGGGCTAAAGGCAGTTATCCACAGAGGATCGCCTGCCTAGCTTTTATAAGCTTTACAGAAAAGCTTTAAATAACTTCCTTCTTTATTTTTATATCTATGGCATTGCTCGTGGAAGACCAGCGCGTAGAAAAGCTGCTCTGGGCCTGTGAACATCTAATTGAAGGAAAAGCTGGTTGGAAATTGACCTAGAGGCTTGCTTTCTCTAGAATCGCCGGTCTCTTAAAACGGGGGCCATTCCGGCCCGTTGTGGACGAACCAGGTAACAACGCCATGAAACGTACTTTCCAACCAAGCACCATCAAACGCGCCCGTACCCACGGCTTCCGTGCTCGCATGGCTACCAAGAACGGCCGTGCTGTCCTGTCGCGTCGTCGCGCCAAAGGTCGTGCGCGTCTGGCAGTTTGATAATCCGGTACTGGTGGTGAGTCAGGACTTCAGTCGGGAAAAGCGTCTGCTAACCCCCCGGCACTTCAAGGCAGTCTTTGACTCCCCCACCGGCAAGGTTCCGGGGAAAAATCTCCTGCTCCTTGCGCGTAACAACGATCTTGATCACCCTCGTCTCGGGTTGGTGATCGGCAAGAAGAGCGTAAAGCTCTCCGTTGAGCGCAATCGCCTCAAGCGTCTGATGCGCGAATCGTTTCGCCTCCACCAGGACACTCTGGTTGGTTGGGATATTGTTATCGTCGCGCGCAAAGGCCTGGGGGATGTAGAAAACCCCGAATTGATTCAGCATTTCGGCAAGCTCTGGAAACGTCTGGCGCGTACCAACAAACCAGCACCAGCAGTCAACACCGAAACTGTAGGGGTAGACAGCCTTGATGCGTAAGCTGGCAATCGTTCCGATCCAGTTTTATCGCTATGCCATTAGTCCTCTGATGGCCAGCCACTGTCGTTTCTACCCCAGCTGTTCCTGCTACGCGTTAGAAGCCATAGAAAATCATGGTCTTCTGCGCGGTGGCTGGCTGACCTTTCGTCGTTTAGGTCGCTGTCATCCGTGGAATCCCGGTGGTTATGACCCGGTTCCACCTATCCCTACCTCCCGTTCTTCTTCGATGGCCGAGTAATCATGGATATTAAACGCACGATCCTGATCGTCGCCCTGGCAATCGTGTCCTACGTCATGGTTCTTAAGTGGAACCAGGACTACGGCCAAGCTGCCCTGCCGACTCAGAATGTTGCTACCAACCAGGCTGCGCCGGCTATTCCGGACACCCCGCTGGGTAACAATGCGTCCGCGAGTGCCGATGTTCCCAGCGCGAATGGCGAGACAAGCGCCCCTCTAGAAACGCCAGTGATCACCAACAAAGACCTCATCCATGTAAAAACGGATGTGCTCGACCTGGCTATCGACCCGCAAGGCGGTGATATCGCGCAGCTGAAGCTGCCGTTGTACCCACGTCGCCAAGACCATCCGGATGTTCCGTTCCAGCTGTTCGATAACGGCGGTGAACGTACTTATCTGGCGCAAAGTGGCCTGACGGGCACCAACGGTCCTGATGCACGTGCTACCGGTCGTCCGGTTTATTCGACCGAACAAAAATCTTATCAACTGGCTGATGGCCAGAACCAGTTGAACGTCGACCTGAAATTCAGCCTCGACGGCGTCAACTACATCAAGCGTTTCAGCTTCACGCGCGGTTTGTACGACTTGAAGGTCACTTACCTGATCGACAACACCAGCGAAAAACCTTGGAGCGGCAACCTGTTTGCCCAACTCAAGCGTGACGGCAGTTCCGATCCTTCTTCCAGCACCGCCACCGGCACAGCGACTTACCTGGGCGCCGCCCTGTGGACAAGTAACGAGCCGTACAAAAAAGTGTCGATGAAAGATATCGACAAGGGCGCGCTGAAAGAAACCGTCCAAGGTGGCTGGGTTGCCTGGTTGCAGCACTATTTCGTGACCGCATGGATCCCGAACAAGGGCGAAGCCAACCTGGTTCAAACCCGCAAAGACAGCCAAGGCAACTACATCATCGGCTTCACTGGCCCGACGTTGACCGTTGCGCCAGGCGCCAAGGCTGAAACCAGCGCTACCCTGTATGCCGGTCCGAAAAGCCAGGCAGTTCTGAAAGAGTTGTCCCCAGGTCTTGAACTGACTGTGGACTACGGCATCCTCTGGTTCATTGCTCAGCCGATATTCTGGCTGCTGCAACATATCCACAGCATTGTGGGTAACTGGGGCTTCTCGATTATCTTCCTGACCATGCTGATCAAGGGGATCTTCTTCCCGCTGTCGGCCGCCAGCTACAAGTCGATGGCCCGCATGCGTGCCGTGGCGCCGAAATTGGCTGCGTTGAAAGAGCAACATGGCGATGACCGGCAGAAAATGTCGCAAGCCATGATGGAGCTGTACAAGAAAGAGAAGATCAACCCGCTGGGTGGATGCTTACCGATTCTGGTGCAGATGCCAGTGTTCCTGTCGCTGTACTGGGTACTCCTGGAAAGCGTGGAAATGCGCCAGGCGCCGTTCATGCTGTGGATAACTGACCTGTCGATCAAAGACCCGTTCTTTATCCTGCCGATCATCATGGGCGCGACCATGTTTATCCAGCAGCGCCTGAACCCGACTCCGCCGGATCCGATGCAGGCCAAGGTAATGAAAATGATGCCAATCATTTTCACCTTCTTCTTCCTGTGGTTCCCAGCCGGTCTGGTGCTGTACTGGGTGGTCAACAACGTATTGTCGATCTCTCAACAGTGGTACATCACACGTAAAATCGAAGCGGCTACCAAAAAAGCCGAGGCGTAATTTACTCTGTGGATAACCACTCAAAACGCCCCCTAGTGGGGCGTTTTGCTTTCTGTCACTTTTGTCCTGGAACCTGCTGATGAGTGCTCCTCGTGAAACCATCGCTGCTGTTGCAACCGCTCAAGGTCGCGGCGGTGTCGGCATTGTGCGTATTTCCGGGCCGCTCGCCGGCATTGCAGCCAAGGCGATCAGCGGCCGGGAATTAAAACCACGTTTCGCCCATTACGGCCCATTTCTGGATGCTGACGAACAGGTATTGGACGAGGGGCTGGCCATCTATTTCCCGGGGCCGAACTCCTTTACCGGCGAAGATGTTCTGGAATTGCAGGGCCATGGCGGTCCTGTTGTGCTGGACATGTTGCTGCAGCGCTGCCTGCAACTGGGCTGTCGTCTCGCTCGCCCAGGAGAGTTCAGCGAGCGAGCGTTCCTCAATGACAAGCTCGACTTGGCTCAGGCCGAAGCCATCGCAGACCTGATCGAGGCCAGTTCTGCACAGGCGGCGCGCAATGCATTGCGTTCGCTGCAGGGGGCATTTTCCCTGCGTGTGCATAACCTGACCGAACAATTGATCAGCCTGCGCATCTACGTCGAGGCCGCGATTGATTTTCCGGAAGAAGAAATCGACTTCCTCGCCGACGGTCACGTATTGGCGATGCTGGATAAAGTCCGCGAGGAGTTATCCACAGTACTGCGTGAAGCCGGGCAGGGCGCGTTGCTGCGTGACGGTATGACCGTGGTTATCGCCGGGCGACCGAACGCTGGCAAATCCAGCCTGCTCAATGCCCTGGCGGGGCGTGAAGCAGCGATCGTCACCGAGATAGCCGGCACCACGCGGGACATCTTGCGCGAACATATCCACATCGACGGCATGCCCTTGCACGTGGTTGACACCGCTGGTTTGCGCACCACCGATGACCAAGTGGAAAAAATCGGCGTGGAACGCGCACTCAAGGCCATCGGCGAAGCGGATCGGGTATTACTGGTTGTGGATGCCACCGCATCCGAGGCTGTGGATCCTTTTGCACTGTGGCCGGAATTCCTCGAGCAGCGGCCTGACCCGGCCAAAGTGACCCTGATCCGTAACAAGGCCGACCTGACGGGGGAAGCCGTTGCGATGCAAACCAGTGAAGATGGCCACGTTACCATCAGCCTGAGCGCCAAGTCAGCGGACGACGGTCTGGAACTGCTGCGTGAACACCTCAAGGCCTGCATGGGCTACGAGCAAACCTCGGAAAGCAGCTTCAGTGCGCGCCGCAGGCACCTGGAGGCGCTGCGCCATGCCAGCGCAGCCTTGGAGCACGGTCGGGCTCAGCTGACCTTGGCAGGGGCTGGTGAGCTGCTGGCTGAAGATTTGCGTCAGGCGCAGCAACTGCTGGGAGAAATTACCGGCGCGTTCAGCTCGGATGACTTGCTCGGGCGGATCTTCTCAAGCTTCTGTATCGGTAAATAGACCTCACTTGTTCACAGGCAGGCCATTCGTGCCTGTCTGTCCAGTTCGTTCCAGCGCATCTCATTGCATTTTCCGAGTCACCGCCAGTCGGTGGCGGCTTTCGCGTGCCCGCAAATGGCCCCGGCGAGCACTTTTCTGTGGATTAAGACCTGTGAATAACCGTGCCTGTGCCCAGTTGATAACAGGGCAATAAACCTGAGCAAAAACCCATCTGTGGATAACCTCATGTTTAATCCACAGGCTTAACGCACTTATCCAAGGGCCTCATTGGCACATGACCACAGACTTTTGAATCTCTGTACAACATGTAAATAAAGGGCTATAGCAATCTATCCACAGAAAGGTGGCTCAGTAGAAATAAACATAAAAACAAAGATCTTATAAACTTCTCTCTTTTAATTTCTATTATCCGCAAGTCATCCACAGCTGGTTAAATTTTGTGCAAAGGGTTCTTTAGGAAGGGCTAAGTCCCTATACTTGCCGCCAAAGCTCTAAAACCAGCTCAACCAATCAATTCCTAATTACCTACATAAGCAGGCACGAGGTGCGTGGTGGATTTCCCTTCCCGTTTTGAAGTGATCGTCATCGGCGGCGGTCATGCCGGTACCGAGGCAGCACTGGCGTCAGCACGCATGGGCGTAAAAACCCTGTTGCTTACGCACAACGTGGAAACCCTTGGCGCCATGAGTTGCAACCCCGCTATCGGCGGGATTGGCAAAAGCCATCTGGTCAAGGAAATCGACGCCCTTGGCGGCGTGATGGCCATGGCTACCGACAAAGGTGGTATTCAATTTCGCGTGTTGAACAGCCGCAAAGGCCCGGCCGTACGTGCCACTCGGGCACAGGCCGACCGCATCCTGTACAAGGCTGCGGTGCGTGAAACTCTGGAGAACCAGCCGAACCTGTGGATATTTCAGCAAGCAGCCGATGACCTGATCGTCGAGCAGGACCAGGTTCGCGGTGTTGTCACGCAAATGGGCCTGCGTTTCTTCGCAGAATCCGTGGTATTGACCACCGGTACCTTCCTCGGTGGACTTATCCACATAGGCATGCAGAACTATTCCGGCGGTCGTGCCGGTGATCCACCGTCGATTGCCCTGGCACAACGCCTGCGTGAATTGCCACTACGGGTGGGTCGCCTGAAGACCGGGACGCCACCGCGTATCGACGGGCGCTCGGTGGATTTCTCGGTGATGACCGAACAAGCCGGTGATACCCCAATTCCCGTGATGTCGTTCATGGGATCGAAAGAGCAGCATCCGAAGCAGGTAAGCTGCTGGATTACCCACACCAACGCCCGTACCCACGAAATCATTGCTGCGAACCTCGACCGTTCGCCGATGTATTCAGGGGTAATCGAAGGTATTGGCCCGCGTTATTGCCCATCGATTGAAGACAAGATCCACCGCTTTGCCGACAAGGAGAGCCACCAGGTCTTCATCGAGCCAGAAGGCTTGACCACCCACGAGCTGTACCCGAACGGAATTTCCACTTCGCTGCCGTTCGACGTGCAAATCCAGATCGTGCAGTCGATTCGCGGTATGGAAAATGCGCACATCGTGCGGCCAGGCTACGCCATCGAGTACGACTACTTCGACCCGCGTGACTTGAAGTACAGCCTGGAAACCAAAGTCATCGGCGGCCTGTTCTTCGCCGGACAAATCAACGGCACTACAGGTTACGAAGAAGCCGGTGCCCAAGGTTTGCTGGCCGGAACCAACGCCGCTCTGCGCGCTCAGGGCAAGGACAGCTGGTGCCCGCGTCGTGATGAAGCGTACATCGGCGTATTGGTTGACGATCTGATTACCCTGGGTACCCAGGAACCGTATCGGATGTTCACTTCCCGGGCGGAATATCGGTTGATCCTGCGTGAAGACAACGCCGACCTGCGCCTGACCGAAAAAGGTCGCGAACTGGGCCTGGTCGACGATGCGCGCTGGGCTGCGTTCTGCAAAAAACGTGAAAGCATCGACCTCGAGGAACAGCGCCTGAAAAGTACCTGGGTTCGCCCCGGTACCGAGCAGGGCGAGGCGATCGCGGAAAAATTCGGCACGCCGCTGACGCACGAATACAATTTGCTCAACCTGCTGTCCCGTCCGGAAATCGACTACGCAGGCCTGGTCGAGGTGACCGGTGGCGGCGCCGAAGATCCGCAGGTCGCCGAACAGGTCGAAATCAAGACCAAATACGCCGGATACATTGACCGCCAGCAGGACGAGATCGCCCGACTACGCGCCAGTGAAAATACCAAGCTGCCTGTGGATATCGACTACACCGGTATTTCCGGGCTGTCGAAAGAGATTCAAAGCAAGCTGGGGATAACTCGTCCGGAAACCTTGGGCCAGGCGTCCCGTATCCCCGGCGTCACCCCGGCAGCCATTTCGCTGTTGATGATTCATTTGAAAAAACGCGGCGCGGGCCGTCAGTTGGAGCAAAGCGCTTGAGTTCGTTGGTCACCTCGCAACACGCAGAAGAGTTATCCACAGGCGCACGCCAGTTGGGCGTCGACCTGACGGCCGCCCAGCACGAACTGCTGTTGGGCTACCTGGCCCTGTTGATCAAATGGAACAAGGCCTACAACCTGACCGCAGTGCGTAATCCAGACGAGATGGTGTCCCGGCATTTACTCGACAGTCTGAGCGTGATGCCGTTTATCGAAAATGGTCGATGGCTGGATGTCGGCAGCGGCGGCGGCATGCCCGGTATTCCTCTGGCCATCCTGTTCCCCGAGTCCCAAGTGACCTGCCTGGACAGCAATGGCAAGAAAACCCGCTTCCTGACCCAGGTCAAACTCGAACTCAAGTTGGAGAACCTTCAGGTTATCCACAGCCGGGTCGAAGACTTCACGCCTGAATTGCCCTTCACCGGAATTGTTTCCCGGGCGTTCAGCAGCATGGAGAACTTCAGCAACTGGACCCGCCACCTGGGCGACCACGACACCCGCTGGCTGGCAATGAAGGGCGTCCATCCAAGCGACGAGCTGTTAGCATTGCCGGCAGACTTCCACCTCGATAGCGAACACGCCTTGGCCGTACCCGGTTGCCAAGGCCAACGCCATCTGCTGATACTGCGCCGCACGGCATGATTGGGAACACAAGCAAGAATGGCTAAGGTATTCGCGATAGCGAACCAGAAAGGTGGCGTGGGTAAAACCACCACCTGCATCAACCTCGCGGCATCCCTGGTCGCTACCAAGCGCCGGGTGTTGCTGATCGATCTCGATCCACAGGGCAACGCCACCATGGGCAGCGGTGTGGATAAACACGGTCTGGAAAACTCGGTCTACGACTTGCTGATCGGCGAGTGCGACCTGGCCCAGGCCATGCACTACTCCGAACACGGTGGTTATCAACTGCTGCCGGCCAACCGCGATCTGACCGCGGCGGAAGTGGTGCTGCTGGAAATGCAGATGAAAGAAAGCCGTCTGCGCAGCGCTCTGGCACCGATCCGCGAGAACTACGACTACATTTTGATCGACTGCCCACCGTCGCTGTCGATGCTGACGCTCAATGCCCTGGTGGCCGCCGACGGCGTGATTATCCCCATGCAGTGCGAGTACTACGCACTGGAGGGGTTGAGCGACCTTGTGGATAACATCAAGCGTATCGCCGAGCTGCTCAACCCGAACCTGCAAATCGAGGGCCTGCTGCGGACCATGTTCGATCCGCGCCTGAGCCTGATGAACGATGTGTCGGCGCAACTCAAGGAACACTTCGGCGATCAGCTCTACGACACCGTGATCCCACGTAACATCCGCCTGGCCGAAGCGCCGAGCTATGGCATGCCGGCTCTGGCCTACGATAAAACTTCGCGTGGTGCCATCGCCTACCTGGCGCTGGCCGGCGAGATGGTTCGCCGTCAACGCCGCAATTCACGCCCCGCTGCAGCCCTGCCAACTTAAGGAATCCCCATGGCCGTCAAGAAACGAGGTCTCGGACGTGGACTGGATGCACTGTTGAGTGGTCCGACCGTCACATCGCTTGAAGAACAAGCGGTGCAGGCCGACGAGCGCGAGCTGCAACACCTGCCCCTGGACCTGATCCAGCGCGGTAAATACCAGCCACGCCGGGACATGGATCCCCAGGCGCTGGAAGAACTGGCCAACTCGATCAAGGCACAGGGCGTGATGCAGCCGATCGTGGTTCGCCCGATCGGTGGCGGGCGCTTTGAAATCATTGCAGGCGAACGCCGCTGGCGCGCGAGCCAGCAGGCCGGCAAAGAGACCATCCCGGCGATGGTGCGCGATGTGCCGGATGAAACCGCTATCGCCATGGCGTTGATCGAGAACATCCAGCGTGAAGACCTCAACCCGATCGAAGAAGCGATCGCTTTGCAGCGTCTGCAGCAGGAATTCCAGCTGACCCAGCAACAAGTGGCCGAAGCTGTGGGTAAATCCCGTGTAACCGTGTCCAACCTGCTGCGTCTGATCGCTTTGCCGGAAGTCATCAAGACCATGTTGTCCCACGGCGACCTGGAAATGGGTCACGCCCGTGCTTTGCTCGGTTTGCCGGAAAATCAACAGGTTGAAGGGGCGCGACACGTTGTCGCACGAGGGCTCACCGTTCGTCAGACCGAGGCGCTGGTGCGCCAGTGGCTCAGTGGCAAACCTGCACCGGTCGAAACCGCCAAACCTGATCCGGATATCGCGCGCCTCGAGCAGCGCCTGGCCGAGCGCCTGGGCTCTGCGGTGCAAATTCGTCATGGCAAGAAGGGCAAAGGACAATTGGTCATCGGATATAACTCCCTTGATGAGCTTCAGGGCGTCCTTGCCCACATCCGCTGAAACATTTGCTTATGTAGCGCGTGATCGGAAATCACTACCCGGCAGTTGAATAGGGGCAGAACCGCCCCTATACTCTGCGCGCATTTTGTCGGCACAAATTATGCCAAGTTATTGATTTCCGGCAGCCGACCATTGAGGAGCAAGAGTGATGGAAACCCGCACGCCAAACACGTTGCCATTCCATCGCTTGGCTGTTTTTCCGGTTCTACTGGCTCAATTTGTCATGTTGCTGATCGCGGCTTTGGCGCTTTGGTACGGGCATGGAGTCGTAGCCGGATATTCAGGACTTTGCGGAGGCCTGATAGCCTTGCTGCCCAATATGTATTTTGCTCACAGGGCCTTTCGGTTTTCCGGCGCCCGAGCAGCCCAGGCTATCGTCCGGTCTTTTTATGCCGGTGAGGCGGGGAAACTGATTTTGACGGCAGTGCTGTTTGCACTGACCTTTGCAGGTGTGAAGCCATTGGCGCCGCTGGCTGTATTCGGCGTCTTCGTGTTGACCCAACTGGTCAGCTGGTTCGCTCCCCTGCTGATGAAAACAAGACTTTCGAAACCTTAGGGCGTTTGAGGCAACCATGGCAGAAACAACCGCTTCGGGCTATATCCAGCACCACTTGCAGAACCTGACTTTCGGTCAGCTTCCCAACGGCGGCTGGGGCTTCGCCCACACCGCAGCAGAAGCCAAGGAAATGGGCTTCTGGGCTTTCCACCTGGATACTCTGGGTTGGTCGGTCGCACTGGGTCTGATCTTCGTCCTGATTTTCCGCATGGCGGCAAAGAAGGCGACTTCCGGTCAACCAGGTGCCCTGCAGAACTTCGTTGAAGTACTGGTCGAATTCGTCGATGGCAGCGTGAAAGACAGCTTCCATGGCCGTAGCCCGGTGATCGCGCCGCTGGCACTGACCATCTTCGTATGGGTGTTCCTGATGAACGCCGTCGACCTGATACCGGTCGACTGGATTCCTCAGCTGGCGATCCTGATCTCCGGCGATCACCACATTCCATTCCGTGCGGTTTCCACCACGGACCCTAACGCCACCCTGGGCATGGCCCTGTCGGTGTTCGCGTTGATCATTTTCTACAGCATCAAGGTCAAGGGCATCGGCGGCTTCATCGGCGAACTGACCCTGCACCCGTTCGGCAGCAAGAACATCTTCGTTCAGGCCCTGCTGATCCCGGTGAACTTCCTGCTGGAATTCGTAACCCTGGTCGCCAAGCCGATTTCCCTGGCGCTGCGACTGTTCGGCAACATGTATGCCGGCGAACTGGTGTTCATTCTGATCGCTGTGATGTTCGGCAGTGGTCTGCTCTGGCTTAGCGGCCTGGGCATAGTTCTGCAGTGGGCGTGGGCTGTGTTCCACATCCTGATCATCACCCTGCAGGCGTTTATCTTCATGATGCTGACCATCGTCTACCTGTCGATGGCGCACGAAGAGAACCATTAAGGCCAGTCTCGACTAGTCTGATGTCCTTCCCGGTAAAACGGGAAGGTGGCCCCAAAGGGCTATGAAACGATTTGTTTTACCGCTTTAAAATCTAAAAAACCTAAACCATACGACGTAAAAGTCGGGAGGAAAGATGGAAACTGTAGTTGGTCTAACCGCTATCGCTGTTGCACTGTTGATCGGCCTGGGCGCCCTGGGTACTGCCATTGGTTTCGGCCTGCTGGGCGGTAAATTCCTGGAAGGCGCAGCGCGTCAGCCAGAAATGGTTCCAATGCTGCAAGTTAAAATGTTCATCGTTGCCGGCCTGCTCGACGCCGTAACTATGATCGGCGTTGGTATCGCCCTGTTCTTCACCTTCGCGAACCCCTTCGTTGGTCAACTCGCTGGCTGATCACTCGAATTTTCGAGTTGATTGGGGTGATGGACAACGAATGAGCGAGGTGTTGGCGTGAACATTAATGCAACCCTGATTGGCCAATCCGTTGCGTTCTTCATTTTTGTAGTGTTTTGCATGAAGTTCGTGTGGCCTCCGGTCATCGCGGCTTTGCACGAACGTCAGAAGAAGATCGCGGATGGTTTGGACGCTGCCAGCCGTGCAGCTCGCGACCTGGAGTTGGCCCACGAGAAAGTGGGTCAGCAACTGCGCGAAGCTAAAGCACAGGCAGCTGAAATCATTGAGCAAGCCAAGAAACGCGGTAACCAGATCGTCGAAGAGGCTGTTGAAAAAGCCCGCGTCGAAGCTGACCGTGTGAAGGCTTCGGCTCATGCCGAGATCGAACAGGAACTGAACGGTGTCAAAGACGCGCTGCGTGCCCAACTGGGTGCGCTGGCGGTCGGCGGTGCCGAGAAGATCCTCGGTGCCACAATCGATCAAAACGCGCACGCGGAGCTGGTTAACAAACTGGCTGCTGAAATTTAAGCGAGGGCGATCATGGCAGAACTGACCACGTTGGCCCGACCTTACGCTAAGGCAGCCTTCGAGCACGCCCAGGCCCACCAGCAGCTGGCCTCTTGGTCAGCCATGCTCGGCCTGGCTGCAGCAGTGTCGCAGGACGACACCATGCAGCGCGTGCTCAAGGCCCCGCGCCTGACGAGCGCAGACAAGGCCGCCACTTTTATTGAAGTGTGCGGCGACAAGTTTGATGTAAAGGTGCAGAACTTCATCCACGTCGTTGCCGAAAACGACCGTCTCCCGCTATTGCCGGAGATCGCCGCTCTGTTCGACCTGTACAAGGCCGAAGCAGAGAAATCGGTAGACGTTGAAGTGACCAGTGCTTTTGCATTGAACCAAGAACAGCAAGACAAACTCGCCAAGGTTCTCAGTGCACGACTCAATCGGGAAGTGCGCCTGCAAGCTTCGGAGGACGCATCCCTGATTGGTGGTGTCGTTATCCGTGCCGGCGACCTGGTTATCGATGGCTCGATTCGCGGCAAAATCGCGAAACTTGCCGAAGCATTGAAATCTTGAGTTTGAAGGGGCAGCAGAGCAATGCAGCAACTCAATCCTTCCGAAATAAGTGAAATTATCAAGGGCCGCATCGACAAGCTCGATGTGACCTCCCAAGCCCGTAACGAAGGCACTGTCGTCAGCGTATCTGACGGTATCGTACGGATTCACGGTCTGGCCGACGTCATGTACGGCGAGATGATCGAGTTTCCGGGCGGCGTCTACGGTATGGCCCTCAACCTGGAGCAAGACTCCGTAGGTGCCGTTGTATTGGGCGCGTACACCAGTCTGGCTGAAGGCATGAGCGCCAAGTGCACAGGCCGCATCCTCGAAGTTCCGGTGGGTAAGGAACTGCTGGGCCGCGTAGTCGACGCACTGGGTAACCCTGTTGACGGTAAAGGTCCACTGGGCAACACCGAGACTGACGCGGTCGAGAAAGTTGCTCCAGGCGTGATCTGGCGTAAGTCGGTAGACCAGCCTGTACAGACTGGCTACAAGGCTGTCGATGCCATGATCCCAGTCGGCCGTGGCCAGCGTGAGCTGATCATCGGTGACCGTCAGATCGGTAAAACCGCTCTGGCGATCGACGCGATCATCAACCAGAAGAACAGCGGCATTTTCTGCGTCTACGTAGCTATTGGTCAGAAACAATCGACCATCGCCAACGTGGTTCGCAAGCTGGAAGAAAACGGCGCCCTGGCCAACACGATCATCGTGGCTGCCAGCGCTTCGGAATCTCCTGCGCTGCAATTCCTGGCACCGTACTCCGGTTGCACCATGGGTGAATTCTTCCGCGACCGCGGTGAAGACGCGCTGATCGTTTATGACGATCTGTCCAAGCAGGCAGTGGCTTATCGCCAGATCTCCCTGCTGCTGCGCCGTCCACCAGGCCGTGAAGCCTACCCAGGCGACGTGTTCTATCTCCACTCCCGTCTGCTGGAGCGCGCGTCCCGCGTTTCGGAAGAGTACGTAGAGAAGTTCACCAACGGCGCAGTGACCGGCAAAACCGGTTCCCTGACCGCGCTGCCGATCATCGAAACCCAGGCTGGCGACGTTTCCGCGTTCGTTCCGACCAACGTGATTTCCATCACCGACGGTCAGATCTTCCTGGAATCGGCCATGTTCAACTCAGGCATCCGCCCTGCAGTGAACGCCGGTGTTTCGGTATCCCGTGTGGGTGGTGCCGCTCAGACCAAGATCATCAAGAAGCTCTCCGGTGGTATCCGTACCGCTCTGGCTCAGTACCGTGAACTGGCGGCATTCGCCCAGTTCGCTTCTGACCTGGACGAAGCGACCCGTAAGCAACTTGAGCATGGTCAGCGCGTTACCGAGCTGATGAAGCAGAAGCAATACGCCCCAATGTCGATCGCTGACATGGCGTTGTCGCTGTATGCCGCTGAGCGTGGGTTCCTGACCGACGTTGAAATCGCCAAGGTCGGCAGCTTTGAACAAGCGCTGATTGCTTACTTCAACCGCGATCACGCCGAACTGATGGCGAAGATCAACGTGAAGGGTGACTTCAATGACGATATCGACGCTGGCATGAAAGCCGGTATCGAGAAGTTCAAGGCCACCCAAACCTGGTAAGCCGCAGCGGGAGCCGCAAGGCTCCCGCTTGCTAACCTGATAGGTGTTACATGGCAGGCGCAAAAGAGATTCGCAGTAAGATTGCGAGCATCAAAAGCACGCAAAAAATTACCAGCGCCATGGAAAAAGTGGCGGTCAGCAAAATGCGCAAGGCACAAATGCGCATGGCTGCTAGCCGTCCTTATGCGGAGCGTATCCGCCAGGTAATTGGGCATCTGGCCAACGCCAACCCGGAATACCGCCACCCGTTCATGATCGACCGCGAAGTTAAGCGTGTAGGTTATGTCGTAGTGAGCAGTGACCGTGGTTTGTGCGGTGGTCTGAATACCAACCTGTTCAAGGCCCTGGTCAAGGACATGGCGGTAAACCGCGAAAACGGCGTCGAGATCGATCTGTGTGTTGTGGGTAGCAAGGGTGCGGCCTTTTTCCGTAACTTCGGCGGTAACGTCGTTGCAGCTATCAGCCACCTGGGTGAAGAGCCGTCGATCAATGACTTGATCGGCAGTGTGAAGGTGATGCTGGATGCGTACCTGGAAGGCCGGATTGACCGCCTGTCCGTGGTATCCAACAAGTTCATCAACACCATGACCCAGCAGCCAACCGTGGAGCAATTGATTCCACTGGTGGCGACCCCGGATCAGGAACTCAAGCACCACTGGGACTACCTCTACGAACCAGACGCCAAAGAGCTGCTTGACGGCTTGATGGTGCGCTACGTGGAGTCGCAGGTGTACCAGGCGGTGGTCGAGAACAACGCAGCTGAACAAGCGGCGCGGATGATCGCGATGAAAAACGCTACCGATAACGCCGGTGATCTGATCAGCGATTTGCAGCTGATCTACAACAAGGCGCGTCAGGCTGCGATCACCCAAGAGATCTCGGAAATCGTCGGCGGCGCTGCCGCGGTTTAACGGTTCAAATATTCAGAGGATCCAGCTATGAGTAGCGGACGTATCGTTCAAATCATCGGCGCCGTTATCGACGTGGAATTTCCACGCGACAGCGTACCGAGCATCTACAACGCGCTGAAAGTACAAGGCGCGGAAACTACCCTGGAAGTTCAGCAGCAGCTGGGCGACGGCGTAGTTCGTACCATTGCGATGGGTTCCACCGAAGGCTTGAAGCGCGGTCTGGACGTTGTCGACACTGGCGCTGCCATTTCCGTACCGGTCGGTAAAGCGACCCTGGGCCGGATCATGGACGTACTGGGCAACCCGATCGACGAAGCTGGCCCGATCGACACCGAAGAGCGCTGGGGCATTCACCGTCCGGCACCTTCGTTCGCCGAGCAAGCTGGCGGCAACGACCTGCTGGAAACCGGCATCAAGGTTATCGACCTGGTTTGCCCGTTCGCCAAGGGCGGTAAAGTTGGTCTGTTCGGTGGTGCCGGTGTAGGCAAGACCGTAAACATGATGGAACTGATCCGTAACATCGCCATCGAGCACAGCGGTTATTCCGTGTTCGCCGGTGTGGGTGAGCGTACTCGTGAGGGTAACGACTTCTACCACGAGATGAAGGACTCCAACGTTCTGGACAAAGTGGCACTGGTTTACGGTCAGATGAACGAGCCGCCGGGAAACCGTCTGCGCGTAGCACTGACTGGCCTGACCATGGCCGAGAAATTCCGTGACGAAGGTAACGACGTTCTGTTGTTCGTCGACAACATCTACCGTTACACCCTGGCCGGTACTGAAGTATCCGCACTGCTGGGCCGTATGCCTTCGGCAGTAGGTTACCAGCCGACCCTGGCTGAAGAGATGGGCGTTCTGCAAGAACGTATCACTTCGACCAAGGAAGGTTCGATCACCTCGATCCAAGCGGTATACGTACCTGCGGATGACTTGACCGACCCGTCGCCAGCGACCACCTTCGCCCACTTGGACGCCACCGTCGTTCTGTCCCGTGACATCGCTTCCCTGGGTATCTACCCAGCGGTCGATCCACTCGACTCGACTTCGCGCCAGCTGGACCCGAACGTGATCGGCCAGGAGCACTACGACACCGCTCGCGGCGTTCAGTACGTGCTGCAGCGTTACAAAGAACTGAAGGACATCATTGCGATCCTGGGTATGGACGAGCTGTCGGAAACCGACAAGCAGTTGGTATCCCGCGCTCGTAAGATCCAGCGCTTCTTGTCGCAGCCGTTCTTCGTGGCTGAAGTCTTCACCGGTGCCTCGGGTAAATACGTTTCCCTGAAAGACACCATTGCTGGCTTCAAAGGCATCCTCAACGGTGACTACGACCACCTGCCAGAACAAGCGTTCTACATGGTCGGCGGCATCGAAGAAGCGATCGAGAAAGCCAAGAAACTGTAATCCAGGCGCCCGGAAACGGGCGCTCATCAGGTTGAGGCAATCAGATGGCTATGACAGTCCATTGCGATATCGTCAGTGCGGAAGGGGAAATTTTCTCCGGTCTGGTAGAAATGGTGATTGCACACGGTGAACTCGGTGACCTGGGTATTGCCATGGGCCACGCACCGTTGATCACCAGCTTGAAACCAGGTCCGATCACGCTGACCAAGCAAGGCGGGGAAAAGGAGGTGTTTTACATCTCCGGTGGTTTCCTTGAGGTTCAGCCGAACATGGTCAAGGTACTTGCCGACACCGTGCAACGTGCTGGCGACCTGGATGAAGCTTCTGCTCAGGAAGCCGTAAAGGCTGCCGAGAAGGCCCTGCACGAGAAAGGTGCGGACTTCGACTACAGCGCTGCTGCTGTACGTCTGGCCGAGGCTGCAGCTCAGCTGCGCACGCTCCAGCAGATCCGCAAAAAGTAAGTGGCCATGCCGCCATGCTTCATGCGCGATTGATTAAAAAGGGTAGCCTCGGCTACCCTTTTTCTTTTTTTGCAAAACACTTCTCTGGTCTGAAGCCGGACCGCCCAGGATTGGTAGCCATTCATGTCTCTTGAAATTGTCATTCTCGCCGCAGGCCAGGGCACTCGCATGCGCTCTGCCCTGCCCAAGGTGCTGCACCCGGTTGCCGGCAATTCCATGCTCGGCCATGTTATCCACAGCGCTCGGCAACTGGACCCACAGCGGATTCACGTGGTGATCGGCCACGGCGCCGATGTGGTGCGTGAGCGCCTGGCGGCAGAGGACCTGAATTTCGTCCTGCAAGACAAACAACTGGGTACCGGCCACGCCACCGCGCAGGCCGTGCCATTTATCACCGCCGACACTGTGCTGATTCTTTACGGCGACGTGCCACTGATTGAAGTGGAAACCCTGCAACGTCTACTCAAGCACGTAGTGCCTGGCCAGATGGGCCTGCTCACCGTTGAACTGGACGACCCCACCGGCTATGGGCGTATCGTGCGCAATGCCGACGGCAAGGTCGCCGCCATCGTTGAACACAAGGACGCCAGCGAAGCGCAGCGCGCCATCACCGAAGGCAACACCGGGATTCTCGCCGTCCCCGCCAATAAGCTCGCCGACTGGATGAGCCGTTTATCCAACAACAACGCTCAGGGCGAGTACTACCTCACCGACGTCATCGAGATGGCCGTGAGCGATGGCCTGCTGGTCGCTACCGAGCAGCCCCACGACCCGATGGAAGTGCAGGGCGCCAACGATCGCAAGCAACTGGCCGAACTGGAGCGCCACTACCAATTGCGCGAAGGTCGTCGACTGATGGCCCAAGGGGTGACCCTGCGCGACCCGGCGCGCTTCGATGTGCGCGGTGAAGTCACCGTGGGCCGTGATGTGCTGATCGACATCAACGTGATCCTCGAAGGGCGCGTGATCATCGAAGACGACGTGGTGATTGGTCCTAACTGCGTGATCAAGGACAGCACCCTGCGCAAAGGTGTAGTGATCAAGGCCAACAGCCATATCGAAGGCGCTGTGATGGGCGAGGGCAGTGATGCCGGGCCGTTTGCGCGGTTGCGTCCTGGTAGCGTGCTGGAAGCGAAGGCCCATGTGGGTAACTTTGTTGAACTGAAAAATGCACACTTGGGTGAAGGTGCCAAGGTTGGCCACCTGACGTACTTGGGCGATGCCGTGATCGGTGCGCGCACCAATATCGGAGCCGGTACCATCACCTGCAACTACGATGGCGCCAATAAGTACCAAACGACCATCGGTGAGGATGTATTCATCGGCTCCAATAACTCACTGATTGCACCGGTGAGCATTGGCGATGGGTCCAACACGGCTGCCGGCTCGACAATTAACCAGGATGTGGATAAGTCTCAACTGGCCGTCGCCCGCGCCCGCCAACGCAACATTGACGGTTGGAAACGCCCGGTCAAACTCAAAAAGACCTGAGTTATCCACAGTCTCCGTCGCGCCAAAATAATAATGTGGGAGCGGGCTTGTCCGCTTTCACATTTGATTTGTGGTGATTAAAAAATTCTGCTCCCCCTGCTTGACGAACTTTCGCCAATAGGTTTTGATTGCCTTCGTTATCTTTCGAAACGAAACTTATCACTACCATGTCGAAACGCAATACACCTCAACGCCGCCACAACATCTTGACCCTGCTCAACGAACAGGGCGAAGTCAGTGTGGACGAATTGGCCAAGCGTTTCGAAACGTCGGAAGTCACCATCCGCAAGGACCTCGCCGCCCTCGAAAGCAACGGCCTGCTGCTACGCCGCTACGGTGGCGCGATCACCATGCCTCAGGAACTGGTCGGTGACCCTGCACAACCCATCTCGGCCTACAAACGTGCCATCGCCCGTGCCGCCGTGAAGCGGTTGCGCGAACATGCGCGCATTATCATCGACAGCGGCAGCACCACCGCCGCCATGATCCCCGAGCTGGGCCACCAGCCCGGCCTGGTGGTGATGACCAACTCCCTGCACGTGGCCAGCGCCTTGAGCGAACTGGAACACGAGCCGGTGCTGTTGATGACCGGCGGCACCTGGGACCCCCATTCAGACTCGTTCCAAGGCCAGGTCGCCGAGCAAGTGCTGCGTTCCTACGACTTCGATCAACTATTCATCGGCGCCGATGGCATCGACCTGGAGCGCGGTACCACCACCTTCAACGAACTGCTGGGCTTGAGCCGCGTGATGGCTGAGGTCGCCCGTGAAGTGGTGGTGATGGTCGAGTCCGACAAGATCGGCCGCAAGATCCCCAACCTGGAACTGCCCTGGAGCAGCGTCCATACCCTTATTACCGATGATCGCCTGCCGCTTGAGGCCCGCGACCAGATCCAAGCCCGCGGCATTACGCTGATATGCGCGGCAATCATCTAGGAGAAACACCATGTGTGGAATTGTTGGCGCAGTCGCCGAACGTAACGTGACAGCGATCCTGCTCGAAGGCCTTAAGCGCCTCGAATACCGTGGCTACGACAGCGCTGGTGTGGCGGTCTTCACCAACGCGGGCAAGCTTGAGCGTATGCGTCGCCCGGGTAAGGTCAGCGAGCTGGATCAGGCCCTGGCGGGTGAGCCATTGGTTGGCCGCCTGGGCATCGCCCACACCCGTTGGGCCACCCACGGTGCACCGTGCGAACGTAATGCCCACCCGCACTTCTCCGGTGACCTGGCCGTGGTGCACAACGGCATCATCGAAAACCACGAAGTGCTGCGCGAGCAACTCAAGGGCATGGGCTATGTGTTCACCTCGGACACCGATACCGAAGTCATCGCCCACTTGCTCAATCACAAGCTCAAGGACCACAACGACCTGACCAATGCTCTCAAGGCCACGGTCAAGGAGCTGCACGGCGCCTACGGCTTGGCGGTGGTAAGCGCCAGCCAGCCCGACCGCGTGGTCGCCGCCCGCAGTGGCAGCCCGCTGGTGATCGGGCTGGGCCTGGGGGAAAACTTCCTCGCCTCCGACCAACTGGCCCTGCGCCAGGTCACCGACCGTTTCATGTACCTGGAAGAAGGCGATATCGCTGACATCCGCCGTGAAAGCGTGCAGATCTGGGACGTGAACGGTCAGTCGGTAGAGCGCGAAGCCGTGCAATATCGCGACGGTGCCGAAGCTGCCGACAAAGGCGAATTCCGCCACTTCATGCTCAAGGAAATCCACGAGCAACCGTCCGTGGTGCAGCGCACCCTGGAAGGTCGCCTGAGCCAGAACCAGGTACTGGTCAACGCCTTCGGCCCGCAAGCCGCCGAGCTGTTCGCCAAAGTGCGCAACGTGCAGATCGTCGCCTGTGGCACCAGCTACCATGCCGGCATGGTTGCGCGTTACTGGCTGGAAGAACTGGCTGGTATCCCCTGCCAGGTCGAAGTGGCCAGCGAATTCCGCTACCGCAAAGTGGTGGTGCAGCCCGACACCTTGTTCGTAACCATCTCCCAATCCGGCGAAACCGCCGACACCCTGGCCGCCTTGCGCAATGCCAAGGAACTGGGCTTCCTCGCCAGCCTGGCGATCTGCAACGTCAGCATCAGCTCGCTGGTGCGTGAGTCCGACCTGACCCTGCTGACCCAGGCAGGCCGCGAAATCGGCGTGGCCTCCACCAAGGCCTTCACTACCCAACTGGTCGGCCTGCTGCTGCTGACCCTGTCCCTGGGCCAGGTTCGCGGTACCTTGGCCGCCGGCGTCGAAGCCACGCTGGTCGAAGAGCTGCGCCGCTTGCCGACCCGCCTGGGCGAAGCCCTGGCCATGGACAGTACCGTGGAAAAAGTCGCCGAGCTGTTCGCCGACAAGAACCACACCCTGTTCCTTGGCCGTGGCGCGCAATACCCGGTGGCGATGGAAGGCTCTCTTAAGCTCAAGGAAATCTCCTACATCCACGCCGAAGCCTACCCGGCCGGCGAGCTGAAACACGGCCCATTGGCCCTGGTGGATGACGACATGCCGGTGGTCACCGTCGCGCCAAACAACGAACTGCTGGAAAAGCTCAAGTCCAACCTGCAGGAAGTACGTGCCCGTGGCGGTCAACTGGTAGTGTTCGCCGACGAAAAAGCCGGCATGACCAACGGTGAAGGTACTCACGTCATCAACATGCCGCACATCCACGACATCCTGTCGCCGATCCTCTACACCATCCCGCTGCAACTGCTGTCGTACTACGTGGCTGTGCTCAAGGGCACCGACGTTGACCAGCCGCGCAACCTGGCCAAGTCGGTGACGGTGGAGTAACAGGCTTCGCTTGTACAGATTCATCACGACCAGCAACGTGAATTCACGCAGCAATACCCCCCGCATATGCGGGGGAGCAGTGCAGCGTGGGTTGTACCATCGGTCCGGATTTGCCGCTTCGTTTCACCCCAAGAGTAATCTGGAAAACGCCTCGTCATAGACGGGGCGTTGTAGCAATTCCCCATTTTTCCTTTTGTGAGCACGCGCATAGGAACTAACGGAGTTTCTGGCCGAACAAGTAATAACCTATTGGGTGTGTGCGCCCGACGTGAACAGGGCCCTAGTAAACAGGCTATAAAGGGTTAGTTTTTGAAGGTTTAAAATCCCTAAGTTAATATTAACCCGTACCAGAATTAAACTTATGTTACGAGGTGATGAGGTATGAGTGGCATCTGCACCTCCACGAGGCGTGCATAAATGAAATCTGCGCCGTTGCTGCCATTGCGTGTCGGTTTTTCATCAATTATAATCGCCAAAATTCAACTGGAGCTTCAGTATGTCATTTTTGATTTCTTCTGAAAACAAACCCCAGCTCTTGTCTGTTAGTCAAATGACACTCGAGAGTGTTAATGCTCTTTTTCATTATGCAGACATACTAAAGCCCGTTGCCAGTCGTAAAAAAGTTTGCAGAGTTTTAGAAGGCGCTGTTTTAGCGAATCTATTTTTCGAGGCCAGTACCAGAACCCGGATTAGTTTTGGTGCTGCATTTTGCCGGTTGGGTGGAGCGGTCTGCGATACAACAGGGTTTACTTCGTCTTCAATGGCGAAAGGTGAGTCAATTTCAGATACCAGCCGCGTGATTAGCGGTTATGTGGATGCGATCGTATTAAGGCACCCCGAAAAAGGTGCTGTTGCCGAGTTTGCCAGAGCCACAAACTTGCCGGTTATCAATGGCGGAGATGGGCCCGGTGAACACCCCAGTCAAGCGTTGCTGGATCTTTACACGATAATAAAAGAGTTGTCGCGTTCGGGTAAGGATATCAATGGTTCGCATATCGCTCTTGTCGGTGACTTGAAGTATGGGCGCACGGTCCACTCACTGATAAAATTGTTATCTCTGTATAAAGGACTTAAATTTACACTGATCTCTCCTAAAGACTTGCAGATGCCGAGTTACATACTGGATGAAATTTCAAATGGCGATAATGTCATTGAGCAAGTCAGTGTGCTGGACAAGAATGTGCGTGACATAGACATCGTGTACGCAACACGTATTCAAAAAGAGCGTTTCTCTGCGGGTGAAGAAGATAACTACTCTCCAGAGTTACAACTCAACAAGAGTTTTATTGATAGGTTTTGCAAACCCAGCGTTATTGTAATGCACCCACTACCACGTGACAGCCGAGCTGAAGCTTTTGATTTGAGCACGGATTTGGATAACGATCCAAGACTCGCCATTTTTCGACAAACCGACAACGGGATACCGATCCGAATGGCGTTGTTTGCGGTGCTAATGGGTGTGGAGTCGAAAATTCAAGATTCATTGTGTGACACTACTTGGAAAACCCCGCATTTTATGGGGCCGAACGATCACTTCACGCTCCACGAATGACGTCTACGTTATCTCGGGTAATCAATTATGAACCTGTAATAATGATTCCGACCGCTGTATAAATTCTTTTGTCCAACGGCACTTTCGACTGCACGGGTATGCATCAAACTCCAGTGTTAGTCCCTTCCCCGATCGTGCCGATCCCTAAACTCAAACGATCGCCCATTCCTTAACGTCCTCCCAAGACGTCGCCTCTATATCGTTTCCTGATCGTGAAACCCCCTCAGACGATTAACCTCATGCCCGGTGCGCTGTCCCGCCGTAATCATCGGTCAGGCCGTAGGCCTTATCTAAGAAGCTCTGTGCATCCTTACCTGTCTTAAGCGTCTTTGAGCCGTGTTCGCTGACCTATTTTCTCCTGGTATCCAAGGGGTTCGCTTTGGGTAGATGGCAGCTTCATTCGCAACTTTTCTGGGGGGCGACGAAGGCGCGCGCCGCTCGAGAACGACCGGCAAGGGCAAGCAAAAAACCGTGAAATACCAAATTTTCGAAAAAAATATCAAAAAAAACGGGAAAAACATATCTCGTTGATTTTAATAGATAAAAATCGCTTGACTTTTAGTTTTTCAAAGTAACAAACAGGGTTTTTTGCCGTTTTAGGCTTAGGTGAAACGTTTAATTCACGAAAATGGATTGACTTTAAGGTTTTTCCATTTCACATTTATTGCAACAAGATGTTTCAGAGCTTTACGTCAAATCACTGTTAAGGACTAACAATGAAAAAGCCACAAATGCTGGAAGCACTCTTCACTCAGCCAACCATGCAACACCTGCTTGGTGTGCACGATGCCTTATCCGCTGTCATTGCAGAAAGAGCCGGTTTCAAAGGTGCATGGATTTCTGGTCTAGGGCTTTCTGCTACCGCCGGGGTAAGGGACTCTAATGAGTTGTCTTGGACGCAAGTGCTTGAGCGCACAGAGCAAATTTGTGATCGATTAGAGATTCCATGTTTGCTCGATATTGATACCGGTTTTGGCGACTTTAATAACGTTCGGCTGACCGTTCAGAAGATGAAACGAATCGGTGTCGCCGGCGCTTGTATTGAAGACAAGCTATTCCCTAAGACAAATTCCTTCATTGGAAACAATCAATCCCTCGCCGATGTAAAAGAGTTTTGCGGGAAGATTCGCGCAGCGAAGGATACTGTTGGCGATGATATCTATCTCGTCGCTCGCTGTGAGGCACTTGTCTGTGGACAGGGTATGAGCGAAGCTATCGAACGATGCCAGTCGTACGAAGAGGCGGGCGCGGATGCAATTCTGATCCATTCCAAAAACACAGATGGCAAGGAAATTTTAGACTTTATGCGCCAATGGAGAAAAACATCTCCAGTCGTCATAGTGCCTACTAAATATACATCTGTTCCGTCCTCAACCTTTGATGAAGCGGGCGTTGCCGTTGCCATTTGGGCTAACCAAAGTTTGCGCGCCGCTATTTTAGGGATGGAAGAGTACAGTCAAAGAATCTTTAAAGAAAAATGCATGAGCGGCATCGAGGCTGATATCGCGCCATTGGACAGAATATTCACACTCATCAATAACGATGAACTTGAGCGCGCAAAAGCCAAGTACGCATAACTGTTAGATATAATAACAATATGCCATTGGAAAACCTCATCCAGCAGGCCTACAGACAATACTGCGACCGTGAATCATGGTTCGGAGCGTCTGACAGGCTGCAAAAAATAAAAGAATATGCAAGGGAGCATGTTGCTTTCTATAAAGAAAGCGATGTGCTGGATAATGACGGAGTATTTACAAAAAAAGACTATATAGCGTGTCAATCGGATTTCAAGTCAGCCGTTGAACTGTTTGGGAAAAGTGATATAGGCATTTCAACGTCTGGCTCATCTGGAAAGAAAACCAATATAGATTTGGATCCTGCATCGTGGTTTGCGGTCAATTTTGGCTATTTCTGGAATGTGATGGATGTGCTTGGCTACGACGCCGATGAAATCAAAAAGTTTAAAATAGGGGTTATGTTTGTAAGCAATAAAACCGGTAGGAATAGCTTTCAGTGTGCCAACCCTATATTGAATGATAGCTTGTATTTCAGGTTGCAACTTGGCAGCGACGTATTGGCTTGTAAGGAGGAGCTTAAGTTATTTTTCAAGATGCCATCTTATATCCTTTACGGTAAGCCAAGTTACTTAATTCATCTAAGAAAAATATTGTTAGCATTAGGTTTGGAGAAGTCTCCTTGGACCCCTGGCTTTGTGTTGACGAGTGGTGAAAGCCTCTATACGGATCAAAAGATCAAAATCGAGCATTTTTTTGGGGCTCCCGTGGTCGATGCGGTGTCATCGAGCGAAAGCGGATTGATGGCGTTGAGGCATGGGTCGCAAGACACCTACAAAATCGTAGATAAGAACCTTTCCGTCGGCTTACAAAAACAACGGGACAGTGGCCAACAGGCGTATGGGTATGTCATCAGCTCAAATTTGGCATACACCGGTACCGTTTTTTTAAATTACCTGACCGAGGACTTAGTAAAGTACGACAAGGATACAAAAGATATACATTGGTTTTATGGGAAAAACCTGAGTCACCTAGAGACGCCCAACGGACTATTGGACACGATGTTAGTTGAACGCGCCCTGAGCACAGAGCGTTATTTAGAAGATTATCGCATTTTCAAAAATGGCGTTGAATGGGTGTTCGAGTACTCGTTGGAAAAAAACGCTGAAGATGTACATCGTGGAAATATTTCCGACGCTGTGAAACATCTACAGGAAGTACTCGAATCGACTTCAATTAGACCTATACAGCGAGCGTGTGTCGTTCCAAATGGAGGTAAGAGCGTCCGCTACCCTTCAATAAAAATATAATAGGGATATACATGATAGATCTAACATGGACTGGCAATGTTCTTATTGATGTTGAAGAGCATAATAAACGAATAGCGGCGCTGGCGGGAAGTATCGACTTTTCAAAGAAAGGGAGTCCCGACTCGTCAAATGTCAAGGCGTCTCTCGCCAACTACTACGACATCCCGGTTGAGTATGTCGAGGTCGGCGCGGGAGCGACTCAACTTATTGAGCTGTTCCTGCGTGGTAACTATAAGTCGAAAATTCTGGATATCGTACCAAATTTCCATTTGGTCAGAACAGTCTCAAGGCAAGAAGGTTTTGACTACACGCCTCTGACCGTCAGTGGTGACGATGACGTGCTGTCAATGCTGAAAAAAATCGAAGTTGATAACGGGTGTATTCTTTCTCTGTCTTCGCCACGAAACCCTTTAGGGTATTCTTGGACGATAGAGGCGTTGAAAGAAATTGTTGAGCACTTTCCGGGTTTAGTTCTGGTCGACCAAGTCTACGCAGAATTCGATGATGATTCTATTGTTCCATTAGTGCATAACTATCCGAATCTGGTCATTATCAGAACGTTCTCCAAAGCCTGGGGAATGGCCAATATGCGTATTGGCTATGCCATTAGTTCCGGTTTTAAAAACGGTATAAGCCTTTCTGTTCTACCCAATAGCGTAAACGGGTTGGCACAGAAGACGGCAATTATGTTGTTGGAGCAGAATGATCTAGTTGCTGACAGCTTGAAGGTGAACAAAGAAAACAGAGCCTATTTGGAAGATGAACTAAGTCAGGTCGATGGATTATTGCTCAGGCCTTCTCAAGCTAATTTTATATGCTTCGAATCAGACAAATCTGATCTCTGGTTCGAGTCCCTGTTAAAAGTAGGGATCATGGTACGTAAACTTCACGACTTGAAAGACTATCCGCTTCACTGGCGCAAGGGCCTAAGAATAACGGTTCCAAATCGTGCGGTCTGCAAAGTTATAGTTGAGGTTATAACTGCAGGTGAAGTCGCTTGATTAAAGAATTTGACGTTCAGGTTCACTTGCCGCCTGATGCACAACCGTTTTTATGTAACTACGGTAGTCATGTAGCGTGGCTGAGTTCAGTTAATACTGCTGTGCAACTTGTTGTGTATGACATTGACACGAACGCGTTGAAATATATTGCAGCGCCTCGTGGCTTGATTATGACGAACATTCATTCCCTGAAGCACTGCACCGGCTTTTTGATTGAAACGGATACCGTCGGCAATGAAAACATAAGCCTCTACCTGTTGGATCATGCTACAGAGGTGTGGACCTGTATGAATTTACCGGGTTTGCATAATATGAAATTCATCTGTCAGCATTCTACGACTGCAAACGTAGTGGTGCTGTCTGCCTGGGATGAAAATAATGTAAAGAAATACTATGAATACAATCTATTTACCTACGAACGCAGAGTCATTGAGATAGCTGGTAATCGATCGAATAAGATCTACTTTAATCATGCGTGTGAGCCCGTTATCTATGAGCAATACACCGAATTAGGCGGGATAGACTACTATGACTTACTCGGAAAGTGCCTTTTAAGCATTCCTGCTAGTGGCGATCTGATGGTCAAAATTCTCGAGTGTGACGTAACTGATCGTGCCTTTTTATGTGTGACTGCCCACGGCAAAAAGGGAGCAAAATTGTCGCGTATTCCCTTGGATAATCGGTTTGCGGCTGAAGACATCTTTGTATGTGGGAAAGGCAGTATCAACGCAGTGGTATTAGACGAACAAGGCACGCCAGCGTTTGTCATCGTAGAGAAACAACGTTTCTTCTCCATTGCCCTATCAAAAAAGTATGCCCGTATATTAAAAATAATCCAGAACGCCATCGGCCGGGATGCTGTGATTATAGCAATCAGACATGGAAGCGTTTTTGCGAAAACATCGAACTTGGGCTTGAGATCCGCATATTTTATATTTGATCTTTTAAGAAGCCAATATGTAATTTTTACATATGCCCTGAATAGCGTTAATAGTCCTACCATTATTAATAAACACATAAAGGTCATTGCGCATGATGGGTACCCGGTTCCTGTTTATATTTCTTATCAACGGGAGTCCTATGACAAGCCGGGTACGGAATCGCTCGTCCGCCCAACTGTTGTGATTATACATGGCGGGCCCTGGAAGCGTGTCAGTTGGGAATTTAGTGACAAGCGCGATTGGTTGACGTCATTAGGTTACCTGGTCATCGAACCGAACTATCGCGGGTCTCTCGGGTTTGGTGAGGATCACCTCAATCAAGGAAACTTGGAGTGGGGTGGAAAAATGCGCACGGATATAGAGGATGTAATCCGTTGGGCGATAGATGAGCAATACACAGACAAGGCATGTATAGCGCTTTACGGAGGAAGTTATGGAGGGTTTGCCGCTCTGAATTTGGCGGTCAATCCACTTTTTGAATACGCCTGTATTGTCGTCATGTCGCCTATCGTTGACGTCAATCATTTTTTAAAAAACATCCCGGTCACGTGGAGCGACGTCGGAAGTATGTTGGATCGTCGGGTTGCGCAACCCGGGTTGGCTGGAGGAGGCAGTAGTATTTCTCCTGCTGGGCAGGTTGAACATATCAAGGTACCGGTACTGATAGGGCATGGAAAGCACGACCCGCGGTTAGCGGCAAAAAACACGGTCGATTTTTTTCTAAAGATGTGTGAAGTAAATAACGATGCGAAATTTTTGTTTTTTTTAAATGAAGGACATTCTTTAGCCAGATCGGAAAATAAAGAATTTTTTCTCGATCAAGTTAGAGTTTTTTTGAGTAGCTATATGACCGGGAATTCGCTAACTCCCATGGTCGACCAGCCTGCCCATTGCAAATTGTATACATCCTAAAAATTAGTGAGACCAACGTGATGATAGATTCAGGGACTTTTCTGTCAAGCCTAGTCGACAGCGGAATACACCGTTTTATTGGAGTGCCGTGTTCTTACATTTCCGGGGTCTATACACGGCTTGAAGCCGAGCATCAGAACGAATATTTATCGGCTACTTCAGAAGGAGAGGCCGTTGGTATTGGTGCTGGGGTTTGGCTCGGGGGTAAACAAGCCTGCGTTATGGGACAGAATTCTGGCCTTGGGAACATGGTCAATCCACTGACATCACTTATACAATCTTACAATATACCATTACTTGTCCTCATCTCGCGGCGTGGTTGGCCGGTCGGCACAGATGAAGCCCAGCACAAGTTAATGGGAGAGATCACGTCCAACATGCTTTTACTCATGCAGTTAGACGTTAATGATCTACCCAGTGCCCAACCTGACTATGCTTCTGCGCTTAAAAAAATCACGCGCTCACTTTCGCTGAGAGTTAGCCAGGCGCTAATAATAAATAAGGGAACAATCGATAATCGAGATACGTCTATACCGGCCTTTTCTAAAAAACATGCTTGCACCGTTTATGCGGATATCATAAGCGTCGCCGGGGGACGAGCGCCGACCAGAACAGAGGTGATGTCGTGCTATCTAGAGCAGGGACTGCCGAATAGAATAATCGCTAGCACTGGTTACAACGCCAGGACACTGTTTGGTCTAAACGACTCAGCAGACAACTTCTATATGGCGGGGTCTATGGGGTGTGCTTCCTCCATCGCTTTGGGTTATGCGCATTCTACTTTGTCGCCGGTCACGGTCTTCGATGGCGACGGCTCCTTATTAATGAAGCTGGGTAACTTGTCAACGGTGGGACGGTACGTCTCTTCCCATTACGTCTATATATTGCTGGACAACGGTGCCCACGAATCTACCGGAGCGCAGAAGACCAACGCCGGCGGGGTGCGGTTTGCAGAAATTGCAAGGGCTTGTAATTTTAAGCATGTCTATGAATGTGACGGCATTGAGGCAGTTCATTCGGTAATGGCAGAGCTCAAAAATACGACTGGAACAGTATTTATACACTGTAGAACGGCCATCAGCCCGAACGAGGTCTTTCCTAGGCCGGAAATCCCACTTGACGACATTGCATTAAGGTTTAGACACAAAACCTTGGAACTAACGGAGGTTAACTGATGGCCATCTATTTTCCAGATCAAAATGCTCTACTGCTACTTGTACCTAAGACTGGCAGTACTTGGGTGCGCGCCGTACTTGAAGATATGAATTTGAATATAGAGATTGTCGGCGATGCCAAGATGCGGCATCACGACCAACTCAACTATTTTGATCGAGATAATTATAGTTTTGTGGGCGCGTTCATCAGAAATCCGATCTCTTGGTACCAGTCGTACTGGTCTTATAGAATGGAGAAAGGCTGGCGTCCTCAGTATGAAATTGACAGCCTATGTGCAGATGATAATTTTGAGCAATTTATACGAAACGTAACAACGAAAATGCCCGGTGCCTTGACGAATATTTATAGCTCATATATTTCGTCAGCGGATGAACCCATTGATTTTATTGGCAAACAAGAATCTTTGTCAGAGGATCTATGCGCGTTCCTGCGATTGATTGGAATATCCGTGGATGGGTCTTTTTTTCAAAAGTATGGATTGATCAATAATACCAATACCAAGGCCGACCTCACCAGTGAACTGGAAGAGCTCATCACGCTTTCCGAATGGGAAACCATGAAGCGTTTTAACTATTTGGAGGACCGACTTGATTGTTTCGGCCTTAGACAGATGGAGGCTGCTTATCCGGAAAAAGCTGGAGATCTACGTCTGCTGGCCCTATGGACAGAGCAAATCCATTGGGTTCATGACGATCGAAAAAAACACGTGGGGGCTTATATTAATCCCCGAACACGCTACGCACGCGTGTGTTCGAATTATGCGCTCTTCGCCCAGCACGAACAGAAAGACCTCGAGATGGCCGAAGCAAAATTTCTAGAAGCGCTGGAACATGATCCTCGTCATCCTCGAACGTTGTGTAATTACGCCTTGTATGTATGGCGTCATTTACAAGACGCGCCACGAGCAAAAACAATCATGTTGCGTGCGTTGGAAGTCCGACCTAATCACCCTTATACGCTGGGTAAATTAGCCAGGTTTGTAAGAGTAGTGGAAAATAATTTTGCGCTTGCTCATGAATATTATAATAAAAGCCTCGAACTTTCGCCTACGCAGGACGCGTTAAGGGAAGAGTATTTGCTGTTTTCCAAAAAATACCAACGCTTGGAGAATGTTTAATGCTTACTTCAGAAAAGGCCTGTTTTGAAGAGATCACCTACGCTCCCAACGCGTGTTTTTTTGAGGAAGTAAAAGAACACTTACTACGCAATGGATTGGCCTATGTCAAAAAATTTCCTTTAGACGCGGACGTCTATTTATCACTGGTGGAAATGTACGGTAAGCCATTAGTTAACTATTCTTCCAAAAGCCAGCTAGATGATGGGAGCCCTAACCCCTATATAAACAAGGTGAAATTTAAGTTACCAAAGAAAGATGAGGCGGTATCGGTTCACTATGTAGGTGCTGAGCTAAAGCCTCATAACGCCAGGTCTTGGCTAAATCCGAGACCGAAGTATTTCGCGATGCTAATGGTGGATCCAGGCTGGCGAAATACTGATGTGGGCAGCCGGGGCGAGTCGAAGATTGTCGAGTGGGCCGAATTTTTTTACCACCTTCACAAGGCAGATCCGCACACTTATGCTCGTCATATGCATACGTTACTAACGACCAACATTAGATTCACTGCGGATAATGTAAAAGAAGAGGTCCTGGATTCACCATTAGTTTATGAGTTGGAAGATAAGAAGGGACCGTTCGATTTCGGTGTCAGGCTAAAGCAAGACTTGCTCGAGCGGTATGCTGGATTTAGTAATGAAATAGAAGATAGTGATTGTTATCTCTCTGCGTTGACGTATTTAGTAACTGCGGTCAGAGCTGCCAACGCGCACAAACATTATGTGATGGAGTCCGGTGACTTGATCATAATGGATAATAACAGATTTGCTCATGGCCGCTATCCGATTGTGGGGCAGCGTACCGGGCAAAGTGGCGAGATAGTATCTAACCCAAGAGAGCTCTGGAGCTTGAGCCTGGCTTGAGCATAACTGACATCAACATTCGAGAGAATCGAAATGACTGAAGACAACCAAAAACAGAATGAGATCGAAAGGCAGGCAGCGTTAGAGGATATGAAACAAGAACTGCAGGACTTATTGCTCAGCGATGAGCAAACCGTCACCAGTTCATTAAGTTCAGCTATCGCCAAACTGAAGAATGTTGAAGAAAATAACGTGTCTTCAGTGCAGCTCGTTGCCCTGTAAAAAGTGAATATACGGAAACACCGCCGGCAGTGCTGGGCGTCTCAACGTGTGGTTTTTCGTTCTCGGGTAGTGCGGGTGAATACCGGCCAACTATGACTTTACGTAGGGCCGCACGCAGCGGGAAAACCTGAACCCGCTTGTGTGTTCATCGCGTTGTTGCGTCCGGAAATAGGCGGCGCTTATCTACGTTATTTAACAAGGAGTTAAAATGAATAATGTCAAGGGTTTGCATGGGGCGAAGGTCATTTCGGGTTGTGCGAGATTTGTGCCCGTAGACGTTTTGGAGCGCAGTATTGTGTGCCCTAAACCGAAACTGCTGAAGGCGGGGGACTTGGTACTTTGCCAATCGCAGGAAGCGAAGGGGGTCTACCAGCATGTCGAAAATTTTCAAGGGCTCTCTGTAAGGATATTTGAAGGTGACTATTTTGTCGGGGTGATTGCCAACCGATATTCGGGAACTAATGTGAATGGTTGTGTGCCCGAGGGTGAGATAGGCGAGAACCATGCCCTGTACTTACTGGCTCAAGGGGGCATCATCGGCGACGTCATCCGTTATGACACCGTCGAAGCGTTGCCGATGCGACTGAGGGTTGTTGGGACGCTGGCGACACCGGCGACCTTGAGTACAATTAACGTTGCAGAATATCAAGATCTTGCGCCGGTCGTTAACTTTGATTTTGCCACGCTTAATAAAAAAGTCATTTTAGTTTGTGGGACTTCGGCAGAGTCAGGGAAAACAACATTTGTCAGTAACATAAACCTAGTTGCTAAAAGCATTTCGCCTGAAATAAAGACCGCGGCAATTAAGGTATGTGGCACAGGCCGCATGAAAGATTATTTAAACTTTGCAGGCGCTAACTATGATGTGGTGCTGGATTTTGTGCACTGCGGATTGGCCACGACCTATGGCGTAGAAGAAGATCTCATCTGCAGCTCGTTTATCACACTGCTCGATGCCGCGGCGCAATCAGCTGATTTAATCGTGATAGAAATAGGCGGTGATCTACTAGAGGCAGGGGCAGATCTTATTTTGCCATTGATTACAAAAATCGACGGGCTGCGTATCGTACTGCTGGTCAATGATGCGATGGGTGCCCAAGAGGGTGTGCGGATATTCAGAAGTCTTTCCAACGCTCCAGACGTGATTGCCTCTTACCGGCAAAATCTATCAGCGCTGTCTGCTCGACTGGACCTTGCCGATACCAAAATTATGCACCCCATGGATGTGGATAACATAAAAGGCTTTCTTCAAGCATTATGAGAACAGGAGTTGTCATTATGAGTAACATTGTTGGCACTCGCCATTTTATATCGACTGCACAGCGCGAACAAAAACAGAAGCACAGGTCTGGCGTCTTTTGGTTTACGGGCCTATCTGGCGCGGGTAAAACAACGCTGGCCATGTTGCTGGAGCAAACTCTTTTTGATATGCACAAAAATGTATGTGTCCTTGATGGCGATAATGTCAGGTTGGGCATAAATAAAGACTTAGGGTTTTCCAGTGATGACAGGTCTGAAAATATTCGAAGAGTTGCTGAGCTTTCAAAGATATTGGCCCGGCACGGATGTATTGTGATTGTCTCGCTTATTTCTCCCGCCGCTAACGATAGACAATCGGCACGTGAGATTATTGGAGAGAACTTCTTTGAAGTATTTATTAATGCCAGTTTAGACGTCTGCATTGATAGGGATACCAAAGGCCTTTACGCCAAAGCCCTTAAGGGCGAAATCGAGGGCTTCACCGGAGTTAGTTCTCCCTACGACGTACCCTCGCTGCCTGAGGTGATCGTCAATACGGCTGAAATCAGTATCGAGGAAGGTAAAAACCTGCTGTTGGATTTTATCCTGGGTAAGACGGTGGGGGCACCATCATGTTGAGTGGGATTTATCTGCCACTGTTTATTTGTGCGCTGACGGCTGTTCAATCGATATTCGGCGTCGGGCTACTATTTTTTGGAACACCGCTGCTGCTGTTATGGGGATACGAGTATATTGATGCAATTAATATATTGTTGCCCTGCTCGTTGTTCTTAAGTTGCTATCAAGTTTTTGAAAGGCGGATTCGGTTACGCACGTTTGAAAAGAGGTTGATACCGTTGATTCTGGTATGTGTCTCATTCGGAATGGTTACGGCTTCGGCGTTGACGGACACCGAATTTTTAAAGCCTTTCATCGCCGCATTGCTGATATTGGTCGCACTGCTTCGACTCAACCCTAAACTATTGGAGCTTTTCAGGCGGGTGTGTCGACGTTATCAGCGTCAATCATTGGCTATTATCGGTGTGGTGCATGGGTTGACCAATATGGGTGGCGGGCTGCTGACCTCATATGCTTCTTCAACCTTCTCGCAAAAAGAAGAGGTTTCTGGTTATGTTGTTGTGGTGTACACATTATTTGCGGCCACGCAAATAGCCACACTGGCATACTTAGGCAAACTTACTATCCTTCAGGTGCAAACAGTTATATTGATAGCCTGTGTCTATTTGGTCCATAGGTTTATTGGCCGAGCATTATTTAACAGCTTCAACAATTTGGCTTATCAAAAAATGTTTTCTGTCTTTTTACTCCTCAGTTCGATGATGCTCAGCTATCAATATTTCTATAAGTGAGGTGGTTATGAGTGTTATTTTCGAAATGACGGCGGTGGTCGCGGGTAACGAAGTAGCAAGTGAGCCCAGCATAGATGTGTTTAACCCCTATGATAATGAGCTCGTGGGGAGCGTACCCTCGCTTGACGCCAACGTTATCATTGAAACTATTGATTATGCGAATAGTTACAAAGTTAATTTAAAGCGCTCTGAGCGATTTGACATATTGATGCTGGCAAAAGACTTGTTAATGCATCGAAAGTATGAATTTGCACGGCTCATTACATTGGAGTCTGGGTTGTGTTTGCACGACACGTTGCATGAGGTGGACCGCGCCTGCGATGTGCTGCTTTTTTCAGCACAGCAAGCCTTGAGTGATGATGGCGCGGTTATACCCTGCGACGTGACAGCCTCAAGAAATAATCGCGTGATTTACACTAAACGTGAGCCATTGCGAGGTGCCATCGTCGCTATCACACCATTCAACCATCCGTTGAACCAAGTTGTGCATAAGGTCGCCCCGGCGATCGCCAGCAATAATAGAATCATCGTCAAGCCTTCAGAAAAGACGCCGCTCACCGCAGTGCTATTTGCAAAATTGCTCTATGAGGCTGGGCTCCCTACCCATATGTTGCAGGTCGTCACTGCTAAAGCCGATGTGTTCGCAGATATCGTAATGAATCACGAAGGCGTTGACCTGATTTCCTTTACCGGTAGCTCGTCCGTGGGCAAGACCATTTCCAAGGCTGCCGGCTACAAGCGCTTGGTGTTGGAGTTGGGTGGGAATGATCCATTGATCGTGTGCAACGATGCAGACCTTAAGATCGCGGCTGCGTTGGCGGCGTCAGGTTCTTTCGCTAATTCGGGCCAGCGGTGCACAGCGGTCAAAAGAATCTTGGTCGACAGCAAGGTAAAGTTGGAATTTATTGAGCTTTTAAAAATTGAGGCAATGAAGTTCAAAAGCGGAGACCCAATGGATGAATCAACCCGCGTGGGGTGTGTAATTGATAGGCAGAGTGCGCTGAGTATCTTTGACCGAATCGATTCTGCGATTGCCGGTGGAGCAAAATTGGTTTTTGGGGGGAATGTTCGGGCGCTTTGATCCCTCCAACTATCATCAGCAACGTTAACCCGAGCATGGCATTGGTCGCGAATGAAACCTTTGGGCCGACGGCACCTGTCATGGAGTTCAGCTGCATTGATGAAGCTATCAGCATGTCCAATAGCACTCGATTCGGACTATCGGCCGGCGTGGTGACGAACAATCTAAATTACATATCCAAATTTGTGAATGAACTTGAAGTCGGTACCGTAAATTTTAATGAGGTACCCGGATACCGAACGGAATCTTCGCCTTTCGGCGGTATCAAGGACTCGGGCCTAGGCTACAAAGAGGGCGTAGTTGAAGCGTACAAAGGATACACCAACATAAAAACGTATTCGTTACCGTGGGAACAAAACTATTAAACGTGATTTATAACTTTTTGGGGTATACCTTGTGCGGGCGAGTAGAGATAGGCAGAAAATAACGCAGTTTTTTCTTTTCAGCGCTTTTTTTCTAATGGCCGTGCAATGCGCGATAGAGCCATTTCTTGCATTTTTTTTGCTCCGGCTGCCTAACGTTAACGAACTGGCTGTGATTCTCATCGTTTCGTTTCAGCCATTAGGTGCGCTGCTGAGTGGTGTCGTGGGCGGAGCGATGTCTGATAGATTTGGCAGGAAGCTGATCTCGAATATCGGTATCTGCGGTGTTTCACTGATTTTCTTTACGTTATACCTGGTCAGTGTGAGCTGGTCCGATACCGATTTTTATCCGTACTTTGTCGCTTCCGCGTTGTTTTTATCAGGCGTTTGTTTTTCCTTGTATTGGCCTGTGTCCCAAGCGCAGTTGGCAGATGTTTTGCCGATAGAAGAAAGGCATTCTGCATTCAGGAAGCGATATGTCGCTATTAACATAGGCGCCGCGCTGGGCCCTCTGGCAGCGTTATACACCGGTTTTGCTGCGTCCAAGGCAATGTTCCTTGTAGCGTCTATTGTCTATCTTGTGTATTTGTTGGTCCAACTCGTTTTGGCAAGGTATATGACGAGACTTGACGTAGCCGTTAGCGCTGAAAATAAGTCTTTGACCAATGTGGCTCAGGTACTTAAGGATACTAAGTTAGTATACACGCTGCTCGGCGTCATATTCTTTTTAATGACGTACTCCCAGCTGGAAACTAATATTGCTTTGCTCATTCGAGATATGTTTTCTGCGGACAGTCTTACCTTTTATACACAGCTCGTGAGCCTGAATGCTATTAGTATATTTTTACTACAGCCAGTGTCTTCTTTTTTGGAGCGCCGGCTTAGCAAGCAAATCACGCTGGTCGTCGGAGGTTGTGTGTCACTGCTGGCCTACGGGTTGTTGGGCACGGCTGAAACCAGCAAGTACGTATTGTTTGTATTTGTCGCACTTCTGAGTCTTGCGGAGGTGCTGATTATTCCAACAGCAGCGGCTTATGTCGATTCCTTGGCACCCCCGAATATGCGCGGCACCTACCTTGGGCTCATGACCTTGAAGCGGATTGGTAATGTCACGGGGCCCGCAATCGGGGCGTTCGTTATCGCTAAAGGCGGGCCGATTGCATTTTCGTTAGCGATGGCAGCGTTCTGTCTGTTATCGATGTTGTCTTTCAAGTTATCTGGAGAAAAGCGTGAATATACTAGTTATACATAAAAGCGAGTTTTCCAACATGCGCTACGATGTGGCCATTGATCATGCTGAACACGCGGTCGTTTATTTTGGTGAGCAGGCGTATTTGGATAATGTTCCGGCAAATTTACGCTGCACTAAGGTGTGCGGTGGCGCAGAGGAAGACCTCGGCGCTGCGTTGGATAAATACCTGAGCTCGGCAGTACCGATTGATCGGATTATCGCTCGACATGAATTGCTTATAGAGTTGGCGGCTGAGATGAGGCTCAAGTATGGCATTCCAGGGATGCTTCCCGACACAGCCATCAATTTCAGGTCCAAGGTGCGGATGAAGGAGGTTTTATCCGAGGCGGGAATCCCAGTACCACGTTTTATTGATGCTCACGCCTATGATCAAATTGGCTGGACGGGACGAACGATTATCAAACCGAAGGATGGCAGTGCCAGCCGTGGGGTTATCGATTTTGCTTCCGTCGACGCTGCCGTTGAGCATTTGACGCATTTGGATCCCTCTACCTTATCTCAACTGGAAGTTGAGGAGTTCATTGAAGGGCAGATATGGCATGTTGATGGATACCTGCACGACGGCGAAGTAGTTGTTGCGGGCACGTCTCGCTACTTCGGCACTTGTTTGGAGTTCATGGACGGCCGACCCTTTGGGTCGATTCAATGCGATAACTCGGAACTGGAAAGTCTGGCCATTCGGTGTGTAAAAGCGTTGGGCGGTGTGACACTGACATTTCATTTGGAGGCCATAGAATCTTCTCGCGGGTTTATATTTCTTGAAGTGGCGGCAAGAGCGGGTGGGGGGTACATCGTTGAGATGTTGGAGAGGCGTACCGGTACCCATCTCCATACGCTGGCAGTAGCCTCCGAAGTAAAGGGGAGTGTAGATGAACAGTTTGTCAGCTCTGCGGAAAATGGCTATGTGTATGGCGACTTTATGTATCCGGGTCATATATACGAGGGCGTTCCCGTCAGAGTGGATACCGCTGCGCTTTCCATGGCTGATACCAATATCGTCAAACACGTCGTCAATGAGAACGTGCCTTTGACGACTTCAGCCACCTATAGACCGAAAAACTTACCCTTTTCGGGTGTTGTTCAAGGGCGCACATCAGAGGCGGTGATAGAAGATATTAAAGCCATATTCGACACAACCGCGATAACGCCTGTTGAGTCTTAAAGGATCAAGTTGTCCCTTATTAGAGTTCGGGCTGGATGTTGTTCAGCGTGATGAACGTTAATTTTGTATTTCAGATGCAAATAGGACATGCCCAAAATGCCTGCATTGTTGCGCCGTTACTTGGGTGGTTTACAACCTTTGGGGTATTTTATTCACGTAAGCGTTGAAAAATACGGTGGTTAATAGTAGTCGCGCTGAAACATTTTGCAAAAAATAATAGATTTTTTTTAAACGATGTTTTAGGCTTGCTGCCTACGAAATATTAGACCGAGCAAGGATGCCAAATGAACGCAAGAGAGAAGTATCTCGCACGCCTGAAAAAACCTCGCCCTGTATGGGTCAATGGGCAAAAGGTAACGCAGCTCGAAGCTGAGCCAAGCTTCAAAGGTGCGATAGACATCATCCTTCGTTACTACAAGCTTTTAGAGTCTGACGGATTCCATTTCGATTATGCCGGCGGTGTTTCTGCCATCAGCTTAATGACGCCACGGTCACCTGCTGATTTAGCGAAGAAGAGAGTTGCATACCAGGCGGTCGCTAACCTCTCTTTCGGCATGCTCGGCCGTACACCGGACTTTATGAACGCGGCATTGTGTGCAATGAAATCGCACAAAGATTTCTTTGGCACGGGCGAGTTTACAAATTTCAGCGACAACGTTGATAACTTCTATGAACGCTGCGCTCGCGATAATTTGTTTATCGGGCACGGCGCGATAAATCCGCAAATTGACCGATCGAGAAGCTTGGCACTTCAAGAGAATGCCTATGTGGGCGTGGCGTGCACGAAGACAGAACCCGCAGGTATTCGTGTGTCAGGGGCCAAGATGATCGTTACGCTTGCGCCTATCGCCGATGAGCTACTGATTTTTAATATGCCGGGTCTGACAAGTGCAGACACCGACTACGCGTTGGCGTTTACGGTGCCTACCAACGCGGAAGGGCTCAAGATCATTTGTCGTAAACCGTTGACCCATGATTCAAGCTCAGCGTTCGACTACCCGCTTTCAAGCAAGATCGATGAGATAGATTCCTACCTCGTGTTTGAAGACGTTTTTATTCCTTGGCAAGATGTTTTCATCTTCAAAGATGTCGAGAAATCCAATCGATTTTACGACGTTACCAAAACCCGGCATCACACTGGGCACCAGGGCATTGTTCGCGGGTTGGCGAAGGCTGAACTCCTTATCGGTATTGCAGATGCGCTCGCAAAAAACCTCGGGCTTAACCAATTTATCAATATCCAAGAGAAGATAGGTGAACTCACCACCGCTTATGAGTTGATTAGAGCCGCGGTCATTGTTACCGAAGTCGAATCTGAAATGGATTCGCAGGGCGTCTGCAACCCTCGCATTACGTCGATCCAGGCTATCCGCTACCACTTTCCCAAGTGGTACCAACAAATGATTACCACTATTCAATCACTTGCGGCGGGTTCAATGCTCGCCGTGCCACATAGCCAAGACTTTGTGAACGAAAATGAAGTATGCCTGACCTCTGCCTTGCAGAACCCGTTCCTTTCGGCAAAGGATCGCAGTCATCTGCTTAACTTGGCATGGGATGTGACGGGCGATGGTTTTGGCCAACGGCAGATGGTGTATGAGAACTACCACGCCGGTGATCCGATGCGAATCGCGGCGACCCATTATGTTAACTACGATAAAACCGCAATGGTCGATGCTGTTGCTCTGGCACTCAAAACTAACAACGGTTAATTACCGCACACGTTCATCTATCGATTGACGTGTGTTTTAACGTGTATCGAGTCTGGAGTTTCGGTACTTGGTTAGTTTCTTGTGCTTGGGTGGCAGGCTGTATTTATCTGCTGGTCAAAGGCTATGACGATTGTTATGGTCGCTGCTGGCCGCATGTCATATAGCTTAGAGTAAGGTGCGCGCAGTGATAATTTATAATGCAGACAGACTGTCGAAATTAATGACGGCCAATAACCTAGAGTTGTTAGTAGTCTCTTCCCTCGAGAATATCAATTATTTTTCGGGGTTGCGTCCAGTGATAAAGACGCTGAATAAATATTATGGTGAGTGCTATATCGTCATTCATGTGAGTGAACCTCATCTATTGAATTTTGTGCACTCTTGCGGTGAGTGTGACCAATTGACCGAGTGTATGTCCAGCCTCGGCCATGTGTTTACCTACGGTACCTTTTACAGGGAAAGTGGCGCGAACTATGAGCCCCAGGGTGATGAGGCTGATATTTTAAAATGGACGATGGATTCGCCGCGCCATGCTAATGGCAGGGAGGCCCTGTTGGCATTGATCGCGACCCTTGCCCCCACGCGTTCGCCACGTATAGGTTATGACCAAGATGCTATGCCCAAAGCGACGATAGAGGCGTTGAGCAACTATGTAGGGGAGGAAGGTCTTTTTGAAAGCGCGGCGCTTATCCGCGATGTCCGTAAGGTCAAAACGGCTTCAGAAATAATTGGCTTGAGTCAAGCAGCGCGCATCAACGAACAGGCGATACATCGCGTCACTGAGGCGCTGCAGATCGGTATCTCGGAATATGAGCTAAAACAAATTTTCGAGTCCGAAGTAGTCAAGCAAGGCGGTCGTCCAGAGTTGACGATGCTTAAAATTGGTTTAAATGCGGTCGGTGGGCAGCGACAACAGAAGAAGGACATCACGTTGAGTCCGGGCGATTTGGTGTGGTTTGATTCCAATACGTCGTATCAGGGCTATTGGGCGGATTTGGCGCGTGTTGTTGCGTTCCAGGATGTGGACCCTGACACGTTGTTGAAATATAACGCACTGCGCAGTGGCATGTACCATGCCTACGCTATTGCTAAGCCTGGGGTCTCTGGCGCAGAAGTATTTAATAGCACAATGGCGTTCATTCGGGACCAGGGATTTTCAGGTTACCGCAGGCATCACATAGGTCACGGAATAGGCTTTGAAGCGTATGAGCGACCGATCATGTCGCCCGACGAGCGCTGCTGCCTTGAAGAGGGCATGGTCGTCTCACTTGAAACGCCGTACTACGAGTTTGGGCTCGGTGCCCTGCATATTGAAGACCCGGTATTGATTGGTGCGCAACAGAATACGTTCTTGACCCTGGACCCATGTCCGCAGCTTAAAGTTATAAACTGATATACAACATTGAAGGGAATCAAACATGTTAAATATCGTCGAATCGATAGGCTGCACTCCTGTGCTGGAGTTGCGTCACTCACTGGTGCCGAAAAACAAAAAGCTTTTTTTGAAACTTGAGCAATTCAACCCTAACCTCAGTATCAAAGACCGAACTGCATTAGGGTTGATCCAGTACGCATTGAAAGCTGGAAAGTTGCAACCTGGTGGCAGGATCATCGAGTCCACCTCCGGTAACCTGGGTAAATCTCTCGCCATGATAGGGGCTGCGATGGGATTTGGGGTGACTGTCGTTGTCGACCCAAAGGTGAGCAGCAGTGCACTTAACTGGTATAGAGCGTATGGCGCAACCGTCGACATGGTCACTGAGCCAGACCAATCAGGTGGGTACCAGCAGTCGAGGATTGCACGCGTTAAAGAGCTGCTTGAACTTGATCCCACTGCTTACTGGCCGAACCAATATGACAACCCCGATAACCCCGATTATCATTGCGAGACGACCTCCAAGGAATTTCTGCAATACAACTATGATGTTCTGGCTGGGTGCGTCAGTACGGGCGGGCATTTATCGGGTATCGCAAAAGGCTTGAAAAGCCATATCCCTAATATCAAAGTGCTTGCCTGCGATGTTAAGGGCTCTGCGGTGTTGGGTGGCAATTTTTCCCCCTATTTGCTCAATGGTGTTGGTCTGGCTTGGCGCTCATCTAATACCCATCTTGAGTACTTCGACTACACCGTTGTTGTTGAAGATAAGTACGCTATTTCCATGTGCAGAATGTTAGCGCGAGAGTGCGGATTGCTGCTGGGTGGTTCGGCCGGCCTGGTAGCATTTGCAGCACTTCAACTACTGCACACCAGTGACGTCAACAGCATTCTTGCGATTATGCCGGATTCGGGGACCAACTACCTGGATACACTCTACGACGATAATTGGGTCCGCGAGAAGGGCGTTGTCATTCAAGATACAGCCAAACTTCGTAAGTTTCTTAGCGCAACGACAGACGCGCAGCCGGAGCGTTTGGCTCACGCCTAGTGAGCCTGTTTAAAAGCGTATTGGCTGCCTTTTACATTGATGATGTCGAAGAAGGGAACGGAAATGAACTCTAAAGAATTGCTGGCAAAATTTATCGTTGATGAAGAAATCATAAGATTCGGCTCTTTCAAACTGAAGTCTGGACGACTCAGCCCTTATTTTTTCAATTTTGGCGGGCTGAGTGACGCGGGTTTGCTTTTTCGTCTGGCCAACTATTACGCCGCGCACATCAAACATTCGGGCGTGGAGCGTTATGAAGTTCTATTTGGGCCAGCGTACAAAGGGATTCCGTTGGTTGTGTCGACGGCTATCGCACTCTCGAAAGAGGACGCCCCCCTGCCTTACGCCTTCAATCGCAAAGAGGCAAAAGCCTATGCAGATGGAGGCCTGATCGTCGGGAGTGACTTGAACGGCAAAAAAGTTCTGGCTGTGGATGATGTCATTACCTCCGGCAGAACAATACAAGAGTCTAAAGCTATCGTTGAAGGCGCAGGCGGGCAATTGGCTGGCTACTTGGTCGCGCTGGACCGTTGCGAAAAAATGATCGATTCGGATGACTCGGCAGTGTCAAGAAGCTACGAACAATATGGTGTGCAGTGCACCGCGGTCAGTGATATCTGGACTGTACTCAACTATATGCGCAGCTTGACCAAGCATCACGATAACGTCGCGCGAATGGAAGATTACCTTGAGCAATACGCTGCCACCCCAATTGACGCCTCACGTGGAGTTGCATCATGAAGTCATTGGCACTTTTCTGTGGGTCCAGCCTGGGCGTTAAGGACGAGTATGCGCTGGCGGTGGCGCAGCTTGTATCGACCCTTCATGCCAAAGGGCATGGCGTTGTCTATGGCGGCGGGAAGGTTGGGTTGATGGGCGTTGTGGCGGAGTCTGCAAAGTCTATCGGTTGTCAGGTTGTTGGCGTTATGCCGCAGTTTTTAATCGACAAAGAATTGGCCTGCTCCGACCTCACTGATCTGGTGATCGTTGCCGATATGCATGAGCGCAAGAAAACCATGATTGAACTATCGTCTGGTTTCATCGCATTACCAGGCGGGACGGGCACTGCCGAAGAGTTTTTTGAGGCTTGGACATGGGGGCAGTTGGGGCTGCACGCTCATCCCTGCGCGCTTTACAATGTTGAAGGGTGCTACGACTCGCTTATTCGCTACTTTGAAGACCTTGTCACCAATGGATTCATGAACCGGGTATTCCTCGATTCGTTGATTATCTCCGATTGCCCTGAGGTTATTTGCTCTCGAATCGACAGTTTCAAGGGAGTTGGCGCTAAATGGAGCTAATGCCTGCTGATCGGGTCGAGGCCAACACTGTTGACAGTCAATTAGCTGCTCGCTCTGACGCTGCGCAGTTGTTTTGCAATGCCATGGCGAAGTTGGTGTCGGGTGTTTGTGTCGTCACCACCGGCGACGAGGCAGGAATAGCAGGGTGTACTGCGACGGCGATCTGTAGTGTTTCCGATACCCCGCCAACCCTGTTGGTCTGCATTAATCGCCTTTCTGATACTCGTCATACGGCGGTTCGTAGTGGGTCGATGTGTATCAATATTCTTTCGGCCTATCAGCAGCACATCAGTGAGCTGTTCAGTAGGCGTGCGACTGCCGACAAGTTCTCTTCTATTGAATGGCATCGAGGTACGTCGGGAGCGCCCATTCTGGATGGGGTGCTGATGTCCTTGGATTGTGAAGTGTCGACTGTTCAAGACTGTAATACCCACACTATTTTTTTCTGTCGACCATTATCAATTGCATCTGGGGAGGCGACAGACCCGCTCTGTTATTACGGCCGGGCGTACCAGCAACTCGCCTGACTATTGTTACGTGAGGGCCGTCTCCTCGGCGGCGCCCCGAATTCAACTTCTCAAGAGTCTCACCTGTCTATGTATAGCCTGGCCCGCAAGATGCTCTTCACGCTTTCTCCGGAAACTTCTCACACGCTTGCGCTTGATGTAATCGGTGCGGGGGGACGTTTGGGGCTCAACGGTTTGTTAAGCAAGGCGCCGGCACGCCTGCCGGTGAAGATCATGGGGCTTGAGTTCCCCAACCCGGTGGGGTTAGCGGCTGGGCTGGACAAGAACGGTATTGCCATTGACGGTTTGGCCCAGTTGGGTTTCGGCTTTGTAGAAGTCGGCACGGTGACTCCTCGCCCACAGCAGGGTAATCCCAAGCCGCGGCTGTTCCGCCTTCCGCAGGTGCAGGCCCTTATCAATCGCATGGGCTTTAACAATGAGGGCGTAGATCAACTGGTGAGCCGTGTGCAGGCTGCGCGTTATACCGGCGTTCTCGGTATCAACATCGGCAAGAATCTTGATACGCCGGTTGAGAGGGCCGTTGAGGATTACTTGATATGCCTGGACAAGGTTTATGCCCACGCAAGCTACGTGACGGTCAATATCAGTTCACCCAATACACCGGGCCTGCGTAGCCTCCAGTTTGGCGATTCATTTAAACAGTTGTTGGACGCCCTGAAGATTCGCCAGCGGATGCTGGAGCAGGAGCATGGCAAATACGTACCCTTGGTCATCAAGATTGCGCCGGATATGAGTGACGAAGAAACGGTGCTGGTTGCAGGCGCACTGATGGCGTCCGGGATGGATGCGGTGATCGCCTCCAACACCACCGTTTCCCGCGCCGGCGTTGAAGGCTTGCAGCATGCAGACGAGTCCGGCGGTTTATCGGGGGCGCCTCTTCGCGATAAGAGCACGCATGTTCTCAGGGTTCTGGCCGATGAGTTGGCGGGATGCCTGCCGATCATTGCGGACGGCGGTATTACTGAAGGCCGGCACGCGGCGGAGAAAATCGCAGCGGGCGCGAGCCTGGTGCAGATTTATTCCGGCTTCATCTATAAAGGCCCTGCGCTGATTCGCCAATCGGTTGATGCCATTGCGGCCATGGCAGCGTCCTGAATCGGCGTACGGTCCAGGACCTGGATGTGATGCATTTGCCTGGCCCCGATGCGGGGCAAGCCCGCTCGCCACGCGTTTTTCGCTGACTCACTCCTCTAGGCTGATCACGGTACAAACTCCACCTTCAACCCCCGACTCGCACTGCGTCCCTGATCATCACTGACCCGCAACCGATACTCCCCCGATTTGCCCGGCCGCCAGTTCAGCGTGGTTTGCGGCGGGCCCTGGCCGATCAATGTCTGGTCGGCGAACCAGTACAGGGTTGCCGCATCGCTGGCCGCGTTGGCGTTCAGCGGGATGCTTTCCTGCGGCTGGGACAGGCGTAGCTGGTAGCTCACCTGAGTCAGCGGTGAGCGAATCTGCGGTGCTTCGCTCTGATCGCTGATGCGGTTGGGCTGGCAGTTTTTCATCACATTGGGCGGTGTGCGGCGGGGCAGACCGGCCGCTCGGTACAGGCGTTGTACGTCGCTGGGCCAGAATTCGAACACTTCTTCGCGGGTGTACTGCGCATCGTACGGCGGGCATGCGGCCTTGCCGGTTCGGGTGTCGATCAGCACCGGGCGGTGCAGGTTGGACACGCGAATTGGTGAGACTCCGGGGATATACCAGGTCTTGCGCGTTTGCGGGCACCAGCGGTTCGGCAGTTCGCCGGAAGCCGCGCAGACCTCGATGCGTACCAGCCCGGCGGGCGGCTTGTCGGCCTTGATCGCGACGTTGGGTAAGGCCAGCGGCAGGGCGTCGGCGATGCGGAAGAACAGCGGCGCGGCGGTCTTGGCGCCGATAAATGCCGGGTTCGGCCGACCGTCGAAGTTACCCACCCACACCACCAGCACATAGGGGCCGACGAGGCCGGCGCTCCACGCATCGTGAAAGCCCCACGAGGTGCCGGTTTTCCATGCGACGCGCCAATGCCGGGCGGGCAGGCCATCCGGGCGCGGGTTACGGCGCAGCATGTCGCGCACCATAAACGCCGCCTGGGGCGTGAGCAGTTGCGCGCCGGTGGAGGGCGGTTGTTCCTGTAGATAACGCAATGGCCGCAGGTGCCCGTCGCCCGCCAGCATCACATACAGCCGCGCCAGCTCCTCCGGAGTCATCTCGCCGCCGCCAAGTGCCAGGGCCAGGCCGTAGTGGCTTTCGTCGCGCAGGCCCTTGATACCGGCGCGTTGCAGCAACCCATACAGCGAAGGCGATTTAACCTGGCTGGCCAGCCACACCGCCGGGATATTGCGACTACGGATCAATGCGTCGCGTGCTGTCAGCGGTCCGACAAAACTGCCGTCGAAATTTTCCGGCTGGAAGTAGCCGAAGTTGCTGGGCAAGTCCTTGAGGATGCTCATGGGGTGGATCACCCCCTGGTCCAGCGCTAACCCGTAGAGAAACGGCTTGAGCGTCGAGCCCGGCGAACGGCGCGACAGCACACCGTTCACTTGCCCGTGGATGCCTGTGGATAAGTAATCCGCCGAACCCACCAGGGCCTTGACGCTCTGATCGCGGCTGTCGATCAGGATCGCCGTGGCGTTTTCCACACCGGTGCTGCGCCGCTCGGCAACAAAGCCGGTGATCAGGCGTTCGAGCAATTGCTGCAAGGGCAGGTTAAGGGTGCTGTTGAGTTCGTTGCCGGCCTGGGACGCCAGCAGTTGTTCACTCAGGTGGGGCGCCAGGAACGGAATCTGCTGGCGGTTACGTGCTTCGAGGGGCAAGTCCAGCAAACTGTCGTTGCGCGGGTCTTGTGGATAAGTCTCGCGCCAATCATTCATCAAGCGCTGCCGCGCGTTTTGCAGCGAGGGCCCGAAACGTGCTCGTCGGCCAGGCTGTTGCGGGATCACCGCCAGCGCCAAGGCTTCGGACAACGACAACTGCGCCGCCGCCTTGCCAAAGTAGATGCGGCTGGCGGCCTCGGCACCTTCGATATTGCCACCCATGGGCGCCAGGTTCAGGTAGGCCTCAAGAATGTCGTGCTTGCTGTAGCGTGCCTCCAGCCACAACGCCAACGCCATCTGCTGCAACTTGCCGGGGATCTGGCGGGTATTCAGGTCCCATAGGCGTCGCGCCAGTTGCATGCTCAAGGTCGAGCCGCCCTGGCGCTGGCCACCGCTGTAGGTGGCCATGGCCGCGCGCAACAATGCCGGGGGATTGATCCCCGGGTGCCAGTAGAAATTGCGGTCTTCCTTGAGCAATAGCGCTTCGACCAATGACGGGGAAATCCGCTCCAGCGGCAGCCACAGGCGGTATTGGCCGTCATCCGCGAGGGTCATGCGCAACAGCGAGCCATCGTCAGCCAGCACCACCCTGGAGGAGGTGACGGCCTGTTCCAGTGGGGCATGGGGCCACAGACGCAGCCCCACCAGTATCGCCCCCGCCGCCAATAGCGGCGTCAGGCGTTTAAGGCTTGGTAATTTCAAGCTGGCCTACTTTGCCGCGTCCTTGCAGGGTGGTTTCGTACATGCCTTCGGCGTAGGCCGGTGGCGTATTGAACGTCCCTGCGTTGGTAGCGCGCACGCGGTATACGAAAGTGCCTACATCGCGCAATGCGGTGCCGTACAGCACCACGCGGTCATCACGCACATCTACGTAGTCCGGCTGCCAGTTGCTCAGCTCGGTTTCACCGATGGGCGCTTGCCAGGTGTCGGCGTCTTCTTCGCTGGCTTCCACGTACTCGGAGTCCTCGCCTTCGCTTTCCTCGCTGCTGTCGGTTTGCGGCTCCGGCTCCGGCGGCAAGTTATACACAGGCTCGACACCACCGGGCAGCAGGTCGACGACCGCCACTTGCTGCACTTGATCACGGTCGGTAGCGCGCAGACGCAGGCGCACCAGGAACTCATCGCCCACCGCGACTTTGCTTACCGGCTCGCCTTTGAGGTCGAGGTACTCGTGAATGATCTCCAGGCCGTGATTGATGGCCTTGAGCTTGGCGCCTTTATCAAACCCGGCTTCGCTGAGCATGTAGAACGCCGCTGGGCCGTCGGATTTTTCCATCACCAGCTTTTGCGTGGCGTTCGGCACGGCGGCACGCGGCGGCTGGCCGGCCATTTCCAGCAGTTGTTGCTGTTTGTCGCCCAGCCAGGCGGTGGCCTTGAGGGTCATGTCGCTTTGCGCACGCTGGCCATAATTGTCCAGGGCGCGCAGCAACAGGGCCGCCGACAGCGAGTTGTAGCGTTGCTCGTTGAGACGCTTGCCGAGCTTATCCAGCAGCGCCGTGGGCACCTCGTCCATCAGTTCAGGGAAATGGCGCGCCAACAGGTGCAAGTGTTCGGCATCGTGTACCAGCGGGTCGTAGTACAGGCCGTCGCTGTCCCACTTATCCACAAGCGAACGCCAAGGGATTTTGCGGAACAGGGTATCGGCCTGGCGATCCTGCTTGAGCAGCTTGTAACTGGCGGCCAGGTAAGCGGCGCCCAGGTCGTTCTGCCAACTGTCCTTGAAGTAGCTTTCGTAGCGTTCGCGAATATCGCTCAAGGCACCGCTGACCAGAATCCCCTGACGGCTCAGCAGGTAACTGGCATAGGCACGGTTGCGCAATTCCGACAGGCCTTCGCTCGGGCCGTTGGCCAGGTCTGTCAGATACGTATTGGCGCGCACCAGCAGATCTTCCGGTACCGGCAGCCCGCGCTCCTTGGCTTCGATCAGGAAGTCGGTGGCGTACAGGCTGGCGTACGGCGCCACGTCCGGGTTGGCCGCCCACAAACCGAAACCGCCGGCCTGGTTCTGGCGTTGGCGCAGCATGCGCGCCGCGCTGCCGAAGGCTTGTTCGGCCTCGGGTGCGGTGCCGCCCCAGATCAACGCCGGCATGGCCTTGGACACCAATTGCTCGGTGCACGCGTAGCCGTAGTCATCCAGGTAATGCTTGAGGCCGTTGGCCCATACCAGCGGTGAAGCGGCTACGCCCAATTGCACATCACGCAGCTGGCTGAACAGTTCGCGCGTTGGCTTGAGCTCTTTGCTGGCGCTGTCGAAACGGCCCAGGCTCAGGGCGACGCGATGTTCGCTCAGTGGGCGGATCGAGGTGGTTTCTGCCACCTGGATGCGCTTGCCACCCGGCAGTACCGCGACAAATCGCAGGTCCGCCGAACCGAGGGTTTCACCGACCTTGATCTTGAACTCGGCGGTACCTTCCTTGCGCGGTTGCAGCGACAGGGTGCTGCCCTTGTCGCCCTGCACCACAAGGCCGGCGCTGGTTTGCACTTCAAACTTCACATCGGCCGCCGCGTCGAGGTTACTGAACACCCCGGCGCTGACATTGAACACATCCCCAGGTGCGACGAAGGCCGGTACGTTGGGCGTGATCACAATCGGCCCACGCACGTCGGTAGTCGCCTCGCTGACGCCCACGCTGTCGGTATCCACCGCCACGGCAAACAGGTGCAACTTGCCATTGAAGCTGTCCGGCACCTGGTAATGCAGCACGGTTTCACCGGCCGGCAAATCCACCAACCCGGACCACCAGGCCACTGGCGGCTGATGTTTACGCTTGAACGGGTTGAGGTGGTTGGCCAAGGCGCCTTCCGTATCGCCACCAGGCGCCGCCCCACTGAGCAGACGGGAAAATTCCGGCAGGATCAGGTCAAGGATCTGACTGGTACCCACCTCCAACGCGCGCTTCTGGAAGAAGAAGCCCAACGGGTCCGGTGTCTGGTAACGCGCCACCTGCAGGATGCCTTCGTCCACTGCGTACACCACGGCACGGCCCGGTCGGTCGGCGTTGACCTTGATATCCAGGGTCTGCCCCGGTTCGATCTTCGCCGGGCCGTCGACCTTCAGCGCCATGCGCCGCGCATCCAGGTTGATGCTGAATGGCACCACGCCGTAGGACAGCGGGCTCATATAGACCTCGGACGAGCCGATGTCGCGCACAAACTGCACGTTGACGTAGGCATTGCCTTCAAGCCCCGCAGGCACGCGGATATGTTGCACGCTGTTGGTGCTGTCAGCCTTGAACCACTGTTGGGTGTAGACCTTGTCGCGCTCGATGGTGATCAAGCCCGCGCCGGTGTACGGCGCGCGGATGCTGATGGCGATCTCGTCACCGGTGGCGTAGCTGCGTTTATCCAGGCGCAGTTGCAATTCGGCGTTGCGTTCCAGAGAGCGCGAAGTATTGCCGCGTCCGGCCACGCTGTAGTCGATCTGGTTGAGCAGGTTGCCGTTGGCGTCCTTCAGTTGCAGGGTGAAATCCCCCGGCGTAGCGGTGTTCAGGCTCTGCTTGGCGCCGTCCTTGGTCATCACCAGCGGTGAGGCCGGTTGGCTGATGTTCTTGATGCGCGACTCGTACTTGTAGGTGCCGTTGGACTGCTTCACCAGCACCGACACATAGCGGTGCTCGACCACTTCGCTGGTCAGGCCGTCCACCGCCAGCGGCGTCAGGTCCGGCGCGACAGCCAGCCAGTGCACCTGGCGCGGGGCGTCCTTGGCAACATACGACAGCGAATCCTGACTTTTCACACCTACCAGGTAGGGCGCGGACGACACCAGCAACGCACTTTGCGCGGCCACGTTACGCCCGCCTTCGGCCTCGTACACCTGGGCCATCACTTGCAGGCGATAGGTGCTGTTGGCAAAACGTTGCAGGTTGAGGTCGAGTACGGCCTGGCCGTTGTCGTCGACAGTGGTTTCGGCCAGGTCTTCAGTGCTGGCGTCTTCCAGGGCGTCGTTGAGACGGAAGCGGTAATCGGGGTAGCGCTCGAAGGCCGCGAGCGTCGGGCTCAGGGCCATCTTCGCAGTCACGCGACGGCCGGCCGCCGGGGCGCCGAACAGGTGCATCGCGGTAACTTTGGCCACCACCTGGTCCGGGGCAATCCAGCCCTGCACCGGTGTGTCGTGCAGGCTCAGGCTGACTTTCATGCGGTCCGGCTCGAAGTCGCGGACCTTGAAGCTGACACTGCCCAGGTCGGTGCGGGTCTGCTTCTGGCCAATCAGTTGCAAGGTTGCGGTGTACTCCCCGGCGGGGCTGACTTCGCTGCTGGGGAAATCAAAGGTTTCAAAACCGCTGGCCGACAATTTCAGCGGTTGACGAATCACTTCCAGGCCACGTGGGTCAGTGATTTGCAGCTCCACCGGCAGGCCCTGCAAGGCGCCTTTCCAGTTGCCGCTGCGCACGATCATGCCCAAGTGCGCGGTTTCGCCGGGCCGGTACAGGCCACGGTCGGTAAACAGGTAGGCACTGAGGCGATCAATCGCGCCGTCTTCTTCCAAACCGCCTACGTCGAAGCGCGACAGATCCAGCTGTTGGGACTGACGGGCAATCGGCAGGAACGACTGGTCATTGCCGCGGCTGACCACATACATCAGCGGCGTTTTCTCACGGCGCAGTTCGTCCAGCTTGGCGAAATGCACGTGGCCTTCGCCGTCGGTATGCCCACTGCTTACCGGCAGACCGTTACGACCAATGATGTCGACCTGTGCATCGGCCACGGGTGAGCCGTTGCCGATGGACTGCACATACACATCGTGGCTGCCATCACTGGAACGCTTGGCGATGATGCCGAGGTCGGTCACTACGATAAAACGCAGGTCGCTGGTACTGCTGCGGTTGTAGTCGAATGTGCGTTCGGCCGGTTCATCCTGCGGGCTGAGCTTGAGCACAAAAATACCGCGCCGGCCACCGTTGGCAGTGAGGTAGTGGCTCAGGTCTACGTTGTCATAGACGGTTTTGGCCGGGTCATTGGACGACAGCGGGATGTCCAACGTCTGACGCTCAACCATGCGATCGAAGTATTCGTTGCCGAAGTTCGGCCGGGCAAAGCTGCCGCTGCTCTGGTCCACCAGATGTTGCAACTGGTTGGGTAACAGGCGGGCGATTTCCACATGGGCACCGGGCACGCCACGGGCCATGAAACCCAGGCGTTTTTCGCCATTGAGGCTGAGCAATGCGCCGTCAGACAAGAACTGCAGCGTGCGCGGATACGCCGGCATGCTCACCAGCGAGGCCGTAGGATTCTTCGCCAGATAGCCGCCGATGGCCTCCAGGTTGGCGGGTACGCGCACATATAGCGCGCGGCCGGCCGGGGCCTTGAACTTGAAGGCATGCAGGGTGTTCAGCGGTTCGACGCTGGGCACGTGGGTCAGCGTGACCTTGGTGCTGCGGGCCAGCAAGGCGTCGTCGATTTCGTTGGTGTTATAGGGGCGGGTATCGTCCTGGGCTTTTTCCGGCAACAGCCAGGCTTGCACCTTACCGGCGATGGTCTCATCGGCCACGGCGCTGGAGCTGCTGAACATCAGCACCGGCTCGGGCTCGCCGCGCTCGTTGTCGACAAAACTGACTTCGGCGCCGGTAAAGGTCAGGCGATAGCGACCAGGCACGGTGACTTCCGCCACCAATGGTGCGGTGCTGGCGTTGCCGCCGTCACGCGCCTTGATGCCTTCATCGAGTTTGGCGCTGACCGGGGTACTTTCCAGCGGCGTGGCCAGGGCGGCGGAGCGTACGTAGGCGTTGAGTTTTTTCTCGTCGAAGGTGATTTCCGGACGGTTGGGCAACTGGGCGTCACGGTAGGCCAAGCCTTTGCCGAGGGTGACTGTTACGCGTTTGCGTAGGTTGTCTTCATCTACCGGGTGGGAAAAATGGAAGGTCGCCACCAGCTGTTTCAGCGTCGGATTGGACGGGTCCTGGTACAGCTCGTTCTGGGCCAGGGTGGCGCGGAACGGTTGGGTGGAAAATTGCGCGCTGTATTGGTCGAGCAATACGCCGTCGGCCAGCAGGTTTTTCTTTGCCAGGTCGAGGGTGTAATGGGTGTCGATGGGCCAGTCTTTTTCCGGTACGAACATCAGGCTGCGGTCATCCGCCCAGCGCCAGGTGCCTGCAACCTCGGGTTTGAGGGTAATGCCCTCGGTCACCGGTTTGCCGATGGCCGCCAATGGCGCCACGGATTCGCCGAAACGCACCTGCAAGTTATCCACAACCGGCGTTGGCTGGGTGTAGTCGGTCAGGTTCGGTTTATGCAGTGAATAACTCGCGGTGTGCGGCTGCGGCAGGTTGGAATACCAGTGCCAGCCGTAGAAACCTGCTGCGGCGAGCAGTACGAGGCCGAGCACACCGGCACCGGTCTGGCGCGGGTAGGCGCGGGCTTTACCCCCCAGGTTCGCCACGCCACGGCCGACGGCGCGCAGCCATTGCGGCGGCTGCCATTGACCGAAAACGGCCCCCACCACGGTCAGAAACACACCGACAACACGACGGCTGATGGCTTTGAGCGAATCGAACATGGTGAGCATCCCTGGCTAAGTGCGGCGTATCTTACACGCGTCTTTGCTACAAGAAATGTCGTCGATACGCTGTATTGCTAGGCGTGTTGCACAAAAGTGAGACGCACCGCAAAACCGATCAAAAGGCTGCCGAATAACCACTGCTGAATACGCTGTGCCGAGCGATTGCGCGCCAGCCACTGGCCCATACGCGCACCGGCCAGGGCATAGCCGCAGTCGAAGATAAAACCCACGCCCACCAGGATCATGCCCAGCAAGGCGAACTGCGCCGCCACCGAACCGGTTTGTGGGCTGATGAACTGTGGTAGCAATACCGAACAGAACAACAGCGCCTTGGGGTTGAGCAGGTTGGTCAGCAGGCCGCGTTGAAGGGCCGTGCGCCAGGCTCTTGTTGAAGGGGCGCCTTGTGCCGGATCAAGGTTGGGCAGCATCGTCGCGCGCAGGCACTGAACGCCCAGCCACAGCAGATAGGCCGCGCCCCCCAGGCGCACCACATCGAAGGTCCAAGGCGCCACCTTGAATAAGGTCGCCAGGCCCAGCCCCGCCACCGCCACATGGCATGCCCGGGCGATGCCCAAACCGATCGCGGTGGTCAGCGCCAAGGCCTTGCCCTGGCGCGCGCCGGTTTGCAGCAGCAGGATCATGTCCGGCCCCGGCAACAGATACGCCACCGACAGCGCCATCAAAAACAACCAGAGTTGCGTCATATCTCACCCCCATGATGTGTGGGCCCATTCTAGGTCCAGAGGGCAGGGCAGGTGCTTGCGTAATAACTCGGAAAATCGTCTATGGTTGGTACTTCCTGCCATTTTGTACGCTGCTGGCCGTTCACTTATGCCAAATCTGAAACTCGATGCGTTTGACCGAAAGATCCTTGAAGCCCTGCAACGGGATGGCCGTCTGAGCAATGTGCAACTGGCTGACGAAATCGGCCTGTCCGCGTCACCCTGCCTGCGCCGTGTTCGCCTGCTCGAAGACGCCGGGGTGATACGCGGCTACCAGGCGACCCTGGACCGCGATGAAGTGGGGCTGGGGATGATGGTGTTCGTGGGGGTGAAGGTGGAGCGGCATAACGACACCGAAGCGAATGCCTTTCGCAAGGCGGTGACCGCGTTGCCGGAAGTGATCTCGGCGTTCCTGGTGTCGGGAGAGTCGGATTTTCTGTTGCAGGTGGTGGTGCCGGATCTGCGCGGGTATGAGCGGTTTGTCACCGGCAGTTTGTTGAAGCTGCCGGGGGTAAGGGATATTCGCAGCAATTTTGCGATTCAGACGGTGAAAACCCCAGGGGCGTTGCCGCTGGGGCATCTACCAGAATAAATGTATAGGGCTATTGCGGGTTCATGCGGTCCAGCGAGCGGTCCACCATGACCTTGGCCATCTCGACCAGATGGCCGGCAGCCTGCCGGGAGTCGAGTAACTGCTCGGCGCAGTGCAGCAGGTCGGAGGCATAGGCCAGGGCATCCTCAATCAGCACTCAGCTGCGCACGAACGCCAACAGCGGAGCGTATTCATTGGCGTCGGCAGCGCGAAGCGCCTGGATGTAGCGTTGACGAACTTCGTTCGCGGTCACCAAGTTAGCGCGGCCCCAGGAGAAGGGAGCAAGACCACATTGCCTCAGCAGGCAGTCGGTCATGAGGCGAGCATGTCTACCGTTGCCATTTGGGAAGGCGTGTAGCCAAACAAGTCGATGATGAAAGCGCACGGCAACCTCTTCTGGCGGGAAGACGTTGTGCTCCAGCCAATAAGCCATGTTGTCGAGCAACTGACGCAAGTTGACGGCAATCTGCATCCAGTCACAACCAATATTCTTATCGGATTTGCGGAAAGTGCCGGCCCATTTCCAAGTGTCGTCGAACATTTTCACGTGGAGTTCACGGCAGAAATGATCGTTCAGCACATCCAGCTTTTTTTGCCGAGCCACCCAACGTGAGGCTTTGAGGATGTTTTGCGCCTCCCACTCATCCAATTCGCCTTGGGTGGCGATGTGTCTCGGTTTTAGGCCAGCGACTTCGTCGGGGTCGAGCGGGGTTTGGCCTGGTTTAAGTTCCAGTTCTATTGCCATAGACGTGTCCATGAACCGTCGAGCAGTTCTCTGCGGCGTTCATCAATCTGACGTTCGATGAAGGCATCAGAGGGGCGTTGATCTTCGAGGCTCATGGAATGTGTGACGCCTAGGATTTCTTGCTTGGCCATGAGTTCGGCGCGGTCTTGGATGACTTCATGCAGAGGCTTTTTGGGGACAAGGCCGTAGACGAGTTCACAGTCCAGTGCTGCCGCCAGTTTTCTCAGCTGTGCCAGCGATATTCGATCTTCAGCCTCGGAGCGCTCGGACTTGGTCAAGGTGACTGAAGAGACGCCCGCCATTTCGGCTTGGGCTTTTAATGAGCGACCTAACGATTCTCTGATAGACCGCAGCCAACCGCCTGGCGGTACGGGGGCGCCTTTAACGGCATTAAAAGGTTCAATAGCGCGCTCTACTTGAGAGAGGCGCAGCTTGTAGAGGGTGGATTTATTCATGATAAAAGACCTTTGTAAGCTTATAGGCTATCAATATAGGAATAAATATTAGCCTATAGGCGTACAAAAAATATAAAAAATAAGCCTATAAGCTAACAAAATACATGATTCTGTTTGCCGATAGGCTTACAAATGAATTCAGGTTGTTAACGTTTCAGGAAGCTTAGGTCCACCAGTACCGCACCAGGTGAAAGAAAATCGGCGCCGCAAAACACACCGAGTCCAGCCGATCCAGCATACCGCCGTGCCCTTCGATCATATGGCCCCAGTCTTTAACCCCCCGATCACGCTTGATCGCCGACATCACAATCCCACCGGCAAACCCCAGCAGGTTGATCAACAGCGCAATCAAAAACGACTGCCACGGGTTGAACGGCGTGGTCCACCACAGCGCCGCGCCGATCAGGGATGACAGCAAAATCCCGCCGACAAAGCCTTCCACGGTTTTCGACGGTGACAGGTTGGGTGCGATCTTGTGTTTGCCGAACAGCTTGCCGCACACGTACTGCAGCACGTCCGACAGCTGCACCACGATCACCAGGTAGGCGATCAGCAGCAGGTTGCGGCCTTCGTAGCCGGGGATGTCCAACGTTAACAAAGCCGGGACGAAGGACACGCAGAACACTGCGATCATCAGCCCCCATTGCACCTTCGAGGCGCGTTCCAGGAAGTGCGTGCTGTCGCCGCCCAGCGAGGCAAGGATGGGCAGCAGCAAAAACACATACACGGGGATAAAGATCGAGAACAACCCGTACCAATCGGAATAGATCAGCAGGTATTGCAGCGGTAGCGCCAGGTAGAACGCGGCCACCAGCGCCGGGTAGTCGCTGCGCCGGGTCGGGGTGAGGGTGAGGAATTCGCGCAGGGCGTAGAACGACACCGCGTAGAACAGCAGGATCACTGCACCGGTGCCGAGCCAGAAGGCGATGCCGATCACCACCACCATGACCCACCAGGCGTTGATGCGGGCGTTGAGGTTGTCGATCACCGCGTTCGGTGTGCCGCGGGTGCGCAGTTTGAGGATCAGGCCGATCAGCGAGGCGAGCACCAGGATCGCGCCGATCCCGCCGAACAACATCAGGGTTTGGCTATCCATGTCAGGAATGCTCCGGGGCGAGGGCGAGCAGGGCATCGCGGGTGCGCGCAAGGAACAGCGCCTTGTCTTCGCCATCTTCCAGTTGCAGCGGTGCGCCGAAGCTGGTGGTGCACAGCAGGGGCAACGGCAATACGCGGCCCTTGGGCATGACGCGATTCAGGTTGGCTATCCACACGGGGATCAGCTCGGCCTGTGGGTAACTTTTCGCCAAGTGATACAAGCCACTTTTGAACGGCAGCAAGCCGTCTTCAAGATTGCGCGTGCCTTCGGGGAAGATGATCAGCGAATCGCCACCTTCCAGGGCTGCCAGCATCGGTAGCAAGGGGTTATCCACAGGCTCCTTGCGCTCGCGGTCGATCAGCACGCCATTGAACACGCGGTTGATGATGTAGCGGCGCAATGCACTTTTGTTCCAGTAATCGCTGCCGGCCACCGGGCGCGTGAATTTGCGCAGGTTTTGCGGCAGCGAGGCCCACAGCAGCACGAAGTCGCCGTGGCTGCTGTGGTTGGCGAAGTAGATGCGTTGCACCGGTACTGGCGCGCAACCGAGCCACAGGCTGCGGGCGCCGGTGACGGTACGGGCCATGGAGGTAATCAGCGTGGCAACCACGGGTTCGAACATGGGGATTCCTTATCCGGCGAAAGGCAGCCAAGGGCTGGCGAGGATCACGCCCAGGGTCAGCAGCGCTTGCGCGCCCAGCAGCCAGGCTTGTTTGCGCAACAGTTTAAGGGCGCCGCGACGGCGCTCGCTCCAGGGCCGGCCTGCGCGCTTGGGCGATTGCAGGCCGAGGGTGTGCAGAGCCTGGTCGAGGTCTGCGGTGCGTTCGGTGTCACGGGCCAGCAGGGTGAACAGGTCGGCATCGAAAGCCACGCGCAGCGCCCAGTACTTTTGCAACAGTCCGAGGATAATCATCCACAGGCTGAGCAGCAGGCAGATCGGTGCGACACTTACCATCAACAGCTGAGCAAGGCCGAACAACACGCCGAGCAAGGTCAGGCCTGTGGATAACTGATCCAGAGAACGACCACGGCGCAGCAGGCTGGCGACCACTTGGAGTTCCATATCAGCGGGCATGGGCTAGACCCTCCAGTGCTTTGCGGTGAGCGGGGTGCAGGACCACATCGGTACGCGCTGTACGAATAATAGTCAGTGCATCCTCCACGGTCGCGGCGCGTCCGTTGTGCAAGAGCCAGGCGGCGACAGCGGTGGCGCTGCGCGAGTAGCCAAGGGCGCAACACACCAGCAACGGGCCGCTGGAGCGCAGACGTTCGATGGCTTCTGCGGCGCGCAGGCATTCGGTGGCGGTCGGTGTGGTCAGGTCCAGAACGGGAACGCATTGATAGGCGCGGCCCTGTGGATTAATCGGCAATTCGGCGCACAGGTCGACGATGGCCTTGAATGAACCCAACTCGCTCGTTGTGGGAACGCGCCCCAGCCACACGTTATCCACAATCTGATCCGCCTGGGGATGCTTGCGTGTCCATAGCCGCGAGTTGACCCATGCGGCCGCCAGATAAGGCGCGTACAGCCAGCGCGCGGCGGGGGTGAGCTGGCCATCGGCGCGCTTCTGAAAGCCCACCGCACCCACTGCGCAGTAATTTGCCGTGATCAACCCGAGGGAAACCGCCGGCCATAGCAGCCACAACCACCACCCGCCCAAGGTAAAGGCCGGGACGGCCAGTGCCAGCGTGCCCAGGCCATAGCGCATACCCAGCCGCCAGCGCTTGGGGTCCTGCGTCAGACGCGCATTCAGTAATGGGCTCGGATGTTCCACCGGCCACAACCATACGCACAGCCAACCGGCAAGGGCGCCTGTGGGTAAGTCAATAAAGTGATGTTGATAAGTGGTCAGCACCGAAACCCCGATCAGCGCGAACCAGCCATGCACCACCCAACGCCACACGCCCTGGGTATGCCGTTGGTACATGACCCATAGAATCACCAGCAATGCGATGTGCAGCGACGGCGCCTGGTTGAACGGCTTGTCGAAGCCTGCCAGCACCGCAAACAGCCAGCCGAATACACCATCCAGCGCTGGCCGCTCGAAGGTGAAACGCAGCGGCCAGATCAGGAAGCAGCTCACCGCAATCAACTGCGCACTCAGCAGGCGCAGCGCATGTTGCTTGAGTTCATGCCGCGTGCTGGGCAGCAGCAGGGAGAAACCGTAGAGCAGGTCGATGGACCAGTAGGGCACGATGGTCCAGGCCAGGAACGGCATATGGGTTTCCCAGCCGAACACCAGCGTACCCACGTCGACGCGCTGGCTGGTGACCCAGGTGGCAAAGCCGTAGGTGCCGAAAAACAGCGGCGCCAACAGCAGCAGCCACAGGACTGCCGGTTTCAATAAGCCGGGTTCGCGCATGCTCAGATCTTCTGTGCCAGGGACACGGTAAAGATGCCCCACTCATCCACACGCTGGGTGATCTTGCGGAACCCGGCGGCTTCCACCAGTTGGTCCATCTCTGCCTGGCTGCGTCGGCGCATCACCCAGGCCTGGCCTTGGCGATGGCTGGTGAGGGCGCGGGCGATCAGCTCCAGCTGCGGGTGCCAAGGCTGGCCGGTGTACACCAGGTAACCGCCGGGTTCGACGGCTTCGGCCAGGCCTGCCAACGAACCGCCGACCATGCCGTTATCGGCAAACAATTCATACAACCCGGACACCACCGCCAAGGTCGGCTTTGGCTCCAGCGCAGCCAGGTCCGCGCGATCAAACGCATCGCCTTTGACGAACTGGGCGACATCCCCCAGGCCTTTTTCGCGGATCAGCGCAGCGCCGTCGCGCACGTTGATATCACTGTAGTCGCGCAGCAGGATCGATTCCGGCAGCGGCGACACGCCCTGCAAGGCTTCGAGGATGTAACGCCCGTGGCCGGCGGCGATGTCGACGATACGCACTTCTCGATCATCCGCACGCAACTTGGCCATGGCCAGGCGCAGCAGTTCTTCGACGTTCAGCTTGCGCTGACGAATGCCGCGCCAGCCGATGGAGTTGAGGTAGTTGGTGTCGATCATCCGCCCCAGCCCGCCCTTGCCGGTGGGCGTGTTGCGGTACACGTAGTCGAGGGTACTGCCGGAGTCGAAACCGGTGTCGAAGCCCAGCTTTACACCGTCCGACAGGTTCTTGCCCAGGCCCATGCTGGCGCGGGTCATGCGCCAGTACAGATCGCGCAGGGAGTTGCGCGGCAGCGGCGCGGCGAGGGATTCGGACTCGGCGCAAGTGGCGCCCAGTTTGTCGGCGTCCAGCAGTGAGGCGCGATCCAGCGGGTGCGCGAAGTTCTGCAGGATAAAACGCCGGGCGCTGCTAACGGCCACGGCGCGGTCGCGTTCACCGAGGGTGTCATGGAAGAAACCAGGGAGGATGTGCAGTTCTTTTTTCAGGCTGCCGAGGCGGTCGAAGAATTGCTGCTGGGGTTTGCGGTGCACCACGAAGTCTGAGCCGGAGACGAGCAATTGGGTCGGTACCTGGATCGCCTGGGCATCGGCTACAACCCGATCGGCTGCTTCGTACAGGCCCAGCAGCACATTTACCGAAATCGCCTTGGTGATCAGCGGGTCGCTGTCGTAGGACGCCACGCGCTCCTGGTCATGGCTGAGGAACTTGGCCTTGACGTAGCTGTTGACGAAAAAGTTGCCGCGAAACCTGCGCATCAGCGCCAGGCCCGTGCGGGCGAACGGTACGTACAGCTTGACCTTGAACGCTGGCGACGCCAGCACCAACGCGCGGATTTTTGGCGCGTAATCGTGCACCCAGGTGGCCGCGATCACCGCGCCAACGCTTTGCGCGATCACCGCGAAGTTTTCTTCCTCGATGCCATAAGTCGCGCCGATATGGTCACAGAAGGTCTGCACGTCACGGGCGCTGGTGGCGAAGCTGGGGCTGTCGCCGCGTTCGCCGGGGGATTGGCCGTGGCCGCGCGCGTCCCAGGCGAAGAAGTCAAAGTGCGGCAGGTTCAGTTCATCGACCAGGTGGGCGATGCGCCCCGAATGCTCGTGGCCGCGATGGAACAGCACGATCGCCTGGCGTGGCTCGCCGTCCGCTGAGGCGGTGGCCGGCCAGTGCCGATAGAAAAGCTCGACGCCATCATGGGTACTGAAGGTGTGCTGTTGCTGTTCGCGCATCGCAAAATCCTTATGCAGAAGGGGTAATGGATTGTTCTTCTTTGAGACCCTGACGCACCCGGTTGACCAAGGTGTAAGCGAGCAGGGCGGCGACCAGCCACATCACCGTGTCGACCCAACCGGCACCGAGCCAGCCCAGCGCGACGCCGGTGGCCAGCACGCCGAGTACAAAAGCGCGATCGCTCTTGCCCATCGGCCCGTCGTAGCGCCGCGAAGCGCCGACCATGGGGCCGAGCACGCCGGCGTATTCGCTGAATACCGCGAGCAGCGCCACCAGCAGCACCGGCGCCTGGCTCACGCCAGGGATCAGTGCAAACGGCAGGATCAGCGCGCTGTCGGCGATCACGTCGCACAGTTCATTAAGGTAGGCGCCCAAGCGCGACTGCTGGCCGAATTCCCGGGCGAGCATGCCATCGATGGCGTTGAGGGCCATGCGCACAATCATCCACAGCGGGATCAGCGCAAACAGCCACAAGTGCTGGGCGAAGCTGGCAATCAGCAGGCCGACCAGCAGCGAAACCACACCGGCCAGTACCGTGATCTGGTTGGCGGTGGTGCCGTTGTCGTAGAGACGCTGCACGAGAGGGCGCAGCAGGTTTTGAAAACGCGGTTTGAGCTGATAGATCGAAATCATGAGGGTGACGCTTCCTTGTCCGTGAGCCCGCGAAAAACTGCTCTGGAGTGTGCCGATTAACCTCGGGTTGCACCAGTGATGGCGCGTGTTTATGGGGGGTTAGTCACGATCTGGAGAGCACTGAGGGGCAAATGTGGGATCTGCTTGCCTGCGATGACGGTTGATCAGCCAGCACATGCAGGGATCGGTGGCCTGCTTAAAGACGGTGTTTAACGAACAAAAATTTCACGCCGCGTGTTATATCGTAACGAATTGTGTGTAAGTGGGCGTGTTGGGATGCGTGTGGATCTAGCAGATGAGGCCGCTTCGGTGGAAGGCCTTCCGCGTTTTCAGCAGGGGCTATTCCATGCCCGCCGGCTGCGCCAGGCCGGTATCAGCCTGACGGTGCTGGGCGTCGGCGCTTGGGTGTTGGCGCTGTTTGTCGCCCTGTTTGCGCCGCTGTCGATCTGGCCGGTGGTGTTGATCAACTGCGCATCGGCGTTGCTGGTGCTGGTGGCCGGTTTGCAATCGGCGTGGTGGGTAGCCGATTGGCGTGCCCAGGCGTTGGAGTTGGAAGAGCCGGCATTGGAATTGATTGCGCCGCCGGCTGAAGACACCGGTTGGTATGCGCGCCTGCTCGGGCGATTGGGCAGCGGCTTGCTGGCGCAGATCGGCATACCGGTGTTGTGGCTCTCGGGCTGGTCGCTGCTGGCGCTGCTCAGCATTATCGAATTCTGGAACCTGGGGTTGCCGGCTGCGGCTTTAGGCCAATCCGCCAGTATCGGCGCGGCGTTGGCGTTGGCGCTGGCCTTTGGTTTGCTGGTGTTCGAGCGGCGCCTGGCCCAGGGAACCGCCGCGCAATGGCCGGAAGCTTCGCAACTGGCGCAATTGAGCCGGGTAGCGATTGCTTGCCTGGTGGTCAGTGCCATTTGCCTGCTGTTCGCCGGTGCCGAATCGGTGTGGCCGTTGCGCCTGGCGGTGCTGATCGGCCTGTTGCCGGCGTTGGTCGCCGTGGAGTTTTTACTCCGCGCCGTGCTGTCGCTGTTCAGTCCCCGCCAACCCCGTCTTGAACCGCGCCTGATGGCCCAGAGTTTCATCGCCGGCTTGCTGCGCTGGCCGCCCCAACCCTTGCTGGCGTTGCAGCACGAATTGCATAACCGTTTCGGCATCGACCTGCGCCAGATCTGGGCGTTTACCTACATGCGCCGCGCCTTTGTGCCGGTGCTGCTGGTGGTGCTGGCCGTGGGATGGGCGCTGACCGGCGTGCATGAAGTGCCTCTGCAAGGTCGTGGGATTTATGAGCGCTTCGGCAAACCGGTGCAGGTGTTCGGCCCGGGGCTGCATGCCGGGTTGCCGTGGCCGCTGGGTCGCGTGATAAGCGTGGAAAACGGCGTGGTGCATGAACTGGCCACCAGCATCAGTGAAGCCGCCGCGCCTGAGCTGGCCCCCGCCGAAGGCCCGCCGCCCGCCATCGCCAACCGCCTGTGGGACGCCAGCCACGTGAATGACAAATCCCAGGTGATCGCCAGCAGCAGTGGCGACAAGCAGGGCTTCCAGATCGTCAATATGGATGTGCGCTTCGTCTACCGCATCGGCCTGACCGACCAGGCCGCGCTGGCCGCCACCTATCACAGTGCGGATGTGCCGACCCTGATTCGCAGCACCGCCAGTCGTATCCTGGTGCACGACTTTGCCTCGCGCACCCTCGACGAGTTGCTCGGCGAACAGCGCACCCGTCTCGCAGATGAAATCGGCCGCGCCGTGCAGGCCGATCTGCAAAAACTCGACAGCGGCGTGGAAATCCTCGCCACCGTGGTAGAGGCCATCCACCCGCCCGCCGGTGCCGCCAATGCCTACCACGGCGTGCAAGCCGCGCAGATCGGCGCCCAGGCCCTGATCTCCCGCGAACGCGGCGCCGCCAGCGAGCACACCAACCAGGCCTTGCTGCAAGCCAGCACCGCCCGCGACCATGCCTTGGCCACCGCACGGGAAGTGAATGCCGGTGCCCAAGCGGCGAGCCTGCGCTTTGCGGCCGAACAAAAGGCCTACGCCAGCGCGGGCCAAGCCTTCGTGCTGGAACAGTACCTCGGCCAACTCAGCCAGGGCCTGGCCCACGCCAAACTGCTGATTCTGGATCATCGCCTGGGTGCCGATGGCGCACCGACGATCGATCTGCGTTCTTTTACCTTGCCGGCCGATCCTTCGGTGCCGCGTAAAGCCGTTCAATAAGGAGTCTGTCTGTTGAGCGCTCATTCTCACGATCACGGTCATCACCACCATCACCATCACGGTGATGAACACGCCGCAGGCCCCTTCCCTTGGCGGCGCATGGCCTGGGCGGTATTGCTGGTGCTGTTTGCAGTGGCGGCGGCCAGCCTGGTGCAGGTGCGTTCCGGTGAAGCCACGGTGATTACGCGGTTCGGCAACCCGTCGCGGGTATTGCTGGAGCCTGGCCTGGGCTGGCGCTGGCCGGCCCCGTTCGAAGCGGCGATCCCGGTGGACCTGCGTCTGCGCACCACCTCCAGCGGTTTGCAGGATGTGGGCACCCGTGATGGCCTGCGCATCATCGTGCAAGCCTATGTGGCGTGGCAGGTGCAGGGCGATGCCGATAATGTGCAGCGCTTTATGCGCGCGGTGCAGAACCAGCCGGACGAAGCGGCGCGGCAGATTCGCACGTTTGTCGGCTCGGCGCTGGAAACCACGGCGGCCAGCTTTGACCTGTCCAGCCTGGTCAACACCGACGCCAGCCAGGTGCGCATCGCCGATTTCGAAGCGCAGCTGCGCCAGCAGATTGATCAACAATTGCTCACCACCTACGGGGTGCGCGTGGCTCAAGTGGGTATCGAGCGCCTGACACTGCCGTCGGTGACCCTCACCGCCACCGTCGATCGCATGCGGGCCGAGCGTGAAACCATCGCCACCGAGCGCACGGCCGTGGGCAAGCGCGAGGCGGCGCAGATCCGTTCCGCCGCCGAGCGTGATGCGCGCATCGTGCAGGCCGACGCCACGGTGAAAGCCGCCGATATCGAAGCGCAATCGCGGGTCGAAGCGGCGCAGATTTACGGGCGGGCCTACGCCGGTAATCCGCAGCTGTACAACCTGCTGCGCTCGTTGGATACGTTGGGCACGGTGGTGACGCCGGGCACCAGGATCATCCTGCGTACCGATGCGGCGCCGTTCCGCGCGCTGGTGGATGGGCCGAAGGACGTCCAGCCATGACCGAGCGTGACAGCCCGGACAGCCCGTGGATCCAGGCCGGGCGCCTGACGTTCCTGGCGCTGTACGCGGTGACGGTGTTGGCGGCATTGGCTTGGGCGTTTTCCAATGTGCGCCAGATCGACCCGCAAAACCGGGCGGTGGTGCTGCACTTCGGCGCCCTTGATCGTATTCAGAATGCCGGGCTGTTAGTGGCCTGGCCGCAACCGTTCGAGCAGGTGGTGCTGTTGCCCGCGGCCGACCGGGTGATCGAGCGCCGGGTGGAGAACCTGTTGCGTTCGGATGCGGCCATCCAGGCCGACCGCGTGGCCAGTTTCGCCACGCCGCTGAGCGATGCGCTGGCCGGTTCCGGTTACCTGCTGACGGGAGACGCCGGGGTGGTGCAGCTGGATGTGCGGGTGTTCTACAAGGTCACCGAACCGTATGCCTTTGTGTTGCAGGGCGAGCATGTACTGCCGGCCCTGGATCGCCTGGTCACCCGCAGCACCGTGGCCCTTGCCGCGGCGCGCGACCTGGACACGATCCTGGTGGCGCGCCCCGAGCTGATCGGCACCGACAACGGCGCCGCCGAGCGCCGTGAGCGGTTGCGCGGTGACCTGGTGCAAGGCATCAATAAACGCCTGGCGCAGCTGAGCTCCAACGGCGTGGGCCTGGGCATCGAAGTCACCCGCGTGGATGTGCAATCGAGCCTGCCGAGCCCGGCGGTGAATGCGTTCAACGCCGTGCTCACCGCCAGCCAACAGGCTGACAAAGCCGTGGCCAACGCCCGCACCGACGCGGAAAAACTCACCCAGACCGCCAGCCAACAGGCCGATCGCCTGGTGCAGGTGGCCCACGCCCAGGCCAGTGAACGCCTGGCCAATGCCCAGGCGCAAACCGCCACGGTGGCCAGCCTGGCCCAGGTGAAGGACCCAGGCTTGCTGTTGCGCCTGTACCGCGAGCGCCTGCCGAAGATCCTCGGCCAGGCCGGCTCCGTGACCACGGTCGATCCTAAAGACGACTCCCGCTTGATCCTCCAGGGAGCCGAACAATGAGCGCACCCATGCTGACCTCCGCCGAGCAGCGCAGCGCCGCTCGGCAATTGACCCTGGCCATGCTGGCGCTCGGCCTGCTCGTGCTGGGCCTGGTGTGGCGCTGGCGGGCACCGGATCAGAGCGGTGTCAGCCAGTTGCTGCTCGGCGTAGCCTCGCTGCTGGTGGCCGTACCGGTGATGCGCTCGGCCTGGTACAGCCTGCGTTTCCCCAGCCTGCATGGCATCACTGACCAACTGATCGCCCTGGCCATGCTCGGTGCCTGGGCCACCGGTGATTTACTGACCGCCGCGCTGCTGCCGATCATCATGATCTTTGGCCATGTACTGGAAGAACGCAGCGTGATCGGTTCCCAGGAAGCGATCCACGCCCTGGGCAAACTGACCCGCAGCCATGCGCGGTTGGTGCAGGCCGATGGCAGCATTGTCGAGGTGGACAACGGCACATTGAACACGGGCGATATCGTCGAAGTGCGCGCCGGTGACCGGGTGCCGGCGGATGGCGTGGTGTTGTCGGGCCAGGCGAGCCTGGATACGGCGCCGATTACCGGTGAATCGGTGCCGTTGGAAGCCAGCGCTGGCGTGCAGGTGTTTGGCGGGGCGATCAACCTCGACGGCCTGTTGCGTCTTGAGGTGACCCGCACGGGCAACGAATCGACCCTGGGCAAAGTGATCGCGCTGATGCAGAACGCCGAGCGCTCCAAACCACCGATCACGCGGCTGCTGGAGCGCTATGCCGGCAGCTACATGGTGCTGGTGCTGTTGCTGGCGGCGGTCACCTGGTTTGTCACCAACGATGCGCAGGCGATGCTCGCCGTGCTGGTAGCGGCGTGCCCGTGTGCGCTGGTGCTGTCGGCACCGGCCACGGCGATTGCCGGGATCGCCGTGGCGGCGCGCCATGGGATTCTGATTCGCAGCTCGGCGTTCCTCGAAGAACTGGCGGACTTGACCTCGCTGGTGGTCGACAAGACCGGCACCCTGACCTTTGGCACCTTGCGCCTGCAGTCCATCGAAACCGCCTTTACCGATCGCCAGGCGCTGCTGAACCTGGCGGCCAGCCTTGGCTCGACCAGCAGCCACCCGGTCAGTCGCGCGTTGGCCGGGTTGGCGACTCAGGAACAAATGCTGGTGTTGACCGACATCCGCGAACGCCAGGGCCTGGGCGTGGTAGCGCAGACCGACCAGGGCGAAGCTGCACTGGGGCGGCCGGAATTGTTCGCGCAACTGGGGATTGCTACCCGCACCGTCCCCACCCATGACGGCCCGATAGCCGGGCTGGCGCTGAACGGGCACTTCCTCGCCTGGCTGCTGCTGGCCGACAGCGTCAAACCGGAGGCCCGCCAAGCCCTGCAAGAACTGCGCGAGCTGGGCCTGGGCCGCCAGTTGTTGCTGACCGGCGACCGTCAAAGCGTGGCCGATAGCCTGGCCCTGGACGTGGGGATCAGCGATGTCGCCGCCCAGGCCTTGCCCGAGGACAAGCTCAACCGCGTGCTCGGGGAAATCAGCAGCGGTTTCCGGCCGATGGTGGTGGGCGATGGGATCAACGACTCCCTGGCGCTCAAGGCCGGCGTGGTCGGCGTGGCCATGGGCGCGGGCGGCGCGGATATCGCCTTGGCCTCGGCGGACGTGGTGTTGATTGGCAGCGACCTGCGCCGCTTGGGCACCTGTGTGCGCTTGAGTCGCCAGTGCCGGCAGACCTTGCAGGTCAATGTGATCATTGGCCTGGGCTGGACGCTGGCGATTGTGGTGTTCGCGGCGTTTGGCTGGTTGGGCGCGGCAGGTGCCATGATTGCGGCGGTGTTGCACAACGTCAGCACCTTGCTGGTGCTGGGTAACGCCGGGCGTTTACTGCGCTTCCAGGAGCCGCTGTTGAAGCTCGACGAATAATGTTCAGAAATATTTGCCGAGGGCTGTAACGCCGGCGGGGGGCCTCACTCTAGTGGTGTGTCGAGACTGAACACTCCGTTCAGACCGACGCCACTACCGATCATGAGGACTACGACAATGAAGATTAAATCCGCCGCTGCTGGTGCCGCCCTCGCAATGGCCGCCGCTACGATGTTTGCCGGTGTTGCCACCCAGGTACAAGCTGCAGACGCCCAAGTGCACTGCTACGGCGTGACCTCCTGCAAAGGCATGAACGACTGCAAGACCGCCGAAAATGCCTGCAAAGGCCAGGCGGTCTGCAAGGGCCACGGCTTCAAGGCCATGACCAAGGCTGCCTGCGACGCGGCTGGCGGCAAAGTCGGCGAATAACGGCAACGCGTGTACCCGCAGCGGTGCCCCCGCTGCGGGCACTTGCCCAGGAGTGAGTCATGTCCGCTTCCCTTCCAAGCCTGGGTTACGGGCTGGGTCTACGCAGCGAGTACTACCAGCAGATCCTTGAACAATCGCCGGCCGTGGATTGGTTCGAAGTGATCTCCGAGAACTATCTGGTGCAGGGCGGTAAAGCCCTGTACTTCCTGGACGCGATAGCCGAGCGCTATCCCCTGGTAATGCACGGGGTGTCCCTGTCCATCGGTGGGCCGCATGCCCTCGATATGAACTACCTGAAACAGATTCAACAGCTCGCTGCGCGTATCCAGCCGGCATGGATTTCCGATCACCTGTGCTGGAGCCGTGGCAGCGCGCACCAATTGCATGACCTGCTGCCGCTGCCGTACACCGAAGAGAGCCTCTACTACGTGGCGAGCCGCGTTCTTCAGGTGCAGGACATGTTGCAGCGCCCGCTGGTGCTGGAAAACGTTTCCAGCTATGTGCGCGCCAAGGCGGATGAATTTACCGAGTGGGAATTTCTCAATGCCTTGGCCCACCTCACCGGCTGCCAGTTGTTGCTGGACGTGAACAATGTGTATGTCAGCTCGCGCAACCATGGCTTCGATGCCTGGACCTTTATTCACAACCTGCCGCCGGCAAGCATCCGCCAACTGCACTTGGCGGGGCATATGGACTACGGCGACTACGTGGTCGATACCCATGACCATCCGGTGTGTGATCCGGTGTGGGCCTTGTATCAACAGACTCTGGAGCACGTGGGGGCGGTTTCGACGCTGTTGGAGCGCGATGATCATTTTCCACCGTTCGAAGAGCTGCTCGCCGAATTGGACAAAGCCCGTGAACTGGGCGCCAGTGCTTTGGGCAGGAGGGCACTATGCGCCTGATCGACTGGCAATTGGCTTTTGAACAGCACCTGTTAGCCGATACGCCTGACGCCGACAGTGGGCTTGCCGCCACCTTGCTGGGCGGACCGACGCTGGATGTGGACACGGGCCTGGCGATTTACCACAACGCCTACCGGGCAAGGTTGCAGGAAGTGCTGCGCCATGACTTCGCTGCCATCCTGTATTGGCTGGGGGATGAGGAGTTTGCGGCACTGGCCGACGCCTATGTGCGCTGCTATCCGTCGGCTCATTACAGCCTGCGCTGGCTGGGCGAACGGTTTGCGGCGTTTATCGTTGAACACCTGACGGCGGAACAAAGCGCGCCGCTGGCGGAGCTGGCGCGGTTGGAGTGGGCCTTTACCCTGGCGTTCGACGCGCCGCAGGGGCAGCCGTTGGGCCTGGATGAGATGGCGCTGTTGCCGCCCGAGGATTGGCCGTGCTTGCAGGTCGAGCTGACACCTGTGGTGCAGACGTTATTGTGCCGCTTCAACACGCTGGCGATCTGGCGTGCGAGCAAGCAATCGTCAGCGTTTCCCGATAGCCACGCCTTGGATGTTGCGCAGATTTGCCTGGTATGGCGTCAGCAGCATGTGTGCCACTACCGTAGCCTGGAAGCCGCCGAGGCCTGCGCCCTGGCCGGCATGGCGACGACCGGTTGGACCTTTGCAGAACTGTGCGAACAACTGGCAGTCACTTATGCTGAGGGTGCCCCGCTGCAGGCTGTTACGTGGCTGAAACAGTGGGTCCAGGAGGGCTTGCTCCAGCGCCGAGGCCCATAGAAGCGGGCTATTAATCGATAGCCTCCTACTTTGTCTTGGATGGTCTACCCTCACAGCAGACGTCTGAAACAAGGGGGGACTACTCATGCTCGCGCAACTTCCACCGGCCTTACAGAATCTTCAGCTACCGCTGCGTCTTCGACTCTGGGACGGCCATGAATTCAACTTGGGCCCCGAGCCCAGTGTGACCATCGTGGTGAAGGACCCCACGGTCGTCTCGCAACTGACCCATCCCACGCTCGATACACTGGGCGAAGCCTTCGTCGAGGGCAAACTGGAGCTGGAAGGCTCCATCACCGAAGTGATCCGGGTATGTGATGAGTTGAGTCATGCCCTGGTCGAGGACGACGAGGGCAGTCGTCCGGTGCGTTCGATCCACGACAAGGCCACTGACGCAGCGGCGATTTCCTACCACTACGACCTGTCCAACGAGTTCTACCAGCTGTGGCTGGACCAGGACATGGCGTACTCCTGCGGTTATTTCGAAACCGGCAGCGAATCGATCGACCAGGCCCAACAAGACAAATTTCGCCACCTGTGCCGCAAGTTGCGTTTGCAGCCGGGGGACTATTTGCTCGACGTCGGCTGTGGTTGGGGCGGGCTGGCGCGTTACGCGGCGCGGGAATTCGGGGCGAAGGTATTTGGCATCACCCTGAGTAAAGAGCAGTTGGCGCTGGCCCGCGAACGGGTGAAAGCCGAAGGCCTGGAAGACCAGGTTGACCTGCAACTGCTCGACTACCGCGACCTGCCCCAGGACGGCCGCTTCGACAAAGTGGTGAGCGTGGGCATGTTCGAACACGTCGGCCACGCCAACCTGGCGCAATACTGCCAGACGCTGTTTGGCGCGGTGCGCGAAGGCGGCCTGGTGATGAACCATGGCATTACCGCCAGACATACCGACGGTCGCCCGGTGGGCCGTGGCGCCGGCGAGTTTATCGAGCGCTACGTGTTCCCCAACGGCGAGCTGCCGCACCTGGCGATGATGACCGCCGAGATCAGCGAAGTAGGGCTGGAAGTGGTCGATGTGGAAAGCCTGCGCCTGCATTACGCGCGCACCTTGGACCATTGGAGCGAACGCCTGGAAGACAACCTGGAAGCGGCGGCGAAGCAAGTGCCGGAGCAGGTACTGCGTATTTGGCGGCTTTACCTGGCCGGCTGCGCGTATGCGTTTGCGCGGGGCTGGATCAACCTGCATCAGATCCTGGCGGTCAAGCCCCATGCCGATGGCAGCCATGAACTGCCGTGGACGCGGGAGGATATTTACCGCTGAACTGATGTTTGAAGACAGTTGGAGATCCAAATATGGGAGGGAGCAAAAGCCCCCTCCCATATTGTTAAAGAATCGGTGAGATCAAGCGTGCCACCCTCATGCCCAATTGTCGTAGGCGACGGGTCTCGCGGCTTTCTTCCTGGCTGACTTCATGGGCCAGGGCGAAGTCGTCCAGCAGCATATGCTCGACCTCCTTGGCAAAGGCTTCATCGACGGTCAGCAGCATCACCTCGAAATTCAGCCTGAATGAACGGTTGTCCATGTTCGCACTGCCAATGGCGCTGATTTCATCGTCCACCAACACCACTTTCTGATGCAGGAACCCCGGCGTGTAGCGGAACACCCGCACCCCGGCGCGCACGGCTTCGATCGCGTAGAGGCTGGAGGCGGCATACACAATGCGGTGGTCGGGCCGCGACGGCAGCAGCAGGCGCACGTCGACCCCGCGCAGCACCGCCAGGCGCAAGGCGGCGAACACCGCTTCATCGGGGATGAAATACGGGCTGGTGATCCACACGCGTTCAGTCGCCGCGTGAATGGCCTCGACGAAAAACAGCGAGCAGGTTTCATAAGGGTCGGCCGGGCCGCTGGCGAGCAACTGGCAGAGCACACCATCTTCGGGGTAAGCGTCCGGCAGGATCAGCGGCGGCAGTTCGCGCGCGGCCCAGAACCAGTCTTCGGCAAACGACTCCTGCAGGCACGCCACCACCGGGCCCGTGACCTGTACGTGCGTATCGCGCCATGGCGCCAGCGGTGGTTTTTTGCCCAGGTATTCGTCTCCCACATTGTGCCCGCCGACAAACCCGGTGATGCCGTCCACCACCACGATCTTGCGGTGGTTGCGGAAGTTGACCTGGAAGCGGTTCAGCCAACCGCTGCGGGTGGCGAAGGCCTTGACCTTGACCCCGGCGTCACGCAGCGATTGCACATAGCGATGGGGCAGGGCGTGGCTGCCGATGCGGTCGTAAAGCACGTGAACAGCCACGCCTTCGGCGGCTTTTTGCTTGAGCAGGGCATGCAACTGGCGGCCGAGTTCATCGTCATGAATGATGAAGAACTGGAACAGCACGGCGGTATTGGCGCTGCGGATGGCATCGAAGATCGCGCTGAAGGTGGCTTCGCCATTGACCAGCAGGCGCACTTGGTTGTTGGCCAGGCATGGCATGCGGCCCAACTTGGGCATCGCACGCAGTGAGGCGTAGGCGCTGGAGTTGCGGGCGGCCAGGGCCTCCTCGACCCAGGGGCGCCAGTTCAGCTCGGTGATGGCGGTGTGCATTTCCTGGTTGGCCTGGCGACGGGCCTGGATATACGCATCGAACGTACTGCGGCCGAAGATCAGGTAGGGAATCAGCGTGAGGTAGGGCATGAACATCAGCGACAAGGCCCAGGCGATCGAGCCTTGGGCGGTTCTGACGGTCAGCACCGCATGGATCGCGGCGAGGGTCCCGAGAAAGTGCAGCGTGGCGATGAAGTAGGCGAGCAGGTGCGGGCCAAAGAAATCCATGGACGACATTACTCCAGGCGATCCAGTGCTTAACAGACCATGTCTGGCGGTGAATGTCGCTATTTTATTTGCCGTGCAACACTGGCACTTTTGCGGCGTCTAACGCCCACAATTACCCAGGAGTTACCCAATGAATGCTCGTCTGCTAGGTTTGGCCATGGTGGTTGGTTTGGCGTTGCCCGTGGCGGCGCAGGCGCAGATGCTGGCGCCGGGCTTGTGGGAGCTGACCACCAGCAATATGAAAGTCGATAACCAGGACCTGCCGGATCTGTCGCTGATCCTCGGTCAGCTCAAGCAACAGATGACCCCCGAACAGCGCGCCATGCTCGAAAAACAGGGCATCACCATGGCCGGTAAAGGCGTGCAGGTGTGCCTCACACCCGCTCAGGTTGCCTCGGATTCAATCCCCCTGACCGACCCGCAGTCGGGTTGCAGGCAGGAGGTGACCGACAAGACCGGCAACCAGTGGAAATTCCGCTTCAGTTGCCCGAAAGCCCAGGGCACTGGCGTGGCGACCTTCCAGAGCCAGAAGGCATTCACCACCACCGTCAACGGTACTTTCAACGCCACCGGTATCCAGCAGAAGGGCAGCCTGGACACCCATGCCCAGTGGCTGGGCAACGAGTGCGGTACGGTCAAGCCCCGCGCCTGACGTTCAAAAAGCAACGGTGCACCCTGGTAGCTATCGACCACCTGGCCTTCGTTGACCAGGGTGTTACGGACCAGCAGGCGACTGATGGCTCAGAACTCGTTTTGCAGGGCTTTGTAGCCGCGCACCAGGTCAACGTTGGTACGCGCCACGTCTTCGGAAAACTCCGAGGCGCTGACGCTCACCGGCGGGTATTGCGACAAGTCGGTGTTGGGCCCGATTCGGGTGGTGGAGGGCACGTAGAACGCGTCGGGCAAGTCGCGCCCGTCGACCACCGAGTTGTGGCGAACCACACAGCCGTTGCCCACGACGCAGTTGAACAGCACGCTGTTGAAGCCGATGAAGACGCGGTCGCCGACCGTGCAGGGACCATGCACGATGGAGCGGTGGGCGATGGAGGTGAACTCGCCGATGGTGACGGCCGCGCCGGATTTGGAGTGGATAACCACGCCGTCCTGGATATTGGAGTTGGCGCCGATGGTGATCGGGTCCATGGCGCCGCTGGCATCGATTTCGTCGGCACGGATGACGGCGTAGGGGCCGACGAAGACGTTCTCGCCGATGATGACCTTGCCGCAAATAATGGCGGTCTTGTCGACGTAGGCCGATTCGGCAATTACCGGCAGATCGCCGGAAGGGTTCTTGCGGATCATGCTGGAGTTTCCTTGAGAGGCGCGCTGATGACGCGAACGTGGTCGCCGTCGATGGCGTTGTAGAAACAGGTCGGCCGCCCGGTGTGGCAGGCCGGGCCTCGCTGGTCGACGGTCAGCAGCACCGCATCGCCGTCGCAATCCAACCGCGCCTCGACCAACTGTTGCCAGTGGCCGGAGGTTTCGCCTTTGCGCCACAGCTGCCGCCGCGAGCGCGACCAGTAACAGACATGCCCGCTGGCCAGGGTTTCGCTGAGGGCCTGGCGGTTCATCCAGGCCAGCATCAGCACTTCACCGCTGCCGTGTTGCTGGGCGATGGCCGCGATCAGGCCATCGCTGTTCCAAGGCAGGGCGTTCAGCACGGCATCGAGTGGAAAGCGGCTGCCAATGGCAGCCCCTTCCAGGTCGAGCATGCTCAGGCTCATGGCTTGCTCAGAGCGGCGCACAGGGTGTTGAGGTTGTATTCGAACAGCCCGGTAAACGTGCTGGCCGGGCCTTCGGCAGCGAGGGCGTCGGAGTACAACGTGCCACCGATCTGTGCGCCGCTTTCGTCAGCGATCTGCTTGAGCAGGCGCGAGTCCTTGATATTTTCCATGAACACGGCCTTGACCTTGTCTTTGCGGATCTGGGTGATCAGCGCAGCGACTTCGGCAGCCGATGGCTCACGTTCGGTGGACAAACCCTGCGGCGCCAGGAACTGAATGCCATAGGCCTGGCCCAGGTAACCGAAGGCGTCATGGGAGGTCACGATGCGGCGATTACCCGGTGGCAGGGCGCCAAACTTGGCCTTGGCTTCGGCCAGCAGGCGGTAGATTTCTTTCAGGTAGGTTTGGCTGTTGCGCTGGTAGTCGGCTTTGTTGGCCGGGTCGGCCGCTACCAACGCCTTGGTGATGTTGTTCACATAGATTTCGGCGTTTGCCAGGTTGTGCCAGGCGTGCGGATCGGGAATGGTTTCGCCGTCTTCCTCCATGGTATGGGAGATCACGCCTTTACTGGCGGTCACCACCGTGGCCTTGGTTTCGGTGCTGGCCACCAGGCGATCCAGCCAAGGCTCGAAGCCGAGTCCGTTCTTGATAATGAGCTTGGCCTTGAGCAGCGCCTTGGCGTCGTCCGGCGTGGGCTCGTAGGTATGGGCGTCGGCGTCCGGGCCGACCATGTTGCTGATCTGGATGTGATCGCCACCGATCTGGTGGGTGATGTCATCGAGAATACTGAAGCTGGTCACCACCTGGAGTTTGTCGGCGGCCTGGGCCATCGACAACGGTAGCAACAGGCTGAACAGCACGAGTAGAGCGCGCATCGATAAATACCTCATTGGGATGTAAGCAAGGGCGGGCGGCGCAGTAAGCCGTGCACCGGACCGAAGACCACGGACAGCAGGTAGCCAGCGCCGGCTACCAGCACAATCGCCGGCCCACTGGGCAGCGAGTAGTAGAACGACAGCAACAAGCCCAGCCACACCGACAGGCATCCCAGCACTGCCGATACAGCAATCAACACCGGCAGGCGCCGGCTCCAGAACCGTGAGGCGATGGCCGGCAGCATCATCAAGCCCACCACCATCAGCGCGCCGATGGCTTGGAAACCGATCACCAGGTTCAGCACCACCAGGGTCAGAAACAGCCCGTGGGCCAGCGGCCCCAGGCGGCTGACGGTTTGCAGGAACAGTGGGTCGAGGGTGTCCAGCAGCAGCGGTTTGTAGATCAGCAGCAGGGCGATCAGGCTGAACCCCGAGACCCAGAGCATGCCGGTGAGGGTGGTTTCGTCCACGGCCAGGGCCGAGCCGAACAGCAGGTGCAACAGGTCCAGGCGTTTGCCGGCGATGCCGAGGATCAGCACGCCGGCGGCGAGGGAGATGGGGTAGATGGCGGCCAGGCTGGCGTCTTCGCGCAGGCCTGTGCGACGGGTAATCCACGCCGACAAACCCGCCATGCCCAGGCCGGCGCCGAGGCCGCCGATCGTCAGCGCCGGCAGGCTGAGCCCGGCGAACCAGAAGCCCAGGGCGGCACCGGGCAGGATGCCGTGGGCCACGGCGTCACCGATCAGGCTCATACGCCGCAGGATCAGGAATACGCCCAGCGGCGCAGTGCTGCACGCGAGTACCAGGCCGCCGATCAGGGCGCGGCGCATAAAGACGAAGTCGAGGAAAGGCATCCACAGGTGGGCGGCGAAGTGCATCAGGCCACCTGCATCTGGGGCTGCGGGCGGATCAGGTCTTTGCTGGGGCCGAACACGCAGCCCGTGCTTTTGATGTGCAGCACTTGCCGGGTGTGTTGACGCACTGACGCCAAGTCGTGGCAAACGATAACCAGCGTGCGGCCTTCGGCGTGCCAGGCGTGGATATGTTTCCAGCACAGCGCCTGGCCATCTTCGTCGAGGGCGGCGTGGGGTTCGTCGAGCAGCAACACCGGGGAGTCGGCCAGGCTCATGCGGGCGAGCAGGGCGCGCTGCAATTGACCGCCGGACAAGGCTATCAATGGGCGGTGCTCCAGACCACCGAGGCACCATTCGTCCAGCACCGCTTGCAAGCGTTGGCTGCGCTGGTGCGGGCTAAGTCGAGTGCCCCAGAAACCGGCGGCGACCAGTTCTTGCAGGCTGATGGGGAATTGGCGGTCGAGGTGTTGCTGCTGGGGCAGAAACGCCAGGCCGCCGCGCCGTGGTACATCCACGGCAACTTTGCCGGCCAGCGGCCTTTGCAGGCCGGCGATGACCTTGAGCAAGCTGCTTTTGCCGCAGCCATTGGGGCCGATCACACCGGTGAGGCTGCCTTTTTCCAGGGAGAGATCCACGGCGGGGGTCAGGGGTTGCCCGGGGGTACCCCAGCGCAATTCGGTGCAGGTGATCATGCAGAGTGTCTCGTCCAGCGGCTTTCAGCCACGGCATCGTGCGCGTGCAGGCTTTCGGCGTGGATCACTTTGAGGTGGAAGGCTTTGACGGCATCCAAGCGTTTCAAGGCGAGGTTCAGGCGGCGGGCGGCGTCTTCGCAGAACATCAGGTTCTGCCCGTTGGCCAGCGCGAAGGCTTGTTCGTCCGCACGTTTCACCGCCGTTTGCACGGCGGTACCGAGGGCGGCTTCGGCGTTGTCGATCAGCTCGGCCAGCGGCAGTTGGTCACCTTGCAGCTGGATGTGTAATTGCGCGCTGCTGCGCTGGCTGTGTGGGGTGGCAACCACGCCGTTGGCACTGCCGAGCCAGGCCAGCACGTCTTCATGCTGCAACGGCGTGTTGCCGAAGTCTTCGAGAAATTGCTGCTGAATCAATTGCCTGGCGAGGGCGGCTGAGCAGGGGCACGTTGAGGAATAAGTAACGTCAATTTTTAGTTCCACGTGGAACATCTGGCTTTTCAGATGCGCTTCGATGCTGATCGGGTAGCGTTTCCAACCGGACAACGGGCTGACCAGCGCCGGGCGTTTGAGCAGTAAATCGGTGTGAATACACAGATAGGCGTTCTTAGATAAATCTTCATGACTGTCGAGAAAGCGCTGCAGTACATTGCGAAGAAGTGCGGGCGTGAGGGGCTGCTGCTCCAGCATCTCCAAGGCCAGGTACAGGCGTGACATATGAATGCCACGGGCCGTGCCGTCGTCCAGGCTGACGCCTGCATCGGCGGTGGCGGTCAGGCGCTGTTCGTTAAGCAGGATGGGAAGAGCGATGCCGCACATGCCCACCCAGTCGAGAGGCAAGGCTTGGCGTGAAGCCTGCGCGGCGATATCCGGCAGAGTCAGCGCATTCATAAGCAGGTCCATCGTTGGAAATATTTCGACATGTTATAGTATAACAGTAAGATCGACGATGAATTTTCTGCTCCAGCCTTTGTTCAGTCATGTCGAGCAGGGACGCTCCTTCATTTGCGGTATCAGTCATGCACAGACGTCAGCTCCTCAACCTGCTCCTGGTCAGCCCGCTGTTCACCTTGTCGTTCGGGGCGAGTGCCACGCAGATTCGCAACGCCCGCCTGTGGCGCTCGGAAGACAAGCTGCGGCTGGTGTTCGACCTCAGCGGCCCGGTGCAATACAAGACCTTCTCCCTGACCGCGCCAGACCGCTTGATCATCGACCTGAGCGGCGCGGGCCTCAGCGGTGATTTTTCTCAACTGGTGTTGAAGAACAGCGGGATCACCTCGATTCGCTCCGGGCACTTCGGCAAGGCCGATACGCGGATCGTGTTGGACCTGGTTGCACCGATGCAGCTCAACAGCTTTCTATTGCCACCTCAGGAAGGCCAGGGGCATCGCCTGGTGCTCGACCTCACGAGCGCCACCCACGCACCTCGGCAAATCGCCGCCGAGCCCACGCCCTTGGTGGCGCCGATCGATAAGGCACACCCCAAGCGCGACATCATCGTGGTGGTCGACCCCGGTCATGGCGGCAAGGACCCAGGCGCCATCGGTTCCAAAGGCCAGCGTGAAAAAGACGTGGTGCTGTCGATCGCCCAGTTGCTGGCCAGGCGCCTCAAGCGCGAGAAAGGGTTTGACGTGAAGCTGGTGCGCAACGACGACTTCTTCGTGCCGCTGCGCAAGCGCGTGGACATCGCTCGTCAGCACAAAGCCGATATGTTTATCTCGGTGCACGCCGATGCCGCGCCACGCCTCACGGCCTCGGGGGCCTCGGTGTATGCATTGTCTGAAGGTGGCGCGACGTCCGCCACGGCGCGCTTCATGGCCCAGCGCGAAAACGGTGCCGATTTACTGGGCGCCACCACCTTGCTCAACCTCAAGGACAAGGATCCGATGCTGGCCGGGGTGATTCTCGACATGTCAATGAACGCCACCATCGCTTCCAGCCTGCAACTGGGCAGCTCGGTGTTGGGTAGCCTGCAAAACATCACCAGCCTGCATCAGAAGCGCGTGGAGCAGGCCGGATTCGCGGTGCTCAAGTCACCGGATGTGCCGTCGATCCTGGTGGAAACCGGTTTTATCTCCAATGCCCAGGATGCCCAGCGGCTGGTCACCGCACGTCACCAACAGGCCGTGGCGGATGGCTTGTTCGAAGGCCTGAAAAAATACTTCCAGAAGAACCCGCCGATGAACAGCTATATGGCCTGGGTTCAGGAAAGGAAGAACGGCCAGGCTTAACAGCCGGTGATGCGGCTGCAGGTGAACTTGGCGCTGGCGCCGCCGGAACTGGAAAACCGGTTGATCGTGGTCCAGCCCACCCGCCGTGTATAGCCGACCCATGCCTCCCCGTCCGATGCCAACCCGGTAAAGAACGTCAGTTGCCCATAGCGGCTGTTGGTCTGCGCCCAGTAGCGTTTGCCGATCACCTCGAAACCTCTCAAATACGTGGTGCTGCCGACGGTCGCCACGCTGTAGGCATTGCCTTGAGGGTCCACGCAGGCCAACAGGTTGGCGCTGCGCGTGCAGTTGGCCAGCAGACTCGGCGCTTGGGCGCAGGCAGGCCCGGCTGTTGCCAGTAACAGGGCGCACAACAGGCGTTTCATAGGGTTTCTCGGGGCTGGGAAGCGTTCAAGCATTGCGCCCTTCGTCGTAAGGAGCAAGGAGGGATTGGCTTATTTGTGTTGTTATACTATAACATTAATACACCGCCTGACCCGTGAACCGCTGCCCATGACCGAACAAGATCTCCTGGCCCAACCGCCTGCTGACTACATGAACGACGCCCAGCAAGGCTTCTTTCGCGCGTTACTGCTAACCCAGCGCGCTGAGCTGCAAGCGCGTATCGAGGGCGAGTTCCTGGTGCTGCGCGAGCAGGAACCCAACAGCGACCCAGCCGATGTGGGCAGCGCCGAAGAACAGCGCCAATGGCAGCTGCGTCTGCTGGAGCGGGAAAAGAAGCTGTTGGACAAGATCGACGACGCCTTGGAGCTGCTGGCCCGCGGCGAATACGGCTGGTGCCGTGAAACCGGCGAGCCTATTGGCTTGCAACGCCTGCTGCTGCGCCCCACTGCCACCCTGTGTATCGAAGCCAAAGAACGTGAAGAGCTGCGCGAACGCCATAAACGGGCGATTTGACCGGCCACCCCTGATGAGGACCACCTGATGCCCAATCGTCTCCCCGTTACCGTGTTGTCCGGCTTTCTCGGCGCGGGTAAAAGCACGCTGCTCAACTACGTCCTGCGCAACCGCGAGAACCTGCGCGTGGCGGTGATCGTCAATGACATGAGTGAAATCAACATCGATGGCAGCGAGGTGCAGCGCGACGTCACGCTCAATCGCTCAGAAGAAAAACTGGTGGAGATGAGCAACGGTTGCATCTGCTGCACCTTGCGTGAAGACCTGCTCGAAGAGGTCGGAAAACTCGCCAAGGAAGGTCGCTTCGATTACCTGCTCATCGAGTCCACCGGTATCTCCGAACCCCTGCCGGTGGCCGAGACCTTCACCTTCCGCGATGAAAACGAACAAAGCCTGGCCGATATCGCCCGGCTGGACACCATGGTCACCGTGGTCGACGGCATGAACTTCCTGCTCGATTACCAGGCCGCCGAAAGCCTGGCTTCACGGGGTGAAACCCTCGGAGAAGAGGATGAGCGTTCCATCACCGACCTGTTGATCGAGCAGATCGAATTCGCCGACGTGATCCTGATCAGCAAGATCGACCTGATCAGTCGCCCTGAGCGCGATGAACTGATGGCTATCCTTGAGCGCCTCAACGCCCAGGCGGAAATCATCCCCATGGTCATGGGCGAAGTGCCGCTGGACAAGATCCTCAACACCGGCCGTTTCGACTTCGAGCGCGCCGCACAAGCGCCAGGCTGGTTGCAGGAAATGCGCGGTGAACATGTACCGGAAACCGAAGAGTACGGCATTGCCTCTACCGCTTATCGCGCGCGCCGGCCATTCCATCCGCAGCGCTTCTTCGACTTTATCGACCGCCCTTGGGTGAACGGTAAATTGCTGCGCTCCAAGGGCTTTTTCTGGCTGGCCAGCAAGCACCAGGATGCGGGCAGTTGGTCCCAGGCCGGTGGCCTGATGCGCCACGGATTTGCCGGGCGCTGGTGGCGCTTCGTGCCGAAAAGCCAGTGGCCCCAGGATGAGGAAAGCGTCGCGGCGATCATGAGCAATTGGCAACTGAGCACCGGCGACTGCCGCCAGGAGCTGGTGTTTATCGGGCAGAACATCGACTTTGAGCGCATGCGCGCAGAGTTGGACGCCTGCTTGCTCACCGATGAAGAAATGGCCCAGGGCATTGAGGCTTGGCGCCTGCTGGCCGACCCCTTTGGCCCTTGGTATGAGCAGGTAGCCTGATGCTGGCCCCGGTCATTTCCCTGCGCCCGGTGATCCGCCAGACCCGCGGTGAAACCCCGCTGGCACTCTCCGAAATCCTCGAAGACGGCGTAAATCTGGCGCTGTGGCAGCGCCAACTGCCGCTGCACATCGCTGAGTTCGGTGCCTTGCTGGTGGCGCTTAACGAGCCGTTGGCCGATTCCATGGTCATCGAACTCAACAATGAAGACGCCGAGCCTAACTTGCAGGGTCTGGCGTCCAACTGTCGTGATCTTGAAGGCTACGAAGGGTTTATCGCCGATGTGTCGTGGCTGGTCAGCGCCTTTTCCTGCCTGCTGGGCGCCAAGCGTATCGGCGTACGCCTGCGGCTGTTGGATAAAGCCATGTGCCCGCGTTTTCATGTCGATCACGTGCCGGTGCGGCTGATCACCACCTATGCCGGCATCGGCAGCCAGTGGTTGCGTGAAGGGGTCATGGACCGGCGCAAGCTCAGCCAGCCGGATGCCGAACCCAAGGCGCATATCGAGCAGATCCAGTGCGGTGAAGTGGCGCTGCTCAAGGGCAGCAAATGGCACGGCAACGAAAACCACGGCCTGATCCATCGCTCGCCCGCCCTGAAAGCGGATGAACGCCGCTTGATCCTGACGCTGGATTGGCTGGCATAACCGCGTAGGATCAAACCCTCTACACGGTCTGAACGAAGCCACTGATGCTGCAGAACATTCCCACCCACGTGATTGCCGGGCCGTTGGGCGCCGGCAAGACCAGCCTGATCAAGCACCTGCTCGCCCAACGCCCGGCCAACGAGCGCTGGGCGGTGTTGATCAACGAGTTTGGCCAGATCGGCCTGGATGCAGCGCTGTTGGCTCAGGATGATGACGGCATTGCCCTGGGCGAAGTGGCCGGTGGCTGCCTGTGCTGCGTGAATGGTGCTCCTTTCCAGGTAGGCCTGGGCCGACTGTTACGTAAGGCCAGGCCGGATCGGCTGTTTATCGAGCCTTCAGGCCTGGGCCATCCCGCGCAATTGCTTAAACAGTTGCGCGAAGCGCCGTGGCAAAACGTGCTGGCCGTGCAGCCCTGCGTGCTGGTGCTGGATGCGCAGGCGCTGGCGGCGGGCAAACCCATACCGCAGGCGCAGCAACAGGCTCTGGCCAGTGCCGGCTTGCTGGTATTGAACAAGGATGAGGCGCTCGACGCCACGCAACGCCAGCGGGTCGAGCAGCAATTGCCCGAGTGCCCGCTTTATTGGACCCGTCACGCGCAGTTACCTCTGGCGCTGCTACCCGGCGTGGCTAATAAAGCGGGTGCTGCTGTGGATAACTTCGACGTGCCCAAAGGCTTGGCGCAGATGCCGGCTATCTGGACCGACCCCACGCAACCGATTTGCTTGAGCCAGGCCCAGGAGGGCGGCTGGAGCATTGGCTGGCGTTGGCACCCCAGCCAGTCATTCGATCCAGAGCGCCTGGCGCAGTGGCTCAAGCACCTGAAGTGGCGCCGCGCCAAGCTGGTTATCCACGGCCGTGTTGGATGGCTCAGCGCCAACGCTGTGGATAACAGCCCGCTCGCCTGGCAGCCCAGCGAATGGCGTCGCGATTCGCGTATTGAGTTGATCTTCAGCGCACCACAGGATGTGGCCACCTTGCAGACCGCACTGACGGCGTGTCGTTACTGACGGGTCTTGGTCGCGTGATCCTGGCGCCATTGGCTCAGCTCGATCACTTCGGCGCTGGGCAGCGGCGCCTTTGCCTCGAAGGGGTAGGGCGCCAGTTCGATCTGCGCGCTGTGGGCGCCGAATTGGGTGATGGTGCCACTGTGACGCGTCTCGCCGGTGACGGTGAACTCGAAATTGTAGACGCGCGCCAGGCGCCGGCGGCCATTGGCGTCCTTCACAAAACCGATGCGCTTCAAGGCCACCGCGCCGTCGAGCAACTCGATATCAAGCTTGGCGCAATGTTGCTTGACCCGTGCCAACGCCCGCTCGCGCAGGCCGTGGTTGTGCCATACCCAGGCGGCGCACGTCGCCAGCAGCATTAACACGAAGATGTTTCCCAGGGTCAGCATGCGAAAAACTCCAACAAAGTGAGAGCAGCTTAACTGTGTCGCCGGTCTGTCGTACAGGCTGCGTTTAGTCGCATACTGCTCGGCCAGAATTTCAATGGTTTACGGAAAGCCCCTGCATGAAACGCACACCTCATCTGCTTGCGATCCAGTCTCACGTGGTCTTTGGTCACGCCGGAAACAGCGCCGCCGTGTTCCCCATGCAGCGGATCGGGGTGAACGTCTGGCCGCTGAACACGGTGCAGTTCTCCAACCACACCCAGTATGGCCAGTGGGCGGGCGAAGTGTTGGCGCCGCAGCAAATTCCGGCACTGGTGGAAGGCATTGCGGCCATTGGTGAATTGGGCAATTGCGACGCCATCCTGTCCGGCTACCTGGGCAGCGCGGACCAGGGGCGAGCGATCCTCACCGGCGTGGCACGTATCAAGGCCATTAACCCCAAGGCCCTGTACCTGTGCGACCCCGTGATGGGCCACCCGGAAAAGGGCTGTATCGTGCCCCAGGAAGTCAGCGATTTCCTGCTCGACGAGGCGGCGGCCATGGCCGACTTCCTCTGCCCCAACCAGCTGGAACTGGACAGTTTTGCCGGGCGTAAACCGCAGTCGCTGTTCGATTGCCTGGCCATGGCCAAGGCGTTGCTGGCGCGCGGGCCGAAGGCCGTACTGGTCAAGCACCTGGATTACCCTGGCAAGCTGCCGGATGGCTTCGAGATGCTGTTGGTCACCGCCGATGGCAGCTGGCACCTGCGCCGGCCGCTGCTGGCCTTCCCGCGCCAGCCGGTGGGCGTGGGTGACCTGACTTCGGGGCTGTTCCTGGCGCGGGTGTTGTTGGGCGATAGTCTGCTGGCGGCGTTTGAGTTCACCGCAGCGGCCGTGCACGAAGTGCTGTTGGAAACCCAGGCCTGCGCCAGTTACGAGCTGGAACTGGTGCGGGCTCAGGACCGCATCGCCCATCCGCGTGTGCGATTCGAAGCGACGCCGATCGGTCTATAAGCACGCGCAACGCAATGTGGGGTCTGGGTTTTACAGCGCGTCAGCCTTGATTTCCTGGTAGCGCTTTTCCAGCTCCTGGCGAATCTGCCGGCGTTGTTGAGCCTGCACGAATCGACGCTTGTCTTCGCTGTTATGCGGTTGCAGCGGGGGCACGGCGGCCGGTTTGCGCTGGTCGTCGACCGCTACCATGGTGAAGAAGCAGCTGTTGGTATGGCGCACCGAGCGCTCGCGGATGTTCTCGGTCACCACCTTGATGCCCACTTCCATCGATGTATTGCCGGTGTAGTTGACCGATGCCAGGAACGTCACCAGTTCGCCGACGTGGATTGGCTCGCGAAAAATCACCTGATCCACCGACAACGTCACTACATAGCGACCGGCATAACGGCTGGCGCAGGCGTAGGCCACTTCGTCGAGGTACTTGAGCAGGGTGCCGCCGTGGACATTGCCTGAGAAGTTGGCCATATCAGGGGTCATCAAGACCGTCATCGACAGCTGGGCGTTTCCGGGTTCCATAGCACACTCACGGGTTGTAGGCATTGGTTGGGGAGCACCTCTGCGGGTGCTGAACTCTTTGCGGCGCCATCCCTTACGGGACGCCGGCGGGTGGCTTGCCGTCACGCTTTCAGCGATCTGTTTCCATATATTGCACCGGCTTCGCGGTGGAAGTCGCGGTGTTAACCTTCAAAAGCCCATCCCAGGGCATTTCTTACGATTAAGGCAGACTTTTCCTTCCGCTCTTTGCGCCTTGTCATGTGCGCGGACGGAAGTGGGAAAAGCGCCAATACCCTCAAGGAGCCCCTCGCCATGCACGCCATCAGTTTTATCCAGGACTTGGCGGTGATCATGCTGGTGGCGGGGGTAGTCACTGTCCTGTTTCACCGCCTCAAGCAGCCGGTGGTGCTGGGGTATATCGTCGCCGGCTTTATCATCGGCCCGCACACCCCGCCGTTCGGCCTGATCCACGATGAAGACACGATCAAGACCCTGGCCGAGCTGGGCGTGATCTTCCTGATGTTTTGCCTGGGCCTGGAGTTCAGCCTGCGCAAGCTGTTCAAAGTGGGCGCCACGGCGTTTATCGCAGCCTTCCTGGAAATCATTCTGATGATCTGGATCGGCTACGAGATCGGCCGCTGGTTCGACTGGAATACCATGGATTCGCTGTTCCTCGGCGCGATCCTGGCAATTTCCTCGACCACTATCATCGTCAAGGCGCTCAATGACCTGAAGATGAAAAACCAGCGGTTTGCCCAACTGATTTTTGGCGTGCTGATCGTCGAGGATATTCTCGGTATCGGCATCATCGCCTTGCTATCGAGCATCGCCGTCAGCGGCACAGTGAGCTCCGGTGAGGTCTTCTCCACGGTCGGCAAGCTGTCGCTATTCATGATCGTGGCACTGGTCATCGGTATTTTGCTGGTGCCACGTTTATTGGCCTATGTGGCCAAATTCGACAGCAACGAGATGCTGTTGATCACCGTGTTGGGCTTGTGTTTCGGCTTCTGCCTGCTTGTGGTCAAGCTGGAATACAGCATGGTGCTGGGCGCCTTCCTGATCGGTGCGATCATGGCCGAGTCCCGTCAGTTGATTAAGATCGAGCGCCTGATCGAACCGGTTCGCGACATGTTCAGCGCAATCTTCTTCGTGGCGATTGGCTTGATGATCGACCCGCAGATCCTGCTGCAATACGCCTGGCCGATCGCGGTGATCACCATGGCCGTGGTCCTTGGCAAGATGTTGTCCTGTGGCCTGGGCGCATTTATCGCTGGCAATGATGGGCGTACCTCACTGCGGGTGGGCATGGGGCTGTCACAGATTGGCGAGTTTTCCTTCATTATCGCCGCGTTGGGCATGACCTTGCAGGTGACCAGCGATTTCCTCTATCCGGTCGCGGTCGCGGTGTCGGCGATTACCACGTTGCTCACACCGTACCTGATTCGCGGTGCCGACCCGTTGTCGTTGAAGATTGCCGCCGTGATGCCCAAGCGCATGAGCCGGGTATTCGGCATGTACGGCGAATGGCTGCGCAGCATTCAGCCTCAGGGCGAGGGCGCGATGCTGGCCTCGATGATCCGCAAGATCATCCTGCAAGTGGGGGTGAACCTGGCATTGGTGATAGCGATCTTCTTCGCCGGCAGCTTTTTTGCCGTGCGCATAGGTGGCTATCTGGAAGGTTGGATCAGCGATCCGAGCTGGCAGAAGGCTTTAATCTGGGGTGGGGCGTTGCTGTTGTCGCTGCCGTTTCTGATTGCGGCATACCGCAAGCTCAAGGCGCTATCAATGCTGCTGGCCGAGATGAGCGTGAAGCCGGAAATGGCCGGACGGCATACCCAGCGTGTGCGACGAGTGATCGCCGAGCTGATCCCGATTTTGTCGCTGCTGGTGATCTTTGTGCTACTGGCAGCCTTGTCCGCCAGTATCCTGCCGACCAATAAGTTGCTGGTGTTGATAGCCGTGGTGGCGGCGGCGGTAGCGGCCGTGCTCTGGCGCTGGTTCATCCGCGTGCATACGCGGATGCAGGTCGCCTTGCTGGAGACGCTGGATAACCACAAGGATACGCCGGAGCACTAGAGGGCTGGGGAGGGGCTCAGCTTTCCAGCCAGACGTCCCGCGCCCAGTGCCACACCGACTCCCAGGACTCTTCAGTGACGATTTCTTCCTCGGTGCACCACAGCACCACGGTGCCGTCTTCCTCAACGCAGTAGTAGTCGTCGCCGTCCTGGCAGATCGGGATCAACTCCCGCGGTACGCCCAAGTCCCAAGCTGTGGAGGCCACGTCCGGCAGGTAAGTGTGTGAACCCGGGTCTGTCACGGTCACCGGCTCAAGGCTGCCGTACACCACATCGCTGACATTCAGCAGAAACTCCTTGAAGACGAATGGAATATTGATGAACAGTTCTTCCTCCGTCTCCACCAGTTGATCTTCATCAGGCAGTTCCAGAGGAACCGGGACCGATTCGTTGGCTTCACGCAGTTGTTCGATAATTTCTTCCACGGCCGGGATCCTCTTGCTAGATGGCGCGGTTAATAGGGGCGTTTTATACAGTAGCTCGCTATAAGTGCAACCGTGAAATAGAAAACCCCGGAACATGTCCGGGGTTTTGTTACAGCTTGCGCAAGCGTGCGGGATCAGCCGTTCTGGCGGATACCGGCGACCAGCCAAGGCTGGTTGTCGCCTTGGGCGCGTTCCATGTTCCAGCTTTCGCTGAACACTTCGCCCTGGTCGAAACGCGAGGTTTTCGACACGCCACTGAAGGTCAGGGTGGCGATGGTCTTGTCGGCGCGATCATCCACACCGTCCAGCTGGACGCGCAGGTCGTCGATGTAGGTCGACTGGAAGCCGTCGCCCAGGTCGGCACGTTCGCGCTTGAGGAACTCCAGCAGTTGTGGGGTCACGAACTCGGAGATCTTGTCCATTTCGTTGGCGTCCCAGTGCTGCTGCAGGGACTGGAAGTGGCTGCGGGCCGCTTCGACGAAACGCTCTTCGTTGAACCAGGCCGGTGCGTTGATCACCGGGCGGGCTGCGGCGGGGGCTGCCGAACCACCGAAGATCGAACCCATGGCAGGTTTCTGCTCGAACGCTTCACGCTGCATCGGCGCGCCGGCTGGAGCCATTTGCTCCTGCTGCTTGCGACGACGGGCGGCGATAAAGCGGAAGACCAGGAAGGCGATGACCGCCATGATCAGGATGTCGAAGATCTGCATGCCCTGGAAGCCGCCGCCCATGAACATGGAAGCGAGCAGGCCACCGGCCGCGATACCGGCCAGAGGGCCCAACCAGCGCGAAGCACCGCCGGCCTTGGCGGCAGCGCCAGCGGCACCGGCTGCGCCCGCGGTAGCCGCAGCACCGCCCGCACCGGTGGATGGTGCCATTTGGCTGGTCTGGTGAGTCGGTGCCGCGCCCGAGCTTTTGCCGCCACCGAAGCGTTTGGCGTTGGCGTCGAGGCTCATCGTCAGGCCGATGCACAACGCCATGGCGATGCTAAGAAAACGTTTCATAAAGGGAATTCCCATTTGTGGATTGCACGCGCGCCATGTTGCACAGGAGTAGTGACAGTGGCTAGCGGCATAATGTTTCGGGCTTTTGCGTAAGACCGATTCCGAAGGGTCTGTAGGCCTAATTACACATATTGGCCCGCACGCGTCAAAAACAAGGGTGGACGCGAAACCTTCATGCGCAATCACCCCCCGTAGGAGCGAGCTTGCTCGCGAAAAAACCTCGGACAACGCGCTCATCCAGGATGCCGGCGTTATCGTTGGCTCGCTTCGCGAGCAAGCTCGCTCCTACAGAGGGGAGCGGGTCAGACCGCTTCGAGCTTGGCGTAGCCCATCATCAGCCACTTGCTGCCTTCGGCGAAGTTCACCTGCACGCGTGCCTGGGCGCCGGCGCCTTCGAAGTTGAGGATCACGCCTTCGCCGAAGATCGCATGCTTGACCTGTTGGCCCAGGCTGAATGGCGTTTCAGGAATCTCGGAGCCCGCAAACATGCTGCTGGAGTTCTGCTGCTGGCCGCCGCCGAACGGGCGGCTGACGCTGTTGGACAGGCGCACTTCCTGGATCAGGCCTTTCGGCACTTCACGTACGAAGCGCGACACTTTGTTGTAGGTCTCGCTGCCGTACAGGCGTCGGGTCTCGGCGTAGGTCATCACCAGGTTCTGCATCGCCCGGGTGATGCCCACGTAAGCCAGGCGGCGTTCTTCCTCAAGGCGGCCAGGCTCTTCCAGGCTCATTTTGTGGGGGAACAGGCCTTCTTCCATGCCCACCAGGAACACATAGGGGAACTCCAGGCCCTTGGCGCTGTGCAAGGTCATCAGCTGGATGCTGTCTTCATGCTCATCGGCCTGGGTATCACCGGCTTCCAGCGACGCATGGCCAAGGAACGCGGCGAGCGGTGTCAGCTCTTCGTCTTCCTCGGTGTTTTCGAACGCGCGGGCGGCGCTGACCAGTTCCTCAAGGTTTTCCACCCGGGCCTGGCCTTTCTCGCCTTTTTCCGCTTCGTGATAGGCAATCAGCCCGGACTGCTCGATGACCGTCTGGGTCATTAAGTGCAGGGGTATTTCCATGCACTTGGCGGCGAGATTCTCGATCAACTCGACAAATGCACCCAAGGCGCCTGCAGCACGGCCGGTCAGGCCTTTATTGGCGATAAGCAGGCGCATGGCCTCCCACATCGACACATCCATATGGCGCGCATGCTCGCGAATCGCTTCAACGGTCTTTTCGCCAATGCCACGCGCCGGGATATTGATTACCCGTTCGAGCGCCGCATCGTTGCCACGGCCTTCCAGCAAACGCAGGTAGGCCATGGCGTTCTTGATTTCTGCGCGTTCGAAGAAGCGCTGACCGCCATAGATGCGGTACGGGATGCGCTCGCGCAACAGAGCCTCTTCCAGCACCCGCGATTGGGCGTTGGAGCGGTACAGAATCGCGATATCGCTGCGCGCAAGGCCGGTTTTCAACGCGCTTTCGATGGTTTCCACCACGTAGCGCGCTTCGTCGTGTTCGTTGAAGGCCGCGTACAGGTTGATCGCTTCGCCTTCGCCGCCGTCAGTCCACAGCTCTTTGCCCAGGCGTCCGGTGTTGTTGGCGATCAAGGCGTTGGCGGCCTTGAGGATGCCAGCGGTGGAGCGATAGTTCTGCTCCAGGCGGATGGTCACCGCGTCCGGGAAGTCTTCGGAGTACTGGTAGATGTTCTCGATTTTCGCGCCGCGCCAGCCGTAGATCGACTGGTCGTCATCGCCCACCACCATCAGGCTGTCGCCGCCCTTGGCCAGCAGGCGCAACCAGGCGTACTGCACGGCGTTGGTGTCCTGGAACTCGTCCACCAGGATATGCCGGAAGCGTTTTTGGTAGTGGGCCAGCAAGCCGGGATTGTCGCGCCACAGATCGAGGGCTCGCAGCAACAGCTCGGAGAAGTCGATGACGCCGGCGCGCACGCAGGCCGCTTCGTACGCTTCATAGATGCTGCGCATGGTGGCCAGGAACAGATCGCCGCTGGCCTGGATATGTTGCGGGCGCAAGCCTTCGTCTTTCTGGCCGTTGATAAACCACTGGGCCTGGCGTGCCGGCCAGCGTTGTTCATCAAGGCCCAGCTCGCGGATCACACGCTTGACCAGGCGTTGCTGGTCGTCGCTGTCGAGGATCTGGAACGTCTGGCTCAACCCCGCTTCCTGCCAATGTGCCCGCAACAGGCGATGCGCCAGGCCGTGGAAGGTGCCCACCCACATGCCGGCCGGGCTGATGCCCATCAACTGCTCGATACGGTGACGCATCTCGGCAGCGGCCTTGTTGGTGAAGGTCACCGACAGGATGGAATGCGGGGATGCGTTCTCGACCTGGATCAACCAGGCGATACGGTGCACCAGCACTCGGGTTTTACCGGAGCCAGCACCGGCCAGGACCAACTGACGGCCAACGGGGGCCGCTACGGCCTGGCGTTGGGCATCGTTGAGGGAGTTCAGCAAAAGAGAGAGATCATCGCGCATCGGCGCATTCTATGGCCCGCAGGGGAGTGGGGCAAATATCAATGCCGGGTGGTCGGTGGAAAGTCGCCAATGTGGCTTGTGTCGCGCCAACATTCTGCCCGGGGTGATGACCGGTCGGTCAACGGCCGTAGCCCGCGCAGTGTCTCGCTCAAGCTGTCTGGCCCAAAGGTTTGCGATGGATACCCCAACCGTTTTTATGACGTGGAGCAGTTTGGCCCGAGCGCTTGCTTGTGTATGCTCCGTCGACGTTTCGGGCTCACCATTATAAGAACACTACCTATGACCCTTAGCATCGACCTGCTCGGCCCCTCCATGGTACCCGCGCAGGTTATCCGTAAACACTACGCCACTGAGATGGCGGTCGAGCGCACACGGCTGTTGTATCAAGGCTCGTTGCTGCCGACCCTGTTGATGCTGGTAAACGGTCTGGTCTGCGCCTGGCTGCTGTGGAACCCCAAGCAATATGTGTTGGACAGCATCTGGCTGGTGTGGCTGCTGGCCTTGGTGGCCATGCGCGTGATCCAGGTGGCGGCCTTCGACTCGGCCATGCCCAGCCGTCAGGCCCACCCGGTCTGGCGACGTATGTTCATGCTCGGTTCGGCTGTCAGCGGCCTGACCCTGGCCACCGCTGCCATCGCCCTGGCGCCGGTGAACAGCTTCATGCAGCAAGCCTGGGTGTTCGGTCTGATCGGCGCGGCGACGTTGTCGGCCAGTGTGGCCTACGCCGTGAGCCTGCCGGCGTTTCTTTCCTTTGCCGTGCCGTGCCTGGTGCCGTCCATTGTCTATCTGTTGTGGGATGGCAACCCGCAGCAGCAAGGTTGGGGCGTGCTCGGCCTGATCCTGCTGGTGTCGCTGAACCTGGTGGCATGGCAGGTCAACCGCCTGATCCAGCGTGAACTATTGCGGCGCTTCCAGAACCAGGCGCTGATCGAACACCTGCAACAGGCGCAGCAGCGCAGCGAGCAGTTAAACCAGGACCTTATGCGCGAAGTCGAGCAGCGTCGTCAGGTCGAGGAGGAACTGCGCGAAGCGCAAATCGGCCTGCAGGACCGCGTGGCTCAACGCAGCCAGGAGCTGGACGCCGCCAGCCTGGCCCTGAACAAAAGTGAAGCGCGCCTGGCCATGGCCCTGCAAGCCAGTGAACTTGGGTTGTGGGACTGGAACCTGCAAACCGACGAAGTCCACCACACCCAGCTCAAGGAGCTGTTCGGCCTGGAGCCCGAATACGTTACCGCCATGCTCGGCCACCTCAAGCCACGCCTGCACCCTGACGACTTGCCGTTGCTCAAGCGCGCGTTGGTGGAGCATCTCAAGGGGCGTACCGAGGACTACCTGGTGGAATACCGCGTGCGCCATGGCGATGGGCACTGGGTATGGATCGAAGACCGTGGCCGCGCCGTGGAGCATGCGCCGAACGGGCGGGTGATTCGGATGCTCGGCACGCGCCGTGACATCAGCGCCGGCAAGGCCCTGGAAGAACAGCAACGGCTGGCCTCGACGGTGTTCGAGGCCGCCAGCGAGGGCATCGTGATCCTCGACCCGGACTATGCGTTGATCGCCGTCAACCAGGCCTTCAGCCGCGTCACCGGTTTTGACATCGACGACATGCTCGGTCGCAATGTGGTGGAGCTGCCCAGCAGCCGCGATGCCCGGCGCCACTTCCCGGTGATCCGCCAGGCATTGCTCAGCCACGGCACCTGGCAGGGCGAGTTGGTGGAAACGCGCAAGAACGGCGAACTGTACCCGCAGTGGCTGCAGTTGAATGTGGTGCGCGATGTTCGGGGAAATGTCAGCCATATCGTGGGCTTTTTCGCCGATCTGTCGGCGCGCCGCGAATCCGAGGAGCGCATGCGCTACCTCACGCACTACGACGAATTGACGGGCCTGGCCAACCGCTCGCTGTTTCGCGAACGGCTGCGTGAAGCCCACCAGCGCGTACGCCAGGGCGGGCGCAGCCTGGCGCTGCTGCATATCAACCTGGACCGCTTCAAGTTGCTCAACGACAGCCTGGGCCATGAAGTGGCCGATCAATTGCTGCAAAAGATGGCCCGCCGCTTGATCAATGCCTTGCCGGAAGCCGACACCATCGCGCGCCTGTCCGGGGATGAATTCGCCGTGCTGTTCGATGCCTACGGCAACCTGTCGAGCCTGGCGCGAGTGGCCACGCGGCTGTTGGCCAAGCTACGGGTGCCGGTCACCGTGGAAGGGCATGAATTGGTGGTCAGCGCCTCGATGGGCGTCAGCCTGTTGCCGGACAATGCACGGGAAATTTCCGCGCTGGTCAGCCAATCGAACATGGCCATGCAACACGCCAAGCATTTGGGTGGCAATAACTTCCAGTTCTACACCGACAGCCTGCAAGCCAGCACCCTGGAGCGCTTGCAGCTGGAAAACCACCTGCGCAAGGCCATCGACGAGCGCCAGCTCAGCGTGTTCTACCAGCCGAAACTGTGCCTGGTCAGTGGCAAACTCAATGCGGCCGAGGCGTTGATTCGCTGGGAGCATCCGCAGTGGGGCATGGTGCCGCCGGCAGACTTTATCGGCCTGGCTGAAGAGACCGGCCTGATTGTGCCGCTGGGCGAATTCGTGCTGCGCGAGGCGTGCTGGCAAGCCTGTGAGTGGCAGCGCCAGGGGCTAGCGCCGATACGCGTGTCGGTGAACCTCTCTGTGCACCAGTTGCGCCAGGGCAAGCTGGTCAGCCTGGTGCGCCAGGTGCTCGAAGAAACCGGGCTGGCCCCGCAATACCTCGAACTGGAGTTGACCGAAAGCCAGCTGCTCGACAGCGTCGAACACATCATCGCCACCTTCCAGCAACTGCGCGATTTGGGGGTGAAGCTGGCCATCGATGATTTCGGCACCGGCTACTCGTCCCTCAGTTACCTCAAACGCATCCCCGTGGACTACGTGAAGATCGACCAGACCTTTATCCGCGGTCTTGGCCAGGGCCGCGAAGACGCCGCTATCACTCGCGCGATCATTGCCATGGCCCACGGGTTGGCGCTCAAGGTTGTGGCCGAAGGTGTGGAAGATCGGCAGCAGTTGGATTTCCTGCGGGCGGAACATTGCGACGAAGTGCAGGGTTACCTGATCAGTCGGCCGATGGCGGCCGAGGGGTTGGCGGAAGTGTTACGCAAAAATGCGGATTTTCCCTAGCGACGCCAGGCGCGCACTTGTGGCTACAAAGCGCGCGCCCTCTGAATCTGAGGGCAGCAGGGCGATTTAGTGACGCGTCGGACGGGCAAAGGCTAATTCTTGTAGTATAACTACAAGCTTGCTACATCCCTGGCCCCGCCAATAACAAGAGTCTTGCCCTTTGAACCTGTTGCAACATATCGCCCAGTCGCGCCACCTGTTACGCAAATCGGAGCTCAAGGTTGCCGATCACGTGCTGCTTGACCCTGCGGCTGTGATGCACAGTTCCATGGCCGACCTGGCCCATAGCGTGGGCATCAGCGAGCCGACCATCGTGCGCTTCTGTCGTGCCATTGGTTGCTCCGGGTTCCAGGACTTGAAACTCAAACTGGCCCAGAGCCTGGCCGCCGGTGCCAGTTTCGGGCAGTTTGCGATCCATGAAGACGACTCCGTTGCCGATTACAGCCTGAAAATCTTCGACACCACCTTGCACACCCTCATGGAAGTGCGCGAGAAGCTCGACCCGGTGGCGCTGCAAAAGGCCGTGACCGCCATGTCCCAGGCCCAGCGTGTCGAGTTCTATGGTTTCGGCGCCTCGGGCGCCGTTGCGGCGGATGCCCAGCATAAATTTTTCCGCCTGTTGCTGACGGCGGCGGCCTACAGCGACCCGCACATGCAGGCAATGTCGGCGGTGACCTTGAAGCCGACCGACGTGGCCATCTGCATCTCCCAGTCCGGGCGCTCCAAAGACTTGTTGATCACCGCCAACCTGGTGCGTGAAAGCGGCGCATCGCTGATCACCCTGTGTCCGAGCCAGACGCCGTTGGCGGAACTGTCCACGGTCAACCTGGCGATCGATGTGCACGAAGACACCGAGATCTACACCCCACTGACCTCGCGCATCGCCCACCTGGTGGTGATCGACGTGCTGGCCATGGGCGTGGCCATGGCGCGTGGGCCGAGCCTGGTCAACCACCTCAAGAGTGTGAAGCGCAGCTTGCGCAGCCTGCGGTTGTCGCCCAAATCCGTCAAAGCCCTCGACGACTGACTCAAGGTCTTACTCGGTCAAATTGGGGAGCGGCAGGCAAGCCAACTGCCACATGGGTTTTGCGCCCATTCAGGAAGATTCATCGTCCTGTAACCCCCGCGCCGCCAAACCGTCATCCCCCAGGGCCATCCTGTACTCCCCGTACTCGCATTGGGAGACTCCAAATGGCCCGTCCCTACGAAGACTGCAACAGCGCCGTAAAGACCCGTCGTCAGCAGGAAGACCAGCGCCGCATGGCGTTCCGTCGCGCAATCGAAGATCGCTGTGATCAGCGCCAACTGCTCCAGAGCATCAGTGACTACCCCGAGCTTCACTGGCAGGCACCCTCGGCTGCCCAGCGAAGCGCTCAGCCAGCACGCTGATCTGCGCCCGCTCGCTGCGGATAAAGCCCAGGAACGCATGGGCCACGGGTGACAGGCGCTTGGCCTTGGCCTGCACCAGGCACCAACTGCGGTACAGCGGCAATTCTTCCACCGGCAGCTCCTTGAGCCCGCCGGTGGCCAGCTCCAGGTTCAGGGCGTGACGCGTCAGTAGCGCTACGCCCAGGCCTGCCACCACGCATTCACGCTGCGCCTCGGCCGAGGCCACTTCCACCGTCTGGGTGAAGTGCACGCGTTTCTCCTTGAAGTACTCCTCGCAGGCCAGTCGCGTGCCGGAGCCCGGTTCGCGGATAAGCAGCGGGTAGGGCTCCAGGTCTTGCAGGCGCAGCGGGCCTTGCAGGCTCAAGGGATGATCGGGCAGGGCCACGGCGACGATCGGGTTGTTGAGAAACGGCAGGAATTCCAGGCCCATGTCCTGAGGCACCATGGACATGATCACCAGGTCATCACGGTTGTCGGAGAGGCGACGAATCACCTGCGCGCGGTTGACCACTGTCAGGTGCAACTGCACTTCGGGGTGTTGGCGCTTGAACGCGGCAAACAGATGCGGCACGAAGTATTTGGCGCTGGATTCGATCGCGAGCTTCAGCTGGCCCTGCAGCGAACCCTGCATGTCCGAGAGCTGCATATCAAGGTTTTCCAGGCGCCCGAAGATGTCACGACTGGCCCGTTGCAGGGCTTCGGCGGCCTCGGTCATATAGAGTTTTTTGCCGACATAATCGAACAGCGGCTGGCCGATCAGCTCCTCCAGTTGGCGAATCTGCAGGCTCACGGCCGGTTGCGTGAGGGACATTTCCTCGGCCGCCCGGCTGTAGGAGCGCAAATCACACACTTCATTGAAAATCTGCAATTGACGCAATGTCATACGCATCAATGACTTACGCATTTTAGAACTCCACTCGCCGCGGCTGGTCCGCCAACTATAAGTCTTTGCTTATGAGCGACCCAATAATTATTGATTTTTGTTAATCCCTCTGCGGGCTTAGTGTGTGTCTCGCGACTGTCATGAAACATTTAGTCACGCGCCGACCCGGCTTCAGCGGGTTGAAGAACGCAGCAATCGGCTCAAGGGAATTTCCAAGTGATAAAAAAGATCCTGATCGCCAACCGTGGTGAAATTGCCGTACGAATCGTGCGTGCGTGCGCCGAGATGGGCATTCGCTCGGTCGCGGTCTATTCCGACGCCGACCGCCATGCGCTGCACGTCAAGCGTGCCGACGAAGCCCACAGCATTGGTGCCGAGCCCCTGGCCGGTTACCTGAACCCGCGCAAGCTGGTGAACCTGGCCGTGGAAACCGGCTGCGATGCGCTGCACCCCGGCTATGGCTTCTTATCGGAAAACGCCGAATTGGCCGATATTTGCGCCGAGCGTGGGATCAAGTTCATCGGCCCCGCCGCTGAAGTCATCCGGCGCATGGGCGACAAGACCGAAGCCCGCCGCAGCATGATCAAGGCCGGTGTACCGGTGACCCCAGGTACCGAAGGCAACGTTGCCGACATCGCCGAAGCCCTGACCGAAGGCGACCGTATCGGTTACCCGGTGATGCTCAAGGCCACCTCCGGTGGTGGCGGTCGCGGTATTCGTCGTTGCAACAGCCGCGAAGAACTCGAACAAGCCTTCCCCCGCGTGATCTCCGAAGCCACCAAGGCCTTCGGTTCGGCGGAAGTGTTCCTGGAAAAATGCATCGTCAATCCCAAGCACATTGAAGCGCAGATCCTCGGTGACAGCTTTGGTAACGTGGTGCACCTGTTCGAGCGCGATTGCTCGATCCAGCGCCGCAACCAGAAGCTGATCGAAATCGCGCCCAGCCCGCAGCTGACCCCTGAACAGCGCGCCTACATCGGCGACCTGTCGGTGCGCGCGGCCAAGGCCGTGGGCTACGAGAACGCCGGCACCGTGGAGTTCCTGCTCGCCGAGGGCGAGGTGTACTTCATGGAGATGAACACCCGGGTGCAGGTGGAACACACCATCACCGAGGAAATCACCGGCATCGACATCGTCCGCGAGCAGATCCGCATCGCCTCCGGCCTGCCGCTGTCGGTCAAGCAGGAAGATATCCAGCACCGTGGCTTCGCGTTGCAGTTCCGTATCAACGCCGAAGACCCGAAGAACAACTTCCTCCCCAGCTTCGGCAAGATCACTCGTTACTACGCGCCCGGCGGCCCCGGCGTGCGTACCGACACGGCGATCTACACCGGCTACACCATTCCGCCGTTCTACGACTCCATGTGCCTGAAGCTGGTGGTGTGGGCGTTGACCTGGGAAGAAGCCATGGACCGCGGTCTGCGTGCCCTGGACGACATGCGCCTGCAAGGCGTGAAGACCACCGCCGCCTACTACCAGGAAATCCTGCGCAACCCGGAATTCCGCAGCGGTCAGTTCAACACCAGTTTCGTGGAAAGCCACCCTGAGCTGACCAACTACTCGATCAAGCGCAAACCCGAAGAGCTGGCCCTGGCCATCGCCGCCGCCATCGCCGCCCACGCGGGCTTATAAATAAGCAGCCGCCAGTTGCCAGCGGCAAGCTACAAGTAAAAGCAGATTGGCTTTTTCTTGCCGCTTGTAGCTTGAAACTTGCCGCTATGAGGAGTCCCGAATATGACTAAGAAGATCTTCGTAACCGACACCATCCTGCGCGACGCTCACCAATCGTTGCTCGCTACCCGCATGCGCACCGACGACATGCTGCCGATCTGCGACAAGCTCGACAAAGTCGGCTACTGGTCCCTGGAAGTCTGGGGCGGCGCGACCTTCGACGCCTGCGTGCGCTTCCTCAAGGAAGACCCATGGGAGCGTCTGCGCAAGCTGCGTGCTGCGTTGCCCAACACTCGCCTGCAGATGCTGTTGCGTGGCCAGAACCTGCTGGGCTACCGCCATTACAGCGATGACGTGGTCAGAGCCTTCGTCGCCAAGGCCGCCGTGAATGGTATCGATGTGTTCCGTATCTTCGATGCGATGAACGACGTGCGTAACCTGCGCGTAGCCATCGAAGCGGTCAAGGCGGCCGGCAAACATGCCCAGGGCACCATCGCCTACACCACCAGCCCGGTGCACACCGTCGAAGCGTTCGTGGCCCAGGCCAAGCAGTTGGAATCGATGGGCTGCGACTCGATTGCGATCAAGGACATGGCCGGCCTGCTGACCCCGTACGCCACCGGCGAACTGGTCAAGGCGCTGAAAGCCGAGCAGAACCTGCCGATCTTTATCCACTCCCACGACACCGCCGGCTTGGCTGCGATGTGCCAACTCAAGGCTATCGAAAACGGTGCCGACCACATCGACACCGCCATCTCCAGCTTCGCCTGGGGCACCAGCCACCCGGGCACCGAATCGATGGTTGCCGCCCTCAAAGGCAGCGAATTCGATACCGGCCTCGACCTGGAACTGCTGCAAGAGATCGGCCTGTACTTCTACGCCGTGCGCAAGAAATACCACCAGTTCGAAAGCGAATTCACCGCGGTCGACACCCGTGTGCAGGTCAACCAGGTACCGGGCGGGATGATTTCCAACCTGGCCAACCAGCTCAAAGAGCAGGGTGCGCTCAACCGCATGAGTGAAGTGCTGGCCGAAATTCCACGCGTGCGTGAAGACCTTGGCTTCCCGCCGCTGGTCACCCCGACCTCACAGATTGTCGGCACCCAGGCGTTCTTCAACGTGCTGGCCGGCGAGCGCTACAAGACCATCACCAACGAAGTGAAGCTGTACCTGCAAGGCGGCTACGGCAAGGCGCCGGGTACCGTGAACGAGCAACTGCGGCGCCAGGCCATCGGTAGCGAAGAGGTGATCGACGTGCGCCCAGCCGATCTGCTCAAGCCGGAAATGACCAAGCTGCGTGGCGAAATCGGCGCGTTGGCCAAGTCCGAAGAAGACGTGCTGACCTACGCCATGTTCCCGGACATCGGGCGCAAGTTCCTTGAAGAGCGCGATGCCGGCACCCTGGCCCCTGAAGTGCTGTTGCCGATTCCTGAAGCGGGCGGCGTGGCACGTGCCGGTGGCGAAGGCGTACCGACCGAGTTTGTCATCGACGTGCATGGCGAGAGCTACCGCGTCGACATTACCGGTGTCGGCGTGAAGGCCGAAGGCAAGCGTCATTTCTACCTGTCCATCGACGGCATGCCGGAAGAAGTGGTGTTCGAACCGCTCAACGAGTTCGTCGGGGGCGGCAGCAGCAAGCGCAAGCAGGCCAGCGAGCCAGGCCATGTCAGCACCGCGATGCCGGGCAATATTGTCGATGTGCTGGTCAAGGAAGGCGACGTGGTCAAAGCCGGCCAGGCCGTGCTGATTACCGAAGCCATGAAGATGGAAACCGAAGTGCAGGCCGCGATTGCCGGCAAGGTGACCGTTGTTCATGTGGCCAAGGGCGACCGGGTCAACCCTGGCGAAATCCTGATTGAAATCGAAGGCTGATACAGCCTTCGACACCACTGTTTAATCCTCGGGGGAGCGGGTGCTCCCCTTTTTTTGCCTGACGATCAGGCATTCACTGCCTCAGAACGCCATTGCCCACTGCCCCGTCAACCCTTGGTTGCGGCTGTGGCTACCGAAGTCGGCGGTGTAGGCCAGGCCCACGCTGTGTTCAGCCGACAGCGCTACATCCAGGCCAGTGCGCAGCGCCAGGCTGTTACGGTCCAGGGAGGTGCCGCCGATGGTGAATTCACTGTTGAAGTCCTCGCGGGCTTCCCAGGCAGAGGATTGGCGCACACGGCTGCTGACGTCGCCATACAGATGCTTCCAGCTGGTGCTCAGGTGCGGTTTGAGGGTTATTTGGTTGCCCAGCGTAAAGTCGTGGGTCAAGCGAACGCCCAAGGTGCTGCTGAGATTTTCCTGGGTCTGCGCTCCGACGTTCAGCGCGCTGTAACCGCCTTTTTCCTGGAAGCGCTCGCGGTGATAACGCTGAAACCCGATGCCGGCAACCGGCTCGATGCGCAAGCCGCCGCTGTCGAACTGATAGCCCAGTTCAGCGAATGCGTTTTGGCTTTGGGCGTTGTACTTGCCTGTGAGGTGTTCGCGGTAATTGATGAAGTCGAAATCGACATCGCGTGTGTTTTGCCCGGTATGGCGGCTGTACAGCGCGCCCAGGCGTAACGCCAGGGGCCCGTCCTGGCGTACCGCATAAGCGCCCAGGTGCCAGCTGTCCAACTCGCCCTTGAAGCGCCTGGCGTTGAGATCGCTGCCCGACTTGCCGCCCACCACGCCGATGCGCCAGGCGTGGTCGATTGACCAGTCGGCACCCAGTAAAAGCCCTTGGCCGCGCTGGTTCAGGCCGGCGCTGCCGTGCCGGGCATCGAGGTGGCCGGCACTGCCCAAGGCCTGCACCCACACACGAGCGCCCTCGGCGGTATCGTTATCCACCTGACGTATCGCCGACAGCAGGCTGGCGTTCAGCTGTTTCAGGCTGTTTTGGGTGGCAGTGCCCAGGTTGGCGTTCTGGCTGCCAGCCAATTGTTCAAGCACCGCACCCACGCGGCCCGGTTCCAGGCTTCCCAGATACAGGCCGTAATTTTCAAGTTGAGACTGTTCCCACTCGCTCAGTTCACCCGATGCCAGCAGTGCATCCACAGCCGAGTCCAATACGCGTGCCACGCTCAGGCCATTGCGGCTGGTGGCATGGTCGGCGAAGTAGAAGTCTCCGGGTGCCGGAATGGCCGGCTCGAAACGCGTTTTCTCGCTGTTCATCTCGGCCTGGTCAAGCCACTCGCTGTCTGGCTCCATGTCGCCACGTGCCTGAGCGTATTGAGCACCGGCGGCCCCCAGCGTCAGGGTGATAGCCAGTGCGAGTTGTTTCTGTATAAACGCCATCTAAACCCACCTCTTGATATATGAGGCGGTGGAATTTAGCGGGGGGCTGGAGGGATAACTGTCAGGCCAGGTACGCCTCGTTTGCGGGAGATGTCTCTAGTCTGCTGCGATTAAAACCTCAGCCCATTGGCGCGGTCGGGTTGAGATCGGGTGTTACTCTCATGACCTTCATCCACGCCTTACATAGCCCTTGCCGTAATGCCGCTCCAGACGTGCCTGGATCAACTCCAGCCCCAGGGACATGACCCAGTAGATGATCGCAGCCGTTGTCAGCATCTCGATGTAGCGATAGCTGGAACGACCGTAGGATTGCGCGAGGAACATCACTTCCCATACCCCCATCACCGAGATCAGCGACGAGTCTTTAAGCATGGAGATGAACTGGTTGGTGGCGGGTGGAACAATGGTGCGCATGGCCTGGGGCAGGGTGACGTGCCAGAAGATCGCACTGTCGCGCATGCCCAGGGCCAGGGCGGCTTCGCGTTGACCCTGGGGCACACCCAGGATACCGGCGCGGAAAATCTCGCTCAGGTAAGCGCCATAGTTCAGCGACAACGCGATGATTCCGGCGACGATGGCACCGGGCACCAGGCCCAGTTGCGGCAGGCCCAGGTAGATCAACAGGATCTGGATCAGCAGCGGCGTACCGCGAAAGAATGAGGCGTAGAAGCTGGCGATACCAAAGGCCACGGCGCTTTTCGACAAGCGCCCGAGGGCAGTGATAAAGCCCAGCAGCGATGAAGCGAGCATCGAACACAGGCACAAGAACACCGTCAGCGCAGCGCCTTGCAGGAAGCCATTGGGTGCCAGGTGAACGCCAACCAGATTGGGCAGCTTGTCGAGGATGATCGAGAACTTCAGATCAAAGCTCAGGAAGAAGCTGGCAAACAGGGCGAACAGTGCCGCCCAGGTCAGGTAAAGCCGTGTGCGAAAGCCCAGCAGGCGGTGCAGTAAGGGGGGTTGGACGGTGTCATCGGCTGATATCGGCGCCGATCCACTTTTGCGACAGTTTGCTCAAGGTGCCGTCCTGTTTGAGCTGGGCAAACACCTCGCGCACTTTGCTGTCCCACGCGGCGTCGCCTTTCTCGATGGCCACCGAGTTCGGCTCCGAGTACAGCGGCTCGCCAGCCAGCTTGAAGCGCTTGTCCTGGGTCAGGCGCGGCTGCGCGGTGACCAGGTTGGTGAGGATCGCGTCCAGACGCACGCCCGCGCCCAGGCCGAGGTCTTGAAAGGCCACGTTGTCGGTGTCGTACGGGGCGATCTGCACGTTCTCGAAAGGGTATTGCAACGGGGTGTCTTCGGCGCCTTCGATCACCAGGTTCTTGTTCAGGTAGCTTTCATAGCTGGAGGCGCTGGTGAGGCCGACTTTCTTGCCGCTCAGGTCCTTGGCGGCGTGGATGCGATCGTCCTTGGCATTGACCACGATCACCGCCGGGGAGGCGTAGTACTCCACCGGGAAGTCGAACACCTCGGCGCGCGCCTTGCTCGGGGTCATGGAGCAGATGCAGATGTCGTAGCGCCCGCTCCAGCGGCCGGCGGCGATCACGTCCCACGAGGGGGTTTCCAGGCGCAGCTTCACACCCAACTTTTGCGCCACGGCCTTGGCCACGTCCACATCGAAGCCGTCGAGCTGGTTCTGGTCATTGAGGAACGAGAACGGCGGATAGCTTTCCATCAGCACGCCCACCAGTTCCTTTTTCTGTTCGATGCGGTCCAGCGTGGCACCCCCAAAGGCCTGGGTGGACGCGGCCAGTGTCATCAGGCACAGGGCCACTAACGGTTTAAGTTTCAAGCAGCGCACCTTTAGAAAAAAGAGTTGGTATGAATCGAATTGAACGTATTAAATAGTTATAAGAACGACTCTCATAGTGAGTTATTTTCATAAGCTTATGAGTAAAAGGCATATGGGCGCAGAAACAGTAATTCTCGATGGTGGCATGGGCCGTGAACTGCAACGCCGTGGCGCGCCGTTCCGCCAGCCGGAGTGGTCGGCGCTGGCCTTGAGCGAGGCGCCGCAGGCGGTAGAAGCGGTGCACGCTGCTTATATCGACAGCGGTGCCAACGTGATCACCAGCAACAGTTATGCGGTGGTGCCCTTTCACATCGGTGAAGCACGGTTTGCGGCAGAGGGCCAGGCCCTGGCGGCGTTGGCGGGGGAGTTGGCGCGACGGGCTGTGACGGCTTCGGGCAAAAATGTGCGCGTCGCCGGCTCACTGCCGCCGCTGTTTGGCTCCTACCGTCCTGACCTGTTTGAAGCGCAGCGCGCAGCAGAGTTGCTGGCACCGCTGGTGCAGGGGTTGGCGGCCCATGTCGACCTGTGGCTGGCGGAAACCCAGAGTTCCATCGTCGAGGCGCGGGCGATCAAGGCGGGTCTGCCTCAGGACGGCAAGCCATTCTGGCTGTCGTTTACCTTGAAAGATGAAGACACCGACGACGTCCCGCGCCTGCGCTCCGGCGAGCCGGTGGCGGACGCCGCCGAGGCGGCTGCGCAGTTGGGCGTGCAGGTGTTGCTGTTCAACTGCAGCCAGCCGGAAGTGATCGGTGCCGCCATCGATGCCGCGCGCCAAACCTTCGAGCGACTGGGCGTCGCGATCCAGATCGGCGCCTACGCCAACGCCTTCCCGCCGCAACCCAAGGAAGCCACGGCCAACGACGGCCTGGACCCGCTGCGCGAGGACCTCGACCCACCTGGCTATCTGCACTGGGCGGCCGATTGGCAAAAGCGCGGCGCCAGTCACCTGGGCGGTTGCTGCGGGATCGGGCCGGAGCATATTGCCGTGCTGGCCGAGAAACTGAGGGGCTGAGCCACCGCAGTTCAAAAATGTGGGAGCCGGTTTGCTCGCGAAAGCAGTGTCTCAGTCAACTTGAAACCGACTGACACGGCGCATTCGCGGAGCAAGCCCGCGCAGGTGTCAGGTGCCTGTTGTGAGGTCTACGCCCGGCATTCGGCCAGCGTTTTCAGTTGCCCCGAACCGCTCTGATTCGCCTCCGACAACCATTCCTCAAAGGCCGCCCCCACCGCTGGCCATTCCCCATCCAGGATCGAATACCACGCGGTGTCGCGGTTCTGCCCCTTCACCACCATGTGCTGGCGGAACACCCCCTCAAAACTGAACCCCAGCCGCTCGGCTGCATATTTGGAGCGGGCATTGCCGTTGTTGCACTTCCATTCCAGGCGGCGGTAGCCCTGTTCGAACGCGTACTTGGCCAGCAGGTACACCGCTTCCGTGCTTTTCGGTGAACGCTGCATCGGCGCGCCGAAGGTGACGTGGCCGATTTCGATACGGCCCTGGGCCGGGACGATGGACATCAGGCTGAGAATGCCCTGCACTTGGCTGCTGGCGCGGTCGACCACGCAGAAGAAGTATGGGTCGCTATTGGCCGCGTGGTTGTTCAACCAGGCATCGAAGGCGGCGCGCTCGGCAAACGGGCCGTAGGGCAAGTAGTCCCACAGCTTGGGGTCGGCACCGGGGCCTTCGAGGGCTTGCCACAACTGATCGGCGTGGCGTGCGGGGTCGAGTTTCTCCAGGCGGATGAAGCGCCCTTCGAGCAGGTGCGCGGTGGGCGCCGGGGCACCTTTCCAGTCGGCGAGGGAAGTGGTCATGCTGTGCTCCTTAAAGGCCTTTGCGAAATTGGATGAAGCCTGGGCGTTCGGCGATGCGTTCGTACAGCCGGATCGCCGTGGCGTTGGTCTCGTGGGTCAGCCAGTGCACCTTGCAGCAGCCGTCGGCCTTGGCGGTGGCGTAGACGAACTCGATCAGTTTGCGGCCCACGCCGGTGCCGCGTTGGGCCGGGTCCACCAACAGGTCTTGCAGGTAGCAGGAATTCTCGATGCTCCAATTGGAACGGTGGTAGATGAAATTGACCATGCCCACCGCCTTGCCATCCTGCCAGGCCAGCGCGGAGTGGGTCGGTTCGCTGGCATCGATCAGGCGTTGCCAGGTGCTTTGGCTCACCGCGTCCGGCAACTCGGTGTTGTAGAACCTCAAGTACGCCTGCCACAGCGGCAGCCACGCCGCGTGGTCGGCGGCGGTGACCGGGCGGATGTCGATCTGGCTCATTCTGAAACTCCTTGGGGAATAAAACGCGCGAGGGTCTGGTCGCGTACGTCCTGGCTGGCAGCCAAACCTTCGCGCACACCGGCGATGTCCGCCGCGCTGCGGTTCTGGCTGAGTTTGCGCTTGCCGATCAAGCGATCCATCGGCAGGGCGAAACCGACAATCGCCTTGAGCATGCCCTCGATATAGTCGGCCGGAGCATCGCTGACGGCCCAGGGTTGGGCGCGACCGGCTTCGTGCCGATCAGTCAGGGCGCTGACCAGGGTGAGCAGGCGCTCGGCATCGGTGAACACCTCGGCCTTGCCGTATGCGTGGACGGCCATGTAGTTCCAGGTCGGCACCACTTTGCCGTGTTCCGCCTTGGCCGGGTAGAACGCCGGGCTGATATAGGCCTCGGCGCCCGCAAAGATCACCAGAGCGTCGCTGCCATTGCGCAAGTCATGCCATTGCCGATTGGCTTTGGCCAGGTGCCCATAAAGCGTGCCATTGGGCCCTTCATCGGGGTTGAGCAGCAGCGGCAAGTGGCTGGCCTGCAGGCCTTGTTCGCCAAAGGTCACCAACTGCGCCAGGCGCGTGTGCTGGATCAGTTGCTGGATTTCGGGCAAGTCGTCGAGGGCGAAGGCGCGTGGTGTGTACATGAATATTTTCCTTGGCGAATGCCAGCATCCTAGGCAGGCTAATGGTTCGTTGTAAGAGCCATCTAACGCTCATTTCATAGGTCCAATTCCGTGCCGACCCTCCAACCTCCGTTGTCGTTCAACCCTGCCGGTATCGAGCTGGATCGCCGCCAGGGGCTCACTCGCCAGCTCTACCAGGCGCTGCGCCAGCGGGTACTGGACGGGCGCCTGGTCAGTGGCACGCGGTTGCCGGCCAGCCGCGATCTGGCGGCGGCTTTGGCGATTTCCCGCAACAGCGTGGTGCGGGCCTACGATCAGCTATACGCCGAAGGGTTTATCGAAGGGCGGGTCGGCGACGGTACCTATGTGGCGCAATTGCCGACAACCGAAGACCTAGGCAAAAAACTATCCACAAAAGTATCCACAGGGTTTTCAACAGGCTTATCCCCAGGTTTATCCACAAAACGTCCCTTTTCAGTGGGCGATTCCATCCAGGAAGTTATCCACAGCCCGGCCCTGGGCCGCTTGCAAAGCAACCATTTGCCTCTGCCTCCCGGCGGCCCACCACGGGCGTTTCGGGTCGGCGTACCCGCATTCGATCTGTTCCCGTTCGACGTCTGGGCCAAGCTGAATGCGGCTTTCTGGCGCAAGCCGGACTTGCAGCAACTCTGCTATGGCAACCCGGCAGGGGATGAGCGCTTACGTGGCCTGATTGCGGCCTACTTGCGCAGTTCGCGGGGCATGCAGTGCACGGCTGAACAAATAGTGATCACCTGCGGCGCGCAACAGGCGATAAGCCTTTGTGCACAGTTGCTGGTGACGCCAGGGGACACGGTGGCTGTGGAAAACCCAGGCTATCGGGCGGCCGGGCATGCCTTTGCGATTGCGGGCGCGCAACTCCAGGGTGTGGCGGTGGACAACGACGGCATCGACTGCGCCGCCCTCAATGCGCTCGATGATTGCCGCCTGGTCTACGTCACGCCGTCCCATCAGTACCCTACCGGCGTGGTCATGAGCCTGGCCCGGCGCCTGGAGTTGCTGGCGTGGGCCGAGCGCACGGGCGGCTGGATCATTGAAGACGACTACGACGGCGAGTACCGCTACAGCGGCGCGCCGCTGGCGCCGTTGGCCGCACTGGATCGCAGTGGGCGGGTGTTGTACGTCGGCACCTTCGGCAAAGTGGCTTTTCCGGCGCTGCGCCTGGGCTACCTGGTATTGCCCCGCAGTTGTGTGGAGGCGTTTACCCGGCGCCGCGCGGTGGACGTGAGGCACTCGGAGGTCAGCACGCAAGCGGTGATGGCGGAGTTTATGGCGGCAGGGCATTTCCAGCGCCACATCCGGCGCATGCGCCGCGCCGCGTTGAGCCGGCGTAACGCCTTGCTGGCCGGCTGGCCGGCTGAAATACCGGGCGTGGGCAGCCTGCCCAGCGTCGCGGCGGGACTGCACCTCACGGTTCGGGTAGACAGTCTGGCCCGCGAGCAGCAACTGCTGGCCCAGGCCCGTGCGGTCGACGTCGAGGTCAATGGCTTGAGCAGCTATTGGCTGCCGGGCTCCAGCACTGCGCCGGATCAACGCGCCGGCCTGGTGCTGGGGTTCGCGGCAGTGCCCGAGATCGCTATCGGTGAAGCGTTGGCACGCTTGCGCAGGGCCTGGCAACTCGAAGCCTGAAGCGCCGGGTCAGCGTCGGGAGGGCTCCAATTTCAGGAATTCAGCCTGCAACAGCGGGTCAGTGAGTTTGCGCAGCTGGTTGTCCCAAGGGGTGCGGGTGGACAAGGCTTGCCGGGTCTCGTCGGAGAACTGCTGCAAGTGTTGCTCGGCGATTTTCAGGTGCGCGGCGCTAAAGCGGGAGGCCGGGGTGGTGAGCGCCGGGTAGTGAAAGTGCGCCAGCCACAGGGGTTGGTCGCGGTTGGCAGTGTCGAGAATCTGATACTCCTGGAAATAATCCTGGTATTGGCGGGTTTTGATTCGGCCGGCGTCGTTACGCACCAACCGAACCTGGCCGTGCTCCAGCAACCAGTGAAAGTCTGCCTGGCGCGGCTTGCGGGCCTTGAGCATCTTCGCGCGCAGGGCGATACCTTCGCGTCGCATCCGGGTGGCGCCTTCGCGCAACTCCGTCGGCAATAACGTGATCGGCAGCAGCTTATTTTTCCGTTGAGCGTCGGCATCCAGCCTATCGATGATGTCGGCGGCCTGCTCCAGCCGCGTGGCTTGCTGCTCGAGAATATCCTGCATGTCCACCGGGACACGTTTGGGCCTGAGCGCATCCTGCTGCGTTCGCTGGATAAACCCGTGGATGTCCAGGCTCAGGTCCAGCGCGGCGCGCACCGCCTCGGTGTAGTCGCTGCTGGGTATCGCCGGGCGGGGAGGTCTGGGTTGGATCACGCCCAAGGGTTCCTGTTTAGGCGTATCACTGGGCTTGGCCGGCAAGTCGCGAGGCCGGGTTTTGCTGACGCTGACCTTGGCACGCGAGCGTGACGGCCCTGCAATGGCGGGCTTTCCAGGCCGGCTTGTGAGTTGTTCGGTCTGTGAGAGCAGCTCGTTGAGTCTCGTCTGCGTCAACGCTTGAAACTCGCCCACCAGGGTTTTAAGGCGCAACAGTTGGGCGGGCTCTACCAGCTCGGGAAAATCCACAGGCAGCTCGTCGATACGCTGGCTGACGCTGACGTATTCATCAAGGATATTGAGCAAGCGTTCGCCGCGTTCTTCAGGCACGGGCTGTACGTCGGTTTCGCGCACCATCAGGGCCATTTCTTTGCTGGCCTGCGCGGCACGCTCCACCACAAAACCCACGGCTGTGCGCGCCTCTTCCATGTTTGCCGCGGCTTGTTCTCGCACGCAGAGCTCGAGCATCGTCGACATTTCGTTGGTCTTGAAATCCCACTGAGTGAAGCGCGGTCCCAGGGCGTTCAACCGCTCGGCCGCAATGATGCCTGCCGCGCCCACCGCCGGTAGAAGCTCGAGTGACTGGTTCAAGCCTGTCAGCCGGGTCGTCATGGAATTACCCAGCTCGGTCATGCGTGTGATGTTGCCCACCAGCACCGGCATCTCGACCGTTTCGTCACCCAGGCTGAGCATCACCTGTGTCATGGCCTCTACATAGCGATTGCGTTGGACTGACAGCCACAGGTTGAGGTGCTTGTGGTGTTCGGCGCTCAAGCGGAACAACTCTTGGGCATAGCCCAACGTCCCGCCAGCTTCGCGCCATGCTTGCAGTTGAGTCAGCGATTGCTGGTAAAGCTCTGCCAGGGCATCGAGCTGGTCCAGGTAGCGCTGTTCTGATGAGGGGTCTTGACCGGAGGTGAATTGCTTACGCGCGGTACTTAACTCTTGCTGCGCGCCGGCTTCCTGTTCGCGCAGGGTCTTGAGCTGTTGCTCCAGCACCTGTCGACGTTGCGTCTTGGCCAGCCGTGACGCCCTGAGTTGGCTTTTCAGGCTTCGGCCGCTGCCCAGCAAACGCAGTTCGGTATTGATATGCCACGTTTCGTTGTCGTGATGAACCAGCCGGGGGCCACTGCGGGATGGGTGCTGAGGGTTACGGATCAGGATAGTTTCATCGGCGTCTTCGATCACCTCGAACCAGCGTTGCTCGACCTGGGCGAAGGCTTTGTTGTGCAACTGATACAGCGGTGGAATGGTCGGTGAGGCGACGGTGCTGAGCTGCGGATCGTTGAGGTCCGGTGGCGTGACCTTGAGGGTGTCGAGGAAGCTGTCCAGTTGTTCGGGCGTACGCCGTGGCACCGAGCCGTCCAGGGCGATGGTCGCGTATTCGCTGTGGGGCAACTCGCCGTCGGCGGCAAGGGTGGGTAACACCGTGAGCGCGGGATTGGTGACGGGCGAGGCGGGTTTGGTGGCGATGAGCTTCTCGGCTACGGTCCCGGTCTGGCGGCGCTGGTTGGCGTGATGGATCAGGAGTATCGCCAGGGCCATCAGTACATCTCCCACCCGTGTCCATTCCACCAACGTATTGCCTTGCTGGTGAGCGTCGAGGGCTTGCTGGACTTCATTGATGGCCTGCCAGGCCCAGACCGCCGCGCCGGCATAGCCATTCAAGAAACCCGACGCGGCATTGAACACCGCCCAGCCGCTGTCTTGCAGCAGCGCCCAGCGCCTCTCGGCATTGGACAGCGATTGGCGATCAGCCAGCTCGATCATGGCCAGGGTATTGGCGTCATAGAAGGCCGCAAATACATCGCCGGTCAGCTCCGTGGTCAACAGGAACACCGGCCCCGACCACTCCAGCAGGCTCAACGGCTCCGACAGGTTTTGCATGGCCAGCCACGGAGACGGCAAGCCAACCGGGAAGACATATTGTGAATAATTGAAGCTCAAGGCTCTATTCGGCAGCCAGGCGAGCACCGAGTCGCGTAACTCTCCGGGCTGATGCACGGCATACAACAGGTTCTGGAACGATTGGAACTGCAACAGCGGCCGCTCCATCAGCGGCCGGTAGAGCAGGCATGGGCCGTCATCCGGGTCCCTTGGACCAATCACGAACATGTTGAGGACGTTGTCGTTGGTGCTGCTGATGCGGTGTTGGGGGTACAGGGTCAGCGGCCTGACCACAATGGGGCGTCGACTGTCTTGGCCGGGCTGCAGCAGTGTATTGATATAGCCGTAGCCCTGTTCATCGACATCGCCCAGTTGCCGGACTTTGCATTCGAGCGCCAGCAACGGTAGCAGCGAGCGCAACTGACGCTGGTACATCTGCTTTTGCAGCGGGGCTTGAACCGGGTCATCGAGCAGTTTGCTTTTGATCAGTTGCGGGTACGCCTCACCGATGTTCACCTGCTTGGCGATGCCTGTCAGGTACTCCGGCGTCAGCCAGTCGGGAACGCTTTGGCCGTGCGTGAAGCGGATGCTGGCCAGGTACGGGGGCGAGTTGCTCAAGGCGTACTCACCCAGGGTCTGGGTATGGCGTTCAAGGGGGTTGGGCAGGACAAGCGCCCCCACCGTGAAGCTTTCGGTGCGCGTGATCTGCAGTGTGTCGAGCGGCAGGGTATCGGCGCTTTGCGTGGCCTTGTCGGCGATGATCGCCTCGCGCATTTTCTGTTGCGCAAAGGCATTGATCGATGGGATTTCGAACAGGTCACCATGCGCCTTGTTGCGCACGGCGCTCAGCTCGATCAAGTATTGGCTGTAGGCGTTCAGGTCTTGCACGGAAGCATCGCGCAACCACTCCGGGATCGCGGCGCGAAGCTTGTCGACGCGCGCCTGCACGACGGCATGGTGGGGGCTTGTCTGTGACAGGTCGAGGCTGAATACGTCCTGCGTCGCTTCCTTGAGATCGAGGGTCTCGATGGTTCGCAATTGCAGGTCGATCAGCGTCCAGGCCATATGATCGAAAAAGTTGCCCTCGGGCTCAACCAGACGCCAGGACAGTGGTTCCGAGGCCTGCGCGGGCACCAGTCGCTGGCGTATCAGATTGCTGAGGGTCTGCATGGAATCGAAGGTTTCATACCCGTACTCGACGGTATACATCAGCAGCACGTCGCGCTCGCGATAACGCCCCGCCATGACTGCTACACCGAGCAGCAGCATGTGTGTGAGCAGCGCCTGGCTTGAGCGGTCAACATCTATCAGGCACACCTTTATGTCGGCCATCTCGGGGCGATGGATATCGCGCTGCTGTTTGTCGGGATAGGCCGAGACAGCCTGGGCAATCGCGCAGGCATCGGCGTTCCAGTCTCCGATCGGCGCGACATTCAGGGCCCGTCTTAGCCCCTCGGACAACTGATGCCAATGCGGATCGCCCTGGCTGCTCGCGTTCCAGAACGCCAGTTGTTGCTCTTTGAATTCAAAGCTGAACACCGGCGCGAGCTCGTTGAGCAGGTTGGCAACCCGCTCAATGCTGACCTCCAGGTGAACGGGCGTTTGCGACAGCGGCGCATGGGCCAGAAAGTGCTCGCCTTCGACGTAGTTGGCCTGGGTTTTGTCCAGGAATTGGCGGAGCAGGACCTGGGTCAAGGTCTCGTAGGCCATCTCCTGGCAAAACAACTCGTCCTCGACAAGTGTCCAGAGTGGGGTCACCACCAGCGTGGTATCGGGGTCGAGGTCCAGGTTTGGATAAAGCGCCTTGAACTCTCGGGTCAACAACGCTTTGGCGACGTCCTGAATGCTCGGCCCGCCGCCGCCGAGAGCCTTGAGGAGCGTTTGCTGGCGCAGGGCGGCGGTGGGGGTGGCGGTTGTCGATGGTGAGGGGAGTGCGCTCATGGTTTTTCCTGGCTGTGATCGGCGCCAGCGGGCGGCGCCCTTGCGACGGAAAACTAACCAGGCGGGGCAGGCATCGGGTGGTGATTAGATAGCGCCGCGCAGGGCCAGGGAGGGTATAGGCTGCGCGGCGCCTGGGTTCAGGTGCCGGACTTGATCTTGGTCCAGGCCCGGGTTCTGGCACGCTCGGCCTTGCTGTCCAGCGGCTTCAAGGTATACAGCGTGGCCATCGCCGCCTCGGTGGGATACAGGTTGGGATTGTTACGAATGGCCAGGTCGACCAACTCGGTAGCGTCTTTGTTCGGGTTGGGGTAACCGACGAAATCGCTGATTGGCGCAATCACCTGAGGTTGCAGCAGGTAATTGATAAAGGCGTAGGCGTCCTGTGGGTTTTTCGCGCCCTTGGGAAGGGCGAGCATGTCGAACCAGATCGGCGCGCCTTCCTTGGGCAAGCGCATGTCCACGTGTACGCCGTTCTTGGCTTCCTTGGCACGGTTGGCGGCCTGGGAGAAGCTGCCGGAGTAACCCACGGCCACGCAGATGTCGCCGTTGGCGATGTCGGCCATGTACTTGGAGGAGTGGAAGTAGGTGATGTAGGGGCGGACCTTGAGCAGCAACGCTTCGGCTTTTTCATAGTCCTTGGGGTTGTTGCTGTTGGGGTCCAGGCCCAGGTACTGCAGGGCCAGCGGCAGGATTTCCGACGGCGAGTCGAGCAGGGCCACCCCGCATTGCTTGAGCTTGCTGATGTTCTCCGGCTTGAAGATCAGGTCCCAGCTGTCCACCGGTGCGTTTTCACCGAGTGCGGCCTTGACCTTGTCCGGGTTGAAGCCGATCAGGATGGTGCCGTACATGTAGGGCACGGCGAACTTGTTGCCGGGGTCGTTGGCCTCGATCAGCTTCATCAGCTTGGGGTCCAGGTGGTTCCAGTTCGGCAACTGGCTGCGGTCCAGGGGCTGGAACACGCCGGCCTCGATCTGCTTGGCCAGGAACATGTTGGACGGCACCACCACGTCGTACCCGGAGTTGCCGGCCAGCAGCTTGGCTTCCAGGGCTTCGTTGGTATCAAAGATGTCGTAGATCAGTTTGGTCTGCGGGTTTTGCGCCTTGAAGTCCTCCAGCGCCTTGGGCGTGATGTAGTCGAACCAATTGTAGACCCGCAGGGTTTTTTCCTCGGCATGGGCTGCGCTGCCGAAAACGGCTGCGCAGAGGACGAGTGACTTGAGCATGTTCATTGGGCGTATCCCTCAAAACCTTCGAGAACGTTGACGGCGTTGATGCCGATTTCTTCCACGGCGTAACCGCCTTCCATCACAAACAGCGTCGGCTTGCCCAGGCGTGCGATGCGTGCGCCCATCGCCAGGTAGTCGGGGCTGTCGAGCTTGAACTGCGAAATAGGGTCGTCCTTGAATGTGTCCACGCCCAGGGACACGACGATGACGTCGGCGCCATAACGCTCGATTTGCCCGCAGGCTTGATCCAGCGCCGCACTCCAGGGCTCCCAGCCCGAGCCGGCCGGCAAAGGGTAGTTGAAGTTGAAACCTTCGCCGGCGCCTTCGCCCAGCTCATCGGCATAGCCCAGGAAAAACGGAAATTCTGCCTCGGGGTCGCCGTGAATCGAGGTAAACAGCACATCGCTGCGCTGATAGAAAATCGACTGGGTGCCATTACCGTGGTGGTAATCCACATCCAGGATCGCGACCCGCGTATGGCCTTGGTCGAGAAATGCCTGGGCAGCGATGGCGGCGTTGTTGAGGTAGCAATAACCGCCCATCACATCGCTGGCCGCATGATGCCCCGGCGGGCGACACAGCGCGAAGGCCGCGGGTGCGCCTTGCTGGATCGCCTGTTGTGCGGTCAGCGCGACCTGGGCCGCGCTGTAAGCGGCTTGCCAGGTGCCGGCGGTGATCGGTGCGCCAGCGTCGAAGCTGTAATAGCCCAATTGCCCGTGCAGGCTGCTCGGTATCACCTGGCGCAACGTACGGGCGGGCCAGGTGTAGGGCAGCAGGTCACCGTCCTGACCGTAGGCGGTCCAGCGCTGCCAGGCGTCTTTGAAGAACGCCAGGTAGGCCGGGTCGTGAATGCGTTGCAGCGGTGCGAGGCCAAAATCCTGCGGGGCCTGCACCGGGCCCAGGTGGCGCTCCTTGACCCGTTGCAGGACGTGGTCGGCGCGCGACGGCATTTCGAAACACGGCATCAATTGCCCGTCCATCAATTCGCACCGGCCGTGGTGCAGATGATGATCGTGGGAATAGATCGTCAGCATCTTGTTGTTCTCCGCAGGCTGATTGGCATGCCTTGCAGTGTTGCGATGCGCCGGGTTCTGGAGAACGACAGGAGCGGCCAAAAGGGGATAAATGTGGCCAGAATATGTGTCCGCGGTGACGTCCCTGCCGGATGATCAGCTACGGAACTGGCTCGGCGTCACGCCACTCCAGCGCACAAAGGCGTGACGGAAGCTGGCGGTTTCGCTGAAGCCCAAGGCTTCGGCGATGCGGTAAATCGGCCATTCATCTTCAGCCAGCCACTGTTTGGCGCGTTCGAAACGCAACTCATCGAGCAGTTCCTGATAGCTGCAGCCCAACGCGTGCAGGTGGCGACGCAAGGTGCGCGGCGAGCAGTTCATCTGTAGCGCCAGGCCTTCCACACCCGGCGCGGCATGAAGTTGTGCGGCCAACAGCTGGCGGATACGCCCGAGCCACGCCTGGCGCCCGGTGAGTTCGGTGTTTTGTTTGCGGCAGCGCTCGACCATGGCGCGGTGGGTGACGGCGTCGGCCAACGGCAGGGGGTACGCCAGCCAGTGTCGGTCGAACGCAAAGGCATTGGTGCCGGCGTCGAAGTGCACCGGGCATGCGAAATGTTGACGGTAGTCGGCGGCATACTCCGGTGCAGGGTAATCGAACCGCGCGCCGCGCAGGGGCAGCGCGCGGCCCAGCAAGTCATTGCAGATGACGTTGAGCGACACCACGCAGAACTCGACATTGAAGGCTTTGAGCGCCGGGCTCTCGCAGTAATCGTCCGCGCGCAGCCAGAGCTGGTCGCCAGCTTCCTCCAGGCTCAGGCTGAACAGTGTTCCCAACAGCGCCGGGTAGCGCAGGGCCAGGCGCAAAGCGTCACCGAAGGTGGCACTGGTGAGCAAGGCATAGCCCAGCAAGCCATAGGACGACACGTGCATGCGCCGGCCCAGCTCCAGGCCGATGTCGCGGCGCAAGGCTACGGCATTGGCGCACACCTGCATTTCCTGCTGGGCGGTGATGCGGCTGTCGGCGCGGCTCAAGTCGATGCTGGCGATACCGCTGCCGGCCAGCAAGGCGTCACGTACCGTGCCCTCGGCGTTGAACGCGTTGAGTACCAGGGACACGGCATTCAGGGTGGTGAGGTGCGTGTGCAGCATGCTCGGTTCCAGCCGTTGAGGTGCTGGAGCCGAGCAAGTTACGTGCCGCTGGCGGGCTTGAAGAACAACGCCAGGGCCTGCTGTTGGCTGATTTCGCTGCGCAGGAAGTCAATCTGCTGCTCGGGCGTGAGCTTTGCGCTGAGGTCCGCCGCTGCGCCCAGGCCGTGCTCCTGTGGCGTTTTCAAGCGCGCACTGAGGAAACTCCTGGCGTTTGCCCACGTGCTTGAGTAATGAAAGTGGGCATACCACAGCGGCTGGCGCGTGGTGTTATCGGTGAGGGTGTACTCGTCGAGATAATCCGGTTTCGGCGATTTGATGCGACGCCGCTTGATCGATCGCTTGATGGTGATTTCATTGCGCGCCTTGAGCCATTCCACGCTTGAAGGGGTAGGAGGCTGTTCCTTGAGCATCCGTATGACGTGGAGGTTGGCCTGTTGGTACAGCGTCTGTGCGGCCTCGCTGAGCTGTCGGCTGAGGCTGGCGGCCAAGGGCTGGCTGCTGCCGGTGTCGTTGCTGCGGGTCAGGGCCTCTTCAATCGCACCGCTGGCTTGCTCCAGATGCTGGGCATGCTGGTGATACAGATGTTCGATGCCGATCGCCGTGCGTTTGGGTTGGCCCGCCAAGGCAGTGGCGCGCGCTTTGAATGCCACCAGCCCATTGAGCAACTGTTGGCCTTCGTTGAGGCTCACTGAAAGGTCGACCGTGGGAGGCGGTGTGCGGTGGTCGCTCACGCGCTGGACCCAGACACCGGGTTGTTTTTCGTGGAAGGTGGCGACGACTTTGTGGGTCAGCGGAGAGTGCACATCCACCAGCCCGGTATCCAGCCCGACCTCGGAGAGCCGGGGCTCACCAATAAGCATGCCGTTGAAGCGCGTGCGGATAAACCGCTTGCGCGGCCTGGGAGGCGTCGGTGGCGGCGTGGGCCGGGTGCGTACATGGCTTCTTTCTGCGGCGAGTGTGGCCAGGTGGCTCGCGGCCCGTTGCCGGAACTCACGCAGTTGTTCGCGTAATTGGTTCAGGGGTGACTGCTGCACGGGCTCGCCGAACTCGTCGGGAAAGTCCTGCAGGCGTTCGTCGAGTACGCTGAATTGCTCAAGGAGGCTGCCGAGTGTATCGATACGTTCATCCAGGCGCGTTTCGCTACGCTCTTGCAAGGTATCGCGCAGGCTCTGAATGGCGATGTCGGCGACGTCGACGATTTGATCCAGTGCTGACCAGGCGCTGTGGACGGTTTGGGTGGAGTGTTCCTGCAGGCACAGGTTACGTGAGAGCGTCACTCGCAGGGCCTTGAGGTCATCGACGGTGTAGGACGGCAACTGCCGAGAGGCACTCACCATCAGCTCCAGGCCTTCGCGCGACAGCTGTTTGAGCTCGGTAAAGCGTGTTTGCACATACTCCAGGCGGTTGATCATGTCCTGGCTCAGCTCACTCATTTCCCGCGCGTCACCAATATGACGCTCTGTGGGCACCTCGGCTTGGCGCTCGATCTGTTCCAGGACGGTTTCGATCTTGGGCGTAAAGCGTTTGAGCGACTCCTGGATGCCTGCCTGGCTGAGGCTCAGTTGGGCCTTGAGGTAGCCCAGGGAGCCTTGCAGAAAGTTGGAGGTGGGGGTGAACACATTCAGGGCCTTGAAGTTTTGCAAGGCGGTTTCGTAATCATTGCGCTGCGTTTCCAGCGTCTGCAGGTAGTGTTGGCGTTGCGCCTCTTGCGAGGTCGACGGAGCATCCTGCATGGCTTGCTGGGCAAGTTGCAGTTGCTCTTGCGCGGATTGTTTCTGGCTTTCGAAGGCGCTCAGGCGTGTGCGCAGCACCTGGGCTTGCGTCTCGGCTTGGGTCTTGGCTTTGGCGATGAGTTTTTTCGGCCCACCCCCCAGCAGGCGCAGGCGTGTATCGATAAACCATTCGCCGCGGCGATTTGCGATCAGCAGAGGACCGAGGCGGGTGGGCTGCTCCGGGGCCTGGACACGTACGTTGTCGTTGTCATCCACGATGACTTCGAACCACCGCGTGCCCACTGGGGCGTACCACTTTCCAGCGTGGGGGTAGAGATGCCTGTGCAGGCCGGCTTCAGCCTGAGCCCCCAAATCGACGGGCTTATCGACCTTGAAACTGTCCAGGGCCTGCGCCAATTGCCGTGCGTCACGGGTCACGGCGCCAAAGCTGTGCAGCCCCTGGCGATGGCCGGCGGGCAGTTCATGGGCCGGCAAGGTCGGCAGTTGCCTGGATACCTTGGGTGGCGCCGGCAACTCGGGCGGCTGCGTTTGGATGACTTTGCCCTGTTTCGACGGCGGCGGTTGATCGCGCCGCGCGGCATGCAGCACCAAGGCCATGCCGAGGTTGAGGAGCACGGCGGTCAGCGCCGCCCATTCGGCGGGCTTATCCTGTTGTTCCTCGGCGTCGACCACCGCTTGCCACTGGTCGATGATTTGCCAGATCCAGGCCGCGCTGTTCACGGTTCGCCCCAGGAACGGCAGCACCGCACTGAATGCCAGCCAGCCCGCTTGTTTGAGCGTCGCCCAGCGGCTCTCGGCGTTGGAGACCGATTGCTGGTCCGCCTGTTTCACCAGCGCATTGGCATTGGCCTTGAACAACTGCTCGAACAGGTCGCCTTCCAGCGTTTGTTGGCCGAGGCTCAGCGTTCCACCCATGCTCCAAAGCTTGAACGGGTCGGCGAGAAAGTCGACCACGGTCCACGGTGATAAATGCTCACCAGGAAACACGTAGTGCAAATAGTCCTCGCGCACGTCGTCCGCCAGCCAGGCCAGGACCGAGCGGCGCAGCGCTGGAGACTGCTGGATGTCATACAGCAGGTTGGCTGGCGATGGGTATTGGCTCAGTGGTGGCTCAAGCATCGGCCGGTACAGCAGGCAGGGGCCCGCCGCCGGGTCCTGCGGGCCGATGACAAACATATTGGCGACGCTATCCGCCGCACTCCCTGGGCGGTTTTCCGGGATGAACGCCAAGGGGCGCAGCACAATCACCTGGCCCTGCACCTGGCGTTGGGTCGGCTCGGATGCGAGCACGGCGACGACATAGCGGTAGCCCAGCTCATCGACACCGGCCTGCTGGCGGATCTTGTATTGCAAGGCCAGCAATGGCAGCTGGATGCGCAGATGGCTGGTAAACAAGCCTTGGCGGCGCTCGGATTCGTGCGCGTCGTCCAACAGTGTGCGTTGTACCAGCGCCGGGTAGTGTTTGCCGATATCCACCTGCTTAACCAGGTTCTCCACGTAATCGACGGTCAGCCACGCAGGGGGTGTGCCGCCGTTCTCCTGGCGAATGCTTTTGTTGCCCAGCGGCAGGCCGGCCAGGTTCTGCAGGGCCAGCTCCACCAGGCTGTAGGTATGGGTGTCGACTTGGCCGGGCATGGTAAAGCTGCCCAGCACCACAGGGCTCTGGATTTGAAAACGGATTGCGTCGAGGTTAAGTCGGCCGGCATCGGCGTGGTCCTTGAGCAGCTGGCTACGCAGGGCGTCCAGGGTGTATTGCGCGATAGGGGCAATCCCGTCCTGGAACGATTGGCCGCCGTGCAGGCTATGCAGAGCTGCCAGGTCCTTCAAATGGCGTGCGTACACGACCTGGTCGTTGGACGATGCCTTGCGCAGCCAATCCGGCAGGGTGCTGTCGAACCAGGCCGGCCCAGGTATCGGCTCCGCTGGCCTGGCCATTGCGCCCGGCGGCGTGTGCAGCGCCGAGTCCATCGGATCGACGACTTGCAGGTCCTGGGCGTCCAGTTTGTCGACCATTGCCACCTGCAGGGCTATCCATGCACAGGCTTGGTGATCGAAGAAGTCCCCGGCGGGCTCCACCAGGCGCCACTGCAGTTCATGACTCCCCCCGAGTTTTTGCAGCAGTGCCTCCAATGAGCGGCCAATCGCCTCCAGCGAGTCGAATTTTTCGTACCCGTGCAGCAGTGAATGGCTAAGGATGATTTCGCGTCCTTGCCGGCGCCCTATCAGGACTGCGATGGGGAGCAAGAACAAATGCTTGACGGCGGTGCCATCGATTTCATCCACATCGATCAAATAGGCCCGTGGCTTTTCGTTTCCGTCGACGTTGTCGGGCCTGTCGGCCACGTCGGGGGCCGCGAACAGTTGGCGCGCCAGGCTGCAATCGGTTGCATCCCAGCCTTCGAGCTGATGGACATTCCAGACTTTGCGCAAGGTATTGGACAACTCTCGCCAGCGCGGCCCGGAACGGCCGTTGGTGTCGTTCCAGAATTCGACTTGCTGCTCCTGATACGCTTTGAGCATGGCTGGTGCGAGCAGGTTTATCTGATTGCCGATCTGTTCAATTCGCACCGGCAGGTGCTTGGGTAAACCGGGCGTCTGGTCCTGGATGAGAAAGTGGTTGCCCTCCAGGTAGAGCGTGGGCGTGCCCATTATCGCCTGGCGTACGAGTACACCCGTCAGGCTTTGATAGCGTGGCGCCAGGGCGATGACCTGGTCGCCCACGATGGTCCAATCCGGCGCGCCCACCTGGGCCACGGTGGGGTCGATATTCAAGTGAGGGTAGAGGGTTTGCAACGCGTCGCGCAGCAGCACCCCGGCGACCTCTCGGAACGCCGGGCCGACGGACAGTTGGGTGAGCAGGGATTGGGTGACGGTTTGTGCGGGAGGGGACACGGAAGGGAGTGAACGCATGGAAATTCCTGTCTTGCCAGTTCATGAGGCTGTCGGATGAACAGCTACGGCATGCTAGAACTGGCAAGACAGACAGAAGGGTAACTATGTACTTTCAGTCAGCGGGGTTCAGCGCAGCTCGCCGCACAGGTCCAGTTCCACCAGGCGGCGGACTTCCTGGGTGTCGAGCCCGGCCCCGATCAGGGCATTGAGCTTGCCGAACGCCGCTTCACGGGTCATGCCGCCCCCCGACAGCACGCCGACGCCACGCAGGCGGCTGCCGGCCTCGTAGACATCCAGCTCCACGCCGCCTTCATGGCATTGCGTGATCGCGACCACTACCACACCTTGATCCTGCGCGCGCTTGAGGCTGGCAAGGAAGGCGGGGTTATCGCTCGGTCCGGTACCGCTGCCGAAGCATTCCAGCACCAGTGCCTGAATGCCGCTGTTGATCAGGCCGTCCAACTGCGCGGCGCCAATGCCTGGCACCAATGGCAGTACGCCGACAGTTGCCAGCCCTTTGCCCTGACGATAGCCCAAGGCGTGCGGGATCGAATCGGCCTTGGCCGCGCCGCCATTGCGGCGCAGCGCGGCAAACGGATGGCGACCGAAACTGCGGATTTTCGCGCAGCGGGTCGGCGCCATCAGCTCGCCGTGGAAATACAATTGCACACCTGCCTCCAGGCCGCCGCCGAGGGCGACCAGCGCGCCGCTGACGTTTTCCCAGGCATCGCTGTCGGGCACGCCGGCCGGCAACATCGAACCGGTGAACAGCACCGGTGCCGGCAGCCCCAGCAGTTGGAAGCTCATGGCGGCCGCGCTGTAGGCCAGGGTGTCGGTGCCGTGCAGGATCAGCACCGCGTCGCAGCCCGCGTCCACCGCTTCAACCACGGCGGTGCGCAGACGCTGCCAATAGGCGGGGGTCATGTTGGCGCTGTCGATCAGCGGAGCCATTTCCCGGAAACGCCAGGCGGGTACCTGCAGGTGGGCAAGCTGTTCACGCATGCGCGCTTCGAATCCGGACGCGGGGGCCAGGCCATTGGCGCTGGCCTGCATGCCGATGGTGCCGCCGGTGTAGAGCACCATGACGTTGTTAGCTGGTTGCATCGAAGAATCTCCTGAACGAAAAACGCCGCCGGGCCCAGAGCATGCCCAAGGCCGGGCGGCGTGTCATCTATCTACACTCAGCGTTGCGTTTGAGCGTTCAGTTCAGCCGATGCTTGAGCCGCTGGCTCAGACTTCACTGGGTTGGCCGGCCAGGCCTTGCGGTCCAGGTCCAGGTCCAGGAACTGGCTGGAATCGAACACCGGGGTCTTGATGCCCGCCGCGCGCTGGCTGTCGTAGTCGTTCAGGATGCGCATGGCGATCTTGAACAGGAACGCCAGGGCGAACAGGTTAACGAAGGCCAGCATGGTCATGGTGATGTCGGCAAAGGCGAACACGGTGCTCAGGTTCTCGATGGAACCCCAGAAGATCAGCACCAGCACCAGTGCGCGGTAGCCCATCAGCACTTTACGGTTGTTACCCACCAGGAAGCGCAGGTTGCTCTCGCCGAGGTAGTAGTTGTACATGATCGAGGTAAACACGAACAACGCCAGGGCCACCGAGATGAACATGCGGCCCCAGTCACCCACGACCGCGGCCAGGGAATTCTGGGTCAGCGCAATGCCGTCGCCTTCAAAGCCCGGGGTGTAGAAACCGGAGAGCAGGATCAGCAGCGCGGTGCAGGTGCAGATCACGAAGGTGTCGAGGAACACACTGAACGCCTGCACCACGCCTTGGGCGATCGGGTGTTCCACCGAGGCCACTGCCGCCACGTTGGGCGCACTGCCCAGGCCGGCTTCGTTGGCGAACACACCGCGCTTGACGCCCATGATGATCGCACTGCCCACCAGGCCACCAAAGGCTTGGTCGAGGCCGAAAGCGCTCTTGACGATGGTCGCGAGCATGGCCGGTACGTGGTCGAATTGCAGCACGATCACGTACAGGGTCACGGCGATATAGACCAGAGTCTTGACCGGCACCAGCAGGTCGGCGATCGAGGCAATGCGCTTGATCCCACCGATGAACACCAGGCCCAGCAATACCGCGAGCGCCAGGCCGGTGTAGGTGGTGTCGAGGCCAAAGGCGTTGTTCAGCGAGTGGGTCACGGCATGGGCTTGCAGGCCGTTGAAGGCAAAGCCGAACGTCACCAGCAGCAGGAACGCCATGACCATACCCAGCCAGCGCTTGTGCAAACCGTGCTGGATGTAATAGGCCGGGCCGCCACGGTAGGTGCCTTCGGCGTCGGTGCGCTTGTACAGCTGGCCGAGGGAGCACTCGATAAAGCTCGAGGACATGCCCACCAACGCGGTGACCCACATCCAGAACACCGCACCGGGGCCGCCCAGGGTCACGGCAATGCCGACACCGGCGATGTTACCGGCACCTACGCGGCCGGCCAGGCTGAGCATCAGCGCCTGGAACGAACTGAGTTGGCCGGCGCTGCTCTTGAGGCTGTCGCGAAACACCGCGAACATGTGGAAGAAGTGACGAAACTGAACGAAACGCGAGCGGATCGTGAAATAACCGCCGAGCCCGACAATGAGCACGATCAGTACTTTCCCTGAGAGGAAGTCGTTGATGACTTCTAGCATGGAGTGTTCCTCGCTGATTTTTCTAATGACAAACGCAGGACGGTTCGACGCATCGCTCAGCACCAGGCAGTGCACGACGCTTCGATGCCAATCCTTTTGCGGGTGTTGTTATTCATGCGCTTTCGCTGCGTGCTAGCCGCGTTGTCGACGGCCGCAGATGCGAAGAGGGGCGGCACTATACCTAGGCGAACGTGATCCGTCTGCCCGGGCCGATTAAAGGTTTCAGCCAAGCCGTTACAGGGGAGGTGGGTTTGTGGTGCGATATTGGATTTTTTATGGGCGTCATTTCACAACCTCGAAGCAAAAAAAGGGCCTGAAGAACGAGCCTTCAGGCCCTCAAAAGGTGAGAGGTGTCTAGTCCCTCAACCTGGTGAGCGGTGCAACAAACGCTTAGGCCTTCAGTGGGACTAGGCGTGGGGCAATCATGTTTTCGGGGCGCAGGATGTCGTCGAGCATGGCGTCGTCGAGCAAGCCTTCTTCACGCACCAGTTCCAGCACGCCGCGGCCGCTTTCAAGGGCGATACGCGCGATGCGGGTGGCGTTTTCATAGCCGATGTACGGGTTCAGTGCGGTGACCAGGCCGATGGAGTGCTCCACCAGTTCGCGGCAGCGCGCTTCGTTGGCGGTGATGCCGACGATGCAGTGCTCGCGCAGCATGTCCATGGCGCGCTGCAGCAGGCGGATCGAGTCGAAGATCTTGAAGGCGATCAGCGGCTCCATCACGTTCAGTTGCAGTTGGCCGCCTTCGGCCGCCATGGTCAGGGCCAGGTCGTTGCCGATCACTTGGAACGCGACCTGGTTGACGGCTTCCGGGATCACCGGGTTGACCTTGCCGGGCATGATCGAGCTGCCTGGCTGGCGCGCTGGCAGGTTGATCTCGTTGATGCCGGTGCGTGGGCCGCTGGACAGCAGGCGCAGGTCGTTGCAGATCTTCGACAGCTTTACCGCGGTACGCTTGAGCATGCCGGAGAACAGCACGAACGCGCCCATGTCGGAGGTGGCTTCGATCAGGTCGGCTGCCGGAACCACGGGCTGGCCGCTGATGATCGCCAGGCGTTGTACGGCCAGGGCCTGGTAACGCGGGTCGGCGTTGATGCCGGTACCGATGGCGGTGCCGCCCAGGTTGACTTCGGTCAGCAGCTCCGGCGCCAGGGTTTTCAGGCGCGCCAGGTCTTCACCCAGGGTGGTGGCGAACGCGCGGAATTCCTGGCCGAGGGTCATCGGCACGGCGTCTTGCAATTGGGTGCGGCCCATTTTCAGCACATGGCCGAACTCGACGCCTTTGGCGGCGAAGGCTTGGATCAGGCTGTCGAGGCTGGCCAGCAGCGCGTCATGGCCCAGCAGCAGACCCAGACGGATCGCGGTCGGGTAGGCGTCGTTGGTCGACTGCGCCATGTTCACGTCGTTGTTGGGGTGCAGGTACTGGTATTCGCCCTTCTGGTGACCCATGGCCTCCAGCGCGATGTTGGCGATCACTTCGTTGGCATTCATGTTGGTTGAAGTGCCGGCGCCACCTTGAATCATGTCCACCACGAACTCTTCGTGGAAATCGCCGCGGATCACACGGGCACAAGCTTCGCTGATGGCAGCGTGCTTGGCTTCGCTGAGCTGGCCCAACTCACGGTTGGCATCAGCGGCTGCTTGCTTGACCATTGCCAGACCGACCACCAATTTCGGGTAATGCGAAATCGGAACGCCCGAGAGGCGGAAGTTATTCACCGCGCGCAGGGTCTGGATGCCGTAATACGCTTGAGCAGGTACTTCGAGTACGCCAAGCAGGTCTTTTTCTGTACGGAAAGATGCAGCAGAGGACATGACGGAAATCATCTCGATAGGGACCCGGAACTGGCCGGAACGCTGCGAATGCTAGGCCTGTACGAATTTTTGGGCCAATGCTGTTAAACACTGGCCTATGCATAAACGGCATAATGCCGGTGTGACCCGGCTATCATGGCGGGCGTGTGTGCCAAAATGGTGCGTATCCGTGGGAGGCAGTGATGAACCTTGAGAGCAAATGGCTGGAAGACTTCAGCGCCCTGGCAGCCACGCGCAGCTTTTCCCAGGCGGCGGAACGGCGCTTTGTCACCCAGCCGGCGTTCAGTCGGCGCATCCGTAGCCTGGAAGCGGCCTTGGGCCTGACCCTGGTCAACCGCTCGCGTACGCCGGTTGAGCTGACGGCGGCGGGGCAGTTGTTCCTGGTGACTGCGCGCACGGTGGTCGAACAGCTCGGTGAAGTACTGCGCCATTTGCATCACCTGGAAGGCGGGCAGGGCGAAGTCATGCAAGTGGCCGCCGCCCACTCCCTGGCACTGGGCTTCTTCCCACGCTGGATCGCGCAATTGCGCAACGAAGGCCTGAACATCGCCACGCGCCTGGTCGCCACCAACGTCGGCGACGCCGTGCACGCCCTGCGTGAAGGCGGCTGTGACCTGATGCTGGCCTTCTACGACCCGGACGCGGCGATGCAGATGGACGCCGAGATCTTCCCGTCGCTGCACTTGGGCGACACCGAAATGCTCCCGGTGTGCGCTGCCGATGCCGACGGCAAGCCGTTGTTCGACCTGGAAGGCGAGGGCAGCGTGCCGTTGTTGGCCTACAGCGCGGGCGCGTTCCTGGGCCGCTCGGTGCACCTGCTGCTGCGCCAGCGTGCGCTGCGCTTTACCACGGTGTATGAAACCGCGATGGCTGACAGCCTCAAGAGCATGGCCCTGGAAGGCCTGGGCATCGCCTGGGTGCCGCAACTGAGCGTACGCGCCGAACTGGCTCGTGGTGAGTTGGTGGTGTGCGGCGGGCCGCAATGGCATGTGCCGTTGGAGATTCGTTTGTATCGCTGTGCGTTGGTGCGCAAGGCGAATGTGCGGTTGTTGTGGCGCAAGCTCGAAGGTGGCGCGGCGAATACCACGGGCTGAAAGGGTGAAAACCGCTATTGGGCCTTCACCCTTATTTGGCCGGACGGTGGCGCTAATCAATCAAATTGATTGAGGTAAGTTTTGATGTGTTCTCTGTTCCTGTCGCTGAATCGATAGGCATTGAGGCGTAGAAATGAGAGGTGGTCCACCTCTCTCATCGTGGTTTGGCTCCACCAACCATTGTAGATAATTTCCCCTGCGTCATGCTTCGCCCCCAGCATGTGACCTACTTCGTGCGCGGCTGTCTTGCGGTTGGTGATTGCCGCGATTGCAAAATCACCGCCAAGGAAGTTGGCGAAACCCGCTACCTGATAAGGAATTATGTCGTGGCGAGTGAGCAGGATAAATTTGTCGAGGGGCGAAGTGGTTAGCGATATTTTATTTAAATATTCGGTCATCGCACTCACCCACCGATGGCTGACGTCTTCAAGAGAGTTTCCGATGTAGCTGAAGTTGTGCAGTTCGGGCGCCGCCTCCTTTTTGATTTCTATAAGCTCGACGGTGCGACCCGAGAGTTGTTCAAGTTCGCTGATCATCCAGGAAAAGTAATCTCTTTTTATTGAGTCGAATGTGTGCGTTCCGACGGACCAGTTAAAGTAAAGTTCTGATAAAAGTTCCCAGGGGTCAAGCGCCAGATCGTGGTGAAGAATAACATGCAGTTTAATGGGCTGTAATGATCTTGGCTGGTTGTCTGGTGTTGTGATGGTTGGCACGGAGGGTGATTCAGAGGGGGAGTTATTCTCTGGCACCACGATAGGGACAAGACCTTTTTGCCAGGCCTCTAATGCAGGGATCGCATGGTTGTTCACAGTGCTGCCGAAAAAATCGAACGCGCCGGGATCTATCCAATAACGCGGCAAACGTCCCTGCAGTTCTGTAGGGGCTCCCGGGAAGTGCGTTTGTGACCACAGATAGGTGATGTTCTGTTTCTGTTGGTCGATCAGCAACTGGATGTGATTGCTGAAAAAATCAGGGGTCACGTCTAAAGGCGTCAGGCTGATATTGCGCTCATTCAATGCGCCTTGTTGGGTCAGGTTCCACAGGACGCTGTGCTGGGATAGAACTACGCAAGGGGGTAGAGGGTTTGGTGACACCAGCGGGTTGATCAGATGGGTCGCCAAATAGAGTTTCATTTGGGCGATAGAGTCAAATTGTTGTATCTCGCTACCGGGTATATACAGCACACAGGGGTTCATATTCCCTGGAGAGTCTTCAGCCTCATTCGAGATCAGAAACACACCGATGAGCGAAATATTGGTGTTGTGCGCTTGTTGAGTAAGCGCCACCCTATAAAAGTGAGCATCAGGTTTTATGCCGGGGTAAGCAAGGCGTAGTATTAAGGAAACACTCTCTAGGGTCAGAGAATGATTTTCTGCTCTTAGGTTGCTGGCACATTGCAACTGGACCGCCATCGACCGAGCCATATACTCTTTATTGGTCAGGTGTGAAAAATAATGTGGGGCAGCCCAAAAATTATCGATGTGATCCAAGTAGTACAGCACGCTCCGAATCTCAAATAGTATATTTTCAAGTGCGTGCTGATAAGGAGCGGACAGTCGGTACAACTTTTCGTTTGTATAGCGGAAAAAAACACATTCTCTGGTGTAGTGGGTGAGGGTGGTCGTCATGAACAGAGCTGAGTCAATAACCTTGGTTAGTTTTTTTGGAACCGGCGCAGGTGCATCATCTTCAAGCTCTTGCGGAGTCAGGTAAAAAATTTCTTCCAGCGCGGCTTCGCTCGCGAAAGGGCTGATGGCCCTGTTCAGCGCTTCGAAGGCATGCTCTACGAAGTTGAATGCGGCACTCAGTGAGTGTTTTGCGTTTTCGCTCAGACTGTTCAATATCATCGCCGGTAGAGGCGATTCCAACGTAATGATTTCCTCCGGGTATGGCAATATAGGTGTTTCATATGTCAGTTCAGTCATTTTATCTTCCTTAATTTTTACTGGGCCATGCATGGTAAGTAAGAGGATAAGGATTATTTTGTTGAGTGCATCGACGAATAACGGGCATGTGTTGTAGTGATTTTCTTAAATCAATGAATAAAAAGCATATGAGGTGTTTGGCGTTGTCATGACCGTCGACATATTGACTTTGAAGTCAGAAGGGCAGGTTTAACCCAGCAAGACAGATGGTCGCCAAGGGGGCTGTTTATCTGTTTTATTACGGTATACTGCGCGGCCTTCGGCCGGTCCAACCGGCCAAATTTCGTACAACAAGCCACGCCGGATTTCCCGCGTGGCTTGTTGTTTTTTGACGCGCCTGCGGGCGCCCAGAGAGAAGAGGCACGACGATGAGTGCATTGGTTGGCGTGATCATGGGCTCCAAGTCCGATTGGTCCACCCTTAGCCACACCGCCGATATGCTGGAAAAACTCGGCATTCCGTATGAAGTGAAGGTGGTCTCTGCCCACCGCACCCCGGACCTGCTGTTCCAGTATGCCGATGAAGCAGAATCCCGTGGCATCGAGGTGATCATCGCCGGTGCCGGCGGTGCAGCGCACCTGCCGGGCATGTGTGCGGCCAAAACCCACCTGCCGGTGCTCGGTGTGCCGGTGCAGTCGTCGATGCTCTCGGGCGTGGATTCGCTGTTGTCCATCGTGCAGATGCCAGCCGGTATTCCGGTGGCCACCCTGGCGATTGGCAAGGCCGGCGCGATCAACGCAGCGCTGCTGTCCGCCAGCATCCTGGGCGCCAAGCACCCGCAGTTCCACGCGGCGCTGAAAAAATTCCGCGCCGAGCAGACAGACAGCGTGCTGGACAATCCAGACCCACGTATCGCCTGAGGTTGTTGACGATGAAAATCGGTGTAATCGGTGGCGGCCAACTGGGCCGCATGCTGGCGCTGGCGGGAACCCCGCTGGGGATGAACTTCGCTTTCCTGGACCCGGCGCCGGACGCTTGTGCGGCCGCCCTGGGTGAACACCTGCGGGCTGACTACAGCGACCCGGACCACCTGCGCCAGCTGGCTGACGAAGTCGACCTGGTGACCTTCGAGTTCGAAAGCGTCCCGGCTGAGACCGTGGCGTTCCTGTCGCAGTTCGTGCCGGTGTACCCGAGCGCCGAAGCCCTGCGCATCGCTCGCGACCGCTGGTTCGAGAAGAGCATGTTCAAGGACCTGGGCATCCCGACGCCGGCCTTCGCCGATATCCAGTCCCAGGCAGACCTCGACGCCGCCGTCGCCAGCATCGGCCTGCCGGCTGTACTGAAAACCCGCACGCTGGGTTACGACGGCAAGGGCCAGAAAGTCCTGCGCACCGCGGCTGATGTGGTGGGCACCTTTGCCGAACTGGGCAGCGTTGCCTGCCTGCTGGAAGGCTTTGTGCCGTTTACCGGTGAAGTCTCGCTGATTGCCGTGCGTGCCCGTGATGGCGAAACCCGCTTCTACCCGTTGGTACACAACACCCACGACAGCGGCATCCTCAAGCTGTCCGTGGCCAGCACCGATCATCCGCTGCAGGCGCTGGCCGAAGACTATTCCAGCCGCGTGCTCAAGCAGCTGGATTACGTTGGCGTGATGGCGTTCGAGTTCTTTGAAGTCGACGGTGGCCTCAAGGCCAACGAAATCGCCCCGCGCGTGCATAACTCCGGGCACTGGACCACCGAAGGTGCCGAGTGCAGCCAGTTCGAAAACCACCTGCGCGCTATCGCGGGCTTGCCGCTGGGCTCCACGGCCAAGGTGGGCGAGAGCGCCATGCTCAACTTTATCGGTGAGGTGCCGCCGGTGGAGCGCGTGATTGCGATCGATGATTGCCACCTGCACCACTACGGCAAAGCCTTCAAGGCCGGGCGCAAGGTCGGCCACGCCAACCTGCGCTGCCAGGACCGTGCGACGCTGCAAGCGCAGATCCTCAAGGTCGAAGCGTTGATCGCCGAGAGATAAGCCTCGCAATGGCGGGAACCATTTGGTAGTCGCCATCCTCTGATTGCAGGATGCCAAAGCCTGTCCAGGCTTTGGCATAGTTCACCTACATTCAGAGGGAAATGCCATGGGTATCATCGGAACCATCTTTATCGGCTTGATCGTCGGCCTGCTCGCGCGTTTCCTCAAGCCTGGCGACGACAGCATGGGCTGGATCATGACCATCCTGCTGGGTATCGCCGGTTCCCTGGCCGCGACCTACGGGGGTCAGGCACTGGGGATCTACCAGGCGGGTCAAGGTGCGGGCTTCCTTGGCGCATTGGTCGGTGCCATTGTGCTGCTGGTGCTCTACGGCCTGATCAAAAAGAACTGATCAGCCGACAAAGTCCTCTGCGCTGCGCAGGCGCAGCGGGCTAGAATGCTCGGCACTTGTACTTGCCGAGCTTCTTCTTCATGCGCCGTCTACTCTTGACTCTCCTCCTGCTGGGCGCTGGCCTGGCGCACGCCGGTGAACTGCCGGAAACCGACTGGCTCGACCTGATGCCGCTGTCGGACCAGAAAGCCCTCGAGGCGATGCCCGAAATTGATCACAACTCCCCCGAAGCCCAGGGCACCTTTACCGAAAAGGGTGGCTTGAAGCAGAGCAAAGGCCTGCCGGCGGTGATGTATTCCACCAAAACGGTAGCCGCCATGAATGGCAAGAACATCCGCATCGGCGGCTACCCCGTGCCGTTGGAAACCGACGCCAAGGGCCGCAGTACGCTGTTCTTCCTGGTGCCGTACCCAGGTGCGTGCATCCACGTGCCGCCACCGCCGCCTAACCAGTTGGTGCTGGTGCGTTATCCCAAGGGCTTGAAGCTGGACGATATCTACACACCGCTGTGGGTCACCGGCACCTTGAAGGTTGAAAAGGTCAACAACGACCTGGCGGACGCGGCGTATGCGCTGGATGCGGGGAAGGTGCGGGTGGTGAAGGAGTCCGATCTCTAGATCACACCGCAAATCAATGTGGGAGCTGGCTTGCCTGCGATACAGACGACTCGGTGTATCAGTTGTACCGAGGCGATGCTATCGCAGACAAGCCAGCTCCTACATTTTTGATTGGGTTTACAAGGCGATAGCGGTGATGCTCACGCTCAGGGTGTGGCTTTCACCGGGAGCCAGGTTTATCACATCGCCCAGCACATTCGCTGTCTCGACGCACAGCATGCCCTGCCAGCCGTCGTCGGCCATGTCGTCGAAGGCCTTGGCGCGTTCGGTCCAAGGGTTCCAGACCACCGTCGACCTCGAGCCTTCGCTGGTGAGTTGGATACGGCGTTGCCAGTCCTTGTCGATGATGTTCAGCTGCGCGGGCGTATCGAGGTAGATGCGGTCGGTCTCGGCGCTGAAGTGCAGCAGGCCGGCTTGTGTCTTCTCGCTCCAGCCATCGGCGGTATCGATGTACGCCGCTCCCTCCAGACCCTCGACCTGCACATTGCGCACATCGCTCACGGCGAAGTAGCTGTGCAGTGCCTGGCTGAGAGTCACGGTGTCGGTGCCGCAGTTGTGGCTGGTCAGGCGAATATGCAGTTGCTCGTCCAGCTGCAGGCTCAGCTTCAGGTCGACCTGATGGGGCCAGCCAGGGAAGCCGCCTGCCGGCACTGGCAGTCGCAGGTCCACGCGCAGTGTTTCGCCTTCAAGCGCGGTCTCGGCCAATTCCCACAGCGCAGTACGCGCAAAACCATGGGCGCCGGCCGGCTGGTCGCTCTGACGCATCGCCTTCACGCTGTGCGGGTTGCGGTCAAACACGCCAAACCACGGCCAGCACACCGGGACGCCGGTCCGGATACCTTTGCCTTGCTTGAAGACGGCTGCCGCGTTCTGCCAGATCAACGGCTGCTCGCCGTCACGTTGGTAACTGAAGATATGCGCACCCTGGTGGGCCACCATCAGTTCGGCGCCGTTGTGGCGGATGCGCCAGCAGTCCAGTTCGTCGATTTTCACGGTTTCAACGTGGGGCGTAGGCATACACAGCACTCTCAATGGCAGGCAATGGGGCAATTGACCGTCAAAACCCGGCGAGGTTTAACGTGCGCGCGAGGGTACCGAGCGTGTGCGACCACTGCCGTCGATGGCGACGAATACAAAGACCGCTTCGGTCACCTTGCGCCATTCGCTGGACAGCGGGTCATCGCTCCACACTTCGACCATCATCTGGATCGAGCTGCGGCCGATTTCCAGGGCCTGGGTATAAAAGGACAACTGCGCGCCCACCGCGACCGGTACCAGGAACGCCATGCGGTCGATAGCCACGGTGGCGACGCGTCCGCCGGCGACCTTGCTGGCCATGGCCGTGCCGGCCAGGTCCATCTGCGCGACCAGCCAGCCGCCGAAGATGTCGCCAAAACCGTTGGTTTCGCGCGGAAGCGCAGTGATTTGCAGGGCGAGGTCGCCTTGCGGGATAGGATCTTCTTGTTCGAGTTCGATCATGCCGGGGGGCCTCTGACCCGTGACGCTTTTATAGGTGGAGCAAGGTGGATAGCCGACTGTTAGAAAAACGTTTCAGCACAAACATACTCCGTTCGATACGTTTCTCGTAAGGCGTACTAAAGGGAAACTCTGCCAAATCGGCTGGATGGCGCCCAACGGCGGTTTGGCACAGCAGCCCCTCAAGACTGCGGGTCTTGCGCTTGCAAGGGCCGAGTATATCGACACCCTGGCGTCACGACGACCTCCCGGCGCTCATTTGGTCGGTAAATAGAGGCTGTATCGGGGCTTTAGCGGGCAACTGTTCTCATGGCGCTGTGCTTTTTCAGGCGATTTGCTATCTTGCCAGACCCGCCGCCAGTCACGGGCGTGCCGTCCTTATTACGTTGATTACTATAAGAGAAGCCTTGCCATGTCCTCCGTGCCCGCAAGCAGCGCGCAACCGACGCGCCCGCTGACCCGCAACGACTACAAAACCCTGTCGCTGTCTGCCTTGGGCGGGGCGCTGGAATTTTATGATTTCATTATTTTCGTGTTTTTCGCCACCGTGGTCGGAAAACTGTTCTTCCCCGTCGACATGCCCGAATGGCTGCGCATGATGCAGACCTTCGGCATTTTCGCCGCCGGTTACCTGGCACGCCCGCTGGGCGGCATCATCATGGCGCACTTCGGCGACCTGCTGGGGCGCAAGAAAATGTTCACCTTGAGTATCTTCATGATGGCCGTGCCGACGCTGATCATGGGCCTGCTGCCGACCTACGCGCAGATCGGCCTGTGGGCACCGCTCCTGCTGCTGCTGATGCGCGTCATCCAGGGTGCGGCGATTGGCGGCGAAGTCCCGGGCGCCTGGGTGTTCGTCTCCGAGCACGTGCCGCCGCGCCATATCGGCTACGCCTGCGGCACTCTGACCAGCGGCCTTACCGCCGGTATCCTGCTGGGTTCGCTGGTGGCCACGGCGATCAACACGCTTTATAGCCCGGAGCAGGTCTCGGATTACGCCTGGCGCATCCCGTTCCTGCTCGGCGGTGTGTTCGGCCTGTTGTCGGTGTACCTGCGTCGCTGGCTGCATGAAACGCCGATCTTCGCCGAGATGCAGCAGCGCAAGACCCTGGCCGCCGAACTGCCGTTGCGCGCGGTACTGCGCGACCACCGCGGCGCCATCGTGCTATCGATGCTGTTGACCTGGTTGCTGTCGGCTGGCGTGGTGGTGGTCATTCTCATGACCCCGACCGTGCTGCAAACCGTCTACCACTTCAGCCCGACCGTTGCGCTGCAAGCCAACAGCCTGGCCATCGTGACCCTGAGCCTGGGCTGCATCGCCTCCGGTGCCCTGGCCGACCGCTTCGGTGCGGGCCGCGTACTGGCCGGCGGTTGCGCACTGCTGCTGGCCACGTCCTGGACGCTTTATCACAGCCTCATGGCCCACCCGGACTGGCTGTTCCCACTCTATGCGCTGACCGGCTTGTTTGTCGGCACCATCGGCGTAGTGCCTTACGTAATGGTCAAAGCCTTTCCGCCGGTGGTGCGCTTCAGTGGTTTGTCGTTCTCCTACAACGTGGCCTACGCGGTGTTTGGCGGCCTGACGCCGCTGGCGGTGTCGCTGTTGATGAAGGAAAGCGCGATGGGCCCCGCTTACTACGTCGCTGCCCTGTGTGTGATGGGGATGGTGGTGGGTGGGTATCTGTGGAAGCGTGGGCGGTAAAACCAGCCCGGCTCCCGTTGGCGAGGGCGCAAGTTCCCTCGCCACGGTAAATGTGCTCACTCAACGATTACAGAGTGTTTCTGAATTACCGCGTTACCCGCGTATTACCCCGTGTTTCCAAGCCTTTCTCCCTCCCGCCAGCGTTTTCTCTCAATGCTGGCCTTTCATCTAATTGTCATATTTCAGACATAGAGTGTTCACACGGCCTACTGATACTTGGCCCCGATCCAACTATCCCTATCTGCTAGGAGTAAGGCATGAAACTGAAGCGTTTGATGGCGGCAATGACCTTTGTCGCTGCTGGCGTTGCGACTGCCAACGCGGTGGCCGCTGGTGTTGACCCGGCAATCCCGGCTTACGTTAAGACCACTGGTGTGTCGGGCAACCTGTCCAGCGTCGGTTCCGATACCCTGGCTAACCTGATGACCCTGTGGGCTGAGGGTTACAAAAAGGAATACCCGAACGTCAACATCCAGATTCAAGCTGCCGGTTCCGCCACCGCGCCACCTGCGCTGACCGAAGGCACCTCCAACCTGGGCCCGATGAGCCGCAAGATGAAGGACACCGAACTGGCGGCCTTCGAACAGAAGTACGGCTACAAGCCAACCGCTATCCCGGTTGCCGTGGATGCCCTGGCCGTGTTCGTGCACAAGGACAACCCGATCCAGCACCTGACCATGGAGCAAGTCGACGCGATCTTCTCCTCGACTCGTCTGTGCGGTGGCAAAGCTGACGTGAAAACCTGGGGCGACCTGGGCGTGACCGGTGACCTGGCCAACAAGCCAGTGCAACTGTTCGGTCGTAACTCGGTGTCCGGCACCTACGGCTACTTCAAGGAAGAAGCCCTGTGCAAAGGCGACTACAAGCCTAACGTAAACGAACAACCAGGCTCGGCTTCGGTCGTGCAGTCGATCAGCTCCTCGCTGAACGGCATCGGTTACTCGGGTATCGGCTACAAGACTGCAAGCGTGAAGACGGTGGCCCTGGCCAAGAAAGGCAGCACTGACTTCATCGAAGACAGCGAAGAAAACGCCCTGAACGGCAAATACCCGCTGTCGCGTTTCCTCTACGTTTACGTCAACAAAGCGCCGAACAAGCCTCTGGCCCCGCTGGAAGCCGAGTTCGTGAAGCTGGTTCTGTCCAAACAGGGTCAGGAAGTTGTGGTGAAAGACGGCTACATCCCACTGCCAGCCAAAGTTGCCGCCAAGGCCCTGGCTGACCTGGGTCTGAAAGAAGGCAACTAAGTTGCCGGGCCGGGCAGACCGGCCATTCTGTAGGAGCGAGCTTGCTCGCGAAAGACGATAGAGCACCGCGTTTATTCAGAAGTGGCGCGTTATCGTTGACGATCTTCGCGAGCAAGCTCGCTCCTACAGAAACTCCTAATTTTTAGTCCGCTGCCGGCCCTGCCATGCGGCGGATTTCCTGCGTCACTGCATTGTCATCTTTCTGTCATACAGGATCGCTAGGGTGTGCGCATGAATGATCTGGCCAATTCCACCATGACGACGACTTCTCCTCCCAAGCGCATTGATTTCAATACGCCTGAGCTGCAACGCAAGCGCCGCATTCGCGCGCTCAAAGATCGACTGACCCGCTGGTACGTGCTGGTGGGCGGCCTCGCCGTCCTCGGCGCGATCACGCTGATCTTCTTCTTCCTGGGCTATGTGGTCGCCCCCCTGTTCCAGGGCGCCTCGTTGACCAAGGAAGAGGCGCTGACGCCCGCCTGGATCCAGGACGCCGGCAAGCCGCTGATGATTTCCCTCGAAGAACAGAACCAGGTCGCCATGCGGGTTTCCGACAAGGGCCAGGCGCTGTTCTTCGACCTGGAAACCGGTGCCGAACTCAAGCGCGTTGACCTGCCGTTGCCTGCAGGTGTCAGCGTGGCCTCCATTGGTGAAGACCAGCCGGGCAGCCCGCTGGTGATCCTCGGTTTGTCCAATGGCCAGTCCCTGGTGTTCCGTCACACCTATAAGGTGTCCTACCCGGATGGCAAAAAGACCATCAGCCCAGCGATCGAATACCCCTACGGTGAAACGCCGATCGTGCTGGATGAAGCCGGTCGCCCGCTGGAGCACGTCGCGCTCAACGCCACCGATTCATCGCTGGTGATTGCGGGCTCGGCCGGTTCGTACTTGAACGTGCTGAGCCTGAGCCACGAAGAAAACATGATGACCGGTGAGGTCACCAGCGAGCAGAAGCGTATCGAGTTGCCGCAAATGACCGAGCCGGTGAAGGCGATCTTCATCGACCCGCGCCAGCAGTGGCTTTACGTGATCAACGGTCGTGCCCTGGCCGATGTGTTCAGCTTGCGCGACAAGAGCCTCAATGGTCGCTACAAGCTGCTGGACGACGGTAACGCTGAAATCACCGCCAGCACTCAATTGGTGGGCGGTATCTCGCTGATCGTCGGCGATTCCAAGGGTGGCCTGGCCCAATGGTTCATGGCCCGCGACCCGGACGGCGAGCAACGCCTCAAACAGATCCGCACCTTCCAGATGGGCACCACGCCGATTATGGAAATCAGCGCCGAAGAACGTCGCAAAGGCTTTACTGCCCTCGACGCGTCCGGCAAGTTTGGCGTATTCCACAGCACCGCCCACCGCACACTGCTGGTGGAGCCGGTGGTCGACGGCCAAGGCTTGTTTGGCATGTCGCCACGGGCCAACCACGTGATCGTCGAAGCCGGAGGCAAGCTGCAGCCGTTGCTGCTCGACAACCCGCACCCGGAAGTCTCGTGGAGCGCGCTGTGGAGCAAGGTCTGGTACGAAAACTACGACGAGCCTAAATACGTCTGGCAATCGACCGCCGCCAACACCGACTTCGAACCCAAGATGAGCCTGGCACCGCTGACCTTCGGTACCTTGAAGGCCGCGTTCTACGCCATGCTGCTGGCTGCGCCACTGGCGGTTGCCGCCGCGATCTACACCGCTTACTTCATGGCCCCCAGCCTGCGCCGCAAGGTCAAGCCGGTGATCGAACTGATGGAAGCGATGCCGACGGTGATCCTCGGCTTCTTCGCCGGCCTGTTCCTGGCACCGTATGTGGAGGGGCATCTACCGGGGATTTTCAGCCTGCTGATGCTGCTGCCGATTGGCATCCTGGTCGCCGGTTTCGTCTTCAGCCGCCTGCCTGAATCCTTGCGCCTGCGCGTTCCCGATGGTTGGGAAAGCGCGATCCTGATTCCAGTGATCCTGTTTGTGGGTTGGCTGTCGCTGTACATGAGCCCGTACCTGGAGACCTGGTTCTTCGGTGGCGACATGCGCATGTGGATCTCCCACGACTTGGGTATAACCTACGACCAGCGCAACGCCCTGGTAGTCGGCCTGGCCATGGGTTTTGCAGTGATCCCGAACATCTACTCCATCGCTGAAGACGCCGTATTCAGTGTGCCGCGCGGCCTGACCCTGGGCTCCCTGGCCCTGGGTGCCACGCCGTGGCAGACCATGACCCGCGTGGTCATCCTGACTGCCAGCCCGGGTATCTTCTCGGCCCTGATGATCGGCATGGGCCGCGCAGTGGGCGAGACCATGATCGTGCTGATGGCCACCGGTAACACGCCGGTGATGGAGATGAACCTGTTCGAAGGTTTGCGCACCCTGGCGGCCAACGTCGCGGTAGAGATGCCGGAGTCGGAAGTCGGTGGCAGCCACTACCGCGTGCTGTTTCTCTCGGCACTGGTGTTGCTGCTGTTCACCTTCATCATGAACACCCTCGCCGAGCTGATCCGTCAGCGTCTGCGCAAGAAATACTCGTCGCTTTAAGAAAGGTAGAAGTCTGTGAAACAGAACTCCCTGAATGGATGGTTCAAGAGCGGCGCCCCCGGCGTCTGGATCAGCGGTGGCGCGGTGTCCATCGCGGTCATCATGACCCTTGGTTTGCTGGCTGTGATTGCGGTGCGTGGTTTAGGCCACTTCTGGCCGGCTGACCTGATCCAGGCCAACTACAACGTACCGGGCCAGGAAAACCATATCGTCATCGGCGAAGTGGTGCAGAAAGAGGAAGTGCCGCGTGAGCGCCTGAAAAGCGCGGGCTTGCCCGTGCCGGACGAAGGCCCGGAATTCATGACGCGTGAGCTGATCAAGGTCGGCAACCGCGACCTGAACGGCAACGACTTCACGTGGATCGTCGGCGAATGGTTGAAAGACCAGACCAAGCCGACCAACCTGATGACCATCGAGCGGCGTGAATGGGGCAACTTCTACGGCACCCTGGTCAACGTCAAGCAGGATGGCAAGGTGATCGCCGAGGGCGAAGCCGCGTGGCCGGAGCTGCAAGCCCGCGTCGACCGCGTGAACAAGCTGGCCGCGCAGCTCAAGACCCTGGAGAAGTCCGATATCGGTGCGATCAACGCCGGCCTGGAACGCATCCGCCTGCACGGTCGCAAACTGGAGCTGGAAGGCAAGCTCGACGCCGCTGCCCAGGCCGACATGGACTCAGGCCGTGCCGAGCTGAACGCCCGCTACCAGGAGATCGAAGCCCGCCTGGCCGATCTGCATGCGCAGTTCAACCGCGACGCCCTGACCGCCCGCGATGCGAACGGCAAGGAAGTGGAAATCGGCATCGGCAAAGTGGTGCACGCCTACCAGCCGAACGCCATGGGCACGATGACCAAGATCGGCTTCTACTTCAGCAAGGTCTGGGAGTTCTTGAGCGATGACCCACGGGAAGCCAACACCGAGGGCGGGATTTTCCCTGCCATCTTCGGCACCGTGATGATGACCCTGATCATGGCGATGATCGTGACACCGTTCGGTGTGCTGGCGGCGGTTTACCTGCGTGAATACGCCAAGCAGAACACCCTGACGCGCATTATCCGTATCGCCGTGAACAACCTGGCCGGCGTGCCGGCCATCGTTTATGGCGTGTTCGGCCTGGGCTTCTTCGTGTATGTATTGGGTGGCTCGGTTGACCGCCTGTTCTTCGCCGAAGCCCTGCCGGCACCGACCTTCGGTACGCCGGGCCTGCTGTGGGCTTCGCTGACCCTGGCGCTGCTGGCGGTACCGGTGGTGATCGTGGCCACCGAAGAGGGCCTGGCGCGGATTCCTCGTACGGTGCGTGAAGGCTCCCTGGCACTCGGCGCGACCAAGGCGGAAACGCTGTGGAAGATCGTGCTGCCGATGGCCAGCCCGGCCATGATGACCGGCATGATCCTCGCCGTGGCCCGTGCCGCCGGTGAAGTGGCGCCGCTGATGCTGGTGGGTGTGGTGAAACTGGCGCCATCGCTGCCGCTGGACGGCAACTACCCATACCTGCACCTGGACCAGAAGATCATGCACCTGGGCTTCCATATCTATGACGTCGGCTTCCAGAGCCCCAACGTCGAAGCCGCGCGGCCACTGGTGTATGCCACCGCGCTGTTGCTGGTGCTGGTAATCGCCACGCTCAACCTGTCGGCGGTGTGGATTCGTAACCACCTGCGCGAGAAGTACAAGGCGTTGGACAGCTGATAACCCTGTAGGAGCGAGCTTGCTCGCGAGAAACGCAAGGGCGCCGCGTTCATCCTGGCTCCCCGCGTTATCGTTAACGACCTTCGCGAGCACGCTCGCTCCTACAGAAGAATGATGTAACCGCAGGCCCAATCGCCGCGGCTCACTGAAACGAATTGGTAGCACAGGGAGCATCCCATGCAACACGAAACCCATTCCCACGGCATCAACATGTCTGCCCTGGGTCGCGACAAGCAGAGCCTGAGCCTGGCTGAAGAAACCGTGGCCATCGAAGTACCGGGCCTGAGCCTGTACTACGGTGACAAGCAGGCACTGTTCGACGTCAGCATGAACATCCCCAAGCAGCGCGTGACGGCCTTTATCGGCCCGTCGGGGTGCGGCAAGTCCACGCTGCTGCGTACCTTCAACCGCATGAACGACCTGGTCGACGGTTGCCGCGTGGACGGTGCCATCAACCTCTACGGCACCAACATCTACCGCAAGGGCGAAGATGTGGCCGAGCTGCGTCGCCGGGTGGGCATGGTGTTCCAGAAGCCCAACCCATTCCCCAAGACCATCTACGAAAACGTGGTTTATGGCCTGCGCATCCAGGGCATCAACAAGAAGCGCATTCTCGACGAAGCCGTTGAGTGGGCCCTGAAGGGCGCGGCGCTGTGGGAAGAGGTCAAGGACCGCCTGCACGACTCGGCACTCGGTTTGTCCGGCGGTCAGCAGCAGCGCCTGGTGATCGCCCGGACCATCGCCGTGGAGCCGGAAGTGCTGTTGCTCGACGAACCCTGCTCGGCACTCGACCCGATCTCGACGCTGAAAGTCGAAGAGCTGATCTACGAACTCAAGTCCAAGTTCACCATCGTGATCGTGACCCACAATATGCAACAGGCGGCACGGGTTTCCGACTACACCGCGTTCATGTACATGGGCAAGCTGGTGGAGTTCGGCGATACCGATACCCTGTTCACCAATCCGGCGAAGAAACAGACCGAAGACTATATTACGGGCCGATATGGCTAGCCCCAGCTGCAAGCCGCAAGTTTCAAGCGGCAAGTAAAAGCAGTTTGATCAACGACACACATCAGCTTGCAGCTTGTAGCTTGCGGCTAACAGCTTTTGCGGAGCAAAACCATGATTTCGAAGGAAGGCTTAACCCACCACATCTCCGCGCAGTTCAACGCCGAGCTTGAGGAAGTGCGCAGCCACCTCCTGGCAATGGGCGGGCTGGTGGAGAAGCAAGTCAACGATGCGGTCACCGCGCTGATCGAGGCCGATTCGGGCCTGGCCCAGCAAGTGCGCGAGATCGATGACCAGATCAACCAGATGGAACGCAATATCGACGAAGAATGCCTGCGCATTCTCGCCCGTCGCCAGCCGGCGGCCTCGGACCTGCGGTTGATCATCAGCATCTCCAAGTCGGTGATCGACCTGGAGCGTATCGGCGATGAATCCACCAAGATCGCTCGCCGCGCTATCCAACTGTGCGAAGAAGGCGAAGCGCCGCGCGGTTACGTGGAAGTGCGCCACATTGGCGACCAGGTGCGCAACATGGTGCGTGATGCCCTTGACGCCTTTGCGCGCTTCGACGCCGAGCTGGCGCTGTCGGTGGCCCAGTATGACAAGGTCATCGACCGCGAGTACAAGACCGCCCTGCGTGAGCTGGCCACCTACATGATGGAAGACCCCCGCTCTATCTCGCGGGTCTTGAGCATTATCTGGGTACTGCGTTCCCTGGAGCGTATCGGCGACCACGCACGCAATATCTCGGAACTGGTGATCTACCTGGTCCGTGGTACCGACGTACGGCACATGGGCCTCAAACGCATGAAAGCCGAAGTTGAAGGCTCCGGCGATCAAATCCCTAATGTTCCGGGTGAATCTGACGATAAGTAGGTTGCCCGAGAAATTAACGCCCGGCCTTTGGTCGGGCGTTTTCGTTTGTGGCAGCTAAATTTTTTGCACGGACTTAATTTATACGCGAAAGCGAAAAAAGCCCGAACGTGCCGACAGAGTTTTGGCAAAATGCCACCAGTCAGGCGTTTTGCGTGCCGAAGTTTTTATAGGATGAAGGGTCAATGAGTAAAGTCAGTGTATTGGTGGTGGATGACGCCTCGTTTATCCGCGACCTGGTGAAGAAGTGCCTGCGCAACTACTTCCCTGGGATCAAGCTTGAAGATGCGGTAAACGGCAAAAAGGCCCAGACCATACTGATGCGCGAGTCTTTCGACCTGGTGCTGTGCGACTGGGAGATGCCGGAAATGTCCGGTCTTGAGCTGCTGACCTGGTGCCGCGAGCAGCCGCACCTCAAGACGATGCCGTTCGTGATGGTCACCAGCCGTGGCGACAAAGAGAATGTGGTCCAGGCGATCCAGGCCGGGGTTTCCGGTTATGTCAGCAAACCGTTCACCAACGAGCAGTTGCTGAGCAAGGTCAAACAGGCCCTGCACAAGATTGGTCGCCTTGACGCCCTGGTGGCCAGCGCGCCAACCAAGATGAACTCGGCGTTCGGCAACGACTCGCTGAGCGCCCTGACCGGTGGCAAGCCTGAAGCCGTACGCGCGGCGCCCGTCGCGGCCGTTGCGACCGCGCCGAACAATGGCTTGCTCAACAGCCCAGCGGTTAAAGCGCCAAGCACCGCGCCGGTGGGCGCGCGCGGCCAGGGCCAGTTGCGCCTGTCCAGCGGCACCCAGCAATGTGTGATCAAGGCGCTGAGCCTCAAGGAGGCACTGTTGGTGGTGCGTCGCGGTGAGGTCCTGCCACAGGTGTTGGAAAGCGCCGTGCTCGACCTTGAGCAAGGCGAAAACGCCGAAGTGGCCCGCCTCAACGGCTACTTGCATGCCATCGTCGCTTTCGAGCCCAAGCCCGACAGCGACTGGCTGCAGCTGACTTTCCGCTTTATCGACCAGGATGCGCAGAAACTCGACTACATCTCCCGCTTGATCGCCCGCGGCACCGCGCAGAAACATTTTGTGCCGGGTGCCTGACCTTTAAGCCCGCTCACTACAAGATTGTCACTATCCCTTGCTAGCCTGCCGTTCAGTCATCCCGGCAGGTTCGCGTCATGCTCCTTCGCCTATTGCTGTGCTGCGGGTTGGCCATGGGCGCTCCCTCGACCCTGGCCATGACCCTCTACAAATCCACCGATGCCAACGGCATGGTGGTCTTCAGCGACCGACAAACCCCCGGTGCCCAAGCGTTCGTGATGCCGGAGCGCAGGGTCGAGCGGGTTGGACGGCCGGTGCTCGACATGCCCAAGCCCGGGTCTACGCCGCAGGCCTATCGCTACCCCTTGCCTTGGCGCGGCGGGCCATTCCGCCTGACCCAGGGCCCCAACGGCAGTTTCAGCCACTCTGACGTCAAAAGCCGCTTTGCCATGGACATCGCCATGCCTGAGGGCACGCCGATCATTGCGGCCCGCAGCGGGGTGGTGGTGAAAACCGAAAATGGACAGTCGGGGCGAGGCAGCGATGCATCCGGCAATTTCGTGCGGGTGCGGCACGATGACGGGACCCAGGCCGTGTACCTGCATCTGCAGCAAGGGTCGGTCAGCGTCAGGGCCGGGCAGCGCGTGGCGGTGGGCAGCCCGCTGGCGCTGTCAGGCAACACCGGCAACAGCAGCGGGCCGCACCTGCACTTTGTGGTGCAGCGCGCCACCGAGGCGGGGCTGGTGTCGATCCCGTATGAGTTCAACCAGCCGGTGGGGGCATTGCCCAACTTTGCGTTGGGCAATTGAGGGTCAGTCCAGCAGCAGGACCTTGGCCAACACGATCTTCGGCCCTTTCATCTTCTTGATGATGATCCGCAGGCCTTCCACTTCCAGCACTTCTTCTTCTTCCGGCACGCGCTTGAGCGTGTCGTAGATCAGCCCGGCCAGGGTTTCGGCTTCGATGTGGTCCAAGTCGACGCCCAGCAGGCGCTCTACCTTGAACAAAGGCGTGTCGCCGCGTACCAGCAGCTTGCCCGGCTGGTAGGCCAGGATGCCGCGCTCGGCCTTGCGGTGTTCGTCCTGGATATCGCCCACCAGCACTTCCAGCACGTCTTCCATGGTCAGGTAGCCGATGACTTTACCGTCGGCTTCTTCCACCAGGGCGAAGTGCGCGCCGCCTTTGCGGAACTGCTCCAGCAACTGCGACAACGGCATGTGCCGCGACACGCGCTCCAGCGGACGGGTCAGCTCGGCCAGGTTGAACGATTCGGGGATGTGATCCAGGGCCGCCAGTTCCAGCAGCAGGTCCTTGATGTGCAGCAGGCCCACGAACTCGTTACGCACTGCGTCATATACCGGGTAGCGGCTGAACTTGTGACGGCGAAACAGCGCGAGGATCTCCTTGAGCGGGGCATTGAAGTCCAGGGTGACCAGGTCTTCCCGGGAGTTGGCCCAGTCGACCACTTCCAGTTCGCCCATTTCCACGGCCGAGGCCAGCACGCGCATGCCTTGGTCGCTGGGGTCCTGGCCACGGCTGGAGTGCAGGATCAGCTTGAGTTCTTCGCGGCTGTAATGGTGCTCATGGTGCGGGCCAGGCTCGCCTTGGCCGGCGATGCGCAGGATGGCGTTGGCGCTGGCGTTGAGCAGGTAGATCGCCGGGTACATGGCCCAGTAGAACAGGTAAAGCGGCACCGCGGTCCACAACGACAGCAGCTCGGGCTTGCGAATCGCCCAGGATTTTGGCGCCAGCTCACCGACCACGATGTGCAGGTAGGAGATCACGAAGAAGGCGGCGAAGAACGACACGCCTTTGATCACCTCCGGCGATTCGACGCCCATGGCGCCCAGCAGCGGTTCGAGGATATGCGCAAAGGCCGGCTCACCCACCCAGCCCAGGCCCAGGGAGGCGAGGGTGATACCCAGCTGACAGGCCGACAGGTAGGCGTCGAGCTGACTGTGCACGGTGCGCAGGATCTGCCCGCGCCAGCCGTTGGTGTGGGCAATGGCCTCGACCCGGGTCGAGCGCAGTTTGACCATGGCAAATTCCGCCGCAACGAAGAAGCCGTTGAGCAGTACCAGGATCAGAGCAAAAAGAATCATGCCGAAATCGGCGAAGAGTGTAGCGAGGGTGATACCAGGGGAAGGGTCCATGATGGGGTTTTGCTGGTTCCGTGTATTCAATAAGGGATGGCAGGACGGCCTGAAAGGCAGGCGTAAGTCGGCCAATGTAGCGGCTGATGGGGCGCTTGCCTAGTGCCCACTGCCAGGAGGGGGCTGGAATGTATTTTCCAAAGCGCTGGAGATCCAAGGTGGGAGAGGGCTTGCTCGCGAATACGGTACAACAGTCGCATTTTTTTGACGGACACACCGCATTCGCGAGCAAGCCCGCTCCCACAATCAGTGTTGTGGTGTTTTCAGGTCATTCATCTGTGCCGGCCATCTGCGAACGCGTTACCTGCGCCGTTGGAAAATGGCAGGTAAACGTGCTGCCATGCCCCAGCACACTGCTGATTTCCAGGCGTGCGCGGTGGCGCAGCAGCACATGCTTGACGATCGCCAGCCCCAATCCGGTGCCGCCGGTGTTGGAGTTGCGGCTGGAGTCGACGCGATAGAAGCGTTCGGTCAGGCGCGGCAGGTGTTTGGCGTCGATGCCGATGCCGGAGTCCTGCACACTCAGGTGGGCGCCATGCCCGTCGGCCCACCAGCGAATGCGGATGTTGCCTTTGTCCTGGGTATATTTCACGGCGTTGAACACCAGGTTGGAGAAGGCACTGCGCAATTCACCCTCGCTGCCCTTGAGCAACACCGTGGGGTCGGCTTCCAGGGTGATCTGCTGCCCACGCTCGCCCGACAGGGCCTGGGCGTCGTTCTTGATGGTCTTCAACAGGCTTTGCACCGCTACCGGGTGGTTATCCGACGGGTAATCGGTGGCCTCCAGCTTAGCCAGCAACAACAGGTCGTTGAGCAGGGTCTGCATGCGCGAGCCTTGCTGCTGCATCTGTTGCAGCGCACGGCCCCAGCGCGGGTTGATCGCGTCGACGTTGTCCAGCAGTGTCTCCAGGTAGCCGCAGATCACCGTCAACGGGGTACGCAGCTCATGGGAGACGTTGGCGACGAAGTCCTTGCGCATCTGTTCCAACTGGTGGAGACGGGTCACATCGCGCACCAGCATCAAGTGCTCGTTGTTGCCGTACCGCGTCAGGTACAGCTGGATGCGTACGCGGTCGTTGGTGGGCGAGGGGATTTCCAGGGCTTCTTCGTAGTTGTTCTGCTCGAAGTATTCCTTGAAACGCGGGTGACGTACCAGGTTGGTCACCGGCTGGCCACTGTCCTGGGGCGTCTTGAGGCCCAGCAGGGTCTCGGCGGCGCGGTTCCACCATTCCAGGTTGCCGTCGCTGTCGAGCATGATCACCGCATCTTTCAGGGCTGCGGTGGACTCCTGCACCCGGTCGATCACCGCCTGCAGGCGCCCGCGCACCCGTTGGTCGCGGCGCTGCAGGTGGTAGATGCTGTCGAACACCTCGCCCCACAGGCCGTAGCCGTCGGGCGGTGCTTCGTCGGGTTTGTGCTGGCGCAGCCATTCATGCAGACGCAGCAGTTGCTTGAGGGTCCAGCCCAGGTACAAGCCGATGCCGATGGCCAGGCTCCAGCCGTAGTAGCCGCTGATCAACCCGACCAACAGGCAGCCGGTGATCAACAGAAGCATGTGGCGGATCAGGGTGCCATGCCAGTTTTGGTTCATGGAGCGTCCTTCGGAGCAGCTTTAAGTTTCAAGCTGCAAGCTTCAAGTCAGAGCGAGGCGGCTTTTTTCTTGCCGCTTGTAGCTGATCACTTGCAGCTAGGTTTCAACCTTTGGTTGAAAACCTATAGCCAGTGCCGCGCACGGTTTGTACCAGATTCTCGTAAGCATCGCCCAAGGCTTTGCGCAGGCGGCGGATATGCACATCCACGGTGCGCTCTTCCACGTACACGTTGCCGCCCCAGACCTGGTCCAGCAACTGGCCACGGGTGTAGGCGCGTTCCTGGTGGGTCATGAAAAATTGCAGCAAGCGGTATTCGGTAGGGCCCATTTCGGCGGGCTTGCCGTCGATGGTCACGCGGTGGCTGATCGGGTCCAGCAGCAGGCCGCCGACTTCGATCGGTGCTTCGCCATCGGTCGGGCCGGCACGGCGCAGCACGGCTTTGAGGCGCGCGACAAGTTCACGAGGGGAAAACGGCTTGGTGATGTAATCATCCGCGCCGACTTCCAGGCCCTGGATCTTGTTGTCCTCTTCGCCCTTGGCGGTGAGCATGATGATCGGGATGTCGCCGGTCAGCTCGTCGCGCTTGAGGCGGCGGGCCAGCTCGATGCCGGAGGTGCCGGGCAGCATCCAGTCGAGCAGGATCAGGTCCGGCTTGCGGTCGACGATAATGGCATGGGCCTGCTGGGAGTTCTCTGCCTCCAGGCAGTCGTAGCCGGCCATTTCCAACGCAACGGCGATCATCTCGCGAATGGGCGCTTCGTCGTCGACGATCAGAATGCTCCTGCCAACCATGCCTAAAATCCTCTTGTCATTTAACTGTCTTGCGCCGCATTAGATAACGGAATTATTGCAGTCGTGTGACAGTAATTTAGTCGCTCGGGCAATTCGCGCCTCTCTGGACTACGCTTTGGGTCCGAATCCGACAACCACAAAAGGAAGGTTCCGATGACTTACAGCACAGTTTCCTGGAAAGCCCTGCTGGTAACGGCGGCATTGACGCTGCCGACCCTGGCGTTCGCGGCGGAGCCGGCGATGTCCCAAGGCGGGATGCTGGTGGATCACAAGGGCATGACTTTGTACACGTATGACAAGGACAAGGATGACAAGTCCATGTGCAACGACGCGTGCGCAACCAATTGGCCACCGCTGATGGCGACCGAATCAGACAAGCCTATGGGCACTTGGGCCGTCATCAAGCGTGATGACGGCTCCATGCAGTGGGCGCACAACGGCAAGCCGCTTTATACCTTCAAGCACGACACCAAGGCCGGTGACAAAACCGGTGATGGCAAAGGTGATGTATGGCACGTGGTCAAGGCCAACTGAACCGCTGAAGTGAGGCGGGGCAACCCGCCTTACTTAAACCCGTAATCGGCCACAATGCCTGCAAAAATCGCCAGGCCGGCCCAGTGGTTATGCAGGAATGCCTTGAAGCACTTCATGCGGTCCCGGTCGCGGGTGTACCAGAACTCCCAGACAAAGCAGCTCGCTGCCGCCAGCAGCCCCAGGTGGAACCAGCCGCCCAGTTCGAACCGGGCTCCCGCCAGCAGCAGGCACACCAGCGCCAGGCCCTGCAGGGTCAGGATAATCACGCGGTCGGCATCACCGAACAGAATCGCGGTGGATTTCACCCCGATCTTCAAGTCGTCGTCACGGTCGGTCATGGCGTAATAGGTGTCATAGCCCACCGTCCACAGCAGGTTGGCGATGTACAGCAGCCATGCCGTGGCAGGCAGGCTGCCGGTCTCGGCGGTGAATGCCATCGGCATGCCCCAGGAAAACGCCGCGCCCAGCACCACCTGCGGGTAATAGGTGTAGCGCTTCATGAACGGGTAGCTTGCCGCCAGCGCCAAACCGCCGAGGGACAGCAGGATGGTGGTGGCATTGGTCAGCAGCACCAGCAGGAAACTGATGCCCATCAGCAGCGCAAAGAACACCAGCGCCTCTTTCGAACTGATCTTGCCGCTGACCAGCGGGCGCTGCTCGGTGCGTTTTACGTGGCCGTCGACCTTGCGGTCGGCCCAGTCATTGATCACACAACCACCGGCGCGGGTCAGCACCACGCCCAGCACGAAAATCACGATATTAATGAGCGACGGTGAACCCTTGCCGGCGATCCACAGCGCCCACAATGTGGGCCATAGCAGCAGGTAGATGCCAATGGGCTTGTCCATGCGCGTCAACTGAATGAAGTCCCAGGCCCTGGGGTTCAGGCGGTTCAAGGATCTGAGCACACGTTGATACATCAGCAGTTCTCCGGATGGTCATGCAGTGCATGCCAGAAGCTCGGCAAGAATATTTCCGCCACCAGCACGCTCAGCGTCCCACGGTCGAAGCGAGAGCGACGTGCCCATAATCCATCAGCCTGATCGGCGATCGGCAGCCATTGCCCTGGGTAACGACACACCTCGATCGCCTGGCGGGTAAACGCATGATCACAGAACAGCAACTCCCCCAGCGAACGGCTGCCCAGCTCATCCATCTGCAAGCCGTCGCCCTGCAACGCACTGCGCGACGCCACGCTACGGGCAAACACCCACGGCTGGCCATGCCCACGCAAATATACCTCGCGCACCCAACCGATCGTGGCCGGGGCCAGGTTCAGGGCGGCACACTCATCGTCCCGCAGCGGCTGCCAGCCCTCGAACAGCGGTGTCACGCTGAAACTCTCGCCTGACAGCCACGTGAGCCGCCGCGTCAGCGAGCCTTCATCGAACAGCCAATTGAGGGTCGAGGGCGCCGGCAGTGGGCTCAGAAGGCTCTGGATCCGCCATTGGCAAGCGTCGGGAAGGGGGTGTGAGTGCGGCACGGTGAGTCAGTATTGGCAGCAAAAGAGGCGGCGAGCTTACCATGGCACCCTGGACTTTTGCCGGGCTGAACCGGCGCCTTGTGTCGATCGTGCTTGCATCCGCGGGCCCCGATCAGTACAAAACGCCCTGAGCCGCGCGGCAACGCTGGATCCATCGACCGCCGGCCAACCTGCCTGGACCCTGAGGAAGCAAGTAAATGAAGAAGTGGCAATGTGTAGTTTGCGGCCTTATCTATGACGAAAAAGACGGCTGGCCGGATGATGGTATCGCTCCGGGTACACTGTGGCAGGATGTGCCGGAAGACTGGCTATGCCCTGACTGCGGCGTAGGCAAGATGGATTTTGAGATGATCGAAATCGGTTAATTCTGAGTTTAAGACACGTACTACAAGGAGAAGGGAATGAACGCACCTGTCGTGATCATCGGCACAGGATTGGCCGGTTACAACGTAGCCCGGGAGTTTCGCAAGCTCGACAGCGAGACCCCTTTGCTGCTGATCACCGCGGATGACGGGCGCTCCTACTCCAAGCCCATGCTCTCCACCGGCTTTGGCAAGAACAAGGAAGCCGATGGCCTGAGCATGGCCGAACCGGGTGCCATGGCCGAGCAACTCAAGGCCGAGGTGCGTACCCACACTCGCGTCAGCGGCATCGACCCGGGCCACAAGCGCCTGTGGATCGGCGAGGAAGCAGTGGCGTACCGCGACCTGGTGCTGGCCTGGGGCGCAGAAACCGTACGCGTCCCGGTCGAAGGCGACGCTGCTGAGCTGATTTTCCCGATCAACGACCTTGAAGACTATGCGCGCTTTCGCGCCGCCGCCGCCGGCAAGCACCGCGTGTTGCTGCTCGGCGCGGGCCTGATCGGTTGTGAGTTCGCCAACGACCTGATCCTTGGCGGCTATGAAATCGACCTGGTCGCGCCGTGCGAGCAAGTCATGCCAACCCTGCTGCACCCGGCCGCGGCCGCGGCGGTGCAGGCTGGGCTCGAAGGCTTGGGTGCGCGTTTCCACCTGGGCCCGGTGCTCAACCGCCTGCAACGCAGCGCCGACGGCCTGGAAGCTCATCTGTCGGACGGTGAAGTGATCCCCTGCGACCTGGTGGTTTCCGCTATCGGCCTGCGCCCGCGTGTCGACCTGGCCGCTGCCGCAGGCCTGCAGATCAACCGTGGGATCATGGTGGACCGTCACCTCAAGACCTCCCACGCCAACATCTACGCCCTGGGCGACTGCGCCGAGGTCGACGGCTTGAACCTGCTGTACGTCATGCCCCTGATGACCTGCGCCCGCGCCCTGGCCCAGACCTTGGCCGGCAACGCCACGGCTGTCAGCTACGGGCCGATGCCGGTCACCGTGAAAACCCCGGTCTGCCCGCTGGTGGTTTCGCCACCGCCACGCGGCACCGAAGGCGTGTGGAGCGTCGAAGGCCAGGGCGCCGATATCAAGGCCCTGTGCCGCGACACCAACGGCCGCTTGCTGGGTTATGCGCTGACTGGCACGGCCGTGATGGAAAAACTGGCCCTCAATAAAGAACTTCCGCCGTTACTGGCGTAAATACCGGTCGTTCTGTCGGAATAAACCTATTTTTTACCCTAGAAAGGTCGCCGCGAGACTGGCGGAGCGTGCGAGGGCATGCCATCCTCACTCCCGTCTGCCGCAGAGTAGAGCCTGCGGCGCTTTGGGCGCCGTTCCGTCAGAGAGCGGCACGGACATAACAACAAAAAACCGTCAAAGAGGCTTCACTTATGCGTAAACCAGAACTCGCAGCCGCCATCGCTGAAAAAGCGGATCTCACCAAAGAACAGGCCAACCGCGTCCTCAACGCCGTTCTCGAAGAAATCACCGGCGCCCTGCACCGCAAGGACAGCGTCACCCTGGTTGGCTTCGGCACCTTCCTGCAGCGCCATCGCGGCGCCCGCACCGGCAAAAACCCGCAGACCGGTGAGCCGGTGAAAATCAAGGCGAGCAACACCGTGGCGTTCAAGCCAGGCAAATCGCTTAAAGATACCGTCAACGCGTAACAGCGGCGCCCTCTCGAAGGGGGCAGGCGGTAAAGCAATGGGCACGCCGACTGGGTCGGGTGCCCATTTTTGTTGGGCGTGGAAAATGCGGATGGCGTTGTATAACTTTATAGGTGTTAAGTAAGAATTTATTACTCTGTAAGTTGTTGTTTCTTCTTTGGCGTATATGGCGGCTGTGTATGTCTGAATGCTTACTTATTGCTGAAGGAACTTTTTATTTTGCCGAGCCACATAGGGTTTGAGGTTGCAGGGAGCACTTCCAAACTAATTGCTAGAGATATATTTATGAGTTTATCCAGTCAGCTTCATATTCCTATGCAGGTTCCTTTGGCCCATTCGCAAATGCCGGGCGCCCTCAATCAATCGGCCCAGAGTCATGGGCCGAAAATTTCAAACGACTCGAAGGTTGAGCATGATTTAAGCCAGCCTGGTAATCGTTCAAGCCAGTATCCAGAGGCGAGTGCTGAAGAGGTTATTAATAGAGAAAAACGCGCTTCCAAAAAGAAAATGGGTTCGCATTCTGGCGGGCCGTCCAAATCGTCTAATCCAACCAAGCCGGCTTTGCCTAATAAATCGTCTACGCCACCCAACTCCAAGGCACCCAAGTCCAAGACACATAATAAGTCCAACGGCCCAGCGGGGACGAGGGATAACGCACAAAAACTTAATGACTTGCACAGTAAAAACGCGTTTACGCCCATCTCTTCGCAGCTTGCAATCACTGCACGCAATTCTTTTATCAGTGCGGGCGTCAGTACGTTGATCAACCTTCCCTTCAGCGTCGCTGAGTATGTGGGATCAAAAGCGATTGCGGACCGAATTGACGCACATTCCAAAATGCCCGGCGCGGAAACCAAGAACGCCGATGGCACCAAAACGACGGTAGACCCCGCAGCTTCCGAACAGCAAAAAATCGAGGCACGCCTTGAAGGCGCCGAAATAAATACAGAGTTGATGGCCAACACCATTCTTTCGATCAACGAAGGGCCAGACGCAAAGGCTGTGGGTAAGAACCCCAATGCGGCGACTGACACAAGCGGGCGCTTGGCCGGCCTTGAACAGCGAATGGATGCGATAGAAGACCAGATGCAGGAGATCGCCAAACGCTACGGACTGGTCTATAGCCCCTATGCAGCGCCGGAGTCATCTGAAACACCGACTGACAAGTCGCGCATGGATGGGGTTGAGTCGCGCTACATCCATATGAACAAGATGGTCAAGAAGTTGATAGCGGCTAAGATGATTGACTCAGAAGATGAGTAAGTAGTCGGTTAAATAGAGAGTGGGCACGCCGACACGGGGTGTGGGGTGCCCATTTTTCTGTTCGGTAAGAACACACCGTCTCCACGCTTTAGAAAGGAAGAGCGAGAAGGGGGACGGATTTATTTTATTTTTGCACTTGCTTGATTAGGCGATGCTTAAAATCTGTCCCCTTTTCTCCTTTTTTGGCATTGAGGGCCGGGATATAAAATAAATCGCCGGGCTTCAGTGCTGTCAGAGTCTTCATATATCGGGTTAGTCGCAATAAATAAAAATATTTAGTTTTTTTCTATAAGCACTTTGAAGAAAATTGATTAGGTCTTTTAATTCTACGGAATTTATATTTTTTGATTTGATCGCTTTCTCGATTTCAACCACTAAAGGTAGGATTTCGCCGAATAGAATACTTGTATCGGCGTAATAATCAGAAAATTTTTGCGTCTTTGGGAAATCTTTTCTTGGTGCTGATGCGTCCATAAGAGCGCCATGAGTAGATTCACTCAAACAAAAAACTGGAGTTTCTTCATTAATGTCTTTCTGATTTTCTGCTGCCATGAAGTCAAGAGGCATAAAAATTTCCATGTCAGGACGGAAAGGCTGTCACAACCTCTCCGTGCTTGTTAAGGATAACGGTCATTTTGTTTTGGTGCTCTACAACACCCGTTTGTCTATTGGTTCGAGAACCTACAGGCTTACCAAAATCGTACTCATATTTGGTGTTGCCTTGCTTGTCTTTTTGATAAGTGGCAGTACCTTTTTTAACCGTTTTGTTCACCATTTTTCTTAGCGTCTGCTCATTGCCGACGTTAAATTTACTTTTGTGTGACCAACGTGCACCTGGGGACCTATAGTGCCGTTCATAAACATGCTTCCAACCTTTTTTCGTCCATTTCGGCCCGTTGCCACAGGTTTTGAGTCCGAGCGGATCTATCCAGCCAAATGGATTTTCAGCGTATTGATAGAGGTTAAATCCTCCTAGCAATCCAATCGGATCCGGCGTAATAAACCGCCCCACATCCGGATCATAAAACCTGAACGTATTGAAATGCAGCCCAATCTCCCGGTCCAGATACTGCCCCTGGAACCGCAGGTTCTGCTCCTCAATGTAATAAGGCTCGCGTACTTCCTCCAGCGTGTTGCCCCACACCCGATACGTCGCTTGCCAGACGCTGTGCCCGTCCGCTTCGGTCAGTTGTTCCGGCAGGCCGTTGAGGTCGTTGTGGTAGTAACGAATCTTTTGCAGCGGCCCGGTGCCATCGACCCGCGCCAGGGGTTCGTAGCCGTCATCTTCATAAACATAAAGACTTGTCTGACTGTGTTTGTGCTCCTGCAACAACCGCAGGCCATCCCAAGTGAACCGGGTTTCCCCCAGCGGATACCCATCGCTGCCATGCTCGGTTTTCGCGACGCGTCGGCCCAGCGGGTCATAGGTCATCCTGACCACGCTGCCATTCTCATTCCGTACTTCAATCAGCCGGCTTTCGGCGTCGTAGGCAAAACGCTGCAGGCCCCGCGCGGTGCTGCGTTTTTCGATCATCCGGCCAAAGGCGTCATAGCGATAACGTTTGTCCTGATAGGTCAGCAGTTTGTTATGCACCACCAACCCGGCACCGGCCTGCGGGCCGTCCAGCAGGTTGGCGGCGGCGTCGTAGGCGAAGGTTTCGCGCTGGCCGTGCAGGCTGTCCTGGCTGGCGATGATGCGGCCGGTGGCGTCGTAGTGCAGCAGTTGGCGGTGTTGCGCGGCAGGTTGCTGGTCGAGTTTGCCGACCAGGTTGTCGGCGGGATCGTATTCGAACTGCTTTTGCGCCGCTGCGGGCATCAGCGATGGTTGGCTGGCCAGGCGGCGCTGGCGTGAGCGCAGGCGGCCGCTGCGGTCGTATTCGCTGCGGGTGCTGAGCTGGCCTTGGGTGCGCAGCACTTCGCGGTGCAGGCGGTCGCGTTCGAAGTCGCTGATGACCTGGCCGTCGAGGTTGATCTGATGCAGGTGACCACTACCGTAGTACAGGCGATTGAGCCAACGGCCGTCGGGCAGTTGGGTCTGGATCAGGTTGCCGAGTTCGTCGTAGTGGTGTTGCAGATTGCCTGCCGAACTCTGTTCGGCAAGCAGTTGGCCGAGAGCGTCGTAGGCGAAGCCGAGGGCCTGGGCATTGCCTTGCCGGTCGGTGAGGGTGACGGCCGTAAGCTGGTCCAGCGCATCGTAGTTGTAGTCGGTGCGGCCATCGTCGGTGATTTTCGCCACCAGCCGGCCGACCGCATCGCGCTCCAGCCGATGAACGATGGGGGCGGGTGGTGTCTCGGGAACCACCGCCAGGCCATTGCCGTAAGGCGCCGGAATGGCCGTTACCGTCGTGATGTTGTCCAGCCGATCGTAATCGTATCGCTTGGCGCTGCCGTCGAGGTCTTGCTGTTCAGTCAACCGATCGCCGGCGTCCCAGGCAAACCGATAACGTTCGCCGTTCTCGTTGATCAGCGCTTGCAGGCGTCCATAGCTGTCATAGCCGAACTGTACCTGCCGACCATGGGCGTCGGTGCGCTGGCTGACCTGGCCGCGACGGTTGTGCTGGTAGAGCGTGGTGTGCCCGGCCGGGTCGGTATAGCCCAGCAGTTGGCCGCTGACGTCGCGCTGATACTGCTCGGTGCGACCATCCGGCAGTTGGCTGCTGAGCAATCGGCCCTGGGCGTCGTAGCTGAATTGAGTGCGTTCACCGAGAGCATCGGTGATGACCTGCAAATAACCCCGCTCGTCATAGCTGAAGCGCGTTGGGTAGCCCGAGCAATCGATATGTTCGACCAGTTGCCCGAACGGGTTCCAGCGCAGCTTTTTGCTTTTGCCGGTGGCGTCGATGATCTCCACGACTTGCCCATGGGCGTCATAGCGGTAACGGGTGATGTAGCCCAGCGGATCAGTTTCGGCAATACAGTTGCCGCGCGGGTCGTAGCGATACTGCCAGCTGTTATCGGCGGCGTCGGTTTCCACCAGCGGCAATGCCCAGTGTTCCAGCCACAAGGTGGCGTCGCTGCGGCCCAGCGGGTCGGTTTCGCCGATCAGGTTGCCGGCCTCATCGTAGCTGTATTCAAAGCGACCACCCTGCGGGTCGGTGGCGCCGAGCAGCTGACGTTCGTCGTTCCACTCGAACAGCCAGGTTTGCCCGAGGTTGTCGCTGTAACGAATGATCTGGTGCTGGGTGTTCCAATGCCGCGTGCTGACGCGCTGCAAACCGTCGGTGATGCGGGTAAGGCCGGCGTTCAGGTCATAGTCGAACTGGTACGCATCGCCCTCATCGGTCCAGTGCCGGACAACCCGCCATTCCAAGCCTTCCACCAATGCCCATTCGTAGAAACAGCGCAACCCGGTGGGCAACTGGTGCTCCACCATGCGTCGACCACTGTCGTAGCTGAAGCGCCGCTGCACCTGGCCGGTGGCATCGCGTACTTCAGCCAGGTTACCGGCAGCGTCATAGCCATAGCTGACGAGCACTTCGCGGCGTTGATCGGGGTACAGGCGTTCGAGTTGGGTCACGTGGTCTAGGTCGCGGACCAGTTCGACCTGTACCAGGTCGAAGGTATCGCGCAGCCGTACCAGGCGCCCGGCCTCGTCATAGTCGATATAAATACAGTTGTCGTTGCGGTCACTGAGTTGAATCAGGCGTAGCAACGATGCATTGGCCGGAGTGGGTTCGAACAACCGGTACAGGCCGTCGTCGCTTTCAATCAGCAACTGACCGTTGAGGTGCCGCCGCACGGCAAGCCCTTCGCCGGCGCTGAACACCGCGCCGCCCAGGGCAATGGCGCCCATGTCGATGGGGCGACCCTGCTCGTCGGTGTACACCAGCGTCTCGCCGCCGTCGGGATGGGGGCGGATCTCGACGCACACCTCATACGGCACGCTCCAGCCCGCGCCAAGCAGGCTGCCGGTGCGTTCGTCACGGCTGTTGTAGAAGCGTTGCCAGTCAATCGGCAAGATACCGGGCAGCACGAAATCCAGCTCGTCGACATCGCCCAGCACTTTCGCACCCGTTGCCGCATGCACCGGGTTCGACGAACCCATGGCCGCGTTGGCCATCGCCCCCATCGCACTGCTGACGGCCATGGAGGTGGCGCCGCCGATCAACATGCATGGCAGTTTGCTGAAGAACTTGCCCTTGCCACCCTTGAGCATCAACAACACCGTGACCGCCAGCCCCACACCCGGTGTCTTGCCGCTGCGAATCTCGCGTACCACCACCGAACCACCGCCAATGGTCACGTTGGATGAGATCAACCCGGACGACACCACCGTCGCATCACAGGTGCTGCGATCACCGCTGCGCACCGCCGGCTGGCCGTTGATCGTGACCTTGTCCGAACCCTCGGCCAGAAACTGCGGCGGCATCGGCGGATGCTTCATGCACACGACCAGGTCCAGCGGCTTGGGTACGGCACCGGGAGCCGGTGTTGCGACGGTCGGGCGCCACATTTGCGCGAAGATACTCTCGGCCATGTCCAGATAGCTGGCTTCGGGCTCAGGTTCGGGCGCTTCCAGCTCGGTGCCGGCCGGCGCGACATGGGAGCTGATCGCTCCGGCGGCGCGGGCGGCGGGAATATTGTTGGTCAGGGTGTCGGTGGAGCCGGTGAGAATGTTGGCCTGCACCGTGGGCGGAAACAGGGCGTTGCTGAAGCTGTCGCATAAATTCGTCAGGCCTTTGTCCGCGCCCGTCTTGCTCATGGCCATGCCGACAATCGTGCCTACCACCAAGCCCAGCAAGACGCAGCCGAGCCCGCCGGTGGCGACGGTAATGCCGGTGGCGGCCACCACCGCAGCAGTCGCCACCGCCATGATCGCGATGTCAGCGGCCACCTCCAGCACGCCACCGAGGATGTCGGCCATCATCGACGTGTGGGAGAGCGCATCGCCCATGCGGGCAGCCCATAACGCGTCAGACATGCAGGCTGCTCATCAGGAAATAGCGTCGAACGACAACGAGCTTTTGATCAACGCCCAATGCGCCGCTTCGGCATCCCCAAGCTTGTCCGCCTTCACATAACTCAAGGCGAGCATCTTGCGTGTACCGGGTATCACCAACGCCAACTGGTACTGGAACACCTTGTCATTGCCCTTGTTGAACTGGCTGCGCAGCTCGATACCTTCCACCTCTTGAGCCGCGCCCAAACGTACGTCGACGCCAGGTTGGTAGCGCAAGTCCTGCACCTGCTTTTCCAGGCGCTGGAGCTGGTCGTTGAAGTTGCTGTGCAGGGTTTCGCCGTCGGCCAGCAAGCTGCGGCTGATGATCAAGGACGTGCCCAGTTCCGGGAACTTGAGGATATTGATCGTCGCGTCCTGCAGCTCGGCGGCGGGCAGTTGAAGCTGGAATTCGTTGATTCGGTACGTCATGGCAAACAGGTCTCGTCAGGAACTTTTAGGCGCGGGGAACGCGGCTTTGATATTGGCGTCGATGGCGCCTTTCTGCCCTTGGCCATCGGGCGTGGCGCCGGGGCCGCCGCCGTTGTTCAAGTGCAGCACGCCGCCGGTATTGAACTCGGCATCGCCGCTGGCATAAAAGCTGATCTGCACGCCGGTGAGGTTGATCTGCCCGCTGGCGTTGAGCTCCAGGATGCTTTCACCGCAGACCAGGCGCAGGTTTTCACCCACTTCGATCACGTAGCTCTGGCTGATGCTGTCGGTCTTGCGCTGGCCCACCGAGAGGATGTCTTCCTGTTTGACGATGCGCAGGCGATTGTTGCCGATGGTCACCGTCTCGTTATGTCCAATGCTTTTATTGCGGTCATGCCCCACCGAATGGCTCTCATCCACCTCCACCACGATGTCCTGATTACGCTCGGCATGGATATACAACTGCTCCAACCCCTTCTTGTCCTCCATGCGGATTTCATTGAAGTTGGCCGGCGTGCCGCCCTTGCTCGAACGGCTTTTCATGCCGCTTTGGGTGGCGTTCTCCGGCAGGTCGTAAGGTACCGTCTGCTCAGCGTTGTACACCCGGCCGGTGATGATCGGCCGGTCGGGATCGCCCTCTAGGAAGCTGACAATCACTTCCTGGCCGATGCGGGGGATCTGCATCGAGCCCCAGTTCTTGCCGGCCCAGGATTGCGACACGCGGATCCAGCATGAGCTGTTTTCGTTGGACTGGTCGTGGCGGTCCCAATAGAAATGCACCTTCACCCGGCCATACTGGTCGGTCCAGATTTCCTCGCCTTTGGGGCCCACCACCAGTGCGGTTTGCGGGCCTTTGACCACGGGCCGATGGGTGGCGGGCAGGGTGCGGTAGCTCTGTTGCGCAGGGATGCAGGTCAGGCTGCTTTCAAACTGCGCCGAGCCCGAACCGCCACCGCTTTCCAGGCTTTCCTGGACGATGTAGTAACGGCAGCCGACGATCAGGTATTCGCGGTTTTGGTCCTGGCGGCTGAAGCCGGTGAGGCTGAACAGGTGGCCGGAGCCGAGGCCACGGGCATTGCCCGCGAACTCGATCTGTTCGTGCAGGGTTTGCAGGGCTTCGATGCGGGTGCGCGCGTAGTGTTCGCCGTCTTCGCTTTGCACGTAGGTGCCGGGGTAGTCGTACAGCGGGTAGTCGCCGGCGGTGTGCGGACGCGGCATCGCCGAGCGCACGTCGATGCTGGCGCTGGGGCGCTGGAAGTCGTAGTCGTTGAGCTCAAGCGAACCGGGTTGCACCTCCTGCGCCAGGTGCCAGTTGTGCATGTGGTCGCGTTCGCGCTGCTGCTCGTCCTTGGGGTAATACGGGATCGACGCATAGCCGGGCACGGTGGTGTGGGCGCCATAGGCGTCGGCCAGCACCAGCACGTGGCGGTTCTGTTCATGGCGGAAGAAGTAGTAGATGCCTTCCTGTTCCATCAGGCGGCTGACGAAATCGAAGCTGGTCTCGCGGTACTGCACGCAGTATTCCCACTCGCGATACGGCCGGCTCAGGGCGTCTTCGAAGTCGGAAAAGCCCAGGTCGCGGAACACCTGCTTGATGATCTGCGGGATGCTCAGGTTCTGGAAAATCCGGCAGTCCGACGTGCGGCTCAACAGCCACAGCCACGGGCGCAGCGTCACCTGGTAACTGGCGAACTGGCCCTGATCGATGTTCTGGCTGCAACGCGCGACGATGCCGTGGAAGTGCCGCTCGCCACCGTCCGCCAGTTGCAGGCCGACGCTCATCGGCTTGCCCAGCAACTGGTTGAGGTCGATGTTGGCGTCCAGCGACGTCAGTTGCAGCTCATAGTTGAACAGCCGCCCCAGTTCTTCGCCGCCGCCCATTTCATTGAGCAGCAGCACATCCGGCCCGAGGGGGCTGGTGATCTTGGCCAGGCGTGAGGCTTGGTTGAATAGCATCGGTAGTCCCGTAAATACCTTAATAACTGAAGGAACCGAATCCAAATGTGGGAGCGGGCTGGCTCGCGAATGCGGTGTATCAGTTGATGCATCCGGTGACTGGCACACCGCTTTCGCGAGCAAGCCCGCTCCCACAGTTTTGATTGCATTCCGTCAGGTCAATCGGCGTCGCTGAAGTCGTAGTGCAGTTCATTGTCCCGACTGCTGATGCGCACCCCCGCCAGCGCCTTGCCTTCGAGCATGCGCGTGAGGAATTCACGGCTCATGTCCGGCAGCAGGCTGTTGGTGAGGATCGTGTCGATCATGCGCCCGCCGCTTTCGGTTTCGGTGCAGCGCGAGACGATCAGGTCGACCACCGCGTCGTCGTAGTCGAAGGCAACCTTGTGGGTGTTTTCCACGCGCTTCTTGATGCGGTTCAGTTGCAGGCGGGTGATCGCCTTGAGCATCTCGTCGCTCAGCGGGTAGTACGGAATGGTCACCAGGCGGCCCAGCAAGGCCGGCGGGAAAATCTCAAGCAGCGGCTGGCGCAGGGCCTTGGCGATTTCCTCCGGCTCGGGGATGTTCGCCGGGTCTTTGCAGACCTGGGAAATCAGTTCGGTACCGGCGTTGGTGGTCAGCAGGATCAGGGTGTTCTTGAAGTCGATCACCCGGCCTTCGCCGTCTTCCATCACGCCCTTGTCGAATACCTGGAAGAAAATCTCGTGCACGTCCGGGTGGGCTTTTTCCACCTCGTCCAGCAGCACCACACTGTAGGGTTTGCGCCGCACCGCTTCGGTCAGTACGCCGCCTTCGCCGTAGCCGATATAGCCCGGTGGCGCGCCCTTGAGGGTCGACACCGTGTGGGCTTCCTGGAACTCGCTCATGTTGATGGTGATCACGTTCTGCTCACCGCCATACATGGCTTCGGCCAGGGCCAGGGCGGTTTCGGTCTTGCCCACGCCCGAGGTACCGGCGAGCATGAACACGCCAATCGGCTTGCTCGGGTTGTCGAGACCGGCGCGGGAGGTCTGGATGCGTTTGGCGATCATCTGCAAGGCGTGGTCCTGGCCGATGATGCGTTTTTTCAGGTGCTGGTCGAGGTTGAGCACGGTCTCCAGTTCGTTGCGCGCCATGCGGCCCACCGGGATACCGGTCCAGTCGGCGACCACCGAGGCCACGGCCTGGTAATCCACGGTCGGCAGGATCAACGGGGTTTCGCCTTGCAGCGCAGTGAGGCGCTGCTGCAGGTCGACCAATTGCGCGCGCAACTCGTCGTTGCCGCTGTCCACCACGCCGGCTTTCTCACGCAGGGTCGCACGGGTGGCGAGCAACTCGTCAACCAGCGCTTTCTCTTCAGCCCAGCGGCTTTCCAGCGTGGCCAGGCGCTCGCGCTCCGCCGTCAGCAAGGCTTCGCTGTTGCTCTGGCGTGCACCGATGGCGATGCCGATGGCATGCTCGCGGGCGATGATCTGCAGCTCGGTTTCCAGGGCTTCGATGCGGCGGCGGCTGTCGTCCACTTCCGCCGGCACCGCGTGCAGGCTGATGGCGACGCGGGCGCAGGCGGTGTCCAGCAGGCTCACGGATTTGTCCGGCAATTGGCGCGCCGGGATATAGCGGTGGGACAGCTTCACCGACGCTTCCAGGGCTTCATCGAGGATCTGCACCTGGTGGTGTTTTTCCATGGTCGAGGCCACGCCGCGCATCATCAGCAGCGCTTTGTCTTCCGACGGCTCGGCGACCTGCACCACCTGGAAGCGGCGGGTCAGGGCCGGGTCTTTTTCGATGTGCTTCTTGTACTCGGCCCAGGTGGTGGCTGCCACGGTACGCAGGGTGCCGCGCGCCAACGCCGGTTTGAGCAGGTTGGCCGCATCGCCGGTGCCGGCGGCACCACCGGCGCCCACCAGGGTGTGGGCTTCGTCGATAAACAGGATGATCGGCTTGGGCGAGGCCTGCACGTCTTCGATGACCTGGCGCAGGCGCTGTTCGAACTCGCCTTTCATGCTCGCGCCGGCTTGCAGCAGGCCCACGTCAAGGCTGCGCAGCTCCACGTCCTTGAGCGCGGGCGGTACGTCACCCGCCACGATGCGCAGGGCGAAGCCTTCGACTACAGCGGTCTTGCCCACCCCGGCTTCACCGGTGAGGATCGGGTTGTTCTGGCGCCGACGCATGAGGATGTCCACCAGCTGGCGGATCTCCTCGTCACGGCCGACGATCGGGTCGAGCTTGCCGCTGCGCGCCTGTTCGGTCAGGTCGACGGTGAAACGCTTGAGCGCTTCCTGCTTGCCCATCGCACTTGGCGCCATCGCACCGCTGGCTTCGCCCGGCACGGCGCCGGCATTGAAGCCGTCGCTGGCACCCAAGGCATTCTCGGGCGAGTCACCGACGTACTCGTCAAAACGTTCGCTCAGGGCTTCGGCCTTGATCTTGTCGAACTCCGACGACAAGCCCAGCAACGCATGGCGCAGGCTCGGCGTCTTGAGGATGCCCAGCACCAGGTAGCCGGTGCGTACCTGGCTTTCGCCGAACATCAGGCTGCCGTACACCCAGCCGCGCTCCACGGCCTCTTCCACGTGGGACGACAGGTCGGTGATCGAGGTCGAGCCGCGCGGCAGGCGGTCCAGGGCTTCGGTGAGGTCACGGGCCAGGCGCGCCGGCTCCACATTGAATTGGCGGATGATGCGGTGCAGGTCCGAGTCCTGCAGTTGCAGCAACTGGTGGAACCAGTGGGCCAGTTCCACATACGGGTTGCCCCGCAGTTTGCAGAACACGGTGGCGGCTTCGATGGCCTTGTAGGCCACGCTGTTGAGTTTGCCGAACAGTGCGGCGCGACTGATTTCACCCATGCTCTGGATTCCTTGAGGTGGTGGCCTGATCGGCGTAATGCCGGGCCAGGATTAGGTCGTTGGCGTCATGCTCAGGGTTACCGAGCCAGGTATTGAAGCCCAGGCGGAACTGGCCGTTGAGTTGCAGTGCCGGTACTTCGGGTTGTTGCAGAACCAGGTTCAGGTCCCAGTCCAATTCATGGCCCAGGTACTCGGCCACCCACGCCACCAGTTCGTTGAACGGCTGGCTGCCGGGCAGCATGCTCATGTAGTCGTCGAGCTTGAGCGGGCCCAGGCGGATGCGGAATTTATGCTGGCGGTCCCATACATGGCTGCCCAGGCAGAAGTCCACGCCCAATCGGTGGGCGCTGACCCCCACGCGGCTGCGTTCGGGCAGTTCCAGCCATTGGCCGACGTACTCTTCGATTTCCACCGGCAGGCCGAAATACTCGCTGAGAATGGCTTTCAAACCGTCCGGGTAGCGGGTTTGCGCCGACAGGTGGCCGCTGTAGTGCAGCTTCGCGGTATCGGGGATCAGCCCCTGGTTAAGCAGGCTTGGCATGCCCCGGCCACTCAAGGCGGCGAGGCGCGCGGACCAGTAGTCGTCGTCCGGGCGGTCGTGGCTGACGGTCGGTCGCGCCTCGGCCCAGGCGCGGTAAAACAGGCTGAGCAGACGGTGATGGAACACGTCCAGGAACTGCTTGCTGGTGCTGTCGGCATGGTTGCGCTGGCGCTCGCGCACGTACTCGGTGATGTGCAGCGGCAGCGGGCCGTTGGGGCCGCCAAGGCCGAAGAAGAACTGCTCCAGCCGTGCCGGCTTGCCATCGCCGCCGGGGTCGACCGAGGCCAGGGTAGCCGGCGCAAACGTGCAGTCAGCCTGTTGTCCCAGGCGCAAGGGGTCGTCCGTCAGGCGCAGGGAGTGGCCCAGGCGCGGCAGGTCTGGCGATTCGCACTCGATACGCCGCAACGCCTGGAAGAAGTCATATTCCCAGGGCGCCTGGTGCATCGCATCCAGGGTACTCACAGGGTCGGACGACGTCCGGGCTTGGCTTTCCATCGCATGATCTCGCCGCGTTCGGTGGTACGGATCACCGTCTCGGTAAAACTGTTGATCGACACATAGCGTGCCAGGAAGCGTTCCAGCACCGCACCGAGCAGGAACACGCCGGTGCCGCGAAACGCGTTTTCATCGAATTCCAACGTGATCTCAAGGCCACGGCCAAATACGATCGGGCCGGGCATCGGCAGGCGGCGGGTCACGGCTTTGCTGCTGACCTCGCGCAGGCCTTCGATCTGCAATTGCAGGGCCGCGTCGTTGCTGTCGCCGTACAGGCGCAGCAGTTCGCGCAGGGCGCCGGCGCCCTGACCCTGTTCGCTTAAGGACAGGTAGTTGAGCGACAACTGGCTGATCAGGCGCCAGGCCTTGGCGTCATGCGCATGGCTGGCGCGTGGGCGGCTCGGGCCGGCGACGCAACGTACAGCGAGTACCGGCGCGCTGTCGGCCAGGGTGAAGTCGGTCTTGCCGTTGCCCACGCTCATGAACAGCGGCAGGTCACGGTTGGTGCACAGCGCCGTCACACCCAGTTGGCGCAGGTCGTGGCCGTACGGCGCCTGGCGGCTGTCCACCAGGCTGACGAAGGTTTCGCTGCCCACATAGGTGGAGCGCGGGCCGTTGCGGCGCTGGTCGCTGGACAGCACGCGAGGCTCGCGGCGCACGGTGTAATACGCCTGGTCGCGGCCATAGCGCGATGGGTCGCGCACGGCATAAAACGGCAAGAACGGCTGCTCCGGCCCGGTGCCATGGCCGGTGATGCCGCTCAGCGAGTGAATCTCGAAGTCCATCGGCCGTGTGCGGTCGGCGATCACATGGTGTTCATTGACCCGGTCGGACAGGTGGATACGGTCCACGCGTTTGGGGAACAGGTTGATCGCCGGCGTGCAGAACGGCAGGAACTGCGCCGCGCCGACGCTGCCTTCCAGGCTTGGCTCGTGACGGTCGAACAGCACGATCAGCTCCAGTTCCTGGCCGTCGCAACGCTTGACCGCGCGGCCCAGCTCGGCGAACTCGACGAACAGGAAGCGGTGGGGCAGGGCGAAGTATTCCTGCAGCAGCCGATAGCCCTGGAAGGCCCGCGCCACCACGGGCATGGCTGCGTCGACATCGTCAAACCCACGCGAACGCAGCGCGTCTTGCGGCAGGCGCTCGACCCAGTCACCCCCGGGCTTGCGGGCGAACACCGCGCAGGCGTTGCCCAGCAGTTGTTCGTAGAGGCGGAACGGTTGTTCGTCGGCGCCGCTGAGGTACAGCGGCAAGGTGTCCAGCTCGAGGCTGTTGAACGGCAGTTCGGCGCCGGTGCGCAAGGTCAGGCGCAAACCCGCCTTGGCTTTCGGCTCGCTGGCGGCCAGGCGCCCGAGCACGGCGGCCGGGTTGCCGAAGTATTCGGCGTTGCTGACCTGCAACGGCCACAGCATCACCGGGTGGGCGGTGCGGTACTCGCAGCAGGTCTGGGTTTCGCGGCCCAGCGCAGCACGCAATACGCTGTCGCGGGGCAGGGGGAAACCGCTGGCCAGAGAGCCCTCGTCGGGGTCGGCCTGCATCTGCACCACGGTCATCGATGGCGTTGGCGCCAAGTAATGCGGGTAGGCGATTTCCAGCAGGTTGTGGGTGAAGGTCGGGTACTCGGCGTCGAGCTTGAGCTGCACGCGGGCGGTGAGGTAGGCAAAACCTTCGAGCAAACGTTCGACGTACGGGTCGGCGCAGTCCATACCGGACAGGGTCAGCCGACTGGCGATCTTCGGGTATTCCTTGGCGAACTCGGCGGCGCTTTCGCGCACGTGGTGCAGTTCCTGGTTGTACAGCTCCAGCAGGCGCGGGTTCATGGGCGTCTCCGCTGGTCGGCATTGACCACGCGCACGTGGCCGGACTCCAGGTCCAGGTCGGTTTGCAGCAGCAGGCGCAACGGCACCGGCTGGGCCCACAAGTCGCCTTCGATCTCGAAACTCAGGGCGTTGTGGTTCATTTCGTCATGGCCGACACGGGCTTTGACGCGCAGGGTGTGGCGCAGGATCCGCGGTTCAAAGGTGGCGATGGCCTGGTAGATCAGGGCTTCGAGGGCCTTGATGTCGACGCTGGAAACGCTGTTGCCCGCCAATGCCGGCAGGCCGTAATTGACCACCGAGGTGCCTGCCTGTGTGTGCAGCGTGGCATCGGCATCGAGCAACGAGGTGGTATTGAGCAGCCACGCCAGGTCACGCAGTACCGAGGCTTTCAACTGGGTCAGGGACAGCACGCGTTTGTCGGCGCTTTCCTTGGGGTTGGTCGGGTCGTCGTCGGTCAACCGATCGAGCAAGGACGGTTGCAGACGGTCGCGGGAAGCGATTTCAGTTACCACCAAAGCAGCTCCACGGACGGGTTGCGAGAGAGACAAAGTGCAAGGCGCCGTGGCATGAAGCCACGGCCACCAGGGCTATCAGCGCTTGGTGTTGGAACGGATGTTCCAGCCAAACTTGATCGGGCCGCCGTCTTTGGTGCCGTCGGCTTTCTGCGGCTGGTAGTCGACCATCACTTGAGCGAAGTTCAGGGTCACGTTCTCGGTCAGGCGATCATCGGTACCCGAACCGCCGGTGCTCAGGGACGTCACCAGGACTTCTTCCAGGTTGATCACCATGTACTCGACCTGGCTTTCGCCACCGGCCTTGCGCACGGTCAGCTTGACCTTGTCGATGTGCTTGCCGCTGGCGCAGTGCATCATCAGGTTCGGCGACGCCTTGTCGACGTACTTGGTCAGCGACAGGTCCTGGATATTCACCTTGCCCGCGCCGCCGCCACCGCCCACGTGCATGTTGCCGGACTGGGCCATGCCCCAGCTCCAGTTCAGCACGTCGATTTCGTCCTTGTGGGCCTTGTCCATGGACTCGCCCTTGATGTCGCCGATCTTGATGAAAATATCAACAGCCATGTTTTCTCCCTGTGTGGCTCTTGCCACTGTATTTGTTAACGCCGCCGACCCCTGTAGGAGCGAGCTTGCTCGCGAAGGTCGTCAACGGTGACGCGGGCATCCTGGATGAACGCGGCGTCTTCAAGTTTTTCGCGAGCAAGCTCGCTCCTACAGGGAGCGAGCCGGTCCCGTTTTTAAGCACTCTTAGCCGACGGCAGCTTCGATACCAGGCGCAACGACACGGTCAGCCCTTCGAGCTGGTAGTGCGGGCGCAGGTAGAACTTGGAGTTGTAGTAACCCGGGTTGCCTTCGACGTCTTCCACGATCACCTCGGCGGCGGCCAGCGGGTGCTGGGCCTTGGTGGTTTCGGTGGAGTGCGCAGGGTCGCCGTCGACGTAGTTGAGGATCCAGTCCTGCAACCAGCGCTGCATCTCGTCCTTCTCTTTGAAGGAACCGATCTTGTCGCGCACGATGCACTTCAAGTAGTGAGCGAAACGGCAGGTGGCGAACAGGTACGGCAGGCGCGCGGCCAGGTTGGCATTGGCGGTGGCGTCCGGGTCGTCGTATTCGGCCGGTTTCTGCAACGACTGGGCGCCGATGAACGCGGCGAAGTCGGTGTTTTTCTTGTGCAGCAGCGGCATGAAACCGTTCTTCGCCAGTTCCGCTTCACGACGGTCGCTGATGGCAATTTCGGTCGGGCACTTCATGTCCACGCCACCGTCATCGGTCGGGAACGTGTGCGCCGGCAGGTTTTCCACTTCACCGCCGGACTCCACGCCACGGATGCGCGAACACCAGCCATAGTGCTTGAACGAACGGTTGATGTTCACCGCCATCGCGTAGGCGGCGTTGGCCCAGGTGTACTTGGAGCTGTCGGCGCCGTCGGTGTTTTCTTCGAAGGCGAAGGCTTCCACCGGGTCGGTCTTGGCGCCATACGGCAGGCGCGCCAGGAAGCGCGGCATGGTCAGGCCGATATAGCGCGAGTCTTCCGACTCACGCAGCGAACGCCAGCCGGCGTATTCCGGGGTGGTGAAGATCTTGGTCAGGTCGCGCGGGTTCGACAGTTCCTGCCACGAGCCCATGCCCATCACAGTCGGCGAGGCCGCCGCGATGAACGGCGAGTGCATGGCGGCGCAGACTTTCGACAGCTCGCCCAGCAGCTCGACGTCCGGTGGCGACTGGTCGAAGTAGTAGTCGCCAACCAGGCAACCGTAAGGCTCGCCGCCGAACTGGCCGTATTCTTCTTCGTACATCTTCTTGAAGATCGGGCTCTGGTCCCAGGCGGTGCCCTTGAATTTCTTCAGGGTTTTGTGCAGCTCGGGCTTTGCGATGTTGAGCACGCGGATCTTCAGCTGCTCATCGCTCTCGGTGTTGTTGACCAGGTAATGCAGGCCACGCCAGGCGCTTTCCAACTGCTGGAAATCGGGGTGGTGGATGATCTGGTTGACCTGGGCGGTGAGCTTGGCGTCGATGGCGGCGATGATCGATTCGATCGACTTGATTGCATCGTTGGACACCAGGTCAGTCTGGGCCAGGGCCTGTTCGGCCAAGGTGCGCACGGCGGTTTCCACGGCTTCGCGGGCACGCTCGGTCTTGGGCTTGAACTCTTGCATCAACAGCGAAGCGAACTCGCTGGTCTCTTCGGTAGCGCCCAGGTTCGGCGCGCCTTCGCGAACGGTATTGTCGGTCATGATTACTGGTCTCCCGCAGGCTTAGGCGCGCTGGCAAGTGCCTGAAGCAGTGCCGGGTCCTTGATCGCCTTCATGATGATTTCTTCGGCGCCGGTCTTGCCGTCCATGTAGGTCAGCAGGTTGGCCAACTGGGTACGGGCTTCGAGCAACTGGTTCAGCGAGTCGACCTTGCGGGCCACGGCGGCCGGGCTGAAGTCGTCCATGCTTTCGAAGGTGATGTCCAGGCTCAGGTTGCCTTCGCCTGTCAGTTCGTTGGGTACGTGGAACGCCACGCGCGGCTGCATGGCCTTGAGGCGCGAGTCGAAGTTGTCGACGTCCACTTCAAGGAACTTGCGGTCGGCCACTGGCGCCAGAGGCTCGGCAGGCTTGCCGGCGAGGTCGGCCATCACACCCATCACGAAGGGCAGCTGGACCTTTTTCTCGGCGCCGTAAAGCTCGACGTCGTACTCGATCTGCACTCGAGGCGCGCGGTTGCGCGCGATGAATTTCTGAGAACTTTGCTTCGCCACGTTGCTGCTCCTGGTCGCTTGAGCGACGGTGTTGTTACTGCAAAGCCTGGCGACTTACTCGCCGTCCGGGCCACGCAGGTTTTCAAATTGGGACATGCCATCGGGGATCAGATTGCGCACGATCGCCGCAAAATCGGCATGCACCAGATTTTTCGCTCGGTTCAACAGCACCGGCAACGGGCTCGAAGGCTCGTGGCGGGTGTAGTACGCAAGGATCTTGTCGAGGCTGCGCAGCACGTCATCGCGGCTGGCGATATCGCCGGCCGGACGCGGTGCCACGGGGGCAGCGGCGTAGTCGACCGAGGGGGCACTGTCGTCACTGACAGCCTCGGGTGCGCTGCTGGCTTGGGTGTCTGGAACCGCTTGATTGAGCACTTGCAGCGCCTGCTTGAGCGGTTGCTTCAACAGGCTGAGGTCCACGCCCTGGGCGGAACCGACCTGGTCGCTGACCTGCTGCTCGATGGCTTCGCAGGCGGCACGCGCAGCGCTCAGAGCGTCGCGCGTGGCTTGCAGGTGTTCGGGGTCACTGTCGAGGAATGCGGCGTTGAGTTGCTGGGCGCCGAGTTGCTCATCGGGGAAACTCATCAGGCCGCTGGCGTTGAGCGCGGCGCGCAGGCTTACGGGGCCGAAGGTCCGCGAACGCGTGAGGATGCTCTCGCGCAGCAGGCGAATGGTCGCGTCGCTGGTCAGGCCGGAGAGGGCATTGATGCGCACGGTGGGGTCGTTATCGTCGTCGGCATCCAGGCGCGGATGCAGCTCGGCCCAGTATTCGCGCAGCAACGCGTTGATCAACGTGAGGACTTGCGCCAGACCGGCCACGCCCTGGAGGGCAAGGGCGCTTTGCAGCAGGAAATGGGTGATGCGCAGGTCTTTGCTGCGCTGCAGCAAGTCGAGGCTTTGCTGCTGGATGCTGCGCCAGTCCGGCGGTTCGGCGGGCAGGATGGCGTCGCCCATGCTGCGCTCGGGTTGGCCCTTGGCATCACGCTCCAGTTGGAGAAATTGCGCGTCATATTCCATGTCTTCGCCACAGGGCGAAGTCGCGGAAACGGCGGTGAGCAGCAACGGCACATCCACTGAAATTGATCTCCCTATCAGCCCGTTAGATGACGGGCAATGCATGCATTAGTTGCGCGAGGAACTTTGCATGTTTTCTTGGTCATATAAGCACATTGCTATTAATGTGCCATCATTGGTATTCAAGAAGTTGTGCATTTTTGGTGTAGTACTTATGCATTGTCAAGGTAAGCTATTCGACCTCTGTGACAGATGTGCGGTGCTTAACAACCTGCGCGACTGGTGGGTCGAACGGCACACCTGGAGAGGATTTTTGTCATGGAGCCCAGTTAAGATCAGCGATCATGCTGGCATCAGCGGGTCGTGAAGGGTCGATTGCGCGACTGATGGGGATCTCCCTGGAAATACAGCTCAGGGAATCGACCGCGCGCGAAGTATCAGCAAGGAGGCAAGATGTCGCTGTGTTTGACTATCACTAGTTATCACAAGATTACCCCAGGGCAGTGCGCCGAAAAGTCCATGGACCAAGGCTCGATGGCGATCGGCCGCAGTTCGGATAATGACTGGGTATTGCCTGATCCAGAGCGCTTGGTCTCTTCACAACATTGCGTTATTCAATACAAAGATGGCCGTTATTATTTAACTGATAACAGTACAAACGGTGTGGAATTGGTTAACGCCGGTATTCGTATGCGTCGAGGCAATAGCGAACCGCTGCGCGATGGCGAACTGATCCGCATCGGTGACTACGAGATCCAGGCGCGTATCGATTTCAATGTGCGAGCTGTCGATAGCCAGCCGTTCGCCGTTGAGTCCCCGAACAGCTTCGAAGCGCTGATGGGCGCGGTCGTGAGCCCGCCGACGCCCACCCCGGTGATTGCCCCGCAGTTTCAGGGCGCCTCCTCGATGGACACCCTGCCGGACCTGTTCGACTTCCTCAGCCCCACCGCCGTGCCGCCGCCCACCGTGCCGGATCACGTGCCTTCCCAGCAACACGACTTCCGTCCGCCGACGCCCGTGGCCGTGCCGGTGGCCGACGCGCCCGTCGCCTCGGGCTCGGTCATTCCCGAAGACTGGGACTTGTTGGGCGATACGCCAGCACCGGTGGTCAGCGTTCCGCCGTCACCGTCACCTGTACCTGTACCTGTACCTGTACCTGTACCGCCACCGATCATCTCGTCGCCCCCCGTGGTCGAGCCTGTACTCCCCGTGGTCGACAGCCAACAGCCCGACCTCCTGCAAGCCTTCCTGCGCGGTGCCGGCCTGGATCAGTTGCGTCTGGACAAGGCCGACGCCTGCGCCCAGATGGAGAGCATCGGCCGCAGCTACCGGCTGATGGTCGAAGGCCTGATCGACGTGTTGCGTGCCCGCGCCAGCCTCAAGGGCGAGTTCCGCATGCAGCAGACGATGATCCAGCCGGCCGAAAACAATCCGTTGAAATTCGCACCGAATGCCGACGAAGCGTTACTGCTGCTGCTTCGTCACGGCAACCAAGCGTTTATGGCGCCGGATGCGGCCGTGCGCGACAGTTTCGATGACCTGCGCGCCCATCAGTTGGCGGTGATGGCCGGCGTGGAGGCGGCGATCAAGCACCTGCTCGCACGCTTCGAGCCGGCGCAATTGGAAGAGCGCATGGGCAAGCCCGGCGGGCTGTCGAGCATTTTCAACGGCTCGCGCCAGGCCCAGTACTGGCAGCAGTTCACCGAGCTCTACAGCAATATTTCACGTGAGGCCCAGGACGATTTCCAGGACCTGTTCGGCCGCGAATTCAGCCGAGCCTACGAAGAGCACAGCGCACGACAGCGTCGCTGATTGCACCGCGACAAAGGATCAACGGATAGCTAAGTACGTCATTGAGGACGCAGGATGATTCCCAGGTTTTTACTCGCAGTTGCCACACTGCTTCTGCTGACCGCGTGTGCCAAAGACGCGGGCAAATCCGAAACGGCCGCTGAAGCCGAAGCGGACACCGCCGCCATCGAATTGCATTTTCACGCGATTGCCGGGCTTAACCCGGGCGCCAACGGCCAGGCCGCGCCGGTACGGGTACGCATTTTCGAACTGAAAAACGCCGCCACTTTTGGCCGTGCCGACTATTTCGCCCTGGCTGAACGTGCGCAATCCACCCTCGGCCTGGACTTGTTGGACCAGGACGAAGTGATGGTCCGGCCCGGCCAGCAACTGAGCATTCAACGCGATCTCGACCCGTCCACGCGCCACATTGGCTTGCTGGTGGGTTACCGCGAACTCGACCGTGCGCAATGGCGCGCGGTGATCGACGTGCCGACGCGCCAGTACACCGAATACCAGATCAGCCTCGACGTGCGTGCCGTGCGCGCCGACGTCGTGGTACCCCCATCCAGCCCTGCCCAATAAGAAGCAATCGGAGCTCCCCATGTCCTGGAACAATCGCGTGGTCTGGTCGGAAGGCATGTTCATCGGAACGCAGCACTTCCAGCAGCATGACCGTTACCTGGAAAACCTGATCGACGCCCGCAGCCGCCCGTTGTCTGCCGGTGCCTGGGGGTTTTCCGAGTTGCTGATCGACCAGGGCCTGCTGGCCCAGGGCAAACTGGCGATCATCTCGGCGCGTGGCCTGTTGCCCGACGGCACGCCGTTCAATATCCCCCAGGACGACCTGGCGCCGAGCCCGCTGAATATCGACGATAGCCTGCGCGACGGCCTGGTCTACCTGGCCCTGCCGCTCAAGCGTGCTGGTGTGCGTGACACGGTGGACGAAGGCGAAGCCCTGGAAGCCGCGCGCTACGTGAGCCAGGTGCGCGAAGTGCGCGACGACAACGCGCCGTTCGAAAACCGCGCGCCGGTGGCCGTGGGCGCGCGCGCGTTGCGCCTGCTGACCGCCCAGGATGGCATCAGCGACTACGCCGCCGTGGGCCTCGTGCGCGTCAAGGAAAAGCGCGCCGACCGCGCGCTGGTGCTCGACGACAGCTACATCCCGCCGGTATTGGATGTGGCCGCGAGCAAGCCATTGAGCGCGTTTCGCAGCGAACTGCTGGGCCTGTTGCACCAGCGCGGCGAAGCCCTGGCCGGTCGCGTGGTGGCGTCGGGCGCCGGTGGCGCGTCGGAGATCGCCGACTTCATGCTGCTGCAACTGGTCAACCGTGCCCAGCCGCTGATCCAGCATTTCAGCCAGTTGAGCCCGCTGCACCCGGAACGTTTCTTCAGCGAACTGGTGAGCCTGGCCGGCGAGTTTTCGACGTTCTCCACCTCGGGCCGTCGGCCCCAGGAATACCCGCAGTACCAGCATGACGACCTGGCCCTGAGCTTCGCCCCGGTGATGGCGGCGCTGCGTGAGGCGCTGTCGATGCTGATCGACAGCAAGGCCACGCCGATTCCCATCGTGGAAAAAGCCTATGGTATCCACGTGGCAATGCTCGCCGACAAAACCCTGCTCGACAACGCCAGCTTTATCCTCGTGGTGCGCGCCGATGTGCCCGGAGAAACCCTGCGCGCGCGCTTCGGCCAGCAGAGCAAGGTCGGCGCGGTGGAGCACATCCGCGACATGGTCAACCTGCAACTGCCGGGTATCGGCCTGGTGCCGTTGCCGGTGGCGCCGCGCCAATTGCCGTACCACGCGGGCAGCACCTACTACGAGCTGGACCGGGGCAGCGAGCACTGGCAGCAGTTGAGCAATTCCGGTGGTTTTGCCTTTCATATCGCCGGGCAGTTCCCGGGCTTGAACCTGGCCTTCTGGGCGATCCGAGGATAATCCGCGATGCATCCCAATGATGACGACCGCACCCAGTTCATGCCGCGCCCGGGGGCCGTGCGCCGGAACCTGCACGGGCCGACCCCGCGCCTTTGTCGATGCCGGCCGCGCCGATGCTCACCGGCAAAAGCCAGGGCCTCAACCCGCTGGAAAGCGCCGCCGGCCCGCTGTTGGCCTTGTTGACGCGCTTGCGCAGCACCATCGCCCACCCGGCGCCGGCCAGCCTACGCGCGCAGTTGCTGGCCTACCTGCGCCAGTTCGAAGAACGCGCCGAAGCCGCCGGTGTGGCGCGCAACGAAGTGCTGCTGGCGCGTTACGCGCTGTGCACCGCCCTCGATGAGGCGGTGTTGAGCACGCCGTGGGGCAGCACCAGCGACTGGGGCAAGCAAAGCCTGTTGATCACCGTGCATAACGAAGCCTGGGGCGGCGAAAAGGTCTTCCAGTTGCTCGAACACTGCCTGCAAAGCCCACGGGAACGCCTGTACCTGCTGGAGCTGTTGTACCTGTGCATGTGCCTGGGTTTCGAAGGCCGCTACCGCGTGATGAACGACGGCCGCAGCCAGTTGGAAGCCCTGCGCGAGCGCACGGCCGCGGCGATTCGCAGTGCCCGTGGCGACCACGAGCGCGAGCTGTCGCCACACTGGCGTGGCGTGACCGTGGCGCGTGACCGCCTGGCGCAATTCATGCCGCCGTGGATCGCCGTGGCGATTGGCCTGGCGCTGCTGCTGGCGTTGCTGTTCGGTTTGCGCCTGCTGCTGGCGGCGCAGGCGGAACCCGTGTTCAAGAACATCCATGCCCTGGGCGAGATCCCGGTGCAGGCCATCGACCGTCCGGTAGCGCAGCCCAAAGTCATCGAGCGGCCACGTTTGGCAGGCTTCCTCGCTGAAGACATCAAGGCCGGTCGTGTGGCCGTGGAAGATAAGGTCGACCGCTCGGTGGTCACCATCCGCGGCGATGAGCTGTTTGCGTCCGCCAGCTCCAGCATCGTCGATGACTACCAGCCGCTGATGCTGCGCATCGCCGATGCCATCCGCAAGGTCAAGGGCCAGGTGCGCGTCACCGGCCACAGCGACAACCGCCCGATTGCCACGCTGCGCTTTCCGTCCAACTGGGCGCTGTCCGAAGCACGGGCCCGGTCGGTGCTGGAGATCCTCGCGGCCAAGACCGGCCAGGTGGATCGCTTCAGTGCCGAGGGCAGGAGCGACACCGAGCCGTTGGCTACCAACAGCACCGCTGAAGGCCGTGCCCGCAATCGTCGGGTTGAAATCACCGTATTGGCGGAGGGCGTCGAGTGAAGGCGTTTTTCAGTTTCATGATTCGCTGGGTGATCCCGGTGCTGGGCCTGATCGCCCTGAGCCTGATCATTTGGTTTGTCGGGCCGTTGCTCGACGTACTGGTGCCGGAAGGGCGGCGTTGGGCGCTGATCATCCTGGTGTTCGGGGTGTGGATCGCCTATCGCGTGTTCCGCGTCATCCAGGCGCGTCGCCAGGCCGCCGAAGTGATGCGCAGCCTTGCAGCAGAGACCCCGGCCGATCCCAACAGCGTGGCCACCGCCGAAGAGTTGTCGACCCTGCGCCAGCGCATGGACGAAGCCCTGGCGTTGCTCAAGAAAGCCAAGCTCGGCGGCGACGAACGTCGCAACCTCTATGAGCTGCCGTGGTACGTGATCATCGGCCCGCCGGGTTCGGGCAAGACCACTGCATTGGTCAACTCCGGTCTGCACTTCCCCTTGGCCGCACAGTTGGGTGCCGGTGCGGTGCGCGGCGTCGGTGGTACGCGCAACTGTGACTGGTGGTTTACCGATCAAGCGGTGTTGCTCGATACCGCTGGCCGCTACACCACGCAAGACAGCAACTCCAAGGTGGACAAAGCCGCCTGGCTGGGCTTCCTCGACCTGCTGAAAAAGCAGCGCTCACGCCGGCCGATCGACGGTGCGTTCATTGCGATCAGCCTGTCGGACCTGCTGCTCGGCACCGACGCCGAACGCGCTGCCCACGCGGCGGCGATTCGCTTGCGTATCCAGGAGCTGTACACCCAGTTGGGCGTGCGCTTCCCGATCTACCTGATGCTGACCAAGCTCGACCTGGTGCCCGGCTTCATGGAGTTCTTCGACAACCTGAGCAAGGAAGAGCGTGCCCAGGTATGGGGCATGACCTTTGCCCTGGACGACGGCAAAAACAGCGACAGCCCGCTGGCCCATCTGCAAAGCGAATTTGCCGGCCTGGAGCAGCGCCTCAATGAACGCCTGGTTGAGCGTCTGCAGCAGGAGCGCGACCCGGCGCGGCGCGACCTGATCTACGGCTTCCCGCAGCAATTCGGCGCGTTGAAGGATTGCCTGCAAAGCTTCCTCGAAGGCGTGTTCAAACCCAACGCCTTTGAAGAGCGTGTGTTGCTGCGTGGCGTGTACTTCACCAGTGGCACCCAGGAAGGCAGCCCGATCGATCGCCTGATCGGTGCCATGGCGCAGAGCATGAACCTGGACCGCCAGCACCTGGCGCGCCAGAGCGGCACCGGGCGCAGTTACTTTATCGAGAAACTCTTCACCGCCGTGGCCTTCGCCGAGCGTGGGCTGGTGGGGGTGAACCCCAAGGTCGAGCGGCGGCGCAAATGGATTGCTCGCGGTGTGCTTGCCGCCACCGTGGCCCTGGTGGTGGTGGTCAGCAGCTTGTGGTGGGTCAGTTATCGCGCCAACCAGGCGTATATCGCCCAGGTCGACCAGAAGGTCGCGCCGCTGGGTCAGACCGTGCAGAACCTGAGCCCGGCGCAGCGCGAAGTGCTTGCGGTGCTGCCGTTGCTCAATGCGGTGAAAAACCTGGCAGGCGATTCGCCGAGCTGGTCCGAAGGCCTGGGGCTGTACCAGGGCGATATGCTTGAGGCCGAATCGGCCAGCGTGTACCGCAAGCTGTTGATCGCGGTGTTCGCGCCACGCCTGGTGACGCGTATCGAAGAGCAACTGCACGGCGGCGGCAACTCGGACTTCCTCTACGAAGGCCTCAAGGCCTACCTGATGCTCGCCGACAATGAGCATTACGACCCGGACTTCATCAAGGCCTGGATTGCCCTGGACTGGGACCGCAACCTGCCACGGGACCTGCCGGCCGATCAGCGCCAGGCATTGACCGGGCACTTGCAGGCGTTGTTCGAACGCCATCCGCCGAGCGCACGCCTTGACCCACGCTTGATCGACGATCTGCGTCGCCAACTGCAACAACTGCCCGTGGCCCAGCGCGTCTACGACCGGGTCAAGCGCCAGAAGCTGCCCGAAGGCATTCCGGACTTTCGCCTCAACGAAGCCGCTGGCCGCGACGCCGCGCTGGTGTTCAGCCGCAAAAGCGGCAAGCCGTTGGGTGAACCGTTGAGTGGCTTCTTCACCGCCAAAGGTTATCGTCAGGCGTTTTTACTGAGCAGCCTGAACCAGACCGGCACCCTCGCTGAAGAGCAGTGGGTGCTGGGCCATGAGCAGGGCGACCCGCAAAACGTGGTGAGCCTGGCGGCTGATGTGCGCCGCCTGTACTTCCAGGACTATCAGCGCCAGTGGGATGCGTTGCTCGCCGACATCGACTTTGTGCCGATCACCAGCGTGGCCCAGGCGGCCGACGTACTGCGGGTGATTTCCGGGCCCGGCTCGCCGCTGAAAAAGCTGCTGGTGGCGGTGGCCAGGGAAACCGATCTGCAAGCCGAAGAGCGCCAGCTGGCGGCCAAAGGTGTGCCGGTCGAAGGCGGTGTCGACAAGCTCAAGGAGCGCCTGGGCAGCCTGCTCGGCCAGGAGCAGCCCACCGCCAATGCCCCGGCCGCGACGGATGACCCGGTGACCGCGCACTTTGCCGAACTCAACAGCATCGTCAGCAAGAATGAAGGCGAGCCGGCGGCCATCGACGGCCTGTTGTCGGACATGAATGCGCTGTATGTGCAGGTCAGTGCCATGGTCGGCGCCAGCGGTGACGCCTTGCTTGGCGAGGCGAAGAACCAGGCGGCGGCTGCGGCCACGCGGGTCAGCCTGAATGCCGAACGCCAGCCGCCGCTGGTGCAGGGCATGGTCAAGTCGGTGGTCAATTCCACCACCAACAGCATGATGGGCGGCGTGCGTAACCAGCTGAACGCGGCCTGGGTCAGCGAAGTGGTCAATGTGTATCGCCAGTCCCTGGCCGGGCGTTACCCGATGTCGCCGGGCAGTGCCCGCGATGCCACCCTGGATGACTTCGGCCAGTTCTTCGGCGTGGGCGGGGTGATGGACAACTACTTCCGCAAATACCTGCAGCCGTACGTGGACACCTCCGCGCAGACCTGGCGCTGGCAGCCGGGGGCGGCGCAGAAGCTGGGGATTGCGCCGGGGGTGTTGCAAACCTTCCAGCGTGCCGCAACGATCCGCGATGCGTTTTTCCGCTCCGGTGGCACCCAGCCCATCGTGCGCTTTGAACTCAAGCCGGTGTCGATGGACCCGAGCATCACCCAGTTCCTGCTCGACCTCGACGGCCAGCAATTGAGCTACGACCACGGCCCGAGCCGCCCGGTGGCCATGCAATGGCCGAACCCCGGCAGCATTGGCGTGGTGCGTATTTCCATCATGCCGCCGTCGGCCAGCGGGCGCTCCGGCGTGACCCTCGATGGCCCGTGGGCCTGGTTCCGCCTGCTGGAGCAGTCAGACCTTACGGCCGGCAACTCGCCTGATCGCTTCAACCTGCGCCTGCGGATCGACGGGGCGAGCATCGCGTATGAGTTGCGCGCCAACAGCGCCTTCAACCCGTTCAAGAGCCGTGTGCTCAGCGGCTTCAGCCTGCCGGAGCGGCTATGACGGTGGTGGGTTTCTACGGCAAGTTGGCCAGTCGCGGGGATTTTGTCAGCCGCGCCTTGCCCCAGAGCTTTATCGGCCCGTGGGACAGCTGGCTGGCGGCGGGTCTGCTCGCCAGCCAGAACAGCCTCGGCGCTGAGTGGCTCAATGTGTACCTGGTCAGCCCGCTGTGGCGCTTTGTACTGGCGCCGGGGGTGTGCGGGCCGGACGCGGCGGCGGGTGTGGTGATGCCGAGCATTGATCGGGTGGGGCGTTATTTCCCGCTGGCGGTGGTGGCCATGCTTGATCACGACACCAATCCCGCCTCCCTGGTGGGCGGGCCGGACGCGTGGTTCGAGCAGGTCGAAGAGCTGCTGCTCGGCACCCTGGACGCCGGCGCAACGTTTGAGCGCTTCACTGACGGCCTCGACAACCTCGGCGTGCCGCCGACCGAGCCACGCGCGCTCGACAGCCGTTTCGCCGGCCTGCAGCGCGTGGCCGCCACCGTGCCCCATGGGCGCATGACCGCGCTTGCCGAACAGGCCTGCGAAGGCGCCAGCCTGTGGTGGGGCCGTGGCTCGCAACGTATTTCCCCTGGTTTGTTGCGGTGTCAGGGCCTGCCTGCCGCCGGCGATTTTGCGCAGTTTTTGCTCGGACAAGAAGGTGTGGTGTAGATGGGGGCAACGTACAAATCGGCGAGCAAAAGCCATGTGGGCATGGTGCGCCAGGTCAACGAAGACGCGTGCCTGGACCTGCCGGAAAACCGCCTGTGGGCGGTGGCCGACGGTATGGGCGGGCATGCGGCGGGGGATTACGTCAGCAGCCTGATCGTCGACAGCCTGCGCAGTGTGCCGCTGGGGCGTTCCCTCGACGAATACTCGGCGGCCTTGCGCAATGACCTGATTCGCATCAATGCCGCCGTGCGCGAAGAAACCGCCAACCGTGGCGTGACCATGATGGGCAGTACCGTGGTGGTGCTGGCCGCACGTGGTTTGCGCGGGATTTGCCTGTGGGCCGGCGACAGTCGCCTGTATCGCCTGCGCGACGGTGTGCTGGAAAGCCTCTCCCGCGACCACAGCTACGTGCAGGACCTGCAAGACAGCGGCCTGCTCAGCGAAGCCGATGCCCGCGTACACCCGCGCGCCAATATCGTCACCCGTGCCGTGGGCGTGGAAGCCCAGCTGGAAGTGGCAGCGGTCGATCTGTTGATCGCCCCCGGCGACAGCTACCTGTTGTGCAGCGATGGCCTGAACAAGACCGTCGAAGACCATGAAATCCGCGAAGTGCTCGGCCACGATGCGCCCGATGAAATCGTGCGCAGCCTGGTGCACCTGGGGCTTAACCGCGGTGCACCAGACAACATCACCGCCATCGTCGTGAAGGTATCGGCATGAACTTTGTGATTCCTGGCTACGACATCGAAGGTGAGATCGGCGAAGGCGCCATGGCCAGCGTGTACCTGGCGACCCAGCGCTCGCTGGAACGCAAGGTGGCGTTGAAGGTGATGGCGGCGGCGCTGGCGGCCGACCCGAGCTTCTGCGAGCGCTTCCTGCGCGAGGGCAAGACCCTGGCGCGGCTGTCGCACCCGCACACGGTGACCATCCATGACATCGGCAATGTCGGTGAGCTGTACTACATGGCCATGGAATACCTGCCCAACGGCACGCTCAAGGAACGCATCGCCGCCGGTATGACGCCGGAGCAGGGCGTTACGCTGATCCGCCAGATTGCCTCGGCGTTGGGCTATGCCCATGCCCAGGGCCTGGTGCACCGCGACGTCAAGCCGGCGAACATTCTGTTTCGCGCGGACGGCACCGCCGTGTTGTCCGATTTTGGCATCGCCAAGTCTCTGGACGATCGCACCCAGTTCACCCAGGCCGGTTTTGCCGTGGGCACACCCAGCTACATGAGCCCGGAACAGGCGCGCGGCCAGGAGATCGATGGCCGCGCCGATCTCTACGCGCTGGGCGTGGTGCTGTATGAAATTCTGGTCGGCAAACTGCCGTATAACGGCACCGATGCGCTGTCCACGGCACTCGCACACCTGACCGAACCGTTGCCGGAATTGCCGGTGCACCACGGTCGTTATCAAAGCGTGCTGCGCAAGCTGCTGGCCAAGGACCCGGCTGAGCGGTTCCCGGATGCGGCGGCGTTGCTGCTGGCACTGGACCAACTGCCCCAGGATTCGTCGCAAGCCACCCTGGTACGACCGCTGCCGATTCCGATGAATTTTGATCTGGCGGGCATCACGCCGGAATCCATCGAGATCCCGACCGCCAAGCCCGAGCCGGTACGCCAACCGCCGCCAGCACCCACGCAACACAGCGAACAGCGCCGTGGGCCGGTGTTGGCACTGGCGGCGGTGGCGGTCGCGGTTGCCCTGGCGATTGGCGGCGCGAGTTACTGGTGGCTGAGTGGCAGCGACGCGCCGGCCAAACCGCCGGCTGCCGTCGCTCCCGCCGTAGCCCCCGCCGGAACCCCTCCAGCAGCAGTGGCCGAGGTGGATGGCGGCCAACGCCCGCTATTGATGGCCGGCAAAAAGACCCTGTTCCAGCGTGTGCTCAGCAAGCCCGGCGCCAAGCTTTCCAGCGCCGCCGGCAGCGCGCCGGGCAAGGCCCTGCCGGCGTTCTCCGTGCTCTACGTATACCAGCGCAAAGACCTCGACGGCCAACCGTGGGTGCGCGTCGGCGCCGCCACCGATGGGCGCAGCGACGGCTGGCTGCCGGCCGCCCAGGTCAGCGACTGGAAGCAGAGCCTGGTGCTCAAGTTCACCGAGCGCTCGGGCCGGGCGCCGGTGATGTTCCTGCGCCAATCCGCCGAAGTGGAAAAGCTGCTGGCCGACCCCGCCGCTGCCAAAGCGGTGCTGGCCAAGGCGCAGAAAAACCGTGAAGACAACGGGCCAATCCTCGCCCTGGAGCCGAGCGCGAGCGCCGTGCCGCAGAACCAGTTCTACCTGTTGCCGATCTTCGACTCCAAAGAGAGCTTCGATGAAAACGGCCAGCCGGTGCAGTTGCTCAATATCGCCTCCATCGACCCTGGCAGCAGCGCGGTGGCCAAGCCGGCCACGCCGGTGATCAACGCCAATGCCGACGCCTTCCGCACCGCCGTGGTGCTGGTGGTGGACACCACGGTGTCGATGCAGCCCTATATCGACCAGATCCGCGACGTGGTGCATGAGCTGCAAACCCGCATTGCCGAGCGTGGCGAACTCGATAGCGTCAGCTTCGGCATGGTCGGCTTTCGCAACAGCACCCAGAAAACCCCCGGCCTGGAATACGTGGCCAAGACCCTGATCAGCCTCGACCAGGGCCGCGACCCGCAACGCTTCCTCGATATGGCGCGCCAGGTCAAAGCCTCAACGGTCTCCAGCCATTCATTCAACGAAGACGCGTTTGCCGGGGTGATGCAGGCAGTGGACGGCATGGACTGGTCCGGCTATGGCGGGCGCATCATCCTGCTGGTCACCGATGCCGGTGCACTGCGCAAGAACGACCCGTTCGCCGCCACCCAGATGAACGAAGCCGAAGTGCGCCAGGCCGCGCTGGGCAAGCAGATCAAGATCTACGCGCTGCACCTGCGCACCGACGCCGGCAAGAAGACCCACGCCGGTGCCGAGAGCCAGTACCGCATCCTCACCGCCGACGCCAACCCGCAGATCGGCGACCTGTACACGCCAGTGCCCGGTGGCGACGTGCGCAAGCTGGGCGAGCGGGTCGACGAGATCGGCAGCGTGTTCGCCAACCTGGTGCATCAGGTGCGCAGCAATACCCCGCAGCCCGTGCCGCTGCTCAGTTCGGCGCCGAGCCTGGCGGACAAGTCCGCAGCCGTCGGTTATGCCATGCACATGGACTTCCTTGGGCGTAAAGCCGCGAGCCAGGCCCCACAACTGGTGAGTGCCTGGACCGCCGACCGCGACCTGACCAACCCGGCACTGCCGGCGTTCCAGGTGTGCGTGATGTTGACCAAGTTGCAGCTCAATGACTTGCAGCAGTCGTTGAAACTGATCGTGGATGCGGCGCGTAAAACCCAGACCTCGCCCAAGGATTTCTTCCAGGAAATCGCCAGCGCCTCGGCCTACATGAGCCGCGACCCGCAAGCCCTGCGCAAGGGCGGCAACCTGGCCGACGGCGGCATCCTCGGCGAGTACCTGGAAGGCCTGCCGTACCGCAGCAAGTCACTGAACATGACCCAGGACCTCTGGCTGTCGTTGAGCGTGGCCGAGCAGGAAGACTTTATCGACGAGCTGGATTCGAAGATTCGCCTCTACGAAACCTTCCACAATGACCTGGCCAATTGGGTCCGTTTCGGCGATGCCGAGCCGGGCGACGCGTTGTACCGCGTGCCGTTGTCGACGCTGCCGTGATGTTGAGCCTGAGCGCGGTGCACAAGAGCCGGGGCGTCGGGAGCCAGCGCTATAGCCTGGTGATCCCGTCGTTGCATCTGCGTGCGGGCGAGCAACTGGCGATTGTAGGGTCCAGTGGTTGTGGCAAGAGCACCTTGCTCGACCTGTTGGCCCTGGTGTTGGCGCCGGACCAGGTGGGCCGGTTCGAATTCAATCAACAGGACATCGGCGAGCTGTGGCGCGCCGATCAGCAATCCGCCTTGGCGACGTTGCGCAGCCAGCACCTGGGCTATGTGCTGCAAACCGGCGGCTTGCTGGGGTTTCTCGACGTGCGCGGCAATATCGCCTTGCCCCGGCAATTGCTGGGTTTGAGGGACGACGGCAGCGTGCAGCGCCTGGCCGAGCAGTTGGAGATCAGCGACCAGTTGGCCAAGAAACCCTCGGCACTGTCGGTGGGGCAGCGTCAGCGTGTGAGTTGCGCCCGTGCCCTGGCCCATGCACCGCAACTGGTGCTCGCCGATGAGCCAACCGCGTCCCTCGACCCGTTGAACGCCGAGCGGGTGATGCAGGCGCTGCTGGCCCAGGCCCGTGAACATCGCGCGGCCTGCGTGATCGCCACCCATGACGAGCCGCTGGCCCGCGCCAGCGGCTTGCAGGTGCGGCGCATCGGTTGCCGGCGTGACCCGGACGGCGGTGTCACGGCCACCCTTGGGGAGGCGTGCTGATGCGCATCCCTTTGATCGCGTCCCTGGCCTGGCAGGATTACCGCAACGATGCCTGGCTGTCGGCCTGTTCGGTACTGGCGCTGGTGGCGGTGATCGCGCCATTGCTGGTGTTATTCGGCCTGAAGTTTGGACTGGTTAGCAGTTTGACCGAACGTTTGCAGACCGATCCGGCCACCCGTGAAATTATTCCACTGGGCGGTGGTCGATTCAGCAGCGCATTTATCGCGCAGCTTGGCCAACGCAGCGATGTGGCGTTCGCCGTGCCGCGTACGCGGCAGATCGCGGCGACGGCGCAGGTGGGCACGCTGACCCTGGAGATGCTGCCGACGGCGGCGCGAGATCCGTTGCTGCACGGCCTGCCGATGCCCAAGGGGCTGGACCAGATCGTGCTGAGCCACACCGCGGCCGAGAAGCTGGCGGCGCGGCCTGGGGATTGGTTGGAGGTCAGCTTTGCGCGGCAGATAGCAGGGCGTGTGGAGGCCCAGCGCACGCGGTTGCAGGTGCTGGCGGTTCTGCCGCTGGAAGCGTTCTCCCGTGATGGGGTGTTTGCTGATTTGAGTTTGCTGGAAGCGGCGGAAGATTACCGCGATGGCCGTGCGGTACCGGCGTTGGGTTGGGTGGGTGATGAGATCGCTGTGAGCGAACAGCGGGTGTATCCGGCGTTTCGCTTGTATGCGCGCAGCCTCACCGATGTGGAGCCGCTGCGGGTATTTTTCGCCGCGCAGAATGTGTTGGTATCGACCCAGGCACAGACTATCGCCCAGGTGCAGTCGTTGAGCCGCAACCTGTCGATCGTGTTCTGGATCATCGCCGGGCTGGCCTTGGCGGGAGCGTTCGCGGCGATCTTCGCCGGGGCCTTGGCCGCGGTGGCCCGCAAGCGTCGGGAATTGTCAGTGCTGCGCCTGTTGGGGTTTTCCACCGGCGCGCTGTTGCTGTTTGTGGTGCTGCAGGCGCTGTACAGCGCAGGGGTTGCCGCCGTGCTCAGTGCCGGACTGTATGGCTTGGCCGAGGCGGGGTTGAATCAACTATTCGTGCAGGTGCCGGGCGAATACGCCAGCCACTTGCTGGCGCGTCACTACGGCCTGGCCCTGGTTGCAGTCCTCGGCGTCAGTGCCGTGGCGGCGGCCTGTGGCGGTTGGCGAGTGGCGCGTATCCAGGCTTCTGAAGGAATCAGAGATGTATAAGTTACTGGGCGCCTGTGTGGCGCTGAGCCTGGCCTCGCTGGCCTGGGCGGATGAAGCAAGCGATAAGCTGGACAACCCCAAGCCGTTGCCGGGCGATGTCAGCCTGCCGTTGCCGTGCGACGGCAATATGGTGTTCCGTTACGCCTACGTGTTGGCCCAAGGCACCCTGGACGACCGCGAGATCAGCCTCGGCTACCCCTTTGCCGAAGGCGAGGCGGGTTATCAGCAGTCGTTTATTTCCGGCTACCGCCGCGACTTTATCAACGGCCAGTTCACCCTCAAGGATTTGCCCAAGGACTGGAACACCGTCATCGCGCCCCTGATGCCGAAGACCGATGCCAAGACCCCGCTCAAGCCCATGTTTTACTTCATCGGCAAGTACGAAGTGACCGCGCGCCAATACGCCCAGGTGATGGCCCAGGCGCAGTCCCTGGCCAGTGGCGAACCGGCCCCGGCCTGCGAGGCGCCTACCGGCATGGCCGGGCGTTTGCCCAAGGTGAAACTGTCGCGCTTTGAGGCAGAGCGCTTCTCGGCGGTGTACAGCGCCTGGCTGATGAAATACCACCGCGAGTTGTTGCCGGTGAGCGGTCGCGGTTCGTCGGCCGAAGATGGCGGCCTGGGCTTTGTGCGTCTGCCCACCGAAGTGGAGTGGGAGTTTGCCGCGCGCGGTGGCCAGGCGGTGAGCCGCCAGGACCTGGAAGCGCGCTTGTTTCCACGCCGTGTCGAAGGCAGCGAAAGCGACGGCCCGCTGGGTGATTACGCGGTGTTCAACCAGGTGGCCGGCGGTACTGGCCAGGCCGCGCGCCTGATGCCCATCGGCACCAAACTGCCCAACCCGATTGGCCTGTTCGATGTGATCGGCAACGCGGCGGAAATGGTCCAGGAATCCTTCCAGCTGGTACACGCCGGGCGTCGCCAGGGCACTTATGGTGGTTTTGTGGTCAAGGGCGGCAACTACCTGGAAGGCGAGGGCACGCTGTTCACCGGCATGCGCCGCGAATACCCGTTGTTCGCCGCCGACGGCACCGAGCAAAGCAACGAGACCACCGGTTTTCGCGTGGCGATTGGCGCGTTGTCGGCGCCACGTTCGCGTTACAAGGAGCTGTTTGCACAGTGGCAAAAGGAAGGGCGCCTGGCTTCGCTGACCGACGCCATCGACGACGCCCAGGACCCCACCAAGCGCCTCGACAGCATCATCGCCGCCAGCGTCGACCCCAAGCTGCAGGCCGAGCTGGGGCTGGTCAACGAAGAGCTCAAGCGCAACGTCTCGCTGATCGCCCAGCAACGCGAAGAAGCGGCGGGCAACCTGATTCAGTCGGCCGCATTGGTGGCCGAGACCATCAGCAACTACAACATCCGCCTGGCCAACCTGCAGAAGAGTCGTCAGCAGGCCTTGGACAACAAGGACGAGGCCAGCGCGGCGTTGTTTGCCACGGCCATCGACAACGGACGCAGCGCCCTCGACGGTGCGGTGGCGATCTATATCGACAACCTGGCCACCGGCACGCGCTACACCGATGCGGTGATCCAGGCGCAGTTTCAACGGATCAAGGAAGAGTTGGATCGCAAGCCGGTGCTTGGCAAGAGCCTGGTGACGCGCGCGACACTGTTCGTCCGCCATGTCGGCAACTACCGCAAACAACAGCGGGCCGACCCGGCGACGATCTTGAAGGAATTGCTCGCAGCGAGCGGTCAGCGGTCTTGACCGTTGGTTGCAGCGAGCTTGGAAGGGACTCAGGCGGCAGTGGCCGTGCTGGGCAAGTCAAACTTAGAAGAGAACACAACTTATGCTTTTTTCCCGTAAGGCGGTTTCCAAGCGTCACCTGCTGCTGATTGCCGCTGGCTTCAGCACGGTATTGACAGGTTGCGCCACGTCGCCGGCCTCCAAGGTCGCGTCCAGCACCAAGGTCGAGTACTACCCCAACTGCTACGAACCGGTTCAGCACCTGCGTGCCACCGATTCGAACATGACCAAGTCGGTTGTCACCGGCGCGGCCCTCGGCGCTGCCGGCGGTGCCCTGCTGGGCGCCCTGACCGGCGATAAGGAAAAGCGCGGCCGTAACGCCGCTATCGGCGCAGCGGGCGGCGCCTTGGCGGGTGGCGCGGCGGGTTACTACACCGAGCGTCAGAAGCAGATCGCTGATGACAACCAGCGCATCGCGTCGTACTCCACCGACTTCAACAAAAGCGCCTCCGACATCGACCGCAGCACCGCTTACGCCAAGGCGTCGCAACAGTGCTACCAGAGTGCATTCACCAAGCTGGTGGCCGATCGCAAAGCCAAGACCGTCAACGACACCGAAGGCCGCAAGCGCCTGGCGGAAATCGTTTCCGGCCTGAAGGAATCCAATGATCTGATCGTCGCGGTCAACGGCAAGGCCGCTGAAGACCTGAACAATTACACCCAGGCCTACGAGAAAGACCTGCAACAGGTGGGCGTGCAGCGTAACGACGTGGTGACCGTAGCCACCGCCGACACCGCGCCGGTAGTTGCCCCGGCCAAAGGCAAGAAGCAAGTCAAAGTGGCGAAGAAGCCGCCGTTGCCAGTCGTGCCAAAAGAAGCGGTCACTACCGAGAAGAGCATCCAGACCGTGCAGGCCAAGCAAGCTGAAAGCAAGCAGGTCGCCAGCGCCGGTAAAGCGCAGATCGAAGGCACTTGCCGCGATCCGAACCTGGCTGACTGGGCACCGGTGCCTTGCCCTAACGTTTAAGCAAGTTGTTGCTATAAGCGTTAAACGCCAACCGATCTCCCGCTAAAGCGCGAGATCGGTGGCGTTCCTCTGGCAAATCGCTACACTGCTGCGGCCACTCAATAATTACACCGAGGCCGTGTGCATGAAATTTCGTCTTCTGTTGTGGGTGCTGGGCCTGATGATGGGCAAAGCCAGCCGCACCAATCCTGCCTTTCAGCAACAGCTGGGTGACAAAGACCTGGCGTTCCAGTTGCAGACCCTCGACGGCAAGGTTGCCCGTCACTTCATCGTCAAAGACCAGCGTATTACCAGTCGTTCGGGTGTTCACCCGGCGCCGGCGTTTGCCATAGCATTCAAGGACGCGGCCTACGGCTTCGCCACGATGCAGGCGAAGAACAAGCAATTGGCGTTCATGACGGGGATTCAGGACAAGTCGATCCAGATCAAGGGCAACCCGGCGCTGGTGATCTGGTTCCAGGGGTTGACCAAGTATTTGAAACCGAAGAAAAAGAAGAATTGAGCTGAGTTCATCGCAGGCAAGCCAGCTCCTGCAGTGACCGCATTCCAAAGCTGGAACTCGGTCAACTGTGGGAGCTGGCTTGCCTGCGATAGCGGTGTAACGGGCGGTAGACTTATCCCTGGCTGAACTGCGACGCCAGCTCACGCAACAGCACTTCGGCATCCAGCACCTTGGCGACCACTTCTTCAGCTTTGTCACGGCTCAAGCCCAGGCGATCGAGCAGCCCATCCGGGATCGTTTCATCCGGCCCGGAGCCAATCCCCCGGCTGCGCAACAGGCGCACGGCCAGGCACACCAGGTTCGGGTATTCGGCATATTGCCCGTCATAGCTGGGGTCGTGCTGGAAGCGCAGGGCGGTGGACAGCTCGTCCGGCATGTCCCAGTAGCGCATCAGCCAGGCACCGATCTGCTCGCGGCTGATGCCCAGCAAATGTTGCTCCACGTAGCTGTGGCACAGGTGCGGGTTGACCTCCAGGTGGCGGCAGATCAGCGAGAAATGCGGCGGAAACACGTGGGCCAGCAGCAGGTAACCGAAGTTGTGCAGCAGTCCGGCCAGGTAGGTCAGGCCGGCTTCCGGGCGTTGCGCACGGGGCATGGCACGGGTCAGGCCTTCGATCACGGCGGCGGTGTAGATCGATTGGTGCCAATACGGCGTGGCCTGGTGCGGGTTGTCCTTGGGCAGGCTCAGGGTTTTGCCCAGGGCCAGGCCCAGCGCCAGGTTGATCACCAGGTCGAAACCCAGCACCCGCACGATGGCGTCTTCCACCGAGCGGATCTTGCCCGGTGAGGCGTAATAGGGTGAAGCGGCCCAACTGACCACTTGGGCCGCCAGTGCCGGGTCGGTTTCGACCACGCCGGTGATATCGTCGATGGTCGCATTGGGATCGACCCGCAGCTTGATGATCTTCTGCGCGGTGTCGGCCAGCGGCGGAATCTCGATGGTCGCTTCCAGGCGCTGCTGGATACGGCGGGCGGTGAACGCCTGCATGGCCTGGGTGATTTCCTCGCGGTCGTCGTTGGGGCGGTCGAGGTTGGGGCGAATATTGCTCAGCGGTTCGCCGAAATGACCGGCACTGGCTTTGGTGAGCATGGTCTTGAAGGCGTCGCTGGTGATTTCCAGCAGCAGCCCGGCTTCGCCCGAGTGCACCAGCAGGCTCGGCTCGTTGAGCAGGCTGCCCTCGTACAGGCACGGCGAGCTGGTGAGTGCCGGCAGGCCCGGCAGCAGGCTCAGTTCATGTTTGCCCAGCATGCGTTTGACGCGATCCGGTGCCACGGCCGTGAGGCGGCGACCGGTGAGTTCGGTGAGGCGGTTGAGGTCAAGCAGCTGGCTCTGGGGGAACAGCACCATCAGTGCGCCCACCGCATCTTCCAGCAGCACCGCCTGGACCTTTCGAGCAGGATTCAGGCCCGGATGTTCGATGACTTCCGTGTAGCTGATGGCGAGCTTTGCGAGCAGAGCCCGAATGACCGGCGGGGCGGTCAGTGGGACTGTGGCTAGGGCGACTTCTGACATGGCCTGATCCAATTTCGTACAGTCACCGAAGTATAACCAGCTTGGTACACCTGTAGGTCGTATTAGTGCGTCAGACGTCAAACTTGGCCGTATTGCTGCCCATGCCGCAGCCAGCGGTCGAGCAGCGGGCTGACGTGATCCGGCCAGCGCTCGAGCAGGGCTTGCGCCGCATCGCGCACGGCAGGCAACAGGTCGGCGTCGCGCATCAGGTCGGCGACCTTGAATTGCAGCAGGCCGGTCTGGCGCGTGCCGAGCATTTCGCCGGGGCCGCGCAGTTCGAGGTCTTTTTCGGCGATGACAAAACCGTCGTTGGTTTCGCGCATGATGCCCAGTCGCTGGCGACCGATCTGCGACAACGGCGGGTGATACAGCAGCACGCAGTGGCTGGCGGCACTGCCCCGGCCGACGCGGCCGCGCAGTTGGTGCAGTTGCGCCAGGCCCAGGCGCTCGGGGTTTTCGATGATCATCAAGCTGGCGTTGGGCACATCCACGCCGACTTCGATCACCGTGGTGGCCACCAGCAACTGCAGATTGCCGGCCTTGAATTCAGCCATCACCGCAGCTTTTTCCGCAGGCTTCATGCGCCCGTGGATCAGCCCGACCTTGAGCTCGCCCAAGGCGCTGGTGAGGTCTTCAAAGGTGGTTTCGGCGGCCTGACAGGTCAGTTCTTCGGACTCTTCGATCAGCGTGCATACCCAATAGGCCTGGCGCCCTTCGGCGCAGGCGCCGCGTACCCGCTCGATCACTTCGACACGCCGGGTGTCGGTGACCAGTACCGTGTTGACCGGGGTGCGGCCGGGCGGCAGTTCGTCGAGGATCGAGGTGTCGAGGTCGGCGTAGGCGCTCATGGCCAGGGTGCGCGGGATCGGCGTGGCGGTCATGATCAACTGGTGCGGGTTCATGCGCCCGCCCACACCTTTCTGGCGCAGGGCCAGGCGTTGCTGCACGCCGAAGCGGTGTTGTTCGTCGATGATCACCAGGGCCAGGTTCTTGAACTGCACTTCGTCCTGGAACAATGCATGGGTACCCACCACCATGGGTGCGCCACTGGCGATCTGTTCCAGCGCCGCCGCGCGGGTCTTGCCCTTGAGCTTGCCCGCCAGCCAGGCCACTTCCAGGCCCAGAGGTTCGAGCCAACGCTTGAAGGTGATGAAGTGCTGTTCGGCGAGAATCTCCGTCGGCGCCATCAGCGCCACCTGGTAGCCGGCCTCCAGCGCTTGCAGGGCGGCGAGGGCGGCAACCACGGTCTTGCCCGCGCCCACGTCGCCCTGAATCAGGCGCAGCATGGGTTCCTGCTGGCTGAGGTCGTAGGCGATTTCATTGCCCACGCGCTGCTGCGCCCCGGTCGGCGTGAAGCCGAGGTTGGCCAGGTATTGCGCAGGCAGGCGCGTGGCCTTGGGCATCGCCGGTGCGCGCAGGGCACGCATGCTTTCGCGCAGGCGTTGCTGGGACAGTTGATGGGTGAGCAGTTCTTCGAAGGCCAGGCGGTGCTGGGCCCAGTGATGGCCGAGTGCCAATTCGTCGACATCGGCGTCGGCCGGTGGGTGATGCAGATAGCGAATTGCGTCGTACAGCGGCGCCAGTTGATAGTCGCGGGCCAGTTCCAGGGGCAGCCAGTCGGGCAGGCTTTGCGGACCGAGCATTGTCAGGGTCTGCATGCACAGTTGGCGCAGACGCTGCTGGGTAAGGCCCTCGGTCAGCGGATAGATCGGTGTGAGGGTGGTATCCACCGGCGGCGGTTCGTCGCCGGTAATTGCGCGATATTCGGGGTGGTAGATTTCCAGGCCGGACGCACCCGGTCGTGCTTCGCCATAGCAACGCACGCGGGTGCCGCGCTTGAGGCCTTCCTTCTGCGCGTTGCTGAAATGGTAGAAGCGCAGGCTCAGGCCACCAGTGCCATCCTGCAGGCGTACCACCAGGCTGCGGCGCTTGCCCATCACCACGTCGGCGCCGCTGACAGTGCCTTCGACCACCGCATCCTGCCCAGGGCGCAATTGGCCGATGGGCACCACGCGAGTACGGTCCTGGTAACGCAGGGGCAGGTGGAACAGCACGTCCTGGAGGTTCTCCAGGCCAACCTTGGCCAGCTTCTCGGCCATGGCTTCACCGACACCCTTGAGTGCCGTCACCGGCACCTGCGACAGCTCAGTCATACCGTGGCTTAGCTCGCGGCAGGTGGCTTGGCCACCGAGCACAGGCGGATCGAGTCGGCGAGGATCTCAATCGCTTTAGGTCGTGGGAAGCTGGCACGCCAGGCGATCGCCACGGTACGGAACGGCACCGGCGGTGTGAGTGGGCGCACTTCGATTACGCCGGGGGCGTAGTGATGGCTGTCCACCGCCGACAGCGGCAGGATCGAGATGCCCAGGCCGGAGGCGACCATGTGGCGAATGGTTTCCAGGGAGCTGGATTCCACCGTGGTGTGCTTGGCGCCGTCGTTGCCCTTGGTCAGGGTCGGGCAGGCTTCCAGCACCTGGTCGCGGAAGCAGTGGCCTTCGCCGAGCAGCAACAGGCTCTTGTCGTTGAGCAGGCCGGCGTCGATGGTGTCTTTCTGTGTCCACGGGTGGGAGGCTGGCATCAATACGTAGAACGGTTCGTCGTAGAGCGGCAGGGTGAGGACGTCCGCCTCGTTGAACGGCAGGGCGATGATGATCGCGTCCAGCTCGCCGTTGCGCAGTTTGTCGCGCAGCACGTGGGTGAAGTTTTCTTCGATATACAGCGGCATCTGCGGTGCGACGCGGTGCAGTTGCGGGATCAGGTGCGGGAACAGGTACGGGCCGACGGTGTAGATGGCGCCGACTTTCAGCGGCGCGGTCAGCTGGTTCTTGCCGGCCTGGGCCAGTTCACGAATGCTCTGCGCCTGTTCCAGGACCTTCTGGGCCTGGGCCACGATGCCTTCGCCCACCGGGGTGAGGCGCACGGCGCTTTTGCTGCGCTCGAAAATCAGCACACCGAGTTCGTCTTCAAGCTTTTTCACGCCCACCGACAGCGTCGGCTGACTGACGTGGCAACGCTCGGCGGCATGGCCGAAGTGTTGCTCTTGGGCGAGGGTAACGATGTAGCGTAATTCTGTAAGAGTCATAGCGGGCGTCCATGAGGTTGCGAGCCAAGCATACCGGCTGCAATCGATAGACGCACGTTATCAGAACTTTGCCGGGGATTGAGCGGGGAGTACGACTTTTTGAGGTGTTGGAACCGACGGTGGGGGCGGGCGTGCCCGCGATGACGGAGTGTCAGTCCAAGAGGCGGTGACTGACCTGGCGCAATCGCGGGCACGCCCGCTCCCACAGGGGTTAGCGGCGACGTTTCTCGATGTTGTACACGAACGGTGCAACGATCTCGATACTGCCGCTTTTCACCATGTCGGCCGGTGGCTTGGGCAGCGGCTGGGCACGACGGATCATGTCCAGGGTGGCACGGTCCAGGTCGGCGTTGCCGGAGAGGCCCACCAACTCGTAGGACAGCACATTGCCTTCGGCATCGACCACGAACTTCAGGCGGTTCAAGCCTTCCTTGCCACGGGCCTGGGCGCCTGGCGGGTACTTCTTGTACTTCTGCAGATGCGCCAGCAGGGCGCCTTCCCACGATGCCTTGGCGGCGACCTGCTGGGGCGATGGACCTGGAACCGGCTGGGCCGATTTTTCAGCCGGCGCCTTGGTCGGCGGTGCATCGCTCGGAGGGTCCTCGGCAGGTTTCTCCTTGGGCGGCTCGGGCTTTTTCTCCACAGGCTTGGGCGGCTGTGGTTTGGGTTTGGGCTTGACCGGCTTGGGCACCTGGATCGTCGGCTTGGGCGCCTCGGCCAGTTTCGGCAGGGGCAACTCTTCCACCGGCGCCGGCGGTTGCGGTGGCGTGACCACCTTGGGCGGTGCCGGCGGCGGCGGTGGTGCTGGCATCGGCGCCAGGTCAATGACCATGGCCGCCGGTGGCAATTGCGGCTGGCGCGGTACCGACCAATGGAGCATCACGGCAATCGCGAGGGCGTGCACGCCGAGCACGACGGCAAGGCTGGTGCCATAACGCGTCAGTTTGTGGCGCGTCGTGATCATTTCTTGGCTGCCGTCTCAAGTCCGACCAGGCCTACCTTGAGGTAGCCGGCTGCCCGTAGGGCATCCATCACGCTCATCAGGTCGCCGTAGTCCACGCCCTTGTCGGCCTGGAAGAAGATCGTCGTGTCTTTCTTGCCTTGGGTCTTGGCGTCGAGCACCGCCCCCAGGGTTTCAGCTTTGACTTCTTCCTCGCCCAGGAACAGGCGCTGGTCCGCCTTGACGCTGAGGAACACCGGTTTTTCCGGGCGCGGCGCGGGCTTGGCGCTGGACGCGGGCAGGTCAACCTTGATGTCCACGGTCGCCAGCGGTGCAGCCACCATGAAGATGATCAGCAGTACCAGCATCACGTCGATAAACGGCGTGACGTTGATTTCGTGGTTTTCGACGAGCTCGTCGTCGCCTTGATTCAAATGCAGGCCCATGGCCGATTACCCCACTTTCACCATGTGCGGTTGCGAGCTGCGCTCGGTAGGCAGGTGATCGAGGTCGCGGCTGACCAGCAGCAGGACTTCCGCCGACGCGTCCGAAACCTGGGCCTTATAGCCGGCAATCGAGCGGGCGAAGACGTTGTAGATCACCACCGCGGGAATCGCGGCAACCAGGCCCAGGGCGGTGGCGAGCAGGGCTTCGGCGATGCCCGGAGCAACGACTGCGAGGTTGGTGGTCTGGGTTTTGGCGATGCCGATGAAGCTGTTCATGATGCCCCACACCGTACCGAACAGGCCGACGAACGGCGCAGTGGAACCGATGGTGGCGAGTACGCCGGTGCCGCTGCTCATGTTACGACCGCAGGCCGCCACCAGGCGCTCCAGGCGGAAGGCCACGCGCTCCTTGATGCCCTCTTTTTCGCGGGTATTGGCCGACAGGCGCATTTCTTCCAAGGCATCGTGCACCAGGGTGTTGGCCAGGGTGCCCTTCTGGGTCGCGCTTTCGCTGGCTTCCTTGAGGGTGGTGGCTTTTTTCAGGTGGACGATCTCGGCACGCAGGCGACGCTTGGCGCCCAGCAGCTCGAAGCCCTTGGCGATCCAGATGGTCCAGGTGATGATCGAGGCGATGGCCAGGCCGATCATCACGGCCTTCACCACGACGTCAGCGTTCTGGTACATGCCCCATGGCGACAGGTCGTGGGCCATGCCCAGGGTGTTGTCCTGTTCCAGCACGACACCGCTGTCATCGGCGACGGCCGGAGTAGCAGGGTCTGTGGCAACGGGGGCGGCGGCAGGTGCGGCCGGGGTGGTTGCATTCTGCTCGGTGGCAGCCGGAGCGGCTGGGGCGGTGGCATCGGCGAAGGCGACGGTCGGCGCCAGCAATACGCTGAACAGCAACGCAGCAAACGCGCGCCAGGCGCGGGACTGGCTGTGAGGCTTGGTTGGCGAAGCGGGGGTTGTATTACGTGTCATGCTGGCCGGACCTGAGAGAAAAGAAGGAGTGATCGTCCTGCCAGGCCCTTGGGGCCGAGGACAAATGGGTGGTCATTATTGCAAGTAATTCTTGTTAACTAAAGTGGCACTGTTACTTTATTTCTATTTTTACTGGCCGCTGATCCTCTCGCGCGGCTAATCTGCGCCTTTAAGAACGGAGTTTTACGATGTCTGCGCCTTCTGTTGTGATTGCCGGTTGTGGCGATGTGGGTAGTCGGCTGGCTAGCCAATTGCTCGCCTCGGAATGGGAGGTTTATGGTCTGCGCCGCGATATTTCGCGCCTGCCCGATGGCGTGATCGGTATCGCCGGCGACCTGTTCAACAAGGATTGCCCCGACACCTGGCCCATTGGTGGGGTGGATTACCTGGTGTACTGCGCTGCCGCGACGCATCACGACGAAGCCGGGTATCGCGCGGCCTACGTTCAAGGGCTGCACCATGTGCTGGAGTGGTTGAAGGACTACGGTCAGGCGCCCAGGCACCTGCTGTTTGTATCCAGCAGCAGCGTGTATGGGCAGCAGAATGGGGAGTGGGTCGACGAAACCTCGCAAACCCAGGCCAAGGGCTATTCCGGCCAGATCATGCTGGAAGCCGAGCAGGTAGCGCTCAATAGCGGCATTGCAGCGAGCGTCGTGCGCCTGACGGGAATCTACGGGCCAGGCCGCGAATGGCTGTTGACCCAGGTCCGCCAGGGTTACCGCGTAGCCATCGATCCGCCGTTATATGGCAACCGCATACATGCCGATGACGCGGCGGGCCTGCTGGCGTTTTTGTTGCGCCATGTGGAGCAGGGCGGTTCGCTGGATAAGGTCTATATCGGTGTCGATGACGCGCCGGCGCCTTTGGCCGAAGTGGTGGCCTGGTTGCGTGAGTACTTGGGCGTAACGGAGTGGTCCGAGGACGCCAGCGTGCGACGTGCGGGCAGCAAGCAATGCAGTAATGCACGTATCAAGGCGCTGGGGTGGACACCCACCTATCCGACCTACCGCGAAGGGTATGCCGCCATTCTCAAGGGCTGAAACGCGGTCAAAACGGTGGGGGCCGGCGTGCCTGCTCCTGCATTTTGCTACTGCTTTTCAAGCAGCCATTGGCGAGGGCCTGGTGTGAACGAAGGGACTTCATCCGTTTGTGCGGTATTGATTGCCTGGAAGATCTCCAGTTGTTTGCCTTTGCGCGTAAAGATCCACGGGTTGCCGACGCCGTTGAGTTGCAGCCAGATGCTGTCGTAGCCACCGCTCATGGATGCGCAATCGCCGGCCAGGCACAGCGAATACCGATCAACGTTCGGCAACCCGGCGACCTTGCCGTCAGCCTGGAACTGCACCGTGGCGCCGCTACCGAAGCCATCGCTGATCTTCCAGTCGCCGCCCATGTAGGCTGCGTACAGCGCACGCTCAAAGTTGGCGCCCAACGGCGCGCCTTCCGGTGCGGGTTCCTTGGCGCGGGCAAACAGCTGTTCGGGCTCATTGTCGTTGGCCACTTGCAGCAGTTGTTGGCCTTTGCGCTTGAGTTCGGTGGCGGAGCTGCCGTAGAAGTCAACGCGCCAGGCGCCGGATTGTTCAGCCAGCAACTTGCCTTCGGCGGCTTCAAAGCCGTTGTAGTAACGCGCCTGCGCAGCCTTGGGGTTAACTGCCCATTCGAGGGTCGGGCCGTAGCTTTGCAGCGCTTCGCGCAAAGGGCCACCCTTGGCTGCCGCATCGATGGCGACCTGGTTGATCCAGGTGCCGCTCACATCCAGGTCGGCGGGGTTGCTGGCGCAGCCGCCGAGCATCAGGGCGAGCAACGAAGTGGCTACAAGCGCTTTGCGCATCATGAAATCCTTTTAAAACGAAGTCGGCGCAGCCTGTGGGGCTGCGCCGGGTGTTTTACTCGATGACCAGGATCGCGTCCATCTCAACCTGGGCACCCTTTGGCAGGGCGGCCACGCCGATCGCGGCGCGGGCCGGGTAAGGTTGTTCGAAGTACTTGCCCATGATCTCGTTGACCTTGGCGAAGTGGCTCAGGTCGGTGAGGAAGATGTTCAGCTTGACGATGTCCTTGAACGAGCCGCCAGCCGCTTCGGCCACCGACTTGAGGTTTTCGAAGACCTGTACGGTCTGGGCTTCAAAGCCTTCCACCAGTTCCATGGTCTTTGGGTCCAGCGGGATCTGGCCGGACATGTAGACGGTGTTGCCCGCCTTGATCGCCTGGGAGTAGGTGCCGATGGCGGCCGGGGCCTTGTCGCTGGTGATAACGGTCTTGGTCATGAATGACTCCTTGTAATGGATGGGCTACGCACGCATGCGGGTGATGCGGATCACTCCGGTCAGGGCACGCAGTTTCTTGATCACGCGGGCCAGGTGCACGCGGTCGTGCACGCTGACCACCAGTTGGACCACGCTGATGCGACCATCGCGCTCGTCCATGCTGATTTTCTCGATATTGCCGTCGGCCGCGTTGACGCTGCTGGCCAACAGTGCGATCAGGCCGCGCTGGTGTTCCAGCTCCACGCGCAGTTCGACGTTGAATTCGCCGGTGACATCCTTGGCCCAGGAAAGCTGGATGCATTTTTCCGGGTTGTGGCGGATTTCGGTGATGTTGCGGCAGTTGTCCAGGTGCACCACCATGCCTTTGCCCGCGGACAAATGGCCGACAATCGGGTCGCCCGGGATCGGCGTGCAGCATTTGGCGTAGCTGAGCACCAGGCCCTCGGTGCCGCGAATCGCCAGCGGACCTTCCGGGCTTGGCAGCTGTTCGCCTTCGCCGAGCAGGCGGCGGGCGACCACATAGGCCATGCGATTGCCCAGGCCGATATCTTCCAGCAGGTCTTCGATGGTTTCCTGGCGATACTCCTGGAGCATTGCCTGCACGCGTTCTTGCGGGATCTTGTCCAGGGCGCTGTCGAAGCCGTTGAGTACCTTGTTCAGCAGGCGTTCGCCCAGGCTGATGGATTCGGAACGGCGCTGCAGCTTCAACGCGTGGCGGATATGCGTACGTGCCTTGCCGGTGACCACGAAGTTGAGCCACGCCGGGTTTGGCCGCGCGCCCGGAGCGCTGACGATCTCCACGGTGGAGCCGCTTTGCAGCGGTTCCGACAGCGGGGCCAGGCGGCGGTTGATGCGGCAGGCGATGCAGCTGTTGCCCACGTCGGTGTGCACGGCATAGGCGAAGTCGACCGCCGTGGAGCCTTTGGGCAGCTCCATGATCCGGCCTTTGGGCGTGAATACATAGACCTCGTCCGGGAACAGGTCGATCTTCACGCTTTCGATAAATTCAAGGGAGTTGCCAGCGCGTTGCTGCATTTCCAGCACGCCCTTGACCCACTGGCGGGCGCGGGCATGGGTGCCTTTGGGCTGCTCGTCGCCGCTGGATTTGTACAACCAATGGGCGGCAATGCCGTTGTTGGCCATCTCTTCCATTTCGCGGGTGCGGATCTGGATCTCGATCGGCACCCCGTGCATACCGAACAGCGTGGTATGCAGCGACTGATAGCCGTTGGCCTTGGGAATGGCGATGTAGTCCTTGAAGCGCCCTGGCAGAGGTTTGTACAAATTATGTACAGCGCCCAGCACGCGGTAGCAGGTGTCGACCTTGTCGACGATGATCCGGAACGCATACACGTCCATGATCTCGTTGAAGGCCCGGCGCTTGCCGCGCATCTTCTTGTAGATGCCGTAGATATGCTTCTGCCGGCCGCTGACCTCGCCCTCGATCTCGTCGATCGCCAGGCAATGGCTGAGAGACTCTTCGATCTTGTTGACGATTTCCTTGCGATTGCCCCGGGCGCGCTTGACCGCCTGGTAGATACGCGCCGAGCGCATCGGGTGCATCGCCTTGAAACCGAGGTCTTCGAACTCGATGCGAATGGCGTGCATGCCCAGCCGGTTGGCAATGGGCGCGTAAATTTCCAGGGTTTCCTTGGCGATGCGCCGGCGTTTTTCGCCGGACAGGACTTCCAGCGTGCGCATGTTGTGCAGCCGGTCGGCCAGCTTGACCAGGATCACGCGGATGTCCCGGGCCATGGCCATGGCCATCTTCTGGAAGTTTTCCGCCTGGGCCTCGGCCTTGGTCTCGAAGTTCATCTGGGTCAGCTTGCTGACCCCGTCGACCAGTTCGGCCACGGTTTCGCCAAATTGCGCACTGAGCGCTTCCTTGGCAATGCCGGTGTCTTCGATCACGTCATGCAGCATCGCGGCCATCAGGCTCTGATGGTCCATGTGCATGTCGGCGAGAATATTGGCCACCGCAAGAGGATGGGTGACATACGCCTCACCGCTACGGCGGCGCTGGCCGTCGTGGGCTTGTTCGGCGTAGAAATACGCTCGGCGGACCAGGTTGACCTGGTCTGGGCCGAGGTAGGTCGATAAGCGATCGGCGAGGGCGTCTATGCTCGGCACAGTATTAACTCCTGCCGAAAGCTGTGACCCCGCGCCGTGCTACGTCGACCAGGCATAGGCTTAGACGGCCTCGTTGGACTCGTCCTCGAACGCTGCAAACAGCGGTTCTTCATGAACGACTTCCTGCTCGGCGATGAACTTGTAGCTCATCAGGCCTTCGGCAATTTCACGCAAGGCGACAACGGTAGGCTTGTCGTTTTCCCACTGGACCAGGGGCTCTTTGCCGCCAGTGGCCAGTTGACGGGCACGCTTGGTAGAGAGCATGACCAGCTCAAAGCGGTTATCCACGTGTTCTAGGCAGTCTTCAACGGTTACGCGGGCCATGGTATTCCTCGGAGCGAATGCAAGATGCGCGCTGCCCGGTTGGGCGAGCGGACTGAGCAGTTTAAAAAAACACCAGCGTTTAGGGAAGCGCTGATTTTTCGCAAGCCCTCGCAAAACCGCTACAAGCGCCAATGTAAAGCCCTTGCAGCGATTTTGGGAAGAGTCCATCAGCCGAGCAGTTCGGCCAGTAATTTACCGAAACGCTGCTGTTGACGCTTTTGCTGGAGCTGATTGGCACGGAAAATCGCCTTCAGGTCTTCCAGCGCGTGGGCAAAATCGTCGTTGATGATCAGATAGTCGTAGTCGACATAGTGGCTCATTTCGCTGACGGCTTCGCGCATGCGGCCTTCGATGATTGCGTCGCTGTCCTGGCCGCGATTGGTCAGGCGCTGGTGCAAGGCTTCGAGCGATGGTGGCAGGATGAATATCGAACGCGCCTTGGGCATCAGCTGGCGCACTTGCTCGGCGCCTTGCCAGTCGATTTCCAGGATCAGGTCGTGACCTTCGTCGAGGGTCTGTTGCAAGTGGCTTTGCGAGGTACCGTAGAGGTTGCCGAACACTTCGGCGCGCTCCAGGAAGTCGCCGTGCTCGATCATCTTGACGAACTCGGTGCGCTCGACGAAGTGGTAGTGCACGCCGTTCACCTCTCCCGGGCGCATGGCGCGGGTGGTATGGGACACCGAAATGCGGATCTGGTCATTGGTGTCGGTCAGCGCCTTGACCAGGCTGCTCTTGCCCGCGCCCGAAGGGGCGGAAATGATGTAAAGGGTGCCGGTGCTGTGGGTCATGGAGGTTGCCTTACTCAATATTCTGGACTTGTTCGCGCATTTGTTCGATCAACACCTTGAGGTTGACCGCCGCCGTGGTGCTGCGCGGATCGAACGCCTTGGAGCCGAGTGTATTGGCTTCGCGGTTGAGTTCCTGCATCAGGAAGTCCAGGCGCCGACCGGCGGCGCCGCCGGACTTGAGCACCCGGCGCACTTCAAGGATGTGGGTGCTCAGGCGGTCGAGCTCTTCGGCGACATCGCTCTTCTGCGCGAGCAGGACCATTTCCTGCTCCAGGCGCACGGGGTCGAGGTCGGCCTTCATGTCGGTGAAGCGGTCGAGGACCTTCTGGCGCTGGGTGGCGAGCATCTGCGGGACCAGTTCGCGCAGGATCATCACGTCGGCCTCGATCGAGCTCAGGCGCTCGTTGATCAGGCGCGCCAGTTCGGCGCCTTCGCGCTCGCGGCCGGCCTTGAGCTCTTTCAAACCCTGGTTGAACAGGGCGAGGGCTTCGGCGTTGAGGGTTTGCGGGTCGGCGGCATCGGCCACCAGTACCCCGGGCCAGGCCAGCACTTCCAGGGGGTTCAACGCGGCAGGCTGCTTGATCAGGCCGGCGATGGTTTCGGCGGCGGCGACCAGTTGCGCGGCGCGGTCACGGTCGACCTGCAACGGCTTGCCGGTGGTTTCCTCGGTAAAGCGCAGGGTGCATTCCAGCTTGCCGCGCGAGATACCCTGGCGCAGCGCTTCACGCACGGCGCCTTCGAGGTCGCGGAAAGACTCCGGCAGGCGCAGGTGCGGCTCCAGGTAACGACTGTTGACCGAACGCAGTTCCCAGCTGAGGGTGCCTTGGGCGCCGGCTTTTTCGACGCGGGCGAAGGCGGTCATGCTGTGCACCATGGAGGTACCTCGCGTTGCAGCCTCGCAAACACGGGCTGATGGTTAAGGCTTTCTGTAGGAGCGAGCTTGCTCGCGAAGAACTCAAGGTTGCCGCGTTAAGTCAGGAAGGGCGCGTCATCGTTGACGTTTTTCGCGAGCAAGCTCGCTCCTACAGTCTGAAGGCGCAGGATTGTAGCGCAACGGGAGGAGCGCGCCCAAACCCGAACATTCGTAACCGAATTTTTTAGAAGTGCCCCGAATCGGCTCGCGGCTCTATAATGCTCGGCAGTTTTTCGTCCTCCGTACAGGTATCCCCTATGAAACGTCCAAGTGGTCGCGCTGCCGATCAGCTCCGCTCGATCCGCATCACCCGCAACTACACCAAACACGCCGAGGGATCCGTACTGGTCGAGTTTGGCGATACCAAGGTGATCTGCACCGTCAGCGTTGAAAACGGCGTGCCACGCTTCCTCAAGGGCCAGGGCCAGGGCTGGTTGACCGCCGAATACGGCATGCTGCCGCGCGCTACCGGCGAGCGTAACCAGCGTGAAGCCAGCCGTGGCAAGCAGGGGGGCCGTACCCTGGAGATCCAGCGCCTGATCGGTCGTTCGCTGCGTGCAGCCCTGGACATGTCCAAGCTGGGCGACGTGACCCTGTATGTCGACTGCGACGTAATCCAGGCCGATGGCGGTACGCGTACCGCGTCCATTACCGGCGCCATGGTGGCCCTGGTCGACGCACTCAAAGTGATCAAGAAGCGTGGCGGCCTGAAAGGCGGTGACCCGCTCAAGCAGATGATCGCCGCTGTATCGGTGGGTATGTACCAGGGCGAGCCTGTGCTGGACCTGGACTACCTGGAAGACTCGGCCGCCGAGACCGACCTGAACGTGGTGATGACCAGCACCGGTGGCTTCATCGAAGTACAGGGCACCGCCGAAGGCGCGCCATTCCAGCCGGCCGAGCTGAACGCCATGCTGGCCCTGGCTCAGAAAGGCATGACCGAGATATTCGAACTGCAGAACGCCGCACTGGCTGACTGAGTCGGCCTCAAGGAGACATGCCATGAATGACAGTCAGCCACCAGTGCCCATCCCGTCCTACGAAGCGCGCCAAGGGGCAATGTTGTGTCATTTTGCTGCGTTTCTGGGGTTTGTGTTCCCCTTCGGCAGCGTCGTGGGGCCACTGATTTTGTGGCAAGTAAGGAAGGAAAAGGATGCTTTCATTGATGATCAAGGCAAGGAAGCCTTGAACTTCCAGATCACCGTGGCCATTGCCTGGCTGGTCTGCATGGTACTGGCGTTCGCGGTGATCGGGTTTTTCCTGATGATTGCATTGGCTGTGGCCACCGTGGTGCTGACGATCATTGGCGGTATCAAGGCCAATAAGGGCATCGCCTATCGCTATCCCTTCACGTGGCGCCTGGTCAAATAACGCTTGTTCAATTGCAGGCATCCACAAAAAAACCGACAGCGATGTCGGTTTTTTTGTGCCTGGAGGAAGACCTTATATGGTCAGTGTCCAGTCGTAGTCCACGATCAGCGGCGCGTGTTGCGAGAAGCGCGGCTGACGTGGCAGGCGTGCGCTGCGAACGAACCGGCGCAGGCCCGGGGTCAGCAACTGGTAGTCGAAACGCCAGCCCAGGTTGAGCATCTCGGCCTGTTCATTGTCCGGCCACCAACTGTACTGGTCGCCTTCGCGGCTGACTTCGCGCAGGGCATCGACATAGCCCATATTGCCGACAATCTCGTCCATCCAGGCCCGTTCAGGCGCCAGGAAACCGGGTGATTGCTGGCTATCGCGCCAGTTCTTGATATCCAGCTTCTGTTGCGCCACGTACAGCGAGCCACAATAAATGTACTCGCGACGTTTGCGTCGCTGTTTATCCAGATAACGGGCGAAATCGTCCATTAGCTTGAACTTCTGGTTCAAGTCTTCATCGCCGTTCTGCCCCGAAGGGAGCAGCAAGGTCGCGATGCTGACCTTATCGAAATCGGCTTGCAGGTAGCGCCCGTAGCGGTCGGCTGTCTCGAAGCCGAGGCCGCTGATGACCGCCTTGGGTTGCAACCGCGAGTACAAAGCCACGCCACCTTGGGTGGGCACTTCGGCATCACAGGCATAAAGGAAGTAGCCATCCAGTTGGAAGGCTGGGTCGTCCAGTTCAAAGGCGGAGGCGCGGGTATCCTGCAGGCAGATGACGTCAGCATTCTGGGCTTGCAGCCAACTGAGCAAACCACGCTCGACTGCAGCCTGAATACCATTAACGTTCACACTGATGATCCGCATAAATGGCCCCAAAAATCACGTGCGTGTATGATACACGCCGTCCACCTAATTAGCTAAATCCGTGGTATCTGAGGCTTTTTTCATGCAGGCGTATCAACGCGATTTCATTCGTTTTGCCATCGATCGCGGGGTTTTGCGCTTCGGTGAGTTCACCCTCAAGTCCGGGCGCACCAGCCCTTACTTCTTCAATGCCGGCTTGTTCAACTCCGGTTCGGCGCTTGCCCAACTGGGGCGTTTCTACGCGGCGGCCATCGTTGAAAGCGGTATCTCCTTCGACGTGCTGTTCGGCCCGGCCTATAAGGGTATCCCCCTGGCCGCAGCGACGGCCGTGGCCCTGGCGGAACATCATGGGCGGGACCTGCCTTGGTGTTTCAACCGCAAGGAAGCCAAGGCGCACGGCGAAGGCGGCAGCCTGGTCGGCGCGCCGCTGACCGGTGATGTGCTGATCATCGACGATGTGATCACCGCCGGCACCGCTATCCGTGAAGTGATGCAGATCATCGCGTCCCAGGACGGCGCCAAGGCCGCCGGCGTGCTGATTGCGCTGAACCGCCAGGAGCGTGGCAATGGTGAGTTATCGGCGATCCAGGAAGTGGAACGCGATTTTGGTATTCCGGTGGTGAGCATCGTGTCATTGAACCAGGTGTTGCAGTTCCTGGAAGACGATCCGCAACTCAAGCAGCACCTGCCGGCGGTGCGTGCGTACCGCGAGCAGTTCGGCGTCCAGTAATCGCCGCACAATAAAAAGCCCCACCCCCTGTAGGAGCGAGCTTGCTCGCGAAGAACGCCAACGATGACGCGTTTATTCTGGATGAACGCGGCGCCTTTACGTTTTTCGCGAGCAAGCTCGCTCCTACAGGGAGGTGGGGCTTTTTTAGTGTTTAAGGACGCTTGCGGTTACTGATCAGCGTACCCACACCGGTATCGGTGAAGATTTCCAGCAGGATCGCATTCGGTACACGGCCATCCAGGATCAGCGAACTGCCGACGCCGCCTTGCACCGCTTCCAGTGCGCAACGGATCTTCGGCAGCATGCCGCCGTAGATGGTGCCGTCGGCGATCAGCTCGTCCACCTGTTGGGTGGTCAAGCCGGTCAGTACCTTGCCTGCCTTGTCCATCAGGCCGGCGATGTTGGTCAGCAGCATCAGCTTTTCAGCCTTCAGCGCCTCGGCTACCTTGCCCGCCACCAGGTCGGCGTTGATGTTGTAGGACTCGCCGTTGGAGCCCACACCGATCGGCGCGATCACCGGGATGAAGTCGCCCTTGACCAGCAGGTTCAGCAGGTCGGTGTTGATGCCGATCACTTCGCCCACCTGGCCGATGTCGATGATTTCCGGCTGGGTCATTTCCGGCGTCTGACGGGTTACGGTCAGTTTTTTCGCGCGGATCAGCTCTGCGTCCTTGCCTGTCAGGCCGATGGCGCTGCCACCGTGGCGGTTGATCAGGTTGACGATGTCTTTGTTTACCTGGCCGCCGAGGACCATCTCCACCACGTCCATGGTCTGCGCGTCAGTGACGCGCATGCCATCGATGAAGTGACTCTCGATCGACAAGCGCTTGAGCAGGTCGCCGATTTGCGGGCCGCCACCGTGGACCACCACCGGGTTGATCCCCACGGCTTTCATCAGCACGATGTCGCGGGCAAAGCCGGTTTTCAGCTCGTCGCTTTCCATGGCATTGCCGCCGTACTTGATCACCAGCGTCTTGCCGACGTAGCGTCGAATGTAAGGCAACGCTTCGGACAGGACCTTGGCGGTGTTGGCAGCGGCTTCGCGTTCGAGGGTCATTCAGGGCTCCGGGCAAAAAATCAGAACGGTAATTGGAGATCAGGGGCAACACGTTTCAACTGAGCGTGGAACACGTCCTGGATGCGCTTCAATTCATCATCGGAGTCCGCCTCGAAACGCAGCACCAGCACCGGTGTGGTGTTGGACGCGCGAACCAGGCCCCAGCCTTTGGCGTAATCGACTCGCACACCATCAATGGTGGTCAGGTTGGCGCCTTCACCCCATTGCGCATCGTGCAGTGCGTCAATGATGCTGAATTTGCTCTCCTCGGTCACATGGATATTGATTTCTGGCGTAGAAATATCATTCGGGAAGGTCTGAAACAGCTCCTGCGCCGTGGATTTTTCCTTGCTGAGGATCTCCAGCAAACGAGCGGCACTGTAGATACCGTCGTCAAACCCGAACCAGCGCTCCTTGAAGAACACGTGCCCGCTCATTTCGCCGGCCAGCAGGGCACCGGTTTCCTTCATTTTCTTTTTGATCAACGAGTGACCGGTCTTCCACATCAGCGGGCGGCCGCCGTATTCCTTGATCAGCGGCGTGAGGCGCCGGGTGCACTTCACATCGAAGATGATTTCGGCGCCAGGGTTGCGTGCCACCACGTCACGGGCAAACAGCATCAGCAGGCGGTCCGCGAACACGTTTTCGCCGGTGTTGGTCACCACGCCCACGCGGTCGCCGTCCCCGTCGAAGGCCAGGCCCACGTCGGCGCCGGTTTTCTTGACCTCGGCGATCAGGTCCACCAGGTTCTCAGGCTTGCCCGGGTCCGGATGGTGGTTGGGGAAGTTGCCGTCGACGTCGCAGAACAGCGGGATGACTTCGCAGTTCAGGGCTTCGAGCAGTTGCGGGGCGATCACGCCGGCCGCGCCGTTACCGCAGTCCACCACCACTTTCAAGCGGCGGGCGAGTTTCACGTCGCCGGTGATTTTGTCAGCGTAGCGCTGAAGAATGTCGACTTTTGTGACGCTGCCCTTGCCGCTGGTCAGGTCATTGTTCTTCAGGCGGTCGTGCAGGGCCTGGATCTGTTCGTTGGCGAGGGTGTCGCCGGCGATGACGATCTTGAAACCGTTGTAGTCCGACGGGTTATGGCTGCCGGTGAGCATTACCCCGGTTTTGCCGGCCAGGACATTGGCGGCGTAGTACAGCGCCGGCGTGGGTACCAGGCCGACGTCGCTGACGTGGCAGCCACTGTCGGCCAGGCCCTGGATCAGTTGTTCCACCAACTCGGGGCCGGAGAGGCGACCGTCTCGGCCGACCGAAACGTTGGGCTCGTCCTGGGCCAGGCTCTGGGCGCCGATGGCGCGGCCGATCCAGTAGGCCGTTTCGGCGGTCAGGGTCTTGGGCACCACGCCACGAATATCGTAAGCGCGAAAGATACTGTCGGGGAAAGTTGGTGCTACGCGGGCTGCGGTACTCATCGCGGGGGGAAACTCCATCTGAAAGGGGCAAGGCAGGCCTTAATGTGGCTGGCCGGCAGACTCAAACTGAAGGGTATGACGGTGTTTCTGGCAGAGAGTTCGTAGTGCAAAAATGCCATCGGAGCTTGGCCCCCTTCTTTATGTATACGCAACTCTTTGATTTCAATTGTTAAATTTTGACCATTAAGTCCGCGCATTCATTGTCCTGAAAAGCCCGGTGATGGCGTCTGGCCGAGCGAGCACGCCCGGCCAGGTTCAGCGTGATCAATGGCTGCCCGAATGCCCAAAGCCGCCTGCGCCGCGCTGGGTTTCGTCGAATTCCTGCACCAGCTCGAAGTGTGCCTGGACCACAGGCACCAGTACCAACTGCGCGATGCGTTCGCCGATGGCGATGTTGAAGGCGGTTTGGCCACGGTTCCAGCACGACACCATCAGCTCGCCCTGGTAATCCGAATCGATCAGGCCCACCAGGTTGCCCAGCACGATGCCATGTTTGTGGCCCAGGCCGGAGCGCGGCAGGATCAGCGCCGCCAGGCCCGGGTCGCCGACGTAGATCGACAGGCCAGTGGGGATGAGGATCGTCTGGCCCGGTTCGAGGAGCGTGTCCTGCTTGAGCATGGCACGCAGGTCCAGGCCGGCGGAACCCGGAGTGGCGTAGGCCGGCAGAGGGAATTCGGTGCCGATGCGGGGGTCGAGGATCTTGGCTTGCAAAGCGTGCATGGAAATTAAACCTGGTTCAGCCGTTGGGCGATAAAAGAGATCAGCTGGCGAGCAATCTTGCCTTTGCTGGTCTGGGCGAAAAGGGTGGCGTGCAGCTCGCGGTCAATCACGCTGCAGGCGTTTTCCTCACTGTTGAAGCCGATGCTCGGGTTAGCGACATCATTGGCAACGATCAGGTCGAGGTTTTTGTCTTTCAATTTGCGCGCGGCGTAGTCCAGCAGATGCTCGGTCTCGGCGGCGAAGCCGACACTGAATGGGCGGTCCGGGCGCGTGGCGATGGTGGCCAGGATGTCCGGGTTGCGCACCATTTGCAGGAGCAGACCGTCGCCGCTTGTAGGGTCTTTCTTGAGCTTTTGCGGGGCAACGACTTCGGGGCGGTAATCCGCAACCGCAGCCGAGGCGATAAACAGGTCGCAGGGAATGGCCGCTTCGCAGGCCGCCAACATGTCCCGGGCGCTGACTACGTCGATTCGCGTGACACGGTCCGGGGTCGGCAAATGCACTGGACCTGTGATCAGGGTGACACGTGCGCCTGCCTCGACCGCGGCTTCCGCCAAGGCGAAGCCCATTTTCCCTGAGCTATGGTTGGTGATGTAGCGCACCGGATCGATGTTTTCCTGGGTCGGGCCGGCGGTGATCAGTACATGTTTGCCGGTCAGGGCCAGGTGCTGGAAGCATTCGGCGGCGCACAGGGCCAGGTCGGTGGCTTCGAGCATGCGGCCCATGCCGACATCCCCGCAGGCCTGGCTGCCGGAGGCCGGGCCGAACACCTTGAGGCCACGGCTTTGCAGGAGTTGGGTATTGGCCTGGGTGGCCGGGTCGCGCCACATGGCCTGGTTCATGGCCGGGGCGATGGCAACGGTGGCGTCGGTGGCCAGTACCAGGGTGGTCAGCAGGTCATCGGCGATGCCTTGGGCCAGGCGGGCGATCAGGTCGGCGGTGGCCGGGGCGATCAGCACCAGATCGGCCCATTTGGCCAGTTCGATGTGGCCCATGGCGGCTTCCGCCGCCGGGTCCAGCAGGTCGAGGTGAACCGGGTGGCCGGACAATGCCTGCATGGTCAGCGGGGTAATGAACTCACTGCCGCCACGGGTCATGACCACGCGCACTTCGGCGCCTTGGTCCAGGAGCCTGCGAACCAGCTCGGCGCTCTTGTAGGCGGCAATGCCGCCGCCGACGCCGAGAACGATGCGTTTTCGATACAGACGCTGCATTGGTTTGCCTTTCCAGTTCAGTGAAGCCAGTTCAGTGGCGCCTGCGATCCTCCCTCCCCAGGTGAAATCGCACGCAAAAAGAGGGCCTACGATAACACAGCGTCCGCGAGGCAACAGTGGCGCACATGCACAGGGAGGCGGGATGAGTATTCGCGATTGGCCGGCGGCCGAGCGGCCACGGGAGAAGCTTTTGGAGTGTGGCGCGGCGAGTCTGTCCGATGCCGAATTACTGGCGATCTTTTTGCGCACCGGGGTGCCCGGCCGAAGCGCGGTGGACCTGGCGCGCCATTTATTATCGACATTTGGCGGCTTGCGCCCGCTGCTGGAGGCCAGCCAGGCGCTGTTCAACCAGCAGTTGGGCTTGGGCCCGGCGAAGTTTGCCCAGTTGCAGGCGGTGCTGGAAATGTCCAGGCGCCATATGGCCGAGCGACTGCGCAGTGAATCGGTGCTGGAAAGCCCGGTGGCCGTGCGCAATTACCTCAAGGCGTTGTTACGCCATGAGCCCCACGAGACGTTCGGTTGTCTGTTTCTCGATTCAAAGCACCGCGTGCTGGGTTTCGAAGCGTTGTCCCAGGGCACGATCGACGCCGCCGTGGTTTACCCTCGGCAAGTGGTCAAGCGTGCACTGGCGTACAACGCGGCCGCGTTGATCCTGTGCCACAACCATCCTTCCGGCAGCGCCGAGCCGAGTGCGGCTGATCGAAAAATGACCAAGGTGCTGCAGAAAGCCTTGGAGGTCGTGGATGTGCGGGTGCTGGATCACATCATCGTGGGGGACGGTGACCCATTGTCCATGGCGGAATACGGGTGGATGTAGCCCCCGCCCTGGTGGGTGGGGGCCGTTGTTCAGGGCTTGACGCTGACCTTCGAGAAATCCTGGCGCCCGAACGGGCTCACCTGGTAGCCCTGGACGGTCTTGCGTACCAGGGCAAACGCCGTTGGATGCGCCAGAGGCAACCATAGCGCCTGTTGCTGGATCTGCGCCTGGGCCTGCTGGTACAGCTTGCTGCGAACCCCTTGCTCGCTGGTGGTCTTGCCGGCGCTGATCAGTTTGTCCAGCCCAGGGTCGCAATAGCGCGCGAAGTTGGTGCCGGATTTTACCGCGGCGCAGGAAAACTGCGGGGTCAGGAAGTTATCCGGGTCGCCGTTGTCGCCGGCCCACCCCATGAACAGCAGGTCGTGTTCACCGGCCTTGGCGCGGCGAATCAGTTCGCCCCATTCGATCACGCGGATCTCGGCCTGGATGCCGACCTTGGCCAGGTCGGCCTGCAGCATTTGTGCGCCCAGGTTCGGGTTGGGGTTCAGCAGGCTGCCGGTGGGGCGGGTCCAGATCGTGGTCTTGAAGCCGTCCTTGAGCCCGGCGCGCTCCAGCAGGGCCTTGGCTTTGGCGAGATTCTGTGGGAAACCGGGCAACTCCTTGGCATAGCTCCAGGTGTTCGGTGGGTAAGGGCCATTGGCGGCTTCGGCGGTGTCTTCAAATACGGCCTTCAGATAGCTGGCCTTGTCGAAGGCCAGGTTGATTGCCTGGCGCACTTCAGGTTTGTCCAGCGGCGGGTGCTGGCTGTTGATGGCCACGAAGGCAGTCATGAACGCTGCAGTGCTTTCCACCTTGAGCGCAGGGTCTTTCTTGGCTTCGCCTACATCCAGCGGTTTGGGCGACAGAGCGATCTGGCACTCATCGCGGTGCAGTTTCTGCAGGCGTACATTGGCATCCGGAGTGATGGCGAAGATCAAGTTATCCACAGGCGGTTTACCGGCGAAATAGTCCGGGTTGGCCTTATAGCGAACCACGGCATCTTTCTGGAATCGGCTGAAGATAAATGGCCCTGTGCCGATCGGTTGGCTGTTGAGTTTCTCGGGCGTTCCGGCCTTGAGCAGTTTTTCGGCATATTCCGCCGGATAGATCGAGGCAAACCCCATGCTCAGCGCCGCGAGGAAGGTGGAGTCGGCGTGATCCAGGGTAAAACGCACGGTGAGCGGGTCGAGGGCGTCGATCTTCTTGACCAGTGTCGGCAATTGCAGGGACTGGGCGTGAGGGAAGCCACTCTGGGCGATCTTGTGCCACGGGTTGGCCGGGTCGAGCATGCGTTCGAAGCTCAAGCGCACGTCTTCGGCGGTCAGCGTGCGGCTTGGGGTGAAATACTCGGTGCGATGGAATTTCACATTCGGATGCAGCTTGAAGGTATAGGTCAGGCCGTCCGGCGAAACCTCCCAACTGTCCGCCAGGCTTGGCACCAGCTTGCCGCTGGCCGCGTCAAAGTCCACCAGGCGGTTCATCAGCACGTCGGCCGAGGCGTTGGTGGTGGTCAGCGAGTTGTACTGCACCACATCGAACCCTTCTGGGCTGGCCTCTGTACAAACGCTCAGGTTGGTGGCGGCAGAAGCCAGCGGTGCGATGAAGAAAGGGGCAAGCAGCAGTGGTAGGGCAGCGAGGCGCATATTCGGTTTCCTTTGCAGATCGAAGGCCCATCTGCGAGTGCAGTCTGGAAAAGTCCTACCGTAGTGGTCTGATTGATAAATGACTAGTCCATTTTTGCCTGTGCTTTTGGCTCAAATGCTGTTTTGATGACGCCTCAGATTGTTTCGCCGTCCACTTTTGGATGCGTGCGGGCGCTGAAAATCATTCTGTGCGACGAGCGGTCGGCTGTTGCAGCGGCCACTCCTGGCAGCGGTTCAGGCGTCAACGGCCCAGATTTACTCCGGTAAAAACACACGGGCTGTTGTTGCACCAGGGTCTTTCTGGTATAAAGCAGCGCTCTTTTCTAGGGGCCCGGTTCCTTCGCTTGTAGGTGTAGCCGGTAAGACCCTAAAGAAACGCGGCGCCTGGCGCCAAATGACTGAGAGATTAAGCGGCCAACCCATGCCGGGTTGGGCATGTGGTTTTAGAGGGCTGAGGCATGTCGAGAGTCTGTCAAGTTACCGGTAAGGGTCCGGTGACTGGGAATAACATTTCCCACGCAAATAACAAAACCCGTCGTCGTTTCCTGCCGAACCTGCAGCATCACCGCTTCTGGGTTGAAGAAGAGAAACGTTTCGTCCGTCTGCGCGTATCTGCCAAAGGCATGCGCATCATCGACAAGCGTGGCATCACTGTCGTGCTGGCTGAATTGCGCCGCGCTGGCACAATCTAAGGAGCTATATCATGCGTGAATTGATTCGAATGATCTCTAGCGCCGGTACTGGTCACTTCTACACTACCGACAAGAACAAGCGTACTACCCCGGACAAGCTCGAAAAGAAAATGTTCGACCCGCGCGTTCGCAAGCACGTGATCTACAAAGAAGGCAAAATCAAGTAATTGGTTTGCTTCCTTGTAAAAAAAGCCCGTATCTCACGATGCGGGCTTTTTTTTGCCTGAATGTTGCTGATCAGGCTTTCTGTTCGAATACCACATAGATCTTGCGGCACGGTTCCAGTACTTCCCAGGTACCGCTGAAGCCGGCCGGGATCACGAAGCGGTCGCCGGCGCGCAAGGTCTTGGCGTTACCGTCCGCATCCCGCAATACCGACACACCCTGCACAATCTCGCAGTACTCATGTTCGGTGTAGTTGACCTTCCACTGCCCGACTTCACCTTCCCAGACCCCGGCGTTCATCTGGCCGCAGGGGCTGTTGTAGTGGTTGTAGACGGTCTGCTCGGGATCACCCTTGAGGATTTTTTCGGCGCCAGGGCGGTAGCGTTCGGGGGCGGTGTTGGCTTGGCTGAAGTCGACGATGTCCTGGATGCTCATGTGCTTGTCCCGTCTGGCCTGCGGTTGGAGAGCCAAAGTCTATGTTTATTAAAATGAACATCGCAAGGGTGTTTACCGGCGTTGTGTCAAATATATTGAAACATCCCTAGCCGCTGGTTTAGGGTGGCAGCTGCCTTGAGCTGAACAGATGGCTGGCCGGGCAAGCATTCTTTGAGGCTGCCGGGGGGATACTCCCTGGCCCTTGTATTCAATAAGAGGAGGACACTCGCATGACCACCCTGACCCGTGCCGACTGGGAACAACGCGCCAAGGATCTGAAGATCGAAGGCCGCGCCTATATCAACGGCGAATACACCGCAGCGGTTTCCGGTGACACGTTCGAATGCATCAGCCCGGTGGATGGCCGCCTGCTGGCCACCGTTGCCAGTTGTGACGCCGACGACGCCCAGCGCGCCGTGGAAAATGCCCGTGCCGCCTTCAATTCCGGTGTCTGGTCGCGCCTGGCGCCGACCAAACGCAAAGCCACCATGATCCGTTTCGCCGCGTTGCTCAAGGCCAATGCCGAAGAGCTGGCGCTGCTGGAAACCCTGGACATGGGCAAGCCCATCAGCGACTCCCTGAACATCGACGTACCCGGCGCGGCGAACGCCCTGAGCTGGAGCGGTGAAGCGATCGACAAGATCTACGACGAAGTCGCCACCACCCCGCACGATCAGTTGGGTCTGGTGACGCGCGAGCCGGTGGGTGTTGTCGGCGCCATCGTGCCGTGGAACTTCCCGCTGATGATGGCCTGCTGGAAGCTCGGTCCTGCGTTGTCCAGCGGTAACTCGGTGATCCTCAAGCCGTCCGAAAAATCCCCGCTGACTGCCATCCGTATTGCCGCACTGGCGGTTGAAGCCGGTATTCCAAAAGGCGTCTTCAACGTGCTGCCGGGCTACGGCCATACCGTCGGCAATGCTCTGGCGCTGCATATGGATGTCGACACCCTGGTGTTTACCGGCTCGACCAAAATTGCCAAGCAATTGTTGATCCGCTCCGGCGAGTCGAACATGAAGCGCGTGTGGCTGGAAGCCGGCGGCAAGAGCCCGAACATCGTGTTCGCCGATGCCCCCGACCTGAAAGCCGCCGCCGAATCCGCCGCCGGTGCCATCGCCTTCAACCAGGGCGAAGTCTGCACCGCCGGTTCGCGTCTGCTGGTGGAGCGTTCGATCAAGGATAAATTCCTGCCGCTGGTGATCGAGGCCCTCAAGGGCTGGAAGCCGGGCAACCCGCTGGACCCTGCCACCAACGTCGGTGCGCTGGTGGATACTCAGCAGATGAACAACGTGCTGTCGTACATCGAAGCCGGGCACGCCGATGGCGCCAAACTGGTTGCCGGCGGCAAGCGCACCCTGGAAGAAACCGGCGGGACCTACGTGGAACCGACGATTTTCGACGGTGTGACCAACGCCATGAAGATTGCCCAGGAAGAGATCTTCGGCCCGGTGCTGTCGGTGATCACCTTCGACAGCGCCGAAGAAGCGGTCAAGATCGCCAACGACACGGTGTATGGCCTGGCCGCCGCTGTGTGGACCGCCGATATCTCCAAGGCACACCTGACCGCCAAGGCGCTGCGCGCCGGTAGCGTGTGGGTCAACCAGTACGACGGTGGCGACATGACTGCACCGTTCGGTGGCTTCAAACAGTCGGGTAATGGCCGCGACAAGTCGCTGCATGCATTCGACAAGTACACCGAGCTGAAGTCGACCTGGATCAAGCTCTAAACAACACGGCTGGTCCCCTGTAGGAGCTGGCTTGCCTGCGATAGCATCACCGAGGTGTGACTGACACACCGAGGCGTCTGCATCGCGGGCATTAGGGCAAGCCCGGCTCCCACATAAGCTCGCTCCTACAGTCCGTTTTGCACACAAGAAAAATGATCCACAGGAGCGTGGCAATGCGTTGGGCGACTTACTTCGCCGTGTTGGCCTCGGTATTGAGCGTCGGCCTGGCTTTGGGCGTCAGCATGCCGCTGGTGTCGTTACGCCTCGAAAGCTGGGGCTACGGCAGTTTTGCCATCGGGGTGATGGCGGCGATGCCCGCGTTCGGCGTGCTGTTCGGCGCCAAGGTCTCCAGCAGACTGGCGTCATGGCTGGGTACCGCCAAGCTGATGCGCTTGTGCCTATGGGCGGGCGCAGTGTCCATCGGGTTGCTGGCGATTCTGCCCAGTTATCCGATATGGCTGGTGCTGCGGCTGATGATCGGGGTGATCCTGACCCTTGTGTTTATTCTGGGCGAAAGCTGGATCAACCAATTGGTCGTGGAGCAGTGGCGTGGCCGGCTGGTGGCACTGTATGGCTGCAGCTATGCCTTGAGCCAGCTCTCGGGGCCGTTGCTGCTGGGTGTGATTGGCACCGACCACGACTATGGATTCTGGGTCGGCGTGGGTTTGTTGCTGGTGTCGCCATTGCTGTTGCTGGGGCGTTCGGGGGCGCCCACCGCCGAGTCGTTCAGCGTGACGTTTGCCGACCTGTGGCGGTTTTGCCTGAGCCTGCCGGCGATTGCCTGGGCGGTGGCGCTGTTCGCCGCGTTCGAAGCGATGATCCTGACACTGCTGCCGGTGTATTGCCTGCAACAGGGGTTCACTGCCGAGATCGCCCTGGCGATGGTCAGCACGGTGGTGGTCGGTGACGCGCTGCTGCAATTGCCCATCGGTGCACTCGCGGATTACCTGCCTCGGCGCAGGCTGTTTCTCGCTTGCGCGGTGCTGTTGCTGGCGTCAAGCCTGGCGATTCCGTTGCTGATGCACACGCTGCTGATCTGGCCGATATGGGTGCTGTTCGGCGCCAGCGCCGGCGGGTTGTTTACCTTGTCGTTGATCCTGATCGGCGAACGCTATCGAGACGATGCGCTGGTGCGCGCCAATGCCCATATCGCGCAACTGTGGGGCGTGGGTTGCCTGGTCGGCCCGCTGGTGGCGGGAGCGGGCAGCCAGTGGGTCAGTGGGCACGCGCTGGCGCTGTTGATGGCGGCTGGCGCATTGGGACTGGTGCTGTTGTTGCTGCGCCAAGGCGCGTTTGGCACCGCGCGACCGGCCTAGAGCATGCGTTCCAGGCCCACACTGGTGGCGAACCAGGCATTGAAGCGTCGCCACCAGCTGCCGGGTTCCCGGGTCAGGGTGTGCAACTGGCCGTTATCCTCGGTCAGCCATACCACGTGGCCGTCCTGCAGCTTCGCTTCGTAGCTCAGGGCCGGCGCCATGCCCTGCAGCGCGAGGTTGCGCACGTGTTCCGCCAGCTCGGGGCTGTCCACCAGCACACCGACTTCGGTGTTCCACAGGACTGAACGCGGGTCGAAGTTGAAAGAGCCGATGAACGACTTGGTCCGATCAAAAATGATCGCTTTGCTGTGCAGGCTGGAGTCCGAGCCACGGAACGTACCGCGACCAAACAGATGTGGCCCGCTGCCCGCACTCGGGGCGCCTGGTTGGCGGCGCAGTTCGTAGAGCTTAACCCCATGCTCGAGCAGGGCCTTGCGATACGGTGCGTAGCCACCGTGTACGGCCGGCACGTCGGTGGCTTCAAGAGAGTTGGTCAGCAGGCTCACCGACACGCCCGCGTCGGCGCGCCCCGTCAGGTACACCAGGCCCGGTTGCCCCGGCACGAAATACGCCGAGATCATCATCAGCTCATGGCTGACGCCCTCAAGCTCCGGCGCCAGTTGCGTGGTGAGCAGCAACCGAGGGTCAGGGTCGGCCTTTGCCAGCACCTTGCTTGGCGCGTCCCACAGAGCCTGGTTCCAGGCCCAGATCAGCTCGCGGCGCCAGATGTCCATGCGCGGTTGGGTCTGATAGGCGCGCAGGCGGTTGTATAGCGCGTGATTCTGCTGGCGCGAGTCGGCCAGCGATGCCTCCAGGCCCGCACGCGCGGCGGCCAGGTCGCCTTTGGAGGGGCGGCTGGAAACAAAGTCATCGATAGGTTTGCTCAGGGCGCTGTTCCAGTACTGGTCGAAACTGTGCCCGAGCTGCTCGGCGACCGGCCCGGCGCTGAGCATGTCGATATCGGTGAAGTTCAGGTTGGGCTCGGCGTCGAAGTACTCATCCCCCAGATTGCGCCCGCCGACGATGGCCACGCTGTTGTCCGCCAGCCACAACTTGTTGTGCATGCGTCGGTGTTGCAGCGACAGGTTGAACAAGCGCCCCATGGCTCGCGTGGCCCCCGTACTGCGGCCCAGGTGCAGGGGGTTGAACAAGCGAATCTCGATCCTGGGGTGGGCGGCGAGGGTGGCGATGATCTGGTCGAGGCCGTCGCTGGTGGTGTCGTCCAGCAGGATGCGCACGCGCACGCCACGGTCGGCGGCCTTGAGCAGCTCGTCCACCAGCATGCGCGTGCTAATGCCGTCGTGGACGATGTAGTACTGCAAGTCGAGGCTGGTCTGGGCGTTGCGGATCAGTTCGGCGCGGGCCATGAAGGCTTCGCTGCTGTTGGGTAGCAGGCGGAAACCGGAGCGGCCCTGGTAAGGCGCGGCCTGGGCCTGGATCGAGCGGCCGAACGACGACTGGGCCGCCGGCAGGGCATCACTGGGGATGCGCGGGGTATGCACCGTGGCGCAACCGCCCAGGGTCAGGGCTCCCAGCAGGCAAAACGGTAAAAGCCGTCGATTCATCAAGGGAGTCGCTTCCAGATCGGGTCGGTTGTCGACATAGGACGGCTATTTTTCGGGAAAGGTCAGTCCGCCGACTCCGCCAGCATTTTGCTCGCGGTCGTGCCCACTTTACGCACGGCCTCTTCAATCTGAGGGGTTGGCTTGGCGCTGTAGTTCATGCGCAGGCAGTTTCGGTATTTGCCGGAAGCCGAAAAGATACTGCCCACTGCCACCTGCACGCCTTGTTCCATCAGCGCACGGTTGAGCTTGAGGGTGTCAAAGCCTTCCGGCAGTTCTATCCACAGCATGAAGCTGCCCTGAGGCCGGCTGGCCCGTGTGCCGGCCGGGAAATAGCGGCTGACCCAGTCGAGCATCAGGTCGCGATTGCGCTGGTATTGTGCGCGCATCCGTCGCAAATGCGGTTCGAAATAGCCACCCTTGAGAAACTCCGCGATCGCTATCTGCGGCTGGGTGGCCGTGGAGCCGGTGCTGATGTATTTCATGTGCAGCACCCGTTCCAGGTAGCGCCCGGGTGCAACCCAGCCAATGCGCAGGCCGGGCGCCAGGGTTTTCGAAAACGAGCTGCACAGCAGCACGCGGCCGTCTTCGTCGAAGGATTTTATGGTGCGCGGGCGTGGATAGCTGTAGGCCAATTCGCCATATACATCGTCTTCGATGATCGCCACGTCAAAGCGCTGGGCCAGGGTCAGCAGTGCACGTTTGCGCGCCTCCGGCATGATGTAGCCCAGCGGGTTGTTGCAGGTGGGAGTCAATTGGATGACCTTGATCGGCCACTGCTCCAGCGCCAGCTCCAGGGCTTCGAGGCTGATGCCGGTTAGCGGGTCGGTGGGGATTTCCAGGGCCTTCATGCCCAGGCCCTTGAGGGTCTGCATGGCGCCGTGGAAGCTGGGCGAGTCCACCGCGACGATATCGCCGGGAGAGCAGATGGCATGGATGCTGGCGGACAGCGCCTCATGGCAGCCGGTGGTGACCACGATGTCTTCGGCGCTCAGTTGGCAGCCGGAGTCCAATGACAGCCGGGCGATTTGCTCGCGCAGTTCCATGCAGCCAAGGATGTTGTCGTAATACAGCCCCGGCAGATCCTGACGCCGGCTGACGCGGGCCAGGCTGCGCAGCAGTGGCTTGAGAGTGGGTGACAATACATCTGGCATGCCGCGACCCATCTGTATGACGTCTTTGCGGGGTACGGCGCGAATCAGCTCCAGCACCAGGTCCCACTGGGAAATTTCCACCGGGCGCTGTGCCGGCCGGCCGACTTCCGGCAGGGCCGGCAACTCGCGGCCAGCCGGAACAAAATAGCCGGACTTGGGCTTGGGCGTAGCCAGGCCATTGTCTTCCAGCAAACGATAGGCTTGTTGCACGGTGCTCAGGCTGACGCCATGTTCCACGCTCAGGGCCCGTACAGACGGCAAGCGATCGCCGGGGCGGTAGAAGCCTTGTTCGATGCGGGTGCCGAGCAATTCAGCGAGGTTGACGTACAGCGTCATGGGGCCACTCCCGGGAGACCAGTACAGATAGGTGGAAAATACAGGATTCAGGCGCCCATAGGCAGTATCTGTATGGATTTAATAACGTCTGGTTGAATCTGTAATGGTTGTGGTCGCTCGTCCATGCTGGTCACTCAACGCAATACGTCACTGAGGGGCAGCAAAATGAACGGCATGAGCGATGTGCGGCTGGTATTACACGGTCAGGAACTGGAAGCGGGGCAGGAGCGTGCGATGAGTGCGTCGGCCCATAGCCGCTGGAGTCTGTTCTGGCGCCGCCGGCATACGCGCAAGGCCCTGCTGACACTGACCCGTGAGCAATTGCGCGATATTGGCTTGAGCGCTGAACAGGCGCGCCAGGAAGGGTTGAAGCCCTTCTGGCGCAGTTGATCACACGAGCTCTTTGAGGCGGTGCCAGAGCATCCCCAGCGCTAACAGCGGCGAACGCAGGTGCTTGCCGCCGGGGAAGGTCATGTGCGGCACCTGGGCGAACAGATCGAAACGCCCCTGTTGCTGGCCGCTGATGGCTTCGGCCAGCAGCCTGCCCGCCAGGTGCGTGGCGTTGAGGCCATGGCCGGCGTAGGCCTGGGCGTAATACACGTTGGGATGGTCCGCCAACCGACCGATCTGCGGTAAGCGGTTGGCACCGATGCCGATCATGCCGCCCCACTGATAGTCGATCTGCACGTCGGCCAATTGCGGGAATACCTGCAGCATCTTCGGGCGCATATAGGCGCCGATGTCCTGGGGGTCGCGCCCGGAATAGTGGCAGGCGCCGCCGAACAACAGGCGCCGGTCAGCGGACAGGCGGAAGTAGTCCACAGTCACCCGTTGGTCACATACGGCCATGTTCTGTGGCAGCAGGCGGGTCGCTTGCGCTTCGCTCAACGGCTCGGTGGCGATGATGTAACTGCCGGCGGGCAGCACTTTGCCGCTCAGGTGTGGATTAAGGCCGTTAAGGTAGGCGTTGCAGGCCAGCACCAGGGTCCTGGCGCGCACGTGTCCCTGGGCGGTGTGGACCTTGACCTCTGGCCCGTAGTCGATGTGCGTCACTGCGGACTGCTCGAACAACTGCACACCTGACTGCTGCGCAGCCGCGGCTTCGCCCAGCGCCAGGTTCAGTGGGTGCAGGTGCCCGGAGCCCATGTCGATCATGCCGCCAACGTAGCGCTCGGAGCCGATCACACTGCTCATTTCGCTGGCTTGCAGCAGGCGCACTGCATGGCGATAACCCAAGCTGCGCAGTTCCTCGGCGTCGTCGGCCAGGCCTTGCAGGTCACGTGGCTTGTTGGCGAGGTCGCAGTAGCCCCAGGTCAGGTCGCAGGGAATCTGGAAGCGCTCGACGCGCTCGCGCACGATCTCCACGGCTTCCAGGCCCATCAGCTTCATCTGGCGCACGCCGTCGCTGCCGATCACATTGGCGAACTGATCCAGGCCGTGGCCGACGCCGCGAATCAACTGGCCGCCGTTACGGCCACTCGCGCCCCAGGCCACCTTGCGTGCCTCCAGCAGCACCACGCTGAAGCCGCGTTCGGCCAGCTCAAGGGCGGTGTTGAGCCCGGAAAAACCACCGCCAATCACGCAGACATCGGCGCAGGCCTCGCCGGTCAAGGTCGGGTAAGCGGCTTGCGGCACGCTGCTGGCGGCATAGTAGGAGTTGGCGTGCTGGGCGCTGGCAGTCATGGGAGCATCCCTGTTTGGAAAATTTGACGCAGGATACAGCGGTCGGACGAGGCTGTCTGCGCACGCCGTTTTAGGTCAGAATCCCTGCCTATTCGCCGTTCGGTACCTGCTTCGATGAGTTGCAACAGTCAGAAAGTCAGCGCATTGCGCCGCCAGATTCCTTCGTTCGAGTGTGTCCCGGGCTGTCACGACTGCTGTGGGCCGGTCACCACTTCGCCCGAGGAAATGTCGCGCCTGCCGCGTAAGACCGCAGCCGAGCAGGACGCAGCCATGGACGAGCTTAACTGCGTGCATCTGGGCCCCAACGGCTGCACGGTATACGACGAACGGCCGCTGATCTGCAGGCTGTTCGGCACCACCAAGACGTTACCGTGCCCCAATGGGCGGCGGCCGGTGGAGCTGATTCATCCGAGGGTCGAACAGCAGATCCATGAGTACATGGCGAGCACCCGGCAGGTACTGGTTTAGTCCTGTTCTTCAGTCAGGAATCGGTAAATTCAGGCTCTCTTTCACCTCTTCCATCACGATATAGCTCTTGGATTCCCGCACATGGGGCAACTTGAGCAGGATATCGCCCAGCAGTTTTCGGTATGACGCCATCTCGGAGATCCGCGCTTTGACCAGGTAGTCGAAGTCCCCGGACACCAGGTGGCACTCCAGCACATGGGGCAGTTTCAGCACAGCGCGGCGGAACTCCTCAAAGGTGTCGCCGGACTTGTAATCGAGGCTGATCTCGACAAATACCAGCAAGCTCCCCTTCAAATGCTGCGGGTTGAGCCGCGCGTTGTAGCCCATGATGATCCCTTCGCGCTCCAACCGGCGCACCCGCTCGGTGCACGGCGTGGTCGACAGCCCGACCTTCTCTCCCAGCTCAGTGAATGAAATGCGCCCATCGGTTTGCAGGATGCGCAGGATGTTGCGGTCGATCTTGTCCAGCTCCCGCTTGGTCTGGGTGTTGGTACGCATAGGGGATACGCCTCTGTGAAAACGGTTTTTGCCGAGAATTGTCGCCAAATATAGGCAGTTATATAGTGAAATGCACTGGCGATTGCTTTTTATACTGCGCTCATCATTGCTCCAACAACACACGTCAGCGGCCAGGCCGCGATGAGGATACAAAAATGCGCGTTCTGGTCTTGGGTAGCGGCGTCATTGGTGTGACCAGTGCCTACTATTTGGCGCGGGCCGGCTTTGAGGTCGTGGTAGTCGACCGCCAGCCAGCCGCCGCCATGGAAACCAGTTTTGCCAACGCCGGCCAGGTGTCGCCTGGCTACGCTTCCCCCTGGGCTGCCCCGGGCGTGCCGCTCAAGGCTATCAAGTGGCTGCTGCAGCGCCATGCGCCGCTGGCGATCAAGGCCACCGCCGATATCGACCAATACCTGTGGATGGCGCAGATGCTGCGCAACTGCACCGCCAGCCGTTATGCGGTGAACAAGGAACGCATGGTGCGCCTGTCCGAGTACAGCCGCGACTGCCTCGATGAACTGCGTGCCGAGACCGGCATTGCCTATGAAGGTCGCAGCCTCGGGACGACCCAGCTGTTCCGTACCCAGGCCCAGTTGGATGGCGCCGCCAAGGACATCGCCGTGCTGAAGGAGTCCGGTGTGCCGTTCGAGCTGCTGGATCGCGCCGGTATCGCCCGTGTCGAGCCGGCGCTGGCCAGCGTGACGGATATCCTCGCCGGTGCCCTGCGCCTGCCGAACGACCAGACCGGCGACTGCCAGATGTTCACCACGCGCCTGGCCGATATGTGCAAGCAATTGGGCGTGGAGTTCCGCTTCGAACAGGACATCCAGCGCCTCGACTACGCCGGCGACCGCATCAACGGCGTGTGGATCGACGGCAAGCTGGAAACCGCCAGCCGCTACGTGCTGGCCCTCGGCAGTTATTCGCCGAAGCTGCTCAAACCACTGGGGATCAAGGCCCCGGTGTACCCGCTCAAGGGTTACTCGCTGACCGTGCCGATTACCAATCCGGCGATGGCGCCGACATCGACCATTCTGGACGAGACCTACAAGGTCGCCATCACCCGTTTCGACAACCGCATCCGCGTCGGCGGCATGGCTGAAATAGCCGGTTTTGACCTGTCGCTGAACCCACGTCGACGCGAAACCCTGGAGATGATCGTCAACGACCTTTATCCTCACGGCGGCGATCTGGCCGAAGCCACGTTCTGGACCGGCCTGCGCCCGACCACCCCCGACGGCACGCCGATTGTCGGTGCCACGCCGTTCAAGAACCTGTTCCTGAACACAGGCCATGGCACCCTCGGCTGGACCATGGCTTGTGGTTCCGGTCGTTTGCTGGCCGACCTGATGGCGAAGAAAACCCCGCAGATCAGCGCCGCGGGCCTCGATATTTCCCGTTACGGCAACCACCAGGAGTCCGCAAAACATGTCAATCCAGCGCCAGCTCATCAATGAGCGCATGAGTCAGATCGTTGTCCACAGCGGTACCGTGTATCTGGCCGGGCAAGTCGGCGACGACATGAGCGCCGGGATTGAACAGCAGACCCTTGAAACCCTGGCCAACATCGAGCGGTTGCTCGATCTTGCTGGTACCGACAAGACCAAATTGCTGTCGGTGACGATTTACTTGAAAGACATCGACGCCGATTTCGCCGGCATGAACGCGGTGTGGGACAAGTGGCTACCCAAGGGCGTCGCCCCGGCCCGCGCCACGGTTGAAGCCAAGCTGTGCGAACCGCAAATCCTGGTAGAGCTGTCCGTTGTGGCCGCGCTGCCGTAAACACTGATTCCTTTCCCGGTGTCGACGCTGTCTATCGGTACCGGTTTTTCTTCACTTTGCTGCCTAGAAGCCTGCCGCCATGCGTCCAGCCCGTGCCCTGATCGACCTCCAAGCCTTGCGCCATAACTACCAGTTGGCCCGTGAAGTCACGGGGGCCAAGGCTCTCGCTGTGGTCAAGGCCGACGCCTACGGCCACGGTGCCGTGCGCGTGGCTCAGGCGCTGGAAGCCGAAGCCGATGGGTTTGCCGTGGCGTGCATTGAGGAAGCATTGGAGCTTCGGGCTGCCGGCATTCGTGCGCCGGTGCTGCTGCTGGAAGGTTTTTTCGAAGCCGACGAGTTGCCGTTGATCATCGAGCATGATTTCTGGTGCGTGGTGCATTCGCTCTGGCAATTGGAGGCGATTGAACAGGCCGCGCTGAGCAAGCCGCAGACCATCTGGCTCAAGCTGGATTCGGGCATGCATCGCGTCGGCCTGCACCCCAAGGACTATCACGAGGCTTACCAGCGCCTGCTGGCCAGCGGCAAAGTCGCCAAGATTGTGTTGATGAGCCACTTCGCCCGCGCTGATGAGCTCGATTGTGTCAGCAGCAACCAACAAGTGGCGGTGTTTGAAGCGGCACGCCAGGGCCTGTCGGCCGAAGTCAGCCTGCGTAATTCACCTGCGGTATTGGGCTGGCCGAATGTGTCCAGCGACTGGGTACGCCCGGGCATCATGCTCTACGGCGCGACGCCGTTTGGCGAAGACCAGGCCATCGCCGCGCGTTTACAGCCGGTGATGACCCTGGAATCGAAAGTGATCTGCGTACGCGAACTGCCGGCCGGCGAGCCGGTGGGCTACGGCGCGCGGTTCATTACGCCCAAGCCGATGCGCATCGGCGTGGTTGCCATGGGCTATGCCGACGGCTACCCGCGTCACGCGCCCACCGGTACGCCGGTACTGGTGGCAGGGCAGCGCAGCCAATTGTTGGGGCGTGTGTCCATGGACATGCTGTGTGTCGACCTGACGGATGTGCCCCAGGCCGGCCTGGGCTCGACTGTGGAGCTGTGGGGCAAGACTATTCTCGCCAGTGACGTTGCGCTCGCCGCCGAGACCATTCCCTACCAGATCTTCTGCAACCTGCGTCGCGTGCCAAGGCTCTATTGCGGCACTTGAGCGCCAGATACGAACGCCGCGACCTGGGATTTAGGCCCAAGTGTTGTAAATACTGAACGCTGTCGCCATGATAACGCTCAATTACAACAAAGCCTGAATCCTAGGAGGCACCCGCATTGGACGTCGGCGAACGACTGCAATCCATCCGTAAACTGAAGGGTCTTTCCCAGCGCGAGCTCGCCAAACGGGCGGGCGTCACCAACAGCACCATTTCGATGATCGAAAAAAACAGTGTCAGCCCCTCGATCAGCTCCTTGCGCAAGGTGCTGGGTGGTATCCCCATGTCCATGGTCGAATTTTTTTCCGAGGAGATCCTCCAGGAAATACCGACGCAGATCGTCTATAAAGCCAATGAGCTGATCGACATCTCCGACGGCGCCGTGACCATGAAACTGGTAGGTCGCGCGCATCCGAGCCGGGCGATCACGTTTCTTAACGAAATTTACCCACCGGGCGCCGATACCGGCGAAGAAATGCTCACCCATGAAGGCGAGGAGACCGGGATTCTGGTGGAGGGCCGCCTGGAGTTGGTGGTGGGTCTTGAAACTTTTGTGCTCGAAGCTGGCGATAGCTACTACTTTGAAAGCACCAAGCCTCATCGTTTTCGCAATCCGTTCGACGTGCCGGCGCGACTAATCAGCGCAGCCACGCCCGCGAACTTTTAAGAACAGAGGCGTCCTGCCTACGTTGCAGAGACTCCCGCAGCTGCATTCCACCCGGTTGAATCTCCCTTTATTTAATGGGGTTGTTTCAGCCTGGCGGGCTAACCGTTATACTTTCGCCGCCTGCGAAACCGTGGCCGCAGGCGTGAATAGCCACCATTGAGGGTGAACGCGTGAACCTAATTATGAAAATGCTGGCTGCACCAGCAATAGTATTGGCCCTGACGGGGTGTGGGCAAAAAGCTGAGCCACCTATCAGCAAAGCGAGCAGCGACGCGATTGCCGAGCGCCTCGAGCCCGCCGGGAAAGTATGTGTCCAGGGTCAAGAGTGCAAGGGGATGGACGTCGCCGTGGCAGCGGGCGGGGCCGGCGGGGCGAAAACCCCGGACGATATCATCGCCAAGCACTGCAACGCCTGCCACGGCAGCGGCGTGTTGGGCGCACCGAAAATCGGCGACACCGCCGCCTGGAAAGAGCGCGCCGACCACCAGGGCGGCCTCGATGGCATCCTGGCCAAGGCCATCACTGGTATCAACTCCATGCCGCCTAAAGGCACTTGCGCTGATTGCTCGGATGATGATCTGAAGGGTGCGATCCAGAAAATGTCGGGGCTTAAGTAAGGTTCTTCACGGATTGCCGGGAAAGACGCTCTTGATCTTCATGAAAAAGAATTCGCTGTCCCGGTAACCGTACGCCATTCGTTTGATGACCTTTATTCGATTGTTTATTCCTTCCAACTGACCAGTGTGCATTGGCCAGCGTACCCGGCTCACGATGCCCCGCAAGTAGCCCTTTAATCGCTTTGCGAACTGGATCAGTGCGGGTATTTCGCTTTCTTGAGCGTGACGCAGCCACTGCTTCCAGGCTGATCTCCAGTCCCAGGCATCGCTCGGCGCCCAGAGCATTTTGAGCTCGGCCTTCATCAAGTAGACCGTCATTAACGATTGGTTAGCGGCCAGCAGATCCTGTAAATGAACCTGCTGTTCCGGCTTTTTCAGGTTCTCCGGGTTACGCAATAGCAACCATCGCGCTTGCTTTATGACCTTTCGAGCGGGCTTGTCATGGCGCAGTCGGTTCGCCTCGTCAACGCGAACACGATCAATCACTTCTCGGCCATATTTGGCGACCACATGGAAAAGGTCATAAATCACCCGTGCTTTTGGGCAGTGTTGGCGAACCTCCAGGTCATAAGCCGTGTTCATGTCCATCGCTACCGCTTCAATTCGGGCGCACCCTTCTGGCCCCAGCTCTTCGAAAAACGGTCTGACTGCCGCTCGGCTACGGCCTTCGCCGATCCAAAGCACTCGCCGAGTATCAGCGTCCAACACCACGCTGGCGTAGCGATGACCTTTGAATAACGCGAACTCGTCCATTATCAAGCGCCGTGGCTGGGCCTTGGGTAAGGCACTCAACGCCGCTTGCAGAGCGCGCCGCTCCAGCAACCGAACGGTGTCCCAGTGCAGCCCGAACATTTGCGCAACATGCAGTGTAGGAAGGCGTTCGCAGGCTTGAATAACGGCCTCTGCCAGCCGGCGCGTCATGCGGGCATAGCGATCCAGCCAACTGACGACCTCCATGCGCTTGCCACAATCACGGCAGCCAACACGCCTGAGCTGCACGTTGAGGCGGACTGCGCGACCGAGAATCGGCAAGTCACGCACGACTCGATCGCAGTATTCATGAGTTGTTGGACAGAGCTTTTGGCAGCCACCACAGGTGGGAAATCGCGTGGCCTGGGGGATCAGATCGATTTGAAGGGCATCGCCGTCAGGTTTGATCGCGACGACAGAAAAGCCCTCCCAAAAAGGAAGGAAAGTATTAATATCGCGCATAAGAACGCCGGTTTTTTAGATGTGTTTGCTCGCACGAACATCATCCATCAAATCGGCGTTCTTGTTTCTGTGTTTCCCGGGATTCCGTGAAGAACCTTAAGTAAACCGATCCTCGCCAAAAATGCCGCTTACGAGCGGCTTTTTTGTGCACGCAATGTGTGTTTCCAGGCTGTTCATTGCAGCAAAGGCCCGGCAAGCTCGGTCCAACCCCTATTCATGGAATGTTCGGGAGCAGTCGGATGGTGCAGTTGTGTTCAATCGAGCAAGCAGTTGACGACGTACTGGCGCGCTTGCCGGCGCATATTCATATGGGCATGCCGTTGGGCTTGGGTAAGCCCAACCTGTTCGTCAATGCGCTGTACCGTCGTATCGCCAAATTGCCTGAGCGGGCGTTGACGATCTATACCGCCCTGAGCCTTGGCCGGCCGACGCTGGGAGATGGGTTGCAGAAGCGCTTTCTTGAACCCTTTATCGAACGGGTGTTTGGTGATTACCCCGAGTTGGATTTCCTCGCGGCATTGCACACAGACAGCCTGCCGAAGAACATCCGCGTGCAGCAGTTTTTCATGCAGCCTGGCAGCCTGTTGCATAGCACCTCGGCCCAGCAGGACTACGTCAGCAGCAACTACAGCCACGCCGCCCGCGACATCAACGCCGCCGGCCTGAACCTGGTGGCGCAGTTGGTGGCCAGCAGCGCTGAACACCCTGATCGCCTGAGCCTGAGTTGCAACCCCGATATCACCCTCGACCTGTTGCCGATGATCGCCAAGCGCCGTGATGCGGATGAAACTATCTTGATCGTCGGCCAGGTACACACCGATTTGCCCTACATGCCTGGCGATGCCGAGTTGGGTATGGATGCGTTCGACTACCTGGTCGATGAAAAGGACAGCACCACGCTGTTTTCCACACCGAACATGCCGGTGGGGTTCCAGGATCATTTCATTGGCCTGCATGCCAGCACCCTGGTGCGTGACGGCGGCACCTTGCAGATCGGCATTGGCTCCATGGGCGATGCGCTGACCGCCGCCTTGCTGGCACGCCAGGCCGACAATGAAGCCTACCGGTCGCTGCTGACCGACCTCGACGTGTATCAGTGGGCGCCGTTGATCAGCCATGAAGGGGGCGTCGATCCGCTCGCGCGTGGCCTCTATGGCTGCAGCGAGATGTTCGTCAACGGCCTGTTGGTGCTCGCCGACGCGGGTATTGTCCGCCGCAAGGTGTACCCGGACGTGGCGACCCAGCAGCAGGCGAATGCCGGCTTGCTGGACGATGCGGCGCAGCCCGATGGTATTTCGATCCACGGTGGCTTCTTTCTTGGCCCGCGTAGTTTCTACCAGCGCTTGCAGGAAATGACCCATGCCAAGCGCCTGGAATTCAACATGACCCGCATCAGCTACATCAACGAGCTGTACGGGCAGGAAGAACTCAAGCGTTTGCAGCGCCAGGATGCGCGGTTTATCAACAGCGCGATCATGGTGACGTTGCTCGGCGCCGGTGTGGCGGACCAATTGGAAGACGGCCGCGTGCTCAGCGGCGTGGGCGGGCAATACAACTTTGTTGCCCAGGGGCATGCGCTGGAAGGTGCGCGCTCAATCCTGATTTTGCGCAGCTGGCGTGAATCGGGCGGGGAGGTCAGCTCCAATATCGTCTGGGATTACGGCCACTGCACCATTCCTCGGCACCTGCGGGATATCGTCATCACCGAGTATGGGATTGCCGACTTGCGCGGGCAGACGGACGCCAAGGTGATCGAGGCGTTGCTCAACATCACCGACTCGCGCTTCCAGAACGACTTGATCGAACAGGCGCAAAAGGCTGGCAAGTTGGCCAAGGATTTCCAACTGGATCCACGTTTTTCCGACAACACACCCGAGCGACTCCAGGGGATTCAGGCGCGGCATAAACGGCTGTTTCCGGAGTATCCCTTGGGCAGCGACTTCACCGATGAAGAGCAGGACGTGTTGCGGGCATTGAACTGGCTCAAGAGCAAATTCAAGCTGACGGAGATTCTGGAGTTGGGCAGGGCGGCGTTGGATGCGCCGGAGCCGGAGGCGTTTTCCAAGCATTTGGAGCGGATGCGGTTGGATAAGCCGCAGGGGCTTAAGGAAGACCTGTATCAACGTCTGCTGCTGGCCGGCCTGCAGGCCACCGCTCACTGACAGCCCGTGGGAGCCGGCAAGCTCCAAATGCCCGTCAGTTAAGCGCAGATCCCCTGTGGGAGCTGGCTTGCCTGCGATGGCGGTGGATCAGTAGACCCCTATGCCAGCTGACCCACCGCCATCGCGGGCAAGCCCGCTCCTACATGTTTAACCGCATTCAGGCCGCGATTATTCGATGAAGGTGACAACCCCTCCCGCCAACGACTTCACCCGTGCCAGCGACTCTACCCGATAACCCTGCGCATCCAGCTCCGCGCGGCCACCCTGGAACGACTTCTCGATCACGATCCCCAGGCCGGCAACGGTTGCGCCGGCCTGCTTGATGATCGAGATCAGCGCCTGGGAGGCCTTGCCGTTGGCCAGGAAGTCATCGATCACCAGCACGCGGTCGCTGCTGGTCAGGTGGCGCGGCGAGATGGCCACGGTACTCTCGGTTTTCTTGGTGAAGGAATACACCGTGGCCGACAGCAGGTTTTCGGTGAGGGTCAGGGACTGTTGCTTGCGGGCAAAGATCACCGGCACGCCAAGGTTCAGGCCGGTCATGATCGCCGGGGCGATGCCCGATGCTTCGATGGTGACGATCTTGGTGATGCCCGAGTCCTTGAACCGCGCGGCGAATTCGTCGCCGATCAGCTTCATCAGCGCCGGGTCGATCTGGTGGTTCAAAAAGGCGTCGACCTTGAGTACCTGATCGGAAAGCACGATGCCTTCTTCGCGAATTTTCTTGTGCAGTGCTTCCACGGAAAGCTTCCTCTAATGGCGTGCTGTGCGCCGAAAGTAGATTAAAAAGTAGTCGATTCTAGCGCTTTAACATCGCGCGTATGTCCGCCAGGGCGGTGTTGCCGCGGACGGCCTTCACCTCGGTCGGGGTGTCGTCGTTGCCTTCCCAGGCCAGGTCGTCCGGTGGCAGTTCATCCAGGAATCGGCTGGGGGCACAGTCGATGATTTCGCCATACTGTTTGCGTTTGGCGGCAAAGGTGAAGGCCAGTGTCTGACGCGCGCGGGTAATGCCTACGTAGGCCAGGCGCCGTTCTTCCTCGATGGTATCGGCTTCGATACTGGAGCGGTGCGGGAGGATTTCCTCTTCCATGCCCATGATGAACACGTAGGGAAATTCCAGGCCCTTGGACGCATGCAAGGTCATCATCTGCACGCCTTCGGCGCCGTCTTCTTCTTCCTGTTGACGCTCGAGCATGTCGCGCAGCACCAGTTTGCCGATGGCGTCTTCGACGGTCATCTCGCCGTCTTCGTCTTTTTCCAGGGTGTTCTTCAACGCTTCGATCAGGAACCAGACGTTGCCCATGCGGTAATCCGCGGCCTTGTCGCTGGAGCTGTTGGTGCGCAGCCAGTTTTCATAGTCGATGTCCATGACCATGCTGCGCAGGGCGCTGATCGGGTCTTCGCCGGCGCACTGCTCGCGGACCTTGTCCATGAAGCGTTTGAAGCGCGCCAGGCGATCGGTGAAGCGCGTGTCCAGGTGCTCGCCCAGGCCGATCTCATCGGTGGCGGCGTACATCGAGATCTTGCGCTCGGTGGCGTAGTTGCCGAGCTTTTCCAGGGTGGTGGAACCGATTTCCCGGCGCGGCACGTTGATCACGCGCAGGAAGGCGTTGTCGTCGTCCGGGTTCACGATCAGGCGGAAGTAGGCCATCAGGTCTTTCACTTCCTGGCGTCCGAAAAAGCTGTTGCCGCCTGACAGGCGATACGGCACCTGGTGGTGCTGCAATTTCAGCTCGATCAGCTTGGCCTGGTAGTTGCCGCGATACAGGATCGCGAAATCGCTGTAGGGCCGGTCGGTGCGCAAGTGCAGGCTGAGGATTTCCACGGCCACGCGCTCGGCTTCGGCGTCTTCGTTGCGGCAGCGGATCACGCGGATTTCATCGCCGTGGCCCATCTCACTCCACAGTTGCTTTTCAAACTCGTGGGGGTTGTTCGAGATCAATACGTTGGCGCAGCGCAGGATGCGGCTGGTGGAGCGGTAGTTCTGCTCCAGCATCACCACTTTCAGGGACGGATAGTCGTCCTTGAGCAGCATCAGGTTTTCCGGGCGCGCGCCGCGCCAGGCGTAGATCGACTGGTCGTCGTCGCCCACCACGGTGAACTGGTTGCGCGTGCCGATCAGCAATTTCACCAGCAGGTATTGGCTGGCGTTGGTGTCCTGGTATTCGTCCACCAGCAGGTAGCGCACCTTGTTCTGCCACTTTTCCAGGATGTCTTTATGTTCCTGGAACAGCTTCACTGGCAGCAGGATCAGGTCATCGAAGTCCACCGCGTTGAACGCCTTGAGCGTACGCTGGTAGTGGGTGTACACGATGGCGGCGGTCTGTTCCTTGGGGTTGCGTGCGTTCTCCAGGGCTTCGGGGGGCAGGACCAGGTCGTTTTTCCAGGCGCCGATCATGTTCTTGATCTCATCGACGCCGTCGTCGCCTGCGTATTCCTTCTGCATGATGTCGGTCATCAGGGCTTTTACGTCGGTCTCGTCGAAGATCGAGAAGCCCGGTTTGTAGCCCAGCCGCACATGCTCCTTGCGGATGATGTTCAGCCCCAGGTTGTGGAAGGTACACACCGTGAGACCACGGCCTTCGCCACCCTTGAGCAGGGTGCCGACACGCTCTTTCATTTCTCGCGCCGCCTTGTTGGTAAAGGTCATGGCGACGATGTACTGGGCGCGTATGCCGCAGTTCTGGATCAGGTGCGCGATCTTGCGGGTGATCACGCTGGTCTTGCCGGAGCCTGCACCGGCGAGCACCAATAGAGGGCCGCCGACGTAGTTCACGGCTTCTTGCTGCCGGGGGTTGAGTCGGGACATACAGAGTTCAGGGAGTCATTGTTCAAAAGGGCGGGCATTTTAACAGGCTGGCAAGATTCTGCTGCCCTGGATCGACGGTGTGACGTACCACTCGATCTAAATTTGCCGGTTTTGATACTTTCCCGCAGGATGTGAGGGCTTTTTGGTATTTAGCCTTCGACAAATGTTTACAGTCTGCGTATTTGCTAACCCCTATCATTGGTGATTATCAAGTCGCACGTCATAATGCCCGCCGCCAACGAAATTTTGCAGAGTCTAGGGAGCTAGCTTGTCTACGCCTGTCGAACCCTTGCGTTTGCTGCTACTGGCCGATACGCCTGAGTGGGCAGCGTTGTTGCGCGAGTGCCTGGCGCCGATGGGCGATGGGGCTGTGCTGATCAGCGCGCCAAACTGGGACTCGGTGAGTCGTCTGTTCGACGAAGACCACAGCGCCGTGCTGTTGACCACGCCCAGCCTGCAACCTGGTCCTGGTCGTTGCAGCTTGCCGTGCGTGCTGCTGCTTGAGCAGGAGCCTCTGGTTGCGCCGCTGGGTGTGAGTGATTGGCTGATCCGTGATGTATTGGGCGCCGATACACTGCGCCGCTGCCTGCGCCATGTGCGCGAGCGTGGCGTACTGGAAAACACCCTGCAACGCCTGGCCGAGCAAGACCCGCTAACCGGTATCGCCAACCGCCAGGGCTTCCAGACCCTGCTGGCGGCGCGGCTCGCCGAGAATGAAGGTCGCGGCCTTGCGCTTGGTCACCTGGACCTCGACAACTTCCGTCACGCCAACGACGCCCTCGGTCATCAGGCCGGTGACCGCTTGATCCTGCAAGTCGTGTCGCGGCTCAAGAGCCAGCTTGAGATCGGCGACCAACTGGCGCGCCTGGGCAGCGACGAATTTGCCCTGTTGATCGACACTCGCCGTGCGCCCCAGCGCGCCGAATGGATGGCCGAGCGCATCACCGAAGTCATGGCCGAGCCTTACTGGGTGGATGGCGAAAGCCTGCTGATCGGCTGCAGCCTGGGCGTGGCGCATGCCCGCGCGCGCGCAGGCGCCGACCCGCTGATGTGGCACGCCCATATCGCCATGCAGCAAGCCAAGAGTACCCAGGGCTGTACCTTTCATATCTTCAACGAACGCATCAACCGTAACGCGCGCAGCCTGGCCGACCTGGAAAGTGAACTGCGCCGGGCCTTGCGCCGCGATGAACTGGAGCTGCATTACCAGCCGCGCCTGGATCTGGACGACGGGCATATCGTCGGCCTGGAAGCCCTGGTGCGCTGGCGCCATGGTGAGCGTGGCCTGTTGCCCCCCAGCGAATTCGTACCGCTGGCCGAACAGAGCGGCCTGATCGTGCCGTTGGGCTACTGGGTGATCTCCCGAGCCCTGCGCGACATGCAGGACCTGCGCGAACGTGGCCTGCCGCCGTTGCATATGGCGGTCAACCTGTCATTTCGCCAGTTCCAGGACAGCCAGTTGCTCTCGACCCTCAGCCGACTGATTGCCGAGCGTGGCGTGGACGCGCAATGGCTGGAGTTCGAACTGACCGAAACGGCCGTGATGCGCCGCAGTGACCTGGTCAAGCAGACCATGGACGCTCTTGGTCGCCTCGGCGTGCGGTTTTCCCTGGATGACTTCGGCACCGGGTTCTCATCATTCGTGCACCTCAACAGCCTGCCGATTGCCTTGTTGAAGATCGACAAGAGTTTTGTCAGCGGCATGGAAGAGCGCGAAGAGAACCGCAAGCTGGTGCACGCGATGATCAACCTGGCGCACAACCTCAACCTGGAAGTGGTGGCCGAAGGTGTGGAAACCCCGGAGCAACTGGCGTTACTGAGATTGTTCGGCTGCGACCAGGCCCAGGGTTACCTGATCAGCAAGCCGCTGCCGTTGCCTGAGTTGGTGGACTACCTGGCCTTTGGCAAGGGCCAGCAGGCCAACGCTGGCGAAGGGTTCTAATCCGGCTGCGCAACCTGAAACCCCTGGCGGGTTTCGGGCGTGACGCCTTCCCTGCGAATCATGCGCTTGATCTTCGCTTCGAACGCCCAGGTCAGGCTGATCGCCGCACATGCCAGGCCCAGCGCCAGTCCCCACCACACACCGGTCGGCCCCCAGCCCAGGGTGAAGGCCATCAACCAGGCGGAAGGCGCCCCGATCAGCCAATAGCAGGCGAGCCCGACCAGGAAGGTGGTCTTGGCGTCCTTCAGTCCACGGATGCAGCCCATGGCGATGGTCTGCACTCCGTCGAACAACTCGAACCAGGCGGCGACGGCGAGCAGGCTCACGGCAAGTACGATCACGTCGTGAAACGCCGGGTCGTTGTGGTCGAGGAACAGCCCGATCAGCGCGTCGGAAAACAGCCATAGCACGGCGGCAAATCCCAACATCACCGCTGCCCCAAAGCCAACGCCGACCCGCCCGGCCATGCGCACCCGCAGTAACTGCCCGGCACCGTAATGCTGACCGATGCGCATGGTCACCGCGTAGGACATGCCAGCTGGCACCATGAACGCCACCGAGACGATTTGCAGGGCAATCTGATGCGCCGCCAATGGCGTACTGCCCATGGTGCCCATGCACAGGGCGGCAAAGGCAAACAGCCCGACTTCCACCGCATAGGTGCCACCAATCGGCAGGCCCAGACGCCACAGCTCGCGCAAATACTGGGTGTTGAGGCGCAGCAGACCGTGGCTCAACGGGTAGGCGGCGTAGGCACGGTTGCTGCGGATGTACCACATCAGCGTCAGCGCCATGCCGTTGGCGACGATTGCCGTGACCAGACCAATGCCCATCAGGCCTAGTTTCGGCAGGCCGAACATGCCCTCGATCAACGCATGGTTGAGCAGGTAGTTCAGCACCGTGCCACCCAGGCTGATCACCATCACAGGGGTGGCCTTGCCGATGGCGCTGGTGAAACCACGCAAAGCCATGAAGCTCAGGTAGCCGGGCAGGGCAAACGGCAGGATTGTCAGGAACTGCCCCGCCGACTGCACGTTGGTGTCGGTCTGGCCGAACATCAGCAACACCGGCTTGAGGTTCCACAACAGCAAGGCCGCCGCCAGGGCCATCAGCCAGGCGAGCCAGAGCCCGGCCTGGGTCAAACGCGTGGCGCCGTCGATGTCGCCCGCGCCATGACGGATGGCTACCAGGGTGCCCACGGCGGCAATCACACCGATGCAGAAAATCGATACGAACGAATAGCTCGCCGCGCCCAGGCCACCTCCGGCCAGTGCTTCGGGGCTCAGTCGCGCCATCATCAAGGTGTCGGTCAGCACCATCAGCATGTGTGCCAACTGTGAGGCGATCAACGGCCCTGACAGCCGCAGAATGGCCCAGAGTTCGGTACGTGCCGGATGCTGCATGATCATCAAGTTCACAAAGTCAGAGGGTCGGGGAGAGGCTCGATTCTCGGCGCTCTGCACCCATTTCGCAAAGGGATAAAAGCGATTGTTTGCATGATTAAAACTCATGTCTGACCTATTCTGGCAGGGTTTTGGTATCGCGCCGTCGGAGCTTTCGTTATGTCTCGTCGTCTTCCTCCCCTTTATGCCCTGCGCGCATTTGAGGCCGCCTCCCGGCACAACTCATTCACCCGCGCGGCCGAAGAACTGTCCATTACCCAGAGTGCGGTGAGCCGACATATCCGTACGCTTGAAGAGCATTTCGCCTGCCGCCTGTTCCGGCGCAGTGGGCGTAACCTGCAGCTCACCGAAGCGGCGCGCCTGCTGTTGCCTGGCGTGCGCGAGGGCTTTGCCGCGCTCGAGCGTGCCTGCCATACCCTGAACGCCGAAGATGACATCCTGCGGATGAAGGCGCCGTCCACACTGACGATGCGCTGGCTGTTGGGGCGGCTCAGTCGTTTCCGGCATTTGCAGCCGGGCAATGAAGTGCAGCTCACCAGCGCCTGGATGAGCGTCGACGAGGTGGACTTCAACCAGGAGCCTTTCGACTGCGCGGTGCTGTTGAGCTACGGCCATTTTCCGGCGGACTGGGAGGCCTGCTATCTGTTCCCGGAGCTATTGATTCCCGTCGGTGCGCCGAACCTGTTGAGCGATGGCCCCTGGGACGTGAACCGCCTGGCGAGTGCCGAGTTGCTGCACCCCACCCCCGACCGCAGGGACTGGCGCAATTGGCTGGAGCGCATGGGGCTGTCGTCCCAGGTGTCGCTCAAGGGCGGTCAGGTGTTCGATACGCTGGAGTTGGGCATGATCGCCGCCGCACGGGGGTACGGCGTGTCCATGGGCGACTTGCTGATGGTTGCCGAAGACGTGGCACAAGGGCGGCTGAGCCTGCCGTGGCCGACGGCGGTGGCCAGCGGAGAAAATTACTACCTGGTGTGGCCGAAAACCCGTCCTGGGGGCGAGCGCTTGCGGCGATTGGCGGACTTTCTCCAGGGCGAGGTGCAGGCGATGTTGCTGCCGGCGGTAGAGCGCCTCGATTGAATGGCCCTGGGTGCTGGGGCGCAACCGTTTGCGCGATGCCCGTGTGAATCGCTCAAGTATTGCCTCGGCCCGCCGAAGTAGGTGTATTAAAACTATCGTGCACCAACGTTTCCCACCAGATAATTTGCCGAGCAGCGCTATGAGATCAGGATGATCCTGGCCTCGGCCAGGAGCTGACATGTCTCAACCTCGTGCCCGGATCGCCTCCCAGTTAGGTCTCGCGTTAGCCGTGATTTTGGCTATCGCTATCAGCGGCAGTACCGTTTTCGCCTTGCGCTCCCTCGACTCCGCCAACCTCGATACCCGCGAGGAGCACCTGGCCAGTGAGGCGCGCCTGTTGGCCGACCAACTCAACACCTTCCACACAACCTTGCGCGAGAGCACGCAACGTTTGAGCGGGCTGTTTGAAAAGCGTTTTGGCGCTGGCTTGAGCGTGCGCGCGGACCAACCCGTAACCGTGGCGGGTGTGCAGACCCCCAGCCTGTACCTGGGCAGCGACATACTGAACAACAATTTTGCCGACGTGGATGAGTTCAAGCAGATATCGGGTGGCGTGGCCACGGTGTTTGTGCGCAGCGGCGACGACTTCATCCGCATCAGCACATCGTTGACCAAGCAGGACGGCAACCGCGCCATCGGCACTGTACTGGATCGCCAGGGCCCGGCTTACCAGCGCGTGCTCAGTGGGCAGACTTACATTGGCCGTGCGGTGTTGTTCGATCGCTCCTACATGACACAGTACAGCCCGGTGCGCGACAGCGGCGGTCAGGTTATTGCCGTGCTGTTTATCGGCTTTGATTACACCGACGCCCAGAACGCCCAGTTTGAAAACCTCAAGCGCTTCCGTATTGGCCAGACCGGCTCCCTGGCATTACTGGATGAGCAGAAGCGCTGGCTGGTACCGCCGGCCGGTGTACAGGCCCTGGATCAGTCGGTGCCGGTGATGCTGGACCTGGCCAAGACCCCAGGCAAAGGCCGTTTCTGGAGCGACAAGAACGAAGATTTCTACAGCGTTTCGGTGCCGTTCGAGGGTGGGCCCTGGGCGGTGGTGGCGAGCATGCCGAAAGCCGAAATCCGCTCGGTCACCTGGGCGGTCGGGATTCGCCTGGTGATCGGCAGTGTGTTGGCGATGTTGCTGGCGGTGGGGGCCACGGTCTGGCTGTTGCGCAGCAAGCTGCAGCCTTTGAGTGATTTGGTTCGCCAGGCCGAAGCGCTGGGGGCAGGCGACCTGAGCGCCCGGCTTAACGTCTCCAGCCATGATGAGATCGGCCAACTGGCGCGCAGCTTCAACCAGATGGGTGAAGCGCTGTCGACCATGGTGTCGCATATCCGCAAGGCGGCCGAAGAGGTCAACGGTCGCGCCCAGGCGCTGTCCGGTTTGTCCGGAGGGGCCTACGAAGGCATGGAGCAGCAGTCCGGCGAGATCACCAGCATGGCCGGCGCGGTAGAAGAATTCAGCGCCACCTCGCTGAATATTGCCGACAACATGGGCAACACCGAGCGCCTGGCCCAGGAAAACGCCCAGCAAACCCGCATCGGTCGCAACTCGATGAACGAGGCGTCGACGTCCCTGGAACATATCGCCACCGCACTGAACAGCACCGCCACAGTGATTAATACCTTGGGCCAGCGTTCTCAGGAAATCGGCGGGATCGTGGGTGTGATCACTTCCATTGCCGAGCAGACCAACCTGCTGGCGCTCAACGCCGCCATCGAGGCCGCGAGGGCCGGCGAGCAGGGACGTGGTTTTGCCGTGGTCGCCGACGAAGTGCGTAACCTGGCGTCGCGTACTCGTCAGGCCACCGACGAGATTTCCGGGATGATCCAGAGCATCCAGCAGGAAACCGGCAACGCCATCAGTACCATGGAGCACGGCAAAGTGCTGATGCAGGAAGGCTTGTCTCGCAACGCCGACGTGGCTTCGGCCCTGGCGCGTATCGACGAGCAAAGCCGCTCGGCCGGTCAGCAATTCGCCGCGATCACTACCGCCACCCAGGAGCAAAGCAGCACCGCGACCTTGCTCAGCAGCAATTTGCAGAGCATTGCGCTGGCCAACAGCGAGCAGCGTGAAGTGGTATCGAACCTGGCGATTACCGCCAAGGAACTGGAAACGCTGGCTGCGAGCTTACGCCATGAGGTGGATCGCTTCCGCTGAGGCACCGCTAATCGACATGTGTGCGGGGCTGTATAAGGCTCAGGTGATCGCCGCCGGGCGGTATTGCAAGGCCTCCTTAAGATGATTGCGGGTGATGACCTCCACCTGATCCAGGTCCGCCAGCGTGCGGGCCACCTTGAGCAACCGGTGCGCCGCGCGCAGCGACAACGTCAGTCGTTCGCAGGCGCTCTCCAGCCAGCCTTCATCGGCTTTCGCCAACTGGCAGTGCCTGCGCAACCCCGGCAGATCGAGGAAGGCATTGGCGCAGCCCTGGCGCCGTTGCTGGCGCTCGCGGGCCTCGGCAACCAGGGCTGAGGCCTTTGCGGTGTTGTCGCCGGCCTGTTGGGTCGGGTTCAGCGCTGTGCTTTCCCGTGCCACGGTGAGGTGCAGGTCAATCCTGTCCAGCAACGGCCCGGAGAGCTTGTTGCGATAGCGCTGGATCTGCTCCGGCGTACAGCGACAGCGCCCACTGGGCTCCCCCAGGTAACCGCAAGGGCAGGGGTTCATGGCTGCCACCAGTTGAAATCGCGCCGGGAAACTTACGCGGTCGCGCGCGCGGGAAATCACGATATGCCCCGACTCCAGCGGCTCACGCAATACCTCCAGCACCTTGCGATCAAACTCGGGCAATTCATCCAGAAACAGCACCCCGTGGTGGGCCAGGGTGATTTCCCCTGGCTGAGGTTTCGACCCGCCACCGACCAATGCGGGGCCTGAAGCGGAATGGTGGGGCTGGCGAAACGGTCGGTGTGGCCAATGGCTGAGCGGTGCGAGGCTGACCACAGACTGGATTGCCGCCACTTCCAGGGCCTCCTGTTCGCTCAGCGGCGGCAGCAGACCGGGCAGGCGGCTGGCGAGCAAGGTCTTGCCGGTGCCCGGTGGCCCGCTAAGCAGCAGGTTATGCGCGCCTGCCGCTGCGATCAGCAATGCACGCTTGGCGGCAAGTTGGCCCTGAACTTCACTCAAGTCCGGGTAGGGCTTGTTCAGATACTGCAAGCCATCGGACGTGTAGGGCTCAATCGGCACATGCCCATTCAAGTGCGCTACCACCTGAAGCAGGTGATCCACTGCAAGCACCTTGAGCCCGCAAGCCAGGCACGCCTCCTCGGCATTCGCCCGCGGCACTATCACGGTGCGTCCGGCCTTGCGTGCTGCCAGCGCGGCCGGCAATACGCCTTTGACCGCGCGGACTTCACCGGACAACGCCAACTCCCCCAGGCACTCCAGGTCATCGAGCATCAGCGCCGGCACCTGCACACTGGCAGCGAGGATCCCCAAGGCAATCGCCAGATCAAAACGCCCACCGTCCTTGGGCAGGTCGGCGGGCGCGAGGTTTAGGGTGATGCGGCGCGAGGGGTATTGCAGGGCGCAGTTGAGAATGGCACTGCGTACGCGGTCCTCGCTTTCCTTGACGGCGCCTTATGAGCGCTATAATGGACAAGAAACTTTCATTAGGTCTTCCGTAATGACGACACGTGTATACAGTTATAAGCGCATCTCAAGCCGTACCCAACGTGAAGGCACGGGCATAGATCGGCAAGAAGCACTTATACAAGAATATCTAGCTCGCAATAATCTAGAAATGTCGCAAGAATTCGTAGACATTGGCATCTCTGGGTTCCGTGGTAAAAACGCCCGCACTGGCGCTTTGAGAGATTTTCTAAACCTGATCGCTTCTGGGACGATCAGAGCAAATGACGTTCTATTGGTTGAGAATTTTGACCGACTCACTCGTATGAACGGCATTGACGCAACGAAATTAGTCGTCGATATTTTATCGGCCAAAATTATCATCGTTACTCTTTCTGATAATCAGATTTATGACTATCGCCAAGAGGACCACACAAGCATTTTATTTAAGATCAACTTTGTATTAAGTCGAGCAAATGAAGAAAGTCGTATAAAACGCAATCGTTCGCTAGGCGCGTGGAAAAAGAAGCACAGCGAAGCGAAGTCTTTGAATAAAATAATGACAAAAAAATTACCATACTGGATTAAATATGACGAGCAAACGCAAAAACTCGCTCTTATAAAAAATAGAGCCGATGAAGTAAAAAGAATTTTTGAGTTGCTAGAGATCTACGGTTGCTCTAGAACGGCCAATGAGATTAATAATACTCAAAGCGATAAAAAATGGACTTTAATAGCGGTTAGACATTTATCCCGAGCAAAATCGGTCTATGGGTGTCTCGAAATCTATAAAACCAAATCCGCAGCTGGTGAAAGCGAGGACTACGAAGAGCTTGAAAACTACTTCCCGGCGGTCATTTCAAAAGAGCATTTTTTTAATATTCAAACAAAATTGAATATCAGAGCGGAGACGCATGAGAAAGTAGGAAGGGAAAGTAAGGGCTTTAGGAATATTTTCAAAGGCGTAATTTTCTGTGCGCATTGTAATACGGCTCTTCATCAAAATTTCACCGCACGAAAAGGTAAGGAATATATGTACCTACTTTGTGCCAAAAGTTTGGTTGGAGCTTGTCCGGCAGGGCGAAAAGTTTTCATACCTTATAATTACATTGCCGAACCATTCATGATGTATTACAAAAACTATGGGCTTGAGAAAATAATTAGAAAATCTGGTGATGTCCAAAGTTTGCTTGTGACGCGAAACGCATACAATGCTGAGATAGGCGACAAACAGAGCACTGTTGATAGGATGGTTGAGAGCATTGCCTCGAATGGCGGTAATATATCCCCCGCTCTGTTAAATATGATACGAAAAATTGAAGGTGAAATTGGGGAGCTTAAACGAAAGCGCGATTTAGCAGATGTTGAAATCTCCAAAATGAATTCGTTTGTTCAAGCTGAAACAGCTATTAACAAGTCCGATATTGATGCGCTGCTGGAAAGCGAGGAAGGACGAATAAGATTCAATATGTTCCTAAAAGATAGCGAGGTCAATATAAGAGTATTGAAGCGTTTTGAAGACGGCAAACCATTCGAAGGACAGGATTTCAAAGAAGAACACAGAATGAGCGACGTAGTAATAAACAATAAATCATTAAAGTTCGGTATGTCTTTTTATTTCGACCGAAAAAAAGCGTTTTTACCTGACGGTGAGTATTACTACTATACAAAAAAGTTCATATCTAAGCGTGGAAACGATTTCATACTCTCTAAGAACTCGAGAGCGGACTTCAACTAGTCGTTATTAAAAAATACGAAATGGTAGAATTAAGAAATAACAAACCCTGGGTGCAGGCGCATGGGCGCATTGGCCGCGCCTACCCATGGGCGATAGACGAAAGGATAGGATCAATGCCTGCTACGGTTTAGGTGCCCTGCGAGCCTTTCCAACGAGATCAACAAGCCTTTTGAGTTCATCTGCATCAGCGTTGTGTATAACCTCAAAAAGATACGCCCGTTGCTCAATTTCACCTTCCAAGTCAGCGAAAAACTCTTTCACTGGGACACCTAGAATTTCAGCAAATTTGTACACAGCATCAATCGTTGGGACGTACTCACCAGTCTCATAGCGACTGATGGTTTTAGGGTCAAAACCCGACAGGTGTCCTAATTCAGCTTGTGTGATTCCCTTCCCAATCCGGTATCGCTTTATCGCTTTTGCAAGCACCACAATTTTTCAGCCTGTTCACGTATTTCAAACAAGCACTTCACCGTAAAAATCCATATCTACAAACGCTCTGTGCCATCGTTTTTTTTGCCAATAATACGATGGCTGGCGTAGAATTAGCGTCAGCCAGCAGACGGCGACCACGCCGTCTGTCAGGGGCTTTACGGTTAATCTGGGCGAGGATTCAGGGAATGGCAGATCGTGATGATGATGTCTGGTTCAGGTCGCATGATGGGCAAAAGCATGAGACTCATCACCAGGCAAATGAGCGTGACAAAGCTCATGGCCGCGAAATGCGTGAGACGTATCAAAAAGAAGTGAGCTTAAAAGGCAACCTGGTTCAAGTGATCTACCTGATTATCTGCGTAGTCATTTTTGCTGCGGCACAAGGAGCTCAACAAGGCTTGGGGTACGTTTTGCTGATTCCTATGATTTGGGGTCTGTACGCCATAACCAAATTCGTTAACAAATTTACCCAAGAACAACGTGACCGCATCTTCATGTGGACGCTCATTATTGTTGCAATCGTCTCAATAACTATGATGGTAAAAGGAATAGCTAAATGAAGATCGTTTGTCTTTTTTCTGCATTGATTTTTTGTACGGCAACATTCGTACATGCTGATCCTAGCTTTTCAAAAAATGAAAACTATAACGAGCAGCAAGTCAGCGCTGACATACAAGGCTTTGGCAACCGAGTCATCGATCAGGTTGGCAAGTCTAAATACATTAAGTTCGACCAACAAAAAACCGAGTACGCATATACAATTACCCGTTATGCAGAAGGTGATATTAAGTACACTGGCAACCCTGATGACATGAAGGGTGTACGTTTCATTAAGGTGCAGTTTTTTGTAGATGGTACGCCCCTACGCACTCAAGTAAGTACATTTACTCCCAGCAAATATAATAATGCTATCAAAATCGTTAAGATGGATCGTGATGACGAAAGGCCCTATGAGTTTGATTTAGGGATGGATTCAGATAACAAACTTTATTTAATCAACAAGAATGGCAGCGTAACTCCATTGCAACAAGTCAACGAAATCAAACGTAATATACCGCTCACGGAAAAATATAAAGACATGATTTTTTAACATAAAAAAAGGCAGTGGGTCTAACCTGCTGCCGCTATAAATCACTCTTTATTGAATGATCTTTCCAAGCCGCTAGGCTAGCGCTTTTGATTTTGCTGTTCTTGGATAATTCTAAAATAACTGTCGCAACCTTTAAGTACGCGACTATCAGCAAATTCATACCTTAACAGCACTGCATGCGAACTTATGTAAGTGCGACATTTTTATGTTAATGCGACAACACTAAAATATAGACAATAAAAAAGAGCCTTTCAGCTCTTGCTTAATTTTATTATTTGTTATAATTAAGTTACCACACAAAATTAAACAAATGAAAACTACCCATAACCCAATTATACCTTTTTTAAATAGAAAGCAAACAATAAGCAAAGAAAACTTTGAAGAAATCTATGCTGACGCTTTTATTTATCAGAAAAAAGACATATCAATCTACGAACTCTCTCAAAAAATAAAAGTCGTCATAGCTCAGTTAAGCCAATCTACGAAAACATTTGAGCTTGCACACTCGTATGAAGTAGTTGTTGACGTGCCTTTTCTAAACAACGAAGAAGCCGAAGACAGCGGGCTATATAGTCTTATCAAGTCGCAAGACAAGTACGTGCGAGTCTTAAAGGCAAAAAAGAACGTAGAATTCTCATTTCAAGAGAAAATAGATGACTACGACAAAGAGACCATTGCTTTTGCGAATGTCATCAATAAGTTGTTCGGCTACCTTTGTGTTAACAAGAACTTGAAAGACCTAATACTGCAAGCAAGTTCGGTCGAGTTACGCAGGAAAGAGCTAGAAAGCATAACTGTATATAAAAACATAAAATTTTCAGATTTGAGATGCCCTGGGACCATATTTGACAAGCTTGATGAATACTTCATTACCGATGAAGCATTAAATTTTGCTAGTGACATGGCCTTTATGAATAAAGAATTTGACAGAAAAGACAAAAGAACATTTCGACGATTAAAAAATATTATAAGAAAGATAGCACGAAAGCAAAGAGAAATTCACTTAATGAGAAAGCGAAAGATAGGTGAAAATGGGGAAAAATACTGCAGCGAGGAGCTATTAAAGTATCAGCACGAAAAAGATATTGAGCAACAAGATTTCGTAAATAATACAGAGGTTATTTATAAAAATGAATTAACTGAAAAAGAGGAGTCGGTACCGCTTGCACAGTTCGCCTTGACTGACGAACGTAAAGCATCTGAGATCTACATGAAAGTTAAAGACTTGGAGAAAGAGGCAGAAAAAAAGGCTACATCGCTTTGTTCACTACGTTTACGTGCCCTGCAGAGTTTCATTCGAACCCGTCAACGGGTAGAAATTGTTGGAATGGATCAACACCCAGACAAGCATCTAACTGGCTTTCGGAAAGGCTAGTAGCTTTGAACAAAGACAGAGAGCGACACTCAATTGAGACGCTCGGTATGTGGTGCAAAGAGGCTCACAAAGATCAATGCGTTCATATGCACTCAATGTTTTTCGTAAATCCAACTCAAGTGGATGAATTGATAGATCTGATAAACAAGCACTTCTCTCATAGCCCTAGCGCGGTGAGGATCGTTCGTATCTCAAAAGAAGAGGCTAAAAAAGCCGGTAAAAAAGCGGCAACCCCTGCAAGCTATATTACTAAATACGTTATTAAAAGCTTACGCGATAAGTCCGATGAGTCAATGAAGAATAAAGCCGTTGCGAGACTTTGGGGTTATCGCATGTATGGTTTTTTTGGGAAAACGAAAACAATGTTGTGGCGAACTTTTGACCGCTTCTTTGGTAAAGATTCGCACGAACTAAAATCAAAGCTTAGCAATAAGATTTTCTTTGAATTAGCAGAATTACGAAAAGAAAATAAATTCTGGGAGTTCTGCAAGTACGCGGATGACTTTGTGAAGTCTATAATTTTAGAAGTAGATGCTGAAACGCCAAGCGGATTTGAGTATATAAAGAAGGTCAAATGGGGCTATCGCGTTAAGGGCACAGATGATTGTCTACAGACCAAATTCAATTGTCGTTTAAAAACAAGCATTGTTGGCTATTAGTTTGATTTAGCGTCAACGATTGAAACGGATCAATAGTGAATCTTTCTGTCCACTTGATAGCTTCAGTAGCTTTTCATCTGTCTCTTGATCGTCGAATAACTTTTCTGCTTTCGATCTTCTTTTTGCTCTATCAATGTCTTTCGTTTTAACTTTCGGTTGTGGACCAAGTTGTTCCCGTACCAAGGATTCACTTTTTTGTAGTGCTGAAGTTTCCGGTTCTGAATGACTCGGGAACAAATCAAAGAATGAAGCGCTGGAACTTAATAAATTATCAACCTCGTAACATTCTCTTTTTAGCGCGGTGAGATGGCTCTCAAGAAGTTTGATTTTAGCGTGCGGGTACTTTTTTTGGTTTAAACATATACGCTCATAAAGAGCAAATAGGTCAGCATTGCTAGGTTGATAATTACTGATTTCTTGTCCGATCAGTGCGCAGACCAACCAAGTTTTTCGTTTGAAGGTTTCGTTGCCAGTAGCACAGAACGGACCGTTACTTCCTTGTTCAATCAACGCTTGAATGCCCGCTTTTATGCTAATCTCATTTGGGTTTATAAAAGAAACGCTATTATCATTGACTGTGAAGCGGGTATTATATTTTTGATCTTTGCTTGTGTAGTTAATACCATCTAAAGTCTGAAATTTTGTGTAAAGACTTTCGCGGCGGTTGATTTGTGGTTTGGTGCCAATCCCTGGGCTTGTAGAAATTTCCCCTGCGTCATTTAGTAGCCGTATCCATTCAAAGCGCAGAATTAATTTCACAATACCGTTGTTATCGATATTATATTTTTCAGTCAGTTTGCTGATTTGAAAGCCGATTGAGCTCGGTTTGATTGAGGTAGAACCCTTGGTAATATAGTAACCAGTGAATTTCGCTGGATTGGTTTTGCTCTTGTTTGCGCATATCGTAAAGCCCTGCAACTTCATCATTTCAAACAACGCCACAGGCGTAGTGGCAGCTTTTAAAATTTCTTTAAGCTCCTCCTTGTACTTTTTTTCATCACTCATTTGCGCGGTGCGGTTTTCATACTGCTTTGCTTTGTAATTTAATCTAATAACATTAGGATCATTCCTACTGCCTGAAATCTGTTCATTTTTAAGCTGATACTTCGCTTCTATTTTTTGAGAAAAAGCCTCTAGTGCGCGATAATTATCCTTTTTGAAAAAAGGTCTTTTGTCAAAGTCTCGATTTTCCATGACTAAATGGAAGTGGGGATTCTTGGTGTCCCGGTGAACAGCTATTATGAAATTTCGATTATCGTTAAAGTGTGTTCTCACTAACTCATTGCCGATCAGCAGTAATTTATCATCGGATATGTCTTCGTGCCTCTCCTCAAACGATACAACATAATGCATTTCGTTGCTTCTCTGCCGTGATGTTAACCGGCGGTTAAAGTCTTTTTGAATCTGGCTTGCGGTTTCGTTAATATTTCTCGTATCTATAGGGATATTGCCACTGATACGCACAGCTTTTAATAAAATGTAACGGATGAGACTTTTTGTATTAGGCCTCACGCGAGGTATTTCTTTGATTATCATCATTCACCCCGCGATAACTTCAAAGAGGTCCGTGCTGCCCGCCATGAGTTTTTCATCAACTATATTAAGTCGTGTGATCGAATAGTCGACTGCCTCATTCAGTTTCATCTCGTTTGTTGAATTTTCCACAATGTATCTATCGATATATTCTGAGGCTTTAGTTAACCCCTCATCAGATGCAAATGAAATGTTGGGATTTGAGAAAGTGAGCTGGCAAACGGAAAAGTCATTCAGAAATTTATGAAGTTGCTTTGAAAATGGTTTATCTTTCTCATTAAGTGTTAATAGTTTTTCTTTGTAGAGCGAGAACTCTTTTTGTGAAAAACTAATCGTATATTGCTTTTCTCGTTTTGAAAACGGGTCAACAAATAGAGGTTGATTTATTAATACTTCGGCAATTGGTTTTTTTGAGGTTTGAATTGAAAACGAATCAAATAATAATGGCTTGATGTTTACTCTCGCTTCCAATATTTTGTTAACTGCTCTGCTAATGGTTTTTATTAAGACAGGGTTGCTCGTATCAACTCTATTTATATTTGTATGCAGGTTCACAATCATTTGATTGTATTTTCTGAATTCCAACGCATTAGCATTCTTCGAAATTACAATATGGCTGCGCCCATTTAGAAAGTGCTGCTTAAATGCATTGGATAGAGAGAACTTTGTGGGTGATATTTTATTGTATTCTTTTCTTAGCTGTTCAATAACTATTGAATTTATTTCAGTTAGGCGTGTGCTTAATTTGTATTTTCTCATAACGAAATTGTTGGTTATAGTTATATCGTAGCATTATGTTTTTCAATAGCTGTGAGTCTTGTGGCTTTTTTAGATACGACCCTTGTGGGAGTAGCTTTGTCCCTAATGACTGACCGTAGGGGGAGGGAGTGGGGCAAGCATAAAATAACCGAGCGACGTTAGTCGTGATGGTTTTTTATTCTGCTTGCTTCTTTTGATTTCGATTAAAATTAGACTCCCTGACAAAGCAGAATTTTAATTCTGTTTTGTCAGGGATGTAGTTACTGAAGATTAGTACTGTCAAGAAGCGCCTGATATTGGTCAGGGTCTTTTTGCTTCATTGTGTCAAGCACGAAATTTGCCAGTTTGGTAATTTCGGGAACATCAAGAGGTCTCATACTTCTATCGAATATTTCTTCCAAATGCGATAGCTCATTATTGACTCTATTTGCCAAGCTTGTGGCTATTTGGTCTCCTCCAAAAAAAGCCTTTAACTTTTCATCGTTAGATTTATTATTCGGAAACTTGTAAAATAGATAAGCTTCAAGGAATTTTCTGAGATTGTTCCCGAAGTTATAAAATGATTCGTGCCCGATTTCTATAGCTGTCGAGTTAGCACAGGCATGTACCTGGCTGAACAAATAGTTAAATTCAGTAACGTACTGCTTCAGATACTTGGGCATCAATTTCAAATGACTTACATCGTTTGAGCGCTCAAGTATAAAATACTCACAGTCAATTTTGGGCTTGGGGGAATTATCCATCGGTTTGGATAGTTTTTTAAGGTACTTCAAGAAGTCTAAATTATGAGTCGAGATGAATAGCTGACTATACTTATAGGTGTTTTTTTGATTCGGTATCTTTATTGGGCTTGCAAGTACGTGCTCTATGAGACTATAGACGAAGAAGATATGGTTGCTGTCCAAGCTTGAGATTGGGTCATCAATCCATACGATAAGTTCTTTTCCCTGCGTTTCAACGTCCTCTAATTTCGCAATAAAGTAGCAGAAAGCGACGAGACTGCACTCTCCTTCACTGAGATTTTCCGCAGGTAAATCACCACGGAATATTTTAAAGTTTATTTCTGTTACCGCTTCATTATCTAACGCTGACAGTTTTAATCCGGTATGACCAAAGTGGTTTTCGAGGTAGTGATTGACGCGCTCCGCTCCTCTTCTTTCGTCTTTGAGTTTATTCTTTAATGCCTGAATATCTTTTTCAAGCTGAAGTATTTCTGTGCTTGTCTTGCTTTTGGTTTCGGCTTTTGAAGTGACCTCGCCATTAAGGTCATCTATCGCGTTAAGCTCTTTTTTATAGGATATATCGGTTACAAATTTTGAAACTTCGTCGAGACGCAATATGGTTCTTGCGGTTGATTGGTCATTGTCTAGAGTTTCCGTTTTCTTGTTGTGTTTTGTTACCAACTCCGACACAGAACTATAAATTGCACCTATGTCTAAATCTTCCGGCATTAACGTAGGTGTGGGGAATGTGCGGAAAATATCGTTAAGGCGCAACGATAATACAGTAGTAATTAATAGTAAGTTGTCGTCATATTGCTTAATGCCCTCTAAAAACTGCTCATTTAGGGCTGAAAATTCTTCATGGTAGGTGCTATAAAAATCTAACTGCTTTATCGGCAGCGATTTAGGTAACTGCTCTCGCTCTGTATTGACTCTATCTAAAAGCGCTTGGATGTCAGTCCGCAAGCTGTCGGACTCTTTACTAAAGTGCGCGTCTAATTTTGCCCATAGGTCTGCCGGTATCGGACTACCACAAAAGGCACAGGTTGACCGAACATTTTTATGGCTTTCAATTCCCTCACGAACCCACTTTTGCAATAAAGCATCATTGATTAAGTCCTGAATGCTTTGTGTTGGCTTAACTTCCTTTTCAAGCAAGAGCCGAGCTTCCGCCAAGAACGTGTTTCTTTTATCGGTAAATTTTTCACCAAAAACTATTTCGGGTTTTGCTTGGTCATTCAATAACGTAATGAATTCAGCTTGTTGTTCGGGCGTAAGGTTTGGCTGTGGCTTCTTATCCAGAGCGGTAATATCAGCCTTGATGTTAGTAATCGTATACGTGAATTGCCTATAGTTCGGATTTGTTTTTATAGGCCCGTTGGCTTTGTCACGAAGTTTGCTATCTAATCCAGTTTGTGCTGTTTTCACTCGGCCTTGAACTGCCGCTAAATCTTCTGACTCTATTTTTAGTCGATTACGCAGACTACCAATAGTATCTTCTGTTCCGAGCAGACTCTCCTTTTCTTCAATTTCTTTTTCGAGCGTAATGTTTTCATCACCTAACACAGCGAATGGTTTTATACTCCCGTCAGGATTTGAAAGCCATCGAAGATTATCGTCAACAAAGTCTTTGTTGTACACTCTGACGCTGTATTGGCAAGTATCTAAATTTTGCTGGTTTAGTAGTTCAGGCCCTTCATGTGAGAAGCTGTACTCTGCATTTTGATATTTATCATGCTTCTTTTTTAATTCTAGGCTTCGAACGATTCTTGAAAGACTTGTTTTCCCGGAATAATTTCGGCCATAGATAATGTTCAGCTTTTTAAATTTACCTATGGTCCTACCTTCATCCCTGACTGAAACGTCCCAGTCAAATTCCTTGAAGACAGCGAAATTCTTAATTTTATTGATTTTTGTGAACACAGCCCGCTCCTTGTGCTTGTCGATGGTGGCAGATTGCTTGCCCTCTACAATCTGGCACACATAGGGGGTTAATTGAAGGGCGAAATCGCACGCACGCATCTTCTACTCATCAGAAAAATCGTCGCTTTGGTCAGGCCGACCACGGCCAATGATGGCAACCATTCAGATGGACCTCTACGGCGACCGCAGGTGCATCTCAGCCAACCTGGGCGCGGACGTAGGCGATGCAGAGGGCATGGTCATTCCTTTGAGCATACCGAGGGAGACCGATTTCTGAGGGATTCTATTTACTGGGCTGAATTTTCGTCATCTGGTTCGAATCGTAAAATCCACTCCACCTTAGAAAATACGCACCAAAACAACAAATCCGGTTCGATTGTTGTGTTATGGTTCGAGTCGTGTATTATGAGTCCCTCAACCAGTTAAATTCGCAGGTAAATACAATGTCTGAAGAAAAAAAGGAAACCGTTGCATTCACTATTCGGAATGTTTCGTTAGAAATAGATAAAGCAATTAATGCCATCTCATTAATGGAAGGCAAGTCAAAAAATACGCTGCTTCTTGAACTTTTAGAGCGTGAGTTCTCAAACCCAATTTCGCTTTATGGACGTAAAAGTTCACTTGTCAAAGCGATGGATGAGGATGTATGTCAGGTAAATCAGCTACACCTAATTGATAGCTGGTATGAGAACGAACACATAATTATGATGGAGTTTAAATATAAAGATCTTTTGGAGATAGATACTGAAGAAGATCTGGATATTATTTTTAAGCGAAATATACCGTTGATCGACTTCCGAGCGAAACAGCTTCTGAGACGCGAGCCTTTTGTTCGCCTTCCTAGAGGAATTTCATTAACATTTGCGCTTTTCGCCGAGATTGCTCGAAGAGACGAAGAAACTATCCGCATAGTCAGCAAAAAGATCTTCTACTCTAGACCGCAATTCATAAAAGAGATTAATGAGTTTCGTGAGATTCTTATGCTTCAGCAATTGGATGAGGTCGAGTCTGTTGACTGATTGGATTTCTGCAGGAATACTCCTCAAGTAAGGCCTATATGCAAAGAGGCCTTACTTGCTTTCAAACTTCATTGCAGGTGTTTCATTATTTGCCCCATGAGGCGAACAAGCTCGATAGCAAGTATCAATATCAGCTTTAGGTTTTCCATTATTTTTTCTCCGTCTCGGTTTTGTTTATCAGGTCGCCATCGGCTCCAATTTCAATTGCTCTCTGCACCAACAGTTGATATGAGGTGGTCGGAATTTTATCCTTGAGTTTCTTTATAACTAAGTATGGATTATAAATCAGGGCGAAATTATATGGTCCATAAGCGCCCTCTCTAACATCAATGAATCCTAAATCTAGAAGCACCTTCATATGAGCCCGCCAGGTTGTTACGTTCCGCTCGCCGGTATACCCAGCTTCAATGGCATAAATTGTTTCGTTCTCAATTGTTAGCATGTTTTCATCCCAGACTCTGCACCAAAGTCCAAAGTAGGTCTTTCCTGCGGGAACAGATTTTCCTGTAATCTTTTTTGAAAGATCGTCGATTATGTTTGTGATGATAGAGAGTGTCCTTGGGATAGTTGAGTATCCGTCATTAAGGTTTCTGTCCCAAAGCAAGCTAGCATCTAGTTCAGGCCAAAGTTCAGCTCGCATTTTCATTGAATTTACATGAGCCTTACTTTTGCGCTTCTTTTTTTGAGTCGCATTAAGCGCGGCTAGATTTGCAAGGAAGTCTGGTGCTACTCCCGACGCTGTTACGGGCGCAGTGGGAGGCACAGGTATACCTTGAGGGGCAGCAGCAAGAGCTGGCGTTGGAAGGGGTGGCAATTTGGAGTCAGTCGTCATAGGTCACCTCGTTTTGATCAGGGCAGAATGGTTTGGCTTTCGCCGGTTTCGATTACCAGCTCACCTGGTTGTAGATTCAATTAAAAAGCTTTAATTATCAAAGACTTATAATTTTCGAGTGAACATTGCCGATAACGTTAATCGACAAACTCAGTTTTCAGCTTGTATTCGTTAAAACTCACTAGGATTCTAGTTGCAAATTAATTTACATGCGTTGCTTTACTTTTCATGGCGTTACCGCTGGCTCCGTGCTCGCTGTGCTGTATGTGCTCGGCGTGCTGCCTGTGCTCCTGGTGCTCGCGGGGTCTGGGGATTCTCTGGGCCTTTGGAGGAGAGGAAAATTTCCAGAAAGGCCCGAGTGCTTGGATTCATGTGGATAAGGAGTTTTGAACCCTAATTTATTAATTCGCTAGCTAAGCGCTGTTTCGGGCAGACCCACTAACGTCAGGGACGGCAACCCATTGGCCATATGCACTTCGACGGTGACGGCGGGGGCTTCGACGCCGACCTGGGCGCGGCTGTGGACGATGGCGAGGGACATGCTCGTTCCTTGAAGTGGGAGGCCGCTTCCTGCGGTTTTTCAAGGGTAGACGAGGTGGGTGAGCGTCATGCGGTGGAGGTTTTACAGAACGTATCCGAGGTGCAATGCAACGCCGATGTGGGCACTGGCTTGCCTGCGATCCAAGCGACTCGGTATGTCAGTTGGACCCAGTTGATCCCATCGCAGGCAAGCCAGCACACATTTCATCGCGTTGTGCCGGACGACTCTGCCGTCGGATTCAAACGCGCTTCCAACTCCGCCACTTTCGCCTCCAGGCTCTCCAACCGCGCACGTGTGCGGGCGAGCACGACCATCTGGCTATCGAATTCTTCCCGGCTCACCAGGTCGAGCTTGCTGAAGCCACTCTGCAGCAAGGCCTTGAACTGGCTTTCGATTTCATTGCGAGGCAACGGGGTATCACCGCTGAACAGGCGAGAGGCATGGCCGCTCAGGGCGTCGAGGAGGTCTTTGGGCGCGAGCATGGGAAATATTCCGGAAAACTGTTGGCGGGCAGTGTATCACGCAGCGTCTATAGTCTTTTCCACGACCTGGCACGCACGCTTTTCGCGCATGGGGGCGGGCGGTTGCGCACTGTTTTCGTGCGCATTGAGGCCGCCAGAAAGCCCCGCCGGTGGGCACAAGTGGGCAAAGGACTGATTTCAGTGATTTTTACGGAGCTGGCAAGGTTTCTGCTTAGACGATCATGACCCATGCACTGATGCAGTCGCCGTGACGAATGCAGTGCGCCGACGGATCAGGGGTACAGGTTTCGTCACCAGTGGTTAGCTGGCGTCGCAATGGCAACTGCTCTTGCGACGATGCGTTACAAAGCCAGGCACTGCGCTTAGACTTGAGACGGGTTTGTTTTCCTGGGGCAAGTCCACCAATTCGGGAGAGAGTTTTCATGAAGCTAGTCACTGCCATCATCAAGCCGTTCAAGTTGGACGATGTACGCGAGTCGTTGTCCGAGATCGGCGTGCAGGGCATTACCGTTACTGAGGTCAAAGGCTTCGGTCGGCAGAAGGGTCACACCGAGCTGTATCGCGGCGCGGAATACGTGGTCGATTTCCTGCCGAAGGTGAAGATTGATGTCGCCATTGACGACAAGGATCTTGACCGGGTTATCGAGGCGATAACCAAGGCCGCCAACACCGGCAAGATCGGTGACGGCAAGATCTTCGTGGTCAATCTGGAACAGGCTATTCGCATCCGTACCGGCGAAACCGATACCGACGCAATCTAAGCCGCCAAACCCCAACGCCCCAGGAGAAAACAATATGACTCTGCGTAAACTCGCAGGGCTCGGAGCCCTGTTGTCCATCGTAATGCCAAGCCTGGCCATGGCGGCAGACGAAGTGGCTGCTCCAGTCCTCAACTCCGGCGACACCGCCTGGATGCTGACCGCCACCGCACTGGTGCTGTTCATGACCATCCCTGGCCTGGCGCTGTTCTACGGCGGCATGGTCCGCTCCAAGAATATTCTGTCGGTGATGATGCAGTGTTTCGCCATCACTGGCTTGATCAGCATCCTGTGGGTCATCTACGGTTACAGCATCGCCTTCGATACCACTGGTATGGAACAGGGCGTGGTCAACTTCAACTCCTTCTTCGGCGGCATGGGCAAGGCGTTCCTGGCGGGTGTCACCCCGGCCAGCATCACCGGGCCTGCGGCGCTGTTCCCGGAAGCGGTGTTCATCACTTTCCAGATGACGTTCGCCATCATCACCCCGGCGCTGATCGTCGGTGCGTTCGCTGAGCGCATGAAATTTTCCGCGATGCTGATCTTCATGGGCATCTGGTTCACCCTGGTCTACGCGCCGATCGCGCACATGGTCTGGAGCGGCAACGGCGGTCTGATGTGGGACTGGGGCGTGCTGGACTTCGCTGGCGGCACGGTGGTGCACATTAACGCCGGTGTGGCGGGCCTGGTGGCGTGCATCGTGCTCGGCAAGCGTAAAGGTTTCCCGACTACCCCGATGGCCCCGCATAACCTGGGCTACACCCTGATTGGCGCGGCAATGCTGTGGATCGGCTGGTTCGGCTTCAACGCCGGCTCCGCTGTTGCGGCCAACGGCACTGCCGGCATGGCGATGCTGGTGACCCAGATCGCAACGGCTGCTGCAGCGCTGGGTTGGATGTTCGCCGAGTGGATCACCCACGGTAAGCCAAGCGCACTGGGCATCGCCTCGGGTGTGGTGGCTGGCCTGGTAGCAATCACGCCGGCTGCTGGCACCGTGGGCCCGATGGGCGCACTGATCATCGGGCTGGCGGCAGGTGTGGTGTGCTTCTTCTGCGCCACTACCCTCAAACGCAAACTGGGCTACGACGACTCCCTGGACGCATTCGGCGTACACGGCATCGGCGGTATCCTCGGCGCGATCCTGACGGGTGTATTCGCAGCCCCTGCATTGGGCGGCTTCGGCACCGTGACTGATATCGCGGCCCAAGTCTGGATCCAGTGCAAAGGTGTGGGCTTCACCGTGATCTACACGGCGATCGTTACCTACGTCATCCTCAAGGTGCTGGACATGGTCATGGGCCTGCGCGTCACCGAAGAGGAAGAGGCTGTCGGCCTCGACCTGGCGCAACACAACGAACGCGGCTACAACTTGTAAGTATGCGAAAAAAGATGCCCGGCTTGCCGGGCATTTTTTTGCCTGGCGTTTGTCAGTCATCACACGCTGTGCGGGTTTTTGCGGCGAGTTTGTGATGAGGTGCACACGGCACTTTTCAGCGTGCGAATGTCTTACAGGCATGTAGGCGTATTCGGCACTTTGTTTTTTCCCAGAGCGCGCTAGAATGCGCGCCGATGGGCGGAGAACTGTATGTGGCAACAGACCCTGATTACCCTGCGGGCCAAGCCCCGGGGCTTTCACTTGGTGACCGATGAGTTGCTCGCCGGCCTGCCTGAATTGAAGGCGTGTCGCGTGGGCCTGTTGCACCTGTGGTTGCAGCACACTTCGGCCTCGTTGACCGTCAACGAGAATGCCGACCCGGCGGTTCGCCGTGACTTCGAGCGTTTTTTCAACTCGCTGGTGCCGCAAGGCCGGGCCGGGTTCGAACACAATGACGAAGGTCCGGACGATCTGCCGGCGCACTTCAAGGCCAGTCTCCTGGGCTGCCAGCTGAGTTTGCCGGTCAAGGCTGGCCGCTTGGCGATGGGGACCTGGCAAGGTGTTTATCTGGGCGAGCACCGTGATCATGGCGGTGCTCGCAAAGTCCTCGCCACCTTGCACGGTGATGGGGCATAAGCCACTGGTAATCCGGTGGATGTTGATTTTTTTCCGGCAGCCTTCGACAGATGGCGAAGCTGGGCTATAACTAATCTGCTTTTCGCAAGTCATGAGGTAGAACATGAGCGACGATGATCTGGAAAACGACGAACTGGAAGTAGGTGACGAAGACGACACCGAAGAAGGTCTTGAAGCGGCAGCGGACGACGTTGCTGAAGATGACGGTGGCGATGACGCTCCTGTTCCGGCTGTCAAAGGCAAAGCCAAGGCTGCTGTTTCGGTAGACGAACTGCCGAGCGTTGAAGCCAAGAACAAAGAGCGTGATGCGCTGGCCCGGGCGATGGAAGAGTTTCTTGCCAAAGGCGGCAAGGTGGTCGAAGTTGAGCCTAATGTAGTGGCGGACCCTCCCAAGAAGCCGGATAACAAGTACGGTAGTCGACCTATCTGAGGTCAGTCAGCTGCTTGTAAGAAAAAGCCCGCCGTCGCTGCGGGCTTTTTCATGCCTGATGATTTATTTGCGCCTTGTGGTGAGCCAGATGTCTTACTGCCAGTTGCGGAGCAATTCCGGTAGCTCCGTCAGGCTACGAATCTCCGCATCTGGGTGCTTATCTGCTTCCCACACCTTGGCGCTGGGGTTAAACCACACTGCCCGCAGCCCCGCCTGCTGCGCTCCAGCAATGTCGTCCCCGGGATGATCGCCAACATGCACCGCGGCGCTGGCATCCACTCCGCCGCGCTGCAGCGCTTCCTGAAACAAGCGCGCATCCGGTTTGGCAATGCCGATGTCTTCGGCCCGCAGGGCAAAGTGGAAGTAATCCGCCAGGCCAACGCGCTGCACATCCGCATTGCCGTTGGTGATCACCCCCAGCAAGAAGTGCTGGCGCAGCGCTTGCAGCATCGGCTCGGCTTCAGGGAAGACGGTGAGCTGGTGGCGGGCGTGGATGAATGCTTCGAAGCACACATCGGCCATTTGCGTGGCCTCGGGCTGTGGATAACCGGCCTCTTCAAAGGCGTGTATCAGCACGCGATGGCGCAGGAGACTGATGCGGTTCTTGAGTTCGGGATGACGTTGCAGCACCTGCTGGCGCAGGCTGGCGAAGTGTTCCAGAGGCAAGTCGCCCACCTTGGAGGCGTTGATCGCCAGCCATTCACGCATCGACGCTTCGGCGCTGATGATGACGGGTACGTTGTCCCAGAGGGTGTCGTCCAGGTCGAAGGTGATCAGCTTGATACTCATGAGTCGCCGCCCTTGATGCGTTTGGCCCGTGGATGGGCGCTGTCGTACACCGTTGCCAGATGTTGGAAGTCCAGGTGGGTGTAGATCTGCGTGGTCTTGATATCGGAGTGCCCCAGCAGTTCCTGCACGGCACGCAGGTCCTGGGATGATTCGAGCATATGGCTGGCAAACGAGTGCCGCAGCATATGTGGGTGCAGGTTCTGCCCCAGTTCACGCTCACCGGCGGCCTTGACTCGTACCTGAATCGCCCGTGGCCCCAGGCGTCGGCCTTGCTGGCTGATAAACACCGCGTCGTCCGCCGGGTTGGCCAGCGCCCGCAGCGGCAACCACCGCTGCAAGGCCTCGCGGGCCTTCCTGCCCACCGGCAGTACGCGGGTCTTGCTGCCTTTGCCGAGCACTTGCACCAGGCCGTCCGCGAGGTCGAGCTGTTCGAGGTTCAGGCCGGTCAGTTCCGACAGGCGCAGGCCCGAGGAGTAGAACAGCTCAAGGATCGCCTGGTCGCGATGGGCCAGGAAATCATCTTCTACCGCGCCATCCAGCAATTGCAGGGCACGGTCGGTGTCCAGGGTCTTGGGCAGGCGCCGTTCGCCTTTGGGCGGTGCCAGGCCATTGGCCGGGTCGTGGTCGCACAGGCCTTCGCGGTTGAGGTAGTGATAGAGCCCGCGCACCGCCGACAGCAGGCGTGACAGGCTACGCGAGGACTGGCCCTGCTGGTGCAGGCGTGCGATCAGGCTGCGCAGGCTCTGGATGTCCAGAGCCTTCCAGCTGCCGATCTGTTGTTTTTCGCAGTAAGCCAGGACTTTGTTCAAGTCTCGCCGATAGGCTTCCAGCGTATGGGGCGACACCTGGCGCTCGTTGCGCAGGTGAGCGCAGTAAGCGTCCAGTTGCCGTTCCATGGCTAGCGCACCGCGCGCAGGGCGCTGGTGAAGCGCGGCAGGACGCGGCCCAGCACTTCGGCGATATAGGTCAGAAACAGCGTGCCTACCGAGCTTTTGTAGTGCGCAGGATCTCGGCTGGCAATGGCCAGTACGCCATGTAAGCCTTGATGGCTGAGCGCGACGACGGCGGTGGAGCCGATCTCCTTGCACTGTTCGGCGCCAAACAGGAAGTCCAGCTCATGCTCGCGCAAGGTGCCGCTGATGGTTTTGCCTTCGGAAAGCAGGCCGCCAATTGCTGTTTGCGCTTCGCCGCCGCTGACCCAGCGGCCCACCGGCATCGGGTTGTCGCTGAACAGGATCAGGCTGACAAACGGCACCTTGAAATCCTGGCGCAGGCTGTCTTCCACGGCTATCACCGTTTCTTCCAGGCTGGTGGCGTCCATCAGGGTAAGGATCAGGCGACGGGTCTTCTCGAACAGGCGGTCGTTGTCGCGGGCCACGTCCATCAGGTGTGAGAGGCGATGGCGCATCTCGATATTGCGCTCGCGCAGGATCTTCATTTGCCGCTCCACCAGCGATACGGTATCGCCGCGCTGGTGGGGGATGCGCAGGGCCGGCAGCAGGTCTTCGTGCTCGACGAAGAAATGCGGATTAGCCTCAAGGTACGCCGCGACAGCAGCGGCCTCCAGACTTTCGCTCGGGGATGCTTGTGCGGGTACTTGAGGCTTATCGGTCATACGCTGGGCTCTCTCATAGACGGACCTGTCCTTCGTATACGCGCGAGGCCGGCCCGGTCATCATCACCGGGTGGCCCGGGCCTGCCCATTCGATGGACAAGCGTCCGCCGGGCAGGTCGATCAGCAGCGGCGAATCCATCCACCCCTGGCTGATCGCGGCCACGGCAGCGGCGCACGCACCGGTACCGCAGGCCTGGGTTTCGCCGGCGCCGCGTTCCCACACACGCAATTGCGCGCGGGAACGGTCGATCACCTGCAGGAAACCCACATTGACCCGCGCCGGAAAGCGCGGGTGATGTTCGATCTTCGGTCCCAGTTCATGCACGGGAGCGTTGTTAATGTCAGTGACCCGCAGCACGGCATGGGGGTTGCCCATGGACACGGCAGCGATGTCGACGGCCGTCCCATCCACGTCCAGCGCGTAATGGGTAGCCTGCTCGGTGGCCTGGAACGGGATATCCGCCGGCTCCAGGCGCGGCGCGCCCATGTTGACGCGGATCTGGCCGTCGCTGCGGATATCCAGCTCGATTACGCCGCTCTTGGTCTCGACGCGAATCTGCCGCTTGGCGGTCAGGCGCTTGTCCAGCACAAAGCGGGCGAAACAGCGCGCACCGTTGCCGCACTGTTCCACTTCGGAGCCGTCGGAGTTGAAGATCCGGTAACGGAAATCCACCTCCGGGTTGTTGGGGGCCTCGACGATCAGCAGCTGGTCGAAACCGATACCGGTATGCCGATCGCCCCATTGTTTAGCGTGTTTGGGCAGGATGTGCGCGTGCTGGCTGACCAGGTCGAGGACCATGAAATCATTGCCCAGCCCGTGCATCTTGGTAAAACGCAGCAGCATGGCTTACTCCGGCAGCAGGCTTTCGCCAGCATACAACTCGGCTACCGTCTCGCGGCGACGCACTTCAAACGCTTGATCACCGTCCACCAACACCTCGGCGGCACGTCCGCGGGTGTTGTAGTTGGAACTCATGACAAACCCATAGGCACCGGCCGAATGCACGGCCAGCAGATCGCCTTCTTCCAGGGCCAACTGACGATCCTTGGCCAGGAAGTCGCCGGTTTCACAGATCGGGCCGACGATGTCATAGGCGCGGGCAACGCTCGCACGAGGCGTCACGGCGGTGACATTCATCCAGGCCTGGTACAGCGCCGGTCGGATCAGGTCGTTCATCGCCGCGTCGACGATGGCGAAATCCTTGTGCTCGGTGTGCTTGAGGTACTCGACCTGGGTCAGCAGCACGCCGGCGTTGGCGACGATATAGCGGCCTGGCTCGAACATCAGCGTCAGGTCGCGGCCTTCGATGCGCTCGCGCACGGCCTGGATGTAGTCGCCGATCAGTGGCGGCTCTTCATCGCGATAACGTACGCCCACGCCACCACCGAGGTCGATGTGGTGCAGGTAGATGCCGCACTCGCCCAGGCGATCGATCAATGCCAGCAGGCGGTCGAGGGCGTCGAGGAACGGTGGCAGGCTGGTCAGTTGCGAACCGATATGGCAGTCGACACCCAGTACTTCCAGGTTCGGCAACTGGGCGGCGCGGATGTACACGTCCTCGGCGTCGGCAATGGCGATGCCGAACTTGTTCTCTTTGAGACCGGTGGAAATATACGGGTGGGTGCCGGCATCGACGTCCGGGTTGACGCGCAGGGAGATCGGCGCGCGAACGCCCATCTCGGCAGCGACGACTTGCAGGCGCTCCAGCTCGTCGGTGGATTCGACGTTGAAGCAATGCACACCGACTTCCAGGGCACGGCGCATGTCTTCGCGGCTCTTGCCGACGCCGGAGAACACGATTTTGTCAGCCTGGCCGCCGGCGGCCAACACACGCTCCAGCTCGCCACGGGACACGATGTCGAAACCGGCGCCAAGACGCGCCAGGACATTGAGTACACCCAGGTTGGAGTTGGCCTTGACCGCGTAGCACACCAGGTGCGGTACGCCGTCCAGTGATTCGGTGAACGAGCGGTATTGCGCTTCGATGTGCGCTCGCGAGTACACATAGGTCGGGGTGCCAAAGCGCTCGGCAATCGCGGACAGCGCCACGCCTTCCGCGAACAGCTCGCCGTCCCGGTAGTTAAAAGCGTCCATGATGTTCCCTTAGTAGGTGTCGTGCTTGTGCGCTTTTGCCGGTTTTTGCGACGACTGCGCCTGTTCATTCGGGTCTTTGCTGTCATCGGGAAGATACAGCGGGCCCTTTTGACCACAGGCACTGACGAGGCAAGCGACCGCGACGAGCGCAGCAAGGGAAGAGATCAGGCGCTTCATGGCGAAATCCTTGAATATGCATTAATTGCGCCCGAGTATACCGACCACCCGCCAGCTTGCCTATGCGCCGGAATACCCGTCCGGCGGGGGTTTGCCGAGATACTCGGGAAGCGGACTACGCTGGCAGGGGATATTTCATACCGCCATCTGTGATGAAATCGGTATCCTTTGCAATCGGCGAAGCTCGCCCGTATCGTGCGGCGCTTGAGCAAAACCAGACACTTTTGAGGTTGCCACAATGAGTTTGACCGAAGCCCGTTTTCACGACCTGGTGGATGCGACCCAGCAGGCGCTGGAAGATATTTTCGACGAGAGTGACCTGGATATCGATCTGGAAAGCTCCGCCGGTGTGCTGACCGTCAAGTTCGAAAACGGCACTCAATTGATCTTCAGCCGCCAGGAACCGTTGCGTCAGCTCTGGCTGGCGGCGCGTTCCGGCGGTATCCACTTCGATTACGACGAAGAAAGCGACAAATGGCAGTGCGACAAGAGCGAAGAGTTGTTGGGTGAAATGCTCACGCGTCTGGTCCAGCAACAAGCCGGCGTCGAGCTGGATTTCGACGAGATCTGATCGTGAGCGAGCCTGCCCCCGTCCGCCCGCCCAAGCCGCTGTTCAGCAATGTCAGCCCGGCGGTGCCGTCTCCTTGTATCAGTTTGTGTCGCCTGGATGAGCAAAAAGTCTGCCGTGGCTGTTTTCGTCATGTCGAAGACATCCGCGAATGGCGGTCCGCCGACGATGCCCGGCGCCGGGTGATCTGTGCCGAGGCTGAGCAGCGCAGGGCCAGCGCCTGAGGCTGTCTTGTTTATTTGTGACGCTGTGGTAGTGTCCGGGTACGCCTCAACTCATCGAGGCCCGTGAGAACCCCGCCTTTTCCTGGCGGGGTTTTGCTTTTTTGTGCAGAAAAAAGGAGTCTGCCTGAATCATGACCGCACCTTCCATCATCCTCACCCGCCTTGATGTGCAGCGCCTCGAGCAACTGATCGACCGCATGGACGAGACGCAGCCGGGCGTTATTGCGCTGCAAGCCGAACTCGACCGCGCCGAAGACGTGGTCGGTCACGATGAAGTGCCTGCAACTGTCGTGACCATGAACTCCAGCGTGCATTGCCGCGAACAAGGCAGCGGCAAGGACTACCACCTGACCCTGGTCTACCCGAAAGACGCAAACGCCGATGAAGGCAAGATCTCGATCCTGGCCCCGGTAGGCAGCGCCTTGCTCGGCCTGCAAGTGGGCCAGCACATCGACTGGCCGGCGCCGGGCGGCAAGACGCTCAAGCTGGAATTGCTCAGCGTTGAAGGCCAGCCTAAAGACGGCGGCCCCTTCCCTCTCTAAATTTGGCTCAGCGCCTGGTTGAGCGACAGCTCCAGCTCGGCCTTGTAGCGCAGGTACAGGTTGCTCGGGCTTTGCACGTCTCCGAGCAGGCCCGACAGGTCGAGGTCGGTGATGTAGCAGCGGTAGCGCTCGGTCTCCTGGCGTTGCCCGACGATTTCCTTGGCGACCACCGTAAACAGCTGGTCGCCAAACTCCAGTTCGGAAAACTCCCGCTGATTGCAGTACAGGGTAATGCCCACCTGGCCCTGCGCGGCCTTGACGATTATCGCCTGCACGTCATAGAACGCTTTGTCCGCCGGGCTCAGCGGAGCGGGCCGAGGTTCTATGCCGCGTGCACGGCTGCTGCCTGACGGCAACAGTTGGTAGTACAGGATTTGCACCGCGCCCAGCGGTTGTTGCGGGTCCAGCGGCGAGAGCGCGTCCCGGCGGTAGATGATCGACTGCAGGAAGCGCTGCAACGGCGCCAGCAGGCTCTGTTCATCGTGGAACGGCAGGCGTTGCTGCCATAGCGCGTTGAATTCATCCAGTACATACAGCTCGGCGAAGTGCTCGTTGACCCGGTAGAACACCTGTACGCAATCGGCCATGCCCATGGGCAGCAACAGCGCCAGGTCATGATCTTCCAGGGCCATGGCGTCCAGGTGCAGCGGGCTGTAACTGGCCAGTTCTTCGCTGAGATAAGCGATCAACGCCTCCTGGGTCGCCAGTGACACATGGGTGGCCTGGCCAGGTATCAACTCCATTACGTGATAGTGCTGTTGCACTTGCAGCAGGTAGCGGTGGTTGGACTGGCCGAGCAGCAGGTGCTGCGCGGTGTCGAAAATTTCTTCTACACGCCGGGCAATGAACTGCGCGCGGTTGTGACAGAAACAGCGCACCCGCAGCCGTGGCAGGTGGTCCGGCGGCAGTTGGTTGAGGTAGTCGCGCAGGCAGTCGAGCAGTGCGTGGGGGCCGTCGTAGCGGTTGACCATCACCTCGTTCCAACTATTGAGCGTGACTTGGTCCAGGGTCAGCACCAGGTTGTCGCGTACGCCGGCGTAACTCAGGGAGTCGGTGCGCTCTGTGGTCATCAGGATGTTCAGGTCGCGGTGATGCTTGAGCGGATCGATGCCGACGTTGATCACCAGCAGCACCTCCTCGGGCACCGCCGCACGCAGCAGGCGTTGTTCATCGACGCTGGCCAGGGGCAGGGCGATGGACTGTTGCAGGCTGCCCAGCAGGTTGAACAGCTCGAATTCGCTCATGTCGCTGCTGCCGGGGTGCAGGGCCAGGCGGGTGCTGCTGTCGATCACGCCGTTGCGGTGGCACCAGGTGAGCATTTCCAGCAGGTCGCGGCTGCGCTTGATCGGCGCAAAGTGTTCCCATTCCAAGGCCGTCAGGTTGCCGTTGTACAAGCCCCAATGGTGCTGGCCCGGCTCCTTGCGGTTGGGCGATTGCACCAGGGTCAGGGTGTCTTCGGCCAAGTCCGGGGCGATGCCAGGGTTGATGAACTCGACTTTCCCGGCCTTGCGTTCGAAGGCCGCATACAGGCGTCGACCCAGCACGTTGAGGTCGCGCTTGTTGATCAGGCTGACGGTCTGTTCGGTACGGGCAAATTGGGTCAGGAAGCGATAGCTGTAGTTCAGCTCACTGACCAGAGCGCGGCGCTCGGAGGCGACCTGACGCACTTTCCACTGGCTGCGACTGTCCAGCAGGGCCAGTTGGTGCGTGTCCCAGCCCCATTCGTGGCTCAGGCGCTCCAGCAACGAATGTTGCCAGCTGGAGGTGCGCTGCCCGACGCTGAGCTTGCGGTTGACCTTCAGGTACAAGGCGCGGCGTACCAGCTCCAGGCGCTCCGGCTCGTTGCGCGCCTTTAGGTATTCCTCGATACGGCGGTACACCACGATGTACGGATCCAGCTCATCCAGGTCCATCTGGTTGGCGAACACCGCGCGTTTGAAGCGCAGGCTCAGGCAATGCACGTTCGGGTGTTCGCTGGCGTAGACCTCGGTCAGCAACAGCTTGAGTACCGACTTGTAGGGCGACTCGATGCCCTTGAACAATTGCCACAGCCCGGCGCCAATGAATTCGCCGGGGGGAATGTGGGCCAGGTGGCCGAAGTCCAGGGTTTCATCGGCGCGGATAAACCGCTTGGACATCAGCGTGTGGGCAAATTCGGCGTAGCGGGTTTCTTCGTACACCGGCACCAGCCACCAGAGTGGCGTGCGCCCGGCCAGCCAGATCGCGGTGCGGTAGAACTCGTCCAGCAACAGGTAGTGCTGGGTGGTACCACAGTCATCGGAGCTCAGTTGCGTATCGCGCTCACCCAACACAAAACGCGTCGGCTCGATCAGGAAGAAGTGTGCCTCGGCGCCCATGCTCAGGGCCCAGGCCTCCAGCAACTGGCATTTTTTGCGCAACTCGGCCAGTTCGTTGTCGCTCAGGTCGGGTGCGTGGCACACCCACACGTCCATATCGCTCTGGTCCGCCTGCGCCAGGGTGCCGAGGCTGCCCATCAGGAACAGGCCGTGGATCGGCCTGGGCTGGTTGCCGGGGCGCGGTTTATAAGAGAACGAGCGCGTCAGGCGTTGGGCTTCGGCCAGGGCCTGGGTATCGGGTTCGAAGTTCGACAGCCCGGCAGGCGTGCCGCCCGACACATAGCCCGGCAGCAGTGGATGATTGACGTGAAAGAACAACGGCAGCAGTGTCAGCACGCTCTGCTGGCGCGGCGTGAGCCCCTCGATGGCACGGGCCAGACGGCCTTCATTAAGGGTCATGAACCGCGCGCGCAACTGAGCCAGCACCTTGCGGTCGATGCCTTCGTCCAGGTCGGGGCGGATTTCATGGGTGCGGGTCATGTCGAACTCGGTGGCTCGCAGGGCCCGACGTGGGCGGCCGTGTAGGAGTTTACAGCCACTCGCGTAGGAGGTTTAGAGGGAACTGAGTTTTGATGTCAGAATTTTCGCACTTGCACCGCAACGCCCTCGGAATCCGCAGGGCGCGGACTCCATGGGCGGTATCAGGTGTCAGGCGGCTTCTTTGGTGCTGGCGGTAGTAAGAATGGTCAGCAGGGTTTGAGCCTGCTCTGCAGCGTCCCGGCCAAGGCTGGTCAGGTAGCCTCCGTCCGGCTGGTCGATAAGCCCTTTTGCATGGAGGCGCTTGGCAGCAGCGATGGCGGAGGGCGCAGCGGTCTGGTGGACTTTCAGACCTTCCTGGGAGCTGCCCAGGTTGAAGAGTGCAAGGATTTCCAGTTCGGCAACCAACTCAGGGGTATACGACATAAGGACTCCAGACGTTCTAAAATTTATTAGAGACTAGCAGGCCATAAGGTGAACGCACTTTGCCGAACTGTCCAGCGTGTTACTGCTTGCCGGGACTATTCCTTTTCAGGCGGCAGCTCAGGCAGTGCTCGCAGTGCTTTTTCATACCATTCGGTATTGAATGCACGGTTTTCGTCCAGCATGGCGTCGATTTCGAAAGCCAGCACGTGAGCCATCAGGTTCAGGATCTCTTCGCGCTCGTAGCCCACCAACTTCAGCTTGTTGAAAGTGGCCTTGGCGGCAGGCGGGTTGTCGCTCTCGATCTGGTTTTCGATCGTTTTGATCAGGGTGTTTTTGGTGAATTCTTCGTCGTCGTCGTCGTCGTCGATGTCGGTCGGCTCGCTCATGGCAGGCTCCTCAAGAAAAGGGCGCCAGTCTACCGCTATTCAGGCAGGTGATGCTGCTGGTCAGGTCGGGCCATTGGCACTATAACTCTTGCGGCCAACCCCGCACACGGCCTGGAGGCTTTGCGATGCTCAAGCTTTACGGATTTTCGGTCAGCAACTATTACAACATGGTGAAACTGGCGTTGCTGGAGAAAGGGCTGCCGTTCGAAGAGATGCCGTTTTATCCCGGCCAAACCCCAGAGGCACTGAAAGTAAGCCCCAGGGGCAAGGTGCCGGTGTTGGGCGTCAAGCAGGGCTTTATCAACGAAACCAGTGTGATCCTCGAATACATCGAGCAAACCCAGGAAGGACCAGCGCTGCTTCCGGCCGACCCGTTCCAGCGTGCCCAGGTGCTGGCGCTGTGCCGGGAAATCGAGCTGTACATCGAACTGCCCGCGCGTGCATGTTTCGCCGAAGCATTTTTTGGCATGCAGGTGCCGGAGGCGATCAAGGAGAAGTCTAAGGCGGAGTTGTTGCTGGGGATCAGTTCTCTGGGCAGACACGGCACATTCGCACCCTTTGTGGCGGGAGAGAGCTTCACGATTGCGGATCTGTATTTCTTGTACAGCCTGGATCTGGCCCGTGGCGTGGGCGAGAAGCTGTTTGGGCTGGATCTACTGGCTGAGTTGCCGAAGGCGAAGGCGTTGCTGGAACGGCTGCACGAGATGCCCAATGCCAAGAAAGTGGCGGCGGATCGGGAGGCGGCGATGCCGGCGTTTATGGCGATGATTGCGGCAAAAAAATAGATTTTTGGCGTCTGTGGGGACGCTATCGTGGGCAAGCCCACTCCCACATTTTGATGTGTGAACCTCTCAAATGTGGGAGCTGGCCTGCCAGCGAAGTTCTTAGCGGCTGGCGAGCAGGGCCTGGCCGCGCGCGACAGCTGCCTTCACCTGCGCCGGCGCAGTGCCGCCTACATGGTTACGGGCATTCACCGAGCCCTCCAGGGTCAGTACGGCAAATACATCCTGCTCGATCTGGTCGCTGAACTGGCGCAGTTCTTCCAGGCTCATTTCCGCCAGGTCCTTGCCGGTGTCTACGCCGTATTTCACGGCATGGCCGACGATTTCGTGGCAGTCACGGAACGGCAGGCCACGGCGTACCAGGTAGTCCGCCAGGTCTGTTGCGGTGGAGAAACCGCGCAAGGCCGCTTCGCGCATGATGGTGTGCTTGGGCTTGATCGCCGGGATCATGTCGGCAAAGGCGCGCAGCGAGTCGCGCAAGGTGTCGGCGGCGTCGAACAGCGGTTCCTTGTCTTCCTGATTGTCCTTGTTGTAGGCCAGTGGTTGGCCTTTCATCAGGGTCAGCAGGCCCATCAGTGCACCGAATACGCGGCCGCTCTTGCCCCGCACCAGCTCGGGCACATCGGGATTTTTCTTTTGCGGCATGATCGAGCTGCCGGTGCAGAAGCGGTCCGGCAGGTCGATAAACTGGAACTGCGCGCTGGTCCACAGCACCAGCTCTTCGGAGAAGCGCGACAGGTGCATCATCGCGATGCTGGCGGCGGCGCAGAATTCGATGGCGAAGTCGCGGTCGGACACGCCGTCCAGGGAGTTGCCGCCCACGGCGTCAAAACCCAGCAACTGTGCGGTGTACTCGCGGTCGATCGGGTAGGTGGTGCCGGCCAGCGCGGCGCTGCCCAACGGCATGCGGTTGGCGCGCTTGCGGCAATCCACCAGGCGCTCGTAGTCGCGGCTGAGCATCTCGAACCAGGCCAGCAGGTGGTGGCCGAAGGTTACGGGTTGTGCGGTCTGCAGGTGAGTGAAGCCGGGCATGATGGTGTCCGATTCACGCTCGGCCTGCTCCAGCAGACCTTTTTGCAGGCGGGTGATTTCGGACAGGATCAAGTCGATTTCGTCGCGCAGCCACAGGCGGATATCGGTCGCCACCTGGTCATTACGGCTACGGCCGGTGTGCAGTTTCTTGCCGGTCACACTGATACGGTCGGTGAGGCGGGCCTCGATATTCATGTGCACGTCTTCCAGGTCGACGCGCCAGTCGAACGTACCGGCTTCGATTTCACTGCGAATGGTGGTCAGGCCGTCGATGATGCTGTCGCGCTCGGCGTCGGTCAGCACGCCAACCTTGGCCAGCATCGTGGCGTGGGCGATGGAACCCATGATGTCGTGGCGGTACAGGCGCTGGTCGAAGGTGACGGAGGCGGTGAAGCGGGCGACGAAGGCGTCGACGGGTTCACTGAAGCGGCCGCCCCAGGACTGGTTGGTCTTGTCGGTGCTCATGGATTCGCTCGTGGTCTGCTTATTAAGGAGGCATGGAAGTGTGCCGGCGATAATAACAGGGTTGCCCGCGCAGGCGGTGTTGTGGGTCGTCGGCATTTTTATTTGTGCAAAGGATGGCTAAGTGCCTTGCCGCCGATCGCGTCCGAGAAGAGACTGGAGGCAGATGCTTATTGATACGATATTTGACGATTGAGCAATGTCGTCTTGGCGAGCGTCTACAGTTGGACTGATAGTGTGTGAATGCACCAAAGTCGGGTAATGCGGTCATAGCCCAGACTATCCATTTAAAAGGGGGGTATTCGGATTGTGTATCAGCAAACCCTATGACGCTGCGCGAAGGCAGCGGGTCTTGGGCGCTATTGAACAGGTCCGGGTAAATATGGGTGCCGCTCTTGGGGCACTTTTTGCCGCTCGCGCTAGTCTTAGCGTGGATCGCTGTGACGCAAGTCACCGCACCTGTCTACGCTATCCTTGTGCGAGACTCACGCAGGAATCCAGCGCAATATGAATGTCCTGATCGTTGATGACGAACCCCAAGCCCGCGAGCGACTGAACCGTCTGGTCAGTGAGCTTGAGGGTTATACAGTCCTTGAACCGAGCGCCACCAACGGCGAGGAGGCATTGACGTTGATCGACAGCCTCAAGCCCGATGTCGTGCTGCTCGATATCCGCATGTCGGGTCTTGATGGCCTGCAAGTCGCCGCCCGCTTGAGTGAGCGCGAATCTCCTCCCGCGGTGGTGTTGTGCGCCGGCCAGGAAGAATTTGCCGCGCAGACGCTGGAAGCCAGTGGCGTGAGCTTCGTGGTCAAGCCTGCGACTGCCGATGCGTTGCTCAGAGCTTTGAAAAAGGCCGAGCGGCCCAACCGGGCACAGCTTGCCGCGTTGACCCAGCCGGCCGCCCAAAGTGGCAACGGGCCTCGCAGCCATATCAGCGCTCGCACACGCAAAGGCATCGAACTGATCCCCTTGAATCAGGTGGTCTATTTTATTGCCGACCACAAATACGTGACCCTGCGTCATGAGGCCGGCGAAGTGTTGCTCGATGAGCCACTCAAGGCCCTTGAGGACGAGTTCGGCGACCGCTTCGTGCGTATCCATCGCAACGCACTGGTGGCCCGCGAGCGCATCGAACGCCTGCAACGCACGCCGCTGGGGCACTTTCAGTTGTTCCTCAAAGGGCTTAACGGCGATGCCTTGATCGTCAGTCGCCGGCATGTCGCTGGCGTGCGCAAGATGATGCAGCAGCTTTAGCCCGAGGGCTTTGGCGAGGCCTGCAGTCCTTATCCCGGTGCGACGCGGCCAGGGAGGCCCCGTACTTGCTGATTCAAATCAAAGCGTATTTACCTGAGCTGTTATTATCTGCCGTATCTATTCAGTACGGATTGATCCATGTCCTCTCGCGAAATCCGCATCGCCACTCGTAAAAGCGCCCTGGCCTTGTGGCAGGCCGAATACGTCAAAGCACGTCTTGAACAGGCCCACCCCGGCCTCAAGGTGTCCCTGGTGCCCATGGTCAGTCGCGGCGACAAGCTGCTCGACTCGCCGCTCTCGAAAATTGGCGGCAAGGGCCTGTTCGTCAAGGAACTGGAAACCGCCTTGCTGGAAAACGAAGCTGACATCGCCGTGCACTCGATGAAAGACGTGCCCATGGACTTCCCAGAAGGCCTGGGTCTGTTTTGTATCTGCGAGCGCGAAGACCCGCGCGATGCCTTTGTTTCCAACACGTATGCCGCCTTGGACGAGTTGCCCCTGGGCAGCATCGTCGGCACCTCCAGCCTGCGCCGTCAGGCTCAGTTGTTGACGCGTCGCCCGGACCTGCAGATCCGCTTCCTGCGCGGCAACGTCAACACCCGCCTGGCCAAGCTGGATGCCGGTGAGTATGACGCGATCATCCTCGCCGCCGCCGGCTTGATCCGTCTGGGCTTCGAAGACCGTATCACCTCAGCCATCAGCGTCGAAGACAGCTTGCCTGCTGGAGGGCAGGGTGCCGTCGGCATCGAATGTCGCACCGCCGACAATGAAATTCACGCCCTGCTCAAGCCGCTTGATCACCACGACACCGACGTGCGGGTCACTGCCGAGCGTGCCCTGAACAAACACCTTAACGGCGGCTGCCAGGTGCCGATTGCCTGCTACGCCGTGCTTGAAGGCGAAACCCTCTGGTTGCGCGGCCTGGTCGGTGATCCGGATGGCGGAACGCTGCTGACCGCCGAAGTACGTGGCCCGCAGCGCGACGCCACTGCCTTGGGCATCCAGGTGGCCGAGGCGTTGCTGGACAAGGGCGCTGGCGCCATTCTGCAAAAGGTCTATGGCGAGGCCGGCCCGCAGTGACCGATTGGCGAGTGCTGCTGACGCGGCCCGCCGAGGAGTCGGCGGCTCTGGCGGCGACGTTGTCCGACGCTGGCATCTTCAGCAGCAGCTTGCCCTTGCTGGAGATCGAGCCCTTGCCTGTCAGCCCTGAACAGCGGGCGATCTTTGTTGACTTGAGCCGTTATTGCGCGGTGATCGTGGTCAGCAAGCCGGCCGCGCGGCTTGCCTTGCAACAGCTGGATCATGCCTGGCCACAGTTGCAGTGGTTCAGCGTCGGTGCCGCCACCGCGCAGGTACTGGCGGGTCACGGCCTTAATGTCCACTCTCCAACGACCGGCGACGACAGCGAGGCCTTGCTTCAACTGCCGGCGTTGCGCGAGGCTATCGCACGCCCCGATGCCCGGGTGTTGATCCTGCGCGGCGAGGGCGGCCGGGAGCTGCTGGCTGAGCGTTTGCGCGAGAGAGGTGCTAGTGTCGAGTACCTGGAGTTGTACCGCCGTTTCCTTCCGGCCTACGACGCTGGGGTACTGATGCAACGTATCCAGTTGGAACGCTTGAACGGCCTGGTGGTCAGCAGTGGGCAGGGTTTTTTGCACCTGCAGTCCCTGGCCGGCCCCGATTGGCCACAGGTGGCGCAGCTGCCGTTGTTCGTGCCCAGCCCGCGAGTCTATGAGATGGCGCGGGCCGCTGGCGCAGAAAAAGTTGTGGATTGTCGCGGCGCGAGTGCCGCGGCTTTGTTAGCGGCGTTGGGCAGCGTTGCCCTATGAGGCTCCCGACCCCACTCTCTGATACGCAAAGGACGGATACGTGAGCGAAACAGCCTTGCCCAAAGAAGAAACCCAACCCGCACTTGATGCGCCGGTTGAGTCACCGGTCACCGCGCCGCGCCGTGGCAATGGCCTGGCAGTTGTCGCCCTGCTGCTGGGGGCCGCCGGTGTTGCCGCTGGCGGTTGGGGGATCTGGCAGGTCCGCGCCCTGCAAGCCAGCAGCCAGCAACAGCTGGGCCAGGTGCAGGCCCTGGACGACCAATCCCAGTCCCTCAAGCAAAGCCAGCAACAGCTGGCCACGCGTCTGGCCCAGTTGCCGGGTGCGGACGAGCTGGAGGAGCGCCGCCGGCTGGTCGCCCAATTGCAGGGTGATCAGCAGCGCTTGAACCAGCGTCTGGAAACCGTTTTGGGTGCAAGCCGCAAGGACTGGCGCCTGGCCGAGGCCGAGCATCTGATTCGCCTGGCGAGCTTGCGCTTGTCCGCCCTGCAGGACATCAACAGCGCCCAGGCGTTGGTTCAGGGGGCCGATGAAATCCTGCGTGAACAGAGCGATCCCGGCTCCTTCGCCGCCCGCGAGCAATTGGCCAAGAGCCTGGCCGCGTTGCGCAGCACCGAACAGCCGGACCGCACCGGGCTGTACCTGCAGTTGGCCGCCCTGCGGGATCAGGTCGTGCAACTGGCGGCCATTGCCCCCGAATACCAACTGACCGAGCCCGCGTCCGAGGGGCGCCCGACCACCGATACGGACAGCCGCTGGAGTCAATGGTGGGAGCAGATTTCCCGTTATTTCCGGATCGACTTCAACCCCGATGACAACATCCGCCCGCTGCTGGCCGGCCAAGGCCTGAACCAGGTACGCCTGGCCCTCAGCCTGGCCCTGGAGCAGGCTCAGTGGGCGGCGCTCAATGGCGAGTCGGCGGTGTACAGCCGCTCCCTGGGCGAAGCGCGCAGCGTACTGCAGGACAACTTCAACCAGGACAATCCGCAAAGCAAGGCGATGCTGGCGCGTATCGCCGAGCTTGAACCCAAGGCCGTCTCGGTGGTGACGCCGGACCTGGCCGCGAGCCTGGCCGCAGTACAGGCCTATCTTGAACGTCGTCATCTGTCTGCCGACGAAGCCAAGGCGGCGAGTATGCCGGCGACCCAGGAGTAGAGCCGATGAAGCGTTTCTATGTGATCCTGGTGCTGGCGATTGCGATTGCCCTCGCGCTGGCTGTTGGCATTTCGAAACACGCCGGCTATGTGCTGATTACCTACCCTCATGTACTGCACTATGAGTCGAGCCTGTGGGCAACCCTGGTGGCGGTGTTTGTCATCGGCCTGGCGATCTACCTGCTGCGCGTGCTGCTGAGCCTGGTCAGCACGTCCGGTGGCGTGGTCAACCCGTGGTCGCGGCGCAATCGCAGTCGCCGCGTGCAGATCGCTATCGAGCAGGGCCAGATGGACCTTGCAGAAGGGCGCTGGGCCAGTGCCGAACGCCATCTGCACCGTGCCGCCGAGGCTGAACGCCAGCCATTGTTGTACTACCTTGGCGCCGCCCGGGCAGCGAATGAGCTGGGGCGCTATGAAGAGTCGGATGGTTTGCTGGAGCGCGCTCTGGAGCGTCAGCCCCAGGCCGAGCTGGCAGTCGCCCTGAGCCATGCACAACTGCAACTGGACCGTGGCGATAGCGAAGGCGCGCTGACCACCTTGCAGGCCATGCACGAGCGTCATCCCCATAACGCTCAGGTGCTGCGCCAGTTGCAACGTCTGCACCAGCAGCGGGGTGACTGGTCGTCGGTGATCCGCCTGCTGCCGGAACTGCGTAAGGACAAAGTGCTGCCCGCCAGTGAGTTGGCCGAACTTGAGCGTCGCGCCTGGGGTGAAAACCTGAGCCTGGCGGCCCAGCGTGAAGAGCAGGGTGAAGCGGGCTTGCAATCCCTTGAGCGGGCCTGGCAGCAACTCACTTCGGCCCAGCGCCAGGAGCCGCAGTTGGTGCTTGCCTATGCCGAGCAACTGCGCCAGTTGGGTGCCGATGCCAAGGCCGAGGAGGCGTTGCGTGTCGCCATCAAGCGCAAGTACGACAGCCACCTGATCCGCCTCTACGGCCTGTTGCGTGGCAGTGACCCGGCGCGGCAATTGAAGTTTGCCGAAGGTTGGCTCAAGGACCACTCGGGCGATGCCAGCCTGCTGCTGACGTTGGGGCGTCTGTGCCTGCAAAACAGCCTGTGGGGCAAAGCGCGTGACTATCTGGAAAGCAGCCTGAACGTGCAGCGCAATCCCGAGGCCTGTGCCGAATTGGCACGGCTGTTGGCCCAACTGGGCGATACCGAACGCAGCAATCAGTTATTCCAGGAAGGTCTGGGGCTGTTGGATAGCCGCTTGCTGGCGTCTCCGCTGCCAGTTCCTGCCCGGGTTTGAGGTAGGAAAGGGGGCTAGGGTTGGCTCGGATGCGTCTGACAGCCAGCCCTTCAATCACTGGTATGCAGGGGGGCTATGAGGTTTCGCAGCAAACTCCTACGTTCAACTGGCTTAGGTCTTTCGGCCTCTGACGGGATGTCCCTACGTTCTCACGGAATTGTCTGCTCTGGTGCGTATTGAAAGGGGTCAGGCCTTTCCTCTACCGTAACGACCTATCTTTTGCGGTGCGGATAAAGCATGTCTTTGGCCCCTTCACGCTCCTTGTTTTTCCTTGCATTCATAGCGGGTGCGCTGACGTTGGGTGCGTCCTTTTATCTTGAATTCGGCGCATCGTTGCGCCCTTGTTTCCTGTGCCAGATGCAGCGGGTCTTCCTGGCTGCCTTCACGTTGGTCAACCTGGTGGCCGCCATTCATGGCCCCAAGCGCTCCGCCGTCTACTTGTATGGGGGGGCAAGCATGGTCTGTGCGTTGCTGGGTGCCCTCACCGCCGTGCGCCAGGTGCTGCTACAAAATGCCGCGCCGGACCAGGCCGCCGATTGCTGGCCCAGCGTGAGCCATATGCTCGATAACCTGTCGTTTTGGCAGACATTGCAGTTGGCCGTCGAAGGCACTCTCGACTGCGTCGAAATCAACTGGACGCTGTTTGACTTGAGTCTTCCCGAGTGGAGCCTGTTGTTCTTCCTGGCGATGTTGGCGCTCGGTGTCATGCAGTTTTCACGGCTGTTTTTGAGCCAGCGTTTGCGCCCGGCAAGGCATTGAACGCAAGTCTTGGTTTGTAGGACGGGATTAAACGCTTGTATGAACTTTCTCTCCTGCGTACCTTGAAGCCATAGTGATGCGGGCATAATCTGGCCCACATGCGTTATTGAAACCGTTTGTCAGAGTCGGCTCTGCCCCGCAGCTGCTTTATCCTTGAAGTGTTGCGCGGGTATCAGGCGGCAGCGCCCCTAATAGGGAAGAGAGAACATCATGTTGGAACGTTGCAAGAATGCTCGGGAACGCTGGGGTGGGGTGCACACGCTGATCGACAAATGGTTGGACGAACGTCGCAGATTGGTTCTGGCTTTTGATGAGCTGGGCGCCGAGCCGGAAGTGCTGGCTGAGAAGCGTGAGCTGCTGCAGGATTTCTGCGTTGTATTGGTCGATTACGTGTCTGCGGGCCATTTGAGTATTTACAGCCAACTCACCAAGGAAGCGGAAGCCTTCAACGACAAGCGTGGTCTGGAGTTGGCCGAGACCATTTACCCGCGCATCGATGTGATCACAGAGAAATTGCTGGCTTTCAATGACCTTTGCGATCAAGGAAAGTGTGTGGCTGAAAAATTCAAGGAGCTCGGCGGTCTGCTTCATGAGCGTTTCGAGTGGGAAGACTGCCTGATCGAAGTGCTGCACAACGCGCACAGGGAAGAGCCGGCTATCCAGGCCTGATCCTCGATGGCGGTAAAAAAAACGGTGCGCATAACGCACCGTTTTTTATTGGGTCAATGGCGAGTGCCGAGCAATTCGATCTCGAACACCAGTGGCGTATAAGGCGGGATCAACTCGCCGGCACCATCGGCGCCATAAGCCTGTGCCGAGGGAATCACCAGGCGCCATTTTGCGCCGACTGGCATCTGTTGCAAGGCGCTGCTCCAGCCGCTGATGACACTGTCCAGGCGAAACCACTGGGGCTGCGTGCTCTGGTCGAACACCGTGCCATCGGGCAGTCGCCCTACGTACTTCACTTGAACCTGGTCATTCACGCCCGGCTTGTTGCCGCTGCCAGGCGCAAGTTCTGTGAGCAGGACGCCATTCGCCAACTCACGCACACCGGTTGCCGATTTTTCCTTGGTTAAAAATTGCTGTTCGGCGGCCAGCGCCTTTTCGCTTTGAGGTGCCTGCGCATCGGCTTCATTTTGCGCTTCATGCTGGGCAAGAATCTGTTCGATGCGGGCGTTATCCAGCGCCAGGGGTTTGCCTTGATAGGCGTGCTTGAGACCGTCGACCAGGGCCTGGATCTGCAGATCCGGGACTTCCTGGCGCAGCCGTTCGCCGAGGCTCGCGCCCAGGCTGTAAGCGAGGTCGTGCTGATCTTGAACCGCAGTGTTGGACGGCGATTGTTCGCTTGCATTGGCCACGGAAATCGCCAGGCCAAGTACCAGAAAAAAGTAACGCGACATGGGGTTTCTCCCGCCGAAAGTGCGACGGATTATGCCAGTGTGGATACGCAAAAAGGGCGGCGTATTTTCGTTATATCGATAAGAATTTTCGAAGGGTGCAACGCAAGTCAAACGATACTGTCAACATGGCCTAGCGGCGGTAAGAGCAGAGGGCTAGTATGAGCCGCACCCACGTCAGCCAGGAGGTAAACCATGTCGGCCAAACAGAAGCCTGTAAATACCCCGTTGCACTTACTCCAACAACTGTCGGGCAGCCTGCTCGAACATCTGGAAAGCGCTTGCTCCCAAGCCTTGGCCGATGCAGAAAAGCTGCTCGCCAAGCTGGAAAAACAACGCGGTAAAGCCCAAGAAAAACTGCACAAGTCCCGCACCAAACTGCAAGACGCCGCCACCGCAGGCAAGGCCAAGGCACAAGCCAAAGCCAAGGACGCTGTCAAAGAACTTGAGGACCTGCTGGACGCTCTCAAGGAACGCCAAGCTGAAACTCGCACCTACATTTCCCAGCTCAAAAAAGACGCTCAAGAAAGCCTGAAACTGGCCCAGGGCGTTGGCCGTGTGAAAGAAGCCGTAGCGAAAGTGCTGGGTGCGCGTACCCCTGCAAAAGCTGTTGCGGTGAGCGCTGCGAAAAAGCCAGCTGCTGCCAGGCCAACAGCTAAAACGGCTGCTGCAAAGCCAGCGACTAAAACCGCTGCCGCAAAACCAGCCGCCAAGCCAGCTGCTAAAACCGCTGCCGCAAAACCAGCCGCAAAGCCAGTTGCTAAAACCGCTGCCGCAAAACCAGCCGCCAAGCCAGTTGCTAAAACTGCTGCCGCAAAACCAGCTGCCAAGCCAGTTGCTAAAACTGCTGCCGCAAAACCAGCTGCCAAGCCAGTTGCTAAAACTGCTGCCGCAAAACCAGCCGCCAAGCCAGCGGCTAAAACCGCTGCTGCAAAACCAGCCGCCAAGCCAGCTGCTAAGACCGCTGCTGCAAAACCAGCCGCCAAGCCAGCTGCTAAGACCGCTGCTGCAAAACCAGCCGCCAAGCCAGCTGCTAAGACCGCTGCTGCAAAACCAGCCGCCAAACCAGTTGCTAAAACCGCTGCCGCAAAACCAGCCGCGAAGCCAGTTGCAAAACCCGCCACCAAACCTGCTGCTGCCAAACCAGCTGTCGTCAAACCAGCACCGGCCAAGCCAGTGAGCCCGGCTGCCCCGGCAGCCACCACCGCTCCAACCGCACCGGCCAGCAGCACGACTGCTCCGGTAGCGCCAAGCACCACTCCAACCAGCGCTTCCTAAGTGCTGGTGACCACGACGCGCAGCTGCCGCAGCGCGTCGTGGTCAAGGTTGGCGGTATCCTCAGCCGCCAAACCTTCCAGCCATCGTGGTTGATCCGCCCTGTCACCTGGCGGCCATGCCCGCGCCAGCGCTTCAAGTCGCATCAACAATTGCCGTTCGGCATCCAGCTCCAGGGTTTTGACCCTTTCACGTAATGCCGCCAATGGCTCATCCTGCTGCGCCAGGCCGCGCCATTGCAGGCGCACTTGTCGTAACGGTTCGATCACCCGCGCCTGCCAAGGTCCGGCGATTTGCTGGAGTGCCTGGATGCGCTCGGCAGTCATTACCACCTGCCGTTGTTCCAGCCATGCTCCACAAAGCAGCAGGCACACATTCGCGCCTTGTTCCTGCAAGCGCAGGCACATGGCTTCGACGCCTGGGCGGGCGTAGGTCGAGAGGGCAAAGCTCCATAGGTCAGCGCACATATTCACACCCAAGCCAGCGGGCAACGAAGCTGGTAGACTCCGCCGCCATTATGATCCGACTTCAAAGCCTAACATTACAGCGTGGCCCGCAGCGTCTTCTCGAAGACGCCGAGCTGACCCTGCACGCCGGTCACAAAGCCGGCCTGATCGGTGCCAACGGCGCCGGCAAATCCACGTTGTTTGCCCTGCTGCTGGGTGAGCTGACCCCGGATTCCGGGGATTGCCTGCTGCCGGCCGACTGGCGCATCGCCCATATGCGCCAGGAGATCGACACCCTGGACCGCATTGCGATCGACTATGTGCTCGATGGCGACCTGCGCCTGCGCCAGGTGCAACACGCCCTGGCCGAGGCCGAGAAAGCCCAGGATGGCGCCGCCCAGGCCCGCCTGCACTCGGAACTGGACAGCGCCGATGGCTACACCGCCGACGCCCGTGCCCGCAAGATGCTTGCCGGCCTTGGTTTTACCAACGAACAGATGGATCGCCCGGTCGCCGACTTCTCCGGCGGCTGGCGCATGCGCCTGAACCTGGCCCAGGCGCTGATGTGCCCTTCGGACCTGTTGCTGCTCGACGAACCGACCAACCACTTGGACCTCGATGCGATCCTGTGGCTGGAGGATTTCCTCAAGAGCTACCAGGGCACTTTGCTGCTGATTTCCCACGACCGAGACTTCCTCGACGCCGTGGTCGACAACATTGCCCACGTCGAACAGAAGAAAATCACCCTCTACCGTGGCGGCTACACCGCGTTTGAGCGTGCGCGTGCCGAGCGTCTGGCCCAGCAGCAACAGGCCTACGAGAAGCAGCAGGCGCAGCGCGCGCACATGGAAAGCTACATCGCCCGGTTCAAGGCCCAGGCCACCAAGGCCCGCCAGGCCCAGAGCCGGATCAAGGCGTTGGAGCGCATGGAAGAGCTGTCGGCGGCTCATGTCGATTCGCCGTTCGACTTCGTGTTCCGCGAGTCAGTGAAGATCTCCAGCCCGTTGTTGGACCTCTCGGAGGCTCGCCTGGGTTATGGCGACAAGACCATCCTGGAAAAGGTCAAGTTGCAGCTCACGCCGGGTGCGCGGATCGGTTTGCTTGGCCCTAATGGTGCGGGCAAGTCGACGCTGATCAAGAACCTCTCGGGTGAGTTGCAGCCCCTGGCCGGCCGCCTGACCCGTGGCGAGAACCTGGTGGTGGGCTATTTCGCCCAGCATCAGTTGGACTCCCTTGACGCCAAGGCCAGCCCGTTGCTGCACCTGCAACGCCTGGCGCCAACCGAGCGTGAGCAAACCCTGCGCGACTTCCTCGGCGGTTTCGACTTCCGTGGTGCGCGTATCGACGAGCCGGTGCTGAATTTCTCCGGCGGCGAAAAAGCCCGCCTGGCCCTGGCGCTCATTGCCTGGGACCGGCCCAACCTGCTGTTGCTCGACGAACCCACCAACCACCTGGACCTGGAAATGCGCCTGGCGTTGACCATGGCCCTGCAGGAGTTCAGCGGTGCGGTACTGGTGGTGTCTCACGATCGCCACTTGCTCAAAAGCACCACCGACAACTTCCTGCTGGTGGCCGATGGCAAAGTCGAAGAGTTCGACGGCGACCTGGATGACTACGCGCGCTGGCTGACGGATTACCGTCTGCGCAATGCGCCGGTGAGCAATACCCCGGTAAACCCGGACAAGACCGACAAGAAAGCCCAACGCCAGGCCGCCGCCGCGTTGCGCCAGCAGTTGGCGCCGCACAAGCGCGAAGCCGACAAGCTGGAAGCCGAGCTGGGCAAGGTGCACGAGCGCCTGGCCAGGATCGAAGTCAGCCTGGGCGATAGCGCCGTGTACGAAGCGGCGCGCAAGGACGAACTGCGCGACCTGCTCGCCGAACAGGCCAAGCTCAAGGTGCGCGAAGGGCAACTGGAGGAAACCTGGATGGAAGCGCTCGAATTGCTCGAAACCCTGCAAGCGGAGCTGGAGGCGCTGTCCTGATGGATGCGTTGCAGTTGCCGCTCCCGGCGCAATGGATTGAACCTGTATGGATCGGCGTGCAAATCCTGCTGATCCTGCTGGCCGGTTACCTTGCCCAGCGTTTTGTCGCCAAAGGCCTGACCCGCCTGGGTGAGCGCTACCCGTTCCCGCCGCAGCTGCTGATGCCACTGCGTGGCGGCCTGCGCTGGCTGATCATGGGCAGTGCGCTGATTTTTGTGCTGGGTCGCCTGGGCGTATCCGCCACAGTGTTGTGGACGGCGCTGTCGGGGTTTGTCGCGGTGGCGGCGGTGGCGTTTTTCGCCATGTGGTCGGTGCTGTCCAACCTGCTGTGCGCGATCCTGATCTTTACCGTCGGGCCGTTTCGTCTCGGCGATATCGTCGAACTGGTGGATACCGTCGACAAACCGGGCGTGAAAGGCCGTGTCGTGGCGATCAACCTGCTCTACACCACGCTGATCGAAGTGGAAGAGGCCGGCACCGACAGCGCCATCGTGCAGGTGCCTAACAGCCTGTTCTTCCAGCGCTCGGTGCGACGTTGGCCCGGCACCCATGTGTTCCCGGGCGATCGCTAGCATTCACATCTTGTAAAAATCTATAGCCAGCCTTTGGTCGGCGGAGTTAGCTTAAGGCATAACGCTGACTCTCTCCCGAGGTGTGCAATGGCACTCGATACGTGGCTGGCCTTTTTCCTGGCCAGTTGGATCATCTCTCTTTCCCCAGGCGCCGGTGCCATCGCTTCGATGTCCAGCGGCCTGCAATACGGTTTCCTGCGCGGCTACTGGAACGCCATCGGCCTGCAAGTGGGCCTGGCGATGCAGATTGCCGTGGTGGCCTGCGGGCTGGGTGCCATCCTGGCAGCGTCTTCTACGGCGTTCTATGCGATCAAGTGGTTTGGTGTGGCGTATCTGGTGTACCTGGCCATCAAGCAATGGCGCGCCCTGCCCATGGACATGACCGATGACGCGACCCCACGCCCTGTCGGCAAGCCGATGGCGATGATGTTCCGAGGTTTCCTGGTCAATGCCAGTAACCCCAAGGCCCTGGTGTTCATGCTCGCGGTGTTGCCACAGTTCGTTAACCCGCAGGCGCCGCTGCTGATCCAGTACCTGATCCTCGGCGCGACCATGATCAGCGTCGATATGATCGTGATGGCGGGGTATACCGGGTTGGCGTCGAAGGTGCTGCGTCTGTTGCGTACGCCTAAGCAGCAAAAACGCATGAACCGCACGTTTGCCGGGTTGTTCGTGGGGGCTGCGGGTTTCCTCGCCAGCTTGCATCGCGCCACGGCGTGAACCGCGATTGAGCTGAAAAAGCCGAACTAAACATGTGGGAGCGGGCTTGCTCCCACAAGGTTTTGTGTTGGCTTTGAAGTCAGGGCTCAGCGCAAGATCTTCGGCGCTTCATCCCGTGGCAGGTTATTGCGCACTGCCGGCTGGCCAGGGTCTTGGTACCCACCGCCCAGTTGTTCCGCCAACTGCCTTGCCACATCCTCACCCAACGCTTTCGACACTTCTTTCACCACCCGTGGGCGATTGAGGCTCACGCGCACATCGCGGCTGCTCACCAACTTGGTGTCCTGGCCCTCGCCCATGGCGGTGAACGCCGAGGTGATCTCAAAGGTGCGCGTATTGATCAGGCTGAAATCCGCCACCAGGGTCAGGCCCAACACCGCCGAGTAGCTGTTGGTGTGGTCCAGGGCGTTGATGTCCTGGGTGAAGTCGATGTCGGACAGGGTGCCGAACAGCACGTAGTCCGCGCCCTTGAAGTTGCCGGCCTTGATGCGTTTGATCACGTCGTAGACATCAGCCTTGGCGTCGGCGGTGTACGGCGTGCCCTGCACCAGTTGAAACTGGCGGGACTTGAGGATCTCGCCCTTGATGTCGCCGCTGAACTTACGCAGCTCGGTCTGCTCGATGTAGCTGGTACGGCTTTCGTACTCGCTGTAGTTCGAGGCGCCGCTGGCGTGGTAGCCGCTTGCCTGGAAGTTGTTGCTGGCCGAGACCTGGTGGATGTACTCCTCGACCCGCGCCTCGTAGGCCAGGTCGGTCACCGCGATCTTCGGCGCGGCCGAGGCGCCAAAGGCGCACAGCAGGCCGATCATGCCAATCCATGCACGCATTGTTCAGCGCTCCGTAGTCTTGCGGATTTCTTTTTCGTCCATCCACTCGGCCAGGCCGCTCTCGACATCGATCAGCTGCAGGCTGAACTTGTAGAACACGTCCTTGTAGTCCGAGCTGCGCTTGACGATGGAACTGATCGAACCTTCCAGGCGGTACTTGGCCGCGACCATGTTGCCGGTCTTGCTCACGGTGGATTTCTTGTACAGACCGCTTTGATTCTGCAGCTTGAGCTGGTCGACTTGGCTCTGCATGTCGGTGTTGTCGCTGGCGAAGCGCGCGGTGCCGGTTTTCATCAGTTGGGTCTTGATCGACGTGGTGATCTCGCGGGTGTCGATGTACTCGCTGGTCTTGTTCTTCACGTCATACACCTGCACCACCGGGCGGCCCTGCAGGATGCCGGACTGTGCCAGGGAGCGGGTCATGCTTTCGGCGATCATCTGCAGGTCGGTGGAACCGAACTCGTTGGTCACCGTTTCCACGGCCTTGGTGTCGCCGTAGCTGATGTTCTTGCTGCCCAGTACGGGTGAAGTATTGGTGCAACCGCTGGCCAGGACGGCAACCACGGCGAGAATCGAAAAGCGTGCAAACATGGGGACATCTCTCTGGAGCATAAGAAGGGGACGGCTCAAGGGGTTTTGACTTCAAGACGGAAGTCCGCTGCCTGCGGCAAGTTGGCGATGGCCGGCAGGAAGGTTGCCTGGTTGGCATACAGGTTCAGTACTTTCCAGGTGTCTTCCTCGCCCACCGGGAAGCCGTCGGCCCCCAGCCAGGCGAAGCGGTAATACATGGTCTGGTTGCTGCTGGTGACGTTGCTCAACTGCACCTTGGCGGTGAGGAAGCCGTTCTCGCGTGCAACGCGAATAGCACCGACGGCGATACCCTTGAACTTGCCCATCACCACGATCTTGCTGGCGGCGCTGCCAGGTTCCGGTGGCGGCGGGGTGGCGCAGCCGGCAAGCAGGACCAGCGCCAGGGCGCCGAGGATGAAATGACGCATAGCGTGCTCCTTAAGGTTGTTTGAGGGTGGCAATGGCCTGGGGCAGGGTGCTCGGTACCACATGGGCCGCGAGGCCGCCGGCGAACACCTGGTTGCCGACCACGCGCAGGGTAATCACTTGGTAGCGCTGGTCGGCCTTGACCGTCACCCGCGCGCCGCCCAAGGCGTTGGGCAGGCTGACCTGGTGCTCGCCATGTTTAAGGCGCAGGCGAGTCACTTGGGTCATGTCCGGCAGGGTGCGCCAGGTGCGGGTGTCGGCGCCTTCGGTCACGGCCGAGGCAATACCCAGCACCAGGCCCGCCATGGGGTTGGTCTTGTTCAGGTTGTTTTGCGCCACGCCTCGGGTCACCGCGCGCACGGTGGTGCGCAGGATGATCCCCGGCATGTCATCGCGCAGGGCGCGACGCGACATGGCGGTGGTGCTGTTGAGTGCAGTGAGGTTCTGTTGCTGGCCGTCAACGCCGATCTGGGTGAAGAAGGCGGTGGAGGTGTCAGCCTTGATCACCGGGAACGACAGCGGGGTAATCACCAGGTTGCCATTGATCGGGATTGGCAGCGGCAGGCGGATCGAGTCGCGGGCCGGGGCCAGGCCACTCTGCACCACAATCAACACATCGGTTTCATCGGCGCCGACCTTGGCTTTGTCCAGTTCCAGCAATGCTTTTTCCAGCAACGGTGTATTCGGGCGTAACTCGGCGGCCTTGCGGTAGCCGGGTGCGGCGAGGTCTTTTTCACCCAGGGCCTCGTAGACGAAACCGGCCAGATAATGGCTGAACGCACTCTGGTAGCTGTTTTTCAAGCCGACCACTTCCGGCGCGTTGAGGGCTTCCACCGGGTAGCCACTCAGGTCTTTCATCTGGGTGGTAACGCCTTCGTGCTGGGCTTCGTCCTCGCGCTTGAGGTATTCCTTGTCGCGCAGGTTGGCGATGACCGCCTCGCGCTCGTGGGTTTTCTTGATTTCGGTGCGGGCGCCGTCGAAGTCATTCAGGGCCAGCAGGTTGAGGGCCATCTGGGTGGTCAGCATGACTTTTTCGTAGTCATAGCCTTCGTAGCGACGCACCTTGTCGTTGGCCAGGAAGCTGCCGAACTGGGCCAGGTATTTTGCGCTGTCGAACTTTACAGACTCTTCCCACTTGTAGACTTGCAGGTCGGCGCTGCGCCAGGCGGCCTGGCTACCGGTGAGGTCGCCCTTGGCACGCAGTAACTCGCCTTTTTCGAAGAAGTACAGCAGGTCCTTGTCGTCGCCGGTGTTGTTCTTTTCCAGCAGGGTCAGGGCCGCGTCGACATTGCCGGTGGCCAGTTGCTGATTGGTGGCTTGCAGCTCGGTGTCGTAGCTGCGGAACATCGAACAGCCGGAGAGCAAGGTCACCGCCGCGAGCGCGAGCGGCGTTAAGGCGCGAAATGCCATGTAGCTTCTTCCCTGAAAGTAGCCAACCGTTGTGGTGATTCCTCATAAAAACGAGGAAATAAATTCCCTTTTGTACTAACAGGGCGTCGCATTATAGGCGGCACTGCTGGCAAAACAATGGCTTTTTGCTTTGGCTCAATCGCCAAAGGTGCCACTGCTTCCCGTCTGAAAATGCCCGTTCTCCCTGGCGACAAATCACTAACGTCTTGAGTCAAACCCTGTAAGGCTTAACAATGTGTTACTTCGTATTTCCCTTTGAGATTCATTCATGACTGCCCCCTTCCGTTTTCTCGCCTGGCTGGTGTTGCCGGCGTTGATGTCGTGCAGCTTCAACCTGTTGGCCGCGACGGCCGAAGGCGCCCCACAAGCTCTGCATTTGCTGGACTACATCGGCGCCGACTACCCACCAACGGTGGCGGCGGGCAAAGTGGTGGATGATTCGGAATACCGCGAGCAGGTGGAGTTTCTCGGGGTACTGCAGGGGTTGGTGGCGGATTTGCCGCAAAAAACCGAGCGCGCCGATCTGGTGAAAGGGGTCGACGAATTGCTCGCGGCGGTCACTGCTCGCGCGGACGGCGCCACCGTGGCGCGCCAGGCCCGCCAATTGGGTGCGAAGCTGGCGGTCGCGTATGAAGTCAGCCAGGCCCCGGCCATTACGCCAGACCCGACGCGCGGCGCACCGCTCTACGCTCAACATTGCTCGGTATGCCACGGCGCTGCCGGTGCCGGTGATGGCCCGGCGGGCGTGGGCCTTACGCCTGCGCCGGCCAACCTGCGTGATGTCGCGCGCCTGGACCGCCTGAGTCTGTATGCGATCTACAACACCTTGGGCCTGGGGATCGAAGGCACCGACATGCCTGCCTTCGCCGACCAGTTGGACGACCGCCAGCGCTGGGACTTGGCCACCTACATTGCCAGCTTCACCGCCGACCCGGCTGCGGCGAAAAGCGAGAAACCCTTCAACCTTGCCGACCTGGCCCGCCAAACTCCCAATGAGGTACTGGCCACGGATGGGCCCGTAGCGGCTGCGACATTCCGCGCCCAGCGTGCGCAACCGCCGCAGGTCAAGCGTGGCCCTGCGCAGTTGCTCGACTACACCGCGGCGACCTTGGACAAGAGCCTCGCGGCGTTCCGCAATGGCGATCACGAGCAGGCCTACGACCTGTCGGTGGCGGCCTACCTGGAAGGCTTCGAGTTGGTGGAAAGCTCGCTGGATAATGTCAACGCCAACGTGCGCAAGGACACCGAAAAGGCCCTGATGGCCTACCGGCAGGCGTTGCAGGACGGTTTGCCGATCGCCCAGGTGCAGCAGCGCCTGGACGCGGCCAAGGGCAAACTCAGCGAATCCGCCGGTTTGTTGGGCGGCGATGGCCTGAGTTGGTCGTTGAGCTTTATCTCTGGCCTGTTGATCCTGTTGCGCGAAGGCCTGGAAGCGATCCTGGTACTGGCGGCGATCCTCGCCTTTCTGCGTAACACCGGCCAGCAGTCGGCGGTGCGCAGCGTTAACGTCGGTTGGGGCCTTGCGCTGTTGGCCGGCTTGGCCACTTGGGCGTTGGCGGCCTATGTGATCGATGTGAGCGGCGCCCAGCGTGAGTTGCTCGAAGGCTGCACGGCGCTGTTCGCCAGTGTGATGGTGCTGTGGCTCGGCGTATGGATGCACGACCGGCGCCACGCGGCCGCCTGGCAGGACTACATCAAGAGCAGCCTGGTCGGCGGTGGCGGGCGCTTCGGTTTTGCGGTGCTGGCGTTCTTCTCGGTGTACCGCGAGTTGTTCGAAGTGATCCTGTTCTACGAAACCCTGTGGCTGCAAGCGGGCCCGGCCGGGCATAACGCGGTGCTGGCGGGCGGTGCCACCGCGCTGGTGCTGCTGGTGGGCCTGGCCTGGGTGATCCTGCGTGGCTCGGCGAAACTGCCGCTGGCACTGTTCTTCGGGATCAACGCCGCGCTGCTGTGCGCATTGTCGGTGGTGTTTGCCGGGCATGGCGTCAAGGCGTTGCAGGAGGCGGGGATCTTCGGCACGCGGCCGGTGGCCTTCTTTGACTTCGACTGGCTGGGTATCCACGCCGATGCCTACTCGCTGAGTGCGCAGGCTGTAGCGATCCTGGCGATTGTGGTGCTGTACGGCCGCAGTCGCCTGGCAGAAAAGCGCCGGGTGGTGGCATAGCGTGCGCGTGTGGATCGACGCCGACGCCTGCCCTCGGGCGGCTAAGGATCAGGTGGTGAAGTTCGCCCTCAAGCGCCAGTTCGAAGTGGTGCTGGTGGCCGGGCAGAGCCAGATCAAGCCGAGCTTTACCTGCGTGAAGTTGATCGTGGTGCCCAGTGGCCCGGATGCGGCGGACGATTATCTGGTGGAGCACGCTGTGCCCGGCGAACTGGTGATTTGCAGCGACGTGCCCTTGGCCGACCGTTTGGTGAAAAAGGGCGTCACGGCCCTGGATCCACGCGGCAAGGAGTTCAGCCCCGCGAACATGAGCGAACGCCTGGCGGTGCGCAACCTGTTCACTGACCTGCGCGAGCAGGGCCAGATGGGCGGCGGGCCGCCACCCCATGGCGAGAAGGACAAGCAGGCGTTTGCCAACTCACTGGACCGCATCCTCACTCAATTGATGCGTCTGGCCTGAGTCCTGTGGCAAGCCAGCTCCTACGGGGATCTGCACTTAACTGATCGGCATCAGGGCACCCCCGCGCACCACAATTAGTGCGCTGTGAGCCGATCAGTCATTCTCGTGAGTGAGCTCCAACACCCGATCCACCAGCTTGTTGATGCCTGACGCCACTTCACTGATGCTCTTGCCCAGCATATAGGCCGGCGTGCTCACCAGCTTGCGCGCCTTGTCTTCGACGATGTCGTCTACCGCGCAGTCCTGGTGGGTGGCGCCCATCTTGTCCAGGGCGGCGGCGGTGTCGGCATCGTTGCCGATGGTGCACGTTACGCCCGGGCCATAGATCTTGGCGGCCAACGCCGGGGAGATGCAGATCAACCCCACGGGCTTGCCGGCTTCGGCAAAGGCTTCGGCCAGCGCCAGTACCTGCGGGTTGACGCTGCAGGCGGCGCCTTCCACGGCAAAGTTCGACAGGTTCTTCGCCGCGCCAAAGCCGCCAGGCACAATCAGCGCGTCGAAGTTTTCGACATTAGCTTCGCGAATATCCTTCACCGCGCCGCGGGCGATGCGCGCCGACTCCACCAGCACATTGCGCGATTCGGGCATTTCTTCGCCGGTGAGGTGGTTGATCACGTGCAACTGCGCGATATCTGGCGCAAAACAGTCAACCTGAGCACCGCGCTGGTCCAGGCGCAGCAAGGTGATCACGCTTTCGTGGATCTCTGCGCCGTCGTACACGCCGCAGCCGGAAAGGATCACTGCAATCTTTTTGCTCATGGGCATTTCTCCTGGGGTCTTGGCGTTAAATGTCTACTAATTTGTAACCTGTTGCCAATGGGATCTCGTGTCGCTGCACCTAATCTTGATGTAACAAAAATAGACCGGACCAGACCATGGACTTCGTGCCTTACGCGGTACCGTTTTTCATCGCCTTGATCGTGGTGGAGCTGCTTGCCGACCGTTGGCGCGGCCAGCGCAACTACCGGGTGGCGGACGCCATTAACAGCCTCAGCACCGGCGTGCTGTCCACCACCACCGGGCTGTTGACGAAGAGCGTGGGGCTGCTGACCTACGCATTTGCCCTCAAGCACTTGGCGGTGATCGAACTGCCTGCCCAGCGTGCCTGGACCTGGGTATTCGCCTTCGTGCTCTACGACTTCTGTTACTACTGGCTGCATCGCATGGGCCATGAGCGCAATATTTTGTGGGCCGCACACTCGGTGCATCATCAAAGCGAGGACTACAACCTCAGTACTGCGCTGCGTCAGACCAGCACCGGCTTTCTGTTGAGCTGGATCTTTTACCTGCCCCTGGCGGTGCTCGGCGTGCCGCTGGTGGTGTTTATCAGCGTGGCCTCGCTCAACCTGTTGTACCAATTCTGGGTCCACACGCGCCACGTGCCCAAGCTCGGCTGGTTCGAGTGGTTCTTTGTCACGCCATCCAATCATCGGGCCCACCATGCACAGAACGCTCTTTACATGGATCGCAACTACGGCGGGGTGTTCATTCTTTGGGACCGACTGTTCGGCACGTTCCAGGAAGAAGACGACAACGAGCCGGTGATTTTCGGCGTGACCACACCGTTGGCCAGCTGGAATCCGCTGTGGGCCAACGTGCAGTTTTATGCACAGTTATGGAGCGATGCGCGGCGCACCGAGCGCTGGCGGGACAAACTGCGCATCTGGTTTATGCGTACCGGCTGGCGCCCGGCGGATGTGAAGGTCAAGTACCCGCTGGCCAAGCCCGATCTGAGCCAGTTCCGCAAATTTGACGTGCCGCTGGATACACGCCACCAGGTGTACATCGCCTTGCAGTTTGCGGCGTATGTAGGGTTGGGCAGTTATTTGTTGAATGTTGGCGAGGGATTGCCCACGGCAGCGCGGGTACTGGGCTGGAGTGTGATGGCCCTGGGGCTGTTTACCTTAGGCGTGGCCCTTGAGAACCGGCCATGGGCGCTGAAGGCTGAGGTCACGCGCCTGGCGCTCAACGTGCCGCTGGCCTGGCTGGCACCGCTGGTCGGGTTGTGGCCGGCGAGCAATGCGGGCTGGCTGGGCGTGGCGAGCTACAGTCTGATCAGCGTGATCGGCCTCTGCTGGAGTAGAGGCCGGCTTACTCGACTGGTGTCTTAGGCGGTTCGACCGGGGCCGGCTCTGCAGCGAGCCGGGCCTTGGCGTCGGTACAGGCCTGGCGGGCGATACGCGCATTTTTGAAGCGACGGCGCAGCCACAGGCCAAAGCCCAGCAACAGCAAGGCGCCCAGCACCCACAGCTCATACTTCTTGACGCTGCCGAGCATGCCTTCGAGCACCGCGCCAAAGTGGTAAGCCGCAGCGCCCAAGGCGGCGGCCCAGATCGCCGCACCGATACCGTTGAGGACCAGATAGCGCACTGGTGGGTAGCCGGACAGGCCAATTGCCACGGGCATCACCGTGCGCAAGCCGTAGACAAAGCGGAAGCTCAGCACCCACACATCCGGATGCCTGCGGATATGCTCCAGCGCCTTGTCGCCCATCAATTGCCAGCGCGGCTTGCGCGCCAACAGTTTGCGCCCGTGTTTGCGCCCCATGTAATACCAAAGCTGGTCGCCGGCGTAGCTGCCAAAGAAGGCAACCACCACCACCAGGTTGATGTCCATGTACCCACGGAACGCCAGGAAGCCTGCGAGAACCAGGATGGTTTCGCCTTCGAAGAAGGTGCCTAGGAAGAGGGCAAAGTAGCCGAAGTCATGCAGAAATTGTTGAAGCATGGTCTGGGTGCTGGCGAAATGAACGCGCAGCCTACGCCTTCGTGAACATTCATGAAAGTATCGAGATGTGTCACGAAGTGAACATTTCCTACAGAAACGACGAATGCGACTACAGGTCGCATCGATAAGCACAACTGTCATACCTTCGTCATAATGGCCGCTTATAACTGCAACGCTCGCCCGTAAACCCGGGCTCAGGAGTCTGTCGTGAGCTTTACCCCTGCCAATCGCCTGTTTCCCTCCACCCGTCTGCGTCGCAACCGCCGTGATGATTTTTCTCGCCGCCTGGTGCGTGAAAACGTCCTGACGACGAACGATCTGATCTTGCCGGTCTTTGTACTTGATGGTGAAAATCGGCGTGAAGCGGTGGCGTCGATGCCGGGTGTAGAACGTTTGACCATTGATCTGCTGCTTGAAGAAGCTGCGAACTGGGTCGAACTGGGCATTCCAGCGCTGGCTCTGTTTCCGGTCACGCCGTCTGAACTCAAGTCCCTGGACGCTGCCGAAGCCTGGAACCCGAATGGGATTGCCCAGCGTGCCACCCGTGCTCTGCGCGAGCGTTTCCCGGAGCTGGGGGTGATCACCGACGTGGCGTTGGACCCGTTCACCACCCACGGGCAGGATGGCATTCTTGATGAAGAAGGCTATGTCCAGAACGACATCACCGTCGATGCATTGGTCAAGCAGGCCCTGTCCCATGCTGAGGCAGGCGCCCAGGTGGTTGCGCCGTCGGACATGATGGACGGCCGCATCCAGGCGATCCGCGAAGCCCTGGAGCTGGCCGGTCACGTCAATGTGCGAATCATGGCCTACTCGGCCAAGTACGCCAGCGCCTATTACGGCCCGTTCCGCGATGCGGTGGGGTCGGCCCTGAACCTGGGCAAGGCCAACAAAGCCTCGTACCAGATGGACCCGGCCAACAGCTATGAAGCCTTGCACGAAGTCGCGGCCGATTTGGCCGAAGGCGCCGACATGGTCATGGTCAAGCCGGGGATGCCGTACCTGGACATCCTTTACCGGGTCAAAGAGGAATTCAAGGTGCCGACCTTCGTGTATCAGGTCAGCGGCGAATACGCCATGCACATGGCAGCTATACAGAATGGATGGTTGAGTGAAGGGGTGATTCTTGAATCCCTGACAGCCTTTAAACGTGCCGGGGCTGATGGCATCCTGACTTACTTTGCCGCCCGTGCCGCCCAATTGCTTAGAGAGCAACAATAGCCCTCACAGGAACACTTGATGAATACCGAAGGACTCTCCGACGTTGCCGTAAAAGACGCTCAGCCGCTGGTTGAACAGGTCACTCAGACCCCTCCGGAGCTGGAACCGGCTCCGCCTGTCGTAGTGGCAGAATCGCCAGCCCCGGCCCCGGTGGTCGTGGTGACCAACCTGGATGACAGCAGCCTGTACATCCACCGTGAGCTGTCGCAACTGCAATTCAACATCCGCGTGCTGGAGCAGGCGCTGGATGAGTCCTACCCGCTGCTGGAGCGGCTGAAGTTCCTGCTGATCTTCTCCAGCAACCTGGACGAGTTCTTCGAGATCCGCGTCGCCGGCCTCAAGAAGCAGATCACCTTTGCCCGTGAACAGGCCGGCGCCGACGGCCTGCAGCCGCACCAGGCGTTGGCGCGCATCAGCGAGCTGGTGCACGGCCACGTTGATCGCCAATACGCGATCCTTAATGACATCCTGCTGCCGGAACTGGAAAAACATCAGGTCCGCTTTATTCGTCGTCGTCATTGGACCACCAAGATCAAGACCTGGGTACGTCGCTACTTCCGCGATGAGATCGCGCCGATCATCACCCCGATCGGCCTCGACCCGACGCACCCGTTCCCATTGCTGGTGAACAAGAGCCTCAACTTCATCGTGGAGCTGGAAGGCATCGACGCCTTCGGTCGTGACTCCGGCCTGGCGATCATCCCGGCGCCACGCTTGCTGCCACGCATCATCAAGGTACCGGAAGAGGTGGGTGGCGCTGGCGACAACTATGTATTCCTGTCGTCGATGATCCACGCGCATGCCGATGACCTGTTCCAGGGCATGAAGGTCAAGGGTTGCTACCAGTTCCGCCTGACCCGTAACGCCGACCTGGCGCTGGACTCCGAAGACGTCGAAGACTTGGCCCGCGCCCTGCGCGGCGAGCTGTTCTCGCGGCGTTATGGCGATGCGGTGCGTCTGGAAGTGGCCGATACCTGCCCCAAACACCTGTCGGACTACCTGCTCAAGCAGTTCAACCTCGGCGAGAGCGAGCTGTATCAGGTCAACGGCCCGGTGAACCTGACGCGCCTGTTCAGCATCACCGGCCTGGACAGCCACCCGGAGCTGCAATACACGCCGTTCACCCCGCAGATCCCGAAACTGCTGCAAAACAGCGAGAATATTTTCAGCGTGGTGAGCAAGCAGGACATCCTGCTGCTGCATCCGTTCGAGTCCTTTACCCCGGTGGTCGACCTGCTGCGCCAGGCTGCCAAGGACCCGCATGTATTGGCCGTACGCCAGACCCTGTACCGCTCCGGCGCCAACTCGGAAATCGTCGATGCGCTGGTGGACGCCGCGCGTAACGGCAAGGAGGTCACTGCGGTGATCGAGCTGCGTGCGCGGTTCGACGAAGAGTCCAACCTGCAACTGGCCAGCCGCCTGCAAGCGGCGGGTGCGGTGGTGATCTACGGTGTGGTCGGCTTCAAGACGCACGCCAAGATGATGCTGATCCTGCGCCGCGAAGCCGGTGAAATCGTGCGTTACGCACACTTGGGCACCGGTAACTATCACGCCGGCAACGCCAAGCTCTACACCGACTACAGCCTGCTGACCTCCGACGACGCTCTGTGTGAAGACGTCGGCAAGTTGTTCAGCCAGTTGATCGGCATGGGCAAGACCCTGCGCATGAAGAAGCTGCTGCATGCGCCGTTTACCCTGAAAAAGGGCATGCTCGACATGATTGCCCGCGAAACCCAGTTCGCCCTTGAAGGCAAGCCGGCGCATATCATCGCCAAGTTCAACTCGTTGACCGATCCGAAGATCATCCGCGCGCTGTACAAGGCCAGCCAGTCCGGCGTGCGCATCGACCTGGTGGTTCGTGGCATGTGCTGTTTGCGGCCTGGCATTGTCGGGGTGTCGCACAACATCCATGTACGTTCGATCATCGGCCGCTTCCTGGAGCACACCCGCGTGTTCTATTTCCTCAACGGCGGCGAAGAGCAGATGTACCTCTCCAGCGCCGACTGGATGGAGCGCAACCTCGACAAGCGTGTGGAGACCTGCTTCCCGGTGGAAGGCAAGAAGCTGATCATGCGGGTCAAGAAGGAGCTGGAAAGCTACCTCACCGACAACACCCACAGCTGGAGCCTGCAGTCGGATGGCCGCTATGTGCGTAACACGCCGACCGGCAACCAGAACCCGCGCAGCGCGCAGGCGACATTGCTGGAAAAGCTGGGCAGCCCGATTCTTTCGGTGAACTAACAGGCATTACAGTCTGAAAATGTGGGAGGGGGCTGCCCCTCCCACATTTGGTTTGCGGTGTGTTTTAGATCGGCTCAGCGCAGGTTCAGGCTGAACCCCACCCGTGTCAGCCACTCGGCTTCCTGGGCGAAGTCGGCCTGGGTCAGCTGGTTTTCATCCAGCCAGCCTTCCGGAAATACCACGTCCAAGCTGTCGCCATTGGCACACAGGCTCACTTGCGGCATTTCCTGGGTACCACGGATGTGGTGGAACAGGATCGCAAAGCGCAGCAGTACGCACAGGCGGATCAGCTTGATGCCCTCGTCACCGAATTCGGCGAACTTGTCCTTGGGGATGTTGCGGCGATGGCCGCGCACCAGCAGCGCGAGCATCTGCTGGTCTTCGCGGGAGAAACCGGCCAGGTCGGAGTGCTCGATCAGGTACGCGCCGTGCTTGTGGTAATGGTAGTGGGCAATGTCCAGGCCCACTTCATGTACCTTGGCGGCCCAGCCCAGCAGTTCGCGCCATACGCCGTTTTCCAGGTCCCAATCCTCGGCCACCTGGTCGAAGGCATGCAACGCCTTGCGCTCGACCCGCGCGGCCTGCTGCAGGTCGACGTGATAACGCTCCATCAGTGAGGAAAGGGTGCGCTCACGCACGTCTTCGTGGTGATGACGGCCCAGAAGGTCGTAGAGCACGCCTTCGCGCAGGGCACCGTCACAGTGATCCATGCGTTGCAGTTCGAGTGCGTCGAAGATGGCTTCGAGAATCGCGAGGCCTGCCGGGAAGATGGTGCGACGGTCGGGCTTGATGCCATCGAAATCGATTTTCTCGACATCCCCCAGCTTGAACAGCTTGCGCTTGAGCCACGCCAGCCCCTCGGCATTCACCTCGCCAGTGCCATGGCCGCCCGCCTTGAGCGCCAGGCCGATGGCGCGAATGGTGCCGGAAGAGCCGATGGCCTCATCCCAGGTCAGGCGGTGCAGGGCGTGCTCGATGCTCATGATCTCCAGCCGCGCCGCCGTATAAGCCTGGGCGTACCGGGCCGGAGTGATCTTGCCGTCCTTGAAATAACGCTGGGTATAACTGACGCAACCCATTTGCAGGCTTTCGCGCAGCAGTGGTTCGAAGCGCTGGCCGATGATGAACTCGGTACTGCCGCCACCGATGTCCGCCACCAGGCGTTTGCCGGGGGTATCGGCCAGGGTATGGGACACGCCGAGGTAGATCAGGCGCGCTTCTTCACGGCCAGAGATGACTTCTACCGGGTGCCCGAGGATCTCCTCGGCGCGGCGGATGAATTCGCCACGGTTACGCGCCTCGCGCAGTGCGTTGGTTCCGACGATGCGCACGGCGCCAAGGGGCATGCCGTTGATCAATTGAGCAAAACGCTTGAGGCAATCGAGGCCGCGCTGCATGGACTCTTCGTTGAGCTGGCGGGCGTCGTCGATCCCGGCGGCCAGCTGCACTTTCTCGCCGAGCCGCTCAAGGATGCGTATTTCGCCGTTCTGGGCCTTGGCCACGACCATGTGAAAGCTGTTGGAGCCCAGGTCGATGGCGGCGATCAGGGACAGATTCTTGGCTTGGAATTGCGGCATGGTTTGGGGGTCTCGGTCGATAACCTGACCATCGTGCCACGATCGACCGCCGGAGCCAACGCGTAGTGCTTCGGGAATTTCTCTGAGAGGGCTTGTAAGTAAATCCTGTAGGAAGTGAAAGTTATCGCTCCAGGGGCCTGTTGGCGTACCCGCGATGTCCTGTAGGACATTTTAACTTGAAACTGTTTTACGGCCGATGATGAATTAGCCTACAACCTGAGAGAAAGTGTTCTGTTCATTATCTTATTTGAGACTACTGTTGGAGCAACATAAGCCGACAGTTTGTTTTTATTGCTCCCACGATAATTACGGTGTTGTCTTATTCTTTAATCAAGTAGCGAAGAGACAGACTGTCACTCGGCAATTTTGCCGTGGTGCTATTTATTTATGGTTCGCGTGTCCAAGAGCCAGAATAGAGGCACCTGACAACTTTCAGTGACAGGTCGAATATGAAAAAAATTGTTGGATTGACACTCGGTATCGCTTGCCTGGCGGCGGCCCTCAACGCTCAGGCATCCACCAGTGCCGAGCTGATCGTCAGGGGCACGATCAAACCCGCCGCCTGCAACCTCAGCATGAGCGGTGGTGGCATTATCAATTACGGCGATATTCCTTCGGGCCAGTTGCTGCCAGCGGCGTTCAATCCGCTTCAGGAAAAAACGACACCCTTGACTGTGAGTTGCGGCACCACGCCTGCCAAATTCGGTCTCAAATTCGTCGACCTGCAAGCCGGCAGCAAAGTGCCGGGCATCCTCGGTGCGCTGGGCGCCGGCTACACCGAAGTGCATAACTATGGCTTGGGTGCCGTGTCTGGCCGCAAAACCGGGGGGTTTGCAGTCACCCTCAGGGATCTCAGGTCGTCGGGCACGACGGTGTATCCCATCATGCGCGTAGGTAGTGGCGCCTGGCAGAGCAGTGATGGCAAGGTCGCACAATCGCCTTATCAGTATTCGTGGCGCAGCAGCTCGAGCATCGTTCCAACTCCCGTCTCGCAACTGACCGGGACGATTGCAGTGAGGGCGGTTATCAATAAAGCCCAGGATCTGGACCTGAGCCGTGACATCACCCTGGATGGGCGCGCGACGCTTGAGTTGAGCTACATCTAATCGACTGAAATACAGCCGACAAGAAACCCAGTGTTTTTTGTCGGCTGTTTTTATGTGGTCGCCTGGCCGTAAAACGTCAACTTTAAAGTCCTGGGGAGCGCTGAGTGTTAAGTCTTTCAGTAATACATAGTGTGCGGCTGTTATGTATAAGTTTGTGTCTTTGTTTTGTCGGTGCCGCCGTGGCGGATGGCATGTTGCCGGAAACTACGGTGGTTGTACTTTATGAGGAGCAGGGCGAGGCCACGATTAACATCAAGAATACCGATGCGGCGCCAGCCCTGCTTCATTCGGTGGTTGAAAACGTGCCAGAGGACCAGGAACCGTTATTAATTGTCACGCCGCCCATCACTCGCGTGGAAGCCGGCGATACGCAACTTGTGCGGTTTATCAGCACCCTGAAGGAGCCATTGAAGACGCAACGGCTAAAACGCGTGTCCTTCGAGGGCATTCCCCAGGCACGCGCTGCAGGCGGTGCGACCATCGGTATCACCCTTCGCCAGAACCTGCCGCTGATTCTGCACCCACAAGGCCTGCCCCGGCATGACGCGCCATGGGAGTTGCTCAAGTGGCGTCGGGAAGGCGAGCGCCTTACGGTGCATAACGACAGTGCGTATGTGGTGCGCCTGGCACCGGAGGTGCACTTACTTCCACAGCGGGCCGTGGCCACGTTGCCACGTACTTATATCTTGCCGGGAGAGGCGCTCGTGGCGAAGGTCGAGGCGCCCCTGGGCGGCTTGATTGAGGTCGAGATTCAGCCTGCCACGGTCTACGGGTTTTCGGTGGATAGCTACCGGGCCACGATCAATGCCGAAGGGGGTTGATCGGTTCATGACAAACCTGTCGAGTTACACCTTCGCTGCGTGCTCTCGGCCCTGCCGGCCTACGCTGCTCGTGGGGGTGGCGACGCTATGGAGCCTGCCAGGCCTCGTCCCCGCGTTGGAGCTGGGCGAGGGGTTCGACCTTGCCGCACTGACCACACACGGTATCGATCCGAAGGTCTCCGACTACTTCCACACGGCGGCGCGTTTTCGCGAAGGTGTCCAGGTGGTGGGGTTGCGGGTGAATGGAAGTCCGCTCGGGTTGGTGGATGCGCGGTTCGATCAGCAAGGCCAATTGTGCTTCACCCCGGGGTTGCTGGAGCGTGCCGGGTTGGTCAAACCCGACGGGATCGTCCGTGAAGGCGTCACCGCGGAGCAGGCTTGCCACGATTTCCTCGGCGCTTTCCCGACCACCATGGTACGGCTGCGACCCGGCATCGACGAAGTGGCGCTGGTGGTGCCGACCCAGTCGTTACGTGAGCCGCAATGGGAAGCGGGGCATTTTTCCCGAGGCGGTGCGGCGGCGTTGTTCAACTATGACGTGCAGGGCTTCGACAGCCATTCGCGCGGTGAACCCAATCGGTTCGTTTCGGCGTACACCGAGGCGGGCTTCAATCTCGGCGATTGGATTGTGCGCAGTCGCCAATTCTATGTGTCGGATAACGGCCAGGCCCGTACCGAGCACCTGTATGCCTACGCCCAGCGGGATATAGCCGCGTTGCAGTCGACGTTCCAGGTGGGCCAGCTCTCCAGCAACAACCCGCTGTTTGGCGGTATTCAGTTGTCGGGTGTGCAGTTTTCCCCCGACGGTCAATCGCGGGTGCCGGCGGGCAGCAACAATGCCGTGGTCGAAGGGCTGGCCCAGAGCCAGTCGCGGATCGAAGTGCGCCAGTCCGGCGTATTGATTCACAGCACACTGGTGCCCGAAGGCCCTTTCCGGCTGACGGGCCTGCCATTGCTCAATGGCACCAGCGACCTGGAGGTCAGCGTCATCGATGTGCGCGGCGCCACTCGCAGCTTCGTGGTGCCGGCGGCGTCCTTTGCGGGGGCTGCCCCGGCGCGCCCTGGCTATTACTTCAGCCTGGGCAAGGTGCGTGAAAGTGCGTTTGAGGAGGTGCCTTCGCCCGTCGTCGCCATGGGCAGCGGCACCTGGGGCCTGGGGCGTGATTCCTCGGCGGGGTTCGGCTTGTTGAACACCGATGAATACTGGTCGGCAGGTGGCACCCTGAGCAGCGTGTTTTTCCAGCGGGTTTCCATTGGCGCGCGTCATAACGTGTCGCGGGACAGCCGCAATGCGGTGTCCGGGTCACGCAGCAGCGTGTCCGTGAGCAGCCCGGTATACGCCAACATGGACCTCAACCTCAGCGCAACCACACAGACCCGAGGGTATCGCGAAGTGCTGGAGGCGGGCCGTTCGACCAGCGCCGATGAGCTGGATTCGCGTTTCAAGAACCAGTACACCGCCGGCGTGAGCTGGGTCGATCCTACCTTGGGGGCGTTCTCACTGGGCTATACCCACAGTGCTCAAGTGGATGGGCAAACGGCGGAACACGTGTTCGCTGCATGGAACAAGTCGTTCAGTCACGCTGATGTCGCATTGGTCGCCGACTCGCAGGTAGGCGGCACCCGGTCGCGCCGGGACAACACGCTGGATGGCCGCCGACGCGATACGGCACAGGCCAATGACCTGTCCGTGCGGTTGCAGGTCAGCATACCTCTGGGCGGGGAGCGTCGTGTGAACAGCTATATCAGCCGCCGTGGGGATCAGTCTCGTGCGGGCATGGCGCTCAGTGAGCGGGTCAATGAATATGTGAACTACGAGGTGGGTGTCGAGCGCGATCTCAGTAACCGGGAGCAGGCGGTTCGCGGCCAGGTGGACTTGATGCCACGGTATACCCGAGTCGGCCTGGGTGTCAGTCGCGATCCTCTGGGAACCCACTATTCAGGGCAGTTGCAAGGCGGCATGGTGGCCCACGAAGGCGGGCTTACATTCTCTCCCCATGCTGTGCAGGACACGTTTGGCATCGTCTCGGTCGGTGACATCGGTTCGGCGAAAATCGACACCCCGAACGGTCCGGTGTGGACCGACTTCAGCGGTCAGGCCGTGATCCCAGGCTTGCCCGCCTACACCAACAGCCGCATCGAAGTGCAGACCCAGTCCTTGCCAAAGCGCGTTGACTTGAAAAATGGCACACAGGTGCTCGCTGCGGGCCGTGGGTCGGTCAACCGCGTGGCATTCGATGTGGTGAAAGTACGCCGCGTGTTGCTCACCGCCCGCGATCAACAGGGCAGGCCATTGCCTCAGGGCGCTTCGGTATTCGGCAAGGACAACCGCTTCCTGACCAATGTAGTGGGGGAGGGCATGATTTTCCTGAACGACGTCAACGACTCCCAACACCTGCGGGTTTCACTGCCGGGTTCCTCCTCTTGCCTGCTGAGTCTTACCTTGGAGAGCCAGACCGACAATGACAAGTTCTATGAGACAGCATCGGCGGTGTGCAATGGCCGCTAAGTTCAACGGCATGGGCTTGGTGCTGTGCTGCGCGCTATTACTCGCCCAGGGCGCACGGGCTGAAAACTGCCGGCTGTCCATCAGCCAGTCGCGTATCGACTACGGTGTGATTCGCCGTGAGGCCACGGTAGAAAGCCCCTCCGTTGCGCTGGGTACGCGCACAGTGCACTTGAACGTACTCTGCGCAGAGCCGTCGGCCATGGCATTGCGATTTACCGGCGCCGCCGATGGGCAAGGTTTTCGGTTTGGCCGTGAGGGGCACTTGCGGCTGACCCTCAGGCACGCCCAAGTGGATGGGCGCGCCGTGGGGTGGGAGCTGGCACATCTGCCCGGCGAGACCGCCAGCGGGCAGTTCTTGCCGGGCCGGACCCTGGTTGCTGGAGCAGCGGGAAAACGATTGACGGCCCAGGTCGATATCGACCCCGAACTGCCCTCGGACGCCTTGCATGTGCGCGATCAAAGCGTGCTGGAGGGCCTGGGCCGTTTCGAGCTGATCAGCCCGGCTGTTCCACTGAGCCGATAAAGTTGGCGAGCTCCGGCGTTTTCGGGTTGGCGAACAACACCTTGGGGTCGCCCACTTCATGCACCTTGCCTTGGTGCATGAACACCAGCTTGTCGCCGACCTCGCGAGCGAAGCGCATTTCGTGGGTCACCATGATCAACGTCATGCCGTCCTTGGCCAGTTGACGCACCACGCTGAGCACTTCATTGACCAGCTCAGGGTCCAGGGCCGAGGTGATTTCATCGCACAGCAGCACCTTGGGCGACATCGCCAGTGCGCGGGCGATGGCAACGCGCTGCTGCTGGCCGCCAGACAGGCGATCGGGGAAGGCGTCGAACTTCTCGCCCAACCCGACGCGTTCCAGCATCTGCTTTGCCAATTGTGCCGCCCTGGCCTTGGGCACTTTCTGCACCACCTGCGGTGCGAGCATGACGTTTTCGCCCACCGTCAGGTGCGGGAACAGGTTGAACTGCTGGAACACCATGCCGACTTTCTGTCGCAGGCTGCGCAGGTCGGCGCGGGCGGCGTCGAGGTATTCGCCGTCGACTTCAATGACGCCGTCGTTGATCGACTCCAGGCCATTGAGGGTGCGCAGCAAGGTGGATTTGCCCGAGCCGCTGCGGCCGATGATCGCTACCACCTGGCCTTCTTCAACCGTCAGGTCGATGCCCTTGAGTACGTGGTGATCGCCGTAATACTTATGCAGGGCGGAAATTCTAAGCAGAGGCATGCAGTCTCCTTTCCAGGTAGCGCGCACTGAGGGACAAGGGGTAGCAGAGCAGGAAGTAACCGAGGGCCACCAGGCCGTAGACCATAAAAGGCTCGAAGGTGGCGTTGGCGAGCATGCCGCCGGTCTTGGTCAGTTCGGTGAAGCCGATGATCGAGGTGACGGCGGTGCCTTTGACCACCTGCACCGAGAAGCCCACGGTAGGTGCCACGGCGATGCGCAGGGCCTGGGGCAGGATCACATAGCGCAGTTGCTCGAGCGGATTGAGGGCCAGGCTGGCCGAGGCCTCCCATTGCCCATGGGCGATGGCGTCGACGCAGCCACGCCAGATTTCGGCGAGGTAGGCGCTGGTAAACAGCGTCAGGGCAATCGCCGCCGCCAGCCACGGCGAGATATCCACCCCGAGCAGGGCGATGCCGAAGAACACCAGAAACAGCTGCATCAACAACGGTGTGCCCTGGAACAGTTCGATGTAGGTGCGGGCAACGTTGCGCGGGAAGGCTTTGCTGCTGATGCGCAGGGTCATCACCAGCAAGCCGATCAGGCCGCCGCCGATAAAGGCCACCAGCGACAGCAACAGGGTCCATTGCAGGCCGGTGAGCAGGTTGCGCACGATGTCCCAGAAGGAAAAATCACTCATCGGCTGTTCCTCATCACAAAGCGCCGGCCAATCCAGTTGAGCAATTGGCGAATCATCAGTGCCATGCACAGGTACACCAGTGTGGTCAGGGCGTAGGTTTCAAATGCACGGAAATTGCGTGACTGGATAAAGTTGGCGGCAAAGCTCAATTCTTCAGTGGCGATCTGCGAACACACCGCCGAGCCGAGCATCACGATGATGATCTGGCTGCTCAGGGCCGGCCACACCTTGCCCAGCGCCGGCAGCAGGACCACATGGCGGAACGCCTCGAAACGCGTCATTGCCAGCGCGGCGGCGGCTTCCAGTTGCCCGCGCGGGATGGCCTGGATACCAGCACGGATGATCTCCGTGGAGTAGGCCCCCAGGTTGATGACCATCGCCAATACAGCGGCTTGCCATTCGGTGATCTTCAGCCCCAGGGATGGCAGGCCGAAGAAAATGAAAAACAGCTGCACCAGGAACGGCGTGTTGCGGATCAACTCGACATACACGCCGAAGCACCAGGCGAATGGCTGGATCTTCCACGCCCGCACCACAGCACCGACGGTGCCCAGCGCCACCCCCAGGATCGCGCCGATGGCCGTCAGCTCAAGGGTGAACAGCGCGCCGCGTAGCAGCAAGTCGGTATTGGCCAGCACCGGCACAAAGTCAAATTGATACGCCATCAGTCAGCTCCGTCGTATCAAAGATCGGCGGGCAGCGGCTCTTTAAGCCAGTGCATCGCGTTTTTTTCCAGGCTGCCATCGGCCTTGGCTGCGACCAGGATCTGGTTGACCTTCTCCAGCAGCGCTGGCTCGTTCTTGTTCACGCCGACGTACACCGGCGAGTCCTTGAGCTTCACTTTCAGCGCCGGTACGCGTTTCGGGTTGCGCTCGCTGATCGCAACCATCACGACGTTGCCGCTGGCGATCAGGTCGACCTGGCCTGCCAGGTAGGCGGCGATGGTCGAGTTATTGTCCTCAAAGCGCTTGATGGTGGCTTCCTTGGGCGCTACGGCGGTCAGCTCGATGTCTTCGATGGCGCCACGGGTTACGCTGATGGTCTTGCCCTTGAGGTCGTCGGTGCTGCTGATGGCCGCGTCAGGCGGGCCGAACACGGCCAGGTAGAAAGGTGCATAAGCGTTGGAGAAGTCGATGACTTTTTCCCGCTCGGGGTTCTTGCCCAGGCTCGAGATCACCAGGTCGACCTTGCCGGTGGTGAGGAACGGGATGCGGTTGGTGCTGTTGACCGGGGTCAGTTCCAGCTTGACCTTGAGTTGGTCGGCCAGCAGCTTGGCGGTGTCGATGTCCAGGCCGCGAGGCTTCATGTCCGGGCCGACCGAGCCGAATGGCGGGAAGTCCTGAGGCACGGCGACCTTGAGGGTGCCACGGGCGACGATATCGTCCAGACCATTGGCCTGGGCGGGTGCCTGGCTCAGCATCAGGCTGGCAAACAGGGCAGTGAGCAGGGCGCTGTAGCGCTTGGTCATGGCAACTCTCCGGGAGGGGCGAAGGGATTTTCTGGATTTGCTCAGTGCACAGCCCATGCCAGTACGGCCTGGATCGTCTGCAAGGCTGGGATTTGTTGAGGTGCGGTGGTCTTACTGGTCTGAACAGTGCTTGCGCTTTTCGCACCTTTTTCGAGCGCCGGTAAAACCTGGCGAGCCCCTTTGGGGCGTGGCTTGCCGTCGGCCGTGAATAGCTTTACAACTAGCCGTTCAGTTGTCTGAAACCTCGAGTTTTCTATGAATTCCATCGCCCAAGCCGTACCGGAAGCGGCCCTGCAGGCCATCCGCAAACTGATCAAGGAGCAAGGCTTCGGGCCGGGCGATGTGTTGCCGTCCCAACGTGACCTGGCGGTGCGGTTGGGCGTGAGCCGGGCGTCGCTGCGTGAGGCGTTATCGTCCCTGAGTGCCTTGGGCGTAGTCAGCGTACAGCCGGGCAAGGGCGTATTTGTACAGGCGACGGAGGAGGCGCCTGGGTTTGCCTGGCCTTTCGCGGCGCAGGCCACGCCGCTGGATATCTTCCAATTACGCTATGCCCTTGAAGGATTCGCGGCGGGGTTGGCCGCGGTGACATTGACCATCGATGAACTGGACAGCCTGGAGGACAATGTCGAGGCAATGCGCAAGGTGCTCAAGGCTGGAGACTTCGAGTCGGCCGCGCGGCTGGACTTCGAATTCCACCAGCGCATCCTGCTGGCCAGCGGTAACCAGGCGATGGTGAGCATTCTGAGTGCCAGTGCCGAGGTGTTTCTGGAAAGCCAGAAGCTACCGTTCATCCGGCCGGAGCGTGCTATGGAAACCTGGCAGGAACACCGCAAGATCCTGCGTGCCCTGGCCCGGCGCGCCAGTGCGACGGCCCAGAAAACCATGCAGGAACACGTGCGTAATGCGGCGTTGCGCACTGGCATTGTTTTTGTAACGCCGGTTACGCCATGATTGAGCGATACCCTGACTCATGTGCCACCATAGCAAGACTCAATCAGAGGCGGCTTCCTGAACCGGGGAAGGGCGGCTATGATGGGCAACGTTTTTTTGCTTACAATCTGGAGACTTCCATGAGCAGCGATCTTATCAAACATGTTAGCGACGCTAGCTTCGAAGCTGACGTACTCAAGGCCGAAGGCGCTGTATTGGTCGACTACTGGGCTGAATGGTGCGGTCCATGCAAGATGATCGCTCCGGTTCTGGACGATATTTCCCAAAACGAAAAGTACAAAGGCAAGCTGACCATTGCCAAGCTGAACATCGACGAAAACCAGGAAACCCCAGCCAAGCACGGCGTGCGTGGTATCCCTACGTTGATGCTTTTCAAAAATGGCAACGTCGAAGCCACCAAGGTCGGGGCGCTGTCGAAGTCCCAGCTGGAAGCTTTCCTCGACGTCAACATCTAAGCGTCGTCAAAAGGCCCCGCGAATTGCGGGGCTTTTTCGTAAAACAGGGCTAGACGCTCCTAAACTCAGGTGGTACATTCGGCCCCGCACTGGTTTCTCCACTGCCCCCTGCAAGCCGTCGCCGACGCATTCCTTTTCGATTAGTACGCGATCCTGTCGCCTTCTCTGCGGCGCGGCCTCATTAAGCCAAAAGCTTAATTTCCCCCTCCATAAATGATTACGTCATTCCTATATGAATCTGACTGAACTCAAGCAAAAGCCGATTACCGACCTGCTCCAATTGGCCGAAGAAATGGGCATAGAAAATATGGCCCGTTCGCGCAAGCAGGACGTGATTTTCTCCCTGCTCAAAAAGCACGCGAAAAGCGGCGAGGAAATCTCCGGTGATGGCGTGCTGGAGATTCTCCAGGACGGCTTCGGCTTCCTCCGCTCTGCAGACGCTTCCTATCTGGCCGGCCCTGACGACATCTACGTCTCGCCGAGCCAGATTCGTCGCTTCAACTTGCGCACCGGTGACACCATCGTTGGCAAGATTCGCCCTCCGAAGGAAGGCGAGCGTTATTTCGCCCTGCTCAAGGTCGACACGATCAACTTCGATCGCCCGGAGAACGCGAAGAACAAGATTCTCTTCGAGAACCTGACTCCGCTGTTTCCGACCGTGCGCATGAAGATGGAAGCCGGTAATGGTTCCACCGAAGACCTGACCGGTCGTGTGATCGACCTGTGTGCCCCGATCGGCAAAGGCCAGCGTGGCCTGATCGTTGCACCGCCGAAAGCCGGTAAGACCATCATGCTGCAGAACATTGCAGCGAACATCGCGCGTAACAACCCTGAAGTTCATCTGATCGTGCTGCTGATCGATGAGCGTCCGGAAGAAGTGACCGAAATGCAGCGCACCGTGCGCGGCGAAGTGGTTGCCTCCACGTTCGATGAGCCACCGACCCGCCACGTGCAGGTTGCCGAGATGGTGATCGAGAAGGCCAAACGCCTGGTCGAACACAAGAAGGACGTGGTGATCCTGCTCGATTCCATTACCCGCCTGGCCCGTGCCTACAACACCGTGATCCCTAGCTCCGGCAAGGTATTGACCGGTGGTGTCGATGCCCACGCCCTGGAGAAACCGAAACGTTTCTTCGGTGCCGCGCGGAACATCGAAGAAGGCGGTTCGCTGACCATCATCGCCACCGCGCTGGTTGAAACCGGCTCGAAGATGGACGAAGTGATCTACGAAGAGTTCAAGGGTACTGGCAACATGGAACTGCCCCTGGACCGTCGCATCGCGGAAAAACGCGTGTTCCCTGCGATCAATATCAACCGTTCCGGCACCCGCCGCGAAGAGTTGCTGACCGCCGACGACGAACTGCAGCGCATGTGGATCCTGCGCAAGCTGCTGCACCCGATGGACGAAGTCGCCGCCATCGAGTTCCTGATCGACAAGTTGAAAACCACCAAGACCAACGACGAGTTCTTCCTGTCGATGAAACGTAAGTAATACGACGTTTCAGGTCCTAAAGAATGGCGCCCCCCGGGGCGCCATTTTTTTTGTGTCGAGAAAGGGAGGTTTGAGCGTGATGAGTGTCAGTTAAGAAACAAAAAAGATAAGTGTGTCTACGCTTATCCCCATCCGTATCTGGCTGACAGTTGATTTATGACCGCTCTTGCTTACCGACGGGACATTGATGGCTTGCGTGCCATCGCAGTCCTTGCCGTTGTGCTGTTTCATTTTGGGGTGCCTGGCGTTACTGGCGGTTTTGTCGGCGTTGATGTGTTCTTCGTGATTTCAGGCTTCCTGATCACATCGATCATCTGGCGTGAGCGCGAAGCCGGGCGTTTCAGTTTCGTGGATTTCTGGGCGCGACGGGCCCGGCGTATCCTGCCGGCGTTGATTGTGATGATGTTCTTGTCACTGGTGGTTGGCTGGTTTCTGCTGGCGCCTAAAGACTATTCAGAGCTGGGCCGTTCGATATCCAACCAAGTCATTTTTATCTCCAACCTGTTCTTCATGCGTCAGGACGGCTACTTCGAATCGGCTTCCGATATGAAGCCCATGCTGCACACGTGGTCGCTATCGGTTGAAGAGCAGTTCTATATCCTGTTTCCACTCTTGCTGGTGGTGCTGTCGAGCCGCTTGAAACACTGGCGCAGTGCCTTGTTTGTGTTGTTGCTGGTGTCCTTTGCGGCGAGTGTGTGGGCGGTCTCCCGTCAGCCGGAGAAAGCCTTTTTCCTCCTGCCCATGCGGGCCTGGGAACTGTTGGCAGGCTCAATGCTGGCCGTAATGCCGGCGGGTACCCGGCGTACAAGTCCGATGCTGGCACAGCTTGTCAGCCTGCTCGGGCTGGGCCTGGTCCTGATAGCGATCGTGGGATATGACGAAAGCACCGCGTTCCCAGGGGCCGCCGCCCTGTTACCCGTATTGGGGGTGGTGGGCCTGATCTGGGCCAATGGCCAACACACCACGCTGGTAGGGCAGGTGCTGAGCAGCCGTGTGCTGGTGGGCATCGGGCTGATTTCCTATTCGTGGTACTTGTGGCATTGGCCGGTGCTGGTCTTTGGCAAGTACGCCGGTGTCTTTGGCCTGGCGCCGTGGATGCTTGCGGTGTTGTGTGTCCTGAGCCTGGTATTGGGGTATGGGTCCTGGCGGTTTGTCGAGGGGCCGTTTCGCGAACGGCGTCTGTTGCCGAGCAATCGGTCGATGTTGGCCACGGGCTTGATTGTGCTCATCAGCCTCGGCCTGTTGGGTAAGAGCCTGGTGTGGACAGATGGGTTTGCGCAGCGCTTGTCACCCCAGGCATTGCAATTTGCCCAGGCGCGCACCTGGAGCCCGACATTGATGAAGTGCCTGGCCGATGACAAGAAAAACAAGCATCCCGAGTTTTGCCATTACGGTGTCCAAACAGGTCCCGCGCGGGCTCTGGTCTGGGGCGATAGCCACGCCACAGCCCTGACCCCTGCGTTGGACGACACCGCGCGCAGCGAACACTTCAGTATTACGCAGGCTGGCTACGCAGGCTGCCTGCCCTTTTACCGAAAAGAAAACACGCCAGGGTGCGCAGCGTTCAACGAACGCGTTACGCAGTTACTCGCGCGCGAACCCATCAGTGATGTGATGTTGGTGGCGCGCTGGAGCCTATACGTATATGGGCAGCACTCCGGCGATACGGGCGCTTCCATTCATGATCCGGTGACGGGCAAGTATGACCGTGCCATTGCCGAAAAGCTGTTCACTGAAGGGGTCAGCGCCTTGGTGCGGCAACTGCGTGCCAGTGGCCACCGTGTCTGGTTGGTCAAGGAAGTGCCATTGCAGGACTTCAACGTGCCTTATCGCCTCAGCCGCCTGGCGATGATGGGGCGCCCCACCGACAAGGAAGGCTTGCCATTGGCCGAGCACCTGAACCGACAAGCCTATATCAACACGGTCTTTGCGAACATCGCGGCGGCAGACCCAGGGGTTCAAGTGCTGGACCCGGCACCAAAGCTGTGCGATGCCAGCGGCTGGTGCCGAGTCGAGTTTGCAGGCCAGGCGCTCTACACCGATGACAACCACCTTTCCATCGTGGGCACGCGGTTTGTGGGGAGCTTTCTTGAGCCGTTCTTCAATACCTTGCGCCAGGCATCTGTCAGGTTGGACCTAAGTCGCAAAGACGTGCAATAAGCTGTCAGCGCGCCTCAGAGCAGGTAGGATGTACGCCTATTTTACGGGTGGCATGGTTAATGAAATTCAAGGATCTTCGGGATTTCGTGCAGCAACTTGAGCAGCGCGGAGAGTTGAAACGTATCCAGATGCCGATTTCCCCGGTGCTGGAAATGACTGAGATTTGCGACCGCACCTTGCGCAACAAGGGCCCGGCGCTGCTGTTCGAAAAACCGACCGGTTTTGATATCCCGGTGCTCGGCAACCTGTTCGGCACTCCCGAGCGCGTGGCCTTTGGCATGGGCGCCGAGTCGGTCAGCGAACTGCGCGAGATCGGCAAGCTGCTGGCTTTCCTCAAGGAGCCGGAGCCGCCCAAGGGCTTGAAGGATGCGTGGTCGAAGCTGCCGATCTTCCGCAAGATCATTGCCATGGCCCCCAAGGTGGTCAAGGACGCGGTGTGCCAGGAGGTGGTCATCGAAGGCGACGATGTCGACCTGGCCATGCTGCCGGTACAGACGTGCTGGCCTGGCGACGTTGGCCCGCTGATCACCTGGGGCCTGACCGTCACCAAAGGTCCGAACAAGGACCGCCAGAACCTCGGTATCTACCGCCAGCAAGTGATCGGTCGCAACAAGGTGATCATGCGTTGGCTGAGTCACCGCGGCGGCGCCCTGGACTTCCGTGAATGGTGCGAAAAACACCCCGGCCAGCCGTTTCCGGTCTCGGTGGCCCTGGGCGCCGACCCGGCTACCATCCTCGGTGCCGTCACTCCGGTGCCTGACAGCCTGTCCGAATACGCCTTTGCCGGCCTGTTGCGCGGCAACCGTACCGAACTGGTGAAATGCCGTGGCAACGACCTGCAAGTGCCTGCCACCGCTGAAATCATCCTCGAAGGCGTGATTCACCCCGGCGAGATGGCCGACGAAGGTCCTTACGGCGACCACACCGGCTACTACAACGAAGTCGACAGCTTCCCGGTGTTCACCGTCGAGCGCATCACTCACCGGATCAAACCGATCTACCACAGCACCTACACCGGCCGGCCGCCGGATGAGCCAGCCATCCTGGGCGTGGCGCTCAACGAAGTGTTCGTGCCGATCCTGCAGAAGCAATTCCCGGAAATCACCGATTTCTACCTGCCGCCGGAAGGTTGCTCGTACCGCATGGCCATCGTGACCATGAAGAAGTCGTACCCAGGCCATGCCAAGCGGGTAATGCTGGGTGTGTGGTCGTTTTTGCGACAGTTCATGTACACCAAGTTCGTTATCGTCACCGACGACGACATAAACGCCCGGGACTGGAACGACGTAATCTGGGCCATCACCACGCGCATGGACCCCAAGCGCGACACGGTGATGATCGATAACACGCCGATCGACTACCTCGACTTCGCCTCGCCGGTGTCGGGCCTGGGTTCGAAAATGGGCCTGGATGCCACCCACAAGTGGCCGGGTGAAACGACTCGCGAGTGGGGCCGGGTGATCGTCAAGGATGAAGCCGTGACCGCACGCGTCGATGCGATCTGGAAAGAATTGGGAATAGATTGATGCGTGTAACCCTGCAACCTTCCGGCGCAGTACTGGAGCTGGTCCCCGGCGAGCGAATCCTTGAGGGCGCGCGCCGCCTGGGCTACGACTGCCCCCAGGCTTGTCGCAACGGCGTGTGCCACGTGTGCGCTGCACTGCTGGTCGAAGGCCGGGTGCAACAAGCCGGCGAAATGCGCGACCACGGTGAGTTCTACACCTGCATCGCCGAACCGCTGGAAGATTGCATCGTGTTGTGGGATGGCGTGCTGGCGCCGGGAGAGCTGCCGTTGCGCAAGTTGTCGTGCCAATTGAGTGAGTGCGTTGAGGTGGGGGGCGATGTGTGGCGCGTGCGCCTGCTGGCCCCTGCCGGCAAGACGGTGCGTTACCACGCCGGGCAATACCTGATGATCGAACGGGACAATGGCGAGAAATCCGCATTTTCCCTGGCGTCTGCACCCCATGCCGGGCGAGAGCTGGAGCTGCATGTGCTGGCGCGCGAAGACAGCGCCCGCAACCTGCTCAAGCAGCTGCAACGTGATCGGATAGCGCGTATCGAGATGCCGTTTGGCGACACTCATCTGGCCGAGCTGCCCGACGGCCCGCTGGTGTTGATCGCCGCCGGCACCGGCATGGCCCAGATGCACAGCCTGATCGAACATTGCCGCGCCTCTGGCTTCAAGCACCCGGTGCACTTGTACTGGGGCGTGCGTCGCCCGGAAGACTTCTACTCGATCGAACACTGGGGTCAGTGGCAGCAACTGCCCAACCTGTTCCTGCACAAAGTGGTCAGCGACCTGTGCGGTTGGGAAGGGCGTTGCGGCTTGCTGCATGAAGCGGTGTGTGAAGACATTGCCGACCTGAAGGCCGTGCACGTCTACGCCAGCGGTTCACCGGCGATGATCTACGGCACCCTGGATGCGCTGGTCAACGCCGGTATGGACGCGCACCAGATGCGCGCCGACGTATTTGCCTACGCGCCGCGCCCTTAAAAGCGTACGCCGGTCGTCACCATCGCTGCATTGAACCCCAACAGCACCAACTCCGCCGCCACCGGCCCGTAATGGGTGCCCACGGACGGAATGATCACCGGCGCGACGCCGAAACGGTTCAACGGGATCTTGTCGCGGTATTTGCCGCGATAGCCCTGGATCGCTCCGCCGGTGACCTTCAGGTACAGCGGATAGTCGCTCATGTCATAACGTTTGCCTGCATAGGCGTAGTACGAGCGTTGGCTGAACGAGTTGCGAAAGGTCGCCCCGCCATACACGAACCCTGACGCTTCATTGCGCTCCAGGCCGATCAGGTCCTGGTTGTTGTTGTGGTCTGGATCGGGCGAAAAGTGCCGCGTGTAGACGCTGGTCTGCGCGTACCAGAAGCCTCGGGCATCGGCGGCCGGCGTTTCGGCGGCCAGCGCGGTGGTGGCCTGGGCCAGGAACAACAGGCCAGGCAGTCGACATTTCTTCATGGTGCGACCTCGATAGTCGATGGATGGGCGGCTAGATGGGTCCACGTCATAGACGCGTTATTTTGACGGCTCGGTGTGGCCCCAAGCTGAACCTGGGCTGAAGGCATCGGGATTGCAGGGAGCGATCCTGATGACTGATACCGCCCTGGGCACTTTTTCGCCATACGGTAACAGCGGCGCGTTTTATTCCGGTAAAGTTGCTTACAACTGGTAACACACAGGAGGCGCACCGCTTTTCGCCATGACCGCCATTGAATCCGATCTTCTGCAGTTGGCTTACCCTCCGCGCCTCGATCTGGGGCCGCAACTCACTCACGAACAGTTAATGAGCTCGATGCAGGCCACCATGGGCCGGCACAAGGGTGGGCCGGTCTGGCTATTTGCTTATGCTTCGCTGATCTGGCGCCCTGAATGTTCCTCGACAGAGCGCATGCGGGCGCGTGTCCACGGTTATCACCGAGGCCTGTACCTCTGGTCTCACGAGCATCGGGGCACGCCGGAATTGCCGGGGTTGGTGTTTGGCCTGGATCGTGGTGGTTCCTGCAGTGGCTTTGCCTACCGCTTGCCGGAGGATCAACTGGAGGCCTCGCTTTATGCCTTGTGGCAACGTGAGATGCCTTACCCATCCTACCGGCCGCACTGGCTCAGCTGCCGTCTCGAGGATGGCAGTCAGGTACAGGCGTTGGGGTTTGTCCTGGAGCGGCACTTGCCCAGCTACGCCGGCAACTTGCCCGACATTGTGCTCAACCATGTGCTGCAAAGCGCTTGCGGGCGTTACGGCACGACTCGCGATTATGTCGAGCAGACCGTCAACGCCCTGCGTAGCCACGCCATGCCAGATAAAAGCCTGGAGGCGCGGCTCAAGCGTTGTGCCAAGGATTGCCCGGGCGGTTAGCGCGCCGAGCTGACGCTGTTGGTGTGCCACAGGGTTGGGATCAGGAACGCGATCGCCAGCAGGCACGCGCCGATCAGCAGTACAAAACCACCGTCCCAGCCAAAATGGTCGACGGTGTAGCCCATCGCCGCGCTCGCGGCCACCGAACCACCCAGGTAACCGAACAGGCCGGTAAAGCCCGCAGCGGTGCCGGCGGCTTTCTTCGGTGCCAGTTCCAGAGCCTGCAGGCCGATCAGCATCACCGGGCCGTAGATCAGGAAGCCAATGGAGACCAGCGCGATCATGTCGACCATTGGGTTGCCCGGCGGGTTGAGCCAGTACACCAGGGTCGCCACGGTCACCAGTACCATGAACACGATGCCGGTCAGGCCACGGTTGCCGCGGAAAATCTTGTCCGACATCCAGCCGCACAACAGCGTGCCCGGAATGCCCGCCCACTCATAGAAGAAGTATGCCCAGGACGACTTGTCGACCGTGAAGTGCTTGGCTTCCTTGAGGTAGGTCGGCGCCCAGTCCAGTACGCCGTAGCGCAGCAGGTAGACAAAAACGTTGGCGAAGGCGATGTACCACAGCATTTTGTTGCGCAGCACGTACTTGACGAAGATTTCCTTGGCGCTGAATTCTTCTTCATGGCTGGCATCGTAGCCATCCGGGTAGTCGTTCTTGTACTTTTCAATCGGCGGCAGGCCCACCGACTGCGGGGTGTCGCGCATGGTGATGAAGGCAAACGCCGCCACCAGCAGGGCCACGGTCGCCGGCACATAGAACGCGGCATGCCAGTCGTTGAACCAGGCCATGCCGAGCAGGAACAGCGGGCCGATCAGGCCGCCGCCGACGTTATGCGCGACGTTCCATACCGACACCACACCACCGCGTTCTTTCTGTGACCACCAGTGCACCATGGTCCGCCCACTTGGCGGCCAGCCCATGCCTTGGGCCCAACCGTTGATGAACAGCAAAATGAACATCATGGTCACGCTGGACGTGGCCCAAGGCGCGAAACCGAAAATGAACATCACCCCCGCTGAAACCAGCAGGCCGAAGGGCAGGAAGTAGCGTGGGTTGGAGCGGTCGGACACCAGGCCCATGAGGAACTTGGACAGGCCGTAGGCAATCGCGATGGCCGACATCGCCAAGCCCAGTTGACCACGGGTGTAGCCCTCATCGATCAGGTAGGGCATGGCCAGGGAGAAGTTCTTGCGCAGCAGGTAGTACCCGGCGTAACCAAAGAAAATACCGGCGAATATCTGCCAACGCAGTCGTCGGTAGGTACTGTCTATTTTTTCTTCAGGCAGAGGCGCCTGGTGCGCGGCAGGGCGAAAGAAAGCAAACATTCAAGAGCTCCAGATTTCTTGTTTTGACTGCGGATGCGAATGTTACAGTTTCGTTACCGAAAATAGCATCGCCTCTTGGCGCCAAACACCGGAAATAGGAGCAATTGCATGTTCTTTTATGAACATGTCGCAAATAGATAAGTCGTGGTCGTGAGCAGATTCTTCAGGATTTGTGCAGATTAAAATGTGGGAGCGGGCTTGCTCCCACAGTTGATTTGATTGCATTCCAGGTCAGCGCACTTGGACGACGACCTTACCAACCGCCTTGCGCTGCCCCAGGTCGTTGATCGCCTGGGCGGCGTTTTCCAGTGGATAGAGCTGCGACACCAACGGTTTCAACTTGCCCTCGGCATACCAACTGAACAACTGCTGGAAGTTCGCCGCATTGTCCTGTGGCTGGCGCTGGGCGAACGACCCCCAGAACACGCCGACCACCGCCGCGCCCTTGAGCAGCGCCAGGTTCACCGGCAGTTCGGGGATGCGCCCGCTGGCAAACCCCACCACCAGCAAGCGGCCGTTCCAGGCGATGGCGCGGATGGCCTGGTCAAACAGGTCGCCGCCCACCGGGTCGTAGATCACGTCGGCGCCGTTGCCGTCGGTGAGGCGCTTGATCTCGTCCTTGAGGCTGGTCTCGCTGTAATTGATCAGTTCATCGGCACCGGCGGCCTTGGCCACCGCGAGTTTGTCGGCACTGCTGGCTGCGGCGATCACGCGGGCACCCATGGCTTTGCCGATTTCCACGGCGGCCAGGCCCACGCCGCCGGACGCACCGAGTACCAGCAGGGTTTCGCCGGGCTGCAGGTGGGCTCGTTGTTTCAGCGCGTGCATCGACGTGCCGTAGGTCATGCTGAAGGCGGCGGCGGTGGTGAAGTCCATGTCGGGCGGGATCGGCAGCACGTTGTAGCCCGGCACAGCGACCTGCTCGGCAAAGCTGCCCCAGCCGGTCAGCGCCATGACCCGGTCACCGACTTTCAGATGGCTGACCTTCTCACCCACTTCACTGACCACACCTGACGCTTCGCCTCCCGGTGAAAATGGAAACGGCGGCTTGAACTGGTACTTGCCCTCGATGATCAGCGTATCCGGGAAGTTCACCCCCGCCGCATGCACATCCAGCAGGATTTCGTTCTTCTTGATCGCAGGGCTCGCGATCTCTTCCAGCACCAGGGTTTCGGCGGGGCCGAAGGCTTTGCACAGCACAGCTTTCATCGGGCTATTCCTTTTGGTGTCGTGGCCGATAAGTGTAGGAGGGTACGCCCGTGGGTCAACGAGCATGCCCGGGCCTGATAAGTCGCCATAAGCTTGTGCTCAGCCTTGCTAGCGTTATGCTACCCGGCACCGAATGTGAGGAATGAATTGTGAAAGCGTGGATCCTGTTGATGCTGGCCCTGACCCTGCCGATGGCAGCTCAGGCCGAAGAAGCCAAAGAAGGCGAGGCGCCGAAGGTCAGCTATATCAGCCTGAACCCGCCGTTTGTGGGCAACTACGGCCTCGATGGCACGGCGAAACTCAAGGTATTCAAGGCCGACGTCGCCCTGCGCGTGACCGGCACCGAAGCGGCTGCGGCGGTGAAGGCCAACGATGCACTGATTCGTAACCAGTTGGTGGCGCTGTTCACTCAGCAGACCAACGAGACCATGAACACCGTTGAGGGCAAGGAAAAACTGCGCCAGGAAGCGCTCAAGCAAACCCAGCAAGTGATGAACGACGAGACCGGCAAGCCGATGGTGGAAGACCTGCTGTTCAACAACCTGATCATTCAGTAACCGGCGGCGTCACGTTCCATATCTTCAGCAAAGTGGCGGTAAACGCGGGCTCAAGTACGCGGTTGCCATGCCCACTGAGGTGGTTGGAGTCGAAGAACAGCGGCTTGGCGTTGGCGTCGTAGGCCGAACAGATCGGGCCGCCATCTGCGCCGCTTGCTGGTGCTCGGCCGTCAGTTCGCTCAAGGCCTCGTCGACGATTATCGCCTCACCTTCGCGCCAGTTGCGCCCGGCCAGTTCCGGCATGCGCAGCGAGGCGAGGAATACCATGTCACCCGGTTTGGCGCGGGCCTCGATTTCCTGGAGTTGGGCTTCGCGTACCTGGGCACAGCGAGCGGGGTCGGCGCCGATCAGGCTGACGACGCTGCAACCGCCTTGTTCGTATTCCACCACCGTGATGCCGAGCTTCAGCGACACGAGCTTGAGCAAGGTGCGGTAGGCCGCGGTATGGGAGTCGCCGATGACGAACAGCTGCCGTCCCGCCAGGTTTGGGTCGTCGAGGGTTGTGAAGTCTTCCTGGGGATAATGCTTGTAGGCGTACCAGGTGTAGCTATCGCGGGTCTGGCTGAGTGACAGGGTCGATGGGTTCTCCGAAACCCAGTGGGCACCCAACCACATCAGGCCGGTGATGCTCACGCCGGTGATGAATGTCAGTCGCGCACTGCGTTGCACTGCAGACTTGCCGCTGCGAATCGGCGTTTCCACCCAATGGTAGGACGCTGCCGCCAGTGCGAAGACCAGCAAGGGGTAGAGCAGTTGAACGGCCAGCAGCTCCAGCCCGGTGGTCCACGCCAGGACCAGATTGCTCAGGCCAAAAAATGCCGCCAGGCCGGTGCGGTTGATCAGCTCACTGAGCCAGAACGGCGGCATGAACATCGCGCACAGTACAAAACTCACACAGAGCACGGTCAACAGCGCGGGCATGATGCGCAGCAGGTGCCGCCGGTAGAAGTCCGCCAGGTAGCGGCCGAAGGTCAGGTTGCGGCGCTCCCACAAGGATTGGCTGATCACGTACCCGGAGATCACGAAGAACAGGTCCACGCCGGTAAAGCCGCCGGGCAACAGGTCGAGAAAATCCACGTGGAAGATGATGACGCTGAGCACGGCAATGGCGCGCAAGCCGTCGATTGCCGGCTTGTAGGCGCCGGTGGGCAGGGACACGCGAGCCTCCTTCCTGAACAGGCAAAGCCGTGATTCTGCCGAAACCTGTGCGGGGCGACGACTGGCCGTTCGGACAGGTATGAGGCCGGATGTTTCCCGGTCAGGACGCCAGGCTTTTGCGGAACCTGCCCAGCGCCACGGCAAAGAACAGCAGGCCAATCCCCGCCAGCGCCAGCATGTCGGGCCACACCACACTCACGCCCGCATCCCTGAACAGAATCGCCGAGCTCAGGCTCACAAAGTGCGTCGACGGCGAGGCCTGCATTACCCACTGCAACCATTCGGGCATGCTGTCCAGCGGTGTACTGCCGCCGGAGAGCAGCAGCATGGGGATGATCACCGGGATCGCCAGCAAACCGAACTGTGGTGTCGAGCGGGCGAGGGTGGCGAGGAAGATGCCCAGTGCGGTGCTGGCAAACAAATACACCGCAGTCACGAATAGAAACAGGCCTAACGACCCGGCCAGCGGCACACCGAGCAAGCTCTTGACCACCACCTCCAACGACACCCAGGTGCACAACACCACCACCAGCATGTTGCTCCAGATTTTCGCCAGCATGATCTCCAGCGCGGTCAGCGGCAGCACCAACAGATGGTCGAGGGTGCCATGCTCGCGTTCGCGCAACAGCGCGGTACCGGTGAGGACGATGGCGAGGATGGTGATGTTATTGACGATCTGGATCACCGCCAGGAACCAGCCACCTTCCAGGTTGGTATTGAACAATGCCCGCGTGGTCAGCAGCGCCGGGGCTTGGCTGGCGGTATCGGCCTGGCCGCTGTAGTTGAGCAACTCGCGCTGGAAAATTCGCCCGATGTACCCGGCGCCCATGAATGCCTGGCTCATTGCCGTGGCATCGACGTTCACTTGCACGCCCGGCTGGCGGCCCGCCAGCAGATCGGCCTGGAAGTTCGCCGGGACGTTGATCACGAACGTGTACTGGCCGTTGTCCATGACCTTGTCCAACTGATCGTATGGCAGCGGTGCCGGTGGCTGGAACTCCGGCGGTTGCAGCGCTTCGGCCATCTGCCGTGAGAGCGCACTGTGGTCCTCATCGACAAACGCTACGCTGGCGTTGTGCACGCCGATCACCGAACCGGCGGCGGGCATATAGATGGCGACGGTGAAGGCGTAGAACAAAAACAGCAGCAACACGCTGTCGTGGCGCAGGCTGGTCAGCTCCTTGATACCCAGGCGCAGGATGTGAGCGAGCTTGTGCATCAGGCCTCCTGCTTCTTGAGCATCACCAGGCTCAGCCCGGTAAAACCGACGAAAAACCCCAACAGCGCCAGGCACTGTGGCCACAGCTGGCGCAGGTCCAAGGCCTTGGTGAAGGTGCCCACTGCGATGTCCAGAAAGTGCCCGGCCGGAAACAGCATGCCCATCACGGCGGCCGCGCCTTCCAGGGATGAGCGCGGCACGATCAGCCCGGAGAATTGAATGGTCGGCAGGCTGGTGATGATCATGGTGCCGAGAATCGCCGCGATCTGGGTGCGGGTGAACGCGGAAATCAGCAGGCCCATGCTGGTGGTGGCCAGCACGTACAGCAGACCACCGAAGGCCAGGGTCAGGCCGCTGCCCTTGAACGGCACACCAAACAGCCAGCGGTTCATCGCCACCAGTACTGCCAGGTTGACCAGGCTCACGACCAGGTACGGCGCCTGTTTACCCAGCAGGAACTCCAGGCGCGTCAACGGCGTGGCGTAAAAGTTGGTGATCGAGCCCAGCTCTTTCTCGCGCACGATGCCCAGGGCGGTGAGCATTGCCGGAATAAACGCCAGGATCAGCGCCATGACCCCCGGGCCGATGGCGTTCACGCTGACCACGTCCTGGTTATAGCGAAAGCGGGTTTCCAGTTTGGCGGCGGCTGGGTTGCTGCGCGGCAGGCTGCTCAGTTCGGCCAGTTGCTGCAGGTTGCCCTGGTGCACCGCTTCCACATAGTTGCGGCTGGTTTCCGCGCGAAACGGCATGCCGCCATCGAGCCAGGCCGCCACCGTGGGTTGGCGGCCGGCATAGAGGTCACGGCCAAACCCTGGCGGGACCTCCAGTGCCAGTTTGATTTCCGAGCGTTGCAGGCGCCGGTGCAACTCATTGGCGTCCTGGATCGGCGCCTGCTCGGCGAAGTAGCGCGAGCTGCGGAAGGCTTCGAGGTAGGCACGGCTTTGTGGGGTCTGATCCTGGTCGTAGACGGCGAAGGCGAGGTTTTCCACGTCCAGGGAAATGCCGTAGCCGAAGATCACCATCATGAACATCGCCCCGAGCAGGGCGAAGGCCATGCGCACTTTGTCGCGCAGCAGTTCCTTGCCCTCGCGGCTGGCCACGGCCAACAGGCGAGACAGGCGCAAGCCGCGCTTGCTGATGGGCGTTGCGCTGGTTTCGCTGAGGGTCTTGGTCGGCGCGGCGGGTTCGGATTCACCCTGGGCCTGTTCCAGGCACGTGACGAACGCGGCTTCCAGGGTGTCGCCGTGAAACCGCTGTTGCAGCGCTTCGGGCGTGTCGCACGCCAGCACCTTGCCCGCATGCATCAAGGAGATGCGGTCGCAGCGCTGGGCTTCGTTCATGAAGTGGGTGGACAGGAAGATGGTCACCCCTTGCTCGCGCGACAATTCCACCAGCAAGCGCCAGAAATCATCCCGTGCCGCCGGGTCGACACCCGAGGTCGGCTCGTCGAGGATCAGCACTTCCGGGCGATGCAGCACCGCGACCGCCAGGGACAAGCGTTGACGCAACCCCAGGGGCAACTCGCCGGACGGCTGCTCGGCCACGTCACCCAGGTCAAAGCGCTGGATCAGTTCGTCGATCCGCACGCCGCTATCGGCCTTGGGCAGGTCGAACAGTTGTGCGTGCAGCACCAGGTTCTGGCGCACGCTGAGTTCGCCATACAGCGAGAAGCTCTGCGACATGAACCCCACACGCTTGCGGGTGGCCAGGTCCTTGGCATTCACCGGGTTACCCAGCAGCGTGGCGCTGCCTTCGGTGGCTGGCATCAGCCCGGTGAGGACTTTCATGGTGGTGGTCTTGCCGCAACCATTGGAGCCGAGGAAACCGAAAATCTCGCCACGGCCGATGGCAAAACTGACCTTGTTCACTGCCGTGAAATCGCCGAAGCGCAACGTCAGGTCGTGGGCTTCGATGGCGATATCGGTGTGGCTGCTTTCGCGCGGCGGGATCACCAGCGCTTGGTTGTCGTGGGCGCTGTCGCCCTGGAAGTGGGTGAACGCTCCGTCCAGTTTGCCGCTGGGTGTGGCGGCTGCCAGTTCGCGGCTGAGGCCGTCGGCGATCAACTTGCCGCGGTCGAGCATCAGGCAATGTTCGAATTGCTCGGCTTCTTCCATGTAGGCCGTGGCCACCAGCAGCGCCAGTTGCGGGCGCTCCTGGCGTACGGTATCTACCAGTTCCCAGAAGCGTCGACGTGACAGCGGGTCGACGCCCGTGGTGGGCTCATCGAGGATCAACAGGTCGGGGTCGTGGATCAGCGCGCAGCACAGGCCCAGTTTCTGCTTCATGCCCCCCGAGAGTTTGCCGGCGGGGCGCTCGGCGAAGCGGGCCAGGTCGGTGGCCAGCAGCAGGTTGTGCGTGCGCTGAGCACAGTCGGCTTTGGACAGGCCGAACAGTGTGGCGAAGAAGCGGATGTTCTCGCTGATGGACAGTTCGGGATACAGGTTGCCGCCCAGGCCCTGGGGCATGAAGGCGATACGCGGGTACAGACTGCTGCGATGGCGGCTATCCTGGATGGAGCCACCCAGCACCTGCAGTTGGCCGTCCTGGAGTTTTTTAACCCCGGCGATCAGCCCCAGCAGGCTCGACTTGCCCGCCCCGTCCGGGCCGATCAGGCCGCAACGGGTGCCGGCGGGCAGGCTGAAGGCGATATCGATCAGGGCCTGCTGCTTGCCGTAGCGATGGTTGATGCCGGTGGCGTGCAGCGCCAGGCCGGTCATTGCAGGTTGGCCGGCCAATCGATGTCAGCCGTGCGCACATAGCCTGCACCGGGCATGCCCGGCTTGGCTTGGGGCACGGCGCTGGGTTGGGTCAGGCGCAGCTTGACGCGAAACACCAGCTTCTGGCGTTCGTCGCGGGTTTCCACTTCCTTGGGGGTGAACTGCGACTTGTCGGCAACAAAGCTGATCTTCGCCGGCAGCGGTTGCCGGGGCAGGGCGTCGAGCAGAATACGCGCGTCACTGCCGACAGTCAGGCGGCCGCTGACCGAGGCGGGAAGGTAGAGGTTCATGTACTGGTCATTGGGATCAATCAGCAGCAGCACGCGCCCGCCGGCGCCGAGCACTTCACCGGGCTCGGCCAGGCGCAGCTGGATAACCCCGTCGATGGGCGCGCGCAGGCTGCTGTCGTCGATCTCGCTGGTGAGCTGCGCCACTTGAGCCTGAGCCGCACCGATGGCGGCCTTTACCGCATTGACCTGGGCTTGGGCGGCGACCACGGCGGCATTGCCGGTGTTCTGGCGCGCCTGTTGCTGGTCAATCAACTGGCTGCTGGCGAACCCGCGCTGGTACAGCTCGCGGGTGCGCCTGAGTTCCTGGCCGGCCAGCAGTTGTTCGCTCTGGCGCAATTGCACATTGGCCTCGGCGGCAGCGAAGTTTTCCTTGGCGCGCAGCACTTCGGCTTCGGCCTGGGCGCGTTGGGCCTCCAGGGTGCGGGTGTCCATGCGCGCGAGCAATTGGCCTTTGAGCACCTTGTCGCCTTCGTCCACCCGCACCTCGGCCAGGCGTCCGGGGATCTTGGCGGCGATCTGCACTTCGGTGGATTCCAGGCGGCCGTTACCCATGCTCAGGCCTTCGGGCAGGCGGTCCTGGGTGGAGCGCCAGTAACCGAAACCGCCGGCCCCCAGCAACAGGACGACCAAGGCGATGGCGAAAACGCGGGAGGTGTGGTGATTCGTCGACATGGCTGCTTCCTGCGACATTAGCGTCCTAGTGTGGCCGGTTTTGCCCTGGAGGGTTTTGATACCGATCAGTTAAAGCAAATGAAGGACCGCGCCCCATTGTTCCGGTGTGACCGCCATCACTGAAAGGCGGCTGCCTTTTTGCACCAGCGGCAAGTCGGCGAGGGCCGTTTGTTGTTTCAAATAGCTCAAGGGCAGCACCTTGGGAAAGGTCTGCACATGCGCAACGGTGATCGCGCTCCATGGATTTTTTTCCGCGCTGGCCTTGGCGTCGAAATAGTGGCTTTGCGGTTCCAGTGCGGTGGGGTCCGGGTAGGCGGCCTCGATGATCTTGCCGATGCCGGCGATGCCTGGCTCGGGGCAGCTGGAATGGTAGAAGAAAAATTCGTCGCCCACGGCCATGCCCCGTAGAAAGTTGCGTGCCTGGTAATTGCGTACGCCATCCCAGCGGGCTTCGCCGAGTTTTTCCAGGCCCTGGATAGAGAGTTCGTCGGGCTCGGATTTCATCAACCAGTAGGCCATTTGGGCGCTCCTTAAAAGGGCATTGGGCAAGTTGTCAGGCAATTTGATGACAAACCGACAGTCGGTTGGCGTCAAGGTTTGCGTGTTGGTTCACGTTACCGCAGAATGCCGGCTTTTAAGCTTGACGCAGCTGCAACGGACTACTTTGGAACGTTGTTGTCATCGTGTACGAGATGCCTGAAGGGGGGCAATCGATGCAACGTAAACCGGATTTACTATGGATTTTGGTGATTTTGTTTGGTCTGGGCGTCGTGACCACCGGGTATGCGCAAAGCTTGTGGTCGAACAAAACAGACGCGCCGGTTGAGCTTCAGCAGCAACCGCAACTGTTCAAGCGTTAACGCCTCTTCAACACGCCGCTGCTTCCAGCGGCGTTTGTGCGACATACCACTGCTTATCCGTGACGGTGCCCGCCAACGGCACATCCCAGCTGGCCTGCGCCAGGCGATCGACCTTCTGACATTCATGGGCCAGGCCCAGCAGCGTGGGCTTGCGCCAGCTGTGGCGGCGCGCCAGGTAGGCCAGGCTGCGATCGTAGAAACCGCCGCCCATGCCCAGGCGGCCCCCCACATCATCGAACCCCACCAACGGCAGCAGCACCAGGTCCAGCGCCCAGACCTTGCGTTGGCGGTTGGCATTGACCTTCGGTTCCAGAATACGAAAGCGATTGGGCAGCAGTTTTTCCCCAGGCCGCACGCGCTGGAACACCATCTTGGTCCGCGGCCAGGCGCTGAGCACCGGCAGGTAAGTGGCCTTGCCCCGGCGCTGTGCCGCGCGCAGCAGCAAACGCGGATCGATTTCACCGTCCGTCGGCAGATATAAGGAAATATGCTTGGCCCGGCGAAACAGCGGGTGCTGTGCCAGTTGCCGATACAGGCCATGGGCGGCCTGGCGCTGCTCGCTCGGCGTGAGCGCGCGGCGTGCCTTGCGTAGCATGCGTCGAAGGTGCGGACGGGACAGCGGCGCAGGTTCGGTCATGGTTTTTCGGCTCATACAACAATGCCAGTCCGGGGACTGGCATTGAGTTTTGGGATTCAGGCTCCCCGACAGCGCCGCTGTCGACTTAGCCCTTGAACCCGAAAGTTCAAGGTGGAAGATGCAGTAGGCTTTAAGGCTTTCCGTCTAGCGGACATGCACACCAGCCCAACGTGCAACTTCCAGGGTAGTGCGAATCGGCTCCGGGACATCGCCGACTGGCAAACACGCCAGGGAGTGGGGCGAGTATACCTTAAACAGTCGCGGCAATCAGCCCTTGGGTGCTTGTGAGTCGCTGGAAAGCACCAGGTCCACGCGTTCAAGCAGGTCACGCACCTGCTCGCGGGTCGAGCCGCCGGCCTGTACGTCGGGGCGCTCCTGCTTATGCAGCAGATCGTGGGTAATGTTCAGCGCGGCCATCACGGCGATGCGGTCCGCGCCGATGACTTTGCCGCTGCTGCGGATTTCACGCATCTTGCCGTCCAGGTAGCGGGCGGCGCTCACCAGGTTGTTGCGCTCTTCCTGGGGGCAGATGATCGAATATTCTTTGTCGAGAATCTGCACGGTGACGCTATTGCTTGAACTCATGAGTCTTGCTCCAGGGCCTTCAGGCGCGAAATCATCGATTCGACCTTACGCCGGGCGATTTCGTTTTTTTCAATGAGGTGAGCGCGTTCCTCGCGCCAGGTCTTTTCCTGAGCTAATAGGAGTCCGTTTTGACTCTTAAGTTGCTCGACTCGAGTAATTAGCAGTTCGAGTCTGGCCATCAGCGCTTGCAGGTCGGTGTCTTCCATTGGGTTCCACTGGATTTTGTCTGATGAATGGCAACTGCAGGATAAACGATCTGACGCCCTTGATAGTCTTGGTACGTCTGCCGGTGCTAGGATACAGCGCTCCATTCTAGACATTGCGCCGTCTGGCGCCTAGCTCACCATGCCCATTCAGAACTCCCCGTACGATGCTTTTTCCAAACTGCTGAGCGCCAGCGGCCATCCATGCTCGCCTGCTGAACTGCACGGCGTCCTGTTGGGCCGCAGTTGCAGCGGTGTTGGCTTTGATGCCGACAACTGGCTGGCCGATGTGGCCGAGCTGCTGGAAACCGAACCGACCGACAGCGTGCGTAACGCGCTGATCGGCCTGCAAGAGATGGTCAAGGGCGAGCTGACCGGTGATGACATCACCGTGGTCCTGCTGCTGCCGACCGACGATGCGCCGCTCACCGAACGCGCCGCCGCACTGGGCCAATGGTGCCAGGGCTTCCTCCACGGTTTCGGCGTGAACGCCGGCGGCCTGGAGCTGAGCACCGATGCCAAGGAAGTGCTGAAGGACCTCGCCGCGATCTCTCAAGTGCAAGACGCGCTGGAAGAGTCCGAAGACGGTGAAGGCGATTACATGCAAGTCATGGAATACCTGCGCGTCGCGCCATTGTTGCTGTTCACCGAGACCAGGAAGTCCGCTGAACCGGTCGCCGCCAAGCCGTCGCTGCACTAAGAAAAGGAAGCTCATCTGCCCATGATTCATATCCCCAAAGCGGAATACACCCGGCGTCGCAAGGCGCTCATGGCGCAGATGGAACCCAACAGCATCGCGATCCTGCCGGCCGCCGCCGTGGCCATCCGTAATCGTGACGTGGAACATGTATACCGCCAGGACAGCGATTTCCAGTACCTGAGTGGTTTCCCCGAACCGGAAGCGGTGATCGTGCTGATGCCCGGTCGCCAGCATGGCGAGTACATACTGTTCTGCCGCGAACGCAATGCCGAACGCGAATTGTGGGACGGCCTGCGTGCGGGTACCGAAGGTGCGATCCGTAACTTTGGCGCCGACGATGCGTTTCCGATCACCGATATCGACGACATCCTGCCCGGCCTGATCGAAGGTCGCGACCGGGTGTATTCGGCCATGGGCAGCAATGCCGAATTCGACCGGCACCTGATGGAGTGGATCAACGTGATCCGCTCTAAAGCGCACCTGGGCGCCCAGCCACCAAACGAATTCGTTGCCCTGGATCATCTGCTCCACGACATGCGCCTGTATAAATCGGCGGCGGAAGTGAAGGTGATGCGTGACGCCGCGCGAATTTCCTGCGCGGCCCACGTGAAGGCGATGCAGGCCAGCCGTGCCGGGCTGTATGAATTCAGCCTGGAAGCCGAACTGGATTACGAGTTCCGCAAGGGCGGCGCGAAAATGCCGGCCTATGGCTCCATCGTCGCCGCCGGGCGCAACAGCTGTATCCTGCATTACCAGCAGAATGACGCGCTGCTCAAGGACGGCGACCTGGTGCTGATCGACGCCGGTTGCGAGATCGATTGCTACGCCAGCGACATCACCCGCACCTGGCCGGTCAACGGCAAATTTTCACCTGAACAGAAAGCGATCTACGAGATTGTGCTGGCCTCCCAGGAAGCCGCCTTCATGGAGATCGCGCCGAACAAACATTGGAACCAGGCCCACGAGGCCACCGTGCGGGTCATCACCGCCGGGTTGGTGAGGCTGGGGTTGCTTCAGGGCGATGTTGACGAACTGATCGCCAGCGAAGCCTACAAACCGTTCTATATGCACCGTGCCGGGCACTGGCTGGGCATGGATGTGCATGATGTGGGTGAGTACAAAGTGGGCGGTGAATGGCGCGTGCTGGAAGTGGGCATGGCGTTGACCGTGGAGCCGGGGATCTATATTTCGCCGGACAACCAGACCGTGGCAAAGAAATGGCGAGGCATCGGCGTGCGCATTGAGGACGACGTGGTAGTGACCAAGCAAGGCTATGAGATCCTGACTGGCGGCGTGCCCAAGACCGTCGCCGAGATCGAAGCCCTGATGGCGGCGGCGCGATGAGTCGGGTCAACCTGGCGATCATCGGCGGCGGCCTGGTGGGCGCCAGCCTGGCGCTGGCGTTGCAGGCCGGGGCCAAGGCGCGGGGCTGGAAGATCGTGCTGATCGAACCCTTTGCTCCGGGTGACAGCTACCAGCCGAGCTACGATGCGCGCTCGTCGGCGCTGTCGTTTGGCGCGCGGCAGATTTATCAGCGCCTGGGCCTGTGGCAAGCGATTTCCCGTCGCGCCGAGCCGATCAAGCAGATCCATGTATCGGATCGTGGGCGTTTCTCCACCGCGCGCTTGTCGGCCATGGAAGAGGGCGTGCCGGCCCTGGGCTATGTGGTGGAGAACGCCTGGCTCGGCCAATGCCTGTGGCAGGGTCTGGATAAAGAGGTGGTCAGCTGGCGCTGCCCGGCGGAGGTCACGCGCATGGAACCGCTGCCGGACGGCTATCGCTTGACCCTCAACGATGAGACCGTGCTGGAATGCGACCTCGCGGTGCTGGCCGACGGTGGCCGTTCCGGGTTACGCGAGCAATTGGGCATTGGCGTGAAAAGCCGGCCTTACAACCAGAGCGCGCTGATCGCCAACATCACCCCGAGCGAAGCGCATAACGGCGAAGCCTTCGAGCGCTTCACCGATGACGGGCCGATGGCCTTGCTGCCGCTGCCGGACAACCGCTGCGCGCTGGTGTGGACGCGCATCGGCATGGATGCCCAGCGCCTGGCGGCCCTCGACGAGCGCAGTTTCCTGAGTGAATTGCAGAGCATGTTCGGCTACCGCCTGGGCACCTTGAAACAAGTCGGTGCACGGCATCTGTATCCGCTGACCCTGGTGGAGGCCGAAGAACAAGTGCGTTCCCACCTGGCGATCCTCGGCAATGCCGCCCACAGCCTGCACCCGATTGCCGGGCAGGGCTTCAACCTGTCCCTGCGTGACGCCAATGCCCTGGCCGAGGCCCTGCTGGCCGGGCCGCCGGTGCCGGGCGACCTGGCGACCTTGCAGGCGTATCGCGAGCGCCAGCGCATGGATCAGAAATTGACTGTCGGCTTCTCCGACCAGGTGACGCGCCTGTTTGGCAGCGCGCAACCGTTGGTGGCGCTGGGTCGCAATATGGGCCTGCTGGGCCTGGATTTGTTGCCACCGGCCAAACGTTGGTTCGCCCGTCAGGCCATGGGCCTGGGAACGCGTCCCGATGCATAAGTGGCTGGTCGAACGGATGGGCAAGGCGCGGCTGTTGCGTTGGGTCATGACCCTGTACCCGCCGTATCTGGGCGCCGGGGTACGCGTGCAGCACATGAGCGCTGACTTTCGCCACGTCAAGGTGCGCATGGGCCTGGGCTGGTACAACCGCAATTACGTCGGCACGCAGTTCGGTGGCAGCCTGTATTCGATGGTGGACCCGTTCTACATGCTGATGCTGATGGAGAACCTGGGCCGCGACTACATTGTGTGGGACAAGGCTGCGAGCATCGACTTTATCTCGCCGGGCAAAGGCCCGGTGTACGCCGAATTTTTCATCGATGACACGTTGCTCGATGAGGTGCGTCGACAGACTGAAGGCGGCGAGAAATACCTGCCGCACCTCAAGGTCCAGATTCATGACGGCTCCGGCACCCTGGTGGCGCGGGTCGACAAAACCCTTTACGTGCGGCGCAAGCCGCCAGCGAAACAGGCTTAAAGCATGGACATGCGCGCAGATGTGCTGATTGTCGGGGCCGGAATGGTCGGAAGCGCCTTGGCGCTGGCGTTGCAGGGCAGTGGCCTGCAGGTGCTGCTGCTCGACGGCAGCCCGCTGAGCGTCAAGCCGTTCGAGCGTGACGCGGCCTTCGAACCCCGTGTAAGCGCCTTGTCGGCCGCCAGCCAGCGCATCCTTGAGCGCCTTGGCGTATGGGATGGCATCGTGTCGCGCCGCGCCAGCCCCTATGGCGAGATGCAGGTGTGGGACGGCAGCGGCACCGGGCAGATCCACTTTTCGGCGGCCAGCGTGCATGCCGAAGTGCTTGGGCATATCGTCGAAAACCGCGTGGTGCAGGATGCCTTGCTCGACCGTCTGCACGACTGTGACCTGGGCCTGCTGGCCAATGCACGCCTGGAGCAGATGCGCCGCTCCGGCGATGACTGGCTGCTGACCCTGGCCGATGGCCGCACGTTGCGCGCGCCGCTGGTGGTGGCCGCCGATGGTGCCAGCTCCGCCGTGCGCCGCCTGACCGGCACCGCCACCCGTGAATGGGATTACCTGCATCACGCCATTGTCACCAGTGTGCGCAGCAGTCAGCCGCACCAGCGCACGGCCTGGCAGCGCTTTACCGATCACGGCCCGCTGGCGTTTTTGCCGCTGGAGCGGGATGGGCAGGAGGATTGGTGCTCGATCGTATGGTCCACCACGCCGGCTGAATCCGAACGCCTGATGGCGCTGGATGACGACAATTTCTGCCGTGAGCTGGAGCGCGCCTTCGAAGGACGATTGGGCACGATGCTCAGCGCTGACCCGCGTGTTTGCGTGCCCCTGCGCCAGCGTCACGCCAAACGCTATGTGGCCGAAGGCCTGGCCTTGATCGGCGATGCGGCCCATGTGATCCACCCATTGGCGGGGCAGGGCGTGAACCTGGGCTTCCTCGATGCGGCGGTGCTGGCCGAGGTGCTGTTGTCGGCGGCCGAGCGCGGCGAACGCCTGGCGGATGTGAAAGTGCTCAGCCGTTACGAGCGTCGGCGCATGCCGCACAACCTGGCGTTGATGGCGGCGATGGAAGGGTTCGAGCGCTTGTTTCAGGCCGATCAACTGCCGTTGCGCTGGCTGCGAAATGCCGGTTTGAAGATGGTCGACCAGATGCCCGAAGCCAAGGCGGTGTTTGTGCGCCAGGCCCTCGGGTTGACCGGCGATCTACCGGAGCTGGCCAGACCCTGAAACGCCGCGCAACATTTGGTAACGGCTCCACCGAGCGTTACCAAATGTGAGTCCCTATCATTTGCGCCTACTTTGCAAATGAGAGATCGCCCCCATGTCGGCACCCAAGCGTCTACTGACTGCCCTGGCACTCACCCTGATCGGCAATACCACCGTGCAGGCGGCCGACGAGGTGGTGGTCTACTCCTCGCGCATCGACGAACTGATCAAGCCGGTCTTCGACGCCTACACCCAAAAGACTGGCGTGCAGGTGAAGTTCATCACCGACAAGGAAGCCCCGCTGATGCAGCGCATCAAGGCCGAGGGCGAAAACGCCACCGCCGACCTGCTGCTCACCGTCGATGCCGGCAACCTCTGGCAAGCCGAGCAGATGGGGATCCTGCAACCGTTCACCTCCCCGGTGATCGACAAGAATATTCCGCTGCAATACCGCTCATCCGCTCACGCCTGGACGGGTTTGAGCCTGCGCGCGCGGACCATCGCCTACTCCACCGACCGGGTAAAACCGGGGGACCTGACCACCTATGAAGCCCTGGCCGACAAGCAGTGGGAAGGCCGCCTGTGCCTGCGCACGGCGAAAAAAGTCTATAACCAGTCCCTGACCGCCACCCTGATCGAAACCCACGGTGCGGCCAAGACCGAGGAAATCGTCAGGGGTTGGGTGAATAATCTGTCCACCGATGTGTTCTCCGATGACATCGCCGTACTGGAGGCGATCAACGCCGGTCAATGCGATGTGGGTATCGTCAACACCTACTACTATGGCCGCCTGCACAAGCAGAAGCCGGACCTGGCGGTTAAGCTGTTCTGGCCGAACCAGGGCGACCGTGGCGTGCATGTGAACCTGTCGGGCATCGGCCTGACCAAGTATGCGCCACACCCTGAAGCCGCCAAGGCCCTGGTGGAATGGATGACCACGCCCGAGGCGCAGAAAATCTTTGCTGATGTGAACCAGGAATTTCCGGCCAATCCGGCAGTACCACCGTCGGCCGAGGTCGCGAGTTGGGGCAAGTTCGTGGCGGACACGTTGCCGGTGGAAATAGCAGGCAAGCGCCAGGCTGAGGCCATCCGGCTGATGGATCGCGCCGGCTGGAACTAAGTACAATTTGCTTAGCGGCGCCTTAAAAATATTTATCTTATGAGAGTTAACCCTTGGCCCACCCCGCCCAACGCCGCTGGTACCTGCCGGTGTTCACCGTCGCCGCCCTGGTGCTGCTGCCGCTGAGTGTGCTGTTGTTGTCCTGGCAAAGCATTGACCCACAGATCTGGTCCCACCTGTGGGAAACCCAGATGCCGCGCCTGCTGGGCAATACCCTGACGCTGGTGGTGGGCGTCGGCGTCGGTGTAACGCTGCTGGGCGTAAGCCTGGCCTGGCTCACCAGCCTCTGCGAATTCCCTGGGCGCCGCTGGCTCGACTGGGCGTTGATGCTGCCTTTTGCCATTCCTGCCTATGTGCTGGCTTTCGTATTTGTGGGCCTTCTGGATTTTTCCGGCCCGGTGCAGACCCTTTTGCGCGAATGGCTCGGTACGGGCTTGCGCCTGCCGCGTGTGCGCTCCACCAGCGGCGTGATCATCGTATTGGTGCTGGTGTTTTATCCCTACGTCTACTTGTTGGCGCGCTCCGCGTTTTTGGCCCAGGGCAAGGGCCTGATGGAGGCCGCGCGGATGCTGGGGCAATCGCCATGGCAGGCGTTCTGGCACGTGGCTCTGCCCATGGCGCGGCCGGCGATTGGCGCTGGGGTCGCCCTGGCCTTGATGGAGACCCTGGCAGATTTCGGCGCGGTCTCGGTGTTCAACTTCGATACCTTCACCACGGCCATCTACAAGACCTGGTACGGCTTTTTCAGCCTGTCCAGCGCGGCGCAATTGGCCAGCCTGTTGCTGCTGGTAGTGATGCTGGTGCTGTACGGTGAGCGTCGTGCCCGAGGCGCGAGCCGGCCCAGCAACGAACGACCGCGCGGCAAGGCGCTGTATCACCTGCGCGGGTTCAAAGCCGTAGCGGCCAGTAGCTGGTGTGGGTTGGTGTTTGCCTGTGCCTTTGTCATTCCGGTACTGCAATTGATCGTCTGGTTCTGGCAGCGCGGCCGTTTCGACCTGGATGAGCGCTATTCGGGCCTGATCATCCACACACTCTACCTGGGCGGTATCGCGGCGCTGATCACGGTCGGTGTGGCGCTGATACTGGCATTCGCTAACCGCCTGGCGCCGACACGGGCGATCCGCTCGGGCATCAGCCTGGCCAACGTAGGGTATGCGTTGCCGGGCTCGGTATTGGCGGTGTCGATGATGCTGGCATTCAGCTACTTGGACCGTGAGCTGGTGGTGCCGCTGTCGGGCTGGCTGGGCGGTGCCGGCAAACCCTTGCTGCTGGGCAGTCTGTCGGCGCTGGTGCTGGCGTATCTGGTGCGTTTTCTGGCGGTGGCCTACGGGCCGCTGGAAAACAGTTTGGCGCGAATCCGTCCATCCTTGCCGGAAGCCGCACGCAGTCTCGGCGTGAGCGGCCCGCTACTGTTTTGCAAAGTGTATCTGCCACTGTTGCTGCCGGGAACCTTGAGCGCGGCGCTGCTGGTGTTTGTCGACGTGCTCAAGGAAATGCCCGCCACGCTGCTGATGCGCCCGTTTGGCTGGGACACCCTGGCGGTACGCATCTTTGAAATGACCAGCGAAGGAGAATGGGCACGGGCGTCCCTGCCTGCCTTGACCCTGGTATTGGTGGGCCTGCTGCCGGTCATCGGGCTGATCCGACGTTCCGCGCGGCAAATCGGTTAGGTGCCAGTCCTACGGCTTGAGGCTACAATGCGCGGCATTCGGTGCGCTCCGTCTTTCGGATCGAGTCGCTGCGCGTAGCTGCAGGCCTTGTTATTCCAGGCTTTCAGCGCGAACGGCAATACTGCGCACCTTCGCCAAGCCCGGAAGGAGAAACCCATGGGACAGCGTACGCCTCTGTATGACCTGCATCTCGCCCTCGGCGCGAAGATGGTCGATTTTGGCGGTTGGGATATGCCTTTGCACTATGGCTCGCAAGTTGAAGAACACCATCAGGTGCGACGCGACTGCGGGGTGTTCGACGTATCTCATATGACCGTGATCGACGTCACCGGCCCCCAGGCCAAGGAATGGCTCCAGCACCTGCTGGCCAATGACGTCGATCGTTTGCGTGGCTGCGGCCGTGCGTTATACAGCGCCATGCTCAACCCGCAGGGCGGCGTGGTGGACGATATGATCGTGTACCGCACCGAAGCCGGTTATCGACTGGTGGTCAACGCGGCCACCCGCGACCAGGACATGGCGTGGATGCAGGCCCAGATGGGTGGCTATCAAGTTACGTTGGATGAACGGTCCGAGTTGGCCATGCTGGCCATTCAAGGTCCCCATGCCCGACAGAAGATTGCCGAGTTGGTCACTCAATCCCGTGGCACGCTGATCCACCAGCTAAAACCCTTTGAAGGCCAGGCCGATGGCGATTGGTTCATCGCGCGCACCGGTTATACCGGTGAAGACGGCTTGGAAATTGTCCTGCCGGCCGGCCAGGCGCCAGGCTTTTTCAACGATCTGGTGGGGGCGGGCATTTCACCGATCGGCCTCGGTGCGCGGGACACGTTGCGCCTGGAAGCCGGCATGAACCTGTACGGCCAGGATATCCACCAGAATGTTTCGCCTCTGGCCGCCAACATGGCCTGGAGCATTGCCTGGGAGCCTGCCAGGCGGGACTTTATCGGCCGCACCGCGCTGGAAGCCGAGCTGGAGGCGGGTGTGCAGTCCAAACTGGTCGGCTTGGTGCTGGAAGAACGTGGGGTTTTGCGTGCTCACCAGGTGGTTCGCATCGCCAATGTTGGCGAAGGGGAGATCACCAGTGGTAGTTTCTCTCCTACGCTGAGCAAATCCATTGCTTTGGCGCGTGTACCGACGGCGACTGCCGATCGGGCCGAAGTGGAAATCCGCGGCAAGTGGTACCCGGTTCGAGTGGTCAAACCGACCTTCGTGCGCCATGGCAAAACCTTGATCTAACCTTTCCGGCAGGCCAATGGCTGCTGACACTTTTTCTTGAGGACACAGACTATGAGCAATATCCCTGCGGACCTGCGTTTTGCCGAAAGCCACGAATGGGCCCGTTTGGAAGCCGACGGTACTGTGACCGTCGGGATCTCCGACCACGCCCAGGAAGCGCTGGGGGATGTGGTGTTTGTTGAGCTGCCTGAAATCGGCAAGGTGTTTGTCACTGAAGAGGAGGCGGGGGTGGTTGAGTCGGTGAAGGCCGCATCGGATATCTACTCACCGATTGCTGGGGAAGTGATTGCCGTCAACGATGAGCTCAGTGGTAGCCCTGAGCTGCTGAACTCCGACCCTTACGGCGCGTGGATCTTCAAGCTCAAGCCAAACAACCCGGCTGATCTGGAAAAACTGCTGGATGCTGCTGGCTACAAATCCGCCATCGACGAGTAAGCGCCAATAGGCGCAACAGCATAAGTCAGTGTGGGAGCTGGCTTGCCTGCGATAGCATCACTGCGGTGGAACTGATCCACCGAGGTGTTTGCATCGCAGACAGGCCAGCTCCCACATTCGTTTGAGGTGAGTCAGGTTTTCAGCTTGCTTTCAATACTGCTTTCACTGCCGCCACCGACCGCTCCACATCCGCCTCTGTCATTGCCGTAAACATCGGCAACGACACGATCAAGCGCCCGACACGCTCGGCCACCGGGAACATGCCTTCCTTGAAACCCTGTGCCCGATACAGGCTCAGCAGGTGGATCGGCGGGTAGTGATAGCCAATGCCAACACCCAGGGCCTGCATCTGCTCCATGAAGGTAGCGCGGGCCGGCAGGCCGTCCTGACGCTCCGGCAGCACCAGCTGGAACAGGTGCCAGTTGCTGTTTTCGAAATCCGCCGGCGGCAGTTGTGCACCGTACTTTTCCTCGAAATCGGCGCCGAAGCACTTGAAATAGTGCCGCGCCAGGTTCTGGCGATGAGCGGTGATCTTCTCGATATGGGCGAACTGCCCCAGGCCGATGGCGGCGGCGATATCGGTCATGTTGAACTTGCCACCCAACACATCCACATCCAGGCCGTCGAAACCGGTACGGGTCACGCCCTGCAAGCGATATTTCTCGGCCAGGCGTGCTTCATCGGCGTTGTTCAACACCAGGCAACCGCCCTCGGACGAGGTGATGTTCTTGTTGGCCTGGAAGCTGAACGACACGAAGTCTCCGGTGGCGCCAATACGCTCGCCGTCCCAGCTGGAACCCAGGGCCTGGGCCGCATCTTCGACGATACGCAGGTTGTACTTGTTGGCCAGTGCGTAAAGCATTGGCATGTCCAACGGCAGGCCAGCCAGGTACACCGGGATAATTGCCTTGGTGCGCGGGGTGATTGCGGCTTCTACCTGCGCCAGGTCGATATTGCGGGTGATCGGGTCGATATCGGCAAACACCGGTGTGGCGCCTACCTCCAGGATCACGTTGGCCGTGGCAACCCAAGAGATCGGTGTGGTGATGACTTCATCCCCGGGCCCGATTCCGGCAATGCGCAGGGCGATCTCCATGGTGCACGTGCCTGAGTTGAACGTACGTACCGGCCGGCCGCCGAAGTATTCCGAGAGCTGCGCCTCGAACGCCTGCACTTTCGGCCCGCTGGTAATCCAGCCCGAACGCAATACGTCGCCCACCGCCGAGATGGTGGCTTCATCGATGGTAGGTTTGGAGAACGGCAGAAAGGGCTGTTGGCTCATAACGACTAAGGCGTCCGTTTCAGATGGGCGATGAGTGAGAGGCATATCAGTACCGGCATGGTTGCACGGCTCGACTGAATATAGCCTGTCGCCTGTGAACGAATCGTCACTTTGCGGACAAAAAAATGCCGCTTCAAAAGCGGCATTCTTCAGCGTGTGGGCATCACTCGGTAATAGCGTTTTTCGCGAGGATGGCGTTGGCCAATTCCATGTCCGTGGCCTGCAGGCCAGGATTATCAGCGCGAACTTTCTGCATGGCAGCTTCCAGGTAGGGCCCGCGAATGCCGCCGTCGCTGGCAACAAAGCTGCCGGCGTCGTCTTGTGCGGCAACCACCAGCTTATGGTCCTTGAAGGTCAGGTACGTCGAACCGGTAGTGGCGCCCGACGAGATGACATTGCGCCAGAAACTGTCGGCCATGGCTGAACCGACAGGGAGGGAAAGCACAGCGAGGGTGGCGACAGCATATTTGAGACGCATGATGGGTGACTCCGATGGGGTTATCTGCAGGTTTTGATTGTAGATAACCCAACCGAGTTCCATCACTGACTAAACAGTTTCTACCTTTAAAACCACGCCTTCCTGGCCAACCACCCGGACTTGAGCGCCCACGGGGCTATCGGGCCCGGTCACCATCCATACGCCATCGCCGACTTTTACCTTGCCCCGGCCCTCCACGATTGCCTGATGCACCACGAAGGTACGCCCGATCAGCTCCGAGCCCCGCTCGTTCAACCCGGGTTGGTCACTGGCCTTGGCGCTGCTGCGTTGGCGTTTCCACCAGTACACCGCCGTCAATATCGACAACACGGCAAACAGCAGCAGTTGCCACTCCAGCCCGAGCGGCGGCACCAGAAACTTGATCACGCCCACGGCCGCTGCCGCGATACCCATCCACAACAGGTAACCGCCGGCGCCGAATACTTCAAGGATCAGCAGCACCGTGCCCAGTGCCAGCCAGTCCCAAAATGACAGGTGCTGCAGGAAATCCCACATGGCGAGGGCCTCAGCCTTTCTTGTTATCGAAGGTTGCCTTGACGATCTCGCCGATACCGCCGACCGCACCGATCACCTGGCTGGCTTCCAGCGGCATCAGGATGACCTTGCTGTTGTTGGCGGAGGCCAGCTTGCCCAAGGCGTCGATGTATTTTTGTGCGACGAAGTAGTTGATGGCCTGCACGTTACCGGTGGCGATTGCCTCGGAGACAACCTGGGTGGCGCGAGCCTCGGCCTCTGCCTGACGCTCACGCGCTTCCGACTCCAGGAACGCGGCCTGGCGCCCACCTTCGGCTTCAAGGATCTGCGCCTGCTTCTTGCCTTCGGCTGTCAGGATCGCCGACGCCCGCAGGCCCTCGGCCTCGAGGATTTGTGCACGCTTGATCCGCTCGGCTTTCATCTGGCCGGACATGGCGGCCATGAGATCGGCCGGCGGGCTGATGTCCTTGATCTCGATACGGGTGATCTTGATGCCCCACGGCGCGGTCGCTTCGTCCACGGTCCTGAGCAGTTTTTCGTTGATGCCGTCACGCTGGCTGAGCATGGCATCCAGCTCCATGGAGCCGAGGACAGTACGGATATTGGTTTGCAGCAGGTTGCGGATCGCGTGTTCGAGGTTGTTGACCTCGTAGGCGGCCTGGGCGGTGTTGACCACCTGGAAGAAGCACACCGCATCGATCTGCACGGTGGCGTTGTCGGCGGTGATGACTTCCTGGGGCGGGATGTCCAGCACGCTTTCCATCACGTTGATCTTGCGGCCGATGCGGTCCATGACCGGGATGATGATGTTCAGGCCGGGCTTGAGGGTGTTGGTGTAGCGGCCGAACCGCTCGACTGTCCATTGGTAGCCTTGGGGCACCACCTTGAAGCCCATGAACAGGATGGCGATGGCCAAGCCCACGAAAAGAAGCAGTACGGTTCCGATCTGCATGGCGATTTCCTATCTGGTGAGGTCAGTAAAACGACGGTTGGCCGATTGTAGCGGTGTTGTCACCGATAAGAACGGTTTCAACACCCGTCGAACAAAGGATTTGTTACTGAATCCCCAGGGGTGACGCGCAAGACTTCCGCCACCGTGGTCAGCCCGGCCGCGACTTTCTGCAGGCCGGCCTGGCGCAGGCTGCACATGCCGTGTGCCGCCGCTGCCCGGGCAAGGGACTGCACGTCGACACCGGGGTTGATCAGCGCCTTGAGCGGTTCATTCAATACCATGATCTCGTAGACGCCGGCGCGCCCCCGATACCCGCTGTTTCGACACTCCGCACACCCGATGGCTGCGTGGCCGTCACCTGTCGCGCGCTTGCAGTGTGGGCACAGGAGCCGCACCAATCGTTGCGCCATCACGCCCAGCAAGGTGGCCTTGATCAAATAGTGCGCAATGCCCAGTTCCTGCAAGCGGCTGATGGCGCTGGGGGCATCGTTGGTGTGCAGCGTGGAAAGCACCAGGTGCCCGGTGAGGGCGGCCTGGATCGCCATTTCTGCGGTTTCCTGGTCGCGTATCTCGCCGATCATGATGATGTCCGGGTCCTGGCGCAGCAGGGCGCGGATGCCGCTGGCGAAGGTCAGGTCGATGTTGTGCTGCACCTGCATCTGGTTGAATGCCGGTTCGACCATCTCGATGGGATCTTCCACCGTGCACAGGTTGACCTCGCGGGTCGCCAGTTGCTTGAGCGTGGTGTAAAGGGTACTGGTCTTGCCGGAGCCGGTGGGGCCGGTGACCAGAATAATCCCGTTGGTCTGCCGGGTCATGGCCTGCCAGCGCTGCTGATCCTCACTGGACAGGCCCAACTGGTCAAAATCCTTGAGCAGCACCTGGGGATCGAAAATCCGCATCACCAGTTTTTCGCCAAAGGCAGTCGGCAAGGTGGAAAGGCGCAATTCAACTTCGGCGCCCGTGGGGCTTTTGGTCTTGATCCGGCCGTCCTGGGGCTTGCGCTTTTCCGCCACGTTCATACGGCCCAGGCTTTTCAGGCGGCTGACCACTGCCATCGTCACGTGGGGAGGAAATTGATAGACGTCATGCAGCAGCCCGTCAATGCGAAAGCGCACCCGGCCCTGTTCTCGGCACGGCTCGATATGGATGTCACTGGCCCGCTGGCCGAAGGCGTATTGCAACAGCCAGTCGACGATATTGACGATATGCGCGTCGTTGGCATCCGGCTCCTGGTCGCTGGCGCCAAGGTTGAGCAACTCGAAAGGGCCTGGCGCGGCCATTTTCTGATCCGCACCGCTGACGGACTGCGCCAACCGGTAAAACTCGCCGATCAAGCGCTGGAGGGTCCGGGGGTTGGCAATCACGCGCTTGATCGAACGCTTGAGTACCTGCGCCAGCCCGGCTTCCCAACTGGTGACGTGGGGTTGGGCGCTGGCGACGGTGACGGTCTGTGCATCTACCGCCACCGCAAGGATGGTGTGACGTTGGGCAAACGCGTGGGACATCAGCGGCACCACCGTGGCGGCGTCGATCTTCAGCGGGTCGATGCGCAGATACGGTTGCCCGACCTGTTGGGCGAGCCACTGGGTGAGGGTTTCCAGGCAGGGTCCCTGGGCGGCGATGCATTCCAGCGGATGTCGGGTGTCGGTGGTTGGCAGCGTTGACAGGCGCTGCGCGATGTCGGGGGTGATCACGCCCCCTTCGACCAAGGCCGGTAATAACTGACGCAGTTCCAATCGATGATCAACGGACATGAAGGGGTTCCTGGGTAACCGCGGAGGTAATCCCAGGCTAGCCAGCCTCTGGATTTCCTCCTCCTCGCGTGTATTGCAGGCTTTTACCCGGCTGCCGCGCCTAACGCCGGAGGCTGCATGGCGCTGGCCGGACACATGTCCAGCGTGCACACGCTGATCAGGTTTCGAATCTTTTCAGCGATCACTTGGGCCCGATGCCCGCTCAGGCCATCTATCACAATATCGATGTTCAGCAGGTCTTCTTCGCGGTTCATGCTGACCTGGTGGGGGGTCAACAACTGCAAGGCGAAGTAATTGAGTACCCGGCACAGTACATCCGGCTCCGCCTCGGCGACGATCTGGTAATGCACCTGGCAATGGGGGTTATTGACGGCCCACGCATCGACGCGGGTAACGGGCGGAGTGGTTTCGACGATGTGCATGCTGAGTCTCCAGATTCGACTGAGGAATTTTCACATGCGTCAGCGGAGATTTTTTATCTAAGATGAACAGCATTGACGATTAATCGACTTAATTTATTCAAGATAATCACATCTCAAGGTATTTTTATGCGCAGTGAGTTGGACGCCTATGACCGCCGTATCCTGGCCCTGCTGCAGGAGGACGCGTCGCTCTCCAGCGCGCAGATCGCCGAACAGGTCGGTCTGTCCCAGTCACCCTGCTGGCGTCGTATCCAACGGCTCAAGGAGGAGGGTGTGATCCGTGGTCAGGTGACCCTGCTGGATCGCAAGAAGATCGGCCTCAATACGCAGATTTTCGCCGAGGTGAAACTCAACGCCCACGGCCGCTCCAACTTCACCGAGTTCACCGAGGCGATTCGCGGTTTTCCGGAAGTATTGGAGTGTTATGTGCTGATGGGGGCGGTGGATTTTCTGCTGCGCATCGTGGCGTCGGACATCGAGGCCTACGAACGGTTTTTCTTCGACAAGTTGTCGATGGTGCCGGGGATTCAGGAGGTCAATTCGATTGTGGCGTTGTCGGAGATCAAATCCACCACCAGCCTGCCAGTGTTGCGCTGACCATGTGGGAGCGGGCTTGCTCGCGAAAGCGGTGTATCAGAAACACATCCAGTGACTGATACTGCGCATTCGCGAGCAAACCCGCACACACGTTGACCGTGGCGTCCCCTGGATTACAGACGCAGAAGCGTCTTCCAGGCACGGTTCTGATACACCGCGATCGCCTGATGCATCCGCGCATCCAGCGACTCATCGGTGATCGGCTGGTTGGCCAGTTGCGCCAACTTGTTCAGCTCGCCGTACAAACGGTCCAGTTCCGGGATGTCCACCACCTGGCGCGCATGATGCAGCCAGGTCTGGATCCGTTCGATACGCGGCAGTTGCTCGGCCAGGTCTTCCGGTTGTTGCTGGTAGCGCGGCAGTTGCAGGGCGACGGCGTCGTCGGCCAGCAGGCGCGGCAGCCAGTTGGTGATTTGCGCGGCGCCCTGGCGGTTGCCACGTACGTTGCGCTCGGCGGTCCAGCTACGGGCCAGCAACCAGCGCGAGGTGTTCAGCGAGAACAGGCCCCAGCGTACGTCTTCCAGTTCTTCGGCGAACTGCTCGGGGGCGGCTTTGCGGATATCTTCATCGTCATCACCGGCCTGTACCAGTGGGCGCCAGTCGTCCAGCAACGCATCCAGCGCACTGCGCAGTTCGCTGGTGGATTGACGCGGCGCGGCCTGGCCGAGGCTGCCGATCAGTGCGCGCAACTCCCCGAGGTTGTCGACCCAGTCCTGCAGCAGGCGCCAGTGGCCATTGAAGCGGTATTGCTCGGCCAGGCGCTGGCTGCTGCCCAACAAGTGCCACATGATCGCGGCAAAGGCGTCATCCAGCGGCATTTCGGCGTGGATTTGCGGCGCCGGCAGGCTCAGGGAGTAGCTGCTGGCGTCGTACAGGCGGTAGCCGCGCTCGGCCTTGCTGATATCGCAGGGCATCAGCGCCAGGGTTGCGGCCAGTTCGGCGGCCAGTTCCAGCAGTGCAGCCGGTTCACCTTCGCGCAGTTCCAGTTCCAGTTCGCAGATTTCTTCTTTCTGCTTGCCGACCACCACGTGGCCGAGGTCCAGGGCGGCTTCGATCACCACCTTGGCCTTGCCGCGGCCCCAGGCGATTTCGGCGCGCTCACGCACGAAGTCGGTGGTGAAGATCGGCTTGAGGGTCTTTTTGTCCAGCTCGGCCAGTTGCTCGGGCCAGCACTCGCCGTCGAGTTTCTTCACATCGAGCTTGGCTTTGGGCAGTTCCCAGTTGTATTCGTTACGCTCCGACAAGCCGGCGACGCTCTGGCCACGGGTCTTGAGGGTCTGGATGATGTCGTCACCGTCCTTGCGCAGGCGCAGGGCAACCTTGGCTTGGGCCAGGTCGCGTTCGGGGGTGTCGAAATACTGGTTCATCAACTCACGGCGTTCCCAGCCACTTTTGTTGCGTTTTTTCAGTAACGGGTGCTCACGCAGCGCGGCGAGTGTTTCGCGGCTGACGCGGAGCTTGATTTCGGTTTCTTTCTGCATGGCCGGAAAATCCAGGATCGGGAGCGCAGCCGGGGAAAAAGGTGGCTGCCAAGGCTGTGCAGTGTACAGGACTGAGCCGGGCAACGCGCCGCAACGGTTTATTGTGTCGTGCGGATGCCTCTATAGTAGGACTCATCCGGGAAGTAGAGAGACCGCGCATGCCATTACCTTCCATGAAAGAGCAGTTCGCGGCGCTGATTGCGGCGCCTTCGGTCAGCTGCACTCAAGCATCTCTCGACCAGACCAACCGCCCGGTGATCGATTTGCTCGCCAGTTGGCTGGGCGATCTGGGTTTTGCCATCGACATCCAGCAAGTCAGCCCCGGCAAGTTCAACCTGCTGGCTTCTTTTGGCAGTGGCCCCGGCGGCCTGGTGTTGGCCGGCCATAGCGATACCGTGCCGTATGACGCCGCGCTGTGGAACACCGACCCGCTCAAACTGACGGAAGTCGACGGCTGCTGGGTAGGATTGGGCAGTTGCGATATGAAGGGCTTTTTCGCCCTGGCGATTGACGCCGTGTTGCCGCTGCTGGACCAACCGTTCAAGCAACCGTTGCTGATCCTCGCTACCTGTGATGAAGAAAGCTCCATGTCCGGCGCCCGCGCGCTGGCCGCAGCCGGGCGCCCGCTGGGGCGCGCGGCGGTGATCGGCGAGCCCACGGGCCTCAAGCCGATCCGCATGCATAAAGGCGTGATGATGGAGCGTATCGACATCCTCGGCCAAAGCGGCCATTCGTCGGACCCGAGCCTGGGCCACAGCGCCCTCGAAGCCATGCATGACGCCATCGGTGAGCTGCGTGGCCTGCGCCTGGCCTGGCAGCGTGAGTACCGCAACCCGCAATTCAGCGTGCCGCAACCGACCCTGAACTTCGGCTGCATCCACGGTGGCGACAACCCCAACCGCATCTGCGGCCAATGTTCCCTGGAGTTCGACCTGCGGCCCCTGCCGGGCATGGACCCGCAGGTGCTGCGCGCGGCTATCCGGCAGAGGCTCGAGCCCTTGGCTGAACGCCATCGGGTAAAGATCGACTATGCGCCGCTGTTCCCCGAAGTGCCCCCGTTCGAGCAAGCGCAAGACGCCGAACTGGTGCAGGTGGCGGAGCGATTGACCGGTCATCGTGCCGAAGCAGTAGCGTTCGGCACCGAAGCGCCTTATCTTCAGCGCCTTGGTTGTGAAACCCTGGTATTGGGCCCTGGCGATATCGCCTGTGCCCACCAGCCGGGCGAGTACCTCGAAATGTCACGCTTGACGCCTACAGTGCGTCTATTGCGGGAACTGATTGAACACTACTGCCTGAAGCCTGCATAAATTAACCCCTGTCCATTCGTACATAAGGAGAGCGAGCGTGTCGCCAAGCCTGTTCCGACGATAACCATCAGCCCGCTGTGCGTTTTCACGACTCATCCTTTTTCGGCTGCTTTTTATTACAGGCCCAGGTTCCATGCCCGAATACGTCAATTGGCTTCGTCACGCTTCGCCCTACATCAACGCCCACCGCGACTGCACCTTTGTGGTCATGCTGCCCGGCGATGGTGTGGACCACCCGAACTTCGGCAATATCGTCCACGACCTGGTCCTGCTGCACAGCCTGGGCGTACGCCTGGTGCTGGTCCACGGTTCGCGCCCGCAGATCGAAGCGCGCCTTGAAGCGCGTGGTCTGACCCCGATTTATCACGAAGGTATGCGCATCACCGATGCCGCGACGCTCGAGTGTGTCATCGACGCGGTCGGCCACCTGCGTATCGCCATCGAGGCGCGTTTGTCCATGGACATGGCCTCGTCGCCCATGCAGGGCTCGCGCCTGCGCGTGGCCAGCGGCAATCTGGTGACGGCACGCCCGATCGGCGTACTCGAAGGCGTGGATTACCACCACACCGGCGAAGTGCGGCGGGTCGACCGCAAAGGTATCAACCGCCTGCTGGACGAACGCTCCATCGTGCTGCTCTCGCCCCTGGGTTATTCGCCGACCGGCGAGATCTTCAACCTGGCCTGCGAAGACGTCGCCACCCGTGCCGCCATTGACCTGGCTGCTGACAAGTTGCTGCTGTTCGGCGCCGACCTCGGCCTGATCGATGAGAATGGTCGTCTGGTGCGCGAACTGCGCCCGCAACAAGTACCCGCTCATCTGCAACGCCTGGGCAGCAGCAACTACCAGGCCGAATTGCTCGATGCGGCGGCCGAGGCTTGCCGTGGCGGAGTAGGGCGCAGTCATATCGTCAGCTATGCCGAAGACGGCGCGTTGCTCACCGAGCTGTTCACCCGTGATGGCGGTGGCACGCTGGTGGCCCAGGAGCAATTCGAATTGGTGCGCGAGGCGGCGATCGAAGACGTCGGCGGCTTGCTCGACCTGATCAGCCCGCTGGAAGAGCAGGGCATCCTGGTACGCCGTTCGCGTGAAGTACTGGAACGTGAGATCGAACAATTCAGCGTGGTCGAGCGCGAAGGCATGATCATCGCCTGTGCGGCGTTGTATCAGATCGCCGATTCGGATGCGGGCGAGCTGGCGTGCCTGGCTGTGAACCCGGAGTACCGTCACGGCGGCCGTGGCGACGAGCTGCTCGAACGCATCGAAACCCGTGCGCGGGCGCAGGGCCTGAAGACCTTGTTCGTCCTCACTACTCGCACCGCCCACTGGTTCCGTGAGCGCGGTTTTGTGCCGAGCAGCGTGGACCGCCTGCCGTCGGCGCGCGCGTCGCTGTACAACTACCAGCGCAACTCGAAGATTTTCGAGAAGGCGCTGTAAAACCCGCCCCTCCAATAGCCGAGCTGGCCCTGGTGCAGGGCCGGCTGTACGGCTAATAAAATTTCAGAAATCTTGATCTGAGCCGATAAAAGCAAAGCGGCAGTGGGTAAATTGCGTGCGGCGGCCGCTGCCAGAGGGCTCGATCGGGGCTTTGTCACATACCCAACATATTCACGATACAAAAACTGTAACAATTTGACGGCAGGATGGGCCTTTAGCCATGATGGCGTCGCTTTTTTGATCGTGGGTGACGTATGCGGCAAAGCGTTCACACTGATCGAACTAAAAAAGTACTGATAAATACCCTTTAGGAATGAGCTTGTACGCGGTTGGTCTATGCTGACCTTCCTGTGTCACGGCACGGCTTATTCCAAAAGAGCATTAAAAATAATGAAACAATTCTTTTTGGGTGTATGAAAAACTCATTACCCTGCAGGGACCAAATCAACTGCGATTAGACGAAGGTAGTAGACACACAAGGTTACGATTGACTTGCCAGTCACTATCCGGTGCTAATCGCGCATCTGTGGATCGAGGGCGTCAGACCCGAGACCAAAGAAATAAAAAAATTAGAAATGAGAGGAGCGGTACATGAAGAAGTCCACCTTGGCTTTGGCTGTAGCTTTGGGCGCAATCGCCCAGCACGCAGGCGCTGCCGGTTTCATCGAAGATAGTAAGGCCACACTGGGTCTGCGTAACTTTTACATCAACACGGATAACCGTGATGGTGCTCCGACATCGAGCAGCCGTAGCAAGAACGCCGAGTGGGGTCAAGGCTTCGATCTGCGTTTCATCTCGGGTTACACCCAAGGTACCGTTCAATTCGGCGTTGACGCAATCGGCCTGTATGGCGTGCGTCTGGATTCCAGCCGTGCAGAACATGGTAACTACAGTGGCACCGCTTCCGGTGGTACCGTGTTCCCAAGCGACGGCAACACAGCTGTTAACGATTACGCCAGCCTGGGTGTAACCGGCAAGGTGAAGATCTCCCAAACCGAGCTGAAGTTGGGCACTCTGCAGCCTAAACTGCCCGTTATCGTGACCAACGATGGTCGTCTGCTGCCGCAAACCTTCCAAGGTGGCCAGATCACCACCAACGACATCAAGGATTTGACCCTGGTTGCCGGTCAGATTGAGCATGCCAAGGGGCGTAACTCCAGTAACAACGAAGGCTTGTCGCTGGGCGGCGCCAACGGTAGCTCTAACTACAACGCTGGCAAGTTCGTTAACAAGTTCTACTACGCAGGTGGTGACTACAAAATCACCAAGGACCTGACGGCCCAGTACTACTACGGCAATCTGGAAGACTTCTACAAGCAGCACTTCCTCGGTCTGACCCATAACTGGTCGATCGGTCCAGGCGTATTGAAGTCTGACCTGCGTTACTTCAACAGCTCTGATGATGGTCTGAACGGCAACACCGCTGCTTACTACACCACTGGTAATTACAACAACTTCAACGCTGGCAAGGGCAAAGTCGACAACAACCTGTACAGCGGCTTGTTCCTGTACACCGTTGCTGGCCACACCTTCGGTGGTGGTTACCAGGTCAGCAATGGCAGCAGCGACTTCCCTTGGTTGAACCAGGGTGACGGCTCGTCGGCTTACCTGACTACCGACATGCAAATCCAGAAGTTCGCCCGTGCCGGCGAGCGTACCTGGCAAGCGCGTTACGCTTATGACTTCGCCAAAGTTGGCGTACCTGGCCTGACTGCTGGCGTTGTCTACCTCAAAGGTAGCGACATCGACACCATCGCCAACAACGCTGGTCGTGCTGAAACCACCGGCCAGTCCGAGTGGGAGCGGGACATCACCGTTGCCTACGTGATTCCAGAAGGCCCGCTGAAAAACCTCGGCGTTGCCTGGAAAAACGCTATGTGGCGTACCGACCTGGCGAACACCCGTTCCCAGGACGAAAACCGCCTTATCGTCAGCTACTCGCTGCCACTGTTCTAGTAGCGTAACGCTGTTGTAAGACTGTAAACCTTGCCCGGCGCAATGCCGGGCAAGGTGTCTTGCTTTCAAGTCGGGCTAAACCCCCGCAAGCCCTTCCTGAACCTCTCTTTTACAGCGTCTCAAGGCCTTCTCGAACCTTGAAGCGATGTTGCTCCTCGCCCGCTCATGCGTCCAATGAACACATTTTTAATATTCATTTATCGTCTAGATAAATCGATATTTATTCTTTTTAAAATATCCACAATCCATGCACAGTGGGCTCCATAAGCACTCATCAGGAGCCACACCATGAGCCTCAGACTGGGCGATATCGCCCCCGACTTCGAACAGGATTCCAGCGCCGGCAAGATTCGTTTCCACGAGTGGCTGGGCGACAGCTGGGGTGTGTTGTTTTCCCACCCAGCGGACTTCACCCCGGTGTGCACCACAGAGCTTGGGTTTACCGCCAAGCTCAAGGACGAATTCGCCAAGCGCGGCGTCAAGGCCATTGCCCTGTCGGTCGACCCGGTGGACTCGCACCATAAGTGGATCGAGGACATCAACGAAACCCAGAACACCGTGGTCAACTTCCCGATCCTGGCCGATGCCGACCGCAAGGTCTGCGACCTCTATGACCTGATCCACCCGAATGCCAGTGACACCCTCACCGTGCGCTCCCTGTTCGTGATCGACCCGAACAAAAAAATTCGCCTGACCATTACCTACCCGGCCAGTACGGGCCGCAACTTCCACGAAATACTGCGGGTTATCGATTCGCTGCAACTGACCGACAACCACAAGGTCGCCACGCCCGCCAACTGGCAGGACGGCGATGACGTGGTGATCGTACCGTCGCTCAAGGACGAGGAAGAGATCAAGAAGCGCTTTCCCAAGGGCTATCGCGCAGTGAAGCCGTATCTGCGGCTCACTCCTCAGCCCAACCGCTGACACAGGTTGACCGCATTTCAACGCTCACATAGCAGGGGTTTTCAGGCCGTTTCGACGGCCTTTTTTTCGCCTGGTGATTTATAGATGGCTTATTCATTTTAAGAATAACCAAATGAATAAATAAGATTTATAGATATATCAATCTACTGATAAGGTCTGTTTCATCTTGGCGACATCGCCTTACAGCGAACCGCCGACACTTGCTCAAGGAATTCCTGCATGTTGGTCGTCACACTTGGAGGCAGTCCCAGCCAGCGTTCCCGCTCCGGGGTCTTGCTGGAGAAAACCCGTCAATGGTTGCAAGACAAAGGCGTCGAGGTGGTGAGTTACCAGATACGGGACTTCCCGGCCGAAGACTTGCTGCATGCGCGCTTCGACAGCCCCAAGGTTATCGATCTGCTGCAGCAAGTGGCCAACGCCGATGGCCTGGTGATTGCCACGCCGGTATACAAAGCCTCGTTCTCCGGCGCGTTGAAAACCCTGCTCGACCTGCTGCCCGAACGCGCCCTGGCCCACAAGATTGTGTTGCCGATGGCCACCGGCGGCAGCATCGCCCACATGCTGGCGGTGGACTACGCCTTGAAGCCGGTGTTGTCGGCGTTGAAAGCTCAGGAACTGCTCCACGGCATTTTCGCCGAAGACAGCCAGATCGCCTATGCCGAAGGCAGTGCCCAGGCGCAACTGGTGCCGGTGCTTGAGCACCGTTTGTACGAAGCGCTGGAGCAACTCTACAGCGCCATGGGGCGTCGCCCTAAACCGCTGGACCCGCATGTGTTGAACGAACGTTTGTTGAGTGCTCGCTGGAGCATTTGAGCCGTACCCGAAATTCAGAAACAACTCACCTTACTCAGCCGCCAACGGCCAAGCAGGTGCAGCCAAAACCCTAATCGCATATTTGGAGAGAGCGCCATGCGCACTGCCATCCTGCGTCGTGGTCTGGTCGCACTGTTTGCTGCGGCTGTGTCCTTCGGCGCCATTGTTCAAGCTCAAGCCGCACAAACTCTGCGGATCGGTTATCAAAAGTACGGCACCCTGGTGTTGCTCAAGGCCAAGGGCACCCTGGAGAAACGCCTGGCCGCCCAGGGCGTGCAGGTGCAATGGACGGAATTTCCCGGTGGCCCGCAACTGCTTGAAGGCCTGAACGTCGGCTCCATCGACTTCGGCGTTACTGGCGAAACCCCACCGGTCTTTGCCCAGGCCGCCGGAGCCGACCTGCTCTATGTGGCCTACGAGCCGCCAGCGCCGACCAGTGAAGCGATCCTGGTGCCGAAAGACTCGTCGATCACATCGGTAGCCGAGCTCAAAGGCAAGAAAATCGTGCTCAACAAAGGCTCCAACGTGCACTACCTGCTGGTGCGCGCCCTGGAAGAGGCCGGCCTGAAATACACCGATGTGCAGACCGTGTTCCTGCCGCCTGCCGATGCCCGCGCCGCGTTCGAACGTGGCAGCGTCGACGCCTGGGTGATCTGGGACCCGTACCAGGCCGCCGCCGAGAAACAACTGCAAGCGCGCACTCTGCGTGACGGCACCGGGATTGCCGACAACCATCAGTTCTACCTGGCCACCAAACCCTATGCCGAGCAACACCCGGACGTGATCACGGCGCTGGTGGAGGAAGTGCGCGCCGTGGGCGAATGGTCCAAGGCCAACCCGCAGGAAGTCACCGATCAGGTCGCGCCGCTGCTCGGCCTGCCGGCAGACGTCACCCTGACCTCGATGAAACGCCAAGGCTTCGGCGCACTGTTCCTCACCCCTGAAGTGGTCGCCGCCCAGCAAAAGATCGCCGACAGCTTCTACCAACTCAAATTGATTCCCAAGCCCTTGAGCATCAAGGACGTGATCTGGACGCCGCCCGCCGCTGTGGCCAAAGCACCGTAATCCGACTTTTTCAGGAGACAACTCCATGAGCCTCAATATTTTCTGGTTCCTGCCTACCCATGGCGATGGCCATTACCTTGGCACCGCCGAAGGCGCTCGCGCGGTCGACCACGGTTATCTGCAGCAAGTGGCCCAGGCTGCCGACCGCCTCGGTTTTGGCGGGGTGTTGATCCCCACCGGACGCTCCTGCGAAGACTCGTGGCTGGTGGCCGCTTCGCTGATCCCGGTGACTCAGCGCTTGAAATTCCTCGTCGCCCTGCGTCCTGGGATCATTTCCCCGACGGTGGCCGCGCGTCAGGCCGCGACCCTGGATCGCCTGTCCGGTGGCCGCGCCTTATTCAACCTGGTCACTGGCGGTGACCCGGAAGAGTTGGCCGGCGACGGCCTGTTCCTCAGCCATGAAGAGCGCTACCAGGCCTCGGTGGAGTTCACCCGCATCTGGCGTCGCGTGCTGGAAGGCGAAACCGTGGATTACGACGGCGAGCACATCAGCGTCAAGGGCGCCAAATTGCTCTACCCGCCGATCCAGCAACCGCGCCCGCCGCTGTATTTTGGCGGTTCCTCCGAAGCGGCCCAGGACCTGGCCGCCGAGCAAGTGGAGATGGTGCTGACGTGGGGCGAGCCGCCGGCTGCGGTCGCGGAAAAAATCGAGCAGGTGCGGGCCAAGGCCGCGAAACTCGGACGCACCGTGCGCTTTGGCATTCGCCTGCACGTGATCGTGCGCGAAACCAACGAGCAAGCCTGGCAAGCCGCCGACAAACTGATCTCCCACTTGGACGACGACACCATCGCCCGCGCCCAGGCCTCCCTGGCGCGTTTCGACTCCGTCGGCCAGCAGCGCATGGCGGCGCTGCATGGTGGTAGCCGCGACAACCTGGAAGTCAGCCCCAACCTGTGGGCCGGTGTCGGCCTGGTGCGCGGTGGGGCGGGCACCGCACTGGTGGGCGATGGCCCGACGGTCGCGGCACGGGTCAACGAATACGCGGCCCTGGGGATCGACACCTTTATCTTCTCGGGTTATCCACACTTGGAAGAATCGTATCGCGTGGCCGAACTGTTGTTTCCGCACCTGGATATCGAACGCCCCGAGCTACCGAAAAGCGCCGGGTACGTCAGCCCGTTCGGCGAGATGGTCGCCAACGATATCCTTCCCAAAGCTGCGTCGCAGAGTTGAGGCGCCGCCATGACCCTTGAAAAGTTAAGCCACCGTATAGCGCCGTGGGTGCTGCCGCTTTTATTGCTGGCCGTGTGGCAGGTATCGGTGTCGGCGGGCTGGTTGTCGACGCGGATTCTGCCGGCCCCCAGCGCGGTGATAGCCGCCGGGGTCAACCTGGTGGCCAGTGGTGAAATCTGGAAACACCTGGCCATCAGCGGTTGGCGTGCGGGCCTGGGTTTTGTGATCGGTGGCAGCATCGGCCTGGCGCTGGGGTTTATCACCGGCCTGTCGACGTGGGGCGAACGCCTGCTGGACAGCTCGGTGCAGATGATCCGCAACGTGCCGCACCTGGCGCTGATTCCGTTGGTGATCCTGTGGTTCGGGATTGACGAGGCCGCGAAGATTTTCCTCGTGGCCCTCGGCACGCTGTTCCCGATCTACCTCAATACCTACCACGGCATCCGCAACGTCGACCCGGCACTGGTGGAAATGTCGCGCAGCTATGGCTTGTCCGGTTTCAGGCTGTTCTGGCAAGTGATCCTGCCGGGCGCGCTGCCGTCGATCCTGGTGGGCGTGCGCTTTGCTCTGGGCTTTATGTGGCTGACGCTGATCGTGGCGGAAACCATCTCCGCCAGCTCGGGCATCGGTTACCTGGCGATGAACGCCCGTGAATTCCTGCAAACCGACGTGGTGGTGCTGGCTATTGTGCTGTACGCGGTGCTCGGAAAATTGGCCGACCTGGCGGCGCGCGGCCTGGAACGTGTGTGGTTGCGCTGGCACCCGGCATACCAAGTGAATGCAGGCGGTGCGGCATGACGGCTCAACAACCTCCGCGCCTGCTGAAGGGAATTCCCCTGGCGATACGCAAATTGCGCAAGTCCTTTGGCGCGCGGGAAGTGCTCAAGGGCATTGATCTGCACATTCCTGCGGGCCAATTCGTTGCCGTGGTCGGTCGCAGTGGCTGCGGTAAAAGTACCTTGCTGCGCCTGCTGGCCGGTTTGGATACAGCCAGTGGCGGTCAGTTGCTGGCCGGTTCCGCGCCGCTCGGCGAGGCGATTGAAGACACGCGGTTGATGTTCCAGGAAGCGCGTTTGCTGCCGTGGAAAAAGATCATCGACAACGTGGGGCTGGGGCTCAAGGGCAACTGGCGCCCGAAAGCGTTGCAAGCGCTGGAAGCCGTCGGCCTGGCCGAGCGTGCCCATGAATGGCCGGCGGCCTTGTCCGGTGGGCAAAAGCAACGCGTGGCGCTGGCGCGTGCGTTGATCCACCAACCGCGGCTGCTGCTGCTCGACGAGCCGTTGGGGGCCCTGGATGCCCTGACCCGCATCGAGATGCAGCAATTGATCGAGACGCTCTGGCAAAAGCACGGCTTCACCGTGTTGCTGGTCACCCACGACGTCAGCGAAGCCGTCGCTATCGCTGACCGGGTGATCCTGATCGAAGACGGCGACATCGGCCTCGACCTGATCGTCGACCTGCCGCGCCCACGGGCCCGTGGCTCGCATCGCCTGGCCGCGCTGGAAGCCCAAGTGCTTGACCGTGTGCTGTCGCTGCCCGGCACGCCGCCGGAACCCGAACCTGTTTCACCACTGCCTACGCAACTGCGTTGGGCGCAATAAAGCAGCGGCAAGATTCAAGCTTGAAGCCGCAAGGGAAAGCCCAGCGCTTTTGCTTGCAGCTGTAGCTGACAACTTGCAGCTATTTCGACTCGAGGAGAAATCGTATGACTATTAAAGCCATTAACGTGCGCAACCAGTTCAAAGGCACCATCAAGGAAATCGTGGTCGGCGATGTACTGTCGGAAATCGACGTGCAGACGGCCTCCGGTATCGTCACGTCGGTGATCACCACTCGTTCGGTGAAAGAGCTGGAGCTGGTGATCGGCAGTGAAGTGATTGCCTTTGTGAAGTCTACGGAGGTGTCGATTGCCAAGTTGTGAGTGGCGTTGTTCCTGAGGCCGCATTCGCGAGCAAGCCCGCTCCCACATTTGAATGCATTCCCCTGTGGGAACTGGGTCAAATGTGGGGGCGGGCTTGCTCGCGAAGAGGCCGGCCCCACCACCACAAGACTTATCGCTTAGGCAAATACGCCGGCAAATAAAGCCCCACATACGCATCAAACACGCGCATGCCTTCCTCCGCCATGCGTGGCGTGATCTGCCCATGCTGATGCACCGAGCGTGCATACACGCGATCACTCAACTCCAGCGCCAGCGCAAACACGTCCACATCCCTGGGCAGTGCCGGCACTTCGAAGTGCCGATTGAACACTTTCAGCATCAAGTCCCCCAATTCCAGGTCATGTAGACGATCTGCCTGGGTCACTTCGGTCAGTCCGTGCTGGGTCAGGATCAACTGGCGCGCGGCGGCGTCATGGCTATAGATGGTGAGCATGCGCTGTTCGACGATGCAGGACAGGTCGCGCCAGTGCTTGAGCGAATCGTGCTCGATAGGCGCCTGAATGGCCGCGCGGAAGGCTGCGTGCACATCCGCCGTCAATGCTTCCAGCAGCGCCGGCACACTGGCGAAAAAGTGATACACCGACGACGGTGGAATCTGTGCGCGCTTGGCTACGCCGTAGATCGACAAGCCGGCCACGCCTTCGGCAGCCAGCAAGGTGCGAGCGGCGTCGAGAATCGCGTCGATCCGGGCCTGGCTGCGGGCGCGGGATTTGCGAGGGGCGGCGGGGCGGGGTGGCATGGAAGTCTCCTACAAGGCAGCGGGCATTGTATGAGCAGGAATCCGTGTTGTCTTCCAGGTTGCCATCGCAGGCAAGCCACTGCGATCCACCAGATAAACCCTAAAAAAACGCCGCAGGCCAAAAGCCTGCGGCGTTTCTTTACTGCTGCAAACGCTTACACCGTATGCAGGTACCAGTTGTACTCGAGGTCGGAGATGGAGTGTTCGAACTCTTCCAGCTCACTTTCCTTACAGGCGACGAAGATATCGATGTATTTAGGATCGATGTACTTGGCCATCACTTCGCTGTCGTCCAACTCGCGCAGGGCATCGCGCAGGTTGTTCGGCAGGCTCTGTTCGTTCTGCTCGTAGCTGTTGCCTTCCACTGGAGCGCCCGGTTCGATCTTGTTGGTCAGACCGTGGTGCACACCCGCCAGGACCGAGGCCATCAGCAGGTAAGGGTTGGCATCGGCACCGGCCACGCGGTGTTCGATACGTACGGCATCGGACGAGCCGGTCGGTACGCGAATCGCCACGGTACGGTTATCCAGGCCCCAGCACGGCGAGTTCGGCACGTAGAACTGTGCGCCGAAACGGCGGTAGGAGTTGACGTTGGGGCACAGGAACGCCATTTGAGCGGGTAGGGTCTCCAGCACACCGCCGATCGCGTAACGCAATGCGGCGTTCTGCTCGGGATCCTCGCTGGCAAAGATGTTCTTGCCGTCCTTGTCCAGGATCGAAATGTGCACGTGCAGACCGTTGCCTGCCTGGCCTGGGTAAGGCTTGGCCATGAAGGTGGTGTCCATCTCATGGTCGTAGGCGATGTTCTTGATCAGGCGCTTGAGCAGGACCGCATAGTCGCAAGCCTTGATCGGGTCGGCGACGTGGTGCAGGTTCACTTCGAACTGCGCCGGGGCACTTTCCTTGACGATGGCATCGGCCGGGATGCCTTGCTCTTTCGCACCTTCCAGGATGTCCTGGAGGCAGTCGACGTATTCGTCGAGGTCGTCGATCAGGTAGACCTGGGTCGAATGCGGGCGTTTGCCGGAGATCGGCGAGCGTGGCGGTTGTGGGCGGCCGTTCACGTTCTCCTGGTCGATCAGGTAGAACTCAAGCTCGAAGGCGGCGCAGATGGTCAGGCCGAGGTCGTCAAATTTGCTCACAACCTGGCGGAGTACTTCGCGCGGATCGGCGAAGAAAGGTTCACCTTCAAGTTCGTGCATGGTCATCAGCAGTTGCGCGGTCGGGCGCTTTTGCCAAGGCTCATTGCACAGGGTGTCAGGGATTGGATAACAGATTCGGTCAGCATCACCGATGTCCAGGCCCAGGCCGGTGCTTTCCACCGTCGAGCCGTTGATATCCAGTGCAAATAAAGAGGCAGGCAGGTTAATGCCCTTCTCGTAAACCTTGTGGAGGCTGGTGCGTTCGATGCGCTTACCGCGCACCACACCATTCATATCCGCAATTAGAAGGTCTACGTACAGAACCTCAGGATGATCCTTAAGGAACGCGTTCGCTTCGTTAAGCTGAACGGCACGCGGGGGTACCGACATGATGCAACACCTTTGTTGTTAAAAATATCAATCATTGATCTTTTCTGGTTTCAGTCAACCCGAACGGCATGCCGAAGTCAAGCGAGGCCTTTTTTGCCCTAAAAAAGCGCCTCGACGGCTTTTTTGCGGGGTTTTGGGGCGGTTTTTCGAGTTTGACCGGCTTGGGACCAGCAGGCTTGAGCGGGCCGTGTTGTATTTTTTACGGGGGTGTTGTGTAAAAAAATGAACAAGGCTAAGCTCGATTCAAACCCATAACAGCAATAATACCGGGGTGCTTCATGTGTCGCCTGCCGCTATTCGGCGTTTCGGCCTGCTCCAGGCAGGCTATGTCAGCCGTTCATGCTTCCTGCGTGAGCGCTGGTGTCCCGGCCAATATTTTTGACGCTTCGGCCACCCACTTTTTTGCCCCCCACTTCCCTCGCATTGGCCTCCGGGCGGCTTGCGCCGACGATGCTGCTCATGATTCTGCACGACTTTGGCCTGAGGAATGCAACGCTGCAGCAAATGGCAGGTAAGCTCCTACCCTGAACGAAAAAAACGACGCGGATGCTGCGTCTACCAATGCCTGGCCTTTAATGGATGCCAGGAAACCCAGCCCAGAGGCATTTATGAGTAACAACCTCGACCAGCTCACCGATTGGTTGAAAGACCACAAGATCACAGAAGTCGAATGCATGATTGGCGATCTCACCGGCATTACCCGGGGCAAGATTTCGCCGACCAACAAGTTCATCGCCGAAAAAGGCATGCGCCTGCCCGAGAGCGTGCTGTTGCAGACCGTGACCGGCGACTATGTCGAAGACGACATCTATTACGAATTGCTCGACCCGGCCGACATCGACATGATCTGCCGCCCCGACCAGAACGCGGTGTTCCTGGTGCCTTGGGCCATCGAGCCCACCGCTCAGGTGATCCACGACACCTACGACAAGCAAGGCAACCCGATCGAGCTGTCGCCGCGCAACGTGCTCAAGAAAGTCCTCAAGCTCTACGCCGACAAAGGCTGGCAGCCCATCGTGGCGCCGGAGATGGAGTTCTACCTGACCAAACGCTGCGAAGACCCGGACTTCCCGCTGCAACCGCCGATTGGTCGTTCCGGGCGCCCGGAGACTGGCCGCCAGTCCTTCTCCATAGAAGCGGCCAACGAATTCGACCCGCTGTTCGAAGATGTCTACGACTGGTGCGAACTGCAGGAACTGGACCTCGATACGCTGATTCACGAAGACGGCACCGCGCAGATGGAAATCAACTTCCGTCACGGCGACGCGCTGTCCCTGGCCGACCAGATCCTGGTGTTCAAGCGCACCATGCGTGAAGCCGCGCTCAAGCACGATGTGGCCGCCACCTTCATGGCCAAGCCGATGACCGGCGAGCCCGGCAGCGCGATGCACCTGCACCAGAGCATTATCGACATCGCCACCGGCAAGAACGTGTTCTCCAATGAAGACGGGACCATGAGCGAGCTGTTTCTCAACCACATTGGCGGCTTGCAGAAATTCATCCCCGAATTGCTGCCGTTGTTTGCCCCTAACGTGAACTCGTTCCGCCGCTTCCTGCCCGACACCTCGGCGCCGGTGAACGTGGAGTGGGGCGAGGAAAACCGCACCGTCGGCCTGCGCGTACCGGATGCCGGCCCGCAGAACCGCCGCGTGGAAAACCGCCTGCCGGGCGCCGACGCCAACCCGTACCTGGCGATTGCCGCCAGTTTACTGTGTGGCTACATCGGCATGGTCGAGGGTCATAACCCGAGCGCGCCAGTGGTGGGCCGTGGTTACGAGCGGCGCAACCTGCGCCTGCCGTTGACCATCGAAGACGCCCTGGAGCGCATGGAAAACAGCAAGACCATCGAGAAATACCTGGGTCAGAAATTCATCACAGGCTACGTCGCGGTCAAGCGGGCCGAGCATGAAAACTTCAAGCGCGTGATCAGTTCGTGGGAGCGGGAATTCCTGCTCTTCGCCGTCTGATGCGCCGGGCGCACGGGGCGACCCGTGCGCCCTTCACTGAAAAGTCTAGGAGATTGGTATGTCCAGCAACAACCCGCAAACCCGTGAATGGCAAGCCTTGAGCAGTGATCATCACTTGGCGCCGTTCAGCGATTTCAAGCAACTGAAAGAGAAAGGCCCAAGGATTATCACCAAGGCCCATGGCGTTTACCTGTGGGACAGCGAAGGCAACAAGATCCTCGACGGCATGGCTGGCCTGTGGTGCGTGGCGATCGGTTACGGTCGCGAGGAACTGGCCGACGCCGCCGCCAAACAGATGAAAGAACTGCCGTACTACAACCTGTTCTTCCAGACCGCTCACCCGCCGGTGCTGGAACTGGCCAAAGCCATTTCGGACATCGCGCCCGCCGGCATGAACCACGTGTTCTTCACCGGTTCCGGCTCCGAAGGCAACGACACCATGTTGCGCATGGTCCGCCACTATTGGGCGATCAAGGGCCAGCCGAACAAGAAAACCATCATCAGCCGCAAGAATGGCTACCACGGCTCCACCGTGGCCGGCGCCAGCCTGGGCGGTATGACCTATATGCATGAACAGGGCGACTTGCCGATCCCGGGCATCGTTCACATCGCCCAGCCGTACTGGTTCGGCGAAGGTGGCGACATGAGCCCTGAAGAATTCGGCGTGTGGGCCGCCAACCAGCTCGAAGAGAAGATCCTGGAACTGGGCGTGGACAACGTCGGTGCCTTTATTGCCGAGCCGATCCAGGGCGCCGGTGGCGTGATCGTGCCGCCCGACAGCTACTGGCCGCGCATCAAGGAAATCCTCGCCAAGTACGACATCCTGTTTGTCGCCGACGAAGTGATTTGCGGTTTTGGTCGTACCGGTGAGTGGTTCGGTAGCGATTTCTACGACCTCAAGCCGCACATGATGACCATCGCCAAGGGCTTGACCTCGGGCTACATCCCCATGGGCGGCCTGATCGTGCGCGACGACGTGGTGGCCGTGCTCAACGAAGGCGGCGATTTCAACCACGGTTTCACCTACTCCGGCCACCCGGTGGCCGCGGCGGTGGCCCTGGAAAACATCCGCATCATGCGCGATGAAAAAATCGTTAACCGCGTTCACGATGAAACGGCACCGTATTTGCAGAAACGTCTGAGGGAGCTGGCGGATCACCCCTTGGTGGGCGAAGTGCGTGGCGTGGGCATGTTGGGTGCGATCGAGTTGGTGCAAGACAAGGCCACCCGCAAGCGCTATGAAGGCAAGGGCGTGGGCATGATTTGCCGCAACTTCTGCTTCAACAACGGCCTGATCATGCGTGCCGTGGGCGACACCATGATCATTTCGCCGCCGTTGGTGATCAGCAAGGACGAGATCGACGAGCTGGTGACCAAGGCGCGCAAGTGCCTGGACCTGACTTTGGCGGCATTGCAGGGCTAAGTGCTAGGCTCAGGGCCCAGCGCACCGGGCAATTATAAATGTAGGGGCTTTGGTTGAAAGCCGGCCCCTGAACTTGCCAGACTGTCGCCCTGTTTTGTTGCCCTCTGGAAGGGGCGCTGAACATAAAGAACGTGGCCCAAAAAAGAAAAATCGGAGCATCACCAAATGAAGGCATTAGGTTTGAAGAACGCTGGCAAGACCCTCCTCGCCTTGTCCCTGATGGGGGCAATGGCAGGCGCGGCCCAGGCAGACGACAAAGTGCTGCATGTCTACAACTGGTCCGACTACATAGCACCGGACACCATCGCCAACTTTGAAAAAGAGTCGGGCATTAAAGTGGTGTACGACGTTTTTGACAGCAACGAGACCCTCGAAGCCAAGTTGCTGGCAGGCAAGTCCGGTTACGACATCGTCGTACCGTCGAACAACTTCCTCGCCAAGCAAATCAAGGCCGGTGTCTACCAGGAGCTGGACAAGTCCAAACTGTCCAACTACGACAACCTGAACAAATCCCTGCTCAAGGCCGTGTCGGTCAGCGACCCGGACAACAAGCACGCCTTCCCGTACATGTGGGGTTCGATCGGCATCGGCTACAACCCGGAGAAGGTCAAGGCTGCGCTGGGTGTCGACAAGATCGATTCCTGGGACACCCTGCTCAAGCCTGAGAACATCGCCAAGCTGAAAAGCTGCGGCGTGAGCTTCCTCGATTCGCCTACCGAAATGCTGCCGATCGCGCTGCACTACCTGGGCCTGCCAACCGACAGCCAGAAGAAAGACGACCTCAAGCAAGCCGAAGCGTTGTTCCTGAAGATCCGTCCTTCGGTCGGCTACTTCCATTCGTCCAAGTACATCTCCGACCTGGCCAACGGCAATATCTGCGTGGCCGTGGGTTACTCGGGTGACATCCAGCAGGCCAAGTCCCGCGCGGCTGAGGCCGGTGGCAAGGTCAAAGTGGCCTACGACATTCCTAAAGAAGGTGCCGGCAGCTTCTTCGATATGGTCGCCATCCCTAAAGATGCCGAAAACGTCGACGCCGCTTATAAGTTCATGAACTACCTGCTCAAGCCGGAAGTCATGGCGTCTATCACCAACAGCGTGCGTTTCCCGAACGGTAACGAGAAGGCTACCGCACTGGTCGACAAAGACATCACCAGCGACCCGGGCATCTACCCGCCAGCCGATGTGCAAGCCAAGCTCTACGCTATTGCGGACCTGCCGGCTGCGACCCAGCGTGAAATGACACGCAGCTGGACCAAGATCAAATCGGGTAAGTAAGCGCAAACCTGTAGGAGCGAGCGTGCTCGCGAAAATCGTCAACGATAACGCAGCGCCTCTGGTCGCCCGCGTTGCCTGTGAGTTCTTCGCGAGCACGCTCGCTCCTACAAAGAGCGGCAACCGTACAGTAATTAAATGACAGAAAGTTTTGCCGGATCGGTTTATCGAGGGTAAGTTGCGCGCCGGTTTTGCTGCCGGGCAACAACGTTAAGGCCCAACTATTTAAGAGGACCTCCCATTGCCAATTTCTTTGTTTCGCCAAGCCTTGCTGGTAGGCGCAGGTCTCACGCTGGCTGTCAGCGTGCAGGCGGCACCGACTGTGCATGTTTATAACTGGTCGGACTACATCGGCCCCGACACCCTGGCCAACTTCGAAAAGGCCACCGGTATCAAGCCGGTGTATGACGTGTTTGATTCCAACGAAACCCTGGAAGGCAAGTTACTGGCCGGGCGTACCGGTTACGACGTGGTGGTGCCGTCTAACCACTTCCTCGGCAAGCAGATCAAGGCCGGAGCATTCCAGAAGCTCGACAAGTCCTTGCTGACTAATTATTCCAACCTTGACCCGGCGTTGCTCAAGCGCCTGGAAAAGAACGATCCGGGTAACCAGTACGCTGTGCCGTACCTGTGGGGCACCAATGGCATCGGTTACAACGTCGACAAAGTGAAGCAAGTGCTGGGCGTCGACCATATCGATTCCTGGGCCGTGCTGTTCGAACCCGAAAACATGAAGAAACTGGCCACCTGTGGCGTGTCCTTCATGGACTCGGCGGATGAAATGCTGCCGGCGGTGCTCAACTACATGGGCCTGTCCCCTAACAGCACGAACCCTGAAGACTATAAGAAGGCCGAAGAGAAACTGCTCAAAGTGCGGCCCTACGTGACCTACTTCCATTCTTCCAAATACATCTCGGACCTGGCCAACGGCAATATCTGCGTGGCCGCGGGTTTCTCCGGCGATGTATTCCAGGCCAAGGCCCGTGCGAGTGAGGCCGGCAAAGGCGTGAACATCGCCTACGCGATTCCGAAAGAAGGCGGCAACCTGTGGTTTGACGTGCTGGCGATTCCCAAGGATGCCACCAACGTCAAAGAGGCTCACGCCTTCATCAACTATTTACTGAAACCTGAGGTGATCGCTCAGGTCAGTGACACCGTCGGCTACGCCAACCCTAACCCAGGGGCGGACAAGCTGATGGAGCAATCGATACGCACCGACGAAGCGGTTTACCCACCGCAGGCGGTTCTCGAGCGGACATTCGTCAACTTCGAGTTACCCCCGAACGTGCAACGTTTAATGACCCGTAGCTGGACCAAGATTAAGACGGGCAAGTAAGGCTCAAACTATCCAAGGTTCGCCTGCCTCGGGCGAACCGCACTCTTTTTTTGGGAGTTTCGTAAATGGCAGTTGCCTCCGGCGCCTATAAGAAAGCCCTCGAGGGCGACCAGACACCGAAAAAGGTGCTGGTCAAAATCGACCGGGTCACGAAGAAGTTCGACGAGACGATTGCCGTGGACGATGTGTCCCTGGAAATCAAGAAAGGCGAGATATTCGCCTTGCTCGGCGGTTCGGGTTCGGGCAAGTCCACCTTGCTGCGCATGCTCGCAGGCTTCGAGCGCCCAACCGAAGGGCGGATCTACCTCGACGGTGTGGACATCACCGACATGCCGCCCTACGAGCGGCCGATCAATATGATGTTCCAGTCCTACGCCCTGTTCCCGCACATGACCGTGGCGCAGAACATCGCCTTCGGCCTGCAACAGGACAAGATCCCCAAGGCCGAGGTCGACGCCCGCGTGGCCGAGATGCTCAAGCTGGTGCAGATGAGCCAGTACGCCAAGCGCAAGCCGCACCAATTGTCCGGTGGTCAGCGTCAGCGTGTGGCGTTGGCCCGCTCCCTGGCCAAGCGCCCGAAACTGCTGCTGCTCGATGAGCCGATGGGCGCACTGGACAAGAAGCTACGCTCGCAGATGCAGCTTGAGCTTGTCGAAATCATCGAGCGCGTCGGCGTGACCTGCGTGATGGTGACCCACGACCAGGAAGAGGCCATGACCATGGCCGAGCGCATCGCGATCATGCACCTGGGCTGGATTGCGCAGATCGGCAGCCCGGTCGACATCTACGAAACCCCCACCAGCCGCCTGGTGTGCGAATTCATCGGCAACGTCAACATTTTCGATACCCAGGTGGTGGATGACGCCGAAGGCCACGCGGTGCTCCAGTGCCCCGACCTGGACCGCGACATCTACGTGGGCTACGGCATCGCCACCTCGGTGGAAGACAAGTCGGTGACCTACGCGATCCGCCCGGAAAAGCTGCTGGTGACCACCGAAATGCCGACCTGCGAGCACAACTGGTCCAGCGGCAAGGTGCACGATATCGCCTACCTGGGCGGCCACTCGGTGTTCTACGTAGAACTGCCGAGCGGCAAGCTGGTGCAGTCCTTCGTGGCCAACGCCGAACGTCGTGGCCAGCGCCCGACGTGGGGTGACCAGGTCTACGTGTGGTGGGAAGACGACAGCGGCGTGGTACTTCGCACATGAACACAAAGAAGCTCAAGCGGCGCCTGCACCGCATCGTCCCCAGTGGCAAACAGGTGGTCATCGGGATTCCCTTCCTGTGGTTGTTCCTGTTTTTCGCCCTGCCGTTTTTCATCGTATTGAAAATCAGCTTTGCCGAAGCCGACGTGGCGATCCCGCCGTACACCGAGATCTACACCTACGTTGAGCAAAAGCTGCAACTGGTGCTGAACCTGGCCAACTACCAGTTGTTGGCGGGCGATGAGCTGTACATCTCCGCCTACCTGGGCTCGCTGAAGATGGCGTTCTTCAGCACGCTGCTGTGTTTGCTGATCGGCTACCCGATGGCCTATGCCATCGCCACCGCGCGCAAAGAGATGCAGACCGTGCTGGTGCTGTTGATCATGATGCCGACCTGGACCGCGATCCTGATCCGCGTGTATGCGTGGATGGGCATCCTCAGCAACAACGGCTTGCTCAATGGTTTCCTGATGTCCATCGGGCTGATCAACGAGCCACTGCAGATCCTCAATACCAACATTGCGGTGTACATCGGCGTGGTCTATTCGTACCTGCCGTTCATGATCCTGCCGCTGTATGCCAACCTGGTGAAGCACGACCAGAGCCTTCTGGAAGCGGCGTCGGACCTGGGGTCGAGCACCTTCAACAGCTTCTGGAAGATCACCGTGCCGCTGTCCAAGAACGGCATCATCGCCGGCTGCATGCTGGTCTTCATCCCGGTGGTGGGCGAGTTCGTGATCCCGGAACTGCTCGGCGGCCCGGAAACCCTGATGATCGGTAAAGTGTTGTGGCAAGAATTCTTCAACAACCGTGACTGGCCGGTGGCGTCCGCCCTGGCGGTAGTGATGCTGGCGATCCTGATCGTGCCGATCATTCTGTTTAACCGCAGCCAAGCCAAAGAGATGGAGGGCAAGATATGAAGCGCGTCAGTTTCTCAAGCTTCATGCTGGTAGCGGGGTTGTTGTTCATCTACCTGCCGATGCTGATCCTGGTGATCTACTCGTTCAACGAATCCAAACTGGTGACGGTATGGGGCGGTTGGTCGATCAAGTGGTACGTGGGCCTGCTGGACAACACCCAGTTGATGGGCTCGGTGGCGCGCTCCCTGGAAATCGCCTGTTATACGGCGGTGGCGGCGGTGGCGCTGGGCACCCTGGCTGCATTCGTGCTGACGCGCATCAACCAGTTCAAGGGCCGCACGCTGTTCGGCGGCCTGGTGACCGCGCCGTTGGTGATGCCGGAAGTGATCACCGGTCTGTCGCTGTTGCTGCTGTTCGTGGCCATGGCACAGATGATCGGCTGGCCCCAGGAGCGGGGCATCGTCACCATCTGGATCGCTCACACCACGTTCTGTGCGGCGTATGTGGCGGTAGTGGTGTCGGCGCGCTTGCGTGAGCTGGATTTGTCGATCGAAGAAGCGGCGATGGACCTGGGCGCACGCCCATGGAAGGTGTTCTTCCTGATCACCATCCCGATGATCGCGCCCTCCCTGGCGGCGGGCGGCATGATGTCGTTCGCGTTGTCCCTGGATGACCTGGTGCTGGCCAGCTTCGTGTCGGGCCCCGGCTCGACCACCTTGCCGATGGAAGTCTTCTCGGCGGTGCGCCTGGGGGTTAAACCGGAGATCAACGCCGTAGCCAGTTTGATTCTGCTGGCAGTATCGCTGGTGACCTTCCTGGTGTGGTTCTTCAGCCGCCGTGCCGAAGAAATGCGCAAGAAGGCGATCCAGCAAGCCATCGAAGAAGCGGCGGCGGATGGCTGGCAACAGCCGGACAAGCGCCGGGCGCCTGCACCGGTTTAATCAGGTCTACCTGAAGAAACCGGATCAAACTGTGGGAGCGGCACCGCCGCTCCCACATTGGGTTGCATTGCAAACCAACGGTTATTTGGCCCAGGGCGACGTGCGAATCACCTCGACAAAATTCATCGGCTTGAAGCCCGGCTCCTGATCCACCAGCACATCCGTCTTCACGTTGCCAAACGTGGTCTGTGGGCGATGGCGCAAGCCGTCGGCGAACGCGCAGATGATGCACTCCTTGAACCCTTCACCCCGTGGATGTGCATGCACCACTGCTTCGCGCTGCACGGCGGTAAACGCGGCGTAGTCCATGCCCAGCACGTCCATTTCGACGCCGGCCGTTACCAGCGCCACGGTCGGGCGCAGGTGTTGTGGCACGCCCGGCGTGGTGTGCAGGGCGATGGACAACCACACCTGTTCGATATCGTCGTCGCTCAGCCCGTAAGGCTGGAGAAAGGCCGCCGCCGCGTTGGCGCCGTCCACTTCGAAACGTTCGTCGTCGCTGCGATGGCCTTCTACCAGGCCCAGGTCATGGAACATCGCGCCGACGTACAGCAGTTCCGGGTTGTAGGCCAGTTGTTTGCGTTCACCGCTCAACGCGCCGAACAGGAACACCCGGCGGGAGTGGTGGTAGAGCAGGTCGGATTCGACGTCGCGGATGTACTCGGTAGCGGCCTTGGCCAGGGCGCTGTCCGGGATCTTGATGCCGGCGATGGTGGTGCTCATGGTGGCTCTCCTCTGGAAAGCAGCCAGTCTGGTCGCGTACAGGTGAAGCGGCCATGGTGACGAGGGTGCGATCCCGGCCAATCTGCCGCGACATCGTGCCAAAGGCCTAAACGATCAAATGTGGGAGCTGGCTTGCCTGCGATAGCATCACCTCGGTATACCTGATGAACCGAGTCGTCTGCATCGCAGGCAAGCCAACCCACAGGGGTTTGCGCCAGCCCGAGCTATAAGGTTTTCCCATGCGCAAGACCGTCGCTATCCTGATCTTCCCCGGCGTCCAGTCACTGGATGTGACCGGCCCCATGGATGTGTTCTGCGAAGCCAACCGCTTTCTGCCGCCCCAGGATCACTACCAGATAGAGGTCATCGGGCTGGGCCACGGCACCATGGCCGCCTCCAACGGTTTGTCATTGCAGGCTCACCGACACTACCGCGAAGCCCTGCAAGCCTATGACCTGCTGCTGGTTGCCGGTGGCCCGCAGTTGCCCTTCGAGGATTTCGGCTCGCAGTTCGATGATTGGCTACGTGGCGCAACCGCTCGGGCGCAGCGTTTCGGTTCAATCTGCAACGGCGCCTTCATGTTGGCGCGCGCCGGATTACTGGATGGGAAAACCGTCACGACGCATTGGAATGATGCGGCAGGCCTGGCGCGTTTGTGCCCCCGTGCACAGATCGAGGCCGACCGCCTCTACGTCCAGGACGGCAATCTTTACACCTCGGCCGGCGTCACGGCGGGCATCGATTTATCGCTGTACCTGCTGGCCCAGGACCATGGCCCGGAAGTCGCCTTGAACGTGGCCAAGCGCCTGGTGGTGTTTACCCAGCGTGCGGGCGGGCAGTCGCAGTTCAGCCCGTTCCTCACACCCCATGCCGAAACCACCTCGGCGGTGGCGCAGGTGCAGCTGCATGTATTAGCAAACCTGACCGGGGATTTGACCATCGCTGACCTGGCCAAGGCCGCCCATATGAGTGCGCGCAACTTCTCCCGGGTATTTGCCCGTGAAGCACGGATAACACCGGCGGAGTTTGTCGAACGAGCGCGGGTGGACGCGGCGCGGGTGATGCTCGAAAGCAGCCACGCGCCGCTCAAGACCGTGGCCTACCAATGCGGGTTTCGCGATGCCCAGCATATGCGCAGCGTGTTCAACCGCCGCCTGGGCGTGACGCCGCAACAGTTCAGGCTCAACTTTGCGGTGCCGGTGCAGGCTCGCGCAACGAGCACACTGTAGGAGCGAGCTTGCTCGCGAGAAACCCATGGGCACCGCGTTCATTCTGGCTTTACGCGTTATCGTTAACGACCTTCGCGAGCAAGAACTAGGCGTCCCCCTCGCTCCTACAGAAAGGGTTAGCGCAGAGTGCGTGCTGGCAGCAGCTTCAGCGTGCCACGGGTGTTGGCGGTCACTTCCTCATCGGTGAAATGCGCCTGCTCGTAGCCACCTTCGATATAGGTCTCGGCCTGGTCGCCATAGTGCTTGTCGAACGGTACACCGCTTTGCCCCACCGGGTTGATGGTCAGGGCGTGGGCCGCGTCGGCGAAGTCAATCAGGCGGCGGGTCGAGGGGCCGTAGGTCACCGGCCACGGCGCCGGGCCAATGGCGGCCGACTGGTTGTTGGGCACTTCGTGGCTGCCGGGGGCGGGGAAGGGGCCGACATTGACGATCAGGTCCAAGGGTTTCTGTGAGCCGAGCGGGTGGCCATGGGTCAGGGTATGCGCCTTGCCCCACTGCCACTGCGCGGGGTCATCGCCGAAGGTCGCCTTCAAATGCGCCAGGCTGTTGTCCCAGGCAAGCTTGACGGTGTCGGCGCGCTTGGCGTCCCACCAGGGCGAGGTCGGGTCGGCGGCCAGGCGCGGCAAGGCGGCGTCGATCACGCGGGTGCTGAGCAGGGTCTTGAACATGGCGTCACCCAGCTTGGGCTGGAAGGCCGCATCGGCCAGGTTGAACAGGAACTGGTTGAACAGCGTGGCGCTGGTGGAATCCAGCGGGTAGTCACCCTTCCAGCTTGCAAGCTGTTCCACCAGCTTCAACTGGGCCGGGTCCTTGACCACCTCGCGCAGCACTGGCAACAACGGCGCCAGCAGGCGCGGGCCGAACGCGGTGGTGGTGCCCAGTTGCAGGGCCTGGCTGTTATCCACATCCCACTTCACGCGGGTGTCGCTCAACTGCGCGTTCAACTGCTGGCCACGGTCGGCCAGGTTGTAATAGCCGGGGATCTCCATGCCGGTGGGCGATACCGGCTGGGCGTTGGCCGACACGACGTAACCGCGCGCCGGGTTTTCTTCCTGGGGGTTGGCGCTGAAGGGGTAGAAGCCCAGCTTGTCGGCCTGGGCGCTGCTGCCATCGAGGATAAACCCGGCGTTGGCGCCGGCCGGGCGGATCGGCAGCTGCGCCGCCGCCCACCAGCCGATGTCGCCCTTGGCATTGGCCCATACGATATTCAGCCCCGGCGCCGAGACTTTGGCCGCCGCCGCACGGGCCTTGGCCAGGGTGTCGGCGCGGTTGAGCTGGTAGAAGCCTTCGAGGATCGGGTTCTGGGTGTCGAGGAACGCCCACCACATGGCGATAGGCGTCTTGCCGGCGCTCTCGCCGAGCACATCATTGATGATCGGCCCGTGGGGCGACTGGCGCAGGGTGAGGGTCACCGGTGCCTGGCCCTTCACGGCGATCTGTTGCTCGCTGCTGGTCATGTCGACCCACTGGTCGTGGTACCAGACCTGGTTGGTGTTGGCCGGGTTGACCTTCTCGGCGATCAGGTCGAGGTCGTCGTTCTGGAACATGGTCAGGCTCCAGCCGAAATCCAGGTTGTGCCCCAGGAACGCCACCGGTACCAGCGCGTTGTGATAGCCGTACAGCTCAAAGCCCGGCGCCGAGAGCTGCGCCTCGTACCACACCGACGGCACCGAGAAACGGATGTGCGGGTCACCCGCCAGCAACGGTTTGCCACTTTGGGTGCGGCTGCCGCTGATGGCCCAGGCGTTGCTGCCTTCGAACTGCGGCAGGCCGTGATCGGCCAGGGCCTGGTCGCTCAGGGCGGCGAGGGCACCAAGGCTTTGCCAGTCGCTGGCGGCCAGGTTGAGCGCGCCCTTGGGTTGCCAGCCGAGGTCGAAGACGCTCAGGTAGTCGCTGCCCAACTGGTCGCGTATGTAGGTCAGCAATGGCTCGGTACGAAACGCGGCGGCAAAGCTGTAGGCCAGGTAACCGGCGACACTGATGGTGTCTTCGGCGGTGAACCGACGCTTGGGGATGCCCAGCACGTCGAATTCCATCGGGCTGGCGTGGCTGTCCTGATACTGGTTGATGCCGTCCAGGTAGGCTTGCAGCGCCTTCCACGCTGGCGAGTCAGGGTCCATGTGTTGCACGTAGCTCGAGGCACGCTCACGAATGCGCAGGCTGCGAAACAGCTTGTCGGTTTCCAGCAGCTTGGGCCCCAGCACTTCGGCCAGCTCGCCACGGGACAGGCGACGCATGATCTCCATCTGGAACAACCGGTCCTGGGCCTGCACATAGCCCAGGGCGCGATACAGGTCGGCCTCGTTCTCGGCGCGAATATGCGGCACGCCACGGTCGTCGTAGCGCACCGTGACCGAGCCTTGCAGGTTGGCCAGTGTGACCGTGCCCTGGCGGGTGGGCTGCTTGCTGTAGACGTACCAGCCGGCGCCGAGGGCGACCAGTGCCAGCAGAACCGCGAGAGTCCGCAAGACGCGCTTCATGAATATTCCTTGGCAAAATGGAGTGACGAGTTACAAACCGCTTGGCCACGAACAATAGCAGCCGACCGCCAGGGTGTGCGTGGCATTCACCTCGCGCCCGGCTGCAAGGGCTTTGAGGATCGGCTCGATGAAGCTGTTGCTGGCATTGCACGTCAGCCCTTCGCTGTACGGCCCGAAATACGCGAGCTTGCCGTTGCGATCCCAGATGCCCACGGCCGGGCTGGCCGGTACCTGGTCGGCGCCGGGCAGGGCGGTGAGGGGTTTCAGGGCGCGCAGGTTGTCGGGCAGTTGGCCGTGGCTGCCGGGCTTTTGCAGGGCGTAGAACTCGACCCCCTGGGGCGCATACTGTTCGATCAGCTCGCCCAGGTGCTGCTGGTTACCCACGTTGCACGGGCAGGCCGGGTCCCAGAAGTGCACCAGACGGATCGGGCCGGGCCCGCTGAGTTCGGCGGGCAGGCGCAGTGCATCGCCGGAGAATACCGCCGTGTGCTCGCTGAAGGCACGCAGATAGCGGCCCTGGAACCAGTCATAGGCGACCCACAGCACACCGGCGCAGAGAATCAGGACCAGGCTGGCGAACAGGGCGGTACGGTAGGGCTGTCGCATTCAGATCTATCCTCGAAGGTCGCGTAGCTTGCCATGCTTGCCCTGACAGATGAATATCGCAGCTCGATATTCATCTTCGCTGTCAGTCTGGAACCCTTTATGCCCGTCACCTTTGACCCCGATCACCTGCGCGAGAGCTTGCGGCCCCTGGTGGATGCGCAACCGCTCAGCGCCGAGGCGCGGGTGTACCAGCGTTTCTATGGGCTGGACCTGGCCGCACGCAACGTGCCGGTCGTGAGTCGCCTGGGACGCTTCGAGGTGGCGGGTTTTCAAGTGGTGGCCCAGGTGTGGTGGCCGCCAGCGCCGGTGGCGACGATGTTCATGTTCCACGGCTTCTACGACCATATGGGGCTGTACCGGCATGTGGTGGACTGGGCGCTGGACCAGGGCTTCGTGGTGATCGCCTGCGACCTGCCGGGGCATGGTTTGTCCAGCGGCGCGCGCGCCAGCATCGATGATTTTGCGGTGTACCAGGCTGTGGTGCAGGCGTTGTTTGCCCAGGCCGAGGCGCTGCAATTGCCACAGCCCTGGCATTTATTCGGGCAAAGCACCGGCGGGGCCATTGTGGTGGACCATCTGCTTAGCCATGGCGTCGACAGCCCGGCCCAAGGCAAGACCTTTTTGCTGTCGCCGTTGGTGCGCCCGCGTGCCTGGGGCTGGTCGCAGCTCAGCTATTACCTGCTGCGGCCGTTCGTCAAAGGCATCGCGCGGCGGTTCAGTGATAACTCCAACGACCCGGCATTCAAACCCTTCCTCGAAGCCGACCCGCTCCAGCCGCGTCAGTTGCCCACCGCCTGGGTGGGAGCACTGTCGCGCTGGATCAAGCGTATCGAAGCCGCACCGCGCAGCCCGCGGCGGCCGGTGATTGTGCAGGGCGAGGAAGACATGACCGTGGACTGGCAGCACAACCTGCAGGTGCTGCGGGGCAAGTTCGATCAGCCGCAGGTGTTGATGCTCAAGCGGGGCAGGCACCATTTGGCCAATGAGATCCCGGAGATTCGTGATGAGTATTTCAGCTTTCTCACGGATCAACTGAAGTAACGCAGTCCAAAATGTGGGAGCGGGCTTGCTCGCGAATGCGGTGGGTCTGCACCATTTACAGTGACTGACACCGCGCATTCGCGAGCAAGCCCGCTCCCACATTTGTTACTGCGTCAGGCTTGAAGTGCTCTGGCCAACAGCTAATCCGGCGCGAATCGCCGCAAGCGCCGCCTGGTAATACGCCTTACCTTCCGGCGACTCTGCGAACGTAGCGAATTCTTCCAGCTCCGGGTCAGACAAGCCCCGATAGACGTACAGCAGCGTGTTATTGAGGTCATTGCCGATCTGCTGCATCAGGCGCTCGCGCTGGCCATTCAACATGCCCTGGGCCTGACCGCCGCCCAACAGGCCAGGGATCATCTGGCTCAAGCTGTCGGCCGCCACACCGGCGATGGCCAGGCTGACTTCGGCCCCGGCTTCACGGGCGGGCAGGGCCTGGGCCAGGTGGCCGATGATCAGGCTGCGGGTGGCGTCGGCTTCGATTTTCGGCAGGCCCTGGGCGTTTTTCGCCAACTGGTCGCGGCGGGTGGCCAGCAATTCGGCGGCGACGATCTTGCGGCCCAGGGGCGATTGGAAAAACGCCAGGGCCGGTTTCGGGTCCGCCAGGTTCTTGCGCAGTTGCGCCTCGGCGCGCTGGTCCATGGCCTGGGCGGCAAAGCGTTTATTGCTGTTGTCCACCAATGCCTGGTACACCGCTGGCGGCAGGCTGTCGCGGTAGCGCTGCTGGGCGGCACTGAGGGCGTCGTTGAAATGCGCACGTTGTTCGGCCCAGCCGGCGACTTTGTATAACTGGTCATGGCCATCTGCCCAGGCGGGCAAAGCGCAGAACATTAGCAAGGAAAAAAACAAACGACGCATATGGACTCCTGTCAGTCGGCCACTATTGTCCGTGTCGGGCGTAGGATTTGTCGAGAAGTCCTATCAGTCACCTGACTAAAGTGTGTTCAGGCGCTCGACGGCGCTGTCGGATTCACAGGCGTATGGATACTATGCGCGCCATGCAAATACCCTTCGATCACCCGCTGCTGCAACGCATCGTTGATGACCTGGCCGAAAAAGGCTGGTCGCAGCAGAACGGCTTCCTGTCCCAGGCTCTGACCCTGGAACTGGCGGCTGAGTGCCGTAAACGTGCGGCCGAAGGTGAATTGGCGCCGGCGGCAGTGGGGCGCGGGCCGGCCCAGGAGATTCGCGAGGGTATTCGCGGCGACCATATCCAGTGGCTGGAGGAGGGCGACGCCGCTGTCTGCGACCGCTACATGGCGCTGATGGACAGCCTGCGCCTGGCGATGAACCGGGGCCTGTTCCTCGGCCTGGAAGATTTCGAAAGCCACTTCGCGATGTACCCGCCGGGAGCGTTTTACCTCAGGCACCTGGACCGTTTCCGCGACGATGATCGGCGCATGGTCTCGGCCGTGATCTACCTGAACGACGCCTGGCAGCCTGAGCAGGGTGGGCAGTTGCGCATGTACCTCAAAGGCGGCGTCGAATACGATGTGGTGCCCACCGGCGGTTGCCTGGTGGTGTTCCTGTCGGGCGAGGTGCCCCACGAAGTCCTGCCCGCTACGCGCGAACGCCTGTCCCTGACCGGCTGGTTTCGCCGACGGGGCAACGAGCCGTTTTAAGCATGCACAAGATTCTGATCAGCCGCTGCCTGTTGGGGCACAAGGTGCGCTACGACGGCGGCGCCAGTGGCCCGTTCGACCTGCTGGCGGCGTGGCAGGCCGAAGGTCGTGTGGTTGCGATCTGCCCGGAGGTCGCGGGTGGCTTGCCCACGCCGCGCCCGTCCGCCGAGATTCCGGGCGGTCAGGGCATCGAGGTGTGGGAAGGCCGTGCCCAAGTGCTTACCGCCACTGGCGAAGACTTCAGCGAAGCCTTCCTCGATGGCGCCCGCCAGGCCTTGAGCCTGGTGCGGCGCCATGACATCCGCATTGCCGTGCTCAAGGCCAACAGCCCATCCTGTGGCAACCTGCTGACCTATGACGGCACCTTTACCGGTGTAAAAGTGAGTGGCGAGGGCGTCACGGCGGCGCTGCTCAAGCGCCATGGCGTGCAGGTGTTCAGCGAGTTGGAGTTGCCTGAGGCGGCACAGGCGTTGGCGCAACTGCAGGGGCGTCGTCCTTGAGCCATTTCTGCGACAGCGCCTTCAATCGGCCATCGTCCTTCACCCGTTTCAACGCCCCGTCCAGGCTCGTCTTGAACGCCGGGTTGCCCTTCTGGAACGGGATCGCCAGTTCAGGCTTCTCGCGATAAGCCTCGCTGAAATCGAACCGATCCTTAAGCTCGGCAGTCATAGCGATATGGTTGATGGCCACGTCGTATTTGCCCGTTTCCACCCCTGGCAGTAGATCGATGTCGTCAGTGGTGATAAATGACGCCCGTACGTCCATTTCTTTTGCCAGCAGTTCACCCAGTTCGACTTCAAAACCGGTGAGTTTGTCGCCTTCCTTGAAGTTGTAAGGTGGGGTGTTGGCTTCAAGGGCGATACGCAGTTCACCGCGGTCATTGACGTCGTCGATCAGTTCGGCATGAGCCAAGGGGCTCAAAAGAGGAAGCAGCAGTAGTAACAGGCCAGGCAAAAAGCGCATGGTCACTCCTAAAGGTTTCGAATGTGCGAGGCGTCGTCCAGCACCGCTTTGCTATGGTGTTGAGTGCCTTGGACAGCAATTTGTCGCGAAGTTGTCATCCCCCTACAGATTTCACAGAAAAACTGGAGAAGCGAATGAAAGCCCTTTTGTCCCGTGCAACGATTGCCAGCGTATTGCTGGGTGTCTCGATGTTGGCCACTGCCGCCGACGGTATTCCGCGCAGTGCGCCGCCTGAAGGCGCCAAAGTCTTTATCGTGTCGCCCAAAGATGGCGCTACCGTCGATAAAACCTTCACCGTGAAGTTTGGCATGGAAGGCCTGAAGCTGGCACCCGCCACTGACCAGGCCGCAGGCACCGGCCACCACCATCTGCTGATCGACCAGAAAGAACTGCCTGACGCCAGCCTGCCGATTCCGGCCACCGACACCGTGATCCACTACGGCAAGGCCCAGACCGAAACCGAACTGACCCTCACCCCCGGCAAGCACACCTTGCAACTGGTGGCCGGCGACAAACTGCACATGCAGTTCAACCCGACCGTGGCCTCGAAAGTCATCACGGTTAACGTCAAGTAAGTTTTCCAGACAAAAAAATGGGAGGCCCCAGCGGGTCTCCCATTTTTTGTGCGGCGTTTAAAGCGTTAGAACAACACGCGGCTACGGATGGTGCCGTTGATGTGCTGCAGCTTCTCTTGCGCCAGGTCCGAGTACTCGGCGTCGACATCGATCACCACGTAGCCGACCTTCTCGTTGGTCTGCAGGAACTGACCGGAGATGTTGATGCCGTTTTCCGCGAAGACCTTGTTGATCTCCATCATCACGCCCGGGATGTTCTGGTGGATGTGCAGCAGACGGTGCTTGCCAGGGTGGGCCGGCAGGGCCACTTCCGGGAAGTTGACGGACGATACCGAAGTACCGTTGTCGCTGTACTTGACCAGTTTTTCCGAGACTTCCAGGCCGATGTTGGCCTGGGCTTCAGCGGTGGAACCGCCGATGTGCGGGGTCAGGATCACATTGTCCAGGCCACGCAGCGGGCTTTCGAAGATGTCATCGTTGGAGCGCGGCTCCACCGGGAACACGTCGATGGCGGCGCCGATCAGGTGCTTGTCCTTGATCGCGTTGGCCAGGGCGTCGAGCTCCACCACGGTACCGCGTGCCGCGTTGATCAGGATGCCGCCTTTCTTGATGGCGCGGATTTCCTTCTCGCCGATCATCCACTGGGTCTCGGCGGTTTCCGGAACGTGCAGGGTGACGATGTCGGACATGCCCAGCAGCTCGGTCAGGCTCGACACCTGGGTGGCGTTGCCCAGCGGCAGCTTGGTCAGGGTGTCATAGAAGAACACCTGCATGCCCAGCCCTTCCGCGAGTACCGACAGTTGGGTGCCGATCGAACCGTAACCGACGATACCCAGCTTTTTGCCACGAATTTCGAAGGAGTTGGCCGCGCTTTTGATCCAGCCGCCACGGTGGCAGGAAGCATTCTTCTCCGGGATGCCGCGCAGCAGCAGGATGGCCTCGGCCAGCACCAGCTCCGCAACGGAACGGGTGTTGGAGTACGGTGCGTTGAACACCGCGATGCCACGCTCGCGCGCTGCGTTGAGGTCGACCTGGTTGGTGCCGATGCAGAAACAGCCGACCGCCACGAGTTTCTTGGCGTGATCGAAGATCTCTTCGGTCAGCTGAGTACGGGAGCGAATGCCGATAAAGTGCGCGTCGGCGATCTTTTCCTTGAGCTGGGCTTCCGGCAGAGAGCTGGTGATGTACTCAATGCTGGTGTATCCGGCGGCTTTCAGAACCTCGACAGCCGATGGGTGGACACCTTCCAGAAGAAGGAACTTGATCTTGCTCTTATCGAGAGAAGTCTTGCTCATCTGCGTAAACCTGTATCCCGGAGAAAAATGGCAGGGAATCGGATCACTTAAGCTGACCCGGACGGCAGGAAAGCCGTCACCGCAGATACGCCCTTGGGCTCTGTCCTGCGGGGGCGGTATGCTAGCATACGCGCCCCGCTAACACTCATCCTGCGACGTGAAGCGTCCTCAGGATCACCATGAATTGTTCGAGAGTTCTGTCGATGACCCATCCTGCCCTGATTGATGAGCTAAAGACCCTGGTTGAGCCCGGCAAAGTGCTGACCGATGCCGACTCCCTGGAGGCTTACGGCAAGGATTGGACCAAGCACTTCGCCCCCGCTCCCACCGCCATTGTCTTTCCCAAGACCATCGAGCAGGTGCAGGCCATTGTGCGTTGGGCCAATACACACAAGGTGGCACTGGTGCCTTCCGGTGGGCGTACCGGCCTGTCGGCAGCTGCCGTGGCAGCCAATGGTGAAGTGGTTGTCTCGTTCGACTATATGAACCAGATCCTTGAGGTGAACCTCACCGACCGCACCGCCAAGTGCCAGCCGGGCGTGGTCACCAAGCAGTTGCAGAACGTCGCCGAAGAAAATGGCCTGTACTACCCGGTGGACTTCGCCTCGTCCGGTTCCAGCCAGATTGGCGGCAATATCGGCACCAATGCCGGCGGGATCAAGGTGATTCGCTACGGTATGACCCGTAACTGGGTGGCCGGCATGAAAGTCGTCACCGGCAAGGGTGACGTGCTGGAACTGAACCGCGACCTGATCAAGAACGCCACAGGCTACGACATGCGCCAGCTGTTTATCGGCGCTGAAGGCACCCTGGGCTTGGTGGTTGAAGCCACCATGCGCCTGGACCGGACACCGAAAAACCTTACCGCCATGGTGCTGGGCACCACCGACTTCGACTCGATCATGCCGGTGCTGCACGCGTTCCAGAGCAAGCTGGACCTGACCGCCTTCGAGTTCTTCTCCGACAAGGCCCTGGCTAAAGTCCTCGGTCGAGGCGACGTGCCCGCGCCGTTCGAAACCGAGTGCCCGTTCTATGCGCTGCTGGAGTTCGAAGCCACCACAGAGGAAGTAGCCAACCACGCCCTGGAAACCTTCGAGCACTGCGTCGAGCAGGGCTGGGTGCTGGACGGTGTGATGAGCCAGAGCGAAACCCAGCTGCACAATCTGTGGAAACTGCGCGAGTACATCTCCGAGACCATTTCCCACTGGACGCCATACAAGAACGATATCTCGGTCACTGTCTCCAAAGTGCCGGCCTTCTTGAAAGAAATTGACGCGATCGTCGGCGAACACTACCCGGACTTCGAAATTGTCTGGTTCGGCCACATCGGCGACGGCAACCTGCACCTGAACATCCTCAAGCCGGAAAACCTGAGCAAGGACGAGTTCTTCGCCAAGTGCGCCACCGTGAACAAGTGGGTGTTCGAAACCGTCGAGAAGTACAACGGCTCGATCTCTGCCGAGCACGGCGTGGGCATGACCAAGCGCGATTACCTCACCTACAGCCGTTCCCCGGTTGAAATCGAATACATGAAGGCCGTCAAAGCGGTGTTCGACCCGAACGGGATCATGAACCCCGGCAAGATCTTCGCTGTTTAACCGCCCCTGAAGGAGTCGTTCCATGAGCTACCAGCACAAGTATGTCGACGGCACCAACATCCACTTCCCGGTGGGTAAAGTGGTGTGTATCGGGCGTAACTACGCCGAACATGCCAAGGAATTGGATAACCCGGTACCGACCGAGCCGTTGCTGTTCATCAAGCCCGGCAGCTGCGTGGTGCCTTTGGAAGGTGGCTTTGCCATCCCCACCGAGCGTGGTTCGGTGCACTACGAGGCGGAAATCGCGGTATTGATCGGCAAGCCGCTGTCGAACAAACCGAGCCGTGAAGAAGTGCTGGACGCGATCTCCGGCTTTGCCCCGGCCCTGGACCTTACCCTGCGCGACAAACAGGCCGAGCTGAAAGCCAAGGGCCTGCCGTGGGAAATCGCCAAGTCCTTCGACGGCGCGGCAGTGATTGCGCCTTTTGTGGTGGGCAGTACCTTTGCGGACGTGACCGACATCGGCATCCGCCTGACGATCAACGGTGAAGTGCGCCAGGACGGCAACAGCGCGCAGATGCTCAACCCGATCGTCCCGATGATCCAGCACATGGCTGGCTGCTTCTCGCTGCAGGCCGGCGACGTGATCCTCACCGGTACCCCGGCCGGCGTGGGCCCGTTGAATGTAGGTGATGACCTGGTGCTGGAATTGACCGGCGTAAACCGCTTCGAAAGCAGCGTTCGCTGACGCAACGCGGTCAAAACGGTGGGAGCGGGTTTGCTCGCGAATGCGGTGGTTCAGTCGAAAAATCTTTGGCTGACACAGCGCATTCGCGAGCAAGCCCGCTTCCACATTTGATGGCGTACGGCTGCTGAGCCCAGGCCTTTGCATTTTTTTCACACGCCACCCGGATAATCCTCTGCCTCGAGCGCGCGGGCCCGTTGATCCTGTGCTATCACCTAACGCTGACTTTCCGGAAAAGCGCCCAATGGCCGTGTCCCTGCCCTCCGCCACACCCACGCCGCGTTCTCGTTTTGCCCTGCGCTGGTATTCCTGGCTGCTTCTTGCCGGCGCCATTGTGTATGGCGTTGCATGGGCCATGCACTGGGATGATCGCGGCCTGTTGTGGGTTCTGGAACGGTTTGAAACCCCGACCGAAAGGCAGGAAAGCGTATGGCTGCCGGACTATCACGCGGTCATCGACGCCAAAGTGTTGCCGGGCATGGAGAAGGACGAAGCGTCGGACGTCTCCTACAATCCGCAGACCAAAACCCTGTTTTCCGTCATGGGTAAAAATCCCTTTCTCGTCGAGCTGAGCCTGCAAGGCGATGTGCTGCGCAAGATGCCGCTCAATGGCTGGAGCAATCCGGAGGGCGTGACGGTGATGGAAAATGGCCTGATGGCGGTGGTCGACGAACGCCAGCACAGCCTGACCATCGTTAAGGTCGACGCCAACACCCAGCAATTGAACAAGGCCGATTTCCCAAGTTACGACCTCGGCCCGTCCAAAGACCAGAACAAAGCGTTCGAAGCCGTCGCCTGGGATAAGCGCAACCAGCAGCTTGTATTGGGCGAAGAGCGCCCGCCGGCGTTGTTTACCTGGAAAAGCGACGGCAGCCAGACCCTGGTGGGCGATAAGCAGAAACTGGCCAGCAAACAGCTGGACATGCGCAACCTCTCGGCGCTGGCCGTCGACCCGCGTACCGGCCATCTGCTGGTGCTGTCAGCCGACTCCCATCTGTTGCTGGAGCTGGACGAACGGGGCGAGCAAGTCAGCTTCATGACCTTGCTCGGTGGGTTCAATGGCCTCAAGCACACCATCCCCCGTGCCGAAGGTGTGACCCTGGACGAGAACGGCACGGTATACATGGTCAGTGAGCCGAACCTGTTCTATCGCTTCGAAAAGCAGAAGTAGACGAGTTACGTCGGATAGTTCTCTATTAGCGGCAGGTGCCAGACATTGCAGGCGTTTAAGTTTAAATTCAGACGGGCGTGATATTCATTCGCCACTTCTGTTTTTGAGCCCGCCCAATGCGTCGATTTGCCCGCCCCAAACCCATTCTGATTGTAGTTGCGCTGATCGCCCTGATCAGCGCCGGAACCGTTGCGCAGCATTTTCGCTTGTTCGAGCGCGCCTGGTTCAACTGGCAAGCCTGGCGCCAACCGGCAGATGCCCGCTCCATTGGCCTGGCGGATTACCGGGTGGCCTTGGAGGCCCGGGTGATCGAGGGTCTCGACGACGATGTCTCGGCCCTCACCTACGACCCTGTGCGCAAAAGCCTGTTTACCGTCACCAATAAAAATGCCGAGCTGATCGAGCTGTCCCTGCAGGGCAAGATCCTGCGGCGCATTCCCCTGGTGGGCTTTGGCGATGCCGAGGCGGTGGAATTTATCAGCGATAACATCTATGTCATCACCGACGAGCGCCAGCAGCGCCTGATCAAGGTGCATGTGGATGACGACACCCGGTTCCTCGACGCCGCCGATGCGGAGCAAATGACCCTGGGCCTGCACGTCGGTGGCAACAAGGGCTTCGAAGGGCTGGCCTATGACTCGGTGGGCAAGCGCCTGTTCGTGGCCAAGGAGCGCGACCCGATGCTGATCTACGAAGTGCACGGGTTTCCACATTTCAAACCGGAAAAAACTTACTCGGTCCACGTGATCAATAACCCTAAGCGTGACGCCGGGCTGTTTGTGCGCGACCTGTCGAGCCTGCAATACGATGAGCGCAGCGGCCATTTGCTGGCGCTGTCGGATGAGTCTTTTCTGGTGTTGGAGCTGGATATCAACGGTCGCCCGCTGAGCAGTCTGTCGTTGCTCAGCGGGCGCCATGGCCTGAGCAGGCGGGTGCCGCAGGCCGAAGGGATCGCCATGGACGACGAGGGCACCTTGTATCTGGTCAGCGAGCCGAACCTGTTCTATGTGTTCAAAAAGCCGGTCAGGCCTTAAGGGTTTTCACGCCTTCGGGTGTACCCAGCAGCAGCACATCCGCCGGGCGCGCGGCGAACAGGCCATTGGTGACCACGCCGACAATGGCGTTGATCCGGGTTTCCAGTTCTACCGGGTTGGTGATCTGCATATTGAAGACGTCGAGGATGATGTTGCCGTTGTCGGTCAACACACCTTCGCGGTACACCGGGTCGCCGCCCAGCTTCACCAGCTCGCGGGCCACGTGGCTGCGGGCCATGGGGATCACTTCCACCGGCAGCGGGAACGCGCCGAGCACCGGCACCAGCTTGCTGGCGTCGGCGATGCAGATAAAGGTCTTGGCCACGGCCGCGACGATCTTCTCGCGGGTCAGGGCCGCGCCGCCGCCCTTGATCAGGTTCAGGTGCTCATCGCTTTCGTCGGCGCCGTCGACGTAGAACTCCAGGTCGCTCACGGTATTGAGCTCGTACACCGGAATACCATGGCCCTTGAGGCGCGCGGCGGTGGCTTCGGAGCTGGCCACGGCGCCGTCGAACGCGCCCTTGTGCTTGGCCAGCGCATCGATAAAGCAATTGGCGGTGGAGCCGGTGCCGACACCGACGATGCTCTTGTCGTCGAGTTTTGGAAGGATTAAATCGACGGCGGCCTGGGCCACTGCCTGTTTGAGTTGATCCTGGGTCATGCGGGCTCCGGAACGGGCGGGGAGTTATCGAGGGGCGCGAGTATAACCCAACAAAACCTCTGGATTCGTGTGGTCGTACGGCCAAAAGCCGGGTTAGACTCCTCGGCCCTGCCCAACCCGCCCAGTGATGCTTTCCGATGCTTGAACAGTACGTCAAAAAGATCCTCACCTCGCGCGTTTACGACGTTGCCGTGGAAACTCCCTTGCAGACCGCCCGTCAGCTCTCCGAGCGGCTGGGCAACAAGGTCTGGCTCAAGCGCGAAGACCTGCAGCCGGTGTTCTCGTTCAAGATTCGTGGCGCCTACAACAAGCTGACCCAGTTGAGCGCGGAGGAACGTGCGCGGGGCGTGGTCACGGCGTCGGCGGGCAATCATGCCCAGGGCCTGGCCCTGGCGGCCAAGGTGCTGGGGGTCAAGGCCACTATCGTGATGCCCAAGACCACCCCGGAGATCAAGGTCGAAGGCGTGCGCTCCCGTGGCGGCAAAGTGGTGCTACACGGCGATTCCTTCCCGGAAGCCTTGGCCTATTCGCTGAAACTGGTCGACGAAAAAGGCTACGTTTACATCCACCCCTACGATGATCCGCACACTATTGCCGGGCAGGGCACCGTGGCGATGGAGATCCTGCGCCAGCACCCAGGGCCGCTGGACGCGATTTTCGTTCCGGTGGGCGGCGGCGGCCTGATCGCCGGCATCGCGGCTTATGTGAAGTACCTGCGCCCGGAGATCAAGGTCATTGGCGTCGAGCCGGACGACTCCAATTGCCTGCAAGCCGCGATGGCGGCGGGCGAACGCGTGGTGCTGCCGACCGTCGGCCTGTTTGCCGATGGCGTGGCGGTGGCACAGATCGGCCAGCACACGTTCGACATCTGCAAGGACTATGTGGATGAAGTGATCACCGTGAGCACCGATGAAATCTGCGCGGCGATCAAGGATATCTACGACGACACCCGTTCCATCACCGAGCCGGCCGGCGCACTGGGCGTAGCGGGTATCAAGAAATACGTCGAGACCCGTGGCGTCAGCGGCCAGACCTTCGTCGCCATCGATTCCGGGGCCAACGTCAACTTCGACCGTCTGCGCCACGTGGCCGAGCGCGCCGAGTTGGGTGAAGGGCGCGAAGCCATCATCGCCGTGACCATTCCCGAGAAACCGGGCAGCTTCAAGGCGTTCTGCGAGGCCGTGGGCAAGCGCCAGATCACCGAATTCAACTACCGCTACCACTCCGGCAGCGAGGCGCACATCTTCGTCGGCGTGCAGACTCACCCGGAAAACGACCCGCGCAGCGCGCTGATCGCCAGCCTCACCGAGCAGGGCTTCCCGGTGCTGGACCTCACGGAGAATGAGCTGGCCAAACTGCACATCCGCCATATGGTCGGCGGGCATGCGGCGCACGTCAGCAACGAAGTGGTGTTTCGTTTCGAATTCCCGGAGCGTCCGGGGGCCTTGTTCAACTTTCTTAACAAATTGGGCGGGCGCTGGAACATCTCGATGTTCCACTATCGCAACCACGGCGCAGCCGACGGCCGCGTGGTCGCCGGCCTGCAAGTGCCGGCGAACGAACGTCATCTGGTGCCTGCCGCGCTGGAAGCGATTGGCTACCCCTACTGGGATGAAAGCGACAACCCGGCCTACACGCTGTTCCTCGGTTGAGCGACTACGCTGATTGGGGCGTGGCTTTTAAGGAAGACGACACATGGAAACCCTGACCACCCTGAAAGTTATCCACATAGCGGCCACCGTGGTGTTGCTGCTCAGCGGCCTCGGCCTGGCGTTGCTGGCCTGGCGCAAGCGCAGCGCCGGCCCGGCGGTCACCGTGCAGCGCCCGTGGGCGTTTGTGTGGCTGCTGATGGGCATTTGTGTGGTGAGCATGCCGTTCACCGGCTGGTGGCTGGTGCACCTGGTGGGCTGGCCGCTGGGGCAGACCTGGATCCTGGGCTCCAGCCTCCTCTACACCGTGGCGGCGCTGGCCTGGTTCTGGCTGGTGGCACGGCTTAACCGCCTGCGCAAGGGGGAGGGTGGCAGCTTGAATTTCACCCTGGTGCTGGCGGTGGTCAGCCTGGTGGGGTTTGTGGCGATTGCGGGACTGATGGGGGCCAAGCCGGTTTAAGCCTCAACACCGAGTCGCCTCTATCGCAGGCTTGCCTGCGATAGCGTCATCAGTCGCGCAGGGTAATCACCGGCCAACCGCGCTTCTCGGCCTCGGCGCGAAGATTTGGATCCGGGTCCACCGCCACCGGGTGGGTTACCTGCTCCAGCAGTGGCAGGTCGTTCATCGAGTCGCTGTAGAAGTAGCTGCCGTCCAGGCTATGTCCGGTTTCTTCCAGCCAGCGGTTCAAGCGCGTGACCTTGCCTTCACGGAAGCATGGCACGTCGGTGCTGCGCCCGGTGTAGCGGCCGTCTTCCATCTCGCACTCGGTGGCGATCAAGGTCTCGACGCCCAGGCGTGCGGCAATTGGCGCGGTGACGAAACGGTTGGTGGCGGTGATGATCACCAGCTTGTCGCCGGCCTCGCGGTGCTTGGCCAGCAGTTCTGAGGCCTGCGGCAGCATGATCGGCTCGATGCAGTCGCGCATGTAGTCGTTGTGCCACTCGTCCAGCTGGGCCATCTCGGTGCGACCGAGGATTTCCAGGCAGAAGTTCAGGTAGGCGGCATTGTCCAGACGGCCAGCCAGATAATCCTGATAGAACTCGTCGTTGCGAGCCTTATAGGCTACCGCGTCGAGAATCCCGCGTTCGCACAGGTAATCGCCCCAGGCGTGGTCGCTGTCACCGCCGAGAAGGGTGTTGTCCAAGTCGAATAAAGCCAGGCGCATTGCAGTTACTCGCTGAAAAGTCTGTAAAAAGGTGTCCAGAATACGGTCTTTTCACAAGAGTGCACATAAGGTAAGAAGCCTCGTTGCCGCTGGAACAACCTTTGTGGAACAATGCGGCGACATGCGTTTGCGAGGTTGTTGCCGTGATCGACCCCGATGGTTTCCGTCCTAATGTCGGGATTATTCTTACGAATGATGCCGGACAGGTGCTATGGGCTCGCCGAATCAACCAAGATGCCTGGCAGTTTCCTCAAGGCGGAATCAACCCCGACGAAACCCCTGAAGACGCCTTGTACCGTGAGTTGAACGAAGAAGTCGGCCTTGAGCGCGAAGATGTGCAGATTCTGGCCTGTACCCGTGGCTGGTTGCGCTATCGTTTGCCGCAACGCCTGGTGCGTACCCACAGCCAGCCGCTGTGCATCGGCCAGAAGCAGAAATGGTTTCTCCTGCGCCTGATCTCCAACGAGCAGCGGGTGCGGATGGATTTGACCGGTAAACCGGAGTTCGATGGCTGGCGCTGGGTCAGCTATTGGTACCCGTTGGGCCAGGTGGTGACATTCAAGCGCGAGGTTTACCGTCGCGCTCTCAAAGAACTTGCCCCGCGCCTTTTAGCGCGCGACTGACGACGGAGTTCGACCCCGAGCCATGCTCAATACGCTGCGCAAGATCGTCCAGGAAGTTAACTCCGCCAAGGATCTCAAGGCGGCGTTGGGGATTATTGTGTTGCGCGTCAAGGAAGCCATGGGCAGCCAGGTCTGCTCGGTTTACCTGCTGGACCCAGAGACCAACCGTTTTGTGCTGATGGCCACCGAGGGCTTGAACAAGCGCTCCATTGGCAAGGTCAGCATGGCGCCCAATGAAGGTCTGGTTGGCCTGGTGGGGACGCGTGAAGAACCCCTGAACCTCGAAAACGCGGCCGATCACCCGCGTTATCGCTATTTTGCCGAAACCGGCGAAGAGCGCTACGCCTCGTTCCTTGGCGCACCGATCATTCACCACCGCCGCGTTGTCGGCGTGTTGGTCATCCAGCAAAAAGAACGCCGCCAGTTCGACGAGGGCGAAGAAGCCTTCCTCGTGACCATGAGCGCGCAGTTGGCTGGCGTTATTGCCCATGCCGAGGCCACCGGCTCGATTCGCGGCCTGGGGCGCCAGGGCAAGGGCATTCAGGAAGCCAAGTTCGTCGGCGTGCCGGGTTCGCCGGGTGCGGCCGTCGGTACGGCCGTGGTCATGTTGCCGCCGGCCGACCTCGATGTGGTGCCGGACAAGTCCATCGACGACATCGACGCCGAAATCAAACTGTTCAAGACTGCCCTTGAAGGCGTGCGCGCCGACATGCGCAATTTGTCGACCAAACTGGCCACCCAACTGCGCCCCGAAGAGCGTGCGCTGTTCGACGTGTACCAGATGATGCTCGACGACGCGTCACTGGGGAACGAAGTCAAGACCGTGATCAAGACCGGCCAGTGGGCCCAGGGCGCACTGCGCCAGGTGGTGACCGATCACGTCAACCGTTTCGAATTGATGGACGACGCCTACCTGCGCGAACGCGCCTCGGATGTGCGCGACCTCGGTCGCCGCCTGCTGGCCTACCTGCAGGAAGACCGCACCACCAACCTGGTCTACCCCGACAACACCATCCTGATCAGTGAAGAGCTGACCGCCACCATGCTCGGCGAAGTGCCGGAAGGCAAACTGGTCGGCCTGGTGTCGGTATTGGGGTCGGGCAACTCCCATGTCGCGATCCTGGCCCGGGCCATGGGTATCCCGACGGTGATGGGCCTGGTGGACCTGCCGTACTCCAAGGTCGATGGCATCGACATGATCGTCGATGGCCACCGTGGCGAAGTGTTTACCAACCCCAGCGAAGTACTGCGCAAGCAATACGCCGAAGTGGTTGAAGAAGAGAAACAACTGGCGCTGGGTCTCGATTCATTGCGCGAACTGCCGTGCGTGACAACCGACGGCCACCGTGTGCCGTTGCTGGTCAACACTGGCCTGCTGGCCGACGTGGCCCGCGCGCAACAGCGTGGCGCCGAAGGAGTGGGGCTATACCGCACCGAAGTGCCGTTCATGATCAACCAGCGTTTCCCGAGTGAGAAGGAGCAGCTGGCGATTTATCGCGAGCAACTTTCCGCCTTCCATCCGTTGCCGGTGACCATGCGCAGCCTGGACATCGGCGGCGATAAGTCACTGTCGTACTTCCCGATCAAGGAAGACAACCCCTTCCTTGGCTGGCGCGGCATCCGCGTCACCCTCGACCACCCTGAAATCTTCCTCGTCCAGACCCGCGCCATGCTCAAGGCCAGTGAGGGCTTGAACAACTTGCGCATTCTGTTGCCGATGATCTCCGGCACCCACGAGCTGGAAGAAGCCCTGCATCTGATCCACCGTGCCTGGGGCGAAGTGCGCGATGAAGGCGCCGACGTACCGATGCCGCCGATTGGCGTGATGATCGAAATCCCGGCGGCGGTGTACCAGGCCAAGGAGCTGGCGCGGCAGGTGGACTTCCTGTCGGTGGGCTCCAACGACCTGACCCAATACCTGCTGGCCGTGGACCGCAACAACCCACGGGTAGCCGACCTCTACGACTACCTGCACCCGGCGGTGCTGCAAGCGCTGCAACACGTGGTGCGCGACGCCCATGCCGAAGGCAAACCGGTGAGCATTTGCGGGGAAATGGCCGGCGACCCGGCGGCGGCGGTGCTGTTGATGGCAATGGGCTTTGACAGCCTGTCGATGAACGCCACCAACTTGCCGAAGGTGAAGTGGATGCTGCGCCAAGTTGACCTGGGCATGGCCAAGGACCTGCTGGCCGAGCTGATGACCATCGACAACCCGCAAGTTATCCACAGCTCGCTGCAGTTGGCGCTGAAGAATTTGGGGCTGACGCGGATGATCAATCCGGCTTCTGCCAAGACCTTGTAATTGATCGTTCCCACGCTCTGCGTGGGAATGCAGCACCGGGCGCTCTGCGTCCGCTTTTAAAGCGTGACGCAGAGCGTCACAAGAGGCATTCCCACGCAGAGCGTGGGAACGATCATGCCGCTAAATTCTGAGCTCTACTTCACCCAGCCGCCCACCCAGCGGCCCAAAACTACGCTCCACCATCCGCCGCGTCCCATCGGCATTCACAATCAGCGCCGTACTGGCTCGGGTCCCATAAGCAGGGCTGGCGATAAACACGCTGGATAACAGGCTTTCAGTCGCCAACCCCACGCCGGTATCCGGTAACTCGGCAAATGGTGCCGTCTGCGGGTCGCTTAAAATCCCCAGCAACGTTTCCGGCTGCGGGTCTGCCAGCACCTCGCTCAACGCCGCCTTGGCCTTGAGCAACTTCGGCCACGGTGTATCCAGCCCGGCATTTGAAAGCCCATAGACCCCGGCTTTCAGTTGCGTTGGCTCAGTGTGGTTGGCGTTGTAATGCCACAACTCATCCCGCGTGCCCACCAGCAGGTTAAACCCGGCGTATTCAATCGATCGGCCGTTAACATCGGCCAAATATTCATCAATCGGTAGCGAACCACTGAGAAACCGCGCCACCAGTTCCCCACGGGACCTGCGTGCGGGCGGCTGGTACGGGTCGCGAATATTGGTCAGGGCCGCAAAGCGCCCCTCGGCATTCACCCCCAGCCAAGTACCGCCGGCTTCCTGGTCGCGGCCGGCGTAGACGTGCGGCGCATCCGGCCACTGGGCCAGCGGCAGGCTGGGGCGGGCGTAGAACTCATCACGATTGGCCGCGACGATCAATGGTTGGGTGTGGCCTGGTCTCCAGGCGAAAACAATCAGGCACATCAGGTAATCCCCTTTGTGTTTTTTGCCACTCTACCTACTCGGGCACAGGCGTTCCATCGTATCCAGTTGGGCCGCATGCCTTCCATCCGTTAACATGCCGGACTTGCTTGGGGGGCTCCCATGGAATTTCTGCTGTATTTGCTGCTCGGTGCCTGTGCGGGCGTGCTCGCCGGGCTGTTTGGTGTGGGCGGCGGGATCATCATTGTGCCGGTGCTGGTATTCAGCTTCACCGTGCAGGGCTTCGACCCGCAGGTGCTGACCCACCTGGCTGTGGGCACGTCCCTGGCGACGATCATCTTTACCTCGGTCAATGCCGTGCGTGAGCATCACCGGCGTGGCGCGGTGCGTTGGCCGATCTTCGTGTGGATGACGGTGGGGATCCTGATCGGCGCGGGCTTCGGCGCGCTGACCGCCGAGGCGATTTCCGGCCCGCACTTGCAGAAGATCATCGGTGTGTTCGCGCTGATCGTGGCCGTGCAACTGGGCCTGGATTTCAAGCCCAAGGCCAGCCGCACGGTGCCGGGCAAGGTCGGCTTGACCCTGGCCGGTACGGTGATCGGCTGGGCCTCGGCGATTTTCGGCATCGGCGGCGGCTCCTTGACCGTGCCATTTTTGAGCTGGCGCAGCGTGCCGATGCAGCAGGCGGTGGCTACCTCATCGGCCTGTGGCTTGCCGATTGCCCTGGCCGGTGCGTTAAGTTTCATGATTCTGGGCTGGCATGACCCGCTGCTGCCCGCTCATAGTCTAGGGTTCGTGTATTTGCCGGCGCTGTTGGGCATTGCCCTGACCAGCATGGTGTTTGCGCGCTTTGGCGCACGCCTGGCGCATCGGTTGTCGCCGCGTTTGCTCAAGCGGTTGTTCGCCGGCCTGCTGTTTTGCGTGGGCCTTAACTTTTTGCTGTAACGCAGGCTTAATCGCGCCCGGGCATGGTCCGGGCGTCATAACGAATGATTTAACGAGGAGTCGCAATGCTGCCTTACCCGCAGATCGACCCGGTGGCCTTGGCTATCGGTCCGCTGAAAATCCACTGGTACGGGTTGATGTACCTGATCGGTATCGGCGGCGCCTGGCTGCTGGCTTCCCGGCGCCTGAACCGTTTCGACCCGACCTGGACCAAGGAGAAGCTCTCCGACATGGTGTTCTGGCTGTCGATGGGGGTGATCGTCGGCGGACGCCTGGGGTATGTGCTGTTCTATGACCTCCCGGCCTACATCGCCAACCCGACGCTGATCTTTGAGGTGTGGAAGGGCGGCATGGCGTTCCACGGTGGCTTTATCGGTGTGATGATCGCCGCCTGGTGGTTTGGCCGGCGCAACGGCAAGTCGTTCTTCCAACTGATGGACTTCGTCGCGCCGCTGGTGCCGATCGGCCTGGGCGCGGGGCGTATCGGCAACTTCATCAACGCCGAGCTGTGGGGCAAGCCGACCGACGTGCCGTGGGCCATGGTGTTCCCGCCGTTCAGCGACCCGGCGCAGCTGCCGCGGCATCCGTCGCAGCTGTATCAGTTCGCTCTGGAAGGTGTGGCACTGTTCCTGATCCTTTACCTCTTCTCGCGCAAGCCGCGCCCCACCATGGCCGTTTCCGGCATGTTCGCGTTGTTCTACGGGATCTTCCGCTTTATCGTCGAGTTCGTGCGGGTACCGGATGCACAACTGGGCTACCTGGCGTGGGGCTGGCTGACCATGGGCCAGATCCTCAGCCTGCCGATGATCCTCGCCGGCCTGGGCCTGCTGTGGTGGGCGTACAATCGCCCGCAACCGCTGAAGAACACCGCGCTTTGAATTCGAATGCCGAGGCCTGCGAGGTCTCGGCTTCAACGATACAGGTAATGACATGAAGCAATATCTCGAACTACTGAACGACGTCGTGACCAATGGATTGACCAAGGGCGATCGTACCGGCACCGGCACCAAGGCCGTGTTTGCCCGTCAGTACCGGCATAACTTGGCCGACGGCTTCCCGCTGCTGACCACCAAGAAGCTTCACTTCAAAAGTATCGCCAACGAGCTGATCTGGATGTTGAGCGGCAACACCAATATCAAGTGGCTCAATGAAAACGGCGTGCGCATCTGGGACGAATGGGCCACCGAAGACGGTGACCTGGGCCCGGTGTACGGCGAGCAGTGGACTGCCTGGCCCACCAAGGACGGCGGTACGATCAACCAGATCGACTACATGGTTCACACGCTCAAGACCAACCCCAACAGCCGTCGCATTCTGTTCCACGGTTGGAATGTCGAATACCTGCCGGACGAAACCAGGAGCCCGCAGGAAAACGCGCGCAACGGCAAGCAAGCCTTGCCACCGTGCCATCTGCTGTACCAGGCGTTCGTGCATGACGGCCACCTGTCGATGCAGTTGTACATCCGCAGTTCCGACGTCTTCCTCGGCCTGCCATACAACACCGCCGCCCTGGCGCTGCTCACCCATATGCTGGCGCAGCAGTGCGACCTGATTCCCCACGAGATCATCGTCACCACGGGGGATACCCATGCCTACAGCAACCACATGGAACAGATCCGCACCCAACTGGCGCGCACACCGAAGAAGCTGCCGGAACTGGTGATCAAGCGTAAACCTGCGTCGATCTACGATTACACATTCGAAGACTTCGAGATCGTGGGGTACGACGCCGATCCAAGCATCAAGGCCGACGTGGCCATCTGAAGAGGGGCTTGGTCACTGTAGGAGCGAGCTTGCTCGCGAAAAAACTCAACGATAACGCGTGAAAGCTGGATGAATGCGGCGCCTATGAGTTCTTCGCGAGCACGCTCGCTCCTACAGTGACAGCCCCTTCCACAGGATCAGTGACCGTGGCTTCTGCCCACATGCGAAGGCTCTGCCTCGCTTGCAGTTACGCCGCCGTTGACCTCCAAGCGCTGCAAAATTCCGCATTCCGGCCCGCCGCCACAGCGTCGGCGCACATCCAGCAACTGCTCCTGCAATGCCAGCAGCCCATCGATCCGCGCTTTCACATGGTGGATATGCTCGTCGATCAACGCATTCACACTTTCGCACTGGTCCTGGGGGCTGTCGCGCAGGCTGAGCAGGCTGCGGATTTCTTCCAGGGTCATGTCCAGGCTGCGGCAGTTGCGGATGAAGATCAGCCGCTCGGTATGTGCCTGGGTGTACACGCGATAGTTGGCGTCGGTGCGCGCCGGCGGCGGCAGCAGGCCTTCTTTCTCGTAATAACGGATGGTTTCCACCGGGCAGTCGGTGAGTTTGGACAGTTCGCCGATCTTCATCGCAGCAATTTCCAAATGGGTGCTTGACCCTATAGTGGCTACAGGGTCTTTACTTGGCAACAGGCACCTTATGGACGCGACCTGATGAGCGATTCCCTTCACACCCCGCATAAACACGACCACGATCATGACCACGGCGCGCAGAAGCTGACGCCTGTGCATAAACACGGCGGCTCCTGCTGTTCCAGCACCCCGGCCCCAGCGTTGGTGCAACTGAGCGAAGCGCCCACCGCCGGCGCGCGGCTGAGCACCTTCCGTATCGAAGCCATGGACTGCCCCACCGAGCAGACGCTGATCCAGAACAAACTGGGCAAGCTGGCCGGCGTGCAGCAATTGGAATTCAACCTGATCAATCGCGTCCTTGGCGTCACCCACGACTTGCCCAACACCGCGCCGATCATCGACGCGATCAAATCCCTCGGTATGCAGGCCGATCCAATGGAAGAGGGTGCTCCGGCCGCCGAACCGCCCGCCAAGAAGCATTGGTGGCCGCTGGCGTTGTCCGGCGTGGGCGCGTTGGGGGCTGAAGTGCTGCACTTCACCAGCGCCGCGCCGACCTGGGTCATCGCTATCGTGGCGCTGGTGTCGATCCTCAGCGGCGGCCTCACCACCTATAAAAAGGGCTGGATTGCCCTGAAAAACCTCAACCTGAATATCAACGCACTGATGAGCATTGCCGTCACCGGAGCGGTCCTGATCGGCCAGTGGCCGGAAGCCGCCATGGTGATGTTCCTGTTCACCGTGGCCGAGCTGATCGAAGCCAAGTCCCTGGACCGTGCGCGCAATGCCATCAGCGGCTTGATGCAAATGACTCCTGAGCGGGCCACGGTGCGGCAGATCGATGGCAGTTGGGTAGAACAGCAGGTCAAAAGCATTGATCTTGGCGCCATTGTGCGGGTAAAGCCCGGCGAGCGTATTGGCCTGGACGGTGAAGTCAGCGCCGGTCAATCTACTATCGACCAGGCGCCGATCACCGGCGAAAGCCTGCCGATTGAAAAGACCGTGGGCGATAAAGTCTTCGCCGGCACGATCAACCAGGCCGGCTCCCTGGAATACAAGGTTACGGCCGCCGCGAATAACTCAACTCTGGCGCGCATCATCCACGCCGTGGAACAGGCACAAGGGGCGCGCGCGCCGACCCAACGCTTCGTCGACAGCTTTTCGAAGATCTACACCCCGGCGGTATTCCTGTTGGCCCTCGGCGTGGCGGTGATTGCGCCGTTGTTCATGGCGGGCGCCTGGTTTGACTGGATCTACCGCGCCCTGGTGCTGCTGGTGGTTGCGTGCCCCTGCGCCCTGGTGATCTCCACCCCGGTGACCATCGTCAGTGGCCTGGCGGCGGCGGCGCGCAAAGGCATCCTGATCAAGGGCGGCGTGTACCTGGAGGGCGGTTACAAGCTCGATTACCTGGCGTTGGACAAGACCGGCACCCTCACCCACGGCAAGCCGGTGCAAACCGATTACCTCGCGCTGTTCCCTGGCCTCGAAGACCGTGCACCGGCCCTGGCCGCCAGCCTGGCCGGGCGTTCCGACCATCCGGTGTCCCTGGCGATCGCTTTTGCTGCTGTGGATAAAAACCTGCCGGCCCACGTTGTGGATAACTTCGAAGCCCTGGCCGGGCGTGGTGTGCGCGGTGATATCAACGGTGAGACTTACCACCTGGGCAACCACCGCCTGGTGGAAGACCTTGGGTTGTGCTCGCCAGAGCTGGAAGAAAAACTGTTCGCCCTGGAGAAACAAGGCAAGTCCGTGGTGCTGTTGCTCGACAAGTCCGGCCCGCTGGCGCTGTTCGCCGTGGCCGATACGGTCAAGGACAGCAGCCGCGAAGCCATCGAGCAACTGCATGAGCTGGGTATCAAGACCCTGATGCTCACCGGCGACAACACCCACACCGCCCAGGCCATCGCTGCCCAGGTCGGCATCGACCAGGCCCAGGGTGACCTGCTGCCCAGCGACAAGCTGCAAGCCATCGAAATCCTCTACGGCCAAGGCCATCGCGTGGGCATGGTCGGTGACGGCATCAACGACGCCCCGGCCCTGGCGCGCGCCGAGATCGGCTTCGCCATGGCCGCCGCCGGTACCGACACCGCCATCGAGACCGCCGACGTGGCACTGATGGACGATGATTTGCGCAAGATCCCGGCATTCATTCGTTTGTCGCGGCAAACGTCGAGTATCCTCAAGCAGAACATCGCCCTGGCGCTGGTGATCAAGGCCATCTTCCTGACCATCACCTTCCTGGGCATGGCCACCATGTGGATGGCGGTGTTCGCCGATATGGGCGTGGCCCTGCTGGTGGTGTTCAATGGCCTGCGCCTGTTGCGCAAATAGACAATGAGAGGGTGGCGTGCTGAGTGCCGAGTTGAAGGCGTTTTTTATGGTCGCGCGCCTGGGCAGCATTACCCAGGCGGCAAAAAAACTCGGTCTGAGCCAGCCCACGGTCACCACCCAGATTCGTAACCTGGAAAGCCAGTACGGCGTCGAGCTGTTCTATCGCGGTGGCCGCCGCCTGACGGTCAGCGACGAGGGCGCGCGGCTGCTGCCGATGGTCAAGGCGCTGTTGCAGCAGGAAGCCGATATCGAGTTTTTCCTGCGCAACAACGGCCAGGTCCAGGGCGCCTTGCGCATTGCCGCGACCGCGCCGTATTACATTCTTGACCTGGTCAAGGCCTTTCGCGAGCGCCTGCCGCAAGTGGAGGTGTCGGTGGAAATCGGCAACTCCCAACAGGTGCTCGAAGCGCTGGACGATTACCGCGTCGATGTCGCGGCCTCTTCGCAGTTGCTGGAAGACCCGCGGCTGATTCGCCGCGTACTCGGCACCGACCCCCTGGTGCTGGCGGTGCATCGCAATCATCCTCTGGCCCAGCTCGAGCATGTGCCATTGACCGCATTGGCCGGGCACACATTGTTGATGCGCGAAGCGGGCTCCACCACGCGGCGGCTGACCGAAGACATGTTGCAAGGCGCCGGGGTGAGTTATGGCCCGCTGCTGGAAATCGGCAGCCGTGAGTCGATCCGCGAGGCGGTGTTGCGCAATATCGGCATCAGCATCATTGCTCGGCAGGAAGTCCCCCATGACCCGCAACTGCGGGTGCTGACCATCGAGAATGCACCGCAGATCCCGGAGTACCTGTACTGCCTTAAGGAGCGCAAAGGCGCGCGGTTGCCGGCGGCCTTCCTCGGCCTGGCTCAAGAGATGTCTCCCATTTAGCTGCCGAGTGAAGTCTCTTGTGGCAAGCCCGCTCGCCACAACAAGCCGCTCACTACAATGGGATCTGTGTCCTACACAAATCTGCGAATACCACTATCACTGCCTTTTGCCTTCCTGCCACACCACCGACGCATTGCCTGCCTAGCATGGCCTTCATCAGTTTGATGAGGTGCCACCATGAACACAGCCCTGACCCAACCCGGCGCGCCGATGAAGGTGCGCGGTGTCCAGAAACGCTTCGGCGCCTTTACCGCGCTGGACAACGTGTCGCTGGACGTCGCCGCCGGCGAGCTGGTGTGCCTGCTGGGCCCGTCCGGTTGCGGCAAGACCACCTTGCTGCGCTGTATCGCCGGCCTGGAGCGCCAGGACAGCGGTGAGCTGTACCTGGGGGACCGGGATGTTTCCCTGCTGCCACCCCAGGCACGGGACTACGGCATTCTGTTCCAGTCCTACGCGCTGTTTCCCAACCTGACGGTCGAAGCGAACATCGGCTATGGCCTCGCTGGCAGTGGCCGCGAGGCAGTGCGCACGCGTGTCGGGCAGATGCTGGAACTGGTGGGCCTGCTCGGCAGCGAGAAAAAATACCCGGGTCAACTCTCCGGCGGTCAGCAACAGCGGGTCGCCCTGGCCCGTGCATTGGCCCCGGCGCCATCGTTGCTGCTGCTGGATGAGCCAATGTCGGCCCTGGACGCTCGCGTGCGCGAGCACTTGTGCACCGAGCTGCGCCAACTGCAACGGCGCCTGGGGATTACCACGTTGATGGTGACCCACAACCAGGATGAAGCCATGTTGATGGCCGACCGTATCGCCGTGATGAACAACGGCAAGGTCGAGCAATACGCCACGCCCCAGCAGATTTACGACCGCCCGGCTACGCCGTTCGTGGCGGAGTTTGTCGGCCAGGGCAACTGGCTGCCCTTCAGCCGTAACAGCGCCAGCCATGCCCAGGTCGGCGGCATGAACATGCGCCTGGCCGACGATGCTGGCGTGGCCACGTCCGGCCGCCTGTTCTGCCGCCCGGAAGCCATCAGCGTGAACCCACCGGTGCACGAAGAAAACCTGTTCCCGGCCAAGGTCCGCGAGATCACCTTTCTCGGCAACCGCTGCCGCATGAGTTTTGAGCTGGAGCAGTTGCCCGGCCATCCGTTGCTCGCGGAGCTGGCCCCCGAAGCGATGCCGCGCCTGGGTGCCCCGCACATCTGGGTCGCCTTGCCACCACGCAGCCTGCAGGTGTTTGCCTGAGATGGCTGCTGTCATGACCTTGCCGCGCCAGGTGTCCCGCGCCGAAATCGGCGACCGCATCTTTGTGCTCGGCGGCAAACTGCTGTGGCTGTTGCTGCTGGGGGTCGCGGTATTGCTGCCCTTGCTGGCGATTTTCTGGCGCGGCTTCAGCAGCGAGGCCGGGCAGGGCGGTGGCCTGGTGGCTGCGCGGGAACTGGTGACCAGCGCGAATTTCCACTGGCTGTTGGGCAATAGCCTGAAAGTCTCCCTCAGCGTAGCGGCCATCGTCGTGCCGCTGGCCTACCTGTTTGCCTACGCGCTGCAACGTACGTTGATCCCCGGCAAGGCGATCTGGCGCGGCATGTCGTTGCTGCCGTTGATGGCGCCGTCGATGCTGCCGGGCATTGCGCTGGTGTACCTGTTCGGTAACCAGGGCATGCTGCGCGGGTTGCTCTCGGACAACATCTACGGGTTCTGGGGCATTGTCCTGGGGGAGGTGATCTACACCTTTCCCCATGCGCTGATGATCCTGCTGTCGGCGCTGTCCCTGGCGGATGCGCGGCTGTTCGATGCGGCCTCCAGCATGGGCGCCAGCCCCGCCCGGGCGTTTCGCAGCATCACCTGGCCGGCCACGCGCCAGGCCGTATTCGCGGCCTTCTGCCTGGTGTTTACCCTGACCATCACCGACTTCGGCGTGCCCGTAGTGGTCGGTGGCGATTACCAGGTGCTGGCGCTGGAAGCCTACAAGGCCGTGGTCGGCCAGCAACAGTTCGGGCGCGGCGCCTTGATCGGCATGGTGTTGCTGCTGCCGGCGCTGTTCAGCTTTGCCGTGGATGCGTGGTTGCGCCGCCGTCATGGGGAGGCCATGAGTGGTCGTGCCCAAGTCTTCCAGCCAGCGCCGTCGCGTTTGCGCGATGGTGGTTACCTGGCCATCGTGTTGCTGATCTGCGCGGTGTTGCTGCTGGTGTTCGGCATGGCGGTGTATTCCTCGCTGGTCAAATTCTGGCCGTACAACCTGTCGCTGTCGCTCAACCACTACCAGTTCGAAGACACCGCCGGCGGCGGCTGGCTGGCCTACCGCAACAGCCTGACCCTGGCCTTGTGCACGGCGTTGATCGGCAGCGTGCTGATCTTTACCGGCGCCTACCTGATGGAAAAGACCAAGGGCCAGAAGGGCCTGAACCTGGCGCTGCGCATGCTCAGCTTTGTGCCGATGGCCGTGCCCGGCCTGGTGCTGGGCCTGGGCTATGTGTTCTTTTTCAACCTCAACGGCAACCCGCTGCATGTGTTCTACGGGACCATGACCCTGTTGGTGGTGTGCACCATTGCTCACTATTTGACCACCGCACAGATGACCGCCACCACGGCCCTGCGCCAACTGGACACCGAGTTCGAAGCCGCCGCGCTGTCTCTCAAGGCGCCGCTGTACCGCCACTACCTGCGCGTAACGGTGCCCATCTGCCTGCCGGCCCTGCTGGACATCGTGCGCTACCTGTTTGTATCGGCGATGACCACCGTGTCCGCCGCGATCTTTCTCTACAGCCCCGACACCCTGCTCGCCGCCGTCGCCGTGTTGAACATGGACGACGCCGGCAACGTGGGCGGTGCGGCGGCCATGTCGACCCTGATCCTGTTCACCTCAGGCAGCGTTTCGCTGCTGCTGGCGTGGGCCTCTCGTGGCGCGTTGCGCCGCTCCCAAGCCTGGCGCCAGACCGCGCCCGGCCAATAACATCCCTGAAGGAGGTGCTCCATGTTCAAGCCCCTGGCGCTGGTCGCTGCGGTACTCACGGCATTCAGCCTGAATGCCTTCGCCAAGACCGAGCTTACCGTGTACACGGCCCTCGAAGCCGAGCAGTTGAAGACCTACAAAAACGCCTTCGAGCAAGCCAACCCCGACGTCGAGATCAAATGGGTGCGCGACTCCACCGGCATCATCACCGCCAAGCTGCTGGCCGAAAAAGCTCGGCCACAGGCTGACGTGGTGTGGGGCCTGGCCGCCTCCAGCCTGGCGATCCTCGACCAGCAGGGCATGCTGGAAAACTACGCCCCGAAGGATCTGGACAAGATCGGCAAAAACTACCGCGACGCCGCCAACCCGCCAGCCTGGGTGGGCATGGACGTGTGGGCCGCGACCATTTGCTTCAATACCGTCGAAGCCGAGAAGCAGGGCCTGACCAAGCCGGTGAGCTGGCAAGACCTGACCAAGCCTGAGTACAAGGGCAAGATCGTCATGCCTAACCCGGCGTCCTCCGGCACCGGCTTTCTGGATGTGAGCGCCTGGCTGCAAACGTTCGGCGAAAAGCAGGGCTGGCAGTACATGGACGACCTGCACCAGAACATCGGCCAGTATGTTCACTCCGGTTCCAAACCTTGCAAGCTGGCGGCGTCGGGTGAATTCCCGATTGGCATTTCCTTTGAATACCCGGCAGTGCAGTTGAAACGCCAGGGCGCGCCGCTGGACATCATCCTGCCGAAGGAAGGCTTGGGTTGGGACATCGAAGCCACGGCCGTGATCAAAGGCACCGCTCACGCCGACGCGGCGAAAAAACTCGCCGACTTCTCCGCCAGCCCGGCGGCGATGGCGCTGTACAAGGACAACTTCGCGGTGCTCGCCCAGCCGGGTATCGCCAAGCCGCAGACCGAATTGCCAGCCGACTACGAGCAGCGCCTGATCAAGAACGACTTTGCCTGGGCCTCGAAAAACCGCGACAGCATCCTGACCGAATGGCGCAAGCGTTATGACGGTAAGTCGGAGAAGGTCGCCGGCCAGTAAGGTTTTCGTTAAGGCTGATGACCTTATCGCGGGCAAGCCGGCTCCCACCTTGGAATGCGTTCCCTGTGGGAGCTGGCTTGCCTGCGATAGCGGTCTTGAATTCAGGACATCACCACATGACACACCACAGCGACCTGCTGATCATCGGCGCCGGGATTCTCGGCTTGTCCCACGCCTACGCCGCCGCCAAACGCGGCCTCAAGGTCAAAGTCTTCGAGCGCAGTGCCACACCGCTTGGCGCATCGGTTCGCAACTTCGGCCAGGCATTGGTGACCGGCCAACCACCGGGAGCGATGCTGGACCTGGCGCGGGAAAGCCGCGACATCTGGGAGCATTGGGCGCAGGTGGCGGGCCTGCAACTCAAGCGCAATGGCTCGTACCTGTTCGCCCGCAGTGAAGCCGAAGAGCATCTGCTCGAAGCCTTCTGCGCCACACGTGCACGGGAACATGGCTACAACGTGGAGTTGCTGCAAGGTGCGACGCTGAAGGGCCTGTATGGCGGCCAGTTCCGCCATCACCGCGCCGCGTTGCATGGCAAGGACGATCAGCAGTTGTATTCGCGCGAAGCGATCCCGGCGCTGATCCACTACTTGAGCCAGGCGTTGAACGTGCAGTTTCACTTCTCCACCCTGGTACGCGACATCGAACCGGGCCAGTTGCACAGCACGGCGGGCAGTTTTCGTGGCGAGCAGATCATCGTCTGCTCCGGCCACGATTACCAAACCCTGCTGGCCGAATCGATTGCCGCGCTCAACCCGCAGATCTGCCGCCTGCAAATGCTGCGTGCCCGGCCGGCGGTGAACCTGAATCTGCAACACGCCTTGCTGACCGGCCTTAGCTGCGTGCACTACGGCGCCTTCGCCGACCTGCCGGAAGCCGCGTCGATACAGGCACAGATCCTGCGGGAAGCACCGCACCTGCATGAGCACGGGATTCATCTGCTGATCAGCCCGACGCCCCATGGCGAGCTGATCATTGGTGACTCCCACGATTACGGCAGCGATGCATCGCCGTTCAATGCCGAGCAGGTCGATGACTGGATGATCGAACTGGCCGAGCAGACCCTGGGATGCAGGATTCAGGTGCTGGAGCGCTGGCAAGGTGTGTACGGCGCACGCGGGCCGGGGCCGTTTTCGTTCCTGCGCGCGGCGCCGGGGGTGAGTGCGGCGTTGATGCATACCGGGGTGGGTATGAGCGTGGGGCCGGCGTTGGCCGAGCGCAATATCAGTACATTATGGGGAGCGGCCACATGAGCCCGGAGCAGGTGATTGCCGAAGTCTTCGGCGTGTACGAACAGTACGGCAAGGCCGATTACATCGGCGAACCGGTGTCGCAGATCGAGCACATGTCCCAGGCCGCGCAGTGGGCCATGGCCGAAGGCTTCGATGATGAAGTGGTGTTGGCGGCGTTCTTCCACGATATCGGGCATCTTTGCGGCGAAGGTGGTGAGAACATGGACGGTTTTGGCGTGGTCGGCCATGAGCGGCTGGGGGCGGATTATCTGCGCCGCGCAGGCTTCAGTGAGCGCATGGCCAAGTTGGTCGAATATCACGTGCAGGCTAAGCGTTACCTGACCTTCAGTCAGCCCGACTACTACGCGCGCCTGAGTGAAGCCAGCCGCCGCACCCTGGTTTATCAGGGCGGCGTCATGAGCGCCGAAGAAGCCCGGGCGTTCGAACAGGACCCGCTCTGCGCCGTGAGCCTGCGCCTGCGCCACTGGGATGAGCAGGCCAAGCAAACGAACGTGCCGTTGCTGGACCTGCGGGTGCTCAAGGCCAAGGCCTTGCAGCTATTGGCCGATCAGGATTCGTCCAGTCGCTGAGCCAGCACTTCGACCTGCTCCTGGCGCTCGGCCTGGCTCAGTTTGGCGTGAGGGTTGAGGGACGACCATTGCGGGTGGGCGCGAGCCTTGTGCAGCGCCTCCGGCAATTTGCCTTCGCGCCAGGTTTTGTCCTGGGGTGTGTCGACCTTGATGCTGTGCATTGCTGCATGGCCGCGCAGGTTGAGGGCCTTGAGCAGTTGGCGTTGGCGCAGGGCGAGCAGCCGCAGCACGCTGTCGTCGACGGTGAGTTCGCGCTCGCCCTTGAGCTTGCCCAGCAGGCGGCTGCCGTAGCTGCGCGCGGTTTGCAGCGCGCCACCGGCAATCGCGCCGGCCAGCGCGGCGGCGCCCAGCGTTAACCCGCCGACCAATAAATCTACGCCGGCTCCGGCGGCGGCACCGGCAGCAATCCCGCCGCCGACGCGCACGCCGAGTTGCTTGAGGGTTTCCGGGTTGAACAGGTCATCGCCCCAGCGCCCGTCCAGCAGCGGTAAGTCGCTGGCGGCGGCGTCCTGCGGGCGGAAACCGAACAGCTTGAGCAGGGCCTCCACGCATTTTTGTTCGCGCTGGCGCACGGCCTTGCGCAACTCGCTGATGGCTTGCTGCTCATCTTCAGTGACCACGCTGCGCCGGCACGCGGCGCAGTCGATCAACAACTCGGCAATCAACCGCGCGGCGCTTTGCTGACGAGCCTGGCGTTGGGCCTCTTGATCCAGAATCAAGCGTTCCAATTGCGGCCGTGCGTTTTCCAGCAACAAGGCGAGGCTCTCATACAGGCGACGCTCGCCGTCTTCGGGTGGTGCGACGCTGTCAAAACGCACCAGCGCATGCAGGCCGAGGCGGGCCAGGGCTTCGCGCCAGTCCGGCTCGCGGTGGTCGCTGCTGCTGACAAAATTGAGCACCGGCAGCAATGGCTTGCCGCAACTGGCCAGCACCTGCAATTCGTCGCGGTACTTGGCCAGTACCGGCTCGCGGGCGTCGATCACATACAGGCCGGCATCCGAGGCCAGCAGTTGGCGCAGCACCTTGGCTTCCTGTTCGAAACGCTGGCGGGCTTCGCTGCCCTCCAGGAACCGCGCCAGGCGCGCCGGGCCGTCCAGGCGTTCGCCGGGGCGGTCGAGGCGCTCCAGGTAGTCGAGCAGGGCGATGGCATCTTCCAGGCCGGGCGTGTCGTACAGCTCCAGCAACGCTTCGCCATCCACTGATAAACGCGCGCCTTCCACATGCCGCGTGGTGCTGGGGCGATGGGAAACTTCGCCAAAGCCCACGTCGCGGGTCAAGGTGCGCAACAGTGAGGTCTTGCCCACATTGGTGTGGCCGACCACGGCGAGTTTCAGCGGCTTAGTCATGACCGGTCTCCAGCCAGTTCAACGGCGCGCAGTCGGCGAAAGGCAGATCCAGCTGTTGCAGCGCGGTGTGCCAATCGCCCAGGCGCTCGGCGTCCAGCGCCTGGCCGGGTGGCGCCTGCAGCAGCCACACGCGGGTGGCGGCGGCGCTGCGCGCCAGTTCGGCGATCAGCGCCAGGCTGCCACGGTCGGGCGAGCGGCGCGGGTCGCAGGCGATAGCCAGGCGTGCGGGTGGGAAGCGGGTGAGCTGTTCCAGCAGCTTGTTGCGCGATTCGCGGCTGTCGAGAATGCCGGCGTTTTTCACCTGGGGCGGTAGTTTGGGTGGCCAGGGGTGCTGGTCGTCCAGTTCGATGGCCACCAGCAGGGCGCCGTCGCTTTCCAGTTCGCTGACGCCGCCCGCGACCTGATGCAGGTATTCCGGGGCGGCGTCGTTGACGCCAAGGCGTTCGCTGCTGGGCATCAGGCGTTCGCGCAGTTGGCTGTAGCCGGGCAGGTTGAGGTCCAGGCGCAAGGCGGCGCGCCCGCGTTGCCAGCGCCACAGGCACAGCAGCGCGAGGAGCAGGCGCGGCAGCAGGCCGTATACCAGCAGCACGCCGACCAACCAGGCTGCCCAGGCCTGGCGCGCGCTTTCGATATTCAGGGCCGAGTCGCCGCTGGCGCGGATCATCTCGACGGTCGGCACATTGAAGCCCAGCAACGCGGGTAGGCTGCCGAGGGCCTGGGTGACGGCCACAAAGGTGTCGGCACCGAGAATGGTGGTTTCCCACACGAAGCCGTAGCGTCTAGTGGCGAGCAGCGTCAGCAGAATCACCAAGGCGCTGAGCAGCGCCAGCAACCACAGGCCATTGACCAGCACACCCACTGCCCAGCGATTGAGTTTCTGGCGTTGCAGCAACAGCAGCAACGCCGGTGCCAGTTGCGCGGCCTTGGCGTCACGCGCGAGTTTTTCACTCAGCCACAACCACAGGCGGCCCAGGCTGGCGCTGTGTTCGCCGGCAAACAGCAGGCCCAAGGCCCAACTGAGCAGCAGAATCAGGTTCACGCCAAGCAGGCTGCCCAGGGCCCAGAACACATTCACCGGGGTCAAGCCGTTACCCAGTGCGGCAAAGGCCAGCCCGGCACCGCTGACGATGGCGACTATCGCCAGCAGCACCAACGCCAGGCGTGCGCCTTGCAGCCAACGGGTGAGGGCGGCGGTCAGGCCATCGCGCTCGGCCAGGTGCAGGGCGCGCTGCTGGATGCGCGTCGGCAGATCGCCGCCGACGGTGCGGGCCAGGCGATTGGCTTCCAGGTCTTCCAGGGGGCCGGCGTGTTCTTCGCGCAGGCGCACGGTTTCTGTCAGCCAGAGTTTTTGCAGGGGGGTCAGTGCAGTCACGCGCCTTCCTGTTGAACAAGTGAGGTTGGAGCATAACCGCTGTGCACCCGGTTGGGGAAAGCTGCGCGGGCCTCTGGTATTCTCGTCGCCATGAAAAAAACTCTCCCTTTAAGCCTGATCGCGGCCCTCGGTGAAAACCGCGTGATCGGCGTCGACAACAGCATGCCCTGGCACTTGCCGGGGGATTTCAAATATTTCAAGGCCACCACGCTCGGCAAGCCGATCATCATGGGGCGCAAGACCTGGGATTCCCTGGGCCGTCCGCTGCCGGGGCGCTTGAACATCGTGGTCAGCCGTCAGACCAACCTGGTGCTTGAAGGTGCGGAAGTTTTTCCGTCGCTCGATGCCGCCGTGGCGCGGGCTGAAGCCTGGGCGCTGGCGCAGGGCGTAGACGAGCTGATGCTGATCGGCGGCGCGCAGTTGTATGCGCAGGGGGTGGAGCAGGCGGATCGGCTGTATTTGACACGGGTGGCGCTGAGTCCGGAGGGGGATGCGTGGTTTCCGGAGTTTGATCGCAGCCAGTGGACGCTGGTGTCGAATGTTGTGAATCCGGCTGAAGGGGACAAGCCGGCGTACAACTTCGAAGTGTGGGAAAAAGTCTGAAAGCACCGCAGGCAAGCCAGCTCCCACCTTGAACCGATTGCTTCAGGGAACTCGGTCAAGTGTGGGAGCCGGGCTTGCCCGCGATAGCGGTGGGTCAGGCCTGCGCTAACTCGGCATGCTCATCGGCTTCCAACAGCGCTTTATCCGTCTGCCCCATGATCTGGCTGGTAATCGCCCCCGCCGTCATCGAACCATTTACATTCAACGCCGTGCGGCCCATGTCGATCAGCGGCTCCACGGAAATCAGCAACGCCACCAGTGACACCGGCAAGCCCATGGCCGGTAGCACGATCAGCGCGGCAAAGGTCGCGCCGCCGCCCACGCCCGCCACACCGGCCGAGCTCAGGGTCACAATCGCCACCAGGGTTGCGATCCACAGCGGATCCAGCGGGTTGATGCCCACGGTCGGCGCCACCATCACCGCCAACATCGCAGGGTAGAGCCCGGCGCAGCCGTTCTGGCCGATGGTCGCGCCAAACGAGGCGGCGAAACCGGCGATGGACGGCGGGATACCCAGGCGACGGGTTTGCGCTTCGATGCTCAGCGGGATCGTCGCCGCGCTGGAGCGGCTGGTGAAGGCGAAGGTCAGCACCGGCCATACCTTGCGCAAGAACTGCAACGGGTTGATCCCGGCCAACGACAGCAGCAGGCCGTGCACCACAAACATCAGGCCCAGAGCCAGGTACGACACCAGCACGAAACTGCCGAGCTTGATGATGTCTTGCAGGTTGGAGCCGGCAACCACCTTGGTCATCAGCGCCAATACGCCGTACGGCGTGAGCTTCATCACCAGGCGCACCAGGCGCATCACCCAGGCTTGCAGGGTATCGATGGCGTTGAGCACTTTCTGGCCTTTCTCCACGTCGTCCTTGAGCAGTTGCAGCGCGGCAACTCCCAGGAACGCGGCGAAAATCACCACGCTGATGATCGATGTCGGCTTGGCCCGGGCCAGATCGGCGAACGGGTTGGCGGGCACGAACGACAGCAGCAACTGTGGGATATTCAGGTCGGCGACCTTGCCCGCGTAGTCACTCTGGATCACTTGCAGGCGCGCCATTTCCTGGGTGCCGGCCACCAGGCCTTCGGCGGTGAGGCCGAACAGGTTGGTCAGGCCGATACCGATCAGCGCCGCGATCGCGGTGGTGAACAGCAGGGTGCCGATGGTCAGGAAGCTGATCCTGCCCAGGGACGCCGCGTTATGCAGGCGCGCCACGGCGCTGAGGATCGAGGCAAATACCAGCGGGATCACGATCATTTGCAGTAATTGCACGTAGCCGTTGCCGACCAGATCGAACCAGCCGATGGAGGCCTTGAGCACCGGGTTGCCGGCGCCGTAAATACCGTGCAGCGCCACACCGAACACCACGCCCAGGACCAAGGCGAGTAATACCTTCTTGGCCAGGCTCCAGTGGGTATGGCGAGTTTGTGCCAGGCCCAACAGCAGGGCCACGAACACCAGTAAGTTAAGAATCAGCGGCAGATTCATTTGAGCTCCATTGAGAAGACGCCAATCGCGTGAGCCTGCGATTGCGAACCGGGGAGCCTAACAGCTTGAAATATAATGATTTAATACCGATATGGAATGGTGACTGTCGTTTTTGGAATAAGTGGTTGACGCTCAGGTGTATGCGTCTGGCGGAATCAGGACGCGCCCGGTCGTGCTCGACATGGGAACTGTCACAGGGATTTGTTAGCGTCGATGTCTTTCACTCAGGGAGACAACGCCTATGAAGCTCGCGCCGAAACTTCTCGTATCCGCCGCACTGTGCCTGGGACTCGCCAGCCAGGCGTTTGCCGACACCGAGTTGAAACACTGGCCGGCGCCTGCCGCCAAGCAACTGAATGAAATGATCGCCGCCAACGCCAACAAGGGTAACTTCGCGGTGTTCGACATGGACAACACCAGCTACCGCTACGACCTCGAAGAGTCCCTGCTGCCCTACATGGAAAACAAGGGCCTGATCACCCGCGACAGCCTTGACCCGTCGCTCAAGCTCATCCCGTTCAAAGACACCGCCGACCATAAGGAAAGCCTGTTCAGTTACTACTATCGCTTGTGCGAAGTGGACGATATGGTCTGCTACCCCTGGGTTGCCCAAGTGTTCTCCGGCTTCACCCTCAAGGAACTCAAGGTCCAGGTCGATGAGCTGATGGCCTCCGGCAAGCCTGTTCCCGTGACTTATTTTGAAGGCGATGCGGTGAAGAAGTCCGAGGTGCAACCGCCGAAAGTCTTCACCGGCCAGGCCGAGCTGTACAACAAACTGATGGAAAACGGCATCGAGGTGTACGTGATGACCGCTGCCTCGGAAGAGCTGGTGCGCATGGTTGCCGCCGATCCGAAGTACGGCTACAACGTCAAACCCGAGAACGTGATCGGCGTGACCACCCTGCTCAAGGACCGCAAGACCGGCGAACTGACCACGGCACGTAAGCAGATCGCCGCTGGCAAGTACGACCAGAAGGCCAACCTCGGCCTGGAACTCACCCCGTACCTGTGGACCCCGGCGACCTGGATGGCCGGCAAGCACGCGGCGATCCTCACTTACATCGACGAGTGGAAGAAACCGGTGATCGTCGGTGGCGACACGCCGACCAGCGATGGTTACATGCTGTTCCACGATGTGGACGTGGCCAAGGGCGGCATCCACCTGTGGGTCAACCGCAAGGACAAGTACATGGCTCAGCTCAACGGCATGATGGCCAAGCATGCGGCGGCACAGGCCAAGGAAGGGTTGCCGGTGACGGCGGACAAGAACTGGGTGATCGTCAAGCCGGAGGACATTCAGTAACAGGCTGAATGCGGTCAAAAGATGTGGGAGCGGGCTTGCTCGCGAATGCGTTCTGTCAGTAACACATGAGCTGGCTGATCCACCGCTTTCGCGAGCCAGCCCGCCCCCGCATTTCGATCTCCTGTGTATTGGAGGTTCGTGCCAGACAAAAAAATGCCCCGCCAAGTGCGGGGCATTTTTATGGGCGAGGCTTACAGGCCGTCCAGCATCGCCTTGTTACGAACAGCGCCTTTGTCGGCACTGGTGGCCAGCAGGGCGTAAGCCTTCAGCGCGGTCGTCACTTTACGTGGGCGTTTTTCAACCGGCTTCCAACCTTTCTTATCCTGCTCAACCCGGCGGGCCGCCAGTTCTTCATCGCTGATCAACAGGTTGATCGAGCGGTTCGGAATGTCGATCAGCACCTTGTCGCCATCCTGCACCAAGCCAATCGCGCCGCCGGCCGCAGCTTCGGGCGAAGCATGGCCGATGGACAGGCCCGAGGTACCGCCGGAGAAGCGGCCATCGGTGAGCAGGGCGCAGGCTTTGCCCAGGCCCTTGGACTTCAGGTACGACGTGGGGTAGAGCATCTCCTGCATACCCGGGCCGCCTTTCGGGCCTTCGTAGCGGATGATCACGATGTCGCCTTCTTTCACTTCGTCGGCGAGGATGCCGCGTACCGAGCTGTCCTGGCTTTCGTAGATCTTGGCGCGGCCTTCGAAGACGTGGATGGATTCATCCACACCGGCGGTTTTGACCACGCAGCCGTCGAGGGCGATGTTGCCGTACAGCACGGCCAGGCCACCTTCCTTGGAGTAGGCGTGCTCGACACTGCGGATGCAGCCGTTTTCACGGTCGGTGTCCAGGGTGTCCCAACGGGTCGACTGGCTGAACGCGGTCTGGGTCGGGATGCCCGCCGGGCCGGCCTTGAAGAAGGTGTGCACGGCTTCGTCGTCGGTCTGGGTGATGTCCCACTTGGCGATGCCTTCGGCGAGGGACTTGCTGTGCACGGTCGGCAGGTCGGTGTGCAGCAGGCCGCCACGGGCCAGGGAACCGAGGATCGAGAAGATCCCGCCGGCGCGGTGCACGTCTTCCATGTGGTACTTCTGGATGTTTGGCGCGACCTTGCACAGTTGCGGCACGTGGCGGGACAGGCGGTCGATGTCGCGCAGGTCGAAATTGATCTCGGCTTCCTGGGCGGCAGCCAGCAAGTGCAGGATGGTGTTGGTGGAACCGCCCATGGCGATGTCCAGCGTCATGGCGTTTTCGAACGCCTTGAAGTTGGCGATGTTACGCGGCAACACCGACTCATCGTTGTCGCCGTAGTAGCGCTTGCACAGCTCGACGATGGTGCGGCCGGCCTGCAGGAACAACTGCTCGCGGTCGCTGTGGGTGGCCAGCGTCGAACCGTTGCCCGGCAAGGCCAGGCCCAGGGCTTCGACCAGGCAGTTCATCGAGTTGGCGGTGAACATGCCGGAGCACGAACCGCAGGTCGGGCAGGCGCTGCGCTCGTATTCCGCGACCTTCTCGTCAGACGCGCTGGAATCGGCGGCGATGACCATGGCGTCGACCAGGTCCAGGCCGTGGGAGGCGAGCTTGGTCTTGCCGGCTTCCATCGGGCCGCCGGAGACGAAGATCACCGGGACATTCAGGCGCAAGGCAGCCATCAGCATGCCGGGGGTGATCTTGTCGCAGTTGGAGATGCAGACGATGGCGTCGGCGCAGTGGGCGTTGACCATGTACTCCACGGAATCGGCGATGATCTCGCGGCTTGGCAGGGAATACAGCATGCCGTCATGGCCCATGGCGATGCCGTCGTCCACGGCGATGGTGTTGAATTCTTTGGCCACGCCGCCGGCGCGTTCGATCTCGCGGGCGACCAGTTGGCCCAGGTCCTTGAGGTGCACGTGGCCGGGGACGAACTGGGTGAACGAGTTGGCAATCGCGATGATCGGCTTCTTGAAGTCGTCATCTTTCATCCCCGTGGCACGCCACAGTGCGCGGGCGCCGGCCATGTTGCGGCCGTGGGTGGATGTTTTCGAGCGGTAATCAGGCATTGGAGCACTCCGGGCGGCTAATCGGTATCAAAGGGGAGTGAGCTTCTATTGACGTCTGGAACACCCGAAAAATGGCCCTGGTGTCCGGAAGTTGCCGCAAACGTGACGGGATCGCCGTGCGCATTGGCCTTGAGCTCATAAACCCGCCGGGGGATGACTGGCGATGAATAGGGCCGATTCTACACCGCTGGCGGCTGGAGGGAATGGCTAGGTGTGTATTGGCGGTGTCAACCAATGTTCAAAATTTGCTGGCGACGTGAGATCAATGAATTCAACACTAGAGCCATTGTACTCAGCAGCAAAAAAACCAATGCCAGGGTCGTTAGCAAATTAATCGTGCTTATGTTGATCAATGCGCTAATCAATCCACCCAGTATAAAAATTAAAGTGTTCCCCGCCGATGCCGCTGTACCGGCATTTTCCGGGAACACCTCCATCGCTTTAGAGGTCGCGATGGGCCGACAAATGGTGGTGCCGGTCGTGCAGATGATCATTGGTACTAATACCGTCACCGCTGAAAGTTCAAGCACCTGGGACAGAAAAAGCATCAACAGCCCGGAACAAAAAATCAGAGCCAAACCGAAAATGATCTGAGCCTTGGGGACCAGCCAATTAGAGAGTATGCGAGCCACGATTCCGCCAGTGACGTAAGCCGCGCCGTAAAGTAACAAAGTTAGAGAGAATTCATAGGTGGACAGCTGCAACTGATCCATAAAAATGAGTGGTGATATGACGATGAATGAAAAATGGCAGGTGAAAGCGATAGCTGCAATTAGCCAATAACCGACGAAGTTTCCGCTTTTGAACACTAGCTGATAAGCGCGGATAATATTTCGGTTTGAGTGCGGAGTTATGTGATCAGCCTCCAGTAGAAAATACGTTTTTAACAAAACGCAAACGGCCAATACAATAAAAAGAAGAAAGCTGCCAGGCCAGTCGAGGAACTGTTGCAGTACACTGCCGAGTAACGGTGATACTGAGATAAAAATTCCGCTGGCCGTAATCATTAGAATCCGCAATCGATCCCTCTCTTTACCTTCAAACATATCCTGAACCAACGCCTGTGATAGCACGAAGCAGCCGCAGCCGATGGCTTGGATGATCCTGAATATCAAAAACCATGTATATTCATTCGAGAACACACAGCCGGTGGCGCCGATGATTGACATAACCATTCCTCCAATCAACAAGCCCTTGCGCCCAAGGGTATCTGAGAGTGGTCCGATTAAAAGTTGCGATAGAGAGATACCGATAGCGAAAAGACTGATAGAGAACGCAATGTCCGCTGGCTTATTCTGAAAGTGCTCAGCCAATGCAGGAAAGGACGGCAGTAACACATCTAGAGGAAAAACACCGAGTAGTACCATAGTCATTAATAAGATGACTGCTGATCTACGCTTTTTTTTGCCGCTCGCAGCGATAAGTGCTTCATTCATCGATAAGTGCCATTTTAAAGAATAAATTTTGAATTTCAGGCTGTTTGAAAAAACCTGCTTTTTTTAATGCTTGAAATGTAGCGCTAGCGCCTGAGCGAATGCGAAGAGTATGAGCATGCGGATCCGCCATCGTGACTAGGATTTGCTCGACAGTGGCCTCACTCAATTGCACACTACGTAAACTGCGCTCTAGCCATTGCTCGTCGGTTTCAAAGAAGATCAGAAGAATTTCTAAGAGTTGTATGGCGGACGACATACGTAACTCATCGTTCATCTGCAACCACAGATAATGAAAGACCTCGCTAAAATAGCGACTATGTCGTGCTTCGTCAGTCAGATGGTCACTTAGCATATCCTGAACGCTGCATACCAAACTGTTTTGATAAATATCACGCAGATCTTTAGCGATGATCGTTTCAGATACGAAGCCAACTAGAAACCATGTCAGTGCTCTCTGTTTATTAGGAACGCTGTCGATTAAATTATTGAGTCGAGTTATTCGCTTGTGTGTGACCGGTTGGTCAGTCATACCATAGAAGCCAATAATTTGCTCTGCAAGTTGGTTGGAAAATAGCGCATGATAACCTTCGTCGGTATAGAGCTGCAGCGCTGCTGTTTTCATGTGAGGTAGTATCGGGAAGTCAAGTTCATCGTGAATAATAACTTCAACGGAGCGATTAACAATTCGATGCTCAAGTAGTGTTGTGTAGTGAAGAAAGTTTACTAGGTGATTAGCGCAAAGGCGTTTGGTGATGGCCTGATCGGCTAATTTGATTTCCGGGTGATTGAGGTACGGAAGGAGCGCTGGGGGAAACCAGTTTCGTGATTGCAGCTGCTTTTCTAGGTCCGAAGGCAATTTATAATGGTGATCGCTGGTTCGCACCGATGCGCGAGTATTCCAATTCCCAAGAGTGAAATGTGTTTTCCACATACTAGGGTCGATGAGCGGCTCAACCATATGTTCTACCCTCGAGTTTTTAGCAGCGATGTCAATTCTTTGCACATTACTTGCCCGTCGCTTTTACCGCATCCAACAAAAAATATGGTTTGTTCAGGATTGTTTTCTTCAATACCTAATAATGATTCGACCTGATGATCTGTCAGAGCGCCGGTCAACCAAGTGTTCAGGCCCAGCGCGGTTGCGACTAATTGAAAAGTTTGCGAGATATGACCAGCTTCAACATAGGCCATCCGATAAGCTCGCGAGTGTCCGTATTTCCACCAAAGTTTGTCGAACCGGCAGGTGATGAATAGGCCCGCTGGAAGATCGTTAATGAAATGCTGTCCCGATAGCACACATCCTAATGTCTGGTTGAGGTGTGGATTAACGAAGCTCAGTGTATGTTCCGCTGCGTTGTAAGCGTAAATACCGGGCTTTAATCCCTCTATATTTTGAGCATAAAGAAAACCCTCACACGCGTTTAGTCCTCCTCCGGATGGGCTGCTTCTTCGGGCCTCAAGTCCTTCCGCAATAGCTTCATCAATAGTATGTAGTCTTTCTTTTAAATATCCTAAGCACAGATAAAGGATGGTGCCTATGGTATGTAAGGAGATGGATTCGCCTGTGAAAGTACGGCAGGTTTTCCGGGTGAATAAAATGTGTTGAAGTGAATGCTTTGGCAGTTCAAGAGGTATTGGTAAGTGAATTATAGAATTTTCATCATTGTTAGTGGCCGTTCGTGCTAGAGGGGGAGGGGTGGCTAGTGTTTCCGTACAGTGATCAAGATAGATGCTCGCCCACTCGTCAGTGTTTTCGGGAACGTGACTACAAGGAATATTTTTAGTGCCGATATGAAAGATTTTTGATAGTTCGTCCCAGCCCCAATTAAGTTGCTCTTGTGCGAGCTCTGTCAATATTCCTGCTGCTAATAGTTGAGAGTCTATGGGGTTTGAAATGTCGAAGTTGTTTGGGTTATGTATCAGCTCGGTGAGTCGCGTTGAGTAGGTAAGGTTTAACTCGAATTGCTTATGGTTTTTATAGTCCCATACTACTACGGTAGGTGTTCTGGGGAGAATAAATATATAAGGAGCTATTTGCATTGCCGTGCCTCCCTGTTGTACCGAAAACGCTGGGTAGCCGGCACTCCCCAGCGTTTGATTTACTTAGCGAACTTTCGGTGCTACCAAGAAAGCCAAGTTGGCGATGTTGGATGTTTCCAGGTTAATTGTTTTCATTTTGGATCTCCTTGTGCAACTTGATTTTATTTAAGTGTTACCGATGCCGGTGACATATAAATAGTAGGCTTTAATGGTCCATTTTCAAGAAAAAAATGCGTAGGAGTCTTCGAGTTTTCTTGTCGGAATAGTATTACAGTGAGGGAGCAAACTCTTAGTTTTAAGTTTAATTGATTGCCATTGAAAGAATGTCGGGTGGGGGATGATTTTGGGGGGAGTGAAGTCGGGGGGCTCCATTTGGAATCCCCTTTCAGATGCGAATCAGCTATTGGGCAACAACCGGCACGTAATGCTCTTGATATACCGCGTCTCGACAATCGCCGGGTGCACCGGATGATCCGGGCCCTGGCCGCCACGCTCCAGCATCTGGATATTGCGGTCCAGGTGGCGGGCGCTGGTCAGCAGGATGTTTTGCAGGTCGTCTTCCGGCAGGTGCATGGAGCACGAGGCGCTGACCAGGATGCCGTCCTTGCTGAGCAGGCGCATGGCTTGCTCGTTGAGGCGGCGGTAGGCGCCTTCGCCGTTCTTCATGTCTTTCTTGCGTTTGATGAAGGCCGGTGGGTCGGCGACGATCACGTCGAAACGTTCTTCGCTGGCTTTCAGTTCTTTGAGGGCTTCGAAGACGTCGCCTTCGATGCAGGTCATCTTCTCGGCGACGCCGTTCAGCGCGGCGTTGCGCTCCACGCCATCGAGGGCGAAGGCGGAGGCGTCGACGCAGAACACTTCACTGGCGCCGAAAGCCGCGGCTTGCACGCCCCAGCCGCCGATGTAGCTGTACAGGTCGAGGACGCGTTTGCCTTTGGCATACGGGGCCAGGCGGGCGCGGTTCATGCGGTGGTCGTAGAACCAGCCGGTTTTCTGGCCCTGGATCACCGGGGCTTCGAATTTCACGCCGTTTTCTTCCAGCGCAACCCACTCCGGCACCAGGCCGAACACGGTTTCGACGTAGCGGTTGAGGCCTTCGGCATCGCGCGCGGCGGAGTCATTCTTGAACAGGATGCCGCTCGGCTTGAGCACTTGGGTCAGGGCAGCGATCACGTCTTCTTTATGAGCTTCCATGGTCGCCGAAGCGATCTGCACCACCAGGATGTCGCCGAAACGGTCGACTACCAGGCCCGGCAACAGGTCGGAATCACCGTAGACCAGGCGGTAGAACGGCTTGTCGAACAGGCGATCACGCAGGGACAGGGCGACGTTGAGGCGGTGCACCAGCAGCGACTTGTCCAATGGCAACTTGATGTCGCGCGACAGCAGGCGGGCGCAGATCAGGTTGTTCGGGCTCATAGCCACGATGCCCAGGGTCTTGCCGCCGGCCGCTTCCAGGATAGCCTGGTCGCCTGCCTGGAAGCCGTGGAGTGGAGTGGCGGCCACGTCGATTTCGTTGCTGTAGACCCACAGGTGGCCGTTGCGCAAACGACGATCGGCGTTGGCTTTGAGACGCAGGCTTGGCAGGGACATGACGTCGCTCCGGAAAAAGAGCGGGAGTATACCGTGTGTGGGAGCGGGCTTGCTCGCGAAAGCGGTGTGTCGGGCACTGCATCCGCCGACTGGTACACCGCTTTCGCGAGCAAGCCCGCTCCCACATCTGATCTCATTCCAATCCGGTATTTGAGGTGTCGGTCAGCTTTGCTTAGAGGTTAGAATCCCCACCTAGCCCAGAGTATGCACTTATGTCCCAAGAGCTTTCCGCCGAACAGATTCAACAGGCCCTGCAAGGCATCACCGTGCCGCCCCAACCGCAAATCATGGTGGATTTGCAGATGGAACAGTACATGCCCGACCCGGACCTGGAAGTGATCGCGCGGTTGATCTCCCAGGATCCCGGCCTGTCCGGCGCGTTGCTGAAGATCGTCAACTCGTCGTATTACGGGCTGAGCAACAAGATTGCCTCGATCCAGCGTGCGGTGAACCTGCTGGGCAGTCGTTCGATCATCAACCTGATCAACGCCTTGTCGATCAGGGGCGAGATGAGCGACGACACCATCGTCACGCTCAACCGCTTTTGGGACACGGCCCAGGATGTGGCCATGACCTGCCTCACCCTGGCCAAGCGCACGGGCTCCCAGGCAGTGGACGAGGCCTACGCTCTGGGGCTGTTCCACGATTGCGGCGTGCCGCTGATGCTCAAGCGCTTCCCCAACTACATGGCGGTGCTGGAAGAGGCCTACGCCAACGCCGGCCCTGACTGCCGGGTGGTCGACACCGAAAACAACGCGTTCAACACCAACCATGCGGTGGTCGGCTACTACACGGCCAAGTCCTGGCGCCTGCCCGAGCATGTGACCGACGCCATCGCCAACCACCACAATGCCCTGGCGATTTTCAGCGATGACTCGCCGCGCAATCCTCAGCTGAAAAACCTGCTGGCGATCCTGAAGATGGCCGAGCATATCTGTTCGTCCTACCGGGTGCTGGGTAACCAGACGGTCGATCACGAGTGGGAAACCGTCGGCCCCCTGGTGTTGGACTACGTGGGCCTGTCGGACTACGACTTCGAGAGCCTGAAGTTGTCGATCCGCGAACTGGGCGCGCACTGACCCCCTTCAAGAGGTACACATGCCCGAGTTACCCGAAGTCGAAACCACCCGGCGTGGCATTGCGCCACACCTGGAAGGCCAACGTGTCAGCCGCGTGGTGGTACGCGAGCGCCGCCTGCGCTGGCCGATCCCGGAAGATCTGGATGTGCGCTTGTCCGGGCAGCGCATCGTGCTGGTGGAGCGGCGGGCCAAGTACCTGTTGATCAACGCCGAAGTGGGTACGCTGATCAGCCATTTGGGCATGTCGGGTAATTTGCGCCTGGTGGAAGTCGGGATGCCGGCGGCCAAGCATGAACATGTGGACATCGAGCTGGAGTCGGGCCTGGCCTTGCGCTACACCGACCCGCGACGCTTTGGCGCGATGCTCTGGAGCCTGGACCCGCACAACCACGAACTGCTGATGCGCCTGGGGCCGGAGCCGTTGACCGAGCTGTTCGACGGTGAGCGTTTGTTTCAACTGTCTCGCGGTAAGTCGATGGCGGTGAAGCCGTTCATCATGGACAACGCCGTGGTGGTGGGTGTGGGCAATATCTATGCGACGGAAGCGCTGTTTGCGGCGGGGATTGATCCGCGTCGCGCGGCTGGCGGTATTTCACGCGGGCGTTATTTGAAGCTGGCGCTCGAGATCAAGCGCATTCTGGCGGCTGCGATCGAGCGTGGCGGCACCACATTGCGGGACTTTATCGGGGGTGACGGGCAACCGGGGTATTTCCAGCAGGAGCTGTACGTCTATGGCCGGGGAGGCGAGGCGTGCAAGGTCTGCGGGAGCGAGTTGCGCAATGTGGTACTGGGGCAGCGGGCGAGTGTGTTTTGCCCTAAGTGCCAGCGTTGATTGCTGAGTGATGGCTGCTATCGATTTCGCGAGCAAGCCCGCTCCCACATTCGACCGCATTCCAAAGGGTGTACTCGGTCAACTGTGGGAGCGGGCTTGCTCGCGAAGAGGCCCTTCCAGCAAATAAAAGGCTCAGGCCTTACCGGTAATCTTCCGGTACTTCTCCATCAACTGCTCTTGTGTCTCCTGATGGGCTTCATCCAGCGGAATGCATTCCACCGGGCACACCTGCTGGCACTGGGGTTCGTCATAGTGGCCGACACACTGGGTGCACAGGTTGGGGTCGATCACATAGATTTCCTCACCTTGGGAAATCGCCGCATTCGGGCACTCAGGTTCGCAGACGTCGCAATTGATGCAATCGTCGGTGATGATCAGGGACATGGAAACTCCTGCCAGGGCCGTCAGCCAAGGCATCTGAAAACTAATGCGCGCAATTGTGCCGCATTGGCGCCCGCAGTGCGAGCAGGCGCCGATTAAGCGGTCTTACTTCTTGAAGCGCAGCGTCAATGCATCCGCCACGGCGGGGTGCACGAACTTGGTGATATCCCCGCCCAAAGCGGCAATTTCACGCACCAACGTCGAGGAAATGAACGAATAACGTTCCGACGGCGTGAGGAACAGGCTTTCCACGTCCGGCGCCAGTTGGCGGTTCATGTTGGCCAGCTGGAATTCGTATTCGAAGTCCGACACCGCGCGCAGGCCACGCAGGAACACATTGGCGTTCTGCTCTTTGGCGAAGTGCGCCAGCAGTGTGGAAAAACCCACCACTTCCACGTTAGGCAGATGCTTGGTGACCTCTCGCGCCAGCTCCACGCGCTGTTCCAGGGGGAACAGCGGGTTTTTCTTGGGGCTGGCCGCGACTGCGATGATCACATGGTCGAACAAACGAGAGGCGCGTTCGACCAGATCGCCATGGCCTTTGGTAATCGGGTCGAAGGTACCTGGGTACAACACTCGGTTCATCGCGTCGTCCTGGCGGAGTCCGTTGGGGAACCGGATGGTATCGCAGCCTTCCCGGTCGGCCAAGTCGACTTATGTAGATAGAGGCCGCGTATCGAACGTTTTTTCACGCTGTTTTCAGACGTTCGGCCAATGCCGTCGCCAGTTGAGCGGTCAATCCATACACCGACAATTGCGGGTTGGCCCCAATACTGGTGGGGAATAGCGAGCCATCGTGGATCGACAGGTTGCGCAGCTGATGATGGCGACCGAGGCTGTCGGCCACCGCGTTTTTCGGGTCTTCGCCCATGGCGCAGCCGCCCATTACGTGGGCGCTGCCCAGGCAGGTGCGATGCAGCTCCAGGTTCAGGTCGTCGATCAGCGTGCGAGCTTCGCCCAGGGTTTTTACATAGCGTGCATCGTGGTGCAGGGGTTTGACGGACTTGGCGCCCGCCGCGAACTGGATCTCGGCCATGCTGTGAAAGGCACGGCGCAGGCCGTCCCAGGCGTAGGGCGACACCTGATAGTCGAGCACCGGTGTCCCGTCGCCGCGCAGTTCCACGCTGCCGCCAGGGCTGTCGGGGTGGAAGCCGTCACGCAGCAGCGCGAGCATGGCATGGGTGTTGGGCAATTGGCTCATGTCCAGGGCGTTTTGCGTGCCGTAGCCCCCCAGCAGCGTGCTGGCCAATGCCGGATGCAAGGGCGGAGCTTCAAGCTTGTAGGACATTCTGCCGGTGGTGCCGTCCTGCCATTGGAAGTGATCGGAGTAGATCGATTGCGGCGCGCCGTAGAACGGGTTGATCACCTCATCGAACAATGCGGCGGAGAAATTCACCAAGTGCAAAAAGGTGCGCTTGCCCAGCCGCGAGTGGGGATCGGGCGCGTCCGAGCGCATCAGCAACGCCGGGCTGTTGATGCCGCCGCCCGACAGCACATAGTGCCTGGCCTTGACTGTGATCTTGCGCCCGGTTGGCGCCACGCAACGCGCGTCCATGGCCAGGCATTCCAGGCTGCTGATGCTGTCGCCGGCGTAATTCAGGCGTTCGGCGCGAGCCAGGTAAAGCAGTTCACCGCCTTTCTCCAGGGTGGACGGGATGGTGGTCACCAGCATCGACTGCTTGGCGTTGACCGGGCAGCCCATGCCGCAATACCCCAGGTTGAAGCAGCCACGCACATTGCGCGGGATCACGTGCCAGCTGTAGCCGAGTTGCTCGCAGCCTTTGCGGATCACGTCGTTGTTGGCGTTGGGTGGCATGATCCAGGGGGCGATGCCCAGGCGCTGTTCCATCTTTTCGAACCAGGGCGCCATCTCGGCGCTGCCGTGACCTTTCACCGCGTATTCGCTGGCCCAATGGGCGAGGGTGGCGTCCGGGGTACGGAAGCTGGAGGTCCAGTTGATCAGCGTGGTGCCGCCTACGGCCCGTCCCTGCAGGATGGTGATCGCGCCGTCCTTGCTCATGCGGCCGATGCCTTCCTGATACAGGCTGGTGTAGGCCTCGTCTTCGAGCAGCTTGAAATCGCTGCTGGTCTTGAGCGGGCCTTCCTCGATCAGCAGGACCTTGTAGCCGGCGGCGCTGAGAATCTCGGCGGTGGTGCCGCCACCGGCGCCGCTGCCGATGATGGCAACGTCGGCTTCCAGGGTCAGGTCGCTGTCGAGGGTGGAGCCATTATGCGTTTTCCAGCCTCGGGCGAGGCCGTCGCGGAACAGGTCGGGTACAGGCATCGGGGTCGTCTCTTGTTTTTATTGTGGGGGTGCCGCTCAGATTTTCGGCGGGCCGGGGTAACCGCAATGCACCCACGACGCCGGCTGGAAGTACCAGGCCATGATCACCAGCTTGAGCAGCGAGCCCTGGCCCATGCGCAGCAGGTTCAGGTAGCTGTTCTCCCAGCGGTGCAGGAAGCTGCGGATCTGCTCGCCGCTGGCGTTTTCCCAGCTGCCCCAGATGCCGGTCAGCGGGCCGCGGGTGATGCCCATGCTCAACACATCGAAAAGTTGCTGGGTGAGCTTGAACATCTCCGGTGACAGGTGCCGCAGACTGAAATCGAGCTTTTTCAGCGTGTCTTCGACCTTGCTGGCGACTTCCTGGGCGCTGGCGACGCCCTCCAGCAACACCGGGATCACCGCGCGCAAAAACGGCAAGTCGCTGTTGCGCAACAGGGCGAAGCCACTGGCCGGTGTGCTGCTGGAGCAGCCGCTGAGGCTGGCGCCCAACCCGGCGGTGGCCAGGAAGGCGCTGGCGCACAGGCCGATTTTCAAGACGCCGCGCCGTGACAGCGCGGGTGAATCAGTCAGGCTTGGGTTCATTGTTATTGTTGTCCCGTGGGTGGCGGTATCAGCGAACGAACAGCTTCTGGATCAATTTCTGGATGGCTTTGCCGTAGGGCGGATAGATCAGCTTGGCGGCGTTAAGGCGCTGCTTCACCAGCACCCCCTTGGCCTTGCTGAACGTGAGGAAGCCTTCATGCCCGTGGTAATGGCCCATGCCGGATGGGCCGATGCCGCCAAAGGGCATGTCGTCCTGGGCTACATGCAGCAGGGTGTCGTTCAGGCACACGCCGCCGGAATGGGTTTCGTGGAGCACACGGTTTTGTTCGCTCTTGTTGTAGCCGAAGTAGTAGAGAGCCAGCGGGCGAGGGCGTTGGTTTATGTAGGCAAAGGCCTGATCGATGCCGCGATAGGGCACGATCGGCAGCACGGGGCCGAAGATTTCGTCCTGCATCACGGTCATGTCGTCGCTGACGTTCAGCAGCAGGCTGTGGGCCATACGTCGCGCCTGGCCCTGGTCGTACAGCGGAATCAGGGTGGCGCCTTTGTCGGTGGCGTCCTTTATGTAGGCGTTGAGCCGAGCCAGTTGTCGCTCGTTGATGATCGCGGTGTAGTCCGGATTGTCGGCCAGGGTCGGATAAAAGCCACGAACCGCCTTGCTGTAGGCCTCGACGAACGCGTTGACGCGGTCTTCCGGCACCAGCACGTAGTCGGGTGCCACGCAGGTTTGCCCAGCGTTCAACGCTTTACCAAAGGCAATGCGTTCGGCGGCGTCCTTGAGCGGCACATCTGCGGAAACGATGGCCGGCGACTTGCCGCCCAGTTCCAGGGTCACCGGTGTGAGGTGTTCGGCCGCTGCGCGCATCACGTGTTTGCCAATGCTGGTGGCGCCGGTGAACAGCAGGTGGTCGAAACGTAATTTGGAAAAAGCCATGCCCACTTCGGCTTCGCCGAGCACCACGCACACCAGGTCTTCGGGGAAGATCCTGGCCAGCAGCTTTTTGAGCAATTCACCGGTGGCGGGCGTGGATTCGCTGAGCTTGAGCATCACCCTGTTGCCGGCCGCCAAAGCACCCGCCAACGGACCGATGGCCAGGTACAACGGATAGTTCCACGGCACGATCACCCCGACCACGCCCAGGGGTTGGTAGATGACTTTGGCTGACGCAGGTTGGAAGGCAAGGCCTACGGCGCGACGGGAAGGTTTCATCCAGCCTTTGAGGTGTTTGCTGGCGTAGTGAATGCCATGCAGGCTGGGCATCAGCTCGGCGAACAGGGTTTCATCGGCACTGCGGTGGCTGAAGTCCTGGCTGATAGCCTCGATCAGCGCCTGGCGTTCGTCGCTGAGCAGCTCGCCCAGGGCCTTGAGCCATTGCTGGCGCTGCGCGGCCGGCGGCATGGGATTGGCCGCATAGGCGCGCCGTTGAGCATCGAACAGGCTATGGAGTTGATCCAGCGCCTGGGAATCTTGCAAATAGGCAACGTTGGCAGACATGGCGCAGTCCCGATTGTTATTGGTCTGCCTGGATTTTTAGAGTCATTGCTCTAAATTGTCAAATAACATTGCAGTAACATCCAGATTTATCCTGACAAGGATAGGCCGTAAGATGCTCTATCACGTGTACAGAAGCTGATTCCCCTATGGCACCACGAGTAAAGACCAGCGAACGCATTGTGCAAACCAGCCTGGAGCTTTTTAACCAGCAGGGCGAGCGCAGTATCAGCACCAACCATATCGCTGCCCACATGGAGATCTCACCGGGCAACCTGTACTACCACTTCCCCAACAAGCAGGCGATCATCGCCGTATTGTTCCGCGAATACGAAGCGCTGGTAGACAGCTTCCTGCGCCCGCCACAGGGGCGCGCGATGGTCGTGGAGGACAAGCGTTTCTACCTGCAGGCCGTGCTGGCCGGCATGTGGCGCTACCGTTTCCTGCACCGAGACCTCGAACACTTGCTGGAAAGCGACCCGGAACTGGCCACCGGCTATCGGCGTTTTTCCCAGCGTTGCCTGACCCAGGGCGGCGCGATCTACCAAGGGTTTGTCGATGCCGGCATTCTCAACATGGACCCGGTGCAAACCGAAGCGCTGACCCTCAATGCCTGGATCATCCTCACGTCCTGGGTGCGCTTCTTATGTACCACCAACGAAAACTCCGCACATTTGAGCGCCGAAGCGATCAAGCGCGGGGTATACCAGGTGCTGGTGCTGGAGGCAGGGTTTGTCACCCCACAGGCGAAAGAGGCGGTGGATGCCCTGTTCAAAGAGTTTTATGTGCCGTTGAACCAGGCGCTGGAAGAAGTGAAGTAGACCTTTCCCCACGTATTCGTAGGAGTTCGTCATGCCGCTTGCTCAACTGATCAGCCCCCAGCAATTGGCCGAGCGCCAGCAGGCCGCGGGCCTGGTGATCCTCGATTGCCGCTTTGCCCTGGAAGACCCGGATTACGGCCGTTGCAGCTATGCCGAAGGGCATATCGAAGGCGCGCAATATGCCGACCTGGAGCGCCACCTCAGCGGGCCAGTGATCAAAGGTGTGACCGGTCGTCATCCATTGCCGGCAGCGGCTACGTTTACCCAGCAACTGCGAGCCTGGGGTATCAGCGCCGACACCGACGTGGTGCTCTACGACGACGGCCCTGGCGCCTACGCCGCCCGCGCATGGTGGTTGCTGGCTTGGCTGGGCAAGCGCGATGGTGTGTTTATTCTGGATGGCGGCCTCAAGGCCTGGCACACCGCGGGCTTCCCGTTGAGCCTGGATGCGCCGGTGATCGAGCCGGGAACCTTTACCGGCCAGCCGGACAATCACCTGCTGCTGGATGCCGAGCATCTGCAAAAACGCCTGGGCCAACCCGGCCTGACCCTGATCGATGCCCGCGCCCAAGCGCGTTTTCGCGGTGAAGTTGAGCCTATTGATCCGATTGCCGGGCATATTCCCGGCGCGCAATGTGCGGCGTTCAACGAAAACCTGGGCAGTGACGGCCGCTTCCTGCCGGCCGAGCAGCTCAAGCAGCGCTTCGCCGCGCAGCTGCAAGGCCGCTCGGCGCAGGAGCTGGTGGCGTATTGCGGCTCGGGCGTGACGGCTTGCCACAACCTGTTTGCCCTGAGCCTGGCGGGTTACCCGTTGGGCAAGTTGTATGCGGGGTCATGGAGCGAGTGGATTGTTGATCCCAAGCGGGAAGTCGCGACTGGCGACTGAGCAATCGGGTCTGTACACCCAATCCACATGGTTAACCGTGTTGTGTCAGTAGCCACTCTGGGATGCGCCGCTCCAGGTAGTAGCCGGGGCGCTTCAGCGAACCGTCCACAAACCCCACGTGCCCACCTTTGGCCGTCAGCTCAAACTCGGTGCACGCCGACAGCTCGCTGGCTTCGGGCAAGCTGTGGGCGAATACGAAGGGGTCGTCGGCAGCCTGGATGATCAGGGTTGGCGTGCGGATAGCGCCCAGGTAGTAGCGACTTGAGGCGCGGCGGTAATAATCCTCGGCACTGAGGAACCCGTGCAGCGGTGCGGTGACCCGGCCATCGAAATCCCAGAATGTGCGCATTTTTTCCAGCGAGCCAAGCGCCTCCAGGGTTTTGAGCCCATCCGCCCGGCCATCCTGCAAGAACTGGCGTTGCTTGACGCGAATATACGCCAGCATCTCGCGCATGAAATGTTTCTGATACACCCGTGAAAAACCCAGCCCGATACGGTCCGCACATTGGTCCAGTCGAAACGGCACCGACACCGCCGCCGCGCCTTGCAGCCCGGACGCTTCGCCGGTTTCCCCCAGGTGCTTGAGCAGCACATTGCCACCCAGGGAATACCCCACCGCATACAGCGGCGCCAACGGCCGCCTGGCGCGTAGGTGCGCAATGGCGGCGGCGAGGTCTTCGCTGGCGCCCGAGTGATAACTGCGCGCCAATAGGTTGGGCTCGCCCGAGCAGCCGCGCCAGTTCAAGGCCGCACTGGCCCAGCCTTGGGCCGCGAGGACTTTTTGCAGTCCGGCCACATAGGGGGAATTGGATGAACCGGTCAGCCCATGCAGCACCAGCACCAATGGCGCTTGCGCGTCGTGGGGGCCATGCCAGTCGAGGTCGAGAAAATCGCCATCGTCCAGCCACAAGCGTTCGCGTTGGCGTTCTATGTGCGTGGTCGGCCGCCACAGCGGCCCCCACAGTGTTTGCAGGTGGGGGTTGCCGAGGCCGAAGGCGGGGGTGAACAGGTCGGAGGACGGTGTCATGAAACTCTCAGTTTGTGGCGAGCGGGCTTGTCGAATCGTCGCACCGCCCGCCACCATTGAAGCCAGTCTGAAAGATCAGGCGGCGCTTTCGACCAGCCGATGCCACAACGCGTAATACACCCGCCCGGACTTCTGCTCCCGATGCAGGCGCCACTCGCCCGGCAAGCCCAGGGTAGACGGCGCGGTTTCGCTTTCAGTGTAGATCCACGCATCCGGCGCCAGCCACTGGCGCTCTTCCAGCAGTGCGCACACGGTCGGCAGCAGGTTCTGATTGAACGGCGGGTCGAGGAACACCACGTCGTACGCGCTGGCGGCCTGGGTTTCCAGGTAGCGCAGGGCATCGGCGGTCTGCACCTGGCCGTTGGTGCAGCGCAGGGTGCCCAGGTGTTCCTTGAGGCTGGACACCGCTACATTGCTGGCATCCAGCGCCTGGGCCTGCGCCGCGCCACGGGACAACGCTTCCAGGAACAGCGCGCCACTGCCGGCGAAGGGGTCCAGCACCTTGGCGCCCGCGATATACGGCGCGAGCCAGTTGAACAGGGTTTCGCGCACGCGGTCCGGCGTTGGGCGCAGGCCCACGACGTCGGGGAAGCTCAGCTTGCGGCTGCCCCATTCACCGCCAATGATGCGCAGTTGGCCCACTCCGTTATGTACGTTGTGGACAGGTTTTTTCGGGCGAGATGAACTGGCCATTAATGCTCCGGGACCCCGAGCGGCTGCTCGGCGGGTTTATCAGTGGGGGGCGGTAGTGGCTTTTGTGCAATCGTCGGGCCGGCGGTCACTATGACCATCTTGTCGGCGCTCAAGTGTTTGTTCAAGGCAGCCTTGACCTGCTCTACGGTCAGGGCCTGGGATTGTTTCATGAAATCTTCCAGATAGCTCAGCGGCAGGTCATAGAAACCCATGGCGCCCAGTTGCCCGACGATATCGGCGTTGCTCGCGGTGGACAGCGGGAAGCTACCGGCCAGCTCGCGCTTGGCGTCGTCCAGTTCTTTCTGGGTCGGGCCGGTCTTGAGGTACTCGGCCAGTACGCTCTCGACCAATTGCAGGGTGCCGCCGCTCATTTCGGCGCGGGTCTGCAGGTTGATCATGAACGGACCGCGCACCTGCATCGGCGAGAAGCCCGAGTAGACGCCATAGGTCAGGCCACGTTTCTCACGCACTTCGCTCATCAAGCGGGTGCCGAAGCCTCCGCCGCCGAGGATCTGGTTGCCCAGGGACAGGGCCGCGTAGTCCGGGTCGGCGCGGTCGATGCCCAGTTGGGCAAGCAGCAGGTGCGTTTGCTTGGACGGGAACTCGATATGGCTCAGGCCCGGCTTTGGCTCGGTCGGCTGGGCAATCTTCGCCAGGGCCGGGCCTTTGGGCAGCGATGCGGACACCTTGGCGGTCATGGCCTCGGCTTCGGCGCGGGTCAGGTCGCCCACCACCGCAATCACGGCGTTACCGGCGGCATAGGCCTTGGCGTGGAATGCCTGCAACTGTGCCACGCTGATCGTCGGAACGCTGTCGGCGGTGCCTTCGCTGGAGTGGGCGTAAGGATGGTCGCCGTACAGGCGCTTGAACAGCTCCAGGCTCGCCAGTTTGCCGGGGTTCTGCTTTTGGTACTCGAAACCGGCGAGGATCTGGTTTTTGATCCGTGCCAGGGAGTCGGCGGGGAAGGTCGGCTTGCCGATCACCTGGTCAAACAGCGCCAGGGCCGCTTCGCGTTTATCGCTATCGCTCAGGCTGCGCAGGGACACCAGCGCCATGTCGCGGTAAGCGCCGTTGCCGAAGTCGGCGCCCAGGCCCTCAAAACCACTGGCGATCTGGCTGACGTCCTTGCCCGGTATGCCTTCATTGAGCATGGCGTTGGTCATCAGCGCCAGGCCCGGCACGTTGCCGTCCTGGCTGCTGCCGGCGGCGAACAGCAGGCGCATGTCGAACATCGGCAGTTCATGGGCTTCAACGAAAAGCACCTTGGCACCTTCGGCGGTGGTCCAGGTTTGTACATCGAGCTTGCGGTTGGTCGGCGCCTTGCCGTCCAGCTCCGCCAGGGATTGCAGTTTTTGCCCCGACTGGGCCTTGTCCAATGCCTGGCTGGCTACGGACTTGTCGGGGCTGAGCACATACACGGTGCTCGCGGCGATCAGGGTGGCGGCGATCAGGCCGATCAGGATCAGGCGGCTGCTTTTGCGATCACTCATGAGCGGTCTCCTCAGGCAGAACATGGGCGACGCTCAGACGTTCGCGGGTGAAATACGTACGCGCGGCCTTTTGGATATCTTCCGGGGTCACGCTTTGCAGGTCGGCCAGTTCGCTGTCCATCAACTTCCAGGACAGGCCGACGGTCTCCAGCGAGCCAATGGCCGTGGCCTGGCTGGTGATGGAGTCACGCTGGTAGACCAGGCCGGCGATGACCTGGGCGCGGATACGCTCCAGTTCTTCGACAGTCGGCGGTTTGGCCTTGAGCTCTTCCAGCAGGCGCCACAGGCCGGCTTCGGCTTGGGCAACGGTTTTTTCTTTTGCTGGTTGGGGGTTGCGGTGAGCATGAACAGGGTGTCGCCACGGGTATAGGCGTCGTAGTGGGTGGAGGCGGCGGATACCAGCTCTTCACCGCGCTCCAACTGCTCCGAGATGCGCGCGCTGTAGCCGCCGTCGAGCAGCGCCGAGATCAGGCGCAGGGCTTGAACCGAGCGTTTGTCCGTGGCGGTGGCCAGGCCGGGTACGTTGAACCCCAGGATGACACTCGGCAGTTGCGTCTGCACATGCATGGTCAGCAGGCGCTCGCCGGGCTCCGCCAGCTCCAGCGGGATCTTGGCGGGCGGCACGTCACGCTTGGGGATCGGGCCGAAGTAGCGCTGGGCCAGGTTCTTCACCTCGTCCGGGGTCACGTCGCCCACCACCACCAGGGTGGCGTTGTTCGGCACGTACCAGGATTGGTACCAGTGGCGCAGTTCTTCGACTTTCATGCGGTCCAGGTCGGCCATCCAGCCGATGGTCGGCGTGTGGTAGCCACTGGCCGGGAAGGCCATCGCCTTGAAGCGTTCGAAGGCCTTGGACATCGGATTGTCGTCGGTGCGCAGGCGGCGCTCTTCTTTAATAACCTCGATCTCGCGGCTGAATTCGTCGGCCGGCAGGCGCAGGCTGGCCATGCGGTCGGCTTCCAGTTCGAAGGCGACGCCCAGGCGATCACGGGCCAACACCTGGTAATACGCGGTGTAGTCATCACTGGTGAATGCATTTTCTTCAGCGCCCAGGTCACGCAGGATCAGCGAGGCTTCGCCGGGACCGACCTTGGAGCTGCCCTTGAACATCATGTGTTCCAGAGCGTGGGACAAACCGGTCTGGCCCGGGGTTTCGTAGCTCGAACCGACCTTGTACCAGACCTGGGAAACCACCACGGGCGCGCGATGGTCCTCGCGCACGACGACCTTGAGGCCGTTGTCCAGGGTGAATTCATGGGTGGGTTGTGGGTCGGCGGCGAAAGCTGAAAGGGGCAGACACACTGTGCTGAGCAGCAGGCCTGCGGCGTGGCGGGCTAGAGCATTCATTCGTTTTTAAACCTGTTGGGCTGCCCGCTTGGTCTTAGCGTCGGCGGGCGAGGAGGTGCTAGGATACCGATCCGACTTAGGGGCGGCCACTGCGGCTGTCTTGTTGAGGCCTTATTTAGGCCTTACAAAATGTTGCGCATGAACGAGCGGGCTTTAAAACAGTCTGTTACGCATCGAATTTTATTTACCGACGTGCCCCTTGGCGCGCCGCTACCTTGAGATAGCCGTCTCCATGTTTGGTTCCAACGACGACAAGAAGACCCCAGCTGCGGCTGGCGAGAAGAAAGGCCTGTTCGGATGGCTGCGCAAAAAGTCGCAGGAAACCGTCGTCGAACAGCCGCAGGTTCCAGCTGAACCGATCACCGATCCTATAGTAGAAGCCGAACCGATTGCCGAAACGCCGGCGCCCGTGGTGTTGCCGATGGCCGAGCCGGTGTTGCAGCCGGTGGTTGAGGCCGAGCCGCAACCTGAGCCCGAACACGCACCATGGCCGCAGCTGCCGGTGGCCGAAGAGCCCGTGGCACTGGTCGAGGATGTGCAGGCCGAGCACGTGGTGCCGCCGATCCCCGTGGCAGCCGAGCCGGTGGAGGTCGTGGTTGAAGCGCCGCCGGTCATCGAAGTACCGGCTCCCGCCGTGGTTGCTGCTGCGCCCGCCGTTATCGAGCCGGAACAACCGCTCGTCGTATCGGCCGAAACCAGCAAGACCGGTTTCTTCGCCCGCCTCAAACAAGGCCTGAGCAAGACCAGCGCCAGCATTGGCGAAGGCATGGCCAGCCTGTTCCTCGGCAAAAAAGTCATCGACGACGAATTGCTGGAAGACATCGAAACCCGCCTGCTGACCGCCGACGTGGGCGTCGAAGCCACCGCCGTGATCATCCAGAGCCTCACGCAGAAGGTCGCGCGCAAGCAACTGACCGACGCCGACGCGCTGTACAAATCTTTGCAGGCCGAGCTGGCTGCCATGCTCAAGCCGGTAGAAGCGCCGCTGGTGATCACCCCGAAGAAGCCCTTTGTGATCCTGGTGGTAGGCGTCAACGGTGCCGGCAAGACCACCACCATCGGCAAGCTGGCCAAGAAGCTGCAGCTGGAAGGCAAGAAAGTCATGCTTGCCGCTGGCGATACCTTCCGTGCCGCCGCCGTCGAACAGTTGCAAGTGTGGGGTGAGCGCAACAAGATCCCGGTGATTGCCCAGCACACCGGCGCGGACTCCGCTTCGGTGATCTTCGACGCCGTGCAGGCCGCCAAGGCCCGCAACATCGATGTGCTGATCGCCGATACCGCCGGTCGTCTGCACACCAAAGACAACCTGATGGAAGAGCTGAAGAAAGTGCGCCGCGTCATCGGCAAGCTTGATGCCGACGCGCCCCACGAGGTGCTGCTGGTGCTGGACGCCGGTACCGGGCAGAACGCCATCAGCCAGGCCAAGCAATTCAACCAGACGGTGCAACTGACCGGCCTGGCATTGACTAAGCTCGACGGCACGGCCAAAGGCGGCGTGATCTTCGCCCTGGCCAAACAGTTCGGGTTGCCGATTCGTTATATCGGTGTCGGCGAAGGCATCGACGACCTGCGCACCTTTGAAGCCGAACCCTTTGTCCAGGCACTGTTTGCCGAGCGGGAGCGTTCATGATTCGATTCGAACAGGTCGGTAAACGCTATGCCAACGGGCATGTCGGCTTGCATGAGCTGAGCTTTCGAGTACGGCGAGGCGAGTTTTTGTTCGTGACCGGTCATTCCGGTGCCGGTAAAAGTACCTTGTTGCGCCTGCTGCTGGCCATGGAGCGCCCGACCACCGGCAAATTGCTGTTGGCGGGCCAGGACCTAGCCACCATCAGCAATGCGCAGATCCCGTTCCTGCGCCGCCAGATCGGCGTGGTGTTCCAGAACCACCAGTTGCTGTTTGATCGCACGGTGTTCAACAACGTTGCGTTGCCGCTGCAGATCCTTGGGTTGTCCAAGGCCGAAATCATCAAGCGCGTGGATTCGGCCCTGGAACGCGTGGCACTGTCGGACAAGACCGACCTGTACCCAGGCGACCTGTCCACCGGCCAGCAACAGCGCGTCGGCATTGCCCGCGCTATCGTCCATCGCCCGGCCCTGCTGCTGGCGGACGAGCCCACCGGTAACCTCGACCCGCGTCTGGCGGCCGAGATCATGGGGGTATTCGAAGACATCAACCGCCTGGGCACCAGTGTACTGATCGCCAGTCACGACCTGGCGCTGATCGCACGCATGCGCCATCGCATGCTGACCCTGCAACGCGGACGCTTGATCGGTGACGGGGAGGCCGGCGTATGAGTGCAACACGTAGTCCCAAGGTTTCCGAGCGCGTAGCGCCGAAAGCGGCTGACCCGCAACCGAAAAAGAAAAAACACGACGAAGACGACGGCCCGGACTTCAGCACCCTGCTGCGCGCCTGGATCGAAAGCCATCGTGCCAGCCTGCTGGACAGCCTGCGCCGCCTGGGCAAGCAGCCGATCGGCAGCTTTTTCACCTGCCTGGTGATGGCCGTGGCCCTGAGCCTGCCGATGGGCTTGTCGCTGCTGCTTAATAATGTGGAGCGCCTGGGCGGTTCCTGGCAGCGTGCGGCGCAGATTTCGCTGTACTTGAGTCTCGATGCCAGCACTAAAGAAGGCGAAGCGTTGCGCGACGACATCAAGCAGATGCCGGGCGTGGCGGATGCCGAATACGTCAGCCGCGACCAGGCCCTGGAAGAGTTCCAGCAACAGTCCGGCCTGGGGGAGGCGCTCAAGGAGCTGCCGCAGAACCCGCTGCCGGGCGTGGTGCTGGTGACGCCGAACGAAGTCGACAAGCCTGCCCTCGAAGCGCTGCGACAAAAACTCGCAGAGATGCCGAAGGTGCAACAGGCGCAACTTGATCTAGTCTGGGTAGAGCGCCTGGCGGCCATCCTCAAGCTGGGTGACCGCTTTGTGTTCGGCCTGACGGTGCTGTTGGTGTCTGCATTACTTTTGGTGATAGGTAATACCATTCGTCTTCATATTGAAAACCGTCGCACCGAGATAGAAGTGATTAAACTGGTCGGCGGCACGGACAGCTATGTGCGTCGTCCTTTTCTGTACATGGGCGCGCTTTATGGCTTTGGTGCAGGGATTTTATCCTGGGGCGTGCTGGCGTTTGGCCTGAACTGGCTGAATGACGCGGTCGTCGGGCTTGCCGGGTTGTACGGCAGCGATTTTGCCCTGGCCGGCGTGCCGGTGGCTGACGGTCTGAGCCTCTTGCTTGGCGCGGTCTTGTTGGGTTATATCGGTGCCTGGATTGCGGTGGCGCGGCATTTACGCGAGCTGACGCCAAAGTAGTTAATGTCACGGTAATGTGGTTTCGTTTGTATTGACCGTATCAGCGGTATAGGGAACTTGTCCTACGGTTCCCGGTCAATTTTCGCAGTGCTGAACTGCACGAGTTATGTGAGTCGGAGGTTTTTTCGTATGACCACTTCTTTGCAACCTGCTTATGCCTTGGTCCCGGGTGCGAACCTGGAAGCCTATGTGCACACGGTTAACAGCATTCCCTTGCTGACACCCGAGCAGGAGCGTGAACTGGCCGAGAGTCTCTACTATGAGCAGGATTTGGGGGCGGCTCGGCAGATGGTGCTTGCCCACCTGCGTTTTGTCGTACATATCGCCCGTAGCTATAGCGGCTACGGGCTGGCCCAGGCTGACCTGATCCAGGAAGGCAATGTCGGCCTGATGAAGGCGGTCAAGCGCTTCAACCCCGAGATGGGTGTGCGCCTGGTGTCGTTCGCCGTGCACTGGATCAAGGCGGAAATCCACGAGTTCATTCTGCGCAACTGGCGCATCGTGAAAGTGGCCACCACCAAGGCCCAGCGCAAGCTGTTCTTCAACCTGCGCAGCCAGAAGAAACGCCTGGCGTGGCTGAACAACGAGGAAGTCCAGCGCGTGGCCGAAAGCCTCGGCGTGGAGCCCCGTGAAGTGCGCGAGATGGAAAGCCGCCTGACTGGCCATGACATGGCCTTCGACCCGGCCGCGGAAGCGGACGACGACAGCGCTTTCCAATCGCCGGCGAACTACCTGGAAGACCACCGGTATGACCCGGCGCGCCAACTGGAAGACGCCGACTGGAGCGACAACTCCAACCACAACCTGCACGAAGCGCTGGAAGTGCTGGACGACCGCAGCCGTGACATCCTCTACCAGCGTTGGCTGGCGGAAGAAAAAGCCACGCTGCACGACCTGGCGCAAAAGTACAACGTGTCGGCCGAGCGCATTCGTCAGCTTGAGAAAAGCGCGATGAACAAGCTGAAGTTATCGATCGCCGCCTAAAATGCTGTGAACGAACAAAAAAATGCCCCGCTCGAAAGATCGGGGCATTTTTTGTGTCCGAAAGCCTGGCGTCCAACGCGGTGCACTGTAGGGGCTGGCTTGCCTGCGATGAGGCCCAGTCAGCCAACTCATCTGCAACCTGACACACCGCCATCGCAGGCAAGCCAGCTCCTACAGTGGACCGCAGTGTGTCATTCGGACCAGGGCGCTTTGCGCGAGTTGTTCAGCTCCACCAGATAACCGTCCCCGCCCAACTGACTCATCTGCTGGCGAATCCACGCCGCGCGCCGCGCCACATAGGCCGTTGGATGGCTGGCACTCCACACCCGTGGATTGGGCAGTACGGCGGCCAAGTAGCTGGCCTGCTGCCGCGACAGCCCCTTGGCGCTCACCCCAAAGTGATGCCGTGCGGCTGCTTGCGCGCCAAACACCCCTTCATCCCACTCCACGCTGTTGAGGTACACCTCAAGAATCCGCTGCTTGGGCCACAGCAGCTCGATCAGCCCGGTAAACCAGGCCTCCAGCCCCTTGCGCAGATAACTGCGACCGGCCCACAGGAACAGGTTCTTCGACACCTGCTGGCTCAGCGTACTGGCGCCACGGATCGAACCGCCACGCTCGTTGTGCAGGATCGCCGCCTGGATCGCGCCGAAATCAAAACCCCAATGCTGCGGGAAGCGCTGGTCCTCACCGGCCATTACCGCCACTTTCAGGTCATCTGAGATCTCGTCCCACGGCACCCAGGTGCGCTGCAGGTCAATGGGTTCGCCGTCGAACCAGGACTCGATCTTGCGCTCCACCATCAGGGCGGTGAACGGTGGGGGGACGACACGGAACAGCAGCACCAGCAACACACTGCCGATGGCAAACCATTTCACGACGTTGAGAAAGCGTTTGAAGAGGAGACGCAGCATAGAGATGGCTTGGCCGAACACGTTGAGCGGGCCATTATACAGACCCTGCCCGATGAGTCTGACTGGAGTTCCTCATGCTGCGTAGCTTTCTGATGCTGGCTGCCTTTTTCGGCTTCACCGGTGTCGCCCTCGGTGCCTTCGCCGCCCACGGCCTGAAAAACCGCCTGAGCGTCGAGTACCTGGCGGTTTTCCACACGGGTGTCACTTACCAGTTGGTGCATACCCTGGCGTTGTTCGGCGTGGCGCTGCTGGCTGCGCATATCCCTGGCCGCATCGTGACGTGGGCGGGCATCTCGTTTGCCGTCGGCATCCTGCTGTTCTCCGGCAGTTTGTATGTGCTGACCATGACCGGCATCAGCAAGCTCGGCATCATCACGCCATTCGGCGGCTTGGCCTTCCTGTTCGGCTGGTTCTTGTTGGGCTTGGCAGCATGGCGCTTGCAGCTATGACCGCTTGACGCTTGAAGCTGACCTTCAGGTCCCAATCGCGCTAGAATGCTGGCCCCTAAAAACGATGGCGGCCCGTGGCATGCGCATTCAGTTGAACGGCGAACCCTTTGAACTGCCCGACGGTGAAACCGTCGCGGCCCTGCTGACCCGTCTGGACCTGATCGGACGTCGCGTCGCAGTGGAGCGCAACCAGGATATCGTCCCGCGCAGCCAGCACGCCGAGACCGCCCTCACCGAAGGTGACCAGGTCGAAGTGGTCCACGCCATCGGCGGCGGCTAGCCGTGTGCGCCACGCGCTTGCGTGGCCCCGAATTCTGCAGAACCTCACCCCATTACGAGGATTTCCCATGAGCATCGTTCGTAACGACAAGCCCTTCGTCCTGGCCGGTCGTACCTACCAGTCCCGTTTGCTGGTCGGCACCGGCAAGTACCGCGACATGGAAGAGACCCGCCTGGCCATCGAAGCCTCGGGCGCCGAGATCGTGACTGTGGCCGTGCGCCGCACCAACATCGGCCAGAACCCTGGCGAACCGAACCTGCTGGATATCCTGCCGCCGGACCGCTACACCATCCTGCCGAACACTGCTGGTTGCTACGACGCCATTGAAGCCGTGCGCACCTGCCGCCTGGCCCGTGAGCTGCTCGACGGCCACAACCTGGTGAAGCTGGAAGTGCTGGCCGACCAGAAAACCCTGTTCCCCAACGTGATCGAAACCCTCAAGGCCGCCGAAACCCTGGTCAAGGAAGGTTTCGACGTGATGGTCTACACCAGTGATGACCCGATCATCGCCCGCCAACTGGCCGAGATCGGCTGCATCGCCGTGATGCCGCTGGCGGGCCTGATCGGCACGGGCCTGGGCATCTGCAACCCCTACAACCTGCAGATCATCCTGGAAGAAGCCAAGATCCCGGTGCTGGTGGATGCGGGCGTGGGCACTGCCTCCGACGCCACCATCGCCATGGAGTTGGGCTGCGAAGCGGTGCTGATGAACTCGGCCATCGCCAACGCCCAACAGCCGATCATGATGGCTGAAGCCATGAAACACGCCATCGTTGCAGGCCGCCTGGCCTACCTGGCCGGTCGCATGCCGAAAAAACTCTACGCCAGCGCCTCTTCGCCGCTGGATGGTCTGATCAAGTAAGAGCCATTGATGACTGAATCAAACGAAACGCCGAACACCGTGGACGCCGCTGACGAGTCCAAGCACCGCCGGATCAAGAGTTTTGTAATGCGTGCCGGTCGCATGACCGAAGGCCAGCAAAAGGGCCTGGAACAAGGTGCGCCATTGTTCGTATTGCCCCTGGCCGACGCGCCGGTGGACTACGACCAGGTGTTCGGCCGTTCGGCACCACGTTCCCTGGAAATCGGCTTCGGCATGGGCCATTCCCTGCTCGAAATGGCGGCTGCGTCGCCGGAACAGGACTTCATCGGGGTCGAAGTGCACCGCCCAGGTGTCGGCGCGCTGCTCAATGGCGTGCTGACCCAGGGCCTGACCAACCTGCGAGTCTACGACTGCGATGCGATCGAGGTGCTCAACCGCTGCATCGCCGACAACAGCCTCGACCGCCTGATGCTGTTCTTCCCCGACCCATGGCACAAAGCCCGTCACCACAAGCGCCGTATCGTGCAAGCCTCCTTCGCGGAACTGGTGCGTAGCAAGCTTAAAGTCGGCGGCATCCTGCACATGGCCACCGACTGGGAACCGTATGCCGAATACATGCTGGAAGTGATGAACGTCGCCCCTGGCTATCGCAACCTGGCCGAAGACGGCAAATGCGTGCCACGCCCTGCAGAGCGTCCGATCACCAAGTTCGAACGTCGTGGTGAGCGGTTGGGGCATGGGGTTTGGGATTTGAAGTTCGAGAAGCTGGCTTAACTCGCACTTGAATTGAAATGCAATCAAATGTGGGAGGGGGCAAGTCCCCTCCCACATGTGTTTGTGTTGGGTCTGAGGTCAGCGGCGGTCCGCGACGACGCCAATCAACACCAGCACCACCACCAGCACCGGCGCCAGGCTGTAGTTATTGAACTGGCTCAAGCCCCGCACAATCCATGGCGTGGCGTAGATCAGTGCCGCGCCGCTGCCGATCATGCACAGCAGGGCCATCAGCGGGACGCGCAACGCGCCGGCGATGCTGCCCAGGCGTGCTTCGACCCAGCCTTTAATGTCGGCGCCAAACAGCACCAGCAGGCAGCCGACAAGGGCCAGGGAGATTTCCGACAAGTTGCTGCGGCTCCAGCGGGATACGGTGGCGAGCAGGTCGAGTACCAAATCCATTCGATTTCCTTAAGAGCGATCAGCTCAAAAACTTCTGCAGCAGGTCATTGAGAAAGAGTTGCCCGCGGTCGGTCGCCGCCAGGCGTGACGGTTCGACCTGCATTAAGCCACTTTGTTCTGCCTCGCGACGCGCCTGATCCAGGCTCCCCAGGTCGAGGCCGGTGCGCTCGGCGTACAGCTTGGCTTCAACGCCGTCGGTAAGGCGCAGGGCGTTCATCAGGAACTCGAAGGGCAGCTCTTCGTTGGTCAGCTCTTTCGCGCCAGCCTGGAAGTTTTTGGCCGGGTTGAGGTAGTCCTTTGGCGCGCGGGTCTTCCAGGTGCGCACGATGCGCCCGTCCGGGTGGCTGAGCTTGCCGTGGGCGCCGGCGCCGATGCCGATAAAGTCGCCAAAGCTCCAGTAGTTCAGGTTATGCCGCGCCGGGCGACCGGGCTGGGCATAGGCCGACACTTCATATTGCGCGTAACCGTGCTCGGCGAGCAGTGCCTGGCCGGCTTCCTGGATGTCCCACAGGGTATCGTCTTCCGGCAGGGCGGGCGGCTGGTTCCAGAACACGGTGTTGGGTTCCAGGGTCAGTTGGTACCAGGACAGATGCGTCGGTTTGAGCTCGATGGCCTGGCGCAGGTCGCTCAAGGCGTCGTCCAGGGATTGGTCGGGCAGGCCGTGCATCAGGTCCAGGTTGAAATTATCGAACCCGGCCTGGCGCGCCATACCGGCAGCGCGCACGGCTTCATCACCGTTATGGATGCGCCCCAGAGCTTCGAGCTTTTGCTGTTGGAAGCTCTGGATGCCAATGGACAGGCGATTGATCCCCAGCTTGCGATACGCCACGAACTTCTCTTGTTCGAAGGTGCCAGGGTTGGCTTCCAGAGTGATCTCGATATCGTCGGCAAACGGGATGCGTGCTTGCACGCCCTTGAGCAGGCGACCCAGTGCCGCTGCGCTGAACAGGCTGGGTGTGCCGCCACCGAAGAAGATCGAACTCAGCTCACGGCCATGAACGGCGTGCAGGTCCTGGTCCAGATCAGCCAGCAAGGCATCTACGTACTCTTCTTCCGGCAGCACCTTGCTGGCGGTGTGGGAGTTGAAGTCGCAATAGGGGCATTTGCGCACGCACCACGGGATGTGGATATACAGCGCCAGAGGCGGCAGTACAGGCAGCGCCGCCCGAGGTGTTTGCGCGCCGCCGTGGATCAGCGGCTGCGCGGACGTGTTCCGGGTCATTTCAAGCCCAGGCGCTGGCGCAGCAAATTCATTGCGCGGGCGCGGTGGCTGATCTGGTTCTTGTCGGCCGGACTCAGCTCAGCGCTGGAGACATTACGCTCGGGCACCCAGAACAGCGGGTCATAGCCAAACCCATGTTCACCGCTGGCCGCATGCAGGATGCGCCCGTGCCACAAGCCTTCGCAGAGGATTGGCAGCGGGTCGTCGGCATGCCGTACCAGCGCCAGCACGCAGACGAACTGTGCGCCACGCTCGGCATCCGGCACATCCTTGAGGGCGTCCAGCAGCTTGGCGTTGTTAGCTGCGTCGCCCTTGCCGTCGGCATAACGCGCCGAATAGATGCCAGGGGCACCGCCGAGGAAGTCCACCGCCAGCCCCGAGTCATCCGCCAGTGCCGGCAGACCGGAGAGGCGCGCGGCGTTGCGTGCCTTGAGGATGGCGTTTTCGACGAACGACAGGCCGGTCTCTTCCGGTTCGACTTGGCTGAACTCGCCAACCGAGCGCAACTGCACGGATTCGCCGAGCATGGCCTGCAGTTCTTTGAGCTTGCCGGCGTTATGGCTGGCCAGTACGAGTTGGGTCAGGTTCATCAGTCGGCCGGAAACAGTTCTTGGTTGAATTGGAAACCATGGGCCTTGCCGCCGGTTTCAACGTTGATGGTAAACGTCTTGTATTCCCGCTGCGTCACGGAGTAGGGCGCGAGGTAGCTGATCCCGCCTTTCTCTTCGATTTGCTTGAACGTCAGGATCTCGCTCTTGCCGCCCAAGTCCTTGATGGTGCCGGTCACCTGCGCCGCCACCGGGGTCACGCCCTTGATCACGGTCACATTGATCAAGCCCTTCTCTTTGCTGCGTACCACGCCGACGTTCTGGGCGGTCTCTGGTGGCAGGAAGCTCGACGTGAAGGTGTTGTAGTGAACGGTGATATCACCGAAGTCTTTTTTGCGATTTGCATCGATGGTGTCCGCGGCCATGGCGCTGGCGCCCAGGCAGGCGGTCAATAGAAAAACAGCCAAACGACTCATGATCGTCCCTCTTGATAATGATTAGACGGCAATCTTGTGGTCCGCAAGGCCAGGACTGCTGACCCGGTAAATCCCGATTTCGCCCAACAAATTGGGCCATAGCTTGCTCGCCCAGCCGTGACGGTGCTGTTGGTCCACGGCGAGGCGGTTGATCACCTTGGCTTCACGCTCGCTGCACAGGGCTTCGAAGTCTTCGAAGGTGCAGAAGTGGATGTTCGGCGTGTTGTACCACGTGTAGGGCAGGAAGTCCGAGACCGGCATCCGCCCCTTGGTGGCCAGGTACCAGCGGCAACGCCAGTGCCCGAAGTTGGGAAAGGTGATGATGCACTGGCGGCCTACACGCAGCATCTCGTCGAGGATGCGGTCCGGGTAGTGCACCGCTTGCAGGGCCTGGGTCATCACTACGATGTCGAAGCTGTTGCTGGCAAAGTTGCCCAGGCCCTTGTCCAGGTCCTGTTCGATCACGTTGATCCCCTTGGCCACGCACTGGGCGATGTTGTCGGGGTCGTTTTCCAGGCCGTAGCCGGTGACCTGCTTGTTATCGCGCAGCCAGCTCAGCAGTTCGCCATTGCCGCAGCCAAGGTCGAGCACGCGGCTGCCGGCGGGGATCCAGTCTTGGATGATGTCCAGGTCGGCTCTCATGGCGTTCTCACAAAGTTATGCGGTTCATGTAGTTACTGAATGCCTGCAGATAACGTGGGATCGGAATCAGGAAGGCGTCGTGGCCTTGTGGTGCGTCGATCTCCAGATAGCAGACGTCTTTACGGGCAGCCATCAAGGCATCCACCAATTCTCGCGAGCGCGCCGGCGAGAAACGCCAGTCGGTGGTGAACGACATCACGCAGAACTTGGCCGTGGCGCCCTCGAAGGTTTTCGCCAGGTTGTCGTCAAAGTTCGCCGCCGGGTCGAAGTAGTCCAGCGCCTTGGTCATCAGCAGGTAGGTGTTGGCGTCGAAACGCCCCGAGAACTCCTCGCCCTGATAGCGCAGGTAGCTTTCCACCTGGAATTCGACGCTGTGGAAGTCGTAGTTGAGCTTTTCGCTCTTGAGGCCACGGCCGAATTTCTCGCCCATGGAATCGTCGGACAGGTAGGTGATGTGCCCGACCATTCGCGCCAGCATCAGGCCGCGCTTGGGGATCACGCCCGCTTCCTGGAACGAACCGCCATGGAAGTCCGGATCGGTGAGGATCGCCTGGCGCGCCACTTCGTTGAAGGCGATGTTTTGTGCCGACAATTTGGGGGCCGAAGCGATGGCCAGGCAGTGGCGCACACGGTCGGGATAGGTGATGGTCCATTGCAGCGCCTGCATGCCGCCCAGGCTGCCGCCAATCACGGCGGCCCACTGGTTGATACCCAGCCGGTCGGCGAGGCGCGCCTGGCTGTGTACCCAGTCTTCCACGGTGAGCACCGGGAAGTCGGCACCGAATGGCTTGCCGGTGTCCGGGTTGAGGCTGCTGGGGCCGGTGGAGCCGTTGCAGCCGCCGAGGTTGTTCAGGCTGACCACAAAGAACCTGTTGGTGTCGATGGGCTTGCCAGGGCCGATGCAGCTGTCCCACCAACCGGGCTTGCGCTCGTCGACGCTGTGGAAGCCGGCGGCGTGGTGATGGCCGGACAAGGCGTGGCAGATCAGCACGGCGTTGCTCGCCGTGGCATTCAGTTGGCCGTAGGTTTCATAGATCAGGTCATAGGCTGGCAACGAACGACCGCAGGCCAGGGCCAGCGGCTCGCTGAAGTGCGCCAGTTGGGGCACGACCAGTCCAACAGAATCGGGGGGAAGGCAGTTGGCATCGACCCTGCTCTCGTTTAAATGAGGCGTAAGTCTAAAGAGCGCTGCACCCAGCGGCAAGCAAAGGCCGGAGGTTATTCGGCCTTTGCCTGCAGGTCGGGCCTGAATCAGATCAGGCCGAACAGTTCCTTGGGCATGAATGCATAGAACGCCAGGCGCGGGATCACCCAGCTTTGGATCAGTTGGATCGCGATGAACGCGAAGATCGGCGAGATATCCAGGCCGCCCAGGTTGGGGATCAGGCGACGGAACGGCGCCAGCACCGGCTCGGTGATCTGATAAACCAGCTCGGCGCCTGGGCTGCGGCTGCCCGGAGCGACCCACGAGAGGATCACGCTGATGATCATCGACCAGAAGATGATCTTCAAAAACAGCGAGAAGACGCCGATCAGCGCCCAAGGCAACAGCAAGATGGTGAAGGCCTGGTAGCCGTTGAGCATCAGGATCACCACGAACAGCAGGATCTGCAGCAGCAGCGCCAGCACCAGTGACGACATGTCCAGGCCGAACAGGCTCGGGATCACCCGCCGCAGCGGTTTGAGCAGCGGTTGGGTGGCCTTCACCACGAACTGGCACAGCGGGTTGTAGAAGTTCGCCCGCACCAGTTGCAGGATAAAACGCATCAGCACGATCAGCAGGTAAAGGCTGCCCAGGGTCTGGATGATGAAAATGGCAGCGTCATTGATTCCGAGCATGTTTGATTCCTATCGAGTTCAGTTGCGTCGAGTCCAATAGCCGATAAGGGACGTCTATTTGCCCAGTTGCTCGGCCATCTCGGCCGAACGGTGTGCCGCGGCACCCAGTGCTTTTTCCACCAAGGCTTCAAAGCCCCCGGCCTGAAACGATTCGATGGCCGCCTGGGTGGTGCCGCCGGGGGAGGTCACCCGGCGGCGCAACTCGGCGGCGTCCACCTCACTGGTCACGGCCATCTGCGCGGCGCCCAGGGCGGTTTGCTCGGCCAGTTGTTCGGCGATGTCCTTGGGCAGGCCCAGTTTCACGCCCGCGGCGGTCATGGCTTCGATCAGCAGGAAGAAGTACGCCGGGCCGCTGCCGGATACGGCGGTGACCGCGTCCAGTTGCTGCTCCTGCTCCAGCCACAGGGCGATACCTACGGCGGACAGCAGTTGCTGGGCCTGGTCACGCTGTGCGGCGCTGACTTCGCTGGTGGCGTACAAACCGCTCACGCCCTGGCGCAGCAGCGCCGGGGTGTTGGGCATGCAACGCACGATCGGTTGGGCACCCAGCCAGTGATTCATGCTGGCGCAGGTGATGCCGGCGGCGATGGATACCACCAGTTGATGGGGTTGCAGGCTCGGGCGCAGGCTTTCGCACACCGCTTTCATGGCCTGCGGCTTGACCGCCAGCACGATCACATCGACGCCTCGGATGGCCTCGGCGTTGTCGGCAAAGGTTTCGATACCGTGTTCGGCGCTGACGCGGGCGCGGGTCTCGTCGCCCGGGTCGCTGGCGCGGATCTGCCGGGCTTCGAGGCCCTTGGCCCGCAGGCCACCGATCAGACTGGCCGCCATGTTACCGGCGCCGATAAAGGCAATACGCGTGTCGTTCATGACAGGTCCTTAGCTAAATGGAAGTCAGCCATTTCATGGCTGGCCGTAGTCGCGGGCGCCGAACAGGGCGGTACCGATCCGCACCCAGGTGGCGCCTTGGGCGATAGCCGACTCAAGGTCGTGGCTCATGCCCATGGAAAGTGTGTCGAGCGGCAGGTTCAAGCTGGCTTGCAGGTCACGAACGGCAGCGAATGCCGCGTCTTGGGCGGCTCGCTCTTGCGTCGGTTCCGGGATCGCCATCAGGCCGCGCAACGACAAGCGTGGCAGGTCGCTGATCGCCTTGGCCAGGGCCGGCAGGTCGGCGGGCGTGCAGCCGGACTTGCTGGCTTCGCCACTGACATTGACCTGGATGCAGATATTCAGCGGCGGCAGGTCGGCCGGGCGTTGTTCGGACAGGCGTTGTGCGATTTTCAGGCGGTCCACGGAATGCACCCAAGCGAAGTTCTCGGCGATCGCACGAGTCTTGTTCGATTGAATGGGGCCAATGAAGTGCCAACTCAAGGGCAGGTCGGTTAATTGCGCCTGTTTGCCCAAGGCTTCCTGCAGATAGTTTTCGCCAAAATCGCACTGGCCCGCCGCATAGGCTTCGCGCACGGCTTGCGCGGGCTTGGTCTTGCTCACGGCCAGCAGGTGGATGCTATTGGCGTCACGTTGCGCGGCGTCGGCCGCGGCACGGATGCGCTGGCTAACCAGGCCGATGTTGTCTGCTATCGTCGACATTCAAGATGCGCCCGTGGATATGGAGTCCGCGGCATTCTACTGGAAATGGAAAGCCCTATGGATATCACTGAATTGTTGACGGTTGGCGTCAGCCGCGGTGCCTCCGACCTGCATCTGTCGGCCGGTCTGGCGCCGATGCTGCGAGTGGATGGCGAGGTGTGGCCGCTGGATTGGCCGGTATTGTCGGCCCTGCAAGTGAGGGACTTGCTCAGCCCTTTGCTCAATCACTATCAGCAAAAGGATTTCGAAACATCTCTTGAAACGGATTTTGCCTTCGAGTTGCCTGGCCTGGCGCGGTTTCGGGTGAACGTGTTCCAGCAGGATCGCGGCATAGGCGCGGTGTTTCGCACCATCCCGGCCGAGGTTCAAAGTTTGGAAAGCCTGGGGCTGGGGGCGGTGTTCCAGCGCATCGCACGGTTGCCGCGCGGCCTGGTGCTGGTGACCGGGCCCACCGGCTCGGGCAAGTCCACCACCCTGGCGGCGATGATCGATGACCTCAACAGGCATCGACGCCAGCACATCCTCACCCTGGAGGACCCTATCGAGTTTATCCACAGGCCGAAAACCGCCCTGATCAATCAGCGCCAGGTGCACCGTGACAGTCACAGTTTCGCTGCGGCCCTGCGCTCGGCGCTGCGGGAAGATCCGGATGTGATCCTGGTGGGTGAGTTGCGTGATCTGGAAACCATTCGCCTGGCCCTGACGGCCGCTGAGACCGGGCATCTGGTCTTTGGCACCCTGCACACCACCTCGGCGGCAAAGACCATAGACCGGCTGGTGGACGTGTTCCCGGCGGGCGAGAAGGCCATGATCCGCACGATGCTGTCGGAGTCGTTGCAGGCAGTGGTGTCACAGGTGTTGGTAAAGAAGGTTGGCGGTGGGCGGGTGGCGGCCCATGAAATCATGCTGGGTACGCCAGCCATTCGTAATTTGATCCGTGAAGACAAGGTGGCGCAGATGGTCTCGGCGATTCAGACGGGTGGGGCGTTGGGGATGAAGACGCTGGATATGAGTTTGAAGGCGTTGGTGAGCGATGGGCTGGTCAGTCGGGAGGACGCGCGGGGGCAGGCAAAGGTGCCTGCAGATATTTGAAACAACCTGTAGGAGCGAGGGGGACGCCTAGTTCTTGCTCGCGAAGAACGTCGACGATAACGCAGTGCTATCAGGTAGCCCGCGTCGCCTGTGTGTTCTTCGCGAGCAAGCACTAGGCGTCCCCCTCGCTCCTACAGTCAGCGCTGGACTACCCGCAAGGTGTTCTGCTCTTTGGGCAGAACCCGCTTGGCAATCACGTAGTTCTTGTTCCAGAACGGCTTTTTCAGCGTGTCGATGCTCACCGACTTGCCACGACGCGGTGCGTGGATAAAGCGGTCGTTACCCAGGTAGATGGCAACGTGGTTCACCTGGCGGCTCTTCAGTTTGAAGAACAGCAGGTCGCCCGGTTTCAGGTCCTTGCGATCAACCTTTTGCCCGTGGCCGGCGGCCATGGCGTTGGAAGTGCGCGGCAAATCCACGGCGGCGACGTCGTTAAACGCATATTTCACCAAACCGCTGCAATCGAACCCTTTACTTGGGCTGCTGCCGCCCCAACGATAGGGAGTACCGAGCACGTTGACGGCGCGGCTGAGGACATTGCTGCTTTGTTTGGTGTTGACTGCCGCGAGGCCGTGAGTTGCTTTACCGTGGGCCTTGCCCAGGTGGGTCGGACGGTTGACCGTGGGCGTTATCGATTTGGCGGTGCTTGGGGTGCTATGAGCTTTAGGGGTGAAACCGTTAACGTTAGGAAGTCGTTGCTCACGATTGGTGGCGTGGGCGGCCAGTGGCATTAATAGGCAAATGGTTAGCCATGTCTTGAAAAATGGTCGCATTAGGCGTGGCTCTTATAGGTTTGCGCGCAACTTTATAACAGCTTTTTGTGCCGTTCTCAGGCCGTTTGTCGACTGAACCTTGGGGTCAAAATCAGGAAAAGCGCGACGAATCGCCGCAATTGTCCTACACAAGGCAGGTGGCATAAGGCTTTCAGGGCAGGAAGATACCATTTGCCGTACGTCGGGCGCCTGTAAAAAAGTCACAAAGAAAGTGAAAAAATTTATCTATCGAGGCAAAAGAGGTACGCGATGAACACCTATCAACAGTTTGGTCAGCAGCAAGACACCCACAGCAAGGTGATCGGTTACCTGCTGTGGATTTTTGGTTTTACCGGGGCGCATCGCTTCTATTACGGCAAACCTGTCACCGGCACGATCTGGTTTTTTACCTTCGGTCTGCTGGGTATTGGTTGGCTGATCGACCTGTTCCTGATCCCGGCCATGGACCGTGAAGCCGACCTGCGCTTTACCGCCGGGCCCATCGAATACAACGTGGCCTGGATACTGTTGGCGTTTCTCGGGGTGTTCGGCGTGCACCGCATGTACCAGGGCAAATGGATCACCGGCCTGATCTACCTGTTGACCGGCGGTTTGTTCCTGGTGGGCGTGCTGTATGACTTCTGGACGTTGAATACGCAGATTTCGATCCGCAATGCCGAGCGCAACGGCGGCCGGTAGATCATAAATAACCTGTAGGAGCGAGGGGGACGCCTAGTTCTTGCTCGCGAAGAACGTCAACGATAACGCAGTGCTATCAGGTAGCCCGCGTCGCCTGTGCGTTCTTCGCGAGCAAGCTCGCTCCTACAGTTTTTAATGGCTCAAGCCTGGTAGCTGATGTGTCCGTCGACCAGTGTGTAACGCACCGCCGCCGGCAGGCTATGCCCAATGAACGGGCAGTTTTCACCCTTGGACAGCCAGTGCTCGCCGGCAATGGTGGAACTGGCCGGATCAAACAGCACCAGGTCCGCCGCCGACCCCACCGCCAACGTGCCCGCCGGCAGGCGCAAGGCCTGGGCCGGACCGGCACTCAGGCGTGCGAGCAGCGTCGGCAGGTCCAGCAAACCGTCTTCCACCAGCGTCATTGCCAATGGCAGCAACAGTTCGACGCTGCTGATGCCCGGCTCTGTCGCGCCAAACGGTGCCAGCTTGGCATCGCGCTCGTGGGGCTGGTGGTGGCTGGAAATTGCCGAGACCACCCCCGACTTCACCGCCGCGCGCAAACCGTCACGGTCGGCCAGGGTACGCAGGGGCGGTTGCACGTGGTACAGGCTGGAGAAGTCGATCAATGCCTCATCCGTCAGGATCAACTGGTACAACGCCACGTCCGCGGTCACCGGCAAGCCACGGGCCTGGGCCTGGGCGATCAGGGCCACGCCACGAGCGCTGGTCAATTGGCTGAAGTGCGCACGCACGCCGCTTTGTTCCACCAGCAGCAGGTCACGGGCCAGGGCCACGGTTTCGGCGGTTTCCGGGATACCCGGCAGGCCGAGGAAGCTGGCCACGGCGCCTTCGTGAGCCAGGCCGCCTTCGGCCAGGTCGTGGTCCTGGGAGTGGAAGACCACCGTCAAATCGAAGGTGGCCGCGTATTCCAGTGCGCGGCACAGGGTGCGGGTGCTGCGGAAACTCTCCAGGCCGTTGCCGAAGGCCACGCAACCGGCGTCGCGCAGGGCAATCAGCTCGGCCAGTTGCTCGCCTTCCAGGCCTTTGCTCAGGGCGCCGATGGGGAACACTTTGCAATTGCCGGCTTCGCGGGCACGGTCGAGGATCAGCTCGGTCACCGCCGAGGTGTCGAGGACCGGCTTGGTGTGCGGCGGGCAGCACAGGCTGGTCACGCCACCGGCCGCCGCGGCGCGGGTTTCGCTGGCGATGGTGCCCTTGCGGCTGTAGCCCGGCTCGCGCAGGGCGACGTTCAGGTCCACCAGGCCAGGCGCGGCCACCAGGCCGTTGGCATCAAGGGTATCGCTGGGGCTGAACCCACTGGGGGCGGCGCCGATGGCGATGATCTTGCCGGCTTCCAGATGAAGATCGGTCACTTGATCCAGGCCACTGGCCGGATCGATAACGCGAGCGCCAAGAATGCTGAGCTTCACTGGGCGTTCTCCTGCTCGAATTGACGTTGCGCGGTTTGCCCGCTCATGGCCATGGACAACACCGCCATGCGCACGGCGATGCCGTAAGTCACCTGGTTGAGGATCACCGACTGGTTGCCATCGGCCACCGCCGATTCAATCTCCACCCCCCGGTTGATCGGGCCTGGGTGCATCACGATGGCATCCGGCTTGGCGCCGGCCAGGCGTGCGGTGGTCAGGCCGAACAGGCGGTAGAACTCACCCTCGCTCGGCAGCAGGCCACCGGCCATGCGCTCGCGTTGCAGACGCAGCATGATCACCACGTCCACACCCTTGAGGCCTTCGGCCATGTCGGTATAGACCTTCACCCCGTACTGCTCGATACCGATCGGCAGCAGGGTTTTCGGCGCGATCACGCGAATGTCCGGGCAGCCCAGGGTTTTCAGGGCCAGCATGTTCGAGCGCGCCACCCGCGAGTGCAGGATGTCGCCGACGATGGCCACCGAGAGGTTTTCAAAGCTGCCCTTGTGCCGACGGATGGTGAGCATGTCGAGCATGCCCTGGGTCGGGTGGGCGTGACGGCCGTCGCCGCCATTGATGATCGCCACCTGCGGGCACACGTGCTCGGCGATGAAGTGCGCGGCGCCGGAGTCGCCGTGGCGCACCACGAACATGTCGGCGGCCATGGCTTCCAGGTTGCGCAGGGTGTCGAGCAGGGTTTCGCCCTTGCTCGCCGACGAGGTGGACACGTTCAGCGTGATCACGTCAGCCGACAACCGCTGCGCCGCCAGTTCAAAGGTGGTGCGGGTGCGCGTGGAGTTCTCGAAGAACACGTTGCAGATGGTTTTGCCGCGCAACAACGGGACTTTCTTCACCGCCCGGCCACCGACCTCGAGGAACGAGTCAGCGGTGTCGAGGATTTCGATGAGCAGCTCGCGGGGCAAACCGTCGAGGGACAAGAAATGTTGCAACTGGCCCTGAGCATTGAGCTGCAGCGGGCGCTTGGCATCTAGAGGCGTCATCGCGGGGACTCTTTACAAGGCGGTTTAAAGGGCAAGGTCTTGCAGTTCGAGTTCGAGCGGCGTGGGACCGGACAATTTTACCCGTTGGTGGGCTTGCAGAGGCAACGTGGCACCCACCACATCCGGGCTGATCGGCAATTCGCCGGCGTCCAGATCCAGCAGGCACACCAAGGTCACACTGGCCGGGCGGCCATAGTCGAACAGTTCGTTCAGGGCGGCGCGGATGGTGCGGCCACTCATCAGTACGTCATCGATCAAGACCAGGTGCTGACCTTCGATCTCGAAGGGCAGGGCGGACGGACGCACTTGCGGGTGCAGGCCGTTCTGGCTGAAGTCGTCACGGTAGAAGGACACGTCCAGCGTGCCCAGGGGCGAATCGCTGCCCAGTTCTTCCAGCAGCGCCTGGGCCACCCACACGCCACCGGTGCGAATACCGATAAAGCGCGGTTCGCTGATGGCACGGTGTTCCAGGTGCGCCTTGAGGTGTATCGCCATCTGGCTGATCAGTTCGGCGGGATTCGGCAGGCTCATGGTGGCTCCTTCAAGGCAGGCGATAGTGTGTAGGAGCGAGCTTGCTCGCGAAGAACTCACAGGCACCGCGTGCATCATTGGATGCGCGCGTAATCGTTGACGTTTTTCGCGAGCAAGCTCGCTCCTACAAAAAGCAATGCGACAAGTCAGGATGTAAATAAAGCGGTGTTTTCATCCAGCCAACCCTGCAACAGCAAGGCGGCGGCGATGGCGTCCACGGGGTTGTCGCGGTAACTGCCCTTTTGTCCGCCACGGTCTTTACGCTCACCCTTGGCTTCAAAGGTGGTCAGGCGTTCATCGTGGGTATAGAAGGGGATGTTGTAGCGGCCATTGAGGCGCCGGGCGAATTTTTCGGCACGCAGGCACATGTCGCTGGGCGTGCCGTCCATGTTCAGGGGCAGGCCGACCACGACGGCGTCGGGCTGCCATTCCTTGATCAGGGCTTCGACCTGGTTCCAGTCCGGTATGCCGTTCTGGGCCTTGAGTGTGCACAGCTCGCGGGCCTGGCCGGTAATGACCTGGCCGACCGCGACACCGATCTGTTTGGTGCCATAGTCAAAACCGAGGATCAGACGCAAGGCCATCAGGCGTGCCCCGCCTGGCTGGTCAACAGGTTGAGGTTGACCCGCAGCTTGGCGGCGGCCGCCTCCAGGCGCAGTTCGCTGGCGGTGTTGAACAGGATGTCAGCGTCGAAGGGGCACGTGAGCCAGGCATTGCTGGCCAGTTCAGCCTCCAGTTGCCCGGCCTCCCAGCCGGCGTAACCCAGGGTGATCACGCTGTGCTCGGGGCCCACGCCGTCGGCGATGGCGAACAACACGTCCTGGGAGGTGGACAGCGACACACCGTCGAGGTCTACGGTGGCCTGGAACTTCGGCCCGGTCGGGTGCAGCACGAAACCGCGATCGGTCTGCACCGGGCCGCCGATATAGATCGGTACATGCTGGCAACGGGCCGGCGGGTCGACCTCCGGGCGCAGTTGCTCGAGGATATCGGCCAGGTTCAGCTCCTGCGGGCGGTTCACCACCAACCCCATGGCACCATTGGCCGTGTGCTCGACGATGTAGGTCAAGGTTTGCGCAAAGTTCGGGTCGGCCATATGGGGCATGGCGATCAGGAATTGGTGCTTGAGGTAGGTCGGGTTGACATTTTTCATGTCCGCTAGTGTGGCGTTGGAGGGGCGAACTGACAAGCTGGGTTGGACCTTAATTCTGGCACGCAGGCTGTTGTCTGACACACCGAGATTGACTGAATGGGGCTGCTGCGCAGCCCAACGCGGGGCAAGCCCGCTCGCCACAGGGGCCGGGTGTTACCTAGTTACTGGAGAGGCGGTCGCCTTTGGCGAATTTCCAGGTGCGAATGATTTCCAGGCGGTCCACGTCGTTCAGGTCGCCGGTAAACGGGGCGAAGGGCGCGGCCAGGCGCACGATGCGTTGGGCGGCCTGGTCCAGCAGCGGTTGGCCGGAGGACTCCAGCACCTGCACTTCATATAACGTGCCGTCGCGGTTGATCGACACCAATAAGCGCAAATTGCCGTAGATCTGCTGGCGCCGTGCCTCGTCCGGGTAGTTGAGGTTGCCGATGCGCTCGACCTTCTTGCGCCATTCTTCCTTATACCAGGCGCCTTTGTCGCGCATGGTGGAGGCCGCGTTCAGACGATAGATGCGCGGGCGCTTGGCGTACAACTGCTGCTCGTTGGCCAGTTCGGCTTCGAGGCTGGAAATCTGGTCGGACAGCGTCGAGCTGTCAAAGGTTGGCGCCGGTTTTACCGGTTCGGGTTGCGGTTCGGTCTTGGTTTTTTCGCGCTGGACCGGGGCTTTTTGCGGTTTGGGCGCAACGGTGGTCACGGCAGGCTTGGGCGCTGCCTGCCTGACCTCGGGCTTGGGGGCCGGTGGTGGCGTGACTTTATTGATCTTATTGTCCTGGAAAGGCGCCACTTCGGTGGTCTTGGGAATGGCTTTCTTGTCGAGGGTGCCGCTGCCCTGCTGGTTGTCCTGGGCAAGAAAGTCGGCCTTCTCGGGCTTTTTTTCGCTCTTGAACGTAGCGAGGGTGATTTCCAGGGTCTTGGTGATCTGCTTGGGTTCGACCAGGGTGAAACCCACGCCGAGAATCACCGCCAGATGAATCAACGCCGCCAGAAACAGGGTGAATCCGAGGCGATCAGCCGGGCGCACGCCGCGGTGGGAGAGTTCGGGGGGCAGATCGGACGGCACAGGCATAAAAACCAACATCGCTGGTATCGGGGTTCGGCATGATAGCGCAATGTTGGTTTTTAGCTTCAAGCGACAAGTTACAAGCTGCAAGCTTTGACGCGGTCGGCCTTAAACTTGCCGCTTGGAGCTTGCCACCTGCAGCTTCGCGTCTATCGCGGCCATCAGCATTTCGCCGATGTTCGTGCCAAATGCATTGTCGATCTCGCGGATGCAGGTCGGGCTGGTGACGTTGATTTCGGTGAGATGTTCACCAATCACGTCAAGGCCTACAAACAGCAAACCTTTCTCGCGCAGGGTCGGGCCTACCTGGCTGGCGATCCAGCGATCCTTGTCCGACAACGGCCGTGCTTCACCACGTCCACCGGCCGCCAGGTTGCCTCGGGTCTCGCCCGCTGCCGGGATACGCGCCAGGCAGTAATCCACCGGCTCGCCATCGATCATCAGGATGCGCTTGTCGCCATCCTTGATTGCCGGCAGGTAGGCCTGGCCCATGATCTGCTGGGTGCCCAGGACGGTCAGGGTTTCGAGGATCACCGACAGGTTCGGATCCCCTGCGCGATGGCGGAAGATCGAGGTGCCACCCATGCCATCCAGCGGCTTGAGGATCACATCGCCATGCTTGGCGGCAAACTCACGCAGCACATCGGCACGGCGGCTGACCACGGTCGGTGGCGTGCACTGCGGGAACAGGGTGGCGAACAGCTTTTCATTGCAGTCGCGCAGGCTCTGCGGCTTGTTGACGATCAGCACGCCGGCGCGCTCGGCCTGTTCCAGCAGGTAGGTGGAGTAAACGAACTCCATGTCGAACGGTGGGTCCTTGCGCATCAGGATCACGTCCAGATCGCTCAAGGGGCTGTCGATTTCGTCTTGCAGTTCGAACCACTTCTCAGGGTTGGCAAACACCTGCAGCGGGCGCATGCGCGCGCGGGCCTGGCCGTCGCCCTGGTACAGGTCGCGCTGCTCCATATAGAACAGGCTCCAGCCGCGGGCTTGCGCGGCCAGGAGCATGGCCAGCGAGCTGTCCTTTTTATAGGAAATGCTGGCAATAGGGTCCATGACAATGCCGACGCGAACGCTCATGGGGATTTCCTCTAACAAATTAGCAAGCATAAAAGTGGCGTCAGAGTGGCGCTGCGGCTGTTGTGGGTCAAGGAAAAACCACCTGGCGGGTGGCTCGATAGATTGCTCCCCGAGACTGTGCTAAAAAGACTGCCACGGTGCAGCAGCCCTTGATTTGCGAGGCTTGCGGCGCCCATCCTGTGCAACATCAGGCAGTACACACCGAAAACCGATTCGCTGTGGCGATGGTAGAGCAGATATGGAACAGCATTCCAACGCCTTGAGAGTGATGGTGATCGACGATTCGAAAACGATCCGCCGCACCGCCGAGACGCTGTTGAAGAACGTGGGGTGCGAGGTCATCACGGCGATCGACGGTTTCGATGCCCTGGCCCGGATTGTTGATCATCACCCGCACATTATTTTCGTCGACATCATGATGCCGCGCCTGGATGGCTATCAGACCTGCGCCCTGGTGAAGAACAACCCGGCATTCAAGGCGATCCCGGTGATCATGCTGTCCTCCAAGGACGGCCTGTTCGACAAGGCCAAGGGGCGCATCGTGGGTGTCGATCAGTTTTTGACCAAGCCGTTCAGCAAGGAAGAACTGCTGGGTGCGATCAAGGCCTATGTGCCCGGGTTCGCCGCAGTAGAACAAGCACACTGATGCCGCCCCACGAGGGCCGGCACCGACCAACGTAGTGGGGAAAACCATGGCACGCATTCTGATTGTCGACGACTCGCCGACTGAAATGTACAAACTCACCAGCATGCTGGAAAAGCATGGACACCAGGTCCTCAAGGCCGAAAACGGTGCCGACGGCGTGGCCCTGGCCCGCCAGGAGCGTCCCGACGCCGTGCTGATGGACATCGTGATGCCGGGCCTCAATGGCTTCCAGGCCACTCGCCAGCTGTCCAAGGAGCCGGAAACCAACGGCATCCCGATCATCATCATCACCACCAAGGATCAGGAAACCGACAAGATCTGGGGCGCGCGCCAGGGCGCCAAGAGCTACCTGACCAAGCCGGTGGACGAAGACAAACTGATCGACACCCTGAACAAGGTGCTGGCCGTCTGACGGCACGCCATCATGACCGAGTCGCAAACCGCCTTCGAGCTGCTGCTGGACATCGACCGCCGCTGCCGCCTGCTGGCCGCCGACCTGCCCTCCCAGGAAGCCCGCCTGCACCGCTGGAGCGGGATCGGCTTTCGCCTGGGTGAGCATTGGTATGTCGCGCCCATGGGGGAAGTCGCCGAAGTCCTGCATGAGCCGCGTTGCACGTTGATGCCCGGGGTCAAGGCCTGGGTCAAAGGGGTTGCTAACCTGCGCGGGCGCTTGCTGCCGGTCATGGACCTGGGTGGTTTTCTGGGGCTTGCGCTGTCCAGGGCGCGCAAGCAGCGGCGGGTGCTGGTGGTGGAATATCAGGACATATTTGTCGGGTTGCTGGTGGACGAGGTGGTGGGTATGCAGCATTTTGCACAAGATGCGCTGATGGCGAACGCCAGCCCCGGCGCGCCGTTTATCCAGGGCCGGTTCGACGGCGACCCACTGTGGCAGGTGTTCAGCCCCTTCGCCCTGGCCCAGGCCCCAGGCTTCATGGATGTTGCCGCATGAGCACTGCTACCCTCAAACCCCAGGCCGGTTCGCGCAGCCGTTCGCAGATCATCGTGCTATTTATTGCGCTGATCGTGTTCATCATGCTGCTGTTCGCCAACTTCGCTTACCTCAATACCCAGTCCACCTACGACAAGCAGTACATCGGCCACGCCGGTGAGTTGCGTGTGCTGTCCCAGCGCATCGCCAAGAATGCCACCGAAGCCGCCGCCGGCAAGGCGGCCGCATTCAAGCTGCTGGGGGATGCACGCAACGATTTTGCCCAGCGCTGGGGCTACCTGAAAAAAGGCGACCCCGAAACCGGCCTGCCCGCCGCCCCCAGCGCGGTTCGCACGGAAATGCGCGCGGTGCAGACCGACTGGGAAGCGCTGTTGAAAAACACCGATGCGATCCTGGCCAGTGAACAGACGGTACTGTCCCTGCACCAGGTGGCCGCGACCCTCGCCGAAACCGTGCCGCAGTTGCAGGTGGAGTCGGAAAAGGTCGTCGATATCCTCCTGCAACGCGGCGCCCCGGCCAGCCAGGTGGCGTTGGCCCAGCGTCAGTCGCTGCTGGCCGAGCGCATCCTCGGCGCGGTGAATACCGTGCTCGCCGGCGACGAAACCGCCGTGCAGGCCGCCGATGCCTTCGGCCGCGATGCCAACCGCTTTGGCCAGGTGCTCAATGGCATGCTCAACGGCAGCCAGAGCCTGCACATCACCCAGGTCGAAGACCACGACGCCCGTGCACGGCTGGGGGAGATTGCCGAGCTGTTCGAGTTTGTGTCCGGTTCGGTGGATGAAATCCTCGAAACCTCGCCGCAACTGTTCCAGGTCCGCGCTTCGGCAAGCAATATTTTCAATCTGTCGCAAACCCTGCTCGATGAAGCCTCGCTCCTGGCCACCGGTTTTGAACACCTGGCCAGCGGGCGCAGCTTCGACACCATTGGTGGCTATGTGCTCGGCCTGCTGGCGCTGACCTCGATCATCCTGATCGGCCTGGTGATGGTGCGCGAGACCAACCGTCAACTGCACGAGACCGCCGAAAAGAACGAGCGCAACCAGAACGCGATCATGCGTCTGCTGGATGAGATCGAAGACCTGGCCGACGGCGATCTGACGGTGACCGCCTCGGTGACCGAAGACTTTACCGGCACCATCGCAGATTCGATCAACTATTCCGTGGACCAGCTGCGCGATCTGGTCGCCACCATCAACCTCACCGCCGGCCAGGTTGCCGGCGCGGTACAAGAGACCCAGGCCACCGCCATGCACCTGGCCCAGGCCTCGGAGCATCAGGCCCAGCAGATTGCCGAAGCGTCCACCGCGATCAACCAGATGGCCCAGTCCATCGACCAGGTGTCGGCCAATGCTGCCGAATCCTCGGCGGTGGCCGAGCGCTCGGTGGAGATCGCCAACAAGGGCAACGAGGTGGTGCACAACACCATCCACGGCATGGACAACATCCGCGAACAGATCCAGGACACCGCCAAGCGCATCAAGCGCCTGGGCGAGTCATCCCAGGAAATTGGCGACATTGTCAGCCTGATCGACGACATCGCCGACCAGACCAACATCCTTGCCCTCAACGCCGCCATCCAGGCGAGCATGGCCGGGGATGCCGGGCGTGGCTTTGCCGTGGTCGCCGATGAAGTGCAGCGCCTGGCCGAGCGCTCGTCGGCCGCCACCCGGCAGATCGAAACCCTGGTGCGGGCGATCCAGGCCGACACCAACGAAGCCGTGATCTCCATGGAGCAGACCACCACCGAAGTGGTGCGCGGCGCTCGGCTGGCCCAGGACGCCGGGGTGGCGCTGGAAGAAATTGAAGGCGTGTCCAAAACCCTGGCTGCGCTGATCCAGAGTATTTCCAACGCGGCCCAGCAACAGACCTCATCGGCGGGGCAGATCTCCCTGACCATGAACGTGATTCAGCAGATCACCAGCCAGACGTCGTCGGGTTCCACCGCCACCGCCGAGAGCATTGGTAACCTGGCGAAAATGGCCAGCCAGTTGCGCAGGTCGGTGTCGGGGTTCACCCTGCCGCCGCCCAAGCAGAGCGATGATTGAAGCCCGCTCCCAGAGTAAATCTCCTGTTGATTTGAGCTATCAGTCAGACAAGCAACCCATGAATTCTAAGCGGAGCAGTTATGGTTGATCGGCACGACTACGTGGCCCTCGAATGGGTCAAGGGCGAGATTGCCGAAACCCTGAAACAGGCCCGTTCGGCGCTGGACGCGTTTGTCGAAACCCACGACGGCGACGTGATCAGCCAATGCCTGGCCGGTATCCACCAGGCGCATGGCGCACTGCAAATGGTCGAGTTCTACGGCGCGGCGCTGCTGGCTGAAGAGATCGAGGCGCTGGCCCTGGCACTCCAGGCCGGGCAGGTCAGCCAACGCGATGAAAGCCTCCGTCTGCTGCAACAGGCGCTCGGCCAGCTGCCGCTGTACCTCGACCGGGTGCACAGTGCTCGGCGTGATTTGCCGCTGGTGGTGCTGCCGCTGCTCAATGACCTGCGCAGCGCGCGGGGTGAAAGCCTGCTGTCGGAAACCAGCCTGTTCAGCCCGCAACTGCCGGCGATTGTGCCGCTGTCGGACGAGGCCCTGGCCCAACGCGCGCTGCCGGACCTTCACGAACAACTGCGCCAATGGCACCTGCTGTTGAAACAGGCCCTCGCCGGCCTGCTGCGTGAAGACCACGGGCCGAGCAACCTGGAAGACATGGCACGGGTGTTCGCGCGCCTCGAAGCGCTGTGCCAGGGCGCACCGCTGTTGCCGTTATGGCAAGTCACCTCGGCGTTGGTCGAAGGCATGCTCACCGGCGTGATCGCCAACAGCCCGGCACTGCGCAGTTTGCTCAAGGCCAGCGACAAACAACTCAAGCGCCTGCTGACCCAGGGCATTGGAGGTATCAACCAGGCTGCGCCGGATGACCTGCTCAAGAGCCTGCTGTTCTACGTCGCCAAGGTCACTCGGCCGACCCCGCGCATGCAAAGTTTGAAAGAACGCTACAGGCTGGACGAGGCGTTGCCCGACAGCGCCGTGGTCGACGCCGAGCGCGCACGCCTGGCCGGGCCCGACCGCAATGCCATGGGCTCGGTGCTCGGTGCTCTGTGTGAGGAGTTGGTGCGGGTCAAGGAACGCCTTGATCTGTTCGTGCGCAGTGACCGCCAGCACACCGACGACCTCGAGGCGTTGCTGGCGCCCCTGCGGCAGATCGCCGACACGCTGGCGGTGCTGGGGTTTGGCCAGCCGCGCAAGGTGATCATCGACCAGTTGGCCGTGGTATTGAGCCTGGCCCAGGGGCATCGCGAGCCCAGCGACGCGGTGCTGATGGACGTTGCCGGCGCCTTGCTGTACGTCGAAGCCACGCTGGCGGGCATGGCCGGCAATGTCGAGCCGCAAAGCCGTGAAGAAAACCGCCTGCCCACCACCGACCTGACCCAGATTCACCAGTTGGTGATCCGCGAATCCTGTCAGTGCCTGAAGCAGGCCAAGGAACTGGTGATTGACTGCATCGAAGCCGACTGGGATCGCCAGCGCCTGGAATCCCTGCCGGAGCTGCTCAGCCAGGTGCGCGGCGCGTTGGCGATGATTCCGTTGCCGCGCGCCGCGAGCCTGATGCGCGGTTGCACCGATTATGTCGGCGAACAGTTGATGGTCAACGACAGCTCGCCGTCCGAGGCGCAGTTAGGGGACTTCGCCGACGTGATCAGCAGCTTGGAGTACTACCTGGAACGCATGCTCCTGGACCCCGACGTCGCCGGTGAGCGGGTGCTGGAGTTGGCCACCCGCAGCCTCGCGGCGTTGGGTTACCTGCCGGCGGAAAAACCTTGGCGCCAGGCGCTGGTCCCGCCTGAGGGCGCGCTGTCGAGCGAGCTTGCGCCGAGCCAGTCGCAGTTCGACGCACTGGCCAGCCCCACGTCGCGCCTCAACCCGCCGGCCCTGCAACGGCCCGGCAGCCTGCTGCCGCCACCGGCCGATGAAGAACCCATCGACGACGAGCTGCGTGAGGTCTTCCTCGAAGAAGCCGCCGAAGTCCTTGACGTGCTGCATCGTCACCTGCCCAACAGCGCCGACAAAGCCGCCCAGGGCGAAATGCGCCGTGCCTTCCATACCCTCAAAGGCAGTGGCCGCATGGTGCGCGCCCTGGTGCTGGGCGAGCTGGCCTGGGCCGTGGAAAACCTCCTGAACCGCGTGCTGGAGCGCAGTGTGGCCCTCGGCCCCGAAGTACGGCAGGTGCTGGACGAAGCCGTGGCGCTGTTGCCGGAACTGATCGCCGACTTTGCCCATCACGCCCAACGCCAACGCAATGAAGTCGACGCCCTGGCCGCCCGCGCCCACGCCCTGGCCAGCGGTGCCGCCGCGCCGGCCGTCGAGCCCCATGACCCGATGCTGCTGGAGATCTTTCGCAACGAAGCGCAAAGCCATCTCGACAGCCTCAACCACTTCCTGCAACAGGCCACCGAACATGTGCCGCTGCAAGTCAGCGATGAACTGCAGCGCGCCCTGCACACCCTCAAGGGCAGCGCCTACATGGCCGGGGTGTTGCCCATCGCCGAACTGGCGCGCCCACTCGATCACCTGACCCGCGAATACAAGGCCCGTCGCCTGCCACTGGACCTGGACGAAGTGGAGTTGCTGCTGGAGGCCGAAGGCCTGTTCCAACGCGGGTTGCGCCAACTGGACAGCAACCTGCTGGTGCCGATCAACGGCGCGGCGGACCTGATCACGCGCACCCAGCGCCTGCTCGAACATCAGCTTGAAGCGCTGCTCGATGCGCCCAATAACGGCCTGCGCATCAAGCGCGACCCGCAACTGATCGCCAACTTCCTCGCCCAGGGCATGGACATCCTGCTGGACGCCGAAAGCCTGCTGCGTCATTGGCAGGAACACCCCGGCGAGCGCCAGGAACTCACCGCGCTGCTGGATGAACTGACCACATTGGGGCAGGGCGCGCACAGCGCCGACCTGCACCCCATCGATGAATTATGCGAGGCCTTGCTCGACCTCTATGGCGCCGTGGAAGAAAGCAGCCTGGCGGTCAGCGCGCGGTTTTTCCAGGAGGCCGAACAGGCCCATGACGCCCTGATCAACATGCTGGACCAACTGGCCGCCGGCCAGGAAATCAGCCCGGCACCGGCACGGGTGCTGGCCCTGCGCGAATTACTGGAAGGGGCCCTCGACCCGTCCGCCACCGGCCTGATCAAAAGCGACGGCAGTCGCGCCTTGAGTATCTCCGAGCTGGGTGCCGCCACGGCGCGGCTGCAGCACGAAGCGCCGATGGACGATGAGATCGTCGAGATCTTCCTCGAAGAAGCCGTGGATATCCTCGACAGCGCCGGGCAGTCCCTCAAACGATGGCTGCTGGACCCCGACAATGCCGCGCCGTTGTCCTCGCTGCAGCGGGATTTGCACACCCTCAAGGGCGGCGCGCGCATGGCCGAAGTCGGCCCGGTGGGCGACCTGGCTAACGAGCTGGAATGCCTGTATGAGGGGCTGGTGGACCGTCGCTACAGCTATTCCACTGAGCTGTCCCAGGTGCTGATGGCCTGCCACGAACGCCTGGCTTTGCAGTTGGATGAACTGCAACAGCACCAGCCGTTGAGCGACAGCGCCGAGTGGGTCGCCAAACTGCGCGAACTGCGTCAGGGCAGCATGCCGCCAGCGCCAGCCAGCGTGCAGGAAACCTCGGGCGCCGACCCGGAGTTGCTGGATATTTTCCTCGAAGAAGCCGCCGATATCCTCGACAGCTCAGGCAGCGCCCTGTTGCGCTGGCAGGCCGAGCCCGGCAATCGCCAGGAGGTGGAAACCCTGCTGCGCGACCTGCACACCCTCAAGGGCGGTGCGCGCATGGTCGAGATCGGGCCGATTGGCGACCTGGCCCACGAACTGGAGTTTCTCTACGAGGGGTTGTCCGCCGGTTTGCTGGCGCCGACCGCCGAGTTGTTCGCGCTGCTGCAAGGCTGCCATGACCGCCTGGCGCAGATGATCGATGCCGTCGCCGATGGGTTGCCGGTGGGTTCGGTGGATAAGCTTATCGAACGGATCAAAAGCCTGGTGCACCCGAACGCTGAGCCGGTGGTGCCGGTGACGTTTCCTGCGGGCAAGGCCGAAGCGGTCGTCGACCCTGGCGCCGATATGGTAAAGATTTCCGCCGACCTGCTGGACGACCTGGTCAACCTGGCCGGTGAAACCTCGATCTTTCGTGGGCGCATCGAGCAGCAGGTCAACGATGCGAGCATTGCCCTGCACGAAGTCGAAACCACCATCGAACGCATGCGCGACCAACTGCGCCGGCTCGACACCGAAACCCAGGGGCGCATCCTCAGTCGCCAGCAGGCCGAGGCCGAGCGCCTGGGCTACGAAGAATTCGACCCGCTGGAAATGGACCGCCATTCGCAGTTGCAGCAATTGTCCCGCGCGCTGTCCGAATCGGCCTCCGACCTGCTCGACCTCAAGGACACGCTCGAGCGTCGCAACCAGGATGCCCACGACCTGCTGCAGCAACAGGCGCGTATCAACACCGAGTTGCAGGAAGGCCTGATGCGCACGCGCATGGTGCCGTTCGAACGCATGCTGCCGCGCCTCAAGCGCATCGTGCGCCAGGTGGCGGGTGAGTTGGGCAAGGATGTGGAATTCATCGTCGGCAATGCCGAAGGCGAGATGGACCGCAACGTGCTCGAGCGCATGGCGGCGCCGCTGGAACACATGCTGCGCAACGCCGTCGACCATGGCCTGGAGTCCCGCGAGGTACGCCTGCAGGCCGGTAAGCCGGAAAAAGGCCGCGTCACCCTGGACCTGACCCACGAAGGCGGCGACATCGTCTTCGATATTCGCGACGACGGCGCTGGCGTGCCGTTGGATGCGGTGCGGCGCAAGGCGATCAAGCGCGGCCTGCTCGACCCCAACCAGGAGATGAGCGACCGCGACGTGTTGCAGTTCATCCTGCAGCCGGGGTTTTCCACCGCTGAAAAAATCACGCAGATTTCCGGGCGTGGCGTGGGCATGGACGTGGTGCACGAAGAAGTGCGCCAGCTCGGCGGTTCGATGTTCATTGAGTCGACGTCGGGGGTGGGCGTGCACTTTCGCATTCGCCTGCCGTTTACCGTGTCGGTCAACCGCGCGCTGATGGTGCAATGCGCGGACGATCAATACGCGATCCCGCTCAACACCATCGAAAGCCTGGTGCGTGTGCTGCCCCATGAACTGGCGGGTCACTATCAACAGGACCCGCCGTGCTACGAATATGCCGGCCAGCGCTACGAGTTGTTCTACCTGGGTGACCTGTTGCACACCGTCGGCCGCCCGACACTGCTGGGCCAATACCAGCCGGTGCCGTTGCTGCTGGTGCACTGCAATGAGCGGCATGTGGCCGTGCACGTGGATGCGATGGCCGGGACCCGGGAGATTGTGGTCAAGGGCCTGGGCTCACAGTTTGCCGGGGTGCAGGGCGTGTCCGGCGCGACCATCCTGGGCGACGGTCGCGTGGTGCTGATCATCGACCTGCTGGCGCATATCCGCGCACGGCAACCGGCCCTGCCGGCGCAAGCGCTCGATGCGCCGCTGATCCTCCATGACCCGCTGAAAAAGCGCCCGCTGCTGGTGCTGGTGGTGGATGACTCGGTCACTGTGCGCAAAGTCACCAGCCGCCTGCTGGAACGCAACGGCATGAACGTGCTCACCGCCAAGGATGGCATCGACGCCCTGGCCGTGCTCGAGGAGCACACCCCGGACCTGATGCTGCTCGACATCGAAATGCCACGCATGGACGGCTTCGAAGTGGCGATCCAGGTGCGCAACGACCCCCGCCTGATGCGCCTGCCGATCATCATGATCACCTCGCGCACCGGCCAGAAACACCGCGACCGCGCCATGGCCATCGGCGTCAACGACTACCTCGGCAAGCCGTATCAGGAGTCGGTGCTGCTGGAAAGCATCGCCTATTGGAGCAAGTCCCATGCTTGACCATCGCACCAGCCAACTCACCGGCCTGCTGCTGCCGCTGGCTGACCGTCACCTGGTGCTGCCCAACGTCGCCGTGGCCGAACTCATCGACTTCCAGCGCGGCGAACCGGCCAGCGACGCACCGCCGTGGTATCTGCGGCAAGTCACCTGGCGCGACCGGCAAATACCCTTGATCAGCTTTGAAGCGGCCTGCGGCGAAGCCAGCTTGACCGGCGAACGCTCACGCATCGTGGTACTGAACGCACTGGGCGGGCGGCCAACGTTGAAGTTCATTGCACTGGTGATCCAGGGGATTCCGCGCTCGTACAAGCTCGACAGTGAGTTGAGCTACGTGGACGTGCCCTTGTGCCCGCTGGAGCTGGCGGCGGTGCAGGTGGGCGAGCATGTGGCGAAAGTGCCGGATTTGATGGGGCTTGAAGCGCTGCTGGTAGAGTCCGGGCTGGCCTGAGCGCAACCCGTGCGGGTGTAGATACCGGGTGATGACCAAGGAGGGGAACGTAACGCCCTGCATACGGGTCATAAACGCCTCACACGCTTTTGCTCCGTCCAAGCGGCGGAGCTTGTAGGATAGTTCCTTCACCTCTCTCGTTAACCATAGGAACAGCGGAGTCAATAAACGAGCGCGTGCAACAACGCGCCACTACCAAGGAGGCCTGTATGGGTGACAAACCTATGGCTGATATACCGGCCAATCCCCACACTTCGAGTGAGGATGGCATCCCGGCGCCAAGCGGGGCAGCCAATTTGATCGATACCGATTATGTAATCGGTCAAGACAACATCAAGGGCGAGTTTTCCTTTTCGCTGGACATCCATGGCAAGGTTTTCATCATCTCGGCGGCGACCATTGTGCTGTTCGTCATTTTGACGCTGGCGCTGCAGAACGAAGTCGAGCCGTTATTCAGTGCGATACGCAATTGGCTGACCGGCCATCTGGCCTGGTTCTTCATGAGCGTGGCCAATATCTTCGTCGTGTTGTGCCTGGCGCTGATCGTTTCGCCTCTGGGCAAAGTGCGGCTTGGAGGCCGGGACGCCACGCCGGATCATACCTATATAGGCTGGTTTTCAATGCTGTTTGCCGCCGGTATGGGGATCGGCTTGATGTTCTACGGCGTTGCCGAGCCCATGTCGCATTATGCGGCGTCGATGGGCGGAGTGACCCTCGATCCCAATGGTGTGCGCACCGATTGGGCACCACTCGGTGGCGCGGCCGGGGACATGAAGGTTTCCGCCGACCTGGCGATGGCTTCGACAATATTCCACTGGGGCCTGCACCCTTGGGCGATCTACGCGATTGTCGCGCTGTCGCTGGCGTTGTTTTCGTACAACAAGGGTTTGCCGCTGTCGATCCGGTCGATCTTCTACCCGTTGCTGGGGGAACGCGTCTGGGGCTGGCCGGGGCATATCATCGATATCCTGGCGGTGTTCGCCACCTTGTTCGGCCTTGCGACATCCTTGGGGATCGGTGCTGAGCAGGCGGCAGCGGGTATCGAATACCTGTTTGGCATCCAGTCGACGAACCTGAGCAAGGTGGTGCTGATCATTGGCATTACGCTGATTGCGCTGTGGTCGGTACTGTCCGGCCTGGACAAGGGCGTCAAGCTGCTGTCCCAGATCAACATGGGGCTGGCGCTGCTTCTGTTGCTGTTCATTATCGTCGTAGGCCCAACCCTGGCGATCTTCAGCGGCTTCTTCAAAAACCTGGTGACCTACGTCGAATACCTGCCCGCGCTGTCCAACCCCTTCGGGCGCACCGACACGCAGTTCACCCAGGGCTGGACGGCGTTCTATTGGGCATGGTGGATCAGTTGGTCGCCGTTTGTCGGCATGTTCATCGCCCGCGTAAGCCGTGGCCGCACCGTGCGTGAGTTTTTGATTTCGGTACTGCTGGTGCCGTCGCTGGTCTCGGTATTGTGGATGACTACCTTCGGTGGCACTGCCATCGACCAGACCACGCTCCAAGGCTTCATGGGCGTCAAGGACGCGGTGCTGGAGCTCAAGTTGTTCGCCATGCTGGGGCACTTGCCACTCAAGGAAATCACCTCATTGCTGGGGATTATCCTGGTCATCGTGTTCTTCATCACCTCCTCCGATTCCGGCTCGTTGGTGATCGACACCATTACCGCGGGCGGCAAGGTAGACGCACCGGTGCCGCAACGGGTGTTCTGGGCGGTCATCGAGGGTGTGATTGCTATCGCCCTGCTGCTTGGCGGCGGGCTGGTTGCCTTGCAGGCCATGGCGGTTTCCACGGGATTGCCGTTCGCCATCGTGTTGATGCTGGGCTGCGTTTCCCTGGTCAAGGGGCTGATGTCGGAGCCGCGATCCTGAGGGGCGAGGCGAAGACTGAGTCATCGTTGTAAAAAAGGTGCGCCGCAGGGCGCAATGTCAGTCAGTTAAGGAGGAACACTGTAACTGTGGCGAGCGGGCTTGCCCCGCGTTGGGCTGCGAAGCAGCCCCAATAAAAGCGCCGCAGTGTGCCAGGCAGGTCCGGGGCTAAGTTTTGGGGCTGCTGCGCAGCCCAACGCGGGGCAAGCCCGCTCGCCACAGGTACCGGTGGCTCGTTCTATCTCTTAACTGACTGGCATTAGCCGCAGGGCGCACCTTTTTTTGGGCTTAATCCCACAGCGTCTCGATCGGTGTGTCCGGCCCATAATGATGGGCGATCTGCGCCTGGAACAATTCCGCCGTGGCCAACGCATCCGTGAGCGCGTGATGGGCATGGTAGCTGGGCAGATGATAGCGCTCGCGGCTGTCGGCCAGCCTGATCGAAGATTGCGTACGGCGCAGCAACCGGTCGACCCAGCGGCGTTTGCCTCGGTGCATGCGCGCTTCAAGCTGCATAGTGTCGATGATGGGAAATTGCAGGCCTTCGCCCAACTGCCGGCGCAGGGTCTGGTCCAGGAAACCGCGCTCGATATTCCGGTAGTGCACCACCATCACCTTACCGGCCATGGTGTCGAGCAGTGCATCCAGTACATCGGCAATGGGCGGCGCATTCAGCACGTCTGAATGCGTGATGTGGTGGAACGTCACCGACTGTTCGTTCAACTCCGACGGCGGCTTGATCACCCAGTAGAGCGCCTGGCCGCAGCGTATGCGCTTGAGCGTGAACGGGATCAGGCCGATGCTGACAATGCTGTGAGCGTTGGGGTTCAGGCCGGTGGTCTCCACATCCATGGCCAGCAGTTGCACCTGTTCAATGGGCGTTTGCGCGGCAACTGCCCCCGCACGATAGAATTTTTGCAGGCTTGGGTGACGTGCTTCCTGTGCCAGTGCCTGGAACCGGTCAGCCCAGTCCAGATGTTCGTGAGGTCCGACCGTTGAAGAACGTCTCACTGGTTCGGCCGTCCCTTGGCCGGGTAGCGAAAGCGCAGGAAGTTCTGCGCATTGCTCAACACCTGGAAAGCCTCCTTGAGGTTGTGCCGTTCGCTGGTGGAGAAGCGCTCGGGCTCGATGTAGTTGTCTGGCGTTTCGCCTAGCTCCATGGCCTCGGCCTGATGGCGGATGCGCACCATGGAAAGAAATTCCAAGGCGTAGCGCAGATGTTCGACCGCTTCGGGCTGCAACAATTGGGTGTTGCTGATGGCCTCAAGCCGATCAAACGAGTTCTGCGCCGTACTGGCGCAGGCCAGGGCATGGATACGAATCAGGTCAGTGAGCGGTGCGGTGCCTCGGCCCTTGAGATTGATGATGCGCTTTTGCCGACCGTCCGTTTCCACCACGAACGTGCGGAAGAACCCCAGGGGGGGCGTGCGGTTCAGGGCGATTCGCGCCATCGCATGCAAAAAGGCCGGGTGCCGGCTGGATTTTTGCGCACACAGGGCCTTGAGCGTCTGCACCAGTTCAAGTTGGCCGTACACCCCATCCAGGTCGAAGAAAATGCAGCTGTTGAGCAACGTCGCGGGGTTGGGTTTTTCTATCCATTGCTCAAAGTAGGCCTTCCACACGCGCAACGGCTGGCGCCACTGGTCGTTGGTGGCCATGATCCCGCCTTTGCAATAGCTGTAGCCACAGGCAGCGAGGCCGTCGCTGACAAAGGTGGCCAGGCTGCGGAAATACCCGTCATGCAGCGCGGGGTCGAATTGGTCGTCGAGTACCAGCGCATTGTCCTGATCGGTGACCAGCAGTTGCTCATCGCGTGCCATCGAGCCCAGGACCATGAAGCAATAAGGCACCGGCGGGGGGCCCAACTTTTTTTCGGCCAACTCCAGCAGACGCTGGGTGAACGCCCGGCCAATACCCGAAATCGCACTGCCGATCATGTGGGCAGTCGCACCGTCGCGGACCATACGGATATAAGTGCCACGCAAATCGCGCAGTAACCCGCGCAGGCCTTCGGCTGAGGTCTGGTTGGAGATGCGATTGACCAGGTACAGGCTGCTCTGGGACTCGTAGCGGATGATGTCCGACAGGTTGATCAACCCCAGGGTGTGCCCCTTATGCATCACCGGCAGGTGGTGGATATTGCGGCGCAGCATCACCAGCATGGCTTCGAACACGGAGTCGTCGGCCTGGATTGCTGCTGGGTCGACGGTCATGATCTCGCTGATCACGGTGGCGGTATCGCTGCGCGCTGCCGCGACGACGCGGGTGCGCAGGTCGCGGTCGGTGACCAGGCCCACCATCCTGGCGTGCTGCCCATCACCCGGCGCCATCACCACGACACACGACACGCTCTGTTCGGTCATGACCTTGGCGGCTTCGTGTACAGAAGTGTCGGCGGTTACCCATACCAGTGAACGCGAGATCAGCGCGCGCGTTTTCAGCTGGATCAGTTCGCTCGCCCGGCCCTGGGACTCCACTGCGGTCTTGAGCCGGGAATGCCCTTCGGCTTCGACGAAATCAGCAAAGGTGTCGTTTTGCGCGCACAGTTCGGCGAACAGCTCGGCGGGGATAAAGTAAATCAGACTGTCTTCCAGCGCCCTGGCCGGAAAGCGCACTTTGTTACTGCGCAGCAAGCCTGCCTGGCCGAAGATATCGCCCTCGACCAGGCGGTCGTAGAGTTCGCCGTTGCGTCGATAAATCTCCACGGCGCCACTGCGCACGTAATGCAGATGCTGGATAACCGCTCCCGCTTCAAGGATTTCGGCGCCGGCCTTGAAGTAGCTGACTTCAATGCGCCGGGCGATGCTCTCCAGCGATTCGAGCGGCAGCGCGTCGAAAGGCGGGAAACGGTGAAGGTGATCGCGAATCTCCTGTAACTCGATCTGCATGAAACCTCGCAGGTGGTTGGATTAAAAGAAGCCACGCCATTGGGTGTCGGTGATGGCGCATCGGCGCTTGATGCGGTTCAACCTTACCACCTGTGGTTCGCGTTCGAGGAATGGCTCACGGGCCACAGGTTCATTCGATGCGCTGCATCGGGTTTGCATCCGTCGCGTCGGCTTCTTATCATCGCCGCGGGTGCTGTGCCGCGTGTCGCGTGCAGCAGGTTAAATCTCAAGCGTTGGTCGGGCCGCCAACGGAGTACCCCCGTGTCTTTAAAACAATCGGTCTCCCGCGCTATTCCTCGCCCGCAGGTACTCACCGAGCGCGCGTTGTCCGCTCTGGAGCGGTTCTCCCATATCGAAGCGGTCAGCGGTATCGCCTTGCTGGTGGCGGCCCTCGTTGCCCTGGCCTGGGCCAATAGCCCGTATGCCGCCAGCTATGATCATCTCTGGCATACCCAGGTGAGCCTGGGGTTCGGCGACTGGAGTGTTTCCCGGTCGCTGCACTTTCTGGTGAACGATGGCCTGATGACGATTTTTTTCCTGGTGGTGGGCGCGGAGATTCGCCAGGAAATCCACGACGGTGCCCTGGCGAGCTTGAAGATGGCCCTGTTGCCGCTGGGGGCCGCGTTGGGTGGCGTACTGATGCCGGCGCTCATTTACCTGGCGATCAACCATGGCACGCCGGCCAGCAATGGCTGGGCGGTGCCGACCGCCACGGACATTGCCTTCGCGGTGGGCGTCCTGGCGTTGTTGGGCAAGTCTATTCCCGGCGGCGTGCGGATTTTGTTGCTGGCCCTGGCAATCATCGATGACATCGTCGCGATTCTGATCATCGCGCTGTTCTACACCGCCAGCCTCGACTACAGCGGCGTGATGATTGCTCTGGGCGGCGTCCTGATGGTGCTGCTGTTCCAGCGCATGGGCATCAGCAAGATGGCAATCTACATCCTGCCGGGAGCGATTGTCTGGTACGGCCTGTTCAAGACCGGCGTGCACCCGACACTGGCCGGCGTGCTGCTGGGGTTGATGAGCCCGGTGCGTTCGATGCCGATGCGTGAGCGTCCGCTGGAAAGCCTGCAACGCAACTTTCATGAGCTGGTCGACAAGTTCTCCGCAAAAGGCCCCGATCCGCACACCGTCACTCAACCGCTCAAGCAGATACGCCAGGCCCAGCGCGAGATGCTTTCGCCCGTACAACGGATCCAGGCCACGCTGCATCCCTGGGTGGCGTTCGGCATCATGCCGCTGTTCGCCCTGGCCAACGCCGGGGTGAGCCTGGCCGGTGCCAACCTGGCAGAAGGCATGTCCCAGCACGTGTTCATCGCGGTGATGCTGGCCTTGGTGGTGGGCAAGCCGGTCGGGGTCATGCTGGCGTGCGGGCTGTTGGTCAAATCCAGGTTGTGCCAGTTGCCGCAGGGGGTCACCTGGTCCGGGGTGATGCTGGTGGGTTTGCTGGCGGGTATCGGTTTCACGATGTCGATCTTCATCGCCTCGCTGGCATTCGACGATACCAGCCTGCTGTCCGCTGCCAAGCTGAGCGTACTCTGCGCCTCGGGCGTGGCGGCGGTGCTGGGGTTGAGTTGGGGTTGGGCCCAGCGCAAGCGCGGCTGACCGTCTGCACGGACGAGAGCTCGCTGGGCGGGCTCTCGGATTTTTCCTGCAAGACTTTGGGGTGTGCGTGAACTTGTCGCGTGCGGACAGCAGGCCTAGTCTTCGTCCCGTCATCGCAAAAAACGGTGACACGGACGTGCAAGTCCGACGAAACTGTTTAGGCGTACAAACGCCCTGCCAACCAACGGGCGTTTTTTGTGCTCGCTGCTTTATGGCGGCTGCGCGCAGGAGGTTTTCGGACCTGCTGGGTGTCCTAAACAGGCCCGGTCTTGCACACCTGCGCACGGTCGCCACCCTCATTCGCGTGCAAGCGAACGGTGGCGCTCCTTACTACTGTTTAGGAGTTTCAACATGATCAAACCTACCCCCAATCCGCCCCTCTTCACCGTAAACCCCCACCAAAACACCGAAACCCTGCTGGTCAATGCCAGCGAAACCCTGGCCTCCCTCAACGCACTCACCTGCAATCTGGCCTTCGACCTGGACTTATCCCAGCGCGCAATCATGCTCGGGATTCAGCAGATGGCCGCGTTGGGGCAGTTGCTGGTTGATAGAGCCCTTGAGCAGGTCAGCCCGGCGCCTGCATCTTGAAACGGTCCCAAACAGGGACCGATCATTCCCTATTTGGGACCGCTATTTAACAGACACCACTGAACAAGGGTGGCGAGCCCGCTCGCCACAGAGGCATACCTTGCCGCGCAGCATCTGATCCCTTCATCGTAAAGATCCCCGCCCCACTGCCGATAGCCAAGGGAGTTTTTCGACAGAAGTATCGACGCAATGTGGCTTTTGGATGGGTTTGCCTGGCTGTACGACCTCAACCGTTTTACCGGCGCGTTGTTGATGTGGTTCGGGGTGCTGGTGCTCACGGCGGCGGTGACCATGAACGTGCAGTCCAACCGCGCAAAGCTGTGGGGGTTCATGATTACCACCGCAGGCGCGGTGTTTATCCTGGTGTACCTCGAAAGCCTAAAGCTGGTCGGTGCCGATAAGGCAATCAGGGGCGTAGTGAGCAACTTTGTGGTCATGACCCTGGGCGGTCTTGGCTCGGGTCTGCTGGCGGTGGCGATATCCGAGAGGCCTACTCCGGAAGAAGATAAACAGGCCCGAGGGTTTATCCGTGATCGTCTGCTGGACGCGCTTGAATACGCCTTTGTGTATGTCTCGATTTGCGCGTTCACCTTGTTCGCGGTGTGCTTGCCGCTCAACCTGCTGGGCTGGCCTCCCGTCGACGAGCACGACTTGCTGAGCCTGCTGATGGTGTGCCTGGGCGCCCTGCTGGGTTACGCGATAGTCTCCCGTCCCAGTCGCTTGAGAAACTGGGAGCAACTGGGCGGCTGCGCGCTGGTGGCGCTGCTCTTGCTGCTGTTGCCGGTTTACGCACAGGCGCTATCACGCCTCTGGGAGTGGAGTTGGGCGGCCGTGTTGGGGCTGCACGTTTTTGCAGCGTTGGCATTGTTCAGGACCGTATGGTTCCACCGCAGCGAATGGCACAGCACCTGAACGCCCGTGTTCATTGAGCCATCATTAACCCAGGCGTAACAGTCCAACGCCCAGCTTGATTGATGGCCCCCTCAATCACTCCTAAGGTAAGCCCCACGACAGCAAACCCGTGGAGCGACCATGACAACAACAATAAACCCCGACTCGCGCTGGACGCGGCGGCGCGACGAGAAGCAGCGGCGGCTCGGGCTGGTCAAAAAGTACGCAGACGGGGCGGTGTTGCCCAGTGACCGAATCGTCGAAGCGCTGGAAGCCCTGATCCTCCCCGGCGACCGTGTGGTGCTGGAGGGCAACAACCAGAAGCAGGCCGATTTCCTTTCGCGCTCCCTGGCCAAGGCCGACCCCGCCAAGCTCCACGATTTGCACATGATCATGCCCAGTGTCGGCCGTTCCGAGCACCTGGACCTGTTTGAAAAGGGCATCGCCCGCAAGCTGGATTTCTCTTTCGCCGGCACCCAATCCCTGCGCATCAGCCAGTTGCTGGAAGACGGCCTGCTGGAAATCGGAGCGATTCACACCTACATCGAACTCTATGCCCGCCTGGTGGTGGACCTGATCCCCAACGTCGTCCTCTGCGCCGGGTTCATGGCCGACCGTGCCGGCAATATCTACACCGGCGCCAGTACCGAAGATACTCCGGCGCTGATCGAGCCGGCAGCCTTCAGCGATGGCATCGTCATCGTGCAGGTCAACCAGTTGGTGGATGACGTCACCGACTTGCCCCGCGTCGACATCCCCGCCAGTTGGGTGGATTTCGTGGTGGTGGCCGACAAACCGTTCTACATCGAGCCGCTGTTCACCCGTGACCCGCGCCATATCAAGCCGGTGCATGTGCTGATGGCGATGATGGCGATCCGTGGCATCTACGAAAAACACAATGTGCAGTCGCTCAACCATGGCATCGGCTTCAACACCGCCGCCATCGAGCTGATTCTGCCCACCTACGGCGAGTCCCTGGGCCTGAAGGGCAAGATCTGCCGCAACTGGACCCTCAACCCGCACCCCACGCTGATCCCGGCCATCGAAAGCGGTTGGGTGCAAAGCGTGCATTGCTTCGGCACCGAACTGGGCATGGAAAACTACATCGCCGCACGGCCGGATGTGTTCTTCACCGGCCGCGACGGCTCGATGCGCTCCAACCGGATGTTCTGCCAACTGGCCGGCCAATACGCCGTGGACCTGTTTATCGGCGCCACCCTGCAAGTCGATGGTGATGGCCATTCCAGCACCGTGACCCGTGGCCGCCTCGCCGGTTTTGGCGGCGCGCCGAACATGGGCCACGACCCACGCGGCCGCCGTCATGGCACCCCGGCCTGGCTGGATATGCGCCACGACGATGCGCCCGAAGCCTTGCTCGAACGCGGCAAAAAACTGGTGGTGCAAATGGTCGAAACCTTCCAGGAAGGCGGCAAGCCCACCTTCGTCAACACCCTCGACGCGGTGGAGGTGGCGCGCAAAAGCGGCATGCCCCTGGCGCCGATCATGATCTACGGCGACGACGTCACCCACCTGCTCACCGAAGAAGGCATCGCCTACCTGTACAAGGCGCGTTCCCTGGAAGAACGCCAGGCGATGATCGCCGCCGTCGCCGGGGTGACCGCCATCGGCATGCGCCACAACCCCAAGGACACCGCGCGCATGCGCCGCGAAGGCTTGATCGCCTTGCCCGAGGACCTGGGGATTCGCCGCACCGACGCCTCCCGCGAGTTGTTGGCCGCCAAGAGCGTGGCCGACCTGGTGGAGTGGTCCGGTGGCCTGTACAACCCGCCCGCCAAATTCAGGAGCTGGTAAATGCGCGCTCTCAAACTGCATGAACTGAGCCTCGCGGATCGCCTGGCGGATATGGCCGTCGAGGCGCTGATCGATGAAGCCGACCTGTCGCCCAAGCCCGCCCTGGTGGACCGTCGTGGCAACGGTGCCCACAGCGATTTGCACCTGGGGCTGATGCACGCTTCGGCGCTGTCCCTGTGGCCGATGTTCAAGGCAATGGCTGAGGCTGCGATTGAAGTCGGTGAAGTCGGTTTGCCTCTGCGTGAAGCCCTCGGGCGTATCGGTCGCGAAGGCGAGCAGGCGATGCTTGCCACCACCCAGGGTGTGAACACCCATCGAGGTGCGATCTGGGCGCTGGGCTTGTTGACCGCATCGGCAGCCCTGCAACCGCGTGCCATAACGCTGAATGCCGCCAGATTAGCCCTGCTCAACGACCGCGATGCCCCTCAACCGATGAGCCACGGCGCCCAGGTCGCTCAACGCTACGGCGCACGCGGTGCCCGTGAAGAGGCGCAACTGGGCTTCCCTTCCGTGATGCAACGCGGCCTGCCGCAACTGCATAAAAGCCGCCGCCAAAATGCCGGTGAACAGAACGCCCGTCTCGACGCGTTGCTGGCGATCATGACCGAGCTGGCCGACACCTGCGTGCTCTACCGCGCCGGCACCGAAGGCCTGCAAGCCATGCAACGCGGCGCACAAGCGGTGCTGGAGGCCGGCGGCAGCGCAACCCTCGCCGGGCGCCGCCACCTGCACGAACTGGACAAGCAACTCCTGGCCCTGAATGCCTCCCCCGGTGGCGCCGCCGACCTGTTGGCCGCCTGCCTGTTTATCGACCGCCTCGACGGAGCGTTGTGATGGAAACCTTATCCTTTGAATTCCCCGCCGGGCAGCCACCCAAAGGCCGTGCGCTGGTGGGTTGCGTCGGCTCCGGCGACCTGGAAGTGCTGCTGGAACCGGGTACGCCCGGCACGCTGAGCATCCAGGTGCAGACCTCGGTCAATGGTGCCCAGCAACGCTGGCAGCACCTGTTCGAACGGATCTTCCAGGAACAGACGCCGCCAGCGCTGAAGATCGATATCCATGATTTCGGCGCCACCCCTGGCGTGGTGCGCTTGCGCCTGGAGCAAGGTTTCGAGGAGATCGGTCATGACTGACTTGCTGGCTAAACACAGCTTTGTCGAACTGGGCGCGCGTCAGCGGGCCAAGGCCTTGTTGGATGCCGGTTCCTACCGCGAACTGATCGACCCGTTCCAACGCGTCATGTCGCCGTGGCTGAGCCGGCAAGGCGTGGTGCCCCAGGCCGACGACGGTGTAATCATCGCCAAAGGTAGCATCGACGGTTTGCCTGTGGTGGTGGCGGCCATCGAAGGTAACTTCCAGGGCGGCAGCCTCGGTGAAGTCGGCGGCGCTAAAATCGCCGGGGCGCTGGAATTGGCCGCTGAAGACAACCGCAAAGGCATCCCCACCCGCGCCGTGTTGCTGCTGGAAACCGGCGGTGTGCGCCTGCAGGAAGCCAACCTCGGCCTGGCGGCGATTGCCGATATCCACGCGGCGATTGTCGACCTGCGCCAGTACCAGCCGGTGATCGCCGTGGTGGCGGGCAGTGTCGGCTGCTTTGGCGGTATGTCCATCGCCGCCGGATTGTGCAGTTACCTGGTGGTCACCCGTGAAGCGCGCCTGGGGCTCAACGGTCCGCAAGTGATCGAACAGGAAGCCGGCCTGGAAGAATACGACTCACGCGACCGGCCCTTCATCTGGAGCCTTACCGGCGGCGAGCAGCGCTTCAACAGTGGCCTGGCCGACCGTTACGTGGCCGACGATGTAGCGCAGATCCAACAGACGATCACCGCGCTGCTGCACACAGGCTTACCCGCTCAACAGCGCAGCCGGCAGGCCGATCTCTACCTGGCACGCTTGGCCGAATTGGACGCCACAGCGCAAATCGACCCGGCGACGGTTCGTGATCTGTATCAGGGAGAACGCGCATGAGAGGGTTGCAGTGGTTCAATGCATTGAGCGCTGGCGCGACGCCTGTCGAGGGTTTGCCTAACTCGCTGAAAGTCGCTGACGGCGTACTGGGTGAACACGCGGTGCGCTTTATCGCTGTGGTCACCGACGCGCACAACCGTTTCCCCCGTGCGCGCAACGGCGAAGTCGGCTTGCTCGAAGGCTGGGGCCTGGCCAAAGCCGTGGATGAAGCCATCGCCCGCGGCGACAAGCGCCCGATCATCGCCATCGTCGATGTGCCGAGCCAAGCCTACGGGCGTCGCGAAGAAGCCCTCGGTATCCATCAAGCCCTGGCCGCCGCCGCCGATGCCTACGCCCGGGCCCGCTTGGCCGGGCACCCGGTGATCGCGCTGCTGGTGGGCAAGGCGATGTCCGGCGCGTTCCTGGCCCACGGTTACCAGGCCAACCGCCTGATCGCCCTGCGCGACCCCGGTGTGATGGTGCACGCCATGGGCAAGGCTTCGGCCGCGCGGGTGACCCTGCGCAGCGTTGAGGAGCTGGAAGCCCTGGCCGCCAGCGTGCCGCCCATGGCCTATGACATCGACAGCTTTGCCAGCCTTGGCTTGCTCTGGGAAACGTTGTCTGTGAGCCAGATTGAACAGCCGACACCAGAGGACGTGGTGCGGGTCAGCGATTGCCTGCTCAGCGCGATCGAGGATGTCGACGGCAGTGATTTGAGTGGTCGCCTCGGCGCCACCCACCGCGCCGCTTCCAGCCATGTACGCCAACTGTTGCGGGAGCAATGGTGAACGCCCACGACCTGCTCTGGGGCATGACCCCGGCGCATCTGCCCGCCGACGCGCCGGCCTGGGCGGTGGACGCGCTCGGCGCCGGCCACCCGGTGGTGGTGCGTCGCGCCATCGCCGAGCCGGGCCAGGTGGCGGTCGGTGTGCGCGGGCGGTTGCGTGAGCAGCGCTTCGCTGCCCGGATGCCAGTTGCAGCGGTGCGCCGGCGCGTGGTGCCGGAAGCCTTGCGCGGCGTGATGTCTACACGGGATTTACCCGCGTTGCAGGCGTTGGAACAGCTACGGCCGGTGCTGGCGAACACCTGTTGGGGCGTCAGTGGCAGTGCGGGTTTTGAGTTGGCCACCGGCATCGAAGCGCTGCATGCCGGGAGTGACCTGGATTTGATTCTGCGCGCACCCGAGCCACTGGAACGCAACAGGGCACGGGCGCTTCTGGCGACGTTGGACAAGGCGGTATGCGCCGTAGACCTGCAACTGCAAACCCCGTTTGGTGCGGTGGCCTTGCGTGAGTGGGCCGGCCCGTCACGGCGGGTGCTGCTCAAGACCGCCAGCGGTGCGCACCTGGTACTCGACCCCTGGCAGGGCGTGGCATGAGCAGCCTGCTGGTGTTCCCAGGGCAGGGCGCGCAGCGGCCGGGCATGTTGCAACGGTTATCGGCTGATGTGCTGGATGAAGCCAGCAGTGCCTTGGGGGAGGACGTTCGCCCACTCGATTCTGCGCAAGCCCTTGAGTCGACGCGCGCAGTGCAGCTATGCCTGCTGATCGCTGGCGTGGCCCATGCGCGCCTGCTGCAACACACGCCGGATTACGTGGCGGGCTTGTCCATTGGCGCCTACCCGGCAGCGGTGATTGCAGGTGCGTTGGCGTTTGCTGATGCCGTGCGGCTGGTCGCCCTGCGCGGTGAGCTGATGCAACAGGCTTATCCACAGGGCTACGGCATGACTGCGATCATCGGCGTGGAGTTATCCACCGTCGAGCACGTGCTGGCTCAGATCCACAGCCCGCAGACGCCGGTGTACCTGGCCAATATCAATGCCGACAACCAGACCGTGATCGCCGGCAGCGACGCCGCGATGAACCGTGTCGCGCAACGCATCCAAGGCAATGGTGTGGCCAGGCGCCTGGCCGTGAGCGTGCCGTCTCATTGCGCGCTGCTTGACGCACCCGCCCAGGCCCTGGCCCAGGCTTTCGTCCCGCTCAAGGCGCCGCGCATCACCTACCTGAGCAGCACGCGCGCGCGGCCGATCCACAACCCGGAGCAACTGCGCGATGACCTGGCCTTCAACATGTGCCGCATCGTCGACTGGCGCGGCACCGTGCAAAGCGCTTACGAACGCGGCGTGCGCCTGCAGATCGAGCTGCCACCCGGCGCCGTGCTCACCGGCCTGTCACGCCGCGTATTTGAACAAGGTACGGTGATCGCCTGTGAAGGCGCGCGCCTGGATACGTTGCAGGCCCTGCTGCAAGAGGAGGAGCGCCGCCACCGATAAAGCACCACCCAAGGCTTTCGAAGCACAAAAACAACAATTTCGATCGAGCACTTTGAGGACAACAACCATGATTATCTACGGTGTGGCGTTTCTGGCGTTTTGTACGTTGGCAGGGCTGTTTATCGGTGAACTGCTGGGTAAATGGATGGGCATCCCGGCCAACGTCGGCGGGGTGGGTATCGCCATGCTGCTGTTGATCGGCCTGGGCAGTTACCTGAGCAAACGCGGCTGGTTTACCCGCAACTCGGAGGCGGGCGTGAGCTTCTGGGCAGCGATTTATATCCCGATCGTGGTGGCCATGGCGGCGCAGCAGAACGTGTATGGCGCCATCAGTGGCGGGCCCATGGCGATATTGGCCGGGACCCTGGCCGTGGTGCTGGGCTTTGCCCTGGTGCCGGTGCTGGTGCGCATCGGCAACCGTGAGCCGAGCGCAGTTGTTCCTACCAAAGAAGCCGGGTGATCGCCATGTACGAATCGATGATGAAAGTGATCACCGGCTACGGCCTGATCAGTGGCTTTGCGGTGATCGGCCTGACCATGTGGGTGTCCTACTGGATTTCCGACACCTTCACCAAGGGCCGCCTGCACGGCTCGGCCATCGCCATTCTGCTGGGGCTGGTGTTGTCGTATGTGGGCGGTGCCTTTACCGGTGGTTCCAAAGGCGTGGTGGATATTCCGCTGTTGTCGGGCATCGGCCTGCTGGGCGGGGCGATGCTGCGCGACTTTGCCATCGTCGCCACGGCCTTTGGCGTGAGTGTGGATGAGCTCAAGCGCGCCGGATACGTCGGCGTGCTGGCGCTGTTTGTCGGCGTGGGGTCTTCCTTCGTGGCCGGGGTCGGGGTGGCGATGGCGTTCGGCTACACCGATGCGGTGAGTCTCACCACCATTGGCGCGGGTGCCGTGACCTACATCGTCGGCCCGGTCACTGGCGCGGCGATTGGCGCCAGTTCCGAGGTGATGGCGCTGTCCATTGCCGCCGGGTTGATCAAGGCCATTCTGGTGATGGTGATGACGCCCTTCGTGGCGCCTTTGATCGGCTTGAACAACCCCCGCAGCGCGGTGATTTTTGGCGGGCTGATGGGCACCTCCAGCGGCGTGGCGGGCGGCCTGGCGGCGACCGATCCGAAGCTGGTGCCTTATGGCTGTTTGACCGCCGCGTTTTATACGGCACTGGGGTGCCTGCTGGGGCCGTCGTTGTTGTTTTTGATGATGCGCGCTCTGGTGGGGTAGCGTCCAAGCTCAGGCCTGGCGATTGGCATACATCCGGCATTCGGCCAACAACGCCAGCAAATTCGGGTCGCGTTCCTTGGCCTTCAAGAACACCACGCCAATATGCTGCTGCAACCGATACCTGGGTTGCAGCGGTATCAACTTCACGCGGTTCTCATACACCGCTGCAATCCTGCCTGGCAGCAACGCATAACCCACGCCCGAACTGACCATGCTCAGCAGGGTGAAGATGTCATTGACCTGCATCGCCACCTTTGGCTCGAACCCTGCCTGCTTGAACACGCGATTGCCGTCCTGGTGGGTGGCGAAGCCTTGGGTGAGGGTGATGAAGGTGGCGTCGCGCACGTCGGCCAGGTCGATTTCGCGCTCGCGATCGAAGGGCGAATCGGCGGGGGTGGCGAGGAAAATGTCGTCGGAAAACAGCGCGATCTGTTCACAATCGGGGTCGTTGGCGTGCTCGTCGAGGGAGATCAGGATCGCGTCGACTTCCATGTTCTTGAGCTTGTAGAGCAGGTCGAAGTTGGAGCCCAGGATCAGGTCGATATTGAGTTCGCTGCGGCGGATCTTCAGGCCCATGATCAGTTGCGGTACGGTTTTTACCGTCAGCGAATACAGCGAGCCGAGCTTGAAGCGTTCGGCGGAGAAGCCGGCGGCCTCGCGGGTCAGACGTACGCTGTCGACCACATCGGCGATCAGTTTCTGCGCGCGTTCTTCGAGGACGTAGGCGCTTTCCAGCGGCGTGAGGTTGCGGCCCTCGTGTTTGAACAGCGGGCAGCGCAGGGCGCTTTCCAGGGAGTGGATGGCGCGGTGCACGCTGACGTTGCTGGTGTGCAGCTCGGCGGCGGCGCGGGCCAGGTTGCCGGTGCGCATGAACGCCAGGAAGATCTCGAGCTTCTTGAGGGTGAATTCTTCATCGATCAGCATGGCCTTGGGCTCTTGTTCGAATGCCCTCGATTGTGCCCGCAAAACCGCGCGGCGTCGCCGGAACGTCATAAGGCGCTTGCACTCTTATGCGCAAGGCTGGACGCTGGCGGCCAGTCGTCAACGGTTGCGGGAGGTCAATGACACATGTACCACGGGGAACGATTCAACGCCTGGAGCCATTTGCTTGGTGCAGTCGCGGCGTGTATTGGCGCCGTGTGGATGCTGGTGGTGGCGAGCCTGGATGGCAGCCCCTGGAAGATCGTCAGCGTGGCGATTTATGGCTTTACGCTGATGGTGCTGTACAGCGCGTCGACCGTGTACCACAGCGTGCAGGGGCGGCGAAAAGCGATCATGCAGAAGGTCGATCACTTTTCGATCTACCTGTTGATTGCCGGCAGCTATACGCCGTTTTGCCTGGTGACCTTGCGCGGGCCGTGGGGTTGGACGCTGTTCGGCATCGTGTGGGGGCTGGCGGTGATCGGTATCCTGCAGGAGATCAAGCCGCGCTCCGAGGCGCGCATCCTGTCTATCGTGATCTACGCGGTAATGGGCTGGATCGTGCTGGTGGCGGTCAAGCCATTGCTCGCCGCGCTGGGCACGGCGGGGTTTATCTGGCTGGCATCGGGCGGGGTGCTGTACACCGTCGGCATTATCTTTTTTGCCCTGGAGGATCGTCTGCGACATTCCCATGGGATCTGGCACTTGTTCGTGATCGGCGGCAGCCTGCTGCATTTCGTGGCGATCATGCATTACGTGCTGTAACCCTGTGGGGGCTGGCTTGCCTGCGAAGACCGTCAACGATAACGCGGGAAACCTGATCCCCCCGCGGTGTTCTCGGGTTTTTCGCGAGCAAGAACTAGGCGTCACCCTCGCTCCTACACAAGTGTGACCGGTCTGTGTCCATGCCGAGCGGGGGCACGTGGGCAAGCCAGCTCCCACATTCTTGATTGGATTTACACGGCGAGGTTAGAAGTCGCCCCACAATTGCTGGGCCACGGCCAGTGCGACGACCGGCGCGGTTTCGGTGCGCAATACGCGCGGACCCAGGCGGGCGGCGTGGAAGCCGGCAGCTTGGGCGGTGTCGACTTCGCTGTCGGTCAGCCCGCCTTCAGGCCCGATCAGGAAGGCCAGGCTCGACGGCTTGGCATGGCTGACCAATGGTTCGGCCACCGGGTGCAGCACCAGTTTCAGGTCGGCCTCGGCCTGCTTGAGCCAGTCGGCCAGCAGCAGCGGTGGATGAATCACCGGCACCGTCGAACGCCCGCATTGCTCGCACGCGCTGATCGCTACCTGGCGCCAGTGCAGCAAGCGTTTGTCGGCGCGTTCGTCCTTGAGGCGCACTTCGCAGCGCTCGCTGAAGATCGGTGTGATCGCGTTGACGCCCAACTCGGTGGCTTTCTGGATCGCCCAATCCATGCGCTCGCCGCGGGACAAGCCTTGGCCGAGATGGATATGCAGCGGCGATTCGGCCTGACCGGCGAAGTGTTCGGTGAGTTGTACCGTGACGCGTTTTTTACCGACCTCCAGCAACGTGCCACGAAACTCCTGGCCGGAACCGTCGAATAATTGCACGGCATCGCCTTCGCCCATGCGCAGCACGCGGCTGATGTAATGCGCCTGGGCTTCAGGCAGTTCAACCTCGCCGAGGCTCAGCGGGGTGTCGGTGAAAAAGCGGGACAGTCTCATTTCTGTTCTCTGGAAAAATACAAAAGCTGTGGGAGCCGGGCTTGCCCGCGATAGCGGTAGGCCCGACACCCGATCAGTCGAGTGAACCTAATCAGCCCGGATCACGAAAGCCTGGGTGGAAGTCCTTCGGCACCGCCACACTGACTTTGCTATTGGTGGCGATATCGATGCCTTCGCTGGCCACTTCGGCCAAAAAGTCGATCTGCTCCGGGGTGATCACATAGGGTGGCAGGAAGTACACCACGCTGCCCAGCGGCCGCAACAGCGCGCCACGTTCCAGGGCGTGCTCGAACACCTTCAGGCCACGGCGTTCCTGCCACGGGTAGGCGGTCTTGGTGGCTTTGTCCTGGACCATCTCGATGGCCAGCACCATGCCGGTCTGGCGCACTTCCGCCACATGGGGGTGGTCCACCAGGTGCGAGGTGGCGGTGGCCATGCGCTGGGCCAGGGCCTTGTTGTTTTCGATGACGTTGTCTTCTTCGAAAATATCCAGGGTCGCCAGGGCCGCCGCGCACGCCAGCGGGTTGCCGGTGTAGCTGTGGGAATGCAGGAAGGCACGCAGGGTCGGGTAGTCGTCGTAGAACGCGTCGTAGACATCATCGGTGGTGACCACCGCCGCCAACGGCAGGTAACCGCCAGTGAGGGCCTTGGACAGGCACAGGAAGTCCGGGCGGATGCCGGCCTGCTCACAGGCGAACATTGTTCCGGTACGGCCGAAGCCCACGGCGATTTCATCGTGGATCAGGTGCACGCCGTAGCGGTCGCAGGCCTCGCGCAGCAACTTGAGGTATACCGGGTGGTACATGCGCATGCCGCCGGCGCCCTGGATCAGCGGTTCGACGATCACGGCGGCGACGCTGTCGTGGTGGTCGGCCAGGGTCTGTTCCATGGCCAGGAACATGTTGCGCGAGTGTTCTTCCCAGCTCATGCTCTCGGGGCGCTGGTAGCAATCCGGGCTGGGCACCTTGAGGGTGTCGAGCAGCAGTGCCTTGTAGGTCTCGGTAAACAGCGGTACGTCGCCCACCGACATGGCGGCGATGGTTTCGCCGTGGTAGCTGTTGGTCAGGGTGACGAAGCGTTTTTTATTCGGCAGGCCGCGGTTGAGCCAATAGTGGAAGCTCATTTTCAGCGCGACTTCGATGCACGACGAGCCGTTGTCGGCGTAGAAGCAGCGCGTCAGGCCCTCGGGTGTCATCGCCACCAGGCGCTCCGACAATTCGATCACCGGCTGGTGGCTGAAACCGGCAAGGATCACGTGTTCCAGTTGGTCGACCTGATCCTTGATGCGCTGGTTGATGCGTGGGTTGGCGTGGCCGAACACGTTGACCCACCAGGAGCTCACGGCGTCGAGGTAGCGCTTGCCTTCGAAGTCTTCCAGCCACACGCCTTCGCCGCGCTTGATCGGGATCAGCGGCAGTTGCTGATGGTCTTTCATCTGAGTGCAGGGATGCCACAGCACCGCAAGGTCGCGTTGCATCCACTGGTTGTTCAAGCCCATCGTTTATCTCCTCGAAACGGTCCTGCGCGCGGCGCAGGTGGAACAATCGCGCAAGCCTATGCAATGGGCGGCTGTGTCACAACCCATTACGCGCGAATTGGCAGTAAACGCAGGACGGTCTGTCACGTTTGTTCTGGAGAGTCCTTAATCCGTGGTTAATTTACGCTTCATACGCTCTAGATCGTATTTCTCGATATTTCAAAGCGAAATTTTCCGCTTTAATTCGATAGGTAAATCGCTAGTCTTGGGCGCAGTTCTTACGGGATTAAGTACATGCAGTTACGCAATTCACCGGCCCGCTATGGCTGGGTCAGCATGGTTATGCACTGGGGCGTGGCCCTGGTGGTGTTCGGTCTGTTCGCCTTGGGCTTGTGGATGGTTGGCCTCGACTACTACAGCGCCTGGCGCAAAGACGCGCCCGACCTGCACAAGAGCATCGGCATTACGCTGTTCGCCGTCATGCTGGTGCGCATTGTCTGGCGTCTGGTCAGCCCGCCGCCACCGCCGCTTGCCAGTTACAGCCGCATGACCCGGATCGGCGCCGCGTTTGGCCACGCGTTCCTCTACATCGGCTTGTTTGCCGTGATGATTGCCGGTTACCTGATTTCCACCGCAGACGGTGTCGGTATCCCGGTGTTTGGTTTGTTTGAAATTCCTGCCGTGGTTTCCGGTCTACCGGACCAGGCAGACACCGCCGGCGTGGTGCATTTGTACCTCGCCTGGGTGTTGGTAGTGTTCGCCGGCTTGCACGGCGTGGCTGCATTGAAACACCACTTTATCGATCGTGATGCGACCCTCACGCGAATGCTGGGGCGCAAAGCCTGATGTTCAACCTCGACTCACAAGGAATAGAAAGCATGTTGAAAAAGACCCTCGCTGCTCTGGCAATCGGTACGGCCCTGCTGTCGGCAGGCCAGGTAATGGCCGCTGACTATGTCGTCGACAAAGCAGGCCAGCACGCCTTCGTTGACTTCAAGATCAGCCACTTGGGCTACAGCTTCATCACCGGTACCTTCAAGGACCTGGACGGCAAGTTCAGCTTCGATGCCGCCAAGCCTGAAGACAGCAAGATTGAGTTCAACGTCCGTACCGCCAGCGTGTTCACCAATCACGCCGAACGTGACAAGCACATCTCCAGCAAAGACTTCCTGGACGTTGGCAAGTTTGCCGATGCCAAGTTCGTCTCCACCAGTGTTAAAACCACCGGTAAGAATGCTGCGGGCCAAGTCACTGCCGACGTGACCGGCGACCTGACCCTGCTCGGCGTGACCAAGCCGATCGTCGTCAAGGCCACCTTCCTGGGTGAAGGCAAAGATCCATGGGGCGGCTACCGTGCTGGCTTTGAAGGCACCACCAGCTTCAATCGCCAGGACTTCGGCAAGCAGATGGACCTGGGCCCAGCGTCCAATAATGTTGAGCTGTACGTGACGTTTGAAGGTGTGAAAGCGAAGTAATGCTTCGTGTGTAGGAGCGAGCTTGCTCGCGAAAAACGTAGAGACACCGCGTTTTTCAGGCTGCCAGCGTTATCGTTGACGACCTTCGCGAGCAAGAACTAGGCGTCCCCCTCGCTCCTACAGGCAAAAAAAACCCGTATCTCGCGATACGGGTTTTTTTTATGCTTCGCGGTTGCGAGTCAGCAGCGCTGGTTTTTCACCACGAGGACGGCCTGGCAGTTGATCCAACTGCTCGGGTGTCGGGAAGCGATCCACTTTCGACTCCTTGTGGATGATCTTCGGCGCCGGGCCTCCGCGCGGGTTCTGCACTGCAGGCTCGGACGACCGTGGCTGGTCGTCACGGGCCGGGCGGCGGTTGTTGCTGCGAGAGTCTTCGCGACGGGCCTGGCCGTCACGCGGTGCGCCATTACGCGGGCCGCTACGTTTAGCTGGCGGGGTGCCAGTGGTGCCGCCGCTGCTGTTGCGTGGGCCGTTCTGACGACCGCCCTGAGGTTGGCCACTACGTGGAGCACCTGCGCCTGCGCCCTGTGCCGGAGCACCTGGGCGACGACCACGGCCCTGTGCCGGCTTGGCCTGGGGCACGTAGTCGACGCGGTTACCGAAGTTATCCACGTCGTCGTCGAGAAACTCGTCCGGGGCGCGGTCGGCGGCGGCGCGTGGCGGCTGGCTCGGCTGGCGCTGTTCGCGGGCCGGGGTGCCTTCACGGGGCTTTTGCTCGCGGGCTGGGCGTTCGCCACGGCCGTTGGTGGGCGCTTTGTCCTTGCCGCCTTTGTCCTTGCCCTTGTCGCGGCGACCACCGCCACCACCGCCGCCGTTCGGGCCATCGCCCTTCGGACCGCGTGGGTTGCGTGGGTTGCGCACGTCCGGACGCTCGCGTACTTCAGGCTTCTCGGCCTCCACGGCGCTGGCGTCGAAGCCCATCAGGTCGCCGTCGGCGATTTTCTGCTTGGTCATGCGCTCGATGCTTTTCAGCAGTTTTTCTTCGTCCGGTGCTACCAGGGAAATGGCTTCACCCGAACGACCGGCACGGCCGGTACGGCCGATACGGTGTACATAGTCTTCGTCGACGTTTGGCAGCTCGAAGTTGACCACGTGGGGCAACTGGTCGATATCCAGGCCGCGAGCGGCGATATCGGTGGCCACCAGAATGCGCACGGAGCCGGCCTTGAAATCGGCCAGGGCTTTGGTGCGTGCGTTCTGGCTCTTGTTACCGTGGATGGCAACGGCGGTGAGGCCGTGCTTGTCCAGGTACTCGGCCAGGCGGTTGGCACCGTGTTTGGTGCGGGTGAACACCAGCACCTGCTCCCATGCGCCATGGGTGATCAGGTGCGCCAGCAGCGAGCGTTTGTGGCTGGCGGCCAGGCGGAATACGCGTTGCTCGATACGCTCGACCGTGGTGTTCGGCGGCGTGACTTCGATGCGCTCCGGGTTGTGCAGCAGCTTGCCGGCCAGGGCGGTGATGTCCTGGGAGAACGTTGCCGAGAACAGCAGGTTCTGACGTTTGGCCGGCAGGCGGGCGAGGACCTTTTTCACGTCATGGACAAAGCCCATGTCGAGCATGCGGTCGGCTTCGTCCAGCACGAGGATTTCCACGTGGGACAAATCGACGCTGCCTTGGCCGCACAGGTCGAGCAAACGACCAGGGCAGGCGACGAGCACGTCTACGCCACGGGACATGGCCTGAACCTGTGGGTTCATGCCGACGCCGCCGAAGATGCAGGCGCTGACGAACTTCAGGTCGCGGGCATACAGCTTGAAGCTGTCATGTACCTGGGCGGCGAGTTCGCGGGTAGGGGTCAGGACCAGTACGCGCGGTTGGCGCGGGCCGTGACGCTGGGATTTGTCCGGATGACCGTTGGGGAACAACCGCTCCAGGATCGGGAGGGCGAAACCACCGGTTTTACCAGTACCTGTCTGAGCCGCAACCATCAGGTCGCGACCTTGCAACACGGCGGGAATGGCCCGCTGTTGCACCGGAGTAGGCTCGGTATAGCCCGCTGCCTCGATGGCGCGGACTAAAGCCTCGGAGAGACCGAGGGAAGCAAAGGACATGAGTAATCCTGTTTTAGTTAGGGCTTGGCCCAAAGGGATAATCTTGCCAGGCGTGAATGGCGCTTAGGGGAGCGCAATCCCGTCCGGTCCTGCTGCGTCTGGCGGGCACTCCACCGGCTCGCGCGGGCTGAAAGCTGCGCTGTAGCGGGGTTGGGTGCCTTTTTCAAGACCTCAGCGGCCGGGCGTAAGCCTGGCGGAAAGGCCGGAGTATAACAGAGCAATCACTGTTCGCTGCTTTCCTGGTGCTCAACGGTGCGTCCGGACGCCGTATTGGCTTGGATTTCACCATATTTGGCGCTCAAAGCGGCATAGGCCGGTTCCTGTTTGAAGCGCTTGAGTTCGGCGGCAAAGCGTTGCACCAGCAGGTCCATGCCCGCGCCACGGCGTACGGCGAGGTATTGCGGCTGTCGGCTGACCACCAACGGTGCCTGGCTGACCTTCCTCTCCAGGCCCTGTGTCTTGATCACATGCTGGCCGACCCGGCGATCAGTGATGACCAGGTCGATGCGCCCCAGCAGCAATTTGCCGAAGTTGGCCTCATGGCTGGGCGCCGGTTCGCGCTTGAATAAAGTCGAATCGTTGAATTCGGCGCCATACAGGTAACCCGGCGAGGTGCCGATGGCCAGGCCTTGCAGGTCGTCGAGGGCCCGGGCCGGGTGAGGGCGCTCGTTGGCGTAGAACAATACAAACTCGACTTCCGACAGCGGTTCGCCGGGGTAAAGCAACTGGGCATCGCGGTCGTGGCTGTGGAAAATATCCAGGGCGCCATCGGCATTGCCCTGGTCAAGCATCGCCAGGCAGCGTTTCCAGGGCAGGAATTGCCACTGCACTTCGACCCCCAGGCGCTGGAACACGATCACCGTGGCTTCGTAGTCCAGCCCGCGCATGGTGCCCTGGTCCTCATACACATAGGGCGCCCAGGGCTCGGTGACAATGCGCAATGTCTCGCTATGAGCGTGCAAGCTCAGGCAAGTAAAAAGCGCAGCAGTCAACAGCTTCGGAATGACGGGCATGCCCTGAGGTTACGATGCTCATGCACTAAAGAGAAGCTCTGGCGCAAGCATTGGCGGGTAAGGGCGCGTCGCCGGCTTGAAACAAAAAGGCCCTCGAATTGACGAGGGCCTTGGCACCGTAGGGCAAGCCTCAGCGTGGCAGCTTGAGGTTATTCCAGATCGCAAGGCTCGGCTCGGCCTGGTTCAGGGTGTAGAAGTGCAACCCAGGTGCACCACCTTGTAACAGACGTTCGCACATTTCGCTGATGACCTGCTCGCCGAAAGCCTGGATGCTCTTGACATCATCGCCGTAGGCTTCCAGTTGCTTGCGTACCCAGCGCGGGATTTCTGCGCCGCAGGCGTCGGAGAAGCGTGCCAGCTTGCTGTAGTTGGTGATCGGCATGATGCCCGGCACGATCGGGATGTTCACACCCATGGCCCGTACACGCTCGACGAAGTAGAAGTAGCTGTCGGCGTTGAAGAAGTACTGGGTGATTGCACTGTTGGCGCCGGCGTTGGCCTTGCGCACGAAGTTTTTCAGGTCGTCTTCGAAGTTGCGTGCCTGGGGGTGCATCTCCGGGTACGCCGCCACTTCGATATGGAAGTGGTCGCCGCTTTCCTCGCGGATGAAGCTCACCAGGTCGCTGGCGTAGCGCAGCTCGCCGCTGGCCATGCCCATGCCGGACGGCAGGTCGCCGCGCAGGGCAACGATGCGCTTGATGCCGGCGCCCTTGTATTGGGTCAGCAGGCCGCGCAGGTCGGCCTTGCTGTCGCCCACGCACGACAAGTGCGGAGCGGCGGGAACTTTGACTTCGCTTTCCAGCTGCAACACGGTGTTGATCGTGCGATCGCGGGTCGAGCCGCCGGCACCGTAGGTGCAGGAAAAGAAGTCGGGGTGGTAGCTGGCCAACTGCTTGGCGGTCGCCATCAGTTTTTCATGCCCAGCATCGGTCTTGGTCGGGAAGAACTCGAAGCTGTAGCGACGGTCTTGGGACATGGTAATACCCTTGGAAACTCAGAAGCCGACTGTGCAACCCACCTGCACTGTAGGAGCGAGCTTGCTCGCGAAGAACGTCAACGATAACGCGTCAGACAGGCTGTACGCGGTGCCCTTGGGTTTTTCGCGAGCAAGCTCGCTCCTACAGGTTAGAGCAGGTGGAGCTGGTTACTTAGTAGCGGTAAGCGTGCGGCTTGAACGGACCTTCGACGGTCACACCGATGTAGTCGGCCTGGGTCTTGGTCAGTTGAGTCACTACACCGCCGAAGCCGCGGACCATTTCCAGGGCTACTTCTTCGTCGAGTTTCTTCGGCAGTACTTCCACGGTCAGGCGTTCGGCTTTCTGGGCCGGCGACAGGTCGGCGTATTTCTGCCCGAACAGGAAGATCTGGGCCAGCACCTGGTTGGCGAACGAGCCGTCCATGATGCGGCTTGGGTGGCCCGTCGCGTTACCCAGGTTAACCAGGCGGCCTTCAGCCAGCAGGATCAGGTAGTCGTCGTTCTGTGGGTCGAATGCGCCGGCGCCGGTACGGTGAACCTTGTGCACCTGCGGCTTCACTTCTTCCCATGCCCAGTTCTTGCGCATGAAAGCGGTGTCGATCTCGTTGTCGAAGTGACCGATGTTGCACACCACGGCGCGTTTTTTCAGGGCCTTGAGCATGTTGGCATCGCAGACGTTGACGTTGCCGGTGGTGGTGACGATCAGGTCGATCTTGCCCAGCAGGGCCTTGTCGATGCTCGCTTCGGTGCCGTCGTTGACGCCATCGATGAACGGCGAAACCACTTCGAAACCGTCCATGCAGGCTTGCATGGCGCAGATCGGGTCGACTTCGGAGACCTTGACGATCATGCCTTCCTGACGCAGCGACTGGGACGAACCCTTGCCCACGTCACCGTAGCCGATCACCAGGGCTTGCTTGCCCGACAACAGGTGGTCGGTGCCGCGCTTGATCGCATCGTTCAGGCTGTGACGGCAGCCGTATTTGTTGTCGTTCTTGCTCTTGGTCACCGAGTCATTGACGTTGATGGCCGGGATTTTCAGCTCGCCCTTGGCCAGCATGTCCAGCAGGCGGTGTACGCCAGTTGTGGTTTCTTCGGTCACGCCGTGGACGCGGTCGAGGATGGCCGGGTATTTCTTGTGCAGCAGCTCGGTCAGGTCGCCGCCGTCGTCGAGGATCATGTTGGCGTCCCAAGGCGCGCCATCTTTGAGGATGGTCTGCTCCAGGCACCACTCGTACTCTTCTTCGGTCTCGCCTTTCCAGGCGAATACCGGGATACCGGCGGCGGCAATGGCGGCGGCGGCCTGGTCTTGAGTCGAGAAGATGTTGCACGACGACCAACGCACTTCGGCACCCAGGGCAACCAGGGTTTCGATCAGCACGGCCGTCTGGATGGTCATGTGGATGCAGCCGAGGATCTTCGCGCCCTTGAGCGGTTGCTCGGCGGCGTATTTGCGACGCAGGCCCATCAGGGCAGGCATTTCGGATTCGGCGATAAAGGTTTCGCGGCGGCCCCAGGCAGCGAGGGACATGTCGGCGACTTTGTAGTCGTTGAATTCTGCAGGCGTGATTACAGCGCTCATAGAGAGCCTCCATTCGTAGTGTGCGAATGGGCGCCGTTGTGCGTTTAGTATCCAGCTGAATGACCAGACCGGACAACGCCCCATCCGAGCCTGACAGGCCAAGCCTGCTGCAGCGCCCCTCGGACAGGTGGCGGGAGAACGGTAGTAGCCGTTCTGAATCGGGGGCGATTATAACGGTCTATGACCGGCTAGTGGCAAGCGACAAGCTACAAGCGGCAAGTAAAAACGAATCTGCTTTAACTTGCAGCTTGTAGCTTAAAACTTGAAGCTGGCGGCTTAACCTTATCGCTCACCCACCCCGAACGCGGAGCCGCCATGAACTTTCATACTCGCAAATGGGTAAAACCCGAAGACCTCAACCCCAACGGCACCCTGTTCGGCGGCAGCCTGTTGCGCTGGATCGACGAAGAAGCCGCCATCTATGCGATTGTCCAACTGGGCAACCAGCGGGTCGTCACCAAGTACATCTCCGAGATCAACTTTGTCAGCGCCTCGCGCCAGGGCGACATTATCGAACTGGGCATCACCGCCACCGAGTTTGGCCGCACCTCCATCACCCTGACCTGCGAGGTGCGCAACAAGATCACCCGCAAAAGCATCCTGACCGTGGAAAAAATGGTTTTCGTCAACCTCGGCGAGGACGGTTTGCCAGCGCCCCATGGTCGTACCGAGATCCGCTACGTCAAGGACCAATTCAAGGACGACACCCTGCCCGTGTGACGATCCAACGGTTTGATTTGTTTTACCGGGTTGTTCCGCAAGGATCTTTTCAAGGCTCTCTCATCACTTAGGACGACACCCTATGAAGAGAGCCCTGTGTATGAAAGTCTCCAGTCCACCGGTAAAGGCCCAGCTCCCATCAACTCAGGACGTTGGCCAGGACGTGAAGACGCCTTTGGTCAAAAACGCCGGCGAGCGCAAGCTGAGTCTCTACCGCCATGGCAATGGGCAAGTGGAGGTGGTGGTGTCGCCACCGCCGCTCAGCCACCTGGTACTCAGCGGCGGTGGCGCCAAGGGCATCGCGTTTGCGGGAATGGTGCAGGCGCTTGAAGACACCAGCAAGCTGGCGGGCATCAAGGTAATTTCCGGTTCCTCGGCCGGTGCCATTTCCGCCATGCTGCTTGCCAGTGGCATGGGGGCGAAGGCTTTTGGGGCGCTGTCGAACACCCTCGACCTGCCCAGCCTGCTCAACAGCCAAGACCCCGTGACAGCCTGGCTGCAAACGGCCAGCACCCAGCTGGGCCAGCTCGCCGGGCGTGTGCCGGGCCCAGCGGGTAATATTTCCCAGCTGTTGCTGAGCATGATGCCGCGCTTGCAAACCGACGCGCATTCCTTGGAGCAGATGATGCGCAATGAGTCGCGCAAATCGCTTCTCGCCCATATCGCCGAGATGCCCAGGGCCAACAGGCCCGCCGAGGTCATGAACATTGCCGACCGGCTGAGTGCCGGAGGGGCGCCCACCTTTGGCGACCTTGAGGTGTTGAGTCGTCACATCCCGGCGATCAAGCAGCTCAACATCACCGGCACCGGCATGTTCGATGGCCGCCCGCAGTTGGTGGTGTTCAATGCCAGCCTGACCCCGGACATGGATATTGCGCGTGCCGCGCGTATCTCGGGTTCGTTGCCGGTGCTGTTCAAAAGCCCGGTCGAGCAGGGCCATGGGTTCCAGGCAGCGGCCGAAGCTACGGCGTTCCAGGATGGCGGCCTGCTGGTCAACACGCCGGCCCCTGGGGTGATCGAGCCATCGTTGGCGCAAGACCCACTGAGCCGGCCCGAATCGTTGATCGTCAAGTTCGAGTCCGAAAAACCAGCGGAGCCGAAAAAAAGCGGTGGTTTTTTCAGCAGTCTGGTCGACACCCTCACCGGTACGCCGCACGCCGCTGCCGGTGCTTATCAGGATGAACGGCTGGAAGCGGCAGCCGACCAGACGGTGATCTTGCCGCTGAACACTGACAAAGGCGACTTTCGCGGGCTGCTCAATGGTACGGTCAACTTCACCATGACGTCTGAGCAGAAGCTGCATCTTCAGGGCCGCGCCGGCCAGGCGGTGGCGACGCATGTGGAGAAACGCGCGGCCGTACGTGAGCATCACGGGTTCGCTTCAATGACCGATGCGGTACTGGCGATGGACGATGAATTGCTGGCCAGCGTGCGGGATGAGCTGAGCAAGGACCCGGCCGCCAGCGAAGTGCTGATGTTTCGCAAGAGTGCGCAAACGCTGCTGCATGCCTTGGACAGCGCGATTAGCGAAGCGAACCAGGCCAGCGATGCCTTGGTTATCACGCCGAAGTTGGCGTCCGTGCTTCGTAACCTGGATGCGCTCGCCCGACGGCCTGAGCATATCGAGTGGCTGGGGCGACGCCTGAATGCGCCGGGCCTGCGCAATTTCCAGCAACTGCTGCAAGTAGCCGCCAAGCAGGCTTCGCCGCTGTCCAGGGTGATGACCTTGGCCGTGGCCCAGATGCACCGGCGCGATATTGCGGTGAAGGCTGAAAACTTCACGCGTGAGGTGATTTACCCGTCGCTTTACCGTCCGGGCCAACCGGCTGCCAACGTTGAGTTGTTGCAACGTGCCGCGCGTGATTTGCGCGAGGCAACCACACCGGCCGAGTTCAATCGCGTGCTCGACGGCATCATTGAGCACTACAAAGCGCGTAACAAACCCTGGTCCAAGCCGATCAGTTCCACCACCGTAGAGATGGCCAAGGCCTGGCGCATAAAGGTTTAGTTGCCTGGCCACTGAACAGCCATGACGGCGGCGTGTCGTAGAAACACACGCCCCCTTGGATTCTGAAAACATGGCCACTCACGAAGACGGCAAGACCCCTAATCTGTCGCGCGAAGAACAGAAAGACGTCGACGACAACCAGCCTCCCCGCGCGGCGGTGCTGCATGAAATCATCCGCACCCAGGGCGACCAGGAACTGGAGCGCAGCGTCGCCGCGTTGTGGTGGTCGGCGCTGGCCGCTGGCCTGACCATGGGCCTGTCGCTGATGGCCATGGGGTTGCTCAACTCACGCCTGCCGGACGGTGAAGCCTTCAAGGTGATTGCCAGCTTCGGCTACTGTGCGGGGTTTCTCGCGGTCATCCTGGCGCGCCAGCAACTGTTCACCGAAAACACCCTGACCGCTGTGCTGCCGGTGATGAGCAAGCCTACGCTGGCGAATGCGGGGCGGTTGTTGCGGCTGTGGTCGGTGGTGCTGGTGGGTAACCTGTGCGGCACGTTGTTGGTCGCTTATGTGATGCTGCACCTGCCGATCTTCGACACCAGGACCGATCACGCCTTCCTCGAGATCGGGCGCAAGATCATGGAGAACAACGCCGGCCAGATGTTTGCCAAGGGCATTGTCTCCGGTTGGATGATCGCCACCATGGTGTGGATGATCCCGTCCATGGAAAGCGCCAAGATGTGGATCATTATCCTCATCACCTACCTGATGGCCCTGGGGGATTTCACCCATATCGTGGTCGGTTCGGCCGAGGTGTCGTACCTGGTATTTGCAGGCGAGCTGCCGTGGCATGACTTCTGGCTGATATTCGCCGGCCCGACGCTGGCAGGCAATATCATCGGCGGCAGCTTTATCTTCGCGCTGATCAGCCATGCCCAGATCCGCAGCGAAAGCAGCCTGCCAGGCAAGGCCGCCGCAGACCCGAGGCATCCGCCGCAGATCGACGAGGATCAGTGAGCGTCTGGCGAGGTCCGCAGGCGTCCCCATACGCCGCCGATCACCACGCCAAAGGCGATAGAACCTTTCGCTGTGCCACGGCTCATAGCGGTTAGGTGCGATTTTGCATTTTTAGTGCTAAAACTCTAATTTCTGCATAAAACGACAAAAGGAATGAGTGATGACAGCGGCTTTCTGGTGTGTGTTGATCGCAATTTTTCTGCCTTACCTGTGTACAGGTGTGGCCAAGTTCAGTGGCGGCAAGTTCGGGGCTCGCGATAACCACGACCCGCGTGCTTTCCTCGACACCCTCGAAGGGGTTGCCAGGCGTGCCCACAGTGCGCAACTCAACAGCTTTGAGGTGACGCCGGCTTTTGCGGCGGCGGTGATTATCGCCCACCTGGCCGGTACGGCCGAATTGGTGACGATCAATGTGCTGGCGGTGCTGTTTATCACCAGCCGCCTGCTGTACATCATTTGCTACCTGGCCGACTGGGCGATACTGCGCTCGCTGGTGTGGGCGGTGGGGATGGCGTTGATTGCGAGTTTCTTCTTTGTCTCGATCTGAGGCATGACGCACGTCCAGTGTGTCGTGAGCGGGGCCAGCCCGCTCACGACAACACGTCTTCACATTTGATCTTGGGCGACTGTCAGGTTCCCACAGGGGCATCCGGTACCTGAGGCAGCGCAACGCCTTTAGGCCACAGCATCCAGATTTGCCCCTGTTGTTTCATATTCCCCGCCAGCTCACCCGCTGCGGCGCCGGTGCCCCAGAACAGATCCGCGCGCACTTCGCCGGTGATGGCACCGCCCGTATCCTGCGCTGCGACGGGACGTGCCAGTGGCGTGCCGTCGGGCTTGGTGGTCGACAGCCATAGCAGGCTGCCCAGCGGGATTACCTTGCGGTCCACCGCCACGCTGTAGCCAGCGGTTAATGGCACGTTCAGCGAGCCACGCGGGCCTTCGTTGCTGTCGGGACGCGCACTGAAAAACACGTAGCTGGGGTTGCTGGCCAGCAATTGCGGAATACGCTGCGGGTGCGCCTTGGCCCAGGCGCTGATGGCGCCCATGGTCACTTCTTCTTTCTTCAACTCGCCTTGTTCCACCAGCCAACGGCCAATAGGACGATAGGGGTAGCCGTTCTGGTCGCCATAGCCAACGCGCAGTTGGCGCCCGCCCGGCAGTTGAATCCGGCCCGAGCCCTGGATCTGCAGGAATTGCAGGTCCATCGGGTCTGTCAGCCAGGCAATCGGCTTGGCGCTGGAGCCCTGGTCGTTGATGGTGCTGGCATCGTCATACGGCTTGAGTACGCGACCTTCCAGGCGACCGCGCAGGCGTTTGCCCTTGAGTTCGGGGTAGATGCTTTCCAGGTTGACGATGATCAGGTCATCCGGCACGCCATACACCGGCACATGAGCGCTGGCGGTCTGGGTCAGGCTGCCGGGGTATACCGGTTCGTAGTAACCGGTGATCAGACCGTTTGGTGTGTTGTCGGCCGAACGCAGGCCAAACACATCCAGGCGCTCCTTGAGAAAACCGCGTATCGCCACGGCATCGCCCGGCACCGTGGCGGCCGCCGCGCAGGTCGTGCCCCAGATCGGGTCGGCCTTGAGGCGTTGACAGGCGCTGCGCCAGGATTCAAAACCGGCCAGCAGGTCGCTGTCGGACACAGCCGGCAACGCGTCCCACGGTGCGCTCACATAGGTGGCAACGGCGTGAGGTTTTACGGTTTCATCTTTGCCGGTTTCCTTGCCCGCGTCGCAGCCGGCCAGCAGCGCGATCATCGGCAGAGCCCACGCCAGGCGGCGGTTCCAAGGTTTCAAGCGGATATTCATACACATCATTCCTGAAGTGATTGCCTGCGTTTGTACGCCTTTGGGCAACCCTTGTTATTAATAGGGCTATTGGTGTTTGGGGGCGGGGCGAGGATACTGGCCGCCGTTTCCCGTGACCTCGAAGCCACCATGACCTTTAAACGATTAACCGTTGTATTGCTGGCCTGCCTGACACTGTCCGCCTGCGGCGGCGTCGATCCGAACTCGCCCCTGGGCCAGCGCAAGGCGATCTTCAAGCAGATGCTCAAGACCAGCGAAGACCTGGGCGGCATGTTGCGAGGGCGTATTCCGTTCGACGGCGCGAAATTCGCCGAAGGCGCGACCAGGCTCGATGCGTTGTCCCATGAGCCGTGGAAGCACTTCCCGAGCGTGCGCGAAGAGGATCACACTAGCGCCAAGGATGACGTGTGGAAAAAACAGGCACAGTTCCAGCAACTGGCGCGCGATCTGGAGGCGGCCACCGGTGCATTGGTGATTGCCAGCCAGATACAGCCCTACAAGGCGGCTAACCTGGGGCCTGCGGTGCAGAAAGTCGAAGATGCCTGCAGTGCCTGTCATAAACAGTTTCGCGACCACTGACCGGTTTTACTGGTCGAGTTCTTCCACGGCGTCCTGCAGCGCTTTGCGCGACTCAGCGAGCTTGTCTTTACGCTTGTTGATCTTGTCGGCATCACCCTTTTTCATCGCCTTGTCGAGGTCGGCCTGACGACGGCTGACGTCGTGCTTGGCGTCGAGCACCTTGTTTTCCCGCTCTTTCTTCAACGAGGCGTCGGTGCAATGGGTGGTGACTTCGTTCAGGGCGTTTTCCAGGCCGGCTTGTTGGGCGCTGTCGCCATGGGCCTTGGCTTGTTCGATCTGGGTGCTGATGGCTTGGCGCTTGGCGGCGCAGCCGGTGAGTGGTGGCGCCGCTTCGGTGGCCAGCAGCGGCATGGCCATGCAGCTTGCGGCGGTCAGCAGGGCAAGGGGGGCTAAGAATTTCATGTGTGACTCCAAAGTACCAGTTCGGCGGCAGGATGAATTCTGCCGTCGTTTCGAAGGTGGTCGGGTCGGGTTCAAAACCCGTCGATCCCGGCCACGCGTAATGTTTCAGCCAGTGCCTGTACCTGCGGGGCGCGAAAAAAAGCGCTCAGTTGCGCTGCGCGCCCCGGGCCGATGCCATCTTCGGCCAGCCAGGCTTGGGTGTCTTTGGCAACCAGCGCGTGCCAGTTGCCTTGCAGGTTGTTGCGTGCCGCAGGCGGTACGCCCAGCGCCTTGAGCCATTGTGCAAAAGGTCGTTGCCGGGCGCTGCGAATGCTCTCGAGCACCCGCGCACGGCTGCGATCACCGAAGCCGTCAATGTTAGCAAGCTCTGCCGCATCCAGGGTCAACCAATCGAGAAAGCCTGTGATTAGACCGGCCTGGATCAATCCGTTCCATGTCTCGCGGCCCATATGGGGTAAGCCCAGGCCCTGGTTGCCGCTCAGCCAGGTGAGGCGCGCGAGCAATTGTTCTTCGCAACCGGGGTCCAGTTGCCAGCAGCTCAGGGCATGAAAGTTTCGCGGGTCGGGCACTGGCAGATCGGCGCGTGTGCTGCTGCGCAGGATGACTTGGTCCAGGCGAGGGATGACCTGGCCTGCGAGGCTGATGGAAACCTGGTCGCCGGGGCGGATATCCAGGGCTTGCCAACGTTTCAGCGAGCCAACGCTCACCCGGCTGATCCTTCGATCATCCAGGCGCACGGGCTCCAACTCCAGGAGGGGCGTGATGCGCCCGGTGCGGCCGATGTTGAACCGCACGTCCCGCACCCATGCCAGGGCCTTGGTGGCCGGGTACTTCCAGGCGACTGCCCAGTAAGGCGTATTGGTTTGCCAGCGTCCGGCGGGAGCACGCTGCGCCTGGTGCAGCACCACCCCATCACTGGCGAAGGGCAGTGGGTGGTTGTACCAATAGGTGCGCCAATGCGCGGCCTCGGCAATGTTCTGGATGGGCTGGCTGTAGTGCTGGCTGTCGGTGAACCCCCAGTGAGCCAGGGTGGCCAGGCGCTCGGAGAACGAGTCGGGGCCTTCGGGCCAGGCCCAGACAAACAGGCCGATACCGGCGGCATCGGTGGCGCTCAACTGCCGGCGATTCATCAGCCCGGCCACCTTGCTGCGTGCATTGAGCCCGCCGCGCGCCGCTTGCACATGGTCATCGAGGCGCCAATAGAGCTCGCCTTGCAACACCAGGTCCAGGGGGGCTGGCAGTCGCTGGACAATACCGGGGATCTTGCGCGCAGAGGCTGACCAGTCCTGGCCGAGCAGGCCATCGCCGCGGCTGATCACCTGCGCCAACTGGCCTTTGCGGTACACCAGGGACACCGCCACGCCGTCCACCTTGGGTTGAATCCAGACCGCCTGGCGAGTGCCCAGCCAGGCGCCGACGGCCTGTTCATCCAGAAGTTTCTCCAGGCCGGTATGGGCGACGGGATGAGGCAGGGTACCCCGTGAGCTGGCCAGCGGGTTGTCAGGCGCCGCGGTGGGCTGGGGGAAGCAGCTGCGCCAGTGGGCCAGGCGCTGTCGGGCCTGGTCGTAGAGTTCATCATTGACGGGAGATTGGCCGAGCCGATGGTAGCTGTCATCCCATCGGCGGATCTGCTCGGCCAGGGCATCCACCTGTGTCCGGGCTGCATCGGGGCAGGTTTCGGCCCAGGCCAGGAAGGGTAACGCGCTGAGTAAAAGAGCTATCAGTAAACGCATCATGAGCATCCTTGCTCGGAAAGGGCGCCCAGCCTAAATGATCCCCTCGTGCATAAAAAAGCCCCGACGGCGCGGGGCTTTTTACTGGGTGTTTCTGGTTATTTGAACAGGCCGCCCAGGGTGTTCACGGCATCAGGCCTATTGGCCTCGGCGCGCGCCTGGGCGAGTTTGTTGCAACCTTTGTCGATTTGCGCTTGCCTACAGGCCGGCGGCGGTACGCAGGTCGTTGGCGCGGTCGGTTTTTTCCCAGGTGAAGGTGGTGAAGGTGTCATCACCCACGGTCTTCTGCGCGGGGGTACGACCGAAGTGGCCGTAGGCTGCGGTGTCCTGGTACATCGGGTGCAGCAGGTCGAGCATGGTGGTGATCGCGTAAGGGCGCAGGTCGAAGATCTCGCGCACCAGTTTGACGATCTTGTCATCGCTGATCTTGCCGGTGCCGAAGGTATTCAGCGAGATCGACGTAGGCTGGGCCACACCGATGGCGTAGGACACCTGAATTTCGCAGCGCTCGGCCAGGCCGGCCGCCACGATGTTCTTGGCCACGTAACGACCGGCGTAAGCCGCGGAACGGTCGACCTTGGAAGGATCCTTGCCGGAGAACGCGCCACCGCCGTGACGGGCCATGCCGCCGTAGCTGTCGACGATGATCTTGCGACCGGTGAGGCCGCAGTCGCCTACCGGGCCGCCAATAATGAACTGGCCGGTCGGGTTGATGTGGAACTGGGTGTCCTTGCTCAGCAGTTCGGCGGGCAGTACGTGCTTGACGATCAGCTCCATCACGCCTTCACGCAGGTCTGCGTAGGAAACATCCGGGTTGTGCTGGGTCGACAGGACGACCGCGTCGATGCCGACGACCTTGCCGCCTTCATAACGGCAGGTCACCTGGGACTTGGCGTCCGGGCGCAGCCACGGCAGCAGGCCGGATTTACGCGCTTCAGCCTGGCGTTGCACCAACTGGTGCGAGAAGGTGATCGGCGCCGGCATCAGCACGTCGGTTTCGTTGCTGGCGTAGCCGAACATCAGGCCCTGGTCGCCGGCGCCCTGGTCTTCCGGCTTGGCACGGTCGACCCCCTGGTTGATGTCGGGGGACTGCTTGCCGATGATGTTCATCACGCCGCAGGTGGCGCCGTCGAAGCCGACGTCGGAGCTGTTGTAGCCGATGTCGGTGATCACATCACGGACGATCTGCTCCAGGTCAACCCAGGCAGTGGTGGTCACTTCGCCGGCGATGATCGCTACACCGGTTTTCACCAGGGTCTCGCACGCCACGCGGGCGAACTTGTCTTCAGCAATGATGGCGTCCAGCACCGCATCAGAAATCTGGTCGGCGATTTTGTCCGGATGCCCTTCAGACACGGACTCGGAGGTGAAAAGGGAGTATTCGCTCATCTCGATGTTTTCCTGATATTTACCGATGGTGAGTGTCGCCAGCCGGCCGCTGAAAATGGCGGACCTGGATCTGGAAACCATTACGTAAGCCTACATAGAGGCTTTCCCCGGGAACGAGCCCCGCAGCGGTGGCCCAACGGGCCAGATCGTCCTGTTCAAAACCCAACCAGAGATCACCGCAGGCCTCCCTGGCCCAATTCTGGTTGTGGCTGCATAAATCCGTAACCAGCAGGCTACCGCCGGGGTGCAGCAACCCGGCCATTTGCTTGAGGGCGTCGGCGGGCGCGGCGAAATGGTGCAGGACCATGTTCAGCACCACGCAGTCGGCCTTGATCGTTGTGCTGGTCAGCGCGTCAGCCAACTGCAAGCGCACATTGCCCAGCGCTTCGCGCTCGCAGAGCTGGCATGCCAGTTCGAGCATCGCCGGGCTGTTGTCCAGCGCCGTCACGTGCTGAAAACGGCGCGCCAGGTCCGGCAGGAAGCCGCCATCGCCGGGCCCGACTTCCAATGCCGTCGCTGAATGACTGAAGCTCAGTTTGTCGAGCAGCGCCAGTACGCTGTCGCGGTATTGAGGCAAACCGGCGATCAGGTCCTGCTGGGCGCGAAACTTCTCGGCCACCCGTGCGAAAAAATCCTGGCTCGCGGCTGCGCGTTGCCCGTGCACCTGGCCGATGCGCGCCTGCACGTCGGTGGGCAGGCTCAGGTTGTCCACTTCTTCGAGCAGGGCGGCGTGCAACTTGCCGCCGAGCAGCTCGGTGTGGGGCAGGGCGCGGCGGTAGAAAATGGCATTGCCTTCCCGGCGCGTGGCGACCAGATCGGCCTGGGACAGCACCTTCAAGTGGTGGCTCATGCCTGACTGGCCGATGGCAAAGATCTGCGCCAGTTCCAGTACGCCGAAGGAATCGTTGGCCAGCACGCGCAATACGTTCAGACGCAACGGGTCGCCAGCGGCCTTGCACAAGGCTGCCAGTTCATCGCCGTCTTCGGGACGCAGGGAGGGCATGGGAAGATTCATAAGGCCAGCAGTCTAGTGACGGGGGGAGATCCCCGCAAGGTCAATATCAAAAAGTTTTGATATTGAACGATAAGTGGCGGTTATAAGCCGCCGCTATAACCTTTAGTCGAACCCCTGGCCGGTTTCTGCATGGGAATGCCGCGCCAACCGTTGGAAAAACGCCCACAAGTGACTATCTGTCATTGCCCGCAGGCGGTGGCTGAGGGAAAATGCCGGTCCTTTTTTCCGTTTCTTTTATTCATTCTCGATTCAATATCCGCAGGAGAACAGCGATGCCCAGCCGTCGTGAGCGTGCCAACGCCATTCGTGCCCTCAGCATGGATGCCGTGCAAAAAGCCAACAGCGGCCATCCCGGTGCCCCGATGGGCATGGCGGATATCGCCGAGGTACTTTGGCGTGACTACCTGAAACACAACCCGGGCAACCCGTCGTTTGCCGACCGTGACCGCTTCGTGCTGTCCAACGGCCACGGCTCGATGCTGATCTACTCGCTGCTGCACCTGACCGGTTACGACGTCACCATCGATGACCTCAAGAGCTTCCGCCAGCTGCACAGCCGCACCCCGGGCCATCCGGAGTTCGGCTACACCCCAGGCGTCGAGACCACCACCGGTCCCCTGGGCCAAGGCCTGGCCAACGCCGTTGGTTTCGCGCTGGCAGAAAAAGTCCTGGGCGCGCAGTTCAACCGTCCTGGCCACGACATCGTCGACCACCATACCTACGTGTTCCTGGGTGATGGCTGCATGATGGAAGGTATTTCCCACGAAGTCGCTTCCCTGGCCGGCACCCTGGGCCTGGGCAAGCTGATCGCCTTCTACGATGACAACGGCATCTCCATCGACGGCGAAGTCGAAGGCTGGTTCACCGATGACACCCCCAAGCGTTTTGAGGCCTACAACTGGCAGGTGATCCGCAATGTCGACGGCCACGATCCGGAAGAGATCAAGATCGCCATCGACACCGCCCGCAAGAGCGCGCAGCCGACCCTGATCTGCTGCAAGACCACCATCGGTTTCGGCTCGCCGAACAAGCAAGGCAAAGAAGACTGCCACGGTGCCCCGCTGGGTGACGCGGAAATCGCCCTGACCCGCGAAGCGCTGAAGTGGAACCACGGCCCGTTCGACATCCCGGCCGACATCTATGCCGAATGGGATGCCAAGGAAAAAGGCCTGGCCACCGAAGCCGAGTGGGACCAGCGTTTCGCTGCCTACTCCGCCGAATTCCCGGAGCTTGCCAACGAGCTGGTACGTCGCCTCGCTGGTGACCTGCCTGCCGACTTCTCGGAAAAAGCCTCGGCTTACATCGCCGAAGTCGCGGCCAAGGGCGAGACCATCGCCAGCCGTAAAGCCAGCCAGAACACCCTGAACGCCTTTGGCCCGCTGCTGCCTGAGTTCCTCGGCGGTTCGGCCGACCTGGCCGGTTCCAACCTGACCCTGTGGAAAGGTTGCAAAGGTGTCTCGGCCGAAGACGCCAGCGGCAACTACATGTACTACGGCGTGCGCGAGTTCGGCATGAGCGCCATCATGAACGGCGTGTCCCTGCACGGCGGCCTGGTGCCTTACGGCGCGACCTTCCTGATGTTCATGGAATACGCGCGCAACGCCGTACGTATGGCCGCGCTGATGAAGAAGCGTGTGATCCATGTGTACACCCACGACTCCATCGGCCTGGGCGAAGACGGCCCGACGCACCAGCCGGTCGAGCAACTGACCAGCCTGCGTACCACGCCGAACCTGGATTGCTGGCGTCCAGCCGATGCGGTCGAATCCGCCGTGGCCTGGAAGCACGCGATCGAGCGCAAGGACGGTCCTTCGGCGCTGATCTTCTCGCGTCAGAACCTGCAACACCAGGTGCGTACCGACGCGCAGATCGCCGACATCAGCCGCGGCGGCTATGTGCTCAAGGACTGCATTGGCGAGCCGGAGCTGATCCTGATCTCCACCGGTTCCGAAGTGGGCCTGACCGTTCAGGCGTACGACAAGCTGACTGCCCAGGGCCGCAACGTGCGCGTTGTGTCCATGCCGTGTACCAGCGTGTTCGAAGCCCAGGACGCCGACTACAAGCAATCGGTATTGCCGTTGCAGGTCAGTGCGCGTATCGCCATCGAAGCGGCGCACGCCGACTACTGGTACAAGTACGTGGGCCTGGAAGGCCGCGTGATCGGCATGACCACCTACGGTGAGTCGGCGCCCGCGCCAGCCTTGTTCGAAGAGTTCGGTTTCACCCTGGACAACATCCTGGGTCAGGCTGAAGAGCTGCTGGAAGACTAAGTCAGTCTGCGTTGTCTGGACTGGCGCTATCGCGGGCAAGCCCGCTCCCACATTTGGATCTCGGTCTATTGTGGGAGCGGGCTTGCCCGCGATGGCGTCAGAGCATTCAACACCGAACTAACCTTGATCGAGAACCCCATGCCCCAACCGCGTCCCTACAAAGTTGCACTCAACGGCTACGGCCGCATTGGTCGTTGCGTCTTGCGTGCTCTGTTCGAGCGAGGGGCGGCGGCCGGGTTTGAAATAGTGGCGATCAACGATCTGGCCGACATGGCCAGCATCGAATACCTGACACGCTTCGACTCCACCCATGGCCGCTTCCCCGGCGAAGTGCGGGTCGAGGGCGATTGTCTGCATATCAAGGGCGACTGCGTGAAAGTCCTGCGCAGTGCCACCCCCGAGGGTATCGACTGGGCGGCGCTGGGCGTCGACCTGGTGTTGGAATGCTCCGGTGCCTATAACACCCGTGCCGATGGCCAGCGGTTTCTCGACGCCGGCGCGCCGCGTGTGCTGTTTTCCCAGCCGATGGCCAGTGAGGCGGATGTCGACGCTACCATTGTCTACGGCATCAACCAGGATTGTCTGACCGGTGACGAGCGGCTGGTGTCCAACGCCTCCTGCACCACCAACTGCAGTGTGCCGCTGTTGCGCCTGCTGGATCAGGCGATCGGCCTGGATTACGTGTCGATCACCACCATCCACTCGGCCATGAACGACCAGCCGGTGATCGACGCCTACCACCACGAAGACCTGCGCCGTACGCGTTCGGCGTTTCAGTCAGTGATCCCGGTGTCCACCGGCCTGGCTCGTGGTATCGAACGCCTGCTGCCGGAACTTGCCGGACGAATTCAGGCCAAAGCCGTACGAGTACCAACGGTGAACGTGTCCTGCCTGGACATCACCATGCAAACCGTCAGCGACACCGATGCCGTGGAGGTCAACCGGATTCTGCGCGACGCCGCCACCAGCGGTCCGCTCAAAGGCTTGCTGGCCTACACCGAATTGCCCCACGCCAGTTGTGATTTCAACCATGATCCGCATTCGGCGATTGTCGATGCCAGCCAGACCCGCGTTTCCGGCCCGAGGCTGGTGAACATCCTGGCCTGGTTCGACAACGAGTGGGGCTTTGCCAATCGCATGCTCGACGTGGCAGAACACTATCTGCACATCGCTTCTAAACAACCTCAACAGTAACTCAGGAACTGCGACCCATGACCGTGTTGAAGATGACCGACCTCGATCTGCAAGGTAAGCGCGTACTGATCCGCGAAGACCTCAACGTCCCAGTCAAGGACGGTGTTGTCACCAGCGATGCGCGAATCCTGGCCTCGCTGCCGACCATCAAGCTGGCCCTGGAAAAAGGCGCGGCCGTGATGGTCTGCTCCCACCTGGGTCGTCCGACCGAAGGTGAGTTCTCGGCAGAGAACAGCCTCAAGCCTGTGGCCGACTATCTGAGCAAGGCCCTGGGGCGCGACGTGCCATTGGTGGCCGACTACCTGGGCGGCGTGGACGTGAAGGCCGGCGACATCGTGCTGTTCGAAAACGTACGCTTCAACAAAGGCGAGAAAAAGAACAGCGACGAACTGGCCCAGCAATACGCGGCCCTGTGCGACGTGTTCGTGATGGACGCTTTCGGTACGGCTCACCGCGCCGAAGGCTCGACCCACGGCGTGGCCAAGTTTGCCAAAGTTGCGGCTGCAGGCCCATTGCTGGCTGCTGAACTGGATGCGCTGGGCAAGGCCCTGCGTGCTCCGGCGCAACCCATGGCCGCCATCGTTGCTGGCTCCAAGGTGTCCACCAAGCTGGACGTGCTCAACAGCCTGAGCCAGATCTGCAACCAGTTGATCGTCGGCGGCGGTATCGCCAACACCTTCCTGGCGGCAGCCGGTCACCCGGTGGGCAAGTCTCTGTACGAGCCGGACCTGCTCGACACCGCACGCGCCATCGCCGCCAAGGTCAGCGTGCCGTTGCCGGTGGACGTGGTGGTCGCCAAGGAGTTCGCCGAAAGTGCTGAAGCCACCGTCAAGCTCATCGCTGACGTGGCCGACGACGACATGATCCTGGATATCGGCCCACAAACCGCGGCCAACTTCGCTGAGCTGCTCAAGGCGTCCAAGACCATCCTGTGGAACGGCCCGGTGGGTGTGTTCGAGTTCGACCAGTTCGGCAATGGCACCAAAGTGCTGGCCAAGGCTATCGCGCAAAGCTCGGCATTCTCCATCGCCGGCGGCGGTGACACCCTGGCGGCCATCGATAAATATGGTGTTGCCGACCAGATCTCCTACATTTCTACCGGTGGCGGCGCATTCCTTGAATTCGTTGAAGGCAAAGTCCTGCCTGCCGTTGAAGTGCTGGAAACCCGAGCCAAAGGTTAAGGCGCGTGATCAGGAAAAGGAGCTTTCCCATGATCAAGTCGTTGGCACTGGTGATCGCAACGGGGCTGTTTGCCGGCTGCGGTAGCACGCCAAGCGCGGTGCCGGAGGCGGGCAAGCCTGCGCCAGTGCAAGAAAAGAGCTGCTACCAGGCTGACTGGCAAGCCGAGACCATGCCGGTGATCAACAAGCGCATCGGCAACGAACGGTTGGAGAAATACGACTCCGCGCCCAACGGTCAGGAACAGGGTTGCCCTTGACGGGTCTGATCAACTAACCGACAGCAGTGACGGCCCCTGGGCCGTCGTTCGAGGATTGGCAATGAAAGGCGTTTTCGCCCTGGCAGCCCTGGCCCTACTGGCCGGTTGCAGCAGCATGAACATGTTCAACAAGGCAGAGCCTGCCGACAAGTGGACCACCTGGACCTGCGACAGCAAGGCCGAGGTCAACTGGCGCTTCGCCAACCCGGCTCGCACTGAGGTGGATGTACGCCTCGGTGGTTCCGACCAGGTTTACCGCCTCAAGCAGGACGTGGCGGCTTCGGGCGTGCTGTACAGCAACGACCAATTGGCGTTTCACACAAAAGGTGAGGAAGGCCTGGTTTACTGGGTGGCCACGGATGATTTGATCGGGCGTGGCTGTAAAACCCAATAAGATCTCGAATGTGATGAGATCCAAATGTGGGAGCGGGCTTGCTCGCGAATGCGGTGGGTCTGTAGTGCATGTGTTAGCTGATACACCGCTTTCGCAAGCAAACCAGCTCCCACAGTAGTTTCGGTTCCAAAGTGACATAAGTCGTGAACCGAAAACGGCAATAACGATTCAGCAGGCCAGGCATGCAAAGCCTGACCTGCAATAACTTGAATAGCAGCCGCCGCTACGGCAGGCTTGCACGATTAACGACCCTCGACCGGGAGAGACAACACAATGGCACTTATCAGCATGCGTCAAATGCTGGACCACGCAGCCGAGTTCGGCTACGGCGTCCCAGCCTTTAACGTCAACAACCTTGAGCAGATGCGCGCCATCATGGAAGCCGCTGACAAGACCGACTCCCCTGTGATCGTCCAGGCTTCGGCCGGTGCGCGCAAATACGCCGGTGCCCCGTTCCTGCGTCATCTGATCCTCGCTGCGATCGAAGAATTCCCGCACATCCCGGTGTGCATGCACCAGGATCACGGTACCAGCCCCGATGTGTGCCAGCGCTCCATCCAACTGGGCTTCAGCTCGGTGATGATGGACGGCTCGCTCGGCGAAGACGGCAAGACCCCGACCGACTACGAGTACAACGTACGCGTGACCCAACAAACCGTGGCCATGGCTCATGCCTGCGGCGTCTCGGTTGAAGGCGAGCTGGGCTGCCTGGGTTCCCTGGAAACCGGCATGGCCGGCGAAGAAGACGGCATCGGCGCCGAAGGCGTGCTGGATCACAGCCAGATGCTGACCGACCCGGAAGAAGCCGCGGACTTCGTCAAGAAGACCCAGGTCGACGCCTTGGCCATCGCCATCGGCACCAGCCACGGCGCCTACAAGTTCACCAAGCCGCCTACCGGCGACGTGCTGGCCATCGACCGCATCAAGGAAATCCACAAGCGCATCCCTAACACCCACCTGGTGATGCACGGCTCTTCCTCGGTCCCGCAGGAGTGGTTGGCGATCATCAACCAGTACGGCGGCGACATCAAAGAAACCTACGGCGTCCCGGTTGAAGAAATCGTCGAAGGCATCAAGTACGGCGTGCGCAAGGTCAACATCGACACCGACCTGCGCCTGGCCTCCACCGGTGCCATGCGTCGCCTGATGGCCACCAACCCGAGCGAATTCGACCCGCGTAAATTCTTCGGTGCCACCGTGACCGCGATGCGTGACGTGTGTATCGCACGTTATGAAGCGTTTGGTACTGCCGGTAATGCTTCGAAGATCAAACCGATCTCGTTGGAAGCGATGTACCAGCGGTATTTGAAAGGTGAGTTGAACGCTAAGGTGAATTGAGTCCCAGGCGTTTGAAAAGAAGCCCGCAGTGATGCGGGCTAATGAGATGGTCACCCCAACACCCTGTAAGGGCTACGCTCTCACAGGGTGTTTTGTTTTCGGAGGCCATTATCATGAGTGAGTCCGCGCTGATCGATCTCGGCAAACACACTTTCCATCCGGTGTGTGGCTTGGAAGCTTTAATAAAATAAATGGGACTTGAATGGCGCGTTATATAATTGGATAAACAGATATGCGTCACCATACAGCCCGCCGTGAAACGGGTTGTATGGTGTTAAAGGTTTTGACTACGTGAAAGTGATGTATGTAATGTTCTAAGGTTTTATAGGGTTTTTAAAGGCCCTTGACCAGTCTCTATTGTCGCCTACAGACCCGTCTTCCTCGAGGTAGCGTAAAACGATATCGTATTCATTAGTAGATCCGGGCTCAATGAGAATACTAAAGTTTCCTTGAGCATCAATTTGACCTTGGCCCAGCATCTGGCCTGTGCCGCTGACACAAACAATAAATTTTCTGTCAGGGTCTCCTTTGCCCTTCAGGGTAAAGGAGACACCGGGCGTAGTTATCACTGGGTTTTGGATAGTGATGGCTGTCATTTTTTTCTCCTTGAAATGAACAGTTAAGAAACTGAGTGTTTCATGGCTGATGTTAGTTGTTCTTCGGCTTTTTCATACCTGTGAGATATGACAGTTTTTTATATTTTTTTGTCATTGCTTTTGGTGTGTATGGCTATAGGTGGGATGGCGCGTTTTTAAATTAAGGCCGCGCTTTATCTGGATGTCTCGGTCCGGCAGGATGGGTTCGTTGTCAACTAATGGCGTGAATTAAGCACTAGCTGTTTGCGTGCAGCAGGCATACGGGGTTCGCACTACTAAGATACGAGGAGCCCGGCAAATACCATGCTTGGCTCCCTAAACCCTAAAGGGTCTGGCTGATCAACAGAATGATCTGCGACCCCCTTGGATGATGCCTGCTTGAAGTCGCGCAATCACTCGTGATCAATATCCAACTTGGAAAACGTTACCTTGGCGCCTTCCTTGGTATCGCCACTGTTGTCCTGCACATAGGTACCTGCCTTGAAATACAGCGGCTTGTCGCCCCACGCGGCGCCAATGCGTTCGTTCCATTCGCTGTCGGCGGCGTACACGCTGAGCAGCCCGGCTTTGTTGAGGTTGATCACGTAGGTGAAGCTTTTCTCCAACGGCACATTGGAGGCGACGATGATCACGCGACTGGTGTCTTCATCCGGGCGCATGCGCACCTTGGCGACGATGTTGCCGGTCTGGGTCTTTTCCTTGAATTGATACTCGAGTTTGATCAGCGGTTTCTGGCTGTCATAGGCATGGATCTGGCCTATGACGATCTTGCCGGTGGACGGTACCTGGTTGACCGTCAGGGTGGCGCGCAGAAAATTGTCGGCTTCGGGGTAGGTCCAGTTGCGCAGGCGGCCGTCGGCGTAGGTTTCACGCAGTTCGCTGCGCGGGTAGATGGCGTTTTCGGTACGGGTGCCGGTGACGGGGGTCCAGAATTGCACGTTGCTGCCTTCGGCCTGGAAATACTGATCGTTGAAGCCGCTCATCAGTTTCGGGGTATCAATGGTCGCGGGGGGCGAGCCGACCGGAATGCTGAGGTTCCAGGTAGAGAGGTCGATCATGGCATAGGCCTTATACAGGGGGGTGATGGCTTTGGCCCGCAGGCCTCACAGGTTCTTTATAGGCGGTGGGCGGGCAGTTGTTAAACAGTTGCTGGCAATTTATTGGCGCCAAGGGAGTGTCAAAAAGCCATATATCGCGTGGGTAGTGGGCTGTAGCGCTTGACCGTTAGTCGGCTGACTGAACTTTGGCGCAATGATGGCATCCACGTGACTTCTGATTTTGAACATCCAGGGCTAGAGTGAGACCTCGATGTTTGTCCGGGTTTTCTCTCAGAAGTGGCCGGAGTAGACCTAAGGAAGAGATCCAGCATGGAATGCGCTCCACATCATGGCGATGGCAGTTCGGTTCTGCTGGTGGTCGATGACTACCCTGAAAACCTGATCAGCATGTGTGCACTCTTGCAACGTGATGACTGGCAGGTGGTAACCGCTGCGTCTGGCGTGGAAGCGCTGGAGTTGCTGCTGCAGCATGAGGTCGACCTGGTACTGCTGGATGTGATGATGCCCGGCATGGACGGCTTCGAAGTCGCCCGCCTGATGCGCGGCAGCCAGCGCACGCGCATGACCCCGATCATTTTTTTGAGCGCCAATGCCCAGTCGCCCGCCGCTGTCTTGGAAGGCTATGCCAGCGGCGCTATCGATTACCTGTTCAAACCCTTCGACCCGCATATCCTCAAGCCCAAGGTTCAGGCCTTGCTGGAGCACCAGCGCAACCGCCGGGCGTTGCAGCGGCTGAGCCATGACCTGGAATCCGCCCGCGCCTTCAATGCCTCGGTGCTGGATAACGCCGCCGAGGGCATTCTGGTGGTGAGCGAAGAGGGCGTGATCCAATACGCCAACCCGGCGATCTCGCGGCTGCTGAACGCCACCCTGGATGAGTTGCAGGGGCAGCCCTTCCTGAGCTTTTTACAAAAGCCCCACGTGCCCGGCTGGCTGGGTTCGCAGATGCATGCCGGTTACCTCAATGGCGAAACCTGGCGCCTGCATGACGCGATCCTGCGCACCGGCCGTGGTCAGCAAGTGCCGGTAGCGTTGTCTTGCGCGCCGTTGCCGGCCGAGCAGAAGGCCATGGTGGTGACGGTGCTGGACATGTCCGAAGTGCGTCACCTGCACCAGCAGTTGGAGTTCCAGGCCGTGACCGACCCGCTGACCGGGTTGCTGAACCGACGCGGTTTCTACCAGGCGGTGGAAAACATGCTCTTGCGCAGCGAGCGCGTCGAGCAGTCGCTGGTGTTGCTGTACCTGGACCTCGACGGCTTCAAGCGGGTTAATGATTCCCTGGGGCACGATGCCGGCGACCGCGTGCTGCGCTGGGTCTCGGAGCAGTTGCAGGGGTGCCTGCGCTCCTACGACATCATTGGGCGCATGGGCGGGGATGAGTTCACCGCGCTGTTGGAACTGGAGTTCCCGGAGCAGGCGGCGAAAATTTCGGAAAAACTGATCGAACGGGTGTCTGTGTGTCAGCAAGTCGACGGTTTGGACGTGATGCTCGGCGTCAGTATTGGCATTGCCACCTTTCCGGATTGTGGCGCGGATTTGAATGGTTTGCTGCGTGCGGCCGACATTGCGATGTACGAAGCCAAACGGGCTGGGCGTCAGCAGTACCGTTATTTCGACCAGGAAATGAACGGGAGGGCACGCTCGCGGTTGATGCTGGAAGACAGCGTGCGCACGGCGATTCAAAACAAGGATTTCACCCTGGTGTACCAGCCCCAGGTTTCGCTGGCGGACGGGCGCCTGCGTGGGGTAGAGGCGTTGTTGCGCTGGCAGCACCCCAGCGTCGGCGATGTGCCACCGGGGCTGTTTCTGCCATTGCTGGAGGAGGCGCGGCTGATCAGCCAACTGAGCGCCTGGATCTACCATCAGGTCGCCGCCCAGCGCCAGGCGTGGCAAACCACTTTCGATGATGAGCTGGTGCTGAGCGTGAGCCTGAGCAGCAGCCAATTCAATATGCCCAACCTGGCCCACCAGTTACAGCAGGTACTGGAGCGACATGGGTTGCAGGGGCACCAATTGGAGGTGGAAATCGGCGAGAAATGCCTGATGACCAACCTCGAAGAGGCTACCAAGCAGCTCCAGTTGCTGCGCGGCATTGGGGTGCGTATCGCTCTGGATGACTTTGGCGCGGGGCAGTGTTCCCTGGCGCATTTGCGTGACCTGGCGTTCGATACCCTCAAGCTCGACCCGCAACTGGTCGCGCGGCTGCCGGGCTCGGCACGGGACGCAGCGATGGCGCGCAGCATCATCGAGCTGTGCAAGCATTTTGAGGTGCTGGTGGTGGCCGAGGGTGTGGAAACACAGGAGCAAGCCCACTGGCTCAAGGCCCAGGGTTGCTCGTTTATCCAGGGCCCGTTGGCGGCGCAACCGTTGATGGCCGAGGAAGTGGTCGACTGGTCGCGCGCGCGCGTGCGTTGAACTTCGCTACACTGACGCCCACCCGAACCCCGTTGCAGACTTCAATGACCGCACTGAAATACCTCCAGGCCTATCCCGCAGCCCTCCAGGAGCAAGTCCGCCAGCTGATCGCCAAGGACCAGTTGGGCAGCTACCTGGAGCACCGTTACCCCGAACGCCACACCGTGCAGAGCGACAAGGCGTTGTATGCCTACGCCCTGGCCTTGAAGCAGGAGCACCTGCGCAATGCGCCGGCCATCGACAAGGTGTTGTTTGATAATCGCCTGGACCTGACCCACCGCGCCCTGGGCTTGCACACCACGATTTCACGGGTGCAGGGTGGCAACCTCAAATCCAAGAAAGAGATCCGTATCGCCGCGCTGTTCAAGGAGGCGGCGCCGCAATTTCTGCGCATGATCGTGGTACACGAACTGGCGCACTTCAAGGAATCGGACCACAACAAGGCATTCTATAAACTTTGCGACTACATGATGCCGGGCTACCACCAGGTGGAATTCGACCTGCGGGTGTACCTCACGTATCGCGACCTGCAGGGCAAACCCTGACCGCACAAGGCAATCGACCATGGATGTGAGCAAGACCAAAAGCAGTTTCTACCGCCGCCTGTACGTGGCCTACCTGATCGACAGCGGGCTGGTCAGCAGTGTCCCTGCGCTGACCGACGCCACCGGCATGCCCCGTCGCACGGCGCAGGATACGATTGCGGCGCTGGCGGATCTGGATATCGTGTGTGAGTTCGAGCAGCAGGACGGCGCCCGTAACCATGCCGGGCACTATCGGATCCGTGAGTGGGGCGCGATTGATCGGCGCTGGATCGAGGCCAATCTCGCGTCGATTAAGCAGGTGTTGGGGTACCCCTGAAGCTTGCCGGCGATGAGGCCCTCAAGCCCGCCGCATACCTATGTGAGGAATATCATCCTCAAGGTATGCCTCACCCGTCACCACAAACCCATGTTTCCCGTAATAGCCCTGCAAATGCGCCTGGGCTGAGAGGAAGATCGGCGTCTCAGGCCAGATCGCTTCGATCTGCTTGAGGGTTTGCGTCATCATCTCGTGGCCCAGGCCGGTACCGCGTGCCGAGGGGGCGATGACCACTCGGCCGATCACCACGTCGCCACCCTGGGTTTCCGGGTCCAGCAGGCGCAGATAGGCCACCAGTTCATCGTCTTTCCAAGCCATCAGGTGGTGGGTGTCGCCCGCCAGGTCCTGCCCGTCGATGTCCTGATAGACGCACTTCTGCTCCACGACGAAGACTTCGCTGCGCAAGCGCAGGATGGCGTACAGCTGCTCCTTGCCCAGATCGGTGTGATGTTTGCAGACCCAATCGACTGTCATGGTGTGTGTTCTCAGGTAAATGCCTACCCTGGATAGTAAGCGCGGTGGGCAACTCTGTCTAAATCAACTATTTTTGTGAATGAAATCAATTTGCCATCATTGAGTGCATTCGCCGTCCGTTTCTTTGTGTAATCTGAGCTACTGTTACCCCCTCAGGCCTTGCCTGAGCTAAGGCCACCGCCTGCCGCCAAGGATTTTGAGCATGCCGCGATTTTCTCGTGCCGTTGCTTTGATTGGAGTGTTGCTGCTGGCGACGCCTGCGCTCGCACAGCGTCTGCGCCTGGTGGCGGATGTCTGGCCACCCTTTACCGATGCCACCCTGATCAATGGCGGGCTGGCCACTGACATTGTTACCACGGCCCTGGCGCGCGCGGGCTATGCCAGTGATTTCGAACAGGTGCCTTGGGCCCGTGCGCTGATGGGGGTGGGCGATGGGCGTTATGACGTACTGATCAACGCCTGGTATGACGATGCCCGCACACAGCTGGGGCAGTTTTCCGGCGAGTACCTGCTCAACCGCGTGCGTTTTATCAAGCGCCGCGACGATCCCATCGAGTACCAGAACCTCGAACAATTGCACAACTACCCCATCGCGGTCGTGCGTGGCTATGCCTATTCGGCGGCGTTCGATAGGGATGTGCAGTTGCAGAAAGTCCCGGTGCATAGCTTCGCCATGGCCGTGCGCATGCTTGCGGCACAGCGGGTGCGGCTGACGGTGGAGGATGAATACGTGGCTCGTTATTACCTGGCCCGTGAGTCGGCCCGGGTGCGCAATGCGGTGGAGTTTTTACCCAAGCCGTTGAGTGAAAACAGCCTGCATATCCTGGTGAGCCTGAAGCACCCCGAGCACGCGCGGATTGTGGCGGGCTTTGACCGCGAGATCGCTGAAATGAAGGCCGATGGCAGTTACGCGCGATTGATGAAGGCTCATGGCATGTAGCGTCTGTGGGGCCGCTTCGCGAGCAAGCCCGCTCCTACATTTGGAGCTGTGGGAGCGGGGCCAGTCAGCTAAGAGATATAACGAGCAAACAGTAACCTGTGGCAAGCCCGCTCGCCACAGTGACAGTGTTCCTCCTTAACTGACTGGCATCAGGGCTTGCCCGCGATAGCGATTTAAGCCGCGCTGGTGTCCTTGATCAGATGCGCCGCCAGCGTTCTCAACGGCCCCAATTGCCGACAAATCAACGCCAACTGCGTCTGCACCAGGCGTTGCCCTTCATCGATCTCGTCCGGCATCTGCTCCAGGTCCGCGGCCAGGGCTTCCTCGGCATCGCTCTGGATCGCAATCGGCTGTTTGTTCGCCAGCCCGGTGGCGATTTCATCGATGCTCGCTGCCAGCGTCTGGCCTGCGCCATCGATCAACTGTTCGCGTACTTCGGCCGGCAATTGGGTGTCGCGGTGCGCGCCCAAGCCGGACAGATAGCTGAGCAGGGTGTGCGACAACACCAGGAAGCGGAAACCCACATCGGCCTCCTTACGGAAGTGCCCCGGTTCCATGAGCATATTGGCCAAGGTGGTCGACAGCGCCGCATCGGCGTTGTGCGCGTTGCGCCGGGCCAGGCGGTAGGCGAGGTCGTCGCGCTTGCCGGCGGCGTATTGCTGCATGATCTGGCGCAGATAGATGCTGTTGCAGGTCAGGGTGTTGGCCAGCACCTTGTTCAGGCGACGGCCTTGCCAGTCGGGCAGGAACAGGAACACCGCCAGGCCCGCGATCAGGCTGCCGAGCAAGGTATCGAGCAAGCGCGGCAGGAACAGCCCGTAACCATCGCCCACCTGGTTGAAGCAGAACAGCACCATCAGGGTGATCGCCGCCGTGGCCAGGGTGTAGCGGGTGGTGCGGTTGATAAAGAACACCAGGCCGGCGGCGATGGCGAACATCGACTGCACCAGCGGGCTGGGGAACAGGTCGAACAGCGCCCAGGCCACGGTGAGGCCGATGGCGGTGCCGATGATGCGCTGGCCGAGCTTGCGCCGCGTGGCGCCGTAGTTGGGCTGGCAGACGAACAGGGTGGTGAGGATGATCCAGTAGCCCTGAGAGGCGTGGATGGCATGCAAGGTGCCGTAGCCGATGGTCAACGCCAGGGACAGGCGCAAGGCATGGCGGAACAGCAGCGACGTCGGCGTGAGCTGGGTGCGCAGGCGCGTCCACATTTCCTTGAGGTTGCGCGGGGCGCGGTCCAGCAGGTTGCTGTCGGTGGCGTCTGCCAGGGCGTCGGGGTTGCTGGCATCGCCCAGCAGGCGGTCGAGGGTCGACAGGTTGGCCGCCAAGGCGCGCAGCGAACGCAGCAGGCCACGCCAGGCCGGGTTGCTCTGGATGCGCAGGTGTTCCAGGGAGGCGTTCAGATCACTGAGGGCCTCGGCGAAGCTGTCGTCATAGATGAACGGCTGGCGCAGTTGGATGGACTCGGCCAGGGCCTGGCAAGCCTTGCCTTGCTGGCGCAACAGGCGCTGACAGCGGAACAGCACATCGCTGTGGAAGAACGCCTCGGCCAGCGCGTTGTAAGGGTAGTGGGATGAACTGGCGCGTTCGTGGATGTCCTGGGCCAGGAAGTACAGCTTGAGGTAGCGGCTGACCTTCGAGCCCGGTCGGCCATTGCCCACGCGGTGCAGGATGATTTCCTTCGCCGCGTTCAACGCCGCCACCACCCGGCCGTTTTGCTGGGCCAGTTCCAGGCGGCGTGCCTCCACATCCAATTGGCGGATCGGCTCGAACAGCGACGACTTGAGCTTGAGGTAGCGCCCCAGTTCGCGGAACAACCGCGCCAGGCTCTGCTGCACCGGCTGGTTGGAAAACAGCACCTGCCACAGCACCGACAACGCACCGTACCAGGCGGCGCCGGCCACCAGCAGCAATGGCTCATGCCAGAAATCAGTGACGGCACCGCCGCGCTGGTCCACACCGATCATGGTGTAGACCGACAAAATCAATGTCGCCGAGGCAATCGCGCCATAGCGTTCGCCCAAGGCGCCCAGCATGGTCAGGCAAAAACTGGCCAGGGCCAGGGCGATGGCAAAGATCCAGGGGTAGGGGAACAGCAGCTCCACCGACAGCGCGGCGATGCTGAAACATACCAGCGTCACCGCCAGGGCATTGAGGCGGCCCTGCCAACTGTCATCGGTCTCGGACAGGGCGCTGGCGATAATCCCCAGGAACAGCGGGATCAGCAATGTCATTTCATCCTGGTACCAGCACAGCGCCATGCTGCCGGTGAGGGCGATGAATACCCGAACGCTGTAGCTGAATTTATCCAGCGCCCACAGGCGCCGCATGGACTGCTTGAACGAGGTCGATGACATGAAGTCTGGAGTCTTCCGGGACGATGCCGCTAAATTGAGCTATCAAGGACGCCACGGCAAGGGTGACGATCACATTGGTGAGCAAAATTAATTCCAGCTCCACAGGGGATTGCATTGCAAGGCCGAAGTCAGACGTATTGCGCGGCCGCATAACCCGACGCCCAGGCCCACTGGAAATTGAACCCGCCCAGATGGCCGGTCACGTCCAGCACTTCACCGATAAAGTACAGCCCAGGGCTTTTCAGCGACTCCATGGTCTTGGACGACACTTCCCGCGTATCCACCCCGCCCAGCGTCACTTCGGCGGTGCGATAGCCTTCGGTACCCGCCGGCACCAGTTGCCAGCTCGCCAGTTTTTGCGCGATATCGGCCACTTCGGCGTGGGTGTATTGCTTCATTGGCTTGGACACAAACCAGGTTTCGGCCAGCAGGTTGGCCATCTTCTTGGTGAAAATCTCCCCCAGCAGGGTTTTCAGTTCGCTGTTGGGGCGCTCGGCCTGTTGCTGTTGCAACCAGGTGTGGGCGTCGTGGTCGGGCAGCAGGTTGATCTCCACCGTATCGCCGGGCTCCCAGTACGAGGAAATCTGCAAAATCGCCGGCCCGCTCAGGCCGCGATGGGTAAACAGCAGGTTCTCGCGAAAGCTCTGGCCGTTGCAGCTGACCAGGCAATCCACCGAGGTGCCCGACAGTTCGCCACACAGGTCCTTGAGCTGATCGGTGATGGTGAACGGCACCAGCCCGGCGCGGGTCGGCAGCAGTTCGTGGCCGAATTGCCTGGCCACCTGGTAACCGAAACCGGTGGCGCCCAGGGTCGGGATCGATAAGCCGCCGGTGGCGATGACCAGGGATTCGCAGCGCAGCTCACCCAAGGTGGTCTGCAACTGATAGCCGTTTTCGAGCTTGGCGATTTCCTCGATCGAGGTGTCCAGGTGCAGGCTCACGCCGGTCTGGATGCACTCGTCGAGCAGCATGCCGAGGATGTCGCTGGACTTGTTGTCGCAGAACAGCTGGCCGAGCTTCTTCTCGTGGTACGGCACGCCGTGCTTGGCCACCAGTGCGATGAAATCCCACTGGGTATAGCGGGCCAGGGCGGACTTGCAGAAGTGCGCGTTGTGCGAGAGGAAGTTGGCCGGCTCGGTGTACATATTGGTGAAATTGCAGCGGCCACCGCCGGACATCAGGATCTTTTTGCCGGCCTTGTTCGCATGGTCGATCAGCATCACCTTGCGCCCACGCCCGGCGGCGGTCAGCGCGCACATCAAGCCTGCGGCGCCGGCGCCAATGATCACAACTTCGGTCGAGCGCACAGCAATGTCCTCATCTATGAATCAGTACGATCCCTGTAGGAGCGAGGGTGGTGGGTTTTTTACAGGATCCGCACGCGCAACGAACGGCCCTTGATCTTGCCGTCGTTCAAACGCTGCAGCGCCTGCTTGGCGACGCTGCGTTCCACGGCGACGAAGGCCTGGAAGTCGAAGATTGCGATCTTGCCCACCTGGGCCCCCGGAATGCCGGCTTCACCGGTCAGCGCGCCGAGGATGTCGCCCGGGCGCACTTTGTCTTTACGGCCGGCGGCGATGCACAGGGTGCTCATCTGCGGCAGCAGCGGCCCGCCGCTTTGCGGCTTGAGGTTGTCCAGTTGGTCCCAGTTCAGTGGCGATTTCTGCAACTGCTCGATGGCCTGGGCACGATGCGCTTCGGACGGTGCCACCAGGCTGATAGCGATCCCGGTCTCACCGGCGCGACCGGTACGGCCGACGCGGTGGATGTGGATTTCCGAGTCGCGAGCCAGTTCGACGTTGATCACCATGTCCAGCGCGTCAATGTCCAGGCCACGGGCGGCGACGTCGGTGGCTACCAGCACTGAGGTGCTGCGGTTGGCGAACATCGCCAGGACCTGGTCACGGTCACGCTGTTCCAGGTCGCCATGCAGGCCGACGGCGGAAATACCCTTGGCCGTCAGGTGATCCACGGTTTCCTGCACTTGCTGCTTGGTAAAGCAGAACGCCACGCACGAGGCCGGGCGGAAGTGCGCGAGCACCTTGGTCACGGCGTCCATGCGCTCCTCCGGGGAGATCTCGTAGAAACGCTGCTCGATCTGGTCGTCGGAGTGGAACGCTTCGGCCTTGACCTGCTGCGGCGCGCGCATGAACTTCGAGGCCAGCTGCTTGATGCTCACCGGGTAGGTGGCCGAGAACAGCAGGGTCTGGCGGCGTGGAGGGGTCTTGCTGATGATGTCTTCGATGGCGTCGTAGAAGCCCATGTCGAGCATGCGGTCGGCTTCGTCGAGGATCAGCGTGTTCAGGCCGTCGAGCACCAGCGAACCTTTGCGCAGGTGTTGCTGGATACGGCCCGGGGTGCCGACGATCACGTGGGCACCGTGCTCCAGGGAGGCGATCTGCGGGCCGAGGGACACGCCGCCGCACAGGGTCAGTACCTTGATGTTGTCTTCGGCGCGGGCCAGGCGGCGGATTTCCTTGGCGACCTGGTCGGCCAGCTCACGGGTAGGGCACATCACCAGCGCCTGGCAGCCGAAATAACGCGGGTTGATCGGGTTCAACAGGCCGATGCCGAAGGCGGCGGTCTTGCCGCTGCCGGTCTTGGCCTGGGCAATCAGGTCCAGCCCCTTGAGGATCACCGGCAAGCTTTGCGCCTGGATCTGCGTCATCTCGACATAACCCAGCGAGTCGAGGTTAGCCAGCATGGCGGCGGACAGGGGCAAAGTATTAAAAGCGGTGGCGATGGTAGTCACGGGACTGGCTCTGCAAAACAAAATGTCGCGCAGTGTAGCAGGCCCCCTTGGATTTCTTTGTATGTTCTCGACGAGGAGTAGGGGGCCAGCGACAAGTTATCAGCTGCAAGCCGCAAGCTTGAAGCTTACAACTTGAAGCTTGCAGCTGCTTCAATGCTCGATATGCTGCTCCGGGCTGACCGCGCGTTTGCCGTCTTTTGGCGACAATTGCAGGAATATCGCCGCGGCCAGCATCGCCATGATGCCTACGGTGAGGAAGGTCAGTTGAAAGGCACCGAGCACCGTACTCACGCCGTCGTTGCCGGGGTCGGCGGTAAATCCGCCAAGCAGCGCGCCGGCGCAGGCCACGCCCAGGCTCAGGGACAGCTGCGCCACTACTGACAGCAAACTGTTGCCGCTGCTGGCCTGGGCGTCGTCGAGGTCGATCAGGGTCACGGTGTTCATCGCGGTGAACTGCAGCGAGTTGATCGCCCCCAGCACCGCCAGCATGCCCAGCAGCACCGGGTAGGGCGTCTGTTCGCTGACCAGGCCCATGCTCGCCAGCATCATGCCCAGCGCCAGGGTGTTGGCGGTCAACACCACGCGGTAGCCCAGGCGCTCGATCAATGGCCGCGCCACCGATTTGGCAAACATCGCCGCCACCGCCAGGGGCAGCATGCTCATACCCGCTTGCGAGGGCGAATAACCCAGCGCTACCTGCAACAGCAACGGCACCAGGAACGGCAGTGCGCCACTGCCCAGGCGCGCGAACAGGTTGCCGAGAATGCCCACGGCAAAGGTGCGGGTCTTGAACAGCACCGGGGAGAACAGCGGGTTGTCGATATGCCCGGCGCGCAGCCAGTACGCCGCCAGACAGGCCATCCCGCCGAACAGCAGCAACATCACCCGCAGGTGCGGCAGGTGCAGTTCGCCCAGGCCTTCCATGGCGATGGTGATCAGCACCATCGCCGCGCCAAACAGCAGGAAACCGAGGCCGTCGAAGCGGGTGCGCTCGGTGCCGCGCAGGTCGGGGATGAATTTCCACACGGCATAACAACCGATCATGCCCACCGGCAGGTTGATCAGGAAGATCCAGTGCCAGGTCAGGTATTGCACCATCCAGCCGCCCATGGTCGGGCCGAGCAGGGGGCCGAGCAGGCCGGGGATGGTAATGAAGCCCATGATCCGCACCAGCTCGGAACGGGGGTAGGCGCGCAGCACCACCAGCCGCCCGACCGGCAGCATCAACGCACCGCCCAGGCCCTGGATCACCCGCGCGGCCACCAGTAGGGTCAGGCTGCTGGACAGGGCGCACAACAGCGAGCCGATGCTGAACAGCATGATCGCGCCAAAGAAGATTTTCTTGGTGCCGAAACGGTCGGCGATCCAGCCCGACGCCGGAATCAACAAGGCGACGGTGAGCATGTAGGCGATCACCACCCCTTGCATGCGCAGTGGGTTTTCCGCGAGGTCCCGGGCCATCGCCGGCAATGCCGTGTTGAGAATCGTCCCATCCAGCGATTGCATGAAGAAGGCAATCGCGACCACCCAGGGTAGCCAGCGGGCGGTCTTGGCATCGAGAGGGGCGCGATTCGGCATGGAGGACCTTTTGTTAGCAGGCTATGTGTCGGCAATTATGCGTCATTCGTCGCTTCTTTTCCCACTGGCGGTTCGTCTAAATCTGACAACGCCGCGTGCTCGCCCACCAAAAAATCCAACAGCGCCCGGTGTACCGCCAGCGCGGCTTCGCGGGACTCCAGGTCGAGCAAATGGCCGGTATGCTCCGCCACGGCGAAACTGCTGCCGCTCACATAGTGTTTGAACAATTGGGCATCGGCGGCGGGGGTATATTCGTCCAACGCGCCGTTGAGGAAATGCACGGGCGTTTTGATTTGCCTGAGTGCCGGCAGGTAGTTGCCATCACCCAGGGCCAGCACCTGATGGATATGAAAGCGCGCCTGGCGGTACTCGGTGGTGGCCATGCTCGACAGGTGGCGGTGGTTGTTGCGCTTGAGGCGTGGCGACAGGTATTTACCGACTGTCTCGTTGAGCAAATGACCCACGGCGGATTTGTCATCGGCCTCGATCAGCACGCGCACCTGCTCAACGTAGTCGAGCATCGCCGGGTTGAGGTTGGGCGCCAGGGCCATCACCACCGAGCTTTCAATCGATGGCGGGTTGTGCGCCAGGCTCAGCAGCGTGGAGATGCCGCCCCAGGAGGCCGACACCAGGTGATTGACCTGGAAGCGCTCGACCAGGGCGCGCAGGATCTGGACCTCGTCGTCCTTGGTCACCAGGTCGAGGTCGGTGTTGTGCTCACGGGAATAGCCAGAGAACGGCAAATCGAACAGCAGCACATTGAAATGCTCGGCCAGGCATTTGCTGGTGCGGGCGAAGGAGCGGGTGGTGGACAGCGCGCCGTTGACCATCAGTACCGTTTTCCTGCCTGGATCGGAACCCATCTGCTCTACGTGGACGTTGTAGTGTTTGTACAGCTTCTCAATGACAAAACTTCCATGGTTCATGTCAACGCTCCAGCTTGCCCTTCCCGGGCAAGGTCATGCTCTCGTGGGTGAGGGGGGCGGGGTGCCACTAACCGTTATAACGAGCTTTTTTATGGCCGACAACCGACAGCACGCGCAGATGTGTGAAATGGGATTCAGCGCTAGGAATCGCTGGATTGAACGGCCTGAAATCCACATAAACCCCTGTAGGAGCGAGCGTGCTCGCGAAAATCGTCAACGATAACGCGGTCATTCTGGATGACCGCGGCGCTCTTGAGTTTTTCGCGAGCAAGAACTAGGCGTCCCCCTCGCTCCTGCGCGATTGTGGTCAGAGGGTCAGGGTCAGGCGTTTGACCAGGGCCCCCGGCAACAGGTTGGACGCGGTGTTGCGCTGGCTGTACGTACTGGCCGACAGCAGCAGTTCTCGTTCAACCGTCAGCGCTTCCAGCTGCGAGCCGAGCAGGCTGTAGAGGCTGTCATCAAAGCGCATGGTGCTGACCGGCGCCTTGATCTCGCCGTCCTCCACCCAGAACGTGGCGAAGCGCGTCATGCCGGTGAGGCGTGCGGCCGGCAGGTCGGAGTAGTTCAGGTACCACAGGTTGCTGATGTACAGCCCGGTGCCCAACTGCTTGAGGATATCGGCCTGGGCCAGGTTGCCGGCTGCCATCTGCAAGGCGCTGGGAGATTCGTCGCTGCTGGCGCCGTTGGCGCCGAGGCCATATTCGGCGGCGCTGCGCGAGTTGACCAGTTGGCCGTCGGCCTGGCCGGCGTTGATCAGCGTGACGTCACTGCGCGGGTAGCCTTCGGTGGAGAACGCCTGGCTCAGGGAGCCGCTGACCTGTTCGCTCACTGTTACCTGCTCGCTCAGGTGTTGCTCACCGGCATACAGCCGTTGCAGCGAGCTGCCTTTGCTGGCGATGGCCTGGGCGGAGAAACCACCCCAGGTGATGATGCTGATGATCTCCTCGAGTGCCGCCGGGGCCAGGTAGGCGCGGTATTGCCCGGGCGCCAATGTGTGCAATGGCCGGCCGAGGAACTCAAGCTGGTCGCGGGCCTGCTGGACGCGGCGGGCGAACTCGGCGCTGTTCCAGGTATGCCCGGAATAGCTGGCTTTCACCGCTTCGCCGTTGGCGTGGAACAGGCTGAAATCAAAGTTGAAGCTATTAGCCTGGTGCCAGCCGAATGCCCCGTCCGAACTGGCAAACCCACGGCTGATCGGGCCGGCGGCGTAGAAGCCCACCAGGTCGACCCCTTCTGCGGCCTGGCTGATTTCCTCCAGCACCTGGGCCAGCTCGGGCAATGGCCGCGCCTGTTCGTTGTGGCTTTGCCAGGCGTCATGGTTCAGCAACAGATACGGGTCCTGTGGCAGCAACGGCAAGGTCTCGCGCAGTTGCTGCAAACCGTCGGCGAGGCGCTGGCGGTCCAACTCAGGTTCACCGGCCAGGGTGATGCCGAGGTCGGCATGGCGCCCGTCGTTGATCAGCTTGAGGTTGAGGCTGGCCTGTTGCACCTGCCCGGCCTGGCGCACCCTGGCGTGGTTGAAACGCACGAACTCGGACGCCTCCGCCGCATAGCTCAGGTGAAATTGCTCGTTGTCGGTGATGGCCTGCTTGAGCCAGCCCACCAGTGCCTTGAAATCATTCATCAGGCATCTCCCCCAAATACGTCGACATTGCTGAATACACAGGCCGGCGACGCATGGCCGACACGGATCACCTGGTTGGGCTCGCCTTTGCCACAGTTGGGCGTGCCCAGCACCTTGAAGGTGCTGGCGTCGCCCACGGCGCTGAGCTTGCGCCAGAACTGTGCGGAGATCGCTCGATAGTTGGGGTTCTTCACCACGCCCTTGAGCTCGCCGTTTTCAATCAACTGGCCCCATTCGCAACCGAACTGGAATTTATTGCGCGCATCGTCGATGGACCACGAACGGTTGGTCGACATCAGGATGCCGTGTTCGATGCCGCCAATCAGCTGCGCGAGGTTCTTGTCGCCGGCTTCGATATTCAGGTTGGCCATGCGGTCGATCGGCGCGCGGTTCCAGCTGCTGGCGCGGCTGTTGGCGACACCGCCCAGGCCTGAACGGAATTGCGACAGCGCCCCGCCCAGCGGTTTGAGCAGCAGCCCTTCGCGGATCAGGAACTGCTTGCTGGCGGCGGTGCCGTCGTCGTCATGGCGGTAGCTGGCGAGTTGCTCGGGGATGTCCGGGTCGAAGGTCACGTTGAGCAGTTTGGAGCCGTATTGCAGGTGGCCGAAGTCGCTGGCCTTCACAAAGCTGGTGCCGGCGTAATTGCGCTCGTCGCCGAGGATACGGTCCAGTTCCAGCGGGTGGCCGATGGATTCGTGGATCTGCAGGATCATCTGGTCAGGCATCAACAGCAGGTCGCGCGGGCCTTGGGGGGTGTTCGGCGCCAGCAGCAATTGCAGCGCTTCGTCGGCTACCCGTGGTGCTGCACCGACCAGGCCGAAGCGGCTGATCACGTCAACGCCGCCTTGTTGGCCGAAGTTGGTGCCGCCGAGGGTGCGGGTCTGGCTATCGTTGCCATCAAAGGCCGTGACGTTGACGCCGGGGAATACAAAACGCTGGGCCTGGCGCAGTTCGGCGCCGGCACTGTTGAGGTAGATCTGCTCGACGTGGGTCAGGCCCAGGCTCACATCCCAGCTCACCAGACGCTCGTCCTTGGGCACGGCGGCAGACTCGTCGCCCAGCAGTTGGTAGCAGTCGCTCAAGGAGGGGAAGGGCTGCTCGAGGTCGGGCGACAGGTAGTCGGCTATGTCGCTGGACACCTGTTGCTCGCGCAGGTCGAGCAGCGCGTGGGGTTTGATGCGCCGGGCTTGCTGTTCGGCGCGCTCGAGGGCGGCTTGCAGGCCGGCAAGCGAGATATCGTTAGTCGCGGCGTAGGCTTCCACCCCGTTGAGGCGCACGGTGAGCATGGCGCCTTCGTCGTGGCTCAGGTGCGGCGGTTCGGCGACGTTCTTGCGCACCGACAGGGAGTGGCCGGATTCGCGCACGTAGCGCAGGGAGAAAAATTGGGCGGTGGTGCGCAGGGCACTGAAGTGTTTCTTGAGTGTGGCGTGGTGGTCGAACATGGGGCCTTCCTTGTGGGCGGCTCAGCGCGGGCAGGCAAACAGAGTAGGCCTGGGCCGGGGGCTGATCAAGGAGAGGTGATTCTTTGTGGCAAGTGCTCCATTGTGGCGAGCGGGGCAAGCCCGCTTGCCACAGAGGAGGAGTTATTGCGCCAACGGCCCCACTTCACGCAACGGCTTGCCCCGCACCGGTGCATCGCCCGCCACGTAGTAATCGGCGGTGCTGCGCGGCAGCGGTTGGCGGCCACGGATCTTGTCGGCGATTTTCTCGGCGATCATGATCGTTGGCGCGTTCAGGTTGCCGGTGGTGATGATCGGCATGATCGAGGCATCGACCACACGCAGGCCTTGCATGCCATGCACGCGGCCTTCGCCATCCACGACCGCCATCTCGTCGGTGCCCATCTTGCACGAGCAGGACGGGTGGAACGCGGTCTCGGCGTGCTCGCGGATGAACTTGTCCAGTTGCTCATCGGTTTGCACCTCGATGCCCGGGCTGATCTCGCGGCCACGGTACGGGTCCAGCGCCGGCTGTTGCATGATTTCGCGGGTCAGGCGGATGCCGTCGCGGAATTCCTGCCAATCCTGTTCGGTGGCCATGTAGTTGAAGAGGATGCTCGGGTAGTCCCGTGGGTTCTTCGACTTCAGTTGCACGCGGCCACGGCTCGGCGAACGCATGGAGCCCATGTGCGCCTGGAAACCATGCTCTTTCACGCCGTTGCTGCCGTTGTAGTTAATCGCCACCGGCAGGAAGTGGTACTGGATATTCGGCCACTCGAATTCCGGACGCGAACGGATAAAACCACCCGCTTCGAACTGGTTGCTGGCACCGATGCCGGTGCCGTTGAACAGCCACTCGGCACCGATGGCCGGTTGGTTGTACCAGAGCAGCGACGGGTACAGCGACACCGGCTGAGTGCACGCGTATTGCAGGTACAGCTCAAGGTGATCCTGCAGGTTTTCGCCGACGCCAGGCAGGTCGTGGACCACCGGGATGTCGAGGCTTTCCAGCAGCTTGGCCGGGCCCACACCGGAGCGTTGCAGCAGTTGTGGCGAAGCGATCGCGCCGCTGCATACCAGCACTTCTTTGCGCGCACGGGCTTCAATGCGCTCTTCGGCGGCGCCGATCAGGTAACGCACACCCACGGCACGCTTGCCTTCGAACAAGACTTTGTCGGTGAGGGCGTGGGTGACGATGGTCAGCGTGGAACGCTTTTTAGCCGTGTCCAGGTAACCGCGTGCGGTGCTGGCGCGACGACCGTTGGGCGTGACGGTACGGTCCATCGGGCCGAAGCCTTCTTGCTGGTAACCGTTCAAGTCTTCGGTACGTGGGTAACCGGCTTGTACACCGGCTTCGACCATGGCGTGGAACAGCGGGTTGTTGCCGGCTTTGGGCGTGGTCACGCTGACCGGGCCTTCGCCACCGTGGTAGTCGTTGGGGCCGATGTCCCGAGTTTCAGCTTTTCTGAAATAGGGCAGGCAGTCCAGGTACGTCCAGTTTTCCAGCCCTGGAAGTTTTGCCCAGTTGTCGTAGTCCATGGCGTTGCCACGGATGTAGCACATGCCGTTGATCAGCGAAGAGCCGCCCAGGCCCTTGCCGCGACCGCATTCCATCCGCCGGCCGTCCATGTGTGGCTCTGGATCGGTTTCGTAGGCCCAGTTGTAGCGGCGGCCTTGCAGCGGAAAGGCCAGGGCGGCGGGCATCTGGGTCCGGAAGTCGAGACGGTAGTCGGGGCCGCCGGCTTCCAGCAGCAGGACGGTGACGCCTTCGTCTTCGGTCAGACGGGTCGCTAAGGTGTTGCCCGCAGAACCTGCGCCAACAATGATGTAGTCGTATTCTTGAGTCATGGGGTCTCCTTGAGAGCTGAGAGCTGCGAGCTCCAAGCTTCAAGCTGCAAGAAAGAGCAGCAAGTGGTGTTCATGAGAGCGTGCGGCAAACTCAAACTGCTTTTACTTGCAGCTTGCAGCTTGCAGCTTGCCGCTGGATCAGCGCATCAGAACACCGATGCGTAATCCCCCAGCTCAACTTGAATAGACTTGATGCGCGTGAAGTTATTGAGCGAGCTGATCCCGTTCTCACGGCCAACACCCGATTGTTTGTAACCGCCGACCGGCATCTTCGCGTCGGACTCGCCCCAGGCGTTGATCCAGCAGATACCCGCTTCCAGCTGATGAATCACGCGGTGGGCGCGGTTCAGGTCCCTGGTCACCAGGCCGGCGGCCAGGCCGAAGTCGGTGTCGTTGGCGCGGCGGATCACTTCTTCTTCGGTTTCATAGGTGAGGATGCTCATCACCGGGCCGAAGATTTCTTCACGCACGATCACCATGTCGTCGGTGCAATCGGTGAACACGGTCGGGGCCACGAATGCGCCCTTGGCGAAGTCGCCATCGGTCAGGCGGTTGCCGCCGCACAGCAGACGCGCGCCTTGCTCTTTACCCTTGGCGATATAACCCAGCACGCTTTCCATGTGGGCGAAGCTGACCAGCGGGCCGAAATTGGTGTTGTCATCCTGCGGGTCGCCCACACGGATGCGCGCCACACGCTCGACGATCTTGGCTTCGAACGCGGCTTGCAGGTGCTTGGGCACGAACACGCGGGTGCCGTTGGTGCACACCTGGCCGGAGCTGTAGAAGTTGGCCATCATCGCGATGTCGGCGGCGCGGTCCAGGTCGGCGTCTTCGAACACGATCAATGGCGACTTGCCGCCCAGCTCCATGGTCACTTCCTTGAGCGACGAGCTCGAAGCGCTGGCCATGACTTTCTTGCCGGTGTCGGTGCCGCCGGTGAACGAGACCTTCTCGATGCGCGGGTGCTCGGTCAGCCAGGTGCCGACTTCACGGCCGCTGCCGGTCAGGACGTTGAACACGCCGGCGGGAACGCCGGCTTCGGTGTAGGTCTCGGCCAGTTTCAGGGTGGTCAGCGAGGTGACTTCGCTGGGTTTGAAGATCATCGCGTTACCGGCGGCCAGGGCCGGTGCGGATTTCCACAGGGCGATCTGGATCGGGTAGTTCCATGCGCCGATACCCGCCACCACGCCCAGCGGCTCGCGGCGGGTGTAGACAAACGATGTGTCGCGCAGCGGGATCTGCTCACCTTCGATGGCGGGCACCAGCCCTGCGTAGTATTCCAGCACATCGGCGCCGGTGACGATGTCGACGTATTTGGTTTCGGAGAAGGCTTTACCGGTGTCCAGGGTTTCCAGGGCCGCCAGCTCATCGTTGCGCTCGCGCAGGATGTCGACGGCGCGACGCAGGATGCGCGAACGCTCCATGGCGGTCATGGCGGCCCAGATTTTCTGGCCTTTTTCAGCGCTGACCACGGCACGTTCAACGTCTTCTTTCGTGGCGCGTTGCACTTGGGCGAGAACTTCACCGTTAGCCGGGTTGATGGCTTCGAAGGTGGCATCGCTGCCAGCGTCGCTGTAGCCGCCGTCAATGTAGAGTTTTTGCAGGTCGAAACGGGCCATAAAGTCCTCGCAAGTGCATAAGTGGTTGGCGGTACCCGCCGAACAGTGGGCCATAGGGGTGTGGCAACACTGCGTGGCAGACGTTCAGGGGTTGAGCATTTATAGGGGCTCTAACTCACCTGCTTGGCCAATTGGAAATCCATGTATTCGTGAGCGATGCGTTGCGCCTGTTCCGTGTCGAAAGCGTCTCCCGACAGGGCGCCGCGCAACCACAAACCGTCGATCAGGGCCGCCAGGCCTCGGGCTGCGCTGCGTGCATCAGGCGGCGGCAGCACCCGGCGGAACTGAAAACACAGGTTGGAATACAGGCGTTGATCGTTGATCCGCTGCAACCTGTGCAAAGACGGGTGGTGCATGCTGGAGGCCCAGAAGGCCAGCCAGGTTTTCATTGCCGGGCCGTTGACCTGGCTGGCGTCGAAGTTGCCGGCGACGATCACCTGAAGGTGGGCGCGTGGGCTGTCGTCCTTCAACGCCTTTCGACGCGCGTGGATGTTTTCCATCAGCACGCTCATCAAGTACTGCATGGTCGCTGCGATCAGGCCGTTCTTGTCCCGAAAGTAGTGACTGATGATGCCGTTCGACACGCCGGCCAGACGGGCGATCAGCGCAATGCTGGCATCTCCCATCCCGACCTGATCGATCGCCGTCATCGTGGCTTCGATCAGTTGCTGGCGGCGTATGGGTTGCATACCGACCTTGGGCATGTAGCACCTCTCCTTAGGCCTGCCGACGGGCGATCACGTCCATCGGCTTGAAGGCCAGTCTATTTTGTTTTGATTGAACGTTCAATCAACAAAAAATAAGTTCTGCGACAAATCGTCGCTGCTGGCAGGTATTTTCTACTTGAGAAACAGCGACAACTGACTCCTGGAAAACCCCTGGAACGGCCCGCACAAGGGCCTTGCACCGATACGGGGCATGCCTGGGATTTTCGGGCTGTCTTTATAACACCCGTTCGTCGACTGCCGAAAAAACGATAGCGCGGGAGAGGCGCAATTGGCTGAACGCGGGCGTCTGCTGCACAACGCCGCGATGGCTGCTAGCCGGACGGCAGCATGGAAAGCGTTTTACCAAGCGCAGCGGGCACAGACATACAGCACAACTCAGGTTCTGATAATGCTGGCTCGCAAGCTTGCCCGGATGGCGTTTGCCTTGCTGAAAGGGCAAACCGAATACCAATCAAAGGTTGGTTGAGGGTTGCCCCTCAACCATGGAATCTCCCGCATTTGCCTGGCGGTTGTGGCTTAGCCCAGGTTCTTGCCCAGCAGGGCATGGTAGAGCTCACTGTCGCCGAGTATCCCCACCACCTTGTTGTTGTCATGCAGCACCAGCTTGTTCCCTGTCTGGTAACGAATCTGCAACGCATCGCGCATGCCGATATTCGAATCCACCAGCGTCGGCACCCGACCCAAACCTTCCACCGGTTGCCCCGGTGCCCAGTTCTGCAGGTTCATCACCGTGCCATTCTGGCGAGCGCCCTGGATGGTGTTGCCTTCGGCCAGGTCCAGCCACGAGTCGCCGCCCGGGTCCAGGCAAACCGAACCGTTGACCCGCGTGCAGTTGTCCAGGGTGCGCATCAGGCTGCGGCCGCACAGTACGTTCAGCGGGTTGGTATGGGCGACGAAGGTGCGCACATAGTCGTCCGCCGGGTTCAATACGATCTCTTCCGGCACGCTGTACTGGATGATCTTGCCGTCTTTCATGATGGCGATGCGGCTGCCGAGCTTGAGCGCCTCGTCGAGGTCGTGACTGACGAAAACGATGGTCTTGCTCAGCTTGCGTTGCAGCTCCAGCAACTCGTCCTGCAGACCCTGGCGGATCAACGGGTCGAGGGCGGAGAAGGGTTCGTCCATCAGCAGGATGTCGGCGTCCATTGCCAACGCGCGGGCCAGGCCGACGCGCTGCTGCATGCCACCGGACAGTTCATCGGGCTTCTTGTTGCGCCACTGGGCCAGGCCCACCAGTTCGAGTTTCTCGTCAACCAGCTTGCGCCGTTCTTTTTCCGGGCGGCCCTGCATTTCCAGGCCGAAGCTGATGTTCTCGCGCACCGTCAGCCAGGGCATCAGGGCGAACTTCTGGAACACCATGGCGATGCGCTTGGTGCGCATCATTTTAAGTTCCGCATCGGTGCACGACGCGATGTCGATCTGGCGACCTTCATGCTCCACGAACAGCTGGCCACGGCTTACGGTGTTGAGGCCGTTGATGCAGCGCAGCAGGCTCGACTTGCCGGAGCCGGACAGACCCATCAGCACGCAGATCTCGCCTTTCTCGATGTCCAGGCTGGCCTTTTCAACGCCGACAATCTGCCCGGTCTTTTTCAGAATTTCGTTACGGCTCAGGCCCTGGTCCAGCAGCTTGAGCGCTTCGCGTGGGTCTTTGGAAAAGATCACGTCGACCTTGTCGAATCGGATAATGCTCATGCATCACCCCCTACTTTAGCGTCGGGTTGTTTGCAGATGCGGTCGAGCATGATGGCCAGCAACACAATCGCCAGGCCGGCTTCGAAGCCCAGGGCGATGTCAGCGGTGTTCAGCGCGTTGACCACCGGCTTGCCGAGGCCATCGGCACCCACCAGGGCGGCGATCACCACCATCGACAGCGACAGCATGATGCATTGGGTAATGCCGGCGGCAATGCTCGGCATGGCATGGGGCAGTTCAATGCGCGAGAGCAACTGACGGCGCGAGCAGCCAAAGGCCTTGCCGGCGTCCATCAATTCTTGCGGCACATCGCGGATACCCAGGTAGGTCAGGCGGATCGGCGCGGCAATTGCGAACACCACCGTGGAGATCAGACCAGGCACCACACCCAGCCCGAAGAGGGTCAGGGTAGGGATGAGGTAGACGAAGGTCGGTACGGTCTGCATCAGATCGAGCACCGGCCGCATCATGGTGTAGAACATCGGTTTGTGCGCGGCAACAATGCCCAGCGGCACGCCGATGACCACGCAGACCAGGGTGGCGAACAATACCTGCGCCAGGGTCTCCATGGTTTCCTGCCAGTACCCCAGGTTGAGGATCAGCAGGAAGGAGGCGATGACAAAAACAGTCAGTCCCCATTTACGTTGAATAAAGTGAGCGAGCAGCGCAATCAGACCGATCAATGCCAGCGGATTGAACCAGGTCAGCGCAAACGTCACGCCGTGGATCATCGTTTCCAGTGTCGATGCGATTGCGTCGAAGTAGTTGGCGCCATGTTGGGTCAACCATTCGACGAAGGCAGCGATGTACTGGCCTAGTGGGATTTTCTGTTCAGTCAGCATGGTAGTGAATGTCCACATGCGAAGAGGGAATACATCCCGGGCCAGCGCACCAGCCCGGGGTCAGCGGTCACTATTTGGCGAGATAAGCTTTGACGGCCTCCAGGCCAGGTTTGCCATCCACGGTAGTGACACCGGCGAGCCAGGTGTCGAGGACTTGCGGATTCTTTTTCAGCCAGGCCTTGGCGGCGGCTTCGGGCTTCATCTTGTCGTCCAGGACGTTACCCATCAGGGTGCTTTCCATGTTCAAGGTGAACACCAGGTTTTTCAGCAGTTGGCCAACGTTGCTGCATTCCTGGGTGTAGCCCTTGCGGGTGTTGGTGTAGATGGTGGCCTGGCCGTAGTTGGGGCCGAACGAGTCGTCGCCACCGGTCAGGTACTTCATCTTGAAGCGGGTGTTCATCGGGTGCGGTTCCCAGCCGAGGAACACGACGGCCTGGCCGCGTTTTTCGGCACGCGCAACCTGGGAGAGCATCCCGGCTTCGCTGGACTCGACCACTTTGAAGCCGGCGGTTTTCAGGCCGAAGGCATCTTTGTCGATCAGGGTCTGGATGATGCGGTTGCCATCGTTACCCGGTTCGATGCCGTAGATCTTGCCTTGCAGCTCGTCCTTGAATTTGGCGATATCGGCGAAGTCTTTCAGGCCTTTGTTGTATAGCGCCTCGGGGACCGCCAGGGTGTACTTGGCGTTCTCCAGGTTGGCGCGCACGGTTTCCACGGTGCCGGCCTCGCGGTACGGCTTGATGTCGTTTTCCATGGTCGGCATCCAGTTGCCGAGGAAGACATCCATGTTCTTGCCGTCAGCCAGGGACTTGTAGGTCACCGGTACCGCAATCATTGTGGTTTTGGTTTTGTAGCCAAGCGCCTTGAGGATTTCGCTGGTGGTCGCGGTGGTGACGGTGATGTCGGTCCAGCCGACATCGGAGAAGTTGACGGTCTTGCACTGTTCCGGTTCAGCCGCATGTGCCAGGGCTGGCAGACTCAGCATGGCGGCCAACAACAACGAGGGTGAAGCTTTCATGGGGCTAGACTCCTGTGTTTTTTCTGGCGGCATTTGCCGCGCTTTATAAGTGTTGCGGTTGGTGCGTGCTTAAAGCGACGGCACGGTGCCTTGCAAACGAGTCGAGACCGATCATGTACCAGTGAAAATCTGACGCCTACAGGGTGCGTCGTATCCAGTACAGGGAGGGTCGTATCCAGTGTCGGTGACGTCGCTTACAGGTTTTTTCCAAGGTAAAACCGCAGTTTTTGCCCATCTGCACCGCTGAAAACGGCCAAAACAGACGATTGAGCGCGAGCGCCGCTGCTGAGCATGAGTGCGTCGGTGTGAGACGCCGTGACGGCAAGTAAAAGCCTGATGATGCCGCCATCTGGGCGATCTGAGCGTAGCAGCTCCTTGGTGCCCGGCCTGCTCACCTGCGGAGTTCCACGTTAATGGCTATCAGTGTTTTCGACTTGTTCAAGATCGGCATCGGGCCTTCGAGTTCTCACACCGTCGGCCCCATGCGCGCTGCGGCGTTGTTCGTTCAAGGGTTGCGTGAACGTGAACTGTTGGAACAGGTTCGGCGCGTCGAAGTTCAGCTGTACGGCTCGTTATCGGCCACCGGCATCGGCCACGGCAGCGACACCGCAACCATCATGGGGCTGATGGGCGAGTGGCCGGACGCAATCGACCCGTCGCAAATCGGCGTGCGTATCCATACCTTGCGCGAGACCGACACCCTCCTGCTCGATGGGCGTTTGCCGGTGCCATTCGTGTGGGCCCGGGACATGCGCCTGCTCGACGAAAACCTGCCATTCCACCCCAACGCCATGACGTTGGTGGTGTATGGCGATGACGGTGAGCTGCACCGCGATACGTACTACTCGGTAGGTGGCGGTTTCGTGGTGGATGAAGCCCAGGCCCGCAGCGGTGTGGCCGATATGGATCGCACCCAGTTGCCCTATGATTTTTCCAGCGCGGTGGAGTTGTTGCAGTTGTGCAAGACCCATAACCTGCGCGTCGCCGAGTTGATGCTGGCCAACGAAAAGGTCTGGCGCTCCGAAGAAGAAATCCGCAGCGGTCTGATGAAACTCTGGCATGCCATGCAGGCTTGCGTGGAGGAGGGCCTCAAGCACGAAGGCATCCTGCCCGGCGGCCTCAACGTGCGCCGTCGCGCCGCCAAGTTGCACCGCAGTTTGCAGGAGTTGAACAAGCCGAATGTGATCGGCTCGACCTTGAGTGCGATGGAGTGGGTCAACCTGTTCGCCTTGGCGGTGAACGAGGAAAACGCCGCCGGTGGGCGCATGGTCACAGCCCCGACCAACGGTGCGGCGGGGATCATCCCGGCGGTGCTGCACTACTTCATGAAGTTCAGCGACGAAGTCACCGAAGCCAACGTGGTCGACTATCTGCTCAGTGCGGCGGCGGTGGGTATCCTGTGCAAGAAGAACGCCTCGATCTCTGGTGCCGAAGTCGGCTGCCAGGGTGAAGTGGGCTCGGCCTGCGCCATGGCCGCCGCCGGCCTGGCCGAAATCCTCGGTGCCACGCCGGAGCAACTGTGCAACGCAGCCGAAATCGGCCTGGAACACAACCTCGGCCTGACCTGCGACCCGGTGGGCGGGCTGGTGCAAGTGCCGTGCATCGAGCGCAATGCGATTGCGGCGGTCAAGGCGATCAACGCTGCGCAAATGGCCCTGCGTGGTGACGGGCAGCACTTTATCTCCCTGGACCGGGTGATTCGTACCATGCGCGATACCGGCGCGGATATGCACGACAAGTACAAAGAGACGTCGCGGGGTGGGTTGGCGGTGAGTGCCGTTGAGTGCTGACCTGACCACGACCCGGTAGGAGCGAGCCTGCTCGCGAAGAACCCGAGAGCGCCACGTTCATCCAGAATGCCCGCGTCATCGTTAACGATCTTCGCGAACATGTTCGCTCCTACATTGAACATCACACGCCCATCACGCCACCTTTTAGCGCGTCGCAAACAGATAAGTAGCTCCCAAACGATTTGCCTTCGACCACCCGTCCCCCGTGCGTTGGGTGACAGACTTGTCCCACACCTCTCAAAGCGCCTTCCCACAAGTGCTACCGATCTGCTCACGCCCCTTGGTGTATCGACTCCCGCGTCGTTTTCAGACCATATCCCGCAGTTCTCGTGCGGGCTTATATAGACGCGCTAACAGGTCGTTTTCAGGATTTATTGAATGCACATTCAATTTTAGGCATGGCATTTGCTCTATCAATTCAAAGCCTCGCTTCTTGCTGGAAACGAGCGCAATAACAAGAGCCTCGCCTGAGGCCATCACCCGCTTTGTGTGAGGAGATACCGCGATGACGTCGTTCAACTCAGGGACCCAACCCCAGAACCGTGCGCCTCAATCCATCGGCTTTTTGCTGCTGGATAATTTCACGCTGATTTCCCTGGCGTCGGCAGTGGAACCACTGCGCATGGCCAACCAGTTGTCCGGCCGTGAGCTGTATCGCTGGACGACCCTGAGTGTCGATGGCAATCAGGTCTGGGCCAGCGACGGTCTGCAAATCACCCCCGATGCCTCCATGCACAAAGCCCCGGCCCTGGACACCGTGATTGTGTGCGGTGGCGTAGGTATCCAGCGTACCGTCACCCGTGAACATGTGTCGTGGCTGCAAAGCCAGGCGCGCCAGTCACGTCGCCTTGGTGCGGTGTGCACCGGCAGCTGGGCCCTGGCCTGCGCCGGTCTGCTCGATGGGTTCGATTGCAGCGTGCACTGGGAGTGCCTGGCGTCGATGCAGGAAGCCTTCCCACGGGTGTCGATGAGCACCCGCCTGTTCACCCTCGACCGTAACCGCTTCACCAGCTCCGGCGGCACCGCGCCGCTGGACATGATGCTGCACCTGATCAGCCGCGATCACGGCCGTGAACTGTCGGCGGCGATCTCCGAGATGTTCGTGTACGAACGCATCCGCAACGAACAGGATCACCAGCGCGTGCCGCTCAAGCACATGCTCGGCACCAACCAGCCGAAGCTGCAGGAAATCGTCGCGCTGATGGAGGCCAACCTGGAGGAGCCGATCGACCTGGATGAGCTGGCGGTGTACGTCGCCGTATCGCGGCGTCAGTTGGAGCGGTTGTTCCAGAAATACCTGCACTGCTCGCCGTCGCGCTACTACCTCAAGCTGCGCCTGATTCGTGCACGGCAGTTGCTCAAGCAAACGCCGATGTCGATCATCGAAGTGGCGTCGGTGTGCGGGTTTGTGTCCACGCCGCACTTCTCCAAGTGCTACCGCGAGTACTTCGGTATTCCGCCACGGGATGAGCGCGTTGGCTCCAACACCACCCAGCAGGTGGCGATGATGCCGATCCCGCAGGCGCTGGTGTTGTCGCCGTTGGCGGGGCCAATGTCGGCGTTGAGCCAGGCGCGCAATGAGTCGACGTTCGCCAGCGTACGGCTTTAAACCCACCTGGTGGCGAGCGGGGCAAGCCCGCTCGCCACAGGGGATTGTCAGGCTTGAGAGTTCTGCTTGAACTGCATCAGCGCCGGCAACAGCTGCTTGTCGATCGCCTGACGCACCGCCGGCAAAATCGTCGCGCTGCCGGTGTACATCTGCTCGACCATGCCCTTGAGCGCCTTGGCCCGCGCTTCGCTCAAACCGCGTACCGCGCACTCGCAGGCCTGTTCGGCGGTCGAGCCACTGGAGACTTCGAAACCCAGTGAGCGCAGTTGGCCCAGCAGGTCATCCTGGTCAATCAAATCCGCATGCATCATGACGTTTATCCTGGTGAGGGGAGTGGGTCTGACTTGGATTCTGGTAGCCGTCCAGGCGGGCGGCAAGGGCAGAATGCACGAATGCCTCGGATGGCTATGAGCGTGTCGTTTTCGGGCCATGCACCGAACGCACTTATCGGCACACTGAATCCAGGCACACAGCTTGACGGTTTGGTCACCCTCGAGATGTACAGCTCACACAAGGCACCTCTGCCTCGATCCAGTCACGGCTGGGTCGGGGCTTTTTTTGCTTATTTTTTGGCCGGCAAGCCGATGACGCGGCCAAGCAACGCGGGCCTGGGCAGGTCCACCTGTTGCGCGCTGATAGCGATGAGTCTTTGCAGCGTCGCCTCGGTAAACGGTGCCGAATGCGGGCCGGCCAGATCGACGTGCAGCAGCATCTGCTCGTTGCCCGCCAGTTCCTTCTCGTCGCCCACCCCATGCAGGCTGTGGTAGAGGTGCAGGCGCTTGGCGTCGTGGGCAATCAATTGGGTGCGCACTTCTACCTCGGCGCCAAGCTTCACTTCGTGCAGGTAGTTCAGGTGCAGTTCCAGGGTGAACAACGAATGGCCGCTGGCTTCGCGGTTGTCGCTGTCCAGGCCCAGGGTGTCCATCAGCGCATCGGTGGCGTAGCTGAAGATCAGCAAATAGAACGCGTCGCGCAGATGGCCGTTGTAGTCGACCCAGGCGGGCTGGACTTGGGTGGTGTAGGTGGTGAGTGCGGGCATCGCATAAATTCCGGCTATGTACGCGGTCAGAAATGTGGGAGCGGGCAAGCCCGCTCCCACAGGCTTATTCGGCGAAAGTCATACCGTGTTTTTCCTTGGTCGCCTTCACCGCTTCGAGCACCGCCAACAGGCAATCATCACGATAGCGCTCCAGCGCCGCAATGCTGTGTTTGCCCAGCTGATCGCGGGTGCCGTCGACCACGTCGTCGATCAACTTGTCGGTCAGTTCCGGTGCCGGCAGGTAGGTCCACGGCAACTGCAACGCCGGGCCGAACTGCGCCATGAAGTGGCGCATGCCGGCATCGCCGCCCGCCAGGGTGTAGGTGAGGAAGGTGCCCATGAACGACCAGCGCAACCCGGCGCCAAAGCGAATCGCGTCATCGATCTCGCCGGTGGTGGCTACGCCGTCATTGACCAGGTGCAGCGCCTCACGCCATAGCGCTTCGAGCAAGCGGTCGGCGATGAAACCAGGGACTTCCTTGCGGACATGCAACGGGCGCATTCCGAGGGATTCGTACACCTGGATCGCCGCCTGGATCGCCTCCGGCGCGGTGTGCCTGCCGCCCACCACTTCCACCAGTGGCAGCAGGTACACCGGGTTGAACGGGTGCCCGACCACGCAACGTTCCGGGTGGGTCGAACCCTCGTAGAACTCGCTTGGCAACAGGCCGGATGTGCTCGAACCAATCAACGCATTCGGCTTGGCTGCCGCACTGATCTTGCTGTGCAGGTCCAGTTTCAGTTCCAGGCGTTCCGGGGCGCTTTCCTGGATGAAGTCAGCGTCTTGCACGCACGCTTCGATGGTGGCGACAAAGCGCAGGCGGTCCTGCGATGCACCGGGTGCCAGGCCCTGTTTCTCCAGCGCGCCCCAGGCATTGGCGACGCGTTTGCGCAGCGCCGCTTCAGCGCCGGGCGCCGGGTCCCAGGCGACCACATCCAGGCCATGGGCCAGGGCGCGGGACACCCAGCCGCTGCCGATTACGCCGCTGCCGAGGGCGGCGAAGGTTTTGATTTCAGTGATAAAGCTCATGGCACATTCCTAAGGCGTTCGATGATCCCCTGTGCGAGCAAGCCCGCTCGCACATTTTTGATTCGGTTTGGGCGGCGAGTCAGCCGCGCTTGGTCAACCCCATTTTCACGCGCCCTTGCGCCGGGGTCATGACCCGAGCCCCCAGGCGGCTGAGGATTTCACTCGCCCGCTCCACAAGCTGGCCATTGGTGGCGAGTACGCCTTTGTCCAGCCACAGGTTGTCTTCCAGGCCGACCCGCACGTTGCCGCCCAGCAGCACCGCTTGCGCCGCCATCGGCATTTGCATGCGCCCGATACCGAAACCGGCCCACACCGCGTCGGCCGGCAGGTTGTCGACCATGGCTTTCATGGTCGTGGTGTCGGCCGGCGCGCCCCACGGGATACCCAGGCATAGCTGGAACAGGGGGTTGTCGAGCAGGCCTTCCTTGATCATCTGTTTGGCGAACCACAGGTGGCCGGTGTCGAAGATTTCCAGCTCGGCCTTTACGCCCAGTTCCTGGATGCGTTTGGCCCCGGCGCGCAGTTGCGCCGGGGTGGACACGTAAATGGTGTCGCCATCGCCGAAGTTCAGGGTGCCGCAGTCCAGGGTGCAGATTTCCGGCAGCAGCTCTTCCACATGGGCCAGGCGCGTCAACGGGCCAACCAGATCGGTGTTGGGACCGAACGCCATCGGGTTCTCGCCGCCACCGATCTCCAGGTCGCCGCCCATGCCGGCGGTGAGGTTGACGATGATGTCGATGTCGGCCTCACGGATGCGCTCCATCACTTCGCGGTACAGGGCCACGTCGCGGCTGAACTTGCCGGTGTGCGGGTCGCGTACGTGGCAGTGCACCACGGTGGCGCCGGCCTTGGCGGCTTCAACTGCGGCCGCCGCGATTTGTTTGGGAGTGACCGGCACGTGTGGGCTTCTGGCGGTCGTGTCGCCAGCACCGGAGAGTGCGCAGGTGATGATGACGTCGTGGTTCATGGGGCAGGTTCCTTACAGGCGTGGTGATGCCGTTCGCGGTCGCCAATGACCGCGAAACGGTGATTCAAGAAGCGTTATTGACTGCTCAGTTGCAGGTTGGCCGCCGCCGGTTTGCCGTCGAAGGTGGTCACCCCTTGCAGCCAGCGCGCCTGGTCTTGCGGGTGATCCTTGAGCCACTGCCTGGCGGACTCAAGGGCGTCCTTGTGATCCAGCAGCGGCTGCATCATCCGGCTCTCGTCGGCGGCGGTGAAGGTCAGGTTGGTCAGCAGTGTGTGCACGTTGGGGCATTGTTCGGCGTAGGTTGGCGCCGTCACGGTCCAGACGGTGGCCATGCCTTCGTTCGGGCCCAGGGCATCGTCGCTGCCGGTGAGGTAAGTCATGGCGAGGTTGACGTTCATCGGGTGCGGCGCCCAGCCGAAGAACACCACGGCCTCCTTGCGGCGCACGGCGCGGTCGACCGCCGCGAGCATGCCGGCTTCACTGGATTCCACCAGCTGAAACTTGCCCAGGCCGAACTGGTTCTTGGCGATCATCGCTTTGATCTGGGTATTGGCTCCCGAACCCGGCTCGATACCGTAGATCTTGCCGCCCAGTTCTTTCTCGAACTTGGCAATGTCGGCGAAGGTTTTCAGGCCCTTGTCCGCCAGGTAAGTCGGCACCGCCAGGGTGGCGCGGGCGTCTGCCAGGCTGGGTTTGTCGAGGACTTTGACTTGCTGGGCATCGACGAACGGCGTGATGGTCTGGGTCATCAGCGGGTTCCAGTAACCCAGGAACAGGTCCAGGCGCTTGTCGCGGATACCGGCGAAGATGATTTGCTGGGAGGCGCTGGTTTGTTTGGTCTTGTAGCCGAGGCCGTCGAGCAACACTTGAGTCATGGCGCTGGTGGCGATCACGTCGGTCCAGTTCACCACGCCCATGCGCACGTTCTGGCAGGATTGTGCATCGGCCGCGAATACGCTGGTGCTCAAGATGGCGCTGGCGCTGAGTGCAAGTACACAGCGGCGGATCAGTCGGTTCATGGTGGATCCCTCGGCAGGTCGTTATTGTGGGGTCCGGCGTCTTTGTGCGCCGTGCAGCCACGTTACGCAAGCCAGGAGGCGACAAAACGCACGGTGGCGACCGGCTCTTGCACTGCAGCGACCTGCCCCCTTGAATCCGCCCCTGAACGGGAGTATCACAGTGCCACGCTGCCCGTCCGACGAGAGCGTCACCATGTCCCAGGATTTCTACTTTTTGCTGATGCCGGGGTTCTCGGCCATTGGCTTTATTTCCGCGCTGGAACCGCTGCGGGTGGCCAACCGTTTTCGCGGCGAGCTGTACCGCTGGCACGTATTGAGCGCCGACGGCGGCGCGGTGCTGGCGAGCAATGGCATGTCGGTCAACGCCGACGCCGCGCTGGAACCGCTGAAAAAAGGCGCGACCCTGCTGGTGGTGGCGGGCTTCGAGCCGCTGCAGTTCGCCACCCCGGCCCTGGAGCACTGGCTGCGTCGCCTCGACCATGACGGCGTGACCCTCGGCGCCATCGACACCGGCGCGTGTGTGCTCGCCGAAGCGGGCCTGCTCGACGGTCATCGCCTGACCCTGCACTGGGAAGCCATCGATGCCTTCAAGGAGTCCTACCCACACCTTACGGTGACCCAGGAACTGTTCGAGATCGACCGCCGCCGCATCACCTGCGCCGGCGGCACCGCCTCCATCGACCTGATGCTCGACCTGATCGCCCAGGCCCACGGCCCCGACCTGGCGATCCAGGTGTCCGAACAGTTCGTACTGGGTCGCATCCGCCCGCGCAAAGACCACCAGCGCATGCAAATCGCCACGCGCTACGGCATCACTAACAAGAAATTGGTGCAAGTGATCGGCGAGATGGAGCAGCACACCGAACCGCCCTTGAGCACGTTGGCCCTGGCCGAGGCGATCAAGGTCACCCGGCGCCAGTTGGAACGCCTGTTTCGCTTGCATCTGAACGACACCCCGAGCAACTTCTACCTCAGCCTGCGCCTGGAGAAAGCTCGGCAACTGCTACGCCAGAGCGACATGAGCGTGCTGGAGGTGAGCATTGCCTGCGGGTTTGAATCGCCATCGTATTTCACCCGCAGTTATCGGGCACGGTTTGCGAAATGCCCGCGGGAGGATCGGCGACGGGAGGTGGTTTGACGGGCAATTATAGTTAATTATACTCGTGACTATAATTTATAGTTCTTTCCATAATTGAGTATAAATCCATGTCCAAACAGAACGGCTTTGTATTCCGCCGTCCCACCCTGGCAAGCAGCATTGCCGACGGCCTGGTGGGCGCTGGTATCCAGGATTTCACTTCCGGCCTGTTTCTCGCGGCGCCGCGTCGTACGGGCAAAAGTACTTTTTTGCGTGAAGACCTGATCCCGGAGTGTCAGCTTCGAGGGTGGCTTACCGTGTATGTCGATCTGTGGGCTGACAAAGAGAAGGATCCAGCGGAGTTGATTGCCAGCGCGATTGCCGCCGCGCTGGTCCCCTATGAAAAGGGCATTCGCAAGCTGGCCAAGAACATTGGGATCGAGAAACTGAGCTTTCTGCGTACCCTGTCCTGGGACTTCAGCAAGCCTCAATTGCCTGTTGGCGCGACGTTGACCCAGGCCTTGGAGTTGCTCCACCGCGCGGCGGAAAAACCTGTCGTGCTGGTGATTGACGAAGCACAGCACGCCTTGACCAGCGACTCAGGTATCAATGCGATGTTCGCGCTGAAGGCCGCCCGGGATCAGCTCAATCAAGGCCGTGACGAGGACGGCAGCGGTTTGCGCCTGGTGTTTACCGGCTCCAACCGCGACAAGCTGGCCCATCTGGTCTTGGGCAAGAGTCAGCCGTTCTTCGGCTCCAGCATCACGCCGTTCCCGCTGCTGGGCAAGGAATTCACCCAGGCCTACACCCGCCACCTCAACGCGCACCTGGCCCAGGACAATCAATTCAACGCGGCGGATATCGACGAAGCCTTTGAGCTGGTCGGCCGTCGCCCCGAGATGCTGCGCACCATCATTGGCGAGGTGGCACTGGAGCTGGGCGAGGCGAGCAACCTGGGCCAGTTGCTGCACAGTCGCGCCGAACTGCTGCGCGCTGGCGTATGGACCGAGTTCGAAAGCGCCTGGAACGCCCTGACCGTTCCCCAGCGTGCGGTACTGAAAGTGATGGCGGAGCGCTTGCAAGGCAATGAACCCTTTGCGCCGTTTACCGACAGCACGATTACCGCGGTCAGCCAGGCGTTGGAGGATATGGGCAGCGATGTGGTGCCGGGTACCCAGACCATTCAGGCCTGTATCGATGCCCTGCGCGACAAGGAACTGGTGTGGAAGTCGAGCCGGGGCGGGTATGCCCTGGAAGACAAGTCGTTCGGGGATTGGCTGCTGTACAAGAACCGTACACCTGGCTAAAGACACTGCACACATCAAATGTGGGAGCGGGTTTGCTCACGAATGCAGTGAGTGTCAGTTGTTGCATTCGTGACTGACCCACCGCATTCGCGAGCAAGCCCGCTCCCACACTGGATGTTGTCTGTGGCTTACTTTTTCATCAGCGCCGAACACGCCGCTTTAAAGGCTTCATGCTGATACTTGTTCAACGTCGCCGGCAGTTCAAAGGTGTGCTTCTTGTTCTGCGCATTGATGGTCTGTGGCGACAGCAGCGTCACCTCAACCCCGTCCAGCAACTGAAACACCCCTTCAATCTTGAACGTGGTCGGGCCACCGGCGAACTCGCCTTTCTTGCTGCGTTTCTTGATAGCGATGCGGGTGATAGCGTTGGCCTGCACGAAGGCCTTCACCTGGGCGGCGAAGGCTTTGACGTTGGCCGCTTCATCGTCGTCTTCAAGTGCAATTTTCTTGGTGGCCAGGGCGACATGGGCTGGCGCCTGGTTGTCCAGGGAGGCAACGGCGATGAGGGCTTCGCTGCCTTTGATTTCGATGCCGCAGATAGTCATGAATAGCCTTGGTTAAGAGGAAAGTTGCAGCGATTGTCGCTTATTCCTGGCCAATCGACTCCAAAAACTCCGACCGCTCATCACTCATCCGCGCCAGGCAGTCATTCTGCGCAATCGCATAGGCCTTGGTGCCGGTCAACGCCGGGAAGGTGTCTACCGCGCAATCGGCGTCACGCAGTTTTTCCCACTTCTGCTGGGCATCCTTCAGACGAGCGGTAATGTCGGCCAGCTTGGTCTTGTCGCTGCCATAGGTGGAACCCATGCGTTCCAGCAGGGCCTGGTAGTTATCTTTCAACAACTGCTCAGCGGTGGTTTTGTTGTAAGTGGCGCACTCCAGGGTCTGCTTGTCGTTTTCGATGCCATCGCACGGCGTGCTGTCGGTGTCTTCGGCGGCGTGCACGCCGGTTGCGATGAGTGCCAAAGCCAGGAAAATCGATTTCATTGCGCCGTCTCATATCAGGTAATGGCCGAATTCTGGCTCAAGCGTAAGACAAATAACAGCCGCCAGTCAGACACCTCTTAACAGCCTTTGTCGCGGATTGACGCTTTCGGCAATTCCCCTGTCGTTTTTGCACCCGGCTCTGTCGGCCCCTGGGCATATGCTGGCCCCAAAGCGCCGGCAGACGATTCGGCGCATGAATCGCCAATAAGGGGACGCCTGATGAGCCCAGCGCAATTGCATGCAGACAGCATCGTTATCGACGGGCTGATTATTGCCAAATGGAACCGCGACCTGTTCGAGGACATGCGCAAAGGTGGCCTGACCGCCGCCAACTGCACCGTGTCGGTGTGGGAAGGCTTCCAGGCCACGATCAATAACATCGTCGCCAGCCAGACCCTGATCCGTGAGAACAGCGACCTGGTGATCCCGGTGAAGACCACCGCCGACATCCGTCGCGCCAAGGAGCTGGGCAAGACCGGCATCATCTTCGGCTTCCAGAACGCCCATGCGTTCGAAGACCAGCTCGGCTACGTGGAGATCTTCAAGCAGCTCGGCGTCGGTGTGGTGCAGATGTGCTACAACACCCAGAACCTGGTGGGCACCGGCTGCTACGAGCGCGACGGCGGCCTGTCGGGCTTCGGCCGCGAGATCGTCGGCGAGATGAACCGCGTCGGCATCATGTGCGACCTGTCCCACGTCGGCTCCAAGACCAGCGAAGAAGTCATCCTCGAATCGAAAAAACCGGTGTGCTACTCCCACTGCCTGCCGTCCGGCCTTAAAGAGCACCCGCGCAACAAGTCCGATGAAGAACTGAAGTTCATTGCCGACCACGGCGGCTTTGTCGGCGTGACGATGTTCGCGCCGTTCCTGGCCAAAGGCATCGATTCGACCATCGACGACTACGCCGAAGCCATCGAATACACCATGAACATCGTCGGTGAAGACGCCATCGGCATCGGCACCGACTTCACCCAGGGCCATGGCCAGGATTTCTTCGAAATGCTGACCCATGACAAGGGCTACGCCCGCCGGCTGACCAGCTTCGGCAAGATCATCAACCCGCTGGGCATCCGCACCGTGGGCGAGTTCCCCAACCTCACCGAGACCTTGCTCAAGCGCGGCCACTCTGAGCGCGTGGTACGCAAGATCATGGGCGAGAACTGGGTCAACGTCTTGAAGGACGTGTGGGGCGAATAAGCCAAACACCCCTGGGCAACACCACCACGAATTTTCTGGAGTTTAGTTTCCATGGCCAAGATCGCCCCGCAATTACCCATCGAAGTCGACAGCGAAACCGGTGTCTGGACCTCCGACGCCCTGCCGATGCTGTACGTGCCACGCCATTTCTTCGTCAACAACCACATGGGCATCGAAGAAGTACTGGGCGCCGAGGCCTATGCCGAGATCCTCTATAAGGCCGGCTACAAATCCGCCTGGCACTGGTGTGAAAAAGAAGCCGAATGCCACGGCCTGGAAGGCGTCGCGGTGTTCGAGCACTACATGAAGCGCCTGTCGCAACGCGGCTGGGGCCTGTTCAAGATCCAGTCCATCGACCTGGACAAAGGCACCGCCAGCGTCAAGCTCGAGCACTCGGCATTCGTCTACGTGTACGGCAAGGTCGGGCGCAAAGTGGACTACATGTTCACCGGCTGGTTTGCCGGCGCCATGGACCAGATCCTTGAAGCACGTGGCAGCAAGATCCGCACCGTCGCCGAACAAGTCTACGGAGGCTCCGAAGAGGGCCACGATGATGGTTTGTTCACCGTCAAGCCGCTGTAAGCCGAGGACCGTGCCATGGCTTTTGAAGCAATGTTCCAGCCGATCCAGATCGGCAAACTGACCATCCGCAACCGCGTGCTCAGTACCGCCCACGCCGAGGTGTATGCCACCGACGGCGGCATGACCACCGACCGCTATGTGAAGTACTACGAAGAGAAAGCCAAGGGCGGCATCGGTCTGGCGATCTGCGGCGGCTCCTCGGTGGTGGCCATCGACAGCCCGCAGGAATGGTGGAGCTCGGTGAACCTGTCTACCGACCGCATCATCCCGCACTTCCAGAACCTCGCCGACGCCATGCACAAGCATGGCGCCAAGATCATGATCCAGATTACCCACATGGGCCGACGCTCGCGGTGGGACGGCTTCAACTGGCCAACCCTGATGTCGCCGTCCGGCGTGCGTGAGCCGGTGCACCGTGCCACCTGCAAGACCATCGAGCCGGAAGAAATCTGGCGCGTGATCGGCAACTACGCCCAGGCCGCGCGACGTGCCAAGGCCGGGGGCCTGGACGGCGTGGAACTGTCCGCCGTGCACCAGCACATGATCGACCAGTTCTGGAGCCCACGGGTCAACAAGCGTACCGACGAATGGGGCGGCACCTTCGAGGGCCGCATGAAGTTCGGCCTGGAAGTGTTGAAGGCCGTACGCGCCGAAGTGGGTGATGACTTCTGCGTGGGCATGCGCCTGTGCGGTGACGAGTTCCACCCGGACGGCCTGTCCCACGAGGACATGAAGCAGATCGCCAAGTATTACGACGACACCGGCATGCTCGATTTCATCGGTGTGGTGGGCTCGGGTTGCGACACCCACAACACCCTGGCCAACGTGATCCCCAACATGAGCTATCCGCCGGAGCCGTTCCTGCACCTGGCGGCCGGTATCAAGGAAGTGGTCAAGGTCCCGGTGCTGCATGCGCAGAACATCAAGGACCCGAACCAGGCCACGCGCATTCTCGAAGGCGGCTATGTGGACATGGTCGGCATGACCCGTGCCCACATTGCCGACCCGCACTTGATCGCCAAGATCAAGATGGGCCAGATCGATCAGATCAAGCAGTGCGTCGGTGCCAACTATTGCATCGACCGCCAATACCAGGGCCTGGATGTGCTGTGCATCCAGAACGCCGCGACCTCCCGTGAATACATGGGCGTGCCGCACATCATCGAGAAATCCACCGGGCCCAAGCGCAAAGTCGTGGTGGTCGGTGCCGGCCCTGCCGGGATGGAGGCGGCGCGCGTGGCGGCCGAGCGTGGCCACGACGTGACCCTGCTGGAGAAGAAAGAATTTATCGGCGGGCAGATCACCACGGCGTCCAAAGCCCCGCAGCGTGACCAGATCGCAGGCATCACCCGCTGGTTCCAGTTGGAGCTGGCGCGCTTGAAAGTCGACCTGCGCCTGGGCGTAGCGGCGGATGCCGAGACCATCCTGGACCTGCGTCCGGACGTGGTGGTGCTGGCGGTGGGCGGGCATCCGTTTATCGAGCAGAACGAACACTGGGGCGCGGCTGAAGGCCTGGTGGTCAGCAGTTGGGACGTACTCGACGGCAAAGTCGCGCCGGGCAAGAACGTGCTGGTCTACGACACCATTTGTGAGTTCACCGGCATGTCGGTGGCCGACTTCCTGGCCGATAAGGGCAGCCAGGTGGAAATCGTCACCGACGACATCAAGCCGGGCGTGGCGATCGGTGGTACGTCGTTCCCCACCTACTACCGCAGCATGTACCCCAAGGAAGTGATCATGACCGGCGACATGATGCTGGAAAAGGTCTACCGCGAGGGCGACAAGCTGGTGGCGGTGCTGGAGAACGAATACACCGGCGCTAAAGAGGAGCGGGTGGTCGACCAGGTCGTGGTGGAAAACGGCGTGCGCCCGGACGAGGCCATTTACTACGGCCTCAAGGAAGGATCGCGCAACAAGGGCCAGATCGACGTCGAAGCGTTGTTCGCGATCCAGCCGCAACCGTGCCTGAGCGAGGCGGGCGAGGGGTACTTGCTGTTCCGCATTGGTGACTGTGTGGCGCAGCGTAATACCCATGCTGCGATCTATGACGCCCTGCGCTTGTGCAAGGATTTTTAAGAACAGTTGCGAGCCACGAGCTTCAAGCAGCAAGAAAGAGCAGTGGGTGACCGGCTTTGACTTGCCGCTTGTAGCTTAAAACTTGCCGCTTGAGGTCACCTCAATGTTAAACACCTTGCTGCCTATTCTCCTGTTCGCGGCCCTGGGCCTCACCGTTCTCGGTGCCCTGCGCCGAGTCAACATGTGGCGCCGTGGCCGGGCTTCCAAAGTCGACCTGCTGGGCGGCCTGCTGGCCATGCCCAAGCGCTACATGGTCGACTTGCACCATGTGGTCGCCCGCGACAAATACATCGCCAACACCCACGTCGCTACCGCGCTGGGCTTTGTGCTGTCGGCGTTGCTGGCGATCCTGGTACACGGCTTCGGCCTGCATAACCGCATCCTCGGTTATGCCTTGCTGCTGGCCTCGGTGCTGATGTTTGTCGGCGCCACCTTCGTTTACCTGCGGCGCCGCAACCCGCCTTCGCGCCTGTCCAAGGGGCCGTGGATGCGCCTGCCGAAAAGCCTGATGGCGTTTTCGGTGAGCTTCTTCCTGGTGACCTTGCCAGTGGCGGGTATTCTGCCGGCGGACTTCGGTGGCTGGTTGCTGGCCGCGCTGTTGAGCGTGGGTGTGCTGTGGGGCGTGTCCGAGATGTTCTTCGGCATGACCTGGGGCGGGCCGATGAAACACGCCTTCGCCGGTGCCCTGCACCTGGCCTGGCACCGTCGCGCCGAACGTTTTGGTGGTGGCCGCTCCACCGGTTTGAAACCGCTGGATCTGAGCGACAAAACCGCGCCGCTGGGCGTGGAAAAACCCAAGGATTTCACCTGGAACCAACTGCTCGGTTTCGATGCCTGCGTGCAGTGCGGCAAGTGCGAAGCGGCATGCCCGGCCTTCGCCGCCGGCCAGCCGTTGAACCCGAAAAAGCTGATCCAGGACATGGTGGTCGGCCTGGCCGGCGGCACCGATGCCAAGTTCGCCGGCAGCCCTTATCCAGGCAAGCCGATCGGCGAACACGGCGGTAACCCGCACCAGCCCATCGTCAACGGCCTGGTGGACGCCGAGACCTTGTGGTCGTGCACCACCTGCCGTGCCTGCGTGGAAGAGTGCCCGATGATGATCGAGCACGTCGACGCCATCGTCGATATGCGCCGCCACCTCACCCTGGAAAAAGGCGCCACGCCGAACAAAGGCGCCGAAGTCCTGGAAAACCTGATCGCCACCGACAACCCTGGCGGTTTCGCGCCAGGCGGTCGCCTGAACTGGGCGGCGGACCTGAACCTGCCGTTGCTCAGCGACACAGGCAGCACCGATGTGCTGTTCTGGGTGGGCGACGGTGCTTTCGACATGCGCAACCAGCGCACCTTGCGTGCATTCGTCAAAGTATTGAAGGCGGCCAAGGTCGACTTCGCGGTGCTCGGCCTGGAAGAGCGCGACAGCGGCGACGTGGCGCGACGCCTGGGCGATGAAGCGACCTTCCAGTTGCTGGCCACGCGTAATATCCAGACCCTGGGCAAGTACAGCTTCAAGCGTATCGTCACCTGCGACCCGCACAGTTTCCATGTGCTGAAAAACGAGTACGGCGCCTTCAACGGCAACTACCACGTGCAGCACCACAGCACCTTTATGGCCGAGCTGATCGGTGATGGCGCGCTGAACCTGGGCCAGCACAAGGGTAATAGCGTGACCTACCACGACCCGTGCTACCTGGGCCGTTACAACGGCGAGTACGAGGCCCCGCGCCAAGTGCTGCGGGCGCTGGGCATCGAGGTCAAGGAGATGCAACGCTCCGGTTTCCGCTCGCGCTGCTGCGGCGGCGGCGGCGGTGCACCGATTACCGATATTCCCGGCAAGCAACGGATCCCGGATATGCGCATGGAAGACATCCGTGAAACCGGCGCCGAACTGGTCGCCGTGGGTTGCCCACAGTGCACCGCGATGCTCGAAGGCGTGGTCGAACCGCGTCCATTGATCAAGGACATCGCCGAACTGGTGGCCGACGCCTTGCTGGAAGACGTCGCACCGACCAAAGCTCCCAACAAGCTTGAACCTGCGGAGGTGCACTGATGAGCGACATTATCCGCCGCGACCCACGGGCTGAATGGATCGCCCGCAACCGCCTGCACCCACTGCATGCGGCAATGCAGCCGGTACAACACAGCTGGATGGGGCCCAACGGCGTCATCCGCAAAAACGTGCATGGCGTGGGCTTTATCGGCCCCAACGGCATCAAGCGTATCGACCGCAGCGGCGCCCAGCAGGGCGGCGCGGCCAAGCGTACGGCGGCGGTGGAGGTGCAGTTGCCGCTGCATCAGGTGCCGGCACCTGCGTTCTATATCAACGTGGTGCCGGACATGGTCGGCGGCCGCCTGAGCAGCCACGACCGTGACCTGCTGGGCCTGGCGCGACAACTCGCGGGCAACGACGGCGCGGTGTTGGCGGTGGTGTTTGGCGAGCATAAGGAAAGCGCGTTTGCCACGGCCGGTGTCGACCGCCTGCTGGTGTTGGAAGGCCATGAGTTCGACGGTTATTCACCGGAGCAACGCGTGCAAGGTTTGCGTGCTGTGGATAACCAGTTCAACCCACGCCACTGGTTGCTGCCCGATAGCCGCAGCGGTGGGGGTGAGTTGGGCCGGCGCTTTGCCGCCAGCCTCAAGGAGCGCCCGGCCACGCGGGTCTGGCAGATCAAGGGCGAGGAGTGCATCGGCCGCGCCGGTGCCGGCCAGGAGGATTTGGTGCGGCCATTGCCACGCCTGATTCTCGCCGCGGTTGAATGTGCCGATCCGGTCAGCGAAACACGCCACGAAGCCTTGCCCGTGGAGTTATCCACAACCCTGGCTCGCAGCTTGCCGCGCATCGAAGACCTCGGCGCGGTGGCGGTGGACCCGGCAGCGATTCCCATGGCCGAGGCGGAGTTCATTTTCTCCGGCGGTAACGGGGTCAAGGACTGGGCACTGTTCCACCAGACCGCCGCTGCACTGGGCGCCACCGAAGGCGCATCGCGGGTGGCGGTGGACGATGGCTTTATGGCGCGTGATCGCCAGGTCGGCGCCAGCGGCACCTGGGTCACCGCACGCGTGTATGTGGCGGTGGGGATTTCCGGGGCGATCCAGCACCTGCAAGGCATTGGTGCCTGCGACAAGGTGGTGGCGATCAACCTCGACCCGGGCTGCGACATGATCAAGCGTGCCGACCTGTCGGTGATCGGCGAAAGCGCCGCGATACTGCAAGCCTTGATCGATGCGGTCGAGGCCTACCGCAACGGCGCCAAGCGCGATGCGGCTTAAGCAAAGGATATGGCCATGACGACCAATGTAATCAGCCTGGTATCCATCGGCGCCCACCCCACGTCGGGGCGCCCGCGGCGTGCGGAGCAAGATGCGCGCGCCGTGGAACTGGGCCTGCAAATGGCGGGGGATAAGCTGCAGGTGCTGCATGCCGGCAACATTGCCGAACCCACCTTGCGCAGCTACCTGGGCATGGGCCTGGCGCAACTGCATGTGCTGGAACAACCGGCCGGTGCCGACGCGCTGCCGGTGCTCAGTGACTACCTGCGCGAGGCGGGTGCCCAGGTGGTGTTGACCGGTAGCCAGGCGGAAACCGGTGAAGGCTCGGGCATGCTGCCGTTTTTGCTGGCCGAGCAATTGGGCTGGCCGCTGATTGTCGGCTTGGCGCAGGTGGAGTCGATCGAGTCGGGCGTGGCCCATGTGCTGCAAGCCTTGCCGCGCGGTCAGCGGCGGCGCTTGAAGGTGCGCTTGCCGTTTTTGGCCACGGTGGATAACGCCGCGCCCAAGCCTCGGCAAAGCGCGTACGGCCCGGCGCAACGCGGTGAGTTGGCGGCCCATGAAGTCGAAGTTGAAGAGGACGAGTTATTCACCGGCGCCCTGCTGCAACCGGCCAAACCCCGGCCCAAGCGTCTCAAGGTGATCAAGGCCAAGAGCGGTGCCGACCGCATGAAAGCCGCCACGGCCAAGGCCAGCGGCGGCGGTGGGCAGGTGCTCAAGGGCGTGAGCGCCGAAGAGGGCGCGCAGGCGATTCTCAAGTTGTTGGTGGAAGAGGGCGTCGTACGCTGATTCAGAAACACCTCAACACCAAAATGTGGGAGCGGGCTTGCTCGCGAGTGCATGCTGCCCGTTGATGAATAAGTCGACTGACACGGCGTATTCGCGAGCAAGCCCGCTCCCACATTGGGTCTTCATTGGGGCGCGGGCTCAGGTGCTGGCGCCGGCTTGGGCACCAACTCCGGCAACGGCGGCGGCAGTGCCTGCCAGGTCGAATCCGGCTGCTGCATCGGCGGTGGCAACGCGGGCGTAGGGTCGCCTCCGGTCGGTTTGAGAATCATCTTTTCGGTGGTATCGCGCAGGATCATCCCCTGGGTTGAGCTGCGCGCCTCGGTGCCACTGTGAAAGGTGCTGATCTGGGAGATCGGCAGGTCCAGGTTGCGTTCGATCCTCGGCGTCAGCAGCAGGATGATCTCGGTTTTCTGCTGGGTACTCTGGTTGGTGCCAAACAGCTTCTTGCCTATCCATGGGATCTGGCTCAACCACGGCAACCCCGAGCCTTCGTCGACATCCGCCGTGCGGATCAGCCCCGAGACGATCTGGGTCTCATTGTTGCGCGCGGTCAGCAGCGTCTTGGTGGAGCGCGAGCCCAGCTCGAAGGTGGCCGGCACGTTTTCCGAGCCGGGAATGCGCTTGGTGATATGGCTCATTTCCACGTTCAATTCCAGGTTCACCTCATCGCTCAGGCTGATATTGGGCTTGACCGTGATCTGCAGCCCCACGTCCTGGTAAGACACCGACGAAGTGGTGATCTGGTTGGCGGTGGTGGTAGTAACCACCGGGATTTTATCGCCGATATTCACCGCCGCTTCTTCGCGGTTACGCACCCGTACCCTGGGGTTGGCGAGGGTCACGGTGTTACCGCTGCGCTGCAGCATGTTGATGCGCGCCGAGGTGCTGCCGGAATCGAGCAGGATATTGTCGCCATTGATGCCGCGCAGCGCACTGATAGGGGGGCCGGCCAGCCCGGCGGGCACATTGGCCAGGTTGCCCACGGACACGCCGACGCTCTCCGGGTACTTGATCCCCAGGTTCAACTCGTCCGTCAGGCTGACCTCCAGCACCTGGATATCGATGGTCACCTCCGACTGCGCAATATCGATGGCCTCCACCAGTTTTTCCACGGCGCTCAGGGTGTCCAGGCCGTCGCGCACAATCACCGCGTTCAGGCGCTCGTCCACCAGCACCTCCTTGGGCTTGAGCACTTGCTTGATCTCGGCGCCCACCACCTTGGGGTCACTGTGGCTGAGGTAGAACGTGCGCACCGCCAGTTCCCGGTACTCCCGCTCTTTGTCCGGGCGCCGGGGGTAAATCAGGATGGTGTTGGCGTTGAGGATCTTCTTCTCCAGGCCCTGGGTGGTCAGCAGCAGGTTCAGCGCATCCTCGGCGGTGGTTCTGCTCGCGGTCATGCTCGCCGCGGCGCTCGGGTTGACGTCCTTGTCGATGACAAAGTTGACCCCGGACAGCCGCGCGATGGTCTCGAAAATCGTGGTCAGGCTCTGGGCGCTGAACTCCAGGCTCAGGGGCTTGCGCATGGCTTCGGAGAGGTCGGCGCTGACCAGCTCGCGGGTCAGGGCATTGCGAAAGTCCAGGGCCTCTCGGTAGTTGGGCTTTTGCGCGATGATCTGGCGCACCAGGTTGAGGGCTTCCACCGGGTTGGCGCGTTTCATCTCATACGCCCGCGCCAGCTGCGGGCGCAGCTGTTTCATGGCTTGGATACTCTGGATTTCCTGGCGTGCGCCGAGGTTGCTGGGGTCGTATTTGAGGATGGTTTCCAGGGCGCGGATGGCCGCCGCATCGTCGCCGCGCAGCAGCGCAGCGCTGGCCTCGCGGCTGTATTGGGCAACGAGCAGTTCCAGCTTGCCGAATTGGGCGGTGCGCAGCTGGATATTGTCGGGGTCTTCCCTGGCTTCGGTTTGCAGCACTTCGACCGAGCGCACGATGTCGCCCTGTTGGCGAAATTCATCGCTTTGCTTGATCGCTCGTTCGGTCTCGCATCCACTCAGCGCCATCAGCGCCAGGCTCAGGCGAATCCATGTCCGCGTCGTCATGATCGTGCCCTTCCTGAGTCAATGGGTGTCCAGGCGCAGGGTGCTGGCATGCTTGAGTGGCATGTAGGTCAGTACCACGGCGCTGTCGGTGAGTTTGTCCAGGCGGTAATGGGCGTCCAGCATCTTGCCGGGCGTGATGCGCCCCGGTATCGAACAGCGGGTGCACAAGGTGTACTGGCGGCCATTGCCGCGCAGCACGACGATGTTCGATTGGTTTTCGTAGCGCCATTGCGCGCTGACGGTAAACGGCAGTGGCGGTGGTTTGGCCGGTGAGGTGTCCACTGGTTTTGGCGGTGGCGGGGGTGTCCAGGTTTGGGCGGGGAACAGGTCGAGCGTGGTGCTGGGCGCCTCTGGTGCTGGAGCGGCGGTGTGCTCGGGTTCTGCCGGTTTGGCGACGATAGGTGTGGGCGCGCTCGCGGGGAGTTCGGGTGTGTCCTGCCAGAACAGCCAGCCGCAGCCGATCAGGGTCAGCAACAACAGCACACGCAGATACAGTGGCAGCTTCATTCCACCACCCCCAGTACGCTGACCTTGAGGCTGATATTCAGCATGCCGCTGGTGATCTCTTTGCGCTCCAGCGTGAGGCTTTCGATGCGCACGCCGGGCTCTTGAATGAGCTCAGTCAAGGCCTCGCGCAACAGGCTGTAGGGACCGGTGAGCGGGATCTCGACATCGAGGCGCTGCAGTCCGGTGTCACCTGGCGCGGAGTAGGCCAGGGTGGTCTGCTGGAGGATGAAGCCGCGCTGCGTCAACAGGCCCAGCAGCTTTTCCAGGCGTGGGGCAAAGTCGTCCGCCGTGGGCAGCTTTTCGATCACCGCAGGTTCGGTCACCCGCACGTCCTGGGGCTGTGCGGCGATACCGGCTTGAAGTTCCTGGCGACGTTGGCGGTCGGCGCTGCTCGCTGGATGAATCACCACGGCCTCGATCAACAGCGCGGCCGCGATCAACCCCAGCGCCAGCAGGCCCCAGAAACCCAGGCGGTGTTGCCATTGCTGCAGTTGCCAGCGCAGGCGCGGCAGGTGGCGAGTGAGTGTGTCCATGGGCGGCTATCCTGCGCCAACGCTGAGTTTGACCTGCACCGGATGCTGCGGGTCGTTGGTCTTCAGGGCGCTTTGTTGCAGGGTGACCCGTACCCCTGGCTGGGCCTTGAGCCGGTCCACGAAGCGAAACGCGTCGCTGAGCTGTTTGGTTTCCAGCTCCAGGTGAACCTGTTGGGCCTGGGTATTGACCTCCACGCGGGTCAGGGCGATTTCCCGGGACCAGGCCTGGGCCACGGCATCCATCAGCGGCAAGGGCGTGGCCTTCTGTTGGGTGAACGCCGCCAGCTGTTGTTTTTGCCGGGGCGACAGATGAATGGCGGCCTGGATCAACTGCTCTTGTCGGCGGGTCAGCTGGATAAATTGCTGCTCCAGTGCGTCGGTCTGTTGTTGCTGGTGTGCCATGCCTTGCCAGTGGTGCCAGGTGCCCAGCAGCAGCGCCGCTGTAACCAGCCAGAGCACGGCCACCAGGGGCCGATGGGTCGCGCTGGCGCGTTGGAAATCAACGTCCGGCGCACGGGGCGCGCGCAGGTGTTGCTGCCAGGCGCGGGCGAGCCTGGACGTCATGGTGTCGACTCCAGCCACGGGTGCATGGGCCCCAGGCGGTTTGCCGTCGGGCTGTTGGTGACGACCAGAGTGGCCGGGGCATGGCGCTCGACCAGCAGGTCTGCGGTAAACAGGTTGTCGCTCAAGGCGCTGTCGGGCGGGGTCGGTATGACGCACACCTGGTCGGTCACGCCCTGTTGGCGATAGAGGCAACTGAGGCTGCCGGCTTCGGGGACCGCCAGCACGCAGTCATCGGGCAACTGTCGCCAGTACTGCTGGGCTACCGCCGTCAGCAGCGGCGTGCAGGCCATCAGGGGCAGGCGGCTCAGCTTGAACAGGTCGCGCAGGTCTTGCAGCAAGTCCCGTGGCGTCGCAACCGCCAGGCGCGGTTGGCCGAACGGGCTGTTGGCGACTTGCACGTGCCAGTGCTCGGGGTCGATCCCCGCCTGTTGGTTGAACAGGGCTTGCGCGAAGCCTTGCCAGTCGGCCTGGCTGTACACGCCGGTTTGCCAGCCCAGCATCAGGTACTGCACATGGGGAAAACCCAGCAGCACCGTGGCTCGGTCCAGAAACCCCACGCGGCTTCGGGGCGCCTGTGCCAACAGCCCGGCGCACGCCGCCAATGGCTCACCGCTCTGCTGCGCGTGCCAGACAGGCGCACCGCGCCAGCGTGGGCGAGCCGCCCATTCGGCGCCGGCGCTGTGCAGCCACACCACGTGTTCAATAAAGGGAAATGACACGGTGCACCTCCTTGAGCGTGGTGTCGCCCTGAGCCGCATGGGCCAGCGCGATATCGCGGATGAACACATGGCCGGCTTCACGCGCCAGTTCTCGCAGGGTGGAGGCGGAGCTGCGGTTGAGCAGGCCTTCCTTGATGCGGTCGGTCAGGGTCAGCACTTCGGCCAATGCGAGCCGGCCACGATAACCGGTGTGGCGGCACCCCTCGCAGCCTTTGCCCACGCAGTAGCGGCTGTGCTTGAGCGGGGCCTCGGGCAGTTGGGCAAGCCGAACGAGGTCAGGGTCGGGCTTGGCTTCTACGGCGCAGTCCGGGCAGACGCGGCGCACCAGGCGTTGGGCGACCACGCCGTTGAGCGCCTCGACGAAACTGGCCGGATCCACGTCCATGTAGGTAAAGCGTTCCAGCACGCTGAAGGCGCTGTTGGCGTGTACCGACGACATCACCAAGTGCCCGGTCAACGCCGCCTGCACCGCAATGCCTGCCGTTTCGCCGTCGCGGATTTCTCCGACCAGGATCGTGTCCGGGTCATGGCGCAGGATCGAGCGCAGGCCACGAGCAAAGGTCAGGCCCTTCTTGTCGTTGACCGGGATTTGCAGCACGCCGGGCAGTTCGTATTCCACCGGGTCTTCAATGGTGATGATCTTTTTTTCGCCGGTATTGGTCTCCGACAAGGCCGCGTACAGCGTGGTGGATTTGCCGCTGCCGGTGGGGCCGGTCACCAGCAACATGCCGTAGGGTTCGCTGGCCAGTGCACGGATGCGCGCGATGGTATCGGCGGCGAGCCCAAGGTTTTCCAGGCTCAGGGACTCGCCGCGCTGGGATTTGTCGAGGATGCGCAGTACCGCGTCTTCGCCGTGGATGCTGGGCATGATCGACACGCGAAAATCCACCTCGCGGCGCTGGATGTTCATTTTGAAGCGCCCGTCCTGGGGCACTCTGCGCTCGCCGATATCCAATTCCGACAGCACCTTGATCCGCGACAGCGCCTGCTCGGCCATGTCCAGGCCGCTGGCCTGGCCCATCTGCTGCAACACACCGTCGATACGGTACTTGATGACCAGGCCCATGGGCGTGGTTTCCACATGGATATCACTGGCTCGGCTTTGCAGCGCATCGAACAACATGGAGTTGACCAGGCGCACCACCGGGTTGTCGTCGCGGGCGATGCTGCTCAGGGAGATCTCCTGGGCGGCCTGGCTGACCCGAGCGTTCTCGTCGTCGTCACCAAAGGGCTGCATGACCCGCTGGCTGGCTTCGGCCAGGGTCAATTGCGCCTTGACCGCGCCAGGCAGGCTCATGGCCAGGGGCAGTTGGCGCAAGGCCTGGGAGGACTGCAACCAATGCCGGCTGGCCAGGGTGAACGGGTCGCCGAGCACCAGGCAGGGCTGGCCCTGGTAATCGATCGGCAATAGGTTATGCACCAAGGCCTGGGGCAAGGGGAGCAGGTCGAAACGCCAGTTTTCGCTGAGTGTGTCTGCGGCGATGTCAAGCAGCCCCAGCGGCAAGGCGACGGCGTGCAATTGCTCCGGCGCTTTGGTCAGCAGTTCCGTCAGGTAAGCGGACAGGGTGATGCCCCGTTGGGTGGCCAGCGCCTGCCATTTGCGTGTTTCATCGCTCATCGCATCACCCCTGGATCGAACCCGCCAATTCGAAAATCGGCATGTACAGCATGAACACGATCAGGCCGATCAAGCCGCCCACCACCAGCATCAGCAGCGGTTCGAAGACCTTGCTGAACATTTCGATGGCGCGCTCCAGCGCTTCGTCGTGAAACTGTGCAATGCGCTCGCACATGGCTGCCAATTCGCCACTTTGTTCACCCACCCGCAGCAGACGCTCGGCCACGGCTGTGGTCAGTTGGTGCCGGGCCAGTGAGGTGGACAGTGGCTGGCCGGCCTGGATATCGGTCATGGCCTGGCGCAGTGCGGCTTGACGCTCGGCGGGCAGCAGGGCGCCGGCCAATTCCACCGCCGTGACCACCGGCATCCCGCCCATCAGCAACATGCCGGCAGTGCGATAAAACCGCGCGAGGATAAACAGCGTGCGCTGGGCGCCCAGGCTGGGGATTTTCCAGAACAGGTTGGCCGCGCGCCGCTTGAACCCGGCGCTGCGAAACAACAGCACCAGGGCGGCTATCACCAGCGCCAGGCCGAGCAGCAACTGCATGCCGCGCGCGTCCACCAGCGCCCCCCACCACACCATGAAGCGCGCGGTGGCGGGCAGGTCGCTGACCGCGTCGAACACCGAGGCGAAACGCGGAATCACGAAGAACAGTAAAAACAGCAGGATCAACGCGCCGACGCTGAGTACCACCAAGGGGTACATCAGGGCGCCGCTGACGCGCTTTTTCACGGTCTCCAGGTGCGCTTCGAAATGATGGTAACGACGCAAGGCCACGGCCAATTGGCCGCTGTGTTCCGAGGACGCCACGGTGGCGATCAACAGCGACGGGAACACCTGCGGCTTAAGCAACAGTGCCTTGGACAAGGAGTTGCCTTCATACATCGAGGCGAGCAAATCGCTCATGACCTGCCGGTTGACGCCGGCGGGCGCTTTGTCGCGCAGGGTCTCCACGGCCTCTACCAGCACCAGGCCGGCGTCCAGCAGTACCACCAGTTCCTGGATAAACAGGCCCAGGGCAAACGTGCTGCGCCGGCGGGGTAACTTGAGTGGGCGGCGGGCTTTCAGCGAGACGATCTGGGCACCCTCGGCCAGCAGTTGCTGGCGCGCCTGGGCCAGGTCGACGGCTTGCAGCTGCAAAGACTGCAAATGGCCCTCGCGGATGATGCGCGCGTCAATGTCGATCATGGCGTTTGCCTCGCCAGTTGCTGGCGCTGTTGCAGCAACTCAGCGTAGTAGCGCCACACCGCCAGGGCGTAGCGCGAGCGCCGGGTTTCACGGCCCGGCTTGGCGCCTGCGTTGTAGGCGCCGACCGCCTGCCAGCCGTAGCCTTGTTCGCGGATGAAACCGGCCAGAATCCACGCACCGACCATCACGCTGGTGCAGGGCTGGGTCATCAGGTGCTGTTCGGTGATGCCGAAGCGCGCCAATGCCGGCAAGTGGCGGCTGTTGATCTGCATCAGGCCGATGTCCTGGCTACCGTCGCTGTTGACGTTACGCGCACGCGGGTTGAGGCCCGATTCAACCTTGGCAATGGCGTACAGCAGGAGGGGGTCGATGTGGTAACGACTGGCCGCCAACTGCCAGCAGTTGGCCCGAGCGATGCCCGAAAGGCACAGCAAGATCAGGGCCATCCGCAGCGTGTGCATGGCGGGTCACAGCCCGTACACGATGTCGGCGTAGGTGTTCACACCGCCGGCCTTGCCATCGCGGCCCAGGGAGATGATCTCGGCATCGTTGGGCGGGGTGCCGGGGTTTTTAAACAGGTAGGGGTTACCCCAGGGGTCTGGAGGCACTGACTTGAGGTACGGGCCTTGCCAATTGTTGGCGTTGGCGGGCCGTGTGCTCAGTGCATTCAGGCCGAGGGTTTCGTCGGGGTAGCTGCCGTTGTCCAGGCGGTACTGGTTCAAGGCATCAGCCAGGGACTTCATCTGGCCCTGGGCGGTTTGCACCTTGGCCAGTTCCAGGCGATCGAACATCTTCGGGCCGACGTAGCCGGCGAGCAGGGCGATGATCAGCAGAACGACCAGCAACTCCAGCAAGGTGAAGCCGCGTTGGGGGGTGTGGATAACTGTGCAAGTGCGCATGGAGATACCCTGTTGGGAGTGCCAAGGTACGGCGGTTATGTATCACTCTCCCGGCCCGCTGTTATGCGGGCACCGCCGGTAGGACTGCGTACTGTGAAACTAGAAGACGCTGAACTGATTTTGCATGCTGACAATACGTGTCAACTAACTATAGCAGCGACTTTGATAGCTGAGAGCGCCGCACCTGAGTGCGGCGCAATGTTATTAATTTTAACTATTTAACATCCCAGGCCCGTTGCCAGAAAGTAGAGCCGGGTTTGCCTGGTTCGTTTTCGTTCTGTCCGCACCATGCGCCCTCAGGGCCCTGTTTGCACTCAAACTTCATTCCATGATTGGATACTTTCGAGCCACTGTTATAGCCACCGTCTTTTACCCAAGCAGGGTAATCTCCGTCGTCCTCTGCTGGTGTAACGGTAAAGTTGAACACCGCCTGGTTGGTTTTGCCATTTACCTTGTCACGAACGAGCAGCCGAGCCGCGGAAGGAAGCGACTCCGTGACGGGCAAGGCTTTGCCGCTGATGGTCGGTCCATTCTGTGGCCCGATCATCCCAGGCACAGACCACTCATAGAGCAAGTCATGAGCCCCCGTTGAGCCTGTTCCATTGAACGTGAAGTCTTGTCCTGATTTCAGCGTCGTGGGGCCTGTAATGCGTGCAACGGGCGGTGTCTCAATAGGGTCCGTACCGCCGGCAATCACCGACATCTGGACAGAGTGATCTTTGTTGGCAACATAGATCTGGTTAGCGGCCATGTTGACTGGATCAAAAATCACATTGTTTCCTGTCAGCACCCCCACCTGAACAATCTGCTCATGTTTGGCCAGGAGGTTCTTCAACTCGCCGCCCCACTGAGTCGGCGTTACGTTGGCTGAGGTGATTTTGACTGATTCGTCGACGATTTCAGTGAATGCCTTGGTGCTCCCGAATACGCGCAATCTGACGGTGTCGCCTACTTTAGCGTCGATATCGGGGCCAATGAACGGTCCTTTCGGTGTCCAGGGCGCTGGAATAACAGTGCCGCCAAAAGTGATGTCAGCGCAGTTGCCAAACCCTTCGTTACCCGCATCTTCACGCTGCCAGTAGATATAAAGAATTGCATTGCCCGTTTGCCCGTTGGGCACGGGAACATCGAACTGGAAGAAACCGATGGGAGCTGGTTGGTATGTAGGTTTCGGGGCGATGCTCGCCGCCCAATCCGTACGATAATTGCTGAGCTCTTCTGTGTGTATCAGTTGGAGATCGTCCCATTTTAATGGGGCTCTGGCCTCGTAGCCGGGGCGGGTTAAAAATACCCGGACGTAGCTCGGCACGTGAGGTTGTGGGCCAACGATACGTATTGGCATTTTGCCATTTACCAACGTCACTTGGCTTTTTTGCCAATCGGCAAGCGCCAGGTCGAACCCTCTTTTCCTCGGGTCCCCTGCTGAACACAGTGTTCCATCGACGATATGCGCTTTGAGTTTTTCCAGGTCGCGATGCCCGTCTACGTTACTGGCAAACTCATGCCAGTGTGAAAGGGGATACAAGCGCTCTGTCGGGGTCGGCCAGATCATCGCGGCTGTTTTGCACGCGCCGGGTGTTATGCCTGAGCCATCGGCAGGCCAGTTGTAATTGCCCGCCGATATGCATATGCCTTGCCGTGCGGTGGGATAATCCAGCATCCCATGCCCCCATCCCCACACGGGGAACAATAGCAGTGCCGCCAGCATCCACTTGATTAAATTGCTCGTATATCGCTGTAAGTTATTCATGCTCTAGTCCACCTTCAATTCAGATAACCAAGTTCCGAACTGCTGGAACGATCAGTGTGCTTATGCAGTTGAAATCATTGAGTCAGCTGATCTCCCATGGGAGTAGTGCGGGTTGCAGGGTTACTCTGTCCAGAACCGTACAGAAACACCCACCCTTGATAACTGCCCTGTCCTGTAAAACTGTGATTGATGACTGAAAAGTTGCCTTGTTTGAATGGCCTGCCTTTTGCCTTGCTGAACACGCCCATGATGGTTTCTCCGGGCCCGGCGACAACGCCCCACTCGGCGTTGCCGGTCAGCGGGTCGGTGTAGCGCCGGCGCAGGTAGCGTTTGATCGTCGGTTGGCGACGGTCGAGCACCAGGTCCTCGAGGGATTTGGGAAAGGTACTGCCGGCCTGGTAATACAGCCCGATGGCCCGCCGAATCTCATTGCCGCGCGCCAGCAATTCCAACTCGCGCTCGCGTTGCAGCACGCTGGACCACAGCGTGCCCACTTCCATCAGCATCACGGCCACCACGGCCACGGTCACCAACATGCCCATGAACACCGAGCCCTGCTGGCGGTGTTTACCAGTCTGCATAAGCGCTCCCGTCGTTGGCTGTGCCGGGAGCGCCGCTGCGTACGTCGCCCAGGCCTTGTTCGTCGGAAGGTTGCAGCAGCCAGGTGTCGCGGCTGCCTGTGATCGGGTCTTTGGGGATTTCACGCAGATAACGGCGGTCCACCAGGGCTTGCAGGGAGTCGGGGTTGGTGCCGTGGTCTTCGCGGTATTGGTCCAGGGCCTGGCGTATGGAGGACAGGTTGTGGCGCAGCACGGTTTCCTGGGCCTTGGCGTGCTGGCGGAAATACTGGGGGGTGACCAGGGTCATGAGGGTGGCGATGATGGCCATCACCACCAGCAGTTCGATCAGGGTAAAACCCCGATCACCACTGGCTGTATAACGTTCCATTCAAACTCTCCCGAGTGCTGCGGGATGAAACGTCAAATACATCTTCTCCCTCTTGTGGGTTATCCGCCGTGCTCTTGTAACTGCGCAACTGCCAGGTGTGTGCGGGCGCAAGCTCGGGGCACTCGCACACGGGATCGCGCGGAATGCGGCGCAGGAAGAAGAGTTTTTTACCTTTGAGATCGGTCTTGTCCGTGACCCCCTCGACGAGTGCCTGCAAGGAGGGCGGGTAACCGCTGTCGCTGATACTTTTTTCGATACGGCCGTCGTCGCTGGCTTCTTTATAGGCGTCGATCGCGCGACGTATTTCTCGCAACGAACGCTGCAAGTCCAGTTCCCGGTCGCGTTTACCCATCAACGCCGTCAGCGGATAAGCAACTGTCGAAAGCGTGGCCAGCAGGGCCAGCGTCAGTAGTAATTCAATCAGCGTAAAACCTTTGGCGCAGTGATGGCTGGGTGTGCCCTGCCAGATCACTGTGGTACCTCCTTATTCTTGCGCCAAGGACTTCCGCACTTACCCAGGCTATTGGATGTCACTGCAGAAATGAGTGTAGATGAACTTTTGAATTGAGTATTTTTTGATCAGTCAGCTGACGAGCGGTAGGTTACTCACAAACGCTGTGCACGGGGCTGTGGATAAGGTGTTTGCGGTTGTCCACAGAGCGCGTAAACCCAGGGCTGTAGCCTTCTGTATGAAAAATGAACAGGCTAAGTGACGGTTTTTACAGGTTTTTCCGTGTGGATAAGGTGCATGCAGATCTTCAACTTGCCCCCAAAGTCTGTTGGCGGATCTGTGGACAAGATGTTCGCTACCTTCTACAGCCCAAGTAATACGTGGCCTACAAAGAGTTGGTTAAAAAACACCCAAAATTGTGTTTTGAGCACGAAAACTCGCCGAAAGCCCGTATTTCTCGCGTGTTGAAGTGGTTTTCCACAGCCATCGTGAAGTTGCCCCCAAACTCTGTTGGCGCTTCTGTGGATAAGGTGTTTGTGCACTGCTGGAGGCCACGGGTTGCATGGCTTACAGAGAATTGATCATAAATTGATCAGGCGGACTGAAAAACCGTAGAGCTGAATAAGTCACGGATTTTCTTCGGTTAATTTCAGAAGAGCGGAACAGTTGCCCACAATTGCTGTGGGTGGCTCTGTGGATAAGTTGTTGGGCAAAGGCTGGAGGGCAGGGCGACCAAGGGGTGTCAGGGTTCTGGCTGTTTTTTGTACAGGCCGGAACCCTGACGCTCAATGCGTTACTCGTGAGCTGCAACGCCCTTGAGATACGGCGCCGGTGCCGCCCCCAGGTTGCTGAGCATGCGCTCGCTGTACCAGTCCACAAAGTTCACCACGCCAAACTCGTAGGTCTTGGAGTACGGCCCTGGCTGGTAGGCGGTGGAGTTGATCCCGCGCTGGTTTTCTTCGGCCAGGCGACGGTCCTGGTCGTTGGTGGCGTCCCATACCTGGCGCATGCGCTCCACGTCGTAGTCCACGCCTTCCACGGCGTCCTTGTGCACCAGCCATTTGGTGGTGACCATGGTTTCCTGGGCGCTGATCGGCCACACGGTGAACACAATGATGTGGTCGCCCATGCAGTGGTTCCACGAGTGCGGCAGGTGCAGGATACGCATCGAGCCCAGGTCCGGGTTCTGGATACGGCCCATCAGCTTTTTGCAGCCTTGCTTGCCGTCCAGGGTCATCGACACGGTGCCCTTGAGCAGCGGCATGCGCACGATACGGTTACGCAGGCCGAAGCTGGCGTGGGCGTAAGGGATCTTCTCGGCATCCCAGGCGGCAGCGGAGGCGGCCACGTGGTCCTTGAACGCCTGGTCGGCGCGTGGGTCGGTGACGTCGTCCCATTCCAGCAGGGTCTTGAGCAGCTCGGGGTGCGACGCGTTGCAGTGGTAGCACTCGCGGTTGTTTTCCAGCACCAGCTTCCAGTTGGCTTTTTCCATCAAGGTGGTTTGCACCGCCACCTTGGTGTTCTCCATGTCGTAGGGTTCCATGTAGTGGTTCAGGGTCGACAGGAAATCATCGATGGCCGGTGGGTTTTCGGCCAGGCTGATGAAAATGTAGCCGCCGGCGGTCTTCACGTTCACCGGTTTGAGGCCGTATTGCTTCATGTCGAAGTCGGCGCCCATCTCGGTGCCGGCGAACAGCAGGCGGCCGTCCAGCTCGTAGGTCCACTGGTGGTAGTGGCAGACCAGTTTGGCAACCTTGCCCTTGTCGCTGGTGCACAGGCGCGAGCCACGGTGGCGGCAGACGTTGTGGAACGCATGCACCACGCCTTCGGCGCCACGGATCACGATGATTGGGTTCTTGCCCACTTGCAGGGTCAGGTAGTTGCCCTTGGTCGGGATCTCGCAGGTCATGCCGGCGATCAGCCACTCTTTCTGGAAGATCTCCTGCATGTCGATATCAAACAGCCGTTCATCAGAGTAGAACGGCTGTGGCAGTGAGAAAGTGCGCTCGCGCTCTTGCAGCATCTGCGCGGTGGCCTTGCGTGCGGGTTCCAGCGGATCGCCCAAGCTTAAGGTTGCGGTGACGTCCATCGTGTGTGTCCTCATTGGCCATTCTGTGTGGCCGGCGAATAGTGGCTGATCAGGTTTGCAGCAAGGCGTAAACAGCGTGTTTGTTTGGAACGAGTGTGGGGCCGGCGATGCGACGAACCTTATCCATGAACGACATGGCCCAATCTGATCCCGACGCGCAACCCTAGGTAGTTGGGGGCTGGTCGCGATAAGTATGTGAATGTCGCAGATAGGTAAATGGGCGGTTCTCGCGTTACGCAGAATCGCCACCATAAAGCCGAATATCGGCAGTGGAGAATCAGCATGTCCAATAGCTTCCTGAATCCGGTAACGACCCAGACCTGGGCCAATGGTCGGCACATCGTCCGTTGCGTCAAAGTCATCCAGGAAACCTGGGACGTGCGCACCTTCTGCTTTATGGCTGACCAGCCGATCCTGTTCTTTTTCAAGCCCGGGCAATTTGTCACCCTGGAGCTGGAAATCGAAGGCCAGCCGATCATGCGCTCGTACACCATTTCCAGCTCGCCGTCGGTGCCCTACAGCTTTTCGGTGACCATTAAACGGGTGCCGGGCGGCAAGGTGTCCAATTGGCTGCACGACACCCTGCATGAAGGCCAGGAACTGGCGGTACACGGTCCGGTCGGGCTGTTCAATGCCATGGATTTTCCCAACCCCAAAGTGCTGTACCTCAGCGGCGGCGTCGGCATTACCCCGGTGATGTCCATGGCGCGTTGGTTTTACGACACCAACGCCAACGTCGACATGACGTTTATCCACAGCGCCCGTTCGCCTAAAGACATCATCTACCACCGCGAGCTGGAACACATGGCGTCGCGGATCGATAACTTCAGCCTGCACCTGATCTGCGAGAAACACGGCCTGGGCGAGCCTTGGGCCGGGTATCGCGGTTACCTGAACCACAAGATGCTCGAGCTGATGGTGCCGGACTTCCTCGAGCGCGAAGTGTTCTGCTGCGGCCCGACGCCGTACATGAACGCGGTGAAGCGCCTGCTGGAAGCGGCCGGTTTCGACATGACGCGCTACCACGAGGAGTCCTTCGGCGCTACGCCACCGGAGGCGCGTGCCGATGCGGTGGAGCAAGCCGAACAAGCGGCGGACGCCCCGGAGATCGACCTGGCCGACCTGCATCAGGTGGAATTTATTGCGTCCGGCAAGAGCATCCGCGTGGCGCCGGGCGAAACCGTGCACGCCGCGGCGGCCAAGCTCGGGCTGATGATCCCCAAAGCCTGCGGCATGGGCATCTGCGGCACGTGCAAGGTGATGAAGCTGGGCGGGGAGGTGGAGATGGAGCACAACGGCGGGATTACCGAGGAAGACGAAGCCGAGGGTTACATTCTGTCGTGCTGCAGCGTGCCCAAGGGTGATGTGCGTATTGAGTTCTGATAGACCGGGTTCAGCTCGTTCCCACGCTCCGGGTGGGAATGCCTCTTGGGACGCTCTGCGTCCCGCCGTCAGGCCCGGCGCTAGTCCTGTGCGCGTTGTGACGCAGAGCGTCACGGGCTGCGTTCCCACGCAGAGCGTGGGAACGATCATTGAGTGCTGATAGACCGGGTTCAGCTCGTTCCCACGCTCCGCGTGGGAACGCCTCTTGGGACGCTCCGCGTCCCGCCGTCAGGCCCGGCGCTAGTCCTGTGCGTGTTGTGACGCAGAGCGTCACGAGCTGCGTTCCCACGCAGAGCGTGGGAACGATCTGTCAGTACCAGCGCTGGATTCAGCTCGTTCCCACGCTCCGGGTGGGAATGCCTCTTGGGACGCTCCGCGTCCCGCCGTCAGGCCCGGCGCCAGTCCTGTGCGCGTTGTGACGCAGAGCGTCACGGGCTGCGCTCCCACGCAGAGCGTGGGAACGATCATTGAGTGCTGATAGACCGGGTTCAGCTCGTTCCCACGCTCCGGGTGGGAACGCCTCTTGGGACGCTCCGCGTCCCGCCGTCAGGTCTGGCGCCAGTCCTGTGCGTGTTGTGACGCAGAGCGTCACGAGCTGCGTTCCCACGCAGAGCGTGGGAACGATCTGTCAGTACCAGCGCTGGATGCCAATCAGGCCTTCCATCCCCGCATAGTTGCGAGCACTTGAGTATCGCCAGTGTTCGGCAAGATCCACGTAGCCCCTCTTCACAGGATTGTGGTGGATGTAATCAAGCTTCTGGCGCATCACCGTTTCGCTGTATACCAACTCAGCATGCGAGCCTTCCTGCCAGAGTTGATAAGCCCTATCCGTCTTGTGCGCGCGTTTGCTGAAGCGCAGGCGTTGTAATAACCGTTCAGCGCCTTTGCTATGCAGGTCATCAATAATGGTTCGCGCGGTGAATGATTTGAATTGGCTGAGGCACTTGTTCAGGTCGGGCGCCTGGGCGACGAAGTGCAGGTGGTTTTCGAGGATGACGTAGCCATAAAGACTTAAGTCTTTGTGGCGTTGCTGATAACGCCAGCACTCTAAAAGATGGCCTACGATGTAATCTCGGGTAAACAGTGGAAGCCACTCCATGACGGTACAGGTAAGGAAGTGTGGCTTTTCGGGTTCGGTGATGATGTAGCGGCTTCTGCCCATGGATTCGTCCTTGAATCGGGGGGTGGCTTGGACTCGCAGCGTCCGGGGAGGCATTCCCACGCAGAGCGTGGGAATGATCAGAAGGTTACTGGGCGTAGATGTGGACGACGAAGTGCTGGCCTGAAGCTGTCAATTCATAGACTTTTTCGTAGATCCTCAAGGTTCTCGACGGTTCGCGGATGGTGTCGCCGACTTTGGCGACCTTTCTGAACTCATCCCAATCAATCACCGTAGTGCTGATAGTGCCGTCGCTTTTGAGGGTGTTGCCGTTGCTTTGATATTCCATGATTCAAACCTCTTCTGGATTTCCGTTTCCAGCCGGTTGTTCGGCGGGCGGTTGTGCCCGAAAGGTCGGCCGCTGCAGCGGCCGTTTCCTTGCGGGTTCCAAGAGGCTAGTCAATGAAAGTCAGGCGTGCTGCTGTCGGAAATAACAGATAACAGTCTCGGCATTGCGCCAGTATTCACTCGGCTCAGGCGTTCATCACTACCCTGATATCCGCGGCCAGTTCTCTTACGCGATCTTCCTCGGTATCCCACGCGCACATGAACCGTGCGCCGCCTTTGCCGATGAAGGTGTAGAAACGCCAGCCCTTGGCCGTGAGTGCGGCAATAGCCGGTTCCGACAGTTGCAGGAACACGCCGTTGGCCTGCACCGGGAACATCAATTCCACGCCGGGAATGTCCGCAACCAGACTGCTCAGCAACTGGGCGCAATGGTTGGCGTGGCGTGCGTGCTTGAGCCAGGCGTCGTTTTCCAGCAGGCCCACCCAGGGGGCCGACAGGAAACGCATTTTCGAGGCCAGCTGGCCCGCCTGTTTGCAACGGTAATCGAAGTCTTCGGCGAGCTTGTGGTTGAAGAACAGGATCGCTTCACCCACCGCCATGCCGTTCTTGGTGCCGCCAAAACACAGCACGTCCACACCGGCTTTCCAGGTCAGGTCGGCCGGTGAGCAGCCGAGGAACGCGCAGGCGTTGGAGAAGCGCGCGCCGTCCATGTGCAGGTTCAAACCCAGCTCTTTGCAGGTGGCGCTGATGGCGCGGATTTCCTCGGGGGTGTACACGCTGCCGACTTCGGTCGCCTGGGTCAGGGTCACCACGCGCGGCTTGGGGTAGTGGATATCCTGGCGCTTGAGGGCGATCTCGCGGATCGATTCCGGTGTCAGCTTGCCGTTTTCGGTGCGTGCGACGAGCAGCTTGGAGCCATTGGAGAAGAACTCCGGCGCGCCGCATTCGTCGGTCTCGACGTGAGCGGTTTCCGAGCAAATCACGCTATGGTAGCTCTGGCACAAGGACGACAGCGCCAGCGAGTTGGCGGCGGTGCCGTTGAAGGCGAAGAACACTTCGCAGTCGGTTTCGAACAGGTTGCGGAAACCGTCGGCGGCGCGGTGGGTCCATTCATCGTCGCCATAAGCACGCTGATGGCCGTGGTTGGCTTGTTCCATGGCGGCCCAGGCTTCCGGGCAGATGCCCGAATAGTTGTCGCTGGCGAATTGTTGGCTCTTGTCAGTCATGGCCCATTCCTGTGGTCGATGTTGGTGCGCACTTTAACCAACATAGGCTGGGGTGCGCACGCGCTGTAAATGCAAAGTCGTTGGGGAATTATGCACGGTACTGCAATGATGCCTGTCGGACGCGTCCGCGATGGTGCTTTGGATTTGCTCAAGTGGCTGGCGCTGCTGTGCATGGTCCTCGACCATCTGCGCTACGTCGGTTTGAGCCTGGATGGTCTGTATGTACCGGGGCGCCTGGCGTTCCCGTGGTTTTGCCTGGCGATTGCGGCGAACCTGCATCGGGCCGGCGGTGCGCCGGTGACCGGCCATTGGCGTTACCTGGGTTGGCTGCTGCTGTTCAGCCTGATCAGTGAGGCGCCATACCGCCTGTTTATCGAGGATGCCGATACGTTGAACGTGTTGCCAACCTTGGCACTGGGCCTGCTGGTTGCTAGAGGATGGCGGCAGAAATCGGTGATTGACCGAGGATTGGCGCTGATTGCGGTCACGATAGCGGCAATATTTTCGACGCAATTAATGTTCGGTTTTTTTGGTGTATTGCTGCCGCTGGCGATGCTGCTGGTGTTTCGTCGGCCTTGGTATTTCAGTGTGTTGCCAGGATTGGTCTGCGTGGCCGCCAACCAATGGCAAATCCTGCTCAATAGCGGCACGCCGGTGGCGCTGTTGGGATTGGTCGCGTGCCTGATCGCGCCATTGGCCGGCCTGGTCTTATTGCGACATGCGAAGAGTGCCAGGCCACCCGCCATGCGCCGCTGGGCTTATGCCCTTTATCCGCTGCATTTCCTCCTGCTGCTATTCCTCCGCCACGTCATCGCCCTGCCACATTTGTTCGGTGTTGTTTCGGTAATGTCGTAAACGCACCTTTGCGTGGCGTCCGTAGGCATTTGACCTGTCTACGCCAGCCCTACCATCGCATCAAAGGGCCCTGCACGGGCCTCAACAATACGAAAGGCTGGGAGAGACGCGATGTTCAGCAAACAAGACCAGATCCAGGGATATGACGACGCACTGTTGGCGGCGATGAATGCCGAGGAGCAGCGTCAGGAAGATCATATCGAGCTGATCGCGTCAGAGAACTACACCAGCAAGCGTGTGATGCAAGCGCAAGGCAGCGGCCTTACCAACAAATACGCCGAAGGCTATCCGGGCAAGCGCTACTACGGCGGTTGCGAGCACGTGGACAAGGTCGAAGCCCTGGCCATCGAACGCGCCAAGCAACTGTTCGGCGCCGACTACGCCAACGTACAGCCGCACTCCGGTTCGTCTGCCAACAGCGCGGTGTACCTGGCCCTGTTGAATGCTGGCGACACCATCCTCGGTATGAGCCTGGCCCACGGCGGCCACCTGACCCACGGCGCCAAGGTGTCGTCCTCGGGCAAGCTGTACAACGCCGTGCAGTACGGTATCAACACCGACACCGGCCTGATCGACTACGACGAAGTCGAGCGCCTGGCCGTCGAGCACAAGCCGAAGATGGTCGTGGCCGGTTTCTCCGCCTACTCCAAGACCCTGGATTTCCCACGCTTTCGCGCCATCGCCGACAAAGTCGGCGCGCTGCTGTTCGTCGATATGGCCCACGTCGCCGGCCTGGTCGCCGCCGGCCTGTACCCGAACCCGCTGCCGTATGCCGATGTGGTCACCACCACTACCCACAAGACCCTGCGCGGTCCACGGGGTGGCCTGATCCTGGCCAAGGCCAACGAAGAAATCGAAAAGAAACTCAACGCTGCTGTATTCCCGGGGGCCCAGGGCGGCCCGCTGATGCACGTGATCGCCGGCAAGGCTGTGTGCTTCAAGGAAGCCCAGGAGCCAGGCTTCAAGGCGTACCAGCAACAAGTGATCGACAACGCCCAGGCCATGGCGAGCGTATTTATCAAACGCGGCTACGATGTAGTGTCCGGTGGCACCGATAACCACCTGTTCCTGGTCAGCCTGATTCGTCAGGGCCTCACCGGTAAAGAGGCGGATGCCGCTCTCGGTCGCGCTCACATCACCGTCAACAAGAACGCGGTGCCGAATGACCCGCAGTCGCCGTTCGTGACCTCGGGCCTGCGCATCGGCACCCCGGCGGTGACCACGCGTGGTTTCAAAGTGCCGCAGTGCATCGAACTGGCCGGCTGGATCTGCGACATCCTCGACAACCTCGGCGACGCCGATGTCGAGGCCAACGTGGCCAAGCACGTGTCTGCCCTGTGCGCTGATTTCCCGGTTTATCGCTGAGCGCGGTTTTGGAGTAATGACTATGCAACGCTACTCGGGCTTCGGCCTCTTCAAGCACTCCCTCAGCCATCACGAAAACTGGCAGAAGATGTGGCGCACGCCGACCCCGAAAAAGGTCTACGACGTGGTCATCGTCGGCGGTGGCGGGCATGGTCTGGCGACCGCTTACTACCTGGCCAAAGAACACGGCATCACCAACGTGGCCGTGGTCGAGAAAGGCTGGCTGGGCGGTGGTAACACCGCGCGCAACACCACCATCGTGCGCTCCAACTACCTGTGGGATGAGTCGGCGCACCTGTACGAACACGCGATGAAACTGTGGGAAGGCCTGTCCCAGGACCTGAACTACAACGTGATGTTCTCCCAGCGTGGCGTGTACAACCTGTGCCACACCCTGCAGGACATCCGTGACTCCGAGCGTCGTGTCAGCGCCAACCGCCTTAACGGCGTGGATGGCGAACTGCTCAATGCCAAGCAAGTGGCCGACGAGATCCCGTACCTGGACTGCTCGAAGAACACCCGTTACCCGGTGCTCGGCGCCACCGTGCAACGGCGCGGCGGCGTGGCCCGTCACGATGCCGTGGCCTGGGGCTTTGCCCGCGCCGCTGACGCACTCGGCGTGGACTTGATCCAGCAGACCGAGGTGATTGGCTTTCGTAAGGAAAACGGCGTGTGCATCGGGGTGGAAACCAACAAAGGCTTTATCGGCGCCAAGCGCGTCGGCGTGGTGACCGCCGGTAACTCCGGGCACATGGCTTCGCTGGCGGGCTTCCGTCTGCCGATCGAATCCCACCCGCTGCAAGCATTGGTGTCGGAGCCGATCAAGCCGATTATCGACAGCGTGATCATGTCCAACGCCGTGCACGGTTACATCAGCCAGTCCGACAAGGGCGACCTGGTGATCGGCGCCGGTATCGACGGCTACAACGGCTATGGCCAGCGCGGCTCGTACCCGGTGATCGAACACACCATCCAGGCAATCGTCGAGATGTTCCCGGTGCTGTCGCGCGTGCGCATGAACCGGCAGTGGGGCGGCATCGTCGACACCACGCCGGATGCGTGCCCGATCATTTCCAAGACCCCGGTACCGAACATGTTCTTCAACTGCGGTTGGGGCACCGGTGGCTTCAAGGCCACCCCCGGCTCAGGCAACGTGTTTGCCGCGAGCCTGGCCAAAGGTGAAATGCACCCATTGGCCGCACCTTTCTCCATCGACCGTTTCCACAACGGTGCGTTGATCGACGAACACGGCGCTGCGGCTGTCGCCCACTAACAGGAGAAATTTCCTATGTTGCATATCTTCTGTCCTCACTGTGGCGAACTGCGCTCCGAAGAGGAATTCCACGCCTCCGGCCAAGCGCACATTCCGCGCCCGCTGGACCCGAATGCCTGCACCGACGAGCAGTGGGGCGACTACATGTTCTTCCGCGACAACCCGCGCGGTCTGCACCACGAGTTATGGATCCATGCCGCCGGTTGCCGTCAGTACTTCAACGCCACCCGCGACACCGTGACCTACGAAATTCTTGAAACCTACAAGATCGGTGAGAAGCCTCAGTTCACCGCCAAGGCCTCTGGAGAGAAGGTATGAGCCAGATCAATCGCCTGTCCAACGGTGGCCGGATCGACCGTAACAAAGTGCTGACTTTCAGCTTCAACGGCCAGAGCTACAAAGGCTTTGAAGGCGACACCCTGGCCGCTGCCCTGCTGGCCAACGGCGTCGACATCATCGGCCGCAGCTTCAAGTACTCGCGCCCTCGCGGCATCTTCGCCGCAGGCGCCGAAGAGCCGAACGCGGTGCTGCAGATCGGCGCCACCGAAGCCACGCAAATCCCTAACGTGCGCGCCACGCAACAGGCGCTGTACCAAGGCCTGGTCGCCACCAGCACCAATGGCTGGCCGAGTGTGAACAACGACATGATGGGGATTCTCGGCAAGGTCGGCGGCAAGCTGATGCCGCCGGGCTTCTACTACAAAACCTTCATGTACCCGCAATCGTTCTGGATGACCTACGAGAAGTACATCCGCAAGGCTGCCGGCCTTGGCCGTTCGCCGACCGAGAACGACCCGGACACCTACGACAACTTCAACCGTCACTGCGATGTGCTCGTGGTAGGCGCAGGCCCGGCCGGCCTGGCCGCTGCACTGGCCGCTGCGCGCAGCGGTGCCCGCGTGATCATCGCCGACGAGCAGGAAGAATTCGGCGGTTCGCTGCTCGATTCGCGTGAAAGCCTCGATGGCAAACCGGCTGCCGAATGGGTCGCCAGCGTAATCGCCGAATTGAAAAGCCTGCCGGACGTGCTGCTGCTGCCCCGCGCCACCGTCAACGGCTACCACGACCACAACTTCCTGACTATTCACGAGCGCCTGACCGATCACCTCGGTGACCGTGCGCCGATTGGCGTGGTGCGTCAGCGTATCCACCGTGTGCGCGCCAAGCGTGTGGTACTGGCCACTGGTGCGTGCGAGCGTCCGCTGGTATACGGCAACAACGACGTGCCGGGCAACATGCTGGCCGGTGCGGTTTCCACCTACGTGCGCCGTTATGGCGTGGCGCCGGGCAAGAAACTGGTGCTGTCGACCAACAACGACCACGCCTACCGCGTTGCATTGGACTGGCTCGATGCCGGTCTGCAAGTGGTGGCGGTCGCTGATGTTCGTCATAACCCACGCGGCGCGCTGGTAGAAGAAGCCCGCGCCAAAGGTATTCGGATCCTCACCGGCAGCGCTGTGGTCGAGGCCCGTGGCACCAAGCGTGTGACCGCTGCGCGTATCGCCGCGATTGACGTCAAGGCGCACAAAGTCACCAGCCCCGGCGAGTGGCTGGACTGCGACCTGGTCGCCAGCTCCGGCGGCTACAGCCCGGTGGTTCACTTGGCCTCGCACCTGGGCGGCAAGCCGACCTGGCGTGAAGACATCCTCGGTTTTGTACCGGGTGAAGCGCCGCAGAAACGCGTGTGCGTCGGTGGTATCAACGGCGTCTACGGCCTGGGCGATTCCCTCGCCGATGGTTTTGAAGGCGGTGTGCGCGCGGCCAGCGAAGCCGGTTTTGCCCCGGTGGAAGGCACCCTGCCAAAAGCCTTGAGCCGTCTGGAAGAGCCGACCCTGGCGATCTACCAGGTGCCGCACGATAAGCCGACCGCACGGGCGCCGAAGCAATTCGTCGACCTGCAGAATGACGTCACTGCCGCCGCCATCGAACTGGCGACCCGCGAAGGTTTCGAGTCGGTCGAGCACGTCAAACGTTATACCGCACTGGGCTTCGGCACCGACCAGGGCAAGCTGGGCAACGTCAACGGCCTGGCCATTGCCGCCCGCTCGCTGAACGTGACCATCCCGCAGATGGGCACCACCATGTTCCGCCCCAACTACACGCCGGTGACCTTCGGCGCGGTAGCGGGCCGTCACTGTGGGCACATCTTCGAACCGGTGCGCTACACCGCGCTGCATGCCTGGCACGTGAAGAACGGCGCCGAGTTTGAAGACGTCGGCCAGTGGAAACGCCCGTGGTACTTCCCGCGTAATGGTGAAGATCTGCACGCCGCGGTCAAACGCGAATGCCTGGCCGTGCGCGACAGCGTCGGCCTGCTGGACGCCTCCACCCTCGGCAAAATCGACATCCAGGGCCCGGATGCGCGCGAGTTCCTCAACCGCATCTACACCAACGCCTGGACCAAGCTCGATGTGGGCAAGGCGCGCTATGGCCTGATGTGCAAGGAAGACGGCATGGTCTTCGACGACGGCGTGACCGCCTGCCTGGCCGACAACCACTTCCTGATGACCACCACCACTGGCGGCGCTGCTCGTGTATTGCAGTGGCTGGAAATCTACCAACAGACCGAATGGCCAGACCTCAAGGTGTACTTCACCTCGGTCACTGACCACTGGGCCACCATGACCCTGTCCGGTCCCAACAGCCGCAAGCTGCTGAGTGAGGTCACCGACATCGACCTGGACAAGGACGGCTTCCCGTTCATGACCTGGAAAGAAGGTTTGGTGGGCGGTGTGCCGGCGCGGGTGTTCCGGATTTCGTTTACCGGTGAGCTGTCGTACGAAGTCAACGTGCAGGCTGACTACGCCATGGGCGTACTGGAACAGATCGTCGAGGCCGGCAAGAAATACAACCTGACCCCGTACGGCACCGAAACCATGCACGTACTGCGGGCCGAGAAGGGCTTCATCATCGTTGGCCAGGACACTGACGGCTCGATGACTCCGGACGACCTGAACATGGGCTGGTGTGTGGGCCGTACCAAGCCGTTCTCGTGGATCGGCTGGCGCGGGATGAACCGTGAAGACTGCGTGCGCGAAGAGCGTAAGCAACTGGTGGGCCTCAAGCCGGTCGACCCAAAAGTGTGGCTGCCTGAGGGCGCGCAGTTGGTGTTCGATCCGAAGCAGACGATCCCGATGAAGATGGTCGGTCACGTCACCTCAAGTTATGCGCACAACTCCCTGGGCTACTCGTTTGCCATGGGCGTGGTCAAAGGCGGCTTGAAGCGCATCGGCGAGCGGGTGTTCTCACCGCAGGCCGATGGCAGCGTGATTGAGGCGGAGATTGTGTCTTCGGTGTTCTTTGACCCGAAAGGCGATCGCCAGAATATCTGACACCTGATCGTTCCCACGCTCGGCGTGGGAATGCATCCCGGGACGCTCTGCGTCCCAAGAGCGGACGCAGAGCGTCCAAAGCGGCATTCCCACGCAGAGCGTGGGAACGATCAATTTAAGACACAGGTGCTTTATGACAGCAGCCAATGTTTACCAACAACGCCCCACCTCCGGCGCCAAGGCCGAGTCGTCGCTGCACCATGCCGACCTCGCCAGCCTGGTCGGCAAGGGCCGCAAGAACGCCGGCGTGACCGTGCGTGAAAAGAAACTGCTCGGCCACCTGACCCTTCGTGGCGATGGCCACGATGCCGCGTTCGCCGCTGGCGTGCACAAGGCGGTGGGCATCGAGCTGCCCGGCGCCTTGAGTGTGATCGTCAAGGGCGACACCAGCCTGCAATGGCTCGGCCCGGATGAGTGGTTGTTGATCGTGCCAGGCGGTGAAGAATTCGCCGCCGAGCAGAACCTGCGTGCCGCCCTGGGTGACTTGCATATCCAGATCGTCAACGTCAGCGGCGGCCAGCAGATCCTTGAGCTGAGCGGCCCGAACGTGCGCGACGTGCTGATGAAGTCCACCAGCTACGACGTCCACCCGAATAATTTTCCGGTGGGCAAGGCGGTGGGCACGGTGTTCGCCAAGTCGCAACTGGTGATCCGCCACACTGCTGAAGACACCTGGGAACTGCTGATTCGTCGCAGTTTCTCCGACTACTGGTGGTTGTGGTTGCAAGACGCCTCGGCCGAGTTCGGTCTGAGCGTTCAAGCCTGAGGATGATCGTTCCCACGCTCTGCGTGGGCATGCATCCCGGGACGCTCCGCGTCCCAAGAGCGGACGCAGAGCGTCCATGGCGGCATTCCCACGCAGAGCGTGGGAACGATCAAGGAGTCACGCACAATGAGCCGCGCACCCGATACATGGATTTTGACTGCCGACTGCCCCAGCGTGCTCGGCACGGTGGATGCGGTCACCCGCTACCTGTTCGAGCAGGGTTGCTATGTCACCGAACACCATTCGTTCGATGACCGCCTCTCTGGCCGGTTTTTTATTCGCGTCGAATTCCGTCAGCCCGACGGCTTCGACGAGCAGGCTTTCCGTGATGGCCTGGCCACGCGCGGCGAAGCCTTTGGCATGATCTTCGAGCTGACGGCGCCGAATTACCGACCCAAAGTGGTGATCATGGTCTCCAAGGCCGATCACTGCCTCAACGATCTGCTCTACCGCCAGCGCATTGGCCAGCTGTCGATGGACGTGGTCGCGGTGGTCTCCAACCACCCCGATCTGAAGCCGTTGGCCGACTGGCACCAGATTCCCTACTACCATTTCCCCCTTGACCCTAACGACAAACCGTCCCAGGAGCGTCAGGTGTGGCAAGTGATAGAAGAGACGGGCGCTGAACTGGTGATCCTTGCGCGTTACATGCAAGTGCTGTCGCCGGAGCTGTGCCGCAAGCTGGATGGCAAGGCCATCAACATTCACCACTCGTTGCTGCCGGGGTTCAAGGGCGCCAAGCCTTATCACCAGGCATACAACAAGGGCGTGAAGCTGGTGGGTGCCACGGCGCATTACATCAACAACGATCTGGACGAAGGCCCGATCATCGCCCAAGGCGTGGAGGTGGTTGATCACAGCCACTATCCGGAGGATTTGATTGCCAAGGGGCGGGACATCGAAGGGCTGACCCTGGCCCGCGCGGTGGGCTATCACATTGAGCGGCGGGTGTTCTTGAACGCCAATAGAACAGTGGTGCTCTGACTGACGCTTTCGCGAGCAACACAAGAAACAGCATCTGTACCCGAGCATTTAACGCGCTGCCTGCCTGGGCGACGCAGTTCCATAAAAACAACAGCGAGGTGAAAGCATGTCTGGTAATCGTGGTGTCGTGTATCTCGGCAACGGCAAGGTCGAAGTACAGAAAATCGACTATCCCAAAATGCAGGACCCCCGTGGCAGGAAGATTGAGCACGGCGTCATCCTGCGCGTGGTCTCCACCAACATCTGCGGCTCCGACCAACACATGGTGCGCGGCCGCACTACCGCCCAGACCGGTCTGGTGCTCGGTCACGAGATCACCGGTGAAGTGATCGAGAAGGGCAGCGACGTCGAGAACCTGAAGATCGGCGACCTGGTTTCGGTACCCTTCAACGTGGCGTGCGGCCGTTGCCGTTCGTGCAAAGAGCAACACACTGGCGTGTGTCTCACCGTTAACCCGGCGCGAGCCGGTGGTGCCTACGGCTACGTCGATATGGGCGATTGGACCGGCGGCCAGGCCGAATACGTGCTGGTGCCGTACGCCGACTTCAACCTGCTGAAACTGCCGGACCGTGACAAGGCCATGGAGAAAATCCGTGACCTGACCTGCCTCTCCGACATTCTCCCCACCGGCTACCACGGCGCCGTCACTGCCGGCGTTGGCCCAGGCAGCACTGTGTACATCGCCGGCGCTGGTCCGGTCGGCCTGGCCGCGGCTGCCTCCGCGCGCCTGCTGGGCGCGGCGGTGGTGATCATCGGCGACGTCAACTCCATCCGCCTGGCCCACGCCAAGGCGCAAGGGTTTGAAGTGGTCGACCTGTCCACCGACACCCCACTGCACGAACAGATCGCCGCGCTGCTGGGTGAGCCTGAAGTGGACTGCGCCGTGGACTGCGTAGGCTTTGAAGCGCGCGGCCACGGCCACGACGGGGTCAAGCACGAAGCGCCGGCCACCGTACTCAACTCGCTGATGGGCGTGGTGCGCGTGGCCGGCAAGATCGGTATTCCCGGCCTGTACGTCACCGAAGATCCAGGTGCCGTCGACGCTGCCGCGAAAATGGGCAGCCTGAGCATCCGCTTCGGCCTGGGCTGGGCCAAATCCCACAGCTTCCACACCGGGCAAACCCCGGTGATGAAGTACAACCGCCAACTGATGCAGGCGATCATGTGGGACCGCATTCATATCGCCGACATCGTGGGGGTTGAAGTCATCAGCCTGGATGAAGCACCACGTGGTTATGGCGAGTTCGATGCGGGCGTGCCGAAGAAGTTTGTGATTGATCCGCATAAGTTGTTCAGTGCGGCGTAGGTGATAGATAAGGGCGACCCAGAAGGTCGCCCTTGTTCTATTGGTTTTATATAAAAAACCAGCTAATGGTCATTCCGGCAGCTGAGAGGTAGGCCGTCACTGTAGGTATGACCATCCAGTACTTAAGGTGTCGAGGTATTTTTTTAACCTCCTCAGCAAGCACCATCCCGCGCCACTGAACCAATTTTGGAATAAGAATGACCAGGCCCATGGCGTATACGCGTTGGGGCCTTCCTTCAAAGGGAGTATTACGAAAAGTGTGCCTGCATCCGACTATAAAGCTGCTGTATTGCATATAGCGCTCAGCGGCATCAAGTTTTTTGAACATGGCAGAAAAAACGATCGGGAAGCTGAGTAGCATGAGCGCAAGTGAACACATGCCAATAATTTCAAAATCCATTTAATCCCTCGTAGACTTATAGAGAAAATTGCCTGCGTTTTCCCCCAAGCCGCTTCCAAACTTGCCAAGAGCGAATCCACCCGCAGCACCGCCGGCGATGGCGCATGCCAAAGCTCCGGCGCCGGCCGTTGGTATGCCAAAAACAATCGCGCAGGCGCCGATACCGGCAATAGCTCCAAGTGCCCCGCCTGCGGATGCGCCGCCAACACTACCCACCAACTTAGAGCTTTCAACATACTTCGCCTGCGTACATTCTTGCTCGCGTCCGGTGGAACACGCCTCCGCTATCTCCAACGCCGTCGACCCAACATCCAACGCAATACCAATGTAAGTCCCCTTCTTCAATATCTCTGAAGCCTTGGCTACACGTTTTACGGTCTCCTCATAGCCTCGAATCTCCCCATGGTGCCAATAACTCTTACTGGAAATCCCCAGCATCTTCTTAATGGAACCTTCATTTTTCAAGCCCGTCCCCAACCGTGCCAACCCTGAAAGTTGTCCATCCAGCTTCGCAAACAATGTCCTGCGCTTACCCAGAAACTCATTCCTCGCACTGGCGGTACCGTTCCTCAGGTACTGCTTATGCAACTCGTCGATTTCCTTGAGCGTCTGCTCGACTTGCGTCAGGTGCTTGCTCCACGCGCTGCTGGCGCTGCCGATGCCCAACGAGGCATGGGACATGATGGCCTGCAACTGATCATAGTTTTTGATCAAAAATCGATCAGTTGCGGAATGCGCGAGCAATGCCAGTTTTATGTTCTGCGCCGAGCGCATCAATCGCGCTTCCTCTGCGGTACAAGACGCTGTGTGCGCATCTGGAATGATCACCAACTGCCCAGGCAACACCACGACATTGCGAATGTGTTGGTTGAGGATGTCGAACTTGGTTTGAATATGAGGATTGAGCGAAAGGCTAAGTTTGAGCAGCGGATAAGACTGCGGTCGCTCGTTGATAAATGCATAGGCTCCCTGCACCGCGTACACCTCCAGGATTGTGGCGCACGACTATATGAAGGCGCCACAGGGGGTGTAAGAAGCTGTCAGGGATGTTTGGAGTGTTTCGGAAATGGACTACGCGAGTCCAGGCCGATACTTACTCTTGCAACCGCCAGGGCAGCCCTTATTTATTATTGCGGGGCTGAGAGTCGCAGATAGGGCTCTTTCACCTTGCTGTTTTCGACCAAGCGTTTTCCACCGTAGTCGCAGCGCAGCTTGCCATCAACCACGCCAAAAGTTTCGGCTTTGAGTGCGTATTTGGCGGCCAGATAATCATCGTCGGTTCCAAGTGTCGTCCCCGTCCATGTCCTGCCATTGCTGGTGGCGGTGTAGGTGAAACCGTCGCCGTACTTGTCAGGCACACTGTCGTCGTGGAAGGGTTTGGATTTAATCGCACTGGCTTCAGGGCAGTCCTTGATATCAGCTGCGTGAGCATTCACTGCCAGTGTCAGAACAGCCAGCATGCCTACGGCGAATTTATAGCTCATGATTAACTTCCTTATCGTTGAGAGGGAAGTCTCATGCTATGTGCAGGTGCAATCGCGCCGATACTGTTAAAAATGACAGGTTTCTATAATGATTGGCGATAATGGGGCAGTTGCCTATAGCGCCAGCCATCACCGGGCGGCCAGCGCACCTTGATACACCGTCGGTCCCGTCGGCTGCTTGCTCACCGACCCGCCTTTGGTTTCCGAACTCACCATCAATTCCACCGGTTTGCTGATGGACGCCTGCTGACGCGGGTTGAGTCCGATGATGCCTTTGCCATCCTCGGGCAACAGGCCCAGCGACACCGGCGTGCCGCCTTCGGGGATCGCCCATAGTTCCAGGCTCTGGTCCGGGGCGGGTGCCGTGGAGGCGATGGGCTGCACTTCCAGATAATCTTTATGCGCCATGATCTGCGCCGCGGGCTGTTGGGTTGTGGTCACCAATGTCGCGGCGGCTTTGACGCTGTCCTGGGTGTAGAGGGCGCCGCCGATGCCGGCAACCACCACCACGCAGGCGCCGATGAACAGGCGAGTGCGGCTCCAGAATGGAGGCTTGTGCTCAATCACTTGGGGTTGGATCGCAGTCATAAGTCTCTTCCTGACAAAATGTGTAGTCAGTTCATGGACCCGCTTATCGCAATTGGGTTCCAGCGGTGCCTTGGAACAACCGACGCAATGCCCAGTCAAACGCCTGCTTTCGCCCCTATATCCCGAGGTTGTTTCGATGAAGATTTCACGCGGTTTCGCCCTTTCCTGCCTGATGACCCTGGCAGCCGGCCCGGTGTTTGCCGCAGGGTTCAGCCTTGGCGATGCGGCCAATGCCATTTCCGGCATGCAGGGCGGTAACAACAAGGCCGCTGCGGCCGCGCCGTCATCCGAGACGGCCGGCTTGCTCAGTGCCTTGACCTCACAGCTCAACATCACCCCCGAACAAGCCGTGGGCGGCACGGGCGCCATGCTGGGCCTGGCCAAGAACCAACTGAGCAGCACCGACTATTCGCAACTGGGCAAGAGCGTGCCGGGCCTGGACCAGCTGTCGGGTAGTAATGCACTGGGCAGTCTCGGCGCCTTGAGCGGGTTGCTCGGCCAGACCGGTGGCAGCAAGACCAGCGGCCTTGACGGCCTGCTGGGGAATGTGAAAGACACCAATGACCTGCACACAGCGTTCAGCGCGCTGGGCATGGACAGTGGCATGGTCGGCCAGTTTGCCCCGGTGATCCTGCAATACCTGGGCAGCCAGGGCGCCAACGGTTCGTTGCTGGGTAAGCTGGCTCAAGCCTGGGGGACCGGCAGTTAAGCAACGGCCGCTCATAAGATTGCCGGCGGCGGTGGATGGCATCAACCATCGCCGTCGTGCGCCCAATGAGCCCAGGTTCTTGACGGCCTGGACGTCTACGCCTGGCGCCTCAGATGTCCTTCCTTGTGGTGCAGCGTGGGTCTGGTGCGCCGGACTTGTCGAAAATGAACTGGATTTCCATCGGCGCGTTACGTCGTGCGGTACTTCTGCTCAAACTGATGCTGTTCCAATTCCCGTCCTGTTTCATGCTGTCCGGGGATTTGCTTGATTGGCCATCCACCTTCAGGTTGACGTTGGCGCTATTGCCGCCGCGCACGTTATTTTTCTTAGTGATTTTGTATTGCCTCACCACCGCGGCTCTCAGCGTGCTGTTGTTGTAGTACTGGACATAGCCTTTAGCTTCGCCGGTGTAGTCTCCCGCCGAGCAACTCATGTGGAAAGACTGTTTGTTCGCAGTGTTGCTGGAGGTGGCCGCTCCGGCTGCGCCTGCGGCCTGGCGACTCGTATCAGCCGGAGTAACAGGATTTGCCAGCGCCGGCAGGCTGGTCAGTGAAAGGGCGACAACCATTGGTTTTAAAAGGTGCTTGAACACGTATCGACTCCCTGAAGTAGTGGTTTAAACCTCGCGTCCTGGCACGCTGGCGTGCGTTTCAATGCAGAGGTATCCATTAGCCTGGCGTAGTGCGTACGTTGTTTCAGTCAGCTCGGTCTGGGGTCGCCTGCCGGTTATTCTCGTTCAGGCGAGCGACAAGCGCTGCCCCGTTCTCTGAGAAGCGCTTCAATGCGCGCGTCTTTTTCCTGCCAGAGCTGGTTCACCCAGTTCTGCACGGTCTGACGAAACGCTGGATCGTTTTCGTAATCGCCCTGCCACAACGCCGGGTCCAGCTCGCGGGTGCGGATATCAACGATCACCTTTGGCACTGCGCCGCTGATCAAGTCCCAGAACCCGGGGATCCTTGCCTTTGGATAAACCACCGTGACGTCGAGCACTGCGTCCAGTTGTTCGCCCATGGCCGCCAGCACAAATGCCACGCCGCCGGCCTTGGGCTTGAGCAGGCGCGTGAACGGCGAAGCCTGCTGCTTGCGCTTGGCCTCGCTGAACCGCGTACCTTCCAGGTAATTGACCACCGTCACCGGTTGGCGCTTGAACAGCTCACAGGCTTGCCGGGTGATCTTCAGGTCCTGGCCGGCCAGTTCCGGGTGCTTGGCCAGGAAGGCCTTGGTGTAGCGCTTCATGAACGGGTAGTCCAGCGCCCACCAGGCCAGGCCGAGGAAGGGCACCCAGATCAGTTCTTTTTTCAGGAAAAATTTGAAGAACGGCGTGCGCCGGTTGAGGGCCTGGATCAGTGCCGGGATATCCACCCAGGACTGATGGTTGCTGATCACCAGGTAGCTTGTGTCACCGCGCAGGTTTTCACCGCCGCGAATATCCCAGTGGGTCGGGATGCACAGGGCGAAGATCAGTTTGTCGATCTCGGCCCAGGTCTCGGCGATCCACATCACCGCCCATGAGGCGTAGTCCCGATAGCGACCCGGCGCCACCAGCTTGAGCAGCGCGAATACCATCAAGGGGCCGATCAGGATCAGCGTATTGAGCAACAACAGCAGGGTGACCAAACAGCCGGTGAGCAGGCGGCGCATAAGCAACTCTTGGGATCTTGTGGGCGTGCCATGATAAGAGAGCTGAGTCTGGAGGCCAAATCGCAAAGTGCGGTACGAATGTTTCACAGTGTGCCAGGTATGTTGGTGGGACTAACTAAGTGCTGTTCTTGCGGTCTAGAATCCGCCTACTCAATTCAAGGAAACCACCTACGTGAAAATTATCCTTGCCTCTCTTGCTCTTGCGGCGCTGCCCGTCATGGCCGCCGAGCCTACCCTCTACGGTCGCTACGAATACATCCAGCTGCCGGAAATCGGCGAGACCTTCAAGGCCAAGATGGACACCGGCGCGCTGACCGCCTCGCTGTCGGCCCGTGACATCGAGACCTTCACCCGTGATGGCGACGACTGGGTGCGCTTCCGCCTCGGTGGCAAGGACGCCTCCAACAAGGTCTACGAACACAAGGTATCGCGCATCAGCAAGATCAAGAGCCGCGCCGATGAAGACGACGAAAAAGACGAAGCGACGGTTGCCAAGCGCCCAGTCATCGACCTGGAAATGTGCCTGGGAGACGTCAAGCGTACCGTGGAGGTCAACCTCACCGACCGCAGCAGTTTCAACTATCCGTTGTTGATCGGTGCCAAGGCCCTGCGTGAATTTGGCGCAGCAGTAAACCCGGCCCGTCGTTACACTGCGGACAAACCGGACTGCTGATCTGAACCCATGCCCCACATCCTGATTGTCGAAGACGAAGCGGCAATAGCCGACACGCTGATATTCGCCCTGCAAGGCGAGGGCTTTACCACCACGTGGGTGACGCTCGGCCAGGCGGCGCTGGCGCATCAGCGCCAGACGCCGGCCGACCTGATCATCCTCGACATCGGCCTGCCCGACATCAGCGGTTTTGAAACCTGCAAGCAATTGCGCCGTTTCAGTGAAGTGCCGGTGATGTTCCTCAGTGCGCGGGACGGCGAGATCGACCGCGTGGTGGGGCTGGAGATCGGGGCCGACGATTATGTGGTCAAGCCGTTCAGCCCTCGGGAAGTGGCGGCACGGGTGCGCGCGATCCTCAAGCGGGTCGGCCCCGGTGTTGCGCCGGCACTGTTTCAGGTCGACCTGGAGCGCATGCAGATCAACTATCGCGGCCAGCCCCTGAGCCTGACCCGCCACGAATTCCGCCTGCTGCAAAGCCTGCTGGAGCAACCCGAGCGCGTGTTCAGCCGCGAGCAATTGCTGGATGCCGTGGGTGTACCGGCCGATGCCGGTTACGAGCGCAATATCGATACCCACATCAAAAGCCTGCGCAGCAAGCTGCGCAGCGTGGCGGCGCAGGCCGAGCCGATCCAGACCCATCGCGGCCTCGGCTACAGCTACAGCCCGAGCAACAGCTGATGCGCCTGGGGCTGCGGATCTTCCTGGTGTACGCGTTGTTTATCGGCCTGACTGGCTACTTCGTGCTCAGCACGGTGATGAAGGAAATCCGCCCCGGCGTGCGCCAGTCCACCGAAGAAACCCTGGTGGACACCGCCAACCTGCTGGCCGAGATCCTGCGTGACGACGTGAAGAACGGCACCCTCGGCCAAAGCCACTGGCCGGCACTGCTCAAGGCCTATGGCAACCGTCAGCCCGGCGCGACCATCTGGGGCCTGCCGAAAAACCAGGTCAACCACCGCATCTACGTAACCGACGCCAAGGGCAGGGTGCTGCTTGACTCCAGCGGCGAAGCGGTGGGCCAGGACTACTCCAAATGGAACGACGTGTACCTGACACTGCGCGGCGAATACGGCGCACGTTCCACCCGCAGCAACGCGGATGACGCCACCTCGTCGGTGATGCACGTGGGCGCGCCGATCCGCGACAACGGTCAGATCATCGGTGTGGTCACCGTGGCCAAGCCGAACAGCTCGTTGCAGCCTTATGTCGACCGCACCGAACGCCGCCTGCTGTGGTACGGCGCGGGTCTGGTAGTGCTCGGCTTGCTGCTGGGCGCCTTGTTGTCGTGGTGGCTAAGCGTTGCCCTGCACCGGCTGACGGCTTATGCACAGGCCGTCAGCGAGGGTCGACGGGCCGAACTGCCACATTATCGCGGTGGTGAACTCAAGCAGTTGTCGACCGCCGTTGAGCATATGCGCACGCAACTGGAGGGCAAGGCCTACGTCGAACATTACGTACACACCCTGACCCACGAACTGAAAAGCCCACTGGCGGCGATTCGCGGCGCGGCCGAGTTGTTGCAGGGCGATATGAGCCGCGAGCAGCAGCAGCGCTTTGTCGGCAATATCGACAGTGAGAGTGCGCGCCTGCAACAGTTGATCGAGCGCCTGCTGAACCTGGCGCAGGTGGAGCAACGCCAGGGCCTGGAAGAACAAGTGAGTATCCCGCTGGCCGCCCTGGTGGGTGATGTGCTCAACGCCCAATGCGCGCGGATCCAAGGCGCCGGCCTGCAGGTCGAACAGGCGATTGGCGCGGATGTTCGCGTCTACGGCGAACCTTTTCTGTTGCGCCAGGCCTTGGGCAACCTGCTGGATAACGCCCTGGATTTCACCCCGCCCGGCGGCTCGCTGCGATTCAGTGCTCAAGTGCGGCACAGCGATGTGCAGGTGAGCCTGTTCAACCAGGCTGCCGCGATTCCCGACTACGCCTTGCCGCGCCTGAGCGAGCGGTTCTATTCGCTGCCACGGCCGGCGAGTGGGCGCAAAAGTACGGGCCTGGGCCTCAACTTTGTCGAAGAGGTGATGAAGCTGCACGGCGGTGCGTTGCAGATCGCCAATGTGCCCGGCGGGGTGCAGGTGGTGCTGCATCTCCATACAGTCTCCACAGTGCCCACATAAATCCCTCATACAGGCTGCGCAGACTCTCCCCATCAAACCAGGGAGAGACCCATGAACCGCAGCCTGCTTTTCAAACTTGGCGCGATTGCGCTGCTGATCCTGCTGTTGCTGATTCCGTTGCTGATGATCAATGGCATCATCGGCGACCGCCAGCAACTGCGCGACGGCGTACTGATGGATATCGCGCGCAGCGCAAGCTTTGCCCAGCGCCTCACCGGGCCGGTGATGGTGGTGCCTTATCGCAAGACCGTGCGTGAGTGGAAGCTCAATGAAAAGCTCAACAAACGCTATGAGGTCACGCGTGAAGAACGCGGTCGCCTGTACTTCCTGCCGGACCGTTTTGAACTCGATGGCAAGGTGCAAACCGAACTGCGCGCACGGGGCATTTACCAGGCGCGGCTGTTTCATGCCGATAACCGCATCACAGGGCGTTTCGAGCTGCCCGCGCAATTGGGGATCACCGAGGACTTTTCCGACTACCGCTTTGAACCGGCATTTCTGGCAGTGGGCATCAGCGATATTCGCGGTATTGAAAACTCACTGACCCTTGAGCTTGGCAACCAGCGCCTGGAGTTCTCGCCGGGTTCCCAAGTGGATTGGCTGGGAGAGGGCGTACACGTGACGCTGCCCGAGCAAGACAGCAAAAAACCGGCCGTGCTGGACTTCGCCTTCGACCTGCGCCTGCAAGGTACCGAGCAACTGCAAGTGGTGCCGGTGGGCAAGACCAGCCAAGTGTCACTGGCCTCCAACTGGCCGCACCCCAGCTTTATCGGCAACTTCCTGCCAACACAACGAGAGATCAACGACAAGGGGTTTACGGCCAGCTGGCAGACCTCATTCTTCTCTACCAACCTCGAACAAGCCCTGCAAACCTGCCTGGACGCGCAAGGCTGTGATGACTTCAACAACCGCAGCTTTGGCGTGAACTTTATCGACCCGGTGGACCAGTACCTCAAGAGCGACCGGGCGATCAAATACGCGCTGCTGTTTATCGCCCTGACATTTGCCGGTTTCTTCCTGTTCGAAGTACTCAAGGGCCTGGCGGTGCACCCGATTCAATATGCACTGGTGGGGGTGGCCCTGGCGTTTTTCTACCTGTTGCTGTTGTCGTTGTCCGAGCATCTGGGCTTTGCCTTGGCTTACCTGATCTCGGCGAGTGCCTGTGTGTTGCTGATTGGTTTCTACGTGTGCCATGTGCTGCGCAGCGTGGCCCATGGCCTGGGGTTTTCGGCAGGGTTGGCAGCGCTGTATGGCCTGTTGTACGGGCTGTTGAGCGCCGAGGATTATGCGTTGCTGATGGGCTCTCTGTTGCTGTTCGGCCTGTTGGGTACGGTGATGGTGCTGACACGCAAACTGGATTGGTACGGAGTGGGCCAGCGCAAAGGGGCGCAGCCGTTGGCGTTCGATCTGGAGGCGGTGCAATGATCGGGTTGCGCGAGGATCAGCAAGTGGGGGCGCAGTTAGCTGCAAAGATCGCCACCTTCCTCAATACCACCACCGTCCAATGTGGGAGTGAATGTCAGGCCGGCGGCTGGGTCTGCTGCATCGAAGGCCGCTGGCTGACCTCGGCGTACCAGGCGGCAAGCCTGGGGTTGTCCAGCCGCCAGTGCATGTCCGGATGGCGGAAGTCCAGGTAGCCCAAGGCGCAGGCCACGCTGATGGCGGCGATGTCGAAGTGGCTGGCCAGCTCTGCGATGGCATCCTCCTCCAACTCCGCGAGGGTGCGCTTGATTTTGTTGCGCTGTTCGTCGAGCCACGGGGCCCAGTGTTTCTCCACCGGGCGCAGGGCGGTTTCGTAACGCACCAGCACGGCGGCATCCATGATGCCGTCGGCCATCGAGGCCAGGGTCAGGCGCCGCCAGCGCGCCGAGCCGTCACGGGGGATCAGCGGGTGGCCGACGTGCTGGTGGTCGAAGTAATCGAGGATCACCCGGCTGTCATGCAGCACGCTGCCATCGGCCAGGCGCAGGGCCGGGATCTTGCCCACGGGGTTGCCTTGCACCACCTGGGCGTCGGGCGTCACAGGGGTCGGCACGCAGGTGTGCAGGGCCACGCGGTCCTGCTGGCCGGTCTCGATCAGCAGCACGCGGACTTTGCGAACGAACGGTGATGCTGGATTGTGGAACAAGGTCATGCTGGGAGCGGACATGGGCATTCCTCAAAAAGGGGCAGCGCTAATCTATCTCACCGCTTGAGCAAGCCCCAAGTGCCAATGACGGCGGGAATGCCCAAACCGACCCAACCGAGCCAATCCCACCGCCCATCCCCCAGCAACGCCGCGAACAACCCGGCGGCACTGAGCAGGCCAATCCCCAGCGGGATGCCAAACACTTTCCAGAAATTCGACTGGCGCCGCTTCATGCCTTGCCCGCCTTGCGCCGCACGATCCACAGGTAAACCCCACTGCCGAGCACAATGAGGGTCAGCACATCCATGACGGCCCAGAGGATTTTCATCGGCATGCCGCCGTAGTCCCCGAAGTGCAACGGCTGCGACATGCCCATGGCGTCCATGTACCAAGGCCGTTTGGCGATGGCAGTAACAGCCAGGGTGCTGGCGTCGATCAATACCGGTGTGAGCAGGTGCGAGGTCAGGTGGCTGCTGCCTTTCATGAACACGGCGTAATGGTGCTCGCTGGAGAAGCGCGTGCCGGGGAAGGCGATAAAGTCCGGCTGCATGCCGGGGGCGGCCTTGGCGGCGATGGTCAGCAAGTCGGAGGCTGGTGCGCGGCGGGTCAGGGGTGGAGCGTTCCGGTAGGGTTCGATCATGGCGCTGAGGCTGTCCTGGCGCCAGGCGGCGATGATCAGGTCGGCACAGGCGCTGATTACGCCGGTCACGCCCACCACCAGCGCCCAGGTCAGGGTGACCACGCCGATCAGGTTATGCAGGTCGAGCCAGCGCAGGCGCGTGGATTGGTGCTGGCGTACGCTGGCGAACTTCAGGCGGCGCATGAACGGCAGGTACAGCACCGTGCCGGAGATCATCGCCACTACGAACAAAATACCCATGAATGCCAGCAGCAGCTTGCCGGGCAGGCCGGCGAACATGTCCACGTGCAGGCGCAGCAGGAACAGCGTGAAGCCACCATTGGCCGATGGCATCTGCATGGCATCGCCGGTACGCGCATCGAGCATGAAGGTGTGGGACGAATTGGGCTCGGTGCCGGCTGTGGCGGCCATGATCGCGATCACGCCGTTCTTATCGTCCTCGTCCCAGGCCAGGTATTGCATGGCTTCGCCGGGGCGATGGGCCTGCGCCTTGGCGACAAGCTGCTCAAGGTCGAGCTGCGGCGTATCGGCGGGCATTTGCGCAAGTGTGGGTGCGTTGCCCAGCAGGTGATCGATCTCATGGTGAAACACCAGCGGCAGGCCGGTGAGGGCGAGCAGCAGCAGGAACACCGTGCAGATCAGGCTGGTCCAGGTGTGGATAAAGGACCAACGGCGGATGGTTTTGCTTTTCATTTTCTAGCCTTCAGACACACCAAAGCCGCCCGTGGGAGGCGGCCTGGTTGTTAACTCAGCCGGTTACCACTGGTAGGTGGCGCTGGCGACGACGCTGCGTTGGTCGCCGAAGTAGCAGTAGGAGCCGTCGCAGGTGGACAGGTAGTCCTTGTTGAACAGGTTGGTGGCATTCAACTTCACCGACGCGCCCTTGAGGCTGTTGTCCAGACGGCCGAGGTCGTAGTGCAGCGCGCCGTCGAATACGGTGTAGGCGTTGGCCTTGCCCAACCAGGTGTTGGCTTGGTCGCCATAGGTATTGCCGGTGTAGCGGGCGCCGAAGCCGATGCCGAAGCCGTCGAGCACGCCGGCGTGCCAGGTGTAGTCGGTCCACAGCGAGGCTTGCTGGTTGGGCATCAGTTGCAGGCGGTTGCCTTTGAAATCGCCTTTTTGCACCTCGGATTTGGCCAGGGTATAAGCGGCGATCACCTTGAGGTTCTCGGTGACGTCGGATATCGCCTCCAGCTCCAGGCCCTTGACCTTCACTTCGCCGGTCTGGTCGGTGATGGACACGCCACCCGCCTGGAAGCTGGTCACCAGCACGTTTTTCTGGGTCAGGTCATAGACCGCTGCACTCAGCAGAGTGTTGGAGCCGGGCGGCTGGTACTTGACCCCCAGTTCCCACTGCTTGCCCTCGGTGGGTTTGTACGACAGCACAGGGTCAACACTGGCGTTGCTCGCTGGCTGGAAGGACTCGGCATAGGACAGGTACGGAACAAAACCGGAGTCGAATACATAGCTCAGCGCAGCGTTGCCACTGAAATTCTTGCTGCGGTCGGTGTTGGTCGCGTCCTGCTTGTTGAAGTAGGTGGTGCCCTGGTGAACCCAGTCTTCACGGCCGCCCAGGGTCAGGCGCCAGTTATCCAGGGCCATCTGGTCCTGCACATAGAGACCGGTCTGGACGGTCTTCTGGTTGTAATCGTAAAAAGGCGTGACGTCGGTCGGGCGTACGGTCGGCCGGGTGTTGATCGGGTTGAAGATGTTGGTACCTGACGCAATACCGAAGATCGCCCGATAGGACGTATCGGTGCGCTGATGATCCAGGCCCAGCAGCAAGGTGTGGGTGATGTCGCCGGTAGCAAAGTCAGCCTGGAAGTTGTTATCCACCGCAAACTGGCTGATGTCCTCGTCAACGTTGGTGGTCGAGCGGCTGATATTGCCCGCCGCATCTGCCGGGGAGAACGCGTAGGAGCCCACGGTCAACTGCTGGAACGACAGCTCCGACTTGGTATAGCGCAGGTTCTGCTTGAACTGCCACGTATCGTTGAACCGGTGCTCGAAGGCATAGCCCAGCGCGTAGTAGGTGCGGTCGTAGTATTCGTAGTCCGGGTCGCCCAGGTTCTTGTGATGGGACACCTCGCCCAACGGCGACTTGATCTTGCTGCCCTGGATCGGCAGGAACTGGCTGGTGGTACCGGTATCGTCGCGGGTGAACTGCGACAGGAAGGTCAGCTGGGTTTCAGGGTCGATGTTCCAGGTCAGGCTCGGGGCAATGTTGTAGCGCTTGTTGTCGATGTGGTCGACCTGGGTGCCGGCATCGCGCACCACGCCGTTGAGGCCATAGAGGAACTGGCCTGCATCATCGATCTTGCCGGTGCTGGCGAAGTTGATCTGGCGATAGTTGTCACTGCCGTATTGCACCTGAATGGCATTGCTCGACTCAGAGCTGGGGCGGCGGCTGACCATGTCCAGCAGGCCGCCGGGTGGGGTCTGGCCGTACACCGACGAAGCCGGGCCGCGCAGCAGGGCGAGACGGTCCAGGTTCCAGGTTTCGGCTTTAGGGTTGGCGTATACGCCGCGCGGCAGTGGCAGGCCGTCGAGGAATTGGGTCGGTTCGAAGCCGCGTACGCGCATCCAGTCGTAACGGGTGTCGCTGCCGTAGCTGGCGGAGACGATGCCGGGCATGTACTTGACCGCGTCATCCAGGTTCTGGACGTTGCGGTCCTGCATCTGCTCGCGGGTGGCGATGGAGATCGAGCGCGGTGCTTCGACCAGCGCGGTGTCGGTCTTGGTGCCGGCGGCGGTGCGTTTGGCCAGGTAGCCATCGACCGGGCCCCAGGCGCTTTCATCACTGCCCTGGCCGCTGATAGTGGTCGCGGGCAGCGCCATCACACCCTCTGGAATCACCACCAAGGTAAACGTCCCGGCGCTGCTCTGTTCCAGCTGCAACCCGGTCCCACGCAAGGCTTCACGCAGTGCGCCTTGCGCATCGAACTGGCCCTGGACCGGTGCCGAGGTCTTGCCCGAGGCCAGCGTCGGGTTGAGGGTCAGCGCCAGGCCGGCCTGGCTGGCGATCTGGTTCAGGGTGCTCGCCAGTGGCGCCGCCGGCAGGTGATAGGCGCGCACGCTGGAGGCTTGTTCGGCGGCGAACAGCAAGGGGCTGGCCAGCGGGGCGCTGAGGGCAATGGCCACGGCTAACAGGCTGGGGCGCAACAAGGTGTCTAGCGGGCGGGACATGGGCGGCTCCTGAATGGAAATATTTCTCAATTGCCTAGGTGCCGAACGAGAATTGAAAAGTGATAGGGCGGGGTGAAAATATTTTTGTGGTGTGTTTCTGATCGTTCCCACGCTCTGCGTGGGAATGCCTCTTGTGACGCTCTGCGTCACGCTTTGGACGCAGAGCGTCCCGTGCTGCATTCCCACGCGGAGCGTGGGAACGAGCAAACACCTGGAACCTTAAGGCTTGGCAATCACCGTCACCCACCACGGCGTGTGCTGCTCGATCCGCACCGGCAGGGTCGGCAGCAGGGCGTTAAGCGCCAGGGTGGTGTCGTGCAGCGGGAAGCTGCCAGTGATGCGCAGGTCGGCCACGTTGCGATCCACCCCCAGATCTGATCGTTCCCACGCTCTGCGTGGGAATGCCTCTTGTGACGCTCTGCGTCACGCTTTGGACGCAGAGCGTCCCGTGCTGCATTCCCACGCGGAGCGTGGGAACGAGCAAGCACCTGGAACCTTAAGGCTTGGCAATCACCGTCACCCACCACGGCGTGTGCTGTTCGATCTGCACCGGCAGGGTCGGCAGCAGGGCGTTAAGCGCCAGGGTGGTGTCGTGCAGCGGGAAGCTGCCAGTGATGCGCAGGTCGGCCACGCTTTTATCCACACCCAGGTAACCCGTGCGGTAGCGGCTGAGTTCCTGCACCACATCGCCCAGGCGGGCGTTGTCGACCACCAGCATGCCGCGCGTCCAGGCGTCGGTGGCGGGGGTGACGGCAAACGCGGGGCCGAGGCCGTCGCTGCGCATCAGCACTTGCTGGCCTGCCTTGAAAATGTGTTCCTGGTGCCGCGCCTCGGGCTGCGCCGCCACCGCCGATTGCAGCACGGTCAAGCGCGTGGCGTCGTCCTCGCGCTTGACGATAAAGCGCGTGCCCAGCGCTCGCAGGCGGCCGTCGCGGGTTTGCACGTAGAACGGGCGCGCATCGCCGTGACCGGTCTCGACGAGGATTTCGCCGGCCTGCAACACGATCAGCCGGCGTTTTTCATCGAAGCGCACATCAACGGCGCTGTGAGTGTTGAGGTCGATCCGCGTGCCGTCCGCCAGCGTCAGTGTGCGTTGCTCGCCAGTGGCGGTGCGCTGGTCGGCCAGCCAATAGTGGATCGGCACGTAGCGTTCACCGGCAAACAGCGCCAAACCGCACACCAGCGCGATACTCGCCAGGCCCGTGCCCAACTTGCGCACGCGCTGGCGAATGCCCTCGCGCGATTGCAACAACGCCGCTCGCGCCGGGCCCGAAGCGGCACTGAAACGCTGGTCGAGCATGCCCAACTGGCGCCAGGCGCGGGCGTGTTCTTCATCGTTGGCCAGCCATTTGCCGAACTCTTCGCGCTCCACCGCGCTGCCGTCCCCCGAGTCGAGGGACAACTGCCAGGCAATCGCCGCATCCAGCACGCGTGCCGACACTGGCTTGGCGCTGATCACGCTCACGACGGCTCGCCATACAGCGCGATGTAGCACTGGCGAATGCCCTGGGCCAGGTACTGGCGCACACGCGGCACCGACACACCCAGGCGCTGGGCGATTTCGGCGTGGCCCAGCCCGTCGAGGCGGTTATAGAGGAAGGCGGCGCGGGCCTTGCTCGATAACTTGCCGAGCAGGCGGTCGATGGCCTTGAGGTCTTCGAGGATCAATTGCTGTGCTTCCGGAGAGGGGTGTTCGCTTTCCGGGATCAGCATCAATTCGCTCAGGTAGGCCTGTTCCAGGGCTGCGCGCCGAAAGTAGTCGAACAACAAGCCTTTGGCGATCGCTACCAGAAATGCCCGCGGCTCGCGGGGCGCGCGCAGTTCGTCACGGCCCAGCAGGCGTACGAAGGTGTCCTGGCTCAGGTCTTCGGCGCGGCTCGGGCACGCCACGTTGCGGCGCAGCCAGGCCAACAGCCAGCCACGATGGTCGCGATACAACGCGCCAACCAGCTCACTGTGTGGGGTTTGGACCGACGACAAGGCATCACCGAATAAACAAGAAGTTTAAATTAACGAGAATTATTCGTGATTGTGTCAGGGGCGCGGGGCGGGCGCAATTGGCGTCTGTCGGGAGATGACATTAAAACGATGGCGCGTGTTTACGCCGTTTCCATTGGCTCAAACGCTCTTGCAGCCTCTGAGGCGTGTCGATCTGCTGCTGGCGCGCGCGGCTGAACAGGATCAGCATCAGCTCCGCGGTGGCCAGGGCGTCGGCGCTGGCGTGATGGCGTTCGCCCACTTGCAGCTTGAAATGGTTGATCCAGTCATCCAGCCCGGCTTCGCGGATAGGCGCTTCGGGGCACAGCAGCGGGGCGATGTCGGCCACATCGAGGAATGGGTGGGCCAGGCGATACCCCAGGCTGTCCTTAAGCGCCCGCCCGAGCATGTGTTGGTCGAACGGAGCATGGAAGGCCAGCAACGGGCTGTCGCCGACGAACGCCATGAAGTCCAGCAACGCCTCGACCGGGTCGCTGCCGGCGGCGATGGCGCTGGGCCCCAGGCCGTGGATCAGCACGCTGGGGCTGAGTTTTGTCTCGGTGCGTTGCAGGGTGCGTTCGAACAGTTGGGAGAAATCCACCGCGCCGTCTTCGATCACCACCGCGCCGATGGACAAGACCAGGTCGCGGTTCAGATTCAGACCGCTGGTTTCCAGGTCCACCACCACCCAGCGTTGGTTGCGCAGTGGTCCGTCACCGAGCGCGACAGGTTTGGGCAAGTGTTCCAGGCGCCGTTGTTGCGCCGCGGTCAACCGGGGTTTGGCCGCGCGCAGCCAGCCGAACAGGCTCACAGTTGGTACCGCAGGGTCAGGCTGCTTTGCAGGCGCTGGGCCTGGCGCAGGGATTCGCGCAGGATGCGGCGGTCCAGATGGTTCAGGCTCTCGGGGTCGACGCGGTTGGAATACGGCTGGTTCTCGCGGGTTTGCAACTGGTGCTGTTGCATGCGGGTTTGCTGGATAAAGTGATACGCCTCCTCATAGGCGGCGCCGTCCAGTGGTTCGATGACTTCCTTGACCACCAGTTGGCGCAGGCGCTCCAGGGTGTTGGTGGCGTGGATACCATTGGCCAGCGCGAGCAGGCGTGCGCCGTCCACAAACGGGGTCAGACCCTGCACCTTGAGGTCCAGGGTGGCTTTGTCGCCGCCTTGGCGCGTCAGCACAAACTCGCGGAAGCGTCCCACCGGCGGGCGCTGGCGCAGGGCGTTCTCGGCGAGCATGCGTTGGAACAGCCGGTTATCCGCGACCTGATCCAGGATGCCTTGGCGCAGTTGCTCGCAACCCTGTTCGTCGCCCCAGACCACTCGCAGGTCAAAATAGATGTTCGAACCCAACAGATTATCCGGCGTGGCCTCGCGAATGAACGCCGCAAACCGTCGCGCCCATTCAGCCCGCGACAGGCACAGTTCGGGGTTGCCGGCCATGATATTGCCCTTGCACAGGCTGAACCCGCACAGCGCCAGGCTCTGGTTGATCTGCTGTGCCAGGGGCAGCAGGCGCACGCGAATCTCGGCGGCTTTTACCGCATCCTTGGCTTCGAACAGGATGCCGTTGTCCTGGTCGGTGTACAGGGTCTGTTCGCGACGACCTTCGCTGCCGAAACACAACCAGCTGAACGGCACGCCGGGGTCGCCTTTTTCGGCCAGGGTCAATTCGATCACTCGGCATACGGTGTGGTCGTTGAGCAGCGTAATGATATGGGTGATCTGCGTGGACGACGCACCATGGGCCAGCATGCGCTCCACCAATTGGCCGATCTCGCCGCGCATCGCCACCAGGTTCTCCACCCGTGGCGCGTTGCGGATGGTGCGGGCCAGGTGCACCAGGTCGACGCGCTGCAGGGAAAACAGGTCGCGCTCGGACACCACGCCGCACAGGCGCCGGTCTTTGACCAGGCACACGTGAGCGATATGCCGCTCGGTCATGGCGATGGCGGCGTCGAAGGCGCTGTGGTCCGGGGTGAGGAAAAAGGGCGCCTGAGTCATGTGCCCTTCGATGCCCTGGCTGAAGTCGCTGGTGCCGTCGGCCACCACCTGGCGCAGGTCGCGCAGGGTGAAAATCCCCAGCGGCGCCTTATGCTCGTCGACAATCACAATGCTGCCCACCTGTTGCTCGTGCATCAGCGTCACCGCTTCGCGCAGGGGCGTTTGCGGGCTGCAGGTGACGGGGTGGCGCATGGCCAATTCACCCAGGCGGGTATTCAGTGAATATTGGGTGCCGAGGGTTTCCACGGCCTTTTGCTGCACCTGCTGGTTGACCTGGTCCAGCAGGCTGCTGACGCCGCGCAGGGCGAAGTCGCGGAAGGGGCTGGAGAGGGCAAACAGCTTGATAAACGCCGGCTTGTTCAGCTGCAGGCAAAAGGTGTCTTCGGCGGCCTTGTGCTCGGTGCGCGTGGCGCGTTCGCCCAGCAGCGCGGCAAGGGGGAAGCACTCGCCGGTGGTGATTTCGAACGTGGTTTGCGTGCTGTCTGGCCGCTCGCCGACAACCCGCCCCTGCTTGACGATATAGAAGTGCTCCACCGGGCCGCCCGAGGGCGTGAGGATACTTTCACCGGGGCCGTAGAAGCGTAATTGGCACTGCTCCACCAGAAATGCCAGGTGGGCGTTTTCCATCTGATTGAACGGGGGAAAGCGTTGCAGGAATTGCAGGGTGCCGTGAATGTTCTGCAACACAGCAGTTTTCCCCGCTTGGGTGAAAGCATCAGCTTTACTCATAACAGTGACCGCATTTTTTTGTCGTTATCGTCCTCCATGGTCGACTCCTGCGCGGTGGGTGCCCATTGGACGTAAGTCTAGGTCGATGAAAACCGCGCAGGACTAGGGAAAAACCTTACATGACTATCGTCCAAACCCCGTAAAACGCCCACTAGGCAAACTTTCCGACGAAGTGCACATTGATCGCCTTTCCGGCGATGTCTGACATCTGTGCTGGAGGATTGAAAAGAACTACTGAGAACCGTATGTCCGACCACGATATTTTGAATGATGCCGAGCGCGAGGCTCTGAGCGCCGTGATGCTGGAGCCCGATTTACCGCCCCAGCGCGTATTGATCGTGGACGACGACAAAAACGCGCGTGAGCTGCTGGCGGAAATCCTGGGCCTGGACGGTATTCGCTGCATGACCGCCGACAGTGGCGAGAGCGCATGGGAGCTGTTGAGGTCCAGCAGCTCTATCGGTTTGCTGATCACCGACCTGCGCATGGCGCCGAGCAATGGTCTTGAGTTGATCCGCCGGGTACGTGAGTCAACGCGTGCGGCATTGCCGATCATCATCATGTCGGGGGACGCGGAAGCGCCGGATGTGATTGATGCGATGCATCTGAGCGTGGTGGATTTTCTGCTCAAGCCGATTGATAGCGTGAAGTTGGCGAAGCTGGTCAAGCGGGAATTGGGGATGGCGCACTAGTCACCACTGATCGGTTTTTAGCGATAACTGTCAACTCTGACAGTAGGCGGCATAGTCTCGCAGTTGTTCACTTGCGCAGCAGGCACTGGTCAAGAGCTGGTGCCCATTCACTTGTGGACAGGAGATTGTCAAATGAACGTTACAAAGCCTGGCTTTTCCAGAGACGCCCATCTTGCTCGCGCTAAAGGAAAACGTGGCAATGCGACCCTCACATACAATTATGAAGGTGAAGGTGACAAGTACTCATTTAGTACTACGTCGGTGACTATGTGGCCTTCTCAGGCGTTGATAAGCTACGACGACGGGTGGGTTGGCACTAGTTGGACTTATCCAAGTCGGCTGGTTCCAGGGGAACACACGTTTGAACTTATGAAGTTTGATAGTATTTCATTTCACATAGGACTATCCGAATATAGCAACCCTATGTCGGGTGAAATGAAGGTCCGCGTTGAGGTTGGCGAGGGTGGAGCAGTCCTCATTTTCACCGGAACGATAATGGCTGCAAAAATCAGAAACGAGGCTGGAGAAGGAATTGAGTTCGAAAGCACCTTTTCGGGAACCTTTCCCTGAGCTGTTCCAATTAATGAAAAAGCCCTGATCTTTCAATCAGGGCTTTTTCATTCGTCGTGTTTATTTACAAAGCGTTTTTAGCCTTGAATTCCCGACGCCTGCGGTGCAACACCGGCTCGGTATAACCATTGGGCTGTTGGGTGCCTTCGATCACCAGCTCCACCGCAGCCTGGAACGCGATATTGCTGTCGAAATCCGGTGCCAGTGGGCGGTACAACGCATCCCCGGCATTCTGGCGGTCTACCACGGGCGCCATGCGCTTGAGGCTTTCCATCACCTGATCCTGAGTGACGATGCCGTGGCGCAGCCAGTTGGCGATGTGCTGGCTGGAGATACGCAGGGTGGCGCGGTCTTCCATCAGGCCCACATCGTTGATGTCCGGCACTTTCGAACAGCCCACGCCCTGGTCGATCCAGCGCACCACGTAGCCGAGGATGCCCTGGGCGTTGTTGTCCAGTTCGTTGCGGATCTCGTCCTCGGACCAATCGGTATTGCTGGCCAGGGGAATGGTCAGGATGTCGTCCACCGAGGCGCGTTCGCGCTTGGCCAGTTCGGCCTGACGGGCGAACACGTCGACCTTGTGATAGTGCAGCGCGTGCAGCGCGGCCGCCGTCGGCGATGGCACCCAGGCGGTGTTGGCGCCGGCCAGTGGGTGGGCGATTTTCTGTTCGAGCATCGCGGCCATCAGGTCGGGCATTGCCCACATGCCTTTACCGATTTGCGCACGGCCTTGCAGGCCCGTGCTCAAGCCGATATCGACGTTCCAGTTTTCGTAGGCGGCGATCCATTTCTCGGTTTTCATGGCGGCCTTGCGCACCATTGCGCCGGCCTCCATGGAGGTGTGGATTTCGTCGCCGGTACGGTCGAGGAAGCCGGTGTTGATAAATACCACGCGCTCACTGGCGGCCTTGATGCAGGCCTTGAGGTTGACCGTGGTCCGGCGCTCCTCGTCCATGATCCCGACTTTGAGCGTGTTGCGCGGCAGCTTGAGTACGTCCTCGATGCGACCGAACAGCTCGTTGGTGAACGCCACTTCTTCCGGACCGTGCATCTTCGGTTTAACGATATAGACCGAACCGGTACGGCTGTTCTTGCGGCTGCTGTTGCCATTGAGGCTGTGGATCGCCGCCAGGCTGGTGAGCAGGCCGTCGAGAATGCCTTCCGGCACTTCGTTGCCCTGGTTGTCGAGGATCGCGTCGATGGTCATCAGGTGACCCACGTTGCGCACGAACAGCAGCGAGCGGCCATGCAGGGTCACGTCCTGGCCATCCACGCCGGTGTAGACGCGATCGGGGTTCATGGTGCGGGTGAAGGTCTTGCCGCCCTTGGCCACTTCTTCGGCCAGGTCGCCCTTCATCAGGCCGAGCCAGTTGCGGTAGATCACCACTTTGTCGTCGGCATCCACGGCGGCGACGGAGTCTTCGCAGTCCATGATGGTGGTCAGCGCGGCTTCCATCAGCACGTCTTTGACGCCGGCGGCGTCGGTCTGGCCGACCGGGGTGCTGGCGTCGATCTGGAGTTCGAAATGCAGGCCGTTGTGTTTAAACAGGATCGCAATCGGCTCGGCCGCAGGGCCCTGGAACCCGATCAACTGGGCGTCGTCACGCAGGCCGCTGTTGCTGCCGCCCTTGAGGCTGACGATCAGCTTGCCATCGACGATCTTGTAGCCGGTGGACTCGACGTGGCTGCCGGCGCTGAGCGGGGCGGCTTCGTCGAGGAAGGCGCGGGCGAAGGCGATGACCTTGTCGCCGCGCACCTTGTTGTAACCCTTGCCCTTCTCGGCGCCGTCGGCTTCGCTGATGGCGTCGGTGCCATATAGCGCGTCATACAGCGAGCCCCAGCGCGCATTCGAGGCGTTGAGGGCGAAGCGGGCGTTCATCACCGGCACCACCAGCTGTGGGCCGGCCATACGCGCGATTTCGTCGTCGACATTTTGGGTCGTCGCCTGGAAGTCTGCGGCTTCTGGCAGCAGGTATCCGATGTCTTGCAGGAAGGCTTTATAGGCCACCGGGTCATGCGCCTGGCCGGCGTGAGTCTGGTGCCAGGTGTCGATCCGCGCCTGGAAATCGTCGCGTTTGGCGAGTAGGGCTTTGTTCTTCGGGGCCAGGTCGTGGATGACCTTGTCGGCGCCGGCCCAGAACTGGTCGGCAGTGATGCCGGTACCGGGAATGGCTTCGTTGTTCACGAAGTCGAACAGGACTTTGGCGACCTGCAGGCCACCGACTTGAACGTGTTCAGTCATTGCTTGCCTCACTCTGCGGAGCTTATGCGCTGATTCAGATTTTCATTATGTAGTGCACGGGTTGGCATACTACATGATGCCTTGCGGTTGTGAAAATTAGACTAAATACGTCGTTTGGCGACCCACTTTGGTCGTACGGTCACAGCGGAGAACCGGATGTTCTCAAAAAACTATTGGATTGTTCCAGATAAATATAAAAATGGTACACGATTTGTTTTCGAGGCCCCTCGGGTCCACCTTGTAGGTTGAATTTCAGAGGGCTTCGCCATGGACCATCTTGTACTCACTATTATCGCCGCCGACAAACCCGGCCTGGTGGAGCGCGTCGCGCAGAACATCGCTGCCCACGGTGGCAACTGGCTCGAGAGCCGTATGGCGCATATGGCCGGGCAGTTTGCCGGGATCCTGCGGGTCAGTGTGCCCGCCGAGAATCGTCAGGCGCTGGTGGGGGCGCTGGAGGACTTATCCACCCACGGCATTCGCGTGCTGGTGGGTGAGGGCAGCAGTGGCAAAGCATTGGCGTCCAAACCGATCGTGATGACGCTGGTGGGCAATGATCGTTCGGGCATCGTGCGGGAGATCACCGCCTTGCTGAGCAAGCAGGGCGTCAACCTGGAGCGTTTGAGCACCGATGTCCGCCCCGCGCCGATGAGCGGTGACCCATTGTTCAGCGCCGAGGCGTTGCTGCAGGTGCCGTCGACGTTGTCCCTGGATAAATTGCAGGCGTCGCTGGAAACCCTGGCGGATGATTTGATGGTGGAATTGCGCAACGAGGAATGATCTGTCCACAAGGTTATGCATGGAAATCTTGCATGGGCCTGTGGATAACCTGTAGAGACCCGGCGCCAGGCCACGCCGGCCGTGCTTTTCCGTGATCTGAGCAAAAAACGAGCAGTTTCAATGGCTTGTGCACAAATGGCGGGGATCAGGTTGTGGATAACCTTGGGGTGGATGTCTGCAAGCCACACCCGCTGTGGCTTGCAGAGGTTTGTACGTTATTTGATCAGCGTTTGCGCAGGGTCAGCCATGCGTCCACGCTGTAGACCGCCAGGCCGGCCCAGATAAAGGCAAAGGCCAGCAGCGTGCTCGGGGCCAGGTGTTCACCGAACAACAGCACGGCTTCCAGCAGCACCAACGTCGGTGCCACGTATTGCAAAAAGCCTAAGGCCGTGTACGGCAGATGCCGTGCGGCGGCGTTGAAGCACACCAGCGGGATCAGCGTCACCGGACCTGCGGCCACCAGCCACCAGGCTTCGGAGGTGCTCCAGAATGCCAGTTGCGCACTGTGGGCAGAAGGATTGAACAGCAACCACGCGACGGCAATCGGTACCAGCATCCAGGTTTCCACCACCAGCCCTGGCAGTGCCTTGACCGGCGCCTGCTTGCGGATCAACCCGTAGAACCCGAACGTCAGTGCCAACACCAGCGACACCCACGGCAAGCTGCCTACCTGCCACACCTGCTGTACCACACCGACGGCGGCGAGCCCGACGGCCACCCATTGCAGGCGACGCAGACGTTCGCCGAGCAGCAGCATGCCCAGCAGCACATTCACCAGCGGGTTGATGTAATAACCCAGGCTCGCTTCGAGCATGCGCCCGCTGTTCACCGACCACACATAGGTCAACCAGTTACCCGCAATCAACGCACCGCTGAGGGCCAGGATCGCCAGGCGCCGGGGGTTATCGCGCAGCTCGCGGAACCAGCCGGGGTGTTTCCAGACCATCAGCAGCAACCCGCCGAACAGCGCCGACCACAGCACGCGGTGCACGATGATCTCGGCGGCGGGTACGCTGGCGATGGCTTTAAAGTAGAGCGGGAACAGACCCCAGGTGACATAGGCGCTCAGGCCCAGGATGTACCCCCTGCGGGGGTTGGCGGCATGCATTGCGAAATCCTTGCTTAGGCAGCTAACAAAGCGCGATTGTAAGGATATTTGTCAGTCCATGGGACCTGCTGTGCTTTTGTAGGCGCCGCGCTTGCCCGCGATAGCATCCCCTCGGTATTACTGAAAGAGCGAGGCGCCTGTATCGCGGGCAAGCCCCAATGCCGTTCAGTTAAGGCCTTTTGTAGGAGCGAGGGGGACGCCTAGTTCCTACAAAAGGCCTTAACTGAACGGCAGTTAGGGCAAGCCGGCTCCTCCAGAAAAGTAGTCAGAAGAGCTTCAGCGGTTCTTCGTTAAGCGCCGAGAGTTGTTCACGCAAGGCCAGCACCTGATCACCCCAATAGCGCTCGCTGCCAAACCACGGAAAACTGTGGGGGAACGCCGGGTCGTCCCAGCGCCGTGCCAGCCAGGCGCTGTAGTGCATCAGGCGCAAGGCGCGCAGCGGTTCGATCAGGGCCAGTTCACGCGGGTCGAAGTCGTGGAACTCCTGGTAACCGTCCATCAATTCCGACAATTGCCCCAGGCATTCCTGGCGATCGCCGGCGAGCATCATCCACAGGTCCTGCACGGCCGGGCCCATGCGGCAGTCGTCGAGGTCGACGATGTGGAACATCTCGTCGCGGCACATCATGTTGCCGGGGTGGCAATCGCCGTGCATGCGGATGTTCTTGTGCGGCGTCGCCTTGTACACCTCTTCCACGCGCTTGAGCAGGTCGCGGGCCACGGACTCGTAGGCCGGCAGCAGGCTCTTGGGAATGAAATTGCCTTCGAGCAGGGTGGTGAGGGAATCGTGACCGAAGTTCTTCACCCCGAGGGCTTCGCGGTGTTCGAACGGGCGAGTGGAACCCACCGCGTGCAAGCGGCCGAGCAATTGCCCGAGGCGATACAGTTGGTCGAGATTGCCCGGCTCCGGCGCACGGCCGCCGCGACGAGGGAACAGGGTGAAGCGGAAACCGGCGTGTTCGAACAGGCTTTCGCCGTTGTGGATCATCGGCGCGACCACCGGCACGTCGCAATCGGCCAGTTCGAAGGTGAAGCGGTGTTCTTCGAGGATCGCTTCGTTGGTCCAGCGCTGGGGGCGATAGAACTTGGCGATCAGCGGTTCGGAGTCTTCGATGCCCACCTGATACACGCGGTTTTCGTAGCTGTTGAGCGCCAGAACGCGAGCATCGCTGAGGAAACCGATGCTTTCGACCGCGTCGAGTACCAGATCAGGGGTGAGTGTTTCAAACGGATGGGCCATGCGAACTCCTGCGCGCAGCAGGGCGCCGCGTCCGGCCCGGTATGGTAACGCACCGGGCTTGAGATAGGGGGCGGCTGTGCGGACGCTTTCGCGAGCAAGCCCGTTCCCACATTCGACCGCATTTGCATCATGGCACTCGGTCGAATGTGAGAGCGGGCTTGCTCGCGAAGAGGGTTTATCAGGCGCCGACGATGCCGCCGTCATCCCGCCGAATCGCCATCACCGACGAACGCGGCTTGCCATTGGGCAGGTGCTCCGGCCAGGTCGAGCCACCGGTTTCACCCGGATGCTGAATCCCCACAAACAGAGTTTTCTGATCCGGCGAGAAGCTGATCCCCGTCACTTCACATGCCACCGGCCCGACCATGAAGCGGCGGATTTCGCCGGTGTTCGGGTCGGCGCAGAGCATCTGGTTATTGCCCATGCCAGCAAAATCACCGGCGTTGCTGTAGTCGCCGTCGGTGAGAATCCACAGGCGCCCGGCCTTGTCGAAGCCCAGGCCATCGGGGCTGTTGAACATGTTCTGCGGGTTGATGTTGGACGAGCCGCCCTTGGACTTGCCGGCGTGAACGCCCGGGTTGCCGGCCACCACGAACAGGTCCCAGCTGAAGTCCGCGGCGCCGTGGTCGGAGGCGTTGGCCTTCCAGCGCAGGATCTGGCCATAGACGTTCTTCTCGCGAGGGTTGGGCCCGCCCACCGGTTGGCCTTCTTCTCCGCGCTTGGCGTTGTTGGTCAGGGTGCAATACACCTGGCCATCGGCGGGGCTGACCACGATCCATTCCGGGCGGTCCATGCGCGTGGCCTTGACCACGCTGGCGGCCATGCGCGCGTGGATCAGCACTTCGGCCTGGCTGGCGAAACCCGTGCTGGCGTCGATGCCGTTCTTGCCATGGGTCAGCTCCACCCACTGGCCCTTGCCCTTGGGATGATCGGCATCGCCATCGCCCGCGTCGAAGATCGCCACATACAAGGTGCCGTGGTCGAGCAGGTCTTTGTTGGCCTTGGGGTTCTTGTGGTTGATCTTGTCGCGGCTGACGAACTTGTAGATGAACTCGCCGCGTTCGTCGTCGCCCATGTACACCACGGCGCGGCCGTCACGGGTTTCGGCCAGGGCCGCGTTTTCGTGTTTGAAGCGGCCCAGGGCGGTGCGTTTGACTGGGGTTGATTGCGGGTCGAACGGGTCGATTTCCACCACCCAGCCATGGCGATTGAGTTCGTTGGGGTTCTTGGCGATGTCGAAGCGCGGGTCGTGCAGGTGCCAGTTGATCTCTTTGCTGGCGGCCACCACGCCGTAGCGTTTCTGCCCGGCGTCGAACGCCTGCTGTGGGTTGCTGCTGCCGAAGCAGTCGGTGAAGTTCTCTTCGCAGGTCAGGTAAGTGCCCCACGGAGTCTGGCCGTTGGCGCAGTTCTGGAATGTACCGAGGACTTTTTTGCCGGACTTGTCGGCGCTGGTTTTCAGCCAGTCGTGGCCGGCGGCGGGACCGCTCAGGCGGATCGGCGTGTTGCCGTGGATGCGTCGGTTGTAGCGCGAGTCCTGAACGAACTGCCAGGTGTCGCCCTTGCGATGCACTTCGATCACCGACACGCCTTCACTGGCCAGGGCCTTGCGCACGTCTTCGGCCGATTGCGGGGCGCCGCCGTGGGCATAGAGGTAGCGATAGTTGGTGTATTCGTTGTTGATCGCCATCAGCGCGCGGTTGTCGTCACCGGGGAAGGCGAACAGGCTCATGCCATCGTTGTTGTCGCCGAACTGCTGCTCCTGGGCCTTGGCCGTGCCATTGCCGGAGGGGTCGAAGGCCGGGGCATTCTTGTGCAGCGGCTGGCCCCAACTGATCAGTATCGAAGCGCTGTAGCCCGGCGGCAGGGTGATGGTGTCGCTGGTGGCGGCGGCGATGCTGGTGAACCCCAGCAGCGGGCTGGCGAAGGCCGCGTTCACGGCCAGGGCGCTGCGACTGAGCAGGTTGCCGCCCAGGAACATCGCGGCGCCGCACAGTGCGCCGGCGCCGATAAAGCGTCGGCGGGTGAGGCCGACCATCTGTTCGAGGTCGGTGGCTTGGTTCTCTTCTAACAGGCTCATCACGGGCTCCTTGAGTGCTTTTTGCAAACACCTTAAGCAGCGGCCGTGACGAAATTGTTGCAGTTTGAAGGCGGGCGCGACTTACAACGGGGTGCCGAGCAACACATGGCTGGGGGCGAATTGCACCCGGATCGCCGCGCCTGTGGTGGCGCCACAGGCCAAGAGTGCCTCGGGCTGCGCCAGGGCGCATAAAACCACGCCGTTGGGCAGGGCGATGCGTACTTCGCTGGGGCCGTCCTCGGCGTCGAGAATTGCGCTGACGGTGCCGCTCATACAATTGTGTCCAGGTGTTGCAGAGGCCTGCGGCGCCAGCAAGTTAAGCCAGCCGGCCTTGATCAGGGCAACAACCTCCACGCCCTGCTCCAACTCCAGCCGTTGCGTGCTGTCGTGGGTGATTTGTGCGCTGAGGGTCAGCCCGCCCGCCAGCTGCAGCTGGATCAGGTCGTTGCGGCCACGGTGTTCAATCGCGATCACCTGGCCATGCAACTGGTTGCGCGCGCTGGTGCGCAGCATCAAGCGGCCGAGCAGGCTGAAGTCGCTGGCGGCTTCGTCCGAGCCCAGCACCTGGGCTTGCACCACCTGCAGGCGCTGGTAGAGGCGCAACACCCGTTCACCTTCGGGTGTGAGCCTGGCTCCGCCACCGCCTTTGCCGCCGACGCTGCGCTCCACCAACGGTTTTTGCGCGAGGTTGTTCAGTTCATCAATCGCGTCCCAGGCAGCCTTGTAACTCAGGCCGGCGCTTTTGGCGGCGCGCGTGATGGAGCCCTGCTCGGCGATATGGGCGAGCAGGGCGATGCGCTGGGGACGACGCACGATATGTTGGCTGAGCAAGGTCGGTAGAGACATGGGCGCACGCTGTGTGGGAATGAGCGGACGTTGCGGCTGCCCGGCATGAGAGTCAAGTGTCTGGCTTGGGTGTGCGGGCCAGGCAATACACGTCAACCTGGCGCGCGCCAGCGTCCATCAGCAGCCGCGCCAGGCTGTGGGCAGTGGCGCCAGTGGTGAGCACGTCGTCTACCACCGCCATGTGACGGTCGCGCACCTGGGCAGCGGTTGCCAGGGCGAAGGCACCGAGCAGGTTGCGCTTGCGGGTCTTGGCGTCGAGGGCTTGTTGCGCGACGGTTTCATTGGGACGTAACAACAGGTGTTCATCGTAGGGGATATTCAGGTCGGCGCTGAGCCAGCGCGCCAGCATCAGCGCCTGGTTGTAGCCCCGTTTGCGCAGGCGCTTGCGAGCCAACGGCACGGGCAGCAGGCAGTCGGGGCGGCAGAGTTCGGCGCTGTCGAAGCGATGGTGCAGGTGTTGACTCAGTAAGCGCCCCAGCAGGTGGCCAAGGGGCCAGCGTGACTGGTGCTTGAAGCGGTTGATCAGGCTGTCGACGGGAAAGCTGTAGGTCAAGGGGGCGATCACCTGTGTGAACGCAGGCGGATGGTGCTGGCATTGGCCACAGGTCAGGCCGTCGAGTGGCAGGGGCAGGGCGCAGACTTTGCACTGCTCCATCAGCCAGGGCAGCTCGGTTTCGCACGCGTTGCACACGGCATCGGCGGTTTCGGTGGGTTCATCGCAGACCAAACAGGTTTGTGTGTTTTTTAACCAGATGTAGCCTTCGTGGTTTTGCCTCGGTTGACAGTGCATGCATCTTCCTTAAATATGCCGAGCATCCGTGTCGCGCCTGTGGGTATTGACCTTCCCGCAGCGCTTGCCCAAGCATAATCAAGGAATCGCCCATGAGCGCCAGCACCACTGCCACCCTGCGTCACGATTGGTCCCTGGCCGAAGTCAAAGCACTGTTCGTGCAGCCATTCAATGACCTGCTGTTCCAGGCGCAGACCGTGCACCGCGCGCATTTCGACGCCAACCGCGTGCAGGTGTCGACGCTGCTGTCGATCAAGACCGGCGCCTGCCCGGAAGATTGCAAATATTGTCCGCAGTCGGGCCACTACAACACTGGCCTGGAAAAAGAAAAACTGATGGAGGTGCAGAAGGTCCTCGAAGAGGCCGCCCGCGCCAAGGCCATCGGGTCGACCCGCTTCTGCATGGGCGCCGCCTGGAAGCACCCGTCGGCCAAAGACATGCCCTACGTGCTGCAGATGGTCAAAGGGGTGAAGGCCATGGGCCTGGAAACCTGCATGACCCTTGGCCGTCTCGACCAGGACCAGACCGAAGCCCTGGCCCAGGCCGGCCTCGACTACTACAACCACAACCTTGATACGTCGCCGGAGTTCTACGGCAGCATCATCACCACCCGCACCTACAGCGAACGCCTGCAAACCCTGGCCTACGTGCGGGATTCGGGGATGAAGATCTGCTCCGGCGGCATCCTCGGCATGGGCGAGTCCCTCGACGACCGCGCCAACCTGCTGATCCAGCTGGCCAACCTGCCGGAGCATCCGGAGTCGGTGCCGATCAACATGCTGGTGAAAGTCGCCGGTACGCCGCTGGAGAATGCCGAAGACATCGACCCATTCGATTTCATCCGCATGCTCGCGGTCGCGCGCATCCTGATGCCGAAGTCCCATGTGCGTTTGTCCGCCGGCCGTGAAGCCATGAACGAGCAGATGCAGGCCCTGGCGTTTTTCGCCGGCGCCAATTCGATCTTCTACGGCGACAAACTGCTGACCACCGCCAACCCGCAGGCCGACAAGGACATGCAACTGTTCGCGCGCCTGGGCATCCTGCCGGAAGCCCGTGAAGAACACGCCGATGAAGTGCATCAGGCGGCGATCGAGCAGGCGTTGGTGGAGCAAAAGAGCAGCGAGCAGTTCTATAACGCCGCCATTTGATTGCAATTTAATCCAAATGTGGGAGCTGGTTTGCCTGCAATAGCGGTCTGTCAGGCACGTCAAGGTTGAATATGCCGCTGTCATCGCAGGCAAGCTCAGCTCCCACATTGGATCGAGTCCACCTGATCTGCCGAGGCCTGCATGTCTTTCGATCTCGCCGCGCGCCTCGCTGCCCGCCGTGCCGAACACCTTTATCGTCAACGCCCTTTGCTCCAGAGCCCTCAAGGCCCGGAAGTGGTGGTGGACGGCCAGCCTCTGTTGGCGTTCTGCAACAACGATTACCTGGGCCTGGCCAATCACCCGCAGGTGATTGAAGCCTGGCGCGCCGGTGCCGCCCGTTGGGGCGTGGGCGGTGGCGCGTCGCACCTGGTGGTCGGGCATGCCACGCCGCACCATGAGCTGGAAGAGGCCTTGGCCGATCTGACCGGTCGCCCGCGCGCCTTGCTGTTTACCACTGGCTACATGGCCAACCTCGGTGCGGTTACGGCGCTGGTGGGGCAGGGCGACACCGTGCTGGAAGACCGACTCAACCACGCCTCTTTGCTGGATGCGGGCTTGCTGTCCGGGGCGCGCTTCAATCGCTACCTGCATAACGACGCCGCCAGCCTGGCCAAGCGCCTGGAGAAAGCCACCGGCAATACCCTGGTGGTGACCGATGGCGTGTTCAGCATGGACGGCGACCTGGCCGACTTGCCCGCGCTGGCCCGCGAAACCAAGGCCAAGGGCGCCTGGTTGATGGTGGACGACGCCCATGGCTTCGGCCCGCTGGGGGCCAACGGGGGGGGGATTGTCGAGCATTTCGGCTTGAGCCAGGAGGACGTCCCGGTATTGGTCGGCACGCTCGGCAAAGCGTTCGGCACCGCCGGTGCGTTCGTGGCCGGCAGTGAAGAGCTGATCGAAAGCCTGATCCAGTTCTCCCGCCCCTATATCTACACCACCAGCCAACCACCGGCTCTGGCCTGCGCCACGCTGAAAAGCCTGGCGCTGCTGCGCACCGAACATTGGCGGCGTGAACACCTCAATGGTCTGATCCGCCAGTTCCGCCACGGGGCCGAGCAGCTTGGCCTGGATTTGATGGACAGCTTTACGCCGATCCAACCGATCTTGATCGGTGACAGCGCCAGGGCCGTGCGTTTATCGCAGATGCTGCGCGAGCGCGGCTTGATGGTCACCGCGATCCGCCCGCCCACCGTGCCAGCCGGCAGCGCGCGTTTGCGCGTGACATTAACGGCGGCCCACAGCACGGCGCAGGTGCAGCAATTGTTAGACGCATTGGAGGTGTGTTTCCGCTTGCCAGGCACTCCGGAGCCCGACCATGCGTGATCGACTGATATTGCTGCCCGGCTGGGGCCTCGGCGTTTCGCCGCTGGAACCGTTGGCGGCCGCGTTGCAGGGCCTGGACGAGCACCTGCGGGTGCAGATCGAGCCGTTGCCGGCGTTGGACGCCAGCGATCTGGGTGAATGGCTCGACGAGCTCGACGCCACGCTGCCGGATAACGTCTGGTTGGGCGGCTGGTCCCTCGGGGGCATGCTCGCCTCCGAGCTGGCCTCGCGGCGCGGCGAACGCTGCTGTGGCCTGCTGACGCTGGCGAGCAACCCGTGTTTTGTCGCCCATGCTGGCTGGCCGAGCGCGATGCCCGCCGAAACCTTCGACGCCTTCCTCGCCGGTTGTCACGCCGATTCCCAGGTCACCCTCAAGCGCTTCGGGCTGTTGTGTGCCAAGGGCGCTCAAGACCCACGGGGGCTATCGCGCTTGTTGGTCAGCGGTGCGCCGAATACCTCCTCCGGCGTGTTGATGGCCGGGCTGGAACTGCTTGCGCAACTGGACACCCGCGATGCCTTGCAGGCCTACCGAGGCCCGCAACTGCACCTGTTTGCCGGCGGCGATGAGCTGGTGCCCGCTGAAGCCGCCAGCGATCTGGTGGCGTTGTTGCCTGATGTTGAAATCGGTCTGATTGAACAGGCCGGTCACGCTTTTATTCTGGAAGACCCCCATGGTGTGGCGGGGGCCATCCAGGCTTTTTTGCATGAGTGTGTTGATGACTGATCTTTCCCGTCCGCCTCTGCCGGGCGCCTTGCCGGACAAGCGCCAGGTGGCGGCCTCATTCTCCCGTGCAGCGGCCAGTTACGACAGCGTCGCTGAATTGCAGCGAGCAGTGGGGCATGAACTGCTATCGCGTCTGCCGCCGGTTTATGCGCTACAACGTTGGCTGGATATGGGCTGCGGCACGGGTTACTTCAGCCGCGTGTTAGCTGAACGCATGCCGGCGAGCCAAGGCGTGGCGCTGGATATTGCCGAGGGCATGCTTACCCATGCGCGCCCTTCAGGTGGCGCGCAGCACTTCATTGCAGGCGATGCGGAGCGCTTGCCGCTGAAGGCTGACAGCTTCGAGCTGCTTTTTTCCAGCCTGGCGGTGCAATGGTGCGCGAACTTCGACGCGGTGCTCAGCGAGGCCAGGCGCGTCCTGCAACCGGGCGGAGTACTGGCCTTTGCCAGTCTGTGCACGGGCACCCTGGATGAGCTGCGCGAAAGCTGGCGCGCCGTGGATGGCCTGGTGCACGTCAACCGTTTCCGCACCTTTGAGGCTTATCAGCAGCTGTGCGCGAGCAGCGGTTTGCGTGTGATCAGTCTGGAACGGCGCCCCCACGTGCTGCACTATCCGGATGTGCGCAGCCTGACCCATGAATTGAAGGCCCTCGGCGCACACAATCTCAACCCCGGGCGCCCCGGTGGGTTGACGGGCCGCGCGCGGATTGCTGCACTGGTACACGCGTATGAGCAGTTCCGCCAGGCCCAGGGCCTGCCGGCGACTTACCAAGTGGTGTATGCCGTACTGGAGAAACCGCAATGAGCGCCGCTTATTTCATCACCGGCACTGACACCGATGTGGGCAAGACCACCGTTGCCGCCGGCCTGCTGCACGCGGCACGCCAAGCCGGCAGAAGCACCGCGGCCGGCAAGCCGGTGGCCTCCGGCTGCACGCTGACGCCCAAGGGTTTGCGCAATGCCGATGCCCTGGCGCTGCTGGCGGAGTGTTCATTGCCGCTCAGTTATGCCGAGGTCAACCCGGTGGCGTTCGAACCGGCCATCGCACCGCATTTGGCGGCGCGGGAGGCGGGGGTTTCGCTGACGGTGCAATCGTTGCTCAAGCCCATGCAGCAGATTCTGGCGCTGCAAGCGGATTTCACCCTGATCGAAGGCGCCGGTGGCTGGCGGGTGCCCCTGGCGGATCAGGACAATCTCTCGGACCTGGCCATGGCACTCAAGCTACCGGTGATCCTGGTGGTGGGCGTGCGCCTGGGCTGTATCAGCCACGCGCTGCTCACCGCCGAAGCCATCGCGCGGGACGGTTTGCCGTTGGCGGGATGGGTGGCGAATATCATCGACCCCAAGACCTCCCGTCTGGAAGAAAACCTCGCCACCCTGGCCGAGCGGCTGCCCGCGCCATGCCTGGGGCGTGTGCCCAAACTCAAGCACGCCGGGGCCGAGGCCGTGGCGCACTACTTGCAACTGGACCTGCTTGACTGATTTTGGCTATCGCCAAGGCAATGTGCCATTAGTGTTTTTGACGGGTGTTTTGCCACGATCTCTGCTTCAATCATCTCTCACGATTCTCTAAAGGCAGGCTTAGCCATGGAAATCTCTGGAAGCAGCGCGTTTTATTCAGGCCTGAACACCATTCAGTCCGGGCAGAACCGTGTCGACCAGGCCGCCGGCAAGATCGCCAGTGCCGCGACCAGCCAACCGTCGGACGCTCAGAATGATCGCTTGCAGGCGGTCAATCGCGGCCAGCCGACAAACTCCGCCAGCAATATGGTGGAACTGGCCGAAGGCAAGTTTCAGGTCGAGCTGGGTGCCAAAGTCGCCAAGGCCTCGAATGAAATGCTCGGCACCCTGATCGATACCTACGCTTAATCCCCTCTGTGTCCCCCCGGCTTCGTCCTGAAGCCGGGCGTGCTTGTGTCAACCTCCCTATTTTCTGAATGCCTTGTGGTATCGCGCCGCAGGCTTGCTCGTGCGTGTCATGACAAACGGCAGCGGGACGACGCTTGACATCCCCAGGTCGTAAACGTATGTTTCAAACACCTGTTTGACCGCCACAATAAATTCCACGCGGTTGTTCATTCCAGCTACATCAGCAGAGGTTTATCGCTATGCCTGACTACAAGGCCCCCTTGCGTGATATTCGCTTCGTTCGTGACGAACTGCTTGGCTATGAAGCGCACTATCAGAGTCTGCCGGCTTGCCAGGACGCTACCCCGGACATGGTTGACGCCATCCTTGAAGAGGGCGCCAAGTTTTGTGAGCAAGTGCTGGCACCGCTGAACCGCGTGGGCGACATGGAAGGGTGCACCTGGAGCGAGTCGGGCGTTAAGACCCCGACGGGTTTCAAGGAAGCCTACAAGCAATTCGTCGAAGGCGGCTGGCCGAGCCTGGCTCACGATGTGGAGCACGGTGGCCAAGGCCTGCCGGAATCCCTGGGCCTGGCTGTCAGCGAAATGGTCGGCGAAGCCAACTGGTCGTGGGGCATGTACCCAGGCCTGTCCCATGGTGCGATGAACACCATCTCCGAGCACGGTACTCCCGAGCAGCAGGAGGCCTACCTGACCAAACTGGTGTCGGGTGAATGGACCGGCACCATGTGCCTGACCGAGCCACACTGCGGCACCGACCTGGGCATGCTGCGCACCAAGGCCGAACCTCAGGCCGACGGTACCTACAAAGTTTCCGGCACCAAGATCTTCATCTCGGCCGGTGAACACGACATGGCCGACAACATTGTGCACATCGTGCTGGCCCGCCTGCCGGACGCACCGGCTGGTACCAAAGGCATCTCGCTGTTCATCGTGCCGAAATTCCTGCCGAACGCCGATGGTTCGATCGGTGCGCGCAACGCGGTGAGTTGTGGCTCGCTGGAACACAAGATGGGCATCCACGGTAACGCTACCTGCGTGATGAACTTCGACGCGGCCACCGGTTTCCTGATCGGCCCGGCGAACAAAGGCCTGAACTGCATGTTCACCTTTATGAACACCGCTCGCCTGGGTACCGCGCTGCAAGGCCTGGCCCACGCCGAGATAGGCTTCCAGGGCGGCCTGAAATACGCGCGTGATCGCCTGCAAATGCGTTCCCTGACTGGCCCGAAAGCGCCGGAAAAGGCCGCTGACCCGATCATCGTGCACCCCGACGTGCGCCGCATGCTGCTGACCATGAAGGCTTTCGCCGAAGGCAACCGGGCGATGGTGTACTTCACCGCCAAGCAAGTGGACATCGTCAAGTACGGCACCGACGACGAAGCCAAGAAACAGGCCGATGGCCTGCTGGCTTTCATGACCCCGATTGCCAAAGCGTTCATGACCGAAGTCGGTTTTGAATCGGCCAACCACGGCGTGCAGATCTATGGCGGCCACGGCTTTATCGCCGAGTGGGGCATGGAGCAGAACGTGCGCGACAGCCGCATCTCGATGTTGTACGAAGGCACCACCGGTATCCAGGCGCTGGACCTGCTCGGCCGTAAAGTGCTGATGACCCAGGGCGAGGCGCTCAAGGGCTTCACCAAGATCGTGCACAAGTTCTGCCAGGCCAACGAAGGCAACGAAGCGGTTCAGGAGTTCGTTACACCGCTGGCTGCGCTGAACAAAGAGTGGGGCGAGTTGACCATGAAGGTCGGCATGGCGGCGATGAAGGATCGTGAAGAAGTCGGTGCCGCTTCGGTGGATTACCTGATGTACTCCGGTTATGCATGCCTGGCTTACTTCTGGGCCGACATGGCGCGCCTGGCGGCCGAGAAACTGGCGGCCGGCACCACCGAAGAAGCGTTCTACACCGCCAAGCTGCAGACTGCGCGCTTCTACTTCCAGCGCATCCTGCCACGTACCCGTACTCACGTGGCCACCATGCTGTCGGGCGCCAACAACCTGATGGACATGAAAGAAGAGAACTTCGGCCTGGCTTACTAAGCCTCACCGGGTTCTCCTGAAAACCGCCGCTTCCTTCGGGAAGCGGCTTTTTTTTGCACGATAAAAAACCACCGCACAGCGCTCAGGGATTGCCTTCGGCTGCCGTTACAGTGATGGCAATATGATGCATGCCAGGCGGATTGTGCTTAACTGGTTGAATAGAGGCACGGTGCCATCATCCTTTGTGGGTCGGAGTTTTACCCTTGTCGCGCGCGTCCGCTGTACGTTTGAGTCATTTCCTCCCTTCGGTGCTGCTGTTGCTGGCCGGGCTTTCGGCTGCGTACGTCAAGGATCTCAACGTCTTCTTCACCTCGCTGTTCAATGTATTGCCGACCTTGGTGCTGTTGCTCGGTGGTTCGTATTGCGCGGTGTACCGGCGCCAGCGCGAACTGTTCCTGATGATCACGGTGTATGTCGTCTACTTCCTGCTGGACACCCAGACCGACTTCTACCGCGACAATGGCCGCGTGCGCGAAGACGCCGCCGTGGTGTTTCACCTGTGTTGCCTGCTGTTGCCGCTGCTGTTCAGTATCTACGCGCTGTGGCAGGAGAAAACCCACCTGTTCCGCGACCTCGTCGCCCGTTGCGCGGTGCTGTTGGCCCTGGGCTGCGTGGCGTTGGCGCTGGAGCAGAGTTATCCCCAGGCGTTGCTGAACTGGCTGGCGGAGATTCGCTGGCCGGCTCTGCATGGCACCTGGATGAGCCTGATTCAGCTGTCCTACCCGATGTTCCTGATCGGTTTCCTGACCCTCGTGGCGCAGTACTGGTACCAGCCGCGGCCATTGCATGCGGCGCAACTGGTGGGGTTGCTGGGACTGTTCTGGATGCTGCCGAAGACCTTCATCCTGCCGTTTACCCTGAATATCATGTGCAGCCAGGTGATGCTGATGATCGCCGCCGGCGTGGCCCATGAGGCGTATCAGATGGCCTTCCGCGACGAGCTGACCGGCTTGCCAGGGCGCCGAGCCCTCAATGAACGCATGCAGCGGCTGGGGCGTAACTATGTGTTGGCGATGACCGACGTCGATCACTTCAAGCGCTTCAACGACACCCATGGCCACGATGTGGGCGACCAGGTGCTGCGCCTGGTGGCGAGCAAACTGTCCAAGGTCAATGGCGGCGGGCGGGCCTACCGATACGGCGGTGAAGAGTTCGCCGTGGTGTTTGCCGGCAAGACCCTGGATGAGTGCATGCCGCACCTGGAGGACATCCGCGAGATCGTCGCCAATTACGCGATCAAGTTGCGCGACTCGGACCGCCCTCAAGACGATAGTCAGGGCCGGCAACGCCGCGCGGGCAGCGGCGCGTCGAGTGTGTCGGTGACCGTCAGCATCGGCGTGGCCGAGCGCCAGATCGAGCAGCGCAGCCCTGAAGAAGTGCTCAAATCCGCCGACCAGGCGCTGTACGCGGCCAAGGGCGCGGGGCGTAACTGCGTGGTGGCAGCGGGGCAGACCCGCCGTGGCGCGGTGCGCATGGAGGGCGCTGCCGGTTGAGTGATGGTGCTGTATTCAGCAGCCCTACAGTGATTGTTCTGGTGGGTGGCCGGCAGTAGGTTGAAACGATCTGCCGTCGGAGATACCACCATGCCTGAGTACAAAGCTCCCCTGCGCGACATGCGCTTTCTGATCGACAACGTGTTTGACTTCCACGGCCACTACGCCGCGCTGGGGGCGACGGATGCCAGCCCGGACATGGTCGGCGCGATCCTCGAAGAAGGCGCGAAATTCTGCGAGAACGTGCTCTCGCCGCTCAATCGCAGCGGCGATGAAGAAGGCTGCCATTTCGACAGTGGCGTCGTGACGACACCCAAGGGTTTCAAGGAAGCCTTCGCCCAATACGTGGAAGGCGGCTGGCACGGTGTGGCGGCAGACCCGGCCTACGGCGGCCAGGGCTTGCCCCAGTCCCTGGGCCTGGTGCTCAGCGAGATGATCGGCTCCAGCAATACCTCCTGGGGCATGTACCCCGGCCTGACTCATGGCGCTATGTCGGCGATCCATGCCCACGGCACCGCAGAGCAAAAAGACACCTACCTGAGCAAACTGACGGCCGGCGAATGGACCGGCACCATGTGCCTCACCGAAGCCCATTGCGGCACCGACCTGGGCCTGATCAAGACCCGCGCCGTGCCCCAGGCGGACGGCAGTTACGCATTGACCGGCAGCAAGATCTTCATCTCGGCCGGCGAACACGACATGAGCGCCAATATCATCCACCTGGTGCTGGCCAAGCTGCCGGATGCGCCGGCGGGCACCAAGGGCATCTCGCTGTTTATCGTGCCCAAGTTCCACGCGGACTCGGGCGAACGCAACGCCGTGCATTGCGGCTCCATCGAACACAAGATGGGCATCAAGGCTTCGGCCACCTGCGTGCTGAACTTCGACGGTGCCAGGGGCTTCTTGATTGGCGAAGCCAACAAAGGCCTCAACTGCATGTTCACCATGATGAACCACGCGCGCCTGGGCACGGGCATGCAAGGCCTGTGCAACGGCGAAGCGAGCTTCCAGGGCGCGATCAAATACGCCCGCGAGCGCCTGCAAATGCGCTCGCTGACGGGCGCCAAGGCCCCGGACAAGCCGGCCGACCCGATCATCGTGCACGCCGATGTGCGCCGCATGCTGCTGACCATGAAGGCCTTCAACGAGGGCAACCGCGCGCTGACCTATTTCACCGCGCAATTGCTCGACACCGCGCACCTGAGCCGTGACGCCAGCCAGCGCCAGGACGCCGAAGACCTGCTGGCGTTCCTTACGCCCATCTGCAAAGCCTTTATGACCGACACCGGGCTGGAAGTGACCAACCACGGCATGCAGGTTTTCGGCGGCCATGGCTATATCCGCGAATGGGGCATGGAGCAATTGGCGCGCGATGCCCGAATCGCGCCGATCTACGAAGGTACCAACGGCATCCAGGCCCTGGACCTGCTGGGGCGCAAGGTGCTGGGTAGCCAGGGCAAGTTGCTGCGCGGCTTCACCAAAATCGTGCACAAGTTCTGTGCGGCGAATGCCGAGCATCCGCAGCTCAAGGCATACGTAGCGCAGCTCGATCAACTGAATCAGGAGTGGGGCGAACTGACCACCCAGGTCGGTATGGCTGCGATGAAGAACCCTGATGAGGTGGGCGCCGCCGCCGTGGATTACTTGATGTACAGCGGCTACATCATCCTTGCCTACCTTTGGTTGCGCATGGCGATTGCCGCGCAGGGCCAGGACGATGTCGAGTTTGCCAAGGCCAAACTGGCCACCTGTGAGTTCTACTTCAAGCGCCTGCTGCCGCGTACCGCATCCCATCGCGCGGCGGTGGAAGCGGGCAGCGAGTGCCTGATGAGTCTGTCGGCGGAGGCATTTGCACTGCAGTGACCTAAAAATACCAATCAGTCACAAGTGGACCCTATGTGTCTGAAAAGTTGTTCGGGTACACTCGGAGCCTGTAAAACCGATCCTATCGAATCACTTTTCACGTTCTCACGAGGTTTGCCATGGCTGATTACAAAGCGCCGCTGCGTGATATGCGCTTCGTCCTCAACGAAGTGTTTGAGGTCGCCGACACTTGGGCCCGATTGCCGGCGTTGGCAGACACCGTCGACGCTGAAACCGTCGAGGCGATACTCGAGGAAGCCGGCAAAGTCACCGCCAAGTCCATCGCCCCGCTCAGCCGCGGCGGCGATGAGCAAGGCTGCCGCTGGGACAACACCGCTGTATTTACCCCGGACGGTTTTCCACACGCCTACAAAACCTACGCCGAAGGTGGCTGGGTGGGCGTCGGCGGTGATCCGGTGTTTGGCGGCATGGGCATGCCCAAGGCGGTGTCGGCGCAGGTGGAAGAGATGATCAACTCGTCGAGCCTGGCGTTCGGCCTTTACCCGATGCTGACCTCCGGCGCTTGCGTGTCGATCGCGACCCATGCCAGCGATGAACTCAAGGCCACCTACCTGCCGAAGATGTACTCCGGCGAGTGGGCCGGCTCCATGTGCCTGACCGAAGCGCATGCCGGTACCGACCTGGGGATGATCCGTACCAAGGCCGAACCGCAGGCGGATGGTTCCTACACGGTCAGTGGCACCAAAATCTTCATCACCGGTGGCGAGCACGATCTCACCGAAAACATTATCCACCTGGTGCTGGCCAAGCTGCCGGATGCGCCGGCCGGGCCCAAGGGCATCTCGCTGTTCCTGGTGCCGAAGTTCATGGTCAATGCCGACGGCAGCCTGGGCGCGCGCAACCCGGTGAGCTGTGGCTCTATCGAACACAAGATGGGGATCCAGGCCTCCGCCACCTGCGTGATGAACTTCGACGCAGCCGTGGGTTACCTGGTGGGCGAGCCTAACCGTGGTTTGGCGGCGATGTTCACCATGATGAACTATGAGCGTCTGGGGGTGGGCATCCAGGGGCTGGCATCCGGCGAGCGCTCCTACCAGAACGCGATCGAATATGCCCGCGACCGCCTGCAGAGCCGTGCGCCGACCGGCGCCCAGGCCAAAGACAAAGCGGCCGACCCGATCATCGTCCACCCGGACGTGCGTCGCATGCTGCTGACCATGAAGGCGTCGAACGAAGGTGGCCGTGCGTTCTCCACCTACGTGGCCACGCAGTTGGATATTGCCAAATTCAGCGAAGATCCCGCAGCCCGCGAGCGTGCGGATAACCTGGTGGCGTTGTTGACGCCGGTAGCCAAGGCATTCCTCACCGACCTGGGCCTGGAAACCACGGTGCTCGGCCAGCAGGTGTTCGGCGGCCACGGCTACATCCGTGAGTGGGGTCAGGAGCAACTGGTGCGTGATGTGCGCATCACGCAGATCTACGAAGGTACCAACGGCATTCAGGCCCTGGACTTGATGGGGCGCAAGATCGTCGGCAGCGGTGGCGCGTTCTACACCTTGTTCGCCGACGAGATTCGCCAGTTCGTCGCTGGCGCGGGTCCCGAGTTGGCCGAGTTCAGCGAACCGCTGAGCGCGGCGGTGGATAATCTGGATGAGCTGACGGCCTGGGTACTCGATCGCGCCAAGACCAACGCGAATGAGATCGGCGCGGCGTCGGTGGAATATCTGCATGCGTTTGGCTACATGGCCTATGCCTACATGTGGGCACGTATGGCCAAGGCCGCGTGGGGCAAGGAGGCCGAGGAAGACTTCTACGCCAGCAAGCTGGGCACCGCGCGCTTCTACTTTGCGCGTCTGTTGCCACGCATTCACTCGCTGAGTGCCTCGGTAAAAGCTGGTAGCGAATCACTATTTTTGCTGAATGAAGCCCAGTTCTAAGGGTTTGGAGGGCATGTAAGCAATCTCTTACATGGCGTGCTGCTAATCGTCCTCTATCGCCGAATTGGATCCACCGATAATCTACTTCACATGGACGTCGCGCAGGAAGCGCAAAGCAACAACACGGACACGTAGGATTCTGCCAGGATGGCGGAGTGAAATGGATGTCAGGGAAACAGTCTGCAAAGCCCCGCTTCGGCGGGGTTTTCTTTTGCCCGCGAAAAAGTCAGGGCGCGAAGCTCAGGGCTGTGGTGCCTGCGGGGCATTCATCACGTCTTCCAACAGATTACGCAACAACGCCAGCGTGGCCTGTTGGCGCTGTACATCGCGGCACACCAGACCAACCTTCAGCGGCACTCGCGGTTCACTCAGAGGCTTCCATAACAGCAGCTGGCTGTTGTGTTCATCCTGGGAGCGCCCCGGCAACACCGTCGCCAACTGGGTATTGGGCAGGCTGTCGAGAATCCCCACCATGGTATTCAACTCGGCCTGCACTTGCGGGCGTCGCCCCAGGTTGGAAAGCTGGCCCTGCCAGATCTGCCTGATCTGAAACTCCTCGCCCAGCAGCAGCATCGGTAACTCGGCCGCCTGTTTCAACGAGACCTTCTTGAACTCGCGCAGCGGGTGGTCTTCGGGGATAACCACCTTCAATTCATCTTCATACAGCAGTACGCCGTGCAATCCCGGCTGACGGGGTGGCAGGTAACTGATGCCGATGTCCAGCGAGCCATTAAGCAGGCGCCGTTCAATCTCCAGCCCGGTCAATTCATAGATCTGCACCACCAGGTGCGGCTGGGCCTTGCGCACGCGCTCGAGCATCTGCGGCACCAGGCTGGTGTGCACGGTTTGCAGCACACCGATAGCCAGGGTGCGCAATGCCTGGCCCTTGAAGTTGCGCAGGGCCTCCACGGCTTGTTGCATGCCGTCAATCAACGGCAGTGCGTGGTTGTACAGGGTGTGGGCTGCCAGCGTGGGCAGCAGGCGCTTGCTGCTGCGTTCGAACAGGCTGACATCCAGGTTCTGCTCCAGTTGACGGATCTGTTGTGACAGGGCCGGCTGGGAGATCGACAGTCGTTCAGCGGCACGGCCCACATGGCCTTCCTCATACACCGCGACGAAATAACGCAGTTGCTTAAAATCCATAAGTTTTACTTATCGAAAAAGCTGAAAAATCGAAATGGCCGTTGGCCCCCGGAACGCCTAGTCTAGCGCCTATTCGCAGGGCTTACAGGGCCAAAACGGGCAATGAACAGCGTTTATGTTGATAGTGTTTACATAGGCAATGCAAAAAACCTCGAGGCAATGATTGCGAGGTGCTACGACCCGGCTCCGGTTGCTATCGGGGGTGAGGTGTGAACCTGTTCAACATGCGTCGGCCCGCGCCGAGCCTGGAGGACCTGGTCATGGAGGCGCCGCGCGACGCGTTGTCCAGTGACGCCCTGATGCCTACCATCGCGCGGCCACCTCAGGTCTTTGTGCGCGGCCAGGGGTCCTGGCTGTGGGACAGCGAAGACCATGCCTACCTGGACTTCAGCCAGGGCAGCGCGGCCAACTGCCTCGGTCATAGCCCACAGGTATTGGTCCGCGCCCTGGCCGACCAGACCCAGGCACTGATCAACCCCGGCATGGGCTTGCATAACCGCGCGCAGCTCAATCTGGTCGACCGGCTATGCCATCGCACCGGCAGCGACCAGGCCTACCTGCTCAACAGCGGCGCCGAGGCCTGCGAAGCGGCGATCAAGCTGGCGCGTAAATGGGGCCAACTGCATCGCGGCGGTGCCTATCGCATCATCAGTGCCAGCAACGGTTGCCATGGCCGCAGTTTCGCGGCCCTGGCGGCTTCGGCAAGCAGCCTGGAAAACCGTTTTGAGCCGCAACTGCCCGGTTTCAGCCATGTGCCCTTCAACGACCTGTCGGCCCTGCACGCCGCCGTCGATGCACAAACCGTCGCCATCATGCTTGAACCGATCCAGGGCGCCGGCGTTATCCCCGCGACCGAACACTACCTCAAGGGCGTCGAGCGGCTGTGCCGGGAACTGGGGATCCTGCTGATCCTCGATGAAGTGCAAACCGGTATCGGGCGTTGCGGCACGTTGCTCGCCGAACAGCAATACGGCGTGCGCGCCGACATCATCGCACTGGGCAAGGGCCTGGGCGGCGGTGTGCCATTGGCGGCGCTGCTGGCACGGGGCAAGGCGTGTTGTTTCGAGGTGGGTGAGCTGGAAGGCACCTACCATGGCAACGCGCTGATGGCCTCGGCCGGGCTGGCCGTGCTCGACACGGTGCTGGAGCACGGTTTTCTGGAACACGTACGCGAGTGCGGCCTGCACCTTGGTGAAGGGCTGGCTCGTCTGGCCCACCGTTACGAACATGGGGCATTGCGCGGCCAAGGCCTGATGTGGGGCCTGACATTGTCAGATGATTCTGCAGATGCGGTGGTAAAAGCCGCCTTACAGGAAGGCCTGATCCTCAATACCCCACAACCCGATTGCCTGCGTTTCACCCCAGCGTTGACGGTGAGCAAAAGCAACATCGACGAAATGCTCCTGCGCCTGGCGCGCGCTTTCTCGCGGGTGCGCACCGCGCAATTGCAATGCCGCAAGGGCATCGCCGTGTAACCCCTTATTCCTGAACCGTCTCGCGGTATACGCGGCGCCCCCAGCCTGATTTTTTTGGCTGGGGGCGTTTTTTTGCCTGCTGATTGAAGGGTGGCGCGATGCCGGATCCCACTGAACCCTCACGAACCCCCAAGGTCGATTAGCTACACGGCTCACACGAGCCGATTTTTTGGAGCTGACCCATGGACATCATTCGTATCATCATCGCCATTCTACTGCCGCCACTGGGTGTGTTCCTGCAAGTTGGTTTCGCCGGTGCGTTCTGGCTCAATATCCTGCTGACCTTGTGTGGTTACTTCCCCGGCATCATCCACGCGGTCTACATCATCGCCAAGCGCTGAGGCCTTTAGCCTTTTGCGATGAGCCGTGAGTTGCGCTCATTGCGAAAGGCCAGTTGCTCGATGGTCTGGGTGGCGTGTTCGGCCTCTTCCCGCGCTTGCAGGATGATCCCGTGCTGCTCGGACTTGCTGCACACCGGGTCGGCATTGCTGGCATCCCCCGTCAGCATGAAGGCCTGGCATCGGCAGCCGCCGAAGTCCTTTTCCTTTTCATCGCATGAACGGCAGGGCTCGGGCATCCAGTCGTATCCACGAAAGCGATTGAAGCCAAACGAGTCGTACCAGATGTGCTGCATGCTGTGATCGCGCACATTGGGAAACTGCACCGGCATCTGTCGGGCGCCGTGGCAGGGCAGGGCGGTGCCGTCCGGTGTCACGGTCAAAAAGACACTGCCCCAGCCATTCATGCAGGCTTTCGGGCGCTCCTCATAGTAATCCGGCGTGACGAAGATCAGCTTGCACGGGTGGCCCTCGGCTTCCAGCTTGGCGCGGTATTCGTTGGTGATGCGTTCGGCGCGCACCAACTGATCCTTGGTTGGCAACAGCCCCACACGGTTAAGCTGCGCCCAGCCATAGAACTGGCACGTAGCAAGTTCGACGAAGTCGGCTTCCAGCGCAATGCACAGCTCAATGATGCGGTCGATCTTGTCGATATTGTGCCGGTGGGTGACGAAGTTCAGCACCATCGGATAGCCGTGGGCCTTGACCGCGCGAGCCATTTCCAGCTTTTGCGCGAAGGCTTTTTTCGAGCCGGCCAGCAGGTTGTTCACCTGCTCGTCGCTGGCCTGGAAACTGATCTGGATATGGTCCAGGCCGGCTTTCTTGAAGTCGCTGATCTTCTGCTCGGTAAGGCCGATGCCGGAGGTAATCAGGTTGGTGTAGAACCCCAGTTTACGCGCCTCGGCGATCAGCTCGGCGAGGTCCTGGCGCACCAGCGGTTCACCGCCGGAGAAGCCCAACTGTGCGGCCCCCATCTCACGGGCTTCGCGAAAGACCTTGATCCACTGCTCGGTACTCAGCTCCTTGCCCTGCTCGGCGAAGTCCAGCGGGTTGGAGCAGTACGGACATTGCAACGGGCAGCGGTAGGTCAGCTCGGCCAGCAGCCACAGTGGCAGGCCAATCGCCGGTTTTTCAGGCAAGGGTGATCCAGTGCTCAGCACGGGCGACCTCCATGAATTGCTCGATGTGGTCAACGAGCTCAGGCACAGCGGGGAATTGTTCACCCAGCACAGCGATGATCGCGGCCACGTCGCGCTCGCCGTCGATCAAGCCGCCAATCAGCGCGGCGCTGTAGTTGAGCTTGATCATGCCTTCGGGGTAGAGCAACACATGGCCTTTTTGCGCCGGTTCGTACTGGTAGCGATAACCCTGGCGCCAGGCCGGAATTCTGCTGCGATCAAAGCTCATAGGAGGATCCCTTTATGCCAGACCCGCTGCTCGGTCACGCTGTGATAGGGCGGGCGTTTGAGTTCATAGGCCATGCTCATGGCGTCCAGCATGCTCCACAGGATGTCCAGTTTGAACTGGAGAATTTCCAGCATGCGCTCCTGGCCTTCGCGGGTGGTGTAGTGCTGCAGGGTAATCGCCAGACCGTGCTCTACATCGCGACGGGCCTGGCCCAGGCGGGTGCGGAAGTATTCGTAGCCGGTGGGGTCGATCCAGGGGTAATGCTGCGGCCAACTGTCCAGGCGCGACTGGTGGATCTGCGGCGCAAACAGTTCGGTCAGCGAACTGCTGGCCGCCTCCTGCCAACTGGCACGGCGGGCGAAGTTAACGTAGGCGTCCACCGCAAAACGCACGCCGGGCAACACCAGCTCTTGTGAACGCAGCTGGTCGGGGTCGAGGCCGACGGCCTGGCCCAGGCGCAGCCAGGCTTCGATGCCGCCGTCTTCGCCGGGCGCCCCGTCGTGGTCGAGCAGGCGCTGGATCCACTCGCGACGGATCTCGCGGTCCGGGCAGTTGGCCAGGATCGCGGCGTCCTTCAACGGAATGTTCACCTGATAGTAGAAGCGGTTGGCGACCCAGCCCTGGATCTGCTCGCGGCTGGCGCGCCCTTCGTACATGGCCACGTGGTACGGGTGATGGATATGGTAGAAGGCGCCCTTGGCCCGCAGGGCTTTTTCAAATTCTTCGGTGTTCATCGGTCTATCAGTCATAAGAGGTCTCCTGTAGGAGCGAGCTTGCTCGCGAAGGTCGTTAACGATGACGTGGGCATTCTGAAGGGGCGCGGTGTCCTGGGGTTTTTCGCGGGCAAGCCCGCTCCTACAGTTCGATGCTCATGCCGTCGTAAGCCACTTCGACATTGCGCCGCGCCAGTTCGGCCCGCTCAGGGGAGTCTTCATCCAGGATCGGGTTGGTGTTGTTGATGTGGATAAGCACCTTGCGCTGCTCTGGCAGTTGCTCCAGCACTTCGAGCATGCCGCCTGGGCCATTCTGCGCCAGGTGGCCCATCTCGCGGCCGGTACGGGTGCCAACGCCACGGCGCTGCATTTCATCGTCGTCCCACATCGTGCCATCCACCAGGAGGCAATCGCTGCCGGCCATGATCTCCAGCAACGGCGCGTCGACCTTGCCCAGGCCTGGGGCGTAGAACAGTTTGCCGCCGGTGCGCAGGTCTTCGACGATCAGGCCGATGTTGTCGCCTGGGTGCGGGTCGAAGCGGTGCGGCGAATAGGGCGGCGCGGCGCTGCGCAGCGGCAGCGGGGTGAAGCGCAGGTTCGGGCAGGCGGGGATGGTGAAACGGGTGTCGAGCTCGATACGGTTCCAGGCCAGGCCGCCGTTCCAGTGGGTGAGCATGGTGAACAGCGGGAAGCCGGTGCTCAAGTCTTCAAAGACCATGTCGGTGCACCATACCGGATGCGGGCAACCTTCGCGCAGGCTGAGGAGCCCGGTGGTGTGGTCGATCTGGCTGTCCATCAGGATGATCGCGCTGATGCCGGTATCACGCAGGGCGCGGCCGGGCTGCATCGGTGCAAAGCCCTGCAACTGCGCGCGAATGTCCGGTGAGGCATTGCACAGTACCCAATTCACGCCATCGTCGGAGAGTGCGATGGACGACTGGGTACGCGCCAGCGCCCGCACGCTGCCATTGCGAAAACCTGCGCAGTTCACGCAGTTGCAGTTCCACTGCGGGAAACCACCGCCGGCGGCGGAACCTAGAATCTGGACAAACATGGTCGCTCCCTTCTCAAAACAAAAACGCCCCGGGCAAGCCGAGGCGTTGTAGTACCCAGCGGATTAACGGCTGGCGAAGTACATGGTGACTTCGAAACCGATGCGCAGATCAGTGTAAGCAGGTTTGGACCAGGTCATATTCTTACTCCTACGAAGGGATGGGACGTTTACTACCAAGTAATACATATAGTCCACCTCCAGTCGGAGATGTTCAGATGTATGCGTATGAATGTTACTCAATTATTCTCAAGTTAGCGCTGTCTTGGTGGAAAAAGCCTGTTGCATGCCTGGCAATGATCAGCCTGCGGGCGTCCAGGCGTCCGAAATACGCGGGCCGTTGGCCACGCAGTGCCAGCCGCCCTCGGCGTCGTTCAATTGTTGCGCGGCGCGCAGCAGGTCCTCGCGGGTGAGGTTTTCGATGCAGGCTTGCAGGTGCGACAGGTAACCCGACGGATGGCCGGCCAAGTGGGCATGCCACAACAGCTCGGCGGCTTGGGCGAGCGGCAGTGTCTCGGTGGAAAACTGCTGCGCAAGGGCCTGGTTGCCAAGGCCATCATGGTGGCTGATCAACGTCGGTAATTGCGCGAGGAAGGTTTGCAGGTGATCGACAAGCCCCGCCACGGACACGCAGGGGGACTGCACGCCAAACAGCAGGCCGGTTTGCCCATTGATCTGTCGGACACCGCTGAACACGGCGTAGCCCAGTTGCAACTCGACACGCAGGCGCTGGTAGAACGGCGCTTGGAGCAGATGCCCGAGCAGTCGCCACGCGGCTTCGTCGGCCAGGGCCTGGCCGGGTGTCGGGCAGAACAGCAGCAAGGCGGCTTCGGTGGTGTCGGTTTCTACTGCATGCCACAGGCGTTGACCGCTCAGGGCCTGGCCACGGTACTCAAGGGGCGCGGCATGTCCGGGCAGGCGTGCGGCGGCGGTCTTTATCAGTGCTTCACTGGCGGCGGGAAAACCTATGGCCAGCCCTTGCCAGCGCGCGGTGGCCCACGAGGCAGGCTGCTCAGCCGCCTCGGGATGCGCCCCCGCGCAGCATGCCGGGAGTGCCTTCAGCAGCGCTCGGATCGCGATCATTGGCGTCGGAGCGGGGCAGTCCTCTTGCGCCTGGCTCAGGCTCCGGGCCAATACTTCCAGAACGGCCGGCAGCGGCTCATGCAGCCCGACCATCTTGACCAGCCAGTCATTGCCGCTGGTTTCGAACGCCAACTCGACCCCCGCCTGGCGGGCATTTTCGCGCAAGGGTTGCAAGCTGTTCTCCAGCCCGGTCGGCGCGGGCGCATCAAACCGCCAGAGCAGGTACAGCGCGCCTTCGTCGCCGTCGTCCGTCAACGCCGGGGTGAATATCAGTGCCGACACCTCGCGGCGTCCCCGTGAGCGGTCCTGGGCAAAGGTGCGTAGGCCCCGGTGAGCGCTGGTCTGCCCACGAATCAAGCCGGCGCGCTCTTCCTTGACGGGCGGGCGCAGGAACGGGTTGCCCGGCGGTAGCCGCCAAGGGTGCACAGAGGCTGGCAGGTCCAGCGAACCCAGCATGGCCTTGAGCGCCGCGACGCCACGGTCGCAAAGCGCTTCGCTGTCATTTCTGGCCAATGCCAGGGCCCCCTGGGTCTGTTGTTGGCGAGCGTTCAGCAAGGCGAACTCTTCGCGCAGTGAGGTCCAGTCGCTGTGTGCGAAAAAACTCAGCCAGTCATGCAGCAGTGTGCCGATCTGTGGCGTCGATGCGGTCTGTGGGGCGAGTGTCACGTCGATATCCAGCAGCGCTTGGCCGGCGTAGTGGTATGGCACGGTGGCCTGCAAAGCGATGGCCAGTTGCCGGGTTTTCAGTTCCGCCAGCAGCCCGCCCGGTGCCGGGGCGTTGAGCCAGGTGCACAGAAACTCCAGTGCTTCACGGGGGGCGTCAGCGGTGATGACCTGGTGCAGGTGGCTGTTGGTGGTGTGTTGGTAACTTCGGGCTTGGCCTTGCATCAAGGCAGGGGCGGGCGCTTGTGGATGCAAGGGGCCGCTGAGCAGTTCGGCACTGAACCGCTGCGCCAGCGCTTCGAGCTCCGCCGGTGACTGCGGCCCGGCCAGGCTCAAGGTCATTTGCCCACTCTGATAGAAGTGTGCGTGGAATGCCTGCAAGGCGTGCTGAAAGGCCTCACGTTCCACTGGCAGGGTGTCGCGGTTGCCCGCATGAAAGCCGCGCAGCGGATGGTCCGCCGCCAAGCCTTGCAGCAACGCCACCTGCTGCTGAGCCTTGGCATCCTGAGACCAGGCGACATATTCCGCGTGCAGCACTTCGCGCTCACGCAGTTGATCTTCCAGCGCCAGGCGTGGGTGGGCCAGCATGTCCGCCAGGCGTTCCAGCCCGGCGGCGAAGGTTGGTACGGGCAATTCAAAGAAGAAATCCGTGGTGCGCTCGCGGGTGCTGGCATTCACCTGACCGCCGTGGCGTTGCACGTAGGCCATCAGCCCCTCACTTGTGGGAAAGCGCTCGGTACCCAGAAACAACAAATGCTCGAGAAAATGCGCCAGCCCCGGCCAGGCCAGCGGCACGTCATGGCTGCCGGCAGCCACCCTTAACGCTGCCGCGCAACGCTTCAAGCGCGGCGCATGGCGCAGGGAAACCCGCAGGCCGTTGGCCAGGGTCAGATGCAGGGGGTGAGGGTAGACCGGCGCAGACATGGGCACTTCCACAACGTAGGAAGTGGACATGCTAACAAACCGCTGGCCAACCCGCAGGGTCAGGGCTTGTGCAGCGTGCCGTACAGCTCGGGGCGACGGTCTTGCAGGTAGTGATTGGCGGCGCGTGCGTCGAGGATCGATTGGCGATCCAGCGTGCCGACGATCAGCGCTTCATCCAGGCCCGCCTGGGCGATTCGCAGACCATTCGGCGCGGCAATGCTGCTTTGCCCGCAGTACCGGATCTCGCCTTCCTGCCCGCAATAATTTGCATAGGCCACGTAGCACTGGTTTTCAAAGGCCCGCGCCCGCACGGTGACGTCGGCGACAAAGTCGAAGGGCACCATATTGGCGGTGGGTACCAGGATCACCTCGGCACCGCCCAGTGCCAGGCGCCGGGTGTTTTCCGGGAACTCCAGGTCGTAGCAGATCAGCAATCCGAGCGTCCAGCCATTGAGCTCCACCAGCGGGAAGTCATCGTCGCCGGCGCTGAACATCGCGTGATCCAGATCGCCGAACAGATGGGTCTTGCGGTAGTTGCACAAGCGTTGGCCGTGGGCGTCGATCAATTGCACGGCGTTGTAGATCTGCCCGTCCTTCGCCCGCTCCGGATAGCCGTACACAATGGCCAACCCGGCACTCTGCGCCAGTTGCGCAATCGCCTGGGCGGATGGACCGTCCTGGGCTTCGGCCAAGGCACCGACGGCCTCGGCACCGATGTTGTAGCCAGTGAGGAACATCTCCGGCAACACCAGCATATCGGCGCCGGACGCTTCGTGCGCCAGCTGGTGCAGGCGTTTGAGGTTGCCGGCCACGTCCAGGGGCAGCGGCGGGCATTGGTACAGGGCGATACGCATGGGGCAGCTCCTTAATCGGCCAGGGCGATTGGCCCGATCTCGTCGAACACGTCGCCTGGCCCAGGGTTCTCGGCGTGGGTGCTGCCACCGAAGTGGGTCATGATGCCCCACACCGCGTTCAGCGAGGTCTGTACGGCGCCTTCGACCCAGGCCGGGGTCCAGGAAACGTCGTCGCCGGCGATGAAAATCCCGCGTTGCTCGGCCGGCATGTCCTTTTGCATGAAGTGTGCGTACATCCGCTGATTGTAGCGATAGTGGCCGGGCAACGCGCCTTTGAAGGCGCCGAGGAAATGAGGGTCGGCCTCCCAGGACACAGTGATCGGGTCGCCGATGATGCGCGCCTTGATATCGACTTTCGGGTAGATCTTGTTCAGGGCGTCCAGGGCCAGTTTCACCCGCTTATCGATGGGCTGCGGGAGCATTTTCAGCGCGTCGCTCATCCAGGAATACGACAGGCAGATCACTCCCGGCTTGTCGTCGCCGTTGTCGAACAGATAGGTGCCACGGGTCAGGCGATCGGTGAGGGTCATGCTCATCAGGTCGCGGCCGGTTTCCGGGTCTTTGTCTTTCCAGAAGGGGCGGTCGACCATCACGAAGGTTTTCGACGACTGCATGTAGCGCGTGCGGTCCAGGGCCATCCACATCTTTTGCGAAAACAGGGTTTCGTCGCACTCGATCTGGGTGGTCAGCAGCCAGCTCTGGCAGGTGGTCAGCACGGCGGCGTATTCGCGGGTATCGCCGTAGTTATCGGTGACCGCGAAACGGCCATGCGCCGCGTGGGCGATGCGCTTGACGCCGGCCCGTGGCGCGCCGCTGTGCAGCGAGCTGAGGCTGGTGCCGGCCGGCCAGTGCGCGCAGCGCTCCGGCACATGGCGCCAGATACCCATGGGCACCTGGGCCACGCCGCCGACCACCAGGTGCTGGTGGTCGTCGCAGTTGGTCATCACCACGCGGAAGATTTCCAGCATCGAGTTGGGGAAGTCCGAGTCCCAGCCGCCGGTACCGAAACCCACCTGGCCAAATACTTCGCGGTGATGGAACGACAGTTTGGCGAAGGCCTTGGAGGTGGCGACGAAATCGTAGAAGGTGCGGTCGTCCCACAGGGGCACCAGCTTATTCCACAGGGCTTTGAGGCGTGGCACATCGCGGTCGCGGATGGCTTGCTGGATATCGCCGAACTGCGAACCGGCCTCCAGGGCGTCGGCCCAGGCGTCAGCCACTTCCTGGAACAATGCAGGTAAGTCGGACAGTTTTTGTGCGTAATGGGTCTGGCCTTCCAAGTCGATCACTGTGCTGCCGGAGGCCGGAGTCAGCGGGTTGGGGAACGGTTTGGTTTCCAGGCCCAGCTTGTCCACATAGTGATAAAACGCGGTGGACGATACAGGGAAGCGCATGCCGCCCAGCTCGGCAATGATGCCCTCGGCACCTTCGAAGGCCTGGGAGCGCAGGCGGCCGCCCATCTTCGAGGCTTCGTACACCACCGGTTTAAGGCCCAGCTTCATCAGCTCGTAGGCGGCTACCAGCCCGGCGATACCGGCGCCGACGATCGCCACTTCGGCGCCATGGTGCTCGGCCGGGATACTGCCCAGGCCGGCGGGATGTTCAATCCAGTCATCAAAAGCGAACGGGAAGTCCGGACCAAAAATGGTGATGGGCTTCTTGCCGTCGGCAGGGTGGCGATTGGTTTTGCTGATGGTGCTGGAAGGAATGCTCATGGCTGACCTTACTGACGACTCGGCGGGGTAACCCGGTTGAGTATAGGAAAAGATGGCAGCCAGTTTAGGGAGCGTTGCGCTCGTTAATAAGACGCAAAGTGTCGTCGTATTGAGTTGTTTTTAGTCATAGTGACGAGATCGGCGGTCATATTGGTTGGCCGCGATCCAGTTTGTTACTGAGGATGATTGAGGTGGTGGTTTTCTCCACGCCATCGACACTGCCGATCTGGTCCAGCAATTGGTCCAGTTGCTCCGGTGAGTCGGTGCGCAGCCAGGCGACGTAATCGAACTCACCGCTCACCGCGCATAACTGCTGCACCTGCGCCATCGCGCTCAGCCTGCGCAGCACTTCCTTGCCCGACCGCGGCTGTACGGTGATCCCTACATAGGCCTGCAAACCGCCGTCGGCGACGCGTTGGCCGAGGCGCACGCCATAACCGGTGATGACCTGGGTTTTCTCCAGGCGCGCCAGGCGCGAGGTCACCGTGGTGCGCGCGATGCCCAATTGCCGGGCAAGCATGGCCACGCTTTCGCGGGCATTGATTTGCAGCGCGGCGATCAACTGGCGATCGATTTCATCTAGGACGGGCAAGGGAAGCTCCGGTACGGACGGCAATGGGAGGGCATGTTACAGGCTTGCGTCGGCAAGCAGGCAGCGGGCAAACAGCTGCGGCACCGGCAGATGACGTTGGCTGTAACGGCTTAGCAGGATGATTTCACGGTAAAAAGTCAGGTTGCCCAGCGGGATTATCCTGACCTGGCACGGGCGCTCCAGCCATAGGCCTGCTTGAGGAATCAGCGACACGCCGAGGCCGCACTCAACCATTTTGACGATGGCTTCCAGTTCGTCCAACTCCAGCGCCACCTGCACCTCGAGCTTTTGCTCGCGCAGAAACCGGCTCACCAAACGACCGCCAAACGACGCGCGGTCGTAGCGCACATGGGGTTGGGTGCTGAGCAAATGCAAAGGATCGTCGCCCGCCAGGGTGCGCGGCACCACCAGCGCAAACGGCTCCTTGCGTAACTGCTGTACATGCAGCTCCTTGGGCAGGTCAAAGGGCGGGCGGATGATGATCGCCGAATCCAGCTCGCCAGCATCCACCTGGCTCAACAGCTCCAGGGACACCCCAGGCACCAACTTGCACTCGACGGTCGGCGCGGCCTGGCGCAAACGCACCAGTGCCTGGGGCAGCAGGCCGGTTTGAGCGGTGGTGATGGCGCCGACTTTCAACTCACCCCGGTATTCATTGGCATCCACCGGCACCGCCATGCGGTTGAAGGTCTCGAGGATCTCCCGGGCCAAGGGCAGCGCACGCAAGCCGGCCGCATTCAGCGTGGCCTGGCGCCCGGTACGGTCGAACAGTTGCACCCCCAGCGCTTGCTCCAACTGCCGAATCTGCGCACTCACTGCCGACTGCGTCAGCCCGACATGCATGCCCGCCGCCGCAAACGTGCCATGGCGGGTTACCGCGATAAAGGTCTTCAACTCACGCAGCATGAACGTCTCGATTCATCGAAATAATTTGAGCTCGATGTAAAAACTATCGTCTTTTCATCGCATCGAGCAAGGCTAAACTCGACGAATCCAAATGCCCTCAGAGGTTTGACCTGATGACACTCGCTCCTTTTCACCTGGCAATTCCGGTATTCGACCTAGCCGCTGCAAGGCACTTCTACGCTGACATCTTCGGATTGGAGGAGGGGCGCTCAAGCGAACACTGGGTCGACTTCAACTTCTTCGGCCACCAACTGGTGATCCACGAACACCCGAAAACCGCCTCCCAGGAAGCCGCTCACACCAACGCGGTCGACGGCCACGATGTACCCGTGCCGCACTTTGGCGTAGTCCTGGGGTGGGACGACTGGCATGCCCTGGCGGACCGGTTGCAGGCGCGGCACACCCAGTTTGTGCTGGAACCGCATATTCGCTTCAAGGGACAGGTGGGGGAGCAGGCGACGCTGTTCTTGTTTGACCCGTGCGGGAATGCACTGGAGTTCAAGGCGTTCAAGGATATTGGGCAGTTGTTTGCGAAGTGATCAAGCGTCCAGGAAAGGGGACGTTTTGTGGGCGCTTCTGGTTCGCCCTCGGGTACCGCCCTGCCAGACACACAAAAGCCGCGCAATGCGCGGCTTTGGAGTTGGTGGGCCCACACGGACTTGAACCGTGGACCAAAGGATTATGAGTCCTCTGCTCTGACCAACTGAGCTATAGGCCCTGAATAGGTCGCGGATTATAACGATGGTTTCTCCACTGTGCTATCCGAAAAATCCTTAACGCTCATATGAAGGAAGGTCGCCGCAAAAAGTTCGGGCGGCAGTGGCAGGCTGACGATGTAGCCTTGCATCTGTTGGCAGCCCTCGGCCGCGAGGAAAGCTTGCTGCGCGGGGTTTTCCACGCCTTCGGCGATGATGGTGAATTGCATGCTGTGGCCCAGGGCGATGATGGCGCGCACGATGGCGGCGTCGTGGGGGTCGTCGGGCAGGCCGCGGACGAAGGATTGGTCGATTTTCAGGAAGTCCAGTGGCAGGCGCTTGAGGTAGCTGAGGGACGAATAGCCGGTGCCGAAATCATCGATCGCCAGTTGTACGCCCAGGCGCTTGAGTTGGTGCAGCACTTCCAGCGCTTCTTCGGCCTGGCTCATGATGAAGTTTTCGGTGATCTCCAGTTGCAGGCAGCCGGGTTCAAGGTGGTAGTCGCGCAGCAGTTGTTCGATACGCGACAGCAGGTTGGGATGGCGCAACTGGGCGCCGGCAAGGTTGACCGACAGGGGGCCGAAATCCTCGAAGGTACCTTGCCATGCGTGCAGTTGCCGGCAGGCCTGTTCCAGTACCCAGTCACCAATCTGCAGGATCATGCCGTTCTCTTCGGCCAGGGGGATGAAGTGTTCGGGCTGCACGTCCCCAAAGGTCGGGTGGTGCCAGCGGATCAAGGCTTCGGCGCCGATCAGTTCCTGGGTTTCCAGGCTGAGTTTGGGTTGGTAGTAGAGGCTGAACTCATTGCGCTCGATGGCGCGGCGCAGCTCATGTTCCAAGGCGACGCGCTCATTGGCCTGGGCAGTGAGGTCGCGGGTATAGCACTCGACCCGGTTACGGCCCTTGGCCTTGGAACGGTACATGGCGGCGTCGGCGTTCTTGACCAGGGTGGCGACGTCGGTGCCGTCTTGGGGGTACAGGCTGGTGCCGATGCTGGCGCTGATAAAGAACTCGTGCTCGCCGGCCTGGAACGGCGGGGTGAAGCAGTCCAGTAGTTTATTGGCCAACTGTTCGGCATCACTGGCATGTTGCAGGCCGGGCAGCAGGATGATGAATTCATCGCCGCCCAGGCGAGCAACGGTGTCGATGTCTCGCAGTTGGTCCTTGAGGCGTACGGCAATGTCTTTGAGCAACAGGTCGCCGATCGGGTGGCCGAGGCTGTCATTGATGTGTTTGAAACGGTCCAGGTCGAGGAACAGCACCGCGCCCTGTTTACCGGTTTCCTGATGGCCGTTGAGAGCGGCCTGCAGCCGGCTTTCAAATAGGGTGCGGTTGGGCAGGCCGGTCAGCGGGTCGTGGTGCGCCTGATAATCGAGGCGCGCCTGGGCGAGCTTGAGGCTGGAGATGTCGGCAAACACCGCAACGAAATGGGTGATCAATTGGTCACGGTTGCGCACGGCGCTGATGGTCAGCCAGCAAGGGTACAGCTCGCCGTTCTTGCGACGGTTGGAGATTTCGCCCTGCCAATGGCCGTGGGCCGTCAACTGGTGCCACATCGCCGCATAGAACGCGCTGTCATGCAGGCCAGAGGCAAGCAGGCGGGGGGTGTGGCCAAGGGCTTCGGCTTCGCTGTAGCCGGTGATTTCACTGAAGGCGCGGTTGACGGCGCTGATGTTCTGCCGGATGTCGGTGATCAATACGCCCTCGGCGGTACTCTCGAAGACGGTGGCGGCCTGCTGCAGTTTTTCCTGCATCAGCTGGCGCTCGGTGATATCCCGGGCGATGGTGAGCATGCAGTCGTCGTCGCCAATGGGCAGTGGGCGGCTGGACACCTCGCACAGCCGTATCATGCCGTCGGCGCGACGGATATGGCAGATGAAGTCGCGTACAAATCCGTCGCGGTGCATCAGTTCCAGCATGTGCTTGCGTTCGTTGAGGTCGGCCCAGATGCCCAGTTCCAGGGTCGACTGGTCTATTGAGGTGGTACTGGGATAGCCAGTGATACGACTGAAACCGTCGTTCACCTCAATCAGCAGGCCATCGCGTTGGCGGCTCAGCAGCAAGCCGTCGGGAGAGGCATGAAAGGCTTTGGCGAATTTCTCTTCGGAGGTTTGCAGCTGTTGCTGGGTTTCCTTGAGTTGAGTGATATCGCGTACCACCATCACGATGGCCTCGACGGTATCGAGCTGGAACGGCTCAGCCGAAATGAGCCCGGTAAAGGCTTGGCCGTTGTTGCGCCGAAAGGGCATTTCCAGATTGCGAATGCTGGTGGTCTGCAGCCGTTGCAGCAGTTCGGGGCCGATGCCGTCGATGCCCCAGATATTCAGCTCGGTAGCGGTTCTGCCGATGACCTGTTCGGCGAGCAGGCCGATCTGGTCCTCGAACGCCTTGTTCACTTCCAGCAGGCAGCCATCGGAAAGCCGCGCGATCACCAGAATGTCCGGGCATTGCTGGAATACCGAGGCAAATTTCTGTTCGGACAGTTGCAGCGCCTCTTCGGTGCGCTTGGCCTCGCTGATATCAATCATCAAGCCGCGTAGCACGGGCTCATGCCCGTGTTCGATCAGGCTGACAATATCGCGCACCCATAAGCAGCGGCCGTCGGCGGTGATCACTCGGTAATCAATGCTGTGATCGCGCTTGGCGCGGGTTTCACGGTAGCAATAGGCTTCGGCACGGAGCAGGTCGGCGGGGTGGATAATGTTGCGCCAGAAGCCAGGGATCAGCCAGTGGTCGCGCGGGTAACCGAGCAGATCCTCGGCGTGGGGTGACACGTAGCTGTAGGTGAAGTCGGTGATGCTGGCTTCCCAGGCGATGGCCGACAAGCTCTCCACCAGCCCGCGATAATGGTATTCGCTGCTGCGCAGTTCCTGTTCAAGGTCGACGCGCCGGGAAATTTCCGAGCTGAGCCGGCGGTTGATCCGAATCACGACGGCCAAAACGGTACTCAACAATAGTACGGCGGGCAGGCCGTATATCAGCAAGTCGTTCCAGAAAGTACGGTTATCGGTGAAGTTGCCCACCCAGTGCTGATGAATCGCGTTGGTTTCGTCCGGGCTGAGGTCGGCAAGGACTTTGTCCAGGATGCCCACCAGCATCTTGTCGTCGTGGGGTACGCCCATCGCCAATTGATAGCGGTAGGGCGTTTCGCCACTGACGTATAGGCCGTCGAGCTTGAGTTCTCGCAGGCTCCAGACGCTGGACGCCAGGTCGCTGACCACCGCGTCCACTTCACCGGTGGCCAGGGCCTGCAACGTGGAGCTGGCATTGGGCAGGGCTACCAGGTTGAGGTCAGGGTGATGGGTGCGCAACAGCTCGTGGGGGGCGTAGTTTTCTACCACGGCGATCTTCAATCCATAAAGGTCCTTGAGATTGCGTGGGCGCGCTCCGCCTTCGTGGGCAAGAATGACCATCGGGAAGTCGATATAGGGCCGCGTGAAGGCCAGGTAGTTCTGACGTTCCGGGGTCGACATGATGCCGGGGATAAGATCGAGCTGGTTGTTGCGGGCCATCTCCAGGACGGCGCTCCAGCTCGGCGCCTCGAGTATCTTGACCCTGACGCCCAGGCGGTCCTGGATCAGGCGTACGTGATCGGCCGACAAACCTTGATAACGTCCATTTTCATCAAGGAACTCGAAGGGGGGCCAGGAGGCGTCTACTCCAAGGCGTAGCTCCTGATGGTCCGCCAACCAGCCACGCTCATCATCAGTGAGAGTCAACGCGCCAGCCGTTGCGGTCCAGGTCAGCAGCGACAGCAGTATCACGGTCGGCAGTCTGGGCATAACGGTCTCGTTATGGCACGGGGAATGTTTCGAGTGTAGACGGGCATTTCGGGAGGGGGAGTGCTGCGTGTCAGTGAATCTGTACAAAGTCGTTCGTAGAAAGCAAAACCCCCGGCCAGGGCCGGGGGTTTTGGGATCACTCGTCGAGGAAGGAGCGGAGATGCTCGCTTCGCGTCGGGTGGCGCAACTTGCGCAATGCCTTGGCTTCGATCTGACGGATCCGCTCGCGGGTCACGTCAAACTGTTTACCGACTTCCTCAAGGGTGTGGTCGGTATTCATGTCGATGCCAAAACGCATGCGCAGTACCTTGGCTTCACGGGCGGTGAGGCCGGAGAGTACATCGCGTGTCGCTTCCTTGAGGCTCTCAACGGTGGCGACATCGATTGGCGACTGCATGGTCGAGTCTTCGATGAAGTCACCCAGGTGGGAGTCTTCGTCGTCGCCGATCGGGGTTTCCATGGAGATCGGCTCTTTAGCGATCTTCAATACCTTGCGGATTTTATCCTCAGGCATTTCCATGCGTTCGCCCAGCTCTTCCGGGGTCGGTTCACGGCCCATTTCCTGCAACATCTGCCGGGAAATACGGTTGAGCTTGTTGATGGTCTCGATCATGTGCACCGGAATACGGATGGTGCGGGCCTGGTCGGCGATCGAGCGAGTGATCGCTTGACGGATCCACCAGGTGGCATAAGTCGAGAACTTGTAGCCGCGACGGTATTCGAACTTGTCCACAGCCTTCATCAAGCCGATGTTGCCTTCCTGGATCAGGTCGAGGAACTGCAGGCCACGGTTGGTGTACTTCTTGGCGATGGAGATCACCAGACGCAAGTTCGCTTCAACCATCTCTTTCTTCGCGCGGCGGGCCTTGGCCTCACCGATCGACATGCGACGGTTGATGTCCTTGATCTCGGCAATCGTCAGACCGGTTTCGGTCTCGAGTGCGCTCAGCTTCTGCTGGCAACGGATGATGTCCGGCTGCAGGCGACCGATGGCTTCGGCGTACTTCGCCTTGCCTTTGGCCAGGGCCTCGGTCCAGCTTTCGTCAACTTCGTTGCCCGGGAACTGGCGCAGGAAGTCAGTACGCGGCATGCGCGCATCACGGACACAGAGCTGCATGATCGCACGCTCTTGTGCACGCAGACGCTCAAGGGCGCTACGAACGCGCTCAACCAGGCCTTCGAATTGCTTCGGTACCAGCTTGATCGGCATGAACAGCTCAGCCAGGGCCAGCAGCTCGGCGATTGCCTGCTTGTTGGCGCGACCGTGCTTTTTCAGGGCCTTGCGGGTGATTTCCATTTGATCGGAAACCGCCCCGAAACGCTGGGCAGCGATGATCGGGTCTGGGCCGCTTTCGACTTCATCTTCGTCGTCACTGCTGGCTTCGGCGTCGTCGTCTTCGGCGTCGTCGTCCGCTTTCGCGGCTTTCGGGTCGACCGGCGGCGGTACTTCGGCAGCAGGTGGCGCAATGCCGTCGTCCGGGTCGATATAACCGCTCAGGACGTCGGACAGGCGGCCACCTTCGGTGGTGACGCGAGTGTACTCGGAGAGAATGTGGTCAACCGTGCCAGGGAAGTGCGCGATTGCGCCCATCACTTCACGGATGCCCTCTTCGATACGCTTGGCGATTTCGATCTCGCCTTCGCGCGTCAGCAACTCGACGGTACCCATTTCACGCATATACATGCGCACAGGGTCAGTCGTGCGACCGATGTCGGTCTCCACCGCGGCCAGTGCGGCAGCGGCTTCTTCAGCGGCTGCCTCATCGGTATCGGCGTCGGCCAACATAAGGGCGTCCGCATCCGGAGCACTCTCGTGTACGGGGATCCCCATGTCGTTAATCATGCGGATGATGTCTTCCACCTGCTCAGGATCTGAAATATCCTCAGGCAGGTGATCGTTGACCTCTGCGTAAGTCAGATACTTCTGCTCACGACCCAGGGTGATCAACTCTTTGATACGAGACTGCTGTTGCGCTTTTCCGGACATAACACCCTATCCACTGAAGGTCTTGGCGGGCAAAAAACAAGCCGAGGATTATACCCGAGCTATGACCTCACACGCCAGCTGAGGTCGGGTTTGATGCGGAAACATTCTGTTTTAAGAGGTCGCGCATCTGTTTTGCTATCTGAATTTGCTCTTCAGCCGATAATCCCGGCTGCCTCGCTCTCTTGATGAGTTCATCGAGGGTCTGCGTATGCTGACCCGCGGATAACCTAGTAATGGTGTCTAAAAACTGTTGTTCAAGGTTATCGCCGTCAATTAGCCACTCCTTTTCCGCGAGGGCTTTGAGCAGGCGGCCTTGTTCCGTGCCATGCCAGCGAGCCATCAGCTGAATAGAGTTTAGCTTAGGATTTTTCTGCACAGCCTCGATCAATGCGATCAGTACCTGTGCGTAGGTGTTGCTTTCGTTGGCAAAATGTTCGGCACTCTCAACCTTGCCCGCCAATTGCGGGTGGTGGATGAGCGTGCGCAGGGCAATCAGTGTGGGGGCTTCTACCGCAACCGGTGTGCGCGGAGCATAGGGCTCATCGCGATCACCGCGCTTGCCGTTCTTGCTCCAGGGTTTCTTGTCCCACTTCTTGCCGCCCGCGCCGGGTTTCTTCGGTGTCCACTCCTGCTGGGGCGCATAGGCTTCCTGCGGTTGGTGGAAGTCGGCATAGTCCGGCATGGCGTCGTAGTCCATGCCTGGGTCATAGGCGGGGGGCGCGTCCTGTGGCGCGCTATGCACCAGCTGGGTGACGGCTTCCCCGCTCAATCCGGTAATTTCCAGCAGGCGCTGGCGCATCAGGGTGCGCAGGTTGGCGCCCGGTACTTTGTCGATGAGCGGCGCGGCGAGGGTGGCCATATGGGCCTTGCCTTCGAGGGAGCGCGGGTCGGCTTCTTCGGTCAGTTGCTGGAAGAAATAATCCGCCAGCGGCTGCGCGTGTTGATTGATGCGCGCGCGGAATGCGTCGGTGCCTTCGGAGCGCACCAGGGTGTCCGGGTCTTCGCCTTCGGGCAGGAACAAAAAGCGCGCGCGGCGCCCATCCTGCAGGCTTGTCAGCGTGGCTTCGAGGGCGCGCCAGGCAGCGTTGCGGCCGGCCTGGTCGCCGTCGAAGCAGAACAAGACGCTGGGCACCACGCGGAACAGGCGCTTCATGTGTTCTTCGCTGGTGGCGGTGCCGAGGGTTGCCACCGCGTTGCGTAAGCCTTGTTGCGCGAGCGCGATCACGTCCATATAGCCTTCAACCACGATGATTTCATCGAGGTTGCGGTTGTTTTTGCGCGCTTCGAACAGGCCGTAGAGCTCCTGGCCCTTGTGGAACACTGGTGTCTCCGGGGAGTTCAGGTACTTGGGCTTGTCATCTCCCAGAACCCGGCCGCCAAAGGCGATGATGCGGCCACGGCTGTCGCGGATCGGGAACATCACGCGGTCGCGGAAGCGGTCGTAGCGTTTGCCGGTCTCGGCGTTTTCCACCAGCAGGCCGGCGTCGATCATGGCTTTTTGCTGGAGGGTGTCGCTGCTCAGGTGCTTGTACAGGTTGTCCCAGCCAGGCGGAGCGAAACCCAGGCCGAAGTCACGGGCGATTTCACCGGTAAGGCCACGGCCCTTCAGGTAATCGACGGCGGCCTTGCGCTGTGGATGGCTTTTAAGTGCCTGGCGGTAAAAGTCGGCCGCAGCGGTCAGCAACGGATAGAGCGGCGAATCGGTGGGTTGCCGTGGTTTGTGTGGGCGGCCACTTTCTTCGCGGGGGATTTCCATGCCGGCGGCTTTCGCCAGTTCCTCGACGGCCTGGGGGAAGTCCAGGTTGTCGTGGTCCATGATGAAACCGAGGGCATTGCCACCCGCGCCGCAGCCGAAACAGTAGTAGAACTGCTTGTCGGGGCTGACGCTGAACGACGGGGTCTTTTCCTTGTGGAACGGGCAGCAGGCAGTGTAGTTCTTGCCGGCCTTCTTCATTTGCAGGCGCGAGCTGACAACATCGACGATGTCGGTGCGGTTCAGAAGGTCGTCAATAAAGCTCTGGGGAATCAGCCCGGCCATGGCGTTCTCGTCATCACTGCGTGTAAATGAGGGCCCATGAAGTGTTCAAGCGCACGTATCGAACGGCTTGATCAGCAATCGTCTGCTTGGGCTGTCAGGAAGTGTATCTGCCGAACATTCACTGACGTTAGTGTCTATCCAGTGGTCGGCGAAGAAATGTTGCCCTGGCATCCGGTATTGGCCAATGGTGGGCCACGGAAGCTTATCGATGGGCACAGCCGACCGGTTGATCGCCTGATTAAAGAATAAGTGTGCTCGTCAGTAGCCTTGTTAGGCTCGTCAGAAGAGACGTGCACCGCTGGCAGAAGAGCCAGTCCTGACGTGTGAAGCGGTGTCTCGGTCGCGTGTGCGGCGTCGACGGTGAAGCATCAAGCGATATCCGCAAATGCCAATAGCCCGGCTGAGGGCCGGGCTTGGCAGAAGCTTGCTACGAACGTCTGTGTATTAGTACAGACGAACGGCGCGACGCTGCTCGCGCTGAACTTTCTTGGCGTGACGCTTAACAGCGGCTGCTGCTTTGCGCTTACGCTCAGAAGTTGGCTTCTCGTAAAATTCGCGGCTACGAACTTCAGCCAGAACACCGGCTTTTTCGCAGGAGCGCTTGAAACGACGCAGAGCTACGTCGAAGGGTTCGTTCTCTTTTACTTTGACGGCTGGCATCCAGAGCTACCTTCTTTCATTACCGGGATCAACGTTCTCGTCGCAAAAAATTCGCGGCTGAGGTCGTCGGTTTTTAAGGGTTGCGGATGTTAACCCCTCATTGACCGGAATGCAAAGCCTCTGATCGAAAACCGCTAGTCGGGAGGGGGAGTGGCGACTATTATGCGCGCCTTCGAATTCAGCCTCTACAAGGCGCAAACCCATGCTAGTACTGGGACTTGAAACCTCCTGCGATGAAACCGGTGTCGCCCTATACGACAGTGAGCGCGGGCTTTTGGCCGACGCACTGTTCAGTCAGATCGACCTGCACCGCGCCTATGGCGGCGTGGTGCCGGAGCTGGCCAGCCGTGATCACGTCAAGCGCATGCTGCCGTTGATTCGCCAGGTGCTGGACGAGGCGGGCTGTGTAGCGACCGAGATCGATGCGATCGCTTATACCGCCGGCCCCGGATTGGTTGGAGCCCTTCTGGTTGGGGCCTCTTGCGCCCAGGCGCTGGCGTTTGCCTGGGGGATTCCAGCCCTGGGCGTGCACCACATGGAAGGCCATTTATTGGCGCCCATGCTGGAAAAAACACCGCCGCAGTTCCCGTTCGTCGCTTTGTTGGTTTCGGGGGGGCATACGCAGTTGGTTCAGGTCGACGGGATCGGTCAATACACGCTTCTGGGCGAGTCCCTGGATGACGCCGCCGGCGAAGCATTCGACAAAACTGCGAAGATGATGGGCCTCAATTATCCCGGTGGTCCGGAAATCGCCCGTCTTGCTGAAAGCGGTGTTGCTGGCCGCTACACCTTCCCGCGCCCGATGTGTGATCGGCCGGGCCTGATGTTCAGCTTCAGCGGCCTGAAAACCTCGGCGCTCAATACCTGGCAGCAGAGCGTCAGCGCCGGGGACGACTGTCAGCAAGCCCGTTGCGACATCGCGCTGGCGTTCCAGCAGGCGGTGGTGGAGACTTTGACCATCAAGTGCAAGCGGGCCCTGAAGCAGGCCGGCATGAAGCGTCTGGTGATCGCTGGCGGTGTCAGCGCCAATAAGGCTTTGCGCGCTTCACTGGAGAAAATGCTCGGCGACATGAAGGGGGATGTGTTCTACGCCCGTCCTGAGTTCTGCACCGACAATGGCGCGATGATCGCCTATGCCGGTTGTCAGCGCCTGCAAGCCGGGCAGCACGAAAGCCTGGCGATCAGCGTGCAGGCGCGTTGGCCGATGGAGCAGTTGTCGCCGTTGTAAGGCACAGGGAGTGCCGGGCTCGTCGAGGGTATTTAAAAATGCCGTTCGCGCCCGGCGAACAGGTCGCGTAAATTGCCGCGGTGGCGCCAGACGATCAGCAGTGTCAGCACGCTCATCGGCAACAGCGCCGCCGGTTCCTGCCAGGCCAGCAACGGCAGGGTGAGCGGTGTGGCGATCAGTGCCGCCAAGGAGCTGGTGCGGGTCAGGTAGAACGTCAGAAGCCACGCGACAACGGCCAGTAACGCCGCCGGCGGGTAAATCCCCAGCAGCATGCCGGCCGCCGTGGCGACGCCTTTGCCGCCGCGAAAGCGGAAGTACAGTGGAAACAGGTGGCCGAGGACGGCGCACACGCCAACCCAGGCCTGCTGTTGCAGAGGCAGGCCGGCGAGGCTGGCGATCAGCACGGGCAACAGGCCCTTGCACACATCGCCCAGCAGCGTCAGTACGGCGAGCTTCTTGCCGGCCAGGCGCAACATATTGGTGGCGCCGGCATTGCCTGAGCCACCCATTCGCGGATCGGGATTTCCCGTCAGGCGGCTGAGCAAAATGGCGAAGGACAGCGAGCCGAGCAGGTAGGCGAGAATCGCCAGTGACCAAAACATGCTAACTATTCCGGGCGAGGACGCCCTGATTCTAACGGGGCATCGCGCCCTTGTCGTGCTGCGGAGAAGAGCTTGGACAGAGTGTTTATCGAAGGCCTGGAAGTCGACACCGTTATCGGGGCCTACGACTGGGAGCGCGGGATCCGCCAATGCCTGCGCCTGGACCTGAACTTCGCCTGGGACAATCGCCCTGCCGCGGCCGGTGACGATCTGACCCTGGCGCTGGATTACGCCAGCGTGTCCGCGCGTATCCAGGCCTTTGCCGAACAGTCTCAGTACCAATTGGTGGAAACCTTTGCCGAACGCCTGGCTGAAGTGCTCATGAGTGAGTTCCAGATTCCCTGGTTGCACCTCAAGCTGACCAAGCCGGGCGCCGTGCCGGCCGCCAAGGGTGTCGGCGTGGAGATCGAGCGCGGATGTCGCTGACTCAGGTTTACCTTGGCCTCGGCAGCAATATCGAGCGCGAGGCCCATCTACGTGCCGGTCTTGACGCATTGGCGAGCTTTTTGACGCAGATGCGTTGCTCGGCAGTGTTCGAGAGCCAGCCGGTGGGTATCAAGAGCGGGCCGTTCTTCAACCTCGTGGTGTCGGCTTATACCGATTTGCCATTGAGAGAGCTCGATCGTCGGCTCAAGTTCATAGAGGCCGAGAATGGTCGCTATGCGCCGGACCGCAAGGGCCTGCCGCTGGATATCGATGTGCTGCTGTATGGCGAGTTGGTGGGTAACTTCGATGGTCTGGTCCTGCCTCGCGCAGAGATCCTGAAGAATGCCTTTGTGCTGTGGCCGTTGTCGTTGATGGCGCCAGAGCGTGTACACCCTGAAGTGGGTAAGACCCTGGCTGAGCTGTGGCGCGATGCGCAGATCGACCAGGTACTGGCGCCTGTCGCCTTTGAGTGGCAGGGCCAGCAACTGACGCCGAGCGCGCTTCTAATTCGATAGGGCGCGTTGGTCCTTGAAGGCCTGCAACGCCTTGAGCCGCTCGCGTTTCAAGGCCTCACCCAGTTCCGGGCCTTTGAAACCCTTCTCCAGCAGCGGCGCCACCGCCACTGCGCGCGCGGCCTGTGCCGCCCCGCGCAAGTAATCCGCCTGTGGATAACTGCGCTGCTCAAAGCCCTTGCGGCCCCGGGCGTCCATTTCGCAGGCACTCACGAACTCTTCAAAGCGCTGTGGCCGGCGGTACACGTCAAAACTCTGCAGCAACTCCAGCAATGTCGAGGCTTTGAGCTCCAGGGCACGGTGGCCGTGGGTGTGGTATTGGCCCACTAGCAACGCCAATTCCTGGCAATCCCTCGGCACCTTGAAGCGTTCGCTGACCGCCTTTATCAGCTTCAAACCACGATGTTCATGCGCGATGTGCTGCGGCAACTTATCCACAGGTGTCAGGCCTTTGCCCACGTCGTGCAGCAGGCAGGCCCAGCGCACGCTCAGCGGCTGTTTGTGCTGGGCGGCCTGTTCCAGCACGCTCAATGTGTGCACGCCAGTATCGATCTCGGGGTGGTGGGCCTCGGGTTGCGGTACGCCGAACAGCGCATCCACTTCCGGCATCAGGGTTTTCAGGGCGTTGCAATCGCGCAGGACCTGGATGAACACCTGGGGTTGGTCTTCCATCAGTGCCCGGGAGATTTCCTTCCAGCTGCGTTCGGGTGTGAGAGCTTCCAGTTCACCGGACTCGCTGAGTTGACGCATCAGTTCAAGCGTCTCCGGCGCGACGCGGAAACCCAGGTGCGCATAGCGTGCGGCAAAGCGGGCAACGCGCAACACTCGCAGGGGATCTTCGGCGAATGCGGGGGAAACGTGACGCAGAATGCGTGCTTCCAGATCTCGCTGGCCATGGTAGGGGTCGGTCAGGTTGCCGTCGTCGTCTTCCGCCATCGCGTTAATAGTCAGGTCGCGGCGAATCAGGTCTTCTTCCAGGGTGACGTCGGGGTTTGCGTGGAACACAAAGCCACCGTAACCCCGGCCGCTCTTGCGTTCGGTACGGGCGAGGGCGTATTCCTCACCATTCTTAGGGTCGAGGAATACCGGGAAGTCCGAGCCGACCGGCTTAAAACCCTTGGCAAGCATCTCGTCGGTGCTCGCACCGACGACAACGCGGTCGATATCGGTGACCTTGATGCCCAGCAAGCGGTCGCGCACCGCACCGCCGACTTTGTAGATTTTCATGAAAAAGCCTCCGTTAGCGGCACAGGATACCGCCTGTGCCTGACCAATGGAGGCTTTGCTGTTTCAGAGATGAACGACGGCCAGGTCCAGGCGGCCGTAATCGTTGTCGTTGTGATCGCTGCGTGGTGGGACATGGTGGGTTTTCATCACCTGGTCGCCCTGCAAGGTTTCCAGGTGGATATCGAAGCCCCACAGCCGGTGCAGGTGCTTGAGCACTTCCTCGGTGGATTCGCCCAGTGGCTTGCGGTCGTGCTGCTGGTGACGCAGCGTGAGGGAGCGGTCGCCGCGTACATCGATGCTGTAGATCTGCACGTTGGGCTCGCGGTTGCCGAGGTTGTACTGTGCCGCCAGGGTCTCGCGGATGATGCGGTAGCCGGGTTCGTCGTGGATGGCCGGTACCACCAGGTCGTCCTTGAGGTCGTCATCGAGAATGCTGAACAGCTTGAGGTCGCGGATCACCTTGGGCGACAGGTACTGCAGGATGAAACTCTCATCCTTGAAGCTGCTCATGGCGAATTTGATAGTGGACAGCCAGTCGCTGCCCGCGATTTCCGGGAACCAGCGGCGGTCTTCGTCGGTGGGGTGTTCGCACATGCGCCGAATGTCGCGGTACATGGCAAACCCCAGCGCGTAGGGGTTGATACCGCTGTAGTACGGGCTGTCGAAGCCGGGCTGGAACACCACGCTGGTATGAGAGGTGAGGAACTCCATCATGAAGCCGTCGGTTACCAGGCCCTCGTCATACAGATCGTTCATCAGCGTGTAGTGCCAGAACGTCGCCCAGCCCTCGTTCATCACTTGGGTCTGGCGCTGTGGATAAAAATACTGGGCGATCTTGCGCACGATGCGCACGATTTCCCGCTGCCACGGCTCCAGCAGCGGTGCGTGTTTTTCCAGGAAATACAGGATGTTTTCCTGAGGTTCGGAGGGGAAGCGCGCATTGTCCTTGTCACTGTTTTTTCCGGCGCGCTTGGGAATGGTGCGCCACAGATCGTTGATCTGCTTCTGCAAGTGCTCCTCGCGCTCCGCCTGGCGCAGGCGTTCTTCCTCGGCCGAAATCGGGTACGGGCGTTTGTAGCGGTCGACGCCGTAGTTCATCAGGGCGTGGCAGGAGTCGAGCAGGTCTTCCACCGCGTCGATCCCGTGGCGTTCTTCGCACTGCATGATGTACTGCTTGGCGAACACCAGGTAATCAATGATCGAACTGGCATCGGTCCAGGTGCGGAACAGGTAGTTGCCCTTGAAAAAGCTGTTATGCCCATAGCAGGCGTGGGCCACCACCAGTGCCTGCATGCAGATGGTGTTTTCTTCCATCAGGTAGGCGATGCAGGGGTCGGAGTTGATCACGATTTCGTAGGCCAGGCCCATCTGGCCGCGAGTGTAGGACTTCTCGGTGCTGAGGAAGTGTTTGCCGTAGGACCAGTGGTGATAACCCAGGGGCATGCCCACTGAGGCATAGGCATCCATCATCTGTTCGGCGGTGATCACCTCAATCTGATTGGGGTAGGTATCCAGGGCATAACCCGCCGCGATGCGGCTGATTTCCCGGTCATAGGCCTGGATCAGTTCAAAGGTCCATTCGGACCCCGTGGAGATGGGTTGGCGCTTCTGCTCTTTTTTGGCGGTCATGTCACTAACCTGCGCTGGAAGAGTTCACGGAAGACCGGATAGATATCGCCGGCCGAGACCAGTTGCTGTTGGGCGAACGTATCGGTAAAGGCTTCACCGATGCGCTCGTATTCGAACCACAGTGCCTGATGCTCACGAGGGGTAATTTCGACATAGGTGTAGTACTGCACAAACGGCATGATCTGGTTGATGAGGATGTCGCGGCAGATCGGCGAGTCGTCATTCCAGTTGTCGCCGTCGGAGGCCTGGGCGGCATATATGTTCCACTCGTTGGCCGGGTAGCGCTCGGCCATGATCTCCTGCATCAGTTTCAAGGCGCTGGAAACGATAGTGCCGCCGGTTTCCCGCGAGTAGAAAAACTCCTCTTCATCCACTTCCCGGGCGCTGGTGTGATGGCGGATGAACACCACGTCGATCTTGTCGTAGTTTCGCTTCAGAAACAGGTACAACAGGATAAAGAAGCGCTTGGCGATGTCCTTGGTGGCTTGGGTCATGGAGCCGGACACGTCCATCAGGCAGAACATCACGGCCTTGGAGCTGGGGTTGGGCTGTTTGACCAGCAGGTTGTATTTGAGGTCGAAGGTGTCGAGGAACGGCACGCGGTGAATACGCGCGCTGAGTTTCTCGATTTCTGCTTCTATTTCCTGGATATCGCCGAAGTTATCCGGTTCTTCGCGCTTCAGACGTGCCAGCTCTTCCTTGGCATCCCTCAGTTTGGCGCGGCTGCTGCCCGACAGTGCGATGCGTCGCGCATGGGCCGAACGCAGAGTGCGGATGATGTTGATGCGCGAAGGGTTGCCCTCGTTGCTGATACCAGCGCGCACGGTCTTGAAGGTGTCGGTGCCGGTGAGGTTGCGTTTGACCAGGTTGGGTAGCTCCAGATCCTCGAACATGAATTCGAGAAACTCTTCCTGGGTGATCTGGAACACGAACTCATCCATGCCCTCGCCGGAGTTGCCTGCCTTGCCAGGGCCTTTGCCGCCGCCGCCACCCTGGGGGCGCTGGATATGTTCGCCGGTGGTGAATTCCTTGTTGCCGGGGTGTACGACGGTCTGTTTACCGCCCCGGCCGTGGTGCAGCACCGGTTCGTCGATGTCCCGTCCGGGAATGCTGATTTGCTCGCCATGTTCCATGTCGGTGATGGAGCGGCGGCTGACGGCCTCTTCCACCGCCTTTTTGATGTGATCACGGTAACGCCGCAGGAAACGCTGGCGGTTTACCGTGCTCTTGTTCTTGCCATTGAGGCGTCGGTCGATCACATAGCTCATAGGCCCCTCCGGGGAGCTTCAAGTCGTAAGCTTCAAGCTGCAAGAGAGAGCCCGCTGATATTCGGATCAGTGGCTTTTCTCTTGCAGCTTGTAGCTAGAAGCTTGCAGCTGCTTCTCTTACTGCGATTTCCGGACCCGTAGGTACCATTCCGACAGAAGCCGTACCTGTTTGTCGGTGTAGCCACGCTCGACCATTCGTGTGACGAAGTCGTTGTGTTTTTGCTGATCCTCCTTGCTGGCCTTGGCGTTGAAGCTGATGACTGGCAGCAGATCCTCGGTGTTGGAGAACATTTTCTTCTCGATGACTACTCGTAGCTTCTCGTAGCTGAGCCAGGTTGGGTTCTTGCCATTGTTGTTGGCGCGGGCGCGCAGTACGAAGTTGACGATCTCGTTGCGGAAATCCTTCGGATTGCTGATGCCGGCCGGTTTTTCGATTTTTTCCAGTTCCTCGTTGAGGGCCACGCGATTGAGAATTTCGCCGGTTTCCGGGTCGCGGTATTCCTGGTCCTGGATCCAGAAGTCGGCGTACAGCACGTAGCGGTCGAAGATGTTCTGGCCGTATTCGCTGTAGGACTCCAGGTAGGCAGTCTGGATTTCCTTGCCGATGAACTCGATGTAGCGCGGCGCCAGGTACTCCTTGAGGAAGCGCAGATAGCGTTCGCGGGTTTCGGCCTGGAATTGTTCCTGTTCGATCTGCTGTTCCAGCACATAGAGCAGGTGCACCGGGTTGGCGGCGATCTCATGGGGGTCGAAGTTGAAGACTTTGGACAGGATCTTGAAGGCAAAGCGCGTCGACAGCCCGTTCATGCCCTCATCCACGCCCGCCGTATCGCGGTATTCCTGGATCGACTTGGCCTTGGGGTCGGTGTCCTTGAGGTTTTCACCGTCGTACACGCGCATCTTCGAGTAGATATTCGAGTTCTCGGGCTCCTTGAGGCGAGACAGCACGGTGAACTGGGCGAGCATCTTCAGGGTGTCAGGCGCGCAATGAGCCTTGGCCAGGGAGCTGTTGAACAGCAGCTTGTCGTAGATCTTGATTTCATCGCTGACTCGCAGGCAGTACGGCACCTTGACGATATAGATCCGGTCGATGAAAGCTTCGTTGTTCTTGTTGTTGCGGAAGGTGTGCCATTCCGATTCGTTGGAGTGGGCCAGCAGGATCCCGGTGAACGGGATCGCGCCCAGGCCCTCGGTGCTGTTGTAGTTACCTTCCTGGGTGGCGGTGAGCAGTGGGTGCAGCACCTTGATCGGGGCCTTGAACATTTCCACGAATTCCATCAGGCCCTGGTTGGCCCGGCACAGTGCGCCCGAGTAGCTGTAGGCGTCGGCGTCATTCTGTGGGAATTCCTCAAGCTTGCGGATATCGACTTTGCCGACCAGCGCCGAAATGTCCTGGTTGTTCTCATCGCCCGGTTCGGTCTTGGCCACGCCGATCTGGTTAAGGATCGATGGGTAGAGCTTGACCACGCGGAACTGGCTGATGTCACCGCCAAACTCGGCCAGGCGCTTGGTAGCCCAGGGCGACATGATGGTGTTGAGGTAACGCCGTGGGATGCCGAAGTCTTCTTCGAGGATCGCGCCATCTTCCGTGGCGTTGAACAGGCCCAGGGGCGACTCGAAGACTGGCGAGCCCTTGATCGCGTAGAAGGGCACTTTCTCGATGAGTTGTTTGAGTTTCTCGGCCAGGGACGACTTACCGCCACCGACGGGGCCGAGCAGGTAGAGGATCTGTTTCTTCTCTTCCAGGCCTTGGGCGGCGTGGCGGAAGTAGGAGACGATCTGGTCAATGCATTCTTCCATTCCGTGGAAGTCTTCAAAGGCCGGGTACCGGCGGATCACCTTGTTGGAGAAGATTCGCGACAGGCGCGAGTTGTTCGAGGTGTCTATCAGCTCCGGCTCGCCAATCGCCAATAGCAGGCGTTCGGCGGCGGACGCGTAGGTGCTGCGGTCCTGCTTGCACAGCTCGAGATACTCTTGAAGCGTGAGTTCTTCCTGCTGTGTGGACGCGAAGCGTTGTTGGAAGTGGCTAAAAATACTCATAACGTCGTCACCTCGCTCGATACGTGGAGCCGACGCCGGATCAATCAGTCGATGCTGGCAGTCATTGACGATCGCCAATGGCCGTTTTCCCCCCAGAACACCCTAAACGCTACCGATGACCCGCACGCCGGTGTACCGGCTCTCCCCTGATTCGGATGGCCTGCGCTTAAGGATAGTTCGGAATCGGGGAGGTCAAGAAGGTATAAGCAATTAGTTTGGCCGCACCGTTCGTCAGAAACGGCGCGAGCCCAAGCGATACGTGGGGTAGCGGGGTATGAAAAAAATTATTCCGAATCGCCCCGAGAAATTTCTGCAGGGTAGGTCTTACTCCACAGCTCAAAACCGCCGTCCAGGCTATAGACTTCGGAGAAACCCTGGCTGACCAGATAAGCGGCTGCGCTTTGGCTGGAGTTGCCGTGGTAACAGGCCACGATCACCGGCGCGTCGAGGTCGGCGGCGCGGATGAAGTCGGCGATGTTGACGTTGTCCAGGTGTTTGGCGCCGGTGATGTGAGCAGCCGAATAAGTAGGCTGATCACGAATGTCGACGACCACTGCGCCTTGCTTGCGCAGGGCGTCGGCTTGTTCGGGCGTGATACGTTTGAATTCGCTCATGGCGGGCTCCTAAGGCTTGATTGCGGCCTGCTGTATGGGAAGTCGGGATTCGCACTGGCAGCTGTGAAACTCGCCGGTGTCGATGTTCATCATGGTCATGGCGCCGCCCCACACGCAGCCGGTGTCGAGGGCGAACACGCCGGGCTCGTCGCACTTGCCTTCCAAGGCTGCCCAGTGGCCGAAGATGATCTTCGTGTCACGGGTCTTGCGCTCTTTATGGGCGAACCATGGCTTGTAGCCGGGCAGGGCGGTGTCGGTGCCTTCCTTGCTCTTGAGGTCCAGCTTGCCGTCGGCAGTGCAGAAGCGCATGCGCGTGAAATAGTTGGTGATCACCCGCAGGCGAGTGACGCCCGTCAGGTCGCTGTCCCATTTCACTGGCTCATTACCGTACATGCCATCGAGGTAGGCGGGGTACAGGCTGTCATCGGCCAGGGCGTGTTCGACTTCGGCGGCGTACTTGAGGGCTTTCTTCAAGGTCCATTGCGGTGGGATGCCTGCGTGGACCAGGGCCATGTTGCGGCCTTCGTCGTAATGCATGATCTTTTGCCGGCGCAGCCAGTCGAGCAGATCGGCGCGGTCGGGCGCTTCAAGGATTTCCCGCAGGGTGTCGCCTTTTTTCAGGCGTTCGATGTTGTTGCCGGTCGCCAGCAAGTGCAGGTCATGGTTGCCCAGTACGCACACCAGGGAGTCACGCAGGCCATATAAGTAGCGCAGGGTTGCCAGGGACTCGGGGCCGCGATTGACCAGGTCGCCCACCAGCCACAGGCGATCAGTCGCCGGATGGAAGGCCACGCGTTCAAGCAGGCATTTGAGGGGCTCCAGGCAGCCTTGCAGGTCGCCGACCGCGTAGGTCGCCATCAGTGCAGGGCTCCCGGCACGGCGAGGCGGAAAGGCTTGATGATGGCGTCGAAAAACTGGCCGTCGGTGGCTTTCATCTGATACGAGCCTTGCATGGTACCGACCTTGGAGGTCATCACCGTGCCGCTGCTGTAGGTGTGGCTAGCGCCGATGTCGATCAGCGGCTGTTGGCCAACCACGCCGGCACCACGCACTTCTTCGACCTGGCCGTCACCGTCGGTGATCACCCAGTGGCGGGACAGCAGCTTGGCTGGCACCAGCCCGTTGTTCTTCACCGTAACGGTGTAGGCAAAGGCGAAACGGTTGTGCTCAGGTTGCGATTGGTCCGCGAGGAAGCGGGTGACGACGCTGACGTCGATCTGGTAACGAGGATCGGACATGCAAGGGGCCTTAAAAGCAAAAGCGGAGGACTGCAGATGCGGATCAGTCTAGGCCAAGAAGTGGGCACTAGGCCAGACATGTGTCTGGCCTGTCTGCAAGGTGGTCAATCCGCAGCGGGCACAGGCTGGATGGCAAGCTGGTCGGCCAGGCGCACGAATGCGGCCAGGTCCAGTTGCTCGGGGCGCAGGCTGCCATCGACGCCGGCTGCTTCGATCTCGGCGTTGCTCAGCAGTGCCTTGAGTGTGTTGCGCAGGGTCTTGCGGCGTTGGTTGAAGGCCTCGCGCACCACGCGTTCGAGCAATTTGTGATCCTTGGCAGGGTGCGGCAACACAGCGTGGGGCACCAGGCGCACGATAGCCGAGTCGACCTTCGGCGGCGGGTTGAACGCACCCGGACCGACGTTGAACAGGTGTTCGACGCGGCAGTGGTACTGAACCATGATCGACAGGCGGCCCCAATCACCACCGCCCGGGCCGGCGGCCAAGCGTTCCACCACTTCTTTTTGCAGCATGAAGTGCATGTCGCGAATGATCCCGGCATTGTTCAGCAGGTGGAAAATCAGCGGCGTGGAGATGTTGTACGGCAGGTTACCCACCACGCGCAGGCTGTTGGGCGCGGCGTCAAGGGTGTTGAAGTCGAACTTCAGCGCATCGCCCTGGTGCAGGTTGAAGTTGGCTTTACCGGCGAACTGCTGGTTGAGGATCGGGATCAGGTCCTTGTCCAGTTCAACCACGTCCAACTGACCACCGCTGGCCAGCAGGCCTTGGGTCAGTGCGCCCTGGCCTGGGCCGATTTCCAGCAGTCGGTCTTCGGGCTTGGCATGGATAGAGCGCAGGATACGGTCGATCACGCCAGCGTCGTGCAGGAAGTTTTGCCCGAAACGCTTGCGCGCCCGGTGTTGGTAATGCTCGGTCATATACGGGTCTCGGCCATCTGATAGGCGGTTTCCAGGGCCACGTGCAGGCTGCCGGTATCGATCTTGCCGCTGCCCGCCAGGTCCAGGGCGGTGCCGTGGTCGACGGAGGTGCGGATGATTGGCAGGCCCAGTGTCACGTTGACGGCGGCGCCGAAGCCTTTGTACTTCAGCACCGGCAGCCCCTGGTCATGGTACATCGCCAGCACTGCGTCGCAGTGCTCCAGATATTTGGGGGTAAACAGAGTGTCCGCGGGCAGTGGGCCACGCAGGTCCATGCCTTCTTGGCGCAGACGCTCCAGGGTGGGTTCGATGATGTCGATTTCTTCATGGCCCAAGTGGCCACCTTCGCCGGCGTGAGGGTTGAGCCCACAGACCAGGATGCGCGGGTGGGCGATGCCGAATTTCTGCTGCAGGTCGGCGTGCAGGATGCGCGTGACGCGCTCCAGGCGCTCGGCGGTAATGGCGTCGGCAATCTCGCGCAGGGGCAGGTGCGTGGTCACCAGGGCGACTCGCAGGCCTCGGGTGGCCAGCATCATGACGACTTGGGCGGTGTGGGTCAGTTCGGCGAGGAATTCGGTGTGGCCGGAAAAGGCGATGCCGGATTCATTGATCACGCCCTTGTGCACGGGGGCGGTGATCATGCCGGCGAAATCGCCGTCGATGCAGCCTTGCCCCGCGCGGGTGAGGGTTTCCAGCACAAACGCCGCATTGGCTTTGTTCAGTTGCCCGGCAACCACCTTGGCCTGCAGGGGGGTATCCCACACATACAGGCTGCCCGCGGGAGCAGGCTGGTCGGGCCATTTACCTGGCGCCACGTCCAGCAAGTCGACAACCACACCCAGCTGCGCGGCCCGCTCAAGGAGCAGGTCGCGGCTGGTAATGGCGATCAGGGGGTGGGGCTGGGGGTGCGAGGCGAGCAGCAGGCACAGGTCTGGACCAATGCCGGCCGGCTCGCCGGGTGTCACGGCGAAACGCTGGGGTTTCACTGAGTGGCCTGGTCGGTGCCTGTTTGCTCGGCGCCTGGCAGCTTGTTTTCCACATAGGCTTCGTCACGGATCTGACGCAACCAGGTTTGCAGCTCTTCGTCGTACTTGCGGTTACGCAGCACGTTCAGTGCCTGTTGCTCGCGGGCCTGGGTGGTGTTGTCGGTGGCGCGACGGCCAAGGACTTCCAGTACGTGCCAGCCATATTGAGTCTTGAACGGCTTGGACACTACGCCTTGCGGAGTTTCGGCCATTACCTGCTGGAACTCGGGCACCAGCGCCTTGGGGTCGATCCAGTTCAAATCGCCGCCGTTGAGGGCCGAGCCAGGGTCTTCCGAGAAGCTTTTGGCCAAGGTGGCGAAGTCTTCACCGTTTTCGATACGGTCATAGATCTTCTGGGCCAGCTCCTTGGTTTGCGCCTCGGTGCGGATCTCGCTGGGTTTGACCAGGATATGACGAACATGCACTTCGTCTTTCAGCGAGGTCTCGCCACCGCGACGTTCCAGCAACTTAAGGATGATGAAACCGCCTGGGGTGCGGGCCGGTTGGGTGATGCCACCCACTTCCATCGCGCTCAGTTCACGGTCGAACGGTGGTGGCAGTTGCGCGGCTTTACGCCAGCCCATGTCACCCCCCTCAAGGGCGTTGTCGCTGCCGGATTGGGCAATCGCCATCTGGGCAAAGTCGGCACCGGCCTTGAGGCGGTCATAGATCGCCTGGGTTTTGGCGGCGGCGGCATTGAGCTGCTCGGAGTTGGCGCTGTCCGGAGTAGGAATCAGGATATTGGCCAGGTGCAGTTCTTCGGAAAGCTGCATCTTGCCCAAATCCGAGGCCAGGAAGTTTTTCACTTCCTGCTCGGACACCTGAACCCGCTCGGCCACACGGCGCTGACGCACACGGCTGATGATCATCTCGCGCCGGATCTGGTCACGAGCGTCTTCATACGAAAGACCATCATGGGCCAGGGCCGCGCGGAATTGATCGATGCTCATGTTGTTGCGCTGGGCAATGGTGCCGACCGCCTGGTTCAGCTCTTCATCCGAAATACGGATGCCGGAACGTTCACCGATCTGCAATTGCAGGTTTTCGACGATCAGACGTTCCAGCACCTGTTGGTCCAGGACGCTGGTAGGTGGCACACCGCCGCCACGCTTGGCGATGGTCTGCTGAACTTCCTTGACCCGTTGGTCCAGTTGGCTCTGCATGATCACGTCGTTATCGACGATGGCCACCACCTTGTCCAGCGGTTGAACCGCTGCGTGCACCGATGCGGTCCCCAGGAACAGCGCGCCCAGTACGAGGGGGCGCAGACAATCAGAAAGCTTGGTTTTCACGTTCACGATAACCTTCAATGCCTTTTTCGAGGAAGCTCTCTACCTTGGCGCCGGTCAGGCCGCCGAGTCCTTTGAGGACGATCTGCAGGAAGAGCCCGTGGTCACCCTTTTCGTTCAGCGGGGCGATCTGGCTGTATTCGTCGTTGGCAACCCAGTAACGGTTGATGACGCGCAGTTTCCAGCAGCAGTTGTCGTACTCGAAACCACCGAAGGCTTCCAGGGTACGGTTGCGAGCGTAGTCATACTGCCAGCGGGTGATCAGGTTCCACTGAGGAATGATCGGCCACATCATCGAGAAGTCGTGTTGCTGGATTTTGTAGTAATCCTTCACGAAGTTCGGTTGACCCTCGGTACCGTAGTCGCCACCGAACTGCCATTTACCGGTCAGTTGGTTGTAGACCACCTGGTCGTTGCGGTAGCGGTAACCAAGGTTGACCACCTTGTTCGGGTTGTCTTCCGGCTGGTAGTGGAACATTGCGCTGCCGGAGCGAGCGCGGTGTTCCTCGGTGTCCCAGTTGTAGTCGGCAGTGGCGCGCCAGTCGCGGTTGAAACGGAACTCGTATTCGAGCGCCACTGGCGACACATCGGACTGTGCGTCGGCGCGGTCAGCCGCCACGACGCCCGGCAGTTGAACCTCGCGGTCCTTGAAATACACGGCCTGGCCGACGCTTACACGCTGGCGCTCAAAACCGTTTTCTTCAATCCAGCGGCTGGTGACACCCAAGGACAGCTTGTTCTCGTCACCGATCCGGTCGGAACCGCTGAAGCGGTTGTCGCGGAACAGCGAGCCGTAGCTGAACGAGTATTCGCTGGTGTCGAAGACCGGGATATCGCTCTGGTCCTTGTTCGGGACATAAAGATAGAAAGCACGCGGCTCCAGGGTCTGGCGATAGTCTTTGCCGAACCAGTTGGTGTTGCGGTCGAAATACAGGCCGCTGTCGACGCTGGCGATAGGTACCGCGCGATCTTGCGAACTCTTGAATGTCTGGCCAGCAGCAGCCATTTGCGTCTTGCCTGTGCCGTCCAGGTCAAGATCGTATTTGGTATAGACGTACTTGAGCTTCGGCGTAATAAAGCCGTAGGTCCAGCTCATCGGGTATTCCACGGCCGGTGCTGCGTTCAGGCGTGTACCGTTTGTACGAGTCAGGCCTGTGACGTTTGTGTCAAGTCTGGATGAAATGTTGCCGTCTTTGTCCGTGAACGTACCGTTTTCCAGGCTGCGTTCGAAGCGAACAGCTTCGGTCTCATAGGTGAAGTTCAATCCACCCGGGTGATACGGCAGCGCACCATTGAACGTGATCTGCGGCAGGCGGTCGTACGGCGTGATCTGGGAGATCGTCGCCAACTGGTAGGCCTGCACATTCAACCGCGCCTGATAAGAGTCTCCCCGATAGGTCACGGACCCTTGCTGATTCAGGAAGTCTCGATTCTGGACACCTTCCTCGTAGGTCTTGAGGTCCTGGAAGTAATAAGGATCACTGATCCTGGTGTAATCAACCTGAGTCGCTACGCGCGAGTCCAACCCGCCCCTGTGCTGCCAGTTGAGCATGTAGCGGGTTTTTTCGTAATCGGTCTGTTTCTTGCGTTCGTCGCTGTCGTCGTTCAGGTACGCGCCGCCGAACTGGCCTTCGCTGGACTTGGTGAGGTAGCGGAATTCGCCTTCCATCAACATGCCGCGCTTGGTCATGTATTGCGGGTACAACGTGGCGTCATAGTTCGGCGCCAGGTTGAAGTAATACGGCGTGACCAGGGTAAAGCCGGTTTCGCCGCCAGTGCTGAAGCTCGGTGGCAGGAAGCCGGACTGACGACGGTCGTCGATCGGGAAATAGATATAAGGGGTGTACAGGATCGGGATGTTCTTGATCCGCAACGTCGCGTTGGTCGCCGTACCGAAACCGGTGGCCGGGTTCAACGTGATGTTGTTGCCCTTGAGCTGCCAGGCGTTGCTGTCTGGCTCGCAGGTGGTGTACGTACCGTCCTTGAGGCGGATGATCGCGTTTTCGGCGCGCTTGGCGTACAGCGCGTTCCCGCGGATCCGCGACTTGTGCATCACGTATTCGGCGTTATCGATCTGCGCGGCACCCGTGTCCAGTTGGACCTGGGCGTGGTCGCCGACGATCAAGGCACCGTTGTCGCGCAGGCGCACATTGCCGTTCAGTTCGCCACGGTTCTCGGCCTGATACAGGCTGGCTTCCTGGGCTTCAAGCTGCATGCTGCCCTGGCGCATGACCACGTCACCGGCCAGGGTGGCAACTTGCTGTTCCTGCTCGTAACGAGAGGCCTTGGCACCGATAAAGGTGGGCGCATCGCTCTTGTTCGTCTTGTCGTTCATGCCAGGACGAATCGGCTCGATGTACGCACCGCCGCAATACGGACCGGTTTCGGCCAGTTGGGCCGGGGTCAGCTTATCCCGAGGCACCCAGTCCAGGTGGCTGTAGTCGGCGCTGCGCGAACGCAGGCCACGGCCCTTGGATTCGGTGACCAGCGTGGTCTTCGGCTCGGCTTCGGCACTGCCGCCAGCGTCGGCTTGCGCCGTGCTGTTGGCCGAGCTGACGGCTGCACCGTCATGCACCGGGCGTGGTGGTAACGGGGCGGCGGCGGTTTTCGGCGCGCAATCCCAGGCACCCGAAGCAGAGACTGAGCAGTCATACTGTTCCGCGGCGACCACGAATGAGGTGGCGAAGGGTTGCAAGGCCAGCAGACTGCCGGTTACCAGCAACGGAAATTTTCTACGAAACGCGGGGGATTTCAATGCCATCTTATTAGTCCGGGCTTCCTGCGTGCCATCTGCCCGCGGTTTGGGCCGCACGCCTCTCGATGGTCTGAAAAAGATGCGTGATAATAAAGCATGCCCCGCTTGACGGCTAGCGCCGTCGGAGACCCTTGTAATGCCCGAGCAAGATCTACGTTTACAACAACTGCAAGTCTGGCTGGATGAGCAGTTGCCGATCCTTTTCAACGCCCAAGGCTGGGGCGCCATACCCCCGGCCACATTGACCGCGGCCAGCAGCGACGCGAGTTTCAGGCGTTATTTCCGCTGGGAAGGTGGTGGCCGGACTTTCGTGGTAATGGACGCTCCACCCCCCCAGGAAAACTGCAAACCCTTCGTCGAAATCGCACATTTGCTGGCGACATCGGGAATAAATGTTCCGAAAATTTATGCTGAAGACTTGCCGCGAGGCTTTCTTTTGCTCAACGACCTGGGCAAAAAAACCTATCTGGACGTGATCGACGAGCAAAACGCCGACGTATTGTTTGCCGACGCCATCGACGCATTGCTGGCTTACCAGCAGTTGCCGATGGACGCGCCGCTGCCCAGCTATGATCTCGCCCTGCTGCGCCGCGAGCTGGAACTCTTCCCTGAATGGTACGTGCGCCGACATTTGGGCATCGAGTTGGATACACAGCAGCAGGCCCTCTGGCAGAAAGCCAGTGGCCACTTGATCGACAGCGCCCTGGCGCAGCCCAAGGTGCTGGTGCACCGCGACTACATGCCGCGCAACCTGATGATCAGCATACCGAACCCGGGCGTGCTGGATTTTCAGGACGCGGTCTACGGCCCGGTCACTTACGACATTACCTGCCTGTTCAAGGACGCCTTTCTCAGTTGGCCCCAGGCCCGTGTGCGCCAATGGCAGCGCGGCTACTGGGAGCGTGCCGCGAAACTGGGCATCCCGGTGCAGGCCGACTTCGAAGACTTCCTGCGTGCCAGCGACCTGATGGGTGTGCAGCGTCACCTCAAGGTTATCGGCATCTTCGCGCGCATTTGCCACCGCGACGGCAAGCCACGCTACCTGGCCGACGTTCCACGCTTCTTTGCCTATATAGACGCCGTACTGGCCGATCGTCCGGAGTTGAGCGCATTGGGTGAGTTGTTGGCCAGCCTGCGCCAACCGGCTGAGGCAAGCCTATGAAGGCGATGATCCTGGCCGCCGGCAAAGGCGAGCGCATGCGCCCGCTCACGCTGCATACACCCAAGCCGTTGGTGCAGGCCGGCGGCAAGCGCCTGATCGAGTATCACCTGGAGGCGCTGGCCAAGGCCGGCTTCACCGATATCGTGATCAACCACGCCTGGCTCGGTCAGCAGATCGAGAGCTACCTGGGTGACGGTTCGCAGTTCGGCTTGCGCATCCGCTACTCCCCGGAGGGCGAACCGCTGGAGACCGGCGGTGGGATTTTCCAGGCCCTGCCGTTGTTGGGAGATGAGCCTTTCCTGGTGGTCAACGGCGATATCTGGACTGACTACGATTTCGCCCGGCTCAAGCAGCCGCTCCAGGGGCTGGCCCATCTGGTGATGGTCGACAACCCGGCGCATCACCCCTCGGGTGGTGATTTTTACCTGGATCACGGTGTGCTTCATGATGCGGCGCCCGGTGCCGATAACCTGACCTTCAGTGGCATTTCAGTGCTCGACCCCAAGTTGTTCGCGGGTTGCAGCGCCGATGCCTTCAAGCTGGCGCCGCTGTTGCGCGCGGCCATGGCGAAAGGTTTGGTAACGGGGGAACACATGGCGGGACGCTGGATTGATGTCGGCACGCTGGAGCGCCTGGCGCAAGTCGAAACCCTGCTGACAGCGGGGCAGTAGCATGTTGTGGCCAGGGACGCTGATCGGCGCCGGGGCTGGCTTTGCCATTGCCAGTATTCCGGGGGCCTTGTTGGGGGCGCTGTTGGGGCAGGCGCTGGATCGCCGTATGCACCTGCAGAGCTGGGCGCAGTTGCGTGAGCGCTTGGGCGGACGCCCGGCGTTGCGCAATGACGAATTGCTGTTTGTGTTGCTGGGGCGTCTGGCCAAAAGCAACGGTCGGGTGGTCGACGGGCATATCCAGCAGGCGCGCCAGGAGATGCGCGCGCTGGATATGACCGAGCCGGCCCAGCGCCGCGCGATCGCGGCGTTCAACCGTGGCAAAGCCGGTTCCGACCGGGTGCGCGGCTATCTGCACGTGCTTAAGGCCCAGCCCCATGCGGCGGAAGGTGTGTTACGGGCGTGCTGGCGGATGGTCTGGGCGGACGGCAAGGCCGATGACGCCGAGCGTGACCTGATCGACCTATGGGGCAAATGGCTGGGCTGGACGCCACAACAGCTCCAGGCCTTGGCGGCGGACTACACCCCGGAGCGCAAGCCATTGGTGAGCCGTGGGGCTACTTATCAGGAGGCGTTGCGTTTGCTCGGCGTGACGGCCACCACGGAGCCCTCGGCGATCAAGCGCGCCTATCGCCGCCTGCTCAGCCGCCACCATCCGGACAAGATCGCCGGCAGTGGCGCCAGCCCCGCGCAGGTGCGTGAGGCCACCGAACGTACCCGCGACTTGCACAATGCCTATGCGTTGATTCGTGAGCGGCGGGATTTTCGCTGATTACGGCTATCTACGGGTCAAAACCCGATCAGTGTGGGAGCTGGCAAGTCAACGCCCACAATTGATCGGGTTACCCCCCAGATTCAGTCGGTGCTGGATTGCGGGCTCAGCCACCCGCGAATCCGTCGATACAACTGCTCTTGCTCGGCAGCACTGTTGCCGGGCAGGGTCTTCAAGCTCACCTGCTTATAGCCATCATTTTTCAAGCGCTTGGCCGCTTGGGCGCGTGCCAGGGCGTTTTTGCGTGATCGGCTGTCGTCTTGATAGAAAACATCGGCTGTCGGCAATTTCAGGCCGGGGGCCAGTTGCTGCACGTCCGGCTGTCGACCAGAGGGCGTCTGCGCCGCGACCATCACGAACTTTTGCACCTGGGACGGTTGTTTCTCGCTCAGATAACGCGCGGCCCACCAGGCACCGGTGCCGTGGCCTGCCAGCACCACACTGCGTGCGCTTTGGGTCTGGGCGAAGGCTACGGCGGCATCGATGCGCGCAAAGATGCGTGACGCGTCGGTCTTGTCTTGCTCGTCGGCACCGGGTATCACCGCTGGGTCAGTGCCTTCGGCTTCGGCGCTGGCCGCTTGCTCGATCGGTTTATCGGCGGTGCTCGCTTCCTTGCTGCTGGTGTCGACGGTGGCCTTGGGGGCTTCCATGACACGCGGCGGCAGCGTATCTACGCTCACATCCGGCAGCGACAGGCTGAGGCTGCCCCAGTTGGCATCCGGCAATTTGCGCCGCAATGGGCCAATTGCTTGAGGCCAGTCAGCATTTTCGCCGCTGCCCGGTACGATAATCACCACACCTTCGGGTTCGGCGCTGTTGGCCGGTTTCCACAGGGCCAGGAATGTGTCACTGCCGGCCTGCAACTGTTGTTGCTCCTGCTGCGGAATTTGCCGCTCCAGGGCGCTGGCCTCTTCCTGGCTGCGTTCGGGCAAGGGCTGGCGTTCGACGGGTTTTTCGGCGGTCGGCGCAGGTGTGTCTTCGGCGTGCACAGAAAAGGCACTGGTAAACAGCAGTGACAGGCACAATGCTGGCAGTGCCGAGCGGTGGAAAAAGGGCATCGTTAATTCCCGGCCAGAAGTGATTCCAGCAGCCTAATGGGTTGGTCAGTATTTGTCAGTGATGTGAGACGTGGATCATGGGTTTTCGCTGTCTGCTGGTTATCGGCTGTTTGTGCGTTGCCTTAATGGCAAATGCCGCTCCCGCGCCTGCCGCGCCGCAGGCGCAGCTTACTGCGCAACAGCGCGAATGGCTGGCCCTGCACCCGGAGTTGCGGGTGGGCGTGGTATTGCAGGTGCCGTATGCGCAATACGATCGGCGCCTGCAGCGTTTGTCCGGAGCCAACGTCGAGTTGATGCAATGGCTGGCCAAGGCGCTGAACATTGACCTGGTGTGGCGCAACTTCCCCAGCCAGGAGCAATTGGAGGCCGCGGTACGCGACGACGAAGTGGACATCGCCCCCGGCCTGCAACAAACCCCGGCCGGTTTACGTCTGTGGCTATTCACCGATCCTTATATGCGCGTGCCCCAGCATATCGTCGGCATCCGCGAGGGCGGCGGCGCCGTGGATCTGGAAAAGCTCGATGATCAATCCCGTGTCGCCGTGCGCATGCCCAGTGCCGTGGCGGATTACCTGCGCAACACTTACCCCAGCCTTAACCTGCAAGGCGTGCCCATGGAGCGCCAGGCCTTGCAATTGCTGGTCAGCCAGCAAGCGCGCTACGCCGTGGTGGATGAAGCGCAGCTAAGCCGTTTGTCCGGCGAGGCGGAGTTCGCCGGGCTGGCGGTGGTGGGGGATATTGGCCTGCCGCAGTTGCTGCGGGTTGGCACGCGCAGGGACTGGCCGGAACTGGCCGGTATCATGGAAAGCGCCCTGGTCGCCATTCCGGCCCGGGACCTGGACCAACTGCACAACCGCTGGTTGCAACCGAAATACCCACGGCTGTCGGAGTCTCCAGGTTTCTGGCAAAACCTCAGCCTGCTGCTGGGGCTGTTGCTGCTCGTCGGCCTGGCGCTGCTGGTGTGGCAGCGCCGTCAGCAGCATGTACTGGAACTCGCTCTGCTGGCCGCCCGCGAAGAAAGCGCGGCGCGCGCCGCGGGTGCCGAGGCGTTGCGGTTGACGCAGTTTTCCATTGATCAAAGCACGGTCGGCATCCTGTGGGTGAATTGGGACAGCCACATCCGCTACGCCAACCGCGCCGCCGAGAGCATGCTCGGCTACGGCGCCGGTGCGTTGATCGAGCGACCGCTGGTCGACCTCGACCCGACCTTGGACATGGACCGTTGGCTCAACCTGTGGAAACGCGCGCGGGCGAGCGAAGAGGGCCCGCAGAATTTCGCCACGGATTGCTTGCGCGCCGATGGCAGCGTCCTGCCGACCAACGTGTCCTTGAGTTTTCTGCGGTTTGCCGAGGCCGAGTACTTGGTGGTCTACCTCAACGACGTCACCGAGCTGCGCCGCACCCTGGCCGCCTTGCTGCAAAGTGAAGCGCAACTGCGCGAACTGTCGGCCCACCTGGAAACCGTGCGCGAAGAAGAAAAAGCCCGCATCGCCCGTGAGGTGCACGACGAACTTGGGCAGATGCTCACTGTGCTCAAGCTGGAAACCTCCATGTGCGAGCTGGCCTATGCGCAGCTCGACCCTGGCCTGCACGAGCGCTTGAACAGCATGAAGCGCCTGATCGCCCAGTTGTTCCAACTGGTACGAGACGTGGCGACGGCATTGCGCCCGCCGATTCTCGACGCCGGCATTGCCTCGGCGATCGAATGGCAGGCCCGGCGTTTTGAGGCGCGCACGCACATTCCCTGCCTGGTGCAAGTGCCGGATAACCTGCCGGCCCTGAGTGACGCCAAGGCCATCGGCCTGTTTCGAATTCTGCAGGAGGCGCTCACCAATGTGATGCGCCATGCCCAGGCGCATACTGTGGAGCTGACCCTGGCCATCGAAGGCACTGATCTGCGATTGACCATCAGCGATGACGGTGTCGGTTTCGTCCAGGCGCAAGGCCGCGCGGTCTCGTTTGGCCTGGTCGGCATGCGCGAGCGGGTGTTGATCATGGGTGGGCAATTGAGCCTGCACAGCGAGTTGGGCGAGGGCACCACCCTGAGTGTGACGGTGCCGCTGGATGCATAACGATAAGAGGAAACCCCTGTGATCCGCGTACTGGTAGCCGAAGACCACACCATTGTTCGTGAAGGTATCAAGCAATTGATCGGCCTGGCCAAAGACCTGCTGGTGGTGGGGGAGGCGAGCAATGGCGAACAATTGCTGGAGACTTTGCGCCACGTGCCGTGCGAGGTGGTGTTGCTGGACATCTCGATGCCGGGCGTCAACGGCCTGGAAGCGATTGCGCGCATTCGGGCGCTGAACAATCCGCCGGCGATCCTGGTGCTGTCGATGCACGACGAGGCGCAAATGGCGGCCCGTGCCTTGAAGGTGGGCGCTGCCGGTTATGCGACAAAGGACAGCGACCCGGCGCTGTTACTCACGGCGATTCGTAAAGTGGCGGCCGGCGGGCGCTATATCGACCCGGACCTGGCGGACCGCATGGTCTTCGAAGTCGGCCTCACCGATTCCCGGCCATTGCATTCGTTGCTGTCCGAGCGCGAGTTTTCGGTGTTCGAGCGCCTGGCCCAGGGTGCCAACGTCAACGACATCGCTCAGCAACTGGCGTTGAGCAGCAAGACCATCAGCACCCACAAGGCGCGCTTGATGCAAAAGCTCAATATCACCTCCCTGGCCGAACTGGTGAGGTACGCCATGGAGCACAAGCTTCTGTAGCAACATATCTATTAGCGACACCCCACAAAACATCGCCGCGCCCATTCTTGCCGCTTGCAGCTTGCTCCTTGCCGCTGCACTGTCCTGTGCCCGCCATCCGTGTAGGGCACGCCCTACCCCCAACCTTCCATCCGGCTGATGCGATTCTCTCCTGACCCCCGATTTCCGGGGGCTCGCGCCTGGAATACGCTTGTGCCACAGCAGTCCAAAATACAAAGGTGCGGGTATGAGCGAGGTGGATTCAAATGATGTACTGGTCAGCTTTCGTGGCGTGCAGAAGAGCTACGACGGCGAGAACCTGATCGTCAAAGACCTCAACCTGGAGATTCGCAAGGGCGAGTTCCTCACCTTGCTCGGGCCTTCCGGTTCCGGCAAGACCACCAGCCTGATGATGCTCGCAGGCTTCGAAACGCCGACCGCCGGTGAAATCCAGCTGGCAGGACGCGCCATCAACCACGTGCCGCCGCACAAGCGTGATATCGGCATGGTGTTCCAGAACTACGCGCTGTTCCCGCACATGACCGTCGCCGAAAACCTGGGGTTCCCGCTCTCGGTGCGCGGTTTGAGCAAGACCGACATCAGCGAGCGGGTCAAGCGCGTGCTGAGCATGGTCCAGCTCGACGCCTTCGCCCAGCGCTACCCGGCGCAATTGTCTGGCGGCCAGCAACAGCGTGTGGCCTTGGCCCGCGCCCTGGTGTTCGAACCGCAACTGGTGCTGATGGACGAACCCCTCGGCGCCCTCGACAAGCAACTGCGCGAACACATGCAGATGGAGATCAAGCACCTGCACCAGCGCCTCGGCGTCACCGTGGTGTACGTAACCCACGATCAGGGTGAAGCCTTGACCATGTCCGACCGCGTGGCGGTGTTCCACCAGGGCGAGATCCAGCAGATCGCCGCGCCGCGTACGTTGTATGAAGAGCCGAAGAACACCTTTGTCGCCAACTTTATCGGCGAGAACAACCGCCTCAACGGTCGCCTGCACAGCCACTCCGGCGATCGGTGTGTCGTGGAGCTGGCGCGTGGCGAGAAAGTCGAGGCGCTGGCGGTGAACGTCGGCCAGATCGGCGGCCCGGTGACCCTCTCGGTGCGCCCGGAGCGCGTGAGCCTCAACGGTTCCAGTGAGAGCTGCGTCAACCGCTTCTCGGGCCGCGTGGAGGAGTTTATCTACCTGGGGGACCACGTGCGTGTGCGCCTGGAAGTCTGCGGCAAGACTGATTTTTTTGTGAAACAACCGATCGCCGAGCTGGATCCGGCACTGGCGGTCGGCGACGTGGTACCGATTGGCTGGCAAGTCGAGCACGTTCGCGCACTCGACCCACTTCTAGAGGCGAATTGATCGCCCCCCATGGCTTCACCAACCCTGCACGTGGAGAGAACAACAATGTTGAGATCCCTTAAGTATTCCGCACTGGCGATCGGTTTGATCGGCGCGACACAGGCCATGGCAGGCCCTGATTTGACGATCGTTTCCTTTGGTGGCGCGAACAAGGCCGCCCAGGTCAAGGCTTTCTATACGCCGTGGGAAAGCGCGGGCAACGTTAAGATCATTGCCGGTGAGTACAACGGCGAAATGGCCAAGATCAAGGCCATGGTCGACACCAAGAGCGTGACCTGGGACTTGGTGGAAGTTGAATCGCCGGAGCTGTCCCATGGTTGTGACGAAGGCATGTTCGAACGCTTGGACTCGAAACTGTTCGGCAACCCCGCCGACTATGTGAAGGGTGCGATCCAGCCGTGCGGCGTGGGTTTCTTCGTGTGGTCGACCGTGCTGGCCTATAACGCCGACAAACTGGCCTCCGCGCCGACCAGTTGGGCGGATTTCTGGGACACCAAGAAATTCCCGGGCAAGCGTGGCCTGCGTAAAGGTGCCAAGTACACCCTGGAGTTCGCCTTGATGGCCGATGGCGTAGCGCCCAAAGACGTCTACAAAGTGTTGGCCGGCAAAGAAGGTCAGGACCGTGCCTTCAAGAAGCTCGACGAACTCAAACCGTCGATCCAATGGTGGGAAGCCGGCGCACAACCGCCGCAGTACCTCGCCTCGGGTGACGTGGTGATGAGCTCGGCCTACAACGGCCGCATCGCTGCCGTGCAGAAAGAAAGCAACCTGAAAGTGGTGTGGAACGGCGGCATCTACGACTTCGACGCTTGGGCCATTCCAAAAGGCCTGGATGAAGCCCGCGCCGAAGCGGCGAAAAAATTCATCGCCTTCTCGGTCGCGCCGCAGCAGCAGAAGACCTATTCGGAAAACATCGCCTACGGCCCGGCCAACACCCAAGCCGTACCGCTGCTGGCCAAGGACATCCTCAAGGATATGCCGACCACGCCGGAGAACATCGCCAATCAGGTGCAGATCGATGTGAGTTTCTGGGCGGATAACGGTGAGGCGCTCGAGCAGCGTTTCAATTCCTGGGCTGCCAAGTAACCAGCAGTACCGCTAGACCTCTGTGGGAACCGGTAACTGTGGGAGCGGGCTTGCTCGCGAAAGCGGTGGGTCAGTTAGCCGCTGCGTCGACTGACACGCAGCCTTCGCGAGCAAGCCCGCTCCCACATGAGATCTACTGTGTTGGGCAGCTTGCATTCATTTTCATAAATCGGAGTTTGCCATGGCCATCGCCATTCCTGGCCCCACCCTCAAGCAGCGCCTGGCGCGTGCCGAACGGCTTAATCGCTGGAAGGCCCAGGCCCTGATTGCGCCGCTGGTGCTGTTTTTGCTGCTGGTGTTCCTGGTGCCAATCGTCGCGCTGCTCTACAGGAGCGTCGGCAACCCGGAAGTGGTGGGCGGCTTGCCGCGTACCGTGGTGGCGGTGACGGCCTGGGACGGCCGTGGCCTGCCGGGCGAATCGGTGTACCAAGCCCTTAGTGAAGACTTGGGCGAGGCGCGCAAAAACCAGACCTTGGGCAACCTGTCCAAGCGCTTGAACATGGAACTGGCCGGCTATCGCAGCCTGCTGACCAAAACCGCGCGGGCGCTGCCGTTTACCGAAGCGCCTGCCTCTTATAAAGAAGCGCTGGAAAGCCTCGACGAACGCTGGGGCGACCCGGCGTACTGGCAGGCGATCCGGCGCAATACCAGCAGCCTCACGCCTTACTACCTGCTGGCGGCCGTCGATCACCGCATCGACGATCTGGGCGAAGTGGCTCCAGCCACCCCCGACCAGGCGATCTACCTGGACATCTTCGCCCGCACCTTCTGGATGGGCCTGGTGATCACCGCCATCTGCCTGGTGCTGGCTTATCCACTGGCCTACCTGCTGGCCAACCTGCCGGCGCGTAAAAGCAACTTGCTGATGATCCTGGTGCTGCTGCCGTTCTGGACCTCTATCCTGGTGCGGGTGGCCGCGTGGATCGTGTTGCTGCAAGCCGGCGGCCTGATCAACGGTGCGCTGATGGGCATGGGCCTGATTGATAAGCCGCTGGAGTTGGTGTTCAACCGCACCGGTGTCTACATCTCCATGGTGCATATCCTGCTGCCGTTCATGATTCTGCCGATCTACAGCGTGATGAAGGGGATTTCGCCCACTTATATGCGTGCAGCGATCTCCCTGGGCTGTCACCCGTTCGCCAGTTTCTGGCGCGTGTACTTCCCACAGACCTACGCCGGCGTGGGCGCTGGTTGCCTGCTGGTGTTCATCCTGGCGATTGGTTACTACATCACCCCGGCGTTGCTGGGCAGCCCGAACGACCAGATGGTCAGCTACTTCGTGGCCTTCTATACCAACACCAGCATCAACTGGGGCATGGCGACGGCGTTGGGCGGTTTGCTGCTGCTGGCGACCGTGCTGCTGTACCTGATCTACAACCGGCTGGTAGGCGCCAGCCGCCTGCGCCTGAGCTGAGGAGAACGTGCGATGCTGAGTTCTTACATGTCACCAGTGGAGCGGGTGTGGTTCTACAGCTTGCGGATCCTCTGCGGCCTGATCCTGCTGTTCCTGATATTGCCCGTGCTGGTGATCATCCCGCTGTCGTTCAACAGCGGCAGTTTTCTGGTGTACCCGCTGCAAGGTTTCTCGCTGCGCTGGTACCAGGACTTCTTCGGTTCGGCCGAATGGATGCGCGCACTGAAGAACAGCATCATCGTCGCCCCGGCGGCCACGGTGCTGGCCATGGTGTTCGGCACCCTGGCGGCGATTGGCCTGACTCGCGGAGACTTTCCCGGCAAGGCGCTGGTGATGGCCCTGGTGATTTCGCCGATGGTGGTGCCGGTGGTGATTATCGGCGTGGCCAGTTACCTGTTCTTTGCGCCTTTGGGCCTGGGCAACAGCTTTTTCTCATTGATCGTGGTGCATGCCGTGCTCGGCGTACCGTTTGTGATCATCACCGTGTCGGCGACCTTGCAGGGCTTCAACCATAACCTGGTGCGGGCGGCAGCGAGCCTGGGCGCCTCGCCCTTGACCGCGTTTCGCCGAGTGACCTTGCCGCTGATTGCGCCGGGAGTGATCTCGGGTGCGCTGTTCGCGTTTGCGACCTCGTTCGATGAGGTGGTAGTGACGTTGTTCCTCGCCGGCCCCGAGCAAGCGACCTTGCCACGCCAGATGTTCAGCGGCATCCGCGAAAACCTCAGCCCGACGATTGCGGCGGCGGCGACCTTGCTGATTGCCTTCTCGGTCTTGCTGTTGCTGACCCTGGAATGGTTGCGCGGGCGTAGCGAGAAGCTGCGCACTGCTCAGGTGTAACGACCAGATGGAGACCCAAATGTGGGAGCGGGCTTGCTCGCGAATGCGGTGGTTCAGTGACTCATGTACTGACTGACACACCGTCTTCGCGAGCAAGCCCGCTCCCACAGGGGATTTGCGTTCGGTCAACCAGGGCTACCATTCAGCCCCTGAATGGCAGACAACCCCCCTGCATCAGCTACTCTTGTGCCAGCCCATTTCCGAATAAGAGGCCGCGCACATGAGTACTTCCTCATTCAAGATCGCCCACAAGTTGCTGACCGGCGCTGGCGCGATCGAGCAACTGGCCGCCGAGCTGACACGCCTGGACGTGGATAACCCACTGATTGTTACCGACGCCGCGCTGGTCAAGTCCGGCACGGTGGCACTGGCGCTTGAGCATTTGGGCGAGCGCAGCTACGAGATTTTCGACCGCGTGCTGCCCGACCCGGAAATCGCCATCGTCGAAGACTGCATGCAAGCCTACCGCGACGGAGGGCACGACGGCCTGATTGGCCTCGGTGGCGGCAGCGCCATCGACATCGCCAAAAGCGTGGCCGCCTACGCCGGTTACCACGGCGCCCTGGCGGACTTGTTCGGTATCGACCAGGTGCCGCGCAAAGGGCCACCGTTGATCGCCATTCCCACCACGGCCGGCACCGGCTCGGAGGTGACCAATGTGGCGATCCTCTCCGACAAGGTTGCCCAGTTGAAAAAAGGCATCGTCAGCGACTACCTGTTGCCTGACGTCGCGCTGATCAGCCCGCAGATGACCCTGACCTGCCCGCGCGGTGTCACGGCCGCCAGTGGCGTGGATGCGTTGGTGCATGCCATCGAGTCCTACCTGTCGCTGAATGCCTCGCCCATCACCGATGCCCTGGCCATTGGCGCGATCAAGCTGATTGCCAGCGCATTGCCCAAGGCTTACGCCAACCCCGCCAATCTGCAGGCCCGCGACGACATGGCCACTGCCAGCCTGATGGCCGGCATGGCCTTCGGTAACGCCGGCGTGGGCGCCGTGCATGCGTTGGCGTACCCGCTGGGCGGGCGTTTCAACATTGCCCATGGTGTGAGCAATGCGCTGTTGCTGCCCTATGTGATGCATTGGAACAAGCTGGCTTGTGTCGAACGTATGCAGGACATTGCCCAGGCCATGGGGGTGAATGTCGTCGGCCTGAGCGCCAACGATGCCGCCGACCGGGCCGTGGAGGCGATGACGCGCCTGTGTGCCGCTGTGGAGATCCCTTCGGGGCTGCGCAGTGTCGGGGTTCCCGAAGACGCGATCCCGGCCATGGCCGAGGAAGCGGCGGGTATCGAACGCCTGATGCGCAATAACCCGCGCAAGCTCAGTGCGGCCGACATCGAGAAAATCTATCGGGCCGCGTACTAGCCGTTGAGTGAGGTCACGGTGCGCAGGGCAAAGCAGGAGGTATACAATGCGCGCCATCGTGATTTAGCTCAAAAAAGGTGCGTCATGCAGCCCTTCGTTATCGCTCCATCGATTCTCTCCGCTGACTTCGCCCGCCTGGGGGAAGAAGTGGACAAGGTGTTGGCCGCCGGGGCCGACTTCGTGCACTTCGATGTCATGGACAACCACTACGTACCCAACCTGACCATCGGCCCGATGGTCTGCGCCGCGCTGCGCAAGTACGGGATCACCGCGCCGATCGATGCGCACCTGATGGTCAGCCCGGTAGATCGCATCATCGGTGACTTCATCGACGCCGGTGCGACCTACATCACGTTCCACCCGGAAGCCTCGCTGCACGTCGACCGCACCCTGCAATTGATCCGCGAAGGCGGCTGCAAGGCGGGCCTGGTGTTCAACCCGGCCACGCCGCTGGACGTCCTCAAATATGTGATGGACAAGGTCGACATGGTGTTGCTGATGAGCGTCAACCCAGGTTTCGGCGGGCAGAAGTTCATCCCCGGCACCCTCGACAAGCTGCGTGAAGCCCGCGCGCTGATCGATGCTTCGGGCCGGGATATCCGCCTGGAAATCGATGGTGGGGTCAACGTCAACAATATCCGTGAAATTGCCGCAGCGGGCGCCGACACCTTCGTGGCGGGCTCGGCGATCTTCAACGCCCCGGATTATCAGGAAGTCATCGCCAAGATGCATGCAGAACTGGCGCTGACGCGTCCATGAGCGGCTTTGAGCGGTTGTTCTCCGGCCAGTTGCCACGGCTGGTGATGTTCGATCTGGACGGCACTTTGATCGACTCGGTGCCAGACCTGGCGGCGGCGGTGGACCAGATGCTGCTCAAACTGGGGCGTAAGCCGGCGGGGCTCGCCTCGGTACGTGAATGGGTGGGTAACGGCGCGCCGATGCTGGTGCGCCGGGCCCTGGCCAATCATATCGACGCTGACGGCGTTGATGAGGTGGAGGCCGAGCACGCCCTGGAACTGTTCAACGCTGCCTATGAAGGCAACCATGAACTGACTGTGGTTTACCCTGGCGTGCGCGACACGCTCAAATGGCTGAGCAAGCGGGGCGTGGAAATGGCCCTGATCACCAACAAGCCGGAGCGTTTCGTTGCGCCGCTGTTGGACCAGATGAAAATCGGCCGTTATTTCCGCTGGATTATCGGTGGCGATACCTTGCCGCAGAAGAAACCCGATCCGGCTGCGCTGTTTTTCGTGATGAAGATGGCCAATATTCCGGCGTCCCAGTCGTTGTTTGTCGGCGATTCGCGCAGCGATGTGCTGGCGGCAAAAGCGGCGGGCGTACAGTGTGTGGCGTTGAGTTACGGTTATAACCATGGCCGGCCGATTGCCGAAGAATCGCCGGCGCTGGTGATAGATGACCTGCGACTGCTAATCCCCGGTTGCTTGGGAGCTGGCGCTGAGATAACGTTGCCCGATACCGATCCGTCCCCTTCTGGAAATTCCATCGTGGTGGTCACTCGCAAACTCTGGATGAAAGTCATCAAGGCCCTGGCCCGCTGGCGTTGGCGCGCCTGACTGATCCTGGCCGCGCCATGCGGCACGTTTGCCTACCTGACTGTTAGACCCTCACGCCACGAGGCACCTCATGATCCGCGAAGAATTCCTGCGTTTGGCCGCTGCCGGCTATAACCGTATCCCCCTGGCCTGCGAAACCCTGGCCGACTTCGATACGCCGCTGTCGATCTACCTGAAGCTGGCCGACGAGCCCAACTCCTACCTGCTCGAGTCGGTACAGGGCGGCGAGAAGTGGGGCCGTTACTCGATCATCGGCTTGCCGTGCCGTACCGTCATGCGCGTGCATGACCATCATGTGAGCATCACTCATGATGGCGTAGAGATCGAAAGCCACGAAGTAGAAGACCCGCTGGCGTTCGTCGAAACCTTCAAGGCGCGCTATAACGTACCGACCATTCCCGGCCTGCCGCGTTTCAATGGCGGCCTGGTGGGGTACTTCGGCTACGACTGCGTGCGCTATGTGGAAAAACGCCTGGGCAAATGCCCGAATCCGGACCCGCTGGGCGTGCCGGACATCCTGCTGATGGTCTCCGATGCGGTGGTGGTGTTCGACAACCTCGCCGGCAAGATGCACGCGATTGTGCTCGCCGACCCGGCACAGGCGGATGCGTTCGAACAGGGGCACGCCAGTCTGGAAGCCCTGCTGGAAAAATTGCGTCAGCCAATCACCCCGCGTCGCGGCCTGGACCTGCGCCGTCCGCCGGCGGCCGATCCGATCTTTCGTTCAAGCTTTACCCAGGATGACTACGAACGCGCTGTCGACACGATCAAGGAATACATCCTCGCCGGTGACTGCATGCAGGTGGTGCCGTCGCAACGCATGTCCATCGACTTCAAGGCCGCGCCCATCGACCTTTACCGGGCACTGCGCTGCTTCAACCCGACGCCGTACATGTATTTCTTCAACTTTGGCGATTTCCACGTAGTGGGCAGTTCGCCGGAAGTGCTGGTGCGCGTCGAGGACAACCTGATCACCGTGCGCCCGATTGCCGGTACGCGCCCCCGTGGCGCCACCGAAGAAGCGGATTTGGCGCTGGAAGAAGACCTGCTGAGCGACGACAAGGAAATCGCCGAGCACCTGATGCTGATCGACCTGGGCCGTAACGACACCGGGCGCGTCTCGGAAATCGGCTCGGTGAAGTTGACCGAGAAGATGGTCATTGAGCGTTACTCCAACGTGATGCACATCGTGTCCAACGTCACTGGCGAGCTGAAAGCCGGCTTGACCGCGATGGATGCACTGCGGGCGATTTTGCCGGCGGGCACTTTGTCGGGGGCGCCGAAGATTCGCGCGATGGAAATCATCGATGAATTGGAGCCGGTCAAGCGTGGCGTCTACGGCGGCGCCGTGGGGTATTTCGCCTGGAACGGCAACATGGACACCGCCATTGCGATCCGCACGGCGGTGATCAAGGACGGGGAGCTGCATGTGCAGGCCGGTGGCGGAATTGTCGCCGACTCGGTGCCGGCCCTCGAATGGGAAGAAACCCTGAACAAGCGCCGCGCGATGTTCCGCGCCGTTGCGCTGGCTGAACAGACCCCCAATTCCTGAGGTTTGCCCCATGTTGCTGATGATTGATAACTACGACTCCTTTACCTACAACGTTGTGCAGTACCTGGGCGAGCTGGGTGCCGAGGTCAAGGTGGTGCGCAACGACGAACTCACCGTGGCTGAAATTGCTGCGCTGAACCCCGAGCGCATCGTGGTTTCGCCGGGCCCGTGCACCCCCACCGAGGCGGGCATCTCGCTCGAAGCCATCCGGTACTTCGCCGGCAAACTGCCGATCCTGGGTGTGTGCCTGGGGCACCAGTCCATCGGCCAGGCGTTTGGCGGTGACGTAGTGCGCGCGCGCCAGGTGATGCACGGCAAGACCAGCCCAGTGTTCCACAAGAACATGGGCGTGTTTCAAGGCCTTAACCTGCCAGTCACGGTTACCCGCTACCATTCGCTGGTAGTCAAGCGTGAAACCCTGCCTGAATGCCTTGAACTGACGGCCTGGACCCAACTGGAAGACGGCTCCGTCGACGAGATCATGGGCCTGCGGCACAAGACATTGAATATCGAAGGGGTGCAATTTCACCCCGAGTCGATCCTGACCGAGCAGGGCTACGAGCTGTTCGCCAACTTTCTCAAGCAGAGCGGCGGCACGCGCTAAGGACTTTTTATGAATATCAAGACAGCCCTGAGCCGTATCGTCGGCCACCTGGACCTGAGCACCGCTGAAATGAGCGATGTGATGCGCGAGATCATGACCGGTCAATGCACCGATGCGCAGATCGGCGCGTTCATGATGGCGATGCGCATGAAGAGCGAGAGCATCGACGAGATCGTCGGTGCCGTCTCGGTGATGCGCGAGCTGGCGGACAAGGTTGAACTCAAGACTCTCGACGGCGTGGTTGACGTGGTCGGCACCGGCGGTGACGGTGCGAATATCTTCAACGTGTCGACGGCTTCCTCCTTTGTGGTGGCGGCGGCGGGTTGCACCGTGGCCAAGCACGGTAACCGCGCGGTGTCCGGCAAGAGCGGCAGCGCCGACTTGCTGGAAGCGGCCGGCATCTACCTGAACCTCACGCCGGTGCAAGTGGCACGCTGCATCGACAATGTGGGCATCGGCTTTATGTTTGCCCAGTCCCACCATGGTGCGATGAAACACGCCGCTGGCCCGCGCAAGGACCTGGGCCTGCGCACCCTGTTCAACATGCTTGGCCCGCTTACGAATCCGGCCGGTGTGAAACATCAGGTGGTGGGCGTGTTCAGCCAGGCGCTGTGCCGCCCATTGGCCGAAGTGCTGCAACGCATGGGCAGCAAGCATGTGCTGGTGGTGCACTCCAAGGACGGCTTGGACGAATTCAGCCTGGCCGCACCCACCTTTGTGGCGGAGCTGAAGAATGACCAGATCACCGAATATTGGGTCGAACCTGAAGACCTGGGCATGAAGAGCCAGAGCCTGCATGGTTTGGCGGTGGAAAGCCCGGCGGCGTCGCTGGAATTGATCCGTGATGCCTTGGGACGGCGCAAGACCGAAAACGGGCAAAAAGCTGCGGAAATGATTGTTCTGAATGCTGGCGCGGCACTTTATGCGGCCGACCATGCCTATAGTCTTAAGGAAGGTGTCGAATTGGCCCACGATGCACTGCACACCGGGTTGGCTCGCGAGAAACTCGAAGAGCTGGGAGCATTCACCGCAGTATTCAAGATGGAGAATGAAGGATGAGTGTGCCGACCGTTCTGGAAAAAATCCTGGCCCGCAAGGCCGTAGAAGTCGCCGAACGCCGTGCGCGTATTAGCCTGGCCGAGCTGGAAAACCAGGCCAAGCTTGCCGACGCACCGCGTGGTTTTGCCAATGCCTTGATCACCCAGGCCAGGCTTAAGCAGCCGGCCGTCATCGCCGAAATCAAGAAGGCCTCGCCGAGCAAGGGCGTGATCCGCGAAAACTTCGTGCCGGCGGACATTGCCGCCAGCTATGAGAAGGGCGGCGCGACGTGCCTGTCGGTATTGACCGATATCGATTACTTCCAAGGTTCTGACCTGTTCCTGCAACAGGCTCGCGCAGCGTGCAAATTGCCTGTGATCCGCAAGGATTTCATGGTCGACCCCTACCAGATCGTCGAAGCTCGCGCCTTGGGTGCCGACTGTGTGCTGCTGATCGTCTCCGCACTGGATGACGTGAAGATGGCCGAGCTGGCGGCCGTGGCCAAAAGCGTCGGCCTGGACGTGCTGGTGGAAGTGCACGACGGCGATGAGTTGGAGCGCGCCCTGAAAACCCTCGACACGCCGCTGGTGGGGGTCAACAACCGTAACCTGCATACCTTTGACGTCAGCCTGGAAACCACCCTCGACCTGCTGCCGCGTATCCCGCGCGACCGCTTGGTGATTACCGAGAGTGGCATCGTCAACCGCGCCGATGTGGAGCTGATGGAGATCAGCGACGTGTACGCCTTCCTGGTGGGCGAGGCCTTCATGCGCGCCGAGAACCCAGGAGCGGAACTGCAACGCCTGTTCTTCCCGGAACGTGATGTCGCGGTCAGGGGTTCGACCCTGGACTGAGCAGAAACTCGGTATACCTTTGAAATGTAATCTAAATGTGGGAGCGGGCTTGCTCGCGAATAGGGAGTGTCAGTCACTGAGTGTGTTTCTGATACGCCGCATTCGCGAGCAAGCCCGCTCCCACATTGGTTTCAGTGTTCATTCTGATAGGGGTGTGCGATGACTAAGCCGGTGGCCATGACCGTTGAGGCTGGCCTTGCCGCTGAGCAGGCGCTGCTGGCTGCCGTTTGTGCCGGCGAGCAGGAAGTTGGCCTGCTGTTCTGGCAGCCCAGCGATCAAGCCTTGGTGATGCCGCGCCGGTTGAGCCGGCTGCCGGCATTCGAGACGGCCAGCCAGGTCTCGGCGCAGGCCGGTTGGCCGGTGTTGCTGCGTGAAACCGGCGGCGAACCGGTGCCGCAGTCCAGCGCTACGGTCAATATCGCCTTGGTCTACGCGCCGCCGCGCAGTGAAAGCGACCAGGGCCGCATCGAAACCGGTTATCTGCGCTTGTGCCAGCCGATCTGCGACCTGTTGATCGAGCTGGGCGGCGATGCCTCCGTCGGTGAAGTCGAAGGAGCGTTCTGCGACGGTCGTTACAACGTCAACCTCAATGGCCGCAAAATGGTCGGCACGGCCCAACGCTGGCGACAAAGCGGTGGTCGCCCGGTGGGGTTGGTGCACGGAGCATTGTTGTTGGATAACGATCGCGAAGAGCTGATTGCGGCGGTAAACCGCTTCAATGAAGCCTGCGGTCTGGAGCAGCGTGTACGTGCCGACAGCCATATCGCCCTGCACGAAGCTTTTCCCGCGCCGGATGCGATCAGCCGGCTGGACACCTTGTACCGCCGGATGCTCGCCGGCTTCCTGCTGGCTTAGCGGGTACCGAACACCACCATTGTCTTGCCTTTGACGTGCACCAGGCTGCGCTCTTCAAGATCCTTGAGCACGCGGCCGACCATCTCCCGCGAACAGCCGACAATGCGCCCGATTTCCTGGCGAGTGACTTTGATCTGCATGCCATCCGGGTGAGTCATGGCGTCGGGTTGCTTGCACAACTCCAGCAGGCAACGTGCGACGCGACCGGTGACGTCAAAGAACGCCAGGTCGCCGACCTTGCGCGTGGTGTCCCGCAGGCGTTGGGCGATCTGGCCGCTGAGGGCGTAGAGAATGTCCGGGTCCTGCTGGGCCAGTTCACGGAATTTCGCGTAACTGATCTCGGCCACTTCGCACTCGACCTTGGCTCGCACCCAGGCACTGCGCTCCTGTTCTTTGCCCGCTTGTTCGAACAGCCCCAATTCGCCGAAGAAATCCCCGGTGTTCAGATAGGCGATGATCATTTCGCGGCCATCGTCGTCTTCTATCAAGATCGTGACCGAGCCCTTGATAATGAAGAACAGCGTTTCGGAGCGCTCGCCGGCGCAAATGATGTTGTGCTTGGCGGGATGACGTCGGCGCTGGCAATGCATCAGCAACTTGTCGAGATTCTTGATCTTGGGTATGGGAGTAAGAGCAACCATGGTTGTATCCCGAAATGCAGCGCAAAGTGGTTGGAGTTGTTGTATTCAGCGGTATCGGCATAGGGACACGCTGTATAAAGGGTGGCAATACGCCACACATTTGGCGCCAGCTTAACAGACACATTCTGACTCGATGAGCGAATTTGCTGGGGAGGGGGCCTTATTGATCGCTTTGATGTGAAACGCTGTCGCGGCCAGGCCCTGTGCTAAGCTGGCGACCCTTTTTTAGCAGTGGAGTCTGGGCGATGAAGGCACGCATCCAATGGGCGGGCGAAGCCATGTTCCTCGGTGAGTCGGGCAGTGGCCATGTAGTGGTCATGGATGGCCCGCCGGAAGCCGGTGGCCGCAACCTGGGCGTACGCCCGATGGAGATGCTCCTGCTTGGCGTGGGCGGCTGCAGCAATTTCGACGTGGTGAGTATTCTGAAAAAGTCTCGCCAGGCCGTGGAAAGTTGCGAAGCGTTCCTGGAAGCCGAGCGCGCCACGGAAGATCCCAAGGTGTTCACCAAGATCCATATGCATTTCGTGGTCAAGGGCCGGTCGCTGAAGGAAGCCCAGGTCAAGCGTGCCATCGAGCTGTCGGCCGAGAAGTACTGCTCGGCATCGATCATGCTCGGCGCGGCTGGTGTGGCCATCACTCATGATTACGAGATTATCGAGCTGGGTTGATGACCCATCGGTAAAAGAAAAGGGCGCTTGAGAGCGCCCTTTTTGCCGTTGCGGCTGGGTCAGATGCGGTAGGTGCTTTTGGTCATGACCTTGGCCAGCAGGCTCATGCCAAACCTCACCGGTGCCGGGAAGCGAAAACCACCGGCATCCAGCGCGCTTTCGGCGTGGTGTTCTTCATCGATGCGCATTTGCTCCAGAATCGCCCGGGACTTTTCATCGTCAGCCGGCAACTGTTCCAGGTGTTCATCCAGGTGTTTGCACACTTGATGTTCCGTCGCTGCGACAAAACCGAGGCTGACCTTGTCGCTGATCAAGCCGGCAGCCGCGCCGATGCCGAACGATAACCCGTAGAACAGTGGGTTGAGCACGCTGGGATGGCTGCCGAGCTGGCGAATGCGTTGTTCGCACCAGGCCAGGTGATCGATTTCTTCTTCGGCGGCATGCTCCATGGCCGCGCGGACCTGCGGCAGCTTGGCGGTCAGGGCCTGGCCCTGGTACAGCGCCTGGGCACAGACTTCGCCGGTATGGTTGATGCGCATCAGGCCGGCCACATGGCGGGTCTCGGTCTCGCTCATCTTTGCGTCTGGCTGCACGATCGCGGGCGACGGGCGGTACGGTTGGCCACTGAAGGGCAACAGGGTGCGCATGGCCATGTCGGCTTGCAGCAACAGACGGTCAATCGGCGAGTAGTGACGTTGGGTAGTCATGCTGACCTCCGGGAAGAATCTCGGCGGCCAGTTTACCGCAAGAGAGGGGCAAGCGTTTGCGCTGAGTCAACGTGCCTTTGTGGCGAGGGAGCTTGCTTGCGTCCGGCCGCGAAGCGCTCGCAAACTCCCGATAACCCTCAGCCCGGCGGCCAGTTCATCTGGCGTTTGCCCAGGACGTGCATATGGATGTGATAGACGGTTTGACCGCCATCTTTATTGCAGTTCATCACCACGCGAAAACCGTTCTCGCAGCCTTGTTCCACGGCCAGGCGCTGGGCGGTGAACAGGATGTGTCCGGCCAGTGCCTTATCTTCTTCCGTCAGGTCATTGAGGGTGCGAATCGGCTTCTTCGGGATCACCAGGAAATGCACCGGTGCCTGAGGCGCGATATCGTGGAAGGCCAGGACCTGGTCATCCTCATAAAAAATCTTCGCGGGTATTTCTCTGTTGATGATCTTGGTGAATAGCGTATCTGGAGCTTCCACAGCTGTTTCTCCATTATGAATATGCAGGGTGAGTGTACTCAGGCCATCAGCGCGGGCAATAGGCCTTATTGATGGCGCCGGCTATCTTGCGGGTCAGCCAGCGCGGGCTGAAACGCGGACTGAAGGCCAGCCAGCGGTTGCGGAGGCCGGGGATGATGATGGCTTTGTTCTTTTCCAGTGCGCGCACGGTATAGAGCGCGACTTCTTCCGGGCTCATCAGTTGCTCGCTGCGGTCGAGCTTGGCAGTGTCCATTTGGGCGGTACCGAAGAACGCGGTGCGTGTCGGGCCAGGGCAGAGCACCGAAACCTTGATGCCGCAGGTTTTCAGTTCCTCGCGCAGGCCTTCGGAGAAATGCAGTACATAGGCCTTGCTGGCGTAGTAGCTGCTCATCCATGGGCCGGGTTGGAATGCGGCTATCGATGCAACGTTGAGGATTTGCCCACCACCCTGCAGCGCCATGCTATTGCCCAGGGCGTGGCACATGCGGGTGAGCGCGAGGATGTTGACCTCGATAAGGTCTTGCTCGGTCATCCAGTCCTGGGCCAGGAATGGCCCGCTGGTGCCGATGCCGGCGCAGTTCACCAGCAGATCGATTTGCCGCTCGCCTTCTTCAAGCTCCAGCAGGAACCCGGACAAGCGCAACGGCTCACCCAGGTCACAGGCACGAAATAGCACCTCGACGCCGAAGCGTTGAGTCAATTCAATTGCAATGCTTTCCAACTGATCACGCTGGCGGGCCACCAGAATCAAACTGCGGCCACGACGGGCCAGGGCTTCGGCCAAAGCCAGGCCGATGCCGCTGGAGGCACCGGTGATCAGAGCGTAACGGGTCATGCCTTTCTCCATCGCAACGCCAAGCGCCTGCGATGGATGCATCACAGGCGCGGGGCGTTTCTTTACTGTTCTGGAGAGTCTACAGGTTCGGCTGCTTCGTCAGCACTTTGCGCGTCGTCTTCATCGACGGTCACGCTCTGGTCGGCATCCGCGTCAGAGGTGATGGAGCTGCTCTCGTAGCTGCTGTCTACATTGCTCTCGAGTTGATCCAGGTAGCCATTCATCCCCAGGGTCACCACGATGATGAGCACCAACGGGATAAACGCCAGCCACAACGAGGCCAGGACTTTCACGGCCGTGGAGTTGCGCGGTGGCGGGGCGCCGTACTGGTTGGCGCCTGCGTTACCTGGCAGCACCAGCAGCAACAGCGGGAAAACGCTGTTTACCAGCGGCACCAGGTTCAGCAGGTACAGCCAGCCGGACCAGCCCAGGTCGTGCAGGCGCTGCACACCGATTTGCACGCTCACCACCACGAGTCCGACGAACAGCGCGAACCCCAGCAGTGAACCGAGAATGATGGCTATAGTTGGCGAGGCGGTCGCTATCGCGAAGCCCACTGTGCTGATGATGCCTGCGGCCACCAGCATTGCGACGCTCAGCACCAGCGTCCATGCCAGGTACCGCAGGCGGCCGATGCGCCCATTGATCGTAAAGACGTTGAGGGTGGAATACTCCGGCAGGTTCTCACCCACGGCGGCGCGCGGTGGTGCATATGGAGAGGCGGCCGGGCGGGAGAAGTCCGAGGCGCCGGAATCCGTCTCATGGGTTTCGCCAAGGCTGAAAGCCACTGGCTGTTCGGCTTCGATACGCGCATCGACCCCGGCGTTTTTCAGCGCGGTGAGGTAGGTTTCGGCATCCGGGCGCGAGAGGTCGCGCTTAAGTGCGACCGGGCGGCCGGTAAAGAGCTTTTCGATCTCTTCGACCGTGCTCTTGAAGAGCTCGGCCAGGTTCAGTTTGGCCGTGGTGCTTTCGACACCCGGGAGCAAGGCTCCATCAAACACAATCTTGAAACGGTTGTCGCTCATGCGGGCATCCTTGTCACTGGATCTATGGGGGAATGCAGGCCGGCTCAACGGGCTGGCCTTGCGGTTGGGTCAGCGTGGCCAGCGCAACTGTGTCGCCTGCTCGCGCGCCTTGCGGTATTCGGCATCCAGGCGGGCAACGAGTTCATCGACGCTGGGTAAATCATTAATTTCGCCGACGCCCTGGCCGGCGGACCATACGGTCTTCCAGGCCTTGGCTTCATCACTTAACGGCTTGAGCTTGGAGCCAAAGTTGACTTCGCCTTTGCCTTGCAGGGCGGCGAGGTCGAAGCCGGCGTTTTCCAGGCTCTGGCGCATGAAGCTTGCGGGCACGCCAGAAACAGCGGGAGTGTGCACGATGTCGGCTGCGCGCGATGTGAGCAGCATCTCTTTATACGCATCCGGCGCGTGACTTTCGGTGGTGGCGATAAAACGGGTGCCGAGATAGGCCAGGTCGGCACCGAGCAGCTGAGCCGCCAGGATCTCATGACCATGGTTGAGGCAGCCAGCCAGCAGCAGGGTTTTATCGAAGAATTGGCGAATCTCGGCCACCAGCGAGAACGGGCTCCAGGTACCCGCATGGCCCCCGGCGCCGGCAGCGACGGCAATCAGCCCGTCCACGCCGGCTTCGGCGGCTTTCTCTGCATGGCGCCGGGTGGTGACATCGTGAAACACCAGCCCGCCGTAGCGGTGCACGGCGTCGACCAGTTCTTTCACTGCGCCCAGGCTGGTGATTACGATCGGCACCTTATGCTCGACGCAGATTGCCAGATCGGCCTCCAGGCGTGGGTTGCTGTTGTGCACGATCAGGTTGACGGCATACGGCGCGGGGGTATCCAACTGCGCCAGGCCTGCTTCGATTTCCTCCAGCCAGGCCTTGAAACCGCTGCTTTCGCGCTGGTTGAGCGCCGGAAAACTGCCAACGATCCCATTGCGGCAGCAGGCCAGGACCAGTTGCGGGTTGGAAATCAGGAACATCGGCGCAGCCACCACAGGCAGGCGCAGACGTTGTTCAAGCAGAGCGGGCAGCGACATGTGGAGTACCCCGGTTAATTGAAGTTAGAACGGTTTGACCACGACCAAAATTACGATAGCCAGCAATATCAGAACCGGCACTTCATTGAACCAGCGATAAAAGACATGGCTGCGGGTGTTTTCGCCACGGGCGAAGCGTTTGACCTGCGCGCCGCACATATGGTGGTAGCCAATCAACAGCACTACCAGGGTCAGCTTGGCATGGATCCACGCGCCCATGCTGAAGATGCCGGGGTTAAGCGCGATCAGCCAGATGCCGAATACGAGGCTGGCGAGCATCGCCGGGCCCATGATGCCGCGGTACAACTTGCGCTCCATGACGCTGAAGCGTTCCTTGCTGACGGTGTCTTCGCTCTGGGCGTGGTAGACGAACAGGCGTGGCAAATAGAACAGCCCGGCAAACCAGCAGACGATGCTGACGATATGGAAGGCTTTGACCCATAGATAGAGCATTTTTAGTTATTCCCAGGTTCACGGTAGCGAAGATAGTAGTGGCTCTTGCGCCCATACGTCACGTTGACGGTTGTCGCGGGACGATACGGACCCTATTATCGACGGCTTTCCAGTGGTTCGTTGAGGGCAGGTTTATGGTCAAGGTCGGTATTGTCGGCGGCACGGGTTACACCGGTGTCGAATTGCTGCGTCTGCTGGCTCAGCATCCGCAAGCTGAAGTGGTGGTCATCACCTCCCGATCCGAGGCTGGCCTGGCCGTGGCCGATATGTACCCGAACCTGCGAGGCCACTACGATGGCCTGGCGTTCAGCATTCCGGACATCAAGACCCTTGGCGCCTGCGACGTGGTGTTCTTTGCCACGCCCCATGGTGTTGCCCATGCACTGGCCGGTGAGCTGCTGGCCGCCGGGACCAAGGTCATCGATCTGTCGGCGGACTTCCGTCTGCAGGATGCCGATGAGTGGGCCAAGTGGTATGGCCAGCCTCATGGTGCGCCGCAGCTGTTGGAGGAGGCGGTGTACGGCCTGCCGGAAGTCAATCGTGAACAAATCCAACAGGCTCGCCTGATCGCGGTGCCGGGTTGCTATCCGACCGCGACGCAGTTGGGCTTCCTGCCATTGCTCGAAGCCGGGCTGGCGGATACTTCGCGCCTGATCGCAGACTGCAAGTCTGGCGTCAGCGGCGCTGGCCGGGGCGCTGCGGTCGGTTCGCTCTACTCCGAGACGTCGGAAAGCATGAAAGCCTATGCGGTAAAAGGGCATCGCCATCTGCCGGAAATCCGCCAGGGGTTGCGTCGTGCCGCCGGTAAGGACGTGGGTCTGACCTTCGTACCGCACCTCACACCGATGATCCGTGGCATTCACTCCACGTTGTATGCGACGGTCACCGATCGTTCGGTAGACCTGCAGGCGCTGTTTGAAAAGCGTTATGCCAACGAGCCGTTCGTCGACGTGATGCCAGCTGGCAGCCACCCGGAAACCCGCAGTGTGCGCGGTGCCAACGTATGCCGGATTGCCGTGCATCGTCCGCAGGACGGTGACTTGGTGGTGGTGTTGTCGGTGATCGACAACCTGGTGAAGGGCGCGTCGGGCCAGGCGGTACAGAACATGAACATCCTGTTCGGCCTGGATGAGAAGCTGGGCCTGTCCCACGCTGGCATGCTGCCTTAAGAGCCGCTTCAAGTTGTAAGCTGCAAGCTTGGGGCTGAGACTTGAAGCTTGCCGCGGCTCCCATAATAGTTGACCGCTTTTCTAGGAGAAGCGGATAATACCGGCCATTACGCATATGGCGGCGCTACGCCGGGAGATTATCAGCATGAGCGTTGAATCCTTCACCCCCACGGCTTTGCAATTTACCCACGGTGCTGCGCACAAGGTGAAGAGCCTGGTCGATGAAGAGGGTAATGATCGCTTGAAGCTGCGCGTATTCGTTACGGGCGGCGGTTGTTCAGGGTTTCAGTACGGTTTTACCTTCGATGAAGATGTGGCCGACGATGACACCATCGTTGAACGCGAGGGCGTGAGCCTGGTCGTGGACCCGATGAGCTTCCAGTACTTGGCGGGTGCCGAGGTGGATTATCAGGAAGGTCTGGAGGGTTCGCGTTTTGTGATCAAGAACCCTAACGCCACCACGACGTGTGGTTGCGGATCTTCCTTCTCGATCTGATCGACGGCGGATACAAGAACGCCGCTTGGCTTTGATTGGCCAAGCGGCGTTTTGCTGTCTGGAGCTCAGGCTGGGTAGATTGCGCCCAGTATGCGCGGCCCACGCGCGCCGGTGACGCTGGGACGGTTTGCAGCAATACCTTCCAGGCAGCAATGAGCCAGCCAGGCGAACGCCATGGCTTCGACCCAATCCGGGTCCACGCCATAAGTGGCGGTGCTGCTGACCTGGGTGGATGGCAGCAAGGCCGCCAGGCGCTTCATCAGCGTGCTGTTATGCGCTCCGCCGCCACAAACCAGCAAGGTTTCGGTCTGGGGTTGTGCTGTTTGCAGGGCTTCGACGATGGTCAGGGCGGTGAGCTCCAGCAGCGTCGCCTGAACGTCTTCGGGTTGGAACTCGGGAAGGCGGCCAAGGTGCTGTTGCAGCCATTGCAGGTTGAACACTTCGCGACCGGTGCTTTTCGGGCCTTTGGTCAGGAAGAATGGATCACCAAGCAACGCGTGGAGCAGTTGGGGTTCGACCCGGCCGCTGCTTGCCCACTGGCCGTCGCGGTCAAAATGCTCGCCGTGTTGCAGGTTAATCCAGGCATCCAGCAGGACGTTGCCAGGGCCACAGTCGAAGCCCGCTACGGGTTTGCCGGTCTCGATCAGGCTGAGGTTGCTGAAGCCGCCGACATTCAATACCGCACGGTTACCGGTGCTCTCGCCAAACAGCGCTTCATGAAAGGCTGGTACCAACGGGGCACCTTGGCCGCCGGCTGCGACGTCGCGACTGCGGAAGTCGCTGATGACGGTGATACCTGTCAGCTCAGTGAGTAAAGCCGGGTTGCCGATCTGGACGGTAAAACCTTGGGCGGGTTCGTGGCGGATGGTCTGGCCATGGCTGCCAATCGCACGGATGTGCTGTGGCTTGAGCTTATGCTGCTCGAGCAGGGTATGAATGCCTTGTGCTGCGAGGGTGACCCAATGCTGCTGGGCTATCGCTGAGCGGGCAATCTCATCCGGGCCGCTGGTGCACAGACTCAGTAGCTCGGCGCGCAGGGCGGTAGGCATGGGGGTGTAGTGGGTGGCGATCAAGTTGATCGCCGAGCTTTGGTCGATCAAGGCGATATCCAGGCCATCAAGGCTGGTCCCGGACATCACGCCGATATAGAGAGGCATGCCTTAACGCTTCGCCGAAGCCAGCAGGGTGGAGCGCTCCTGGTCCATGCGCGCCATCAGCGGTTGGCTCTGTTGCATGAAGCGCGCTCGCTCGGCCTTGGCGATCGGGTCTGCCATTGGCAATTTCTGGCCCAATGGATCGACGTGTACACCGTTGACCTGGAACTCATAGTGCAGGTGCGGGCCGGTGGACAGGCCGGTGGTGCCGATATAACCGATCACTTGGCCCTGTTTCACGTTGCCGCCTGTCTTGATGCCCTTGGCAAAGCCCTGCATATGGCCGTACAGCGTACGGTAGGTGTTGCCGTGCTGAATGATCACTGTGTTGCCGTAACCGCCACGACGCCCGGCCAGCAAGACCTTGCCATCACCGGCTGCCTTGATAGGCGTACCGCGTGGTGCGGCGTAGTCGACACCCTTGTGGGCACGAATTTTGTTCAGAATTGGATGCTTGCGGCCCATGGAGAAACGCGAGCTAATACGAGCGAAGTCCACCGGGGTGCGAATGAAGGCCTTGCGCATGCTGTTGCCATCAGCGGTGTAGTAGCTGCTGTTGCCTTGTTTGTTGGTGTAGCGCACGGCCGTATAGGTCTTGCCGCGGTTGGTAAAGCGCGCGGAGAGAATATTGCCAGTGCCGACTACTTTGCCGTTGGCGACTTTCTGCTCATAGATCACGTCGAATTCGTCGCCCTGGCGAATGTCCTGGGCGAAGTCGATGTCGTAGCCGAATACGCTGGCCATGTCCATGGTCATGCTATGGGACAAGCCCGCGCGGGCGGCGGATTGCGACAGCGAGCTATTGATCACGCCGTGAGCGTAGGCCGAGCGCATAACCGGCTTGGTGGTGACGCGATTGAACGCAAAGCCCTTCGCGCCCTTGGTCAGGGAGATGCTTTCGAGGTCGTTGACGTTGCTGTGCAGTTTGTTCAACTGGCCGTCGGGCGTGAGTTCGAATTCAAGCTTCTGACCGCGCTTGAGCTGAGCGAACTGTTTGGCCTGTTTGTCGCTGGCCAGCACCTCATTAACCGCGACAGCGGGAAGGCCGACCTTTTCGAACAGGGTTGAAAGCGTATCGCCTTTGGCCACGATCACTTCGCGGTGTTGAGGGTTCTTGGCAGCGTCTACAGTGGGCTTTGTCTGGTCGTGAACGGCTTGCTGGGTGTCTTCGGGCGTGTTTTCTATCTGGGCAAATGGCGATTCAGCTGGTGTATTTGTGGCTTGCTGAGCGTCGGAAGCGTCTTGATCTTGTGTCAGTTGTTCAGCTGGGCTCTCCAAGTCAAGGCTCAGAGATGTTCGTTTGGCTTCTACGTCACTGGAAGGGAATACCAGGAGTGCCAGGCTGAGAAGGGCGGCGATGCCACTTGCGGCGAGCAGGTGGGTCTTCGGGTAAAGCGGCGGCGCTTTAGACGGTTCAGTGGTCATAGGTAATTTTGACTTTGAAGATGAAATGGAAAAGATGAATGACATGATGAAGATGAAATAACTGTATAAAATATAACCAAATCATCTGTGGCGCAAGCTCGCGAATGCTGGGCTTGCTGAACGGTGTCCGTGCGCAGGGCAAAAACTTGTAATTAGTCCCTGATCTTGTATGGTTGGTTCCCTTTTGAATCTGAGCCTTGCGGGTCTGTTATGAAGTCGGTTGAAGAGCAGCTAGCGCTGATAAAACGTGGTGCGGAAGAACTGTTGGTCGAGGCCGAGCTGATCGAAAAGCTCAAGCGCGGCCAACCCCTGCGTATTAAGGCTGGCTTTGATCCGACGGCGCCGGATCTGCACCTGGGTCATACCGTACTTATTAATAAACTGCGTCAGTTCCAGGAGTTGGGGCATCAGGTCATCTTCCTTATAGGTGACTTCACCGGAATGATCGGTGACCCGAGCGGCAAGAGTGCGACGCGCCCGCCGCTGACCCGTGAACAGGTCCTCGATAATGCGGAGACCTACAAGACCCAGGTATTCAAGATCCTTGATCCGGCCAAGACCGAGGTGGCGTTCAACTCCACTTGGATGGATAAGATGGGGCCGGCGGACTTCATTCGCCTGACCTCCCAGTACACTGTGGCGCGCATGCTCGAGCGCGATGACTTCGATAAGCGCTACTCCACCAATCAGCCAATCGCGATTCACGAATTCCTGTACCCGTTGGTTCAAGGCTACGACTCGGTGGCGTTGCGTGCCGACGTAGAGTTGGGTGGTACTGACCAGAAGTTCAACCTTTTGATGGGGCGTGAGCTGCAGCGTGCGTATGGGCAAGAGGCTCAGTGCATCCTGACAATGCCGTTGCTGGAAGGGTTGGACGGCGTCAAGAAGATGTCCAAGTCGCTGGGCAACTATGTGGGTATCCAGGAAGCGCCGGGCGTGATGTACGGCAAGCTGGTCTCCATTCCTGATGCTCTGATGTGGCGCTACTTCGAGCTGTTGAGCTTTCGTTCGATGGATGAGATCAACGCGCTACGTGCGGATGTTGAGGCGGGCGCCAATCCGCGTGATGTGAAGATCAAGTTGGCTGAAGAGATCGTTGCGCGTTTTCATGGTGAAGAGGCTGCGGCCAGTGCTCATCGTGCTGCGGGTAATCGCATGAAGGATGGTGAGCTGCCTGACGATCTGCCGGAGATCGAATTGACCGCTGCCGAGGCTATGCCGATTGCGGCTGTGCTTAATAAGGCCGGCTTGGTGAAGAACTCGGCAGTCGCGCGCGATCTCTTGGGTTCGGGTGGTGTGCGTATAGATGGTGGGGTGGTTGATCGCACCTTTATATATGAGCTGGGTGCCACCCACGTTTGTCAGGCTGGGAAGAAGGCATTTGCGCGTATTACGCTCAAATCTGAATAAGCCTGAAATTAGCGGTTGACGGCGAATTATATCTGTCTATAATTCGCCCCACTTCCGGCGCTGCCAAAACGGAAAACTCCTTGCTAAACAATGAGTTAATCAGTTTTAAGCAGCAAGTTGCTTCAGTTCATCGAAGCCAGAAGGAAGTTGAAAAAGAGGTGTTGACAGCAGCGTGTAACGCTGTAGAATTCGCCTCCCGCTGACGAGAGATCGGAGGCGCAAGTGGTTGAAGTTGTTGAAGAATTCTTCGAAAGCTTCTGAAAATAACCACTTGACAGCAAATGAGGCTGCTGTAGAATGCGCGCCTCGGTTGAGACGAAAGCTCTTAACCAACCGCTCTTTAACAACTGAATCAAGCAATTCGTGTGGGTGCTTGTGGGGTCACACTGATAGTCAACAAGATTATCAGCATCACAAGTTACTCCGCGAGAAATCAAAGAATAACCAACGATTGCTGAGCCAAGTTTAGGGTTTCTTAAAAACCCAAAGATGTTTGAACTGAAGAGTTTGATCATGGCTCAGATTGAACGCTGGCGGCAGGCCTAACACATGCAAGTCGAGCGGTAGAGAGAAGCTTGCTTCTCTTGAGAGCGGCGGACGGGTGAGTAATGCCTAGGAATCTGCCTGGTAGTGGGGGATAACGTTCGGAAACGGACGCTAATACCGCATACGTCCTACGGGAGAAAGCAGGGGACCTTCGGGCCTTGCGCTATCAGATGAGCCTAGGTCGGATTAGCTAGTTGGTGGGGTAATGGCTCACCAAGGCGACGATCCGTAACTGGTCTGAGAGGATGATCAGTCACACTGGAACTGAGACACGGTCCAGACTCCTACGGGAGGCAGCAGTGGGGAATATTGGACAATGGGCGAAAGCCTGATCCAGCCATGCCGCGTGTGTGAAGAAGGTCTTCGGATTGTAAAGCACTTTAAGTTGGGAGGAAGGGCCATTACCTAATACGTGGTGGTTTTGACGTTACCGACAGAATAAGCACCGGCTAACTCTGTGCCAGCAGCCGCGGTAATACAGAGGGTGCAAGCGTTAATCGGAATTACTGGGCGTAAAGCGCGCGTAGGTGGTTTGTTAAGTTGGATGTGAAATCCCCGGGCTCAACCTGGGAACTGCATTCAAAACTGACTGACTAGAGTATGGTAGAGGGTGGTGGAATTTCCTGTGTAGCGGTGAAATGCGTAGATATAGGAAGGAACACCAGTGGCGAAGGCGACCACCTGGACTGATACTGACACTGAGGTGCGAAAGCGTGGGGAGCAAACAGGATTAGATACCCTGGTAGTCCACGCCGTAAACGATGTCAACTAGCCGTTGGGAGCCTTGAGCTCTTAGTGGCGCAGCTAACGCATTAAGTTGACCGCCTGGGGAGTACGGCCGCAAGGTTAAAACTCAAATGAATTGACGGGGGCCCGCACAAGCGGTGGAGCATGTGGTTTAATTCGAAGCAACGCGAAGAACCTTACCAGGCCTTGACATCCAATGAACTTTCTAGAGATAGATTGGTGCCTTCGGGAACATTGAGACAGGTGCTGCATGGCTGTCGTCAGCTCGTGTCGTGAGATGTTGGGTTAAGTCCCGTAACGAGCGCAACCCTTGTCCTTAGTTACCAGCACGTAATGGTGGGCACTCTAAGGAGACTGCCGGTGACAAACCGGAGGAAGGTGGGGATGACGTCAAGTCATCATGGCCCTTACGGCCTGGGCTACACACGTGCTACAATGGTCGGTACAGAGGGTTGCCAAGCCGCGAGGTGGAGCTAATCCCATAAAACCGATCGTAGTCCGGATCGCAGTCTGCAACTCGACTGCGTGAAGTCGGAATCGCTAGTAATCGCGAATCAGAATGTCGCGGTGAATACGTTCCCGGGCCTTGTACACACCGCCCGTCACACCATGGGAGTGGGTTGCACCAGAAGTAGCTAGTCTAACCTTCGGGAGGACGGTTACCACGGTGTGATTCATGACTGGGGTGAAGTCGTAACAAGGTAGCCGTAGGGGAACCTGCGGCTGGATCACCTCCTTAATCGACGACATCAGCTGCTCCATAAGTTCCCACACGAATTGCTTGATTCATTGAAGAAGACGATAGAAGCAGCTTTAAGCTCCAAGCTGATAGCTCCAAGCTAACAGTTACGCGCTCGAAATTGGGTCTGTAGCTCAGTTGGTTAGAGCGCACCCCTGATAAGGGTGAGGTCGGCAGTTCGAATCTGCCCAGACCCACCAATTTTGTTATGGGGCCATAGCTCAGCTGGGAGAGCGCCTGCCTTGCACGCAGGAGGTCAACGGTTCGATCCCGTTTGGCTCCACCATTAACTGCTTTTACTTGTTAGAGTTTAGAAATGAATATTCCGGCGTGAATATTGATTTCTAGTCTTTGATTAGATCGTTCTTTAAAAATTTGGGTATGTGATAGAAAGATAGACTGGACGTTACTTTCACTGGTAACGGCTCAGGCTAAGGTAAAATTTGTGAGTATCTCTTAATTGAGTATTATCGAATTTTCGGCGAATGTCGTCTTCACAGTATAACCAGATTGCTTGGGGTTATATGGTCAAGTGAAGAAGCGCATACGGTGGATGCCTTGGCAGTCAGAGGCGATGAAAGACGTGGTAGCCTGCGAAAAGCTTCGGGGAGTCGGCAAACAGACTTTGATCCGGAGATGTCTGAATGGGGGAACCCAGCCATCATAAGATGGTTATCTTGTACTGAATACATAGGTGCAAGAGGCGAACCAGGGGAACTGAAACATCTAAGTACCCTGAGGAAAAGAAATCAACCGAGATTCCCTTAGTAGTGGCGAGCGAACGGGGACTAGCCCTTAAGTGGCTTTGAGATTAGCGGAACGCTCTGGAAAGTGCGGCCATAGTGGGTGATAGCCCTGTACGCGAAAATCTCTTAGTCATGAAATCGAGTAGGACGGAGCACGAGAAACTTTGTCTGAATATGGGGGGACCATCCTCCAAGGCTAAATACTACTGACTGACCGATAGTGAACTAGTACCGTGAGGGAAAGGCGAAAAGAACCCCGGAGAGGGGAGTGAAATAGATCCTGAAACCGTATGCGTACAAGCAGTGGGAGCCCACTTTGTTGGGTGACTGCGTACCTTTTGTATAATGGGTCAGCGACTTATTTTCAGTGGCGAGCTTAACCGAATAGGGGAGGCGTAGCGAAAGCGAGTCTTAATAGGGCGTCTAGTCGCTGGGAATAGACCCGAAACCGGGCGATCTATCCATGGGCAGGTTGAAGGTTGGGTAACACTAACTGGAGGACCGAACCGACTACCGTTGAAAAGTTAGCGGATGACCTGTGGATCGGAGTGAAAGGCTAATCAAGCTCGGAGATAGCTGGTTCTCCTCGAAAGCTATTTAGGTAGCGCCTCATGTATCACTGTAGGGGGTAGAGCACTGTTTCGGCTAGGGGGTCATCCCGACTTACCAAACCGATGCAAACTCCGAATACCTACAAGTGCCGAGCATGGGAGACACACGGCGGGTGCTAACGTCCGTCGTGAAAAGGGAAACAACCCAGACCGTCAGCTAAGGTCCCAAAGTTATGGTTAAGTGGGAAACGATGTGGGAAGGCTTAGACAGCTAGGAGGTTGGCTTAGAAGCAGCCACCCTTTAAAGAAAGCGTAATAGCTCACTAGTCGAGTCGGCCTGCGCGGAAGATGTAACGGGGCTCAAACCATACACCGAAGCTACGGGTATCACGTAAGTGATGCGGTAGAGGAGCGTTCTGTAAGCCTGTGAAGGTGAGTTGAGAAGCTTGCTGGAGGTATCAGAAGTGCGAATGCTGACATGAGTAACGACAATGGGTGTGAAAAACACCCACGCCGAAAGACCAAGGTTTCCTGCGCAACGTTAATCGACGCAGGGTTAGTCGGTCCCTAAGGCGAGGCTGAAAAGCGTAGTCGATGGAAAACAGGTTAATATTCCTGTACTTCTGGTTATTGCGATGGAGGGACGGAGAAGGCTAGGCCAGCTTGGCGTTGGTTGTCCAAGTTTAAGGTGGTAGGCTGAGATCTTAGGTAAATCCGGGATCTTAAGGCCGAGAGCTGATGACGAGTCATCTTTTAGATGACGAAGTGGTTGATGCCATGCTTCCAAGAAAAGCTTCTAAGCTTCAGGTAACCAGGAACCGTACCCCAAACCGACACAGGTGGTTGGGTAGAGAATACCAAGGCGCTTGAGAGAACTCGGGTGAAGGAACTAGGCAAAATGGCACCGTAACTTCGGGAGAAGGTGCGCCGGTGAGGGTGAAGGACTTGCTCCGTAAGCTCATGCCGGTCGAAGATACCAGGCCGCTGCGACTGTTTATTAAAAACACAGCACTCTGCAAACACGAAAGTGGACGTATAGGGTGTGACGCCTGCCCGGTGCCGGAAGGTTAATTGATGGGGTTAGCTAACGCGAAGCTCTTGATCGAAGCCCCGGTAAACGGCGGCCGTAACTATAACGGTCCTAAGGTAGCGAAATTCCTTGTCGGGTAAGTTCCGACCTGCACGAATGGCGTAACGATGGCGGCGCTGTCTCCACCCGAGACTCAGTGAAATTGAAATCGCTGTGAAGATGCAGTGTATCCGCGGCTAGACGGAAAGACCCCGTGAACCTTTACTATAGCTTTGCACTGGACTTTGAATTTGCTTGTGTAGGATAGGTGGGAGGCTTTGAAGCGTGGACGCCAGTTCGCGTGGAGCCAACCTTGAAATACCACCCTGGCAACTTTGAGGTTCTAACTCAGGTCCGTTATCCGGATCGAGGACAGTGTATGGTGGGTAGTTTGACTGGGGCGGTCTCCTCCTAAAGAGTAACGGAGGAGTACGAAGGTGCGCTCAGACCGGTCGGAAATCGGTCGTAGAGTATAAAGGCAAAAGCGCGCTTGACTGCGAGACAGACACGTCGAGCAGGTACGAAAGTAGGTCTTAGTGATCCGGTGGTTCTGTATGGAAGGGCCATCGCTCAACGGATAAAAGGTACTCCGGGGATAACAGGCTGATACCGCCCAAGAGTTCATATCGACGGCGGTGTTTGGCACCTCGATGTCGGCTCATCACATCCTGGGGCTGAAGCCGGTCCCAAGGGTATGGCTGTTCGCCATTTAAAGTGGTACGCGAGCTGGGTTTAGAACGTCGTGAGACAGTTCGGTCCCTATCTGCCGTGGACGTTTGAGATTTGAGAGGGGCTGCTCCTAGTACGAGAGGACCGGAGTGGACGAACCTCTGGTGTTCCGGTTGTCACGCCAGTGGCATTGCCGGGTAGCTATGTTCGGAATAGATAACCGCTGAAAGCATCTAAGCGGGAAACTAGCCTCAAGATGAGATCTCACTGGAACCTTGAGTTCCCTGAAGGGCCGTCGAAGACTACGACGTTGATAGGTTGGGTGTGTAAGCGCTGTGAGGCGTTGAGCTAACCAATACTAATTGCCCGTGAGGCTTGACCATATAACACCCAAGCAATTTGCTTGCTTCGAGCCGAAAGGCGAAAGAGCACCAGATTGCGGTGTGTGAAGACGAAATGAACCGAAAGTTCGACGCTCACAAAACACCGAAAGCTGTCACATACCCAATTTGCTGAAGCGCGGCCAGCTGGCCACGATTCGGTACCCGAATTTCTTGACGACCATAGAGCATTGGAACCACCTGATCCCATCCCGAACTCAGTAGTGAAACGATGCATCGCCGATGGTAGTGTGGGGTTTCCCCATGTGAGAGTAGGTCATCGTCAAGATTAAATTCCGAAACCCCTGTTTGCTAACGCAGACAGGGGTTTTGTTTTGCGCGGTCGGAAAGTGCAGAGGGGCTCATCGCGGCCTGACATTCGGCCTTTCTATGCAATGCTTCTTCGCATGGCTATCATGCGTGCCTTATTGTGAGGCGAGACTTGCATGCTGACGCTGTTAGAACTTCTGAAAGATGGTCGATTCCACTCCGGAGAGGCATTGGGTGCCGCCTTGGGTGTAAGCCGCAGTGCTGTGTGGAAACAACTGCAGCATCTCGAGGCTGAATTGAATTTGCCGATTCATAAGGTTCGAGGGAAAGGGTATCGGTTGGCTTCGCCACTGGTGTTTTTGAGTGCTGAAAAAATCGCACTGGATGCGCCTGCGTTGCCCTGGTCTGTTCACGTCTCTGACTCCATTGACTCCACTAATGCTGAGGCGTTGCGCATGATTGGTGCTGGGTGTGCTGCGCCCTTCCTGGTGCTCGCTGAGCAGCAAACCGCCGGGAGGGGGCGGCGTGGCCGAAAGTGGATCAGTCCATTTGCTCAGAATGTGTATTACAGCCTCGTATTGCGTATTGAGGATGGCCTAAGGCAGCTTGAGGGGTTGAGTCTGGTTGTGGGTCTGGCTGTCATGCAGGCCCTTCGCGACTCGGGCGTGCAGGGGGCTGCTTTGAAATGGCCAAACGATGTTTTGGTGGGGCAGAAAAAAATTGCCGGGATTTTGCTGGAGTTAGTCGGTGATCCTGCTGATATCTGTCACGTTGTTCTTGGAGTTGGTGTCAACGTGAATATGCAGAAGGCCGCGGATGTCGATCAGCAATGGACTTCGATGCAGCTTGAAACAGGCGTCTCTGTCGACCGCAACGCTCTGGTGGCGAGGCTCGGATTGCAGTTGCAAGCCTATTTGAGGCGGCACAAGGCAGTGGGTTTTGCGGAGCTTCAGGAAGAGTGGGAGCGAAATCATCTATGGCAGGGAAGGGCGGTGTCCCTTATCGCAGGTGTCAATCAGATCGATGGGGTGGTGCTAGGCGTTGACCGGCAGGGGGCATTGCGTTTGAGTGTCGACGGAGTTGAGAAAATATACAGTGGTGGTGAGTTAAGCCTGAGGTTGCGTGATGATTCTTGAGCTCGACTGTGGGAATAGTTTCATCAAGTGGCGTGTATTGGAACCCAGTGGGGCTGCTGTCTACGACGAAGGCGTTGTTGGTTCAGATATCGAGTTGGTTGATAGCTTGATGGCACTTCCCTGTGTGTCTCTGACGCGTTGCAGGCTGGTGAGTGTCAGGGCTTTGGAAGAAACCGATAAGCTTGTGGCAGCCTTGGAAGGGGCGTTCGGCGTTGTCGTGTCTCGTGCGGTATCCGCGCGCGAAATGGCGGGCGTACGCAATGGCTACGAGGATTTCGAACGATTAGGGCTTGATCGTTGGTTGGCGATGCTTGGTGGGTTCAAGTTGGCGTCAGGCGCTTGTTTAATATTGGATTTCGGTACCGCGGCTACAGCGGATTTTATTGCGGCCGATGGTGGGCATTGTGGGGGCTTTATTTGTCCAGGAATGCCCCTTATGCGCAGCCAATTGCGAACGCATACCCGCAAGATACGCTATGACGATGCGGCTGCAGAGAGGGCTGTTGAGCGCCTCTCTCCAGGGCGTACGACCGTAGAGGCGGTCGAGCGGGGCTGCACGCTCATGCTCCGAGGGTTTGTGCTGACTCAGCTCGAGTTGGCTCGAAGTTATTGGGGGGATGAGTTCACTGTATTTCTGACCGGTGGGGATGCTGATCTGGTTGCGGACGCCGTGCCGCAGGCTCGGTTCGTACCTGACCTGATTTTTGTTGGTCTGGCGATGGCGTGCCCTTTGTCTTGAGGTTTCTATGCGTTGGTTGTTTTTGCTTCTACTGATCCTCAACGCTTTCTACTACGTCTGGCATCAGCAAGAGGCTCCATTGCGCGCCAAGGACGTCACGCCTCTGAGTCTTTATCGTGGCTCTCAGCAGGACATCCGGCTCCTGAGCGAGTCCTCTGATGGGGTGGCTCGAAGAGATCGAGCAAGGGTGTCTGAGGTGCAAAACACTTGCTTGTACATTGGTGGCTTTGCGGATGAGCGTCAGGCGCAGTCTGTCGGACAGCGCCTCACAAGCCTGGATATAAAGGTCAAGGTTCAATTGCTGAATACTTCTGACGCTCAAGGTTATTGGCTTCGAGTTGCCCCCGAGAGTCGGCGCCTGGCTGATGATCTGCCCTTTGAAAACCTTGCTAAGGAATTCAATGAGTTAAAACATAAAATAATGCAGTGTGAAGGCATTGCAACTCTTGAATAGTTTGCATAGAATGGCGCCCGCTTCGCAGTGAAGCCCTTTAAGGGCTGCAGCGTGAAGTGAAGGTCAACGCAGCTAACCTCATATTTTTAATGAGAAAATGCTTGACAGAAGGCCGGCGTGATGTAGAATGCCGGCTCGCTTAGGAGGGGTTCCCGAGCGGCCAAAGGGATCAGACTGTAAATCTGACGTCTACGACTTCGAAGGTTCGAATCCTTCCCCCTCCACCATTTTTAGCGTGAGCTGCAAGCTCCGCGGGTATAGTTTAGTGGTAGAACCTCAGCCTTCCAAGCTGATGATGCGGGTTCGATTCCCGCTACCCGCTCCACGTTTGCAGGTTGTGCAAAGTGTTTCGCTCTTGTAGCTCAGTGGTAGAGCACACCCTTGGTAAGGGTGAGGTCAGCGGTTCAAGTCCGCTCAAGAGCTCCATATAACAAGGCAGATATGAAGATATCTGCCTTTGTTTTAACAGCTATCTCGGCTTGATTGTGCGGGTGCCTGGCGTGATCGGGCGATTTCAGGTCTATTGGGGTTGGTTGTTGTAAAGTCTTTTTCAGGCCTGCATAATGGTCGGCCTGATTTTGTTTTAGGTCAGTAGCTCAATTGGCAGAGCGACGGTCTCCAAAACCGTAGGTTGGGGGTTCGATTCCCTCCTGACCTGCCAGATTCACTTGGTGTATCTGGCTTTCTTTTCACAGGATCTTCATAGATGACTCCTAAGGCTGAAGCTCAAAGCTCTCGTTTCGATCTGGTCAAGTGGCTCGCTGTAGTCGCGTTGGTGGTCGTAGGCGTTGTTGGCAATCAGTACTATTCTGCTTCGCCGATCCTGTATCGCGTACTTGCTTTGCTTGCTCTTGCTGCTGTGGCTGTTTTTGTCGGCCTGCAGACGGTCAAGGGCAAGTCCTTTGCGGTCCTGGTAAAGGAAGCGCGCACCGAAATTCGTAAAGTCGTTTGGCCGACTCGCCAAGAAACCACGCAGACCACATTGATTGTCGTGGCTGTTGTTCTGGTTATGGCGTTGCTGTTGTGGGGGCTCGATTCCCTGCTCGGCTGGCTTGTTTCCTTGATTGTTGGCTAAGGGTGTCCCGTGGCTAAGCGTTGGTACGTTGTGCATGCTTACTCGGGTTACGAGAAGCATGTTATGCGCTCTTTGCTGGAGCGCGTAAAGCTGGCAGGCATGGAAGATGGCTTCGGCGAAATTCTGGTTCCCACTGAAGAAGTGGTTGAAATGCGGAATGGTCAGAAGCGTAAGAGTGAACGTAAGTTCTTCCCTGGTTACGTGCTGGTACAGATGGATATGAACGAAGGTACTTGGCACTTGGTCAAGGATACCCCTCGTGTCATGGGCTTCATTGGCGGTACTGCTGATAAGCCTGCTCCAATCACCGATAAAGAGGCAGAAGCGATTCTGCGTCGTGTTGCTGATGGTAGCGACAAGCCTAAGCCGAAGACTTTGTTCGAGCCGGGTGAGGTTGTTCGTGTCACAGATGGGCCGTTTGCTGATTTCAACGGTACTGTCGAAGAAGTTAACTACGAAAAGAGCCGGATCCAGGTAGCAGTGCTCATTTTCGGTCGCTCTACCCCGGTAGAGTTGGAGTTCAGTCAGGTCGAGAAGGTCTAGCTGAACAAGCATCCCAACCCCGCAGCCTTAGGCTGTGGGGTTTTGTCGTCACTGGGATAAACGCGCAAGTAACCGGGGAGCCTTTCGAGGCGTTTGAACCCGTAATTGGAGTGCCTCATGGCCAAGAAGATTACCGCTTACATCAAGCTGCAAGTAAAGGCCGCTCAGGCCAACCCAAGTCCACCTGTCGGTCCAGCTCTGGGTCAGCACGGCGTGAACATCATGGAATTCTGCAAGGCCTTCAACGCCCGTACTCAGGGTCTTGAACCAGGTCTGCCGACTCCAGTGATCATCACTGTATACAGCGACCGTAGCTTCACTTTCGAAACCAAGTCGACTCCGGCTTCGGTTCTGTTGAAGAAAGCTGCTGGTCTGACCAGCGGTTCCGCTCGTCCTAACACCGTTAAGGTTGGCACCGTCACTCGTGCTCAGCTGGAAGAAATCGCGAAAACCAAAAACGCGGATCTGACTGCAGCTGATATGGATGCAGCCGTGCGTACCATCGCCGGTTCTGCTCGTAGCATGGGCCTTAACGTGGAGGGTGTGTAATGGCTAAGCTGACCAAGCGCCAAAAGGCTATCGCCGGCAAAATCGAAGCAGGCAAATCCTACAATTTTGTAGATGCTGCTGCCCTGCTGACCGAGCTGTCGACTGTCAAGTTCAGCGAGTCCGTTGACGTTGCTGTAAACCTGGGTGTTGACCCACGTAAATCCGACCAGGTCGTTCGTAGCGCTACTGTGCTGCCACACGGTACTGGCAAGACTGTACGTGTTGCTGTCTTCACCCAAGGCCCGGCAGCTGAAGCTGCTCTGGCTGCAGGCGCAGATCGAGTTGGCATGGACGACCTGGCTGCCGAAATGAAAGGCGGCGACTTGAACTATGACGTCGTTATTGCCTCTCCAGACGCAATGCGTGTTGTAGGTCAACTGGGTCAGATCCTGGGTCCACGTGGCCTGATGCCTAACCCTAAAGTCGGCACCGTAACGCCAGACGTAGCCACCGCGGTTAAAAACGCCAAGGCTGGTCAGGTTCGTTATCGCACCGACAAAAACGGCATCATTCACACCTCCGTTGGCAAAGTTGGCTTCGATGCCGTCAAGCTGAAGGAAAACGTTGAAGCTCTGATCGCTGATCTGAAGCGTATCAAGCCAGCTTCCTCGAAAGGTATCTACGTCAAGCGCGTTACCCTGAGCACTACTATGGGCCCAGGTCTGGTCATCGACCAAGGCTCGCTGGACGTATAAGACACAGATTGGCGCAAGCGATTGCGTCAGTTGGAAAAATTGGGGTCCCTGCCTGGCGGGGGCTATCCAAGACCGTAGGCGACGCAAGTCTTAAACCACAAGCCTACGCAGATGGTGCTCCCGGTTCCTTACCGAATCAGACACCAAAACGACATCCGGCTTCGGCCGGATGAAACGGTAACAAGCAGGAGTTAAACCCGTGGCAATTAATCTCGAAGACAAGAAGGCCATCGTCGCTGAAGTCAACGAGGCTGCCAAAGCTGCTCTGTCCGCTGTCGTGGCTGATGCCCGTGGTGTGACAGTAGGCGCTATGACCGGACTCCGTAAAGAGGCTCGTGAAGCTGGCGTATACGTACGTGTAGTACGTAACACCCTGCTCAAGCGCGCTGTTGCTGACACTGAATACAGTGTCCTCAACGACGTGTTCACCGGCCCGACTCTGATCGCGTTCTCCAAAGAACATCCAGGCGCTGCTGCCCGTTTGTTTAAAGAATTCGCCAAGAGTCAGGATAAGTTCGAGATCAAGGCAGCTGCGTTCGAGGGCAAGTTCCTCGCAGCTAACCAAATCGACGTACTGGCAACACTGCCGACCCGTAACGAAGCTATTTCTCAGCTGATGAGCGTGATTCAAGGCGCTACCAGCAAGTTGGCTCGTACTCTGGCTGCAGTTCGCGAGCAAAAAGAAGCTGCCGCAGCCTAAGGCTGAGCATCTCCTTTCGCGTATTTTTGTTTATTTCGATGGCCGCGTAGGCCGTCCCCCAATTCAGGAAATACAGTAATGTCTATCTCCCAAGAAGATATCCTCAACGCCGTAGCTGAAATGTCGGTTCTGCAGGTTGTTGAGCTGATCAAAGCTTTCGAAGAAAAATTCGGCGTTTCCGCTGCTGCTGCTTCCGCTGGCCCAGCTGTTGCTGCTGTTGCTGCTGAAGAGCAAACCGAATTCAACGTCATGCTGCTGGAAGCTGGCGAGAAGAAAGTAAACGTGATCAAGGCAGTTCGTGAACTGACCGGTCTGGGCCTGAAAGAAGCCAAGGCTGTAGTTGACGGCGCTCCTGCCCAGGTTCTGGAAGCAGTGTCGAAAGACGCAGCTGACAAAGCTAAAGCAGTGCTGGAAGAAGCAGGCGCTAAAGTCGAGCTGAAGTAAGCATCGACCTTGCGTCTCCAGCCCAAGCGTTAAGCTGAAGGCTGATGGCTGGTGGCTCATGCCACCGGCCTTTTTCCGTTCTTGGCTGTCGACTCGGTCGCCGCCATTAACGCGCTGTAGCCACCCGATGCGGTGGTGCAAACCATGGGGTTTGCGAGATTTTCTGGCTGCTCCCGTCGGGAGGGGCCAAACAAGCAGGTGACCAAGCTGGGGAACGCTGATGGCTTACTCATATACTGAGAAAAAACGTATCCGCAAGGACTTTAGCAAGTTGCCGGACGTCATGGATGTCCCGTACCTTCTGGCTATCCAGCTGGATTCGTATCGTGAATTCTTGCAAGCGGGAGCGACTAAAGATCAGTTCCGCGACGTGGGCCTGCATGCGGCCTTCAAATCCGTTTTCCCGATCATCAGCTACTCCGGCAATGCTGCGCTGGAGTACGTGGGTTATCGCCTGGGCGAACCGGCATTTGATGTCAAAGAATGCGTGTTGCGCGGTGTTACGTACGCCGTACCTTTGCGGGTAAAAGTCCGTCTGATCATTTTCGACAAAGAATCGTCGAACAAAGCGATCAAGGACATCAAAGAGCAAGAAGTCTACATGGGCGAAATCCCATTGATGACTGAAAACGGTACCTTCGTTATCAACGGTACCGAGCGCGTTATCGTTTCCCAGCTGCACCGTTCCCCGGGCGTGTTCTTCGACCACGACCGCGGCAAGACGCACAGCTCCGGTAAGCTCCTGTACTCCGCGCGGATCATTCCGTACCGCGGCTCGTGGTTGGACTTCGAGTTCGACCCGAAAGACTGCGTGTTCGTGCGTATCGACCGTCGTCGTAAGCTGCCGGCCTCGGTACTGCTGCGCGCGCTCGGCTATACCACTGAGCAAGTGCTTGATGCTTTCTACACCACCAACGTATTCAGCCTGAAGGATGAAACCCTCAGCCTGGAACTGATTGCTTCGCGTCTGCGTGGTGAAATTGCCGTCCTGGATATCCAGGATGAAAACGGCAAGGTCATCGTTGAGGCTGGCCGCCGTATTACCGCGCGCCACATCAACCAGATCGAAAAAGCCGGTATCAAGTCGCTGGACGTGCCGCTGGACTACGTCCTGGGTCGCACCACCGCCAAGGTCATCGTTCACCCGGCTACAGGTGAAATCCTGGCTGAGTGCAACACCGAGCTGAACACCGAGATCCTGGCAAAAATCGCCAAGGCCCAGGTTGTTCGCATCGAGACTCTGTACACCAACGACATCGACTGCGGTCCGTTCGTCTCCGACACTCTGAAGATCGACTCCACCAGCAACCAATTGGAAGCGCTGGTCGAGATCTATCGCATGATGCGTCCTGGCGAGCCGCCAACCAAAGACGCTGCCGAAACCCTGTTCAACAACCTGTTCTTCAGTCCTGAGCGCTATGACCTGTCTGCGGTCGGCCGGATGAAGTTCAACCGTCGTATCGGTCGTACCGAGATCGAAGGTTCGGGCGTGTTGTGCAAGGAAGACATCGTTGCGGTCTTGAAGACTCTGGTCGACATCCGTAATGGCAAAGGCATCGTCGATGACATCGACCACCTGGGTAACCGTCGTGTTCGCTGCGTCGGCGAAATGGCCGAAAACCAGTTTCGCGTTGGCCTGGTACGTGTTGAGCGTGCGGTCAAAGAGCGTCTGTCGATGGCTGAAAGCGAAGGCCTGATGCCGCAAGACCTGATCAACGCCAAGCCAGTGGCTGCGGCGGTGAAAGAGTTCTTCGGTTCCAGCCAGCTCTCGCAGTTCATGGACCAGAACAACCCGCTCTCCGAGATCACCCACAAGCGCCGTGTTTCCGCACTCGGCCCGGGCGGTCTGACCCGTGAGCGTGCAGGCTTTGAAGTTCGTGACGTTCACCCGACGCACTACGGTCGTGTATGCCCGATCGAAACGCCGGAAGGTCCGAACATTGGTCTGATCAACTCCCTGGCTGCCTATGCGCGCACCAACCAGTACGGCTTCCTCGAGAGCCCGTACCGTGTGGTGAAAGACGCATTGGTCACCGACGAGATCGTGTTCCTGTCCGCCATCGAAGAAGCTGATCACGTGATCGCTCAGGCTTCGGCCACGATGAACGACAAGAAAGTCCTGGTCGACGAGCTGGTAGCTGTTCGTCACTTGAACGAGTTCACCGTCAAGGCGCCGGAAGACGTCACTTTGATGGACGTTTCGCCGAAACAGGTAGTTTCGGTGGCTGCGTCGCTGATCCCGTTCCTGGAGCACGATGACGCCAACCGTGCGTTGATGGGTTCCAACATGCAGCGTCAAGCTGTGCCCACCCTGCGTGCCGACAAGCCGCTGGTAGGTACTGGCATGGAGCGTAACGTAGCTCGTGACTCCGGCGTTTGCGTCGTGGCTCGTCGTGGCGGTGTGATCGACTCCGTGGACGCAAGCCGTATTGTGGTTCGTGTTGCCGATGACGAGGTTGAAACTGGCGAAGCCGGTGTCGACATCTACAACCTGACCAAATACACCCGCTCGAACCAGAACACCTGCATCAACCAGCGTCCGCTGGTAAGCAAGGGTGATCGCGTTCAGCGCAGTGACATCATGGCTGACGGCCCGTCCACCGACATGGGTGAGCTGGCACTGGGCCAGAACATGCGCATCGCGTTCATGGCGTGGAACGGCTTCAACTTCGAAGACTCCATCTGCTTGTCCGAGCGTGTTGTTCAAGAAGACCGCTTTACCACGATCCACATTCAGGAACTGACCTGCGTGGCGCGTGACACCAAGCTTGGGCCAGAGGAAATCACTGCAGACATCCCGAACGTGGGTGAGGCTGCACTGAACAAGCTGGATGAAGCCGGTATCGTTTATGTAGGTGCTGAAGTTGGCGCTGGCGACATCCTGGTGGGTAAGGTCACTCCGAAAGGCGAGACCCAACTGACTCCGGAAGAGAAGCTGTTGCGTGCCATCTTCGGTGAAAAAGCCAGCGACGTTAAAGACACCTCCCTGCGTGTACCTACCGGTACCAAGGGTACTGTCATCGACGTACAGGTCTTCACCCGTGATGGTGTTGAGCGTGATGCTCGTGCACTGTCCATCGAGAAGACTCAACTCGACGAGATCCGCAAGGACCTGAACGAAGAGTTCCGTATCGTTGAAGGCGCGACCTTCGAACGTCTGCGTTCCGCTCTGGTAGGCCACAAGGCTGAAGGCGGCGCAGGTCTGAAGAAAGGTCAGGACATCACCGACGAAATCCTCGACGGTCTTGAGCACGGCCAGTGGTTCAAGCTGCGCATGGCTGAAGATGCTCTGAACGAGCAGCTCGAGAAGGCCCAGGCCTATATCGTTGATCGTCGCCGTCTGCTGGACGACAAATTCGAAGACAAGAAGCGCAAACTGCAGCAGGGCGATGACCTGGCTCCAGGCGTGCTGAAAATCGTCAAGGTTTACCTGGCAATCCGTCGCCGCATCCAGCCGGGCGACAAGATGGCCGGTCGTCACGGTAACAAGGGTGTGGTCTCCGTGATCATGCCGGTTGAAGACATGCCGCACGATGCCAATGGCACCCCGGTCGACGTCGTCCTCAACCCGTTGGGCGTACCTTCGCGTATGAACGTTGGTCAGATCCTCGAAACCCACCTGGGCCTCGCGGCTAAAGGTCTGGGCGAGAAGATCAATCGCATGATCGAAGAGCAGCGCAAGGTTGCTGACCTGCGTAAGTTCCTGCACGAGATCTACAACGAGATCGGCGGTCGCAACGAAGAGCTGGACACCTTCTCCGACCAGGAAATCCTGGATCTGGCGAAGAACCTGCGCGGCGGCGTTCCAATGGCTACCCCGGTGTTTGACGGTGCCAAGGAAAGCGAGATCAAGGCCATGCTCAAACTGGCAGACCTGCCGGAAAGCGGCCAGATGCAGCTGTTCGACGGTCGTACCGGCAACAAGTTCGAGCGCCCGGTTACTGTTGGCTACATGTACATGCTGAAGCTGAACCACTTGGTAGACGACAAGATGCACGCTCGTTCTACCGGTTCGTACAGCCTGGTTACCCAGCAGCCGCTGGGTGGTAAGGCTCAGTTCGGTGGTCAGCGTTTCGGGGAGATGGAGGTCTGGGCACTGGAAGCATACGGTGCCGCATACACTCTGCAAGAAATGCTCACAGTGAAGTCGGACGATGTGAACGGTCGTACCAAGATGTACAAAAACATCGTGGACGGCGATCACCGTATGGAGCCGGGCATGCCCGAGTCCTTCAACGTGTTGATCAAAGAAATTCGTTCCCTCGGCATCGATATCGATCTGGAAACCGAATAACACGTGACGCGAATCGAGAGCGGGGCCGTTTAGCCCGCTCTCTGCTCCGCCAGGAGGAAAGGCCTTGAAAGACCTACTGAATTTGCTGAAAAACCAGGGTCAAGTCGAAGAGTTCGACGCCATCCGTATTGGGTTGGCATCGCCTGAGATGATCCGTTCGTGGTCGTTCGGTGAAGTTAAAAAGCCGGAAACCATCAACTACCGTACGTTCAAACCTGAGCGTGACGGCCTGTTCTGCGCCAAGATTTTTGGCCCGGTAAAGGATTACGAGTGCCTGTGCGGTAAGTACAAGCGCTTGAAGCACCGTGGTGTGATCTGCGAGAAGTGCGGCGTTGAAGTTGCACTGGCCAAGGTTCGTCGTGAGCGCATGGCGCACATCGAGCTGGCTTCGCCGGTTGCTCACATCTGGTTCCTGAAATCGCTGCCGTCCCGTATCGGCTTGCTGATGGACATGACCCTGCGTGATATCGAGCGCGTTCTCTACTTCGAGAGCTATGTCGTTATCGACCCAGGCATGACCACCCTTGAAAAAGGTCAGCTGCTGAACGACGAGCAGTACTTCGAAGCGCTGGAAGAGTTCGGCGACGATTTCGATGCCCGTATGGGTGCCGAAGCTGTCCGCGAGCTGCTGCACGCTATCGACCTGGAACACGAGATTGGCCGTCTGCGTGAAGAAATTCCGCAAACCAACTCCGAAACCAAAATCAAGAAGCTGTCCAAGCGTCTGAAGTTGATGGAGGCCTTCCAGGGTTCCGGCAACTTGCCAGAGTGGATGGTGCTGACCGTTCTGCCGGTTCTGCCGCCAGACCTGCGTCCGCTGGTACCGTTGGACGGCGGCCGTTTCGCGACGTCCGATCTCAACGATCTGTACCGCCGCGTGATCAACCGTAACAACCGCTTGAAGCGCCTGCTCGATCTGTCCGCTCCGGACATTATCGTGCGCAACGAAAAGCGTATGTTGCAGGAAGCGGTCGACGCCTTGCTCGACAACGGTCGTCGTGGCCGCGCTATCACGGGTTCGAACAAGCGTCCTCTGAAATCCTTGGCTGACATGATCAAGGGTAAGCAAGGTCGCTTCCGTCAGAACTTGCTCGGTAAGCGTGTTGACTACTCCGGTCGTTCGGTAATTACCGTAGGCCCGACCCTGCGTCTGCACCAGTGCGGTCTGCCGAAAAAGATGGCCCTCGAGCTGTTCAAACCGTTCATTTTCGGCAAGCTGGAAATGCGCGGTCTCGCGACCACCATCAAAGCGGCCAAGAAAATGGTCGAGCGCGAGCTGCCAGAAGTGTGGGACGTTCTCGCAGAAGTGATCCGCGAACACCCGGTTCTCCTCAACCGTGCACCGACCCTTCACCGTCTGGGTATCCAGGCGTTTGAACCGGTACTGATCGAAGGTAAGGCTATCCAGCTGCACCCGCTGGTCTGTGCTGCGTACAACGCCGACTTCGACGGTGACCAAATGGCCGTGCACGTGCCGCTCACACTGGAAGCCCAGTTGGAAGCGCGCGCGTTGATGATGTCGACCAACAACATTCTGTCGCCAGCCAACGGTGAGCCAATCATCGTTCCATCGCAGGACGTTGTATTGGGTCTGTACTACATGACCCGTGAAGCGATCAACGCCAAAGGCGAGGGTCGTGTGTTCGCTGACCTGCAGGAAGTTGACCGTGTGTTCCGTGCCGGCGAAGCCGCGCTGCACGCCAAGGTCAAAGTGCGGATTCATGAAACCGTCAACGACCGTGATGGCGGCAGCGTGAGCAACACCCGTATCGTCGACACTACCGTCGGCCGTGCACTGTTGTATCAGGTTGTGCCAAAAGGTCTGTCGTACGACGTCGTCAACCTGCCGATGAAGAAAAAGGCGATCTCCAAACTGATCAACCAGTGCTACCGCGTGGTTGGTCTGAAAGAGACCGTGATCTTCGCTGACCAGTTGATGTACACCGGTTTTGCTTATTCGACCATTTCCGGCGTTTCCATCGGTGTTAACGACTTCGTTATCCCGGATGAAAAGGCTCGCATCATCAGTGCTGCCACTGATGAAGTGAAAGAGATCGAAAGCCAATATGCCTCCGGCCTGGTAACCCAGGGCGAGAAGTACAACAAGGTGATCGACCTTTGGTCCAAGGCCAACGACGAAGTATCCAAGGCGATGATGGCCAACCTCTCGAAAGAGAAAGTCATCGACCGCCACGGCGACGAAGTTGACCAGGAGTCTTTCAACTCGATGTACATGATGGCCGACTCGGGCGCACGGGGTTCTGCCGCGCAGATCCGTCAGCTCGCCGGTATGCGTGGCCTGATGGCCAAGCCGGACGGCTCCATCATCGAAACGCCGATTACTGCGAACTTCCGTGAAGGGTTGAGCGTACTTCAGTACTTCATCTCCACTCACGGTGCTCGTAAAGGTCTGGCGGATACCGCGTTGAAAACCGCTAACTCCGGTTACCTGACTCGTCGTCTGGTAGACGTTGCACAAGATCTGGTTGTCACCGAGATCGATTGCGGCACCGAGCACGGTCTGCTGATGACTCCGCACATTGAAGGCGGTGACGTTGTAGAGCCGCTGGGTGAGCGCGTATTGGGTCGTGTTATTGCACGTGACGTATTCAAGCCAGGTACCGAGGAAGTTATCGTTCCTGCCGGCACCCTGGTAGATGAGAAGTGGGTCGAGTTCATCGAACTCAACAGCATCGACGAAGTGATCGTTCGCTCGCCGATCAGCTGCGAAACCCGCTATGGCATTTGCGCCAAGTGCTACGGCCGTGACTTGGCTCGTGGTCACCAGGTGAACATCGGTGAAGCGGTTGGCGTTATCGCTGCCCAGTCCATCGGTGAGCCGGGTACCCAGCTGACCATGCGTACGTTCCACATCGGCGGTGCGGCAAGCCGGACCTCCGCTGCTGACAGCGTTCAGGTGAAGAATGGCGGTACTGTTCGTCTGCACAACCTCAAGCACGTTGAGCGAGTAGATGGGCACCTGGTTGCTGTGTCCCGTTCCGGTGAGCTCGCAATCGCAGACGACTACGGTCGTGAGCGCGAGCGTTACAAGCTGCCGTACGGTGCTGTGATTTCGGTTAAAGAAGGTGACAAGGTCGACGCTGGCGCAATCGTGGCCAAGTGGGATCCGCACACTCACCCAATCGTTACCGAAATGAAAGGTACCGTGACCTACGTGGGCATGGAAGAAGGCATCACGATCAAGCGTCAGACTGACGAATTGACCGGTATGACCAACATTGAAGTACTCGACGCGAAAGATCGTCCAGCTGCCGGTAAAGACATCCGTCCTGCCGTGAAGATGGTCGATGACAACGGCAAGGATCTGTTGCTGCCAGGCACTGACGTAATCGCTCAGTACTTCCTGCCAGCCAACGCCCTGGTTGGTGTAGCGGATGGTGCGAAGATCGCGATCGGTGACGTTATCGCGCGTATCCCGCAAGAAACTTCGAAGACCCGTGACATCACCGGTGGTCTGCCGCGTGTTGCCGACTTGTTCGAAGCTCGTCGTCCGAAAGAAGCGTCGATTCTGGCTGAAGTCAGCGGTACCATCGCTTTCGGTAAGGAGACCAAAGGCAAGCGCCGTCTGGTCATTACCCCGAACGACGGTAGCGATCCGTATGAAGAGCTGATTCCGAAGTGGCGTCACCTGAACGTCTTCGAAGGCGAACAGGTAAACCGCGGTGAAGTTATCTCCGACGGTCCAAGCGACCCACACGATATCCTGCGTCTGCTGGGTGTAAGTGCGCTGGCCAAGTACATCGTTAACGAGATCCAGGACGTTTACCGTCTGCAAGGCGTGAAGATCAACGATAAGCACATCGAGACCATCCTGCGTCAGATGCTGCGTAAAGTTGAGATCGCTGAATCCGGCGATTCCAGTTTCATCAAGGGCGACCAGATGGAACTGACTCACGTACTGGTGGAAAACGAGCGCCTGGCGAACGAAGAGAAATTCGTTTCCAAGTTCACTCGCGTACTGCTGGGTATCACCAAGGCGTCGTTGTCCACTGAGTCGTTCATCTCGGCGGCCTCCTTCCAGGAGACCACTCGCGTACTGACCGAAGCAGCGGTAACCGGCAAGCGCGATTACTTGCGCGGCCTGAAAGAAAACGTGGTCGTGGGTCGTCTGATCCCGGCTGGTACCGGTTTGGCTTACCACAGCGAGCGCAAGCGCCGCCGTGATGCTGACAAACCGTTGCGCGTAAGCGCCAGTGAAGTGGAAGCTGCACTGACCGAAGCGCTGAACTCAAGCGGTAACTGAGTTCTGCGATAGATGAGTCTGGGCCCTGGCAGTCCCATTCGTCGGATCGAGGCAATTTTGCCCTGATTCGACGAGAGGGAAGGTCGGGGCCTTGCCTTGACTGGGGGCAAGATCCTCTTTAGACTCTTGTACCCCTAAATTTGGCGGGAATTCGTTCCTGCCATTTTGCTTTTCTTGCAAGACAATAGCGTCGCAAGACAACAGTGGAGCTAGTAGATGGCAACTATCAACCAGCTGGTACGTCAGCCGCGTAAGCGTATCGTCGAGAAATCCGACGTGCCTGCGCTGCAGAACTGCCCGCAACGTCGTGGCGTATGCACCCGTGTGTATACCACCACGCCGAAAAAACCTAACTCGGCACTGCGTAAAGTATGCCGTGTGCGTCTGACCAACGGTTTCGAGGTTTCCTCGTACATCGGCGGTGAAGGCCACAACCTGCAAGAACACAGCGTGGTACTGATCCGCGGCGGTCGTGTAAAAGACTTGCCAGGTGTTCGTTACCACACCGTACGCGGTTCCTTGGATACTTCCGGTGTTAAAGGTCGTAACCAGGGTCGTTCGAAGTACGGTACCAAGAAGCCTAAGTAGTAGCGGCTTTTTGTAAAAACTGAATCATCTTATTTTCTGAGTCGATAAGAGTAAGGTCGGAGGCGCCCCGTAAAGGCACCGATTCCGAGCGAACCTGAAGACCGTTTGAGGGCTTATCCATGCCAAGAAGACGCGTAGCAGCCAAGCGCGAAGTGCTTGACGATCCAAAATACGGAAGCCAAATCCTGGCCAAGTTCATGAACCACGTAATGGAAAGCGGCAAGAAAGCCGTTGCCGAGCGTATCGTTTATGGCGCGCTGGAAAAGGTTAAAGAACGCAAGAACAGCGACCCCCTGGAAATCTTCGAGAAAGCTCTCGACGCCATCGCTCCGCTGGTCGAAGTAAAGTCGCGCCGTGTAGGCGGTGCTACTTACCAGGTTCCGGTTGAAGTTCGCCCGTCCCGTCGTAACGCTCTGGCAATGCGCTGGTTGGTAGACTTCGCCCGTAAGCGCGGCGAGAAGTCTATGGCTCTGCGTTTGGCCGGCGAGCTGTTGGACGCTGCTGAAGGTAAAGGTGCTGCTGTTAAGAAGCGTGAAGACGTGCACCGTATGGCTGAAGCCAACAAAGCTTTCTCGCACTACCGCTTCTAATCTTAGCTTCACTAATTTTGCGAGGGCTTTATGGCTCGTACTACTCCGATTAGCCGCTACCGTAACATCGGTATCGTTGCTCACGTGGATGCTGGTAAAACCACCACCACCGAGCGCGTACTGTTTTACACCGGCAAAAGTCACAAAATGGGCGAGGTGCATGATGGCGCCGCGACCACAGACTGGATGGTTCAGGAGCAGGAGCGTGGTATTACCATTACTTCTGCTGCTATTACCGCCTTCTGGAAAGGTTCCGAGAAGCAGTACAAAGACGAGCATCGCTTCAACGTAATCGATACCCCGGGCCACGTAGACTTCACCATTGAAGTTGAACGTTCCCTGCGCGTACTCGACGGCGCTGTCGTTGTGTTCTGCGGTACTTCGGGTGTTGAGCCTCAGTCGGAAACCGTATGGCGTCAAGCCAACAAATACGGCGTTCCACGTCTTGTTTACGTAAACAAGATGGACCGTGCTGGTGCCAACTTCCTGCGCGTGATCGGTCAGATCAAGCAGCGTCTGGGTCACACTCCGGTGCCAATCCAATTGGCTATCGGTTCCGAAGACAACTTCCAGGGTCAGATCGATCTGATCAACATGGAAGCGGTCTACTGGAATGATTCCGACAAAGGTATGGTTCCTGTTCGTAAGCCTATCCCTGCTGAACTGCAGGAACTGGCTGACGAATGGCGCAACAACATGGTTGAGGCTGCTGCCGAAGCCAGCGAAGAGCTGATGAACAAGTACCTCGAAGGTGAAGAGCTCACCAACGTGGAAATCAAGGCCGCTCTGCGTCAGCGTACTATCGCTGGTGAGATCGTCTTGGCTGTTTGCGGTTCCTCGTTCAAGAACAAGGGTGTTCCCCTGGTTCTCGATGCTGTGATCGACTACCTGCCTGCTCCAACCGACATTCCTGCTATCAAGGGTACCAACCCTGATAACGAGGAAGAGGAAATGGAGCGTCATGCAGACGACAGCGAGCCGTTCTCGGCCCTGGCGTTCAAGATCGCTACCGACCCATTCGTGGGTACCTTGACTTTCGTCCGCGTTTACTCGGGCGTGTTGGCATCCGGCGACGGCGTGATCAACTCGGTTAAAGGTAAGAAAGAGCGCGTGGGTCGTATGGTGCAAATGCACGCAAACGCCCGTGAAGAGATCAAGGAAGTACGCGCTGGTGACATCGCGGCCCTGATCGGCATGAAGGACGTCACCACTGGTGAGACTTTGTGCGACGCTGCTAAGCCAATCATCCTGGTTCGTATGGACTTCCCGGAGCCGGTTATTTCGGTTGCCGTAGAGCCTAAGACCAAGGATGACCAGGAAAAAATGGGTATCGCTCTGGGCAAACTTGCTCAGGAAGATCCATCTTTCCGCGTTAAGACTGATGAAGAGACTGGTCAAACGATCATCTCTGGCATGGGCGAGCTGCACCTGGACATCCTGGTTGACCGGATGCGCCGTGAGTTCAACGTCGAAGCCAACATCGGTAAGCCTCAGGTTTCCTATCGTGAGCGCATCACGAAGAACTGTGAAATCGAAGGCAAGTTCGTTCGTCAGTCCGGCGGTCGTGGTCAGTTCGGTCACTGCTGGATCCGTTTTGCTCCTGCTGACGAAGGTCAGGAAGGTCTGCAATTCGTGAACGAAGTAGTGGGTGGTGTTGTTCCTAAGGAATACATCCCTGCTATCCAGAAGGGTATCGAAGAGCAGATGAAGAACGGTGTTGTTGCCGGCTATCCGCTGATCGGCCTGAAAGCAACCGTTTTTGACGGTTCTTACCACGACGTCGACTCCAACGAGATGGCGTTTAAGGTGGCTGCTTCCATGGCAACCAAGCAACTGGCCCAGAAGGGCGGTGGTGAGTTGCTTGAGCCAATCATGGCGGTAGAAGTTGTTACACCTGAAGACTATATGGGTGATGTCATGGGCGACCTTAACCGTCGTCGCGGCATGATCTTGGGCATGGAAGACACGGTTTCCGGCAAAGTGATTCGCGCCGAGGTTCCGTTGGGTGAGATGTTCGGTTATGCGACCGACGTTCGCTCCATGTCCCAGGGTCGCGCAAGCTACTCTATGGAATTCAAAAAATACAACACAGCTCCGGCGCACATCGCTGAAACTGTATCCAAAAAACAAGGCTGATTCAGTCCTTTAGGCAAGGAGTTAATTGTCGTGGCTAAAGAAAAATTTGATCGTTCCCTACCGCACGTCAACGTTGGCACCATCGGTCACGTTGACCACGGTAAAACCACTCTGACTGCTGCTCTGACTCGCGTTTGCTCCGAAGTATTCGGTTCGGCAATCGTTGATTTCGATAAAATCGACAGCGCACCAGAAGAAAAAGCTCGTGGTATCACCATCAACACCGCGCACGTTGAATACAACTCGCTGATCCGTCACTACGCTCACGTTGACTGCCCAGGTCACGCTGACTATGTGAAGAACATGATCACTGGTGCTGCCCAGATGGACGGCGCAATCCTGGTTTGCTCGGCCGCTGATGGTCCGATGCCGCAAACCCGTGAGCACATCCTGCTGTCCCGTCAGGTTGGCGTTCCGTACATCGTGGTTTACCTGAACAAGGCTGACCTGGTAGACGACGCTGAGCTGCTGGAACTGGTTGAGATGGAAGTGCGCGATCTGCTGAGCACTTACGACTTCCCAGGCGACGACACTCCGATCATCATCGGTTCTGCTCGTATGGCTCTGGAAGGCAAAGACGACAACGAAATGGGCACCACGTCCGTTCGTAAGCTGGTTGAAACTCTGGACAGCTACATCCCAGATCCAGTTCGTGTTATCGACAAGCCGTTCCTGATGCCAATCGAAGACGTGTTCTCGATCTCCGGTCGCGGTACTGTTGTGACTGGTCGTATCGAGCGCGGTATCGTTAAGGTTCAAGATCCACTGGAAATCGTTGGTCTGCGTGACACTACCGTCACCACCTGCACCGGTGTTGAAATGTTCCGTAAGCTGCTCGACGAAGGTCGTGCTGGCGAGAACTGCGGCGTTCTGCTGCGTGGTACCAAGCGTGACGACGTTGAGCGTGGCCAGGTTCTGGTTAAGCCAGGTTCGGTTAAGCCGCACACCAAGTTCGAAGCTGAAGTGTACGTACTGAGCAAAGAAGAAGGCGGTCGTCACACTCCGTTCTTCAAAGGCTACCGTCCACAGTTCTACTTCCGTACTACTGACGTGACTGGTAACTGCGAGCTGCCGGAAGGCGTTGAAATGGTTATGCCGGGCGACAACATCAAAATGGTTGTTACCCTGATCAAAACCATCGCAATGGAAGACGGTCTGCGTTTCGCTATTCGCGAAGGCGGCCGTACCGTTGGTGCTGGCGTTGTAGCTAAAATCATCGAGTAATTATCTCTTTTGAGATTGCCTTGATGTTTTGAAGAGGCCCCCGCTCAGCGGGGGCCTTTTTTATTGGGTTGACACCTATCTGGGCCGTCTATAGAATTGCGCCTCCTTTTAACGGGCGTATTGCGCTCGCTGGGAATAGCAGCCGGAGTCTGAAATCCAATGCAAAATCAGCAAATCCGTATCAGGTTGAAGGCTTTTGACCATCGCCTGATCGACCAATCCACCCAGGAAATCGTGGAAACCGCGAAACGTACTGGTGCACAAGTGCGTGGTCCAATTCCACTGCCTACCCGTAAAGAGCGGTTCACCGTTCTGGTCTCCCCGCACGTCAACAAAGACGCGCGTGACCAGTACGAGATCCGTACTCATAAGCGCGTTCTGGACATCGTCCAGCCAACGGATAAAACCGTTGATGCACTTATGAAGCTTGATCTGGCGGCCGGTGTGGAAGTACAGATCAGCCTCGGCTAAGACTTGGGTCTTAGTCGTGTAACGCTCTGAAATGGGCGGCCATAGCGGGTGAAAGCCCCGTACACTCATGAGGTTTACAACATGACTATTGGTGTAGTCGGTCGTAAATGCGGTATGACCCGTATTTTCACCGAAGAAGGTGTCTCCATTCCGGTCACGGTCATTGAGATCGAGCCGAATCGCGTCACCCAGTTCAAAACTGAAGAAACCGATGGCTATCGTGCAGTGCAAGTCACTGTCGGCGAGCGTCGTGCTTCGCGTGTGACTGCTGCTCAGGCAGGTCACTTCGCTAAAGCAAACGTTGCAGCTGGTCGCACTGTTATGGAGTTCCGTCTTGAAGACGGCGACTACCAGGCTGGCGATCTGATCAACGCTGAAATCTTCGCCGCTGGTCAACTGGTTGATGTAACCGGTCAGTCCAAGGGTAAAGGCTTCCAGGGTACGATCAAGCGTTGGAATTTCCGTGGCCAAGACAACACTCACGGTAACTCCGTTTCCCACCGCGTCCCGGGCTCTATTGGCCAGTGCCAGACTCCTGGTCGTGTATTCAAGGGCAAAAAAATGTCCGGTCATATGGGCGCTGAGCGCGTGACCGTGCAGTCCCTCGAAGTAGTGCGCGTCGACGCTGAACGCAATCTGTTGTTGGTCAAGGGTGCTGTTCCTGGCGCTACTGGCGGCAACCTGGTTGTACGTCCAGCGGCCAAGGCTCGCGGTTAAGGGGAAGCTGACATGCAATTAAATGTAAATGACGCTCAAGCGATCGAAGTTTCCGAACTGACATTTGGCGGCGAATTCAACGAGACGCTGGTTCACCAAGCAGTCGTGGCCTACATGGCCGGCGGCCGTCAAGGTAGCAAGCAGCAAAAGACCCGTTCCGACGTTCGTGGTGGCGGTAAGCGCCCTTGGCGTCAGAAAGGTACTGGCCGTGCTCGTGCCGGTACTATCCGTAGCCCAATCTGGCGTGGCGGCGGTACCACTTTCGCAGCTCGTCCACAGGATCACACTCAGAAGCTCAACAAGAAGATGTATCGCGCAGCACTGCGCTCCATCCTTGCTGAACTCGTGCGTACTGATCGTCTGGTCGTGGTTCAGGATTTCGCTGTTGAAGCGCCGAAAACCAAAGATCTGCTGAACAAGCTGAACGGCATGGGCCTGACTGACGTCCTGATCGTGTCTGAAGCTGTTGATCAGAACCTGTACCTGGCTGCTCGCAACCTGCCACACGTTGATGTACGTGACGTGCAAGGTTCCGATCCAGTTAGTCTGATCGCATACGACAAGGTGTTGATCACCGTGTCGGCCGTGAAGAAATTCGAGGAGCTGCTGGGATGAACCAGGAACGCGTATTTAAAGTTCTGCTTGGCCCGCACGTTTCCGAAAAGGCTACGGTTCTGGCTGACAAGAAAGGCCAGTTCGTTTTCAAGGTTGCAACTGACGCAACCAAGCTGGAAATCAAGAAGGCCGTCGAAAGCCTGTTCAGCGTGAAAGTAGAGCGTGTTACTACCCTGAATGTTCTGGGTAAGAGCAAGCGCACTGCTCGCGGTCTGGGCAAGCGTAATGACTGGAAGAAGGCAGTTATCTCCCTTCAGCCAGGCCAAGATCTCGATTTCAGCAGCAGTGCTGAGTAAGGAAGGGGTGCATCATGGCAATCGTTAAATGCAAACCGACTTCCCCTGGCCGCCGTTTTGTGGTCAAGGTGGTCAACCAGGAGCTGCATAAAGGCGCTCCTCACGCACCGCTGCTCGAGAAGAAATCGAAGACTGGTGGTCGTAACAATAATGGTCGTATTACCACTCGTCACATCGGTGGTGGCCATAAGCAGCATTATCGTCTGGTCGACTTCCGTCGCAACGACAAAGATGGCATCGCTGCCACTGTCGAGCGTATCGAATACGATCCAAACCGTACTGCTCACATCGCTCTGCTGCTGTACGCAGATGGCGAGCGTCGCTACATCATCGCCCCTAAAGGCGTGAGTGCTGGTGACCAGCTGATCGCAGGTGCCCTGGCACCGATCAAGCCGGGCAACGCTCTGCAACTGCGTAACATTCCAGTTGGTAGCACCGTACACGGCATCGAATTGAAGCCAGGTAAAGGCGCGCAAATCGCTCGTTCCGCTGGTGCTTCGGCTCAGCTGATCGCTCGTGAAGGTGTCTACGTGACCCTGCGTCTGCGTTCTGGTGAGATGCGTAAAGTGCTGGCTGAATGCCGCGCGACCCTGGGTGAAGTCTCGAACTCCGAGCACAGCCTGCGTTCGCTGGGTAAAGCTGGTGCCAAACGCTGGCGTGGCGTTCGCCCAACCGTTCGTGGTGTTGCCATGAACCCGGTTGACCACCCACACGGTGGTGGTGAAGGTCGTACCTCTGGTGGTCGTCATCCGGTATCGCCATGGGGCTTCCCGACTAAGGGCGCGAAGACTCGTGGTAATAAGCGTACCGACAAAATGATCGTCCGTCGTCGCAAGTAAATAGAGGGATACGACAGTGCCACGTTCTCTGAAAAAAGGTCCTTTTATTGATCTTCACCTACTGAAGAAGATCGAAGTGGCGGCGGAAAAGAACGATCGCAAACCAGTTAAAACCTGGTCGCGTCGTTCGATGATCCTGCCACAAATGGTCGGTCTGACCATCGCAGTACACAACGGTCGTCTGCACGTCCCGGTTCTCGTTAACGAAGACATGGTCGGCCACAAACTAGGCGAGTTTGCCGGTACCCGCACTTATCGTGGGCACGTGGCAGACAAGAAAGCCAAGCGTTAAGGGGTAAGGAAATGGAAGTAGCCGCTAAGTTGTCGGGCGCTCGAATCTCCGCCCAGAAAGCCCGCTTGGTCGCCGACCAGATCCGCGGGAAGAAGGTGGGCGAAGCGCTCAACCTGTTGGCTTTCAGCAGTAAGAAAGCCGCCGAGATCATGAAGAAAGTGCTGGAGTCGGCCGTAGCCAACGCCGAGCATAACGAAGGCGCAGACGTTGATGACCTGAAGGTCAGCACCGTTTTCGTCAACGAAGGGCGTTCGCTGAAGCGTATCATGCCGCGTGCCAAAGGCCGTGCTGATCGCATCGTCAAGCGGTCTTGCCATATCACTGTCAAGGTTGCTGACAAGTAACGGAGTCGAAGAGATGGGTCAGAAAGTACATCCCATTGGCATTCGCCTGGGAATCGTCAAGGAGCACACCTCCGTCTGGTACGCAGACGGTCGGACTTATGCGGACTATTTGTTCGCTGATCTGAAGGTGCGTGAGTATCTCCAAGACAAACTAAAAAGCGCGTCCGTAAGCCGTATCGATATCCATCGTCCGGCACAAACTGCACGTATCACCATCCACACTGCTCGTCCAGGTATCGTTATCGGGAAGAAAGGTGAAGATGTTGAGAAACTGCGTCAGGACCTGACCAAGCAAATGGGTGTGCCTGTGCACATCAATATCGAAGAGATCCGCAAGCCGGAGCTCGACGGTATGCTGGTTGCGCAGAGCGTAGCTCAGCAGCTGGAGCGTCGCGTCATGTTCCGCCGTGCTATGAAGCGCGCCGTACAGAACGCCATGCGCATTGGTGCCAAAGGCATCAAAATCCAAGTGAGCGGTCGTCTCGGCGGTGCTGAAATCGCACGTACTGAATGGTATCGCGAAGGTCGTGTGCCATTGCACACCCTGCGTGCCGACATCGACTATGCCAACTACGAAGCTCACACCACTTACGGTGTGATCGGTGTAAAGGTTTGGATCTTCAAAGGCGAAGTAATTGGTGGTCGCCAAGAAGAACTGAAACCACAAGCACCAGCGCCTCGTAAAAAAGCTGCTAAGTAAGGGGTACGCCAAATGTTGCAACCTAAGCGTACGAAGTTCCGCAAGCAGATGACAGGCCACAACCGTGGTCTGGCACAGCGCGGTAGCAAAGTCAGCTTCGGCGAGTTCGCGCTGAAGTCTGTAGCTCGTGGTCGTCTCACCGCTCGTCAGATCGAGTCAGCGCGTCGTGCTCTGACCCGTCACGTAAAACGTGGCGGCAAGATCTGGATCCGTGTATTCCCGGACAAGCCGATCTCCAAAAAGCCCCTCGAAGTTCGGATGGGTAAAGGTAAGGGTAACGTGGAATACTGGGTAGCCCAGATTCAGCCAGGCAAAGTCCTGTATGAAATCGAGGGTGTTTCTGAAGAGCTGGCGCGTGAGGCTTTCGCCCTGGCTGCTGCAAAGCTGCCGCTCGCCACCTCCTTTGTTAAACGGACGGTGATGTGATGAAAGCGAATGAACTTCGTGAAAAATCCGCACAGCAGCTGAACGAGCAACTGCTCGGCTTGCTGCGCGACCAGTTCAATCTGCGCATGCAGAAAGCAACTGGCCAGTTGGGGCAGTCTCATCTGCTCTCGCAAGTTAAGCGTGACATCGCTCGCGTGAAGACTGTGCTCAACCAGCAGGCAGGTAAGTGATCATGGCTGAAGCCGAAAAGACTGTCCGTACGCTGACTGGCCGTGTTGTCAGCGACAAGATGGACAAAACCATCACCGTTCTGATCGAGCGTCGCGTTAAGCACCCGATCTACGGTAAATATGTTAAGCGTTCGACTAAGCTGCACGCGCACGACGAAACCAATCAGTGCCACATCGGCGACAAAGTCACTATTCGTGAAACTCGTCCGATGGCCAAGACCAAGTCTTGGGCGCTGGTTGATGTTCTCGAACGCGCTGTGGAAGTCTAAGGACTAGGGGTCGGAGAAATTATATGATTCAGACTCAATCCATGCTCGATGTGGCCGATAACAGCGGCGCTCGCCGTGTTATGTGCATCAAGGTGCTGGGTGGCTCCCATCGTCGTTACGCTGGTATCGGTGACATCATCAAAGTTACCGTCAAGGAAGCGATTCCTCGCGGTAAAGTGAAAAAAGGCCAAGTGATGACTGCTGTTGTAGTCCGCACTCGTCACGGCGTACGTCGTGCAGATGGCTCCATTATCCGCTTTGATGGCAACGCTGCTGTTCTTCTGAACAACAAGCAAGAGCCGATCGGCACCCGTATCTTTGGGCCAGTGACCCGTGAACTTCGTACTGAGAAGTTCATGAAGATCGTCTCGCTCGCCCCAGAAGTGCTGTAAGGAGATCCGACATGCAAAAGATTCGTCGTGACGACGAGATCATCGTGATCGCCGGCAAAGACAAGGGTAAGCGCGGTAAGGTGCTGAAGGTTCTCGCTGACGACCGTCTGGTCGTTGGTGGTCTGAACCTGGTCAAGCGCCATACCAAGCCTAACCCGATGTCGGGCGTACAGGGCGGTATCGTCGAGAAAGAAGCGCCACTGCACGCTTCTAACGTCGCCATCTTCAACGGCGAAACCAACAAGGCTGATCGTGTTGGTTTCAAAGTAGAAGACGGTAAGAAAATTCGTGTCTTCAAGTCGACCCAAAAAGCGGTTGATGCTTGAACACTGCTAGGTAGATAAGACCATGGCACGACTACAAGAGATTTACCGGAAGGAAATCGCCCCCAAGCTTAAGGAAGAACTTAAGCTCGGGAACGTGATGGAAGTTCCGCGCGTTACCAAAATCACCCTGAACATGGGTCTGGGCGAAGCGATCGGCGACAAAAAAGTCATCGAGCACGCTGTTGCTGACCTGGAAAAGATCACCGGTCAAAAAGTCGTTGTGACTTACGCTCGGAAATCCATCGCTGGCTTTAAAGTCCGTGAAGGTTGGCCGATCGGCGTCAAAGTGACTTTGCGCCGTGAGCGTATGTATGAATTCCTGGATCGTCTGCTGTCGATCTCCCTGCCTCGGGTTCGCGACTTCCGCGGCCTGAATGCCAAGTCCTTCGACGGTCGTGGTAACTACAGCATGGGTGTGAAAGAGCAGATCATCTTCCCGGAAATCGACTACGACAAGATCGATGCTCTCCGCGGTCTGGACATCACCCTGACCACCACTGCCAAGAACGATGATGAAGGTCGCGCCCTGTTGCGTGCTTTCAAATTCCCGTTCCGCAACTGATTGGAGTAGGACCATGGCCAAGATGAGCATGAAAAACCGCGAGCTGAAACGTCAGCTCACGGTTGCCAAGTACGCCAAGAAGCGTGCAGCACTGAAAGCAATCATCGTTGATCTGAACGCAAGTCCAGAAGCGCGTTGGGAAGCTACAGTAGCCCTGCAGAAGCAGCCACGTGACGCAAGCGCTTCGCGCATGCGTAACCGCTGCCGCCTGACCGGTCGTCCACACGGCGTTTACCGCAAGTTCGGCCTTGGCCGTAACAAACTGCGTGAAGCGGCAATGCGTGGTGACGTACCAGGTCTGGTTAAAGCCAGCTGGTAAGTACTTTCAACGTCCAGGTGGCCTGACTCGCAAGATCCAGACCACCGGTGACCTTGAAACTGGAACAAGCCCCTTTTGGGGCTTGTTTCATTTCCGGAGTGTGTCTAGAATACCCGGCTCGCCTGAGCCCGTGTTTTCTATGCTCGGAGATTCTCGGCGACATATGTAGCCGCAAGGCTAATTTTTTTGTATTAGGAGCGTCTAGCCCATGAGTATGCAGGACCCGTTAGCGGACATGCTAACTCGTATCCGTAATGCCCAGATGGCTGAAAAGTCCGTCGTAAGCATGCCATCTTCCAAGTTGAAGGTAGCTGTTGCCAAAGTCCTGAAAGACGAAGGCTACATTGCGGGTTATCAGATCAGCAGCGAAATCAAACCACTGCTGTCCATCGAGCTGAAGTACTTCGAAGGCCGTTCGGTCATCGAGGAAGTGAAGCGCGTTAGCCGTCCAGGCCTGCGTCAGTACAAGTCCGCTGAAGATCTGCCGAAAGTTCGTGGCGGTCTGGGCGTGTCTATCGTCTCCACCAACAAAGGTGTGATGACGGATCGTGCTGCGCGCGCTGCCGGTGTCGGCGGCGAAGTTCTTTGCACTGTGTTCTAAGGGGGGATAAGCATGTCTCGCGTCGCTAAGAACCCCGTTAAGCTGCCAGCCGGTGTCGAAATCAAATTCGCAGGCCAACAGCTTTCGGTGAAGGGTGCCAAGGGTACTCTTGAACTGAACATCCATTCGTCCGTTGAGATCGTTGAAGAAGCTGGTGAGCTGCGTTTCGCTGCTCGCAATGGCGATCAACAAACTCGCGCAATGGCCGGTACCACGCGTGCGTTGGTAAACAACATGGTCCAAGGCGTAAGCCAAGGCTTCGAGCGTAAGCTCCAGCTGGTCGGTGTTGGTTACAAAGCGCAAGCAAAAGGCTCGGTTTTGAACCTGGCCCTTGGCTTCTCGCACCCAGTGGATTACGAACTGCCGGAAGGCATCACCGCTGAGACCCCTAGCCAGACCGATATCCTGATCAAGGGCATCGATAAGCAGCTGGTAGGTCAAGTGGCCGCTGAGATCCGCGACTTCCGTCCACCAGAGCCGTACAAAGGCAAAGGTGTGCGCTACGCGGACGAAGTCGTCCGTCGTAAAGAAGCCAAGAAGAAGTAGGGCATAGCAAATGACCGACAAAAAAGTTACTCGACTGCGTCGCGCTCGCAAAGCACGCCTGAAAATGCACGAACTCGAAGTCGTGCGTCTCTGCGTGTTCCGCTCGTCGCAGCACATCTACGCCCAGGTCATCTCGGCCGACGGCAACAAAGTTCTGGCAAGTGCCTCGACTTTGGATAAAGAACTGCGTGATGGTGCCACTGGCAACATCGACGCGGCCACAAAGGTTGGCCAGCTGGTCGCTACGCGTGCTAAGGCCGCTGGCGTCTCGCAAGTGGCTTTCGACCGCTCTGGCTTCAAGTACCACGGCCGCGTTAAAGCGCTGGCTGATGCTGCTCGTGAAGCTGGGCTGGAGTTCTAAGTTATGTCAAATAACGACCAAAAGCGCGACGAAGGCTACATTGAGAAGCTGGTTCAAGTTAACCGCGTAGCCAAAACCGTTAAAGGCGGCCGTATCTTCACTTTCACCGCGTTGACCGTGGTAGGTGATGGTAAAGGGCGTGTTGGCTTCGGCCGTGGCAAGTCACGTGAAGTGCCTGCTGCGATCCAGAAGGCAATGGAAGCTGCTCGTCGCAACATGATCCAAGTTGATCTGAACGGCACCACTCTGCAGTACGCAATGAAGTCTGCCCATGGCGCTTCGAAGGTGTACATGCAGCCTGCTTCTGAAGGTACCGGTATCATCGCTGGCGGCGCTATGCGTGCTGTCCTCGAAGTTGCTGGTGTTCAGAACGTTCTGGCCAAGTGCTATGGCTCGACTAACCCAGTAAACGTGGTTCACGCCACTTTCAAGGGTTTGAAAGCTATGCAGTCTCCTGAATCCATTGCCGCCAAGCGTGGCAAAAGCGTCAAGGAGATCTTCTGATCATGGCTACCGTTAAAGTAACGCTGATCAAAAGCATGACCGGCCGCATCCCTAACCACAAATTGTGCGTTAAGGGTTTGGGTCTGCGTCGCATCGGTCACACTGTAGAAGTCCAGGATACTCCCGAAAATCGCGGGATGATCAACAAGGCTTACTACATGCTGCGTGTCGAGGGTTAATCGATGAAACTCAATGATCTGAGTCCAGCGCCGGGTTCCCGTCGCGAAAAGCATCGTCCGGGCCGTGGTATCGGTAGCGGTTTGGGTAAGACTGGTGGCCGCGGCCACAAAGGTCAAACCTCCCGCTCCGGTGGCACCATTGCTCCAGGCTTTGAAGGCGGTCAACAGCCGCTGCATCGTCGCCTGCCTAAGTTCGGTTTCGTATCCCTGAAAGCCATGGACCGCGCAGAAGTGCGTCTGTCCGAGCTGGCTAAAGTGGAAGGCGACATCGTTACTGTGCAGACCCTGAAAGATGCCAACGTGATCAACGTCAACGTGCAGCGTGTGAAAATCATGCTGTCCGGTGAAGTGACTCGCGCTGTCACTATCGGCAAGGGAATCGGCGCCACCAAAGGTGCGCGTTCGGCTATCGAAGCAGCTGGCGGCAAGTTCGAGGAATAAATGGCTAAGCAAGGTGCTCTCTCAGCGCTCGGCAAAGGCGGTATGTCTGAACTTTGGGCTCGTCTGCGTTTTCTGTTCCTGGCGATTATCGTCTACCGAATAGGCGCACACATCCCGGTTCCAGGTATCAACCCGGACCGACTCGCAGACCTGTTTCGACAGAATGAGGGGACCATTCTTAGCTTGTTCAACATGTTTTCCGGCGGCGCGCTGGAACGGATGAGCATCTTTGCACTGGGGATCATGCCGTACATCTCGGCATCGATCATCATGCAGTTGATGACTGCCGTCAGCCCGCAGCTGGAGCAGTTGAAGAAGGAAGGTGAAGCTGGTCGTCGCAAGATTAGCCAGTACACCCGCTACGGCACTGTCGTTCTCGCCCTGGTTCAAGCTATCGGCATGTCCGTTGGTCTGGCAGGGCAGGGCGTTGCGTTCACTGGTGACTTTGGCTTCCATTTCGTCGCGGTATCCACATTTGTGGCTGGTGCGATGTTCATGATGTGGCTGGGTGAGCAGATTACTGAGCGTGGTGTTGGTAACGGTATCTCGATGTTGATTTTCGCAGGTATCGTCGCCGGTCTTCCGAGAGCGATTGGGCAGTCTTTCGAGTCTGCCCGTCAGGGTGATATCAACATTTTTGCCCTGGTTGCTATCGGTTTGCTGGCAGTAGCGATTATCGGTTTTGTGGTGTTCATTGAGCGTGGCCAGCGTCGTATTGCTGTTCACTACGCCAAGCGTCAGCAGGGCCGTAAGGTTTTTGCTGCGCAGACCAGCCACTTGCCGCTGAAAGTGAATATGGCCGGTGTTATTCCGGCAATTTTCGCGAGCAGCATTTTGCTGTTTCCGGCTTCGTTGGGTACCTGGTTTGGTCAGTCTGAAAATATGGGCTGGCTGCAGGACCTCTCTCAGTCGATCGCTCCTGGTCAGCCGTTGAATATTCTGCTGTTTAGTGCAGGGATTATTTTCTTCTGCTTCTTCTATACGGCGTTGATGTTCAATCCGAAAGACGTAGCGGAAAACCTGAAGAAGTCCGGTGCCTTTATTCCGGGCATCCGTCCAGGTGAGCAGTCGGCACGCTACATTGATGGCGTTCTGACTCGTTTGACCCTGTTCGGTGCTCTATATATGACGGCCGTGTGCCTGTTGCCCCAGTTCCTGGTGGTTGCAGCAAACGTTCCGTTCTACCTTGGCGGGACCTCGTTGCTGATCGTGGTCGTGGTTGTGATGGACTTCATGTCCCAAGTACAATCGCACCTCGTTTCGCACCAGTACGAATCCCTGATGAAGAAAGCCAACCTGAAGGGCTACGGCAGCGGCATGTTGCGCTGAGTACCCCATAAGGTTCGAGGAGTTGGTGATGAAAGTTCGTGCATCGGTGAAAAAGCTGTGCCGTAACTGCAAGATTATTCGCCGCGAAGGTGTTGTTCGAGTAATTTGCAGCGCGGAACCGCGTCACAAACAGCGCCAAGGCTGAGTGTGATCCGCTTAAAGCCCGGCAGCTAGTGCGCTGCCGGGTTGATTATTTGTTATTACAGCGATATTATCTCGCGCCCTATTTCTTGGCTTCCGGGGCGTAGGTAGCTGTCAATTGGAGTCCCACTGAATGGCCCGTATTGCAGGCGTTAACATTCCAGATAACAAGCACACTGTTATCTCGCTGACCTACATCTATGGTGTTGGTCGCACTACTGCGCAGAAAATTTGCGCGGTTGCTGGGGTAAACCCAGCCGCTAAGATCAAGGATCTGAGCGACGAGCAGATTGAACAGCTGCGTGGCGAAGTGGCGAAGTTCACCACTGAAGGTGACCTGCGTCGCGAAATCAACATGAAAATCAAGCGTTTGATGGACCTCGGTTGCTATCGCGGTCTGCGTCATCGTCGTGGTCTTCCAGTGCGCGGTCAGCGTACCAAGACTAACGCGCGTACCCGTAAAGGTCCGCGTAAGCCGATCCGCAAGTAATCGCCCCCGCGAATCGACAGGAAAATTATCATGGCAAAACCTGCTGCTCGTCCTCGTAAAAAAGTTAAAAAGACAGTGGTTGATGGCATCGCCCACATCCATGCTTCTTTTAACAACACCATCGTGACCATCACCGACCGTCAAGGTAACGCGCTTTCTTGGGCTACCTCCGGTGGTTCGGGTTTCCGCGGTTCCCGCAAGTCCACTCCGTTTGCTGCTCAAGTAGCTGCTGAACGTGCTGGTCAAGCTGCGCTGGAATATGGCCTGAAAAACCTCGACGTTAACGTCAAAGGTCCAGGTCCAGGTCGTGAGTCTGCTGTCCGTGCTTTGAACGGCTGTGGCTATAAGATCGCCAGCATCACCGACGTGACGCCAATCCCGCACAACGGGTGCCGTCCGCCGAAGAAGCGCCGCGTGTAATCCAGGAGATTGTAAAGAATGGCTCGTTACATTGGTCCAAAATGCAAACTCGCTCGTCGCGAAGGCACCGATCTCTTCCTGAAGAGCGGCGTGCGCGCGATCGAATCGAAGTGCAACATTGAAGCAGCACCTGGTATCCACGGCCAACGCCGCGGTCGCCAGTCCGATTACGGCACCCAGCTGCGTGAAAAGCAGAAGGTCCGTCGTATCTACGGCGTTCTCGAGCGTCAGTTCAGCGGCTACTACAAAGAAGCTGCTGGCAAGAAAGGTGCAACTGGTGAAAACCTGCTGCAACTGCTCGAATGCCGTTTGGACAACGTTGTATATCGTATGGGCTTTGGTTCGACTCGTGCCGAATCCCGTCAGCTGGTATCGCACAAGTCGATCAGCGTTAACGGTCAGACCGTAAACGTTCCGTCCTACCAGGTTCGTGCTGGTGACGTGGTCGCAGTTCGCGAGAAAGCTAAAAACCAACTTCGCATTGTCCAAGCTCTCGATCTGTGTGCCCAACGTGGCCGCGTAGAATGGGTAGAAGTAGACACTGAGAAGAAGTCGGGCGTTTTCAAGAACGTTCCAGCTCGCAGTGATCTGTCCGCCGACATCAACGAAAGCCTGATTGTCGAGCTCTACTCCAAGTAAGGGCTAGAAAATAGGTGCATCCATGCAGATTTCGGTAAATGAGTTCCTGACACCCCGCCACATTGATGTGCAGGTTGTCAGTCCAACCCGCGCCAAGATCACTCTCGAGCCTCTCGAGCGTGGTTTTGGCCACACCCTGGGCAACGCGCTGCGCCGCATCCTGTTGTCCTCAATGCCCGGCTGTGCAGTAGTCGAGGCCGAGATTGACGGTGTGCTCCACGAGTACAGCGCCATCGAAGGTGTACAGGAAGACGTAATTGAAATCCTGTTGAACCTTAAAGGTCTGGCTATCAAGCTGCACGGCCGTGACGAAGTTACGCTGACCTTGTCGAAGAAGGGTTCGGGGGTGGTTACCGCTGCCGATATTCAGCTGGATCATGATGTCGAGATCGTTAATCCCGATCACGTAATCGCTAACCTGGCGTCTAACGGCGCCCTGAACATGAAGCTCACCGTAGCTCGTGGTCGTGGTTATGAACCGGCCGACTCGCGTCAGAGCGATGAAGACGAAAGCCGCAGCATTGGTCGCTTGCAGCTTGACGCTTCGTTCAGCCCGGTTCGCCGTATCGCATACGTGGTGGAAAACGCCCGTGTCGAGCAGCGTACTAACCTGGACAAGCTGGTTATTGATCTGGAAACCAACGGTACTCTGGACCCTGAAGAGGCTATCCGCCGTGCCGCAACCATTCTGCAACAGCAGTTGGCTGCGTTCGTCGACCTCAAAGGTGACAGCGAACCAGTGGTAATCGAGCAGGAAGACGAGATCGATCCGATCCTGCTTCGCCCGGTTGACGATCTGGAACTGACTGTACGTTCGGCTAACTGCCTTAAGGCGGAAAACATTTACTACATCGGCGACCTGATTCAGCGTACCGAAGTAGAACTGTTGAAGACTCCGAACCTGGGCAAGAAATCCTTGACTGAAATCAAGGACGTTCTGGCCTCCCGCGGTCTGTCCCTCGGCATGCGCCTCGACAACTGGCCGCCTGCAAGTCTTAAGAAGGACGACAAGGCGACTGCCTGATCGTCGTAATCACCGAACGTGAGTTTGGTAAGGAATGAACCATGCGTCATCGTAAAAGTGGACGTCACCTGAGCCGTACCAGCTCGCACCGCAAGGCCATGTTCCAAAACATGGCGGTGTCGCTGTTCGAGCACGAGCTGATCAAAACTACACTGCCGAAAGCCAAAGAGCTGCGTCGCGTTGCTGAGCCGCTGATCACTTTGGCTAAGACAGACAGCCTGGCTAACCGCCGTCTGGCTTTCGACCGTACTCGTTCGAAAGCTATCGTTGGTAAGCTCTTCAACGACCTGGGCAAGCGTTACGCTACCCGTGAGGGTGGCTACCTGCGCATCCTCAAGTGCGGTTTCCGCGCTGGCGACAACGCGCCTATGGCGTACGTCGAGTTGGTTGATCGTGCTACTGCTGGCGAAGCTGTAAGCGCCGAGTAAGACGACAAGCTGTGACGAAGAACCGGGCCTAGTGCCCGGTTTTTTGTGTGCGTTAGAAAAAGCGCCATGTGTACAAGCGCGATTCAGGTCAAAGCCGGCACTATGAGTGTCGGGTGGGTTGGTAGTTATTTTCTATTGGTGCCTACAATTTAATGAATTTGTAGACGTCATGTTGATGATCAATACTGCCCCCAAGCCGATTAGCCGGCAGTTCCGAGTCCGACCTGAGGAAATTGAACATGAGCCAGAATAAAGTCCTTACCACCGCCAGCGGCGCTCCCGTGGCGGACAACCAGAATTCCCGTTCCGCTGGCCCGCGCGGCCCGCTGTTGCTCGACGATTTCCACCTGATCGAGAAGCTCGCTCACTTCAACCGTGAAAACATCCCCGAGCGTCGTGTACACGCCAAAGGCTCGGGTGCGTATGGCACGTTCACCGTCACGCAAGACATTACCCAGTACACCAGCGCCAAACTCTTCGAGTCTGTTGGCAAGCAAACGCCTACGTTCCTGCGCTTCTCCACTGTAGGGGGCGAACGTGGCTCGGCCGACACCGAGCGTGATCCACGTGGCTTTGCCTTGAAGTTCTATACCGAGGAAGGCAACTGGGACATCGTGGGTAACAACACCCCGGTATTCTTCATTCGTGATCCGCTGAAGTTCCCTGACTTTATTCACACCCAAAAGCGTCTGCCGCAAAGCAATCTGAAAAGCGCACAGATGATGTGGGACTTCTGGTCGCACTCCCCTGAAGCGTTGCACCAGGTCACTATCCTGTTCTCCGATCGCGGCATTCCTGACGGCTACCGTCACATGCACGGCTTTGGTAGCCACACCTACAGCCTGATCAATGCCAAGGGTGAGCGTCATTGGGTGAAGTGGCACTACAAGACCAAGCAAGGCATCAAAAACCTCGCTCCCGCGGAGGCTGCACGCCTGGCGGGCACTGATCCTGATTACGCCCAGCGTGATCTGTTCGGCGCGATCGAGCGCGGTGATTTCCCGAAATGGCGTGTCTGCATTCAGATCATGACTGAAGCCCAAGCCAACGCTCACTACGAGAACCCCTTCGACGTGACCAAGACTTGGTCGCAGAAGGAGTTCCCGTTGATCGAAGTCGGTGAGCTGGAGCTCAACCGCAACCCGCAGAACTACTTTGCTGAGGTTGAGCAGGCTGCGTTTGGCCCAAGCAACATGGTGCCCGGTGTAGGTCTCTCGCCTGACCGCATGCTGCAAGGTCGAGTATTTGCCTACGCCGATGCTCACCGCTACCGTGTAGGCACCAACCACCAGCAGTTGCCGGTGAACGCCCCGCGCAGCCCGGTAAACAGCTACCAGCGTGACGGTTTGATGGCCTTTGGCAGCAATGGTGGCGCAGCGCCCAACTACGAGCCAAACAGTTACGCCGATGCACCTAAGCAAGCTCCGCAGTACGCCGAGCCTGCCTTGGCCCTGAGTGGCGCCGCTGATCGTTACGATCACCGCGAAGACACTGATTACTACAGCCACGCCGGTGCGTTGTTCCGTTTGATGAATGATGAGCAAAAAGCCCTGCTCACCAACAACATCGCTGGGGCAATGGCTGGGGTTTCCAGTGATGTGGTTCAGCGTCAGCTGCAGCACTTCTACAAAGCAGATGCTGCTTATGGAGAAGCAATCGCAAAAGCGCTGGGTGTATCGCTTAACTGACTCTAAACGAGAAGCAGAACCGCCCTCATTAGGGCGGTTTTTGCGTTATTTCCGCTACTTTTCTCCGGAAATCTTCACTTTTCTGCCGTTGTTCCAGTGACCTTCGAGTCAGCATGGTTCAAACTACAGACTTTCAAGCAGGGAGATGTAGGGCGATGCAAGGTCACCCCGACGTAATCGATTACCTCAACACGTTGCTGACGGGCGAACTGGCAGCTCGTGACCAATATTTCATCCACTCGCGTATGTACGAGGACTGGGGTTTTACCGAACTCTACGAACGTATCAACCACGAGATGGAAGAAGAGGCACAACATGCCGACGCACTGATGCGCCGTATCCTCATGCTCGAAGGCACGCCACGTATGCGTCCCGACGACCTGGATGTAGGCACCACGGTGCCTGACATGCTCGCAGCCGATCTTCGCCTCGAATACAAGGTGCGTGCCGCGCTCTGCAAGGGCATCGAGCTCTGTGAGCAGCACAGCGACTTCGTCACCCGTGAAATCCTGCGGGTACAGTTGAATGACACCGAAGAAGATCACACCTACTGGCTGGAAAAGCAGCTGGGTCTGATCAAGCTGATTGGCCTGGAAAATTACCTGCAATCGCAGTTCTGATTCCTGGCTACAAAAAAAGCCCCTGTCACCGCAAAGTGGCAGGGGCTTTTTCATGGGCCAAGTAATCAGGCCCGGTCGCGCGCCAACAATGGTTTCAGGTAGTAGCCGGTGTGGGACTGCGGCATTTCGCAGACCTGCTCCGGCGTACCCACCGCGATGATCTGGCCTCCCTTTGAACCGCCTTCCGGGCCCAGGTCCACCAGCCAGTCGGCGGTCTTGATCACATCGAGGTTGTGCTCGATCACCACCACGGTATTACCGTGGTCGCGCAGTCGATGCAGCACGTCCAGCAACTGCTGGATATCCGCAAAGTGCAGGCCGGTGGTCGGCTCATCGAGGATATAGAGTGTCTTGCCGGTGTCGCGCTTGGACAGCTCGCGCGACAACTTCACCCGCTGTGCCTCGCCACCGGACAGCGTGGTCGCCGACTGACCCAGTTTGATATACGACAAGCCCACGTCCATCAACGTCTGCAGCTTGCGCGCCAACGCCGGAACCGCATCGAAGAACACCCGTGCTTCCTCGATCGTCATTTCCAGGGTTTCGTGGATGCTCTTGCCCTTGTACTTGATCTCCAGGGTTTCGCGGTTATAGCGCTTGCTCTTGCACACATCGCACGGCACGTAGATGTCCGGCAGGAAGTGCATCTCTACCTTGATCAAGCCATCGCCCTGGCACGCTTCGCAGCGCCCGCCCTTGACGTTGAACGAGAACCGCCCGGGCCCGTAGCCGCGCGAGCGAGACTCCGGCACCCCGGCAAACAACTCACGAATCGGCGTGAACAGCCCGGTATAGGTTGCCGGGTTGGAGCGTGGTGTGCGGCCAATCGGGCTCTGGTCGATATCGACCACTTTGTCCAGATGCTCCAGGCCCTTGATGCTGTCATGGGCTGCCGCTTCCAAGGTGGTCGCGCCGTTCAAGGCGGTGGCACTCAAAGGGAACAGCGTGTTGTTGATCAGCGTCGATTTGCCCGAACCGGAAACACCGGTCACACAGGTCAGCAGGCCCAGGGGAATCTCCAGGTCCACATTCCGCAGGTTGTTCCCGCGTGCGCCCTTGAGGTGCAATGCCATCTTCTTGTTACGTGGCGTACGCTTGGCCGGTACTTCGATTTTCACGCGGCCAGACAGGTACTTGCCGGTCAACGAATCCGGGTGAGCCATGACTTCGGCCGGCGTACCCTCGGCGACGATATGCCCGCCATGTACGCCAGCGCCCGGGCCGATGTCGACCACATAATCGGCCAGGCGAATCGCGTCCTCATCGTGCTCCACCACAATTACGGTGTTGCCAATATCCCGCAGGTGTTTCAACGTGCCCAGCAGGCGGTCGTTATCGCGTTGGTGCAAGCCAATGGACGGTTCATCGAGGATGTACAACACGCCCACCAGGCCGGCGCCAATCTGGCTGGCCAGGCGAATCCGCTGCGCTTCACCGCCGGACAAGGTGTCGGCGCTACGGTCCAGCGACAGATAGTCCAGGCCGACGTTAACCAGGAACTGCAAGCGCTCGCGGATTTCCTTGAGGATCTTGTCGGCAATTTCCCCGCGACGCCCGGTCAGCTTGAGCACACCGAAGTATTCACAGGCATCCCCGATCGGCAGGTTGGTCACTGCCGGCAAGGTTTTTTCGCCAACCCACACGTGCCGTGCCTCACGACGCAGGCGAGTGCCTCGACAATCCGGGCACGGTTGGGTACTGAGGAATTTCGCCAGCTCTTCGCGCACGCTGGCTGATTCGGTCTCGCGGTAGCGCCGTTCAAGGTTCGGCACGATGCCTTCGAACGGGTGCGAGCGTTTGACGATATCGCCACGGTCGTTTAAATACTTGAAGTCGACGTTCTGCGAGCCACTGCCATTGAGGATGACTTTCTGCTGATCCGCCGGCAGTTGGTTGAATGGCACTTCCAGGCTGAATTTGTAGTGGGACGCCAACGACCCGAGCATCTGGAAGTAGTAGACGTTACGCCTGTCCCACCCGCGTATCGCGCCCTCTGCCAACGTCAGCTCGCCATTGACCAGGCGCTTGATGTCGAAGAACTGCTTCACCCCCAGGCCATCGCAGGTAGGGCAGGCGCCGGCCGGGTTGTTGAAGGAAAACAGCTTGGGTTCCAGCTCGCTGATGGCGTGGCCGCAGATCGGGCAGGCAAACCGCGCGGAGAAGATGATCTCTTCGCCCGGCTCATCGTCCATCGGCGCCACCAGGGCAATCCCGTCGGCAAGCTTCAACGCGGTCTCGAATGATTCGGCCAGGCGCTGCTGCAGGTCGGCGCGCACCTTGAAGCGGTCGACCACCACATCGATGGAGTGCTTCTTCTGCTTGTCGAGTTTCGGCGCTTCGTCCAGCTCATACAGCTTGCCGTTGATGCGCGCGCGTACAAAGCCCTGGGCACGCAGCTCCTCGAAGACCGAAAGGTGTTCGCCCTTGCGCTCTCGAATCACCGGTGCCAGCAGCATCAGCTTGGCGCCTTCCGGTTGGGCCAGCACCAGGTCGACCATCTGGCTGACGGTCTGGGCTTCCAGGGGAATATCGTGGTCCGGGCAGCGAGGAATGCCCACTCGCGCGTACAGCAGGCGCAGGTAGTCGTAGATTTCGGTAATGGTCCCCACGGTGGAACGTGGGTTATGGGAGGTCGACTTCTGTTCGATGGAAATCGCCGGCGACAGGCCTTCAATGGTGTCAACGTCAGGCTTTTCCATCATCGACAGAAACTGACGCGCATACGCCGACAGTGATTCCACATAGCGGCGCTGGCCTTCGGCATACAGCGTGTCGAACGCCAGGGACGATTTGCCGGAGCCGGACAAGCCGGTGATGACGATCAGTTTGTCCCGGGGCAGGGTCAGGTCGATGTTCTTCAGGTTGTGGGTTCTAGCCCCACGGATCAGGATCTTGTCCAAGATGGCCTCGCACGGCGGGCGTAAATAATGCCGGAGTATACGGCTAAAGACTGGATGAATATACACTGTCAAAAGGCCGCTTGCAGCCTTACATGAAAGCTGCGCGGCAAACCGCCGCATATACCCTCTCAATCGATGGGACTGGTAGAATCGCCGCCGGTTCACACGAGGTTTTTCCATGCACGATCCCCACAGCGAACGCATGAGTAGCGGCGAGACCCGAGCAGCAAGCGGTCTGGCCCTGGTGTTCGCCTTCCGTATGCTTGGCATGTTCATGGTGTTGCCGGTGCTGGCGACCTATGGAATGGATCTCGCGGGCGCAACTCCCGCATTGATCGGCCTGGCCATTGGCGCGTATGGCCTGACCCAGGCGATTTTCCAGATCCCGTTCGGGATCATTTCCGACCGCATCGGCCGCCGCCCGGTGATTTACCTGGGGTTGATCGTGTTTGCCCTGGGCAGTGTGCTCGCGGCCCAGACCGATTCGATCTGGGGCGTGATCGCCGGGCGCATCCTGCAAGGCGCCGGGGCGATATCCGCCGCGGTCATGGCGCTGCTGTCGGACCTGACACGCGAACAACACCGCACCAAGGCCATGGCCATGATCGGCATGACCATCGGCCTGTCGTTTGCGGTGGCCATGGTGGTCGGCCCATTGCTGACGCGCGCGTTTGGCCTGCATGGCTTGTTCCTGGCCACCGGCGGCATGGCGTTGTTTGGCATTGTGATCGTGGCCTTCATGGTGCCGCGCTCCACCGGCACGCTGCAGCATCGGGAATCTGGCGTGGCGCGCAAGGCGCTGCTGCCGACGCTCAAGCACCCGGACCTGCTGCGCCTGGATTTAGGTATCTTCGTATTACACGCAATGCTGATGTGCAGCTTCGTCGCCTTGCCCCTGGCCCTGGTGGAAAAAGCCGGGCTGCCCAAGGAGCAGCACTGGTGGGTCTACCTCACCGCGCTGCTGATTTCGTTCTTCGCCATGATCCCGTTCATCATCTATGGCGAGAAGAAACGCAAAATGAAACGAGTTCTCCTCGGTGCCGTCGCGACGCTGATGCTCACTGAGCTATTCTTCTGGCAGTTCGGCGACAGCCTGCGAGCGCTGGTGATTGGCACGGTGGTGTTCTTTACCGCGTTCAACCTGCTGGAGGCTTCGTTGCCTTCGCTGATCAGCAAGGTTTCACCGGCCGGTGGCAAGGGCACGGCGATGGGGGTGTATTCCACCAGTCAATTCCTTGGCTCCGCGCTTGGTGGCATCATGGGCGGCTGGATGTTCCAGCATGGCGGTTTGTCGGTTGTGTTCCTGGGATGCGCAGGTCTGGCTGCCCTCTGGTTGGCCTTTGCTGTTACCATGCGCGAACCTCCGTATGTGACGAGCCTGCGCCTGCCGTTATCGCCTGAAGCGGTCCGCGAAGCTGGCCTGGCCGAGCGCCTGAAGGCCGTCGTTGGAGTAACGGATGCAGTAGTGGTCGCCGAGGAATCGGCGATTTACATCAAATTGGACACCGAATTATTGGACCGCGCGACGCTCGAGCAACTGGTCAATCCAGTGCCGACAGCGCGCCCAGCCTAGGAGAACGTTATGGCCCGTGGGGTTAACAAAGTCATATTGGTCGGTACTTGCGGCCAGGATCCCGAGGTTCGCTACTTGCCTAACGGTAACGCCGTGACCAACCTGAGTCTGGCGACCAGCGAGCAGTGGACCGACAAGCAGACCGGCCAGAAGGTCGAGAAAACCGAATGGCACCGTGTGTCGATGTTCGGCAAGGTGGCAGAGATCGCCGGTGAATACCTGCGTAAAGGTTCGCAGGTCTACATCGAAGGCAAACTGCAAACCCGCGAGTGGGAAAAAGACGGTATCAAGCGTTACACCACTGAAATCGTGGTCGACATGCAAGGCACCATGCAACTGCTGGGCGGCCGTCCACAGGGCGACCAACAGGGCCAGGGCGGTATGTCCAACTCGGCACCGCGTCCACAGCAGTCGCGTCCGCAGCCAAGCCAGCAGCCACAACGTGAGTCGCGCCCGGCGCCACAGCAGGCCGCTCCACAGCCGGCTCCGGATTTCGACAGCTTTGATGACGATATCCCGTTCTAAGGCGGGTATTCGCAATCTTTGCCGATAACACATAAAGCCCCTGCGCATTTACCAGGGGCTTTATTTTTGCCTGGAAATACAGCGCGGATCTGCATACGGCGCGGCCAGGCAAGTCAGGGATAGAAGCGGGGAACAGGAGTTGAAACGTGAGTACTAATACGTCCGCATCGGACACATTGGCCCAGGCCCTCAAGGCCTGCCGAGAGCAAACTCAGGACGCTGAGCAACGCATTCAGGAAGCCCTCGAGAAGGTTCGTCAGCTGGAAACGAGCCAAGCGGCTCAAATAAGCAATTTGAAGTACGAACTGAGCAAAGAGATTCTTGAGCAGGCCAATGCCCCGATTACTCGAGCGACCCAGGCGCTCACGTTTATCATCTCGGTCGTAGTGGTCGGCGGGTCGGCGCTGACCTATTTCATCAGCAGTAATTTGCAGACGACGTTTGAATCGCAGATGAAGCAGCGTGTTGAGTCATGGCTCTCATTGGAGAACGAATCTTCGATCGCCAGCAGGACGCTGGACACGTACCGCACCCGTGCGCTGCTCGATTCTTACATGATCCAGTTGGCCCGACGCAAGGCGCGTGGGGAATCCATGGTGAATCTGGATTTCAGGAAGGGCGACGAAAACCGCCTGCTGTCGATTATCGAGTCGAAAGACTCGGACCCTTCGGATTTTTTCGATGCGCTCAAACTGCTCTCGGTGGCCCGTGGCGGCTGGGCCTTCGGTGCGCGGAATGACTCGGTCAGCCTGCGGTTGAGAGGGCTTTTCCAGGATGCTGATTTCGACATCAATCGCAAGCTCTACATCCTCGAAATCATGGACCGCGATGAAGGGCTGATGCCCGTGGCCGTTGGCATTCTGAAGAGTGCCGATTACCCGCAGCCCTTTCGCTTCCAGGCCTTCAAGATGTTGCAGAGCGAACGCCTGGACTCCGAGGGCGGGGCGTTGGCGCACCGTTACGCCCTTGAGCGACTGGATGCCACGCAGGACCCAGATAGCACCGTGGAAGTGGCGCAATACCTGGCAAAGGTTGATCCCTTCAACCCTGCGTTGACCGTGTTTGTGCAGCGTCTGGAAAAGCAACCCCGGGCAACGCGGATTATCTTGCACACCGCGCTTGCCGCCGGATGGATCAGCTTGTTGCCGCATCCGTCCTTTCAATCGGTGGCCGACTTCGACCGAACGGACCCAGCGGCGGATCGGGCGAAGCTACGCCGGATGATTGCCGAGAACCTCTCGCTGGCCATTGCCGATGGGCTGGGCTTGGATGTAATTAACAAGATTTCTGGAAAACCGGGGCTCTCCCTGCAGTTCACTCACACGTCCGGCACCGTTAACCATGTCGATTTTCCCCTTGATCGGCTGTTCGAAGATTCGCAACTGCTAAGCGCGCTGTTCGCGCTTGAACAACCGAAAAACCTGGTGTCATTCGCGCGCTTTTTCAATACGGTCCATCAGGATGAAGTCGTTACCAGCCTACGGCTGGAGGTGCCTGCTGACGCATTTGAGGAGGCGCAGCGGCAAACTTTGGGCGAGCAGGTCGAGGTCCAACTGAAGGTTTCGCCGCAAGGCACTGCCTATTATCGGTGGACGGACAATAACGGCGATGTCCACCAGCAGCCACTGTCCCGTGCCTTCCAACCCAAGAGCATCAGGGTTATGTTTGAGCGCGATTATCTGATCTTCAAAGCGCCTTACGATACGTGGATGTTTTAGCGCTGATAAACGGCTTCAATACTGTCCACCACACGCATGGGTAAGAAGGAGCGCCGTCATGACCTGGTCCGCCAAGCAATACACGATGTTCGAACAGCAGCGCACTCGCCCCATCCGTGATCTGGTTGCGGCCATTCCAACGACGGACGTGCGTACCGCCGTCGACCTGGGGTGTGGCCCCGGCAATTCCACCCAAGTGTTGGCCGAGCGTTTCCCCCAGGCGCACGTCACGGGCATGGACAGCTCTGCTGATATGTTGATCGATGCCCGCAAACGCCTGCCGACGTTGAACTTCGAGCTGGCGGACATTGGGGCCTGGAACCCTGCGCAACCGTTTGACGTGATCCTGGCCAACGCCTCCCTGCAATGGCTGCCGGACCACGCGACGCTGTATCCACACCTGGTCCGGCAACTGAACCCCGGCGGAACGTTGGCGGTGCAAACCCCGGACAACCTTGACGAACCTGCGCACCGCCTGGCGCGCGACGTTGCGGCTGATGGCCCGTGGGCTGACAGGATAGGTACGGTCAAACACAATGAGCGGCACGCGGCGAGTGACTACTACGAACTGCTGAGCAAGCACTGCAGTACTGTCGAGGTATGGCGCACCACCTACCTGCATCCGTTGGCAGATCACGCGGCAGTGGTGGAGTGGTTCAAGGCCTCGGCGCTGCGGCCATTTCTCGCGCCGCTGAGCGACAGCGAACAAGCCGCCTTCCTACGCGACTACCAGGCGCGGATTACCCAGGCGTATCCAGCCCTGGCCGATGGCACCGTGTTACTGCCATTCCCGCGCCTGTTCATCATCGCGACCCGCTGACGCCAGGCCAGCCAATGGTGGCTACGCTGCCGCTGTTTGTGCCTTCAAGAACTCATCGGCCGACACCACGCCCGCATAGCCAAACGCGAGCGAGGCCATATACGCGCCATGCACCTGCGTCGCCGGAATCACCTGGCCGTTGAATTCCAGGTCACGGGTGGCACACGCATCGTGGATCACCGTGACGCTGTAGCCCAGGTCCGCCGCCGCCCGCACGACGGCATCGACACACATGTGGCTCATGCTGCCGACCACCACCAGGTCGGTAATGCTGTGTTGCTCCAGCAGGGCGCGCAGGTTGGTTTCGCGAAACGCATTGACGAAGTGTTTAAGCACCACTGGCTCATTGCCTTCGTTCAGCACCTTGGGGTGCAAATAGGCGCCCTCGGAGTTCGGCGTAAAGAACGGCGCGTCCTCGGTGGTAAATTCATGACGCACGTGAATTACCGCATTGCCTGCCTTGCGAAAAGCCTGCAGCACCTGGGCTGCCTTGTCCGCAGCCGCCTCCACGCCGTCAAGCGGCCACTTGCCTTGGGGGAAGTAGTCGTTCTGGATATCGATTAGGATGAGCGCTTGCTTGGCCATGGGTATTTGCCTCGTGTTGGTTGATGGGGCCCAGTATCGTAGCTGGCGCCAGTGCCGGGCATTGGCTGCACCGACAATAACAGAGGGAAAACTGACAATGGCCGTTGTAGAGCTGGGCGTGTTGATGTACCAAGGTGCGCAGTTGGCCGCCGTGCACGGCTTGACCGACCTGTTCGGGGTGGCCAACCGGATTGCCGCCGAGTATCAGTCCGAGCAATTGCCGTTGCTGCGGATCAGCCATTGGCAGGTACAAACCGAGGGTAAACCGACAAGGGTATTCGACAGCCACCCAGGGCCCGAACAACCGATGATGGCCGTGCTGGTGCCACCGTCGATTGGCGAGTTCACCGAAGAACAAGCGCCGCCTGCGCTGCTCGAGTGGATTCGCCAGCAACACTCAGCGGGTACTGTACTGGGTGGCGTGTGCATCGGCTCGATCATGCTGGCGCGCAGCGGCTTGTTGGATGGGCGCAGCGCGACCACCCATTGGTCCTCGGCCCAATCCTTCGCCGAGTGTTACCCGGCCGTGCGCCTGGAGGCGGATAAACCCATCGTCGATGACGGCGACCTGATCACCACCGCCGGGCTGATGGCCTGGTCCGAACTGGGCCTGCGCCTGGTCGACCGCCTGATGGGCCCGAGCATTGCGGCCGACACCGCGCGCTTTTTGGTGATCGAGCACAGCGACAGCGCCAGCCAGTGCGGTAGCAACTTTGCGCCGATCCTCGGGCATGGCGATGCGGCCATCCTCAAGGTTCAGCATTGGTTGCAGGCCAGCGGGGCGGTGGATGTTTCCGTCGCCGCCATGGCGCAAGAGGCGGGTCTGGAAGAACGTACCTTCCTGCGGCGTTTTCGCGGCGCCACCGGCCTCAAACCCACCGAATACTGCCAGCACCTGCGTGTGGGCAAGGCGCGGCAGATGCTGGAGTTTACCAACGGCACCATCGACCATATCGCGTGGACCGTGGGCTATCAGGACCCGGGCGCCTTTCGCGCCACGTTCAAGAAAATCACCGGCCTGGCACCGAGCGATTACCGCAGCCGATTTGGGGTGTAAATCGTGCAGAACACCACGACCTCGCGGCATCGTCGTGCAGAATCAGGCAGGCCAACTGCCATCGCCTTTTCGGCAACTGATTGATTTCAAAACCATCCCGGTCCGGGCAGCCTTGGCCTGATCCCTGCAAGCTAGCTTCTACACTCATGGCAGGATGGCCAAGGGGGATGCATGACTCCGACTCAACGCAAGAAACTGGTGCTCGCTCACTCCACGCGAGAGGGCGCACCGCAGCACGAAGTCGACACCAACCTGGCCCTGGCGCGCTGGCTGGCGCAGATATTGGGGCTCGAATTCGGCGGCAGCTATGATCCGCACACCCACGCTGGCCGCGAGGTCTACCTGCTCCCCACACAAACCCTGATCGGGCCTGCCCAGGCGCTGGCGCTGAATATCAAGGGCCCCGAGGACCTGTGGGGCGGTTATGTGGAGTACGCTTTCATCGGCACCAAAGCCATCAGCCACGGCCTGCTGGGCCCTGATGCCACGGCGCCCGATGGCTGGTCGCCGTTGTTTTGCGAGCGCGTGCGCGACGTGGTGTTGGACGGCCTGAGCGTATTTGCGCTCAAGGATGCTCAGGAGGCCGCCAAGCGCCTGCTCTACAGCGGGCCCATCCGCTTGAAGCCGGTACACGCTTGCGCCGGGCGCGGCCAGGAAGTTATCCACAGCCTTGACGCATTCGACGCCGTGCTGGCGCGCCCCGACGCCGCGCAGCTCTTCAGCGAGGGCGTGGTGCTGGAACAAGACCTGCACGATGTGGTCACCCATAGTGTGGGCCAGAGTTTTATCGGCGATCACGTGTTCAGTTACTGTGGCGAGCAGTACCTGACCCGGGACGGGCAGGGCGAAAAGGTCTACGGCGGCTCCAATCTGCTGGTGGTGCCGGGTTATTACGAAGATTTGCTCATGCTCGAGCTGCCTGAAGATGTGCGCCTGGCCATCGAGCAAGCCCAGGTCTTCGACGCCGCGGCCGATGAAGCCTACCCCGGCTTCTACGCCTCGCGGCGCAACTATGACATCGCCCAAGGGCTGGACAGCGATGGACAGCGCCGCAGTGGTGTCCTTGAGCAATCCTGGCGCATGGGTGGGGCCAGCAGCGCGGAAGTCGCGGCGCTGCAATGCTTCATCGACCACCCAGGCCTCAAGGCCATTGAGGTGTCCTCGGTAGAAACCTACGTGGACCAGGCGCTGCCGGCGGATGCCATCGAGGTGTACCGCGGCCCCGCACAAAACAGCGACTTTCTTCTCAAGTACGTAACGGTTAAGGCTTATGACGGCTAGAAGCGAAAGTATTGCGATCGATATCGACGACGAACAGATGAGCGGCACGTTCCTGAGCCCCAAATCCAAAGTGCCGGGGGTGCTGTTTGTGCACGGTTGGGGCGGTAGTCAGGAGCGTGATCTGGAACGGGCCAAAGGCATCGCCGGCCTCGGCTGTGTGTGCCTGACCTTCGACCTGCGCGGTCATGCCGGCAGCGGTCTTTCACTGAACCGCGTGACCCGCGAAGACAACCTGCGCGACCTGTTGGCCGCCTACGACCGGCTGCTCTCCCACCCGGCCATCGACACCTCGGCGGTGGCGGTGGTGGGCACCAGCTATGGCGGTTACCTGGCAGCGATCCTGACCTCACTGCGCCCGGTGCGCTGGCTGGCGTTGCGGGTGCCGGCGCTGTACCGCGATGAAGAGTGGCTCAAGCCCAAGCGTGACCTGGACAAGATGGATTTGATGGATTACCGCAGTACCCTGGTGCATGCCGACACCAACCGCGCGTTGCACGCGTGTTCGGCCTTTACCGGGGATGTGCTGATCGTCGAATCGGAAACCGACGACCACGTGCCCCACGCCACCATCATGAGCTACCGCGCGGCGTGCCAGCAGACCCATTCCCTCACCCACCGCATCATCGATGGCGCCGACCATTCCCTCAGCGATCCGGTGTCCCAGCAGGCCTACACCTCGATCCTGGTGGACTGGATTACCGAGATGGTGGTGGGCGAACGGTTGAGCATCATCCAGGCCCAATGAGGGTATCCACCGCCTCATCAGGCCGTCTTCTTCACTCGCAACGCCTTGGCCTTGGCTTCCACCCCCAGGTACATCACCAGCGCGATCAGCAGCGGGCAGATGAAATAAATGGCACGGTAGGCAATTAACCCGGCCAGCAAGCTGCCCCGCGACGCTTCATGTTGCAACAGCCCGATAAACACCGCTTCCAGCACACCCAGCCCGGCCGGGATATGGGTCACTACCCCGGCAATCGCACTGATCAGCAGCACCCCGAGGACCAGCGGGTAGTCCAATTTGGCGGGCAGCAGGGTAAAAATCACCGCCGCCATCAGCGACCAGTTCAAGGCTCCCAAGGCCAACTGCAAACACGCCATGCGCAGCGACGGCAGGTTGATCTCGATGCCGCGGATCGACCACGCGCGCTTTTTCGAAAAACGGCACGCCGCCAGATACGCCAGGCTCGCCAGCACCAACAACAGCCCCACTCCCTGCAGGGCGCCGCTGCTCAGCTTCCACCCTGGCGGCATTGTCACCAACCCGCTGCTGAACACCGCGCCGGCCAATGCCATATAGCCAAACCAATTGGTCGCCAGGCTCAGGCCCAGGATCTTGGCGATATTGCTGGTGCTCACCCCCAGCCGTGAATACAGCCGATAGCGCATGGCAATGCCGCCCACCCACGCACTCAGGTTGAGGTTGAACGCATAGCTGATGATGCCCACCGGCAGGATCTGCTTCCAGCGCAAGGGCTGGCGAATGTAGGTACGGCCGATCAGGTCGAAACAGGCGTAGACGATAAAGCTGCACAGGGTCAGCGCCCCTGCGATCAGCAAGGTGCGCACCTTGAAATCACCCAGGGTCTGCACCACCTCGCTCCAGTCGATGCGCCGCGCGAGCATTGTGAACAGCACGATCAGCAGCAGGAAGAAGGCAATGGTCAGCGGTTTCTTCCAGCGCTTGAAGCGTGAACCAGCGGTTTCAGTCGTCATGGGCCTGGCTCTCCACAGGTTTCAAGCGCGGTTTGTGCGCCGGCAGCCAGCCCGTCAGCACGGGGAAATGGCGCATCACATGGAATACCAGGAACCCCACGGTCAGCCGCCATAGCCACAGGCGTGGCTTACGGTTTTCCGGCATGGTCTGGCAATGCTCTTTTGCGAGTGTTTCCAGGCGCTCGTACAACTGCTGGTTGAACCTGCGGTCGCGGATCAGCACGTTGGCTTCCAGGTTCAGCGACAGGCTCAGCGGGTCCAGGTTGCTTGAGCCCACGGTGCTCCATTCGTCATCCACCAGCGCCACTTTGCCGTGCAGCGGGCGCTGGCAGTACTCGTGGATCACCACGCCATCCTTGAGCAAATAATCGTAAAGCATGCGTGCCGCCAGCTTGGCCAACAGCACATCGGGCTGGCCCTGCATGATCAGTTGCACCTGCACGCCACGCCGCGCCGCATTACGAATCTCGCGCAACAGGCGATAGCCAGGGAAGAAGTAGGCATTGGCGATTACCACCCGTTGCCGCGCTTTGCTCAAGGCCTGGATGTAGGCTTCTTCAATGTCATCGCGGTGTTGCAGGTTGTCACGGTAGATCAGGCGCACCAGGCCATCGCCGCTTTCGGTCGACCACGGCGAAGGCCGGTGCGCGCGCCGCCGCCAGCCGCGTCGCGTACGCACCTGGCGGCCGCTTTGGGCCAGGGCGAAATGATGCAGGTCGGCGACCGCCGGGCCGATCACTTGCACGGCGTAATCCTGCTTGGCCTCCGGGCCGAAATCACCCAAGTGATCGGCCGAAAAATTGATCCCGCCGATAAACCCCACGGCGGCGTCCACCACCACGATCTTGCGATGCAGGCGGCGGAACCAGTTGGTGCGTATGCCGAGGGTTTTTGACGCGGGGTCAAACATTTGCACCAGCACGCCGGCATCCGCCAGTTCCCTCAGAAATGTCGGGCTCAACTCGCCGCAGCCAAACCCATCAAGGCTCACCACCACCTTCACGCCCCGCTGCGCGGCCTCGATCAGGATGCCTTGCAGTTCATGGCCCACCTTGTCTTCAAAAAGAATAAAGGTCTCCAGCAGGATTTCGCGCTGGGCCTGGCGCAGGGCCTCGAACACCCGGGGGAAATACGCTTCGCCATTCTCCAGCAACTCGACCTGGTTGCCGCTTTGCCAGCCGTAGTCCAGGTCACGGGCCTTGGCGTCATCCGGCGGCTGGTCTGTGGAAATGTGCTCGACCGCGACGTTCATAGTTCAATCTCCACCGACAGCGGCACATGGTCTGACAAGTGTGACCAGGGGCGTGTATTCAGCACCCGTGGGTGATGCACCTTCACGTTGCGCACATAGATGCGGTCCAGTGGCAGCAGCGGCAGGCGCGCCGGGAAGGTGCGCGCGGGTTTGCCGAGGGCTTGCACAAAAACCTCTTTGAGGCCGCTCTGGCTCAGGTCGGCGCGCTGGCGCCAGTCGTTGAAATCACCGGCCACTACCAAGGGGGCATCGGTGGGTATCTCGCTGATACGCTGCTCCAGCAGGCGCAGTTGCTGCTGGCGATGCACCTCGCGCAAGCCCAGGTGCATACAGATCGCATGCACCTCCTGCCCCGTGCCCGGCAACTGCAGCACGCAATGCAGCAGGCCTCGGTTTTCATGGCCGCTTTGGGAGATGTCGAGGTTGTCGTAGCGCACGATCTGGAATTTCGACAGCAGCGCATTGCCGTGGTCGCCATGGGGGTAGACCGCGTTACGCCCGTAGGCGAATTGCGGCCAGATGCTGTCGGCGAGGAACTCGTATTGCGGCATGTTCGGCCAGTCGCTGTAGCGCTGGGGATGCTGTTCATGGGTGCCGTGGATTTCCTGCAGGAACACCATGTCGGCGCCCACGCTGCGTACCGCTTCGCGCAGTTCGGGCAGGATGAAGCGTCGATTCAGGGCAGTGAAGCCTTTGTGGATATTGACCGTCAGTACCGTAAAGCGAGTGATGGCGTCGGTCGGTGTCTCGGGGATCAGTTCCGGATGAGTCATGGTAGTACTCCCGGCTCCGGCAATGTTCCAGGCGTTGTGGCGAGCTGCTTATCCAGCTCGAAACGCTGCAGCAACTGTCGGGCATCGAAGGGGGCGCGCACCTTGATGTCATTGTCGAAAAAGCAGAACACGTCCCGCTGTTTGCGGGCCCGGGGCTTGTGATGCGGGTCGATCAGGTGGGCGTCCGCAGGCTGTTTGCCCTGGCGCCAGCACGCAATGCGATCACCCCATCGCTTGAGGGCCTCGGCGGTATAACCGCTGGCGTACAACTGCTTGTCACCGTGCAGGCGCACGTACAGGAAATCAGCGGTGACATCTTCAACATACGGCCACTTACCGGCGGTGTCCGCCACAACCAGCGCAACCCCGTATTTTTCCAGCAACTGCACAAAGGCCGGCACCGTAAAACTCTTATGGCGAATCTCCACCGCATGGCGCAAAGGCTGTTTGCCATGAGCTTGCAGGCTCGCCTTGCCGTTAAGGCGCGGCTCATGCTGGCGGGCGAGGGCGGCGGCCTGTTGGGTGTCGGTCGGTAATTGGGCAAGGAAGGCTTCAAACAGCGGCGGGTCGAACTGGAAGCTGGGCGGAAACTGCCAGAGGATCGGCCCGAGTTTTTCCTTGAGTTCCAGCACCCCGGACGCGAAGAAATTCGCCATTGCCTTGTGCACCTCCCGCAGCCGCAGGATGTGCGTGATGTAGCGCGGCGCCTTGACGCTGAACATGAAACCTTCGGGCGTATCGGCATACCACTCGACGTAGCGCTTGGGCGTTTGCAGCGCATAGAACGAGCCGTTGATTTCGATGCTGTTGACGGCGCGTGAGGCGAACTGCAGCTCACGTTTCTGAGTCAGCCCCTCGGGGTAGAAATCCCCGCGCCAGGGCTTATAGCGCCAGCCGGAAATGCCGATGTGAATCGCCGCCATGCGTGCTCCCGTCGATGTTGGGTCGATTGACCTGCATTTTGGGATGACTGCGAATTTTGTCTGAAAGTTTCCCTGGTCCTACAGACGGCACGTTCTCGGCAGCTAGTGGCGCGCAAACCCGTCCGCCAGCCAGGTCGACACAGGTTTCATTGCCTGATCAACTTCTCCCGCACTGCCTGCTGATCCACCTCCAACAACATGTGTTGTTTGCCGGCGACCATCACGGCAGCAGGCAATCCATCCCGGTACACAATCCGATTGCCGCTCAGCGCGGGCACTTTAGTGCCGGGCAACAAGGTGCCCACCAGGTTCAACGGGTCCGCCCCGCACACCGCAATCAAGCTCCCGTCATGGGGCCTGCGGCGCACTTCGCGCAACAACGGGATCGCCTCCGGCAATGCAAACTGTTCTCCGGCCAACCCGCTGACAAAGCGCCCGCCACGAATCTCGCCGCGCGCCTCCAGCCGATGGAACGTGCGCAGCAGCTCGCGCCAGCTCGGCAACCATTCCGCTTCGCGTTCCAGCAAACGCCAGAACACCACACCGTAGCGGCGCAGCAGGGTCATCGCCACATGTTCCAGGGTCTCGGTGGAGTGCGGGCCGGCGGCGGTGGGGGAACGCCGCACCAAGGCCCAGCGCCCCGCATCGTCCATGCCACCGATGAAGGCCCCGCGCCCACGCCGGCTGCTGCGTGCCTGGCGCTTGCTCGCCGGGGTGGTCAACGCACGCAGCCCGGCGAAGCTGTCGGCATTCACCAGGCCGGCGCCCACCAGTTCCTGCAAAGCGGTTTCCAGTTCGCTGCGCAGCAAGTGGGCCTCATGCACCAGCTCATCGAAAAACAGCGCGCCATGATCGCGCAGGGCCTGATGGACCTTTTGCGCTTTGGGCGACAACGTTTCACTGTCGGTGGGCTCGGTCAGCCCGCTCCACAACCCCACCTGGGCGCGCGGCAGCAGCACCACCGGCGTGCTGCGCAGGGCGCTGGCGCTGGCCTTGGTGCTCAGGCGCATCCATACCAGCTTGCCGCTGCGGCACAGCTCGTCGAGCCAGGTCGATGAGTAATCCTTGATCCGCGCACTGAGCAGGTCACTGTCCCAGGCCGAAGCGGCGGCGGCATAGCCTTCGAACTGCCCGACAATGTCTGGCAACACGACGCTGCCCTGGCCACGGGTGCCATCGGACAGGTGCTGCCAGTCGAACAGAAAACGCATGAAGTCCTGCAACGCCACCGGTTCGATTTCCCGGCGCAGGCGCTTGACCGTGTAGCGATGAATGCGCGCCAGCAAGTGCCGTTCGCACCATTGTTCCTCTGTGATGCCGGGGCTGAAATGCCCACGCAGCACATAGCCCTCCTGCTCCAGGCGCATCAGTGCCTGAGTGACGTCGGCCACCGGCAACGCCAAGGGCGCGGCGATCTCGATCACGCTCAAGGGGCCGAAGCCCCCGAGGCGCGCGCGCAGCACTTCCACCAACGCATCTTCAAACGTCCAGGGCTCATCGAAACCCGGGAGCAGCGGCAAGTCATTGGGATAGATCGCCTGCACGCAGCCCAAGCGCTCCGCCGCCACCCACATCCCATTCGACAAACGATAAGCGCGACCGCTCGTGGCCAGGGTATGCAGCCACTCGTCCCACGGCGGCGTGACCTCATGGCTGGCAATGCACGCCAGGCTCATCAGCGCCTCATGCATTTCGTCCGGCCCCTGGGGCGCCGGCCAGGCTTCCTCGCGCACCCCGTCGATGGCGCCGGCATCCAGGGCGCCAAGGTCGTCGGTGCTCTGCGGGTCGCTCCAGCGCCGGTTGAGCACGGCTTGGGTGCGACGTTCTTCCAGCGGGGCATCGTCGAGGAAGGTGTAGGGCCGGGCACTGAGAATCTCGGCGGCCATGGGCGAGGGGGCCGGCAGGTCGCGGCTGATCAGGCGCACCTCGCCGCGCTCCATGCGCCGCAGCAGGGCCAGCCAGGCGTCGCTGTCCATGGCCTCATGCAGACAGTCATCGAGGGTCTGTTCCACCAGCGGATGTTCCGGCACCTCGCGCTCGCCGGCGAGGTTTTCCAGGCAGGCGATCTGGTCGGGAAACACGCTGGCGATCAGGTCTTCGCTTTTCATGCGCTGGATCTGCGGCGCCACCTTGCGCCCGCCGGTATAGCGCGGTAACGCCAGGGCCACACCGGCATTCCAGCGCCAGCGCACGCCGAACAGCGGCGCATCCAGCACCGCCTGGATCAGCAGGTGTTCGGCGCTGTTACTGTTGAGGTAACGCCACACCTCGTCCAACTCGAAACTGTGGCTGGTGGACAGCGACAGCACGATCGCGTTTTCGCTGGCCGCCGCTTGCAGTTCGAAATTGAACGTGCGGCAAAAGCGCTTGCGCAGGGCCAGGCCCCAGGCCCGATTGACGCGGCTGCCGAACGGCGTGTGGATGATCAGTTGGGTGCCGCCGGACGCGTCGAAAAACCGCTCCATGATCAACGTGTCCTGGGACGGCAGCGCGCCCAGGGCCAGGCGCGCGCGGGCCAGGTAATCGAGGATCTGTTCGGCGCTGGCGCGGTTCAGGCCCAGGGTGCCGGTGAGCCAGTCGAGGGCCCCTTGCAGATTGCCTGGCGTGGCGCCGAGCAAGGCGTCCAACTGCCCCTGCAAACGTGCCACCGCCGCCGATAATTCATTGCTGCGCCCAGGGGCCTCGCCCAGCCAGAATGGGATGGTCGGCGGCTGGCCATGGGCATCCTCGACCCGCACCTTGCCGGCTTCCACGCGCAGGATGCGGTAGGAGGTGTTGCCGAGCTGGAAGATGTCCCCGGCGATGCTTTCCACTGCGAAGTCTTCGTTGACGCTGCCGATATTCAGGCTCTGGGGTTCGAGCAGCACGCTGTAGTCGGCGTTGTCCGGGATGGTGCCGCCGCTGGTCACGGCAGTGAGTCTGGCGCCACGCCGGCCGCGCAGGGTAAGGGTCAGGGCGTCGCGGTGCAGGTAGGCGCTGCGGATGCCCTGGCGGCCGTTGTAACCCTCGGCGAGCATCCGCAGCAGCGCCTGGTAGTGGTGTTCATCCAGCCCGGCATAGGGTGCGGCGCGGTGGATAAGTGCGAGCAGCGCCGCTTCCGACCATTCCTGGGCGCTGACTTCGGCAATGATTTGCTGGGCCAGCACGTCCAGTGGCGCCACCGGAATGTGCAAGGTGTCCAGCTCGCCGCGCCGCACGCAGTCGAGCAGGGCGGCGCATTCGATCAGGTCGTCGCGGGTGGTGGCGAACAGGCGTCCCTTGGGCGTACCGCCAACCTGGTGCCCGGAGCGGCCGACCCGTTGCAGAAAACCATTGATGGAGCCCGGCGAGCCGATCTGGCACACCAGGTCGACCTCGCCGATATCGATCCCCAGTTCCAGGGACGCGGTGGCGATCAGCACTTGCAGCTCGCCGGCCTTGAGCCGTTGTTCGGCCTCCAGGCGCATTTCCTTGGCCAGGCTGCCATGGTGGGCGGCCACGGCGTTCTTGCCCAGGCGCTCGCTCAAGTGCCGGGCCAGGCGTTCGGCCAGGCGCCGGGTGTTGACGAACACCAGCGTGGTGCGGTGTTCGCGGGCCAGGGTAGCGAGGCGGTCGTAGACCAACTCCCAGACATCGTTGGCCATCACCGCCGACAACGGCACCGGCGGCACTTCGATGTCCAGGTCGCGGGGACGCGCGTGGCCGATATCGACGATGTCGCACGCTCGCCCCGTGCCGACCAGAAAGCGCGACACCGCTTCGATGGGGTGTTGCGTGGCCGACAAGCCGATGCGGGTCAACGGCGTGGCGCACAAGCCTTGCAGGCGCTCCAGGCTCAGGGCCAGGTGGCTGCCGCGTTTGCCGGCGGCAATGGCGTGGATCTCATCGACAATCACCGTGCGCGTGCTGGCGAGCATGTGTCGGCCGGAGTCGGAGCCGAGCAGCACGTAGAGCGATTCCGGCGTGGTCACCAGGATATGCGGCGGGCGCTTGCGCATCAGCGCGCGGTCTTTTTGCGCGGTGTCGCCGGTGCGCACGGCGGTGCGGATCACCAATGGCGGCAGGCCCAATGCCTGCAGATGCTCGGTGATCCCCGCCAGCGGGTTTTGCAGGTTGATCTGGATATCGTTGGACAGCGCTTTGAGCGGCGACACATACACCACCAGCGTTTCATCCGGCAGTTGCCCGCCGTTGGCCAGGCCCTGGTGCACCAGGTCATCCAGCACCGCGAGAAACGCCGTGAGCGTCTTGCCGGAACCGGTGGGGGCGGCGATCAGGGTCGAGCGGCGCTGGCGGATCAGCGGCCACGCCTGGGCCTGGGCGTGGGTCACCGAAGGGAAGGTGCTGCGGAACCAGGCACTGACGGCGGGATGGAAGCCGCCCAATGCCGTGTCCGTGGATTCGGGAAGGTTCATTCACCCTATATGCAACCGCCGGGGGCAAGTTGCAACCCCGCACTTTATCCGTGACGGTTGCGCTACAAACCCGCAAAATGCAACGATTCTGGCAAATGCAACTGGCAAGGCTCACATGCTTGCCGACAATAACCATCGTTCCAAACAGACCGGGCCTGCTCAAACTATGCGAATGCGCCTTATGTTACTGGGCGGCGGGAATGCCCTCGGGCAGGCGCTGATTCGCCTCGGTGCGGAGGAAGACATCGGTTTCCTCGCCCCCAAACCGCCCCAAGACGGCTGGGATGCCGCGAGCCTCACCCAGCTTCTCGACGACACCCGTCCCGATGCGTTGATCAACCTCGCCTACTATTTCGACTGGTTCCAGGCCGAAGCGGTCAGCGAAACACGCCTGGCCGCCCAGGAGTTCGCCATCGAGCGCCTGGCCGAATTGTGTCAGCACCACTCCATCACGTTGCTGCAACCGTCCAGCTATCGCGTGTTCGATGGTTCCCGCGCCACCGCCTACAGCGAAAAGGACGAGCCGGTGCCCCTGGGCCTGCGTGGCCAGGCGTTGTGGCGTATCGAACAGAGCGTGCGCGCGACTTGTCCGCAACATGTGCTGCTGCGCTTTGGCTGGCTATTGGATGACAGCATCGACGGCACCCTCGGGCGCTTCCTGGCCCGGGCCGAGACGCCGGATGAGTTGCCGATGGCGGACGACCGTCGCGGCAACCCGACGCCGGTGGACGATGCCGCGCGGGTGATCATCTCGGTGCTCAAGCAACTCGATTGCGCGGCGCCGCTGTGGGGCACGTACCACTACGCCGGGCATGAGGCGACCACGCCGTTGGCGCTGGGCCAGGCGATCCTCACCGAAGCGCGCCACTTTCATGCGCTGGCGATCGAAGCCCCCACCGCCCAGGCCCATGCGGCACGACCGGATGCCGCCGATGAACCGCAACACGCGGTGCTGGCCTGCAAGAAAATCCTCCACACCTTCGGCATCAAGCCACGGGCGTGGCGGGCGGGGTTGCCGGCGTTGCTGGATCGCTTCTACCGCCACGTCTGACACCACACAAAAGCCAATGTGGGGGCTGCCCTCTGTAGGAGCTGGCTTGCCTGCGATAGCATCGCCTGGGTATCACTGATACACCGAGGCGTCTGCATCGCGGGCAAGCCCAGCTCCTACAGAGAGCAGCCCCCACATTGGTTATGCAGGGTTGCTTGGACCCGCGTTAGAACTTGTAGCCGATACCCACCATGTAAACCATCGGGTCCACGTCCACATTCACCTTGGCGCGGGTGCCAGGGGACACGGCGTCGTTTTCCACGGTGGCCTTGGTGCTGATGTCGATGTAGCGCGCCTGGGCGTTGATCATCCACTTGTCGTTGATCATGTAGTCGGCGCCGATCTGCGCGGCCCAACCCCAGGAGTTCTCGGCCTTGAAGTTGCTGAAGCCGGCTTGGGAGGCACTGCTGCCGACGTGTTCGTCGTAGATCCAGGTGTAGTTGATACCGGCGCCAACATAGGGTTGGAACGCGGACTTGCTATCCAGCGGGTAGTACACGACGCTCAGGGTTGGCGGCAGGTGTTTGAGGGTACCGAGCTTGCCGTTGGCGCCGCTGAGGATGGTGTTCTTGATCTTCACGTCATGTTCGAACGGCGTGGCGGCCAACAGCTCGATACCCACGTGGCTGGTCAGCATGTAGGCGAAGTTCAAGCCCAACTGAGTGTCGCTGCTCATAGTCGCCTTGCCGCCCAAGTTGGTGCCGGCCAGTGGGCCTTGGTCAACTTTGACACTACTGCTGTCAGCCTTCGGGTTCACCGTGATTGCACCGGCGCGAATCAGAATGTCGCCCGCTTCGTGAGCGTGGGCAATCGGGGCGACGAGGGCGAGCGCGAAGAGGGACGCGCCGAGCAGAGACTTGTTCATGGGAGCTCCAAAGGACGTTTAAAGGTTGTACGTCCAATGGTAGAGATCGTTCCGTTTGGTCTTTTGACTCAGCTCAATGAAAGGGCGATCAGCGTTCTTCCGGCAGTTCGTAGATGTAAATCTTCTCGGCATCCATCTGGTAGCCGGCATCGGCCAACTCGCTGCTGGACGGTTTGACCTGCATGGCGCCTTCGATCCAATACGGCTGGTACAGCTCATCGAGCTTCACGCCGACTTCGCTTTTCACATGCACGATCTGGTTCGACGGCGGTGGCGGCACATGGATACATGCGCCGAAATACGGCACCAGCAGGAACTCGGTGGTGCGGCCTTCTTCGTTGACCTCCAGCGGCACGATATAGCCCGGCAAGCGGATGTGCTGGCCATCGAGCTGCTGCACGACGGGCGCATTCGGCAATGATTGCTTGGCGGCGGGCGCAGCTTCGACGGACAAGGCATCGGCCATCTTCGACATATCGTGCAGCGGCCTCATGTCCGGCACTTCCGGTGGCGCATCCGGCGGGATCAGCTCCGACCAGGTCAACTCTTTAGGCTGCGCGGCGGCCCATACAGGCAGGGCCACCAGCAGCAACAGCGCAAACAGGGCACGACGCATCGAAGCCTTCCTCATAAACGTATGGACAGGCCATCGGCCAGGGATTGTCGATAGGCACGCCACGCGGGCACGCTGCCCATCAACAATGCTGCGGCCAGGATACCGGCGAGCAGCGTCCATTCATATTCGCTCGGCCAGGACATCGGCAGGTCCAGGCCGTAATTGGCTTGCAAATAACCGCGCGACGCGGCGATGCACACATACAGCAAACCCACGCCCGCAATCACTCCGGACAAGGCCAGAGCGAAGGCTTCGAAGATCAGCAACGTCGCGATATGCCACGGCCGTGCGCCCACCGAGCGCAAAATCGCCATCTCGCGGCGGCGCTCGTTGAGGCTGGTGAGGATCGCCGTGAGCATGCCGATCAAGCCGGTCAGCACCACGAACAGCGAGATCACGAACAGCGCTTTCTCGGCGGTGCCCATCATGCTCCACAGCTCTTGCAGCGCCACGCCCGGCAGGATCGCCAGCATCGGCTCGCCACGGAACTCATTGATCTCGCGTTGCAGGGCGAACGTGGAAATTTTGTTGTTCAGGCCAAGCATGAAGGCGGTGATGGCCTGCGGGGTCAGGTCCATGTTGCGCGCCTGGTCGGCGCTGATGCGACCTTTGCCCTGGGCCGGCACGCCGTTGTGCCAGTCGATGTGGATCGCCTCCATGCCGCCGAGGCTGATGTGCAGCGTGCGGTCCACCGGTGTGCCGGTGCGCTTGAGGATGCCGACCACGGTGAACGGTTTATCGTCGTGCTTGACCAGGCTGACCACCGCCACGCCGTGGGCCAGCACCAGTTTGTCGCCGAGTTTGTAGTGCAAGGCGTCGGCGACTTCGGCGCCGAGCACCACCTCGAACGGGTCGGTGGCGAAAGCGCGGCCGCTGGCGAGTTCAAGGCTCTGCTTGCGGCCGTACTGGTAGTGCTCGAAGTACGACGCGTTGGTGCCCATCACCCGGTAGCCGCGATGGGAGTCGCCGAGGGAAATCGGGATGGCCCATTTCACCTGGGGGTTGGCGGCGAAGTGCTCGAAGCTGTCCCAACGAATGTTGTTGGTGGCATTGCCGATGCGAAACACCGAATACAGCAGCAGGTTGACCGAGCCGGAGCGTGCGCCGACGATCAGGTCGGTGCCGCTGATGGTGCTGGCGAAACTGTTGCGCGCTTCCACGCGTACCCGTTCCACCGCCAGCAGCAGGCACACCGACAGGGCGATAGCGAACGCGGTGAGGATCGCGGTAAAGCGGCGGTTAGCCAGGCTGGCCATGGCTAGACGAAACAAATACATCTCAAACCTCTGCGGGCATGGCGGCGCGATTGAGTTCGGCCAGCGACAGGTTGCGATCGAACAGCGCTGCCAGGCTCTGGTCGTGGCTGACAAACAACAGGCTGGCGCCGGCTTCGCGGCATTCGGCGAACAGCAACTTAAGGAAGGCTTCGCGGGCGTCGTAGTCCAGGGCTGAGGTGGGTTCGTCGGCGATCACCAGTTCCGGTTGGCCGATCAGCGCACGGGCAGCGGCGACCCGTTGCTGCTGGCCGATGGACAACGAATCGGCGCGCCGCTCCAGCAGGTCTTTATCCTTCAAGCCCAGGTGCGCGAGCAAGGCGGCAGCGGCCTGATCGACGCTGCCGTGGCGCTGCCTGGCCCGTTGCGCGCGCAGCTTGGAAAAGTGGCAAGGCAACTCGACGTTCTCGCGCACCGACAAAAATGGCAGCAGGTTGAACTGTTGGAAGATATAACCGGTGTGGTCCACGCGAAAACGGTCGCGGGCGCCGGCCGAGAGCTCGGTCAGCTCCTGGCCGAGCAGGCGAATGCTGCCCCGGCAGGGTTTCTGCACGCCGCCCAGCAGCCCCAGCAACGTGGTCTTGCCACTGCCGCTCGGGCCTTTGAGGAACAGGGTTTCCCCCGCTTCCAGGCGGAACGCGGGGATGTCCAGCAACTGCGGGTGACCGGGCCAGTTGAAGCCCAGGTCAGACAGTTCGATCAATGCTTGGGTCATGGGCACTCAGAACTTCAGGGTGGCTGCTGTGGCCGTCGCATCAACACCTTGCTGGCCGCTTGGGCCGATCAGTTGTACCTGAATTTTCTGGGTGGCGGGGAAGGTCTTGAACACTTGGCTCAGGTCCAGGTTGCTCAGGGCGGTCGGCGTCGCGCAGGTGAATTGGTAGTGGGCGTGGATTTCGCTGTGATCGTGATGATGTTCGTGGGCGCCGTCTTTGGCGTCGTGGTCATGATCATCATCGTCGTCGTGATCCGCTTCCGGCTTGTCGCCGAACAGCGGGCTGTTGAGCTCCTGGCTGCTGATCACACAACCGGCGGCCTTGGGCAGGTTGAACAGTGCCACGGGGTTCTCTAACTGCTTACGTGCCGCCGCGACCTTGGCTTTATCGGCGGCGCTGGTGGCGACATGTTCGAAACCCACCAGGTTCATCGCCGGGCTGTCCAGCTCAAGTTCCAGGGCCTGGCCGTCGAGTACCGCGTTGAGGCGGCCGACCCCGTGTTCGTGGGCGCCGAGGCTGCCATGTTCGTGATCATGGTCGTGCTCATCGGCGGCATGAGCGATGGCGAGCGGCAACAGGGCAAATGGCAAAGCAAGCATCAGGCGGCGCATGAGTGAGCTCCAGAACATGAAGGTTTTGTTATGTGATCTTATAACAAATGGTGTCGAGAGTTTGACCGCCCGCTTGGCGTTGCGCAAGCCACATGGGAGCATGCCCATCAGAAAAATGCAGGAGGAAGGACGATGTTGCGAATTCGTGGAACCGTCGGCGACCTGCCGGTGGACTTGACCGTGGAGCTGGACGACGACGATTGGGCGCGCCTTGGCGCGCGCTTGCAGGCCACGCCCGAGGCCAGTGTGGCGGTTGCGCCGGTTGCAGCGGTCAAGCCCAATGATGACCTGTGGCAGAGCGCCCAGGACCTGCTGCGCAACGCCGGGCAACTCAATGGCCTGGAATTGCTCGATCAGTTGCAAGGTTTGGCCGGCGATGTCTCGGCGGCCAAGCGCCTGCTGGTGCGCCTGCGCCATAGCGTCAAGGTCAACGTGGCGAGCGGCGGTGATACGCCGCTCTATACCTGGATCGACCCCTCGTAGGAGCGAGCTTGCTCGCGAAAAACCCAAGCACACCGCATTCATTCAGGATGGGCGCGGTCTGGTTGACGTCCTTCGCGAGCAAGCTCGCTCCTGCAGGGCGGTTAATACAACGCGGCGAACAGTTTGCGACGGTACACGGGCACCAGCGGGTGATCATTGCCCAGCAACTCGAACACCTGCAGCAAGGTCTTGTGCGGCAGGCCTTCGCTGTAGCTGCGGTTGCGGATAAACAACCTGAGCAGGCCTTCCAGCGCCGCGTCGTACTGCTGGCGCGCCAGTTGCTGGATGGACAGCTGATAGGCGGCTTCGTCGTCCTGGGGGTTTTGCGCCAGGCGGCTTTTCAGCTCGGCGGCATCGGGTAAATCGGCGGCCTGGCGCAGGAAGGTGATCTGCGCCTTGGCCCCGGCGAGGGCGGCTTTGTGGTCGTCGCTTTTCACGGCGTCGAGCACGGTCTGGGCCTCACCCAATTCACCGCGCTCGGCCAGGCAGCGTGCGTACAGAATCAGCGCGGCGGCGTTGGTATTGTCTTCGCCCAGCAGTGCGACCAACAGCGCTTCGGCCTCGCTGATGCGGCCCTCGGCAAACAAGGCCTGGGCCTGCACCAAGGGATCGGCCGCCTTCGGCGCGGGCATTTGTACATGCGGCGCGAGCAGCGCACGCACCGCCGACTCCGGCTGCGCCCCGGCAAAACCGTCCACCGGCTGGCCATCCTTGAACAACACCACGGTCGGCAGGCTTTGAATGCCAAAACGCGCGACGATGTCCTGCTCGGCCTCGCAATCGACCTTGGCCAGCAGCAACTCGCCCTGATAACTCTCGGCGATCTGCGCCAGCATTGGCATCAGTGCCTTGCACGGTGCGCACCATTCGGCCCAGAAATCCACCAGTACGGGCTTTTCGAAGGACTTTTGAATGACTGCCTGGTCGAAGGTGGCAGTGGTAGCGTCGAAGATGTAGGGCGTGGGCTCACTCATGGGACGTCTCGAATAAAGCGGGAATGGGGCAACTATAAGGGCTGGCGCCGCGAATGGTACAGGCTCACCTTGCGAAACTCCCAAGGCTCGGCCAGGTCCGGCAGCGTCAGCGCATCGAGGATCTCCAGGCGCCGATAAGCCGGGTGCTGGAAGTCGCGCACCCGCGAGTCCGCTACCAGCGTTTCGCGCCCTCGGCTGAGGAACTGGTCCAGCAGCGGCAGGTTGGCGCGGTCGTAGAGCACATCGGCCACCAGGATCAGGTCGAAGCGATCGGTTTCGGCGAAGAAGTCGGCGCAATAACCCAGTTCCACCTCATTGAGTTCGGCATTCGCCCGGCAGGCGGCCAACGCCAGCGGGTCCAGGTCGCAGGCCACCACTTCCACCGCACCGGCTTTGACGGCCGCAATCGCGGCCACGCCGGAACCGGCGCCAAAATCCAGCACGCGCTTGCCGGCCACCCAGTCGGGGTTCGCCGCCAGGTAGCGCGCCAGGGCCAGGCCGCTGGCCCAGCAAAAACTCCAATAAGGCGGTTCATGCAGGATGCGCCGGGTTTCCTCGGAGCTGAAGGCGCGATCCATATTGTCCGCATCCAGCAGCCACAACGACAGTTCGGTGCCCGGCAAAGGGCAGGGCACCAGTTGGGCGTCGCCGATCAGTTCGCTCAGGGCGCGCTGCAGGTCCAGCGGTGGCGTCATGGAGCCTTGACGAGTTGCAGGGGGCCGGTGGTCTGGGTGATCGCCTGGGTGATGCGCACGGCGGGCAGGTGCAAAATCAACTGGCCGGACTGGCTGGCACGGCCACGCAATTCAACCCGCGCGCCGGCCGGGAAGGCCTCGGGGTTGAAGCGCAGGCGAAAGGCCACGGGCTTGCCGTTGCCGGTGAGTACGCTGCTGGCGAGCAATTGCTGGGGGCGCGAACGGTCGTCGATCACCAGCAGGGCCATCTCGACCTCGGCACCGGCGGGCACATTGCTCAGGCTGCCGTTGATTTCACGTTGATAAGCCGGCAAGGGGCCGAGTTCTTCGATCCCCGGCACTTTTTTCTCCTGCACGGGCGTGGGTTGAGGGGCGGCCGGTTTGGGGGCTTCGCTGCTGCAGGCGACCAGAAAACTGAACAGGGTAAGCAAAACAAGTGGTCGTAACTGCATATACGGCTCCAGAAAGGACAAAATCCGTGGCTTGAAATACACGAAACATAATAGCCAGCCTATATACCGTAAAGGCTATGGCTTGTCTTGCCACAGGGATGCGCTACCATGGCCCTCCCTTTTTTTGTTGCCTGCCACCATGCACTGTCCCTTCTGCGGTGCCAACGACACCAAGGTCATTGACTCACGTCTGGTCGCCGAGGGCGATCAGGTACGTCGCCGGCGCGAATGCCTGGCTTCTGGCTGCGGTGAACGTTTCACCACCTTCGAAACCGCCGAACTGGTATTGCCACGGCTGATCAAGTCCGACGGCAGCCGCCAACCCTTCGACGAAGACAAACTGCGCGCCGGTATGCAGCGCGCCCTGGAAAAACGCCCGGTGAGTGTCGAACGGCTGGAAGCGGCCTTGGCGCACATCAAGCACAAGCTGCGGGCGACCGGCGAACGCGAGGTCAAGAGCCTGGTGGTTGGAGAGCTGGTGATGGGCGAGTTGCAAAAGCTCGACGAAGTCGCCTATATCCGTTTCGCTTCGGTGTATCGACGCTTCCAGGACCTCAATGAGTTCCGCGAAGAGATCGACCGCCTGGCCCGTGAGCCCGCCAAAAAATGAACCCTCCGTCTGCTGAACAGGCCGTCCTCGACGCCCATTACATGGCGCGCGCCCTCGAACTGGCGCGCAATGGGCGGTACACCACCCATCCCAACCCTCGGGTCGGCTGCGTGATTGTGCGCGACGGGCAGATCGTCGGCGAAGGCTGGCATGTGCGTACCGGTGAACCCCATGCCGAAGTGCATGCCCTGCGCGCCGCCGGCGACAAGGCACGGGGCGCCACGGCGTACGTCACCCTTGAGCCTTGCAGCCATTATGGCCACACCCCGCCGTGCGCCGATGCGCTGGTGAGTGCCGGGTTGGCGCGGGTGGTGGCGGCGATGCAGGACCCCAACCCGGAAGTCGCCGGGCGCGGTATGCAGCGCCTGGCCCAGGCCGGGATCGAGATTCGTAGCGGTGTGCTCGAAGGTGAAGCGCGGGCCCTGAACAAGGGCTTCCTCAAACGCATGGAACATGGCCTGCCGTTTGTGCGGGTCAAGCTGGCGATGAGCCTGGACGGCCGCACCGCGATGGCCAGCGGCGAGAGCCAATGGATCACCGGCCCCGCCGCCCGCGCCGCCGTACAGCGCCTGCGCGCCGAGGCCAGCGTGGTGCTGACCGGTGCCGACACGGTGCTGGCCGACGGTGCACGGCTGACCGTGCGCGCCGCCGAGCTGGGCCTGGACGAAGCCACCACCGCTCTCGCCATGTCACGCCCGCCGCTGCGCGTATTGATCGACGGTCGCTTGCGCGTGCCGCTCAATGCGCCGTTCTTCAAGGCCGGCCCGGCATTGGTGATTACCTGCGTCACCGCAGAGAACCAGTTCCCCCGTGGCCCTGAATGCCTGGTGGTGCCGGGCGTTGACGGCCAGGTCGATCTGCGCTCTGCGCTGGTGGCCCTGGCCGCGCGGGGTGTCAACGAAGTACTGGTGGAAGCAGGCCCGAGCCTGGCAGGCGCATTTGCCCAGCAGGGCCTGGTGGATGAATACGTGATTTTCGTCGCCGGCAAGTTCCTGGGCTCCGCCGCCCGGCCGTTGCTGGACTGGCCGCTTGAGAAACTGGCCGACGCCCCCCAACTCAAGATCACTGAAATGCGCGCTGTGGGCGACGACTGGCGAGTCACTGCCATCCCTATACTCCCAGCGAGCGTATAATTCCCGGCCTGCGCTTGAGCGTCAGCCCCTCGTTTTCAGGAGAACGAAATGTTCACCGGCATTATTGAATCCATCGGCAGCATCCGTGCGATGACCCCCAAGGGCGGCGACGTGCGCCTGCTGGTTGAAACCGGCAAGCTCGACCTCGGCGATGTCAAGCTCGGCGACAGCATCGCCGTCAGCGGCGTGTGCCTGACCGTCATCGAGCTGCCCGGCAATGGCTTTGCCGCCGACGTCAGCCGGGAAACCCTGAACTGCACCGCGATGAACGACCTCAAGGCCGGCAGCCCGGTCAACCTGGAAAAAGCCCTGACGCCCACCACCCGCCTGGGCGGTCATCTGGTCAGTGGCCACGTCGACGGTGTCGGTGAAGTCATTGCCCGCAGCGAAAACGCGCGTGCCGTGGAATTCCGCATCCGCGCGCCCAAGGAACTGGCCAAGTACATCGCCCACAAAGGCTCGATCACCGTCGACGGCACCAGCCTGACCGTGAACGCCGTGAACGGCGCCGAATTTGAACTGACCATCATTCCCCACACCCTGAGCGAAACCATCATGGCGTCGTACCAGCCAGGTCGCCGGGTGAACCTGGAAGTCGACTTGCTTGCCCGTTACCTGGAGCGCCTGTTGCTGGGCGATAAGGCCGCAGAGCCAGCCGCGGGTAACATCACTGAAAGTTTTTTGGCCGCTAACGGCTACCTGAAATCCTGACCAAGGGGGTGCCCTGTGGCGCTCAATAGCATCGAAGAACTGGTTGAAGACATCCGCCAAGGCAAGATGGTCATCCTGATGGATGACGAAGACCGTGAAAACGAAGGCGACATCATCATGGCCGCCGAGGCCTGCAAGCCCGAGCACATCAACTTCATGGCCAAGCACGCCCGTGGGCTGATCTGCATGCCCATGAGCCGCGAGCGCTGCGAGTTGCTCAAGCTGCCGCTGATGGCGCCGCGCAATGGCTCGGGTTTCGGTACCAAGTTCACCGTCTCGATTGAAGCGACCACCGGCGTCACCACCGGCATCTCTGCCGCTGACCGCGCGCGCACCGTACAAGCCGCCGCCGCCAAGGATGCCAAGGCCGAAGACATCGTCAGCCCTGGGCATATCTTCCCGCTGATGGCCCAGCCGGGTGGCACCCTGGCGCGCGCCGGCCACACCGAAGCCGCCTGCGACCTGGCGCGCATGGCCGGTTTCGAGCCGAGCGGGGTGATCTGCGAAGTGATGAACGACGACGGCACCATGGCCCGTCGCACCGAACTCGAGGGCTTTGCCGCCGAACACGGGCTCAAGATCGGCACCATTGCCGACCTGATCCACTACCGCATGATCCACGAACGTACCGTTCAGCGGATTGCCGAGCAGCCACTGGACAGCGAACTGGGCCAATTCAACCTGGTGACCTACCGTGATTCCGTGGAAGGCGATGTGCACATGGCGCTGACCCTGGGCACCATCAGTGGCGAAGAGCCAACCCTGGTGCGCGTGCACAACATGGACCCGCTGCGCGACCTGCTGATGGTCAAGCAACCGGGCCGCTGGAGCCTGCGCGCCGCCATGGCCGCGGTGTCCGAGGCCGGCAGCGGTGTGGTATTGCTGCTGGGTAACCCGGTGGACGGCGATGTGCTGCTGGCGCATATCCGCGAAACCGCCGAGCAGGCCCAGGTGAAGACGCCGACCACCTACAGCATCGTCGGTGCCGGTTCGCAGATCCTGCGCGACCTCGGTGTGCGCAAAATGCGCCTGATGAGCGCACCGATGAAATTTAATGCGATATCCGGATTCGATCTGGAAGTTGTAGAATACGTGCCCTCCGAATAAAGGCCGGCGATTTTCGCCCCTTGTTCGCGGTTAAATCATCACTGAGGGACGCACTTTTCGCGTCCCGGCTCTTTAAGAGATTTGTCGAATGACCCTGAAGACCATCGAAGGTACCTTCATCGCCCCCAAAGGCCGCTATGCCCTGGTGGTTGGCCGCTTCAACAGCTTCGTGGTTGAAAGCCTGGTAAGCGGTGCCGTGGACGCCCTGGTTCGCCACGGTGTGAGCGAGAGCGACATCACTATCATCCGTGCCCCTGGCGCCTTCGAAATTCCACTGGTTGCGCAAAAAGTTGCTCAGCAGGGTGAATACGCGGCGATCATCGCCCTGGGCGCGGTCATTCGTGGCGGTACTCCGCACTTCGAATACGTGGCCGGCGAATGCACCAAGGGCCTGGCCCAGGTGTCCATGGAGTTCGGCGTGCCCGTCGCTTTCGGCGTACTGACCGTGGATTCCATCGAACAAGCCATCGAACGTTCCGGCACCAAGGCCGGCAACAAAGGCGCTGAAGCTGCTCTGTCCGCCCTGGAAATGGTCAGCCTGCTGTCGCAGTTGGAGGCCAAGTGATTTCCGACGAGAGCGATCGTTTCAACCCGCGCGACGAGCGTCCGGCGGACGCCGGCAAGCCTTCCAAGAGCGAAAAGCGTCGTGCGGCACGCCAGTTGGCCACCCAGGCGCTGTACCAGCGTCATATGGCCGGTACCGCGCTGAACGAAATCGAAGCGCAGTTCCGCGTCGATAACGACTTCACCTTCGCCGACCAGAGCTACTTCCACGACATCCTGCACGGTGTGCCGGCCAACCTCGACGAGATCGACCAGGCGCTCGTGCCCTGCCTGGACCTGACCCTCGAAGAGCTGGACCCGGTCGAACTGGCCGTACTGCGCCTGTCCACCTGGGAACTGCTCAAGCGTGTCGACGTGCCGTACCGCGTAGTGATCAACGAAGGTATCGAGCTGGCGAAAGTCTACGGTTCGACCGACGGTCACAAGTTCGTCAACGGCGTGCTCGACAAGCTGGCCCCGCGCCTGCGTGAAGCCGAAGTGAAGGCGTTCAAGCGCTAACCTGCGCTTGAGTCCCGAATGGGCGAGTTTGAGCTGATCCGCAACTACTTCGCCGCCGCGCCTTGTGCGCAGGGCGGCGAAGGTATTGCCCTGGGGATCGGTGATGACTGTGCCTTGCTGGCGCTCCCGCCTGGGGAGCAGTTGGCAATCTCCACCGATACCCTGGTGGCCGGCGTGCATTTTGCCGATCCCTGCGATCCGTTTCTGCTCGGCCAGCGCTCGCTGGCCGTGGCCGTCAGCGATCTGGCCGCCATGGGCGCCCACCCCCTCGCATTTACCCTAGCCCTCACCACGCCCGCCATCGATGCTGATTGGCTGCGACGTTATGCCCTGGGCTTGAACGCCATGGCGCAACATTGCGGCGTGGGCCTGGTGGGCGGCGACACCACGCGCGGGCCATTGAGCCTGACTCTTACCGTATTCGGCCGTGTGCCGGCCGGGCAGGCGTTGACACGCAGTGGTGCACGGCCGGGCGACCTGCTGTGTGTGGGCGGTGAGCTGGGCAACGCGGCGGGTGCCTTGCCGTTGGTCCTGGGGCAGCGCAGCGCCGCTGCGGCCATTGCCGATCCACTGCTGGCGCATTACTGGTCGCCACAACCGCAACTGGCGTTGGGCCTGGCGCTGCGGGGCAAGGCGACGGCGGCGATGGATATTTCCGACGGGCTATTGGCCGATTGCGGGCATATCGCCAAGGCGTCGGCAGTCAGCCTGTTGATCGAGCAACAGCGGTTGCCCTTGTCCAAGGCCCTGCTGGCGTTTGTCGGTGACGACGCGGCACGGGTGGCGGCATTGAGTGGTGGCGACGACTACGTGCTGGTGTTCACCCTGCCGCCCGCCGAACTGGCGCCGTTGCTGGCCGGCGGTTGGCCGGTGCACGTTGTCGGTCGGGTCGAGGCGGGGCAGGGCGTGGCCCTGCTCGACGCCAGTGGGCACGACATCACCCCGGTCATTCATGGTTATCAGCATTTTTGCCCGGCGCCCTGAGTCAACCTTCTGACCTGCATAGAACCGGGATGAAGGCCAATCGAACCGATTGATCTTTATCAGCGATCATTCAGCTTAAGCGTCTGTAGGAACGTGCTGTTACAATGCCCCCTCTGTGAAATCTGAAATCAGGAGCACACGGTGCCCGTCGTTTTCGTCGCTGCTTCCAAGCTGCCTACCCCATTTGCCACGTTCACCATGCATGGCTTTCTCGAAGAGGAAACCGGGCGCGAGCACGTCGTGCTCAGCCTCGGTGACATCGCGGATGGTGCGCCGGTGTTGGGGCGTGTGCACTCCGAGTGCCTGACCGGCGATGCGCTGTTCAGCCAGCGCTGCGACTGCGGTTCGCAACTGGAAGCCGCGCTGCAAGCCATCGCCCGCGAAGGCCGAGGCGTGCTGCTGTACTTGCGTCAGGAAGGCCGGGGTATTGGCCTGCTGAACAAGATTCGCGCCTACGAACTGCAGGATGGCGGCGCCGATACCGTCGAGGCCAACGAGCGCCTGGGCTTTGCCGCCGACCAGCGTGACTACGGCATCTGCCTGCCGATGCTGGAGCATCTGGGCGTGAAGTCCCTGCGCCTGATGACCAACAACCCGCGCAAGGTCAAAGCCTTGACCGAGATGGGCATCACCGTGGCTGAGCGCGTACCGCTGCACACCGGCCACAACCCGCACAACAAACTCTACCTGGCCACCAAGGCCAGCAAGCTCGACCACATGATGGGCAACGAGCATCAGGGCGAGGTCGACCGCGCGTGACCCGTGGCCAGGTCAAGCGGCGACTGTCCTTCAACTGGTGGCAGTACCTGGCGCTGGCGCTGCTGCCGTTGTTCGTGATCAACCTGGTGTTCGGCCGGGCCGAAGCCCTGTTGCCGGTGCTGGCCATGCCGTTCTTTATCGCCGGGGTGGCCTCGATGTTTCTCAGCCTGCGTTACTTCAATGGCTACAAGCACGCGCTGATCGCCACCTCCAAAGCCCTGGATACTCCTGAAGAACCGGCGGCCTGGATCACCCTCGCGGCACGCCGACGCACGGCCTTGCTGGTGGCCGCCCTCCCTGCCTGGGTGGGGGCACTGGCGGTGTTCGTCGGTCTGGAAGCCGTGCCGCTGTTCCTGCTGGCGTTGTCGACGCTGGTGCTGTTCTACCTCTACCGCATCCCGCGTCAGCTGGGATGATGCGCCACTGGCTGGCGCTTCTGCTGCTGGCACTGAGTGCCCAGGCCGTGGCCGCCGAGCGGGTGGTGAGCCTGGCGCCTTCGTTGTCTGAAATAGTGCTTGAGCTGGGCGCCGCGGACTTGCTGGTGGGCATGCTCGATGGCGGTGATCGCCCGGCTGCGTTGGCGAACGTGCCGTCGGTGGGTCAATACGGCCAGTTGAATATGGAGCGCCTGGTCAGCCTCAAGCCCGACTTGATCCTGCTGTGGCCCGGCAGCCTCGGCCCGGCTGCGCGCGAACAATTGCAGCGCCTGAATATTCCGGTTTATGTCGCCGAACCCCATAGCCTTGAACAGCTCACCACCCAGATCGAAGCCATTGCCGAGCAACTGGGTCGGGCGGATGCCGGCCATCTGTTGGCCGGCCAACTGCGCCAGCGCCTGGCCGAACTGCGCCAGCGTTATCGGCGGGCCGAGCCAGTGCGAGTGTTTTACCAAGTGTGGAACCAGCCGCTGTACACCGTGGGCGGTGGGCAGATTATCAGCGACGCATTGAGCGTGTGCGGCGCGCGCAATGTGTTTGACGATCTGACGCTACCCGCGCCGCAGGTCAACATCGAGTCGGTGTTGCAGCGCGATCCGCAAGTGATTCTGGTGGGCGATCAGGCTCAGAAGGCGGCCTGGAAGGTCTGGCCGGCGATGACGGAGCGGGTGAGGTTGGTGCCGGACAAGGGCCTCGAGCGGCCCAGTGGGCAGATGCTGGAGGCGGTGGCGCGGCTGTGTGAAGTGATCACCCGTCCCCTGTAGGAGCGAGCTTGCTCGCGATGATCGTTAACGATGACACGGGCATTCTGGACGAATGCGGCGCTCTCGGGTTTTTCGCGAGCAAGAACTAGGCGTCCCCCTCGCTCCTGCAGCTACAGGGTCCAGGTGACGCCGAGCATCCAGGTGCGGCCTTCCTCGCGATAATCCTGGTTGTTCAGAAAGGCCTGGTCGTCATAGCTGTAGCGGGCTCGCGTGTAGGACTTGTCCAACAGGTTATCGACCTTCAGCGACAGCGCCACTTCCCGACTCACCGTCCAACGGCTGCGTAGCCCGAGCAATCCATAGCCGCCCAGGCGGTGGGTGTTGTCTTCATCGTCGTAACTGTTGCTGATCGCCTGCCAACTGGCCCCCAGGCCTACCCTATCGAATTGCCGGTCCAGGTCCAGGCTCAACGTGCGGCGCGCGCGGCGGGCGAGGGTATGGCCGCTGTCACGGTCGCGTGGGTCGATGATCGACAGGCCCAGGTTGCCCTGCCAGCCGAACAGATCCTGTTTCAACGCCGCCTCAACGCCATTGATACGCGCCGACGCCACATTCTGCGGCTTGCCGGTGCGGTCGAGGATGATCGCATCGCTCAGGTCGGTGCGGTACAGCGAGGCTTCCAGGTGCGTGCTGTCAGTCAGTTGGCTGCGCCATTGCAGCTCGTAGCTTTTCGAGGTCTCGGGCTGCAGGTTGGGGTTGCTGTACTTTGTGTCCGGGTAATACAGGTCATTAAAGGTCGGCGCGCGGAAGCCTTCGCTGTAGGTCAGCAGCAGGTCATTGTCGGGGTTGACCGGCACGGTCAGGGTGCCGCTCCAACTGTTCTGGCCGCCGAACTGCTGGTTCTGATCGTGGCGCAGGCCCAGTTCGGTGGAGAACCCTTCACTGTGGAAGCGGTGCTGCACAAAGGCGGCACGGTTCCAGCGGCTGTTCTCGCTGAAGGCGGTGGAGCCGTGGAAGCGGTCTTCGTACCCGTCGCCGCCGAGGATCAGGCTGTTCTGGTCATTGAGTGTCAGGTCGTTCTGCCAGTTGATCGAGTCGCGGTAGGTGTTGAACACGCTGAAGTCATCACTGAGCGTATCGCGCTTGGTGTCGCGGTTCTCGCTGTGGCCCAGTTCCAGGCGCGATTGCCAGTGTTCGTTGAGCGCGGCGTCGATATAGCCGCTGGCACTGCTGACGGCGTAGTCGGTATAGGGCTTTTGCCCAACGGTCTGGCCGCTGGCGCTGTCGTAGCGGCCGAAGCTGTTGTCGTATTCCGACTTGCCACGGTTATCCAATAGATTGAAACCCACTTCCAGCTCATCGCTGAACGAATGACTGAGGTTCAGGCTGAGCGACTGGTTGCGATAGGCATCATGGTCGCCGTCGCTGGGGAAGGAGTGGTGGGTCGAGTTGATGCCGGCTGTTTCATCCAGGCTCGCCCCCAGGTTGAAGCGCGTGTATTCGTCGCCGCCGGACAGGCCAAGGCTGCGTTCCCACGTGTGGTTGCTGCCAAACCCAAGCTTCAAGCGCGGTTGCACGCCTTGTCCTGCATTGCGCCGGGTGAATACCTGGATCACGCCACCGATTGCATCACTGCCGTAGATCACCGAGCGTGAGCCGCGCAGGACTTCCACCCGTTCGATCTGGTCGACGTTCAGGTATTGCAGGCCGCTGTCGCCGGAGGTGGTATTGGCGATGCGCTGGCCGTCCACCAGCACCAGGCTCTGGGCGGATTTGGTACCGCGCAGGTAGATCCCCGGCAAACTGCCGCGCCCCCCGCTTGGCGCCACCTGCACGCCGGGTACGCGGCTGAGCAGGTCGGTGAGGCTGGTGGGCTGCAGGCGGTCGATGTCGTCGCGGGTGAAGACGGTGTTGGCCGCGCTGCTGTCGTTGCGTGCCTGGACCTGGCGGTTGGCGCTGATGACCACGTCGGGGAGTTTGAGCGCATTGTCGCGGGTGTCGGCGAGCAATTCGTGTGCAGGTAGAAGCAGCAGGGGCAGGGCAAGGCGCAGGCGGTTCATGGGGCTGTCCATGGCTTTTAAAGTTGACACAAAACCAATGTGGGAGCGGGCTTGCTCGCGAAGGCAGTGTATCAGTTCCAGATGTACTGGCTGACACACTGCCTTCGCGAGCAAGCCCGCTCCCACATTTTTGATGCGGTTACAGATTCAGAAGTGCCATGCGCTGACGAACTGCAAGCTCAATCCCGGCTTCATCCAGCCCGCACTCGGCCAGCATCTGCGCCGGCTTGGCGTGTTCCACATACACATCCGGCAAGCCCAGGTGCAGCACCGACTTGAGGATGTTCTCGCGGGCCAGGAACTCACTGACCGCCGCGCCGGCACCGCCCATGATGGCGTTTTCTTCAACGGTTACCAGCAGTTCATGGCTGGCGGCAATCTCGCGCACCAGGGCTTCGTCCAGCGGTTTGACGAAGCGCATGTCGACCACCGTGGCGTCGATCTTCTCGGCCACCTTCAGTGCTTCGGCCAATTGCACGCCGAACACCAGGAACGCCACCTGGCTGCCCTGGCGCCGCACGATGCCCTTGCCGATTTCGATGGGCTCCAGGTCTTTTTCGATCACGGCATTCGGGCCATTGCCGCGTGGGTAACGCACGGCGGCCGGGCCGTTGTACAGGTGGCCGGTGTTGAGCATCTTGCGCAGCTCGTTCTCGTCGCTCGGCGTCATCACCAGCATGCCGGGGATGCAGCGCAGGTAAGACAGGTCAAAGCTGCCGGCGTGGGTCGGGCCGTCTTCACCGACTAAACCGGCGCGGTCGATGGCGAACAGCACATCGAGGTTCTGCACCGCGACGTCATGCACCAATTGGTCATAACCGCGCTGCAGGAAGGTGGAGTAGATCGCCACCACCGGTTTGGCGCCTTCGCAGGCCATGCCGGCAGCAAACGTGACCGCGTGCTGCTCGGCAATCGCCACATCGAAGTAACGCAGCGGGAAACGCTCGCTGAACGCCACCAGGTCGGAGCCTTCCTTCATCGCCGGGGTAATCCCCACCAGGCGCGAGTCGGCGGCGGCCATGTCGCACAGCCATTCGCCAAACACACCGGAATACTTCGGCCCACTGGCCTTTTTCGGCGCGGCGGCGGGAGCGTCCACAGGTTCCAGCTTGGTGATCGCGTGGTAGCCAATCGGGTCGACTTCCGCCGGGGCGAAACCTTTGCCTTTCTTGGTGACGATATGCAGGAACTGCGGGCCTTTGAGGTCGCGCATATTGCGCAGCGTGGCGATCAGGGTCGGCAGGTCATGGCCGTCGATCGGGCCGATGTAGTTCCAACCCAGCTCTTCGAACAGCGTGCCGGGAACCAGCATGCCCTTGGCATATTCTTCGGTACGCCGGGCAATTTCCCACGCGCCGGGCAGGCGCGAGAGCACCTTCTTGCTGCCTTCGCGCATGCTGGCATAGGTGCGGCTGGAGAGGATCTTGGCCAGGTAATTGGACAGGCCACCGACATTGCGCGAGATCGACATGTCGTTGTCGTTGAGGATCACCAACATGTTGGCGTCGACTTCCGGCGCATGGTTCAGCGCTTCGAACGCCATGCCGGCGGTCAACGCGCCATCACCGATCACCGCAATCGCCTTGCGATCGCTGCCTTGCAGGCGGGCGGCAATGGCCATGCCCAGCGCTGCACTGATGGAGGTGCTGGAGTGGCCGACGCCAAAGGTGTCGTACTCGCTCTCGGAGCGACGCGGGAAGGCAGCGACGCCATCCTTCTGGCGCAGGGTGCCCATGCGCTCGCGGCGCCCCGTGAGGATTTTATGCGGATACGCCTGATGGCCCACGTCCCATACCAGCCGGTCATCCGGGGTGTCGAACACGTAATGCAAGGCGATGGTCAGCTCGATAACGCCCAGGCCGGCACCGAAATGCCCACCGGTCTGGCCGACCGTGTAGAGCAATTCCAGGCGCAACTCATCGGCCAGGGTTACCAGCTCGGCTTCACCCAGACGACGCAGGCCGTCCGGCGTGGCAGCACGGTCGAGCAGGGGCGTGGACGGGCGATTGCGGGGAATCTCTTGAAACGTCGTGGGCATCAGGCGAATCGTTATAGGTATAGAAGAGGCGGCAGTTTACCTCAAGCATCGCAAACTGCCCACGCAGAGCACCGAACTTGGCCGATATGCGGGCTTAATGACCGCCTTTATCAGTGGCGGCGTTCGACGATATACCGCGCCAGGTCACGCAGGGGCTCGGCTGGCGCGTCGAAAGGTCGCAGGGCGTCCAGGGCTTGGTCGCGCAGTTCAAGGGCATACGCCTTGGCCGCTGTAAGCCCAAGCAGTGCAGGATAAGTCGGCTTGTCCCGTGCGATATCGGCGCCTTGGCGTTTGCCCAGGGTCGCGGTGTCACTTTCTACGTCGAGAATGTCGTCCTGCACCTGAAACGCCAGGCCGATGGCTCGGGCATAGGTCTGCAGTGCCGCCAATTGCGCGGCATCGGCACGGCCACTGGCCAGGGCGCCGAGGTGCACGGCGGCTTCGATCAGCGCGCCGGTCTTGTGGCGATGCATGTGTTCGAGGGCTGCTTGATCCAGCTTGAGGCTGACCGAGCCCATGTCGATCGCCTGCCCGCCGACCATACCGGCGGGGCCGGCGGCCAGGGCCAGGGCGGTGACCATGCGCAGGCGGATCTCGGCGTTGACGCTGCTCAAACGCGGGTCCAGCAATGCGCTGAACGCCAGGCTCTGCAAGCCATCACCGGCCAGGATCGCATAGGCTTCATCAAAGGCTTTGTGGGTGGTTGGCTGGCCGCGACGCAGATCGTCATCATCCATCGCCGGCAAATCGTCATGCACCAACGAATAGGCGTGGATCAACTCCACCGCACACGCCGCGCCATTCGCCTCTGCGGCCGGCGCACCCAGCGCTTCACACGCCGCATACGCCAGCAACGGGCGCACACGCTTGCCGCCATTCATCACGCTGTAGCGCATGGCTTCATAAAGACGCTTCATTTCCGGGCTGGGCGCAACAAACAAGGGCTCCAGCGCCGCATTCACCCGGGCTTGGCTACTGGCCTGGTACGCATCGATCATTCCGGCTGTTCCGCATCGAAAGGCTCTTCGGCCAACTCTCCGTCACGTTCCAGCAACACCTGCACCTTCTGCTCCGCCTGCGCCAACGCGCTTTGGCAGTCACGAGTCAGGCCGATGCCCTGCTCAAACGCCGTCAGCGAGTCCTCCAGCGACAACTCGCCGTTCTCCAGACGCTCGACCAGGGTTTGCAGGTCGGCGAGGGATTGTTCGAAATCGAGTGCAACTTTTTTGCGGGCCATGGCGGCTATTCCGGTAGACGGTAAACCGGCGCGACACTAGCAGACATGGGGATTCTGGGCAAATGAGTGGCGGCTCACTCGCCCGCTGTATTGACCTGATAACGCGTGCTGCGGCGGCTTACCTGACCGTCGGTCATAGCTTCCAGGCCCATCCGCCTTGCCAGGGACGAGCGCACCGAGCCGACATTCAACTACTCACCCTCAATCGCCGAGGACGTCAGGATATTTTGCAGCAGCGCGTCCAGTTCATTCTGTGCGCTGACTGCTTGGCTGACGGAGACGAGCATGCCCAACAGCTTGCCTTGGGCTTGCCCACACTCGCGCAGCAACGCCGCGAGGCGACCGGGTTGCCAGTGGAAGTGCGGCCAGTCGGCGTGTTGCCAGATCCAGTGTGCATGAGCCGTGGTGGAATGCCTGGGGTGTGTGAGCCGAATAAAGAGGTTATTCGGCTCATTTGGTGAGCCGATTTTGCTTCGGATTTGGCTCAGGGTCTAGTCTGGTGGTGGGTGTGTTCGTAAGCACGCCATAAAGTCCACCTTCTAGGCCGAAATCTAATGACGGATGCTGTACTCTCCGATTTTTCAGGAGCAGTCATCCATGATGCGTCCCGACGTCAAAGTCGAATAAGTGTCTCTATACCAAGTCCGCAGGTGACGTTCTGCTCATATATTTGTTGGATAAAGAAAAATGTCAGTTGATCTCACTTCGAAAAAAGCTGGAGTAGCGAGTGATTAGCTTATTAAACTCAATGTTTTAGTTGCGCTATTGAGAATGGTGGAAAATGACCATTTGCCAAGTACATGCATTAAGCTAAAAGAAGAAAAATAGCCCTGTGTGGCTCTTGATTGCGATTGTGTTCAGGTGGATCAGTTTTTTCATTACTGATGAGTTTTCAGGCGTCAGGTGGTCTTTAAATATCGCTAGCGCCTTTATGAGGTCCTCATTGGTATTGATAATCTCGTCTTCGTAGTCGTCAATTATTTTTCCCAGGGTGTTATTTATAGTTTCCACTGCGCCAGAGATCAGAAGTTTTTTATAATCTTCATCGGTGAGGTGAATGATTTCAAGCAGAGAGTCAGGGCAATTATTTATGTCCAATAACCTCATAGCCTCTAGCGTAAGTGGGACACAAATCATCTTCATTGTTTCGGTTCCTTATTGAAATGGGTTGCTTCATTGTATTCACTTTGTGTTCTGCCCATTTGCTTTCCTGAAAGAGATGTCTTGTTGTTGGGCACGACGCCTTCAAGGCTTAAGTATCGTCTCGATCCCGGCAATGATGGGTCGTAGATTCTAAAGTAGTTTCCATTGATGTCCTCTACAACTTCAACTCCATTGAGAGGGTTCTTGTATATTTTTTTGCCTTTGTCTGTTGTGGTTACAGTTGGATCGGTGCCGGCAAATTTGACAATGTTTTCATTCAGGTTAGCTGTTTTCCAATTCGCTGAGTATTTAGCTGATCGCTCAGCTCCTCCTGTTTTTGGTAATACAGCATCTCCTTCATCAGCTTTTACAGTTTTGGCCGGTTCATTAGCAGTTACCTCTGGCTTACAACCGTCTCCCCCGGGGCAGGTGTTTAAGCCTAACGGATCTACCCATCCTGTAGGGTTTGGAGAGTACTGGTAGGAGTTGATCCCACCCGCCAACTTCACGGGGTCCGGTGTGAGGTAGCGACCAATATCCGGACTGTAGTAGCGATGGCGGTTGTAGTGCAGGCCGCTTTCTTCGTCGAGGTATTGGCCCTGGAAGCGCAGCGGGTTGTCGATTTTGCCCACGTCGAGGCGGGCGATTTCGCCGTAGGCGCGGTAGTGGGCGGACCAGACGATGTCGCCCTCTGGGTCTGTGAGTTCCTGCGGTGTGCCAAGGTGGTCGAGTTGGTAGTGGTACGGCTTGGTGTCTTTTGGGCCGAAACCTTCCAACAGGACCAGCGGCCTGAAACTGTTCGGTTCGTAGAGATAGCTGCGGTGACGGTCGGCGTTGTGTTCGGCGATGAGTTTGTCGCCTTGCCAGAAAAACTCTGTCGTTATGCCATCGACGGTCTTACTGATGCGTCGGCCAAATGGTTCGTAACGGTAACTGGCGGTTTGGCCGTTGGGTTGTTTGAGGCTGATGAGTCGGTGCTGGCAGTCGTAGCGGTATTCCGTGACGAGTTGCTGACCTTTGCCGCGCCGTTCGCGGATGAGGTTGCCGAAGGCGTCGTAGTCGTAATGCCGGTCGCCCTGGATCATCAGGCGGTTGCCGGCGACGATGTCGGGGCCGGGGCGGTCTTGCATGAGCAGGGTGCCGGCGGGGGTGTGGCCGAAACGTTCCTGCAGGTCTTGGGAGTGGTCGGCGCGGGTCAGGCGGCCTAAGGGGTCGTAGTGGTAGCGGTGTTCGCCTTTGCGGGTGTCGTGGAGGCGGGTGAGGTTGCCGGTTTTGTCGTAGTCGTAGTGACGTTGGTAGAGGTGGTTTTCCTGCTGGGTGATGGTGTGGGCGTGCAGGCGCTGCTGATCGTCGTAGTGGTAATGGCTGAGGAGTTGGCCTTGTTGGCGTTGGTGTTCCTGGCCTGATTTGAATAGGTGCGATGTGAGTGTTTCCCCATTCAACTCAACAGTGGCGAGCTCGCCGCCTTTGTCGTGGTTGAAGCTGAGGCGGTTGTTGTCCGGCAGGCGCAGGTGTTTGAGTTGACCGCAGGCGTCATAGCCATAACGCAAGGTGCCCCAGCCCTGATGTTCGGCGGTGAGGCGGTTCTGGTGGTCGTACTCGTAGGCCAACGCCCAGTGGCCGTCGTTGACGCTGAGGAGATTGCCCTGGCGGTCGTAGGTGTAATCAACCTTGCTGCCGTCTGGCAGGGTTTTTCGTACGAGGCGGCCGGCATGGTCGCGCTCGTAGCGGGTCATCAGCTGACTGCCATCGTCGCCGTGTTCGGTCTTTTCCTGCAGGTTGCCGTTGAGGTCATAGACGTAGGCGGTGCGCTGGCCGTCGAAGCCGATTTCCTGCTGGATCAGGCCGTTGGCGTGGTAGTCTAGGTGGTAGGTTTCGCCGACTTCGTTTTCGATTTCGGTCAGCAGTAAGCGAGCGTTGTTGTAGCGGTAGTTGACCTGGGTGCCGTCAGCGTTGATGCGGCGGCTGATCAGGTGCAGGCCGTCGGCGTATTCGTAGCGGGTGACGTGGCCGAGTTCGTCGCGTTCGGCGGTGATTTTGCCGTAGGGGTTGTAGGTGTATTCGCGCGTTGCACCGCCGGGCATTACGACACGAACTAACCGGCTGACACTGTCCCATTGATATTGGGTCAGCGCGCCGTGTTCATCCTCGCGGGCAATTTGCCTTCCCAGGTCGTCATAGCGATAGCGCGTAATAGCGCCATTCGGCAGTTGCTCCTCAATGAGCTGACCGCGCTCATTCCACGCCAGGCGGTGACAGCCGCGATCCGGGTACCAAACCCCCGTCAGTTGGCCATGTTTGTTGTAGCTGTAGTCTGTGGAATTACCGTCAGGGTCGGTCTTGCGAATGACATCGCCTTGGTCATTGCGCTCATATTTCCAGACCGCCTGACCCCGCCTTACAACCCGTACGAAGCCGTTGTCATGCTCGTAGGACGTCGGCTCATCATCCCCCGGAAACAGCGCCACCAAGCGTCCGGCATCGTCGTATTGATAGGCCGTTACTGCGCCCAGCGGATCCTGCTCGACCGTCAGCCGACCTTTTTCATCGTAGGATTTGAAGTGCTCGGCACCGTCCGGGTCGATGCGCTGCACCAGTCGTGCGCGGTCATCGTGGACGTACACTTCCTGGCTGCCATCGGCGTTCTGCACCGTGACACGGCCGTCATCCCCCCAAGCATAGCGCGTGTCCATCTGCGAAAAACTGGCCCAGTGCCGCACACAGCGTGCCACCTTGCCAGCCCGTTCCCATTCCCAGAAGAAACTCGCGCCACCGGCCAAGCCCCGTTCAAGAATGACGTGCTGATCGTCGTAGCGATAAACCTCGCGCTCACCTACAGCATTGGTCGCACCAACCAGTCGTCCCGCGTCGTCATAGGCGTAGGAAACAACGTTCTGCTCGGTGATCCAGGCATACTCTTCACGGCCTTCGGCCCGCTGAACCTGGTAATCCACCGCGACGATGCGACCCGCCTCATAACGCAAGCACAGCGAACGCCCCACGCCGTTATCCAGCCGCTCAATGCGCCCGGAAAAATCCCGGGAAATCCGCAGGCGGTTGTCATACGCATCGCTGATCGAGAACAGCACACCATCGCGAAAGTGATAAAACCGCGACGCCTGGGCCAGCACCAACTCGTCCGGCGAAGTCCCCAAGTAAATCGCCGCTTCAGCCAGGCTATTGGTAATCGCCGGCCGAGCAGCGCTAGGCAGCGGAAACTCAGTCGAGCGGTTTTCATGGTCGGTCCACACCACCGAATTGCCTGAAACCACCAGCCGCTGCGCCAGCGAATGACTCCAGCCAAACCCCAACCCAACATCCAGTTCCACCGCGCTGGTGCGATACAAGCGCGTCCACTCAAACGGCAAGATCCCGTCCAGCGTGCCGTCGGTCAGGGTGAGCAATTCCTCCCCGCTAACCATCGACACCGGGCAGCCATTAGTAGCGGTCTTATCCGCCGAAGCCGCCGCATCGCCCTTCGGATTCGTCGCCACAGCAGGCACATCGTCGACCGATTCTTTCTGCTTCAGCACCGTGTTCTGCCGCGCCCGCCAGCGCATCTGCAGCGTGCCTTGCTTCACCCCGCCGACCACCCCGCGAATCGCCACGGCCTTGTAGCGATCCACCGCCTGCATAAACCGGTTCAGAATCTTCAGCAGGCCTTCAACAAAACCCACCGCCGCATTCAGTATCCGCGCCCCGTACTTGACCAGGCGCATACCCAGATACGCCACACCCGCCGCCGGCAGGGCGAGGGTCAACACCACGCCAATCACCAGGTCGATCAGCAACGACACCACAAACCCCGCGCCCACCTGCGCAACCTGGCCGGGCGGCAACGCGTCCAGCCACAGCATCGCCGTACGCACCAACAGAAACAGCGCCGCCTCATCGCTGGCCAGCAACATCGCCTGTTCCATGACCTTGGGCGCATCGGTGGCGATTTGCGCCAACTTGGCAGCCTGATCACCGAGCTGTTCGACGAACTTCAACGGATCTTCAAGAATCGCCTGCACCAGCTTGATGCTGTCCCACACGTCCATGATCGCGGCCCAACTGCCCGCCAACACACCGCTGCCAATCGCACTGGCGGTGGATTGCTGCCAATGCGGCTTAAAGCCAGACCACTGCTTGCGAAGCCACTGTTCCAGATCGCCTGTCAGCCCGGCGTAAGAAGCAAACAGCGCGTGAACTTGCTCCGCAGAAACGACGCCTTGCACCCGCACTTGATAGCGCTCACCCGCCGCGCAGTAGTGCGAGCCTTTGCCGTGTTCATCGAGCATGATCACTGTGGAGCTGCCGTCATCGAGGCCGATCACCTCAACCGGGATGTCGCCAATCGGCACGTCGTACACCGATTCGAACGTGCTCTCGATCTTCAGCTCGCCGCCCACCGGACAGCGGGCCACGGTCGCAAAGTCAGCATCGGATATGCTCACGGAGCGCTGTGTATCCCCAACCCGGACGACTCGATCCATCCCCAACAACGACGGCATATCCGTCGCATGGCTCACCGAATCCAGCGCACGCGAATACCAAGCGTCCATCTGCTGGCGATAAATCACCAGGCTCTGATGAAAGCCATCCAGTTCGTGTTCGATAGCGGCAATGTGGGCTGCGTGGGTCATCCGTGACGTCTCGACGAGGGGCAAGGTGTCGGAGTCTGGCGCAGTAAAAAGCGACTGGATGAGCGGTTTGGAAAAACAGAATGGGCTTACGCGTAGAGAGAAAAAGTCAGCCCTCACTCGCAGCTAAGGGCCACTTCAAATCGCGAACTTGCTCATTGACGAGCCAATGTTCCTGAGCGTTTTTTCAGTTGGGTCTGCATCCTCAGCGCAATACCTCGATTTTCAATTGCCAGCAGGACCGTTCCGTAAGGCTCGAAGGAGCCTTCCTGAAGCGCCCTCAAGCCCTTGTGACGGCATTGGTCTCTGCCTAGCCTGCCGAAAACTCAAGAGCGAGACAGGCATGAGCGACGAATCTATCGGCTTGACCGCGCCTCCCGCGGGCTACAGTGATTGGCTAAGCGATCTCAAAGGCCGCATCCATACGGCACAGCAACGCGCGACACTGGCGGTCAACCGCGAACTGGTGTTGCTGTATTGGAACATCGGCCACGACATATTGACCCGCCAAAGCGAGCAGGGCTGGGGCAGCAAGGTTATCGACCGTCTCGCTCAAGATTTGCGTGCGGCCTTCCCCGATATGAAAGGGTTTTCGCCGCGTAACCTCAAGTACATGCGCGCGTTTGCCGAGGCCTGGCCGGATTCTGAGTTTGTGCAAGGGGTGCTTGCACAATTGCCCTGGTATCACCAAGTCGCACTACTGGACAAACTTCCCGGCCCCGAAACCCGCCGCTGGTACATCGCCCAAGCCATCGAAAATAATTGGTCGCGCAACACCTTGGTGATGCACATCGAAAATCGTCTGCTGGAGCGCAGTGGCAAGGCCATCAGCAATTTCGAAAGTCATCTGCCCAAACCGCAATCCGACGCTGGCGCGTGAGTCGCTGAAAGACCCTTACCGTTTTGACTTCCTCAGCCTGGGCCTGGACGCGCAGGAGCGCGAGATAGAAAAAGCCCTGGTCAAACACGTCACCGATTTTCTGCTGGAACTGGGGGCGGGTTTCGCCTTCGTTGGCCAGCAGGTGCTATTGGATGTGGGCGGTGACGAATTCTTCGTCGACTTATTGTTCTACCACCTGACGCTGCGATGCTACGTCGTCATAGAGCTCAAGACGGGTCAATTCAAGCCAGAGCATCTGGGCAAGCTGAGTTTTTACCTCGCCGCCGTGGATGCCCAGCTTAAACATCCACAGGATGGCCCGACCATTGGCTTGTTGCTGTGTAAAAGCAAGAACGAAGTGGTTGCCGAATACGCATTGCGCGATAACAACCGACCTATCGGCGTCGCGCAATACCAGTTGGTGGAAACGTTGCCGCCAGAGCTGAAAAGCCGTTTGCCGAGCATCGAGCAAATCGAGCGTAAGCTGGCCTATGCGGCGCTTTGAAACAACAAAAGCCTGCTTTTCAGGGCAGGCTTGTCGCGAAGTTCAGGTTACTTATTTCTGATGAGCCGTCAGCGCCGCGTAGCCGTTCATCAAGTTACGGTAGTTGGGAATGCGCTGGGACAACAGATTGCCCAGGCCTTCGATATCGTTGCGCCAGTCGCGGTGCAACTCACACGCCACCGAGAACCAGTTCATCATCTGCGCACCGGCCTGCGTCATCCGGCTCCACGCCGCTTGCTGCACCGTGGTGTTGAAGGTGCCGGAAGCATCGGTCACCACAAACACATCAAACCCTTCCGCCAGCGCCGACAAGGTCGGGAACGCCACGCACACATCCGTCACCACACCGGCAATGATGATCTGCTTACGGCCGGTGGCCTTGATCGCCTTGACGAAGTCTTCGTTGTCCCACGCATTGATCTGACCAGGGCGGGCGATGTACGGCGCGTCCGGGAACATCTCCTTCAGCTCCGGCACCAGCGGGCCGTTGGGGCCTTGCTCGAAGCTGGTGGTGAGGATGGTTGGCAGGTTGAAGAACTTGGCCAGGTCGGCCAGGGCCAGCACGTTGTTCTTGAACTCGTTGGGCGAGAAGTCCTGCACCAGGGAGATCAGGCCGGTCTGGTGGTCGACCAGCAGGACTACGGCGTCGTCTTTGTTCAAGCGGTTGTAGGTTGGCGTGCTCATGGTTGAATCCTTTTTTGTTTAAGTGGGTTGGGCGTTGCGTTCAACATGGGCACAGATTAATGGGCGGGCGCTGGGGGATAAATCGGCTGGAATGGGTAATACCGTCAACTCAGATGCGACAATTCGGAGTTTATCAGTAGGACTGATCCTTTTCGTGGCGGGAAAAGTAAGTCAAAAAATCTCACGCGTGAGCTATTGAGTGTGGCCAAAAATGCCTGTAGATTTTCTCACGCGTGAGTTTTTCACACCGAGGTCAGTACCATGAAAAGCAGCTCTCCATCGAGCCCGTCCGCCGGGTCCGATACCGATTCAGCAAGCCTTAAGGGAGAGCGCTCGAAGCCGTCCGCGAAAAAGCCATCGAGCTTTTACATGAAGCAGATGCGCGCGGGGCTGGCGGCCGCCGGTTATGTGAAACACGAAACTTGGGTGCTTCCCGAAAACCGAAGCCTGCTCAAGCAGATGGAGAAACAGCTACGCCAGCCGATTCTGGCGGGTTCATTCATGTCGGAGAATTTCATGAGCGCAGGTACCAACTGGAATATCGATCGTCTCTTCACCGCTCTTCAGGCTCTGGATGACGTGGTGTCCAACGACATTACGCTTTCTCTCGTCCAAGGCTCCGAGTCCAGCATCAAGCTGGAAATGAACGACTTCGGTGGCTTGCCGATTTACATCGCGGTGGTGGGCGAGCAGATCATCGTCGATACCGTGCTGGTCGACGTCGAGTCCATCAATGACGTAACGGCATTCAACGATGCAGTGCTGCGCAGCCGGGAAATGTTCCCGCTGTCCTCGATCGGTATCGAGTCCATGCCTAACGGGCAAGTGGTCTACAACATGTTCGGCGCCTTGAGCTCCGACTCCAGCCTGACCAATATCGTGACCGAGGTGAAAACCCTGGTCGACAACGTGCAGCGCGCGAGCGAAGCCTTCGAACGTTTCTTCAATTAAGTATTCGGGAGTATCCAATGACTCAATCCATCTGGAGCAAACTGTTCACCGCGCTGCGTGGCGGTGCCAGCGAAGTCGGCGAATCGATCGTCGACCAACAAGCCCTGCGCATCCTCGACCAGGAAATTCGTGATGCTGACACCGCGCTGGCCAACGCCAAGCGCGAGCTGGTCAGCATCATGGCCAAGCACAAACTGGCGGCTGATCGCGTCAGCGAGTACGACGCCAAGATCAAGGACCTGGAGTCCAAGGCGATGGCCGCTATCCAGGCCAATCGTGAAGACCTGGCCCTGGAAGTGGCCGAAGCCATTTCGACCCTGACCAACGAACGGGACGTCGAGCAGAAGCAGACCGCCGAGTTCGGTGGGTACGCTGACAGCATGCGCAAGGACATCACCAAGGCCGAAAGCCGGATTAAAAGTCTGCGCCAGCAAGTGGACATGGCCAAGGCGCGCGAAAGCGTACAGAAGGCTCAGGTCAGCGCCTCCATCGCCAGTGGTGGTGCCAACGGCAAGCTGGAAACCGCCGTCGGTACGCTCAATCGCCTGCAGGCCAAGCAGCAGCAACGCGCCGCAGAGCTGCAGGCCCAGGATGAACTGGCTGAGGCATCGACGGGGACCGACCTGGAGCGCAAGTTGCGCGAGGCCGGCATCACGCCGAACGAAGGCAGTGCCAATGCGATTCTGGAACGCCTGAAGCAAAAGTCGGCCGAGTAAGCGACGCCGCCGCAGGAAGGGCACTCGCTGCCCTTCTTTTTTATGTCGAGGTGTCGAGGTCAGGATGGGTGCCCTGAAAGGTTTCAAGATAATTGCCGGCTTGGCCCTGTTCATGGTCGCGCTGCAACTGCTCAATGCAATGACCGGTTACAGCCTCGTGGCGTTCGGCCTGATCCCGAGAACGATGCACGGGTTGCCCGGCATCCTCACCTCACCGTTTTTGCACGCATCGTTTGCCCACCTGAGTGCGAACCTGGTGGCCTTTTTGGTACTGGGCACCCTGGTCATCATGGAAGGGGTCAATCGGTTCGTGGCCGTCAGCGTGATCACCATTCTGCTGGGTGGCTCGCTGGTCTGGTTGTTCGGTTTTGCAGGCATACATGTCGGTGCCAGCGGCTGGGTATTTGGGCTATGGGCCTACCTGTTGTCCCGCGCCTGGTTTCACCGAAGCTGGAGCAACCTGCTAACGGCCTGTGTCGTGGCGTTACTGTATGGCGGCCTGATCGTGGGCTTCCTGCCCCGCCAGGGTGTTTCCTTCGAAGGTCATCTTTTTGGTGCATTTGCCGGGTTTATTGCAGCCAAGGTACTTCTCTCCAAGCCGCGCAGCAGGTTTAATGCCGGCTGACCGCACTTGCGCCTACAGGCGTAGAGGCGACTTCATCGGGAAAAGTACCCCAGGGAGCCAGGGACGAAATGTCGATTTTTCTTTTGTTGCGCCTGTACGCCACCTCCCTCTTTCACCGATTCGGCTGGGCCGGGCTGGTCATTGCCTTGGGTATACACCTGAGCACGGCCTATCTGGGCCTTGTATTGCTGGGCGAACAGCACCTCATCGCTGCCGCCACATTTATTTACTTCTACCTCACCACCACACTCACCGTCGGCTATGGCGATCTCGCGCCGCAGACATCGGCGGGGCGAATTTTTGTGGCTACCTGGGTCATGCTCGGGGGCATTGCGCTGCTGACGGCAGCCATCGGCAAAACCACCAGCAGTGTTATCGATGCATGGAGAAAAGGCATGAAGGGCAAAGGCGACTTCACCGGCAAGGTTGGCCATACGGTGCTCATTGGCTGGGAAGGGGTGTGCAGCGAACGGGTTATTGAATTATTGCTTCAAGATGAAACCTCGAACGACAACCTGATCGTCATTTGCGACTGCACCCTGGAAGAAAACCCGATGCCGGGCAAGGCGGCGTTCATTCGAGGCGACAGCTTGTCCTCTACTGCGTTTTTACGGCGTGCCGGTGTGCCGGGGGCCGAGCGTGTGCTGGTGCGAACCCCGTCTGACGACTTGACCCTGGCCACCGTGCTGGCGGTGAATCAGTTGAGCCCTGTGGGGCACGTGGTCGCCCACTTCAATGAAAGTGAAATTGCCGCCCTTGCCAGCTCCTACGCGCCCAGCTTGGAATGCACGTCGAGCATGGCCATGGAAATGTTGGTGCGCGCCTCTCAGGATCCGGGTTCGTCAGTCGTCATTAATGAGCTGCTGTGCGTGGGGCAGGGCGCCACTCAATACCTGATGAAATTGCCCGAGGCCTTTGAAGCCACGTTCGGCGATTTGTACGCGCGGATGAAAGAGCATCACAACGCCACCCTTATCGGCTATCGCGCCAAAGGTGCCCGGCAACCGTCGATCAACCCGCCCAGTGCCACGCGCGTTGAAGGCGGCGAACTCTTCTATATCGCCTCCACTCGCCTCAAGGAAATCTCCAATGGGATGGCTTAAACAACTGATGGGGCTTGAGGCCCCGAACGCGAATCCCACGTCGAAAGGAACGGCCGGTAGCACCGTGCCGAGCACCGGCCCGTTGGGCCTGGCGCCGGGCAAGGGTGTGATGTTCGACGCGAGCCTGAAATTGTTGCTCGATGAGAAAACCTCGGTGGTGATCCCCGGCTCCCAGGAAATCTGGAGTAACGGCACCGTCGACCTCGGGCAGTCGACCTGGCTGTCGCGCTATTACATGAACGACGAAGATTACTGGCTGCAGGTGCACACCACGGGCGACATCGCCGGGCAGGTCGAGTCGGTGATCCTGTTCAACTACCTGAGTTACGTCACCCTCAGCAGCGAAGCGGAACTGCGTCGGCTGGCGGGGCCACAGAGCCTGATCGGGCTGCCGACGTACACCCACAACGGCGTCGAGTACGCCCGCGTGTGGGGCAGCGAGGATGGCCAGACAGAGTTAGTGGCGATGAGCGAGCACGTGATAAACCCCGAGGACGCCTACAGCGTCGAGCACCGCTCGATGCTATACGCCCGTGATACCGGTTTGACCGATCGACGTGAGTTCCTGCTGTTTTCCGTCGAAGAAGACGCCGAAGGCACCGTCAGCCTGAGCACATCGCTGGGCATTTCGCTGTACACAACCGACTTGAATGCGCTCTAAAAAAGGAAGCCGTCCATGCTAGAAGCTCTCTCCATCTCCCTGAACAAAGCGGCCGTGTTCGGGTTTGTCACGTACCTGCTGGGCGCTGCCGTGCTGTTCGCGCTGTTCCAGTTCGTCTACACCCGCATCACGCCGCACAAGGAATTCGAACTGATCCGTGGGGGCAACGTGTCGGCGGCGGTCGCCCTGGGCGGTGCCATCGTCGGCTTCGCTATTCCGGCCAGCAACGTCATTGCCTACTCGATCAGCCTTCTCGACTTCGTGGTCTGGGCGGTGATCGCGGCCGTCGTCCAACTGTTGGCGTTCCTGGTGACCAGCCTGGTGCTCAAAGGCACGTCCGAGCGCATCAAGAAAGGCGAACTCGCCGCCGGCATCTACGTGGCTGCGGTGGCCATCAGCGTCGGCATGTTGAATGCCGCGTGCATGACGCCTTCCCAGAACTGATTGCGCACGGAGCTCCCGATGAAACGAAGCAAGTACGTCCAGCTTTCGCTGGCTGCGTCGGTCGCCATGGCGATATCCGGCTGCGGGCCGACCGAAAAAACCTACGATTTGCAGAAGAAATACAACTTCCAGTCGGTTCAGCAGTGTGCCGATGAAAAGTTGCCGGTGGACATCTGCTCCGACGCCTACATGAAGGCGATGGCCGAGCATCGCCGTATTGCCCCGGTGTATGCCAGCCAGGCCGATTGCGATGCCGACTTTGTTGCCGGCTGGTGCCAGTTGGACTCCAACGGCCAGTTCATCCCCAAGCTGGGCGGTTTCGAACTGACCGCCGAAGGCCAGGTGACCCAGTCCCAGGTCGACGCTGCCAATGCTCAAGTGGCCGGCTCCCAGGCGAACAGCGGCGGCTCAGGCTTCTCCACCAGCAGCCTGCTGACCGGCTTGCTGATCGGCAACATGCTGAGCAGTAATCGCAACAGCTACCGCTCCGAACCGGTGTACCGCTACCGCGATGATCGCGGCAACTACGGCAACTCGACGCTCAATCAGCGCGTCTCCAATGGGGCGACCTTCGGCCGCTCCAACCAGGCCCGGTACGGCAGCAGCAATTACTCCAACACCCTGCGTTCCTCCAGCCAGTCGAGTTCCGTTGCGTCGGCCACCTCCCGTGGCGGCTTCGGCAGCAAAGCCAGCGCGCGCAGTGGCTGGGGCGGCGGCGGGTCGAGCAGTTAAGGAAGGCGGGCCATGAAGAAAATCCAATGCGCAGAACGTCATGACTGGAAACAGACCGCCGACAGCCTCGGCTTTCTGTTCCACACCATCGACGGCGAACCTTACTGGGACGAGCGCGCGTATTACCAGTTCACGCTCCAGCAAATCGAGAATGACCTTGAAGACCCGACCAACGAGATCCATGACATGTGCATGGACCTCGTGGCCCGCGTGGTCCAGAGCGAAGAACTGCTCGACCGCCTGAGCATCCCCGCGCCCTTCTACGACATGATCCGCACCTCATGGCTGGAAGGTCACCCGCACCTGTACGGGCGCATGGATTTCTCCTACAACGGCACCGGCCCCGCCAAACTGCTGGAACTCAACTACGACACCCCCACCAGCCTCTACGAGGCGGCGGCGTTTCAGTGGGGCTGGCTGGAACAATGCATCGAACGCGGCTTGCTGCCCAAACAGGCCGACCAATTCAACAGCATCGACACCAAACTGCATCAGGCTTTTGCCCAATTGCAGCTCACCCAGCCGTTCTACTTCGCCTCGATGAAAGACTCGATCGAAGACAAAGGCACCACCGACTACCTGCGCCTGGTCGCGGAAAAAGTCGGCATCGAATCACGCCACATCGACATCGAAGACATCGGCCTCACCCGCGAAGGCCGTTTCGTCGACCTTGAAGATCGCTGGATTCCCCACCTGTTCAAACTGCACGCCTGGGAATTCATCTTCCACGAACCCTTTGGTGCTGCGATTGCCGAGAGCGACACACAGTTCTTCGAGCCGGCGTGGAAATCCATCCTCTCCAACAAAGGCATCCTGCCGCTGCTGTGGGAATTCAACAAAGGCCACCCCAACCTGCTCGCGGCCCACCTGGACACCGACCCAGGCAAAGCCGTGCCCAAGGGCTGGGTGCGCAAACCGTTCTTCTCACGGGAAGGCGCTAACATCGAACTGCAAACCGCCGACGGCCTGGTCGTAAAAGAAGACGGCCCCTACACGGATGCGCCGTTTATCCTTCAAGAGTTTGCACCGCTGCCGAAGTTTGGCGACAGCTATACGCTGATCGGGTCTTGGGTGATTGGCGACCAGGCGGCGGGGATCGGAGTGCGGGAGGATGATAGTTTGATCACCAAGGACTCGAGCCGGTTTTTGCCGCATTTGATATTGGATTGAAAAAGCCTGCTGGGCTTCTCAGTCAGTACTTGCCCGACACGCCTCAACCGATTGGCTAAATGCCCGCGTCAGCGGGCAAGTTTCTGATTCTCAGCAGGTAGCCATCTGAGCATTGGAGTGGTTGTGCGTAAGTCGTTTGAGTGCAATCTCAAGCGCTTGGTCGTCGAACAGTTTGTTCTTACGAGCACCAGCACCGGCTCCGCCCTCCCAATGTTTCAATGCCTCGCGCACAGCAGGGACGCTAGGGGAGATATTTTTCTGGCTCAGCAACCAATCGACTGTCGCCAGCAACTCCATACCAAACGGGGACTCAAAGCCGTCAATCAACTTGGCGGTACACTCCAAGGCTTGTGAGTACTCTTTGGCCTCTGTGTTGAGGTAGGTTTGGAGAAAGGCTTTGCGGTCTTGGTCAAACCAGATGACATCGCTGATTTCCGCATCGCTGATGCGTTTATCGCAATGCAGATAACTACCATCCAGATTGTTAAGCAGATGCTCCAACCGATTGGCATACGGCCCGTACTTGTGAGCAACGAACTTAAGGTCCAACGGGTTCTTGAGGCCTGGCTGCTTTTCAATAGCGCGTTCCAGGAACCAGGCCAGCTTCTGAATCTCCAGCAGGCTGCATTCCATACCTAACACCCAGTATCGCCGTACAAGTTCAGCAATAAGTGCGCGGGCCGGTGTGAGTTTCTCAACGCCGCTGCGTTTTGCGACATTCAGGTACTGATTGGAAGGTTCGAATACGAGTACATCGACATCCAGATCACTTAACACATCGACGATCTGTTCGCGAACCTCCGGCCATTTCAGCCCCCCGTTACCCGCACCTAGCGGCGGAACAGCTACGGACTTCACATGGTTCTCAATCAGAAAGCGCCGTAGATCATGCAGACCGTCGGTTATCCATGCCATCTGCGAAGGTGATCGCCAGTGACGCTTAGTCGGAAAATTAACGATCCAACGAGGGCCTTCCAGTTCGTTGACTGCGGTTATGTGAACCTTGCCCGTTTCTACCTCGCCAGCCTTACAGGCCGCCGCGTACAAACGATAGTTTTCTGCAAAGCGCTCTTTGAACATTAGGGCAATGCCTTTGCCCATCACGCCCACGGTATTCACCGTGTTGACGAGGGCTTCGGTGTTGGCTTCCAAAAGGTTGCCTTGGGTGAATCTGATCATTGGAAATACCATCCCGGACGCGCATGGACGGACAACGTCAGGCCTCTGGCGGCGACGTCCTGCTCTATGCGTTTTTTCGTTGCATCGGTGTAACACATGATGCCAAGGAGTCCTGTAATCGGTAGGTAGTGGTGAATCAGCGCTTCTGCCTGGTAACGCTCCATCTTGCGGGGGTCATCAGGGTCACGTTTGAAGTCGCGTCGTTGAAGGATAGACCAATCGATCTTGTGGAGATTCGCCAGATCGCTGTAATAGTCTGTCCAATCCGGGTAGGCGTGTGCGTTTGTGAAGACGAACGGTAGGCCAAGCTCAGCGACACGGTGCAGGCTGGAGACCAGGATCACGATCTCGTCGTTGCTGCGTTGCTGAACACTCCACCCGGAGTGAATGTTTTTCATCATCACAGAGAAGGGCGTGAAGTAAAAGGGCACGTAATCGGCCAATACCCCGGCAGGAGGTATCGGGACACAGCGAGTGCGGCGTTTTTCGATTAAATCAACGTTGCCAATATTCACGTACTGAGGCGCCCGCACCGCGGAGCTGGCGCAGTGCAGGCCGTTGTCCAGAATCCAGGGCAGATTGTCGCGATGGACGATCCGCCAGATAAGAGCCTTTTCTGGATTCAGGTTGTTATAAATCATCTAAGAAACATTCCCCGATTTACTCCGATTTGTACTTTAACACCGGCCTCGCGCATTTTAGCCTCGCAGAGAGCTTCTACCTCGGCATTAGAAACAAAAACCTTGAAGAAATCGTTGGGGGAAACTACATCGGGCGATAGGCACTCCGCCATACAAATGCTTTTGCATTGTGAGTCATGATAATCCCTGGTATTCATGACCTCCCAATTGATGGCTTCGAAGCCCTCTGCATAGTCGAGTAATTGAATGGCATCGTTGGCCAATGGATGCCGGGGGATGACTTTCCACTGCTTTCTAACAGCTACGCTTCGATAGACCGTAATTACGACAAATTGAGCTTCGGGCCTTCTGCGCTGAACACCCCCATCGAATGGATTCGCGGCAAACCAGTGGAACGGTACGTACTGCTCTAACGCGACCCCAGCCCCATCTCTCTGCGACGGCCCGCCAGTTGGAAGCGAAGCAGCCAGGATTTACGCCCGGTAGGTTTGACGACCAAGCGAAGCCCATCACCATCTTCATAGGTGCCGGGTTCGGTCAGGTTTTCGACTTGTTTCGGATTCAGCTTACCCATTGGATTTCCCCTGTCGTCCGCTTTGTCCCCCCACCTGTCCCCCCACTTCATCGTCGGATGAGGTCGAATGGCGTTGAACACCATCGGACAGAGGAATGCCTGAAAGGCCCGGAATAGCTAAGCTATCAGGAAGATTCTTGGATGGGATAGGATTATTTCGGACAATTAAAAAGCCGGCTTGTGGCCGGCTTCTCGGGGACGGGTTCAGTCTATTTTTGGTAAACCTCACCAGCCTTCAAATCGCTCAGCCCACATTGCGTCGGGCTGAATAGTAGGGCATCCGCGGGAACTCCTCCGCTTCGCCGAGCAGGGTGGATAGCGCTAAGCCACCCCCTGCCAAATGTGCGGCGCATGATACCCACATTCACTTCAAATGCCCACCTCCGGTTCCGATTTAGAGCCTTCCCAGCCCAATAGGTGTTCATCCAGGGGTACGGGTGGTCGTCGGTTATTCAGCGTCGACCACCAGAACACCCACCCCACGATCTGGAAGTTCTGTTCAAACCGTTGCTCGTACGTGAGGTATTCGTCCGGGTGTTCGGCGGCGTTGTGGCTGCGCAGGCGCAAACCGCCGCCGGGGCGGTTGTAGAGGTATTTGATGCGTAGCATGCCGTCGTGTTCGACGGCGTAGATTTCGCCGTCGATGATTTGGGTGCGGCCTTTGTCGATGGCGAGGGTGGCGCCTTGTTGGATGATGTCGATCATGCTGTTGTCGACCATGTAGGCGCTCACTGCGCGGTCGGGGTTGACGGTAAGGGTGTCGAGGGCGTGCTGGGAGACGCGGATGCGCTCGGTTGAGGTGAAAGTGGGGTGGAGGGGGATTTCCACGTCGAGTTTTTCTGGAGGACAGGCCGGGCCTGTGAGGTACTTGCCGCTCTCTTCGCGGGTGGGCACTCCTTTCCTTGTGCTGGGGCCTTCGAGCAGGAAGTTGGCCGGAGGGTGTTTGGGGCCTTCGCCGGTGCGTAGCCATCGGCTGGAGACGCAGAGCAGTTCCGCGAACTCGTTAAGCCTACCCATGGGTACGCCGCGTTTGAACCAGTTGTTCACGTGTTGAGGCGTGACGCCGCGGTTCTTGGCGAAGTCGGAGGCGGAAAGATGAACTTCCCGCAGTAGCGCTTTTAAACGATCACCTGATTTATTCATAAACGCAGAGTTTACTGGCGAGAAAAACCAATCAAATAAACCATGCGTTTAATTGCGCGTGTAGGTTTTGGCTTAGTTGTGGCCGGTTTTTTCGTTAGTGCGGCTTAGTTGAACGCTGTGTGTTATGTGTTGAACTTGTTGTTTAATTTTGCCCACAAAAAAAGCCCCGAGTGATCGGAGCTTTTTTGATTGCCGGGGCAATGAGGAGCGGGTATCAGCCTTTGTAGGCAGCGACCGACTTCATGATCTCGGCGCGGGCGGCGTCTGCGTTGCCCCAACCGTCGATCTTCACCCATTTGCCTTTTTCGAGGTCTTTGTAGTTCTCGAAGAAGTGCTTGATCTGTTCCAGCAGCAGAGGCGGCAGGTCGGTGTATTCCTTCACGTCCACGTACAGCTGGGACAGCTTGTCGTGGGGTACCGCGATAACCTTGGCATCGCCGCCGCCGTCGTCGGTCATGTTCAGGATGCCGACTGGGCGAGCGCGGATGACCGAGCCTGGGGTGACCGGGTAAGGGGTGACCACCAGCACGTCGAGGGGGTCACCGTCGTCAGCCAGGGTGTTGGGGATAAAACCGTAGTTGGCCGGGTAGAACATCGGGGTGGCCATGAAACGGTCCACGAACAGGCAGTCGCTGTCTTTGTCGATTTCATATTTGATCGGCGCGTGGTTGGCCGGAATCTCGATGGCGACGTAGATGTCGTTCGGCAGGTCTTTGCCAGCCGGAATCTTGCTGTAGCTCATTGGGCGTTGCCCCCGTAGTTGGCCATATGACATGGCCGGATTGGCCTAAAAGTGGCGGCGATTATAGGCATATTCTGACGCCGACGCCATGCGCCAGACGTCGTACGGTCATTCGCCTTGTGGCTGATAGCGCGGGTCGTGCGTTTGCAGGTGGGTCAGGCGGGCCAGGGGATCCTGGCGATAAAAGCGGCTGAGTTGGGTGTACACCTGTGGGTAATGGCTGGCGAGTAAATCCGGGGCGCTGAAAAAATACTCGCTGGTGACGGCAAAGAATTCCGCCGGGTTTTCCGCGGCGTAGGGGTCTATCTCCGTGTCGGCGTCGGGGTTGGCGTCGAGCTGACGGTTGAGGTCGTCAAACGCGCTTTGCATCACGCTGGCCCACTCCTGCACGCGCATGTCGTGGTGCAGCGGCGGCAGGCCGTTGGCGTCGCCGTTGAGCATGTCGAGCTTGTGCGCCAGTTCGTGGATCACCAGGTTGTAGCCTTCCCATTGGCCGCTGGCGAGCACGCCGGGCCAGGCGAGGATCACCGGGCCTTGTTGCCAGGCTTCGCCGCTGTGTTCGCCGTCCCACTCGTGTTCCACGCCGCTGGCATCGCGATGGCGCTGGGGGCTGAGGAAGTCGTCGGGATACAGCACGATTTCGTGGAAGCCCTGGTACCAGTCGAGGTCGCCGAGGTGCATCAGTGGCAGTTGCGCCTGGGCGGCGAGCAACAGGCGTTGTTCCAGGTGCAGGTCGACGCCGGGCAGGGCAGTGAGGTGTTTTTCGGCGAGGAAGACGACGCAGGCTTCGCGCAGCCACTGGTCCTGCTCGGTGCTGATGCCATCGAGAAAGCTCAGGTGGTGGCGCACCCGTTGCCAGGTGTCATCGGCAATCGGGTGCTTGGCCAGCAGGCGCCGGCGACGCCAGGCGCTGAGGGACCACATCGCAGGTTACTGCTGTTTTGCTTCGGAGGCGGTGCGGCCAAAACGGCTGCGGAACACGCTGATGATCATCGGCACCAACGACAGCAGGATGATGAACACCACCAGCAGCGACAGATTCTTCTTGATAAACGGCACGTTGCCGAAGAAGTAACCCAGGGTCACCAGGCCGCCGACCCAGAGGACGGTACCCAGCACGCTGAACCCGAAGAACCGCGCATAGGGCATCTTGGCGATGCCGGCGACGAACGGTGCAAAGGTACGCAGGATCGGCAGAAAACGCGCCAGGGTGACGGTCTTGCCGCCGTGCTTATCATAGAAATCGTGGGTTTTTTGCAGGTAGTCGCGGCGGAAGATCTTCGAGTTCGGGTTGCTGAACAGGCGTTCTCCGGCTGTTCGTCCGATGATGTAGTTGGTGCTGTCGCCGAGAATCGCCGCCAACATCAGCAGGCCGCCCAGCAATACCGGGTCCATGCCACCACCGGCCGCGACTGCGCCGGCAATAAACAGCAGCGAATCACCCGGCAGGAACGGCATGACCACCAGGCCGGTTTCGCAAAAGATCACCAGGAACAGAATGGCGTAGATCCACGGACCATAGTTGGTTACCAGCATGTCGAGGTAAACGTCGAGATGCAGGATAAGGTCGAGCGGGTTGAAATCCATGGATGGCACCTGTGTGAACGGCCCGATTAGTAGGCCTGTGCGGAAGCTCGGGTAATAAGGCTACAAGTGTATGTAGTGTTTCTTACAACCCTGAAAGGTCCGCATTATACGGACAGAGTGGTGAAAAACGTGTTGGTTTTGTAGCGGGGGATGTCCAGTTTTTCTTGGCTCATGCGGTTTAAATGTGGCAGCGGGCTTGCTCGCGAAAGCGGTGGTTCAGTCAGACAATTTATAACTGACCCAGCGCTTTCGCGAGCAAGCCCGCTCCCATTCAGGGGATGTGTAGCGTTTGGAAGTCAGTCTTCGCTGATCGGCAAGGTGTAGTTCTTGAATTCGGTGTCTTCATGAAACCCGATCGACTCGTAGGTCTTCTGCGCCACTTCATTGTTGCTGCTGGTGGACACCCGCAGGCGTACGGCATGCGTCTCCTTGGCCATTTTTTTCGCGGTGCGGATCAGGTTGTCCGCCACCAGTTGTCGGCGGGCGTCTTCGGCGACGTAGATATCGTTAAGGATCCACACCCGCTTGAGCGACAACGACGAAAAGCTCGGATACAGCTGGCAAAACCCAAGCACCTTCTTGTCGTCGTCATCGGCCAGGGCCAGGTAGATCACCGATTCCTTGCGGCGCAGGCGCTTTTCCAGAAAGGCCCGCGATGAGTCCGGGAAGGGCAGGGCCCCATAGAACTCGCGGTATTTGACGAACAACGGGGTCAGCAGGTCCAAGTGTTCCAGGGTCGCTTGAGTGATCCGCATGCCAGGCCTCATCTTCCAAAGGGGTATGACCACACGCGCGGCCGTGACTCGATGCTGCCAAAAGACGCCAAAAAGCGCAATCGTGCCGCGATCAGTCCATGGGCGGGCTGAGCAGGAAGTTACCCTTCATCAGGTCCGGGTCGTCGGATTCGATGGTTTGCACCTGCGCTTCATCCTTGAGGTTGACCCCCGACAGTTGCCGCCGACACGCTTCGCGCATCAGGTACAGCAGGCGATGGGCCGCCATGCCATAACTCAAGCCTTCCAGGCGCACATTGGAGATGCAGTTGCGGTAGGCGTCGGTGAGGCCGACCTTGGGGTTGTAGGTGAAATACAGCCCCAGGCTGTCCGGTGAGCTGAGCCCCGGCCGTTCGCCGATCAGGATCACCACCATCTTGGCCCCCAGCAGTTGCCCGATCTCGTCGGCCACGGCGACGCGGCCCTGCTCCACCAGGATCACCGGCGACAACGACCACCCTTCGGCGTGGGTCTGTTCCTCCAGGCGTGTCAGAAACGGCAAGGTATGTTTATGCACCGCCAGCGCCGACAGGCCATCGGCCACGACCACCGCCAGGTCCACGCCACCGGGGTGGGCAGCGGCATGGTCACGCAGGGCCTGGGCCGACTCATCGCTCAAGCGCCGCCCCAAATCCGGGCGTTGCAGGTAGCTGTGCCGATCCACGGCGGCACTGTGCAGCAACAGGCTGTCGCGGCCACGCTCGGCGAGTTGGCTGCTCAGGCCGGCATGATCGAATGGCAGGTGCACCGCGTCGCGCGCCTGGGCGTGGGCAAACTGGAAGTCCAGCTGTGCGCTGGTGGGCAGGCTGGTGCCGGTCCGGCCCAGGGCAATACGCGCCGGGGTCAGGCGGCGCAGTTCCAGCCACGGGTTGTCAGGCAGGTCGGGTTGCACGGTAGGCTCCTTCATCCCAATTGCGCCAAGGCGTGGCGAAACGCCGGTGGCAGGCTGTTGCCGAAATGCACCTTGCCGTCGGCCTGCGTGAAGATGCCCATTTTCGCCAGCCACTGTTCAAACTCCGGTGCCGGTTTTAAGCCCAGGGTTTGCCGGGCGTACAAGGCGTCGTGGAACGAGGTGGTCTGGTAGTTGAGCATGATGTCGTCGGAGCCGGGGATGCCCATGATGAAGTTGATCCCGGCAACGCCCAGCAGGGTCAGTAGGGTGTCCATGTCGTCCTGGTCGGCTTCGGCATGGTTGGTGTAGCAGATGTCGCACCCCATCGGCACCCCCAGCAGCTTGCCGCATAAGTGGTCTTCAAGGCCGGCGCGGATGATCTGTTTGCCGTTGTACAGGTACTCGGGGCCGATGAAGCCTACGACCGTGTTCACCAGGAACGGCTTGAAATGCCGCGCCACCGCGTAGGCGCGTGTTTCGCAGGTTTGCTGGTCGACACCAAAGTGCGCGTTGGCCGACAAGGCGCTGCCCTGGCCGGTTTCGAAATACATCAGGTTCTGGCCCAGGGTGCCGCGGTTGAGGCTCAAGCCGGCGTCATAGCCTTCCTGCAGCACGTTCAGGTTGATACCGAAACTGGCGTTGGCGGCCTCGGTGCCGGCGATCGACTGGAACACCAGGTCCAGCGGCACGCCTCGGTTGATCGCTTCGATGGAGGTGGTGACGTGGGTCAGCACGCAGGCTTGGGTGGGGATCTCGTAGCGCTGGATGATGGCATCGAGCATCTCCAGCATGGCGCAGATCGAGGCGGTGCTGTCGGTGGCCGGGTTGATGCCGATCATGGCGTCGCCGTTGCCGTAGAGCAGGCCGTCGAGAATGCTCGCGGCGATACCCGCCGGCTCATCCGTGGGGTGGTTGGGTTGCAGGCGTGTCGACAAGCGCCCGCGCAGCCCCATCGTGCCGCGAAATCGGGTGACCACGCGGATCTTCTGCGCCACCAGCACCAGGTCCTGCACGCGCATGATCTTTGACACGGCGGCGGCCATTTCCGGGGTCAGCCCGGGCGCCAATGCGCGCAGGGATTGTTCGTCGGCGGCGTCACTGAGCAACCAGTCACGCAGCCCGCCGACGGTGAGGTGGCTGACCACGGCAAACGCGGCTTTATCGTGGGTATCCATGATCAGCCGCGTGACTTCATCGCTTTCATAGGGAATCAGCGCTTCTTGCAGAAAGTGCTTGAGCGGGATATTGGCCAGGGCCATCTGCGCCGCTACACGCTCGCCGTCGTTCTGCGCGGCCACGCCGGCCAGGAAGTCCCCGGAGCGTGCGGGGCTGGCCTTGGCCATTACGTCCTTGAGGCTGTCGAAACGGTAGGTGTGGGCACCCACCGCGTGGGAAAAGCTTGCCATACAGTGTCTCCTTGATGACGCGGGCCAACATGAAGGAGTAGCGCCCGCGTCGAGGTTTACGGCAGTTAGTGCAAGGCGGCCTCTGCGGCCTGGATCGCCGCGAATTCCTCTTCCGGCGTGCCTGCTACCAAGTGATGCCGGCTGTAGAAAGCAAAGTAAGCAATTAATACTCCATAGATGATCGCGGCGCCAATCACCACCCGTGGATCCACCAGGAAGCCCGCCACGACGGCCACGCAGGCCAGTACCAGGGCGACCCCGGAAGTGAAGATGCCGCCGGGCGTGCGATAAGGACGGTCCATTTTGGGGCGCCGGATGCGCAGGGTGATGTGCGCGGCCATCATCAGCACGTAGGAGATGGTCGCGCCAAACACCGCCACCAGAATCAGCAGGTCGCCCTGGCCGGTCAGCGACAGGCCAAAACCGATGATGCCGGGGATCACCAGGGCCAGCACCGGTGCCTTGCTTTTGTTGGTCTCGGACAGCTTGCGCGGCAGGTAGCCGGCGCGGGACAAGGCAAAGATCTGCCGCGAATAGGCGTAGATAATCGAGAAAAAGCTGGCGATCAGCCCAGCCAGGCCCACCAGGTTGACGAAGCCGCCCATCCAGGTCGAGCCGCCGTAGGCCAATGCCAAGGCTTCAACCAGCGGGTTGCCGGATTTGATCAGCGCATACGTGCCGGCGCCGCCCGGTGCGATCACCAGGATCAGCAGGGCAAAACTGGTCAGCACCACAATGGCGCCGATCAGCCCGCGCGGCAGGTCGCGCTTGGGGTTCTTGGTTTCTTCGGCGGCCAGGGGCACGCCTTCGACCGCCAGGAAAAACCAGATGGCGTAAGGGATCGCGGCCCACACGCCGACGTAGCCGAACGGCAGGAAGGTGCTGGCGCCCTTGGCTTCGGTCACGGGGATGTCCAGCAGGTTGGCGACGTTGAAGTGCGGCACCATGGCCACCAGGAACACGCCCAAGGCAATTGCGGCGACGGCGGTGATCACAAACATCAGCTTCAGGGCTTCACCGACGCCGAAGATATGGATGCCGATAAAGATGATGTAGAACGCCAGGTAGATCATCCAGCCGCCGATGCCGAACAACGACTCGCAATAAGCGCCGATAAACACGGCGATGGCGGCGGGCGCGATGGCGTATTCGATCAGGATCGCGGTGCCGGTCAGGAACCCGCCCCAGGGCCCGAAGGCACTGCGGGCAAAACCGTAGCCACCGCCGGCGGTGGGGATCATCGAAGACAGTTCGGCCAGGGAAAAACACATACACAGGTACATGGTGGCCATCAGCAGTGTGGCGAGGAACATCCCGCCCCAGCCACCCTGGGCCAGGCCGAAGTTCCAGCCGGCGTAGTCGCCGGAGATCACGTAGGCAACGCCAAGGCCGACTAACAGCACCCAGCCGGCGGCGCCTTTTTTCAGTTCGCGTTGTTGGAAGTATTGGGAGTCGACTTTTTCGAAGTCGACGGAGGATCCAGTCGGTTCGCTAGGCATGAGCAAGTACCTTTCATTCTTATTGTTTTGATCCCGACACGTTGTCGCCGGGTAATGTAGGAGCGAGCTTGCTCGCGAAAAACTTCAGAGCGCCGCGCAGAGTCAGGCTATGCGCGTTATCGTTAACGTTCTTCGCGAGCAAGCTCGCTCCTACGGGGGCGGTCATCGCCCCCGGCGGTGTCGGGTTAGAAGAAGCCCAACGGATTAATGTCGTAGCTCACCAGCAGGTTCTTGGTCTGCTGGTAGTGATCCAACATCATCTTGTGCGTCTCGCGGCCCACGCCAGACTTCTTGTACCCGCCAAACGCGGCATGCGCCGGGTACAGGTGGTAGCAGTTGGTCCACACGCGGCCGGCCTTGATCGCCCGGCCCATGCGGTAGGCGCGGTTGATGTCGCGGGTCCATACACCGGCACCCAGGCCGAACTCGGTGTCGTTGGCAATGGCCAGGGCTTCGGCTTCGTCCTTGAAGGTGGTGATGCTCACCACCGGGCCGAAGATTTCTTCCTGGAATACGCGCATGTCGTTGGTGCCCTTGAGCAGCGTTGGCTGGATGTAATAGCCGCCAGCCATATCGCCGCTGAGCTGCTCGACCTTGCCGCCGGTGAGCAATTGCGCGCCTTCACCCTTGGCAATTTCTAGGTAGGACAGGATCTTGTCGAATTGCTGCTCGGACGCCTGGGCGCCGACCATGGTGTCGGTGTCCAGCGGGTCGCCGCGTTTGATCTGTTCGATCTTCTTCATCACCACTTTCATGAAGTCGTCGTAGATCGACTCTTCCACCAGCGCGCGGGAAGGGCAGGTGCACACTTCGCCCTGGTTGAAGAAGGCCAGGACCAGGCCCTCGGCGGCTTTCTCGATGAACGAAGGCTCGGCTTTCATGATGTCGGCGAAGAAGATGTTCGGCGATTTGCCGCCCAGCTCAACGGTGGACGGAATGATGTTCTCGGCGGCCGCATGCATGATGTGCGAACCCACCGGGGTAGAGCCGGTGAAGGCGATCTTGGCGATGCGCTTGCTGGTGGCCAGGGCTTCACCGGCCTCTTTGCCGAAACCGTGCACCACGTTCAACACGCCCGGTGGCAGCAGGTCGCCGATCACTTCCATCAGCACGTTGATGCCCAGCGGGGTCTGCTCAGCGGGCTTGAGCACCACGCAGTTGCCGGCGGCCAGGGCCGGGGCGAGTTTCCAGGCGGCCATCAGCAGCGGGAAGTTCCATGGGATGATCTGGCCGACCACGCCCAGGGGCTCATGGAAGTGATAGGACGCCGTGTGTTCGTTGATCTCGGCGCTGGTGCCTTCCTGGGCGCGGATGCAGCCGGCGAAGTAGCGGAAGTGGTCGGCGGCCAGCGGGATGTCGGCGTTGAGGGTTTCACGCACGGCCTTGCCGTTGTCCCAGGTTTCGGTGATGGCCAGCAGTTCGAGGTTCTGTTCGATACGGTCGGCGATTTTCAGCAGTACCAGCGAGCGGTCCTGCGCCGAGGTCTTGCCCCAGGCGTCAGCGGCGGCGTGGGCGGCGTCCAGCGCCTTGTCGATGTCTTTGGCAGTGGAGCGCGGGAATTCGGCGATAGGCTTGCCGTTGACCGGCGAGGTGTTGGTGAAATAGTTGCCATCGACCGGCGCAACGAATTCGCCACCAATGTAGTTGCCGTACTTGGCCTTGAACGAAACGATCGCGCCTTCAGTACCGGGGTGTGCGTAACGCATGGTGGGTATCTCCTGGCTTTTATGTTTATTGGAGTGCAGCGCTTGAGCGCTTGATAAAGCGTAGAGCAAAGGTCGGGCCACCGCTGTGCGGGCCAGGTAAATCAAGGGGTTGGGCTTTGTTGCAAGGCGTTGCTGTGGCAACCCTGGTACGGGTGGGTGACAGTGTGTGCCATAAACGGTACAGCCAATGACCGGCGGGTCGCCCCGGGATTGCATTGGCTGCGGTGCTGGGGGATGCTGGGCGCTCTCACGCAGGGAGAATAATAAGAGCATGCAAAACGATCATTTCAGTCGCCATGCCCAGCAGGTGTTGACCGTCGCCCGTGGGCAAGACCTGTCCCAAGGCCCCGGCAGCGACCCGTCCATCGCTCGCTCCTGGCTGCGTTGCCTGGAGGATTACCACCTCGACCCTGCGCTGAGCATTGCCCCCACCGTGCTTGAACACGGCCGCCTGCTGGAAAGCCGCGAGCGTCTGCAACAGGTGCTGCACATCGCCGGCAGCGAAATGAACAGCCTGCACCAGCAGCTCTCGGGCGCCGGCCACGCGGTGCTGCTGACCGATGCGCGCGGGGTGATCCTCAACTGTGTGACCGCGCCGTCCGAGCGCAAGATCTTCGAGCGCGCCGGGCTGTGGCTGGGTGCCGATTGGAGCGAGGCCTGCGAAGGCACCAATGGCATCGGCACCTGCCTGGTCGAGCGCCAGTCCCTGACCATTCACCGTGATGAACACTTCCGTGGCCGCCATACCGGGCTGACCTGTTCGGCCAGCCCGGTGTTCGACCCCCATGGCGACCTGCTGGCGGTGCTGGATGTATCGTCGGCGCGCGAAGCGGTGTCGCGCCAGAGCCAGTTCCACACCATGGCGTTGGTGAATCTGTCGGCGAAGATGATCGAGAGCTGTTACTTTTTGCGCCATTTTGAACACCATTGGTTGCTGCGCTTTCACCTGCAGGCCGAGTCCGTGGGGCTGTTCAGCGAAGGGCTGCTGGCGTTTGACGGTGAAGGGCGCATCTGTGCGCTCAACCAGAGTGCGCTGAACCTGTTGGGGCAGGTTCGCAGCGGTTTGCTGGGCCAGCCGGTAGAGGCGTTGTTCGACTGTACCTTGGACCAACTGCTCGGGCGCGCCAGCGCGAATGCCACCGCCAGTTGGCCCCTGCGCACGCGCGATGGCCGGCATGTGTTCGCCGCGTTGCGCGGCCAGGCGCACAGTGTGCCGGCACCGCTGGCCAAGGCGCCGGAGCCACCTCGCCTGCCCGGTATCTGCCTGGGTGATCCTGCCTTGCAAAGCGATTTTCGCAAGGCGCTGCGAGTATTCGAGCGTGATGTACCGTTGCTGATCAATGGCGAAACGGGCACCGGTAAAGAGGCCTTTGCCAAGGCGGTTCATCAGGGGAGCCAGCGTGCCGACAAAGCGTTTGTCGCGCTCAATTGCGCGGCCATTCCAGAAAGCCTGATCGAAAGCGAACTGTTCGGCTATCGCGGCGGCAGCTTCACGGGAGCACGCAAGGAAGGCATGCAAGGCAAGCTGCAGCAGGCGGATGGTGGCACGCTGTTCCTGGATGAGATTGGTGATATGCCGCTGGCGTTGCAAACCCGACTGTTAAGGGTGCTGGAGGATCGTCTGGTGGTGCCGATCGGCGGCGAGCCCCAGGCTGTGAATGTCAGAATTATCAGCGCAACCCACCGGAATCTGCTTGATCGCGTGCAAAGTGGCAGCTTCCGTGAAGACTTGTACTACCGGCTCAATGGCCTGGAGATCGCGTTGCCGCCGCTGCGGCTGCGCAGTGACAAGTCGCAACTGCTGGATTTTCTATTGTCGCAGGAGGCGGGCGGGCAATCCGTCAGCATCGAGCCTGCGGCACGTGAGGCCTTGCTGGCCTACGCATGGCCGGGCAATGTCCGGCAGTTACGCACGGTATTACGCACATTGGTCGCACTGACTGATGACCTGCGGATTGGGCTGCACGAGCTGCCAGCGATGTTCTCCCCCGCGCCGGTTAAACGAAGTGCGGAACTGCCACTTGAAGAGGCCGAATCCCAGGCCTTGCTCGCGATGCTGGAGTCGCGACACTGGCATATGACACACACCGCGCAGGCGCTGGGGATCAGCAGAAATACGCTTTATCGAAAACTGCGCAAATATGAAATTAAACGTCAGTCGACGGTAATTATTTAATTAAGTGTCGGCCAGTTGATCCGTGTAAGGTATTTACCGCAAGGAACTGTTTTGTCTTCAGGGCCACATAATGGATAGAAGCTGTATGGCTTCGTGATGAAGTTATATCTCTATTGTTTGTGGGTGATGAATATGCCGAATATTTCGAAACATACTCCCAGCCTGAGCGGCGTGGGTAAAAAACCTCAAGGCGGTAGCTCCGGGGGAAGTAAGGTTCCTTCTAATGCTCCTGCGGGAAGTTATTATAAGAATGGGCAACTTTTTAATAAACAAGGTCAACGTCTCAACGATAAAGGCCACGCAGTTGACAAGCACGGTCACTTGATAAATAGCAAGAATCAACGAATCAATGATCAAGGGCAGCGCGTCAATAATAGCGGCCAGGCGATAGATGATAAGGGGCGTTTGATCAATGAAAAAGGGCATTTGATCAACACCCAAGGAAAATTGGTTAATGATAAAGGGCATCTTGTCGATCATCAGGGCCGTTTAGTGAATACCTCGGGGCGTCTGGTCAATACTGAGGGCCATTTGGTTGACCGAGATGGAAAGCTGGTGAATCGAGAAGGGGTTCTGGTTGATAAAATCGGAAGGCCTCTCGATAAGGACGGCAAGGTGGCAAGGGATAGGCTCAACGCGGCGAAAGGTAACAATGAACCTCATGAGCAGTTGCTTCCGCCTAAAATCACCCAGCAAATGATCGATTGGAAAAACAAGGCTCCCAAGCCCGTCAGCCCACCTAAAATGACCATTGCGGAAGCGATGACCCGTATGATGGATGCCGAAAAAATGGTCAAGACAGGCATCATTTCTTCTTCGCCATCGGCAGCCCATGTCGCGCGCGATTCGGCGATCAGCGCCGGGATAACAGGGGTGGTTTCTGCGCCTATTAATATCGGGGCGTATGCCGGATCTACAGCAGCCAGCGAGCAGATCAAGGCTTCCTATCTGCCTCAACCCATGATTCCCCCCACCCCTATCGCGAAGTCTTCGGTAGAGCGGCCAGATGCACCCAAGGGGCCTGATCTGGCGACGCTGTATCCCCGAATGAATGAGGCTCAGGTCACGGCGTTCACGATGGCTAATCAGTCGATGGTGATCAAACACGGGGATACCAAGACGGGTTGGGTGCCTGACCAGAGTTGGTCGAAGGATCCGCTTGAGCGCATGACCCAACTTGAGAATTTATTGGATTTCGCTGAAGAGCACACCAAGGAGCTGGCCGACCAGCATGAGGTCTTCTTCAAGCCTTACATTGCGGATAATGCGGCTGCCGCAGGGATGGAAGGGCTGGAAGAACGTCTCGACACAATCGAAAATAGAATAAGTAAATTGAATCAGGCGCAGACCAAAATCTTGAAGCAAATGAGCGACTCGGCGAAGGTCGAATAATCTTGTTTGTTATTTAACATCGCGCAGATCGGTGTAGTGCGCGTCGTAATCTGTTGTTTTGCTTGCGACGGTGGATATCTAGGGACGACTTTGTCGTCGATCATGAGTTTTGGGCCTGGCACTGAATGGAGTGACGGTGGCGGGCTATTTTATTTTTTCCGTTGTTGAGTGTAACGATCCTGGGATGTGAGGATATGCTTTCAAAGCATTCGACGGTGACAATATTGTCCAGCCAAGTGGCACTTTCCCAATATGGCAAACTCTCGAAGAATCATGATGCAGGTGATACTGTTCCCGCGGGTATATCCAGCGCCCATGCCCCTTCGCGGTATCGCCGCAACGTTGCATCATCTTCATTTACGCCTACCGTTGATTATGGCGGGCTGTTAACTAAAGACGCGCCGCTGACTAATGACGCCAAGGTTGTATTACGGGAGGTCATCAGCGCGTGGAAAGGGCGCCAGCCGCAGTCGGCGTCTGATGGCGCGGGTACACCCAGTCTTGTTAAGCTCCTGCTTCGTGCGATGCCCGAGAAGCTGCGGCCGGCCAAGGCTGAGCCAGGGAAAATGCTCAATGCCATCCTCGACTCCCCAGCGGCTCAAACCCTGGGCAAGTTGCTTCAGGACAGTGTCGATGCGTATCCGACCGCAACCAGTATCAGGGACGTTTTGCTGAGTGCTTTAGTCCTGGATGTGGAACCCGCCGACGGCCTGAATCGCAACGAGCTGGCTGGGTATTCATTGCGCCAGCAGGGTAACTGGGGGTATTCCCCTGGTGAAATCGTCAAGCGTTTCGAAGCCCATCTGGCCACCCGCTTCGGCGAGGCGCATGCCAGGGTCATCGCCTTTCAACTGCTGTCGGTCTCAGCCCCCGAGTTTCTGATCAAGGGGCTGCCCTCGACGATGGTATATGGCTCTCATCAATGGGCAAGCTTCAGTGCCGCCGTCTCGCGGATAGAGGCAAGGCAGCCTGGCGGCTCGGCGAACATGACCTACCAGGAGATCATGGCCTTCGATGACAGTGAGCCTGTCTCGGAGGTTGAAAAGCGCGAGCAGCAATTGGCGCACATGGCGGCCGTGACCGATTGGGCGATTGCCAATGGCGTTATTCGTGAACAAAAAGAGGATGCCTATTCTCCCGAGGACATCGAGCGCGCCTTAAATGCCATGCAAGCGCATCACAAGACTCTGGCGGACTCCGTCACTGCGCTGACCACGCCGATGCCGACCCGGCGGGACCTGGCACTTGAAGAGTTGCGGCGTGTGTACGGGGTCGAAAATGAAAAGTTTTTTGCGCGGCCGCTTCTTGCCGATACCGTTCCAGGCTCTCCTGGACGTAAAGCTTACTCATTGCTGGATATATACATGTCAGGCGACTTGGGTAAACATTTTTGGATATCCAGTGACCCGGAGTTCACGACCGTTAAAGTTAACTTGGGCCTGTCGAAACTTCCAAATATCAAAGAGCGCTTTGACGAAAGGTTCGACGCCTACATCCAAGGTCTGAAAGACGCTTTCAAGGCACAGTTCAACTATCAGCTTTCGTTGTTGCCGCTCGAAGATCGCCGGCTGATCGAGTACGGCAAGGTGACCACCTTCAATCTGGTGGTGCCGGGCTCCCACCAAGGGCCGGTCAGCCGCGATCATAAAATTCACCCGTATATAAAGAGCGGCGCAATCCTCATCCGGGCCGAGCGGGATGGCAAGACTTGTCATTATCTTTACTCGCCCGCCCAGGGACGCATCATTAAGGATGCCGACCCCACAAGGTCGGGCCTGCAGTTCCCAGGCTCGCGTTTGTACTTCTCCCTGTCGCGGCCGGACTCGCCGGAAGGCAAAGAGCCCGCGGTGACAATTTTGTGGCAGACCCTGGGCCGCTCATCACCGAAAAAAGACCCGGTAGATTTCCTGGCCTTCTCCATCTACCCCAACAAATCGCTGGAAGTCGAAAGGCGGGGCGAGCACCCCGACCCACCCGCGACCCTTTCATCGCAGAAAACCGAAATGTTGGCCGGCTCTGTCAGCGCTTATTACACACGGGGTCTGAATGAGGCAAAAGCTGCAGCCAATGGCACTACGCAGCAAGAACGGGAGACACAACTTACCGCGTCGGTCCGCGCATTCTTTTTGGGTTTGATCCCCTTCTACAATACGGTGGAGAGCTTTGTGAATGGCAGGCCTACCGAAGGTCTTTTCCATCTGGCACTGGACTTGTTTGGTTTTTTTATTCCCGGCTTAAAAGGAGGCATTCAAGGCGTCAAGCTCGGGGTGAAAACCGGGATGGGCGCCTCGCTCAACTTCATTAAGGGGTTTGGGGTTGCGGGATTGAAGGCGATCAACCCGCTCCAGGCGGTTTTTGATGCGAGCCGTGGCGTGTTTAAGCTGGGCAAGGCAGGTTTCCAGAAACTGCGCGGTGTCGGTGGGCGCACTGGTCGTTTCGATATTCCTCTGGCGGGTAACAAAGACGGTATCGCTGACGGCATCTACCGGCCTCTCGGCGCCAAGGGGGATGCGGTTCCCGTCATCGCCGTACAGCGTAACGGAAGGTGGTATGCCGTTGACCGCGCCACCGGCACGCCGTATGGCGCGCCGTTGCGAGGCTTTGTCAGTCAGCGTCGTTCCGCCGTCGCTGGCATCGCCATAAGCATCGCCACGGATGTCATCACCTCGCTTGCCACCAGCCTGATACAGACGAAGATCAACGCGAAATATGCACGGCCTGATGTCCGCGTGGCCGGTGTAAATCTCGCTGATGTGCCGGTGACAGGCACTGATTCAGAGAAAGAATTTGTCGATCCGGCGCTTCAATCTCGGCTGGAGGCCTGTACAGAAGCGGTGATGGCGCTCTGGAAAGTGCTGCAGGAGTGGTGGCCTGACGTAAAAGGAGGCGATATCCAAGGGGCCAGCCAGCCTCGGGAAAAGATCGACCAAGTGGAAGCTGAGTTGACGACCCTGGAGGAGTACACCAGCGAGATGACTGAGCGTTTGGAGATTTTCTTCAAACCTTACCAACCCGATCAAACGTCTGGCCAGCCGTACACAGGGCTTGCGGATCGAATGGGCAGGATTGAAAAAAAGACGGCAGCCATCCATAAGGCACTGACACAGGCGCAGGCGCTGCTCAAGGAGGGGCCACCCTAGCGACAGGTCGCTCACCTAAAGAGTGCGATTTGCCCCTCCCTGCGCTAACCTGCCTCAATGTTTTCGAGGTCAACCATGCATATTCATATTCTCGGTATCTGCGGCACCTTCATGGGTTCGATGGCCGTTCTGGCCAAGGAGCTGGGCCATCACGTAACAGGCTCTGATGCCAATGTTTACCCGCCCATGAGCACACAACTCGAGGCCCAGGGCATCGAGCTGACTCAAGGCTACGACCCCTCGCAATTCAACCCGGTCCCGGACCTGGTGGTGATCGGCAATGCCATGTCCCGTGGCAACCCGGCGGTCGAATACGTGCTTAACCAAGGCTTGCCTTATGTGTCCGGCCCGCAATGGCTGGCCGACCATGTGCTGCAAGGCCGCTGGGTGCTGGCCGTTGCCGGCACCCATGGCAAGACCACCACCAGCAGCATGCTGGCGTGGGTGTTGGAGCACGCGGGCATGAGCCCGGGCTTCCTGATCGGCGGTGTGCCACAGAATTTCTCGGTGTCGGCACGCCTGGGCGATACGCCGTTCTTCGTCATCGAGGCCGACGAGTACGACAGCGCGTTCTTCGACAAGCGCTCCAAGTTCGTCCACTACCGCCCGCGTACGGCGATCCTCAATAACCTTGAGTTCGATCACGCGGACATCTTCCCGGACCTGGCAGCCATCGAGCGGCAGTTCCACCATTTGGTGCGCACCATCCCGAGCGAGGGCCTGGTGATTCACCCCACCACCGAGCCGGCATTGCAGCGCGTGATCGAGATGGGCTGCTGGACGCCGGTGCAAACCACCGGCGTCGGCGGGCAGTGGCAGGTCAAGTTGCTCAGCGACGATGGCTCCAGGTTTGAAGTGCTGTTCGACGGCGAGCCGCAAGGTGTGGTCGAGTGGGACATGACCGGCCAGCACAACGTCGCCAACGCCCTGGTCACCTTGGCGGCCGCGCGCCATGTGGGTGTGGTGCCGTCGATGGGGATTGCTGCCTTGAGCGCGTTCAAAAGCGTGAAGCGGCGCATGGAAAAAGTCGCCGACGTGAACGGTATTACTATCTATGACGACTTTGCCCACCACCCCACGGCGATTGCCACCACCCTCGACGGCCTGCGCAAGCGTGTCGGTGATGCCCAGGTGATCGCGATTGTTGAACCGCGCTCCAACTCCATGAAGCTCGGCGCGCACCGCGACGGCCTGCCGGAAAGCGTCAACGATGCCGACCTGGTGGTGTGGTACGCCCCGGCCAACCTCGGCTGGGACTTGCCGGCGATTGCCGCCCTGTGCACCGTGCCTTCCATCGTGTGTGATTCCCTCGATGCGATCATTGATCGCGTCAAGCAGCAGGCCAGGCCCGGCACCCACGTGGTGATCATGAGCAACGGTGGCTTCGGTGGCCTGCACGGCAAACTGGCCGAGGCGCTGAAATGAGCGGGCCGGAACGTGTCACCCTGGCCATGACCGGTGCATCCGGCGCGCCCTATGGCCTGCGCTTGCTCGATTGCCTGGTGCGCGAAGACCGCGAGGTGCACTTCCTGATCTCCAAGGCCGCGCAATTGGTGATGGCCACCGAGACCGACGTTGCGTTGCCGCCCAAGGTGCAGATGATGCAGGCCTTCCTCACCGAATACACCGGCGCGGCAGCGGGGCAGATCAGGGTCTACGCAAAGGAGGACTGGATGTCGCCGGTGGCCTCCGGCTCCGGTGCGCCAGCGGCGATGGTGGTGGTGCCGTGTTCCACCGGCACCTTGTCGGCGATCGCCACCGGCGCCTGCAACAACCTGATCGAGCGCGCGGCGGACGTGACCTTGAAGGAGCGTCGCCAGTTGATCCTGGTGCCGCGCGAGGCGCCGTATTCGAGCATTCATCTGGAGCACATGCTCAAGCTGTCGAACATGGGCGTGACCATCTTGCCGGCCTCGCCGGGGTTCTATCACCAGCCGCAGACCATCGATGATCTGGTGGACTTTGTGGTGGCGCGCATTCTCAACCTGTTGAATATCCCCCAGGACATGTTGCCGCGTTGGGGTGAGCACCATTTGGGCAGCGATGAATAAGGTCTTGCTGGTGGTGCTGGCACTGCACCTGACAGGCTGCGCCACCGTGCGCACGCTGGACGCCGCGAAACCGGGCGCGCCAGTGGTTTACGCCGGCACGCGCCTGGATTTGTATGCCATGAACGGTGGTTGTTGCGCCAAAGACCGGTTTGGTGCCGAGGCGCCGAGCTATCCCGGCGTCGACCTGCCGGCCAGTGCGTTGCTCGATACGCTGCTGTTGCCGTTGTCGGCGTTGACGGTGTTGGGAGTAGGGTTTAACGCCACGGGCGGGCTATGACGTAAATCTCGCCGGCATCACTGAACCCATGTGGGAGCGGGCAGGCCCGCGCTCCCACATGGGGTTTGTGTTGGCCTTTACTTGCCGAGCTTGCGCAACTCGTCCGATTCGACGATCCGCACCCCATCCTGTTCTTCCAGCGCCAGGCGCCACATGGCGCGGGCCAGTTCGCACACTTCGATGCCGTGGTACTTGCCCGGGATCAGGCGTGACAGGGGCCCGGCCAGTTGCTCGGCCAAGCGGGGTTCCAGCCGTTCCCCCAGCAGCAATGAAGGCCGCACGATGGTCAGTTGCGGCCAGTCCTGGGCCTTCAGTGCCTGCTCCATTTCCCCTTTGACGCGGTTGTAGAAGACCGAGGATTTCGGGTCGGCGCCAATCGCGCTGATCACGATCAGGTGCCGCGCGCCCATTTCCCGCGCGCGTTTGGCGAAGGCCACGACCATGTCCAGGTCGACAGCACGGAAGGCTGCTTCGGAGCCGGCTTTCTTGAGGGTGGTGCCCAGGCAGCAGAAGGCGATATCGACCTGGCCGCTCAGTTGTGGCAGGAGCACCGCCGGGTCGCCCACCGGGTTTTCCAGGTGCGGGTGTTCGGCCAGTGGCTTGCGGGTGGGTGCCAGCACGCGGGTCACGGTGGGTTCGTTGAGCAGGCGGTCGAGCAGGTGTTCGCCGGTGAGGCCAGAGGCTCCGGCGAGCAAGATATGCTGAGGCGTCAGGTACATGGTGTTTCCCCCTTATTACACGTTACAGCTTAGTTGCCCTTGGCTTCCTTGCTATTCATTGAGACGCTTTCGAGCGCCTTTCGTGCCTGCTGCTTGCGTAATAGTTGCCAATGGGCGATCACTCCTTTGGGGGCCCAGATCTGCGGTTCGGATGGCTCGAAGTTGTCCGCCTGTTCGCGTTCGCTTACATGCAGTTGTGCCAGCTTGAAGGCTTGCTGCAAGTCGTCGGTCTGGTTGAAGGCCTGGACGAAGAGGGCGTCGCCGAAGTAGGTAAAGTCGGCTTCCTCGGAGCAACCGAACGACACTCGATCGGCCCGCGAGGCGGTCATGATCAGGGTGTGTTCGTCTTTGAGCGCCGGGATGAAACCGCCGGAATAACAGGCGGAAATCACGATGATCTTGTCCCGATTCTTCAGCGGCGCAAGCACGGCCGCCAGCTCATCGGCGGGCAGGTCGGCCAGTTCCATGCGCGGCTGGTCCAGCACCAGTTCATGTTCGTGGGTGCCATGGCTGGTCAGGTAGATAAACACCAGGTCTTCCGGCCCGCTGCGTTCGGCCAGAGTCTGCACGGCGCGGCGCAGGCTCTCGCGGGTGGCCAGGGGGCGGTCGGTGATGTGGTCGCGGTGGTTGACTAGGCGCACCTGGCCCCGCGCACCGAAGCGGGTAGCGAGCATATTGCTGACGTAATCGGCTTCGCGCAGGAACACGCTCTGCTTGCCGTCGCCGGCCACCGCCAGGGTGTATAGCTCTACGGCGGGGGTAGAGGCAGGCACGGCGGCGAGGGCTGCGTCGAGCAGGCGGCCCTGGGCCAGTACGCCGATTTCCAGTGGGTCGGGCAACAGCTTGCCGTCGGAATCGCGTACGCGCATGCCGTTGACCCACGTGCCGGCCTGCACCGTACCGTCGGTGAGGACCAGAGTGCCACGGCCCTGATAGTTGTCGCTGTCGAAACCGCCGATATAGAAGCTGCCGTCGGTGAGGTTCAGGCGACCTTCACCGGTAAAGCGCCAATCGCTGAACTGGCCGACGTAATGGCTGCCATCCACGGCGATCAGCTCGCCCTTGCCGCTGAGCGCGCCCTCTTTGAACTGGCCGATCCACACGTCGCCGTCGGCGTTCTCGTAGCGGCCTTTGCCGTTGAGCTGGTTCTGCTTGAACTGGCCGACGTAGATGTCGCCGTCGGCGCTGTTGAAGGTGCCGTTGCCTTCCAGCTGGCCATCGACGAAGTGGCCGCTGAACTGGTTGCCGCTGTCGTCGTTGCGCTGGCCTTCGCCGTTCGGCTTGCCGTGGGCGAACTGGCCCTGATACTGGCTGCCATCGGCGAGCTCCAGGCGCCCAAGGCCGGAGTACTGGTCATCCTTGAATTCGCCGCGATAGGTCATTTGCCCCTCTTTGAGGGTGCCTTCGCCGTTGCGCCGGCCATTCTTGAAACCGCCGACATACTGGCTGCCCGCGGTGGTCAGGCTGCCCTGGCCGTCGAACAGGCCCTGCTGGAACTGGCCTTTATAGACTTCGCCGTTGCTGCCATGCCATTCGCCCTGGCCATGCCACTGGCCTTTGTCGAACGCCCCGGCGTACCAGCTGCCATTGGGGTAATCGACGCGACCCTGGCCTTGCAGCAAGCCATTGACCACATCGCCACGGTAGCGGCCGCCATCGGGCAGGCGCGCATCGGGCGGCAACAGCGATTCGCCGTCTCCGCAAGCGGTGAGCAACAGGGCAAGGGCAAGGGGAGCGAGTGGGCGCATAGCGGGATCCGGATAATTGAGCGCCGAGTATGCCGCAGCTGCGAGGTTCATACATAAATTTACATACGCTGTGGTGAGCAATAGCGCCTCACCACAGGCCAGGCCTTACACGAAGCAGAGTGACAGCGACTCGGCGATGTAAGCCGGTTTTTCCTGGCCTTCGATCTCCAGGGTGGCGGTGGCCTTGAACAGCCATTGGCCGGGCTTTTTCTCGGTGACATCGGTGAGGGTGACGTTCAGGCGCACCTTGGAATCGACCTTCACCGGCTGGATGAAGCGCACGCTGTCCAGGCCGTAGTTGACGGCCATTTTCAGGCCTTCGGGCATGATCAGGATGTCTTCCAGCAGCTTGGGCATCAGTGACAGCGACAGGAAACCATGGGCAATGGTGCTGCCGAAAGGGGTTTGCGCGGCCTTGACCGGGTCGACGTGGATGAACTGATGATCGCCAGTGGCCTCTGCGAACAGGTTGATACGCGCCTGGTCGATGGTGAGCCATTCGGAACGTCCCAGTTCCTTGCCGACATAATCTTTGAGCTGCGCTACAGGTACATAGGGCATTGCGTCTCTCCTTGGTTCATCGTTTTTATACGAAGTCGGTATTTTCGTGTGTGTCAGAGAACCAATGTAGATCATCATGGCCAACCAGCCCGGTCAACCCACCATGCTTTTGGCGAATGCCGATGCATAGCGCTGGCGTGCTTATAATGCGGGCGAGTCCTGAGGGGGGAGAGAGCGGATGCTGTTACGCGGTCTGACATGGCTGGTGCTGTTTCAATTGATCGGCACGGCGATCAACCATTTGCTGCTGCCGGTATTGCCGGGGCCGATCATCGGCCTGCTGCTGATGCTGGGCTTCCTGATCTGGCGTGGCGAAGTCGGCGAGCCCCTGAGCCTGGCGGCCAGCAGCCTGTTGCGTTACCTGCCGTTGCTGCTGGTGCCGCCGGCGGTGGGGGTGATGGTATACGCCAAGGATATCGCCGCGGACTTCTGGGCCATCGTCGGCGCGCTGGTGTTGTCCCTGGTGATCGCCATGGGCTTTGTCGGTCTGCTGATGCAGCAGATGGTCAAGCGCAAGGAGAAGGATCAATGATCGTCGACTGGCAAGGCGCGTGGGCGGCGGTGATTCACCATCCTCTGTTCGGTATCGGCATCACCCTCGGCGCCTACCAACTGGTGCTGGCGGGCTTCGAGAAAACCCGCTGGATTTTCCTGCAACCGGTGCTGGTCTCCATGCTGCTGGTGATCGGCGTGTTGCTCGGCTGTGGCCTGAGCTACGCCGAGTACCGCAAGAGCACCGAGATCATGGGCATCCTGCTGGGGCCGGCGACGGTGGCCCTGGCGGTGCCGCTTTATCTGAACCTGCGACGGATTCGCCAATTGTTCTGGCCGATTTTTACTACGCTGGTGATAGGCGGCGTGGTGGCCACCGGGCTGTGCGTGTGGCTGGGCTGGTGGTTTGGTGCCGAACACATGGTGTTGATGACCATGGCCCCCAAATCGGTGACCTCGCCGATCGCCATGCTGGTGGCCGAGCAGATCGGCGGCGTGGCGGCATTGGCGGCGGTGTTTGTGCTGATCACCGGGGTGATCGGCGCGATGATCGGCCCGGCGCTGCTCTCGCGCCTGGGGGTGCACAGCCCCGAGGCGCGCGGCATGGCCCTGGGCATGACGGCCCACGCGGTCGGCACCTCGGTGGCCCTGCAGGAAAGCGAGGAGTGCGGCGCCTTTGCCGCGCTGGCCATGAGTCTGATGGGCGTGGCCACGGCGGTGTTCCTGCCGCTGGCGGTGTCGGTCATTGTTTAAACCAGGTTTAAGGAAGGCTTTATGAGTCTGGCGCTGTTCCCGCTCAATACCGTGTTGTTCCCAGGTTGCACCCTTGACCTGCAAATATTTGAAGCACGCTATCTGGACATGATTGGCCGCTGCATGAAAAAGGGCGAAGGCTTCGGTGTGGTGTGCATCCTTGATGGCGTTGAAGTGGGCACGGCCCCGGATGGCTACGCACTGATCGGCTGCGAAGCGCTGATCCGCGACTTCAAGCAGCAGGACAACGGCCTGTTGGGGATTCGCGTCGAAGGCGGGCGACGTTTCTGTGTGCTTGACGCCCAGGTGCAGAAGGACCACCTGCTGGTCGGCGAGGTGCAATGGCTGCAGGAGTTGCCGGACCAGGTGCTGGAGGAGGAAGACGCCGACCTGCTGGCCCTGCTCCAGGCCTTGGCCGAGCACCCGATGGTCGCGTCGCTGGACATGGACGCCTGCGCCGACGGCCAGCACTCCCTGGGCAATCAGTTGGCCTACCTGCTGCCGTTTGCCGACGCCGACAAAGTCGACCTGCTGCGGCTCGATGACCCGCAGCAGCGCCTGGACGCGATCCAGATGTTGCTGGATGAACTGCAGGGTGAATTGTTCAACTGAGCGTGTCTGAAGCGATTTTCAGATTTTTCCTTCATTCAACCCTGAGCGCGCCTGAAATAGTTTCCGATCACACACATTGATCCGGGGATGAAAAATGATTCGACTCACGCAATCGGAACTGGCCGTCTGGGATGGGTTTTTGGTCAGCGTCACCACGCAATTGATCCCGCACTATGAAAAACGCGGCGCCGAGTTTATCGCCGAGCGCGCCGCAGAGATCGCCGATGAAATGCTGCTGGAGCGGCGCGAGCGTTGTGTCGAACGTCGGGCCGCCCCGGTGGACTGGATCGGCCCGGCCAAGGGTCAGTAGGCATACCTGAGCAGCGCGTGGGGCGTGCCGGTAAACGCGATAAAGCCGAGCACGGCCACCACGGCCGGTAACACCAGCCACCAGGCCTTGGCCGACATCGGCGGCAGTGGGCTGCGGTACTGGATAGCGGCCAGGCTGAACGCACACACCGCCATTGCCAGAAGGGTTCCGGCGAGGATATCCGACGGCCAGTGAGCACCGAGGTACACCCGCGACAACGCGATGAAGGCGGCGGGGATACACCCCAGCAGCAACCAGGTCAGGCGCAGCCGCGTGGGTTGGCCGCGTCCGGCCAGCACTGCCAGGGCCAGGAAAAACGCAAAAGCCCCCGAGGCATGGCCGCTGGGCATGCTGAAGCTGGTCAAAGGGTCTGTCAGGATGTCCGGGCGGCCACGAGCGAAAAACAGCTTGGTACCGGTGTTGATGACTGCCGCGCCGGCCAGTGTGGCGCCGACAAAGATCGCGTGGCGCCACTGTCGAGCCAGCAACAGCAGGCCGGTGAACACGGCGCTGGCGACGAACATTTTCTTGAATTCGCCCAGTTGGGTAATCCTGACCATGGTCTCGTCCAGCCAGGCGCTGCGGTGCTCCTGCACCAGGGCGCTCAGGCCCTGATCGAAATCGTTGAGATGGGGGTAGCCGATAAACAGCGCGATCAGCAGGGTCGAACTGGCGCAGCCTACCCATAATGTCGCTCGTCGCTGGCCACGCAGGCTGCTGTTCAGGCTCAGCCCCAGCAGCACCGCGAGGCACGCCGTGACAACCCCGGCTTCCGGCCAGAAACCTGCAGGCAACGGCAGGCGGAAGGCGGCGCCGGTAGCCCAGCCCGGCAGCAGGTAGGCCACCGACCAGCCGGCCGCTGCGAGCAGGCTCACCAGGGCGAAGCGCGGGAATGGCATGTCGCACATGCCGGCCACCATCGGCAGCATCGGGCGCAGCGGGCCGATGAAACGCCCGACCAGCAGGCTGGCGATGCCGTACTTGTGGAAGTAGGTTTCCGCGCCGTTCATCCACTCGGGATGATGACGCAGGCCGGGCAGGCGGCGGATGTTCTGATGGAAGTGTCGGCCCAGGAAGTAGGACACCCCATCGCCCAACAACCCGCCAAGAAAGCCCAGCAGCAGGGTTTCGCTCAGGGACAGCGCACCGCTGCCGGCCAGTGCGGCAATGGCAAACAGCAGCACCGTGCCGGGCACGATCAGCCCGGCAATCGCCAGGCACTCCACGCACGCGACGATAAACACAGCCACCGCCAGCCATTGTGGGTTCAGGGTCAGCCAGCCGGTAATGCTATCGAGCCATTGGCTCATACAATCCACTCCATCGGGTGTTTATGTATTTAAATCAAGAAATAGTCGCGGCCTTCGACCTGGCCCCGGCGCAGCGGGTTCCGCGTGCAATAGGGCGCATAGCCGGCATCGACGAAACGGTACATCAGGTGTTCGTCGCGCCCGCTGGGAATGCCCAGGCGGGTGGTCTGGATGATTTGGGTGGGCGCCTGGCCCACATCCTCCACATACAACTGCTCCTGGTCGAAACGCTTGGCATCCCACATCGGCACTTTCAACCCTAATGCCTTGCATAGCAGCGTCTGCCCGGCGCACAACTTCTGCGACGGGCGTGGGCTGCCGTTGGCAGTCGGGTTGTTCAGCAGCATCTGCGCCAGGCTGGCGGGGCCGGAAAGGTTATCGACCCACGGATAAGCCGACTTGATCAGCACCGCATTGCCCGGCCCATGGGCGCTGAAGTTCAGGGAGTCGCCGCCACGGGCGTAGTACATGTAGATATGACCGCCATCCAGAAACAAAGCCTTACGCTTTTCTGTGTAGCCGAGCGAAGCGTGGCTGCCTTTTTCGGCCACGTAATAGGCTTCGGTTTCAATAATTCGCGCTGAAAGCCAGAGGTCGCCGACGCGATGGCGTATGACTTTGCCGAGCAATTGGCGCGCGAGCAATTGTGCGTCGCGGTCGAAGAAGCTGTCGGGCAGGGCGCTGGCGGGGCGTTCGGGTAAAGAGTTGGGCATGGCGGCAGGGGTAAATACGGCTAAATGTGACAGAATCATAACAACTCCCACCTTAATTACCGCTGAACCTCAGGTTTTTACAGTTCATTTCGACCATCCGCCCCTCACCGCTGTCAGTCGGGCGGCGTCACAGCTATAATCTGCCGCTTTCCTCTTTGCCAAGACTCCCTGACCATGACTGAGTCCGTTCTTGACTACATGACCCGCCTGGGTCGCGCTGCCCGTCAGGCCTCGCGGTTGATCGCCCGTGCGAGCACCGCGCAGAAGAACCGTGCCTTGCTGGCCGCGGCCGATGCTCTGGATGCTTCGCGCTCCGAGCTCACCGCCGCCAATGAGCGGGACCTGGCCAACGGCCGCGCCAATGGCCTGGAGCCGGCCCTGCTGGACCGCCTGGCGCTGACGCCGGCGCGTATCGACGACATGATCGAAGGCCTGCGTCAGGTGGCGAAGCTACCTGACCCCATCGGTGAAATCCGCGATATGCGTTACCTGCCGTCCGGCATTCAGGTCGGCAAGATGCGCGTGCCCCTGGGCGTGATCGGCATCATCTATGAGTCGCGCCCGAACGTGACCATCGACGCCGCGAGCCTGTGCCTCAAGTCCGGCAATGCCACCATCCTGCGTGGCGGTTCCGAGGCCATCCATTCCAACCGCGCCATTGCCACCTGCATCCAGCAGGGCCTGGCCGTGGCCGAGTTGCCGGCCGAAGTGGTGCAAGTGGTGGAAACCACCGACCGCGCCGCCGTGGGCGCGCTGATCACCATGCCGGAATTCGTCGACGTGATCGTGCCGCGCGGTGGCAAGGGCCTGATCGAGCGCGTCAGCCGCGATGCCAAGGTGCCGGTGATCAAACACCTGGACGGCGTGTGCCATGTATACATCGACATCGCCGCCGATATCGACAAGGCGATCCGTATCGCCGATAACGCCAAGACCCACCGCTATGCCCCGTGCAACACCATGGAAACCCTGCTGGTGCACGCCGGCATTGCCGAACGCGTGCTGCCGCCGCTGGCTGCCATCTACCGCGACAAGGGCGTGGAACTGCGCGGCTGCGAGCGCACCCGAGCGCTGCTGGGCGCGGACGTGATCGAGGCGACCGAACAGGACTGGTACACCGAGTACACGGCGCCGATCCTGTCGATCCGCATCGTCGACGACCTGGACCAGGCCATCGAACACATCAACAAATATGGTTCCAAGCACACCGACGCCATTGTTTCCGAGCATTTCAGCGATGCCCGGCGTTTTCTCACCGAAGTGGATTCCGCGTCGGTGATGATCAACGCCTCGACGCGCTTTGCCGACGGCTTCGAGTACGGCCTGGGGGCGGAGATCGGTATTTCCACCGACAAGCTCCACGCCCGCGGCCCGGTTGGCCTGGAAGGCCTGACCAGCGAGAAGTACGTGGTGTTCGGCGACGGTCATGTGCGCACTTGATGGCTAAACGCATCGGGCTGCTCGGCGGTACCTTCGACCCCGTGCACATCGGCCATTTGCGCAGTGCCCTGGAGGTCGCGGATGCCCTGGCATTGGATGAGCTGCGCCTGATCCCCAATTTTCGGCCGCCGCATCGCGACACCCCCCAGGTGTCACCGCAACAACGCCTGGAAATGGTGCGCCTGGCGGTAGAGGGTATCCCGCTGCTGGTGGTGGACGACCGCGAACTCAAACGCGATAAACCGTCCTACACTGTCGACACCCTGGAACTGATGCGCGCCGAGCTGGCGGCGGACGACCAGGTGTTTCTGCTTTTGGGCTGGGACGCTTTTTGCGGCCTGCCCTCTTGGCATCGCTGGGAGGAACTCCTCCAGCATTGCCACATCCTGGTGCTGCAACGCCCGGATGCCGACAGCGAACCGCCGGATGCCCTGCGCAACCTGCTGGCCGCGCGGTCGGTAAGTGACCCCTTGGCCCTGACCGGGCCGAACGGGAATATTGCATTCGTCTGGCAGACCCCGCTTGCGGTGTCTGCCACCCAGATCCGTCAACTGCTGGCCAGCGGGAAGTCGGTACGTTTCCTGGTGCCTGACGCGGTCCTGGCCTACATCGATGCGCACGGGCTTTACCGTGCGTCGAACTGAAAAGGCGCGCTCGAACGCACGAACAGTCGTGCAGCGAGTGCCCGAACATATGAGCAAAACGAGTTTTTTATGACGAACAAAGACGTAAGCAAAGTAAAACGCAAAGGCACGTTCAAAAGCGCGCCACTGCCGGTTGAAGCCCACGTAGGCCCGGAACTGGCTGGCGAAGAGCTGGTAAAAGTGGCCGTGGCTGCCCTGGAAGACGTCAAGGCCCAGGACATCCAGATCCTGAACGTGCGCGACAAGCAGAGCATCACCGACTTCATGATCATCGCCACCGGTACCTCCAATCGCCAGATCGGCGCGATGCTCGACAAGGTCCGTGAAGCGGTCAAAGCCCAAGGCGTCAAGCCGTTGGGTGAAGAAGGCAAGGGCGACAGCGACTGGGTGCTGCTGGACATGGACGACGTGATCGTTCACATGATGACCTCCAACGCCCGTCAGTTCTACGACCTGGAGCGTCTGTGGAAAGGCGCCGAACAGAGCCGTGCCGCCGATGGCAGGCACCACAGCCCGGAAGTGGGCCATGCGCACTTCGACAAGCTCAACAAAGACCAGGAATAAGGAACGGCTGTGCGCCTGCGTCTGATCGCTGTCGGTTCACGCATGCCCAAGTGGGTGGAAGAAGGCTGGCACGAGTATGCCAAGCGTCTGCCCGCCGAGCTGGCGCTTGAGCTGGTGGAAATACCGCTTAACACCCGGGGCAAGAATGCCGATGTGGCACGCTTTATCCGTCAGGAAGGCGAAGCCATGCTGGCCAAGGTCGGCCCCAATGAGCGTATCGTCACCCTCGAAGTGCACGGCAAGCCCTGGAGCACCGAGCAGTTGGCGGTGGAGCTGGACCGCTGGCGCCTGGACTCGCGCACCGTCAACTTCATGGTGGGCGGCCCGGAAGGGCTGGCGCCGGAAGTCTGCGCGCGGGCGGACCAGCGCTGGTCGTTGTCGGCGCTGACGCTGCCGCACCCGTTGGTAAGGATCCTGATCGGTGAACAGCTGTATCGCGCCTGGACAGTTCTGTCCGGGCACCCTTACCACAAATAGTCTGCGCCCCTCCCGATGACTCAGCCGATCCGCATCAAGGACCACGAGAAAGACGCACGTCTGGTACGCGCGCGCGTGGTGTTTGGCGCGATCATGGTGGTGGCGTTGATCGGGGTGCTGATTGCGCGCCTGTATTTCCTGCAGGTGATCCAGTACGACTATCACTCCACGCTGTCGGAAAACAACCGGGTGCATGTGCAGCCGATTCCGCCGACCCGTGGGCTGATCTTCGACCGTAATGGCGTGGTCGTCGCGGATAACCGTCCCAGCTTCAGCCTGAGCATGACCCGCGAACGTTCCGGCGATTGGCAGCAGGTCCTCGATGTGATCGTCGAGGTGTTGCAGCTGACCCCGGAAGACCGGGTCATCTTTGAAAAGCGTATGAGGCAGGGGCGTCGACCTTTCGAGCCGGTGCCGATCCTGTTCGAGCTGACCGAGGAGCAGATCGCGCGAATCGCGGTGAACCAGTTCCGCCTGCCGGGCGTGGAAGTGGTGGCGCAGTTGGTCCGCCATTACCCGCAAGGGCCGCACTTTGCGCACTCCGTCGGCTACATGGGGCGGATCAACGAGAAAGAGCTGAAAAGCCTCGATCCCGTCAACTACAGTGGCACCCATCATATTGGCAAGACCGGTATCGAGCGTTTCTACGAGCCCGAGTTGCACGGCCAGGTGGGTTACGAAGAAGTCGAGACCAACGCTCGCGGCCGTGTACTGCGGGTGCTCAAGCGTACCGACCCGATACCGGGCAAAGACATTGTGCTGAGCCTGGACATCAAGTTGCAGGAAGCGGCCGAGATGGCATTGGGCGGGCGGCGCGGCGCCGTGGTCGCCCTGGACCCGAAGACCGGCGAAGTGCTGGCGATGGTCAGCCAGCCGAGTTTCGACCCCAACCTGTTCGTGACCGGGATCAGCTTCAAGGCCTACGCCGAGCTGCGTGACTCCATCGACCGGCCACTGTTCAACCGTGTGCTGCGCGGCCTGTACCCGCCCGGTTCGACGATCAAACCGGCGGTGGCAATCGCCGGGCTGGACGCGGGCGTGGTCACGGCCTCCAGCCGGGTGTTCGACCCCGGCTACTACATGCTGCCCAACTACGATCACAAATACCGTAACTGGAACCGCACCGGTGACGGCTATGTCGACCTGGACACCGCGATCATGCGATCCAACGACACCTACTTCTATGACCTGGCCCACAAGCTGGGGATTGACCGCTTGTCCGCCTATATGGGCAAGTTCGGCCTGGGGCAGAAAGTGTCCCTGGATATGTTCGAAGAGTCCCCTGGCCTGATGCCCTCGCGGGAATGGAAACGCGCGACCCGCCGCCAGGCCTGGTTCCCGGGCGAAACCCTGATCCTCGGGATCGGCCAGGGCTATATGCAGGCCACGCCGTTGCAACTGGCCCAGGCGACCGCGCTGGTGGCCAACAAAGGCATCTGGAATCGCCCGCACCTGGCCAGGACCATCGAAGGCGAAAAGCCAGTGGATAACAACCCGATTCCAGACATCGTGCTGCGCGACCCGTCGGACTGGACCAAGGTCAACCACGGCATGCAGCAGGTGATGCACGGCGCCCGTGGCACTGCGCGCAAGGCGGCGATCGGCGCGCAATACCGCATTGCCGGCAAGAGCGGTACCGCCCAGGTGGTCGCGATCAAGCAGGGCGAGAAATATGACCGCTCCAAGGTTCAGGAACGCCACCGCGACCACGCCTTGTTTGTCGGCTTTGCCCCGGCGGACGACCCGAAAATCGTGGTGGCGGTGATGGTCGAAAACGGCGAATCCGGCTCCGGCGTTGCCGCGCCGGTGGTGCGCCAGGTGATGGACGCCTGGTTGCTGGCCGACGACGGCCGGCTCAAGCCCGAATATGGCGGCCCCCTTCAAGCACCGAGGTTACGGCCAGTGAAGAGTAATTTTGACCGCATCCTCTCCAGCGAGGATGTGATGCGCCGCCGGGCGACGTTGCTGCAGCGCATGCACATCGATGGCCCTTTGCTGATCCTGCTGCTGACCCTGGCCGCCGGCAGCCTGTTCGTGCTGTATTCGGCCAGCGGCAAGAACTGGGACCTGCTGATCAAGCAGGCGTCCTCGTTCGGCCTGGGCCTGTTGTCGATGGTGGTGATTGCCCAGCTGGAGCCGCGGTTCATGGCGCGCTGGGTACCGCTGGGTTACGTCGCCGGCGTGTTGCTGCTGGTGGTGGTGGACGTGATGGGCCACAACGCCATGGGCGCGACCCGCTGGATCAACATTCCAGGGGTGATTCGCTTCCAGCCGTCGGAATTCATGAAGATCCTGATGCCGGCCACCATCGCCTGGTACCTGTCCAAGCGCACCTTGCCACCGCAGCTCAAGCATGTGGGGATCAGCCTGATCCTGATCGGCGTGCCGTTTGTCCTGATCGTGCGCCAGCCGGACCTTGGCACCTCGCTGCTGATCCTGGCGGGCGGTGCGTTCGTGCTGTTCATGGGCGGTCTACGCTGGCGCTGGATCCTCAGCGTGCTGGCGGCGGCCGTCCCCGTGGCGGTGGCCATGTGGTTCTTCTTCATGCACGACTACCAGAAGCAGCGGATCCTCACCTTCCTCGACCCCGAGAGCGACCCGCTGGGCACCGGCTGGAACATTATCCAGTCGAAGGCCGCCATCGGCTCCGGCGGTGTATTTGGCAAGGGCTGGTTACTGGGCACTCAGTCGCATCTGGACTTTTTGCCCGAGAGCCACACCGACTTCATTATTGCGGTGCTGGGCGAAGAGTTCGGCCTGGTGGGCATCTGCGCGCTGTTGCTGATCTATCTGCTGCTGATCGGGCGCGGTCTGGTGATCACCGCCCAGGCGCAGACGCTGTTCGGCAAATTGCTCGCCGGCAGCCTGACGATGACTTTTTTTGTTTACGTTTTCGTCAACATCGGTATGGTCAGTGGCCTGTTGCCGGTAGTTGGGGTGCCGTTGCCTTTCATTAGCTACGGCGGAACTTCGCTGGTGACATTGCTGTCAGCGTTTGGGGTTTTGATGTCGATTCATACGCATCGCAAGTGGATCGCACAGGTTTGAATAAGGTGAAGATGTCAATGCAAGTAATGCGCGGCTGGGTGACTCGGCATGCGTCCTGGATGGGCCTGATCGGGCTGCTGGGAGCAACGCAGGAGGTGCTGGCCGGTGACTACGATGGTTCACCCCAGGTCGCCGAATTTGTCGGTGAAATGACCCGCGACTATGGTTTCGCCGGTGAGCAACTGATGGGCGTGTTTCGTGAAGCCCGGCGCAAGCAGGCGATCCTCGACGCCATTTCCCGCCCTGCCGAACGCGTAAAACAATGGAAAGAATATCGCCCGATGTTCCTCACCGACGCCCGCGTGGCCCGAGGTGTCGACTTCTGGCGCCAGCACGAGGCCGTACTGGCGCGCGCCGAGCAGGAATACGGTGTGCCGGCGCAAGTGATTGTCGCGATCATCGGCATTGAAACCTTCTACGGGCGCAATACCGGCAGTTACCGGGTGATCGACGCCTTGTCGACCCTGGGCTTCGATTACCCGCCGCGCGCCGACTTCTTCCGCAAGGAGCTGCGCGAGTTCCTGCTGTTGGCCCGCGAAGAGCAGGTCGACCCCCTGACCCTCAAGGGCTCCTACGCCGGCGCGATGGGCCTGCCGCAGTTCATGCCGAGCAGCTTTCGCGCGTACGCCGTGGACTTCGACGGTGACGGGCATATCAATATCTGGAGCAACCCCGACGATGCCATCGGCAGCGTGGCCAGCTACTTCAAGCGCCATGGCTGGGTGGCGGGCGAACCGGTGGTGGTCCGCGCCGATGTCGCCGGGGACCGCGCTGATGAAGGCCTGACCCAAGGCATCGAGCCGGCCAAGACGGTCGGGGAGTTGCGGGCCCTGGGCTGGTCGAGTCAGAATGCGCCACGCGACGATACGCCGGTCACGGCGTTCCGCCTGGAAGGCGAAAATGGCCCGGAATACTGGATGGGCCTGAAGAATTTCTACGCAATCACGCGTTATAACCGCAGTGTGATGTACGCCATGGCCGTGCATCAGCTGTCAGACATGCTGGTCCAAGCACGGGGCAACAAGTAATGCGGGCATCGCCGTTCAATCAACCGCTCAAGCTGGTGGCGCTCGCCGCGTTGTCCTTGCTGGTTGTCAGTTGCTCCACCAGCCGTGGCCCGGCGCAGAAGTCCGGCGGCACGGTTGTACGTTCCCAGCCTGGCCTGGATATCAACCGCGCGCACAAAGATGGCGCGCCGTGGTGGGATGTCGACGTATCGAAGATCCCGGATGCCACGCCAACCCTGCACACCGGTGCGTACAAGGCCAACCCCTACACCGTGCTGGGCAAGACCTATTTCCCGTTGCAGGACTCCAAGACCTACGTGCAATCGGGCACGGCGTCCTGGTATGGCACCAAGTTCCACGGCCAGAACACCGCCAACGGCGAAGTGTATGACCTGTACGGCATGAGCGCGGCCCATAAGACGTTGCCGTTGCCCAGTTATGTACGGGTGACCAACCTGGACAACAATCGCACCGTGATCCTGCGGGTCAACGACCGTGGGCCGTTCTATTCGGACCGCATCATCGACTTGTCCTATGCGGCGGCGAAAAAACTCGGCTATGCCGAAACCGGTACCGCGCGGGTCAAGGTCGAAGGTATCGACCCTGCGCAGTACTGGGCCCAGCGTGGCAAGCCGGCGCCGTTGATGCTTAACGAGCCGCGCACGCCACAACCGCAAGTGACCGCGTCGGCCGGCAAGATCGAGCAGTGGACACCGCCACCGGCGCAGCACGCCCCGGACACCGTCGTGGTGCCGCATGCGGCGCCGGGGGGCTCGACAGTGGGCGGGCAATACCTGCAGGTGGGCGCTTTCGCCAACCCGGATGCGGCAGAACTGTTAAGGTCCAAGCTCAGCGGCATGGTCAGCGCGCCGGTATTTATCAGCTCGATCGTGCGTAACCAGCAAACCCTGCACCGTGTGCGCATGGGCCCGATCAGCTCGCCGAGCGAGGTTGCGCAAGTGCAGAACAGCGTGCGCCTGGCCAATCTGGGGCAACCGAGCGTGGTCACCGCAGAATAAACGTAAGGATTGATGGTTCAGGCCCGTTCGCGGGCGTGAACCCAGGTTGTTGGCTCGTTGAACAATAAAACCCAGGGGCAAGGGGTGAGCGGGCAACCGAACATGTGACAGTCTGGTAGCGGGCTGTCTGAATAAGTTTTGCCCGCGCGGGCAAGTTTCCATAAGCAATTTCGAGAGACGGATGAACATCACCACCTTAGCCAAACGTACGTGCCTGCTTCTTTCGCTGATCATTACCCCGGCCGCCTGGGCGGTTGAGATGGTGCCGGCTTCCCCGCAGCTGGCGGCCAAGTCCTGGGTCCTCATGGACGCCGCCAGCGGTAACGTGCTGGTCGAAAACAACGGTGACCAGCGCCTGCCACCGGCCAGCCTGACCAAGCTGATGACCGCCTACATTGCCACCCTGGAAATCCGTCGCGGCCAGATCGGCGAGAACGACCCTGTGACCGTCAGCGAAAACGCCTGGCGCACCGGCGGTTCGCGGATGTTCATCAAGGTGGGCTCGCAAGTTACCGTCAGTGACCTGCTGCACGGCATCATCATCCAGTCCGGCAACGACGCCAGCGTCGCCCTGGCCGAGCACATCGCCGGCAGCGAAGACGCCTTCGCCGACATGATGAACAAGACCGCCGGCGACCTGGGCATGACCAACAGCCACTTCATGAACCCGACCGGCCTGCCGAACCCTGAGCACTACTCGTCGGCCCACGACATGGCACTGCTGGCGCGCGCGATCATCCGTGTCGACCCGGTGCACTACGCGATCTACTCCCAGAAGGAATTCTTCTGGAACAACATCAAGCAGCCGAACCGCAACCTGCTGCTGTGGCGCGACAAGACCGTCGACGGTCTGAAAACCGGCCACACCGAAGAAGCTGGCTACTGCATGGTGTCATCCGCCGTACGTGACGGCCAGCGCCTGATCGCCGTGGTCTTTGGCACCAACAGCGAGCAGGCCCGTGCGGCCGAGACGCAAAAGCTGCTGACCTACGGTTTCCGTTTCTTCGAAACCCAGACCTTCTACCAGAAGGGTGCCGAGCTTGCGACCGCGCCAGTGTGGAAAGGCGCAACCTCGCAAGTCAAGGCCGGCCTGGCTGAAGACCTGACCCTGACCATGCCTAAAGGCCAGCTGAAAAAGCTCGCTGCCAGCATGACCATGAACCCGCAATTGGTCGCGCCCATCGCCAAGGGTGACGTGATCGGTAAAGTCGAAGTGAAACTGGACGACAAGGTGGTGCACAGCGCCGACCTGATCGCGCTGGACGCCGTCGACGAAGGTGGTATCTTCCGCCGCGTGTGGGATAGCATCCGTCTATTCTTCTACGGCTTGTTCAACTGATTGTGTGCACCTGCAAAGCCCCGCGTTGACCCGACGCGGGGCTTTGCCCGTCGCCACGGCTTACCGCTTACGAGGCCGTTCTGCCATGACCGATAACGAAGTAAAGGCGCCAAAGATCGAATTCCCGGTGACGGATTATCCCGTCAAGGTGATCAGCGATACCGGTGCAGGCAACAGAGACAAGATCATCGGTATCGTGCGTAAACACGCCACGATCAACGACGAGCGTGTGGACGAGCGTTCCAGTACCAACGGTAAATACACCACGATCCAGTTGCACATTGTTGCGACCGGTCAAGACCAGCTCTACGACATCAACAGCGAACTGCGGGCTACCGGCTTCGTGCACATGGTGCTGTGATGTCACAGGTCCTGGGCTTTCGCGAGCTCGGCCAGATGGCTTACGAGCCGGTCTGGCACGCCATGCAGCGGTTCACCAACGAGCGCGGCACCGCGGCCCCCGATGAGATCTGGCTGGTGGAGCACCCGCCGGTGTTCACCCAGGGGCAGGCCGGCAAGGCTGAGCATCTGCTGCTTCCGGGGGATATTCCGGTGGTGCAGGTCGACCGAGGTGGTCAAGTGACTTACCATGGGCCCGGTCAACTGGTGGCGTATCTGCTGCTGGACGTGCGCAAGCTGGGCTTTGGCGTGCGAGATCTGGTGAGCCGCATGGAGGCGTGCCTGATCGAACTGCTGGCCAGTTATGGCGTAACCGCCGTGGCCAAGCCGGATGCACCGGGTGTGTATGTCGACGGCGCGAAAATCGCCTCCCTGGGGCTGCGGATCCGCCATGGTTGTTCCTTTCATGGCCTGGCCCTGAATGTGGACATGGACCTGGCCCCGTTCCGGCGGATCAACCCGTGTGGCTATGCCGGGTTGGCCATGACACAACTGAGCGACCACGCTGCACCGATTAAATTTGCCGAGGTAAGTGCCCGGTTGCGTGCGCAGCTCGTCAAACACCTCGACTATGCTGAGCAGACGACCCTCACGGGCGGAATCGACTGATTATGACTACTGATGCAGTGCAAACCATGATCCCGACGCTGGACGTTACCGAGCGTCCGGCCCCGGCCCCGCGTGCCAAGGTGGAAGCCGGCGTCAAGCTGCGCGGCGCCGAGAAGGTTGCACGCATCCCGGTGAAGATCATTCCGACCACCGAACTGCCGAAAAAGCCCGACTGGATTCGCGTGCGCATCCCGGTCTCGCCGGAAGTCGACCGTATCAAGGCCCTGCTGCGCAAACACAAGCTGCACAGCGTGTGCGAAGAAGCTTCCTGCCCGAACCTCGGCGAATGCTTCTCCGGCGGCACCGCCACCTTCATGATCATGGGTGACATCTGCACCCGTCGTTGCCCGTTCTGTGACGTGGGCCACGGCCGTCCGAAGCCACTGGACGTCAACGAGCCGGAAAGCCTGGCCATCGCCATCGCCGACCTGAAACTCAAATACGTGGTGATCACCTCGGTTGACCGCGACGACCTGCGTGACGGCGGTGCCCAGCACTTTGCCGACTGCATCCGCGAAATCCGCAAGCTGTCGCCGAACGTGATGCTCGAAACCCTGGTGCCCGACTACCGTGGCCGTATGGACGTGGCGCTGGAAATCACTGCCGCCGAGCCGCCGGACGTGTTCAACCACAACCTGGAAACCGTGCCACGTTTGTACAAGGCTGCGCGTCCGGGTTCGGACTACCAGTGGTCGCTGACCCTGCTGCAGAAATTCAAGCAGATGATGCCGCACATTCCGACCAAATCCGGCCTGATGCTGGGCCTGGGCGAAACCGACGAAGAAGTGATCGAAGTCATGAAGCGCATGCGCGAACACGACATCGACATGCTGACTCTGGGCCAGTACCTGCAACCATCGCGCAGCCACTTGCCGGTGCAGCGTTTCGTGCACCCGGACACCTTCGCCTGGTTCGCCGAGGAAGGCTACAAGATGGGCTTCAAGAACGTCGCCTCGGGTCCGCTGGTACGTTCCTCGTACCACGCCGATGAACAGGCCAAGCTGGTCAAGGCAAGCCTGATTTCCTGATGGGAATCTGCGCGACGCCGCAGATCCAGGGTGGGAGCGGGTTTGCTCGCGAAAGCGCGGTGTCAGTCAACGGATTCATTGGTTGATCCACCGCTTTCGCGAGCAAGCCCGCTCCCACATTTGCTTCTGCGTTACACATAGGAAGAGCACGGATGACCACTGGATCGAGCGCTGCCGTACCCGCATTGTGTGCTGAAGGCACCATCGCCCTGATCGCCCCCGCCGGCCCCGCCGCGCTGGATGTCGAAAAAGCCGGCCAATGGATGCATAACCGCGGCTACGACCTGCGAATTTTTCCCGGTGTCTATGAGCGCGACGGCTACCTCGCCGGCAGCGATGAAGTGCGCCTGCGCGACCTGCACGCCGCTTTCGCCAACCCTGAAATCGATGCCATCTTCTGCCTGCGGGGCGGCTACGGCACTCCTCGTTTGCTGGATGCGCTCGATTTTGATCTGATCCGCGCCAACCCCAAGCCGTTCGTGGGCTACAGCGACATCACCGCGCTGCACCTGGCGATCAGCCGTTACGCCGGCTTCGTGACCTTCCACGGCCCGATGCTCAATGCCGACCTGCTCGGCGACAAGCAGCCCCCCACCGAGTCATCCCTGTTCAGTCTGCTGCGTGGCCAGCTCGGTGCCGGCAGCGTGCTCGCGCACCCGGCGGTCTACCCATTGACTACGATTGAACCGGGCATCGCCTGTGGGCGTTTGCTGGGGGGCAACCTGTCGATGATTGCGGCGGTGATGGGCACGCCTTATGAAATTGACGCCGAAGGCATCATTCTGTTTATCGAGGACGTCAACGAGCCGATCTACCGCATCGACCGCCTGCTCACGCACCTGCGCCTGGCCGGCAAGCTGGCGCAGGTGGTCGGTGTGCTGGTCGGGGATGTAGCGGGTGTGGATAACATTGCACTGGAACGCTTGTTGAAACAGACCTTCGAGCCCCTGTGCATTCCGGTGTTGTCCGGTTGGCGCAGTGGGCATTGCGATCCGAACCTGACGATGCCGATGGGCGCGGTGGTGCGGCTGGATGCGGGGGAGCAGCGGGTGGTGCTGGAGCAGGAGGTAGTCTTTAAGTAGTTCTCGCCTGTGATGCTGTCATCGCAGGCAAGCCAGCTCCCACAGGGAATGCATTCCAAATGTGCAAGCTGGGCTTGCCTGCGATAGCGCCGGCCGCCATAAGCAGACCTAGCGGTTCTGCAGCGATTCCAGCAGTTTCACCGTCGGATACCCATCCGCCGGCCAGCTCAGCGCCTGCTGCGCCGCACGAATCGCCTTGCGCGTGTTGGCGCCGATAATCCCGTCCGGGTTGCCCGCGTCATATCCATTGGCGTTCAGCGCCGTTTGCAGATCAATGCGCTGTGAGCGACTGAGCGGCAGTTCATCCTTCGGCCAATCGCCGCGAATCACACCACCGCCGCCAAACCGTTCCGACAGCAGGCCGACCGCCAAAGCGTAGGACGACGAGTTGTTGTACTTGAGGATCGCGCGGAAGTTATCCAGCACCAGGAACGCCGGACCACGGTAGCCCGCGGGCAGCAGCAGGGCGGCGGACAGTTGGTCGACGTTGGCTGGCATGCTTGCCCCGGGTGGCAGCTGGATGCCCAGTTTCAGCCACTCGGCGACGCTCTTGCGGATGCCACCGTCGGCCAGGGCGTAATCGAAGTTCGCCGGCAGTTGTTTCACTTCGAAGCCCCACGGCTGGCCTTTCTGCCAGCCGGAGCTTTGCAGGTAGTGCGCGGTGGAGGCCAGTGCATCGGACGGGCTGTTCCAGATATCGCGGCGACCGTCGCCATCGAAGTCTACGGCGTGGGTGTTGTAGGTGGTCGGGATAAATTGGGTCTGGCCCATGGCGCCGGCCCAGGAGCCCTTCATCTGATCGGCCGCGATATCGCCGTGCTGGATGATCTGCAACGCGGCCAGCAACTGCGCCTGGGCAAAGGCCGGGCGACGCCCTTCGTAGGCCAGGGTGGCGAGGGAGCGGATTACCGAGTTATTGCCCTGGAACTGGCCGAAGTTACTCTCCATGCCCCACACCGACACCAGCGCCTGGCGGTCGACGCCATAGCGTTGTTCGATACTCTGCAGGATGTCAGCGTACTTGATCAGCAGGGTCTGGCCATTACGCACGCGCAGAGGCGACAGGGCGCCATCGAGGTATTCCCATACCGGGCGCGAAAACTCCGGCTGGCTGCGGTCGGCACGAATCACCGCCATATCCGGGGTGACGTTGGCGAAAGCGTTATCGAAGACGGCTGGGGTAATCCCGGCTTTGAGGGCATCCGTGCGGAAACCGGCCTGCCATTCGGCAAAGGTCTGGGTGGGCTGGATATCCAGGTTGTCCACGGCCAGTGGGGGCACCACAGCGGGGGCGACCGCCGGTGCGGTCTGGAGCTTTGGCAGTGGTTGGGCGTCCGCGGCGGTAGGTTTTTCCGCGCAGGCGACAAGCAGAATGAGGCTGGAGGCAGCGATCAATTGGCGAAAGTGCCAATGACGGGAAAGACGAGAGGGCATGCACAGGTCCAGGGATTACAAATCAGGTATAGACCTTATCATGCCGGAGGGGCGCTTGCCTTCAGGCGGCCAGAAAGTAAGAAGCCTCCCAGCTATTAGACTGGAAGGCTTCGCGGCGGTAGCTGCCTTTGCCCTTGCCGGCGCGTTCCTGACGGCTGCGGAACAGTGGCTGGGCGATGATGGATTTGGCCTTGTTGGGGCCATGCTTGGATGGCTTTTTGCTCATGGTCGTGACTCTCGTGGGGGTGGGGTGCAGCGGTGCAAATCATCGGCCTAAGTTGCACGGCTGTAAAGCCCGGCACATTGTCGGCAACAACCCCTATCCCCTGTAGGAGCGAGCTTGCTCGCGAAGCTCGTTAACGATAACGCATGCATCCTGGACGAACGCAGTGACCTTGTGTTTTTCGCGAGCAAGCTCGCTCCTGCGGGGGAGGGTTATTCGGCGGGTAATGCCAGGCGCTGACCGGCCATCAACAGCGACAAACGGCTGAGGCTCATCCATGGCGACCCGGCCGCCTGGCCCTTGATCTGTGCATCAATGCGCTGCGCTTCCAGCAACAGCTGCGCCCAGCGTTGCGCTGAGTGGCGTTGCAGGGCTTTGCTCATCAGGGGCTTGCGCTTGTCCCATACCGGCGGTCGCGCCTGGCTGAAGCATTTATCCAGCGGCGTCCCCTGGCTGTATTGCAGGGCAATATTGGCCAGCACCCGCAGTTCCCGGGCCAGGGCCCAGAGAATCACCGGAGGCTCCACGCCTTCGCCGCGCAAGCCTTCAAGCATGCGCAAGGCGTGAGCGGGTTCGCCGTTGAGGATTGCATCCACTAGCCCGAACACGTCAAAGCGCGCACTGTCTGCCACTGCCCCCTGGACGGTCTCGACGGTGATCTGCCCGTCCTCGGCCATCAGCTTGAGCTTTTCGATTTCCTGGGCAGCGGCAAGCAGGTTGCCTTCGACCCGCGCGGCGATCAGTTCAACGGCGTCCTGGGTGGCCGACAGCCCCGACTGGGACAGGCGCTGGCGAATCCACTGGGGCAGCTGGCTGCTGTCCACTGGCCATATCTGGATGAACTGGGTCTGTGTCCCTTCCACCAGGGCCTTGCCCCACTTGGTTTTCTGCGCGCTGCCGTCGAGCTTGGGCAGGCTGATCAGCAACAGCGTATCTTCGGCGGGCCGCGAGCAGTATTCCATCAAGGCCGCCGCGCCCTTGTCTCCGGGCTTGCCCGAGGGCAGGCGCAGTTCCAGCAGGCGTTTTTCGGCGAACAGCGACATGCTCGCGCCGGCCTGCAGCAGCGTGCCCCAGTCGAAACTGGCGTCGGCGCTGAATACCTGGCGTTCGTCGAAGCCTTGCTGGCGGGCGGCATTGCGAATGGCGTCTGCGGCTTCCTGGCACAGCAGCGGGTCATCACCGCTGACAATGTAGATCGGCGCGAGGCCACCTTGCAGGTGTTTGGCGAGTTGAGCGGGTGCGAGTTTCATAGGCAGGGCAAACGGGGCGCCTGGGGCGCCCCGTGTGGCTTACTCGACAGGGACTTCAACAGGCGATTGTTTCGGCGTGTTGTCTTCGTACTCTTGCGCGGCTTTCAGCGCGTCGGCCTCGGCCTTGGCCTTGCTGTCAGCGGCTTGCTGCAAGGTCTCGAGCTTTTCCGGGGTCAGCATCGAGAGGCGCAGGACCATGCGTTGCACCAGGTCGCGGCGCATTTCCTTGCGCACCTGGATGATTTCGGAATCCGAGCCCACCAGGTTGTTGCCGTCGTGGCTGACGATTTTCTGCACCTGGATCTTGTCACCCATCAATGGCAGGTGGTCACGGCCCTGGATTTCGAAGTTCAGCTCGCTGCTCAGCTCGATATCGGACGCACGCCCGGCGCTGGCGTAGCTCAGGCTGCGCTGGGTTTCTTTTTCATTGGCCAGGAACAGCTTGTAGGTCGCGCCGGTGTAGACGTGCACACCGCTGTTTTCCAGGACCTGGCGCAGCTGGGTGACGGTTTCGCTGTAGGCGTCGCGGGCGCTGACGTCCAGTTCCTTGATCGTCAGGTCGGTGGTACCGGTGCCGCGCAGCTGGAAGCCGCAAGCGCTCAGCAGTACGGCGAGGCCCATAACCAGCAGGTTGCGTTTGATCATTTTGTTGCTCCCCTTGAAACCATGTGGGCCTTATCGAGGCCCTGAAGGCTTTGTTCGGCGCGGAGCTTGAGCCCCGCGCCCGATCCGATTAGCTAGCGACGATATTGACCAGTTTGCCAGGCACCACGATCACTTTGCGAATCGTCAGGCCTTCGGTGAAGCGCAGCACGTTTTCGTTGCAGCGTGCGGCCGCTTCGACTTCCTCTCGGCTGGCGCTGGCCGGCATGTCGATCTGGCCACGCAGTTTACCGTTGACCTGGATCACCAGTTGCAGCGTGTCCTGTACCAGTGCGCTGTCATCCTGTACCGGCCAGCGCGCATCGATGACTGCGTCGCTGTGGCCCAGACGGCTCCACAGCTCGTGGCTGATGTGCGGCGTGATCGGAGCCAGCAGCAGGGTGACCGTTTCCAGGCCTTCCTGCAGCAGAGCGCGGTCCTGCTCGTTAACCTGCGGGGCTTTTTCCAGCACGTTCATCAGTGTCATCACCTGGGCGATGGCGGTGTTGAACTTGTGGTGCTGGCCCACGTCCTGGCTGGCTTGCTTGATGGCCAGGTGGGTGCTGCGGCGAATGGCTTTCTGCTCGTCGCTCAACGACGCCACATCCAGCTTGGCCGGCAGGCCCTGGCTGACATGGGCATGCGCCAGGCGCCAGACGCGCTTGAGGAAACGGTGTGAACCTTCGACGCCGGAGTCGGACCATTCGGCGCTCATGTCCGGCGGCGAGGCGAACATCATGAACAGGCGGCAGGTGTCGGCGCCGAACTGGTCGATCATCGACTGAGGGTCGACGCCGTTGTTCTTCGACTTGGCCATCTTCTCGGTGCCGCCGATTTCCACCGGCAGGCCATCGGCAATCAGCTTGGCGCTGATGACTTTGGCTTTGCTGTCGCGCTCGAGTTCGACGTCCGCCGGGTTGAACCAGGTGTAGGCGCCATTGGCTTCGCGGCGATAGTAAGTCTCGGCGATCACCATGCCCTGGGTCAGCAGGTTCTTGAACGGTTCGTTGGAGCTCACCAGGCCTTCGTCGCGCATCAGCTTGTGGAAGAAGCGCGCATACAGCAGGTGAAGAATGGCGTGCTCGATACCGCCGATATACTGATCCACCGGCAACCAGTGGTCGGCCGCGGATTTTTCCACCAGGCCGCCTTCATAGTGCGGCGAGGCGTAGCGGGCGTAGTACCACGAGGACTCGACAAAGGTGTCCATGGTGTCGGTTTCACGCTTGGCCGGTGCGCCGCATTTCGGGCAGCTGCATTCGTAGAACTCGGGCATGCGCGCCAGGGGCGAACCGGCGCCATCCGGCACCACGTCTTCCGGCAGCACGACCGGCAACTGGTCTTCCGGTACCGGCACGTCACCGCAGGTGTCGCAGTGGATGATCGGGATCGGGCAGCCCCAGTAGCGCTGGCGGCTGATGCCCCAGTCGCGCAGGCGGAACTGGGTGCGCGAGGCACCGAGGGTTTTCTTGATCAGGGCCACTTCGATGGCGTCGAAGGCACCCTGGAAGTCCAGGCCGTCGAACTCACCGGAGTTGATCAGGGTGCCGTGCTCGCCGTAGGCGTCCTGCCACGGGGCCGGGTTGATGTCGCCCGAGCTGGTACGTACTACCGACTTGATCGGCAGGTTGTACTTGGTGGCGAATTCGAAGTCGCGCTCATCATGAGCCGGCACTGCCATTACAGCGCCATCGCCGTAGTGCATCAGCACGTAGTTGGCGACCCACACCGGGAGTTTTTCACCGCTCAACGGGTGTTCGACGAACAGCCCGGTCGGCAGGCCTTTTTTCTCCTGGGTGGCGACGTCGGCTTCGGCCACGCTGCCGCCTTTGCATTCGGCGATGAAGGCCTGCAGCTCGGGGTTGTTCTGCGCGGCCTGGGTGGCCAGCGGGTGTTCGGCGGCCACGGCGACGTAGGTCGCGCCCATCAGGGTGTCCGGGCGGGTGGTAAAGACCTTGAGCTCACCCGCTTCGCCGATGGAATCGACGTTGTACGGGAACTGCACTTCCATGCCCTTGGATTTGCCGATCCAGTTGCGTTGCATGGTCTTGACCTGCTCAGGCCAGCCCGGCAAGTCGTCGAGGCTCGACAAGAGTTCATCGGCGTAGGCGGTGATCTTGAAGTAGTACATCGGGATTTCGCGCTTTTCGATCAGCGCGCCGGAACGCCAGCCGCGACCGTCGATCACCTGTTCGTTGGCCAGTACGGTCTGGTCGACCGGGTCCCAGTTCACGGTGCCGCTCTTTTTGTAGATCACGCCTTTTTCGAACAGGCGAGTGAACAGCCATTGTTCCCAGCGGTAGTAGTCCGGCTTGCAGGTGGTCACTTCGCGGGACCAGTCCACCGCCAGGCCCAGGCTGCGCAGCTGGGTTTTCATGTAGGCGATGTTTTCGTAGGTCCACTTGGCGGGGGCCACGTTGTTCTTCATCGCCGCGTTTTCCGCCGGCATGCCGAAGGCGTCCCAGCCCATGGGTTGCAGGACGTTCTTGCCCTGCATGCGCTGGTAGCGGGAAATCACGTCGCCGATGGTGTAGTTGCGCACGTGCCCCATGTGTAGCTTGCCGCTGGGGTAAGGGAACATCGACAGGCAGTAGAAAGTCTCCTTGCCCGGCTGTTCACTGACTTCAAAGGACTTTTGCTCGTCCCAGAAAGTTTGGGCGGCGTTTTCTATTTCACGGGGCTGGTAGTGTTCGTGCATGGCTACTTTTGAACTGGATAGGGGTGGCCTAATCCTCTTCGGAGCACTGTCCGGGCAGATCGACACCAAAAAGCGCCGCGTCCGTGCCCAAACCCTGCGGGAAGTGGAGTTACAGGAAGCGCCGTAGCATACATGACCCCACTCTATCGAGGGAAACCCTGATTGCGTGGTCGAGGCCGTCTGTCGCGGCGCCAGGCAGGCGCAGCCACGGGGGCTACGCTGTTTAGTGGGGAGCAAGTCTTTCTTCAATGAGGTGAGGGGATGGGTGAATCGCAGCGAACCGCAACGAAACCGGACATCTACGAAGGACTGATCGACCGATTGGGTCGTGCATTGGATGCAGCGAGGACAGCAGGCCGATTGCGTGATGAACGGCCTGTGGAGTTGGAGCTGCGCGGGTTGAGCCGCGCGGAGCTGGAACTGATCAAGGCTTACCTGGAACGTAACACGTGCAGTGCACCTATTGGTGTGGCAAACCCGCCAGCCAAGGCGCCCACGCACTCCGCCAAGGTGGTGTGGCTCAAGGACTTGCCGGCCAGTCGTGACCCGGAACCCTTCCGGTCCGCTCGCTACAAGTCGTTCACTTCCCACTGAGCAAAACCATCGAGTCGGGCATTGTAAAGATTGTCGCTGAACCCCGTTACACCTTAGGCTTCGGGCATCTTTTTTGAGGTGCCCGATGCCTATTCGTTATTTCATCAAACAATTGCTCCTGCCGCCCGGCATTTTCTTGCTGCTGCTGGCTCTTGCCTGGTGGTTTCGTCGCAGTCGCCCGCGCCTGGCGGGCTGCTGCTTCGCCTTGGGCCTGGGTGGCATGTGGTTGATCAGCTTGCCGGTGATGGTGGAATGGGGCGCCCGCGCCCTGGAGACCGAGCCACCATTGGCCCGTGAAGACTGGTCGACGTTGGCTCAGCGCGCCGATGCAATCGTGGTGCTGGGCTCGGGGCGTGAGCGCGGTGACCCGGCATGGGGCACCGACCAGCCCACCGGCCTTGGCCTGGAGCGCCAGCGTTACGCCGCGCGCCTGGCCAAGGCCTCCGGGTTGCCGGTGCTGACCACGGGTGGGTTGCACTACGGCACGCCGCCCAGCGAGGCGCAACTGATGGCGGTGTCGATGCAGGATGACTTCGGCGTGACGGTGCGCTGGAAGGAAGAGCGCAGCCGCACGACCTGGGAAAACGCCCAGATGAGCGCCGAGATCCTGTTACCCGAAGGGATCAAGCGCGTGGTGGTGGTGACTCAGGCGTGGCACATGCCGCGTTCGGTGTGGAGTTTTGAAAAGGCCGGTTTTACGGTGGTACCGGCCCCGGTGGGTTTCCTCGGTGTGGACAACGCTCGGCCGCTGGGCGGCTGGATGCCGGAGTTCAAATCGGTGTGGCAGAGCGGGTTCTTGATCAACGAGGCGGTGGGGCAGGTGGGTTACCGGATGTTCTATAGGTAACACCGCAGGGCAAATGTAGGCGCTGGCTTGCCTGCGATAGCATCACCTCGATGCGACAAACTACAACGAGGTGTCTGCATCGCAGGCAAGCCAGCTCCTACAGGGTTTCGCGGTTGTCTGTCAGACGGTTTTGGACATCCGACCTGCCAGCAATGCCCACCCAAACAACCCCAGGCACACGATGATCAGCGGCCACGAGCGCCATTGCAGGTACGGCGTAAGGTTATGCATCGGTACCACTTCGCCGTAGAGGATGCCGCGTTCGAACTGCGGGATCTGCGCGGTGATCTGCCCAAACGGGTTGATCAACCCGGTCACGCCATTGTTGGTGGCGCGGATCATCCAGCGGCCGGCTTCCAGTGCACGCATCTGCGCCATTTGCAGGTGCTGCAACGGGCCGATGGAGCGGCCGAACCAGGTGTCGTTGCTGATGGTCAGCAACAGGTCGCTCTGGGCCGACAGGCCGGCGGCGAATTCCGGATACACCACTTCGTAGCAAATGAACGGCGCGATCTGATAACCCTTGGCCTGCAGCATCGCCTGGTCGGCGGGGCCGCGGGCGAAGTCGGACATCGGCAGGTCGAAGAAAGCGATCAGCCCGCGCAGCATGTCCTGCAGCGGCACGTACTCGCCAAATGGCACCAGCTTCTGCTTGAGGTAGGTACCGTCGCCTTCGCCTACCACGGTGATGCCGTTGAAGTAGCGCTTCTGGTGGTGCACTTCCTGGCGAATCGGCACGCCGGTGATCAGCGCGGTATGCCGGCTCGCGGCGAACTTGCCCATCATGTTCAGGTAGCCTTCCACCGACTCCTTGAGCACCGGCACCGCCGTTTCCGGCCACACCAGCAGGTCGACAGGCTTGGAGCTGAAACTCATGTCGCGGTACAGCGCGAGCTGGGCATCGAGCTGCTGCGGGTCCCACTTCATGCTCTGTTCGATGTTGCCCTGGATGGCGGCCACGGTCAGCGGAGCCCCCGATGGCGCGGTCCAGGCGTGGTGCTTGAGCGCCAGGCCGATGGCCCAGGGCGCGATCAGCAGTACCAGGCCGGCGCCGATAAAGGCGTTGCGCTTGCCGGCCAGCAGGCGCGGCAGGTTGCACAGCAGCGCCGCCGTGAGTGCCAGGGCGAAGGAAATCAGCCACATGCCGCCCACGGGCGCCAGACCAGTGAGTGGGCCATCGAGTTGGCTGTAGCCGGAGTACAGCCACGGAAAACCGGTGAGGAACCAGCCGCGAAAGGCTTCCTGGCCGACCCACAATGCGGCGAACGTCAGCGCATCCGCCAGCGGTGCTTCATTGCGGCGCAGCCAGCGAGCCCACAGCCACGCGGGCAGGGCGAAGAACCAGGCAATGGCGGCGGTGAACAACAGCATCAGGAAGCCCGCCAGCAGCACCGACGCGCCGCCGAAGTGGTGGATGCTGTAGTAGATCCAGCTGGTGCCGGCGCCAAACAGGCCGAAACCGAAACACCAGCCACGGCCCAGGGCCTGGCGCGGGGTCAATTCCCGCAGCCCGATATAGAACAATCCGACCGCGACCAATGCAAACGGCCACAGATCGAACGGCGCCAGCGCCAGGGGGGTGATGGCGCCGGCCACCACGGCCAGCAAATTACCGGGCCAGCCGGGGCGGGTTAGGCGCTGCATATCAATCCTTAGCGGGCAATAGGTGTCAGGCGAATCAAGTGGATGCGGCGGCTGTCAGCATTCAGGATGCGGAAGCGATACGCGCCGATTTCGGTGGTCTCGTTACGCTTGGGCAAGTGGCCAAATGCACTCATCACCAACCCGCCCACGGTGTCGAACTCATCGTCGGAGAATTCGCTGTCGAAGAACTCGTTGAAGTTTTCGATAGGCGTCAGCGCCTTGATCAGGAAGTCACCGCTGGGCAGTGGCTTGATGTAGCTGTCTTCTTCGACGTCGTGTTCGTCTTCGATGTCGCCGACGATCTGTTCCAGCACGTCTTCGATGGTCACCAGACCGGCCACGCCGCCGTATTCGTCGATCACAATGGCCATGTGGTTGTGGTTGGCGCGAAATTCACGCAGCAGCACATTCAGGCGCTTGGATTCGGGTACGAAGGTGGCCGGACGCAGCAGGTCCTTGATATTGAAGCTGTCGCCGTTCTCCTTGAGGATCAGCGGCAGCAGGTCCTTGGCCAGCAGGACGCCCATGACGTCGTCATGGCTTTCACCGATGACCGGGTAGCGCGAGTGCGCCGAGTCGATCACGGCCGGAAGAAATTCCCGTGGGGTTTGGGTCGCCTTGATGCTGATCATCTGCGAGCGCGGAACCATGATGTCCCGTACCTGCAGGTCAGCCACCTGAATGGCGCCCTCGACGATGGCCAGCGCTTCGCTGTCCAGCAACTTGTTCTGATGGGCCTCGCGCAGCAGCTCCAGCAGCTCCTGGCGGTTTTTCGGCTCGTGGGCAAAAGCCTGGGTCAGTTTACCCAGCCATGACTTCTGCCCGTTGCTCGATCGGTCTTCGCTCATAGCGATTACTCTAAATCCTTGATTGTTTCAGTTGAGTGTTGATCGGTTTCGTCGTCTGCATACGGGTCGCGGTGACCCAACTCTGCAAGCAACGTTCGTTCCAGTGCTTCCATTTCCTCGGCTTCGTCATCGTCTATATGGTCGTAGCCCAAGAGATGCAAGCAGCCGTGGATGACCAGATGAGCCCAATGGGCCTCAAGCGTCTTGCCTTGTTCCCGTGCTTCACGCTCGACGACTTCGACGCAGATCACCAAGTCACCCAGCAACGGGATATCCAGCAGTTCATCGGGTACGTCGGCGGGGAAGGACAGCACGTTGGTCGCGTAATCCTTTTGGCGCCAGGTGTGGTTCAGTTCACGGCCCTCGGGTTCGTCCACCAGGCGGATGGTCAGTTCCGAGTCGGCGCTGCGCTGGCGCAGGGCCAGTTCGCACCATTGGCGGAACTTGGCTTCGCTGGGGGCGGCTGCGTCGGTGGCCAGTTGCAGGTCAAGCTCAAGCATCGTGGCGGACGTCCCTGGCCGGTGCATCATCGCGATGTTCGAAGCGCTCGTAGGCCTCGACGATGCGTTGCACCAACGGGTGGCGTACCACGTCCTTGGGCATGAAGTGGGTGAAGCTGATCCCCGGTACATCCTTGAGCACTTCGATCACCTGGCCCAGGCCCGACTTGGTGCCCTTGGGCAGGTCGACCTGGGTGATGTCGCCGGTGATCACGGCGGTGGAGCCGAAACCGATACGGGTCAGGAACATCTTCATCTGTTCGACGGTCGTGTTCTGGCTTTCATCGAGAATGATGAAGCTGTTGTTCAGCGTACGGCCGCGCATGTAGGCCAGCGGGGCGATCTCGATCACCTGGCGTTCGATCAGCTTGGCCACGTATTCGAAGCCGAGCATCTCGTACAGCGCGTCGTAGAGCGGGCGCAGGTACGGGTCGATCTTCTGGGCCAGGTCGCCGGGCAGGAAGCCGAGCTTCTCGCCGGCCTCGACCGCCGGGCGCACCAGCAGGATGCGGCGTACTTGCTCGCGCTCCAGGGCGTCAACCGCGCAGGCCACGGCCAGGTAGGTCTTGCCGGTACCGGCGGGGCCGATGCCGAAGTTGATGTCGTTGCCGAGGATTTCCTTGACGTAGCGCTGCTGATTCAAGCCACGCGGGCGAATCATGCCTTTTTTGGTGCGCAGGGCCACGCTGGCTTCGGCGACCGGGTTGTTGGCCAGGTCTTCCACGGCGGACTCCTGCAGGTACAGGTGCACCGTTTCCGGCGACAGCTCGCTGCCCTTGGTCTCGCGGTAGAGGCGACGCAGCAGGTTTTCCGCAGATGTGGTGTGTTGGGGTTCACCAATAAGCTCGAACTGATTGCCGCGATTGCGGATCTCGATGCTCAGGCGTTGTTCGATCAGGCGCAGGTGCTCGTCGAACTGTCCGCACAAATTGGCGAAACGGCGAGCCTCAAACGGCTCGAGGAGAAAACGATGGGGTTCTGCTATGGGTGCGTTCAAGGTTGCTTTTAGCCGCCCTTTGGCTGTTTAAGTGAAATAGAGGATAACGCCAGTGGCGCGGGTACGAAAGCACTTACGTCACCAGAATGTTGCACTGATCTCATGTGGGAGCGGGCTTGCTCCCACATATGATCTTCATCAGGTCGGAAAGATCAGTTGATCAACGAGCCACGCAACGAGTGCGGTTGCGCCGCATCGATGTGCACATCGGCAAACTGGCCGATCAAGGTCGGGTTATCGCAACGGAAGTTGACGATCCGGTTGTTCTCGGTACGGCCCTGCAATTCGCCCGGGTCTTTTTTCGAGTAATCGGTGACCAGGATGCGTTGGGTCGAGCCGACCATTTGTCGGCTGATCTCGAACCCTTGCTGGTTCAGGCGATGCTGCAGTGCGTTCAAGCGTTCCTTTTTCAGCGCTTCCGGCGTTTCGTCCGGCAGGTCGGCGGCCGGTGTGCCTGGGCGCTGGCTGTAGACGAACGAGTAGGAGAAGTCGAAACCGACGTCCTCAATCAGCTTCATGGTCTGCTGGAAGTCTTTCTCGGTCTCGCCGGGGAAGCCGACGATAAAGTCCGAGCTGATGCAGATGCCCGGTACCGCCGCGCGTAATTTTCGCAGTTTGGATTTGTATTCCAGGGCGGTGTGGTTGCGTTTCATCGCCGCGAGGATGCGGTCCGAGCCCGATTGCACCGGCAAGTGCAGGTGCTTGACCAGTTCCGGCACATCGGCGTGGGCCTGGATCAGGCTGTCCGAGAACTCCAACGGGTGCGAGGTGGTGTAGCGAATGCGCTCGATACCGTCCACCGCCGCGACTACGCGGATCAGTTCCGCCAGGTCGGCCAGGCGCCCGTCGTGGGTCTGGCCGCGATAGCCGTTGACGTTCTGGCCCAGCAGGGTCACTTCACGCACACCGTTTTCGGCCAGGTGAATGATTTCCGCCAGCACATCGTCGAACGGCCGGCTGACTTCTTCGCCACGGGTGTAGGGCACCACGCAGAAGGTGCAGTATTTGCTGCAGCCTTCCATCACCGACACATAGGCGCTTGGCCCGTCGATGCGTGGCTCGGGCAGATGGTCGAATTTTTCGATTTCCGGGAACGAGACGTCGACCTGGGGCAGCTTGGTGAGGCGCGCGGCGTCGATCATTTCCGGCAGGCGGTGCAGGGTCTGCGGGCCGAAGACCACGTCGACATAGGGCGCGCGGTCACGGATCGCCGCGCCTTCCTGGCTGGCCACGCAACCGCCGACGGCGATCACCATGTCCGGGTTGGCCAGTTTCAGTTCACGCCAGCGGCCCAGTTGCGAGTACACACGGTCCTGGGCCCGCTCGCGGATCGAGCAGGTATTGAGCAGGATCACGTCGGCATCTTCGGCGCGGGCAGTGACTTCCAGGGCCTGGTGTTCGCCCAGCAGGTCGACCATGCGCGAGCTGTCGTACTCGTTCATCTGGCAACCGTGGGTCTCGATGTAAAGCTTCTTGGCCATGGGAATCGTCAACTGGTGGTAAAGAACCGCGCATTATAGGGGGCATGCCCATTGGTTCCTAGCGCTGTGCATCGGGTGCCATGCTATAGTTCCGGCCCTCTTTTATATCCCCGATGTGTTGTTCGCCCACCATGACCAAACGTGAAGCTCCAATCTACAAGGTGATTTTCCTCAATCAGGGCCAGGTGTTCGAAATGTACGCCAAGCAGATCTATCAGAGCGATCTGTGGGGTTTCCTGGAGGTGGAAGAGTTCGTCTTTGGCGAGCGTACCCAGTTGGTCGTCGACCCGGGCGAAGAAAAGCTCAAGGCTCAATTCGAAGGCGTGGTACGCAGTTTTGTGCCAATGCATTCGATTGTGCGCATCGACGAAGTCGAGCGCCTGGGCACACCGAAGATCAGCGAGGCGCGGGGCGTGAGCAATGTCATGCCGTTCCCCATGCCGATGCCTGAGAAGTAAGGCTCCAGGCCAAGTCGCGCCCTTCGCGAGCAAGCCCGCTCCCACAGTCAACCGCATTCCAAAGTTGGAACCCGGTCAAATGTGGCAGCGGGCTTGCTCGCGAAGGGGCCTTAAAAGGCAACGGAGATTCAGGGCAGGGGCGAGAACGGTGAGCGCCCATCGGCACTCTGCAGTTCCTGCAGGTAGTTGCGGAAGATCTGGCCCAGCACCTGGGTGGCCACTTCCAGCTCATCGCGCTGCATGTGCTCGGCAACTTCGTCGGCGGTGTCCAGCGCATCTTCGGCGCCGTTGACCGCCGCCATTTTCAGCACGATGTACGCCTGGATGTTATTGGCCGGCACGCCTTCGCCTTTGAAAAACATGGTGCCGAGTTGCAATTGCGCCTGGGCATGGCCCTGCAGCGAGGCTTTCTCGAAGTAGCTCAAGGCCTTGTTGAGGTCGCGCTGGGGGTTTTTGCTGTCGTGGAAGTACTCGCCCAACTCATATTGCGCCTGCGCATCCCCGGCATCGGCCTGTTTCTGGCACGCGCTCAAGGCTTCGGCCTGGCTGTCTGCCTGGGTATTGAGGGTGCAACGACCCATCGCTGGGATTAACAACGAGTTGCCGCCTGCTTGTGCATGTGCCAGCAGCGGCTGAAGGAGCAACAGGCAGCCCAGAACCAGGGTGCGGCCGGTGCGTTTCATGGGAATCGACTTACCTCTGACGGGGCACGCGGATCCTCGGAGGGATCCAATAAGCGCGCATTATGAAATAAGCAGGCCCTTGCTTACAAAGTCTTTACTCGTTTTTCTGCTGCTTGGGCAAGTTATCTGCCGAATTGCAGGTGATTTCTCGGAAAAATAAGGAAATTTCTGTAGGCAAAGTAGCAAATCCGGCGCAGCCCGGGGCCGCACCAGATCGTTGCCGGTGTTTATTTCAAGGCGGCGAAGGCGCGTTCGGCGGCATCCAGGGTCAGTTGCAGTTCGGCGTCACCATGGGCGATCGAGGTGAAGCCGGCTTCAAACGCGCTCGGCGCCAGGTACACGCCGCCTTCCAGCATCAAATGGAAGAAGCGCTTGAACAGGTCGGCGTCGCTGCCCATTACGTCGTCAAAAGTGACGATGTCGTCGGCGCCGCTGAAGTACAGGCCGAACATGCCGCCCGCCTGGGTGGTGACAAACGGGATGCCGGCCGCATCGGCACGCTGTTGCAGGCCGTCCAGCAGGCGCGTGGTGTAGTCGGTCAGCTCGGCGTGGAAGCCTGGGCGGCTGATCAGGCGCAGGGTGGTCAGGCCGGCGGCCATGGCCAATGGGTTACCGGACAAGGTGCCAGCCTGATACACCGGGCCCAGCGGCGCGATGTGCTGCATGATCTCGCGCTTGCCGCCGAAGCAGCCCACCGGCATGCCGCCGCCGATGATCTTGCCGAAGGTGCTCAGGTCCGGCGTGACGCCGTAATGCGCCTGGGCACCGCCAAGGGCCACGCGGAAACCGGTCATCACTTCGTCGAAAATCAGCACCACGCCGTGCTTGTCGCACTGCTCGCGCAAGCCTTCGAGAAAGCCCGGCGCCGGCGGTACGCAGTTCATGTTGCCGGCCACCGGTTCGACGATGATGCACGCCACGTCCTGGCCCACTTCATTGAGCATTTGCGCCACGGCGGCGATGTCGTTGAACGGCAGGGTCAGGGTGTGTTTGGCAAATGCCGCCGGCACACCGGCCGAGCTTGGCACGCCCTGGGTCAGCAGGCCGGAGCCGGCTTTTACCAGCAGGCTGTCGGAGTGGCCGTGGTAGCAGCCTTCGAACTTGATGATGCTGTCGCGGCCGGTGAAGCCACGGGCCAGGCGAATCGCACTCATGGTGGCTTCGGTGCCGGAGCTGACCATGCGCACCATCTCCATCGAGGGCACGATCGAACACACAAGATCCGCCATCTCGGTTTCCATGGCGGTCGGGGCACCGTAGGACAAGCCATGCTCCAGTTGCTTGCGCACCGCGTCCAGCACGTCCGGGTGGCTGTGGCCGAGGATCATCGGGCCCCAGGAACCCACGTAATCCACATAGCGCTTGTCATCTTCGTCGGTGACGTAGGCGCCTTCGGCATGCTTGAAGAACAACGGCGTGCCGCCCACGCTCTTGAACGCCCGCACGGGGGAGTTCACCCCACCGGGGATGTGTTTCTGGGCATTGGCAAACAGGGTTTCGGAACGAGACATGGTGGGCTCTCTGAATTCAAGATTTGAGTAAGTCGTTAAATGCACGGGCGCGGCGGGTCACTGCCTGGGTGCTCTCGGCCCCGAACAGCCCGTGCACCACCGCCAGCAGGTCGGCACCGTGGGCCACCAGGGGGGCGGCGTTCTCCAGCGTGATGCCGCCGATCACGCAGATCGGTACGTGCAGGCGCTTGCGGGCGTCGGCGAGCATTTCAACCGTGGCGGCCGGGGCGCCGGGCTTGGTGTTGGAGTTGAAGAAGCGCCCGAAGGCGACGTAGCTGGCGCCTTCCTTCGCGGCCTGCTCGGCCAGTTCGATCTGGCTGTGGCAGGTGGCACCGATGATCGCCTTGGAGCCGAGCAGTGCACGGGCCGGCGTGAGGGGGCCGTCGGTCTGGCCCAGGTGCACGCCGACGCCCAGGCGCGCGGCCAATTCGGCGTCGTCGTTGATGATCAGTCGGGTTTTATAGCGCGAGCACAATTCGTGCAGTTTTTCCGCTTCGCGCAGGCGCCGAGCGTCGTCGCTGCTTTTGTCGCGGTATTGCAGCAGGGTCACGCCACCGTCCAACGCCGCTTCGACGTAGGCGAGGAATTTGCCGGCCAACAGTTGGCTGTCGGTGATGGCGTAAAGGCCACGTAGTTTCATTGGGCAGGCCCCTTGATGTTACGAACAGAAATCCAGCGGCAAACGGCGAGGCACGAACTGGCCCTGGCCGAGTTGTTCGGCATCACGCAGGGTGCGCCAAGTGTAGTTGAGCGCCGATTGCACGGCGCTGACCAGGTCTTCGCCCTGGGCGATCCGCCCGGCCAATGCGCTGGCCAACGTGCAACCCGAACCATGATAGCTGCCGGGCAGGCGCTGGCAGGTAAAGGTCTGGCGCGTTCCGTCGCGGCTGTAGAGGCGGTTATGCACTTGATGCTCGTCGCCATGGCCGCCGGTGATCAACAGGTGCTTGATAAACGGCAGCAGCTTCTCGGCGCATTCATCCGCGGTGCCCTCGGGCAGTTCGGCGAGGATGCGCGCTTCGGGCAGGTTCGGTGTGGCGATCCGCGACAACGGCAACAGCCGTTCGCGCATCGCGTAACCCACTTCGTCCTTGCCCAGGCTGCCGCCGCCGCCGGCACGCAACACCGGGTCGCACACCACCGGCAGGTGCGGGTGCGCCTGCAGCAGCTCGACCACGGTGTCGACCATCGCGGTCGAGCCAAGCATGCCCAGCTTGACCGCCGCTACTTCGGAGTCGCTGAGCACGGCATTGGCCTGGGCCAGTACCCACTCGCCGTCGAGTACGCGGAAATCGCTGACATTGACAGTGTTCTGCACGGTCAGGGCGGTGACGGCCGGAGCCGCATGGCAACCCTGGGCGAGCAGGGCTTCGATATCTGCCTGCAAGCCGGCGCCACCACTGGGATCATGGCCGGAGAGACAGAGGACAACGGGGCGAGAGCTGTAGATATTCATGGTGCGCGAGCTTACCACCAAACGCTTTTTGCGTGGCTGTGGCGCGAGGGTTGAATTTTGCTCAGGGTGCGACACTTTTTTGGCGTTTTGCCCACCTCGAAAATGCCCTGAAAGCCTCGTTCTAGAGCCGTTCAAAAAATCATTTCAATGGTGTCCAATGGCCTGTAGCGGCTATGCTAGAGTGGATCCAAACAACTTAACTGTACCGCCGGTGTACGTCTTCTCAAAAGGAATGGGGGGCTTTTGGCATAACCGGACCGTCCACGCTGGGGCTCTATGCGCTATTTGCTGATTTTATTGTTGTGCGGGCTGCCGCTGCTCGCCAACGCCATCGAGTTCAACCAGGACACCCGCAGCCTGCCACTGGGCCGAGCCCTGCAGGTGCTCGAAGACCCGACCCAGGCCCTCACCATTGCCGATGTCAGCGCCGCTTCCGCCGCCCCCCAGTTCAAGCCCCAGGATAAAGACACCCTCAACGCCGGCTACTCGCGCTCGGTGTTCTGGCTCAAGGTCAACCTGCATTACCTGCCCCAAGACCCCGAGGCCCGACGCACCTGGTTGCTGGAGCTGGCGTACCCGCCCCTGGATCACCTCGATCTGTACCTGCCCGACAACAGTGGCACCTATCACCTGGCCGGACGCACCGGGGATGCTTTGCCCTTTGCGGCCCGTGAGATTCGCCAGAATAACTACCTGTTCAAGCTCGATTTCAGCCCCGGCGAGGCGAAAACCCTGTACCTGCGCCTGCAAAGCGAAGGCTCGATCCAGGCCCCGTTGACGCTCTGGTCCAGCACCGCCTACCTGGAACAACAACCGCTGCGCTTATATATATTGGGCCTGATCTACGGCGTGCTGCTGGGGATGCTGGTGTACAACCTGTTCATCTACCTCAGCGTGCGCGACACCAGCTACCTCTACTACATCTTCTATATTGCCTCGTTCGGCATGTACCAACTGTCGGTCAATGGCGCGGCGGTGGAGTATTTCTGGCCGAACAACCCATGGTGGGCGAACGCCGCGACGCCATTCATGATCGGTGCTTCGGCGCTGTTCGGCAGCCTGTTCGCGCGCAGCTTTTTGCGTACTGCCCAGCACAGTCGCTGGATCAACCGCCTATTGCTGGCACTGGTGGCGTGCGGCGCGGTGGTGATGCTGCTGTCGCTGATGACCAGCTACGCCCTGGCGCTGCGCCTGGCCACGGGGTTGGCGCTGGTCTTTACCGTGAGCATCTTTGTCGCCGCCATCAAGGCCTGGTACTGCGGCCAGCGGGTGGCGCGTTATTTCATCATCGCCTGGTCGGCGTTCCTGCTCGGCGGGGTGGTGAACACCCTGATGGTGCTGGGCTACCTGCCCAATGTATTCCTGACCATGTATGCCAGCCAGATCGGTTCGGCGATTGAAGTGGCGCTGTTGTCCCTGGCGTTGGCCGACCGCATCAATGCGATGCGCGAGCAACAGGCGCAGATCCTTTTCGAGGCCAGCCAGAAGCTCGAAGTGCTGAACCAGCAGTTGGCCCGCAGCAACCGTTTGAAGGATGAATTTCTCGCCACCTTGACCCACGAACTGCGCACCCCCATGAACGGCGTGATCGGCTCCCTTGAGCTGATGCAGACCGTGCCGCTGGACGCCGAGTTGGCCCAGTACCAGCAAACCGCCGCCGGTTCGGCGCGGGACATGATGCGCATGGTCAACGGCATCCTCACCCTTACCGAACTGCAGGCCGGGCGCCTGACGGCCCGGCCCCAGGTGTTCAGCCTGCGCGGCATGCTCGACACCTTGCGCCAGCAATTCACCGCCAGTGCCCAAGGCAAGGGCCTGGCGTTTTCCATCGATGTGGCGGATGAGTTGCCGGACCGCGTGGTGGGCGACGCCGACAAACTGCTGCAGTGCCTGGAGTGCCTGTTGGACAATGCGTTCAAGTTCACTCATGACGGCGCCGTGCGCCTGCGGGTGGTCGGCGTGCCCCACAGCGATGGCGGCGTGCGCGTGAGCTTTATCGTGACTGATACCGGTATTGGCTTTGCTTTCCTCGACGAAGCCACCCTGTACCAGCGGTTCTTCCAGCTCGACGGCTCCACCACCCGTGAATACGGCGGTTTGGGTATCGGCCTGGCGATCTGCCGGCAATTGATCGAGCTGCTGGGCGGGCGTCTCACCCATCATTCCGAGCTGCGCAAGGGCAGCCGTTTCCACTTGGAGGTGAAGGTCAGCGTGCCGCCGCCTGAGCCAAAAGCCGCGCCGGATTACCAGCGCGTGCCCTCGGAGTGCGCGGTGTTGCTGGTGGATGACAACAGCGTCGGTCAGTGGGTGCTGCGCGGCATGTTGCTCAAGCTCGGCTACCGAGTGAAAACCGTGGACAGCGGCCCGAGTGCGTTGGCGGCGTTGCAGGCGCAACCCTTCGATGCCGTGCTGTTGGATATGCCCGAAGGCGGTTTCGCGTTGTGCTGCCAGATCCGCGCGCTGTCGGGCTGCGCCGAGCTGCCGGTGATCGCCGTGAGCACTTCGCTTAATGGGCCCGAACGTGAGCACTGCCATGGCGTCGGGGTCTGCGAACGCCTCGTCAAACCGGTGCGTTTCGAGGCGTTGCAGGCGGTATTGGAACGCCGCGTGTTGCAGCCGCTACAGGGTGAAAGCGCCGGGCATTCGGCGGGTATGTCACTTTTTTAACGCAGATGACGGTGCTTAACTGAGGTTCAGGCCTCAACCTAACGGGGTCTTTTTCCAGGAGGCCCGTCATGAACCTGCATCAGTTTGCCGAAACCCACGACGTCACCAACCAGCCGCCGTCCCTGGACGGTACCAACCTGTACCGGATCGACCTGCCTTTGCAGGAGTGGTCGCGCCGCTTTGGTGGCGGTTGGGCAGAGGCGCGCATCGATGCCTATGGCGCGTTGGCCGGCGGGCCGCTGATGGAGGCCGGGTTCCTGGCGAATCAGAACAAACCCGTGTTCAGCAGCCATGACCGCTACGGCCATCGCATCGACCTGGTGGAGTTTCATCCGGCCTATCACGAGCTGATGCGCACCGCCGTCGAACATGGCTTGCCGTCGCTACCGTGGGCCCATCCGCAATCCGGTGCCCATGTGGCCCGCGCCGCCATGACCTACCTGCACAGTCAGGCCGAAGCCGGCACGGGCTGCCCGCTGACCATGACCTTCGCCTGTGTCCCGGCCCTGCGCCTGCAACCTGATCTGGCGAAGACCTGGCTGCCGAAAATCCTCGCTACCCAATACGACCCGCGTAACGTCGGCATCGCCCACAAGGGCGGAGCCACCATCGGCATGGCCATGACCGAGAAACAGGGCGGCACCGATGTGCGCGCCAACACCACGCGTGCTTACCCGGTGGGGGCCGGAGGGCCAGGGCAGGCGTATGAACTGGTCGGCCACAAGTGGTTCTGTTCGGCGCCGATGTGCGATGCGTTCCTGACCCTGGCGCAGACCGACAAGGGCCTTAGCTGTTTTCTGCTGCCCCGGCACCGCCCGGATGACACGCGCAACCAGTTCTACATCCAACGCCTGAAAAACAAACTCGGCAATTGCTCCAACGCTTCCAGCGAAGTGGAGTTTCGCGGCGCCCTGGCCTGGATGATCGGCGAAGAAGGCCGTGGCGTGCCGACCATCATCGAGATGGTTGCCATGACCCGTTTCGATTGCATGGTCGGCTCCAGCGCCTTGATGCGCCAGGCGCTGACCCAGGCCAGCCATCATTGTGCCCATCGCTCGGTGGGGGGGCGTGTGCTCAGCGAACAACCGTTGATGCAAAACGTGCTGGCCGACCTGGCACTGGAAAGCGAAGCCTCGCTGGCCTTGAGCATGCGCATGGGGCGTGCCCTGGACCGTCAGGAGGATGAGCACGAGGCCAAATTCGCCCGGCTGGTCACGGCCGTGGGCAAGTACTGGATCTGCAAACGGGCACCGGCAATGATCAACGAAGCCGCCGAGTGCATGGGCGGTGCCGGTTATGTGGAAGACAGCATCCTGCCGCGCCTTTACCGTGAGGCACCGGTAAATTCGACGTGGGAAGGTTCCGGCAATGTGCAGTGCCTGGACGTGCTGCGCGCCTTGTCGAAAGAAGCGGGTGTGCTGGAGGCGTTGTTTGTCGAACTCGGAAATGGGCATGGTGACAAGCAACTGGCGCGGCATATCGAACAGCTCAAGTCGGCGTTCATGGATACCCAGGATATTCAGTACCGCGCGCGTCAGCTGACCGAGGCGATCGCACTGGCCTTGCAGGCCAAGTTGTTGCTGGAGGCCGGGAATGCGGCGGTCAGTGACGGGTTTATCGTCAGTCGGTTGGGGGAGTCGTCTGGACGGGCCTACGGTGCCTTGCCCCGTGGCGTGGATGTCGAAGCCATCGTCGCGCGCTCAACACCGCAATCTCACTGAGTGAACACGGTCAAGGTGGGAGCTGGCCAGTCGGCAGTGACATGACTGATCAGGCGCAATCGCAGGCAAGCCAGCTCCCACATCGAGCGCATTCCAATTCCGTTGTTTCGGTGGCGCCGGGATACAGGCAAGATAAAGGCCTGCACGTCAGAACACAGGATGCTTACCGTGACCGAAGCTTTTGTTGTCGTCCAAACTGCCGAAGAGGCCGTGGATCGGCTGGCGGCTCTGCATGAGCGTGCTACCGGCGCGCTCAACCAGGCCCTCAAGCAATACCTCAAGGACCGCGTCGAACCCGACGCCGCACAACGTGCGCTGTTTCGCTACCCGGAACTACGCTTGACCTACCACTGCCATGGCGAAGTCCCACAGACCACGCGGGCGTATGCCAAGGTGCAATTGCCGGGCACCTACAGTGTCACCGTCACCCATCCGGCAGCATTCCGTAAGTATTTGCTCGAGCAACTGGTGCCGTTGATGCACGACTTCACCGTGACGGTGGAAGTGGGCGTCAGCCAGCAGAACATCCCGTACCCGTATGTGGTGGAGCAGGGCGACGAACTGGCCGGCTCCGGCGTGACCGCCGCGACCCTGGCCCGCGTGTTCCCCAGCACCGACTTGTCGGCCGCCACCGATGGCATCGCCGATGGCCTCTACGACTGGGAGAACACCGACCCACTGCCCCTGGCGCTGTTCGACGCGGCGCGTGTGGACTTTTCCCTGCGCCGCCTGGTGCACTACACCGGCAGCGACTGGCGCCATGTGCAGCCGTGGATTTTGCTGACCAACTACCACCGCTATGTTGACCAGTTCATCCTGCATGGCCTGGAGCAACTGCGCAGCGACCCGCGTTTTATCCGCATGGTGCTGCCGGGCAATGTGATCATCGACAAGAGCATGGACCACGGCGAAGCCTCGGCCATTGCCGCCGGCGTGGTGTGGCACCGCTATCAGATGCCGGCCTATCACCTGCAGGCCACCGATGGCCACGGCGTCACTCTGGTGAACATCGGCGTGGGTCCGTCCAACGCCAAGAACATCACCGACCACCTGGCCGTGCTGCGTCCGCATTGCTGGCTGATGATCGGCCACTGTGGCGGCCTGCGCCAGTCCCAGACCATCGGCGACTACGTACTGGCCCACGCCTATATGCGCCGTGACGGAATTCTCGACCGCGTGGTGCCGCCGAATATTCCGATTCCGGCCCTGGCCGAAGTGCAGCTTGCGCTCCAGCAAGCGGCGGCGAATGTCACCGGCGAAAAAGGCGAGGAACTGAAAAAGCGCCTGCGCACCGGCACCGTGTTGACCTACGACGACCGCAATTGGGAACTGCGCTGGGCCCAGGAACGGCCGCTGATCAACCTGTCCCGCGCGGTGGCGGTAGACATGGAAAGCGGCACTATCGCCGCGCAGGGCTACCGTTTGCGCGTGCCATACGGCACCTTGCTGTGTGTCTCGGACAAGCCGTTGCACAGTGAGATCAAGTTGCCGGGTTCGGCCAACGCGTTCTATGAGCGTGCGGTGAGCCAGCACTTGAAGATCGGTATCGAGGCGGTGGACTTATTGCGCACCGAGCTCAATTCGTTGCACTCGCGCAAACTGCGCAGCTTCGACGAACCGCCGTTCCGCTAAGCGGTTGGGATGGTTATTTAACGGTCAGGCCACTAGCATTGTCGGTCCTGACCGTTAGATGTTCCTTTGCCATGTCCCGTCCCACTCGTCCCGCTTCGCGTCGCCCTGGCGTGAAACCTTTGCATTGCGCTACTCGTCGTGTCGCCAAGGCGCCACCGGCCGAGCCGAAACTGATCCTGTTCAACAAGCCTTTTGACGTGCTGACTCAGTTCAGCGACGAAGGCGGGCGCGCCACCCTCAAGGATTTTATCGACATGCCCGGTATCTACCCGGCGGGCCGCCTGGACCGTGACAGTGAAGGTTTGCTGTTGCTGACCAATGATGGCCAGTTGCAAGCGCGCATTGCCGACCCCAAGCACAAACTGGCGAAAACCTACTGGGTGCAAGTGGAAGGCGAACCGACCGAAGAACAGCTGCAACGCCTGCGCGATGGTGTCGAGCTTAACGACGGTAAAACCCTGCCTGCCGAAGCCCGGCAGTTGGATGAGCCTGAGTTATGGCCGCGCAACCCGCCGGTACGCTTTCGCAAAAGCGTGCCTACCCATTGGTTGGAGCTGGTGATTCGGGAAGGGCGTAACCGTCAGGTGCGGCGTATGACAGCGGCCGTGGGGTTGCCCACGTTGCGGCTGGTCCGTGTGCGAATTGGCGATTGGACGCTCGACGGCCTGGATCAAGGCCAGTGGAAGGAAGTACCGGCGCGCTTATAACGCACCGGACTCGATCAGGCCGATCACCACGCTCTTGATGACGAACGCGGCCACGCCCAGCCCCAGCACGAAGAACAGGATGAACGAGCCGAAGCGCCCAGCCTTGGACTTCTTCGCCAGGTCCCAGACGATAAAACCCATGAAGATAATCAGGATGCTGACCAGGCCGGTCATCATCCATTCTTCAAACAGGGCGGGGTCGATATTGTTCACGGGACTATTCCGACAAAGGCAGACGGGAAGTATACGGCAGCGTCACCGACGCGACATTGACCTGAGTCGAACGTAATGCTCAAAGCGACGCAGATCCCCTGTGGGAGCGGGCTTGCTCGCGAAAGCGGTGGGTCAGTCAACGTCAATGTTTCCTGGGCCGACGTCTTCGCGAGCAAGCCCGCTCCCACAGGGCGCTTAACTGACTGGCATTAGGGCAAGCCCCACAGTTGATCTGAATGGGTTTCAGGTGCGCAGGTGAGTCAGCGGCAATTCGGTGCTGTTGAGCACCTGGTTGAGCACAAAGCTCGACCGCACGCTGGTCACGCCTTCAATCCGGGTGAGGTGGCCCAGCAGCAGTTTCTGGTAATGATCCATATCCGGGACCACCACCTTCAGCTGATAGTCCGCATCCATCCCGGTCACCAAACTGCATTCCAATACCTGGGGCAGGGTGCGGATGGCCGCTTCGAAATTCTCGAAACGCTCGGGGGTGTGACGGTCCATGCCGATCAGCACGTAGGCGGTGAGGCTCAGGCCGAGCATCTTGCGGTCGAGCAGGGCGACCTGGCGGGCGATGTAGCCGTCATCCTCCAGTTGCTTGACTCGGCGCGAGCAGGGCGAAGGCGACAGGCCGATACGCTCGGCCAACTCCTGGTTGGAGATCCTCGCGTCGCGCTGCAATTCCGCCAAAATACTCAGGTCGTATCGGTCAAGCTTGCTCATTGGGATGGCCTTTGTCGTAACTATTGCGGTTAATTATCCATGAAGGGTTAAAAATTGCGCAAGCACTGTTTATTAACGCAATCTTCGCAATCATCTGTCGGGCGCGGGCCTGTATCTTTATCAACAGAATCACCGCCTGGACAACAGTCCACTTGCAGCGAGCCCAATCAGGCCCGCTGCGGCCGCCGCCCCAGCAGGGTTGAGCCGGCCTCCAGGCTGCACACTGTCCACCAGACGGCGTGAGGTGAGCCAACGCCAAAAGCGTTGAGCCAGGACGAAGTTCTCAAGGGGTGGCCGACGGGTCACCCCTTTTCTTTGCGTGCGTCTTTTGTCTTAAGAAAATACTTCCCGTGACTGATAACCTGTCTCAGAACCGGCCGAGGCTTTTCCAGTCTCATGTGTAAGCCCTAAACCGCAGTGAGGAAAAGCATGAAGCGCATCTGGCGTATGGCAGGTGTTGGTTTGCTGGTGGTCAGCGTCAGCGCGCAGGTAATGGCCGACGAACGCGATAACGCACCTCGCGAGGGCCAGTGGCCGCAGGGCGGCGGTCAGCATGAAAGGGGCCCTGAAGGTGGGCGACGGCCAGAGAATGCGCCGCCGCGTCCCGAGAACAATCAGCCACGCCCACCCAATTGGCACGGTGAGCGCGGTGGCCCGGACGGCGGCGGCCAGTGGCAAAGCCGGCCAGGCTCTGAGCCACCCCGGCCGGCGGCGCCACAGCCGTCGAATAACCTGCCGATCCAGGGGCGTCCCGATACCGTGCGCCAGACCCAGGAGCCGCGCCAGGGTTACTACCGCGACATCCCTCGGCGCAATGATGGCAACCCGCATTGGGAGGCCGGTGGCCCTGGCCCACACCCTGGCCCGGATGATCACCGCTGGCCAGGCCGTCCCGACGGCCATGGCAATGGCTGGGGCCCAGGCCCGCAATATCACCCAGGCTATGTCGTCGACCGCTTCCCCGAGCGCAATTACCGCGTGCCATATCGCGGCCAGGACTATTTTTTCTCCGGCGGTTACTGGTACCGCCCCCAGGGCCCGCGCTACGTCGTAGTGGCGCCGCCGTACGGTATCCGCGTGCATTATCTGCCGGACTATGCCCGCGAAGTGTGGGTGGGTGGCTCGCTGTTGTTCCTGGCCGCCGGCGCCTACTACGCCTACGAACAAAGCACTCAGCAATACGTGGTGGTGCAACCGCCGGCGGCGGTACCCGCGCCGCCGCCCGCGCCCCAAGGCAATGGTTATGACGTGGTGGCCTATCCCGCCAACGGTCAGTCACCGGCCCAGGTGCAGCAGGACGGTTACGATTGTTATCGCTGGGCGGTGCAGCAAAGCGGCTTCGACCCGCAGGCCGTCACCTATGCCCCCGACCCGGCGGTGGTGCAAACCTACCGCCAGGCCCAGGGCAACTGCCTGAGCAGCCGCGGGTACCAGGTGCAGTATTAAGCCTTGGCGCCCGAGACCACTTCCCGCGGGTCGGCGTGCACCAGCACTTCGGCACGCGGGTAGGCGTTGTGAATGGCATCGGCGGCCTGGTCGCTGATGGCGTGGGCGACTGAAAGCGTCAACTCTCCTGGCAACTCCAGGTGCAACTGCACAAACCAGTGGTTGCCGGAGATGCGCGTACGCAAGTCATGGGCTCCCAACACTCCCGGAATGCCTCGGGCCAGCTCCAGCATGTGCTGGCTGACGTCCGGTGGCAGTTCCTCATCCATCAATACCGCAAAACTTTCCCGGGCAATCTGGATCGCGCTCCACAGGATATAGGCGGCGATGCCCAGGCCGAACCAGGCGTCCACCTGATGCAGGCCAATGCCGGCCAATACCAGCGCCACCAGGATGCTGCCATTGAGCAGCAAGTCCGAGCGGTAGTGCAGCGAATCGGCGCGCACCGCACTCGAGCCCGTCTCGCGTACCACCCGGTGTTGCAGCACCAGCAGCGCGACGGTCAGCGCCAGGGACAGAATAATTACCCCGATGCTCAGCCATGGCGCACCGACGGGTACCGGGTGCTTGATCCGCTCGATTGCCTGCAGCGCAATCAGGACCGCACTGCCGGCGATAAACAACGCTTGCGCCATACCGGCCAGCGACTCCGCCTTGCCATGCCCATAGCGATGATCGTCATCAGCCGGGCGCAGGGCGTAATGCACCGCCAGCAGGTTCAGCAGTGAAGCCACGCCATCGAGCAGTGAGTCGGTCAACCCGGCAAGCATGCTTACCGAGCCACTGAACCACCAGGCGACGGCCTTGGTGATGATCAGCACACAGGCCACACCTACCGACGCGCGGGTGGCCAGGCGCAACAACCGCGCGTGTTCGGGACTGCTGGTCATAAACAGTCCTTATGCGGCAGGTTGCAGGCCGAGGGCGGCCAATTGCTGCACGCTGCCTTTGAACTGAATCATGCGTGGATCGTCCAGTGGCAAGGTGCGGCCGGTTTCCTTCTGGATAATGGTTTGCAGCTTGGCGTTGTCGACCTTGCCGTCGGCGCCGATGGCTTCCTGGAGTTTTTCCGGCGCGACTTGAGCCGTCTTGCCCGGCTCGAAATAAATCGCGCCGGTGGCGAAGTCGACGCCAAACGCGATCAGGCCAGGGATCACATAAAACAGCAGGCCCACGGCATCGAGCACGGCAATCGTCGGGTCGATCTTGCCGTCGATCTGGCCACGGCGGTCGGGGTAGAAAATCGATCCGCAGGCGGTGAGTTGGCTCAGCAGGGTGACGGCGAGGACACCGCCGATGACACGGGAAGCGATACGCATAGGGGCTCTCCTGAACGGTTGAAAACGCGACTATATAGGAACCGCCACCCACAAACCTCTCCCAAGGCGGCCGTGGCGAGAAATGTCCATGGCCACGCCATCGTCTCTCTGCTCATAGAGTATTGATCGGTCTTTTACATTTTGTAGTATTTGCGATAAGTCAGTGCTGCGAACTAAAAGTCCATGAATAGAGCGGTTGCTGAGCGCGACAGTGGTTTTTTTGTGGTTGCATGTTCTCTGTTTGCCCATGTTTCGCAAGAATGTTTATTTCATGGGTTGAATAGGTTTAAAACTGTGTTTAATATCTTTGTGACGAATAATGGAATAACGATATTCTTGGGCAAGCCAAGGGTTCTCCACGGATGGGTTGAACTGTTTCTATACTGGAAAGTTCTGTTTTGATGGCGTCGCCAAGCGATTTGTCGCTTGCGTGAGCACGTATGGCACTGGGTACTTTTTGTGTTGGGTGGGCGGCAAGGCTTAGGCTGCTGCGAGGGCTATTTTTGCATTTGCGGTCTGAAATAAACGCACATAAAAACTCATAATTATATGATTTCTAAGGTATTTATAGTTGTATCTGGCATCGTTTTCTATTTGGCATTTTTAAATGGACTGCTTGGTTTAGTTAGTGTTACTGAACTACTAAGTTCATTCTTTTGATGGGTGTTGAACGGTTTTGTTCTGTTTTTGTTGTTGTACTTGTGAGTGTTGTTTGTATTTGTGGTATCGCCAGTTTAGTTAGTGGGTGGCTAATTATCTGCCTTGTTTTTTCGATGTTTTCAGCTATGGGCTGTGGCCACGCGGCGCATGCGTGCCGTGCCGATCGTGTGGTTGTTAATGTCAACAGCAGCAGCCTGTTTATGCAGTGGCGGAATACACAGATTTTTCTGACTTCTATGGAAAATAACAACAGGGAGCATGAGCGTGAGCAAAGACGAGATGTTGAACAGGTCGATGCCGTTGCTGACCGAAGCAGGCATTGAAAAGCTCGCGGGCTGCAGTGTGGTGATCGCCGGTTGCGGCGGGGTGGGGGGCGCCATGGCCTTGACGCTGTGTCGCATGGGCGTGGAGACATTCAGGCTCGCCGATCCCGGTGTGTTTGACCCGCCGGATATGAACCGTCAATGGGCTGCCACCGGCAGTTCGATGGGGCGTAACAAGGCCTTGGTCTACCGAGAGCTCATCCTCGACCTGAACCCGCTTGCCAAAGTCGAGATTTACGTCGAAGGCGTTACCGACCACAACCAGGCTGAATTCCTCTCAGGCGCCGACATCATGGTGGACTGTCTGGACGCCAACGTTCCCCATGCGTTACGCGAGTCGCTGCACCGTAAGGCTCGGCAGTTGGGCGTTTTCAGCGTGGTCGGTCCCATCATGGGGTTTGGCTGTTTTGCGCTGTGCTCCTCGCCACAGGGCTTGGCTATGGATTATTGGCTCCAGACACTCAAGGCGGCCAAGGAGCAGGGCAAATTGCCGCCGATCTTTGACGAGATCTTCGTGCCGCAGCACATGCAGGCCATCGTGAAAAGCCTGGAGATCGGCAAGGTGCCCACCGTTGCCGTAGGGCCTCTGATTGCGACGTCATTGCTGGCGACCGAATGTGTGAACTACTTGTTGCACGACATCGCACCCGGGTTTCGGGCCCCCATCGTGCTGCCGAATGTGATGTTTTTCGATCTGAACCGGATGAACCACAAGGTCATCGATATTTCTGCCCTGGACGCCAGCGCATGAGTGCCGCTGGTGCAGGTTCTGCCACATTGCGGCGCGACATCCTCGCGCAGGCCGGATTCAACCTGGACCTGGTGCCGGCGGGCTGCGTGGTCGACGATTATCAGACCGACAGCCTGATGAATGCCGTGGGCCTCTCGTTTGCCCCGAGCGGTGATGCGGATGAGCACACCGACCTCTGGTTGTCGAAGTGCCTTACGCAATTGTTCGGGATGCCACTGGCCATTCCGGTTGCACAGGGGCGCCTGGCGGAAGCGATGCTCAGCAATGTGCTGGCTGCGCCAGGTGATTGTGTGCCGGGCAGCCTGCCGTTTCCGACCGCCGCCGTGCATCTGGCGCGAAACGGCGCAGTGTCCATGCCCATGCCGTCTGCGCGACCCGAGGCATCCGAAAATTCGTTTTGTGGGGACATCGACACCGCCGCCCTGGCGCGATTCCTTGAAAACAGCGGTCGAGCCAGGGTTCCCTGCCTGATGCTGGAGGCTTGTACCAACGCGATTGGCGGGCACCCACTGTCTATTGAAAACCTGCGCTCGGTACGGTCAGTGGCGGAGCGCTATGGGATCCCGATCTATCTCGACGCCACCCGGATCTTCAGCAACGCCTACCTGATTCAGCAGCGTAATCGTGCAGAAGGCGCCAGCAGTATTCCTGCCATTGTTCTTGAGCTGTGTGCCTTGGTGGACGGGATCTGGCTGAGCGCAAGCAAAGAATTCCCGGTGCCCATTGGTGGTGTTCTGGCCGTGCGCGATCGCCAGGTATTTGAGCAATGCAGGGACCAGGCCCTGCTTTTCGGCACTGGCCTCGATGTCGCTGCCAAGCACCGGTTGGCAGCGGTGATGGCGGATGTGCCGGTGTTGATTGAGCGGGTCGTCGAGCGGGCGCGGCGGGTCGAGCGGTTTCAGGCCCTGTTGGCGCCGCACTGCGAGGTGGTTACGCCGGGTTGTGCTCATGCGGTGTTCCTGAAGGCGTCGGCGGTGTCCGGCAGCATCGCGCACCACCGGCACCCGCACCGTGCCTTCTTGAATCATCTGTACGTGAAGTACGGCGTCAGAGGCGCGCTCAACCCGGGGGCATCGCAAGAGGCGGGCGACGCGGTGATCCGTTTTGCCGTGCCCATTCTGGGCAAGGACGATCACGCCATCGAATCGGCTGCGGCGAGCATTCGCGCGGCGCTGTCCGAGGCGCATGAGTTTATTGCACTTGAGGAGGTCAACCGGCCCGCAGGTTTCAGCGGCGCGTTGTTGGCGACTTATCGACCCGTTGAGAGTATCGGCCTGTGAAGCGTTCATTCCTGGGAGCGTGCCTCCTGTTCCCGTCCCTCGTCTTTGCGAGCAACCTGCCGACCTCAGTCCCCGATCCCAAGGAGGTGATTTCCCGCTCGGAAGAGCGCCCCATTGGCAAGGACTCGACCTCGCTGTTGGTGATTACATTGACCGACAAAGAGGGCGTCAGCAGGAAACGCGGGTTTGTCTGGTATCACTTGAGCGGCGAAAAGGGCGCGCTCGACCTGCAGAAATTCTTCTTTCCCCGAAGTATCAGGAACATTGCGACGTTTAACGAGGAGGTCAAAGGGGCGGAGGATTTGCAGTACCTCTACTTGCCAGCCGCCAGCCGCGTGCGACGCGTTTCCTCAAAGCACCAGACGTGGGTGGGGTCGGATCTGATCTATGAGGATCTGCAGAAGCTGAAACTGGAAGACTGGGAATTTCGTTTCGCGCCGTCTTCGGACCAGGCCGCTGCCGGGGTTTATGTGGTCGATTGTATCGCCAAGCCTTCATCGAACTCGGCCTACGCCAAGCGCCGTTACTTTATTCGCGCCGATGGGACGTACTTCCCGAACCAGATCGACTTCTTCGATGCCAACGGTACGTTGATCAAGCGGGTTGAACGGGAGCAGGTCAGCGCCTATGGCGATGCCTTGTACGAGCGTTTCGTGAACGTGACCGACTACCGCAACGGGCACCGTACCTCGCTGGAGCGAAAATGGGTTCGGGTCAATACGGGGCTGGATATGCCCACCGTGTCTATTCGCCAGATGGAGCGCAATATCGAACACTTTCCGCAGCCTTCGGACCTGATGCAGTTGGTCAATGCTGAAATGAGCGGGATGGCGGAATGAGCCTGGCACTGGTCAAGAGACTGCTCGGCCCCTTGGCGATAATGGCCAGTTCCGCCGCCGGTGCCTCGGACGATGCCGGCGCCCGGACTACTGCGTTGTGGGAAAACGGCTATACCACCACCACCGGTTTTCTCGACCTGCGCTCTGCCGTGGGGTTGGGCAGCAGTGACCAAGCGTCGGGCGCGGGCGGGCTCAAGTCAGCAATCGATACGGGCTATAAAGGCCGGGGCCGATTCGAACTGGATCATCAGTGGGACACGACCCGTTTAGTGCTATCCGCGGATATTGAGCTTCAGCGTCAGAAAATGCGCGGAGCTGGCGACGAGAACGATCAGGCGGCGCGCCTCTGGGAAGGTTACCTGGAAGTTGAAACCGATGCCGTGGTGTGGCGTCTCGGGCGGCAGGTCATTCAGTGGGGGGTCGCCGACGAAGTCAGCGTGATCGACAGTTTTACACCGCAGGATTTTCGCTATTTTCTGGTTCAGTCCAGGTTTGAGCGCAAATGGCCGGTGACGGCCGTGAGCGGCAAATATGCCTTGAATGCCAAGGACTTCATCGAGGTCATCTGGCTGCCAAGGTTCAGGGAAGACCTGCTGGCCCGACCGGGAGATGAATGGAGTTTGTTCGTCGAGAACAACTACGTGCGAGGCCTCGGGCTGCGCGAGCGCTCCTCGGCAACCGAAGATGGACGGCTGGGCGACAGCGTGTTTGCCGTGCGCAGTGTAACGCGCCGGGATACCTTCGATTTCTCGCTCAATTACGCCTATCACTTTGAACAGTTGGCAGCCTTTGAGGCGGATATTGAAGGGGTTGATAGCAACGGTCGTTACGTGGGCAGCGTGCGGCCCTATCACGCCCGCCAGCAAACCTTCTCGATGGCGTTCGAGACGGGGCGTGAGGGGGTGGGTTTGCGTGGCGAATTAGCCTATGTGACGGACGCGGGGTATGTCACCTATGACATGAGCGTTCCGGGGCTGGTGGAGCGCCGGGATACCGTCAGGGCTGTTGCCGGAGTCGACTACACCTTCGCCTCACGAACTTATGTCAATGTTCAATACACCGCAGATTACATTGAAAACCACAATGGGCTGATGCAACCCGACAAGTTGCGTTCAAGTATCACTTTTCGACTCAACGTTCCCTTGGCGGGCGAAGATGTATGGCTGGAGTTCCAGGGCCGAGAATTTTTAAACATGACTGATAGGTTCATGCGCCTGCAGGTGCGCTGGCGGGTGACTGACGACTGGGAAGTTCGGGGCGGCGGGTTGCACTTTGCCGGCGCCGATGAAGGGATCTTCGGGCAGTTCCGAGATAATGACCAGTTGTACGCAGGGGTTCATTATTTCTTTTAACGATTAACGGGACGTATATCTCGTTGGTCACGTAGTTGACGTTGGATAAACGCTTTGCGTGGGAGTCAGCCACTCTCGTGGCCGCGCACGTCTTGGGTTTTCCAGAAGAGTTAAGTGAAAGTTTCAGCGATTGATCCATTACACCTAGGAGCGTGAATAATGAATGATCTCAAAGGAAACATTGAAACCAACGAGTACCAACTTCGGATGGACAGTGCCAGGGCCCTGTTTTCCGAACGCCAGGATGTTCAGCAGCTCTTCAATACGTCCATGGATGCACCCCTTCTCAACCTGTTCATGATCCATTGGTGTGCCTTGAGTGCGGCGCTGACTACCCCGATTCCTGAGTTCCTCGCCACGGCCGGCGTTCGCTGCGAGGCCTTGGGGTTAAACGCGCTGGCGGAGTTTTTCAAGGAACACACCGAGGAAGAAGACGGGCATCACGAATGGGCCGCGGCGGATACCCACAAGTTGGTGGCATTGTGGAATGCACAATATCCGGATACTCCGCTGGATGCCGGGCAGTTGCTCGCGTCAAATATGACGCCGTCGGTAAAGCACTACCATAAGTTGCATAAAGACGTTGTGTCCGGGCCGGCCCCCTGGGCCGAGTTGGCCATTGATGTCGAGATCGAATTGATCACCACGCAATATGGCCCGCCGCTGATGAAAGCCTGTGCACAAGCCTTGTGCGAAGAGGGGCGCCAAAGTATTTCGTTCCTGAGCGAACATGTCCATTTTGACTTCGGGCATACCGATACCAACTTCCAAGTGGTGGCGGAACTTATCGCGCTTAAACCTGAATTCACTGAACACCTGGTGAAAATCGGTGAACAAGCCCTGGATGCTTATGGTGACTTCCTGGGCGAAGCATTGCACATGGCCAAACAGTCTTATGGCCTGTTGAAACGTAATAGTGCTGCGCTCAGCGTATAAGTTGAACCGCATCGGACTGGATATGGGCAGGTAATAAGGAATCGTTCGGTATGGCGAAAAAAGTATGTGGCGAGTGCTTACTGACTGACGATGTCGAGGGCGTTGCACTGGACTCGGATGGTATCTGCAACCTATGTCGTATATGGGCAGGCGGAGGCAGGCAACGCCAGGAGGCGCAGCGCGAGCTCTTCGAGCAAGACCTGGAGCGTACGCTTCGGGCTGCCAAGGGGCAGGGCAAGGTTTACGACTGTGTGGTCTCTTTCAGTGGAGGCAAAGACAGTTGCTACCTGCTGCACCGCCTAGTGGTCGACTACGGGTTGAAAGTATTGGCCTACACGAGCGACTACGACATACCGCCCAGAACCTGGGAAAACATCCGGCGAACCATCGGTGCGCTGGGTGTCGACCATTACGTTCACACACCCAGCCCAAGCCTCTACAAGCGTTTCATCCGCCACTTGCTGATGAACCAGAAGCCGGGAGGAGCCGTCCAGACGGTGTGTTATTTCTGGTTGGACATCCGCGAGGGAGACCTTCTGCGCTTCGCGATTGAGCGTGACATTCCGCTGATTTTCACCGGGTATTCGCCGGGACAACCCGCTCCCGAGCGGATGCTGTATGAAATGTCGCCGGCGCGTATTGCGCAGGATTGGACGCCTCACGAACTGTTTGCGAGCGGGCTATTCAAGGCGCATGAGCTGGAGCTGTTCTGGGACCCGAAACGCGATGCCGCCGGGCGGGCTTTACCTCGGGTCCTTGCGCCCTTCCATGCTTGGGAATACGACCAGGCGAAGGTCATCCGCACGGTCATCGACTTGAAGTTGGTGCAGAGCAAAATTCACGCTAACCCGGTGCTGAGCAACTTCACCCTGAACTGGTTGCTGATGTACTCGGATCTCAAGAACCTTGGATACAACCCCTATAAGCCGGAATTCGCCCAACTGGTGCGTGAGGGCAAGGCCGGTCGCCTGAAGTGGCGGATCATTTTCGCACTGATGGATTTCATGGTGCGAAAGCAAATCCTGATGGGGCGCTACATCCAGAAGTCGCTGGATGACCTGGAGCTTCAACTGGCCGATTTGAAACTGGCTGCGCCTGGCCAGCAGGTCCATTGCGCGCATCGACAAGCGTCCCCGGTTGCCAGCGAATCGCGAGATTGCGCATGAACGTCGGCAGGCAGGGAACAGGGGCATCCAGATGAAAAACACTCGCCGATTGGACGCGTTGTTTGATGGCTTTGCCCATTTCGAATTTCCTTATGCCGGCGTCGCACGACAGGTGTATCGCATCGGCGAAGGGCCAGGGGTTGTGCTCATGCATGAAGTCCCCGGGCTCCACGCCGGTGTCGTACGGCTGGCCAGGCAACTGGCGGGGGCAGGGTTCAGTGTGTGGCTGCCGGTACTGTTCGGCGAGCCAGGAGTGGTCGTCACGCCGGCATCGGTCGTGGGGTGCATGGGCAAGGTCTGCGTATCCAGAGAGTTTCACGTGCTCGCCAAGCGCAAGGTCAGCCCGATCACCGAGTGGCTCAGAGCGCTCGCCCGCCATGCGCATGAGGTGTGCGGCGGGGAGGGCGTGGGCGTGATCGGCATGTGCCTGACCGGCGGGTTTGGGCTGGCGATGATGGCCGATGCATCGGTCATCGCGCCTGTGTTAGCCAACCCGTCCTTGCCCTTTGCGTTATCGGCGGCGCAGGGCGCCGCGCTGGGGATGGACGAGCCCACGCTTGCGCGGGTTAAAGAGCGCGCGCGCCAGGGAGGCATCGAAATACTGGGCCTGCGTTTTACCGGTGACCCGGCGGTGCCGGACAGTCGATTCGAACGGCTCAGGGCCGAGTTCGGAAGCCAGTTCCACGCCTATGAAATCGACTCATCACCGCACAACCCCCATGGCATAGGGCGGTGGGCGCATTCGGTGTTGGGGGTCAGTTATGTCGACGAGGAGCACCACCCGACAAAGTTGGCAGAGCAACGGGTGATCGCGTTTTTAAAACATCAACTTTCATCATCCCGGGAAGATCACAGCTATGGAAACCATTGAACTGGCCAGAGTGATCGCGCCGGCCATTTTGTTTGTGATGATGATGGGGATGGGGCTCGGATTGAGGCGCCAGGATTTTGTAAACCTGGTGAAAACACCGACAGCAACCATCGTCGGCCTGGTGGGACAAGTGGTGGTTTTGCCGCTACTGGGTGTCGCCGTGGCGCTACTGTTCAAGTTGGAGCCGGCATTGGCGCTGGGTGTGGTTATTTTGTCGTTATGCCCTGGCGGTGTGGCCTCTAATACGATTTCATTTTTAATCAAAGGTGATGTGGCGCTGTCCATTTCACTGACCATTGTTTCAAGTTGCATTGCCTTTGTTTCGGTGCCGCTATTGGCGGGCATGGCCTTGTCTTATTGGCAGGCGGGTCATCAGGGGCTGCAATTGCCCATGACCGATACCGTGATCAAGTTATTCGTGATCACCCTCATTCCCCTGGCACTCGGTATGGCCGTGGCCAAACGACTACCGCAGGCCGCCCGGCGCCTGGAGGGGCCACTGCGCGTATTGGGCTTCAGCTTTCTGATGCTGATGGTGCTGAGTGTCCTGGCCATGGAGTTTCAGTTGATTTATGGATTTATCGAGCGCGTTGGCCTGGCTTTGTTGGTGCTATTTGGCAGTTGTATGGGGCTGGCCTACGGGGTCGCAAAGTTGACCCGGTTAAACACGGCGCAAGTGCGAGCGATTACGGTGGAAATCGGGATTCAGAATAGTGCGTTGGCCTTGGTTATCGCCGGCCTATTGGGCAGTGTCGATATGGCGGTGCCGGCCATTTTATATAGCGTGGTGGTGTGTCTTTGTGCGGTGTTGGGTGTGTGCGTGTTCTGGCTTACAGGCCACCGGCGTAGCGTTAAACAGCATGCGCATTCGCCAATGCCGGAACGTTGAGTTAACGCAGGTTGGGCGCTTTTCATAAAGGCGACCGTTCATTTTGAACCGTCTTCAATTACTCGCGCAGGAATAGTCGAACATGGACGTTGCCAGCATCTTCATCCAGCTGTTGTTGATACTTTTTGTGGCTCATGTTCTGGGGCGCGTCGCCGTTTGGCTGGGGCAACCTACGGTGATCGGGCATCTGCTCACGGGCATTATTATTGGGCCTATGGTGTTGGGTGCGTATGACCCCGAACTCAAGCGTTACTTTTTTTCCAATGTGATTGGCCTGATGGCACTCAGTAAAATCGGGCTGGTTTTCATCATGTTCGGTCTTGGCCTGGAGGCAGGCAAAACGCCTGCGGTGCCCCATAACGTTAAGCGCCAGAGTGCCGCCGGTATTGCTGTTGCGGGGTTCCTGGGGGCCGGGTTGGCCGGTGTCATATTGGCTTACTTCACTCACGGTGTCTTCGCACAAGGCACAGAGCGTACGCCCTATATGCTGTTTTTTGGGGTCGCCATGGCCGCTACGGCGGTGCCGGTACTGGCCAGCATTCTTGACGACAAACGTTTCCTGCATCGTCGCCTGTCAGCCTTGGTGCTCAACGCCGCAGTGATTACCGACATTCTTGCGTGGTTCGCCTTGTCGGTGGTGCTGATGCTGGTTTCCAGCAGCGCCGGGCACGGCATTCTGTACTCCAGCCTTGCCCTGTTGCTGCTGGTGCTGGTGGCGGAGTGCCTGGTGAGCCGCATCTATGTTTCATCCACTCCGGTTGGGCAGGACGCGATTGGCGCGAGTGTGATCATCGTGCCGTTGGTGGTGCTGTTCGCTTTTTGCGTGGTCAGCGACCTGGCCAATGCCCATGTCACGATCGGTGCCTTTGTCGCGGGCCTGGCGTTTCGCAAACACGCCGTACTGCGCCTGTATTGGGACAAAGGCCCTCACGCCCTCGTGAGTATGTTTTTCACCCCGTTGTTCTTCGGCACGGCCGCCATGAACGTGGCGATTGAGGCGGGGGACGTCGTGTATCTGCTGATGTGGGGCGGCCTTTTCTTTGTGGTCGGCGCGGTTGGGAAAGTGGGCTTTTCTTACCTGGCTGCCAGATTGACTGGCCTGTCACGGCCCGACTCATTCGTCGTTGCTTCGCTGATGAATACCAAGGGCGTGATGGAAATCATCCTGCTCACGGTTGGGTTGGAAGTCGGCGTTATTTCCGCACAGTTGTACGGCATCTTAATGGTGGTCGCATTGTTTGCCACCGTGATTACGCTGCCGATCGTACGCCTGGTTCCGGTCAGCCCGACGCCACCGTTGGCGCGCGCACCCATTAATGAGCGAGACAGCGTCAGGAATAATAAAAAGCCGCTGGTTAATGAACAGTCGTTGATTCGTTAAACGCACACTGACAGTCAGTGGCGATGATGAAAGTGGCAACTACCTGAAGAGCGAGGGATAGCGGATGACATTTATAACAATGCCTCTGTTGAGTGCCGACAGAGACGCGGGCAGCGAACAACTAGACGCCGGTTTTTTTGACAGTTCCGATCATTTGGTCTGTCCAATAAACGCGCAGATGACCTTATCCGATGAATGCACCACCGACGTGCAAGTTACACAACTGACCGAATACGCGTTGGTGATCGTGACTGACCGGGAACTGACGCCTGGACGTATCGTTCAAGTTGGTTTGCGCGATGACATTGCCGATAAGGATGTTCTTTTCAAGGTGCAAATTATCCGCGTCACCTGCGCATCGGCGGATGCACGCTGGACCGCTCAATGTAGCGCGCCGATCATTGATGGAAAGCCGGCGTGGCCGCGTTGCGTCAGGAATTTATATCAACGGCTGCGTGTAGACCGGGAGATGTGGAAAGAAAACCGCCGGCCGGGGGATCAACTTAAACGCTCGCTGGGTCGGCACGCCATGGCCCAGGACATTCATTTGAGCAATGCCGCCACTGTGGATGATCGAGAGTCGGCCTATCGCCTGGTCTATAGCGCCTATTTTCGTAAGGGGCTGGCGGAGCCGAAGCAGAATGGGCTGTTTACCAATGCGTTTCTGCTGAACCCGGAGACCGTGACGTTTATCGGTAAAGTCTCGGGAGAGGTGGCCATGACCGTCACGTCCATACCGGACTCCGACGATAAGTTGCCGATGGACGCGGTATTCGAAGATTGCCTGGCGCCCTTGCGCAAAGAGGGCCGGGTATTGGCCGAGTTCGGAATGCTGGCGGTAGACCCTTCGTATTTCGGGGCCATTGCCTATACCGTGCACGACCCCGAAAAAATGGTAAACGTTTATTCGCTTTTCAGAATTGCATTGCAGCACGCTAAGTTCTGTAAAGGTTATACGGACATCATGTTTGCGATCCCTCCCAAACATCAGGCGCTTTACCGCTTCATGGGGGTGAGTGCCATTTCCGAAACGCGTTATTACAGCAAGTACAACACCCCCGCCGTTGCGATGCGCATTGACCTGCTTGCCCTGGATTTGCGTGCGCATGTTCAAGAGTTTTTATTCGGAACCCCGATTGCGCAACTCAGTGCCATCGGCCGCACAGAGTGGCCGGAGGACGCCTTGATAAGAATATTCGGTGACGCCGTTGCTGTAAGTGCGTAGCCGCAACCGTGAGTCTGACCACAAAACACCAAGAAGGTGACAGGGAGATAAGTATGGACAAGGTGATGAAAGCGGTGCCCGCAAGTGCGGAATTTGATTTTCCAACCATTGATTTAACCCATGACCCTAAGATCGATCTGGTGACCAGGGCCCAGTACTGGACCGATTTTCTGCGGCGCTATTATTTTGTCGGGCGCAAGGATCATGGCCCCTACGGCTCACCCGCGTGTATCAAGCGCACAAAGAGTATCGAAGCAAAGATCCGCGAGCAGTCCCGTGCTTATGGTGATGGTCCGACCCTGCCGGTGCCGGAGGTCTCGATCAAAGACCTGTCGCCGGAGAACTTCCACAAGATTTTCCTGGAGCCCAACACACCGGTAGTTTTCGAGGCGCGGCCAAAGACTGGGAGGCGGTTAAGAAGTGGACCCCCGAATTCTTCGCCGAACACTATGGCGATGTGAAGGTTGCCACTCGGGTACGGGGCACGGAGCTTAACGAAAAGGCGTTGCAGTACATTGACTTGCCTTTGTCGGAAGTGGTCGAGAACATCCGCCAGGGCGGCTCCTATTACCCCGGCCATACGGAGGACCTGTTCAATAAACACCCGGAACTCAGAAACGAACTGGACCTGGACACCCTGGGCAAATATTTGAGTACGCGTGACAAACGCATCATGTCGACTCAGTTGTTTCTCTCCGCCGGCGGCGTGATCTCCGGTTGGCACTGCACGGGTGGCCCCAACTTGTTCACGATGGTCAACGGCGTGAAAAAGTGGACGTTCGTCCATCCAAAACACTCGATGTGGATGCACCCGATCACGCGCAAGGATATGTTCTACGCTGCCACAATGCTGGATTGGCGCAAAAGCCACGACGAAATTGAGGCTGACGGTTACCCGCTCTACCGGTACATTCCCAAATACACGACGACGCTGGAGGCTGGCGACGTGCTGTTTTCGCCGCACTGGTGGTGGCATTGTGTCGAGACGCCAGTGCCATCGATTGCAATTGCTTCACGTGCAATCAACAAACTGGTGATGGGAAACAAGATGTTCTCATTGATGTGGATTACCTCACCTCGCTTCCGTCAGACCGTGCTCACTGTGCTTAAAGAGGGCTGGGGCTCGGACAAGGCCACAGGGGCCAAGCTGGCCTTTGAGTTCGACACGGAGGAGTTTGTACGTCGAGTATCGCGTTAAACGAGGTCATTAAAAATAAAAACGGCGTACCCGGCCCGGGCAGTCTGTTTGATGCCCGCAAGCCTGAAACGCTATGCAAGAACGGATTGCCCTGACTCTAAAGGAGTAGATATGAGCGCTATTTTGTTTAGCTATGCACTGTGTGTAGTTGTGTTGTTTGTGAAGATGTTTGCCATTTCTTTGTATCAAGGTATTTATAGAATTGGCCGGCTGACCTTCAAGAATGCAGAGGATGCAAAGTTTGTCGGGCGCCCCGCCAGCCCGGAAGAATTACCCCAGGTCGCACGTGCTGCACAGGCATGGATGAACGACCTTGAAAACATCCCACTCTTTTTTGCCTTGGGCGCGCTTTACGTCATGGTTGGCGCACCTGCCGAACCGGCCATCGGGTTGTTTTACACATTCACCGCCGCGCGCGTGCTGCACACCGTGACTTACCTGGCACGCTGGCAACCATGGCGCACACTCTCCTATGTCGTTGGCATCGCCTGCCTGTTCGGCCTGGCCGGGATCATCGTTTCAACCCTGATGGACCAGACGATCTGAGCATCGATCAATGTTGATCGAGTGTGATGTGGCTGAGTGAGGTGTTTGCATGCGTACTGCTGCGTTGGTTCGCTATCTGGTCAAGTGGCGCACGTTTAATGCGCTATTCGTAATCGTCTGTGTTTTGGGCCTTTCTCCAGGCTTGTTGGATACCCGCTTCGATGCCTCGATCGAGTCATTTCTGCCGCAGGGCAATGTGGAGCGCCTGCGTTACGACAGTTTCAAAAAGGTGTTCGGTGACGACCGCATGGTGGTGGTGGCCCTGCCACGCCAGGTGGTGTTCAGCCCTGAGGTCATGGCGCGGCTGAAGGCCGTCACCGAGCAAATCGAGGGGATGGCAGACGTAGCTCGAGCCACGAGTATTGCCACGGTCAACATCATTTATGGCCAGGATCAGTCCATTGATATCCTGCCCGCTGCACAGGCGTTGGCGCAGCCGGGGTCGTATGACGTACGGCGAATTACCGAAAAACTGCTCAGTAGCCCCCTGTACCAACGCGATCTGATTTCACTGGATGGGCAGATCCCCGCCCTCCTTATTGAAGCCCGAACCGACAGTGGCGACGGCAAGTTCGAGCGCATTCTGTCGGCGCTTGACGCGCAGATGATCAAGGCGGGTTTTCCGGTGTTCTATGTCGCCGGTGAGCCGGTGGTGGAGCACCGGGTGACCAGCGATATGTGGTCGGACCTTAAAACCTTTATCCCTCTGACATCCCTGGTTCTGTTCGTCTTGTTGATGGTGTTGCTACGTAACCTGGGCGATGTGTTGGTGGTCTTGACGGTGGTGACCCTGTGCGTGGTGCTGTTGCTCGGTGCCATGGGCATGCTGGGGGTTGCGGTCAATGCCGTGACGGTCGGGCTACCGTCGGTACTGATGTGCATCGCTGTTCTCGATTGCCTGCACATTCTGGATACCTACCGCCAGGCGCTGAACAATGCTGCCACGAAAGTGCAGGCCATCGAGCACTCGCTGAGCGTCAATCTCATGCCCTGTTTTCTGACGTCGGCGACCACGGCCATCGGCTTTTTAAGCCTTGCCGTCAGTGAGGTCGCCCCGATCAGGGCGTTTGGTGTCATCGCTGCGTTGGCGGCTATTGCCGCCTATGTCATATCGCTGATGGTCATGCCCCGTCTGTTGGAGTGCATTCCGGCCAGGCTGGCGCGCAAGGTGCCCGACCATCGATACGCCACCTGGGTGCGACGTCTTGAGCCCCTGTATCGCTCGCGCCGCACATTGCCGGTGCTGACGGTGTTGGTGGTCCTGGTGGCCCTGGTGCCGCTGGGTCGGCTGCATGTGGAAGCGTCGTTTTTGAATTTTATTGACCCCGCCACGCCTGTCAGGTCTTCGACCGATTACATCGAGCGGCAACTGGGGGGTGTGGCGAGCCTGGAAGTCAGCCTGCGTACCGCCGAAAAAGGCGGTGTGCTGGAGCCGGCCGTGCTCAGCGAAATTGTTCAACTGCAGGCCTTCATTGCCAGCCTCCAGGGTGTGGACAAGAGCGTTTCGGTCGTCGATTTCCTCAAGGACATACACCGTGAGATGAATGGAGGAGACGCGCGTTACTACACGTTGCCGCAGAGCCGCGAAGCCGCAGAGCAGTATGTGTTCACCTACTCATTGGCCGGCCCCGATAACGAGCTCAAGAGCTTTCTCGACTATGACAATCAGACCACCCGTATACGCATCCGCATGCAGCAACTGCCCTACGCGCAAATGCAACAGGTGATCGAGGCGCTGCAAACCTACACGACGCAACACAGTTCACCGGCATTCACCTACAGCCTTACCTCCTATTCGGTGATTCAGGCGGCGATGGTGCAAAAAATGGTGCAAGGCATGTGGTGGGGCATTGGCTTTGCCATCGCGTGCATGTTCGCGGCGTTCCTGATGTTGACGCGCTCACTGTGGGTGTCGGGCATTGCCGTGGTCGCCAATACGATGCCGCTCATCGTGGCCTTCGGCGTGATGGGCGCATTGGGGCTGTCGATCAATATCGGCACGTCGATGATTGCCTGCATCATTTTCGGCCTGGTGGTGGACGCTTCGCTTCACTGCTTCTACCACGTCAAAGACTTCCCTCTCAGCGCCACACCCGAGGAGATGACCCGCTCCATTTTCGAGGGCGTCGGGGAAGCCTTGCTGACCGGGGGCCTGGTGTTATGTTCGGGCTTTCTTGTGCTGGTCATGGGCGAGTCGTACTTCACTCGGCTGTTTGGAGCCTTCTGCGCCCTGGCGATTCTTATCTCGGTGTTCTGCAATGCCGTGGGGATTCCCTATCTGCTCTATCACTTCTACGGCCGGCGCCAACCTGACACCCCCGCCAACCCGGTGCTGGACACCTGAAACCGGACGCGCCTCACTCGACACACTTTCAAGGATGAAGACATGATCGATTTATATACCTATGCCACGCCCAATGGCTGGAAAGCCTCGGTAATGCTGGAGGAGCTCGCCGTCCCCTACACGGTCAAGCTGGTAGACCTGCAGCGCGGGCAGCAACAGTTGCCTGACTTTACGACGCTTAATCCCAATGGGCGCATTCCGGTGATTGTCGATCACAGCGCAGACGACTTCTGCGTGTTCGAGTCCGGCGCGATCCTCATTTATCTCGCGCAAAAACATGGCCGCTTGCTGCCTGACGACGTGAAGCAGCAGTCATTGGTGATGCAGTGGCTGATGTTCCAGATGGGCGGGCTGGGGCCGATGATGGGCCAGGCCAATGTGTTCAACCGGTACTTTCCGGAAAAAATCCCCAGTGTCATTGCGCGCTATCAAAACGAGTCCAAACGCCTGTTGAGCGTGCTGGACCAGCGCCTGTCAGCGCACGAGTACCTGGCAGGCGACTACAGCATCGCCGACATCGCCAACTGGTGCTGGGCGCGGGGCCATGAATGGTCGGGTATCGATATTGACGACTTGCCCCACCTGCAACGATGGCTGAGCGCCATTGAGCAACGGCCCGCCGCCCAGCGCGGCGTGAAGGTGCCTTTCGACATCAGCGATGTGATCGGGGCCGGGCGCAAGGAGGCTTCTGCCCAAGCCTATGCGAGCGCCGGCCAGTCACTGTTCAAACCCATGTCTTCGGGTGGATGAACGACGTTTGCCGGCGACGGCAGACCCGAATGAGCACGTATTTCAACGTCTGAACCTACGTATCCGCCGTTGAGCGCGAACGTGTATTCAGTCTCAAGCCAAGATTAACCGTATGGGGAAGTCAGATGTCCGAGCCTTTAGCGCTGACAAACAAAATAGGCCGTCCGAAAGATCAAACCAAACGCAGAGCCATTCTTGAGGCTGCCAAGGAACTCTTTCTACGCAAGGGGTATGAAGGCAGCAGCATGGACGCCATCGCTGCCGAGGCGGGGGTGTCCAAATTGACGGTCTACAGCCACTACTGTGACAAGGCGACGCTGTTCTCGGCGGCAATCACCGCCAAGTGCGAAGAGCAGTTGCCTGAGCGGTTGTTCGAGTTTTCACCGCAAGCGAGCATTGAAAGCGTGCTGCTGAAAATCGGCGGGCATTATCACGAGCTGATCAGCAGCCGCGAAGCGGTGCAGTTGCAACGCATCGTGGTGTCCATGGCGACCCAGGAGCCCATGCTCGCCCGCATGTTCTATGAGGCGGGCGCACAGCACATGCTCAACGAGATGAGCCGTTTACTGGCGCTGGCCACCCTCACTGGGCGATTACGCGTCGACGACCCGCAGAAAGCCGCCGAACGCTTCTTTTGTCTACTCAAAGGCGGGGAGTATTTCCGTGTCCTGATTGGTTTTTGCGCACCGATGGTCGGTGAGGAAGCTCGCCAGCATGTCAGGGACGTGGTGGCGCTCTTCATGCACATCCACCAACCTGTGGCGGGCGTGGCAGAGGTGCCCAAGGCCTTGATCGCGTCGGGTTAAGGTTGTGGAACAAGGCCGGTTCGCCGTTACAATCCGCGACCAGCCTTGGAGCCGTCATGAACTCGTTGCCCATAGATTCCATTTTGCCAGCTCTGCGCGATGCTCTGAATACCCGTGATAACGCCGTACTTGAAGCGCCGCCAGGGGCGGGTAAAACCACCCGTGTCCCCCTTGCACTGCTCAATGAGCCCTGGCTGGCCGGGCAAACCATCCTGATGCTCGAGCCCCGGCGCCTGGCCGCGCGTGCCGCCGCGGAACGGCTGGCCCACGAGTTGGGGGAAAAGGTCGGTGAAACCGTCGGCTATCGCATCCGCCTCGACAGCAAAGTCGGCCCCCGCACGCGTATCGAAGTGGTCACCGAAGGCATCCTCACCCGCCGGCTGCAGGACGACCCGGCGCTGGAGGGCGTGGGGTTGCTGATCTTCGACGAATTTCACGAGCGCAGCCTCGACGCCGATCTGGCGCTGGCCCTGAGCCTGAACGGCCGCGACCTGTTTCGTGATGAGCAACCGCTGAAAATCCTGCTGATGTCCGCCACCCTCGAAGGCGAGCGCCTGGCCAGCCTGCTGGACGACGCGCCGATTCTGCGCAGCGAGGGGCGCATGTTCCCGGTGCAGATGCGCTGGGGGCGGCCATATCAGCCGGGCGAATTTATCGAGCCACGGGTGGTGCAGACCGTCCTCGAAGCCCTGCAGGATGAAACCGGCAGCGTGCTGGTGTTCTTGCCGGGGCAGGCGGAGATTCGCCGGGTCCACCAGCAACTGGCCGATGCCCTGGGGGATCGCCCGGATGTGCTGCTGTGCCCGCTGCATGGCGAGCTGGACCTCAATGCCCAGCGCGCCGCCATTGACCCGGCACCGGCCGGCAAACGCAAAGTGGTGCTGGCCACCAACATCGCCGAGACCAGCCTGACCATCAACGGCGTGCGCGTGGTGATCGACGCCGGGTTGGCGCGGGTGCCGCGCTTTGATCCCGGCAGCGGCATGACCCGCCTCGACACCCAGCGCATCTCCCGGGCCAGCGCCACCCAGCGCGCCGGTCGGGCAGGGCGGTTGGAGCCGGGGGTGTGTTATCGGTTGTGGTCCGAGGACCAGCATGAAGGCTTGGCCGCGTATGGCAGTGCGGAAATCCTCGCGGCCGACCTGGCTGGCCTGGCCTTGCAGCTGGCGCGCTGGGGCGTCACGCCCGCGCAGTTGGTGTGGCTGGATGTGCCGCCCACCGCCGCGTACGCCCAGGCCCAGGATTTGCTGATGCGCCTGGGCGCCTTGAATGAAGACACGCTCACACCCCACGGCCAGAAGATGGCCGAGCTGCCGGCTCACCCGCGCATAGCCCATCTGCTGTTGCGCGGGCAGGATCTGGGGCTGGCGGCGATGGCCTGTGATGTCGCCGCGTTATTGGGGGAGCGCGATATTTTGCGCGGCGGCGGTGCGGACTTGCACAGTCGCCTGGCGCTGTTGTCCGGTGAAGAGCGTGCGCGTGGCGCCCAAGGTGGCGTGCAGCGGGCCAAGCAACTGGCGCGGCAATATCGCGGTTACTTAAGGGGCCAGGCCACGCAAGCCGTGGCCGATGCCGAGCATCCACGTTGGCTCGGCGCCTTGCTTGCGCTGGCCTACCCGGACCGCGTTGCCCAGCAACGTCGCCCCGGCGGTGCCGAATACCGCCTGGCCAACGGTCGCGCCGCGCTGTTCGCCGAAGCCGACAGCCTGATGAAACAACCTTGGCTGGTGATCGCCGACCTCGGCAGCCGCCAGGGCCAGCGTGAAGAGCGCATCTATTTGGCGGCGGAGTTCGACCCGGAGCTGTTCGACACGGTCCTCGCAGAGCAAGTGCGCAACGTCGATCAACTCGACTGGGACGAGCGCGAAGGTGTATTGCGCGCTGAACGCCAGCGCAAGTTCGGCGAGTTGGTGCTCAGCCGCGAACCACTGACGGGCCTTGACGAATCCGCGCGCAGCCAGGCGCTGGTCAACCTGGTGCGCCGCAAAGGCCTGGAGCTGCTGCCCTGGACCCCCGAGCTGCGCCAATGGCAGGCCCGGGTGATGCTGCTGCGCCAGCTGGACGCCGGTAAAACCAGCGAGTGGCCCGACGTCAGCGACAAGGCCTTGCTTGCCAGCCTGGAGCACTGGCTGATGCCCTACCTGGGCAAAGTCTCGCGCCTGAGTCATTTCGCCAACCTGGATATTTCCAGCTACCTGCACAACCTGTTGCCCTGGCCGCTGCCCCAGCGCCTGGACGAATGGGCGCCGCAGCATGTGAAGGTGCCGTCTGGCTCATCGGTGCGTTTGGACTACAGCGAACAGCCGCCGATCCTGGCGGTGCGCTTGCAGGAATTGTTCGGCCTGGCGGACACCCCACGCATTGCCGGCGGGCGCCAGGTGGTGAAACTGCATCTGCTGTCCCCGGCGCGGCGGCCGGTGCAGGTGACCCAGGACCTGGCGAACTTCTGGCGCAGTACCTATGCCGAAGTGAAGAAGGATTTGAAGGGGCGCTACCCCAAGCATTACTGGCCGGATGATCCGCTGATAGCAGAGCCAACCGCGCGGATCAAACCCCGAAAATAAGCGTGGCAGAGATTCAAATGTGGGAGGGGGCAAGCCCGCTTCCACATTGGTTGTGTGGTGCCTGCTATTGCGCGGCCGGCAGCAGGAAGCGGGCAATCACCGGCAGATGGTTTGAGATACGCAGCGTATCCTCCTGGCGCACCTTGGCCTCCAGCCGCTTGATCCGCGAGCTGTAAAACAGGTAGTCGAGGGTGCGATCCGGGCCATCCAGGCTCGGGTCATTGGGGAAGTACGTCAGCCATTTTTCGCGATCGATACCACTGGACTGGCTGTTGCTCGGGATCATCGGGTATTTGTCCCACAGCAAGTGCAGCTCGCTGTCTGGCGAATACTGCCCGCGCTTGTCGGCATCCAAGCGCAGGAATTGCCCCAGGGGCAGCAGGTTGAAGTCGCCGCCGATCAGCCAGGGCGTGCCACGGCCTTCGAACTTGTCGAGCCACTTCAGCGTGGCTTGCACCTGCTCGCGCACCGCGCTGCGCCCCGGTGCGTCGCCGTCCAGGCGGGTGTTCAGCACGGCCAGTTGGCCGCCGTCGCTCAACGGCAGGTACGTCAGCAGTAACGCGGGTTTGGGTTGAAATTGGCGGCTGATGATATTCGCGTCCGGTGCCGGCAATTGCAGGCGCTCGGCGTGTTCGATCTGGTAACGGCTGAGGGTCGCCAGCTTGCGGCCGACGCTGCCGAAGATGTGCCGGTCCGGGACGAAGTCGGCTTTCCAGTCGAAGGTCTGGGCGCTGCAGGGGTACAGGTCGACCAGCCGCTCCTGGAGCAGGGCGAGTTGGTCCTGGTAGTGCGAGGGCTTGGCGTTTTCGTCGAGTTCCTGCAACAGCAGGATGTCGGGCTGTTCGTCACGAATCACCCGCGCCACTTCGTCGAGGCTGACGGCCATGTCTTCCACGGTGGGGCGCTCGTCCGGGCCGCTGCCGTCGGCGGTGTCATACCAGAACACGTAGTTCTTGCCGGCCAGGTATTGCACGTTCCAGCTCATGACTTTGAGCGCCTGGCCGGGCAGCAGGGTCGGCGCACGCGGGGCGACGCAGCTCACCGGCAAGGTTTCCTTGGCGCCGGGGCGCCAGGTCAGGCTGTAGATCAGTGCCGCCAACAGGCCCGCGAGAATCAGCAGGGCCAGCAAGGTGATGCGCAATAAACGGGTCATCGGCTCGGCTTATAGCGTTTCATTTCAGGAATGGCAGGGAGCATATCACCGCACGTCGCCGTCGCCAGCGATCAGCATGAATAAACGGAACAACACCACGCTGGTGAACAGTTGCAGGAAGCTGTGGACGCTGTCCATCAACAGCCCCAGCAATGGCGCCGGGTTGGGATAGGCCGCCACGCTGGCGCCCTTGAGCAGCCACAGTGGCGTCATCACGCAGAGCAGGCACACCAGGATTCGCCAGAAATGCCCACGGGTCAGGCGAAAACTTTCCTTCATCGCCTCCAGCGCCGGCAGGCCGCGCAGCACCAGCAAGTACTCGGCGAACGCCAGCACTACCATCAGCCACAGGCCCGGCAGGAAATACAGCGACAACCCCAGCAGGATCAACAGGGTGCTCATGGCCGTCAGCAGGGCGAAGCGTGGCCACAGGGTCAAGGCCATGGCCCATACGTCCTGGATGCGCGGCGACTCGCCACGGGTGCGGGCGTCGAGGAACAGGATCAGGGCGCCGGTGTACAGCGGGTACACCAGCAACCCCACCACCACGCTGTAACCGGGGAAGGCATCCGCGCCGAGCGTGTGGTCGAGTACCTGCTGCAGCAAGGCTTCGAGGATCACCAGGGGCAGACACAGCTGGACGATGGCACCCAGGTTGCGCTGGGTAAAACGGAAAGAGTCGCGCAATACGTCTAACGGATTCATCAGGTTCATCGCAGGCCAGGAAGCAAGGGCGACACTTTAACCGATCAGGGTCACGGGGGCGCAAACGTAAACCTTGAGTAAAGACCATTGAAACAACTGGTAACAGCCCCATAACTAGCACGCACCTGGCCTGATCACAGGCAGGACCCTGATTTTTACCGGCAATCTAACGAGGTCGCCATGAACAGCGAAGAGCAAACCCTGATCGATGGACTGTTTTCACGGTTGCAGCAAGCCGAAACGGACTCAGCCCCCCGCGACGCCCAGGCCGAAGCGCGGATCAAGGAGCACATGACTCGCCAGCCCGCCGCCGGGTACTACATGACCCAGTCGATCCTGGTGCAGGAACACGCGCTCAAGAGCCTCGACGCGCAGAACAAGCAGCAGGCGCAGCAGATCCAGCAATTGCAGGATGAGCTGCAACAGGCCAAGGCCGCGCCACCACCAGCGGCCAGCAGCGGTGGGTTCCTGTCGAGTATCTTTGGCGGCGGCTCCCGCGACTCGCAGCCGGCGCAGAGCGCGCCGAGCAACACGGGCGGCGGCTGGCGTGAACCGGCGCGGCCGTCGTTTAACCAGCCGGCGCCGCAACAGAACTATCAACAACCGCCGCAACAGCCTGCCGCCGCCGCGCCAATCGGCAGCGGCTTCCTGGGCGGTGCGATGAAAACCGCCGCTGGCGTGGCCGGGGGGGTGTTGCTGGCCGAAGGCATCAGCAGCCTGTTCCATCACAACCAGCAACCACAGGTGGTGGAGGAAATCATCGAGCAACCGGCACCGGCCAGTGACCAAGGCGGCTGGGGCAATGACGACCAGAAGTTCGCCGGCAACGACAACTGGGGCGGCAACAACTCGGACAGCTTCGCCGACAGCGACTATTCCGACGATTCCTCTTCCTTTGGCGACGACGATTCCTTCGTCTGACACCTCCACGCCCGGGGCGCTTCGTCGCTCCGGGCTGATTTTTCCCGGAAACGTTGCCGTGGCTGGCATACTGGCGCCTTTGCGGACCTTTGCGTCCGGCGTCCAAGTGGCTGTCATGGGGAAGTGCGGTGAAGAAAATTGCGGTGTTCGCCGATGTACAAAACCTCTACTACACCGTGCGCCAAGCCTATGGCTGCCACTTCAATTACGCCGCCTTGTGGGCTGACATCAGTGCCCGTGGGCAGATCGTCGAGGCCTATGCCTATGCCATCGACCGTGGCGACAGCAAGCAGCAACAGTTCCAGCAGATCCTGCGCAACCTGGGCTTTACGGTAAAACTCAAACCGTACATCCAGCGCAGCGACGGCTCGGCCAAGGGCGACTGGGACGTGGGCATCACCCTCGACATCATGGACGCCGCCGACCACGTCGACGAAGTGGTGCTGGCTTCCGGTGATGGTGATTTCGACATGCTGCTCGAACGCATCATCCACAAGCATGGCGTCGAAGCCGTGGCCTATGGCGTGCCGGGGCTGACGGCCAACTCACTGATACGCGCCGCCAGCCGCTATGTGCCGATCGAAGGCGCGTTGCTGCTCAAATAAGCGCTGCGGCTCAATACATTGTCAGACGGAGTAGGAACAGGTTTGGAACGTATAGCGGTCATCGACTTTGAAACCACCGGCATCACCCCGAGCAGCCACTGCCGGGCCACGGAAATTGCCGTGGTCATCCTTGAGCGTGGCCAGATCGTCGACCGCTACCAGAGCCTGATGAACGCAGGCGTCAGAGTGCCGGGCTTTATCGAACAACTCACCGGCATCAGCAACGCCATGCTGCGCAGCGCGCCACCGGCCGAGCGGGTGATGAACGAGGTCAACGAATTCGTCGGCACCACGCCGCTGATGGCGCACAACGCCGCGTTCGACCAGAAGTTCTGGGACTACGAACTGGGCCTGATCCGCCGCACCCGCCTGCAGAAATTCGCCTGCTCCCTGCTGCTGGCGCGCCGCCTGATGCCGGCGGCGCCCAACCACAAACTCGGCACCCTCAACAGCTACGCCCAGTTGCCCCACACCGGCCAGGCTCACCGGGCGCTGGCGGATGCGGAAATGGCCGCCAACCTCACGGCGCACCTGGCCCGGGAACTGCGCCAGACCCATGGCTTGCGCGAGTTGTCCCATGATTTGCTGTGCACCTTGCAGAAAGTGCCGGCGGCGAAGATCCATGAGCATCTGAAGAAGCATCGCGGGTTCTGAGCGTTCGGCACTCCCCAAAACACGGAAGATCCAAATGTGGGAGCGGGCTTGCTCGCGAAAGCGCAGTGTCAGTCAATACATATATAGCTGACCCACCGCATTCGCGAGCAAGCCCGCTCCCACATGGGTTATGCGTCGTTCATCGCGGCTGTGCGCAGCCCAACGCCTGGTCCACCACAACCTTTGCCATCTCCACCCGCTGCTGCACGTTCATCGCTGCAAAGAAAAGGTCGCTGACTAAATGAGAACCGAGATCAGCGAAAGGTCATTCGTCATGCAGTTCAAGCTGCAAGTGGCTCAAGCCCTGTGTAGGAGCGAGCTTGCTCGCGAAAGGCCCGAGAGCGCCGCGGGCATTCAGGATGCCTGCGTTATTGTTGACGTTTTTCGCGAGCAAGCTCGCTCGCGGGATCAGCCACCCTTCTTCCCATTACCCTCCAACTGCCCCAACGGCACCCGCCTTTCTATCGCGCTCGACAGGATGATCGAGGTCTTGCTGAACCCGAACTTCGCAATCCGATTGATCAAGTTCTCCAGCTCAGGCATTGAGCCCACGGCCGCTTGCATGATCACGCAGGGGTCGCCTGTTACCCGGTGGCATTCGGTCAGTTCGGGGATTTCAGCCAGGGCGTCGTAGGTCTTCTGGCTGCCATGGTTGGTCAGTCGCAGTTCGATCACACATTGGATCGGCAACCCCACTTTCGACATATCCACCTTGGCCTGATACCCGGTGATTACCCCGCTGGCTTCCAGCTTGGCCACGCGCTCAGCCACGGCGGGGGCGGAGAGATTCACCGTACGGGCCAGTTGCGCGTAGGACGCGCGGCCGTCTTCGAGCAGGGCCCTGAGGAGCATGCGGTCGTATTTGTCCATGATAAGGCTCTCATCGCGCGTGGCTTTCGAAAGCATGGTTTATAGCCCTCACAACCCTGTTTTGAAAAGTGTATGGGCGGTTTAAACAGGTTTTGTAACTTATGTTTATCGGCCTGCCTTTTTAGAATAAGCCTCCCATCTCCTGCCATAGAGCCGTCCAATGCCTGGCCCACGTCGCTTTCCCTTACCGTTGATCGCCGCTTTTTTTGCGTTGTATGTGATCTGGGGTTCCACTTACCTGGTGATTCGTATTGGCGTGGAATACTGGCCACCGCTGTTGCTGGCGGGGATTCGGTTCTGTACGGCGGGTGCGTTGATGTATGGCTACCTCAGGTGGCGCGGCGTGCCGGCGCCGACCTGGGCGCAATGGAAGGCGGCCGGGATGATCGGCATTTTGCTGCTCACCTTCGGCAATGGCGGCGTCACGTTGGCCGAGCATGCGGGCGTGTCGTCCGGCGTGGCCGCGCTGGCGGTGGCGACGGTGCCGTTGTTCACTTTGCTGTGCGGGTATTTCTGGGGCGCGCGCAATACGCGGCTGGAATGGGCCGGGGTGATCCTGGGGATTGTCGGCATCGCCATGCTTAACATGGGCAGCACCTTGCAATCGAGCCCGATGGGCGCGGCGTTGCTGTTGTTCGCGGCGGCATCGTGGGCATTCGGGTCCGTGTGGAGTCGGCAGTTGTCGCTGCCCCAGGGCGCGATGGCCAGCGCTGCGGAGATGCTGGTGGCAGGCGTGACATTGTTGATCGGCAGCGCGCTGTCCGGTGAGCACCTGCAGGCCATGCCGCCGCTGGAGGGTTGGCTGGCGTTGGCCTACCTGACGGTGTTCGGCTCGATCATCGCCTTCAATGCCTACATGTACCTGCTCAAGCATGTGCGCCCTGCGGCTGCGACCAGCTATGCCTACGTCAACCCGGCCGTTGCAGTGTTGCTGGGGATTGTGTTCATCGGCGAGACCATCGGTTTGGAAGAGGCCCTGGCCATGCTGGTGATCATCAGCGCCGTGCTGTTGATCAGCCTGCCCCAGTGGCGAAAGCCCAAGCCGGAAATAAGGTAAACTGCGGCGCAATTGCGACTTGCGCTGAATTTTTCCTACGGTAAACACATGACTTTCGCCACCCTTGGCCTGATCGAACCCTTGCTGCGCGCCCTTGAGACGCTTGGCTACCAGACCCCGACGCCGGTGCAGGCGCAAGCCATTCCGGCGGTGCTGGCCGGTCGTGACCTGATGGCCGCGGCCCAGACCGGCACCGGCAAGACCGCCGGCTTCGCCTTGCCACTGCTGCAACTGCTGACGATGGAAGGGCCGAAGGTCGCCGCCAACTCGGCGCGCGCGCTGATCCTGTGCCCGACCCGCGAGCTGGCCGAGCAAGTGCATGCCAGCGTTGCTGAGTATGCCCAGAACCTGCCGTTGACCACTTACGCGGTGTACGGCGGCGTGAGCATCAACCCGCAAATGATGAAGCTGCGCAAAGGCGTCGACATCCTCGTCGCCACGCCTGGTCGCCTGATCGACCTGTTCCGCCAGAACGCGCTGAAGCTCAACCAACTGCAAACCCTGGTGCTGGATGAAGCCGACCGCATGCTCGACCTGGGCTTCTCCGAAGAGCTTGCCAATATCTACCGCATGCTGCCGAAAAAGCGCCAGACCCTGCTGTTCTCCGCAACGTTCTCCGATGACATCCGCCTGCTCGCCGGGCAGATGCTCAACGACCCGCTGAGCATCGAAGTCAGCCCGCGCAACGTCGCCGCCAATACCGTCAAGCAGTGGGTGGTGCCGGTGGACAAGAAGCGCAAGGCGGAGCTGTTTGTGCACCTGATGCGCAAAGGCCGCTGGAAGCAGGTGCTGGTGTTCGCCAAGACCCGTAACGGCGTGGATGCGCTGGTGGATAAGTTGCAGGGCCTGGGCATCAACGCCGACGGCATCCATGGCGACAAACCCCAGGCCACCCGCCAGCGTGCGCTGGATCGCTTCAAGGCCAGCGATGTGCAGATCCTGGTGGCCACCGACGTGGCCGCCCGTGGTCTGGATATCGAAGACTTGCCGCTGGTGGTCAACTTCGACCTGCCGATCGTCGCCGAAGACTACATCCACCGCATCGGCCGTACCGGCCGGGCGGGCAACACCGGTGAGGCGATTTCCCTGGTGTGTGCCGATGAAGTGAACATGCTGTCGGCCATCGAGATGCTCACCCGCCAGACCCTGACCCGCAAAATGGAGCAGGACTTCGAGCCGGAACACCGCGTGCCGGACACCGACGCCAGCGGGCAGGTGGTGAAGAAGCCGAAAAAACCGAAGAAGCCTAAAACCTCCGGTGGTGGTGGCAAGCGTAACCTGGGCAAGTGGGTGGAGAGCGGCGATGTGGCGCCGGTTGAACCATCGATCAAACCGGTGCGCAAGGTGCCGGTGTTTAATACTGGGCCGCGTAAGAAGAAGTGAGGCAGCTGCAAGCTGCAAGCTACAAGTGGGCACCGTGGTGCTTTTACTTGCCGCTTTAAGCTTGCCGCTTGTGGCTGCTTCCAAGCCACTCCAGCATCCCCCGCCCAGCCGCCCGCCCACTGGCAAAACATCCGGTCAGTAGATACCCGCCGGTCGGCGCCTCCCAATCGAGCATCTCTCCGGCACAGAACACGCCTGGCAATTGCTTGAGCATCAAGCGCTCATCCAGCGCCTCAAACGGCACCCCGCCGGCGGTGCTGATCGCTTCGTCAATGGGTCGTGTTTTCACCAGCGTTAATGGCAGTGCCTTGATATCCACGGCCAACTGCGCCGGATCATGGAAGTGCTCAGCCGGCGTCAGTTCGCGTAACAACGCGGCTTTGACCCCATCCAACCCCAGCTGACTGTGCAGGTGCTTGCTCATCGAGCGCGAGCCACGTGGCTTGGCCAAGGCGGCCTGGACCTTGTCCAGCGGTTTGCCTGGCAGCAGGTCGATATGCACGGTGGCCGAGCCGTCGCGGTTGATTGCCTCACGAATCGGCGCCGACAGTGCATAGATCAGGCTGCCTTCGATACCGGTGGCGGTGACCACGCATTCGCCGAGCCGTGGTTTATCGTCCGCCAGCCCAATGGCGACATTTTTCAACGGCGCGCCGGCGAATTTACTGACCATCAATTCACTCCAGGCCGACACCTCGAAGCCGCAGTTGCTCGGTTGCAAGCGAACGTAAGGCACGCCTCGGTCTTCCAGCAGTTTGAGCCAGGCACCGTCGGAACCCAGGCGCGACCAACTGCCACCGCCCAGGGCGAGCAGCACGGCGTCGCTGTGGACAACTTTCTCACTGTCCGGGCTGTGGATAAGTAAGCCGCCCTCGGCATTCCAGCCGGTCCACCGATGCCGGGTGTGGATAACCACGCCCTGATCACGCAGGCGCTTGAGCCAGGCGCGTAGCAGCGGTGCGGCTTTCATATCGGTAGGAAACACGCGGCCGGAGGTGCCGACAAAGGTCTGGATGCCCAAACCATGGATCCATTCACACAACGCCTGGGCACCAAACCCACGCAGCAACGGCGCCATTTGTGGCGCGCGCTCGGCGTAGCGTGAGAGAAAGGCCGGGTACGCCTCGGAGTGGGTGATGTTCATACCGCCCACGCCGGCCAGCAGAAACTTGCGCCCCACCGATGGCATGCCGTCGTACAGGTCCACGCGCACCCCGGCCTGGCTCAAGACTTCGGCGGCCATCAGCCCGGCTGGGCCGCCGCCGATAATGGTGACGTGATGAGGTGCGGTGTGAGGCATGGCAGGGCTACAGGGGCTGTGAATAAGCCGAGCATTCTACCGGACGGCGCGTCGGCTGCCTGATCAAAAAACGTACACTTTCCTACAGGCCTTGCAGTGGCTTGCTCTCAGACGCTTACGCTCAACTTATCCACAGGCCGTTCCACAGCCATTGTGGGTAACGCTCACAACTCAATGACACCCTGATGACGTCCACACCTTTTGCGCACTGTGGTGCAGGATGCCGTGGCGACGGGCCAGGGCCAGGCGGTCCTTGCTGTAGCCGCCGCCGATCACGCCCATCACTGGAATGTCGCGGCCCAGGCAATGGCGCATCACGCTTTCATCGCGGGCGGCCAGGCCTTCGTCTGTCAGCTTGAGGTAACCGAGGGCGTCGTCTTTATGCACGTCGACCCCGGCGTCGTACAGCACCAGGTCGGGTTGGTACAGCGGCAGCAGGTAGTTGAGGGCGTCGTCCACCACCTTGAGGTAATCGGCATCGCCCATGCCCATGGGCAGCGGGATGTCCCAGTCGCTGTGGGCCTTGCGCGCCGGGAAGTTCTTTTCGCAGTGCAGCGACACGGTGATCGCCTCCGGCGTGTCGTTGAGGATGCGCGCGGTGCCGTCGCCCTGGTGCACGTCGCAGTCAAAGATCAACACGCGATTGACCCGGCCGCTGGCCAGCAGGTAATGGCTGATCACTGCCAGGTCGTTGAAGATGCAAAAGCCCGCCGGGTAATCGTAGTGGGCATGGTGGGTGCCGCCTGCCAGGTGGCAGGCCAGGCCGTGTTCCAACGCTTGCTCCGCGGCCAGGATCGAGCCGCCGACCGCGCGCACGGTGCGCCGGGCCAGGTCTTCGCTCCAGGGCAGGCCCAGGCGCCGTTGGTCTTCGCGGGACAACGCGCCGCTCATATAGCGTTCGATATACCCAGGTTCATGAGCCAGGGCCAGAATGTCGGCAGGGCACAGCGACGGGCGCAGCAATTGGCTGTCCTCGGTCAGGCCGCTGTCCACCAGGTGGTCGCGCAACAGGCGGAACTTGTCCATGGGGAACCGATGGTCCGCCGGGAATTCGGGGCTGTAGTCTTCGTGGTAGATCAATGGCAAAGGCATGGGATTTTCTGACGGGAACCTGCGAAGGATCTTAACAGCGCTGTACACTCACGCACATGGCAAGGGAGGGGCCCCATGGAGCCGATACTGCAATTGGAAAGTGCACGCCTGGTGCTGCGCCAATGGCGCGATGCCGACCTGCTGGCGTTTGCGCGCATGTGCGTCGACCCGCAGGTGATGCGCTATTTTCCGGCCAGGTTGAGCCACCTGGAGAGCGCTGCCTTGATTGGCCGGATTCGCGGGCACTTCGCCGAATATGGTTTCGGCTTTTGGGCCTTGCAACGCAAGGACACCGGCGAATTCATCGGCCTCACCGGGCTGCAGAATGTCAGCTTTGAAACCGGCTTTACCCCGGCGGTGGAGATCGGCTGGCGTCTGGCCCGCGAACACTGGGGCCTGGGCTATGCCAGCGAAGCGGCCTGGACCGCGCTGCGCTGTGGTTTCGACCGCTTGCAGCTGGATGAAATCGTCGCGTTCACCACGCAAACCAATCTGCCCTCACAAAAAGTCATGCAGGCCATCGGGATGCATTACGATCCGCTGGCAGATTTTGAACACCCCAAGGTCGCTGCCGATAACGCGCTGCGCCATCATGTTTTGTACCGCATCACCCGCGCCCAATGGTTGGACACGCTGCATGGATAAGCAGGCGGTCATGCTCAATAGACCCCTTGTAGGAGCGAGCGTGCTCGTGAAGAACGCAAAAGCGCCGCGATACACCAGAAGCGTTGCGTTATCGTTCGCGACCTTCGCGAGCAAGCTCGCTCCTACAGATAGCTACCGTTTTGCTCTGAGGAGAGTTTGAATGAGCCAAGTATTGGAAGATCTGGTGGACTTGCTGACCCTGGAACCGATCGAGGAGAACCTCTTTCGCGGCCGCAGCCAGGACCTGGGTTTTCGCCAACTGTTCGGCGGCCAAGTGCTCGGCCAGTCGCTGTCGGCCGCCAGCCAGACCGTCGAAGAAGCGCGGCACGTGCATTCGCTGCACGGTTATTTCCTGCGCCCCGGCGATGCGGCATTGCCGGTGGTGTACTCGGTGGACCGCGTGCGCGATGGCGGCAGTTTCAGCACGCGCCGCGTCACGGCGATCCAGAAGGGCCACCCGATCTTCACCTGCAGCGCCTCGTTCCAGTATGACGAAGAAGGCTTCGAGCACCAGGCCACCATGCCCGTGGTGGTCGGCCCGGAAAACCTGCCGTCGGAGCTGGAACTGACTCAACAGCGCGCGCACCTGATCCCCGAGCACATGCGCGACAAGCTGCTGTGCCCCAAGCCCATCCAAGTGCGCCCGGTCACCGAAAAAGACCCGTTCAACCCGCAGCCGTCCGACCCGGTCAAGTACGTGTGGTTTCGTGCCGACGGCGCTCTGGCCGATACGCCGGCACTGCATAAATACCTGCTGGCCTACGCCTCGGACTTCGGCCTGCTGACCACCTCGCTGCTGCCCCATGGCAAGACCGTGTGGCAGAAAGACATGCAGGTCGCCAGCCTCGACCACGCGTTGTGGTTCCACGCAGACCTGCGTGCCGATGACTGGTTGCTGTACGCGATGGACAGCCCGTGGGCCGGCAACTCGCGGGGTTTCTCGCGCGGCAGCGTGTTCAACCGCGCCGGGCAACTGGTGGCCTCGGTGACCCAGGAAGGTTTGATTCGCCATCGCAAGGATTGGGCATGAGCCTGAGCGAGGTGAAACACTGGGTGTTCGACATGGACGGCACCCTCACGGTGGCCGTGCATGACTTTGCGGCCATTCGCGTGGCGCTCGAGATTGCGCCCGAGGACGACATCCTCACTCACCTCGCGGCCTTGCCCGCCGAGGTGGCGGCGGCCAAGCATGCCTGGCTGCTCGAACATGAGCGCGAATTGGCGCTGGGTTCTGTGGCGGCCGAGGGGGCGGTGGAACTGGTGCGCGAGTTGGCCGCGCGTGGTTATCGCCTGGGCATCCTGACCCGCAATGCGCGGGAGCTGGCGCATGTCACGCTGGAGGCGATTGGCCTGGCGGACTGCTTTGCCGTCGAGGATGTATTGGGGCGTGATGATGCGCCGCCCAAGCCGGATCCGGGTGGGCTGTTGAAGCTGGCGGCGGCTTGGGAGGTCGCGCCGAGCGAGATGGTGATGGTCGGCGATTACCGCTTTGACCTCGATTGCGGCCGGGCGGCGGGGGCCCGGACGGTGCTGGTTAACTTGCCGGAGAACCCCTGGCCGGACTTGGCGGATTGGCATGCCAAGGATTGCGTGGCGCTGCGCCGGATGATCTAGCGCAGACACTGCTGGTCAACGGTGGGTGTGAGTGGTTACTGCGCGAACAGTACTTTTTGCCCCTCTGGCGACGTAAACATCCCATCCCCGTTATGCCCCACCCCCGGTACTTGCACCACTGTCTGGCGCAGCTGCGGATGGCGCTGCCTGAGGTAGTCAAAATAGTTGTGCCCGCGAATCAGGCGATACGCGCCCTGGGCCTCGGCCGCGCAGCTTTTATCCAGCGCGGGGTGGTTCGGGTCGGTGTCCTGCTGGCCCAGCAGGTAGGTGATGTCGCGTGACACGTAGGCCTGCTCCAGTTGCTCGGCGTCTTTACCTTCGGCGTAGGCCGGCAGGTGTTGCATGCCGTACTTCCAGTCGTTGAAGCCGGGGCAACTGGCTACATCGAATTTCACCGGGCGCTGCGGGCTGAAATAGGCGTAGGACGACGGGTTGGCCACTACGTAACGCAGGCGGATACCTTCGGTGCGTAGGGTGGGGTGGTCGTGGCCGGTGAGGGCGAAACGCTGCACCACTTGGCCGCCGCCGGAATGGCCGGCGACGACGATCTCTTTCAGCGCCGGGAACAGTGTGCGGTTGCCCAGGTGCTGGATGATCTGGTCGAGGGCGCCGTAGGAGCTGACCTGGCCAGGCCCCGTGGACGGCGCGCCGGCCATCCAGTCGTTGCCTTTCCAGCGCAGGACCTGGTCGTCCAGGTGATTGCGCTTTACGTCAGATGCATTCAAAAACTGCGGTGCGATCACCAGCGTGCTGGTGCCAACGCCGGCGTGCTCTGCGGCGTCGATACCACTTTGCAGGTAGGTCTGCGCATTGCGCAGGCGACCATGCACGATGACCAGCGCGCGGGTGATGCCCGGCAACGGCTGGCGCCAGTCCTGGCTCATGCCCAGGCTGAGCTCGCCGGCCTCCAACTGAAAACGAGCAGGGCTGACCACCTTGACGCCATGCTCGGTGGCCCACGTGGGCAATGCGACGAACAACAGGCCCAGCAGTAATCCCGACGGTTTATTCATCTACAGGCTCTTGGCGGAGAAGGTGTCGCATTGAGTGATCTGGCCCTGGGCAAAGCCGGTCTTGAACCAGCGCACCCGCTGTGCGGAGGTGCCGTGGGTAAACGAGTCCGGCACCACACGGCCTTGGCCCTGCTGCTGCAAACGGTCATCGCCAATGGCGTTGGCCGCGTTCAGCGCTTCTTCAATATCGCCGGGTTCCAGCCAGTTCAGGCGCTTTTGCGCGCGGTTGGCCCACACGCCGGCAAAGCAGTCGGCCTGCAGTTCCTGGCGCACCAGCAGGCCGCCATCGCCTTGCATTGGCCGGCCCTGTTGGCGCGCGGCCTGGAGCTTCGACGAGATGCCCAGCAGCGTCTGCACGTGGTGCCCGACTTCGTGGGCGATCACATAGGCCTGGGCGAAGTCGCCGGCGGCCTGGAAGCGTTGGGACATTTCCCGGAAGAAATCCAGGTCCAGGTACACCTGCTGATCCGCCGGGCAGTAGAACGGGCCGCTGGCCGAGGTGGCGCCACCGCAGGCGGAATTGACCCGGCCACGGAACAGAATCAGTTTCGGGTTCTGGTACGCCAGGCCGTTTTCCTGGAATACCTGGGCCCAGGTGTCTTCGGTATCGCCCAGTACCGCACGGACAAAATCGGCTTGCTCATCGTTGGCCGGCGGCGCCTGGTGCGACTGCGTGCTGACTGAAGGCGCCTGCTCCATCTGGCCGGTCAACTGGCCGAGGATCTGCATCGGGTCCTGGCCGGTGAGCCAGCCGATGCCGACGATCAGCACAATCGCCGTAAGGCTCAGGCCTTTGCCGCCACCAAAGCGCATGCCGCCACCGCCGCCGCCACTGTCATCGCGCGCGTCCACCACGTTGTCGCTGCGTCGGCCTTTTTTCCATAGCATGGGGGCAATCCTCTCGATGAACGGTCCTGCATAGATGTGAGTTGAGTATGGCCGGTATCAGCGGCAATACCCTTCGCCGGTGGCTACGACCAGGCAGTCTTTTTTATCCGCCAGCCACTTCAGGCCGGTGGCTTTACCGTCGCCGGCACGCAGCACTTGCGGGCCGTCCGGGCGGGTGAAGGCGATGCCGTCTTCAAAGGCTGCGCCCTTGAAGGTGCCCGAGTCTTCGGCGTCAAGGCCGTATTGCATGGTGAGGATGTAGTGGCCACGGCCGACCACGTTATCCTTGGCGATGGTCAGGTGCAGGCCCTCTACGCCAACCCATTTGCCAATCCATGTATCGGTGGGCGGGGTTTCTGGCACCAGGGTGGCCTGCACGGAGGCCGGCTTAGGTTTTGGCGCCTCCTTGGTCTCCTGGTTACAGGCGGTGAGCAGGGCGAGGGCAGAAAGAACGAAGAAGATTTTTTTCATAGCGGCAAAGCCTTGATTAAAAAGTGTGCAACGCCGAGGCGAATGTGCAGCGTTGGACTCGATTGCGGTGATTTAGTGCGCTGTCCGCCCGGTGTTTGGTTATGCTCTTGGGGCAGACGCAGGCCTGGGCTGTCAGATTACCGGGTTGAGTGCCACCGCGCAGGGTTCCGCCCGCCACGCAAGAGAATTCCATGACTGTCAGTACCCCGCTTTCCGGCGTCAACCATCCGTTCAAAGGCATCCTGCTGATCGTACTGGCCACCTTCCTGTTCTCCAGCCACGACGCCTTGTCCAAATACCTGGCCGGGTTCTATCCGATCGTGATGGTGGTGTGGGTGCGGTACCTGGTGCACACCTTGCTGATGGCCGGGATCTTCCTGCCGCAATCGGGTCTGCATGTGCTGCGCAGCAAGCGGCCGGGGATGCAGGCGGTGCGGGCCTTGTGCCTGTTGGGTACCAGCCTGTTTTTCACCACGGCCTTGCACTACATCCCGCTGGCGGAAGCCACGGCGGTAAACTTTCTTGCGCCGATCCTGGTGACGGCGTTGTCGGTGCCGCTGCTGGGGGAACACGTGACACGCGGCCAATGGCTGGCGGTGATCTGCGGGTTTATCGGCGTGCTGGTGATCATCCACCCCGGCGGCGAGCTGTTCACCCCGGCGGTGCTGCTGCCCTTGTGCTCGGCGATGTTCTTCTGCTTTTACCAATTGCTCACGCGCATCCTCAGCCAGTACGACAGCCCCACCACCAGCAACTTCTTTGCCGGCCTGTGCAATACCTTGGTGATGAGCGCGCTGGTGCCGTTCTTCTGGCACGTTCCGACGCTGTGGCATGGGGTGATGATGCTGGCGCTGGGCACCTGCGGGATGACCGCGCACTTGATGCTGACCCAGGCGTTCCGCTTTGCGGCGCCGGCCTTGCTGGCGCCGTTCGGCTATTGCCAGATCGTGTTTGCGGGGTTGTTGGGCTGGCTGGTGTTCAGCCATACCCCCGACCTGACCACGCTGGTCGGCATCGTGGTGATCTGCATGAGCGGGTTGGCCGCTGCCTGGCAGCAGCGGCGTCGCTCGGTTACACGTCTACCGTAGGAATCTTGCGCGGTGCCATGAAGTACATCCAGGTCAGCGCAATGAAATACATCGCCGGGATCAGGGTGAACAACACGGTGTAGTTATTGTGGGTCACCGTGAGAATGTGGCCGACGATCTGGGTCATGAACATGCCGCCGACCGCCGCGCACATTCCACCGAAACCGAACACCGTGCTCATCATGTGCTTGGGCGTGTAGTCCATCACCAGGCTCCAGATATTGGCCGTCCAGGCCTGGTGTGCGCCGATGGCCAGGGAAATGGCGAACACGGCGACCCACAGCTGGCTGGAACCGGCCGCCATGATCACGCCGACGATGCAGCAGGCAAACAGCAGCATCGACAGCAGCCGCGCCTTGATCGGGTTCATCCCGCGGCCGATCAGGAACGACGACAGGATGCCTCCACCCACGCTGCCGAAGTCGGCTGTCAGGTAGATGATGATCAGCGGGATGCCCATCTGGGTCACGTTGATGCCCAGGTTGTATTGCTGGTTCAGGAACGGCGGCAGCCAATACAGGTAGAACCAGAACACCGGCGCGGTCAGCGCGTAGGCGATGGCAAACGCCCAGGTGCCGCGCATGCGCAGGATGCGGCTGAACGGTACGCCGGGTTGTTCCGGTTCGACTTGCCGTTGCACGTAGTCCAGTTCGGATTGTTTGACGCTCGGATGGTTTTCCGGGTTGTAGTACTTAAGCCCCCAGAACACCAGCCAGATCGCGCCCAGCGACGCCATGCACAGGAACGCTGCCTGCCAGCCCCACACATGCAGGATCAACGGCAGCAGCATCGGCGTCATCATTGCGCCGACATTGGTGCCGGCGTTGAAGATACCGGTGGCCACCGCGCGTTCACCGGCGGGGAACCACAGGCGTGTGGTCTTGACGCAGGCCGGGTAGTTGGCGGCTTCGGTCAGGCCGAGGATAAAGCGGCAGACCATAAAGCCAACCGCCGAGGTGGCCAGGCCGTGGGCGCCAGTGGCCAGGCTCCACAGCAGTACCGCGCAGAAGAACACACGTTTCACGCCGACGCGGTCGATCAAGCGACCTTGCAGCACAAAGCCGATCGCATAGCCCACTTGGAACCAGAAGTTAATGTTGGCGTAGTCCATCGCCGTCCAACTCATTTCCTTGGCCAGGATCGGTTGCATCACGCCCAGTGCGGCGCGGTCGATGTAGTTGAGGGTGGTGGCGAAAAACACCAGGGCCAACATGCCCCAGCGAGTTTTACCCACGGCCATGGCGCCGCGGATCTTGTCGCCGATGCCGGCGTGCGGGGTGCCAGGGCGCGAGGCCAGGGCGGAGTTTTGCGAAGGCATGTGGATGTACCCGTTTTTTTGAAATTTTTATGGTGTGTTCTGGGTCTTTTTTTGCTGCGGCTGCGAGATCGATGGTGCGCAGTGGCTAAAAAATCGTCAATTCGCCAACCGCCATTGTGTTCGATAATCGCACTAAAAACTAACTGGTTCGTACATTTCAATTGCTGTGAATAATTTAGCGGCGAATAATTTGCGGTAAACAAGACGAGCCTCAAATGCCGGGAGTCGCCCCATGCAACGCTCTATCGCTACCGTTTCCTTGAGCGGAACCCTACCGGAAAAACTCGAAGCCATCGCGGCTGCCGGGTTCGATGGTGTTGAAATCTTCGAAAACGATCTGCTGTATTACGACGGTAGCCCCCGCGAAGTCCGGCAACTGTGTGCCGACCTCGGCATTGCCATCACCCTGTTCCAGCCGTTTCGTGACTTTGAGGGCTGCCGCCGCGACCGCCTGGCGCGCAACCTGGAGCGTGCCGAGCGCAAGTTCGACCTGATGCAGGAACTGGGCACCGACCTGGTGCTGGTGTGCAGCAACGCTTCGGCCGATTGCGTCGGTGATGAACGTATTCTGCTCGATGACCTCAGCCTGCTGGCCGAACGAGCCGGCCGCCGTGGCCTGCGTATTGGCTATGAAGCGCTGGCCTGGGGCAAGCATGTGAACACCTGGCAGCACGTGTGGAACCTGGTGCGCCAGGTCGATCACCCGAGCCTGGGCGTATTGCTCGACAGCTTCCACACCTTGTCGCTCAAGGGCGACCCGAGTGCCATTGCCGAGATCCCCGGCGACAAGATTTTCTTCGTGCAGATGGCCGACGCGCCAATCCTGGCCATGGATGTGCTGGAGTGGAGCCGGCATTTCCGCTGTTTTCCCGGCCAGGGTGAATTTGACCTGGCGGGCTTTCTGGCGCCCATCATCAAGAGCGGCTACACCGGGCCGTTGTCCCTGGAAATCTTCAATGACGGTTTCCGCGCCGCGCCAACCCGGGCCAATGCCGCCGATGGCCTGCGGTCGTTGCTGTACCTGGAAGAGAAAACCCGCCGGCGCCTGGCCCAGGAGCAGCCTGCCGCGCCGCTCGATACCCTCTTCGAGACCCCGACGGCCAGCGAGTACGACGGTATCGAGTTCCTTGAGTTTGCCGTGGATGAAAACCTCGGCGCCAAGCTGACTCACTGGCTGGAGCGCCTGGGCTTCGTCAAGGCCGGGCAGCACCGTTCCAAAAGCGTGAGCCTGCTGCGCCAGGGTGATATCAACCTGATCCTCAATTGTGAACCCTATTCCTTCGCCCATAACTTTTTCGAGGCCCATGGCCCGTCGTTGTGCGCCACGGCGATTCGGGTCAAGGACAGCGCCAAGGCGCTGGAGCGGGCGGTGGCCTACAAGGGCCAGCCTTATCGCGGCCTGGTCGGGCCCAACGAGCTGGAACTGGCAGCGGTGCGCGCGCCGGACGGCAGCCTGATTTACCTGGTGGACCCGAGCGAGGGCGCGCTGTACGACACCGATTTCAACTTGCAACCGGCGAGCGCCTCCCGTGGTGGCCTGCTGCGTATCGACCACATGGCCATGGCCCTGCCGGCCGACAGCCTCGACAGTTGGGTGCTGTTCTACAAGAGCTTGCTGGATTTCGAAGCGGATGACGAAGTTGTGCTGCCGGACCCTTATGGGCTGGTCAAAAGCCGGGCATTGCGCAGCCGTTGCAGCTCGATTCGCCTGCCGCTGAACATCTCCGAGAACCGCAACACGGCGATTTCCCACGCGTTGTCGAGCTATCGCGGCTCGGGTGTGCACCATATTGCCTTCGACTGCGCGGATATTTTCGCCGAAGTCAGCCGGGCCAAGGAGGCCGGCGTACCGCTGCTGGACATCCCGCTCAACTATTACGATGACCTGGCGGCGCGCTTCGATTTTGACGATGAGTTCCTCAGTGAGCTGGCGTACTACAACGTGCTGTACGACCGCGATGCGCAGGGCGGTGAGTTGTTTCATGTGTACACCGAGCCTTTCGAAGGGCGGTTTTTCTTCGAGATCATCCAGCGCAGGAACGGCTATGCCGGCTACGGCGCGGCCAACGTGGCGGTGCGTCTGGCGGCGATGGCCAAGTCCCGTAGCGGCGCGGTGCGCCAGGCACGCTTATAAGGGCTGGCGCGGTGCTTCCTTCGGCGAGCCCCGCAGCCCATAATCAGCGCCTGCATAACACTGGCTGTGAGCGCACCATGACTTCGAGTCCCGAACTCCCCGCGGTGTCAGGCGCACCGCGCAAGAGTCGCAAGAACAACCCGGAAAAGACCCGCGAAAACATTCTGCAGGAAGCCATTGTCGAGTTTGTCCAGCAGGGCCTTTCCGGCGCGCGCGTGGATGCCATCGCCGAGCGTATCCATACCTCCAAGCGCATGATCTATTACTACTTCGGCAGCAAGGAGCAGTTGTACCTCGAGGTGCTGGAGAAGCTCTACGGCGATATTCGCAACACTGAAACGCGCATGAACCTCACCGCCCTGGAACCGCGTGAAGCGATCCGTCGGTTAGTGGAGTTCACCTTTGATCACCACGATCAGAATGTGGATTTCGTGCGGATCGTCAGTATCGAAAATATCCACAACGCCGAGTACGTCAAACGCACCGACACGATCAAGGCGATGAACAGCAAGATCCTCGAAGGGCTGGGCGTAACCTTACGCCGAGGCGCCGAGATGGGGCTGTTCCGTCAAGGCCTGGAGCCGTTGGACGTGCACCTGCTGATCAACTCGTTCAGCTTTTACCGCGTGTCCAACCGCCATACGTTCAGTGAGATCTTTCAGATCGACCTGTCGGATGAGGTGGTTAAACAGCGGCATCGCGAGATGATCTGTGAGTCGGTGTTGCGGTACTTGCAGGCTTGAGTACAGGTCACTCATCACTGCCGGAATGCAAGGTTTGCACGCTTAGGCATTCATGCTGTGGAAGTGCGTCAACATTCTTTGCGCATCCGCCACCTCGCCACTGAACAACTCAAACGCCTTCGCCGCCTGGAACACTGCCATGTTGCCGCCATCCAGGGTGCGGCAACCCAGGGCACGGGCGGTGCGCAGCAGTTCGGTTTGCAACGGGAAATACACGATCTCTGCCACCCATAATTGCTCTCGCAGCAGCGCCGCCGGTACCGGCATGCCGGGTAGCTTGGCCATGCCCATCGGTGTGGTGTTGACCAGGCCATCGGCTTCGGCCATGGCGTGCTCAAGGGCGTGACCCACTTGAGCACGACCGCCGCCGAAACGCTGGGCGAGGTTATCCACAAGGTCCTGGGCTCGGGCCATGTCCACATCGAAAATACTCAGCTGTTGCACACCCTCGGCCAGCAGTGCGTGGGCCACTGCCGCGCCCGCGCCGCCGGCGCCCATCTGCACCACGCGCTGGCGCGGCGCATCATTCAAGTTGCGCCGAAAGCCTTCGGCGAATCCCAGGCAATCGGTGTTGTGACCGATGCGCTTGCCATCCTTGAACAGCACCGTATTCACCGCACCAATACCCCGTGCTTCGTCGGACAATTCATCGAGCAGAGGCAGGATTGCCTGTTTGCACGGGTAGGTAATGTTCAAACCGGTGAAGTTCATCTGCTCGGCGGCGCGCAGCAGATCGGGCAGGGCGTTGATGTCCAGGCGCAGCGGCTCAAGGTCGATCAGGCGGTACAGGTAGCGCAAGCCTTGGGCGTCGCCCTCCTGTTCGTGCAGGGCAGGGGTACGGGAGGCCTGGATACCGGCGCCGATCAGGCCGGCGAGAATGCGCGGTTTCATAGAGCGCAACCCTTGAGCCACTGGCTGAAATGTTCCAGGGCCAGGGGGTAGCCATGGCTTTGGTGGCCGCCGGTCGTAGGCTCGCGGGTGCCGAGCAGGTTGAGGCGGGGGGCGTTGTTGGGCGCCATAAGGCGTGTCTCCACAATGTTTACTGATTGTGGGGATAAAATGTACTGGTTGGTTAGTTTGGTCAATTGAACGCGACGGATCTGTTCGATTATCGAACTTTTATTCAGTCACACGAGCAGCTCCGCCCGAGGAACTCCTGGAAACCCTTGATCCAACGGGTACAGGTAGAACCCATGTGGGAGCTGCGGTGTGCCTGGACTTATCGGCGGGTCAGCAACACACCCGATTCCATATGATGCGTCCACGGAAACTGGTCAAACATCGCGCACCGGGTAATCCGGTGGGTGTCATGCAGTTGCGCGATATTCGCTGCCAACGTCTCCGGGTTGCAGGAGATGTACAGGATGTTGTCGAAGCGTCGGGTCAGTTCGCAGGTGTCCGGGTCCATGCCGGCGCGGGGCGGGTCGACGAACACGCTGCCGAATTCGTAGCTTTTCAGGTCGATGCCGTGCAGGCGGCGGAACGGGCGCACTTCGTTGAGTGCCTCGGTGAGTTCTTCGGCGGAGAGGCGCACCAGGGTGACGTTGGTCACCGCGTTTTCATCGAGGTTGCTCAAGGCCGCATTCACCGAGGTCTTGCTGATCTCGGTGGCCAGCACGTTGCGCACGCGGGTCGCCAGCGGCAGGGTGAAGTTACCGTTGCCGCAGTACAGCTCCAGCAGATCATCCGGGCGATCACCCAAGGCTTCATAGGCCCAGTTGAGCATTTTCTGGTTCACCGTGCCGTTGGGCTGGGTGAACGCGCCTTCGGGTTGGCGATAGCTGAAGGTGCGGCCGCCCACCTCGAGTTTTTCCACCACGTAGTCATGCCCGATCACATCGCGCTTGCCCTTGGAGCGGCCGATGATGCTCACGTTCAGGTCGGCGGCCAGCTTGTTCGCGGCGGTGTGCCAATGCTCATCCAGCGGGCGGTGATAGCACAGGGTGATCATCGCATCGCCGGCCAGGGTGGTCAGGAACTCCACCTGGAACAGCTTGTGGCTCAGGGCGGCACTGGCTTGCCAGGCGGCCTTGAGTTGGGGCATCAGCTGGTTGATGCGCTGGCTGGCAATGGGGAAGGCTTCGATCAGGATCGGCGTGCGCTTGTCGTCCTGGGAGAACATTGCGTAGTGGCGCTCACCGCCTTCGCGCCACAGGCGGAACTCCGCGCGCAGGCGAAAGTGCTGCAGCGGCGAGTCGAAGACCTGGGGCTCGGGTGCGTCGAACGGTGCCAGCAGGTCACGCAGGCGCGTGACCTTGTCTTGCAGTTGAGCGGTGTAGCGTGCGGCGTCAAAAGTCATGCGTTGAACCAGCCCAGCTTGATCACAAACAGAATCGACAGGATCACCAGCGCCGGGTTCAGCTCACGGTAGCGGCCCGAAAGCAGCTTGATGGCGGTCCAGGCGATGAAGCCGAAGGCGATGCCGTTGGCGATGGAGTAAGTGAACGGCATCGCCAGGGCGGTGATCACCACCGGCGCTGCCACAGTAATGTCGTCCCAGTCGATTTCGGCCAGGCCGGAGGTCATCAGCACGGCGACGAACAGCAGCGCCGGCGCGGTGGCGAAGGCCGGCACGCTGGAGGCCAGCGGCGAGAAGAACAGTGCGAGCAGGAACAGGATCGCCACCACGATGGCGGTCAAACCGGTACGGCCACCGGCGCTCACGCCCGCGGCGGATTCGATGTAGCTGGTGGTGGTCGAGGTCCCCAGCAGGGAACCGGCCATGGCGGCGGTACTGTCGGCGATCAGGGCGCGGCCCATTTTCGGCATGTGGCCGTCCTTGCCCATCAGGCCGGCGCGCTTGGCGACGCCGATCAGGGTGCCGGAGTTGTCGAACAGGTCAACGAACAGGAAGGCGAAGATCACGCTGACCAGGCCGATGTCCAGCGCGCCTTTGATATCCAGCTGCAGGAAGGTCGGGGCCAGCGAAGGTGGCATCGAGGTCACGCCGCCGAACGGGGTGAAGCCCATGACGATGGACACGATGGTCACCGCGAGGATGCCGATCAGTACCGCGCCGCGCACCGCCAGGGCTTCCAGCGCCACGATCAGCGCGAAACCGAGGGTGGCGAGGATCGGGGCCGGTTGTTTCAGGTCACCCAGGCCGACCATGGTGGCCGGGTTGCTGACCACGATGCCGGCGTTGTGCAGGGCGATCAGCGCCAGGAACAGGCCGATACCGGCGGCAATCGCCGAGCGCAGGGGCAGGGGGATGCTGTTGATGATCCATTCACGGATGCGAAAGATCGACAGCAGAAAGAACAGCACCGCCGAAATAAAGACGGCACCCAGCGCCACTTGCCAGGTGTGGCCCATGTGCAGGACCACGGTGTAGGTAAAGAAGGCGTTGAGGCCCATGCCCGGCGCCAGGGCGATCGGGTAGTTGGCGATCAGGCCCATCACGGTCGAACCGATGGCGGCCGCCAGGCAGGTGGCGACGAATACCGCGCCCTTGTCCATGCCGGTTTCGCCGAGAATGCTCGGGTTCACGAACAGGATGTAGGCCATGGCCAAAAATGTCGTGATGCCCGCGAGGATCTCGGTGCGCACGTTGGTGTTGTGTGCCTTGAGTTGAAACAGCTTTTCCAGCATGCCTGCTCCCTGTGACGCTATGTTGCGTCGTTATTTGTTGACCTCTAAGTCAAAGCACAAACTGCGCCAAGCGCCTGTGGTTACAGAGAGGATCGGAAAAAGCGGCGCATCATACCAGCAGCCGAGGCTGTGTGGCGCATGGCCTTGAGGCATACTGCACCGACGTTCAATACAGAGTCGTTAACCGCATGAAAAAAGCCAGCGCCTGGAGTCTAGCTCTGATCCCTTGCGTCAGCCTGTGGCTTGGCGCGGCACCGGCGTGGGGCGCGACTGCACCGGCCTTGAGCGAAGTGCGCGTGTTCAAGGTCGAATCGGCGGGCTGCACGGAAACCATCCCGGAGCGCGCCAGCAGTACGCAGATGTGCACGCACCGTGGGCCTACCCAGGTATCGGTGATGGAAGTGGGGATGGGCAGCCACCCGGTGGGCCGCTTCAATGGCGCCGAGCTCAATGGCCAGCGCACGCCGGTCTGCCAGGTGGGCAGCGTCAGCCAGGTGTGTGCGGGGGCGGGCACGTTGATGGGCTATATCTATGTGTTCGACCTGAATGTCGAAGGCCCGGGCGGGTTCGAATACAGCAATTCCTCGATCAACCCCCCGCGAAACACGCTGACGACGCAACTCAATATCCACTGATCAATCATCTTGAACGCTCAAAACCCCGGGAAGTCGTACCCCTGAGACGGCGATTTTCCTGAACGCCGCGGATGTACACCAACCCGTGAGGTGTTTATGAGCGCGACCCCCAATGGCGCGGCGGCCCGACCGTTCGTCGCCCACTCGATACACTTGACCCTGAATGGCCAAGGGCGCCAGTTGGACGTCTTGCCCTGGACCACCTTGCTTGACCTGCTGCGCGAGCAATTGGACCTGGTGGGCAGCAAAAAGGGCTGCGACCACGGCCAGTGCGGCGCCTGCACGGTGTTGCGCGATGGCAAGCGCGTCAACGCCTGCCTGACCCTGGCGGTGATGTGCGACGGCGCCGAGCTGACCACCATCGAAGGCCTGGCCAGCGGCGACCAACTGCACCCGATGCAGCAAGCCTTTATCAAGCATGACGCCTTCCAGTGCGGCTACTGCACCCCCGGTCAGATCTGCTCCGCCGTCGGCCTGGCCAACGAAGGCCGCGCCCACGATACGACGCAGATCCCGGAACTGATGAGCGGCAACCTGTGCCGCTGCGGCGCCTACAGCAATATCCGCGATGCCATTGAAGAAGCCTTGCCGGCCTGCCGCGTCCAGGGAGGTGAGCAATGAACCCCTTCCACTACAGCAAACCGAGCGATGTACACGAGGCCGTTCACCTGAGCAGCGCGGCGTCGCGTTTTATCGCCGGCGGCACCAACCTGCTGGACCTGATGAAAGAAAACATCAGCCGCCCCGAGCACCTGATCGACATCACCGGCCTGCCGCTGCATGACATTCAAGAGACCGCCAGCGGCGGCCTGCGCATCGGCGCCTTGGTAAGCAACGCCGACCTGGCCTGGCACCCGTTGGTCGAACAGCGGTACCCGTTGTTGTCCCAAGCCATCCTCGCGGGAGCCTCGCCGCAACTGCGCAATATGGCCAGTACCGGCGGCAACCTGTTGCAGCGTACCCGTTGCTATTACTTCTACGACGCCACCGTGCCCTGCAATAAGCGCGAACCCGGCAGCGGATGTCCGGCGCGCACCGGGTTGAACCGCATCCACGCGATCCTCGGCGCCAGCGAGCAATGCGTGGCCACTCATCCGTCGGACATGTGCGTGGCCCTGGCGGCGCTGGAGGCGCGGGTGCATGTGGAAGGGCGCGGCGGTGCACGGGTCATCGAGTTCGCCGACTTCCACCGCTTGCCCGGCGATGCGCCGCAACGTGACAACCAATTGGCCGACGATGAATTGGTCACCGCCATTGAACTGCCCGCCGATCAGTTGGCGCGGCACAGCCATTACCTCAAGATCCGTGATCGCGCCTCCTATGCCTTTGCGTTGGTCTCCGTTGCCGCAGCGCTTGAACTGGACGGTGATGTGATCATTGACGCGCGCCTGGCCCTCGGCGGCGTGGCCCACAAACCCTGGCGAGACCGTGCCGTGGAAGCCACGCTGATCGGCCAGCCCGTCAGCCGCGAAACCTTCAGCACCGCCGCCGACGCCTTGCTGCAAGACGCCGAGCCGCTGGAGCACAACGGCTTCAAGATCAAGCTGGCGCGCCGCGCAATCATCCGCGCTTTGAGCGACGCCGCCGTCGCAGGAGAACAGCCATGAGCGCCATCGGAAAACCCCTGGACCGTGTCGACGGTCTGCTCAAGGTCACCGGCCAGGCCCGTTATGCCGGGGAATTCCCTGAAGACCGCCTGCTGCATGGCAGTGTGGTGTCCAGTGCCATCGCCAAGGGCCGTGTGCTGCGTATCGATGCTTCCAAAGCCCTGGCGCTGCCGGGTGTGGTGGCTGTTATTGATCACCTCAACCGACCGAAAATCGCCAGTTACGACGATGCTTTCCAGGATGACGACGCGGCGGACGGTTCGCCGTTTCGCCCGCTCTACAACGACCGCGTGCTGTACAGCGGCCAGCCCGTGGCTCTGGTGATTGCCGACAACCTGGAGCTGGCGCGGCATGCCGGCTCCCTGGTGCACATCGAATACGCGCGCGAAGACTTCGAGACCGATTTGTTGGCCTGCCAGGAACTGGCGCACCCCTCGCCACAAACCCCGCCCACACCACGCGGCAACTTCCAGGCCGAATGGTCCGGCGCGGCCATCAGCCTCGATCTGCACTACAGCACGCCTATCGAACACCACAACCCCATGGAACCCCATGCCAGTACCGTGCTGTATCAGCCGGACGGCACCCTGCATATCCATGACAAGACCCAGGGGCCGCAGAACTGCCAGGCCTATGTGCAAAAAGTCTTCGGCCTGGATAAAAGCCAGGTGCGTATTTTTGCTGCGTTTGTCGGCGGTGCGTTCGGTTCGGGCCTGCGCCCGCAGTACCAACTGCCGCTGGCGGTGATGGCGTCCCTGGCGCTCAAGCGCTCGGTGCGCGTTACCCTCACGCGCCAGCAGATGTTCACCTTCGGCTACCGCCCGCGCACCTTGCAGCGCCTGCAAATGGGCGCGGCCGCCAACGGGCGGTTGCTGGCGCTGGGGCACACGGCGATTGGGCAAACCTCGCGCTTCGAGGACTTCAGCGAACATGTGGTGGAGTGGAGCGGCATGCTCTATCACTGCGACAACGTGCAACTGACCTACAAGCTGGTGCCGCTGGATGTGTTCACGCCGCTGGACATGCGCGCGCCAGGCGCGGCGCTCGGGGTGATCGGCCTGGAGTGCGCCATGGACGAACTGGCCTGTGCCTTGGGCATGGACCCGGTGCAACTGCGGCTGATCAATTACGCCGAGCGCAACCAGAACGAAGACAAACCCTGGTCGAGCAAAGCCCTGCGCGAGTGCTACCGCGAAGGTGCCGAACGTTTCGGCTGGAGCCAGCGTAACCCTGAGCCACGGAGCATGCGCGACGGCCGCCAGTTGGTCGGCTGGGGCATGGCCGGTGGTGTCTGGGAAGCCATGCAGATGAAGGCCAGCGCCAAGGCGCGGATCGACGCGCACGGCAAGCTCACCGTGAGCAGCGCCACCACGGATATCGGCACCGGCACCTACACGGTGATGTCCCAGATCGCGGCCCAGGCCAGTGGTGTGGCGGTGGGCGATGTGAGCTTTCTGCTCGGTGATTCATCGCTGCCCAGCGCACCGCTGCAGGGCGGCTCGTTTACCGTCTCTTCGGTGGGCACCGCCGTGCAGCAAGCCTGCGAAGCACTGACCGCCAAACTGTTGGACATTGCCCGCCAGACCTACCCGGTATTCAAGGAGGCCGAATCCGTGCGCTTTGAAGGCGGGCAGTTGCATGCCGGTGACGTGAGCGTGGCGTTGGCGCAACTGGTCAAGGACAGTGGCGAGCACGCATTGGAGGCGCAGGTCGACAGCGAGCCGGACAAGAAACGCGAGGGCTATGCCACGGCTACGCATTCGGCGGTGTTTGTGGAGGTACAAGTCGATGAGGACCTGGGCACCATCAAGGTCAGCCGGGTGGTCAGTGCGATTGCCGCCGGGCGCGTGGTCAACCCGAAGATGGCGCGCAGCCAGATCCTCGGCGGGGTGGTGTGGGGCATTGGCATGGCCCTGCATGAAGAGACCCAGACCGACCATCAACTGGGGCGCTGCATGAACCACAGCCTGGCCGAGTACCACATCCCGGTGAATGCCGATATCGGTGAGATCGACGTGCTGTTTGTCGAAGAGCACGACGAGATCGTCAATGCACTGGGGTCCAAGGGCGTGGGCGAAATCGGCATTGTCGGGGTGGCGGCAGCGGTGGCGAATGCGATTTATCACGCCACCGGCAGGCGGGTGCGGGAGTTTCCCATCACCCTGGACAAGGTGCTTTAGCGTTCCTCAAGGCGTTTCCATGTCGATGTACAGCTCCGTTTTGTCTGGCGATTGAATGACAGACGTCTTTTCGTTGGGAAGCGCGTTGTCGATAGACACCCCGGTTGCGCCGGTCAGTTGGGAAATACCTCGAATAGGCGGCTCACCGTCGTAGGTAAACACATGGTCGGTGCCCACGCGTGCTACCCATTTCTCTTGCGGGTTCATGGCCTGGTCTTTGCCAATCACTTGGGAGGCGTAGTAGTTCATGTTTTTAAGACGCTGGGTCTTGGGCTCTACAGAGGGCACGTCAATGGCCTTCACTCGAATACCCTGCTCGCGCATCGTTTCAAGCAGCGTTCTGTTGGTGTATTGGCCATGCCCGCTATGGGCGCGGTCGATCAGTTTTAAATTCTTCCTTAATGCCGAGGAAAACTCACCGGTCTCAAAGAACCTGTCCAGGTCGGGCTGCAGGGAATGATCGAAGCCCTCTGAATACAATGTGGTTACGTTGTTCTTTTTGAATTCCTTGGCATTGTCAATCAGGAAGCGTAACCCGGCAGACTGCGAGTGATCTTCGCCGACAATCATCCCGGACGATTTTTGATAGACGGTATTGATGACTTCGCTGGCGGGCGCCCTGCGGGGTATTTCCGGATGGGCGGGAGGCTCCTGGGTTTTGGCTTTTTTGTGAAAACTATCGGCGTCTTGCTTGAGTTTCTTATCTATTTTTTCGGTCGTCTTTGACGTTGAGGCTTCGCCTTCGGCAGGGTAATCGTAAGCGGCCGGATCAAACTTCTGCGGTTTGGAACTGCCAGATTCCCACGGGAACTTTATGCCCCCGGGCAATTGTAGCGGCTCCCATGTGCCGTCAGCGCCCGCCCTCACGGTCATAATTGGCTTTTTGGTAAAGGGATCAATGACCTGGGCATGACCGTCACGCAGCTTGAACTTGCCATCGATCTCATAAAGGTGCCCGGCATCGTTGCCGGCGCCCATTCGGATAAACCATCGATCTTCACCGTTTTCGCCCTTGGCTTGATAGATGCCCCTGGCGTTAGGCTTGGCGCCTGAGATCAACTGTTCACCCTCCGTCACGGCGTAGTCGCGTATGTCGTCCCATTGTGAAGGGCGCATACGATTGGCGTGTGGTTCCGCTGGGGGCGTGGGCGTTTCTGGCGCTGATTCGGCGGCGGGCTCCTCTCGTGGCCCGGTGTCATGCGCTTGCGATTTGGGTTCAGGCGCAGGCCCATTCTTAATGGGCACTTCGTAGGGGGTGCCTGGGCGTTTGGGTGACGGCAAGTTCCTGCGTGCCGGGCTGTCAGGCTTCAGCACGAGTGCGTCAGCGAAGTCTCTTTTCTCCTGATCACTCATCGGCTCATTGCGAATAGCCTTCGCCAGTAAAGCGGCGAGCGCCCTGGCCTGGCCATAGTAAGGGACGAACCCTTGGGCAAAGTTGCCGACTTCTTTGAGCGATGCATCCATGGTCTGTTTATCGACGCCAAACACCTTGCCGATCTGGTTGTGTGTATTTAGATCAAGCAACAGCGCGGTGAATGGGTTGTCCAGGTATCGTTCAACCGTGTCTGCTGTGTTTTTATTCACACCAAACACTTGCAATGCGTCTGAGATGCCGTTGAAGGGGTGTTCAAGGTGAGTAAGAAGCTCCTCATAGAGCCCTCTGATATCGTTCGCGCCTACGTTTCCGACCGCTTCGTTATAGATCTTGCTTTTGAACTCGCTGGCCGTCAGTGGCACAAGCGGCCTGGGGCTGTTCAAGCCGTTTTTCACAAAGTAAAAGTTGCCCTTTTTATCGCCGCCCAGAAAATTACCGTAGGCGTCGTATTGAAACAGTACTTTTTCTCCATTCGGCTGTTGCCCTGAATAAAGCACCCGCCCTTCAGGGCTGATGCGCTCCTCTGTAAGGTTCGTCAAGCCCGGCACCGCAGCCGGTGGCGCTGAGGCGCCTTTATCCAGCCGTCCGAAAATATTGTCCCCTTCGTTGGCATAGGGCCCGACGACTGCGTTGATATCGCCGTTCTTGAAACGTGTCAGTGTGTCAGTGACGCGCGCTGTTGCGGCGGGTGTTTCACCCTCTGCAAAGTGCTGGCTGAACGCTTCCAATTGTTTGGGGTCGCTGGCCAGTGTTTTCAGCCAGGTATTCATTTCTTCCAGCGTCTTGAAGGATTTAAATGAGCTTCCTTCTTTTTCTGGAACAAAAAGAACGATATTCGGGCCATCGGGTACGGGAGGAGTACGTTGTATGAAGATGATGTCCTTGGCTTGAATACCATCAACGGCAAATGTTTTGACTTGTACTTGGGGCTGGGTATTTTTGCCAGGCCACATCACGGCCTCGGCCATCTTGTTCACGTCAGCGCTTATGGCACCGGTATTCCAATCGTTTACCAGACTCTCTGCGAAGCGCTCTTTCATGGTCTTGAGGGTGTAGCTGTCGTTTGGGCTGTCCCAGGACGAAGGTGATACTGGGTTGGAGGAGGGGGGCGAGTGGATACGCTGGCAGTGTTCATGTTCATCATCAGCCCGGAATAGATCGAAAGGTTTTCGAGCATCGCGGGAAAGCTTCCGGTGATGCCGTCACCCTTGTGTGATTCCGACGTAAGAAAGCGTTCCACTTTTCGGCTGACAAACGCTGATCCAACGGCTGCATCGTCCCCTGATCATTCAGGTGTGTTGGCCCTCCACCGGCATATGCATACGATCACGCCTGGCCAGGGTAGGGAACAGTTTGATCCAGACCCCGGTCACCAGCAGCGTACCGATGCCGCCCATGACCACGGCGGGAACGGTGCCGAACCAGTGGGCGGTGATGCCGGATTCGAACTCGCCCAATTGGTTGGACGCGCCGATAAACAGGCCGTTGACCGCACTGACGCGCCCGCGCATTTCATCCGGCGTTTCCAACTGCACGAAGGATGCCCGGATGACCATGCTGATCATGTCCGCCGCGCCCAGCACCACCAGCACCGCCAGGGAAAACCAGAACGAAGTGGATAAGCCGAAGGCGATGGTCGCCACGCCGAATACACCGACGGCGGTGAACATCACGCGGCCCACCTGACGGTCGACCGCAAAACGCGCCAACCACAATGACATCAACAGTGCCCCCACCGCCGGGGCCGAACGCAGCAGCCCCAGGCCCCACGCGCCGGTCAGCAGGATGTCTTTGGCAAACACCGGCAGCAATGCGGTGGCGCCGCCCAGCAGTACGGCGAACAGGTCCAGGGAGATCGCGCCGAGGATGTCGGGGCGACTGCGAATAAAGCGGATGCCGGCCAGCAGCGAGTCCAGGGTGGCCTTGCCCTTGTTCAGTGGGGTCTGGCGGGCGGGCAGGTTGAGGGTGAGCACGCACGCGATGAGGTACAGCCCCACCGTGGGCCCATATACCCAGACACTGCCGAACGCATAGAGCAAACCGCCGAGGGCCGGGGCGACGATCGTGGCCAATTGCTGGGCCGATTGCGATGAGGCTACCGCGCGGGGGAACAGTGCGCTGGGCACGATGCTGGGCAGCAATGCCTGGGTAGTGGGCATTTCGAAGGAGCGCGCGGCACCGAGCAGGAAGGCGAGGATAAAGATCATCTCGCGGGTCACGCTGCCGGTCAGGCCGCCGATGGCCAGGGACAGGGCGATCAGTGCCTGTACGGTCTGGCAGATGGCCGCGACTTTGCGTCGTTCATAGCGGTCGGCCACATGCCCGGTGTGCAGCATGAACAGCACGCGTGGCACAAACTCCACCAGCCCGACCAGACCCAGGTCGAGCACGTTGCCGGTCAGTTGGTAGAGGTTTCAGCCGATGGCCACGGTGAGCATCTGGAAGCCGCTGGCGGTGAAGATCCGCGCCAGCCAGAACGCGATGAAAGGGCGGTGGTGACGCAGCAGCAGCGCGGGTTCACTAGGCATCGGGAATTCAGGTCAAGGCCGGAGGGAATGGCGAGGTTAGCACCAAGCTGTAACAAATGGTTGCGAAAACTCAGTGGGCCTGTGCGCCGCTGAGTCAACCTGTCACGCGGCAAAAGACCACACAACTGGACACAGTAAATAGGGCTACTCTTTGAGCAATGCTTGATCCAGGTCAAAACTCTTGCGGGGATTGCCCTGGCGGCCGCAAGGCCAGAATCCCTGCGTGACTGGTTAAAAAAAGAAACGAATTGAAGTTCGCCAGAGTCCATAGCCGTGGGGGCAGTGGGTGCAGGCTTCCGCCGGCAACCGGTATTACCTGACAGAGGAAGACTTATGTTCGGTTTGGAGGCGCTAGATCTCGCCCGAATCCAGTTCGCGTTCACCATCTCATTCCACATCCTGTTCCCGGCGATCACCATCGGCCTGGCCAGTTACCTTGCGGTGCTGGAGGGCTTGTGGCTCAAGACCCATAACGACACCTACCGTGACCTTTACCATTTCTGGTCGAAGATCTTTGCCGTCAACTTCGGCATGGGGGTGGTGTCCGGCTTGGTCATGGCCTACCAGTTCGGTACCAACTGGAGCCGCTTCTCGGACTTCGCCGGTTCCGTCACCGGGCCCCTGCTGACGTACGAAGTCCTCACGGCATTCTTCCTCGAGGCAGGTTTTCTCGGCGTGATGCTGTTCGGTTGGAACAAGGTGGGGCGCAAGCTGCACTTCTTCGCCACTGTGATGGTGGCCGTCGGTACGCTGATCTCCACGTTCTGGATCCTGGCGTCCAACAGTTGGATGCAGACGCCCCAAGGTTTTGAAATCATCGACGGCCGCGTGATTCCCACCGACTGGCTGGCGGTGATCTTCAACCCGTCGTTCCCCTATCGCCTGGCGCATATGGCTACGGCGGCCTTTGTGGCCACTGCGTTCTTCGTCGGGTCCTCGGCGGCCTGGCATTTGTTGCGCGGCAAGGACAGCCCGGCGATCCGCAAGATGCTCTCGATGGCGATGTGGATGGCGCTGCTCGTGGCGCCTGTCCAGGCGGTGATCGGTGACTTCCACGGGCTCAATACCCTCAAGCACCAGCCGGCGAAAATCGCCGCGATCGAAGGCCACTGGGAAAATATCGGCAACGAACCGACGCCGCTGATCCTGTTCGGCTGGCCCGACATGAAGGCGGAAAAAACCAAATACGCCGTCGAGATTCCCTACCTGGGCAGCCTGATCCTCACTCACTCCCTGGATAAACAGGTGCCGGCGCTCAAGGAGTTCCCGCCTGAAGACCGGCCCAATTCGACCATCGTGTTCTGGTCGTTCCGGGTCATGGTCGGCCTGGGCTTTTTGATGATCTTCACCGGGTTGTTCAGCCTGTGGCTGCGCCGGGGCGGCAAGATGTACACGTTCAAGCCGTTCCTGTACCTGGCGTTGTGGATGGGCCCGTCGGGCCTGATCGCGATTCTCGCCGGCTGGTTCACCACCGAGATCGGCCGCCAGCCGTGGGTGGTCTACGGGTTGATGCGCACCGCGGATGCTTCATCCGGGCATAGCGTGGCGCAGATGACCATCACCCTGGTGTTGTTCGTGGTGGTGTACTTCGCGCTGTTCGGTGCGGGCCTGGGCTACATGATGCGCCTGGTGCGCAAAGGCCCTGTGAGCCACGAAGGCACCGAGCCGACCCACGGTGGCCCTGGCCAGAAACGCACACCGGCACGTCCGTTGTCGGCTGCCGACGATGGCAGCGACGACGACCACGACCACATCCAGCACAAGGGGCATTGAGATGGGTATTGATCTTCCGCTGATCTGGGCCGTAATCATCATCTTCGGCATCATGATGTATGTGGTCATGGACGGCTTCGACCTGGGCATCGGTATTCTCTTTCCGTTCATCCCCGGCAAAGTCGACCGTGACGTAATGATGAACACCGTGGCCCCGGTCTGGGACGGTAACGAAACCTGGCTGGTGCTGGGCGGCGCGGCGTTGTTCGGCGCCTTTCCGCTGGCCTATTCGGTTGTGTTGTCGGCGCTGTATTTGCCGCTGATTCTGATGCTGGTCGGCCTGATCTTCCGTGGCGTGGCCTTCGAGTTCCGCTTCAAGGCCAAGGACCACAAGCGTCACCTGTGGGACAAGGCGTTCATCGGCGGCTCGCTGGCGGCGACATTCTTCCAGGGCGTGGCATTGGGGGCATTTATCGACGGCATTCCGGTGGTGGATCGCCAGTTCGCCGGTGGCTCGCTGGACTGGCTCACGCCGTTCACGATGTTCTGCGGCGTCGCGTTGATCGTGGCGTATGCCTTGCTCGGCTGTACCTGGCTGATCATGAAGACCGAAGGGCCGTTGCAGGAAAAGATGCACAACCTGGCCCGGCCGCTGGCGTTCGTGGTGTTGGCGGTGATTGGTATCGTCAGTGTCTGGACGCCGCTGTCGCACCCGGAAATTGCCTCGCGCTGGTTTACCCTGCCGAACCTGTTCTGGTTCATGCCGGTACCGATCCTGGTGCTGGTGACCATGTACGGGTTGGTCCGTGCCGTGGCGCGTAACGCGCATTACACGCCGTTCCTGCTGACGCTGGTATTGATCTTCCTGGGCTACAGCGGCCTGGGGATCAGCCTGTGGCCGAACATCATTCCGCCGTCGGTGTCGATCTGGGACGCGGCCGCGCCGCCGCAAAGCCAGGGCTTCATGCTGGTGGGCACCTTGTTCATCATCCCGTTCATCCTGGGCTACACCTTCTGGAGCTACTACGTGTTCCGCGGCAAGGTCACCCACGAAGACGGTTATCACTAGGAGGGTCGTTGCATGTCCGGCAAACCTACGCTGCACGAGATCGAACAGGCCGAGAAACAGCCGCTGTGGCGGCGCCTGGGGTGGCTGGCGATGATCTGGACCGGCAGTGTGCTGGCCTTGTTTGTCGTGGCCAGCCTGATGCGCATGTTCATGAATGCGGCCGGCCTGACCACCCACTGACATCCCATCCGGGCTTTGCGGCCCGGCTCTTGAACCCTGCCGCTCGCAAGATCGGCAGGTTTTTTTATTTGCGCGCTTTGAGAATCACGAATTTGGGCGTGGCGGCGACTTGCTCGACGCCGCGGAACAGCCGCGCCAACTTGCTGTGGTAACCCAGGTGGCGGTTACCAACGATATACAGCGCACCCCCCACCACCAGTGCTTCCTGTGCTTGCTGGAACATGCGCCAGGCAAGGAAGTCGCCGACCACCTGCTGCTGATGGAACGGTGGGTTGCACAGCACCACGTCCAAGGACTGTGGTACCTGGCCGGCCAGACCATCGCCGGCGCGGACGGTGACCTCGCGCTCGCCAAGGGCGGCCTGCCAGTTCTGCGTCGCCGATTGCACGGCCATATAGGATTCGTCCACCAGCGTGTACTGCGCGTCGGGGTTGTGCAGGGCACTGGCAATCGCCAGCACACCATTGCCACACCCCAGGTCCGCCACGCGCGCGGTGCCCAGGCCTTTGGGCAGGTGCGGCAGGAACGCGCGGGTGCCGATGTCGAGGCCTTCGCGGCAGAACACGTTGGCATGGTTGAGCAGCTCGATGGCCGGCGTGTCCAGGCGGTAGCGCGTCGGGTAGGGCGACACCGCCGCCGGGCGATCTGCCTGGGTGGCGATGAGCAACCGTGCTTTTTTCACCGCCAGGGAGGCGTGCATCGGCCCGATATAGCGCTCGAGCAAATCCCCCGCTGCCCGTGGCAGGTGCTTGATCATCGCGCCGGCGATCACTTCGGCGCCCGGCGCCAACTGGCCTTGCAGCCGGATCAGTTGTTCTTCAAGCAGGGCCAGAGTCTTGGGGACGCGAATCAGCACGCGATCGAATGGCCCTGTCGGCACGTGGCTGGCAGGGATGAACGTCACGGCGTCAAACGCCTTGCCATTGCGCACCAGGTTTTTTTCCAGGCCAAGGGCGCCAAGGAATGAATCACCGCTGGACGTCACTTGCACCTGGCCCTCGAGGCTGGCTGCCAGGGCGCCAAAGCTGTCGTTGAGCACCAGCACGCGCGTAGCGACGTCGGGCCGCTGTTCGGCCAGGTGGCTGAGCAGATACTCGTCGGCCGCATCGAAGGCTTGCAACGGATCATTGTGCTGCTCTGGCTGGCGGATCAGATCGAGCTGGGCGAAGGGGCTGTCGAGCAGGGGCATGGCGGGAAAAAACTCTGGGTAATCGGGCCATCTGGGTGAACGTCGACACAAGGCTGGAAGCTGCGTTATCACCCGGAACTGGTCGCAAATGTTACGTTTTTTCCGCAAGGATTACATGAGGTGTTTTAAAGAAACCCGGCCTTGGCCGCCACCATGACGGCGGCGATCTTATTATTGACGCCCAGCTTTCTCATCGAGCTGCAGTTGTGAAAGCCGACGGTGCGTTCAGACAGGCACAGGATCTTGGCGATCTCGCCTGCAGTCTTTCCCAGCGCCGACCACCGTAGAACCTCGATCTCACGCGGGGTCAGGTTACTGCAAGACTTATCAACAGGTTCAGTGGCGTATTTGTGCGCCACTGCGGTATGCATCGCGTGGCATAGCCACAGTGCATTGCCGGCTTTTTCATACAGCTCCTCCGGGCTGATCTCCTCCTTGCTCCGACCCAGGGTCAGCATGCTGAAAACACCCTTGGGCCCATGCAGCGGTTGGGTCCAGCCCAAATGCACGCCGTGAGACTTGGCCAGGGTCCATAAGTGAGGTGTCTCGTGAAAAGCAGCTTCCTGCCAGACGAAAGGCAATACGGAACGCTGACAATGAGTAACGACAGGGTCGACATCAGTGAAATTGGCTTGTTTATAGAGATGGTTCCATTCATTGGGATAGTTGTTTCTTTCGAACAGGACGGTTCGGTTTGCAGGTAGTTGGGTACTCATCTTGAATGAACAGAATTGGAAGCCGAGCGCATATGTCTCGTTGATGACCATTTCAAACACATCGGTGATCTGGTCTTGGTCTTCCAGTTTAGGGAGCCGTGTGTTGCGCCAGTTGACCATTGGTAAATCTCCATGGGTATTTGTGTGACTTGGGTACGTCCTGAATCCCAATGCGGCACGGAAATGAGTGTAGGACACCGGCTACAGAATGAGGTGAAAAAAATGTTATATCGGTGAGGTATTTAACGTTTATTTGCTTGTACGGGGTTTTGAGTTTTGTATAGATAAACGCAGTGTTTAAGTGGAATTTTCAGGACTGTTAAGGAGTTGTCGACGATGTCAAAGTGATGGCTGTTTAGAGGGTGTGTATCAGCCTGCGGTATATTGGGCGGGGACTAATAGCAAAATAATTAGTTCGTCTTTAAAGTCAGACTTATACCAATTATAGCCTTAAAAAAATAAGGGTTTTTACAGTGGTGCAGCCCATATAAAGAGCGGATTAGCAATGTCAGTACAAATCACGGGTGTTAGCCGTCGCTGCTTTGAGGGACACTAGGGGTCTGTGCAAAACGGAGTTCCCCATGACGGCCAGTGCTGAAAAATTCACCCGGCAGACATTGCTCGATGTGCAATCGCTGACCCCCAGCCTTTTCACCCTGCGTACCACCCGCGACCCGGGCTTCCGGTTTACCGCCGGCCAGTTCGTGCGCCTGGGTATTACCAAGCCCGATGGCAGCACGGTGTGGCGCGCTTATTCCGTGGTGTCGTCGCCGTTTGACGAGTACTTGGATTTCTTCTCGATTGTCGTCCCCGGTGGCGAGTTCACCAGCGAACTGAGCCGCCTGCGGGTGGGCGATACCTTGATGGTCGAGCGCCAGGCTACCGGGTTTTTGACCCTGAATCGTTTTGTGGACGGCCGTGACTTGTGGCTGCTGGGTACCGGCACGGGCGTGGCGCCGTTCCTTTCGATCCTGCAGAACTTCGAAGTCTGGGAGAAATTCGAGCGCATCATTCTGGTGTACAGCGCCCGGGAAGCCAAGGAACTGGCCTATCAGGCGCTGATCCACGAGCTGGGGGAGCGCGAGTACCTGGCTGAACATGTGCACAAGCTCACCTACATTCCCATCGTTACCCGTGAGAAACATCTGGGCGCATTGAATGGGCGCATTACCACGCTGATCGAAAACGGCGAATTGGAACGCGCGGCCGGCGTGGCGTTGAGCCCGGAGCATTCGCGCGTGCTGATTTGCGGCAACCCACAGATGGTCGACGACACTCGCCAGTTGCTCAAGCAACGTGACCTGCAACTGAGCCTGAGCCGTCGCCCAGGGCAGGTCGCGGTGGAAAACTACTGGTAAACGAAAGGCGCCCTGAAGGCGCCTTTCTTACAAGCCGGGTTCGGCTTAGAGCGGCTTGTCGTTCTGTGCCTTGAGCAGATCGCGGATCTCGCCCAGTAATACTTCTTCCTTCGTCGGAACCGGCGGCACGCTTGGCGCCTTGGCTTCTTCACGTTTGAGGCGGTTGATCACCTTCACCCCCATGAAGATCGCAAACGCGACGATCAAGAAGTCGACCACGCTCTGGATGAACTTACCGTAAGCAAGTACCACTGCCGGGGCGTCGCCCTGTGCGGCTTTGAGCGTCACCGCCAGATCGCCGAAATCCACACCACCGATCAACAGACCGAGGGGCGGCATCACCACGTCACCTACAAACGAAGAAACAATTTTTCCGAAGGCTGCGCCGATGATAATACCGACGGCCATGTCGACCACATTACCTTTGACCGCGAAGGCCTTGAACTCACTGATCACGCCCATAGGTTATTCCTTGTTACAGATGAGAAGGGTGGAACTCAGTGTAAGTCAGTCATAGCGGGCTTGCCGGACACAACCGTTAACACTGTTCGTTTTTATCGACACATTAAATCGCAAATAGTTTGCAAAATGCCACCAGTCGCGCGCGAAATACGCGCCATTTCAGTGGCTTACCACATTATTTTCTCAATCGCCCCGGTGGGGTTTTTCTATTTATCTTCTGACCCGTGGGTCACTAGCCTCTGGCAAGCACAACTGAATGTGCGCAAAAAAAACAGAGGAAACCCCCGATGAACACTCCAATGAGCCGTGGGCCACTATTGGCGCGACACGCGCTGATACTGGCGACCGCCAGCCTGCTTTCCCTGTCGGTGCAGGCCGCCAACCTGACCCGCGATAACGGTGCCGCTGTCGGCGACAACCAGAACTCGCAAACCGCCGGCGCCACCGGCCCTGTGCTGCTGCAAGACGTGCAGTTGATTCAGAAACTGCAGCGCTTCGACCGCGAACGCATCCCGGAGCGCGTGGTGCATGCTCGTGGCACTGGCGCCCATGGCACGTTCACCGTCACCGACAACCTCAATGACCTGACCAAAGCCAAGGTATTCGCCGCCGGTGAAGTCACGCCAGTATTCGTGCGTTTCTCGGCTGTGGTTCACGGCAACCATTCTCCGGAAACTCTGCGTGACCCACGCGGCTTCGCCACCAAGTTCTATACCGCTGACGGAAACTGGGATCTGGTCGGCAATAACTTCCCGACGTTCTTTATTCGCGACGCTATCAAGTTCCCGGACATGGTCCATGCCTTCAAGCCGGACCCGCGCACTAACCTGGATGACGACTCACGTCGATTTGACTTCTTCTCCCATGTTCCGGAGTCCACCCGCACACTCACCGAGTTGTATTCGGACTCCGGCACGCCCGCCAGTTATCGGGAAATGGACGGTAACGGTGTACATGCCTACAAGTTGATTAACGCCAAGGGTGAAGTGCATTACGTCAAGTTTCATTGGAAGAGCCTGCAAGGCATCAAAAACTTGGATCCAAAACAGGTTGTCGAAGTGCAGGGGCGTGATTACAGCCATATGACTAACGACTTGGTCACCCATATCAACAAGGGTGACTTTCCTAAATGGGACCTGTATGTGCAGGTGCTAAAGCCTGAAGACCTGGCCAAGTTCGACTTCGACCCATTGGACGCCACCAAGATCTGGCCGAATGTACCCGAGCGCAAAGTTGGGCAGATGGTGCTGAACCGCAACCCGGCGAATGTGTTCCAGGAGACTGAACAGGTGGCCATGGCTCCGGCCAACCTGGTGCCAGGCATCGAACCTTCGGAAGACCGCCTGCTGCAAGGTCGTGTCTTCTCGTATGCCGATACCCAGATGTATCGCCTGGGCGCCAATGCGTTGCAACTGCCGATCAACGCCCCGCGGGTTACCGTCAACAACGGCAACCAGGACGGCGCGATGAATCTCGGTAAAACCACCACCGGTGTGAATTACCAGCCAAGCCGCCTGATGCCACGGGACGAGCCGCAAACCGCGCGCTACAGCCAGTCGCCGCTATCGGGCAGCACTCAGCAGGCGAAGATCCAGCGAGAGCAGAACTTCAAGCAGGCCGGCGACCTGTACCGCTCCTACAGCAAGAAAGAACGTCAGGACTTGATCGAGAACTTCGGCGGCTCGCTGGCCACCACCGATGACGAGAGCAAGCACATCATCCTGTCGTTCCTCTACAAGGCGGACCCGGAGTACGGCACCGGCGTGGCCAAGGTCGCCAAGGGTGACCTGGCGCGTGTGAAGGTGCTGGCTGAAAAGCTGACTGACTGACTGACGTTGGTTCCGGTCGACGCCCTGATGGGGCGTCGATCTTTGGCAGGAGAACCCCCATGCGTATTTATATTGGTTGGCTGATGGCGATGCTGGCGTTTGTCGCCCATGCCGAGTCCCCCGACCCGGCTGCGCTCAAGGCCCAGCTTCAGGACTATTACTTCGACGCCGCGCGCCGTGGCGACCTCGACATGCTCAATACCTTCATTGAGTCCGGCTACAGCCTCAACACCCAGGACGCTAAGGGCTACACCGCGCTGATCCTGGCGGCCTACCACGGCCAGGGACCGTTCGTTGAGCGTCTGCTCAGTGCCGGTGCCGACGCCTGTGTGCAGGACAAACGCGGCAATACCGCGCTGATGGGCGCGATCTTCAAGGGCGAGCTGAAAATCGCCCAGCGCCTGTTGGCCACCGACTGCAACCCCGACCAGCGCAATGGCGCCGGGCAGACGGCGGCCATGTACGCCGGGTTGTTCAAGCGCCTGGAGTTGTTGGATGAACTGAAGGCCAAGGGCGCCGACCTCAATGCCGAGGACCCGATCGGCAACAGTGCTTCACGATTGGCCAGCGGTGAAATCCGGACCCCGGCACCGCGCTGAGCTATCATCGCGGTTTTTCGGTTGGAGGTTCTCAAATGGCCAAGGCCAAGCGCATGTACGGCTGCACCGAGTGCGGCGCGACCTTTCCCAAGTGGGCCGGCCAGTGCGGTGAGTGCGGGGCGTGGAACACGCTGACCGAGACCATGATCGAGAGCGGCGGTGCCGCGGCCCCTGCCGGGCGCGCCGGCTGGACCGGGCAACAGGCACAGATCAAGACCCTGGCCGAAGTCAGCGTCGAAGAGATCCCGCGCTTTTCCACGGCGTCCGGTGAACTGGACCGTGTGCTCGGCGGCGGCCTGGTCGACGGCTCGGTGGTGCTGATCGGGGGTGACCCTGGCATAGGTAAATCGACCATCCTCCTGCAAACCCTGTGCAGCATCGCCAGCCGCATGCCGGCGCTGTATGTCACGGGTGAAGAATCCCAGCAACAAGTGGCCATGCGTGCCCGCCGCCTGGGCTTGCCCCAGGACCAGTTGCGGGTCATGACTGAAACCTGCATCGAAAGCATCATCGCCACGGCCCGTCTCGAAAAGCCCAAGGTCATGGTGATCGACTCGATCCAGACGATTTTCACCGAGCAACTGCAATCGGCGCCGGGCGGTGTGTCCCAGGTGCGCGAGAGCGCGGCGCTATTGGTGCGTTACGCCAAGCAGAGCGGCACGGCGATCTTCCTGGTCGGCCACGTGACCAAAGAGGGCGCGCTGGCCGGGCCACGGGTGTTGGAGCATATGGTCGACACCGTGCTGTATTTCGAAGGCGAATCCGACGGCCGCCTGCGGTTGTTGCGGGCGGTGAAGAACCGTTTTGGCGCCGTGAACGAATTGGGTGTGTTTGCCATGACCGACCGGGGGCTGAAGGAAGTCTCCAACCCCTCCGCGATTTTCCTGACCCGCGCCCAGGAAGAAGTTCCAGGCAGCGTGGTGATGGCGACGTGGGAAGGCACCCGGCCGATGCTGGTGGAAGTGCAGGCACTGGTCGATGACAGCCATCTTGCCAACCCGCGCCGGGTGACCCTGGGCCTGGACCAGAACCGCCTGGCGATGCTGCTGGCGGTATTGCATCGTCACGGGGGGGATTCCCACCCACGACCAGGACGTGTTCCTCAACGTTGTGGGCGGGGTCAAGGTGCTGGAGACCGCCTCCGACCTGGCCTTGATGGCGGCGGTGATGTCCAGCCTGCGCAACCGGCCATTGCCCCACGACCTGCTGGTGTTTGGCGAGGTCGGCCTGTCCGGCGAAGTGCGCCCGGTGCCCAGCGGCCAGGAGCGCTTGAAGGAAGCGGCCAAGCACGGCTTCAAGCGCGCGATCGTGCCCAAGGGCAACGCACCGAAAGAAGCGCCGGCGGGGTTGCAGGTGATTGCAGTGACGCGGCTGGAACAGGCGCTCGATGCACTTTTCGAATAAATCAGGAAGGGACGCAATGCAACGATCGAATTACCGCGCAATCGCTGCCGTGGTTATCGCCTTGGCCGGATCGCCCGCCATGGCGTGGGCTGCTGACCTGCCCGCCGGTTATCGCCTAGCGCAAAAACGGGTGACCGCAGAGGGCAGTGAGTTGCAGGTGCTGGAAGACCAGCGTATCAGCGCCCAGATGCATAAGGACAATTGGGGCAACGGGCAGCTTGAGGACGCGTTCGACGAGCCCGGCGATCTGGCGGACCACCCGCTGCTTGAAGCCCGGCTGCGCCTGGTGTCGGCCGCCGGTGATGAGATCGCGCACGAGGACCTTGGCTATCCGTTGGCCCAGATCAAGAAGGCGACGCTCAAGGGGTTGCCTGAACCTGCGTATTTTTTGACGATCGATGAGACCGCGCCGATGGGCACCTACAGTGGCCCGGCCACTCAGCTGTTGCAGCCGGCCAAACAGCAACTCAAGCCTATGAGCTACAGGAGCGCTGACGGCAAGGTCCAGCCCCTGACCCTGGCCCACACAGGCAAGGCTGACTGGAAGGTGGCGACGCCGACTGCCGGTGGGGTGGATGAACTGTTGCAGGTATCGTCGTTCATGGAGGGCGATAGCGAGGATGACTTCACCACCCGCTACCAGACTTATCGTTTTGTCGATGGGCTGTGGCAAGGCGCGTCGATTCAGAAAAAAGGCTATTGGGACATGGAAAGCGAATTTCCCGCGCGTGCGGCGTTTCCCTGAGCCATCACCCTTGCAGCAACGCGCCGAATTCCCGCTCAAGTTCTTGCTGATCGCCGAGGTTCAACTCGATCAGCCGCCGCAAGTGGCTGATCGAGTCCAGGTCGAGTTCTTTGCACACAAAGCCTAGTTGGCCGTGGTCGTCGTGGGTCAGCTTTATTTGCATCTTTATATGCGCCTTCGGGTCCAGGCGAATGTTGACTTCGAACGGCAGTGCCTTATTGCCCTTCCACGGCTCGGGCCGTTTTATCGCCAAGCCCTTTAGCGACAAGTCCACCAATTCCACCATCCATTCATTGCCGTTTTGTCGAAGTTCGGTCTTGGCATCAATAGTGATCCGGTGGAAACAGCGGCGGTCTGACGGTTGATCGGTCATGGTGAAACCCTCAGTGGATAGAAACAGTGTAGCCCTGCGCCACTAGTGAGCATTTATTTCGGCTTTTTTTGCCATTGCAAGGCTCTAGACCAACGTAGGGGGGTGGCCTTTAAGGCCAGGGGCGCTAAACTCCGGGTGGCTGTCCTTTCTGTCCACCCTGGCTGGAATATAAAAATGAAAAATAATAATAGCCTGCTACGCCACCTACCCTGGCTGGTGCTGGCAATTGTAGGCGCGTGCGCCCTGGGCGTAGTGGCCTTGCGCCGCGGCGAGGCGATCAACGCCTTGTGGATTGTGGTCGCGGCAGTGGCCATTTATCTGGTCGCTTATCGCTACTACAGTCTGTTCATCGCTAACAATGTGATGCAACTGGATCCACGGCGGGCTACCCCCGCAGTGCTCAATAACGATGGTCTGGACTATGTGCCGACCAACAAACACATCCTTTTCGGTCACCACTTTGCGGCGATTGCCGGTGCAGGCCCGTTGGTCGGCCCGGTACTGGCGGCGCAAATGGGTTACCTGCCGGGCACCCTGTGGCTGATAGCCGGGGTGGTGCTGGCCGGTGCGGTGCAGGACTTCATGATCCTGTTCCTGTCCACTCGTCGTAACGGCCGTTCCCTGGGGGATATGGTGCGTGAAGAGATGGGCCGCATCCCGGGGACCATCGCGCTGTTTGGCTGCTTCCTGATCATGATCATCATCCTTGCGGTGCTGGCGCTGATCGTGGTCAAAGCCCTGGCCGAGAGCCCATGGGGCATTTTCACGGTGATGGCGACCATCCCGATCGCGATGTTCATGGGCATCTACATGCGCTACATCCGCCCGGGCCGCATTGGTGAAATTTCGGTCATCGGCGTGCTGTTGCTGCTCGGTTCGATCTGGCTGGGCGGGCAGATTGCCGCTGACCCGGTCTGGGCCAAGGCTTTCTCCTTCACCGGGATCCAGATCACCTGGATGCTGATCGGCTATGGCTTCGTTGCTGCCGTGCTGCCGGTATGGCTGATCCTCGCACCGCGTGACTACCTGTCTACTTTCCTCAAGATCGGTACCATCATCGCCCTGGCAATCGGCATCCTGGTCACCATGCCAGACCTGAAAATGCCGGCGCTGACCCAGTTCATCGACGGCACCGGCCCGGTTTGGAAGGGCGGCCTGTTCCCGTTCCTGTTCATCACCATCGCCTGTGGCGCGGTTTCGGGCTTCCACGCGCTGATCTCCTCGGGCACCACGCCCAAGTTGCTGGCCAGTGAAAGCCACGCCCGTTACATCGGTTACGGTGGCATGCTGATGGAGTCGTTCGTAGCCATCATGGCGATGGTTGCCGCGTCGGTGATCGAGCCAGGCGTGTACTTCGCCATGAACAGTCCGGCCGCGATTGTCGGCAGTGACGTGGCCACCGTGGCGCAGACCGTCAGCAGCTGGGGCTTTGCGATTACGCCTGAGGCGTTGTCAGCCGTGGCCCATGACATCGGCGAAAGCACTATCCTGGCCCGTGCCGGCGGTGCGCCGACCCTGGCGGTCGGTATCGCGCAGATCCTGCACAGTGTGCTGCCGGGTGAAAACACCATGGCATTCTGGTATCACTTTGCGATCCTGTTCGAAGCGTTGTTCATCCTGACCGCCGTCGACGCCGGTACCCGCGCCGGTCGCTTCATGCTGCAGGACCTGTTGGGCTCCTTCGTGCCGGCGCTCAAGCGCACCGAGTCGTGGACCGCCAACCTGATCGCCACGGCCGGTTGCGTGGCCATGTGGGGTTACCTGCTGTACCAGGGCGTGATCGACCCACTGGGCGGCATCAACACCTTGTGGCCGCTGTTCGGTATCTCCAACCAGATGCTGGCGGGTATCGCGCTGATGCTGGCCACCGTCGTGCTGATCAAAATGAAACGCCAGCGCTACATCTGGGTGACCATGCTGCCGGCGGTATGGCTGCTGATCTGCACCACCACGGCAGGCTTCATCAAGCTGTTCGACGCCAACCCGGCGATCGGCTTCCTGTCGCTGGCCAAGAAGTACAGCGATGCCCTGGCCAATGGCCAGATCCTCGCCCCGGCCAAAAGCATCGACCAGATGCAGCATGTGATCTGGAACGCCTACACCAACGCAACGCTGACGGCGCTGTTCCTGTTCGTGGTATTCAGCATCCTGTTCTATGCGCTCAAGGTTGGCGTCGCCGCCTGGGGCAACAAGGAACGTACGGATAAAGAAGCTCCGTTCCAGGCTGTACCGGACGCGTGATCGAGGATTGCAGCCATGTTCAATGACATCAGTCGCCTCGGTAAATACCTCGGTCAGGCCGCGCGCCTGATGGTCGGCATGCCCGACTACGACACCTACGTCGAGCATATGCAAACCAAACACCCGGACAAGCCGGTGATGGACTACAAGGCGTTCTTCCGGGAACGCCAGGAAGCCCGTTACGGCGGCAAGGGTGGGCCCAAGTGCTGTTAAGTTGGTAAAACCGCTTTACCTGTAGGAGCGAGGGGGACGCCTAGTTCTTGCTCGCGAAAAACGCAAGGACACCACGTGCATCCAGATAGCACGGGTTATCGTTGACGTTCTTCGCGAGCAAGCTCGCTCCTACAGTTGTTTTTGCCTCCCCATTTTTCAGGAGAACTGTCTTTGTCCTCTCCCATTCCCGTCACCGTCCTCAGTGGCTTTCTCGGCGCCGGCAAGACCACGTTGCTGCGCCATCTGCTCAAGGCCGAGCACGGCTTGAAAATCGCCGTGATCGAAAACGAATTCAGCGACGCCGGTATCGACACCCAGCTGTTGGGCGCCGAGCCCGTGCAAGTCATGACCCTGTCCAACGGCTGCGTGTGCTGCACCATCCACACCGACCTGACCAAGGCCCTTTACCTGCTGCTGGAGCGCCTGGACAGTGGCGAGATCGCCTTCGACCGCCTGGTGATCGAGTGCACCGGCCTCGCCGACCCGGCGCCGGTGGCCCAGACGTTTTTTATCGATGAAGAACTGCGCGAGCGCTACATCCTCGACGGCATCATCACCCTGGTGGACGCGGCCCACGCCGAGCATCATCTGACCCAGACCATCGCCCAGGCGCAGATCGGCTTCGCCGACCGCCTGCTGGTAAGCAAGCGTGACCTGGTGGACGACGCGACGTTCGAGGCCCTCAGCGAGCGCCTCACCCGTATCAACCGCCGCGCGCCGATTCGTGTGGTCGACCACGGCGACATCGACCTGGCCGAACTGCTCGATGTGCGCGGCTTCAACCTCAATGCCGGCATGAGCCTGCGCCCGGTCAGCGCCGCGCCGTCCGTCGACCGCATTTCCAGCCTGGTGCTGCGCACCGAGCAGCCGCTGGATATCGATCGTCTCAGCGAGTTCATGAACGAACTGCTCGAAGATCACGGCAAGCAACTGCTGCGTTACAAGGGTGTGCTGAATATTGCCGGGGAGGACCGACGCATGGTGTTCCAGGGCGTGCTGAAACTCTACGGCTTCGACTGGGATACCGAATGGGCCGAGGGGGAACTGCGGGAGAGTGTGATCGTGTTTATTGCCGATGAGTTGCCGGAACAGAAAATTCGCGACGGCTTCGAGCGGGTTTACCAGGCGTAAAAAAACCACCTGTGTAGGAGCGAGCTTGCTCGCGAGAAAACGTCAACGATAACGCGTACATCCTGGATGTACGCGTTGCCTGTGAGTTATTCGCGAGCAAGCTCGCTCCTGCAGGTGGGCTGCAATCAGGCGCCGTATACCGGCAGCTTCTTGCAGATGGCCTTGACCTTCTCACGGACTGCGTCGATCACGGCTTCGTTGTTCAGGTCAGCCAGGATGTCGCAGATCCAGCCGGCCAGTTCCTTGCACTCTGCTTCCTTGAAGCCACGGGTGGTCACCGCCGGGGTGCCGAAGCGCAGGCCCGAGGTGACGAACGGCGAACGTGGGTCGTTCGGTACGGAGTTTTTGTTCACGGTGATGAAGGCTTTGCCCAGGGCAGCGTCCGCATCTTTACCGGAAATGTCCTGCTTGATCAGCGACAGCAGGAACAGGTGGTTTTCAGTACCGCCGGATACCACGTCAAAGCCGCGTTCGATGAACACGCCGGCCATGGCCTTGGCATTCTTCACCACTTGTTGCTGGTAGGTCTTGAACTCAGGCTGCAAGGCTTCCTTGAAGCAGATCGCTTTAGCGGCGATCACGTGCTCCAGCGGGCCACCCTGGGCGCCTGGGAATACCGCGGAGTTCAGCTTCTTCTCGATCTCGGCGTTGGCGCGAGCCAGGATCAGGCCGCCACGTGGACCGCGCAGGGTCTTGTGGGTGGTGGTGGTGACCACGTCGGCGAAGGGAACCGGGTTCGGGTAGACGCCAGCGGCGACCAGGCCGGCTACGTGGGCCATGTCGACGAACAGGTACGCGCCCACCTTGTCGGCAATTGCGCGGAAGCGTGGGAAGTCCAGGATCTGCGAGTAGGCAGAGAAACCGGCCACGATCATTTTCGGCTTGTGCTCGACCGCCAGGCGCTCGACTTCGTCGTAGTCGATCAGGCCGTTGGCATCGATACCGTATTGCACGGCGTTGTACAGCTTGCCGGAGGAGGAGACGCTGGCGCCGTGGGTCAGGTGACCGCCGTGGGCCAGGCTCATGCCCAGGATGGTGTCGCCGCCTTGCAGCAGGGCCAGGTACACGGCGCTGTTGGCTTGGGAGCCGGCGTGCGGCTGGACGTTGGCGTAATCGGCGCCGAACAGCTCTTTGGCTCGATCAATAGCAAGCTGCTCAACCACGTCGACGTACTCGCAACCGCCGTAGTAGCGCTTGCCTGGGTAGCCTTCGGCGTACTTGTTGGTCAACACCGAACCTTGAGCCTCCATCACCGCGGGGCTGGTGTAGTTTTCCGAAGCGATCAGCTCGATGTGCTCTTCCTGGCGCACGGCTTCTTGCTCCATGGCGGCGAAGAGATCGGCGTCGTACTTGGCAATGGTCAAATCACGGCTGAACATGGCGGTCCTCAAGGATCGGGGGCAGAAAAGGAGGGCATTCTAACCCAGGCGCTTGTCAGAAGGGATATGAAACATAATCATGGCGATGAAGCGCCAGCTTCAAGTTGCAAGCCACAAGCTACGAGTAAAAGCAGTTCGTTTCTTCTTGCCGCTTATAGCTTGAAGCTTGCCGCTGCCCTCTTCATGTTCGATTGATTGGGGCCAACAGCTCCAATCAATCGAACATGAAGAGGGCATCATTGCTGAACTGCGCCTCGAACCGGTTCGCCGGCATCGGCCGCCCGAACAGGTAGCCCTGCACCTCATCGCAACCGTGCTCTCGCAGAAAGTCCAATTGCTCATGGGTTTCCACGCCTTCGGCGATGACCGCCAGGTTCAGGCTGTGGGCCATGGCGATAATGGCGCGGGCGATCTGCGCATCCTGCTCGCCGGAGGGCAGGCCGTCGACGAAGGTGCGGTCGATTTTCAGCACGTCGATCGGGAACTGCTTGAGGTAGTTGAGCGACGAGTAACCCGTGCCGAAGTCGTCCACCGCAATACTCAAGCCCAGGTTTTTCAGGCTGTCGAGGATGTGCATGGCTTCGTTGACTTCGCGCATCAGGATACTTTCGGTCAGTTCCAGCTCCAGGCACGCCGGCGGCAGGCCGGTGTCCTTGAGGATGGTGGCGATACGCGTGCCCAGTTGGCCGTCGGAGAACTGCCGCGCGGAGATGTTCACCGAGACTTTCGGTACCCGCACCTTGTTCTGGTGCCAGGTCTTGAGCTGGCGGCAGGCTTCGCTGAGCACCCAGTCGCCGACATCCACCACTAGGCCCAATTCTTCCAGCACCGGGATAAAGTCCCCCGGCGGCACCAGCCCGCGCCGCGGATGGCGCCAGCGCAGCAGGGCCTCGGCGCCGGTCAGGCGTTTGCCGTCGCCGCTGAACTGCGGTTGGTAATAGAGCACGAATTCGTTCTGGTCGAGGGCGTGGCGCAGGTCGCTTTCCAGCTCCAGGCGTTCCAGGGCACTGGCGTTCATGTCGGCCTGGTAGAACTGGAAGTTGTTCTTGCCGCGTTCCTTGGCGTGATACATCGCGGTGTCGGCGTTTTTCATCAGCTGGCTCAGCTCGTTGCCGTCCTGCGGGCTGAGGGCGATGCCGATACTGGCGGTCACAAAGAATTCGCGGCCTTCGAGCACGAAGGGCCTTACCAGGCTGGCGAGGATTTGCTCGGCCACATGAATCGCGCGGTTGAGCGCCATCTCACGGTTGACCCGGGGCTGCAGGAGCAAGGTGAACTCGTCGCCCCCCATGCGCGCCACGGTGTCGTCTTCGGCCACGCAACCGAGCAGGCGGGTGGCCATTTCCTTGAGCATGCGGTCGCCGGCGGCGTGGCCCAGGGAGTCGTTGATCGGCTTGAAGCGGTCGAGGTCGAGAAACATCAGCACCACCCAGGACTTCTGCCGCTCGGCCGACTGCAACGCGGTGTGCAGGCGGTCCTGGAACAGCGTGCGGTTGGGCAGGTGGGTCAGGGCGTCGTAATAGGCCAGGCGGTGGATGCGCTGCTCGCTGGCCTTGCGCTCGCTGATGTCACTGAAGAAACACACGTAACTGGCCAGGTCGCCTTCGTCGTCGAACACGGCGGTGATGCCGACCCAGGCCGGGTAATGCTCGCCGTTGCGGCGCCTGAGCCACACTTCGCCTTCCCAGGTACTGTGCTGGTGCAGTTGCTTGAGTACATAGCGCAGGTGGGCTTCCTGTTGTTCGTCGACGGTGAGCAAGTTCGGCAATTGGTCGAGCACATCGCTCACCGCATACCCGCTGACGCGGCTGAACGCTTCGTTGGCCTGCACGATGTAACCGGCGGGGTCGGTGATCAGGATCGCCGACGTGGAGTGCTCGAATACCGTGGCGGCCATGCGCAGGTCTTTCTCGGCGCGGCGCTGCTGGCTGATGTCGCGGCCTACGCCGAGGATGCCTTCGAAGGCGCCGTGTTCGTCCCACACCAGCACCAGGCGCAACTCGATTGGCACTTTTCGGCCGTCGGCGCGCAGGCAGTCGAACAGGAACAGCTGGGTCTGCACCTCATCACGCAGCTTGGTCAGCGCCTCGGCGTCGCCCAGTGCGCGGCTGACCTGTTCCACCAGGGTGTAAATACCGGCCAGTTGCTGCGGGTTGGCGATGATCGATTGCCAGCCGTTCTTGAACACCCAATCCACGTCATAGCCCAACACTGCGCTGACCGACGGGCTGACGTAATTGAGGGCCAACTGGCTGTCGGTGGAACAGATCACGTCGCTGATGCTTTCGGCCAGCATCCGGTAGCGCTGCTCGCTGTCGCGCAGGGATTCACTGGCTTCGATCTGATCGGTGATGTCCTTGGCCACGCCGATGATGCGCGTGACCTGGAGGCTGTTGTTCCGGGCCAGGGCCTGCTCGCGAATGTCGAAACGCCGCCATTGATGGCTGCGATGGCGCAAGCGCAGCTGGCAGTGCAACTGCGTCGTATAGCCGGCCTGGCGCTGCTGTTGGCGCAAGTCGTGGTAATGCTCGGCATCTTCGGGGTGCAGCAGGATTTCCCAGAAGTACTCGCCCATCTGTTGCAGTTCGGCCTGTGTATAACCGAGGGTCTGGCCCAGGTGGTGGTTGCTGAAAATCATGCGCTGGCTGATCGCATCCTGCACATACAGGTGGTCGGGTACTGTGCGGATCACGTCGGACCAGAAACTCTCGCGCTCCACCAGTGACAGCTCGATCAACTTGCGGCTGGTGATATCACTGATGCTGAGGATCACGGCCTTGAAATCATCCTGCTGCTCCGGCAGGCGCATCACCAGCCACAGGTATTGTTCGGTGCCGGCCACGTCCTTGAGCTGGATCTCCAGCTCGAGCTGGGGCTGCTGGGTCAGGACGGCTTCGAGCACTTGGTAACCGATGGATGTGGCATCACGCGGGTAATCACCGATCAGACGCTCCCAGGCCTCTTCGCATGAGCCCACGTTCAACAGGCGCACCGCGACCTGGTTGATCTCGGTGATACGCAGTTCCTTGAGCAACTGCCGGCATTCCGGCGGGTTGCCCCCCAGCCAGGCGTGCAGTTGCTCGCGGGTCCGTACATGCGCCTTGTCAAAGAACGCATTCAGGCCCGACAGGTCCAGCACGCACAGGGCGACGCCGGTGCCTTCGAAAATATCCTGGTAGCGTCGCCGGCCTTCATGCACCTGGCGCTGACGGCGGCGCATGTTCAGCAGAACGATCACCGGGATCATCGAGAAGGCCAGGCCCAACAGGCATTTGCCGATGAACGCCGGCAGCAGTTGCTCCAGCACGGCCGAGCGGTCGAACAGCCCGCGCAATTGCCAGTCGCTTTTGCTCAGGGGCGTGACCAGCACACTTTTATTCAGTTCGTCCGGGGTCAGGGCGTTGGCCCATTGCGCCGGCATGCCGCTGTCGCGGCTGACCACGCGCTGGTTCACGCGGTTCTCGATGGCCCACATGGGGCGCAGGCCCTGGCCCTCCTGGCGTGTCAGATTGGTCAGGTAGCTGGGCGCCAGGCGCAACGCCCAATACATTCTCGAGCCGCCGCTGGGCTGGTGCAGCAGCAGGTAAATGATCGTCCCGTCGTTGTCGTTGCTCAGGTAATAGGACTGGCCGTGGCTGCGCTGTACCAACGCTTCGAGCCAGGTGCTGTCCTGGCTGTCAGGGGCGCTGTCGCTGATTATCGCGCCGCTGGGGGCTAGCAGGGCGATGCTGCGCAGCTCCGGTAGCGAGCGCTGCAAGGTGCGTATCAACGCTTGTTGCTGTTCGCTGTCATGCGGCGGCTCGACCATCGGCAGCAGGTTGAGGGCGATTTTGGCGCTCAGGGCCATGTTCAGGCTGATCTGCTCAGCCAGGTCGGCGCTGTAGTCGATGGTGTATTGCTGCTGGTTTTTCTGGTTTTGCTGCAGTTGGTCCAGCAGTTGCCAGAACAATAACGCAAGCAGCATGAGGACAAGCGTCGCCAATGCGCCTTTGACGGTGCCGTGCAGGGGCGCTCCCGGCGCTATATGAGCGGCGCGCAGGGGAGTTGGCGACGTGACTTTGGACAAACTGTGATCCTGCGGTTTGGCTGGACTGGCGCGCGACGTGCACTATAAGCCGGACGCCCGAAGGGCGGCTAGCATGCCTTGACTTGTGGCAAAGTGCCAGCCCTGCTTGGCTGGACTGACCAAGCGCATTCAGGTAGCTTTGCCGGTTACGCAGGGCGTTCCAGCCCCAGATATTCAGGCTTTATTTCCGCTCGCTGGCATTGATGGTAGTCAACGGCCCGCGCGGCGCACGGCCTGGCCCGGGCTTCGCCCGCTCAATTCATCAGTCACTGACGCTAGGTTCACCATGGCTCAATACGTCTTCACCATGCATCGGCTGGGCAAAGTTGTCCCTCCGAAGCGGGAAATCCTGAAAAACATTTCATTGTCCTTCTTCCCTGGCGCCAAGATCGGCGTGCTCGGTCTCAATGGATCGGGTAAATCCACACTGTTGAAAATCATGGCCGGCGTCGACACCGAGTTCGAAGGCGAAGCCCGCCCGATGCCCGAGCTGAACATTGGTTACCTGCCCCAGGAGCCGCAGCTGGACCCGGCCAAGACCGTGCGTGAAGTGGTCGAAGAGGCCGTCAGCGTGATCAAGGACGCCCAGGCGCGCCTGGACGAGGTCTACGCCGCCTACGCCGAGCCGGATGCCGACTTCGACAAGCTGGCCGCCGAACAGGCCAAGCTCGAAGCCATCCTGCAGGCCGGCGACGGTCACAACCTGGAGCGCCAGCTGGAAGTGGCCGCCGACGCGCTGCGCCTGCCGGCGTGGGACGCCAAGGTCGAGCACCTGTCCGGTGGTGAAAAGCGTCGCGTGGCCCTGTGCCGCCTGCTGCTGTCGGCCCCCGACATGCTGCTGCTCGACGAACCGACCAACCACTTGGACGCCGATTCCGTCGCCTGGCTGGAACACTTCCTTCACGACTTCCCAGGCACCGTGGTTGCGATCACGCACGACCGTTACTTCCTGGACAACGTCGCCGGCTGGATCCTCGAACTCGACCGTGGCGCCGGTATCCCTTACGAGGGTAACTACTCCGGCTGGCTGGAAGCCAAATCCGACCGTCTGGCCGCCGAATCCAAGCAGCAGTCGGCCCACGAAAAAGCCATGAAGGAAGAACTGGAGTGGGTGCGCAAAGGCGCCAAGGCTCGCCAGTCCAAATCCAAGGCACGTCTGCAACGCTTCGAAGAAATGCAGTCGCAGGAATTCCAGAAGCGCAGCGAAACCAACGAGATCTACATCCCGGCCGGCCCGCGCCTGGGCGACAAGGTCATCGAGTTCAAGAACGTATGCAAAGGCTATGGCGACCGCGTGTTGATCGACAACCTGTCGTTCTCCATGCCCAAAGGCGCGATCGTCGGCGTAATCGGGGGTAACGGTGCGGGTAAATCCACCCTGTTCCGTATGCTGATGGGCAAGGAAACCCCGGACTCCGGCAGCATCGAGATCGGCGAAACCGTGCAATTGGCCTGTGTGGACCAGAGTCGCGACGACCTCGACGGCAGCAAGACCGTGTTCCAGCAGATTTCCGACGGCTCCGACCAGATCCGCATCGGCAACTATGAGATCCCGTCGCGCACCTACGTCGGTCGTTTCAACTTCAAGGGCGGCGACCAGCAGAAATTCGTCAAGGACCTGTCCGGTGGTGAGCGCGGTCGTCTGCACCTGGCCCTGACTCTCAAAGAGGGCGGCAACGTGCTGCTGCTCGACGAACCGTCCAACGACCTCGACGTTGAAACCCTGCGTTCCCTGGAAGAAGCCCTGCTGGACTTCCCGGGCGCCGCCATTGTGATCTCTCACGATCGGTGGTTCCTTGACCGCGTCGCGACTCACATCCTGGCATACGAAGATGACTCGCAAGCGGTGTTCTTCGAAGGTAACTACACCGAGTACGAAGCCGACCGTAAAAAGCGCCTGGGCGAAGCGGCTGCCCAGCCGCACCGTGTACGGCACAAGAAACTGGCCTGATTCGGGTTGGTGTTTGAAAGAGCGGAGCCTGCGGGCTCCGTTTTTTTTGTCCGTTTTTTCAGCTATACCGCGTTGACTTGATTCGCGAGCAAGCCCGCTCCCACATTCAGACCGCATTCCACTGTTGGAACTCGAGCAAATGTGGGAGCAACTGTCTTGATGACCATAATTTGGACATCTCCACAGACAGCCAAACTCCCACAGCTGCACGCTGTCCGGTTCGGGCAACATGGCGCAATACGCGGCGCACAAGGTCATGGACCTGGGGGCAAGGTGATTTCCCTGTCCGATTCCGAAGGCATGTTGTACGCCGAAAGTGGGTTGACCGAGGCGCAATGGTCGGCCCTGCTGGAACTGAGGCGTGGCCGTGAGTGGCCTGGAAATGTCGCAGAACGCCATCGCCTGCTGTGGACCGCCGGTGAAGTGGACAGCAAGCTGCAGTCGATCCACCAGGCGTGCGTGCACTACGGCGAAGAGAACGGCCAGGTCAACTATGGCAAAGGGGCGAACATCGCAGGCTTTGTGAAAGTCGCCGACGCGACGCTGGCCCAAGGCATCGTCTAGGCCTCGGCTTCGATGCGCAGCACTTCGATCAGTTGGTCGCCGACGGGGCGCTTCCACAGCACCTCGTCGCCCACCTGGGTGCCCAGCAACGCGCGGCCCAGTGGCGAACCCCAGTTGATCAGGCCTGCGCTGGCGTCGGCCTGGTCCTCACCGACCAACTGGATGCGCTGCTGTTCATCCTGCTCATTGGCAAAGGTTACCCAACTGCCGATCTGCACTTTGTCGGTGGAGGTGGCCGGCGCCACCACCTGGGCGCTTTGCACCCGCTGGTTGAAATAGCGCAGATCCCGCTCAAGGTCGGCCTGGCGCTGTTTATCGGCCTGCTCACCCTTGGCGGACTCGGCACTGTGTTCGGTCTGCAATTGCGCAACCTTGGCCTGCAATTGCGCCAACCCTCGCGCGGTCAGGCGATTGGGTTGCTCACTGACCTGACGCTCCACCGGCTGATCGGCCTGGGCGGCGGCGTTGTCTTCATTTACAAAAGCTCGGCTCATGGTGCTCTCCTTCTATGAAGCTTAGGCCATGGTCGCCGCGCTTTAGTTTCGATGGATGTCTGAAAGCGACCTATTGCGAGCGATAGGATCGCGCCGCATCGCGATCCTTCTCCTGCTGCCAGGCGCGCTCGCGGTCGTCCCAGTGATTGTTCTTATAGTCGCGCAGTTCCTCGTTCTCACGCATGGCCTTGCACTGGCGGAAACCGTCCTCCCAGCCTTCGGCATAGACCCGGTCTTTCAGATAACGCGGTACGTCCTTGCGAAACGCCCCGGTAATCACCCCGGCGGCCTGGCGACCGCTGCTGCAGCCGTCGTCAAAGCCATCGGCGAAGGCGGGCGGATAGCCCCTGGCGAGCAATTCCTGATGGGTGGACTGACAACCCGACAGCCACACCACCGCACACAGCATTACCGCATACCGCCACATTGCTAGCTCCCTGGCCGTTTCTCGGCTGATAGGGGAAGTCTAGATAGGGATTCATGGGGGGGATGTGAAAGCGGTGTGAGAAATATGTGGAGGCGGTCACGGCGGCACGCCCCCTGGCCACTGCGGCTATGTCGTCAGCGCCGCATGCTCGGCCAACTCCTGCTGGATAAACGCCGCAATCATTGCTCGGTACACCTGTTCGGTAACGTCCGGGTTGGCGCCCAGCGTGTGTGACAAGTCCCGCACCTTGGCGATCACCTGTTCAACCCGCTGCGGCGCCTTGACGCCATCGGTGTCTTTTTTGAAACGAGCGGCTTGGGATACGTAGCCGCCACGTTCAGCCAGCAGGCTGACGATTTGTTGGTCAAGGCGATCAATGTTGTCGCGAACTTCTTCAAGGGTGGTGCAGGTAACGGCCATGTTGAGTGAACTCCTGATTGTGCGGGCAATGCTAACAAAATGTGGGAGGGGGCTTGCCCCCGATGGCAGAGTGTCAGTCACTCAATACTGCACTGAAACACCGCCATCGGAGGCAAGCCCCTAATGCCGGTCAGTTAAGGGACAGAACGGGCAACCAGTAACCTGTGGCGAGCGGGCTTGTCGAATCGTCGCACCGCCCGCGTTGGGCTGCGGAGCAGCCCCAAAACCAGGCGCAGATGAGTGCCTGATACGCCGCATTCGTCTTCATCAGGGGCGCTTCGCACCCCAACGCGGGGCAAGCCCGCTCGCCACAGTTACAGTGTTCATCCTTAACTGACTGACATTGGGGCAAGCCCCCTCCCACATTTTTGATTTTTGCCTGGCGTTGGTCAGTAGTGATACCACTTCACCTCAAGCATCACTTCATTGACCGGCGTCGACAAGTGGCTGTATTCGCGCTGTGCACTCAGGCGCAGGCCCAGGTTGCGGGACAGTTCCCACTGTTGGTTCAGGCTGATGCTGCGCCGCACTTCGCCATTGGTGAAGAAATCGCCCTTGGCTTCCAGGCTCAGGTTGCCCAGCGGGTTTTTCCACAATACGCCGGTGTTGAAGCCGGCGGCGGGGGAGATGGCTTCGCTGAAGTCGTTGTTGTGTTCCACGCGCACGGTGCCGAGGGCGAAGCCGAGCATGTCGTCGCGCAGCTGCCAGGTGCCGCCGGCACCGCCGTTGACGTGGGCAACCAGGGTTTCATCGTCGTGTTTGCCCGGTACACGTTCCAGGCCGCCGGTGACTTGCCATGACCACGGCTGCAGCAGGGCGTTACGTGGGGTCAGGGAGCGGATGGTGGCGAGGTCCAGTTGCTGCAGTTGCCAGTGATTACCTTCGTACTGGCGCAGTTTCATTTGCAGGATTTCAATCTGCGCGCCGAGGGGGAAGCCTTCGGCGTTGTCGTTGAGGTCGTGGTAGGCCATGCGCAGGCCGTATTCACCGAAGGCCTTGTCACCACGGGTGCCGATGCCGGCCTGCCAGGTGCGCGATTGATGACCGTTTTCCGGCAGGCCAGGGGGCGTGATCTTAAGGTCGGGCGCGGGGTTCTGGTTGATTGCGCGCAGCAGTTCGAAACTGCGTTGGGAGCGTTCGGTGTCGCGCTCCAGGCCATTGGCGCGGTAGCGGCCCAGGCGGTAGGCGGCATCGATGATCAGGGCCTGGCGGTCACGGGGCAAGGCCTTGAAGGTGGGCTCTTGCAGTTGTTTCTGGTCGTCGCTGACCTTCAATACCCATTGCTGTTCATCGCTGTCCAGTGGCTTGGCGCGTTCCAGGAGCTCGCGTTCACGCGACGGCCGGTAGTCGATCTTCTCGACCAGGCCGGCGTCTTTCACCGCCTTGACCGTGTCGGTGGGAATGGCGGTCAGCGGGAATTGCTCGGTCAGGCGCAGGCCGGGGCGGGCCACTTGCAACAGTTCCAGCAGGCGATAGGAGCAGTTTTCATCGAAGAAAAAGTAGTCGAACTGGATCTGCTTGAGTTCCCACACGTGCTCGACCATGCGCTCGGTCTCGACCTGGGTGAGGTTGAGGCGGTATTCCCACAGGTCGCGGTTTTCCAGGCTGCGGTACTCGGAGAGTTTTTCCTGGTAGGGCACCAGGGCGAACAGGCCGGGGTAGCCGCCCATCAGGCCTTTCCAGGCATAGAGGATGCTGTTGTCCGAGCCTTCGATATAGGCGCCGAAGTTGATCGCATAGCTGAGCAGCGCGGTGTTGTTGCTCTGCACGTCAGCCTGGTCGATACGCAGCAGGGTGTGGCCGAACATCGACGACGGGCTGTTGAGGTAGGCCGCCGGGAAGATCATCACCGCGCTATGGGGGGCGACGTCCTTGAACCATTGCTTGAATTCTTTGCAGTCCACGGCGGGCAGGTCGGTCAGGTGCAACTGATCCTTGAGCCAGCGGGTACGTGCGGGGTAAACGCATTGGGCGTGTTTTTCACCCAGGCTGGCCGGGGAATAGAGCGCTTCAACGGTGGCCTTAAGTTCGGCATCCGGGTGGTGGGCGCCATCGGCGGCGAGGAAGAATTTCCTGTCGCTGACATAGCTGCGCCAGCCCTTGAGCTTGCCGGCTTCGTAATGGCCTAGAGAGAGCCAGAACGGATCATTGGCCAGTTGCTGCAAACGTTGATCATCAAGATGCGGCGCCGCGTACAGCGGGGCGCAGGCGAAGAGTGCCAGCCAGGCAAAGCGTTTGAGCATAGGAGCAACTTAAGTCGGAAATTAGAGAGACCCAAGGGGATGCGGGTCCAAAAATAAAACCCGCGCCTGGGGAGGCGCGGGCAGATCGAGCTTAAGCCTGGGTCGCGTATTTCGCCAGACGGGCATCGCTTTTAAGTACAGCCAGGGTGTTGTTGTGCACGTCTTCGGCGGTCACATCCGCTTTGCTGAAGATCTGCTGGAAGTGTTCGTGAGCCACGGCCGCGAAGTGCTCGCGATCTTCCGGCGCAACGCCCAGTACCACGGCATAGGTGGTCAGTGCTTCGCCATTACCCTTGGCCATGTCTTCGGACAGCTCGTTCATCATGCCATTCATGGCAATCCAGGACTTGCCGCCGTAGGTGAGTGCGCTGTTGGTGCTGCAACCGTTGGTGCCCGAGGTCATGCCGAAGGTGGCGTTACCCGAAGTGCCGTTGGTGGTGGAGGCCAGGAAGTGAGCCGGAGTACCACGCTGGCCTTCGAACAGCATGTTGCCCCAGCCACAGTTAGGGCCACCTGGCGATTCAGCCATTGCATTGAGGGAGACGACGGTGAAGAGAGTACCGAGAAGGATCCGTTTCATAGCTTTGTTCTCTTTGTGTGCAAACCAATGGACAAGGGTTCAGGCACTTCATAGCGCCCCAGGGATCGGTTATTAGCCCAACCCGCGCAGTTTGGAGTTTAGGCACGTTCCAAGGGTTCCGTGGTTTTTTATAAAACAATCAGCATTGTCGCGATTTTTTTGTAGGACGCATTCCGTGTCGCAGCTTTCCCAACACCGTGCCTTGCCAGAGCGCGCAAGGGGGAGCCAGAATGCCGTCATCTGCCCCGCCTGATGTAAGGAAGCCCGATGCCTGATCCTGTTGCTGCCAGCTTGCGTCTAGCGCCCGAAGCGCTGACTCGCCCTTTCTCCGCTGAACAGTTCAGCTTCTCGACCACCAATGACTTGGAGCCTTTTCGCGGTGTGCTTGGCCAGGAACGCGCGGTTGAAGCGTTGCAGTTCGGTGTGGCCATGCCGCGCCCCGGTTACAACGTATTTGTCATGGGCGAGCCGGGTACTGGCCGCTTTTCGTTCGTCAAACGCTACCTGAAGGCCGAAGGCAAGCGCCTGCAGACCCCTGCGGACTGGGTCTACGTGAATAATTTCGATGAGCCTCGCGAACCGCGTGCGCTGGAACTGCCTGCGGGCGGTGCGGCGGCGTTCATTAACGATATCAATGCGCTGATCGACAACCTGGTGGCCACCTTCCCGGCCGTGTTCGAACACCCCACTTATCAACAACGCAAAAGCGCCATCGACCGTGCTTTCAACCAGCGTTACGACAAGGCTCTGGACGTGATCGAGCGCCTCGCCCTGGAAAAAGACGTGGCGTTGTACCGCGACAGCTCCAACATCGCCTTCACGCCGATGCTCGACGGCAAGGCGCTGGACGAAGCGGAGTTCTCGCAGCTGCCGGAAGTGGATCGCGAGCGCTTCCATACGGATATTTCCGAGCTGGAGGAGCGCCTCAACGAAGAGTTGGCCAGCTTGCCCCAGTGGAAGCGCGAGTCGAACAACCAGCTGCGCCAGTTCAACGAAGAAACCATCACCCTGGCCCTGCAGCCGCTGCTCGCGCCGTTGTCGGAAAAATACGCGGAAAACGCGGCGGTGTGCGGTTACCTGCAGGCCATGCAGGTGTACTTGCTCAAGACCGTGGTTGAACAACTGGTTGACGATGCCAAGACCGACGCCCAGGCCCGCAAGCTGCTCGAAGAGCAGTACTGCCCGAGCCTGGTGGTGGGGCATCCGATCAACGGTGGTGCGCCGGTGGTATTCGAGCCGCACCCGACCTACGACAACCTGTTCGGCCGTATCGAGTACAGCACCGACCAGGGCGCGCTCTACACCACCTATCGCCAGTTGCGTGCCGGTGCCTTGCACCGCGCCAATGGCGGTTTCCTGATTCTCGAAGCCGAAAAAATGCTCGGCGAGCCATTTGTATGGGACGCCCTCAAGCGTTCCCTGCAGTCGCGCAAGCTGAAGATGGAGTCGCCCCTGGGCGAACTGGGCCGCCTGGCCACCGTGACCCTCAACCCGCAAATGATCCCGTTGCAGGTCAAGGTCGTCATCATCGGCTCGCGCCAGTTGTATTACGCGTTGCAGGACGCCGATCCGGACTTCCAGGAGATGTTCCGGGTGCTGGTGGACTTCGACGAAGACATCCCGATGGTGGACGAAAGCCTGGAGCAGTTCGCCCAGTTGCTCAAAACCCGTACCTCCGAAGAAGGCATGGCGCCGCTGACCTCGGATGCGGTGGCGCGCCTGGCCACCTACAGCGCACGCCTGGCCGAACACCAGGGGCGTTTGTCGGCGCGCATTGGCGACTTGTTCCAACTGGTGAGCGAGGCGGATTTTATCCGGCATCTGGCGGGCGATGAGATGACCGACTCCGGCCACATCGAGCGTGCGCTCAAGGCCAAGGCCACGCGCACCGGGCGCGTGTCGGCGCGGATTCTCGACGACATGCTCGCCGGGGTGATCCTGATCGACACCGCCGGCGCAGCGGTCGGCAAGTGCAACGGGCTGACGGTGCTGGAGGTGGGCGATTCGGCGTTTGGTGTGCCGGCGCGGATTTCCGCCACGGTGTACCCAGGCGGCAGCGGCATTGTCGACATCGAGCGCGAGGTCAACCTCGGCCAGCCGATTCACTCCAAGGGTGTGATGATCCTCACCGGTTACCTGGGCAGCCGCTATGCCCAGGAGTTCCCATTGGCGATCTCGGCGAGTATTGCGCTGGAGCAGTCCTACGGTTACGTGGACGGCGACAGTGCGTCCCTGGGCGAGGCCTGTACATTGATCTCGGCGTTGTCGAAAACGCCACTCAAGCAGTGTTTCGCCATCACCGGTTCGATCAACCAGTTTGGCGAAGTGCAGGCGGTGGGCGGGGTCAACGAGAAGATCGAAGGCTTCTTCCGCCTCTGTGAAGCGCGCGGTTTGACCGGCGAGCAGGGGGCGATCATTCCCCAGGCCAACGTCGCCACGCTGATGCTCGATGAAAAAGTGCTGCAGGCCGTACGTGCCGGGCAATTCCATATCTACGCGGTGCGCCAGGCGGATGAAGCCTTGAGCCTGCTGGTAGGCGAGGATGCGGGGGAGCCGGACGCGCAGGGGCAATTCCCGGAAGGAACGGTCAATGCCCGCGTGGTGGAGCGTTTGCGCGCGATTGCCGAGATGATCAGCGAGGAAGACCTGAAGGAGGCCGAGAAGGAGTTGGCGCAGCAGGCGCTGGCCGAAGCGAAGCCGACCTGATTTTTTCAGGTCTGTCCGCCATAAAATTGACTGTGGTTGCAGGGGCTGCACCGTTGGTCCCTACAACCTTGGTTTGCCGGGTTTTTCTTCTATTCTTTGCTCAAGGGAGATCCACAGGAGTCGCTGGATAGAAACAGCCTCGCCATGGGCTGAGGTTGAACACCGATCTACCGAGGGTCGCCGCCATGTCGCGCAACCTCTGTCTTACCCGCCAGTGCTTTGGCCTGGTCACCCGCATTGAATGCTCCATTCGCCCTCTCGCGGGGGATAATGGGATGTGGACCTTGCTGTTTGCCGCCGGAATGGCTGGCGAACAGCCTTCTTCCGTCAAGTCCGAAGGTCCGTTTCGTGGGCCGTTTGTGGCTCAAAGCTTTCTGAAGACCATCGTGGAAAACCTCACCGCGTATGGTTATGAAAAGGTGAGCGGCCCGCAGATCTGGTGCCTGCACATGCAGGCTCTTCTGCGACAGCTCAATGGCAACCCTGAGCAGTTGGCGCTGTAGGCACGGCTATTTGCTCTCGGGTTTGTCCAACTTGACCTCGAAGCCATATTGCACGGTGCTGAGGTCGGTGCGCTGGTAGCTTTCCAGCGCAGTCGGCTGGCCATAGAAATAGTGCACATCGAACATCGCCGTGCCGTACTCCTCGGCACGGTGGCTCACGCCCAGGATTTCCTTGAGGTAGTTGCCGCTGGCGTCCTTGGCGTAGAAACGCCAGCTGTCGGCGGGGTAGTCCTTCTGATCGACGATCAGCGCGTTGTCCTTGAGCGTCAAACCCTTGGGCAGCTTGGCTGCATCAATGTCGCCCTTCTCGATGGTCGCCAGGAACAGCGGAATCGAGCCGACCACAAAGGCCGGGTTTTCCGGGAACAGGTTGAGGTCGTAGGTGAGCGTGCCGCGCGTCGGGTTCAGCTCAAATGCCTCGGTCGGCAATTCGATGGGCTCTGCGCGATCATCCTTGTCGTCGGCGGTGAAGAACGTCACCGGCGACTCGCCACTGCTGCGCTCGGCGCCTATCAGGTCATCATTGAAGGTGAACGGGTGATCAAAGACGATATGCGCGGCGCTGGCATCGTCGACGGATTGGCTGATGGTGACGCTGTTTTTCAGCTGTTCCTCGGTCAGTGTGGCGCCCTTGAGCCAGCTGGCGGCGCCGTCGTCATACACAGTGACGGGCATCGGCAAGGGTTGTACGGTCTTTTCCAGGCTGTTCTTGTCGAAGCGCATGACCGGCAAATCGAGGGCTTTGCGGGTGACCGTGGCGGTGGAGAAATCCAGCACGTTGACCTGCAGATTGTCGATCAGGCCATTGAAATAGACCTTGGCGTAATGGCTGCTCTGTTTGTGCTCGAAGGCTTTCTGCTCGTCGATGAGCTGCTTTTCGAACGCATCGGACCAGACTTTCTGCTTCTGCATCTCGGCCAGTTGTTTCTCGTAGAACGCCACTTGCGCGGTGTTCTCGTTGATCGAGCCGGAGCGAGTAAGCCATTGCCCGGTGTTGTCCCGTGCCTGCACCAGCAGTGGGTTGGGGGACTCGTCACCCACTTGCGGCGCCAGCGGTTCGCTGTTGGTCAGCTCGATCTCGGCGTAGTTTTTTTCCAGCAGCAGCAGGTTGACGGTAATAGCGCCTTCGGTGCGTTTGTGGCCCACGTCTTTTTTCGACAGGTCGAACGTCAGCACCTTGCCCGGCGCCACGACTTCGATCTGGCCCTTGAGGCTGACCGGCTGCGGCTGGCTTTTGTTGTCGGTTTCGACACCGTCGATGAATGGGTAGGTCACCGTCAGGTCATCGGGGTTGGTCAGGTTGGAGCTGCTGGGGCTGAGCTGGATGCCGGGGTCGGTTTCCGACCATTCCGGCTGGAAGGGGATGACTTTGTTGTTGCTCAGGGTGACCGATTGCCATTCCAGGCCGTGGGGGAAGGGGAATTGGTCGGGCATGTTGAAGGTGAACGGGAAGATCGGCTGCAAATCCGTCAGGTAGTCGGAATGGGACGTTTTGCGCAGTACGAACAGGCCATTGATGTAGGTGTCCACCAGCGCCTGCGGTGTGGGGTAGTGCTTGAGCAGGGCCAGGGTGTCGTCGCCGTATTCCGTCTCGATGGGCTTGCTGGCGAGCTTGGCCTGCGCGCGCTCCAGCAGTAGCAGCGAACCGCCCAGGTCGGCGATGGCATCGCGCAGCTTGGGGTCCTGGATGCTGTCGAGGGAGTGTTCGAACTTGGCGGTTTTCTCTTCGAGGGTCGCTTGTTTCTGCTCATCGCTGGGGGAGCAACCGCTGCCCATCAGCAACGCCGCACACAGGCCAATACCGGCCAAGGGGGAGCGCACATCCATCATTTGAGTTTTTCCTGTCCGACATCATCGAGCCGAGTTAATGGTCTCGACACTAGCAGAAAAATTCTCTTACAGATGCCGCCAGGGCCAGTTTTCTCGCGGTGACAGGGGTCTGGTAGCGGCTGGTATACTCGCCGCCATTTCTAGCCAAGCTGTGTGAGATCCAATGGAACGCTTTATCGAAAATGCTATGTACGCCTCGCGCTGGCTGCTGGCGCCGATCTATTTCGGCTTGTCCCTCGGGTTGCTGGCGCTGGCGCTGAAATTCTTCCAGGAAGTGATTCACCTGCTGCCGAGCGTGTTCTCGATGGCCGAGTCGGAGCTGATCCTGGTGCTGCTGTCGTTGATCGACATGGCCCTGGTCGGTGGCTTGCTGGTGATGGTGATGATTTCCGGCTACGAGAACTTCGTCTCGCAGCTGGATATCGACGAAAACAAGGAAAAGCTCAACTGGCTGGGCACCATGGACTCTTCGTCACTGAAGATGAAAGTGGCGGCCTCCATCGTGGCGATTTCCTCCATCCACCTGCTGCGCATCTTCATGGACGCCAAGAACGTCGATCCACAGCACTTGATGTGGTACGTGATCATTCACATGACCTTCGTGATCTCGGCGTTCGCCATGGGGTACCTGGACAAGGTCACCAAGCATTGATGCCCCGCGCCGGCCTTACTGCTCGATGAAGGAGTAAGGCTGGCGGTTGATCTTCATCGTCTTGATCACCGTGACCTTGCCGGTCAGTTGCTGCGGGTGGTCGGTGACCGCCACGTTGCCCGGCTTGGCGGCCAGATAGCTGTGCAGTTGTGCCTCCGTTTGCAAGATAGTCAAGTAACCCTGCATGTAGAACACGCCCGCTCCGGCGATACGCTCGTTGGGCTGAAACAGCACCACGTCCTTACCTTGCGCCTGCAGTGCCTGGATCTCGCGGATCACCGGGACGAACGACTGGCGCACGTCCGCTTTGGGCGCGAACCAGAATGCGGCGACCAGGTAGCAGCTCATCACCAGGGCGAAAGCCCCGCCCACCAGGGCTTTGTGGTGTTTATACAGCGCCGGCTTGTGTTCCTTCGCCCGCTCCAGCAGTACCCGTGCATATTCCGCGGCCAGTACGGCGGCGGCGGGTGTCAGTGTCATCAGGTACACCGTGCGTTTGCTTGAGGCCAGGGTCAACAGGGTGAACTGCGCCACCAGCCATATGCTGAAAAACAGGTAGTAGCGGTTGCGCGCCAGGCTTTTACGGAAATGCCACAGGCCCAGGTACACCAGGATGTTCCATGGCAGGAATGCCTGCGGCAGTTTGGCGATGTAGTAGTAGAACGGTTCGTAATGCCCGGCTTCGACAAATGAACCGCTGAAGCGCCCAACGCTGTTGGTCAACAGCACCTCGCCCACCGCCTGCATCCCGCCGCGCTGGTACAGGAAGCCCAGCCAGATCAGCAGCGGCACCAATGCCAGCAAGGTGAACAGCGCCGGCCTGAGCCAGTCTGCGATGCGCAGGCGCTTGTCCATCAGGCTGGTGCTGGCCAGGTACACAAAGATCACGATGCCCGGCATCGCCAGGCCCAGTACGCCTTTGCTCAAGGTGGCGATCACCATGCCGGCGGTAAACAACGCCCAGGCCCAGGCCGTGGAGCCTTGGCGCTCGGACTCAGGCCGCATCGCCTGGTAGAACGCCAGCAGCGCGGTGGTTACGCCCAGGCTGAGCAGGGAGTCCTCACCCACGCCGCGTACATTGCTCCAGTAACTGGCCATGGTCGCCAGCATCAGTGCCGCGCCGAAGGCCAGTGTTTTCGGGCGCCCGAACCTGCGCAGCATCGCGTAGAGCAGCATCACGCTGAACAACCCGGCAAACGCCGAAGCCAGGCGCACCGCCCCAGGTGTGCCGCCAAACAGGCGAATGGCGCCGGCGTCCAGCCACAGGCTCAGGGGCGGTTTTTCCAGGAAGGGTTCACGAAACAACTGCGGTACCACCCAGTCATTATCCAGGTGCATGGCCATGGCGATCCCCGCGACGCGGGCCTCGGTGGAGCCTTGCAGTTCGTGATTACCCAGGGCAAAGAAAAACAACAGACCAACAAGCAGGAGCAGCAGAGGAACGGGACGCGTCATGGAGTCTGGCTACCGAGGCAGGGGGCCGTTCGGGGGAACGGCACGCAATCGGTAAGTATAGGGAGGTGATTCTTAATATTTCGTGAATGAAAGTGGGGTTGTGACGCTGGGCCGGGGGCTGAGGTGCCCCTGGCTTCGCGTCAGGCATTACGAGGTTTTGACTTTGAATCGGCTCAGACTTTGTTGCATGGCATTGGCCCGCTCCGACAGGTTCCTGGCCGCCACCGCGCATTGTTGGGAGTTTGTCTGATTCTGCTGAGTCACTTCGTCGATCTGCTCCAGGCCGATGCTGGCTTGTTGCAGGCCGGAGGCCTGCTCACTGGAAGCCTGGTAGATCAACGACACCAGGCTCGAAACAGTGCCGGTGCCGCTGACGATATTCCTCAACGAGTCGGCGGTGCGTCCGGCGATGATCATGCCGCGCTGCGTCTTGGTCGAAGAGTCGGCAATCAGCGCGGCGGTTTGCTGGGCGGCTTCGGCGCTACGGGCAGCGAGGCTCCTGACTTCATCGGCGACCACCGCAAAACCGCGTCCCAGTTCACCGGCGCGTGCCGCCTCAATCGCCGCATTCAAGGCCAATAGGTTGGTTTGAGCGGCGATGTTGTCGATGGTCGTGATAATGGCGGTGATGTCTTTGCCCGAGTTGTCGATTTCCGTCATGGCCGCGATCAGTTCACTCATCAGCTTGTCACTTTCGCCGGCGTCGGCACGCGAGGCCTGAGATTGCTCGTCGGCCTTCTTCGCGTTGGCGGCGTTGTCGGTGGTCTGCGCCGCCATTTGGGTCATCACCGCGCTGATTTCGGTGATGGACGACGCCGAGTTGGACGCGCCATCGGACAACGACTGGCTCAACTCGGTGACCTGCGCGGAACTGCCGGTGATCTGCGTAGCACTGGCCTGCACTTGGGAGATCAAGGTATTCAGGTTACCGACCATTTTTTCCAGCGATTTGCCCAAGGTATCGTTGGGCGAGGACAGGCGTACCTCCAGGTCCAGGTCGCCCTCGGAAATGCGTTCGGCCACGCGCACCTGGCGTTGCAGGCTTTCTGACATATCGTTCAGGGCAAAGGACAATTGGCCGACTTCGTCTTCAGACTTTTGCACCAGCCGGTGGGAGAAATCACCGAGGCTGATGTTGGCGGCCAAGGCGGCGGCCTCACGAATCGGGCCGACGATTTTCGCCGTGGCCAACCACAGCGCAAGCAGCGCCAGCAAGGAGATGCCCACGCCGACCGAGACCTGCCAGATGCTGCTCTTGACGCCGCGTGATTGCAGTTCCTGCTCCAGGGCCAGGGCCTTGCTCATGACCACCGCCTTGGGCAGGTGGATCACGATAGCCCAGGGCTTGCCGGTGCGGCCCAGGTTGATAGGCATCTGCACCTCGATTTCCTGGGAGTCGTGGTTGAGCCGGCTGTCTCCCTGGCCTTTCTGCACATTGGCGAGCACCTTGTCCCAGGTGTCGGGCAACAAGGCTTTGAGTGGCTGGCCGATCAGATCCGGGCGTTTACTGTCGGCCACCACCAGCCCTTGGTGGCTCAGGATCGCCACGGAGCCTTGGCCGCCATACAGGTCGGCGGACATTTGCTCGCTGAGCTTCTGGATAAACGAGATGTCGAAGTCGGCACCGACCACACCGTAGAATTTGCCGTTGGCGATGATGGGCACCGAGAGCGTGGTCAGCCACACATTCTTGCCTTGCACCACGTAGGGCAGGGGGTCGAGTACGCTTTCCTTCTGGGTGTCCCGGGGGCCGGAGTACCAGCCGCCTTTCAACACCCCATTGGGGTGACGCGCATCGGAGTCGTATTCAACCAGCGGTTGCACGGCGATATGGCCGTCTGAGCTGCGCGTCCAGTAGGGGGTGAAGCGGCCGGTGAGCGGGTTGTTACCGCCTTCGTTGATCCGAAAGGCTTGATCCTGGCCGTCGAGTGCATCCGGCTCCCAGCATGAATACGTGCCATTGAAGTCGGGGTTGTCCTTGAGCACGCTGAGCAGCATCGTATTGACCTGGTCACGGCCCAGGGTCAGCGGGCTTTGTGCACTTTTACTCGCGGCCAGTGTATTGGCCATGGTGCGCGCCGAATCCAAGGCGTTCTGCAGTTTCGCCTGGATGGCAGTGGCGCGAGATTCAGCCAGGTTTTGCACTTCATGGATGGTTGCGCTTTCAATCAGGGTCGACACTTCAGCGCCCACGTAGGTTTGATTGGCGGTTGAGGAATACAGGCCATATAACACCAGGCTCGCGCAAGAGATAAACAGGCAGAGACCCGCGGTAAAGCAAATTCGAGTTTGCAATGAGTTGAATTTCATGACGTTTCCTGCCCACGCTAATAGTTGCCAACATTATTGAATGTCGACATTTAAGTACCTTTTGTACGCAAGGCTTGGTTTTCGATGATTGGCTGCTTAGGCATAGACATGCCGTACAACTCTGGGTGTTACTTAACGCTCCTGCGGCGCTTCCTCATTGAGCCATAAACGTTCGGTATTCTTAAAGCCATAACGCTGGGACGGGACCCGTGCAATGATGCGATCAGTTTGTGTGGGATCGCTCAAGTCTATTATTCTTGGCGTAATGTGGATGTTTAAAACCGGGAGAAAAAACACTTTTATCTTTGGCGTCAATAATGAGTCGGCATGTTGTTCTATCACTACGCCTATACCGCCACTTTTCAGTTGAACGATAGAGCCGACCGGGTAAATACCCACGGACTTCAAGAACGCACGGAATACCACGTCATCAAAATGCCCCTCCCAGGTCGACATTTGCTGGATGGCAACGGCGGGGTCCCAGCCCTGGTTGTAGGAGCGGTCGGAGGTGATTGCGTCGTAGACATCGCAAATCGCGGCCATGCGGGCAGCCAGGCTGATCTGGTCGCCGGCCAACTGATGGGGGTAGCCGGTGCCGTCGATTTTTTCGTGGTGGTGCAGGCAGACATCCACGACCATGTCGCACATTTGCGAGGTGGCCTGCAGGGTTTTTTCCCCTTCCAGCGGATGGGTGCGCACCAGCTGCAGTTCGTCGTGGCTCAACCGGCCAGGCTTGTTGAGGATGGCGCCGGGTATGGCTATTTTGCCGATGTCATGCAGCAGCCCGGCGATTCCGGCACGGCGGATCATGGCGTTGGACAGGCCCAACTCAGTGCCCAGGGCAATCATCAACCCACACACGGCGACCGAATGCATGTAGGTATAGTCGTCGATACTCTTCAGGCGGGCCAGGCTGATAAAGGCATTGGGATGGCGGGCGATCGAACTCGAAATATCGTCGACCAGTACGCCGAGGTGTTCCAGCTCCAAGGCCCGGCCCATGCGGGCATGGCTGAACATTTCGACGACGGCGGTCTTGGCGCGGCCACAGATTGCCTGCGCGGCGGCCAGTTCGTCCTTCATCGAGGTGGAGATAACGGGCGCAGCGGCCGTCGAGGTCGATGATGAGACGGTATCGGTTGCCTGAGTGCCGTCCTTCCAAAAGGGTTTGGCCTCGCCATCAGGCGTCTGGCGGTTAAACTCATTGCACTTCAACATGGTGTGCCCTCTGTTGATCTTCTTCTTATGTGTTTCTCGTCAGCCTCCTTGGCTTGAGCAGTGTTATTTGAGCGTCAGGCCGCGCTCGCGGCTTTGATACGTTCGACCACGCGACCGGCGAGGTCGTCCGGGCGAAACTTTGCCAGGAAGTCATCAGCCCCGACTTTCTTGACCATCGCCTGGTTGAAACCGCCTGACAGCGAGGTGTGCAGCACGATGTGCAACTTGGCCATGCGCGGATCGCTGCGGATTTCGGCGGTCAAGGTATAGCCATCCATCTCGGGCATCTCGATGTCTGAAATCATCATCAGGAATTCTTCATCCGGGTTGCGCCCCTCGTCGAGCATGGCCCGAAGGTAATCCAGCGCCTGGCGCCCATCGTTCAAGGCGACCACCTCGACGCCGACCGTCTCCAGGCAGCGGGTCACCTGTTTACGCGCGACCATCGAGTCGTCGACCGTCAATACACGCAGGTGCCGAGCCCGTTGAGTGACCTCGTCGTCCACCACGCCGAGGGATATTTCTTCGGACGATGGCGAGATTTCTGTCAGTACCTTTTCCACATCGATGATTTCGACCAGGCGATCGTCGGTGCGGGTAACGGCGGTCAGGTAATTGTTGTCACCGCTGCCCTTGGGAGGGGGGTGAATGTCTTCCCAGTTCAAATTGACGATGTGCTCAACGGCATGGACCAGGAAACCTTGAACGCGATTGTTGTACTCCGTAAGTATAATAAAGGCGCTCTCCTTATCCGTGATGCCTGGCAGGCCGGTCGCCATTGCAAGGTCTAGAATGGGGATGCAAGCGCCTCGGATATTGGCAACGCCGCAGATGTTGTTATTAGACTTTGGTAGTAGAGATAACTTGGGGCAGCGAATAACTTCTCTGACTTTAAAGACATTGATGCCATACAACTGATGGTCATTGAAGCGAAATAGCAATAGTTCCAGCCTGTTCTGCCCGACCAACTGCGTACGGCTGTTAACGGACGCCATTACACCTGCCATACACACCCCCGTTTTATTTTTGTAGGAACAGCGTTGATGTTGTAATGACATTAGCATGAGTGGGGGTATTTGAAATATATGTTGCGCAAAAAAATGCGGTTTTTATCGTTAAGTCGACAACCGTTTGAATGATGGTCTATTCAGACGAAGGTTTTAAATAGATAGTTGGCTAACTTGCTATTTTATTATTGAGAACAATTTAGATTTTACGCGTCGCTGTTCCTGTCGGTTCAGTGTGACACTCGTTTGATGATGGTGTGAGTTCGCAAGACAACCGATTTCGTCGCCATCCCGTGCCAGTCGAATGCCCCCCCAACCCGGAATGATCAGCCTGATCCAGGTGTAGGGGTTGTCTTCGGTCAGCTAGCGTTGAAAACGTGTCAATGGCTCACTAGCGGTAGCGTCACCACAAACTCGCATCCCTTACCATCACCCTCGCTCATGCCGGTCACGGTGCCGCCGTGGGCTTCGACCAGCTCACGCACCACCGTCAGCCCAATGCCCAGACCGGCGCCGTTGAAGCCGACGGCATGAACATCCTGTACAAACGGCTCGAAGATAAACGGCAGTGCCTTGGCGGAAATACCGATACCGTTATCGCAGATGCTTATCTTCAGTACATCGACCTCGGTCGAGACCGAAAGCGTGACAGTGCCGCCTTCTGGTGTGTATTTGGCCGCGTTGCCCAGCAGGTTGCCTAGAATCTGCGTGAGACGCACCGGGTCGCCGTCCATCGCCAGCGCACATTCGGGCAACCGCGCCGTGAAGTGCAGATGCTGAGCAATCATCACCGGAGTGCACACAGCAATGGCTTCATGGATGATCTGCATCATGTCTACCGGGCGGCAGTCGAGGCGCAGCTTTCCGGTGCTGGCGCGAGATACGTCGAGCAAATCGTCCACCAGCCGCGACATGTGTCGCACCTGGCCTTCGATCAATGCCTGCATGCGCGGCATTTCTTCACTGGGTACCCGCGCCAACCGTCCAGCGATCATGCTGATGGGCGTCAGCGGGTTGCGTAGCTCGTGGGCCACCATGGCGAGAATGTGTCGTTGTTGTTTCAGTGACTGTTCGGCCGAGGCTTGCAAATGTTGCGCGCTGAGGGCAGCGATCACCAATTGTTCATTGGCTTCGCGCATCTCCAGGTACAGCCGTTGTTCTTCTTGCGTGCGCTGGAGAGGGGCCGCCTCTGAATGCGCCAGCAGGATCGCCAGCACCAATCGCTGATTGGCCTCGATCAGTTGCTCGACCTGCTGGCTATCGACGAGTTGGGTATTGGCGTCGCTCAGTTCTTTTTGCAGCGCCGCCAACACGGCCCGCGCCTTAACGGTTTTCTGGCCGAGCAGGAACAGTTCGTGAGCGGCATTGGCGACCGCTTCTTTGTTCTTGTCCTCGGCGTCGCTCATAACCCTGACTCACGCATTGTTGTCTCCAAGACGCTGTCGGGTTGGCCGCCCCCCGAGCAAACCTTCCTGATCAGGCAACATTTCGCCGATTTGCAGGCCGTTACTGTCAATGTGGTACAGGCGCAACTCATCGGAGTGGGCACTGGCGCGCACCTTGACCACGGCCATAATGCGCAACAAGCGACTCTCTACTTCAATGTAGCGTTGAACGATGATCGCATCGGTGAGAAACGCAGTGCCGTAAGGGCTGAAACGCAGATCGGTGTAGCGGTCTTCCAGCTCCGAGGTCATCAGTACACTGACCCCGGTGCTGGTCAGCGCAGTCACCATGCGTGACAGCGACTCGCGAAAATCTTCGCGAAAGGTCGGCGCCAGCGCCAGTTCGAAACCCGACAGCGAATCGATCACCACGCGAGTGGCTTTCAGTCGGGCGATCTCAGCTAGCAGCAACTGGACGATTTCGTCGATGGATAGATCCGGCGCGCGGCTGTCCACCAGGCCGACCTGGCCACTCTGGATCAGGTTGGCCAGAGTGGCATTTTGGGAATGATTGGGGCGCTGCTCGAACACCGCAATCACGCCGGTTTCCCCATTGCGTGCGCCTTCGGCGAGGAAGGTCGCCGCGAGGATACTTTTGCCCGAACCCGAGGGCCCGGCCACCAGCAATGAATAGCCGCGTGGCAGACCACCACCGAGCATCTCATCGAGCCGTGGTACGCCCATTTTCAGGCGCTTGATGGGGAACTCCAGCGCCGTTTCAGCCTGATGGAGTGGCGCGGGAGCAAAAACCTTGATTCCCGACGTAGCGATGCGGAAGGTGTGCAGCCCTGGCCGTGTCGGCTGGCCACGCATCTTCATGATTTCCATCTTGCGCACCATGGAATTGCGCTGAACGCTTTGGCGCAGCCAGATCAAGCCATCGGCCACTGTGAAAATCGGGTTAGTGTCGGTTTCAGTGAAATATTCGCCGATCAGGAAGGTTGTCGCCTGCCAGGTGGTCATCAACATGCCCAATTGCTGAACGAACTGCGGCAGATTGTTGTTGGGGTTGTCCTGGGTCTGACTCGCCAGCACCACCGAACGGAACGAGTCGACGAACACCAGTGATGGAGAGTGCGTCTCCACCTCGCTGACGATGCGCCGCAGCACTTCGTCCAGATTCCCGGCAAGGGTGTCGCTGGCCAGGTTGATATAGCGAATCGAATGGTTGATCGCTTCACTGTCGAAAAAATCGAATTGCTGTTGATAACGCAACATCTTCAACGGCGGCTCGCCAAGCACCGTAAAGAACAGCGCAGGACGCTCGGGCGTCGCCAGGGCAAACATCATCTGATGCGCCAGGGTGGTTTTGCCGCAACCCGGAGGGCCGGCGATCAGGTTGAACGAAAACTCCGGCAAACCTCCGCCCAGCACCTCGTCCAGTCCTGGCACGCCGGTGGCCAAGCGGTTGATAGTCACTTTGGTGCTCATGGCGAATTTTCCTGCGAAGGGGTGTCGCTCAAAGAAGGTTCCCACACGTCACGAAGCAACCGTGCGGTGAGCGAGGGCCCGATCAACGTGGTCAGCAGCTCGTAGAAGCTGGTCAGCATCACTTCACCAAAAAACAACGCATCGGCTTCGCTTTGTTCGACGAGTACGGATTTGAGGGCAGTCAGATCCAACTCGGCCAGCACGCTGTCATAGGTGCCGGCCAGACGCGGATGAGCGCAAGTGCACAGCTGGAGGCTGCGGCGGTAAAGCGCGGCAGCCCCTTGCTGACCAATGATGGGCGCGAGGGCTGCGTTCATATCCTGCAAGGTTGAAACAATCGCCTGAGCGATCCTTGCGATGTCAGCCTCGGGGCCAACACGGTGCGCCAGAGAGGCTACGATCTGGCGGCTCTCTTCGCTTAGCGTGGACATGACTGACTAATATCTGATGGGCAGAGTCCGATGGTACACCCTAAAGCGCGCGATCGAGATTCATTTGGGCACAGCCCTTCAGCTACGGGCAAGTCGGGTCGGCATGGCTGTCCCCAGGTTAACGGGCCAATCGGGAGTCCAGGGCGACGTAGCGAGTTTTCAATGCCTGCAGAGCTACTGGAATTTAAAACTCGTCTAAGGAAGCAAATGGCCCTGAAGCTCTGGGTTTCAGTGGATTTCAGGCATAAAAAAGACGTCCGTGGACGTCTTTAGATGATGACGTGGTGGGCCGGGGTAATCTGAACAGGAAGCGCAACCTTATGATTTAAATACGAAAGTATGGTTTTGTTTTTTGGCTGGAATGCCATTTGGAATGCCAATGTGATTTGCTTGGTGGCTTGGGGGGGCATGATGGGCGGCCAGCATCGCTAACAGAGCTGGTGCTGTGCGCATCGTGGGTCTCGGCTACGTTTGTCTTTCCATGCTGCGAGGAAACACTTCATCCCGAGGGAGCATCGGCGGTTTGGCGATAAATTTTTTTAGTGTTTCCGAGTGAAGCGCTGCGCTTCGGCTCTTTTGCTCTTCAGAGATGTCGTCGATTGAGAGGTTTTCGGTTTCCATCATTATGGTGCGCTGCGTCAGTTCTGTAATGCACTCATGGAGAGCGGAGTTGATGGCCTCAAGTTTCTTCCTTAGTAGCTTTTCCTTTTCTGCGGCCTTCTTGGCGGCGTCCCTGGCCGCGATTTTCTGTTGGCTCGCCTGCTCGTACTCATCAGAGAGTAGGGTCTCAAGGAAATCTTTAATGCCGGCTTTGTTCTGCTTCGCCAGCGTATCCAGGTGACGCTTTGCCTTAGATGAAAGTACGAAGCTGCATGCTTTCTCTCCTGCCCGCTTGCTCTCTTTCCTTCGCTGAACTTGGCCCCAGGCCGACTGCATTCTCACCAGGAGTGCGGAGTCTTTGTCCCTTTCCTGTTGCAGCCATCCATCGAGGCTCTTGTATGTGATTGGCTGGTCTAGGTATATCGCCCCCTTGTTGTGTAGGTGTATCCGAGCCCATTCGCGCTGAGTTGGGTCTTCCAGATTGAGCCAGTAGCTGTCTGCTTTTTGATTGTCCATGGCGCTTCCATCTAGATTTTTTTCATTCTATTACTTAGTAATCTCCTTGGTAAATTACTAAGTAACTGATATTTATAAAAAACAGTCTGTAATTATTGAGATAAAATATCGAAACACTCATGGGTATTGGATGACTTTGTGAACGATATACTGCTTGCGGTGCTGCGCAGTGAGGCGAATGGAATCAGCCCTGAGGCGAAATATTTGCTGATCCGTTTGGCTGAGCTCGGTTTGGTTCCTAGAGGTATTAGTGCGGGTGTTAAGGAGCTGGCGGCGCGTTTTGGAATCTCCGATACCCAGGCTGGCACGGCTTTAAATTCGTTGGTTGCTGCTGGGGTATTGGTTCGCCGAGATGTGGTGAGCGGGCAAGGTCGCCCCAAAAGGCACTATGAGTTAGACGCAAGCTACGCAGAGCAGGTTGCTCGACACGACGTGACAGAGGTTGTTCACGAAAAGGTAATTCGCCACCTGCTACAGCATGAGCTCAAGGTGGCTGATCAACGATCAGCTATCGCCACACAGCAAGATGAACAGAGAGCAACTGCTCCTCCTGCTCAGGTGCGGGCAAGCAGAGGGCAGGGGCGAGTGAGCGTGGTGAATCGCGTACTGCTTGCTGCACTGTTGATTCGCGCAGACCGATTTGGCGTTGTAAGGGATCTGGGAAGCGCTGAGCTGGCGCGGATAACCGGACTGAGCCAGGTGCGCTTGAAAAACCGAGTTAGAACCTTGCTCGATAGTGGCTTGATTCGCGCCTACGTTCCGGGGGCGACGGGCTCTGTCATTTTCAAGAAAACAAAAAGCATCTACTACCTCAATCTGCACCACTCGGAATTGAGTTGTGGACAGAGCTTGCCGATGTTGCTGGTGTCGGTTACTCGGTTTCCTGGACAGGAGGACACGATTGATCACGTGGATGACATCTTCACATCAGCGCAGGAGGCGTTTAATCAACGTTATATTGGTGTTCGTAAGTTCTTTGATGATCAGCACGAAAAGGGGCTGGCCAGTTTTTTGAGGGGCAGGCTGGATTGGTATGCTGGATACCTGCTGTCTCACTATTGGGATATGCGCAGTGGGGGTAAACCAGGACTCGTTCAGTTAATTAAACTCGATTTGCTTGCAGGTGCTGTCGATACGGGGAGCTCTGAGTTGCTTGCCAGCTACTTGTGCGATCAGGCGGATCACATGGCGAATCATGTCAGAAATGGCTGGTTTAAGGGCAAATCGCCCTTGATAGCCGGCATTGATTTCAAATCGATGGACTACGTTCTTCTCCCCGTGCGGAAGGCGGTTCATAAGGCTTTTAAGGGCGGATTCTACCCTTCTCGGGCGGTTCTGGCGTTGCCTCGTATTGGCGTAGCGTTTTCGGAAACGCTGCATGTAGTAGAGCGTGGGCTTTTTAATCTGGTGGAGGTTCGAAAAATTACCGATTTAGCGGCGGTATCCAAGGAAGAACAATGTTTGTATGGCTTGCTGACTCCGCCAGGAGGTGAACTGTCTGTTGATGTGCTGGGGCAGATACTACTGGCGAAATAGCACGCCGGTAAACGGTAGTTTTTTACCGTCCCTGCCAATCCTCTGAACGAACAGAGGAGCCCCGTTCATGAGAATAATCCGCTTGAAAGACGTCATGAATTCGACCGGTCTGGCCCGGTCTACCATTTACAAGTACATCGACGAAGGTACGTTCCCAAAATCAGTCTCGCTGGGAGATCGCAGCGTTGGCTGGGTCGAAGGAGAAGTGCACGAGTGGATCTTATCCAGGATCGAGGCGCGTGATCTGGGCGTATGAGATTTGAGAAGGAGTTGGACTTTCAAGCATAAAGGCCAGGACCGGCAAAGAGACGGTCCTGGCCTTTATGCCGAATGATGACCAGGCGGTTCTCAGCTAACTCTCCCATGGGGCCGATTGGTCAGTCTCCTGTCTGGCTTGGCAATAGCTTTCTGATTGAGCCGTCTGGAGCGGGAGTGTTCACTAGCGACAGAGCTGTATCTAGTTATATAGCTTCCAGATAATCAAATAACAGTCATCAGTAAGCAACCGAACAGAGAGTAATCCATCTCCGATGATCACGGCTTACCTAGGGAGTAGCTGGCCGGTTAAAAAAAGCACAAACGGTATCTGGTATGAAAATAACCACCAGGTACATAGCCATGACCAGCCGCAATGCCTACGACCATCTCTCACAGTCCGATATCGCGATCCAGATTGAGCGACTCGTTAAGGCCATCGAACATCACGACATTCCGGCATTCCGATTCAAAGGCACACGCTCAGGTTACGAGCAGGCGATGCCGACCAGGCTATCCCGGTATTTCGATGGCATCCAGCAAATGATCGACCTGTTTGATGAACGCTGCGAATACCGTTACAGCGAGCACCTGCAAGCGTTCTGGGAAGCCTCCCAACATGTTGGACTGGAGCTTAGCACTGCCGGTCCTGTCTGCATGAATGGCGAGAGAACGACCTATCTGGATCATCACCGCAGCATGAATGTACTGGTCGTGCAGATTCGTCAGTTGATTCGGGAGCAATGGTATCGGCGTAAGAAGAGTGACCGTCGTTATCAGGCCAGGGATCAGGAAAGTAGGGTCAGTGAATATACGGACTCTGTGCTGGATCGCTACGCTCGCACCGTCGTAGTCAGGGTCAATCTGTATTACCACAGGGTGTCTCAAGCCAGGCAGCGTGTTGAGCAAGTATTTGATGATCTGGACAGGTTCGTCGCCGAGCGTGAACGCAATCCGATTTTCAAGTATGAGACCGGATATATCTGTGCAGTAGAGCAGGGGGAAAGTCGGGGCTATCACATCCACGCTGCGTTCTTCTTTAATGGTGCAGAGGTGCGCGGGGATATCTACAAGGCACGGCAGATTGGTGATCTATGGGGGCGTGTGACGCAGGGGCGGGGGTATTTCGATAGCTGCAACCAGGACAAGGATAGGTACGAGGGAAGGCTGGGAATCGGTGTCATTCATCGTAATGATCAGGAGGCTCGTTCGCATGTCCACTATGCGATGCACTACCTGGTCAAGGATGATCAGCAGCTTATCCTGAGGCCCCTTGGAGCTCGGTGCCTGCGTGTGGGCCAGCCTAAATGCCTTCGCCGACGTTGGTTGGCATGACGTTTGGCAGAGTAGGAAGCTCTACGATGGATTGTGGGTGACTTTATTTTTGGGTTTTGGCCTTTTTTACTGAATGTGACAGGGCAAATTGGGCCGAAACTGTGTGCCTGGCACTTTGCTGGCTAGTAATCCGTGATATTCGTCGCAGGCTCCATGATAATCCCCCTCAGCTCGCATAAAGGGAATCCTTCATATGGAACTGATCGACAACATCAATACCCTGCTTGGTGAAAGCCTCAAAGGCACGATTAAGCCGGGTTCGAAGCTGAAGATCGCTGCTTCGTGCTTTTCGATCTACGCCTACGTGGCGCTGAAGAAGGAGCTGGAGAGCATAGACTCCCTAGAGTTCATCTTCACCTCGCCGACCTTCGTCCCCAATGAGGTCAGCGACAAGATCAAGAAGGAGCAACGCGAGTTCTATATCCCCAAAGCAGAGCGCGAGCGCAGCCTCACCGGTAGTGAGTTTGAGATCCAGTTGAAGAATCAGCTTACTCAAAAGGCTATCGCCAAGGAGTGTGCTGACTGGATACGCCGCAAGGCTACCTTCCGTTCCAACCGTGCTCAGGCTCCGATGCAGCCCTTTATCGGTTCACAGGCTGAGTCGGGTGACGCTGTATTTATGCCCGTTCAGGGATTTACAGCTGTCGATCTCGGCTACCAGAAAGGTGGCGCGCTCTCGAACATCGTTTCCCGTTTCGATGAGCCGGCCCACACTGGCATGTTCCTCAACTTGTTCGAGCAGATTTGGAGCGACCCAGAAAAGCTTGAAGATGTGACTGGTCGACTCTGCGATCACATCGCCTCGGTCTATCAGGAGAACGCCCCAGAGCGAATCTATTTTCTAATGCTCTACAACATCTTTCGCGAGTTCCTGGAAGACATAAATGAGGATGTTCTACCCAATGACCGCACCGGCTATCAGGACAGTCTGATCTGGCAAAAGCTGTTCAACTTCCAGCGTGACGCGGCCACCGGACTGATCAACAAACTGGAAACCTACAGCGGCTGCATCCTGGCCGACAGCGTAGGCCTGGGTAAAACCTTTACCGCATTGGCTGTGATCAAGTATTACGAACTGCGTAACAAGTCCGTATTGGTGCTTTGTCCGAAGAAACTCTCCGATAACTGGCGCAACTACAACCAGAACCTCAAGACCAACATTTTTGCCAAGGATCGCTTTAACTACGACGTGCTTTGCCACACCGACCTGACCCGCACCCGTGGTGAGTCGTTGGGCATTCCGTTGGATCGCGTCAACTGGGGTAACTACGACCTGGTGGTGATCGATGAGTCGCACAACTTCCGTAACAACGATATCTATAAAGACAAAGAGACCCGTTACCAGCGGCTGATGAATCAGGTCATTCGTCAAGGGGTGAAGACCAAAGTGCTGATGCTCTCGGCCACCCCGGTCAACAACCGTTTTAGTGACTTGCGAAACCAGTTGGCCTTGGCTTACGAGGGCGAGAGCGACAACCTCAGTAAGAAGCTGCGCACTGAAAAGGACATCGACGGTATTTTCCGTCGCGCTCAGGCAGCATTCAATGTGTGGACCGGTCTGCCACCGGAAAAACGCACCGCAGCAGCGATTCTCAATACCCTTGATTTCGACTTCTTCGAGCTGCTCGACAGCGTCACAATTGCCCGCTCCCGCCGGCATATTGAGACCTTCTACAACACCGCCGACATCGGCAGCTTCCCTGAGCGCCGCAAGCCATTGTCGTTTCATTGCCCGTTGACTCCGCGTGGTGACGTCATCGGTTTCAACGAGATCTTCAACCAGCTGTCGCTGCTCAAGCTCGCCGTGTACGCGCCAGTTAGCTACATCCTGCCCAGTCGGTTGAAAAAGTACGAAGAGATGTACGACACCGAAGTGGAGGGGGGTAAAGGTAAGTTCAAACAGGTCGACCGTGAGAGAAGCCTGCAAGCGCTGATGACTACCAACCTTCTAAAGCGCTTAGAGAGCTCGGTCGAGTCTTTTCGCCTAACCCTGAAAAATCTGCGAAACACGCATCGGAACGCGTTAGATAAAATCGCCAGTTTCAAGAAGACCGGCCTTGCCAGTGACTTCGCCGACGTTACTGCAGCCTTTGAAGATGCTGATTTCGACGACGACAACTTACCGTTGCCCGGTGACATTACCATCGGCAAGAAGATTCAAATCAGCTTGGAAGACATGGACGTGCCGTCCTGGGAGCAAGACTTACAAGGCGATCTGATATTGATTGAAGATTTGCTGGCTGAAATGGCCAAGGTCACACCTGCCGACGACGCCAAACTGCAGCACCTGAAAACCCAGATCACCAGCAAGCTGGCATCACCGATCAATTCTGGCAACCGCAAAGTGCTGATTTTCACCGCCTTCGCCGATACCGCCAATTACCTCTACGACAACTTGGCTGAGTACCTGTTGAGCACTCACAAGGTACATTCCGGCAAGGTCACCGGCAGCGATGCACCCAAATCCACCCTCGGCACCATGCCAGGCGGTCGCCAGACTTACGACTTCCAAGGTTTGCTGACGTTGTTCTCGCCGCGCTCGAAAGAAAAAGCGCTGATTTACCCGGACGAGCCGCGTGAAATTGACATCCTAATCGGTACCGACTGCATCTCCGAAGGCCAGAATCTTCAGGACTGCGACTACCTGATCAACTACGACATTCACTGGAACCCGGTGCGCATCATCCAGCGCTTCGGCCGGGTGGACCGTATTGGCTCTCAGAACGCCAGCATCCAGTTGGTCAACTACTGGCCAGACATTAGCCTCGACGAGTACATCAACCTCAAAGAGCGGGTCGAAAACCGCATGATGATCGCTGATGTTACAGCCACCGGTGACGACAACGTGCTCAGCGCCCAGGCCAACGACGTGGCCTACCGTAAGGAGCAGCTACGACGTTTGCAGGATGAAGTGATTGAGATGGAAGACATCAAGACCGGCGTCTCCATCACCGACCTCGGCCTTAATGATTTTCGCATGGATTTGCTCAGCTACATCAAGGCCAATGGTGACCTCGGCAGCATCCCAAATGGCGTGCACGCCGTGGTGCCGGCACGGCAGGAACTTGGATTGGTGCCCGGCGTAATCTTCACCTTGCGCAATCGCAAGCACGGCGCCGGCCTCAATCAACAGAACCGCCTGCATCCCTTCTACCTGATTTATATCAGTCTGGAAGGGCAGATCATCAGTGATCAGACAGAAGCCAAGCGTCTGTTGGATCTGGCTCGCAGCGCCTGTAAGGGCCGCAGCGAGCCGATCAGTGATGCCTACCAGCGATTCAATCAGTCCACCCAGGACGGGCGTAACATGCGCGCCTACTCCAACCTACTCGACCAAGCGATTCGCTCAATGATTGATGTGAAGGAAGAGAAAGATATCGACAGTCTGTTTAGCGGCGGTAGGACCACCGCGCTGGTCGACACAATCTCTGGGCTGGATGATTTCGAGTTGATTACTTTCATCGTCATTCAGGACGTGGCATGAGCCAAGCCGCAGTCACTCAGGCAGTTACGCCAGCGCTATTTAGTTTTCCGCCGCAGGCCAAGGTTGGCCGCGTGGTGGCTAAGAACAAAATTTACGAGCGGGGAGCTGTCAGCTCGACGCTGCGCGATAAATTTGTTGCCCAAGTCGAGCAAATTACCTGGGCTTACAAACTGGCCCCGGAAACCATTAACCTGCCGGCGCGGGGCAGTGTCGTGGAAATTCAGATTTTCGACATTGCACTGAAAACAGCTGAACTGGATGAGGATGTACTGCGCGCCATCGACCGCGTTATCCCACTGCCGATCATCTTTCAGTTGCACCATGAGCAGCGCACCCGCATGGTGGCGACCTTTAAACGCCCGAGCGAAGCCGATGCCAGTAAGTGGGTCATCGATGGCTACTTCGCCGGAGTCTGGTTAGCGGCTGATGCCGAGCGTCAGCCACTGCCGGTGGCGCTGGATCTGTATGGCCTTTACGAGCAACTTCTGCGCAGCGTACTTCCGAAGACGGCGAGACTCGGTGAAAGCTTGCCAGAGCAACTGCAGCGATTGACTCAGCTGCGCAGCTTGCAAGGCGAACAGTGCAAGCTGGAGGCGCGCTTGCGCAAAGAAATCCAGTTCAACCGCAAAGTGGAGCTCAACGCTCAATTGCGGGCGCTGAATACCCAAATTTATCAACTGAGCGTGTAAGCGCCAGTTCGCAACCAAGAATTCAAGAATTACAGGACGTCCCATGGACAAGCTGAAGATGCACTCTCAAAACCTGACCGAAGCCAATATCGATAAGCTGGCCGCGCTGTTTCCCAACTGCATTACCGAAGCTCGGGATGCAGCGGGTGAGCTGAAAAAGGCTATCGACTTCGACCTGCTGCGCCAGGAGCTGTCGTCCTCCATTGTCGAGGGGCCGCAGGAGCGTTATCAACTGAACTGGCCGGGTAAGCGCGAGGCGCTTCTAACCGCTAATGCTCCAATTGCCAAGACATTACGTCCTTGCAGAGAGCAAAGCGTTGAATTCGATACTACAAGAAATATTATTATAGAAGGCGATAATCTCGACGCTTTAAAACTGCTCCAAGAGAACTATCTCGGAAAGGTTACCATGATTTATATAGATCCCCCCTATAATACAGGGAAGGAGTTTATATATAGCGATAATTTCAGTGAAGGCTTTGATGATTATCTCGTTCGGTCCAATCAAAAAGATGATGCATCTAATCGGATGACGGCCAATCCAGAGAGTAATGGACGGTTTCATTCGGATTGGCTAAGCATGATTTATTCGCGCTTGAAATTGGCGCGAAACTTACTTGATGAAAGTGGTGCAGTATTTATATCTATTGATGATAATGAGATTTCAAGTCTCCGAAAGTTATGTGATGAGATATTTGGGGAAGATAACTTTATTGCGAACTTTGTCTGGCAGAAGCGTTACTCTCGCGAAAACAGAGGTGCAATCGGGGACGCGCACGAGTACATCGTTTGCTATGCTCGTTCGGCGGAAAGTTTTAAGGATAGTTGTAGCAAAATACCGTTAAACGAAGAGCAGGAAAAGATTTACAAAAACCCTAATAATGATCCGCAAGGTCGCTGGCGCGGCATTCCAATGACGGCTCAAGGGTTTCGCCCTAATCAAATGTATCAGGTGGTTTCTCCTTCGGGGATCACTCATACCCCCCCAGAAGGGCGTTGCTGGAGTACGATTGAGTCTGAATTTAAAAAGCTAGAGGCTGCCGGAAGAATATATTACGGAAAGGATGGCACTGCGCAACCTCAAGTCATTAGATATTTATCCGAGGTGGAGGGGCTGGTTCCGTGGACTTGGCTTCCTCATGAGGATGTGGGGCATACAGACGAAGCAAAGAAGGAGATTTACTCAATATTGGGTAAGTCAATAATTTTTGATACGCCAAAGCCTACGCGGCTTATTAATCATTTTTTAAATATAGTTAGTAAGAGAAAAGATTTTCTGGTTCTTGATTTCTTCGCAGGATCTGGGACTACAGCTCAATCGGTAATGGCTATGAATGCTAAGGACGGGGGGGCAAGACGTTACATATTGGTGCAGATTCAGGAGAACTGTGGTGCCGAAGGGGATGCTTTTAAGACGATCGCAGATATAGCCAGAGAGCGTATTCGACTTGCCGGTAAAAAGATAAGAGGCGAGCTATTATCTGGCACAATTGATATTGGTTTTCGTGCTCTTAAGGTTGATTGCTCCAATCTTAAGGATGTGTACTACAGTCCGGACAACGTGAGTCAGGACCTGCTCTCCGATCAAGTCGACAATATCCGCGAAGACCGCACCGCCGAGGACCTGTTGTTTCAGGTGCTGCTGGACTGGGGCGTGGATCTGACACTGCCGATCAACCAGCAGGATATCGCCGGCAAAACCGTGTTCTTCGTTGACGGCAGCGCACTGGTCGCCTGCTTCGATACCGGCATCGACGAAGACTTCGTTAAAGAGCTCGCCGGACATAAGCCGCTACGTGTGGTGTTCCGCGACGCCGGCTTCGCAAGCGACAGCGTTAAAATTAACGTCGAGCAGATGTTTAAATTGCTTTCTCCAGCTACCGAAATTAAGACGCTTTAAGGGGGCTGATACATATGAAACTGAAGTTTAAAGTCCAGCCCTACCAGACTCATGCGGTAGACGCCTTTGTCGACTGCTTTGCTGGCCAGCCAAAATCTTCTGGCGTGAGTTATCGCGTCGACCCTGGAGCTAGGCTTGCCACATCCGTAGCACCGCACCAGATCGATTTACTTACAGCGAAGGTGATTGAGCCTACTGAGGCTGGCTTCAAGAATGCCGAGCTAGCGTTGAGCGCGGCGCAGCTGCTGGGAAATGTTCAAGGGGTACAACGCCGGCAAAACCTGCCGTTATCGGCGGCGCTGGCCAGCGACAAACATACAGGTTGCATCATCAACCTCGATGTCGAGATGGAGACAGGCACTGGCAAGACCTATTGCTACATCAAGAGTATGTTCGAGTTGAACAAACGCTTTGGCTGGAGCAAGTTCATCGTCGTGGTGCCTAGCATTGCCATCCGAGAGGGTGTGTACAAGTCGCTGCAGGTCACCGCTGAGCACTTCCTGGAGAGCTACGGCAAAAAGGCCCGCTTCTTCATCTACAACTCCAAGCAGCTGCACAAACTGGAGAGTTTTTCTTCGGATGCCGGCATTAACGTCATGGTCATCAACGTGCAGGCGTTCGCCGCTCGTGGTGCTGATCAGCGGCGGATCTATGAAGAGCTGGATGACTTTCAGTCGCGCCGCCCTATAGACGTAATCAAGGCTAACCGACCGATTTTGTTTCTCGATGAGCCGCAGAAGATGGAAGGGGCCAAGACGCTGGCGTCCTTTAGCGAGTTCAATCCGCTGATGATTGTGCGCTACTCAGCCACGCACAAAACCGAGTACAACAAAATCCACCGCCTCGACGCGCTGGACGCTTACAACCAGAAGCTAGTGAAGAAGATCAGCGTGCGAGGCATTACGGTTAAAGGCCTGACCGGCACCAATGCCTACCTGTTCCTGCAGGACATCGAAGTCTCGACCAAATCGCCTGTGGCGCGGGTCGAGATGGAGATTAAACAGAGTACTGGTATCAAGCGGGTGATGCGCAAGCTTCGTCGCAACGACAATCTCTACGACCTGTCCGGTGGGCTGGATCAGTACAAAGACTACGTGGTTGCCGACATCGACGCCCGTATCGACACGCTGAGCTTTACCAATGGTGTCGAGCTGGTTGCCGGGGAGGCCGTGGGCAACGTGGACGAGGCCGCCATGCGCCGCATCCAAATCCGAGAGGCGGTAAAGGCGCACTTTCAAAAAGAGATGATGCTGTTCAGCAAGGGCATCAAGGTACTGTCGCTGTTCTTCATAGACGAGGTGGCCAAGTATCGCCAGTACGACGCAACCGGCGAACTGCCCGGCGAATACGCGCAGATCTTCGAGGAGGAGTACAACGCTTACCTCACCGACGTGATGACGCTGGAGGACACGCCCTACAATCGCTACCTTAAGGGCATTCAGTCTCGCCAGACTCACAATGGCTACTTCTCTATCGACAAGAGGAGCAAACGACTAGTCGATCCCGCCGTGGGCAAAAAAGCCACTGAGACCGACGACGTGGATGCTTACGACCTTATTCTCAAGGATAAGGAACGCTTACTGTCGTTCGACGAACCGGTGCGATTTATTTTCTCGCACTCGGCTTTGCGCGAAGGCTGGGATAACCCCAACGTCTTCGTTATTTGCACCTTAAAGCACAGCGATAACAGCATCTCCCGGCGCCAAGAGGTGGGTCGTGGCATGCGTCTGGCCGTCAACCAGCTGGGTGATCGTATGGATGACCCGGCCACTGTGCACCAAATCAACGAGCTGACGGTGGTAGCCAGCGAAAGCTACAAAGATTTTGTTGGCGCACTGCAGAGGGACATCAGCGACTCGTTGTCGGCCCGGCCACGTGAGGCCAACGAGAGTTACTTCAAAGGCAAGATTTTACGAACACCAACTGGCGACGTTGAGGTCTCTGCGCAACTGGCCAAGCAGATTTACAAATACCTGCTGAAAAACGACTACACCGACGACAACGATCAGATCACCTTGACCTACCACGAGGCCAAAAAACAAGAACAACTGGCAGAGCTGCCGGCTGAGCTACAGCCCTATGCCGCCCAGGTGTTCCAGTTGATCGATAGCGTATTCAGTGCGGCGCAAATGCCGGAGATTGGCGATGACCGCAAGGCTAAGATCAACCCCTTGAACTCGAACTTCGAGAAGAAGGAGTTTCAGGCGCTGTGGAACAAGATCAACCGTAAGGCTGCTTACACCGTTCACTTTGAAACCGATGAGCTGGTGGGCAAGTGCGTGGAAGCCCTGGATACTGAGCTGCGGGTTAAACCGATGCAGTACATTATTGAGCGCGGCAGCCAGCTGGAGAACGCCAGCTTCGACGATATGAAGAGCGGCACTGCCTTTAAGATCGCCGAAAGCGCGACCGAAAAGTACAACCACTCCGTTCATTCGGCAGTGAAATACGATCTGATCGGCAATCTAGCCGAGGATACCCAGCTAACACGCAGCACCATTGCCAGCATCCTCAAAGACATCAATGTTGCGGTGTTCAGCCAGTACAAAACCAACCCGGAAGACTTCATCGCCAAGGCCGCTACGCTGATCAATGAGCAGAAGGCTACCGCCATTGTCGAGCACATCGCCTACGATCCAGTAGATGAAACCCATAGCTCGGACATTTTTACTGCAGAGAAACCCAAGGACGATTTCAGCAAGGCTTTCGAAGCCAAGCACCACGTCTACGACTACGTGTTCACCGACTCCAGCGTCGAACGTAAATTCGTCGAAGAGCTGGACGCCAGTACCGAAGTGGTTGTGTACGCCAAATTGCCGAAGAGTTTCTTCATCCCCACGCCAGTCGGCAACTACAACCCAGATTGGGCTATCGCCTTCCAAGAGGGCAAGGTAAAGCACGTTTACTTTGTCGCCGAAACCAAGGGGTCAATGTCCAGCATGGATCTGCGTGCCATCGAGGCCTCCAAAATTGCCTGCGCCCGCAAGTTCTTCGCCAAGATCACCTCAGCACAGGTGAGGTATGACGTGGTGGATGGGTTTGGGAAGTTGATGGAGCTGGTGAAATAATGAAAGCAACTGAAGCCAACTTACTCAAGTTTCTGCGTAAGTCGCCGCAATTTGCTATTCCAATTTACGGTTGAGCGCCAACGTCCTTAAATAAGAACAGTGTGTTCGGCGATGGTGTCAGGTGGTTACGATAAAATAAAGAATTACATAAAGCCAGCAGAAGGTATATCAACCTCCTGCCGGCTTTATGTCCTTTATTCATGGGTCGGGGGATTAAATATCTAAATCTAGTAAGGTTTAATTGGTATTTTTGCTCTTTGCCGAATTACGAATATCTGAGGCAGGCTAACGCTCTAATAAATACGTATTGGCTTTTTCAGGGTTTCTAGGTGTTTCTTTGTAAATTAATCTACTTAAAGTATTTTTTATTTAACCCCAGAAGTATCATGTTTTTATTGAAGCACAATGGAATGCTTTGACAGCTTCCGCCAGCGTTTTTGACCTCTTGCTCATTTACTGTCGGAAGGTATTTTGGTAGATCCTCATCCTCTATTTCTTTGTCATCAATTGAGCAGTTAAAACTGGCAGTCGGCATACAAACCACATCGGGTAGAGTTTTAGCTAGTCCAGCGTCTTTAGATTTTTCAGCGGCTGCGAAGTTTTTTCCGCCAAATCCCGGCCCTGTTCCACTTTTATACGACACTGGATTACCTTGAGTGTCCGTTCCCAGATACCAACCGAAGGTGTAGTGATAACTTCCCGCTGGTGCATTTCCCGCAAAGTTTCCCGAATTTGAACAAACTCCCTGATCATCACACATAGCATTTTGCTGGCTGCTGATGCTCTCTACTCGTTTCTGACCTTCCTTATCCGTGTAGATGTTGCTAATTCGGACCGGGGTGTTTGGAACGCGGCAATCCCATTCCTTGAGGCCGTAGTACTGATCTATCCGAATTAAAGAGCACGCTGCTTCATCGTCTTGAGCTTGTACCGCGCTGCCAAGAATCATCAAAAAAGGGAGTAGGACTAGCGTTGAGCGTTTCATGGGGGCCTTCCTTGCAAAGTTAAAAATCAGCGAAGTCTTGACGCTTTTCCGAGGGATTTGCCTCGTCTCAGAGACTCGCTAGCTGCGAAGCTCATCCCGATACTACCAAAACGGTAGTATCGGGCGAAAGACAAGGAATCACGATGCGTTTTTCGTAAACGGATCGTGTGCATGTCAGTCTTGGGAAAGCGCATAAAGCAGGCCCGCGTGCAGGCAGGCTTATCGCAGGAGCGGTTAGGGTTGGATGCTGGTCTGGATGAGATGTCTGCGAGTACTCGCATGAATCGCTATGAGCTGGGAAAGCGGGTCCCAGCTCCTGACTTTGTCGAGCGTTTGAGCAAGGTGCTCAGCGTACCGGCGGCATTTTTTTATGCCGTTGAGGATGATGAGGCGGAGTTGCTGGCTAAGTTTCATAAGCTTGATCCGCCCAGGCGCGTGGAGCTGATGAGTCGGCTGGATGAGTTGCTTTTCACTGAGCCCTCAAACTAATTTTGTAGGCGCCTTGTCCCGGCCGTCCTGGCGATGACTTCAAATATCAGACATGAGAGCACCACAGCGATCAGCAATGGCCAAAATCGCGCCAGTATGATCACAAGAAGAACTGCCAAGACACAGCTGGCCAGTATTCCGAAAAATAGAAAAAGTAAGCCGATAAAGCGAATTACATTCATCGTGATTTCCTCAGGGCATAAAACTGCTTGAGCGGAGAGTGCTCAAGCAGCAGTGGTGGAGAGCAGCGTCAGGCTACCAATCGAAGGGCAGTGTCGAGTGCGCGTTGTTTGATGACAGCACCCTGGCCAAACCAGGCCGCGTCCATGCGGTACTCATTGCTGCGCGCCCGTCGCTCGTGATCGACATACTCGGTGACTGAGTTGAGCAAACCCCAAGCGGTGCCCTTGGCCGATTCCAACTCGGCGCCTCGGCCATGTCCTTCATACATGCTCAGTACTTTGTTTAAGGCGCGTTCATTCGAGAGACCGGTGTGCTCAGGCTTATCGGTCTGCACCTCACATAACACACTGCGCAGATACGCCTTGGCCTCATGGTCTTTTACGGGGCGGGCGGCGAGTGTGCGCATGCGGTACATGAGGTCGTCCCATTGCGAGACGGTGATGCCCAGCTGTTGTTTGACGGTGCGAGGATCGAAGCGCGTGCTGTGTGGCACCTTGATAGCCTGGCTGGCGCCATTGATGGCAATCGTCAGTGTGTTGTTGCAGACCACGCGAATGGTGGTCGGTGTTGCGGTGGTGGCGAGTGTGCCGTCGCAGGAGGTGGCCAGCAGCAAGTAACCATTCACAACGTCGTTGCCTTTGAGAGCCGTCGATTGCCCGGTGCGCGCCAGTGCCCAGAGCTTGCGGCCACCTTTCAGAACGCCAGCGGTTTCCAGCTCATAGCCTGAACGCTCGGTCAGATCTCGGTAAAATTCCAACACCTCACGGGGCTGAACCACTTGGTAGCGCTGTGACACGACGGACAGTGGGGCTTTGGTGTCAGAACGAAATAGTACCTTCTGTTCCGGGAAGGAGTGAATGGTGCCCATATGGCCGATAGCGTCCGCTTTGAAATGAACCGGGCTTTCCTGAATCTGCCAGTCCATCCCTGCTTCACGTTGCCAGACTTCCAGCGGTTGTTTTTCGGTGAGACGACTGCCCAGGCCATGCCAAGGAGTCGTGCCGATGTAAGCCATATTTTCGATTTGGTGAGCCATGTTGACGATTCCTTAGGGTGCAAGCCGGCATAGATGCTGCGCATCGCGCAGCACTTACCGGACGTGATTAATGAGTGAGGTGAAATGGTCTAGGCGGGTAGGTTGAAGCGGTGATCGCAGAGCAAGCAGAGGTTGTGAGCGAGTACGTGACGATCTAGCGAGTCACCCAGCTGAGCGCCGAGTGCACAGCCGCTGGCACTGCCGGCCAGGCCACCGAGGATTGCGCCTGATACCGAGCCGAGGGTTATGCCGATTGGCCCGGCGACAGTACCGATTAGCGCCCCTGCCTGGCAGGCAGCAAGTGCGGCGCTGACGCCACGAGCTGCGCCGCCGAGGGTGCCAATGGCTGCGCCGATTTTCCTTGCGTGATGGAAAGAAGCGATTTTGGGGGAATGACAGCAAGGGCATTGCAATGACATGGTTCGAAGCTCCATGGTGGGATGTCAAAGCAATGATGTGTGATTGAGATTTTTTCGAATCGAATATGCGTTCGGGACGGTAGTAAACGACTCAGCGTAGCGATGAGTTATCAGCAGAAGTCGGCCCAGGCTATGTAAAAACGCAGATGCCCTTTTGAAGTCGTGCTTCTGCGTCAAATCAGTGCCCTTTCGCTTAGTGAATAGACGTGGGCTTTGTGCTGGAGGGGAGATATTGCTCTGTTTCGAGCGCTGCATCCGTTTGCAAATTTGTATGCCAGCCTTGGTCATAAGCGGTCGCTGGCGACAGGCAGAAAACGGCCAGAAGCGGACCCGAGCCCGGCTCCACGACAACTAGGTCGATTCAGTAAATGCGCTGGGCCGAAAGCTAAAGCTGAGGCTGTCACTCGTCAAACAAAGTCCAGCCATGGCGTGAGCACTACATAACCGGTAAAGACGCGATTAACTTCCCGTTTCCCGTCGTGACGACCGGTGGGTGGCACTTCACCTCGTATTGGAATCGAGATGGGGGGCAAGGTGTCACTCACGGGGATTTATTTTTCCGATAGAACGGCGTTCTTTGGTAATGCGGAGATCTCGGATGCCATCGAATTGTTGGCAAAGCGTGGATTGCACGCTGACGGAAAAACGGTCTGGATGGCTGATCACTTCGGGGCTGCAGCGGATCTAATTGCCAAGTGAGCTCTCAGCAACTCAGAGCATTGCAGTGTGGAGATAGAGGACTGGTTTCCTTCTGACGAGGATCGGCAGCGCTTCCTTGATCTCCTGGCGGCAGGCACGGCCGAGCTTCGGGATATGAGCAAGAGCGATAAGGTTTCAGTTGGTTGAGCACTCAGGAGATTCAACCGCAGGCGTAAGATCAAGGCTATCTGCTAGCATGCTGCTATCCAAGATCGCAGGGAACGGTACATGGCAGTCACAGATCTATTTTCAAAGCGTCAGAAGCGGCTACGCGGTGGTGGCCCAGACGTCTATGTATACGACAAGCTTCCAATGCCTCTCCGCATTCAGATGCTTTATATGCTCAACGAGCTCATCGGCGACGAACACGAGTTCTACAAGACTTTAAGTACATGCAATCAAATTGTCCATTATGTCGTTAAGACTCTCCGTCTCGAATACGGAAAGCATCACATCGCGACTGTCCCTGAAAACGATGATTATCATGAGCTGATTCTGTTTCTTCGAAAAGAGGAAGATATTGAAAGAGTCATGGATGCCATAGAGCTGATCATTAATCAGACACGTGAATACCCTGATTATGATGAACAGTGCCGTGACTTTATCAAGGATCTCAATATAAGATTTCGAGAGCACGGGGTTGGTTATGAGCTCATCAATGGCGAGATTATCCGAATCGACTCAAGGTTTCATCATGCGGTTGTAGTTAAGCCTGCGATCCAGTTCTTGAAGCAACCGGGATTCGAGGGCGCTCAGCAAGAGTTCATCCTTGCTTATGAGCATTACAGGCATGGGCGGCATAAAGAGGCCTTGAACGAAGCCCTGAAGACCGTCGAGAGCACTATGAGGGCTATCTGCAGCGCCCGTGGCTGGGCTTACAAGTCATCGGATAACGCCAAGCGTTTAATAGTAATATTACAGAATGAGCAGTTATTTCCTGCGTATTATCAGAGTCACCTTTCCGCTCTTGTGAGTCTGATGGAGGGGGTTGTCTCGCTAAGAAACAATGAAAGTGCCCACGGTCAGGGCCCGGAGGTTAGGCTCGTGAGGGATGATGTTGTGGCTTATGCGCTACACATGACTGCATCAGTTGTTGTAATGCTCGCAGGATTACACGCAGATAAACCCTGACCAAATGGCACCTTTAAGGTTTCCACGATTGCAACAGGTACTGAAGTGCTGAAGTTGTTCAAGGAAGAGCATGTAGTCGAAGGGTGATCAGTTATAAGGTTAGGGCCATCTGGCCCCTTTTTATATCTTGAATTCCATGTTCGGCTGAATACAAAACTGCCAGAGTGGAAGCTTGTCGCCTTTGTATTCGTCAGGAATATGCACTGAAAACACCTCAGGGTTAACCTTGGCATCAAGGGCATATATCTTACTTTCGTATACGGTATGCTCATTGTAAGCGCTAGTGACCATTGAGCTCAGTGAACCTAGTATTGCAAATCCCTGATCTTCTTCCCATGGTACGTCAGGGTAAAAATCATACCGTATAGACCTAACTCTTTGTCCATCCATCTCAGCCGAAGGATCGTCGGAAGTCCAATCTCCGAATCTAATCAGATAAAACGCAATATGCTTTTCATTTTCCCTCAAAATCTCATTGTCATGGCAGTACAGCTTGATATCACCTATTGTTATTGAGGCTTGTCCGTCTTCGTTGACTCCTGACTCTTCTTCGGGCTTTGCAATCAACTCGATGCTCAAATTCGGCTTAGTGCCGATCATTCTATCCCCCAGCGATATCATTTCGCTCTTGGCGTAGCCTTCAAGGAAGTTGGTCGTATATTTATTCCGATGTTCAGTCATTGATTCTTTGGATAAGAGCACCCACTTTCTGATTCTGGAAAAGTAAATCGCAAATTTTACAGTTGTACCTTGTAGCTTTGCATAATTCTCCAGCCGTACTACGTAGTCCTTCCGAAACTCATAGTCTTCTTTGGGATCGCCATGATGGCAGTTCTTCACCTCTACAAGAAATCTTGTTCCGTCATTCAAGGCAATAGAGTAATCGGGCGCCTGAACATTCATTCCTGCGGCGAATATTGCACCACTGTCTTCCTGCTTCACCATTGCGCACTTGCCTAAAGCTCCGGCAACATGAGCAAATAAAGCTTCGACTCGCTTACCGTTCAGCAGGTTTTGGTTTTTAAGAGATGATTTGAGAGACTTCCCAACTTTATCTAGGAAGTCTTCGATATCCTCTTCTGCTTCGATTCTGTAATTATTATCCCTGCTTACGGCGGTAAAAAGTTCAACTGGGTCGAATTTTAATGGATCTCTTGGCATGCGTTTCAAGAATTATTCCTTGTCAAAAATCCAGCGTTGAGCGTCGCGTGGGGATCAAGGCAGGAGCTGAGGATGCGTTGCCAGTGTTAGCAGCACTTCCTCCATGCCGAACGGAACGAGCAACATTATGAAGAAGTAGAGCTGAATCCTACGAGGTACCAGACCCAGATCGGCAGAGCTCAAGAATAGCAAAGAGCCCCGACACTTGGCTTGGCGATAATGGCTTTCTGATTTCAGTCCGGCTACGCTCATGCGTATCAGGGAGGAGGCGCGATGAGCCAGTACCTTTTGAGTTTTGCCAGGCAGAATCTTGAAGGACGCAGTGACGCTTACCTCGTGCTGCTCTGGTGCATGTACCAGGCGAACCAAGGCAAGGGCCGCTATTCCGACCACATCAAAACGCACATCACAGCGGCAGCTGACCAGTTGCTGGGGCGCAACTATCAGCGCATCGCCGCACGCTTCAAAAAGGTACTCGACAGCAATCCGGAACTGGATCGAATACCGCCGTCTGGACTTGGCACGTTGGATTACCTTCGCGTGAAAAACTTCCGAGGCTTCGGAGAATTTGGCCCTGACGACACAGGCACCTTCATTCGCTTTAGCAAGCTGAAGAACATTTTCTACGCACCCAATGGCGGAGGTAAATCATCGTTGTGCGAGGCGTTGGAAATCGGCACCACTGGCGATATCAAAGAAGCGGCCAGGCGCAAGACTAAGGTCAATAAGTACATCGCCCGGGGAGAGGTGAAGCCCAAGCTCATGCTGATGGGAACAGGCAAGTTACCAGTCAAGCGAAGCATCAGCTGGTCGGGCTGCTTCATTGATCGGAACCGTCTTCAAGAATTTTCGTTGCTGGGCTCCAAAGATACTGGCAGTGCCGAGAGTGATGTCTTGGCCACCTTGTTTGGTTTGGAAGAACTCCAGGAAGTCATTTCTCGGTTCGTCCGACCTGAAAGCTTCTCGCTCAAAGCCTTCTTGCGCGCTGATCAAGCCGAGGCACTGGAAACCCTGGAACGTTCCCGGGTCAGCCTGGGCCAGCTGCGGCGTAATCGCAGGGCAGACCTTCATGCATCGATTTCCGAGAGTTGTAGGCTGCTGGGGCTGAGGGCCGACCAAGACTTCGATGTGCGCCGAAAGGTTTTGCGGCTGCGCGACACAGTTGAAATACATATTCGTGGCGCTGAGCGCCTGCGAGCCGCCAAGGCCCCGTTCGCTATACCGCTAAAGCAGGTTAGACGTATCTGTACCATCGCTCAGCGCTTGCTCCACCGCAGAGCCGATATCGAGAAGGTGTTTCTGCAGAGGGCCAGCGAGGTCAATTATCGCGCCGTATATGAGGCATTGTCGGCCATCGAACAGTTGCAGGTCGGGGAAACTTGTCCTGCATGCCTGACGCCCCTCGCCCAGGTGGTGATGAACCCGTTCGAGAGGGCGCGAGAGCAGATCAAGGCGTTGGGTGCACTGGAGCCCCTCAAGCAATCCAGGCAGAGAAATGACGCCCAGATCGCGCTCTGGGCTTCACGAGTCGCGACCGGAGTCGGCGCGGTGAAAGGCAATGAGCACGCCGATGTTCCCTGCCCACTGAACATGGACGAATTGGAGGCGGAGCTTGCAAAGTTCCATGCCGCTACCGACCGCTCGGAAGTGGCGCCGTCCGTTCTAGACTCGTTTCTGAAGCTCTGCGCGCGGAGTGCAGATCAGATCGAGGACTACTTGCGCGCCTGTGAGCGCAAGCTTCGGGAGGTTGGCCAGGCAGACGCCCAGGCAGCCCGCCTCGAAGAACGAGTGACGCAGCTGAAAGAAATTGACGAATTGCTGAAGCTGCAGTTCGACCGAAAAAAACTGGCGATAAGCGAGTTCAAGGTCGCCAACGACCAGATGACAGACCTGATAAAGCAAAAAGCGGCATTGCTCAACGATGCGGTCGACAATAGCCACTTCAACCAGTTGCTCAAGGATCTGGAAGCTGAGTACCGAACGCTGTACCGCGACTTGCTGGATTACAAGCTTGAGCTGGAGAAAGCGCGAATAACAGGGATCGAAGCCAAGGCTGCCGAGTACTACCGCGCGATCAACAACCACGACGATGACCATGAGCAGATTGCGTCGTTGACCTTCGACCGCCAGGCGGATAGCTATCGGATCAAGATCACCAGCGTGGACGGATCATTCCTTGATGCGTTTGCGGTGCTCAGCGAAGGGCACATGCGAGCGCTGGGTTTGTCCATCCTCTTGGCGATGGCTGAGAAGAACAATTTCCCGCTCATCGTATTCGATGACGTCGTCAATGCGATCGACACCGATCACCGATCGAACATCATCGACCTGTTCTTCAGCGATGCTTACCTGCGCCGGATCCAAATGGTCGTCACCACCCATGACCGTCTTTTCTGGGAGCGTTTCTGTATTATTGCCCAGCGTCATGCTCAGCAGGTTCAGTACACCAGTAATGTTCTCAGTTATACGAACAAAGGCATTCTAGTCATTGATCACGTGGGCAGCTTCCAGGAGAAAATTCTTGCCGCGCTTTCGGTATTCGATGTGCGTCAGGCGCTGCTCTATTGTCGTATCTGGTTCGAATCCATGGTGCTTGAGTTCTGCATAGAAAATGAAGTCAAAGTGACCGCGCACTTTAATAAATCACAGCTCAAGAAGAGCATGTACCTGCAGGTCAGCCTGGAACACACCTTTTCGCTGGTTGAGCCGTTCATTGACTATGACCTGTCATACTTCAATTTCATCAAGAATGACCTGGTCAACTGGGGTGGGCAGAACCAGGAGCATCACGCCTTCGACGAGGGCAGCCTGAACTTCGTACACTCAAAGACTAGCAGTGAGGTCGTTAAAATCTACGACGCCATCCGCTATTTGGAGTGCCAGCTATTTACAGCTAAGAAGAGAGAATCAGGCGTCAAATGTCTTGCCGACCTGAACGATGATATCGCGTGGAGGCAGCGCAAGCTTGCCAAACTCGCCAAGGCGCCAGAAGAGGTGCAGAAGGAGCACCAGGCGGCGTTGAAAACTCTGGAAAAGCGCGCGGTCGAGCTCGACCAGGAGCTTCAGTTCATTGAACAGTGTCTCGCCAGCGTCGCTCAGCGCGAGCAAGCTAAAGAGCTGCCATGACCTCTGTTCTGCTTGGAGCAGATCTGACTGCTTTGGCTCATATTCGTAGAGGACTCAACGGGCGCTTAGGGTCTATTTTAGTCGATTACGACAGGCAGCTATTGGCCGCTTTCTGTCAGTCGTCAATGCGGCGTCTGGTGTTCAAGTCGAATGCAAACGGTTAATCAGTACCGATGCCCCCAACATTTCATCGGGGCTCGCTCATGAAGGAGGGGCAGATGGGCGTTGGATGGTGCCTATAACTGCCGTAGTCGCATAATGGCGCCTGTGATGTCTTGAGCATTCGCGTCCAGCGTCTCCATGGCCGCAATTGCGTTTGTGGCGATACTCATCACTCCATTCTCGGAGAGCCACTTGGTCACCTCTTCAATGGCCGCACATATGGCGTGCTGGTTGTGCAGAAGCAGTGTGAGAGCGTCCGCAGTGGCTATGTTGGCCTCAGAATTATCTGGCATTGGTATCGTCCTTGAGCACTGGTGCGGGAAGACTAGCTGAAATCACTGCTGGCTGGAGCCACTTCTCCAGATCCGCTGACACTTGAGTAATAGCATTGACTTGCCCGCACCCTTAGCAAACATGACCGGCAGTGACCGACCCATTATAGCCACTCAGGAATGACTCAAACCGGCCCGTTACTGCCGGTCAGCCCCGGCAGAAATCGCCAAAAGCAGTCATTCAGGGGGCTACGAAGTCGGGAGCGCTCCAGATAGCTATGAATACACCTTTGAAATCATGGCGCTTACGGAAAAGCAAAAAATCATCGGCGGCAGCCTTATGTTCTTGGTGGACTTGAGCTTCGTAGTCAATCTTTGCGTTTTTCCAGCCATTGAAAAATATGAAATTCACTGATATTTTCTATTGATGATGACTTTCATTAAGCTGTTTCCTTATAAAGCAACAAAAATAATTAAGATCAGAGTTGTACTCATAGAGAAACAAAGTAATGAACCCAACGGATTTGGAAAGCGTATTACGATCAATTAGCGAAAACTCTACTCGCCTAGAGGTTTCGCAAGCAGCGACAAAATTCAGGACGATTGGAGATTTGGTTTCCGCCATTGAAGTCTGCGAAAGAGCGATTTTACTATCGCTGGATAATAAATTTTTCTACAAGATACTTAGTGATCTGTATTTTCAGAACGATGACTTTGATCAAGCATTTATAGCTCTAGCGAGACATCTTCAACTAATCTCAACTTATCATCGTGAAATTAACGGATTCGCAAAAAGATATCATCGTTTCAGGCGTTCCATTTCAAAGGAAAAGGCACTTGAACTTGCAGGTATAGTTTTTTCTACTATTAACGAAAAAGACTTTAAGCCAGCGGTAGCGGCGGCCGTCAAAGCTATAATAAGCTCGGATATTCACGTCGTAGGCGAAGAAATAGACCAGCAAAGCCGTTTGTTTCTAGAGCTTCTAAAGGACGATTCCCAGTTTGAGTCTTTCGTGAAGTTGGAAAAAAGAATTGAGGAGGATAGCACCGAGAATTTGTCCGCGATATTAGATGCCCATATCCTCAACAGAAAAAGAACTTTAAAAACATTTAGAATAGATCTTTACTGTGTTTCGCTTTATGAAAAGCTAGGATCGCTAGCTAGCGCATTAAAAATTATTACCGAGCTTCTTGCTGTAAAGGTTCAGCCTATTGCGGTTCGATCGCTATTTCGAATATGCAGGCTGCGAAAGGACTACGGGCCCGCAGATATCCTATTAGAAAGAGAGCCTGCACTACTACGCGCCCGAGACTTCAACGTATTGTACGAAATGGTGTACTATTTTGAAGCGAAAAATGACTACCACACGGTGCAAAGTATACTTCGCACAATTGATAAAAGTTTCGCTACTAACCTACCTGTGCTGCGCACAGTAAGAAACTTTTATATTAGGTTTGGGATGCTGGAGGAAGCAAAGCGATTAGAGCACACAATTTCTTTCCTCTACCAAAAAAGAGAAAATAGCGATCAAAAATATATCGCAGAAGTAGCAGAGAGTGAGACGGAACTCGCCTCTAAGGTTCAAGATCTATATTCTCAACTTGAACATCAAAAGCAACTCGCTGCTATTAGTGATCTAACAACAGGTATATCTCACGAGCTTGGTCAGCCGATAACAAATATAAGATACACCATTCAGTTTTATCAAAAGCTGTTTGAAAAAAAATTAACCTTGTCTGCAGTATCGACGGTATTTGCTTCAATTTTAGAAGAAACCGAGCGAATGGGGGGGCTTATACGTCGCCTTTCACCACTTACCTCTAGTAGAGGGGTTATAGAACCGTTTGATATTATGGAGCGCATACGGAGGCGAGCCGATGGAGAAAGTCCGCGCCTTATCCAGAACAATATAAACGTAAAAATTTCACCTAAAGGGTCAATAACTCTAGTTGGAGATCCGGTGAAATTTGACCAGTTGATAAGCAATTTGCTGTTAAATTCTATAGACGCTATTTGTGAAAGAAAAGTTAGTAGGGAAAATATTGTCGATATCAGGGTTGAAAGCAACTCGAAAGAAGTGACAGTGTACTTTTCTGACTCTGGCGTTGGGATACCTATGAGCAACAGAAATAAAATTTTCGACCCGTTTTTCTCTACAAAAGCGCCAGGGCAAGGAGAGGGGCTAGGTTTGTTTATCGTATGGAACTTGCTTAAAATGCTAGGCGGAAAAATTTCGGTCGACGTTCATTATAATCAAGGTGCTCGTTTTCTAATAACATTGCCAAAACAACCATCTAATTCGGAAGTGGGGACAGCATGAACAGCCTATTATTAGTTGAGGACGAGAATAAAACCGCAGAAATGCTCAAGCAGGGGCTTGAGAGTGAAGGCATCGAAGTGACTTGGGTCACAAACGGAAAGGATGCGATAGATCTAATAAAGCCGGGAACTTTTGATTTGATTATTTTGGATTTGAAGTTGCCGGGAATGACTGGCGATCAAGCTCTAGAAGAAATCAGAAAAATAGATCCCTATGTTGATGTTGTTGTGTATACAAATTATCAAGAGCCACCAGTAATGCAAAAGCTTATCAATTTAGGCGTAGAGGGTTATATCAGTAAAGGAGCCGATGCTGACTTGTGGGAGACTGTCAAAACAATCAAGCAAATGCTTGATCCACTTAGTGAAGAAGATCGCGACCAACTCCTTAGTTTAGTGCCGAGTGAAACTTTTAAAAATCTATAAGGATGCAGATTGTGACTCAACCTTTTGCACTAGATACAAACGCTTATGCATTGTTGTTTCAGCATCCTAAAACTGATGCGTATTACAACTTGGAAAAAAAATAAAATCCGGTGAGACCCTAAGTTTTTTCATTCCAGAAATCGTAGCTATGGAAATTCATTCCGTTTTAGGAAAATATCGCCGTGGTGGAGTGAGCGCTCAAAAAGAAGCTTGCACACGAAATATTCTGAATGAGGACAAGCATGTTCCTTGCTCTAATATTTGCGTAACAAATCCACGCCCGCGAATGAATCCTAAAGTTTACAAAGCCCTTCAGAAACTTATGAAGGATATTGAAGGGAAGGCTGGCAGTATACAAGCTGACTTATTGCCATTGGGAACGTCTGAAATGTCGGAAGGCAAGAAGCTGCTCATGCAACTTTCCCATCGTTTTGCATTTGGGTCTCATGATGCATTGGTAGCAGGAACCGTTATTGCTGCTGCTGCGAATGGATTGAATCTCACTTTAGTGACATCTGACAAAAGTTTAAAAGCTGTATGTAGCGAGGAAGGCATTCCTTTTTTTGATCCGTTAATACGAATTCCAACTGAAATTATTGAGCAAGCAGAAGCGTCTTGAATTTTTGAGGGGGTTAAAATCCTTATCATCACTTTCGAGATTGCGAATTGTTGCCAGTAGTTGGATCGCACCCACCATAGTGGGTGCCCTATTGCTCTTGGTTTGCCAAAGAAGGCATTTCAGAGTTTTCCGTTTTGGCTGGAAACAGACTGAGTTGAGCGTCTGCTATTGGCCGATTGCTGCCTCTGGCCAACGGCAGCTCTATGTCGGAAGTCGCCTGGAATCATCGTATCGAAACGACTTTTTTATCTCGATTCTCTCTGATAGCTGATACAGATAGGTTGCCGGTAGCAGCTTCCTGGATGTGGTCGCTCCACCAGGCCATCATCGGACGTCTGCGCTCGATGTAGTCTGCTCGGTTATAGGCGCTGCGTACTTCGTCTTTATCGACGTGGGCAAGTGCGACCTCTATCAATTCAGAATCCCAGCCTTGCTCGTTGAGGATGGTGCTCGCCATTGAGCGCATTCCATGACTTACCAAGCGCCCTTCGAAGCCCATTCGCTTTAGCGCCATGTTGGCAGTCTGGCTGTTGCAGTGGGTGCGTGGGTCTCGGTCTGCCGGAAAAACGTACTCTCGGTTTCCACTCCAGGGTTTGATCACTTCTAGCAGCGCCAAAGCTTGCTCCGTGAGCGGAATAATATGTATCCGACGTTTCTTCATGCGTTCCGCTGGAATCGTCCAGATCTTCTTTTCGAAGTCGATGTCAGCCCAGCGGGTGGTGGCAGCTTCAGCTGGGCGGGTCATGGTGTTGAGCTGCCATTCGATAAGGCAGCGCGTAGTTCTTTTTATGCTGGCATTGGCAATCGCCACCATAAGCTCTTTCAGTTCATCGGGAGCAAGCGCTGCCATGTTCTTCTTTTTCGGCTTCTTGAAGACGGAGCGAATCCCGCTGAGTGGGTTTGCGTGAATAAATCCCGAGTTGACCCCGAAGGTCATGATTTCGTTAAGTCGCTGTGACAGCCGTTTAACGGTTTCAAGGCTGCCTTTGGTTTCGAGTGGTCGAAGGAGGTTGATGACTTGTGGTGCGCTGATGGCTGAAATCTGTGTGGTGGCTAAGTCCGGAAACACATGCAGCGTCAACGAACGCCAGATGTCCTCGGCATAAGCTGGTGTGACCGCATCCTTTTTCAGTTCAAACCAGGACGTCGCGACATTCTGGAATGTGTGCTCGGTTTCAGCTTGCTTTGCTTGCAACACTGAATCTCGTTTTTCTTTGGGATCGATGCCTTGGGCAAGTATTTCCCTCGCTGTAATGGAGCCCTTTCGTGCCTGCGCTAGAGAGACTTCAGGGAAGGTGCCGAGGCCCATGTTGATCCGCTTCTTCGTCACGGGGTGTCGATAGTTGAAGTTCCATAGCTTGGAGCCATTACTTCTCACTCGCATTTGAAGTCCGCCACCGTCGAACAGGACGTAGTCCTTTTCAGCAGGCTTGGCAGATTTGATTTTGAGTTCAGAGAGGCGAACCGCTTGTGCGCACATTGGCATTCCAGGATGAGGTTGGCATTCCAAAAATTAGCACTGTTGGGCTTGGAATGCCATTTGGAATGCCATAAAGCGTGGCTGCTCTTGGACGTCCGTGGACGCTGATGGCGCTGAAAGCCCCGTATTTACTGGATTTCAGGCACAAAAAAAGACGTCTATGGACGTCTTTAGATGATGAAGTGGTGGAGCCGGGGGGATTTGAACCCCCGTCCGCCAGTACTCCGCTGTCGGTACTACATGCTTAGCCGTTTCTATTAAGTTAACCCTCAGCGACCCGAAGGGCAGGGTGCTTTGGGCGAGTTGTGTAAGTTTTAGCCGCTTCGTCCACAACGTACTGCACGGCGATTCTGTTCTATATGACAATCACTTTGGGTTTACAGACATCCCCTGGTGATTGCTGGACCCGAAGGTACCAGAAGCTCAGGTCTAAGGCTGCTTACGCAGCGATAGCGAATTCCTGGCCGTAGTTTTCGTCATTGGCAACTATAAGTAGTTGCAACAGTGGATTTACGAGTTCTGTTACCAACTCGGCATGCACCTAAAGTTTCGCGACCGGCGTCGAATCCTAAACGGCCCCGTGCTTGTAACTCGTTGTTTCATAGTGAGTGACAAGCCTGTGCAGTGTACGCCAAATGGCTACGGAAGGCCAACCCGTAGGTTGGTCTTCCGCGAGGCGGGCGCTTATTGGCCGCCTTTATCGTAGTTCTGCAGGTCCTGCAGGGCCTTGGACGTGATTTCGATGCACTTCTTGTCATCACCGGCAGCGTGAGCCGCCATGGCCTGGGAGACGGCGGTGTCGATTTCGCCGCTTTTGCCACTGGTGTCGGTGGAGAGCATCGCTTTGCCATTGTTGATTTTGTCCAGGTTGACCTTGCAAAGGTCAGGCTCGCCCGCAGCGAAAACAGGGGAGGCCAGCATCGCAGCGGTAATGAACAAGCCAGCAAGAGCGGAACGCTTCATAGGGTATCTCCTTGCGCAAAAGGGCTCGACGCTGCTGGCGTGCTTCGGCTGCCAGCGACATCACTGATGAGCCTCGTTTTTCGAGGCTTATGCAGATGACTACGCCAGCGCGCAGGGGTTCTTTTTTTTGCGTGATTAATGCGCGCGTGCCTGGGTGACACGGTCCACGAGGTAGACCAGCCCGTGATAATCAATGCCGCCGTGCTGGCTCAGGCCAATCTCGCAGGTGCGACTGGTGGAGATGCCTTCGCTGCAATACTGCACCGCGTCCTTGAGTGAGCGCAGTGAGTGGGCGTTGAGTTCCGGCGTGGTGAAGCCTTTGTCGCCGGCAAACCCGCAGCAATGGATGCCTTCGGGGATCACCACGGTTTTCGAGCAGCGGCGAGCCAGGTCGATCAGGGCCTGGCTTTCTCCCAGGTGTTGGGTGCTGCAGGTGACGTGGACGGCAATCGGCGCTTCCTGTGGGGTGAAGTCCAGGCGGTCCATCAGGTGCGTACGAATGAAGCGCACGGGGTCGTAGAGGTCCAGCCGCGTTTCGCCGAGGTCTTGTACCAGGCGCAGGGTGCAGGGGCTGGTGTCGCAATAGATCGGGTCGAGGCCGCCGCGGCTGGCGTGGAGCAGGGCACCGATGAGTTCCTGGCGCTTGTGGTCGGCCTGTTCGGCGTAGCCCTTAGAGGCGAAGGGCTGGCCACAGCACAGGCTGTTCTGATGATCGGGAGAGACGACTTGGTAACCGGCTTTTTCCAGCAGGCCACGGGTTTTTTCGTACAGTGACATCTGTTCTTTATCACCGGCCGCCGGCCCCATGGCGCGTGACACACAGGCCGCCAGGTAGACCACTCGTGGTCGTTCGTCTGCCACCGCCGGGCTGAAGCGAATGGCTTTTTCCGGCTGCGGCATGGCGTTGGTCCATTGTGGGATTTGCCCTTTGGACAGTTTGGTCACCGTGGCCGATAGCTTCGCCAGGCGGGGCGCGCCTAATAACAGGCGTGCGCCATTGGCGACGTGCAGGGTAAAGCGTGCGCCTTGCAGTGCCGTGGCGAAATGGCTGGCCAGCCATTCGGCGGTTTTCGGATGGTCCGCGTTGCGGCTGCGCAGCTTTTTCACCAGCTCACCAGTGTTGATTCCCACAGGGCAACGTTGGGCACATAGGCCGGTGGCGGCGCAGGTATCGACGCCTTGGTATTGGTAGGCAGCCTCCAGTTCAGTGGTGTCGACGCCCGCACGTTTCTTGGCTTGGATGTCGCGCCAGATCACGATGCGCTGGCGCGGGCTCAAGGTCAGGCCTTTGGACGGGCACACCGGTTCACAGAAGCCGCATTCGATGCACTTATCCACAAGCTCGTCGGCTGCGGGCAGTGGCTTGAGGTGCTTGAGATGAATATGCGGGTCTTCGCTGAGCACCACATTCGGGTTGAGGATGCCGTTGGGGTCGAGCAGGCGCTTGAGTTGCCACATCAGTTGGTAGGCATCGCTGCCCCATTCCAGCTCGACGAAAGGCGCCATATTGCGGCCGGTACCGTGCTCTGCTTTGAGCGACCCACCAAACTCCACCGCCACCAGGTGCGCGACGTCGTCCATGAACGCTTGATAGCGTGTGACTTCCTCCGCGCTATTGAAACCTTGGGTGAATACAAAGTGCAGATTGCCTTCCAGGGCGTGTCCGAAAAGGATGGCTTCGTCGTAGTGATGTTTGTCGAACAGTTCGATCAAACGGTTTACGCCGATGGCCAGTTGCTCGACCGGGAAGGTGACGTCTTCGATGATCACGGTGGTGCCGGTTTTGCGCACGGCACCGACCGCGGGGAAGGTATCCTTGCGGATCGCCCAGAGACGGGCGTTTTCCAGTGGGTCTTCAGTGAAGTCGACCTGTTTTTCCACCGGGAAGCCGGCCAGGGACGCCATGATCAATGCCAGTTGTTCATGCAGCAATGAAGGCGATGCGGCGCGGGATTCGATCAGCAGCGCGCAGGCATTTTCTGACAGATGCTTTACGAAAGCAGGCATGCCCGGTTTGTCCTGAACCGAGCGCATGCTGCGCCTGTCCAGCAGCTCGACGGCCGACACTGGTTGGGTTTTCAGCACCGTTACGGCGTTGCAGCAGGTCTCGACATCCGGGAACACAATCAATGCCGACGCTTTGTGCGGGTGGTCGACCACGGTGTCGTAGGTGACCGCACTGATAAAGCCCAATGTGCCTTCGGAGCCCACCAGCAAGTGGCTGAGGATATCCAGCGGCTCATCGAAATCCACCAAGGCATTCAGTGACAGGCCGGTGGTATTTTTCAGGCGATATTTGTGGCGAATTTTGGCCGCCAGTTCGGCGTTTTCCCGCGTTTCGCGTCCCAGTGTCGCCAGGCGTTCCAGCAGCGCGCCGTGCTGTTCACGAAACGAACTGACGCTGGCTGCGTCTTCGGTGTCCAGGCGACTGCCGTCGGCCAGCACCAGACGAATGCCCGCGAGGGTGTGATAGGTATTTTGCGCGGTCCCGCAGCACATGCCGCTGGCATTGTTGGCAACGATGCCGCCGATCTTGCAGGCATTGATCGACGCGGGGTCAGGCCCGATCTTGCGCCCGAAGGGCGCCAGCCACGCATTGGCCTGAGCGCCTATCACGCCGGGTTGCAGGCGGATCTGCGTACCTTGCCCACGAATCTGGCGACCGTTCCAATTGTCACCCAGCACGATCAGTACCGAGTCGCTGATGGCCTGGCCGGAGAGGCTGGTACCCGCCGCGCGAAAGGTCACCGGCACATGGTCACGCTGGGCCAGTTGCAGCAGGGATACAACTTCGTCTTCAGATTCCACGCGGATCACCAACTGTGGGATCAGTCGGTAAAAACTGGCGTCGGTGCCGAAGGCTAGGGTGGAAAGCGGATCGTCAAAGCGCCGATCGCTCGGGATCAACTGTGCGACGTCGGCAAGGAAAGCGGCAGGCAGGCTCATTGGTTCTCCAGAAATAACTGACGCCGGAATTGTCGTCCGGCGTCGATTCTTACCCTATGGCGTGCGGGTCTCAGTGCACCAGCATACCGGTGAACCAGTAGGCCTGGGCCAGGGTGATCAGCCCGACGATGGTGGCAAAAAACAGGCTGTGCTTGAGGGTAAAACGGAACAGGTCGGATTCCTTGCCTACCAGGCCGGTGGCGGCGCAGGCTACCGCGATCGATTGTGGCGAGATCATCTTGCCGGTAACGCCGCCGCTGGTATTGGCGGCAACCAGCAAGGTGTCGTTGACACCGATCTGGTGTGCGGTAGTTGCTTGCAGCGAGCTGAACAGCGCGTTGGACGAGGTGTCGGAGCCTGTCAGGAAAACCCCCAGCCAGCCGAGGAATGGCGAGAAGAACGGGAAGGCCGCCCCAGTACCGGCCAACACCAGCGCCATGGTCGAGGACATGCCTGAGTAGTTGGTGACGAATGCGAAGGCGAGCACCATGCCAATGGACAGAATTGGCCAGCGCAGTTCGTAGAAGGTTTCTTTTAATGTGGTAAGACCAATTTTTACGTTGATCTTCAGTACCAGCATCGAGATCAGGGCTGAGAAGAAAATCGCGGTACCAGTTGCCGAAATCGGGTCCAGCTTGAACACCGCCGGAATGGCCGTCGGGTTGGTCACAATCGGTGCAACCTTGACCACCAATTGGTCCAGGTGCGGGATTGCGAAGTTGAACACCCAGCTGTACATCGAGCCGCCTGCGGCGAACATTGCCTTGAACGGTTTGAGGGTCCAGATGGTGACCAGCACGGTCAGGATCAGGAACGGCGACCATGCTTTGACGATCTGCCCCAGGCTGTAAGGCGAGGCAACGGTACTGCGTGGCTGGCCGAAACCACCGACGCTGCCGGTGACGGCTGTGCTTGAGGTGGCGCCGGCAATCTGCGCGCCAGCGGTGCGCCTGGGTTGCCAGACTTTCAGGAACAGGGTCAGGGAGATCAGGCTGGCCAGGGCCGAGGTGATGTCCGGCAGTTCCGGGCCGATGAAGTTGGAGGTGAAGTACTGGGTGACGGCAAAGCTCAACCCCGCGACCAGTGCAGCCGGCCACGTCTCACGAACGCCGCGCAGGCCGTCCATCATGAACACCAGCCAGAACGGCACGAACAGCGATAGCAGGGGCAGTTGACGGCCGGTCATGGCGCCGATCTTGAACGCATCGATGCCGGTCACTTGCCCTGCAACGATGATCGGGATACCCAGCGCGCCGAAGGCTACGGGCGCGGTGTTGGCGATCAGGCAAAGGCCGGCGGCATACAGGGGGTTGAAGCCCAGGCCCACCAGCAGTGCAGCGGTGATCGCCACGGGGGCGCCGAAACCTGCCGCGCCTTCGAGGAAGGCGCCAAAGCAGAAGCCGATCAGCAGTACCTGCAGGCGTTGGTCGTCAGTGATCGACAGGACTGAACTGCGGATGATCTCGAACTGGCCGCTTTTGACGGTCAGTTTGTAAAGGAACACCGCCGCGACGATGATCCATGCGATGGGCCACAGGCCATAGGCAAAGCCATAACCGGCAGCGGCCAGTGCCATGTCCGCCGGCATCTGGAAGGCAAAGATTGCCACCAGGATCGACAGCACCAGCGTAATGCTGCCGGCTACATGGCCTTTGAGGCGAAACACAGCCAGGGCCAGAAAGAAGAATACGATCGGAATTACGGCTGCCAGTGCGGACAGGCCGAGGCTGCCGAGTGGGCTGTAAAGCTGTTGCCAGGTTTGCATATGGGGTGGCCCCTAATTGTTGTTGGTCAGGCACTTCTGAGTCGATTTGGATAATTGGTAATACCAATTTACAATCGCCGTGGGCTAGGTTAAAAGCCTTCGGGGTGGTGTGTCAATTTGCCGCCTGCGAAACTTTGGTCGTAGGTGGGTGTACGAAGGTGTCTGATCGGGTAAAGCGAAAGCGTTCTGATAGGTGCTGGAAGTGCGGCGATAGGCCAGAATAGAGGGCCCGGCGAGTGGTCGGGATGGTGGAGAGCTAGCTATGGGGTTTGATCTGGTGCGTCAGCGCCGTTTGTCTGACGATATTGTCGAGCAACTTGAGGGCATGATCCTTGAGGGCACGTTGAAGTCGGGCGAGCGCTTGCCTGCCGAACGCGCGCTGGCTGAACGGTTTGGCGTGTCCCGCCCGTCGTTGCGGGAGGCGATCCAGAAGCTGGCGGCCAAAGGGTTACTGGTGAGTCGTCAGGGGGGTGGCAACTACGTCGCCGAGTCATTGGGCTCGACCTTCAGTGATCCGCTGTTGCACCTGCTGGAAAACAACCCCGAGGTTCAGCGCGACTTGCTGGAGTTTCGCCAGACGCTTGAAGCATCCTGTGCCTATTACGCCGCGTTGCGCGCTACCGAGGTCGATCGTGAGCGACTGACTGCTGCGTTCGAGGTACTGCAGGATTGCTACACCCGCGTTGATGAAGTCAGTCGAGCGGAGGAGGGCGCCGCAGACGCCAGGTTCCACCTGGCCATTGCCGAGGCCAGCCATAACGCGGTGCTGCTGCACACCATTCGCGGCTTGTTTGATCTGCTCAAGCGTAATGTGGTGACCAATATCGGTGGCATGTATCAGCAGCGTACAGAGACCCGCGACATGCTGATCAGTCAGCACCGGGATCTGTACCTGGCGATTATCGAGGGGCGAGCCGAGCAGGCGCGAGATGTCTCAACACGTCACCTGCAGTATGTGCAGGAGGTGTTGGAGGAAGTGCGTCAGGAGGTTCAGCGCGTGGCGCGTGCGCAACGGCGCAAAGGGATGTAGCCAAGGGGACTCCCAGGGCTACACCGTTACAAGGGGGGGGGTTACTCTTCCTTGCCTTTGTTGCGCACGGCGCGATGCAGTTCGCGGTTGGAATCGCGCTCGCGCTCGGTATCACGCTTGTCGTATTCCTTCTTGCCTTTGCCCAGTGCGATTTCGCATTTGACCAGGTGCTTGCTCCAGTACCAGGACAGGCAGACGCAGGCGTAGCCCTTCTGCTGCACGGCGGCGGCGAGCTTTTCCAGTTCGCGGGCATTGAGTAATAGCTTGCGCGTGCGCACCGGGTCGGCAATCACGTGGGTGCTCGCGGTGGTCAGCGGGGTGATATGACTGCCGAGCAGCCATGCCTCGCCATCCTTGAGCAGTACGTAGCTGTCGACCAGTTGCAGCTTGTTGGCGCGCAGACTCTTTACTTCCCAGCCGGCCAGGACCAGACCAGCCTCGAACCGATGTTCGATGAAGTAATCGTGTCGCGCCTTTTTATTTTGCGCGATGGTCCCTGTGGGGTGTTTCTTTTGTTTAGCCATAGGGGCGGCATTATAGGGAGTTGCGAGCGTGTCGGCTACGGTCAAGCTGCGTGCTTGAGCGTGTTGGATGAATCCCGGACAATGCGGGCAGTTCTTTGATTTTTTTCTTTCGCGGATCGGGCTGTTCTTCCGCGATGTTTGCCGCTCAGCTGTGGAAATAACGCACACATGACGACGCATATTCAACGTTCGGCCCTGCTGCCTTATCCGGCGCAGGCGCTCTATGACCTGGTCAACGACGTGGCGCGTTACCCGGAATTCCTGCCGTGGTGCTCCACGGCTGAAGTGCTGGAAAGCAGTGATGAACACATGATTGCCAGTGTCGGGGTGGCCAAGGGTGGCCTTAGCCAGCATTTTGTTACGCGAAATGTGCTGGCGCCGGGCAAGTCGATTGAAATGAACTTGCAGGAAGGGCCGTTTACCCAACTGCATGGGGTTTGGGTGTTCAAGGCGTTGACCGATAAGGCCTGCAAGATCAGCCTGGATCTGTCTTTTGATTACGCAGGGCCGATTGTGCGCGCGACGCTGGGGCCTTTGTTCAACCAGGCGGCCAACACCTTGGTGGATGCGTTCTGTCAGCGAGCCAAACAACTGCATGGTTGAGATTGAAGTGGTGTACGCCACGGTGGATCGTCAGGTTTTGTTGGCGGTGACGGTGCCGTCAGGTACCAGTTTGCGCGCAGCTGTGCAGGCGTCAGGGATTGCGGCGCAATTTCCTGAGCTTGATCCGGCTCATTGTCCTCTGGGGGTGTTCGGCAAAATGGTCGCCAATGCCGAGTTGCGTGCCGTGCAGTCGGGTGATCGCATCGAGATTTATCGGCCCTTGCTTGCAGACCCTAAAGAGGTGCGCAGGCTGCGCGCGGCCAAGGCGGTACTGGCTAAGCAACAGAACCCGTAAGCGTGCCAGACGGCAACAAAAAAGCCCGGCATGCCGGGCTTTTTGCTGAGCGCCGCGCAGTTACTGCGGGCTGGTGTCCAGAGGCTGAGGCGTCGGGACTGGAACGGTTTTCACCTCGTCGACATCCTTCTGGATCTTGTCGAGCAATGAGCCAGGCTTGGCCGGAACCTCGGACTTCGGCTTCTCGCTTTCCTGCGCAGGCGCAGTCACGTTGGTTTCGTTGTCCTTGCCGAGCAGGGCTTCATCACGGCTTACGCCTGGCATGAAATCGCCGGACAAGCTGACAAGCTGGTCATTGCCATTGAAAACAACGCTGACGCGTTCCTGTTGGCGTTCACCGCCCCCGGGCTGCAGGCTATAGAGATAATCCCAGCGATCGGCATGGAAAGTGTCGGTCAGCAGGGGATTGCCCATGATAAACCGTACTTGCCGTCGGGTCATTCCCGGCCGTAACTGGTCTATCATGTCCTGCGTGACGACATTGCCCTGCTGGATGTCGATTTTGTAAACCCCGGGGAATGAACAACCGGCGAGTGCGAGCAGTCCCACAAAGGTGAAACTGGTTAGCAAGAGCTTGGTGTTTTGCATCGGTGGGCGACTTCCACTATCTTGGCTGGGACAACGTAAACGCCGATCATACCCGTATTAAGAGAAGCTGCGAAGCAGCATCCGCGAGAAAGCTAACCATGGTTGAAAATAGCGAACTACGCAAAGCCGGTCTTAAAGTGACTCTGCCACGAGTCAAGATTCTACAAATGCTCGATTCTGCTGAGCAGCGCCACATGAGTGCCGAGGATGTTTACAAGGCGCTGATGGAGTCTAACGAGGACGTCGGCCTGGCCACGGTTTACCGTGTGCTGACCCAGTTTGAAGCCGCAGGGCTGGTAGTTCGTCATAATTTCGACGGCGGTCATGCAGTGTTCGAACTGGCTGATGGTGGTCATCACGATCACATGGTTGACCTGGATACCAATGAGGTTATCGAGTTCACCAGCCCGGCAATCGAAAAACTCCAGCATGAGATCGCTGAGGAGCATGGGTTCGATTTGATCGACCACAATCTAGTGTTGTACATCCGTAAGAAAAAGTAAAAAACACGTAGATTGGTTCTTGAGAGAAAACACGAAGGCGACCCTGGGGTCGCCTTCGTGTTTTCTATAAAGGAAAAACTCACTCAAGCCTTGGCGGCCACGACCATTTTTTTCGCGTGCGCCAGAGACTCCTTGGTCAGATCGATACCGCCCAGCATCCGCGCTACTTCTTCCACGCGTTCCGACTTGTTCAGCTTGGACACGGCTGTATGCGTTGCATCGCTGCCTCTGACCTTATGCACAAACAAGTGTTGGTGCCCTTGAGCTGCCACTTGCGGCAGGTGGGTGACCGTAAGCACCTGGCCTCGATCCCCAAGGCGGCGTAACAACTGGCCAACGATTTCTGCCGTCGGCCCACCGATACCTACGTCGACTTCGTCGAACACCAATGTCGGTACCCGCGAGGTTTGCGCGGTAATTACCTGGATGGCCAGGCTGATTCGTGACAGTTCCCCCCCAGAAGCCACTTTTGCCAGCGCCTTGAGCGGCTGCCCGGGGTTGGCGCTGACCAGTAGCTCGATCTGCTCGAAGCCGTGGGGTTGCAGTTCATTGTTGGCGTTGGCGCGCAGTTCGATGGTGAAGCGCCCGCCAGGCATGCCCAGGCGCTGGATTTCCTGCTCGACGGCACCGGCCAGGCTTGTGGCTGCCTGTTGGCGCAGGTTGCTCAGCTCGCTGGCCTTCTCTTGGTAATGGCGAGCAAAAGAAGCGAGCTCGTCACCCAGCCGCTCAATGGATTCGTCATTCGCGTTCAGGGTCTCGATTTCATCCAGCAGTTTTTGCTGCAGTGCCGCTACTTCGGTGGGCTGGATGCGATGTTTGCGCGCCAGGGTATAGATGGTGTCCAGGCGTTCCTCTATTTCCTGCAGGCGCGCAGGGTCTGCGTCGAAGTGGTCCAGGAAGCGATTCAGCTCGCCCACGGCTTCCTCCACCTGGATCTGCGCGCTGGTGAGCAACGTGGTGGCTTCGCTCAGCGAGCCTGAGGCGTTGTTCACACTGGAGAGTCGATTGAGGCTGGCGGTGAGTGCGTTGAGCACATTGCCGGAATCGCTCTCGCTGCATTGTTCTACTACCTGGCGGCATATGCCCAGCAGGGTTTCCGCGTTGGTGAGGTTCTTGTGTTCCTGCTCGAGTTGTTCCAGCTCTGTCTCGCCGAGGCCGAGGCTTTCCAGTTCTTCAAGCTGGTAGCTGAGCAGTTGGTGGCGAGCGCGCTGTTCGTCACCGGAGTTGGATAGTCGCTCCAGTTCCTGGCGGGTCTGGCGCCAGCGTTGAGCGGCCAGCTGTACCTGGCGGGCAAGGTCGGTGGCACCGGCGTATTCGTCCAGCAGGCGGCGGTGGGTATCGGTTTTGAGCAGGGACTGGTGTTCGTGCTGGCTATGAATATCGATCAGCAGTTCGCCCAAGGCTTTCAGGTCGCCAAGGGGGCAGGGTGTGCCGTTGATATAGCCGCGTGAGCGCCCTTCTGCGGTGATGACTCGGCGCAGGATGCACGGCCCTTCATTATTAAGGTCGCGCTCGACAAGCCAGGCTTCGGCCTCGGGAATGTCTGCCAGGTCGAAGGTCGCCAGGATATCGGCCTTGTCCGCGCCGGGACGTACTACGCCGCTGTCGGCGCGATCACCCAGGGTGAGTCCCAGGGCGTCGAGCATGATCGACTTGCCGGCGCCGGTTTCGCCTGTGATTACGCTCATCCCGCGATCCAGTTCGAGATCCAGGTGTTCAACGATGGCGTAGTTGTGTACGGACAGGTGCACGAGCATGACGGCCGCTCCCAGGCTTTAGGTCTGGTTATTTATACAGTGTTTTGTTTGGGGCTGACAATCCTGCCGCTTAGCTCGATTTGCTTGATCTTCTGGTTTTTTAGCGCGATAGGGAATAAGTGCGCAGGAATTGATCTGAGGCAAGTGAAAGATTTTTGGTAACCGCTGGGGTCTTGAACCTGGAAATTGTGGCCCCATATACGGGAACAGAAGCGCGAGTTGAGTTCGCGCATGATTTTGAAAGGAGAAATCTATGGCTGACGAACAGACGCAGGATACGCAAACTCCAGACGCCAATTCGGCCGTCGGTGATGAACTGACAACTCGTGTGCAAGTGCTCGAAGAGCAACTGGCTGCTGCGCAGGATCAGTCTTTGCGTGTTGCCGCCGATCTGCAGAACGTCCGCCGCCGTGCCGAGCAGGATGTTGAGAAGGCGCACAAGTTCGCGCTGGAAAAATTCGCCGGTGACTTGCTGCCAATCATCGACAGCCTGGAGCGTGGCCTTGAGTTATCCAATGCGGACGATGAAAACATCCGCCCGATGCGCGAAGGCATCGAACTGACCCTGAAAATTTTCCAGGACACGCTCAAGCGCTATCAGCTCGAAGCGATCGATCCTCACGGTGGCGAGCCGTTCAACGCCGAGCATCACCAGGCCATGGCGATGCAGGAAAGTCATGACCTTGAGCCAAACAGCGTGTTGAAGGTATTCCAGAAGGGGTACCTGCTCAATGGTCGCTTGTTGCGCCCGGCAATGGTGGTGGTGAGCAAGGCGCCTGCACCCGTTTCGCCATCTATTGATGAGCAGGCTTGAAATCCGCCGCAAGGCCCCCATTTATAAGTCAAGCGATTAAGTGCTACCGCAGTTAGCCATAACTGCTGCGGCAACCAAATTCAAGTTTCGGGAGAGTAAATCATGGGCAAAATTATCGGTATCGACCTTGGGACCACCAACTCGTGCGTCTCGGTCATGGAAAACGGCAAGGCCAAGGTTATCGAGAACGCTGAAGGCACGCGTACCACGCCGTCGATCATTGCTTACGCCAACGATGGCGAGATCCTTGTTGGTCATTCGGCTAAGCGTCAGGCGGTTACCAACCCACATAACACCCTGTACGCGGTGAAGCGTCTGATCGGTCGTAAGTTCGACGAAGAAGTCGTGCAAAAAGACATCAAGATGGTGCCGTACAAAATCGCCAAGGCTGATAACGGCGACGCCTGGGTTGAAGTAAACGGCAAGAAGATGTCCGCGCCGCAGATCTCGGCCGAAGTCTTGAAAAAGATGAAGAAGACGGCCGAAGATTACCTGGGCGAAGCCGTCACCGAAGCGGTGATCACTGTTCCGGCCTACTTCAACGACAGCCAGCGTCAAGCGACCAAGGATGCCGGCCGCATCGCGGGCCTTGACGTAAAACGCATCATCAACGAACCGACCGCGGCCGCTCTGGCTTATGGCATGGACAAGGCCAAGGGCGACCACACTGTGATCGTTTATGACCTGGGTGGCGGTACTTTCGACGTTTCGGTTATCGAGATCGCCGAAGTCGACGGTGAGCACCAGTTCGAAGTGTTGGCCACCAACGGTGACACCTTCCTGGGTGGTGAGGACTTTGACATTCGTCTGATCGACTATCTCGTTGACGAATTCAAAAAAGAAAGCGGCATAAACCTCAAGGGTGACCCGCTGGCGATGCAGCGCCTGAAAGAAACGGCTGAGAAAGCCAAGATCGAGCTGTCTTCCAGCAACTCGACCGATGTAAACCTGCCGTATATCACTGCCGATGCCACCGGTCCAAAGCACTTGAACGTGAAAGTTTCTCGCGCCAAGTTGGAAGCGCTGGTTGAAGACCTGGTTCAGCGTACCATCGAGCCTTGCCGCATCGCGCTGAAAGACGCTGGTATCGATGTTGGCGCCATCAACGATGTCATCCTGGTCGGTGGTCAGACCCGTATGCCGTTGGTACAACAGAAGGTCACCGAGTTCTTCGGTAAAGAAGCACGTAAAGACGTGAACCCGGACGAAGCGGTTGCCATGGGTGCTGCCATCCAAGGTGCGGTATTGGCCGGCGACGTGAAAGACGTGCTGTTGCTGGACGTAAGCCCGCTGACCCTGGGTATCGAAACCATGGGTGGCGTGATGACTGCGCTGATCGAGAAAAACACCACGATTCCTACCAAGAAATCCCAGGTGTTCTCGACGGCCGATGACAACCAGGGCGCTGTGACTATTCACGTGCTGCAGGGTGAGCGTAAGCAAGCGGCACAGAACAAGTCCCTGGGCAAGTTCGACCTGGCCGAGATTCCACCTGCTCCACGTGGCGTGCCACAAATTGAAGTGACCTTCGACATCGACGCCAACGGCATTCTGCACGTAGGCGCCAAAGACAAGGCTACCGGCAAGACTCAGTCGATCGTGATCAAGGCCAACTCCGGTCTGTCCGATGAAGAAATTCAGCAGATGATTCGTGATGCTGAAGCCAACGCTGATGCTGACAAGCGGTTCGAAGAATTGGCCGTCGCGCGCAATCAGGGGGATGCCCTGGTTCACTCGACGCGCAAAATGGTCGCTGACGCTGGTGACAAAGTGACCGCCGAAGAGAAGGCTGCTATCGAGGCTGCGGTGGTTGCGCTGGAAGCCGCTGTCAAAGGCGACGACAAGGCTGCGATCGAAGCCAAGGTTGAGGAGTTGTCGAAAGTCTCCGCGCCGGTTGCCCAGAAAATGTACGCCGAACAAGGCCAGCCGGCTGACGGTGCTGCGCACCAGGCAGAGCCTGAAGCCAAGCACGATGACGTTGTCGATGCCGAGTTCGAAGAAGTCAAAGAGCAGAAGTAAGTTGGTCGCCCGGTTGACCGCTATCAAGCGGTGACTGGTAGGATGTCGCCGCGCGGGAGCTTGCTCCCGCGTTGGCGTGTCTGGGGTATGCGAATTTTTACAGCATGCGACAGTGTTCGGATGTTGGCGGTGTGATCGGGAATGCTCCTGCTTTCCGAGCAATGAATGCCGCGTTTTTAGCCGGGTCCCTGGCTGAAAACAGTAATGACCAGGATCGTTGAATTGACGTGAGTTGGGTCCGGGCCTGTATTGGGGCTCAACGAGTTTGGCAGGGCTCAGGAGGGTCTGGCTGAACGTCCTTAAGAGTGCAAAGACTTATGGCAAAGCGTGACTATTACGAAGTGTTGGGTGTGGAGCGGGGCTCCAGCGAGGCGGACCTGAAAAAGGCTTACCGCCGCCTGGCGATGAAGCATCACCCGGACCGTAATCCGGATAGCAAAGAATCCGAAGAAATGTTCAAAGAGGCCAATGAGGCCTACGAATGCCTGTGTGATCCCAATAAGCGCGCGGCCTACGACCAATATGGCCATGCGGGTGTCGACCCAAGCATGGGGGGCGGCGGTGCCGGGTTTGGTGGTCAGAACTTCTCTGACATCTTTGGCGACGTATTCAGTGACTTCTTTGGCGGTGGTCGTGGTGGCCAGCGTGGCGGTGCCCAGCGTGGCAGCGACTTGCGCTATACCCTGGAGCTGAATCTGGAAGAGGCCGTGCGCGGCACCAGCGTCAATATCCGCGTGCCGACATTGGTCAACTGCAAGCCGTGCGACGGCTCCGGTGCCAAGAAAGGTTCTTCGCCGATCACCTGCCCGACGTGCGGCGGTATCGGCCAGGTACGTATGCAGCAGGGCTTCTTCTCGGTGCAGCAGACCTGCCCGCGTTGCCATGGTCAGGGCAAGATCATTTCCGATCCATGCGACGCCTGCCACGGCGAAGGTCGTGTCGAAGAGTACAAGACACTGGCCGTGAAGGTGCCAGCGGGCGTGGATACCGGTGACCGCATTCGCCTGTCGGGTGAAGGTGAGGCCGGTACCCAGGGTGGCCCTACCGGCGATTTGTACGTAGTGATCAATGTGCGCGAGCACTCGATCTTCCAGCGTGACGGCAAGCATCTGTTCTGCGAGGTGCCGATCAGCTTTGTCGATGCGGCCTTGGGTGGCGAGTTGGAGATCCCGACCCTGGATGGTCGAGTCAAGCTCAAGATCCCGGAAGGGACCCAGACCGGCAAGCAGTTCCGTATTCGTGGCAAGGGTGTGGCACCTGTGCGCGGTGGTGGTGCGGGTGACTTGATGTGCCGCGTTGCGGTAGAAACCCCCGTCAACCTTGGGCGCCGCCAGCGCGAACTGCTGGAAGAGTTTCGCAGTTCATTGGAAGGCGATGACACCCATTCACCGAAAACCACTGGCTTTTTCGAAGGCGTGAAGCGTTTCTTCGGCGACCTGTAAGGAAGTGAGTATGCGACGTATAGCCGTCATGGGCGCTGCCGGGCGCATGGGCAAGACGCTGGTCGAAGCGGTGCAGCAACGCTCGCCTGCCTCGGGATTGACCGCGGCGATTGTTCGCCCGGGCAGCACGTTGATCGGTGCGGATGCGGGTGAGTTGGCCTCATTGGGGCGTATCGGCGTTTCGTTGTCCGGCAGCCTTGAGCAGGTGGCTGATGAGTTCGATGTGCTGATCGACTTCACCCTGCCTGATGTAATGCTCAAAAACCTCGCGTTCTGCCGGAAGGCGGGCAAGGCCATGGTGATCGGTACCACGGGGTTGACTGCCGGGCAGAAGCAGTTGCTGGTGGAGGCGGGCAAGGACATTCCTCTCGTCTTTGCTGCCAACTTCAGCGTGGGCGTGAATCTGTCGCTCAAACTGCTGGATATGGCGGCTCGTGTGCTGGGGGATGAGGCTGACATCGAGATTATCGAGACCCATCACCGTCACAAGGTCGATGCGCCGTCGGGCACTGCGCTACGAATGGGTGAAGCCATTGCCGATGCGTTGGGTCGTGACCTGTCGAAAGTGGCGGTGTACGGCCGCGAGGGTCATACCGGTGAGCGTGCGCGTGACACCATTGGGTTTGCCACTGTTCGCGGCGGCGATGTCGTGGGCGACCACACCGTGTTGTTCGCCACTGAAGGCGAGCGCCTGGAAATCACCCATAAGGCGTCCAGTCGCATGACGTTCGCCAAGGGTGCGGTACGCGCCGCGCTCTGGTTGGACGGCCGTGAGCCTGGTCTGTACGACATGCGCGATGTGCTGGATCTGCACTAATCAGTAGCTAAAACGGGGCCTCGGGATTATCCTAAGGCCTCTTTTTTATCCGCTAAGCGACGTCCTGTCGCATTCTCCTGCCTTTAAGGCTCATTAGCGGTGGACCAAAAAACCCTTTTTCTGTAAGCTACAGCTTTAGTGTGTCCACTAAAAGCGCGCAGAATAATTCAGTGAAGAAGCGGGGTGACGTGTCCATACGTCACTCCGCTTTTTTACAACCTGCGATCGCCCTTTCAGGCTTTATTTACGGGAGGTCTTCTTGACTAAGCCAGCCATACTCGCCCTTGCTGATGGCAGCATTTTTCGCGGCGAAGCCATTGGAGCCGACGGTCAAACCGTTGGAGAGGTGGTGTTCAACACCGCCATGACCGGCTATCAGGAAATCCTTACCGATCCTTCCTACGCCCAACAGATCGTTACCCTGACTTATCCGCATATCGGCAATACCGGCACTACGCCGGAAGATGTCGAGTCTGATCGTGTCTGGTCGGCTGGCCTGGTCATTCGTGATCTGCCACTGGTTGCAAGCAACTGGCGTAACACGATGTCGCTGTCCGATTACCTGAAAGCCAACAACGTTGTGGCGATCGCCGGTATCGATACGCGCCGCCTCACGCGCATCCTGCGTGAAAAGGGCTCGCAGAACGGCTGCATCATGGTCGGTGATTCTGCCTCCGAAGAAGCGGCAGTTGCCGCGGCGCAAGGCTTCCCTGGCCTGAAAGGCATGGATCTGGCGAAAGTCGTCAGCACCAAGGAACAGTACGAGTGGCGCTCCACCGTCTGGGACTTGAAGACTGACAGCCACGCGACCATTGAGTCCGCGGATCTGCCCTATCACGTGGTCGCTTATGACTACGGTGTGAAGTACAACATCCTGCGCATGCTGGTTGAGCGCGGTTGCCGTGTAACCGTGGTGCCAGCACAAACTCCGGCCAGCGACGTATTGGCCCTGCAGCCGGACGGTGTGTTCCTGTCCAACGGCCCGGGCGATCCTGAGCCATGCGACTACGCCATCCAGGCCATCAAGGAAGTGCTGGATACCGAGATTCCGGTATTCGGTATCTGCCTCGGCCACCAACTGCTGGCCCTGGCCTCTGGTGCCAAGACCCTGAAAATGGGCCACGGCCACCACGGCGCCAACCACCCTGTACAAGACCTGGACACTGGCGTTGTGATGATCACCAGCCAGAACCACGGTTTTGCGGTGGATGAAGCGACCTTGCCGGGCAATGTCCGCGCGATTCACAAGTCGCTGTTCGATGGTTCCCTGCAAGGTATCGAACGCACCGACAAGAGCGCGTTCAGCTTCCAGGGCCACCCTGAAGCCAGCCCGGGCCCGAACGACGTAGCGCCGCTGTTCGACCGTTTCATCAATGAGATGGCCAAGCGACGCTGACTGAGTGGCTTGCGGGTGGCCCCGATTCCGGTGGTCCCCGCAGGCTCTTCAAAGATTGTTCAAGACGGCTTGCCGACTGACCTGCGGATTTGAGTGACAAACCCATGCCAAAACGTACAGACATAAAAAGCATCCTGATTCTCGGCGCTGGCCCGATCGTGATCGGCCAGGCCTGCGAATTCGACTACTCCGGCGCCCAGGCTTGCAAAGCCCTGCGCGAAGAGGGTTACCGCGTCATCCTGGTGAACTCCAACCCGGCCACCATCATGACCGATCCGGCCATGGCCGACGCCACCTACATCGAGCCGATCAAATGGCAGACCGTTGCCAAGATCATCGAGAAAGAGCGTCCGGACGCGCTGCTGCCGACCATGGGGGGCCAGACCGCTCTTAACTGCGCCCTGGACCTGGAGCGCGAAGGCGTTCTGGAGAAATTCGGCGTAGAGATGATCGGTGCCAACGCCGACACCATCGACAAGGCTGAAGACCGTTCGCGTTTCGACAAGGCCATGAAGTCCATCGGCCTGGCATGCCCGCGTTCCGGTATCGCCCACAGCATGGAAGAGGCCAACGCGGTCCTGGAGACCTTGGGTTTTCCATGCATCATTCGTCCGTCCTTCACCATGGGCGGCACTGGTGGCGGTATCGCGTACAACCGTGAAGAGTTCGAAGAAATCTGCGCCCGCGGCCTGGATCTGTCGCCGACCAAAGAGCTGCTGATCGACGAGTCCCTGATCGGCTGGAAAGAATACGAGATGGAGGTTGTCCGGGATAAGAAGGACAACTGCATCATCGTCTGCTCCATCGAGAACTTCGACCCGATGGGCGTGCACACCGGTGACTCGATCACCGTGGCTCCAGCGCAGACTTTGACCGACAAGGAATACCAGATCCTGCGTAACGCCTCCCTGGCGGTACTGCGCGAGATCGGCGTGGAAACCGGCGGCTCCAACGTTCAGTTCGGCATTTGCCCGGATACCGGCCGCATGGTCGTGATCGAGATGAACCCACGTGTATCGCGCTCCTCGGCACTGGCGTCGAAAGCCACCGGCTTCCCGATCGCCAAGGTCGCGGCCAAGCTGGCCGTGGGTTACACCCTGGATGAGCTGTCGAACGACATCACCGGCGGCAAGACCCCAGCGTCCTTCGAGCCGTCCATCGACTACGTCGTGACCAAGCTGCCCCGTTTTGCCTTCGAGAAATTCGCCAAGGCTGACGCGCGCCTGACCACCCAGATGAAGTCCGTAGGTGAGGTCATGGCCATCGGCCGCACTTTCCAGGAGTCTCTGCAGAAAGCTCTGCGCGGCCTGGAAGTGGGTGTTTGCGGCCTGGACGAGAAGCTCGACCTGAGCAATCCGGAAAGCATGAGCGTACTCAAGCGCGAACTGACCGTGCCGGGCGCCGAGCGTATCTGGTACGTGGCTGACGCTTTCCGCGCCGGCATGACCGTCGAAGACATTTTCGGCATGAACATGATCGACCCGTGGTTCCTGGTGCAGATCGAAGATCTGATCAAGGAAGAAGAGAAGGTCAAGACCCTGGGTCTGGCCAGCATCGACCGCGACATGATGTTCCGCCTCAAGCGCAAAGGTTTCTCCGACCAGCGCCTGGCCAAGTTGCTGGGGGTGACTGAGAAAAACCTGCGCACCCATCGCCACAAGCTGGATATTTTCCCGGTTTACAAGCGCGTCGACACTTGCGCCGCCGAGTTCTCCACCGACACCGCCTACCTGTACTCCACCTATGAGGAAGAGTGCGAAGCCGCGCCGTCGGGTCGCGACAAGATCATGATCCTGGGTGGCGGTCCAAACCGTATCGGCCAGGGTATCGAGTTCGACTACTGCTGCGTACACGCGGCTCTCGCCCTGCGCGAAGACGGGTACGAGACCATCATGGTCAACTGCAACCCGGAAACCGTTTCCACCGACTACGACACTTCTGATCGCCTGTACTTCGAGCCGGTGACCCTGGAAGACGTGCTGGAGATCGTGCGCGTCGAGAAGCCAAAAGGTGTGATCGTGCAGTATGGCGGCCAAACTCCGCTGAAATTGGCTCGTGCACTGGAAGCCGCTGGCGTGCCGATTATCGGCACCAGTCCGGATGCCATCGACCGTGCCGAAGACCGCGAGCGCTTCCAGCAAATGGTTGAGCGTCTGAACCTGCGCCAGCCGCCAAACGCTACCGTGCGCAGCGAAGATGAAGCCATCCGCGCAGCCAGCAAGATCGGCTACCCGCTGGTGGTGCGTCCGTCCTATGTACTGGGTGGGCGGGCGATGGAAATCGTCTACGAAGAAGAAGAGCTCAAGCGTTACCTGCGTGATGCGGTGAAAGTTTCCAATGACAGCCCGGTGCTGCTGGATCATTTCCTTAACTGCGCCATCGAGATGGATGTGGATGCGGTGTGCGACGGTACCGACGTAGTGATCGGTGCGATCATGCAGCACATCGAGCAGGCCGGTGTTCACTCCGGTGACTCCGCGTGCTCATTGCCGCCTTACTCTTTGCCGCTGCACATCCAGGACGAGATGCGTGAACAGGTCAAGAAAATGGCCCTGGAACTGGGCGTGGTCGGCCTGATGAACGTTCAGTTGGCGCTGCAAGGCGAAGACATCTACGTTATCGAAGTCAACCCACGTGCTTCGCGTACCGTACCGTTCGTTTCCAAGTGCATCGGTGTGTCCCTTGCCATGATCGCTGCCCGCGTGATGGCCGGTAAGACCCTGAAGGAAATCGGCTTCACCAAGGAAATCATTCCTAACTTCTACAGCGTGAAAGAGGCGGTGTTCCCATTCGCCAAATTCCCTGGTGTGGACCCGATCCTGGGCCCGGAGATGAAGTCCACCGGTGAAGTGATGGGCGTAGGTGACACCTTTGGCGAAGCATTCGCCAAGGCCCAGATGGGCGCCAGCGAAGTGCTGCCGACCGGCGGTACTGCGTTTATCAGCGTACGTGATGATGATAAGCCGCTGGTTGCAGGCGTTGCCCGTGATCTGATCAACTTGGGCTTTGAAATCGTGGCCACCGCTGGGACCGCCAAGCTGATCGAAGCTGCCGGCCTGAAAGTGCGTCGCGTGAATAAGGTGACGGAAGGCCGTCCGCACGTGGTCGACATGATCAAGAATGACGAAGTTACCTTGATCATCAACACCACCGAGGGTCGTCAGTCGATCGCGGATTCCTATTCCATTCGTCGTAATGCCTTGCAGCATAAGATCTACTGCACCACGACTATTGCTGCTGGCGAAGCTATCTGCGAAGCGCTCAAGTTCGGTCCGGAAAAGACCGTGCGTCGCTTGCAGGATCTACACGCAGGATTGAAGGCATGAGCATAACCAAATACCCAATGACCGTTCAGGGCGCTCGCGCTCTGGAAGAGGAGCACGCCCATCTGACCAAGGTCGTACGTCCAAAGCTGAGCCAGGACATCGGCACGGCTCGCGAGCTGGGTGACTTGAAGGAAAATGCCGAATACCATGCTGCCCGCGAGCAGCAGGGTATGGTCGAGGCGCGGATCCGTGATATCGAGGGCCGTATGCAGAATGCGGTGATCATCGACGTCACGACCATCCCGCACACGGGCAAAGTGATTTTCGGCACCACCGTGGAAATCGCCAACGTCGAGACTGACGAAAGCGTGGTCTACCACATCGTGGGTGAGGACGAGGCTGACATCAAGAAAGGCAAAATCTCTGTTGGTTCGCCTATCGCCCGCGCCTTGATTGCCAAGGAAGAGGGCGATGTGGTGGTGGTCAAGACGCCAGGCGGCGTGATCGAGTACGAGATTGTTGAAGTTCGCCACGTCTGAAAGGCGGCGCCCGCTTCATGCGGGCGCCATGCTTTGGCAGCTCTGCCAGATGCTGTGGGTTGGTGGCCTGTGGTTGTTGCACATTGGTGTATTGCCGGCGCTGGGCCTGATTGGCCTGGCTCCGCTGCTGATCGATGAGATCGATGGATTGCTCAGTACGTTGCTGGTGGGTTTTGCAGCGGCGTGCGTGACGCTTCAGGCGTTGGTGCTGGTCAGGGCCGAGGGTCTGGGGAGTCTGTGGCGGGATATTCGCGGGCAACTGCTGTTGATGGCGCTGTATGCGTGTGCAATGTTTTGCAGCGTGCATGTCTGGCTGCCGGAAGCGTTGCGCTGGCAGCTCTTCAGCTATCTTGTGCTAGGTTTCTCCGGCTTGGTGCTGGTTATACAGCCTGCGCCGGGATGGAGTGGCGGGGCGCGCGAAGCACGCCCGTGACCCTTTCATTACTTGAAGCGATGAACGTTCGACAACTGCTTGTTGACGCTGAAATTCTTGCGATACAGCAGCGCCATCTTGCCGATGACCTGGACCAGGTCTGCTTTGCCAGCCTTGCACAATTGTGCAATGGCAGCCAGACGGGCTTCGCGGTCAAGGATGTTAACCTTGATCTTGATCAGTTCGTGATCGCCCAATGCGCGTTCAAGTTCGGCTAACACACCTTCAGTCAAACCGTTGTCTGCCACAATCAGAACTGGTTTCAGATGGTGGCCAATGGATTTGTACTGTTTCTTCTGCTCTTGAGTGAGCGGCATAATCTGACCCCTGCGTCTGATCTTGTAAAAAGCGGCGGCCAGTTTACCCGAGCGAGTCCGGGACCGCCCAGTTAATCACGACCCGTTTTATTTTCGAGGTGGCCCGTGGCCCGTTCCAAAACTAGCCTTAAGTGGCTGCAAGAGCATTTCAACGACCCTTACGTCAAAAAGGCGCAAAAGGACGGCTACCGTTCCCGGGCCAGCTACAAGTTGCTGGAGCTCCAGGACAAGGACAAATTGTTCCGCCCCGGCATGAGTGTCATCGACCTGGGTGCCGCTCCCGGTGGCTGGTCCCAGGTGGCCAGTCGTCTGATTGGCGGGCAGGGTCGATTGATCGCTTCCGACATCCTTGAGATGGACAGCATCCCGGATGTGACCTTTGTCCATGGTGACTTTACCCAGGATGCAGTGTTAGCTGAGATCCTGCAGGCTGTGGGAAATTCGCAGGTAGACCTTGTGATTTCCGACATGGCCCCCAATATGAGTGGATTACCGGCTGTTGATATGCCGCGAGCCATGTTCCTGTGCGAGTTGGCGCTGGATCTGGCGGGGCGGGTGTTGCGGCCGGGTGGTGATTTCCTGGTCAAGGTCTTCCAGGGTGAAGGTTTCGACGAGTACCACAAGAATATCCGCAAGCTGTTCGATAAGGTGCAGATGCGTAAACCGGACTCATCCCGGGATCGGTCTCGCGAGCAGTATCTGTTGGCGCGGGGGTTCCGCGGCATCGAAGGCGCCGCCAGTGATGAGCGTCTTTGAGCATTTGAAGGGAGTCGATAGGTTTTTTTATATCGCTTTCGTCATGAAGCTTTACGAATATTGTGTAGTCAAAGTTTCACAAAGGGTTACAGACGGCGCCTGCCAGAGTTGTAGGTAATGTAGTAAGTTAGGCCGGTGAATATCATGCGAAGCACGCGCCAGTAGCGGAGCTTGCTTCAGAGGGTAGTTAATTGAACGATATGGCAAAGAATCTGATCCTGTGGTTGATCATCGCGGCTGTCCTCGTGACGGTGATGAACAACTTCTCCAGCCCTAACGAGCCGCAGACCCTCAACTATTCCGACTTCATCCAGCAAGTTAAGGATGGCAAGGTCGAGCGCGTAGCGGTTGATGGCTATGTGATCACCGGCAAACGCAACGATGGCGACAGCTTCAAGACCATTCGTCCGGCAATTCAGGACAACGGCTTGATCGGCGACCTGGTGGATAACCATGTGGTTGTCGAAGGCAAGCAGCCGGAACAGCAAAGCATCTGGACTCAGTTGCTGGTCGCCAGCTTCCCCATCCTGGTGATTATTGCCGTGTTCATGTTCTTCATGCGCCAGATGCAGGGCGGCGCGGGGGGCAAGGGTGGGCCGATGAGCTTCGGCAAGAGCAAGGCGCGCCTGCTTTCCGAGGACCAGGTGAAAACCACCTTGGCAGACGTTGCCGGTTGCGACGAAGCCAAGGAAGAAGTGGGCGAGTTGGTCGAGTTCCTGCGCGATCCGGGCAAGTTCCAGCGCCTGGGTGGCCGCATTCCTCGCGGCGTGCTGATGGTCGGTCCTCCGGGTACCGGCAAAACCTTGCTGGCCAAGGCGATTGCCGGCGAAGCCAAGGTGCCGTTCTTCACTATTTCCGGTTCTGACTTCGTCGAAATGTTCGTCGGCGTCGGTGCCAGCCGCGTTCGCGATATGTTCGAACAGGCCAAAAAGCACGCGCCGTGCATCATCTTTATTGACGAAATCGATGCCGTTGGTCGCCATCGTGGCGCTGGCATGGGTGGCGGACATGATGAGCGTGAGCAGACGCTCAACCAGTTGCTGGTCGAGATGGACGGCTTTGAAATGAATGACGGCATTATCGTCATTGCTGCCACCAACCGCCCGGACGTATTGGACCCCGCGCTGCTGCGTCCAGGTCGTTTCGACCGCCAGGTTGTGGTTGGCCTGCCAGACATCCGCGGTCGCGAGCAGATCCTCAAGGTTCACATGCGCAAAGTGCCCATGGGTGACGACGTGGCGCCGGCTGTGATCGCTCGTGGCACCCCAGGCTTCTCTGGTGCTGACCTTGCAAACCTGGTCAACGAGGCGTCGTTGTTTGCCGCCCGTACCGGCAAGCGCATTGTTGAAATGAAAGAGTTCGAGCTGGCAAAAGACAAGATCATGATGGGGGCTGAGCGTAAGTCCATGGTCATGTCCGAAAAAGAGAAGCAGAACACCGCTTATCACGAAGCCGGTCATGCCATCGTGGGGCGCGTCGTGCCTGAGCACGATCCTGTCTACAAAGTATCGATCATCCCGCGTGGTCGCGCCCTCGGTGTCACCATGTTCCTGCCGGAAGAGGATCGCTACAGTCTTTCCAAGCGCGCACTGATCAGCCAGATCTGCTCGCTGTACGGCGGTCGGATTGCCGAAGAGATGACCTTGGGCTTCGACGGCGTAACCACTGGTGCCTCCAACGACATCATGCGTGCCAGCCAGATTGCGCGGAACATGGTTACAAAGTGGGGTCTGTCCGAAAAACTCGGCCCGCTGATGTACGCCGAGGAAGAAGGCGAGGTGTTCCTGGGGCGTGGTGGCGGCGGCCAAAGCGCGAGCTTCTCCGGTGACACGGCCAAGCTGATCGACTCCGAAGTGCGCAGTATCATTGACCAGTGTTACGGTACGGCCAAGCAGATCCTGACCGATAATCGTGACAAGCTGGATGCAATGGCTGATGCGCTGATGAAGTACGAGACCATTGATGCCGACCAGATCGACGACATCATGGCCGGTCGTACGCCTCGTGAGCCTCGCGATTGGGAGGGTGGTTCAGGCACTTCAGGCACTCCGCCCGTGGTTCAGAACGAGCGTCCTGAAACTCCTATCGGTGGCCCTGCAGCTGACCATTAAGGTTTGAGATGACTTCTGCGTTGTCCTCCACCCGGTTGCCTTGCGGCAACCGGGTTCTTGATTTGGCCCATACGCATGTCATGGGTATTCTCAATGTCACTCCTGATTCTTTTTCCGACGGTGGTCGTTTCAGCCAGCTTGACGCGGCACTGCGTCATGCCGAAGCGATGGTGGCTGCCGGCGCGACCCTGATTGACGTTGGGGGGAGTCGACCCGACCGGGTGCTCGGATTGTTTCTCCTCTCGAGGAATTGGAGCGAGTTGCACCAATTGTCGAGCGTATCGCTCGAGAGCTGGATGTGATCATCTCGGTTGATACTTCGACCCCGGCTGTGATGCGCGAGACTGCGCGCCTGGGGGCTGGGTTGATCAATGACGTGCGCTCCCTGCGGCGCGACGGTGCCCTGGATGCTGCGGCAGCTACCGGTTTGCCGGTGTGCCTGATGCATATGCTGGGTGAGCCCGGCAATATGCAGGACAACCCGCACTATGATGATCTTGTTGGTGAAGTGAGTGATTTTCTCGCTGAGCGGGTTGCATGCTGTGCTGCCGCGGGCATTACACCTGAGAGGATTATTCTTGATCCAGGGTTTGGCTTTGCCAAGACCCTGCAGCACAATCTAAGCCTGTTCAAACACATGCAGTCCCTGCATGCCCTTGGTCGACCCTTGTTGGTCGGTGTGTCGCGCAAGAGCATGATAGGCCTGGCCCTGAATCGTCCGGTGGGTGAGCGGTTGTACGGTGGTCTCGCACTGGCTGCACTGGCAGTGACCAAGGGAGCGCGCATTTTGCGTGTGCATGACGTCGCCGAAACGGTCGACGTCGTGCGTATGATCGCTGCTGTAGAATCGGCCGAATAAGAATGATGGAGCACTTATGACTAAAAAATACTTTGGTACCGACGGTATCCGTGGTCGGGTCGGCGAGTTTCCGATTACGCCTGATTTCATGCTCAAGCTGGGGTGGGCGGCGGGCATGGCGTTCCGCAGCATGGGCGCGTGCCGTATTCTGGTGGGCAAGGACACGCGGATCTCCGGGTATATGTTCGAGTCCGCGCTGGAGGCTGGTTTGTCTGCGGCGGGTGCTGATGTCATGTTGCTGGGGCCAATGCCGACGCCGGCGATCGCGTACCTGACGCGCACCTTTCATGCCGAAGCCGGTATCGTTATCAGTGCGTCGCACAACCCCCATGATGACAACGGCATCAAGTTCTTCTCGGGGCAGGGCACCAAGCTGCCTGATGAGATCGAGTTGATGATCGAAGAGCTCCTGGATGCACCGATGACGGTGGTCGAGTCCGGCAAGTTGGGCAAGGTATCGCGTATTAACGACGCCTCTGGCCGTTATATTGAATTCTGCAAGAGCAGTGTGCCAAGCAGCACCAATTTTGCCGGGTTGAAAATTGTTGTCGACTGCGCCCATGGTGCGACCTACAAGGTGGCGCCAAGCGTCTTCAAGGAATTGGGCGCGGACGTGACGGTGCTGTCTGCCCAGCCTAACGGGTTGAATATCAACGAAAACTGCGGCTCCACTCACATGGAGCAGTTGCAGGCGGCAGTGCTGGCTGAGCATGCTGATCTTGGCATTGCCTTTGATGGCGATGGCGACCGCGTCCTGATGGTGGATCACACTGGCACAGTGGTTGACGGTGATGACTTGCTGTTCATCATTGCCCGTGACCTGCATGAGCGTAACAAGCTGCAGGGTGGTGTCGTCGGTACATTGATGAGCAACCTCGGGCTTGAACTGGCGCTGGCGGAACTTGGGATCCCCTTTGTTCGTGCCAATGTCGGTGACCGTTATGTGATCGCCGAGCTGCTTGAGCGTAACTGGCAGGTGGGCGGCGAGAACTCGGGGCATATCGTTTGCTTCCAGCACACCACCACGGGCGACGCAATTATTGCCGCGCTGCAGGTGTTGCTGGCGTTGCGCCGTCGCGAGGAAAGCCTGGCCCAGGCGCGTCAGGCTTTGCGCAAATGCCCGCAAGTATTGCTCAACGTGCGCTTTGCTGGGGGCGAAAGCCCGATCGAGCATCCGGCTGTCAAAGAAGCTTGCGAGCGTGTGACCCTGGCAATGGCGGGGCGTGGGCGAGTGTTGTTGCGCAAGTCCGGCACAGAGCCTCTGGTGCGGGTCATGGTCGAAGGTGAGGACGAAACACAGGTTCGCGGCCATGCTGAAGACCTGGCAAAACTGGTAACTGAAGTTTGCGTCTGAATTCGGCTTGCCAGTGATGATGTGGTTGGGTAACATCTGCGCCCACTTTGACCGACGAGGTACAGCATGCGTCGCACTATGGTAGCTGGTAACTGGAAGATGCACGGTACCCGCGCCAGTGTCGCTGAGCTGATCAACGGCCTTCGTCATCTGGCCTTGCCTAGCGGTGTTGATGTCGCGGTTTTCCCGCCTTGCTTGCATATCACCCAAGTGGTCGATGGCTTGAAGGGTAAGTCGATTCAGGTCGGTGCGCAGAATTCTGCGGTGGAAGCCATGCAAGGTGCTCTGACGGGGGAGATTGCGCCCAGTCAGTTGGTCGATGCGGGTTGTTCCTATGTGCTCGTCGGGCACTCCGAGCGCCGTCAGATGATGGGCGAGCGTGATGGGACGCTCAATCGCAAGTTCGCAGCGGCACAGGCTTGTGGCTTGATTCCAGTGTTGTGCATTGGGGAAACCCTTGAGCAGCGTAAATCAGGCAAAACTCTTGAGGTTGTCTCGCGTCAGCTGGGCAGCATCATCGAGGAGCTGGGTGTGGGGGCGTTTGCAAAAGCAGTTATTGCTTACGAGCCGGTCTGGGCCATTGGTACCGGGCTGACTGCTTCACCGCAACAGGCGCAGGATGTGCACGCCGCCATCCGCGCACAGTTGGCGGCAGAGAATTCTGAGGTCGCACAAGGTGTGCGGCTTCTATACGGCGGCAGCGTGAAGGCGGCCAATGCGGCCGAACTGTTCGGCATGCCGGATATCGATGGGGGGCTCATTGGTGGAGCCTCCCTGAATGCAGATGAGTTCGGTGCGATCTGTCGCGCCGCGGGAAACTGAAAAAATGCTGGAAACAGTCGTAGTCGTTTTTCATCTGTTGGCTGCCCTGGGCGTAGTTGCCCTGGTTTTGTTGCAACAGGGTAAAGGTGCGGATGCTGGTGCGTCTTTCGGTGCAGGTGCTTCAAATACTGTATTCGGAAGCCAAGGTTCCTCTACCTTTCTTAGTAAGTTTACTGCTATACTTGCCGCCGGTTTCTTCATAACCAGCTTAGGGTTAGGTTACTTTGCTAAAGAGAAAGCTCATGTGCTGACTCAAGCAGGTTTGCCAAATCCGGCAGTGTTGGAAGTGCCAAAGGCAAAACCGGCTTCTGATGATGTCCCGGTGCTTCAAGAGCAAAAGTCGGCTACTCCAGCGACTGACGTACCTCCAGCTCAAGAGCAGAAGTAAGAAGGGTTGTAAGCGCTGTATTGCCGAGGTGGTGGAATTGGTAGACACGCAACCTTGAGGTGGTTGTGCCCATAGGGTGTAGGGGTTCGAGTCCCCTTCTCGGTACCAATTATCAGGAGAGCCCGCTGTTGCGGGCTTTCTTGTAGGTGGAAGGTTACATTGACCCTGTAAGGGATCGGTCGTATACTTCCGCCCCAGCTTTGTCGCGGGGTGGAGCAGTCTGGTAGCTCGTCGGGCTCATAACCCGAAGGTCGTCGGTTCAAATCCGGCCCCCGCAACCAGTTTTAGCGGAGCCCCTTTTAAGGGGCTTTTTGTTAGCTGGATACTTTCAACGCCGCTGTTCGACGGCGTTTCAAGGATGGGCGTTTCGCCCATTTTTTTATTTTGCACAGCATGCACATACATGCACGAGGGGGTTCAGGTGTCGAGCAAGCTAGAAGAGTTGCAGGCCTTGCTGGCCCCGGTGGTCGTGGCCCTAGGCTATGAATGCTGGGGTATTGAGTTTTCGGCTCAAGGTCGCCACTCAATGTTGCGCGTTTATATCGATAAAGAGGGCGGCGTGCTGGTGGACGATTGTGCCATTGTCAGCCGTCAGATCAGCGGTGTCCTGGATGTTGAAGATCCAATCTCCGTTGAATACACCCTCGAAGTTTCCTCGCCAGGCATGGAACGCCCACTGTTCACTATTGATCAGTTTGCAAAATTTGCCGGTGAACAAGTGAAGATCAAGCTGCGATCTCCTTTTGAAGGGCGACGCAACTTTCAGGGCCTTCTGCGCGGTGTAGAAGAGCAGGACGTAGTGGTGCAGGTAGAAGACCATGAGTTCCTGTTGCCGATCGATATGATCGACAAGGCCAACATTATTCCCAGTTTTGACTGAGACGCGGATCCCGCGGATCCAATGGCTTGCGAAAGGCGAGGCGTACGATGAGCAAAGAAGTACTGCTGGTTGTTGAGTCGGTATCCAATGAAAAGGGCGTACCGGCAAACGTGATTTTTGAAGCGTTGGAGCTGGCCCTGGCCACTGCTACCAAAAAACGTTTTGAAGACGAAGTTGATCTGCGTGTGGAAATCAACCGCCACACCGGTGCCTATGAGACTTTTCGTCGCTGGACGGTCGTCGAAGAGGCCGACCTTGATGATCCGGCCATTGAAACCTGGCCGAGCAAGGCTGCTGAAACGCACCCTGGCGCCAAGGTCGGTGATGTGGTCGAAGAAAAGATCGAGTCGATCGAGTTCGGTCGTATTGCTGCACAGACCGCCAAGCAGGTCATCGTGCAGAAAGTTCGCGAAGCTGAGCGCGCTCAAGTCGTTGACGCCTACCGCGAGCGCCTGGGTGAAATCATCTCCGGCACCGTGAAAAAAGTCACCCGCGACAACGTGATCGTCGACCTGGGCAACAACGCCGAAGCGTTGCTGGCCCGCGAAGACATCATTTCTCGCGAAACCTTCCGTGTCGGCGTGCGTCTGCGTGCGCTGCTCAAGGAAATCCGCACCGAGAACCGTGGTCCTCAGTTGATCCTGTCGCGTACCGCTCCGGAAATGCTGATCGAGCTGTTCCGTATCGAAGTGCCGGAAATCGCCGAAGGCCTGATCGAAGTCATGGCTGCGTCCCGCGACCCGGGCTCACGCGCCAAGATCGCGGTCCGCTCCAAGGACAAACGCATCGACCCGCAGGGCGCTTGCATTGGTATGCGCGGTTCGCGCGTCCAGGCAGTGTCGGGTGAATTGGGTGGCGAGCGTGTGGACATCGTCCTCTGGGACGATAACCCGGCGCAGTTCGTGATCAACGCCATGTCGCCAGCTGAAGTGGCGGCGATTATCGTTGACGAAGATGCCCATGCAATGGACATCGCCGTTGGCGCAGACAATCTGGCTCAGGCCATCGGTCGTGGTGGTCAGAACGTGCGTCTGGCCAGCCAACTGACCGGCTGGACCCTGAACGTGATGACCGAATCGGACATCCAGGCTAAGCAGCAAGCTGAAACCGGTGACATCCTGCGCAACTTCATCGACGAGCTGGAAGTCGACGAAGATTTGGCACAGGTGCTGGTAGATGAAGGCTTCACCAGCCTGGAAGAGATTGCCTACGTACCGTTGGAAGAAATGCTCAACATCGACGGCTTTGACGAAGACACCGTCAACGAGCTTCGCGCTCGGGCCAAGGATCGTTTGTTGACTAAAGCCATCGCTACTGAGGAAAAGCTGGCAGACGCCCATCCGGCCGAAGACCTGCTCTCGCTTGAGGGTATGGACAAGGATTTGGCGATGGAACTGGCGGTGCGCGGCGTAATTACCCGCGAAGACCTGGCCGAGCAGTCTATTGACGATCTGCTCGACATCGACGGCATTGACGATGATCGTGCCGGCAAGTTGATCATGGCCGCCCGAGCCCATTGGTTCGAGTAATTAGGCGCGGCCTGAGGAGAGAAGTGCATGACGCAAGTCACGGTGAAACAACTGGCCGATGAGGTCAAAACACCGGTAGAGCGCCTGTTGCAGCAGATGCGTGAGGCAGGTCTGCCGCACACCGCCGCCGATGAAGGTGTGAGCGATAGTGAGAAGCAGTCTTTGCTGACTCACTTGAAGAGCAGCCACAAGGCGAAAGTGGAAGAACCGCGCAAGATTACATTGCAGCGCAAAACCACCAGCACACTGCGTGTTGCTGGTAGCAAGAGCATCAGCGTTGAAGTACGCAAGAAGAAAGTCTTCGTACAGCGCAGCCCGGAAGAAATCGAAGCCGAGCGCAAACGCGAGCTGGAAGAACGTCGCGCAGTAGAAAATGCTGCTCGTCAGAAGGCTGAAGAAGAAGCCAAGCGTCGCGCCGAAGAAGAAGCGCGTCGCCAGCCTGCTGCTGCGCAACCTGCTGCCACTGAAGCGGTCGCTGCGCCAGGTGCGCCTGTAGAAGCTGTGCGCGAGGCCGCTCCGGTTGCCGCTGCTCCAGCACCTGCCGCCGATGCTCGCAAGCGCGAAGAACCTCGTCGCCCGGACAAACCACGTGCCGACGATAACAGTCGTCGTGGCGGTGGTGGCGATGGTGAGCGTAAAAACGCTCCGCATCGCGCTTCGGTCAAAGAGAAAGCGCCTGCGCCACGCGTTGCCCCACGTACTACCGACGAAGAAAGCGATGGCTTCCGTCGCGGTGGTCGCGGCAAGGCCAAGCTGAAGAAGCGCAACGCTCACGGTTTCCAGAGCCCAACCGGCCCTGTCGTGCGTGAAGTGAAGATTGGCGAGACCATCACTGTGGGCGATCTGGCCCAGCAGATGTCGGTCAAGGCTGCTGAAATCATCAAGTTCATGTTCAAGCTGGGCACTCCAGCCACCATCAACCAGGTACTGGATCAGGAAACTGCCCAACTGGTTGCTGAAGAGCTGGGCCACAAAGTGACCCTGGTCAGCGACACCGCTCTGGAAGATTCCCTGGCTGAGTCCCTGAAGTTTGAAGGCGAGGCCGTTTCCCGTGCTCCGGTCGTGACTGTAATGGGTCACGTTGACCACGGTAAAACGTCCCTGCTCGACTACATCCGTCGTGCCAAGGTGGCTGCTGGCGAAGCTGGCGGTATCACCCAGCACATCGGTGCTTACCACGTTGAAACCGACCGCGGCATGGTGACGTTCCTCGACACCCCAGGTCACGCTGCGTTTACCGCAATGCGTGCCCGTGGTGCCAAGGCGACCGACATCGTGATCCTGGTGGTTGCCGCAGACGACGGCGTGATGCCGCAAACCATTGAAGCCGTTCAGCATGCCAAGGCTGCTGGCGTACCGTTGGTGGTTGCGGTGAACAAGATCGACAAGCCGGGCGCTGATCTCGATCGCATCCGCAGCGAACTGTCGGTTCACGGTGTGACTTCCGAAGAATGGGGTGGTGACACTCCATTCGTACCGGTCTCGGCGAAGATGGGTACCGGCGTTGACGAACTGCTCGAAGCCGTTCTGTTGCAAGCCGAGGTTCTGGAATTGACCGCTACCCCATCGGCTCCTGGCCGTGGTGTCGTAGTTGAGTCCCGCCTCGACAAGGGCCGTGGCCCGGTTGCAACCGTGCTGGTGCAAGACGGTACCCTGCGCCAGGGCGACATGGTGCTGGTCGGTTCGAACTACGGCCGTGTACGTGCCATGCTCGACGAGAACGGCAAGTCCATCAAGGAAGCCGGTCCGGCCATCCCTGTCGAGATTCTCGGCCTGGACGGAACCCCGGATGCTGGCGACGAGATGAGCGTGGTGGCCGACGAGAAGAAAGCCCGTGAAGTGGCTCTGTTCCGTCAAGGCAAGTTCCGCGAAGTCAAGCTGGCCCGTGCTCACGCCGGCAAGCTGGAAAACATCTTCGAGAACATGGGCCAGGAAGAGAAGAAGACGCTTAACATCGTCCTCAAATCTGACGTTCGTGGTTCCCTCGAAGCGTTGAACGGCGCCTTGAATGGCCTGGGTAACGACGAAGTGCAAGTGCGTGTTGTCGGTGGCGGTGTCGGTGGTATCACCGAGTCCGACGCCAACCTGGCACTGGCTTCCAACGCTGTACTGTTCGGCTTCAACGTGCGTGCCGATGCTGGCGCTCGCAAGATCGTCGAGCAGGAAGGCCTGGACATGCGTTACTACAACGTCATCTACGACATCATCGAAGACGTCAAGAAAGCCCTTACCGGCATGCTTGGCAGTGACGTCCGGGAGAACATCCTGGGTATCGCCGAAGTGCGTGACGTGTTCCGCTCGCCGAAATTCGGCGCGATCGCCGGTTGCATGGTTGTCGAAGGCACCGTGCACCGTAACCGTCCAATCCGTGTACTGCGTGAAGACATCGTTATCTTCGAAGGCGAGCTGGAATCCCTGCGCCGCTTCAAGGATGACGCTTCCGAAGTGCGTGCCGGCATGGAATGCGGCATCGGCGTCAAGAGCTACAACGACGTCAAGGTGGGCGACAAGATCGAAGTATTCGAGAAGGTTCAGGTTGCTCGCAGCCTCTAACTCGCGCACTTCAGGAGCCACGCAGGGTGTGGGCATGCACATGCCCCACGCCGCGTCAGGACTCTAAACGCAACGCCCGGTCTGGCTTTTGTCAGGCCGGGCGTTTGCCGCTTTCAGACCCCACGGGTTTCACCGTGTGGCAGTAACAGGTAACAAGACATGGCAAAAGAATACAGCCGTACCCAGCGTATCGGCGATCAGATGCAGCGCGAGCTGGCTCAACTGATTCGTCGCGAAGTTAAAGACCCGCGCGTTGGCCTGGTCACCATCACCGCCGTTGAAGTGAGCCGTGACGTCGGTCACGCAAAGATCTTCATCACCGTGATGGGCCAGGACAACAGCGAAGAAATCGCACAAAGCATCAAGGTGCTCAACTCGGCAGCAGGGTTCCTGCGCATGCAGTTGGCCCGTGAGATGAAGCTGCGCAGCGTTCCGCAGCTGCATTTCCACTATGACGAAAGTGTCGTGCGTGGCGCGCACCTGTCGGCACTGATCGAGCGTGCAGTGGCTGAAGACAGCCAACACCCGTCGACACCTGAAGACGCCAAGGAGTAAGCGGTGGCTCAGGTCAAACGTATCCGTCGCAATGTCAGCGGCATCATTTTGCTCGATAAGCCCATTGGTTTTACGTCCAATGCCGCGTTGCAGAAGGTTCGCTGGTTGCTCAACGCCGAGAAGGCCGGGCACACCGGCAGCCTCGATCCATTGGCCACCGGCGTATTGCCATTGTGCTTTGGCGAGGCGACCAAGTTCTCGCAATACCTGCTCGACTCCGACAAGGGTTATGAAACCCTGATGCAACTGGGCAAAACCACCACCACGGCGGATGCTGAAGGTGATGTTTTGCAGGTTCGCGACGTGACCGTTGGTCGTGCTGATATCGAGGCTGCCTTACCCGCTTTTCGTGGGCAAATCAGTCAGATACCGCCGATGTACTCGGCCCTCAAGCGCGATGGGCAGCCCCTTTACAAGCTGGCACGCGCGGGCGAAGTGGTGGAGCGCGAACCGCGTTCTGTTACTATTGCCCGGCTGGAACTGCTCGCCTGCGAAGGCGACACCGCTCGCTTGGCCGTAGACTGCAGCAAAGGCACCTATATCCGTACCCTGGTGGAAGATATTGGTGAAAAGCTCGGTTGCGGTGCATACGTTGCAGAACTGCGACGCACCCAGGCAGGGCCTTTCAGCCTGGCCCAGACAGTTACGCTGGAAGAGTTGGAGGCGGTACACGCCGAAGGCGGCAATGAAGCGGTTGATCGCTTCCTGATGCCATCGGACAGTGGGCTGCTGGATTGGCCACTGCTGCACTTCTCGGAGCACAGCGCGTTCTACTGGCTCAACGGCCAGCCGGTACGCGCACCGGATGCCCCGAAGTTCGGCATGGTGCGGGTACAAGATCATAACGGTCGCTTTATCGGTATCGGTGAAGTGAGCGAAGACGGGCGCATCGCGCCGCGTCGACTGATTCGGTCAGAATGACCGAACGAGTGTGGCTGTTAACAGGCATGGTCAACACTCATTTTTAGATACAGGGATTTGTCCCTGGCCTGTTGAAACCGCCCTTTGGGTGGTTTCCTGAAAGAAGGATTGCCTCATGGCTCTCGACGTTCAAGAAAAAGCACAAATCGTAGCTGACTACCAGCAAGCTGTTGGTGACACTGGTTCGCCAGAAGTGCAAGTTGCACTGCTGACCCACAACATCAACAAGCTGCAAGGTCACTTCAAGGCCAACGGTAAAGATCACCACTCCCGTCGTGGTCTGATCCGCATGGTAAACCAGCGTCGTAAGCTGCTGGATTACCTGAAAGGCAAGGATCTGGGTCGTTATCAGGCTCTGATCGGTCGCCTGGGTCTGCGTCGCTAATAAGCGATTGCGCTAGAGGTTGGTTGTCTGCCGTGTGTCAGTGGGATTCCCGCTGGCTCATGGTAGGCTCCCAGCCTCAAGTTTTATCTGGATACACGTTTTACCCCTGGACAAGGGTTGGGCCGATTCCCGACATTGCCCAAGAATTTCGCAAGAAGACAAGTTCCCCCAAGAGCCACAAAGAAGGTAGGACACCGTGAACCCGGTTATCAAAAAATTCCAGTTCGGTCAGTCGACCGTTACCCTCGAGACAGGCCGTATCGCCCGTCAAGCCTCCGGCGCAGTGCTGGTTACCGTTGACGATGACGTCACCGTATTGGTGACCGTTGTTGGCGCCAAGACCGCTGATCCGAGCAAGGGCTTCTTCCCTCTGTCCGTTCACTACCAGGAAAAAACTTACGCTGCCGGTAAGATCCCTGGCGGTTTCTTCAAGCGCGAAGGTCGTCCTTCCGAGAAAGAAACCCTGACTTCCCGACTGATCGACCGTCCGATCCGTCCGCTGTTCCCGGAAGGCTTCATGAACGAAGTGCAGGTTGTCTGCACCGTCGTTTCCACCAGCAAGAAGACCGATCCGGACATCGCTGCGATGATCGGTACCTCGGCGGCCCTGGCCATCTCCGGCATTCCTTTCGATGGCCCGATCGGCGCTGCTCGCGTTGCGTTCCACGAAAGCACCGGCTACCTGCTGAACCCGACTTACGAGCAACTGAAAGCTTCGAGCCTGGACATGGTCGTTGCCGGTACTTCGGAAGCCGTACTGATGGTTGAATCGGAAGCCAAAGAGCTGACCGAAGACCAGATGCTGGGCGCTGTACTGTTTGCTCACGACGAGTTCCAGGTTGTGATCAACGCGGTCAAGGAACTGGCCGCCGAAGCCGCCAAGCCAACCTGGACCTGGGCAGCAGCCCCGGAAGCCACCGAGCTGCTGGGTGCTATCCGCGCCGAGTTCGGCGAGGCGATCTCCCAGGCCTATACCATCACCGTCAAGGCCGACCGTTACGCTCGTCTGGGTGAGCTGAAGGACCAGGTTGTGGCCAAGCTGTCCGGCGAAGAAGGCCAGCCTTCCGCCAGCGACGTCAAAGCTGCATTCGGTGAAATCGAATACCGCACCGTCCGCGAAAACATCGTTAACGGCAAGCCACGTATCGACGGCCGCGACACCCGCACCGTGCGCCCGCTGAACATCGAAGTCGGCGTTTTGCCGAAGACTCACGGTTCGGCCCTGTTCACCCGTGGTGAAACCCAGGCCCTGGTAGTGGCGACCCTGGGTACTGCCCGTGACGCACAGTTGCTGGACACCCTGGAAGGCGAGAAAAAAGACCCCTTCATGCTGCACTACAACTTCCCGCCGTTCTCGGTGGGCGAGTGTGGTCGCATGGGCGGTGCTGGCCGTCGCGAAATCGGTCACGGCCGTCTGGCGCGTCGTTCGGTCCAGGCCATGCTGCCGGCTGCTGACGTATTCCCGTACACCATCCGTGTTGTCTCGGAAATCACCGAGTCCAACGGCTCCAGCTCCATGGCTTCCGTTTGCGGTGCTTCCCTGGCTCTGATGGACGCCGGTGTGCCGATGAAGGCACCGGTTGCCGGTATCGCCATGGGCCTGGTTAAAGAAGGCGAGAAGTTCGCCATCCTGACCGACATCCTGGGTGACGAAGACCACCTGGGCGATATGGACTTCAAAGTAGCCGGTACTGCCAAAGGTGTGACCGCGCTGCAGATGGACATCAAGATCAAAGGCATCACCGAAGAAATCATGGAGATCGCTCTGGGCCAAGCCTTGGAAGCGCGCCTGAACATCCTCGGCCAGATGAACCAGATCATTGGTCAGTCGCGTACCGAGCTGTCGGAAAATGCTCCGACCATGATCGCGATGAAAATCGACACCGACAAAATCCGTGATGTCATCGGTAAAGGTGGCGCGACCATTCGTGCGATCTGCGAAGAGACCAAGGCTTCGATCGATATCGAAGACGACGGCTCGATCAAGATCTTCGGCGAAACCAAGGAAGCCGCAGAAGCCGCGCGTCAGCGCGTTCTGGGCATCACCGCCGAGGCCGAGATCGGTAAGATCTACGTGGGTAAGGTTGAGCGCATCGTCGACTTCGGCGCATTCGTCAACATCCTGCCGGGCAAAGACGGTCTGGTTCACATCTCCATGCTGAGCGACGCTCGCGTTGAAAAAGTGACCGACATTCTGAAAGAAGGCCAGGAAGTGGAAGTGCTGGTACTGGACGTGGACAACCGCGGTCGTATCAAGCTATCCATCAAGGACGTAGCAGCAGCCAAAGCTTCGGGCGTTTAATTACCCAAGGCTTTACGCTGAAAAAAGGACTCTGCGGAGTCCTTTTTTTATGCCTGCAAGAAAGTGCCTGAAAATCAGGTGTTTAATAACCGCCAAAAGCCGCAACTTGCATGCAGGTGCGCCGCACTTCATGCAAGTTGCACGATTCCGGATTTCCTTTCATTTAGTAACCAATTGATTTTAAAGGTTTTATTTTGGTCCTCTGACTTGGCACATTGCCTGCAATATCCCTGTTAACGCTGCAGCATCAAGGTTCACACACTGCAGACTTTCAATAAAACAGGAGTTACTCGTATGAAGAAGTTCGCTCTCGCTACCGCAACGGCTACCGCTTTGACCCTGGCTATGGCTAACGCTGCATTTGCCCAGCCTACCCAGGCGCCAATGACTCTGGCTGCCGGTGAAATGACCAAGGCCAAAGAGTCCACTTCGGATACCTGGATCACCACCAAAGTCAAAGCTGACTTGCTGACTGAAAAAGGCATTCCAGGCTCGGACATCAAGGTTGAGACCAACAAAGGCGTGGTTTCCCTGTCTTCGGACGTAGCTATCTCGGACGCGCAGAAAGCGACTGCTGTAGCGATCACCAAGAAAATCAAAGGTGTGACTGCCGTATCCGCTGATGGTCTGATGGCTGGTGGCGCGACCAAGGCTGATGGTATCGACAAAACCAAAGGCGCAGCCGCTGATGCAAAGGGCGCAACCAGTGACACTTGGATCACTACCAAAGTGAAAGCTGACCTGGTTACCGAGAAGGGCATTCCGGGCACCGACATCAAGGTCGAAACCAACAAAGGCGTCGTATCCCTGTCGTCGGCTACTGCCGTGACTGAATCGCAGAAAGCGACCGCTGTGGCGATCACCAAGAAAATCAAAGGCGTTAAAGCTGTATCGGCCGATGGCCTGAAAGCAGAATAACGTCTAACAATTCGTTTGAACGAGTGGCGGCGGCGCGTGAGTTAGTTATCCACTCAATGCACCTCTAAGGTTCATGCGACCGACCACACGGATGTGGTCATTACAGGCCCCGGCACTTGTGTCGGGGCCTGTTCTATTTGGGGCTGGGTGCTTTTTTGCAGTTACTCGGCATCCAGATGCATTGGCGTAACCACTCGGCCATCTTTCTCTGCCTGGCCCAGTTGCGCGTCAATGAAATAGACCCGGTCATCTTCCAATTGCGCTTTATCCACCAGGTAGTCCTTGATCGTGCTCGCACGGTCCTGGCCCAGTTGGCGCAATAGTACGTCACTGCCGCTCCAGAACGTGATCACGCCTTCCTTGAGCTTGGCCGAACGGTCATCACGGTTGAGCTCTTTCCATTCTGCCGGCGGTTGCTGTTTCAAACGCGTGCGGTAGATACCTTCAAGCAAAGCAGCCTTTTCGCTTTCCGGGACTTGCAGCAGGGAGGCTTGGGCCGGGACTTTGTCACCACGGCGTTGCAGCATTTTGTAGTAGTTGTATTGATATTCCCGTTCCAGGCGCTGGGCGGCCAGGAAAGGGCCGTCGCTGCTGGCTGCGGCGGTGCCTTCGATTTCCAGGCGCAGGGCAGGCCGTTCTTTCAGCGCTTTGGCCAAGGTATTCAGGGCGCCCTCGGCGTCTTTGTTCAGTTCGCTGGAGCCTGGCGCGAACGACACGCTGCCCAGGTCCTCCGATCCCCCACCGGTAACCAGCCCGCCAATAAACTTGAACGGTGCGCTGGCCGCGCGTACCACCAGGTTGCGCAGGGTCTGCCATACAATCGGCATCACGCTGAATTGCGGGTTGTTCAAGTCGCCGCTGACCGGAAGCTCGATCGAGATCTTGCCATCACTGTCTTTAAGCAGGGCAATTGCCAGGCGGATCGGTAAGTCGACGGCGTCGGCGCTGTCGACTTTCTCACCCAGTTGCAATTGCTCGACCACCACTTTGTTTTCGGCCTTCAACTGGCCCTTGGTAATGACGTAGTGCAGGTCGAGGTTGAGGCGGCCTTTGCGGATACGGAAACCGGCGAACTTGCCCGAGTAGGGCGTCAGGGTGGTCAGCTCGACACGTTTGAAACTGGTGGCGATGTCCAGCGCCGCCATCGGGTCGAACGGGTTTACGCTGCCTTTGATGGTGACCGGTGCATAGCGGTCCACCTTGCCCTTGATATCCACGCTGGCCGGTTTGGCCTGGCGACTGTCGATGGTGCCGATCTGCCCGTTGAGCTGTTGAATCGCCGTCGCGAAGTTGGGGGTGAGGCTGAAGTCGGCAAAGTTGGCCGAACCGTCGTTGATCGCGATCTGGCCGATATGAATGCCCAGGGGTTTTTCTTTGCTCGCGGCAGGTTTGGCTGCGGGCTTGGCGCCACTGTCGGCGGGCTGCGGGATCAGCAAGTCGTCGATGTTGGTGGTGCGGTCATCGTTGATCATGAAGCGTGCATACGGTTGCAGCAGGTTGACCTTGTCGATCGACAGGCTGTCGCCGTGCTGGTAATTCACGCCTTCGAGTACCAGGCGCTGCCATTTGAGGAAGTCGCGGGTCTTGAGCGTATCAAGGGTGTGCAACTGGTCGACCTGCGCGCGGCCGGTGATCTGCAGTGCCAGGGGATCGGTGCTTTTCAGGTTGACGTCAAGATCGCTGCCAAGCATGCCGCTACGCAGTTCCAGCCGAATGAACGGGCTGATATAGGACTGGGCGACCCGCAGGTCGATGTCCTGGGTGTTCACTTTCAGCTTGGCGCTGACAGGGTTGAGGTTGACCTGGCCACTTGCCTGGATCTTGCCTTGCTTGCCCAGGCCGCTGTCGACCTTGAGGGTAAATGGGCTCTGGTTGAGGCTATCGAAATTCTGCACATCGACGTTCAACGGGCCCAGTTCCAGCGCCACCGCAGGCTTGGCCTGGCGGTCAGCCAGGTGCACTTGATAGTTGCGCAGTTGCACGTCCTTGAGCAGCACTTGCCAGGGTTTGCTCGGTGCGGCGGGTTCAGGTTTTGGCGAGTCCGCGGTGGCCGGTGCAGTGGCTGGCTCCGGCGCCTTGGCCGGCTTGCGGGGTTGGCCGGCGAACAGTTTCTGCCAATCCAACTGGCCATCGGCTTCACGGGCAGCCCAGGTTTCCAGTTTGTTGCTGCGGATCTTGCCGACCACCACCTGCTGCTTGGCCAAGTCCACCGTGGTGTCGCTGATGTCCAAACGCTCCAGGCGTACCAGCGGCCGCCCATCCGGTGCCTTGATAGCGAACGGCGCGATGCTGGCGGCGGTGTTGGTCAGGTTCAACTTGGTCTCGTTGGCCAGGCTGAAGGTGTACTCGGTACTGAAGTCGAGCACACCGTTCTCAAGCACCAGCGGCAAGGCGTCGCGCACATACGGCCACCAGGCTTTCATCTTGCCGCCGGTGACTTTCAACGTACCTTCGGAAGTGATCGGCACCAGGCTGACATTGCCTTTCCAGTCGATGCGCCCACCTTCGGGGCCGGCGGCCACCAAGGTCATGTCCGCATTGTCTTCTGGCAGCGTGCTGAGGTTCTTCAGCTCGAAGTCGAGTGTGTCGTAGAGAAATTCGATGGGTTCGCTGGGGCGCAGGTCCTGGAAGTGTACATAACCGCCCGCCAGCTGGATGCCATCGATACGCAGCGGGAACGGCTTGGCCTCTGGATCGGCCGGGGTGGGCTCGCTCGGCGGCAGCTTGAACAGCTGCGCCAAGTTCAATTGGCCTGACTTGTCGAACAGCAACTCGGTCTTGGGCTTGTCCAGTTGCACATCTGCCAGGTGCAGGGCGCGGGTCCACAGGCTGTCGATCTGCAGGTTGGCATAAAGCCGCTCGAAGCCCAGCTGTTCCTTGCCGGGTTCGCCGATCTTCAAGCCCCATGCGGTGACTTCCAGGCTGAACGGGTTGAGCTCGATTCGTTCGATCCGGGCCGGCACCGTGGCGTAATGGGCCAACTGTTGGTTGGCTATGCGAAGGGCGATGCCAGGGAGAATCAAAAAGCCCAGCAAGCTGTACAACGCAAGGGCGGTCAACAAGGCGCCTGCGGCGCGAATCAATCCTTTGGGCATGGGGCGGCGCCATCTATGTCAAACAGGAGTGCCTTGGAGTATGGCACGGGTTTTCGGTTCCGAAGAACCGCGCCTTTCAGACGAATCTCACAGCTGCAGGATCAGGGTTTTCAACGGTGGCTGCTGATCTTGCGAAGGGAAGTCGGCCCCTGGCGTCATCACTGTGCAGTCACGCACCGGGCGCCCGGCTTTCTCCGCGCAGCGCAGGACCTGTTCGCGCCAATCCTCCATGCTGACCTTTGCCAGATTGTTGCAGCAGATCAGTACGCCATCGTCGGCGGTAGCAAGCAGCGCGGGTTTGAGCAGGCTTTGGTAGTCGCGCAGCAGGTCGACGGTGCCGAATGCGCTCTTGGCCCATGCCGGCGGGTCAAGCAATACCAGGTCGTATTGGCATTGCTCAAGGCGTGGATAGCTTGGCAGTTTCTGCCCGCGACGCTGGGTGATCGGCAAGCCCGCCAGTTGGCGAATCGCCGGGAAGTAATCCGATTGCACGAAGGTCATGGTTGGCAATTGCGGGTTGAGCAGGCCGTTTTCACGACCGACCGCCAGGTTGCCCTCGGCGAAGTCCAGGTTGCACACTTCGCGCGCGCCACCGGCGGCGGCGCTCAGGCCGACGCCACAGGTGTAGGCGAAGAGGTTCAACACGCTTTTGCCGGCGCTGTGGTCCTTGACCCAGCCACGGGTGTTGCGCAGGTCGAGGAACAGCAATGGATCCTGCCCGGCATGGCGCCCGCGTACACGGTAATTGAGGCCCCACTCGTGGCCGACCAGGTCTTCCAGCGCAGCGGGTTCGGCGCGGTATACCGAGTCCTCGCGATCAATCCGCGAGTTACCCCGGGAGCGGTCGTTGTAAACCAGCAGCAGTTCCAGACCCATGTACTGGTTGATCCGTTGGTGCAGGTCCAGGAGGTCCGTGGCTTCCAGCGTCTGGTAGAAGCTCTGCACCAGCAGCTGCGGGCCATAGCGGTCGATGGTCAGGCCACCGGCGCCTTCCTGGCTGCCATGGAACAGCCGATAGCAATCGGTGCCTTGGGCGTGCAGTTCGCGGATCAGGTCTTGGCGATGATCGAGGGCGGCGCGCAGCGCCTGATTCAAGGAAGACATGGGGCGCGCCTTGCTAAGTAGATGGGGCCAATGAGGGCGCGGAGTTTAACAGCTATGGAGCCATGCCTACACCAACCCCATACGCCGGTGCGCACGCTGCACCGATCCATTGCGCATTGCCCAGCGTAACAATGGCGCGCTGCGTCTGACCCCGGCGCGCACCATCTGGCGCTGCAGCGGGCTTTGGTGCTGGTCGAGCATGGCGCTGGCCCAATCCGGCAGCAGGTCGATCCCGGCTTGCATCATCAGGGTTCCAAAAGGCTTGGCCAGGGTGCTGGGCGAGGGCGCATTCAGCAGCAGGCGCAGCACTTCTCGACTGCGCTCGTCGCACAGCAGTTGCGGGCGGATACGCGTCAGATAATCGGCAATTTCCTGCCGTGAGCGTGGCACTTGTCGCGCGCCCAATTGTTCGGCGACCAGGGCAATCTCACTGTAGTAACGATCCTGGTCGCGCCCCGAGAGGTGTGGGTTGCGGTAGCGCAGGTGGGCGGCGAGAAAGTTGCTCACCTCCGCCACATGCACCCAGGTCAGCAGGTCTGGATCGCTGGCCGCGTAAGGCCGCCCATCCGGGGCGTGGCCAACCACCTGCAAGTGAATGGTGCGCACTTTGTCGATCAGCCATTCGGCGTCTTTACGCGAGCCGAAGGTGGTGCCGGAAATGAACTGCGAGGTGCGACGCAAGCGTCCGAGCATGTCCTGGCGAAAATTGGAATGGTCCCACACCCCTGCCAGAGCCAAGGGGTGCAAGGCTTGCAGCATCAGGGCGCTGATGCCGCCGATGAGCATGCTGCTGAAGTCGCCGTGAACTTGCCAACTGACCGAGTCGGGACCGAACAGGCCTGGATCGCCCTTGGGGTTTTCCAGGTCCAGTTGGCCCAATGAAAGGCCGGTGAGGCTCATCAACTGGGTTTCGATGCGGCTGCGGATAAATTCCATGGCGACTCAGGGTTTCCTAGCGGTTCAGGCGTTTGTCGATCAGGCCGTCCACTACGCTGGGGTCGGCCAGGGTCGAGGTGTCACCCAGGCTGTCCAGTTCGTTGCAGGCGATCTTGCGCAAAATACGCCGCATGATCTTGCCGGAACGTGTTTTCGGCAGGGCCGGCGCCCATTGGATCAGTTCCGGCTTGGCAAAGCTGCCGATTTCCTTGCTGACCAGCTCCAGCAGGTGTTTTTTCAATGCATCGCTGGGCTCCACGCCATTCATCGGCGTGATGAAGGCATAGATACCCTGGCCTTTGACATCGTGGGGGTAGCCGACCACGGCGGCTTCGGCTACCTGGTCATGCAGCACCAGGGCGCTCTCCACCTCGGCGGTGCCGATACGGTGGCCGGACACATTGATCACATCGTCGATGCGGCCGGTGATCCAGTAGTCGCCGTCTTCATCGCGTCGCGCGCCATCACCGGTGAAGTAGTAACCGGGATAGGGTTTGAAATAGGTGTCGATCATGCGCTGCGGATCGCCGTAGACGCTACGAATCTGCCCCGGCCAACTGGCCTTGATCGCCAATACGCCACTGCCTGCGCCGCTGATGACCTTGCCTTGTTCATCGAGCAGCACCGGCTGCACGCCAAACATCGGCTGGGTGGCGCAGCCCGGCTTGATCCGTTGGGCACTGACCAGTGGGCTGAGCATGATGCCGCCGGTTTCGGTCTGCCACCAGGTGTCGACGATGGGGCAGCGCTGCTCGCCGACGGCGTTGAAGTACCAATCCCAGGCCTCTGGGTTGATCGGCTCGCCGACGCTGCCGAGCAAGCGCAGGCTGGCGCGGGAGGTGGTTTCCAGCGGGCCGTGGCCTTCGCGCATCAATGCGCGCAAAGCGGTCGGCGCGGTGTAGAAGATGTTTACCTGATGCTTGTCGATCACCTGCCAGAAGCGCGAGCTGTCCGGGTAGCTCGGCACGCCCTCGAACATCAGAGAGGTGGCGCCATTGGCCAGCGGCCCATACACGATGTAGCTGTGGCCGGTGACCCAACCTACGTCGGCGGTACACCAGAACACTTCGCCATCGCGGTAGTCGAGCACGTACTTGAAGGTCATTGCCGCTTGCAGCAGGTAGCCCCCGGTGGTGTGCAGCACGCCCTTGGGTTTGCCGGTGCTGCCGGAGGTGTAGAGGATGAACAGCGGGTCTTCGGCGTCCATCGGTTCGGGTGGGCAATCGTCGCTCGCGGCGTCCACGGCCTGTTGATACTTGAGGTCGCGGCCTTCACTCCAGTTCACGGCCGCACCGGTGCGCTCAACCACCACCACGGTGCTGACATTCGGGCAACTGGCCAAGGCTTTGTCGACATTCTGCTTGAGTGCCACGGCCTTGCCGCCGCGCACGCCTTCGTCGGCGGTGATCACGGTGCGGCAGTCGGCATCCAGGATGCGATCGCGCAGGGCGTCCGGCGAGAACCCTCCGAACACCACCGAATGCACGGCGCCAATCCGTGTGCAGGCCAGCATGGCGTAGGCCGCTTCCGGGATCATCGGCATATAGATGCACACGCGGTCGCCTTTTTCCACGCCACGGCTTTTCAGCACATTGGCCAGGCGACAGACGTTCTGGTGCAGTTGGCGGTAAGTGATTCTTGAAGATTTTGTCGGATCATCGCCTTCCCAGATGAAGGCCGGCTGATCGGCGCGCTGGGCCAGGTGACGGTCGATGCAGTTGTAGCTGACGTTCAATTGGCCGCCGGCAAACCACTGGGCGGCGCCCGTCTTGATGTCTGACTGCTGCACGGTGTGCCACGGTGTTATCCAGTCGAGAAAGCGCTTGGCCTGTTCGGCCCAGAAGGTGTCCGGCTGTTCGATGGATTGGCGATAGAGGCGCTGGTAGTCCTCTTGACTGAGTTGCGCAGCCCGGCGGACGGCATCGGCGGTGGGAAACGTGCTGATATCGAACATGAGCGATCCTTATTCTTGTTTTTGCGACAAGTGATAAAGATGCACCCTGTGTGGGGAGGGTTCAAGGCCAACGTCCAAACGCACGTTGGCCTTGCGAGTACCTGGATCAGCCGCGGTGACGACCGCGGAAGTAATTGATCAGGCCCTGGGTCGAGGCGTCTTCGGCCACGCTTTCTTCGGCGCCGGTCAGGCGGTTGTACACGCCTTTGCCCAGCTCCTTGCCCAGCTCCACGCCCCATTGGTCGAAGGCGTTGATGCCCCAGATCACGCTCTGCACGAACACTTTATGCTCATACATCGCCACCAGGGCACCCAAGCGTCGCGGGCTGATACGTTCGACCACAAGGGTGTTGCTCGGACGGTTGCCCGGGATCACCTTGTGCGGTGCCAGCTTCTGCACGTCGTCTTCCGCAATGCCTTTGTCGCGCAGCTCGGCTTCGGCTTCGCTGCGGGTCTTGCCGAGCATCAGCGCCTGGCTCTGGGACAGGCAGTTGGCGTACAGCCATTGATGGTGGTCGGACACCGGGTTGAAGCTGACGATCGGCACGATAAAGTCGGCCGGGATCAGTTGGGTGCCTTGGTGCAGCAACTGGTGGTACGCGTGCTGACCGTTGCAGCCCACGCCACCCCAGATCACTGGGCCGGTATCGGTGGACACGGGTTTACCGTCCTGGCGCACGCTCTTGCCGTTGGATTCCATGTCCAACTGTTGCAAGTGCTTGGTGATGTTACGCAGGTAGTGGTCGTACGGCAGGATCGCATGGCTCTGGGCACCCCAGAAGTTGCCGTACCACACCCCCAGCAGGCCGAGCAGCACCGGCATGTTGTCTTCGAACGGTGCGTTCTGGAAATGCTGGTCCATGGTGTAGGCACCGGACAGCAGTTCCTTGAAGTTGGACATGCCGATGGCCAGGGCAATTGGCAGACCGATGGCCGACCACAGCGAGTAACGGCCGCCGACCCAGTCCCACATAGGGAAGATGTTTTCTTCGCGGATACCGAAGGCCACGGCTGCCGCGTTGTTGCTCGATACGGCGATGAAGTGGCGGTACAACTCGGCTTCCGAGCCCCCCTGGGCCAGGTACCAGGCGCGGGCGGCCTGGGCGTTTTTCAGGGTTTCAAGGGTGTTGAAAGACTTCGACGAGACGATAAACAGCGTGGTCTCGGCGCGCAGCTTCATGGTCAGTTCGTGGAACTCGCTGCCGTCGATGTTCGCCAGGTAGTGGCAGCGCACGCCTTTATGGGCGTAGGACAACAGCGCTTCGGAAACCAGCTCCGGGCCGAGGAACGAGCCACCGATGCCGATGTTCACCACGTCGGTGATCGGCTTCTCGGTGTAGCCGCGCCACAGGCCGTCGTGGATGCGGCCAACCAGGTCGGTGATCTGGTTCAGCACCTTGTGCACGTCGGGCATGATATTCACGCCATTGACCGACAGCTTGTCGCCCACCGGGCGGCGCAAGGCAGTGTGCAGGGCAGGGCGGCCTTCGGACGAGTTGACCGGCTCGCCGGCGTACAGCGCGTTGATCGCGTCTTTGAGGCCGACTTCCTTGGCCAGCGCCACCAGCAGGTCACGGGTTTCGCTGGTGATCAGGTTTTTCGAGTAATCGAGGAAAAGTCCGCAGCTGCTCAGGGTGAATTGGGAAAAACGCTGGGGATCGGCATTGAACGCTTCGCGCATGCTGAAATCCTGCATGGCTTGGCGATGTTGATTGAGCGCTTGCCAGGCGGGCAGAGCGGTAACGTCATGAGGGGTGCGGTAGTACGCCATCGCTGCGGGTTTCCTTTTATTACGGGGACTGCCTTTAGGACACTTCAAAGCCCGGAACATCCAGTCTGATATCAAGGATTGGGTTCCAGGCAGCGCTAACCTTAGCGCCGGGCGATTACATTAAACCTAGCGTGTCGATATGTCTTGGCTTTGTCTGCGCTGTGGCCGGTACTTTTTTATACCGGCACAGCCTTCAGGGCAACAGGCGAGCTGTTCAGAGGGGGTCAGTTGAGGTTCAGGTGCAGGTTGTCGATGAGGCGCGTCGTGCCGAGAAAGGCGGCTACCAGAATCACAATGTCCCGATCTTCAGGTGTGGCCGGGCGCAGGTGCACCCCCTGGCGCACTTCGAGGTAATCCAGGCGCAACCCGGCGGCTTCGATCTGCTGCACCTGTTCGGCGCGCAGCGTGGCGAAGTCGTGGTCACCGCCTTTAATGGCGGCGGCAATCTGGCTGAGGCTGCGGTAGAGCACGGGCGCGATTGCGCGTTCTTGTTCGCTGAGGAATCCGTTGCGTGAAGACAGCGCCAGGCCGTCGTCGGCGCGCACGGTGGGCTCCCCGACGATCTGGATCGGTATGTTCAGGTCATGGACCATGGCGCGGATGACCGCCAGTTGCTGGTAATCCTTTTGGCCAAACACCGCGATGTTCGGCTGGACCATGTTGAACAACTTGCTGACCACCGTGGCCACGCCCTCAAAGTGCCCGGGGCGGCTGGCGCCGCACAGGCCTTCGGACAGTTGCGGGACGCTGACACGGGTTTGGCCGGTCATGCCGCCGGGGTACATTTCCTCGACGGTCGGTGCGAACAGCAGGTTGCAGCCGGCTTGCAGGAGCTTTTCCTGGTCGGCGGCCAGGGTGCGCGGGTATTTATCCAGGTCTTCGCCAGCGCCGAATTGCAGGGGGTTGACGAAGATACTCGCGACGACGAAGTCGGCCTGCTGCACGGCTTTGGTTACCAGGGCGGCATGGCCGCTGTGCAGGTTGCCCATGGTGGGCACGAAGCCGACGCGTTTGCCGGCTTTGCGGGCATGGGCGACAGCCGCCCGCAGTTCACGTACGGTTTTTACGGTGTTCATGCAGAAAATCCGTGTTCGGCGCCCGGGAAGGTCACGCCTTTGACTTCGGCGACGTAAGCACTCAATGCGGCGTGGATGCTGTCCTGGCCGGCCATGAAGTTCTTCACGAACTTCGGCACGCGCCCGGTCATCGACAGGCCGAGCATGTCGTGCAATACCAGCACCTGGCCATCGGTGGCCGAGCCTGCGCCAATGCCGATCACTGGCACTTTGACGGCCTGGGTGATTTCCGCCGCCAGTTCGCTGGGCACGCATTCGAGCAGGATCATCGCTGCACCTGCCTGTTCCAGGGCAATGGCATCGGCCCGCATCTGGCGCGCCTGGGCTTCGTTGCGGCCTTGCACCTTATAGCCACCGAGGATGTTCACTGACTGCGGCGTGAGGCCCATATGCGCGCACACCGGCACACCGCGTTCAGCCAGCAGACGAATCGATTCGGCGAGCCATACGGCGCCTTCCACCTTGATCATGTGCGCACCGGCGCGCATCAGCTTGCCGGCGTTCTGGAAGGTTTGTTCGAGGGTGGCGTAATCCATGAACGGCAGGTCGGCGATGATGAAGGCGCCGTCGTTGCCGCGCTTGACGCTGGCGGTGTGGTAGGCGAGTTCGTCGGTGGTCACCGGCAGGGTGCTGTCATTCCCTTGAAGAACCATGCCCAGGGAGTCGCCTACCAGCAGCACTTCAACCCCGGCCTGGCAGCTGGCTTGGGCGAAGGTGGCGTCGTAGCAGGTCAGCATGGTGATTTTTTCACCTTTGAGCTTGAGGCTCTGCAAGGTGGTCAGGGTAATGTCTGGCATGAAAAGGGTCCTCGTTCAGGCGCTTGGAAACTGCGAGTAACGCGCGTGAGTCTTCGTCTATACAGGCGCACCGTCTTGAGAGCAGTGCTTATATGGCCTGGATTGCGCCCTTCAGCGCCGGGTTGGCGGCAGCGGGACGCCTATAGTCGTGAGGAGGGCACGGGAAGTCAATTGGATGTGTTACCGCATTGTTACGCGGGCGGTGTTACCGCTGTTACTGATGCGATTCAGCTGTGAGAGCTGGATGGAGATACACGTTCCAGACCGACGAATGGGCAGGCCGTCAGCAGGTCACTGAGTTGCTGGCCATCGGGTAGCAGCAGAGATGAGGGAGCCAGTTCGGCCAGGGGATACAGTACAAACGCCCGCAGGTGCATCTGGTAATGGGGCACCTTGAGACGCGGCTCGTCGATCAGACGCTCGCCAAACAGCAGAATATCCAGGTCGAGGGTGCGTGGGCCCCACCGCTCAAGGCGTTCGCGCCCCTGGTGGTTTTCGATGGCTTGCAGCGCATCCAGCAGTTCCAGTGGCGCGAGGCGGCTGTCCAGGGCCGCGACCGCATTGGTATAGCGCGGTTGGCCCGGGAGCAGGGAGTCGCTTTGATAGAAGGAGGACACGCCGACCAGGTGGGTGCCAGGCAATTGCGCCAGAGCTTCGATAGCGTTGCGCAATTGCTGGTCCGGGGCAGCCAGGTTGCTGCCCATGCCGATGTAGATGCGTTCCACGTTTATTCGCCGACGGCGCCCGAGGCATCGGTGGCACTGCGTTTGCGCTTGCTGCTACTGCGGCGACGCTTCTTTGGCCCAACGCCTTCGCCGTCGCCCTTGCTGCCGAGCTCACGAATCATCTCGCGGCGCTGGCTGTCGTTGGCGTCCTGGTAATCGGTCCACCAGTCGCCCAGGCCGTCGGTCTGCTCACCGGCGCTCTCCCGCAACAGCAGGAAGTCGTAGCCGGCACGGAAACGCGGGTTGTCCAGCAGCAGGTCGGCGCGTTTGCCACTGCGACGCGGCAGGCGTTCCTGCATGTCCCAGATCTCGCGGATCGGCATGGTGAAGCGTTTCGGGATCGCGATGCGCTGGCACTGTTCGGCGATCAATTCGTGGGCAGCTTCCTGCATGGCCGGGATCGGTGGCATGCCACGGTCCTGCAAGCGCAGCACGCGTTTCGGCAGGGCCGGCCACAACAGCGCGGCAAACAGGAACGCCGGAGTGACCGGTTTGTTCTGCTTGATGCGCAGGTCGGTGTTGATCAGGGCTTCGCTGATCAGCGTGTGAGTGTACGTCGGGTTGTATTCCAGTGCTTCGGCGCTGGCCGGGAACAGCGGGTCGAACAACTGAAGGTCGACGAGCATTTCGAAGGTATCGGCGGCGTGGCCCGAGAGGAACAGCTTGAGCACTTCCTCGAACAGGCGCGCCGAGGGGATTTCCCGCAGCATCGGTGCCAGTTCGCGGATCGGCGCGGCGCTGTGTTTTTCGATGCCAAAGTTGAGCTTGGCGGCGAAGCGCACGGCCCGCAGCATGCGAACCGGGTCTTCCTGGTAGCGCTGGATCGGGTCGCCGATCAGGCGGACCAGGTTGTTGCGGATGTCGTGTACGCCATTGGCATAATCGAGGATGCGCTCGCTGACCGGATCGTAATACAGCGCGTTGATGGTGAAATCGCGGCGCTGTGCGTCTTCTTCCAGGGTGCCGTAGACGTTGTCGCGCAGGATGCGCCCGCTCTCGTTGCGGGAAGACTGGTTAGTGTCTTCCTCTTCATCGTTTTGCGGGTGGCCGGCGCGGAAGGTGGCGACTTCGATGATCTCGCGACCAAAGTGGATGTGCACCAACTTGAAGCGGCGACCGATGATGCGCGCGTTGCGAAATTCGGCGCGCACCTGTTCGGGCGTGGCGCTGGTGGCGACGTCGAAATCCTTGGGGGTGATATTAAGCAGCATGTCGCGCACGCAACCGCCCACCAGATAAGCCTGGTAGCCGGCGTTCTGCAAACGTTCGACGATGTTCACTGCATAACGGCTGAATTGAGCGCGTTGCAGCGAATGCTGGCTGCTGTTGAGCACTTCAGGCGTGCTGCGTTTGTGTTGCGTACGACGCAAGGGAGAACGGAATGACTGGAACAACTTCTTCAGCATGGGATGCACTGTTTGAAGGAATGTTCGGCCATAACGAAGAATGACCGCATGATGGGCGGGGATTCTAGCATTTAGTCAGGGGATGGTGTAGGAACAAGCTGCAAGCGTTACGCCAGAAGCTGCATGCGACCGCCGAAGGGTCAAATTGCAGAAACTACAAGGGGAGCCGAAGCTCCCCCAGAAGTAGTTGCGTGCTCTATTTTTATTATTGGTTTCGGGCTTCTTGTTTTTGTTGATCGCCCTCGCCATGAAGCTTCACCTTCATGACACTCCCAATCGGGAGTCAAGAGCAAACGGATTGCTTTGGTCGCTGTGTTGCTGATCTATGATCCAACCAGTTCAGGCTCTGCCTTAGGGCAGTTTTTGTTGTTCTCGGCCTGGTTGCGGGGCAAGCCCCAAATGCAACGCCTCTCCAAAAGAATCAGTTAGCTGCGCCTCCGCCGTGTTGTTTTTATTGTGCGTGAGTCGATTCGTCTTATTTTTATTGTCTTGTACAAAGCTTGTTATTGTTTTTGTACTAAGCATATAGCAGGGGGCGTGCCAACTTTTGTGCCGCCCAGTAAAACCAGGGGGTAGAGGTGGTTTCGGGTTTTTGACGGGGCAAAAAAAGCCGGGGCTTCGTTACCGTAAGCCCCGGCTTTTGTTACGTGAAATATCTGCGGTAACAGTTTTTTCACATCTGTGAGTGTTACCTGGGAGGCTGGGCCTCAGCTTTCGCTGGGCACGCCGGTCTTGCGACGCGGAATGCCCAGGCGCTGGCGCCGTTCCCACAGGCATTTGCGGCTCACCCCCAGTTTGCGGGCCAGTTCGGTCTCGGTCATATGGTCCTGATGCTCAAGGACAAAATGCTGGAAGTAATCTTCCAGTGACAAATCTTCCGTCGGCTCATGGCTGGTATTGCTGGCGCCGCCCTGTTGCGGGTTCAGGCCGACGAAGTCCTCATCCTCCAGGTCGCTGAGTTCTATATCGATACCCAGCAGCTCGGCTGAAATTTCCGGGCTCTCCGACAGGATCACCGCGCGTTCGACCGCATTTTCCAGCTCACGCACGTTGCCCGGCCATGGGTAATGCCGGATGGCCTGCTCGGCGTCCGCGGCAAACCTGAGGTCCGTACGGTTGATGCGCGCACTTTGGCGCAGCAGGAATGCATTGGCGATCTCATTGACGTCGGCGCCACGCTCACGCAGGGGGGCAGCTTCAGGGCGATCACGTGCAGGCGGTAGTACAAGTCCTCACGGAACTGGCCGATCTTGGCCAGGCTCTTGAGGTCGCGGTGTGTGGCCGCGATCAAGCGAACGTCGACCTTCTGCGATTGCACCGAGCCCACGCGACGAATCTCGCCTTCCTGCAGCACCCGCAGCAATCGCGCCTGGGCTTCCAGCGGCAGTTCGCCAATTTCGTCGAGGAACAACGTGCCGCCGTCCGCCGCTTCCACCAGGCCCGCCCGCCCGGCACTGGCGCCGGTAAACGCGCCTTTCTCGTGGCCGAACAGTTCGGACTCGATCAGGGATTCAGGGATCGCCGCGCAGTTCACCGAGATCATCGGGGCCTTGGCGCGTTTGGACAGGTTGTGCAGGGCGCGGGCCACCAGTTCCTTGCCGGTACCCGACTCACCCTGGATCAATACATTGGAGTCGGTGGGCGCCACTTTGCGGATCTTGCTGTACAGGTCCTGCATGGGTGGGCAGGAACCGATGATGCCGATCTCGCCGTTGCTGTTGTCGACGCCTGGCTTGTCGGCGGCTTTGCCGGCCGGGCGTTGTTCGGCTGGCGCGCTGCCGGCCGACTGACGGTCGCGCAGGATGCGGGCCACGGCCTGGAGCATTTCGTCGTGATCGAAAGGCTTGGCGATGTAGTCCACCGCGCCCATCTTCATGGAGTCCACCGCCGAGCGCAGGCTGGCATAGCTGGTCATGATCAGCACCGGAGTGCCCTGGCCAAGCTTGATCAGCTCGGTGCCAGGCGCGCCCGGCAAGCGCAGGTCACTGACAATCAGGTCGAACGTGGGGATGCTGAACCGCTCTTGTGCTTCCTGCACCGAGCCGGCTTCGCTGACCTGGTACTGATTACGTTCAAGCAGGCGACGCAAGGCAGAGCGGATAATGGTTTCGTCTTCGACGATCAAAATGTGCGGCATTGATTCAATTCTCTCGACGGTCTCAGTTCACAGCGGACGTCGCTTCGACATGACGCGGTAAGGTCACCCGAATCCGGGTGCCACGTTGGCTTTCGGTGTCAGCCGGGCTGTCGATGGTGATTTGTCCATAATGCTCTTCAACGATGGAATAGACCAGTGCAAGGCCCAGACCGGTGCCTTCACCGGGGTCCTTGGTGGTGAAGAAGGGTTCGAACAATCGGTCCATGATGTTCTGTGGAATGCCGCTGCCTTCGTCCTCTACGATCAGATCGACAGTGTGCTCGAAAGCCTCGCTCTTGACGCGTACCGCGCTGCCGGGCGGGGAGGCGTCACGGGCGTTGGACAACAGGTTGATCAGCACTTGGGCCAGGCGTTGTGAGTCGCCGTCGACCCAGTGGTCCGGGTCGCACAAGTTGAAGAACTGCACTTCGAAATTGCGCCGGTTCAAGGCCAGCAGCCCGATGGCATCTTGTGCCACTTCGGCCAGGCACACAGCCTCGTCCAGATTCTGGTGGGCGCCGGCATGGGCAAAGCTCATCAGCGACTGCACGATGCGCGACACACGCTTGGTCTGTTCGAGGATTTGCCCGCTGATCTCAGTGATTTCGCCGTCTTCCTCGCGTTCTTCTCGCAGGTTCTGCGCCAGGCAGGCGATACCGGTGATCGGGTTGCCAATTTCATGGGCTACCCCGGCGGCCAGACGACCGATACTGGCCAGGCGCTCGGAGTGCACCAGCTTATCTTCGAGCATCTGGGTTTCGGTGAGGTCTTCGACCAGCAGCACCAGGCCGCTGTTACCGGGTGCCAGGGGCTCGTCGATGGCGGCTTTGTGCAGGTTGAGCCAGCGGGTCTGGCCGTCGAGGGCCAGGTGCTGCTTGTGCAAATGCTCGTCGGGCAGGTTGATAAAGCCCTGCAGCAGTTCTTTCCACGGATCGCCCAGGGTGTTCAGGCGCGAGCCCACCACCCTTTGCGCGGCGATACCGGTGAGTTCTTCCATGGCCTTGTTCCACATCAGGATCTCTTGATCCTTGGCCAGGGACACACACCCATCGGCAGCTCCTGCAGGGTCTGGCGGTGATAGCGGCGCAGCGCATCCAGTTCGGCGGCAAGGCCGGTGAGGCGCGAGTGGTAATCCTCCAGCCGGCTCTCGATGAAATGGATGTCTTCGGTCACGTAGTTTTCGCCGCCAGCCTTGTAGGGCAGGAACGTTTCCACCATGTCCTGGGACACGCTGGGGCCCATCAGGCCGGACAAGTTGGCTTCGATGCGGTCGCGCAGGCGCCGTAATGCATAGGGGCGGCGTTCGTCAAACGGCAGGTACAGATCGCGCAGCGCCTGCTCGACCTCCTTTTGCGCGGCCTTGGCGCCCAGGGGCTTGGCCAATTGCGTGGCGAACTCCTGGGGCGAGGCCGCATGCAGTTCGCGGCGTTGCGGGCGCCGCACGTTATCCACCGCACACGCCTCGGCGGCGCTGGTTTCTTCGGGGCTGGCGTTGGTGAAGAGCGAGATCAGGGTGAACATCAGTACGTTGGCGGCCAAAGAAGCAATCGCCGCCATGTGCCAACTGGTGTCGTCCAGCACGTAGATCATGTTCAGCAGCGGGATGTAGAAGCCTTGCAGGTTGCCGACCAACGGCAGCAGCATGGTCACCAGCCACACCAGGATGCCGGCGAGCAGCCCGGCGATAAAACCGCGGCGATTGGCGGTTGGCCAATACAGTACCGACAACACCCCCGGCAGGAACTGCAAAGTGGCGACAAACGCGACGATGCCCAGGTTGGCCAGGTCTTGCCCGGCGCCGAGCAGCAGGTAGAAACCATAGCCGGCCATGATGATCGCGACGATCAGCGCACGGCGCGTCCACTTCAGCCAGCGGTAGATATTGCCTTCGGCCGGCGGCTGGTACAGCGGCAGCACCAGGTGATTGAGCGCCATGCCCGAGAGTGCCAGGGTGGTGACGATGACCAGCCCGCTGGCAGCCGACAAACCGCCGACATAGGCCAGCAACGCCAGTGCCGGGCTATTGGCGGCAATGCCGATGCCGAGGGTGAAGTATTCGGGGTTGGTGGTGGCCCCGAGTTTCAGGCCCGCCCACAGGATCAGTGGCACGGCCAGGCTCATCAGCAGCAGGAACAGCGGCAAGCCCCAACTGGCGCTGACCAGTGAGCGCGGGTTGAGGTTTTCGGTGAAGGTCATGTGGTACATGTGCGGCATCACGATCGCCGAGGCGAAGAACACCAGCAGCAGCGTTCGCCACGGCCCCTCTTGCAGCGGTGTGTGCAGGGCGGCGAGGGCGGTCTGGTTTTGCAGCAGCCACAGTTCCAGCTGTTGCGGGCCATCGAACACACCATAGAGCGCGTACAGGCCGACACCACCGATGGCGATCAGCTTGATCACCGACTCAAAGGCGATCGCAAACACCAGGCCCTCGTGTTTCTCGCGGGTGGCGATGTGGCGTGAGCCGAAGAAAATCGTAAACAGGCTGATCAGTGCACAGAAAGCCAGGGCGACTCGATATTGCACCGGCTCGCGGGTGAGGATGCTGATGGAGTCGGCCACTGCCTGGATCTGCAGGGCCAGCAACGGCAGCACGCCAATCAGCATGAACACCGTGGTCAGTGCCCCGGCCCAGGTGCTGCGGAAACGGAAGGCAAACAGATCGGCCAGGGACGACAGCTGGTAGGTACGGGTGATCTTCAGGATCGGGTACAGCAGCACCGGTGCGAGCAGGAATGCGCCGGATACCCCCAGGTAACTGGAGAGAAAGCCATACCCGTACTGATAGGCCAGGCCCACCGTGCCATAGAACGCCCAGGCGCTGGCGTACACGCCAAGGGACAAGGTGTAGGTCAACGGATGGCGAATAATCGCCCGCGGAATCATTCCGCGCTCACTGATCCAGGCGACACCGAACAGTGCGGCCAGGTAGGCGGCGCTGATCAGCAGCATCTGGGTGAGGCTAAAGCTCATCGGCATCTTTTTGGCTCTGCAGGATGAAGGTCACGACGATCAGGATCAGCCACAGCAGATAGGGGCGATACCAGGCGCCCGTGGCGTCTATCCACCAATCCATGATGGCGGGAGAAAACAGGTAGATCCCGACGACCAGCAGCAGGACCAATCGATAGATGTACATGTTGGCCTCTGATTAAAAAACTGCGGCGATGGTAACGGATGCCTGGCAAGCTGCAAGCGCCTTCAGCTCAATTGCGCTTCAGCCAGGGTCAGTGTGCGCGGGATCAGTGTGGCATCCCAGTGCCGGATGCCCCAATCCAGCAGTTCCCGTGGGCTGGCATGCAGCAGTTCGTTGCCGGGGCGCTGGCCAAGGGCGCGCAGGGCCCTGACGAGCAAAGGCGTGGCCTGGTCCGGCGTCAATGGCGGCGAGCGATAGGATTTGCCCAGTTTGTGACCGTCAGGCTGCACGATCAGTGGGACGTGCAGGTAGCGCGGGAGGCGCAGGCCCAATAGTTCCTGCAGGTACAGTTGGCGCGGCGTCGAATCCAGCAAATCGGCGCCGCGCACGATATCGGTTACCCCTTGCCAGGCATCATCGAGCACCACGGCCAGTTGGTAGGCGTAGAGGCCATCGCGGCGTCGGATGACGAAATCGCCGACCTCGCGGCCCAGGTGTTGTCTGAATTCGCCTTGTACACGGTCGGTGAAGTGATAATCCAGTTCGGGCACTCGCAGGCGAATGGCGGCATCGTGCTGGTCGTGCCCGGCATTGCGGCACAGGCCAGGGTAAATCCCGTTGTAGGGTTCCAGTTGCTTGCGTGAGCAGGTGCAGGCGTAGGCCAGGCCGTGGTTGAACAGCTCGTTGAGCACTTTGGCGTAGGCATCATGCCGTTCGCTTTGTCGGACCAGTTCACCGTCCCATTCGAAACCATAGCTTTCCAACGCATGAAGGATCGCAGCCTGTGCGCCGGGCTCTTCGCGGGGAGGGTCGAGGTCTTCCATGCGCATCAGCCAACGGCCCTGGTGGGCGCGGGCGTCGAGGTAGGAGGCGAGGGCGGCAACCAGGGAGCCAAAGTGCAAATGGCCGCTGGGCGTAGGGGCAAAGCGCCCGATATAGGTAGAGGCTGTCATGGGCCGGATACTACTGGAAAATCGGTAAACGCCAGAAACAAAAATGGGGCGCTTGCACGCCCCATTCGTTCAGTTCGGCAGGATTACTTGCCGACTTGCTTTTCCTTGATTTCCGCCAGGTTCTTGCAGTCCACGCACATGTCGGCGGTAGGACGGGCTTCCAGGCGGCGAATACCGATTTCGATGCCGCAGGATTCGCACCAGCCGTATTCTTCGTCCTTGATCAACTGCAGGGTCTTGTCGATCTTCTTGATCAGCTTGCGTTCGCGATCGCGGGCGCGCAGTTCGAGGGAGAATTCCTCTTCCTGGCTGGCACGGTCGGAAGGGTCCGGGAAGTTGGCGGCTTCGTCCTTCATATGGCCAACGGTGCGGTCAACCTCCTGCATCAAGTCCTGTTTCCACTTGTTAAGGATCTTGGTGAAGTGCTCGCGCATGGGCTCGCCCATGTACTCCTCACCTTTCTTCTCTACGTAAGGTTCGAAGCCGCTGATACTTTGCTTTTCTTGGGTGGACATGAATAGACCGCCTCTCACTCTTCTAATCCATTGCGCAGGATTGCAACGTCACCGACACCTGCCGGCCCTGCGGCTGCAAGCGGGCGAACTTACCAGATAGATTCGGGGTGCGCCACTCCCGGTTGTCGAGGGCCATCGCACCAGGGTTGCAAACTGCAGTAGCCCGCCATGCCTGGGTATGTCGCGTCTCGAATGTTGATTTTAGTCGTTTTGCGCGCGCTTGCCCGGACCACAAAGGTGTCAGGGCAGGCAATAGAACATGTTTTACCGCGCTGGTTCGGTAGAATCCTGATTTTGTCCTCACCGTTAAGGAAGGCTAATGGCTCAGCCCTACAGTGCGCGCAGTCGCGCCATCGAACCTTTTCATGTCATGGCGTTGCTGGCGCGAGCCAACGAGTTGCAGGCCGCTGGATTTGATGTCATCCACCTGGAGATCGGCGAGCCGGATTTCACTACCGCCGAGCCGATCATCCAGGCCGGCCAGGCGGCGTTGGCCAATGGCAAGACGCGCTACACCGCCGCCCGTGGCCTGCCGGAGTTACGCCAGGCCATCAGCGGTTTCTACCAGCAGCGCTATGGCCTGGGCATCGATCCTGAGCGTATTTTGATCACCCCCGGTGGTTCCGGCGCATTGCTGTTGGCCAGCAGCCTGTTGGTGGACCCCGGCAAGCACTGGTTGCTGGCAGACCCGGGTTACCCGTGTAACCGGCATTTTCTGCGACTGGTGGAAGGCGCCGCGCAATTGGTGCCGGTCGGCCCTGACGTGCGTTACCAACTGACAGCTGACCTGGTGGCCAAACACTGGAACCAGGACAGCGTGGGCGCTTTGGTCGCGTCCCCGGCGAACCCCACCGGCACGATTCTCACGCGAGACGAATTGGCCGGGCTGTCGAGTGCGATCAAGGCGCGTAACGGCCACTTGGTGGTGGATGAGATCTACCACGGCCTCACTTATGGCACTGACGCCGCCAGCGTACTGGAAGTTGATGACGAGGCTTTTGTCCTTAATAGTTTTTCGAAGTATTTCGGCATGACGGGCTGGCGCCTGGGTTGGTTGGTCGCACCGCCGGCGGCAGTGGGCGAACTGGAGAAGCTCGCACAAAACCTCTATATCAGCGCACCCAGCATGGCCCAGCATGCGGCCCTGGCCTGCTTTACCCCGCAAACCCTGAGCATTCTGGAGGAGCGCCGCGCCGAGTTCGGCCGCCGTCGTGATTTTCTGCTGCCGACCCTGCGCGAGTTAGGCTTTGGCATTGCCGTGGAACCGGAAGGTGCCTTTTATTTGTATGCAGATATCAGCGCATTCGGCGGCGATGCCTTCGCGTTCTGCCGGCATTTCCTCGAAACTGAACATGTTGCGTTTACCCCGGGACTCGATTTTGGTCATTACCAAGCCGGCCATCATGTGCGTTTTGCCTACACGCAAAACCTGGATCGACTACAGGAAGCGGTGGAGCGGATCGCCCGTGGTTTGCAGAGCTGGCAAGGCTGATGCGCTTTTATCCTCCCCTCGAAGAAGGTCGGCTGATTCGACGTTATAAGCGGTTTCTCACTGATATCGAAACCGTTACCGGCGAGTTCTTGACCATTCACTGCCCAAACACGGGCTCAATGCTCAACTGCATGGTGGAAGGCGGACAGGTCTGGTTCAGTCGTTCCAATGACCCCAAGCGCAAGTTGCCCGGCACCTGGGAGATCGCCGAAACGCCCCAGGGCCGCCTGGCGTGCGTGAATACGGCGCGCGCCAATCAGTTGGTCGAGGAAGCGTTGCGTGCCGGGGTGATCACTGAGCTCAATGGGTTTACCGCGTTAAAGCGCGAAGTGCCTTACGGCCAGGAAAAGAGCCGTATCGACTTTCGCCTGGATTACCCGCAGGGTTTGGCGTACGTCGAGGTCAAGAGCGTGACCCTGGGCTTTGATGGCTCCAGGGTTGCGGCCTTCCCCGATGCGGTGACCCAACGGGGTGCCAAGCACTTGCGCGAGCTGGCGCATCTGGCGCGTGCGGGCGTGCGGGCGGTGCAGTTGTACTGCGTAAACCTGTCGGGAATCGATGCGGTGCGCCCGGCAGTGGAAATCGACGTCGCCTACGCCGCGGCCTTGGGCGAGGCCAAGGCCGCCGGCGTGGAGGTGTTGGCGTATGGCGTTCGTGTGACGGCCGAGGAGGTGTGCGTGGACCGGCGCTTGGACGTGTTGCTCGATTAGATATCCACCCACAGGCCCTGTGCGTCTTCGTGGCCGTGCAGGGCAACAAGGCTTTGGCCGGCACATGGCCCCGCGATGCATTCGCCACTTTCGATCAGGAACAAGGCGCCGTGGGTCGCGCACTGGATCAGGCTGGCGCTGTCGTCGAGGAAGCGGTCGGGTTGCCATTCCAGCGGGATGCCGCGATGGGGGCAACGATTGATATAAAAAGTAGGCAACGCCGCCCCGGCGCACCGCCAGCAACCGGATGCCGTCGACGTTGAACCCGAGGCTGCTGTCTGGCGCGAGGGCGGCGGAGGGGCAGAGAAACTTCATTTCGGTCCTTAAGTGCCTTGACGTTCAAATGCAAACAATTATCAAATGCCAGCTTCGCCGTTAGCTCACTGGGTGCTTGATTCGATGCGTGGCAGGGGTTGTCTGTCACATCGATGAGTGTTCGAAAGGCCCTGCCCTTGGAAGGAAACCCTGTTATGCGCCTGAGTGCCAGCGCTATTGCGCTTGTTGTCGGATTGTTGCTCAACCACGCGGCGCAAGCCTCTGAATTGCCACAACGCTGGGTGAGCGCCGGTGGGGCGCTGTCGGAATGGGTCGCGGCGTTGGGCGGTGAGTCGAAGTTGGTCGGTGTCGATACCACCAGCCAGCATCCCGAGTCGCTCAAGGCGCTGCCCAGTATTGGTTATCAGCGGCAATTGTCCGCCGAAGGCATCCTCAGCCTGCGCCCGCAGGTGCTGGTGGGTACTGAAGAAATGGGGCCGCCGTCGGTGCTGGCGCAGATTCGCAATGCAGGTGTCCAGGTCCAGATGTTCTCCGCTCAGCCGGATTTGCCTGCCTTGAAAGACACCCTTCAGCGCCTGGGCAAATTGCTTGGCCGTGATGCCCGGTCCAGCCAGATGTTCAGCGGCTATGAGCAGGCGTTGGCGCAACAGAAACGCTGGGTCGCCAAGGCCCGGGCCACGCAAAAGGTGCCGGGTGTGTTGCTGCTGATCGGTCACGCGGGTAGTCAACCATTGATCGCCGGTGAGGGCACGGCGGGCGATTGGGTGTTGCAGCAGGCCGGTGGGCGTAATCTGGCGACGCACAGTGGCTATAAGCCGTTTTCGGTGGAGTCGCTGGCCGGCTTGAGCCCGGATGTGTTGGTGTTCGCCGACCGCGCCCTCACGGGTGATGCAGCGCGCGCGGCGCTGTTCAAAGAGAATCCGATCCTCGCTTCCACCCCGGCGGGCAGGAGTGGGCGGGTGTTTGAGCTTGATCCTACATTGCTGGTGGGGGGCTTGGGGCCGCGTCTGCCGCAAAGCCTGGTGAAGCTGTCCGCCGATTTTTACCCGGCCCTGGCTAAACCTGCGCCATGACCACTTTGGTTAAACCGAAGGCACTGTTTGTAGGGCTGGCGTTGTTGTGGGTGCTGGCCATCTGGCTATCGCTGGCGCTGGGGCCAGTGAACCTGCCGTTGCTGGATACGCTCAAGGTGGCCTTGCGCTGGGTGGGGGTGCCGATTGACGCGCAGGGTTTGGAGCAGGCGGAGTTGATCCTCGAGCAGATTCGTTTACCGCGCACGTTGCTGGGCCTGGCGGTGGGCGGTGTACTGGCATTGTCGGGCGTGGCCATGCAGGGGCTGTTTCGCAACCCGCTGGCCGATCCGGGGTTGGTCGGGGTGTCCAGTGGCGCGGCGCTGGGAGCCGCCATTGCGATTGTCGGCGGTTCATTTTTTGGCGGGCTGCCGGAGGTGTTCGGGCCTTATCTGCTGTCCTTGTGTGCATTCCTGGGCGGTCTGGGCGTGACGGCGTTGGTCTATCGTCTGGGGCGGCGCAACGGCCAGACCCACGTGGCGACGATGCTGCTCGCGGGCATCGCGCTTACGGCCCTCGCCAGCTCGGCGGTGGGGCTGTTTACCTACCTGGCGGATGACGCGACCCTGCGGACCCTGACGTTCTGGAACCTGGGCAGCCTCAATGGCGCCAGTTATTCGCGGTTGTGGCCCTTGTTGCTCGTGAGCGCGGGGGTGGCGCTTTGGTTGCCGCGTCGCGCCATGGCGTTGAATGCCCTGCTGCTCGGCGAGTCCGAAGCCAATCACCTGGGCATTGATGTGGAGGGGCTCAAGCGCGAGCTGGTGCTCTGCACCGCATTGGGCGTGGGGGCTGCGGTGGCTGCGGCAGGCATGATTGGTTTTGTGGGGCTGGTGGTGCCGCACCTGGTGCGCCTGCTGGCGGGGCCTGATCATCGGGTGCTGTTGCCGGCCTCGGTACTGGCTGGCGCGAGTTTGCTGCTCTTTGCCGATTTGGTCGCGCGGTTGGCCTTGGCGCCAGCTGAATTGCCGATCGGCATTGTGACGGCGTTTATTGGCGCACCGTTTTTTCTCTACCTGTTGTTGCGGGGGCGTGCCTGATGCTGCGCGTGGAAGAACTGCTGATCCGTCGCGGTGGCAAAACGGTGCTGGCAGGTATCACCCTCGATCTGTTGCCGGGTGAGGTGCTCGGCGTGCTGGGCCCTAATGGTGCCGGCAAAAGTACATTGCTGGGGGCGCTGTGCGGTGAGTTACATCCTGATCAGGGCAGGGTGTGGTTGGATGAGCAAGCGCTGAAAGACTGGAGCGGCACGCAGCGGGCGCAGCGGCTTGCGGTGTTGCCACAAACTTCGACCCTGGACTTCGCGTTTCGGGTCGAAGAGGTCGTTGGCATGGGACGTTTGCCTCATCAAACCGGGCGTGTACGGGATGAGGAGATTGTCGAAGCGGCCCTGCTTGCGGCGGATGTCGCGCATTTGAGCGGTCGCAGTTACCTGGCGTTGTCTGGCGGGGAGCGTCAGCGCGTGCATCTGGCGCGGGTGCTGGCGCAGTTATGGCCAGGTGAGGCGGGGCAAACATTGCTGCTGGATGAGCCAACGTCGATGCTTGACCCCTTGCATCAACACACCATCTTGCAAGCCATTCGCACGTTTGCCGATCGGGGCGCGGCGGTGCTGGTGATCCTTCACGACCTGAATCTGGCCGCTCGCTACTGTGATCGCATTCTGCTGCTGGAGGAGGGGCGTCCCCATGCCCTGGACACACCGGCGCAGGTGCTGCGACCTGAGCCGCTCAAGGCCGTATTTGGCCTGGATGTGTTGGTGCAACCGCATCCGGAGCGAGGGCATCCTTTGATCATCGCGCGCTGAGCTTTATTGGAAGCCGCTTTTGGCAGGCAAAAAAAGACCCGGCAAAAGCCGGGTCAAATAACCGTGATTAGCCTGATGAGGAGATAATCTGAGAGTCCGAACCAAGGGGCTTTCAGTTATCGGCTGATCTCGCGACCAGCTGTGATAATCATAACGATTCTCATTTGAGAGTCAACATCTGTTTTCTTCCGCTAGTCTGTTTTTTCTCAAACGCGCGTTCGAAAGCTGAGCAAATAGTTGTTTTCCAACGTGGCTAATTCTTCTGGCGTGCTGCAACAGCTTCCAATTGGCGGTTCAACGCTTCCTTGCGCTCGGGCGGAATGTCGTTCCAATGCACATCCATCAAGGCCCCTTCGATGGCATACAGCAAAACCTTCGATGCGCGGAACCCGCGAGTTTTCACGGCCCGATAGGCATCGACCGCTCCCAGGCGGCGCAGGTCGGATGCACTGTGGATGCCCACCGCATGCAGCCACTGTGCTGACGTCTTGCCGAGGTTTTTCAGATGTTGCAGCTCATCGTTCATCAAGCCTCCTTGCGACGGCCGAATGGTGCGGTGGGTATCGTGACCAGGACAGCCTGAAAAGGAGTGTAGCGCTCAGTAGGAAAAGCGTGGTTTTTTGGTCTGAAACGACCTAAAAGCTATAAGAATGACGCTGGGATTTTGACGGCGGGCAGGTGCAAGCCCCAGGCCAGCTTTCGCGTAGCCTGGGTCGAAGCATGGGGTTTACTTGGTGCGGTAGCGCAAGCGAGTGCCGAAGTTGACCGACATGAGGATCTCGTCGGCAGTCAGCTCAGGTGGGAAGTAGGTGCCCGAGATTTGCGCATGGGCCAGGCTGGCGCCTTCCAGTGAGCAGTCACGCAAGTCCAGGCCGCGCAAATCAGCGGAGCGGAAATACGCATCGGTGAAATCTACACCGGTAGCGTTCAGGTCGCGTAAGTCCAGCCCACGGAAGTCGCCACCGCGCATGTCGATGACGCCGTTTGCTGGGCGTTCCTGATTGAAACCACGAATATCGTCTTTATGCAGGAGCGCGTAGAGAGGAGTATCAAGAAGCTTGGGCTGACTCATGAAAACGTCTCCTGTTGGAATTATGACGCCATTATAGTGCCACTATTTCATGATCGTGCGCCCAAGTCGGCGACACGGCCAAGAAATTTTTCTTACAGACCAGGCAGGCGCTGGCGAATTTGTGCGATCAGGGCGTCGAGAGTCCCGCTTTGATTGGTTTCGACCCGTTTGCTCAGCAGCAGTTCTTCTGCCGTCAGCGGGTCGCGATTGGCTTGCTGCTCTTCGATAACGGTAAGCGTAGCGTCGGAAGGATCGTTGTTATCCGCCTGGCGTTGCGCCAACCAACTGCTGATTACGGCGTGCGGTGCGTTGCAGTCCAGGATCAGGAACGGCGCGCCCGTGGCTTCGGCAACCTTGGCGGCGGCGTCGCGTTGTTCGCGTTTGAGGAAGGTGGCGTCCAGCACCACCGGGAAGCCGGCGCGCAGTACGATGTCGGCGATTTCATTCAAGCGCGCGTAAGTCCTGGCGCTGGCATCGGCGGCATAGATGCCGGCCTGTGGCGTGTTTTCCACGTGCTGCTCGCCGAACAGGCGCTTGCGCTCTACATCTGAACGCAGGCGAATGGCGCCCAAGGCCTCCACCAGGCGCATCGCAACATGGCTCTTGCCCACCGCCGAGACGCCGTGGGTAATCGCCAGGAAGCGCGACGGAATGGTGCTGTAGCTTTCCGCCAGGTTGGCGTAGTTGCGGTACTGGCGCAGCGTGGTGGCGCGTTGCACCGGGCTGGCCTCGCTCGGCATGCTGAACAGCGAAACCTTGGCGCGTACCAGCGCGCGATAGGCCTTGTAGAAGTTCAGCACCTCAAGGCCCTGATAGTCACCGGTCAGCTCCAGGTACTGGCTGATGAAGCGACGGGCCAATGACTTGAGGCCACGGTCTTCCAGGTCCATCGCCAGGAAGCCGGTATCGGCGTACACGTCGGTGAACCGAAAGGGTTCGTTGAACTCGATGCAGTCGAAAATCACCACATGGCCATCGATCAGGGTGGCATTGCCGAGGTGGATGTCACCGTGGCATTCGCGGATGAAACCATCGAGCTTGCGCCGTGCCAGCAGCGGCTTGAGCCGTTCGAAGCTGCTTTCGGCCCAGGCTTGCAGTGCTTCCAGTTGAGCCAGGTCGGCCTTGTCACTGAGGAACGGGCGGATCTGGTCGAAGTTCTGCCGCACTGGCGCCATGACTTCGTCCGGGGTGCCGGCTGGGTGGTCTTGCGGGACTTTTGGCGCGGTAAGGTGAAAGTGCGCGATTTGCCTGGCCATCTCATCGATATGCGCGCTGGTCAATTCGCCATTGGCTTGCAAGGTGCTGAGCAGTTGGCTTTGCGGGAACTGGCGCATCTTCAGTGCATACTCGATCACCGGACCTTCGCCGCCCAATTGTGGCGCTTCGGCGGTGCCGGTAATCGGCAACACTTCCAGATACAAATCGTTGGTCAGGCGTTGGTTGAGGCGCAGTTCTTCGTTGCAGAAATGGCCGCGTTTCTCCAGATCGGTGAAGTCCAGAAACCCGAAGTTCATCGGTTTCTTCAATTTATAAGCATAGGGGCCGGTCAGGATGACCCAGGAAATATGCGTTTCGATGACTTGGAACGCGTCAACCGGATGAGGGTACAAGGCCGGGTTTTGCAGGGCAGCGATCAGTGACTGGCTCACGGGCGATCCTTCAGAGTCTGGGGGAAATCATGGCGGGCATTATGGCCGCTACGGGCGGTCATGCAAACCGCTGTCCGGCTCATGTTGATCCTCAATAAAGTGCGTATAATCCGCCGCCATGACTCGAACCCGATCTCCCCGTTCCCGTAAAAAACCTCCTTCCCGTGGCCTGCGCCCTTGGCTTGGCTGGGCGCTCAAACTCGGCCTGGTGGGCCTTGTGGTGCTTGCCGGCTTTGCGGTGTACCTCGACGCCGTGGTCCAGGAAAAATTCTCCGGCAAGCGTTGGACCATTCCGGCCAAGGTGTATGCACGCCCGCTGGAACTGTTCACCGGTCAGAAGCTGAGCAAGGATGACTTCCTCACCGAGCTCGACGCCCTGGGCTACCGCCGCGAACCCGTGAGCAATGGCCCGGGCTCGGCGGCGGTGAGCGGCAATACCGTCGACCTGAACACCCGCGGCTTCCAATTCTATGAAGGCCTGGAAAAACCCCAGGCGGTACGCGTGCGCTTCTCTGGCGACTATGTGGCCGAACTGTCGTCGCTCAACGGCTCGAAATTGCCGGTGGTGCGCCTCGAACCGTTGATGATTGGCGGGATTTACCCAAAGAACCTTGAAGATCGCATCCTGATCAAGCTGGATCAGGTGCCTCCGTACCTGCTCGAGACCCTGGTTGCCGTAGAAGACCGCGACTTTTACAGCCACTGGGGGGTGTCGCCAAAGTCGATTGCGCGTGCGATCTGGGTCAATACTTCCGGCGGCAAGATGACCCAGGGCGGCAGTACGCTGACCCAACAGCTGGTCAAAAACTTCTACCTGACCAATGAACGCAGCCTGACCCGTAAGCTCACCGAAGCGATGATGGCAATGCTGCTGGAGCTGCACTACAGCAAGCAGGAAATCCTCGAGGCCTACCTCAACGAGGTATTTGTCGGGCAGGACGGCCAGCGCGCGGTGCACGGTTTCGGCCTGGCCAGTCAGTTCTTCTTCGGCCAGCCCTTGTCGGAATTGAAGCTGCATCAGGTTGCCTTGTTGGTGGGCATGGTCAAGGGGCCTTCCTACTACAACCCGCGTCGCAACCCCGAGCGCGCGCTGGAGCGTCGCAACCTGGTGCTCGATGTGCTTGAGCAGCAGGGGGTTGCCACGGCCGAACAAGTGGCTGCGGCGAAGAAGATGCCACTGGGCGTCACAACGCGGGGCAAGCTGGCGGACAGCTCCTTCCCCGGCTTTATCGACCTGGTAAAACGCCAGTTGCGCCAAGACTATCGCGACGAAGACTTGACCGAAGAGGGCCTGCGGATCTTCACCAGCTTTGATCCAATTCTGCAGATGAAGGCCGAAGCCTCGGTCAATGACACCTTCAAGCGTCTGACGGGCCGCAAGGGTTCTGACGAAGTCGAAGCGGCCATGGTGGTGACCAACCCGGAGACCGGGGAAGTGCAGGCCATGATCGGCAGTCGCCAGGCCAGTTTTGCCGGTTTCAACCGGGCGCTGGATGCCGTGCGGCCTATCGGCTCGCTGGTCAAGCCCGCGGTGTACCTCACGGCATTGGAAAAGCCGAGCAAATACACCCTCACCAGTTGGCTTTCCGATGATCCATTGTCGGTCAAAGGGGGCGACGGTCAGGTGTGGACGCCGCAGAACTTCGATCGACGCTCCCATGGCACTGTGTTCCTGTACCAGGGGCTGGCGCATTCCTACAATATTTCCACTTCGCGCCTGGGGCTCGAGGTGGGTGTGCCGAATGTCCTGAAGACCCTGGCGCGCCTGGGTATCACCCGCGAGTTCCCAGCCTTCCCGTCGATCCTGCTGGGGGCCGGTGCGATGACGCCGATGGAAGTGGCGACCATGTACCAGACCCTTGCCAACGGTGGCTTCAATACGCCGATGCGAGGAATCCGCAGCGTACTGACTGCCGAAGGGGAGCCGCTCAAGCGTTACCCCTTCCAGATTCAGCAGCGCTTCGATGCGGGCTCTATCTACCTGATCCAGAACGCCATGCAGCGCGTGATGCGTGAAGGTACCGGTAGTTCTGTCTATAAAGTGCTGCCGTCCAACCTGACGCTGGCGGGCAAGACCGGTACCAGTAACGACTCGCGGGACAGTTGGTTTGCCGGCTTCGGTCAGGATGTGCTGGCCGTGGTGTGGCTGGGCCGTGACGATAATGGCAAGACGCCGTTTACCGGTGCAACCGGTGCCTTGCAGGTCTGGACCAGCTTCATGCGCAAGGCCGACCCGCTGCCGTTGAACATGCCGCAGCCGGATAACATCGTGCAGGCCTGGATTGATCCGCACACCGGGCAGGGCTCTGATGCCAACTGTCCGGGCGCGGTGCAGATGCCGTATATTCGCGGCAGCGAACCACCACCCGGTGCTGCATGTGGGGGCAGTGCCCCTGCGAGTGCGGAATCGGTGATGGATTGGGTCAAGGGCTGGATGAATTAAGCAAAGAGGGTTTCAAGTGAACAAGTGGTGGATTCCAGCTATTACAGCTCTGGCTTTGCTCGGCGGTTGCTCCAGCGTGCAGCGCGGCTCGATTCCCGTGGTGGACTCGAGCACGACCGTCTCCAACAACGACCGTATTTCGGCCAATGGCGGTTTCCGCCAGACCGTGACCAACCGTCCCGCCCAAGCCAAGGCCCAGGCTGTGCCGCAGGATTCGGGCGTGGTGGTGATGGTTCCGGGTGGCGGTGCCGCGACGTCGGCGCCGATCAGTGCTGAACCGTGGACGCCAGGGCCGAGCACCTCGGGTCCGATCGATTCCGCACCGATTCAGACGGCGCCAATCAACCAGGGCACCTACACCATGCCATCGACGCCGAGTGGCATTCCATCGTCCTCCAGCGCCGGCGGCCTGTCGGCGGATGAGCAACTGGATGGCCCGGTGCTGGCCTTGCTGACCACTGCTCAGCAGCAGCAGGCGGGAGGGGACTTGAACGGTGCATCGTCGAGCCTTGAGCGTGCGCAACGCGTTGCTCCGCGTGAACCGCAAGTACTGTATCGCCTGGCCCAGGTACGCATGGCCCAGGGTGATGCGCCACAAGCGGAACAGTTCGCTCGGCGTGCCCTTACCCTGGCCAACGGCCGGCCTGATCTGCAAGCCAGCCTATGGGCCTTGATTGGTGATGCGCGTGCCGCACAAGGCGACGCCGCTGGCGCTGCTCAGGCCCGGCAAAAAGCCAAGGTCAACCTCTGATGGATGCACGTTTTCCCGCGATTGCCGAGCAGTTATTGCTCATCGAGCGCGAGTTGCGCGTGCAAGGCTGGTGGGGCGAGGTGCCCCCAGATGACGCGGCGCTCAGCAGTGTTGAGCCTTTTTCGGTGGATACCCTGGACTTCCACCAGTGGCTGCAGTGGATTTTCCTGGTGCGCATGAAGCAGATTCTCGAGCAGGACCTGCCTTTGCCCAATGCCTCCGGGATTCTGGAGATGGCCGAGATGGTCTACGCCGATCGGCCATTGGAAAGCCTTGGCTTACGTAACGCGCTGAAAAAGTTCGACCAATTGATCGTCGACGCTCGTTAATTGCCTGACTGCCGGGTTTTCCGGCAGTCTTGCGCACATTTCTACCGCTTGACGACATTCAGGCGAGTTTTATCCCTCCTCAAAGCCCTTTCTTCTACGTTCTCATGCGCTTAGTTGGAAAAAAGCGCAATTATTGCTTGACTTGAAGGGCCCGAAACAGAAGAATCCAAAGTCCGCTGTATCGGGACTGCCAGAAGCAGGCCCGCTCAGCAGATCATGAGGCGCACATCCGCGCCGACCTGTTACACCCGCAACGCGTTACCTCGCGCTGGGTGGGAAAAGCCCGCAACACTTGGGACGATCCCAATACTTGCTCAGTCAGTGCTGACGTAGTCGGCGACCACCGTCGCTCATGCTCTGTTGAGAAGTAAACCTATTAAGACCCGTCGGTTTTCAACGGACGGTATTCTGGCGTTTTAGAGGTGAACAACGTGGAGCTTTTATCTGGCGGTGAGATGCTCGTCCGCTTTTTGCGTGACGAAGGCGTCGACTATATCTATGGGTACCCAGGTGGTGCTCTGCTGCATGTTTACGACGCACTGTTCAAGGAGCCGGCTGTTACCCACATCCTGGTTCGCCACGAACAGGCCGCGACCCATATGGCTGACGGTTACGCCCGTGCCACCGGTAAAGCCGGTGTGGTACTGGTAACGTCCGGCCCTGGTGCGACCAATGCCATTACCGGCATTGCGACTGCCTATATGGACTCTATCCCGATGGTGATCATTTCCGGTCAGGTGCCAAGCACCATGGTCGGTACCGATGCATTCCAGGAAACCGACATGATCGGTATCTCCCGGCCAATCGTGAAGCACAGCTTCATGATCAAGCATGCCTCGGAAATCCCGGAAGTCATGAAGAAAGCGTTCTACCTCGCACAGTCCGGTCGCCCGGGTCCTGTCGTGGTCGATATTCCAAAAGACATGACCAACCCGGCTGAAAAATTCGAATACGTCTTCCCCAAGAAAGCCAAGCTGCGTTCCTACAGCCCGGCCGTTCGTGGGCACTCGGGGCAAATTCGCAAGGCCGCGGAAATGCTCCTGGCAGCCAAGCGCCCGGTGCTTTATTCGGGTGGTGGTGTGATCCTGGGCGGTGGTTCCGCGCCGCTGACCGAACTGGCCAAGCTGCTCAACCTGCCGGTCACCAATACTCTGATGGGCTTGGGCGCCTTCCCTGGTACGGACCGTCAGTTCGTCGGCATGCTTGGCATGCACGGCAGCTACACGGCCAACCTGACCATGCATCACGCCGATGTGATTCTGGCGGTCGGTGCGCGGTTCGATGACCGTGTGATCAATGGCGCGAGCAAATTCTGCCCGAACGCCAAGATTATCCACATCGACATCGACCCGGCGTCCATCTCCAAGACCATCAAGGCCGACGTGCCGATAGTTGGGCCTGTGGAAAGCGTGTTGACCGAAATGGTCGCTGCGCTCAAGGACATCGGCCAGGCACCGAACAAGGAATCGGTTGCCAGTTGGTGGAAGCAGATCGACGAATGGCGCGGTGATCGCGGCTTGTTTCCTTACGACAAGGGCGACGGCAGCATCATCAAGCCACAAACCGTGATCGAGACCCTGTGCGAAGTCACCAAGGGTGATGCCTTTGTGACGTCCGATGTGGGCCAGCACCAGATGTTCGCCGCGCAGTACTACACGTTCGACAAGCCTAACCGCTGGATCAACTCCGGTGGCCTGGGCACGATGGGCTTTGGTTTCCCTGCGGCCATGGGGGTGAAACTCAGCTTCCCGGACGCCGATGTTGCTTGCGTGACTGGCGAAGGCAGCATCCAGATGAACATCCAGGAGCTGTCGACGTGCCTGCAATACGGCCTTCCCGTGAAGATTGTGTGCTTGAACAACGGCGTGCTGGGCATGGTTCGTCAGTGGCAGGACATGAGCTACGGCAGTCGTCACTCTCATTCCTATATGGAGTCGCTGCCAGATTTCATCAAATTGGTTGAAGCCTATGGCCACGTCGGCATGCGCATCACCGATTTGAAAGATCTGAAGCCGAAGATGGAAGAGGCGTTCGCCATGAAGGACCGCCTGGTATTCATCGATATTCAGGTGGATACCAGCGAGCACGTCTACCCGATGCAGATCAAAGACGGCTCTATGCGCGATATGTGGCTGAACAAGACGGAGCGTACTTAATCATGCGGCACATTATCTCCCTGCTTCTGGAGAACGAACCCGGCGCTCTGTCTCGTGTTGTCGGCCTGTTTTCGCAACGCAACTACAACATCGAAAGCCTGACCGTGGCCCCGACCGAAGACCCGACCCTGTCGCGTCTGACGTTGACCACTGTTGGTCATGATGAGGTGATCGAGCAGATCACCAAGAACCTCAACAAGCTGATCGAAGTGGTCAAGCTGGTCGATCTGTCGGAAAGTGCCCACATTGAACGCGAGCTGATGTTGGTCAAGGTCAAGGCCACGGGTGCCCAACGTGCCGAGATCAAGCGCACCACCGACATCTATCGCGGGCAGATCGTCGATGTAAGCGCCAGCGTCTATACCGTTCAACTGACCGGTACCAGTGACAAGCTGGACAGCTTCATCCAGTCGATCGGGACAGCTTCGATTCTGGAAACCGTACGCAGTGGTGTCACCGGTATTGCCCGCGGCGACAAAGTACTCAGCATCTAACCCAATTAGTGAATGGCCTTAGGGCCTGGATATATAGAGGAACCTCATGAAAGTTTATTACGATAAAGATTGTGACCTGTCGATCATCCAGGGCAAGAAAGTCGCCATCATCGGCTACGGCTCCCAGGGTCACGCGCAAGCGTGCAACCTGAAAGATTCCGGCGTTGACGTGACCGTTGGCCTGCGTAAAGGCTCGGCCACCGTGGCCAAGGCAGAAGCCCATGGCCTGAAAGTGACTGACGTTGCTTCCGCCGTTGCGGCTGCCGACCTGGTCATGATCCTGACCCCGGACGAGTTCCAGTCCGCGCTGTACAAGAACGAAATCGAGCCGAACATCAAGAAAGGCGCCACCCTGGCCTTCTCCCACGGCTTCGCGATCCACTACAACCAGGTTGTGCCGCGCGCTGACCTCGACGTGATCATGATCGCGCCGAAAGCGCCGGGTCACACCGTGCGTTCCGAGTTCGTCAAAGGCGGCGGTATCCCTGACCTGATCGCGATCTACCAGGACGCCTCCGGCAACGCCAAAAACGTTGCGTTGTCCTACGCCGCCGGCGTGGGTGGTGGTCGTACCGGCATCATCGAAACCACCTTCAAGGACGAGACTGAAACCGACCTGTTCGGCGAGCAAGCCGTTCTGTGCGGCGGTACTGTTGAGCTGGTGAAAGCCGGTTTCGAAACCCTGGTTGAAGCCGGCTACGCGCCGGAAATGGCCTACTTCGAGTGCCTGCACGAACTGAAGCTGATCGTTGACCTCATGTACGAAGGCGGTATCGCCAACATGAACTACTCGATCTCCAACAACGCCGAATACGGCGAGTACGTGACTGGCCCGGAAGTGATCAATGCCGAGTCCCGTCAGGCCATGCGCAATGCCCTGAAACGTATTCAGGACGGCGAATACGCCAAAATGTTCATCAGCGAAGGTGCTACCGGCTACCCTTCGATGACCGCCAAGCGTCGTAACAACGCCGCTCACGGTATCGAAGTCATCGGCGAGCAACTGCGCTCCATGATGCCGTGGATCGGTGCCAACAAGATCGTCGACAAAGCCAAAAACTAAGTCGTACGCATCAAGAGAGAACGCGGCCTAGGCCGCGTTTTTTCGTTTGAGAGGCAGCTTCTGGTATAAAGCTGCATCGTTTGCGGGCGAACACTCGCCGCACGTATTTGTCGAATTTTTTCACACCGTTGCAAGGTAAAGTCCATGAGCGAACGTCCCGAAGAGCCAAACCAGGCTTCTGACGCCGAAAGCCTGCTGCCGATCGATGAACATGTCGAAGAAGGGCATGACGCGGAAGGCCGCAAGGTCCGGCATCGTGGCATCTATCTTTTGCCCAACCTGTTCACCACGGCGAACCTGTTCGCCGGGTTCTATTCCATCATCAACTCCATGAGTGCCCAGAGCGCGCTGGCGGCGGGTGATGCGGCGAGCGCCAGCAAGTATTTTGGTTTTGCTGCCATCGCGATCTTTGTTGCCATGGTGCTCGACGGCCTGGATGGTCGTGTGGCGCGGATGACCAATACCCAAAGTGCCTTCGGTGCCGAGTACGACTCGTTATCGGACATGGTCGCGTTTGGTGTTGCTCCCGCATTGCTGGCGTTTGCCTGGGCCTTGGGTGACATGGGCAAGGTTGGCTGGATGGTTGCTTTCATCTATGTCGCGGGCGCCGCTTTGCGGCTGGCGCGCTTCAATACCCAGGTGGGTACTGCCGACAAACGTTACTTCATCGGCCTGGCCAGTCCGGCCGCGGCAGGTGTGGTGGCGGGTATCGTCTGGGCCTTCAGTGACTATGGTATTCAGGGATCGAAGATGTCGTTCCTTGTGGCCTTGATGGTGGCGGCTGCCGGGATGCTGATGGTCAGCAACATCAAGTACAACAGCTTCAAGGAGCTCGACCTCAAGGGGCGTGTGCCTTTCGTGGCCATTCTGGTCGTAGTGCTGGTATTTGCGGTGGTCTTCAGTGATCCGCCGCGTATTCTGCTGCTGGCGTTCCTGGTCTATGCCGCGTCGGGGCCGATTCAATACCTGCTGCAGCTGCGTCGGGACAAAACGTTGCCTTAATGTAATTTCCCCCATACTCCGCAGTCTATTGGTGTATCAGTCCTCCAATGCTGCGGAGTTGCTATGTTAATCAAATTGCCTAAAGCGTCCGATTGCCATGAATCGGATGTCACTCCCGAGTCCTTCTATCTTTCGCGCCGCAGTTTGCTCGGCGGTGCACTTGCCGGTATTGCGGCCAGCAGCTTGCCGCGTTGGGCCGTTGCCGCAGACGCTGCGCGTTATGCTGATGTTGAGCCGGGCAGAGCTCCCAACTGGTTTGTCGAGAAACTGCCGGCAACGAAATGGCAGGCGGTGACGGTCAAGGATGAGGCTATCACTCCGTTCAAGGACGCAACCCACTACAACAACTTCTATGAATTCGGTACAGACAAGGGCGACCCAGCGAAAAATGCGGGCTCACTCAAGACCGAACCGTGGAGCGTCGTGATTGACGGTGAGGTGGCGAAGCCGGGGCGTTATGCCTTGGAAGACTTTATGAAGCCCTATCAGTTGGAGGAGCGGATCTATCGGTTGCGCTGTGTCGAGGCGTGGTCGATGGTCATTCCGTGGATGGGCTTTCCGATCTCGGCCCTGCTCAAGCAGGTTGAGCCGACGGCCAAGGCCAAATACATCCGTTTTGAAACCCTCCAGGACCCCAAGAGCATGCCGGGCCAACGTTCGAGTTTTGGCTTGATCGACTGGCCTTATGTTGAAGGCTTGCGTTTGGATGAGGCTATGAATCCCTTGGCGATTCTCGCCGTTGGCATGTATGGGCGGGAGCTGCCGAATCAGAATGGCGCGCCATTGCGCCTGGTTGTGCCTTGGAAGTATGGCTTCAAGAGTGTGAAGTCGATCGTGCGGATAAGTCTTGTCAGTGAACAGCCGAAAACTACCTGGCAAAGCATCGCAGCGGATGAATATGGGTTCTATGCCAATGTGAACCCTACGGTCGATCATCCTCGCTGGACCCAGGCGCGGGAGCGTCGTCTGCCGAGCGGCCTGTTCAGTCCCAATGTGCGTGAGACGCAGATGTTCAATGGCTACTCGGACGAAGTCGCTTCTCTATATACCGGTCTCGATCTGCGGAAGAACTATTGATGCGTTACCCCATTTGGCGCGTTGGCGTTTTTATTGGCGCAGCTGTCTGGCCGTTGCTATGGCTATATGAAGCCTGGAGCTTTGCCCTGGGGCCAGATCCAGGCAAGGTGCTGGTTGACAGATTGGGACTGGGTTCGTTGATCCTGTTGCTGATCACTCTGGGGATGACGCCGCTGCAGAAGCTCAGCGGTTGGGCGGGGTGGATCGCTGTGCGCCGGCAGATTGGTTTGTGGTGCTTCGCTTATGTAGTGCTGCATCTGGCGGCTTATTGTGTGTTTGTCCTGGGGCTTGATTGGTCGCAACTCGGTGTGGAGCTGCGCAAGCGGCCTTACATTATTGTCGGAGCGTTGGGCTTCTTGTCGTTGCTGGTGCTGGCGGTAACGTCTAATCGCTATAGTCAGCGGCGGCTGGGTAGCCGTTGGAAGAAGTTGCATCGCCTGGTTTACGTAATTCTGGGGCTTGGTCTGCTGCATATGTTGTGGATTGTGCGAGCTGATCTGAAGGAGTGGTCTATCTATGCTTCCATAGGAGCACTGCTCCTTATCTTGCGGATACCGCCTCTGATGCGTCGAATCCCCCGACTTACTGCGAAAAAAGCGCCTTCTGCCACAAAAGCGTAATTAACGCTTGACCGCAAATTCTAGAGGCCTATAATTCGCCCCACTTCCGGCGCTGCCGAAACTGAAAACTCCTTGCTAAACAATGAGTTAATCAGTTTTAAGCAGCAAGTTGCTTCAGTTCATCGAAGCCAGAAGGAAGTTGAAAAAGAGGTGTTGACAGCAGCGTGTAACGCTGTAGAATTCGCCTCCCGCTGACGAGAGATCGGAGGCGCAAGTGGTTGAAGTTGTTGAAGAATTCTTCGAAAGCTTCTGAAAATAACCACTTGACAGCAAATGAGGCTGCTGTAGAATGCGCGCCTCGGTTGAGACGAAAGCTCTTAACCAACCGCTCTTTAACAACTGAATCAAGCAATTCGTGTGGGTGCTTGTGGAGTCAGACTGATAGTCAACAAGATTATCAGCATCACAAGTTACTCCGCGAGAAATCAAAGAATAACCAACGATTGCTGAGCCAAGTTTAGGGTTTCTTAAAAACCCAAAGATGTTTGAACTGAAGAGTTTGATCATGGCTCAGATTGAACGCTGGCGGCAGGCCTAACACATGCAAGTCGAGCGGTAGAGAGAAGCTTGCTTCTCTTGAGAGCGGCGGACGGGTGAGTAATGCCTAGGAATCTGCCTGGTAGTGGGGGATAACGTTCGGAAACGGACGCTAATACCGCATACGTCCTACGGGAGAAAGCAGGGGACCTTCGGGCCTTGCGCTATCAGATGAGCCTAGGTCGGATTAGCTAGTTGGTGGGGTAATGGCTCACCAAGGCGACGATCCGTAACTGGTCTGAGAGGATGATCAGTCACACTGGAACTGAGACACGGTCCAGACTCCTACGGGAGGCAGCAGTGGGGAATATTGGACAATGGGCGAAAGCCTGATCCAGCCATGCCGCGTGTGTGAAGAAGGTCTTCGGATTGTAAAGCACTTTAAGTTGGGAGGAAGGGCCATTACCTAATACGTGGTGGTTTTGACGTTACCGACAGAATAAGCACCGGCTAACTCTGTGCCAGCAGCCGCGGTAATACAGAGGGTGCAAGCGTTAATCGGAATTACTGGGCGTAAAGCGCGCGTAGGTGGTTTGTTAAGTTGGATGTGAAATCCCCGGGCTCAACCTGGGAACTGCATTCAAAACTGACTGACTAGAGTATGGTAGAGGGTGGTGGAATTTCCTGTGTAGCGGTGAAATGCGTAGATATAGGAAGGAACACCAGTGGCGAAGGCGACCACCTGGACTGATACTGACACTGAGGTGCGAAAGCGTGGGGAGCAAACAGGATTAGATACCCTGGTAGTCCACGCCGTAAACGATGTCAACTAGCCGTTGGGAGCCTTGAGCTCTTAGTGGCGCAGCTAACGCATTAAGTTGACCGCCTGGGGAGTACGGCCGCAAGGTTAAAACTCAAATGAATTGACGGGGGCCCGCACAAGCGGTGGAGCATGTGGTTTAATTCGAAGCAACGCGAAGAACCTTACCAGGCCTTGACATCCAATGAACTTTCTAGAGATAGATTGGTGCCTTCGGGAACATTGAGACAGGTGCTGCATGGCTGTCGTCAGCTCGTGTCGTGAGATGTTGGGTTAAGTCCCGTAACGAGCGCAACCCTTGTCCTTAGTTACCAGCACGTAATGGTGGGCACTCTAAGGAGACTGCCGGTGACAAACCGGAGGAAGGTGGGGATGACGTCAAGTCATCATGGCCCTTACGGCCTGGGCTACACACGTGCTACAATGGTCGGTACAGAGGGTTGCCAAGCCGCGAGGTGGAGCTAATCCCATAAAACCGATCGTAGTCCGGATCGCAGTCTGCAACTCGACTGCGTGAAGTCGGAATCGCTAGTAATCGCGAATCAGAATGTCGCGGTGAATACGTTCCCGGGCCTTGTACACACCGCCCGTCACACCATGGGAGTGGGTTGCACCAGAAGTAGCTAGTCTAACCTTCGGGAGGACGGTTACCACGGTGTGATTCATGACTGGGGTGAAGTCGTAACAAGGTAGCCGTAGGGGAACCTGCGGCTGGATCACCTCCTTAATCGACGACATCAGCTGCTCCATAAGTTCCCACACGAATTGCTTGATTCATTGAAGAAGACGATAGAAGCAGCTTTAAGCTCCAAGCTGATAGCTCCAAGCTAACAGTTACGCGCTCGAAATTGGGTCTGTAGCTCAGTTGGTTAGAGCGCACCCCTGATAAGGGTGAGGTCGGCAGTTCGAATCTGCCCAGACCCACCAATTTTGTTATGGGGCCATAGCTCAGCTGGGAGAGCGCCTGCCTTGCACGCAGGAGGTCAACGGTTCGATCCCGTTTGGCTCCACCATTAACTGCTTTTACTTGTTAGAGTTTAGAAATGAATATTCCGGCGTGAATATTGATTTCTAGTCTTTGATTAGATCGTTCTTTAAAAATTTGGGTATGTGATAGAAAGATAGACTGGACGTTACTTTCACTGGTAACGGCTCAGGCTAAGGTAAAATTTGTGAGTATCTCTTAATTGAGTATTATCGAATTTTCGGCGAATGTCGTCTTCACAGTATAACCAGATTGCTTGGGGTTATATGGTCAAGTGAAGAAGCGCATACGGTGGATGCCTTGGCAGTCAGAGGCGATGAAAGACGTGGTAGCCTGCGAAAAGCTTCGGGGAGTCGGCAAACAGACTTTGATCCGGAGATGTCTGAATGGGGGAACCCAGCCATCATAAGATGGTTATCTTGTACTGAATACATAGGTGCAAGAGGCGAACCAGGGGAACTGAAACATCTAAGTACCCTGAGGAAAAGAAATCAACCGAGATTCCCTTAGTAGTGGCGAGCGAACGGGGACTAGCCCTTAAGTGGCTTTGAGATTAGCGGAACGCTCTGGAAAGTGCGGCCATAGTGGGTGATAGCCCTGTACGCGAAAATCTCTTAGTCATGAAATCGAGTAGGACGGAGCACGAGAAACTTTGTCTGAATATGGGGGGACCATCCTCCAAGGCTAAATACTACTGACTGACCGATAGTGAACTAGTACCGTGAGGGAAAGGCGAAAAGAACCCCGGAGAGGGGAGTGAAATAGATCCTGAAACCGTATGCGTACAAGCAGTGGGAGCCCACTTTGTTGGGTGACTGCGTACCTTTTGTATAATGGGTCAGCGACTTATTTTCAGTGGCGAGCTTAACCGAATAGGGGAGGCGTAGCGAAAGCGAGTCTTAATAGGGCGTCTAGTCGCTGGGAATAGACCCGAAACCGGGCGATCTATCCATGGGCAGGTTGAAGGTTGGGTAACACTAACTGGAGGACCGAACCGACTACCGTTGAAAAGTTAGCGGATGACCTGTGGATCGGAGTGAAAGGCTAATCAAGCTCGGAGATAGCTGGTTCTCCTCGAAAGCTATTTAGGTAGCGCCTCATGTATCACTGTAGGGGGTAGAGCACTGTTTCGGCTAGGGGGTCATCCCGACTTACCAAACCGATGCAAACTCCGAATACCTACAAGTGCCGAGCATGGGAGACACACGGCGGGTGCTAACGTCCGTCGTGAAAAGGGAAACAACCCAGACCGTCAGCTAAGGTCCCAAAGTTATGGTTAAGTGGGAAACGATGTGGGAAGGCTTAGACAGCTAGGAGGTTGGCTTAGAAGCAGCCACCCTTTAAAGAAAGCGTAATAGCTCACTAGTCGAGTCGGCCTGCGCGGAAGATGTAACGGGGCTCAAACCATACACCGAAGCTACGGGTATCACGTAAGTGATGCGGTAGAGGAGCGTTCTGTAAGCCTGTGAAGGTGAGTTGAGAAGCTTGCTGGAGGTATCAGAAGTGCGAATGCTGACATGAGTAACGACAATGGGTGTGAAAAACACCCACGCCGAAAGACCAAGGTTTCCTGCGCAACGTTAATCGACGCAGGGTTAGTCGGTCCCTAAGGCGAGGCTGAAAAGCGTAGTCGATGGAAAACAGGTTAATATTCCTGTACTTCTGGTTATTGCGATGGAGGGACGGAGAAGGCTAGGCCAGCTTGGCGTTGGTTGTCCAAGTTTAAGGTGGTAGGCTGAGATCTTAGGTAAATCCGGGATCTTAAGGCCGAGAGCTGATGACGAGTCATCTTTTAGATGACGAAGTGGTTGATGCCATGCTTCCAAGAAAAGCTTCTAAGCTTCAGGTAACCAGGAACCGTACCCCAAACCGACACAGGTGGTTGGGTAGAGAATACCAAGGCGCTTGAGAGAACTCGGGTGAAGGAACTAGGCAAAATGGCACCGTAACTTCGGGAGAAGGTGCGCCGGTGAGGGTGAAGGACTTGCTCCGTAAGCTCATGCCGGTCGAAGATACCAGGCCGCTGCGACTGTTTATTAAAAACACAGCACTCTGCAAACACGAAAGTGGACGTATAGGGTGTGACGCCTGCCCGGTGCCGGAAGGTTAATTGATGGGGTTAGCTAACGCGAAGCTCTTGATCGAAGCCCCGGTAAACGGCGGCCGTAACTATAACGGTCCTAAGGTAGCGAAATTCCTTGTCGGGTAAGTTCCGACCTGCACGAATGGCGTAACGATGGCGGCGCTGTCTCCACCCGAGACTCAGTGAAATTGAAATCGCTGTGAAGATGCAGTGTATCCGCGGCTAGACGGAAAGACCCCGTGAACCTTTACTATAGCTTTGCACTGGACTTTGAATTTGCTTGTGTAGGATAGGTGGGAGGCTTTGAAGCGTGGACGCCAGTTCGCGTGGAGCCAACCTTGAAATACCACCCTGGCAACTTTGAGGTTCTAACTCAGGTCCGTTATCCGGATCGAGGACAGTGTATGGTGGGTAGTTTGACTGGGGCGGTCTCCTCCTAAAGAGTAACGGAGGAGTACGAAGGTGCGCTCAGACCGGTCGGAAATCGGTCGTAGAGTATAAAGGCAAAAGCGCGCTTGACTGCGAGACAGACACGTCGAGCAGGTACGAAAGTAGGTCTTAGTGATCCGGTGGTTCTGTATGGAAGGGCCATCGCTCAACGGATAAAAGGTACTCCGGGGATAACAGGCTGATACCGCCCAAGAGTTCATATCGACGGCGGTGTTTGGCACCTCGATGTCGGCTCATCACATCCTGGGGCTGAAGCCGGTCCCAAGGGTATGGCTGTTCGCCATTTAAAGTGGTACGCGAGCTGGGTTTAGAACGTCGTGAGACAGTTCGGTCCCTATCTGCCGTGGACGTTTGAGATTTGAGAGGGGCTGCTCCTAGTACGAGAGGACCGGAGTGGACGAACCTCTGGTGTTCCGGTTGTCACGCCAGTGGCATTGCCGGGTAGCTATGTTCGGAATAGATAACCGCTGAAAGCATCTAAGCGGGAAACTAGCCTCAAGATGAGATCTCACTGGAACCTTGAGTTCCCTGAAGGGCCGTCGAAGACTACGACGTTGATAGGTTGGGTGTGTAAGCGCTGTGAGGCGTTGAGCTAACCAATACTAATTGCCCGTGAGGCTTGACCATATAACACCCAAGCAATTTGCTTGCTTCGAGCCGAAAGGCGAAAGAGCACCAGATTGCGGTGTGTGAAGACGAAATGAACCGAAAGTTCGACGCTCACAAAACACCGAAAGCTGTCACATACCCAATTTGCTGAAGCGCGGCCAGCTGGCCACGATTCGGTACCCGAATTTCTTGACGACCATAGAGCATTGGAACCACCTGATCCCATCCCGAACTCAGTAGTGAAACGATGCATCGCCGATGGTAGTGTGGGGTTTCCCCATGTGAGAGTAGGTCATCGTCAAGATTAAATTCCGAAACCCCTGTTTGCTAACGCAGACAGGGGTTTTGTTTTG